>NZ_FQWW01000009.1 GCF_900129795.1 Flavobacterium sp. CF108 | reverse complement strand
GAAAACCTGGCATCACAACCTTTTGGATTGGTCTGCAAAAATTTAATTCAGTAATGCAAGGTTGGAGACTCTTTACAGATGTGTCCAGACGGTAGCTCTGAAAAGAGTCTTTTTTTTTAAGTAATTTTTAAAACTGTGCGCTTCAAAATTTAATATCTTTGTGGCACAACAAAAATAAAAGATATGTTTGGTATAGGAGGAGGAGAATTAGTTTTCATACTGTTTATAGTACTAATGCTTTTTGGTTCAGATAAAGTGCCGGAAATTGCCCGCACTATGGGTAAAGCTATGGCGCAGTTAAAAAATGCAACCAACGATATAAAAAGTGAAATTCAAAAGGGAGCAGAGGCCAACGGCCTTGATACAAAATCTTTGACTGATATAACGGGTAATATTAACGCACAGATTAATGATGCAAAATCTAATTTGTTAGGTGATACTACTAATTTATCCGGTAATCTGTTAGGTGATACTGCCACAGAAATAGACAAAGTAAAAGAAGATATTGAATCACTTTCGGGACCAATAAAACGCCAAAGATAATATGCTTGAAAAAATAGAAGAATTAGATATCAATTTACTGATCTATCTAAATGGTTTAGGTTCTGAAACATATGATAAAATCTGGCTGATTATTACTAATCAGTTGTATTGGACACCATTCTTTTTATTATTGTTTTATCTTATTTATAAAAAAATAGGAGGAAAGCAAACCTTGTATATATTACTTTTTGTAGCAATTTTACTTGCTTTTACAGATCAGACTTGTAATTTGTTTAAACATACTTTTCAGCGTTTACGCCCTTGCAATAATCCTGATATCAATACAATTATCAGAGTTGTTCAGGTTAGAAAATCTTTTAGTTTTTTCTCAGGACATGCTGCAAATACAATGGCTGTAGCAACCTTTTTATATTTGGTTTTAAAACGCCATTTCAAATATTTAGGCTTTTTATTCTTATGGCCTTTAATTTTTGCTTACAGCCGAATTTATTTGGGATTACATTATCCGGGAGACATTCTAACAGGATATTTCTTTGGAGCAATTTTCGGATTCTTAATCTTTTTAGCTTACAGAAGGTTGAAACCGCAATATTTTCCGGGATAAATTTTTTAAAGGTTCTGAGTTTCTAAGATACTAAGGTTCTAAGTTTTCTCATATAAAATTTGGATAAATTGCCTCCAGCTTTAGCTGGAGATTCTATTGATAAAATTAAAAAGGCTTTAGCCAAAATACACTAGGTATTTGGCTAAAGCCTTTTTCTTTTTTAGGTTTTATTATCTCCAGCTAAAGCTGGAGGCTATTGAATTTTTATTTTACAATACTCTTGAAATCGTCTTAATTATTTTCAAGAATTTTTCTTTCACTCCATTCTAATCCAGCAGGAAGTTGTTGTTTACTGAATTCTATATGGATAACTCTTCTTCTTTCGTTGTTTGTGGTTTTATTTGAAGCATGAAATAATAAAGGTTTCATAATCATGATGCCGCCTTTTTCTACTTCGCAAATTGTTTCTTTTTGGTTTTCAAAATCCAGATTTTCGATTCTCAAAATTCCTTTTGAATGGGAATTATTGATGACTTTTAAAGCGCCGTTGTCTTTTGTAGTGGTATCAATATGAATTCTAATGGTAAAATTATCTTCTAAAATTTCTTTTGGCGGCTGTACCGCAAACTGATTTTGTTTTACAGTCCAGTTTTCAAAATTTTCGGCTTCAATTTTTTTATCGACAGAAATAGTTAAATCCTGATGATAAGCCACAAACCAATTTGATTTTTCGGGTTTATCAAAGTAAATTGATTTGGTTATAAAGTATCCTTTCCCAAAATTAGATTCAATAATATCTTTTAAATTTTGATTGAAAATAAAATCTAAGGTTTCAGGTATTTCTTTATGAAATTGCCTGATCGCAAATAAATCCTGAGATTTTCTAAAAGTAGCATTATCAGAATCATTTTCGGTTACATTTTCGATTAATGAAATCAGTTTTTCAATTTCATTTTCAGTGTAAACATTGTTTATTATCGAAAAACCTTCGGAGTTTATTTCAGTGCTGTAATTCATGATTAAAATTCTTGTTGAATTGCCTCCAGCTTTAGCTGGAGGTAAAATAGAATTGAAGAAAGGGCTTTAGCCAAATTATCTACTAGTGTTTAATTTGGCTAAAGCCCTTGAATATTCTTAAATTTGGTTTCTCCAGCTAAAGCTGGAGGCTATTGATTTTTTTATTTTACAATACTCTGCTCACTGTCAAACCATCGCGAATTGGTAATAAAACCGTCTCCACTCTTGGATCATCTTTCAAAAGCTGATTATATTCTAAAAGTACTTTTGTGCTGACATCATTTGGGTGAACCGGTTCAAGAATTTTCCCGCTCCACAAAACATTATCAGATAAAATAATGCCGCCTTTATTCATTTTCGGAACAATCATTTCCCAATAATTGAGGTAATTTTCCTTATCTGCATCAATAAACACCAAATCAAATTTTACATCTATAGTCGGGATAATATCTACTGCTTCGCCTAAATGCTGAAAAATTTGATTTCCCCAAGGTGATGCATCAAAATATTTTCTTTGAAAATCTATTAATTCTTCTTTAATATCAATAGTATGCAATTGTCCATTTTCCTGCATTCCTTCGCATAAACAAAGCGCAGCATAACCCGTATAAGTCCCAATTTCCAGAATATTTACCGGACGTATTAATTTTGATAACATACTTAAAACACGGCCTTGAAAATGACCGCTTAACATTCTCGGTAAAAGTATTTTTTGGTATGTTTCTTTATTAAGTTTGGCTAGTAATTCTGGTTCGTTTTCAGAATGCTGCTCGATATAATCTTCTAATTCTTGTGATATAAAATGCATCTTGTAGTTGTTGTAATTGAATGCAAAAATACAAAAAATATCCGCTGACTATTTTGCATAAAAAAACCATTCGTTTGGGCGAATGGCTTTCTGTTTTTAGTTTTAATTTGAAAATTATTTTTTCAAAGCTTCATTTACTTCTTTAGCTGTTTTTACAGTTCCGTCTTTTGCAGCTTTTGCAGCATTTTCAACTTTTTCAGCTCCTTTTTTAGCAGCATCTTTCACGTCAGTTGCGGCTTTTTTAGTTCCGTCTTTTACTTCTTGAACTGCATTTTCAGTAGCATCTTTAGCTTTTTCAGCAGCATTTTCTGTTTTACTTACAGCGCTGTCTTTAACTTCTTCAATATCTGTTGTTAGAGAGTCAACTTTGTTTCCAAGAGTTAATTCTTCATCTGCAGGTTTAGGTTCTTTCTTTTCGCAAGATTGTAATCCTAAAGCTAATAATGCAACAACAGCGAAACTTAAAATTTGTTTTTTCATAATAATTTGTCTTTTTAGGTTATAAAATTTAAAAGGTTATAAAGTGGAATAATAAAAATACAAATTTTAAAATTATGGCGCGCTTTGTAAGATTACTTTTCTTTTGAGTGCAAGACAATTCTTGTGCCAAATTTTTTCAGTTTTGAAAAGTTTAAGAATTTTTTTTTGCTGAAGTATTTTAGAAGTAAGCTTTAGTTTTTGTAGAGGCTGAAATTTATCACAATATCATCTTTTACTTTAATTAATCCGGCCATTTTTACGGGCGGTTCTAAGTCAATATCAGAGAATTTTAAATTTAGTGTTCCCTGAATTTTATCATCAGAATTATATAGAATAAAATCTTTGTATTTTAAAGTTTTATCGGTGATATAAAAGTTTAATCGGCATTTGTAATTTTTACCATTTGGTTTTACATCTGTAATGCAAACGATACTGTTTGGAAATTGTTTCACTTTTACGGTTCCCTGTAAATCTTTCGTCATTATTTTGTTGCCGCAGTCAAAGTTTGACATTTTGATTGCGGTATTAAAAGCCTCTTTTTTAACTGAATTTATGTAAACTGTATCTTTTATTGAAAAGGTATTAGAACAATTGTATTTGCCAACAGTTGATGTTCCTGTAATTTCTATTTTAATTTTATTTATTACTAAGGCTGTATCTTCTGTTAAAAAAGTGGGTTTAGCACTTCCTGATAAAAAGAAAGCCGCTAAACCCATAATTAAAAAAATAAATCTTTTGTACATTTTATCAAAATGAAATTACTGCTTCGAACATAAGTCCTTTAAAACTTCCGCCGAAAAGATCATTTGGAGTTGCTCCGTTAAATTGAGAGAAGTTTTTATAATTTTGATCTACATATTCTAATTTTGCCAAAACGTTTCTGGTCATGAACCATCCTGCAGCGGCTTCAAACCTATTTATTTGAATTGCTTCTGCATTTGCATTGGCCAATTTTCCATCTACTAAATTAAATTTTCCACCAACATAAAATCTTTCATTTTCTCCAAAGCGATAAACTAAATCACCCACATATTGGTTTACCTTACGAGTTTCGTCAGTTCCTTTGTAATCTCCTCCAGAAGTAAATTCTAACGTTCCAAAAAACTCAAGACCTTTATATTTGATAAATGGGTTTACCATGTATGATGTTGCCCAGTTTCCGTATCCCGGATTAAATCTTCCTGTATCTTTATTAGCTGTTGGATCAAAGTTGTTTGGAACAGTAATAATTGGTGTTCCGGTAGCAGGATCAATAATATTATATTCAGAATGGCTCATTACGCCGTAAAAACGGCTTCCTGCTCTATCAGAAGAATATAAATTTCCGCTAGAATTTGCTGTATGATAATAAGAACCTGTTAATCGAATTCTCAAGTCGTCGTTGATTTGTTTATCCCAGCCTAATTTTGCAAGAATAGAAGGGCTTATAGTTGTATTATTATCTGGTTTAGCTGCTGTAGGATTTGCTGCTACAATTTCCTGAACGTTTTGATTTAGTTTAGAATTCGTTACTCCAATCATGCTTACAAAGCCTGATCTATTATAGTAAACTTCAGCCCCCATTTCTGTAATGAACGCATCCATAATATTATTTCCAACAAACGGATTCATAAACGCATTTCCGTTATCAGATCTTCTAAAGTGGGCATCACCATAGTTGTTCTCCATTTGACCAATTTTGATTGTTGTATACTGCATGAAATCAGCAAGAAAATCTTTTTTAATGAAATCAAGTTTGTCAATTTGCAAATAACCTCCTTTTACCCAAGTTTCGTTGTGGTGTCTGGAAGCCAGATATACATCTAAGTTTACACGTACACCATCATATAATTGAGCCCCAATCGTGTAATTTGCATTTGGTAAATTGAAATTATTCTCTAAATTATTTAATCTGTAACCTGGCGCCGTGGCTAAGTTTTTTTGATCGTTAAACGAGTTTAAAGCTTGAAATTGAAGTGCAAAAGCGGCTCCCATATCGACACTTAATCCTTTATAAGCAACAGTATCTTTTTTTACATCAAATTGATTAATACCTTTTTGGCTTCGTGGAATCTGGTTTTGAATGTGGCCAAAACTTACCTGAGCATTAACAGCAAATGTGCTGACTAATGTTATACATAGGATATAAATTTTTTTCATGGCGTTTATAAATTAAAGTTTAAATTGAATTTTATCGTTAAGTCTTGTCCCGTTTTAATAGTTCCAAGCATGGCAGTTGGTGCTTTCATCCCAAACTCTGCAAAAGTGATTTTGTTTGAGCCCTGCATGTTTAAACCATCTTTTGTAACAGTTGTTTTTACAGTCGTTTTATAAACTTTGCAGACTCCTGCTATGGTGTAAGTTCCTGTCAATTCCCAAGTGGTTTCGTTTACTTTTTCGGCAGATTTTAAAACATACTTGATGTTTTTATTTTTATCTGTTTTTAAAGCTTCGTAAGCTACTTTATCCATGCTTTTTTTCTCACTTTTCACACTTTCAGCCAATAAAGTAACCGATAGAGATTCTATTTCAGTAAGCTTTGAATTAGCTATTGAAAAGTTTGCTGTTCCGGTTCCTGAAGCCGACTTCATTTCCCAATCATGCAGCGTTGAAGTCCCCGCAACTGAAAAGGTCGCTTTGTCATCTAAAGAATATGATTTTTGTGCTGTAGCAATTGAAGTAATTCCGAAAAGGGCAATTACAAATGCGAATAATTTTATTTTGTTGGTTTTCATTTTTGTCATGTTTTTATTGTAAAAAATAAGTTAACAAATCGACCGATTTTCTTTTAGTACTAAGAATGTTGTTTTAACTTGTATCAAAGATCTACCTATATTTCAAAGGGATACATGATAAAAATCATTGTTAAAATTTTATTAAAATGGTATTTAAAAACTACAACGTTTTCATTTTTTTGGAATGGATAATTGTACCCAAAGTGAGATTCAAGATTTTATCAAACATTAATTTTTCAAGAATGTAATTGTAGTTTACAGATCAGAAATTTGATTTATCTGACTTAACATGATGTTGAAAATCACAGTTAAATCTTTACCGGTTTTAACAACGCCAAGAGCAGCTTTCGGAGGCGTCATTTCAAAATCGCCAAAAGTGATTTGATTAGAACCCTGAAGAATAAAAGTTCCATTATCAGCCGTTATTTTTACCTGAGTTTTGTATTCTTTGCTGACACCGGCAATGGTATAAGTTCCGGTTAGAATCCAGGTTGATTCATTTATTTTTTCAGCAGCTTTTAAAGCGTATTCAATAGTTTTATGCGTTTCAGTATCCAAGGCTTCATAAGCCACCTGATCCATACTTTTTTTACTGCTTTTTAAACTTTCTGCTAATAAGGTAATAGTTAGGCTGTTTATGGCTGTAAGTTTAGAATCTTTTACCGTTAAGTTGGCGATGCCAGTTCCTTCTGTAGATCTCATTGTCCAATCGTGAACTGTAGAAGTTCCGGCAACTTCAAAAGTTGATTTAGCAGCTGCTACGGTATAAGTTCTTTGTGCGTTTAGCTGTAATGATACGGTTGTAAAAAATGCTGTTAATAGGATTGATGTAATTGTTTTCATCTTGATAGGTATTTGTTAATTTTAATCAGGAGAGTTCTGTAAGTGGTTGTGAACTGACCTTATTTCTTAGATCAAAATTATCAAGCAGACAGTCGAAATTAAATGATAAAAATCATAACCAAACTTTAATTAAATCATTATAGTAAGGGTTTAACGGATAAATAGAGTTGTGATTTTGCATAAAATTCAAGAAAGGATAAACGAAGAATGCATCTAAAAATCGAAAAAAAGGACAAAAGTGATTAACTTTGCAGCATGCAAATCGAGAAAAAAGACATAAGAGCCTTATCAAAAGATCAGTTACGAGATTTTTTTGTCGCAAATAATGACAAAGCTTTCCGTGGAAATCAAGTGTATGAATGGCTTTGGAGCAAAGGAGCACACAGTTTTGAGGATATGACGAATGTTGCCAAAACAACACGTTCTATGCTTGAAGAAAATTTTGTTATCAATCATATTAAGGTTGATACTATGCAGAGAAGCAGCGACGGAACAGTAAAAAATGCGGTCCGCCTGCATGACGGATTAGTTGTAGAATCTGTTTTAATTCCAACAGAAACCAGAACAACAGCCTGTGTTTCAAGTCAGGTTGGGTGTAGTTTAGATTGTAATTTCTGTGCAACTGCGCGTTTAAAAAGAATGCGAAATCTGGAGCCGGGAGAAATCTACGATCAGATTTTGGCAATTGATAAAGAAAGCCGTTTGTACCACAATCATCCGCTTTCGAATATTGTTTTTATGGGAATGGGCGAACCTTTAATGAATTATAATAATGTCATTAAAGCGATCGACATGGTGACATCGCCAGAAGGTTTAGGAATGTCTCCAAAACGTATTATGCTTTCGACATCAGGAATTCCGAAGATGATCAAGAAAATGGCTGATGATGATGTGAAATTCAAACTGGCAGTTTCTCTGCATTCGGCAATTGATGAAACCCGCGCGAAGATTATGCCTTTCAGCAAAAACTTTCCTTTAAAAGATTTACGAGAAGCATTAGAATATTGGTATAGAAAAACCAAAAGCAAAATCTCATATGAATATGTAGTTTGGAAAGGAATTAACGATGATAAAGCTTCGGTTGATGCATTGGTGAAATTCTGTAAATATGTACCGTGTAAAGTCAATTTAATTGAATACAATCCAATTGACGATGGAGAATTTCAACAAGCTTCAGAAGAGTCTATTTTAGCATATATAAAAGCATTAGAAAATATTGGAGTTGTTGTAAAAGTGCGACGCAGCCGCGGAAAAGATATTGATGCTGCCTGCGGACAATTGGCGAACAAAGAAGCGGATGCAGTATAGTCCCTACGGGACAAAAACGATATCACGCAATGTTGTTTTTTCTACCGATATTTAATCTCTCCGAGATAACTCCGCTAGGTCTTACAGATCGGTAGAAAAATTATGATTAAAACGTACAGAATGTCCCGTAGGGACTACATGTAAATGCAAAGTTTACGATATTATAAAATTAAAAAAAGCATTAAAAACGAGGGTGAATCTAGTTTTTAATGCTTTTTTTGTGGGCAAAAAGGGATCTTATTTTTTCAAATCAATTTCTTCTGTTACGCCGTCTTTTGTTACAGAAGCCAGAGTATCGCAATCTCCATTGCCATAATCAATGGTGGCCAAAGCTCCATTTTTAGTAATTTCAACAACTCCTTTTACAGCAAATGGTTTTCTGCATGAAGCTTTAAATTCCAGAGGAGTCGTAATTTCTGCATCGTAAGTATCTCCGTTTGGTAAAGTTGTGGTACCGCTTCCGGTCACTACAAAAACATTGTCTTCCCAATTGAACCAAGTGTTATAACCGGCAGTCATTTCTTTTACTAAAGAACCTTTTCTGATATAAACACTTCCGTCATCAAAAGTAATAGTTAAATCAATTGCCGCGGTTAAAACCGGATGCGCTTCTGCCAGTAAATCAGTCGATTTTACAGTTCTAATAATGCTCTTGCTTCCCTGAAGTAGTTTACCATTGTGATAAAAACCTTCAAACGTATAACTGATGGTTTGTGTAGAAGCCGAAAAATCATTAGAAAATGAAACCACCATTTTTCCTTTTACCGTATTTCCGTTATCAAGCGTACAGCCGTCAACACCAAAATCTATTGTTTTTGTAAAAGTATTATTCGTTAAAACTGTTGTAATAACAGCACATTCAGGTAAAAAGTGTTTTATGTTTCCAGAAGGTTTGCTGTTAATGTTTACTTGAGAGTTAAACTGATCTTCAGCAATATTCGTAACATCTTCAATAGAGGCGTCAATTTTAGAATTGGCAATTATTTCGTTGTTAGTAATGACCTTACTAGTTCCGTCATTTGTGTTTTCATCAGAATTACAACTTGTAAATAGTGATAAAGCGATACAGGTTCCAATTAATAAAAATTTTGTTTTCATAATAAATAGTTTTTTTGGTTTTACTTTTCAATGAATTCAAATTAGTTATTAGATTGAGGTGTTTTTGGATTGTTTTTTATAAATTAGTACATATTTATAGATATACTAACATAAAATAGACAACGTTTTTTTATTTAAAATAGTATATTTGAAATCGAAATGAATATTACTTCACAAATAAAACAGCCTATTATTACCGAGATGGAACTTTTTGAAAAAAAGTTTCACGAATCGATGACTTCAAAGGTTGCGTTACTAAACAGAATCACTTATTATATTGTAAACCGAAAAGGAAAACAAATGCGACCTATGTTTGTTTTCTTGACGGCAAAAATGGTTTCCGGAGGTATTGTAAACGAAAGAACGTATCGTGGTGCATCGGTTATTGAATTAATTCATACGGCAACTTTGGTTCATGATGATGTGGTGGACGACAGTAATCGCCGCCGCGGATTTTTCTCTATAAATGCACTTTGGAAAAATAAAATTGCTGTTTTGGTTGGAGATTATTTACTTTCAAAAGGATTACTGCTTTCTATCGATAATGGTGACTTTGATTTACTCCGAATCATTTCTGTAGCCGTTCGCGAAATGAGCGAAGGTGAATTACTTCAAATAGAAAAAGCCAGAAGACTTGACATTACTGAAGATGTTTATTACGAAATCATCCGAAAAAAGACTGCAACACTTATTGCAGCTTGCTGTGCACTTGGCGCAAAATCGGTAATTGAAGATGATATTCAGGTGGAAAATATGCGAAAGTTTGGCGAACTTATCGGAATGGCATTTCAAATTAAGGATGACTTATTCGATTACAGCGAAGAAGCTATCGGAAAACCAACCGGAATCGATATTAAAGAGCAAAAAATGACTTTGCCTTTAATTCATGTTTTAAATACTTGTACTCCACAAGAAAAAAAGTGGTTGATAAACTCCATCAAAAACCACAACAAAGACAAAAAACGCGTAAAAGAAGTGATTGTCTTTGTAAAAGATAATAATGGTTTGGCTTACGCCGAAGACAAAATGGTGCAATTCCAGCAGGAAGCACTTTCCCTTTTAGACAATTACCCGGATTCTGAATTCAAAGCGGCGCTTACTTTAATGGTAAATTACGTTATTGAAAGAAAGAAATAGTTTCTTTAATTAGATAATCAGAAAATTTATCAATTAGATAATTGGTTTACTTTGTTGTAAATCAGTTGTGTATTTCTGCGTGTTTGGAATTTGGAATTTAAAAATTGATTTTTTTTTACCTCCCATGCAACCATTTCAAATCGACATGCGTCTATGCTAATAGAAGTCTGTTTCTAAAACCAAAAACCGAAAAGCTTATTAATGAAAATTATTCATTTACATCAAGAAGAAACTAAAATCATAAAGCTTGCTGTCGAAAATAATCGACAAGCACAGCAGCAGATTTACAGTAAGTTTTCTTCGAAAATGTTAAGTGTCTGCCGACAATATATAAAAGATATTCAGCTGGCAGAAGATGTAATGATCACGGCTTTCATGAAAGTATTTACGAATCTAAAAAACTTTGAACATAAAGGAAGTTTTGAAGGCTGGATTCGTAGAATTATGGTTAACGAATGTATTTCGTATTTGAGAGTTCGGAAAAAAGTAAAATTTGCCGAAGATGAATTTTTTACAGAAGAAAGTTTCAACGAAATCGAAAGTCAGTTTACCGTTGATCAAATTCAGTTTTTAATTGATGCTCTGCCAGATGGTTATAAAATGGTTTTCAATTTATACGCCATTGAAGGATATAAACATAATGAGATTGCCAAGATGTTAGGAATTAATGAAGGAACATCGAAATCGCAATTATCGCATGCCAGGAAAATGCTGCAAACACAAATTACAATTCTAAAAAAACAAGAAAATGGAACCGAATAATTTTGAAAAGGATTTCCGTGAAAAACTAAATCAACGCAAAATTGAGCCTAGCGAAAAAGCCTGGGACCGATTAGATGCCATGTTGAGTGTTGCCGAAGAAACTAAAAAGCCAGCTAAAAACAGAAAATGGCTTTATATCGCCGCCAGTATTGTTGGTTTTTTATTAGTTGGAACTTTCTTTTTTAATCAAAAGAAAGACACGATAGAAACACCTAAAAATGTTGTAATTGAAGAAAATATTAAAAAAGATTCTACGGCTAAACCAACTATAAATAAAGTTGAACCAGTTCAAACAGAAACTGTGATCGCCGAAAAAACTGCAGCAGAAACAGTGGCACAAAAATCAAACAAACAGGAAAATAACTTTAATCAAACGAAAAATAAAACCATTAAAAATGAATCAAATCAAATAGCGGAGTCTTCAGTCATCATCAAAAATAATCAAGAAAAACAATCAAATACAAATCCAGTTGTAGTTACCGAAAACCCTAAAAAAGAGAATACAGATCAATTACTCGAAACGGCCGAAAAAACCGTTTTGGCTCAAAGTTCAGTAAAAAAATCAAAAGTAAAAATCAATGCTTCTGATTTACTGAATCAGGTCGATGGCGAATTAGAACTTTCATTTAGAGAAAAAGTAATTACAAAAGTCAATAAAAACTATCAAACGGTAAAAGTGGCTTTAGCGAACAGAAATCAGCAGGAGAAAGAATAAAGAGCATAGAATAAAGAAGCAAGAAACAAGAGTACAGATTTTCAGTTCCGAAGGAACGATCCATATTGTAGCGTCGGGTTTCAACCCGATGGAGATGGAATAAAGAAGCAAGAAATAAGAATATAGATTTTCAGTTCCGAAGGAGCGATTCATATTGTAGCGTCGGGTTTCAACCCGATGGAAATGCAATAAAGAATTCACCATTCACCATTAATGATTAAAAAAATCATCATCAATCACAATCAAAATTAAAAAATCAATCATGAAAAACTTTACCATTTACCTCGTAATCCTCGTTTTCTTATTCGTAAGCAAAGTACTGGGACAAGAAACCTTTGAATCAAGAGCAAAGCAAATTGCCAATAAAATTGAAAAGATTACCAAAGAAGAAAAAGAAACTCTGAAACAAGAAATTGAAGCAGTAAATGTGCAATTATCAGAAGGAAAAATTACGCAAGAGCAAGCTGATAAGCGCAAAAAAGAATTAGCAGAAGCCCGTGCTGTAATTATTGAAGAAAAAGTGACTTTAGCACAAAACGAACTAAACGATTTGGTTCAGCAAAAAGTCGATGGAAAAATCAAAGAAAGAGATTCAATAAAAAAGCATTCTTTGGTTATTCGTTGGAATAATGATAAAAAAAGTAAAGATTCTATTCGAGGCGAAAAAAGAACAACATCGCAATTTGTATTTGCAATGGGTTTGAATAATACAATGGTCGACGGAAAATTACAGGATTCAAATTACCGTTTTATGGGTTCGCATTTTTACGAATGGGGTTTTACTTATAACTCAAGATTAATGAAAAACGATAATCTGCTTCATGCAAAATACGGACTTTCCTTAATGTACAATAATATTCGTCCAACAGATAACAGGAGTTTTGTAGTAGATGGCGATCAAACCAATTTGGTAGAAAATCCGGTTCATTTGACAGAATCTCGTTTTAGAAATGTGTATTTGGTTGCTCCGGTTCATTTAGAATTTGACTTTACAAAGGCTGGCGAAAACAATGGGAAAAAATATTTCAAAACCCACAAAAGTTTCCGTTTTGGAGTAGGAGGTTACGCCGGAATTAACGTGAAATCAAAACAGATTTTAAAATTTGAAGAAGACGATTTAAAATATAAAACTACAATTAAAGGCGATTATAATGTAAATAATTTTATTTACGGTTTGAGTTCTTACATTGGTTACAGAGAATTGAGTTTGTATTTTAAATACGATTTAAATCCCATATTTCAGGATAATTTAACCAAAGAAAATAATGTTTCCTTAGGTTTACGCCTTGATTTGAATTGAGAATAAAGTTTGAGTTTAGTTAGTAGAAAAAGTGTTTCGAAAGAGGCACTTTTTTTATTTTAATAACAAAAATTCAAAATGGATTTATGTACTTTTACAAGCTATAATTTTTAAAAAACAAATTACGTTTTGATTTCACAAAGTACAATAGATTCTGTTTTTGAAACTGCTCGTGTAGAGGAGGTTATTGGTGATTTTGTCAATTTAAAGCGCGCAGGAAGTAACTACAAAGGTTTGAGCCCATTTTCGGATGAGCGCTCACCTTCGTTTATGGTTTCGCCTGCAAAAGGAATCTGGAAAGATTTTAGTTCCGGAAAAGGCGGGAATTCAGTTGCTTTTTTAATGGAGCATTCCCATTTTACCTATCCCGAAGCCATTCGGTATTTAGCCAAAAAATACAACATTGAAATCGAAGAAACCGAACAGACAGATGCTGAAAAGGCAATGACAGATGTTCGTGAAAGTATGTATCTGGTTTCAGAATTTGCTGCAAAGTATTTTGAGGATGTAATGGCTAATACCGAAGAAGGAAAAGCCATTGGTTTATCTTATTTTAAAGAAAGAGGATTTACTGCCGAAACGATCAAAAAATTTAATTTAGGATATTCTCCCGAAACCTGGGATGCATTGACCAAAGAAGCACTCGGAAAAGGCTATAAATTAGAATTTCTGGAAAGTACAGGTTTAACAATTGCTAGAGAAGATCGTCCTTTTGACCGTTTTAAAGGACGTGTAATGTTCCCAATTCACAGTATGTCGGGACGTGTTTTAGGTTTTGGAGGACGTATTTTAACTAATGACAAAAAAGCAGCAAAATACCTGAATTCACCCGAAAGTGATATTTACCATAAAAGTAAAGTGCTTTATGGAATTTATCAGGCAAAGCAGTCAATTGCAAAACTAAATAATTGTTATTTGGTAGAAGGGTATACTGATGTAATTCAGTTTAATCAAGCCGGAATTGAAAATGTTGTGGCTTCTTCAGGAACAGCTTTAACGCCAGATCAAATTCGATTGGTTAATCGTTTGACCAAAAATATTACCGTACTTTTTGACGGGGACGCTGCCGGATTGCGAGCTTCTATTCGAGGAATAGATTTGATTTTGGAAGAAGGTATGAATGTTAGGGTTTGTACTTTTCCTGATGGAGAAGATCCTGATAGTTTTGCCCGCAAAAATTCGCACGATGCATTAGTTGCTTATTTAGAAGAAAACAGTAAAGACTTTATACAGTTTAAAGCTTCTATCTTGATGAATGAAGCTAAAAATGACCCAATCAAAAAAGCAGACTTGATTCGTGATATGGTAACCAGTATTTCTAAAATACCAGACCGTATTCAACGTGAAGTATATATTCAGGAATGCGCCCGAATTATGGATATTTCGGAGCAGGTTTTGGTAAGTACGCTGGCGCAATTGATTCAAAAAGATATTGCAGATGCTAATAAAAAGCAAAAACAAGAACAAAAACCTTTTGATGTTGTTAGAAACCAGCCTTCAAAAAATGCTAACTATTCTGGAGGAGATCCCGAAGATCCAAGAACAGGGCCGCCGGATGATTATCCGGGAGAGCCAGGGTTTTATCCTGCAGAGCAGGCAGAAAAAGTAGATATTTTGTACGGTTTCGAAAGAAAAATTATTGAAATATTATTGCTTTACGGAAGTGTAGAAGAAGACTTTGAAGATGTTTTCCTGAAAGCAGATGAAGAAGGGGTTGTTAAAGAAGTAAGTGAAAAGCGAAAATACAGAGTTTTCGAAAAAGTCTATTTGAGTCTTCAGGAAGATGAAGTAGAATTGTCAAATACGTTATTTCAAAATATTTACACCAATATTATTGAATTCTATAATCAAAATGAAGCTTTTAGTCTTGATAAATATTTGATGCACTTACAGCCTGATTTTGCGCAGGAAGTGACCAATATTTTAATGGAAGATGAAAAAGTAACCATTCACAACTGGGAAGGACAGAATATTTTTCCGAAACATAAAAATGTAACTATCGAACAAAACGTTTCAGATACTATATTTTCTATGAGATGGTTTTTGGTTTCAAAACTTATTCATGAATTAAAAAATTCACTTATTTCTGATCCGCAGGAAGATAATTCAGAATTGTTGATGATGGTAGTAGATTATTCTAAACTGCTCAATAATTTCTCTAAAAAGCTGGGAAGGGTAGTAGTTCCTTACCATGGCGGATAAAAATCAAAAAGCTCTATAGTGATAAACAATATAGAGCTTTTTTTATGGTCGATGATTCTGGCCTAAGCGAATCAGGATACCATCAAATTAAATAATTTCTAAAGTCTTAGCCTTATTTACTAAGTCTACTAAATTAGTAACGTTTAATTTAGTTAATAATCTTAGTTTGTAAGTACTGATCGTTTTCTCGTTCAGATTTAAGATTTTAGAAATCTCATTGTTTTTCTTACCATCACTTAAATAACGTAAAACCTCGATTTCACGGTTAGAAAGTTTTCTGTACAAACGTTCGCTCTTGCTTTGTTTAGCAATAAGGGCCATGTTTTTGCGAACTGTTTCGTTGATGATAATTTTACCTTCGTGTACTTTAATAATAGAAAGACCTAAAGTTTCAAGTTTTTCTGTTTTGTGTACATACCCGGATACTCCTGCTTTAATAGCATTTGGAGCATACATTTGCTCAGCTAGGTCACTGAAAATTACAATTTTTGTCTTCGGGAAATTTTTCAAGATTGATTTAACTTCGAAGATACTTGAAAGTCCTTCTAATTCTAGATCTAAGATTAGGATGTCGATTTCCTTCGTTTGAAGAATATCTCTAACCATTGAAAAATTGCCTACGTTGGCAACAATTGAAATTTGATCGTGGTCTTTGAAATAAGACTTAACGCCAAAGTGAGTCACAGGATGATTGTCTGCAAGACATACTTTAATCATAATTTTACCTTTTTAGAATTGTTATCATGTTTTTGGAATTGTAAAATTAATAAATAAATTCTGTAATTAATTATTGACAAATGTTAAAAATTTTATTTTAACGTTTTTGGGATCAAACAAACTGGTATTGCATCCATTTTATGCTTGTTGCTGGTGTTTAATCTTTTATAAATTTCAAAGACAGATTTTTCTCTCCCGTTGAAGTCATCCACCGTTTTTCCTGACTCCGCGGCAAGCATCGCCCATTCCAGCTCGTCGTAACTTGCGCCTAATTGATCTTCATCTGTTCTGTTATCTCCAAAAAGTCCATCTGTAGGGGCAGCTGTTAAAATTGAATTTGGAACAGTTAAAAATTCGCCTAAAGCATAAACATCAGACTTCATTAAGTCAGCAATTGGGCTTAGGTCAACACCGCCGTCACCATACTTTGTGTAGAATCCTACACCAAAATCTTCTACCTTATTCCCCGTTCCGGCTACTAAAAGCCCATGAATACCAGCTAGATAGTATAAAGAAGTCATTCTTAAACGCGCTCTTGTGTTGGCTAATGATAAATTAACTTTTGTTGAATCTTTTGAAGTTGGCACAGATGACTTAAACGCCTCAAAAGTGTCAGTTAAATCTGTTTTTACACTCGAAACGTTAGGAAAACGTTTTTTTAACTGATCAATATGTTCTCTTCCTCTTGACACCTGACTTTCAGCCTGATGAATCGGCATTTCAACACATAAAACTTGTAAACCGGTCTGTGCACATAGTGTAGAGGTCACTGCAGAGTCAACTCCGCCTGAGATTCCGATTACAAATCCGTTGACTTTTGCATTAGCAGCATAATTTTTTAACCATTCAACAATATGTGTATTTACTTTTTCTGTTTGAATTGTGCTTTTTTTAGCCATAATAGTTCAAGTTTTAAGATGGAGGGATGTATATTTGCAGAATTATTTTTTTAAGTAGAAAAGTACTTAAAATCCAGCAACACAAATCTAAATAAAATAAAATGAAAATTTATCGCTTTGTAGTGGTTCTGTGCTTGTTTTTTTTGTCTTGTGACCAAAAAACAAAGGTTGAAAAAGAGGTTGAAGAAATTCCGGTAGATATAAAAGTAGAGCGTTTTGATAAAGCGTTTTTTGAAGCTAAACCTGAGGATCTTGCGAAGCTGAAAAAACAATATCCATATTTTTTTCCCGGAAACGATGATAACGTTTGGCTTCAAAAAATGAAAGAGCCAATTTGGAGAGAAGTTTACGAAGAGGTACAAAAAAAATACAGCAATTTCGAGCCTGTCCGTGAGGAATTCAATGAGCTTTTTAAACACATAAAATATTATTTCCCAAAAACTAAAACGCCAAAAGTTGTTACAGTAATAGGAGAAATGGATTATAACGCAAAAGCAATTTATGCAGACAGCCTTGTTGTGGTTGCTTTAGAACTGTATTTAGGTAAGGATCATAAATTTTATGAGTTTCCGGCTTATTTGAAATACAATTTTGAAGAAAAACAAATTATGCCCGATGTAGTTTCGAGTTTTACGTACCGAAACATTCCTGCTTATCCGGATAAAAACCTAATTTCTCAAATGATTTTTGAAGGGAAACAGTTGTATGCAAAAGATTTGCTTCTGCCGAATTACACAGATGCAGAAAAAATGGGTTATACGCCCGAACAAATAAAATGGTGCGAAGAAAATGAAAGCTATATGTGGCGTTATTTTCTTGAAAGCGAAATGTTGTACAGTTTAGATCCTAAATTAACAACACGATTTATAGCACCTGCTCCGTTTTCTAAATTTTATTTAGAAATAGACAACGATTCTCCGGGAAGAGTCGGAGCGTGGATTGGCTGGCAGATTGTTCGTTCGTATATGAAAAACAACAATGTGCCGCTATCAGAATTATTAAAAGTGAATGCAAAAGAAATTTTCGAAAAGTCCAAATATAAACCTAAGAAATAATGTCAAATACAATACAATCAGAAATTAAATTCAACGTCGAGTTAGACGAAAACCGTGTTCCGGAAAAATTAACGTGGAGCGCACAAGACGGCGGTGTTCAGGCTGAAGAAGCAAAAGCTATAATGTTATCAATTTGGGACAGTAAAGCAAAAGAAACAATGCGTATTGATTTATGGACAAAAGATATGCCGGTAGATGAAATGAAAATTTTCTTTCACCAAACATTAGTTGCAATGGCCGATACTTTTAAACGCGCCACAGATGACGAAAAAATGTCAGACACAATGAAAGATTTCTGCGATTACTTTGCAGAGAAACTGGAGCTTACGAAGTAGTAGTTTTAAATTCCAATAAAAAAATCCCAAATTCCAATTTAAGGTTGGAGTTTGGGATTTTTTATATTTTAAAATTTAATCTTAGTATTGGAATTTGGATTTTAAAAAATTGAAATTTAACTTCTTAAATAGAATCTAAAAACCCGCTGTTGCTTTTAAAAACCTCTTGATTCACTTCATCGATATAAGTCAAAAGTTCTTCTTTTCCAATAGATTCTGTAGATGAGGTTACGAAATATTGTGGCATTTCGGCCCAATTGTTGGCAAACATTTGTTTTTTGTAAGCCGCAATGTGTGAATCGATTTTTACTTTACTGATTTTGTCTGCTTTGGTGAAAATAATACAAAACGGAATTTCGCTTTCTCCCATATAAGACATAAATTCAATGTCAATTTTTTGAGCTTCGTGGCGAATATCAATTAAAACAAAAGCGCAGACTAACTGCTCTCTGTTTTCAAAATAATCGGTAATAAACTGCTGGAAAATTGATTTTGTTTTTTTTGAAACTTTAGCATAACCATAACCCGGTAAATCGACTAAAAACCAATTGTTATTGATTTTAAAGTGATTTATCAGCTGTGTTTTTCCTGGTCTTCCAGATGTTTTTGCTAAATTTTTATGATTGGTAATCATGTTAATCAAAGATGATTTACCAACGTTTGATCTGCCTATAAATGCATATTCCGGCAGAAAATCTTTCGGGCATTTTGATGCATCAGAATTACTGATGATAAATTCGGCGGTATTAATTTTCATATTCTTGTTTTTTAAAACCTCCTTAAAATTGAAAGTTAGAGGCTATAATTTCTGCTCAGTAAGCCATTTTTCAAGAATTTCATTAAATTCCTGAGGATGTTCCATCATAGCTGCGTGTCCACATTTGTCAATCCAATACAAAGTTGAATTTGGCAATAATTTATCAAATTCTTCGGCAACATTAGGCGGCGTTACAGAGTCGTTTTTACCCCAAATAATACAGGTTTCAACTGTCATTTTTGGTAAATCTTTAGCCATATTATGACGAATAGCGCTCTTTGCAATCGTTAAAGTTTTAATCAATTTGATACGATCGTTAGCCGTTGCATACACTTCATCAATAAGGTCAGGAGTGGCAATTTTAGGGTCATAAAATACATCTTCAGCTTTCTTCTTGATGTACTCATAATCACCTCTTCTTGGATAACTGTCTCCCATTGCGCTTTCGTAAAGTCCAGAGCTTCCGGTGATTACAAGTCCGGCTACTTTTTCAGGATATAATTTTGTGTGGTACAATGCAATATGGCCTCCCAATGAATTTCCTAATAAAATAACCTTGTCAAAACCTTTAAAAGTGATGAAATCCTTAACGTATTTAGCAAAGCTTTTTACATTCGTTTTTAAAATGCTTTGTGTGTATATTGGCAAATCCGGAATAACAACTTTATATCCTTTCGTTGGGAAATATTCTGCTACACCATCAAAGTTACTAAGGCCTCCCATTAACCCGTGTAAAATTACAATAGGGGTTCCTTCGCCAGCTTCAAAATAGCTGTATTTGCCTTCTTTTTTGTAGTTTTTGTCCATCTAGTTTAATGCCAATTTCAATTTCGACAAATATAGGGTTTAATAAATAAAAATGAATTTTTGCTGCCATTTTTTAACTACATAATTTTAGTAGAATTTATAAGTGTTTAAAAATCAGATTTTAGGGTGTGTTTTGTTATATTATCGAATTGTTAAAATGATTGCATTATAATTACTTTTTTAAGAGAAAGACTATTTATTTTTTTTAATTGTTAAAGGATTGGATTCTTAAACTGATTAATATCTAAAGTGTTGATTTGATAATAATTAAGTGAAGTGGTAGAAATGTGGTTAAACTTATTAACAAAGTGGTATTTAGTGGTAATATGTGGTAATTTTTTTTATATTTTTGCTGTATAACATGTTAAGTGGATTTTCTTGAACACAATTGTAGGAACATATGAGTGTAAAGTCGATGCTAAAGGGAGGTTAATGATACCTGCGCCTTTGAAAAAGCAATTGGCTTCTTCCCTTCAGGACGGTTTTGTCTTGAAGCGCTCTGTTTTTCAGCAATGTTTGGAGTTGTACCCAATGGATGAGTGGAATTTGATGATGGCGAAAATTAACAAGTTGAATCGTTTTGTAAAAAAGAACAATGATTTCATTCGCAGATTTACTGCCGGCGTAAAAGTGGTAGAGATTGATGCATTAGGAAGATTGTTAGTGCCAAAAGATTTGGTAACTTTTTCTGGTATTGCTAAAGATGTTGTTTTTTCATCTGCGGTTAATATTGTAGAGATTTGGGATAAAGATTTATACGAAAAATCAATAAGCGGCGAAGATATGGATTTTGCAGATTTAGCCGAAGAAGTAATGGGAAATATTAATGACGACGACAATGGAATATCATAATCCGGTTTTACTTCATCCAACAGTTGATGGTTTAAATATTAAGCCAGACGGCATTTACGTAGATGTAACGTTTGGCGGCGGCGGTCACTCAAAAGAAATTTTGAGACGTTTAGGGCCAAACGGAAAGTTATTCGCCTTTGATCAGGATGAAGATGCTTTAGCAAATGCCCTGCCAGACGAAAGGTTTACTTTAATTAATGAGAATTTCAGATTTATAAAAAGGTTTCTTCGTTTTCATGGTGTTAAAGGTGTAGATGGAATCTTGGCAGATTTAGGAGTTTCATCACATCAGTTTGATGTTCCGGAAAGAGGTTTTTCAACCCGATTTGATGCCGAGCTGGATATGCGGATGAGTCAGAAAAATGATTTAAATGCTTATCGTGTGGTTAACGAATATGAAGAACAGGATTTACGTCGTGTTTTTTTTGATTATGGGGAGTTGAAAAACGCGCCGGTTTTAGCAAGAACAATTGTAGAAGCGAGAAGAGATTATCCAATCAAAACGACAGATGAACTGAAAGACGTTTTGAAGAAATTTTTACCTGAGAAAGTTCGAAACAAAATATTGGCCCAAATTTATCAGGCCATTCGAATTGAAGTGAATCAGGAAATGGACGTTCTAAAAGAATTTATTGAACAGTCGTTAGAGATTTTGAATCCGGGCGGAAGACTTTCAGTAATCTCATACCATTCTTTAGAAGACAGACTGGTAAAAAGATTTATTAAAAACGGAATGTTTGAAGGAGAGCCGGAAAGAGATTTTTTCGGAAATTTTTCAGTACCGTTTAAAACAATAGGAAAACTGATTGTTCCGGATGATGAAGAAATCAAAATCAACAACAGAGCAAGAAGTGCAAAATTGAGAATTGCCGAAAAGATATAATATATATATAGGTAGAAAAAATGAAAGGTGGAGTATTCAGCATATTAAAAGCAAGGTTTCTAATAAACGATGACGCAGTAAAAAACTGGCGGTTCATAGTTTTTATAATTCTGCTGGCTATTTTGATGATTGCAAATACACAGCGATACGAACAAAAGGTTTTTGAAATCGCAAAACTAAATAATGAAGTAAAAGAATTGCGATCTGAATTTGTAGATCGACGCTCTGAACTGATGAAGTTAAAAATGGAATCGACGATATCAGATAAAATGCTCGAAAAGCAAATTTATCCATCAACAGTTCCTCCAACAAAAATAGAAGTTAAAAAAGAAGAAGAAAAAAGTTTCTTTAAAAGAATATGGCAGTAGACGATAAACATATATCCTACAGAATTTACCTCGTAGCAGTTTTCATCTTTTTGATGGCAATTGCTATTGTTGTTAAATTAACCAATATTCAATGGGTTGAAGGAGATTATTATAGAAAACTGGCAAAACAGCGTACGGTTAGAAATTTTGTAATTCCGGCAAACAAAGGAAATATTTATTCTGCTGACGGAAGTTTATTGGCAACATCAATCCCGAATTATGAAATTCGTTTTGATGCCAAAGCGCCAAAAACTGAAACTTTTGAAAAACATGTAAAAGCATTATCAGATTCTTTAGAAACGATCCTAGATAGGCCATCAGGTTATTATGAAAAAGAATTAAGAAAAGCGAGAGCAAACAAAAACCGATATTATTTAATTGCCCGCAATTTAAGTTATACCGAATATGTAAAAATTAAAGGTTTTCCATTATTCAATTTAGGGGCTTTTAAAGGCGGAATTATTGTAGAACAAGAAACCGTTAGAAAACATCCGATAGGAAAAATTGCCGAAAGAACAATTGGTTACGACCGTATTGATCCGGCAACTGGAGTTGAAGTTGGAAAAGGAATTGAATGGGCATTTAAAAGTTATTTGAACGGAAAAGACGGGAAAATCCTAAAACAAAAAATCGCAAAAGGGCAGTGGAAACCCATTCGTGATTTAAATGAAGTAGACCCAATTGACGGTTATGATGTTATTTCGACAATAGATGTTTTCATTCAGGATATTGCACATCACGCTTTGTTAAAACAACTAGAAGATTACGAAGCAGATCACGGTTGCGTGGTAGTTATGGAAACAGAAACAGGCCATGTAAAGGCGATTTCGAATTTAGGAAGAGCAGAAGATGGATCTTATTACGAAACAACAAATTATGCTATTGCAGAATCTCAGGAGCCGGGATCGACTTTTAAACTAGTTGATTTAATGGCAATTTTAGAAGATAAAGTTGCTGATACAAGTACGGTGTATGATAGTCATGGCGGTGTAGTTAAATATTACGGAAGATCTGTACGTGATTCACACACGGGTGGTTACGGAAAAGTTTCTTTAGCACGCGGATTTGAACTTTCGTCAAATACTGTAATGGTTCAGGCGGTTTATGAAAATTACAAAAGTAATCCGTCTAAGTTTGTGAATCATATTAACGGATACGGATTAAATAAGACATTAGGATTGCATTTTAAAGGAGAAGGAAGACCCTATATTCCGCAGCCTGGAGATAAACATTGGTCAGGAGTTTCACTTCCGTGGATGGCTTTTGGATATAATGTTTCGGTAACACCAATGCAGACTTTGGCTTTTTACAATTCAGTTGCCAATAATGGGGTTATGGTAAAACCACAATTTGTATCTGAAATTAAAGAATGGAACAAAACGATTAAAAAGTTTGATGTTGAAGTAATAAACCCAAGAGTTTGTTCGCCTGAAACAATAAAAAAATTAAAAGCCGTATTACTAAATGTGGTGAAAAAAGGAACAGCTTCTAAGTTGTATTCAAAAGATTTTTCGATGGCAGGAAAAACAGGAACGGCTCAGATGAATTATGGAGGAAAAGAAGGAAAATCAGCATTGTATTATGCATCATCTTTCGTAGGATATTTTCCGGCAGATCATCCAAAATATTCTTGTATTGTGGTAGTTCACAAACCAAATACATCAAAAAATAATTATTACGGAGCAGATGTTGCAGGGCCGGTTTTTAAAAGAATTGCCCAAAAAATATTTACAGATGCACCTTCAACAAATCAAATAAAACAGCTGGATTCTAAAATTGCAAAACAAGAAAGCAGCTATGATAAGTTTGATGTAGAATCAAGAAAAAAATCAAATGCAATTCCTAATTTAAAAGGAATGCCCGGAATGGATGCCGTTGCTTTACTTGAAAATCTTAACGTAAAAATTAAGGTAAAAGTAATAGGAGTAGGAAAAGTGAAAAAACAATCTATTCAGGCGGGACAAGCAATAAATAAAAACACAACAATAGTATTAGAATTATCGTGAAAATACTAAAAGACATATTATACAAAGTGGCTATCGAATCTGTAGCAGGTTCAACAGAAATTGGTATCCAGAAAATTGAATTTGATTCACGTAAAGTAGAGTCAAATGATATTTTTGTGGCCATTCGCGGTTCATTATCTGACGGGCACGACTATATCGAAAAAGCGGTTCAGTTAGGTGCAAAAGCTATTATTTGTGACACACTTCCTCAAAATATTGAGAAAGAAGTAACCTATGTTCAGGTAAAAGATACCAATACAGCATTGGCTTTTATTGCGGCAAATTATTTTGGAGATCCATCTTCAAAACTAAAATTAGTAGGTGTAACAGGAACAAACGGAAAAACAACAATTGCATCGTTATTATTTCAATTGTTTCAAAAAGCAGGATTTAAAGTTGGTTTATTATCAACCGTAAAAATCATGGTTGATGATACAGAATATCCTGCAACGCATACAACACCAGATTCAATTACAATCAATCATTATTTAAATGAAATGATCGAAGCTGGGGTAACGCATTGTTTTATGGAAGTAAGTTCACACGGAATCCATCAAAAACGTACAGAAGCTTTGCATTTTGTAGGCGGGATTTTCACGAACCTTTCGCACGATCATTTAGATTATCACGCCACTTTTGCTGAATATAGAGATGTAAAAAAATCATTTTTTGATTCTCTGCCAAAAACAGCTTTCGCATTATCAAACATCGATGATAAAAACGGAACTGTAATGCTGCAAAATACGACTGCAAGAAAGTTTACATATGCCCTGAAATCGTATGCTGATTTTAAAGCAACAATTTTAGAAAGCCAATTGTCTGGTTTGTTATTAAAAGTAAACGACAATGAAGTTTGGGTAAAACTAATTGGAACTTTTAATGCTTACAATGTTCTGGCTATTTACGGAACTGCAGTTGAGTTAGGAATAGATAGCTTGGAAGCATTGCGTTTACTATCTGATCTAGAAAGTGTTTCAGGACGTTTTCAATACATTGTTACCGATTCAAAAATAACAGCAATTGTAGATTACGCACATACGCCAGATGCTTTAGAAAATGTTCTAAAAACGGTTGATGATATAAGAACCAAAAACGAACAACTAATTACAGTTGTAGGCTGCGGCGGAAACAGAGATAAAACAAAAAGACCAATTATGGCAAAAATTGCTACAGATCTTAGTGATAAAGCAATTTTAACATCAGACAATCCAAGAAACGAAGATCCGGAAGTGATTTTAGACGAAATGGAACAAGGTGTAGAAGCTCATAATTATAAAAAGATATTGAGAATTACAGATAGAAAACAAGCCATTAAAACCGCTTGTCAATTGGCACAGCCAAATGATATTATTCTGATTGCCGGAAAAGGGCATGAAACCTATCAGGAAATAAATGGTGTTCGCCACCATTTTGACGATATGGAGACTGTAAAAGAAATTTTAGACCAACTAAATAAATAATAAAATTTTTAAGTTCAAATACCACTAGAATTGGAATTTGGAGTTTCAAAATTGGAATTTAAAAAATAGAAAAATATGTTATACTATTTATTTGAATATTTTGACAAAACACTTGATTTACCAGGAACAGGAGTATTCCAGTATATCACATTTAGATCGGCTTTAGCATTTTTGCTTTCATTGCTTTTGTCAACTATTTATGGTAAAAGGGTGATTAACTTTTTGCGTCGCCAACAGGTTGGAGAAACAGTTCGCGAACTTGGTTTAGCAGGTCAAAACGAGAAAGCTGGTACGCCAACAATGGGGGGATTGATCATCATTTTTGCCACATTAATTCCGGTTTTTCTATTTGCAAGACTGCACAACATTTATATCGTATTGCTTATTGTAACTACGTTATGGATGGGAACTATTGGTTTTGTTGACGATTATATTAAAATATTCAAAAAAGACAAACAAGGATTAAAAGGAATTTTTAAAGTAATTGGTCAGGTTGGTCTTGGGATAATTGTTGGAGCAGTTTTATATTTTAATCCAGCCGTGACAGTAAGAACAGATACAGGTCGTACAGATGCTTTTAAAGCAAATTTAAGCACAACGGTAGTTTTACCAGCGCCAGTTGAAGAAAAATCGACAGCAACCACAATTCCTTTCGTGAAAAATAATGAATTTGATTATGCCGAAGTGCTGTCATTTATGGGAGACGGATATGAAAAATGGGCTTGGTTGGTATTTATTCCAGTTGTAATTTTTATCATCACAGCAGTTTCAAACGGAGCCAATTTAACAGATGGAATCGATGGTCTCGCGGCCGGAACCTCCGCAGTCTCGGTACTCGCACTCGGAATATTTACATTCGTTTCAGGAAATATCATTTTCTCAAACTATCTAAATATAATGTACATACCCAATTCGGGGGAAATGACCGTCTTTATATCGGCCTTTGTAGGAGCTTTAATTGGATTTCTTTGGTACAATTCATTTCCGGCGTCCGTATTTATGGGAGATACAGGAAGTTTGACTATTGGAGGAATCATTGCGGTTTTAGCCATTGCCGTTCGTAAAGAAATATTGATTGTTTTATTCTGTGGAATTTTCCTTGCCGAAAGTGCTTCAGTAATTATTCAGGTGACTTATTTTAAATATACTAAAAAACGTTTTGGCGAAGGCCGAAGAATTTTCCTGATGTCGCCGTTACATCATCATTATCAGAAAAAAGGATATCACGAAAGTAAAATTGTGACCCGTTTCTGGATTGTTGCCGTAATGTTAGCCATATTATCAATCGTTACATTAAAATTAAGATAGATGAGATTAGTGGTATTGGGCGGAGGAGAAAGCGGTGTTGGAACCGCGATCCTAGGTAAAAAGAAGGGATACGATGTTTTTGTGTCGGATTTTGGAAAGATAAAAGAAAGCTATAAAGAAGTTCTTGTCATTAATAAAATTGCCTGGGAAGAAGAGAAGCATACCGAAGATTTGATTCTAAATGCTGATGTAGTGATGAAAAGTCCGGGAATTCCAGAGAAATCTCCAATAGTTAAAAAGTTGATTGAAAAAGGGGTTAAAGTGATTTCAGAAATCGAATTTGCCGCTCCTTACACAGAAGCAATGACAGTTGGAATTACCGGAAGTAATGGTAAAACAACCACTACAATGCTCACGTATCATTTGCTTA
Source organism: Flavobacterium sp. CF108 (assembly GCF_900129795.1). Taxonomy (GTDB): domain Bacteria; phylum Bacteroidota; class Bacteroidia; order Flavobacteriales; family Flavobacteriaceae; genus Flavobacterium. Next base: position 168,342 of record NZ_FQWW01000009.1, on the reverse strand, counting down.
AATCGGCCGGACTCAATGTAGGTTTAGGAGGAAATATAGGAAAGAGTTTTGCCTGGCAGGTAGCCGAAAATAAATTTGACGCATACGTTCTTGAATTAAGCAGTTTTCAATTAGACGGAATAATAGAATATAGGCCTGATATAGCGATAGTTACAAATATTAGCCCGGATCATTTAGACCGATACGAATATAAATATCAAAATTATATCAATTCGAAGTTCCGAATAACGATGAACCAAACCGAAAACGATTATCTCATTTATGATGCAGACGACGAGGCAAGTGCAGAATGGTTAAAAAACAACAAAACAAAAGCAAAATTAATTCCTTTTTCTCTGACTAAAAGTTTTGACGAAGGAGCTTCTATAAATAACAACAAAATGGAAATAAAGATCAACCAAGAAGAGTTTACAATGGAAACAGAATACATTGCGTTAGAAGGAAAACATAATATGAAAAACGCAATGGCAGCAAGCTCTGTAGCAAAATTGATGCAAATTAGAAATGCAACAATTCGTGAAAGTTTATCTAATTTTCAAGGTGTTGAACACCGTTTAGAAAAAGTGTTAAAAATCCAGAATGTACAATACATTAACGATTCAAAAGCAACAAACGTAAACGCTACTTTCTTTGCTTTAGACAGCATGAATGTTCCAACTGTTTGGATTGTTGGAGGAGTTGATAAAGGAAATGATTATAACGAATTAATGCCATTGGTTCGTGAAAAAGTAAAGGCCATTATCTGTCTTGGAGTTGATAACCATAAAATTATTAATGCTTTTGGTGATGTTGTTGATATTATGGTTGAAGTGAACAATATGAACGACGCTGTAAAAACAGCTCAAAAATTAACTGAAAAAGGCGATGCCGTTTTATTGTCTCCAGCCTGTGCAAGTTTCGATTTATTCGAAAACTATGAAGATCGTGGAAAACAATTCAAACAAGCAGTACACAATTTATGATTTTAGATTTTAGAGTTTAGATTGGTCTGAACTTTGAAATTATAGATTATAAAACATTTAAGTTCTTTTTGATTATGACGACGGATGAAATGAAGTTGAGAACAAAAAAGTTCTCTTTAATGATAATTGAATTGGCTGAAAAAATGCCAAATACAAATGTGGTTAGATCAATAACTAATCAAATAGTAAGAAGTGGAACATCTGTTGGAGCTAATTATCGAGCAGTATGCAGAGCCAGAAGTGATAGGGAGTTTGTTGCTAAAATGAATATAGTTTTAGAAGAAGCAGATGAGACTTTATTTTGGTTAGAAATTATAAAAGAAAAAATGTGGATTGCAAAATCTGAATTAGAAACAATTTGGAAAGAAGGAAATGAACTAACAGCAATTTTTGTCAGCAGTTTAAAAACAGTAAACAGAAGAATAAATAAATAAAAACCGAAGGTTTAGAAAATAATCTAAAATCTAAAATCTAAAATCTAAAATCAGAAATCTACAATGAAGCAATTGGTAAACAAACTAAAAGGAGATAGGGTAATATGGTCATTCGTGGCTCTATTGGCGTTGTTTTCGTTTATGCCTGTTTTTAGTGCGAGTAGTAATCTGGCGTATATCGGTCACGGAACCGGAAATACATTAGGTTATCTGGTAAAACATTTGGCACACGTTTGTATAGGTTTCCTTATTATTTACTGGGTTCACAAAGTGCCGTATCATTATTTTAGAGCAATTTCAAAAATTGCGCTTCCGGTGGTTTGGTTGTTGTTATTATACACCTTGTTAAAAGGAACTGTAATTGCAGGAGCAAATGCAAGTCGTTGGATTCAGGTGCCGTTCATTGGAATTACGTTTCAAACATCAACATTAGCGGCAAGCGTATTGTTTATTTATGTAGCCCGTTATTTGTCGAAAACCAAAGAAGAAAATGAGCCGTTTCAAACCTCATTTATTCAGCTTTGGGTTTCGGTGTTTATCACTTTGGCATTGATATTACCGGCCAACTTTTCAACTACAGCGTTGATTTTTGCCATGGTAATGATGCTCACGTTTATTGGTAAATATCCATTAAAATACATTGCCTTTATCATTGGCTCAGGAATTGCGATGTTAGCCTTTTTCCTTTTGGTGGCAAAAGCATTTCCGGAGTCAAGATTCTTCAGCAGGGTTTCAACATGGGAAAGTCGTATTATGAATTTTACGACAGACAAACCAGACGAAGATGATTATCAAATTGAAAAAGCAAAAATTGCAATCGCATCTGGAAGATTAGGCGGATTAGGGCCAGGGAAAAGTGTTCAAAAGAACTTTTTACCACAATCATCTTCCGATTTTATTTATGCCATTGTAGTAGAAGAATATGGTTTAGTAGGCGGAGTTTCAATATTAGTGTTGTATTTATTGTTATTATTCCGATTTGTGATTGCATCACATAAAGCCAATACCTTATTCGGAAAACTAGTCGTCGTTGGACTCGGATTCCCGATGATATTTCAGGCCATGATTAATATGGCTGTTGCAGTAGAATTGCTGCCGGTAACAGGGCAGACGCTTCCGCTGATAAGTTCAGGAGGAAGTTCCATCTGGATGACTTGTTTCTCACTTGGAATCATCATTAGTGTAACCAAGAAAGACGAAGAAATTGCCGAAGAACAAGAAGAAAAAGAAAGAAGAAAAGAAGCGCTTCAACGATTGATAGATAAAGAATTGGCAGAAGAAGATCTGCCGGTTGATGAAAGAGAAGAAATTTACGAAGAAGAAGCCATGTATTCCATTCAGGATAATTCAAAAAATCCGATGAATACAGTTTTAAACAAATAATAAAGGATAAATAGTTTAACGATAACTATTACGAGATATGACAAAGTATAAATTCATATTAAGCGGAGGCGGAACAGGAGGGCATATTTATCCTGCAATTGCGATTGCAAATGAATTAAAATTACAATTTCCTGATGCAGAATTTCTTTTTGTAGGTGCCAAAGATAAAATGGAGATGCAGAAAGTGCCTCAGGCTGGTTACGAAATACAAGGTCTTTGGATTGCTGGTTTACAACGAAAATTAACCTTGCAGAATATGTTGTTTCCTTTAAAACTGGCAGCAAGTTTATTGGAATCAAGAAGAATCATTAGAAAATTCAAACCAAATGTAGTAATTGGAACCGGAGGTTTTGCCAGCGGACCCTTATTGCAAGCGGCAGGATCGGCAGGAATTCCAACTGTAATTCAGGAGCAGAATTCTTTTCCAGGGATAACAAATAAGCTGTTAAGCAAAAAAGCAAATGCAATTTGTGTGGCCTATGAAAATTTAGAGCGATTTTTTCCAAAAGATAAAATCGTTTTGACAGGAAATCCGGTTCGTCAGGATTTAATTGATATTGATGATAAACGCGATGAAGCAATTGCTTTTTATGGTTTAGATCCAAATAAAAAAACATTGCTGGTTCTGGGCGGAAGTTTAGGCGCAAGAAGAATGAATCAATTAATTGAAAAAGAATTGCAAAATTTTCTTTCGCAGGATGTTCAAATCATCTGGCAGTGCGGAAAATTATATTTTGAAGATTATAAAAAACACAATCAGCAAAACGTAAGAGTAGTTGATTTTATTGAAAGAATGGATTTTGTTTACGCTGCCGCAGATGTAATTATTTCAAGAGCAGGAGCTTCATCAGTTTCAGAATTATGCATTGTGGGGAAACCGGTAATTTTTATTCCGTCTCCAAATGTAGCCGAAGATCATCAAACAAAAAACGCACAGGCTATTGTAGAAGCTAAAGGTGCCATTTTGTTGAAAGAAACTGAACTAGACAGCGAGTTTAGCATTGTTTTTGAAGCGCTGCTGAAAGATGACGGAAAACAAAAACAGTTAAGTGCAAACATCAAAAGATTAGCAAAACCAAAAGCAACACAAGATATTGCTGCTGAAATTGTTAAGTTAATCCAGCGATAAGCTTTAAGCAATAGGCTGTAAGCTTTATACTTGCTGCTTAAAGCAAAAAGAATCAAATAATAAAGGCAAAGTTAGAAAGGCCTAAAGCTTAAAGCGTATTGCTTAAAGCAAAAAAAAAGCAAATAAGAAATGAATTTAAATCAAATACAAAACGTTTATTTTATTGGCATCGGAGGAATCGGAATGAGTGCCTTGGCCCGCTATTTTAAATATATCGGGAAACAAGTTTCAGGTTACGATAAAACACCGTCAATGCTGACAAGTGAATTAATTGAAAGTGGTATTGATATTCATTTTGAAGACAATATTAGTTTAATTCCGTCTGATTATTATGTAGAGAATACGCTGGTAATTTTTACGCCTGCGGTTCCAAAAACACATTCAGAATGGAATTATTTCATAGAAAGAAATTATGAAATTAAAAAGCGTGCCGAGGTTTTAGGGATTATCACCAAAGACACTTTTAGTTTCGCAGTTGCCGGAACGCACGGTAAAACAACAACGTCAAGTATTTTAGGACATATTTTATACGAAAGCGGCGCAGATGTTACGGCATTTGTGGGCGGTATTGTAGAGAATTATAATTCTAATTTAATTGGAACCGGAAAAACGGTAACTGTTGTAGAAGCCGACGAATTTGATCGTTCGTTCCTGCATTTACATCCAAATATTGCCTGCGTGACTTCAATGGATGCAGATCATTTGGATATTTACGGAACAAGTGATGCTATTGAAGCTTCGTTTGTGGAGTTTGCTTCTAAAGTTGAAGATAAAAGCAAATTGTTTATAACCAAAGAATTGCCTCTTGACGGAGTTCAATGTGCTATAAATGAAGATGCTGTATACAAAGCATACAATGTTCGAATTGAAGACGGAAGTTATGTTTTTGATGTGCAGACGCCATCAGAAATTATAAAAGACCTTCATTTTGGATTGCCAGGAAAACACAATCTTATGAATGGGTTAATGGCTATTGCGATGGCAAAAACTTATGGCACCCCGACCGATGCCATCGCAAAAGCTATTGCCTCGTTTAACGGAATCAGAAGACGTTTTTCGTATCAGATTAAATCTGAAAAATTAGTTTATATAGATGATTATGCACATCATCCAACAGAAATAAATGCTGTTCATCAAGCTGTTAGAGAGTTATATCCGGAACGTAAAGTTTTGGCGATTTTCCAGCCGCATTTGTTCAGCAGAACAAGAGATTTTGCTGATGGATTTGCCGAAAGCTTATCTCAGTTTGACGAAGTGTTTTTAATGGATATTTATCCGGCACGCGAATTACCGATGGAAGGGATTACATCGCCGTGGCTGTTGGAAAAAATGACCAATTCGAACAAAAAAATTGTTGCAAAAGAAGATTTATTAGCGCAGATTAAAGCCAGTGATGCGCCGATAATTGTAACAATAGGAGCTGGTGATATTGGTGAAATGGTACCGTCAATTAAAAAAATGCTAAATGAAAATATTTAATTGGACAAATATTCGATTAGTACTCATTTTAGGGCTTGTTCTTTTTTTATATTCTTTCGCTCAACACCGAAACGGAGATAGAAAATTGAAGAAATCTATGGTTGTTTTTGTAGGAGAAAATACGCTTTTTGTAAAACCGGAAACGGTTAATAAATTGTTGATAGAAAATAAAAGGGACGCTTCAAGTATTAGAAAAGATGAAGTAGATTTGAATAAGATAGAAAAAAACCTTGATACACAAGACATGATTGAAAAGTCAGATGTTTTTGTAAGTATCGACGGTGTTCTAAAAGCGGTAGTAAAACAGAAGACACCAATAGCGCGAGTTTATGATGGTGATCGCTCTTTTTATATTGACTATGAGGGAAATAAAATGCCCTTGTCAGATAATTTTACGGCGCGAGTTCCTCTTGTTTCAGGGGCAATAAATGAAAAAAATAACGAAGATTTAGCTGCTTTATTTCGCACAATTTACGACGATGCGTTTTTGAAAAAAAACATCATTGCGATACAAATTATGCCTAATGGCAGCCTAAAAATGTTTAACCGAAACTATGATTACTTCATAGATTTTGGTCGTACAATGAATGTTGATAAAAAATTTAGAAACTATAAAGCGTTTTTTCAAAAAGCAGTTTTAGATAGTTCGTTATATAAATACAGCAAGATTGACCTTAGGTTTACGGAACAAGTAGTTTGCACAAAATAATAGAAAATGGAAAAAGATAACATTGCAGTAGGTCTAGATATTGGAACGACAAAAATAGTTGCCATGATAGGCAAGAAGAACGAATATGGCAAACTGGAAATTTTGGGTATTGGGAAATCCAAAAGTTTAGGTGTTGCACGTGGTGTTGTAAACAACATTACGCAGACTATTCAATCGATTCAGCAAGCAATACTTGAAGCAGAAAATAATTCAGGTTATAAAATAAAAGATGTTGTGGTGGGTATCGCCGGACAACACATTAGAAGTATTCAGCATACAGATTACATCAGCCGTAACAATCCGGAAGAAGTAATTGGCGAAAAAGATATTCAGCTTTTAATCGATCAGGTAAATAAACTGGCGATGTTACCGGGAGAAGAAATTATTCACGTTCTGCCGCAGGAATTTAAAATCGACGGACAGTCTGAAATAAAAGAACCAATCGGGATGTATGGCGGAAGATTAGAATCTAGTTTTCACGTTGTAGTAGGGCAGGCTTCTTCAATCAGAAATGTTGGAAGATGTATTCAGAGTTCAGGAATCGAATTATCAGGATTGACATTAGAACCATTAGCTTCGGCAGATGCAGTTTTAAGTCAAGAAGAAAAAGAAGCTGGAGTTGCACTTATCGATATTGGTGGTGGAACAACAGATTTAGCCATTTTTAAAGACGGAATTATTCGTCATACTGCTGTAATTCCTTTTGGAGGAAATGTAATTACAGATGATATTAAAGAAGGCTGTTCGATCATCGAAAAACAAGCAGAGCTTTTAAAAATAAAATTCGGTTCAGCATGGCCGGGAGAAAATAAAGACAACGAAATTGTTTCTATTCCTGGTTTAAGAGGTAGAGAGCCAAAAGAGATTTCGCTTAAAAACTTATCTAAAATTATTCACGCTCGTGTAGTGGAAATTGTAGAGCAGGTTTTTGCAGAAATCAAAGCTTACGGACACGAAGATCCCCGCAAAAAATTAATTGCAGGAATTGTTCTTACAGGTGGTGGAGCTCAGCTAAAACATATTAAACAATTAGTTGAATATATTACCGGAATGGACACCAGAATTGGATATCCAAACGAGCATCTGGCAGGAAACTCAAGCGAAGAAATTTCTAGTCCGTTATTTGCAACCGCTGTTGGATTAGTAATGAACAGCATTGAAAACAGCACACAAAGCGCAATTAGAATGGAAGTAGTAAATGAACAGCCAAAAGTTGTTTATAGAAATGTTCCTCCGCCGGTGCAGCGATACGAAGTTGAAGAAAACTACGTTGAACAAGTAGAAACTTTTGAAGAACCAAGAGAAGTGAAAACGACAAAGGTTGCTGCAGAATCTACAGAAACAAAAATAAGACGATCATTTTTTGATAGATATGTCGATAAAATCAAAGATTTTTTAGACAACGCTGAGTAAATATAAGCCGAATAAAAAGAGAAAAGGATTACTTTTTGCCCCAAGTCAAGAAGTAAAAAATGTACTAAATAAGAATTTCAAAAAACCAAAAAGATGATGAGCAACTCAGAATTTGGAAGTATTTCATTTGATTTACCGAAAAACCAATCAAATGTAATCAAAGTAATAGGTGTAGGTGGAGGTGGTAGTAACGCGATTAACCACATGTTTAAGCAAGGGATTAAAGGTGTAGATTTTATCGTTTGTAATACCGATTCACAAGCATTGCAAAATAGTTCAGTACCTAACAAAATTCAGTTAGGTATGAATTTAACAGAAGGTTTAGGAGCAGGAGCAAATCCTGATGTAGGACAGCAGTCTGCTATTGAAAGTATCGCTGACATTGAAAAAATGTTAGACCGTGGTACTAAAATGGTATTTATTACCGCAGGTATGGGTGGAGGAACCGGAACAGGTGCTGCACCAGTTATCGCACAATTAGCAAAAGAAAGAGAGATCCTTACAGTAGGTATCGTGACAATTCCGTTTCAATTTGAAGGGAAAGTACGTCAGGAACAAGCGCTTTTAGGAATCGAAAAATTACGTAAACAAGTTGACTCTTTAATCGTAATTAATAATAATAAATTAAGAGAAGTTTACGGAAACCTTGGTTTCAAAGCAGGATTCTCAAAAGCGGATGAAGTTTTAGCAACAGCCTCTAGAGGTATTGCTGAAGTAATTACGCACCACTATACTCAAAATATCGATTTACGCGATGCTAAAACAGTTTTGGCAAACAGCGGAACGGCTATTATGGGATCTGCTGTGGCAGAAGGAGAAAACAGAGCAAAAGATGCTATCGTATCTGCATTAGATTCTCCATTATTAAATGACAATAAAATTACAGGAGCCAAAAACGTATTGTTGCTTATCGTTTCTGGATCTAACGAAATAACGCTTGACGAAATTGGAGAAATCAACGATCACATTCAGGCAGAAGCAGGTTACAATGCCAATATTATCATGGGAGTTGGTGAAGACGAAACTCTTGGTGAAGCTATTGCTGTAACTATTATTGCGACTGGTTTTGATGTTGAACAACAAAACGAAATCGTTAATACGGAGCCTAAAAAGATCATTCACACGTTAGAAGATGAGCAAAGAAGTGTTCATAATTTAACAAACAGACCGCTTACTTCTTTTGATTTAAATGCAGAGACACCAACTGCAAAAACAGAAGATAAAGTAGTTTTTGAGTTAATGGAAGATACGGTTGCTCCCGTAATTCAAACTCCAGTTGCGCCGGTAACAACGCCAACAATTAATCAGGAAGAATTGGTAGTAATGTCTGAGTTTATTAAAAACCTTGACGTAACTTTTGAAATCGTTTCGCCAATTACTGATATTGATTTTAAAATTTCAACTCCGGCAGCAGTTGTTCAGGAAGTAAAACCTGTACAACAGCAAAGAACTTTTGAAAGAGAAGAACAAACTACTTTTTCATTTGATTTACCGCTTTTCAAATCTGAGCCAGAAGTGAAAAGAGAGCCAGCTGCAGAGCAGGAAAATAAAATCATGTTTGAGTTAACAAACGAAACTCGTAATATTAAAGTAAACGATCCAGTTTCATTTGTTCCGGTAACAGAACTTTCTGATAACGGAATTATCAAATATTCGTTAGAAGAATATATGGAAGTTGAAAACGAATTGACAGCTTCTAAACCAGTTGAAAAAGTGATCGAGGATACAGTTCCTGAGGAATTGAATATTACTTTAAAACCAAGAGTTGATTTTGCAAGTCAGCCTGATTTTACAACAACTTCAGAAGTTTCTCCAATGGAATTAACAATTGAAGAAACACTTCGTTTAAGAGCTGAAGAAAGAAGAAAGAAACTAAAAGAATTTAATTATAAATTCCATAATAACGTTTCAAGAATCGATGAGTTGGAAAAAGAGCCGGCTTACAAAAGATTAGGAATCGATTTATCGAATTCTCAATCTAACAATACAAATTCGAGAATTTCGGTTGGAACAGATAGTAACAACGATTTGCAATTGCGTTCAAACAATTCATTTTTGCACGACAACGTAGATTAATTTTACAATCATAATATTAGGATAGCCCGAAAATTGGATTTAATTTTCGGGTTATTTTTTTTATCTTCGCACAGAATTTAGAAATTTGACTTCTTTACCTAACTTTTAAAGTTAATTTTGTTGTCAGTTCAAGCGAAGTCGAGAACACTTTCGATACAGATATCAATTTATAAGCACTAGCTTATTCAAATAAAAAAATAAAAGATGAGTTTACAAACACAAATCATGGAAGAGATTAAAACTGCCATGAAAGCAAAAGATACAGTAGCATTAGAATCTTTAAGAGCAATTAAATCTGAATTATTATTAGCTTCAACAGCTTCTGGATCGAAAGAAGAATTATCAGAAGACGATGAAATTAAATTACTTCAAAGATTAGTTAAAACTCGTAAAGAAAGCGCAAGAATTTTTACAGAACAAAATCGTCCTGATTTAGCTGAACCAGAATTGGCTCAGGTTGCAGTAATCGAGAAATTTTTACCAGCACAGTTAAGTGAAGAAGAAGTAGAAGCTGTAATTGCAAAAATTATCGCTGAAACTGGAGCTTCAGGAATTGCTTCAATGGGTAAAGTTATGGGATTAGCTTCTGCTCAATTAGGCGGAACTGCTGAAGGAAAAACAATCTCAGCAATTGTAAAGAAACTTTTGGTTTAAAAATAATTTTAGATTTAAGAGTGTAGATTTTAGATTTCAACCAGCAATCTAAAATCTACACTCTTAAATCATAAATCTACTGACCGCGTAGTTCAACTGGATAGAATATCAGATTTCGGCTCTGAGGGTTGGGGGTTCGAACCCCTCCGCGGTCACTATAAAAAATGAAAGCCTGCAAAGTTTATATTTTGCAGGCTTTTTTATGGATCAACTAATTTTATTTTAAACAGTATTTCTTAAATTCTCAATCGCAATATTTAATCTTTTGATTATAATTACAAAATTAAACTTTATAAAGACTTCGCATAGCCTAAAAATATGGAATTATCTCGAAGATAAGCCGTAATCCAAATCAATGCCAATGGGATTGCAGGATTGAATATTGAGCCATCATGGGATAACTCTGTTGCCATTGCCCCTGCAAAATAACAAGACAGGAGAATAAAACCTATACGCATTGTCTTTGGAAAGACAAATAAGAGCGCAAAAGTCATTTCCATCAAACCAAGAAATATTGCTGAATTTGGTAAATTGAATTTAATTAAACCTTCTACCGACCAAGGCAGGTGAATAGCTTTCATAAGACCACTTACTACTACCATAAATGTGGTTAATGATATTAATAAAACAGTGATAATCTTTTTTGCTTTCATAAAAGTCTTTTCGATTAATTAGTTAAAGTTCTTGTTTCAATAATTAAAAAATAACCGATACGTTCTTTTATCAGCCATTTTCCATCTTTGAAAATGTATTTATCTTCATATTTAACACTGTAATCTGAGAGAATATCTTTTCCATCATTTTCTCTAATCATTTTTAATTGGGAGAAAGAAATTCCTTTTGCAGTAGCATCTCCAATTTCTACTTGATGCTGTCCATTCATTGTAAAATATGTTTTTACCTCTGAGGCATGTTTATTGAAATCCTTTTCCATATTCTCTCTTCCAGAAACAGATGATATTAATACGTTATTCATATAAACGTTATAGTTCATATCTGGGGTGAATAAATCCATTACTTGAGAGATTTTTTTTTCATCACCTAAAGAGGCGTATGCATCGATTAAGGTTCTCAATTCTTCTTTGATTTTTAAAATTTCTAATGTCATGATTTTAATGTTTTTTTTAAATTATTAGAGCAAAATTATAGTATATTAGCTTACAATTTATTAGTTGTTACTTAAAGGTTAGTAGCTTACAAAATTGTATATATGATGGATTCAGAAAAAAAGCAAATTGAAAATAAAGCATTTACTGAAGAATGCAACGCAGTTTTGATGGCTGTTTCCGACGCGCTATATGCAATAGGAGGTAAATGGAAATTAATGATAATAATTTCAATGGCTAGGGGAAATAAAAGATTTACCGAAATTCAACGACAAGTTAAAGGTATTTCTGCAAGAGTTCTTTCAAGTGAATTAAAAGAATTGGAGATTAATGGTTTCATTATAAAGAAAGTGGCTGTTGGATATCCCGTAACAATTGAATACGAATTACTACCTTATAGTCAAACGTTACAAGAAGTAGTAGAAGCGATGACAAAATGGGGGATGCAGCACCGCCAAAAAATTAAAACGGAAAGTTCATTGGATAAATCCAAAAACTGAATAAATAATATATAATTGAAATCTGTGAGGTAGCAATTACAGGTTTTTTGCAAAAATGTTCGCATAATATAAAAGTTAATTCTTGCAGTCTAAAAAGGAATTAAAGAGCTGGTATACCGAGCCTGTTACTGGATCCTCTAAAAAGAAGCCTGAGAGGTGAAAAATCTTGAAACAAGATTACAGTTATCACTTTTCACTGCCACAATCACACCGCCTGAATCAAGAGTTATATGGTCATACAACTGCCTGTTGATTTCTGGTGTAAACCAGCGTAAATGTATTTTTTCACCTTTGTCAACCAAGAAAACCCTTTCGGCAACGGCATTTTCATTTGCTGTTTTCAATAGTATTTCATCACTTAACCACTCTTCGAAGGGAAAAATACAGACCTGATTGCCGTCGAACGTCTGATCCGTAAAAGCATCTATCTTCAATTTTTAACTCTGCAAAAATATTTTTTTTAAAATTTAGGTAGGGTAAAAGCAAAGCAAATTGTTTTATTAAGTTATATACTTTCGTTATGTAAACCTCTTTGGTTTATTTTAAATAAAAAATTAATTGTTGGCTTATGGCTTTAAAGAATCAAGTTGAGGCGCAGCTGCCTACAGACTGGGGAATTTTTAAGATTATGGCGTATTCTGAGGATGTAGATGACTGGATGCCGCATATTGTTTTAGTGCATGAAAAGACAGATTTTAAAAAACCGGTTGCAGTTCGTTTACATTCGGAATGTTTGACTGGAGATATTTTTCATTCTTTGAAATGTGAATGTGGCAAACAGCTGCATGTTGCTATGGATTATTTTAGCAGCAATGGCGGTATTTTGATTTATTTACGTCAGGAAGGACGTAATATTGGAATTATTAATAAGCTTAAAGCATACAAACTTCAGGAGGAAGGTAAGGATACAGTAGAAGCTAATCTGGCACTTGGATTGTCAGCTGACGGACGCTCTTTTGATGAAGCTATAGCTATTTTGGAAGATTTGGATGTAAAATCTATTGTGCTTTTGACAAATAATCCTGAAAAAATGAAGGCTTTCGAGGATTCCAGTGTGGTATTGACAGATTGTATCCCCATTGAGATTGAGTCAACAAAAGAAAGTGAGGGTTACCTGCGTACAAAAAAAGATTTTTTCAAGCATTTTCTGAATTTGGATCCTGTTCAATAATGACACTTTGAGCGTATATGTATTTGATTTTATGAAAAGAAAAGAATTGACGGTCGATTGGTTATTTTATCACTCAGTTTTTATTTTGATTGGGTTGTTTATTGACATGGTCAATGGAACCGTATGTTTTTGTCTTATTGCAGGCGCTTTTGTTTTTTTGATCTTTCTGATTAAAAACTGGTCTGGATTTACAGAAAAAAAATACTGGGGCGGCATGCCTAATATGGTGACATTATTTCGGCTGATGTTGCTTTTTACGGCACCATTTATCATGAATGATCGTTTCAATATAGCTATTTTGGGTACTGCTTTTGTAATGCTGGATGGTGTTGATGGCTTTTTGGCGAGACGACTTGATCAGATTACGCATTTTGGAGGGATGCTTGATATGGAAGCTGATGCTTTTTTCTGTTTGATGTTTTCGTTGTTGATCGGATTAGAACATCCAGAAATGCGATGGGTTTTGGCTGCAGGAGGTATGCGGTATTTTTATAAAATTATTACGACAGTATGGAATAGAAAGGTTTTTGCAGAGGAAAAACAGAAATATGCCCGTTTTTTTGCAGGTTGTTATTTTGTTAGTCTGGTGCTGTTTTTTTATGTGGATTTTTCATTTGGAAAATATATTGTTGCGATTGGTAATGGGCTCGTTCTGTTTTCATTTTTGATTTCATTTTTACATTTTTTTAAAAAAAGAAGTGCGTGATTATTATTTTAACATCTGGCATTTGTGAAAAAATTAGCGGCGGAACAGTTTACAATACGAAGCTTTTTGAATTTTTAATAGCAAAAGGCCGCAGGGCAGCAGTTGATGTTGTACCAGATATTAATGGATATGATTTTAAAGATGATGTGTCCTATATAATTGATGGTATTTTGATTGATGAAAAACTGAATGTAACAAGGTTGAAGGGTTTTAAGATTTGTTTTTTGATTCATCTTTGGCCGTCTGTAAATGGTTTACACGTTAATAATAATAGGTTAATTAAGGTTGAGAAGTTGATTTGTGAGACGTTTATGATTTTTGCTACAGGAATGGTTTCATTAGATTATATAAACAATGTCATACAGCCTGCAGCCAAAACATGCTATTTAATAGAACCTGGTATTGATAGTGGTTGGAAGAAGAAAAATTGCTTTAATGAGAAACCGCAGAAAATAGTTTATCTGGCTAATTATATTGAAGGCAAGGGGCATATTAAACTTTTGGCGCTTGTTAAAAAGTTGAGATATTTAGATTTCAAGGTGGATTGTTTCGGAGAAATACTCTCAAAACCTTATTTTTTGGAGCTAGTAAATGAAGTTGAACGTTCTGAATTAGAGAGTATTACTTTTAATGAGGCTGTACCGCACGAACATATAAATGAATTGCTTTTAGAATATGATCTGATGCTGCATTTTTCGGATTATGAAAGTTATGGTATGGGAATTATGGAAGCACTTTGTGCACATTTACCTTGTATAATTACACCCACGGGTAATTTTAAAAAATATCAATCTATTGGTATTCAGGGTATTTTGAATTCGTTTGATGTGAGTGAAATGACAAATGCTGTAGAAGATGTTCTAAATTCTCCGGTCATGTATTTACAATTGATACAATCTGTAAAAGGATTAAATATGCAAAGCTGGGAGACTAACTTTGAATTGTTTTTAAGTAAAATAGAAGAGCTATGATAATTTTTGCATTTGTGTTTGGGTATCTTAGTTTACTTATTGAGTTGATATTTTTTCATGTGCCAAGTGTAGCAAATACACAGAATTTTTTCAAAAAAAACAATAATTATGAGGTTGATGAAAGTGAATATATTACTAAAATCTATAAATGGCCTATGTGGAAAAAAATTATGATTTTGGCAGTGCCGTTCTTTTTTATAAATGTTTATTTTTTGCTGCCTTTTTTATATTTTTTTCCGAATCTTCATGAAAGTAAATGGCTGGTTTTTGAAACGAATAATTGGCTGATTATTATCGGTACACTTTGTGTAATTGCAGGCAGATTGATAACATTTGGCTCTATGTTATATATGCGAAAAGAAAATAAACAAATACAAAATAGTTTTAAACTGCATGTAAGCGGCATTTTTAATTATTCCCGAAATCCGGGATTAGATGGTATGTTTTTGTTTTTCACCGGATTTGGCATTTTGTTTCCAAGTTTTTTAATTTGGGGAGGATTGATATTATATTTCTTTTATATGCGATTTAGAGTGAAAATTGAAGAGGAATTTCTGAAGAAATTATTTAAGGAAGAATATTTGGATTATATTATTAGAACGAAACGCTTTTTATTATTTTAAATGGAAAAAATGATTGAAAATCAGCAGCAAACAATTAAAACTTGGTTTGATAAAACGTATTTAACAAGAGGTGAAATGTATCTTCGGCCGAAAGAGGCGTATTATATTTTTGCTGAACTGCTTCAGATTAAACCTGATGCAAAATTTCTCGATGTTGCTTGTGGATTGGGCAGAATGTTAGAAATAGGATTAGATTATAAAGCAGAATGCAGCGGTGTTGATATTTCTAGTGTGGCAGTAGAAAAAGCAAAATTGAAACTGCCGGAAGCTGTAATTGTAGAAGCTAATGCCGAAGCCCTTCCTTTTGATGATAACATGTTTGATTTTGTTACCTGTCTGGGATCTTTAGAGCGAATGCTTGATAAAGATAAAGTGTTACAAGATATTAAAAGAGTTACAACTGCTGATTCCAGAATTTGTTTTATGGTAAGGAATTCTAATTCCTGGCGCTGGTTGTTTACTAAAAAACTTTTTTTTGCAGTTAATAAAAAAGGACATCAGGACGCAAAAAATTATCAGCAATGGAAAACTTTATTTGAGCAGCAACAGCTTGAAATTATAAGCTGTATCCCGGATCAATGGCCAATAATGCGCATATTACAGATTTTGACTTTTGGTAAATTTACTGGTTACAAAAACAAACAAAACAGTTTTACACCATTACAATATGCCAATGAATTTATTTTCATTTTGAAGAAGAATTAATTTGAATACACCAACCGACATAACGCAATTATATAATGCTCTTTTTGAAATTGAAGCTAAACTAAAATCCGATGGTGAATATCCAATTCATAAACGGTTAGATTTTGGGGGAATGTTTAATGATATTTATGAATTTTTGGTTTCAAAAATCGATATAAAAAATAAACATATCTTAGATGCTGGCTGTGGTGTGGGCTTCGGCAGTTTACTTTTTGCAAAAAACAATGCCGCAAAAATCACAGGAATCAGCGTTAGCAATTTAGAAATAGAAAGTGCTGATCGCAATAAAAATAAATATCATTTTGATAATGTTGATTTTAAAGTCAGCAATTTTGAAAATACAGCATCTTGTAATTATGATTTAATTTTTTGTGTAGAATCACTTAAACACTCTTTAGACTTTGATAAAGATTTTAATGCATTATTAAACGGGTTAAAGCCGAATGGTAAGTTAATCATTGTTGATGATTTTTTTGAAGGCAAAATTACAACAGCAGCATGTGAGGCTTTTATGTCTGATTGGAATTTGAATTTTTTATTTGCATTGTCTCATTTCTCCGGCATGCCGCATAAATTTACATTAGAACGGGAAGATTTAACACATTTTATGCCTAAAAAGTCTTTGTTTAAAATCAATATGCAGCTTCTGTTTTTTAAATTATTAAGACGTAAATCAATGCTTAAAAAGCTTTTTAAAGGCGGATTGTTACTTGATAAATTGTACGCAAAAAAAACAATGAAATATCAATTAATTATAATAACAAAACAAGAATGAAGCATACATTAATATATACGTTTTTAGGTATTCTGCCGCCCATCATTAGTTTTGTTTTATTACCTGTGTTTTTAAAATACCTAACTATAAATGAGTATGCAATATTGTCATTATCCAATGCTTTTTTTGCAATATTTTCTATAATTTTAAACTTAAAAGTAGATCAGGCGTTTAGACATATTTATTTTTTTGAGCCGGATAATACACCTAAACAGCTGGCATTGTTTAGGAATTTGTTTAATTTTCAGGTTATTATTTTTTGCTTTTGGATTCTCGTTATGTATCTGTGCGGCGATCAATTGTTTCATTTTGTTTTTAAAAACAATTTTTCGTTTTTTCCTTATACTTTTATAATGATGTTATCGCTATTTGTCAGCATGTTGAATGGCTTCTATTTTCTCTATTTGCAAAATAAATTTGAAGCTAAGAAGTATAGCTTATATTTTATTGTCAATATTTTGCTTACACCAATCTTACAGATACTATGTATAAAAATTTTTAAATTAGGGTTTTTATGGTTTTTGCTTTCTTCGCTTTGTGCTAACCTGCTTATGTTTTTGTTGATTATTTTTAATAACAGATTGCTTTTTAAAATTGAATTTTCAAAACCTGTTATCAAAGAAGCACTTCAGTTTTCGCTGCCGTTTATTCCGTTTTTGATATTATATAATTTAGAAAATCAATTAGACAGATTTTTTATAGAGAAGTTTTTGACACTTGAAGATTTAGTACGTTATTCAGTTTTGTTAAGCATTTCAAGTACCATTTTTATACTGTTTAATAGTCTGGATAATGCAATAAGACCGGAATTATTTTCGATACTTTCTAAAAAAACAGAAGGTTTTGAATTGTTAGTTCAGGAAAAAATGGATTTTTATCTTTTAATCGGTCTTATGGTATTAAGTTTTTTATCAGCTTTTGGTATAAATATTCATTGGTTTTTAAATCATCCAAAATATAATGGTATAAGTTTATATTTTCCGATAGTAGCTCTAGTATTTTTGCCATTAATTTTATTGCGTTTTTTAGGATTGATTTTAATGTATGAAAACAAAATTAAAAAGATTAATTATTTTGCAGTTGGTAAAATAGTATTGATGGCAATTCTATTTTATTTTTTAGTACCTCAGCTAAAAATTAATGGTGCGCTAATGACGATTGGAATTTCAAATTTGTTGAATGTTTGTGTTTTTTATGCTATTATTCAAGCAAAAATACTTCCCGGTCGAGAGATATATTTTTATGTCAGCCTATTTGTATTATTAAATAGTGTGATGTTGTTTTTGAATAAATCGACACTTGCACCCACAATAGCTATTCTTCAATTTGGTTTTTTTATTTTGATATTTCTGATAAAATATCAAAAAGAATTAAGAAAACAATGGCAACCATATAAAATAATCTAATATGAAAGTTAAGCCGGCCTATTGGGATCTGTTATTAAACATAAAAGAAACCTATCAAAGTATTGATGTCTCAACAGAAACGCTGAGCATTACTTATGAATATAATGTAATAAAAAGTACAGGTTCCTCTTTATCAGAATATCTGGCAGTCATTTGCTTTTATCCTGATAAAGAAAAAGAAGCTTTTTTTGAAGTTTTATATGGTAAGACTTTCCCAAAACAGCTAAAAAATGTTTTTAACCTGTATTTGGGCTATATATTAGTAAACAAACATTCTAAAATACCTTTCACCTGTGTTCACGTAGCACAAACTATTGATGGTAAAATTGCGACCGTGACCAGAAAATCTAAATGGATTGGTAATCAGGAAAATTTAATTCATAATCACCGAATAAGAGCACTGGTTGATGCAATACTTATTGGGGGTAATACATTTAGGATTGATAGACCAAAGCTTGATGTGAGACATGTAAAAGGCAAAAACCCTATTAAAGCCATAATTGCAAATTCACCGTTGGAACTTGAAGATTTAACACCGGGCAAAACATACCTTTTTAGTTGCAAAAACCTGTCATATAATCATATGCCTCCCGATGTAGAAGTAGTTAATATCAATGATGGGACTGAGTGTATACCTATAAAATCATTATTAGAAGTTTTGAAACAAAATGGTGTGCATTCTGTTCTTGTAGAAGGAGGGGCTTTAACAATTAGAAGATTTATTGAACACAAAATGCTGTCAAGAATAGAGTTTCATATTGCTCCAATGTTATTTGGTTCAGGTAAAAATGGAATTGAATTACAGGAAATTCAAGATTTAAACGAGGCAATATGTTTAAATAATCCAAAGTATTATAATATAGGAAATGCAATAATGATAGTTTCAAATTTATAGTTTATGAAAGCAAAGGCATTTTGGCATAACAATAAAAACACATCAGAAATAAAAACGGAACAGCTTAATTTTAGTAATATAAATCAAGCTGTTAAAATGCATACCAGATATTCTTCAATAAGTATAGGTACAGAAAAACTCGTTGCGAACGGCGAAATACCCCTAGATCTTTATACTAAAATGAAAGTAAATTATATGGGAGGTGGTTTTGATTTTCCTATAAAATATGGCTATTCATTAGTGGGAGAAACAGATGATCAAAGATGGGCACATGTTATGCATCCACATCAAGATCAAATTATAGTTAATGATAATGATTGTTATTTTTTTTCTCAGGAAGACATAGATCCTGTTGCTGCTACCCAGTTTTCTAATCTTGAAACAGTAATTAATGCCATTTGGACATCTAAAGTAAAACAAACAGATATTGTTTTAGTTTGTGGTACCGGAAGCGTTGGTGTTTTGTTGGCACAAACAATAAAAAAATATATTGGAGCAACAGTATTTGTTCAGGAAATAAATCCGGTAAAAAAAGAAAAATTAAAACACTTTGGGTTTGATTTATGTGAAAATAACCTCGAATATGATATTACATTTAATGTATCTGCCAATCAAAAAGGCTTGCAATATTGTATCGATCATACAGTTGAAGAAGGAAAAATAATAGAGTTAAGCTGGTATGGAAACAACCCTGTTTTACTGCAATTAGGTGGAAATTTTCATTATAAAAGACTGCAGATTATTAGTTCACAAGTATCTTCAATACCACATGAAAAAAAAGAAGTTTATAGCTTTTTGACCCGAAAACAATTAGTAGAACATTTACTTAAAACTATAGATTATAAGATTTTTATATCGAACACAATTCTTTTTGATGAACTCCCTCTTTATTTTGATCAAATTAGAAAAAACAAACCTAATGAAGATTTCATAACTATAGTAAAATATTAACCCAAATATAAAAATATGTATTTTGTAAAAATTAGAGAAAGCATGATGATTGCCCATTCCTTAAAACATCCCTTTTTTGGACCGGCACAAAATGTTCATGGAGCAACGTTTGTAGTAGACGTAACATTTAAAGCCACAAACCTTGACAAACATAATGTTGTAATTGATATTGGTCTGGCGCATAAAGTAGTAAAAGACATATTGTCAAAACTTGATTATCAAAATTTAGACGATTTGGATATTTTTAAAGGTAAACTCACCACTACAGAGTTTATAGCCCGATATGTCTATGACGAAGTAAGCTTAAAAGTAAAATCTTATTTTGAAGGCAAAATCAGCATTTCAATAAAAGAAAACCCCAATGCCTGGGCTGGTTTTGAAGAGGATTAATACAACGACAGATCTTACAATATATAATAAACAATAATATGATCGCAGTTACTATTTATTTATTACTTAATTTTTTGCTATTTGTTCCTTTGTATTTTTTCAATAAAGAAACCTCAACTTTTTTACCTATAGACCAAATCTTCAGGCGAAAAAGCTTGCGATTAGCAGGTAGAGCACTATTTGGGAGAATGAATAAAGACATATTTCGACTAAACATGGAATTCACAATAGTTATACTCTTGCTGTCAATATTGAAAAATTATATTAATTTTCAATATGTAACTATTCCATTTCAAATATATTATATACTTACCTTAATTGTATTTTACTATCACCATAGTATTTATGGTATTTATAATAACTTTCCTGCAATTGTTTCTGATTTTCAGCTTATTATAGAAGGTTTGAAAATCGCTTGGGCTGGGTATAAAAAGCAATTACTACTTGGTATTGGTGTTTTTTTAATTTTATTAATCCTCATCATTAAATTAAACATCATAATGCTTGCACAAATTCAAAATACGAATGTCATAATATTACAGATACTTGCATCAATTATTATATTCATACCACTTAGACACTTTTTTTTTCGCCGTATAAACTATATTTATTTGCAGGAGGAAAGCAATTTTGTACACTATTCAGGGATGGGAATTCAGGCTCTTTCATTTTTAATCAGTTCTAATATCTTTTTTAGTAAAAAAGCAAAGGACGAGATAGCTTTAATACCTCAAATTTATAACAAAACTAAGCTTATATTATCGCGAGTTCAAACGCTAAAGCAAAGTCCTAACATTTATTTTATAGCCTTGGAATCCTATGGAGCCATTTTATACGAAAACGAAGCATATACCCAGCCATACACTCAACTATTGGAAACCATACATCAAAAAATTCAAAGTGACCAATGGCATGCGACAAGTTTTTTATCAAATTCACCTGTAAGCGGCGGAGGCTCTTGGATGGCATTTTTTTCCGTTCTCAAAGGGATACAAATAAAAACAGATTCCCTATACCGTAAATTAGTCCAGCTAAGGGATCAATATCCTGTGCAATCCATTTTCACAGTATTAAGAAAATTTCAATACAACACCTTCTTGGTTTCAGGAATTGGAGGGTTTGAAAATTTAAAAGTGCCATGGAAAGAATTTTTAGAATTTGCAGATGTACAAGATGTAGTTACCCACAAAGATCTCAATTATACAGGTCCGTCATTTATTTTTGAGTCAGCACCAGATCAGTACTTTCTCAATCGATCAATTCAAATCATGAAAGAAAAGAACCAGGGTAAGCCCCTCGCTTTTTTTGTAGAAACTCTCAATTCTCATTACGATTTTTATACCCCCACAGTACTCTTGGATCAATGGGAAGACTGTAATACCACTTCTTTAGAACATTACAAACCAACAGATCCAAAAAACAATAACAAAGATAATTACTTTGAAGCCATTAAATATCAATTAAAGACCATTGAAAACTTAATTTTAAACGAGTCTCAAGATACTATTTTTGTCATTTTCGGAGATCACCAGCCACCAATGATAACAACCGACCAAAACTCGTTCAAAACCCCTGTGCATATCATTTCAAAAAACAAAGATTTTATTGCATTATGGCATCAAAAAAATTTTTCAAATAACCTCATCGTCGATATTGAAAAAACACCAATCGTCCATCATCACGAATTAAAAAACTTATTTCTAGAATGCTTTTTACAGCAATATTCAGTCTAAGGCCATGTAATTTCAGTAGGTATATTGTCAGATTAGATGTTTTTATATAAATCATAAAACAAGATCAATAAGATAAGGATAGAAATGGTTCCAGTAAAAGGTTCGAATTTTGTACCAAGGCATTCACTAAAACGGCCAAATATATAAAATATATTTGGCCGTTTTTTATAACTGTATTATTGGGTATTGTCAAAAATTAAAATGGAATATATAATCTTATTTAAAAAAATACCCAATCGTGACTTGAAAAACTCTATTTTTCATATCATTATTTATAAAACGATTGACATCACTTTCTTTAAAAACATTCGAATACGAAATATTATATCTTAAGTCAGTATAAAATTTATCTTTGAATTGATAGCCCAATCCAAAATTTACAGAGGTATCTATACCGCTTGAATAATCAGTCAGTTCAAAACTTTCCTTATTTTGGTACCCTAAAAAATTGTCTTCGTACTTATTTTTAGCATTAAAAAGAATTCCTATTTGAGGCCCCGCTTGAAGGCTTAATCCGTTTAGTACAAAATATTTTAGCATAACGGGAATATTTAAATAATTCAATTCAATAGTACCATTATAGTTTGAAATTATTACATCTTTATCAGAAAAAGAATGTTTAGTCCCCTGTTGGCTGTACAGCAATTCAGGTTGAAGCGAAAATCTTTTCGTCAACGGAATTTCGACCATTGCACCTGCCGTAAATCCGGTTTTTGATGATGAATTTAATTCGCTTTCATCGCAAGTCAGGGTTGAAATATTTAAACCTGCTTTTAGACCCACTTTAACTTTTTGATCTTGAGCTATAGCTGATACGCACAAAAAAAGTGCGCTTAAAATTAGCATTGATTTTTTCATTGCATTTTGTTTTTTAGATAGGCAGCTCTAGAATAGTAGAGCTGCCACTCTGTATTATTTTTACTTTTTAATAATCTTGGCGGTATATTTTTTGTCTTGTACACTGCATTCTAAAATATAAACCCCGTGACTTAGTGCGCTCACATTTATGTTTGAAGGTACATTTGCGTACGTTTTACTAAACATAGTTTTGCCATCTGTGGTGTAAATCTTGATTTGTGTTTCTCCTTCGGCCTTATCTGCTAAAAAGATATTTAGGTTATCTATAACAGGATTAGGAAATACTCTAAACGTTTTTGTTATTTTGCCCAATATCATACCTTTTGAATCAAATGGTGCTGATATTGCACTATTACAGCCGTTATTATTTATAATTTGTAAGCTGTAATTTCCTTCCCAAATCGTAATGATAGATTTTTGGGTTGCATTTGGTATAGGTCTGTCGTTTAAATACCATTGATATGAAGCTGCTTCGACTGAAGAAGTTAACTTTTTATCTCCCACAACCATAATCTCTGGTACGATGTTATTTTCAAGAATAGAAATATTGGTATTAAAAATTTTACCAATACCATTTTCATTGTAAACAGTTACATAATAATTGCCGCTTTCTGTTGTAGTATAAGTAGGGTCTGTTGAGCCGTCAAACCATTCATATGATTTGTAATTACCCGGAGACAAAACAACTTCTGGGCCGCATATATCCCCACTTACTAATTCAGATTCAAAAGTATCAAATGCAGCAGTTATGGTTTCAGTTAACGTACATCCATTTTTCATTATAGCGGTTACACTATAATCTCCTGCTTTATTTATTTCTATACCATTTGTACTATCACCAGTATTCCATTGATAGGAAAGAACATCTAATTTTTTGATGTTAAAATTAGTTCCCGCATCAATGTATAGGTTTTTGCCAGCGTATCCATATATAACGGGTTTGTCAAATATTTTAAAATCTGATGAAACTTCCTGATAGATATAATTCTTTACTTCATTATTGTATTGAATAGCATCATTCTCTAATTTTGCTACTACGTTAAAAACATGAGAATCACCGCTTGTATCAAGTTTAGGCTGTTTTTTGAAAATATATTCTATGCTTTGACCAACCGGAATTTCGGTAACAATAGACTCTGAAATAGTTTCAGCTGTATTAGCATATTCTAAATTTAATTGAATAGCGTTTTCTTTTATTGCAATTTGTCCTTCATTGGTTAGTTTAACTTTAAATTCAGAACCTCCGCAAATATCCTTAGGCGACAATATTTGAACAGATACATCTAAAAGAGGATCATTAATTACTTTTAAGTCATCAAAAACCATATAAGAATACCCAGCTGCTTTGGCATGTCTAAATCTAAACATTACAGATTTACCCGCATATTTACTTAAACTCACAGTTCCTTTTTGCCATTCCTTATCAGCATAAATTCCTTGTTTAGAAGTTCTCCATACTTCTTGCCATTCACCTCCCTTTGTTTTAATGTCAACAATAAGAGCATTGTGATAATTACTTTGCATTGCATAATAAAATTCTAATGCTGTTGCCTTGTCAGATAAGGTATATAATGGAGTTACCAATTCTCCATAAGTTGAATAATTTTCTAATTGATTGTACAACATGGTTGCAGCAGTATCGTTGGTATGATCTTTTTTTGGCAGTGTCAAAAAGGTATTATCAGGCTGAACAACAGCTCGCCATGGGTAGTTTTCATCGCTTTGATTTGAAACAAACCCTTTTGACCCAAACAGGGAGCCTTGAGATAAATTTGAAAAAGGTTCAAAATCTAAGGTTGGCGCTTTTGCCATAACCTGAAAAGCTTGTGTAAGACTTTCTGCTTTTTCTTTTGCCTGCCCGTTTACAATTAATTTTACTGTAATTTCATAATTTCCAGCCGGAAGTATTGGCAGCCTGTCTATTTGATAAGCAATTGTTTGATATTGCAATAAGTTAGTATTTCTATCTAATACAATTGGTTCTCCTATCGTTTTACCATTTTGTGTAATTTGATATTCAATTGTAACCTTGTCAATTGTATTGTAGAATAAATTTTTTGCACTTACAAAAAATTGATACGATGGTACATCCTGATATACATTTTCTGCCACGCTTAAGTTAGACAATTGCAGATATTCGGCTGTGTCTTTAATTTGAATATTGTCTACAGCAAAACCGCTGGCAAACAATCCATTGTCATCATGCTGAAATGCTAAAAGAACACAAGGATTTCCTGCATAAGCACTTAAATCTACCTGATATTCTATCCAATTATTGATATAAGGCATTTGAAAAATGGTGTTCCAGTTTTTACCTCCATCTGTACTTACTTTCACATATCCGTCAGAAAGTCCTGCACCATCTCCAAAACCATCAAATGTTAAGTGTGCTTCTTTATAATTGCTTAAATCAAATACAGGAGAAATCAACATATCGTTTGATGAGTCACAATTACATTTATCATCATTGCTGGCCATAAAATGTGTATGCTCTTTAATACGCCATCCCGGAGAATCTAAATCAGTATTTGTTCCGTATTTCCAGCCGTCGCTATTTTTGTTTTCAGATGTTCTCCATCCTTTGTATTTAGAAACATCTTCAAAATCCATTATGTACGGAAGAACAGAAACCTTCATATCGGCATTACTCCAATTATCGTAATTAAAAGTAAATGAATTATTACCTGGTTTCATGTCTTTATTTTCAGGATCAGGAAAAACAGAAACCGAAATAGTATTTTCACCTATATTTTTTAAATTAATATTGGGGATAGAGTAGGTTATAGTATCTCTGAATTTAGCAAAAACTAATTTGGCCTTTTCAGTTTTAGCAAAAACTTCTTTTTGTTCACTATCCAAAATTTTTACCGTAACATTTACCAGTTCATTTGTTGTTGCAAAATTATTAATGATTTGAGCTTTTATAGTAGCATTATTATTGTTAACAGTACAAGTTCCGGCATCTATATTTGCAGCAATAAGTTCTAAATCATAAGGAGCTTCACTTACAACAATATTGTCTATAAATACCCCTAAAAATCCATCATAATAGTCATCTGTAACTACGCGGAAACGAATTGCCCCTTTTTTACCGGCAAGTTCATTTAAATGTACTGTTATTGGCGCTTTCTGGAAATCATTGTTTATTCCTGTAAACCAAGGCCCAGATAGCAAGTTGTTAAAATGTATTGTCTCTGGATAATCGATACCAGTAACTTTTTGCCAGTTTTGATTGTCTTCAGAATACTCAACAATTAATCCGTCATAACCTTTATGAAATAGAGAAATTATATCAAACTCAACATACGGAAAGGCAACATTGGTAAAATCAAATATTGGCGATTGTAATGTGAAATCAGCATTAAGAGCCATTCTTTCACCATAATTAGCAAGGTTGACCGTTACCCATAAAGATTTTGAGTTAGTATCTCTAAATGAATAAGGAGTTGACTGCCATATAAATTTTTGATTTGTAAGTATTGATTTTGAATACCATCCGCCAAGGGTTCCTTCAAAACCTTCGTAATATGGAAACGCCGTTATACTGCCGTTATAAACAGCATTGATTATGCTGTTATTTGTCGTTACGGGATCTTGGCTGTATGTTACAAAAGCTTCATAAGTGTGCAGGCCGGCTGCAGATAAATCGATAGTGACACCAAAAGGAATTGTCATTTCTGAATTCATTTTTAGAGCCGTTTCTAATGTAATTTCTTTCCAGATAATTTCATTTTGCTGAAGCGTATTATGATATCCTATTTTTATTGGAGAACCTGCTGGTATATCCTGACAGCCCAGATTATAAACAGTAACAGCTAACGGATGGTTTGCCGAAAGTGCTCCGCCTGAATACTCTGGAAGATTTAGTCCTGTCACTTTAAGATCAAAATCTTTTTGACCAGGAGGCACTATCATATTAGAAACAAAAGAAACCCCATCTTTTACACCAAACTCTTCAATAGGTTTAAAGTCAAGTTTAACTTCTACGTAGTTTACAGTTGTGGCACTTATCTGGTAAGGAATCTGATCTTGTATTTTAATAGTCGTTTCTTCGCCTATGGCTAAATCTTTTTCAAACCTGATAGTACTGTCATTAGTATAAATAGACCTTAGCCTGCCGCCAAATGACGGTATCATTAATCTTAATTTATATTTTAAGCTTTCATTTGCTTTAATAATAACAGATCCTGTATTTTTAATTGTAACGTAAAAAGGTTCATCGCCTTTTAATGGGCCGCAAATAACTGTAGGTTTTTGAACAGAAACCAGTGTGATTTGTTTTTCTGTAAATGGAGCTCCAACACCAATTGCATACCATGCATTAGTTACTTGTTTGTATTCTTCAGAATTTAATCCGTATAAATCTTCTACAGCCATTAAAGTTGCCTGGCGCATATCGTTAAAATTCGAAGAAGGAGATAAATATTCGGTAAGGGTTATGTAAGCAATTTTCTCTGCCTTGGCCAGGCCAATAGCTTTTACATCATAGTTGTTATTTAGATCGTTTACGCCTTGTCCGCCTTCGCATAAAAGATAAAACCAATAATTTGTAATACCGCTGTTAATATGTACGCCCCCGTTATCTAAAGTAGTGTTTAATGGATTTGCCCAGTTTTCTCCACCGTAAGTGTCGGGCTGATTTTGTGCTTTTGGATTCGACATATTCCTCATGCTTCCATGTTTATACATTTCGTTACCCAGCATCCAAATGTTTTCTTTGGTATCTTTTCCAACATAAAATTCAACAGATACACCAAAAATATCGCTGAAAGATTCGTTTATAGCACCCGATTCTCCCTGATATATTAAACCGGCAGAAAACTGTGTTACAGCATGCGTTAGTTCATGTGCGGTAATACCCAGGCCAACAAAAGGCGAGTTATTGTTTCCGTCACCAAATTGTGCCCAGCCGCCAGTCCATGCCGCATTTTCGACATTAGTGCCTAAATGCGCAAGACCAATAACTTCCATTCCGTTGTTATCAACACTATTTCGGTTAAATTTTTCAGCATAATAATCAACGGTTTTTTGCATGCCCCAGTGAATATCTATTGCAGCTTCGTCATGATTTTTATTATAAAGTTCGTTCCAAATATTGTCTTCATCGATAAACTCTGTAATTACTTCATCTGATGCGCGGTTGGCATGATTCATATTTAAAGTAAAAATGGGAACTTTATATTTTCCTTGTATGGCTTCTAGTCTGTAACCATCAGAATATTGTTTCGTATTAAAAGTTACATCACCAGCATATCGTGCCTTTCCTTTACCCGGACTTTGCCCCGGAAGATTAACATCACGATTTAG
This sequence comes from Flavobacterium sp. CF108, assembly GCF_900129795.1. Taxonomy (GTDB): domain Bacteria; phylum Bacteroidota; class Bacteroidia; order Flavobacteriales; family Flavobacteriaceae; genus Flavobacterium. The sequence goes on along the minus strand of NZ_FQWW01000009.1, from coordinate 140,006 downwards.
ATCTAAGGTTAATATTGTTTTTCCGGAGTTAGCGTCTATATAGATGGTCTGGCTGGATTGCGGATTGGTCGCATAAATATCAAATTTCCACGCCAGATGGTATTCTGCTAATTGAGAAGAAAATTCAGGACCAACATACACGAGTTCGCCCTGTGGTTTTGTACTTATTTTTTTATTAAGGATAGAACCTAATTTTTTACTCTCCCAAATATATTGCTTGGCATTTACGGTTTTAAGCGCATTTTGTAAAGCAGCTGCCGCACTTATTTTATAATTGCTGTTTGCAGGCAATTTTTTAGCAGCAGATCCAAAGGCATCAATTTTGGTTTTATTTTCCCTAACCTTGTAAATGGCTCCTTCAACCGGAATTGAATTGTGCAGCTGTTGATAAGTAGCAAGGACTCTGCCATGATTATTAGAAATTGATTTTAACTGCATTTTATCAGATTCTGTTAAATCAAAGTCTTTCTTTTTAACCTCAAATATATTTTTTACAGTTAAATTGGAGGACTTGGCAAATGATTTAACTTTTACGCTGACTGAATCTTGCGTTTTGCCAGCAGGACCTACAAGTTTTTTTTCAAATAATTTTTGGCTTTGTTGTGCTTGTTTTTTGACAGCTTCGCTTTCTGCTGCAGAAAGTTCAGTGCCATTTACCTTTTCTTCTTTTTGAGCGAAAAGATTATCTGCATCATTGCCTAGACTTGAATTTGATTTCTTTACATTTTTTTCTTCTGTATTATTTGTAACAGACGTTGCCGCCGTACTTGTGTTACTTTTATTTGTATTTTGAAAAATTGACTGTGCTGTTACTACAGAACAGGTAAAAAAACTCAACAAAATAAACAAATGCCTGACTTTTAAGTAAATGTGGTTCATTTCTTTTAAATTTAAATTAATACTATAGTTTGTTGGTTAATAATAATTGCGCTGAATAATAGTTTATAGGGAAACTATAGACGCAGATTTAAAAATCAACTTGGGGTTGATTTTTGTAATTTTTCAGAATTTTCAGGAGGTTAATCTTTTTGGTAACTGGTTCTTCTGAAAAATGGAATAAACTTGTGGAAGTTTTTTTTCTTTTAATCGATTTAGTAAATATAGAACAGACGTATATTTTTTTGAAAAAAAGCACTATTACAAAAACACTCGCAAGTAAACAAATACCACCCAAAAAACACTCAATAAAAAATAACCCAAACTAAATCAGGTGGTTAGTTTGGGTTTTATGTTTGTTTAAATTGAGCTATAATGTATTTAGATAAGTAGAGAGGTTTACTTTTTCGTTAGTTAAATCAAACTTTTTGCGTAGTCTGGTGCGGGCATTTTCGATTGATTTAAAAGACTGCCCTGTAATTTGAGAGATTTCTTTTGTAGTTAAATCGAGGTATAAAAGAGCGCATAATCTGCGATCTTTTGGGGTAAGAGAAGGGTAATCGACTATTAATTTGTAAAAAAAGGATTTATGGACTTGTTCAAAACTTATTTCAAATTCCTGCCAGCTATTTGTATTTAAGTTTTTTTCCAAACGCTTTAAAACTAAATCAATAGCCTGCTGTGTTTCTTTACTAACAGCTTTGAGCTTTATCTTTTTTAGATCGCTTAGGATTTCATTAATACTGTCTGTACGATGTATTTCTGACATTGCTTTTCCTATAAGAACTTTGTTTTTAGCGTCCAGATTTTGACTTAACACCTTCATTTTTGTTCTTAGTTTCTCTTTTTCCAGCTGATTTTTAATATTTGTTTTTCGGTATTTTATTAAGAGAATAATTAAAACTAATGTGCCTAACATTAATATCAATCCAATTATAAAGTATTTGAACGTTTTTTTTTGCTCAATAAGTGATTTTATCTGGCTGCGAACTTTATATTCTTGTTCAAGTTTAATTTTCTCCAGATTTATTGCTTTTTCTTCAATATGTATGCTATCGTTTATAGTATTGTATTTCTGAAAATAGAAAACAGCATTTTTATAATCCTGTTTATTTATATATACCTGATAGAGTATTTTGTTAAGGTTTAAACCCGAAATACTATATTCGTTTTCCCTGCATAATTCCAGTCCCTTTTTTGCATTTAGGATTGCGGTATCATATTTTTTTTCGTTTAAATTATAATCAGCAAAAGATTCATAAACAAATACCTTAACTAAATTATTGCCTGTATTTTTTACTAAAAAAAAGGCTTTATTAAAATAATAACCAGCATTTGCATTATCCCTTTTTAGCGCATAAGTTCTTGCTAAATTGGTACAGACATATATTTTTAAATCATCATTATTTATGGTTTGGTTAATTGCACGGGCTTTATGATAGTAATATAAAGAAGAGTCTAAATTTTTGCTTAAATAATTAGTACCCAGATTATTTAAAATTTTTACAAGTTTGACAGGGTCATTTTTTAATTTTTGATAGCGATATACTTTTAAAAAATATTGTAATGCTTTTTCTTTATTTTTCCCCTGGCTGTAAATAATCGCGAGATTGTTTTCTACTTTGGCTGTTTCCTCTGGATTGTCATTGTTTTTGTAAATATCATGGGCTTTTAAATAATATTGTAAAGCAATATCTAAAACCTCTTTTGACGAATACATTTTAGCAGCAGTAATATAAACCTGAGCCAGAGTTAGTTCTGATTTTTCTGTTTTTTTTGCTTCAGTTTCAGCCAGCTCTATATATTTTATGGCTCTGTCCCAGTCAGAATCTTGAAGTTTTAATGCAATTTTGCTGCACAATACTGCTTTTTTCTCATGATCGTTTATACTATTTAAACTATCAATGATTTCTTTTGTTGAAGATTGAGAATGAATGTTTAATGGAATAATAAAAAAGAACAATAAAAATATTCGTAACCTCATATAATAAATTCTGAATGATTAATCTCAAATTTAAATAAAAAAATAAGATTAATACTATAAAATTTAAAAATCAAAATTTATTATTATAAAATGTTACTTATAATTTATTTAGTAAATATGTATTAAGCAAAAAAACCTGTTTCGTAAAGAAACAGGTTTGATTTCAGGTGCATTATTTTTATTCATCATGTTTTGTATATATTTTAAATTTATAAAATATGATTATTTAATTGTTTCTCCAGCATTTCCTGTTTCTACTTCTCCAGCTCGTTTATAACTGACTAAAATGACACCGGTTGTAGTTACAGTACTTTCCGTTAAGGTAAATCCCGACGGATGTGCAGTATTATCAAACAACCTTTTTCCTTTGCCAAGCAATAAGGGATGAATTTTTAACCGGAGTTCATCTGCTAAATCATTTTTCAATAATAAATGAATAAGTTCGCTGCTTCCCCAAACCTGAATGTCTAAACCTTCAGATTCTTTGAGTTTCTTTATATCAGCTAGGCTTTTGATGAAATTAGAGTTTTTCCAGTCTGATTTTTTTCTGGTTTTCGAGAAAATGTATTTATTGCCTTCATTAATTCCCGTCCAAAATTCTTTGTTTTTGGGCCAGTACTCTTCCCAAATTTCAAAAGTTTTTCTTCCTAAAAGATAATCGGCAGGTTTTAGTTCATTTGTTACAGCTTTACTATAAACTTCGTCGCCAAACGGAGCAGTCCAGCCGCCAAATTTGAATCCATCTGATTTATCCTCTTTTGGCCCGCCCGGAGCCTGCATTACGCCATCTAACGAAATCATTGACAAAACAATTATTTTTCTCATAATATATTGGTTTTGTGTTTCGTAAATTTAATAAACTGTAGTAAAATAAAATATATATAATTCCAATTTTATATTTTAGCAACGCAGAGATCAACAAAGTTTTCTGTTTCATAAACTATGTTTTTTCTCTTTTTGCTTGTAGTTTTTTTTCTTTTAATAATCATATTCAGGATTATTGAACCTGCTTACTTACTGTTTTTTAATAAACCCTTATATATCTTTTGGTATCCTGTTTTAAATAAGTTAAACGGTTTTGATAAAACAATTCTGCGCGAGGAATTTCCTTATTACCTAAACTTATCCGATAAAAAGAAAAGCTACTTTGAACATCGTGTAAAAAGCTTTATTAAGCGTTATAATTTCATCGGAAAAGAAATTGAAGTTACTCAGGAAATGAAACTAATTATTGCCGGAACTTATGTAATGCTCACTTTTGGAATGCGAAATTATTTGTTCGAATTATTTGACAACATTATTATTTATCCCTCAGTATATTATTCAACCATAAATCAGGAATATCATAAAGGAGAATATAATCCAAGAATGAAAGCAGTGGTTTTTTCGTGGGAGGATTTTTTGAGCGGACATCAAACAAAAGACAATATCAACCTCGGACTTCATGAGTTTGGACATGTGCTGCATTTTTATTCCAGAAAAAGCTCAGATCCGGGAGCCGTTATTTTCTATGATGAATTTACCGAAATTGAAAAGTATTTTGATAACGAAGATTTGAAGAATCAACTAAAAGAAAAACACTATTTTAGAGATTACGCCTATACCAATAAATTTGAATTCCTTGCCGTGATTTTCGAACATTTTTTTGAAACTCCGGAAATCTTTAAAAAAGAATTCCCGAAGTTATATGAACATGTAAAAGCTATGATTAACTTTAAAGAAGAAGCTTAAATGCTTCTTAATTTTTAGAAGCTAATCCAGCCATACACTATATCTTTTGTGGTGAACCCCACCACAAAAGGATGCCGTTTCTGTCTGGGCTAGGGCACTTGTTTTCAAAAGAAACTTCCGGAAATCTATTTCGTGTTCTGTAAAAAATTATCGATGTAATTTACTACCAGTGGAATATTTTGATGCTGAGGAGCATGCCCTGTTTGCGGCAGGACAATTAACTGTGATGTTGGAAGCTGTTTGGTCAGCGGATACCAATTTTCTACAGCAAAACTAGTGTCGTGATCTCCGGAAATTATTAAAATGGGTGTTTTAGTCGTTTTTAATTTATCTCTAAAATTGTCTTTATCTTCGGCAGCGCCTTCGCCTCCGGCAAAATACAATTGAAAAGTCTCCATTGTAGAAGGAATTTTAGAAACATCAATTCTTTTAGCAATTCGGTCGTGAGAAGCTTTTGCTGCTTTTCTGCTTTCTTCAGACTCTGGTTCGAAGAAAAGTATAACTTCATCTTCAAAATCATTTATTGGTTTTAAAGCATGATCCAGAAAAGATTGTTCGAGCGGTACAACTCTTTTTCCTATTGGGCCAGTTCCTAACAATATTGTATGTGTCGCCAATTCGGGATATTGGTGTGTTGCGGCTTGTGTGACCAATCCGCCATACGACCAGCCCATTAAAATGGCGCTTTTGATTTTTAAGAAGTCGGCAAGATCTTTTACATCTTTAGCAACTTCTTTAATATCTGTAGGAAGTGTTCCTGTTGAATATCCAATTCCCGAATAATCAAAAGTAATAACCTGATGTTTTTCTGCAAGAAGATCTAAAAATAACGGATCCCAGGTATCAAGTATTCCTCTAAAGCGGTTAATTAAAATAATTGGATTTCCTTCGCCAATTGATCTGTAAGCGATTGTTCGGCCTGAAAGTTCGGCAAATTGAGTTTCTGAATTTGAAGCGTCTATTTTTGTGCTCATTGCTTTAAGTTTTTGGTTAATAATGAATTACTAAACAATTTTAATGCCTTTGAAAATTTATTCGCAAATCAAACCTTTACAGGATTTGAGTAATTATCGTCCTATTTTTATTTCGCTAAAAAGATGTGTTTTTACGAAATATAGAAAATATCATATCTCGATTGTATCACCAATTTTAGGTAAATAAAGATGGAGATTTGCATTTTTAAAATCACTTAAAGCTTTTTCATGATCCATTTTGATAAAACCAAAAGTGTCATAATGAACGCCCAATATTTTATCGACTTCAACCAGTTTTGAAGCTTCAATAGCTTCTTCAATTCCCATTGTTAATCCGTCGCCAATTGGGAAAACGGCAAAATCAAGTTTGGTAAATTTCGGAACCAGTTTCATATCTAAAGTTAAGGCTGTGTCGCCGCTGTAGTAGAAATTTCCGTCAACAGTTGTAAGTACAAAACCAGTTGCAATTCCGCCATAAGTTCCATCCATAAAACTGCTGGGATGCTGTGCGATTACACATTTTACAGTTCCAAAATCAAAACTGAATTTTCCGCCTGGATTAATTGGGTGCGCATTTTCGATTCCGTTTTTTAAGAGCCAGTTGTAAATTTCAAAATTCCCCAAAACCTTTGCCCCGGTGTTTTTTGCAATTCTTTCTACATCCAGGATATGATCGTAATGCGCATGCGAAATAAAAATATAATCGGCCTTTATTTCGTCGACGTTAATGTGTTTTGCTAATTCGTTTGGCGTAATAAAAGGGTCAAAGAGAAGATGTTTTCCATTTGCATAAACAGAAAAACAAGAATGTCCGTAATAAGTAAGTTTCATGATATATAGATTTTAGAATTTATAACAGTTAAGTTGTTTAATATCCAAAAAATATACCAGCAGAATTTACTCTGAATCCGCCATTATTCTTCGAATACTTTTTCAGTATCAACAGGATTGTTTTCCTGATATAATTTTTGTCCAATTTTACCTTGATCACCTAATGCACGTCCCTTGATAAGCCAAGCAGTTCCAAATGCAAAAAGAGCCAGCGCTTCAAAAACCAGAGTAGAATAAGAAAACAGTTTTAAACTCTCTGAAACCGGGACCAAAACAACAGAAACCAAAATAATATAACCACAGGTTCTGTAAATATTATTTTCGTTTAAAATGCTTTTAGGCGTTTCGATATATTTTTCCTGAGTAATGGTAAAAACATTAATGGCAAGTAAAGCCAATATCAAAAAAAGCAGTGCTGCAAAACCATAATGCAGCCAGCCGAGCCATTTCTCTGTTAATGGAATAATGGTATAGATTTTTTGTGAAATGTTTTCGGGATTTGTGGGAACCAAGGCAACGCCAATTGCCATAATTCCGGCAATATTGGTAAGTAAATTATCGTTTTTGAAAATTGATTTATTTCCCTGGCCTTTGTACCGAATCAAGAATAAACCTACGGCACACAAAGTTCCGGTAAAAATTTCCCTCAAATTTGTGTAATAATAATGACTGACAGAAGGCTGTACTTTGGTTTGAAAAAAGGGAATTAAAGAAAATCCAACTAAAAATATAGGCAGTAAAAATCCTAAATAACCAATTGCCCGCCTAATTCTTCGGTACGTGAAAATGTCATAATTTTCAATCTTTATTTCTTTGGTATCTATTCTCATAAAATGTAAACAAGAATCAATCAACTATTATTTTCAGATCTGGTTTCGTCAAATCCTGACGGCCATCCTCCATACCTGTTTTTAAATTCTAAAGGAGTTTCCGGCTGTCCCATATTTCCGTAAAATTTATTTGCTTCCTGCTCTTTTATTAATCTTTCCCATGTTTCATCGTCCATTGATTTTTTTTGAAAAGAAGCTAATTTTTCTGATTCAGGATAGTCTTTTCTTTCAATATTTCTGTTAATTCTAATTTTTTGTTCAGGTGTTAATCTGGCTGTAATTTGTTTCCATATTTCACCAATAGGGTTTTTAATTGCTAGTTCAGTCAGATTCTGAATTTCCTCTTCACTTAAATTTTTAGGAAAATCATCTGGATTAAAATCTTTCATATATAACAAAATTGAATTGTTTGGATCTTTAATAAAATTGGGAATAAAAAAAATTACTTTCTCGAAAATAAATTCTCTACAACCCAGGCCGGACCAATTAATAAAAACTGAAGATCTTTTAAGAACGAAGGTTTTTTGCCTTCAATATTATGTCCGTAGAACTGCCCAATCCAAGCGATTACAAAAACACCAATGGAGAAAATCCATAACGGAAAAACCTGTCCGATGTAATAATTAACAATTAGGCAAATTCCTGAAAAAATTGCAATTTTTATGGCCATCGAAATGGAAAGTCTAATGTAGAAAACAAGAACAAAAAGTAATACCACAAAGGCCCAATTTTCGATAATTGGTGCATTTAATTTTAAAGTATTGGCGATAAAACCACTCGGAATACTCATTAATAATCCAACAATAGAAAAGAAAATTGCCGGAACACAAATATAATGTATAGCTTTGTTTTTTGGGTTTTGATGACTTACGGCATATTCTGCAAACCATTGATCTAGTGTTCTCATTTTTGTGGTTTTAAAGGTTAGTTAACGTAAATCTAGTAAAATTTCCTTTAGGTTTTACCGTGTTGTATTTTCATAATCTCATCTACGATAGAAATCGCTTTTTGAAATGTTATTCCGTTTTCCTGGTCAATTGTCAAAGGATGATTTTCTTCAATCATTTTTATTTCTGGAATCAATCCTAACCCTTGCTCGATGGCAATACTTTGTAGTGAAATTGTTTTGCCATAAGTTGGTACATCAGTCTGCATCCATCCGAAATAAGGTTCCTGATTAATTCTATTAGGATCTTCCCACAAATCCATTCGCAGGCAGAAATTATCTTCGCTTATGGTTGTCCAGACATTAAAAACTAAATTTTCATGATAATCTATTATCGGAATTGTTAATCTTCCGCGGTGAAAAAAATGTTCTTCGTCGACATAACACCAGCTGCCGCCATATTCAATTCGCTGTTCTCTTTCTTCGGGTGGAATGGCAAAATAGTAAGCCGGAAATTCATTACCAAAACACAGTGGTATTTCGTCAAAAGTTTCTCCGCAGCAGGAACATTTATAGCTGTACATTTTCGGTTTTTTTAGGTAAAAATAATGTGAAACTTATTTCTGATTGTAATCAAAAACATTATCCCATAATTCATCAATTGTAACAAGTGCTTCATTTAGCGGAACAACTTCCCATTTTCCGTTAGTTTCTATTCCTAAACCAATGGTTTTTAACTTTAATAAAGCATCGTTTACATCAAAATCTAATTCGGTATTTAATTGAGACGCAAACCAGGATTCAATTTGAAGATCTAGTTCCTGAGCAGTTAACTGATTTTGGCTTTTATTTAAAAAGGTATAAGCCAAAATAGTTTCTTTTAAAGCTTCTTCTTCAGATGAATTTAAAAGAGAATAAAAGGCACCGCTGTTGTTTCCGACATTTTTAAAGTACAAACTGTCTGAAAGCATTTTAGAATATCTGATTTTCTTGTTTATGAAATTATTGTATTGGCGAAAGCAGTAAGCAGATAAAATTCCTAAAGCAATTAAACCTTGATTTAAAGAGGTTTTGCTGTTTAGTAAATCGATAGTTTCTCCGGTTTCATAAGCATTGTACATGTTTATTAAGGCTGGAATTACTTTGGCACTTAATAATGAAATACCGCCAAAAACTCCGGGAACCCAAAGTAACAGTTTGTCTTTTAAAGACATTTTAGGGATTGCATTTGGGAAAATCGTTTCGAGATCGTTTTTAGGAACGCGCTTAAATATTTTTAAAGCAATAGATCCCGGATCAATTGGCATTTTTCCCAATTTGACTTTTTTCTGGGTCAAATAATCGGCATCGCTGTAATTGAGGTAAATAAGGACACGATCATAATATTCGATTTCAACTTCTTTCTTCCAGAAATAATATTTTTTAACCGTTTCTTTTGCTTTATGGTGACCGCGAACATATAATTCGTAATCCTTAAAAGCATGAAAATCAATGGCGAGATTTAAGCCTATTAAATCAGATTCTGTAAAGGCTTCTTTTAAAGTTTCCTGATCGATTCTGTAATAATTGCCACGTTCTAAAACGGTAAGCAGTGTTTCTTTAAAAGCAGAAAAATCGCTTTTGTCAATAAAACCTTCGCGTTCTTTTTCGCTCAAGTCCGGATCATAGAGCGCGTAGTTTTGTTTTAAGTTTCGATTAAGATTAAAAGATTCATAATGATAATAATGCTCGATAATATCGAATAACTTTTTAAAATTATCAACCTTTTGTTTGTCATTGGCGAAAGCTGCAATTTGCTGTTCGAGTAAAAATTCTTTATTAAACGGAATATAATGTTCTCGTGCCATATTGATCCTGGGCTTTAATTTGTTTTTTGGCGTGGAAGCGCAAAGGTACAAAGGTTGTAAATAATTCAACGATTGATTATTACTAAAAGATTTATAAAAAACAAAAGCCGCAAAGATATTTCTTTACGGCTTAGTTTCTCAGGGGGATACATTAGATTATGCCAGGATCAGCTGCATAACTAATATTGTATCTATTACATGAATAGATGTTTGCAGCCCATTACATACACTTTGATATAGAAAATCCGGATTCTTCTACTCAAAGCTTTTGTTTATCTCGGAGAAAAAAGCTGGGCGGTTCTTTTTGGTAATTTGATCCAAATTGTTTAATGCTTATATATTATTTATTACTGCCTATTTCTTTTTTTAATCTATTGGCCTGACTCTCTCTCACGATCTTATATTCGTTGTCAAGCCTCTTATATTCTGCCTTTATTAGGTCGCAAATGATGCCTACACGATCCCCTCGAATCGATTTGCGAATGTAGTCGTAAGAAAAACCATGTTTTTCTTTAATAATCTTTAACACATCTTGATTGTAACTTGGCTTAGATTTTATATTTTTGCTCATTGCTTAATTTGTATTAAAAGTAAGACAAATATAGTAAGATATTTCTTAAGAACGAATATAAATTAGATTATTTCTATAAATAAAAATGAAGCATTATGGCAGAAAATACTATAAATAGGATCAAACAGTATTTAGATTACAAAGGTGTTAGAGTGGGTGCCTTTGAAAAAGTGGTGGGTATGTCTAACGGTTCTTTTGCGAGCCAGTTAAAACATAATAAAACGATAGGTGTAGATAAGTTAGAGAATATCTTAAAAAAATATACAGATATTGATGTAGAATGGCTTTTAACCGGCGAGGGTGATATGATTAAACTGAATGTCCTGCGCGAAACAGGTGAGGTTTATAAAAAGACGGAAAAGGTTACAGAACATGAAATTAACTACAAAGATCTGGCTGAAGCTAGAAAGGAAACAATTGAAAGCCTGAAAAAGATTATTCAGCATCAGGATGAACAAATTGCCGCTTTGAAACAAAACAAGTAGTATTGTGAAGTACTTATAAAGGAAAAAGTGAGATTTCTAATCGTTACCAGCGATATGAAATCTCACTTTCTTGTTCCAAAAAAATTGACAAAATTTACAAGTTTCCTTGCGGAAGACTATATTCTAAAAGAAAAAATTATTCCTTGCAATTTTACTACTTATAAAAATTCTGGCAATACGTATTTATACCTGTTTTTGTTTTTTTCGAGGTTCAAAGAAGCAGAGGTTCAGAAGAGGCAAAGGTTTCTTTAATTGAAGTCGGATTTTTTTAACTCGATTATCTGCTGAATGTATTGTATTAGGTTTTCTCTTTCTATCGAAAATTGGGCATTTTCACTTTCTGTATGAAGGTATAAATCTGCAATAGCTTCGGCGTCCATATTTTTGTTTAGGTAATGGTCCTGGGCATATTGTATAAGATTTTCTAAAAAAAGTTCTTTTTGTCTTCCTTTTTCGAGCGTTTCTTCGTCGCCATTTTTTATTTTTTCAATTTCAGATTCCGGTAAATCAATAGTGAGGTATGTTATATCTACAGGAACTTTTGAAAGCATTTCCTGAGTAGTTTTTCCAGAACCATTGCAGTAGGCGCAAGGGGCCGGAACCCATTTTAATTGTTTGTTTAAACGCCTGATATCATCCCAGTCAACAAAACCTTTCCCAAGACATCTGGGACATTGTAAATTTGTTTTTTTAAATAGGAAATTGAAGATGGACATTTTCTAACAAATTATATTAACATTTCTTAGATTGCTAAGGTAATTATTTATGTAAGAAAATTATTTTGTATGCGGATTTTTTTTTGAAGTTTAAGCCTTGTAACTACTAAATGTGGCGATATGACTTTGTAATTACTTCAAACTCTGCATTAAAATAGACGTACTATTTAGCCTGAAAAGGTAACATATAAGAGCTTCTTACGATTCTGTTATTTTGTTTTACCGGAGTCCATTTCATTGCTTTAAGGGCTTTGGTAAATTTTTTTGTTAATTCAGGGCTTTTACTGTTTAAAACTTTAATGTCGCTTAAACGTCCGTTTTTTTGATTATAAATTGAGCAAAAACTTTTGAGAACCTTGTTGTTCGAGTATTTCTTTAGTGATTTTAATTTTCTTTTCAAGAAAAGCAAAAATGGCTTTTTCACCACCCGGATATTCAGGGTTTACTTCAACTTTTCCAACAATAAATACTTCTTTGTCATAATCAATTGCGACTTGATTTGCTTCGATTTTTTCATAGTTGTCAACTGTTTTGGTTTCTTCTCGATTAACTTCGCTTTCGGTTTGAGCGAATGAAATACTGGTGATTAGTATTGTGAATAGTAGGATGAGGTTTTTCATTTTTTTTGATTTGGGGTTCGTTTTTTGGTAATGCTAATGTAAGGATTTTGTATTTTTGTGGAAGGGTTTTGGAATTAAAAAAAGCTGCTAGAGTTTTTAGGTCTGCAGCTTTTGTGTATTTTTATTTTTTTAAGGTTATTTTGATTTTGTGTAGAAATTAAGGATTGGTATATCTACAACAAATGCAATACTTAGCCTTGAATAACTATTGCTATATGTGTTATCAGCGGCGGTTACTTTTCTTAATAATGGACCAATTTGATAACCAAGATTAACAGATAATGGTGATTTTGGGATACCAAACGAATAAAATATACCTGGAGAAATAATATCTTTTAGTTCTATTTTGGGCGCAGATTCTGTTACATCATCTTGAAAACGGAATGCTGTAATTGCCCCAATATCTATTATTGATAAAAAAAGCGTATGTGACCAATGTCCCTTATATTCCTTTAAACTAGATAATGGAAGAACTTTTTGCTTTCCATAGCTTATTGATATACCTATAGGAGCAGTTACACCATAAGTGCCTTTATAGCAATTATCTAATCCTTCAATTTTCTCGCCTCCATAAAATAAACCACAATAAGCATTAAGTGCTACATTAAACATAGTTTCACGTTTAATGCGGGCTGAACCCGTTGGTAAAGCAAATGCTTCAATTGCTTCTTCAACTTGCTGCGAATTTTTAGCTTGTGTTACCGTAGCCATGAAAGTACCATATTTGAAAAAAACTTCATATTTATCTTTGTATTTTATCTCATTAGTATCAATATATTTTTTCAAATTAGTTATTGATACTTCAAGTTCTTTTCTTAATCTTTCGAGTTCTTTTTTTTCCTTGTCTTCATTTTTTCCTTGAAGATCATTCATTACTATATCTTGCTTGTCAAAACTTTCTTTTAATACATTAGCTTTAGCCTGTAACTTTATTAATTCGGGATCATTTTTTTTATAAATTTCAGATGAGATATTAAATAATTCTGCAATATTTACTATGGCAGATGTATAGTTTTTTCTATTAACGTCAACTGCGGCATCAGCAGCAGTTTGTGCCATGTCAAAGTAACGGTTTGAGTCTTCTTTGAGCTTTATGTTAAGTTTAGGAAAATGCGGCAGTGTTTCAATTTTGACTGCTTTTTTCATTAAATCGAGTGTATTTGATATAATGCTATAATATTTTTCAAATTTTAGAGAGTCATTTTCAGTTACAGGCAGTTCATTAATCTTTATTTCTATGGTTTGGGTTTTTTGAACAATTTCTTTTATAAAAGTTCTATAGGAATTAATGTTATTGGGTAAACTCGCTGCAGAATTTATAATTTCATTTAAATTTTGAGTTTTCTTATCCGATTTTTCAAAAGTTATATTGTCTAATTGAGCTTGTTTAACAACCAATCCCAAATAAAGTTTTAATAAATTATCGTTTTGAAAAAGTTTCTTTATTTCCGAATAAGGAAGCCAATATACGTTTCCTCCATTTGAATTTCTAAATGATCGACTAAAAAGCTTTATGGTTTTAAAAGCAGCGCGGTAATTTTGATTAATCGAAACATCTGCCCAATCTTCATCTGGAAAATCTTCTACAATTATCCCAGGGTGTGTACCATTTTTTATTTGATCAGCCAGATAAAAGCTTGATAATAGTGAAGCTTTTAATTCTAAATGCTCATTAAAGAAATCTGGATTATTATCTATAATTGTTGGCAGGTTTTCAGGTAAATTCGATAAATCGGATTTAAAAGCTTCTCGTAAAGTTTGAATATAAGCTTTGAACATATAAATTTCTTTATCAATGACATTCAGAGATTTATAAGTTTGAGGAAAAACGGTTTGAATATTAGGGTTGTCATCTAATTCTTTTTTAAACTTTTCAAAAAAAGTAATACTCAATTCTTCTTTAGTACGTTTTACTATAAATCGGGCAAATCCATCTGCTAAGTTAGTAACATCAAGCCCTCCAACCATTGAGCTGATATTTGAGATATTTCCTAAGTAATTTCCTGCTTGTTGATTCTTATCTAATGATAATGTTTGAATTTTAAAGTTTTCACTATTCCAAGTTTTATTTATATATTCCTCTATATAGGTGTTTTCTTTATATTCTGCAAGTACATTATTTAGGTCAGAACCATCAATGTTTTTATTGGCATGTGTTGATAAAATGTCTATAACTAATTTTAAATTGGTTCCATCTTTGTATTTTTCCAGTAATAAAGCATCTTCCATAATGTTACCAGTAGCTTTTTCTTCTTCTTGAGATGTTTTAGTCAAAGAATCATCTTTTTTATCTTCTGAGCCTTTAACAGCATTGATAGTAAAGCCTTTAATTTTTTTGTCGTTATCGTAAAATGTAATTACTAGGGTGCCGGCTGCTAAATCTTTTTTTTGAATTAATGTGCTGGAAGTATTTTCTGAGGTTTTATTTAAAACAACTTTTTTCTCATTAAGGCTATTAACTTTATAATCTATATGGTATGTTGGGCTACTATTAGGAGGATATACTAATGTTATTTTTAAATCATCTGTAATGTTATGTTTTAGTACATAAGAATTGCCTTTACTATCTTTTCCAATTTTGATGGTTTGATCTTCAACGTCAAATTTGATTTCATTTTGTCCATAAATTTTTACTGATCCAAAAAATATGAGAAGTAAAAGAGAAATAAATGTGAATTTAATTTTCATGATAATGTGATGTTTAATTGGTTGAAAATGGTTGCTATAGGTATTGCATAAGTTAATTCACTATTTCCGCCCACTACTATCCCTATAACTCTGTTTTGTTCATCTAAAACTGCAGCTCCTGAATCGCCTCCAAAAGTGATTGATTTGCCTTCCTCATCAGATATTGCAATTAAATTATTGAGTTCCCAAGGTTCTTTTTTATTGTTTGAAATCTTATAATTTATTGTAGCACTGTTGTATAAAGAGCGAACTATACCTTTTTTAGAATTGCTCCTTTTATTGTAGCCATTTACCATTACTTTGATATTAGAATAGCGTTCTTCATAAGCAATCGTTCTAATAGTACTGATTTCACCAAACTCATTAACATTTGAAGTTGTAATGTTTGGGTCTATAGAAATTAAAGCGGCATCAATTTCATTGTTTCTGATTCCAAAATTTAGTTTGCCTATAACGACACCTTCATCTCCATGTGGGTGAATTATTTCGCCTGCTATTTGATAATCAAATTCTTGGTAGTTATGATTTTCATCAATTACAACATGATAGCAGGTTAAAACCATATTTTTTGATTTTCCATTTTTTGCCTTTACAACTAAGCCGAGAGTTCCGAAATTATCTTTTGTTTTATTATTTGCAATGTCACTTCCAGATTTAATACTATTGCTGAAAGTTGAAATAGGAGAAGAAACTACTACTTTTATATCTACTTTTCGTACGGTGTTGTTGGGTAAATAATAGGGTAGTGAGTTTGGAATAAGATGAGGGTTATTTGTTGTAACGACTTCAATATATTTTGAGTTATTGTTATGACCTATACCAACTGAAATTACATCTGGTATATTTTTTAAAATATCTCTATTTTCTTCAAATACTTTTTTAACAATATCAGCTTCAGTAATTGCAATCCATTCATCTAACTCTTTTAAAGTTTCTATTTTGTAAGTCTCTTTATCGCCTAATTTCTCCTTTAAATTCTTAGTATAAAATAGCATATCGAGTGTATCATGCCAAAATTTAGAACCTAAACTAATTAGTAAACCGCCAAAAATGCATCCGGAGATTTCATAAAAAGAACTTAGAGTTTTGGTCTCTTTATTGTCAGTAATATCTTTCCAACTCAAATATTTAAGAGGATCGTCATGCAATATTGTAAAAATATTGGCATGAATTAAAAAGGCAATGATTATATTAAGGGAAATATTCAATAGTAATATTCGCTGTTCACGTTCTTTCTCAAATACAGGATCATCTGTTTTAACAGAATAATCTTTTTCCCAGTTAAAAAAATACCAGAATAAAGTATTCCCTTTCTTGAAAAAATATAACTTAAACCAAGTTATAAATCGTTCTGATACCAGACTTAGTATAAAAAAAATAGTTGCGATTTGAATAGATTGCCCTAGCTTATCCATAATTGTTTTGATATTATTTTTTAACATTTGTTTAAGCAAGATTACCACATTTTCAAAAACCTACACCACGTATTTACACGGTATTTTATTACTAAAAAAAATAAAAAAACCCTCAACTAATTTAAGTTGAGGGTTTTGAATAATTTATTAAACAAAAAAGAAACTACTTCAAAAAACTATCTAATAAAATCTGGTATTTCCTCCCAACAGGAATAATTTCACCATTAGACATAGTAAGATTTTTAAACGTAACCGCCGAGATTTTGTTTACGTTTACAATAAAAGAGCGATGCACTTGAACAAAACTCGAGCTGTCAATTTCTGAGGCAATGCTCGAGAGCGAACCATAAACAATATGTGGTAAATTAAGCTTGGTACAGTAAAGTTTCATGTAGTTGCCAAGACTTTCGATATAAATAATATCACAAAGCGGCATATCGATTGTTTGTCCGTTTAGACGGTAAGAAAGGTTTTTTGCGCTGGTATTGTTTTCTTTTTTCAGACTGTTGCCGGAAAAATAGGTTTTAGCTTTTTCGATTGCTTTGGCAAATTTATCGGGCGAAATAGGTTTTAGCAAATAATCGATCGCATCGTTTTGGTAAGCCGAAAGTGCAAAATCAGAATAAGCTGTTGTGACAATCGTGAGCGGTCTATTAGGCTGGAGTTCCATTAATTCAACACCCGAAATTACAGGCATATTAATGTCCAGAAAAATAATATCATATTGGTTGGCATTAAGTAGTTTTAGGGCTTCCATGCCACTAAAAGCACTTCCGGAATGTTCCAGTTCCTCAAACTTTGAAATATGTGAGGCAAGCGCTTTATGCGCCGGCGATTCGTCGTCGACTATAAGACAGCGGTAGGTAAGTGCCATATACTTAATTTTACAACAAACATATTTTTCTCTTTTTCGCAGCTTAAATCATGTCTTAAGCGATAAACCTCTAAACGCCTTTTTAGATTTTCAATTCCAATTCTCGTTCCCGAAAGACGTGATCCGGATTCGAGATAATTGTTTTTAATGGTAAAAGTCAAATTTCGTGATTTTACTTTTAAATCTAATTCAATAAAAGGCATTGGAGTTTCGGCAGAAAATTTAACCGCATTTTCTACCAAAGGTAAAAAGAATAAAGGCGGAATCTCGATTTCATCAAAATCACCTTCAAAATTCTGAGTAATATTCAATCGATCATTTCTAAAAGAATAATATTCAATATATTTTTTAACGAAAGCAATTTCTTCTGCAACTAAAACATAATCCTTTTTAGTAGCCTCAATTTGATAACGCAGCAAATCCGAAAGATTCAGGATTCTGTCCGGAACTTTATCTGGTTCGGATAATGCTTCTCCATAAAGGTTATTCATGGCATTCAATAAAAAATGCGGATTGAGTTGTTGCTTTAAAAATGAAAGTTCAGACTTGAAATTCATAATATCCTTATCAGTATCCATGATTTTTTTAGTAATCACAACATGAATAAAATAAAAAAACATTCCGTTGATAAGCAGCGATAATATCTGCAGTGTTTTAAAATTTCCGAAACCAACTAAAGGAAAAAACCAATTAATGAAAAAGTAAAAAGAAGTCCAATACGTTAAAAACAGCAGAAAGAATATTTTGACCTTTTTTTTGAATAATAATCGTTTAATTATAAAAAGATTAAAAACAGTAATCCAGAGAATGCAGGGAAAATATCCTATTGCAATTTTAGTGATCATATAACAAAAGTCATGACCAGCTAAACGAAGTTCATCATACACACAGGCAAAAATTACCATTAGTATGAAGGTATGCACGATGAGGTTTCTGAGAAAGAAGTTTTGGTAAATTTTGAGGATTTTCATGAAGGCAAAAATAGTTTAATATTATAGTTCATAGCTATTTGAGGATAATATTTTATACAAACGCCATTCGTATAAATGATACGCCGTTGGTATAAATATCCTATTATAATAGGTAACTCTAAAGTATTTTTGACTTCGAATTTAATTATCCTCTAAAACCAAAAAAGACATGGATTTTATTTTGTCACAGTATTTTTTATTTCAAAAGGAATTTCAAAACAATGGAATTTCCGTAGAAACAAAATCAAATACTGAAAGTTTTTACTTAAATTTAAACACCTCAAATTTAAAAGGCGTTTATGAGCTGAATCAGCCGGAATTTAAATCCGCTGCTACCTACGATTATTGCTTTACGCCAGAATTAGAACATCTTATATCTTTTTCAACGAAATTAATCCCACAGTTTAAAAATTAAATTAATAATTATGGTTGTTGAAATTTTTAAAACAAACGTCTGCAAAGAATCAGACAAAAACTATGTAACTGCCGTTATCCAGACTCAGTTTCCGGATTATAAAATCAACTTTGACCTCGAAGACTGCGACAAAATATTGCGTGTAGAAGGCGTTGAATTGCATTGCGATAATATTATAGATTATGTTAATTGTCTTGGTTATACCTGTATTCGTTTAGATTAACATTTTATTAAACAAAACAGGTAGAAATACGCAGCTGAATATATCAGTTTATAAATAGTTTTGTGTAATAATTCTAAAAATTAAACAAATAAAATGATAAGTTTCATACTTTCGGTTTTCGTTTTTCTTTTAAAACAGTTTTGTTAGCATACTGTTTGGTTTCTTGTAAATACTTTTTCCACTAGAGAAGGTTAATTCTATTTGGGCATTATTTTCTACATTTGTGCCTTATGAAAAAAGCTTTCCAACTCTTCGATTTTACCCAAAAGGTCAATTATAAAAATGAAATTTTAGCCGGATTTACTGTCGCTATGACAATGATTCCAGAATCTTTGTCGTTTGCAATTTTGGCAGGTTTTCCACCTTTGGTTGGCTTATACGCTGCTTTTATTGCCGGATTAGTTACGGCAGTTTTTGGCGGAAGACCCGGAATGATTTCGGGTGGAGCAGGAGCAACAGTAATCGTTTTGATTGCCTTAATGAAATCGCACGGAAT
The DNA here is from genome assembly GCF_900129795.1 of Flavobacterium sp. CF108. Lineage (GTDB taxonomy): Bacteria > Bacteroidota > Bacteroidia > Flavobacteriales > Flavobacteriaceae > Flavobacterium. The sequence goes on along the minus strand of NZ_FQWW01000009.1, from coordinate 120,573 downwards.
AGAATATGTTTTTGCAGCCGTCGCACTTGGCGGTGTCGTGCAAATTTGTATCGGACTTTTCAAACTCGGAAAATTTATTCGTTTAGTGCCGCAGCCTGTTATGTTTGGTTTCGTAAACGGTTTGGCTGTTGTCATTTTTATGTCACAGTTAGAGCAGTTTAAAACTATGGTAAACGGTCAGGTTTCTTGGCTTCAGGGAACACCGCTCTATATTATGTTAGGTTTAGTTGCACTTACGGTTGCGATTGTTTTGGTTTTTCCTAAAATCACAAAAGCAGTTCCTGCATCTTTGGTTGCTATTATGATTGTTTTTGCTTTGGTAATTGTATTTAATATCGAAACCAAAACAGTCGAAGATATCGCATCGGTTCAAGGCGGATTTCCACCATTTCATATTCCGAATATTCCAATTTCTTTTGAAACTTTAAAAATAATATTTCCGTATTCTGTTATTGTTGCGGCTGTTGGTTTGACTGAAGGTTTGCTTACGCTGAATTTAGTTGACGAAATTACCGGAACACGCGGAAACAGTAATCGAGAATGTATTGCACAGGGAAGTTCGAATATCTTAAACGGTTTTTTCTACGGAATGGGAGGCTGTCCAATGATCGCGCAGACTTTAGTGAATCTTGGTGCAGGTTCTAGAGCAAGGCTTTCGGGGATTATTGCATCTTTGACAATTTTAATAATCATACTTTTTGGAGCGCCTGTAATTGGGAAATTACCAATGGCGGCTTTAGTTGGTGTTATGATGATGGTAGCGATTACTACTTTTGAATGGGCAAGTTTTAGGATTATCAACAAAATGCCAAAACATGATATTTTCGTCGGAATCCTGGTTGCATTAATTACAATTGTATTGCATAATCTGGCTTTGGCGGTTTTAATTGGTGTGATTATCTCAGCTTTGGTTTTTGCCTGGGAAAGTGCCAAAAGAATTCGTGCGAGACATTTTATCGATGAAAACGGAATAAAACACTACGAGATTTACGGTCCGTTATTTTTTGGTTCTATAACTACTTTTATGGAAAAGTTTGATGTACAAAACGATCCAAATCACGTTATAATCGATTTTAAAGAAAGCAGGGTTTCAGATATGTCGGCAATTGAAGCATTGAACAATCTGACTAAAAAATATAAACAAGAAAATAAAACCATAGAATTACAGTATTTAAGCACAGACTGCCGACAATTACTTAAAAATGCCGATGCCGTTATTAATGTCAATGTAATTGAAGATCCTACGTACAAAGTAGTGTCTTAAATAATTGTGAATTGTTAATTATTGTTTGTGAATTAATTTTCTCGTCCTGATTTTCCGTAGAGACGCACAGCAGTGCGTCTTGCGCAACGTAACCACAATATTTGATATACCTGACGTAGACGCACAGCAGTGCGTCTCTACAGATATGCGTTGTGTAAAAATTATTTCATTTTCTAATTACTAAATTTTCTAATGATTGTCAGGCTGAGCGAAGTCGAAGCCCACGTGCCAATTGGAACGCCCTTCGACTTCGCTCAGGGTGACAATCGGTTGGTAATACAATTAATTATGAAAGATGGCAATTCAAATATTCCAGTTTTCTGTAGAGACGCAGAGCAGTGCGTCTCACGCAACGTAACCACAATATTTGATATACTTGACGTAGACGCACTGCTGTGCGTCTCTACAGATATGCATTGTGTTTATCATTTTCTAATTACCAAATTATCTAATTTGTTTGATTTTCGTAACTTTGCCAAATGAAACTAACAGAAACTCTTGAAGATTTTTACACGATAAAAGTAAACGGAATGCCCGAGAATCTTAAAAAAGAAATCGGACACTTTAATGTTTTTAAATTGGATGATTTTGTTGGAAGCATCTGTAAACCATTTCCGTATACTCGAAAAGACTTTTATAAAATCAGTTTGATCATCGGAAAAAACAAAGTGCATTATGCTGATAAGATTTCGGTTATTGAAGATCAGGCTTTGTTTTTTGCTAATCCGCAGATTCCATATAACTGGGAGCAGGTTGATGAAAACCAAACTGGATTTTTCTGCATTTTTACAGACGCTTTTTTTAGCCAATACGGTAATTTAAAAGAATATCCATTATTTCAGCCGGGCGGAAATCCAATTGTTCCTATTTCTATGGAATTGGCAGAATCTTTAAAAACGGTTTATTTAAGGATGTTTGACGAAATCAATTCTGATTATGCATTTAAATATGATGTACTCCGAAATTTGGTTTTCGAAATTATTCATCTTGCACTCAAAACCCAAACGGTAACTACCTCATTATATAGTAAATCAAACGCGACAATCCGAATTTCTTCATTGTTTTTAGAATTACTGGAACGCCAGTTTCCGATTGAATCGATTACGCAGCAAGTTAATTTTCGCTCGCCTTCAGAATATGCAAGTCAGCTAAATGTGCATGTTAATCATTTAAATAAAGCTTTAAAAGAAACCACCGGAAAAACAACATCACAGATTATTTCAGAAAGAATTGTTCAGGAAGCGATGATTCTGCTCAAACAAACCAATTGGAATATTAATGAAATTGCATGGTGTTTAGGCTTCGAAGAATTGTCTCATTTTATCAATTTCTTCAAAAAAAATGTTCAGGTTTCTCCTAAAAACTATCGTTTAGCCGAAATTGTTTGATTTTCGTAACTTCTTGCTTGATTACTTTAATTTTCCAGAAGCACTTCACTAATACCTTTGTCCTGTAATTAAAACGTAAAAAATTAAAATCATGGGACATAACAAAGTTTGGTTTATCACAGGTGCTTCAAAAGGACTTGGATTAGAATTAGCTAAAAAATTATTGACAGAAGGTTTCAAAGTTGCTGCAACATCAAGAAGTCAAGAAGCTTTAGTAAAAGTATTAGGAAATTCATCTGAAAATTTTCTTCCACTGGAAATGGATTTAGTTAATGAGAAAAGTGTAAAAAATGCAATTGAATTAGCGGTCAGCCATTTTAAAACAATTGATGTTTTAGTAAACAATGCAGGTTATGGTTTATTAGGAACATTAGAAGAATTGACGGATGCAGAATCAAGAAAAAATTACGAAGTAAATGTTTTCGGATTACTGAATGTGATCAGAAATACAATGCCGTATATGCGTGCTGCGAGATCAGGACACATTTTTAATATTTCTTCTGTTGGAGGTTATTATGGAGAATTTCCGGGCTGGGGAATTTACTGCTCTACAAAGTTCGCTGTTGCTGGTTTAACAGAATCATTATCTGCAGAAATTAAGCCTTTTGGAGTTCACGCTACTATCGTTTATCCGGGCTATTTTAGAACAGATTTCTTAAAAGACAGTTCATTATTATTGCCAGAAAATCCAATTGCAGAATACAAAAACGTAAGAGAATCTGAAAGTGCTCACAAAGACGATATCAACGGAAATCAGCCCGGAGATCCTGTAAAATTAGCAGAAGCATTAATTAAAGCAAGTCAGGATCAAAACCCGCCGTTACATTTGTTTTTAGGAGAGGATGCATACAATATGGCAAATCAAAAAATAGCAAGTGTTCAGGGTGAATTGGAACAATGGAAATCAGTTTCTGTTTCAACGGGGTTCTAATTTGACAATGAGAGAATGTGCCAATTTGAAAATTAGATAATTTTTGAATTAGTTAATTCTGAGGTTAGATTGTTGTAATGATTTCTAATTTCAATTGTCTCCAGATTTATCTGGAGGGATAAATAAAGCCTTTTATGTATTTTATAAAATAAACCTCCAGTTAAAACTGGAGGCAATTCATTTTTTAATGATTGAAAAAATAAATAGATTCCAATTTTCTGTAGAGACGCACAGCTGTGCGTCTACGTCTCGTATATCAAATATTGGGGTTACGTTGCGTTAGACGCACTGCTGTGCGTCTCTACAGAAAATTGGGACGTATAAATCAATTCAAAAATTATCTAATTTTCAAATTGACACATTATCTAATTGACCAACATCGATTTTACATCACTCAACTTCCCATCAACCTGATCAATCTGCAATCCTAAAATATGGGCAATTAGCGGATAAACGGAAACATTTTGAAATGTTTTTACTGTTTTGTCTACTTTAAAAGCGGGTCCTTTCGCATAAAAAATAGCATGCATATCTTTCTCATCGTTGTCATAACCATGTGTACCGCCATTTATATGCGTACTTTCTTTACCAACTAAACTCCATCCTTTATCTGCTTCAATAACAAAATCATGTACACGCGGATTTGTTCCGTAATGTAATCTCTTCGGAACTTCGGTTGATTTCCAAAACTTGATATGTGGTACTTTTTTTAAAGCTTTTGCGATTGAATCTTGAAAGCCTGAATTTGCCTGAAGACTCATAATTGGATTAATAACATCTTTATAACCCAGCCATTCTGGTTTTAGATAATCCAGAACAGCTACTTTTTTATCATTGCTGATATCAGCCATTCCGTGATCTGAAACAATAATTAAATTGATTTGTTTTCCGATGGCTAATTGATCTAATTTTTTAGTCAATTGGCCCATAATAGAATCCATTTTAATGACCATTTTTTTGTTTTCAGGAGAAAGCGGACCAAAATTATGTCCGGTATGATCCGGTTCATCAAAATATAGAGTCACCAAATGCGGACGCTGTTTTTCTGGAAGTTGCAGCCATTTTAAAACGGTATCGATTCTCGCTCCATATGGAATTTTATTATCGTAATTTTTATAATAGCTTGGATTTCTTTTGTCAATATCAGATCCCGGCCAAAAGAATGATGCAGCTTTTACACCTTGCTGCTCAGCCACATTCCAAATAGGATTTCCGCCATAAAAACGTGAATCATTTTTTGCTTTGGATGACAATGAAAATATTTCATTTAGTGATGCGTCATAAAAAACATTATTGATGATTCCGTGATGATCTGGATAAAGTCCCGTCACAATAGAATAATGATTAGGGAAAGTTTTACTCGGATAAGAAGGTTTCATTGATTTTGCATGAACGCCTTCTTTTGCAATCTGCTTTAAATTTTGAAGATTAAATTGCTTTTGATAATCCCAGCGAAATCCATCCATAGAGACTAAAACTACATAAGAGTCTTTACTAGATTGGGCTTGTAAAACAAAAGAAAGTGAAAGGAAAATTAAAGATAGGAGTGAGGTAAAATGCTTTTTCATTATTGAATTTTATTGAATTCACAAATTTACCTATAAGAGTCTTTAACAGCAAAAAGAGAATGTTAAACAATCATAAAATAAAAGAAGGTTTGCCACGAATTACACGAATTTTCACGAATGCTTTGTGTGAAAAAAGTTTGCCACAGATTAAAAGGATTCTCACAGATTATAATTTTTTTAATCCTTTTAATCTGTGGCTAAAAAAAAATAATTCGTGAAAATTTGCGTAATTCGTGGCAAACAAAAACAAAAAAACGCCAGATTAATATCTGGCGTTTTAATTTTAAGAAAAGGATGATTACATCATTCCTGGCATACCGCCGCCCATTGGCATTCCGCCAGCGCTTTCTTCTTTAATATCAATTAATGCACATTCTGTAGTTAAGATCATTCCGGCAACAGATGCAGCATTTTCAAGAGCTACACGAGTTACTTTTTTAGGATCAATAATTCCAGCTGCAAGCATATCTACATATTCGTCAGTTTTAGCATTGTACCCAAAATCACCTGAACCTTCAGAAACTTTAGCAACAACTACAGAACCTTCAAGACCTGCATTTTCAACAATAGTTCTTAATGGAGATTCAACTGCACGAGAAACAATCTGGATTCCAGTTGCTTCGTCAGCGTTATCTGCTTTAAGTTCAGCTAAAACAGCTTTTGCTCTTAATAAAGCAACACCACCACCAGCAACAATTCCTTCTTCAACAGCAGCACGAGTTGCGTGTAAAGCGTCATCAACTCTGTCTTTTTTCTCTTTCATCTCCACTTCAGAAGCTGCACCAACATAAAGAACAGCAACACCACCAGCTAATTTAGCTAAACGCTCCTGTAATTTTTCTTTATCATAATCAGATGTTGTAGTTTCCATCTGGCCTTTAATTTGGTTAACTCTGTTTTTGATGATATCTGCTTCACCAGCTCCACTTACAATAGTTGTATTGTCTTTATCGATAGAAACTCTTTTTGCGTTTCCTAACATTTCGATAGTTGTATTTTCAAGCGTATAACCTCTTTCTTCAGAAATTACAGTTCCACCAGTTAAGATTGCGATATCTTCTAACATTGCTTTTCTTCTGTCTCCAAAACCTGGAGCTTTTACAGCAGCAATTTTAAGAGCACCTCTTAATTTGTTTACTACTAAAGTAGATAAAGCTTCTCCGTCAACATCTTCAGCGATAATCAATAATGGTTTTCCTGATTGTGCAACTGGCTCTAAAACCGGAAGTAATTCTTTTAAAGAAGATACTTTTTTGTCGTATAATAAGATGTATGGAGAGTCTAATTCAACTTCCATTTTCTCTGGGTTTGTTACGAAGTAAGGAGAAAGGTATCCTCTGTCAAACTGCATTCCTTCAACAACGTCAACGAAAGTATCAGTTCCTTTAGCTTCTTCAACAGTAATAACTCCTTCTTTACCCACTTTAGCGAAAGCAGTAGCGATCAACTCACCAATAACTTCGTCATTGTTTGCAGAGATAGAAGCAATTTGTTTGATTTTGTCAGAATCACTTCCAACAACTTTAGCTTGTTTTGCTAAGTCAGCAACAATAGCTTCAACCGCTTTATCGATACCACGTTTCAAGTCCATTGGATTTGCACCTGCAGCAACGTTTTTCAAACCTTCTTTTACGATAGCCTGAGCTAAAACTGTAGCAGTCGTAGTTCCGTCACCTGCTAAATCATTGGTTTTAGAAGCAACTTCTTTAACCATTTGCGCGCCCATGTTTTCTAATGGGTCTTTTAATTCGATTTCTTTTGCAACCGAAACACCATCTTTAGTAACTGTTGGTCCACCAAATGATTTTCCAATAATTACGTTACGACCTTTTGGTCCAAGCGTTACTTTTACAGCATTTGCTAATGCATCAACACCACGTTTTAATCCGTCACGTGCTTCAATATCAAATTTTATATCTTTTGCCATTTTTTTTATTTGCTTTAGGCAGTAGGCTTTAAGCTTTCTACTGCTGAGTTAATTTTTTTTTTACTGCTTTAAGCTTTAGGCAGTAGGCTTTACGCTTTGTTTATAAGCTTATTGCTTACGGCTTACAGCCTATTGCTGACTTAATACTTGTTTTAGTTTGTAAATTTTGCTTTTTATGCTGTTGATTTTTTCTATTTGGCTTTCAGCAATCTCATTGTCGAAATACTGTAGGTCTTTAGCTAAAATCAAAAGATATTCTGTCTCATTTGCAGAACCCAAAGCTATGTTGAGAAATTGATTGAATTCTTTGTCGCTGTTTCTTCCGCATCCTTCGCTAATGTTAGTTGGAATTGATGAAGAAGCTCTTCTTATCTGACTTGTTAATCCATAAAGTTCTTCTTTTGGAAAAATAGAAGTTATTTTATAAATTTCTAAGGTAAAAGAATGGCTTAGCTGCCAAATATCATATTTTTTAAAATCTCTCATTTTTTGTTAGCTTTAAGCTTTAGGCAATATGCTTTAAGCTTTTTGTTGGAGCTTAAAGCCTACAGCTTATAGCTTACAGCAATTTTTAAATTATTGCAAGAATATCATCCTCACGCATGATCAAATAATCAGTTCCTTCTAATTTCAATTCTGTTCCGGCATATTTACCGTACAAAACTGTATCACCAACTTTTACAGTCATAGTATGATCTTTAGATCCGTTTCCAACTGCTACTACAGTACCTTTTTGTGGTTTTTCTTTGGCAGTATCTGGAATAAAAATACCTGAAGCAGTTTTAGTCTCAGCTGCAACAGGTTCAATAAGTACGCGGTCTGAAAGCGGTTTAATGTTTAAAGCCATGATTTTATATTATATTAAGTTATACGTTTTTTAATGTTCAATAAACTTTCAGAAATTATGCCATGCTCTGTAAACTGACATTATTTCCTAAAAAAAATGCCAGCTTTGACAGGCTGGCATTTTAATTTATATCAAAATTATTATTTTGCTGCAGGTGCTGCCGGAGCAGGAGTTTGTTGAGCTGGCGCAGCAGGTGTAGATGCAGGCGCTTCTGTTTTATCAATAATTTTAGATCCTGTATCACCTAAAGCTCCAGTGAAGCTTAAGCTTGAAAGTAAGATTAAAGCAATCAAAATAGTAGCTAGTGTCCAAGTACTTTTATCTAAAAAGTCAGTTGTTTTTTGTACACCGCCTAACATTTGAGTTCCGCTGATAGTTGACGATAATCCTCCACCTTTAGGGTTTTGTACCATAATTACTACGATCAATAGAAAGCAAACTATTGTGATTAAAACTAAGAAAATTGAAAATGTGCTCATTGTATTAAATGTTATTGTTATTTTGTTGTAAAATCTTTATATCCGAAATGCGGTCTGCAAAGAAACTAATTTTTTCTGGATATTTCAAAATTAATATTTCATATGCTTGTATGGCCTTTGTATATTTTTTTTGTTCTAAATAAACACGGGCCAAAGTCTCTGTCATTAGGTATGAATTCTCCTCTTCATTAATATTAAAAGAAATAGGAGGAGTAGCCATTGTTGGTTTTATTGGAGAAATTTTTGGGTTTGTTTCAATAAAACGGTCAATTATTTCTGCCTTTTTTTTCTTTTCTTCCTCAACAGAAACTATTTCAGTCGTTTCAGTTGTTTTTTTTTCATCGGTTTCTGCATCTTTTGGAGCATCTGAACTTCTGTCAATAGGTTCTGCTTTAGCTAATTGCAGCCATTCCTGAAAAGAATGTTTCTCACGTACAAAATCTATTGGCTTGCCTATTTCTAAATTTTCCTCTGCTTCTTTTACAGATTCAGAAACTTCAATTTTAGGAATTTCAAATTCTAACAGTTCTGCTTCAGCTTTTGGTTCTTCAGCAATTATTGGTTCTTCAAAAGTTACGGTCGATGCTTCTTTAATAGAAACTATTATAGATTCCTTGATTGGATCAACATGTACTTCCTCAATTTCATCGTCTTCTACTACTTCATCAAAGAAAGTTATTTTTGTAACAGGTTTTTCGATAATAACATCAGCTGTTTTTTCTTCAATTTCTGGTACTTCTTTAAATGTATTTAGTATTTCTTCTTCGCTTGGAGTTACGATAGTTTCTTCTGTTTCCGCTTCAATTGTTTCTTCCTCAGTTTCGGTTACTTCTTTAAAAGTATCTAATATTTCTTCTTCACTTGGAGTAAGAACAGATTCATTAACAATTGCTTCAACAGTTATGTTTTCAATTTCTACTTCATTAAAAGAACTCTCTAATTTTTCTTCTTCAAAGGCAGCGATTGGTTCTTCTATAAGTTCTGGTTCAATTGTTTTTTCTTCAACTTCAGTTACTTCTTTAAAAGAGTTGAATATTTCTTCTTCATTAATAATAGCAATTGGCTTCTCTGCAGCTAAATTTTCAGTTGTTTCTTCAACAGCTGTTACTTCTTTAAAAGTGCTAAGTATTTCTTCTTCTGTTGGAATTACAATTGATGGCTCTGCAATATGATGTTCAATTGTTTGTTCCTGAACTTTTACAGGTTCTTCAAAAGTATTGGATTCAATTTCTTCTATTTGGTCTGAAGGTGATTCTTCAATAATCACTTCAGCTGTTTTTTCTACAATTTTAGAAGGTTCTTCAAAAACAACAGTTGTAGCCTCTTTAATCGATTTTAAAATAGATTCTTCAATTGGGTCAATTCGAACCCCCGGAATTTTTACAACCGGTTCAAAAGTAACGACTTCGCTGTCAAATACTTTTATTTCTAAAAGTTCTCTTAGTTTTTGATCGTAAAAATCATTCTGAATAGAAGTAAAAGTTTCAGAAGTTATAAAATCAAACAAAACCGAACGATCTGCCGTATGTGCCGCCGTTACTTTTAATGCATAATTATACTTAAAACTGTTTTGATTGTAAAGTCCTTTTAATCGAAGTGCTCTGGCACTTTGAAAATATGGAAATTCATTCAAAACACTTCCTAATGCTTCAGCCTGATTTTCTGTAATAGCATCAGGTTTGTTCATTAAGTATGTATAATCAGTAACGTTCATTTTTTATTGTTTAATCGTTTTTGTTTGTTTAACCGTTTATTTGTTTAACTGTTTAATTGCTTTAAAATCGATTAACCAATTAACCGATTCAACAAATAAACATTTTTACCATTTTGCCAATGATTCATTAAAGATATCCTGCGTGATTCTTTCGTAAATCGTTTTAATGGCTGTATTTAAAGTAGATCCTGTTGGAAGATCTCTTCCTTCGAAATCATAATAAAATTCGAAAGGTTTCTCAAAATCGTCAGTTTCTTTCTTTTTATTGGTAAACCTTACATTAATACGTATGGTTAAACGGTTTTGTGCCGCTTGCTGATCCGCTGTTGCGGTCATTGGAGTAATTCTGTAATCTACGATTTCTCCTTCATATATTAAATCCCCGCCATTACTAACCAGGTTTAAATTGGTTTGATTCATGATTAAATCCTGTAATGCCAGTGTAAAATCTCTATCAATTCCAGGTTCAATCAAATCAGCATTATTATGGAAAAAGTTAACCTGAAAAGTTTTAGCATCAATTTGCCCTGTTGAACCAGTAAAATTGTAAAATCCACAACCGCTAAAAGTTGTCGCAATTAAAAGAATTAGAAGATATTTTAAGTGTTTCATTTTATTTTATAAGATTACTCCGCCAGTTTGCTAACGTTTGGGTCAAAGATATTCAATTCGTTTAAAACATTTTTGAGTTTTAACTTCTTTACAGGAAATTACAAGTCGAATTGTTTAATTTTTCTGTACAAAGTTCTTTCAGAAATTCCTAATTCATCTGCAGCCGCTTTTCGTTTTCCTTTGTTTTTTTCTAATGATTTTTTGATCATTTCGATTTCTTTTTGTTCTAAACGCAGAATTTCTTCTTCCTCAATAGTTTCGGCAAATAAATAATTATCATCGGGAATCTGCTGATAGTTTTCTTCGCGGGTGTTTGGCGTCATAACCGCTGTTCTTGGTTCTTCTTCAAAATCAATTTCGCTGTCATTTTCCTGCGATCCGTATATCTTCTGAATCAAATTCGGATTAATATCCTGCATTTTTGAAGTGCCATTTTTCATCAATTCCAAAGTCAGCTTTTTCAGATCGTTTAAGTCGCTTCTCATATCAAAAAGCACTTTGTACAGAATGTCTCTTTCAGTACTAAAATCGCTGTCTTTCTTAGTGTCGTTTATTACAGATGGTAAATTGCTTCCTTCTGACGGAAGATAAGAGGATAAAGTCGAAGCCGAAATATCGCGATTGGTTTCTAAAACCGAAATCTGTTCAGCTACATTTCGAAGCTGACGAATGTTTCCGTTCCATCTAAATTTTTGAAGTACGTTTACCGCATCATCATCTAATTTTAACGGAGGCATTTTGTATTTATGGGCAAAATCGGCTACAAATTTTCTGAACAATAAATGAATATCGTCATTTCGCTCACGCAAAGGAGGTAATGTAATTTCGACCGTAGTTAAACGATAGTATAAATCCTCACGAAATTTTCCTTTTTCGATTGCATTAAACAAGTTTACGTTTGTTGCTGCTACAATACGAACATTGGTTTTTTGAACCTGTGACGAACCTACTTTTATAAATTCACCGTTTTCAAGAACACGCAGTAATCTCACCTGAGTTGTTAATGGCAATTCACCAACTTCATCAAGAAAAATAGTTCCGCCGTCGGCTACTTCAAAATAACCTTCACGTGTACTTGTAGCACCTGTAAAAGCTCCTTTTTCGTGTCCAAAAAGTTCACTGTCAATAGTTCCCTCCGGAATCGCTCCGCAGTTTACGGCAATATATTTACCATGCTTTCTGTGTGAAAGCGAATGTATAATTCTGGGAATATTTTCTTTACCAACACCACTTTCTCCAGTTACCATAACCGAAATATCAGTTGGAGCAACCTGAATGGCTTTTTCTATGGCACGATTTAATTTTGGATCATTACCAATAATCTCAAATCGTTGTTTTATTGCTTGAACTGTTTCCATGTATATTTTGTTTCAAGTTTTTGTTTGTTTCAGGTTTCACATTTAGCGTTTAACCTTAAAACTTAGGCTTATATTTTATTTTGCCACAGATTAAAGTGATTAACACAGATTATTCTAAATTATAAAATATATCTTTTATATTGAAGAGATTTTGTTTGAAAATTTACAAGCAATCCTACTTCTGAATCTGATAATTTTATGTAATTCAAGATCTGAGCAATATGTTCATTTGAAAATTCTTTTATTGCTTTTACCTCTAATACTATATCTTCATTAATAATGAAATCAGCATAAAATTTATGAGGCAAAATTTTACCCTTGTATTCAATTGAGTATTCCTTTTCTCTTTCAAAAGGAATGTTATTTTCTTTAAATTCTAATTCTAAAGCATCTTTGTAAACTACTTCTAATAGACCAGGTCCAAGATTTCGGTGTACTTCCATACAAATTCCAATAATCTTATAAGTGTCTTTCTCTCTATAATGTTGCATGAATATTTATTTGCTACAAATTAAAGAAAGAAAAATAATACAAAAATCATTTTAATCCTTTTAATCTGTGGCAAAAAAAAATTAATTCATGCTGCTTAATCCAACCGCTTCACCTTTTAAAGTTCCGGAAGTACAGCTTGTGATCTTTACGTTTACGAAATCTCCAATTTTATAATTCTCTTTAGGAAACACAACTGTAATACTTTGAGAATTTCTTCCTGAAAATTCGTCTTTTGATTTTTTAGAAACTTTTTCTACTAAAACTTCAACTGTTTTTCCAACAAATTCCTCACTTCTAAACCAAGCATGTTTTTGCTGTAAATCGACAATTTCCTGAAGTCTTCTGGCTTTCGTTTCTTCCTCGACATCATCTTTCATTTTTCTTCCTGCCAAAGTTCCTGGGCGTTCAGAATACGAATACATATAGCCAAAATTATATTTTACATATTCCATTAAACTCATCGTATCTCGGTGATCTTGCTCCGTTTCAGTTGGGAAACCGGCAATCATATCCTGCGAAATCGAAGCATCTGGAACAATCGCCCTGATTTTATCAATCAAAGCCATATATTCTTCACGAGAGTGAAGACGATTCATTTCTTTTAAAATTCGGTTACTTCCAGATTGAACCGGCAAGTGAATGTGTTTACAAATATTTGGATATTTTGCAATAACATGCAGAATGCTTTCGTGCATATCCTGCGGATTTGAAGTCGAAAATCTGATACGCATTTTAGGGAATCCAACAGCAACCATTTCAAGTAATTGATCAAAATCAACTGCAGTCGCTTTTTGCATATCTGAAGCGTTTACGAAATCCTTTTTCAAACCGCCGCCGTACCAAAGGTAACTGTCCACATTTTGACCTAAAAGTGTAATTTCTTTAAAACCTTTATTCCATAAATCCTGAATTTCGGTCATAATACTTTGAGGTTCACGACTACGCTCACGTCCACGTGTAAAAGGCACAACGCAAAACGTACACATATTATCGCAGCCACGAGTAATAGAAACCAAAGCAGTAATTCCGTTACTCATTAAACGAACGGGCGAAATATCTCCGTAAGTTTCTTCTTTGGATAAAATTACATTGATAGCGTCGCGGCCTTCTTCAACTTCTGCTAATAAATTCGGAAGATCTTTGTAAGCATCAGGACCAACAACAAGATCAACTATTTTCTCTTCTTCCAAAAACTGACTTTTCAAACGCTCCGCCATACAGCCTAAAACGCCTACTTTCATTTTTGGATTTGTTCGTTTAACGGCGTTGTATTTCTCTAAACGTTTACGAATAGTCTGTTCGGCTTTGTCACGAATAGAACAAGTGTTCACCAAAACCAAATCGGCTTCTTCTAGAACCGAAGTAGTGTTGTAGCCACCGTCAGACAAAATGGAAGCCACGACTTCACTGTCCGAAAAATTCATCGCACAGCCGTAACTTTCTATAAATAGTTTTTTAGTATTCTCAGGTTTATTCTCCAAAACAAGACTTTCGCCCTGTTTGCTTTCTTCAATAATCTTTTCCATTGTAAAAATTCAAAGTGCAAAGATAGGGTAAATACAGTCAATATGACAAGATGGCAGAGGAGAAATTTTAGATTTTAGATTGTAGATTGTAGATTATTTGTGCTTTTATGAAATTTTTGGGAATCTAAAATCTACATTCTAAAATCTAAAATATTTAAATAGCACTGAATCTTCAGCTTACATTAAATCTTTGCGAACTTTGCGTAAACCTTTGTGAACTTTGCGGTTAAATTTTTAGTTTTAGCACTTAGATTTTATATTAATAGAAATGAATTAAGATTCATGAGAAAGCTAAAATCTAAAACCAGCAATCTAAAATAAAAGAATTTGACGGTCATAATCCTATAAAAGTTATACCTATATATATATTACAGAATATTACAGATAAATCTGCAATTTTAAGTTTCATAATATCAAAATACCTCAAAAATTCAATCGCGAGGTTAATATTTAAAAAAAATAAATACTTTTGTTGCAGAAAATAAGAGCAATGGCAAAGAATTTAGTAATAGTGGAATCACCTGCAAAGGCGAAAACGATCGAGAAATTTCTTGGGAGCGATTTTCAGGTGGAGTCAAGTTATGGTCACATAGCCGACTTACCATCAAAGGAAATAGGGGTAGATGTAGAGAATGGTTTTAAACCTAAATATGAAGTTTCTCCGGATAAAAAAGCCTTGGTAAGTAAACTTAAGACACTATCTAAAAATGCCGAAATGGTTTGGTTAGCAAGTGATGAGGACCGCGAAGGAGAAGCTATTTCATGGCACTTGGCGGAAGAACTGAAACTGGATACAAAAAAAACAAAGCGAATTGTTTTTCATGAAATCACCAAATCTGCGATTCTTAAAGCAATCGAAAACCCAAGAGAAATTGATTATAATTTAGTAAACGCACAACAGGCACGTCGTGTTCTGGATCGTTTAGTAGGTTACGAATTGTCTCCGGTTTTGTGGAGAAAAATCAAAGGCGGACTTTCTGCAGGTCGTGTACAGTCTGTTTCTGTACGTTTGATTGTGGAGAGAGAACGCGAAATTCAAAGTTTCAATGCTGTTGCAACCTATTCAATTGTTGCCGAATTTGTAAACGAAGCAGGAAAAGCTTTTAAAGCAAAACTTCCAAAAAATTTTAATACTAAAAAAGAAGCCGAAGATTTCTTAAATCAAAACATCGGTTCAAAATATACGGTAGCTGATTTAGAAACTAAACCTACCAAAAAATCACCAACAGCACCTTTTACAACTTCTACGCTTCAACAGGAAGCAGCAAGAAAATTGTATTTGCCAGTTGGAATCACAATGCAGTTAGCACAGCGTTTGTACGAAGCGGGACTTATTACTTATATGAGAACTGACTCGGTGAATCTTTCAAAAGATGCAATGGGTGCGGCTGAAGCTGAAATCATAAAATCATACGGAAAAGAGTTTTCAAAACCGAGAACTTTTGCAACAAAAAGTAAAGGAGCACAAGAAGCGCACGAAGCAATTCGTCCGACTGATATGTCTCGTCATACTGTAAATATTGATCGTGATCAGGCTCGTTTGTATGATTTGATCTGGAAAAGAACATTGGCTTCGCAAATGAGCGATGCACAATTAGAAAGAACAAACGTGAAAATTGAAGCTGATAATCACAGCGAAATTTTTGCAGCTTCGGGAGAAGTTTTACTTTTTGAAGGTTTCTTAAAAGTTTACTTAGAAGGTCACGATGATGACGAAGAAGAACAAGAAGGAATGCTTCCTGCATTAAAAGTAAATGAAAAACTAGCTAACAATTATATTACAGCTACAGAACGATATTCAAGACCGCCTTCAAGATATACTGAGGCATCTTTGGTTAAAAAACTAGAGGAACTTGGAATTGGACGTCCGTCTACTTATGCACCAACAATCTCTACAATTATCAACAGAAATTATGTTGAAAAAGGTACACTTGAAGGTCAGGAACGTAAATATACACAGCTTACTTTGCAAAACAGTAAAGTAGGAGAGAAGGTTTTAAAAGAAAATACAGGTTCTGATAAAGGAAAATTAGTTCCAACAGATATTGGAACTATCGTAACAGATTTCTTAGTTAAGAATTTCGGAAATATTTTAGATTATAATTTTACTGCAAAAGTAGAACAGGATTTTGATGAAATTGCCGAAGGAAATATTGACTGGGCAATCATGATGCAGGATTTTTACAATAAATTTCACCCAAATGTAAAAGAAGTTGAGGCAAATGCTGAACGTGAAAGTGGTGAAAGAATTTTGGGTAAAGATGCTGACGGAAGACAGGTTTCTGTTCGTTTAGGAAAATTTGGACCAATGGCTCAAATTGGAGAAGCAGACGATGAAGATAAAAAGTTTGCCAGCTTAATGGCGGATCAAAATATTGGAAATATTACGCTTGAAGAAGCTTTGAATTTATTCTTGCTTCCTAAAACTTTAGGAGATTATAAAGGAGAAGAAGTAGAAGTTAGCAACGGTCGTTACGGTCCTTATGTTCGTCATGGAAGTGTGTTTATTTCATTACCTAGAGGAGAAGATCCTTTGAGTGTTACCAAAGAAAGAGCTCAGGAATTAATTGATGAAAAAGCTCTTGCAGATGCTCCAATTGCGGTTTATAAAGGAGAAGCTGTTCAAAAAGGTGTGGGACGTTTTGGTCCTTTCATTAAATGGAATGGTCTTTTTGTAAATGTTAGTAAAAAATACAATTTTGATAATTTATCTCAGGCTGATGTTGAGGAATTAATTGAAGATAAATTACAAAAAAACATAGATAAAGTTCTTCACAATTGGGAAGACGAAGGAATTTTGGTTGAAAAAGCGCGCTGGGGACGCTCGGTTATTACAAAAGGTAAAATCAAAATTGAGCTAAGCAAAGATGTTGATGCAACAAAGTTAACATTGGCCGAAGTTCAGGAAATGATCGAGAAAAAAGCACCGGCTAAAAAAACCGCTGCCAAGAAAACAACAGCAGCAAAAAAAGCACCAGCAAAAAAAACAGCAGCAAAAAAGAAATAAAGAATGGAATTTGATTTTCTAGAGCCTTTAAATGATGGAATTTTAAAATTCATTAGTTCATTGTCTTCACAAGAACTGGGAAGTAAAATTGTTTTGCATACTCAGGATCAATTTCCGGATATTAGTAAAATTAACATTGCAATTGTTGGAGTTTTAGAAGACCGACGCAATATTAACATGGTTAATGAAGTTAATCTTACTACAGTTCGTAAAAAGCTTTATGGGATGTTCCCTGGAAATTGGGATGCTTCAATTGCTGATTTAGGAGATATCCTTGCTGGAGATTCTGTAGAGGATACTTATTTTGCAGTTAAAAAGGTAACTTCTGCATTAATTAAAAATAAAGTCATTCCTATAGTTCTAGGAGGTTCGCAGGATTTAACATACGCTTTATATCGCGCATATGATGATTTAGAGCAAATGGTAAATATGGTTGCTGTAGATAACAGATTTGATTTTGGCAAAGAAGATGAAACCGTTTCGGCTAATTCATATTTAACAAAAATCATAATTGATGAGCCTAATAATCTTTTCAATTACTGTAATATAGGATACCAAACGTACTATAATTCGCAGGAAGAAATTGATTTAATTGAAAAATTGTTTTTTGATGCTTACCGTTTAGGTGAAATCTCAAACAAAATAGCACTGGCAGAACCTGTTTTTAGAGATGCTGATTTAGTTAGTATCGATTTGAATTCGGTAAAGTCTTCAGCTTCAGGAAATACAATTTCATTTGAACCAAATGGTTTCAACGGAAAAGAAATTTGTTCTTTGGCACGATATGCGGGAATTAGTGATAAAGTATCTTCTTTTGGAGTATTTAATCATAATAGCACAGCTGCAGAAGCGCCTATTATTGCTCAGATTGTTTGGTA
Organism: Flavobacterium sp. CF108; assembly: GCF_900129795.1. Classification (GTDB taxonomy): domain Bacteria; phylum Bacteroidota; class Bacteroidia; order Flavobacteriales; family Flavobacteriaceae; genus Flavobacterium. Next base: position 102,582 of record NZ_FQWW01000009.1, on the reverse strand, counting down.
TTTTATAGAAGGATATCATTATCGTTCAAAAGAATACCCATTTGGAAGCAGAACAAATTATTTAAAATATATTGTTCCTTTAGAAGAAGAGGAGCTGGTATTTTATAAAAGTGATAAAACAGAGCGTTGGTGGATCGAGATTCCATTTGAAACAAACGGCAGCAATAAACTAAAAAGAAATACGTTATTACCGTGTTCTTATGAAGAATATTTGAGCGCTTGTAATCAGGAATTGCCAGAAAGATGGTGGAAAGCACAGCGAAAAAATGCTTTGTAGAAGAAAATTTTAATGAAAATCTTAATTTTTTCAAGTTTTTCAAAATATAGTTAAAAAATTTAGTAAGATAAGGTTTATATATTATAAAATTTAACGTTTTACGTCGATTTTTTTAATCAGTTTGTCGATGAAATATTTTTTTTTTATTTTATTTAACATTATTTTTGAACGGTAAAATAAATTTCGCAAGTAGTATTGTTTTTTAGATAAATAATAAATACGTTTACGGACTTTTAATAATGAATAGATAATCCCAAATTTATATGAAGAAGTTTATTGCATTTGCAGCAATGTTAACACTAGTAATCGGCTGTGGTAAGTCAGGTGACAAAGGTGAATTAGTTGGTGTTACAGGAGGGAAATGGCATCCCGAGAAGCCTTATGGAATGACATTAGTTCCTGGTGGATCTTTTATCATGGGTAAATCAGATGCTGATTTAGCTAACGTAGAAGATGCTCCAACTAAAACAGTAACGGTTAGATCATTTTATATGGACGAAACTGAGATTACTAACAGTGAGTACCGTCAATTCGTAGAATGGGTAAAAGATTCTACAATGAGAGTACGTCTTGCTATTTTGGCTGATGAAACTGGTCAAAAAAGTACTGGTGGTAAAGGTGCTAAAGGAGGAAGTATCGCTGATTATGCATTTAATGATTCTGAGCCGGATAAAATGACAGCTTACGATAAATATATGTATGATAACTACTATAGTGTAGGAACAAAAGATGATCCGTATGCTGGTAGAAAATTAAACAAAAAAGTTAAGTTAATTAGAGATACTAAAGCTTATCCAGATGAGTATTATGCTGAAGTAATGGATTCTATGTATTTACCAATTGAAGAATCATACAATGGTTTAAGAACAATTGATGTAAATAAATTGAAATTCCGTTATTCTTGGATGGACATTCAGGCTGCTGCAAAAGCTAAAGTTGGAAAAAGAAAAGACTTCGTTAAAACTGAACAAGTTAGTGTATACCCTGATACTACGGTTTGGATTAAAGATTTCGCATATTCATATAATGAGCCAATGCACAATGATTATTTCTGGCATAAAGCTTATGGAGATTATCCAGTAGTGGGTGTAACTTGGAAACAAGCTAAAGCATTCTGTGCTTGGAGAACTTTAAACAAAAACAGCTACATTAAATCTAAGAAAAAAGGACGTGACCTAGTTAACGCATTCAGACTTCCAACAGAAGCAGAATGGGAGTATGCTGCAAGAGGTGGTCTGGAGTCTGGTACTTATCCTTGGGGAGGTCCTTACACTAAGAGTGACAGAGGATGTTTCATGGCAAACTTTAAGCCTAACAGAGGAGATTATGCTGCCGATGAAGCTTTATATACTGTTGAAGCGAAATCTTACGAACAAAACGGATACGGATTATATAACATGGCAGGAAACGTTTCAGAGTGGACAGATTCAGCTTACAATCCAAACGCATACGAGTATGTTTCTACAATGAACCCTAACGTAATTGACGGAAAGAACCAAAGAAAAGTGGTTCGTGGAGGATCTTGGAAAGACGTTGCTTACTTCCTACAAGTAAGTACTCGTGATCACGAATATGCTGATTCTGCAAGAAGTTATATCGGTTTCAGAACTGTACAAGATTACATGGGAACTCAAGTAACTGGAAACGGAACTGGTAAAAAGAAATAGTAATTTATAATTCAATCAATACAATAACCAAATCGAATCTATTTTAAAATTAAAACCTAAAAAAAAATTATTATGGCATTATTAAGTAAAAAAGCAATGAATTTCGCTTATGGTATGGGAGCGGCAGTAGTAATCGTTGGAGCATTATTCAAAATTACTCACTTTGAAATTGGACCATTAACAGGAACAGTTATGCTTTCAGTTGGTTTATTAACTGAGGCGTTAATCTTCGCGTTATCTGCTTTTGAACCAGTTGAAGACGAGTTAGATTGGACTCTTGTTTACCCAGAATTAGCTAACGGACAAGCTAGAAAAAAAGCGGATAAACCAGAAACTACTGATGCCCAAGGATTATTATCTCAAAAATTAGATGCAATGTTAAAAGAAGCTAAAGTTGACGGTGAGTTAATGGCAAGCTTAGGAAACAGCATCAAAAACTTCGAAGGGGCTGCTAAAGCAATCTCTCCAACAGTTGACTCTATTGCAGGACAAAAGAAATATTCTGAAGAATTATCTGTTGCTGCTGCTCAAATGGAATCATTAAACAGTTTATACAAAGTACAATTAGAAAGTGCAGCAAGAAATGCTGAAGCTAATAAAGAAATCGCTGATAACGCATCTAAATTAAAAGAGCAAATGGCGTCTATGACTGCAAACATTGCTTCTTTAAATAGTGTTTATGGTGGTATGCTTTCTGCAATGAGTAACAAAGGATAATTAGTTTTTAACTATTATATTAAAATTATTAATAAGAACTAATTAGAAAAAAATGGCAGGAGGAAAATTAACCCCTAGACAGAAGATGATTAACCTGATGTATCTGGTTTTCATCGCGATGTTAGCAATGAACGTATCAAAAGAAGTAATTTCTGCTTTTGGTTTGATGAATGAAAAATTTGAAGCTGCAAATACTACTTCAGTTACAACAAACGAAGGCTTATTACAATCTTTAGATCAAAAGGCTGCTGAGGCAAAAGGAGAGTTCATTACTGCAGCAGAAACTGCTCACAAAGTTGAAGGAATCTCAAAAGAATTTTACGATTATATCGGTACTTTAAAAGCTCAGTCTATCAAAGGATTTGAGGTTGAAAAAGAAACTGGAAAACTACCATACGAAGCTATGGATAGAGGTGATAACATCGATGACTGGTTTACAGGAGACGGTTACACTAAAAAAGGTAACGAAATCATCGCTAAAATCGAAAAATACAAAGCAGACTTAAAAGCTGCTTTAGGAACAGATAAAAAGTATGCTAACATTATTGCAGAAGTTGATAAGAAATTTGATGTTTCTGAAGTAAAAAACAAAGAAGGTATAAAAGAAAAATACTTAGCTTACCACTTTAAAGGTTTTCCTGCAATCGCATCTGCTGCTAAACTTTCAGCTTGGCAAAATGATGTTAAAAAAGCAGAAACTGATGTTTACAACAGTGCTTTAGGAAAAGCTGCAGTTGCTGCTGCTTCTTATAGCAACTACCAAGCAATCGTTGTTTTAGATAAAAATGCTTATTTCCAAGGAGAAAAAGTTACAGGTAAAGTAGTTTTAGGTCGTTATGACGAAAATACAAAACCAACTTCATTCCAAGGTCCTGGACAAATTGTTAACGGACAAGCTGTTATCTCTTTAACTGCAGGTGGTGTAGGTGAACAAAACATTAATGGTCAATTTACTTTCTTAGAAGACGGTAAAAATATTCCATTGAAATTTAAAGGAACTTACGTTGTAGTTCCAAGACCAAACTCAGCTACGATTTCTGCTGATAAAATGAATGTAGTGTATAGAGGAGTTGTTAACCCAATCTCTGTATCATTTGCAGGAGTTGATGCTAACAAAATTTCTGCTAGCGCTCCAGGATTATCTTCAGCTGGTAAACCAGGTAAATATAACATGAGCCCAGGTTCAGGAACAGAAGCTACAATTTCTGTAACAGGAACATTACCAAACGGAGATAAAGTTACTGATAAGAAATCATTCAGAATTAAAGGTATTCCTGGACCAACAGGAACAATTAGAGGTGAGATGGGAGTTGTTAAAGGTCCTAGATCTAACTTAGAAATTGCTACTATTGGTGCTAAATTACTTGATTTTGATTTTGAAGTTGGTTTAGATGTTGTTGGATTTAACATGAAAATTGCCGGACAGCCTACAGTTGTTGTTACTGGTAATAGATTAAATGCACAATGTAAGCAAGTACTTTCAAGAGCAGGTAAAGGAGATCAAGTTACTATTTCTGAAATTAAAACTAAACTTGTTGGAGCTGGTAGTTATTTATTACCAAGAACTGCTCCGGTAATTTATGAAATACAATAATTAAGTACTGAAATCTTCAGTCAATATCTTATAATAATACCACGATGAAAGTAAGAAATTTTTTAATAGCTATTGTTCTAATCGCTGGAGGTTTTGCTTCTAATGCGCAATCAAATTTGCTTAATGCAAAAACGCCTGCCCAAATTGGGCTTAAAACTCCTGCGCAACTTATCTCTGATAATGATAAGCCTTTAGCTTACGGTTATGTAGATGATAGAGATATCTTGATGGGTAAAACAACTTGGGAGATTATTGACTTAAATGAAAAGATCAATTTCCCTATGTATTTTCCAGTAGATACTGCTAATATTGGTTCTGATAGACGTTCATTATATGATGTTTTGACGAAAGCCGTTAGAAAAGGCCAAATAACTGAGGTTTATTCTGATAGTTATTTCAATACTAAAAAATCTATGAAAGACATCGAAGGTGCTTTATCTCGTATTGACACAACAGATGCAGGTAGAGAACTTATCAACCAATATCCAGATGACTATAAAGCACGTGTTGTTAAGAAAAAAGTAGTTACTGGTACTGGTAAAAAGAAAGTTGTTACTTATGTAGATGAAACAGTTGGGCCAACAAGAACAGTTCCTGCTGAATATATCTTAAAGCAAGATCTTACTGCTGCAGATGTTACTCAGTATAAAATTAAAGGATACTGGTATTTTGATAAACGTCAAAGTGAATTAAAATATCGTTTACTTGGAATTTGCCCTGTAACTCCAGACGTTTACACAATGAATAGTGACGAAAAGGATTATATCGAATTATTTTGGGTTTTCTTCCCAAATGCGAGAGCGGTGCTTCATGATGCAAAAGCTTTCAATGATAGCAATTCTGCACTTCCAATTTCATTCGATCAGATTTTAAATTCAAGACGTTTTAATGCGATTGTCTATAAAGAAGAAAACTTGTACCAAGATCGTGAGATCAAAGAATACATGAAAGATAACGCTCAAAATCAGTTATTAGAATCTGAAAGAGTAAAAGAGAAGATTCGTAACTTTGAACAAGATATGTGGAACTACTAAGTTCTAAAATTAAATTATAAGAAAAACTCTTACTACAAACGTAGTAAGAGTTTTTTTTTGATCAGATCTCAACACTTTTTAATACTACATTATATAAGATTGTATTAATTTTTAGATTTTAAAAAAAAATAAAATACTAGGGAAAGATATTGCAAAAGGCATGATTTTATTTTGTAATACTCAGATTTATAGTGTTTTGTGAACTATTTATTGTATGTTAGCTAATCGTTAATTGAAATTAAATTTTTAAATTTGTAATTATAATTTCTACAAATTGATATAATTGTAAGAAAAATAACAATATTACTCATCAAACTGCGTTTAGGTTTATTATAAAAAATATTATGATGAAAGTGAAAAGTTTTTTAATGGTTATTGTTTTTATCGCTGGCGGTATTATTTCTAATGCTCAATCTAATTTACTGAATGCTAAAACAGCTGACCAAATTGGGCTTAAAACAGCTGCACAGCTTATTTCAGATAATGATAAGCCTTTAGCTTATGGCTATGTTGATGATCGTGATGTTTTGATGGCAAAAACTACTTGGGAGATTATAGATTTAAATGAAAAAATCAACTTTCCTTTATATTTTCCTGTAGATACGGTCAATATTGGTTCTGACAGACGTTCACTTTATGATGTTTTGACTAAAGGAATTAGACAAGGAAAAATAACTGAAGTTTATACAGATAGTTATTTCAATACCAAAAAATCTATGAAAGACATAGAAGGTTCATTAACTCGTGTTGATACTACAGATGCTGGCCGTGAACTTATAAATCAATATCCTGATGATTTTAAAACACGTGTTGTAAAGAAAAAAGTAGTAACGGGTACTGGTAAAAAGAAAGTGGTAAATTATGTTGATCAAACTATAGGTCCAACAAGAACAGTTCCTGCTGAATATATTTTAAAACAAGATCTTACAGCTGCGGATGTTTCACAATACAAATTAAAAGGATATTGGTACTTTGATAAACGTCAAAGTGAATTGAAATATCGTTTACTTGGAATTTGCCCAGTAACACCAGACGTTTATACAATGAATAGTGACGAAAAAGACTATATTGAACTATTCTGGGTTTTCTTCCCAAATGCACGAACAGTACTTCATGAAGCAAAAGCTTTTAACGACAGTAATTCGGCACTTCCAATTTCTTTTGACCAAATACTCAATTCAAGACGTTTTAACGCAATTATTTACAAAGAAGAGAATATGTACGGAGATCGTGAGATTAAAGATTACATGAAAGATAATGCACAAAATCAGCTGTTAGAATCAGAAAGAGTAAAAGAGAAGATCCGTAACTTCGAAGAAGATATGTGGAACTACTAAAGATCTAAACCAATTATAAGAAAAACTCTTACTACCTTTGCAGTAAGAGTTTTTTTATTTTATCTATACATTCACAATGCTTGATTATTTAATCGTCGGATCTGGGTTGGCTGGTATTTCCTTTGCAGAAGTTGCCCTTAAAAACAATAAAACCATATTAGTTCTCGATAATAAATCTCAAAACTCATCCCGAGTTGCTGGTGGTTTATACAATCCGGTTATCCTAAAGCGTTTTAGTGAAGTTTGGAATGCTCAGGAACAACTTGGTTTGATGAATGATTTCTATAATCAAATCGAAGATAAACTGAAGGAAAAATTTAATTTTAAAATGCCCGTTTTAAGAAAGTTTTTCTCTATTGAAGAGCAAAACAACTGGTTTGCAGCTTCAGATAAAATAAACTTAGCTCCTTTTTTATCTACCAAATTAATTACAAGAAAATACAAAAGTATCGATTCACCATACGATTATGGAGAAGTTTTGCATACAGGTTATGTTAATACAGCTTTATTGGTAGATACTTACAAAGAATATTTAATTGCTAATAACTTATTTCTTGAAGAATCTTTTAATTGTAGTTATATTGAATTTTTAGAATCGGGAATTCAATACAAAAATATTCAGGCCAAGCATATCATTTTTGCAGAAGGATTTGGGCTTCTTAAAAATCCATTTTTTAATTATCTGCCTTTAGACGGTACAAAAGGAGAATTGTTTATCATAAAAGCACCAAATTTAAATTTGGATGTAATTGTAAATACGAGTGTTTTTATTTTACCACTTGGAGATGATTTGTTTAAAGTAGGTGCAACTTACAATTGGCATGACAAAACAGATACTCCTACAGAAGAAGGAAAGCAAGAACTTTTAGATCGTATAAAAGAGATTATAACCTGTGATTTTGAAATTATCAAACATTTTGGAGGTGTTCGCCCTACAGTTGCAGACAGAAGACCTCTGGTGGGTACCCATGAAATATATAAATCAATTCATGTTCTTAACGGATTAGGAACACGTGGTGTAATGCTTGGTCCGGCAATGGCACAAACATTATATGAACATATTGAAAACGGAGCTTGTATAGACCGCGAAGCTGATATCAAGCGATTCCATAAAAGATATTTAAAATCTCTTATTCCTGACCGGCCTTAGGATCGTATGAAATAAACATATTAATATATAAATTTCGGGAAAGTCGCAAAACAAACGGAAACAATACAATAAGGGAAATAACTATTGCTATAAAAGATTCTCCTATGCTTGCTCCAAAAAATACAAATGAAACGATAAAGGCAGCAATTCCCACCGCAACATTTAATCCGTAACTCACATACATTGCACCATAAAAAAACGAAGGTTCAATTTGATATTTTAAACCGCAATGACTGCAATTGTCGTTCATTTTTAGAACTTTAGTCAAGTGAAGCGGATTTTTGTCTGAATACATGCTCTCTTTTTGGCATTTTGGACAACTTCCTGTTAAAATACTATTTAGTTTGGATCCTTTTTTTAACATTTGCAAAAAATTTACATTACCATTTATCTAGGTAACGCAAATTTACAATTTTCATTCTCTGTTTAAGGTATCAAAACATGAAACTTTAAACTTTAAACAACAATTTAATGCTTAATATACATAATCTTTCGGTTTCTTTTGGAGGAACATATTTATTTGAAGAAGTTACTTTTCGTTTAGGCGCCGGCGACCGTGTAGGTCTTGTTGGTAAAAACGGAGCGGGTAAATCGACAATGCTTAAAATGTTAGCAAGAGATTTTGCTCCAGATTCAGGAGTTATCTCTCAGGAGAAAGATATCAAAATGGGATTTTTACGTCAGGATATTGATTTTGAACGTGGAAGAACCGTATTAGAAGAAGCTTATGAAGCTTTTACCGAAATTAAGATTGTAGAAAAAAAATTAGAAGAAATCAATCATCAATTGGTTACCAGAACCGATTATGAAAGTGAAGAATACGGCCAGATTATTGAAGATTTATCTGATTATACACATCGTTTTGATCTTCTTGGAGGTTATAATTATGTTGGAGATACAGAGAAAATTCTTTTAGGATTAGGTTTCAAAAGAGAAGTTTTCAATAACCAAACCGAAACATTTTCAGGAGGTTGGAGAATGCGTATCGAATTGGCTAAATTATTATTACAATCCAATGATGTATTGCTTCTGGATGAGCCAACGAACCACTTAGATATCGAAAGTATCATTTGGTTAGAAAGTTTTCTTCGAAATTATCCCGGAGTTGTTGTAATTGTATCGCACGATAAAATGTTCTTAGATAATGTTACAAACCGTACAATCGAAATATCTTTAGGAAAAGCATACGATTTCAATAAACCTTATTCTCAATATTTAGAATTACGTCATGAAATTCGTGAGAAGCAATTGGCAACGCAAAAAAATCAGGCGAAAAAAATAGAAGAAACAGAAAAACTAATCGAGAAATTCCGTGCCAAAGCATCAAAAGCTTCGATGGCACAATCGCTGATTAAAAAGTTAGATAAAGTAGAAAGAATTGAAGTTGATGAAGACGATAATTCTGTAATGAATATTTCGTTTCCGGTATCAAAAGAACCTGGAAAGGTAGTCGTTGAAGCTGAGAATGTTACAAAAGCATACGGCGACAAAGTTATTTTAAAAGAGATTGATTTATTAGTAGAACGCGGAAGTAAAATTGCTTTTGTTGGTCAAAATGGACAAGGAAAATCGACATTTATAAAAGCCATCGTAAACGAATTTGAATACGACGGAACTATTAAATTAGGACATAACGTACAATTAGGTTATTTTGCTCAGAATCAGGCAGAATATCTTGATGGCGAAATCACTTTGCTTCAAACTATGGAAGATGCTGCAACAGACACAAACCGATCTAAAGTTCGTGATATGCTGGGATCGTTTTTATTCCGCGGCGATGATGTCGAGAAAAAAGTAAAAGTACTTTCTGGAGGCGAGCGTAACCGTTTGGCACTTTGTAAGTTATTATTACAGCCAATTAACGTATTGCTGATGGATGAGCCTACGAATCACTTAGATATAAAATCTAAGAATGTTTTGAAAGCAGCACTTCAAAAATTTGGCGGAACTTTATTATTGGTTTCTCACGACAGGGATTTTCTTCAGGGAATGTCAAATATTGTTTACGAATTTAAAGATCAAAAAATCAAAGAATATTTAGGCGATATCAATTATTTCTTAGAACAGCGCAATCTTGAAAACATGCGTGAAGTGGAGAAAAAAGATGTTGCAAAAGCGGCTGCTCCAAAAGAAACAAACAAAGCATCATACGAAGATCAGAAAAAAGGAAAAGCACTTCAAAACCGATTAAGTAAAATTGAAAGTCAAATTCAGCAATTAGAAAAAGACATTCAGCACGATGATAAAATGCTTGCTTCTAATTACGACAAACACATCGAAGACGCTTCGTTTTTTACGGCATACAACAAAAAGAAAAAAGATTTAGAACAATTACTTATAGACTGGGAAGTTGTTCAGGAAGAGATTGATAATTTTAATGTTTAGTTAAGATTGTTTCAAGTTGCAATTTTGACGAGTAAATTTAACCGCAAAGCACGCTAAGATTTTTTATAGTCTGGATTTATAATGTACAAAGTTCGCAAAGCTTTATCAACTAATAGCTTTGCGAACTTTGCGTTTTATGAAACCTCGCAGATCAAAAAATCTTAGCGTGCTTTGCGGTTAAATATTCATTCAGTTCAAACCTGAAACTTGAAACCTGAAACTTGAAACAAAAAAACTATTTAATAATCCCAATAGATCTAGAATGCGCAATTGCCTCACTGCTTTCTTTAAAATAACAAACAGAAACATCAAGCGATTCTAAATTTTTCATGATTTTTTTGACTTCCTTTTTTTTGCTTTTGCCGGTTTGTCGAATGTAAACGGCTATTACAGTAACTGGAAATATTTTGCAGATTCGTTCGTATAAAACCGGATCATGCTGAGAATCATCTCCCAATAAAACATATTTAAGATTAGGATAAAACTCCAAAACATGCTTTATTTTTTCAAATTTATGATCGTGATTTCCGCGTCCGCTCATGAAGAAATCAGTAATTCCTCGTCTAATATCTTTCAATAAAACAACAGCGCGCGGCAGATTATGAATTTTAGTAAATTCTATAATAAATCGGTACAAATTCCACTCGCTGCTCGAAACATAAAAAAAAGCATTTTCTTCTTCTTTATTGTGTCGTCCGGCCGAACTTAATGCCTGATAATGCGGAACAACATCTTTAAAAACCTTTCGATCATTTACATTTTTGAAAAGTAAGATGTACATTTTTTTGAAGATATTCTGCGTATGCGAAACTAAAAAAGTATCGTCGATATCAGAAATGATTCCTAAATTTCCTTTATGCGGACGTATAAAACTTCCTTTTGAAACAATAGTTTTACCGCTATATTTGATGCTGACTTCGTATTCGATCCATCCAAAATGAGTTTCTTTTTCAAGCGGAATACAGAATGTAAAATAACCATCGTCAAGCGTTTTGGTATGTATTTCCTGTTTGTGGAATTTTAGGTAAACATCAAAATTTTCAATCGTTTTTATTCTGAATTGGTTGACAACCGAACGTGCATTTTTTAAATTTTTCTTCTGAAAATCATAATCATACGTTCTCTTAAAGACATGTCCCATTACAATTAATTCTTCTTCATTGGCATAGCCTCGATATAATTGTAAAATTGGTTTCATTAATTCCGTATATTTATATAACACTGTAAATTAATTATTTTAATTGGTTTTAAAAATAAAATTTTGAAAAAGAGTATCATATTTGTTGTAAACCCTATTTCGGGAGATCTTGATAAATCAAGCTTAATTGAGGCTGTTCAGGAGTTTGCAGCTGCAAATCATTTTGATTTAGAAGTTTATGAAACTACCGGCAAAAATGACCTGAAAGAAATACAAGCACTTTATAATCAATATCAGCCAGAACGAATTATAGTGGCAGGCGGCGACGGAACCATAAAAATGGTTGCCGAAGCTATGGAAGAACACGATGTCATTATCGGGATTTTGCCAGCCGGATCTGCAAACGGACTTTCGGTCGATTTAAATCTGCCTGTTGGAATCGAAGAAAATCTTAAAATTGCGTTTCAGCATCATTATATCGAAATGGATATGATTTGTATAAACGGAAAAAAAAGTATCCATTTAAGTGATCTTGGGTTGAATGCCAGCTTAGTCAAAAATTACGAGCAAAGCGATGTAAGGGGCTTTTGGGGTTATGCTTTGCAGGCCTTTACAACATTAACAGAATCTGATGAACCTTTTGTGGCAACAATATCGGCAAACAATAAAACCGTTGATCATGTGGCAAGAATGATTGTTATTGCTAATTCGCAGAAATACGGAACCGGCGTAATCATTAATCCAAATGGCGCAATGAACGACGGAAAATTTGAATTGGTGATTTTAAAAAGTCTGGATTTGTTACTAATTGGAAAAATTATTACCGGAAATATGCCAATTGATTCTGAGGATATTGTAATTATTTCGACAGACAAAGCAGAAATAAGAACAGATTATCCGGTTCATTTTCAAATTGATGGTGAATATTGCGGAGCGCAAAAGGAGTTAGAAATTCATATTCTGCACAAACAAATGAAACTTGCCGTCCCTTAAGCTATTATTTAAAAGGATTGCGTTCCTGCCATTCTGCTTTTGGTTCCAAATAATTAAAAAACCTTGCAATATTATGATTGATTAAGGTATTAGTATGCGTGATCAAACCATACATTTTTACAGGTTTAGCACCAACAGAACTTTTAATTTCGAGAGCTGTTCTGGCAAAAACAATTTCCTTAAATCCTTTTTTTATGGAATAGGCAATCATATCGTAAAGCATATTCAAATACAGCATTTTTTCACGCTGAACACTTTCGTCATAACCTAAAAAATAAGTGTCCATAACGTCTCCGTTTTTTATCAGCGTGTTGAAACCGATGAGTTTTTCATCTAAAAAATAACCATAAAGCAAAAAGTTCTCTTTCATGATTTCTTTAAAAAAACTGAAATGGTTTCTGGCCAGAAAAAAAGTATTAAAAGGAGCATTTTTAGCTACATGGAAGTACAACTCATAAATAACATCTTCATATTTTCTAATGTCAGATAAAGACATTTGCCGCTTTTCTATTCCTCCAGATTTTTTGCGGGCACGCTTGTATTGATCCCGATATTTTTTTGACAATGCATCAACGTAATCTTGTTCTGTTTTCCAATTTTCGTTGATTTTAAAAATCATATTCGGCTGTATCGAAAACGTATAATTGTTTTTAAATTCAGCCTGTAAAGGTTCAATTTCTTTTGCAGTAAAGTCTTTTATGCTGGTGATGTGAACTTTTTTTCCATTTGCTTTTAAATCTTTTTTAAGCTGATTGATAGCTTTGTGAAGAGTTTTAACAGCCTTAGCTTCTTTACTACTTTGAGCGAAAACAAAAGCATTTTGTCCGGTTAACATATTGTTTCCAACAAATAATACGTGGGAAGCGAAATTTTTTAGAGCAAAATTACGAACAGATGTTTTTAAACATTGGTCGCGTTCGCCAAACGATTCCAGTTTTTCGGCAAATAAAAATTGGGTTAAAACAATCCCGATAAGTTTTTCCTCTTCAAAAATTCCAATAAAATGACAAATCATATTTACCGGACAAGAGTTTTCCAGTACTTCGAGATATTCCCGTGTTAAAAAAATATTATCTGCGGCCAGCGAATTCCATTCTAAAGGTAGTAATGATGCGCTGTTATAGATTTGAAAAGAATAAGTTGTATTCAAAAGTCTGAGCTAATTTCTTCAAAATTAGATAATATTTGTAATAACTCATTTTCTTTAAGTTATTATTAAGAAAAACCCGTTTGAGTTTTGGCTTCAAGCGGGTTTGTAGTATTTATAAATTAGGCAAACTGGCAAACAATACCGCCAATTATAGTAAGGGTAAGTATCCAATATCCTGCATGAATAAAGATGTATTTCCATGATTTTCTTTCAAATAAACCATTAATTCCGACTATAGGAAAAGCAAAAAATAATCCCGACATAAATCCATGAAGTGAGCCATGCTTAAAAGTACGATAAGCAGTTCCATAATCAGCCATGAAAGCATGGAAAGATGGTTTTGCAGTTTCAATAAAAGGCGGTCCGCCAATCATTCCAAGAGCACCCGACTGATGAATGGTAAACGACATTAAAGCCATCGAAATCATTACCGAAAAAATGTAGGTAAACCCAAATATTTTGAGCATGTTTCCTTTTTTCAGATCTTCTTCAGTAAAATTATTTTCTCTCATCCAGATTGTTCCAAAAACTTTTGGATGATACCAGATAAAACCGATTATGAGTGTCACAATCGCGGCAACGAAAAATGTAACTAGGTTAATTTCCATAATATTTATTTTTTGTAATTAGTTGTTTCAAAAATAGTTAAAAAACTATAACGATTTCGAAAATTTTATAAAGAAGAAAAGTAAGACGAATTTTTTATTTATTAACACTTTATCGACATAAGATGCTTTATATCTAGTAATTAACTAATTTTGAAGCAGAAAAACATATCCCCCAAATCTGTTATGAAAAGCCTTGCAACACTTTTTTTAGCATTTGTTTTTTCTCTTAATATTTTTGCAGATACTGTTTCAGATAAAGAGAAAGACGCGCTAATTAAATTATATCATGCGACAAATGGTTCGCAGTGGAAAATAAAATGGGATTTATCACTATCAGTCTCAACCTGGTATGGAGTTCGTGCCGAAAATGGAAAAGTAATTTATTTAAATTTAGCTGATAATAATTTGCAGGGAGAACTGCCTGCTGAATTTTTTGAGCTGGTAAATTTAGTGACAGTTGATCTTCATAAAAATAATCTTAAAGGACAATTACCAAATTCAATCAGTAATTTTAAAGAGCTTCAGGTTTTAAATGTTTCTGGTAATCAGTTATCTGGAACAATTCCGGGAAGTATTTGCGATTTAAAGAATTTGAAAGATCTGGAACTTTTTAAGAATAATATTTCCGGTGAATTACCTCTGGAAATTGGAAAACTGAATCGATTAGAAGTTCTGTGCTTGTTTGATAATCAAATCGCTGGTGTTTTGCCAAGTTCGTTGTATAAGATTTCTACTTTAAAAATACTACTGTTAAATAACAATAGATTATCAGGCGTAGTAAGTTCAGATATTTCTAATTTAAATATTCTGCAAAATTTAAGTTTGTTCAATAATAGTCTTGGCGGAGAAATTCCTAAGGAATTAGAAAAAATGCCAAATTTATCAGAAATGAATCTTTCCTATAATAAATTCAAAGGATCGGTTTCAAAAAATCTTACCTTATTAGATGCTTTGAATATGACAATGTTTGATGAAAATGGGAAGTTGTTTTTATTAGATGTAAACGAAGAAAGAAAAACTGAAAGCAATATTGTAAACTAATTTTGTTTATGAAATTTCACTTGATTATTGATGATCAGGTATTTAAAAATATGAAAGCTGTAATTCGTTACAGCTTTTTTTTTTGTTATTAATTTAGGAGAAATATATTTTTGATATTTCGTTAATACAATGATTTTCAATGAAATATCGATATCTTGTAATTGTGTAAAAAGCTAGAAATCAATAAATTAAGTTAAGGTTTGAATTTTGGAATCAGTTAGTTCTAATTTCTAAAATTCAAAACTATGAGTACGTATCAAAACCATCGAACTGCATTATTATTAGTTGATCCCTATAATGATTTTCTTTCAGAAAAAGGAAAACTTTGGCCTTTTGTAAAAGAAACCGTGGAAAGCAACAATATTATTGCAAACTTAAAAAGTCTGTTGACTGCGGTTAGAAAACATAATATAAAAGTAATTTATGTGCCGCATCGTCAAACGCAAAAAGAAGATTATTTAAAATGGAAATATTTTTCTCCATCACATAACGGAAGTAAAAATTTAATCCTTTTTGAAAAAGGAAGCTGGGGAGCAGAATTTCATCCCGATCTTTTGCCGGAATCGGGAGATTTAATAGCTCAAAATCATTGGACAGCAAGTGGTTTCGCCAATACTGATTTGGATTTTCTTTTAAAAATACATGATATAGACCATATTGTAATTGCTGGAATGAGAGCTAATACTTGTATTGATTCAACCGCAAGATATGGTGTAGAATTAGGATATCATGTTACTTTGATCAAAGATGGAATAGGTTCTTTTAATCAGGACGAGATAATCGCAACCGTAGAAATTAATTTTCCCAATTATGGGCATTCACTTTTATCTGCACAAGAATTCATTAAAATTTTAGAATCATAAAGATGAAAATACTTGCCGAATGTACTGCAAGGGCTATTATTGATTGTCCTGCAGAAAAAATTAATATTACCGAATGGCTGTTTAATTTGAAGGATTTTGAATATCAATCGTGTTCAAAAGCACATATTGCCAGTGGAGTTTCATTTTCTGAAGATGGAAAGCGAATGTCCATAAATGTAGAAAAAGTTGCAGATAATTTTTTAGTGCAGCATTATGTTGAAGAAATTGGAAGTAAAAACCATTGCAAAGTAAATTCTGTTTCCGATTCGATTTCGCCCTTAGGAACAACAAAAATAGGAGTAACCTGGGAGCTTAAAATTGTCCCAATATCAAATGATCAATGCGAACTTCATAATCATGTTGCCGTTAGTTCGACTTCTGAGTTTTTGGCGGTGCTGAAATCGTTAGATATAAATGATTTAACATTAGTAAAAAGTCAGATGCTGCAAAATTTAGAAGCACATAATAATGAAGAAACACCTTTGTTTGCCAATAATATTACACAAAAAGGAATAGCTGGTATTTGGGGTTAATTAAGTTTGATGTAAAAATGCAGTAAATAGAATTTATACTAACTTTGCCTAAACAAATTTGATGCGAGTTTTTATAAAGCATTCAATATTTTTTATAACTTTAAAATTGAATTCAATTCTAAAGAAAATTTAAACATAAAATACTAACCTTTTTACTATAAAATTATGACACTACAATATCAAGGTGAACAATACGGAAAGTCAACCACATTTACCATCAGAATTATTGGTAATAACTTATCAAAAAGCAGTTCGAATTATCAAATTGATCTTTTAGTTGGAGACAAAAGACTGCCAACTTTTACAAGTGAAATTCATCAAAGTTTATCAAACTGTTTGAGAGAAATTTATTTATTCAGAAAACATAACGGAATTAAATTTGATGAATCATCAGAGAAAATAGTTTCGCTTTATGTTCCTTATGATAAGGTTTTGTATAACTATAATAAGTTTGCTTTGTTTAGAGCTTAAGCTTTTCTTTTATTATAAAAATATATCTAAAAAAGACCGCCATAAAAGGCGGTCTTTTTTTATTATGAGAAATTTCTAAATGTTAGAATGATAATTAATTAAGCCTACAAAAATATATCTTAATTTCGATTGAATAAATGTTAATATTTATGATATAAAATAAAATTATTTTATAATATTTGTCGTACCAAAAACAAACATCTTAATAAACTAAAAATACCTTATATGTAAGTCTTCTTTACTATTTTATTCAATTACAATTCTTTGTAAAAAATAGCCAAAAGCCAATTCATTATCAAATAACCTAAATTTTTATTTTGAAAAAATCTCTTTATGCCCTAATTTGGGTTATGTTTTTTTGTGTATTAACGGGAGTAAATGCACAAGATGCAGGCAATGACCCGACTAATTTTGTACCTAATATAATACCGCCTTCGCCTACTGCTTATGCCCTTGGTACATACGTGAACAATCCTGTCGGATTATTCACGGGATCTCAGAATATAAATATCCCTCTTTACAGCTATAAAACAGCAAATTTAGAAGTGCCGATTTCTATGTTTTACAGTTCAAATGGTATTAAGGTGGACGAAATATCTTCAAATATAGGACAAGGCTGGAATTTAAACTTGGGAGGTGTCATTACCAGAGTGGTAAGAGACAAACCTGATGAAGATAGGGGAGAATATCCTATCCCAATTTCCGTAACGGAAGAAATGGGACGCTACTCTCCACAGTCTTTGGAATTTTATCAGTACATTGGAGAAAATGATGTGGATACTGAGTCTGATATTTTTAGTTTTAATTTTGGGAAATATTCAGGAAAATTTGTTTTTGACAATAATGGAGCAATTGTTTTGATGCCTGCACAGGAATTCCAGATAGAAACTACAAATTCCAGTGAAGGTTTTGACTTTGTAATTACTGCCTCTGATGGTGTTAAATATTATTTCAGCGATAAAGAAATTACCACACAGAGAGTGCTTGGTTCAGGTCATTCTATTCCAAATATAACAGTATCTTCATGGTACTTAAGCAAAATAGTCCACCCAAAAGGAGATGAAATCCAGTTTGTATATAATAATACAACATCTAGTTATGTCGCTTCAAAATCACAGACATTTAGAATGTTGTCTCCAAGAATACAATATGATGAGGCGGGTAATCTTGAATATCCTACAGAAGCTTTAAGCGCAGTATGTGATCATAGTATCAGTTTAAATGGAAAAGCAATAAAATCGATAAAAAGCAATAATCTCTTTTATGGTGAAGTGACATTTACTTATCTTACCAGTTCTAGTGCCGATGTGACATCCGGGAATAATAAAATATCTCAGATTATCATAAAAGACGGAGCCGCCGCAGAAATTGATAAGATTGGTTTTACTTATACTACCACCACGAACAAAAGAGTTTTTCTGGATAAAATCCAGTTTAAAGACCCCAATCAAAATTATCAGTTTGAGTATGATGACAGAAATAATCTGCCTCAACGATTATCATACAGCCAAGACCACTGGGGATATTATAATGGCAAGAATAATCTGAATATTGTGCCTAAAAATATTTTGCTTTATGACTTAAATTTTGCAAATTACAATGGAGCAGACAAAGAACCGGATGTAAACTATGTAAAAAAAGGCCTGCTGACAAAAATAGTTTATCCAACAAAAGGATATACTCTGTTTGATTATGAACCTAACACGTATCCAGGCATAAAAAAAGTATATCCTCCAAAGGTTTACAAAAATTTAGGAGCGGTCACTACAGAAGAAACCCATTCTGATATAAAAAAATTGACCTTTACAAATACAACTCTGCAGGATATCCCATTAGTAGCCGGAGTCAGTTTTTATTGTTCAGACGAAGGATTAAATATAGGCAAAAATCAGGCATATGTCAGCGTTTATGACAATACTGCAAAGCTATACGTGTCTCTTAGAAGATCTGATAATAATGCTGTGATAAGTGACGGCAGTATGTATACTATAAAACCCAATACTGAGCCTGCTGCTAAAAACCTTCTTTTTACAGCAGAGCTTAACCATGAATATATTGTTACATTAGAATCTGATTTTACTTGTACATCATCAACTTTAAATTTAAATTACTATCCATCAGCGCCAGTTAATCAGCAAGCTAACCTTATTACCGGGGGTGTACGGGTATCCCGCACTGCTGACTATTCTTTAAATAAGCCGGAACCTGTGATTAAACAAATTATCTATGCAAAAAGAACTGATCTGAATACATCATCTGGTAATCAAGGGCAGAATCCATATTATCTAGACCGTTTCAGGGTAGACAGAATTATGGATTCTCCAATAAATGGTGTCTTTGGAGTGGTAACCAGTAAAACAATGCTCAATTTATCATCGAGCAGCCTTGTTTCTTTATTTGATACAGGAAGTTCAAATGTGTATTATAAATATGTTACTATTTCGTATGGAGATAATTTTTTAAACGGAGGTGAAGAACATGAATTTATTATACATCGCGATGCCCCTGACGGATTTGTTTTTGGAGGATATGATGTAAGGAGCGTTCCATTTAGCAACGGAGGATGGGATAATGGCTTATTAAAAAGAGTGGATTATTTTAATAAAGATTTGAAAACCATTAAAGAGACCATCAATACCTACGAGGAAAGACCTGAGTTTAGAAAAGAAGTAAGATCATTTAATGCCAGAAAGAATTTCGAAAAAATTTCTTCTGGAGACGTCAATTATGCATGTACTCAGGCAGATCTGACAAAAAGAACCGAGTATAGAACCTGTGTAGCAGATCATAAACACCTGCATATGACCAATGGACTGTTTGGAAGTTCTTGGGTTTGTATAGCCTTGGGGCATGACAATAGAACCATATATTTCAATCATCCTTGTTATGGAGCAGTTCTGCCTAAAACGATTTCAAATCTGGAAAATATTGATAACCTAAGTATTGTTTCTTATAAAAATACTGGTTTCTGGCATTATTTGAAATCGAGCCAGGAGATTACTTATGATATAAAAGGATTAAACCCCCTAAGTAGTACAGTTACATATAATTATAGAGGGATTAACCATATACAATTGTCATCTCAAACCACAACAAATTCTAAAAAAGAAACAATAGAGACTAAATATTTTTATGCAAAAGATACTGAAATAGCGAATAAACCAAGTATCACCCAACTGGTTGAAGCCAATATTATAGAAACTCCACTAAACATTATAACATATAATGGAGGAACCAAATTATCTGAACAGCTTACGACGTATGAAAAAAGTACTGCAACCAGTAATTTGTTATTGCCAAAAGCGATTTATTCTAGTAAGTTTCCCAATATGCTGCCTGTTATTTTAACAGATAAAAATCTAGAAAAGAAAATAACTTTTGATCAATATGATTCTAAAGGAAATATTACACAATATACGCTTGAAAACGGAACAAGTGTAAGTTTTATTTGGGGATACGATAAAACATTGCCAATTGCTAAAATTGAAAATGCAACACTGGCGCAAATTGCCTCAGCATTAGGAATTACAACCGCAGTTTTAGATACTTATACAGAAGCAAATATGGCTGTATTGAATGGACTAAGAAGCAATGCTTCACTTGTAAATAGTATGATAACAACTTTTACACATCTGCCGCTAATAGGCATTAGTACAGTAACAGATCCTAAAGGAGATGTCATGACTTACAATTATGATAGTTTTAATAGGCTATTAACTGTAAGAGACAGAAGTAATAATATTTTGTCTGAAAATCAATACCATTACAAAAACTAACAAACGGCTCAAATGAAAAACAGATTATTATATATTTTTATATTTCAAATAGTTACTTTTTTGGGTTATGCACAGAATGATACTATAAATCAACGAATAGAAACTCCACAATCAGCAGCAGTTGTTGACCCTGGCGAAGAAGACCCAACAGGTTATCAATGGAACAGAGATGCAGATGGAGACGGATATGGAAACCCGGATGTTTATATTTTTAAAACCACTAAACCTGCGGGTTATGTCGCTAACCAATCTGACTTGGATGATGGTGATAAATATATTACAGATATACCGCCGCATACTGTTTATAGAGATGTTGATGTTGATGGTTTTGGAATTCCGGGTGTGTATGCAGAAGCTAGTGTTTCGCGTCCGGGTTATGTTGATAATTACACAGATTGTAATGATAATGATGCGACAGTAAACCCTAATACTATTTGGTATCGTGATGCCGATGCCGATGGATTTGGTTCAACAACCGTAACCACTAAAAGCTGTTTACAACCAGCAGGATATATTAAAAATAATACAGATTGTAATGATGCCGATGCTGCATTAAATCCAAATACAACCTGGTATCGCGATGCCGATGGTGATGGTTACGGAGCTACAACTCCTACATTAAAACAATGTACTCAACCTGCAGGCTACGTTCGAAACTCGTCTGATTATAATGACACTACAATTAACATTACTAATATTACGCCCTCAACTTTTTACAGAGATGCAGATAACGATACATTTGGAAGTCCAACTGTGACAGTTTACTATAGTGTTAAACCAACAGGATATGTTACCAATAATGCGGATTGTAATGATGCAGATGCAACTATAAACCCGAATACAAAATGGTATGCAGATAATGACTTAGATACTCTTGGAGATCCAGCGAACTTTGTAACACAATGTACTGCCCCGGCAGGAAATTATGTGCGGGATAGCTCAGATAACTGTCCTACAATACAGGGTATGAATTCAAATTGTTTGTCAATTCCTAACCCATCTGTAGATAGGAATTATATCCTTACCAAAACATATAAACAGCCCGTTACTGCGGTTGTACCTTTACCTACTTTAGATCAGGCTGTTCAAAACATAACTTATTTTGATGGATTAGGAAGACCTGTTCAAACGAATGCTAATAAACAATCTAACACAGGAAAAGATATTATTACTGTTATAGACTACGATGATTATGGAAGACAGACGAAAGAATACCTGCCTTATAAATCAGAAAGTGTTAATATGTCTTTTGACTCTGGTGCTCTGGGTAATTTAAGTTCTTATTATGCAAGTCCAACTGTTGCGAGAAACGGAAATCCTAATCAGGAGGCGACTAATTTTCCGTTTAGTGAAAAATCATTAGAGAATTCTCCATTAAACAGAGTTTTAAAACAAGCTGCTTCAGGAAACGACTGGAGACAGGGGCTTGGTCACGAAATAAAAATGGATTATCAGACGAATGCTGGTGATGTTAAAAATTTTAATGCAGTTACAACATGGAGTACAGTACTTGGATTGTATGATATCTCTTTGGGGAATGCCGCAGGAACTGTTTTTTATGATGCAGGACAGCTCAGCAAAACAGTTACTTACGATGAAAATACTGCGGCTTCTCCAGCAGAACTTAACGGTTCGACTGTGGAGTTTAAAAATAAGCTGGGGCAGGTTATTCTAAAAAGAACTTACGGCAAAGTTGGAACTGGTACGGTTAACGAAAAACACGATACCTATTATGTGTATGATCAATATGGAAATCTTACGTATGTAATTCCGCCAAAAGCAGATGGAGCACTTACAGCAACTATTTTAAACGATTTATGCTATCAATATAAATATGATTACCGCAACCGACTTGTAGAGAAAAAACTGCCGGGTAAACAATGGGAATTTATTATTTATGATAAACTTGACAGAGTAGCTGCTACCGGACCTGCCAGCTCACCTTTTAGCGATTTAACCTCTACAGGATGGCTGGTAACTAAATATGATGCCTTCAACCGACCTATTATTACAGCATGGTGGCCTGCAGCAGCCGTAACTAACGTTGAGAGAAAAACACTTCAGGATGCTCAAAATGCAGTAACGACAAATCCTAGCGAAACTAAAATTGCCACAGCAACAAATACTGTAGTACCACCCACAACGGGAGTGAGTTTTAGATATACTAATCTATACTGGCCAACATCTGGGTATCATGTTTTAACGGTTAATTATTATGATGATTATAATTATCCGGGTGCCCCAACTGTACCTTCTACTGTAGCGGGTACAGATCAAAATGTTTATTACAACAGTTCTATAAAGCCTATAGGTTTGTCTACCGGAAACTGGGTTCGTGTTTTAGAAGCAAGTACTGCCAATAGAAATGAACTTACATATACTTTATACGATGCTAAGGCAAGACCTGTAAGAACCTATACTACAAACTATTTAGGTGGTTATACTTATACAGACAGTAAATTGGATAGTTTTTCTGGAAAGCTGGAATATAATATTACAAAACATAAAAGACAGACTACAGATACAGAGCTAACGACAAAAGATGCCTTTACATACACAGCTCAGGATCGTTTGCTTACACAGACACATCAAATAAATGGAGGTACGATTGAATTAATTGCCAGTAATGTATATGATGAATTAGGAAATCTAATTTCTAAAAAAGTTGGTAATACAGCAGCTGCACCAACCCAAAATATAAATTATACCTATAATATTCGTGGATGGCTTACGGGAATTAATGATGTAACCGCTTTAAGTAAAGCAGGAGACCCTAAAGACCTTTTTGCCTTTAAGCTAAATTATAACACTACAACTACAGCAGGTGTAAGTGCTTTATATAATGGAAACATTTCAGAAACATACTGGACAAGTATTAACTCTGAAACTGCAATAAGAGGTTATGGTTATGTATACGATAATTTGAATCGATTAAGAACAGGTATTTCTAAGCAAAACGGCACTGTAAATAATTATTATGACGAAACTTTAACGTATGATAAAAACGGAAATATCATGTCTTTGGTTCGTAATGGTAATGCAGCTGCCATCCAGCAGATTGATAATTTAGCATATTATTATGGTTCTACTAATAATTTAAACCAGCTTACAAAAGTTATTGATAATGCAGCTGCTTACAAAGCAGGTGGTTTTGTAGACAGCGCAGCCAATACGGTAGATGATTACAGTTATGATGCAAATGGCAATATGACAAAAGATAATAACAAGAATATTACTACTATTGGCTATAACCATTTAAATCTTCCAATCAAAATAACTTTTGCCACAACAGGAAACATTGCATATCTTTACAATGCAGCGGGGCAGAAATTGCAAAAAATTGTGAGTGAAACGTCTAAGCCTGTTGTAACTACAGATTATTTGGGAGGTTATCAATATGATAATGCTGTATTGAAGTTTTTTCCAACAGCCGAAGGGTATGTGGAACCAGTATCAGGCTCTTATAAATATGTATACCAATACAAAGATCATTTAGGTAACATTCGTTTGAGTTATGATAAAACGCTTGCTATTAAAGAAGAGAGTAATTTTTATCCTTTTGGATTAAAACAAGAAGGATATAATAATGTTAAAACAGGTGTAGAGAATAAATATAAGTATAACGGCAAAGAACTGCAGGACGAGCTGGGGCTTAACTTCTACGACTATGGAGCAAGGAATTATGACCCTGCTCTGGGACGTTGGATGAATATTGACCCGTTAGCGGAGAAATACTTTAATTTGAGTCCATATAATTATGTAGCTGATAATCCAATAATATATATCGACCCTGATGGCAAGGAAATTATTGTTGCTAATAAAGCAGACCAAGGTACAGTCTTAAAAATGATAAATAGTAAAGCATTAGGAACTTTTGCTTTTAACAAAAGTGGTCATTTATATTTAGCCAAAGCTGGTGGGGATTCTTCTAAATTCTCATCTTATTACTCAAAACAACTTGTAGCGGCAATAAATGATAAAGAGAAAATAAATATTTCCATAGGTCAGACCTTTCAAGAAAAAGGCAAAACAAAAAGTGTAGATAATGATGCTGGTGGAGGTGTTACCAGTAAGAAGAGTACAACTACAACATATTCAGATGGTACGAAAACTGTTACCAAAGAAGCTGATGTTACTATTTCTGGAAATCCATTAGTAGGATTAAAAGATACAAACGGTAATGCTTTGACTGATAATCCTGCGGATATTTTAGCTCATGAGCTAGTGGGACATGCTATACCATACATTACTAAAACAGATACTGGTAATGCAGTTGATAATGAGAATAAAGTTAGAAAAGACACTAACTCACCAGAGAGAGCAAACGAACCTAATCATAAAGAATAATATTCATGAAAACAAAATTAATTATATTTATAAGTTTGGCACTGATATGTTGTAATAAGAATACAAAACAAAAGGCAGAAGTAATAAACATAAAACAACAACAATTAGATGGTTCTGTATTTGGTGTATGGCAAATGTGCAAAAGTACTGGAGGTGGTGAAGAGACCTCGTATAACGTGTGTCCAACCATACTTTTTTCTGAAGATGGAACTGGAAATATAAAATCTTTGGAAAAAAAATACTGTGATTTTCAGTTTTCATCTAAAAACGATAGAATTGTTTTCTCTTTTAAATCTGCAAATGATAGAAACGCTTTTTTTGCAACTGGTACAGAGTTTATCTTTAAATTTAACATTGCAAATAATATAGAAACACTTGAACTCTCTCAATTGAATACAGATTATAAATTTATATTAAGCAGGATTTCTCGATAAGATAAAACCAGATAGCTCGGAAATATACTAAATTTCGTCAACGGATAGAGCAGTTTATAAACTGTACTCACAACAATAATCAAAAAAGCCACTTCAATATCGGAGTGGCTTTTGGTTTTTATGGAGTTGCTACATGTTTAGGGAATAGCCGTAAATGTACCTGCGGTGATATTGAATCTTTTTTCTACTATTTTAGTACCGTCACAGTAACCTAATGGAAAACCATTATCATTGGTTAAGTTACTAATATTGAATTCCTCAGCCGACGCTCCTGCGGTCTGGGCTTCTGCCAGCGCTCCTGCAGCACATTGCAAGTTGTTCCGCAGGCTCCACAATTGCAATAAGCTGCTCCCAACGCTCAAAGCCCAGCCCACTCCCAAGCTATGTTACATAACAAGCAATTATAGTGCAGGCCCTTCGGGTTCGCTTTGCCCTTCACTATAAGCTCGTTATGTAAAATAGCCGCACTCCCGACGCGCCACCCCCCAAGGCCGACGCTTCTGCCAACGCACTACGAACCTTAATTATTTGTTCAATCGCCACAAGGGCTATGCTCATTTTTTTGGAAGAATGCCAGGAATGTTTTTTTTTCAATTGAAATATTAAGGAAGGCATCCTTCCAAAAAAATCGAGCCTTCCAATCCATCGAAAATAGTTGAAATCTTCAACTTTTTTTAATCTCCCGAATATATAATGTTGCTGTAAATCCATGTCACAGCATATCTAAAATACGCTGCTTTAATTTGTAAAAATGAAAAAAAACAAAAGGTTAGGCAGGGCAGTTTTTAGTGTCCTATTTTATTTTAAGGCTTGTAAATACCTTGCAGACGCTGGGATTTTTAGAAACCGTCCTTTTTTAGAGTCTAAAACCCTAATAGGCGAATAAAAAAATAATTTAAAAAAAAATCAACTTTTTTAGAAAATGGGAATATTTATATATAAACGAAATATCATGAACACAATCTTATTATCATTAATAATTGTTTTAGTCTTCATCGTTGTGATGACTATTATATTAAATTTTGTCGAAAAAGACAGAATACCACTAATAACGAATTTTTTTGAAAAAGTACTTCCGAAAATACCATTCACTAAAATATTTGGAAAGAAATAATGAATTTATTTTTTTTCAAATGAAAAGAAAAATTGTAAGAAAAATAATTATATTTTTTCTTTTCATTTGAGAATATAATCTATTTATTTTTCTATTTTTACCAAGTAGGAAAAATGAAAAAGAACGTTCTTAAAAAGAAGATGCTCGCGCGAAGCTTGATATTGCACAGGACAATACAAGTATAAGTACAATGGAAAAGAACTACAGGATGAACTAGGGCTTAACATGTACGACTATGGAGCACGTAATTATGACCCTGCACTTGGGCGTTGGATGAATATAGACCCGATGGCAGAAAGATATTTTGGAGAAACACCATATAATTATGTTATGAATAGTCCAGTTAATTCGATTGACCCTGACGGAATGGATGTATACTTATTAACAGAATCAGGAAGAACTATATTAGCTTTAAAAGAAAAAGATAAAAAAACAGATACAATGTATGCCGTTGATAGTAGTAGTATAACAGACATAACTTCTTCAAGTGGAACAAAAGATACTACTTCAATATTTGATATGAAAGACACTAATGGTGATGGACAATTTACTAAGGAAGATGGTGTTACTGTTAAATCTGGGTTGATAGGACAATTAAGTAAAGAATCTGATAAAGGCAATGGTAGTTATCTATCAACAAGTGATTATACTAATGATAATGAAAACAATTATCTAAGTCTTTTTAAATATATTTCAGACAATTCTTTAGAAAATGAATTTTCTTTGCATTTTTTTAGAGATGGAGGTAAAAATAAAATTCAACTGGGAACTTATTATATTAATGATAAATCTCCTGGAATTGCTCACGATAAAAAAATAAAATCATATCATAATCATTCAGATACGGATTTTATTGATGAAAGAATGAGTATGGGAGATAATGGACATGGTAAACCAGAGTACGCACATTATCCAAATGATTTTAACCCGCTCTCCGAAGAGTTCCTTATGAAAAGCTGCGCAAACGTCTCTGAACTGCCCCCAAATAGTGTCTAACTTTTTGGGGGCAGTTCACTCTGACTTTGCGCAATTTTTTTGTTCTTAGAAATTATAAGCGTGTCAAAAGTCTCTGACTTTTCTTGTCTATTTCTAGAAATGATAAAATAAATAAGTTAAATCTTATATTTTTGTAAAAAAAATATAATGAAAGAAGGATACGTTATCAGGGATCAGGCATTGCCACATTTTATAACCTCTACAGTTGTAGACTGGGTAGATATTTTTACACGTCAGATTTATAGAGATATTGTTATTGAAAGTTTAGAATACTGTATTCAGAATAAAGGAATGATTTTATATGGTTATGTTATTATGAGTAATCACATACATTTAATTGTTCAGTCTGAAAATGGGAAATTATCAGATTTAATAAGGGATTTTAAAAAGTTTACTGCTAAAAATATTCTCGAAAAAATTCAAAATAGTCCCGAAAGTAGAAGAGAATGGATGTTGGAACGTTTTAAGTTAGCTACACAAAGCCATTCAAGAAATAAAGAATACCAATTCTGGCAATACGGAAACCATGCAGAAGAAATTTATACAAATGAATTTATGTGGTCTAAATTAGATTATATACATTTAAATCCTGTAAGAGCTGGACTTGTTGCTAAAGCCTCAGATTATGTTTATTCAAGTGCAAGTAATTATGTTTATGATTCAGGCTTGCTAAAAATAGAAAAAGCAGATAATATAATTGTTAATGTTTTAGATAATAAATCATTTGTTCGTTATAATCAGTATTGAAATCTATTTTAAAGTCAGAGACTTTTAGACGTTTTCGTTTTCTGATGGAAATTTAAAAAGTGGCGCAAAGTCAGAGACATTTGCGCAGCGTGCATTGAATTAGAAAACACTTCGGAGAGCGGGAATAATAATGTTAAATTAAATTATAGTAATCTCTATGAAACAAATACTTGGATACATATCGTTTTTATTTCTAATTTTGATTGTTTCTTGTAATGGACAAGAGAATAAAAATAAGAAGATTGATACTTCAAAAATAAAAGAAATTACAATAACAAATAAAGTTTTTTGTAATGGTGGTCATAACCTTAAAAGTGGAAACTTAGTTATTACAAATGAAGCAGAGATTGAGAAGATAATTAATGGACTCTCCAATTCAGAACCTATTAAAGCCGATGTTAATATGAAGATGAACAATGGGTTTTTCGACATAAATTTTTATGAAGGAGGGAAAGAATATTTGTATACTATAAATTACACTATTTATAATGGAGTCATTTTATGGAATAATGGAAATCTTTATAAAAATGACAAATTAGAAGTGCTCATTTATCAAATGTTTGCTGAATAGACAATGAATAATTTGATATTTAAGAAAACCTTTTTTTGTAATAGACTAGGTGTGTTGATGGTTAATAATTCCATATAACATTTCCATATAACATTTCCAGATAATCAGAGATTGATAGTAGTGTCCCCTCTCATTGGTGCGTCCCGCTCGTACAAATGAAAAAAATTAATAAAACAAAGTATAAAACACAAAAACCTCACAGATGTGAGGTTTTTGTGTTTTATACTTTGTGAAATAATATAGATTATTTACAAGCGTTAGATCAAGTATTCAAAACCTAAATAATTCAATATAATCTATTTGCAATGCCTCACAAACTCTTTCTAAAGTTGAAAGTGTAGCATTAGCATTTCCTTTTTCTAATCGAGACATATTGCTCTTTTCAAAATTACACTTTGCAGCTAATTCCTGTTGAGTGATATTTTTCTGAATTCTAATTTCTTGAATTCTTTTTCCAACCTTTTGTTGTATAGTTTGCTCCAAAATAAATTATCTTTTATGATAATTCAAATTTTGTTATATATTTGCGGAAACTGGTTATCTTATACGATAACTAAATGTAAAGATTGGATCAAGTAAAAATAAAGTAGAAGAATAGATAATTATGGAAACAAAACAAACTAAAAATTTAGACAATATTAAAAAGCTATCCGCATTGTACTTCAATACCCTAAAACGTGCTAATGATGAAAAAGATATTTATACTGCCGAAATTAAATTGATAAATTATTATGAGCTAGGCTGCGTTATTAAAAATATGCTGCAATTATGTATTTTGGCGGTAGATCACGAAACGCATAAAATTTCAGAAACAGGAAAAAATCAATCTATTAATGTAGGGCTTATTTTAGAGTTAGTGCTGCAGCTTTTTCCTTTGGATGAATTTGAATTTTTGGATGAGGTCAATGATTTATTAGAAACGAACATTTAATACATATGCTAAATTTAAACTCTTCTTCCAATTAAACTCTCTGCAAAAGCTCTCAATAATGCTTTTTTATCTTCATCTATATTAATCTTGTCTAAAATTTCAGAAGCTTTAGAAGTATATTTTCTAATAGATTCCTGAGAAGCTTTTGGTACTCCAGATTTCAAAAATAATGCTGTAATGGTTTCAATTTTTTTGACATTATCATCAAGTCGAACGGCATACAATTCCATTAATTGTTCTTTTTCGCTTTCAGTTAGAACTTCAAGAGCTTTGAAATATAAATAGGTTTTTTTATTCGAAATAATATCGCCGCATAATCGCCTTCCGAAGGTTGGAGTATCACCAAAAAGATCCAAATAATCGTCTTGCAGCTGAAATGCTAAGCCCAAATTAAGCCCGAAATCATAAATTAAATCGCAGTTTTCGGGAGAAGTTTGAGCAATAATGGCACCTATTTTTATTGATGTAGCTATGAGCGCTCCGGTTTTGCACTCAATCATTTTTAGGTATTCTGAAACCGTAACATCTTGTCGCGTTTCAAAATCAACATCCCATGTTTGCCCTTCGCAAACTTCGATCCCCATTTTGTTCATTGCTTTAGTCAAAGTTTTGGCAAGATTGGGTTCGTAACTTTGCAGATAGTGATAGGTTAGAATAATCATGGCATCTCCGGCAAGAATTGCGACGTTAGTATTCCATTTTTTATGTACGGTTGGTTTTCCTCTTCTTATAGGATCTTCGTCTATAATATCGTCATGAACTAGTGAAGAATTATGAAAAACCTCTATGGCTAAAGCTGCTGGTAATGCTAATTTGTAGTCTGTACCAAAAATTTCTGTAGTAAGTAAAGTAAGAACCGGTCGTATTCTTTTTCCTCCCAATGACATTATATAATTTATAGGCTCATAAAGATTTTTAGGCTCTTTGTCTATAGTTTGATTCTCTAAATAACTAATAAAAAAATCTGTGTATTGAGCTATTGAATACATAAAATTAAAATTATTAATTTATAAACAGCTAAAATACAGCTTTTTACAAATTAAATTAAGAAAAATTCTACAAATTAATTTATTCTCTAAATCAGATGCGTATTATTTAATTTTTTTAGGATTTTTCTTAAATTATTGAGTTTCAATTATGTTCAATAAAAAAAGCTCCAGATTTCTCTGAAGCTTTGGTATGGATTATAAAGGATGATCTTAAAAATTAGTATTTACTTTTTTAGAACGATCGGCAATGTATGAAATAAGCCAGGTTACTTGTCCTTCTTTTACAAAGTATACTTTCTTTGTCTCTAAATTTGGAACACCTTCTAGGCAGGCAATTAATATGTTGTTTGCAGAAATTAGGTATTCCTGATTATAAGTACTCAAAACTCTTGCTGCTTCTTTATTGGTTTTAGCAAGGTTAGTGAATTTAACGAAGTTATTTTTAAGGATTGCATCGTAATTAAGAATATCTTCCATGTTTAAAGAAATATAATGCTCTTTTACATTTTCATTATAATATAGAGTTGCAAAAGCCCAGACAGCTCCACCTGATAAATATATTTTGTCTTTTTTTAATAAAAGAGGATTTTTGTCCAGCAATGCCTGCACTTTCTTACGCAGCACCGAGTTAAAATCAAAAGATTTTTCCTGATATGCCGACATATCATTAACCTGACTTTGATTTACAACCGTTTTTTTCACTGCATCAGTAAGTGTCATTGTACCAAAATCAAGCTCCAAAGGAATAAACTCTAATTTGTTATCTTCAAGCTCATCAATGTATCCGCCTTTAGTAGTTTGTGCGCCAATATCAAGCAAAAAAGCATTAGAATAATCAACAGGAGGCATTGCACCTTTAACTAGTGTTTTTGCCTCTTCGTTAACATTAAGTATCTCTAGTTCTTTGTTTGTTAGCGTAGCAATTTTATTTTTTAAAACATCAGCGTTGCGGGCAGATGAAAAAACAGGAGCGGCTACAATAAAAATGTTGGTTTCGGGCATTTTATATTCGGCTCTAATTTTTACCAATTGTTCTGCTGCTATAGTACTGGCTTTGTTAATATCGTCTACAGTAAGTTCGCCGGTATTAGCAATATGTTCGGCAAAATTGATTCTCTCAGTCCAGAAAGAAAGAATTTTATAATCGGCTTTTTTGATATTACTTACATCCAGAACTGAAACTTTTATAGCTCTTCGGCCAACTTCAATTCCGGCATAAAGATTTTTTTGAGAAAATGAATTGATGGAAAAAAATAAACTTAAAAAGGTAAGAATAAGAATTTTGGGGCTGTTTTTTTTAAACATTGGAGTTTACGATTAAAATATAATTTTAGATAAATAATTAAGATAATTATTGCTTTTCTTCTCGTTAACGCAAAGAAAATCAATCAAAAAGCTAGCTTTTTTGCAAACCGCTTTTTTTTTATAAAGAAAAAAGCTCCAGATTTCTCTGAAGCTTTACTTAGTAGCGGGAACAGGACTCGAACCTGTGACCTTCGGGTTATGAGCCCGACGAGCTGCCTACTGCTCTATCCCGCGATGTTTCGGGTGCAAAGATACGCACTAAATACTGTTATGCAAAGAAATTATTGAAAATTTTTTATTTTAATAACTTTAATTTTAAGTAACTGATATTTAGTAAATTGCGACTTGTGATTGCTTAAGTCACACTTTGTATTCTAGTAATTCTAAATATGGATTGGCTTTTAAACCTAATAATTCGCCAAAAGCAGGCTCGGTTTTGTAACCATTTTGTTTGAGTTTGATGATTTCTAAACGAAAATTTTCGCCTTTTGATTCTAATATTTCATGTTCAATAATCATATGCTTGTAGGCATTTTGATTTTTGGTTGGAATATTTTGTCCGAAGATTTCAATTTCAAAATCATCTATTTTAAAATTAGCGATTACAGATTCGCGTTGATCAATAATAGTTTCTCTAATTTTAAATCCATTTTTATTTTCGAAAGAAGAAGAAATTGCGGCAATAAATTCGGTTTTGTTTTTCCAATAACAAATAACATCAAGATCGCTGTTTTCAATATCAATATTAATGGGAATTGTTCCTGCCAAGATTGGATCAAATTCAGAAAGAACTTCCATAACCTTATTTTGCTTTAAGGTTTCGTAAGCTTGAACCTGTTTTGGGTTCCCGGTTTTTAAATATTCAATATTTGTGAAATCGATCATTTATTTGGCGTAATTTTTTTCTTCCTTGATTTCCTGTTCAAGTCTTTTATTGATATTGATTTTGGCTTTCGTGAAAACGAAAATACTAGTTCCGTATTCTCTTGCATATTTATTGGTGATTCCGTCTGTAACAAAAGCAGATTCAAAAAACGGACTTGTCTCTTTAAACTCGGTACTGTTTTCTTCAAATTCCTTAACCCTAATTAGGTTTGCATAATAAAGATTCAAGTTAAACCAGTTTACATAATCAGCATTAAAAGAAACCGCTTTAATTCCTTTTTTGGTGTAATAATTTATAGCTCCGGCCTGACCGTAATTGTCACAAAGTACCAGAGTATTTTCTGTTTTTGGGAACAAAGTATAAACCGAATCTGTTTTATGGGCAAGTTCTTTCCAACCCAGCATATCGGCAAAATCCTGCGATAAATTGTGTTCTTTTCCATCTTCCCAGCGATGCGTTTCCAGTTTTTCGGCTACTATTTTTTCTGGACTTTTATTGGGAAAAGCCAAGTAATACATCGGAATAAAAAATAATAAAGGAAGCGCAATAAATACGGGTTTTAAAAAACGTTTCCAGCCATTTTGTAAAACATCTGCAAGAAAAACTGAACCAAAGGCAATATAAATAGGGTATAAGCCAATTGCATAATAAGCTTTTGCCTTGAAGTATAAAAAGACAATTAATGTAAAAATTATCGAGGCAAAAAAGAACTTATATTTTTCAAAAGGTTTATAAAAAAGTAAAGCATAAAAAGAAGAAATAATAACAAAAAAGCCGCCTATGAAAAATAAAATCTGCTCTTTGGCAAAATCGGCGCGATCTACGTTTACCAATTGCGTTTCGGCCAATTCTTTCATATGATACACAATTGGGAAATGATTATTGTACTGCCATAATAAATTCGGCAGAATCAATAATAATCCTAAAATCAAGGCGAAGTATAATTTTTTCTCTGCAAATATTTTTCTTTGTTTAGAAAGTATAATTGCCGGTAAAAGACCAATTAAAAGAAATAAGATATTATATTTATTTAAAAAACCGAAAGCAAAGACAACAGCGCCAATATAAAGCCATTTTGATTTTTCTGCAGTAACATATTGAATTAAAATATAATAGAATAATGTCCAGCACAAAACATCAAATGAATTGGGCTGATACAGCATGTTGATTCTTAATAAAGCGGAAAATAAAATACAAAGCGCACCCAAAACCAAGGCGTATAAATTCCCTTTTAAAAACTCAATAGTTTTCCAGACAATTAAAAGTGTTAAAGCGCCAAAAAGGGCAGGGAAAAACTTCACCCAAAAAACAGAATTTCCGAGCAGTAATATAATATAAGAAAACCAAGAAGTTACCGGCGGAACAGATAAATAACCCCAAGCCAAATGATGGGCCTGATCAAGGTGTAAATATTCATCGCGCTGCAAATCATATTCGGGACTTATCAAAACATATTGCAGGACAAATTTTAAAATAATAAACCCAATTAAAATAAGTGCTTTTTTATTCATGGAGTTTTTGGTTTGGTTGTAAGTGGTTTTGTATAACGAATATAGGATTTATTTTGATTTGAAAATAGGTGTAAGCTTTACTGCCAGAAAATAAAAAAGCCCCAGATTTCTCTGAAGCTGATTTATTAAAATTTCAATATTGGAATTTGGAATTTTAATTTTTTAGAATTTTAAAAAAATTATTCCTCTACGGTTTCAAATTCCATGTGATCTATTATTTCTTCATCTGCTTTTGCAGGTTTTGAAGCTTTAAGAGCGTTGAATCTTTCCAGCATTTCGGTTTCTTCTTCCTCACCGCTAAAATAAGGGAAAACATCCATAATTGGCGACTCTGAAATGGCAGGAATAGAATATTCTCCCATTGTGTTTTTCATAACATGAATTGTGTTATCAAAAGCTTCTCTCACATCATTTGCCTGAACTAACATATACATGTTTGATTTTCTTTCTTTTCCGCTTTCTTCATCATATGCAATCAAAGACACTTTCGATTTAAACCAGCGGTCGGCATTTTCAAAGGGATGGATCTCAGCATAATTAGCTACTTTAATATTGGTGATTTTAAATTCTTCACTAATATAAGCGGCCATTTCTTCGTTAATTCTTTTTTCAGCTTCTGTATAAGATACTGCATCTACCAAATAAGGTTCTGTTAAAACTTTTTGGCCTCCAGTTTCATCGGTTTTTCTATACTTTACTTTGCATTCGTACCAAATTGCACTCATTTTTTCTAATTTTTAAGGATGCCAAAGATAGATTTTACAGGAAAATAAATCAGGGTTTCGGTAAATAGATATTCACAATTTGCTTTTGTTTTTTGTAAAGTATTGATTGATTTGAAATTAGAATTTTAACTCTTGTAATTTTATTCTAAACGGTAAGCCAAGCCAGTAGTCTGCTTCTTTTTTCTCTGCTGACAATAATATCCTTGTCAAATGAAAAAAGTAGATTAACTTTAAGCTTTCTCGGAAAATAATCACTCACATCGATAATAGCGTTACGGTTCACTAAAAATTGTCTGTTCATTCTAAAGAATTTCTCTGCCGTTTTATGTTCCAGTTCTTCAAGACTTTCACTCATAGAATAAATTTTTCCATTATGGCATTGCACATAGGTAACTTCATTTTCAAGATAAAATAAAGCTATTTTGTCATGGGTAAAAGGCAGCAGTCTGTCTCTATATTTAACCATGATTGTAGTACTGCTGTTTTTATTTTTGGCATTTAATGCTTCCATTGCAGCTTCATATTTTTGAGCAATACTTCCGGCCATGATTTTCTGCATATTTTGAAATTTCATCAGTGCTTTTCCTAAAGATTCCAGACTAAAAGGTTTTAGGATATATTCGATTCCGTTAACCCGAAATGCTTCCAGGGCATATTCATCAAAGGCAGTGCAAAAAATAACAGGAACATCTATGGTGATATCTTTTGCAATATCAAAGCTTAATCCGTCACCAAGCTGAATATCACTAAAGATAAGATCCGGCTGCGAATTCGCATTAAAATAATTTACAGCTTCTTTTACAGAACTTAAAATAGTTACAATTTCAATATTTGGATCTATTTGTTTAAGATTGCTGACAAGTTCTTCTGCAACAAGTATTTCGTCCTCAATAATTACGATTTTCATGACTCATGATTTTAATGCTGACAGAAAAAGAAATTCCATCATTTTTAACTATAATTTCCTCACCAGACCATAGCAGATAACGTTCGGCTAAATTGCTTAGTCCGCTTTTAGTAGATGTTTCTCCTGCATTTCTCAAGTTAATAATATTAAATACAGTTATATAAGAATCTCGCTGTTCAATTAAGATTTTCAATGGCATTTCTTTGGTAAATATATTATGCTTAATGGCATTCTCCAACAATGGCTGAAGCGAAAAAGCAGGTATATAACCTTTTAACATTTCAGGATCTTCTATCTGTAAATTCCATTCTAATGCATCATTGAAACGAATTTTCTGCATATTCAAATAGTTTTTACAAATTTCCAATTCTTGTTCAAGTGTAGCTGCATGGCTATTATTTAATGATACTGCCGAACGTAGAAAATCTGCTAACTGCAGCAAATACACTTCTCCCAAATCGGGATCTTTTTTATATAAAGCTTTTAATGTATTTAAGGAATTAAATAAAAAATGAGGATGGATCTGCTGTTTTAGTAAGAGATTTTCAGCCTGAGTACTGCGAAGCTGTAAACGTGAATAATCAAGTTCTGTCTGGATTTTATTTTCTTTGAATATTACAAAATCATGAAGAAACAGTATAATGGTAGTCAATACCGTAGAAATAGCTATAAAAGCAGCTAAGAGTTTATAATTATCTAAACGAGTGGGAATATTAGCCAGAGAGGCAAAAATAGGCCACAATGTAAGATAGATTGTAATGCCCGAAATATAACTTAGGGTATATCTGCAGCAATTAAATTTGAAAAGGTTATCAGGAAATTTTTTAGCACTGTACTTTAATATCCAGACTAATAAATTACTTGTGATAAGCATATAGCAGGCGGTTTTAATAGCGAGAACAAAGAGGGCAGAAAGGATTTCCTCAAAAAGAAAAAGCAATAAAAAAGTAAACGGAAAAGCCAATCCTACGAGAAACATATTAAGCCTTCGGATTTCTTTGGTGTTTTGAGGAGTTACTGATCTTTTTATATTTCTTATCATCTAAATATGCAGTACTAAAAAATCGAATTATTTTCTTGATTATAAGGATTCTATTTATTTTAGGGAATATACAAATTTAATGATCTATTGCTGTGATAAAGCGGGGAGGGTAATTATAATTTTGTATTTAATCAGCAGTTCCTAATTACTCTCAAGTATTAGAAGCTGCTGATTGTTGATAAAACAGTAAATATGTGATAATTTTTTATCTATTAAAAGATATAAAACAAGCTTACTTGTGCGTTGTTATTTTGAAAATCACTATTTATGCCCGCTGTTTTTATTTTGGTAACATCGGTAAAAGAATGGTAATATCTGGCTCCAATTCCAAGTCCGTTTTGAAATTGATAACCAATTCCGGCAGCGACTTCGCCGTCAATTTTTTCAGCAAATTTTGTATCAGAACTAATTCCCAGACTTGTAAAATCTTCATCTACCAAAATTCCAACTTGTGGCCCGGCTTCAAGGTACAATCCGAAGTTTGTTTTGTATTTTAAAAGAATCGGAACAGTTACGTACGAAAGCTTTATATCTTCGTCATCCATAATACCGCCTTTAATTTTTGCCCCTTGAGTTGAGTATAGAAACTCTTCCTGAACTGCGAAGTGATCATTGAATTTATACCCAACCAAAGCACCAGCATGAAACCCGGTCAAGCCTTCAGTATCAAAATCGGCATTTGTAAAATCACTGTAATTTGCTCCTGCTTTTACACCAAAATAAAGATGCTCCTGCAGGTTTTTAAGGAAACTTTGACTAAAGCCGCTTACAGAGACAAGAAAAAGAGAACCAATGAATAATTTTTTTAAGATTTTCATAATTTAAATTTTAATATGTACTACTTATTGTTTTTATATAAGCCAAAAGTATAGCGGCCTCAATTAGTTCATGGGATATATTTTGGGGAGACGGACAAAATTGTGGCTGAAACGGTTTTTAGGAGATATTTGTGCGGCAAGGGAAAACTTAATGAAAGCTTTTTCTAACCTAGAATAATTTTTTTACAAAACATCAAATTTTGTATATTTATATTGTTATTTATTTGATTATTAAATATTTGTAATTATTTGCAGCATATGGAAAACAATAAAAAAACCTTGCCAAATGAAACGGATGAAATATTTTTAACAGATGGCGGACTCGAAACAACATTAGTTTTTCTGGAAGGATTTGATCTTCCGTATTTCGCCGCTTTTGATTTATTAAAAAATCAGGAAGGATATAATGCCCTTAAAAATTATTACACCCGATATTTAAAAATCGCAAAAAAGTATCAAACCAATTTTATATTAGAAACTCCCACCTGGCGCACAAATCCAGATTGGATTGAAAAGATTGGTCATCACAAAAACGAATTAGCCACACTGAATGAAAAAGCCGTTATTCTTTTAGCAGATTTAAGAACAGAATTTAAAAACGATATAAATTCTATTTTAATAAGTGGCTGCATTGGCCCTCGCGGCGATGGTTATGTACCAGAAAATTGTATGAGTGTTGAAGAAGCACAGCAATACCACACAGCGCAAATAGAAGCTTTTAGCCAGACTTCAATAGATTTTGTTTCGGCACTTACAATGAATTATATCGAAGAAACAATTGGAATTGTTAAAGCGGCAGCATCTTTTAATTTACCTGTAGTTATTTCTTTTACGGTAGAAACAAA
The DNA here is from genome assembly GCF_900129795.1 of Flavobacterium sp. CF108. GTDB lineage: Bacteria > Bacteroidota > Bacteroidia > Flavobacteriales > Flavobacteriaceae > Flavobacterium. Next base: position 63,680 of record NZ_FQWW01000009.1, on the reverse strand, counting down.
TGGTAAACTTCCAACAGGAATGAGTTTAAAAGATGCTATCGAAAAAGTAGATCAAAGTGTAAATATCCCGCCAATATATTATATGATTAATTGTGCGCATCCAACACATTTTTTAAACGAATTAAGCGAAAGCAAAAATGAAAACTGGGTAAAACGAATAAAAGCCATTCGCGCAAATGCATCCTGTAAAAGTCACGCCGAATTAGACGAAGCCACAGAACTGGACAGGGGAGTACCCAAAGAATTAGGAAAAGAATATAAAACATTAAAAGATTCTTTCCCGCATCTAAATGTTTTTGGCGGCTGCTGCGGAACCGATGAAGAACATATTGTTGAAATTGCTGGTCAATTGAAAATAATGTAAATTAAATTCCACTATGAAAAATAGCAGGAAATTTATCTTGGTTTGCAAAAACCAGCTTCACTAATTCATAATTGGTATCCGAATCCAGAAGTGTATTTTCAATTTCTTTTACTTCGGATACTGTAGCCATTTTTCCAATCTTTTTTCCCTGTTTGCGGAAAGAAGTACGGGTAAAACCATGAAGAATTCCATTTTGGATTATTGAAAATTGAAATTCATCATTCATTTCTCTTTTTTCGAGATCATAATTTCTCAACTCATAACGCTGTATACTAAAAACCGAATCAAAATATTCTCCGGGCATGATGTAATCGATATATTGTTTGATGAAACTCTCTATGGTATAATTTGTTACTAAAGGATTAAAACTTTGAAACTCGATAAAATGTTCGCCCGAAATTTTCTCAAGAGTATGAGCCGTTATCAGATCTGATTTTATGTCTTCGCCAATTAATGATTCTGGTCGGTCAATTATTCTTAATCTGCCGTTCCATTTGCAATATTCTTTAACTTCCTCTGAATCAGTGTTAATTACAATACTTTCAAATTCATTGAATTTCAGTAATTTTTCAATCATATACTGATACATAGGTTTACCATTAAATGGAAGAAAATTTCTATTAGGTAAAACATGCGAAGGATACTCTTTTTGTATTGGTAAAAAGGCAGTAAGAAAATTGCTCATAGCGTCTTTAATAAGAGAATTAAAAATAACGATTATTTTGTAAAACTAATTTATAAAGATAGAACAAATTGGGTTCAGGTAAAAATACTTGATTTGAAGTAGCCGCCTAAAGAAAAAAAACAGTAAATAATTGGCAGTGTATTATCTGCTTATGTTTTATCATATAAATTAAGACTTGAAATGTGCCGTTAGGCACTAAATATTGTTAGTCAATATTAGGTTCGAAATTCATTGGTGTGCCGTAGGTACGCAACGAAATGATAACTATTACGTACCTACGGCACGCTAAATTTATTTCAATTCATGTTTTCTACCAATATTTAGTGCCTAACGGCACATTTCAGCTCTTGATTCGTATTACTTAATAATTAAAAGCATAGACTTTTGTTTACATCATTTTCCCTTCCTTAGCATATTCCTTTTTAATTCCCTGAAGCAGATGATTAAGGTTGATGCTTTTGTTTTGATCTTCTAAAGTTCTCAAACAAGCATATTGAATGATATTTACAATATTGGCGCCCGTAATATCGTATTTTTTTGAAAGCTCGTTAAGGTTTACATCTTCCGCAATCTTAATTCCTGCTGGAAGATTATTTTGCCACAATCTTAAACGTTCGCCGTAAGAAGGCACTTCAAACTCAATTATAGATTGAAATCTTCGGGTAAAAGCTGTATCAATATTTGCTTTAAAATTAGAAGCCAGAATAACCAATCCCGGATGATTTTCGATGCGTTGCAGTAAATACGAAACTTCCTGATTGGCGTATTTATCATGTGCATCTCGAACATTTGTTCTTTTTCCGAAAACTGCATCGGCTTCATCAAAAAACAGAATCCAGTCTTTATCTGTTGCTTTGTCAAAAAGAGAAGACAGGTTTTTTTCGGTTTCACCAATGTATTTCGAAATCACCATAGATAAATCAATTCTATAAACATCTCTTTGGGTATATTTTCCTAAAAGTGAAGCCGTAAGCGTTTTTCCCGTTCCTGGTGCACCGTAAAACATTACTCTAAAACCAGGTTTTATTTTGGCTTTCATATTCCATTCATGAAGTAAAATATCGTTGAATTTAAGCCATGTTTCTATCTCTTTAATTTGATTTAAAGTAGAAGAATTGAGCACCAAATCGTCCCAGTCTAATTGGGTTTCGATTAATTGGGCAGGGAAAATACTGCTAAGCTGCGGTTTTAGGATTTTTCCGGTAATGAATTTTTCGATGTATTCGTCTTCTAAAATCAGTAAACCACTCAATTTAGGTTCACCATTTGGAACAGATTCTATTTTGATGATTTTTTTCTGATAAAGAAAAGACTGATTGTGCAGGTAATCATAAAATGAAATTCGGTCATCAAGATCATTACCGGCAATTAAAAACTGAGCCGTTTCGCCCGTTGGTAAAATTCCGCGATGGTTTTTGGTTTTTATTCCGCCAAATTCAGGTAATTCACCGCCATTTGGTAAATATTCGGCAATAACCGAACTTAAAAAATCGGGTTTCACGTGCGGCGCAAGAGCTAATCCCAACAAAAGAATGTCAATTTCTGTCAGGTTATTTTCGATGATGAATTCGTTTATAAACCCATTTGAATCAATTTGATTCAAGGCAGGTTTTTCCATTGGGTTTTCGGTCTGAAAAAGATTATCAAGCTGAAATACGAATTGGTTTTTTAGGTAAGTGAATACATTTTCCATTTTATACTTTTTTAAAGAATGTCCAATGCTGTTTTTATTTATTTATATTGCTAAGATCAAACTGATCACTTTTCCAGAATTCTTCTAATCCTATAAGATCTATAATGTCATTTTCACCTTTTGTTAAAGGATAAATTCCGGTAAGACATATTTGATAGTCCAGCCCAATATCAATATTTAAAAATTGATTAGACTCAATAATTTCTGGAGCAAAAATTAAAAAATACGATATGTTTGTTCCTTCAATTTTCTTATTGAGATTGATTCTTTGACCATATGAAAATGGAAATTTACCTCTTAATTCTGAAGCCAGATCAGCAATGAGAAGTGCCCAATTTACATCATTAGATTTTATAGAAAGTAGAAGTTCAGGACGTTTGTTTTTATTCCATTTTTCGTGGTTTACAAATGAAAGACCATAGGTTACGCAAGTCAGATATCCTTTTTCAGGCACATCATTAAAAACGAGAACAGCCGGTTCAAGTATATCGTCATTTGATGGTGCTGCTCTATATATTGATGCTTTTGCTTTAAAAATAGATTCCATTTTTGTTAAAAAAGCAGCAGCTGGTTGAGAGGAGTCAATCATATTTTGAGTTTTTGTTTTATTGGTTCAGGAATTAGATCTAATGCAGATCGATTTGCGCAGTTTTTAATTGTTAAGTCGGTACCTTTTTTTACTAATTGATCCAGAGTATCAAAATTGGCACCAGCTTTCCAATTCATGATAGCAACCCATGCAGGGGTATTGCCATGAATATCTTTAATATTTGGATTTGCTTTATTTTCCAGCAAAAGCATTGTTGAATCTATATTTCCTTCTTGGGCTGAGAAATGCAGTGCTGTATAACCATTTTTATCTTGTAAATTAATATCAGCCCCTTGTTCTAAAAGCCATTTTATTATAGCTGTTTGATTGTACAATGCAGCATTTATGATTGCAGTTCTGTTGAAGTTATCGGTGGTGTTAATATCTCTTGTTTTAAAAAATGATTTAACATTATCGATATTTCCATTTTGGATATCAATAAAAAGTGTGTTTATATTTTCCATTTTTTTCTTGTAAAGTTATAAATTAATCTCCATAATATATTCCGGGCGGTGCTTCTCCCTGATGTCCTTGATTTGAACTTGGTAATTCAGGACGATAATGATTAGGATTGTTATACTCATCAATAAATTGTGTTCGCCCAATTCCTCGTTGTGCAGCACTTACTCTATGTTTCCAAAACTCGAAACCATAACGATGCCCCATATCCCAAGGTTCTTCTGGTAACATTGTTCTACCTGTTAAAGGATCTCTTACAACGCCATCAATACTGCCTGCTTCCGCATTGCTCCATGTTGTGTCTCTGACTCCTGTTCTAAATCCTGATGGACGTTCATAGTACCATCGGCCATAATCAGTTAATTCGCCAGTAGCAGAATCTATTACAGGCTGCTGCGGAGTAGCAGGTCTTTCTCCACTAAATTCTGCTGTTGTTACCCTTTGTCTTGGACGATAATTACGTGGGTTGTTATAATCATTCAAAAATTCATTTCTTCCAGCTCCTCTTTGCGCTGCATTGCGCTGTAATGTAGCAAGGTCTTGCCCTGGACGTTCTTCGAGAATCCAGTTGTCTGGACTTATTTCTTCTCCTGAAACAGGATCTCTTACAGTTCCATTTCCTTCTTCGACAGCATTTTCCCAAACTGAGTTTCTTAGGTTTTGTCGATTTCTGAAATTACCCGGTCTTTCATAATACCATCTTCCATATTCAGTTAAATTTCCATTTTCATCAATTACCGGCTGTTCTGGCATGGCTGGTCTTCTTCCTCTCAAAGGATTAGCAGGGGTTTCTTCCGGAGTTGGTCGGAATAGCCTTCTAACGAAATCCACAAATCCTTCAGCTTGTCTAAAAGCTTCATATATACGAGTTCCGGCATTTCTAATGGTTGTTCCTATGGCAACAATATCGCCCCAAACTCCCTTGACGTTTTCAATAAAACTGAAAGCTCTCCAGCCATTAAATATGCTAGTAGGTCTTAAGAAAGTTCCCGGCGGCGCTCTAAATGCTTTAATACCTGCTCTTGCGCCCATTATTATTCCTGCTAAGGTAACGAATCCAATTGTACCTCTTCGTCCTCGTTCTGTTTTGTTTAATGTATTTCCAGTTACATATTCTACTCCTGTATATGCTTCTACAATTCCGGTTATACCTGTTGCATCAGAAAGAGCATAGAGTAGCGTTTCTCCAAATCCGGCATCCCTGCCCATAGCCTGAAATTGTGCAGATCTATAACTGTATGCTGCTATTACACTAATTACAAGGAAGACAGCACCTACAATTAAAAGTGCCGCACCTAAGGTAATTCCTGCCAATATAGCTACAACTAAAGCTATTGCCACTAAAATTAAGAATCCAACTAATAACTCACCAATTGCTGATATTATTCCATCAAGCCATGACCCTTCTAAATCTCGAGCTGCAGCATCTGCTCTTGTACTGGTTTGGTCTGTTAATGGTTTTTTTGCATCAACTATACTTTGGTCGGTAGCTTCTTTTGCAACACCTCTAAATTCAGTAGTTACAGCTCTTAATTCTTCTTTAGATTGTTCTATTCCGGCATCAATTTGGGTCAAACCATTGGTAATTATTTCTTGTTGCTGCGTTGTCAAATTAGCTATTGCCGTCTGTGCATCAGTTTGTCTTTTGCCTGCTGTTTTGTCAATAGAAGCTATCGCTTTATTTACTAGTTCGTCTGCTTGCTGTGTCCCACTTTGTAGTGTTTGATCTGTTGCAGTTGAAAATTGTAACTGTGTTTCGGTCATTAAACTTGAACTTTCAGAGGTAAATGTCTGTAGTTGCTCTAATCCATTGGCTGATGTTAACTGTATGTTAGCTCTCGATGAATCTATAATTTCTCTAATCGCATCAAGATATGGAGCCTCTTCTGCAGATATTATTGTTTCTGTTTCTGTAACAATGTCATCTATAGAAGTTATTATTTCTTGCTTGTTTTCATTAATTTCATTAATTGTTTGTTCGGCAATACCTTGAATTTCGCTTGTGGTTTCTTCACCTTGACTTTGAATTTGACTTATACTAGCAGATTTTGCCGTTTCAAGTGCTTGTGTATCTGAAGCCAGTCTTTGATCAATTGCTTGAATAGTAGTTTCTTTTTGGGTATCCAAGGTAGTTTTGGTGCTAGCTGCTATTTCATTTATAGGAGTAATGAGCTGTGGTTTTACTTCATCTATTTTTTCGTGTATTTTTACAGCAAATCCCTGATATCTGTTTTTGTATTCCTCGGCTTTATTATTTAATTCTTCTCTTATCCCAGGAATTTTATCCCTGATATCTGCTGCACTTTCCCGGCCTACTTGTCGAGCTACCTGACGTTGTTCTGGCGCGGGGTCTTCATTTCCTAAATATCTGCCTGCTACCATCTCTCCCTCGGCTTCAGCCTGACTTGCTGCGGCTTCTAATTCAGAGCTGGCTCTTTGTATTTCTGAGTCTACAATGGTTTGAGGCTGTTGGCTTTCGGAATCAGTATATGATGTTATTTCTTGTTTTCTTTGTTCAAGCGTAGCTTCTAAATCTTGAATATTTACAAGTGTATCGGCATCAACTTTCAATTTTTCTTGTTCTACCAGACTTGCTACAGTTGCTTTTAGTTGAGCTGCGTATGCACTTAACTGGGCAGTTTTTGATGAAAATATGCTTTCGATCTGACTTGTTTTTGCTAATATTTCCATATTTATAGCAGCAATAGTAGATTCAGTATTTGTCATAATCTCACCAATAAGTGATTCTGCATTAGACAATACAGCTTGTTTTTCCTGTTCGCCATAATTACGAAGTTCAGATAACATGCCCTGAGCCACAGATACCTTTTCTGCAGGAGATCCGCTTTCCAGTTCTGCCATAAATTCGGCTTCAGTTAGTTCTCGATCAGGTATCTGATTGATAATAGTTTCATTAGCTTCTGTTTCTGTACTGGTTGTGGCAGAATCTTCCTCACCAAAAGAAGAATTCTCATTGACGGCTATAGGATTAGTTTGGGCTTGTTGTTTGTTTCCATTTTTTGGAACCTCAGTTTGTGTTTCAGTGCCTAAAATTTGACTTGCTTGTTCTTCTACATTTTCCTCAACATTAGGCTCCTCTACCAGCGGTTCGGCTTCTTGCTCAAACCCTGGTTCCGTTTCTGATTCCGTTTCTTCAGGTTGAGGTTCTACTGCATCTTGCGCCGGAAACTCTTTTGGTTTCAATACAGTTGGTTCTCCTTCTGTTCTTTCTACTGCTACATTTGGTTCAGTTGATACTTCGGATAATTCCTCATCCATTGTATTTTTTGCTTCATCTCTTTTCTTTGCTCCTTCTTCATTTGCAGATGGATTTTGATTTTCAGAAATTGCAGTTTGGTCTTTGTCAACTTGTTTTGGATGCTCTTCTTCGGTTTTCTGAATCGAAGGTTTATTTGCACCTTGCTGGATTGTATGTGTTAATTCATGAGCTAATAAATGTTTTCCATCTTTAGAATCCGGATTGTATTTTCCTTCATTAAAATAAATATCATTTTCGTGAGCAAATGCCTGAGCACCCAGCTGTTTATTCATTTGCACAGAGTTCGAATCGTTGTGTATACGAACAGCCCCGAAATCAGTTCCAAAACCAGATTCCATCTCTGTTTTGGTATCTTCAGAAAGAGTTGAACCATTCCCTTTAGAGCTCTTAAGTTTTTGCTCTATATTAGAACTGGTTTTTGATGTATTTGATTGCACTTTTTGTTGAACGATTCCTTCATTGTCAGGTCGCAGCTGAACTATCGGAGTAATAGATTCTGATAATGGTTTTTCCTGAATTTCATTTTCAGATTCTTCCTTTTTTTGAATTGAATTGTTTTGCTTTTTTTGTATTGCAGCCGGAGAAAAAAAAGTGTCATTATTTTTGTTTTCCTTTTTGGATAACACCCTATCAGCGGTAGAATCTGCTTCAATTTCGTATTTATCGTTTGATTTTCCTATGTTAAGTTTTGCCTGAACTCCAAAAAAAGATTCTTCACCCTTATCTCTTGACTGAGCAGAGTGTTTTGAAGTAGGATTGTTTTTATTAGAAAAAGCATTCATTGATAAATAGATTTACAATTTATTTCCTCTTTTGAGTGATTGCGCCCTGTTGAATGGTATGAGTGAGTTCATGAGCGAGCAGTTTTTTTCCTTGTACTGAATTTGGATTGTATTTTCCCTTATTGAAATAGATATCAACTCCATTTGTAAAGGCTTGTGCACCCATCTCCTGACACATTTTTGCGGCATTATCGTCAGTATGAATTCGTATTGGACTAAAATCTACTCCAAAGGAATTTTCCATTTCTAATTGTATATCACGGTCTAAAGAATTTCCGCCGCCTTTTTTTAAATTTTTTTCAACTGTTGAGGTTGGTTCTTTCTCTTCTTTTTTCTGAATAAATCTTCCGGTACTTTCGGCTTTCTTTTGAACCGGTTCTTCCTTCTCCTCAGTCTTTTTTTGAACTGGTTCTTCTTTTTCGTCTGTCTTTTTTTGAACCGGTTCTTCCTTCTCCTCAGTCTTTTTTTGAACCGGTTCTTCTTTTTCTTCTGCTTTTGTTTGAACTGATTTTTCTTCTTCCTTTTTATCAGCTTTTTTTTGCACAGGTTCTTCTTCCTTTATTTCTTTACTTTGAATAGAGGTGATGTTTTCTGAAATAGATTTCTGCTGCACTTCTTCTTTCGACTGCAAAAGCCCGCCTCCAGACATATTGTTATTAACCACTTTATCCGCCGCTTTATCCGCTTCTACTTCAAATTGATCACCTGCTGTTCCTGTTTTTAGTTTTTTCTGAATTTTAGGTTCAAAAAAACTAGAATGGGATGGGGCGTTTTTTTTTCGTTGTTCAAATGCTCTCATAACAATATAATTTTACCATTGGGTATAGATTAATTTTTGAATCCACGGAATTTTAACGATGCTGATATTCCATGGGATTTTTTCTAATAAAAGATCTTGCGTTTTTCGTTCAATAGTCAGTTTTGGATTCGATTCGCTCCAATCCAGTTTACCTTCTCTTTGAAGAAATTCGGTTCTTAAAACAGCTGTAGAAGTATTTTTTAAGGCAGACCAATGATAAACTGCTGAGTCTAACATTTCTTCTACTTGCTGCTTGTGTTTGTCCTCAATTTTGACTTCCTTTTGTATGGATTGCTGCAGTGGTATTCCACATAAAAACTTTTCAAAAAGCATCAAATGTTCGTAGTCATTTTCTCTTTTTGTAGCCGCATAATGCAAAATATGCGCTGTTAATTCTTTGTTTAAAAGAGTGTTGTTATCATCCATTAAACCGCAGCTTTTTAGCATTTCTTTTAAAAAGGGATGCAGAATAATTAAACCTGCATTTTGTACATAACATGATTTAGAATTGGCACTGTCTTCTTGATACTCATCTTCAATTATAGATTCCTCTTTTAAATGAATTTCCGATTCTGATTTGTTTTCTTCTTTTATTGTATCAGAATTGGTTTTTATAATTGGTTTTTCTTTTTCAGAAACTAAATGATCCTTTTTCATTTGTATCAGCTCTTCAGTAGTAAAATCAAGTGGTACGAACGTTTTTATGTTTTCAATAAAATCTTCAAAAATGATTTTATCAGCTGAAAATTGAGATTGTTCTTTATAATAAAATTTGATGAGGCTGAGTGGTTTTTTTTCCACCCAAAAATCAAAAATCAACTGCCAGAACGCCGCTTTAAAAGCATGTGTTTTTTGATGCAGTAATTTTATTAAAATGTTTTTTGAGACTGCTTTTTGCTGTTTTTCTAAACCAAAAACTGCCGAACTCAATAATGCAATTTCCTGATTTGAAAACTGGTTTATGATTCGGTTTTGAACTTTTTTCTGCTCCATTAATCTCTTGAACGCAATCTTGAAAACATCATTTTTTAATTGTTCAGAAGTGATTTTTTTGAAAAATTCTACTTCATTTACATTAGAAACCCACCACGGCATACTGCCATTTTCTATAAAATAAAGGAAGGTTTTCAGGTCCTTGTCTTCGGGTGAAATTGTAAGAATTTCAGGGCTTCTTTTACCTTCGTTTTCTGATGTTTTTTGCAGCTCATTTAGTGCTTTTTGAACCTCTTTTTCGATTTGGTTTTTTATATGATTATTAGAAAATGAAACATCGTTTTTGCCTATAATAGATTGCAGATTAATTTCTAGTTTTTCTATTTGAATGATCTGATTATCAATATTTTTAATTGAATTAAATTGCTTTTCTAAAATAGGGATTACCTCATTTTGAAGGAACACAGCAAGGTTGTTTTTGATAGAATTAGCCATCGCCATTGAGGGGGTGTCTATCTCTAAAAAAACTTTTTGAATGCTATGTGAAATTTTATTCATTTTTATTTGTTTGTATAAAATTTTTTCCTACATTTGTATCTGACCGTGAAGGTTATACTGGGAAAAGATAGTTGTCGTAATTGATAGCAGCTCCCCATTAAAGCTTGAGATTTGCCAGTTTTGGCATTCGTCTCAAGCTTTTTTATTTGGTGTCACCCGGTTTCTTTGGTGTTCTCTTAGTAACAGGTGTTTTTTTGATAACAGGTTTAGTTACCTTTTTGGTAATAGGAGATTTGGTTATTTTTTGTTTGTTAACCAAAACCCTTTTTTTGATACTTCCATCTTTAGAAAAACGATTTTGTTCTATCTTAATAAAATTACCATTGGTAGGTTTATAAAAATAGAATTCTGCTTTTTTAGCATATTTGGTAAATAGTTCTTCAAAATCAGAAAGTTTTACATTTCTGGTTGTATCAATGTGAATCATGTATTTGCTCACTTTTGATTCGTTATGAATTTTTGTTCTTAAATTCATAAACAATACCAGCTCATCGTTTGTGTCTGTGTAATTTTCCAGATAATACGACTGCATAGTAGTATTTACATAGTTACCACTGGTCCAGTCGCCGCCAATATAAATTTCATTATAATTATCGTCTATTCTAACAATTTCCTGAGCAATGTTTAATAGTTCTTCGGCAACAGTTGTGTCCTCATTTTGCTGATTATTATAAATTACCGGAATAGTGTAATAGTCGTCGAAAATTTTCGGAAATCTTATAAACGATTTGGTTTCTTCATGGAATCGTAGCTGGCTTCTTAAATATTCGAATTTATCCCAATCGTCATTAAAGCGTCCAAAATCATCATCGTCCTTGTTGATAGGATCGTAATAAGCATGGATTTTTTTATAAATTTCTGCTTTATGCGAATTCATGATGGCGCAGGTTATTTTATTTGAAGAATAAACTTTACCGTTTTTGGTCACTCCGTTTTGTGTAAATGTATACGTTGGAGCATTTCTTGAAAGTGTAATATCTTGAACTTCAAATTCAAAAGTGTCTTTTTCAAGACGCATGATTCTAAGTTTTTTCTCTTCTTCAATAAAATCAAATAAAAGACCGGTAGGGAATCGATTATTGAGTGTTTCCATTACCACGTGCAAACGACGGGCAAGAAGCTGATCTAACGGAATATCTATTAAAACTCTGTCTGTAATTAAATTAACGCCATTTATGGTATATTTTTTTACACTTAGTTTGTAATGAGTTGGCAAATCAACTTTGTCGCTTCTGCTTCCTCTTAAACTTCTTGATAAATTATTGATATATCGTAAGGAGCTAATCCACGGGTATAAACAGCCCATAATGGTGCAGCATCCTAATCCGCTGTCTGGATTTATTTTTCCATCAATAGCAAAATCGGTTATCAAAGTAGTGCCTGATTTTAGCAGTAATAAAGTACCTCCTTTTTTAACTCCGGCTTTATGTTCGAAAGAATAATTAGTGTTGAATAAGATTTTTAAATCGGCGGCATTTTCAACAACATCCATAATATAAAAATCAAAATCCAGCCCAAATTCTATTCTTTTTGCGATTAAAAATGCTTTTACATCATCAACGCTGTCGTTTAGATAGCCTTCAATTCGGTAAAAATCATGATCGTCTATGCAAAAACTCAACGGAGTTTTGATGTAATCGCTGTTGAGTAAATTTGTGGTATGATAACTAAAATTGGCTTGATGATTATAAAGAGTGCTTTTTTCAAAATCCCAGGCATGCAGTAAGTTATCATCAACATTATAGTAATACGGAACTGATTTTGCACCCAGTTTACCTATTGTTTTGGATGGTGTAATTTTAACGCTGTTTGCATTTACCAGATAATTATCTAAAATGCCTTTAAGTCTTCTAACTAAAGAGTCAAAATTGCTAAATGTTTTATTCTGGTCTAAAGCAGACGCTTTATAAAACTGGTGTCTGTAATTTTTATATCGATTATTTTCTTCTACAAGTCCTAATAATAAATGTTTTGGAAATGAACCTATCGGCGGATTACACTCTGATTTTAGCTGTAAAAAAAGATCTTTCAGTTCTTTGTAAGTTGCCACAATATCTTTTAATAAATCGTATCGATAATGAATATCTGCCGGAATATTGTTTGGGTCAATGGTAAAAAGCGTATTCAAGCGGGTGTTAATCGCAGCAAGCTGTGTTACATAACCAAAGGGAATAAGTACAGTAGCTAAATTGGCAAGTAATTCTGATTTAAACGAAACATCATTGACAACAGTATTAAAAAGCTGTTTGATTTTAGCAGCAGTTGAGGTATTATTGAATGTTGGGATTACTTTTTTTACGCCCAATTCTTCAAGCATACTGTATTTATCAAAAACATCGTATTTGCTGTAAAGAGGATCTCTCTGCGGCGTACTGGTTTTGCTAATAATAATATTAGCAGTTGCCTGGCTTACTACAAGTACACGTAAGTTAAAAACTTCTTCGCCGCCTTTGTTAGAACAATCAGTTTCATCGCATAAAGTAGCCTCTTTAGTATAATTTTCAAGGTATAGAAGAACAACATGATTTTTTAAATCAGGAAAACTAGTCAGCAGAGATTCACCGGTTTCTAAAGCGCCTGTTTTTTCAGGCAGTAATTCCCACATAGGTAACATTGCAGTACCGCTTTTAAAATGCGGATAATTACCTTTATCAATATCAAAAACTTTATAGCTTTTATAATCAATTTTTGGAATATCAATCGAAATCAATTTTTGTTTAAGGGCTGTTGCCAATGCTATATCAGCGGGAGTAGAAGGTTTTACGGATAATTTTATCAAATCACCATCAGTAGTAATTCCGTTTCCCTGAGTTATAGTTACGGTCGAGTAGCCGGGATTTGTCGAAACCTGAAAGCCGCAAACAATTCCTGTACCGGTAAGAAAGACTCTGCTTAATCGATTTTGGTCATCAAAATAATCAATAGTTTCGTTAAGCTGATAGTGTGTCAACACCTGATCTGCTACATAACTATGATATTGTCCTGTAATGGTGGTAAGTTTTGCTGCCATGACCTTGTATTTTTATATTGTTCCTAAATTTGTTCTTCCTAATACTATTTTCCCTGAAATATCTTCTTCTTCATCTATACAATTGTATAAGGTGCCGGTAGGATAAACAGAGTTTAATTTTGATAATGACTTGATGAATTTTGGTAAAGCATCTTGTTTGTTTTGCGTTTTATCCGTCAGGAATTTTTTGAAATCTGCCTCAAAATCGAGTAAGTCATTGTCTTTTGGGGTAATTTGATCCTTTCGATAACCAATCCAGCAGATTTTACCCAAAATGTGCGATGGGATTTCCTGTCGAATTACATCTTCGGCAAAATTTCTAAAATCAACATCGGCAAAACGATAGGTATATCCCGGTAAAACCACACTGATTTTAAACGAATACGGGTTGGGAATACAGCAACCATCTGAGCAGTCGTCTGCACATATAGGCATATAATAAGTTGCATCAATTACTTCGTTAGGGTTGGGAACCAGCAGAATATGTTCTACCAGAAAAACACCTTCGTCGCTAAATTCTTCCTTAAAGAAAATAAGTAAATCAAGCATTGCTATTTTTACTTCTTCTAATGTGAGATAGAGTTCATATTGACGTGCAATGATCCTGTCCGGATTGCTTATGTCATCTACAAATTCCGGGTTAACGATGTGAAACGAATATTTATGCGTATCTGATTCAATTACTTCAAAAGTGTTGATAACGGTATCTTTAAAAGCAATTCCGTTAGCTCTGTCTTCAAAAAGCTCTTCAAATGCCTGTTCAATTTGTTTTTCGCTGGTTTCGTAAATTTTCAGGATTGCGAAATACATTTCTTTAATCGCACTCAATTGATTTTCATAATCTTCGGTTGCGGTTAAAATGATTTCATTGGCACTGTTTCTAATTCTCCATCTAAAAAGATTAGGAGTTACGCCCGGACTCGGATCGTAAAGCTGTACAAACAAGCCAGAAATATCTTTTCTTTTAATTCCTCGTTTGCCCGTAACCGGATTTTTATCGCCTTTAATTCCTAACAAACCGGCAATTCGGTTTTCTAATCCGGTCACATTAAAAGTGTTCCATAAATTAGACACAGGCTGGTTGAAATAATTAAATGCACTGCCGCGTTTGCTGCTTATGGTATCGTAATTAATTAAAAAGTCAGATTTATTTTGGAGTACAATTTCATCAGAAGAAGCACCGTACAATGATTTCATCAGGAAAGCATATTCTGCAAATCGTTCTGCAAATCGAGCAATAAGATGATCTTTTATTTGGTTTTGTCTTTTAATAGAATCGTCGAGATCACTAAAAAGCAATTCGTCCAGTTTTTCTTCATTTGCAGCAAGATAGGTCTCGTTTACAATTTCATCAAAACCTGTCATATCAGCAATAGACTGAGTAAAATAAGTGTTTTCCAGATCACCGTTGATAGAAAGTAATTCTTTAACGGTGCTTAAATGTTTGAAATAACTCGCCAAAATTTGATCAAAAAACAGCAGATATCCTTTTAATTGTTTGGCTTTGGCTTTTCGTTCTTCACTGGCAGATTCTGAAAGTCCAATTTCGCCAATACCATAATTTTCGGGAAAATTGTTGGTGATACTGGTATAGAAATCAGATTCTGTAATTTTACCATGCGGTATTTGCAGTTCTTTGTTTTTAGCTGCATTTAGCTGTGAATAAGCAAGGTCTTCTTTTAACTCTTCCAGATATTTTTTTGCTTTTACTTTGTTGACTGTAACAGGTAAAACACCTTTGCTAAAGTTAAGCGTGCTTTTTTGACAAAGGCTAGGTTTTTTATTGGCCGGAATGCAAATATTCCAAACGCTTCCTTCTGTTTCTATGGCTTCGCAATTGTTTAAAGAGATGTCTTTGATTACGCTTACACCTTCTATATTCATAATAATCTGCATAATATCAGAAAGGCGGACTTCAGTTCTTAATGACGAATTTTCTAATTCTGCGGTATCAATAAAACCTCTTTCTAAAAGTGGGCCTTCAAAAATCTGGTCGCTTGAATAACCTTTATCAAACATTTCTGCTAATGAATAATAGGTAACGCCCGGTGACAGGTATTTTTCGAGTTCAAAAGTGATTAAGGCATGAATATATTCTTCATTTGCTTCTGGTTCAAGTTCGATCAAGGCACAAACAGCAATAGGCTGGATTTGTACTTCGCTCACTTCTAAAACATCTTCGCAAAGGTTTCTGTTTGCGTGAAATTTTTCGATTATTTTAGTTTTTAGCAGGTTTTTCTGTGCTATAGTAATTTCTTCAAAATCGACTAGTATGTTATAGTATCCTTTAATTTTAGTTTCTTTAATAAAAATATCCGGAGTGCCTGTAAAATCTTCTTTTTTAAGTGAAATTTTAGCCTCTTTGCAATTGATAAATAAATTTTTAGTCGTTTTTTGAAGCCAGCAGTTTTTGATGTTTGGATCAATGTCAATTAAAATTTTTCGGTAATCAAGAGCCGTAACAGCCTGCATGGGTAAAATTTCAGAGGCTGTAAAAAATTGTTCGTTAATTGGCGCAGTATTATTGCTTAACAAATCTTCGATAGGCAGATTGATTCTCATACCTAAATCGGTAATGGCATAACAAAGCACTTCCAGAATTGTAATTCCGGGATCGTGTGTATTATAGTCGGTCCAAAACTGGCTTCCTAACGATTCAATGTACTCGATTCCTTTTTTTCGAAGGAAGTCAAAACTCATGTCATCATTAGAACTGACGTTTTTTGGGATGCTGATATGTTGGTTTACAGTTGACATTCTTCTTGTGGTTCTATGGTTGTAACAGTACATTTTTTGACATCAGTGCTGATTATATGACTTTTTGCCGAAACTAAAATCGATTTTGGATTGGACGGAACGACAACTTTATCAGATAAAGCGCCATCTTTTAACAGCTTTACATCTTGCAGATAATCTACATAACCTAATTTTTCGATGTAATTAATGAGCACGCTAGAGTGAATAGAGACCCCAAATGTGATGGGAACATTTTTGTCGAGCGCCCAAGGCGATAAAAACTTAATAATATCGGCATTGAGTTCCTGCATGTAGAAATTTTCATCGAAACCCGGCTTGAATTTTACTTTTAAATCGACCTTAACTTCTTCATATTTTGGATTGATCACATAAGTAGTTACATGCATTGAGTTTAATTGATCAATATGATTTTTGACTTTGTTAAGCGTTGCTGTACTTACCCGCGGCTGGTAAATATCGAATACGTTTTTGTTTACCGTGTCCGGAATAACCACCAGCGTTACATTTCCCGGCGATTGATACGAACAGTCGCAAGTATGATTTAAGCATTTTACTTTGTACAATTCAGGAAACTTTTGCAGTACAATGTGTTCGTAATCCCACATGGTGACCGCTCTGTTTTTGTGTCGAAGCCGTTCGCTGATTCTTTTGTAATAATCTTTGTTAGCCTCTTCTGGTTTATAATCAAAACTGTTGTAAGGCTGCGTAACCGATTTTACATTGCTTAGTCTTTGAAGTAGTTTTGAAATGGTTCCGGCTTGTAATCCTGTGTTTAAATGTGCTAAATCATTGGCATTATCCTGGAAAGCAGCCAAAACTGCCTGCGAATGAATGCCAATTATTTTACAGACTACATCGTATTGTTTGTGCATTTTGGCTTTAAGCCAGATATAATTTTTAGGCAGTCTTGTATTATTTTGAGTAGCTTCTTTTGGTAAGCTGAATTTCAGGATTCCCGATTGTAATAAGTTGTCCGTTTCATTTAGTAAAATATCAGAATAGTTAAGAATACGCCATTCGTTATTGCCTAAAACAGACCATTCTATTTTTTGTTTTCCGGTAAAAGAGAGCGCTGTTGGATTTTCACTTCCTTCTAATACCTGAAAAAGTAATGTAATTTGCTGTAGTTCCTGTACATTTTGAAGACCAATAAACAATTCTCCGCCTTTGCAGTAAGTAGGAAGCAAATATGAATCTTCGCTTTCTACATAATCTAAAAGGGATTTTAGATAACTGTGTTCTTCTGCATATCCAAAAGGGTGAATTTGGAATAATTTTGCTTTGTTTTGAGTATAAATTCCTTCTAATGTTTCTGCTCCTGTTGCTGAAAATTTAGTTGTTTCAGAAGCAGTATAATTTAGCAGGAGACTTTCAACCAGCGGTGTATAAGGCTCATTTGGAATTACAACATTTTTACTTTTAACAGAAAGTGCCAAAGCGTAAATTTTAGGATATAAATCATGCAGGAATGACGTTGTTAATGTTAACCTTAATTGCCCGTTTTTATCCGTTATGTAATTGGTATTACTTATGTTAAAAGTTGTTTTAAACGGATTTGATGTTGTAAATAAGATGGCTGCTGCACCGTAATCCTGCCAGATATTATTGGATAAAATGGATGATCTATATTGAAAATAATTGTTAGAAGTTACGATTCCGCCAGCAGGTACAAAAGTAGTTCCATCAAAAACACTGGTTTTAAAATCATTTACGCTTATAGTATTTACAGATGAGGTTTTATAAGCTTTGTAATGTTCTACGAAATTGGCCGGAGTGTTTTTCCAAAGTATATCGACGTTTACATTTTCCCATTTTTTAGAAAAAGCCTCGTTGTATTTGATAAGGAAATTAGAACCCGCGACAGGCTGAGGTGAAAAAGCAAAAAATGGTTTTGCAGCGTTGATACTCCCGTTGTCGTTTTCTAAAACTGCACTTTTAATATTTTGAACATCAATGTTGATGATGATGTTTTCTAGTTTATTTTGAGCCAATGATTTGTATAAATCATATCCGTTGGTTTTTGTGATATCCAGATTGAATTTTGCAACAGGTAAATTTGTTGCAAATTCTTCGCCGTAAACTTTAGAATCATAACCTGTAATAGCGTCTGTATTTTCATCTAAAAGAAAAGCAATTTTCATCGTTTTTCCGCTGACAGAAGTAGTATAAGTACTGCCTGATTTTATGGTTAATGAGGATGAAATTTCGGCAACTTCCAGCCATTTTTTAGCTGTGGTTAACTGAATACTTAAACATTCTTTGATAATCGCAGTAGTTATAGCAGTAATGTTATTTTGAAAAGTAAAACTAATTTGAATGCTGCGTTTTCCTTCTGCTAAAGCCAGAATAGGGGAGGCAATGGCAAAACCAAAAGCGGCATTAGGTAATTCTGGCAAAACATTTGTTTTGTCGATATAACCAAAAGGCCACCATTGGGTGTTGTTTTTATCCGGAAATGCTTTGCCTAAACCATCGTAAGAATTAGCGATTGGGCTTGCTTTTATTTTTTTTGTATCAACATCGTTATAAATGTTTTTTAATGAAGAAACTACCGTTTTATTGGCAATTAATTCATTGTTTGAATAGTAGCTTCTAGGTTTGCCCAAAACATCTTTACCGCCGTCAAAACCGGTTTTGGTTTCAATTTTTTCCTGAATGGCATTTTTGGCCAATTCGAAAATAAGATATACTTTATCTGGAGTGGCGGGCAGTTTGTCAATATGTAAAATCTGGTTGTAATAAAAGTCCAGATGACGTTTCGTAAGGTTGTTGTATCTTTTTTTGCTGTTTTCTAAAAGCATTAAAAAAGTAAGGAACAAAGTTAAATGCGGCGTAATGGCATATTCTTTTTTATTTTCTGCAATTAAATCAGCCAGTTCTTTTTTAACACGGTCTAGTTTTAATTGATTTTCTATAGATGGTTTGTCGCCATTCCATTTAAAAAAATCAAAAAAAGGTTTCCAGTCGCCCGATGGTTTTTGGGGATTAGAGGTTTCAAAATAATTTACGTATTCAGAAAAATTATGGGCAAATAAAACCCAATCAGTCAGTTCAAAATCATTAAGACGAATGTTTTCAGGTTGTAACGCGTTGAGATAGCGTTGCTTTTGGTCGCTGCCATTAGAAGTCAAAACACTCAATATTGTATTACAATTACTCATCTTTTAACAATTTATAAATTGGTTCCTTCTTGTTGGTAAAATGGATAAACCATATTTATTCTCGAATTGGTAGCGCGTACTTTAAAATCAATTAGTACTAATAATTCGCCGCTCAAATCGTCGCCTTTTGTAATGTCAATTTTTTCAACGTCAATTCTGGGTTCGTGATACAGAATAGCCGTTTTAATCAATTCAGAAACAAACGTTTTTAAAGTTCGGTTCAATGGATTAAACAAGAGTTCATCCATATTACAGCCGTATTTGGGCTGCATAATGCGTTCGCCAATTTTAGTTGAAAGCAAAATCTCCAGGCTGCTTTTAATGTCGCTTTCATCCTTAAGCATTGTGACCTCTTTTGTACTTCCTTTAAATTCAGGAGGAAAACTCCATCCTGTGCCTAAAAAATCTTGTTCTGTTTCCATAACTAACCAATTAATACAGTTGGTAATCCGGCTACTATTGTACCGCCATGTGAGGTTGAGTCGCCCATGCGTGCGGCAGGTTTTCCTCCAATTAATACTGTTGATGAACCTGCAATAATGCTATCTGGCGGACCTGTACAAGTTGCCATGTCGCCAACACATGCGGCGGGCATTCCGCCAATTAAAACGGTTGGTGCGCCGGCAGGTAAAATTGGGCCGCCCACATGCGGAACAGTTCCGGTAACCATTGGGCAAACGTGCATATCTGCAATTCTGGCGGCTGGTGCTCCCATAATTTTAATTTATTTGTACAATACTTCCTTTTAAGATGGCAGTGGCTCCAGAGGACATTTCTACGCCAGCGCTTCCTTCTGCCTTAAATTGTGCGCTGGCATTTATGGAAACATTTGTGCCTTCGATTTTTACATCTCCGGTGGCTTTAAATTCAATATTTCCTGCACTTTCCATTTTTATGCCGTTGCTGTCGATCGTGATTACGTTTGAGTTTTCATCTTCAATTTTGATGATGCCCTGATCTTCATCGAGCGTTACTTTTTTTCCGGCCGGAGTTTCAATTGCAATTGATTTTTTCTCATCATCAAACAAAACTTTCATTTCGCTTCGGGTTACAATTCCTTTTTGATGATTGTCATCAGAAGCTGTAATTGGAGCCGGTTTTCCGCTGCTGTGAAGCATTCCTAAAACGATGGCATTATTTGGATCTTCGTTGACAAAACCAATGATTACCTCATCTTCAATTTCAGGCCTGAAAAAAACACCTCTTTTATCTCCCGCATCTGGCGAAGCTACGCGGCACCAAATGCCTTGTTCGTCATTATTGATGATGGGGATTTTGACCAGAATTCGGTCTTCACCGTTTGGATCTTCTTCGAGCTGTGTAACAATGCCAACATGTAGTCCTTTTATGACCGGAATAATTCCTGAGCCTGTTGGCGTATGAATGTCGAATGTTTCAGAAAACCATTCGGGATTTAATCCGAATTGTGCATCAATCGTCCAGTTTCCTTCAGCTAATTCGTGAAAAACACCAGTGATATAAGCATTTCCGTTGAATCGGTCGCCTACGCCTTCGAGCGTAATTATGGTATTCGGTTTTACTGCCGGAATGCCTTGAAACTTAACTCTTCCGCGAATTTTTGATAATTGCTGAAATAGTAATTTAGAATCGGCCCAATCCTGAAGTTCTACTTCGGTAATGGTTCCGCCGTGTCGCAATTCAAGATTTTCGTGATCGATAATTTTAGATAAATCAGAAACAGAAAGATTACCGTTCAGGCTCACGGCCGGATCGGCGGCTTCAATTTCTACTACTTCCTGATCGGTATAATTCCAGCTGTACGAAGACACTTTTGCAAATTGATTACGGGCATCAATTTCGGCATCAAAATCAAGTAAAGAAGAACCAAAAGTAACCGTTTCAACAGGCGATGAGCTAACGTTAGGTTTGCTGATCGTGATTTTTCCATTCTCGACAAAACAAAGTTTACCATTTGCCTGCGCTCTTGAAACGATAAAATCCCAATCTGACGTATTGTATTGGACCAATTCTTTGTGACTAAAATTGGTCGTTTCGACATCTTTATCTAATCCGTATGCATCAATAATTTCTTCGAAAGCTTCGCTGTCTTTTACATCATAAAAATACTTGCTCTTTCTGCCAATGGTCAATTTTACTGCTTCGTCTTTGCATTCAATAATTAATAAAGAAGCACTGCTTTTTATTTTGATCGAATGCTTGATGATGATTCCTTTATAAATAGTTTCTTCATCGTTGTGATAGCCGGCACTTATTTCAATTTTTTTTCCCGGAATTAGTAAATCTTCATTACTCAGTTTAAAATCTCTTTCAGAAGCTTCACCATCTACCAGAACAATTTGAGCCATAGGAATCCTGTTGACTTCATTTTGTACTACAACACTTTTTACTTGATAGGTGTTCGATAATTCTGTTCCTTCAATTAAAATTTTAAGTGTTACTAAATCAGGACTTTTACTGGTTTGTATGACTCCGCTATTGTTCATCAGGATTGTTTTTGTAATGGTGGAAAAAATAGTTTTTGTCCGGTTTTTAATTTTCTGAAATTGACAATGTTATTGACTCTGGCAACTTCCAGATAATACTTAGAGTCACCATAAATGTGATAAGACATTAAGGGCAGTGTATCGCCTTCCTTAACGGTTCTGTAATGTGTTAAATCGGGCGATTTATTATTCTCTTTTGCTGCTCTCAAATTGTCTTCAACAAAACCCTGAAATTTTGCTTTTGCCACTGCTCTTATTGGAGTTCCGTCTGGTTTAAAGAGTTTGAATTCTACATCCATTTCGGTCAAAGCACCTTTAAAGAGCAATGTACCCCAGGAAATAATGAGGTAATTGGGCTTGTGTTCGTCTCCATTGTAATCCAAAATAACTTTTTTGAATTTCTCAATGTCATCGATAATACCATCGTCTGAACTTGCAAAGCCGTTAATTACTCCCGATCGATCAAAAACAAAATCAAGCTCCAGGTTTTCAGGTAATTTTTTATTAAACCTTGGAGAAACGGTACTCGTTCCCGAGGCCTGTGTTTCATCTGTTTCAATTTTATAGTGATAGGTGTATTTCTCCGGATTCATAAGCGTAGAAAATTTACCATCAGCAATCTTGTTGTTGAATTCCGGGTCACTATAGGCGACGACTGTTAGTTTTTCTAATTCTCCTGGCATGACTTAGCGTTCTTTTTTACGTTCGATAATTTTCATTACTTGCTCTACACATTCTGCTACCGGATCTTCATCCTTGCTTTTTGCAGTACTTGGAGGAGCCGCAGATTTTGATCCTTCATTCACGTTTATTTTAATGTGAAGCTCTTTTATTTCTATTGGCATGACTAACTTTTAATTAAGGTGAAATAATTGTAGGTAAGCTCAACGTTTTCGATAACGAGTTTGCTTTCTTCGGCATTAAAATCTTCAACTGCCCATTTTACAGGGTAGGCGTGAACTACGTTCCAGGAAACCAAAGGCTGATGATCCTGATTAAGCAGTTTAACAGTCAGGTTTACAGGTTTAAAAGAAAAGTTTTCAATTGCATCCCGGCACCAGTCTATCACAGCAGAATCAATCAGAATTCCTCTTTTTAAAGTCAGGTTTGGATATTTTGTCTTTACCGGAAGTTTGTGTTTGAATCTATTTTCTCCACCTTCGGCAATTTCTTCGGTTTCGATGTCAACAGACAAACCGGAAACAGATTGAAATTGATGGTCTTTTTCTTTCGAACCAAGACCTTGAAATTCAACTAAAAAGTGAAAACCGACAGGTGGGTAATAGTTAGCCATGACTAGTCATTTTGAATAGATAAACCTTCGTGAACTAACTCCATAGATTCGATAGCAACTTCATTTCCATCGGCTTTTAAATCAGTTGATTGAATTTTAGTTGGCCATGCATTTTTTACTTTCCAGGTAATCACAGGTTCGTGATCTTCGTTAAGTAATTTGATGGTAATGTCCCTTCTTTCTATGGTGTTTAGTTTTACCGTATTCCACCAGGTATAATACTCGTTATCGCTTGCAAACGTTCCTCTTTTTAATGTGATGTTAGAGAATTTCTGCATGCCGGGCATTTTGATCTTGCTGTATTCGGGACTTGCTCCCTGACGGTATTCAATGACTTCAGTTTCTACATCTAATCCAGAAACTTCTGTAAACCCTATTTTTGTTCCTTTCCAGTCAACTGAGAAATGGAACTTTGGTAGTGGATAACTCATGATCTATATTTTTTTAATGTTGATATATTAATTAAGATTCCTGCATTTTGTGAGAGAAACGTAAAATGATAAATTCTGCTGGACGAACTACTGCCATTCCAATTTCGATGATCATTTTACCGTCTAAAATATCTACAGCCGACATGGTTTGCCCAAGCCCAATTCTAACATAAAATGCTTGTTCTGGTTTTGCCCCAGCTAATGCTCCGGCTCTCCATTGCAGAATTAAGAAATTCTCAATCATAGCTCTTACTCTTATCCAGGTATTGGCATCGTTAGGTTCAAAAACAAACTGTTCGGTTGCTTTTTTAATAGATTCCTCGGCCATATTAAAGAAGCGGCGAACTGGTATATAACGCCATTCGCTATCGTTACCAGCTAAGGTTCTTGATCCCCAAACCAAGGTTCCTTTGCCGGTAAAACTTCTGATAGCATTAATAGATTTACCTGCAGTAGTGTCAAAATTTAAGTTGTCCTGATCTCCATTTGTTATTTTCAGTGATGGTTTAATCACATAGTTTAGACCAACGTTAGCAGGTGCTTTCCATACGCCGCGATCACTATCTACTCTTGCATAGACTCCTGCTATTGCTGAACTAGGTGGTAATGTGATAGGAAGACCTGCGATTTCAGACTTAATGATGTTGTATGATGCATTTTCTAAAGGTTCAATGTCAGCTAGAAATCTGCCGTTCATTGCACCATTATTAACGTCTACTCCAGATACATTTACATTTGAAACTGCTGTGATTATGGCACCAACTTGTGTTGACATATTTAAAAATACATCGGGATTGATTACCAAGGCATTATTAGGTAATCCTAAAACCGGAGTGTAGTCTAATAGTCTTTTGACTTCGGTAATAATATTTGTAGCATTTGTTTTTACTAAGCTTAATACTTTTGCATTAGTATCGGCGTTTTTGAGTTTTGCAGTAAGATCAATTATCTTTTTTAAGACACTTTCAATTTTATTGTTACCTTCAAATCCGCCAACAAAAGCGGCTAGCGCTGTAACGATGTTATCATCTGCTGTAGATAGTTCTTCTACAGATGCAATCGCTGAATTGGCTGCATTTTTAACATTTTTCTTGATTTCAACCAAATTAGTCAATTGCGCAATCAAGGCATCTAATAAATCTGTAAAAGCAGGAATTGTTTTTGCTACAGTAAAATCAGCATTGGTATTGTTATAACCTGCAGGATCTTGGGTGTATTTTAAAATAGATGGAATAGCACCCACGATGTCGTCATTTGTCGCATCGGCATCAGCAGAATCACTTATAGTTCTTAAAGCAGCTATAACTGGAGTTAAAGCAGTACTGGCATCATTAAGCTCTCCAAGAGCAATAGGCACAGCATCTTTTTTATATGAAATATGATTAATTAATATGGATTTTTCATCATATTTATAATCCAGGATAGTTTTTAAATAGGGAAAATATACCGCTCCATATTTTAAATAATCTTTTTCCTGATTTAATTTAAATCTTATTTCATCTATTGGTGAAACAAGGTCGGTGTCGTCATTTTCATATTCTACATCTCGATAGGTGTCTATAATGGCAAATCGGTCCTGCATATCATGACATTGTGTTAATGCTTTTTTGTATAATTCATAAAAGTCATTGTCACTGGCTAATCCTGGAGCATCTGGAAATAGAATAAGAGTTGGTTCATCCTCACTTCTTAATAAATCAAGGCCGTCCTCTAAATCTGAAAAAGAGATTGTGTTTACATTGCTGTCTCCATCTTCGTAAGTGTTTACGGAAACAATATAACAAGGCCCGCCGCCATTTGCAAAATACATTTGTAATGCATAATACATTAAAAAAGTGCTGGGAGAACTAGGCTGGTTTACTACAATATCTCGTTGTAATTTACCGCCAATTTCTACATCGGTTATATTTACAGATATGGTTTTTTCGGGATAAGCTGAACCAAAATAGTTCTCATAATCAAGTAAAGAAGTGATTCTGGTAGGATCATTAATTAAATCACCTGCAGTTTTCTTTGTTGCTTTTTCGGTATAGCCAATAAAAGCAGGAATCGCTGTTTCTACCTGGGCAACAGAAGGAGGAAACTTTACGATTTCCTCAATATATACTCCAGGCGTTTTGTAAGTTGTTGCCATAATTGATTGTTTTTTAATTATTTAAATAAATATTTCAGAATAGTAGTCACTACTGATTTTTGTTATTGATTTTACAGATGGGTTTGGGTATTGAGTATCTGCCAGTTGTGAAGGCGTAAAATCGTTAAGAGGATCAATTTCAACAAAACCAGAGCGTGTTAGTGGTTTTGGGGTATTGGTTTCAATTTCGGTTCCTGCTTTTCGATTGATATATTTCCAAAGTGTCTTTCGATTGTCAAAATGGATTTTAAAATTTGGGCTTATTATTTCGCCCGCGATATCCACAATATTTCCTGAACTATTATCACCCTGAAGATTTAGAGAAATAATCCCAAAGACATCTTGTTTTTCCGGCGGCTGTAATGCCGAAATTAAAATGGCAGTGGTTTCCTCAGATACTAAATAATCATTTGAAATTAATTTGTTGTCATTTATTTTAGGAAGATATTCAAATGAAACTGGTTCAGTTAAGGGCTTGGCGTTGCTAAATAAGAAGACTTGATTAAGGGCAAAGTCCAGATTAGTGTAATTTTCAAATTGATAATCATTGATTTTGATTAAAAATTTTAAGTTCAAATCGGCAGGGACTTTTATAAATGGGTCCAATTCGTTAGCTTCCTTAACTTTAATATATACTCTAAAACCTGTTTTGGTTTTTTTGAATACCATTTTGTAGTTTTTGAGTTCGTTATAGGTTTCTAAAGTTGGAGTTATAGTTGTAAATGCATCGGTATTAAAATGCTGCAGCATTTTTTCTTTATCTTCCCCTGTCATACTTGCAAACGTTTCTTCGCCATTATTCAGGAAATAATTGTGAAGAAGCGTTACTTCAAATAACAATCCATATGTAATAGCAAAACTCATGACTGTTCTTTTGTTTTGGTTACACCTTTAACCTTGCTGATAAGCTGTCCTTCTGCTTGTGCAATATTGCGTTCAATTTGTATCATGCTCACTTTGTATAAAGCTGAAGGAAGCTGCTTGCCGCCCAATGTCCCCCAGATATAATTTAACTCTTCAAAAGTGGGAGTGTAGAGTTCAACCGTAAATCTAAAGTTGTCTACATTGCTCATGGCAATATTATTTCGGTTATAAATTGTATTGGCTTGGGTAAAAAGTCTTTTCCCTTGAAAAAACTCTATAATTTTTGAAATGTCTTTAAGTGAATTGATGTATTTGTCCCTATTGGCGCTAAAAAGTATGTACAGGTTTAAATTGACGATACTATTTTTATAAATTGTTTTAGCATTTTCAATAGTATGATTTGGGAAGTTTTTTAAAGTAGCTTCTTCGTCTAAATTGATTAGTGTAAGTGCTACAGCATTTTTTAACGCATCGGCTATATCATCATTTTGTGACTCTAAAAAAGCAATATTTTCAGGGACAACAGATTTGTCCAGCCCAATTTCCTCGAGATAGTTGTTTACTTGTTCTGCAATTATTTGTATTACTTCAAAAATCATCTTTTGATAAAATTTATTATAAATACTAAATGAAATTGTGCTGAAAAGAATAATATTCAGGGCGCAGATTGTAAATAGAATGGGGCTTGTTGCTGTGCTTTAAACTTGTAATGAAAACAAGGCTGATAAGATTTGTCTAAATTAGAAAAATGTAAGGGTACAAAAAAAGGGGAATTTTCCCCTTTTTTTATTTATTTAAGATATTGGTTATTAGTTAGTTGTGTTAGTGTTTGAGGCTTTGTTTTATTTCTTAGTAATGACAAGGGTTTGAAGGAAAAAACTTTAAAAATTTACAAAATAAAAGGATTAAAAAGGATCAATTTTTTAGGTTTGAAGAATAGAGTAAAAGGTTCATAATAATTAAAGAAAAGAAAAAATGACATCTTTTTTCAACTCAATTTCCAACAGTTCTAACAGAAATCTCTGAGAAATGACCTTCTGACCTGTATATCTCACAGAGTATGTTTTTAATTTATTAAAAACGGTAAATGAGTATAGAAGAATGCTTTCAATTTATACCCAATTACTTAATATAGAGCAAACATTAAATAAGAATTAATGTACTAATATTGGCTTGAATTTTTATAACCGACTAAAAAATACCGAGCAAAAAATATGAAAATACAATTACTATCTAAAATTTTGTTACTACTCAGCGTTAGCATTGGTTTCTCACAAAACTCAGAGAAAGTGATGCCTCCTTCACCTAATGCTGCTGCTTTAGCACAATATACAAATGTGCCAACAAATAATTATACAGGCGTTCCTAATATATCTATACCCTTATATACTGTAAAATCAGGAGAGATAGAATTACCTATTTCAATGAGCTATCATGCCTCGGGAATAAGAGTTGCTCAGGAGGCAAGTAATGTTGGTCTGGGTTGGGCATTAAATGCGGGAGGTGTTATTAGTAGGTCCGTAAATGGTGTAGATGATTTAAAACCTATATATGGATATACTATAGTTAACGATTTACCTTCTGAACGTAGTGATATGGTTATTTATGGAGATACCTGGCAGTATTATTATGAATATGGGGAAATTCAGTCCGGGTTAAGAGATGGAAAGCCAGATATGATGTATTATAATTTTTTGGGAGAATCCGGAAAAATGATTTTCGATAAAAAACAATCCGGTACTAATAAGATTAAAGGAATTCCTTTAAAACAAACTAATACTACTTTTGTTTATGATCCAGACAAAATGGAATGGGAAGTAACCGATGGCAATGGCTGGAAATATTACTTCAATGTAAAAGAAGTATCTCGTGGTTACAGCGCATCTGATAATAGTAGTGCCTCATCTTATTTGGTAAATGATGAAGGACGTGAAGATAGATTTTCGAGATTAGATCCTAATGCTAATTTTGACGAATACGTGTCGGCATGGTATATTAATAAAATAATCACTCCAAAAGGAGATGCAATAACTTTTGAATATGATGATGCGATTGGGCGTCGAAGCATAAGTCAGTTAAGCTTTTCTGAACAAGAAAGTTTTTACGGAGATCCTCTTTCTAAATCTTCAGAATATTACAATAACTGGTATGGGGTTTTTAACGAAAAAAAGTACAATATAGGTGTTAGTATGTCATCGGCAAGTGATATCAATTTAAAAAAAATAAAATTTAAAAATGGTTATATTGATTTTACTACAAGCGACAGGGACGATCAGCGCCAAAATAATCACTTTGGGAATATTGCTCCAAAATCTCAGAAGTTAAATTCTTTTGAAGTATTTAATTTAAACGGAGAATCGATTAAGAAAGTGGGGTTTGATTATTCTTATTTTAATGGAAATGTAACTGGGAAAAATAAAGAAAATTATTTGAGACTGAAATTAAATAGTCTTCAGGAATCATTTTATGATAAAGTGTCGAGCACTTATAAAAAGATGCCTCCTTATACATTTGTCTACAATACAATTACATTGCCTGCTAAAACATCTGCTTCTACAGATCACTGGGGATATTATAATGGAAGTGATAATGATCATATTCAATACTATAAAGATGAAACGCAGTCGCTATACAGATACAACTCGTCAGATTATAATTATATACAAAATCCTGTTGTAATACAAAATCCAAACACGGCTGAATACAACAAAACCTATGCAAGTTTTTTGCCTTTCCAGATAGATTGCGGCCCAACATCAAGTTCTACATGGTATCCTTTTGTAAATGGGGCTTATAGAGAACCACATGAGACTAACATGCAGGCAGGAATTTTAACCAAAATTAATTATCCTACAGGAGGGGCTGCAGAGTTTACTTACGAACCCAATAAATATGATCCAAACACTGATCAGGACATTTTCAAATATGAGCAGCTAGGAGCTGCAGTATGGCATAATGGCGATTCAGTAGATGATGAATCGAGAAGTTTTTATTTAAACGATTACACCCTTGTGAAAATAAACTGTTACATTACTAATTCTGGTCCTTCAAGTGCACTGGGTAATATTAAAGCTTTAATTGAGAATGCTTCAGGACAAGTTGTAATGCGTTTTAGTCCAAGTATAAATAATTTTAAGTCAAACGTTCAGTTGATCTTACCTCCTGGGAATTATTATCTTAAAGCTAATACGAGAGCCACAACAGAATCTATATACATTTTGATGGGTGTTAGTTTTGTTCAGGGATTTAGAACTGACGGAATAATTGGCGGCGGCTTAAGAATCTCAAAACAGCAAAGTCTGGATACTGATGGAAAGATTAAATTGAGCAGAACGTATAATTATACCTATGATCCGAACACTTGGACTTCCGGAATTTCGATGAGTGATATTCAGCATTTTTATTTAGATGGAGGGACGCGAAATTATTATGATCCGGAAGATGTTATTTATGGTAATGACTGGACCAAAGTTATAGTACGTTCTTCAGAAAATAGTATGCCTTTAAGTTCATCAGCTCAGGGAAATTTTGTAGGATATACACAGGTATCTGTCTCAGATGAAGACAAATCAGGAAATAAATTAGGAAAATCTATTTATCATTATTCAAACAATCCTGATGAAGACGGGTTCTATAATGTGCCTGGTATGCCTGTAATAACACATATGAATAACGGAGATTTAATACAAGAGGAACAGTATAATGCAAAAGGTGATATTGTAAAATTCATTGAAAATAAATTTATAAAAGATGAGATTTCATCAAAAATGTTCAAAGGAATCTCTATCAGAACTCTTTTAAAAGATCCTCGTATGTCTCAACAATCACCTGGTAGATTTATAAATTATTATAGAATTTTTTCTGAATGGTGGCATCCAGAGAGTACCATAGAAACAGTTTACGATTTGAACGGAAAAAATCCTGTTACTATTAAAACTACGTACAACTATGAAAATCCTCTGCATAAAAATTTAACTAAAACCACTACCATTAATAGTAAAGGAGAAACAATAATAGCTCAAAACAAATATCCGCAAGATTTAATATCTGGTATAGATGAAACCCCTGCAGCTACTATTTCAAGTATGACCGCGGCTAATGTTGTTAATCCGGTGATACAATCTGAAACTACTATTGGAGGAAACCTAACACAAGGGACTATCAATAATTTTAATATTATTTCTTATCTGGATGAAAATAATGTTTCTAAAAACATGTATTTACCTAAAAATATTAAAAGTATTAAAGGTGGTTCAACAAAAGGGTATGACAAAAAAGTAGATTTTATAAGTTATGGAAAATACGGTAACCTTACCGAATATAAACAAACAGACGGTACTACAACCGTTTATTTATGGGGATACAAAGAAGAATATCCTGTTGCTAAAATAGAAAATACATCTATAGCTTCTGTTGAAGCCGTTTTTACAGGAACTGAGTTATCCAATATTAATAATGGAACCTACAGTGAAGCTGCAATGATCACAGCATTAAATAAAATTAGATCAACATTAAGTGGTGTCATGGTTACCACATATACCTATAAACCGCTGGTAGGAGTAAGTACTATCACTGATCCTAAAGGATTAATTACTTATTACGAATATGATAGCAACAATAGATTAGCAGTAATTAAAGATCAAAATTTAAATATTCTGAAAACATTTTGCTACAATTATCAGGGACAGTCTTTAGATTGTGTTACTGTGAATCAAATACCTTCAGGATTGACAGGATTGTCTTTTTCAAGTGCAACTTCAACAACTTTAAATTTTACTTGGAATTCTGTTTCTGGAGCAGCGGGTTATAAAATATATAAAAATGGAGTATATGTCAGTTCTACAACTGGAACCTCAGGTTCTTTAGCTGGTCTGGCTCCCGGCACCTCTTATAATATTCAGGTTCTTGCCTATAATGCAACTGGAGAAGGAACTTTATGTCCTGTTGTGGCAATGACCACTTCTGCTGGATTAATAAGCGCTTGTATTATACAATTCTCAAGTTATAATAGTTCATCAGAATCCTGCACTCTTTATAAAAATAATGCTGCATATTTAACGACAAAATCAGGAAGCATAAGTGGTACTCTTTCAGAAGGAGACACTTTTTATGCTGCTGTTACTGCGAACCAAGATACATTTGATAAATACTTAAAAGTGACCAGTTCTGTAAGAGGAGTTCTATTTAATGGTTACGCTAACAGTGGAAATACATTAAGTTCAGGAATATTTACAAAAACTGGTTCTGAAATAATTACGGTAGATTCCAATACTGTATTTAGAGATTAGTAATAATTAAATAAATGATTATAATGAAAAAATATCTATATATATTATTACTATTTCCAATGATTATCATTGGACAATCAGGTAATTTCATAAAAAGTACTACTTATAAACAAGCAAGTTCGTCTACAATCGCAAGCCCAACGTCTAGCCAAGCTAGTCAAGAAATTACTTACTTTGACGGACTTGGGAGACCTATTCAAAAAATTGCCAATGCTCATTCACCATTAGGAAAAGATGTCATTGTACCTATTGAGTACGATGACTTTGGACGCCAAGTTAACGAATATCTGCCATATACTTCCTCTCAGAGCAATATGGCTATAAATAATAATACTGCCATTATAACGGCATTAACAAATCAATATCAAACATTTTATAATGATGGAACTCCTTATTCTGGAAGAGATTTAGAAGTTTCACCGTTGAGTCGTGTTCTAAAACAAGCTGCTCCAGGAACAGCTTGGGCATTAGGGGCAGGACATGAAATAAAAATGGATTATCAAACCAATGTAGCCAACGAGGTTAAATTATTTACAGCTAACACTAGTTGGGATGTTAATCTGGGATTATATACTATTTCATTGACTGATAATGGATATTATGGAATCAACGAATTGTATAAAACTATTACCTATGATGAGAATACTGCAGCTACACCTCTTGAAGCTAATGGATCAACGGTTGAATTTAAAAACAAACAAGGACAGGTTGTTTTAAAAAGAACCTATGGAAAAGTAGGGACTGGAACAATTAATGAAAAACATGATACTTACTATGTTTATGATATTTATGGAAACCTTACTTATGTGATTCCCCCAAAGGCAGTAGATTTAGTTGTTAGTACATCAAACTCACAGACTGATATTACATCAACCGCTATAGTAACTTCCGGGAATACTTTAAATCTCAAAGCAAGTAATTCTATTAAATTATTACCAGGATTCCATGCGCAATCGGGCAGTACTTTTTCTGCCGTTATTGATAATAGCGGTCAAAGTATTTTAGATGATTTATGCTATCAGTACAAATATGATCATCTTAACAGGCTTGTTGAGAAGAAGCTTCCAGGTAAGCAATGGGAATACATTGTATACGATAAACTAGATAGACCTGTTTTAACTCAGGATGCTAATTTGAGAGCTCAAAACAAATGGCTTTTTACTAAATACGATGCTTTTAATCGTCCCATTTATGCAGGGGATTATACTAAAACAAGTCAAAATAGCCGTATAGAGGTACAGGGAATAGTAGATGCAAGTATTGTGTTGTTTGAAAACAAACAAGGAAGCAACAGTATTAATAATACAACTATATATTACAGCAACAATGCGTTTCCTAACACAGGTATAAACATATTTACTATCAATTATTATGATGATTATAATTTTGACATAAATGGAGGTGTTTCTGAAAATGTTGGAACTATTACTCCAAGTACAGCCACTAGGTCTTTACCAACTGGAAGCAAAATACGCATTCTGGGAACGAACAATTGGACAACTAATGTAATTTATTACGATCAGAAAGGCCGTTCAATATATAATTATTCAAAAAATGATTTCCTAGGTTTAACTCAAAAAGTGAAAACGGAACTCGATTTTGAGGGTAAGGCAACAAAAACAACAACTAAACATATCAAGGGAGCTACAGTAGATATTATAGATACTTTTACTTATGATAATCAAAGTCGTTTATTGACTCAAACTCAAAAAATAAATAGTCAGGCAGAAGAGGTCATTGTTTCAAATAAGTATGATGAATTAGGCCAACTCTTTCAAAAAGGAGTAGGAGGAAAACTATCAGCTGCAAACCGTTTACAAACCGTAGATTATGTTTATAATATTCGCGGTTGGCTAAAAGGAATAAATGATACCGATATAACTAATGGCAATATTACCATGGCATCAGGAGATTTATTTGGATTTAAAATTAATTACAATAATCCTATTACAGGTACTC
Source organism: Flavobacterium sp. CF108 (assembly GCF_900129795.1). GTDB lineage: Bacteria > Bacteroidota > Bacteroidia > Flavobacteriales > Flavobacteriaceae > Flavobacterium. Next base: position 30,175 of record NZ_FQWW01000009.1, on the reverse strand, counting down.
CATTATATAACGGAAATATCAGCCAGACTTTTTGGAAAACTACAAATCCAGTAAATACCAGCCTAAGAAATTATACTTATAGTTATGATGCCCTAAATAGGTTAACAGAAGCTGTAGATAATTCAGCCATAAATCCTGGAAGATATAATGAACAGGAAATAAAGTATGATAAAAATGGGAATATAACACGTCTTTTAAGATTAGGAAATACCAATTCTGCAGTTACTGCATTTGGTACTATGGATAATCTTTTTTATACTTATGATGCCGGAAACAAACTTATTAAAGTTGAAGACCCCTTAGGTACTACAGAAGGATTTCAAGATGGTAGCCATATTGCTCAGGAGTATACTTACGATGATAATGGCAATATGAAGACAGATGCTAATAAAGGTATTACCTCTATAATATATAACCATTTAAATCTGCCGACAGATATCACACTTGCGGCAGGAGCTATTCATTACGATTATGATGCAGCAGGAGTAAAACAACGTAAAATAGCTGGTACGATAACTACTGATTATGCAGCCGGCTTTCAGTATGAAAAAGTAGGCACAGGAACGCAAGATTTGAAATTTTTTCCAACCACAGAAGGTTATGCCGAGAATAACAGCGGAACTTTTGCGTATATTTATCAATATAAAGATCATTTAGGCAATGTGCGTTTGGCTTATAAAGATGTAGGAACTAGTACTCCATCATTGCAAATAGTAGAAGAAAGCAATTACTACCCATTTGGAATGAAACAAAAAGTAGCTGGAGAAGTAATTAATCAAACTGGTTATAAGTATAAGTACAACGGCAAGGAGTTTCAAGATGAGCTGGGGCTTAATTTTTATGATTATGGGGCTAGAAAATATGACCCAGCCTTAGGACATTGGATGAATATGGATCCTTTAAGTGAGAAGTACGAAACACTAAGTCCATATAATTATGTTTCTAATAATCCTGTAAATGCAATTGACCCTGATGGCAGGTTAATTGTTTATGTAAATGGTTTGTTATTTTCTCAGGCATTGAAAATGAAACTTACATCAAATGATTATAAACCAGAAAGGTGGGGGACTCAGATACAAACTGATAAATTGAGTTTTAATGGCGAAGACATTAATTACTGGGATGTTCAAAATAGTGAAGGCATAACAACAAGAGGCGAAATTAACAGATTTTTTAACGATGATCATAATGTATATGTAAATGGAAGTCATCATTTTAGGTCACAAGCTTCTGAGCGCTTTGAAATGGGAAAAAAAGCAGGCAATGAGTTGATTGCTCAATTACAGAACGGAACAATTGAATTGACTAATGAAGAAACAATTAAAATTGTAGGACATAGTCAGGGTGCAGCTCATGCTGCAGGTATGCTTACACAATTGTTAGATAGTCCATTTGCTAATAGATTAGAAGCCGGGATTTACTTATCACCACACCAGCCAGGTGGTTTTACACACCCAAAAGAAATATTTGGTGTACAGTTTTCAACTAAAACAGATATAGTATCTTCTAGAGCTGGTGTATTGGGGCATTTAATGGAGTTATTTAATGGATCATCGGAGTTGAAAAAAATTACAGGATCTGATTTTATGCTTGTCAGACCAGAACATAAGGGCAACAAAGGCGGGCATGATGTAGAATCTTGGGATAATATTTTAAAACAAATAAACGATTTTCTTCAAAAGTAATATCATGAAAAACTATTTAATTTTGCTTATAATCTTATCAATCATGTTGACTCAAAATTCTTGTGGATTTTTTGTAAAAAAAATAAATTTCACAAAAGAAGAGATGGAGTTTTTTAATGTTTATAATGAAAATGACCTTTTAATTTATCAAAGCTTACTAGACAAAAAGAAAGATACTAGTATAATAATTTCAAAAAGGATATATCATGAAAATGATTTGTTTAGACATGAAAATAAGGTTCATTGTGTGAATATCAATTATATAAACAATAAACAGAAATATTCAATGTTTGGTTATTGTAAAGGAGAGTCAGATGAATCTAAGTATCACATTGATTTTTCTTATTTAAATTCTAATTTCAAACTTAATAATGATACAGAAACGAAAGATTTAGAAATCTTGACCTTATCACAGAAGAGTTTTAATAATGTTTATAAATTAGTATACAAAAGGGCAAAATTCCACGAAGGAACAGATAATGACCCGGAAATAGTGTATTGGGATAAAAAATATGGAATTATCAAATATATAACCTTTAATGGTGAAATATGGGAAAGAGTTAATTGGAACTAATAGAAAAGAGAATATTCTGGTGGCGAATATGAGTTCAAAAATTGCCATAAACAAAAAAAGCTCCAGATTTCTCTGAAGCTTTTATTTTGATAAGTAGTCCGTGGGGGAATCGAACCCCCCTTACCAGGATGAAAACCTGGCGTCCTAACCGATAGACGAACGGACCTGTTTTTCTAATGCGGGTGCAAAAATGTAATTAATTTTTGAAATGAACAAAGGATTTCAAAAAAACTTTTTTAGTTATTTTGAAGAAGTTAAAGGCCAGTAATTTAGAGATTAGAAAAGTTTAAAAAATCTCTGACTTTTTTGCTTTGATAAACTATTTTGGTTGTTTGCTTGGTTCTTTCTTTTTCATTGTTTCCAAAATCAGAAATACTTTTTTTAAATCTGCAACAGAATTTGCACCAGCAAAAGTGTGAATATATTGGTTCCAGCCTTCGTTGCTTCCGCTTTCAACAATCGACTGAATAGAATATTTGCCTTTGCAGTTATATACGGTCCAATCTGTATTTTTGTTTAGAATTTTACGTTGCATTTTTTCTGTTTTACAGCTGTCACTTGGTTCAAAAAAACTTGGATGATTGCCAAAATAGAAACCGCCTGAAAAAGCTGCTATAGCTGTCGTGTCTGCAGGGTAGAAATAATAAACAGAAAAGTCAGGCCCTCTGTTTTCTTTAATTGTATATTTTTTTGGGATAGAAATATAGTAATTGGTTTCTCCAATTTGCTTTTCGGTTAATTGCTTTAAATAAGGATTTTCTGGAATATGTTTTGTTTTTTTATCAGAACAGCCTAAAATGGTTAAAATTAAAAAGACAGAAAGAAATGGAATTTTCAGACTTGTATTCATACTTATTAAAATAAAGATTAATAAATTTTATTTACCCATAGCATAAATGATTCCTCCAAGCAAATGCTGTGCAAAAAGAGGATCGCTGTAACTTTCAGGGCTGTGTCCTAAAGCAGTGTAAAATGCTCTGCCGCCATCATATTCGTGGTACCAGGCCAAAGGATGATTATCACCATGTTTACCGCCTTTATACGAAGTTTCATCAATTTTGATAAGCACATTTACGTTTGGATTTAAATATTTAAAATTGTACCATTCATCTTTTCGTTCCCAAATTGCCGGAAGATGTTTTGTAGCTGGATGTTCATGATTGATAACTATTAGTTTAGCATTCTGCGGTTCAGGATGCCCTTCAAAAATTCCGCCAATCATTTGTGTGTACCAAGACCAGTCTGGTTCGCAGTTTGTAGCCGAATGAATGCCTACAAAACCATTTCCTTTTTCTATAAATTTTTGCAAAGCTAATTTTTGATTTTCGCCCAAAACTTTGCCTGAGGCACTTAAAAATATGACGGCTTGGTATTGCTTTAAGTTCTTTGAATTAATTGCCAGAGAGTCTTCAGTAGCATCTACCAGAAAATGATTTTCCTGTCCCAGTTTTTTTATTGCGGCGATTCCGGCAGGAATGCTTTCATGTCTGAAGCCGTTAGTTTTAGAAAAAATCAGCATTTTTTTGATTTTATCAGGAGCGGTTTGTTCTGTGTTTTTTAGGTGGAAAGAAACTAAAAAATAGCTTGTCAGTACAATGAAGCTGAATAAAAATGATTTTTTTATTGAAAACAGGTGGTTCATTTTGCAAAATTTTATTTTGGGAAGATAGAAAAAAAATATTTCTGCTGGTTGTTTGACCGCTTTTTCTGGTTCGCACTGCAAAAACAAGTCGTGGGACGATATTACCTCTTGCCACTATTCTTGAATATTCAGTTCTTATACCGGGTTTTATGGCAAGCCATTTTTTTAATTTGCATTCCCTATCCAAATAAACTGCCGATAATAATTCATCAAATTTGTTTGAAACTGAATCGTATGTTTGGGTATAAACAATGTGTTGCACTTCCAATCCGCTTAATAGATTAAACCGGTTGCATAATTTACTCCATATTTCATTACGAGCCTGGATACGACTATCAGTTTGATGAACATTTGCAGTATCTATCATTATGTTGTCTATATTGTTGCTGAAAGCAAAAGCTGCGAAATATTTTAATTGAGAGTTTGCCGAATATTTGAACGAAGAATTAAAAAAAGTATTCTCGTTATTGAGCTTGAAGTTGACTGTTAAACCTGCGCTGGATGGGTTGGGTATAGTGGTTCCTGAAGTGTTTACCGAATGAGAAAGATTCATCTTGAAAAGCCCTTGACCTTCATCGATCTTTGAGACAAATCGAGTTGACAAGCTTCCTCCTTTGGGTGTGTTGAAATAATCTAGATTAGTTTTGTTTACTGCTAAGTAAGGCTGCAGATTGGTATAAGTTCCTATAAATTCAATAGCATTATTGTCGAATAATTTTGAAGCAGCTATAGATGCGCCTGCCATCATTACGCCTGCATTGATATTGCTTTTTTTTGGGTGAATCATTTGTTTGCAAATCAAGTATTGCTGATAATGCCTGACCGTACCGAGAAGAATAACCGCAACTGCTAAATGAAGTGCCTTTAAACTGAAATGGATCAAATCTGCTTCGTTGCGATACTCCGGGAATGTCGCTGAAAAAAGCATTTTGAGCAACTGTACCGTCAATTATCACAACACTTTCGTTTACATCGCCCCCTAACCATTAAGCCGGTTTGATTGCTTCCATTTCTTTGCACACCTGGAAGTGGGATAACTATGACCTTTTTACAAACAATATGGTCAGACATTTTCATGAACCCTTTCGCTTGCAGATAATCAACTCCTGATTGTTTTTGTCTGAAATTTCTGTTGGGTGGAAGCCAGGAGGTGCAACTACAATCTTCAGAGAATCTCCGTCCAACTCATAAGCAACGCTGACAGGCGTCGAAATGTTAAGCGTCTCCTCTGGCTGAATAATAATTAACTTGAGGTTGCCGGTTGTGTCCAATTTGAACGAATACGTAATCTCCTTCCCAGTCTCGTCCGTGAAGGTAAGTTTATCTCCTCTGAATACATACACGAAAGACACATTCTTTTTGATACCATTTTGGCTTTCTGATTGCGCCAACCAGATTCCTTGCAGGTTTGCTCGGTCGGTAGATTTTGCCCCATCTCCAACCACGCCACACGACAAAGCGCAAACAAGAACCAATATAATGAAGGAGATCTTCATAATGTCATATCGCCAAAATGCCTAATTATATAATAGACTGTAAAATGCCTATTTCAAATATATCAATTTTAACAAATAAATGCAAATAAAAAAGTAGATAATTCCGGAGGAAAATTAAAGAAATACGAAATAATTTAATAAAAAGATAAAATCCAAACTTGTCAAGTACGAGCAACTCATAGAATACAATCAGACGACACACTGCCTCAAGTACAGCACACAGCAGCGCATTTACTCGATCGCTAGTTTCTAGTAAGTTGGATTTCTTTTCTCACGAATAAAGTTTATCTTCGGCAGAGAGAACTCTCGCCGTTTTGATGCGACCGCGCAAATCCGCGAAACGTTATAAGCCATTTTGGAGAACCTGTCAAACAATTCAAGTATGAGTTTTATAGAAATAACTGAGCCTTCAGTTCTAATAAGAATAAGTAAAGCATATGGCGTAAAAATGAGTAAAGATGAGTTATATAATTCTTCACGTGGTCGATGGAAATTAAACAAAACAATTGCGAATAATGCTGAATTAGCCATTATAATTCACAAAGGAATTGTGAGAGAAGTTTATAAAATTTTCAAATGGCAACCAGCTACCAAAGATTCTGGATTAAATATTTCTGGTGATTTTGATGGGCGCTTTGAATTTATTGGAGAACCTGCACCAAAGAATATTAGAGAAAAGTATAACAAGAAGTCAGTAAAACACTATTTTGTCAAAGGAAATTCAAATCCAATTAACTACATAAATTTAAAATGAAAACGGCTTATAACCGCCGATTCAAGCGATTGCAGAGTTTCTCGTCGCCGGAAATCTCTATTTCACGAAGAAAGGCTATCTTCGGCAGAGAGAACTCAGCCCGTTTTGATCCCCTGCTCCTTGAAGAGTTCTCATTGGAATGCTGTGCGAATGTCCCTTGACTTCGCAACCGCAATCTAAATCTAGGTAATTGCAGTTTTGCAAAAAAATATAAAACAAAAAAGCTTCAGAGAAATCTGGAGCTTTTTACTTAGTATCGTTGACAAGACAGAATATCGAACTTTTTGAGGAGGATCTGGAGAGAATATTGAATATTTTCAATAGGTGATCACTTTAGATTTGACTAGGGTAACAAATCTAATTTTACTTATACTCAAATAGCTTCAAAATAAAGCTCAGGTAAAATTATTTTGATTTCCTGCGAAGTTCCTTCCTTAAGCCAGTACAATATGAAATTCACATTCACACTTTTCAATTTATAGTGTTTTGACTCCATTTCCTCAATTTTCTCAATGAATCGCCTTGAAAATTTCAACACAGATTGCCGATTTGAATTTAAGCATTCATCACCCTTAACATACAATATTTCTCCACAGACCAGTTGGGAAACAAAAACCTGTTTGTTGATGAAATAGTCTAACCAGATATCTTTTAAAGTCGCATGTATAGCGATTTTGTCTGGTGCAGTGTAAATGTCAAAATCGTTTATTTGTTCAAGATTTTCCGCAGTCAAATGATTAAGATAGTTTGCATTTAGGTGAACATTTAGATTACGTTTAGCCCTTGTCATTGCTACATAAAATTGTCGCTTAGCTTCATCTGTAGCTATGCTAAAGTTCTCAAGCAAGAGGAAGACATTATCAAACTCTTTTCCTTTAGCTTTATGGATAGTTGACACAAAAATTGTTTCGCCATTTTGATTATAAAAATCCTCCAGTTTAGATTCCCGGATTAAAACTTCTAAATCAGATTTGTATTTCTTATAAGGATTTGTGGTTTCAAAATCTTTGATGATATTCAGGCAGATCTCTAATTTATTGCTGTTACGAAAGGTATTAATCAATTCTTGTTTAGTATTGTCCCAAACTTCATCACTAATAGTGTAAATATCAGCTCCTACATCTATTTTATTCAATAAAAACCGAACCTCAACAAGGTTGTATAAACTAAAACCATCATTAGATTGTATTAGTTTTGTCGTGATGCCATTCTTTAAAAGCAGCCCTGTAACTTTTATGGCCTCTTCATTAGTCTTTGTGAGTACGCATGTAGTTCCAGTAAGATCCATGTTAACTATATCAGTTACAAGAGGCGTAATCAGATTACTGCTTTGATATCTAATAACTTTGATTTTTCCATTATCGGTTTGAGTAGCAATGATTGGTGTTTGTTTTAGGCGGCGTTGAATTTGTTTTACAAATTGATTTGAAAATGCGACCAGATTGCTTTTACTACGATAATTTTCAACTAATTCATGTTTTACGGCTTTATTATCATAAATGAATTGTTCCAGATATTTAGAACTCGCTCCTCTAAACTCATAAATGTTTTGGTCATCATCTCCCACAGCAATAACTCTCATTTCTTCATTCTGTTCCATCAATGCGTTTATTAGAGCAAACTCATCTGCATTCATATCCTGGGCTTCATCAATTACTAAAACAGTCTTAGTAATTTTATTAGCCTCAACATCACCGTTTTTAATTCTTTTAACTGTAGTGTTTAAAATATCCGTCGATTTTTCTAAAGTGCCGACCTTACCCAAAAGATCAAAACAGTAAGAATGAAATGTCTTAATTTCAATAAAGTTTGCGGCATTACCAATCAGTTTTAATAAACGCTTTTTGAATTCAGTAGCAGCAGCTCGTGAAAATGTCAGCATTAACAGCTGCTCATGCTTAACATCTTCCATTAATAGGAGAGAAGCCAGTTTATGAACTAATACCTTTGTTTTTCCGCTGCCGGGACCCGCAGCAACAACTATATGTTGTGTTTCATTATCATTAATAATCTTCAATTGTGTAGGGGACAGTTCTCCGAAGAGCTGCTTAAATTTTGCCGGCGTAATATTCCGCTTAATCTCATTTTGCCTGCTGCCTTTAAAATATTTGTTCAAAAACGAACCATAATTCAGTTGGAAATAATCTTCTACGAACTGAAGTGCATTTCTGTAATCTGTAATCATTCTTTGAGCATATTCGCCCACTATATGGATTTGCTGGATTTTGTTTTCGTAAAACTGGTTGAGCTTTTGATAATTGTCTTTAGTATATCGTTTTTTATTATCTTGTTCAGTTCGCTCAATGGTTAAACGATTATAAACTACAAGAAAACCGCCTTCTATCTTTATAGCCTCAATCCGCGATAAATAGAACAACGTGTCTTCAACATCATCAATACTTATTTCTTTTTTAAAAAGGTCGGAACTATTATCATAAGCAGCTTTTAGTTCATGTACCGAAAACTCCACCAAAATCTCATCTTTATCAGCCTGACCTTTTATCGTTTCGGTGATCGTTTTATCATAAAAGAATCCAAGGATAAATGCTGCAAGTTCATGACGTTTTTCAAGCTTATCTTTTAATTGCACTTTACTTTGAAGACAGAGTATGGCAATATGATTTTTAGAATGGTCTAAGTTCTTTCTTTTAATCCAGTTCTTGATAGACCAAAAGTTAATTATCGTTTTTAGTTTATTGGTGTTTACATCATTGCAATTCTCTTTTTCAGCATCTTCGTTTAATTCTTTCAAATGAAAATTACTTTCTTCTTCTTTGAAAACCGATAGCAAAAAGTTTTCAATTTTGGAGTATGACTCTACAATGGCAAGAGAGCGGTTTTTATTATCTGTATTTTTTATAAATGCAGTCAAATCCTTGGCGTCGGCCAGAATATTTTCCTCACGCAGCAAATTGATCACATTAATGACTTCTTCTTTTACAATACCCAAATGATCACTAATATAGTCTACTCTTGATTCTGGAGTTTCGTTGTCTGTCTGCTTTCTGCTTTTACTTGAAAAGAGTTTCTTTATAATACGTACGCCTTGCTCTTTTTGCTTTTCCTCAAATTTTGCCGAATTGTTTATTTTCTCAATAGCTTCTTGTGCATTTTTTGATAAAATACTGTTAGCAAACACCTTCGGCATATTCTGCCCGCGTTTTAAATATCCCGCGTCTTCAAGGGCAGCAATTGCGGTAGTTACACGGGTTTCTATTTCTACAACATTATCATCCCAACCTGCTTTTCGGGCAATCTCCAATGCTGAATTGGATACTTTAGAACGAAATCTTGTAATGTCCTTTATCGCTTTCCACACCTGCTGGATTTCTTTAATGGAAAGTTTGGTCTGGTTCAGCAGAATAAAGTGCTTACTGAGATCTTCTTCGTTAAATAATACAAAACAATCACCTGAAATATTTTCATCCCTGCCTGCACGTCCTGCTTCCTGCACATAGTTTTCAAGTGAATCAGAAATTTCATAATGAATAACCAAGCCCACATCTTTCTTGTCTACTCCCATACCAAATGCAGAAGTGGCTACTATAATTTGTGTTTCACCACCTAAAAAGGAATTCTGATTCTCGGTTTTCTCCTGCTTATCCATTTTTCCATGGTATGGTTTTGCATTAAAACCGTCTTTTGCCAGCTGTTCGGCAAGTTTATAAGCTTTGAGTGTTCTGGATATATAGATAATTGTCGGACAGTTTTTCTCTTCAATTAAATCTCTGACGGCCTGATATTTTTCATCTTCATTTTGCTTTTCAAAAACCTTATATTGAAGGTTAGTCCTTGAGGCTTTTGAAGTGAACACTTCAAGATCCAGTGATAGCTTTTCGCTAAAATAATCCCGGATATCTTCAATTACCTTTTGTTTTGCCGTTGCCGTAAAGCATGACACGGGTATACCATCTACAAGGTTTTTCTTTTCCTGAATTAACTTTATAAAATCACCAATATATAAATAGTCGACCCTGAAATCTTGTCCCCATGATGAAAAACAATGTGCTTCATCAATCACAAAACGGGTAATTTTTCTACCCAAAATTAGCTTTTCGATGGTCTTAGAGCGAAGTGATTCAGGTGAAATATACAGAATAGAGGCAGAACCATCTTCAATTCTTTCAAATGATTTGGCTCTTTCAATAGGGTCCAATAGTCCGTTAATAGTTACAGCTTCTGTTATTCCATTTTTTTCAAGGTTGTCGACCTGATCTTTCATTAACGACTGAAGTGGAGAAATTACGATGGTTAACCCTTTAGAGTTTTCAGCACTCATAAGTGCCGGAACCTGAAATGTAATTGATTTTCCGCCGCCAGTTGGGAAAACAGCCAATACCGACTTGTTGTTAACAGCAGCCTTAACGGCTTTTTCCTGAAGCGGTTCACCACCATAAGTTCGATAAGAATCAAAACCAAAGAATTTTTTTAGCCCTTTATAGATGTCCAGTGCGTTGTTACAGTAAATACAGCCAGTTATACAAGGTTTGCTTCGTAATAATAGCATTATACGTTCTACCTCGGGGTAGTTTTTAAGAACCCATGGGGGCGTAATGGAATGAACCTTTTTATGGGTTATAAATGAATTAATCAGTGACAGGCAATACGCTAATTCGACAGGATGTTCAGATATTATTTTGGTTAAATCTGACTGTTCACAAATTTCACCGTGGAATTTTAATCTAATCTCAGCTTCTGCATCAAAGCTTACATTTTTATAATATACAAACCGAAAAAAAGCTCCAAACTCTTTTGTACGATTTAAAAGGAGATAAAAAATTTCTTTAAGCGTTTCATCAGTTTGCCAAAAAGCGGCAATTTCACTATTCAATAAATCCCGTGCTTTAATAGAATCGTTTAACGGGTTGTTTGTGTCTTCCGTTTGTAGTTTATCATCTTTTAATAAGGCATGGTAAGGCTTCGTTGGAAATAATAAAGGAGATAAATGCAAAGTATCAATTATGTTTGAAGGATTAATACCAGCATCATAAATTGCCTTGCCTATATATTTTATATCGTGATTTAAAATGTTATGCCCGCATATATAATCATCACCTTTAAGGAACTGGATCAAATCCCCTAAAGATGCTTTATGGAATCGACTACCGTTTTCTTTAATTGCACCTATGTCAAGGATTTTACCTTTTGTAGGTTCAATTTCGGTATCAATGAATGTAATTAAACGGGTATTATTTTGTTCATCTATTAGCATTTAAACTCAACAAGATTATGTTTTTTTAAATCAAACTATAAATACACAATTGTTTAATGGCGAGGAAGATATGTAGCTAATTTAGTATTTAATTTCTAAATTCAAAGCACTTTTGTTAAATAAGATTTTTTATGTTAAATAAGGCTAAGCAACAGATATAAGCCTTTTGAAAATAAGTTTAAAAAAACAAAAAAAAGCTTCAGAGAAATCTGGAACTTTTTTTAGTAGCGGGAGGCATTCTGACAAAAACTTTAGAATTAAAAACTGAATTCGTATATTGTTCTCTAAAATCCGATATACTAAATATATACATTTTAAAATATCTGCTTTCAAACGTTTTTCAGTTCATTTTAATAGAAATCACTTAGATTATGAAAAATTCATTAATGCTCTTTATTGCATTCTTAGCTTTTACATCGTGTTCAAAACATGAAGGAAAAAAAAATATTGCTATCACAGGAATAGATTCCACATTGCGACCGGGTGATGATTTTTTTAAATATGTAAATGGCAAATGGTATGATTCGGTATCAATACCTGCATCTCAAGCCGGAGTTGGTGCCTACATGTTTATGAATTTCCCACAGCGAATGCGCCTGCAAGGAATACTGGATAGTGTTTCGCAAAGCAAGAATCCAGCAGGAAGTATAGCACAAAAAGTAGGAGACTTTTATGCATCAGGTATGGATACTTTAACCATTAACAAACGCGGATATGCACCTATCAAACCCCTGCTTGCCAAAATTGAAGCAATTAACGATTTGCCGTCATTAATGAACTTTGTAGTTAATGAAGAAAAAGCAGGCAATTCTTCTATTATTGCTTTTGGAGTGTCATCCGATCAGAAAAACAGCAGTATGAACATTGCTGAAATCTATCAAACCGGTATCGGCTTGCCTGACAGGGACTATTATTTCAAATCAGATTCATCAACTGTTGCCATACAAGAATCATACAAAAAATACCTTGCTGCATTATTTCAGCAAACAGGCAGTAATGCCCAAGAGGCTAAAAAGAATGCTGATTTGGTTTACAATATTGACAAACAACTTGCTGTTTCGCATAAAACAAAAGTTGAACTTAGAGATGTGCAGGCAAATTATAATAAAATAGCTGTGACAGATCTTGTAAAAAGGCATCCCAACATAAACTGGACTACTTTTTTAAATAATTTAGGTGCTAAAACCGATTTCATTAATGTATGCCAGCCTGCTTATTATGATGCCCTTAATAAGCTTTTAAAAACTATCCCCATTGATAATTGGAAAATTTACTTGAAAGCAAATTCTATAGAAAGATATGCAGATGATTTAAGTAAACCTTTTGTAGATGCCTCATTTGAGTATACTAAAGCACTTTCTGGTCAAGCTGTTCAAAAATCACGTGGCGAAAAAATGGCTAATGTCGTTGACAATTACTTAGGCGAAGCGCTGGGGGAATTGTATGTAAAGAAATATTTTTCGGAAGATGCTAAAAAACGCATGCTGGTTCTCGTGAATAATTTGCAAAAAGCGTATGCCAAAAGAATTGATAAATTAGAATGGATGAGTCCCATTACGAAGCAAAAAGCTAGAGAAAAATTGTTTGCCATTACTAAAAAAATAGGATATCCAGATAAATGGAGAGATTATAGCAATGTGCATATAGTTAGAAATACCTATTTTGAGAATATGGTTTCGGCCTCTGCAGCAGCATATCAATTTCAATTGGCAAAATTGGGCAAACCAGTCGATAAATCAGAATGGTATACTACAACTCCAACGGTTACGGCATATAATAATCCTACTGCAAATGAAATTGTTTTTCCTGCAGGTATTTTACAGTCTCCATATTTTGATAATAATGCAGATGATGCACTTAATTACGGAGGTATTGGAATGGTTATAGGTCACGAAATAACCCATACTTTTGATGATCAGGGCGCACAATATGACAAGGATGGAAACCTAAAAAACTGGTGGACAAAAGAGGATTATGCACAGTTTAAGTCAAGAATACAACAAGTTATCAATTTGTACAACACCTATACTGTTTTAGGAGATCTACACATTAATGGCGCAATGACAGTTGGCGAAAATACAGCAGATATTGCCGGAATAGCAGTTGCTTATGATGCTTTTAAAATGACCCAACAAGGGAAAGAGAACACAAAAATAGATGGTTTTACTCCAGACCAACGTTTCTTTATTTCTATAGCCAAAATATGGAGAGTAAAAATGAAAGACGAGTTCCTGCGTTTATGGATTAACAATAATCCGCATTCGCCGCCAAACTGGCGTGTTAATGGTCCTCTAATGAATACGACACCTTTTTACGACGCATTTAATGTAAAACCTGGAGATAAAATGTTTTTACCGAAGAAGGACAGAATAACAATTTGGTAATAATCTCGTTTCTGGAAATATTTAAAGTTTGTACTTTTGTCATTATGAATGATAACTTTATAAATGAATACTTTGGCATAGGAATTCAAAATGGTAAAACACCTGAAAATTTGGGGGTTTTGTGGCGATCGGCTCAAAATATGGGTGCTACTTTTATATTTACCATTGGTAATCGATATGCGAAACAAGCATGTGATACTCATGATGCAGTAAAAGCAATTCCTTATTTTCATTATGAAACTTTTGAGGCTTTCTTTGAAAATTTACCTAAAGGTGCCAGATTGGTTGGTGTAGAATTGGCAGAAAAAGCTTCTGATTTAGAAACTTTTGAACATCCAAGAAGATGTGTTTATTTATTAGGGGCAGAAGATCATGGATTGTCCAAAAAAGCAATGGCTAAATGTCATCATTTGGTAAAATTTAAATCAGAAAAAAGTATAAACGTGGCCGTGGCAGGAACTATTATTATGTATGACAGAAATTTGTCAAAACCACGTTCTTAAAAGTAAAGCTTCAGAGAAATCTGAAGCTTTACTTTTTTATTTGTTAAATCTATGTTTGAAAATCAACTCAAATTTTACTTGAATTAATATTTTTTTATAAAGGTTATTTATCCTTTAATAATTTCTCTAAAACTTTAATATGTTCATCTTTGGTTTTCAAAAGTTCCAAATTTAAACGTTTAATTTCCTCTAAAGCTTCTATCCATTTTTCTATTGGATTTACATTGAAAGTTGGATTTTGCCCTGCATTTAAGTAAGCTCCATTATCAAATGTATTCGAAATAATATTAATTGCCTGTTCCTCATCAAAATTCTGAAAAGCTTCAACTGGAATTTTCAATGAATTAGAAATTTGTTTAAGCAGATTATCTTCAATTACATCTTTTTGCTCAAGCAAAGAAATTTTCTTTTGATTCCAGTCTTCCCCTAAATCAAAAGCCAGTGCTTCTTGTTTGATGCCAAGCATTTCTCTGAAACGTTTTACGTTTCTTCCCTGATGTATTTTCTGTTCCATAAATGAATTTAATTTTCCGAAAGCTCAAAGATAAAGCCATTCACATTAAAAAGACTGAATTTCAAAGATAAAAAAATATCCCGTAAATATTCTTCTTGTCAGAGATTATATCCAAATCTGGAATAGTTTCTCCATTTGAAAGAAGGTATTCTTAGGAGGTGTTTAATTTAAATAATTAAAAGAAGTTATAAAATGGGTAAACCGTAAAAATTTAATATTTAAGCAAAGTATATTCGTACAACGTAGACTGTTTCCTGAAAAATAGCGATAAGTGAATTAAAATATTTTCTAAGTGATTTTTTAAAAGAAGAAGTATTTAAGAAGAGATTTAGTTCAATCAATAAAATATAGAAAAAATTCTTGCGCGAGGATAGACAAAAATCCCAAGTGTCTTTAAATGATTGGGGTATTAACTAAATTTTTAAAACCTTAGATTATGTTAAAAAAAATTTTAAAATTAGACGGAGCTCAAGAATTAACTAAAAATGAGCTAAAAGCGGTAAATGGTGGAATAACAGAAATTTGCGTTAAAGGGATTGCAAGTGGACTGGCCATTTTAAAAACTGGACCATGTCCTCCAGATTATCCTCTAGAGGGTGGAGGATGTTGCTTCGCAGATTAATAATTAATTTGCAAAAAAATATTGATTGTAAGACATGGAAAATTTAAGAGGTTAAGCTACCCCATACAAAGGCAGATAAATTTTCAAACAAAAAACTTAAACTAATGCTCTTACATTGTTGATTGTATAATGATATACTATCTCCAACAATAGATTTATATTTTTTTAAGAAGAGAGGAACTTGTTTCCTCTTTTTTTATTTCTTTAACAGTTTACGTAAGATATTAGTTAATATTCTATACATTTGGCATATTAATTTAACAAAAAAATTCGCCTATGAAACTAAAGCTACTCTTTATACTATTTTTGGCCAGCATATCTTCCTTTGCCCAATACACCCTGATCCCCGATGTGTATTTTGAAACAGAACTAATCCGTCAGGGAATTGATTCCGGCACACCGGATGGTAAAGTTTTGACTTCAAAAATAAACACCCGGACTACTTTGAATGTTAGGGGAGTAAGTCTCATTACCGATTTAACCGGGATTCAGGATTTTACAGCTTTAAAATCTTTGCTTTGTGATACCAATCAATTAACTTCTTTAGATGTTTCCAAGAATACTGCTTTAACATACTTGAGTTTTGGAGACAATTACTTAACGACTATAGACGTTTCTAAGAATACTGCTTTAACAGAGTTACGTTGTTATCATAATCTATTAACAACTTTAGATGTTTCTAAAAATCCGGCTTTAACAATTTTGCATTGTTATGAGAATCAATTAAAGACTTTAGATGTTTCTAAGAATCCGGCTTTAACATACTTAGATTGTTCTGACAATGAATTAACGGGACTAAATTTGAAGAATGGAAATAATTCTAAATTATCGACAAATAGTGCCTTTAATAGTAATAACTTAAGCTGTATTCAGGTAGATAATGTGGCTTATGCTAATGCCAATTGGACAGCCAAAGATGCTGAGGCAAGTTATAGTTTAGATTGCTCAATTGTTGTTCAATACACTCTTATTCCTGATGTGAATTTCGAAAAAAAGTTAATTCAACTTGGTTATGATTTTGGAACTCCTGACGGGAAAGTGCCAACATCTAAGATTTCTGGAGTAACTACTTTAAATATTTCCGGTAGTTCTATTACTAATTTAACCGGAATTCAAGATTTTACGGCTTTACAAAAATTAGATTGCAGCGATAATAAATTAACGGCTTTAGATGTTTCTAAGAATTCTGCTCTAGAAGAATTACTGTGTTATTCTAATAAATTAACAACTTTAGATGTTTCTAAAAATGTTGCTCTAACCTATTTATATTGTTATTCTAATCAATTAACGGCTTTAGATGTTTCTAAGAATATTGCTTTAATAGAGTTACGTTGTTATTCTAATCAATTGACAGATTTAGATGTTTCTAAGAGCACTGCTTTAACACATTTAAATTGTTATTCTAATCAATTAACAAGCTTAAATGTTTCTCAAAATGCTGCTTTGAAAGAATTACATTGTTATTCTAATAAGTTAACAAGTTTCGATATTTCGAAGAGTATTGCTTTAACAAAATTATATTGCTATTCAAATCAATTAACAGCTTTAGATGTTTCTAAGAATACTGCTCTAATATATTTATATTGTTATGAAAATCAATTAACGGCTTTAGATGCTTCTAAGAATACTGTTTTAAGATATATAGACTGTAGTTCAAATCAATTAACGAGTTTAAATGCGATGAACGGAAGGGATTTTAGCTCTTACAATTTTAAAAACAACCCTAATTTAGATTGCATTCAGGTAAATAATATTTATTATTATGATAATTATTACAAAGACGCTGTGGCAACTTACAGCAGAGATTGTTCACGCGTTCTTATTCCTGATGTGAATTTTGAAAAAAAGTTAATCTCTTTAGGAATTGATTCAGGAACAGTTGATGGACAAGTGCCAGGTTATAAAATAAACACATTGGTTTCCTTGGATGTATCTAATAGTTCTATTGCTGATTTAACCGGTATTCAATCCTTTGTGGGTTTAAATGCATTAAATTGCAGCGGTAATGAATTAACGGCTTTAGATGTTTCTAAAAATACTCTTTTGGGCTCTTTAAACTGTAGTTCAAATCAATTAACGAATTTAAATTTGAAGAATGGAAACTATCTTAGTTTTAGCACCAAAAACTTTAAAAATAACCCTAATTTAAGTTGTATTCAAGTAGATAATGTTGTTTATGCGAATACAAATTGGCTCGCAGCTAAAGATGATGCGGCAACTTACAAGGCAGACTGTGCTGATGTTGTTCAATACACCCTCATTCCTGATGTGAATTTTGAAAAAAAGTTAATTTTCCTTGGTCATGATTCTGGAGCTCCTGACGGAAAAGTGCCAACAATAAATATTTCTTCGTTAACTTCTTTGAATCTTTTCAATAGCTATATTACTGATTTAACCGGAATTGAGGATTTTGTGGCTTTAAAATCATTAACTTGTGCAGCTAATGAAATAACGGCTTTAGACTTTTCTAAAAATATTGCTTTAAGCGAATTAGATTGTGGCCGTAATCAATTAACGACTTTAAATGTTTCTAAAAATACTGCTTTAACAGTTTTTGCATGCGATTCTAATCAATTAACGGCTTTAGATATTTCTAAAAATCTTTCGTTAAGATATGTACGTTGTTATTCTAATAAATTAATCAGTTTAGATGTTTCCAAGAATACTGCTTTAGAGTCATTATATTGTTATTCTAATTTAATAACAGCTTTAGATGTTTCCAAGAATACAGCTTTAATAGAATTTGAATGTTATTCTAATAAATTAACAAGTCTAAATGTACAGAATGGAAACAATAATAATTTTGTAACGAACAGAACAGATTATACAAAAAATCCAAATTTAAAATGTATTCAGGTAGATAATGTTACTTATTCTAAGGATAATATGTCTTGGGCAAAAGATGCGGCAGCAAGTTATAGTACAAGTTGTCCTGCTTCTGTTGTTGCAGTTAGTAGTGCGTTTGAAGACCAATTAATCGCTTTAGGAGTCGATACAGATGGAAAAAACGGTTCGGTTTTATTGTCCAGCATAATAAATGTAACCAGTTTAAATGTGTCCAATTCCGGTCTCACCAGTTTATCAGGAATCGAATATTTTTCAAATCTAGAAATCTTAAACTGTCAGGGAAATTTATTGACTACAATAAATGTGTCTTTCAACCCGGCACTGAAATATTTAGATTGTTCAAAGAATCCACTATCGACTTTAGATGTTTCTAAAAACACTCAGCTTACAGAACTGTATTGTGATGGTATTGTAACAACCAATAAAAAAATCAATGCCAAAACCAGCGCTGCCAATCAACTAACGGTTTTAGATGTTTCTAAAAATGTATTGTTGACTAAATTGAGTTGTTCTAATAATCTAATAGTAAGTTTAGACCTTTCTAAGAATACTCTTCTTACAGATGTAAATTGTTCCAATAATAAATTGACTTCTTTGAATTTAAGCAATGGGAACAATAGCAAACTGGCAAATGTCAATTTCAAAACAAATGCTTCGCTATCCTGTATTCAGGTAGATGATGTTGCTTATGCTAATACCAATTGGTCAGCAGCCAAAGATGCAGCAGCAATTTATTCGAAAACAGCTTGTACTTTAGGAATCGAAGATTTGGTTTTTGAAAAAATCGCCGTTTACCCTAATCCTACCAAAGGAGAATTACACATTGATAACATTGTGTTAGAAAAAGCAAGCGTGTACGATGTATTAGGAAAGTTGGTGACAGTTACGAAATTTACTAATGGTTCAAACACTAATAGCATCAATTTATCAGGATTCCCAAAAGGGATTTATTATGTGTATTTAGAAAGTGAAGGATCGACTATTGTTAGAAAAATAATAGTTAAGTAAATTAATAAGCATATAAGTTAAAACCACATTTTCATTCGTTTGAAAATGTGGTTTTTTATTTTTTATCAAACTTACAAACCTTGTATTGATGAATGTAGTTCAATTAACAAAAGAAGGTTTAGGAAGCACAGTAAGAATATTAAAATATCATCCCTCTGCAATCACGAGCGAGACACTCACGCCAGTGGAATTAAACGTACTAAACAACTCTACAACTAATTTGAGAAACTGATTTGAGAGCAAGTTGTTTTTTTGTATTTAAGATGATTTGGCAAATCCGAATAATGCGCTTAATTTAGTCACAAATCCGCTGTTGTAATGGGACGTTAGCGGCTAGCTTAGAAAACCTAATAATATATGAAACACTTTTTTTTATCCATTATTCTTTGCTTTGTAGGAAACATCGTTCTTGGGCAAAATAGCCCAAAAGAAATATCTCCGGAAATTTAAAAAAAAATAAAAGCAGAAGTAGAAGACCAAATCCCTAAACTAAAACTAAAGCTTGCAAAACAAGAATTAAATCCTGATGAAATAGAATTCAAAATAGATACTTTCCGAATAGAAACAATAGCTTCCAAACGAATGGATATTGATTATTCAACAGCAGGAATGAATATAACAGTTGATGAATTGACTACTGATTATGATAAGTTAATGAATAAGTATTATAATAAACTTATGAAATCGCTAAAGCCAGAAGACAAGAAGGTTCTTGCAACAGCTCAAAAAGCCTGGTTAGTTTTTCGTGATGCTGAAATTAAGCTAATTGGAACAATGACTGAAGATCAATATTCAGGAGGCGGGACAATGCAGTCAAATATACGAATGGGTCAATATTCCTCTTTAGTAGTTGAAAGAACTATTGATATTTTTCATTATTATAATGGAATTCTTAAAGATTAATAAAGCCAGCAGAGGAAAAATGATAAAATAAATTTAGTATATGCAAACAGAATATTCATTTAGAGAGGTTGTAAATAAAAGGGCTTATAGTGTAAGAATAGTATTTGATATAGACCGTTTTAATTATGAAGAAAGAAAATTAGATAATTATGATTTTGTTTATTCTGCTGATGATAGATGGAGATTAACTTGTGAGTTTGCAGTTAAGCTTTTTTTTCAATCTTTCGGAACTAAACTTATCGAAGAAAGAGTAATTATTAAAATACCTTTTATTGATTGGGATCCTTTTCATACAGTAGATACTATTGTTTTGTACTCAGTAATTAAAGGGTTATCTGAAGCGTTTAATTTGAATTCTGATGAATTTGAGTTTAACATTGAAGATAGGAAAATTTGTTTACCGTTAATATAACTGATATTCAGATACTAATTATAATATAAGTTGATGAAAAAAAATAACTTAAATTTTTTAAAGAATAAAACAGTTATAAACATTTATAAGGTTTCTATTAGAGAAGACAATTCTTTATATGATCTGTCGGATACCTTAATATTGAGATTAAAGGATAATTCTATAATCCAAATTATAATTGACTATGAAATATCTATTTATGAATTATCTTCAATAGATAATCTCATCATTATTGGAGACTATGATCTAAAAAATATTGAAGTGACACTAATAGAACTAAATCAAATACAGAACGATCAAATAGTTTATATTCATAATTATTCGCAATCTGCTTATCATTTTGGATCAAAATTTTTAAACATAAATAATGAGTTTATATTTGGGTTTTGCTTTGGATGGGATGAGATTGTACTATTAAATGAAAAAGATTTTGTGTTAATGTTAAATTCTTATGAAGACAAAGTAGAGACAATTGTTTAGAATATTATATTCAATTCCCTACTGGCGTGAGCGTTCCGTTCGTGAACTCAAAGTTGGTTTATAAAAAATAAAAATTATGGCACGAGCGTGACGCTCACGCCAGCAGGGGAACAATTTTCGAAACACTTTGTTGATGATTTAAAGACTTTAAATGTGGGATTATTAGTCTTAAACACTTTTCAATAACATAAAACCATCATATTCAATTTGATTTTGGTGATTTTTAGTTTTCAAAAATTAGCTGTTGTCAATAATATTCATAATTATATTCATCAGTCTTTGTTCCGTTCTTTTCATCAAAAATATTCATTTTAGTAACATTTCCATTTTTATCAAATTCATATTCATGTTTCGCAATATAACCATTCGATTTTTTTTCTCTTTTAATTAAATTTTTATTGGAATTACCAAGGTAGTTTTTTCCGAAATTTGCATTTCCTAGTGTGTTTAATTTATCTTCATAGTATTCATATTCTATGTAATAAGAGTTTCCTGAAATTGTGCCATCTGAACTTTTATTTTGACTTGTTCTGGTCTCTTTAATTATATTTCCATTAGAATATTCATAATCATATATCATGGAATAAGAGTATGTTACATAGTCGTCAAATACTTCCATTTTAATTACGAAGCCATTTGAATTATAGGTGCGTTTTTCACGGGTAGTTAGTTGATTTGTTTTTGAAAATTCATTTGGCGTAATATTTTTAATAAATAGATTTTTTTTATTCAAAATCATTCTAACCCAAGTGTTGTTAACGGTCATTACAATACTATCTTTAAAATAGGTGTACATTGCTGGTGTCCCGCCTGCCATAACTTCCTGTATTATAAATCCTTCTTTATTTAATTCATAAGTATTTCCAGATTCTTTCACCAATCTTCCTTCACTATCATAATCATAGCTAGTCTTTAGAATATATTTTCCATATAGCATACTATATCCTTTTACTAAAGAACTTTTTTTTGTTACATCTAATGCTTTAAAACTAGAATTACAAACAAGCAGAATAGTAATTAATACAATTAGGTATCTATTTTTCATTTTCTTTTAATTATTGCTAAATGGGTTTAATGAGATATAAGTTCACTTTTCTTCATGCTAATATAGATCATCTTCCAGATTTTTGAGGTCTGATTTTAATGTTTTATGATCATAATTTTACTGACTCACATCCGATTTTCTAAAATTTCCTGCTGGTGCGAGCGTCCCGTTTGTGAACGCAAAGATGTTGACAAAGATAGTTAAAACAAAAAAGCTCCAGATTTCTCTGAAGCTTTGTCTTAGTAGCGGGAACAGGACTCGAACCTGTGACCTTCGGGTTATGAGCCCGACGAGCTGCCTACTGCTCTATCCCGCGATGTTTCGGGTGCAAAGATACGCCGATTTTTGAGAATTCCAACGAAAATTTTAAAAAATGTTTTATTTTCTGTATTAACTTGATATGACTACCTTTGCAAAATAAATATTACGCAAATGTCACATAAAGCAGGTTTTGTAAACATAATCGGGAATCCAAATGTTGGAAAATCGACACTAATGAATGCCTTTGTTGGAGAAAGATTATCCATCATTACATCAAAAGCACAAACAACACGTCATAGAATTCTAGGAATTGTAAATGGCGAAGATTTTCAACTTGTATTGTCAGATACTCCCGGAATTATAAAACCGGCTTATGAAATGCAGGAGTCGATGATGAACTTCGTAAAATCGGCTTTTGAAGACGCTGATATTTTAATTTACATGGTCGAAATAGGAGAGCAGGACTTAAAAGATGAGGCTTTCTTTAATAAAATCATTTATGCTAAAATTCCGGTTTTGTTATTGTTGAACAAAATCGACAATTCAAACCAGGAACAATTAGAAGAGCAAGTTGGTTTCTGGAAAGAAAAAGTGCCAAACGCTGAAATTTTCCCAATCTCGGCTTTACAGAATTTTAATGTTCCCGAAGTTTTTGGAAGAATTATCGAATTGCTTCCAGAATCTCCGGCTTATTATCCAAAAGACCAATTAACAGACAAACCGGAACGTTTTTTCGTAAACGAAACCATTCGTGAAAAAATCTTATTGAATTACAGTAAAGAGATTCCGTATGCAGTAGAAATTGTGACAGAAGAATTTCATGAAGACGAGAAAATTATCAGAATCCGTTCTGTAATTATGGTGGAACGCGATACTCAAAAAGGAATTATCATCGGACATAAAGGTGCAGCGCTAAAGAAAGTTGGAACTGATGCCCGTGCCGATTTAGAGAAATTCTTCGGAAAACAAATTCACATCGAACTTTACGTAAAAGTGAATAAAAACTGGAGAAGTAATGCTAATATGCTGAAACGATTTGGTTATAATCAATAGAGTTTTAATTGTTTCAAGTTTCAGGTTTCAAGTTAAGCTCTGAGGTTCAACTTGAAACCTGAAACAAAAACAATAAAAATCGAGGTACTTAGAAACTTAGCATCTCAGCAACTTTTTTTAACTACCTTTGCAAAAAATTTAAAGACAGCATTTTGGATTTACAATTTATTGTGATTTAGTCAAAAACGAAATCTAAAATCTAAAATCTGAAATCTAAAATAGAAAAAATGAATAACATTGTTGCGATAGTAGGAAGACCTAATGTAGGGAAATCAACCCTTTTTAATAGGCTGATACAAAGAAGAGAAGCTATTGTAGATTCAGTATCTGGGGTTACCCGTGATAGAAACTATGGTAAAAGCGAGTGGAACGGAAAAGAATTTTCTGTAATAGATACCGGTGGATACGTTCGCGGATCTGACGACGTATTTGAAGGTGAAATCCGTAAACAAGTAGAGCTTGCTATTGACGAAGCAGATGTTATCATTTTTGTAGTTGATGTAGAAGAAGGTATTACACCAATGGATGAAACGGTTGCAAAGTTACTTCGTAAAGTGACAAAACCAGTTTTATTGGCAGTAAACAAAGTAGATAACGCAATGCGTGAGAAAGATGCGATTGAGTTTTATAATCTTGGTTTAGGAGATTATTTTACTTTCGCAAGTATTTCAGGAAGCGGAACAGGAGATTTATTAGATGCTTTAATTGATGCTTTTCCAGAGAAAGAACCAGTTGAGGTTACAGAAGAATTACCGCGTTTTGCTGTTGTAGGACGTCCTAATGCAGGAAAATCTAGTTTTATCAATGCCTTAATTGGTCAGGATCGTTATATCGTAACTGATATTGCAGGAACAACACGTGATGCAATCGATACAAAATTTGACCGTTTTGGATTCGAATTTAATTTGGTTGATACTGCGGGAATCCGTCGTAAAGCAAAAGTAAAGGAAGATTTAGAATTTTACTCGGTAATGCGTTCTGTAAGAGCAATTGAGCATGCTGACGTTTGTATATTGGTAATCGACGCAACTCGTGGTTTTGAAGGCCAGGATCAAAGTATTTTTTGGTTGGCTGAGAAAAACCGTAAAGGTGTTGTAATCTTGGTAAACAAATGGGATTTGGTTGAAAAAGACACCATGTCGAGCCGTGATTATGAAGAGAAAATCCGTAAAGAATTAATGCCTTTTACAGATGTGCCAATTTTATTCGTTTCGGCTTTAACGAAACAGCGTTTATTAAAAGCTTTAGAAGCTACAGTTCAGGTTTTTGAAAGCAGAAAACAAAGAATTGCAACTTCAAAATTCAACGAATATATGTTGAAAGTAATAGAAGCTTATCCACCGCCAGCTACAAAAGGAAAATATGTGAAAATTAAATATTGTATGCAATTGCCAACTCAAACACCTCAATTCGTGTTTTTTGCTAATATGCCGCAATACGTTAAGGAACCATACAAAAGATATCTGGAAAATAAAATTCGTGATAACTGGGATTTCGCAGGAGTTCCAATCGATATTTACATCAGAGAGAAATAGATTTTCAAGAATCTTTATGAAAATAAAAAAGCAGTATTTCAATTTCGAAATACTGCTTTTTTATTTTTAAATTAAATTAAACTCATACCTGATTCTCATCATAAAAGAAAATTTGTTCTAGTGGTGTACTTCCATCAGAATCACCATCTTCTCCGTTATGTTTTCTGGTTGAAGAATGCAATTTTAAAGCGTAAGTACAGCGTGTCAAATTATCAAGCGGCGGAGCGTTGAGTGCAGAATTGTCGTTTATTCTTTTAACCAGTGTTGTATTTATTATACCATCGGCAACATCTCGGTCTATGCTAAGGCTGTTACTATTTAAGTGTAAACGACCAGATGCTAAATATGGATGGTACAAAGTGTATTTTGCGTGTACAGTACCGTTAATTGGAGTACAAAGAGTAGTTTCTTCAAGCTCTTTAATTGCGAGTCTTCTGTAAATCGGGTTATTATTCATAATGACCGAATTCAATATTTTTCCCCCATCTATAAAGCCAAACTGATTTGAAGCTTTATTGATTACTTCTCTAATCTCAAAACGGATTGCAAATTTTTCGACAGGAATTTCATTTGCTGGCGGAATAGGCTGTCCTGCACTAAAAATGTTCGGAACATCTGGAGCAGTCGTTAAGGCAGTTGTATTCATTGAGATTAATGTATCTTCTTCAATAATATTATATAATATCAAATCAGCAGGAGTAAAACCAGCATTCACTAAAGCTCTTTCAATTGCATGGTTGACATCGAACCAGCCTTCAGCATCAAAATCAGATTGGGCACTAACTACAGAAATCTGATTATGAATAGGAGAATAAACTTTTCGAATTAATTTAGAAACAACCCCTGGAAAAAATAAATTAGGATGTAGACCTACTATTTTAGTAAAACCTGCTAGAGGAGGATTATTAATATCATCGTTTGGAAGAGTGGCATCACTTACTGAAAAACGGTATTCAATTGGATTTCCGGCGACTGATCTCAAAGCAGCTTGTCCGGTCAGTTTTATTATTGAATACAATACATTTTTATCTGAACTAGCGTAACCTTCTGCGTCAAAATCTGGCGCACTTGTTCCATAAGAAGAGCTGAATTTAGATCCAATTCCGGTCCACGCACTTGGAAAATTAACTCCTGGATCGGTTACTGCTATTTCAGAACATAAATTCACGCATAAACAAAAACCAACATTTTTACGTGCGTCTGCTTTGGTTTCGTCAACTAATTTTGTACCACCTAATTCCGCTTTAAAATAAACATCTGGTCCGCTTTGGAAAGAAAGAAAACTTGGATCAGTTTCTATGTTTATCCAGGGAGATAAAAATGTCTTTTTAAAATCGGCCGAAGTATAATCAATTCTAAAATGTCCGTTTGAATCTGTTGTTGCCGTTCCTAAATTATCATCGGTTAAAAAATCAGCATCCATTGCCGTAACCTCCGCATTAGCAATTGGTTTATTAGTCTGGCAGTTCATTAAATGCCCGCAGATAACCCACGCATCAAAAAAGTGTCCGCGAATATAACACCACCATTTATAAGCAATAGCATATTCCCATCTGAATTTTTCATTTTTCGCTTGTTTTTCAAGTTCTAAACGCATCGAAAAAGTCGTAATATGCAGCTGCACTATTTCATCTCTTTTTGGTTTAGGGTGTTTTGGCGGAACAGTACCACACACAAAATCAATATCGAAGCTTGCATCAAGATGGTTTTCACTGACTTCAATTTGAAAATTACCTTCAGCATCTGTTTTTGCTTTATACACAAGTAATTCTGCCCTTTGTTTCGCTTCTTCTTTTGAAACAAAACGAAATGTATCTTTTGCATTTGATGCTGTATTTGCAGTAGTATCAGCATTTCTGTATGGATGATAAATTAAAATTTCTACTTCAGACACGGCTTCAAGACAATCTTCACATACATATCCTCTTAAGGAACCTTTAAAAATATTTCTCATGGTAATTGGTTTTAAGTTGCCTACTCTTATCAGTTTTCGACTTTTCTGTCATACTCTGTTTTAGGATTTTCTGAATTCTCCTTTTGGTTGTTGCTGCAAAGTTTTTGTATTTTGGTGAAATAGGAGTTAGGTTAAATACTGTTTTTAAAAGGGCAGTTTTACCCTTTTTTAATGGGTTTAAATTTTTGATAATCAATAGTTTGTGTGCGTAAATGAAATTTTTGATGTATTTTTAGTTATCTCAATAAGCCCTAAAATGGCATGTTATTTGAATAAATGTAAAAAATACAATTAAACCTTTTTGGTTTTTTGCAGTCTAAACATCCAACTAACCAAATTTTTTATGACTAAGATTTATTCATTTCTTTCGTTTTTCTTCCTTTTTGTCTTTACAGTCCATTCGCAGAATGATATTACCATTAGAGGGGCAATTTTAGATGTTAATACCCAATTACCTTTAGAAATGGCAACGGTTTATTTCACCACAATTAAAGATTCTACTGTTATTGAATACGCCACTACAGATAAAAATGGTGCTTTTAGAATGGATATCAAAAAATATGACAAACCTGTATTTTTGAAGGTGAGTTATATGGGATATCAAACCTATTTTGAAGAATACAAAGGGCTTACAGAAAGCAAAGATTTCGGTAAAATATATATGCTTGAAAATGTAAATGCCTTAAATGATGTTGTTATTAAAACAGAAGCAGCGCCCATAACCATCAAAAAAGATACTTTAGAATTTAATGCAGCGTCATATAAAGTCCGTCCAGATTCTAATGTCGAAACTTTATTGAAACAATTGCCAGGGTTTGATGTCGATAATGATGGGAAAATTACGGTAAATGGACGAGAGGTCAATCAGGTTTTAGTAAACGGAAAAACTTTTTTTGATAAAGACGGAGCGATTGCCATTAAAAATTTACCGGCAGATATTATAAAAAAGATTCAGGTTTCTGATTTTAAAACCAAGAAAGAAGAATTGGCAAAACAAGAATCAACCTCAGATTTTTCGAGTATTAATATTACTATTGATGAAAAGAAAAACAAAGGTTATTTTGGAAAAATTATGGGCGGCTATGGCACAGATGATCGTTATGAAGCCAATGTCAACCTCAATTATTTTAATAATAAACAGAAAATAAGTCTGCTGGCTTCTTCCAATAATATCAACGCAACCGGATTTTCTATGGATGATGTTTTTGATAATATGGCGGGCGGAAGAAACAGCAGCGGAAGAGGTGGAAGTACAAGTTCTGGTGGAAGCGGGAAGGGAATTACACAGTCAAATTTAGTTGGACTTAATTATTCTGATGATTGGACAAAAAACCTGCTTGCGATGGGAAGTTATAATTTTTCGAATACGATTAATAATAACGACAGCAAATCGAACCAGCTTAGTTTTTTACCAACCGGAAATATTATTACAGAGGCCGAATCTAAAACAAGAAACGAAAGCACTGGGAATAATGTCAATTTTGAACTAGAGTATAAAATTAATCCAAGTATGCGAATTGTGGTGGCGCCAAAGCTGAATCAATCGCGGACAAACAGTAATTCGACTTCATCAAGTTCTTCTGAAGATGAAAACGGAAATGCATTAAACGAAAGCAATTCTAAATCGTATTCTGAAAGTGATAACTTTAATTTTGGTAACACAATCAACTTTAATAAAACCTTTCAAAAGAAATCTCGAAATCTAAGCTTTGTATTTACAAATAATAATACAAGCACGGATGCTAATGGTTTGAATCTTTCTGAAACAATTTTCCATCAGGATAATCAGCCGAATGATGAAAGAAATCAAACTACAAAACAAAAAAACAGCAGCGACGCTTATTCTGCAGATATCGAATATACAGAACCAATAACTGATTCTTTAAGAGTAAGGTTTGGATCTGATTTTGATTGGAATAGTTCTGTAAACGATCAAAAGACTTTTAATTTCAATCCTGATACACAAGAATATAGTGACCTAAATTTGTCTTTGAGTAATTATACAAGTTCCGTACAAAATTCGGTTACACCAAAAGTTGGAATTACACTGCAAAAAAACAAGTTTACATTAAATCTTGACAGCCGAACTTCAATTGTAAATTTTGATAACCATTCGTTGTATTTAAATAATGCAACCGATTTAAGTAAAAAATATGCATTACCATTTGCGACAGCCATATTTAGATACAAGTTTACGCGTTCTAAAAATTTATCCCTTAAATATGATTATTCAAATGCACTGCCATCTGCAACGCAGTTAATGCCTGTGGTGAACCTTAATAATCCGCTGAATACAATTATTGGAAATCCTAATTTGCATCCGATAGAAAAAAGCAGTGTAAATTTCAATTTCAAAAATTACGATTTCCGTTCGCGTTCCGGTTACAGTTTATATTTAAAAGGAGATTATTATGATAATGATATCGTGTCGACTTCTATTTATGATGAAAGCGGAAAAAGAAATACAACTTATGTAAATATTTCTGGCGTTTACAATGCATCTTTTGGTGCAAACTGGAATCAGTCGGTAAAAAGCGGAGCGCATACTTTAAGATATGGTTTAGGATTAAACGCAGGTTATTCTTTTGACAAAGGATTTACAAATGCTGTTTTATACAATGCAAAATCAACTTCGATTACTCCAAAAATTTATATGTCATACGATTATGGAGAAATATTGACTATTGCGCCATCTTATAATTTATCATACAATCAGTCGAAATATGAAAACTATTCACGAGATGCAACTTCAAATGTAGTACACAGAATCAATTTGCAGACTACAACTTACTGGCCAGAAAATTTAATCTTCGGAAATGATTTTGGATACACTTATAATTCGAATATTTCAGGCGATTTCAAAAAAGATTTTTACTTATGGAACACCAGTTTGTCATACGGATTCTTTGATAAAAAACTCTATGCAAAAGTAAAAGTGTATGATGTTTTAAACCAAAATTTAAGTGCTACACGAACCATTTCTGCAACTGCAATCCGTGATGAAGAAAATACTGTTTTAAGACGTTACGTAATGTTTTCTCTAGCCTATAAAATAGGAAACTTTACAGGATCTGAAAAAGGAGGAAAGAGAAGGCAGAGAGAGTAGGTTTTTGAGGTTCAGAGGTACAAAGGGGCAAAGTAACAAAGGAATACAAAAAACTCGGATCAAATTTTAATTTGATCCGAGTTTTTTGTAAAATCTAAAATCTAAAATCTAAAATCTAAAATCTAAAATCTAAAATCTAAAATCTAAAATCTAAAATCTAAAATCTAAAATCTAAAATCTAAAAT
>NZ_FQWW01000008.1:11479-334719 GCF_900129795.1 Flavobacterium sp. CF108 | reverse complement strand
TCAATAGTCTGGTTTAAAGAACTACTTTGCGTTGTCCATGCTGGGGCAGTAGTATCCTGAATAGTAATAATTTGAGTAAAAGTATCAGAAGTATTGCCGCAGTCGTCTTTTACAGTCCAGGTATTGGTATAAGTCCCGGCATTTGAGCATCCTTCAGAAGCAACAAACTGTCCGCTTACTTTAGTGATATTCGAAACATCAGTGTCACATAAATCAGAAGCTGCAGGGAATAAAGCCTGAGCTGAAGTCAAAGCTTCAGCATTGCTGCATTCGATAGTTTGGTTTAAAGAACCAGCCTGTGTTGTCCATGCTGGGGCAGTTGTATCTTGAATAGTAATTACTTGTGTAAAAGTATCAGAAGTATTGCCGCAGTCATCTTTAACTGTCCAAGTGTTAGTGTAAGTTCCAGAATTTCCACATCCTTCAGAAGCCACAAACTGTACGCTCACTTTAGTGATATTTGAAACATCAGCATCGCATAAATCAGAAGCTGCAGGGAATAAAGCCTGAGCTGTTGCTAAAGCTTCAGTATTGCTGCATTCAATGGTTTGGTTTAAAGAACCAGCCTGAGTTGTCCATGCTGGAGCTGTCGTATCTTGAATTGTAATTATTTGAGTGAAAGTATCAGAAGTATTTCCGCAGTCGTCTTTTACAGTCCAAGTGTTGGTATAAGTTCCAGAATTTACACATCCTTCAGAAGCAAGGAATTGTCCGCTTACTTTAGTAATGTTTGAAACATCAGTGTCGCATAAATCAGAAGCTGCAGGGAATAAGGCTTGCGCCGAAGTTAACGCTTCAGCATCACTGCATTCAATAGTCTGGTTTAAAGAACTACTTTGCGTTGTCCAAGTTGGGGCAGTAGTATCCTGAATAGTAATAATTTGAGTAAAAGTATCAGAAGTATTGTCGCAGTCATCTTTTACAGTCCAGGTATTAGTATAAGTTCCGGCATTTCCACATCCTTCAGAAGCTGCAAACTGTCCGCTTACTTTAGTAATATTAGAAACATCAATATCACATAAGTCAGAAGCAGTTGGGAATAAGGCCTGTGCTGAAGCTAAAGCTTGGGTATTGCTGCATTCGATAGTTTGGTTTAATGAATCGCTTGCAGTTGTCCAGATAGGCGCAGTAATATCCACCACGTTTATGGTTTGGCTTACAGGAAGTGAGGTATTGTTGCAAGCATCTTTTGCAGTCCAAGTTCTGATTGTTGTATAGGAACCATCACATGAACCTGGAGTAGTTTGATCAACGTATGTTAAAGAAGTAACCGTACCACTGTTATCAGTTGCTGTAGCTTGCGCAAATACAGGAATCTGCGGGCAATTAATTGTAGAAACAGCAGGCAGCGGATCAATTACAGGTTTAATAGAATCTCCACTTGGTATTGTTACAGTTAATTGTTTGGAACAATTATTACTATCAGTTACAGTTACTGTATATGTTCCGGCAGTAACATTATTTAAATCCTTAGTAGTTACACCATTATTCCATAAATAACTGTAGCCGGGCGTACCTCCTGTAACGCCCAAAGTGATATTAGATGTTCCTCCACTACAGCTTACGCTTGTGTGTGTTTCACTTAATAACAGTTCTGTCGGCTCAATTATTGGAAGAATATATGAATTAGATAAATTCTGAGCATCAGTAACAGTTAGTTTGGCAGTGTTGTTAGAAGTTGTGTAAGTAAACGTTGGATTTGGCGAGGTAGAATCAGGTACACCACCGTCATTCCGAAAATCCCAAGCATACGTATAAGGTGTTTTACCTCCGTTTGTAGTAGAGGTAAAAGTTACTGTTGTGTTATTACCAACTTTACATGCTTTGTATGTGAATTGTACAGCTAAAGGTTTTGAAATGGTAAAGGAATTTGTAAAATCACATTGCGAGTTAGTATAAGAACTGCAGGTATAATTTGATCCGGGATCATTATTGCTGTTTGTTTTCCAGGCAATAATGGTATTACTTAGGCTTAATTCATCTCCACACGTCCAATTGAACGGACCGTATATTAATTTTTTATTGCTCCCGGGAACAATTTCACCTAATAAAACGTTCAAAAAAGTATTAACCCCATTTATCTTTAAATCTGAATTTAATCTCGCAAAATGAATGCTCGAATTTGAATTTGAGGAATAATTAAGATAAATATATACCTGTTGTACCTGCCCAATCGTACACGTAGTATTGGTTATAGGCGTACCATTTACATTTGACAGACTTAAATATACATCCGTCAGTGTGTAATTGTTTGATGTACAGTTAAAACCACATGTTCTTAAATCTACTTGCGAAAAGGTTAAATGGATATTGAATATTAAAATCAACGTTATGAGTGCGTGCTTAATATTAATATTTTTAAAAGAAGTAATGTTTTTCATAATCTCTAATTTTTAAACTTTAATACTTTTACTTAAGATTCTAAAAGTGTATAGCCAGCTTTAGTGACTATTTGGTAATGTGTAAATCGATTATAGAATTGATTTAGAAATAATGGTGATGAGAAAAGCTTAATTATGATTCTTTTGTTTCCGTATTCTGTATTAACGGTTGATAGATCTTAAGAGATAGAGAATAATTTCTATTTTTTTATGACAAATAGTGCATTAATCACATCTTACACCTAAAAAAAATAACTTACAATTTGGGTAATTTTACTACTTCATTCAGAAATAGTTTTTAATGACTGTATATTGCTTTTATCGTTTGTTATATTTTTTATATTTTAACAGAATCAAAATTATATTAGAGTTTTTCTAATTGATTTTTTTTATCTGTAACTAACCTAAAAACTCGTTAAAATGCTCTTTTTTTATTAAAAATTGATTCAAATTGAGATATTTTTAATCAGTATTGTAAAATTTTATTACTGATTTTTCTTTCTTTTTTAATAAAAACCACGTTGTTTAATCGGTGTTAAATGGTTAATAATCAATTATTTGGTTAATTTTTTGCTGATTTCAAAATATCGACAAAATGCATATTTTGCTGGATGAAGTACATTTTTTTGAAAAATGGAAAATGAAAATTTACGGATTGTTAAAGTTTTGAGAATTGTTTATTCTTGTTAAAATTTCCATTTAATGTTAACAGAAATAAAAAAAAGGGGAGTATTAAAATATCTTTTGTAAATTAGAACTTCAATAAAACCGCAGTCATTTTTTACGGTTTTTTAAACCTCCTGTTTATGAAAAATTTAATTTTAATACGTCATGCTAAATCAAGCTGGGAAGCTCCTTTAAAAGATTTCGACAGACCTTTAATGAAGAAAGGGATTTTAGATGCTCATGAAGTTTCGACCAATATTTCAAAATATCTTCCTAAGACTTATATTATATGGAGCAGTACAGCTGCGCGTGCATCAGAAACAGCAGTAATCTTTGCACAAAACATTTCATATCCTATAGAAAGTATAATCTATAGAGATGATTTATATACTTTTGATGAGAGACAACTTGAAAAAGTTATCAAATCATGTGATAATAGTTTAGAAAGCGTTATTCTTTTTGGACATAACGAGGCTATTACAAATTTTGTTAATAAATTTGGGGATGTTTTTATCGATAATGTCCCAACGTCCGGCTTTGTTTCATTACAATTTGACTCAGAAAGCTGGGATTCAATCAATAAAGGCAAAACCTATAAAACATTATTCCCCAAAGACCTAAAATAAATCAAGTGTACGAACAGAAATATATCGATAGAGAAAAAAGCTGGTTAGCGTTTAATGCAAGAGTACTTCAGGAAGCCGCAGACAATACGGTTCCGCTTTTAGACAGACTGCGTTTTGTTGGAATTTTTTCAAACAATTTAGATGAATTTTTTAGAGTTCGATATGCTGCAATTCGAAGATTAAGCCTTTCCGGAATTTCCGGCGAAAAATACTTAGGCGGAGTTTCTGCTCATCAATTAATTAAGGATATTACTGAAATTGTAATTCAGCAGCAATCTGAGAGTTTACGTATTCTCGGAAATATTGAAGCAGAACTCGAAGCAGAAAATATATTCATTATAAACGAAGATCAGATTACAGCAAAACAAGAATGTTTTCTAAAGGACTTTTTCATGCAAAAATTAAGTCCGGAGTTAGTAACCATTATCTTAAATGATCTTGCTGTATTTCCGGTATTAAAAGATACTTTAGGATATTTAGCCGTTCGTCTCGAATTAAAAAATGATGAGGTTCGTTACGCTTTGATAGAAATTCCTAAAACCATAAACAGGTTTGTCGTACTTCCTTCAGAAGATGATAAACAATATGTAATTCTAATTGATGATGTTATTCGTTATAAACTAAAAAACATCTTTAATATATTCGATTACAAAAGTGTTTCGGCACACATGATCAAAATTACGCGCGACGCACAGTTAGATATAGACAGCGATTTGAGTAAAAGTATGCTGGAGAAAATTGCTACATCTGTAAAAGACCGCCGTATAGGAGAACCAGTTCGTTTTATTTACGACAGTTTAATTGAAGATGATACGCTGCGTTTCTTTTTAGATAAAATGAAAATCGTAGAAACAGATAGTATAATTCCCGGAGGAAGATATCACAACCGACGCGATTATATGGATTTTCCAAATTTAGGACGTTACGATTTACTCTATAAACCAAACGAACCTTTACCGGTTCCGGGTTTAAGTCTTGACGGAAGTATTTTGGAAAAAATCAATAAAAAAGATTATCTGATACATACCCCATATCAGTCATTTTCGTATTTGACAAAATTTTTGAGAGAAGCAGCCTTAGATCCAAAAGTAACAAGTATAAAAATTACTTTATATCGTTTGGCAAAGAACTCGCAGATTATCAGTTCATTAATTAACGCTGCTAAAAATGGTAAAAAAGTAGTTGTTCAAATTGAACTTCAGGCACGTTTTGACGAAGCTTCGAATATTTCCTATGCCGAGCAAATGCAGACTGAAGGAATTGAACTTATTTTTGGAATAAAAGGACTAAAAGTGCACAGTAAAATATGTGTAATTGAAAGAACCGAAGACGGGAAAAATCGTCGTTACGGATTTATTTCAACAGGAAATTTTAACGAGTCGACTGCAAAAATTTATACCGATGTAACACTTTTTACCTGCCATCAGGGAATCTTAAAAGATATTTCAAAAATATTCGAATTTTTCGATATCAATTACAGAATTCACAGATACAAGCATTTAATAGTTTCGCCACATTATACAAGAACAAAATTTATAAAACTGATAGATCGTGAAATTCTCCATGCATTAGCCGGAAGAAAAACATTTATCAAATTAAAAATGAATAGTTTATCAGATTTTAAAATGATCGATAAACTATACGAAGCAAGTAATGCAGGAGTTAAAATTCAGTTGAATGTAAGAGGAATTTGCTGCCTGATTCCGGGAATTCCAGGAATGAGCGAAAATATTGAAGCCATAAGCATTGTCGATAATTATTTGGAACATACCAGAGTATACATCTTTGGAAATGCAGGTCTAAACGAAGTATACATTTCGTCAGCCGATTTCATGACTAGAAATCTTGACGGAAGGGTAGAAGTAACCTGTCCGGTTTACGATCACGAAATCAAAAAAGAATTGATCGACAATTTCAATATTGCCTGGAAAGGAAACGTAAAAGTAAGATACCATTCCTATAAATTAGATAATAAATATAAGCCTAGAAATCATCATGCCCCATTTAGAGCACAATTTGAAACCTATAAATATTATCAAGATAAAATTGCGGTACTAGAAGAGGTTCCTCAAAAAGTAGACTAAATAATTAAAATTCAATTACAAAATCATAGAGTGAGCATGATTAATATAAGGAAATTTGCAGCAATAGATATCGGTTCAAATGCCATGAGGCTTCTGATATCGAATGTTGTAGAACAAGATGGAAAAGAACCGCAGTTTAATAAAAGTTCGCTTGTTCGTGTGCCAATTCGTTTGGGACAAGACGCCTTTACCGTAGGAGAAATTTCTGAGGAAAATATAGATCGAATGGTTGATGCAATGAAAGCATTTAACCTTTTGATGAAAGTACATAAAGTAGAGCGTTATATGGCATTTGCAACTTCTGCAATGCGCGAAGCCTATAATGCAAAAGAAGTGGTGGCTTTAATCAAGAAAAAAGCCGACATTAAAATCGAAATTATTGATGGTAAAAAAGAAGCAGCAATTATTGCTTCTACAGATTTGCATCATTTATTAAAAAGGGACGAAACGTATCTTTTTGTTGATGTTGGAGGTGGAAGTACAGAATTTACTTTGTTCTCTGACGGAAAAATGATTACTTCAAGATCATTCAAAGCCGGAACCGTTCGTTTGCTGAATAATATGGTTCATGATGTAGTTTGGGATGAAATCGAAAAATGGATTAAAGCCAATACAGCAGATTACGATGAAGTTACATTGATTGGTTCTGGAGGAAACATCAATAAACTGTTTAAAATGTCTGGAAAACAGCAGGAAAAACCGCTTTCATACATTTACATCAATTCACAATATGCTTTTTTAAATTCACTGACTTACGAACAAAGAATTGCCGAATTAGGTTTAAACTCTGACCGTGCCGACGTTATTATCCACGCAACCCGTATTTATTTGAATGCGATGAAATGGAGTGGAGCGCGCCAGATTTATGTTCCAAAAATTGGACTTTCTGACGGAATTGTAAAAGCAATGTATTACGGTAAAATTTAATTTTTTTAGCCACCAATTACACTAATTTACACGAATTATTTTTACACTTTTGAATAAAGAAATTCGTGTAAATTAGTGTAATTGGTGGCAAAACCTTCATAAATGGAATCAATTTTTCAGTCCATTCAGGATTTTTCTGTAGAAGAATTATCTCTTTTAGATGATTTAATAACTTTTCGTACACTGAAAAAAGGAGAACTTTTATTGACGGAAAATCAGGTTTGCAATGAAATTGTATTTATAAAGAAAGGAATTTTACGTTCCTTTTTTTTAAACCATAAAGGTGACGAAATCACCAATTGTTTTGCTTTCGAAAATGAATTCATGGCATCATTTGCCAGTTTTATAACAGAAGAAAAAGCAGAAGAAAATATTCAGGCTTTAGCCGAAACCGAGCTGCAGATTTTAGATCGTAAAGCATTAGAAAAACTTTATCAATCAGGCTCTAACTGGCAGGAAACAGGAAGAAAGCTGACAGAATTAGAGTTTGTAAATCTGCATAAAAGAATGGTTTCTTTTCAAAAATTATCCGGCGCACAACGTTATGAAGAATTGTATAAAAATCACCAAAAATACATACAGTTAATTCCGTTGCAATATTTAGCATCATATTTAGGTGTTACACCAAGACACTTAAGCCGAATCAGAAAATCAGTTATAAGTATTTAGCTTTAAAGAAGTAAAAAGAAAATTCTAATATTTTTTGCAGATAAAAAACAGTCTTTCAGATTTAAAAAAATCATTAAAATCCTTTTAATCTGTGGCAAAAAAAATCAGGACATTTGTCCAGTAAAATAAATAACCCGAATAGTATTTTTGAAAAAACATTAATATGAAAAAAATACTGATCATAAACGGACACCCAAATCCTGACAGCTTTAATTTTGCTATTGCCGATGAATATAAAAAAGGAGCAGTTGCTTCCGGCGCAGTTGTAGAAACCATTACAATTGCCTCTCTAGATTTTAGCCCAAATCTAAAATTTGGTTACCAAAAACGAACCGATTTAGAACCAGATTTATTAGAATCTTGGGAAAAAATCAAACGAGCTGATCATTTGGTTTGGATACATCCGGTTTGGTGGGGCGGACTTCCGGCAATTACAAAAGGGTTTATAGATCGGTTATTTTTACCCGGAATGGCATTTCAATACAGAGAAAATTCGGTTTGGTGGGATAAATTACTAAAAGGGAAAACAGCGCATATTATAACTACTCTAGATCAGCCAAGCTGGTATTACAGATTATTTTTTGGAAGACCAAGTGTAAATCAATTAAAGAAATCAACCTTGGAATTCTGCGGAGTAAAACCCGTAAAAGTAAGCTGCGTTGGAATCATAAAAGGATCTCACGATCTCCAAAGAGCAAAATGGCTTGAAAAAATCTACAATTTAGGATTGAAAAATAAATAGTTTTTAGCCATGACTCGAGCGATAGCGAATAGGCGAAGCAATTACTCGAATTTCCACGAATCATTTTTTGGAATTTCAGTATGAAAATTAGTGAAAATTCGTGAAATTAGTGGCAAAAAAAATATTATGTAGGTAAATCCAATCCAAATGTAGAACGTAAAAGTTCAATGTTTGGATTGATTTCATGCAAACGATTGTACCTATCCTGATCGTTAAAACTTCTTTTAGCCTCAACTTTTTCATTTACAATTACTTCAATTGTAATATCATGATTGTGCAGGTGGCCTCTTAAATGTCCTAAGAGCGCATTCATCTGACTTTCAAATTCAAGCTTAGAACCTTCGTTTGGAAGTTCATAAGTGATGCTGGTTCCATTTAAAACGGGATCATTGATTAATAAGATCGACTCCATGATCTTCAAACCTTTTTGACCTAAACGCTCTGCATATTTATTCCATTGCACCAACATTTCCGTTTCTGTAAACTCTTCAGTAGGTAAAACAGACGTAGGTTTAACGTAAGATTTACTGCTTTGTTCTAATTCTTTTTTCTTGCGAATACTCGCTAAAGAAAACGCAGAAACTTTAGGCTCTCCGCCTATTTCAGCCCTTGGAGTTACAGGAGTTTCAACTTTTGGAGTTTCTGTAACAGGAGTTTCATTTGCAGTATTTACAGCAGGTTTATCATTGTCATTCCTATTTTGATTGACATTGATATTTGCATTGACATTTTCCCTAGTTTCAGTTTGACTTTCGGCTTTCGGCTTTAGACTTGGAACTTCAACAATAGAAAAACTTCCGTTTTTAAAATAAGTAGGCGGGATTATGAATTGCTCAACTTTTTTTTTTCTCCATCAAAGTTGATAGAGGCTAATTGCATCAAACATAATTCGACTAAAAGACGCTGATTCTGACTCAGTTTGTATTTTAAATCGCAGTCGTTTGCAATGTCAATTCCTTTTAATAAAAAATCCTGAGAACATTTTTGAGACTGAACGCCATACATTTGCTGTGCCTGTTCTCCAACTTCTAATAAAGCAATAGTTGCAGGAGTTTTACTCACTAATAAATCTCTAAAATGAGATGCTAATCCGGCAATAAAATGATGTCCGTCAAAACCTTTAGAAAGAATGTCGTTGTAGGCAATTAAAAGGTCTGGAATTTTATTTTCCAGAATCAAATCTGTAACACTAATATAAGTTTCGTAATCTAAAACATTTAGGTTTTCGGTAACAGCCTGACGTGTTAAATTAGTTCCGCAATACGAAACTACACGGTCAAAAATAGATAAAGCATCACGCATTGCGCCATCTGCCTTTTGAGCAATAATGTGCAAAGCGTCATCTTCAAAATTGATTCCCTGACTTTGCGCAACATCAGCTAAATGTTCTTTAGCATCTTTTACCGTAATCCTTTTGAAATCAAATATCTGACAACGAGATAAAATCGTAGGAATGATTTTGTGTTTTTCTGTTGTTGCTAAAATAAAAATAGCATGTTTAGGCGGTTCTTCTAATGTTTTAAGAAAAGCATTAAAAGCAGCCGAAGACAACATATGAACCTCGTCAATAATATATACTTTGTATTGTCCGGTTTGCGGCGGGATTCTAACCTGATCAATAAGGTTACGAATATCATCAACCGAGTTGTTTGAAGCAGCATCTAACTCAAAAACGTTAAAAGCAAAATCTTCAGTTGGATCATCATATCCGGGCTGATTTATTTTACGGGCCAGGATACGCGCGCAAGTAGTTTTTCCAACTCCACGCGGTCCGGTGAACAAAAGAGCAGAAGCAAGGTGATTGCTGTCAATAGCATTCAACAACGTGTTGGTAATGGCTTTTTGCCCCACAACATCCTTAAAGGTCTGCGGGCGGTATTTACGAGCCGATACTACAAATTGTTCCATATTCTTTTTTATTCGATAGCAAATATATGACTTTTGTTTCGTTGTTTAAAGTCGATTTTGCTTATTTGGCGAAATTCTTTTTCTTAAAAATTAGAAAGATTAAACTCAGAAATAATACGATGTTGACAATCAAAGAAATGATGATATATTGGTAGTAAGTTTCTAATTCTGTTTCAGTTTTTTCTTTATCTGAAATTTCATTTTGAGATTTTTTATAAGCCCTTAGTTCTTCCAATTGATAAAAAAATGTAGAAAGCGTTTCATTTTTGATTTTTAAATTATCGATATTGGTGCGAAGAGAGTCTACTTCCGTGATTTTTCCTCCATATAGATTATAATATGGTATTGGTGGAGGAAATCCTGCTGGAATTTCCATAGTTTGAGTTGGAGATCTTAAATTTAACGATATCGAATTATCCTTATTTAATTTTGCATAAACAATCCAAAAAGATTCTTCAAATGGATGCATAAAAAAATCTTCTTCATTATTAGTTGCTATTATTTGTTTTGAATTGTAATTGCCTTTAAAAAGTTCTCTAATTTCAAAATAATAAACTCCTGAAATTGTATCGACTTTAGTTAGTTTTCCATAAAAGATAATGTCTGCAGATTTGAGGCCTCTCTTTATCATTTCCTCTTTTTTGAAATGAGGATATTCTCGAGAAAATGAAAAATTAAATAAGCAAAGAATAAATAGGACAACAAAGATTTTCAATTTCATAAGAGGAAAATTTTAATACAATAATAATCATTATTCAGAATCAAAAAAACATTATTTTAGCCACAACCAAAAACACATTTAAAAAAAATAACCACTTTCTGAAATGGAAAAAATAACTTCTAAAATTCTTTCTTTGCAACCTGTCACTTTTATAATGCTATTTATTATTTTGCCTTTTGTTTCGTTAATAGTAACAGGAATAATAACTTTTATAGGCTTTTTTGCCAATTTTGAATTTATCTTTCCATTAGTTTTAATTTCGGTAACTATAGTAGGAATTGTATATTTTATCTGGGTTTGGGGTATTGTATACCATATCAATGAAAAAGAAGTTTCAGATAAAAGATATTTTAAAATTTCGTTTTGGATATTATTCTCTTACGGTTTAATTAGGTTCATATTAGGTTTAGAAATGGACATAACCAAAAATCCAATTTTATTAGAAAACTCAACTTGGGCTATTCTTGAAGCTCTTGGGAGTTTATATACATTGATTGTATTTGCCAGCTATATCTACGTAAGTTATTTTGTTGCTAAAAAAATCACCTTATTACAAAATGACACTCGCATTCCAGAATTTTTTTATTTTGCGGCTGCTTGGTGTTTTCCTATAGGGATTCCTTTTTTGCAAGCCAAGTTGCTAAAGAAAAAGACCATTTTTGATATTATTTCTAAATAATAACAAGGAAAGAAATATATTAAAATCATTTCAGATCAAATAATAATGAAAAAACATACTCAACATTTTGAAAATATGCAGATGATGTGCCGCTATTTTGAGTCAAACTCAAAATTAAATAAATTCTATTTACCAGAATTCACAATATCTAAGAAGATAAATGATATAATTGAAAATGAAGAAAACAGTTTTGACGGCATAATGAAAATATTAGAATTATTAGCTGAAATTGACAATTTAGAACATCCAAATGATATACACTGGTTCGATTATAAATTACATGTCTTGAGCGTATTAAGACAAAACGGATTTAGTGAAAATGAATAAGTAAATCAAAAATAAAACTTAAACAAATCTATATGAAACAATACAATCTGGAATTCAATACACTAAACTTAAAAGTAAAAAAATCGCCTTTTATAATTCGGCTGATTATGTTTCTTTTGGCTTTTTTGTTTTTTGTCGTTCCCATATTAGGAGTTATTTTAAGTATTGCAAGCGGAAACGGATTACATATAGGTTATTTCATTGGAATTGGTGTATTTGGACTTATAGGGTTTTATCTTTTGAGAGTTTCATTGTGGAATACATACGGAGAAGAAATTATAGATTTCTTACCCAATAAAATTATTTATGAAGCCAATTACGGCTGGTTTAAAGATGCTAAAAAAGAAATAGAATTAATCCTTCCTCAATATTCGTTTAAGTCGGTTGGTTATGAAGAAGATAATGAAGCCGTTTTAGTTATAACTTGTGGGAATTCTGAAATAGAAACAGCTGTAAAAATGCCAATGGCTCAAGTTGAAGAATTGATTTTGGCTTTGCAGCCGTTACATAATTAATAATTAAAGGCTGAAATAAATAACGATTAAAATAAATTTATGAATAAGAATAATTTATATTCATTATTAGATTTAATTCGGGAAAAACCGCATTTGTATATTGGTGATAAACATTTATCAGCGCTTTATTATACGATAAATGGGTATCAATTATATGTTTTGAATAATCAAGTAAATGATAATCTAATTCCTGAATGGAGTTCATTTCATGATTTTGTATCTGTACAATTAAATTATTCTGAATCTACTTGGGGTTACAGAACTATGATACTTGAAACTTGCAATTTTGATGAAGAAAAAGCATTCATTGAATTTTACAGACTTTTTGATCTTTTTAGAAAAACTTGATGAGGAATGAGGGATCATTAAATTATTAATTTAGTAGCTTTGATTTTTAAAATAAAGTCATATGAGAAGAAAAACTTCTATATCATTAGGAAATCATTTTGAGAATTTCATTGAAAACAGTCTTTCTGAGAGAAAATTTAAAAAATGCTGAAGTTAGAGCTGGATTGAATCTTTTGAAAGAAGGAGAGAATAAATTAGTCATTTTAAAAAAAGCTATACAGGAAGGAATTGACAGTGGTCTTAGTTTGAATTTCGATCCTAAAAATCATCTGGAAAGGTTAAAAGCAAAAAGAGAAAATGATTAAATATATTTGATCAATAAAGCAGTCAAAGATTAGTAGATTAATTGTAAAAATTTCCACATTTTATGTCATTTCGACGAAAAGAGACCCGAGCGATAGCGAATAGACGAAGTAAATCGCACTAGAAATTTTGAGCAGTTGATCTTCAATCTTCGTCGAAATGACAAAACTGGATGTAATCATAATTACCTTCCCCTAATACTTAAATCAAATAAAAATTTGGCAGTTTCCTGATCTGAATCGGCGGAAAAACCTGCTACATAAACGCCCTTTTTACCGTTAACGGACTTAATTCCGTATACAACTGCCTCATCGCCGGGGTCAGATTCCCCTTCGTATCGATACACATGAACAATTTCAAATTTCTCAGGATTCTTTTTAATCGCGTCTGCATTTCGATTAAAATCACAAGTAAATCCTTTCTCATTCAATTGATCTAAAGCCTTTGAAACAGTTGCGTAATGATACATTCTTTTCATGATAAACTGAATTTAAAAATTACGGAATTTTAAAGATAACTATTTTAAAATTAAAATGTTACGAAAACACAGCGAAAATCAGAAATTTAAATTTATTATTCTTAGTCTATAAAGTGTTACTTTTGCAGCGCAGACCGCCTTATCGCCGTTCCAATTAGGGAGGGAGGAAAGTCCGGACACCACAGAGAAGCATAGCGGGTAACGCCCGTCGGTTCCGGTTTCGATCGGGATTAGGACAAGTGCAGCAGAAAGTATGTACAGGTAATGCTGTAGTGAAACCAGGTAAACTCTATGCGGTGAAATACCAAGTATATCAGCATTTAAGGGCTTCTCGTCCGTTGTTGAAGGGTAGGTAGCTTGAGTTCCGCAGTAATGCGGAATCTAGATAAATGATAAGGCCTTGATTTATCAGGGACAGAATCCGGCTTATAGGTCTGCTTTTTTTATATATTTGTGAAAGACTCTAATCTATCTTCATGAATATAACCACTCCAAATCCTGCTTCAAAAGCTAACAAAAGTATTTTTCGAGCTGTAATTACCAACCTTACATTTTGGGTTTTAATAGCCATT
Organism: Flavobacterium sp. CF108; assembly: GCF_900129795.1. GTDB lineage: Bacteria > Bacteroidota > Bacteroidia > Flavobacteriales > Flavobacteriaceae > Flavobacterium. The sequence goes on along the minus strand of NZ_FQWW01000008.1, from coordinate 320,773 downwards.
ATTGCCGGCGTTTTACTCGGGCATTTTTCACCGGATAATGGTGTGAAAATGAAAATTGTAGGCGAGAAGTTTGTCGATATTATCAAACTATTTATTGGGCCAATTATCTTTTTGACGATTGTTTTAGGAATTTCCGGAATGGGAAACCTAAAAAAAGTCGGTAGAATTGGAGTTAAAGCTTTAGCCTATTTTGAAGTAGTTTCAACCGTTGCATTAGCAATAGGTGTTGCAGTTGCTTATTTGTTTCAGCCCGGAAAAATTGATAAATCGGGATTGACTCTTGGCGATGCAAGCCAGTATACAAACTCAAGCGCAAAAGATTTTTCATGGCTTCAGTTTTTCTTTTCCAATTTTACACTGCAGGTTTTACTCGCAGCAATTGTGTGTGGAATCGCATTGAATTTTTATAAAAAAAGAGAACAGACTATTTTGGTTTTAGAACGAATTTCAAAAGTCGTTTTCCTTGGCTTAAAATATGTAATGTACCTCGCCCCAATTGGTGCTTTTGGCGGAATGGCCTATACAATTGGTAAATTCGGATTAGCAACTTTAATTCCGCTGGGAAAATTAATGCTTTGCGTTTATCTCACCATGGCGTTGTTTGTTTTCCTAATTTTAGGAACTATTCTGCGCTATTATAAAATAAGCATACTTTCAATTTTAAAATACATTAAAGAAGAACTTTTACTGGTTTTAGGAACTTCGTCTTCAGAAGCTGCTTTGCCAAGTATTATGGTCAAACTCGAAAGAATGGGCTGCAGTAAATCGGTTGTGGGATTGGTGATTCCAACAGGATATTCCTTTAATCTCGACGGAACTTCGATTTACTTGTCGATGTCGGTAATATTTTTGGCGCAGTTGTATGATGTACATTTGAGTTTCTTCGAAATCCTTACCGTTATTGGTATTTTGATGATTACTTCAAAAGGTGCAGCGGGCGTAACCGGAAGCGGATTTATTGTTTTAGCGTCGACTTTAACAGCGCTGCATAAAATTCCGGTTGAAGGTTTGGCTTTTTTATTAGGAGTTGATAAATTTATGAGCGAAGCGAGAGCGATTACAAACTTGATTGGAAATACTGTCGCAACGATCATAATTTCGAAAACAGAACACGATTTTACTGAACTGGATTTGAATCCTGTTTTGGAGGAATAATTATTTAGCCACTAAGACACAAAGACACTAAGTTTTTGTTTTTCTTTTTGGCTTAAAATAACTTTGTGACTTAGCGCCTTTGTGGCATTAATTTGTGGCATTAAATTGAAATTTTATGAAAAGAATTGGAATTTTAGGACTTGGAGGCGTTGGAGGTTATTTCGGCGGACTTTTGGCGAAAGCTTATCAAAAATCTGATGATGTTGAAATCATTTTTATCGCACGCGGCGAAACTCAAAAAGCCATTGCCGAAAATGGATTAAAGATTGTGACTGATGATTCTGAAATAATTGTTCGTCCAAATTTAGTTTCGAATAATCCGGCAGAAATTGGTGTGTTGGATTATTTAATATGTGCAACCAAAACGTATGATATTGAAGAGAGTTTAACGTCTTTGAAAAACTGCATTAAAAAAGAAACCATAATTCTTCCTTTATACAATGGCGTTGATGCGCAGGAAAGAATTAAAAAAATAGTGCCAGATAATGAAGTTCTTCAAGGCTGCGTTTACATAGTTTCGATGATTTTTTCACCTGGAACCATTCGTAGGATCGGATTTTATGAAAAGTTGTTTTTTGGCTCGAAAACAACTCCATTTTCAAAGTTAGAAGAATTGCTTCATATTCTGCAAAAAGCAAAAATAGAAGGTTATTTAGTTGAGAATATTGACGAAACCGTTTGGGAAAAATTCATTTTTATATCTGCTTTAGCTTCGGCGACATCTTATTTGAATCAGAATATTGGTGAAATTTTAAGCAATTCAGAATCGAAAGTAACCTATATCGAACTGCTTCATGAAATTGAAGATGTGGCGCAGGCAAAAGGATTGAAATTACCACATGATATTGTAGCACAGACCATTCAAAAATTAGAAAAATCACCAAAAGAAGCGACTTCGTCTATGCACAGGGATTTACTGGCTGGAAAAAATACCGAAGCCCTATCGCTTACACAATATGTGGTAAACGAAGGAAAAAAATACGGCGTAAAAACACCTCTTTACGAAAAAATTGCAGCTGTTTTAGTCAAATAAATTCCCTTTAAACACATAGAAACATAGGTTTTTTAGTTTTAATTAAACTATGTTTCTATGTATTTAAAAAATTATGATTCGTCTTTAGTTGTACGAACCAGACTGATTCCGGACGTAAAGAAAACGATTCCTAAAATACCGTAAATAATTAATGATTTAACATCTCTGGTTTCGCCAGATGTGCCGGCAAAAATAACAGCAGTATAAATAAGTCCTACAATTCCGAGGATTGTCAATAACCCTCCGAAAAATCTTTTTAGGTTCATGGTTTTAGATTTTAAGTTCCTAACAAATGTATAATCATAACTATTAATTGTTGTTATACAATTGTTTAAGAAACTTATATGATTTGCAGGATTACTTTTTGATTTTAAATTCCAAACCAATATTTCGAACACTTTCAATACTAATTTTTGGATCTGAATTAAAATATTTTCTAAGTCTGCTGATAAAAACATCCATGCTTCGGCCTGAAAAATAATCGTCTTTTTTCCAGACAGACATTAAAATTTCATCTCTCTTTAATAACTGATTATGGTTTAGATATAAATACTCAATAAGAGCCGCTTCTTTCTCTGTGAGCTGCTGCACGTGATTTTTATTATTGAGCGTTAAACGTTCGTTGTCAAAAATATACGAACCAATTTCAATGGTATTGTTTCCGTCCAGACTTCTCTTTTGCTCGATTCTCTTCAATATATTTTGCAAACGCAGCACCAGTTCATCGACTTCAAAAGGTTTCACGATATAATCGTCTGCACCTAGTTTTAATCCAATGATTTTGTCTTCTTTTAACTTTCTTGCCGTTAAAAATATAAAGGGAGTTTCAGGATTGATTGTAATTATTTTTTCAGCCAGTGAAAATCCGTCTAATTTGGGCATCATTACATCAAAAACACAAATATCAAAAGTCTCGTTTTTAAAATAATCTAAAGCTATTTCGCCATTTTCTGCCCAGATTACTTCAAATTGATGAAATTCTAAATATTGTTTTAAAATTGCTGCAAAATCGTGATCGTCTTCAGCTAAAAGTAATTTTTTCAAAATATGGTAATTAAACTTTTAATAAAATAGTAAACTGAGTTCCTTTTCCTAAATCACTAATCACGTTAACAGAACCCTGATGCGCTTTTACGATTTGGGCAACATAATACAATCCTAAACCTAAACCTTTTGTGTTGTGAAGATTTCCTTGTTCAACACGATAAAATTTCTCAAAAAGCAGCGATTGTTTGTTTTTTGCAATTCCAATTCCGTTATCTTCAATACTAATCGAAAATTGATTTTCAGCTTGTTTAGTCTTTACAATAATCGTGTTTGAACCGTATTTTACAGCATTTTCCAAAACATTTAAAAGAGCCGTTGTCAGATGAAATTTATCCAGAACCAAATTCGTTTTTTGAGTCTGAAAATCAGTATTTATTTCAATTTTAGGATACGTGATTTTAAAATCATTTACAATCGTCTGCAGGAAATCTTCGGTTTCGATTTTCTCCTTTTGCAGTTCAATTTCATTTTCTGCCAATGAATTTGCCATAACCTGATCAATCAAACTTTGAAGACGATTGTTTTGGCGTGAAATTGTATTGACAATTGCATTGAAATTTTCATCGTTTTCACGAATGTTTTTCTGCTCCAGAATTTTGGTCGAGATGCCTAAAGTTGCCAAAGGCGTTTTAAGTTCGTGCGTAATATTATTGATAAAATCGGTTTTTACATCGCTTACTTTTTTCTGCTTTATTAAAGCTTTAAGTGCAATTACAAAAAGGGTGATAAGCGTAAGAATCGAGAATAAAGACAAAACCAATATAAAAGCCATTCGCCTTAAAATAATCATTTCCCAATCGATAACCGAAACGTACATCGAATCTTCTGTCAATAATTGATATTCCTGATTTTCAAAAGTTCCGTTAGTAGTTCCAACATAATTCCGGACTAAAAAAGCATGATTTAGCGAAGCCAGATTTCCGTATAGTTTATTTCGAATAAAAGGTTTTTCAGAAAAAATTGTGTCGGCTTTTTTGGTGTTTTTGTACAAAATAAATTTGTTGAGAACAATCGCAAAATCAATTTTAAAATTAGGTAAATCTCTTTCGAATTTTCGCTGAATTTCTGCCGTTAATGCACTTCGATATTCATTTTCTAAAATCCTTTTTTTAATATCAGTTTTAGAATTTTTTCCCTGAATGTATTTCTCGGATAAATGGGTATAAAGTGCTTCTTTTCTGGAAACTAAAACCGAATCAATATCGCTGTAATTATTAGAAATCTGAGCAATTTCATTTTTAATCTGCGTGTGAAACTGCGCCACTTTATAATCGTAAGTGGTTTTTACCAAATAGCATTGCACAGTCGATAAAACGATCAGTGCCACAACCGAAAATGCTATTAATAAATTGATTCTTTGTTTCATTTTGTTTTTTTGCCCGCGGATGACACGGATTAAGCTGGTTTGCACAGATTTTATTTTGTTTTTCTCGCAGATTTAAATGATTTAGCGGATTAATTTATCTGCATAATCTGTAGAATCTGCGGGAAATTATTGGCTCGCGGATGACACGGATTAAACGGGTTTTCGCTGGTTTATTTTTTAAGATTCAGTTTAAATATAATCTGTGTAAACCCGTTTAATCCGTAAAATCCGCGGCCCATTATCTCCACCCAAAAATAATGCTTTTATGGAACAAAAATGACGTTAACTCCGCATTAACCTTCAATTAACCTACGCAGCCCTTTTTTAGAAGCATTTTTGCATCATCACAAAATCAAAAAACTTTTAAAAATGAACATTTATCTGCCCTTAAAACTTCTTCTTGTGCTTTTACTTTTTTGTCTTTCATTTGCCGCAAAGGCTCAAAATGAAACGCCAAAAGATTCGATTTCAAATGAACAATTAAATGAAGTTATCATCAATCAAAACAAAAAAACGTTTACTAATACAAACGGAAATATAAAAGTTGATGTCGCTAATTCTGTTTATAATTCAATTCCAAATACAGTCGATTTATTGGCAAAACTGCCAACTGTTCTGGTAAGTTCAGATAAAGAAAATATTACCGTTGTAGGCAAAGGAAATCCGCTTATTTATATCGACAATCAAAAAGTTGGAATAAACGATTTAAATGCTTTGGCTCCCGCCGATATTAAAACAATCGAAATCATTCAGAATCCATCTGCAAAATATGAAGCCGAAGGTCGTTCGGTAATTTTAATTACTCGAAAATTCAGTAAAAAAGATAGTTTTAGAACTGAGATTTCTGAAGTGGCTTCCTTCAAGAAAAACTATAATAATTATCTGGGATTGAATACGAGTTTCAAGAAAAACAAATTCGAATGGAAAGCGAATTTCAATTACAACCGACTCAATCCGTGGGAAAGTCATAGTATTGATTATCAAATTCAAAATGCTGATATTGCTTCAAAATATGATGTTTCGGCAACCACAAAACGAAAACAATATGTTTTTGGCGGCGGCTTGTTTTATAAAATAAATGATGATGATTATTTTTCGTTTAATGTTAGTTCCAGACTTCGTACAGACACTTTTCCCATAAATACATTTACGTATAATAAAAATCAAAACGTTGAAAACAACGTTTTAACCTGGAGCGATAATTCGAGTAAAAAGAATTTTGTAAACTCATTTCTGAATTATTCAAAAAAGATAAAAGCAATTAATACACAGCTTTTTGCGGGTTTTCAATATTCGAATTTCCAACAGAATTTAGTAACGATGGTCGAAAATAATTATAACGATACTGAATTTGCTTTGTCTCAAAACCGAAACCAAAAGTTTAATGTTGATGTTTATTCGGGAAGAATTGATTTGGAGAAAAAGTTTAAAAATGAAATGAACCTGGAATACGGCGGACTTTATTCTGTGGCAAAATCCAAATCAAATACCGATATTTTTGATTTCGAAGAAAATGAAAATACAGCTTTAGATTATGATTTTAAAGAAGCAAATTCAGCAGCTTATACACAGCTTTCGGGAAAAATTAAAAAGATCAGTTTTTCTGCCGGACTTAGAGTTGAAAATACAAATGTAAGCGGAAAATATAAAACAGATACTTCGCCTTTGATCGATAAAAATTACACGGACCTTTTCCCTAAAGTGCAGTTTTCCATGGCAATAGACAGCACAAAAAATATTGGTTTGAATTATGCCAAAAGTATCTCACGTCCCAATTATTCGTCGTTAAGTAATATTGCGACTTATATAAATCCGTATTTTATATATGCGAGTAATATCAATTTGGGACCAACATTTAATAATGAAATTTCGTCGACTTTTCAATACAATGATAAATCGGTTAAAGTGAGTTATTGGCAAAATAAAAATCCGGTTTACAATAGTTTTCTCTATGATAAAAACCAAAGTATAATGACTTTTAAAGATATAAATTTTGATAAAGAAGCGGGTTTAAGTCTTGATTTTGAACTGCCTTTTGCCTATAAATTTTGGACCACTACCAATTCGCTGGTTTTTATTCTCGAAAAAATAGAAGATCCTTCGGCTGAATTTTTAGACTCAAAACCGTATTTATATTATTATTCCAACAACGAATTTAAGCTCCCAAAAGAATATACTTTCGTTTTAAGTTTTTGGGGATTAACCGAACAGAAGAAAGGTGTTTTTGAAAGAAACCCCAGATTTGTTGTGGATATGGCACTTTCAAAAACATTCCTAAAAAAATGGAACTGTACTTTGAGCTGCAATAATGTATTTAAAAATGTAATTGAAACAGAAGAATTTACCATTAATGATACCAGTTCAAAAGCAAGATATGTAATTGATGCTCATGAAATTTCAATCTCGGTTAAATATTCTTTTGGTAAAGTAAAAGAAACCGAATTTAAGGAAAAGAATGTGAATGAAAACGAAAACAGAATTAGATAAAATGAAAAATTCCAAAATTTAAAATCCCAAATTCCAATTGAAGTTTGGAATTTGGGATTTTAAAAATTTGAAAATTGATATAGATTATCCTTCGTCTTCTTCAACAATTTTTAATGGAGATTCTCCCGGAAGTTCTTCGTCATCATCTGTAGAATTCAATTCGAAGAAACTAAAAAACGAACCGCCATAACTTTTTTGAAATGAAAAATTACTTAAATGATCCATTTTAGTATATTTCGAATGTTCGATAATCATCATTCCATCTTCTGAAAGTAATTCTTTTTCAAAAACAGTAAGCACAATTTTTTCAAACGCTGCCTGGTCTAATCCGTAAGGCGGATCGGCAAAAATAATATCGTATGAAGTTTTGCAGTTTTCCAGAAACTTATAGACGTCACTTTTAGTGGCTGCTATATCAAAATCGTATTCTGATGAAACTTGTTTGATAAATTTCACGCATCCAAAATCACCGTCGATTGAGGTAATTGGTGCGCTTCCGCGTGAAGCGAATTCATAACTGATATTCCCGGTTCCCGAAAATAAATCTAAAACCTTTAAGCCGTCAAAACTAAAATGATTATTCAAAACATTAAACAATGCTTCTTTACTCATATCAGTCGTAGGTCTTACAGGAAGGTTTTTTGGTGGGAAGATCCTACGCCCTTTGTATTTTCCTGAAATGATTCTCATGATTGAAATAAGATATAATGTTTTTGATTCTGAGCTGTTGTGTAGTTGTTCTTTTCTTTTAAAGTGCTAACGTCAAGAAAAGAAATATTACGAATGTATTTGTAAGCAATGTCGTAAAACGGATCGTTTTGGTGTATTGTTCCAAGCAATTCCAATTGAAAAATCTCTGGATTTAAATTTAACTGTTCGGCAGTAAAAAGAATGTAATAAATAAAATCTTCAGGAGTTTGATATTCAAAAGAGTTGAATAACAATAACTTTTGATTTTGTACTACGATAATTTCAAAATGCTCCGGATTAAAATTAACGACCATTTTTTTCTCGTCGTTGTTTTTTGAAGCTTCTAAAATTTTCTCGACCAAAATACTATTTACGTGTTTGTAATCGAAAGAACCAACGGTATCAATTAAAAAATTATTGATATTGATATACGGAATGTAAACCGAATGCATATCGTAATTTGAGATTTGATCAAAAGTAAAAAAATCGGTCTCAAACACTTTTGTGGTATACTGCAGGTAACTTCCTAAATAATCTTCATCAAACAATGGCGTTGGCACAAAAGTCGAAAGATTGTTATTGTGAATGACTAAAATGTCGTCATAAGTTTCTTTTAACTCAGAATAATTTTTAAAAGCAGAAGCATATAAATCTTCAATTTTATTTTGTTTTAGAGCGGCATCAAACTGAACTTCATTAAAAGCAGTAATCGTATTATTTAAGGTATCAAAACAACAAAAAGAGAATCCGTTCAGTGAAACCTGAATCGAAAGTTTTTTGTAATTTTTTGATGTAATATTAGTATTGTGTATTGACATAATTGATTTACAATTCGTTACCTGTTTTGTTTCAATAAAGAATTTAAGGTGACCACAAACTTACAAATAAAAAAAATAACAATGTCAATTTCAATTTCAATGACAATTGCAGAAATTAAATGCAATTTCAAAAATTAATGTTACAATAAAGTTAGCGAAGTATTATCATTACGTTTATTATCAGCTATATAGCTAAATTTAAGCTTTATATTTTGTTTTTTAATTTTGATATTGAATTTGACAACTGCAATTGTCATTGAAATTGTAATTGATTTTTGCAATTGTTATTGCCATTAAAAAGAACGAACTTTGTGTTTCAAATTTACCTTATGAATTCAGCATCGTTTTACGGCGTTTTGCAAAAAAGATTTCCTTTTGCACCTACTTATAAACAGGATATTTTTTTTCAAAAAATCGCCATTTTTTTGACCGAACCAGCAAACAACACCATTTTTGTATTAAAAGGATATGCCGGAACCGGAAAAACAACGGTGATTTCAACAATCGTAAATAATCTTGGTGATATTAATAAAAAGTTTGTCCTGCTTGCACCAACAGGTCGTGCGGCAAAAGTAATTGCAAATTATTCCAATACATCCGCTTTTACGATTCATAAGAAGATCTATTTCCCTAAAAAATCATCGGGTGGAGGAGTGGCTTTTACCAGACAAGTTAACAAACATAAAAACACGATTTTTATAGTCGACGAGGCTTCGATGATTTCAGACAGTACTTTAGACAGCGGTTCGCTTCTCGATGATTTGATTAATTATGTGTATTCGGGAACCAATTGCAAAATGATCCTTTTAGGAGATACAGCGCAGCTTCCTCCGGTAAATTTAGATATTAGCCCAGCTTTAGATATACATACTTTGGGCGTTCATTACGACAAAGAAATCGAACATATCGAATTGGATGAAGTAATGCGTCAGGAAGAAAGTTCAGGGATTTTATTCAATGCAACCGAATTACGCGAATTATTGAAAGAGAGCTTTATTACGGAGTTTAAATTCAATGTAAAAAAGTTTAAAGATATTGTTCGTTTAACCGATGGATATGATATTCAGGATGCTATAAATACAGCTTACAGCAATTATAGTATTGAAGATACGGCGTTTATTGTCCGTTCTAATAAAAGGGCAAATCAATACAACGAACAAATTAGAACCCGAATTTTGTTTAAAGAAAGCGAACTTTCTGTAGGCGATTTTTTAATGGTGGTAAAGAATAATTATTTCTGGCTGAAAGAAACCGATGAAGCAGGATTTATTGCCAATGGTGATATTATTGAGGTTTTGGAAATGTTCGGAATCAAAGAGTTGTACGGTTTTACTTTTGCAAGGGTAAAAATAAGAATGGTCGATTATCCGGATCAAAAACCTTTTGAAACCGTTTTGATTTTAGATACTATAAAGAGTGAATCTCCATCGTTAACCTATGAAGAATCAAATCGTTTGTATGAAGAGGTAATGAAGGATTATGAAGATGAGTCGACAAAATATAAGAAGTTTCAAAAGGTAAAAGAAAATGAATATTTTAATGGTTTACAGGTGAAATTCTCCTACGCCATAACGTGTCATAAATCGCAGGGAGGGCAGTGGAATACGGTTTTTGTAGAACAGCCGTATTTGCCAAACGGAATCGATCATGATTATATAAGATGGCTTTACACAGCAATGACACGTGCCAAAAATAAATTATATTTGATAGGATTTAAAGACGAGAGTTTTGAAGAATAAAAGTTTGCCACGAATTTCACGAATTAACACGAATTATTTTTTTTAGGTACTAACAAATTAGTGTAAATTAGTGTAATTCGTGGCAGAAAAAACTTCACAGAGATACATTTACAATGACAACACTAAACGACTTACATTCGATTTCGTCTACGTTTTCGAATACAGATAAAATGCCGGTTTTGTTTTTAGGACACGGCAGCCCAATGAATGCTATTGAAGAAAATCAGTTTGTGGCTGGTTTTCGAAATCTGGCTAAAACATTACCGCAGCCCAATGCTATTTTATGTATTTCGGCGCATTGGTTTACAAAAGGCACAAAAGTAACTTCGATGGAAATGCCAAGAACCATTCACGATTTTGGAGGTTTTCCGCAGGCACTTTTTGATGTGCAGTATCCCGCAAAAGGAAGTCCTGAACTGGCATTAGAAACTCAAAAAATATTAAATCCTGTTCAGGTAGATTTAGACGAACATTGGGGTTTAGATCACGGTGCGTGGAGTGTTATTAAACATTTATATCCTAATGCAGATGTTCCCGTAATTCAGTTAAGTATTGATTATACAAAATCTGGGCAATATCATTTTGAGCTGGCGCAGAAATTACAATCGTTACGTGATAAAGGTGTTTTGATTATTGGGAGCGGAAATATTGTGCACAATCTTCGTTTAGTTGATTTCAGAAATTTTGATAAAGATAATTACGGTTACGATTGGGCAATTGAAGCCAGAGAAACCGTAAATAATTATTTATTGGATGGAAATTTCCTGCCTTTAATCGAGTACGAAAAAATGAGTAAAGCGGTTCAAATTGCAATTCCAACTCCGGATCATTATTTGCCTTTATTGTATACTTTAGGTTTAAAAGAAAAGTCAGAAGAGTTGAACTTGTTTAATGATAAATTGCTGGCTGGTTCGTTGAGTATGACTTCGGTAAAAATAATGTAAAAAACTTTGTGAATCTCTGCGAAACCTTTGCGAATCTTTGTGAAAGTTATTACACAAAATTGCACAGAGATTTACACAGAGATTCACAAAGGATAAAAAATATAAATTAACTATGGGAGCGAGATTGCTTCGTTCCTCGCAATGACATAAAAAATGAAAATAATAGCGGTAATTCCGGCGCGATACGCATCAACACGTTTTCCTGCAAAACTAATGCAGGATTTGGGAGGTAAAACAGTAATTTTAAGAACATACGAAGCTGCAGTTTCAACAAACTTATTCGACGATGTTTTTGTTGTAACCGATTCTGATTTGATTTTTGACGAAATTGTTTCTAACGGTGGAAAAGCAATTATGAGCATTAAAGAACACGAATCTGGAAGTGACCGAATTGCTGAAGCCGTTGCCAATCTTGATGTTGATATTGTGGTAAATGTACAAGGTGATGAACCTTTTACTGAAGCCGGGCCTTTAGAGCAGGTTTTATCTGTTTTTAAAAATGATGAAGATAAAAAGATTGATTTAGCTTCGTTAATGCGTGAAATCACAAATGAAGACGAAATCAATAACCCGAATAATGTAAAAGTGGTTGTTGATCAGTCGCAGTTTGCCTTGTATTTTTCAAGATCGGTAATTCCTTATCCTAGGGAAAAAGATGCTGGAGTTCGTTATTTTCAACACATCGGAATTTATGCTTTTAGAAAACAGGCTTTATTAGATTTTTACAGTCTTCCTATGAAATCTTTAGAAGCTTCTGAGAAATTGGAGCAGTTAAGATATTTAGAGTTCGGAAAACGCATAAAAATGGTCGAAACCACGCATGTTGGAATTGGGATTGATACGGCGGAGGATTTGGAAAGAGCCAGAGCGATGCTGAAAGATATTTAAACAATTCTATTGAAACACGGATTTTACGGATTCGCTTTCGCGAAAGCGCGGATTAATACGGATTTTATGTCATTGCGAGGAACGAAGCAATCTCACGTGCTAAAGTCTATGCGTGATTATAATAGTGAGATTGCTTCGTTCCTCGCAATGACTTTACTTTGTGTATAATAATAAAAAAAGCTCCAAAATATTGGAGCTTTTTTTATTATCTAAAAACATCTAAATTTTTAGTATAAACTAGGAAATTTAGAAGGATTAACTTCATTCATCATGCTGTAAATTTTCTCGAAAATATCTTCAGCAGAAGGTTTAGAGAAATAATCGCCGTCAGTTCCGTAAGCCGGTCTGTGCGCTTTTGCAGCAAGTGTTTGCGGTTTACTGTCAAGATATTTATAAGCATCTTGCTCTTCCAGAATCTGCTGTAAAATGTAAGCCGAAGCTCCGCCTGGAACATCTTCGTCAATTACTAAAAGACGATTTGTTTTAGCGACACTTTTCACAATATCCTTATTAATATCAAAAGGAAGTAAAGACTGAATATCAATAATTTCACAGTCAATTCCTAAAACTAATAATTCCTCAGCGGCTTGTTGAACCAATCTTAAAGTCGATCCGTAAGAAACTAAAGTAATATCAGCACCTTCTTTTAATGTTTCAACAACACCAATTGGCGTTTTGAATTCACCAAAATTCAAAGGTGTTTTTTCTTTTAAACGGTAACCGTTCAAACATTCAATAACTAATGCAGGTTCGTCGCACTCTAAAAGAGTATTATAAAATCCTGCAGCTTGTGTCATATCTCTCGGAACCAAAACATGGATTCCGCGAATGGCGTTTATAATCATTCCCATTGGAGAACCAGAATGCCAGATACCTTCTAAACGGTGTCCGCGAGTTCTGATAATTAATGGTGCTTTTTGTTTTCCAACCGTTCTGTATTGTAAAGTAGCTAAATCATCACTCATGATTTGAATCGCATACAATAAATAATCAAGATATTGAATTTCAGCAATAGGGCGTAAACCTCTCAATGCCATACCAATTCCCTGACCAATAATAGTCGCTTCACGAATCCCGACATCGGCAACACGAAGTTCGCCGTATTTTTCCTGCATGCCTTCAAGACCTTGATTTACGTCGCCAATGTTTCCAACATCTTCCCCAAAAATCAATGTTTCAGGATATTTGCTAAACAAAGCGTCGAAATTATCACGAAGAATCATTCTTCCGTCTAAATCCGGTTTTGCATTTTCGGCATATTCTGGAAGTACTTTTTCTACAGAAAATACATTTTGTGCAGATTCTGAATGCAGGTTACTGCTGAATTTTCCCTGAGTCTCTCCAATAAAATTCGTGATCCAGTTTGATAAAAGAACCTTGCTGTTTGGAACTTCTATAAAACGAAGAATTTTTCTTGCGTAAACCAGAATTTCTTTCTTTAAAGGCGCTTTTATCGCACTTAATTCTGAAATATATTTTCTAATTCTGTCTTTATGATTGATGCTTGCTTCTGCAATTTGCTCCAATAAATCCAAAAGATTTTTTTGGTCTTCAATTATCGGATTGATGAAATCATTCCATGCATCTTTTTTAGCTTCAAGAACTTCTTTTTTCAATTGAAAATCAAGTTCTGCTAATTCTTCCGGAGATGCAATATTAATAGCGATCATCCATAAACGCATCTGACGAATACAATCGAAATCTCTTTCCCAAGCTAATCTTTCTGCATTTTTATAACGTTCGTGAGAACCAGAAGTAGAGTGACCTTGCGGCTGTGTTAATTCGTTTACGTGAATTAAAACCGGAATATGTTCTTCACGCGCAATTGCGCCTGCTCTTTCGTAAGTCGAAACTAACTCTGCATAATCCCATCCTTTTACTCTAAAAATTTCATAACCTTTAGAATCTTCATCTCTTTGATATCCTTTAAGGATTTCAGAAATGTTTTCTTTTGTAGTTTGATGTTTGGCGTGAACCGAAATTCCGTATTCATCATCCCAAACACTCATTACCATCGGAACTTGTAAAACTCCGGCAGCATTTATAGTTTCAAAAAATAAACCTTCAGACGTACTTGCGTTTCCTATTGTTCCCCAGGCAACTTCATTTCCATCAACAGAAAATTTATCTTTAATGGTGATTCCATTAACGTTTCTGTAAATTTTAGAAGCCTGAGCTAATCCCAATAATCTTGGCATTTGCCCTGCTGTAGGCGATATATCTGAGCTTGAATTTTTTTGTTTTGTTAAGTCTTTCCACGATCCGTCTTCGTTTAAACTGTGCGTTACAAAGTGTCCGCCCATTTGCCTTCCGGCAGACATTGGATCATGAGCTAAATCAGTATGACCGTATAAACCTGCGAAAAACTGTTTAGAAGTTAATTCGCCAATCGCCATCATAAAAGTCTGATCGCGATAATAACCAGAGCGGAAATCCCCATTTTTAAAGGCTTTTGCCATTGCAAGCTGTGGTACTTCTTTTCCGTCACCAAATATTCCAAATTTGGCTTTTCCTGTCAATACTTCTTTACGACCTAAAAGACTACATTCACGGCTAGTTACTGCAATTCTGTAGTCGTTCAATACCTCTGTTTTGAAATCTTCAAAAGTTAAAGTTGTATTGCTTTTTTCTGTTATCATAATCTTGTGGGTCATGTTATGACTGCGAAATTACTTAAAAACAATCAATAATCATAATTCTTTAAAATAAATATAATTTAATTATTTGTATTTAAAAACAGAAAACTACGTACTTTAATTGTGTTATTTTTATGGTTTTTGTCTTTTTTGTGATAATAATTTATGTTTTTGATTAAAATTTATTTAATTAAAACCATTTTCGGGTAAAAAGAGTGACTAATGCTTTTGGTGCCAAAGTGATAACAAATCTGATTTTTTCGTTGTAATTCTTTTGAGAAATTTCCCACCCGTTATTCGAGTAGACCGGAAAATAAAGTTCAAAGTAGTCTGGAACAAGGTTTAACCGCACTCCGCTATCATAGGCAAAAAAGGCATCTTGATGTTTATTCTTCAAAAGTCCAACATCACCATAAACTTCAACCCAGTCCCATAAAGCATAACTGGCGTTTAAAGTAGTCATCCATTGATTACCAAATGAAGGATCTATTTTTGATTTAAATCCGCCTTCAGCAATTACATATTGCTGACTGAAAATCCCACTGGTTTCGGATCTTCCCAAAATATTATAATCAAATAAATAATCTGTAGGCTTATCTAAACCAAAACTAAAATAATCAGAATTAGTTTTATTGTACAAGAAACTTCCGGCAAACAATCTTAAGTTTAGTTTGCGATTATTTTCAAATAATCTTCTGTATTCAGCTTCTCCCGAAACTTTTCCAAAGCCTCCGCCAAACTGAACATCAGTCATAAAATTAAAATGATTAACCAGTTCTGTTTTTGTGTTTACATAACGGGCGTCAAAAACTGAATAATTAGGTTTAGAATTGTCTGTAATAAATGCACTTGCTTCTCTGTTTACAATTACCTGACGAAACAAAATAAGCTGTTTTCTATTATCCCTAAAATTCTCTTCACGAATACGCAGCTGCACCATAGGATTTAATCGAAGATAAGTAGCATCTGGCGCATAATGAAAATAGTTTTGACTTATAGAATATCGTACATTATATAGAGTATTGTTTCGATAAAACTGATTCAAAGAAAAAGCAGACGAACCAGAAATTGTTCCCGCTTTTATGGAATAGGCCGGATTAATGTCAAAAGTAAAGGGTTTATCTAATATCGTTTTATTATGAAAACGAATTCCCGGTGTTAATCCGTCATAATAATTATACGTCAATGTGGGGATATATAAGATCTGATTGTAATAAGGATCTTCGAGATCTTTAGCAAAATTAAATTTTATAGGGCGATTGGTAATAACCAGACTTTTTAAAGATTTCCAGTTGTTTCTCTGGTTGAATTCAGGAACCTCGTTGTCGTAATTTATAACTAATTTATCTGCATTTTTTCGGTCAAATTGATAAATAGAATCTGCTTTTTTAGGTTCAATCCATTCCTTAAAAACAACTTCATTTTTCTTTAAACCATAAACCGGAATTGGTGCATAAATATTGGTTTTGTTTTTTATCGAAAATTGTATACTGTCTGCTGTTTTGGAAACATGCGTAAACTTATAATCAATAATTTCTCTTGAATCGATTATAGTTTTAAAAAACCAGTCGATATTTTTTGGACTTTTATCGGTCAGGATTTTTTCAAAATCATAACGATTCGTTTGTTGCGTTTTATTCAAATTATAAAACTCCTGAATACTTTCGGGAACAATATTATGATTCAAATAATCATCCAGATAACTCAAACTCAAACCTGCGCGGTATTTACTCGCAATTTGTTCGTTAAATTTTATCAGCGTATTCTTCGGATCTCCAAGCGGCTGATCCAGGTTTTTACGAGCCATCAGCATATAATAATAACTGTATTGCTCATTAAAAGTCAGATTGGTAATGTTGTAACTTTTAAAAAGTTTCATTTTCGAAAGTTTTCCCAACATTTTTTCATCCAGATGATTTTCTTCCATATACTTCATCATGGCATAAATCTGTATTCCGTCATAAACCCAATTGTCTTTTCTAGGATCAAGACGAAGCGAGTTTTTTAGATAATTGTTCAGATAAGTTTTGAAAAAAGTTACTTCAAACATAAACTCATCCGAAAACGGACTAAGAAACGAAGGCAGCTGATTCAATCCATAAAAAGGATTTCTCTCATAATCTGCCTGTGAAACAGTGATTTTTTCATGCGGATATTTACCTAAAAATTCATTCGCAAAAGCAGCAACGCGGTCAATTATAATGGCTTTTTGAACTTCGCTGATTTTTTTGTTTTTTAAATCCGAAAGAACTTCGATTGTTCCATTGTCATAACTTTTAAAATTATTTTGTCTTTCGATAAATAAATTAAAGTCTGATCTGTTTTTTCCTGAAAAAGAATAATTAGTATAAGCTGAATTTGAAACGTCTTTTGAAACCGAATTTAAATCAGTTGTAATCGAATAATCATTCGGGATTTTTATTTCAACTTCATAATCGACAACCGCATTTGCAATATCGTCAAGATTAAAGTTATTGTATCTTATAAAACGATGATTTTCAAAACGTGCCGGATTTAAAAACCAGTTTTTTAAATTCATTCCGTTCTGATTAAACCCATAATGCGTGAATTTATCACTCGGAATTTTCGAAATATAATTGATGTGCAAAGTAATTTGTTCTCCCGGAAATAATTTTTGGTTTAGCTTAACCACAATAAAATCTGGGTTTTTATCCGTTCTTTCCCATTCAAGCGCCGTAAAGCCAGAATCAGTAAGATTTAAAATTGTTGTATTTCCTCTTTCAATGGCTTTTGCTAAATGAAAACCGCGATAAAACTCATCAGAAAAACGTCTTGCCAAAGGTGTGTTTTTATCCGCAAATGCATTATTCCAATCATTCAAAACAATCGAAACCAGTGTGTCGTTTGAAGTATTAAAATACGTAATATCCTGTTTTACATTCAGCGTTTTTAGTTCAAGATTAACCGCCACTTCCATCTTAGACTGATGTTGTGCATACTGTTTTATCGAACTAAATAAAACAAAAAAGAGAATTACAATTTTATATGTTGATTTCAAGAATTGGCGTAAAAATTATAAATATACCTAAAATTTCGTGCATAAATTATTCATGGCTTTATGTAAAAATAGCATAAAAAAAGCTGTTTAAAAAAACAGCTTTCAATTTTTATATCGTTATAGGTGTAAATTTAACCTTATAGGTAAAATAAGTGCAGATTTTTTTAAGAATACTTAATCTTACAAAATTTATTTACCCTACAAATATTTTTAGAAGTTCGGACTCAGGTCGTATTTCTTATAGAATTTATCCAAAACGTCAACAACTTCATCTTCAGTATCTACGATTTTGAATAAGTTCAAATCTTCTGGACTTACAGTTTGCATTTTTTCAACCAAAACTGTTTTTACCCAATCCAATAAACCAGACCAAAATTCAACTCCAACCAAAATAATTGGGAATTTTCCAATTTTCTTAGTCTGAATTAAAGTGATCGCTTCAAACATTTCGTCAAGCGTTCCAAAACCTCCCGGCATAACCACAAAACCTTGTGAATATTTAACGAACATAACTTTTCTCACAAAGAAATAATCGAAATTCAGGTTTTTATCGTGATCAATATAAGGGTTAAAATGCTGTTCAAAAGGCAGTTCGATATTTAAACCAACCGAAGTTCCGCCGCCTAAATGCGCACCTTTATTTCCGGCTTCCATAATTCCCGGGCCTCCTCCCGTAATTACACCATAACCGGCTTTACTAATTTTAAAAGCAATTTTTTCTGCCAGCAAATAATATTTATCATCTGGTTTTGTTCTCGCCGAACCAAAAATAGATACACACGGACCAATACGCCCCATGCTTTCGTAACCGTTTACAAATTCGGACATGATTTTAAAAATCGCCCAGCTGTCATTTGTTCTAATTTCATTCCAGGTTTTTTGTTTTAAACTGTCCTGGATTACTTTATCCTCATCATTATCAAAATCTTCTAATCTCATTTTAGGTATTTTAATTATTTATATTTTATTAAGCTGTTCTATTTTGTCATCCTGAGCGTAGTCGAAGGAAGGAGCTAATTCCTGCTGTCCACTATATTCCCGATAAACAAAAACTACGGCTAAAAAGCTTTGTTTTTCTAAATCGGGAGATGCCGTTCCCATCAGGGCTAGGGCATTAGGTTTCAATTAAACAATTGGTTTATTCGAAGAATTCTTTATTAATACGTTTGTTCTTCAATTGATTTGGTAATGTTGCTTTTTACTTTTCCGGTATGTTCTGTAGTTTTAGATTCTATCAGCATTATCAAACATTCTTCTACCGACGAAACTCTATGATTTACACCTTTTTTTACAACAAATAAATCGCCTTTTTTCATTGTAACGGCTGGTTCATTTTCAATCTCCATTAAAAGTTCACCATCGATAATATAAAATAATTCGTCTTCATTTTCATGATTATGCCACGGAACTTCCTGACCTTTTATTTTTGCTACTTTAATATATTGATCGTTTACTTCGTCAATTATTTTAGGCGAAAAATATTGGTCTACATTACTGAATTTGTCTTTTAGATTCATAGATTATATCTTAGTCTTTTTGTCAAAATGAAAAAGCGTTGACAAAAAGGGCGTACTAAATTAGTGCTTTTTTTAAGAATTGTTATAAAAATGTAGATTTATTAATTGAAATGTAACATTTCTTTGTTGATTCTTTTGCTTGAAGATTAATAATCAATAGATTAAAAACGATGTAGAAATAGAAATTGTTTTCTTGGGATTAAAATCTGTTGAAAATATAAATACACCCCAATAATAGAGTTCCGAAGGAACGGTTCATATTGTAGAAACGGATTTCAATCCGTTAGAGGTTTTGACACAACGGATTTCAATTCGTTAGAGATTTCGATATAATGGTTTAAAATCCGTTATTGATTTTACACAACGGATTTTAAACCACTCCATTAATAACAATATTTTTATTCTAATTCCTTTTTCAAAAACTTAGCAGTATAACTTTTTTTATTTTTCGCCACTTCTTCCGGAGTACCTTTAGCGATTAATTGTCCGCCGCCTTTTCCGCCTTCAGGACCAATATCGATAATATAATCCGCAAGTTTAATAACGTCCATATTATGTTCGATAACCAGGATCGTATTTCCTTTATCAACCAGTTTATTGATTACATCCATTAAAACACGGATATCTTCAAAATGCAAACCTGTTGTAGGTTCATCTAGAATATAAAACGTATTTCCTGTATCTTTTTTAGATAATTCTCCAGCCAGTTTGATACGCTGAGCTTCACCACCAGAAAGCGTTGTACTTTGCTGACCAAGTGTAATATATCCTAAACCAACATCTTGAATTGTTTTTACTTTTCTGTGGATTTTCGGAATGTTTTCAAAAAACGGAACCGCTTCATCAACCGTCATATCTAAAACATCTGAAATTGATTTTCCTTTGTATCGAATTTCCAGTGTTTCTCTGTTAAAACGTTTTCCCTGACATGTTTCGCATTCCACGTAAACGTCTGGTAAAAAGTTCATTTCGATAGTTCTTACACCAGAACCTTCGCAGGTTTCACAGCGTCCGCCTTTTACATTAAAGCTGAAACGTCCGGCTTTATAACCACGAATCATACTTTCAGAAGTCATGGTAAATAAGTTTCTAATTTCGGTGAAAACTTCGGTATAAGTCGCTGGATTTGAACGCGGCGTTCTTCCAATCGGACTTTGGTCAATATCAATTACTTTATCAATATGTTCTAAACCTTCAATCTTTTTATAAGGCTGTGGTTTTTTTACACCATTAAAATAATAAGCGTTCAAGATAGGGTAGAGCGTTTCGTTAATCAAGGTCGATTTTCCACTTCCAGAAACTCCTGTAACACAAATCATCTGCCCTAAAGGCAATTCAATCGAAACATTTTTTAAGTTGTTTCCAGTTGCTCCGCTTAGTTTCAAGAACTTGCCATTTCCTTTTCTTCGTTCTTTCGGAATCTCTAATTTCATCTTACCATTCAAATATTGAGCGGTAATGGTGTTCGATTTTAAAGTTTCTGCAGGAGTTCCAATGCTGATTATTTCCCCGCCATATTTCCCAGCTTTTGGACCAATATCAATTACATAATCTGCAGTCTCGATCATGTCTTTGTCGTGTTCAACCACAATAACCGAGTTTCCAATATCACGTAATTGCTCCAGAGATTTAATCAATTTTTCATTATCTCTTTGATGTAAACCAATACTCGGTTCATCCAAAATATATAAAACACCAACCAGCTGTGAACCAATTTGTGTTGCTAATCGAATACGCTGCGCTTCACCTCCCGAAAGTGATTTTGAACTTCGGCTTAAAGCCAAATAATTTAAACCAACATTCATTAAAAAGTTCAAACGATCTTTGATTTCTTTTACAACTTCAGAAGCAATTAAAAGCTGTTTATCCGTTAAATTGCTATTCAATTCCTGAAACCAAATCGTCAAATCTGAAATATCCATATCACACAATTCGGTGATATTTTTTTCATTAACTCTAAAAAACAATGCTTCTTTTTTAAGACGTGATCCTTCGCAAACCGGACAGTTAATTTCGTCCATGAAATCTTTTGCCCAGCGTTTTATGCTTGTAGTTGCACTTTCGTCATATTGATTTTTGATGAAGTTTGAAATTCCTTCAAAATCAATTTTGTATTCTCTTGTAACGCCAAGATCTTTTGAGTTGATGGCAAACTTGTCTTTTCCTCCATACAAAATCATTTGCATAGCTTCTTCCGGAATTTTCTCAATTGGATCTGTAATCTTAAATCCAAATTTTTCTCCAATAGTTTCTAACTGTTTAAAAATCCATGAAGATTTATATTCGCCAAGCGGAGCAAATCCACCGCTTTTAATTGATAATTTCGGATTCGGAATGATCTTTTTTACATTGATTTCGTGAACCGTTCCCAATCCATTACAATGCGGACAAGCACCTTTTGGGGAATTAAAAGAAAATAAATTCGGTTCTGGATTTTGATACGAAATTCCGGTTGTTGGACACATTAAGTTTCGGCTGAAATAACGAACTTCATTGGTATCCTGATCTAAAATCATTAATACATTTTCGCCATGATGCATAGCTGTATTAATACTTTCTGCCAATCGTTTTTGATTGTCTTCAGTGTTTTCAATCAACATTCTGTCGACTACAATTTCAATATCGTGAGTTTTGTAACGATCCAGTTTCATTCCTGCCACTAAATCCTGAACTTCACCATTTACACGGACTTTCAAAAATCCTTGTTTGGTAATTTGTTGGAACAATTCAGCATAATGACCTTTTCTGGCTTTAATTACCGGAGCAAGAATATTAATGCGTTTGCCATTATAATCCTGAATAATCAAATCTTTAATTTGTTCATCAGAATACGAAACCATTTTTTCGCCAGTGTTGTAACTGTAAGCGTCAGCACCTCGAGCATATAAAAGTCGAAGGAAATCGTATATTTCAGTAATAGTTCCAACAGTTGAACGCGGACTTTTACTGGTAGTTTTTTGTTCAATTGCAATAACCGGCGAAAGTCCGTCGATTTTATCCACATCAGGACGTTCTAACCCGCCAAGGAACTGCCTCGCATATGCAGAAAAAGTTTCAACATAACGACGCTGACCTTCAGCATAAATCGTATCAAACGCTAATGATGATTTTCCCGAACCCGAAAGACCTGTTATAACAACCAGTTTTTCACGCGGAATAGAAATATCGATATTTTTTAGATTATGAACTCTTGCGCCAAGAACTTCAATAGTATTGTCTTTATCTAGCATAAATTTGAGCAAAACGCAAAGTTACCACTTTGATTTGTTCTTTTAGTACTAGAGTATAGAAGTTTATGTTAAAAATTGTAACAAAATAACGCTAGTCGAAACTAGCGTTTTCTTTTTCTTGTTGCCATATATTCCTCAATGGCTTCTTTGGTTGTGTACCAATTTCGGCCTTCTTTATAAGCGTCAATTTTTCCTGTTCTGGCCAATAAACTTACATATTCCTGACCATAAGCAGCTTCTGGTTCGCTTACAATATTTATGATAGGCTGATAATCATAACTGCTTCCCGGCATTGCGGTTAAATATATATTTAGCGTTCGTTCTAGTGCCTGACACATCAAAAGGGTTAGCTTTTGATAATTGCCGTTGTTTGCCTGATTAAGCGCTTCGTAATATTTTTTTCTATCGTTTTTAAGGACAATTGCCGGCGGAAAACCGCAGCGCATTAATAAGAGGTTCATGCTTAAACGAACGGTGCGCCCGTTTCCATCAAAAAATGGATGTATCCAGACTAATTTATGATGATAAATTGTTGCCAGTTCTATATCATTTAAACCTAAAGGATTTGTATTGATAAAATCGATTAATTCATCCAAAAGATCTGAAACCTTATTAGCGTTTGGAGGCATGAAATTAGCTCCCGAAATTCGAACACCGCCATTTCGGATGCGACCTGCAAAATCATCTTCGATAGAACGTAAAACTAAACCATGAATGAAAAGAATATCGATGCTTCGAAGTTTGTAATTATCATCAACAATTGAATATAAATAATCGATTGCTTTATCGTGATTGTGTGTTTCAAAATGTTCCCGAAGCGATTTTCCTTTAATAGTGATTCCTTCCTGTATTACCATTTGGGTTTCGCGCAAACTCATTGTGTTTCCTTCAATACTGTTTGAATTGTAGGTCCATTCGAGCGATAAACTTTCACGAATTTTATGCAAAGCAATATTGGGCAGTGGTCTGCTGTTTTGCAAATCAAGCCTTTTTTGGTACAATCGATCAAATGTTGATTGAAATTCTTCTCTGTATGTTAAGTCAATGTTCCACATAATCCTACAAAAGTACTTCTTAATATCGGATACTGCAAATTTTTAACTTATCCGATATTAAGCTTATTCTATTGTCATGGAACGAAGTTTCATTCTGTAGGCTTCAAGTGCAATAGACTTTGAGATCATACCGAAATATTTTTCATTTCGTAAAACGGGAAGAAAAGCAGTTTTAGATCTTTCGAATTTAGTCATTACGATCTCCATGCTGTCATTTGAAGAAATAGTTGCAGGCGGAATTTTCATGACATCTTTAATCAAAGTATATTTTACGCGGTACGCATTAAATATAATTTCTCTGATATCATTAAAATGTACAACACCAACAAGTTCTCTTTCGTTATTTACAACGGCAAAAATTACCTGATTGGAGTGCGAAATAAGATCTACTAATTTGCTCAAATGTTCTTCTGGAGAAACCGTTAAATAATCGGTTTGGATGATGGTATCGATATCTAAAGTTGATAAAATATTAGAGTCTTTATTGCTGGTAAAGGCATGCCCTTTTTTAGCCAGATTTTTTACGTCAAGCGAATATTTTTCAAAACGTTTAGAAATCGCAAAACTAATTGACGAAACAATCATAAGCGGAATCATTAAGCCGTAACCTCCGGTAATTTCTGCAATAAGGAAAATTGCGGTAAGCGGCGCATGAAATAATCCGCTCAAAATTCCGGCCATTCCAACCATTGTAAAATTACTGATAGGTAATTTTGCTAAACCAGTTAAAATGATGAATTTAGAAAAGAAATAACCCAGATAAGATCCTAAAAACAGGGAAGGAGCAAAGTTTCCTCCGTTTCCACCACTTCCAATTGTAAGTCCCGAAGCAAATACTTTTATCATCATGGTACAGCCCACAAAAAGCAGTAAAACCCATTGGTTGTTTCTCCAGCTTGCAAATAAGGTATTATCTAATAATTGTCCGGGATCACTTTCTGATAGGATTTTGATACTTTCGTAACCTTCACCAAACAGCGTTGGAAATATAAAAATAAGAAGTGCCAAAAGCGAAGAACCAATCAGTGCTTTTTTATAAGGCCCCATTTTTAGTTCTGAAAAATAGTGCTCAACTTTTTGAAAATTTCTAGAATAATAAACAGCAATAAAACCTGTCAATAAACCTAAAACTACATAAAAAGGAATATTATGATAATCAAAAGTTTCTTGTTTTTTGAAAGATAAAAGTATGCTTTCGTCTAATACAATTGCCGAAACCAAAGCTCCGGTCGCTGCCGAAATCATAATGGGCGTAAAGGCAGAAATACTAACATCGACCAAGAGAACTTCTATCGCAAAAAGAACTCCGGCAATGGGCGCATTAAAAGCTGCCGCAATTCCCGCCGCAACCCCGCAGCCAATAAGTAAAGTTCTGTCTTTGTAAGCTAATTTATAATTCTGTGCATAGTTGGAACCAAAAGCAGCTCCCGTAATCACAATTGGACTTTCTAAACCTGCAGATCCTCCTAAACCCACAGTCAAAGAGCTTGTAACAATCTGTGCGTACATTTGTTTTTTCGGAATTATACTTGCTTTTTTAGCAACAGCGTATAAAATTTGCGAAGTCCCTTTTTGAATGGTTCCGTTTAAAACTTTTTTCACGACCAAAACAGTCAGTAAAATACCAATAATGGGCAGGATACTATTAATGAAACCTAATTTTAAAATTCCGCTGATGTAAGTTGCAAATGAAAAAACGCTATGGGCAAATGTTTTTAAAACAATTACCGCAAACGCACAGGAAATTCCGACCAAAACACTGGATAAAAAAATGAATTGCTTTGGTGTCAAAATTGATTGAGCTAAAGCAATAATACTTTCTAATCTTCGAAAAAGTTTTTTTATCATTGTATTTTTAAAAAGTTACGGGAGAATGCAAATTTAGCTTTAAACATTCGATTTTGTCAAATTTTTCTACTAAAATCTTTTTACTTTAAAATCCCGCAGCTTTGTCATCACCACGAAAATCGGCACCTCCCTCAAGAGTATTGTCTGGCAGAACCAAAATGGCGTCCACTTTACCAATTACAGGTGTAGTTTTTTCGTTGATTAAATATCCTTTAGCTTTTAAACTTTCGATAGTATTATAATTGAAAGTATTTGGCTCAAATGTAATAAGATCCGGAAGCCATTGATGATGAAAACGAGGTGCATTTACAGCTGCCTGCATGCTTAAATTATATTCGTAAACATTCAGGATAGTCTGTAATACTGATGTTATAATTGTAGATCCGCCAGGAGAACCTACAACCATAAAAAGTTTTCCATTTTTCTCTACAATTGTCGGCGTCATGGAGCTTAGCATTCTTTTTTGAGGAGCGATGCTGTTGGCTTCGTTTCCAACCAATCCAAACATATTTGGTGATCCCGGTTTTGCACTAAAATCATCCATTTCGTTGTTTAAGAAAAAGCCTAATTCATCACAATAATATTTAGATCCAAAACCATCATTTATTGTTGTAGTTGCAGAAACTGCATTTCCAAATTGATCTACAATTGAATAATGCGTTGTTTCGGTACTTTCGTTATACGTAATTTTTCCTTCTTTTATTTCTGATGATAATGAAGCTTTTTCAGAATCGAAATTTGACATTCTTTCTTTTAAATACGAATCTGATAAAAGACCATTAATTGGAATTTTTACAAAATCAGGATCTCCTAAAAACTGACTTCTATCGGCGTAAGCTCTTCTTTCTGCTTCCACAATTACCTGAATAGACTGTTCTGAATTATGTCCCATTTTGGATAAATAAAATGGAGAAATCATTTTCAGAATCTGTGCCAGACAAATTCCGCCGCTGCTAGGAGGAGCCATCGAAGTAATTTTTAAATCTTTGTAATCAAACTGCAATGGATTTCTCCATTTTGCTTCGTAAGATGCTAAATCTTTAAGCGTAATAATACCGCCTTTTTTCTTCAAATAATCAACTAAAACCTGAGCAGTTTTACCTTTGTAGAATTCATCTTTCCCACCTTTTAAAATTCGTTTAAGCGTGCTGGCAAGTGCAGGATATTTAATTGTATCACCTTCTTTAAATTTTCCGGCCATTAAGGTTGTTGGGCCATTTGCTTTTACAATGGCATCATGATAATTTTCAAGCTGCTTTTGTTGTTTCAGCGTTACAACAACACCTTTTTCTGCAAGTGCGATAACTGGTTTCAGGATTTCTGACATTGGCAGAGAACCAAATTTTTTATGAACGGCAAAAACTCCGGCGATAGTTCCGGGAACGCCAATTGCTAAAGGGGTTTCGGTACTTTTTCCGGGAATTACATTTCCATCTTTGTCCAGAAACATATTTTTTGTTGCGGCAAGCGGTGCTTTTTCGCGGTAATCTAAACTTCCAACTTCGCCGTTTGCTTTTCGGTAAACCATAAATCCGCCGCCGCCAAGATTTCCGGCATATGGGTAGGCGACTGCAAGAGCCAATTCGGTTGCGGCCATGGCATCAAATGCGTTACCGCCTTTTTTCATTATTTCTACACCAATTTTTGATGCTTCGGCACGGGCCGAAACGACCATTGCTTTTGAAGCTGTTAAACCAGTTGGTGCTGCAGTATGCTGTGCAAAACTATAAAGGGATATAAAATAAAATAGAAGTGAAATTTTTTTCATAACAAGAACGTATTTTATAAAATGGTTAGGTTTATAAGGAAAGTAATTTTTGTTTGGCTTGTTGTTGAACATCCTCAAAAAATAGAGTGAATTCCTGTTCAAATTCTGTATAAAATTCTTTTAATTCTTCACTGGCAAACTGCATTTTTGAAACATTTCTCGATCTTCTGTCCATCTGGGTTAAAATTTGATGGATTCCTTCAACAGTCCTGTAACTTAAAAGCCAGTTTCTTTCTATCATATAAGGCATTAAGCCTTGGGTTTTTTCGGTTAAAATCGCATAATTTTCGTGTAGTGAATTGTAAAAACGATTAATGAAATCTTCTAATTTTTCATCAGAATAATTCACCCAGTTTTTGGCTAAAAAATGATCGTAAACAATATCTATAATCACTCCCGAATAATGATGGTATTTTTCGTGAAGACGTCTTGTGCTTTGTCTAAAAACATCATGAGAGTCTGTATAAGTGTCTATAAAGCGGTGTAAAAGAATTCCTTTTTGAATATCCTGAGGGAAATGTTCAAACTGTTTTCCGCGAATGCCATCGGCCATAAAATTGCCAATTTTAATTAAATCATTTTCACCGGAAAGATATATATGGGCTAAGAAATTCATTTTTTCTAAAGTTGCTAAGGTTCTGAGTTACTCAGTCACTAAGTTATTTTAGTAAATGTATAAAAACTTTTTTAAATCATTTTGTTATAAAATAATCAGTGTTTTACTTAAATATTTAGAGTATTAAAAAAACATTAGCATCTTAACGTCTAAGAACCTTGACAATTGTGATAAAATAATCAGAGATTCTACCTGAATATTTACAGTAGAAAAAAAACTTAGCAACTTAGCGCCTCAGAAGCTTAGTAACTTTTTTATATTTGTAATAAAATAACCATAACTCACAAAGATGACTTTAATAAAATCGATTTCAGGAATACGAGGAACAATCGGTGGAAAAGTGGGAGATAACCTGACTCCTGTTGACGCTGTAAAATTTGCATCGGCATACGGAACTTTTCTTAAAAACAATACTTCAAAAGAAAAACTAACAGTTGTAATAGGCCGTGATGCTAGAATTTCTGGGCCAATGATCCATAATCTTGTTGTGAATACTTTAATAGGTTTAGGAATTAATGTAATTGATCTTGGGCTTTCGACAACGCCTACGGTTGAAGTTGCGGTTCCTCTTGAAAAAGCAGATGGAGGAATTATTTTAACGGCATCTCATAATCCAAAACAATGGAATGCTTTAAAATTATTAAATGAAAAAGGAGAATTTTTAAGCGGTGATGACGGTGCTAAAATTCTTGAAATTGCCGAAGCTGAAGCTTTTGATTTTTCTGATGTTGATAATCTTGGAGAAATTATCTTGAATGATGCGTATATGGATATTCATATTGATGAAGTATTGAATTTACCTTTAGTTGATGTTCAGGCTGTAAAAGATGCTAAGTTTAAAGTTGTTGTTGACGGTGTGAATTCTTCGGGCGGAATCATTATCCCGAACTTATTAGAACAAATGGGCGTTGAAGTTGTAAAATTATACTGTGAACCAAACGGACATTTTCCACATAATCCAGAACCTTTAAAAGAGCATTTAACGGATATTTCTGAATTAGTTGTAAAAGAAAAAGCAGATTTAGGAATTGTGGTTGATCCAGATGTTGATCGTTTAGCTTTTATTAGTGAAGATGGTGAAATGTTTGGTGAAGAATATACATTAGTTGCCTGCGCTGATTATGTTTTGAGTAAAACTCCAGGAAATACGGTTTCGAATATGTCTTCGTCCCGTGCATTGCGTGATGTAACAAACGGACATAATGGAAAATACGAAGCGAGTGCAGTAGGAGAGGTGAATGTTGTGGAATTAATGAAAAAGAATAATGCAGTTATTGGAGGTGAAGGTAACGGCGGAATTATTTATCCTGAATTGCATTACGGACGTGATAGTTTGGTGGGAGTTGCTTTGTTTTTAACGCATTTAGCAAATAAAAAAATAGCAGTTTCGGCATTGAGAGCTTCTTATCCGGAATATTATATGAGCAAAAACAAAATCGAATTAACTCCTCAAATTGATGTTGATGCGATTTTAACGGCTATGACAGAGAAATATAAAAATGAAGATATTTCGACAATTGACGGTGTAAAAATTGATTTTGCTAATGAATGGGTTCATTTAAGAAAATCTAATACTGAACCAATTATTAGAATTTATACAGAAGCACCTTCACAAAAAGAAGCGGATACTTTAGCACTTCGTATTATTGATGAAATAAAAGAGATTGCAGGAATATAATTTTTGCAATGACAAATAAAAAAGCGCCTTTCAAATTTATGGAAGGCGCTTTTTGTATAGTTAAAACTTTAGTTCTTTATAATTTTCATTGATTTGGTAATCGAACCATACGAAACATTTACGATATAAACTCCGGTGGCTAATTTATCACCAATTTTAATATCTTCGTTTGTAGAGTAATCGTTAGAAGAGAAACATACACTTCCTTTCATGTCTACTATTTTTAGAGATATAGGTTCTGTTGTAAATGATTTTATATGAAGCGTAGATTCGACTTTAATTGGGTTTGGATAAATTGTAAAAGAATCATTATCTGCTTTTGGATCATTTACGCTCAAGTTTCCTGAAGCCACATCAATATAATTAAAATTCATATCACTTGATTTGAATTTAATTTTCAAATAAACTTCTCCTTTTGGCAATGTAACTCCGTTTACAACTTTGTCTGCATACGTTTGATATCCGCCAGTTACAGGAAAAGTTTCATCTGTTTTTACTACAACATCATTAACCAGAATATCAAATTTTCCCGGAACAGTTGGCGATGCAACTCTAAACGTTAAGTTATAAGTTCCTGCATTGGCAACATTAAGCATAAATTCGTTCCAGTCGCCGCTGTCTATAAAGCATACGTTTTGTCCGGTTCCAGAATCTGTAGTGTTTTGAAGTCCGGTTCCTTTTCTTCTGTAATGTTGATTAGCTGTAATTCTTCCCGGAACATTTAATTTTTTTGTTGTATAACTAACATTGATGTATTCTGTTCCTATTGGTTTTAAAACACCACTTGCTGGACTTAATAATTGCCCTTCGAGCATATCTGTCCATTCTGCAGGAACACGGCCTGTAAACCAAGAATATCTGTAGATATCCGGATCGTTTTCAAAGCTGTTCAGGATTTGTTTCATAAAAGCAATTTTATCTGCTTCAGACTGAATAACCCGGTTTGCAAATTCAGTTACCCAAACTGGACGGTTGTACTTTTTTAAAAGCCCTGTTACACCAATAACAGCGCCAGAAGAACTATCATAAGTATGAAAGGCAATATAGTCGACTTTACAATCGGGACACAAAAGAAAAAATTGATCATGCCATGCGGTAGGACTGCTATAACCACCATAATTATCAGGACCATTAAAGGCTGGAGATGCGCTTACGATTTCTAAGTTTTTTGCAGCAGCAACTTTTTCTACGTTTACCCATGCATTAACTGCTTCCTGAGGAGTTAAACGAGCACCATCATTAAAGTTAGGTTCGTTAAAAGCTAATAAATATTTAGCACCCGGTTTAATACGGTTTATAAAATTTTGGACTTCGGCATCGCTTAATTTTCCCCAAATCATTGGAACATATTCAACTCCAAGAGTTGCATAATTCGCATTAACGTCATTTTCAGGAAGTGATCCCCAATTGTACCACCAGGAAATCCCCGGTTTAAGTGCTAATAAATCTGCCGTTGAATTATTTCCATAAGCAATTCCGCGTTTTGGACTCTGGGCAAATGCTGTAATCGAAACGGTTATTAACGAAAATGTAAAAAGTAACTTTTTAATCATGATTAAAATTTTGGTAAGGTTTTTTTATTCGATTTAGTTAACTTCAAATTTATGTGGTTTGTATAGTTTTTAAGTCAAAAAAAAATATTACAAAAACCCATCAAGATATATTTTAAAGTCTTTAAAAACCTTATGGTGAAGATTTGCAGGTTGCACTAAAAAAGAAAATCCAAAAAGCAATACTTACTTTTTGGATTTTCTTTTGTATATTATTTGTCCACGCGATGTTTCCATCTTTTATGCGTCCATAGATAAAATTCAGGAGCTTCAAGAATTTGCTTTTCTACTTCTTTCAGGTATTTCTCTGTAATATCAAAGTTTTTATAATCATGCGGATTATCGGCAATGGATAAAAAAGTAGCTTCATAATAACCTCTTGAAACCTTTTTTACTTTTACCATTATTACGCTTAAATCATATTTTTTTGCCAGCATTTCGGCTCCTGTATGTACAGGAACTTCAATACCCATAAATTTCATTGAATGAAAAATTCTGTCCAGTTTAGGCGATTGATCACTTGCCAGTCCGTACATGCTTAGTTTTCCGTCACGCTGGTTTTGAGCCATTGTTGGAATCGCTTTTCTGGTTTCAACTAATTCAGTATCGTATTTAGAACGGATTTTTCGAATCAATTTATCAAAATAAGGATTGGCAATTTTTTTATAAACTGCAATTCCCTGAAAGCCAATTTTAGGATTTATTGTTAAAAGCCATTCATAACTTGCATAATGTGAGGCAACAAGAATTACACTTTTACCTCGTCTTGCATAATCCTGAACTAATTCAATGTTGGTTACATGGAATCGTTTTTCCATTTCTTGGGGTGTAATGCTCAATGTTTTTACCATCTCTAAAAACATATCACACATATGGTGATAGAATTTTTTTTCAATACCTTTTCTTTCAGCTTTACTTAAATGAGGAAAAGTAAGTGCCAGATTTTCGCGTACTACACTTTTACGATACCTAATAATTCTATAAACTAAAAAGTATACGAAATCTGAAAATAAATAAAATAAGCGAAATGGGAGTATAGAGATTAGCCAAAGTAAAGGGAAGGCTATTATATAAACAATAAATTGCATCTAAAATTTTTTTCTACAAATATAATGTAAAAATGAATAAGCTCGATATTTTGGAATCTCATCAACTTATGTTTGATATTGTTTATCTTTACCATTCACATTAAATATTATTTATGAATGCTATTTTAATTGGAATTATAGTGGCCAATGTACTGATTAGTTATAAAGGTTTTAACGATCTTTATTTTTTTAGAAAATACGAATTTCATGTTGGAAGCATTCGTGCCGGAGAACAAATCAGGATGCTTTCGTCTGGTTTTTTGCACGCTGATTTTATGCATTTAGCGTTTAACATGCTGACGCTTTGGTTTTTTGCACCGGTAGTTACTAACGGGCTGGGAAATTTTGCTTTTGCTTTAGTATATTTTGGAAGTTTGATCTTTGGAAGTTTATTGACAATGTTATTTCATAAAAACGATTACAGTTATCGTGCTGTTGGGGCGTCTGGAGCAGTAACCGGAGTTTTGTATTCTGCAATTTTGCTTCACCCTGATATGACGCTTGGAATTTTTGGTATAATTCCGATTCCCGCTTATCTTTTCGGGATTCTTTATTTATTGTATTCTATTTATGGAATGAAGGCCAAAAATGATAATATTGGACATACGGCACATTTTGGAGGTGCAATTGGCGGATACTTAATTACTTTGATAAAAGAGCCTTCATTAGTTTATGAGGAAACCTTCATGGTTATTTTATTATTAATCCCAATTTTGATTCTTTTTGGAATGGCTAAACTGGGGAAATTGTAATGCTGGCATAACTTTTGAAAGACCTTTATCAATAACTTAAAATATAACAGAAATGAGAAAATTAGTATTATTTTTAACAATCATGTTTATGACTATGTCTTACGGCCAAGAAACCAAACAAATTCCTCAAATCAATGTAAATGGGGAAGGAAAAGTAAAAGTAGCACCTGATCAGGTTTGTATTTCGGCTACGGTTGAAACAAAAGGGAATAATGCTAAAGATGTCAAAAAGCAAAATGACGAAAAAATGGATGCGGTTTTAAAATTTATTAAAAAAATGAATCTTCCTGCTGCAGATTTCAAAACAAAACAAGTTGCACTTAATCCGCAATATGATTACGAGAAAAAGAAAACAAGTTACAATGCAACTCAAACTGTAGAAATCGTTTTAAAAGATTTAACTAAATATGATGAATTGATGGAAGGTTTGGTTCAACAGGGAATTAACCGTATT
The DNA here is from genome assembly GCF_900129795.1 of Flavobacterium sp. CF108. GTDB lineage: Bacteria > Bacteroidota > Bacteroidia > Flavobacteriales > Flavobacteriaceae > Flavobacterium. The sequence goes on along the minus strand of NZ_FQWW01000008.1, from coordinate 287,395 downwards.
GACAGAGTTTCTTTTGAATCTTCTAAATTAACATCATTACAGTCTGAAGCTAGAAAGTTAGCTATGAAAGATGCTAAAGCAAAAGCAGAAGATTACGTTTCAGTTTTAGGTCAAAAAGTAGGTAAAGCTTATGTTATTTCAGATAACTCACAAATTTATCATCCACAGCCAATGTATGCAGCTATGAAGTCAATGGAAGCTGATAATGCAGGAGCTTCAAACGAAACATTAGCAATTGGTGAAATCGAAATTACAGCAAACGTTAGTGTAAGTTTTATTTTGGACTAAATACTAAAATTCCAATAATATAAAATTCCAAATTCCAATTTTACGATTGGGATTTGGAATTTTTTTATCAATGATGATTAATCTTTCTAACTTTGATAAAGTCAAAATATACTGAAAATGCTAAATAATTACAATTAAAATTCATTTATAAGATAAAGGAGTCAATGAACATTTTCATCGGCTCCTTTACCAATATTTGTGCATCCACGTTCAGCTTTGCATTAGAAAAGTTTCAGGTGTATCATCATCCAATTCTTCCCAATCATTTTCGTCGTATTCAGATTCCATATCATCATCAAGGAATTCATCTTCAAGATCATCCTGTTCAAGATTGAAATGTTTATGAGATGTTAAGGTGCTGGAGAGATTTCCTTGCAGATAATCATCATAATTTAAAAGCAGCTGTTCTTCGTTAGAAGTTGTATCGCTTGTAGATTCTTCGGGAATATAATAGTAATCGTCAAAAATCATAATAGATAGGTTTAAATTTATAGCTTAAGATTTATCTAACTTTTTCAATTAGAATAACTTAAAATTAATTTTTTTTACTGCTATCTATTTTATACAATTTTGAGAATGAGTTACTAAATTCTCATTTTTACTATAAACTGATTGATTATTCTTTCCAGGGAGAATGCAAAATACAGTCGCAAAAATTCTTGCGATGAAAATTCGGAAACGTTTGCAATCTTAATCATTATAATTTTTAAATATGCAGCCAAAGCATCTAGTTGATTGATGTATTCCTCCTTTTGATATTCATACCACAAAGACTTAAAAATAGAAATAAACTCAATATTATCCTGATGGTTTAACGGAATTGTTTGATTGGCAGAAGCATTATTAAACAAAACAGCTTTACAATTGTTGGCGCTAGAAGGTGTTCTTTCCCAAAAGCAATCGCCAAAACTAAGTTCGTATGCGGTAAATTTTGTTTGGGCATTAAAACTTATAAACTGTCCTTTTGCGGCTAAAAATAATTGTGAAGATGATATTTGAAAAATCTGGTCGTCAATAATTATTTCTCCAGTTCCTGACTCAATTAGTAAGATTCGGTTATAAACAAGTCTGTACGTTGATTTTTGCTCGTATTTCTTGTCTTCAAGAAAGCGTATAGAGAATGAATTTTTAATCTCTTCTTCTACAACCAAATTTGATATAGAAAGCATATTTTTGGCTTAATTGTTTACGAAAGTGGTAAACAAAGGTAGTTAGAAAAACCAACAACTTCGATGTGTTATTAGTATATAATAAACAGCATCGAAGTTGTGATTTTTATTTATTCCGGCCAAATGGTTTTAAACCGTATAAGATTATAGCGCATCCCAAGATGCACTAGGATAATAAATAGAACTTGTTACAGGAGCTTTCCAATATTCCTGACTGCCGCCACGGAAAGTGTGAAGACTTACTGCATTAACATTACGTTTAGCATCGTTAGTCACCCAGCGAATGGTTTGATTCAATATCTCAGTACCATTTACATAGTATTTTACGTATCCGTTTGTACTTGATCCAGTATTTAACTTAACAGATATTTGACAGTTATATGTCACATTTTCTTGGATATAGTATTTTTTTCCAAAATCATTACCAAATTGTCCAGGCTGATCTCTATAGTAAACGTAAGGCTGAAGATAAGCTCCGCTTCCTTTAGCAGAGTTTGATCCATTTGGGCAGTACCACATAAATCTGGCACTACCGCCATTACCATCCCATCCCGGATCACCGCCAGTATTTTGATCACCAATTAGGATACCATATCCGCATTTTCCGCCTCGGCTCCAATAAAATCCAGAATTAAATCTCATCTGGAACCAAACGGTATAAACTCCCGTTGACCAAACACCATACGATGTACACAAACCACCAGGACACGATAGTGTATTGGTCTGCAATGTGATCGTTCTGGCTCCGGCACTGCCTGCTAATGCTGCAGCAAGAGGATCTGCCGCTGCAGTGTTTGCAGATGCTTCTTTGTTAGTGCTTTGCTGCGATTCTTTGCTAACGCTTTGCGGCTCAATTACATCTTGTTCCTTGTCGCAGGAGTTAAACACTAATACAGTAATAAATAGGAAACTTGTTAATTTTAGGAATTTTTTCATTTTTTAAATAATTAAAGGTTAGTAATAATTAATTTAATGGTTAGTAAAATTGATAGTTAAATAGCATTGGCTGCTGAAACAAAAACTTTTACAGTTTTTGAAATCGGCATCAATGTATACGTAAGTAAAAAATGTTTTTATTTACGTATAGGTCATGCAATTTGTCTAGACATTGCTTTACATACAAATCACATTTGCGGTGGTTACGCAATTCGTAATTTGACAATGTAAAGTTGATTAAAAACAATTCGAAAGGGGAGTAATAAAGTACGTATTTGGGTACAAAAAAATCTCGCGTGTGTATTTTGTGCATTTTTTTCAGGTTAAAAAAATGGTATCAATAAAAAAAGAGTAAAAAAAACAGATAAAGTTTAAATAATGAAGAATTTGGTATTGTGTGTTTTAAAAAGGCTGTATATCTGTTTGATTTGAAGAAGTTTGATATTAATTGAAATAGAGAAACAAGATCTCCTAAAATAAAAAAGCGAGTTAAATATATTAACTCACTTTTTACTTTAGCTTTCTTTTGAATAAAGCTTATTTATTATCTATCATTTTCTAAATCCTCAATTTAAGGTAATAAAGAGATTTAAATTTTGCTTTCATCTTCGACAGCATCCTGCCATTTATCCCAGATTTTAACGCCTGCATTGTAACCATCATAACCAAAGTTCTGACTTAACTCACCTTTGAGATTAGGTTCTATAGCAAGTCTAAATGGAATTGGCCAGTAATTATTACGTTTGTCCATAGTATAAAACTTTACACCCGGTTTAAGAGAAATACCAGCCGGATATTTGTTGTAAAGGGTGTAATGTACAATACGCTGATACCAATAACTACCTCCAGATGCATCTGTTCCAGATTGTTTATCCCAATTTGTTAAACTGTAAGTATGACCCCACTCATCTGGTTTTCCGCTCATTGCTAAACAGTGCGAAATACGTTTTAATTCAACATTTCTCCATTCTTCCATATAAAGTTCTCTTCCTCTTTCTGCACAAATATCACCAATAGTTACTGTGGCATACATTTGTGAAGCTTTTGCTCTTGCTCTTACAGCATTAACATCCTGAGCTGCTCCGGAAACATTGCCTTGATAAAAACGAGCTTCTGCACGTAATAAATAAGTTTCTGCTAAACGGTATATGTACATATGCGCACTCGATCCGGCAGTAGCTCCCTGAAAATCATTTGCTGCTGGGTTAGCTTCGGCTACAACATCATGATAATAGATTTTATAATGCGGAAAATCAAACCAGTCACGAATAGAATCTTGTGCTAACAATTTGCCAGCTTCTCTCATTCTAAAATTTTGTCCAGCCCATGTTGCACTTCCCCCTGGCCCGGGAGCGTATTTAAGGTCTTCCATATTTACCCAGTTTCCAACTGTGCTGTTATGTCTAAGATCCTGTTTATCTTCGATATTGTTTACAACCCACATAGGATGTTGTGAGTAATAAGAACCACTGATAGTACCAATACCACGACCTATTGCTCTTTGATAATCATATTTTGCATTATAATTCGTTTTATCAGTCAATGGAAAACGTGGAGCTGCTGTTTTACCGTCTGGAGTAATTAAATTGGCATCATTCCAGTTAGGTCCAAAAATTCTCATCGAAGCAAATGCTAAAAATGACTGCGCTCCTCCGTTTGGTGCAACTAAGATAGCTTCGGTATTAGCAGAAATTACCTTGTTTTCAGGTCTGTGCAAATCCCATATTACATTTCTGGTAATAGGCCATGCCGTAGGATTTCCTCCCGGATCAAAAATGCCTAAATTGTTTTGTACCAAAGAATAACCTGATTGACCAATTAAAATATTAGCTTGTGCTTCGGCTTCAGCAAATCTTCCAGATGCTAAATAACATTTAATTAGTAACTGACGGCATGCTCCTTTGCTAACCATACCAACATATCCTATTTTTGACTGTTCAGGAACATATTGTACAGCTTTCTCCATATCTGCTGTAATCATTTCAATGATGGCTTCCTTTTTAGTAGAATAATAACTTTGCTTTGGAACCGACAAGATTTTAGTAATCAACGGTATGTCTCCAAATTGATAAACCAGATTTAGATAGCGGTATGAGCGGTGAAAATAAGCCTGCCCAATATATTTATTTTTAACCTCTTCTGATAAACTTGTCACACTACCAATGTATGTTAATACAGTATTTGCATTTTTAATACCAGTATAAGCTTCAGTCCACATAAACCCAAGATAAATAGATTCTCCACTTGGATCTCTTCGAAAATCTCCGGTAGGAACAATAGTATTAGCATAATCAGCAATATTACTTCCTGTGTCTGTTTTTCCATATTGAGCCATGTCAGAGAAAAGATACTCTGTACCAATAGGCACACTTACACCAGAAAAACCATAGTGAATATAATTATTACGCAGCTGTTTATCGCACAGCGCTAAAGTTGCCTGTAACCCGGCTTCTGTAGTAAATGTATTTCCAGGTTCGTAAAATGAAAGCGGATCTGAGTCGAGAAAATCTTTTGAACAAGAGCCAGACAGAGCTGCCAATAGAATAAAAGGCACTAGTCTTGTAACTTTATTTTTTATATATCTTTTCATTGTTGAATAATTATTAAAGTTGGAAATTAAAACCTAAATTAAACTGTCGCGTAGCCAATCCTCCTGTTTCCGGATCTCCAAAATATTTCCATTCTTTAGAAGCAGACCATGTTGCTACGTTTTGAACTGAAGCATAAATTTTTATACTTTTAATATGCGCGCGATCTAAAAGATCTCTAGGAAGTGTATAGGCTAACGAAATGTTGTCCAGACGAATAAAACTACGGTCATACAATCTTCCCGGCGCAACCGGAGTTCCTGCAGGCCCTTTAGCATCAAGACGTGCCCAGTCATTTGTTGGGTTATCAAGTGTCCAATACGGATTTACATATGGATTGAAGTTGAATTTATACAAACTGGCATCGTTGAAAGTGTTCATATAAATTGAACTAAGTGATTTACCTCCCACATTTGAATACATACTGATAGCTAAATCCCAATTTTTATAAATCTTAAAATCATTGCGCATCGACCATTGTACAGGAGAGTTTGAATTCCCTAAAAACTGTTTGTCTTTTTCATTATAAACTGCTTTTTTATAAGGAACACCATCTGGATCTACTGCATCTACATCATCTGCTGTATAGCTGTTTGCAACTTTTGGGTCTCCTGGACGCTGTCCATATCTTCGAGCTTCTTTCCACTCATCTTTTTGCCAGATTCCAGTTACTCTGTAATCCCAAATTTGAGTGATTGGTCTGCCTATAAACCATCCATTAGCAGAATCATTTCCTTCTTGTCTTCCAATAACATTACCATTTTCATCTTTAATATCTACCATATTGCCATATAATGACACAATTTTATTTTCGTTATAAGAGATTCCAAATGAAGTGCGCCATTCAAAGTTTGTGCTTTTCATATTAAGACTGTTGATACTCAATTCCAGACCTTGATTTTGAACCTCTCCAAGGTTGGTTGCAATTGATGAAAAACCAGTAAAACCAGGAAGGGACTGACTCATAATCATATCATGAGTAGATGCTCTGTAAAGGTCTAAAGTAGCAGTAATACGATCATTTAAGAAACCTAAGTCAAGACCAATATTAGTTGAGGTTGTTTTTTCCCATTCCAAATTTGGATTTGCCAAACGATCAAGTGCTAAATATTTGATTTCAAGTGCTTTTCCTGAAGGATCTAAATACCCCATAGTTCCGGTATTTACTAAGTTTGCCAAAGAAACATATGGATCTGCAAGCGACCTGTTTCCGTTTTTACCCCAAGACAAACGCAATTTACCGGTACTCATAGCATCTAATGGAAACCAGTTTTCGTTTTTAAAGTTCCACGCAACCCCAAAAGAAGGGAAAACGGCGTAAGGATTTGAAGCTCCAAATGCTGAATATCCATCACGACGAATAGTTGCTGTAAGCATATAACGATTATCAAATGAATAGAAAAGTCTTGCCATCAATCCATCTGCCGTTTCATGCGTATCGTTTGATCGAATGGCACTATTAGCCATTGTTGCCGTATTTACAAGGTGAAACCCTAAAGCATCTGAAGGCTGAATATTATAAGCATCCATTCCATCTGACCAATAACGGCGTTCTTCGGCTTCCTGAACAAAAGTTGCAACGATGTGATGTTTTTCAGCAAATGTATAATCCCACGTTATGGTATTATTCAGGTTATAATCAAATCTTATAGCACTATTTCTATTTGCTCCTGTAGTAGCTGCAGGCCAGTTTGGATTTTGTGTTGACCTGAAATAACGATCATGAAAAAATTGATAACGAGGAGCAATGTTAAATGAATAGGTAATGCCCAAAGGCAAAGTTACTTTTGTATTAAAAATAGAATTCAACGTTGTATATCCTGTCTCCTTGTCAATAAATTGACGTTCGTAATAATAGTTATAATTCTGTCCAGAGACATTTTTACCCATTGGCTGTCTCTCATAATTACCATTTGCATCTCTAAAAGTTCCAAACGGGCTGGTTCTCATCATGTTATTATCCCCGGCATTTGTACCTAAAGAAGGGGTAATATCTCCATCTGATCGATCCTGAAAATTAATGTTTGCCCCAAAGTCAAGCCAATCTGTAATTTTAGCATCAACTTTCATATTAGAACGAGCTGATTTATAATCATTGCCCACAATAGCTCCTTCTGAGGTTAAATAACCAAATGACATGTAATAATTAACCCTTTCACCTGCACCAGAAATACTCAAATTATTGTCACGATTAATTCCTGTTCTAAAAGAGCTGTCGCTCCAATCGTGTGTTTTGTCGTCCAGGAAATTAGCCATTAGTGAAGGATCAAAATTCAATCCCAAACGTGTTCCCCATACTTCTTTAGAGCTTTTTCCATTTGTTTGAGCAGCTGGTTGATAAGCTAACCATTGCGCTTCTGTAATCCCCCATTTGCCTAAATCATTAGGATTTGAGAAATACCCCGGTTTGCCATTAGCAACTGTTCCTGATATCCATGCTTCATATTGCCCGGTTGCTGTGTTGATACCATAAGTTTGGGCAGTTTCCCAATCTTCACGATATTTTAAATAGCCCTCTGGAGAATACACACCACGATAAGCACTCTTATTACTAATGGTTGTGTTTGTAGTAAAACTAATCATAGGTTTACCCGATTTACCTTTTTTAGTTGAAATAAGAATAACTCCTGCAGCCGCTCTCGATCCATATACAGATGCTGCCGATGCATCTTTTAAAATATCAAGCTGGGCAATATCATCAGGGTTGATTTCTGAAAGTTCACCATAAAACTGCATTCCGTCTAAAATAATAAGCGGGGAATTATGAGGGCCTCCTGTTTTTTGATCATTACCGGTATACACAGAAGTCTGCCCACGAATTTGGATATTTCCACCTCCTTTTGCAGAAGGATCATAACCTACTCTTAAACCTGGAGTACCTCTTAATATATCCTGAACAGTCTGCGGATTTTGGTTCGCCAGCTTATCAGGTGTTATCTGAACAATTGCCCCCGTTAAATCCTTTTTCTTCATTTTACCATATCCTACAACCACAACTTCATCTAGTGATGTTGTTGCTTTTTGAAGTTTTACAGTAATGGAAGTTTCTCCTTTTAAAGTAATCTCTTTGGTTGTATAGCCCAAATAAGATATTATCAGGACAGCATTATCATTATCTGTTTTTAAAGTAAATTTTCCATCAAAATCCGTTAAAGTGGAATTTTTGCTTCCTTTTTCTAAAATAGTAACTCCCGGCAGCGGCATACCATTTTCATCATTAACTTGTCCTTTGATGTTTTTTTGTTCCAGTACATTTTTTGGGTTTGTTGTACTCTTTGAACTAATTGCGTAGCTATGAACCTGAGATAAAGAAAAAAATACACAGAGCATCATCATTTTCTTTTTCAAATTAAATACAGATTCGCAATCAGGACTTTTTTTAATCCTAATAAGATTTGTCATTTTTGGTTTTCATTTTTGGTTAATAATTAGTTAGTATGAAAATCACTATGGTTGTGGATAAATGAACTAGTGATTAACTGTGCAAAAATGAATAATAATGAGTCTTATAAGGGGTAATAAAATACGAATTAGGGTGTTCAAAAGTCTTGTAAAATCATTTTTGATATTTTTTTAGCTTTAAAAATTTATTATTGTAAGAAAAAGTATTAAAAAAATATTGAATACGTAAATAATTATATTTTGACCTAACTTGTAATGGTTATCATACTTTTTTTAAACTATTAAATGTATTTACAGCAGTAAAATCACCATCCTGCAAAATAGGTACATTTATTATACTGCTAATAGATAAATATTTATGACAAAAACTATAGCTGCGGTTTTTGAGTTGTTTCCTGCATTATTTTTTCTGAGTTAAAAAAAATTTTCATTTTGAAATAGGGGTAAAGAGTTATTAGGTTGTATTACTGCTGTAGCAAGAGTACAATTATTAACTTTTAATCTCAATTGCCTTATGATACTTTTAATTATCACTGCCGCATTACTATTTTGGTTATTTAAAAAATGCGTTTCCCTGCATGAGATTTTCAGTTTTCAAACCATAAATCTTCAGATAAAATCTGTCGTGTTCTTTTTTCTTTCTACAGCTATATCTTATGCGCAGGAAAAGACAGTAAACTATAATGTACTTCGAAATGGGGTCATCATTGGGCAAATGCAGTTTTACCAAAACAATAATAATGGTGAAGTCTTTTTGAAAATTTCTTCGGAAGTAAAAACCCGATTGATTTTTGGTATCAATGTAAAAACAGAAGAAGGTTCACATTTTAAAAACGGAAAATTAATTTCCTCCTACGTAAAGCGTCATGTTAACGGAAAAGAAAAAGCCAATAAAACCACGCAGCTCATAGATTCAAATTATAAAACTTCGGATGAAAATAGAAAAGGAGAAATTAAACAACAATATATCAATTACAACCTTATGCTGCTTTACAGTAAAGAACCTGTAAGTGAAGACAAGGTTTATTCAGATAGTTTTCAGCAATTTTTAACGATCAAAAAAACAGACAATCACTCGTATCGTATTGAATTGCCTGACGGAAATTATAATGATTATCATTTCCAGAATGGTATATGTCAAAAAGTCGAATTGCATCATTCTCTATTTACAATCAACATTCAAAAAGCATAAATCAATCAAAAAAATCATCATGATCAAAATCATCAATTACCTGTTTATTAAGCTGACCATTTTTGGCGCAAAACCTATTGCAATCGAAAGAATTTATGAAGTAGAAAAAAGCGCTCCCAATTTAATAGTTTATGCGCTGCCCGTTGTATTGTTTTTTACCGTACTCGAATTTGTTGTTTTTTATTTTTTAGAACGAAAAGAATATGATAAAAAAGAAACCTTGGGATCTATATTAATAGGTTTTGGGAATTTAACCGTAAACTTAATAATGAAAACGGGATTACTTTATGCCGTAGTCGAGATTTACAATATTCTTCCTTATCGAATGGAATTTAACTGGTGGAGCTTAATTCCGTGTTTTATATTGTATGATTTTAGTTCGTATTGGACACACCGAATTTCTCATTACTGCCGATTTTTCTGGGCAACTCATGTCGTACATCATTCTGCAGAACAATATAATCTTACCGTAAGTTTTAGGCAGAGCTGGTTTCAGTATATAAAAATTGTGTTTTTTATTCCGCTAATTTTTGCCGGTTTTCATCCAGCCGTATTTTTCATTGCCAATCAGCTGAGTGTATTATATCAGTTTTGGGTACATACGGAAGCTATTGGAAAACTGCATCCTTTTATAGAAAAATATTTCGGAACTCCTTCTAATCATCGCGTACATCACGGAAGTCAGGAAAAATACCTCGATAAAAACTTTGGTGCGACTTTTATGATTTGGGATCATTTATTTGGTTCTTTTCAATATGAAGAAGAAAAACCGCGCTATGGAATTACCAGTTTACTCAAAAGCAAACTCAATCCTTTATATCTCAATATACATGAATTTCAGGATATTATTAGTGATGTGAAAAAGGCAAAAGGCTTCCGGAAAAAGATGTATTACATTTTTGCCAGTCCTGATATTATTGCCAAAAACAAATTAAAAAAAGAAACAACTCAACCTCTTAAACTGCCTATATCATGCCAACCAATCAAGAAAAACAACAAACATTTCAACAGCAGCTATTCGAATACTTTAGCCGAAAAGATAATTGTGTAAAAACCATTGGGAACGAAATTGTGATTACCGAAGGAATGGATAAAGGATTATCGTTTACGTATCTCTCAGATCACAGCTGTATTGTTCATTGTTATGAATTTAGCCTGAATACAGATCTCGATCTCGATACCACGATTGATACTTTTATTCAGCTATTGGCCAATCATAATATTATATACGATCAGCCAAGTCCTTCTTACAATTAATCAAAAAAATAATATTAAATATAAAAAGTATCTATCTTTGATTGAATGTCAAAACGTATTAGTGGAGTATAGTAATATAGACCCTATCAGTTCGATAAGGAACGGAAACGAAGCAGCTTTTGAAAAGGTTTTTAAAACGTATTTTAGAAACCTTCATGCTTTTGCCTATACTTTTATGAAAGATGATAGTATTGCCGAAGAGATTGTACAAAATGTATTTTTTAGGATTTGGGAAAAGAAAGAGCAGCTGCAAATGGATGATTCATTAAAAGCGTACCTCTACAGATCAGTTCATAATGAAAGTCTCAATCATCTCAAACACCTTAAAATAAAAAACTCATTTCAACTGCAGTATTCAGGTAATATGGAATCCTCAAATCAAGATGCATCAAACCAAATGATGGCAGCAGAACTCGAAAACGACATTCAAAAAGCAATCAGCGAATTGCCGCCGCAATGCCGAACCATTTTTCAAATGAGTCGTTTCGAACAGCTCAAATATCAGCAAATAGCCGATCAATTGAATATCTCGATAAAAACAGTCGAAAACCAAATGGGCAAAGCCCTAAAAGTATTACGATCAAAACTGGTTGAATATCTTCCTTTTCTATTATCCTTATTACATTTAATTCGAAGATCATGAGCCAAAACAATATGAATATGAACGATGATTTACTAGTGAAATACCTAGTTGGCGAAACTGATGCAGACGAAAATGCAGCAGTAGAATTTTGGCTTAAAGCCGATGAAAAAAACCTGAACTACTACAATGGTTTTAAGAAAATTTGGGAAGACAGCCTTTTAATTGCCGCCGAAAATAAAACCATAGATGAAGATGCGGCCTGGAAACGGCTGCAAAATCGCATTCAGGATAAAGATGTTCAGGTATTAACGCCTAAAAAATCTTCCGTCTATTGGCTGCGTATTGCGGCTTCTATTCTCTTAATTAGTACTTTAGGATGGCTTGGTTATTCTTATTTCGAAAATAAATCAAACACATTAATTCAGATATATGCTTCAAACTCTACTTTAAACGATACATTGCCAGATGGTACAACGGTCACTTTAAATAAAAATTCATCTTTGTCTTATACCAGCAAATTTAAGGGCAAAACCCGTCCGGTTACTTTAAAAGGCGAAGCTTTTTTTAATGTTTCTCCAGATAAAACAAAACCGTTTATCATTACAATTAATGATGTTACGGTACAAGTCGTAGGAACTTCTTTTAATGTGAAAAACAAAAACGGAAAAACAACGGTAGACGTTGAAACTGGAATTGTAAAAGTGAGTAAAAATAAAGATCAGGTAGAATTAAGACATGGTGAAAAAGTAGTCATTGCCGATCATAAACCGGAATTATTAAAAAGTAGAAGCAAAGGCAGATTATATAATTATTATCGCAATAAGGAATTAGTTTGTGATGAAACATCATTGCAGGAATTAGTTGAGGCACTTAACGAAATATACAATGTCAATATCATCATTAAAAATCCTTCTTTAAAAGAAAAACCATTAACAACTGTATTTAAAGATCAATCCTTAGATCAGGTTTTAGAAGTAATTCAAGAAACCTTCAGGATCGAAATTGAACGTAAAAACAATCAAATTTTATTAGAATAATTCCTTTTTTATATGCCCATTCCTTCAAAATTTACTTTTGTACAAGTTTTATTCTTACTTATTTCAAGTGCTTTTTTCAGCGCTCATGCCCAATCTATCTTAGATACCGAAATGTCTATAGATGCAGATAAAAAACCATTAGGTCATATTTTAGACGTAATGGAGCAAAAAGGAAATTTCAGGTTTGCTTATTACAGTAAACTAGTTGTAAAAGATAGTGCCGTTACCATTCATTCTAAGGAATCTACAATAAAAGATGTTTTAGATCAGCTACTAGGTAATAAATACGAGTATAAAGAATCAAAAGGATTTATTATTCTGCGTTATGCACCTTTAGAACTCGCACTTGTGTTAGAAAAAAATAATGTTGTAGGCGATCATCAGGTGGTAAGCGGTTACATAATGGATGTAAAAACCAGCAAGCGAATTGAAAACGCGAGTGTTTACGAAAAGAATGCTTTACAATCTACCTTAACAGATAAGGAAGGCTTTTTTGAACTGAAGCTTAAAAATGTACCCGAAACCATTGAGCTGACGGTTGTAAAAGAAAACTATAAAACGATTACCACCATTTTTCTTTCTGAAGTTAAAATCCAAATGGGTTCAAGAAAATCAAACTCTGATTATGTTGATGGCGATTTCTCTGCCGTTGAACGAACAGGAATTGGCCGTTTCTTTATTTCTTCCAAACAAAAAATACAATCACTCAATTTGGGAGGATTTATTTCTGAAGTTCCGGTACAAGCATCGATAATTCCGAGTTTAAGCACCCGCGGTATGATGAATTCACAATTAAACAGTAGTTTTTCTTTAAACTTATTAGGAGGATATACGGGTGGAGTTCGTGGTTTAGAAATGGCTGGTCTTTACAATATTACCCGTATGAATGTTAATGCGCTGCAAATGGCTGGTATATTCAACACCGTGGGAGGTTCTGTAAATGGAGTTCAATTGGCCGGAATTTATAACAATGTATTTGGAGATTTGAATGGACTGCAAATGAGCGGAATTCATAACAGTATAAAAAACTCGCTAAATGGTTTGCAGCTTACGGGTATTTACAACAGCGTACAAAAAGATTCTAAAGGAATGCAAATGTCTGCTATTTATAATACGGTAAAAGGTACTCAAAACGGATTGCAGATTTCGGGTATTTATAATTCAGGAAGCGGAATTGTACGCGGTGCCCAAATAGCCGGGGTTTTAAATTATGCCAAAGAATTAGATGGATTCCAGTTTGGATTAATCAATATTACCGATTCGCCATCAGGTTATAGTATGGGATTATTGAATTTTAAAAAGAATGGTTACAAAAAAATAAGTATTACCAGTAATGAAATATCCGATATAAATGTTGCTGTAAAAACGGGAGATAATAAACTCTATACCATTTTGATGGCAGGAAGAAGCGAACGAAGCGACGAAGAAAAACTAACTTCTTTTGGAATAGGTTTTGGAACAAATATACTTTTAGGAAAACGTTTTACATATAATCCTGAAATTAGTTCGCAATATCTTTATTTAGGAAATTGGGATCGCTACAACTCTTTATCTAAATTCGATTCTCCTTTTACCTTTCGTATTTTTAAAGGTTTAGCCATATCTGCCGGACCATCTTTCAATATTTATACTTCTGAAAAGAGAGATAAAAATGCGCCGGATAATACTACTTCAACTTTTGTTCAGGATCGAACCAAACGTTATAATGTCATAAAAGATAATGGCAAAGGCATAAGCGGATGGGTTGGCTGGAGTTTTGGTGTTACGCTGTTTTAATTGTATTTTAAATGTTGCTTTAGTCGATAAAACTCCATTATTTATTAAAGTCGCATTAAAAATACAACATCTATGCTATTAACTGCTTCAAATATTCTATTCAGTTTTTTCGTATAAACTTACTTTTATGAGTAATAATTTTGCTGTTGTTTTTGAACTAAAAGAAATCAAAAAGCAGCAATAATTAATTTACTAACGTCTAAACCACAAATTATGAAAAAGTTAAACAGCATTACATTATTGCTAACATGCGTTTTGGGATTTTCTTCGTGCGCTGAAAATTCTGTAACAGAAAAAGACTCTGTCGAAGCGAGTACAAATGGAAGTACTAAAAAAGTAGCCGGAGCGCCTTGGGTAAAACAATTTGAAGATACATTTAATGTAGGCTCCAATCTCTCACAATGGACAAAAGAACAACGAGCAGATTACAATTCCTGGTATTGTGACTATGCGAGTTCAGTTCCAACCACACAATGGAGAGACGGAAAACAATGCTTAGAAATCAAAACTACAAAATTAAGCACGTACAAATACCAATCTGGTTTTATTACTTCTAATTACCAATACAAACCAGAAAATAACACGGAGTATATGCTTTCGGCTAATATTAAATTAATAGCCATGGATGGGGCGAATTATAAGTCTTTTAAAGATACTTATGGTGCGTGGCCGGCTTTTTGGTCTGTACAGGGAAATGGGTGGCCAACAAAAGGGGAGATCGATATTATGGAAGGGTATTCGTTTGCGCCTAATGCAAGTCGTTTTACTTCGAATATTTTTTATGGAACTTCTGTTGGAAACAACTTATTAGGAAATTCAGCCGAAAGAAATTATCCGTCGAATTTTAATGTAGACAGCAATAACGGATGGCATTTATACGAATCTTTTTGGAAAATGCAAAATAACGTAGTTACCGTAACTATTAAGGTTGATAATGTAACGGTTGCAGCCTATACGAATAGCAGCGTATCGAATCTTAATTTTAATAATTTCGGAACGCATTCGATTATTTTTAATGTGAATGTAGGTTCAAAAGACTCAAGTTTTATTGATCCTAATAAACTAAACTTATTTTCAACTGTAATGATGTGGGTAGATGATGTTACGGTTTATAAAAGACCAATTTAATACAAACACGAATTACACCAATTAACACTAATTCGTTTGTGAAAATTAATTTCACAAACGAATTTTTTAATTTGTGCTAATCCGTGTAATTCGTGTTATAATAAAATTTAATCTAAGCCTTCAAGGAATCCGGTGTGCGAACTTTTGATTGCAAAATTTGAATCGTACAATAAAGGCCAGTCATTTCCTGGGTGACCCAAGTCAGTGTTAAATGGAATCCAGGATTCATTATCCTTCATTCCCCAAATAGTTAAGGCGTATTTATTTGCTGCCGGAAGCGCATTATAAATTTTCACCATTTCTTTGTATTTCTCTTTTTGAGCTAATCTTCTTTCGTTTGTAAAACTAGAAATATCATTAAATTGATTTACTTGTATATCTAATTCAGAAACGTGAATTTTTAATCCTTTTGCAACAGCTTTGTTCAGGTCAGTTTCTATTTGAGCTTTTGTTGGGCTTAAATACGTATTGTGCATTTGGAAACCAACACCATCAATTATATTGCTTGCTTTTAAATCATCTACAATGCTAAAAACTTTGTTTTGTTTTGCAGTATTAGCTGAGGTAGCATAATCATTGTAGAATAACAATAATGATGTATCACCAGCGGCAGTTGCAGCTTCTCTTGCCCATTGAAAGCAGTCTTTTACATAATTAGGTCCCATTCGCTGCAAGAAAATAGTATTTCTCATGACACCGCCATTATCATCTACAGCTTCGTTAACCACATCCCATGATTTTACTTTTCCTGCATAATGCGTAACAACAGCTGTAATATATTTTTTTACTTCTGCTGCAAATTCTGCATCAGTACCAGAAAAATCTTTTAACCATTGCGGTACCGAATTATGCCAAACTAAAGCATGACCGTGAACATTGATATTATTAGCATTTCCGTAAGCCACAATTTTATCAGCAACTGTCCAGTTGTAAACACCGCTTGCCGTCGAAATTTGATCCATTTTCATTTCGTATTCGGCAGAAATACTGCTGAATTCATTTCTTAAAATAACATCATAAGGACTTCCATTTGTTAATTGTGAAGCTTTTATCGCCATACCCACAAAAAACGGATTGGCTAATTTATTTGCTTTTACCTTTAAAAAAGTTGGATCTTCAGGAATACCGCTCGAACCTGTTGTTACAACACTAATTACATTTGAATAACCTGAAATTTCTGTTTCATTTTTAGCTCTTACTCGGTAATAATATTGAGTTCCTCCGGTTAAACCTACTACAACTTCGTTTAAATCAGTAACTTCTTTTGCATTGTAATTTGGGATAAAACTGGTAAAATTTTCGGTTGTTGAAACGTCTAAAAGATAGCTTTTTGAATAGGAAACATAATTCCATTTTGCTTTAAAACCATTGTCATTTACATCTTTTGGAGCGTTTGCAACTGGCGTTTCTAAAGTTTCAGCAACTTCATTGTCGTCTTTTGAGCAGGCATTTAAAAAGAAGACGACGCTGGTCAGCATTAGTAAAAATTTAATTTTCATACTGTTTTTTATTATAGAATATTCTTTTAGAAAGAATGTCCTTATTTATAGTTTATTTATTTGGTTTACTTTTAAAAGAGGCTGTAATTGAAACAGCCTCTTTTTTAGTTAAAGACCAATCAATTATTGGTAACGAATTTTAATATTGTCAAATTTAATAGCACTCGGATTCGGCGAATCTCCCTGAGCAACTCCAACCTTAATTTCATTAATTTTAGAAACATTAAGTGCTGCAGCCGTGTTTGAACCAAAACCGTAATTGTCTTTAAAATCAGCTATTGATATGGTTTTTGTTGTCCAGTTTACATCGGTGATTTTAAAATTATAACCATAGTTTACACCGTCGATAGTATTTAACTGAATGGCAAAATTTGCCCCAACCACATTGGCACTTACATCAATATCAATATAAGCTTTTGTCGCATCTGTATTTGAAGTGCTTAAGAAACTAGCTCCGCCGCCGGCGCTGCTTCCGTTATAACCATTTGCAGTTGAACCGCCCCAAACTAATGTGGTGTAATTTCCTGTTGGTCCGCCCGGAGTACTTGCATTAAAACTTTCGATATCACCATAAGAAGTCCATTCGGTTCTTAGGCCATTTCCGTCAAAATCAGACACCAAAACGATGGTTGCAAAATTTATTGTTTGTTTGGCGGCGCCTCCCGGTGTAGTAATCACCAATTCTGATCCTGAAACTGCATTGGCAGGTAAACCAATAATAACAGAAGAAGACGATTTTACCGTATAACTCAACGCTTTTCCTCCTAAGGTTATCGATGAAATATTATAAAACCAGGTTCCTTCAATTTCTAACGGGAATCCCGGAGTTGCGACAGCCGGAATTGTTTTTGTAATGGTTGGAACTGGCTGTAAAATTTCAATCTCTTTAGTTAGAGACCCCGTTCCAGTTATAAATGTAATGGGCTGTTTTCCAAATCGGCTTCCTAGTTTTTCATCAAAAGGAATAGTGAAAATAAACGATTTGTCTGAATTGTAATTTGGATTGAAACTAATGTCAATTTTGTTATCCAGCGTTATCTTTTTTAATCCTTCTAAACCTTTACCTTCAACTCTCACTTTGTTTAATGGAAAAGCCTGATTCAGTAAATCTCCCGGTTCTGCAACCATTGCATCTACGTTTGCAGTAACCGCATCGTCGTTATCGCAAGCTGTAAAAGCAGTCAATGCGAAAAGAATTAGAATTGTATATTTTATTTTATTGATCATAATAAGTTAGTTAAAGTTAAAAGGAACTGGAGGCTCTAATAATGATGGGTTAGTATCAATAGCAGACTGCGGTAATGGCAGTTCAAAATAATTGCTTCCCGGAGTTATCTTTCTCGAAATCAAATCGGTTCTCGCATCATCAGAATAAAAACCAACTTCCTGCTGCGAAATGATTGCTGTAGCTTCAGAAAGTCCACGGCGTTTTAAATCGAAGAAATATTGTCCTTCAAGAGCAAATTCAATTCTTCTTTCATTAAAAAGTTCATCTCTTGTCAATACCGTTTTAGCTGGTAATCCGGCTCTCGCTCTTACTTCGTTAAAAGAACTTAAAGCAGATGCAGAAGTAGTTGAACCAGCTCCGGCCAAAATCGCTTCAGAATTCATCAATAAAATATCAGAATATCTTAATATGATAGTGTTTTGAGAAGTTCTCATAAAAAACACATCGTTTCTTTCGGCTGCAGAACCTACAATGTATTTTCTGAAATTAGCTGCCGTTGAAGAGTATATTTTTTTATACGTAAAACCACCTTGATTTTTTAATAATTCAGGATAAAAATCACCATCTGTCATGATTGTACTTTTCTTTCTCGTGTCTTTTGGTTCAAATCCATTTTGTAGAGAAATAGAAGGAAGGTAAACTCCCCATCCGTCACCACCGCCTGTAATTCCTGTTCCTCCTGGAACAATATACGCCTGATTGGTATTTTGCGTTCCCCATTCTGTAGCAATTGCTTTCCATTGTAAAGCAAACATACTTTCGGCACTATTATTATTCTCCGGACTGCTGAACAAGTTTCCGTACTCCTGAATCAAAATATATTGGTTTCCAATAATTTTTTGGGTCAAAGCCGCACATTCTCCATATTCATTTAAAGTCAAATGCACTTTTGCCAAAATACCCATAGCTGCATATTTCGTAACGTATCCCTTTTTTGCACCTCTTTCTGGTAAATTTGCGACAGCATATTCTAAATCTTGTTTGATGAATTTATAAACATCAGCAACAAGATTTCTTTTTGGCTGTGCTGCAGAACCTGCTTTATTAATAATTGGCACAGCTCCAAAAGTTCTTACCAAATAGAAATAAGCATTTGCTCTCATGAATCGAGAAATTGCAATAGCATTTTTATATGATGCTTCCGGAAGTTCGCTTTTTCTGTCTTCGACTAAACTCATTAAATTATTCGATTGATCGATAACCGAAAACAACGAAACATATCCTTCAGTCAAAATTGGGTTTTGTGACGTTACCTGAGCATCTTTAAACTGCGCATAAGCACCGTCAAAAGTAAAAGCGTTTCCGGCATACATATCTCCAACGGCAATTAGGAATTTGTCGTTAAAAGTAAACCAAGGTTTAAAATATAAACTCTCTGCGATTCCGTCAAAAGCGGTAACTCCTTCGGGCAAATCGGCTGGTGTTAATTGATTTTCAGATGGTGCATCCAAAAAGTCATCTGAACAAGAAAATAAAGACAGCAATGGTATCAGCATTCCCATCATAAAAAGTTTAAAAAGTTTTTTCATAACTATATTTTTATGTTAATGAGTATGAATCATTAAGTTAAATGTGTTTTTTTATCAATCTTAGAATTCTAAATTCACTCCAACAGAAGTTGTTCTTGGCACAGGATAACGTCCTAAATCAATTCCGCTCAATGTTATATTCTGATCTAAATTTCCAAGAGCAGGGTCAAAGCCCGTATATTTTGTAAACGTGTATAAATTTTGAACGTTTACATACAATCTTACTTTAGAGATAAAAGAATTATCGAATATTTTGTTTGGTAAATCATAGCTCAAAGAAACATTCTGAATTCTTAAATAAGAACCATCTTCCACAAATCGGTTTGAAATTCTTCCGTTACCATTTGGGTCGTTTAATGTAATTCTTGGTACATCTGTATTTTCGTTTACGCCTGGTTCAAAAGCGTGCATAGCCTGAGTGCTTACGTTTCCGAATCTATCGCCAAATCCCGGATAAATTCCATCAGTATAATGACGTGTAAAATTGTAAATCTGATTACCCTGACTTCCGGTTAAAACAACAGATAAACTAAGGTTTTTGTATTTGAAGTTATTGGTAAATGCATAAGTAAAATCAGGAATTGCGCTTCCTATAGCAGTTTGATCTTTACTGTCAATTTTTCCATCGCCGTTAAGATCCTTAAAACGAATATCTCCAATTCCAGTTCCAGTTTCCTGAGTTGGCCCTGCAGCTAATTCAGCAGCATTTTTAAATAAACCATCCGTTACATATCCGTAGAATTGTCCAACTGGTTCACCTTCTGTAGTTCTGGTAACGGTATATAAATCAAATTGTACTTTTCCTAATAATGATTTTCCTTCGCCTTGAAAGCTTGTTAATTCGTTGTTGTATTTTGAAAAGATAATCGTACTGTCCCAACTGAAATTTTCTGTTGAAATATTTCTTGTATTCAGCGTAAGCTCAATTCCTTTGGTTACAATTTCACCTGTGTTTAGGTAATAATTAAGAGCACTTTGATTGGATTCGTCATTGATTTGTTTGGTTAAGAAATCTGATGAATTTTTAATGTAATAATCAAAATCTAATTTTACTCTGTTGTTCAACATCGCCAATTCAAAACCAGCATTGAAAGATTTAAGAGATTCCCATTTAATATCCGGATTTCCTAAGTTGTCAATTGTTGGCGAAACACCTCCAAAAGGAGAAGAAAGCAATGATAAAATAGTTTGGTATCTGTTTGCCGGAATATTTTGATTTCCTACCAAACCGTAACCTGCTCTAAATTTTAAGTAATTGATACTGTTTGATAAAGGTTGAAAAAACTCTTCGTTACTAACTGTCCATCCTCCAGAAAAAGAAGGGAAATAACCCCATTTATTATTTGGGCCAAAGTTTGACGAAGCATCTGCTCTTAAAGAAGCTGAGAAAGAATATCTGTCTGAAAAACTGTAGTTCAATCTCGAAATATATGATGACATTGACCATCTTCCAGAACCATTTCCGTTCAGTGCCGTATCAATATCACCAATGTTTAAGTTCGTAAAATCTTTGTTTAAAAACTCTCCGGTTCTGTAACCGCTGATGTATTCATATCGGCTTTCCTGCGCTTCCTGACCTAATAAGAAAGTAAAATTATGTTTGTCGTTTATGGTTTTATTATACGTTAAATAATTTTTGATGTTCCAATAATAACTTTGATCCTGCTGCTTGAATGATTTATTTAAAAGTTCAGACACATTTCCTAAAGTATATTTTGGGGCAAAAGTGGCACTTTTTGAAAAGTTTAAATCGTATCCTAACTCCGTTCTAAAAACCAAACCTTTGATCAGCGTAAAATCAGCAAATAAATTACCGTTGATTTTAAATCTTTCTGTAGTCGAGTTATTGTATTCAGACAAAGCAATTGGGTTTGTTGCCTCATTTGCCGAAGACCCTAAACCTGTTGTTGGTCCTGCATAAGAACCATCCGGAGTTCTAACCGGTAATTCTGGAGATTGTCTTAAAGCGTTCATTACTAAACCTCCTCGGTCATCGTTTCGAACTACTTGCTGAGACGATTTGCTTACAGATAAGCTGTTACCAATTTTTAACCATGATTTTACATTAGAATCAACATTTAAACGCATCGATAATCTGTTGAAATCTGAATTTAAAACAATTCCTTCCTGATCAAAATAGTTTAAAGAAGTATAAAAACGTGTTCCTTCTTTTTCTCCCGAAAATGACAACTGGTGATTGTACATGGTAGCCGTTCTAAAAAGTTCGTCCTGCCAGTTTGTTCCGTTTCCTAATAAATCTGGTTTTTGATATTGAAAAGGAACTGGTTCGCCATTTAGTTTGTAAATTTTTGCCTGATATTTTGCATATTGAGGTAAGTTTAAAACATCAACCGTATTGGTTATTTCCTGAGTTCCTAAATAGGTTTCGTAGGCAAATTTTGATTTTCCTTTTTTTCCTTTTTTGGTTGTAATCAAAACCACACCGTTTGCACCATTTGCACCATAAATTGCCGTTGCCGATGCATCTTTTAAAATGTCAATAGTTTCAATATCTGAAATATTCAATCCAGACAACGCCGAGTTTTTAGTTTGCCCGTTTCCTCCGCCCAATGCGCTGAATGAAAAGGTTTCGTTGTTTTTATCTGCAAAAACCGGAGTTCCGTCAATAACATACAAAGGTTCATTTCCGTTGATAGAAGTAATTCCTCTAATCTGTACCGAAATTCCTCCTCCGGGAGTTCCAGAATTTTGAGTAACGTTTACCCCCGCAGCTTTACCCACAAGCGCCTGATCGATAGAGACAAAAGGCTTGTCCTGAATTTCAGAAGCTTTGATAGAAGAAACGGCTCCATTAATATCTTTTCTTTTTGAAGTTCCGTATCCAATAACGACTACTTCATTTAATTTCTCCAGATCGTTCACCATCGTGATCTGCATAATTGCTTTTGTATCTGCCGGAATTGACAAATTTTTATATCCTACATAACTAAAAAGCAGCAGCGCTTTTGGTTCTACATTGTTTAAAACAAAGCTTCCGTCAAAATCGGTAACCGTTCCGTTTTTTGTTCCTTGTACTATTACACTAACACCCGGAAGGTTGGCTCCGCCAGATGTTACTTTACCTTTAACAGTTTGTGCGTAGAAAAAATTTCCCCACATACATACTATTAAGCACAATAGTTTTTTTAATGTTCTTTTCTGCATAAAATTTGGTTGTTAGTTTAATTGAAATAATTAGTTAATCGTTAAGTTTTAGAAAAACATTTAAAATTTTGATCTTCTGCTGGTTGATTGTTTTGAGTTTTGGCAAGAAGATTTTTTTCTTAAATATTTCTTAACGAAAGTAAATTGTAGAGGTGTTGTATTGTAGAACAGATGTTGCATATTGTGCAACAAATGATGCAAAAAAAAAATCTGAACCCTTATTATAAGCCAAATAAGCGCATTTGGCAGAAAAACAAGTGCTGAGGTATTGCTAAAATTTTCACTTAAAAAATATTGTTTGTTTAAAAAATAACAGGAATATTTTTGATATGTTGATTTTTGTTTGAAGTTAAAAGCCTTGGTTTTTGAAAAAATTGACTGACAAAAAAAGAGCTTCAGTTTTAAACCGAAGCTCTTTAATAATTAGTTTTTGTATAGTTTATTCTTTTGTCTTTTTTTCCTGATTAGGTAAATGGCCGTATTTAACTTTATAACATTTAGCAAAATAGGAGGGAGAAGTAAACCCAACTTTATAGCTTATTTCATTAATATTATTGTTGCCTTGTTCAATCAATTGTTTTGCTTTTTCTAAACGGACATTTCGAATAAATTCGTTTACCGAAACACCTGTCAATGTTTTAATTTTTCGATACAGCTGACTTCTGCTTAAGTAGATTTTTGAAGATAAAAGTTCTACCGTCAATTCTGGCTCGCTGATATTTTCATTAATAAAATGCAGGATTTTTTGAATGAAATCATTATCCAGCGATGTTGTTTTATCTTTTCCTTGTTTGGTGATTCCGCTGTAAAATTTCTTAAACATAATTTGTCTGCTTGTAATAAGCTGCGCCAGACTGGATTTTAAAATATCTAGTTCAAATGGTTTACTCAAATACATATCTGCACCAGAATCGATACCTTCTAATCTGTCTTTTACCATTGCTTTTGCCGACAGCATTAACAAAGGAATGTGACTTGTTTTTAAATCCCCTTTTATGTTTTTGCACAACTGCAGTCCGTCCATAACCGGCATAATAACATCGGTAATGATTAAATCCGGTAATTTTTGTACCGCAAGTTCGTAGCCTTTTTTACCATTTTCGGCAGTAATAACTTTGTATGATTTACTTAGTTCTTCTTTTAAATAACCTCTTAATTCAGGATTATCTTCTACAATTAAAACCGTATATGATTTAGCCGTTTCTTCTACAGATTTGTCAATGGTTTCGACAGTAAAATCATCTTCATCTGTGTGATTATTAGCTGCCTCAAATAAAAATTGGTTTTTGTTTTTTTCTATTTTAAAAACCTCGTTAACGATTTCATTTTTCTTATAAAGAGAGTTGCCTAAAGGAAATGTTACTTTAAATTTTGTGCCTTCGCCAACTTCACTTTCCACTTCAATTTTTCCTTTATGAAGCTCAATAAATTGTTTTACGACCTCTAAACCAATTCCGGTGCTGCCGTAATAATCTTTATTGACATTATTAACCTGATAAAAACGGTCAAAAATTCTGTTTAAATCTTTTTTGCGAATTCCTGATCCAGTGTCTGTAATGGTTATGGAAAATGAAGGAACTTTTTCTCCATAAATTATCAAGGCATTATCAGTTTCAGATGTATCTATAGTAATAGTTATTGAACCATTATCCGGCGTAAATTTGAATGCATTTGAAATAATATTAAAGAGGATTTTTTCCAGCATTTTAGGATCGAGCCAGTCTTCGAGTTCATCTTGCGATGATTCAAAATTAACTTTAATGTTTCGTGCAGCGGCTTCTTCATTAAAATAGCCAATAATTCCTTCTGTAAACCCTACGACTTCAATTTTCTTTGCCTGAAGCGAAATTTTATTGAACTCTAATTTATTAAAATCCATAAGCTCATTAATCAGTCTGGAAAGTCTGTCAGAACTTTTGTGTACGATTTTTAATTTGTTATGTATTTCTGGAGATATTTTTTTACTCTTTAAAATATCTTCCAGCGGATTAATAATCAGCGTTAAAGGTGTTCTGAACTCATGCGAGATATTGGTGAAAAACTGTAATTTTTTATTGTTTAATTTTTCTAACTGAATGGTTTTTTCCTTTTCTAAAATGATAGCCTGTTTCGCTTTAAATCGATTTTGATAAATCTTATTAAGATATATAATCAGGAAAATTAAAATAGAAGCATAGATTAAATAAGCCCAAAAGGTTTTCCACCACGGAGGAAGAATTTTTATTTTTAATTCTAATTGGTTATCGCTCCAGGAACCGTCTGCATTGGCTGATTTTACTTTAAAAGTATAATTGCCCGGCGCAAGGTTTGTATACGTTGCCGTTCTGTTATTTCCGGCATAATTCCAGTCTTTTTCAAAACCTTCGAGATAATAAGCGTATTGATTTTTTTTAGAATAATTATAGTTAATGCCCACATATTCAATCGTAAAAACCGATTGTGTGTAGTTAAGCGTAATTTCTTTGGTCTGAGAAATCACTTTGGTCAACGGCGAAGCTTCTTCATTTGGTTTTACAGATCGATTGAATAATTTAAAATCACTGAAATACAATCGTGGAGCCTTTTCGGCTTTTTTAATTTCGTTAGGATTAAAATAATTTACGCCTTCATAACCGCCAAAATAGAGTTCTCCATTTCCATCTTTAAAAACGGCATTATTATTAAAATCGTTATCAATAAGACCATCGTCTTTATTGAAGTTGGTGCTTTTTTTATTTTTAAAATCCAGTTTTGTTAAACCAGATCCGCCGCTTACCCATAAAGAACCATTATTGTCTGAAATTATCGCACGAACAGATTTCTCTTTAAAACCCGGAAAATCATCATAATTAGAAAATGTCTTATTTTTTTTATTGTAACTAAATAATCCCTGACCGTCAGTTCCTAACCAAATTGTTTTATCGTTAGATTCATAAATGGATAAAATAGTTTGAATACTGTTGTGTTTATTAATGCCGCTGAACATGGCATCGCGCATTTTTGTCACTTTAAAATTCGATTCGTCTTTTAAATTTACCTGATACAATCCTAAAATTGTTCCAACCCAAAGCACATTATCTGAGTCTACAAAAACTTTACGTATAAAAGCATTGTCTAAAGCATTTTCGGCAAATGGCTTAAAATCACAATGTACAAATGTGTTGGTTTTATTGTCAAAATAATGAAGTCCTTTGATGAAAGTTCCAATCCAGATTCGGCCTTTTGAATCTTCCGAAAAGCTAAAAATTCGATTGGATGTTAATCCTGTATTTGAAGTATTATAATTTACGAATCGGGTAGTGCCATTTTTTAAAAAATAGATTCCGCGGTCCCAGCTTCCTATCCAGATATTTTGTTTGCTGTCTATAAATATCGTTTGAATATCAATCGCATCTAAACCAGAATAATAGCTTTGATTGTTTTGATTAACGTGAATGTAACTTTTATCGGTAAGATTATAAATATCAAGTCCGCCGCCTTCATTGCTAATTAATAAATTTCCTTTTTTATCTTTTATAACCGAAGTTACAAAGCTGGTTTGTAAAGAATTATCATTATTAACAAGTGATTCAAGCGAATTGAATTTGTTATTGGGTTTATCAAAAACACCAAGTCCTTTATTGAAATATCCTAACCAAAGTCGTTTTTCTTTGTCTTCGTATAATGACCATACAGAATTTGATTGTAAACTGAAACTGTTGTATTTACTGTGCAGGTATTTTTTAAGTACCTGTCCTTTATAATTTACAACCAGTAATCCGTCATTTTCGGTACCGCATACAATATAATCCAGACTGCTTTTTACGATCGATAAGATTTTGTTTTTGGTAATAGCGTACTTTTCAAATTGATAATTATCGGTTTCAGGTTTAATTTTTATCAGGCCGTTTTCTGTCGTTCCCAGCCAGATATATCCAAATTGATCTACAACAAGACTTTCTATATCGTCCAGTAAAGGTTCTCTTTTAAATTTATCTTTATAAACCTGTTTTACTTTTCCGTTTAAATCAATTTCTAAAAGGCCGTAACTGGTTCCTAAATAAATAGTTCCCTGCTTATTTTTTACCGAAGATTTTATTAGAAAATTAGGTTTGTCCAATACTTTTGATTGAACTAAAGTTACTTTTAAAGTCTTGGTATTCAATTTGAATAACCCGAAACCATACGCGCCTAAAAATAAATTTCCGTTGTTGTCTTCAATAATTGTTTTTACGGTAATAGGTTCGCTGTAGCCTTTTCGTATTACATCTTCAATATTGATTTTGGTGAAATTATCTAAATCTCTGTTGTACAAACACAAACCTTCATCTGTACCGACCCAAAGATTATTTTTAGAATCAATAAAAGTGGTGTAAATAAAGTTACTGTTTACAGAACCGGGTTTTTTATCGTATTTATATCCAAAATAATTTACACCGTCATATCGGTACAAACCAGCGCCGTTTGTGCCAATCCAGATAAAACCGTTATTGTCCTGAATGATAGAAGAAACAGCCCTTTTTGAAGTAGTTTCCTGTATGGTTCTAAATTGATAGCTGTCAAATTTGCCTTGCGAAAACAGGCAGTTTGTAAGCAAAAAGAAGCATACAAGAATATATTGGATATTTTTCATTTGCATTTTTAATGTGGTTATTGGTCAATTTTAATTGAAAATAAAATTTGCAATTGATTTTATTTTAAGCATATACGAAACAATATTAATAAAACTAAATTGAACCTTTACTTTTTTATAGAAATTTAGCCTGTCACCAAAAAAACCTGAGCCGATTAATAACCTTAAAAAGGTATTATCGTACTCAGGTTATTAGGTTGTTTGCTTAAGAATAAATCCAGATGCTTCGGACAATGGCATTGGTTTAAGCTTTTAAAAAATAAAATTATTGTTAATTAAATCCGTTTTTATCTGCGTCTTTACGAAGTAAATCTGTTTTATCCGCGTCAAAATTAGACGCTGATTTTACTGATTCGCTAAAGCGAAAACGCTGATAAAAACAGATTTTTCTAATTATTTTAGTTCAAATTTAGTCGTAAGTCCTTCATTTGAATTCCAGCCCACCATAACATTAAACAAGCCCGGTTCTACTAAAAATTTACCATCGTTGTCATAAAAACCAATTTCCTTATCAGTTAATGTAAAATGAACTGTTTTTGTTTCTCCTTTTTTTAATTCAAGAAGCTCAAAACCTTTTAATTCTTTAATTGGTCTAACAATACTGGCAACAGGATCATTTAGGTACAATTGAACGACTTCTTTTCCGTCATAATTTCCAGTATTGGTAACGTCAACAGAAACTTCAATTTTTTCTCCTTTTTGAAAAGAAGGTTTTGCAATTTTTAAATTTTTATAAGCGAAAGAAGTATAGCTTAATCCATAACCAAAGGGATATAAAGGTGTCTTTTCCACATCTGAATAATGCGACCAAAAAACATTTTGATCTTTATCTGTAGGTCTTCCGGTATTGTATAAATTGTAATAAATTGGGCATTGACCTACATTTCTTGGGAAAGATATTGGCAGTTTTCCGCTCGGATTATAATCTCCGTATAAAACCTGTGCAACTGCATTTCCGGTTTGCGTTCCTAACTGCCATGCTTCGACAATTGCAGGAATATGTTCTGCTGCCCACGGAATACTCAACGGACGTCCGTTATTTAAAACTAAAACGATATTAGGATTCACTTTGTAAACTTCCTCCAATAATTGCTGCTGATTTCCAGGCAAACTTAATTCAGTTCGGCTGCGTGCTTCACCGCTTTGATAACCAATTTCACCTAAAACCATTACGACAACATCGGCATTTTTTGCAGCTGTTTTTGCAGCTTCAAATCCAGAAAAATCAGTGGTATTCAGTTTTACTTCGTCTAAAAATGTTTGTTTATTTACAGCGACATCTGTTCCTTTTTCATAAACTAATGAGTTGTCTTTATATTGCTGCATTCCTTCTAAAACTGATACTGCGGTATTGTCATCAGCAGCAATTCTCCAGCTTCCTAACGGGCTGTTTTTATCATTTGCCAAAGCGCCGATTAAAGCAATTTTAGCACCTGATTTTTTCAAAGGCAGCAGGTTTTTATCATTCTTCAATAAAACGATTGATTTTTTGGCGATGTCCAGAACGTCATCATTATTTGCCTTGCTGCCAATGTTTGCCTTTTCACGGGCTTCATCACAATATTTATAAGGGTTGTCAAACAAACCTAATTCAAATTTTACGCGAAGAATTCTGCGTACAGCATCATCAATCACACTTTCTTTGATCAACCCTTTTTTTACTAATTGAACTAATTCTGTCACATAAACATTTGATTCCATATCCATATCAGAACCTGCAATTGCTGCTTTTTTAGCGGCATCGGCGGCATTAGCGGCGTAACCGTGAGTGATCATTTCTCCAATAGAAGCCCAGTCAGAAACTACAAAACCTTTAAAACCCCAGGCACCTTTTAAAATATCTCTTTGTAAAAAAACATTTCCGGTTGCAGGAACTCCATTTAGCGTATTAAATGAATTCATAAAAGTGCGGATTCCTGCATCGACAGTTGCTTTAAAAGGCGGTAACACAGTATTGTAAAGCTTTGAATTACTCATATCAACGCTGTTGTATTCTCGTCCTGCTTCAACAAAACCATAAGCGGCAAAATGTTTGGCGCAAGCTATAATGGAGGTATTGTCGAAATTTTCACCTTGAAAACCTTTAACTCTTGTTGTGGCAATTTTACTTCCCAAATAAGGATCTTCACCAGCACCTTCCATAACTCTTCCCCATCGTGCATCATTGACTATATCAACATTTGGTGCAAAAGTCCAGTTTAATCCAGAAGCTGAAGCTTCAAGGGCAGCCACACGAGCTGAATTTTTAATGGCTGCTAAATCCCAGCTTGCAGATTCTGCGAGTGGAATAGGGCTGAGGGTTTTGTAACCGTGTATGACATCAAAACCAAATAGTAACGGAATCCCAAGACGGGTTTCTTCAACCGCGATTTTTTGTACTGCCCTAACTTCTTTAACGCCTCGAACGGTGAGCATTGAACCAACCCATCCTTTTTTTATATTGTTGTATTTTTCTTCATTAGATCCAGATTCTGGTTTTGGCCCGGTAACGTCCCATGAACCGTTGTATTGGTTCATTTGTCCAACTTTTTCTTCTAATGTCATTTCTTTCATCAAAAATGTAATGCGGTCTTCAATTGGTTTACTGCCATCAAGATGTTTTTTTGTTTGGGCGTAACCGGTTCCATAAACGATTAGCAGTAAAAATGCATATCTTTTAAATTGTTTTTTCATCATTGTGTTTTGGTTTTATACTAGATAGTTTTGAATACAAGTTTGTAAATGTAGTTTTACAGCAATAATTAGAATAGTAGATTTGAAGCATTATCTACGACAAATGATGTATTTACAATCTTCACAATTAATAAAACAAAAAGATTGGCTGTATTTAGCAAAAAAAAGTTTTCAAAAACGTGTTAATCTTTAAAATTGCTAAACTCATTTTCATTAACTTCAACTCTTTTAATATTCATAAATAAAATTTTTAAAGTCTATTTTATTTTGATTAATCTTATTTTCTGCTCGTAGTTGCTAAGAACTTTTTAAACTATAAACTCAGATAATTTAGTTAATACAACGATTTAAATTTGACAATTGCAACAAATGAGCTAGTTCTTTGATACAAATGGACACTATGATAAAATCAAGTTTTAAGGACATTTGCAGTGACATTTTTTTATTGCCTAAAACAGAGTAGAACTTTAATATACACTGAACACGTATATATAGGGTATGTCAATTTTTAAATTGATGGTTAATTTAATTTTACTTTTAAACTAGGGAACTCTGATAGCATATCCCTAGTTTAATTTTTTAACAAGACACACTTTATACCCTATACTGTTATAATTTTAAATGCTGCTGATAGTTTAAAAATGCGTTTAGAAGGATTTGGAGACACAGCAATTTTTAAAAAGTACAAATATTGTTCGCATAAGTATTTTTTGTGCGATTAAAAAAAACTAACTAACAATTAAACCAAAAACAAAATGAAAAGAATCTTTTTATTCCTTATTATTCTATTGTCCCTCAATAATGCTCTATTGTTTGGACAAAATTCAAAATCTAAAAATAACATTTCTGATACCCGAATTATAAAAGTAGATTATAAAAATGAAGCAGGAGCATTAAATACCATGTTTAAGGAGTGTATTGGTGCCGGAAGGGCAAATGAAGGACTGCGTGCCGATTGGCAGCAGCAATTAGCCATGGTTAAGAAAGATTGTGATTTTAAATATATTAGAATGCATGGTTTATTAACAGATGATATGGCTGTTTATAGCGAAGATGACAAAGGAAATGCTATATATAATTATCAATACGTCGATGTGTTGTTTGATTATCTTGTAAGTATTAAAATGAAACCTTTTGTAGAGCTGGGCTTTATGCCGTCAAGACTTGCAAGCGGTGATAAAACGATCTTTTGGTGGAGAGGAAATGTAACGCCTCCAAAAGATTATGATAAATGGCAAGATTTAATTCGCAATTTAACTTTGCATTTTACAGAACGTTATGGTCTTGATGAAGTTAAAACATGGTATTTTGAAGTTTGGAACGAACCAAATTTAAAAGACGGTTTTTGGACTGGTACCCAGGAAGACTATTTTAAGCTTTATAAATATGCTGCACAAGGCGTTAAAAGTGTAAATAAAGATTTGAAAGTAGGAGGGCCTGCTACCGCTGGTGCGGCCTGGGTTCCTGAAACAATTGAGTTTTGTGAAAAAAATAATGTTCCAATAGACTTTATTTCAACCCATAGTTATGGTGTTAAGCAAGGTTATTTAGATGAATATGGAACATCGGGTACTGTACTAAGTAAAGATGAATGGAGTGTTAGTGGCGATGCATTAAATTCCCGTAAACAAATATCAAATTCTGCCAAACCAAATCTGGAATTGCATTATACAGAATGGAGTTCATCTTATACACCTGCTGATCCAATTCACGACAGTTATCATTCTGCAGCCTATATTCTTCAAAAAATAAAACAAATTGGAACAGCTGCCAACTCTATGTCATATTGGGTTTTTACTGATATTTTTGAAGAATCCGGACCTAGATTTACCCCTTTTCATGGTGGGTTTGGATTGGTAAATACACAAGGAATTAAAAAGCCGGCTTATTTCTCTTATTATTTAATGAACAAATTAGGAGAAACTGAACTTAAAAATACAGACCCGCTGTCATGGACAAGTAAAAAAGCAAACGGAGACACTCAAGTGTTGTTTTGGGATTTTACCAATACACATCCTGGTGATAAGGAACTTAATCAAACCTATTATTTGAAAGATCTGCCGTCAAAACCAAAAGGCAAAGTAAAAATAGAATTAACAAATCTTCCGCAAGGAAATTATAATTTAGAAATATACAAAGTAGGTTACAAAGTAAATGATGTTTATGCAGACTATCTGGCTATGGGTAAACCAAACCAGTTAACCAGAGAACAGGCAGCAACACTTAAAAAATTAAATGACGGTTCACCAATTGCAACTCAAAAAATAACAATTGGTTCAAATGGAAGTTTCAGCAAAGACTTTGACATAAATGAAAATGATGTTTTTTTATTAAATCTTGTTAAGCAATAAGGCAGTTTCTCTAAAGAGAAATTAAAAAAGAAAATGAGAAAAAAGATGAAAATAAAAAACCATAAAATAGTTATCTGCGTTCTGGCCAGTCTGGTTCAAATGATGTTTTTTGCCTGCAGCTCCAGTAGTTCAGTAAGAAAAGAATCTGCTGAAACCGTTCAAATTTCTACTAAAACAGAAGTTAAGTCTAATGTAATTGTATATCCCAATTATAACACAAACCCGCTGCCTGCTGATGCTGCTGAAATGAAAAGTACAGCTCCCGAAATCGCAGCAAAAATGGGATTAGGATGGAATATAGGAAATGCTTTAGAAGCCATAGGTGGAGAAAGTGCATGGGGAAGTCCAAAAA
Source organism: Flavobacterium sp. CF108 (assembly GCF_900129795.1). GTDB lineage: Bacteria > Bacteroidota > Bacteroidia > Flavobacteriales > Flavobacteriaceae > Flavobacterium. Next base: position 254,651 of record NZ_FQWW01000008.1, on the reverse strand, counting down.
TAACCAAATCTTATATCGATTTTCTAAAAAAAAGCGGTTTTAATTCTATAAGGATTCCTTGTTCGTGGAATCAGTATTCAGACCAAAATACGGGAAAAATCAATAATGAATGGCTTCAAAGAATTAAGGAGCTGGTTCAATATTGTGTTGATAACGATATGTATGTACTTGTTAACATTCACTGGGATGGCGGATGGCTTGAAAACAATGTGACAGAGGCTAAAAAGAAAGAAAACAATGCAAAACAAAAAGCATTTTGGGAACAAATAGCCAGTTACTTAAGAGATTTTGACGAACATTTATTATTTGCAAGCGCCAATGAACCAAATGTTGAAGATGCGGTACAGATGGCTGTTTTAACGTCTTATCACCAAACTTTTGTCGATGCCGTTCGTGCTACAGGAGGAAAGAATGCGTATCGTGTTTTGGTAGTTCAAGGCCCTGCAACTGATATTGGGAAAACAAATTCCTTAATGAATACTCTGCCTGTTGATACTACAGACAAACGCTTAATGGTTGAGGTGCATAATTATACGCCTTTTCAATTTACACTTTTACAAGCAGATGCAGACTGGGGTAAAATGTTTTTTTATTGGGGAAAGAATCATCATTCTACAATTGAACCGGGTTACAATGCGATCTGGGGCGAAGAAAATGAACAGGATAAAAGTTTTCAGGAGCTGAAGTCAAAGTTTGTAGATAAAGGGATTCCTGTTCTTTTGGGGGAATACGGAGCTTACAGAAGAAACGGGACCGCCCATGTTCCGTTAGATATGGCAGCGCATCAAAATGCGGTTGATTACTGGATAACTTATGTTACTAAAACAGCAGTTAAAAATGGAGTTGTACCTTTCTTTTGGGACATTGGAGGTGTTATTGACAGAAGCAGTAATAAAGTACTGGATCAGCGTACAATTGATGCTATTACTGCCGGAGCAAATTAAAATTAAGCTTCTTATTAATAAGATGGTATTTTACTTTTAAACTTTACTAACCACTAACCAAATAATTCAGATATGAAAAGACTCTTTTTATTAATCTTTATTTCTTTTATCTTCCAGAATGTTTTTTCGCAAAATAAAGTGACAGAAGTAACAATTGTCAAAACAGAAAATAAAACCATCATCAATAAACATATTTATGGTCATTTTGCAGAACATTTAGGAAAATGTATTTATGAGGGACTTTTTGTTGGAGAAAACAGTACTATTTCGAATACAAAAGGTGTTCGTAATGATATAATTAAAGCATTGCAAGATTTAAAAGTTCCTAATCTTCGCTGGCCTGGAGGATGTTTTGCTGATACCTATCATTGGAAAGATGGAATTGGACCTAAAAAAGACAGACCAAGTATTGTAAATCGCTGGTGGGGCGGGACTGTTGAAGACAATAGTTTTGGAACTAATGAATTTTTAGATATGTGTGAAGTTCTGGGAGCAGAACCTTATTTGGCAGGAAATGTTGGCAGTGGATCTCCTCGTGAATTAGAAGAGTGGGTTCAGTATGTAAATTATGAATCAGGTTCTCCAATGTCTGATTTAAGAAAGAAAAATGGCAGAGAAAAACCGTGGAAAGTTGCTCTTTGGGGAGTTGGAAATGAAATGTGGGGATGCGGTGGAAATATGACGGTAGAATTCTATGCTAATTTATACAGGCAGTACGCTACTTTTATGCCAGATGGAAAAGGGGATAAAAAATTATTCAGGATAGCCTCGGGTGCAAATGGCGATGATTATCACTGGACAGAAGTTTTAATGCGTGATATTCCTAAAGGATTAGTAGAAGCTGTTGCTTTACATTGGTACTCCGTTATCAATTGGGAAAAGAAAGGATCATCTACAAAATTTGATGAAAGCCAGTATTTTGAAACCATGAATGCAGCTGTTAAAATGGAAGAATTAGTGCAAAAACACGCTGCAATCATGGATAAATACGATCCGGAGAAAAAAGTTGCTTTAATAGTTGACGAGTGGGGCGGATGGTATGATACTGAAGAAGGGGCAAGCGCATTATATCAGCAAAATACTATGAGAGATGCTATGATTGCTGGTGTGACATTAAATGTGTTTAACAATCATGCCGATAGAGTAAAAGGAGCAAATTTGGCTCAAATAGTAAACGTTTTGCAAGCCGTAATTTTGACTGATAAAGAAAAAATGGTACTTACGCCTACTTATCATGTCATGAAAATGTACAATGTACATCAGGATGCGCAGCTGATTCCTTTAAAAATTGAATCTCCAAAGTATGTTTTTGATAATAAAGAATTACCAGCAGTTTCTATTTCGGCTTCAAAGGATAAAACAGGTTTAACCCATATTTCACTTGTGAATATTGATCTAAAAAAAGAGAACAAAGTTAAAATTGATTTAAAAGAACTAGGAATCAAAAACATTAAAGGATCTGTACTGTCCTCTTCAAAAATTCAGGATTATAATACTTTTGAAAATCCAAATAAGATTGCTCCGGCTGTTTTTAATAAATTCTCCATAAAGAATGATATTTTAGAAGTTACAATCCCGCCTTTTTCTGTTGTAGTTTTAGAAGGGAAATAAAAGTGCAGATTGATGTAATGCTAATTCAAAGATTTAAAGAAAAGAAATTTGAAATAGCAGTAAGTCAAATTCAGCCTAAATAATTATCTTTCTAAACCCTAAAAATTTCGCTAACCACTTTAAAATGAAAAAAAGCACAAGAAAGCTGTACACTTATGTTTTTGTAATATTTTGGATTTTTTCTTTCCAAAGTATTATAGCGCAGTCGTCTTATGTTTTTCATCATTTAGAGACTAGTGAAGGTCTTTCTAATAATAATGTAAGAGCAATTCTACGGGATAGTTACGGGTTTCTCTGGGTAGGTACAGAGTCTGGGTTAAATCGATATGACGGATATGAGTTTAAGGTTTTTGAAATGCATCCCGGTGTCTCTAATACTTTGCCTACTGATGATATATTAGGACTGCAGGAGGATGGTTTAGGAAATATATGGATTGATTTAGGATATGCCTATATGGTATACAAAAGAGATAAAGATTCTTTTTTACCAGGAACCAAAGAGTTGTTGTTAACTCTGGGAATAAAGTCAGATAATAACGCTAAAATTTTTGTTGATAAAGATAAAAATCTGTGGGTATTTAATAAAAAGGAAATTTTTTTTCATAATGTCAAGAAAAAAACAACAGCTGTATTCAAATCAAAAATCTCCTTAAATAAAGATATTTCTATTACTGATAATGGTGAGTTTTTTTATGCAATTGATGATTCAGGTGTCTTTTTGAAATTGAATAGAAAGACAGGAGTTTTAACATTTGCAGCTTTACCTAATTTTATAAAGCAAGACGTTGCTAATGCCAATGGTACAATTTATAGTGACAGTAAAAAAGGTTTGTGGCTTTATTCTTATAAAAACGAACAGGTTTTCTATAAAAAAAGCGCAACTGAAGAATGGAAAAGTTTTAAATTAATTTCAGGATTAAAAACGGTAAGCAATGCTATAAACAGTATCAGCGAAAATCAATTTGGACAAATCTGGATAGGAACGGACCACAAAGGATTGTTTGTGTACGATAAAGAACAAGAGTTGTTTAAAAATGTGGTACACAATCCATGGGTAGAAAAAGGTTTGGCCTCAAACAGTGTGTCGTGTCTTTACAAAGATAATAATGAAACCATCTGGGTTGGTTATAATAAAAAGGGACTTTCGTTTTATCATGAAAGTTTCCGGAATTTCATCAATTTCAAGCACCCTGAATGTTCGGATGTAAGTTCTATTATGGAAGATCATCATGGAAATATTTGGTTAGGAACAGATGGAAATGGGTTATTTGTAAAAGAAAAAAAATCAGAAACCATTAGGAAACTTGCTGTTCCAAACATGGCAATAATTTCTATACTCGAAGACAAGAAAAATCGCATTTGGTTTGGTACCTATCAAAAAGGACTGTTTTGTTATGAAAATGGTAAAATAGCCCAATATACGACCAAGAACAGTAAACTAACCAGTAATAATATTTGGAGTTTAAAAGAAGACCGAAATGGAAATATATGGACAGGATCATTAGGCGGTAAAATTTTGGTACTGCAGTCTGACGCTGATAATTTTAGTGCTGCGATTACACCATTTGACGATACATTTTATATTCAGGATATGTTTTATGATGGTGGTGATAAAATGTATATGGGTACGGTATATGGCATTTGGATCATTGATATTCTAAATTACAAAAGGACATTTTATCAGGGGAATAAAAAAGGAAATCAATCTTTTGCCCAAAATAATCAAGTTTCAAATATTTATAAAGATAAACGCGGCCTTTTATGGTTAGGCAGTAACGAAGGGCTAACCATTTGGAATCAGGCAAAAGACAAGCTTTATTACCTTAAAAAAGAAAATGGGCTCTGTGATAATTCAATTAAAGGCATAATTGAAGATAATCTTAATAATGTTTGGATAACTACTAGTAATGGTTTTTCAATACTGACAGTTACTGCTGCTCCAAACGGAGAATTTACTTTTTCAAGTAAAAATTATTCCGTTAAGGATGGCCTTATGGATAATTATTTTAACAGCCATGCAATTTGCAAATTACAAAATGGAGATATCCTGCTGGGGAATGCAATGGGGTACACTATTTTGAATCCGAATAAAATGTCTGAAAAAGACCAATCCGCGGCAAAAGTAATTTTTACCGGGCTGACTGTAGGAAACAACACGATTCAGGCAGATTCATTTTATAACGGACGAAAATTGCTTGACCGGACAATACAGTTAACCAGTCATTTAACCTTTAATCATGATGATAAACTTATTTCTTTACAATTTACTACAGGAGATTTATTGAGTGCAGATAAAGTGAAATATCTTTATCAAATAGAGGGTTTTGATACTCAATGGATGCCAACTCAAAGAAATAAAATAGTTATATCCTCACTTCCAACGGGGAATTATAAACTTTTGATAAAAGCCCGTAATAGTGATGGTGTTTGGAATAATGTCCCTACTGAATTATCTATAACTGTAATGCCTCCTTTTTATTTTTCAATTTGGGCTTTTATCATATATGCGATTTTAATTATTGGTACGGTGATATTCTTTATGCGTAAAACCAAAGAACGCCATCTTATAAATATGGAACAGCAGCGTGTTCAAATGGATCATGAGAAAGAAATACACATCAATGAAATAAAGCTAAAATTCTTTACCAATATCAGTCACGATTTACGTACACCTCTTACGCTCATTATTATACCTTTGCAGATATTATTGAATGATGCTGCAAATGAAAGTATGAAGAAAAAGTTAAGTGTAATGTATAAAAATGCACAACAACTGATGTCATTAATAAATTCACTGCTTGATTTTCATAAACTGGATGTCGGCGTAGAAAGATTGAACTTAAAGTCAGGTAACTTTGTTAATTTTATTAGTGAAATTTATACATCATTTTGTGTTTATGCAGAAGAGCGTAATATCAACTTTTTCTTTTTCAGTGATGTAAAAAGTTTAACAATGCAGTTTGATCAGGATAAAATTCAAAAAATAGTGATCAATATACTTTCAAATGCATTCAAATATACTTTAGACGGGGGCACAATTAGGATTCACATAAAACAGGAGAATGGTAATGTTTGCGTTAGTGTTTCTGACTCCGGATCTGGAATTAGTGATGAAGAAAAACAATATATTTTTGAACGATTTTATCAGGCGCAGCAAGAACAGGAAAAAACAGGAGCAGGTATTGGGTTACATATTGTAAACGAATATATCAATCTTCATGGAGGCACAGTAAACGTAACAGACAATGTACCGCAAGGGAGTATTTTTACTTTCAAAATTCCAATTAAAACGGCTGAAGATGATATCGATGAAAAACATTCAAACCAAAATATTCCAAACGAATTTGCAGATGAAGAAGAGGAACAAGACAATAGGCCTGCAGGTAAAAAAGTAATATTATTTGTAGATGACAACAATGATTTTTGTGACTTTATTCAAGATAATTTTAGAGATGTTTATACTGTAATAACGGCTAATAATGGACAAGAGGCAATGGAATTGCTGCATAAGTTTAATATAACAATTATTGTAAGCGATGTCATGATGCCTATTATGAATGGAGTAGAACTTTGTAAAAAAGTAAAATCGAATATTCATTGGTCTCATATTCCGGTGATTTTATTAACAGCCCGTACTGCCGATGAGCATATAGAGGAAGGGCTGGAGCTTGGCGCAGATGATTATATAACTAAACCTTTTAATTTTAACCTGTTAAAACTGCGCATTCAAAAATTTGTCGAATGGACAGAGAAAAGCCATGTCTCGTTTAGCCAAAAATTAGATGTGTCACCGGCAGAAATTACTATTACTTCGCTAGACGAGACCCTTATAGAAAATGCCATTAGAATTGTAGAAGAGAATATAAATAACATTGAGTTTTCTGTTGAAACCCTGAGTACAGCTTTAGGTTTAAGCCGTGGTCATTTATATAAAAAATTAATGGCTATTACAGGCAAAGGCCCAACTGAATTTATTCGAACAATTCGATTGAAACGCGGACGTCAGCTTCTTGAAAAAAGCCAGCTTCAGATTGCCGAAATAGCCTATGAAGTAGGATTTAATTCCCCAAAAAGATTTGCCAAGTATTTTCGGGAAGAATTTGGTTCCTTACCTTCGGAGTATTTGCGTATCTACAAAAACAACCACAAGAATAATCTATAATTGTTGATTTATAAAGTAGTGTTTTAGTTCCTGCAAGGTTTTCAAAACCTTGCAGGTTTAATTCTTTGTGCATCAAACACTGCAGGATCAAAAAAAGACCTTGCAGTAAAATTCAGTAAATAGAAGATACAGTTTTTCACTTTTGCCTTTAAATCATAATTGAATTTTTTCGCTGGAATCGACTTGCAAATCAGCAAAACACCCCTTTTTAGAATACATTAAATCTTTCCCAAAAATTTAAAATCACCCTGTTTTAAAAAAAAATCAAAATGTAAACTCAAAACACATTTTGATTTTGTCTGCATACACCTTGTTTTGGGATATAATAAGCAGTTGTTGTTAAAATGGCAATTTATTATAATATTAAATGATTTAATGATATAAAAATTGTAATTTTTTTATGATAGTTGCAGTAATTGCAACAATTAAGGCAGTCTTTTGATACATAATGAACCATAGTTTAATGTTGCTTTATTGTTAATTTGTTCTCAAATATGACAAAAAATGTATTTACTCATGAGGTAAAAAGTTGAGATTATTTCATGATAAAAATGTTTTTAAAATAAACCACTTTAAACTAACCTAACCAAAATTAATTATGAACAAAAAACATGTGATTCAGCGTTTTGTAAAAGACAAGAAGCTGTTTAGTAAGTATCTCCTTTTGGTAATGCTTTTTTCATTTGGAGCAATATCTGCTCAAAATAATGACGAAAAAATTACCGGTATTGTTCTGGATGAATTAAACCAGCCTGTTTTAGGGGCTAATGTTTATGCATCAGAATCTAAGAAAAGTATAATAGCAGATCAAAATGGTCAATTTGCTATTAACGCAAAAATAGGCGAAACACTAGAGATTAGTTACATTGGATATGTAACTCAAAAAGTAAAAATAACCGGAAGCAAACTAACTATTCATTTACAAGTAGATGTAAGATCTTTAGAAGAAGTAGTAGTAATTGGTTACGGTAAGGCAAAAAGAAAAGATCTTACCGGAGCAATATCATCAATATCAGGAGATGAACTTCGTCGATCGCAGCCTGTAACAATAGATCAGGCGCTGCAAGGTAAAGTACCCGGTGTTGTGGTACAGCAAACATCTGGTCAGCCTGGAGGAGGGGTCAGCGTGCAAATACGCGGATTATCTTCTTTTGGAAATAATTCACCGTTGTATGTTATAGATGGTGTTATTATTGGGCAGGGCTTTGCAGGTGTAGATGGAACTAACCCGCTGGCAACTATTAACCCTTCAGATGTGGAATCTATCGATGTCCTAAAAGATGCATCGGCAACCGCTATTTATGGTTCGCAGGCAACTAATGGTGTAATTGTCATCACTACTAAAAGAGGTAAAGAGGGAGCTCCAAAAATAACCTTTGATTACAGTACAGGTTTTCAATCGTTAATGAAGAAGTATCCTACCATGAATTTACAGGAATATGCCACTTTTATTAATGATCGAAATCAAGGTATTGGCTGGGGTTTTGACACAAGACCTGAATTTGCTAACCCACAGTATTTAGGTGAAGGAACAAACTGGCAGGATGAATTATTTAGAGTTGCCCCAATCACCAATTATGTACTTACCTTAAGCGGAGGGAATGATAAAACACAGTATTTACTGTCTGGTTCTTATTTCAATCAGGAAGGGATATCTCTTGGGTCTGAATTTGACAGAGGTTCCGTAAGGTTAAATCTGGATAACAAGACAACCAGCTGGTTAAAAATTGGAACTAGTATACAATTAACGCGTATTAATGAGAATGTAAATTCAACTAATACAGGTGTTATTTCACAAGCACTGGGACAAACCCCGGATATTCCATTAAAAAATCCTGATGGCTCTTATGCCGGAGGAGAGAGTACAAATGGATGGGTTAGAAATTTAGTTAACCCAGTTGCCCTTGCACAAATGAATAAAAATGATCTTAGAAGAAATCAGTTGTTTGCAAATTTCTATGCAGATATAGCATTTACAAAAGATTTATCTTTTAGAAATGAAATATCAGGAAGTTATTCTTATAACACGACAGACAGATTTAGCCCTAAATATAAATTTGGAAATACGGAGAGACTAGAGAATGAAGCTACTTATGGTTACGATCAAAACTATTATACCACTTTTAGAAGTTTTTTAACCTATGCTAAAGTATTTAAAAGCAAATATAATGTCAATGTTTTGGCAGGACATGAAGCTCAATGGTCTGAGTATGAAAATGTTTCGGCAACAAGAAAAAATTTCATTTCAAATAGTGTTACGAACATAAGCAGTGGTGATATTGGTACTGCTACCAATAGTGGAACCAAAGGAGATGGCGCACAGGAATCTTATTTCGGGCGTGTTAATTTTATTTATAATGACAAATACTTGTTTACCGGTAACATTCGTGCAGATGGTTCTTCAAAGTTCTCTCCTGAAAACCGCTGGGTAGCTACTTATTCAGGGGCACTTTCCTGGAAATTAAATAATGAGAATTTTTTAAAGAATTCAAAAATTGTCAATGAATTAAAGTTAAGAGTAAGTTACGGTTTTACTAATAATCAAAATATTAGAAACAATGCTTATTTATCTACATTAGGTTCAGTTGCAACTTCTTTATCTGGTATATCACAGCTGACAGCTAGTTTAGGAAATCCTTTAGTTGAATGGGAAAAAACAGAATATAGTAATGCCGGAATTGATGGAAGATTTTTTGGATGGAAACTTAATTTTTCTATTGATGTCTATAATCGTTTAACAGACGGATTGTTAATGAAAATTCCATTGCCGCTTTATTCAGGAACAAACGTTGGATATTCTCCCGGAGCAATTGATGCCCCAGATGTTAATATAGGTTCTGTTAGAAATAGAGGAATTGATCTTGGAATAAACACAACAAATATATCGACCAAAAACTTTAGCTGGACTACAGATTTTACAATGTCTCATAATGAGAACAAAGTATTAAAATTAAATACCGATGGAGCATCATTACCTGGGTACAACGGAGGTGATGTAGTTACTAATACCGTAGTTGGAAGATCTATGGGGAATTTTTACGGCTATAAAGTTGAAGGGGTATTTGCAAATGCATCAGATTTTGATTTCAGCAATAACAATGCACTTGGCCACACCCATGGTATGCCTACAAATACCGATGGTACCCGTTTGCCGGTTACATCAAATTCTGGAGGGGTATGGTATGGAGATCTTAAATTTAAAGACTTAAATGGAGATGGTATTATTACAGAAAAAGATCAAACATTTTTAGGTTCTTCTATTCCTAAATTTCAGTTTGGTTTTGGTAATACATTTAAATATCAGGGTTTCGATTTAAATATATTCTTTAGTGCCAATACTGGTAACAAAGTATTAAACGGAATGAGGGTTAACGGAGATAATCCTTTAGCACAATACGGTTACCTAAAATCATTAAATGATTACGCAAGATTAGCTTTAATAGATCCTAATGGTTCTGCAGATGATGTCAATAATGTATACGTTACTAATCCTAATACTACAATAGTAGGAGTTAAAAATAACGACAGTAATCGTAACAATCGTTTCTCTGACAGATACCTTGAAGATGGCTCTTTTATTAGATGCAAGAACATTACTTTAGGTTATACAGTTCCCGAAAATGCACTTAAAAAGATGTACATAAATTCTTTAAGAGTATACTTTAATGTTTCCAATGCCTTTCTTATTACAAAATACAAAGGTTTAGATCCGGAAGTTGGCTCATGGAATCCATTACAAACAGGAATTGATAATGGTTTTTATCCACAGCCAAGAGTATTCACTTTAGGACTTAGCTTGGGTTTAACTAAATAAACTAACAAAACTTACGTATTATGAAACTAATAAATATAAAACCGATTTATATGGTGTTTGCTATATTTTTTATAGTAAGCTGCCAGGATGATTTTCTTGATCGACCTTCTCAATCAGAGATAAGCACAGAGAATTTTTACAAAACAAAAGATGAGCTTAGATTAGCCACAGCTGCACTTTACGGAGGCAAAGTATGGTTTCAATGGAATACAAACCCATACCTTATGCTTGGCGATATATTGAGTGGTAACTTATTGGCTGCGTGGTATAATGATGCAGTACAGTTAAATACTTTTACACTTTCAGGATCTAACGGCATATTAGTAGGAGGCTGGACAGGATTATACATTATAGGCGCACATTGTAATGTTACAATAGATGCCATAAATAAAAACACCCCGGCAACCGTATCTCAGGCAGATAAAAATGCCGCAATAGCCGAAGCGAGATTTATTCGCGCCGTGGCTTATTACCATCTTGCCATACTATGGGGTGATGTGCCTATTATTGAAGATAACACCAAGTTAATAAAATCTCCATTAGTAAATAAAAATAAAGTAGAAGATGTTTACAAATTTGTAGTAAACGATTTGACTTTTGCTGCACAAAACCTTCCCGCTTCTGATGTACCTGGCAGAGTTACATCCTGGTCAGCAAAAAGCATGTTAAGTAAGGTGTATTTAACAATGGCAGGATTAGGACAATCAGGAGGCAATCGTAATCAGGCATATTTAGACCTTGCCAAAAAATATGCAAAAGATGTAGTCGAAAACAGCGGTTTAAGTTTACTTCCAAGTTATTCAGATCTTTTTAAAACGAAATTTAATGATAATCAGGAATCATTATTTGCCCTGCAATGGGCAGCCACTTCTGGATGGGGTATAGGGAATCAATTATTGACACATTCACCAAGTAATGATATCAATCCGGGAAAAGAGGGAGCCTGGACTCCGTTAGGTCCTACTTATGATTTATATAATCAGTATACCGTACAGGATTCAATAAGACGAAAAACAACTTTTATGTTACCGGGAGATCATTATGCAGAGTTAAATGCTGCAGGCGGCGGTTATAATGCTACGTCAGCAGCTATGAAAAAACATATTATAGGAAACGAAGCCGATAACAATACGCCCGCAATGACATATTTAGGTTCGATAGAACATAATTATATATTAAGATTAGCAGATGTTTATTTAATATATGCAGATGCTGTTTTGGGTAATAATGCCACTACAAGTGATCCTGGCGCATTATTTTATTTTAATGAGGTAAGAAAGCGTGCCCATGTTGACCCGGTAACCGTTCTTGATGCCGATATTATTTTTAAAGAAAGAAGAATCGAATTTGCCTGTGAAGGACAATTCTGGTATGATTTGGTAAGACTCTCTTACTACAATCCTGTAAAAGCGATAGATATTCTTAATAAACAAAAAAGAGTATTGTTTAATTATACAAATGGAGAAGCCACTCCCAACGATCCTGTTGGAAATATTTCTCCTGCTACTCAATCTACTTTCAGGTTACAATTACCTGCTTCAGAGGTAGTTGCTAATCCTAAATTAGCTGAACCTGCAGTTCCTTATTATTAATATATAGAAAGAATCAAGATGAAAAATATAATTTATAAATATATGCGTCTATTATCGACGTTCAGCATAATCTTAATTATTACTTTGATGACTTCTTGTAATAATGATAGTGATAGTGAATCTGGGACAGCTCCTGTTATTACAGAGATAAGAAATTATGCCGCTTCGCCAAATGATACTCTTGTTGATAAGATAGTTCCTGGTCAATGGATTGTAATTACAGGTAAAAATTTAAAAAGTGCTACAGGAATCACTTTTAATGGTATACCTGCAGAATTTAATGCAGGTTTGTTTTCGAATACTTATGCAGCTGTTCAAGTGCCGGCTGTAATACCATTTCCATCTGTTCCAGCAAATAAACTAAATACTATTCAATACACCACATCAGTAGGAACGACAACTTTTGCTTTCAGCATTGTTGCCGGACCACCCGCAGTTATTAATATTTCAAACGAAAATCCGGTTGAAGGAGATCTGGTTACCATATCTGGAACCAATTTATTCCTCATAAAAGAGATTAATTTTGGAGGAAAAATAATTACTGATTATACACCCGCAGTTGATGGAACGAGTATTGGTTTTGTAATGCCTAACGCCACAACAAGTGCACCTTTAAGTTTAACAACAGCTTCAGGTACAGTTACTACAACATTAAATGTCAACGATGTAACTACAAAATCTTTATGTAATTTTGATAATGTAAATACTTTCAGCTGGGGCTGCGGTACAAGTAACAGCAGTGTTGATTTTCCGGGTAATCACGGGTATTATGCGGTCCTTAATAATGGTATTCTAAATGCCAATAATGGTGCATGGTGGGAATGGGAACGCAGTATTAATGTCAATTCCGGCCAGTGGGTTCCAGCGCAGGATCTTACAGAACCAGTTGCAAATTATGCGGTAAAATTCGAAATTAATGTTCCTGGTGAATGGAATGGAACTACAATTCAGATAACAAGAAATTATGATTTCTACGGAAAGTATGAACCTTGGAAAGTAAATGACAAAATTGTTTCGTACACTACTAAAGGAAAATGGGTTACGGTTACTATTCCATTATCAGACTTCAAAAAAGACGGAACTCAGGCATCAAGTTTAACTGAATTATTAGGAAGTTCCGGAACCGGCGAATTTCACATTCAGGCAGTTTCAGGTTCTAAACCAACTGTGACAGGTCTTCGAGCTGCTGTTGATAATATCAGAGTTGTAAAAATCAATTAATAAAGCAAATCAAGAGTAAAAATGTGCCTTTAGGCACTAAATATCGGTAGCAATTAGGTTTGAAATTCGTTGGCGTGCCGTAGGTACGCAACAAAAAGACAACTATTGCATACCTATGTTTTTAACCCTTGATTTAGCATTAATAGTTAAAAAAAACTAAGGCCTGCGATGATTCAATAAAAGTTGAGCTTTTCCGCAGGTCTTACATTAAAATTTATTTATCCTAAAAACAAAAAAATGAACGTAAAAATTTCAGTGAAACTCAGTTTGTCTATAGTATTCTGTATGCTATTTTCATCTTGTCTGATGGCTCAGGAAAATTATGTATCACCCGTTAGGGAAGGTAACGAACCCGTTACAGCCGGAAAATTTGCACCAACCTGGCAATCATTGCAGCAATATAAAACTCCGGAGTGGTTTCGTAATGCCAAGTTTGGTATTTGGGCTCATTGGGGGCCGCAGTGCCAGCCTGAGCAAGGTGATTGGTTTGGGAGATTTATGTATAACGAAGGCGGTGACCAATACAAATGGTTTGTAGAACATTACGGGCATCCATCTAAAGTTGGATTTAAAGAAATTATTAATGATTGGAAAGCCCAAAATTGGGATCCTGAAAAATTGGTGGCACTTTACAAAAGGGCAGGAGCCCAATATTTCTTTGCCATGGCAAATCATCATGACAATCTGGATTTGTGGGACAGTAAATATCAGGAGTGGAACTCGGTACGTGTAGGGCCTAAAAAAGATATTATGACAGGCTGGTCAAAAGCAGCAAAAAAATACGGACTTCCATTTGGTATTAGTGTACACGCTTCACATGCATGGACGTGGTTTGAGACGGCTCAGAGATCAGATACCAGCGGACCATTTGCGGGAATTCCGTATGATGGAAAGCTTACAAAAGCCGATGGTAAGGGAAAATGGTGGGAAGGGCTTGATCCGCAGGAACTTTATGCCCAAAATCATCCTCTCAGCTTAAATAGCGATAAAGATTTATTTGCTCTGTGGGGTCAGTGGCATTGGGGCAATGGCGCATCATTACCTTCGCAGGCATACTGCGAAAAATTCTATAATAGGACCATAGATCTTATTAATAAGTACAATCCGGATTTGCTTTATTTTGATGATACTGCTCTGCCGCTTTATCCTGTAAGTGATGCGGGATTAAAAATTGCGGCCGATTTCTATAACCGTAATATGGCTGCTCACAACGGCAAGCTGGAAGCTGTGCTGTTTGGAAAAATACTGACTGATGAACAAAAAAAATGTATGGTATGGGATGTAGAGAGAGGAGCTCCGGATAAAATCGAAGACTTACCCTGGCAAACCTGTACTTGTATTGGAGACTGGCATTATAATAAATCAGTTTATGATAACAATGGATACAAATCTGCCGCTACAGTAATTCACATGCTGGTTGATATTGTTAGTAAAAATGGAAACTTACTGCTAAATATTCCTGTTAAGGGAGACGGTAGTATTGATGATAAGGAAGTTGCAATTCTTGAAAAAATAGCGGCCTGGATGGATGTAAATAAAGAAAGCATTTTTGATACACGTCCGTGGAAACAATATGGAGAAGGCCCTGTTTCAGATGCTATAAAACCTGGTCAGGATCAAAGCTTTAATGAAGGAAAAGTAAAATTGTCGGCTAATGATATTCGTTATAATCAAAATGGGAAAATTCTTTATGCGACCCTTTTAGGAGTGCCTTCAGATAACATTAGTTTGAAATTGCTTGGCAAGAATAAATACAACGGTAAAATTAAAAGTATTGAAATCCTTGGAAGTAAAGAGAAACTTTCATGGAAACAATCGGGAGATTCATTGGTAATTACAAAACCAAAAATGATCCCGAACGACATTGCCATAGTATTAAAAATAAAACAAAAATAATAGACGAATTAGGCTATTACCGGCAAATGACAAAATCACTTTTACTTAATAACAGATTAAAAATTATAAAAAATGCCAATCTCATTTAAACGTTATTGCAAAACCATGGAATTGCTTAATGACGCAGCATTAATCGAAGCATATAAAAAAGTGCACGCAAAAGGGGCAGCGTGGCCGGAAATAACCCAAGGAATGAAAGAAGTGGGAATTATCGATATGGAAATCTATCTTATTGAAACAAGACTTTTTATGATTATGGATACCATACTCAATTTTGACCACGACAAGGCGATGAATGAATTGGCAGCAAAGCCGCGACAAAGCGAATGGGAAGCGTATATGGCAGAATTTCAGGATAGTTCTGCCGAGGCAACAGCAAACCAGAAATGGCAGTTGATGGAACGAATTTACGAAATGGACAAATAATAAACTACACGCCTAAAAAAAGTTATAATAGTAAATAAATAAAATTAGATATGGATATGAAATTTATGTTTTTGAAAAAGTATTTTTTTGTAGTAAGCTTTTGTGGTCTTGCCAGTACTGTGACTTTAGCTCAGAATGTTCAGATTACGGTAGATGCTGCTGTAAATAAAAAAAAGGTATCACCATACATTTATGGGAAAAATGATTTTTTAGATAAACCAGCTCAATTTTACAAAGATGCAGGTTTACGTTTTACCCGTATGAATGGAGGTAATAATGCATCAGCCTATAACTGGCAGGCAAAACTTGCTGTTCATCCTGACTGGTATAATAATGTTTATACTGCTGATTGGGATGCATCTGCACAGAATGTTAGTAATAATTTTCCTGGTATGCAGGGCATGTTTGCTTTTCAGCTGCTGGGAAGAGTTGCATCCAATACGAATAATAATTTCAATGACTGGGGATACAATCAGGCACAGTATTGGTCTGGCGTTAATCAGAACTTGGCAGGGGGAGGAACCCCTAATACAAGCGGCGGGGGTACTGCCTTGGTCGATGGAAACCCAGAGTTGTTCAGTAAGCCATGGCCAGCTGATTCTTCGGTGGCAATTCTTAATGATTGGTTTGGAGCTGGTGGTAAAGGTTTTAACAAAGATCAGTTTGTATACTGGAATATGGACAATGAGGTAGATATATGGAACGGAACGCACGACTGGGCTATGCCAACCCTGTTATCGGCTTCTGCTTTTATGGATCGTTATATAGATTTAGCCAAGAAAGCAAAAGCGATATACCCTGGTATTAAACTTTGCGGACCCGTTACAACCTCTGAATGGCAATGGTACAAATGGTCAAATGAAAGTATATACATCAATGGCAGGTATTATTCCTGGATTGAGTATTTCATAAAACGTCTGGGAGATGAATATAAAGCAACCGGTATTAAACTGGTAGATGTATTAGATATTCATAACTACCCTTCGTATAATGGTGATGATGCCGCTGCTTTGCAGGGACACCGAATTTATTACGATACAAATTATGACTATCCGGGTTCAAACGGTATTAAAACAATCAATGGAGGATGGGATAATTCACTTTCAAAACAATACATTTTCAAGCGTGTTGAGGACTGGCTGACGGAACATTTTGGAGCAAACCATGGTATCACTACCGGAGTAAGCGAATGGGGCACAATGTCAAGCAGTAATCCAAGCCTTGAATCTGTTATATATGCCTCACATTTGGGGACATTTGCCAACAATGGTGTTGAATTGTTCAGCCCGTGGAACTGGTCTGTAGGTATGTGGGAAACTTTACATCTTTTTAGCCGTTATGCTAAAGATTACAGTGTTTCAAGCACTTCTTCACTTGAAAATACAGTTTCGGCTTACACTACAGTAAATCAAGCTGCAGACGCGATGACTGTAATTATTGTGAATAAGGATATGAATGCATCACGCACTGTAACAGTAAACCTTAACAACTTTGCTATTGAAAATGGAAATTTTGAAACATTACAGATTTCCGGGCTCCCGGCAACAGAAACTTTCGTATCTCATACAACTAATGCCTTAAAAAAGAGTTCTGTAAATGTTAGTTCAAATTCATTTACTATTACAGTACCCGCCTTGTCAACTACAGCTGTTTTGATAAAAACAGCCTCATTGTCGGTTGATAAAGTAAACACACTGCCGGGCAGCGGAGGAGTAATGATTTATCCAAATCCGGTAAATGATAAATTGAATATAAAATTTGATTCGGCGATTACAGAACCAACCCAAATAGCTGTATATAATATTGCAGGACAGAAACTAAAAGTTTTCACTGTAAATAACGGGCAAGAGCTACATACGCTGGATGTGAGTGGATTTTCTGCCGGTTCGTATTTTTTATCTGTAAAAAACAACAGCTATAAAAAAAGCATTCCTTTTATTATTGCAAGATAAAATCCATTTAAAAGTTAACCAGCGCATAGTATTTAACTGATCCATGGGCTGGTTAACTTTTAAATAATAAAATAAAGGCAGTATCTGAATCGCTTAAATATTTCTTAGGCGGAATAAAAACTGCTAATACAACAAATATGAACAAATCAATTACTATAGTAAAAAAGCTTTTTTTGGGAATTCTATTTTTCTCCATATATATCCTTCAGGCTCAAAATGTTCCCGATTGGGAGAATCCGGATATTAATGGCATAAACAAGGAAAAGCCGCATGCGTATGGTTTCTTGTCTGAAGAGAAAATGAATAATACGATGATTAAGTCGCTTAATGGCATCTGGAAATTTAAGTGGTCGCCAGATCCGCAATCACGTCCGGCCGATTTTTACACAGAGAATTATTCAACAAAAAATTGGGACAATATTCTGGTTCCGGGAAACTGGGAACTCCAAGGATTCGGAACCCCAATATATACAAACTCGACTTATCCGTTTAAGCGTGATTTTCCGAAAGTGACAAGCGAACCTGAAAAATATTTCACAAGTTTTCTGCAGCGAAATCCGGTAGGGAGTTATAGTACAACTTTTATTATTCCTGAAAACTGGAACAATAAACAAGTATTCATCAATTTTGACGGAGTACTTTCAGCAATGTATATATGGGTAAACGGACAAAAGGTGGGTTACAGCGAAAATTCAATGTCTCCGGCAGAATTTGATATCACAAAATACATCCATAAAGGAGAAAATAAACTGGCTGTTGAAGTATATCGCTGGTGCGATGGCAGTTATCTGGAAGATCAGGATATGTGGCGATTGAGCGGTATTTTTAGAGATGTAGATTTAATTGCCCGTCCAAAAACGTATATCAGCGATTTTTTTGTTAAAGCTGTGCCAAACAATTCGTTTGACAATGCTGATATTTCTATCGATTTAAGTATTGATAATCGTTCAGATCAAGATAGTAAAGGACTGTACATAGATGCTGAGGTTTCTGGTTTTTCTGCACAAGGTGAATGGATTGATCTCTCTTTTTCTAAGAAAACAGCTGTGGTTCAAAAGTCAAAACAGCTGTCAATTGAAATAAACACATTGATGCAAAATCCTAAGTTGTGGTCTGCCGAAACGCCGGATTTATATCATCTTAAACTGAAACTCAAAAATAATAAAAATGAAATTATAGATAAAGCCGAGTGTTATTTCGGTGTTCGTAAAATTGAAATTCGTGGAGATGTATTCTATGTCAATAATAAAGCAGTTAAACTCAAAGGTATAAACCGCCACGAACAGCACCCGCGCACAGGTAAGCATGTAAGTCGTAATATCATGATTCGGGATATTGAGCTGATGAAACAGGCTAATATCAATATGATACGTACCTGTCATTATCCTGACGATCCTTTGTTTTATGAGCTTTGTGATAAATACGGCTTTTATGTAATGGATGAAGCAAATCAGGAATCTCATGGTTTTGGCCTTGGAAATAAAGAAATGGGCGATAACCCAATGTGGAAAAAACAGCATGTAGAAAGAGTTGTTGCCCTTGTACAGCGAGATAAAAACCACGCTTGTGTTACTTTCTGGTCATTAGGAAATGAAGGCGGCAGCGGACAAAATTTTGTAGCTATGGCAGATACTGTAAAGAAACTCGATCCAAGCCGACCAATCTATTCTGATACAGATCGTAGTGTATCAGATATTTACGATGAAGGTTATCTGCATCCTGAAGACCTGAAAAAATTAGGAGAAAAAATAACAGACAGGCCGGTATTTATGCGTGAGTATGCGCATGTAATGGGTAATTCGGGAGGAAATCTTCAGGAATACTGGGATGTAATTTATAATGACCCAAGCCTTACCGGTGCCGCTATTTGGGAATGGGTAGATCAGGGCTTGGCAAAGAAAAAAGATAACTCTCCTCTAAAACTCACCGAACACCCGGATGATTATCAATTGAAAGATGATGAATTTTGGGCTTACGGAGGTGATTTTGGAGATCAGCCAAATGATGGAACTTTTTCAATGAAAGGTTTGATTTCATCAGACAGAACGCCTCACCCTCATTATTTCGAAGTACAAAAAGTGTATCAGCAGGTGGTATTTCAGCTTTTAGATGATAAGGATGTAACACTAAGAGTTACAAATCATTTTGATTTTCTGCAGCTTGGTAATTTTGATTTTGAATATGAATATATATCCAATGGCAAATCGCTGCAAAAAGGTAAATTTAGCGGTGACAACATTTTGCCGGGGACATTTTCAGATATAAAAATTCCTTCACCGCAGCTTACAGGTACGATTCCATCAGAAATAACTTTAAATATCTATGCTAAACTCAAATCTGCAGCCCTTTGGGCAGAAGAAGGTTTTTGTATTGCCCGCGAACAGTTTGTTATCAAACCTTACAACTGGACCAATATTGCAGCAACTGAAAAAAAGGTAATTGTTACAGAATCGGCTTCACAAATTGAGCTAAAAACCGAAAAAATGGCCTTTATCCTTGACCGAAAAAATGGTGCATTGGTTAGTTGGAAAGCTAATGGAAAAGAGTTGCTAATAGGCGGACTTGAACCTTATTTCTGGAAAACGCCAAACGATAATCAAAAGCAAAGCGGTTATGTAAAAGAATTGGGCAAATGGAAAAAGGCAGCAGAAACCAGAATTGTTAAAAATGTTAGTGTTTTAAAAGACAGTAACTTAACAACGGTTAAGTTCGATATGAGCCTGCCAGCCATTGGTGCCAATTATACACTGAATTACCAATTAAACGGCGAAGGAAAATTACAAGTTGAAGCATTATATACACCTCAGAACGATACTATTCCGTTGATTCCTAAATTCGGAATGAGGGTTCATATTCCAGAGAACTATAGTACTATTGATTGGTATGGAAGAGGACCAAATGAAAATTATCCGGACAGGAAAACAGCTTCGCTGATTGGTTTATATCAGGCAGAATTAGAAAATTTTGTGGTGCCATATCCGGTGCCGCAAGACAATGCAAATCGCGGTGATGTTCGCTGGTTTTCGTTACAGGCTCAAAATAAGGAAACCATTAAAATAACAGGTTTGCAGTCACTTAATTTTCGCGCGTGGCCTTATACAGAAGACGATTTGGAGAGTGCAAAGCATGATTGCCAACTGCCAAAACGTGATTTTATTAACCTGAATATTGATTTAAATATTCATGGAGTTGGCGGTGATGATACGTGGGGAGCCAAAACAATGGAAAAATATACCAATCCAGGTAATAAGTCCTATCATTTTGGATTTATCATGGAATATATTGAGAAGCAATAAGTTTTCAAAACGAATGACATAACTAGAAATAAAGTAATAAATGAACGGTTTAAATTCATATAAAAAACAATTTTACACAAAACAAATACTATTAGTATTCATTATATTTATAAGTGCTTTTTCAGGATATGCACAAAATGGAACCGAAAGAAAGCAGTTATTTGATTATAACTGGAAATTCTTTTTAGGAGATGATGCTGAAGCCAAAACAAATAACTTCAATGATGCAGGCTGGCGTAAACTCGATTTACCTCACGATTGGAGTATTGAAGGAAAAATTCATCCTAAAAATACAACAGGCGGAGGCGGAGGATATTTTCCGGCAGGAATTGGCTGGTATAGAAAAACCTTTCAGGTGCCTGATGAATGGAAAGCAAAAAAAACAGCTGTTTATTTTGAAGGAGTTTATATGAATTCAGAAGTTTTTATCAACGGAAAATCGTTGGGCGTTTATCCTTATGGTTACTCATCATTCAGTTACGACCTTACACCTTATTTGAACTTTGGTAAAGAAAACATTATTGCAGTGCGTGTCGATAATTCACAGCAAATGAACAGCCGCTGGTACTCAGGTTCGGGAATTTATCGTCATGTTTGGATGGTCGTTACTGATCCTGTACATGTTGCACATTGGGGTGTTGACATTTCAACTCCCGAAGTGTCTTCAAAAAAGGCAGTTGTATTGGTGAAAACCAAGGTAAAAAATGAAACAGAATCTGCACAAAGCATTGTTGTAAAGACACTTCTTTCAAATAATTCTAAAAATGCAGGAAACGGCCAGACACAAGTAGAGCTTCCGGCTCATAGTGAGAAGGAATTAACCCAAACGATACAAGTCTCTAATCTTAAGCTTTGGACACCAGAAACACCTTATTTATATCAGGCTCAGATTCAGGTTTTAAAAGGTAAAAAAGTAGTTGACGACACAAAGACAGATTTTGGTATTCGCTCTATAAAATTTACGACTGAAAATGGATTTCAGCTAAACGGAAAAACAGTAAAAATAAACGGTGGCTGCGTACACCACGATAATGGCTGCTTGGGAGCCGCTGCTTTTGATCGTGCCGAAGAACGCAAAGTCGAACTGCTTAAAGCCGGTGGGTTCAATGCAGTGAGAACCTCTCATAATCCGCCTTCTGAAGCATTTCTTGAAGCCTGCGATAAACTAGGTTTGTTAGTAATGGATGAATCTTTTGACTGCTGGAAAATTGGAAAAAACAGTAACGATTATTCTAAATATTTCAATCAGTGGTGGCAGCGCGATTTAGAAGCAATGGTATTACGTGATCGTAATCACCCTTCGGTTTTCATGTGGAGCATTGGTAATGAAATACCGGAGAGGTCAGATCCTGACGCTGTAAAAACAGCCCGAATGCTTTTAGATGCAGTAAAGAAAATAGATAAAATCCGTCCTGTTACATCTGCAATAGTAAACAACGACAAGAATTGGGATGTGTTTGATCCGTTAATGGCAGTACATGATGTTGCGGGTTATAATTACAATTTGCATAGGGCTCCGGAAGATCATAAAAGAGTGCCTTCTCGTATTATAGTTCAAACCGAATCGTATCCAAAAGATGCCTTTAATAATTGGAAACTCGTTCAGGAGAACAATTACGTAATAGGTGATTTTGTCTGGACAGCCATGGATTATTTAGGAGAATCAGGAATTGGACGCTGGTATTATTCTGGTGATGTACCCGGTGAACACTGGGAACATGATTTCTTCCCTTATCATGGTGCTTACTGTGGTGATATAGATTTGATTGGCTGGAGAAAACCTATTTCTCATTACCGAAGCATGCTGTATAATACTAACGAAAAGCTCTACATGGCGGTTCGTGAACCAGCACCGGAACCATTAGAAATAAAAGAAACATGGTGGTCAGTTTGGCCAACATGGGAAAGCTGGACGTGGCCTGTTTTTGAAGGCAAAACGGTTCAGGTTGAGGTATATTCCAAATATCCAAAAGTAAGATTATACCTGAACGACAAGCTGATTGGAGAACAGCCAACCACTCGCGAACAACAATTTAAAGCCGCATTTTCAATTCCATATTCTCCTGGTGTACTTAAAGCTGTTGGGGTAGAGAATGAAAAAGAAGTAGAATCTGCCATTTTGCAAACTGCGGGCGATGCTGCAAAAATAAAACTTACAGCCGATAGAAAGGAAATACTGGCCAACGGTCAGGATTTATCATACATAACTATTGAAATAACAGATAAAGATGGAATATTTCAGCCAAATGCTGCCAACCGTCTTGACTTTAAAATTGAGGGACAAGGTGTTATTGCAGGAGTTGATAATGCTGATATAAAAGATACTGAGCAATATGTAGGCAATACACGTAAAGCATGGCACGGAAGGGCTTTGGTCGTAATAAAAAGCAATCAGCAGGCAGGTGAAATTAAATTATCAGTAACCTCCAATGGATTAGAAGGAAAAAATATAATTGTCAAATCAATACAGAATAATTAATTACAAGTTGCTAGTTTAATAATTCAATAAATAAATTGGCTATAAAAAAGTTTAATCCCTACAGGATATTTTTTCGGGTAGATTTTATTATTCCACTACCAATATTTAGCTCCTAACGGAGTAACAAAAAAAATATCTCGGAGAGATTACATATTGGTAGAATTCAATTTATTCATGTCAAATTTTGTCCCGTAGGGACTACACTTTATTAACTAGCAGCTTGAATTAATTAATAAAAGCAGAATAATTAATATATGAGAATATCAATGAAACATAGTATTGCCGCACTATTTGTTATTTTAAGTTCAATTAGTATAAATGCACAGGAAATAGTTTCGCCTAACGGGAAAGTTAAAGTTGTTTTGAATCTGCCTGAAAAAAATGCAGCACACCATCTTTTCTATAAGGCATTGTATAAAATAGGCAGCAAGTTTGTAGAAGTATTACCATATTCGAAACTAGGTATTAATCGTGCCGAAGAACATTTTACAGATAACCTGCGTTTTATTGCGGCATCAAAACCTGTAGCAATTCACGATAAATATGAAATGATTTGTGGTAAACGCCATGAATGTGAAAATTTCGGTACCGAAAAAACATTTAGTTTCGAGAATTCCGATCATCAGCCATTAGATATTGTTTTTAGGGTATATAATGATGGTGTTGCTTTTCGTTATGTTTTCCCAAATCAATCAGACATAAAAATTAATATCATAAGTGAAGCTACAACCTATGTTTTGCCAGACAACACATCTCGCTGGATGCAGCCTTACGATCTTTCTTATGAAAAATTTTATCCATTAAACAAAACAGGGTTATCTGCTAATAAAGAACAGGAATGGGGTTTTCCGGCTTTGTACAAAGTGAATAATCATCCAGTTTGGGCATTAATTTCGGAAGCAGATGTAACAGAAAATAATTGTGCGGTAAAGTTGAGCAATCTAAAAAAGGCTAACGAATATCAGGTTACATATCCTTCTGCCCGTGATAATTTTAAGCGGGAAGGAGTTATAACCACATTACCCTGGCATTCTCAATGGCACACACTTATCATTGGAAAATTATCTGATATTGTCGAATCAACTTTGATTACAGATGTTAGCGAACCAAGTAAATTAACAAATACGGATTGGATTAAACCCGGTGCAGTTTCATGGATTTATTGGGCAAATAATCATGGTTCTAAAGATTATCAAAAGGTAGTTGAGTACGTTGATTTAGCTGTCGAAATGAACTGGCCTTATGTTTTGATTGACTGGGAATGGGATGTGATGGCCAATGGAGGCGATATAAATAAAGCAGTAGATTATGCAAAAAGCAAAGGAATAAAACCATTAATGTGGTACAATTCAGGTACAAGCTGGCTCGACCCGACACCTAATGACCGCTTACTTACAGCAGAAAAACGTGCCAAAGAATTTTCATGGTTGAATAAAATAGGCGTGTACGGAATCAAAGTCGATTTTTTTGCCGGCGATCAGCAAGATATGATGGCATATTATATTGATATTTTAAAAGATGCGGCAAAATATCATTTAATGGTGAATTTTCATGGTGCAACGGTTCCTCGCGGCTGGGTACGAACTTACCCAAACCTAATGACAACAGAGGCTGTGTACGGTGCAGAATGGTATAACAATAATGAGATATTGACAGATAAGGCAGCAGCTCATAACGTGACACTTCCGTTTACACGTAACGTAGTTGGGTCGATGGATTACACCCCTGTTACCTTTTCAAATTCGCAGCATCCGCATGTAACATCTTATGCTCATGAACTGGCTTTATCGGTTGTATTTGAATCAGGATTTCAGCACTTTGCAGACAGCCCATCTGCATATAAATCTTTACCGGAAGAACCAAAAAACTTTTTAAAACAGGTTCCAACTGCGTGGGACGATACAAAGCTAATCGACGGTGAGCCGGCAGAAAAAGTTGTTATTGCCCGCAAAAAAGGAAATCAATGGTATATAGGCGGACTAAATGGAAAAGATGTGCCTCAGACTTTAATAATAAAATTTGATTTTCTGGACAAAGGAAACCATGATTTGCATTTGATCAAAGACGGGAAGAATGACAAATCTTTTTCTTCAGAAATAATAAAAATCAAAAAAGGAAGTACAGTGAAAGTAGAGTGCCTTTCAAGGGGAGGATTTGTTGGTGTGATAAAATAATTAAGTTATGCTCAACAGGTTAAATAAAGAATGAAGTCAGCGATTAGAATTTAGTATTTTAGTAGTTGGACAAACGTTGTCCTTTCTTTTTGCAGGTTTGTTTTTCGGTTTACCAAACTTCGCCTGCATCAAAATGATGAAATTAATAGAAATAACCAAAAAGAAATGTATAAAAGAAATGAGAAAATAGTACTGAAAATAGAGAAACTGGCTGTTCTGATCATCCTTTTTTTCGGGAATTATTTACAGGCACAAACTGCTATAATCAATGTTGAGTCCCGAAACTTGTTAAGTTTAAACGGCGATTGGCAGGTTATTCTTGATCCAACAAACATAGGCGAGTGGAAACAAGTCTGGTTAGAGAAAAAACCGCAAAAGAAAACTGACTTTGTAGAGTATTCCTTTGATGGCGGGCCAGTTTTAAAAGTTCCGGGTGATTTTAACTCACAATTAAGAGAACTAACTTATTTTGAAGGAGTTGTTTGGTATAAAAAAGTATTTAATTACAAGCCCAATAATGAGAAAAGATTGTTTCTTCATTTTGGCGCAGTAAATTATTTAGCTGCTGTATATCTTAATGGAGAAAAAATAGGCAGTCACGAAGGCGGTTTTACTCCATTTGAGTTCGAAATTACCAATAAGATAAAAAATGGAGTGAATTCTCTAATCGTAAAAGTAGATAACAAACGGTTGGAGAATGGTTTGCCTGGTGTAGGTTATGATTGGTTCAATTATGGCGGTATAACCCGCGATGTTAATTTGATTGAAACAAATAAAACATTTATCGAAGATTATGCTATTCAATTAAAAAAAGGAAGTCTGAAAAAAGTTTCGGGATGGATACAATTAAATGGAACAAATAAAAAACAAAAGCTTACAATAAAGATTCCGGAACTCAACAAATCTTATAAAATGGAATCAAACGATATTGGATATGCCAATGTTGAGTTTGATTCAAATTTCAAGCTTTGGTCTCCCGAAAATCCTAAGCTTTACAAAGTAATAATTGAAAGCGAAACAGATATTGTTACAGATACAATTGGCTTTAGATCTATTGAAGTACAAGGAAATAAAGTGCTCCTCAATAAAAAAGAAATCTTTTTTAAAGGAGTAAATATTCATGAAGAAAATCCATACAAAGGAACCCGGGCTTATTCAAAACAAGATGCCTTAGTAGTGTTGAATGCAGCAAAAGAATTAGGCTGTAACCTTGTTCGTCTTGCCCATTATCCGCACAATGAAAACATAATTAAGGAAGCTGAAAAAATGGGATTAATGGTGTGGAGCGAACTTCCCATTTATCAGCATATTCAGTTTTCGGACAGTCTTGTTCAAATAAAGATGGAAACTATGCTGAACGAAATGATTCATAGAGACAAAAATCATTGTGGAGTTGTAATTTGGAGTCTTTCAAATGAAACCTATCCGGGAACACCAAATCGAAATAATGCTCTTATTGCGTTAACTCAAAAATGTAAGGCATTAGATTCAACCCGATTGATTACCCATGTAGTCAATACACAATCCTACAAGGATAACTCCTTTAAGGTGTGGGACACACTTTATGAATATTCAGATCTGATTTGCATTAACGAATATATTGGATGGTATGATCCGTGGCAGGGTAAACCATCAGAGGTAAAATGGAACTTTGCTTATCCTGATAAACCGGTATTTATTTCAGAGTTTGGAGGTGAAGCTGTTTATGGAAATAATGCAGGACCAAGTGATGAAGCAGCTTATTGGACAGAAGGATATCAGGAACAGATTTACAAGGATCAAATAGAATTATTTAAGACTATTCCAAACTTATGCGGGATTTCTCCCTGGCTTTTATTTGATTACAAGTCATTGGGAAGAATGAACCAAGTGTATCAAAAAGGATATAACAGAAAAGGACTGTTATCTGAAAAGGGTGAAAAAAAGAAAGCCTGGTATATTATGGAACAATATTATAAAAGAAAATGAAAGTTATAAGCATAAAACAAACCGTATTAACCTTTGTCTGTTTGATAATAGGCACCTTTAATTTTTTTGCTCAAAGTACGCAGATACTAAATCCTGACGACAAACCAGCATTCAATGATCCGCCAGTTGGTTTTAGAGACAAACGTGATAATATTTCACACGGCATTATTACGACTGTTCAATATGATTCTAAAACACTTGGCACACGTCGCGAAATGATGGTTTATACTCCTCCCGGCTATTCTTCTGATAAAAAATACCCGGTGATTTATTTACTACACGGACTTAATTCCGGTAACGGTCAATGGCCATTTTGGGTTCATGCCGATTACATCATAGATAACTTGTTGGCCGATGGTAAAATCAAACCAATGATTATAGTTTTCCCTAATGGCAATACAAAGGTGACTGTAGAAAATCCTAAAATTGATGAACAAGAAGACCGAAAAGATGGATATAAAGGGTATGGTATATCTTTCGAGAATGATTTGCTCAACGACATTATTCCTTTCACTGAGTCTCATTATTCAGTTTATACGGACCGCAAACATCGCGCGCTCGCTGGGTTGTCTATGGGCGGCGGTCAATCCCTGAATATTGGACTTTCTCATATCAATACTTTCGCCTATGTTGGTGGATTTTCTTCAGCTCCAAATACAAATGAGTTCGGAGGACTTTCAGATATTAAACTTTTACCCGATTTAGAGGCCGACAAAAAGAAACTTAAAGTATTATGGCTTGCTTGTGGCAGTAAAGATGGCCTGTTCGGCGTTAGTCAGCGTGTGCATCAACATTTTAAAGAACAAGGAGTACCGCATATATGGAACGTAGACAGCAATGGCCACGATGATACCGAGTGGGCCAATAATCTGTACCTTTTTGTTCAGCACATTTTCAAATAAAGAAAAAGAGAAAAAAACAAAGAATAACAAACTTGCCTAATTGATTATTGGATTTGCAATGGTGTACATCCAACTGTATTTGGTCATGAATTGATGGCTCGTGAGTGGATCAAACAAGTTCGTAATCGTTTGACTTTTTTTTTAAAAATATAACAAAATGATACCTGTACTTAGGAGTAGTTTAAATAATCAATCGGTTATGGATAAGATTTCAGTAGATTGTGTTGTCTTTTGTTATGATGAAGGGGATTTTAAGGTTCTTCTGGTAAAACAAGACAAAGGAATCGGCCGTGTAAATTGGGGACTTTTATCGAGCATAGTCACAAACACGAATAACACTGATGATATTGTACACGGTTTGTTGAAGAAATTAAATATTCATTCTACTATTCTTTTTAAACAAATTCATTGTTCGATTTCTTATAATATGTTTGAAGTACGTTTACGATATTATGTTTTAATAGATAGCAAACATTACAGAATCAATTTTGCATCTGATGTTCCAGTTCCAAGATGGTTCAAGTTAAATG
Source organism: Flavobacterium sp. CF108 (assembly GCF_900129795.1). Taxonomy (GTDB): domain Bacteria; phylum Bacteroidota; class Bacteroidia; order Flavobacteriales; family Flavobacteriaceae; genus Flavobacterium. The sequence continues at coordinate 225,684 of NZ_FQWW01000008.1, read as the reverse complement.
ATGTACCCGATTTGATAGATAATCATAATGCCGCCTTAGATTTTTGTTTGTATGATTTAAAACGTTTTATGGAGAAAAAAATATGAAGTTTTAATATTATCATATTTGTTGGTTGAGAAAATAAAGACAAATATAAAAGTATATGAAATTTCATTACTTATAGTTAAAAAGACTATAAGGTTAATTTTAAATTGTACTTTTACATTAGATTTCACTACATAATTAAAAAAAAAATGACACTAAAGACAATACAAATATTTTTACTAATGCTTTTTTTCGTTTCTACGATAACTGCGCAAAACCAGCCTGAAGCTATAAACAATAAACCAACCTACCAAAACCCAATCTTTGGAGGAGATTATCCTGACCCGAGTTTGCTGCGCGAAGGTAAAGATTACTATATGGTACATTCGTCCTTTGATTATTATCCGGGACTTACGATATGGCATTCACAGGATTTAATTAACTGGGAACCTGTTACAAGTGCATTGCAGAAATATGTAGGTGACGTATGGGCTCCCGATCTTGTAAAATACAATGGCAAATATTATATTTATTTCCCTGCCAATAAAACCAATTTTGTAGTGACTGCAGATAAAATAAGCGGCCCCTGGAGTGATCCTGTAGACCTGAAAATTGGTAATATCGACCCCGGACATATTACAGATGACAAAGGCGACCGTTACCTGTACTTCAGTAATGGCGATTATATTGGTTTATCCAAAGATGGACTTAAAACAATTGGAGAAGCTAAACATGCTTACGATGGCTGGGTTATTCCTAGAGAATGGTCAATTGAATGTTTTTGTATGGAGGGACCAAAACTTTTTAAAAAAGGAGAATATTATTATTTGACAGTTGCAGAAGGAGGAACCTCGGGGCCGTCTACGAGCCATATGGTGATTTCAGCGCGTTCCAAAACCCCATTTGGTCCATGGGAAAATTCGCCCTATAATCCTGTAATGAGAACTCAAAACAGCGATGAAAGATGGTGGTCAAAAGGGCACAGTACTATTTTTGAGGATAACAATGGCAAATGGTGGATGATGTTTCATGCTTATGAAAAAGGGTATTACAATTTGGGGCGCCAAACGCTCTTACAACCTGTAGAATGGACAAAGGACGGTTGGTATAAAGTTCCGGATAAAATACAGACAGATAAGCCTATTAGCAGGTCGCAAGGTACAGTAGTTTCACGTTTTTCACAGAGTGATAACTTTTCAGGTACAGAACTTCGACCACAATGGAAATTTTTTGGAGGAGTTGATAATTCACGTTTTAAGATTACCAATAATAGTATTGTCATCAAAGGTAAAGGCAATGGGGTAGGCGGCAGTTCTCCTATGGTTTGTGTACCATCCGGTCATTCTTATATGGCCGATGTTGAAATGGAAATTGAAGGTGATGCCATTGGCGGATTGGTGCTTTTTTATGACAACAGTCATTATTCAGGTATTTTGGCAGATAAGGAAAATATCTTGGCAAACCTTAGAGGATGGCAGTTTGAGACAGAGAAAAATGTACATAAAAGACATGTATACCTTCGACTGAAAAACATAAACAATAATGTAGATATGTTTTATAGTCTTGATGGCAAGCAATGGATTAAAATTGAAAATTCTACCGAAGTTTCTTCTTATAATCATAATGCTTTAAGCGGATTTCTAGGTCTTAGAATAGCACTTTGCTCTATAGGAGAAGGGAATGTTACTTTTAAAAACTTCAAGTATTCTAATCTTTAACTAAAAATAAATAATATCTACATTTGATATGTACTAAATCTTTATTGATTTAAGAATAATTGTAATGGAAAAAGCTATAAAATTAAAAATTCGTAAGGAGTTGGATAGTCAGCAACAGTTGAATATAATTAAATTAAAAGGAAGTTTAATTTCAAAAGGATATACAGAAATTATACATATTCTTGATCAGGATGATGAATTTCATATCAACTCTTTTGAAACCCCGGTTGAAACCAAAATTGAAGTTCATGAATTTATTAATGCATTTATAATTAGAGAGAATCTGACAGATGCAATATCATTTTTGGATAAATCTCATCGATAATAAAATTGTACCAATAAAAAGAGGGTATCCTTTTTTGATACCCTCTTTAAAAAACTTATTGTTTAATAATTAATGTAAATAATTATTAAACAATAAGCTAGTTTACATAAACTAATTATTAGTTACAGAATAACTATTACAAGTAAAGTTTGCCCCATTTCCGTTTGTACCAAAACAAGATGAGATTTCAAATCCATATTGTATATCTCCAACAGTAACGTTACCAAACCATCCCTTATTTTTTATCCAGTTATAGATTGCTTTTGCATCTATTGTACCGCTATTGGTTTTTGTTGTGCGTAAAAATGAATAAACATTATTAGATCCATTATTTCCACGAAATACATTCCAGGTGTGACCACCAATGTTTTGGTTTGTGTATACAGGAACAGAAGCACCAGTTGATGAATAATTATAAGAAATTGGTTTTACATTCCCTGAACCATCCGAGTTTCCTGTGTAATTTAACCACAGCATTATTTCATTAGCTTTATTGCTATCCCAAAGATCATAAGCCGAAACCCAGGCTCCTCCACTTGGAGTAGTTGCATTAAAACTGGTACTAAGAGTATTGATTGTACTTAGCACTTTGCCTACATATTTGGTTGAATTTGGGTATGACTTAATACCTGCTGTATTTGGATGGTTTGCCCAAATACCCCAATTACTGTAATTATTTGCCCATATGGATTGGCTTCCTGCGCCAAAACCCCATATGTTATTATAAACGGTATAACCGCCATTTGACCAACTAGCATATTGATCTGATGATGACCATGCCGCTTTAACTTCTGGGGCATTGTTTACCTCGCTTGTTTCGCAGCCCATAAACATTAGGCTTAATACTACAAATAAAAAAGATTTTTTCATAAAATTTTAATTTTAAGGTTAAATGATTAGTTCTACTAAGATATTAATAATTGCACATTTATATTGTTAATTATTAAAAACAAGCTTATTTTTTAATTATAATAATAAAAAATAGATTATAAATCAATAAACTTCAAAAATATTTTTTAGTTATGGTAAAAATGACCATATATAAAACAAAAAAATGAGAATAATATAATTTGCAAAAGATAAAACAGGCTTATTCTCATTATAATAAGAATAAGCCTGTTTTTTTGCTTATTTGTAGTGAAGATAAATTGTTTGTTAATGTGTTGCTATATAGTTAAATAACAACTTCGAGAAGAGAATTAGTTTACTTTCCTAAATTTGCCACCCATATGTTTCCTGATTTTCCGGCACCCATTTCTACATAAGTACTACTCATCATTGCTTTGCAATGGTCTTCGCTATTTTTCCAGCCTATTACAACTTCGGCAGGAGTGCTGTAATTGCGGGCAATCACTTCGCCAACATATTTTCCTGTGTAACCAGCAGCAGCGGCCCTTTGTATAGGACTTATCCCTTCGGGGGATATATGTGAGAAATAATTGCGTGTATTCATATCATTAGCATAATTAACAGCTGTTTTTGCCAATAATGGATTACTTACCAATGCAGGCACAGGAGGCATATCATCGGCGCCACATTTACATCCCGTTGCTCTAAGTTTATTTATTTCAATCAAAACAGAATCGGTGACATCTGTTTCACTAACGGGAGTATCATTATCACTATTACACGAGATAAATAATAAGGAAATCAAAAGAATATAAATAACACGCTTTGAAGACATAATAGTCGATTGTTTATTAAGAAGGTATAAAGATATTTGTTTTTATTGTTCTAATTTCAATAGTTGGCAAAAGCTGTAGGTTACTTTTAGGATGTGGTACTCAAAGTATTGGGACATCCTAGCCGTATTTGAATGAATATGTCTATGTTTTTGATTAATAAATCCATCTTAATAAAAAGCATTATATATAATTTTATTTTAAGTTCAGGACTCAGTTATTTGATCTTGAATTATATTGAATAAGATTGTTAGTTATTATTAGTAATAGATTTTTGTTTTGTTTGATAGGGAGATTAATTAACTTTTTAATCTCCCTTGTTTTTGTTATGATAAAATGAGTTAAGAAAATTTAATAAAATATATGGTTTATATGAAAAGAGAAAATTTTAAAATTAAAAAGAATAGTTCTTTAAAAAAGGCTGTGCCATTTTTTATACTGTTATTTTTTTGTGCTGTTAAAGGATATTGCAAAAACGAAGAAAAAACAAAAAATGCATTGGCTGTAATAGAAAGGCTTATAGGTAATCGTGCCAGCGAGTTTGAATTAAGTATTATTGAAAACAAAGAGAATAATAAATCAGATTGGTTTGAAATTGAAACGACAAGCAGTCAGGTAAAAATCAAAGCATCAAATAATACAGCAATTTGTTATGCAGCTTATAATTTTCTTAGGGATATTGGTGCAGTTTTAGTAAGCTGGGAAGGAAACAGGGTCAGTTTACCTAAGACATGGCCAAAATATTCAAAAAAAGGTAATACACCATTTGAATATAGAGAATATTTAAACGCCTGTACTTTTGGCTACACAACTCCGTGGTGGGACTGGAAGCGCTGGGAACAGGAAATTGACTGGATGGCAATGCACGGTATCAATCTTCCTACGGCAATGGAAGGCCAGGAAGCTGCATGGCAGGAATTATGGAAAGAATATGGTTTAACCAGCACTCAATTAGAAGCGCATTTTGCAGGACCAGCTTTTTTGCCATGGCAGCGTATGGGAAACATCAACAGTCTTGAAGGGCCATTGCCGCAAGAATGGTTTAGTAAAAAAGAAGAGCTGCAGAAGAAAATCTTAGACAGAATGAGAGCATTAGACATGCATCCTGTTGTACCTGCTTTTAGTGGTTATGTGCCTAAAGCTTTTGCCGAAAAACACCCGGAAGCTAAAATAACAGAATTAAAATCATGGTCTGGCGGTGGTTTTGCAAGTACTTTTTTACTGGATTCTAAAGATCCTTTATTTAAAAAAATAGGAAAACGCTTTATTGAAATTTACACCAAAATGTACGGGAAGTCTAATTTTTATTTAGCCGATTCTTTTAATGAAATAGAGCCACCGGTTTCTGAGGACAATAAATATGAAGAACTTTCAAATTACGGAAGTGCAATTTATGAAACTATTAATGAAGCTGCTCCTGGTGCAGTTTGGGTTATGCAGGGATGGCTTTTTGGAGACAACAAAGAGTTCTGGACAAAAGAAGCTACAAGCGCTTTTTTAAGTAAAGTGCCAAATGACAGATTGATGGTTCAGGATTATGCTAACGACAGATATAAAGTATGGGAAAATCAGGAAGCCTTTTACGGTAAGCAATGGACTTACGGTTATGTGCATAATTATGGCGGATCAAATCCTGTATATGGAGATTTGAATTTCTATAAAAATGAATTAACGAGTTTGTTAAAAAATCCAAATAAAGGAAATCTTGTTGGTTATGGTGCTATGCCGGAAGGATTAAATAACAACTCTATAGTTTATGAATACATTTATGATCTTGCATGGAGTAAAGGAGAACAGCCTATAAATGACTGGCTCAATAAATATCTGGATGCGAGATACGGAAAAAAGACTCCTGCTTCTGTTTTTCAGGCATGGCAATTATTGTTAGAATCAGTTTATACTATCAAATATTGGGAAATACGCTGGTGGAATGATAGGGCTGGAGCGTATTTGTTGTTTAAACGTCCAACGGCGACAATTACAGAATTTAAAGGAAATCCCGGAGATAAGAAAAAACTAAAAGAAGCTTTGGATATTTTAACCAAAGAAGCTAAAAAGTACGATAAAATGAATTTTATTCAATACGATTTAATTGATGCTTCAAGACATTATTATTCGCTTTGTATTGATGAAGATTTGATTGAATGCGTAAAAGCGTACCAACAGAAAGACATTACAAAAGGAGATCAGCTATTTAAAAAGATAGAGAAACAAGCTTTAGATATTGATAATATCATGATCGGACAACCTTTGAACAGTCTTGATAATTGGGTAAAATCAGCCTCTGAATACGGAAATTCTCCAGAGGTATCTAAATTGTATGTAAAAAATGCCAAAACATTAATTACGCTTTGGGGCGGAGAAGGTCATTTAAATGATTACGCTTCAAGATCATGGCGCGGAATGTATAAAGGATTTTACTGGCCAAGATGGAAAATGTTTTTAGAAGCATTAAAAAAAGCAACAGTAAATAATACTCTATTTGATGAAATGAAAGAAAGGGAATTGATTAAAAATTGGGAAATCAAATGGTCTGAAAATAAATAAATAATACAAAGAGACTATAACTAATACATATATAAACAAAATATAACTTAAACTTTTAACCATTACCTTAAACTATACTGAATATATGAAATGAAATCTTTACGAAATCGATTAATTAATAAGTTTTTAACTATAGAATTTTAGAAAAACAACTTTGTGAAGCCTTGTCGTTATTGACTTTAAAGAAATTATCCATGTTTCTGAATAACATGTCCATTTGTTAACATTTCTTTAGCATTAATTTCGTCAATACTATTTTAACCAATTAACCAAAAAAACAATGGAAAAACTTAAACTTTTATTATTAGCCTTCTTTCTTGGCTTCTCAATTAATACCTGGGCCCAAAAAACAGAAGTGTCCGGTATAATTTTAGATGACAAAGGTATTCCTCTTCCAGCCGCTAATGTGCTTGAAAAAGGTACAACCAATACTGTAACAACAGATTTTGATGGGAAATTTAAACTTTCAGTCTCAAATAAAAATGCTGTACTGATTATTTCTTTTATGGGATTTAATGATTTACCACTAAAATTAGATGGTTCAAAAACAAACTATACCATTAAGTTACAGCCTACGACAACCAACTTAGAACAAGTAGTAGTGGTTGGTTATGGTAAAGGATCTCGTAAAAACCTTACTACTGCAGTAACTTCTGTTAAAGCTGAAGATTTAAACAGAGGAGCAATCAGTGATGTTGGACAGCTTTTGCAGGGTAAAGTTTCTGGTTTGAATATTTCATCAAGCGGCGACCCGACAAAAACAGCTTCTGTGGTTTTGCGTGGAGCTTCAACATTAAATAGTTCTCAAGGACCGTTTTATGTAATAGACGGTATTCCCGGAGTTGATATCTCAGTAATTGCCCCAGATGATATTGCAACTATCGATGTATTAAAAGATGCTGCTGCAACGGCAATCTATGGTAACCGTGCCGCAAATGGAGTTATTATGGTAACGACAAAAAAAGGAAGTAAAGGCAGAACGCAGATTGCATACAATGGTTATGTTGGCTGGGAAGAAGTTTCAAATAATCTGGACATGATGGATGCAGATCAGCTTAGAGCTTTTACAACTAAAAACAATTTGAACTTTACTCCGGAAAATGACAAAGGTGCTAATACAAACTGGCAAAAAGAAATTTTAAGATCAGGATATGCAGCATCAAGCAGCCATAACTTATCGATGAGCGGCGGCGGAGATCATGGAAACTATACAGCAAGTATTACTTCGCTTAATAAAGAAGGTATAATGCTGAAAAGTGATTTTTCCCGTATCATTGCCCGCTTATCTGTGGAACAATTTGCTTTTGATGATAAGGTTAAATTTGGTTTAAACGTTACTAATTCTAGTACAAAATATAAAAATGTACCACAGAGAAATACTGTTCTTTTGCAGGCAGCAAGCTATCTTCCTGTTTCTCCGGTAAGAAATGCTGATGGAAGTTTTTTTGAAAACTTTACCAGTCCGGGATATTTTAATCCAGTGGCTTTAATTGAACATGGTACTGATGAAACTAAAACAGAAAACCTTGTAGGTAACCTTACTGCAGAAGTAAAACTTCCGTTTGGATTTACTTATAATTTGAATTTAGCACACCAAAGATTAACGTCGGCTCATGGAGAATTTTATGACAGTTATTATTCACAATACAACAGTGCCAACTTTTACAACAACCCAGATCCGCCTTTGACAAAAACATTGGTTAATTTTGGTATAAATGGTTCAGCATTGAGAAATTCTTACGAAACCAGAAATAATATTATTGAAAGCTTCCTTACTTGGGATAAATCAATAGGAGAGCATAAAATAAAAGCTGTTGTGGGTTACTCATGGCAGGAAAATACATTAGGAGACGGATTTCAGGCTACAACAACTAACTTTCCGGTAGATAATGTAGGATACAACAACCTTGCTTTAAGTAATTACACTTCGGTTAATGGTTATGTAGTAAATTTTGGAGATAGTAAAGCATACCAAAAAACACGTTTAATATCCTATTTTGGACGTTTAAATTACAATTACAAAGACAGATATCTTTTACAGGGATCACTTAGAAAAGATGGCGGGTCTATGTTTGGAGTAAATAATCGCTGGGGATATTTCCCTTCTGTAGGAGGTGCATGGAGAGTAGACAAAGAAAGTTTTATGCAGAATCAAAACATTTTTAGTGATTTGAAATTCCGCGGAAGCTGGGGGGTAACAGGAAACTCTTCTGGATTTAATGCTTACACAGCTCAGTTTATTTCCGGGAGTTTAGGAACTTTCTACTATAACGGACAGCAAATTGGAGCTTATGGGCCTAACCAGGCGGCTAACCCAGATTTGAAATGGGAAAAAACAGCTACTGCAAATATTGGAGTTGACTTCTCAATCTTAAAAGGAAAAATATCAGGTTCTGTTGATGTGTACAATAAAAAAACAACAGACATGATTTTTAACTATAATGTTAATCCGGTACTTGTACCAGTAGGAACAATTGTAGCAAACGGAGGAACAATGTCTAACAAAGGTATTGAGGTTAGTTTAAGTGCAACTCCGGTTAAAACTGCAAATTTCAGCTGGACAACTAACTTGAATTTGGCGCACAACAAGAATGAGATCGTTAAGTTAACCAGTCCTTTCTTTGTTGGTGGAGATTCTATTCGTCGTGTACAGCCAGACGGAGGCGGACAAACAGGAAGCACATTGCAGATTTTTAAAGAAGGAAAACCTTTAGGACAATTCTTTACATTGAAGTACGCAGGAAAAAATGCTGCCGGAGTTTCGCAATATTATGATAAAAATGGCAATTTGACTACTACACCATTAATTGGAGTAGATTATCATTATGCAGGAAGTGCACAGCCAAAACTATTAGCAGGATGGGCAAATAATTTTCAATATAAAAAATTTGATTTAAGTATTTTCTTCAGAGGAGTTTTTGGTAATAAAATTTTCAATGCAACACGTGCCGATCTATTCAGACCTAGTACTGCAATGACCAATAACATTTTAGTTGATGCAGGAAACGAGTCACCAAATGATTTAAACTCTTATAAATATTCAGATCGTTTTATAGAAGACGGAAGTTATATAAGATTAGACAATATGACTTTAGGCTATAATTTTGGTAAAGTGGGCAGGTATATAAGCAGTGTGCGTATTTACCAAACAGTAAATAACGTATTTGTTATTACAAAGTACAGAGGAATTGATCCGGAAGTTGAACAAGGAGGAACAGCTCCAGGTGTAGATTCAAATAACTTCTATCCAAAAACCAGAACTTATATGTTTGGTTTAAATGTGACCTTCTAAAAATTAAATGCTAAAAATTATGAAAAAGATATTAAAATATTTAGGGCTTCCAGTACTTATGGCTGGACTAATCTGGTCTTGTGATGATCTGGATGTGCCTATTACAACACAATTAACACCCGAAGTTTTTCCCCAAAACTCAACGCAGTACATTCAGACCACAGGACCAGTTTATTCAGCGTTCCGCGGTGAATTTTCATTTGCCTGGTGGTGGTCACAGTCTTTAACTACAGATGAAGCTATTCTACCCGCAAGAGGAGGTAACTGGTTTGATAACAGAAATTATATTGCTATGCATTACCATGACTGGAATGCAGATAATGGTATCATAGGAAGCCTTTGGGACTGGTCGTCTAAAGTTATCGGAACAAGTAATCAGGCCATTTCAATTTTAAACCAGACAATGCCCGAAGGTTCAGATAAAGCAACTTTGATTTCTGAATTAAAAACAATGCGTGCTATTTCTTATTTCATGTTAATGGATAGTTATGGAGATGTACCATTAGATACATTATATGGAGATTTTTCATCTCATGCTAAAACTCCCAGAAAAGACGTTTTCAATTTTATTGAGAAAGAACTAAAAAAAGCAGTTCCTAATTTAAACGCGGCATCTGGAGTTACAACTTATGGAAGACCAAATAAGCAGACTGCTAATGCAATGCTGGCTAAATTGTATTTGAATGCTGAGGTATACACAGGAGTACAACGCTATAACGATTGTATTGCAGCTTGCGATCAGGTAATTAATTCTGGTTTATATAATGTTGAACCAAGAGCAACTTATCTTCAAATGTTTTATCCAAATAACGGACCGCTGATGAAAGAATTCATTTTTGCAGTGCCTTACGATCCGGCAGCAGTTACAGTGGGTTTCAACGGACAAATGTATCACGCACGCTACGATGTGCCTCGTTCTGAAAGAGCTAAGTTTGGACTTCCTTATACGCCAAGCGCACCTAGAAGCACCCTTCCGGAATTTTATGCCTACTTTAATGATGCAAACGATATACGTAACAAACAATGGCTTACAGGCCCACAATACATGAATGATGGTGTTACCCCAGTAACGGTTACAACAACTAAAAAAGGGTACGATCAGTTTTATACAGGATCTGATGGAGGTGCTGCATATACCTATCAGGTAGACTTAACGCCAAACATTGTTCTTCGTCAAAGTGTAACTTTATTTGATCTTGGGAATGATGAGATTGCTTGGAACATGGGATATAGAAATATTAAATTCTACCCGGATGCTACTTCAACAAATCGTAACCAAAAGAACGACGTTCCTTTCTTACGTTACTCAGATGTCCTTTTAATGAAAGCAGAATCGATTCTTCGCGGAGGAGGTGTAACATTAGGGCAAAGTGCAGATGCATTAGTAAATATGGTTCGTTCTAACCGTACAACATCTGCAGCTTTGAGCGGTGTAACTTTAGAAGAACTTTATAAAGAAAGAAGCCGTGAGTTTACTTGGGAAGCATGGCATAGAAACGACATGATACGTTTTGGGAAATATGAAGGACAATGGGGTTACAAAACCGATACAGATGTTCGCCATCGTGTTTTCCCAATCCCAACTAACGCTATGGTTTTAAATCCTGCTTTGACCCAAAATGATGGATATTAAAAATAAGAATTTAATTAAGTACACATTATAATTCAATTTTAATTTTGAAAAGGAGAGGAGAGTAAAAATTCTTCTCCTTTTTTTACTAAAAGAAAACTGGTTTTTTCAATGTTCTTGACAATCAGTTTAGTTTCATTTTTTGAATAAGCACAAAGCTTAATCGAATGCCGTTACAGAAATCAATGAAAGATTAAGCTTTGTAATTTTCTCTCAATATATGTTTTGAGAATACATTAAAACCCAATAATTCTCAGGTAAATCCTGTGCCTTACATTTTTCGATTTAGAAATAAACCAATATTGCCCCAACAATACAAACAGAATAAATGGAACTAAATAAAATCTATAAAATAGGACGCATTGGAGTAAGTTTAGCTCTTATTTTTTTAGTATCATGTAAAACCCAAAGAGCAGTTTCTTTAAAAAAGAAACAAGTATCAGATATGGTTTATCCGCTGCTGGATACAGAAAATTCCAGATGGTTTTATTTTTCATCAGCAAGCCGTCCGTTTGGAATGGTAAACCTAAATCCTGATACCGAAATTAACGGCGATTGGGGAGGCGGTTATAAATATACTACAGATACAGTTAAGGGGTTTAGCCATGTTCACGAGTGGCAGATGTCAGGCGTATCAGTAATGCCTGTAACAGTTTCAGCAGAAAACAAACAAACTATTTTTAAAGACTTTTATTCCAAATTTAGTCATCAAACCGAAATTATAACACCGGGATATCATTCAATAAAATTAGATAGATATCAAATAACGGCAGAATTAACCAGCACACCAAGAGTTGGTTTTCATAAATATACTTTTCCAATAAACTCACAAAAAGCAATTCTCTTTAATCTGAACACTATTTTAGGACCTTGCGAAAATACAAATGGAAAATTAGAAAAAAACAATGATTTTGAGCTTTCCGGATCATTAGTTTTAAGTACCAATTTTAGACGCCCAAAACCATTAACCGTATTTTTTAAAATTAAAACAAATGAGCCTATTACTTCTTTAGAAAGAGATAATGCGACAGGAAATTATTTAATTCATTTTAATAAAACGAAAGAACAAATATTGATGAAAGTTGGAATATCCTACACCTCAATTGAAAATGCCAATAACAATATTGAAACTGAATTGCCACATTGGAATTTTAATAAAACAGTTGCAGATTCCAGAAAAGAATGGAGTGATTTATTGGGAAGAATAAAAATAGAAGGAGGAACAGCAACTGATCAAAGAAGATTTTACACGGATCTCTGGCATGCCCTGCAAGGGAGAAAAATGATCAGTGATGCAAATGGAGCTTATCCTGATAATACAGGCTACAAATTCAGAGTGGGACATTTACCTTTAAATGCTGACGGAAAACCGAAATTCAATCATTATAATTCAGATGCTTTTTGGGGCGCACAATGGACAATAAATAATCTTTGGGGATTAGTATATCCTGAAATTATGGAAGAATTTGTGTACTCTTTAATGCAGTATTATAAAGATGGCGGGATAATTCCGCGTGGCCCTTCGGGCGGAAATGACACTTATGTAATGACAGGAGCCTCAGCAACACCATTTATTGTTAGCGCCATTCAAAAAGGAATTGTAACAGAAGATTTAGAGGAAATTTACATCGCACTCAAAAAAAATCATATGCCGGGCGGTATTATGGAAAAAGCAGGATATGAACATAATACCAATATTGGCGGCGGATTAAAATATTATTTAGAAAAAGGATATGTGCCTTACCCGCTTCCCGATGGTAATTTTGGAAGCCATGAAGACGGTGCAAGCCAGACTTTAGAATATGCGTACCAAGATTGGACTTTGGCGCAATTGGCAAAAAAGCTAAACCATGAAGGAGATTATAATTATTTAATGAAAAGATCAAAAAATTATGAGAATATTTTTGATGAAAAAATAGGCTGGATGTGTCCAAAAAACGTTGAAGGAAAATGGCGTGAAAATTATGATCCGTATCAATATGAAAATGGATTTATAGAGTCGAATGGAGCACAATCAACATGGTTTGTGCCGCACGATATTGAAGGTTTAGCCGTTTTGATGGGAGGAAAAGAAAAAGCTGTTGCAAAATTGAATGCTCAATTTGAAATAGCTAAAAAACAAAAATATACTTCCGGTACATCGCACGATGCAGAATTGCATCCGGAGTTTAGCAGAATTCCCGTAAATTTTGGAAATCAGCCTTCTATGCAGACCTCCAATATTTTTACCGTTTTAGGAAGACCGGATTTAACACAATATTGGACAAGAAACGTAGTAAAAGAAACTTTCAGCGGATTATCTCCTGCAACAGGTTATAACGGAGACGAAGATCAGGGATTAATGGGAAGTTTGAATGTATTGCTTAAATTAGGTTTGTTTCAAATGAATGGAGGAACAGATAAAGATGCCATTTATCAAATAGGAAGTCCTATATTTAATAAAATAACAATAGACTTAAATCCGAAATACTATACAGGAAAAACATTTGTGATAAAAGCAAATAATAACAATCTTGAAAATGTGTATATAAAAGACATCAAATACAACAATAAAACTGTAAAAGATTTTACTCTTTCGCATAAGGAGATTACCAATGGAGGTGAATTAATTTTAGAAATGTCAAATTAAATGCTCGTAATAAGTTTTTTAGCCACAGATTTCAAGAAAGTGGGTTTGTGACTTTGACACCCGAGCGAACGGACGAAGTAAATAGTTACTAACTTAAATTGTCTATAGAGGAACGCGGATTAAACGGATTCGCTATCGCGAAAACACTGATTAAACGGATTTTTCATCTATTATTTTTAAAAATCCGTTTTCATCCGCGTTTTTACTTTTGTAAATCCGTATCATCCGCGTTCCTTTCGCAAAGAGTTTAGATAGAATTTCAAGGATTATAATGATTTTAAAAATAATCCGAATAATTAGTAAAATCTGTGGCTAAAAAAAAGAGTTTTTAATTCTTAAAGAAATAAAATAAGTAATGAAAATATCCAGTAAAAATATACTTTTAGGAATATCATTTTTGTTTACCATAATCATTAATGCCCAGCAAACGGTGCATCAATATGTAGACCCGATGATTGGATCAGAAGGAGTGGGCAGGGTTTTTATCGGGCCATCTTGTCCTTACGGAATGGTAAAACCAAGTCCGGATTGTACTTCTAGCCCAAACAGCGGCTGGCTTCCAATACCAAAAGAAGTCACAGGTTTCAGTCAGGTACATGTAAGCGGAACAGGCGGAGGCCCTAAATACGGAAACATTCAGATAATGCCATTTTCCGGTGCTTTAGATAAACTCGATCAGACTTCTTTCAGAGCCGAAGAAAATGTAAAACTGGGGTATTATGAAACTGTTTTCAAAGAAAATCAAATCAAAACTGAAATAACTACGGGCGAAAAAGTATCTTTTTACCGCATAACTTACCCAAAAAATACATCAAAAGAATTGAAAATTGACCCGGGATTTTTTCTGGGAGAAGAAAAGATTCCTGATGCCAGAGAAGCACAGCAATTTGTAGGTTCGCAGATTGAAATTGTTTCAGATACCGAAGTTAGAGGATATAGCAGAATAAGAGGAGGCTGGAATAACGGACGTGCTTATACTGTTTATTTCTGGGCAGTTTTCGATCAGCCTATTGCAAAATATGTAACCTTTAAAGACGGAAAGTTTTATAACAATCAAAAAGCGCAGTTTGATTCAGGAAAAAAAACAGCAGCTTTACTTTCTTTTGGAAACACAGGAAAAGAAGAACTGAATGTCAAAATCGGAATCTCATTTTTAAGCGAATTAAAAGCAAAAAATAACATCGAAGTTGAAATTCCGCATTGGGATTTTAATACTGTTTTATCCACTTTAGAAAATAAATGGGAAGCGTTATTAAGCCGAATTAAATTATCTGAAGATACTTCAGAAGAATATAAAAAAATGTTCTACACAGGTTTATATCATACCATGATTATGCCTGTTGACCGCACAGGAGAAAATCCGTTATGGACAAGTGATGAGCCGTATTATGACGATTTTTATACGATTTGGGACACTTTTAGAACATCAAGTCCATTAATTACGCTAATAGATTCTAAACGTAAAGTCGATATCATAAACGCCATGTTGAACATTTACAAACGCGAAGGTTATTTACCCGAAGGAAGAAGCGGAAATGACAACGGAAGAACTCAGGGCGGTTCTAACGCTGAGGTTGTTTTGGCAGATGCATTTGTAAAAAACTTAAAAGGAATTGATTACGAACTCGCGCTGCAGGCTATGTTGAAAGACGCCACAGTTCCGCCGGGAGGAAATGAAGAAAAAGAAGGAAGAGGCGGATTGATAGATTACCTGAAATTAGGATACGTTCCTTACGGTACAGACCGCGCAGGAAACAGAACAATCGATTATGCATACAACGACTATAATATTGCAGTTGTAGCCAAAGGATTAGGTAAAACGGATTTATACAATCAATACATCAAACAAGCCGACAGCTGGCAGAATTTATGGCGTTCTGATTATGAAAATAACGGAGCAAAAGGATTTATTATGCCGAAAGATGCAGCTGGGAACTGGCTTGATGATGTTGTTTTTGGAGAATCAAAAATCCAGAAACCTACTTTTAAATATACACCAGTAATTATCGAATCGCCTTGGTATGTCTGCCATTGGTGCGTTTTCTTTTACGAAGGAAATTCATGGGAATATTCATTGAGCATTCCACACGATGTTCCAGAACTGATTCGTAAATCTGGAGGTGAAAAAGCTTTTGAAAACAGATTGAATACTTTCTTTAATTCAGATTTGTATAATGTTGCCAATGAACCTTCGTTTTTAACGCCATGTTTGTATCACTGGATCGGAAAACCCTATTTAAGCAGCGATAGAATCAGAACCATTATCAAAAATAATTTCAATACTTCGAGAGAAGGACTTCCGGGCAACGACGATTCGGGTGCAATGTCTTCTTGGCTGGCTTTTCACATGATGGGACTGTATCCAAATGCCGGACAGCCTTATTATTTGATCAATACACCTTTGATAAAAGAAACGATAATGCAATTAGAAAATGGTAAAAAGTTTAAAATGGCAGCAAAAAAAATGAGTGATAAAAACAAATACATAAAAGCGGCTTTTTTAAATGGGAAACCTTATAACAAAGCATGGATTACACACGATGATATTAATAATGGAGGAGAATTGATTCTTGAAATGGATTCGAAACCTTCGGCATGGGGAACAACAATTTTTCCTCCAAAGAAATAAAAATGATAAACAAGATGAAAAATATAATTTTAGCATTTCTGTTTTTTGCATTTTATCAAACAGGAAGATCTCAGAACTACATTCCGACAATAAAAAATAACACAGAGTTCCATTATATCTGCAAGCTTCATGGACAAACCAGAACCTTACAGCTTACGGCTGAAACAGCTGACAATGCGTTGGCATTCAAATTGGAAACAAGAGGCGTAAAATGCAAAATTGTGATGCTTCCCGAAGCAGTAAAAAACGGAAATACTCTAAGTTTTAATCAAGGAGAATATGCTCCGATTTTAAACTTAAAACCAACAGAAACCTTTTTTATGATTTCACGATCAGCTTATCAGGATTTATTAAAAAACAATTCTTTTGTTTATAACAATACAACTTATGTTCTGGACAAAAACGAAGATAAAAACGGTGTTTCTATTGACGGAAAATTAATCGATGCGCTGCACGTAAGCGCACAGATTGACGAAACCGAAATGTGGATTGTAAAAAATCCTGAGTTTCCTTTAATCTGTAAAATAATAAAGAATCCGTTAGGAATAAATTTTACCTTAGTGAAAGTAGTGGATTAATAAAATAAACGATTATTAATTTTAGATTCTAATGAGACGCAAAGCAGACCTGACTGGTTTTAAAAACCTGTCAGGTCTATATTATATAATATCAAAATAATAAAAATGTCATTCAAAAATATCTTTTGTTCATTGATTCTTCTGGTTCTGGTTTCCTGTAAAACAGAACAGCATTCTCATGAAAAAAAGATTCAAATTGCTTTTATAGCCGATGTTCATTTACAAGATATTTTTGCCAAATTTGAAGACAACAATTACCAGGGAATCAAAAATCCGGTTACGGGTGAATATGCCAATATCAGGACAATGAACTCCCAGCTGCATTCGACCAGAATTTTCAATGAAAATTATTTTGCTTTTTTAGAAGCTTTAAATGATATTGTAAAAAGAGACATTAAACAAGTTGTACTTCCGGGTGATTTTAGTGACGACGGACAACCCGTTCACGTACGCGGATTGAGAAAAATACTCAACGAATATTCCCAAAAATACGGTCTTTCTTTTTTTGTAACGACAGGAAATCATGACGTTGTAAGACCATTTTCGCAAGATGCAGCAAAAACTGATTTTTTAGGCAAAGACGGAAAAGAGCAAATTATCAGCAGTTCAGTAAATAGGTTCAACAAAAGTAAAAGTGAACTGGAACCAGTCATTACAGCCGATATAAAAAACTGGGGTTACAAAGAAATCATTCGTGAAATGAGAGATTTTGGTTTTTTTCCAAAAAAGACCGATTTGTATTGGGAAACACCTTTTTCTAACTACACGTATGAGCATTATAATTTTGAAGAAGCTCAAAAAGAATCTGTTTTAGAAAAAAGAACGTATGCAATTAAAAATACCAATTTGTTTCTGCCAGATGCGAGTTATTTAGTTGAACCAATTAAAGGAATCTGGTTTTTAGCCATAGATGCCAATGCTTATGTTCCGAACGAGAAATTATCAGGAAAACCAGATGATCCGCATGATTTTTCAGGAGCCAATACAGGTTACAATAACGTTCTAATTTATAAAAGCCATCTAATAAACTGGGTCAAAAAAGTTTCCGCGGAAGCGAAACAAAAAGGGAAAATACTGATCGCTTTTAGTCATTATCCGATGGTTGAATTTAATGACAATGCATCGCCGGAATTAAAACAGCTTTTTGGTGCTGACAAAATGCAATTGCAAAGAGTTCCTGATGAAGAAGTAGCGCAGCAATTTGCAGATGCCGGAATTCAGATTCATTTTGGAGGACATATGCATATCAACGATACAGGCATAAGAACTTCCGCTAAAGGAAATACATTGTTTAATATTCAAACACCTTCGCTTGCGGCTTATATGCCGGCGTATAAAATATTGACCATTCATTCTGCCTCTGAACTTGAAGTTGAAACTGTTGTAATTGGTAAAGTCAATAAATTCAATAGCTTATTTCCTTTTTATGAAGAAGAATATGCCCATTTGCAAAATAATAAAAGCAATCATACTTGGAATAAAGAAATCCTAAAAGCCAAAGATTATAAAGAATTTACCACCTGGCATTTAAAAGAATTGGTGCGATTAAGGTTCTTGCCCGAAGATTTTCCAGCCGAATTTTTAAAATCAATTGTAAACCTTTCAGGTAAAGATTTATTAGAAATCAATAAAAATGCATCAGAAATTGATAAAGAGCTGCAATCAAATTCTCTAGCAATTTCCGATTTTGAATCATGGACTGGTTTTGATATGATTTTCGATTTTTATCGCTTAAAAAATGCCGATGAACTGGCGATTTCAGAAATTGGGAACAAGAGATTAAAACAATATGAATTGGTTTGCAGGCAGTTAAAAAAATCAAATGACCCAAAATTGATTTTATGGACACAAATATTTTTGAAAACCATGAATGGCGAGCCTTCCGATCATTTTAAAATTGATTTGAAAAATAACAAAATTGATAATTTATCCGTTAAATAATTTTGATATTTATTAAATCAAAAAGATTAAATTGCATTTATAATTTATTTTCATGAGACAAAAGTCCTTTATATTATTCTTGTTTTTTGCCATTTTTTATCATTCTTATTCACAGAATATAAAATTTGCGCATTACAATGACAATAACGGATTGTCTCATAATTCAGTACGACATATTGTGCAGGATAAAAAAGGTTTCATGTGGTTTGGAACATTTTCAGGATTAAATCGTTTCGACGGTTATCAGTTCAAAAACTACATGAGTTCTACCCCGGGGAAAAATAAATTGTACAATGACGATATTACAGCTTTAGAGCTGGATGAAGAATCAAATCACTTGTGGATTGGCACCCGAAAAGGATTGACACTTTTTAAAATGGATACGCATGTTTTTACTACTTTTTATAATAAAAAAGAAGATCCAAACAGCCTCCCTGACGATGAAGTTAGGGCTGTTTATGTAGATAAATTTAAAAGAGTCTGGGTAGGGACCAAAACAAAAGGAGTGCATCTATTCTTTTTGAAAGAAAACCGATTCGAGAAAATTCAGCTTAAAGGTTTCGATTACGTAAAAGAAATTTTTGAAGACAAAAAAGGAAATATCTGGGTTGGAAGTTATGAGAAATCAGGTGTTGCAAAAATAACGATGGATGCAAAAGGAGCAATTGTACGAATTAACAATTACGCGCTTTCTGTTCCAAATTCAAACATAAAAAATCCATACATCAATTTTATTTACGAAGACGCCAAATCGGATATTTTTGTCGGAACCCGAGAAGGCTTATATAAATTAGACAAAGCCAGCGATCAGTTTGACAATTTGTATATAGAAAACAAACAGGTTAGAGGCGCTTTAGGGCCGTATTTTTTATCAGTTGCCCGCGCTCCCGATGGAAAATATTGGGTGGGGACTTTAGGCGGATTGTTGGTTTGTAATCAATTAGAAGACATTCAAAAAGGAAATTACAAATGGTACTATTCTATTTTATCAGATGATACTTCACTTGTAGATAATTTAATTTCAGCACTTTATTTTGATGCTTCAGGGGTCTTATGGATTGGAACAGAAGACGGATTGGATAAATACGATCCTTATGAAAATCAGTTCACTTTAAACAAAGATATATCACGCTCCATAGGTAATCAGGCGCCGCGTATAAGAGGTTTTGCTAAAACCTATGATGAAAAAGTGATTGTGGCCACCTATCACAACGGACTTTTTATTTCGAATACAAAAGGCTCAACTCCTTTACACAATACAGGAAAAGATATCGCCAGTATTTATTCTGACGATGGAAAGATTTTTTATTGCGGTTTGTGGGATGGTAATATTTTAGTTTACAATTACACCACAAATTCTTCCAGAGAAATACAAGCAGGATTTGAAAAATCTCCCGTTTTTGCTTTTACCAAGATTGGAGACGATGCTATGATTGTTGGTTCTTTTGGAGAAGGAGCAGTAATATTGAATAGCAAAACGTTACAAGTACAGACTTCAAAAGGAAAACTTTTACCAGGTTTTCAGATAAATGCGATAGAAAGGGATGTTAAAAATAATGTTTGGTTTGCTACTGAAACCGGAGTTGTAAAATACAACATCAATTCAGGAAAAATAGAAACCTATTCGTCGCTTTTTATCAAAGAAAAAGGAGTGCCGCATGATGAAAATGTAAGTGATGTTTTAGTAGATGTAAAAGGAAAAATATGGGCTTCAACACGTTTTGGGCTTTGTTTGTTCAATCCCAAAAAGAACGAATTTGAACCTGTAAAAAAACTTAAAGAACTTTCAGGCAAATGGATTACTGATATCTTATCAGATGCAAACGGAAATTTGTGGCTGAATATCAACAACAATAATATTGCCTTCGTTAAATCTAATTTAAAAGACATTAGTATTTATCATGTAAACAGTGGTAACAGATTGGACGTTTTTAGTTCAAGCGGCTTTTTTTATTTTAATAATTCTAATATTTTTCTTGGAGGTAAAAATGGAATTATTTCTTTTTCACCGCCCGAAATGAAAAGAAATAAATGGTCGCCGTTACCTGTTATTTCCGAATTTAAAATTCAGAATGAAGAAGTATTTCCGGAAATGGAAATCAATGGAGAAATTCCGCTTTCAAAAGATTTGAATTATGGAAAAGAAATAGAACTTACATATAAAAACCGTAATTTTTCGATTCAGTTTTCGGCTCCCTCTTTTGCAAATGAAAAACTGAATAAGTTTCAATATATGCTCGAAGGTTTTGATAAACATTGGATTACTGCTAACAGTACATCTAGAATAGTTCAATACACGAACCTTTATCCCGGAAGTTATATATTCAAAATAAGATCAAGCAACAGCGATGGATATTGGAGTAAAACGGTTTCGTACAAAATAAAAATCCTGCCGCCTTTCTGGCTGACGCCAACTTCTTTTTTACTGTTTTTCGCAGTTTTATTTGGCATTTTTTATTTTGTCAGAAAAGAAATAAAAAACCGTATTCGTTTAAAACAAGAACTGCTTACCGAAAAAGTAAACAGGGAACATGATATTAAGTTAAACAATGAAAAATTACGTTTCTTCACGAATATTTCGCATGAATTAAGAACGCCGTTAACGCTGATTTTAGGTCCGGCAAAACAGTTGTTAGATGAAAGCAGCAACGCAACCGATTATGAAAAAAGCAGATACAATCTGATTTATCAAAATGCCAGCAGATTACTGAATCTGGTAAATCAAGTATTAGATTTTAGAAAAGCGCAGTCAGGTGAATTAAAACTGAAAGTGACTAAAACAGATATTCTGGTTTATTCTAAAAATATTTTTGACTCCTTTAAAGAAATGGCTTATAATAAAAAGATTAAGCTCAATTTTATTACTGAAGATGATGAAATAAACGGCTGGCTGGATAATGATAAGTACGATAAAATTCTGTACAATTTATTATCGAATGCTTTAAAGTTTACCAATAAAAATGGAAATGTCGACTTGTATATCAGGCTGAAAGATACGGTTGAAGATATTTTAGTGATCGAAGTAACTGATGATGGAATTGGGATTCCGTTAAAAAGTCAGGAGAAAATTTTCAAACGATTTTATCAGGCAACAAACAGTAAGGACAATAATACCGGATCGGGTATTGGTTTGTCATTGGTAAAATCTTTAGTAGCCATTCACAAAGGAATTATTTCGGTAGAAAGTACACAAGGAAAAGGGAGTACTTTTAGAGTTGAAATTCCAATTGATCGTGATTCTTATGAGCATAAAGAGGTGTTTGAATACGCCCTTAAAAATGATAATCTAAGTATGCTGATTCCAGAAAAAGCAGCTAAGAAAATCATTCAAAATACCGATTTAAAAGAAAAAATATTGGTAATTGAAGATAACAGTGAACTTAGAAAATATCTGGTTGATTATTTGTCTGATTATTACAAAGTTTATGACGCAGAAAATGGATTAGAAGGTTTAAAAATCTGCCGACAAGTTAAACCAATTTTGTGCGTTACCGATGTCATGATGCCTGTTATGGATGGATTAGAATTTGTTCGGGAACTTAAAAATGATGAATTCATCAGTCATATTCCGGTGGTGATGCTTACTGCACTTTCTGAAAATATGGATAAAGTAAAAGGTTACGATATGGGAGCCGATGGTTATTTGGTGAAACCTTTTGAGCCTTTATTGCTTAAAACGGTTATTGAAAATATGATCAAATCAAGATTAGAGCTCAAACAAAAATTCTCCGGCGAAGTTGAAGGTAAAATAAGTATGCTGACACATTCTCCAATTGATGAAGAATTTATGGAAAAAGTAACGAATCTAATCAATGATAATTTAAGTGAAGTAGATCTTTCTACAGAATTTTTATGCGATAAATTGGGCGTGAGCTCTTCTAAATTATATCGAAAAATTAAGGAATTGACCGATTTGGCGCCAAATGAATTTATTAGAACTATTCGTTTAAAAAAATCAGCCGAACTGCTCAAAACTAAAAAATATAATGTTTCTGAAGTCACCAATCTTGTAGGCTTTAATGATCCTTTATATTTCAGCCGATGTTTTAAAAAACAGTTTGGTTTCCCGCCGAGTAAGCTTATTAATTAATTTTTATCGCCACAGATTACACAGATTAAAAAGGATTTTTTTCGCTGCGAATTGCACGAATTTCCATAAATTATTTTGAGAATATTTTGAAGAATATAGCCCGTGGTTTTAACCACGGGAACGTAATACATATCTGTAATTTAATTTTTCTCGTGATGTCCCGTGGGCTATATTGAAATGATATGTTCAAGCATGAAATAAAATCATAATAATCCCTTTAATCTGCGGCAAAAAATATATAGTCACAGATTACACAGATTAAAAAAGATTTTTTCTTTTGCCACTAATTACACGAATTTCCACAAATTATTTTGGTAAATATTTTGAAGAATATAGCCCGTGGTTTCAACCACGGGAACGTAATGCATATCGACAATGCATATCTGCAATCTAATTTTCCTCGTGATGTCTCCCGTGGTTTCAACCACGGGCTATATTGAAATGCTATGTTCAAGCATGAAATAAAATCGTAATAATCCCTTTAATCTGCGGCAAAAAATATATAGCCACAGATTACACAGATTAAAAAGGATTTTTTCTTTTGCTACTAATTGCACGAATTATTTTGATAAATATTTTGAAGAATATAGCCCGTGGTTTCAACCACGGGAACGTAATGGATATCGACAATGCTTATCTGCAATCTAATTTTTCTCGAAATGACAAAGCTGAGCCTTTTGTGGTTTTTTAAATCAATTCATATGTAAAAATCCTTCAATAATCAAAATCATCCATGTTTTTGATGTATTAATCCATTTTGAACGGTATAGGTAATTCTATTTTTGTCTTATAACTTATAACTTTTTAGCATTATGAAAAAGCATATAGACACAGACAATCCGTTGAATAATTTAGATGAATGGGAAGATGATTTGTTATTGCGATATCCCGATCCTTCTGAAAGTACACCGGAAAAAACAAAAGAAGAATTCAGGAATTATGTCGATTCGGAAAGAGTAGAAACGGTTAAGGAATTTTACAGAATAAACCATACATATCAAACTTATGATTTTGTGTGCAGCAAAGAACAGGAGTTTTTACAATTCAATAAAAAGGAAATGTCAATTTGGGAGGCTGTTGATTTTTTAAACACACTTGTAGACGACAGCGACCCAGATATTGACTTAGACCAAACACAGCACCTTTTACAAACTTCTGAAGCTATTAGAGCAGACGGTCACCCAGATTGGTTTGTCCTTACGGGTTTTATTCATGATTTGGGTAAAATTTTATGTTTGTTCGGAGAACCGCAGTGGGCAGTTGTCGGCGATACATTTCCAGTTGGATGTGCCTATTCAGATAAGATTGTTTACCCAGAGTTTTTCAAAGAAAATCCAGATTATACAGACGAAAGATTCAATACAAAATTTGGTGTTTACACAGAAAACTGCGGACTGGATAATGTAAAAATGAGCTGGGGACATGACGAATATCTGTATCAGATTATGAAAGATTATCTTCCGGATCCGGCTTTATACATGATTCGTTATCATTCATTCTATTCGCAGCATAAAGAAAATGCGTATTCCCATTTAATGAATGAAAAAGATATCGAAATGTTTGACTGGGTAAGAAAGTTCAATCCGTACGATTTATATACCAAAGCTCCCGTTAAGCCAGATGTAAAAGCATTGCTTCCTTATTATAAAGAATTAGTGGCTAAATATTTACCTGAGAAGTTGAAGTTTTAAAAAGTTTATATAAACACATAGGAACATAGATTTTCTTTTGAACATAAAAAAGATTTATTAAAAGAAACTAGTTTCTCATACATAGCTATGTGTTTTTGTAATAAGTGAAACGTCTTTTGAGACAAAGAAAAACTATGTTTCTATGTGTTAGAAAAATAATTGCCAGCTATCTAAAACCAAAATAATGCATAAAACCAAAACCAAAATACTTTTATTATGCCTGCTGATACTTGGCGGAACTGCTGTTTCGGCTCAGGAAAAAGAGCGTAACGATTGGGAAAATCCTCTTGTATTTCAAATTAACAGAGAGCCGGCCCGCGCGGCTTTTCTTCCTTATGCAGATGAAACTTCGGCTATAAGTGATAAATATGAAAACTCGCCTTGGTATTTTTCTCTAAACGGTAAATGGAAATTTTCCTGGTCGCCAACACCAGATCAGCGCCCAAAGGATTTTTATAAAACGGATTTTAGTACTTTAAACTGGAAGGAACTTCAGGTGCCATCCAATTGGGAACTGAATGGTTACGGTATACCAATTTATACCAATATTACCTATCCTTTCGAAAGAAATCCGCCTTTTATCAATCATTGGGATAATCCTGTAGGCTCTTATAAAAAAGATTTTGTACTTCCTGAAAACTGGAAAAACCGACATGTTTTTCTTCATTTTGAAGCAGGAACATCTGCTATGTATATTTGGGTAAATGGTGAAAAAGCAGGCTATACCGAAAACACCAAAAGTCCTGCAGAATTTGATATTTCTAAATATTTAAAACCCGGAAAAAATGATTTGGCAATAGAAGTATACAGATGGAGCGATGGTTCTTATTTGGAAGATCAGGATTTCTGGAGACTTTCCGGAATCGACAGAAATGTGTATTTGTACAGTACAGATAATGTTCGTATTTCAGATTTTTTTGCCAAACCAGATTTAGATGCGAAATACAAAAACGGAAGTTTAAATGTAGAAGTAAGTTTAAAAAACCTGACTTCAACGGCTGTTAACAATCAAAAACTGGTTGCAAAACTGGTAGATGCTTCAGGAAAAAATGTATTTAGCAAAGAGATCAACGTCAATTTTGAAGTGTCTAAAATTCAGACAATCAATTTTATTCAGAATGTATCCAAACCGAAATTATGGAGCAGTGAAACGCCAAATTTATACACATTGCTTTTGACTTTAAAAAATGAAAAAGGCGATATAGTAGAAACTGTTTCGACACAAATCGGCTTCAGAAAAGTAGAGTTAAAAGGCGGACAATTATTGGTAAACGGAGTTCGACTGATGGTTCGCGGCGTAAATATTCATGAACATAATCCGGTAACCGGACATTATCAGGATGAAGCTACGATGATGAAAGACATCAGGATGATGAAGCAGATGAACATTAATTCAGTACGCTGCAGTCATTATCCGAACAATATTTTGTGGGTAAAAATGTGTAACAAATATGGTTTGTTTTTGGTCGACGAAGCCAATATCGAAAGCCATGGAATGGGAGTAGAAGGACAGCCTCTAATTTGGATGAATCCAAAAACTAATCCGGGTTATCTTCCAGAATGGAGAGAAGCACATCTGGACAGAATTTATAGTCTTGTTGAAAGAGATAAAAATATGCCGTCTGTAATTCTTTGGTCATTAGGTAATGAAAGTGCCAATGGACCTGTTTTTCATGAAGCTTACAAATGGGTTAAAAAAAGAGATAATACAAGATTGGTTCAGTTTGAGCAGGCAAAAGAAAACGAAAACACAGATATTGTGTGCCCGATGTATCCAACAATTGCCTATATGAAAGAATACGCGGCGCGGAAAGAAGTAACCCGCCCATATATCATGTGTGAGTATTCGCATGCAATGGGAAACAGCAATGGTAATTTTCAGGAATATTGGGATATCATTCGAAGCAGTAAAAATATGCAGGGCGGTTTTATCTGGGACTGGGTAGATCAGGGATTTGAGAGAGAAGATGAAAACGGTAGAAAATACTGGGCTTACGGAGGTGATATGGGGAGCCAGAATTATACAAATGATGAAAATGACTGTAATAATGGGTTGGTTATGCCGGATAGAACACCAAATCCCGGTGCGTTTGAGGTGAAAAAAGTTTATCAGGATATTTTATTTAATGCTGTTGATATCAAAAATGGAGTAATTGAAATT
This sequence comes from Flavobacterium sp. CF108, assembly GCF_900129795.1. Lineage (GTDB taxonomy): Bacteria > Bacteroidota > Bacteroidia > Flavobacteriales > Flavobacteriaceae > Flavobacterium. Next base: position 198,747 of record NZ_FQWW01000008.1, on the reverse strand, counting down.
ATAAACGATTTTGGATTTACAAACCTGAATAAATACAACTTCAAATATCAGGTTTTAGAAAACGGAAAAGTAATTAAAGAAGGAACAATTAATGTTGCTTTAGATCCGAAAACAAAAAAACAGTTTAAGCTTGACTTACCAAAATTACAGTCAAAAGAAGGAACAGAATATTTATTGAATGTTTCTGCTTACACAAAAACAGGGTCAGAATTACTGCCGCAAAATTTTGAAATTGCCAAAGAACAGTTTGTAATCGAAGACTCCAACTATTTTGCAAAATCAGAAAAAGTAAATAGTGCCAAAATTCAGGATGAAAAAGAGCAGTTTGTTTTGACCTCAGATAATGTTATTGTGAAAATTAGTAAGTCAACAGGATTGATTTCATATTACAGTTTAAAAGGCGAAGAATATTTTAAACAATATCCTGAACCAAATTTCTGGAGAGCACCGACCGATAATGATTTGGGAAATAAAATGGAGATTAGAGCGAATGTATGGAGAACAGCGGGTAAAAATACGTCGTTAGAAAGCATTCAGCAGACCGAAGAAAACGGGCAGCAATACATCGTTGCAAAATTGAAACTGAATGATGTTGCTTCTGATTATACAATCAAATATGCATTAAGAAATAATGGTGCTTTAGAAATACAAGCGTCTTACAAAAAAGGCAGTAATCCAGTGCCGGAATTACCACGTTTCGGAATGATTTTTACCTTAAAAAACACGTTGGAAAATCTGGATTATTACGGAAGAGGGCCTTTAGAAAATTATCCGGACAGAAAAACAGCTGCATTCAAAGGAATTTATTACAGTAAAGTTGCAGACCAATATGTGCCTTATATACGCCCACAGGAAAATGGATACAAAACAGATATACGCTGGTTTAAATTGTCAGGCAATAAAGGAAATGGCTTGGAAATAAAAGGTCTGCAGCCTTTAGGCATGAGTACTTTGAATAATTATCCGAGTGATTTTGACGCAGGACTTTCTAAAAAGAATATTCATTCCAGTGATATCACTCCAAGAAATGAAATAGTAGTTTGTGTTGATTTAACGCAGCGCGGATTAGGAGGCGACAACAGCTGGGGATTACCACCACACGAACAATATGTATTGACACAAAGTGAATACAGCTACGGATTTGTTATTAAACCAATAGAATAAGTTTTCAGTCGCAGTATTCAGTCACAGTTTACACTGAATACTGCGACTGAATACTGCGACTGAAAACCGAACACTATCAACTGACCACTGAATACTTAAAAAATGAGTAATACTACAAATGGAAGATTAATTTCTTTAGATGCCTTGCGTGGGTTTGTTATGTTTTGGATTATGAGCGGAGAACATATCATTCATGCTCTGGCAAAAGCTGCCCCAATTCCTGTTTTTATCTGGATGTCATCACAATTGCATCATGCAGAATGGAATGGGATTACATTTTATGATATGATTTTTCCTGTGTTTCTGTTTGTTGCAGGAGTTTCAATGCCATATTCTTTTGAAAAGAAAATGCAGCTGGCAGGAGTAAAAACTCCCAAAGATTTACCTACTAACGAAAAGCGTAAAATATACTTATCAATGCTTAAAAGAACCTGTATTTTACTGGTTTTAGGATTTGTAGTAAATGGATTATTGCGATTTGACGGTTTCGATCATACACGTTTTGCAAGTGTTTTAGGTAGAATTGGACTCGCTTGGTTTTTTGCCGGAATCATCTATTTGAATTTTGATTTTAAAAAACAGTTAATCTGGTTTTTCGGTATTTTGATTGGCTATTATGCCGCAATGAAATGGATTCCCGTACCTGATTTTGGCGCCGGAGTTTTAACAAAAGAAGGATCATTAGAAGGATATATTGACCGCCTGCTTTTACCGGGCAGACTGCATAGTACCGTTTATGATCCCGAAGGAATATTTTCTACAATACCTGCAATTGCTACGGCTTTGTTAGGGGTTTTTACAGGAACATTTTTAAAAGCAAAATGTCCTTATTCGGTAAAAGTAAAATTGCTTTTAATGGCCCTTACCGCAGTGGTCTTGATTATTGCAGGATTACTTTGGGATATTAATTTTCCAATCAATAAACACTTATGGACGAGTTCGTTTGTGTTTTTTGTAGGCGGATTTAGCATTTTGTTCTTTGTCTTTTTTTATTTGATAATTGATTTGTTTGGATTTCATAAATGGGCATTTCCATTAATATTAATCGGTTCAAATTCTATTTTAATTTATATCGCTGCCGAAGGTTTAGTAGATTTTAAACATACGGCAGATTATGTTTTTGGCGGACTTATCAATTTTCTGCCGCTCATTTGGCAGCCCGTATTTGCCACTTTATCTGTAACAGTTGTACAGCTTATTTTACTTTACTTTCTATATAAAAGAAAATGGTTTCTAAAAATTTGATACAGATCAAATCTTAAAATACATTTTACTAACTAACCACACAATAACCACACCATTATGAATGTATTACAAACCGCAGATTACATAGTTTTCTTTATTTACTTTGTCATAGTCACGGCCTATGGCATGTATATTTACAGAAGCAAGAAAACTGCAGCGACCAGTTCCAACGAATATTTTTTGGCTGAAGGATCACTTACCTGGTGGGCAATTGGGGCGTCCCTGATCGCTTCTAATATTTCAGCAGAACATTTTATCGGTATGAGTGGTTCGGGTTTCGCTATCGGACTTGCAATTGCTTCTTACGAATGGATGTCTGCTGCGACATTAATTATCGTGGCCATGTTCATTTTACCAATTTATCTTAAAAACAAAATATTTACCATGCCGCAGTTTCTAGCCAAAAGATACAGCGGAACAGTAAGTACTATTATGGCTATTATTTGGCTCTTAATCTACGTATTTGTAAATCTTACTTCTATAATTTACTTAGGAGCTTTGGCCATTTCTTCAATTGCTCCGGTTAGTTTTCAGTTTTGTGTTATTGCGCTAAGTTTATTCTCCGTGATTGTTACTTTAGGAGGAATGAAAGTAATTGGATACACTGATATGTTTCAGGTTATAGTTTTAATTCTTGGAGGATTGGTAACAACCTATTTGGCATTGACTTTATTATCAGATCAGTTTGGTTTTGGAAAAGACATTCTAAAAGGATTGGCTATTATTGCTGATGAAGCACCGGGACATTTACACATGATATTAGACAAATCAAATCCGCATTATAATGAACTGCCGGGAATGTCTGTTTTGATCGGCGGTATGTTAATCAATAATCTGGCTTATTGGGGATGTAACCAATATATTGTTCAAAGAGCTTTAGGGGCCGATTTAAAAACTGCCCGTAAAGGAATTTTATTTGCCGCTTTTCTAAAATTATTAGTTCCCATTATTGCCGTTTTACCGGGTATCGCCATGTTTGTAATGCATTCAAATGGAATGTTTCAGCAGGAAATGGTTGATGCCGCAGGAGTTTTAAAACCAGATCAGGCATATCCAACTTTAATGAATTTACTTCCTGCGGGATTAAAAGGTGTAGCTCTGGCGGCTTTGACAGCGGCAATCGTAGCTTCTTTGGCTGGAAAAGCCAATAGTATTTCGACTATTTTTTCATTAGATATTTATAAAAAATATTTCAATTCTCAGGCATCAGAAAAAAAACTGGTCCGTACAGGAAGATGGTGCGTTGTAGTTTGTATGATTATTGCAGCTTTTGTAGCTCCTGCATTAAAATCATTAGATCAGGCCTATCAATTTATACAAGAATATGTAGGTTTCTTTTCTCCGGGCGTTTTAGCGATTTTCTTATTGGGAATGTTCTGGAAAAAAACAACTCCGGCAGCCGGACTTGCGGGCGCATTGTTAACAGTACCGCTCGCGGCTATATTGAAATTCCTGCCAATGTGGACAGATGGCGCTTTTCCTGATTATCCTTTCTTAGACAGAATGACTATTGTTTTCTTTTTAATTGTGTTTATAATGGTTGGCATTAGTCTGGCAAAACCACTTTCAGAGCAAGAGACTGAAATCCATGCAATAGAAGTCGATAATTCTATGTTTAAAGTCTCTTCAGAGTTTATTGTTGGTTCATTTATTATTTGCGGAATATTAGTGGCTTTATATACTGTTTTTTGGTAATTTTTAAGATTAGAAATTGCCGCAAAGGCTCGAAGACGCAAAGTTTTTTTCACGCAGATTTAAAAAGATTTAAGCAGATTCTGCAGATATTTTTATAAAGAAATCTAATTTAATCTGCCAAAATCTGCAACATCTGCGTGAAATAAAACTTTGTAAAGTTCTCGATAGTTAAAATTAAGGATCAAAATAAAAAAAGTAAAATGAAAAGAAATTTTATAATCGCACTGTTTGTTTTTTGTGTTTCCTTAACCGTTTCGGCACAAAAGGTATTTGATATTAAAAAATATGGCGCCATAGGAGATGGCAAAACTTTAAATACAAAAGCCATTCAAAAAGCAATTGACGCAGCAAATAAAAGCAAAGGTGGAAGAGTTGTTTTTTCTAAAGGTAAATTTCTATCCGGAAGTATCGTTTTAAAAACCGGAGTTGAATTGTTTTTTGAAGAAGGAGCCATTTTGTTAGGAAGTACCAATCCTGATGATTATCCGAAATATGAAGGAATAAGAGCTTTGATTATAGCTAATAAATCAAAAAATATTGCAGTAAACGGAAAAGGAATTATAGACGGACAAGGAAGAGAATTGGCTTTAGCAATTGATTCTCTGCATCATACAGGAGTTCTAATTGATCCCAAATACAATTATAGAAGAATGCGTCCTGAAGACCATAGAGGAAAGCTGATTTCGTTTGTAAAATGTGATTCTATAACGATGATCAATATTACATTAAAAAACAGTCCGGGTTGGGTACAATGTTTTACAGATTGTAAAAATATTGTAATTGATTCTATGAAAGTCAATAGTACCGCTTATTGGAATAATGACGGAATTGACGTTGACGGCTGCGAAAATGTTAGAATTACCAATTGTAATGTAAACGCTGCTGATGACGGAATCTGTCTAAAATCAGAATCGCCGGGATTGCAAAATAATAACATTTACATCGGAAATTGTACCATTAGATCGAGTGCCAATGCAGTAAAATTTGGTACAGGTTCTTACGGCAGTTTTAAAAACGTTACGGTTGAAAACATTAAGGTTTATGATACTTTCAGATCGGCAATTGCGATTGAATCTGTAGATGGCGCTGAAATTGAGAATATTAAAGTTTCTAATATTACGGCTGTAAATACAGGAAATGCAATATTGATTCGTTTAGGCCACAGAAATGGAGACAAACCGGGATATATCAAAAATGTATCAATTAAAAACCTAAAAGCACAGATTCCTTTTGGCCGTCCAGATATTGATTATGATATACGCGGACCAGAAGTTGATTATTTCCATAATCCGTTTCCCGCTTCGATTGCAGGAATTCCGGGGCATTTGATAGAAAATGTGACTTTAGAAAATATTGAAATTACGTATCCGGGAAGAGCTTCAAAAGGAATGGCGTATCATCCTTTAAGCAGATTGAAAGATGTAAAAGAAAATATAAACGGTTACCCTGAATTTACCATGTTTGGAGAATTACCTTCTTGGGGATTTTATGTGCGTCACGTAAACGGAATCGAAATGGAGAATGTAAAACTGATTTTAGAGAAAGAAGATTTTCGTCCCGCCTTTGTTTTTGATGATGTAAAAAATCTTGCGATGAAAACTATTGATATTCCTTCGGATAAAATCAATCAGATTGTTTTTAAAGATGTTTCGTCGAGTAATTTAGACAGCGAATCATTAAAAAGAAAAATAGAACCAGAACAAAATAAATTTGAATTGCCTGCGCATTGAAATTTTGCCACAAAGGTGCGAAGACGCAAAGTTTTTTTGCCTGAGATTGTAAATTTTTTGTTTCACGCAGATTTAAAAAGATTTAAGCAGATTCCGCAGATATTTTTATAAAGAAATCTAATTAAATCTGCCAAAATCTGCAACATCTGCGTGAAACAAAAAAAATTATGGCTCTCTTCCCGATAGTTATCGGGATTGCGAGATAAAAAAATAAACCAGAAACTTTGTGAAGGCTGTCTTAAACAAGGTTTTTAATAAATAAAATGAAATGAAAAAGAAATCTATAATTGCGATCCTAATTTTTTGTATTTCCTTCACCGTTGCAGCTCAGAATGTTTATGATGTTAAAAAATACGGAGCAAAAGGAGACGGAAAAACCAATGATGCAGCAGCCATTCAAAAAGCAATTGATGCCTGCAGTAAAACAGGCGGAAGAGTTTTAATTCCGGCACCGTTTACGTTTTTGGCCGGGCCATTTGATGTAAAATCAAAAGTAGAGCTACATATTGAAGCCGGAGCAAAATTGTTAGCAAGTCCAGATGAAAAATTATATACCAAAAGCGCTTTTAGAACCAATCCGGGAGAAGGCACAATTTGGATTGGAGGAGAAAATGTAGAGGATTTTACCATTAGCGGAAGCGGAAAAATTGATGGAAACGGAATTTCGTTTATGGGTGAAGAACTGGAAGATTCCTATGTTTTAAAACCTTTTAATGTACTGGATCCGCGACCACATGTATTGACAATTATTGGAGGAAAAAATATCAGAATCAAAGATGTTCATATCGGAAATTCAGCTTATTGGACAGTTCATTTGGTTGGCTGTAATGATGTTGTAATCAGTGGAATTACTTTATTGAATAGTTTAAAAGTACGTAACAGCGACGGTATAGATTTGGATCATTCTAAAAATGTGAGAATCAGCGATTGTTATATTGAAAGCGGAGACGATTGTATTTGTCTAAAAAACCGAAGAGAATTTGAAGAATTTGGTGCCTGCGAAAACATTACCGTTACCAATTGTACCATGACAAGCAGCAGTTGTGCGATTAAAATTGGTTCAGAAAACATGGATGCGATTAGACAAGTAGTATTCAATAATTGTATTATAAAAAACAGCAATCGTGCCTTAGGAATTCAGAACAGAGATGAAGGAACCGTGAGCGATGTTATTTTCTCTAATATCATTATCGAAAGTAAATTGACGACAGATACTTGGTGGGGAAAAGCAGAGCCAATTTATGTAACGGCTTTCAGCAGAGCAAAAGGGAATCATAAAGATGCCAACTGGCGTTTTCCAAAAGGGGCAACAGAAGGAAAAGTAGGTGAAATAAAAAACATCTATTTCTCTAATATTCAATGTACAGGAGAAAACGGCGTGTTTGTAAGCGGAGAATCCAAAGACAAAATTAAAAATATTGTTTTTGATAATGTAAGTGTTTTTATTGATAAAACTACTTCTTTTCCTGGCGGAGTTTATGACAGACGTCCTTCTAATGTTGAAGGATTTGTAAAAGGAAGCACTTCAGGATTCTATTTTGATTCGGCAGAACGTATTAAAGTGCAGAATTGTACCGTACAATGGGGGAAAAATAAACCAGATTATTTTAAATACGCAGTCGAAAGTAAAAATGTAGACGAATTAATTGTAACAAATTTAGACGGACAATCAGCTTTTCCTGCTAAATTAGAGGCAGTAAAAAAATAATCAGTTTCATTCCAAAAACTATGAAAAATAATAACCTTATAAAGTTTATCATTTGCAATCTGCTGCTAAGCAGTTTTTATGTGAATGCTCAAAAAGCGACTTTAGAAGTTGATGCTGCTAAAACTATTACTAAAATCCAGCCTACCATGTTCGGTTTGTTTTTTGAAGATATCAATTTTGCTGCAGACGGCGGACTATATGCCGAATTGATTAAAAACAGATCTTTTGAATTTGATAAACCTTTGATGGGATGGGAACAGCCAAATACAAAAAGATCTTCTTTGAACAAAGAATCGGGCAGTGCAGCACCAATCAAAATAGCGGCAAACAATACTAATTTTTGCAGAGTTGAAATCAATAATGATAAAGGTTATACTTTAATAAATGAAGGTTTCAGAGGAATGGGAGTGAAGAAAGATGCAAAATACAATCTTTCATTAAAAGCTGCCAATGAAAAAAATGCAATCAAAAAAATCATTTTTCAGTTAATTGATAAAGACCAAAAAGTAATTGGAGAAACGAGCATTGTTCCAAAATCGGATCAATGGACGAATTATACTTCACAAATTACAGCGACTCAAACCGAGGCAAAAGCAAAATTGAAAATAACTTTTGAAGGAACAGGAACTATAGATTTAGATATGATTTCATTGTTTCCTGAAGATACCTGGAAGAACAGAAAAAATGGACTTCGTAAAGATTTGGTTCAGCTTTTATATGATATGAAACCTGGTTTTTTACGTTTTCCTGGCGGCTGTATTGTCGAAGGAAGAACATTGTCAGACCGTTATCAATGGAAAAAATCAGTTGGAAATGTAGAGGAAAGAAAAACGAAGATGAACCGTTGGAATGTAGAATTCAGTCATAAACAAACTCCCGATTATTTTCAAAGTTTTGGATTAGGATTTTTTGAATATTTTCAGCTTTCAGAAGATATTGGTGCAGAACCGCTTCCAATTTTAAGCTGCGGAATGGCTTGTCAGTACAATACCGGAGAATTGGCTCCGATAAACGAACTCGATCCGTATGTTCAGGATGCTTTAGATTTAATTGAATTTGCTAATGGCGCTGTGACTACAACCTGGGGAAAAATCCGTTCGGATATGGGACATCCAAAACTATTTAATCTAAAATATATTGGCGTTGGAAACGAACAATGGGGACCGGATTATATTGACCGATTCAAAGTTTTTGAAAAAGCCATAAAAGCAAAATATCCAAATATCATTATTGTTTCTGGAAGCGGCCCTTCTCCCGCAGGCGAACATTTTGATTTTGCTATGAAAGAACTAAAAAAACTGAATGCAGAATTGGTAGATGAACATTATTATGAAAGCCCAAAATGGTTTAGAGAAAATGCCGGACGTTACGACAATTATGACAGAAAAGGACCTAAAATATTTGCTGGAGAATATGCAGCGCAAAGTGTTTCAGGAGCCAATCCGAATAATAGAAATAATTGGGAATGTGCTTTTTCTGAAGCTGCTTTTATGACTGGATTAGAAAGAAATGCAGAAGTAGTTCAATTAACTTCATATGCACCTTTAATGGCGCACGAAGACGCCTGGCAATGGACACCTGATATGATTTGGTTTAATAATTTAGAATCTCATGGTTCAGCCAATTATTATGTGCAGCAATTATTTTCAACCAATAAAGGAACAGATTTATTGAGTATTACCAAAGACGGAAAAGCTTTAACAGGTCAGAACGATTTATACGCATCGGCAGTAAAAGATATAAACAGCAAAGAAATAATTGTGAAGCTGGTTAATACAGCGTCATCAGCATCAGAAGTGAATATCGATTTAAAAGGAGCAAAATTAGGTTCAAAAGGCACGATTATAAGGCTGGAAAGTCCAAGTACACAAGATGAAAATACTTTTGCAGATCCAAAAAAAATAACTCCAAAACAAAATGAGTACAAAATAACAAAAGGAAAACAGGAATTAAGTCTTCCTGCTTATTCGGTTACCGTTTTAAAACTGAAAATGATTTAAGAATTTATCTAAAATTAAAAATACATGTTGTACAATTCTCTTAAAAAAAGCTTTTTTCTTCTATTTATAATGGCAGGATTTTCTTCCTATTCGCAGGAGGATTTAAAATTGCAATATAACCAACCCGCTGTTGAATGGACAGAAGCTTTACCAATAGGAAACGGTACACTTGGTGCAATGGTTTTTGGAAGAGTAGATTCTGAATTAATTCAGTTGAACGAAGCGACTTTATGGAGCGGAGGCCCTGTGGCGAAAAATGTAAATCCGAATGCTTTTAAAAATCTGGCACTAATTAGAGAAGCACTTACGAATGAAAATTTCGAAAAAGCATATGATTTGACTAAAAATATGCAAGGAGCTTACAGCGAAAGTTTTATGCCGTTGGGAGATCTTGTTTTAAATCAGAATTTTAACGGACAAAAAGCCGATTCTTATAACAGAAGCCTTGATATTGAAACAGGATTAGCAGTAACAAATTTTAAAATTGACGGCGTAAATTATAAAAGAGAAATATTTGCTTCGGCACCTGCACAATGTATTGTAATTAAACTTTCGGCAGATCAGTTAAAGAAACTTTCTGTGACAATTGATGCTTCAAGTCTTTTAAGAAATCAAAAATTAATACAAAATCAAACGCTGGTTTTAAAAGGAAAAGCACCTTCTCACTCAGATCCTAATTATATTGATTACAATAAAGAACCCGTTGTTTATGAAGATGCAGCAGGTTGTAGAGGAATGCGTTTTGAATTAATTATTAAACCAGTTATAAAAGACGGAGAAGTAAGTTCTGATGGAAATAAATTAGTCATTAAAAATGCAAGTGAGATTTTACTTTTCGTTTCGGCTGCAACAAGTTTCAACGGCTTTGATAAATGTCCGGACAGTCAGGGAAAAGACGAGCATAAATTTGCTGAAAGTCCGATTAAAAAAGCTTCTGCTAAAAAATACGATAGTTTATTAAAAGAACATATTGCTGATTTTCAGTATTTCTTTAATAGAGTTTCTTTAAAATTAAATGAAAAAGAAACCAATAAATCCAATCTGCCAACAGATACAAGATTAGAACAATATGCAAAAGGAGAAAAAGATGCCGGACTTGAAGCTTTGTTTTTTCAATACGGACGTTATTTGTTAATTTCTTCCTCTCGAACACACAATACACCGGCCAATTTGCAGGGAATTTGGAACAATAAACTTCGCGCGCCTTGGAGCAGTAACTATACAACAAATATTAATTTACAGATGAATTACTGGCCTGTAGAATCGGGAAGTTTATCTGAATTGTTTTTTCCACTTGACGAATTTATTAAAAATGTTTCTGTAACAGGAGCCGAAACTGCCAAAAGTTATTATCATGCCAACGGATGGGTATTACATCATAATTCGGATATCTGGGCAATGACCAATCCTGTAGGCGATTTAGGAAAAGGCGACCCTATGTGGGCAAATTGGTATATGGGCGCCAACTGGCTGAGCAGGCATTTATGGGAACATTACCAATATACTGGCGATAAGGAATATCTAAAAAAAGTATATCCAATTATAAAAGGAGCGGCAGAATTTAGCTTGGACTGGCTTCAAAAAGATAAGGATGGTTATTTGGTAACCATGCCGTCGACTTCTCCAGAAAATAAATATTATTATGATGGGAAAAAAGAAGGTGTCGTAACGACGGCTTCGACTATGGACATCGGAATCATAAAAGATTTATTTGAAAATACTATAGAAGCCTCCAAAGTACTCAATACCGATTTAGAATTCAGACAAACTGTAAACAAAGCGGCAGATCAATTACTTCCTTTTAAAATTGGAAGCAAAGGACAGCTTCAGGAATGGTATAAAGATTTTGAGGATGAAGATCCGCATCACAGGCATACTTCTCATCTTTATGCTTTACATCCAGCAAATTTAATTTCGCCTTTAAAAACACCAGAACTGGCTGCGGCGGCAAAGAAAACATTAGAATTGCGCGGCGATGACGGAACGGGCTGGAGCCTTGCTTGGAAAGTAAATATGTGGGCGAGACTTTTAGACGGAAATCATGCTTACAAATTATTCAAAAATCAATTGAGATTAACAAAAGATAATAGTACAGAGTACGGTGGGCACGGAGGATGTTATCCAAATCTTTTTGATGCTCATCCGCCTTTTCAGATAGATGGAAATTTTGCCGGAACTGCAGGCGTTATTGAGATGTTAATGCAAAGCCAGAATAATGAAATTCATCTGCTGCCAGCTCTGCCTGATTCATGGGCAGACGGCGAAATTAAAGGCATAACAGCAAAAGGAAATTTTACAGTAGATCTAAAATGGAACGAAGGTAAAATGAGTCAGGCAAAAATTGTGTCTAATAATGGCAGTAAATGTGCAATAAGATCAGCAGAGCCCTTTATAATTAAAAATCTTAATATCAAAAGCGAAAAATCATCTATTGGTTATACCGCAGTATTTGAGACTAAAAAAGGATTATCTTACACCATAATACCTTCAAAATAGGTTTAAAATATTAATCGCAAGATTTCAAAAGAATCATCGGAAAAATAAAATACAACCGATTGTTTTTTTGGGGTTTTTGCTGTACCTTAATGATAATCCCTTCCATCTTATTTTTTAGGTAAATAAAATTTTAAGTTTTTTCTCTAGAAATGCTTAATTTTAGATATAGTTTTGTTTCATTTTTCTGATATTTGGTATTTCTTGCAATGTTTTATTCTTTTGCTAAAATTTATCAAATATCATTTTATATTTGATAATCAACTTTCTTTTTAAAAACTATTTTTTAAATAAAGCTTAATATTTTATGTTTAAAATTTAATTAATAATTTTTTATAGCTATTTTTTTTAGTTATTATTAATAAAAATAACACACAACCGATTGTGTATAATTTGTTTTTCATTATATTTGTTTAAAACACACTTATTGACTAAGCTAGGTTCAAAATCAATTTTATGACTAACTTTTTTGTTTCAGGCAGCTGAAAAGCAGCTTATCAAAATTCGACTGTTAATCAACTTATATAACAAATTTAATTATAGTAATGAGTGTTAATCTTACAGTTACCTTATACTGGTTTTGAGTTAGTTATTTGAAGCCGGGAGGCATTCTCTGGGCTTTTTAATGTTTTTCTTATAAATAAATAGTATAACAAATGATTAAAAGAAATATCTTTTTTTTTACCACAGCAATACTTTTGTTTTTTTTTAATGGAGCAGCTCAGAAAAAAATAGAAGCTAAAAAAACAGCTGTCTTTTCTAATGTTATTTATAGTGGTGATGATTCAATTTATAATGAGAACCCATTAAAACAGGATGAATTTTATACACCAGTCTTACAGGGATGTTATCCTGATCCTGCTATTACAAAAAAAGGCAATGATTATTATATGGCATGTTCTTCATTTGCCATGTTTCCCGGTGTACCCATTTTTCATTCTAAAGATTTAGTAAACTGGACAGATTTGGGCGGTGTTTTAAATAATGTTTCAGAGTTTAATCCGTATGATACCGGAATCAGCGAAGGCGTTTATGCTCCCGGAATTACTTATAATCCGCATAATGATACCTTTTATATGATTGTGACAGCATTTTCCGGCGGACTGGGAAATATTATAGTGAAAACAAAAGATCCTATTAAAGGATGGGGAAGCCCTGTAAAATTAGGCTTTGGCGGAATTGATCCTTCCATATTTTTTGATGACAACGGCAAAGGCTATATTGTTCATAATGATGCGCCGGATAAAGGGAAAGAATTGTACGAAGGGCATCGTGTTATAAAAGTTTGGGAATATGATCTCAATACAGATAAAGTAATTCCCGGCACTGATAAGATTATTGTAGACGGAGGCGTTGACCTTTCTAAAAAACCAATCTGGATTGAAGCGCCGCATTTATATAAAAAAAACGGAAAATATTATTTAATGTGTGCCGAAGGCGGAACAGGGGATAATCACAGCGAAGTTATTTTTATAAGTGATAATCCGAAAGGGCCTTTTAAACCGTCATCAAATAATCCGATACTTACGCAGCGTTATTTTCCAAACGACAGAACCAATAAGGTAGATTGGACGGGTCATGCTGATTTAATACAAGGGCCAGATAATAAATACTATGGCGTTTTTTTAGGCATTCGCCCAAATAATCAAAACAGGGTAAACACAGGAAGAGAAACTTTTATACTGCCTGTAGACTGGTCTGGAGATTTTCCTGTTTTTGAAAACGGATTAATTCCCCTGCAGCCCAAATTAAAAATGCCAGCAGGAGTTACAAATAAAACGGGAAAAGATGGATTTTTTCCTAACGGCAATTTCACGTTTACCGAAAATTTTACCTCTAAAAAATTAGATTACAGATGGATTGGATTAAGAGGTCCGCGCGAAAACTTTATTTCATTGAGTAAAAAAGGCTTAGAAATAACTCCATTTGAAGTAAACATTAAAGAGGTTAAACCAACTTCTACACTTTTTTACAGACAGCAGCACAACACATTTTCATTTACTGCCACAGTTGATTACAAACCGCAGTCAGAAAAGGATTTGGCTGGTATTGTCTGCCTTCAGAATGAACGATCTAATTATGTATTTGGAATCACAAAAAAAGCAAACGATACTTTTATTTTATTAGAAAGAACAGAAAAAGGACAGTCAAAAATTATAGCAAGTGCTAAAATCAAAATAACAAATTCATTACGTCTGCTGGTAAAAGCCAAAGGTGACAGCTATGAATTTAGTTATGCTGCCAACGGCGTTGATTTTGAAAACTTAGGCAGAGCAGTTTCGGGAGATATTCTTTCAACCAATGTCGCCGGAGGTTTTACCGGAGCATTGATAGGTTTATATGCTACGGCTGCTAATGACGCGCATCCGGAATAGTTGTTCATTTTTTAAATCTTCAAACCAAAAACAAATTTGTAAATAATGAAATCAATAAGTAGGTTTTTAAAATTCGTAATTCTTTTTCTACTAGCCCAAAATGGATATTCACAAGATTCAGATTTTCATGTTTATTTGAGTTTAGGACAATCTAATATGGAAGGTTATGCTAAAATTGAACCGCAAGACAAAATAAATGTTAATTCGCGTTTTCAGGTTTTAGCCGCAGTCAACTGTCCTGAAATGGGACGTGAAATGGGAAAATGGTATACAGCAGTTCCGCCTTTGTGCAGATGTACAACCGGACTTACTCCGATAGATTATTTTGGAAGAACGATGGTATCCAATCTTCCGGAGAAAATAAAAATAGGCGTTATAAATGTTGCTGTTGGAGGCTGTAAAATAGAACTTTTTGATAAAAATAATTTCGAAACGTATGTTGCAGGTTCTCCTGACTGGCTAAAAAACATAGTAAAAGAATACGACGGAAATCCATATGCAAGATTAGTAGCAATGGCAAAAATTGCGCAGCAAAAAGGCGTTATAAAAGGCATTTTATTGCATCAGGGAGAGTCGAATACTGGCGATACGCTTTGGCCTAAAAAAGTAAAAATTGTATATGATAATTTAATAAAAGACTTAAATCTCGATCCTAAAAAAGTTCCGTTACTTTCTGGAGAAACTGTAAATGAAGACCAGAACGGTAAATGCGGCAGTATGAATACCATAATTGCAAAACTGCCTCAGGTTATACCAAACTCCTATGTTATTTCTTCAAAAGGATGTAAGGCTGAACCTGATTTTTTACATTTTAATGCTGATGGTTACAGAGAATTGGGCCGACGTTATGCCGAAAAAATGTTGTCGTTATCCGGTTATGCATTGTCTAATGGCAAAGAACCTTTTATAATTCAGGCTCCACTTGGATTTGATGTAGCTGACCCAAATGTTAAACAAGGAAAAATAGAGACCGTAACTTACGAATCTAAAACGGTAGGTTCCGTTAGAAAAGCTACGATTTATACGCCGCCGGGATTCAGCAAAAAGAAAAAATATCCTGTTTTATACCTTTTACACGGAATAGGAGGAGATGAAAAAGAATGGCTGAAGGGAGGAAATCCGCAGGTTATATTAGATAATCTTTACGCCGAAGGAAAAATTGAAGCCATGATTGTTGTGATGCCAAATGGAAGGGCAATGAAAGATGACAGCGCTGCAGGAAATATAATGGATCCGGAAAAGGTAAAAGCTTTCAGCGTTTTTGAACAGGATCTTCTAAAGGATTTAATTCCATTTATTGAAAAAAAATATCCGGTTTTAAAAGACAGGGAAAACCGTGCCATTGCCGGTTTATCGATGGGAGGCGGACAATCTTTGAATTTCGGATTAGGGAATTTAGATAAGTTTGCGTGGGTAGGAGCATTTTCGGCTGCACCAAATACAAAGCTGCCGCAAGAATTACTTCCAAATCCTGAAGAAGCAAAAAAGAAACTCAAACTACTTTGGATTTCATGCGGCGATAAAGACTGGCTTATAGAAAACAGCACCCGTACACACGATTATTTATCAAAAAATAATGTTCCGCATATTTACTACATTGAACCGGGAATACATGATTTTAAAGTCTGGAAAAACGGATTATATATGTTTTCGCAGTTTTTATTTAAGTCTGTCGATCAGTCAAAATTTGCAGCCTATACAATTTTAGGCAATCCGGTGCAGACCAATCCGTAATGCAGTTTAAAAGCTCCCAATCTTTAATCAAAAAAACATGAAAAATAATTATCTATATCTTTTAAGTTTGCTATGTTTTTTCAATTTAAATGCACAGCAATATCCTTATAAAGATCCGTCGCTTAGCTCTAAAAAGCGTGCAGAAGATTTAATTTCCAGATTAACGCTCGAAGAAAAAGCAGCATTAATGTGCGATCAAAGTGATGCTATACCAAGATTAGGAATCAAAAAGTTTAACTGGTGGAGTGAAGCCCTGCACGGTTATGCTAATAATGATAATGTTACTGTTTTTCCTGAACCTATTGGGATGGCGGCTTCGTTTGACGATCAATTGCTTTTTCGTGTATTTGATGCAGTTTCAGATGAAGCCCGTGCAAAATACAACCAATGGATTCAAAACGGAAATGAAAATAAACGCTTTTTAAGTCTTTCAGTCTGGACACCAAATGTCAATATTTTTAGAGACCTGCGCTGGGGACGCGGACAGGAAACGTATGGCGAAGATCCTTATCTTACTTCACGAATGGGAGTTTCGGTTGTAAAAGGACTTCAGGGACCAGCAGATGCAAAATACCGAAAGCTTTTGGCTTGTGCCAAACATTTTGCTGTTCATTCCGGCCCAGAATGGAGCAGACATGAATTGAATTTGAATAATGTAAACCCACGTGAATTACACGAAACGTATCTTCCGGCATTTAAAGCTTTGGTGCAGGAAGCCGATGTTCGACAAGTAATGTGTGCGTATCAGCGATTAGATGATGAACCTTGCTGCAGCAATACCCGATTGTTACAGCAAATTCTTCGCGATGAATGGGGATTTCAATATTTGGTAGTTTCAGATTGCGGCGCAGTTACAGATTTTTATACCACACATAAAGTTTCATCAGATGATGTGCATGCCGCATCAAAAGCAGTATTGGCAGGAACTGATGTTGAATGTGTTTGGGATAAATACTCTTTTAAAAAATTATCCCAAGCCGTTGAAAAAGATTTAATTAAAGAAGAAGAAATCAATAAAAGTCTGCTTCGTGTTTTAATCGGTCGTTTTGATTTGGGCGAAATGGACGATGACTCGATTGTACCCTGGACTAAAATTCCGGCAACTGTGCTTAACAGTAAAGAACATCAGCAGTTAGCGCTGGAAATGGCTCAAAAGTCAATGACGCTTTTACAAAATAAAAACAATATTCTTCCTTTAAATAAAGCCATAAATAAAGTGGCCGTTATTGGGCCAAATGCAGATAATGAACCTATGTTATGGGGAAATTATAACGGAACACCCAATAAAACCATTACCATTAAAAAAGGAATTGAAACAAAACTTACTGAAAACAAAATCCTATACGATAAATCTTGTGATTTAGTCGAGGATAAAGTTACGGATACTTATTTTGATCAATTTTCCTTTGAAGGAAAAAAAGGAATGAAAGCCACTTATTGGAATAATCCTAATAGAGAAGGGAATAGTGTTGTTTCGCAGCAAATTTTAAACCCTGTAAAAATGACCACTGCAGGTCAGCATGAATTTGCCTCGGGAGTTAAACTAGAAGGATTTTCGGCAAAATATGAAACCGAATTTACAGCGAAAGAAACTGAAAATCTTGTTTTTAAAACCGGAGCAACCGGAGCTTTTGAATTATTTGTTGATGGAAAATCGATAGCAAAGTATACCAACTGGCGTACCGTTCCCGGCAAAATCCAGTTTGCAGTTGAAGCCGGAAAAAAATATAAAATCGAAATTCTTTTTGCTCAGTCAAACGATTGGCAGGCGAATTTAGAATTCGATTTTGGAAAAGAGTTTGACATCGATTTCAAAGGTTTAATTCAAAAATTAAAAGGCATTGATACGGTAATTTTTGCAGGCGGGCTTTCGACTTTACTGGAAGGAGAAGAAATGCCTGTTTCCTTTCCCGGTTTTAAAGGCGGCGACCGAACCAATATTGAACTTCCCGCTGTACAGAGAAAATGTTTAAAAGAACTTAAAGCGGCTGGTAAAAAAGTAATTTTTGTAAACTGTTCAGGATCTGCTATTGCTTTAACGCCTGAAACAGAAAGCTGCGACGCAATTATGCAGGCTTGGTATCCGGGAGAATCAGGAGGTCAGGCTGTAGCCGATGTTCTTTTTGGAGATTATAATCCTGCGGGAAAACTGCCCATTTCATTTTATAAAAATTCAGATAAATTAGGCGACTTCGAAGATTATTCGTTGAAAGGAAGAACTTATCGTTATACCACAGATGTTTTGTTTCCGTTTGGTTTTGGTTTAAGCTACTCTAAATTCGAAATTGGAGCAGGAAATTTAAGCAAGAGCAAGATAAAATCTAATGAAGAAACGCAGCTAAAATTTTCAATAAAAAACAGCAGCAAACGCTACGGAACAGAGATTGTTCAGGTTTATGTTCGAAAATTAAATGACACAGACGGGCCGTTAAAAACATTAAAAGCTTTTAAACGAATGGAGCTAAAAGCAGGCGAAAAACAAAATGTAACGATCAATTTACCGGCTTCTTCATTTGAGTTTTATGATACTAAAACCAGAGCAATGAATATCGCTTCCGGAGAATACGAAGTGTATTATGGGAACAGTTCTGATGCTAAAGATTTAAAAATGATAAAAATGGATATTCAATAAACTAAAGATGGCTTTTTAAATTTCTATATCAAAAAAAAATAATTAATCTACAGCGAATTATGAGTTTTAAATATGTTTTATGCTTATGTCTATTTAGTTTTTTAAACTTAAATGCACAATCAGTCCTAAAAAGCCCCGACGGAAAACTTAAAGTTTCTTTTTTTGTTTCTAACGGTCAGCCTTTTTATAGTATTTCCTATAATGAAAAAATGTTTTTAGAAAAGTCTCCGCTTGGTTTAAAAACCAATGTTGGGGATTTTACAACAGGACTAACTTTAAAAACAGATCCGGTTCAAAATAAAATTGACGAAAAATACCAGCTTCCTAATATAAAAAACAGCAACGTACATTATGAAGCCAACGAAGCTGTTTTTTCTTTTACTAAAGAAAATAAAGCAGCAATTGACATTATATTTAGAGTGAGCAATAACAATGCAGCTTTTAAATATAAAGTATATCCGCAAAATGAAAGCCGTTCCTGCGTGGTACAGGAAGAAGCTTCAGGTTTTCTTCTGCCGAAAGGCACAACTACATTTCTTTGTCCGCAAAGTAAGCCAATGACCGGATTTGCCAGAACTGCACCAAGTTATGAAACATCGTATGTATTAGATGATTCTATGGAAAAAAACGGAATTGGCGAAGGTTATACATTTCCTTGTCTTTTTAAAATGAACAATAGCGGATGGCTTTTACTATCTGAAACCGGTGTTGACAGCGGATATTGTGCCAGCAGATTAATTGGGCAGGAAAAAGGATTATACACTATTGGTTTTCCAATGATGGGCGAAAATAACGGAAATGGAACAACTTCGCCAGGCATACCGCTTATTAGCGAAACGCCTTGGAGAACGATTACAGTTGGCGAAACTCTGGCTCCTATTGTAGAGACCACAATTCCATTTGATTTAGTGAAACCAAAATACGAAGCTTCAAAAGAATATAAATATACCAAAGGTTCGTGGAGCTGGATTATGAAAATGGATGACAACACTATTTTTCCTGTACAAAAACAGTATATCGATTTTAGCGCTGCAATGGGATATCAGACTATTTTAGTTGATGCGCTTTGGGACACTCAGATCGGAAAAGATAAAATCGCTGAATTATCACGATATGGCGCCGAAAAAGGTGTTGGCTTGTATTTATGGTACAATTCAAACGGATATTGGAACGATGCACCTCAAGGACCAAGAGGAATGATGGACAATAGTATCATTCGCCGTAAGGAAATGGCGTGGTTAAAAAGCATCGATGTAAAAGGCATTAAAGTAGATTTCTTTGGAGGAGACAAACAAGTCACCATGAAGTTATACGAAGACATTTTAAAAGACGCCAATGATTTTGGTTTGATGGTTATTTTTCACGGCTGCACCTTACCGAGAGGCTGGGAGCGTATGTATCCTAATTTTGCTTCAAGTGAAGCTGTTTTAGCGAGTGAAAATCTGCATTTTGGGCAGGCAAGCTGTGACAATGAGGCGATTAATGCCAGTACGCATACTTTTATTCGAAATACTGTAGGAAGCATGGATTTTGGCGGAAGCGCCTTAAACCAATTTTACAATAGTGAAAACACTCCTAACAAAGGATCAAAACGAATGACTTCAGATGTATTTGCTTTAGCGACGGCTGTGCTTTTTCAAAGCGGTGTACAGCATTTTGCATTGGCACCAAACAATTTAAATGATGCTCCGATCTGGGCAGTAAATTTTATGAAAGAAGTTCCCACAACCTGGGATGAAGTTCGTTTTGTAGAAGGATATCCGGGTAAATATGTAATTCTGGCCCGCCGAAAAGGAACGAAGTGGTATATAGCAGGAGTAAACGCTCAAAAAGAAATGTTGAGTTTAAAATTGAAACTCCCAATGATTGTTTCCAATGCATCATTAAGCTGCTATTTTGATGATGAAAAATTAAATGGAAAAGTAAAAACAATCAAGCCTAAAAATAATCAGGAAGTTGAAATAAAAATTCCTTCCAATGGAGGAATGCTGCTGGTGAACTAAATAAAAGTTATAATGCAAATCGCAAATTGTGACCTAATTTATACTTAAAAAGAAACAGCCCCAATATTGTGTTTTATTAAACAATATAAATTGAATTTTAATTTAACAATCATTTTATAATGTCCTCAAAAAAATGTTTTAGAGCCATTGCTATTTTGTTTTTTATAATCAACAGCTTGTTTTCTCAAAATACATTTGAAAACTATCAATTTCGTCTGGTAGATAATGAGACTTCAAAAAGCGGTATTTATACCATTGCACAAGATCAATTTGGCGTTATGTGGATGGGAACAAATGGTGCAGGTTTATATAAATATGATGGAATAAATTATGTGGGTTACGAGCAAGACTCAAAACGCAGCAATTCTATTAACAGCAATTTAATTTATACGGTTTATGTAGATACGCAAAACCGCTTGTGGGCAGGTACCGATGAAGGATTGTGTCTTTATAATCGGAATTTGGATACTTTTGAGAATATCGACCTTCGAAAACCAAACCAAAAAGAAACTGTAATTTCCGTAAGAAGTATTATTGAAGACAATAACGGCAATATCTTTTTAGGAACATTTAATAATGGTCTGCTAAAACTAAATGTGAAGTCAAGAAAAATTACAAGCCTTAAACTCGACACTCCAAATGCCGTAAATTATTTGATTCATTGTTTAGTAAAGGATAAAAAAGGAACAATTTATTTAGGAACTAATTCTGGTTTAAAAGTAGTTGACCCACTAAAAAATGAGGTAAAAAAAGTAAAAATTGCCCAAAATAATGAATTGCTGTCTGGCACCATTATATCTATGTTTTTTGACAGTAAACAAAACTTATGGATTGGCAACGGATACAAAGGTCTGGTTAAAGCCAATTTATATTCTAAAGAGAAACAAGCAGTTACTTTTCCTATTACCAGAAAAAGAATCATGTCGATTCTGGCTGCAGATCCCGAAACTATTCTTTGTGCAACAGAAAATGACGGATTAATTATTGTAAATAGCGAAGGTGTTGTTCAAAAAAGATATGAAAATAGTAAATACAATAACCGTAGTTTAGGTTCTAATTCTGTCTGGTCATTATATGTAGACAAAGAAAAAAGAATCTGGCTGGGATATTATAACAAAGGTTTAGGTGTTTTTGATCGAATAAATACTAAGGTAAAAGGAATTGAAAGTTTAGCCGGAAATCCGCAGTCCTTACAAACCAATTGTGTTACCGGAATTGCCAAAGATCATGAAGGTCAGTTGTGGATTTCTATGGAAGGCGGAGGCGTTGATGTTTACAATCCCGAAACCCAAAACTTTAAACACGTTGCCAAATCAGATTCTCATTTTTATTCGGGATTAACAAATAATAACATTACTAAAGTCTTTATAGATAAAAAACAAAATGTCTGGCTGGCAAGCTGGAATGAGGGAATCTTTTTTTTGAAGAAAGGAAGCCGAAACTTTATTAATTACAACACAAAAAACACTTCTGATTTAGCTTCAGATAATATTATGAGTATTACCGAAGATTCAAGAGGTGTAATATGGATTGGAACTTTTGCAAAAGGGCTGCACTATTATACTCCGTCAGACGGTCGTTTTCATCATTGCAATGCAAAACCATTTTATGCCAATGGAATGGTGAATTTAGACATTAGAAAAGTAATGGCGGATTCTGATGATGCTGTTTGGGTTGGTTCAACAACCGGTTTGTATAAAGTCAGTACGAAGGATTTTGTTACTTTTTCTGTGACTTCTTTACGCGATAAAATGTCAGAGAAACTCAAAAATCATAAAAGCATACACACTATTAATACGTTATATCAGGCGAAAAACAAAGAAATCTGGATTGGTACAGACGGTGCAGGATTATTCAGCTACAATAAAAAAACAGATACTCTAAAATGGTATATAAATTTTAATGGGCTTCATGAAAAATCAATAGCCTCCATTATTGAATCTAATGACGGGCGAATCTGGTTAAGCGGAAGGAAGGGAATCAGCAGTATGGATTTAAAAAACAAAACAACTGTCAATTACTCAACTTACGATGGTTTGCTTGGAAATGATTTTAACAACAATTCTGTTCTAAAAGATGAAAACGGACTGCTGTATTTTGGAGGTTACGAAGGTTTAAATTGTTTTAATCCTGACAATTTGGTCAAAAGCAAAAAACAGCTTCCCATTTATTTTACGGATCTGAAACTTTTTAATAAATCAGTAAAGCCGCTGGAGAAAAATTCACCGTTAATAAAAGTAATATCCGAAACAAAAAAGATAATTCTTAAGCACGATCAGTCTGTATTTACCATTGATTTTATTGGCATAAATTATTCTTTTCCCGCCAAAAACGAATTTGCTTATTACTTAGAAGGTTTTGAAGATTCGTGGAATTATGTGGGCAGTAAAAGCTCTGCAACTTATACCAATTTAGCTCCCGGAAAATACGTTTTTAAGGTCAAAGCATCTGAAAAAAACGGAGCATGGAGCCAGAAACCATTAGAATTAAGAATTGAAATTTTACCGCCCTGGTGGAAAACATCATTTGCTTATCTCTTTTATTCGCTGTTAGTGCTGGCGGCCATTTATTTTGGTAATCAATATTATCAAAACAGGTTCAAACAGAAACAATTAATACAATTTGAACAGAAAAAAGCCCTTCAGATCGAAAAATTAAATGATAAAAAATTACAGTTCTTTACCAATATTTCGCATGAGTTTAGAACACCGCTTACTTTAATTTTAAACCCTTTAGCAGATATACTCAAGAACAATACGCAGGAACTTTCAGGCGGTGTTTTGAATAAACTGCAAACGATTCAAAAAAGTTCTGACAGACTTTCAAGATTAATCAACGAGCTGATGGATTTTAATCAGCTTCAGTTTAATAAAATACCGCTAAAAGTACAGCAATTAGAGATAGTTGGTTTTACAAAAGAAATTGTAAGCTATTTTGATGAAGAAGCCCAAAGTCGTGGAATTGAATTGCAATTTGAATCAGATAAAAAAACATTAAACGATTGGGCAGATCCTAAAATGTTTGAAAAAATTATTTTTAATGTGATTTCAAATGCATTTAAGGTTACTCCTGATAATGGAAAAATAACAGTAAAAGTAATAATTGACGAGGAGTTAATTTATTTTCCATTATTACAGCCTGCTTACAGTAACCCTTCTTTTTCAGTCATTATTAAAGATACGGGCGCGGGGTTGGATAAAAAAGATATTAAGCGAATTTTTGATCGTTTTTATCAGGTAAATAATTTAAATAAAGCGTATTACGGAAGTACAGGAATTGGTTTGGAAGTAGTTCGCGGATTTGTAGAGTTACACAAAGGAAGTATAGAAGTAGAAAGTGTATTAGGAGCCGGTACTACTTTTAAATTAATATTCCCGATTGGGAAAGAATTTTTTAATGAAAATGAAATACTGCAGGAAGAATTTAAAAAAGAGAAAAAACTAAGTTTTACACCAGCCATCGAAAAAGAAACAGATCAATCACAGGATGATCAGGAAAAACAAGATCGTGTTTATACCATTTTAATTGTGGAAGATAATGTAGAACTGCGCAATTATTTAAAAAATGAACTCAAAAAAGAGTATAAAGTAATAACGGCAGAAAACGGCCAGATTGGTTTAGAAGCAGCTTTGCAAAAACAGCCAGATTTGATTTTGACAGATGTAATTATGCCTGTTATGAATGGTTTAGAGTTATGCAAAAACATTAAAGCCGATTTAAAAACCAGTCATATTCCGCTAATGATGCTATCTGCAAAAGCATTGGTCAAAGATAAATTAGAAGGAATAGATTCCGGTGCAGATATGTATCTGAGCAAACCATTTGATATGGATATTTTAAAATCCAGTTTAGTACAGCTGCTTAAAAGCAGGCAGATTATGTTTAATAAATTCTACAACGGCATTACTCCAAAAGCAAAAGAAAAAACGACCACACTGGATAATGAATTCATAAAAAATGTCCTCAATTATATTAATGAAAACATCAATGAATATGAATTGAGTGTTGAGGTTCTGGCATCAAAAGTATTTTTAAGCAGAAGCCAGTTGTATCGAAAAATTAAAACCTTAACAGGTGTTTCTGTAAATGAATTTATACGGAATGTTCGTTTAGAAAAAGCCAAAGAATTAATAGAGCTGGGCAATGACAATATAACCGAAATTAGTATTAAAACAGGTTTTAGTTCTCCTTCTTATTTTACAAAATGTTATAAAGAAAAATACGGGCAGCTGCCTACGCACAGCAAATAGCTTATTCATTTTGAATTAGACTTAAAGACGGTTTATACCGTCTTTTTTTGTTCTTAAATATTTAAAATAAAAGTAATTAACACTTAAAACCTTTTTTAAGTAATTATTGAATAATTGTAATTGAAGCCTTTTTTTATTTCATGCTTAAAAAAGGAGCAGCA
Source organism: Flavobacterium sp. CF108 (assembly GCF_900129795.1). GTDB lineage: Bacteria > Bacteroidota > Bacteroidia > Flavobacteriales > Flavobacteriaceae > Flavobacterium. The sequence goes on along the minus strand of NZ_FQWW01000008.1, from coordinate 173,557 downwards.
TTATTATTAAAATCCTATTTCTGTTTTTTTCGATAAATCGCTTAAAAACCGGCAATATGTCTGTTTCTGTAGTTTTCATGCTACAAAATTGATAGTTTTTGCATCATTTTTAATAGACAAAATTTAGGTTAAGCTTATATTTTTGGATGTAAGAAAAATTAAATAACCCAGGAAAACAAGTATTAACCTTTTTAAAAATTACAGTATGAATTGAAACCAAATTATGTATTGAATTCTTATTTATATTAAAAATTAAGAGCTATAAAAACCACTTTTAAATTTTAGAATAAGCATTACAATAACTAAAACTTTACAACCAAATAACTATTTAAACTAATCAAAAAACCAATTGAAATGATGTTAAAATTGAAATATGCAATAATCACATTGCTGATAATCAGCAGTCATAATATGATGGCACAGTCAAAGACCATACAGGGGATAGTTACAGATCCCTCGGGGTTTCCTCTTCCGGGTGCCGGTGTTAATGTAGAAGGCTCACAAAACAGTGCCGCTACAGATTTTGACGGGAAGTATACTTTAAAAGGTGTAAACCCTACAGACAAAATTACATTTTCGTTTGTTGGCTTAATTTCACAAACGATCACTGTAGGTACCAGAAATACTATTGATGTTACTTTAGCCTTATCCACACAAAGCTTAAATGAAGTTATAGTAGGTTACGGGACTCAAAAGAGAACCAAAGTAACCGGAGCAATTTCAACAGTAGGTTCAAAAGATATTGCCGCAGTGCCTATTACAAATGCAGAGTCCGCTTTACAAGGGAGAGCCGCGGGTGTAACTGTTGTAAATGGTGCTCCGGGTTCTAATCCTACGGTTACGATTCGTGGTTTGGCTACAATGGGAAACAGTGCTCCCCTATATGTAATTGATGGAGTTTTGACCAGTAACTTATCTGGACTGAGCCCTAATGATATTGAATCGATGTCTGTTTTAAAAGATGCTTCAACAACAGCTTTATACGGTTCAAAAGCGTTTAACGGAGTAATTATGGTTACTACGAAAAAAGGAAAAAAAGGACCGGGGCAGCTAAATTTTAGCACGTATGCCGGTTTTCAGACTATTACAAAAAGATATGATGTTTTAAATACGCAGCAATATCTTCAATACGCTAAAGATTTAGGAAGTGATTTAACAGCAAGAGCTGCTGAATTTGGTAATACAAATACCAACTGGCAGGATCAAATTTTTCAAAGCGGTGTAATGCAGGATTATAATTTGAGTTTCTCAAATGGTACAGAAACTTCTACGTCCCGTTATTCTGCTGAATATTTGAAACAGGAAGGAGCTGTTATCAATACTGGTTTTGAACGTTATTCATTTAGAGCTAATAATACACAAGATATTGGCAGACTTAAGGTAGGAAGTAATATCGGAATCTCTTTCAGTAAAATCAATCCGGAGCGTAACTCAGGAGGAAGAACATTATTGGAGCATGCTATTAAAATGGCACCTTATTTACCGGTTTACAATGGAGCAAATTTAGGCGGTTATCAAGGGCCAAGTGCTATTGATGGTAATGATGCCGAAAATCCTGTTCGTGTAGCCAATTTAGGATATCAAAAAATTAATAATTTATCTATAATAGGAAATATTTATGCTGAATTAGAAATTTATAAAGGCCTGAAATTTAAATCACAAGTTTCATTAGATTATTTTACAAGCAAGGATCATACTTTTATTCCTAGTTTTAGTGACGGTTCCTATCATAAACAAGCATTTTCAACAACTAATGAAACCAATACCCAAGGGCAGAATATTGTTTTTGATAATAGTTTAACTTATAAAACTACTATTGCAGCGAAACATAATATTGAGGTATTAGGAGTTATCACTAAAATTGACGGAAAAGGGCAGAATTTAGCTGCAGGAAGCCGTTACTATATTTCAAACGAAATTGATCAGCTGCGATATAATGAAGGAAGTTTGAGTTCAGGAAATTTCGAAGAAAAAAATATTGGATATATTGCCCGTATCAATTACGATTACGATGATAAATATATACTTGCAGTTTCAGGGCGTAGAGATGCTTCATCTCGTTTTGGAGCGAATAACCGCTGGGGTAATTTCTACTCATTTGCTGTGGGATGGAATATAGCCAAAGAAAGTTTTATGGCAGATTCTGTTTTTAGTACACTAAAACTTAGAGCAAGTACAGGAACAACAGGAAATGACAGAATAGACAATTATCAATACGCAGCGACATTACTGGCTGATTATAATTATCCAATTAACGGAGGAAATGCACCAGGTGTTTCTCTTGGAGTTGCTTCTAATCCTGACTTAAAATGGGAATCTAAAAAAGATAGAAACATAGGTTTAGATTTTGGTTTGTTTGACGAAAAATTCACAGGATCTTTTGAATATTTTAATAATAAAAGCAGTGATATTCTTTTTGCAGTTCCGTTAGCAGCCTCTGTAGGATCTGCAGGTGGTGGAACTCAAATTCAAAATATTGCCGATGTAAAGGTATCAGGATATGAAATTTCATTAGGCTACAATGATCGAAAAGGAGATTTTACATGGTCTGCCGTAGCTAATTTAGGAACAAGCAAAAACGAAGTAACAAGTTTAGCACCGGGAGTAACGAGTGTGTTAGGCGGTCCAACTGCAAGAGCAGGTTTAGAGAACTTCTCAAGACTGGAAGTAGGTCAGCCGTTATTCTATTTTTATGGTTACCAAACTAATGGGATTTATCAAAATCAGGCAGAAGTAGATGCCGTTTTTGGCCCGGGTCAAACTATTATTAAACCAGGAGATATTCGTATTGTTGACCGTGATGGTAATAAAATTATCAATTCAAATGATAAAACTAATATTGGGAATCCATATCCGGATTTTACTTATGGTTTAAACCTTACGGCAGCCTATAAAAATTTTGATTTTAACTGTTTTATAACTGGAGTTCAGGGCAACGATATTTACAATGCAAACAAATTTGATTTAACAGGGATGAATCGTTTGTTTAATGCCAGTACAGAAGTTTTAGACAGAGCAATTGTTGTAAATGGTGTTGTAACCAATCCATCGGCTACTTTGCCTAGAGCGCAGGGAGCAGATATCAACTGGTCTTCAGCCAATCAGCGTTATATTGAAGATGGTTCTTATACAAGATTAAAAAATATCACTTTAGGATATACATTATCAGGAGAAACATTTGACAGCCATTTTTCAAATATAAGATTCTATATAAGTGGTCAAAACCTTATTACGATTACAAATTATTCTGGGTTAGATCCTGAAATTGCACGTGCAGATACTAATGCAAACTCTGCGGGTATCGACTTAGGAAGGTATCCACAGCCTAAATCAGTAATTTTTGGACTTGATGTTAAATTTTAATATATAAGATGATGAAAAAAATAAAACATATAGTTGCAGCATTGTTGGGAGTTTTCGCAATAAGTTCATGTGACACTTCGGAATTAGAATTAACTAATCCAAACACATTATCGCCGGAGACTTTCTTTAAAACCGAAGCGCAGGTAGAATCTGCTGTAAATGCGGCTTATGCAAATTTACAGACAAGAGGATTGTATGCCCGAAATCTTGCTTTTGCCATGGACCTTATGGCGCAGGATGCAGCAGGAAATCCGCAGTTAGAAGGTAATAAAAAACCTTTTCAGGATTTTTCTTTTAATGCAGGAAATGATATTATTCAGTATTACTGGGAATCTTGTTTCCTTGGAATATCCAGAGCTAATTTTGTATTAGATAATGAAGGTAAAATTAATGATTTACCAGATTCAGTTTTATCACAAGCGAAAAAGAATAAATTTTTAGGAGAAGCACATTTTTTAAGAGCCTACTATTATTTTCTTTTAGTGAACCGTTTTGGAGATGTGCCAATTTATAAAACCGGAACTATTACAGGAGCAGCAAGAAGCCCTAAAGCAGAAGCTTTTGATTTGATTAGAGCAGATTTAGAATTTGCTTCTCAAAATTTGCTGCCTAGAGGTACAGAAGTTGTAGGAAGAGTGACAAAAGAAGCGGCTTATGCTTATTTAGGGAAAGTATTATTATACGAAAAGAAATATGATCTGGCATTAGCTGCTTTAAATAATGTTACAGGATTCAGCCTTGAAGATAAAGGCAGTTTTTACAACAACTTTATGGAAGAAACGGAGCATGGTAAAGAATCTGTTTTTGAAGTTGAATTTAATGAAAACAACGGAACTGGTAATAAATGGGATGATGCAGGAAACAGCGGCGGAACTGGTTTTGCTGAGTCAACGCTGAGAGGACAGGAATATGGTAATTTAAGCTGGTTCAACGTATATCCGCCAGATGCACTTTTAAATTCTTATGAAGCAGGAGATTTACGTTTTGGAGATACTTTTTATGTACCGGGTTCAAAATATTTAAACGGAACACGTACAATGACGGCGCAAAACTTTAATACATCGGCAGGTCTTAGAAATGCGGGTTGGAAAAAATACCAGAACTATTACAAAAAAGAAGATGAGGCTGTACAATCCAGTATTAACTTCAAAGTTATGCGTTATGCTGATGTATTGCTTATGAAAGCAGAATGTGAAAACCAAAGAGATGGAGGTTCACAAACAGCAGCTATAGCCTATATAAAAGAAGTTAGGGATCGTGCAGGTTTAACAACTAATATTACGCCTACAAAAGAGGCTGTTTTCACTGCAATTGTACACGAACGTAAAGTAGAATTTGCAGGAGAACAAAGCCGTTTTGACGATATTATGAGATGGGGAAATGCCAGCATAGAATTAGCAAACACTGGTTTTCAGGCCGGTAAAAATGAATTGTGGCCAATCCCTAACAGAGAAACATCCTCTAATCCCAATATAAAACCAAGTGATAATAATCCTGGGTACTAAACGATTAAATTATGTTAGTTTGAGTTAAGTTAAGTTAGTATTTTTGATAAACAGTGCACTTGTAATGCACTGTTTATTTTTTTGTAAAGACAGAATTAATTTTAGATTTCAGATTTTATAATTTAGATTTCAGGTCTAAAGTTTCAAGTTTCAGGTTGAACTGAGGATATTTTAACGCAAAGTTCGCAAGGCTTTTTTTATCGTGTGCAACTATTAGATTTAAAAAGTTCACAAAGCTTTGTGTTGATTCAGCTTTGCGAACTTTGTATTTTTATAAAAACCTTATATGTAGAAAAATCTTTGTGTGCTTTGCGTTAAATAAAAAAAGTTTCAGGTTTCAGGTTTCAAAATCTACAATCTGCAATCTATATTCTTCTTTCCTTCAAATCTGTTTCAATTTGAATTTCCATTTTTTTATCTATTACATTAAAGCATAATAAAATGGCACTTATAATAAATATAAAGCCCGGATAAATACTTATTGAAAGTTTAATCCCTTCAACAGCAGCCGGAACCTGATTGACTTCTTCGGCGACATAACCATACTTAGATAAAAAAGCTGCACCTAAAGCACTGCCTATACTTATTCCGATTTTTAATCCAAAAATCATTGCTGAAAAAACAGTAGCAGTTGCTCTTCGACTGTTTTTCCATTCGCTGTAATCAGCCACATCAGCAATCATAGCCCACAATAAAGGAATTGTTACTCCGTAAATGAATCCATGTAATAATTGGGTTAAAAAAACCATTGCAATAGCGGTTCTGCTGTAAAAATTAAAGAGAAGTAAACTCAGAGCAGATAAAAAAATGAAAGTGATATAAATATTTCTTTTACCAAACGAATCTGCAAGAGATTTTGAAAACAGGATTCCGAATATCATAAAAATAATCCCTCCGCCATTAAAAAGACTAAAAGCAGAAGTTGGAGCATCTTTAGGCCATTGAAGATCTACAAAACCCATTGCTGTTAAGGAATTATTTACTCTCTCAATAAAAGCAGTAAAACCAATATCATTCAAGAAAATAGCCTGAGCAGCAGGATCTAAATAATATTTAAAGTAAAAAACATACATGCCGCCCTTTAAAGACAAAGTTATAAATACCAGAATAGTAACAAGTAACATAACCAGCCATGGGCCATTTTTGCACAAATCAATAAAATCCTGCTTCACAGAAGATTCCTGATTTTTTGCAGGAATGATTCTTTCTTTAGTAGTAAAAAAAGTAACCAGAAAACAAATTACCCCAATAAAAGCAAATAGTATCATGGTGTTTTTAAAACCAACAGCTTTATCTCCATTTCCTAAAATTAAAACAAATGGCAGTAAAAGTGATTGAACTATAAATTGGGCTATCATTACAGCAACAAAGCGATAGGAGGAAAGACTGTTTCGTTCTTTCATATCACCGGTTAAAACACCGCTTAAAGCAACATACGGTAAATTATTTGCGGAATAAAGCAGCACTAAAAAAAAGTAAGTCAGCAATGCATACGTTATCTTACCTGTTATTCCAAAATCCGGAGTTAAAAAAGAAAGCACTCCAGCAATTCCAAAAGGTAAAGCAGTCCATAATATCCAAGGTCTAAATTTTCCCCATTTGGTTTGAGTACGGTCAGCAATAACTCCCATGATGATATTAAAAAAAGCACCAATAAAGCCTCCGGTAAAGATAATAACGCTTGCTGTTCCGGCAGGAATTTTATAAACTTCTGTGTAAAAGAAAGCCAAAAAAGTCAGCAGAGTCTGAAAAATCAAATTAGCTGCAAAATCACCTAAACCGTAACCTATTTTTTCTAATATAGAAAGCTTTTGCGATGTATTACTCATAAATATTAAGGGTTGCTTTTACAGGTTTATATCCTGTTATATTAATTGCAGATTATTTTTGAGGCGTATTTCTATCAAAAAACAACACTTCATTTTACTCTATTTCACTTGGAATGTTTAATGTAAAAATAGCTTGAAAGTTGAAAAAAGTGTATCATTTTTGAAGCCTATATTAACATATTTGAAGCATGGGATTGTTTCAGTAAATCTATTAAATGATTAATTCAGAACACAACCAGTTGTTTTTAAAATAATAAATTACGATGTATATTGTATTTTATATCCTTTATTCATTGATATTTTTTTATGCAACCAGTTGTGTATTTACTGCTTTTGTGTATATTTAAATTATTATAAATGACTAACAAATAATCCTAGACAATATGACTGTATATCAAATTATTACAAATGAATATTTGATTAGAATCCGACTTTTAATTATCGTTTTTGCCTTTATTCCGGCTTTTGCCATTAGTCAAAACAAAAACAAAACAGACAAACCTCAATACCGTAATCTTCTTAAAGAAGCAGGTTATAGTCAAATTGATATTGATAAAAAATTAGTAAAAGCGTATTATGATGTTTTTGAAGGACCAAATAAAGTATATTTTGAAGAAGGAGATTTGTTAGGATATGTTTCTGATATCAAAAATAACGATGCCCGTACCGAAGGAATGTCCTACGGTATGATGGTTGCTGTTCAGCTCAATAAAAAAGAAGTTTTTGACCGTCTCTGGCGCTGGTCTGTAAAATACATGCAGCATCAGGACGGACCACGAGAAGCTTATTTTGCCTGGAGTGTAAATCTGCAGACGAAAAAACAAAATTCTCCCGGTTCTGCTTCAGATGGAGAATTATATTATATAACCAGTCTGCTTTTTGCTTCTAATAAATGGGGAAATGATACGGGAATAAATTACTACAAAGAAGCCAGAAGAATATTAGATGCTATGTGGAAAAAAGACGGTACCGGAAATATCTATAATATTATAAATACAGAACACAAGCAGATTTCCTTTGTACCAGAAGGAGGCGGCTACAACTGGACAGATCCTTCTTATCATGTTCCTGCATTTTATGAAATCTGGGCCTTATATGCCAAAGATGGTCATGAACAGTTTTATAAAGAATGTGCCGATGTTTCGCGTAACTTTTTGCATAAAGCCTGCCATCCTGTAACGGGTCTAAATTCAGATTATACCGAATTTAACGGAGAACCGCATCCAACGCCCTGGATGCCGCCCGGATTCCGTTATGATTCCTGGCGTGTTCCTATGAATATCGCAATGGATTATACGTGGTATGGAAAAGATAAAGAATGGCAGGAAGATTATGCGAAGCGATTTCAAAATTTCCTGAGATCAAAAGGATTAGATACTTATGAAGATCAGTTTAATCTGGATGGTTCTACTCCGGATTTTGTTCTTCAGGCAGGTTCGGTAAAAAAGCTTAGACATTCAATTGGCTTGGTAGCAACCGCAGCTACGGCATCATTAGTAAATAAAGATAAAACAAGTATGGATTTTGTTCATGCGGTTTGGAATGCTAAACTTGAGCCTTATGAAGACGGTTATTTTGATCCATATTATGATGGGCTAATGTATCTTTTTAGCCTAATGCATCTCAGCGGAAAATATCAAATAATAGTTCCGGAAATGAGATAACTTTTTGAGGTAAATTAGTGAGTAGTTCCATTTTTAAAAAGATTGTAAAACTGCTTTAAAATAAATAAAACCTGCAAATCGAGAGATTTGCAGGTTTATCCTTTTTGTGGAGAGATAGAAGATTATTTTTTGCAGGCTATCAATCGTCTGCTTTCGGGATGCTGCTAAAACTTCAAAATTTCCGGCATCATTTAATGTTGATGTGACAATGTCTGGATTTTAATTGTTTCCCTAAGCATTGATCCTTTTCTCTTTATTAACCATTCACAGCTATATCTAGGATAATTTTCTGCAATTTTCAAAATCCATTTTGCTTATATATCAGTATTCTTTGCAATAGCGCGTGACAAAACACCCTTGCTGGCACCAATTTCTTGTTCAAGTTTGATTATCGTTAAATTTTCATTTTTAGCCAAAATTCTAATATTTTCTGTTATACTTTATGATTTTTTATAGGAAAAACATTTATTAATTTATTGAAGCATCTATTATCCATGTTATGTTTAGATCTGTTCTTCTATTTGTTTGATTGAAATGGAAGGACAGCAGAAGATTTATTTTCCGGCTTTGCTTTAAAATGAATATTTATTAATAAAAAATATTTCAATTTCAAGAGCAATACTTTTAAGGATATAATATGACAAAGCTTTCTTAAAAACTGAAAATGATGATAATTATTCTACTAAAAGTTTGTAACTATCATTTGAAATTTCGATAAATTATAGTAAGTATAAAAAGTAGAAACAGAAGCTGCTAATTACTTACAAATCGTTAACAAATGGACTAAATAGCGATTATGCTTTACAAATTTATTCACTTGAGCGTATACTTTATAACAAAGATAAGGCAGATGGCATGCGTCTTTCTTATTAGGTGCCAAAACGATTGTCCAAATAGTAATAAATTAAATTAAAGTTTTAGCGTATAAATTTTTAGAAAACCTCAAAAAAGAAATTAGATAGTACAATTACCACTCACAAAAACATATACCAGAATTTATATAAATACTTACTCATTATGTATAAGTATTAGGGCAGAACAGCAGCAAGAGAGAAAATGTAAGTTTTATCTCTTTTTTTGTAATTTTATAAATCAAATATTTGTTTATTAGATGCTTAGTCTGTTTTTGTCTAACGCCATTGCTAGTATTTGCCCTTTGCAATATAGGAATTCTCCCCTATAAAATAGCCTCTATTTTCATATATACCTTGAATCTATAAGTTTAAAAACTTTTACGGGCAAAAATAAATTGATTTTCAAGAGAACTTTGCACCTTCAAATCTAGATGTTTGAATTTTAAAGACTTAAGAAAATAATTAAACACATAATAATTAAAAGGTTATGAAAAATAGATTACTCCCTTTATTTGTTGTTTTGGCTTCTTTTTCAGCCCGTTCGCAGGTTGGTATTGGAACTAAAATACCAAATGCATTGGAGATAATCAAGGGATTTTCTTAAAAATGTTTAAAAGAAAATTCAAAGACGACTTTGAATTTTATGAGGATTCTTTCTTGTTAGAAAACAGAAGCATACCAAAAGATTTTGAAGGTTCTATATTTGTTGTATATAACAAAATAGAATTAATATATTTTTTAAAGTTGGAGAAGAAGGGAACCAATGTAATGGTTTGTTTTTTTAATAAACAGCTGCATAATAGTTTACTTTATTTTAATGAGATTAAAAATCTAAAACTTCTGGATGCTTCAAAATCTAGAAATGAACTTTTAAAAGAATTAAAATCGTATTTTAAAGACACTTCGGATTTTATTTCAAAAATGCCGGAAATTAAATTTTCTAATCCTGCAATTTATCAATCTCAATTTGAAAATTTTTACAAGTTACTTTTATTTTAAGAGCTGTCTTAAAAAAATAGTATTCTTTGATTCAAGGGGCACATCAAGGATCTTTCCGCTGTGGATGCTCATGGAGGCAGTCAGAATTTTAAATCCTAATGTGTTTTTTTTGGTCTTTTTCATAGCTTTAAATTTAGACAGTATTATTCCTTTTAATCTTTAGAATTATAGTGTCAAAAAAACAAGCCATTATCCTCTTTCTATTAAAACCATTTTAGCTTTTTGTGGCAAATTAGAAGGCAGCTCCAAGGTTTCAATAAGGATTTTAATATAAATATAGACAGCCTTAGCTTTTTGTTGCAGAAAAAAGGTATCAAGTCCAACTTTTCCTTCTATAAAATTACCCCCAAAAAGGAACTATTTGGGGGTAGTTTAAATTGCACAGGTGGCAGCTAAAGAATTTAAAAGATTTTTTATTCTCTTATAATTTTTTTCACGATAGTTTTATTTGCACTGATAACCTTCAGGAAATAGATTCCAGCAGACAGATTTTGACATGAAATCGTTTCCGTTTTACTTGTCAAAGGTTGAGACTTCACTTTCATTCCTAAGGAATTGTATAATTCAAGAATAGTATTGCCTTTCACTTTATTAACTCTCACCATCAACATGGTAGCAGCAGGATTAGGGTAAATAATAATTTCGTCTTCTGTATCATTTTGATTATCAGTAGTTTCTTCAGCATTTCCTGCTAAAGTACGGTTGTCCAGCAATTGTACATCATTTCCTGAACCTCCTTTGTAAGTAATACGGAAACTATAGTCTCCAACCTTCAGCAGGGACATTTCCGGGAGGTTCTTAAATATTCCTGTTACAGCTCCGTCACCTTTATTGTCGATAATTGTATATGCTGTACCGTAAGGCAGTGTGCCGGTATTTCCAATAATTTCCAAGGAAGGACTGTCAGCGAGAATTACACTGCCAGTTATCATTTTATCTGAAGTTCCGGTATTTAAATCTAGTTCGACACTATATATGGCATCTGCATTTAAAGTCAGGGAAGCAAGAGTCAGGGTGCCTATAGTATCATTTCCTGGTTCAAGTCTGGCTTCGGACCCGCTTCCTGAGCCAATAACAGCAGAGGACTGGCTCACACCTGTTCCTCCTAAAGCCCCTTCGGTCACTGTTATAGGACTTATAAAAGCTCCGGTTGCGGGATCATTACTTAATTGAAATTTACCCTTTTTGACAGTTGTAACACCTGAGTAAGCGTGATTTCCGCTGAAAACTAATTTTCCGGTTCCCACTTTTTCCACATTTAAAGAATTAGCAAATGTCCCTCCGAAATAAGAATCGGTATTCAGGGCTCCGATACTGATATAAGGAGAACCTCCAGCATTATTTCTTAGATATCCTCTTCCTCTTAGTGCACCAAAATGCAGTGTACCTGTTTTAAATTGGATACTGTGGCAGTCAACACCATTGGCATCCAGATCCCAGACCGCGTTGGCGCTTCCTGACTGCGGAACCTCAAATCTGACCCTCTGATTGCCGCTTCGTTGTTTGGAAAAGAATGTTCCGTAAAACTGGCTGTTATCGCCATATAAATGCAGTCCGGCATAGGTATTTCCATCATGTTCAAGGATGCCTTTACCAATCAGCCTGCCCCTAAGATTGATAGCATAACTGGTTTCATACATATAGCTTCTAACTCCATCGGTAACCTCTATATCATTGTACAGAGTGGCATCTCCGCCCTCTGATAGAAGAGTACCTCCATTGAGAATGATTTTTCCTTTTCCTAAAGGGCCGGAATCGGGCTTCCCCTCTAATCCAGTTCCATGGCCTGCTATTGCGACAGCACGCTGCGGCGGCCAGCCTCCTGAAGGCCCATTTATCACTGTATTTCCTTCGTAAGTATTAACGCCAGAAATAAACAGGAACTTTTCTCCGGTTTTAACCAAGCCCCCAGTGCCGGAGATTATTCCTGAGAGTCTAAGATCGTCCGTATGAGGATTTATAATGGCCTGCGAATTGATAGTCACTGCATTGGTTAACGACTGGGAATTTAAAGAATTATTTACAATATCGTTTTTTAAACTTATGCTGTTTCCTTCTATGGTATAAGGATAAGCATCTGGTTCAAAAAGTATTCTGGAAATTTCAAGGTTTATGATGTCGTTATAAAGATTTGTGTTAGTTGAAGTATTGAAGTTTAAGACGGCAGGGCTAGAAGGTATTACAGCTTCAGCCCAGTTAACATTCTGGTTCCAATTTTGTGAAGAAGGGTTAGAACTCCATGTTCTAATACTAGAACCGGCTGCGCCAAAGGCTTCGTCAGAGTTTTCGCTCTCTTTAACTGCGCCTACAGATGATATTACGTAATAATATCCTACACCGTTCACAAGGGCTTTATCGGTGTAGTTTGTTGCAGAAACGGTTCCGATTACTGTATAAGGACCGCCCATAGTTACAGCGCGCTTTATATTATATTGCTTAGCTCCCACAGCTGTTTTCCAAGTAAGGGTAACCTGTCCATTAGCGCTGGTAATGGCTGGCTGTGAGGGAACTTCTGGCGGTATTGATGCAAAAACTTCATTTGAAATACCGCTTGCCAGATTTCCGTTGTATGCAGTTACTATGTAATAATTATTTATTTCATACGCAGGAGAAGGGTCTGTAAAAAAATTATTAGTAAGGTTATTTTGTATTACAGTATAAGGCCCACCGCTGGCTGATGTGCGGCTTACAGTATATGATGTGATATTTGGACCACCCGGCCATTCGAGTTTTATACTGGAGTTGAAAGCGGCAGCAGTTAATTTAGTTATCGCACCTGGTGCCTTATTAGTGGTAATATCAATAATTACCGCTGTTTTGGAGATTCCCTTTCCGTTGGAAGCTTCTACAATTACAACAGATGTTCCTCTTGTTGTGGGAGTACCGGATATGATTCCTGTAACAGCGTCCAGACTAAGCCCTGCTGGAAGCCCCGATGCTGTGTAAGCTGCCGGACCTGCTGCTGGAATGATGATATAGCTAAAAGGGGTTCCTACCACTCCGGATACAAATTTATTGCTTGTAATCTCAGGTGATCCGGCAGCAAAATTGTTATTAATTGCAACGTTGCTAAATACTGCAGTGTTCAATACAGATGCATTCTTGGATGAGGTATAGAACCCGATATAAGCATCTTCTGGAAGTGTCATAATAAACAGGGCGATATTTGTCCATGTGATCCCGTCATGTGAATGATAGGCAAATATTCTATTACCAACGCGCTCTAATTTCAACCACCATGCAGAATTGGTAGCGTAATGAGTATACCCGCTGTTTGATGCACTTGCACCGGAGCTGCTCAGATTGACAGGACCTGATGGATTAAAATTTATGGCAGCAAATTTTGAGCCGGCAGCCAGGGACTCTCTAATCATAAGACCGCTTATAGCCCCAGCGACGCTGTTACTTTCGATTTTAGCGACAATGGCAGCGTTGCCTTTCACAGGACAAAAGGTAAAGTTGTTTGAATTTGAAGGAGCATATCCGGCCCCTTTTACTGTCCAGATTCCGGCATTGTAAGCTGCACTGCCTTTAATTCCGGGATTTCCAATATCGATATTTGTTAAATAGGGTGCAGAAACAACGTTTTGCGACGGATAAACTATCGGGGACATTGCTGTGGCTGTTGAACTATCCGAGGATTTTAAATATAAAAAGGACCATCCATTTTCTCCAGTTAGAGTACGCATTTTATCCGTATAGGGAGTTGGTATTCCCTTTCTAACTGAGTATGCACCCTGAATAATATTATTAAAAGGATGCTGCTTACGGGCTCCGCTTGGTATACCCCAGCCTTGAGACCAGTATACGGAATATCCACCGTAAGGAATATAAGTAAGACCGGATGGATCTATTGCATAATGATTGTATAATTCACCAATTGCCAAAAGACGGTTATCCATTTCCGCAAACATATCCACGCCCTGCTTATAGGCAACTTCTGCACCCCAGGCCAGTGAAAAGGCTTGTACAAACCAGTGGTCATCACGGCCTGTATCTCCTACCTGCCCAGAGGGAGTACTGTTACGCAGTGCGGCCCCGGCGTCCATACGATAGACTTCAATAGACTGATTCCATTTAGTTTCATCATCCAGAAAGGCAGCAACACTTAAACCAATCATCAGCTGGATAGCTCCTTTATTGCAGTCTCTCAATGGGTTGGGCACCCATGATGTGGGGTAAATTACATTTGCAAAATAGTTTCTTACATTAGCAGTATTCGTTTCAGTCCATCCCGGATAGGTACTTTTTAAAATATCTGCCGCCGTAACGAAATATGGTACATAATCGCCAATATCGAGCATGTTTTCATTACCTTGCCAGGAAGTATTGGTTACTGCCCAGGCATTCAGCAGGTCTGTTGCTTTCTTGGCATAGGCCGGATCTCCTGTAAATACGTACATGAAGGTCAGGTTATGGATAGCCTGCATATCACTTTTCCATTGAATATTATTTAAATTAGGGGCCCGACTGACTGTTGGGAAAGGGCCTTGAGGACTGTATGAAAGTTTGGATCTTGCATCATTCTTTAGGGCATTGTAACCAGATAGCCAAGGCTCTTTAGTGATATTTGCCTTTAATTGATTCAAATCTGCCTGAGTGAAGGGGATTCCCGGGTGCACGAATTTTTTTTGTGCTGAGACGCTGGGTATTATACCAAGGATCAGGTAGAGAATTCCCAATAATAAAATCGGATTAAATTTTTTCATTAATTTAAAATTAGCTGCCGTCGTTCTTTATTGTTCGGTTCTTCTATAAGGGGCTGCAGAAGACCACGAGGAACGAGCAGGCCAGGTTAAGTAAATAGGTTTTTTTGGGGCAAGAAAACAAAGAGAGATCCAAAAGGAACTGAGTCGTCTGCGACCGTAAACGAATAGGAAGGGACACGACTCTGCTTCCCAGCATAGTAAACACTAAGAGAGCAGCCTTTTAACCAGATCGATTTGTTGTGGTGAACTAGTCTGAACGAAACTGATGAATATTTTTTTTCATAAATGGTAAATTTGGGGGTTAAAAACCAAGTATGCAAAAAGCGCAAACTGGCTTGGTCCCCAAAAATACAAAAAGAAAGCTCTCAAATTTGAGAGCTTTCTTTTTAGTTTAAACATATTTTAAAACCTATTTAAATTCATAATTTACTTTGTGAAACATAATATGATTTAACTTATCACCGTTTTTTTATTTTCATTAAATGCTGTGGAATAATTGTTCCTCCTTCATTAAATGAATGGGGCAAAATTGCAAATGTTTTAGGTGTCAATTTAGAGGAAATTTGTCAGTCATTTATAAATAATGCAATTTCAATTACAAATGAGAGTCAAATTCAAATCGAGTTGAAATCAAAGTCTTTACTTAAATATTTAGAGTCTTTAGAAAAAGAAAATGCATTTTTAAAGAATAAAATAAAAGATCTTGAAAAATAGTTTTGTATAGATAAAATAGTATTTAGATGGTTTTTACTACTTCCGAAAACTAATTTTATTTGTGTGATAAGTACAATCTTTACTTGCTGTAAATTATATGCTGTCATGTTTTCAGCTGATACAAGTAGTAAGCATTTATTTTTATTAAAATCAGTATTTATTCTGATATTCGCAATTTTACCTTTTTATTTCTTTCTTGGGTGGAGTCGAAGCTGCTTTTTAAAACATTCCCATTTCCTGTTTTAAGCCATATTACATTGTTTGATATTAATAGACGAAAGTTAAATACTATAACTAATAAGACTTATGATGCAGGCAGAATTGATATTCCCTACAATTGCAGTTCTTTAATCAGTGGTGTTTACTTTTTACGTATTGAAGCGGGAAGTGCCATCGTAAATAAGACATTTATTAAGAAATTGTCCATTTTATTTAAAATTTAATAAGCCCTGTTAATACTATTTGACAGGGCTTTTATCGTTTGAATAGTGTTTCATAGAGATCGTTTTTTGATTTTTATAAGTACAAGATTCATAATTATTAATTGTGTAATTGTTTTATAAATAATTTAATGGTTTATATTTTATGTATTGTGTTTTTTAAAGCTAAAAAAATATCAAATTACCAATATGACCTCTTTTTTTTTCCAAATTACCCCTGTTGAGAAACTTCTGTAAGACATTACTTTGTAATAAGATCATTATATATAAAAGCTGCTGTACTGATGTTCATTGTTATAATTATTTCCTGAACAAGAACTGCAGTTACTATCTATAAGGTGTTTTTTACTAACTAAACCACAAAACCTATGAGACCGTACGATTAATTGCAGTGAATGCACGTAATAATGGACTTACTTTTTAATTTTTGAAGATGAATTTCAAATTAGAAAATAGATTATTTTAAGTGCACAGCCTTGTTGTTGTATAAATAGTATTAAAAATTGATTGTATAACAAGCAAGGAAAAGAACCAAACTATTAATTAACCAATTTAAACTATTTTATTTCAATGAAAAAAAGATATGCAGTTATGTTAGGCATCATTTTATGTGCCTGTTCCAAAGAAGAAACTCCGGATGTAAATTCTGGAGATGCAGCGACCGGTGAACCTGCAGTTGAAAACACAGTATCAAACAGTAATGCTTCTACTGCTAAGGTCGGCGCCGCATCGATTGCAGGGTTAAACTGGGCAGACGGGCGAGATAATTTTGTAGACGGCTGGGTTATTATCTCAGGATTGACCGCAGGGGACAGCTACAGTACAGTTGCATCGAAAACAGAAGCCGTGTTGAATGGTTTTTCCAGTAAAATAAGCGGGGTTAACACAATACGAATACCTATTAACCCGCCTTCAGTTTCAGAGAGCTGGTGGGGCAGTTATCAGGGAGTAATTGATAAAGCGACCAGTAAAGGATGGAAAGTTATCATTGCATGCTGGGAGTCATCTTCCTCAAAAGACGGCAAAATTGATAATACTACAGCTTTTTGGAATATGTGGACTACTGTAATCAACAAATATCAAAGTAATGGGAATGTTTATTTTGAACCATTTAATGAACCTCACGGATATACGTTATCAGAACTTACGAGTATTTATTCTCAATTTCTTTCTAATTATTCCGGTGTTCCTAAAGGGAGGATAATCCTGGACGGAACAGGGTATTCTGAGAATGTTACCGGAGTTGGGGCAGACAGTCGTTTTAATGGCTGTTTACTTGGGCTGCATAATTATGCTTTTTGGGCTACCAGATCGGTTACACAATGGAGAGCAGACTGGCGCAGCCGCATAGGAAGCTATGGCGCTCGTACAGTGATTACTGAATTTGGTGCCACAATGAACTCAGGTAAAGACTACCAGAACGGAAACCAGTCTGATAATGAAATCGCTTATATTGTGGCTACTAGTGATGTCTGCAGAAATGATCAAATTGCAAGTGTTTACTGGCCTGGATTGAGAGATGGTGATTCTTACAGTCTGTTTAACAGAGGAGGCAGCGGAACCAATATTACTATAAATACAGTGAGCAGCACTGGTGTATTTCGTATAAGATACGGCTGGGGCGAGAATTAATTTAACCCTAAAATTATTTTGAATTTAGTAAGGAAGAAGGTCATTTACTGACCTTCTTTTTTTATGTTTGATAATTTGGGGTATGGAGAACTTAAGTGAGGTTTTTAAAATTCATAAAATTCAATTGCTTTTTGTTTTAAGGGATTTGTACTCCAATCTGACCATTCGTTAGTGTATGGATCATATCCGCATTTTAAAGGCTTTGAAAATATATTATGAGGCTCTTCAATATAAGCACGGCAATCGGTGCAAATATGTCTAAACTCGCAGTCTTTACAAGTTGTTATTTGATCTTTTGTAATATTCCAATATTTCTTAAAGCCATCTTGGTTTAAAGCTTCCGATAATGTAGTCTCTTTTATATTTCCAAAACTTGCTGGCATTGAAGGGCAATTTTTTATATTACCTTCTTTATCTATCGAGAGCTTTTTATTTAAACAAGTATTATGATGTTGTGATTCACTAAAAAGTTTGATATTGGAATAAAAATATTCCTCATTTATAATCCCGCAATGTTTTTCATTAATAATATTCCTTTCTACAAGCATTATGTAGCCCATTTTTTGGCGTAAAGGTTCGTAACTTTTGTCATAAGGTGAGTTAAAAATTATAATAGAATGTATTCTGCTGTTTTCTCTAATTATAACATTTAATTCTTCTAAATTAAAATTCTCATAATATGGCAATATAAAATCAATAGAAACGATTCTGGATTTTTCCTCTTTCAATACTTTTAGAATGCTGCATATATAATCTAAATCAATCTTTTTGTAAAACCGCAGTTGAATATAGGAGCACTTTAATATTTCAAATTGAGAAATTAAAGTATTAAAATCATGAATATTTTCGTCATAATCTATAATAATGTTAGTTATTAGGGAAGGTGAATTCCACTTAGTAGACATTTTTGGAAATAACTCTGGATTCGAATTAAAAAAAATAAGCTTATTATTTAACAGGAAATCAAAATACTCATCAATTATTTCATCATATCGATGCTCAAAATCTTTTTTTATAGTATCAATGGTTTTTCCATTATACTCTTCCAGAATATCATATAATCCATTTGGAATTAAGTAATAATTATTACTCTTTGTATCACAGATAATGCTTCTATTAAATCCTTTTACAGGAATACAATCAGCAAAAAGAATAAAATTAGATTGTTTCAAATTAGATTATTTTAGAAATAGGTTTAACAAAAGGCTTTGAAATGTTTTTAGAATTTTGATACGATTGAATTGTAATAAGATTACTTACTGGATCAATTTTCTCAAGAAAATCTTTCTCAACTTTAGATTTTAAGCCATTAAAAATATTGATTGGTTTTTTATTTTCCATTTTTCAAAATTTCAGCCAGCTTATTTTCGATATAATAGTTGCATGCATTATTAACGAAACTTATCTGCCCTGTTGGATTAATTTCAAGAAAATAATATTCATCATCACAATACATCAAATCAGCAGAACCATAATTTAGATTAAATTTCCTGAAAACTTTTTCGAGTTTTTCTTCAATGATTGTCGGCAGTTTAAAAGGAACCATTCTTAAATTTTCCATTTCAATTAGCTTTGTTCTATAATCAATAATATCTTCAAAAATATGCATAGCTGTAGAGTAAAAATAACCATCAATATAAATCACTCTAATTTCAAAATCTGCTATAATTCTTTCCTGAAAAAATGAAATTGCAAATTCATCGGGTGTTTGATCAAGAATCTCAGAAGTGATTTGAAACGTTAAATTGAAATTATACAGGAATTCATTATCCTGATAATAGAGTGTGTCTAATATTCTTTTAGATACGATCCCATTTTTATAATCAAAAGCATTATAAAATGTTTTTAGCTTTTCTTTATTGCCGGTAATTAAGGTATGCGGAATTTTTAAACCTTGGGCTTTTGCCTCAAGCATAAAATCAAGACGATTGGTTTCAAAATCTGCAATTCTTTTTCCTATTTTTATAACTGATTTTTGTAAAAGAAAAGCATCGTTGAGAACTTCATAACATTTATTTTCATAATTAGTACTTCCTGAATTTATACCCCCGCCATTAAACCAAATACTTTTGATTTTTTCCAGCTCTACATTTTCTAAATATTCGGTTTTTAAGGTGTACGAACTAATCTCATTACTAAAATTCATTGCGTCAATGGTAACTTTATCAGATTCTCCTATTCTTATAAAATCTTCATCTAAGTAATCGATAACGTTATTTACAAAATCATCAACATCTTTGCTATATATCAAAATCATAATCCGTTTTTATTTATCATAAAATTCCCAGTCATCTGTAAGTTTCATAATTAAATTATAATTTTCTTTATAATAATCATCTGCCGTTTTTGGATTCTTGGCATCATATGCTTCAATTACAAAATTTCCATAGTCCATAATAAAACCATGAGGATTGTTGAATTTGAAACTTATTTTCCTAACCTCTAAATCATTTCTACCGCATGATTTAGAATTGTATAAATTGCCTTTGTAAATACGAAAACAAGAACCCGCTCCTAAAATATTATTGAAGTTTCTTTTTTTGTCGTACTCCAAAGCATTACTGCTTTTGTCCAACAATTCATTTAAAGCTGTCATATTTTTGGGTGTTTGCTGCATGGCATGCAGGATTAAAACATAAAAATCAGGAAAAGATATTAAAACAGTATCTTTTCCGACCAGGCTGCCTATTTTCTCTTCTGATGGAAAGCCTTCTTTCTTCAATAAATCAATCAATTTGCCTGTCACTCTTTCTGTAGTTTCATACAATGTTTTTGGGCTTTTTCGGTTTTCTAATCCATAATCAGCCTGATCTTCGTTAAGCAAATTGTCTAGATCTTTTTTTAATTTGAGATTCCAGTTGCTTTTTGTCAATTTGCAGATAGAGTCATATTTAATACTAAAAATTTTCCATTCCGGATTTTTCCGCATGCCATTAAAAATTTTAGAATTGAAATAAGATAGTTCAATACCTTTTAATGCCAGCTTTTCACTCCACAAAAAAGCAGTTTTAAAGTCTCTTGATAAAATAGCACAGCGAGCAGCGTTGCTAATATCTCTGGCAAACAAGATGGGATAATTTTGACTAAGAAGATTATATTCTTCCTTTGCTTTAGCATATTGTCTGGCTAAGATGTAATTCTCAGCATTTTGTGTATGGGTGTAATAATTGATCTCTTCTTTTTGTGTTTTTTCTTTTTCAATATCAGATACCAGTTTATTAGCTGTGATTATAGGAATGCAGTCAAGTTCTTCCTTCTTAATTACTTTTTTTTGTTGATTCTTCTCAGGATAATAAATCATAGATCCCAAATCGAAAATTTCAGAATAAGTTGACCAAGAGCCAAATGCAAGCAAGGTATTCTTTGTAACCTTCCCGCTTATTTTAAATGGAAGCCTTCCATATTGAGAAGATGTTCTATAATGAGAATATTTTTTAAAATAAAACGCAGGAAATGTATCCAGAACAGTGAATTCATTTGCTTCTTTATTATGAAATTTCACTTCAACACTATCTTTATTTACAGTCTTACCCAAATAGTACGACCTTATAGTATCAGTTTTTTTGCCAAGAAGTATGTCAATATTGGATTTCATCTTTTTACCCTGAATGAGTTGATTCGATCCCCAATCCCAATTTCCGCTTACAAAACCTTCTATATTTATAATACTATCTTTTTGACTATAATAGCACTTATTAATCTCTATTTTTAGAAAACACATAGATAAATATTCAAGAAAATGAAAGTTTCTATGATTCTTGCTGCGAAATGTTACTCCATAATTAATTATTCCTTTATAATTTCTTGCATCTATAAAATAAAATATACTATCCTCTGCTTGTGACTCCAAATTGCTTTTATCAATCCTTAAACTATATACTTGATTAAATACTTTGTTTTTTTCAAAATCACTTTGATTATATATCTTATACTTTGGATGGTTCTGTCCAAATGATAAATTGATAGACACGATGTTTATGATAACAGCTAGGGATATTATAAATATTTTTCTCAAAATAGTACTACGTAAATTATTAAATTACTTAACAAACATTTCAGAAAGAGTCTGAATTGTATTTAACAATTCAGACTTGAAAAAACTGTTTAAATATTAAGGTTTAAGATCTTCTTCAGTTAATGTTAAGGTAGGAAGGGTTTCGTCGGGAAAGACCTGTAGAAATACTACATTAGTTCTATCATGAAATGTAAGAACTCCATTTCGATAAGAATCATAACCATAATTAAAATTTGCTGGTCGACCATTATGAGATGCATTAATATTACCTCCACCTGATGGAATACCACCTCCATTTAACATAAACATTTGTTCTTTTTTTAAAGCACTGTCTTTAAACTTTTCTAATTTTAGACTTTCCAATTTCATAAATCCCAAAATTTTAATTAATAAATAGTTTTTTAAAATTATCTACAAATTAATTTAAACAACGTACACTTTACTTAAACAAAACGTAAGAATAATTTTATGTCAATGTTATGGCAAAGAATTTTAAAATCCAATTTTTTATATGTTAATTTTAAGAAAAATTCTACAAAAAATTGCTATTCTATAAAGTTATTTGATTTTGGAGTTTTTTCTTTTTATATATTCATGAATTTTATCGTTTACATAATTGATTAATCTTTTGCCATCAGAGCCAACTACGATTATTGTCAACAATGAATTAACTAATCCTCAAAAAATCCTAATTATGTAATATCTCTTTTCTGGATGATATTCAGTTCCTTATTAAAAGAATTTCTATATTTTTTGATATACTCAGAAGGTTTCATTCCAAACAATTTTATGAACTGCTGACGGAAATAACGCTGATCTTCTATACCAACCTGAGGACCAACCTGCGCGATATTAATATTTTCAGTAAGCATGATTACTGCGGCTCTGCGGATTCTGATAGATCTGATAAAAACATTTACGGTTTGCCCCGAAATTGCTTTAATCTTTTTGTAAAGACTGGAATGACTCATACCCATTGCTGCAGAAAAACTCTTTAGATTAAATTCGCTGTTTTCAAGATTAGCTTCAACAATTTCAATACATTTATCCAGAAATTCTTTGTATTCAGTAGGAACTTTATTTATATTTTCACGAAGTGTTATACTGTCTAAGAAATACTTGCGCAATTGTCCTCTGTTTCGAAGAACAGAATCAACTCTTGCCAGAAGTATATCACTGTCAAAAGGTTTGGTAACATAATCGTCTGCACCTTCTGTAATACTTTGCAAATGAATGTCATTACTGGTTGTAGCTGTGAGAAGTATTACCGGAATATGGCTTAAATCATCATTTTGCTTAATTTTTTTACATAAATCCAAACCGTTCATGCCTTCCATAGAGATATCACTCAGTACAATATCCGGCATGTGTTTTTCTACCAATTTTAATCCTTCAAGTCCATTTGCTGCCGAATAAACAATATAGGTTTTGGAGAAAAGCTGTACCAGATAATGATTCATTTCAGGATTGTCTTCAACAATTAGCAAGACTTTTTTTGTACTGATTAATTCGTCCTGTAGATTTTCCGGATGCGATGGCTGAATTCTATTTTCAGATGTATTTTGATTATCGGCTGGCATTCCTTCGAGAAGTTCTCCCACAAGTGGCGACATATGCGAATGATTCTCGTTTATATTCATTTCTGCAAAATGGCTATTTCCTTTTGGAAGCGTAATAATGAATGAAGTGCCTTCTCCAATTTTACTTTTGCACTGTATTTCGCCATGATGTTTGTTCACGAAATATTTGGCAACATAAAGTCCTATCCCAAAACCATTGCTGGCTTTAGACTGACTTTGTTTAAATTTTTCGAAAATAGTGTCAATTTCATTTTCATTGATTCCGGTTCCAGTATCAGATATAATGATCGAAACATCAGCAAGATTCTCGTTAATCTCAATAGTTATTGATCCATTATTAGGAGTAAATTTAAAAGCATTTGAGATTAAATTGAAAAGTGTAATCTCTAATTTTTCATAATCACCATATATTTCGGTCGGTGTATTTTCTTCAATAAATTGATAATTTAAACTTTTTACAGCTGCCATTTGTGTAAAGCTTTCGTAGATTTCGCGACAAAGCGAGTTTAAATTAATCTTCGAAATTTTGAGTTCATCAAGATCTGTTTCGGCTTTTCTAAACAATAATAATTGATCGGTAAGACTCAATAATCGTTTCGCATTTTTATAGGCGAGATTTAGATCGAGATCGTCTTCAGAACGGTTTTTTCTTTCAATGGCACTTTTAAGCGGATTTATAATTAAAGATAAAGGAGTTCGCAATTCATGCGCGATATACGTAAACATAGAAAATTGTTTTTCGGCATGTTCCTTGTCTTTTTTATGCTCCATTCGGGCAAGTTTTATTTCGTAGCGAAGTCTTTCCTTGTTTTTATGATAACCTACATATGCATAAATGGCGGCGATTGCAGCGATTAGATAAAATGTATAGGCCCACCAGGTTCTGTACCAAGGCGGAAGAATTGTTACTGTTGCCAGCGTTACTTCATTGGTCCAATTTCCAAAAATATCGGTTGTTTTTACTTTAAAAACATAAGTTCCTTCGGTTAATCTGGAATAATTTGCTCTATTATCTTTTGAAGCATAATTCCAGTTTTTATCCCAGCCTTCGAGAAAGTAAGCGGTATTTATTTTTTCAGAATTAACATAGTCAAGATAAACAAAATCAAAACTTAATGCCGATTTTTCATAAGGAAGCTCGACATCGCTTATCATTTCGAGTTTTTTTCCGGTTACATAAGGACTGTCTAATTTTAGAGACTGATTGTTTACCAGTAAATCATTCAATAAAAATTTACCGGTATTTTTTTTGTCTTTTATATTCTCAGGATCAAAAACATTGAATCCGTTGATACCTCCAAAAATAAATTCTCCTGTAGAAAGTTTTGTGCCCGCATTCCAGCTAAACTGATTTCCCTGCAATCCATCAGCGACGCCAAAATTTCTAAAAGTATTATTCTTTGGATTCAATCTGGAAATTCCGTGATACGTACTCATCCATAAATTTCCTTTTTTGTCTTCTAAAAGGCGAAGTACGGTATTACTCGAAAGCCCGTTTTGAGTGGTATATTTTTTAGAAGTGCCTGTTTTTCGATCAAATAAAAGCAAACCGCCTTCTACAGTACCAATCCAAAAATTGTTGTTTTGATCTTCAGTTATGCATCTGATTGTGTATTCAGAATGATAGGTTTTTACTTTTTTTGTTTTTGGATCTATCTCAAAAAACGAATTGAAAGTTCCGCCCCAAATTTTTCCGTCTTTGGTTTCATAGAGGCAGGTAACATCGCGTAAAGTGTTGCTGTAGCAAATGAATTTATTTTGTTTTCGATCAAATTGATATAATGCACCTGCATTAGTTATAGCAAGCCACAAGGTTTTTCTTGAATCTAAAAAGAGCAGCCATGATTCTTGTTCTGCTTTTTTAGTGAATTGATTATAAATCGAAAAATTTTGAATTGCCTTTGAGTTTGGATCAATACGACAAACTCCGCCTTTCCACATTGCCACCCAGATGGCATTATCAGAATCTCTGACTATACTTGTAACAAAATTACTTTGCAGTTTTCTTCCGCCAGACGATGTTGTAGAATAAACGTCGTAGGTATTTTGTTTTCTGTTCCAATATCGCATTCCGGCGCCATCTGTACCAATCCAGATATTTTTCTTGTCGTCTTCGCAGAAAGAAAGCATGAAGTTTGCGGCAGGATCTTCATCTTCTTTATTAGTCAGCGGATCTTTGCTTTTAAAATGATTAAAATAAAGCGGTTTTTTCCCCATCATACTTACGCCGCCGCGCAGCGTTCCAAACCACATTTCGCCGTTTTTGCTTTCAAAAATATCATAAAGAGATTTACTGTTAAGTAATGAAACAGGTCCGCTGGCACGATAAGAAACAGGGGCAGACTGTTTTTTTGTAATCGTGTAAAGACCCGCACCGTCAGTAGCAATCCAAAGTCTGCTGTCTTGCTGAAAAAAATCACGTACTACTGTTTTTTCGGGAAAGTAATTTTTAGAATAAGTATTCAGACTGTTATTGTACAGATAAGCACCTTCATCTGAGCCAATCCACAGTCCTTCATTTGTCAGTTTTAGACAATTTGCGCCTGTAATAGTATTGTTGAGAAGTGTTAGTTTTTTAGATTTAAGATCATATTGACAAAGACCAGAGCCGGTTACAAAAACATAAAATATTTTTTTCTTTGCATTATAAGCTATTGATCTTGCGATATAATTTAATTTTCCATTGAAAGGAATTGCCGTTCCAATTTTCTCACCTTCCTTATAAAGTACGATCGACTCTTTTGTGGCAACGAGAATTATATTTTGAGAATGTACAGCAATTATCTCGTAAGCGGTAATTTTTAAAGGCCTGATTTTTTTGTTTGTATCATAATATTTCAGCGGACTGAAAGAAGAGCGTTCTGCATTAAAAACAACTGGACCTGCTGTTGTTCCTATCCACAAATTATTTTGATAGTCACCTTCTATACAGCTAATGGCATTTCCTTGAATAGAATTGGGATCAGTATGGATATTACGGTAAATTTTAAAATCATTTCCATCATATCTGTTGAGTCCGTCAAAAGTTCCAAACCACATATAACCATTTTGATCCTGATATATTGTCGCAACAGAATTATTAGAAAGTCCTGATGAAATATCAAGATATCTTATTGGGTAATTCTGTCCAAATACATTTATAGAAAGAAGGCTAATAATAAGAAAGGACTTTAGCTTATTCATAGAAATTTGTTTAAAAAGCTTGCGGCTCTTTGATATACGAAAAATACAAGGAATGTGATCTGAAAGCTGGATCAATTTTTTATGTGAAAATATTTGAAATCTGATACTTTGCGAAATTAACACAATTATTATGTAATGTTTAAAAAACACTACTGGTTTTTTTAGATTAACAATAACCTGTTGGTTATGTATAAAAATTAAATTAAAAACAGAGAAACATAGATTTTATGATTTTGAAAAGGTAAATCAAAAGAAACTAGTTTTTCATACATATCCCCGAAGCACAATGTCATTAGATTAAGCGGAAATCTATAAAATTACTACAGTTTAATCAAGAAAGTAATTAGAAAACCCGTTTTTATCAGCGTATAATTTTGACGCGGATTAAACAGATTTACTTCGTAAAAACGCAGATAAAAACGGATTTTATTTGCAATAATTTTATGTTTCTATGGGTTAAAATAATTACACCAAACATGGATAGTTTCTGATCTTGCTATTTTTTTTGAATTTTCTCATTTAAAAATCAAGATTTGAGACTTTTAAAATTATTTTTTTTTGAGAATATACGTATTAAAAACCACAAACTAATTGATTGTTAATTCTTTTATTTTAAAGGTCAATTATTCCTATTATCATTTTTTTTAAAGCAAAAAAATATAGAATATGTTGTTTTGAAGTGTCATGTGTACACTTTTACGAAATTGTCCCCTTTTATAAATGAATTTTTCCCTGTCTAAATACCTTGCTCTGTACTTAATTTGCAGAATCAGTTGACAAGCTATAACGTTTGAGTAGTAATACTTTATTATTTTTCAGAATAAGTCAACTAAAACCAACTAACTAATTATCGTAACCAAAACCAATTTAAACATGACCAGCATTCCAATTAAAATTTACCGGAAGAAATCTTTCCTTATTCTAAAAAAAAACAAGAAAGTAAGCTTATTTTAAGAACCAGTTTATAATCTTAAGAAACGATTTTGCAGAAACAATTATCCAAAAGAAAATACCCTTTATTTCTTTAAAAATTATATGCCTGCAATGATTTGTAACCAAACCAATTAACAAAAACTAACTTAAACCAAACCAATTAAAAAAGTATGAAAAGAATTAAAACCAAATTTTTACTTTTATTACTCTTACTTCCTTTTTGTGTTTTTGCTCAGAACACAATTAGCGGAGTTGTCTTGGAAAAATCTACCAAGCAGCCCATACCGGGAGTAAATATAAAAGTATCTGGAGCAAATATCAGTACCACGACTGACTTTGACGGAAAATTTCAATTATCCGGAGTAAAGGCCGATTATAAAATTACATTTTCCTATACCGGCTATACCAATCAGACCATTTCGGCTGCCGGACAGAAAAATATAACGGTATATCTTGAAGAAGACACTAATTTATTAAAAGAAGTAGTAGTTCAGGTAGGTTACGGAAGCGTTAAAAAGAAAGATGCTACGGGATCTGTTACAGCACTTACTACAAAAGACTTTAACAAAGGAAATAACATTACAACAGAAAATCTGCTTAATGGAAGGGTAGCGGGTTTAACCGTAAATTCAACGGGTGCTCCGGGTTCTAGTTCTCAAATTAGAATTCGAGGAGGAAGTTCGCTTTTTGCAAGTAACGATCCTCTTATTGTTATTGACGGATTACCTCTGGATAATGCTACAAATACAGGTTCTTCTTCCTTTTTAGCATCATTAAATCCGGCAACTGTTGAATCGATAACGGTTTTAAAAGATGCTTCGGCTTCAGCAATTTATGGTTCTCGCGCTTCAAATGGTGTTATAATTATTACTACTAAAAAAGGAAGCAAAACATTATCTGTAGATTATAATGTACAATATGCTGCGGGAAGGCTGACTAAAACGGTTGATGTTTTTAGTGCCGATGAATTTAGAAGTGTGATTGCAGACAGAAGAAGCGATGACCTAAATAAGCTGGGAACTGCAAATACAGATTGGCAAAGAGCAATTTACAGAAACACCGGAACGGTAGATCAAAGTTTAGCCGTTAGAGGAAATTTATTCAATGTTATTCCAACAAGTTTAACGCTGGGAAATACAGATCAGCAAGGATTGCGTTTAACCAATAATTTTAAAAGAAACACAATTGGTTTGGTAATGAACCCTGCGTTCTTTGACAATCATTTAAAACTTAGGCTTTCGGCGAATTATACAGACGAAATAAACAGATTTACAGATGCTGTTGAAGGAGCTGCTATTGGTTTTGACCCAACACAACCTATTAAAGTGGATGGTGCGCCTTATGGAGGATATTTTGAATATACTACTGGTGTAGATGCAAACGGGAATTACCCGTTAGTATCAACTGCAGCAAGAAATCCTGTTTCGCAATTGTTGAATACAAATGACAGAGGAACTAATGACAGAATTTTTGGAAATTTTGAAATTGATTATAAATTTCATTTTCTTCCTGCTTTAAGGGCGGTTGTAAATATTGGTTTTGATGAATCAAATGGAGAAAGAAGAAGATTAGTTGGTGCTGATGCCGGTTCCGCTCCATCAAACAACAACATTCCGTACGGTACAAATGAATATACAGAAGCTACCAGAAAAAATAAATTATTAGATACTTATTTAGTGTATAACAAAACTTTTAATTCATTGAATTTTGAAATGACGGGCGGTTATTCGTATCAAAAATTTCAAAGCTCAAGATTTGAAACCGGTAATATTTTAAATCCTGATTTGCCTTCAACATTTCCTGAAACTACTTTAGATACAGATGTTGTTTTATTAGGATTCTTTGCCAGAACAAACTTAAATTTCAGAGACAAATATTTATTAACGTTGTCTTACAGAAGAGACGGTTCATCAAGATTTGAAGAAGCGAATCGTTGGGGGAATTTTCCATCGGCAGCATTTGCATGGAAAATCAAAGAAGATTTCTTTAAAGACAGTACTGTATTATCTGATTTAAAATTAAGATTAAGTTACGGTATTACAGGACAGCAGGATATTCCTGAGCCAAACGGATATTTGCAGAAATACCAGGTAGGCGGTGGAAATTCTGAGTATTATTTTGGAGATAGTCCGGTTCCGGTAGCACTTCCTTCAAAAAGAACAAACAATTTGAAATGGGAAGAAACCACTTCATACAACGCAGGTCTTGATTTTGGTTTTTTAGACAATCGCTTATCTGCAGGACTTGATGTGTATTACAAAGAATCTAAAGATTTATTGGTAAACGCTGCAATATCTGATGGTAGTAATTTCTCGAACCGCGTATATCAAAATGTTGGAAGTTTTACCACAAAAGGAGTAGAGTTTACGCTTAATGCGAATGCCGTTAAAACACAAAATTTCAACTGGAATATGAACTTTAATATTGCCAAATTCGAAAGAAGAATCAAAAATCTGGTTAACGGAACTGATATCTTTTTAGGTGACAATATCGCGGGAACAGGAACTCCGGGACAAATTTTTAGAGAAGCATATACGCCTTATTCTTTCTATGTATACAAGCAATTATACAACAACGAAGGAAAACCAATTGACGGAGCCTTTGCAGATTTAAATGGCGACAATATTAAAAATGATTCAGATAAATACATTTATAATAATCCGGATCCGGATTTTACATTAGGATTTGCCTCTAATATGAATTACAAGAAGTTTGACTTTTCATTCAATTTAAGAGCAAGTGTCGGCAATCGAATTTTTAATGCAGTTGATGCCAGCAGAGCACAATATGACGCTATGGAAAACGGAGGTGTTTTAAGTAATATTCCATCTCAGGTAACAGAAACTAATTTTCAAACGACTTCAAATGTTGTATTATCAGATCTTTATATAGAGAATGCTTCGTTCTTAAAATTAGATAACGTTACGTTAGGTTATACATTGAATAACTGGTTAAACAGCAAAACCTCATTAAGAGTGTCAACTGGAGTTCAGAACGTTTTTGTACTTACAAAATACAGTGGTTTAGACCCTGAAATTACAAATAACGGTGTCGATAAAACGATTTATCCAAGACAAAGATCAATCCTGTTTGGTGTTAATCTTAAATTTTAATAACGAAATCATGAAAAAATATATAATACTAACAATAGCTGCATTGACTGTAATTTTTCAGTCGTGTACAGATGATTTAAATGTAGTTTCGAAAGATGACGACGTTCTTTCTTCGGATGTACTATTTTCTACACCCGACGGATACAAAAAAGCATTTGCCGGAGTGTACGGAAATTTAACCTTGACAGGAGTTTTGGGCCCTGATAACTCTTCGCTTGAAGGTGTAGACGCCGGAACAAGCCAGTTTACAAGATGTTTATTATACTTGCAGGAATTAACAACAGACGAATTGGTTTGGAGTTATGAAAATGACGGAGGAACGGCAGAATTGCAGCGTAATATCTGGACACCTGCAAATCCTGTTATTTTAGGAATGTTTAGCAGAACCATGGTTTCTGTATCGTATGCAAACGAGTTTTTACGTCAAAGCACACCAGAAAAATTAAGTTCAAGAGGTATTACAAATACAGCTGATATTGAGCTTTACCGCAAAGAAGTCCGCGTTTTAAGAGCGTATGCTTATTACAATATGATGGACTTATTTGGAAAAGCACCAATGTATACCGAAAATGATCCTGTAAATTTTACCGGACCAGAGTTTAACAGAAAGCAATTATTTGATTTTATCGAAAGTGAATTAAAAGCCGTTTTACCAGATTTAAAAGCACCCAGAACAAATGAATACGGAAGATTAGACCAATCTATGGCGCGTATGATTTTGGCTAAAATGTATTTGAATGCCCAGATATATATTCAGGCGGATCGTTTTAATGATTGTATTACAATGTGTAACGAAATCATTGATGGCGGTTATACTTTGAAACCAAAATATCTGGACAATTTTAAGGCAGACAACAACACTTCTCAAGAAATCATTTTCGGAATCCAGTCTGATGGAGCAGTTTCTCAAAACTGGGGCGCAACAACTGTTTTAACAAACGGACAAATTGGTGCCTGGGAAAATAATGGTGCCGATTTTGGAATTGGCGGCTGGACAGGAGCGCTAAGAATCAGAAAAGAATTTGCTCAAAAATTTGACGGAGCAAAATTCAGTCAGGATACCAGAAATACAATAGGAAAAGGAGTTCAGGGCGATCCGGGAAAACAAAGATCTATTGATATTGAAGATATTGGTGTAAAAACACAAGGTTATATTTTATCTAAATTTTCAAATAAAACTTCCACAGGAGTTAACGGAATCAGTTCTACTTATGCGGATACCGATTTTCCATTATTCAGATTAGCCGATGTTTATTTAATGTATGCAGAAGCCACTTTAAGAGGCGGAAACGGGACAACAACTCAGGCTTTAAATTATGTAAATGCTTTAAGACAAAGAGCCAATAGTAATTCGACTGTTGGAAACATTACTTTAAGTGAATTAACCCTTGATTTTTTAATTGATGAAAGAGCAAGAGAGTTACACTGGGAAGCACACCGAAGACAAGATTTAATTCGTTTTGGAAAATATACCGGAGGATCTTACAATTGGGCATGGAAAGGAAATTCTTCAAAAGGAATCTCTATTCCTTCTTACATGAGTGTTTTTCCTATTCCGGAAGGATCATTGGGAGCTAATAGAAATTTAACTCAAAACACGGGTTACTAAAACTTTTTTTAAACTTAAACGATATACAAAATGAAACTTATATATAAATTATTTATAGCTGTTGTTTTACTTACAGGATTTTGGTCTTGTGAAAACGAAGAAAATTTAATGATTTTAGAACCTCAGGAAGCTGCTTTTTCTATCATAACTCCAGAAAGTGGATCTTCTACTATTTTAAATAAAGAAACACCAAACAATACTGCCCTGACTGTAACATGGGAAAAAGTAAGTTACGGAAACCCAACAATTGTTACCTATACAGTACAATTTGCAGCCAGTAATACAGAGTTTGCAGCACCATTAGATATTACATCTTCTACGTCTACACATGCAGCTATTACAGTGGCAGAACTTAATGCAAAAGCCCTTGAACTTGGTTTAACTGCTGATGTTGAAGGAACAATCGATGTGAGAATTAAATCTACTGTTGGAACAACACTTTCAGAACCAAAATTTTCTACGCCAATCACTATTAACTTAACTCCTTACAGAGGTGTGTTTCCTAAAATTGATTTGTTTTTAGTTGGTCCTGGTACCGCTGCAGGTTGGAGCGTAACGAGCAATAATATGCCAATTTACAGAGATACAAAGGAAAATGCAAAGTTCTACTATACTGGATATTTTAATAAAGATGGTTTTAAATTAATCGAGCAAATTGGTTTCTGGGCTCCGGCTTACGGAACAAATGGTGCCAAAGTACAATACAGAGCAACAGAAAGCGATACTGATCCGGGAGTTTTCCCAACGACAGCTTCAGGGTATTATAGTTTTGAACTTAATCTGGAAGAATTAACATACAAAATCACACCTTATACAGGACCAATGACAACGTATGCAACAATTGGTTTGACAGGATCTGTATTAACAGGCGATGATACAGGTTGGAATACTGAAGTTCCTTTAGTGAAATCTGATTTTGATGCCCATATCTGGAAAGTTACGCAAACTTTAAAAGCCGGAAAAATGAAATTCAAAGCAAACAACAGCTGGGATGTAAGCTGGGGAGATAATGGTGGTGACATTATTGTAGAAGCTGGAAAATATGAAATTTGGTTCAATGACTTAGACGGTCGTTATATGTTCATATCAACTCCATAAATTGAATTAAAAAATAAGAGAAGCCTCAGCTTATTTTGAGGCTTCTTCTTTAAATTCAAAATTTCACTAACTACAATTCATATTATGAAAAAATATATAAAAATTCTTGGGTTACTTGCCATAACTGTAATTCAATTTTCATGCTCAGGCAATGATGCTGACGAAGCTGCAGCTGTTAACCCACCAGATGCAAGTGATACTTTTATCAGAGCATCAGATGTTTCTTTTCTTCCTCAAATGGAATCTTTAGGAACTAAATTTTACAGCAACGGCAAAGCCGAAGGAATGCTGACAACACTAAAAAATGCAGGTTGTAATACAGTCCGAATTCGTTTATGGAAAAATCCTGTAAACGGTCGTTCTGGTTTAACCGAAGTAAAACAACTGGCTCAAAAAGCAAGACAGGCAGGTTTAAGAGTCTGGCTTACGGTTCATTATTCTGACAATTGGGCCGATCCTGGCGTTCAGACGACTCCTGAAGAATGGAAAAATTTAAATTTTACTGATTTAAAATCTGCAGTCACTTCTTATACGTCAACAATAATTTCAGAAATCAATCCTGATATTATTCAAATTGGTAATGAAATCAATAGTGGATTATTATGGCCGCAAGGAAACTTAATCAGTAATGAACAACAATGTATTGCAATATTAAGTGCTGCAAGCGCAGCGGTTCGCAGTAAATCGCCAAACACAAAAATAATGATTCATTATGCTGGTGTAAATGGCGGCGGGACAGATTGGTTTTTTAACAAAATGAAAAGTGTTGATTACGATTATATCGGATTATCTTATTATCCTGTTTGGCACGGTAAAGATTTAACAGAAGTAAAAAATACTATTAATGCTTTAGGAAAGAAATTCAGTAAAAAAGTCCTGATTGCAGAAACCGCATATCCATTTACCTTATTGCACAATGATCAGACTAACAATATTGTAGGTACAAATGATCAGTTAGTTCCGGGATATCCTGCAACCCCTGCCGGACAAAGAACTTTTGTTATGGATATTAAAAACCTAGTAAAAACATCAGAATTCGGACAAGGATTTGCGTATTGGGGAGGCGAGTGGGTTGCTTTTAAAGGACCGCAATCTCAAAGCGGTTCAACATTCGAAAATCAGGCTTTATACAGTTTTGATAACAATGCCTTATCAGTAATGCAAGCTTTCAGTAAAGACTAAAACATGAAAAAAATATTTAAAATTGCCTCTTTTTTAATGCTGATTGGTATTGCTTTTACTTCGTGTAAATCAAAAATGATCAGCGAAAAAAACTCCTTTTCAAACGGAGCAGATGTAGGCTGGCTGCCGCAAATGGAAGCAACAGGTTATAAATTTTATGATGCAGACGGTTCTCAAAAAGACTGTCTGCAATTATTAAAAGACCGCGGAATAAATACCATTCGTTTGCGCGTTTGGGTAAACCCCAATGATGATAAAGCCAGCGGACACTGTAGTCCCCAAGAAACAGTTGTCATGGCGGTTCGCGCGCAAAAAATGGGAATGCGTATCATGATCGATTTTCATTACAGCGATTCATGGGCAGATCCCGGCAAACAAAATAAACCTGCGGCATGGGCAAAACATTCTTTTCCGGAATTGTTGACCGATGTTTATCAGCATACTTATGATGTTTTGAAACTGTTGAAAAAAGCCGGAGTAACTCCGGAATGGGTTCAGGTAGGAAATGAAATTCCGGGCGGTATGCTTTGGCCGGAAGGCAGCACAGACAATTTTAGTCAGTTAGCACAATTACTTGATAAAGGATATGAAGCGACAAAAGCTATCGACCCAAAAATTAAAGTAATTGTTCACTTAGATGAAGGAAATAAAAGTGAAAAATTCAGATGGTTTTTTGATAAAGCGACTGAAAATAAGGTAAAATATGATGTAATTGGATTGTCCTATTATCCATATTGGATCAAAACCGATTATCAAAGCACGATTTTAGATTTAGAAAATAATCTAAAAGATATGGCTTCACGATACAATAAAGAAGTTATGGTTGTTGAAGTTGGCGGAGATTTTGAACAAGTACAAAACACCAAAGAAATGCTTGAAGCTACTATAAAAGCGGTAAAAAGTGTGCCTAATAATAAAGGTTTAGGAGTTATTTATTGGGAACCACAAGGCGAAAAAAGCTGGAGCGGTTATCAACTTAATGCTTGGCTTTCTGACGGAAAACCTTCGCCGGCATTGGATGCTTTTAAAGAATAAATATTTCTTTAATTAAAAATTAAAAATTAAAAATTAAAAATTAAAAATTAAAAATTAAAAATTAAAAATTAAATTTTACCATTAAGATATTAAGTTTCATAAAGCTAAATTATCTTAATGTCTTAATGGTGAAAAAATTAAAACAGAAAATGAAATTAATTTTTAGATCAATATTCTTCTTATTTCTACTTGTTTTTTCGTCTGGAAAAATGATGTCACAATCCACTACAGTTATTTTAAAAGATAACTGGCGCTTTTCTGCAGCAGTAAAAGGAGATGCTTTTTCTGTAGATTTTGATGCTTCAAAATGGGAAAAAGTTAGTGTTCCTCACGATTGGGCAATTTACGGACCTTTTGATAAAGAATGGGATAAACAAGTTTCGGCAATTGAACAAAACGGAGAAAAAATTCCTACCGAAAAAACGGGTCGTACCGGAGCACTTCCGCATATTGGAACAGGCTGGTATCGCAATACATTTTCGCTTCCGGAATTTAAAAAAGGAAAAAAAGCACTTCTTATTTTTGAAGGCGCAATGAGTGAACCTCAGGTTTATTTGAATGGAAAAAAAATAGGAAATTGGGGTTACGGATACAGCTATTTTTATATCGATATTACCAACGATCTCAAAGTAGGTTCAGAAAATGTATTGGCTGTAAAATTGACCAATTTGCCATTTTCTTCAAGATGGTATCCCGGTGCAGGTCTTTATAGAAAAGTTAGCATTGAAGTAAAAGAGGAGGAAAGTTTTGTACAATGGGGCACTTTTATTACGACTCCGGAAATGAAAGCGGATAATGCTATTGTTGATATTAAAGCTGAGGTTATTGGCAGTAATGGGGCGATGGTAACCCAAATAAAAGATGCCGATAATAATGTAGTAGCAACACAGAAAGATACAGAAATTAAGGGTGGAAAATTCCATCAAATAATGTCAGTTGCAAACCCTCATTTATGGAGTCCTGAAACACCTTATTTATATACGGCAGTAACCAAATTATATGCGTCCGACGGAACTTTAAAAGACGAACAAAACATAAAATTTGGTATACGATTTATTAAATACGAACCCAATAAAGGATTTAGCCTTAATGGTAAAGTGACAAAATTTAAAGGAGTTTGTCTTCATCATGATTTGGGGCCTCTTGGTGCGGCTGTAAACAAAGCAGCACTTCGCAGACAGTTGACGATTCTAAAAGATATGGGATGTAATGCAATTCGCAGTTCTCATAATATGCCTTCTTTTGAACAACTTGAATTGGCTGACGAAATAGGGTTTATGTTTCTTGCAGAAAGTTTTGATGAATGGGCAAAGCCAAAAGTACAAAACGGATATCACCGCTTTTTTGAAGAATATGCAGAAAAAGATATTGTGAATTTAGTGAGAGCGACACGCAATCATCCTTGTATTGTAATGTGGAGTTCAGGAAACGAAGTTCCCGATCAATACGGAGCCGAGGGTTTGACAAGAGCGAAGTTTTTGCAGGATGTTTTTCATAGAGAAGATCCTACGCGCCCTGTAACGGTGGGAATGGATCAGGTAAAACAGACTATGGCATCCGGTTTTGGATCTTTATTAGATGTTCCCGGATTGAATTACAGAGTTCATCTTTATGAAGAAGCTTATAAATCATTCCCACAAGGATTTATTTTAGGTTCAGAAACTGCTTCAACAGTAAGTTCAAGAGGAATTTATAAATTTCCGGTTGTGCAGCAAAAAGAAAAACAATATGATGATTTTCAATGTTCGTCTTATGATCTTGAAGCTTGCAGTTGGTCCAATGTTCCAGATGAAGATTTTGTACTTCAGGATGACAAACCGTGGGTTATTGGCGAATTTGTCTGGACAGGTTTTGATTATTTAGGAGAACCAACGCCTTATGACGAAAAATGGCCATCAAGAAGTTCTTATTTTGGGATTTCTGATTTGGCTGGACTTCCTAAAGACCGTTTTTATCTTTACAGAAGCAGATGGAATACAACGGATAAAACGCTTCATATTCTGCCACATTGGAACTGGAAAGGAAGAGAAGGCGAAATTACTCCGGTTTTCGTTTACACCAATTACGACAGCGCTGAGCTTTTTGTAAATGGAAAAAGTATGGGAGTACAGAAAAAAAATAATTCAAGTCCGCAGAATCGTTATCGTTTAATGTGGAATGATGTAAAATATGAACCTGGAACTGTAAAAGTAACAGCATTTGATTCAAATGGAAAAATAGCAGCAGAAAACGAGATTAAAACTGCTGGAGATCCATATAAAATTGTGCTCGACGCAGATCGCCAAACTATCAAAGCTGATGGTGAAGATATATCTTTTGTAACGGTTTCAGTAGTAGATAAAAATGGAATTCCGTGTCCTACAGCTGTTAATGAATTACAATTTAAAGTAACCGGAGCCGCCACTTACAGAGCAGCATGTAATGGTGATGCCACATCATTAGAAATATTTCACCAGAATAAAATGAAGCTTTTCAGCGGTAAACTTGTGGTCCTGGTTAAAGCAGTCAAAACTGCAGGTGCAATCCAATTGGAAGTAACAGGTAAAGGGCTTCAGAAAGGTAAAATAAATTTAAAGTCAGAACTTTAATATAATTTTCTTTTCAAAATTACTTTTGAATCCCTTATTGCTCACAGAAAGGAAAATAAGGCCACTGTATTTTAGTGGCTTTGTTTTTTTACGTTCGTCCCATCTGTTTTTTCTTATCAATGTACTAAAGGTTCTTAGAAATTTTGGTGCAAATTTTGCCTAATCCCTAACTTTTGAATCTGATGCGTTAAAACTTATGTGATGAAAGAAAAATGCATAAAAAACGCTAAAACTGATGTTTTAACGTTTTTTTTTAAGTGACTCTGACGGTACAAAATTCGAACCACTTATTGGAAGATTTGAAGACTTTAAATGAATTGCAAATGCATTTTTTTATTATATCGTAATGAAACAGATTCGGATAGCTGCAAATTTTTTTAATGTATATTTTAATGATAGCCAAATTATTTTTAAATAAAATATTCTATTGTGAATGGGGAAAGAAAAGAAGTTTTTCCATCTGGAACTGGGACTTGTGAAGTTTGTTACCATCCAACCTTAGCAAAATGCGGCAGCCAAAAAGTTAGGACTTTCTTTTAGTAGAAATTTTGATACCATTTATAGCAGGATTAGAGGATCAAAAGAAGCATACTTTTAATATCTGCAGATAGTAACTTATTAAATTGTCTCAGTCCTAAAATCGTTAGTCTGATTCTTCCTAAAAGAAAATATCTTATGAAAATTAACAGAGTTGACAGCAAAAATTAGAGAAGTAGTAGATATGGTGTGAGAAAATTTTATTTTACAATTACATGAAATAAAAGTTTAATTTTACTTTCTAAATTATATACCTTTCTTACTTGTCATCACAAAATAATCCTTCCTAATTATTTTGACAAGTTGTTGGTACAAGAAGGTATTTTTAAGGACTCATTTTCATTTACATAAACTTATAATTTCATGTATCAATTTGTAAAATATATTTTGATGCTTTTTTTAGCATCATTAAGTTTAGTTTCCTGCAAACAAAAACAGGGAGATAAAATCAAAGTTGGGTTTTCTCAGGCAATGACCACTGATGATTGGCGCAAACAAATGAACAGCTCCATTAAAATTGAAGCTTCACTGCACCCTGAAGTCGATTTAAAAATTAGCGACGCCAATAATAATATCGAGAAGCAAATCGAAGACATAGAAAGATTCATTTCTAATAAAGTAGATGTTATTATTGTATCTCCAATTCAATCTAAACCTTTAACCGCCGTTGTCGAAAAATCGATAAAAGCCGGAATCCCGGTTCTTGTAGTAGACCGTAAAATTGATGGCGAAAACTACACCGCTTATCTTGGAGCCGATAACATAGAAATTGGCAGAATTGCCGCCAGATATATTATTTCGCACAGTAAAGGCTCGGGTAAAATTATCGAAATTACCGGAGCAAATGGATCTTCGCCAGCGTATGAGCGCAGCCTCGGGTTTGATCAGATAATCAATGAAAATAAGCGTTTCAAAATTGAAAATATCATTCATGGCGATTGGGAAGGAGAATCGGTTAAAGTGCCTTTAAAAACAATTCTTTTACAAAATCCTGACATTGAATATATTTTTGCCCATAATGATCGTATGGCTTTAAGTGCGTGGGAAACGGCAAAAACGGTTGGATTAGAAAAGAAAATTAAATTTATTGGTGTTGATGGACTGAATACAGTAAATGGCGGAATAGAATTGGTGAAAAATGGTGTTTTGGATGGAACTATTTTATATCCGACAGGAGGAAACGAAGCGTTGAAACTGGCTTTGAAAATGTATAATAAAGAGCCAATTTCTAAAAATAATATCCTCAATACAATTGTTATCGACCGAAATAATGCTGAAATTATCGAAAACCAAATGGATAAAGTCGATCAGCAGCAAACAGTTATTGAATCGCAGCAAGGAGCGATAAAAGTACAGGAAAGAGAATATGCTTCACAGAATAATCTGGTTAGGTTACTGAGCTTTTTTCTAGTGATTATTTTAAGTTTGACGATTTATAGTATTTATTCAACGATTTCTATTTCAAGAAAGAAAAAACAACTCGAAAGGATTAATCAAACTGTAATTGACCAAAATAATGAAATTCAGGAAATGGCAAAAATTGCGGAAAGAAGCAATGAAGCAAAACTGAATTTCTTTACAGGACTTTCACATGAATTTAAAACACCTATAACTTTGATAATGAGTTATGTGGAGTCGTTAATTGAAAATGAAAAAATTAAAGGAACAGCACTTATTGATGAAGTAAAACTGATTCATAAAAACTCAAACAGATTGCTGCGATTAATAAATCAGCTATTGGATTTTAGAAAAATTGAAGAGCAAAAATTTACGTTAAGAGCTTCAAATACTAAGATTTATGATTTTACAAACGAAGTAATGACCAACTTTAAAGGCGAAGCTGCACGAAGAAATATTGATTTTCAGCTTACGTGCAAAAATAAAAGCGTGGAGCTGTTTATTGATAAAGGTTTGATGGATAAAGTATATTTCAATCTGCTTTCGAATGCTTTCAAATTTACGCCTGATAACGGAAAAATAACTATTTCGATAATCGAAAATCAAGATAATACAGTTAAAATTAGTTTTAAGGATTCAGGAATTGGAATACCTGAAAATGAATTGTCTAACGTTTTTAATCCGTTTTTCAGAGCTTCAAATAATAATAAAAACAGTTCAGGAATTGGACTTCACTTGTCAAAAGAATTTGTGCTTTTGCATCAGGGAACTATCGAATTAAAATCAAAACAAGGAAGCGAATTTGTAATTACCTTATTAAAAGGAAACAGTCATTTACAGCCTTCGGAAATTATAAATAAAGCCGAAAATAATAATATAACCCCAAATTTAATTACAGATAATTTAGATATTGAATCTGATTTAAGTGAAGCAAATGTAATTTCTGAATCAGAAAAACATACTCTTTTGGTTATAGAAGACAATATAGATTTGGTTACATTTCTAAAAGCAAAATTATCAAACGAATATGTGGTTCATACTTCTGACGGAAGCGATGCTATTGAAAAAGCAATGGAAATTGTTCCCGATATCATTATTTGTGACATTAATTTGGTTGACAAAGACGGCTACGAGATTAGTAAAGAATTGAAAAAAGATTTACGTTCGTCACATATTCCAATTATTATTTTAACAGCGCAAAGCAACAAGGAATCTGTTTTGAAAGGATTGCAAAGCGGCGTAGATCAATATCTTACCAAACCTTTTAGCCTTTCGATTTTAAAACAATCTATTTCGAGTCTGCTTTTCAACAGAGAGAAACTTCGTTATTATTATACCAATAATATTTATCGCGTTGAACCTGAGTCTAAATTTGGCAATCAGGAACAATCATTTATTACCAAAATGAATGATATTATTAAGAAGAATGTTGAAGATCCTAAATTCTCGGTTGAGGATTTAGCTGATAAACTTGGAGTTTCAAGAGTTCAGCTGTATCGAAAGGTAAAAGCCATTATCGGGATTAATATCAGCGATCATATTAATAATGTAAAATTAGAGAAGGCTGCAGAGCTTTTAAAGTCAAATGAGATGAATATTTCTGAAATAGCCTACTCACTTGGATTCTCTTCTCCAAACTACTTTTCTACAGCTTTTAAAAATAAATTTGGAATTTCACCAAAGGAATACAAATCTTCAAATTAGTTAGAATCTTGAGAGATTAGAAGATCTTAAATTGCCTCCAGCTTCAGTTCAATGTCCATAGCCCAAGGTTTCAACCTTGGGAAATAAATAGAATTAATCTCGAAAAGACCGCTATCGCTCGGGTCTCATTCGTCGAAATAACAATATTATGTTTAAGCTTTGCACCTTTGTGAGAGATTAGGAGATTTAAATTGCCTCCAGCTTCAGCTGGAGTTATAAAATAAAGGCAAGAATGGCTTTAGCTTTTGGCTAAAGCCGCATTTATGACCAATCCTATAATCTCTAGCTGAAGCTGGAGGCAGTTCAAAAAAAGAGAAATAGTTCTTAAAATTTTAACCTAAAATCTTCTGTACTTATAATTTTAACAACTTAGAACCTCAGTACCTTTGTTACTTAGTTCCTTTTTCAAGCAAATCTAGTATCAATTTCAAACCTAATGTAACAAAATCGAAACTACACGGTTTTCGTAAATAAATTTTAAATCCTGTAAAGCCTTGTAAATAAAGGCTTTGCTGTTTAAGTATCAAACTATCAATAATTATAGGATTAAATTGTAACATCATTAAAAATAAGTT
Source organism: Flavobacterium sp. CF108 (assembly GCF_900129795.1). Lineage (GTDB taxonomy): Bacteria > Bacteroidota > Bacteroidia > Flavobacteriales > Flavobacteriaceae > Flavobacterium. The sequence continues at coordinate 131,298 of NZ_FQWW01000008.1, read as the reverse complement.
GTTTTTTTTGCGGATATCTTAGCGGCAAGTTTTTAATACATGTACAATGAATAAGATATTGATTTGGTCTGTTACTGCTGCACTGGCAGGTTTTCTATTCGGTTTCGATACCGTAGTTATTTCGGGAGCTGATAAACAATTGCAGCTTCTTTGGCATTCATCTGATGCTTTTCACGGATCTGTTGTTATGGCAATGGCACTTTGGGGAACAGTTGTAGGTGCTATTTTTGGAGGAATCCCAACAAATAAAATAGGCCGTAAAAAAACACTGTTCTGGATCGGGATTTTATATTTCCTTTCAGCCATTGGTGCTGCTTTTGCAAATGACCCTTATGTTTTTGCCGCATTTAGATTTATTGGAGGTTTAGGTGTTGGTGCTTCAACCATTGCTGCTCCGGCGTATGTTTCTGAAATTGCTCCGGCTGACAAACGCGGACGATTAGTAGCTTTATATCAGTTTAATATTGTATTAGGAATCTTAATTGCTTTTATATCCAATTACTTTTTAAAAGATATTGGCGAAAACGCCTGGCGCTGGATGATTGGAGTTCAGGCTATTCCGTCTTTTATTTATATTCTTTTTATACTTACGATTCCGGAAAGTCCAAGATGGTTATTATCTAAAAACCGAGATGAAGAAGCACGTAAAGTGTTGTCTAAAATTGATCCGTCGGCAAATCTTAAAGACATTATGGACGATTCAAGAGAAAATGGCGTTACTAAACACGAAAATATCTTCATGAAAAAATACCGTTTTCCGTTAATGCTGGCTTTTTTAATTGCATTTTTCAATCAGTTTTCAGGAATCAATGCCTTTTTATATTATGCGCCAAGAATTTTTGAAGAAGCAGGTTTAGGACAAAATACAGCATTATTGAGCAGCATCGGAATCGGAATTACGAATCTTATATTTACTTTAATCGGTGTGGCATTAATTGACAAATTAGGAAGAAAGTTGTTAATGTACATTGGTTCTGTTGGATATATTATTTCTTTGGGATTAGTCTCGGCTTCTTTTTATTACAATTGGGGAGGATTATCAGTACCTGTTTTCCTTTTCTTATTCATTGCTTCGCATGCCATTGGGCAGGGAGCCGTTATCTGGGTTTTCATCTCAGAAATTTTTCCAAATCACATTCGTGCTTCAGGACAGGCTTTTGGAAGCTCAGTACATTGGGTTCTGGCAGCGATTATTCCATCTTTAATTCCAATGTTATTCTCAGAAATTGGCCCGGAAGTCGTCTTTTTAATTTTCACTTTGATGATGGTGCTTCAATTGCTGTTTGTAATTTTTATGATGCCTGAAACCAAAGGCATTTCTTTAGAAGTATTAAGTGAAAATCTAACCAAAAAAAATACCAAAAAACATGAAATCAAAGAAACATCTGCCGCTCGCATTTTATAGTGCAGTAATACTCTCAATAGGAGGTTGTAAACCGTACTCGGCTGCTGCACAAACGACTGCTGTTTCAGTGTCAACTCCTGCAGAAGAAAAAATGTACCGTCCAAACTTTCATTTTACACCAAAAAAAGGCTGGATGAACGACCCAAACGGAATGTTTTATGCCAACGGATATTATCACTTATTGTATCAACATTATCCTGATGGAAATAAATGGGGACCAATGCATTGGGGACACGCAATCAGCAAAGATTTAATAAAATGGGAAGAACAGCCAATTGCAATTTATCCGGACAATGACAAATATATTTTTTCAGGAAGTGCTGTTGTAGATGTAAATAATACATCAGGTTTAGGCACCGGAAAAACAGCTCCAATTGTAGCGATTTATACGCTGCATAATATGACAAAAGAAAAAGAAAACAAAATTGATGTCGAACAGCAGGATATTGCATATTCGAATGACAACGGTTTTACATGGCAGAAATTTGAGGAAGGAAATCCTGTCGTGAAAAACCCCGGAATTCGTGATTTTCGTGATCCAAAAGCAGCTTGGGATGAAACGCACAAACAATGGATATTGATTTTGGCAGCCCAGGACAGATCTCAGTTTTATAAATCGAAAGACCTTAAAAACTGGGAATATTTATCTGATTTCGGAAAAAATATCGGAGCTCACGGTGGCGTTTGGGAATGCCCGGATTTTTTTCAGATAAAAGTACAGAGAACGAATGAAACCAAATGGGTTTTAATTCAGAGTTTAAATCCAGGCGGAGCCAATGGAGGTTCAGGAACGCAGTATTTCATTGGAGATTTTGACGGAAAAACTTTTACGCTTGATGCAAATTTTGCCAAAAGAGTAGAAAAGGAAAAAGCCGTTTGGATTGATTACGGAAAAGATAATTATGCAGGCGTAACCTGGAATAATGTTCCGAGTGCAGACGGGCGACGATTATTTATTGGATGGATGTCTAATTGGGATTATGCGCAACAAGTACCAACTTTTGGTTGGAGAAGCGCTACTACAATTGCTCGTGAAATTCAGTTAATCAAAAAAGGAAATGACTATAGTTTAGTTAGTAATCCAGTGAAAGAAATAAACAAATATGTTTCTAAAACCCTTAAAGTAAAAACCCTGAAAGGAAAAGGGAAACTTTCGATTCCGGAAGCAGGAAAAATTGATTTAACTCAGGCAATTATCAATTTTAATTTAAAAAACTTAAAACAAGATACATACACTTTTACACTTTCAAACGCAGTTGGTGGATCTTTGACCTTCGGAATCAATAATTCAGATCATTATTTATTTGTGGATCGCTCAAAATCTGGAAAAAACGATTTCTCAGAAAAATTTGCTGCAACGATTACCAAAGCAGCGTTAAATGGAAATCAAAAAGAAGGTGTTTTTAAAATCGTTTTAGACAAAACTTCAATTGAAATATTTTACAATAATGGCGAAAAAGTAATAACCGAAATCTTTTTCTCAAACCAGTCCTTTACATCTCTGTCTGTTTCTTCAAATGAAGGAATCGAATTGAGTAATCTCGTATTTAACCAATTAAATATAAACTAACCAAAACTACTAACTATGAAAACCAAAATTATTTATTTTCTATTTTTCTTTTTTCCGATGCTGATTATGACAGCACAGGAAGGAGGGATTAAAGGAACAGTAATTTCGTCAGATGACGGAATGCCGCTTCCGGGAGCAACTGTAACTATCTCTGGTACAAATACCAGTACAGCGACAGATTTTGATGGAAATTTCTCTTTCCAGGAAATAAATTCAGACGCCGTAATTGTTGTTTCTTTTATCGGATTTACACCGCAATCGATTTCTGTTAAAGGAGAAAAAATGTTCAAAATAACTTTGAAACTCGATAACAATCAACTGAATGAAGTTGTTGTAACAGGATACTCAAAACAAAAGAAAACGGATATTACCGGAGCCGTTGCTGTTGTAAACATGAAGGAAGTTATGAAACAACCGGAACCAAATCCAATTAAAGCGTTACAAGGAAGAGTAGCGGGGGTGAAAATTTCGTCTGACGGATCACCGAGCGGTGCAAATACAAAAGTGGTGATTCGTGGTGTAGGTACTTTAAACAACACAGACCCGCTTTATGTAATTGACGGAATGCCAACCAAGTCCGGAATGCATGAATTGAATCCGAATGATATTGAAACGATTCAGGTTTTAAAAGATGCTTCCTCGGCAAGTATTTATGGTTCTCGTGCCTCAAACGGTGTAATTATCATTACGACCAAAAAAGGAAAAGAAGGTAAAATGAGAATTAATTTTAGCACTTATACTTCTATTTCTGATTATTCAAGAAAGCAGAAAGTGCTAAATGCAGATCAATTTGGTCAGGTTTTATGGCAGGCAAATATTAACGATGGATTAAATCCAAACAATAATAACCTGCGTTACCAGTTTGACTGGTCGGTAAATAACAACAAACCACAATTAAATAAAGTTTTGGTTCCTGAATATTTAGATGCAGATCAAACTCTTAAAGCTTCAAATACAGATTGGTACGATGCAATTTCGCAAACCGGAACAGCAAATTCTTATGATCTATCAGTTTCAAATGCATCTGATAAAGGAAGTTATGTTTTTTCTTTGGGTTATTACGGAAATGAAGGTGTTGTAAAAACAACTGATTTCGAAAGAATTTCTGCCAGGATGAATGGTTCTTATAAATATTTTGATGGCAAATTAGTTATCGGCGAAAACTTTAGTTTCAATCGTACGAACGAGGTTACAGATCCCGGAGTTTTAGACCCTGCGCTTCGTGCTTTGCCAATTATTCCCGTACACACCGTTGACGGAAAAGGCTGGGGCGGACCAGTAGGCGGAATGAACGACAGACAAAATCCGGTGCGTCTTTTAGAGTATAATAAAGACAATAAATACGATTATTTACGCCTTTTTGGTAATGCGTATGCCGATTTAGAAATCATCAAAAATCTTCACGTCAAAACCAGTTTTGGTATCGATTACGGGTTTTACAAAAAACGGACTTTACAAAGAAGTTATAAATCGGGTTATTTGCAAAACGACCAAACATCGGTTACAATTGATCAATCGGTGAGTGATAAATGGACGTGGACAAACACTGCAATTTATAGTTTGAATTTCGGAAAAAGCAATTTGAATTTAATGGCTGGAACCGAGATGTACAAAGACATTTACGACACAACGACTTTACGTAAAAACGATTTCTTAATCGAAACACCGGATTATATGTATCCAGATGCAGGAACTGGAGAATCGTTTACAAGTGGAACATCAACAACATATTCATTGCTTTCTTATTTTGGAAAAGCTGATTATGAGTTTGATAATCGTTATTTGCTTTCGGCTACAATTCGCCGTGATGGCTCGTCCCGTTTTGGAAAAAATAATCAATTCGGAACCTTTCCGGCAGTTTCAGCAGGATGGAGAATCAGCAATGAAAATTTCATTAAAAATAATGCCCCTGTTTTCTCTGATTTAAAACTGCGTGCGGGATGGGGACAAACTGGAAATCAGGAAATTAGCAATACTGCTGTTTACAGTTTGTATTTGGCAAGTTACGCAGGCGGAAGTCCAACCTGGGCAACTTCTTTTGGTACGGCTTACGATATTGCAGGAAACGGAAATGGTCTGCTTCCGTCTGGTTTTATCGCAACGCAATCCGGTAATGATGACTTAAAATGGGAAACTACTACACAAACCAACATCGGTTTAGATTTTGGATTATTCAAACAAAAATTAAGCGGATCTGTTGATTATTATATCAAAAAAACAGAAGATATTTTGGTTTTGCCACCTTATCTAGGAGTAATTGGCGAAGGTGGAAACCGCTGGGTAAACGGAGCTTCGATGGAAAATAAAGGATGGGAATTTACTTTAGGATATCATGATGAAACTTCATTTGGATTAAAATATGATATTTCTGCTAATGTTTCGGCAAACAAAAACAAGATTACACAATTGCCGGATGAAGTAAAAAACAATTATGTCGGAGACGGATTAAACGATAATATTTTAGGCCGACCAATTAATTCTATGTACGGTTATGTGGCCGACGGATTGTTTAAAAGTCAGGGCGAAGTAGACAACTCGGCTATTCAGGAAGGGAAAGGCCTTGGGAGAATTCGTTACAAAGATTTAAATGGAGATGGAACTATCACGGATAAAGATCGTACCTGGATTGGGAATCCAAACCCGGGTTTGCTTTACGGATTTAATTTAGGATTAGGATATAAAAATTGGGATTTCACTACTTTCTGGGAAGGAGCAGGTAATGTTGATGTGATTAATAATACAAAATATCAAACTGATTTTTGGAGTGTTGATGATGTAGGTTCTAATAAAGGAACTCGTTTGTTAAACGCTTGGTCTTTAGACAATCCAAACTCTACAATTCCGGCTTTAACAACAGTAGACAGAAATGCAGAATCAAGATTTTCAACTTATTATGTAGAAAACGGAAACTATCTTAAACTGCGTGTTTTACAATTTGGCTACAGCCTGCCAAAAGATTTATTGAAAAAAATGAATTTCGACAGCTTTAGATTTTACATCAGCGGGCAGAATTTATTGATCATTGATGCTAAAAGTTTTACAGGTGTAGATCCTGAAAATGCAGGATTTGGATATCCGCAGCCAACCACTTTTACGGCTGGACTTAATTTTACATTATAATAAAAGTTTAAATCTAAAGACATGAAAAAAATACTATATATAACAGCTTTTTTTGTACTTGGAACCTTTGTTTCCTGTTCAGATTTTCTTGAAAATGATCCGCGAGGCGTTTTATCTGAAGAAGATATTGTGACGCCGGAATCAGTAGAAGGGTTTATGAATGCAGCCTATGCACAATTAGGAAATGACCACTATGATTCGCCATACAGTTTGTGGCCATTTGGGAATGTTCGTTCAGATGATGCTTATAAAGGCGGGAGCGGAACTAATGATATTCAGGATTTTCACTTTTTTGAAGTTTCGAACAATATCAGAGCTGATTTTGGAGAATTAGATTCTTTTTGGTACATCAGTTATGTGGGAGTTTCGAGAGCTAATAAAGCTTTAAAAGCATTAGAACAAATTTCGGAAGCTGAATATCCGTTGAAGAAAACACGTATGGCCGAGATGCGTTTTTTAAGAGGACATTTTTATTTTATGCTGAAAATCATGTTCAGAAATGTTCCTTATATCACAGAAGATATTCCTGTGGAAGATTACAAAACCATTTCAAACAAAGCACTTACAAACGAAGAACTTTGGAACAAAATTGCTGAAGATTTTCAGGCTGCTGCCGATAATCTACCGGAAACACAACCACAAGTTGGGCGTGCCACTCAAAAAGCTGCTTATGCTTATTTAGCAAAAACGCGTTTGTATCAGGCTTATACGCAAGACGAAACATTTGCTGTTACAGGAATCAATCAGCAGCATTTGCAGGAAGTAATTGCAGCGACTGATAAAGTAATTGGGAAAGCAAGTTTAGAACCTGATTTTGCCAATAACTTTTTGCCGGGAACTTATGAAAACGGAGCAGAATCAATCTTTTCTATTCAATTTTCAGACAATGACGGAACTTTATACGGAAGACTTAATTTCTCAGATGTCCTTTCGACTCCACAAGGTTTAGGATGCTGCGATTTTCATAAACCAAGTCAAAATTTAGTGAATGCGTTTAAAACCGGAACAAACGGTTTACCAGAATTTGATACCTACAACAATCAGGATTTTGACTATAAAAACATAAATGCAAATACAGTCGATCCAAGATTGTATCATACCGTTGCAATGCCAGGTTTGCCTTATAAATATGATCCTGAATTTTTATATGTTGAAGCCTGGGTAAGATCTCCGGGAACATATGGATATTTTGCATCATTAAAAGAAAACGTAGCTCCAAGCTGCAGCTGTGTAGTGAATATCGATCCGTTTTATGGAAATTCAAAAAACAGAATCCAAATTCGTTATGCCGATGTGATTTTGATGCGTGCCGAAGCTCTGATTGAATTAGGAAGACAAACCGAAGCTTTACCGTTAATCAATCAAATTAGAGAAAGGGCGGCGCAGAGTACAGGAAGACTTCCGTATGTGAACAACTTTAAAATCAACACTTATGTTGATGGAGTGAATTGCAACTGGACACAAGAGTTTGCCCGTAAAGCCATGCGTTGGGAACGCCGTTTAGAACTGGCGATGGAAGGAAATCGTTTCTTTGATTTAGTTCGCTGGGGTGTTACAGATCAGGTATTAAATGACTTTTATGCGGGAGAAAAAACAAAACGTACCTATTATCAGGATGCCTTTTTTGATGCTCATAAAGAAGAGTATTGCCCAATTCCGTTAAAGCAAATTAATTTCAGTCAGGGATTGTACAAACAAAATCCAGGTTATTAATCTATTTTAAGAACATCAATATGAGAAAATTTATATATAAAAATTGGAACAAAGTGTCTTTGATATTGACAATGGTTTTTATGATAACTGCCTGTGAAGATAGTTTCGAAAATGGCGGTTTTGATGTCAATTCACCTTCTAATGTTACTTCTTTTAAAATAAAAGGAGTAATAGGAGAAATCGATCAGAAATCAGGAAAGATTAACGTAACGATGCCTTACGGATCAGATATTACAGCGGTAACACCTGAAATTGTTTTACAGGCAGGCGCCACATCAAACCTTGATTTAACAACGCCTGTTAATTTTACAAATCCTGTAAAGTTTAGAGTGACAAACGGCAATTTATATAAAGATTATACAGTTACAGTTGTTGTTTTGAGTCCGATTAAGAGTTTTAAAATTAATGGAGTTGCTGCAACAGTCAATGATGTAAATAAAACTATCACAATGACTTTGCCTGAAGGTACCAATTTGAAAGCTTTGCAGCCTGTAATCGAATTAACCGAAGGAGTTTCTATTTCGCCAGCTTCAGGAACAGCGATTGATTTTAGTAATCCGGTAACTTTTGTGATAACGTCTAACGGAAAAAGCGTGAATTACACGGCTAACGTTGGCGTACCGGTAACAGGTTTAGTGGTTGCCTTTTTAGGAACTGCGGCAACAAGAGCAGAAATTACAAATATAGATGAAATCACAGCTGCCGATTGGTTCTTTACAACTTTTAACGGAGCAAAATATATTTCATTTAACAGTATTCAAAATGGTGCTGATTTAAGCGAGGTCGATGTTATTTGGTGGCATTTTGATTCGGCCGCAAATTTGCCTTCTGTAGCTTACAATCCTGCGGTAACAACGGCTTTGAAAAATTTCAGATCTAACGGAGGGAACTTACTTTTAACATCTTTTGCTTCTCAATACGTAGATGCTTTAGGAATTGTTCCTTCAGGAAAAGGACCGAATAATGTTTTTGGAGATTTTCCTCCAAACGGATTTGTAGACGGAAATTCATGGGGAATGTCATTTGTTGGGCACGAGAATCATCCAATTTTTGAAGGATTGACAACTTATGAAACCGGAAAAGCTAATTTATTGCAAAGCGGCACTTTCCGTTTAAATCATACTGCTTGGTGGTTTTTACCAGAATGGGGAGGTTATGGCAATGGAGAAGGCTGGAGAAACCAAACCGGAGGAACTAATTTAGCCAGTGAAGCTTGGGATAATGCCCTTGACGGAAGAGTTACAATTGCAGAGTTTCCAAACACAGGGACAGATAAAAATGTGATCGTGATTTCGATGGGAGCTTATGATTGGTATAATGAAACCAACAGCAGCGGAGTGCCAAGTCAGGCTAATGAATTCATTAATAATATCAAGCTTTTGACACAAAACAGCATCAATTATTTAGCTAAAAATTAATCTACTTTGAATTCAATAAAAATGAAATATAGAAATATAATAACGATGGCTTCCATTTTCTTTTCGCTTGTTTCATGCAGTCAGGAAGATGCTTATGTTGGAGGTTCAACATCGGGAGGCAATTCAGAGATAACCAGTATTTATCCTGTGCCGCCTTCGCAATGGATGGGAGGAAACGATCCGTATTTTAGTGCAGGTTATACAGGAGATATTATGCCATTTTTTGACAACGGAAAATTCCATATTTACTTTCTTCATGATGCGCAGAACAAACCTGCCGGAAAAGGGTTTCACGATATTCATGAATATTTAAGTACTGATTTGGCTCATTTTACCTACGAAGGGCAAATGATTCCATTCGGAAAAACTACTGATCCTGATTTTGCCATTGGCACAGGATCAGTTGTAAAAGTGGGTAATCTTTATTACTTTTATTACACCGGGCACAACGAAACACAGGCTTTTGTACAATCAAATGCAAGAGAAAGTGTATTGTGCGCGACAAGTACTGATTTGAAAAACTGGACAAAAGTTTCTTCGTTTAAAATTACTGCACCAGCCGGATATTATAATTATGATTTTAGAGATCCACATATATTTTATAATGAGGATCTGAAAAAATATTCGATACTGGTGAGCACACAGACTGAAGGACGAAAAGCAGTTTTATTGCATTTTACAAGTGCTGATCCGGCTTCGGGAAAATGGGAAATTCAAACGCCAATTTATACCACAACTCCGCAAGAGAATTATTTGATGATGGAATGTGCTGATATTTTTAAAATGGGAAATTATTGGTATTTGTTTTTCTCAGAAAATTGGAGCAGTGCAAAAGGAACGCATTACAGAATGTCATCATCGATTAACGGGCCTTGGCTTAAACCAGAAAATGACATGATTGACGGAGAATATTTTTATGCGGGAAAAACAGCTTCGGATGGAAATAAAAGATATATTTTTGGATGGAATGCCAGAAAAACTCCTGAGAATGATCTTGGAAATAAAGACTGGGCGGGAAATATGGTGATTCATGAATTAACACAAAATTCTGATGGAACTTTAGGAACTCAGGCACCACAAAAAGTAAAGGATTTATTTTCTAAAAACATAACTACGGAGGTTGACGCGACTTTAGGAAATGTAACCACAACTTCAGGAAATTATACTTTATCTGGTGTAACAAATAAAGCATCGGTAACGTTTAAATCTATAGGTAAAAAAGCTAAAATAAAAGCCGAGGTTACTTTAGAAAATACAAATGGTACTTCGGGATTTGTTTTTCATACCAATGATACAGGAAGTTATTATAAAATTGCTTTTGATGTAACAAAAGGTAAAATCATAGGATATAATTCTGCTTCACAAGAAGTAACAAGAATACCGTTTCAATTTCAGGTGAATACAAAATATGATGTTGAAATAATTGCTGAAGGAAGTGTTGTTGTACTTTACATTAACGGAAAAGCGGCTTTAACGAATCGTATTTACGGAAGGGACAAGAATAAATGGGGATTAATTGCTGAGGGACAAAACAGTATTTTTTCTAACCTTCAGATTACACAATCAGAATAACGTTAACAAAAATAAAACAGAATTCAAAATTTTAATCCAGGGATACTTAGGTTTGTAAATATTCCTGGATTTATAATAAATCACAAAAAAATGTCAAAAATAACATGTTACGGAGAAGTTTTATGGGATGTTTTTCCAGCTCATAAAAAAATAGGAGGAGCACCATTGAATGTAGCCATCCGTTTACATTCATTAGGAAACGAAGTGTCTATGATTAGTGCGATAGGAACTGATAATAAAGGAGAAAAATTGTTGTCTTACATAAAAGAGTTTGGTATAAAAACCGATCTTATTCAAATAAAACCGGATTTTAAAACAGGAAAAGTGAATGTCATGCTTAATGAAAAAGGTTCAGCATCTTATGATATTATGTTTCCAAGAGCCTGGGATAAAATCACGGTTTCAGAGAAAGCCACACGAAATGTCTCTGAGTCAGATGCTTTTGTTTTTGGGAGCTTAGTAGCCAGGGATTATACCTCCAGAGATACACTTTTAAGTTTGATTAGTGTGGCTAATTATTCTGTTTTTGATGTTAATTTACGTAAACCTTATTATACTGCCGATCTTTTAGTTACCCTTTTAAAAATGGCCGATTTCATTAAATTTAATGATGATGAATTGTTTGAAATAAGCAGGATTATGGGGTCTAAATATAATTCTTTAGAGCAGAATCTGCAGTTCATAGCCCGGAATACCAAAGCCAAAAGTATATGCGTGACAAAAGGAAGACACGGAGCAGTATTGCTGCACGAAAATAAACTTTTTTATAATAGTGGTTATGAAATTAATGTTGTGGATACCGTAGGAGCAGGAGATTCTTTTTTAGCCTCACTCATTAGTAAATTACTTAATAAGGCTGATCCTCAGGAAGCAATTGATTTTGCATGTGCTGTAGGTGCATTGGTAGCTAAAAGTGAAGGAGCCAACCCAACACTTACTATAGAAAAAATCCAGAATTTTATTGAACCCGAATAGATGGCAGCTAATGATGTTAGAATTTCTTTGATTTTAAACTGAAATTATTCATGAATTGCATATAGATACTAGAAATCACTTTATTTGCCACAGCCCTGAGTAATTCTTTGCCTAGATCCAGCAGGCTTTAAATTTGCTGGTTTTCTAGTTTTTAAAAATACTATATGCCACGATTCTGCCATAGAGATTTTGTTCGGTTTTAAAAAATTTGAAAAACAGTATAAATGAAAAAAGCCTGCGAATCTTACGATTTGCAGGCTTTACCACGTTTTTTGCGGGTTTTTGAAAAGATTGAAAAACTTTCGTTTCGGCTTCTTTTACCCTTTTGGTGGGGAGAGCAGGATTCGAACCTGCGAAGTTCACACAGCAGATTTACAGTCTGCCCTCGTTGGCCGCTTGAGTATCTCCCCGATCTCAGCATTGATGCGCTTTGTTGTTCTAAGCGGTTGCAAAGATAGCAACGTTTTCTACATTTGCAAACAAAAAAAGAACTTAATTTAAAGTTATTTTAAAGTTGTTTTTTAATTCATTGGAATTGAATAAAATAAAAAAATCTCCACTAGGGAGATTTTTTAACTTTATTTAAAAAGTAGGATTATTTTGCTAATAATTCTACGATTTTTGCTTTCAATTCCGGACCTCTTAAGTCTTGAGCAACCACATTTCCTGATGCATCAAGAATAAAAGTTGCAGGAATAGATTCAACATTATATTGTTTCGCAATTGGTTCATCCCAGAATTTAAGATTAGAAACATGTGTCCATGTTAAACCATCTGCTGCAATAGCTTCTTTCCAGTGTTCAGCATCTTTATCTAAAGAAACGCCAACAATGTTTAATCCTTTTGAATGTAATTCTTTGTAAATAGCTACAACATTTGGATTTTCTTTTCTGCATGGTCCGCACCATGAAGCCCAGAAATCAACGATAGTTACTTTACCTAAACTTTCTTTAAGCGAAACTACTTTTCCTTGCGGATTTGGCGCAGAAAAGTCTGCTCTTCATTTAGCGCTGCCAACTGGAGGAGCTGATGCACCAACTGCAGGCAATTTAGCTTGACCTAGTCTGGTTTTGATTTCTTTACCAGGAGTAGTATTTTTTACAGATTCGTCTAAAGCGTTGTATAAAGTCTCAGTTTTTTTGATATCATTGCTTGGATCATTAATCATACTTTGAATAATCAATGCAGAGATATAAGATTTTGGATGACCTTCAGCGTAAGCTAAATATTTCTTTTTAGTATTAGCCTGAACTTCTGTCTGAATTTCCATGTATTGTTTCATTAAGCCATTGACAGTTGCAGTATCATGAGCTTTTTGGGCATCTTGCATCTTTGTAGTATTCTTTTTCTGGAAATCAATTAAACTTTTTTGAGTTTTTGTAAGGTCATCATTGAATTTTACATACTCGTCATTATTGTAAGTTCCAGAAATTTTAGATTTATGGATACTGTCTTTATCAATTTCGATATTGATTTCTCCAGTTTCTAAGATAAATGGGATTGGCCCGTTAGCACCTTGAAGTATTAATGTATGAAAAGCCGGTTCTTTAACTTTTCCTTTAATTTCAAATTTTCCATTTTCAACTTTCACAGTATCTAACGCAATTGTCATTCTTGTAGCAGGATCCTGACCTTGAAGAATGATAGTTTTTCCGTTTTCGATTCCTTTTGCAGTACCAGTAATTAGGTATTCTCCGTCTTTAACTTTACTGCATGAAATGATAGCTGCAGAAGCTGTAAGTAAAAAAAGTATTTTTTTCATTATAAAAAATTAATTAGTTAATTGATTTGTGCAACAAAAGTATCTAAAATTATAAAACATATAGAATTTTGTAACCTAAAATTTTGTTATAGTTTTTTTGTATCTAAATGTCCTGTAATCAAGTGTTTTGAAGCGTTAGTTTGATTTAAAACTCTGATTTATTTATTGTTTTGAATGCTAATATATAATTTTTTTAATTGTAAGCCATAAAAAAAGCACTCTGTAGGAAGAGTGCTTTTTAAATTATTTTCGAATAAATTTATTCTTGATTTGTTTTCTTTCTCCAAGTAAAAGAGTTCAAAATGTGTCTTTTTGCAAATCTTCCAGGAGAATCAGCATTTACCATTTTCACATAAGTTGCTTTAGGAACACTGATGTATTCGTAAACACTTCCGTTAGAAAAATCAATAATCAAACGACCTTCTACAAATTTGTAATCTGTAATAGTGCAAGTTGAAATTGTTTCTGTATATTCAGGTAAATTAAGTTTAATAGTATCAGGGTGAATACTTACTAAAAAGTGGTAAGCTTCAATGATTGTTTTACTTTTTTCTTCTGCCTCTTTTAAACCAGCGTCGTCTCCTACAAATTTATCAGGATGAGATTCTTTCATCGCATTACGATAAATTGTTTTTAAATCTTTTAACTCTGCAGTTTTTTCTACGTTTAGTAACTTGCGGTATTCAACTATTTTTTTCATAAATAAAAGGTAACTACTTGTCTATTAGTTTGAAATCGATATTAATTAGTTCAAATCGACAAATTTTTTGCAAAGGTACACTTTTTTTTAACTTTTCACTTTTGATCGAAAAAATATTCGGTAGAAGTTATAGGTTTTATAATGTTAGGACGAAATTTTAACGCAAAGTACGCTAAGATTTTTTTTAAGTATGTTTTTTATAAAAACGGAAAGTTCGCAAAGCTTTACGTTAACAGCTTTGCGAACTTAGTATTATTAATACCGCTTGCAATACAGTAAAAGAATCTTAGCGTACTTTGCGTTAAAATATTCTCTTTTCAACTTGAAACATTAAACCTGAAACAAAAAACTTATTCCGGCTTATGATTCGCCTTATCGAAGTTTTTAGATTTCTTTGGATATTTATCGTAGCTAATGTCGCTTGGATTTTCGATTACAGATTTAATCGTAACCCAGTCTCCAAGATTAAAGTTAGTATGAGCGATTTTATAATCTAAAAGATATTCACCACAGAAATAATTGTTGTTTTCATCTTTTTCGATAATGCCGGTATAAACTCCTTTTTGCGGCATTTTTTCTTGTGAATCTTTAGACATAGTTTTATATTTTAAATTTGAAGTCGCAAAGTTAATCAATTTAGGTTTGTTTTAGGGAGTTCGCGACAATCTCAGTATATTTGCACATGCAGAAAAATTTTAAGCCACATCCAAATTCTTTTAAGAATACCTTTTGTGTTTTTAATGAAGTGCTTCCAAATGAAATAGAAGGTTTAAAAAAACAGTTTGAAAGCAAGGCAGGAAGTTCTTATTATTATACCGAAGCCGGAATGTATCGCGTTTCCAATCATTGGGGAAGATTAGCCAACAGTAAATGGCGTTTAACTGCCCGTGAACCGGAAACCGAATCGAAAACAAAAATTGGTTTTGCTGCTTGGGAAGAATTTTATCCTGATAATGCCGAAGAGAAACTATATTATATAGAAGCCGATTTTGAA
Organism: Flavobacterium sp. CF108; assembly: GCF_900129795.1. Lineage (GTDB taxonomy): Bacteria > Bacteroidota > Bacteroidia > Flavobacteriales > Flavobacteriaceae > Flavobacterium. The sequence continues at coordinate 116,069 of NZ_FQWW01000008.1, read as the reverse complement.
AAGAATCTCGCAAACTATCAGCATAAAAAGAATCCGAATTACGACGGAAAAGCGATTTTGAGAACCAGTTTTGAAACCACAAAACGCTTAAAACAAATTAGAAATCTGCAGCAATTAACTTCGTGGGCGAAATATTTTGATTATGAAGATATAGCCGATTTAAGAAAGCAGATTATCAACGAATTGATTTTTACTGAAAGGAATTTAGAAGAAATTAAAAGAGAAATATAATGGGACGCAATAACGAACGAAATATCAAAATTCACAATGACAAATTGCACAAAGCTCAGGCTAAGAAAAAACAAGCCGAAGTTTCCCGCAAAGAAAAACTCAAAGAGATTGTGAAGAAATTCAACGAAAATAAAACAGAGGAATAAATATAGTTTCAAGTTTTAGGTTTCAAGTTTCACGTTCTGCTGTAACTTGAAACTTGAAACCTGAAACAAAAAAACAAACATATATATGAATACAAAATTCGAAACCTTAAAAGCAAGCGTTCAGGAAATCATTGATTTAATTGCTGCAGGAGATTCCAGAGGAGCAAATAATAAATTATTAGATGTAAGTGAAGTATTAGACGAAATGATTGATTTTGCTGAAGAAGATGAAGAAGTGAGAGAAATAAGCAGATATCAGGTTTTATTAAACCAGCTGCATGTAAAAATTAACGGAGAAGAAGAAGTAGATGGCGACGCATAAATGCTTTTGCGATACAGGATTACCGTTTGAAAATTGCTGCGGATTGTATCTTGAAAACAATCAAAAAGTACCAACAGCTTTGGCTTTAATGCGTTCCAGGTATTCGGCTTATGCGACTCATAATGCTGAATATCTTTTGGAAACGACCTACATTTCAGAAAGAAAATATTATTCGAAAACAGAAATTCTAAAATGGGGCGCAGCTAATAAATGGCAAAAATTAGAAATTCTGAGTTTTACAGAAAATACAGTGGAGTTTAAAGCCTATTTTTTAAACTCCGATAATAAACCGCAGACTCATTATGAGTTTTCAACCTTTAAATTTGAAAATAATGCCTGGTTTTATGTCGATGGAAAGTTTGAATAATTGTTACATCTAACACTGTTAGCTGTGAATTTTGGTTAAATATTTTAACTAAAAATTAATAAACGTTTCTATTTTCGTAATTCCAAAAAGGCTTAATTTTAGAATTATGAAAAACGAATTTAAAAAAGGTTTTTATTTTAAGTCGTACGAAGCCCCGTTTCAGTCTCCGTTTGAAAAACTTTTTGGTATTTTCAAAGAGCTAATCACCCATACTTCAGGGGATTTTGATGAAGCAGTCAACTGGCTTCGGGAACTAGATATAGAATATAAACTAACAGATGAGAACTACACAATCGATGATTTTATCGAAGATTTAAAAAAGAAAGGTTACATAAAAGACGAAGTAAAAGAAGATGGAACGAACGGTTTTGGAATCACTGCTAAAACAGAACGCGCAATTCGTCAGCAGGCTTTAGATCAGATTTTTGGAAATCTGAAACGTTCCGGAAACGGAAATCACAAAACAAAACATGCCGGAAATGGCGATGAACATACAGGAGAATTTCGCGAATTTAATTTTGGCGATGGTTTAGAACGTATTTCATTGACCGAAAGTCTGCGAAATGCCCAAATCAATAATGGCGTTGAAAGTTTTATGCTGACCGAAAATGATTTAGTTGTCGAAGAAACGCAGTACAAAGCACAAATGAGTACCGTTTTGATGATCGACATCAGCCACAGTATGATTTTGTATGGCGAAGACCGAATTACACCTGCCAAAAAAGTCGCAATGGCATTGGCAGAATTAATTACAACGCGTTATCCAAAAGATACGCTTGATATTTTGGTTTTTGGTAATGATGCCTGGACAATCCCAATTAAAGATTTGCCGTATTTGCAAGTTGGTCCGTATCACACCAATACAGTTGCCGGATTGCAATTAGCGATGGATATTTTACGTCGAAAACGAAATACCAACAAGCAGATTTTTATGATTACCGACGGAAAACCAAGCTGCGTGCGCGAGCGTGATGGTTCCTATTATATGAACAGCAACGGTCTTGACGAATATATTGTAGATAAATGTTACACACAGGCACAGCAAGCCAGAAAATTACACATTCCGATTACGACTTTTATGATTGCAAACGATCCGTATTTACAGCGATTTGTCAATCATTTTACAGAAGCAAATCAGGGAAAAGCATTTTATACGGGACTAAAAGGTCTTGGTGAAATGATTTTTGAAGATTATGAAACGAATAGGAAGAAGAGGGTTCGTTGATTTAGGTTCAAAGTTGCAAAGGTTCAAAGGGACAAAGTTTTTTGCAAATTAATTATAGACAAAGTATATCGTAGAGACGCACAGCAGTGCGTCTACGCAAAGTGATGACACAAAGTTTGAATAAGGTTCAAAGTTGCAAAGGTTCAGAGGAACAAAGGTTTTTGAAATAAATTTATGCACAACACACCAACACAATATTTGCCGTTAAAACAACAATAAATAAAATAGATATTTCATAAAATGGAAATTAACAATATAAAAACATTAGGGCAGTTAAAAGCTGCAGGATATAAAAGCATAAGTATAAAGGACGAATTGCGAAATAACCTTCGTGAAAAAATAAAATCAGGAAAACCGGTTTTTGAAGGTGTTCACGGATTCGAAAATACCGTAATTCCGGAATTAGAACGTGCGATTCTTTCTCGTCACAATATCAATTTATTAGGACTTCGCGGACAGGCAAAAACACGTTTAGCGCGCAAAATGGTAGAATTATTAGACGAATATATTCCTTTTGTAACAGGTTCAGAAATCAATGACGATCCATTGAATCCAATTTCACGTTTTGCAAAAGATTTAATTGAAGAAAAAGGAGATGAAACTCCAATTTCATGGTTACACAGAAATGAACGTTTCTTCGAGAAATTAGCAACGCCAGATGTAACCGTAGCCGATTTAATTGGAGATGTTGACCCAATAAAAGCTGCAAATTTAAAATTATCTTATGCGGATGATCGTGTAATTCATTTCGGAATGATTCCGAGAGCAAACAGAAGTATTTTTGTTATTAACGAATTACCAGATTTACAAGCCAGAATTCAGGTTGCATTATTTAACATTCTGCAGGAAGGCGATATTCAAATTCGCGGATTTAAATTGAGAATGCCGCTTGATATGCAGTTTATTTTTACTGCAAATCCAGAAGATTATACAAACAGAGGAAGTATTGTAACGCCGCTTAAAGACAGAATTGGTTCACAGATTTTAACGCATTATCCTGAAACGGTTGAAATTGCAAGAACAATTACACAACAGGAAGCAAAACTGGACGAAAACCAAAGTGATGTTGTTTATGTTCCAAATTTAGCGAGAGATATTTTAGAACAAATTAGTTTTGAAGCCCGCGAAAGTGAATACATCGATAATAAAAGCGGTGTAAGTGCCAGGATGAGTATTACGGCTTTTGAAAACTTAATTAGTACTGCAGAACGTCGTGCTTTAAAAGCTGGAGTTGATAAAACAAATCTTCGTTTATCTGATTTTATCGGAATTATTCCGGCGATAACTGGAAAAGTAGAATTGGTTTATGAAGGAGAGCAGGAGGGAGCCGCTTTTGTAGCGCAGCATTTAATAGGAATGGCTATTCGAACTTTGTTTCCAACGCTATTTCCTAAAATCGAAAAATTAGAAAAGCCGGGAGAAAAAACACCTTATTCTGATTTAATTGAATGGTTTTTTGCAGAAAGCGGTTTCGAATTATTAGATGACGCAACTGATGCTGAATATCAGGCTATTTTAGATGAAGTAACTCCTTTGGATATTTTATTGAAAAAATACCAGCCGCAATTAGATAAAAAAGATCAATATTTTGTAAAAGAGTTTGTGCTGTGGGCTTTGGTAGAATACAAAAAACTAAGCAAAGACCGTTTTGCACAAGGACATCAGTTTAAAGATATGTACGGAAGTTATATTAGTAAATTATAAATTATTAGTTGTTAATTGTTAATTCAGCAGTATAGTTCTTAAACCCGACAGGTTTTTAAAACCTGTCGGGTTTATTTATGCGCGAAAATAAACTATTGTCTGATTTTTATTATTTCCAAAAAGCAGCATTACCAGTTTTAAATAGTCTACCTTGCTACGTTGGCTGTATTTGCAGTTTGCCTAAAAAAGCGATGGATGATAGTTTTGAGGATTTGATAGCAAGTTATATAGAGAATAAAATTGGAATTTCGGAACGGTTTATAAGTGATGAATTATCGAATAATCTCAAGCAAAATTTAATTGATTTAAATACTGCCAGTTTACTGTTGGCGGCTGGAATTGGAAATTCTGAAAAACTTTCTTTTGATGGGAAAATTAGAAACGACGCTATTTATTGGCTCGATAAAAAGCATAATAATGTTTTTGAAAATGAGTTTTTCGATAAAATTGATGCGTTTGTACTTTACTTAAACGAGAGTTGTTTTGCCGGAATCACGGGTTATGAATTCCATTATTCTTTATATGAAAAAGGCGATTTTTATCTCAAACATTTAGATCAATTCAAAAACAATTCAAGTCGTAAATATTCGATGATCAGTTATTTAAATAGTAATTGGAAAGAAAGTGACGGCGGAGAATTAATGATTCATCAAAACAACAGCAAGCAGAAAATTTCGCCCATTCAGGGTAAAACCGTTTTCTTTAAAAGTAATGAATTGGTTCACGAAGTTTTAGTTACACAAAATACCAGAATGAGTATTACAGGCTGGTTAAAAAGTGACTAATATGTTTTTTCAAGAACATTCATTATAAGGAGATAAACGTTATTTTTGTATTCAAAATTTAATCCTATGTTGTTTCTTGTTTTAAGCATTTTATGCAGTGTAACGGTTGGTGTTATCTTCAAAATAACCCGTAAATACAATGCAAATCCAATTCAGATTATAGCGTTCAATTATATAATGGCAATATCGCTTTGCTATTTTACTTTTAGCCCAGACTTAAATGTAGTTCATTCAGATGCGCCTTGGAATATTTACGCAGCGGTCGGCATTTTACTTCCTATTGTTTTTCTGTTTTTATTCACTTCCATAAAACATATGGGAATTGCAAAAACAGATGCTGCTCAGCGTTTATCGCTCTTTATCCCAATAATTGCAGCGTGGCTTATTTTTAAAGAAGAATTCAATTCGTATAAAGTAATTGGCTTGATAATAGGATTTATAGCGCTGTTATTCATCTTAAAAAAACAATCAGGAAACGATCAAAACAAATGGATTTATCCGGCAGCAGTATTTATAGGTTTCGGGATTATCGATATCCTTTTTAAGCAAATTGCACTTTTTACCGCTTTGCCTTACACAACTTCATTGTTTATTGTTTTTGATATTTCATTGGCTGTTTCTTTACTCGTTGTCGTTTATGATGTTGCTGTAAAAAAAGTAAAGCTGAATTATAAAAATATTCTTTTTGGAGGTTTAGTTGGAATCTTCAACTTCGGAAATATATTGTTTTATTTAAAAGCGCATAAGGCTTTCGCCGAAAATCCATCAACTGTTTTTGCCGGAATGAACATGGGCGTGATCGTTTTAGGAAGTCTTGTTGGAATGCTTTTCTTCAAAGAAAAATTATCTAAAATCAATATTTTAGGACTTGTTTTAGCCTTAATTGCCATTGTTTTCATCGTAAAATCACAATTTTAGTACTTTTTTTAATTTCTTAAATCATTAATTTACAAGGGATTTAATGTTAAATTTATATTTTTCTGAAATAAACACGACTAATTCTATAGAGTTTATGAATATATTTTATAGATTTGCAATGACAATGAAAAACTATAGTCTAAATATCATCCCGTTTATGTGCAGTTTGACGATGTGCTGCATGTCGACCTATGCGATGAAATGGCGTTAATAGAGAAAGTACTTGTTAGTTATTTTTTTTTTAGCCTTTCATGCACCATGAAAGGCTTTTTTTAGGAACTATTAAATAAAAATAAAATGAGATCGAATAGAAACATAAATAGTATGATGCATTGCTGCCAGATGAAAATTCCGTGTTGCATGTGTTGTTGCTGATTTTATTCAGAAGAAACATTTTATTAAGCCCAAATCGATAAACCAAAAAATTAAAAATAAACACTATGAGTGCAGAAATTATAAAACAGAACCCCTTTCAATCTATGATTGACAGGTTTAATATAGCAGCTGATATTCTTAAATTAGATGAATCTATAAGATTGAAACTGCAGCGTCCGGAAAAACAAATTGTGGTCAATTTTTCTATAACATTAGATAATGGAACCGAACAAAATTTTGAAGGATACCGCGTCATTCACAATACAGCTTTAGGCCCGTCAAAAGGCGGAATTCGTTATGACAATGCCGTTAATCTTGATGAAGTAAAGGCATTGGCAGCCTGGATGACCTGGAAATCTGCCGTAACAGGAATTCCGTTTGGAGGAGCAAAAGGCGGTATTATCTGCGATCCAAGAACACTTTCTAAAACAGAATTAGAAAGAATAACAAGAGCGTATACAAAAGCTTTAGCCGATATTTTTGGCCCGGAAAAAGATGTTCCGGCACCGGATATGGGAACAGGCCCGGACGAAATGGGATGGTTAATGGATGAATTTTCATTAGTTCACGGAAAAACAATTCATGCCGTTGTAACGGGAAAACATTTACATTCAGGAGGTTCATTAGGAAGAGTAGAAGCAACCGGAAGAGGAGTGAGTATTATTACTTTGCTTGCGCTTGAAAAACTAAAAATCAGACCGGCAAGATCTACTGCTGCGATTCAGGGATTTGGAAATGTTGGTTTGCATTCGGCTTTGTTTTTATATGAAAAAGGCGTTAAGATAGTTGCTGTAAGTGATGTTTCTGAAGCATTTTTTAATCCTGAAGGAATCAATATTCCAGAGTTGATTTTGTATTATAATCTTAATAATAAAACCATTAAAGGTTATCCAAATTCAGTTGCGATCAAACACGAAGATTTATTGCTTTTAGATGTTGATGTTTTGATTCCGGCTGCAAAAGAAGATGTTATTACACAAAAGAATGCCAAAGATATTCGTGCTAAAATAATTATTGAAGCTGCAAATGGACCCGTTTCTTCTGATGCTGATAAAATTTTGCACGAGAATAATGTTTTAGTAGTTCCGGATATTTTAGCAAATGCCGGAGGTGTAACCGTTTCTTATTTTGAATGGCTTCAAAATTCATTGTTAGAATCCTGGAGAATTCATCAAATTAATAAACGTTTAGAAGATATATTAGAAAAAGGTTTTGAAACTGTATTTAGGGTTGCTGCCAAATATAGTGTAACGCCGCGAATTGCAGCTTACATTATCGCTTTGAAAAAAGTGGCAGACACGCAATCTGTTAAAGAAGTAGCTCTGGAAGCTGATAAATACAAACAAAACTAGATTTTTTTCTTAGAGAAATTAAAGACTATTTTCATCGGTTAATATCAATATATTTGTATCTGATATTCGTTGATGAAAATATCTTTTTTAGTTTAATTAATTGTAGTTTAGTTTCTTAAAATCGATAAAAAGTAATTATTAAAAATGAAAAACATTAATTTTCTTGCCTTTGCAATGCCCGCTTTCTTTCTGTTTTTATTCCTTGAATACAAGCTGGCGCAACGAAAAAAGAGACCTGAAATTTTTAATTATGAAAGCTCTGTTTCTAATATTAGTATTGGAATTGCAGAGCGATTGATTAATTTGTTTGTTGCCGCAAGCTTTTACCAATTGTACTATTTGATTTATGATGATTATCGGATTTTTGATGTTCCGAGTAATTTTCTTGTCTGGATTGCCTTAATTCTGGCCACAGATTTTGTGTGGTATTGGTATCACAGATTAGGTCATGAAGTCAATTTTTTCTGGGCAGCACACATTGTACATCATCATAGTGAAGAATTCAATTTTACGGCCGCAGCCAGAATTACCACTTTTCAGGCCATAGTCAGGACGGGATTTTGGTGTATCCTTCCTTTTGTTGGGTTTCATCCCACAATGGTAATTACCATGCTTATTGTTCATGGAGCGTATTCTTTCTTTACGCACACACAGCTCGTAGGAAAAATAAAATGGCTGGAATATATTTTTGTAACGCCTTCTGTTCACGGCGTTCATCACGCATCTGACGAAAAATACCTGGATAAAAATTACGGCGATATGTTTACGTTTTGGGACCGTCTTTTTGGAACTTTCCAGGAAGAAGAAGAAAAACCAAAATACGGATTAACGCATCCGCTAAAAAGCTATAGTTTCCTTTGGCAGCATTTTCATTATTATTTTGAAATATATGAGTTATGGAGACGTTCAAAAGGATTTAAAGCAAGATGGAAAGCCGTTTTCGGCAGTCCGGCACACATGGATCAGGATATTCGCCCTACTTTAGAAAAACGTTTCTTGCAGGATAAAAGCAATCCGCATCAAAGACTTCGTTTTAGAAATTACCTTTATATTCAATTAGGAATCTCTACTTTATTGCTAACCGTTTTTACCTATTACTTTGATCATTTAGAGGCATACGATAAGATTTTTGTATTGTCGATTATCATTATCACTTTAATAAACTGCGGTGCTATTTTAGAACAGCGTAAATGGATTTATTATCTCGAATATACTCGTATTTTTATGCTTACAACTTATTTCTTATACGAAAGAGATCTAACCATGTTTTTCTTTATTCCGCTGGCCATTATGATCTTTGCTGAGCAATTGTTCTCGTTGAGTAAATATTATCAAAATATGATTTTGCAGTTAGAATCTGCAGAGTAAAAAGAATGAATAATCGCCATGAATTTATATTTATAATAATTCGTCGCGATTTCTTTCCTGCAAGGTTTTCAAAACCTTGTAGGTATAATTTTTCAAAGTAAAGCTAAAATAGAAACCTACAAGGTTTTGAAAACCTTGCAGGATTGCCGTAAAATTAAATCGTTTTAATTGCCATTATTTTTTCTTCAAAAGTATCTTTAAAATCTGATTTACTTTTAATTCTCGTTTTATACGTATAAATTGTAGCTACAGAAAGTTCCAGAAATTCAGCCATTTGACTACTGTCCTGAATTCCTAATCGGTATAAAGCAAAAATGCGGAGCTCCGTGTTTAAAAGTTCGCCTTTCTTCACAATACATTTATGATCATTCGGAAACAAATGATTAAAATCAGTCACGAAAGTTGGGAATAATTTCAGGAAAATTTCATCAAACTGATGGAACAAATTTTCTCGTTCTTCCTTTACATTATAACGTTTTAAACTCGCAATAACTTCATCTGTTTTCTTGGTGATGATTTTATGAAGTGTACTTTTTTGAATATGATCAATTTTATTAATGAAAGCTGAAGTTGCCTTAATAAAATACGTAATATATTCCTCTTTAATAGCATTTGCCTCGCTCAAACTTATGTTCATTTCCTGAAGCTGCGCGTATGACGAAGCCATTATCTTTCTCGCTTTATTTTTCTCTTTTAATTGTTTAAAAATAATAATCGAAAACAAAATGATAATCAGCGTCAGGATCGTCAATAAAATAATGATCTTTTCCAGTTTATCATTTTTATCTTTTACGTTATTTAACTGCGCTTTTTCGATAATAGGTAATATCGACGAGATTTCAATTTTACGATGTCTGGCGTTGTAAAAAGTAGCGTCATCCATGGCAATATTAATATACTCATTTGCTTTGTCCAGATAACCCATTTTAAAGAGTTCGTTGGCCAGATTTCTGAGCGCGACAGTTTCCTTGGTTGCGTTCTTGACATCGGCAATAGCGGCGAGTGCGAGATAATAAATCGCTTTTTTGGTATAACCTCGTTCCGAATAAATATAACCGAGGCTCGAAGTCGCAATTCCGTAATAATCCGGCGGTAAATCGTAATTGTTAATCCAGTAGCTGAAAGCAAATTCAGCACCGCGCCAGTCTTGCTGCTTTAAACGTTTCAAACTTTCGGCGGCCCAATATTCATTTGAATTGGTTCCAATCAGTTCCAGCGCCTTTTTAAGGAAATGATTCCCTTGCTGTACATAATGAATATTAAAACGCTGATCGCGGTTATAATCGGCTAAATCGTAGTATGCGCGGGCTTTAATATTATAATATTCAAATTTGTTTTTCTGATCCAGTTTTTGATCGTCAATAACATTCAGCGTATCGATAGCTTCTTTAAATAATCCTGATGATAGCAGTACAAAACCTTCCTTAATTCGGCTTTTAGCCAAATATTTAGGATCTTTTAAAACGATGGCTTTGATTTTAGCTTCTTCTAAATAATAATAAGCCGAGTCATATTTGAATGATTTGTATTCTTCAAACAATGACATATAGGTATGGTACAATTGTTCATTATTTTGACTGACAGTAAATTTTGAAACATTTTTTTTTAAAGTTTCAATTTTGCGATATTTCTGTTTTAAGTAAACTTCTTTTTTTAGCAGTACATTGTCTAATTCTTCAAGAATTGGATTTGTCTCTTTCGCAGTAAGAGAAAAACCCGCAATGAAAAAATACAGTACAAATATTTTTTGCATGGTTTGGTTGTGGTTTTAAGGTAAGGTAATTTATGGTTGAGTTAATTCGTTTAAAAGCAAAATTAATTAAAAACTGATGATTAACAGTTCTGGAAATTGGAGAGTATCGTTTTAAGATTTTTTTCGAAATAGCTTAGTGTGAGTCTCTAAAGGGTATTAAAATGTTAAAAGTACTCTAATAATTTGCAATTATACAATAAAAAGCGGTTATATATATGTATAGTGAAAAAATATTCGCATAAAATTTTCATATTGTCATATTTACCATTATTCTGCAGGTACTTTACATCTAAACAAGACCTTGATTTTTGTGTTTTTAGTAAAATATTAAATAACTGGTAATCAATTAGTTATTTGTAAAAACATTTAAATTATATCTTGATTTTTTACAGATATTTTTTTTTAGATTTATTTAACATCTAGCTTCGTACTGTCCTTTTTAAGGGATGAAAAACTAACAAAAACCAAAATTTATGAGAAGTAAAAGTTATTACTGGTTAGCTCTGTTTATTTGTTTTTTTGCCATTAGCTGCGACAATACAGAAGACGGAAGCTACGTTGATCCAATTACGATTTATGAAAAAGTAAATGGAAATTGGGGATTAACAAATCTAAAAATGGTTGACGAATTTGCTAAGGCAAATAAGATCGAACCAAGCGAGGAAAACTTGAGTACTTTTTTTAACTACGAAGATTTTAAAATCAATTTTAGCGTAGACGAAAAAAACAAACCTACAAGTTATGAAGTGACGGGCAATGTTCCTCCTTTATTTGCTCCAAAAGGCTATTGGGAATTAAGCTCAGATTTTCAACAGACCAATGCAAGCGCAGTAAGAATCTACTTGTACAGCGACGCTGCAAAAACTCAAAAAACAGACGAACTTAGAGTAACATCTGTTCCGGGAAACAATGACGAAATGGAATTTCAGTTAGTGCATTCTTCAGGAGGAACTCCGTTTGTGACTTATGTATTTAAATTAAATGCTATTAATTAAAAGTAATATGAAAAAATTTCTATATACAATTTTACTTGCCCTTTTGATGGCTCCAACATTTACAAAGGCACAAGAAAACGCGGGAGCTGTGGGACCTATGTCATCATTTCCGGTTGTTTACAAATATGACGAGCAAGTTACTTGGTACTTTGATCTTTCTGGAACTACGTTTGCAGAAAATCAGGATTTATACATCTGGATTTGGTCACCATCTGAACCAGATGCGGGAAATTGGGAGAACTCTTCTGATTTTGCAAAACTGCACTATGAAGGAAATAAAGTGTGGAGTTTTACTTTAACTCCAACAGTATATTTTTCTAAAACTCCGGCTGAAATTGCAGCAAGCGCAGGATTCTGGTTTCGTTTAAAAGACAAAACGGGATCTAAACAAAGCGACGTGGCCAATATGCCATATACTGATTTCTCTTCTTTTTATACTGCGAATGAGCTAATCAGAGCTTATCCAACAAAACCAACAATTGATAAAGGTGTAAGTATTTTATTTAATGCCAATTTAGCTCCGGGATTTGCTGGCGCAACAAGCGTTCATATCCATAGTGGATTGAACAACTGGGATATTAAACAAGAATACCAATCATGGTTACCGGACATTGCTGCAAAAACCAAACTAAAAGATTTAGGAAACGGATTCTACAAAATGGATCTTGTTCCAAAAACATACTACAATGCACCTGACGGTTACGTGATGGAAAATTTAGTTTTCCTTATGGTAAAAGACGACTGGGCAGGAACAATTCCGGATCAGGTTTTATATGCAGGAGCTTATGAACCGCCGCCGGCACCAATATTTGGATTTTTTCCTTTACAAATCAGCCAGAAAGATTTCTTAGGTATCTACAGAAAAAACAACGAGCCGGGAGTAAACAAATTGCTTTACACAATTACGGCTGGTGCAAAAACAATTTCTGGTGAGTTTAGCGGAGGAACTGCAGAGATAAAAGGATTTGTCAATTTGGTTTCAGAACTTAAGGATTCTCCTGTTTTAAGTGAAATTCATGTTTTAGTTAAAGACAACAAAGACAAAACGATTTCAGATACGACGATTCCGCTTAAAACCTTAGACAAATAATTCACTATCAAATTAAAACATCATTCTAATGAAATAAGCATAATCCTAAAATTAGTCGTTGAACAAATAATGGATATGCGAATTACATATGACTGATAGAAAATCAATAAATAACTACATATGAATAGTAAAAATAAAAGAATAGTCCTGCATCAAATGTGGACTACTAAATCGCTGGTATTCATGATTTTCATGCTTTTTCTTTCGGCAGGAATGTTTGCTCAGGGAAAAAAGCTGGTAACGGGTACCGTTTATGACAATACAGGCACTGTGTTGCCGGGAGCTTCGATTATCGAAACTGGAACGAGAAATGCAACAACAACAGATTTTGACGGAAAATTTAGTTTAGAGGTAGCCGTAGGAGGTTCAATCGAAGTTTCATTCATCGGTTCAACTACTCAAAAAGTAGAGATAACAGCATCTTCTTCAAAGTTAGAAGTTCGTTTACAAAACGACGGTTATCAATTGGCAGAAGTTCAGGTTGTTTCTGTTGGATACGGAACACAAAAGAAATCTGATTTAACCGGAGCTATTTCAACCGTTACGGCAGATAATTTAGTAAAAGGAACAATTTCTTCAACAGAACAGGTTTTGCAAGGAAAAGTTGCCGGATTAAATATCATTCGTCCTTCGGGAGATCCAGCTGCAGGTGCAACGCTTCGTTTACGTGGAGGAACTTCATTAACAGCAAGCAACAGTCCGCTTATTGTAGTTGACGGAATTGCCGGTGTTGATATCAATGTGGTTCAGCCGGCAGATATTAAATCTATCGACGTTCTTAAAGATGCTTCGGCGACAGCCATTTATGGTTCAAGAGGAGCAAATGGGGTTATCATTATTACAACAAAATCTGGAACAAAAGGAGTTTCTGTTGTATACAGCGGTTTATCAAGTGTAGGTTATGTTGCTGATAATTTAGACCTTTTATCTGCAAACCAATGGAGAGGTTATGTTCGTCAAACCGGAAATATGGATGCTGTTGATTACGGCGGAAATACAAACTGGCAAAAAGCAATCGAACAAACAGCTATTTCTCAGTCACATACTTTAAGTATTAATTCTGGAAAAGTTGACAGCGGTTTTAGAGCTTCTATCGCTTACTTAAACAACGAAGGCGTTATTAAAAAATCTGGTTTAGAAAGAATCAGCGGAAACGTTAGTGCTTACCAATATCTTGGAGACAATAAAGATGTAAAATTTGATATGGGTTTATTTGCTAATATCGACAAATGGCATCCTATTGATTACAGAATTTTTGAGCGTGCTTACAACTTAAACCCAACAATTCCGGTTTATGATGCAAATGGAAACTTTACATCAGTAGGAGGAAATATCTACGAAAACCCGGTTGAGATTTTAACAAACAGAACGGTTGATAACGAAAGACACAGACTTTTAGGATATTTTAAAACAGAAGTTAAATTCTTAAACGATTTTCAGGCAGTTGCTAATATTTCATTAGAACATAATGCAGTAGCGGGTGGAACTTACAAACCAACTTACGCTATTATGGAAGGTAGAACTGAGGCTGGATATGCGCAAAGAACATACGCAGAATATACAAATGCACAAGGTGAACTTTATGTAAATTATTCTAAAGTATTTGGTAAACACAGCGTTAGTGCGTTGGCAGGTTATTCTTATTTAGAAAATATTTACCAAGGTTTTGGAGCACAAAGAAGCGGATTTGTGAGTGATGCTTTTGGCTACAATAACTTAGGTGCAGGTTACAACTATCGTTTAGGAGATGTTTATTCTTATAAAGGAAAATCAAACCTTGTTTCTTTTTACGCTCGTGCAAATTACAACTATGACGGAAAATATCTGCTTACTGCAACAGTAAGACGTGATGGTTCAAGCCGTTTTGGAGAAAACAATAAATGGGGAACTTTCCCATCTGCATCTGCAGCGTGGAAAATTTCTAACGAAGATTTCATGAGCGGTACAAAAGACTGGTTAGGATCTTTAAAATTAAGAGTTGGTTATGGAGTTACAGGTAATCAGGACGGAATTGGTGAATACAAATCACTTTCAATTTTAGGAGTTGGAAACGATAGTTACTACGATCCGGTTACAGGAACCTGGAGTTTAGCTTATTCTCCAAAACAAAACCCAAATCCTGATTTGAAATGGGAATCTACAAGACAAATCAACGTAGGTATCGATTTTGGTCTTTTTGACAGAATCACAGGTTCATTTGAGTGGTACCAAAAAAACACAGACGATTTATTGTATACTTATGAAGTTCCTCAGCCTCCATATTTAGTAGGAACAATGCTGGCAAACGTGGGTGAAATGTCTAACAAAGGAGTTGAACTTACTTTGAATGCTGATATCGTAAGAGGGGATAAATTTACGTGGAATGCTAATTTAACACTTGGACACAACATCCAAAAAATCGAAAAATTATCAAATCCAACCTATAAAACAGATGTTATTTACAGTGGTTCATTACACGGTTTAGCTGGTATGTCTGGTCAATATTCTCAAGTTATTGCAGAAGGATATCCAGTGGGAACTTTCTGGGGATTCAGAAATGCTGGTCTTGACGAAAACGGAAAAATTCAGTACTACAATGCAGCAGGAAATGTTGTGGCAGAAAGTGCTTTAGTTGATGCTGATAAAACAGATTTAGGTAATATTCAGCCGGATTTGACTATGGGTATTGGAATGAATTTTACTTACGGAAATTTTGATCTTGGTATTACAGGTTACGGAATGTTTGGACAAAAAGCATTAAACGCTACAAACATGATGCTGAACGATCCAACAAGATTACCATCTTACAATGTGCCGGATGATTTTTTAGGAAGCGGAATTACTTCTTCTCCTAAATATTCAGATTACTGGATCGAAGATGCGTCTTTCTTTAGATTACAAACACTTTCTGTTGGATATACAATGCCATTAGGCTTCAAAAATTCAAAATTGAGAATGTACATTATGGGAGAAAATCTGTTTGTAATTACAGGTTACAAAGGAGTAGATCCAGAGATTGGTTTAAATGCGCAGGATGGTGTTGACCAAACAGGATTAGCAGCGCCTGGTATTGATAAGTATAACAATTATCCACGTCCGACAACTATTTCTGTAGGATTAAATTTCACGCTGAATAACTAAGCGATTAACTCAAAAATATAAAAAATGAAAATCAAAATAACAGCAGCAATATTAGTAAGCATGCTTTTTACGATATCATCATGTACCGATCTGGATGAACAATTATATGATAGAGTAGAAGATGGAAATTTTGGAAATACTCCAAAAGAAATTGATGCATTAGTGGGCGGGGCGTATTCTTCGTTAAGAGGTTTTGCAGATGGAATTTCAAACAATTACCCAACCTGCGAATACGTATTCTTTTTGAACGAAACGGTTTCTGATGAAGCTACAATTCCTACCAGAGGAACAAACTGGTACGATGGCGGACAATATCAGGATGCGCAAAGACACACCTGGAAAGCAGACAACCGTATGATTCTTTCGGCTTGGCGTTACAACTATACGGGAATTGCAAAAATAAACTCCATCATTTATCAAATCGATAAATCGTCATTGACAGCTAATGCAAAAGCACCAATTTATGCAGAATTAAAAGCGTTAAGAGCGTATTACTATTACAATCTTTTAGACTTATTCGGAAATGTGCCAATTGTTGTAGATTTTGCAGATACAGCACTTCCAACAAATTCTACAAGAAAACAAGTTTATGATTTTGTTGAAAAAGAATTAACAGACGCAATTCCGCATTTAACTGGAAATGTAGTGTATTCTAAAATGACAAAAAATGTGGCGTATGCTCTTTTAGCAAGATTATATTTGAACTCAAAAGCTTTTATAGGAACAGAGCGCTGGCAGGATTGTATCGACATGTGCCAAAAAATTTCAGGTTACACATTAGCTCCTGATTTCTTTGCCAACTTTGCAACTCAAAATGAGAAATCTCCTGAAATTATTTTCGCAATTCCTTACGATTCAAAAGCAGGAACAGTTGGAAATTACATGAGTTCAATGTCTTGTCATTACCTTCATAAATTGACAATTTCTCCAGTAGGGGATTATCCTTGGAGTGCAAACGGAATGTGCGCGCAGCCGGGAGTTTATTCTGAATTTGCCGATACAGACAAAAGAAAAAAATGTATGGTTGCCGGAGATCAGATCAACTTAGCTACTGGAACTGTAATAACAATGGATAATGGAGAACCATTAACCTATACAGAAACAGTTACAAGTGTTGCTGATGCTAAAGAAAATGAAGGTGTTCGTTTAGGAAAATACGAAATGAAAGCCGGAGAAACCTGGGAACGTGACCACGATTTAGTAGTAATTCGTTATTCTGAAATTTTAATGATGCAGGCAGAATGTTACGTTCGTTTAGGATCTGCAGATTTAGCAAAACCATTTGTACAACAAGTTACAGCACGTGCAGGAGAAGAAATGCCGGCAACAATCGATCTTAATTTTATAGATAAAGAATTGCTTAAGGAATTTACTTTTGAAGGAAGAAGAAGAACTGATAACATTCGTTTTGGAACTTTCTTCCTGCCATGGTGGGAAAAAGGAACAACAGAAGCTTACAAAGCAATCTTCCCTATTCCAAGTACCGTTTTAACAACAAATAAAAACCTGAAACAAAATCCTGGGTATCCTTTGAATTAGGTTCTAAAATGTCAGTCTTCCATGTTGGTTAGTCGTGGAAGGCTGACATGTTTATAAAAATAATTTTTGCCACTTCCGATAGCTATCGGGATAAAGGATTAAAAAGATTAAAAAAATGTTTCACGCAGATTTTGCAGATTAAAGCAGATCTAATTTTAATGTATAATAAATCTGCACAATCTGCTTAAATCTATTAAAATCTGCGTGAAATAATTTAATCACAGATAGTGAGCAAATAAAGACAATAAAAAATCATTCTAATCTTTTATCCCGATAGCTATCGGGAGTGGCAAAAAATAAAAATTAAATCAATATGAAAAGATATATCACATTATTGTTTTTTGGGATAATGAACATTGTAGTCGTTTCCGGATGCAGCAGCGATGACAAAAGTCCCGAAGAACCAGTAAAACCAGAAGTGCTTAAACCCGTTGCAGTTGAAAAAACAAACAGCACCAAAATTTATGTACACTATATGCCCTGGTTTGAAACCAATGAAAGCAGTGCCGATAAAAAATGGGGATACCACTGGACAATGGCAAACAAAAATCCGAATACTATAGGCGCAAACAACCGCAGGGAAATTGCCTCTTACTATTATCCTCTTATTGGTCCATATCATTCGGGAGATAAAAATGTGATTGAAAATCATTTATTATTGATGAAATACTCAGGAATTGATGGTGTTTTGATCGACTGGTACGGAACTTACGATGTCAACGATTACAGAATGGTAAAAGAAAACACTGAACAGCTTATTGCCATGCTGGATAAAGTTGGTCTGGAATATGCCATTGTTTATGAAGACAGAGTTACGACAAATGTTGTCAATGCCGGAAAAGCAATTTCTGTGACCAGTGCAGCAAAAACAGATTTAGCCTATATGGAGAAAAATTATTTTGATGATGCAAACTATATCAAAGTAAACGGAAAACCATTATTATTAAATTTTGGACCAATTGTATTGCAAACTCCTTCCGAATGGACAAACGTTTTCAATAGCATTACGACAAAACCAACTTTTTTAACCCTTTGGGATCAATCTGTAGAAGCCGGAGCAAATGCATCTGGAGAATATGCATGGGTTTATAAAAACAGTACCTATCTAACAAATTTTTATACCAATACAAAACCTAAACTTTCTGTAGCAATTGGAAGTGCTTATCCAGGTTTTAAAGATTTTTATGCCGAAGGCGGAGGCGGAGCAGCAATTGGATGGACAATTGACCACAACAATGGAGCAACGCTAGACGAAACACTTTCTATGGCTAAAAATGCCAATTTAAATTATTTGCAGTTAATTACGTGGAATGACTTTGGAGAAGGAACTATGTTTGAACCAACAGTTGAATTTGGTTACTCGTACATCGAAAAAGTAAAAGCATTTGCCGGAGTTAAAAACACCGAATCTGTATTTCCGGATATAAGCAAAATGTATAACCTTCGAGTAGAAAAGAAAGGCAATGCCGACGCTCAGAATAAACTGGATCAGGCTTTTAATTATTTTGTTTCCATGCAGCCCGCAAAAGCAAAACAGTTAATAAACGAAATAAAATAAGAGTTGTAATTAATACAATTAAATAATGAAAAACATAAGATATAGATACTGTATAATTGCTTTAGCGTCAATATTAATTTACGCCTGCAGTGCTGGTACTAAAAAAACATACAAAATTAATTCTCCGGGAAAAGTAACCGAATTAGTTTTTGAATTAACTGTTTCAGGTCAGCCTCAATACAGTTTTACTTCAAACGGGAAATCGGTTATAGAACCTTCGTTAATGGGATTTGAATTTCAGGGAATTCAAAAAATGACAGAAGGTTTTGAAGTGGTTTCGACTGAAGAAAAATCTGCCAATGCAACTTGGGAACAGCCTTGGGGAGAATTCAAAAAAGTTCGCGATCACCATAACGAATTGATTGTTCACTTAAAAGAATCAAAAGGAGAAGAACGTTTAGTTGATATTATTTTCAGGGTTTTTGATGACGGCGTAGGATTTAGATATGTATTTCCAAAACAGCCTAATTTAGGAAAAGTGAAAATTTCAAACGAAATCACGCAATTTACCTTTAAATCAAATAATGATGTTTGGTGGATTCCGGTACACCGCGAAAACAGTTATTACGAAAGTGAATACCGTAAAACGCCAATCAGTAAAACTGATACAATAAATACTCCGGCAACTTTTGAAACAAAAGAGAATTTATACGTTGCGATTCACGAAGCCAACTTAACTGATTTTGCTTCGATGACACTTTTAAAAACAAGTGATAAACAATACAAAAGTGATTTAGTGCCTTGGGCAGATGGTGTAAAAGTGTATGCTGAAACACCTTTTAAAACACCTTGGAGAACGATTGTTGTAGGTAAAACTCCGGGTGATGTTGCGACTTCGACTATTATGCTGAATTTGAACGAACCTTCAAAAATTGAAGATCTTTCGTGGATTACACCTTCAAAATACATCGGTATTTGGTGGGGAATGCACTTAGAAAAATTCACTTGGGGACAAGGTCCAAAACACGGTGCTACAACAAAAAATACAAAAGAATACATTGATTTTGCTGCGAAAAACAATTTTGACGGCGTTCTGGTAGAAGGCTGGAACGAGGGCTGGGACGGCGACTGGACTGCCGATGGTAAGGCATTTAGTTTTGTAAAAGCATATCCTGATTTTAATCTGGAAGAAATTACAAAATATGCTGCCATAAAAAATGTTCGATTAATAGGACATCATGAAACTGCTGGTGCTTCTAAACATTATGAAGGCCAGCTTGAAGATGCTTTTAAATTGTATCAAAAAATGGGTGTAAACTCCGTTAAAACAGGTTATGTAAACAAATATTTGGATAAGAAGGAATGGCACGACAGCCAGTACGCATCTCGTCATTACAGAAAAGTAATCGAAACGGCAGCCAAATATCATATCATGATCGACAATCACGAACCGATAAAAGGAACCGGAATTCAGCGTACGTATCCGAACTTTATGTCACAAGAAGGCGGAAGAGGTCAGGAATATAATGCGTGGTCTGTAGACGGCGGAAATACGCCTCAGCATTTAACAACTTTACCGTTTACAAGAATGCTTTCAGGTCCGTTTGATTACACACCGGGGAATTTCAATTTTGATTATAAAACTCCTTCTGGAGCGAGAGTACAAACAACTTTAGCCAATCAATTGGCATTGTATGTGATTATTTTCAGTCCACTGCAAATGGCTTCAGATTTACCGGAGAATTATGTTGACAAACCAGAATTTCAGTTTATAAAAGATGTTCCGTGTACGTGGTCTGATACTAAAGTTTTAGATTCTAAAATTGGAGAATACACCACAATTGTTCGTAAAGACTGGGACGAGAAAAACTGGTATTTAGGTTCTATTACAAACAAAGATGCCAGAGATCTTAAAGTAACCTTATCTTTCTTAGACAAAGGAAAAAAATACGAAGCCGAAATTTATGCCGATGGAGCAGGAGCAAATTATAAAACAAATCCTTATCCGGTTACAATTTCAAAACAAAAGGTAAATAACCAAACCGTTTTAAATATCAAATTGGCAGCAGGTGGAGGAACAGCTATAAAATTTACTCCAATCGAGAAATAAGAAAGTTTAGATTTTTTGAGTTAAGTTTGAGTGGATGAACCCGATATCTTGAAAAAGGTGTTGGGTTTGTTTGTTAATTAAACCATATAAGCTATATAAGTTCATTTAAATGCATGCCCATAAATTTTTAACGCATATTTTTTTTAACGCAAAGGACGCTAAGTTTTTTTAATAAGTTAGGTTTTTATAAAACTGCAAAGTTCGCAAAGCTTTGTGTTGATAAAGCTTTGCGAACTTTGTGCATTGTAAATGCAATCTATATCAAAAAAACTTAGCGTTAAAACCTTAGTGTGCTTTGCGTTAAAAAAATTATACGCATAGATTAAAACTTGAAACTTGAAACATGAAACATGAAACATGAAACATGAAACATGAAACAAAAACTCAATGTTTGTAGAACTTCACGTGATTTCCAAAGCTATAGGTTGCCGCCAAAGTAGGCCCGTTATAACCCCATTTAAAGAAACCATCAATTTTAGGTCTGGTTACATCAAGTCTGAAATTTAAACCAGTATAACCTGCTGTAAGACTAAAGTTTTTATAAACGTTATATAAAACCGATAAATTGTAGCTGATAATTCGGCCGTCGATATCGTCAATTTTAAGGGCAAAATAATTTACGTTTGCATACAGCCCCACTTTTTTTCCAAGGACAAACTCACCCCAAATTCCAATATCAGGCAAAGGAGCAGTAAAGCCCACCGTGTCGTGATATTCTGCCTGAGCCGTAACTCCTTCCAGTCTTAAACCTACATCAGCAAGAAGCACGTGCGCACCAATTAATAAACCCAATTCATATTTTGGTTTAGAAACAATGGCATATCCATACGCAAATCGGATCATTTCGTTATTCATAAAAGCCGAAACCCGAGCGTCAACGGGATAAGTATGATCCTGAAATTCGATTGTTTTTTGAAGTGTTTTTTCTGAATTTCTTTTTAAATAAAAATACTCCAGATTAAAGCGGGATCTTCGGG
Source organism: Flavobacterium sp. CF108 (assembly GCF_900129795.1). Lineage (GTDB taxonomy): Bacteria > Bacteroidota > Bacteroidia > Flavobacteriales > Flavobacteriaceae > Flavobacterium. Next base: position 94,194 of record NZ_FQWW01000008.1, on the reverse strand, counting down.
AAGCACGCCATTCAAAAGCGCCAAAAAAGGAAACCGTATTAGTTTCAAAACCTAAATCTTTTTCAAAATCAATATCAGTTCCAATTCTTCCACCCGTTCCGTTAACTTCAACTTCGGTATTGTTTGCGGGAAAGAATACACCTGCAGTAGCTTTAAATCTTCTTCCATGCCATGGAAGATCTTCTGCAGCATAATTCTGAAATTCATCCGAATTATCTTTTACAGTAGTTAAAGTATTTTCGTTTGTTATTTCGGCAGTTGTTTGGGCATTGACCGAAAAAAAAGAAAGAGGAATTATCAAAAAATAAACTAATTTTTTCATGAGATTGATGTTTTAGATTTATTGATGAAATTTTAACAATTAAAGTTAACAAAAAAAATCATTCAATTTCAATTTAAAAGGCTTTATTATTTTGATATTCAGATATATAAGTTTTTGCTTGTTTTGTTATTATTATTTTAGATGTTAATTTTAAGGACTTTTAGCCATATTTTTTATTGAAGTATTGGCAGTTTAGCCAGGCTTATTTTTGCTTTTATATTCCTTTTTAATTATATGAAGGTGAGAAGTAAAGAGTGAGAAGTAAAAGTGTAATAAGTTATTAAGATAATTTAGTTTCATCACACTCCTGCAAGGTTTTCAAAACCTTGTAGGTATAAATATTCCAAGCAAATCGATATGATATAGAAACCTACAAGGTTTTGAAAACCTTGCAGGAAGTGAATAAAAGAGATAGCAAAATCTAAAATCTAAACTCTGCAATCTAAAATTCTCCTTAAACTCTGTTATAATCTGCACGCCAGTGAACGATAGCTTTTTTTATGGCGTCTCCGCTAAGGTTATTTTTTAATGCATCCTCAAGTAACGGAAGAAATTCATCATCTGGAGCAAATCGTAATGCAAAAATTTGATCATCGGTTAATTTGTGTTCAAACTCTTCCAGTCTTTTTCCGGTAAGTGTAAAGTAGCGATAGCGGAGTTCTAAGCGTACAATTCGGTTTTGTAAAATAAGCGCATAATGCTGGCGAAGCATATAAGCGAGGAAAAACAAAAACACAAAAACCACGCTTATAAAAGACCAAATAAGAGAATCATTTGTAGTAAAAGCAAAGTAAATGCTAAACACAAGAAATACCGTTAAAACAGGATAATACACAAAGTGGTGCGGTGTGTAAAACCGGATATGATTGTAGTAAGTTTGAATTTTCATAATTGGAAATTTATGTTAAATGTAGAAAAAAAGAAAGCTACCCTAATAATTTAGAATAGCTTTTTTCTCAAAAATAAACTAACATAACCAATGTTCTCTTTATAATCTAAACTTGTAAAAAGTTTGTCTTAGTAGTATCTATAATTTTAAAAAGCCTCTTCTTCATTAATCCTTCCAAACTGTGGCTTTGATTTCTTGATTGTAAAATTATAGCGAGCTGAGAAATTTCGTGTTATATTTTAAAGTTCAAAAGTTATATTATTTCAATATTTAGATTTTTATTAGCCACAAATTCACGAATTAATTTACAGCGAACTGTAAAATAAAATTCGTGATTATAAACTATTTAGAATGTATTGATAATCTTCCATTCGTCTAATTTTGATTGAAACGATTTGCCAGCATTTGCCGGACTTGTTGATGGAAGTGTGATAAGCGTATACGTTTCTTTTAAATGAACATACTTTTTAAAGAACGCCGCGGCTTTTTGTCCGTTAAATAATATGGTGTTTATTTTGGGATGTTTTTTCAGGAATGTTTCAAAATCATTTGCAATTTCATTTTTTATGGCACTGTCTAAACTTCCAACACGGTCGCAATATTGCAGAACATCCCAAAGCGCAATTTTGTTTTTAAGCAAAAGGGCTTTTTTAGTTTCGTAATCATTCGAGAAATCCTCATTAAAAATAGCAAACAAAAACTTCCAGAAATTATTCTGATTGTGTCCGTAATATTGATTGAGTTCTAAAGATTTTGTTCCGGGCATTGTGCCTAAAATCAGAATTTTAGAATCATTTGAACTTATAGGAGAGAAGGAATAGCTTTTCATTGATTGAATTAAGAAATATTTTATTTGAGTTAAACTTATAGAGATAAGTAATTATAAAACAATTGTAGAAAATTATATAACATTTTTGGTTTGTGATTGAGCGAACTTTGAATATCTGCTTTTTAAGCAGAATGATGTTGGTTTAAGAATCATTTAAAATTACAGAATTAAAATCGAAACAAAATGAAAATAGTTACTATACATACAGAGAAAATTCAAAACATATTTGAAGAATTGAATAAAAACTTCGGCGGAAAAGTAACTTTTGACGTTGATGAATATACACTTGAGGTAAACAATAATTTTGCAAAAGGTTCTATTAGCGGTGCTTCTTTCAATGATAATATTTCATACGTTCAGTTTGATATGACATTTTCGGTCGATTTAAAATTGAATGTTAATAACGGAATTTCATCGCCATTATATTTTGCTTATTGTTCTAAAGGAAATCTTTCGCATAGTTTTGGAATTCATGGCGAAGAACATAAGCTAAAAACTTTTCAGACTGCAATAGTAACGTCAAACTTAAACCAGGATAATGTTTTGTTTTTTGAAAAAGATAAAAAAACAAAATTCACTTTAATAATTGTGGGAACACAGTTAGAAGCAACTCAGACAAATTCTTTGAACCAAATGGTTAGGGAAACATTTTTTGAAGAAAACCTAAACGGAGAATTCTTTTATGCCGGTTCATACAACTTAAAAATTGGTGAAAAAATCGAACAGCTAAACGCAGTAACACAAACCGGAGTAGTTAGAAATTTATTGAAAGAAGGTATTTTGAGAATCATTCTGGCAATGGAAATTCAACAGCATACAGACGATTTAAATTCATTTTCGAAAGAAGCAAACTGCTTAACTTTAAGAGAAATGGAAGAAGTAAAAGAACTTTCAGAAACCATAAAAGCAAATCCCGAAGAACCTTTCACCATTAAATCATTAAGTAAAAAATCGGGTTTATCGCCAAATAAACTTCAGGAAGGTTTTAAAATGATTCACAACAGAACCGTAAATGATTATATCACCCATATGCGCGTTCTAAAAGCCGAGATACTAATTAGAACTTCAGACTTAAATATTTCTGAAATCGTGTACTGTATTGGTTTTACAAGCAGAAGTTATTTCTCTAAAATCTTCAAACAAAAATTTAACTGCAGCCCAAAAGAGTATAAGTTTAATTTGAATCCGTTGGCTGTTTAGCCAAAGGGGCAAAGATTCAAAGGGACAAAGCAACAAAGGTTTTAAAACTTTGTCACTTTGCAACTTTGTACCTCTAAAAAAATAATGCCGTTAGCTATTAAGCAAGATATATACAAAAACGCTAAGGTTCTGAGTCGCTGAGGTTCTAATTCAAATTAGAGGCTCCAAACTTAGGATCTTAGTTTTTTTTTTGAGTGACAAAGGTTCAAAGTGACAAAAGTTAAAAACTTTGCCCCTCTGTCACTTTGAACCTTTGTTACTAAAAAAAAACTTTTTGCCAAAAAAGATTTTTTTTATACATTTGCATAACTAGTTATATAATTAATTATAATATGCAATTTTTTGACAAAGTAGGTAAAGCGGCTTTAGGAAGTCGTTTACGATTAATGACTGCAGTAATAACAGATGATGCATCTAAAATTTACGAATTATACGGTGCAGATTTTGTTCCGAAGTGGTTTCCTGTGTTTTATACGCTCACAGAAGAAAGAGAATTGACGATTACAGAAATTGCAAATGAAATTGGACATTCGCAGCCTTCGGTAAGCAAGATTATTCAGGAAATGACGGCTGCCGGATTGGTTCAGGAAAGTTTGAAAACAGATGATAAACGCAAAAACAATGTTGTTTTGACTGCAAAAGGACTTTTGCTTGCAAAAAATATTCAACAGCAATTAAAAGATATTGATGTTGCGATAGACGGTTTGATCGCCGAATCTAAACATAATCTTTGGGCGGCACTTGAGGAATGGGAATTTTTATTGGAACAAAAATCAATGTTTAAAAGAGTAAGTGATCAGAAAAAAATCCGCGAAAGCAAAGATGTGAAAATTGCTGAATACAAACCAGAATATCAGGAAGCTTTTAGAGCCTTAAATGTAGAATGGATTTCGACTTATTTTGAAATGGAAGAAGCCGACTATAAAGCGCTCGATAATCCCGAAGAATATATCTTAAACAAAGGCGGAAAAATTCTGGTTGCTCTATATGAAAACGAGCCGGTAGGTGTTTGCGCCCTTATCAAAATGGATAATCCCGAATACGATTTTGAAATGGCAAAAATGGCGGTTTCACCCAAAGCGCAGGGAAAAAATATTGGCTGGTTATTAGGGCAGGCAATTGCGACAAAAGCGAAAGAATTAGGCGCAAAAAAGATATATCTGGAAAGCAATACGATTTTAAAACCCGCTATAAACTTATATTATAAATTAGGTTTTGAGAAAGTTTTTGGTCTGGAAACACCTTATAAACGCTGCAACATCCAAATGGAGTTAAAAATAAAATAAATGAAAAATATTGTAAAAAAGGAGAATGCTGTTTCAAGACAATTCTTAGGCGTTGATTTTGTGGTTTTATCAATAGGTAAAGATTCAATGGTAACAAAAATGCTATATAAATTAACTGATTTTGTGCCGTTTCACCAACATCCAAATGAACAAAGTGGTTATGTAATTTCAGGCAGTTATAAACTGAAATTTGAAGGAAAAGAATTTTTATTAAATGAAGGAGATACCTACTCAATTCCCGCAAATATTGAACATTCTATTGAAATTCTCGAAGCTGGTGAAGTAGTAGATGTTTTTACACCAATAAGAGAGGACTATTTATAATATAAGTTGCTAAGGTTCTAAGAAACTAAGGAAAAAACTCAGTATCTTAGAACCTTAGCATCTTAGTATCTTTTCAACGCCCAAACCTGTAAAACTCCAAATCCTGATTTTTTTTATTTTTTATAGAATCAACAATGGAGTTCATTCCTATAACGCTGAAAGTAATTCCGTTGCCTCCGAAGCCCAGAACGTAATGAATTTTTTTTTTCGGGTCTGGTTTTCCAAAATAGGGAAGACCATCTTTGGTTTCGCCAAAAGTTCCGGCCCAGGAATAATCTAATTTGAATTCTACATTTGGAAATCGTCTTTTAAACTGACGCATTAAAGAAGCCTCTTTTTTAGGGAGCATTTTATCCCGTTTTTTGGCATCTCTAAATTCTTCATCGCCGCCACCCATAATAATTCGGTTATCTGGAGTGGCACGGTAATAATAATACGGAGAAGAAGTATCCCAAATAACTGCATTTTTTAAAATTGTAGGTAATTCAGGAACAACTTCAGACGCCAGCGCATACGTACTTTTTAAATCAACAATTTTTTCTTCAATAGTTTCGGTACTTTCATAACCGCTGCAGTATACAACATGATCTGCTGTTATCGTACATTTATTTTCGGTGTGTGCAATACATTTTCCTTTTAGAGTTTGGACAGAAGTAATATTCGTTCTGTCAAAAATCTGCATTCCGTTTTGATAGCAGTAATACAATAAATCGTTCGCCAGTTTAAACGGATCCATAACTGCCGCAGTTTTAGATTCGATGGCGGCAATGGCATTTAAACCCATTTTTTCAAGATCATATTTATTGAGCCAGGTCACATCAAAATCGCGCTGTTTTCTGGCTTTAAATTCGTTCTTTAAAAACGGAATATCTTTTTTGTATGAAGTAAAATAAATACTTTTTTTGAATTCAAATCCGCAGTCGCTTTCGATCGTATCAATTATATTTCGAAGTTCAAAAATGGCTTTCTTTCCGTTTCTATAACTGTCTACAGCACATTTTTCACCCCGAAGTTTAATCAGTTCGTGCAGCGGAACATCAATTTCATATTGAAGCAAAGCGGTACTAGCGGCTGTACTGCCGTTTGCTACGTCGCGGCGGTCAACTAATACTATTTTTTTTCCTGCTGTAATTAATTTATAAGCCATTAAAGCCCCTGTTATTCCTCCTCCGACAATTAAAATCTCCGTTTTAATATCAGAATCAATAGAAGGATAACTGGTATTCATGGCACTTATAAGAGGCCAAAAGGTTTCTGTAGAGCGTAATTTCATTTTTTAGTTTTATTTCTTGCAGTACGATTTTTAGTTTGGTTTTTATCTTTGTACTCATGCTGAGAATGTGCTTCGGTCAGTGAATGAGAGGTTCTTTATGCTTCCGCCATTTTGTTTTTTCTTTTTCATTGCTTTATAAATTAGGTTTTCTTCTTACTGATTTTTTCTTTTTTGATTACTTTATTATTCTCATGATAAACTGCATCATAAATTTCTGACCTGTTTTGCTGAACATGAAACATCGGAATTCCTTTGTAAGCGTGCTGAATGCTGAAATCTTTTACATTGAAATGTGCATCAAAATGAGCTGTTGTTGGCGTTTCATCTTTGTATCCGGCATTGATACCCACAATACAATCGATAATATTAAAAGTGGTATTTTCTAAAAATAAAGCCCCTTTTGTAATGCCCACTTTTCTGGGAAATAATAATGGAATCAAAAAAAGTAACAGCAGGATTCCTGCTATTACTATTCCCGTCCATTTTAGTATTTTAAGGCTTATATTTTTAAATGAAGTTTTCATGGCGCAGCGTTTTTATTATTTCTTTTCAGGCTCTTTCTTAGCGTCTTCAGCTTTTTGTTTTTCCTGTTTTTCTTTCTCTTCTTTAGCTTTGGCTTCTTTTTCCTGTTGTTCTTCTTTTTTCTCTTTTATTTCTTCTTTCTGTTTTTCTTTTTCCTTTTCTTTTTTCTTGAAGTAACCTCTAAAAAGGAAATTGCTTTTTGCTGCTTCCATATTTTCACTGAAACCTTTTGTACCGGTTTCTAAATTTGAAAGCGTATTCGAAACGCTGTTTGCCATTTTATCATCGCGGACTAATCTCGCCAAAGCGCCGTTTCCGTTATTCATACTGCGGCTGAAAATGGCCAGCTCTTCAGAAATAACGCCAACGTTGTCAACGCTTTTCTTAACGCTTTTCATAATGTCATTCATTTCTATTCCGTTGATAGAAGCGATGGCTCCATTGTCTTCGATGATTTTTGTCGATTTTACGCCGGGCATAATAGTAAGGACTTTGTCGCCCATTAATCCGTCAGAACCAATGCTGGCACGGGCATCTGTTTTTATGAATTCGCGGACTTCATCTTTTATAACCATTGAAACGACTACCGATGAATCATTTATTAACCGGATTTCTTCGACTGTACCAATGTTAATACCTGAAAAGCGGACGTTGTTTCCCACTTCTAAACCGCTGACCGTTTTAAATTTTGATGTGATATGGAATGTTGAACCAAACAGATTTTTTTGTTTTCCGATAAAATAAATGGCCATTATAAAAAGCAGCAGCCCAACTGTTACAAACATTCCTAATTTCCAAGTATATCCAGATTGCTTCTCCATGATTTCTAATGTTTTATTTTGCTTTATTCAAAAAATGAACGTACCCATTCGTCTTCGTCTTTCTCTAATTCTTCGTATGTTCCTTCGGCATGAATGACGCCGTCTTTTAAAACCATAATCCTGTCTGCAGTCATTTTGGCGCAGGCCATATCGTGCGTAATAATGATCGATGAGGTTTTTTGTTTGTGTTTGACATCCAGGATTAATTCACTGATTTCTCTTGAAGTAATCGTATCTAAACCTGTAGTAGGTTCGTCGTACAAAATGATTTCCGGTTTTAAAATCAGCGTTCTTGCTAAACCAATTCTCTTTCTCATTCCGCCTGATAATTCTGCCGGCATTTTGTCGATTGCATCGCCAAGACCTACACTTTCAAGTGCTTCAATAACTTCATTTTCTACTTCATCTTCGGTTAACTCTCTTTTGTGTGCACGAAGCGTAAACGCGAGGTTTTCTCTAACGGACATTGAGTCGTATAAAGCGCCGCTCTGAAATAAAAATCCAATTTTGACCCTTATTTTATTTAATTCATCTTTTGAAAGATTCAACACATCTTCATTAAATACTTTTATTTCGCCTTGATCAGGTTCAATTAAACCCACAATGCATTTTATAGTTACCGATTTTCCAGAACCCGAACGGCCCAGGATCACTAAATCTTCGCCTTTATTTACGGTTAAATTTATACCTTTCAGAATTTCGTTGTCTTTACCAAAAGTTTTGTGCAGATCCTTAATTTCAATGATTGGAGTCTGTTTTTTAGCTTTTGATTTTGGTTCGCTATTTTTTTCTTCTTTAATCATTTTAAGTAAATTAAATCGGTTAATTGTACGGCAACCATATCAATAATAAATATGCTTAAAGAAGCTGTCACTACGGCCGAGTTTGCAGCGCGTCCTACACTTTCTGTTCCGTTTGCGGCATTGAATCCTTTATAACAGCCAATCATCCCGATGAAATAGCCAAAGAAGAATGTTTTTATCGTTGCCGGAATCAGATCTGAGAATTCTAAAGATTGAATAATCTGGGTTAAAAAACGATAGAAATTGACATCGCCGTGAATATTGATGCCAACATAGCCGCCGACAATTCCAATAGCATCAGCAAAAATCACTAATATTGGAACCATTAACGTACAGGCTAAAATTCTGGTTACGACCAAATAGTTGTAAGGATTGATGGCTGAAACTTCCATGGCATCGATTTGCTCCGTTACTTTCATTGAACCTAATTCGGCACCAATTCCTGACGAAATTTTTCCGGCGCAGATTAAGGCTGTAATAACCGGCGCAATTTCTCTAATTAAGGAGAGTGCCACCATTCCGGGAAGCCAGCTTTCGGCACCAAATTTCACCAAAGTTGGTCTGGATTGAAGCGTAAGCACTAATCCCATAATAAAACCTGTAATTGCCACCAAAGGCAATGATTTGTAACCTATGATGTAACATTGTTTCAAAAACTCTTTAGCCTCATAAGGAGGAATAAAAACCTCCTTAAAAAACCTTTTGGCAAACAATGCTGCGTCTCCAATTTGTGCGAATGTATTTTTTAGGCTGAGAATCAAAATGTTTTGTTTTTAAGTTAGGTATGGTTTGAAAATCAATTATTTAACAGTTTAAGGCACTTTTTAAATTATATATGAAAGTTACTTCTATACTTGTTAAAATACTTTACACAACTTTTTTTGAGCCTTATATAATTTTCATAAAATCACAATATATTTAGTAGATTGACGTTGCAGTTTATACAAACAAAAAATCCCTTTCTTTAGGAAAGGGATTTTTAATATAATTCGCTTTTTGAGCTTGTAAATTCGCTCTTTATTCTGTAAATTTTTTAAATATCGAACTGGCAACGTGACCGCCAAAACCAAAAGTATTACTCATGGCATAATTCACTTCTCTGGATTGTGCTTTTCCAAGTGTCAAATTAAATTTATCGGCAAATTCTGGTTCAGCTTCTTGTGTGTTTATTGTTGGCGGAATAATATTTTCCTGAACCGCTTTGATGCAGGCAATCGCTTCAATTGCTCCGGCACCGCCAAGTAAATGTCCGGTCATTGATTTTGTGGCACTAATATTCGCATTTGGGTTTATTCCAAAAACTTTTTCAACAGCTTTAAGTTCGCTTAAATCTCCCGTTGGAGTAGAAGTTGCATGTGCATTAATGTAATCAATTTGATCTGGAGAAATCCCGGCTTCTTCAAGCGCAAGTTCCATTCCTAAAACTGCACCTTCACCTTCAGGATGCGTTCCTGTTAAATGGTAAGCATCTGCAGCTAAACCTCCGCCTACAATTTCAGCTAGAATTACAGCGTTTCTTTTTATGGCATGTTCGTAGCTTTCTAATATCACAACGCCGGCGCCTTCGCCTAAAACAAATCCGTCTCTTGTTGAATCAAAAGGGCGTGAAGCTTTGCTGTAATCATTATTTAAGGTAGACAATGCTTTTGAAGCATTAAAACCGCCAATTGAAGATTCTGTAACCGAAGCTTCAGAACCGCCAGTGATCATCATATCTGCTTTGCCCCAGCGAATATAATTGAAAGCATCTATGATTGCAGTATTGCTGGCAGAACAGGCAGCAGCAGTTGTATAGTTAATTCCTCGAAGTCCATATTTAATCGAAATAACTCCTGACGCTATATTCACAATTCTCTTCGGAATAAAAAACGGACTGAATCTTGGTGTACCATTTCCTAATTTATATTCTCCAATTTGCTCTTCAAAAGTTGAAATTCCGCCGTCGCCGCATCCCCAAATAACTCCAATTCGGTTTTTGTTTAAGGAATCAAAATCGATATTGGCATTTTTTACGGCTTCGTCTGTGGCATACAAAGCATACTGCGTGAAAAGATCGTATTTTCTAATTTCGTTTTTCTCAAAAATAGGCGAAGCATCAAAGTTTTTAACTTCGCATGCAAATTTAGTTTTGAATTGTGTGGTGTCAAATCTTGTTATGGGAGCGGCACCGCTGACTCCGTTAATTAATGAATTCCAAAATTCCTGAACATTATTTCCAATAGGAGTTACTGCTCCTAATCCTGTTACTACAACTCTTTTCATTATTTTTTAGGTCTTAATTCTGTTAATATTGTTTCTCTTACCAAGTCAAAATCATTATCGTTTGTAAGTCTCGAAAGCTGTACAATGGCAACCATATTGGTTATAATCATTATGGCTTTTGTTCTTGGTGCCATTTCAAAATCAAATATTTTGAGTTCTTTTCCTTCAATTAAAATTTCAGTAAGCCAGCTGATTACGATTTGAGCAAATACTTGCAGTTCTGCTTTTATAGCATCATCTAAAGTGTTTAAATCGGTAGCTAATGAACCTACAATGCAGACTTTATTTTCTTTTTTTATCTGTGCCTGTACTTCTAAAAAAGCTTGCAGTTTTGTTAATGGCGATTCATTGGCAACTTCTTTTTTTAAAGCTTCACATCGGGCAATGTGTTCTTTAATGGTTGCCACACCAAGATCTGATTTAGTAGGGAAGTGGTAATGAATAGAAGCGGTTTTGATGCCAATATCATTTGAAATATCTTTAAAACTAAAAGCATTGTAGCCTTTGTTTCGAATAAACTGATCTGCTTTTTCTATAATATTTTCTCGTGTTGTCATGGCAGTAATTTTTTGACAAATATACTACCTATTAGTAGATAGGTAAATTTATTTAGTTTATTTTTAAGATTAATTATTGCTGTAAACAAAAAATCCCTCTCATTAAGAAAGGGATTTTCCGGGTTTAATAGAATTTTGGTCAGTCTATTGCGTTATAAAACTACAAATTTTAAATTCCAAAATTCAATTTGGGATTTGGAATTTTTTAATTGGAATTTATCTATAAGTTGATCGCTACGCCGGTTCTCGATTTATTTAAGGGAATAACTTTAGATTCGTCTTGAGCAAATTTTTCCATTATTAATCTTGCGGTTAAGTAACATACGGTTGATTCTGCTCCCTGATTTAGGTTTACATTGTTTTTTTCAAGACCGTCATAACCGCCGCCGCTTACGGGATTGTACATAATTTGATTTAAATGATTTTTTCCTAAAAACCAGTTAAATGCAATTTTCATTTTTTTTCTATATTCCGGAGTTTCAAAAGCGTTATAAAAAGCATTTAAAGTCTGAATGGTGTACGTAACATCAATTGGCTGTTCTCCGTATTGCTGTGGTTCTGCACCTTTGTGGTACCAGCTTTGATTTGAAATTGCTTTAAAATTTCCGTCTGTAAATGTTTTCGACAGTAGGAAATCTAACGAATCTAACGCCACTTTTTTGTAAACTGCTTTGTTTGTAATTAAATAAGCGTACAACATAGATTCCGGCAGAATTCCGTTTCCGTACGTTAAATAATTTTCAAACCACTGCCAGTCTTCAGATGCTGTATCTTCGTAATTGGCCAGTAATTTGGTATTTAGTTTATTGATAATGGCCGCCACATATAAATTTGGAATTGCATTATGATATAAATACAATCCTTTTGTTGCAAAACCAATAGAACGCGGTGATTGAATGTTTTCTGCCCATTTTAATGAATTCAGAAAGCATTTTGCTGCTTTTTTAGAAATGTTTTCAGGCAGAATATCTGAATTTGAAACTACGGTTCCTAAAGCCCAAATTGCTCTTGCATTTGAATCTTCTAAATTAACTTCGGCATTTTGTTCAATATGTTCACGATTTTCCTGATCGACATAATTGATGAAATTTCCTTTTGGTTTCTGGCATCTTTCGATAAAATCCAAATAAATTAAAATGTATGGAAGATCGTCTTTGTCTCTGGTTAATTTATAATGCATACAAAAGGCGATCAAAGCACGGGCATTATCATCTAAAGTATAACCGGACCCCAAATCCGGAACCGAAATTTTACTAAACTGGATAATTCCCAAATCTGTCGTCAATCTTTTGATATGTCTTAACTGAATGTTCGGATAACTGTATTTGACATCTGATGGATTTTCGATTAATTTTTTATAAGTATTCATGTGGGTTAATGCACCGTTTTCCCAAGATGAAGCTCTCATTTTGGTAAAGGCATTGATTCCCATCTCACGTCTTAAATTTTCATCAGAAATTAATTTTAATGTTTCTTCTGCAAATTGATCCACATTTCCAATGTCAACCAAAACACCGCAGTCTGAAGTTAAAACTTCTCTTGTATGCGCAATTTTTGATGCAACCATAGGGCAGGCGCAGCTCATTGCATAAGCAAAAGTGCCGCTTACAGCCTGATTGGGATCTTTTGAAGTAAATAAATAAATATCGGTTGCTTTTAAATATTCTAAAAGTTCCTCAGTATCTAAATATTGATTGATGAAGCGAACATTGTTGTGTAAATTTAATTCGTCAACAATTGCTTCCAGTTTATCTCTGTAAGCATCGACACCATCTTTAATTAAATTTGGATGTGTTTTGCCAATAATTAAATATAATACGTTTGGTTCTTTCTCTACGATTTTGGCTAAAGCTTGTAAACCGGTTTCGATATTTTTTCCTTCGCCCAAAAGTCCAAAAGTTGAGAGCACAATTTTGTCCTGAATATCAAATTTTACTTTTGCTTGTGCCGGTTCTTCATAAATTACAATATGGGTTCCGTGTGGTACAGTTGTAATGATGTCTTCCTCAATATCGTAGTCTGTTATCAAAATTTCTTTTGACTGGTTTGTCATTACAAAAACAGAATTACTGTAGCTTAAAAGTAATTTTACAAAGGTTTTCAATTCGTTATTCGGGTTTGGAATAACGCTGTGAAAAGTATAGGTTAAAGGTTTTTTTACTGCATTTAAAAAATCTAGTAAATGATCGCCATAGTTACCGCCAAATAAACCAAATTCATGCTGAATGTGAACTAATTTCACATTTTTATCTTTATTAATTTCTTCGGCAACTTTTGTGTATTCGGCTCTTTCTTTTGTATTTAATGTAAAGGCTTGTGTTGAATTTGTCTGCGGCTTATCGACCAGTTCACAAATTTCACAAGTTATTGATTTACCAAAAATATCGGTAATTCCTTTAATTGTATCTTGAGTATAAGTTGCTATTCCACATTGTGTTGGAGGAAATGTTGAAAGAAAAACAATTTTCGATTTATTTGATATCTTATTCATGGGATTCTGTTTTAGTTCTGTTAATAAGTCGTCAAAGTTCAGAGTGGCCGCCGCAATCTTTGTCATCGACGACACCGTAATAAATTAAATTAGTCATTAAAAATGGCTGTTCCCGTTGCGAAAACTACCTAATTACATAACCATATCTTTTGATAATAACCAGCTGTACAGCCAGTTTTTAATTTTAAATAAAATTACCTTGAGAACGCAGCGGTAATTAACTCAATCGATCAAAAAATTAACTCTAAAGCTTCTGGATGGGAATTGTATAACGTTGAGACTGAAATTCTAAAAGTGGCAGATAAATTTATGATTTGTAACGTATTGCGATAAAAAATATACCTTTTGAGTTAATGGTTTTTGTAAGTAAAAAGGAACTTTGAGAGACAAACAAATCATGCTTGTAAAAAGTCACATTATTATAACTTAAATTTTAATATTATGTTACGTTGGACAATCACATTTATAATTCTAGCTATAGTAGCCGGAATTTTTGGTTTTGGCGGAATTGCTGCCGGAGCCGCTAGTATCGCAAAAATTTTATTCTTTATATTCTTAGTTTTATTTATTATTTCATTAATAAGCGGAAGAACAAGAGTTTAAAATCTTAGTTTATTGTTTAATAAAGCGAAATTAACTGTTGATGTTGATTTCGCTTTTTTGTTTTTGGTTTTAATCAATACTTATAATTTTAACACAAAGCACGCTAAGATTTTTAATAAGTTAGTTTTTTACTAAAACTCAAAGTTCGCAAAGCTATGTGTTCATCATGCTTTGCGAACTTCAGCATTGAAAATGCAGCCTGTCAAAAAAACTTAGCGTGCTTTGCGTTAAAATTTCAATGATAAGCTAATTCATAACCCTTCTTAGTTACAAAAGCAATTGGTAAACCAATGCAGAAAATCAAAATTAAAACAGAAATGATTAACGGAAGATCGAATTCTTTTGATGGAAGGTTTGGAAATACAATTGGAAGGACAATAAGGTTCATTACAATCCAGACAAAGATCCCGTATACAATTCCAGAAACAAAAATACTCTTTTTTAAAATAGGAACGTGAGGATATATTTTATAATAAAAATAAGCAAAAGCCAATGCGATAAAATAATGCAGTAATAAGCCGTAAAAAACCATTTGTGCGCCGCCTGTATAAGCATGCTGCTTAAAAATACCACTTGCAATAGACTGCAGAATTTTCTCGGCAGTTGTTTGATGTAATATAACGGAGTAAACGAAAATTGCAGCCAGAATATCTAAAGTTCCTGCCAGTAAACCAGAGTATAAAATAGTTTTAGATTTTGATATCATTAATTTAGAGTTTAGTTATGTATTGAAAAATAGTATTTAATTGATGCGTATGTCTTTGGGTGTGAACTAATGCAAAATCAATCCATTCGTACATGGTGAATTTGTCAAAACCGGGAACCTGAAAATCCAGGCAGGTTAAGGTTAAGTCGTATTTTTCGGCACAATCTAATAACTCAGATTCGAGCCTGAGCAATTCTATATTTAATGCGTTTTTATTGTATTCTTTTTTCTCTGGTTTAAGAAATACCGGAGCATCCATTTTTATAGTGAAATTTAAAAACAGACCTTCAATGTCTTTAATTTTTTCGTCGGGTTTTCTGGTTGTTTTTTCAGTATTTCCGGCAAATAATTCAGGAAATCCGGAACAGGCTAAAATAATATGCTGTACAACTTGTCCGGGAGTCCAGCTTCCCTGAAAGGGAATCTGATTTAATTCGTTTTCAGAAAATTTTGATAGAATATCATTTAATTTTTTGAATGTTTCAACAATATCTTTTTGAACGTCTGTCTTCATATTATTGATTTTTAAGGTTTAATTTACGGAGGTAATCCACCAGACATTTCCAAAAGGATCTGTTACGCCGCAGGTTCTGCCGTAATCCTGATCGCTTAATCCCATTAAAGAAACAGCACCGTTTTCTAATGCTTTTAGATACGTTTTATCGGCATTAAGAACGTAAACAAATAAATTGGCCGTTTGTTTTGACCAGTCTTCAGTTTCATCGGTTACCATTATTGTGCTTCCGTTTAAGGTAATTTCGGCATGCATTATAGTTCCGTCTTCGCGGAGTGCTTTTGAATGTGTTTCTGAAGCTCCGAAAACATTTTTTGTAAAATCTATAAATTGCGATGCGCCTTTCAGGATAAGGTAAGGCATTACGGTTTGATGTTCTGCAGGTAAATTCATTTTTTGTGGTTTAGAAGTTAGGATCTCAAAAATACAATTTTTATTGCAATATTTTGTAAATCAGTAAATTGTGATTTTACGGAAGTACTTCACAATGAAAACCATGCGAATTTAGAAGTTCGATTATTTTATGATTTGAAATAGAAGCAGCATGAACCCGAAGAATTTTATCGCAGTCTTCGAGATCAAAATTGACGATGCTGTTTGGGAAATGTTCAAGAAGTTTCCCCACAATCATTACTGATTGCTCGACTTCCTGAACATTTGTTTTAAAAACTTCTATCATCACAGGAAAGTTTTACAAAGCGATATTTTTGTATCGTTCGATTTTATGATAATAGATATATGAGATTGCCAAAATCACTAAAAAGATTAGCGGAAAGAAACTTTGAAAGTTAATACCGTCAATTGCAAAATGACTTATTGAAGCAAATATAAAGTCGAAACCGAATCCGGCGTAAGCCCATTCTTTTACATTTTTAGGAACCGACGGAATCACTAAAACCAAAACTCCCAGAATTTTGAAAATTACCAGTGCATTTCCAAAATACTCAGGATAACCTAAATGTCTTATTCCTTCTTTTGCCAATTCTGTCTGTGAAGTCAAAGCCGGCATAACGCCTTCGAATAGAAAAATAATAGTAGTTGTAACCCAAAAAATAATTTTTGCTTTTTTCATGTGGTTTGTTTTTAAATAGTTATTAGTTAATGTATTACAAATATACTATTCTTGTTTTTTCATGAAATAGTTATTTACGACTATTTTAGGGGCATTTGGGACATTTCTTGATTTTAGATTTTAGAGGGTAGATTTTAGATTTTAGATTTTAGATTTTAGATTTTTTTGGGATGGATAGTAGAAGTGTAGTAACCACAGAGTTTGTCATCCTGAGCGAAGTCGAAGGACCGCACAGATGCTCTACAAAGATTGTCGATTTTGATTGCGGGGCTTCGACTTCGCTCAGCCTGACAAAAAATGAGAATAAAAAATGCAAAGACAAAAAAATCCGTACAAATCCGTGCTTTCGCAAAGCGAATCTGCGTCATCTGCGTGCCATTGCCATGCCAGTAGTAAACTGAAAAACGCCATGAAACCTAAGTCTCACAGCGTTTTCCTCTCAAAAAATAAATAATTAACGGGTAATGTAACAGGTATTATTTCCAGCCTCCGCCTAGAGCGCGGTACAATTCAGTATTGGCTGTAAGTTGTTGTCTTTTAACATCTGCAAGTTCTAATTCGCTTTGCAATAAATTTGCCTGAGCAGTTAAAACTTCAAGATATTCTGCCATACCATTTTTGAATAAAAGGTTAGCATTTTTAATCGCTTGCTGTAAAGTTTTTACTTTTTCTTTCAAGAAAGTTTCCTGTTGTTGTAATTTCTCTACTTTAACTAAAGCATCAGAAACTTCGCTTACGGCAACCAAAACAGATTGTCTAAAACTTAAAACAGCTTTTTCTCTTTCTGCGACAGCAATATTATATTGTGTTCTTACTCTTTTGTTGTTCAAAAGCGGTTGTGTTAAACCTCCTGCAACAGTTCCGAATAATGAAGCCGGAATGTTGAACCAATTGCTGGTTTCGAAAGAGTTTACACCTCCTTGAGCAGTAATTCTTAATGTTGGATATAAATCAGCTTTTGTGATTCCAACATTTGCATTTGCAGCTTTAAGAGCTAATTCGGCACTTTTTACATCAGGTCTTCTGCTTACTAATGAAGACGGAATTCCGATAGCAGTATTGTTTTTAACTTCAATCGCACTTAACTTAATTGTTCTTTCTTTAGAATTCGGAAAAGAACCCGTTAAAACGCTTAAAGCATTTTCCTGAATCGCAATGTTTTGTTCCAATAACGGAATCAATTGCGCTGAGTTTAATTTTTGTGCTTCCGATTGTTGAATCGCCAATGTTGTTACCTGACCAGCATCATATTTTAATTTGATAATATTAGTTGTACTATCGTTTAATTTTAGATTTTGTCTGGCAATTTCTAATTGTGCATCCAGCATTAAAAGGTTGTAATATCCTCTTGAAACATTGGCAACAATATTCGTCTGCAATGCTTTTTTAACTTCTGCAGATTGTAAATATCCAGCGTAAGCACCTTTTTTCTGATTTCTGATTTTCCCCCAGATATCAGCTTCCCACGAAAGTGAGGCTCCGGCAGAATAATCGTCGATATGTTTAGCACCAATTGCCTGGTTTAAGTTCAATCCTGTAAAACTATTATCAGACGGATTGCTTGTGCTTGCATTTACAAATAAATTAACCTGAGGTACATTTCCCCATTTTGACTGAGTAAATCTGTATTGTGCAATTTCAATGTTCTTTTCGGCAATCTGCAAATCGTTGTTTCTTGCAACGGCGCTGTCGATCAATTTGATAATATCTTTTTCTGTAAAGAAGTTTTTCCACTCCACATCAGCAATACTTGTTGTATCACTCGAAGTTGATGCATTCCTGAAATTCTCAGGAAATGCATCTTTTGGAGTTTCAATATCCTTCGAAACTTTGCAGGATATTAATGTCGTGATCAGAATGGCGAAGGTCACGATTTTGGTTATATGATTTTTCATTGTCTTTTTATTAAATTTCTGTACAAGTATCTTTAGTTTCAAGATCTTTTGAGATTCTGTACGATATATAAGCGATGCCAATTATGATGGCTACTAAAGCTGTGGTTATATAGTTTTCCATTTATTCTTTTTCTTCGTTATGAATTACGGCAACTGGTTTTCCAGAAACCTTTTCTTGTAAATGCTGGAAGATGATGAATAAAACAGGAATGATAAACAATCCTAGAATTACTCCAGAAATCATACCTCCGGCAGCACCAATACTAATAGAGTGGTTACCTTGAGCTGATGGTCCTTTTGCACTCATCATTGGTATTAAACCTACGATAAAGGCAAGAGACGTCATGATAATTGGTCGCAAACGTAATTTTGCAGCATCGATTGAAGCTCTTATTAACGCTTGTCCCGATTTTCTTTTCTGCACGGCAAATTCGACGATCAGGATGGCATTTTTGGCGAGAAGTCCAATCAGCATGACAAGGGCAACTTGTACATAAATGTTGTTTTCAATACCAGTTAAACCAATAGCTGCGAATACTCCAAAAATACCTGCAGGGATTGATAAGATTACTGCCAAAGGCAAAATGTAACTTTCATACTGTGCAGCAAGTAGGAAATAAACGAATATCAAACACAGTAAGAATATTGTTGCAGATTGTCCTCCAGATGATATCTCCTCACGAGTTTGGCCCGAGAATTCAAACCCGTAACCTGCAGGTAATTGTTGTGCTGCTACTTCTTCAATTGCTTTAATGGCATCTCCTGAACTAAATCCTGGTTTCGGAATGGCATTAATAGAAATTGAGTTAAATAAATTGTATCGTGATGCGGTTTCTGAACCATAAATACGAGTTAGTTTTACTAAAGTATTTATTGGAACCATTTCGCCTGTTCTGTTTTTTACAAATACACGGTCAATTGCTGATGGATCAGCTCTGTCTGCAATATCAGCCTGAACTACAACACGGTAATATTTACCAAATCTGTTGAAATCAGATGCCTGCGCACTACCAAAATAAGCCTGCATTGTCTGCAGAATGTCTTTTACATTTACGCCTAATTGATTTGCTTTTTCGTCATTAACTTCCAATTGCAATTGAGGATAATCTGCTTTGAAACTGGTAAAGGCAACGGCAATTTCCGGACGTTTCATTAATTCACCGATAAAGTTTTGAGAAATTCCACTGAATTTATCCAGTTTTCCTCCCGTTTTATCTTGTAAAACTAAATCTAAAGCCTCAACGTTACTAAATCCTGGAACAGTTGGGAAACTGAATACGAAGAAACTTCCGCCAGAAATAGTGCCCAGTTTACCGCGAACCTGATTCATGATTTCGTCAATGTTTTTTACTTCGCCGCGTTCTTCGTTTGGTTTAAGCAATACGAATACAACTGCAGAAGATGGACTTGTAGAGTTGGTCAATAAGTTGAAACCTGAAATTGCGGTTACAAATCTTGAAGCATCTAAACCTCTTAAAGTATTCTCCGCTTCGGTCATTACTTTTTGAGTTCCGTCTAATGATGTTCCAGATGGTGTATTTACTGCAATCGCAATAAATCCTTGATCTTCTGTTGGAATAAATCCTGCAGGAGTTGTTTTTACCATTACAACAGTTGCCACAACAATTAGAGCTAATCCGCCCATACTTAACCATTTTCTTCTGATTAAGAATTTAAGTCCGCCTACGTAACGATTCGTTAAAGATTCAAAACTGCTGTTGAAAGCGGTAAAGAACTTCTCTTTAAATCCTTTTTTCACATAAGCTGCGTCGTGATCGTGTGCTCCGTGATTATCTTTTAAAAATAATGCCGCAAGCGCCGGACTCAATGTTAAGGCATTAACAGCCGAAATTACAATTGCAATTGCCATAGTAAAGGCAAACTGACGATAGAAAACTCCTGTAGAACCTTCCATAAAACCAACCGGCAGGAAAACAGCAGCCATTACCAGCGTAATCGAGATAATAGCACCCGTTATTTCGTGCATTGCTTCATGGGTTGCGATTTTTGGAGACAAGCGTTTGTGCTCCATTTTCGCATGCACCGCTTCGACTACCACAATGGCATCATCGACCACAATACCAATCGCCAGAATTAATGCGAAAAGTGTTAAAAGGTTGATCGAAAATCCGAATAACTGCATGAAGAAGAACGTTCCTAAAATTGCTACAGGTACAGCAATAGCCGGGATTAATGTTGATCTAAAATCTTGCAAGAAGATAAATACCACAATAAATACAAGTATAAAAGCTTCTAATAATGTATGCTCAACTTGCTCAATAGATTGGTCAAGAGATACTTTTGTACTATAGAAAATATTGTGTTTTATGCCTTTAGGAAAATCTTTAGAAGCCTTTTCCATCATTTTGTTAATGGCAATCTGAATATCATTTGAGTTAGATCCAGCTAACTGAATAACCCCAATTACAATTCCTTTTTTACCATTTAAACGAGTTAAACTGTTATAAGAGTATGCTCCAAGTTCAACTCTCGCAACATCTTTTAAGCGAAGTACTGAACCATCTGCATTAGAACGTATAGCAATATTTTCATAATCTTCTGGTTTAGTTAATTTCCCTTTGTATTTAATAACGTATTCAAAAACTTCTTTGCTTCGCTCTCCAAATTTACCCGGAGCAGCTTCCAAACTTTTGTCCTGAATAGCGCCCATAACTTCGCTTGGCGTCACTTTATAAGTTGACATCTGCGTTGGATTTAACCAAACACGCATAGAGTAATCTTTTACACCACCAAAAATACTGGCAGAACCTACACCCGGAATACGTTTTAGTTCTGGAATAATATTGATTTGTGCATAGTTGGCAACAAAAGTCTGATCATATTTTGCTTCATCATCAGTATACATACCAATTGCCATGATGAAACTGTTTTGTTGTTTCGCCGTAACAATACCTTGCTGTACAACCTCTGCAGGAAGCTGGCTCGTTGCCTGTGCAACTCTGTTTTGTACGTTTACAGCAGCCTGGTCAGCATCTGTACCCAGTTTAAAGAAAACAGTAATCGCTAAAGTACCGTCGTTACTTGCTGTAGAACTCATGTAAGTCATGTTTTCTACACCATTTATAGATTCTTCGATAGAAGGTGCCACAGAACGTAAAACCGTTTCTGCGTTTGCTCCCGGATATACTGCCGTTACCAAAACCGATGGCGGCGCAATATCAGGAAACTGTTGTAAAGGCAGTTTAGTTAAACCAAGTACTCCAAGAATCACCAATAAAATGGAGATTACGGTTGCCAGTACAGGTCTTTGTATAAATATTTTGAACATTTTCTTTTAGAATTATTTTTTATTAGTTACTTCGGCAACTTTTGCTGATTTTTCTGGCTGGATCGCTTGTCCATCCTGAAGTTTGTCAATACCGCTTAACACGATTTGGTCACCAGTTTTTACACCTTCTTTAATTAAATAATTGGTACCGCTTTTACCCACAATAGTAATAGGCGTTTTAGTTACTTTGTTGTCTTTACCTACACTGAAAACAAATACTTTATCCTGCATTTCAACTGTAGCCGACTGCGGAACTAAAATTGCATCGTCGTGTTGTAACCCTAAACGGATTCTTCCTGTGTTTCCAGAACGTAACGTTCCGTTTGCATTTGGAAAAGTCGCTCTAATTGTGATTGCTCCAGTAGTTTTATCAAACTGACCGTCAACCATATCAATTTTTCCGGTTTGAGGATAAGCATTGTTATCAGCTAAAATCAAAGTAACCGGAGGTAATTTTTTGATTTTATCACCAAGTGAACTTCCAGCGTATTGTGCTTTAAAGTTGATGAAATCAGTTTCGCCTAAAGAGAAATAAGCAAATACTTCATGAACATCTGATAAAGTTGTTAAAGCTTCAACATCAGAAGCAGAAACTAAACTTCCTTGTTTTTTAGGTAATCTTCCTATGTATCCGCTAACTGGAGCCGTAACATTTGTATATCCTAAATTAATTTTAGCAGAACCTACCAAGGCTTTTGCCTGTTCAATATTTGCAGCAGCAATTTTTTGAGAAGCTTTAGCTGTTTTCAATTGGTAATCAGAAACTACTTTATTTTGCACTAAAGGAGTCAATTTATCAACTTCTAAATTAGCGTTGATTAAAGCCGCTTCTGCAGCGTGTAAACTTGCTAAAGCATTGTTTAACTGCTCACGAAACGGACGTTCGTTTATTTTGAATAAAGTTTGTCCTTTGCTTACATAAGCACCTTCGTCAACAAAAATTCTGTCAAGGTTTCCGCTTACTTGCGGGCGAATTTCAACATCTACAGTTCCTTGTATAGCAGCTGGATATTCAGCATCAGTAGTTGTATTTGCACTTGTTATAGCCAACACAGGTAAAACCGGAGGTGGCGGAGCAGTAGGCGCCTGATTTTTATCGCCACAGCTGCTTAATACTAAAGCCAGAACAAAACTGGTTATAATTATTACATTTTTCATTTTCATATTGGTTTTAATTGGTTGAACATTTTCTCGGATTAAATTTTTAGGTATTCTGGAATTCTCGGGATTCATATCTAATTAAATTAAATTATCTAACGTTGTTAAGTAAAAGTGCGCAAATTTTCATACAGCAATCCCATCCATATTTTATTGCAAAATGGGAATTAAATTATTTATCACTGTTAAGTAAATGAGTAAAAAAACTCGATATTACTTGTATTAAATTTTCTAACAGTGTTAAGTTATCGTTATAAAAAAAAGGATTTAATATTATCCAATTAAATTATTTTACACTGTTAAGTAAAACGTGAAAAAAAACTATTGTATTGATTTGATGATACCACCAATGGCATCTTTCAAAATTTGAGCATTTATTGTTTCTAAAATATCACTTTTGTTAATGATGTTGATGGCGATTAAACCATGAATAACAGAAAAGAAAGTAAAATATTTTTGTTTAATGATATCTTCACTCGGATTGCTGTCTTTCATTACTTCAGCAATAACTCCGGTGAATAATTTGTAAGGTCCCTCTTGAGCCGAACATCGCTGTGCGCAGCAGGTCATTTGAACACCAAACATTAGTTGGTACATTTCAGTATTTGTAAAAGCGAAGTCCCAGTAAGTCATCCACATGGCTTCTAATTGATCTTCTGGTTTTTCAAACTTATCTATTGCAACTTGTAGTTCTTTAGTCAGTTTAATAAAACCTTTACCTGTCAGTTCTTCTAATATTGCTTCCTTATTCGAAAAGTATTCATAAATAATAGGAGCAGTATATTCGATTCTATCGGCAATTTTACGCATACTCAAACCATTCCAGCCTTCATCTTTTACGATATCATAAGCAGCGCCAAGAATGTTATTTCTTGTCTCTTCTTTTTGTCTTAAAATTCGATCTTTGCTAGCCATTATATTCGAGTATTAAATTGTTTAACACTGTTAGGCAAATGTATGGCGGTTTTTCTAATTATGAAATAAATTTGTCATAATATTTTCTTATCGTGCCATAGATTGATTTAAAAACCCTTGTTAAGCCTTCATTTTACTGGAATATTTAATCCTACGATTTTTTTAAGGAGCAGATAAATTTGTGTTTTTAAGACCATTTGTCCCGCTCTCCACTATATCTTTTATGGCGAACGCCGCCACAAAAGGATGCCGTTTCGATCGGGGCTAGGCGAGAAGGTATCTTTTTTCAGAAGAAACAAAAATATAAATGAAATAATTACGTGTAAACCGGATTGAAATCTGTTCTTAATAATTCTGTTTGAACTGGACTGAAGTCCAGCCCTACAATATGGATCGAGCCTTTGGCTCTTTTGCGTAGGAGCGATACATGTAGTTTGTCATTTAGAGAAATGACAAAGCAATACACTAAAAGGCTGCATAATGAGAATCGATTTGAAATTTCATTTCCAACAGAATTGTCAGTTAGTATCTAGCCAAGGATATTATTTTCATCTAATAAAAAACAAAATTCCGAAGGAATGATCCATATTGTAGGGCTGGACTTCAGTCCAGTTTAAAATGAATTAAATTGATGTGGAAATTTGGTGTATAAAAATTATACCCTAAACCAGATTAAAATCCGACCCATACAAATTACGCTTTGAACTGGACTGAAGTCCAGCCCTACAATATAGGCCGAGCCTTTGGCTCTCTTTTAGCTTTTCTTCATTTTGTTTTGATGCATTTGTCGTTTTTCTTGCGACCGTAGATAACATGAACAATAGATGCAAAAAAGAAAAAGATTTCTTTTTCATGTCATTGAGCAACAAAAATTCCGAAGAAACGATATAATTACGCTTTGAACTGGACTGAAGTCCAGCCCTACAATATAGGCCGAGCCTTTGGCTCTTTTCTTAGATTTTCTTCATTTTGTTTTGATGTATTTGTCATTTTTCTCGAGACCGTAGATAACATGAACAATAAATGCAAAAAAGAAAAACAAAAATTCCGAAGGAATGCTCCATATTGTAGAGCTGGACTGAAGTCCAGCCCTACAATATTAACCGAGCCTTTGGCTCTTTTCTTAGATTTCCTTCATTTTGTTTTGATGTATTTATCATTTTTCTTGTGACTGTCGATAACATGAACAATAGATACAAAAATGAAAAACAAAAATTCCGAAGGAATGCTCCATATTGTAGAGCTGGACTGAAGTCCAGCTCTACAATATTAACCGAGCCTTTGGCTCTTTTCTTAGATTTCCTTCATTTTGTTTTGATGTATTTATCATTTTTCTTGCGACTGTCAATAACATGAACAATAGATACAAAAATGAAAAACAAAAATTCCGAAGGAATGATCCATATTGTAGGGCTGGACTTCAGTCCAGTTTAAAAATGTAATACGATAAAAAAAGCCACAATCTTGTCAGGCTGAGCGAAGTCGAAGCCCCACAATCAACTTATCGACACATGTTTACTGAAATACGCAACCGCCATTTCTACAATTTCGTCTTGGGTAGTAAAACTATATTGTATTCCGTTTTCTAAAGTATAATGATCACCAATACTTGGAAAATATTCTTTTCCATTTGCATGAAATGAATGTATAACTGTAAACCACCGATGTCGCTCGTGATCTTTGAAGGAATAGATTAGATTATCTGAAGTAATAAAATTAGTTCCGTTATTAGCATCAAGTATAGAGGTGTATTTACTTTTTAAGAAACTACCATGAATACAGATGTTTGAGTTGAATTTTTGAGATAATAATTTGGTTATTTTTTTGGTATTGTGCATATAAAAATCTTTTAAATTTTGGCGTAGTATTGTAAATATAAGACAGCGGTTTTTACTTACTATACCCTTAAAAGTTTTTATTGTATTAAAATAAGGTTTTTTATAAGATGTTTAAACAGGATTCAATTCTCAATTCTTTTAGTTTTTGTAATTTTTTTTATTTGATTTTTTGCTAAATAATATATTCCAACAAAAAGCAAAAACACCATAATTTTCATCAACAATGCAAGAAAAAAGTTTGATGGATAAATGATATCCAAATCATTATACATTCTATAAGAACTTGGTAAATAATCGCGATGAAGAGTGACAGTAAATATTATCAATCGTTCAATTGAAAAAATAAGGAAAAAGCTGAATACGATTCTCAATAAAGCATTTTTGCTGACTTTTTTAAATCGCAGTAATTGTGTAAGAGCGAACCATAAAATGGGCTGCGACCAAAATCCAATCCAGTATTTCCCGAACATTCTGTTAAGCATATCACTTTTCTCCTCAGGATTATTTTCTGCATAAAAAACAAAAATTCCAATTATCCAGACAGCAAAATAAATTACGCCAGCCAAAGAAATAAATTTAACAGCTTCTTCATCTATTTTGTACAGAATTGGTTTCTTTATAAAAATTGAAACAATTAGATATAGAATTGAATATAAACCAAAGGCTGTAAAAAAGTCTATAGTTATTATTTGAAGAAGTAATAGAATGTTTTCTCTCATTATTTTTTCGTTCTGTCTTTTGCCAAACGGTTTTTGCTTTTCGAATACCCAGCTTCTTCTACATTAAAAGAATCTAGAATTCTATTCATTCTTTCGGTATATTGTTTTTCTTTACTGGCTTCTGTCCATGACATGATTTGATAGTATCGGTCTTTTCCCTGTACAATTGCAAATCGATAAAAAACGTTAAAACCGTCAGTAATTCCAGATATTGAAAAAACAATAGCACTTGAGGAATTAATTTTCTTTTTCTGTACATCGTAGAGCTTAAAATCTTTTAAACCAGATTTTTTTAAATTATTCAAAGTAGCATTGTAATACCCATCGAGATCTGGTGTTGTGTTTAATAAATTATTTTCAACAGCATTTACAAAATCAGTTTTTAATTCATCTATTACAATAATATAAAATTCGTCAAACTGATTCTGTAATTGTAAAGAAGCTTCATCATTCAATTCTGTCGTAACGCCAAGATTTTCCGGAACTGATAATGAATATTTATTTTCGACTGTTTTCTTTTCAAATTTTTCATTCGAATGATTCTGATCGCATGAAGTAAGAACTACAAGAAATAGTAAAGCAATAATTTTTTTCATAAGATATTTTCTGGTTTTTGGTGATGTAATATTAAGCCAAAATCGGATAATGTCCAACCCTTATTTTTGCGTTTTGGAATATTTAGTTTTTAAAAAGCTAGAAACTTTATACCATATATTATTTTATTATATTTGAATAAATGTGTTTTAATTTTGTAGGAAAATATTTAAAATTAACTTATATTTGTTTTTCCTAAATATTACGACTTTGAAACTAAACGAAATTTGCCCTTGTATTATGTGTACGGTATCGGAAACGACCGTAAGCACTGTCGTAAGTGCTAGGAACACTAACATGCAAGGGTTTTTATATTCCTAATTTTACGACAATTATGAAAACAAACACATTTTCAAAAGAAACCGAAACAAGACTTCTAAATTTCTTCAACGACAAAATTGATCCGCAAGAAATGGCCAAAGCAATAAGGCAGGTAAATTATATCCTTGCTTTAGGAGTTATGCGTGAACATGAAACCCTTCAAAACGGAATAGATAATTTAGAAAACAGCTTTTTTTGGCTGAATGAATTGGCTGAAGTTTTGAATCCTTATTTGGAGAAGGAATAGAATTTTTTATAAAAACCTCGATTTGAAAAAATTGAGGTTTTTTGTTTTTAATTCTTTTAAAAATGTTGCTGATAGATCTATTTTTAAATATCTTCCTTATTAACGAAAAGTTACTTAGAAACAAAAAATAATAATTAATTATACTAACAAATTTCCTATTATATTTGTCTTGGAACCTATTGTTTTAAGAGGTATAGCAGAACCCATTCCTAAATTTAAATTTTTCTTCATTTCGACAATTAATTGTTTTAAAGTTAGGACAGGATCAATTCCTCCTATTGACATTGTTATGCCATCTGCATTTGTTTGTTGAATTTGGTTCAAAAAACTTGATAAATTGCCAAATTTTGCATTTACAATTCCAATTAATTCACCAGCAGAATTAAAAAGAGGTCCACCTGAATTACCATGATTTATTGATGCATCAATCTTTATAAGTTGTATACCATTATTAGATTCAAAACCAGCAATATGTGCTCCTAATGCTGTTATATTATTAGTATGTGAAGGAAAACCTAAAACAAATCCTTCTTGTCCAATTTTAACGCTATCTGAATTGCCTAAGGCAACACCAGAACCAAGGGGTATTTGAAATTCTATAATTGCAATATCAAGATTTGCATCATTAAAAATAACAGTTCCAATTTGCCCATGGTTTTGTCCTGATAATGCTCCTACTATGTTATTATTAGGTACAATACAATGGCTACATGTTAATGCTCTTGTTCCATCACCAATTAAAACCCCGCTTCCCTGACCTATAGTTGAAATAACTCTAATTACCGAATTTTGAACTTGAAGGTATTCATTTGAAAAATCCATATTTTTATAATTTTGATTATTTAAACTTTATATTGATTAAATGTAAATTTTTTCCACGGAATTTGTGATAGATGAAGTTTAGACAAAAAGTCTACTATATCTTTTCGTCCATAATATGTTGGAATTCCTTTAGAATTTTGTGCCATTAAGATAATTGGCATTCCTGGAAAGTATATTGAAAATTGTTTAATTGCATTATCTCGTTCACTCGAATTTAATACATGTGATTTCACAATTACAATTGCAAAATTTTGACCTTGTTCTTTTATTATTGCTCCTTCCAATTGCATAATTATAAGTTTATTTTGTTAGTTAATAAATGATTAATTAAGCAAATATTATTATTAAATTAATTATAAATTTACGGAAAACCTTTTTCAAGTAAGAGAATTATATATTATCAAAAATATCAATTTTACAATCTAAATAACCACGTATTTTTACCCGTTTATAAAACAAAAAAAGGAGGCACAAAATGCACCGCCCTTTTAGGTAAATTTTAAATTTGCATTTTAAAATCAGTAACAATTTTAAAATGCTGCATTCAAGAATGCGTACGGTTTTTGGTAATCCCCTGCTGGCGCGAGCGTCCCGCTCGTGAACGCATTACTATTTTAATTCAAAAGGAATATTGCACGAGCGGGACGCTCGCGCCAGCTGGGGAGATGCTTATGTTAGCAGGAGTATATTTGAAAGGTAAGAAATTTAATGTTGACAAAACATTTTGTAACTCTTACAAATACTCTTACTTTTAACCTTATTAACTTTAACTTGAGAATTATGACAATTTTGCAATTCATCAAATCAAAACTTGACCAAGATACGCCTGAAGGTGATTTAGCTAGAGATGCATATAAGGACAAATCATTTAGAGCATTGAGAACTGATGCTGAAAGAAAAAATCATTTACAATTTAATAAGGCGGGTATTGCTCATATAGTTGAAAGTTTTTTTGAAGAGTTCAATGAAATTAATTCTAAATAATGAGTGAAGAAATTTCTAAGAAAACATTTTTAGATTATACAGCAGTAATTACTATTGGTGGAATTCTGCTCTATCAGTTAGGATGGTCTTATTGGGAAACATATCTTAATAATTTGAATATTGATAGTTCATTTATAGAAATTTCTATTGAAAAAATTATCACAACTACTTGGACAACTATAATTTTAGTATTTCTTGCTTTATTAAGGTCTATTGAAGATGTTATAAAATTAAAACAAAAGGATGAAATTCCCTTAAGTAAGGTAGTTTTATATTTGTTTTTTGGAATTATGCTGATATATATTGCAAATGATTCAAGCAACATCGATTTTTTAACGATTATTATATTTATTATCAGTTTAGTAATTATTGTTATGTTAGAAAAGCGAATAGATAGACTTGGAACTATTAACCGTCGGAGTTATATAATTATAATATTTATAGTAGGTTATCTTATATCTGTATTTTATTATCCATACGTAGCTAAGAAAGATTCTAAAAAAATGCTATCTAACTATGAAGATAATATTGAAATTGTATTGAATCACGACAACAAAATTATAAAAGGAAAATTTATCACTTTTATGAACGATAAGTACTTTATTTTAATTGAAAATAAAAATTGCCAAAGAGAAACAATAGTAATAAATGATAGCGAAATTTATCACACAAAGTTCATAACGAAAGCCGCCGCTAGTGCGAGCGTCTTTACCCGTGAATGAAGTCTAAATCATTAATGCCAACTTTTTGTAAATATTTTTTATTAAAATTGTTACTAAACTTTTTTCAGGACGAGACAAGTAAACTCATTTTTTTTAAGATTTAGGTTTTTGCTCTTGATCGACAATACAAGCTACATCACCCATTTCAAAATCAATATATCTATAGACAGTTTCGCTTTTTCCATCATTAAAATTTATTTTTGCAGTACATAAAAATGCTCCATATGCAGAGGTAGCAATTGCAAAACCATTACTTCTGTCAAGACTACTGAAAATATTTTTGCCCCAAAATTTCCCAAAATAATATTCAACACTTGTAACTTGAATTAAATTACAATTTTTTTGTGGAATTATATAAATTAGAATATCGTAAAGTTGACCATTTTTTTGTGATTTAAAAATTTTATGAACAAGCATTGCACCACGCTGTACTTTATAATAATCGTTTCGTTGTTTGTTTCTTGTATTACCTTCATCTTCAGTAGTAATAAAATGATTATTTTGAATTGAATTATTAGGCAGTACTTTCAGAGAATCAATTTCAAAAGAACCAATTTTAACTCCTGCTCCGTGCTTTAATCTATTTACCATTGTTGTTAGAATTGTAAAAATAAAATTCTTTACAAATAAGAAAATCACAAGCCAAAATATTATCCAAAGTAAATCAGGGAAAACTTTTTCCCATGGAAAAGAATCGTATTTTATTATCGTTTCAGGATGTTTCATATTAATGTTGATTTATTTATAATACTGTAAAGTATCTATATGAAAAAATATTACTCGGCTAACATGAGTGTCCCGTTCATGATTTTTTACATTTAGTTTTATCTATATTACGTTCACGAGCGGGACGCTCACGATAGCAGATGGTAGTTCTTATTGGTAAGCCTTTTTAGCACTATTTAAACACCAACTTGCAGGTGTAGTTGACGTATTTTCTATAAGTTCAGTATATTTCTCATTCAGGATTTTTTTCTGAGAATCAATTTCATCTTGATTATTTGTACAAGCAAATTCAAATTTGTTTGCTAATGATTCATATTGCTTACTAAGCCTAAGGCATTCCTGTTGATGACTATCACATTTCAATGCAGTATGGAGACCTGAAACGATTGAAGATATTAGTAAGACAGATGAGCATATAATTTTCCAGTTACTCATAGTTACTAATCCACTCTCAGTAAAAATTGATATACCTAAAAATGCAGGTAAAATAACACCTAATGCAATTGCCATCCATCTAAAAGGAGTTATTACAGTTAACCATTTTTCATAAGCAGTCTTTTGAATTAAACACTCAATCTTCTTTCGTTCAAAATATTGTTTTATTTCTTGTAGTTCTTGCTCTTTCATAAGAATAGTATTATTTAGACTTACAGTTAATATTCAGTGACTTGGAGCAGTATTGTTTTTTAAATTTAGTTTTAAAGATAACAATTTAACTTAGTAATTTCCGGTTGGAACTAAATTAGCTATTTTGTCAAAACCATTGCTACCACTGCTTTGACTAGCGCCGAGCCTCTCGTTCGTAAACACAATCTAAACCAATAATTCTGATTTTTCTGAATTGTAAAATCATTTTATCAAAAATATTAATTTACTAATCTAAACAACTACGTATTTTTACCTGTTTTATTAAACAAAAAAAGGACGGCACTATATCAAGTACCGTCCTTCAAGGCAAATTTTAGATTTGCATTTTAAAATCAGTAACAATTTTAAAATGCCGCATTCAAGAATGCGTACAGTTTTTGGTAATCACTAAATTGAAGACTAAACGCAGGTTATTCGTTTATGATATCGCCTTCCTTAGTTTCTTCGCTGGCAATTTTTACCAGTTTATCTTTAAGGCTTAAATCTCCGAAAATTTCGATTTTGTCGTCGATTTCTCTTCCTTTTTTAATATCAACTCTGTTTGCTTTATGATTCACAACTCTAATTACAAACAAACCTTCAGCAGAATTCACAACCGCCGATTTCGGAACTACAAATGTGCTGTCTTTCGCGTTAAGCGGTAATAAAACTTCGGCAACCATTCCAGGTAATAAATCTTTTTTGGTATTTATAACATCCATTTCAACACGCTCAGAACGTAATTTTAAATCTAAAGCACCAGACATTCTGGTAATTTTAGCTTTAAAAGTTTCAGGCAATGATTTTACATTAAAACTCATTTCGTCGCCTTCGTGTAAATATCCTGTATACAATTCTGGAATAGAAACCGCCAAACGTAATTTATCTTGCTGTTGAATGGTCAATAAAGGCAAATCTGAGCCTTTTCCTGCCGGACCAACAAATGTTCCTAAATTCACGTTTCTTGCCGCCACAACGCCATCAAACGGAGCGCGAATTTCAAGATAACCTCTTATAATCGAAACTTCTTTATGAGCTGCAATTGCGGCTTGGTATTGCGCGTAATCAGAATTCTTTTTTCCGCTTGCCATTTCTAAATCATTTTTAGAAATCGTTCCTTCAACTTTGCTTGTTTCATACAAGCGATTGTAAGTGCTTTTGCTGGTTGCATAAATCGCTTCCATCGATTTTAATCTCGATTCGGCAGCAGCCAGCTGTGAACTGATTTCAGGAGCTTCTAAAACAATTAAAAGCTGTCCTTTTTTTACTTTCGTACCAATATCAACTTTCAATAATTTTACGAAACTGCTCACTTTAGCATACAAATCTACTTGTTGAAAACCAGTTAATTCGGCTGGTAAACGCAATTCTGTGCTTAGTTTTTCTTTTTCTAAAAGAAACGTTTCAGTTTTAGGTTCAATTTCTGCCACAACAGGTTCTTCTTTCTTTGAATTACAGCTGTTAAGGAAAAACAATGCTGCAAAAAACAGCGCGCTATATTGTATTTTATTTTTCATTTTTTGGTTTTATATGATTATTAAAGGATAAAAGTTATCGAAGTTTTTTCACCTCGATTGGACTTTCAACTTTATGACTTTCCAACTTTCGACTTACTTATTGATGAGATATAATGGATGCTTTCTTCGTCTTCAGGATCTAAAGAAACAGATTGTGTCGATGTTTTTTCTTGTGCCCAGGCAAAAATCTGAGGAAGAATTAATAATACGGCAAAAGTAGAAAATAATAATCCGCCAATAACCGCTCTTCCTAACGGAGAAACCTGATCGCCTCCTTCACCGTGTCCAATTGCCATTGGCAGCATTCCCGCAATCATCGCCACAGAGGTCATGATAATTGGACGAAGACGTAACGCCGCAGCTTCTCGCGCAGATTCTAATGCGTTTCCGTTTCGTTTGCGCAATTGTTCCGCATTTGTGACCAGTAAAACGGCATTGGCAATCGAAACTCCAACCGACATAATAATTCCCATATACGATTGTAAATTTAACGTTGAACCTGTAAGCGTAAGCATTAATAAAGCTCCTAAAACAACCGCAGGAACTGTCGTTAAAATAACCAATGAAACTTTGAACGACTGGAAATTAGCGGCTAACATTAAGAAGATTACAAAAACGGCAACCAATAATCCTGTTTGTAAACTACTTAATGTTTCGCTCAATACAGTACTTAACCCAATTGGCGAAATGAACAAACCACGAGGTAATTCGCCTAATGAACTAATTGTTTTGCCCACATCTTTTGTAGCCGTACCTAAATCGGTTTGGTTGATGTTTGCCGTAACGGTAATGTAAGGCATAGCCCCTAAATTGTCATTTTCACCACTTACAAATGTGGGTGTAATTTTTGCAACGTCGCTCAAAACCGGACGAATCGAGTTTCTTAATACCGGAATTTCTCCAATATCAGTTTTGCTTTTCATCTTATTCAAAGGAACCTGAACCTGAACGTTATAGGATAATCCTGCTCTTTCATCAACCCAGGTATTTTTTTCTGTATATCTTGATGATGAAGTCGAAGCTATAAGCGAACGTGATATATCATTCATATCAACTCCTAATTCAGCAGCACGAGTTCTGTCGATATCGATATTCATTGCCGGATAGTGAATTGGCTGACCAATTTGCACATCTCTGAAATACGAAATCGCTTTTAGTTTGTCAACAATTTGATTGGCATATAATTCATTTCGTTTTTTGTCTTTTCCTGCAATTCGAATTTCGATTGGAGTAGGAGAACCCTGGCTTAAAACTTTATCTGTCAATTCGATTGGTTCAAAAGAAACTTTTGTATTTGGAAGCACTTTTTTAAGTCTTGCTCTAAAGTCATCTTTAAACTCATCCATATCAACATGATATTCTTTTAAACTTACCTGAAAAACAGCTTCATGCGAACCTGCCATGAACAAATAAATAGGGTTAATGGAGAATAAAGATGGGTGCTGGCCCACATAAACAGAAGAGATTCCGATATGTTCTTTTCCAACCATTTTCTCCAATTCTTTTAAAACAATTCTGGCTTGTTCTTCTGTTATTTCTAAACGAGTTCCGTCAATAGCACGCATTCTCAATTGAAACTGACTTGAGTTGGTTTTTGGAAATACGTCTTTTCCGATAAAACCAATAAATACAATGGCTAAAGCTGTAGCAGAAACCAAATAGATAATACTTGTCGCTTTTTTGTATGGAAATAAACGATCTAAAGTTCTCATAAAACGAATTCTGAATCTTTCAAAAAGACTTATTTTTCCGTTATTATCCGTATCTAATTTTTCAACATAACCTTTTTTCTGTGTTATCAAATCTTTTTCAGATTCAGGAGTTAAACCACAGTCTCTAAATTCTGCTTCATCATCTGTAATTTCTGGGCCATGTTCGTGTTTTTCATGACCTTTCATGATCCAGTTTGCCATTACAGGCACAAAAGTCTGAGATAATAAAAAGGAAATAACCATCGAAAATCCAATCGCTAAAGCCAAAGGCAAGAACAACGCTCCCGGAATACCAACCATGGTAAACGCTGGCGCAAATACGGCTAGAATACAAAGTAAGATCAATAATTTAGGCAATGCAATTTCCTGACACGCATCCCAAATCGCGAGTGCCTTGGGTTTGCCCATATCAAGATGCTGGTGAATATTTTCAATAGTTACCGTACTTTCATCCACCAAAATACCAATGGCAAGAGCCAGTCCGCTTAAAGACATTAAATTGATCGTTTGCCCGAACAATTTCAGAAATAAAACTCCCGAAATAATCGAAATAGGAATGGTTAAGATTACGATTAATGCCGCACGTTTATCTCCCAGAAATAATAAAACCATTAATCCCGTTAAAACCGCACCAATAATTCCCTCAGTAATTAAACTTTTAACCGAGTTGATTACATAAACCGACTGGTCAAATTCATAAGATAATTTTACATCTTCAGGAAGTGTACTTTGAATTTTAGGTAATTCTGATTTTAATTTCTGAACTACATCCCAAGTCGAAGCATCACCCGCTTTTGCAATACTAATATAAACCGAACGTTTTCCGTTTACCAAAGCATAACCTGCCGTAATATCGGCACCGTCTTTTACCGAAGCAACATCGCCTAATTTTAGATTTTGAACGCCGCCTTTAAATAACGGAATCTGTTCAAAATCCTTAACTTCTTTAATCGTATTATTGGTTGGCGTAATATAGTTTTTGTCGCCCATACGAACGTTTCCTGATGGAGCCGTTTGGTTGTTTAAACGAATCGCCTCCACAATTTGATCCGGCGTCATATTATGCGAACGCAATAAATCAGGGTCTACGTTAACCTCAATTGTTCTTGGGCTTCCGCCAAAGGGAGCCGGCGATAATAAACCGGGAATCGAAGTAAACGAAGCACGAACATAAACGTTGGCTAAATCCTGTAATTCGTTATTTGACCTAATTTTACTGCTCAAAACCAATTGACCAATTGGCAGTGAAGAAGCATCAAAACGAATGATAAACGGAGGCTGTGTTCCCGGTGGAAAAACCGCCTGGATCCTGTTTGAAAGCGCACTTAACTCGGCAGCAGCCTGAGCCATATTTGTACCTTCATAATAGGTTAATTTCATAATCATTAACCCCTGAATATTTTTGGTTTCTACGGATTTTATACCATTCGAGAAAGGTAAAACATTCACGTAGTTTTTAGCAAAATAAGCCTCCATCTGGTCTGGCGTATAACCTCCAAACGGATGCGCAATATAAATAACCGGCAAATTCATTTTTGGCAGAATATCTACCTTAATGTCCTTGATGGCACCAATTCCGAAGAAAAATAGACCCGCAACCAATACTAATATGGAAATGGGTTTGCGGAGTGCAAAACGTATTAAATTCATTAGACGTTATAATTAAAATTCATTTATAAATAAGTCAAAATTGCCCGTTGCAGCAACTTTCAGTAAAAACGACTGCCATACATTATTGTTCACAATATCACGATCGATTTCGGCACGGTTTAAAGTGTAAATCGTTTGGGTCAAATCGGTTAAATCGGTTAAACCATTTTTGTATAAAGTCGATTTTTGAATGTAAGCTCTTTTAGCCGCATCAACCTGAATTGGCGCTTCGGCATAATTATCAAGTGTAATTTTGATCTTATCTTCGGCAAAAGTCAGCTGTGATTTTAATTCTCTGTCTGCCTGATTGTATTCTTCCTGTAAAGCCTGAGAAACAAATTTCTGAGCGCTTACTTGTTTGCTTGATCTAAAAGGCGTGGTTAAATTCCATGTAATTCCAACTCCGACCAAATAATTGGTACGATCCGGATTTACGCCATCCCAGTAATTTCTGCTAAAAGCATGCTGGTCTGTAGCATAACTATTTTCAAATCCCGAAGCTCTGGTTTGTAAAACTCCAAAAGCACTCATTGTTGGGTAATAAAAACGTTTGTATAATTTAACCTGCTGATTGCTGTAATCGATTTTCGTTTTATAGAATTGCAATAAAGGATGAAGACTATCCGCAGCTGCATTTCCTTTAATTAATTCTTTTGGAATCTGAGTTACAAAAAGAGTATCGGTAGCAAAATCCTGAGGCGCAACACCCATCAAATCGACTAACTTATTGTTTTGTTCCTTAACGAAATTCTTCGCAAGGTTTAAAGCAATTTTAGCTTTTGAAACTTCGGCTGTAGCCAATGTAGAATCTACACCCGCCAATAACCCGTTTTTAACTCTCGCAACAGCTGTCTTTTTGAAAACCTCCGCACGATCCAGGTTTTTTTGCTGAGAAATCAACAATCTCTGGCTTGCCAGTAAATTTAAATAAGCAGCAGAAATTTTGATTTCCTGCTGGAATTTTTCCTGCTGTAAATCTTTTTCTTTAGCCTGAACATCAATTTTAGACAAATTGATTTTTTCCTGTGTTTTTCCAAAGGTGAAAAAATCCCAGTTCATGTTGACCAGATAAAGTGCGCCAAAAGCCGAATTCCAGTTTTGTTCCGGCAGCGGTAATCCTGATGAAGCAACTCCAAGACCTCCAAAACCATAAAGCGGTCCATTTTGACCATTTACAGTTCCGTAATCCTGCTGTGCCGATAAGTTAAGGTTAGGCAGGTAATCACGTCGAGATTGTTTTAGAGTCTCTTTTGATGCATTGGTGTAATTGTTTTTTGCCCTGATCGAACCGTAATTTTCAAGCCCAGTTTTTACTGCTTCTTTTAAAGAAAGGGTTTGAGAGTAACCGATTGATGCAAAAATCAAGAAAAATAATAAGGTAATTTTTTTGAAATACATAAACTCAAGTGTGAAATTATAGCACAAATTTATTTGTCTTGTACTGATAAAAGTCATGTTAAGTGATGTACTGCAATAGTAAATGACCAATTCAATTGGTCATTTTTTAGAAATGATAATTAAATATTTGTCCGTACTTTGTGAACTATTTAAGTTTAAAAAATGAGCATAAAATTTGATAATATTCTGGATAACAAATGGTGGCAGGAAATTGCCGTCGTCGCGTTTTCCTTTACCATATATACTTTAAAAAACGACTGGATGTTATTTAGTTCTATAACATCTGTTTTTATGGGGATTTTCTTTTATTGCATTTTGTACATGCATGCACAGTTTAATCGTTTCTTCCTTTTTCCGATATTATTTAAAACCCGACGTCCTTTTACTTACCTGGTATTAACGCTTTTTGGAGTTCTTGTTTTTTCGATTGTTTTGTATGAAATTACAATGCTGGATATGTTTAGCAGCTGTCATTTGTATCAAAACTCCCATCAAAGAAGTTATTTGTATCAATTAGCCAGCGTTCTGGGAACTTTGGTTTGTATTTTGAGCCCGATTATTGTTTTTAAATTCTACAGAATACACAGAAAACGTACTGAAGAAGCCTTGTTATTTAACCAAATGCAGTTGAATTCGCTAAAAGGACAGTTAAACCCGCATTTCTTATTCAATACTTTTAATACGCTTTACGGAATCAGCCTTGAATTTCCAGACAGAACACCGGATTTGAT
This sequence comes from Flavobacterium sp. CF108, assembly GCF_900129795.1. Classification (GTDB taxonomy): domain Bacteria; phylum Bacteroidota; class Bacteroidia; order Flavobacteriales; family Flavobacteriaceae; genus Flavobacterium. The sequence continues at coordinate 55,855 of NZ_FQWW01000008.1, read as the reverse complement.
TATGAAGGTTTCGCAGTTAATGCGTTATCAATTAGAAAGTAACAGCAAACAATGCGTATCTTTAGAAGACGAATTAGAATTTATAAACAGTTATGTACAGCTTGAAAAAGAACGTGTAGGATATCGCTGTGATATTACTTTTGATTCTAAAGTTGATAATGAAAATGCATATAAAATTTCGCCGATGCTTTTAATCGCTTTTATCGAAAATGCTTTTAAACACGGAACCTGTGCGATTGAAAAATGTTTCGTCCAGATTTTTATTACAGTTGAAGACGGGCAGCTGCATCTTCATGTAGTAAACTCAATTCCAACGAAGCAAACGGATGTTGTTTCGACCAAAATTGGTTTAAAAAACACGATTGAAAGACTGAATTTGATTTTCGGGAAGAACTATACACTCGATATTCAGGAGAATAAAAAAACTTATATAGTTGATTTAAAACTGCAGTTGAAAAGATTTGCATAATGAGAGATCCAAAAAAATGCATTATTGTTGATGATGAGCCGGCAGCGCATTATGTTTTAGCTAATTATATAAAACAAAATCCGCAGTTAGAATTGGTTTTTCAGGGATATAATGGCATTGAAGCAATGGATTATCTTAGGGAAAATAAAGTCGATTTGATGTTTTTGGATATTAACATGCCAGAGATTTCAGGAATGGAATTATTAAAGATTATTCCCAATCATCCTAAAACAATTTTAACGACCGCTTATTCTGAATTTGCACTCGAAAGTTACGATTACGGTGTAATTGATTATTTACTGAAACCCATTTATTTCCCAAGATTTTTAAAAGCTGTAGATCGTTTTTTCTCTACAGAAAATGTAAAAACCAAAGAAGAAGAAGTTGTTGTAAACAAAGTGAGCGTAAAAGTTGACGGTTATTTTATTGATATTGAATTAGACCAGCTTTTGTACGCACAAAGTTTTGGAAATTATGTGAAACTGCACACGACAAAACGAACTTATCTGGCCTCAATTACTACAACCGAACTTGAAAAATGCCTGCCGGAAAAGAATTTTATCCGAATTCATAAATCTTATATTGTCGCATTGGACAAAATTGATACAACTGAAAAAGATTTTGTAATAATCAAAAATGAAAAATTACCCGTTGGAATAACCTACAAAAGGGAATTGACAGATAGATTAAAAAAGTAACATTTTTTTTATTAAAAAATATTTGGATTTCATTTTAAAAGTAATAATTTTAGTACTTATTTTGGTTTTTAATTTTAATAGTCAGGATCATGAAAAAAGTATTCTTATTGCTGGTTTTACTTTACGGTGGTTTTTTAAGCGCTCAAAATGAAGTAGTAACACCGCCAGAAAAAGTTCGGTTTACTTTTGAAAAAGAATACCCAAATAAAACTGCTGTGTGGTCTATAGACTACGTTGGCGATGATAATGATGAAATTAGGTACGAAGCAAAATTTAATACCGATAAGAATACTAAAGCACTTGCAGTTTATGATAATCTGGGAATTTTAAAAGCTTATGAATTGCAAATTCCCTTAAGTCAATTACCACAAAAAGCGCAGAGTTATCTAAAGAAAAATTATGAACCAAAAGCGATTAAAGAAATCGCTGTGATAGTAAATGATAAAAATAAAACCACTTATGAAGTGGGGGTAGAAAAAGACTCCAGATTTTATGATGTTGTCTTTGATCAAAATGGAGGTTTTGATGTTATCATCGAAAAAAATTAAAAAGCACACTTACTAATTCAATTATATTTAAAACGGCAAACCCGACAAGTTTTATACTTGTCGGGTTTTGTTTTATGCTAGAAAATATTTTGAAGATTAAATTTTCGCAATAAATAAAAATGTAGTAATTTTATTACTTTATTTAATTTTATAAGTATTACTATGAAAAAGATTTTATTATTTACTGCCTTTCTATGCTTCAATTTTTTAATAGGGCAGCAGAGTATCCTGCTTCCATCAGAAAATATAGTAAAGGCGTTTGAAAAACAATATCCACAGAAAAAGCCAATTTGGTCTATGGAATATGGTAAGAATGAGAGCGATATTTACTTTGCAGCAAAGTTTAAAACAGCAGCTAATACTCAGGCATACGCAGTTTATGACAGTGATGGAAATTTTAAAACGTATAAAGAACAGATTTCAAGCGCTAAATTGCCAAAAGCTATACAGACTTATCTTGACGCCAATTATTCTGTTAAATCTACTTCAACTTCGAAATCAAAATCAAAAAGTAAGTCAAAAGCTAAACCGACAGCAGCTGTAAGAGAAGCTTACTCTGCGCTTGATGCTAAAAATAAAGCGACTTATGAAGTGAAAGCTGCAAAAGATGGAAAAAATTACAATCTCATCTTTGATGAAGAAGGAAACTTAATTAAAACAATTCAAATAGGTTAAAAAAATACGCATTCAACTCATTTAAAACAGCAAACCCGACAGGTTTTTAAAACCTGTCGGGTTTAATTCTCAACGTAAATAAGAATTACAAATTCATTCCGCCAGAAGCTTCAATACGCTGTGCGTTTACCCAGCGTGCATCTTCGGTACATAAAAAAGCAACAACGCCGCCAATATCGTCTGGCAGGCCAACTCTTCCTAAAGCTGTAATTGAAGCTATGTGTTTGTTTAATTGTTCATTATCACGAACAGTACCTCCGCCAAAGTCAGTTTCGATTGCACCCGGAGCCACAACATTTGCTCTGATTTTTCTTTCGCCTAATTCTTTTGCCTGATATTTTGTTAACGTCTCGATTGCGCCTTTCATAGAAGCATAAGCCGAATAACCAGGAAATGAAAATCTTGCCAGACCAGTTGAAATATTTACAATTCCACCGCCGTCGTTCATTACATTCAAAGCTTTTTGAGTTAAAAAGAACGGGCCTTTAAACTGAATATTAGTCAATTGGTCAAACTCTGCTTCAGTAGTTCCAATGAATGAATTGTGAATTCCGATTCCGGCATTGTTTACTAGAAAGTCAAATTTATTAGTATTGAAAGTGCTTTTTAAAGTCGAAGAAATACCTTCAAAAAAGCCATCAAAAGTATTTGAATCTCCAACGTTCAATTGAAGTGATGCTGCTTTTTGACCTAAACTTTCGATTTCTTTTACAACAGCATCTGCTTCGTCTTTTTTGCTGTTGTATGTTATAATTACATCAAGTCCTTTTTTAGCAATTGCTATTGCCATATTTTTCCCTAAACCTCTGCTTCCTCCTGTAACCAGAGCTATTTTTGTATTTACTGCCATATTTTATTTAATTATGAATTATGAATTGTGAATTGTTTTTTCTGTCAGTCTGAGCGAAGTCGAAGACCCCGCACAGTGTGATTTTTTTTAAACACATAGAAACATAGATTTTATTTTGATCTAAAAAGATTGCAAAAAGAAACTAGTTTCTAACGCATAGCGATGCGTTTAGTTATCTTTATAATTTCTCGTTGCTATTTCTATGTTTGTTTAGATAAATGAAATGCTTTTTATGCGTTTACAAAAACTATGTTTCTATGTGTTTAAATAAAATTAATTAGAATGCATTGCATTAAAATGATTTCTTAAATCTTCTGCGCTTGCGTTTAATCTCGTTTCGCTGGTTCCAAAAGTAAGTTCCGGTTTTCCATCTTTTAACTGCTCAAAAATAGATTCGATAAAACTGCTTACGCTTGGATGTGCGTCGTGTAAACCAACTCCGCCAAGATCTGTATTCAATGCGGGTGGAATAATTTCGATTACTTCGATATTTTTAGCTTTTAATAAATGACGAAGTGAAAGTGTAAACGAACGGAAAAATGCTTTTGTAGCCGAATAAACCGGAACTTTTGCAAAAGGCGAAAATGCCAGTCCAGAAGTTACATTCATTACTGTTGTTAAAGATTTCAGTTCAATAAATAAGGAAGTTAAATGTAGCGGTGCTTCAATATTAGTATTGATTTCTGCTTTCATGCTTTCGTAGAAATCAACATCAGTTACAGAAACCCATTTTTGGATTCCGGCATTATTGATTAATACGTTTAAATCAGGATGATTTTCTGTAATCCATTTGTAAAGTTCGATTCTTTCTTCTTCTAAAGATAAGTCGCATACTTTTGTGATTACGGAAGGGAATTTTGCCTTCACTTCATTTAAAACAGATTCTCTTCTGCCGCAGATAATTACAGTATTATTTTCCTGAATAAATCTTTCAGTAAGTCCAAGTCCAATTCCGCTTGCACCGCCTGTTATTAAAATTTTGTTGTTTGATAAATTCATCTTTTTGATCTTTTAAATTGATAAGACAAAGGTAGGAGTGAAGTAGTGTTGAGGAATTGTAAATATCAAACCGATGTTTGCGAAATTCAAATCAGAGTTGTGAAATTAAAAATTAAAAAATGAGAATTAAAAATTTCAATTCTCATTTTATGTCCTCCTGAGCGAAGCCGAAGGACACGCAAAGAAATATACTCAAAGCACAGTCTTTTCGAGGAACGAAGCAATCTCATTTGCTAAATAAAACGCATACTAGTGCGGTTGCTTCGTTCCTCGCAATGACAAACTTTGTGCACTATTTTGTAATGATCTAAAATCTAAACTCTGCAATCTAAAATAATTCTACAATCTAAAAGCCAGCGGCGTTAAAGTAGTTTGTTTTTTAAAAAAGTTAGAAAAATGCGCTAATTCCTCAAAACCAAGAGAAAAGGCGATTTCAGAAATATTCCAATCCGTTTGTTTTAAAAGGATTTTCGCCTCGTTTGTCAATCGTGTGCTGATTAATTCAGTTGTGGTTTTTCCGGTGTTTTCTTTTAAAACTTTATTTAAATGATTAACGTGAACAGATAATCTCGCTGCAAAATCCTTTGCGGTTCTTAATTCTAATCGCTGATGTGGAGATTCTATTGGGAATTGTCTTTCTAATAATTCAGCAAATAAAGAGGAAACTCTCGCCGCAGAATTGTGCTTAGAATAAAGTGCGGTTATAGGCTGTAATTTTTGTCCGAAGTGAATTAATTCAGCCACATAATTTCTAATCAAATCATATTTATAGATATAATCAGAATTAATTTCTTTTTGTATTTTGTTGAAAATCAAAGCTACTTCTTCTACTTCTTCATCTGAAAGCTGAAAAATAGGATATCCATCTGAAGCAAAAATAGGAAGATCATCTAAGTCTATTCCGCTTTTGTTTTTGGATAAAAATTCGCTTGTAAAAACGCAAAATTGTCCAGATTGATTGGTATCCTGCGGAACGTAATTGTATGGGATTTTTGGTGTTGCAAATAACAATCCTTGTTTTTCTATTTCGATTACTTTATCAGCATATTCGGCTCTGTTTCTGCCTCTTATCAAGCTTATTTTGTAATAAGCCCTTCTGTCATAAGGCATAACCGATTTTCCCTGCAAACGCTCCAAAAGTTCTTTGATGTCAAATACATTAAAATGACCAATCTCTTTTTGAATGTCATTTGGCAGTAATGAATTTGGTTCAATAGTTGAGCCTTCGGTAATATCCTGGTAAAATGAATCTAAGGATTTCATATTTGTGAATTGTAAAATTCAAATATACGAAATTTTTTTGGCCCGCAGATTTTACGGATAAAACAGATTTGCACAGTCATTGCGAGGAACGAAGCAATCTCACTTGCTGAATCAATTGGTGATCTTTGTTAGTGTGGTTGCTTCGTTCCTCGCAATGACAATACTTTGTGAAAAAAACTTTGTGTCTTAGTTCCTTCGTGGCAAAACGTCAAAAGAAACTCCCCTGAACAAACTCTGGCTCAGGATTACTTCCAAATAAAAAAGTATCAATTACAAAAAACTGTTTTTTAACAGGATCAAGTTCTCGAAGTACAATTTCCTTGCATGAAAAATCAATATCAATTGTAGTGAAAAGATGTGAAGCTATTTTAAGATTTTCGGGGGTTAATTTTCTTCCGATTGACATATGCGGATCGTCACTTTTTTTGAGTTTTAAAGGTTTTAAAGATTCCTGAATCTTTTTCATAATGGGTTTCAGGTTATTTTTTGATTCTTCATTTGGAGCTATATAGAATGCTCCGGCATTGTCATAAGAACCAAAATGATCTAAATAGACTTGAAAAGGAGTAAAAGTATCACAAACTTTAAAAAGCTTTTGTTTGTATTTATCAATTTCGGATTCGTTAATTGTGAATTCACAAATCGTAATATGTCCAACAGAATTACAGCTGTTATACCAGTCAATTTTGCTTTTTAAATAATCCTTCATTATTTTGACGGAATCAATAACATCTTGCGAAGGATAAATGGCAACGGAATACTTTTTCTCCATTATTTGGATTTTGAGTTACACAAATTTAGAATTTAAATTGTGCTGTCAAAGCAGTGTAAAAATAATCTTTTCCTGAACCAGCTTCTTTTAAAAATGCACCTGCATCAAACCATGCGCCTTCTATTGAAACTGTTAAAAAAGGATTGACATTATAATCAAAATTTGTGATCAACTGCGTTCCTATAAAACGTTCTGTTGTGTTGTCTCCGGAATACAAAAGCTGCATGTTTGGGGCGTATAAACCGTCGTGAATGGAACTTCTCCAGAAAATATCATAATCGATTCCGAAACCTAATTTTTCGGTTAAATCTAATGCAATTGACGGATGAATGTCAATTAAGTTTGATGGGCCAATTAAACCGACTAAACCGAAATAAGCACCTTTTGGATACAATGGATTAAATGTCTGTAATTGATTATCATTACTGTTTTTATCTCCGGAAATAAACTCGGTTTTTAAACCAATTTCTGGATTGAATTTTACGTTTTCAAAAGTATACGAAGTATTCGATGAAAGCGTCCATGCGGAAATATTTTGCGATTCGATTTTTCCGAATTGATATAAACCTTCAAAATCATATTTCCAGTTTCCTTTTGTTTTCCAAATTCTTGTTCCTATGGAATGTCTGGTTTCTTCGCCAATTGCGTTATCAAAAACGGCTCGGTTTTTCCATAAACCTAAATAGTATAAATCGATATTTTGAATAAATGGCACTTTATGAATTACGAAATAACTTCCCCAAAGTTTTGCATTGTCATTAAAATCATCGTTGAAAACTCCGGGTTTATTGGCAACAGGATGTGAGTAAAAAGCATCCGTCTGCCAATTGTTGTTTTTGTAGAATAGTTTCATTCCGTCAAAAGCAATTCTATTATTTGGGCGTTCGCGAACGCTTACCAATCGCTGAGAACCGTATGCAATTTCTTGTCTTCCAACTCTAAATGTTAACTGCTGGTTTTTATTTTGAATGAAATCAACATCTAAAAAAGCCTGATGAAAATCAAGTTCGTTTTCATCAACCGGACTCGGATCGATTTTACTGTTTGCTAAACTGCTTTGAAATTCAATAAAAGTTCTGAATTTCCCTAAATGAACATCGGCATTTAGTAAATATCTCGACAATAAATAACCGTCACCGCCTGTAGTTTCATCGCCCCATTTGTCATTAACGGTATAAAAATATTGTTCTCTGATTTCTCCGCCAATTGAGGCGTAATATTTGTCATTTTTCCCTAACGGAATATATTTGATTTTCTTGTACCAAGTTTTCGTCGAATCGGCTTTTAGATATTGGAAATCATCGTCATATCGCAGCTTTTGGAAAACTGGTTTTTGTTGTGCATTTGCAGAAAAAATAATCCCCAAAAGCAACAATAATCGGAATGTATTTTTCATTATTTAGTTTTTTTGATAACCTCCAAAGTAATTTACTGGACTCCAATCCGGAATCGCTTTTGGTGTTGGATTTGCAAAAGTTCTAAAGTCATTATCGGCATAAACTACTTTTCCGTTTACAACTGTCAATTTTGATTCGATGCTTAAAATTTTTTCTTCAGGAGCAGTGAAATAATCATCAGAAAGGATAGAGAAATCAGCTAGTTTATCTGCTGTCAGCATTCCTCTGTCTTTTTCAATATTGATTAATTGTGCGCTTCCGTAAGTGAATAATTTTAAAGCAGTAGTTCTGTCCAGAATATTTTCATCATTCATATATTTTAAACCGCCTAAAGTTTTTCCGGTTGTTAACCAATATAAACCAACCCACGGATTGTAACTTGCAACACGTGTTCCGTCAGTTCCCATTCCTACTTTAATTCCTAATTCTAAGATTTTCTTAAGCGGAACTGTATTCGCAGCTGCCGTTTTTCCATATCTTTTAATAAAACTTTCACCTTGATATGCCATTCTATGCTGAATCGCTAATCCTCCGTTTAAAGCTTTTATTCGTTTTAAATTTTCTGCAGAAACAGTTTCTCCGTGATCAAAGAACCATAAAAGTCCGTTTAAAGGTGTTTCTTTATTAATATCTTCAATTACATTTAAAAATCTTGTAATGCTTTCGTTATAAGTGGCGTGAATTCTAAACGGCCATCTGTTTTTAATTAATAAAGACAAAACTTCTTTTAATTGTCCTTCCATTGCCGGGCTTAATTCTGGTCTTGGCTTATCGAAATTTTCAAAATCTCCGGCACTCATAACTAGATTTTCTCCGGCGCCCTGAACATGATATTCTACTTTGTCTGAATGATGATCGTCGTCACAGCCTTCGCCAATTTCAACGGTATTAATCCATTTGGTGTAATCGTTTAATTCGCTTCCTGCTTTTTGAGCAAACAAATAATACGGCATTCTAATCGTTAAATCGCTGTCTTTGCATAAACCGTTTGTTACACCGTAATCGTCTGGAAAGTTTTGAAATCCACCTCCTGCATCCATAATAGCGGTCACGCCAAGACGGTTCGTTTCGGTCATAAATTGTTTTGTAGAGTTTATTTTTTCTTCTGGAGATAATTCCGGAAGTTTTGAAAGTGTTGAGTATAAAATAAAAGCATTTGGCTCAGCAACTAATAATCCGGTTGGGTTTCCGTCAGGATCTTTTTCAATTAATCCCGCATTTGGGTTTGGTGTATCGGCATCAATTTTTAAAGCTTGTAATCCTGCTTTGTTTAAATAAGCGTGTCCGTATAAATGAAGTATAAATGTTGGTACATCGCCTGTTGCTTCGTTGATTTCTGCTAATGTTGGCAGTCTTTTTTCTTCAAACTGATAGGCATTCCAGCCGCCTACAACACGAACCCATTGTCCTTTTGGAGTTCTTTGAGCTTGTTCTTTCAGCATTGCCAAAGCTTTTTTGAGAGAACGAACGCCGTCCCAGCGCAACTCGGTATTAAAGAATCTACCGCCTCGAATAATGTGCATGTGAGAATCGAATATTCCGGGAATAATAGTTTTTCCTTTAGCATCGATTACAGTTGTTTTTTTGTCTTTTAATTTTAAGATTTCGCTGTTTTTTCCTGTTTTCAGGATTTTTCCATCGGCTACAGCCATAGCTTCGGCAATTGTATTTTTATCGTCTAAAGTGTGAATTACAGCATGATGAACGATAAGTGTGGCTTTTTTCCCTTGAGCGAAAACGGGAAGTGAAAGGATTAAAAGAAAAACTAATATTTTGAAAGAGAGTTTCATAATAGTGGTATTTTTAGTTGGTTTTGGGAGAAAAAAAGACTGTGCGGTTACACAGCCTTTCTTCGTTTTTCTGGAAGTATTTTAGTGGGAAATGGCACACTGATTTTACTGATTTGCTTTGCAAAGACGCGGATAAAAACGGATTTAAAATTTAAATAACTACATATAAAAAAATCTGTGTAAATCAGCGTTTTCGCGAAGCGAACCCGTTTCATCTGTGTTTCAATTAAATTTAGTGTTTCAACATTTGCTGAAAGTATTTTAGTGGGAAATGGCCGCAGATTTTACTGATTTGCTTTGCAAAGACGCGGATTTACACAGATTTTTTATTGATAACAGATGATTAAAAATCCGTTTTTATCCGCGTTTTCGCGGAGCGAATCCGTTTCATCCGTGTTCTAATTAATGTTTCAACATTTCATGAGCATATTGAACACCTACACCATAAGCACCACCGTATTTTTTAACTAAATCTGTTACTGGTACATAAGTTTCCTGACGAGCCCAGTCGCGTTGTAATTCTAATAAATATTGCAATGAAGTTACAGGATGTGCGCCAGCTTGTACCATACGAGTTACAGCCATTTCGTGTGCTTCTTTAGAAACGTCTCCGCTTGCATCTGTAATTACGTAAACATCATAACCTTCGTTGATTGCTGATAAAACTGGCCCAACAATACAAACGCTTGTCCATAAACCGCCAAAAACGATTTTCTTTTTACCAGTTGCAATAATTGCTTTTCGTGCCGGTGCGTCTTCCCAAGTATTCATTGTAGTACGATCGATATAGTTTGAAGTTTTTTGAGGATAGAATTCTTCAATTTCTCTAAAAACAGGTCCGCTGAATGATTTTTCGGCAACCGTTGTTACAATAGTTGGGACTTTGAATATTTTTGATGCTCCGGCTACAAGAGCGGTGTTGTTTCTAAGCTGATCGATTGGAATGTTGCTTACTGCAAATGCCATTTGGCTTTCGTAATCGATTAGGACTAATGTATGATTTGTAGGGTCTAACAATGCCGGACTTGGTTTTTGAGCGAATCCAATAAATGTTACAAATAATAAAGCTGCGGTAAGGATTAATTTTTTCATGATAATGTGATTTTGTTGTTAATTAAAAGGTTTAAAAAATATTTTGTATTTGATTTTCAATGTTTTGCATTCAAATAAAATGCCTTGTTTGTAATGTGTTGATTTTAAAAGGATTTTCAGAAAAGGCAATAGAGATCCTAGCGATATATCGTCAATAAAAATTGGATATTCGTTAATGTATTATCGTAAAGCTTTTAATGAATTTTAAAAGAGAAAAATACTGGTACCTAAATTTTTCCTTTTAGATATAATCGGTGGAGAATTTCTGATTTTAATAATCCGCTTCCTCCGCCAAAATGTTCAATTACTTCAACTTCCGGCTGCTGTTTTAAGCAAAATGAAGTAAACTCTTTTTCGACATGATCTTCGATTCCGGAACTCAAAAGAACAACATCGATTTTGTGATTCTGAAAATATTCCTGAGCTTCTTTTTCATTGTTGAAAGAAACTGCGTTCCAATCTTCATATGCGTTTACAAGGCGAAGTAAAATGGCCAATATCGCTTCGTTTTTTCCGAGTAATAAGAATTCAAGAGTTTTCATTTTTTTTAAGGTTCTGAGGTTCTGAGTGGCTAAGGTTCTAAGTATTTTACTTTGAAATTAGTTTTGACAGAACTTCTAATTTACTTTACAAATTTATTTGTTTTGTTTTTACTTCCACTTAATCTAGGACAAGAAGTTACTAAGGTTCTAAGATGCTGAGATTCTAAGATTTTTCTTTTTCCATTTGGTTTCAGTTTTTGACAGAACGTTTAATTTACTATGCAAATTTATTTGTTTTGTTTTTGCTTCCACTTAATCTAGGACAAGAAGTTACTAAGGTTCTAAGATACTGAGATTCTAAGATTTTTCTTTTTCTATTTGGTTTCAGTTTTTGACAGAACGTGTAATTTACTATGCAAATTTATTTGTTTTGTTTTTGCTTCCACTTAATCTAGGACAAGAAGTTACTAAGGTTCTAAGATACTGAGATTCTAAGATTTTTCTTTTTCTATTTGGTTTCAGTTTTTGACAGAACGTGTAATTTACTATGCAAATTTATTTGTTTTGTTTTTGCTTCCACTTAATCTAAGACAAGAAGTTACTAAGGTTCTAAGATACTGAGATTCTAAGATTTTTCTTTTTCTATTTGGTTTCAGTTTTTGACAGAACGTGTAATTTACTATGCAAATTTATTGGTTTCGTTTTTTTCTCAACTTAATCTAGAACAAGAAAGATTTTCTCTTTTCTATTTGGTTTCAGTTTTGACAGAACTTGTAATTTACTATGCAAATTTATTTGTTTGATTACGGTTTCAACTTAACCTAGAATAAGAAAGGTTCTAAGCATAAAAAAACTTAGAACCTCAGAATCTTAGAACCTTAGCAACTTTTAAAAAAAATATACGGGAAACCCGTAATGGGATCTCAAAAGGCTGTATTAGATTTGTCTTGTTGAGATCAAGATATGATTTACTACCTTTTTAGATTATTACTAAAGATCTTAATGGTTTAACTGTTTTTGGAGAAACAATTTTTTTAATTTTTTAAAAATTTGACATATTCACTTTATCATGGGTAACTTGTAGAAATTTGCAAATAATACAACAGATGTCTATTTTTTATGGGCTTTTAGATTCGGTTAATTGGTTGGCCTCTTCTAAAAGCCTTTTTTTTTGTTTACTACTTTTTTGATTTTAGTTATAGCCGTTTGCTTTTAGCCATTCTTCGCAATCTCTTGTCCAATATTTGCTGGTGTCGTTTACGCCTAAACCAAAACCGTGACCGCCTTTTTCATATAAATGTAACTCCGCTGTAACTCCATTTTTTTTCAAGGCTAAATAATAATCGATACTGTTTTCTGGTAAAACAACCGTATCATCTGTAGCATGAATTAAAAAAGCAGGGGGTGTTTTTGCGGTAACTTTCTTTTCGTTTGAAAATGAGTCTATTAAATCTTGTGAAGGATTGTTTCCAAGTAAATTAATCTGTGAACCCTTGTGTGTAATATCATTTTGCATTGAAATTACAGGATAAATTAAAAGAGAAAAATCAGGACGTGCACTTACTTTATAAGTAGATTCATAAACTTTATCGTCATAATGAGTAGATAGAGTAGCAGCCAGATGTCCGCCGGCAGAGAAACCTAAAATTCCAATTTTATTAGGATCAATGTTCCATTTTGCTGCATTTTGTCTTACGTAGCGAATTGCTTCCTGTGCGTCTTGCAGTGGACCGATATTTTTGTTTTTCATTATTAAATCACTCGGAAGTCGGTATTTCAATACAAAAGCAGGAATTCCTAAACTATTAAACCATTGCGCCACTTTTGTTCCTTCTTTATCAATAGCCAAATGCTGATATCCCCCGCCGGGAAGAATAATTACAGCAGTCTGATTTGGTTTTGTTACATTCGGAAAAAATGCCGTTAAAGTGGGAATTGTAACTAAACTGGTACTTTGAACTTTTCCATCAGTTATAACTTCTTTTTCTTTATAATCTGCCGCTTTAATTTCATCCGGAATTTTATTCCAAAGCGGAATTAACTGATTTTGCGCCTTTATATTCAATAATACTCCTGTAAAAAGGATAAAACTAAATACCGTTTTTCTAAAATATTGTTTTTTTGAATTTTTCAATGTTAAATTTAATTAGTTGTTTTACAATTGTTTACTTGTTTGATCGAGCTGATTTATAAATTTGAATTTGAATAAATGAAAGGTAAATAAAAACAATTTCACAGAGATTAAATTACAGGACAATTTTACCCCTAAATACGGATGATTTTGACCTGTTGACTTTTAACAAATATATTGGTTAATGTGTAATTTTGAGTTCTTTTTTTTACGCAATGTCTTAAATTTGATACTTAAAATAATTTTATATATAATTTATTTGGAATATAAAGATTAAAAACTATATTTGTGCAATCGATTACATTATTGCAATCCTATAATTTTAATCTCTTGATCCTAATGTGTTTAAATTATGCATTTGTATACAGATCTTAAAATTAAATAATCTAACTATAATAACCACTATCATGAGTCAAACCGATGCTGTTACAGTAAATCAAAGTATTAAATCCGCAGGAAAATATCGTTGGAGTATATGTGCGCTTTTGTTTTTTGCAACCACAATTAATTACCTTGACAGACAAGTTCTTTCGTTGACTTGGAAAGATTCTATTGCTCCAGAATTTCACTGGACAAATAGTGATTATGGAGATATAACTGCCTTGTTTTCGATATTTTATGCTGTTTCATTATTATTTGCTGGTCGCTTTGTAGATTGGTTAGATACAAAAAAAGGATTTCTATGGGCAATTGGAATTTGGTCTATAGGAGCTTGTCTTCATGCTTTTTGTGGTATTGCTACTTCTGGAATAATTACTGGAGATTGGTTCGTAGGCTTTCATGGGTCAAAAGAAATAATAAGCTCCGTTCAGGATACTGCCTTGGTAATTAATGTAAGTGTTACTTTGTTTATTTTTGCACGTTTTGTTCTGGCTGTTGGAGAAGCAGGAAACTTTCCCGCTGCTATTAAAACTACGGCAGAATATTTTCCTAAAAAAGACAGGGCTTTTGCAACAAGTATTTTTAATGCCGGCGCTACAGTTGGAGCTTTGGCGGCGCCAGTTACAATTCCTTTTATAGCTAAAGCTTTTGGTTGGGAAATGGCTTTTATTATCATTGGAGCTTTAGGATTTATCTGGATGGGATTCTGGATATTTATGTATGATAAACCAGAAAAGCATAAAAATGTATCTGCTGAGGAATTGGCTTATATTCAGCAAGATGATATTGCAGAAAGTAAATTAGAAGGTTTTGTTCCAGAAACTTCTTCAAAAGTATCTTTTAAAGAATGCTTTAAATATAAACAGACATGGGCTTTTGCATTTGGTAAATTTATGACTGATGGTGTTTGGTGGTTCTTTTTATTCTGGACTCCGGCTTATTTAAGTTCGGTTTACGGAATGGATTCAGCTCAGGCAGCTTGGCCATTGTTTGTTCTTTACGCTATTACATTGTTGTCAATTATTGGAGGGTGGCTGCCTACTTATTTTGTAGAAAAAAAAGGCATGAATCCGTATGAAGGGAGGATGAGAGCAATGCTTATTTTCGCCTTTTTCCCTTTATTAGCTTTAGCTGCTCAGCCTTTAGGATATATTAGTTATTGGGTACCGGTTATCATTATCGGAATTGCAGGTGCAGCGCATCAGTCTTGGTCAGCAAATATTTTTACTACAGTTGGAGATATGTTTCCAAAAAAAGCAATCGCAACAATTACAGGCATTGGAGGATTAGCTGGAGGAATTGGTTCGACACTAATAAACAAAGGCTCTGGAGTATTATTTGATTTTACACAAAGAAATTGGAGTACTGTAAATGGTCAGCCATTATTAGAAAAATATCCACAACTTCAAAATGCAGTAACAGAAAAGGCTTTTCTGTCTCAAAGAGGAGTAGGGAATTTAGAAGATTTTTTAAAGTCGCTTACAACTGCGGGTGAAAATGTGGTAAACGGAATAAATACAGGATATATGATTATTTTTTCAATCTGTGCTGTTTGTTATTTGGCAGGCTGGTTAGTAATGAAATCATTAGTTCCAAAGTATAGTCCAATTACAAATCTGTAATTTAGTATTGAAATATTTTTTAGTTTGAATTATGCTTTTTTCAATATAAAAAATTAAATTTGTGCAATCGATTACATTAAAATAAAATTATGACAAAATATAGCTCAAGATACGCGTCAAGCCCAGAAGCAGTTAAAAAATACGACACACAGCAATTGAGAGAAGAATTCTTAATTGATGACTTAATGCAGGAAGATGAAGTTGTATTGGTTTATTCGCATTATGACAGATACATTGCAGGTTCTGCAGTTCCTGCAAAAGGTGATTTAGCGCTGGAAACAATCGATCCGCTTAAAGCGCCGTACTTTTTAGAAAGAAGAGAAATAGGAATTATTAATGTTGGAGGAAGCGGTTCTGTAGTAGTGGAAGGAACATCTTATGAACTTGGTTTTAAAGATGCTTTATACATTGGAAGCGGGAATAAAGAAGTAATCTTCAAAAGTATTGACAGCAAGAATCCGGCTAAATTTTATATCAACTCTGCACCGGCTCACACGACTTACCCAACGGTAAAAGTAAGCTTGGCAGAAGCAAATAAATTAGAATTGGGAACGATGGAAACGGCGAATCACCGTACGGTAAACCAAATGATTATTGGAAGTGTTGTAACAACCTGTCAATTACAAATGGGAATGACGGAATTAAGACCGGGAAGTGTTTGGAATACAATGCCGGCGCACGTTCACGATCGTAGAATGGAAGTTTATTTTTATTTAGATATTCCTGAAAATCAAGCTGTTTGTCATTTTATGGGACAGCCGCAGGAAACAAGACATATCTGGATGAACAATCATCAGGCAGTAATTTCTCCGCCTTGGTCAATTCACTCAGGATCAGGAACCAGCAACTATACTTTTATCTGGGGAATGGCTGGAGAGAATTTAGATTACGGAGATATGGATGTTTGTAAAATCACTGATTTAAGATAAGAAAATGACAAACTTATTTGACATAAAAGGAAAAGTTGCCCTTATTACAGGAAGTACGCACGGACTGGGAATGGCAATGGCAAAAGGACTTGGAGAAGCCGGAGCAACGATTGTGGTAAACGGAAATTCATCCCAACAAAAAATTGACGATGCTGTAGCTGCACTTAAAAGCGAAGGAATCAATGCGGTTGGTTACAAATTTAATGTAACCGAAGAGCAGGAAGTAAAAGCTGCTGTTGCAAAAATTGAAAGTGAAGTTGGACCAATCGATATTTTGATTAACAACGCAGGAATTATCAAAAGAATTCCATTAATCGATATGGAAGTTGCTGATTTTAGAGAAGTAATCGATATTGATTTAGTGAGTCCGTTTATTGTTTCTAAGCACGTTGCCAAAGGAATGATTGAAAGAAGACAAGGAAAAATCATCAACATTTGTTCTATGATGAGTGAATTGGGTCGTAATACAGTTTCGGCGTACGCTGCTGCAAAAGGCGGTTTAAAAATGCTGACTAAAAACATGGCAACAGAATGGGCAAAATACAATGTTCAGATCAACGGAATCGGACCGGGATATTTTGCTACAGAACAAACAAAACCTATTAGAGTTGACGGACATCCGTTTAACGATTTCATTATTAGCAGAACGCCTGCTGCAAAATGGGGAGATCCAGGTGATTTAGCCGGAGCAGCGATATTTTTATCCTCAAAAGCGAGTGATTTTGTTAACGGTCACATTTTATATGTTGACGGCGGAATCCTGGCAACAATAGGAAAACCTTCAAACGAAGAATAATTCTCAAAATATATTTTAAAAGACATGAGCGCGAATCAGACATTCATACACGATAATTTTCTGTTAGAAAATAAATACGCTGAAGAGTTGTATCACAATTACTCTAAAAACCAGCCAATTATTGATTATCATAATCACCTAAATCCGCAGTTTATTGCCGAAGACAAGATTTTTGATAACATTACAAATGTATGGATTAATGGAGATCACTATAAATGGCGTGCCATGCGTACATTAGGGATCAACGAGCAGTTTGTAACAGGAAATGGTTCAGATAAAGACAAGTTCTTAAACTGGGCAAAAACAGTTCCGTACACCATGCGTAATCCTTTGTACCACTGGACACATTTAGAATTAGCGCGCTATTTTGATATTTATGATTTGCTGAATGAAAAAAATGCGGAGAAAATTTATATCGAAACAACTGAAAAAATAAATTCTCAGGCTTACAGCACACAAAACCTTCTTAAAAAAGTAAACGCTGAATTAGTTTGTACTACCGAAGATCCGATTGACAGTTTAGAGTTTCACCAAAAACTGGCAAAAAATCCAATTGGAACTAAAATGAGTACGGCTTTCAGACCCGATAAAGCCATCTTAATTGCTAATGATGGTTATAATGCATATCTGGACACATTAGGGGATGTGTCCGGAGTTGCAATTAATACTTATGCTGATTTACTTTCGGCATTAAGAAAAAGAATTGAATTTTTTAATGCCAATGGCTGTAAATTAAGTGACCACGGTTTAGATCAGATTTATTTTGAACAATTTACAGAATCTGAGATTAATACTATTTTCAAAAAGAAAAGAGAAAACAGAATTCTATCTTCAGAAGAAGCTTTAAAATTCCAAAGCGCTGTTTTATTGTTTTTATCTGAAACTTACCATGAATTTGGATGGGTACAGCAGTTTCATTTAGGTGCTTTGCGTAACAACAATGCACGTATGCACAGGATTTTAGGTCCAGATACAGGATGGGATTCTATTGGAGATTATCCGCAGGCACAAAAATTATCAAGCTTTTTAAATGCTTTAGACAGTAAAGATAAATTGACTAAAACAATTATCTATAACCTAAACCCGGCTGATAACGAAGTTATGGCAACGATGATTGGAAATTTCAACGACGGAAGCGTTCGCGGAAAAGTACAATTTGGTTCAGGATGGTGGTTTTTAGATCAAAAAGACGGAATGACAAAGCAGTTAAATGCGCTTTCAAATATGGGATTAATCAGTTGTTTCGTTGGAATGCTGACAGATTCAAGAAGTTTCTTATCGTTCCCAAGACACGAATATTTCAGACGTATTTTATGTAATCTTTTAGGAGATGAAATCAAACGCGGAGAACTTCCAAACGATATGGAATGGATTGGAAAATTAGTTGCCGATATTTCATACAACAACGCAAAAGAATATTTCAAATTCTAAATTAAAGTTTTACCATTAAGATATTAAGAAAATTAAGTGTAAGGCTTAGTATTTTTAAAGAAAGTAAAGAATTAAAAATGAGTTTTATCAAACTTAATTTTCCTTTAATATCTTATATGGTTTGAAATATAAAAGAAAAGAGTAAAACTTAACTTTCTTAATATCTTAATGGTAAAAAAGAAATACAGGTAAAAAAATATAATATGAGTAGAGTAGTTGCATTTGGAGAAATCATGCTGCGTTTATCGACAGAAAGACATTTACGTTTTTCGCAATCTACAGCATTTGGTGCTACGTACGGAGGCGGAGAATTTAATGTGTGTGTTTCTTTAGCTAATTATGGTGTAAATGCCGAATTTGTTACAAGATTACCTGAAAATGAAATTGGTACATCGGCATTAAAAGAAATGCGAAAAATGAATGTCGAGACCAAAAGCATTGTTTATGGAGGAGATCGTTTAGGAATCTATTTTCTGGAAACCGGAGCAGGAACACGCGGCAGTAACGTAGTTTACGATCGTGCGCACAGTGCAATGGCCACTATCGAAAAAGGCCAGATAAACTGGGAAAAAGTTTTAGAAGGTGCAGAATGGTTCCATTGGAGCGGTATAACTCCGGCAATTTCTCAAACTGCAGCAGAAGCTTGTTTAGAAGCTATTAAAGCGGCTCATAAATTGGGAATCAAAATTTCCTGCGACTTAAACTATAGATCAAAATTGTGGCAGTATGGCAAAACGCCAAGCGAAGTAATGCCGGAAATGCTGCAATACTGTAATGTTGTTTTAGGTGATATTGATACTGCTTATTTTATGTTAGGAATTCCAAAAGAAAACCCTAATTATCAGGATCAGGAATCACTTCAGGTTTTATACTCAAAATTATTTGAGTTAATTCCGAATTTAAAAATTGCAGCAACAACGCTTCGTTATTCTGTAAGTGCATCACACCAAAGAATTGGCGGTATTTTATTTGACGGAAAAACAATTTATCAGGCAGCTGTAAAAGAAGTTACACCAGTTGTAGACCGAGTAGGAAGCGGTGACGCTTTTATGGGAGGATTGATTTACGGATTGTTAGAATATCAAAATAATAACCAGAGAGCTTTAGATTTTGCAGTGGCAGCTTGCTGTTTAAAACACACAATTGCCGGCGATTACAATTTGGTTACTTTAAAAGAAGTTGAAAATATGATTGATGGTGATGGTTCTGCATTAGTATCAAGATAATTAATTAGAGATATGGCAAAATATTCAAGAATAGAGGTTGCGCAGACAATGAAGGATAACGGAATGGTGCCGTTGTTTTTTCATTCGGATATTGAATTAAGTAAAAAAGTTTTAAAAGCTTGTTACGACGGAGGTTCCAGATTAATGGAATTTACGAGCAGAGGCGACTTTGCACATGAAGTTTTTGGAGCTTTAAACAAATATGCTTTAGCAGAATTACCGGGAATGATTTTGGGTGTTGGTTCTATTACAGATGCCGCTGCGGCTTCATTATATATGAGTTTAGGGGCAAATTTTATCGTAACTCCGGTATTTAGAGAAGATATTGCAATTGCTTGTAATCGCAGGAAAGTACTTTGGTCGCCAGGCTGCGGCACACTTACTGAAATTGCAAGAGCAGAAGAATTAGGCTGTGAAATTGTAAAATTATTTCCGGCAGATACTTACGGTCCGGAATTTATCAAAGCCATAAAAGGGCCATCTCCGTGGACAAGCATTATGCCTACAGGAGGTGTTTATCCAACAGTTGAAAGCTTGAGTTCATGGTTGAATGCAGGAGCAACTTGCGTTGGTTTAGGATCACAATTGATCTCAAAAGATATATTAGATAATAAAGATTTCGATGGTTTAACTACTAAGGTTAAACAAGTTCTTGACATTATAAAAGATATTAGAAAATAAATAAGGAGTAATCATGCCAATCCTTATTTATGCGTTTTTTTTAGATTTTAGAGATTGTAATTGAGCATTACGCTTGAAAAATAAATCTTGTCACTCCTCACAGCAAGATCTATTTTAATTACGAGTGTAATGTTTCATTTACAATGTATTAAAATGTCAATAAGGTATTAAGTGGTTATTTAAAACACTTTAAAGCAAAAATTAAAATGGAAAAAATTAACAGATCAAATTCAGAGTTTTCAAACAGACTTCCTATTAAAATAGTTCAATTTGGAGAAGGTAATTTCTTAAGAGCTTTTGTAGAATATGCTATTCAGAAATTAAACCAAAATGCTGGTTTTAATGCCGGAATCGCTGTTGTTCAGCCTATTGATAAAGGGTTGGTGAATATGATCAATGCACAAGATGGTTTATACACTTTGTTTATGAAAGGTGTAAAAAAAGGCGAGGAAATTCAGGAAAAAGAATTAATAACTAATATTGTAAAAGCAGTTGATCCTTATGCTTCTTTCAATGAATATTTGGCTTTAGCCAAAGAAGAGGAACTGGCTTTTATTATATCAAACACAACTGAAGCCGGAATCGAATACATCGCTTCAGACTTGCCTACAATGCAGCCTCCTGTATCTTTTCCTGCAAAATTAACCGTACTTTTGCATGAGAGATTTAAACATTTTAATGGTGCCGCTGATAAAGGATTAACAATCATTCCTTGTGAGTTAATCAATTATAATTCAGATACTTTAAAAGAAGTTATTTTGAAATATTGTACAGACTGGAAATTAGGCCAGGAATTTGTTTCATGGCTTTTAAACAACTGTTCATTCCACAATACATTAGTTGACAGAATTGTTCCGGGATATCCGAAGGATCAAATCGAAGAATACAACAGTCAGTTAGAGTACAAAGACGATTTAATTGTAAGTGCAGAAAGTTTCTTTTTATGGGTTATTGAAGGAGATGATGAATTGAAAGCAAAACTTCCGTTTGAAAAAACAGATCTTGATGTAAAAATTGTTGAAGATATGCAGCCTTACAGAACACGTAAGGTGAGAATTTTAAATGGAGCGCATACAGCTATGGTTCCTTTTTCGTTACTTTACGGAAATGAAACCGTAAAAGAAACAGTTGATAATGTTTTTACAGGAAAATTCATTAACAAAGCTGTTTTTGAAGAGATTAATGAAACATTAAACATGGATAAACAAGAACTGGCAAGTTTCTCTGAAGAAATTTTAGACCGTTTTAGAAATCCGTTTATCAAACATTTATTATCTTCAATCGCTTTAAATTCAATTTCAAAATTTAAAGTTCGTGTGTTGCCAAGTTTAACAGGATATGCAGATATTCACAAAACACTTCCGGTTCATTTAACTTTTGCATTTGCGGCTTTAATACGTTTCTACAAAGGAACTTGGAACGGTCAAAATTTACCGGTAAATGACAGTGAAGATATCGTTTCGTTTTTTGACGGTTTATGGAAATCAGATGATTATGAAAAAATAGCGAGATTGACTTTGCAAAACAAAAGTTTTTGGGATGAAGACTTAACAGAAATTCCTGGATTAACAAAAGCGATTACAGTTGCTTTAGAAGAAATTGATGCAAATGGAATTGAAGCTGGGTTTACCAGGTTTCAGGAAAGAATAAAATAAAAAATAAAAAAAACAAAAAGCAAAAAGAATAAGGATTATGGCAGTGCAGAAAAAATTAATAAAAGTTCACCCAACCGACAATGTTGCGGTTGCTTTGGTGAATCTTACAGCTGGTGAAGTAATTGATTTTGAAGGAGAATCAGTTACGGTTGAGACAGATGTAAAAATGAAACATAAGATTGCAATGGTTCCTTTTAATGTAGGGGACAGAATCATTATGTATGGAGTTTTAGTAGGGAAAGCAAGTGCAAGAATCGAAAGAGGAGGATTGCTTTCTACTGAAAATGTGAAACACGAAAGTGATAAAGTTACTGGTAAAACAGAAACGATAGGCTGGAATGCTCCAAATATTGACAAATGGAAAGACAGAACATGGCAGGGTTATCACAGAGAAGACGGACAAGTTGGAACTGAAAATGTTTGGTTGTTTTTTCCGTTAGTATTTTGTGAAAACAGAAATATCGAAATCTTAAAAGATATTTTTGAGAAAGAATTAATGAAACCTAAAGAAAACGATTATCAATTATTGTTACGATCTTTAGTAAAATCTGAAACTGGCGGTGCCGGAAATCAGGAAGCTTCAAATGATGCTAACTTATTCAACAATATCGAAGTAAAATTCATCACGCACCAAGGCGGCTGCGGCGGAATTCGTCAGGATTCTCATAGTCTGGCTAAACTTTTGGCAGGTTATGTAAACAATCCAAACGTTGCCGGAGCAACTGTTTTAAGTTTAGGATGTCAAAACCTTCAAATTCAGATTTTCAAAGACGCTCTTGATGCTATAAATCCAAATAGTAAAAAGCCTGTTTTAATTTACGATCAGCAAGCTATCGGAACTATTGAAACGATGTTAAGCAGTGTGGTAAAAGATACTTTTGAAGCGATTAAAAAAGCAAACGAAATAAAAAGAGAACCAGCTCCATTATCTAAACTAAGAATTGGTTTAGAGTGCGGCGGGTCTGACGGATTCTCTGGAATTTCTGCAAACCCAACTTTAGGTGTGACTTCAGATTTACTGGCTGCTTTAGGCGGAACTACCATTCTTTCTGAATTCCCTGAATTATGCGGAGTGGAGCAGGAATTAGTAAACAGATGTGTTGAAGACGAAGGTGGAAAACGTTTCTTAGACTTAATGCAATGGTACGAAAAAACGGTTGTAGATGCTGGTTCAGGATTTGATATGAACCCGTCTCCGGGTAACATCAAAGACGGTTTAATTACTGATGCCATGAAATCTGCAGGAGCGGCTAAAAAAGGTGGAACTTCACCTATTACAGGAGTTTTTGATTACGGAGAATATATCACTAAACCAGGTTTAACTTTGCTTTGTACGCCAGGAAACGACGTAGAGTGTACAACAGCAATGGTGGGTTCTGGAGCAAACATGGTATTGTTTACAACAGGTTTAGGAACACCAACAGGAAATCCAATTGCTCCGGTTGTAAAAATCTCTTCAAACACGCAGTTAGCAAACAAAATGTCTGACATTATCGATATTGACACCGGAGGAATCATCACCGGAGAAAAATCAATTGATGAAATGGCAGATGAAATGTTAGAGTTTATTATAGATGTTGCCAGCGGAACAATCAAAACCAAAGCAGCGTTATTAAACCAAAACGATTTCATCCCTTGGAAAAGAGGAGTATCGCTTTAGCTTTTAGTTACAAAGGTACAAAAATACAAAGTGACAAACGTTTATATGTAGAGACGCACAGCAGTGCGTCTTTTTTATTTTTAAACCATATAAGTTATATAAGTTCATTTTAGATTATACTTTGAGTAAAAAAAGCAACTCCATAAGAGCTGCTTTTTTATTGTTTTAAGCAAACTTAAATTTACTTATACTTATATACTTATATGGTTAAAAAAAACTAAAAGGTGCTTCTTGACGAAGATTTACGGATGTGTAATTCTGGTGCGAGAACTACCTTTTTTTCGATTTTGATGGTTTCTGTTTTATCAACCTGCTCTAAGAAAACGCGCGCTGCCATTTTTCCCATTTCAAGCGGCGACTGATCTACAGAAGTAATTGATAATTCCATGAATTTAGTAAAAGGTTCATTACTGAAACCAGCCACACAAAACTCTTTCGGGATACTGATGTTTCTTTCTTTTAATTCCTGAATTGCGCCTAATGCAGCAAAATCACTTGCAGAAAATATAGCATCCGGCGGCGTTTCTAACTGCAACAGTTTATCAACGGCTTCTTTTCCGGCTTCAACCGCACTTTTTGTATAAATAACATATTCTTCTTTAAAATCAATTCCGTGATCTAATAAAGCTTGTTTGTAGCCTAAAAACCTGTTTTTAAAGATTTCCAGCGACTGATCTCCGGAGAAATGCGCAATTTTTCTGCAACCCTCATTAATTAAATGTTTGGTCGTTAAATAACCACCTCTAAAGTCGTTTATCGTTACAGAACTTACACCTTCAATATGTTTGCTTCTATCGAAGAAAATCAGCGGAACATTCTTTTGAAGAACATATTGAAACGCGCCGTCATTTTCGTCAGTTACATCGGTTACAGACATTAAAATTCCGTCAACCTGAGCATCAATTAAAGTATATAAATTTTCGTTTTCTCTCTTTTTGCTTTCATGTGTCTGGCAAATAATTACCTGATAACCATGAGGATGCAGTTCTTCTTCGATTCCCCTGATCACAGAGGCAAAAAAGTTACTGTCTATACGCGGTACAATCACGCCAATATTGTTACTACGGCCGCTTTTTAATGCTAAAGCAAGTTTGTTTTGCTTGTAGTTCATTGAGGCAGCGGTTTTAATAACCAACTCACGAGTGCTTTCTTTAATCTTCGGGTTGTTATTCAACGCTCTGGAAACAGTAGCTGCAGTGATATTTAATTTTTCGGCAATATCATAAATGGTTACTTTTTCGCTCATTAAAAAGGGTTTTTACAAGTTAAATTCTTAGACAAAAATACATTTTTTTTAGATAACCAAATATTTAATGTTATCGATTACCATAATGAATTACTACAACGTTTTTTATTTTACAATGATAATAAATTACAATTATTTTTGCATTAAATGTAATTATAATTCTTAATAAAAATTAAAAATACAATAAATTTCTAAATAAATTTGGTTGGATGGAACATATTTTCTATTTTCGTGTAATCGATTACATGATTATTCATGTTTTTTCAATGTTTACCTAAAATTCCACAAAAATGATTATAAACAGGATTATAGCGTATAAATCAATTGTTTTTGCCAGCATAATGGTTGTTTTGACTATATCCTGTGCTAAAAAAGTTGCAGCTGTTTCTGAATCTAATCCGTGGAAAAACATCGAATTGACCATAAAAAGTCTTCCTCAAACAAAATTTCAGGATAAAACCTATAATATAAACGATTTTGGAGCTGTTGCAGACGGCAAAACTTTAAACACTTTGGCCTTCGAAAAAGCCATTAAAACCTGCGTAGAAAATGGCGGTGGAAAAGTGATTGTTCCAAATGGGAAATACCTAACCGGAGCCATTCATTTAGAAAGCAATGTAAACCTGCATTTAGAAGATCAGGCAGAAATTCTTTTCAGCTTAAATCCAAAAGATTATCCTATTGCTCATACTTCGTGGGAAGGAACAGAAGTAATGAACTATTCTCCGCTTATTTATGCTAAAAACAAAACCAATGTTGCCGTTACCGGAAAAGGAACTTTAAACGGTCAGGCAGACAGCACCAATTGGTGGATTTGGTCTGGCGGAAAAGGATACGGCTGGAAAAAAGGAATTCCGTCTCAAAATGACCCAGCAAATCGGGAAGTTTTAGTTGATATGGCTGAGAAAAATATTCCCGTTTCAGAAAGAATTTTTGGAGACGGAAGATATCTCCGTCCCAACTTTATTGAGTTTTTTGAATGCAATACTGTTTTGGTAAAAGACATAACCGTTATCAATTCTCCTTTTTGGATTCTGCATCCCCTAAAAACCAACAACATTATTATTGACGGTGTAACGGTAAACAGCCACGGACCAAACAACGACGGCTGCGATCCTGAATATTCTCAAAATGTAATAATCAAAAACTGCACTTTCAACACGGGCGACGACTGCATCGCTATAAAAGCCGGGCGCGATGCCGACGGAAGAAGAGTAGCAATTCCGAGTAAAAATATCATTGTTCAAAATTGTAAAATGATCGACGGTCATGGCGGGGTTGTAATTGGGAGTGAAATTTCTGCCGGAGTAAATAATGTTTTTGTTGAGAATTGTGTAATGGACAGTCCAAACTTAGATCGTGCCATTCGCATCAAAACCAATTCAAAAAGAGGAGGCGTAATTGAAAATGTTTTTGTTCGAAACCTTGAAGTAGGAACCGTAAAAGAATGTGTTTTACTCGTAACCATGTTTTATAACGTGTACGGCTCGCAAACAGGAAATTTTATTCCAATAGTACGAAATATAAACCTTGAAAATATCACAGTAAAAAACGGCGGGAAATTCGGTGTTTTGGCAGAAGGTTATGCAGAATCTCCGGTAGAAAACATTACGCTTAAAAATGTAAAAATCGAAAAAGCAGACTCAGTCTATTCATTAAAAAATGTAAAGAACATCAATTTTATAAATACTTATATAAATGGAAAAAAAGTAAACAAATAAAAACTAGTAACAATAACATTTAACCAAACCACTAAACCACTTATGAAAATTAAACAACCATTAAAGAAAAAAACAAAATACAATCTGGTATTTTTATTTTTCCTGAATTTCCTCCTGTGCAATACCATAAACGCACAGTCTACAACAATAGAAGGGAAAATTACAGATGCAACAGGATTATCGCTGCCGGGCGTTAACATTCAGGAAAAAGGAACTAAAAACGGAACTTCGACAGATTTTGAAGGAAGTTTTAAAATAAACGTAACCAATAGCAAAGCGGTTTTAATAATAAGCTATTTAGGTTTTCAAACGCAGGAAGTAAGCGCAGCCGGAAAAACAACAATTAATGTAAGTCTTGCAGAACAATCAAACTCATTAAACGAAGTTGTAGTTGTGGGATACGGTTCTGTAAAGAAAACAGACCTTACAGGATCTGTAAGCACGATCAGCGCGGCAACTATTACCGAACGAAATACAACAAGCGCACTTGAAGCCATTCAGGGAAGTACGCCCGGAGTTACGATTTCGTCAACTTCAGGACGTTCGGGCGACGGATTTAAAGTGGTTATTAGAGGAAATAACTCTTTAGTAGGTTCATCTCCATTATATGTTGTAGACGGAGTTCCTGTTGATAATATTGACTTTTTAAACCCGCAGGATATTGCGAGAATGGACGTTTTAAAAGATGCTTCATCAGCAGCAATTTATGGCTCAAGAGGAGCCAGCGGTGTTATTATTGTTACAACAAAAAGCGGTGCCAACGTAAAATCTGGAATCAACGTAACTTTTGATTCTTCTTATGGAACAAAAACAGCGGCAAGATTACCAAAAATGATGAGCGGTGAAGAATGGTGGAAATTTCACCAGGTTGCTTACATGAGCGCAACTCCGGCAACTCAAACGCCTGCGCAGCTTGCAGCTTTGGCAGGAAATCAAAGCCCGTTATTAGTTAAAAGAGCTAACAGCGGTTACAATTTTGACTGGGCAGATGCAGTTCTAAAAACGGGAATGACACAAAACAATTACTTAAATGTTACAGGCCGTTCAGATTCTGGGTTGAGCTACAATTTAGGATTCGGGATTCAAAGTGATGAAGGACTTATCGATAATGACGGAACAGATAAATACTCTTTCAAATTAGGATTAAATCATAAAATAAACGACAAATTTACGACTGGTGCAAACGTTACCATTGCTCGTGTTGACACACAATTAGGAAGTGATTTAGCAATGCAGGATGCTTTTAGACTTAGCCCATTAATGTCGCCGTGGGCAGTTGATGCTGATGGAAATGAAAGAGTAGGAACTTTATTTTTCCTTCCGGGAAAATTAACTTATCCTGATGGTTCTTGGGCAATTAATAAAACCAGTGCAGTAAACCCGTTAATGGAAATTGCCAATTCATCTCAGACAGAAAAAACATGGCAGACTGTTGGAAATGTTTTCTTTCAATACCAAGCTTTAAAATGGCTTTCGTTTAAAACTACTTTTTCTGCCGGAATAGAAAATACCGTTACAAGTGCTGCATATGGCGCACAGTCAAATGCCGGAGTTACCTTAAACGGAAAAAATTCGGCATCAATAAAAAACTTCAACAATTTCAATTATACTTGGGACAATCAAGTTGACTTGAAACATACTTTTGCTGAAGTTCATGATTTCAGCGTTTTATTATTGCAGAGTTTGTATTCAAATGTTGATGAAACTTCGTATTTATATTCTAATAATCAGCCTTTTAATACGGGGTCAAATAATATGGGATCTGGAGTTCAAACCAGTTATAATATCAGTTCTGGATATCAAAAAAATACGTTAAGCTCTTATGCCGTTCGTTTAAACTATACATTTAAAGACAAATATTTATTGACTGCTTCTTCAAGATGGGACGGTTCATCTGTTTTATCAGAAGGTAATAAATGGCAGAGTTTCCCTTCTGTAGCTTTAGGATGGAAAATCAGCAAGGAATCTTTCTTGGCAAACAGTAATGTAATTTCAGACTTAAAACTTCGTGCAAGTTTAGGTTATACAGGAAACGACAACGTAGCGCCTTATACTTCTCAGGCTTTATTAAATCAGCAGACTTTTTATGCAAACGGAGCCAATGTAGTTTCGGGCTGGCAGTCAGAAAACTTGGCAAATCAGGATTTAACCTGGGAAAAAACACGAGAACTAAACTTAGGTCTTGATTTCGGTTTCTTAAAAAACAGAATTTCAGGAAGTGTTGACGTTTACGACAGATTATCAGATAAATTAATCTACAAACAGCAATTGCCTGCAGAAAGCGGATGGAAAAATACTTTTGCAAACGTTGGTTCTGTAAGCAATAAAGGTATCGAGGTTTTATTAACCACAAAAAACATCAAAAGCGAAAATGTAAATTGGGAAACGACTTTTACATTCACTAAAAACGTAAACAAATTAGAGTCAATTTACAATCAGGACAAGGTTAGTGATATTGGAAATAAATTAATTCTGGGTTCAGAATTAAATCCTAATTACAACTACGTTTACGATGGTGTTTGGCAGGAAAGCGAAGCAGCGCGTGCAGCATCTTACGGACAAGCTCCGGGGCAGGCAAGGCCAAAAGATTTAAATGGCGACGGTAAATTTAATCAGGATGACAGAACGGTTATTGGAAACGCAAATCCGGATTGGCAGGGAAGTTTATATTCTAAACTGACGGTTGGTAATTTTGATTTCAATTTTTCAGTTTTGACAAGTCAGGGACAAACGGTTTTAAGTACTTTTCACCAAAACTTTGCCGATGTAAGTGACAGAGGACGTCAAAAACTGGCAATGGATTATTTTATTCCAACAAACGGAGCCGGAATTCAGGCTAATGCCAATAACACAAATCCAAGACCGGGGCCGGTTGCAACTGGTGCAGGAGCTTACTGGACTTCTTTATTTGGGTACTACAGAGATGTTTCTTATGTAAAAATCAAAAATATATCTTTAGGATACACATTAAATTCAGAACTATTGAAAAGACTTAAAATCAGTAATTTGAGAATTTATGTAAATGTTTTAGATCCATTTGTATTTACAGATTTTGATGGATATGATCCAGAATGGGCCGCTTCTCCTTTTGGGGTAAATCGTCCGGCATCTGTAACAACGCAATTAGGATTAAGTGTTAAATTTTAATAAAGATATCAAATGAAAAAAATAATAATAATATTAGGAATTGCTGCCATGGTTTTAAATTCATGCAGTAATTATATAGAAGAAGAAAGTCTTTCGAATGTTCCTGCCGATGCCACTTATAAAACCGCATCAGGATATCAGTTATTGATTAATACCAATTATGCATGGCTTAAAAGCATTTATGGAGGAAACCCTTGGTTATTTGAATCAGGGACTGATATGTATGCCGAAGGAAGAACGCCGGAACCTGCAGGTTTAAGTCAGTATACACTTTTAATACCTTCTTCAGACAATGTTGCAGATTTGTATACGCCTTGTTATCAATTAATTCAATCTGTAAATAAAGCGGTTTATTATTCGGCAATAACAGAG
Organism: Flavobacterium sp. CF108; assembly: GCF_900129795.1. Classification (GTDB taxonomy): domain Bacteria; phylum Bacteroidota; class Bacteroidia; order Flavobacteriales; family Flavobacteriaceae; genus Flavobacterium. Next base: position 25,822 of record NZ_FQWW01000008.1, on the reverse strand, counting down.
CAAACGGCTAATTTGAACACTTTAGTAGGCGAAGCTAAATTTTTGAGAGCACAAGCTTATTTCTTGTTGGTTCAGACTTATGGTGGCGTTCCAATTGTAAATGAAAATATTACAACACCGGTTTTATCTTTTCACAGAAATACGGCAGAAGAAGTATATACACAGATTATTTCAGATTTAGATACAGCTTTGGCAAGCGTAGGAACAAACTCTTACAGCACAACCGGAAAAGTAAACAAAAGAGCGGTAAATGATTTATTAGCAAAAGTATATTTAACGAGAGGATATGAAACTTTTGGCAAAGCCGATGATTTTGCAAAAGCAGCAGCTTACGCAGATGCAGCAATTGGCGGACAAACTTTGGCACTTGCTTTCGATCAGTTATTTAAACCCGGAAACGATTTAAATGCAGAAACTATTTTCTCTGTACAATATGATAAAGCTTCAACAAGTACAGACCCAACAAAATTGGGTAATAACCAGTTTTACTATTTCAGTTCGTATTTAGGCGGAGCAGAAACGGGTGCGCCTTTAAGAAGTTATAATTTATGTCCAACTGATTACGCTTTAGGTCTTTATGAAAAAGGAGATAAAAGATGGGAAGGAACTTTTATGACCGAAATCTTAGAAGGACCTGAAACTACAAACGGGGTTACAAAAAATGTGTTGTATTATCCATATTACAGAAGCACAAATCCGGCTTCATTAAAAGTGAGACATTTTTACGAACCAAAATGGTTTACACCTGCAGACAGAACAGCTTGGGAAACAGCAAATGCAGCTAGAAAATCGGCAACGTTTGTGTACCATCCCTGGGGTGAATATTCTGCGGCGCATACTTTAATTAAAAATTTAGACTGTTATACAATTCCGGTTAAGAAGTTTGATGATCCGGATCCTACAACGCCTTCAAGTACAGGGCCTGTAAGTACAAGAGATATTATTGTTTCAAGATTGGGAGAAACGTATTTAATTGCTGCCGAAGCCTATTTGAAAGCCGGACAGCCGGGAACAGGTTTAGACCGTTTAAACGAAGTGAGAAGAAGAGCTGGAGTTGCCAATGCGACAGTGGGAGAATTCAACATCGATTATATTTTAGATGAAAGAGGTAGAGAATTGTTAGGAGAATATAAGCGTTGGTTTGATTTAAAACGTACGGGAACATTAGTTGCAAGAGCATCGGCTCATAATTATAAAATTAAGGCTGCTAATTTTGTTGGTGTTGGCGGACAGCTTAAAATTTTAAGACCAATTCCGCAAGTGGCATTGGATTTAAACCAAAATAAAGATTTTCCTCAGAATCCTGGTTATTAGTAATTTGTTAGTTTTTTGAGACTATTTGTTTTTTTGAAGAAGTTAAAGAGGAGTTTGACCCAAGTGTCGAACTCCTTTCTGACTAAAAAGTAAAAGGATTGTAATGCGAAAAATAATATTGATTTTATTCTTGCTTTCGGGTGCGATAAACGCACAGCAGACTTACCCTGTCGACACGTCGTACACGGTAAAAAGCACGTATGCTAAATTGATAAAAAAGTATCCGTCAATTACAATTCCGGTTATAGAAAAGCATAAAAATCTGATTCAAAATAAGGATATAATTTACTTTAAAGAGAACGAAAGAGCTTTACATTTTGATGCTTTTGTTTACAACACAAAAAAGCAAAATCCTGCCGTTATTATGATTCATGGCGGAGGCTGGAGATCTGGAAATAAAACTCAGATGAACGCTTTGGCAGAAGAAATTGCTTCTTACGGTTATTCCTGTTTTACAATAGAATACAGATTATCACTCGAAGCAAAATATCCATATGGAGTTTATGATGTAAAAAATGCAATTAAATTTATAAAAGATAATGCAGCGAAATTCAAAGTAGATCCAGACAAAATTGCAATTTTAGGCTGTTCTTCGGGCGGGCAAATGGCAGCTTTGATTGGTACAACAAATGAAAATCCAACTTTTGAAGATGCTTCAAATCAAAGTAAATCATCCTCAAAAGTAAATGCAATTATTGATATAGACGGTGTTTTGGCATTCAGGCATCCGGAATCTTCAGAAGGAGAAATGGCATCGTTTTGGCTCGGAGGCTCATATGAAGAAAAACAGGAGAATTGGAAAAATGCTTCGGCTTTAAGCCATACTGATAAAAAGACACCGCCAACATTGTTTATAAACAGCAGTATTGCCAGGTTTCATGCCGGGAGAGATGATATGATAAAGATTTTAAATCAGTATAAAATTTACAATGAAGTTCAAACACTGGAAAACTCACCGCATTCTTTTTGGTTTTTTGAACCTTGGTTTTATAAAACAACCAATTTCACAGTCCAATTTCTAAATAAGATATTCAAATAATTTACCATAAAATGAAAACAAAAATTACAGCCGCAGCTTTATTCTTAATTGGTTTTACATCAGTTAATGCTCAAAAATATGATATTAAAACGGCTAAAACGTATGCTGAAATTTCAGCAAAAACAGACGGACATTGGGAGGGACGCAAATACATTGGCGGAACGACTTTTAATAATGTCGACCGACTAAAACTGGCACCGGAACATACAGATCATTCTTTTGATATTCGTTACGAAGGCCCGGGCTGGGAAAATAACAGAATTGGTTACCGTTTGTACTTAGACTGGAGAAATGCAATTGATATTTTCGGAAAGAAAACACCGGCTATCATTTTACCAAAAGTCGGACAGGATAATTTTGATTCCTATCATGAAATGAGCGATTGGGGAGCTGATATTCTAAAAGCCGGAAAAGCAATCGGAATTGGGTCTATCGATCGTTATTTAAACAATGAAAAACTACATTTCCGCGAAGTAGATTCTACGATTGCAACGGTTGTAAATAAAGATAACGAATCGGGCGTAAAAGTGAATTATTACGGATGGAAAACAGCTTCTGATAAAATTGATTTTACTTCAATTTTAGCCATAAAACCAGATCAGCTTTACACAAAACATACGATTCAGGCATCTAAAGAAATTAAAGGAATCTGTACGGGAATTGTAAAACAAAAGAATACAGAATTGCTTAAAAAAGAAAGCAAAAACAAAAAATGGGCTTATATAGCAACATATGGCACACAATCTTTGGTTCCGGACAAATTAGGACTGGGTATTTTTTATGAAGTAAACACAATCGAAAATATCGCCGATACAGATTTAGATTATTTATTAGTTTTTAAACCAACAACAAAAGCAAATTCTTTTTATCTTTTAGGTGCTTGGGAACAAGAACAAAACGGAATAAAATCGCAGGAAGATTTTGTGAAATATTTAGATGCACAATTAGAAGTTTTGAATAAGAAAGGGAAGATGTAGATTGTTTTTGCCACAGATTATAAGGATTAAAAAGATTTTTGAAATTAAAAATTAAAGATTAAAAATCTGCGTGATCTGCTGCCCGAGCGATAGTGAACAGGCGAAGCAAATCTGCGTGAGAATAATTTAACACATAGAAAACATAGTTTTTATTGTGTTTTAAAGAGTATAAAAAGAAGCATGCTTCTTACACATAGCATACTATGTTTGTTAATGCAAGTGAAACGCCTTTTATTAAGTTCAATCCCGATAGCTATTGGGACTATGTGTTTAAAAATAAGCATAGAATAATCCAAATAATCCATTTAATCTGTGGCAAAAAATAAATGTTTGGAATCAGTTTATGAACATATAAATATTATGCAAAGAGTAAATCAAAAAATAACAGTTCGACAGCTTTGGCACCATTTTTATTAAGTGTAGTCGAATTGAATAAATAAAAGAGAAAGAGTAGAATTTAAATATATTTTGAAATGAAAAATACTAGGAGACAAAGTTTTATGTCAGTTTTATTAGTTTGCGCAATAGCTTTAACAAGCTGTAACGCAATTTCGCAGGAACCAGCAAAAAAAGAAATTATTATTTCTAAAGACATGAAATGGTCAGATAAAATGGCTTTAACCTTAATGAAACGTCACCCAGAAAGTTATATGCTCGACGATTCTAAAAAGCCAAAATGGGATTATGTTCATGCCTTAGTTTTACATTCCATTGAAGAATTGTACAAGAAAAATCCAGATCCGCGTTACAAAGCTTACATAAGAGGATATGTAGATGAATTAGTTCAGGAAGACGGAAGCATTAAAACCTACGAATTTGACAAATACAATATCGATTTAGTTGTTCCCGGACGTTTACTTTTTGATATTTATGCAGAATCAAAACAGGATAAATATTTAAAAGCGATGCAGTTAGTTCGCAAGCAACTAGCAGAACAGCCTCGTACGGCAAGCGGTGGATTTTGGCACAAACAAATTTATCCTAACCAAATGTGGTTAGACGGTTTGTATATGGGAGAACCATTTTATGCACAATACACAGCAACATTTGAAAACGGAAAAAGTTTTGACGATATCGCAAAACAATTTGAGTTGATTCAGCTTCATGCAACCGATCCAAAAACAGGATTATTATACCACGGCTGGGACGAAAGCAAAGCAATGCCTTGGGCAAATAAAGAAACAGGAAATTCTCCAAACTTTTGGTCCAGAGCTTTAGGATGGTATGTAATGGCTCTAGTTGATGTTCTGGATTATATGCCAAAAGAGCATCCAAAAAGAGCAGAGTTAATAAAGTATTTAAATAATGTTTCTGCAGCTTTAGCTAAATATCAGGATAAATCTGGATTATGGTATCAGGTTACAGATAAAGGCGGAGAAAAAGGAAATTATTTAGAAGCTTCGGGATCAGCAATGTTTGCTTATGCTTTTGCAAAAGGAGCAAACAAAGGATATTTACCGGCAAAATATAAAAAACTGGCCAATAAAGCTTTTGACGGATTGACTAAAATCTTAATTAAAAAAGTAGACGAAGACGGCGGTATCACATTAACAAACTGCTGTCAGGTTGCAGGTTTAGGAGGAAACCCGTATCGTGATGGTTCTTATGAATATTATGTAAACGAAAAGAAAAAAGATAATGATCCTAAAGCGACCGGACCTTTTATTTTGGCTGCTTTGGAGTTAAACAGATAGAAGTTAATTATTAATTGTTAATTGTGAGTTATGAGTTATTAGTGAATAGTAATTAGTAAATAGTGAAGACGCCCAGCTTTGTCTTGCTGAGCGAAGTCGAAGCATCGCAAAGAAACTCCTCAAAGAAACTCCAATTGCAAATCAAGATAGAAACCCGACAGGTTTTTAAAACCTGTCGGGTTTAACTAAAAAAGTTAATCATTATAAAAATGAAAAATATAAAAATCATTTTCCTTCTCCTTTCCGTTTTTTCTTTTGAGAAAAATTCGGCACAAGTCTGGACACCGGATAATGGAGACGGAACTTACACCAATCCGATCATTCATGCTGATTACTCAGATCCTGATGTTGTTAGGGTTGGGGATGATTTTTATATGACAGCATCGTCTTTTAATTGTACTCCGGGGCTTCCGATTCTGCATTCTAAAGATTTGGTAAACTGGAAAATTTTAAGTTATGCACTGCCAAAACAGCCGCCATTTGAAACGTATGATAAAGTACAGCACGGAAACGGAGTTTGGGCGCCAAGTATTACCTATCATAACAACGAATTTTATATATATTACCCAGATCCTGATTTCGGAATTTACATGATAAAAGCTAAAAAAACCGAAGGCCCTTGGTCAGAACCTCTTTTAGTAAAAGCCGGAAAAGGGTTGATTGATCCAAGTCCGCTTTGGGATGATGACGGAAAAGTGTATTTAGCACATGCCTTTGCAGGAAGCCGCGCGCAGATTAAAAGTTTATTGGTAGTCTGCACGATGAATGCAGAAGGAACAATTGCTAATAATGATGAGGTTATGGTGATTGACGGACATGAAAGTGAAAGCACAATTGAAGGTCCAAAATTCTACAAACGAAACAATTACTATTACATTTTTGCACCTGCTGGCGGCGTTCCTACGGGCTGGCAGACGATTTTACGATCTAAAAATGTTTTTGGGCCTTATGAAAAGAAAAAAGTTTTAGAGCAGGGATCAACCCAAATAAACGGTCCGCATCAGGGCGCTTGGGTACAGACACAAACGGGTGAAGACTGGTTTATTCATTTTCAGGATAAAGGCGCTTATGGAAGAATTGTGCATTTACAGCCTATGAAATGGGAAAACGACTGGCCGGTTATGGGACAGGATTTTGATAAAAACGGAATAGGCGAACCAGTTGCAACATTTAAAAAACCAAATGTTGGCAAAAAATATCCAATTGAAAATCCGGTAACTTCAGATGAATTTAATGAACCAAAATTAGGTTTGCAATGGCAGTGGCAGGCCAATTCGCAAGTCAATTGGGGATTTCCTACCAGTATGGGATATCTGAATTTGTTTTGCGTAACAACAATTAAAGACAATAAGATATTTGATGCGCCAAATTTACTGCTTCAAAAGTTTCCTGCCGAAGAATTCTCGGCGACAGCCAAAATAACGTTCAATACAAGATTATATGGAGAATCGACCGGACTAATTATCATGGGATTAGATTACAGTTATTTGTGTTTTAAAAATGTAGAAGGAAAATTATATTTAAATCAAAAAACGGGAACATTCAATAAAACCGTTTCAGAAACAGAAACAAAACCTATTTTAATTTCTAACAATACTATTTATCTAAGGGTTAAAATTAAGAAAGGCGGGGTGTGCAGTTTCTTTTACAGTTTAGATGATAAAAACTATCAGGCAATAGGAACTGACTTTATTTCGAAAGAAGGAAAATGGATTGGAGCCAAGATTGGACTTTTTGCTTTAGGCGAAAAAATAACAAACGATTCAGGAAATACTGCTGTCGATTGGTTTAGAATTACAAAATGAAAAAGCATCAAATTCTAAAAAAATAATTTTTTAGGCGAAAAAATGACCTCAATAAATGAGATATAATAAAAGATTTTAAAAAATTAATATCGCAATACATTTGAATATAAATTAACGGCTAAAAATAGTGTTTAAATGTTTTTTCTTACAAAAACGTTAAGTTTTAAATTTTTTTAATGTAAAAATTAAGTTTTTGATTTCGTTGAAGTGAAAAAAAAATACAGATAATTATCGTAAAAGAAAATAAAATGATTCAGTTAAAAAAAATAATACTGCTTTTTATTGTTGGTTTTAGTTTTGCAGTTAAGGCTCAAAATACAAATAAAAACTGGCCGGATATTATTCGTAAAAATGATGCGTCCTGGTTTGGAACAGAAGAAGCAAAAAAGATTGCCGAAAATGTTTTGCTTTATCAAAGAGGTATTGGCGGCTGGCCAAAGAACATTCAAATGCAGAATGAGCTGACTTCTTCGCAGAAAAAAGAATTACTTGAAATAAAGAAAACCACAAAAGAAACCACGACAGACAATGGAGCAACTACTCAGGAAATGCTTTTTATGTCTAAAATGTATGCGCAGGTTAAAGACGAACGCTATAAAGAATCCTTTTTAAAAGGCTTAAATTATTTACTGGAAGCACAATATGCAAACGGCGGCTGGCCTCAGTTTTATCCCTTAAAAAAAGGATATTACACCCATATAACATATAATGACGATTCGATGGTTCGTATTTTAAATGTGATGAAAGAAGTTGCTGAAGAAACTGATTTTTACAGCATTAAACCATCAAAAGAAATCGCGGCCAAAACTAAAACAGCTTTTAATAAAGGCATAGACTGTATTATAAAAACACAATACAAACAAAACGGGGTTTTAACGGCTTGGTGTGCGCAGCATGATGAAGTTACTTTACTTCCGGCAAAAGCCAGAGCGTATGAACTTCCTTCGCTTAGCGGAAAAGAATCGGCTAAAATTGTTTTACTTTTAATGTCCATTCAAAAACCTTCTTCAGAAATAATTACTGCTGTAAAAAGTGCCAATATCTGGTTTGAAAAAACAAAAATTACCAATCTGGAAGAGAAACGTGTTTTAAATGATGCCGGAAAAATTATCGACAAAAAGATGATTTCGGTTCAAAATGCGTCGCCAATCTGGGCAAGATTTATGGAGCTCGACAACAACGAACCTTTCTTTAGCGATCGTGATGGAATTAAAAAGAAAGCATTAGATGAAATAGGCGCAGAACGAAGAAATGGTTATGCCTGGTATACAGACGAACCAAAAGAAGTTTTGAAAAAATACGATTCGTGGGCAGTTAAAAATGGAATAAAAGTTTCGGAAACAGCATCAGAGAAAAAAAAAGCTAACTTTTTAACTGTTGCTCAGGACGGTTCCGGAGACTTTACAAAAATACAAGATGCCATTTGTGCAAGTCCGTCTTTTCCATATGAAAAAGTGACCATTTTTATAAAAAACGGAACCTATAAAGAAAAGCTTAGAATTCCGGAATGGAATAACAATTTGATTTTATTGGGTGAAAGTAAAGAAAACACGATCATTACTTTTGATGACAATTTTTCGAAGATCAATTTAGGGCGCAACAGCACTTTTTATACTTCAACCCTTTTAGTTGAAGGAGACGATTTTTCGGCATCAAATTTAACCATTCAAAATGCTTCCGGAGATAAAGGTCAGGCGATTGCACTATCAGTCGTAAGCAATCGGGCTAAAATTTCAAACTGTATTATTTTAGGAAATCAGGACACCCTTTATTTATCAGGAAAAAATGCCAAACAATATTTTAAAGATTGTTATATTGAGGGAACAACTGATTTTATTTTTGGAGGCGCAACCGCATTGTTCGAAAACTGCGTCATTCACAGTATTAAAAGTTCCTACGTAACAGCCGCTTCAACTCCTCAAGGTACTGCATACGGTTTTGTTTTTAAGAATTGTAAACTAACAGCAGAACCTTCTGCTAATGCCGTTTATTTAGGAAGACCATGGCGTATTTATGCCAAAACAGTTTACATAAACTGCGAATTAGGAAAACATATTAAACCCGAAGGCTGGGAAAACTGGTCAAAACCAGATGCAGAAAAAAACGCCTTTTATGCCGAATACAATAACAACGGAGAAGGATTTCAGCCAGCCAAAAGAGTAACATGGTCACATCAGCTCACAAAATCAGAAGCAGATCAATATTCGATAGAAAATATTCTAAAAGATACTGTACCGAATTGGTATTTTTAATTAAGGTTCAGAGGTACAAAGGAGCAAAGAAGCAAAGTCCGTACGAACGAAAATGTTAAGTATTAGAACCAACCTTTGAACCTCTGAGCCTTTGCTCCTTTGTACCTTAAAATCTAAGAACCTCAGAACCTTAAAAAAAATGAAATATCTTATCCTCTTATTAATCAGTTTCACCACTTTTGCCCAGAATAATGATTTTCCAACAGCAAAAATCGATTCGATAATAAACAGAATCCAGCTTCCTGTTTTTCCTTCTTATCAGATAAATATCTTAAAATTAGGAGCAAAAGGAGATTCAATCACAAACAATAAAGCTGTTTTTGATAAAGCGATGGCATTATGCAAAAAGAATAATGGCGGAACTGTTATTGTCCCAAAAGGAATTTACAAAATAAACGGGCCAATTCATTTTGTAAGCAACGTAAACCTGAAAATAGAAAAAGGAGCAAAAATCAAATTTAGTGACAATCCGCAGGATTATCTTCCAATGGTTTTAACAAGCTGGGAAGGAACCATGCTGTACAATTACAGCCCGCTTATATATGCCAATGAATGTGTCAATATTGCCATAACAGGAGAAGGAACAATTGATGGAGAAGGAGGAAAAGTATGGAAAAGCTTTAAAGCAAAAGAAGGTTCAGGGAAAGATTTAAACCGCGATATGAACCACAATAATATTCCGTTGAAAGACAGAAAATTTGGAGAAGGTTATTTCCTGCGTCCGCAGATGATTCAGTTTTTGAATTGCAAAAATATTTTGGTAGAAAATGTGAGAATTGAAAATTCGCCGTTTTGGTGTCTGCATCTTTTAAAATCGCAAAGTATTACCATTCGAGGTATCAGCTATAAATCATTAAATCATAATAATGACGGAATAGATACTGAATATGCTAAAGATGTTTTAATAGAAAATGTAACCTTTAATAATGGCGATGATAACGTTGCCATAAAAGCAGGCAGAGATCATGAAGGGAGGGCCAATACGGCAACGCCAAGCGAAAATATAATAATTAGAAACTGTAATTTTAAAGGGCTTCACGGCGTAGTGATTGGCAGCGAAATGTCGGCCGGAGTCCAAAATATTTTTGTAGAAAATTGTAAAACCACCGGATACTTAAAAAGAGGAATTTATCTAAAAACAAATGCAGATAGAGGCGGTTTTATCAAAAATATTTTTGTTCGAAATATCCAATTAGATCAGGTTGAAGATTGTATTTATATTACAGCCAATTATCATGGCGAAGGAAAAGGATATCAATCGGATATATCTAACATTTCATTCTCAAATATTATATGCAATAAAGCATCAGAATCCGGAATTGTAATTCAGGGTTTCCCCGATAAAAAAATCAAAAACATTTCATTAAAAAATATAGAAATTAAAGAAGCAAAAAACGCCCTCTCAAACGAAAATGCAGACAACGTTTTGATGACAGACGTTTTTATAGGACAGAGAGCAACTGTGCCAACGGCGGTTTCGAAACCATAATTTTTTAGGTTCAGAGGTACAAAGTCGCAGAGGAACAAAGATTTTTGTAGAGATGCACAGCATGCGTCTATTTTAGGTGCAAAGTTACAGAGGTTCAAAGGAACAAAGGTTTTCTGTAGAGACGCACAGCAGTGCGTCTACTTTGGGTTGATAGGCGTAAAAAGTAAATACTAATCTTGTTCTTTTTTGAGGGACAAAGGTGCAAAGGTGCAAAGACGCAAAGATTTTCCGTAGAGATGCACAGCAGTGCGTCTACGCAAAGAACATCCGTAAAGACATGTCTTCCTGAGCGTAGTCGAAGGACTTTCGTACTGTAAAAGGTCTTCGACTACGCTCAGACTGACAATTGTAATAAAAAATAAAAGAATAAAAATGAAAAAACACATCTTAATATTATTACTAATTTCCTCAGTTTGTTTTGCACAAAAAACAACTATATATACTATAGGCGACTCAACAATGGCAAATAAAAAAGACCCAGAACGAAACCCTGAGCATGGCTGGGCACAGGTTTTGCAGCCTTTTTTTAAAGACGATATAGTAGTGGTAAACAAAGCTGTAAACGGAAGAAGCACAAAAAGTTTCATCAACGAAAAACGCTGGGATTCAATTTATAAAAAACTAAAGAAAGGAGATTATGTCTTTATACAATTTGGGCATAACGATGAAAAAATAGAAGATTCTACCCGTTATACAAACCCGCATACGTTATATAGATATAACTTAATTCGTTTTGTAAAAGAAAGCAGGGAAAAAGGAGCAATCCCTATTTTGTTAACGTCAATTGCCCGACGTAACTTTAATGAAAAAGGAGTACTAGTTCCTACCCATGGCGATTATCCTTTAGAAACCCGTTTAGTGGCGCAGGAATACAAAGTACCTTTTATCGATTTAGAATATTATACTGAAGTATTAGAACAATCTTACGGCCCGGAAAAATCAAAACAGCTGCATTTGCATTTTAAAGCAGGAGAAAAAGCCTATTATGATAAAGATAAGGCAGATGATACACATCTTTCTTTAGTAGGTGCCAAAACAATAGCTCAAATAGTTATAAATCAAATTAAAATTTCAGAGGATAAATCTTTTGAAAACCTCAAAAAAGGAATTAAATAATAGAATTACAATTCATAAAAAAAATGCCATAATTTAGATAGATACTTACTCTTTATATATGAGTATAAAGAGTAGAATAGCGGTAAGAGAGAAAATGTAAGTTTTCTCTCTTTTTTTTTGTAATTTTATAAATCAATTAGCTGTTTATTAAGTATTTAGTTTGTTTCTGTCTAACGCCATTACTTGTATCTGCCTTTTTAAATATAGGAATTCTTCCCTATAAAATACTCTCTATTTTCATATATACCTTAATCTATAAGTTTAAAAACTTTTACGGGCAAAAATAAATTGATTTTCAAGAGAACTTTGCACCTTCAAATCTAGATGTTTGAATTTTAAAGACTTAAGAAAATAATTAAACACATAATAATTAAAAGGTTATGAAAAATAGATTACTCCCTTTATTTGTTGTTTTGGCTACCTTCTCGGCCCGTTCGCAGGTTGGTATTGGAACTAAGACGCCAAATGCATCAGCTCAATTAGAGATCACGACCACAGACAAAGCAGATGAAATTTACGGTGGTAGTAACAGAGGTATTTTAATACCTAGGGTTAGTTTAACAAGTACACTTATTTATGCGCCAATTGTAGGTAATAAGACTGAAAGTTTACTGGTTTTCAATACTAAAACAACTGGAGATGTTACACCAGGTTACTATTTCTGGCTTAATAACAAGTGGAATAGATTAGCAGTTTCTGGTGAAGCAGGTTCTGGAACAGGAAAAGATGGAAAAGTTGGTCTTAAGGAGGGTACAGTGCCTCCTGGGGTAAAAGGAACATCAACTTATCCTGGTGATGATATTAATATTTATACTGATACTACGTCAGGAATTGTTTATGTTCAGACATCAACTGGAACTTGGACACCAATTAATGGTAAAGATGGAAAAGAAGGGATAATTGGTGGAACAGGAGCGCCAGGTACATCTGGAGCTGCTGGAATAAACAAAGACAGTACATTTTATATTGATACTAAAACAGGAACTGTTTATATTCTAACACCTGGTACAGATCCATTAGATCCTAAAAACTGGGTTCCAATCAATGGAAAAAACGGTATTGATGGTAAAAATGGAATGAATGGAGGAAACGGAGTACCAGGAACACCTGGAACGCCTGGTTTAGATGCTACAATCCAAATGTATATTGATTATACAACAGGTATTGTATATGTAAGAGATCCAAAAGATAATACAAAATGGGTTCCGTTAAATGGAAAAGACGGAGCAGCCGGAAACAACGGAAAAGACGGTATGATTGGTGGTAAAGGAGCGCCAGGTACACCTGGGGCTGCCGGAATAAACAAAGATAGTACAATTTATATTGATACTGAAACAGGTACAGTTTATATTCTAACACCTGGTACAGATCCTAAAGATCCTAAAAACTGGGTTCCAATCAATGGTAAAAACGGTATTGATGGTAAAAATGGAATGAATGGAGGTAACGGAGCGCCTGGAACACCTGGAGCGCCTGGTTTAGATGCTACGATTCAAATGTATATTGATTATACAACAGGAATTGTATATGTAAGAGATCCAAAAGATAATACAAAATGGGTTCCATTAAACGGTAAAAATGGAATTGATGGCAAAAATGGTATAGCTGGAGGAAATGGAGCTCCGGGTACAACTGGAGCGCCTGGCTTAGATGGTACAATTCAAATGTATATTGATTATACAACTGGAATTGTATATGTAAGAGATCCAAAAGATAATACCAAATGGGTTCCATTAAACGGTAAAAATGGTATTGATGGTAAAAATGGTATAGCTGGAGGTAAAGGAGTACCAGGAGCAACAGGGACACCTGCTCTAGATTCTACTATCCAAATGTATATTGATTACAATACAGGAATTATTTATGTAAGAGATCCAAAAAATCCTGATCAATGGATTCCTACAGCTGTAAAAGGGGAAAAAGGTGATAAAGGAGATGCTGGAGCATCAGCATATGATATATGGAAAGGACAGGACGGTAATAATGGAAAAACATTAACAGAATTCTTAGCAGGATTAAAAGGAGCTACAGGAGCAAGCGGAGCAGACGGAAAATCATTCACATATACTGACTTTACAAAAGAACAGTTAGACGGCTTAAAAGGAGCAACTGGAGCTACAGGAGCAAAAGGGGATACATTCACTTTTGCAGACTTAACACCGGATCAGATAGCAGCCTTAAAAGGAGCTACCGGAGCAACAGGAGCGTCATTCACATTTGACAAGTTCACAAAAGAACAGTTAGACGGATTAAAAGGAGCAACTGGAGCTACAGGGGCAAAAGGGGACACATTCACTTTTGCAGACTTAACACCAGATCAGATAGCAGCCTTAAAAGGAGCTACCGGAGCAACAGGAGCGTCATTCACATTTGACAAGTTCACAAAAGAACAGTTAGACGGCTTAAAAGGAGCAACTGGAGCTACAGGGGCAAAAGGGGACACATTCACTTTTGCAGACTTAACACCAGATCAGATAGCAGCGTTAAAAGGAGCAACGGGAGCAACTGGAGCATCATTCACATTTGACAAGTTCACACAAGAACAGTTAGACGGATTAAAAGGAGCAACGGGAGCAACAGGAGCAGCCTTCACATTTGACAAGTTCACACAAGAGCAGTTAGACGGATTAAAAGGAGCAACGGGAGCAACAGGAGCG
>NZ_FQWW01000008.1:0-11427 GCF_900129795.1 Flavobacterium sp. CF108 | reverse complement strand
GCAGTTAGACGGATTAAAAGGGGCAACTGGAGCAACAGGAGCGTCATTTACATTTGACAAGTTCACACAAGAACAGTTAGACGGATTAAAAGGAGCAACGGGAGCAACAGGAGCAGCCTTCACATTTGACAAGTTCACACAAGAGCAGTTAGACGGATTAAAAGGAGCAACGGGAGCAACAGGAGCAGCCTTCACATTTGACAAGTTCACACAAGAGCAGTTAGACGGATTAAAAGGAGCTACAGGAGCAAAAGGAGACCAAGGTATTCAAGGTTTAGCCGGAGCAGTAGGAGCTACAGGAGCAAAAGGAGACCAAGGTATTCAAGGTTTAGCCGGAGCAGTAGGAGCTACTGGAGCAAAAGGAGACCAAGGTATTCAAGGTTTAGCCGGGGCAGTAGGAGCTACAGGAGCAAAAGGAGACCAAGGTATCCAAGGTTTAGTTGGAGCTACTGGAGCAAAAGGAGACCAAGGTATTCAAGGTATTCAAGGTTTAGCCGGAGCAGTAGGAGCTACAGGAGCAAAAGGAGACCAAGGTATTCAAGGTTTAGTTGGAGCAACTGGTGCACAAGGACCAGCAGGAGTAGTTAATCCAAAGAATCTTACTGCACCACAAACTGATATAGTGAAAGTTAATAATGGTACAAATGCAGTACTAGTAGCATCTAGTGTTGAGATAGTTCCTGCAACTAAAGAAGGTCAGGTGTTAACTACAGTTTTAGATACTGATGGTACAACTAAAGTAGTACAATGGAAAGATCCTAAAGCTAACAATGTAATGAATATTAAAGTTATTAATAGTAATTATACTGTGGCAGCTGATGATTATACTGTAATTGCTTCTGGATTATCTGGTGATATTACAATCACTTTACCAGGTGCTGCAAGCAATAAAGGTAGAATTTTAGTGATCAACCAAAATGATGTAACTGATGCGGCAGGTAATGATGTAACAGTTAAGTTTGATGTTCCTGTTAAATATTCAGATAAAGTGAGTAAAAACGAAATTTTATCACCATTCTATTCTGGATTGACTGGAGGTACACTAAAAATTAGTTTGCAATCAGATGGTACAAACTGGTATGTAATTTCATCTCTATAAATTTAAAATTCCATGCAAAGGGTCGCAAGGCCCTTTGTGTGGATAATATAAACAACTATAAAAAATAAGTTTTTCAAAAAGCATATTGTAGTACTATTTATAGAATAAGTGAACGCATGCTGCTTTTTTAATAATTTGAATATCATCTGTGTAATTATGCATTTATAAGATATTCATTAAGGAGTTTTAACCAACTCTATTTTTTTGGCGTACTGGTTTCAATTTTTGAATAAACATGACCAAATAGATAGTAAAAACAATAATTAAGGGAGTTTTATTTTTTAATTTCTGATTAATACTGGTTAAAACGTTTCAATTTTTAAAACAATTAAAAAATTAGATAATGAAGAAAAATCTATTATGTATATGGCTTGTACCTCTTGCTATATTATTTTCAGTAAACATGCATGCTCAAATGACCATTGGGGGCAAAAAAGAACCTGAAGCATTCTCAGTGCTTGAGCTATTAAATAAAGGAGGGCTTCGTCTGCCTCAAATGACTACTGCAGAGCGTGATGCATTTGCAGTACAAGGTAATGACAAAGGTTCTGGTCTTACTATTTACAATAAAACTACAGGTTGTGTAGAGTATTGGAACAAAACACGCTGGGTAAGTTTATGTGATGATACATCAGTTAATGCACTTATTGCGGCCGAAAACGGATTAACCGCTGCTAGTGGAAAAGTGCAATTAGGCGGTGCCCTTTTAAAACCTACCACATTAACGACTACTGCGGCTAATACCTTAACGATACAAGGATTACAAACAGGTGCCAGTACAGATAACGTTTTGGTTGCCGATGCTAATGGAGTATTAAAATGGGTAACGAGAGCTCAATTTGGCGGTGATAATTTAGGAAACCACACCGCAACTCAGGATTTAGTAATGAGTTCTAAAAACATTACAGGTGCAGCAAACGTAACGGCAAGCGGTACAGTAACAGGAGCAAATATTACGGCTACAACAAAAACAACAACGCCTGCAGCACAAATTACTACAGGTGCAGGTCTTGGTAAAGTAGCGGTTTCTGATGCTTCAGGTAATGTAACATGGACAGATCCTGCAACTATTGCGGCAAAAGGTGATGACTTAGGAAACCATACTGCAACGACTACGCTTAATATGAATAAAAATATCATTAGCAATATAAGCAAAGCGTATTTTATTGATCAGGTTCCAGCAAATACGAACGCTTACGGTATTTATAAAGACAGTGGAGTACTAGGAATCTATAATAATGCAAAATCAGGAAATGATTTAATGATAAATGAAACTACCAGAAGAACATGGGTAAATAACCTGACAATTGGGTTAGGTACTGACGGAGCAGCACCAGCTGCTGGTTCAATTGCAGTAGCGGCAGATGCAAGTGGTAATGTGGTATGGAAACCTGCTTCATCTTTAGCAGTTACTGGTGATAATTTAGGAAACCACACCGCAACTCAGGATTTAGTAATGAGTTCTAAAAACATTACAGGTGCAGCAAACGTAACAGCAAGCGGTACAGTAACTGGAGCAAATATTACGGCTACAACAAAAACAACAACGCCTGCAGCGCAGATTACTACAGGTGCTGGTCTTGGTAAAGTAGCCGTTTCTGATGCTTCAGGTAACCTGACATGGACAGATCCTGCAACTATTGCAGCAAAAGGCGATAACTTAGGAAACCATACTGCAACGACTACGCTTAACATGGCAAATAATGATATTTCAAATATTCATGGTGCAGTATTTAAAGATAGAGATGCAAGTAACGAAAATATATTTACTCTTTATAAATCAAATGGAGGGCTTGGTGTTTGGAATGGCTTAAAAAATGGTACTGATTTTATAATTGATGAGGCAACCAGAAAAACAGGAGTAAACAATTTATCTATTTATAGAGGAACAGATGGAGGTATTCCTGCAGCTGGTTTAGTAGCAGTATCGGCAGATGGAAGTGGTAATGTTATTTGGAAATCTGCTTCAGCGTTAGGAGCTGGCGATAACTTAGGAAACCACACTGCGACTCAGGATTTAGTAATGAGTTCTAAAAACATTACTGGAGCTGCAAACGTAACAGCAAGCGGTACAGTTACAGGAGCAAATATTACTGCTACTACAAAAACAACAACACCTGCAGCTCAGATTACAACTGGAGCTGGAGCTGGTAAAGTAGCTGTTTCTGATGCTTCAGGTAACCTAACATGGACAGATCCTGCAACTATTGCAGCAAAAGGGGATGACTTAGGAAATCATACTGCGACTCAGGATCTTGATATGACTAATAAAAGCATTAAAAATATTTATAATGGATATATAAAAAATGAACTTCAAGTTTTAGACAGAACAACTACAAATACAAATTATTTTGGTTTGTACAAAAGCAATGGTATATTTAGTATCTATAATTCAAAACAAGGGGGAAATGCAGTTTCTATTGATGAAGCAACAAGTAATGTTGGTATTGGTACAGGAGGTAGTACCCCAATATCAAAATTGCATATAGTAGGAGATATGACGTTAAATAAAGATTTTAAAGTAGGAGGTACTGCATCAACAGCAGGAAACTCAGGAACTGATGGTCAGGTATTGATTTCTAAAGGTAGTGGTGCTGCACCTAATTGGGTAAATGCTTCTACGATAGGCGATAACTTAGGAAACCATACTGCAACGACTACGCTTAACATGAATAAAAATATCATTAACAATATTAACGTTGCTTATTTTGCTGATCAGATTGCGGCAAATACCAATGCTTATGGCATCTTTAAAAATAATGGAGCGTTAGGAATCTATAACAACTCAAAATCAGGAAATGATTTAACGATAAGTGAAGCTACCAGAAGAACATGGGTAAATAACCTGGCCATTGGGTTAGGTACAGACGGAGCAGGACCAGCTGCAGGTTCAGTTGCCGTAGCGGCAGATGTAAGTGGTAATGTGGTTTGGAAATCTCCTGCTTCTTTAGGGGTTCCAGGCGATAACTTAGGAAATCATACTGCTACACAGGCACTTACGATGGGGTATAATGTGGTTAATTTTAATAAATCTGATGGTGGTAAGCTGCAGTTCTTAA
Source organism: Flavobacterium sp. CF108 (assembly GCF_900129795.1). GTDB lineage: Bacteria > Bacteroidota > Bacteroidia > Flavobacteriales > Flavobacteriaceae > Flavobacterium. Next base: position 7,269 of record NZ_FQWW01000008.1, on the reverse strand, counting down.
ATAGTGCAGATGGTGCACGTATTGAGCATGCTGCGACTTATGTCCTAAAAAACGTAACTGGTTTTAAAGGAGAGTCTCCAGGTCAGTTTTCATGGTCAAATTATAGCGGTGCAGGAACTACAGAAGCAGAGGTAATGCGTCTTGGAGCAACTGGTAATTTAGGTATTGGTACCAATACGCCAGTAGCTAAACTTCATGTAAAAGCAACAGTCGATCCTATTAAATTAGAAGGGTTGATTACTAGTACAACTAGTACAGATGTAAGTTTAGTAGTAGGTGCAGATGGTGTGGTAAGAAAAGCTATGTCACCACCACCATCAAGAGCATCATACGCTACTAATGTTATTGCGGCGGGAGCATCTGAAACAATTAATTTAACTATTTCGCCAGATGTTTCGCTTTTTGTGGTTCAGGCACAGAATGGTTGTTATGCGGCTTTTTCTACTTTTACCTCTACAGGTAGTGTTCTGGTATTTACAGGGGGTGCTGCTGCAGGAAAACCGTATAGCTCCTCTGGTGTGGATTTGGCAGGCACTAATTTAAGTCTTACTGTTGCTGGAGTAGGCGGATGTGCTGATGGTACTGGAGGAGATTCATTTAATTTTGAGATTAAAAAGAGTGGTTCAGCTATAACTATTACAAATAAAGGAACTTCACCTAGAGCGTATGTTTTAAGACAAAGTGAGTTTTAATTTTTAAGATTATTTATAAAATACTGTTTCGCCTTTCATTTTCTGCTTATAGCAGGAATGAAGGGCGTTTCGGTGTTTAATAAAATTTTAATTAAAGGCGAAATAAAAGGTGGTTCTTATTGAACTGCCTTTTTTTGTATGTAATTTTTTCAGTTTCTTTGATGTTTTTTTTCTATAATCTTGTCATCCTGAGGAACGAAGGGCCACACAATAAACTCTACAAAGTATTTCCGCAAAGAGATTCGCCAATCTTTTTCGATCAGCAAGTATGATCCTTCGTTCCTCAGGATACATAACAAAAGCTATTATTGAAGAGACGCCCAGTTTGTCATCCTGAGCGAAGTCGAAGGAAACGCAAAGTAACTCCACAATACAAGTCAGCCCCGACATGTTTTAGAAACCTGTCGGGGCTCTTTGCGTTAAAAATATGTGTTTGCTCAATCTTTGTCGAGCTGCTTGCGGAGATCTGCTTCGCCTGTTCGCTATCGCTCGAGTCTCCTTCGTCGAGATGACAAGATTGCGAAGAGACACAATCTTGTCTTCCTGAGCGAAGTCAAAGGACACGAAAAACTCCACAAATAAATGCAGTAAATTATTTCTTTTCGTTATCTAAAACCTGCTTTTCTAAGAGAGAAATTACTTTTTGCAGGCTTTCAATCGTTTCTTTTCTTGATTCGGCTAGTATTTTATAGCTTTTTTCGTCCTCATCGTTAGTGAAAATTGGTTGAAAATTTTCATCATTTCTTTCCTTTATCATGGGGCCTTCATTTTTTAGCAGCCATTCACAGCTGTAATTGGGATAATTTTCTACAATCTTTAAAACCCATTTAGCCTGTATATCACTGTCATTGTTCATGGCACGGGATAAAACGCCCTTACTAGCTCCAATTATTTTTTCTAATCTGGATATAGTAACTCCTTCATTTATAGCTAAATGTCTTATGTTTTCTAAAATAGTATTCATAAAGTAAGAAATTATCCCGAAAAAGTTTTGTTTGTTGAAAATTATCACCTACATTTGTCTCTAAAATTTGGTACAAATTAAACGATGGGTAAAAGTAAAACAAAAATCTATAAATCCTATGATTCTAATATACTGGAAGCACTGTTTATTAAATATGGTGTGTCTAAATATTATATACGCCAGAGTATCAGTGGCTCTGTGCAGGGAATCACACCAGAAAGTATAAAAAAAGATTATCTTATAATGGAAAAAGCAAATAAAGATACAGTCATGATCCTTATTCAAAAAACCATGAATAACGAAAGCTGATAAAACATCAAAATGCCTGTTAAAAAGAACTGCACAAAATAATAGCTAAAATCCTTAACGTTTTAAAAGATTACACAAAATTGGTTCAGTTTGCCATTACCAGAGCGATAGTGAACAGGCAATGCAATTGCACGATTTTTACGAATTAATTTCTGAAAATTAGAATGTAAAAATATGCCGTTCCCGACAGCTGTTGGGATAAAGGATTATTCTTGGCTTACATTTTTTTTAACATTATAAAACCTATGTTTCGATGTGTTACTATTTTTTACGCAGATTTGCTTCGCCTGTTCGCTATCGCTCGGGCAGCAGATCAAGCAGATTTTTAATTTTTAACTTTTAATTTTTTTAACCCTTTATCCCAACAGCTGTTGGGAGCGGCAAAAAAAACACAAAAAAACTTCATCATAAAAAAAACATATTGATAAGAATCAATAGTGCTTCTTTTTACAAAACAATACACAAATACCACAATATAGACGAGTATCATTACTGGTATTCATAACGCATGCGTTTTAACCTGCTGCTTTTAAGCAGTGGTAATGGACATGCTATTTTAAAAAATAAATAAATTAAAAAATGAAGAAAAATCTATTTTGTATGTGGCTTCTCCTTCTGGCCATATTATTTTCGGTAAACATGCAGGCCCAAATGACCATTGGGGGCAAAAAAGAACCCGAGGCTTTCTCAGTACTCGAACTGCTTAACAAAGGCGGACTTCGACTGCCTCAAATGACAACTGCAGAACGTGATGCATTTGCAGTAAAAACTACTGACAAAGGAAACGGACTTACTATTTATAACAAAACTACCGGCTGTGTAGAGTATTGGAACGCCGCACGCTGGGTAAGTTTATGTGATGGAACATCCCAGACAACGATCAGTCCGAAACCTTGTGTAGATGTAGCTCCAGACGGTACAGGCTGCGGTCAAAAATTTGATGTCACAGATCCGGACTGTCCTAACGGACCATTTAACATTGCTATTATGGCCGGTTCAGAATATGCAGCATTAACTGATGTTGATAATGTTAACGGAAGTTTTAAAATAAACTTTTATCAAAATGAAACGGTAAACATTCATACCGTTTTGGTACGTGTTACCAGTACTTGTACCAGTTTATACAAAGAGTTTTTATTCTCTCAAAAAGGGGTAGACTGCAGCTCTATGCCGTATACAGTACCTGCAATATCACCTTCTAATACATCACTGGCTTTATGCGCAGGCGGTGCTGTATATTTATCAGTTCCGGCTAATACGGCTAATCTTGATAAATTAATCTGGACCCGTAATGGTGCTCCAATTCAGGGCAGTAACGGTGCATCTTATATTATTGCAACTCAAAAAGGAGAATACAATATCTCGATGGGAGCTGTTGGCTGTAATACCAGTGCATCAAATAAACGTACTATTACAGAATCTGGTTCTGTAACACCGGTTACTCTTACAGCAACTGCTGGAAATAACGGTGTTCTTTGTGGTGGAAACGAGATTACACTTTCAGCATCCGGAACTACAGGAAGCGTGGTTTGGTTTCATAACGGTAAGGAAGAGAAATCTGGGACATCAGTAAAAATAAGCGGAGACAGCAGTGTGGGGGAATGGTTTGCAGCTGTAAAAGACGGAAGCTGTTATTCTAAGCCTTCAAACAGTATTCAGGTAACTAAAAGCGAAGCATCAGGACAGGTACCGCTTTCTGCCGGTGATGTATTAGTAAACGGCGTACCTTTAAATACTTTTACAGCATTCTGTGCCGGCGGTAGTTTAGATTTAAGTATTGCCAATAAACAAAACGGCATTACTTATACGTGGTATAATGGCAATGATGTAATATCAGTTAATCCTTATATAGTGCCAGGTTCTCAAAGTACAATGTCACTTCGCATGGTTGCTGCAGATAACAGTGGTGCTAAATGTGCGGCAGAGCAAAGTGTATTAGAGGCAAATGTAACCCAGAACAGTACTCCCGTAATAAAAGCGATTAATGGCAGCACAACGCTTTGCGGCGGTGAAACAAGATTAACAATCGAACCTCAAGCAGCTGGAACTTATACTTATACATGGTATAAAGACGGTGAAAAAATGACTGATACTACTGACTATATTGTAGTTACAACACCAGGTTCAGAATACAGTGCCACGATAAAAAATGCTGCAGGCTGTATAAGTGCTCCGGCAGTTAAAAAAATATTGAACACAATTTCAGATTTGCCTGTGCTTTCATGGAAAGCTAATCCTGCAGAAGCTATTTACGGGACAAAAGTTACCTTGCAGACCGGTATTCAATACGGTCCTGCGACCGATTATACCTGGACAGTAGATAATCCTAATGCTAAAATTACTCCTTCGGGAGATACCGCATTAATAGAGCTTCCGGCAAGCGGAGATACAGGTACACCGTTAAAAGTTACAGTACAGGCACAAAATATTTGTGGTAAATCTACTGTTTTAGAACATACGATTACCATGAACAATAACTGCCCTGTGCCTACTCTTACATCACAGTCTGGTCTGGTTCAAAATGCAACAGCAGGATCAAAGGCAGCTGTTGCTGTAGCGGTAACAGCTGGAGGGGCAAATCCAGCATATCAATGGTTTCTTAATACAACAAAGAGCAGCACAGGCGGAACGCAGATTGGAGCTCCGGCAGGAACTTTAGCTTCATTGATATATGATATCCCAAATGCGGGCGATTATTATTTTTATTGTAAAGTTACAAACAGCTGTACCGGTGCTGTTGCAGTAACTTCAGAGGTGTTTACGGTTAAAGCGTCGGAAAATCCTGAAATTATACCCAATGGTGCGGGTACTCTAAGCGGAAAAACCTGCTTTGATATTGCTGAGAGTAATTTTAATACTGAATGCGGTACAAAAGACTCTCGTACAGCAGCTAGGTCTAATTTTAATGATGCCGCTGTAAATACACAGACTTACACTTTTACAGTTATAGGAAATGCCGTAAGTAAAGTTCGTTTTGTATATGTAGAATCTACAAGTGGTATTGTTAAATCATTTACTTCAAATGTTGATAAATCGCAGGAGTTAAATGTTTCTGGAGAAGTTAAAGCTACGATGACCTATAATAGTTTATTAAGCAGTACCAGTGAAGGTGCTAATAATGGTATGGCATTCGGAAGAAATAGGGCAGCTGCGCTTTCTGTAGACTTATACGTAATTTACAACAATAAGGGTGATGGAAGCGGTTCAGACGTAAAAATAAAATTAACAGCACAAATCAAAGACTGTGCATGCTGTGGTGCATATACAGCTCCAGGAACATGGAGAGAATTTATGTGTTATAACTTAGGGGTTACCAATACAAGCAAAAACCCTTTTGAAGCTGATGTTGAAATCGTAGGAAATTTATATAGATTTGGGACTACGAGTATGACAGCTGCCGTTAATTACACGGCCTGGGTTCCTACAATTGTAGGTACAAAGATTATAAAAGCTGCTGGAGACCCATGCCCTCCAGGTTATCGTGTGCCTATATATGATGAATTAGATGGGTTAGCTAAATATAACACACCAAAAACGCTTGTAGGAGCTGCAACAAATAACCCAAGGGGAGCACAAGGAGTAATGTTTGGTCCTAATTTAATGCTGCCAAAAGGAGGACAATATTACAACTCTATGGATCTTTCGAATAATACTTATGTATCCTCTACAATTACTAATTCTACGACTAATCCTCAATATTTGGGGGTACTATTTTTAACAGCCGTAGGAGCTACAGGATATGCTCTGCCCAATGGTAGTGTTCTTTTTTCAGGAAGTGTACGCTGTATCTCGGAGAATTAAAATGTTTGAGTGTTAATATATAATTGCTCAACAATAAAGTAAACAATAAAATTGCCAAAAAGACTGTGGCGCTTTTCATTTCCTGCTTAGGCAAGAATGAAAGGCGTTTCGGTATTTTATAAAATTTCAATGAATTGGTAAAACAGATAAATAAAACATGAAAAATATACTTTTAAGAAGCCTTGCCGTTTTTGGGGTAATGACTTCTGTACAAGCACAAACCATAAATGTTAATTTTTCTCACTATGGAGGAAAACAATATGTGTATGTGTTAGAGAGAGGCAGTAAAAAAGATACAATTGCCACGGGTAAACTTGATCCGGCTGGTAAAGCCGTATTGGTTATTCCGCAGGCAAAAAAAGGGTATGCGGGTATTTCGCATTTTGTCCTTACAGATGGCGGCGGTATGGATTTTATTGTAAACAAGGAAAATTTCTCAATTTCCTGCCTTGAAGAACAGCCCAATTTTGAAAACACCAAATACACAGGCTCACCGGAGAATGATTTTTTAAATCAAAAAATACAGCAGCAAAAAGCAATTCTGGACAAAGCCGGTTTTGTAAACTATGGTCTTAATTTATATAAAAAGGAAGAACCCCTGCACACTGCTTTTCAAAAAGAAAACGAAAACCTGCAGGGTCAGTTTACGGCGCTTCAAAACGAAACGGCAAAAAGCACCTTATATGCCGCACGCTTTATAGAAATATACCGTTTTTTAATGGGTATAGGCAGCAGCTTCAACCAGCCTGAAGAAGAAAAAGCAAAAGAACTAAACCTTTTTGTAAAAGAAAAACTCGATATGCAGGTGCTTTACAACAGCGGTTTCTGGAACCAGACCATAGAAGGCTGGGTTAATTTACAGCAAATGGTAATTAAAGACGATGCTGTTTTACTGGCAGACACCAAACAAATCCTGTCGCGCATCAAAAGCAATGAAATCTATACCGCCTTTACAGAAAAAATCGTGGCCGAGCTTACCAAAGAAGGAAAAGATGAAATGGTAACAGCTATAAGCCAGTATACTGCAAAATCTGGCAGGCTGGAAAAGCTAGCCAAACAATTAACAAACGCAATTAATGCCCCTGTAATTGGCAGTTTGGCGCCCGCTTTGCAGACTGCAGCAGGCAAAAAAACAATCAATAAAAAAACATTGTTATTCTTTTACGAATCGGGCTGTAATAACTGCGAAAACGAAATTCACCAGTTATTAGGCAATTACGAAATCGTAAAAAACAAAGGTTACGAAATCATAAGCGTCGCCGCAGATATGACCAAAAATGCCGGAGATCATAGTCACGAATTCCCTTGGAAAGAACAGTTATGTGACTATAAAGGTTTCGCAGGCCCAAACTTCCAAACCTACGCCATAATAGGAACCCCGACTTTTTTCACCATAGACGAAAAAGGTAAAATCACAGGAAAATATGCGAGACTTATCGACACTAAAATAATTAACAATTAATAATTCACAATTATTTTGTCACCCTGAGCGAAGTCGAAGGG
>NZ_FQWW01000006.1 GCF_900129795.1 Flavobacterium sp. CF108 | reverse complement strand
GATTTTAGATTTTAGATTTTAGATTTTAGATTTTAGATTTTAGATTTTAGATTTTAGATTTTAGATTTTAGATTTTAGATTTTAGATTTTAGATTTATAAAAAATCGCTCCGCTCTTTTTTATTGGAATTTGGAGTTTAAAAAATTGGAATTTATTTTCTGTCAGGCTGAGCGAAGTCGAAGCCCTTTTTTTATTCAAAAAATCTAAAATCTTAACTCTAAAATCAACAATCCATTCCCTTGCGTATGTTCTAAGTTATTCTTATTTTTAGTACTTGAACTATGCCGTTATGATAGAAATAGATATTGAAAAAGAAAACAAAGCAATTACGCACGAATACAAGGAATTACTGCGAATTAGTTACCAGACTTTAACACCTGCCGACAAAAAATTAATTCGGAAAGCTTTTGATGTTGCTGTTGATGCTCACAAAGAACAAAGACGCAAATCTGGTGAAGCGTATATCTTTCATCCTATTGCAGTTGCGAAAATTGTTGCCTCAGAAATTGGTCTGGGAGCAACCTCTATTGCCGCGGCTTTATTACACGATGTTGTCGAAGATACTCCCATAACAGTTGAAGATATTGAACGTTTATTTAACCCAAAAGTAGCGCAGCTTGTTGAAGGTTTAACTAAGATTTCGTTAGTTCAAAAAGACTTAAATGCATCCATGCAGGCGGAGAATTTCCGCAAAATGATCCTGACTTTGAATGATGATGTACGTGTAATTTTAATAAAATTAGCCGATCGTCTTCACAATATGCAGACGATGGATTCGATGGCAGAATATAAACAGACAAAAATTGCTTCTGAAACGCTTTATATTTACGCTCCTCTCGCCCATCGTTTGGGACTTTATAATATCAAAACTAAATTAGAAGATTTAGGATTAAAATATACAGAACCCGCTGTATACGAAGACATTGTAAGCAAGATTAGAGAAACTAAGGAAGAACAGGATGCTTACATCAAAGATATCTCAGATGTTTTGAAGAAATCTCTTGATGTTGAAAATATAGATTATATCATAAAAGGCCGTCCGAAATCTATTTATTCGATCCGCCGTAAAATGCGTGCGCAAAACGTGAGTTTTGACGAAGTGTACGACAAATTTGCGCTAAGAATTGTTTATAAATCAGATCCGCACGATGAAAAATTCATCGCCTGGAAAATATATTCCATCGTAACTGATCATTACAGACCAAGCCCTAGCCGTTTGCGTGACTGGATTTCATCTCCAAAATCAACTGGATATGAAGCACTTCACATTACTGTTATGGGACCAAAAGGACGCTGGGTCGAAGTTCAGGTTCGAAGTGAACGTATGGATGAAATTGCCGAAAAAGGGTATGCAGCACATTACAAATATAAAAATGGCGCAAGCGAAGAAAGCGGCTTAGATGTCTGGCTAAATTTACTTCGCGAAGCTTTAGAAAATCCGGAGACAAATGCGGTAGATTTTGTGGAAGATTTCAAAATGAATTTATATTCAAAAGAAATTTTCATATTTACCCCAAAAGGAGAAATAAAATCATTGCCAAAAGGAGCAACTTCGTTGGATTTTGCCTTTAGCATTCACTCTGAAATTGGAATTAAAACAAGAGGAACCCGAGTAAACGGACGTCTTGTGCCTTTAAACCACGAATTAAAAAGCGGTGATCAGGTTGAAGTTATTACATCCGCAAACCAAAAACCTACAGTAAACTGGCTGGAATATGTAACGACTTCAAGAGCAAAAAATAAGATCAAAAACGTTCTTAACGAGAACACGAAAAAAATTGGCGAGGAAGGAAAAGAATTACTTACCCGAAAACTTAAACATTTAAAAATCACACTTAACGAGCAAGTTACAAATGAGTTAGTTAACTTTTTTAAATTAAAAACCAGTTTAGATTTATTTTATCGCGTTGGAATTGGCGCTATCGAAAATCAGCAGTTAAAAGATTACGCAGCACAAAAAGGAAATACGTTTATCAATTTCTTTAAAAATAAAATTAAAAGAAATAAGGACAATACCGCTGCCGAAGATATTCATAAACCAGTCATTAGCAGTAATTACGACATGCTGGTTTTTGGAACGGAACATGATAAACTCGATTATAAACTTTCGCAATGCTGTAATCCAATTCCGGGTGACGATGTTTTTGGTTTTGTAACGATAAACGAAGGAATTAAAGTGCATAAAAAAGATTGTCCAAACGCTATTGGAATGCAGTCAAACTACGCATACAGAATCATGAGTGCCAAATGGATCGATTCTTCTCAAGAAGAATTTAAAGCCATTATCAACATTACCGGAATGGACGTTTTAGGACTTACAAATCAATTAACTCGTGTCATTTCAAATAATATGAGTGTTAATATTCAAAGTATTTCATTGAGTACTGATGCCGGAATTTTCCACGGACAAATTGCTGTAATTGTTCAAAACAACACCATTTTGAAAAAAATGATCAATGCAATTAAAAAAATTGACGGCGTTGATAAAGTAACCAGAGAATATAGAACCTAAATAAGTCGAAAGTTTAAAGTCTTAAAGTCCAAAGAAATACAATATCGTGACTATTTTACTTAAACTATTGATATAAATATTTTTTTCATGAACGCAAATTCCTTAGAAATTCCAGAAATCAATTTTGATGAAAATGGAGAACTTTTAATAGTCGCTTCTAAATCTTCCTCAAAAGATGATTTCGATTTCTTTCAGGGAAAATGTGTTATTCGTAATAAAAAATTAAAAACAAGATTTGCCAATTGCACAGAGTGGATTGAATTTCCATCAACTCAGGAAATGTATAAAATTTTAAACGGAATTGGCAATATTGATAATTTTCTTGCCACTTTCGACGGAGAACCTTTTGAAGGAATGACCGTTAGATTATTTAATCCGAAGACAAAATTGTGGAGCATTTATTGGGCCAATTCCAATTCAGGAACATTAGACAAACCTGTTGTAGGCTCTTTTGAAGATAAAATTGGACATTTTTTCTCTAAAGATATTTATGAAGGCAAAAATGTAATTCAGGTATTTAGATGGGATGCCCGTGACGAAAATAATCCGGTGTGGAGTCAGGCCATGTCTGACGATCAGGGAAAAACATGGGAATGGAACTGGTACATGTATATGTCAAAAACGAGCTGAAAATCTGTTATTTTTATCCCAAATTAAAATAATTATGTTAATTAAGTTCTGTTGAACTTTGTAAAATATAACAGCGCAAAAGCCTGAATTTGGTACATTATCTGTTATCAAATTCCAGTTTAAACGTTAAACTTTAAACCCGAAACTTTTATTCATTAAAAATAAAAAATTATCTTTGCAGGATATGACACTTATTTCAACTGACAACACTAAGAATCAAGAAATTGTAAAAAATGTTTTTACAATGTATCTTGAACAAAAAGGGCATCGCAAAACTCCTGAGCGTTATGCTATACTTCAGGAAATTTACGATAGCGAGGAGCATTTTGACATAGAAAACCTATACATCAAAATGAAAAACAAAAACTACCGTGTGAGCAGGGCTACGCTTTACAACACGATCGAGTTATTGTTAGACTGCGCTTTGGTTAGAAAACATCAATTTGGACAAAATCAGGCTTACTACGAAAAATCATATTTTGATAAACAGCATGATCATATCATTATGACAGATTCTGGTGAGGTAATCGAATTTTGCGATCCAAGAATTCAAACCATCAAAAAAACTATCGAAGAGATATTTGATATTGAAATCACAAATCACTCGCTTTATTTCTACGGAAACAAAAAACAGAGTTCACAGTCTTAAAATAAAGGCTTTTTCAAAAAATTAAAAAAAGAAAATTAACTACATAATCAGTAGGACAGCTTTTAATTGTCCTAACGCAAATTAAAAACAGAATGACGGTAGATTTATTACTAGGATTACAATGGGGAGATGAAGGTAAAGGAAAGATTGTTGACGTTCTTACCTCAAATTATGATATTATTGCACGTTTTCAAGGAGGACCAAATGCAGGACATACATTAGAATTTGACGGAATTAAGCACGTACTTAGAACTATTCCTTCTGGAATTTTCCATAAAGATTCAATAAATATTATCGGAAATGGTGTTGTAATTGATCCAGTAGTTTTTCAAAAAGAAATTGAAGGTTTAGAGAAATTCAACCTTGATATCAAAAAGAAATTAATCATTTCAAGAAAAGCTCATTTAATTTTACCAACGCACCGTTTGCTTGATGCGGCTTCTGAAGCTTCAAAAGGAAAAGCAAAAATTGGTTCTACGCTTAAAGGAATTGGCCCAACTTATATGGACAAAACTGGTAGAAACGGTTTACGTGTAGGTGATATTGAATTAGAAGATTTTAACGAGCGATACAGAGCATTGGCAGACAAGCACGAAGCTATGATTGCTTTCTACGATGTTGCTATTCAATACAATTTAGCTGAACTTGAAAAAGAGTTTTTTGAAGCTATCGAAGAATTAAAAAAATTAGATTTTATTGACAGTGAAGAATATATTCACCAAGCTCAAAAAGCAGGTAAATCTATTCTATGCGAAGGAGCTCAGGGTTCATTATTAGATGTTGATTTTGGAACTTATCCTTTTGTAACTTCATCAAATACTACTGCTGCCGGAGCTTGTACTGGTTTAGGAATTGCTCCTAACAAAATCAAAGAAGTTTACGGAATTTTTAAAGCTTACGTTACTCGTGTTGGTAGCGGACCTTTCCCAACAGAACTTTTTGACGAAGTTGGTGCGACAATGGCAAGAGTTGGTAACGAATTTGGATCTGTAACAGGAAGACAAAGACGTTGCGGATGGTTAGACCTTGTAGCTTTAAAATATGCTGTTCAGGTAAATGGAGTTACACAATTGATGATGATGAAAGGTGATGTTCTTTCTGGTTTTGAAACTTTAAAAGTTTGTACAGAATACAACTATAAAGGTCAAAACATTGCTCACTTCCCTTATAACATTGAACCAGAAAATGTTACTCCGGTTTACAAAGAATTTAAAGGATGGAAAGCAGATTTAACAGGATTGACAACTTACGATGCATTGCCAATCGAGCTAAAAGAATATATTGAGTTTATTGAGAAAGAAATCGAAGTGCCAATCAAAATTGTATCGGTTGGACCAGACAGAAAGCAAACAATAACAAAATAATACATTTAAACGCTCTGATAATCAGGGCGTTTTTTTTTATGAAACTATTTTCGAAATGAGAAAAAATCCAGAAATTGAAATTAAAGAAACAAAGTTGTTATCAGACAATTGGTATATTTTAAACCGTGTTTCTTTCAGCTATAAAAAAGAAAACGAAGAGTCTGAAACACATACACGTGAGGTATACGATCGAGGAAATGGCGCCGGAATCTTACTCTATAATTCAACTAAAAAAACGGTTATTTTAACGCGTCAGTTTCGTCTGCCTACTTTCCTTAACGGAAACAAAACAGGAATGATGATTGAAGTTTGCGCAGGACTTTTAGATCAGGACAATCCTGAAAGTGCCATTATTCGTGAAACCGAAGAAGAAACAGGATATCGTATTTCTAAAGTCCAAAAAGTTTTTGAAAGTTATATGTCTCCAGGTGCTGTAACAGAGATTTTATATCTTTTTGTTGGAGAATACGACGAAAGCATGAAAGTTAGCGAAGGCGGCGGACTTGATGCTGAACAGGAAAACATTGAAGTTCTGGAATATACTTTTGATGAAGCTTACGCCATGATTGAATCTGGTGAAATTACAGATGCCAAAACTATTTTATTACTGCAGCACGCGAAGATTAAAAATTTAATTTAGATTTTTTGAGTATTTTTAAATTCTAAAAATACTCAAATGTCCAAATTCAAGATATTATTTTTTCTGTTTTTTCCGTTTATTCTAATCGCACAAAATGAAAAACTGCCAATTGAAAAACTAAAACAAGATCTTACTATTTTTAAAGAAATAAGAGAAAAAGCCAATTCTGGATTATACAAATACCGCACAAAACAGCAAATTGACAGTATTTATTCCTGGGCATTTTCACAAATAGACAAACCTGCAACACTGCTCGAATTTTACAAAATCATTTTAAAAATTACTGATTTTGAAGGCAGCGTACATAATGATACTACTCTTCCTGATGAATTTCAGAATAAATTTTCATCAGGAAATGTGTTTTTTCCATATCCCGTAAAACTTATTGAAGGCAAGTTAGTCATCAATTTTCAAAACTCAGAAATTCCGTTAGGATCAGAAATTCACAGTATCAATAAAATTAAAACCCGTAAAATAATTAAGGATTTTTATAAATATTATACCACAGACGGTTATAATATTTCCGGAAAATATATTGGATTAACTGGCGCGTTTGCAAAATATTTTGAAATAGAATATGGACCTCAAAAGAACTTTTTGGTAGAATATTCCCTTCTTAATAGTTCTAAGAAACTGACTAAAAAAATTATTGCTGTGTCTAATGATATTCGAAAAGAAAATTTCAAAAATCGTTTTTCACTTCCTATCGATAGTCTTCAGTTTAACAAAGCAAAAAACAAATATTCGTTTAAGATTATTTCTAAAAATACGGCCGTACTTTCTGTACACACCTTTGCAATTGGTAAAAATGCAAAAGCAAAAGAACATTTAGCTTATAAAAAATATCTGGACAGCTGTTTTCAATATTTAAGCAAAAACAATCAAATGAATAACTTAATTGTAGATGTAAGAAACAATGGCGGCGGAAGCGACCCAAATGATATTCTAACCTTTTCATATCTTACACAAAAGCCCTATCGCGAAAATGCTTCTGCATATGTTAGTTTTCAGGAAATTCCGTTTGCAGATTATTTCGTTTACGATGAAACCGAACCGCAAAAAAAGCTGGAAGAAAAAAATGATTTTGAAGCTGATTTAAAAGAAGAATTCCCGAAATTAGAAAACGGAAAATACAATCAGGACGAAAAATTTAATCTTTTATTGCAGCCTGATGTAAACAATTTTAAAGGGCAAATTTACTTATTGATAAGTCCGAGAATTGCTTCTGCAGGGTCGTTATTTGCTTCTTTAGTAACAGGAAACACAAATGCCGTTGTTATTGGTGAAGAAACTATGGGCGGTTATTTTGGACACAACGGTCACACTCCTATTGAATATGAATTACCAAACACAAAAATTAAAACAAAATTTTCGATTGTAAATTTAAATCAGGATGTTCCTAAAAAAGCCAATCAGATATTTGGCAGAGGCGTTATTCCTGATTATGAAGTCAAACAAACTTTAGAAGATTTTTTACAAAATAAGGATACGCAGTTTGAATATACTTTAAAATTAATTGAATCGAAATAATATGAAATTGCTCAAGAATAAATTTTTAAGGATAATAGTATTCATTTTTATAATTATGAATATTATCGCTTTTTTCCACGCTTATAAGTTTACTCATTTCACAGAAAATAATTCAGAAAAAACCAAAAGTCCCGAGAAATTATCTGCAATTGATAAAGTAAAAACAATATTTTTTGGAGTCAATAACCCTAAAGCTAAAAACAAAAAATTTCCAACGCAGCAATATCAAATTTTAAAACTAAAAAGCAATAAAGAAATTGAATGCTGGTTTATTAAAACTAAAAAATCTAAGGGAACTGTTATACTTTTTCATGGTTACGGAGGAGAAAAATCTTCAATGATCGAAAGATCAAATCAATTTATAAAATTAGGTTTCAGTACAATGCTTGTTGATTTTATGGGTAGCGGTAATTCAGAAGGAAATCAAACTACAATTGGTTTTAAAGAAGCTGAAGAGGTAAAAACTTGTTTTGACTACATAACCAAAACAGGAGAAAAAAATATTTTTTTATTTGGAACTTCCATGGGAGCTGTTGCTATTATGAAATCTATCAATGATTATAAAATAAGCCCCAAAGGAATAATTATCGAATGTCCATTTGGATCTATGTACAAAACTGTTTGTGCCAGATTTAAAAAAATGAATGCGCCAACATTTCCAATGGCTGGATTATTAGTTTTTTGGGGAGGCATCCAAAATGGTTTTTGGGGATTTAATCATAATCCGTCAGAGTATGCAAAAAATATTTCTTGTCCAGTTTTATTGCTTTATGGTGAAAAAGATAAAAGTGTAAGCAGAGAAGAAATAGATGTTATTTATAAAAATTTAAAAGGGCAAAAGAGAATTAATGTCTATAAAAATACCGGACATGAAAATTATCTAATCAAAAATAAAATCCAGTGGGTCCAAAATATTACTGATTTTCTAACAAAGCCTGTAAAACAATGAAAACATTTCAATCTCTTTTCGTATTATTTTTTCTACTTACTGTTGCAATTTCTGCAGCTCAAAGCAAACCAAATTTTGATTGTAAAATTTTAAAAAACATTAAATTAAAATATGTTGACAATCCTGATCATTACCATGATTTCCTTTTAAGCCCGGACATATAATGAATGCAAAATTTAATAGTAAAGAAGGCTCTTTTATTTTTTAAACAGCATCAGTAAATAGGAATGATTTTTCGATAAAATTTGAGATTTATTAAGTAAATTATAGAATAATAATATGAATATCTGGAAAGAATTTGCAAACCAAACCAATGGAACTTTTAAAGAAGGCTATTCCTGGCAATCAGACTCTGTTGAAATTGAATATAAAAACTGGAAAATTGTTTTTGATAATTATACCCTTTGGTCTGGAAAATACAGCACCGAAATGACTAGAGTAATTGTTCCGATTATTTTACAGGATAATTTTAGATTCGAAATTTATAAAGAAGGATTTATTCGAAAAATTGAAAAAATATTTGGCGCACAGGATATAGAAATCGGATATGCTGATTTTGATAAAACGTTTACAATTAAAAGCAATAATGAGTTTAAAATAAAAACATTACTCCGAAATAGTGAGATAAGAAATCTTATTACTTCTCAAAAAGATGTAAATATTCAAATTTCTGATCAAAAAGGAATTTGGGAAGAAGAACTTCCTGAAAACGAATTTGAGTTATCTTATTTTATTGATGGCGAAATTCGTGATCTCAATATCTTAAATGAATTATTGGAGCTTTTTAAACTTATTCTGGACGAAATGCTTCAAATTAATGTTATAGCTCTCAAATGAAAATCCAGCAAACTATTCAAAGAATTATGTAACCCTTTTTAGCTATCATATGTATAATTTTATTTGTATAAAAATTACGACCTATGAAAAAGTTATATTATACAGCAAACGTACTCCTTATATTGATTTTAGGACTGTTAGTTTCTTGCAAAAAAAGCGACACAGCTAATCTTACCGAAAATAAAAACACTAAGCCTAAAAAGAAAATAGAATACAAGAAACCAGAATCTACTATTTCTTATCAAATTAGTAAAACAAAAGACTGGCTTAAAACTAACGAAGCTGACAGCAGTAAACTGGATATTGTTTATGCCGTAAACAGAACTGATAAAGCAAACTTTAAAAAGTTAGATTCAGTAGTTATTCCGGCAGATTTTAGCGGAGATTTGGTTTATTATTTACCATTTCCACTGCATGTTGGGGCTTTAGAAGAAGTTTCTAAAATCATTATTTTCTCCTATCCTACTCAGATTTTTGCCGCCTACGAAAACGGTGAACTGGTTTATACAGGCCCAACAAATATGGGAAGAAAAAAAGATCCAACACCAACCGGATTATTTTTCACGAATTGGAAAGCAGAAAAAACAACCAGTACTTTTAATGACGAATGGGATTTAAAATGGAATTTCAATATTGAAAATAAACTCGGAGTTGGTTTTCATCAATATGAATTACCGGGTTATCCTGCATCGCATTCTTGTTTGAGATTACTGGAAAAAGATGCTAAATATCTTTACAAATTTGCCGACGAATGGATTTTGAAAGACAAAGAAAATGTAAAAGTAAAAGGAACTCCTGTTGTAGTTTTTGGAAGTTATAATTTTGACGGTCCAAAACCGTGGTTACAATTGGCATCAGATCCAAAAGCTTTAAATATATCTGAATCTGAAATTGAGAAAGAAGTAAAACCTTTTATTCAGAAGATTTTAGATAATCAAAAATTAAGAGAAGCGGAACAGACAACTTCACTTTAAAAAAATATTTTTTCATGAAAAAGCAGCTTATAATTTATCTATAAGCTGTTTTTTTGTTTTAAACCAAAGACAAAAAATTAGGTAAAATAAAATTTTCATTGATGATAATTTGTCTATTTTCGTTTCATAAAATACCTAAAACAATTATCTCCCTAATTTTCACACATGAAAAAATCTTTTTTACTATTTTTTATTTTTACAACTTTTCAAAATTATTGTCAGTCAAATCAAATTTTAGACTTCAAACCAGGTTACTCACCTGAAACTATTTACAATCAAACAGTAACTAATTCTTCAGATTATGAAATGACATATTCAGGATCCGAAGAACTTTTGACGATGCTAAAGGAAAACGGGACCGAAAATCCAGTCAAAATAAAGAGTTCATTTAATGTAGAAACTGTTTCTAAAACTGGTAAAATTGATAAAAACGGAAGCTTTCCTATTACCATTGAATACCTAAAATCTTCTGATAAAGATGGAAAAAGTGTAATTCCAAGCGGAACCCTTTTGTATGGTAATGCTACGCTTTCGAGCATGCCAAAATTGGATTCGATCGTAGGGAAAGGAATGGAGGAAAACTTTAAAAATAGTATTTTTAAGATGGTTCAAAGTACTTTTAATCAACTAGCTATGCCCGAAAAAAAATTAAAAGCAGGTGAATCTTTTTCTCAGGAAAGCCCACTTACACTTCCTATTGGCGGTATTAATATCGAAATGGTAATAAAAACAACCTATAATCTAAAAAGTTTTACTACAAAATCTGCCTTTTTTGATATTGTCCAGACATATACAATGAAACTTGCTGATCCTAGCTTCGATTCGAGTGGTTCAGGAAATGGAACAGGGAAATTAGTTTATGATATCCCAAATCATTTTATAAGTGAAAATACTTTAAACATGGAATTAAATCTTAACTTAAAACATACCGACTTTAATATCGATTTGAAATCAAAAAGCGATTATAGCCAGCTTGCCAAAATCTCCAAAAAATAAACTAAAAAAGGCATAAGAATCAAACTCTTATGCCTTTTTTAATATTTGAAAAACTAAAAATTATCTAGAATAATTTGGCGCTTCTTTTGTAATTGTTACGTTATGTGGGTGACTTTCAGTAATTCCGCTTGACGTGATTCTAACAAAACGTCCAGATTCTTGTAAAGTTGGAATATCTTTTGAACCACAGTATCCCATTCCGGCACGAAGACCTCCAATAAATTGAAGCATACTTTCGTTTAATTCACCTTTGTAAGGAACACGACCAACAATTCCTTCCGGAACTAATTTTTTAACGTCGTCTTCAACATCCTGGAAATAACGATCTTTTGAACCTGTTTGCATTGCTTCAACAGAACCCATTCCGCGGTATGATTTGAATTTTCTACCTTCGAAGATAATAGTTTCACCCGGAGATTCTTTTGTTCCTGCTAATAATGAACCTAACATTACACAGTCAGCACCTGCAGCAATTGCTTTAGGAATATCTCCAGTATAACGAATTCCACCATCAGCAATTACAGGAACTCCAGTTCCTTTGATAGCAGCAGCAACTTCTAAAACTGCTGAAAACTGAGGGAAACCAACACCTGCAACGATACGTGTAGTACAGATAGAACCAGGACCGATTCCTACTTTTACACCATCAGCACCATTTTCTACTAAATATTTAGCAGCTTCCGGCGTTGCAATGTTTCCAACTACTACATCTATTTGAGGGAATTTTGATTTTACTTCTTTCAATACATTTACCACACCTTCAGTATGTCCGTGTGCTGTATCGATAATAATAGCGTCTACTCCGGCTGCAACTAAAGCTTCAGCTCTTAGAACTGCATCTCCAGTAACGCCAATTGCAGCTGCAACTCTTAAACGACCAAAAGTATCTTTGTTAGCGATTGGTTTTTGAGTCAGTTTTGTAATATCTCTAAAAGTAATTAAACCAACTAATTCGTTTTTAGCGTTTACAACTGGTAATTTTTCGATTTTATGGCCTTGTAAAACTACTTCGGCTTGTTCTAATGAAGTTCCTTCGGCAACAGTAACTAAGTTTGTACTTGTCATTACCTCAGCAATTGGTCTTGCTCCGTTTTTTTCGAAACGTAAGTCACGATTGGTAACAATTCCTTTAAGGATTCTGTTTTCGTCAACGATTGGAATACCGCCAATTCCGAATTCTCTCATGGCGTTTTTAGCGTCTGCAATAGTTGAATTCATTGGTAATGTTACCGGATCGATAATCATTCCTGCTTCAGCGCGCTTTACTTTTCTAACCTTCGCAGCTTGCTGCTCGATTGTCATGTTTTTATGTAAAACTCCAATTCCGCCTTCCTGCGCCATAGCGATTGCCATTGCACTTTCGGTCACTGTATCCATAGCAGCAGATACGATTGGAACGTTTAATGTTATGTTTCTTGAAAATTTTGATTTGATACTCACTTCGCGGGGAAGCACATTCGAGTAGTTAGGTACTAATAATACATCGTCGTAAGTTAAACCTTCGCCGATAATCTTGGAGTTGTGTGCTATCATGGTGCAATTTCTAGTTGAATTGCGTGCAAATATAGTGAATAAATTGCTAACTTAAATACTAACTTATTCATAAATTTATATTTACAGGAAACATCTTACGATTTAAATTCCAAATTTTTAAATTCCAAATTCCAATTAGAAAAGCAAAAGTCAACGTTAGTCTTTTTGGAATTTGGGATTTAATTATTGGAATTTTTTAAAATTTGGAATTTTATTTTTTATCTTGAAAAATGAAGTTGAAACCAAATTGAAACGCAAGACTATGCGCCTTCGTAACATCTTTATACTCTAAAACATTATCGAATAAAGCATAAATATTAAATTTCCCGAGAGTTCCGGAAAGTCCTAAACCAATATTTTTATTCGAATACGGATCGAATGTATAAGTTACTTTGGCATCTAGCTTTTCAAAAATACTGCGTTGATAAAAAGCCGTTAGAGCAACGTACGGTGTTTCAGGCATTGTCATTAAAAACAATTGCGCACCAACAGCATTTAAATATTTTCTCTCGTTTTCAACTTTACAATTACATTCTCCGTCGTATCTGGATTCACCAAATGAATATTGAATGGAAGAATTAAATTTTACCGGACGCCAGGTCGTATATTTAGCATAAGATGTATCACGCGGAATTGCCGCATCAAATTCATCAAAAATATTTTCAGGTTCATTAACAGCATCAAAATTTGGATTCACTCCGTCATATCTGTAAGCTCCTTTATAAGTTAACGTCTCAATATCTTTAGTATGTTTTATAAAACCAACATCAAGAATACTGGCCGTAAGCTGCAGATTTTCTTTAATATTATATGTAATACCGGCATCGAATCCCAAACCTAAACTTCCATTGAGAAAAGTATTGTGTGCAATATCACCCGGAATACTTCCTTCATATTCATCTTTTGTAAATTTTCCGATGCCCGAAGTTTTAAGTTCTAAGTTTGATTCGATTATTTGAGTGTACAAATTTGTTCCCGTTCCTTGTCCAGTATAAATGTATCCAGAGTTTTTGGTTGAAGTTGCATTAGCACCACTGGAATAAATTTTAGCTCGTCCGCCTAAAACTAGTTTTTTGTTTAGCCTTTTATGAAACCCAACATGGAAAACAGAAAGCACTTCGGCACGCAGATTTAAATCGGCTAAATTGAATGATTTTCCAATATAATTCTGGTTTCCGTCTACCCCTAAAATGGCAAGATCTTTTGGAAAATACATTAAAAAATCAAATTCCTGATAAGCACCAAACGAAATATACGATTGGCTGTCCTCGCCTCCTACTCTAAATCCGCCTGAAAATATTTCTAGCTGCTGGTTTACTTGGGTTTTGTCATTTGCAGATGATTTATTGATAATATTGCGGACTTTATCATTAAAATCTACTCCATTATCAGCAAATAAATCATACGCAGAAAAACTGCTCGAACCAATATTGGCAGAAACTCCAGACAGAAGCGGAACTCCAAAATAATATTTATAGGAAACATCTGCTCCAGGATTTACAAGTAATGACTGCGGAATTGAAGTAAAATTGTACAACACTTGTTTATTTTGAGAATAACAAAAAAGCTGCAGCAGAGGCATCAAAATTAAAAGTGCTTTTCTCATTTTATCTTCATATAAACGGTTGCACCTGATTTGAATTTTAAATTCCCCGAAATATCACCCGATCCAGATCCTGTTACGGTTGTTACTATAAAACCAATTTTCATAGTCTTTTTTAATAAATTCAACCGTTCTCCTTCAAAAACTTCTGTTGGATATTTTGTTATGTTGGAACCACCGGTATAGGTTGGAACAGCTAAATCAATAGTTTCTAATACTTGGTTATTGGCATCTATAAACTGTAATTCAATTTCAAAAGCTCTGTTCACCGTATTTTCAATTTCGAAATTAAGTTCGGCTTTAGCCAGATTATCTGTAAAAAACTTCTTTTTAAAAATATCAAAATCTTCAACATCAGGCGGTATTTGCTGTCCCTGTCCATTATCATCAATTTGGTCAGCACTAACATCAAAATAAGCGAGATTTGCCACAAAAACAGGTTCAAGTACAAAATCATCGATTTGGTCAAAGTCTAAATCACTTGAACAAGAGAGAAATAAAACTGCTGAAAAGAGTGTTATAGAGATTCTATATAAAAGATTTCGTTTCATTTTTTAATTTAATTAAAGATAAATAAAAACGCCTTTTCTTGTCAGATATTACTTATTTTACATTATTTTTTTAATGAAATTTTCCAAACAATTTAGATGCTTCATTATAAGCACTTTCAAAACTTAGAGAATTAAGTCCGGTTATTTTTTTATTAGCAGTAAAATACGAAATCAATTTTTCTGTCGGCATATTTCCTGTCAATTTATCGGTCGCCATCGGGCAGCCTCCAAATCCCTGAATTGCTCCGTCAAAACGTATGCATCCGGCTTTTGATGCCGCATCGATTTTTTCAAACCAGCTGTCTGGCGTAGTATGCAGATGTGCTCCAAATTCGATTTCAGGATATTTCGGAATTAAATTCGAAAACAAATATGTAATAACGTCTGGTGTAGAACTTCCTACTGTATCAGAAAGCGATAATATTTTAACGCCCATTCCGGCCAGTTTCTCGGTCCATTCGGCAACAATTTCAACATTCCACGGATCTCCGTACGGGTTTCCAAATCCCATTGAAAGATAAGTTACAACTTCTTTATTTTTTTTATCGGCGATTTCCAGAATTTCTTCAAGAGTAACTAAAGATTCGGCGATTGTTTTATGAGTATTACGCATCTGAAAATTTTCAGATATCGAAAAAGGAAATCCTAAATATTGAATGGCTTCATGTTCTGCAGCCTGAGCAGCGCCTTGTGTATTGGCAATTATCGAAAGTAATTTACTGGTTCTCTGCAACAAATCTAATTGTGCCAAAACCTCTGCAGTATCCTGCATTTGCGGAATTGCTTTTGGAGAAACAAAACTTCCAAAATCGATTGTATCAAACCCTACACGAAGCAAAGCTTGTATATAAGTTACCTTATTTTTTGTTGGAATAAAGGTTTTGATACCCTGCATGGCGTCTCGCGGACATTCGATAATCTTGATCTCTTTATTCAAAACTTATTCTTTTGTAAAAGCTAAGTTAGCTTCTTTTTTAAAGAAATAAAAATTAACTCTTTGCGAATTATTTATTTTAACCTTATTAGGCTGTTTTTTAAACCATATAAGTTATATAAGGTCATTTAAATTTTAATGCTGGATAGTTTATCGTAGTTAAATATAAGTGCATCTGTTTTTATTACGTTATATAGTAATAGACTTATTTATTACATAAAAGTGTAATATTTTAAAATATTACCAAAAAGTGTAATAATTAAAATTATTACTTATATTTGTAATATAATTTTTATTATTTTTTAATTATATTTGATTATGACTAGTGTAATTACAGGTGACATAATTGGTTCAAGACAACAGGAATCGCAGCATTGGGTCGAAGATTTAAAAAAAATCCTGGCTCCGCTTGGTAAAACGCCCAGTGAATGGGAAGTGTATCGTGGTGACGAATTTCAAATTGAAATTAAAAATCCGGAAGATGCTTTATTGACTGCCATTTTAATAAAAGCACATTTACGAACCATAAAATCAGATGCACGAATGAGCATTGGTTTTGGAGATAAGACGCATAATGCTGCCAAAATTTCTGAAAGTAACGGAACGGCCTTTATCAATTCGGGGGAACTTTTTGAGACTTTAAAAAAGCAAAAAGTGACTTTAGCATTGCGAACAGGCGATATTGCTTTTGATGAAAAGCTGAACTTAATGATTCAGCTTGCTTTGACTTTTATGGATAACTGGCTGGTACAATCGGCAGATTTTGTCGCAAAAGCAATAGAAAACCCAAGCCTTTCGCAGGAAGGATTGGGACAAAAATTAGGCATTAATCAAGCTGCGGTAAGCCGAAGACAAAAGCGCGCTCAGTTTGATTTGGTTATGAATTTAGATCGTTATTTTAGAACACAAATAAAACAACTTACAGCCCCATGATTTTATTTATAAAACTGTTTCTGGCACATTTATTAGGCGATTTTATCTGGCAGCCTAATTCCTGGGTTACCAATAAAGAGAGTAAAAAACACAAAAGTATTTACTTATATATTCATGTTTTATTACATGGTGTTTTGGCTGCAATTCTGGCCGGAGAAATTAGTTTTATTCCCTATGCTGTTTTAATTGCGGTTACACATGGCATCATCGATTTAATTAAACTTAATTTCCAGAAAAACACAACAAAACGCACTTGGTTTGTGGTGGACCAAATTGCACATATTTTGGTTTTAATAGGTGTGGTACTTCTTTATCAAAACAAAGGCATCATTTATTTTTGGCAGGATAATGCATTCTGGATTTTGATTACCGGATTTTTACTGCTGACTAAACCAACTTCTATTTTAATCAAAACCATTATTTCAATCTGGGCGCCCGAAAACGAAAACAGCCATCAGGATAACTCGCTGATAGCTGCCGGAAATTATATTGGTATTTTAGAACGCTTATTTGTGTTCGGATTCATCTTAACCGGACATTTTGAAGCAATTGGATTTTTACTGGCCGCTAAATCTATTTTTAGATTTGGAGATTTAAAAGAAGCCAAAGACAGAAAACTAACCGAATACGTTTTAATTGGTACATTAATCAGTTTCGGAATCGCAATTCTTGCCGGAATACTGGTTCAGGCACTTCTTTTACAACTGCCCTAAAACTTTTTTATTGATTGCTTTTATTAACGCTGGCCCTTCATAAATAAAACCAGTGTACAATTGCACTAAACTTGCTCCTGCATTTAATTTTTCGATGGCATCATCGGCAGAGTGAATTCCGCCTACTCCAATAATTGGGAATGCTTTATTGCTTTTTTCCGAAAGAAAACGAATTACTTCTGTAGAACGTTTTGTTAATGGTTTTCCAGATAAACCTCCCATTTCAGATTGATTTTGAGACTGAAGCCCGTCTCTTGAAATAGTCGTATTTGTTGCAATTACACCCGCAATCTGTGTAGTTTTTACAATATCAATAATGTCTAATAATTGCTCATCTGTAAGGTCTGGAGCAATTTTTAAAAGAATTGGTTTTACTTTTTGAGTGCTTGTTTTTTGCTTTTCGATATTTCTGTTTTGCAGCGTTTGCAATAAAGCCGTTAAAGGTTCTTTGTCCTGTAATGCTCTTAAATTTGGCGTATTTGGAGAACTTACGTTTACTACAAAATAATCTACGTGATCAAAAAGTGCATCAAAACAAATGATATAATCGTCTACCGCATTTTCATTTGGTGTCACTTTATTTTTTCCGATGTTCCCGCCAATTAAAACGCCTGAATTCTTTTTCAAACGTTCAACAGCTTCCAGAACTCCGCCGTTATTAAAACCCATTCGGTTAATAATCGCCTGATCTTCTTTTAAACGAAATAAACGCTTTTTAGGGTTTCCTTCCTGACCAATCGGAGTTACAGTTCCAATTTCGATAAAACCAAAACCAAAATCAGAAAGTTCTTTGTACAACTTCGCATCTTTATCAAATCCTGCCGCAAGTCCAACCGGATTTTTGAATTTAATTCCAAAAACTTCTCTTTCTAAACGAGCGTCTTTTACTTCATAAATTGATCTTATAATTGATGAAACTCCAGGGATTTTTGAAATGAATTTTACAAATGAAAAAGTAAAGTAATGCACTTCTTCCGGGTCAAACCAAAAAAGTATTGGGCGAATTATCAATTTATACATAAGAATTGTGTTGTTGTTATTTTGGCTGCAAATTTAGTTATTAAAGTTTAAAAAGGAATCATTTTACAAAAAACTGTTTTATGTGTTTTTTTGTACTTCAAAAAGCACCTCTTAAATAAAGATTTTTGTTTAAAACAATATTTTACTTACAAAATATTCACTTCAATTCTTTTCAGCAATTCATTTTTTTAATAACTTTATCTGACTTAAAATACTGAAAATGAAAAATATAAACAAAACAATAAGAAAAGCAGCAACAATATGTTTAGCCGGATCGTTTTTTTTGATTTCTATTGACAGCATAGCGCAGCGGCGTGTGGGCGGCGGTGGCGGCGGCGTTCACAGACCTAGTGGAGGAACTCAAACAAGACCATCGGTAAACAGGCCGGCCAATCAATCACGACCAGCAGTAAATAAACCCGCAGCAACAAGACCTGGATCTAACGGCTCTGGAACCAGAGTTACGAGACCAGCCAATGGTTCAACAACAAATATCAATAACAGAAGCAATATAAATAACCGAAATTCTAACAATAATGTAAGAAATTCTGGTAACAGAAACACTAATATAAGCGGCAATACAAGAAATGTAGACCGAAGCAGAGATATTACAATAAACAACAACACAAATACTGTAGTTAGAAGAAATACAGTTGTTTATGCCCGTCCTCCATATGTGTATGGCGGTTACAGATATCATGCCTACAATCCGTATTACTTTCATCCGTACAGACCCTTTTATTATGGCCCGGTTTGGCATCCGTGGGGATTTTTTGTGGCAACTTTAGCGGTGACAGCAATAGTTGTGAGTGTAGAAAGTACCCAGTATCATTATGATCAGGGAGTTTGGTATGCTCCTTCAAACGGAGGTTATACCGCTGTGCCTGCTCCAGTTGGAGGAACAGTAAACAATATTCCGAGTGGTGCGCAAACCGTTAATACTGGAACAGTAAACAATTACTATTACGGAGGAACTTATTATGAAAAAGATGGCAGCACTTACAAAGTAGTTCCTCCAACAGCAGGAACAATAGTAGATAATTTGCCAGAAGGCGGTAAAGAAGTAACAATTGGTGATGTAAAATATGTAAAATTTGGTGAAACCTATTATCAACCTGTAAAAGTTGACGGAAAAGACAAATATGAAGTAGTTTTGGTGGAAGAAGATAAATAACAAAATATAATTATTTTATTAATTCTATCAAACTAATATAACTTTAAAAGTTATTTTCATACTTTTGATTCAACTTATTGACAACCAATACAGCTCAAAAAACCATTACAATGAAAAATAAAACTTTTTGGATTTTCGCTATACTAACAATCTCCATAATTTCAATTACTTATGGTGTAACAAAATTAATTTCGCCAAAAGCAAAAGTAACAGAAGCTGCTTTAGATTGTCATGAAACTCCAAATACGTCAGAACCATCGGCATTTAAACCTACCATCGAAAATAAAAATAAACCCGCAGGAAAAGCTCCGGAAGGAATGGTTTGGATTCCGGGCGGTGAATTCTCAATGGGAAGCAATGTTGCAGATGAAAGTTTGTGCAGTTTATCTGGCGTAACAAAAGATGCTGCTCCTATTCATCGTGTTTATGTCGACGGTTATTATATGGATAAAACTGAAGTGACAAACGAAGAATATGAAAAATTTGTAAAAGCAACCGGATACATTACCGTTGCGGAACAAAAACCGACTAAAGAAGAATTTCCAACAGCTGCCGAAGAAGATTTAATTACAGGTTCTGTAATATTTACACCTACTCCATCAGCCGTAAATTTGAATAATTTTCTGCAATGGTGGTCTTACGTTGGCGGAACAGACTGGAAGCATCCGCTTGGCCCTCAAAGTTCTATAAAAGGGAAAGAAAAATACCCTGTTGTACATATTACTTATGAAGATGCCGCAGCTTATGCAAAATGGGCAGGAAAAAGACTTCCGACTGAAGCAGAATGGGAATTTGCAGCAAGAGGCGGAAAAACTGGGGAAATTTATGCCTGGGGAAATAAGTTGAAACCAAACGGAAAATTTCAGGCTAATATTTACCAAGGACATTTCCCGATTAAAGATGGCGATACGGGAGAAGATGGTTTTAAAGGCATTGCTCCTGTCGCACAATTTGCTCCAAATGCTTACGGATTGTATGATGTTGCAGGAAATGTATGGGAATGGACAAACGATTGGTACAGTGTTGATTATTATAAAACATTAAGCGAAAGCGGGAAAACAGCTAAAAACCCACAAGGGCCGGATGCTTATAATGATCCTAACGATCCAACGCAGATAAAAAGAGTACACCGAGGCGGATCCTTTTTATGTACAGATCAATATTGCACCAGATATATGGTGGGAACCAGAGGAAAAGGCGAAATTAGATCTGCTGCCAATCATCTTGGTTTTAGATGTGTGAAAAGTATTTAAAAGATAAAAGTTACCATAAAAAAGGATTCTCAAAAACAGAATCCTTTTTTTATTTTTGAAGGTAAACCGCAAATTTACCTGCTAAAAAAAATGTCTATATTTGCTAAAAATAAAAAGAAATGCAACATATCATTGATCGTTTTATCAGTTATGTAACAATTGATACTGAATCAGACCCGAATTCAAAAACAACCCCAAGTACAGAAAAACAGTGGAATCTTGCCAATAAATTAGTTGAAGAACTAAAAACAATTGGTTTAACAGATGTTACAATAGATGACAAAGCTTACATTATGGCAACACTGCCAAGTAATGTTGATTACGAAGTACCTACAATTGGGTTTGTTTCTCACTTCGACACTTCTCCGGATTTTAGCGGTGCAAATGTAAAACCACAGATTGTAGAGAATTACGACGGAAAAGATATTGTTTTAAACGCTGAGAAAAACATCGTTCTTTCTCCTAATTATTTTAAAGATTTATTACAATATAAAGGGCAGACAATCATTACAACTGATGGAACTACTTTGTTAGGTGCCGATGATAAAGCCGGAATTACGGAGATTGTTTCGGCAATGGAATACTTAATCCAGCATCCGGAAATTAAACACGGAAAAATCAGAATTGGTTTTACTCCCGATGAAGAAATTGGACGCGGCGCGCATCATTTTGATGTTGAAAAATTTGGTGCTCAATGGGCTTATACTATGGACGGAAGTCAGATTGGCGAATTAGAATATGAAAATTTTAATGCTGCCGGAGCTAAAATTACTTTTAAAGGAAAAAGTGTTCATCCTGGTTATGCAAAAGGAAAAATGATCAACTCAATGTTGATTGCAAATGAGTTTATTAATGAACTTCCAAAAGGTGAAACGCCACAGGAAACAAAAGGTTACGAAGGTTTTTTCCACGTTCATCATTTAACGGGAAGTATTGAAGAAACCGTTTTAGAATTAATTATCCGTGATCATAATAAAAGCAAGTTTGAAAAACGAAAAGATTTAATTGGAAAAATTGCCAAAAAAATCAATAAGAAATTTGCTAAACAATTCGGCGAAGATATTGTTACTACTGAAGTTAGAGATCAGTATTATAATATGAAGGAAAAAGTGCTTCCGGTAAAACATATTGTGGATATTGCCGAAAAAGCAATGCGAGAATTGAACATCAAACCAATTATAAAACCTATTCGCGGCGGTACAGACGGATCTCAATTATCATACATGGGATTACCTTGTCCGAATATATTTGCAGGTGGACACAACTTCCACGGAAAATACGAATATGTTCCGGCAGAAAGTATTCAAAAAGCAACTGATGTTATTGTAAAAATTGCTGAACTTACAGCAATTCAGGGTATTTTTGATGTAAACGAAAAATCTAAAGCGAAAAAATAATTGGAATCAGCTTCTGAAAATAAAGGCATGTGGAAATATAGCGGTAAATGGGAAGAAGAATTACTTCTTCTTAAAGCTATTATTGACAAAACCGAACTGACAGAAACCACAAAATGGGGCGGTCCGGTTTATGTTTACGAGAAAAAAAATGTCATTGGTTTAGGAGGTTTTAAAGATTATTTTGCGATTTGGTTCTTTAATGGTGTTTTCCTGAAAGATGATAAAAAGAAACTTATCAATGCTCAGGAAGAAGTTACAAAATCCTTGCGTCAATGGCGTTTTTCTTCAAAAGAGGAAATAAACGAAAAAGAAATTTTAGAATATATCTTAGAAGCTATTGAAAATGAAAAGCAGGGAAAAATCATTAAACCTTCAAAAAAAGAAGCTATAGTTTCTGAACTTCTTAATGCAGAAATGGTTAAAAATCCGGCTTTGACAGCAGCTTTTGAAAAGTTTAGCCCTTATAAACAATACGAGTTTTTAGAATATATTGAAACTGCTAAACAGGAAAAAACAAAACTTTCGAGAATTGAAAAAGTGATTCCAATGATTTTAGGGAATATTGGGTTGAATGATAAATACAGGTAATTAAATTTCAATTTTTTTAAATTCCAAATTCCAAACTATACGAGACCTTTGTCAAAGGTTTAAACTTTGACAAGGGTTTTTTCTTTACGCAAAGTATTGTCATTGCGAGGAACGAAGCAACCGCACTAACATGAACATTAGTGATAAGCATTTGTGATAAGCATCGTGAGATTGCTTCGTTCCTCGCAATGACCACACGCTTAGCATAAACAAAAAAAATCCCAAACTCCATATTTGGAATTTGGGATTTTAAAATATTGCAATTTTAAAAAAGCCTAAGCCTTTTTATTCAAAGCAGCGCTTAATTCTAAAGAAATAGCAGAACGCTCTAATTTTAATTTACCTGACATCGTTTCGATTACAACAGTAGTTTCTGCTAATTCAGCAATTTTACCGTGGAAACCACTTTTAGTAACTATTTTATCACCTACTTTTAGGCCGCTTTCAAATTCTTTTTCGTTTTTTGCTCTTTTTTGCTGTGGTCTGATCATGAAGAAATAGATTACCACAAACATTAATAGAAATGGCGCAAATTGAGTTAATTGTCCCATAATTTAAATTCTGTTTTTTGATTTATTATTAATATTTTTTTCTCTTCGATTTCGCTCAGAGTGACATTATTATTTTTTTTTAAATTCAACTTTACTAAATCCTATCCGTCTTTGAATGCTCTTCGACTTCGCTCAGAGTGACACAAAGTTAATTGGAATTTGGAATTTAAAAAAATTGATTATTTAAATTTACATTAACCCTCTACCAACTTTTACCATCTTTTTATTAGCGGTAAGTTCTTTTACAAGATTATCTAAAATTCCGTTGATAAAAATACTACTTTTTGGTGTAGAATACTCTTTTGCAATTTCTAAATATTCGTTAAGAGTTACTTTTACAGGAATTGAAGGGAATTTCAAGAATTCGCAAATTGCCATTTTCAAAATAATTGTATCGATTTCTGCAATCCTTTCGCTGTCCCAGTTTGGCGTTTTATCATCGTATTCTTTTGCTAAAACAGCTTCGTTTAAAACTGTTCTTCTAAATAAATCTTTAGCAAAATCTTTATCCTCAACATCTTTGTACAATTTAGGAACTCTAAAATCGTCTGGATCTTCGGTTTTAATTGCTTTTAATTGTTTAATGATATGTGTATTTACAACCGGAATATCATCAACCCAAGTCAATTTATCATCCTCTAAATACTCGTATAATTTATCATTTGGAACAATAACCTCAGCAAATAAATCAGCAATAAATTGTTTGTCTTCTTCAAAAGTATTGACATTATTGCTCATATATTTTTTGTACAAATCGCTTGCTTTAATATCATTTAAAAGCAAAATGATATAATCGTCGTTTAATGACCAGTTGTTGATTTTACGGTTTTCTAAAGCGATGCTAAGGGAATTACTTTCGGCAAGAAGCTGAAAGATTTTGTTTTTGATGAACTTCTCGTTCGGATTACGTTCTGCTGCAGTAGCAAGATGTTTTTTGCTTGACAAATGCAAGAATACTGATTCTTTTTTGCAAATTTCAATCAATGAAGAAAGCATTATAAGATATAAGTCCTGAATATTATCAATACTGTAAAAAAGAAACTTCTCTTCTTTTTCCATATTATCAGAACCGCTTTGGTGCATTGCATAAATGGATTGCATGACTTTAACGCGTATGTGTCTTCTATTTACCACCTTGTAAGAACATTTAAAAATTAGTCTGCAAAAGTATAACTTTTAAGGCATATTTTAAAATTTATTCGCAAAAAAGTCATGGTTTTAGTGGTCAGTTTTCAGAATTTAATGGCCTGTTTTAATTATCAGTGGTCAGTTATCAGTATTTAGTGTTCAGTCTTAGATACTGATAAAAAAAATCTCAGTTTACAGACCAAACTGTAAACTGAGACTGAATACTATAACTGAACACTAAAAAAAGTGAACACTGAACACTAATTACTTCTTAGCGTTTTCAATTTTTCTCGCATCGATACGATTTTGAGCAATTGTAAGTGCCGCTTTGTGAGTTGTCATGCCGTTTTTCACAGCATAATCGATAATTTCTAAAGTAGTGTTGTAGATATTTTCGGTTTTAGCCATGATTTCAGCTTTTCCATAATGCTCTAATTCAGCATAAACATTGATGATTCCACCAGCGTTGATCAAGAAATCAGGAGCATATAAAATTCCTCTTTCCTGTAATCTTGGCCCGTGAACATTTTCATCAGCTAATTGGTTATTTGCTGCTCCAGCAATAACTTTAGCTTTAATTTTGTTTACTGTATCGTCATTAATTGTTGCTCCCATTGCGCAAGGCGCATAGATATCAACATCTGCTGTATATAAATCTTCACCAGTATAAATTGCTGCATTGTATTTTGAAGCAACCTGATATAATTTTTCTTCGTTAATATCAGTAATCGTTACCTGAGCTCCTTCTTTAGTTAAATACTCAACCAAAGCTTCACCCACGTGTCCAATTCCCTGAACCAAAACTTTTTTACCGTCTAAAACATCAGTACCAAACTGACTTTTAGCAGCAGCTTTCATTCCTAAATAAACTCCGTAAGCTGTTACAGGAGAAGGATTTCCAGATCCGCCTCTTTCTTCAGAAATTCCAGTAACATAAGGCGTTACATCTCTTACAGTGTCCATGTCTTTAGTCTCCATTCCAACATCTTCAGCTGTAATATATCTTCCGCTTAAAGAGTGAACAAACTCACCAAACTTACGCATCAACTCAGGAGTTTTCTGCGTTTTAGCATCACCAATAATTACTGCTTTTCCGCCACCAATATTTAAACCGGTAATCGCAGATTTATAAGTCATACCTCTTGAAAGACGCAAAACATCGTTTAAAGCTTCCCATTCCGTATTGTAATTCCACATTCTAGTACCTCCTAAAGCTGGCCCCATAACTGAATTATGAATACCAATAATTGCTTTTAAACCTGTATCTTTGTCATTGCAAAATACAATTTGTTCGTGATCGTCAAAAGATAATTGACCAAAAACAGGATCCATTTTTTGAAGTTCCTTTCCAGTTGCGAAAGTTGCATCCATAGCGTTACTATTTAGTTGTTTAAAATTATGAATTTGTCAAAAAGACAACTCAAACATAAACAAAAAATATACATGTGCTAATTTTTTATCTTTAAAATAACAATTATACAAAATATTTATTTTGATTAGATTGCATTTTATTATACTTTTAATTAAGTATAATTCATAAAATTAAATCAAGTCAATATCGAATCTCTTAAAAAAATGAAAGAATTAAGCTATTTAAACAAATATTTCATTAAATATAAATTCAGTTTTTCTCTCGGAATTTTAATCACCATAATCGCACAAATATTCTTTTTATTTACTCCAAAGCTGGTTAGCCACTCTTTTGACATTATCGAAAAGTTTTTAAAACTATCTGATGCCGATAAAAAATCATCTATGCTTGTAGACTATTATCAGCAGGAATTAATTCATAACGTACTCTTAATCACGGGGAGTGCAATTGTTGGAGGATTCTTAACTTTTTTAATGCGCCAGACTTTAATCGTAATGTCGCGCCATATTGAGTTTGATTTAAAAAATGAGGTTTTTAGACAATACGAAAACCTTTCTCAAAATTTCTATAAACAAAACCGTACTGGAGATTTAATGAACAGAATCAGTGAAGACGTTTCTAAAGTTCGTATGTATGTAGGCCCGGCGGTAATGTATACTATAAATACGTTTATTCGTTTTGCGATCGTAATATTATATATGTATAATGTTTCGCCTTTATTAACTTTATATACGATTCTTCCGCTGCCAATTTTGTCTTATTGTATTTTCAAATTAAGTTCAGAAATCAATAAACGAAGCACTACTTTTCAGCAGTATTTATCTAAGGTTTCGAGTTTTACTCAGGAAATATTTTCAGGAATTAGAGTTATCAAAGCTTATTCTTTAGAGAATCAGCATCAAAATAATATGATAAATCTTTCCGAAGAAAGTAAACGCAAGAGTTTAGATCTAGCCAAAGTTCAGTCGCTGTTTGGGCCTTTGATGATTGCCCTAATCGGAATCAGTAATTTGGTTGTAATTTATTTTGGAGGTGTTATGTACATCAACGGAACGATCCCGAATATTGGTACAATTGCCGAATTTATTTTATACGTAAATATGTTAACCTGGCCTGTTGCTTCTCTTGGATGGGTTTCATCTATGGTTCAGGAAGCAGAGGCTTCTCAAAAACGTTTAAATGAATTTTTGAAAATTGAACCGGAGATTAAAAATAACAATCAAAATTCATCAGATATACAAGGTTCAATTGCTTTTGAAAACGTAAGTTATACGTATGAAGACACTAATATCGAAGCTTTAAAAAATGTAAGTTTCACGGTAAAAAAAGGAGAAACGCTGGCGATTTTAGGAAAAACAGGTTCCGGAAAATCTACCATTTTATCTCTGATTTCTCGTCTTTACGATGTTACTGATGGAAGGATTACAATTGATCAAAACGAAATCAGTTCTTTAAATTTAAATGATTTAAGAAACAGCATCGGAATTGTTCCGCAGGATGCTTTCTTGTTTTCGGATACAATTAAAAATAACATCAAATTCGGAAACCAAAATGCTACTGACGAAGAAGTTATTGAAGCTGCAAAAAATGCTGTCGTTCATGATAATATCATTGCATTTAACAAACAATATGACACTATTTTAGGAGAAAGAGGAATTACACTTTCCGGCGGACAAAAGCAGCGTGTATCGATCGCGAGAGCCATTATAAAAAATCCGGCGATTTTACTTTTTGATGATTGTTTGTCTGCAGTTGATACCGAAACTGAGGAAACTATCCTACATAATTTGTTTGAATTTTGTAAGAATAAAACCACTATAATTGTCAGTCACCGAGTGTCTTCTGCCAAAAATGCCGACAAAATCATCATTATTGAGGATGGCGAAATCATTCAACAAGGCTCTCATAATCAATTAATAAATCAGGAAGGTTACTATGCATCGTTATATTTAAAACAACTTTCGGAAAAAGAATTACTTTAATTGTTGCGTAATCGATAAATTTTTATGATTTTTGAGTACTATTAATTACCAAAAATGATAGAACGTATTATGAGAGAAAATGACATGTTAGAAAAAGAAGAGATTTTTTCTAAAGTATTACGAGCAGGAAGAAGAACTTATTTCTTTGATGTGAGAGCTACTAAGGCTGACGATTACTATATCACGATTACCGAAAGCAAAAAGTTTACAGAAGAAGATGGTTCTTTTCACTTTAAAAAACACAAAATTTATTTATACAAAGAAGATTTTAGTGCTTTTGCTGAAATACTAGAAGAGATGACTTCATACGTTTTGAACCACAAGGGTGAAGAAGTAATCTCTGAAAGACATCAAAAAGATTTTAAAAAAGAATACGGTTCTGATAAAGCAGAAACACCAAGATCTAGCTTTACTGATATTGATTTTGACGATATTTAATCTTATATAACTTTTCTAAAAGTTCAAGTCCAATATGTGCAGCATTTTTGGACTTTTTTTATATATTTAAATTCTATAATTTTAGTCGAGATGAATTATTTTAGATTTCAGACTTTAGATTTTAGATTTATTCAAACTCTTATAAAATGAAAAAATTAATTCTATTACTTAGTTTCATTTTGATTACTTTTTCAGCATCTGCTCAAAAAACAGAATATGAAACAAAATCAAATATTCAGTATTATTCATCAGAAATAAATAAATCCGACAGTTACATTAACGAAAGATGTGTTCTGGATATTTATTATCCAAAAAACACAAAAGGCTTTGCTACAATTGTTTGGTTTCATGGCGGAGGTTTAACTGGTGGAAATAAAGAAATTCCCGAAGCTTTAAAAAATAAAGGTTATGCCATTATTGGCGTAAATTATAGATTGTCTCCAAAAGCAAAAACTATTAAAGCAATTGAAGATGCTGCAGCGGCTGTTGCCTGGGCATTTAATAATATCAGCAATTATGGCGGTGATTCTTCTTTAATATTCGTTTCTGGTCATTCTGCTGGAGGATATTTAGGAATGATGATTGGTTTAGATAAAAAATGGCTGCAAAAAGAAGGAATTGATGCTAATAAAATTGCGGGACTTATTCCGTTTAGCGGACAATGTATTACGCATTTTGAAGTGAGAAGAGAAAACGGAATCCCGGAAAAACAACCTACAATTGATGCTTTTGCACCTTTATACCACGTTCGCGCCGATGCTCCGCCGCTTTTATTGATTACAGGGGATCGTGAACTGGAAATGTTAGGCCGATATGAAGAAAACGCATATATGGCTAGAATGATGAAACTAGTCGGTCATACACAGACTAAACTTTACGAATTAGACGGCTACGGCCACGGAATGACTGAACCTGGTTTTCCGTTATTGGTAAACGAGGTCAACCGAATTTTAAAAGAAAAACAAAATAAGAAATAAACATATAATTCCACGGCAATGGAAACACAACTTTTAATTTTACCGGGATTAGGAAATTCTGGAGAGAAACACTGGCAGACCTTTTGGCATGAAAAATTTAAAAATTCAATTCGTTTAGTTCAGGATAATTGGGACGAACCTGTTCGCGAAGATTGGATTGCTCGCTTAAACGAAGCTGTTTCTAAATTAGAAAGTCCAACGATTTTAGTAGCACACAGTCTTGCCGTTTCTTTAGTTTTACATTGGGCAGAAAACAATTCTAATAAAAATATTATTGGTGCTTTATTAGTCGCTCCTGCCGATGTTGATTCGCCGGAACATACGCCAGATATTATTAGAAATTTTTCTCCTATGCCGCTTTATAAATTGCCTTTTCCGTCGATAGTTGTGGCGAGCGAAAATGATCCGTATGCGTTATTCGAAAGAAAACAATATTTTGCCGAAAAATGGGGAAGTGATTTTGTAAATGTTGGTGAACAAGGACATATTAACTCAGACTCTGATTTAAGATATTGGGAAGAAGGGCAGTTGATTTTACAACAATTAATTACAAAAATAGATCCTAAAAACTAAAGCTTTGCAAGCGAATTTAACCGCAAAGCACACAAAGGTATTACGCAAAGTTCGCAAAGTTTTTATTTAAAGTTTGCTGAATCTTTGATTCAATAAAGATCACAAAGCTGGGTTAAAAAAATAATTCGTGGAAATTAGTGTAATTCGTGGCAAAATGAGCGCGACATCAAAAATCCTTTTAATCTGTAAAATCTGTGGCAAACTGAGACTGCGACTAAAAACTAACCGCAAAGGCTGCGAAGATGTTACGCAAAGTTCGCGAAGTCTTTTATTAAAAGTTTGATGAATCTTTGATTTATTAAAGATCACAAAGCTAGAGTTTAAAAAATAATTCGTGCAAATTAGTGTAATTCGTGGCAAAAATGAGCGCGACATCAAAAATCCTTTTAATCTGTAAAATCTGTGACAAACTGAGACTGCGACTAAAAACTAACCGCAAAGGCCGCAAAGATGTTACGCAAAGTTCGCGAAGTCTTTTATTAAAAGTTTGTGAAATCTTTGATTTATTAAAGGTCACAAAGCTAGAGTTTAAAAAATAATTCGTGCAAATTAGTGTAATTCTTGGCAAAAATGAGCGCGACATCAAAAATCCTTTTAATCTGTAAAATCTGTGGCAAACTGAGACTGCGACTAAAAACTAACCGCAAAGGCTGCGAAGATGTTACGCAAAGTTCGCGAAGTCTTTTATTAAAAGTTTGATGAATCTTTGATTTATTAAAGGTCACAAAGCTAGAGTTTAAAAAATAATTCGTGGCAAATTAGTGTAATTCGTGGCAAAAATGAGCGCGACATCAAAAATCCTTTTAATCTGTAAAATCTGTGGCAAACTGAGACTGCGACTAAAAACTAACCGCAAAGGCTGCGAAGATGTTACGCAAAGTTCGCGAAGTCTTTTATTAAAAGTTTGATGAATCTTTGATTTATTAAAGGTCACAAAGCTAGAGTTTAAAAAATAATTCGTGCAAATTAGTGTAATTCGTGGCAAAAATGAGCGCGACATCAAAAATCCTTTTAATCTGTGGAATCTGTGGCTAAACAAAAAACTGAGACTGAGACTGCGACTGTAAACTAAAACTATCCTATTCGAAGACCATTTGATATTTTAAAATCC
Source organism: Flavobacterium sp. CF108 (assembly GCF_900129795.1). Taxonomy (GTDB): domain Bacteria; phylum Bacteroidota; class Bacteroidia; order Flavobacteriales; family Flavobacteriaceae; genus Flavobacterium. The sequence goes on along the minus strand of NZ_FQWW01000006.1, from coordinate 389,948 downwards.
GGAGCTAATAAAATAACATCTCCCTCCTCCTCGCCTACAGCGCCAAGAACCAGACATTCGCTCATAAATTTTCCGATTTGTTTTTTAGGGAAATTTACAACTGCTACTATTTGTCTGTTTAGTAAATCTTCTTTTTTGTATCGTTTAGTAATTTGTGCAGATGATTTTCTGATGCCAATTTCGACACCAAAATCTATAGTTAATTGAAAAGCAGGTTTTCTGGCTTCAGGAAAATCATTTACTTCGATGATTGTTCCTACGCGCATATCAGTTCTTTCGAATTCGTTCCAGGTTAAATCCATTTTGAAAATTGTTTATTTACAAACCTATAAATTTTGTAAGTAATACAACTAATTCTATAACCTATTTTTTTATACTCTATTTAATTTTACTAGACATGCATTAGTAACTAATTAGTAAAAAATATAAAAATGGAAAATAGTGTAATAAATGCCCCGACTTTAAGAGATTTAGATTTTGATATTCATCAATTAAATACAGATAAATTCATTGAAACTGCCAAGAACGTAAAGCTTTATGTTAAAGATTACGGAGAAGGAAAACCAGTTATTTTAATTCACGGATGGCCGCTTTCTAACGAAATGTGGGAATATCAGGTTGAATATTTGGTTAAAAATAATTACCGAGTAATTGCCTACGACCGCCGCGGTTTTGGTAAATCGTCGCAGCCGTGGGAAGGTTATGATTATGATACTTTAACGGATGATTTAAGCGAAATTATAAACCAGCTGGAATTAGAGAATGTAACTTTGGTTGGATTTTCTATGGGCGGCGGCGAAGTGGTTCGTTATTTTAGCAGATATCAGGGAAAAGGTGTTGCAAAAGCCGCTTTGATTTCGTCGATTATTCCTTTTTTATTAAAAACAGAAGATAATCCAGACGGGCACCCAAGAGAAAAAAGTGAAACTACTGCAGCAGCAATCAAAGAAGACAGAATTGGATTTGTTGATAATTTCGGAAAGACATTTTTTGGCGTAAATATTATCAATAAACCGTTAAGCACGGCTTTATTAGAATATTACAGAATGCTTTGTTCCTTTGCTTCTCCACACGCAACTTTAAAATGCGCCGAATCGTTTTCATTTACTGATTTTAGAGACGAACTAAGTACTATAACGGTTCCAACTTTAATCATTCACGGAAATGACGATAAAATTGTTCCTATCGACCTAACGTCTAAAAAAGCATCAGAAGCTATTGCAAATAATACATATATCGTTTACGAAGGCGCTCCGCATGGTTTATTTTATACCGACAGAGACAAATTAAACGAAGATTTACTTGAATTTTTAAATTCATAAAAATAATATGGGCCACAGATTTCACGGATTAAACAGATTTTCACAGATTAAGATTATTTTTAAAATTTAATAATCAGTTTAATCCGTAAAATCTGTGGGCTAAATAAATACTGTTAAGTATACACAACAATTCTTCTTGTGCTCTTTTTTATACAGAATTTAAAAGCTATTTTTGAGTATTAATATTCTGTAAAAAATGGCACGCACTCCTTCAAATATGATTCCGCTTGGAACAATTGCTCCAGAATTTTATCTAAAAGATACGAATTCGAATCACACTTATTCGTTTGAGGATTTAAAAGGATCAAAAGGTACACTTGTTATTTTTATGTGTAATCACTGTCCGTTTGTACTTCATGTTATTAATGAAATTGTGATGATCTCTAACGATTATCGCGTTCAGGGACTTGGTATTATCGCTATTTCAAGTAATGATATCGTGAAATATCCGCAGGATTCTCCAGAATTAATGACTGATTTTGCTTTACAGCATAAAATTGATTTTCCTTATTTATTTGATGAAACGCAGGAAACAGCAAAAGCATATGACGCAGCCTGTACTCCAGATTTTTATTTATTCGACAATCAGGATAAATTGTTTTACAGAGGACAACTTGATGATTCAAGACCCGGAAACGGAATTCCGTTAAGCGGAACTGATTTAAGAAATGCCATTGATGCCTTGATTTACAACCGAATTTTAAATGAAATTCAGAAACCAAGCATTGGGTGTAATATCAAATGGAAATAAATTTTGTAAGAATCAAAAAACTTTACTTATCTTTGCAGATCATAATTAAAATCACTCATTGTGAACACTATAACAATATTCACAGCTTTTAGATCTGCGTTTTCTTGTAAGAGAAAACCGCTTTCGGCTGTATTTATTTCACATAGTAAGGCCTTTATTAATTAGGCCTCCGTCTATTTCAATTCTTCTTTCAGGCGGAGGATTTACATCAATTTAAACATTTATTTATTTGGCAAAATTTAAGTTTTGGTCAGATATTTTTTTGTTTTTCAAACTAAACACTTTTAGACATTTATCTTGTTTTTTAAACAGGCTGAGCAATCACTCGCTTTAGAAAGCATAAAAGAAGAAAAATCATTCAAATAATATAACAATAAATTCAATATAGATATGAAACCAACACCCACTTTCTGTAAATCAGATTATCAATTTTTAAGGGAATTGATTTTAAAAAGTAAAAATTCAACAAATACTAAAGAAGCAAATCAGCTTTCGCAAGAATTAGACCGCGCTGTAATAAGCAAGGAAAGCGAACTTGACAGCTCTGTTATCAGAATCAATTCTTTAGTAACAATTGAAGATGTAATAGCGAAGAAACAAATGAAAGTTCAAATTGTTTTACCTTCATCTGCAGATATAAAGCAATCAAAAATTTCAATTCTGGCGCCTTTAAGTGTTGCTATTATTGGTTTTAAAGAAAACGACGAAGTTGACTGGGAAATGCCGGCTGGTATCAAAACTTTAAAAATTATCGCGGTAGACAATACGGCTGTACATCATTCCTAACTTTTTAAACACCTCATTTTGTGAAGGTGTTTTTTTATATCTATTTGAAAAACAAAAAACCTGTTCAAATTATTGAACAGGTTTTTTGTTATGCTTTTTAAGATGCAGAATTACAATTGTGAATCAATATAATTTGTAATTGATGCCATTTGGGTTTCATCTAACTTAGCTTTTTTACCCATTCTAACCAAAATTGGTCCCCATTCTTCTTTTGTATATTTCTTTGGATCTTTCAATTTGTGGCATTTTGCGCAATTGTTTTCATACAAATCTCTACCTGCTTCTAATTCAGGAGTTAATGCCACCGTTTTTGCAGGTTCGGCAGGAGTAGCTGCAACAGCTGGTGTTTTCTGAGTTCCGCAGGAAACTACAAATAAAGCAAGCACTGCAAGGATTAAAATATTTTTCATTGTCTCTGGTTTTTATAGTAAATATAAAAAAAATCCCATTCGGCTTGCGAATGGGATTGCTATTTAAAACAATACTAAATTGCTTGTAAATTCTTATTTTACGTCCATTAATTCAACGTCAAAAATCAAAGTTGCGTTTGGCGGGATAACTCCTCCGGCTCCAGATGGACCATAAGCTAAATCAGATGGAATTACAAAACGAGCTTTGTCCCCAACTTGTAATAAAGCAATACCTTCGTCCCATCCTTCGATAACTTGTCCAACTCCTAATTTGAATTCGATTGGTTTTTTACGTGGGTAAGAGGAATCGAAAACTTTTCCGTTTTCTAAAGAACCTTCGTAGTGAACAGAAACTGTTTTTCCAGCTTCAGCTCTTTTACCTTCACCTTTTTGGATCATTTTGTAACGTAAACCGCTTTCTGTTTTATCAAAACCAGCCGCTAATTGTTCCATTTTTGCTTCAGATTCTGCTTTTAAAGCCGCTTCACGTTTAAGACGAGCACCTTTTAAACCAATAAAAGCTTCAATAGCATTCCATTTTTGAGCTTCTTCTCCAACTCTGATGATTTCTAAAGTCTCTAAAGCATCACCTTGAGCAACAGCATCAACTACATCTTGTCCTTCTACAACGTGACCAAAAACACTGTGTTTTCCGTCTAACCAAGGAGTTGGAACGTGTGTGATAAAAAATTGAGAACCATTACTTCCAGGCCCTGAATTTGCCATAGATAAAACTCCCGGACGATCGTGTTTTAAACTTGGATCAAATTCATCATCAAATTTATATCCAGGATCTCCAGTTCCAGTTCCTTTAGGACATCCACCCTGAATCATAAAATCAGGAATTACTCTGTGAAAGTTTAATCCGTCATAGAATTTTTGTCCTTGAGGTTTTACTTTATTTTCCATATTTCCTTCTGCAAGAGCTACAAAATTCCCTACGGTTCCTGGTGTTAAGTCGTGTGTAAGTTTAACTAAAATCGAACCTTTGCTTGTGTTGAATTTAGCGTATATTCCGTTTTCCATGTTGTTATTTTTTAATTGAACGCAAATTTACAAATTAATTTTATATCAATTTGCGCTTTCTATTTTTTAGTCCCGACACTTCGGGATGATTTATAAGTAAGTCCGTAAACAGTTAATGATAGTGCAGATAAAACCATACAGCCAATTGTTACAGCGTGCCATCCGCCCAGTTTCCACAATAATAATCCGTATGCAGATCCGGCAGCAGTTCCTAAAAAGCTAAACGACATGAATACCGTATTTAATCTGTTTCTCGCATCTGGCAATAGCGAATATACCCTGGTTTGGTTTGAAATATGTACGCCTTGAATTCCGATATCAATAAATACAATTCCAATAGCAATTCCGATTACGCTTTCTATTGAAAAATAAAAAATCAAGAAGCTTATTAGAATTAATAAACAGCCGTAACCAACTGCAATTCTTGAATTTCCTTTATCGCCGATTTTCCCAACCAAAGGTGCAGCTAAAGCTCCGGATGCTCCAACAATTCCGAATAAACCAATTGTTGCGCTGTTAAAATGAAACGGTTCTCCAGAAAGCAGTAAAACCATTGTGGTCCAGAAAGCTCCAAACTGAGCAAAGCTGAAAACATTGATTGCTGTAGCTTCACGCAAAACCGGCTGTGTTTTTATAAGTGTAAATAAAGACTGGATTAATTGACCATAAGTTCCCTGAAACTGTGGTTTGTTTACTGGGAATTTACTCTGAATTACGAAAAAGATTAAAAGACAAATTCCGGCGGCGATATAAAACATTGATCTCCAGCCTAAAACTTCTCCAATAAAACCGCTTAAAGTTCTGGAAAGTAAAATCCCGACCAATAAACCGCTCATAATGGTTCCGATAACTTTTCCTCGCTGTTCTGGTGTACTTAACGAGGCGGCCAAAGGCAAAATAAGCTGCGGTACAATCGAAGTGATTCCGATTAATAAAGAAGCGATTTGTAAAATAAAAAAACTTTTTGCTGTTGCTGCAATAAGCAATGCAATTACAGAGGCAAAAGTGGTAATTAAAATCTGCTTTTTTCGCTCTAATTTATCGCCAAGCGGCACCATAAAAAACAAACCAATAGCATAACCCGCTTGAGTTAAATACGTTATAGTTCCGGCGCTGGCTTCTGGAATTTTAAATTCGTTGGCAATTAAAACAATTAAAGGCTGGCAGTAATAAAGATTTGCTACTATAAGACCAGTGCAAACTGCCATAAACAGGACGTTGGTTTTAGATAAATTCATTTTACAAAAATACCATCAATATTTATAATTAAAGTTATTTTTTGATAAAATCTGTCTAAATCTGCGTCTTCGCGATAGCGAATCTGCGTCATCAGTGTTCTAAAAATTGACGCTGATTAAACGGATTCGCTATCGCCAAGACGCGGATATTTACTGATTTTATTTTATTTATTTTAAGAAATCTTCTCTCGCTGGACTAAAAACATCGGTCAACATTCCACTTTCTAAACATACAACCCCATGAATGGCGTGAGGCGGAATATAAAAACTATCACCTTCTTTTAAAGTTTGTGTAACACCGCTTATGGTTACGTCAAATTTTCCGCTTGCGATATACGTTACCTGAGAATGATAATGTTCGTGTAAAACGCCAATTCCTCCAGTTTCAAAATGAACATTTACAAGCATAACTTTATTATCAAAAGCCAGGATTTTACGTTTTATTCCTTCACCAACTATTTCCCACTCTATTTCGTCTCCTTTTATAAATTCTTTGCTTGTTTTGATATTCTGCATGATTTTTAATTTTATTCTTACAAAAATAAGATTTTAAATGATTCGGTTTTAGATCAATTCTTTTGAAATAAAATCAGAACTTGTTTTAATGGATTGAAAAGAATTTCCAGCATAATTATTTTCTTGCTCAACAAAAAAGTGAACCATTCCAGATTGTTTTGCTTCTTTGAAAAAAGGCTTAAAATCAATTGATCCTGAACCAATTTCTGTATTCAAAGCCTGATTTGTTTTGTCCATGTCTTTTACGTGCCACATTTTAAAACGTCCCGGATTTTCTTTGAATAATTTTAACGGATCATTTCCTGAACGAACTACCCAATATAAATCTAGTTCAAAATAAACCAGGTTTTTATCAGTTTCATTTAATAAAATTTCATAGCCGGTAATGCCATCATGTTTTTGAAATTCGAAATCATGATTGTGATACGCTAATTTTAACCCCGCTTCTTTGCACATTTTTGCGGCCTGATTCAAACGCAGCGCAATCTTTTTATAATCTTCTATTTTTCTAAAAGGCTCATCAATCCACGGAACGGTTAAAAATTCGTTTTTTAAAATCTTTGCGGCTTCAATTGCAGCAATTAATTCCGCTGTATTTCCGTCGTACAAATAGCTTCCTAAATTATAATGTCCGCTAACTGCTTTTAATTTATTATCGTCCAATATCTTTTTCAATTCAACTGGAGACAATCCCCAAAACTGATCTTTAATAGAAAAACCATACGTTTCTACATTTGTATATCCTGACGCAGCAACTTTTTCTAAAGTCTGTTTTACATTTTTTGGAAGTTCTTCACGCAATGTATATAACTGCAAACCAATTTCTTTTTTATTCATAGAAAATGCTAATGACGGTAAAGCCAGAACAGCCGTAGCAGCCAGACTTGTGTTTATAATAAAGTTTCTTCTTGTAACCATTTGTGATCGAATTTTAGAAAGTAAATCTACTATAAAAATTGATTCTCAAAATTATTTTCTATTTATTGAATAACCGAGATATCTTTCTTCATTGCATCAGATTCCTCAGTTAGATTATTTCTTTTAAAAAAGTTTTCTAATTCAGTTAATCTCTTTTTATTATCATACTTGATACATGAATTTAATTTTCTCTGACAAACAGAGCATAATCGAATCGTACTTCTATCTGTTTCAGATAAACCGTTAGTACCATTCATTACACAATTTGCATTAATACAATGGTGCATTCCAAACATGTGTCCAATTTCATGAGAACTCGTTTTGAGTAATCTTACTAAACATAAATCAAAATTTTCTGCAGTAAGTTTACCATCCTGAAATCTGTAAATAGAGCTTACACCTACTTTATCACGATAAGATGCCAAACCAAAAACATAATTCCATTCGGGTTTAGGATATAAATCCAATTCTGAAAGTCCCATTAATGCAATTCTATTCTCCGGTTTTTCTTCTTTTAATACATCATTTAAAAGATATCCTGCTAATAATTGTTCATGACCTTCAGTAGACATTCTTCTTGCTGAATTTGGAACTACATTATTAGAAATCGGTTCTAATGTTTTTGTTTTTAATTGAAAAAAGAGCTCTAAATACTCATTAACAAGTTGAATTTGTTTCTTTTGCAGAGAATTAAAATTTCCAATTGGTTTTATGTAAATAATATTCTCCTCTTTAGTCGGAACAATATGTTTTGATAAATAATATTGTTCAAAAGTCTGTCCATCTTCAGGATGAGAAAAAAGCCAATCGCCATAACTTGGTTTTGGTAATTTAACGTCATTCCTTTTAATATCTTTAAAATAGGACGCTTCTTCTGGAATTTGTTTTGGAGCTTCTTTTGAGGTTACTTTCGCTTTTTCTTTGTTACAAGCGCATAATAATATAAGAATGAAGAAGGTTATTTTTTTCATTTACGTTTTGGATATAATTAAAAAACCAATTTTAAATTAATTCCTTAAAAATAAACTTTTCATCATAATCAACTTCAAATTTTTCGAGAAAATTGATATATTCTTCTTTAAAGGTTTTCTTTTTATGATGCTCCTCTTGATTCTCTATATAGTCGGAAACTGCGCTTAATTGAGATTTACTATATGAAAATGCACCATAACCTTCCTGCCATTCAAAATGAATGTTAGTGAATTTATTTTCGTTTATCCATTTTGATGAATTTTGCTTTATGCTTTTCATCAATTCAGTTATTGATTGTGCGGGTCTTATTCCAATTAAAATATGAATGTGGTCAGAAACACCATTGATCGCTAAGACCTTATGATTATTGTTTTTAATAATTCCGGAAATGTATTTATATAAATCATTTTTCCAGTTTGTATGTATAACTGCTTGTCTATATTTTACAGCAAAAACAAAATGAATGTGGATTTGTGTGTAGGTATTTGCCATGATTGTGTGTAGTCTCTACGGGACATTTTTTCTTAAATAATATTTTTTTCTACCGATATATTATTCCTAGCGGAATATTTTTTGATCGCTTTTCAAATGTAATTAAAAAGAAAGAATATTCCTTCTTTTTAAATAAAAACGTATAGTCCCTACGGGACATTTTGAACCTTGATCTATTTTTTCTACCGATATTTTATCCCTAACGGGATATCTTTTGAACCTTAATATTTTTTTCTACCAATATTTTCTCGCTAACGGGAAATCTTATTGATTTTAATTGGAATTTATTAAAATGGAATTACGACAGAAAGTTCCGTTAGGAATATAATATCGGTAGCAATATTTTATTCACACAGATTTTTGTCCCGTAGGGGCTTATATTTAAAACTGTAATTCTGATACAAAAAAATATTAGCAAAATTTTTATTCATGAATATTGCCACATAAAAGCCATACAGTCAAAAAAAATATCCCGTTAGGGATAAAATATCGGTAGATTTTTTTTTGTCACACAGATTTTTGTCCCGTAGGGACTATACATCTAAATATAATTCGAGAGTTTTAATAAAAAAATGTCAAAATTTTATCAATATATTATCCCATTAAATAATGTAAATCCAAAACAAATTGTTCCGTTAGGAACAAAATATCGGTAGAAAAATTTTGCATCGACATGATTTTTTGTCCCGTAGGGACTATACATTTTACATCTTCATTTTTAACTTCGTATCTTTGCCCCAAATTATTGAAGAAAAAATGAGAATTGACATTGTTACACTTTTACCTGAATTATTAAGAAGCCCTTTTGAGGCATCGATTATGAAACGTGCCATTGATAAAGGCTTGGTCGAAGTACATTTTCATAATCTTCGCGACTACAGCACTAATAAACAAAAAAGTGTAGATGATTATCCTTTTGGCGGCGGTGCGGGAATGGTAATGACAATTCAGCCTATTGACGATTGTATTACGCATCTTAAAAGTCAGCGTGAGTATGACGAAATCATTTATATGTCTCCTGACGGCGAAACTTTAAATCAAAAAATGGCTAACAAAATGTCGATGTACGAAAACATTATCATTTTATGCGGACATTATAAAGGTGTTGACCAGCGTGTTAGAGATCATTTTATTACTAAAGAAATTTCGATTGGTGATTACGTTTTATCTGGCGGAGAATTGGGCGCATTAGTTTTATCAGATGCTTTAATCCGTTTAATTCCGGGTGTTTTAAGCGATGAAACCTCAGCGTTGACAGATAGTTTTCAGGACAATTTGCTTTCAGGACCAATATACACAAGGCCTGCAGATTATAAAGGATGGAAAGTTCCTGAAGTTTTAACCAGCGGACATTTTGCCAAAATAGATAAATGGCGTGAAGATATGGCGTACGAACATACAAAAAACAGACGTCCAGATTTGCTAGAATAAATTCCAAAATTTTAAAATTCCAAATCCCAATTAATCAACTAGTTAAGAAATTGGAATTTGGAATTTATTTTTATTGGAATTTTAAATATTTTAATTACATTTGCACCCGAATTAGACTAACCTCTGGCGAGATCCGTGAATGTTACTCTATTAAAACTATAATAATAAAATTATCATGGCAGATTTATTAAAGTTCGTTCAAAACGAATTCGTTGCTAAAAAAGATTTCCCTGAATTTGGAGCTGGAGATACTATCACAGTTTTCTACGAAATTAAAGAGGGTGAAAAAACAAGAACTCAGTTTTTTAAAGGAGTTGTTATTCAAAGAAGAGGTTCTGGTAACACAGAAACTTTCACGATTCGTAAAATGTCTGGAGCTATTGGAGTTGAGCGTATCTTCCCAGTAAACTTACCAGCTTTACAAAAAATCGAAATCAACAAAAAAGGTGCAGTTCGTAGAGCTAGAATTTTCTACTTCAGAGAACTTACTGGTAAAAAAGCTAAGATTAAAGATAAAAGAAGATAATCATTTATCAATCTGTTATAAAAAACTCGTTTCATACTATTTGAAACGAGTTTTTTTTATGACTCTATTTTAAGCAATATCAAAACCGTAATTTTTTAATATCAAAATCATCGATTTAGCAATTTTACGAAATCGTATTAGCAATCTGATAATTTCAGCAATTATCAGGAAAACTAAACCGTTTTCGGACTGTTTTTATTATATTTGCTCCGCTCATTTTGAGCCAGCTCATACCTTTTACATCGCCATTCTTTGACGACACGATTATAAAAAAAAAAAAAATGACACAGAATTCAAAAATTTTTTACACCTTAACTGATGAGGCGCCTTTATTAGCGACTTATTCTTTATTACCTATTGTTCAGGCTTTTACTTCAACAGCTGGTATTGCTATTGAAACAAGAGACATCTCTTTGGCAGGAAGAATTTTATCTAATTTTCCTGAGTCTTTAACAGATGCTCAAAAAACAGTAGATGCTCTTGCTGAATTGGGTCAATTAGCAACAAAACCAGAAGCTAACATCATCAAATTACCAAACATTTCAGCATCTGTACCACAATTAAAAGCTGCTATTGCTGAATTACAATCTCACGGTTACAACGTTCCAAATTTCCCGGAAGATCCGCAAAACGATGCTGAAAAGGAAATTAAAGCAAAATATGCAAAAGTATTAGGTTCTGCTGTAAACCCTGTTTTACGTGAAGGAAACTCTGATCGTAGAGCTCCTAGAGCCGTTAAAAACTTTGCAAAAGCAAATCCACACTCAATGGGTGCCTGGTCTGCTGACTCAAAAACTAAAGTGACTTCAATGCCAAACGGTGATTTCTATGGAAGTGAGCAGTCGCTTACTGTAGCTGAAGCTAACGATGTAAAAATCGAATTTGTTGCAAAAGACGGAACTACAACTGTTTTAAAAGCAAGTACACCGCTTAAAGCTGGAGAAATCATCGACAGCTCTGTTTTAAGTGTAAAAAAATTAAAAGCTTTTGCTGCCGATGCTATTGCAGAAGCTAAAAAAGAAGGTGTTTTACTTTCTGTGCATTTGAAAGCTACAATGATGAAAGTTTCAGATCCAATTATCTTTGGCGCTATCGTTGAAGTATATTTTGCTGATCTTTTCAAAAAACACGAAACTTTATTTGCAGAATTAAATATTGATACAAGAAATGGTTTAGGTGATATCTACGCAAAAATTGCCGGAAGACCTGAACAGGCTGAAGTTGAAGCTGACATTACGAAAGCTATCGAAAACGGACCAGCTTTAGCAATGGTTAATTCTGATAAAGGAATTACAAACTTACACGTTCCATCTGATGTTATTGTTGATGCTTCTATGCCTGCAATGATCCGTACTTCTGGACAGATGTGGAACAAAGATGGTAAGGCACAAGATACAATTGCAGTTATTCCAGACCGTTCTTATTCTGGTATTTATACAGCAACTATTGATTTCTGTAAAAAACACGGTGCTTTTGATCCTAAAACAATGGGAAGTGTTCCTAACGTTGGATTAATGGCTCAAAAAGCAGAAGAATACGGATCTCACGATAAAACTTTCCAAATAAAAGGTGATGGTGTTGTTCGTGTTGTTGATGCAAACGGAACTGTTTTAATGGAACAAAACGTTGAAACAAACGATATTTTCAGAATGTGTCAGGCAAAAGATGCTCCAATTCAGGACTGGGTTAAACTAGCTGTAAACAGAGCTCGTTTATCTAGCACTCCGGCTGTTTTCTGGTTAGACGAAAACAGAGCACACGATAGAGAATTGATCGTAAAAGTTCAAAAATATCTTAAAGATTACGATACTACAAACTTAGATATCCGTATTTTAAACCCGGTTGCTGCTACAGAATTTACTTTAGACAGAATCATCAAAGGTTTAGATACTATTTCTGTAACAGGAAACGTTTTACGTGATTACCTTACAGATTTATTCCCAATTTTAGAACTTGGAACTTCTGCAAAAATGTTATCTATCGTTCCGTTAATGAACGGTGGTGGGTTGTTCGAAACTGGTGCTGGAGGATCTGCTCCAAAACATGTTGAGCAATTTACAGAAGAAGGATATTTACGTTGGGATTCATTAGGAGAATTTTTAGCTCTTGGTGCTTCATTAGAGCATTTAGGACAAACTTTAGACAATTCTAAATCTATTGTTTTAGCTGAAACTCTTGACGAAGCAAACGATAAATTCTTGGCAAACGATAAATCTCCAGCTCGTAAAGTTGGACAAATTGATAACCGTGGTTCTCATTTTTACCTTGCATTTTACTGGGCTCAGGCTTTAGCTGCTCAAAATAAAGATGCAGAATTGAAAGCGATCTTTACTCCAATTGCTGCAGAATTTGAAGCAAACGAAGCTAAAATCGATGCAGAATTAATTGGTGCACAAGGAAAAGCTCAAAACATTGGCGGATACTATCAGCCAACTCCTGAGTTAGTAAGCAAAGCAATGCGTCCTAGTGAAACATTCAATGCAATTATTGCAAAAATAAAATAAGAAATGCACGTTGTGTATTTTTAAAATATAGACAAAAAGGGCAGCTTTTATAAGCTGCCCTTTTTTATTCTTAACTAATGTTTAACAATAGTTGGACTGTAATATATAGTAAGAATTGTTAACTATGTAACTCAAAACCAAAAAGATGATTACAAAAAAGATTAGTTTCCTTCTTATCATTATTTTTACCACACTTCATTCTTTCTCTCAGGATAAATTTACACTAAGCGGTACTATTAAAGATTCAAAAAACAACGAAACCTTAATTGGTGTCAATATTTATATTCCAACTTTAAAAATAAGCACTACAACAAACGAATACGGATTTTATTCTATTACAGTTCCTCGCGGCGAACATCAAATCGAAATTAGTTATGTGGGTTATCAAACTATTCAACAAACCATCAATTTAAATCAAAATACCAAAAACAATTTTTCCATCAACGAAAGCGGCGAAGAACTTCAGGAAGTTGTCATTACAGATAATAAAAAGAAAATAAATATCAAATCGCCAGAAATGAGCGTTAACAAACTCTCTATTTCAACCATAAAAAAAATGCCCGTAGTTTTAGGTGAAGTCGATGTTTTAAAATCAATTTTATTACTTCCGGGAGTTACAAATGCAGGCGAAGGCGCTTCTGGATTCAATGTTCGCGGCGGCGGCGCAGATCAAAATTTAATTTTATTGGATGAAGCGACTATTTTCAATTCCTCTCACGTTTTTGGTTTTTTCTCGGTTTTTAACCCCGATGCTATTAAAGATTTAAAATTATATAAAGGCGGAATTCCGGCGCGTTTTGGAGGAAGAGCTTCTTCTGTTTTAGATATTTACCAAAAAGACGGAAGCAGCAAAAACTTCCATATGAATGGAGGAATTGGTTTAGTTTCAAGCCGATTGCTTCTGGAAGGTCCAATTGTAAAAGACAAAGGTTCTTTTTTAATTGGCGGAAGAGGATCTTATGCCCATTTATTTTTAAAACTTTCAGAAGACAACAAAGACAATTCTGCTTATTTCTATGATTTAAATGCGAAACTGAGTTATAAATTAAACGACAATAACAATTTATATTTATCCGGATATTTTGGGCGTGATGTTTTCAGCTTAAACAAAAGTTTTACTAATATTTACGGAAATTCTACTTTAAACCTTCGTTGGAATCATTTATATTCTGATAAATTATTCTCTAATTTATCTCTTATCTACAGCGATTATTATTACGGACTTGACTTGGATTATGTTGGTTTTAAATGGGATTCGGGAATTCAAAACTATAATATCAAATACGATTTCAAACATTATATTTCAGATAAATTCAAATTAAACTATGGTGTAAACGGAATTTACTACGATTTCAATCCTGGAACAATTATACCAAGTAATACTACTTCTGGAATTAATCCCGATCAATTAGATAAAAAATATGCATTTGAACCTTCGATTTATTTAGATGCCGAAAATCAGCTTTCAAAAAGAATAACGCTGGCGTATGGATTGCGTTACAGTTTGTTTTATCGTTTGGGTTCTTCAACCATAAATTATTACGACAATAATAATCCGGTAGTTTTCAATTCAGATACCGAGGTTTACGAAAAAGGAGTTCCAACTTCAACAAAATATTTCGGTAAAAATAAAGTAATCCAGAATTATAATAATTTCGAACCAAGACTTTCGATATCTTATCAATTAAATGACGATCAGTCCATAAAAGCGAGTTATAATCGTATGGCGCAATATCTTCAGTTAATTTCAAACACCTCATCTCCTACTCCGCTCGATGTTTGGATGCCAAGTGACAATTATATCAAACCGCAAATTGCAGATCAGGTTGCTTTAGGATATTTCCGAAATATTAAAGAAGGTGCTTATTCGCTGGAAGTTGAAACGTATTACAAAAAAATACAGAACAGATTAGATTATATTGACGGTGCCAATTTAATTGCCAATAACGCCATCGAACAAGTTATCTTAAACGGAAGAATGCGTGCCTACGGTTTAGAAATTATGGTTAAAAAAAATGAAGGCAAATTTAACGGCTGGATTTCCTACACTTTATCAAAATCAGAACAGCAAACGCCTGGAAGAACTCCGGAAGAAATTGGAATCAATAATGGTCAATGGTATAGTACTCCTTACGACAAAACACATAATTTGGCGATAACGTCTGCTTATAATTTAAACGAAAAATGGTCTTTTGGTGCTAACTTCGCTTTACAATCCGGGCAGCCTGTTACGTATCCGAATTCGCAATATGAATATTTAGGCATTACAGTTCCGAGTTACGGCCTTCGAAATGAAAATCGTCTTCCGGCTTATCACCATTTAGATATTTCGGCAACTTTAACACCGCGAAGTAATAAAGGCAGAAACTGGAAAGGCGAATGGGTTTTCAGCATTTATAATTTATATAACCGAAGCAACGCAGCTTCAATCAATTTTAGACAAAATGCTGACACAGGTTTAAACGAAGCGGTACGATTATCAATCTTCGGAATTGTTCCGGCCGTTAGTTATAATTTCAAATTTTAAAAATTCATTTCTGCAAAGAAAATAAAAAGATATAGTATGAAAAAAGTAATCACATTAATCCTCTTATTTACATCGGTTTTCTTCACAAGCTGTGAAGATGTTGTAGATGTTGAGCTGGATACCGCGCCTCCAAAATTAGTTATCGAAGCGGCCATAAACTGGCAAAAAGGTACAACAGGAAAGCAGCAGGTTATAAAATTAACAACAACTACTGGTTATTTTGAATCGGTAATTCCAACGGTTTCCGGAGCAACTATCTATATTAGGAACAGTAAAAACGTGCAATTTAATTTTACCGAAGTTCCAAAAACGGGACGCTATCTCTGTAATAATTTTGCACCTGAAATTAATGAAACTTATACACTAACCGTTATTAGCGGAGAAAATACCTATACAGCCTCTGAAACTTTAAAATCTGTTGCGCCAATTACGCATATTGAACAAAATAACGAAGGCGGATTTACAGGAAAAGATATCGAAATAAGAGCCTATTATAATGACCCTGCAGATGCAGATAATTTCTATTTATACAAATATGTGTACTCTAATAAAGTTACCTCTAATTTTTATGTTGATGAAGATAAGTTTTTTCAAGGAAATGAATTCTTTAGTGTTTCTGATGATGACGAGCTCAAAGCCGGAGATGAATTAGAAATAACACATTTCGGCATTTCAAAGCAATACTATAATTATATGAATATTTTGGTAAGTATTGCCGGCAGTAATGTTGGCGGGCCTTTTCAATCGCCGCCCGCAACCGTAAAAGGAAACATCATCAATACAACCGATAAAGCAAATTATCCTTTAGGCTATTTTTCGCTTAGCGAAAGTCAAACAAAAAAATTCAAAATAGAATAATAAAACATGGAAGCCAGAATTGAAACTTTAACCGAGAAAAAACTGATCGGACAATACATTGAAATGTCATTTATCGAAAACAAAACATTTCAGTTGTGGAGTAATTTTATGCCAAAACGAAAGCAAATCAAAAATACAATTAACGAGAATTTATATTCGCTTGAAGTGTTTTCTGACGGTCATTTTGATAACTTTGACCCAGGCAAAACATTTCAGAAATGGGCTGCTGTAGAAGTCGGAAATTATGACGAAGTTCCATTAGAAATGGAAACTTTAATTATTCCAGATGGTTTATATGCCGTTTTTATACATTACGGTCCTGCTTCAGAAGGACATAAAACGTATCATACCATCTTTGCAGAATGGCTTCCGAATTCAAAATACACCGTTGACGACAGGCCGCATTTTGCCGTGATGGATCATAAGTACAAAAAAGAAGATCCGGAATCAGAAGAAGAAATCTGGATTCCGATAAAAAACAGAGATTAACCGCTTGTCTACAAATTATTCTTTTTAATCTTCAAATAAAAAACATGTTAATCGAAACACTAAAAATACTTTTTAACAGAGATTTAAATAAACTTAAATTTGAAATTGAATCATATGAATTCGAAAAACAAATTTGGGCTGTAGATAAAAACATTTCAAATTCTGCCGGAAATCTTACACTGCATTTAATTGGAAACATCAATACTTATATTGGAGCTCAAATTGGAAAAACTGGATATATTCGAAATCGTCCTTTAGAATTTTCCTTAAAAGATATTCCAAAATCAGAATTAATCGATAAAATTGAAAATACAATTATCGTTGTAAATGATGTGCTCGATGTTTTAACTGAAGAAGATTTAAGCAACATATATCCTGAGATCGTTTTTGAAAAAGAAATGACAACCGGATTTTTCTTAGTTCACCTTTCGACACATTTAGCCTATCATGTCGGGCAGATAAATTATCATAGAAGATTGCTGGATATATAATATTTAGCCACAGATTTCACAGATTAAAAGGATTAATCATTTGAATCCTTTTAATCTGTGGCAAAAAAATCTAAAATCAACACTCTAAAATCTAAAATTCAAGCCGTACCTTTGCGCTACATTCAAAAAAACTCACATGTCATCACACCACATAGTTCGCGACGATCAGGAACCAGCTTTAATAATTGCAAACGGAGCGGCCTGCGATCCTGAATTATTAGGACAATTGCTAGAATGGTCTCCGCTTGTTATCGTTTTAGATTCGGCTATAGAAAGAGTGATTGAATTAGGCATTAAAGTCGATGTCCTTTTAGGAGATTTTGACCGAGGTTTTGATCCCGAAATTTATAAAACGTCACAATATCCACTTGAAATAGTTCACACTCCGGATCAGGATAAAACCGATTTAGAAAAAGCTTTTGATTATTTAGTTAAAAGAAAAATTCCTGCCGTAAACGTAGTTTGGGCAACCGGAAGACGCGCAGATCATACGATTACCAACTTAACTAATATCGTTCGTTACAGAGATTTACTTAAAATTGTAATTCTTGACGATCACTCAAAAATCTTTTTGCTTCCAACAAAATTCGAAAAATGGTATACTGCCAAAACTCCAATTTCTTTGATTCCGATTGGTGTTGTAAACGGCATTTATTCTACCAATCTAGAATATCCTCTACAAAATGACACTTTAACAATGGGTTACAGAACCGGAAGCAGCAATTCTGTAGCAAAAGATGGTTTGGTTACTATAAACCACACAAACGGTGATTTGTTATTAATGGAATGTTTTGATTAAAGAGCCGAAGGCTCGGTTTATATTGTAGGGCTGGATTTTAATCCGGTTTACGCAAAGATTCTCATTAAATACATCATTCTTCCGGAATTCTGAATCCCAAAAAAGGAATGTGTACCTTTGCATCGAAATAAATCAAAATGAAAGCAGAAAACAATTCCCAAAAAGACAATTTACATCCAAGAAATCTACATCGTTCCCGATATGATTTTGAACTTCTAATTTCAAATTGTCCCGAATTAAAAGCTTTTATTTCCATCAATAAATACGGAATTGAAACTGTTGATTTCGCTAATCCAAATGCGGTAAAAACTTTAAACAAAGCTTTACTGCAAACGTATTATGAAATTCAAAACTGGGATATTCCTAAAAATTATCTTTGTCCGCCAATTCCAGGTCGCGCCGATTACATTCATTATATCGCTGATTTATTAGCCGAAACAAACAACAATCAAATTCCAGAAGGAAATTCTGTTTTAGGGCTAGATATCGGATCAGGTTCAAATTTAATCTATCCGATATTAGGGAATTCAATTTACAACTGGAGTTTTGTTGCGACTGATATTGACAAAAAAGCAATCGAAAACTGCAGCAAAATTATCGAAGCTAATTCAAGATTAATCGATGCAATCAGTTTACAACAACAAACAGAATCCCGATTTATCTTTAAAAATATTATAATTCCCGAAGACCGATTTACATTCACAATGTGTAATCCGCCTTTTCACGCATCGGCAGAAGAAGCGAATAAAAGTACTTCGAGAAAAGTTTCCAATCTAAATCCAAAAGAAAAAAGAAATACAAATCTAGTTTTAAACTTCGGAGGGCAAAATGCTGAATTGTGGTGCAGCGGCGGCGAAATTGGTTTTGTAACCCAAATGATTTATGAAAGTGCAAAATACGCTTCGCAAGTTTTATGGTTTACGACTTTGGTTTCTAAAAAAGAGAATCTTTCTTCGATTTACAAAACTTTGAAAAAAGTAAATGCTTTTGAAGTTAAAACAATTGAAATGTCACAAGGGCAGAAAAATAGTCGTATTGTGGCGTGGAGTTTTTTAAATGATGCAGAGCAAAAATCTTTTAAAATTTAAAATTAATCCTACAAAATAAAATTTATTAATTTTTTATTCTTATATTTGCACCATTAAATAGGTAATTCCTGAGTCAACGTGGCGGTGAAACATCTACCATAAATGTATTCTAAATACATCGTTTTTAGGGGCTATTTTTAAAATACCAAAGGGCTTCTTAGCCCTTTTTTTTATGGCATGAAGATATACATTGATGAAAGTGGCGATTTAGGATGGAAATTTGATAAACCAAACAGATATGGTGGATCAAGTAAATTTATTACAATTACCGGTATCGTTATATCTAATGAAGAAGAAAAATATATTTCTCGCTTTATTTCTGAAATTTATAAAAAATATAACCTAACTCCGAACATAGAGAAAAAAGGAGCTAATTTTCTTCCTGAACATTGTGCTTTTATTACTTCCCAAGTAACTAATAAAATAATTGTCAAGAGCAGTTCATTTAAAATTATTTCAATTACAGTAAATAAATCAAAAGTCTTTGAATCCTTACGAAAGGATAAAAATATCTTTTACAATTATGTACTTGGTTTGTTGCTTAAACCTGAAATCATTAAATATGATAATGTAAAGATTGTTTTAGATAAAAGAACTATAAAAGTTAGTCATGGAGAGAGCTTTCCAGACTACATAAAGACGGAAATCTGGGGAAATGGAATTAATATGGATATTTCGTGTGAATTCTTAGAAAGTACAAATAATAAAATGATCTGGCTTGCAGATTGGTATGCTAATTTTGTATGGAGAAGACATGAAGACAATGAATCAAGTGCTTATGATATTCTAACAAGTTTTTCAAAAGAAAGATTTTTAGAAAAGAAATTGTATTTCTAAAAAATATTAGAGGGAAATTAAATTGAAATCAAAAAAATCTATATCTCTGATTTTCAACCAAACTCTTGATTTTACATTACACTTTTGGTAGGTTTGTTCTAAACAATTAAATATCAAAATCATGGCAGAATATATTGGTTATCTAGCTTCCTTTTTTATTGTTGGAGGATTTTTACTGAAAGATCTTAAAACAATCCGACTCATAAACTTATTCGGCTGTATTTGTTTTGTAATTTACGGCATCTTTTTAAAAGATTACAGAGATTTTAATCAATGGCTTTTACCGATTATTATTCCAAATGCAATTTTATCATTTGTTCAGATATATCATTTGACAGCTAAAAAAGCATAACAGATTGTAATTATGATATTTTAAAACAAAATTCTGATACAGTTTCTGTTTTCTATAATCGTAACTTTAAGTTCAAATTGAACTTATAACCATGTCAAAATTATACTCCAGATTAGCAATTCTCTTATTTTTAGTCACAAGCTGCGCTTCAACCAAAAAAGCAAAATTTGAAGATTATGTTTTTAAAACCAAAAGCGAAGAACAAAAATATGAAACCGCTTATAACAAGGCTTTAAAACTTTGGGATATTCCGTATACCGAAGAAAATATAAAAACAAGTTTTGGAACGGCACATATTATTATCGCCGGGCCAAAAAAAGGAAAAGATTTAGTTTTACTACACGGAATGGATGCCAGCTCAACGATGTGGTATCCTAACATTAAAGTTTTGGCTAAAAATCACCGCATTTATGCTATCGACTTTTTGATGGAACCCAACAAATCTCATTTAACAGCAAAACCACTTTCATCAGAAGAAATTGTCATTTGGTACAACGAAATTTTCGATCATTATAAATTAAAGAAATTTGATATTATCGGCGCTTCCCGAGGCGGCTGGATTGCAACATTATTAGCAACTCAAAAAACCAATTCAATTGACAAAATTGTTTTATTGAGTCCGGCACAGACTTTTAAATTTATAGATAAACCAAGAAAAACATCATCGGCTTTAATGTTAAAACTTTTTCCTAGTGAAAAGAAATTCAGCAAAACATTAAAAACATTTTCTACGCATCCTGAAAAAATTAGTCCTATCTATAACAGGCAATTTTACTTGGCTAATAAATACGCCAAATCAAATTCGAGTATGTTAAAAATGATGCCTTTTTCAGATAAAGAATTAGAATCAATCCATAATCCTGTTTTGGTTTTAATTGGTGATAAAGATGTTATTAATTCTGAAGAAAGTTTAGAGCGTGCACAAAAGCACTTATCCAACAGCAAAACAAAAATCATAAAAGATGCCGGACATTTTTTAACTATCGATCAGCCAAAAATTATAAATGATGCTGTTATTAATTTTTTAGAATAAGATTATTTGCCACGAATTCCACAAATTTCCACGAATTTATTTAATTGGATTATGTAAAATCAATTCGTGGAAATTTGTGGAATTCGTGGCGAACTTGTATCATAAAATGTAGTCCCTACGGGACAATTTCTACAAACGAATATTTGTTTTTCTACCGATATTTAATCTCTACGAGATAATTTTTTTGAATTAATTTTAAGATACAAGTGAAATTTTTCAATCAAATTTAATATCTAAAAGATAATTTTACAATATATAATTTGTCATTAAACATATCTCGTAGAGATTAAATATCGGTAGAAAAAATGATTATCATATTTTAAAATTGTCCCGTAGGGACTATACAAATCACCGGCTTTTTTATCTTTTTTATAGCATTCAAACTTTGTATCTTTACAAAACCAACTTTTCATCAGTAACAAATGAATTTCCAAGTATCTTCAGAATATAGTCCAAAAGGAGACCAGCCGCAAGCCATACAAAAACTCGCACAAGGTGTAGTTGATGGAGAAAAATACCAAACATTATTAGGAGTTACAGGATCTGGTAAAACATTTACAGTAGCCAATGTTATTCAGGAAGTACAGCGTCCTACTATAGTTTTGGCACATAACAAAACTTTGGCTGCGCAGCTGTATTCAGAATTCAAACAATTTTTCCCGAATAATGCGGTTGAATATTTTGTTTCTTACTACGACTATTATCAGCCGGAAGCTTTTATGCCTGTAACAGGAGTTTTTATTGAAAAAGATTTATCTATCAATGAAGAGCTTGAAAAGATGCGTTTAAGCACCACTTCTTCCCTGCTTTCAGGGCGACGTGATGTTTTAGTTGTAGCCTCAGTTTCGTGTTTATACGGTATTGGAAACCCTGTTGAATTTAAAAAGAATGTTATTGAGATTAGCAGGGATCAGGTTATTTCGAGAACAAAATTACTGCACAGTCTTGTACAAAGTTTATACGCCAGAACAGAAGCCGATTTTAATCCGGGAACTTTCAGGATTAAAGGCGACACGGTTGAAATTTATCCAAGTTATGCTGATGACGCTTACAGAGTTCATTTTTTTGGAGATGAAATTGAAGAAATAGAATCTTTTGATGCGAAGACTTCTCAAGTAATTGAAAAATTCAAAAGACTAACTATTTACCCAGCCAATATGTTTGTGACTTCGCCCGAAGTCCTTCAAGGGGCAATTTGGGAAATCCAGCAGGATTTGGTAAAACAAGTAGATTATTTTAAAGAAATAGGTAAGCATTTAGAAGCCAAACGTTTAGAAGAAAGAACCAATTTCGATTTAGAAATGATTCGTGAATTGGGTTATTGCTCCGGAATTGAGAATTACTCCCGTTATCTTGATGGAAGACAAGCCGGAACAAGACCTTTCTGTTTATTAGATTATTTCCCAAATGATTTTTTAATGATTGTTGACGAAAGCCACGTTACGGTTTCGCAGGTTCACGCCATGTACGGAGGCGACCGCAGCCGTAAAGAAAATCTGGTTGAATATGGTTTCCGTTTACCAGCTGCAATGGACAACAGACCTTTGAAATTTGAAGAGTTTGAAGCCATACAGAATCAGGTAATTTATGTTTCGGCAACGCCTGCAGATTATGAATTACAGAAATCTGATGGTATTTATGTCGAGCAGATTATTCGTCCAACGGGATTATTAGATCCGGTTATTGAAGTGCGTCCAAGTTTAAATCAAATTGATGATTTGATTGAAGAAATTCAGGTTCGCTGCGAATTAGACGAAAGAGTTTTGGTGACAACTTTGACTAAAAGAATGGCCGAAGAATTGGCCAAATACTTAACTAAAGTAAGCATCCGATGCCGTTATATCCACTCTGAAGTGGATACTTTAGAACGTATCGAAATCATGCAGGATTTACGAAAAGGTATTTTTGATGTTTTAATTGGAGTAAACTTACTTCGTGAAGGTTTGGATTTACCCGAAGTTTCGCTTGTAGCAATTCTTGACGCCGATAAAGAAGGCTTCTTAAGAAATTATCGTTCTTTAACCCAAACTATTGGTCGTGCGGCAAGAAACTTAAACGGTAAAGCGATTATGTATGCCGATAAAGTTACGGCGAGTATGCAGCGAACAATCGACGAAACCAATTACAGAAGAACAAAACAAATCAATTTTAATGTCGAAAATAATATAACGCCACAGGCATTAAACAAAAAAATAGATAGTGCTTTTACCAAAAATCCTTTAGTCGAATACGAATTAGGTCATACTTTATCAATTGCTGCAGAACCTGAAACGGCTTATATGTCTAAAGCTGATCTTGAAAAAATGATTCGTGAGAAACGAAAATCAATGGAAAAAGCAGCTAAGGAATTAGACTTTATGCAGGCTGCAAAACTGCGTGACGATATCAAAAAACTACAGGAACAATTACCTTAATTGTGTTGTTCCTGAAAAACTCTTAATAAAACTTTAGGCTCTATCATGGCGTTTGGAGCCTTTTTCATTAAATCTAAAATGCGTTTTACTGCACCTGGGTTCAATCCCATTTCAATTGCAATCTGTTGAATGCCTACTGCCTCTTTTTCATGTAAAATTCCATCGCAGTGCATGATTAAAGCCAATCTGTAAAACTGCTGAATGCGCTGAAATTCTGATTTTACAACAACTGGTTTCGTTTCCTGATGAAATAAATCATGAAAAACATCAAAATCAATCTTTAATTCCTGAGCAACATGCCATATAAAATCATACTCTCTTTTATGCAATTGCCCATCAACTGTAGAAAAGGCGATCAATTCTAAAAGTAAACTTTTCTTTTGTGCTTCGGTATTCATCAATTTATTATTTTTAGCTAAAATATTGCTTTTAAATTAAAAATACAAAATCTAATGATGAGGGGATTTTTCATATTTATATTTCTTTGGATGATTTCCGGAAATGCCCAAAGTACAGCTTCAAAAAATGTATCAACTTTCGAAATTGATGCACCTCAATTAAAGACCAAAAAGAAAATTTGGATTTATCTTCCTGAAAATTATTCGGCTTCAGCCAAAAAATATAGTGTGATTTACATGCACGACGCTCAGAACTTATTTGATGCTAAAACTTCATATGTGGGCGAATGGAATGTCGACGAAAAACTAGACAGTTTAAAAGCGCAGGTAATTGTTGTTGGGATTGAACACGGAAATGAAAAACGTATCGAAGAATTAACGCCTTTTAAAAACGAAAAATATGGCGGTGGAAATGCTGATAATTATTTAGAATTTATCGTAAAAACATTGAAACCTTATATCGATAAAAACTACAGAACCAAAACAAAAGCTAAGAATACAATCATTTTTGGAAGTTCATTGGGAGGTTTGGTTTCTTATTACGGAGCTTTAAAATATCCCGAAGTATTTGGCAAAGCGGGAGTTTTTTCGCCTTCGTTTTGGTACACAAACGATATTTTCACTTTTACAGAAAAGATACCAAAAATTAAAACCAAATTTTACTTTTTATGTGGCGATAAAGAAGATAAAAATATGGTGAAAGACATGACCAAAATGGAAAAATTATTAGACACAAAGCGTTGTTACTGTCTTCATCTGACCAAATCTAAAATTGTAAAAGGCGGCGAACATAATGAAAAATTGTGGCGGGACGGTTTTGTAAAAGCGGTTCTTTGGCTTAATTATTGAAGAAAAACATAAAAAAAATAGCACAAAAATCATGAAACTAATTTTAAGAGAATATAACCTAAAACTAAAACATACTTTCACGATTTCAAGAGAATCAATTGATTTTCAGCCTTCGCTGATTGTTGAACTTCAGAGTGATGGCTTTTCGGGTTTTGGAGAAGCAACTTCAAATCCGTATTACAAAACAACAGTTCCAATGATGATGCAGGATTTAGAAAAAATCAGAAGCATTATTGAAAATACTGAAGATGAAACTCCAGATACATTTTGGACAAAAATCCATCCGTATTTAAAAGAGGATATGTTTGCACTTTGCGCTTTAGATTTGGCTTATAATGATTTGTACGCCCGTAAAAAAGGCAAAAAATTATACGAATTATGGAATTACACAACCGAAAGAAATCCGCTTACGGATTACACAATTGGAATTGCTTCTATTGAAAAAATGGTTTCAAAAATGCAGGAACTTCCCTGGCCTATTTATAAAATTAAATTAGGTACCAAAGAAGATATTGCTATTGTAAAAGAACTTAGAAAACACACCAATGCCATTTTTAGAATTGATGCCAACTGCGGCTGGGGTGTTGAGGAAACAATTAATAATGCCATTGAATTAAAAAAACTGGGCGTTGAGTTTTTAGAACAACCTATGAAAGCAGATAATTGGGAATCACATAAAGAAGTTTTTAAACATTCTGTTCTTCCTGTAATTGCTGATGAAAGTTGTATTATTGAAGAAGATGTGGCTAAATGCCACAATCATTTTCACGGAGTAAATGTCAAATTGGTAAAATGCGGCGGTTTAACTCCCGGCAAAAGAATGATTGAAGAAGCTAAAAAATTGGGATTAAAAACAATGGTAGGCTGTATGACCGAATCTACTGTTGGAATCTCTGCAATTGCCCATTTATTACCTCAGCTTGATTATGTTGATATGGATGGCGCATTACTTTTGGCACAAGATATTGCAACTGGAGTAACCATAAAAAATGGCGCTGTGAGTTATTCTGAACTTAACGGAACCGGAGTTACACTTCTATAAAAATGATAGTAGAAAAATTTCCCGATCGAATTATTGAAATTGACCAAGAACAATATTTGTATTTTGGCGGAACTGCTTATTTAGGATTGCCAACTAACAAAAATTTTCAGGATTTGGTTGTTAAGAACATTCTTAATTGGGGAACAACTTACGGGAGTTCCAGAACAGCCAATATCAAATTAAAGGCTTATGATAAAGGCGAAAAGTTTTTAGCAACTCATATAGGTTCAGAAAGTACGGTTACCGTTTCCTCAGGAATGCTGGCCGGAAAATTGGTGATAGATTTAATGAAAAAGCAGACCCATTGTTTTTTTCATTTTAATGATACGCATAATGCAATCAGCATTGAAAATAGTCTTCCGTTATTCCTAAATGGCAAATTAAATGAGCGTTTATTAGACTCTAAACGGGAGAAAATAACGATTCTTACCGATGGTGTTCCTACTTTTGAAACAAAGCCTGTTGATTTATCTTTTTTAGAACAAATTCCAACTCATAAAGAAGTTACTTTAATTTTAGATGAATCTCATTCTTTTGGGATTTTAGGCAAAAATGGAGCAGGAATTTACGCTTCAGTTGATTTCCCTCTCAAAAGAAAAATTATGGTTTCTTCTCTGGGAAAAGCTTTCGGTTTAACCGGAGGAGTAATTGCTGGCGATCTTGATTTTATCAATGAAATAAAAGAAATGGAAACTTTTACAAGTGCAGCTGGAATGAACCCTGCTTTTGTGCAAACTCTTTCTGATGCTGCAGAAATTTATACTTTGCAGCACATCAAACTACTGGATAATTTAAAGTATGTGGATTCGATTTTAGTCAAAAACAACAATATTAAATTTGATAAGAACTATCCTTTGATTTATCTTTTATCAAAGGAATTAGTAGAAAAATTAAAAAACGAAAAGATTATTATTGCCAGTTTTAAATATACCAAAAACGCTGAACCCTTAAATAGAATTGTAATTACAGCCAATCATCTCAAAGAAGATTTAGAAAAACTTGCTGCAGTTTTGAATTCATAGCATTATTAAGGTTGCCACGAATTACACGAATTTCCACGAATTTTTTTGCCACAGATTGAAAGGATTATGAGGATTTATAAATTGCTTAAGAAAATCATTAAAATCTTTTTAATCTGTGGCAAAAAACATAAAAAGTAATTCGTGAAAATTCGTGTAATTCGTGGCAGAAAAAATAAATACTCCGAATTGTTTTTAAACCGTACCTTTGCAAAAAATAAACGATGACAAATAACGATATACTTAAAAAACTTCGCGTGGCTTTAATGCTCCGTGATGACCAAATAGTTGAGATTTTAGAATTAGTAGATTTTAGAATTTCAAAATCAGAATTAGGTGCTTTTTTCAGAGCCGAAGACCATGAAAATTATATGGAATGCGGTGATCAGGTTTTAAGAAACTTCTTAAACGGATTGGTTATTCATTTAAGAGGAACTAAAGAAAACCCTAAAAACCCAACAGATGTTTTAGCAAAACATAAAGCAGAGATTCCGAAGAAAGAAACTTCTAAAGAAAGACCTGAATTTAAAGCTGCTCCAAAAGATTCTGAAAGAGGAAGAGGTGATCAAAGTCCATCAAAGTCAGGTTCAGCAGCGGGAAAAACTAAAAAGAAATCATTCCCAAAAGGAAATGGAAAAACATCTGTTGTAGAAAAAGTGGTTTACAAAAACGGTAAGAATAAGAAATAATTCAACCGCAAAGAATGCAAGGATTTACGCAAAGTTCGCTAATATTTTTTAGCCACAGATTAAAAAGATTAACACAGATTTTTAAAATCCTTCTAATCTTTTTAATCTGTGGCTATATTTTTAATTGGAGTTTTTTTACGCAGAATTATCGTAGAGACGCACAGCAGTGCGTCTACGTCTCGGGAATCCACAATGGTAAATACGTTGTGTAGACGCACTGCTGTGCATCTCTACGATATACTTTGTCTTAAAAAATATTCTCAAACGGAATATTTTTTGGCATAATTACAAAAAAATCTCTCCGAATATCAAAGGGATCTTTTATTACACATCATTCATCGTAGAGATGCACAGCAGTGCGTCTAACGTCTCGTGAATCCATAATGAGAAATACTTTGCGTAGACGCACTGCTGTGCGTCTCTACAATATACTTTGTCTTAAAAAATATTCTCAAACGAAATGTTTTTGGTATAATTACAAAAAAATCCCTCCGATATCAAAGGGATCTTTTATTACACATCATTCATCGTAGAGACGCACAGCAGTGCGTCTACGCAACGTAACCGATATGGATTTCCGAGACGTTAGACGCACTGCTGTGCGTCTCTACGATTATACATGCGACTAAATGCTGTAAACAAAAAAATCCCTTCGAATACCGAAGGGATTTTCTATATAAATTGATTTCTTATTTAATTAAGAAAGAGCAGCTTTAACCTGATCAGCAGCTTCTTGGAATTGAACAGCTGATAAAATTGGCATACCAGAATTATCAATCAATTCTTTTGCAATTTCAGCATTTGTTCCTTGCAAACGAACAATGATTGGCACTTTAATAGCGTCACCCATGTTTTTGTAAGCATCAACAACACCTTGAGCAACACGGTCACAACGAACGATTCCTCCAAAGATGTTAATTAAAATAGCTTTTACGTTTGGATCTTTCAAGATAATTCTGAAAGCAGTTTCAACACGTTTTGCATCAGCAGTTCCTCCTACGTCAAGGAAGTTAGCAGGCTCAAAACCAGCATATTTAATTAAATCCATAGTTGCCATTGCAAGACCTGCTCCATTTACCATACATCCTACAGTACCGTCAAGGTCAACATAGTTCAAACCTACTTCTTTAGCTTCAACTTCGATTGGATTCTCCTCACGGATATCTCTCATCTCAGCATATTTAGCTTGTCTGTATAAAGCGTTATCGTCGATATTAACTTTAGCATCAACAGCTAAGATTTTGTTATCAGATGTTTTTAAAACCGGGTTGATTTCAAACATAGAAGCATCAGAACCAATGTAAGCATTGTATAATGCATCGATGAATTTTACCATTTCTTTGAAAGCATTTCCAGAAAGACCTAAGTTAAAGGCAATTCTTCTTGCTTGAAAACCTTGTAAACCTACAGAAGGATCAACTTCTTCAGTAAAGATTAAGTGAGGAGTATGCTCAGCAACTTCTTCAATATCCATTCCACCTTCAGTAGAATACATGATCATGTTGCGTCCTGTACCTCTATTCAATAAAACAGAAACATAAAACTCAGAAGTTTCACTTTCACCAGGATAGTAAACATCTTCAGCAACTAAAATTTTGTTTACTTTTTTACCTTCAGGCGGAGTCTGAGGTGTGATCAATTGCATTCCGATGATTTGTTCTGCTAACTCTTCAACTTGCTGTAAGTTTTTTGCCAGCTTAACTCCACCACCTTTTCCACGACCACCTGCGTGAATTTGTGCTTTTATTACGTGCCATCCTGTACCAGTTTCGGCAGTTAATTGTTTTGCAGCAGCTACAGCTTCAACCGCATTGTTAGCCACAATTCCGCGTTGAGTGCGTACTCCGTAACTTGCTAAAATTTCTTTTCCTTGATATTCGTGTATGTTCATAATATAGAATTTGTCTGGTTCTGAATTTAGTTCAGAATAAAAGTCGGACAAAAGTAACAAAATACAACTTAAAAGTAAAATCTTTTTCTATTAAAAAATGACACTTATAGGTATTAAACGTTTATTCTTTCATAACGCAAAGAAATAGTTAACTAAACGATTTATTAAAGTTAACTCAAAACCACTAAAACGTTTGATATTTAACAAAAACATCACCGTATTTATTAGTCTTGAGACGATTTTTCTTAATATATTTTAATTTGGATTATCATTTTATCATTTCGCAATGGTTAATATAATATTATTATCAATTAAGAAGCCTTTTTCTAATATTACAACAAAAATGTAAGCGAAAGTATAATTTCACTACATTATGTTTAACGAAATCTTTATTTTTGTAGAAAAAATATCAAGAATGAAAGTTAAAGAACAAGGGCTTTATCTGCCTGAATTTGAACACGACAATTGTGGTGCAGGATTTATTTGTAATTTGAATGGTATTAAATCAAATGATATTATTCATAAAGCATTAGACATCTTAATTAAATTGGAACATCGTGGTGCCGTTAGTTCTGATGGAAGAACTGGAGACGGGGCGGGAATATTATTTGATATCCCTCATGATTTTTTTAAGAAGGTTTGTGACTTTGAAATCCCAGAAACGCGTGAGTATGCAGTAGGAATGGTTTTTTTACCAAAAAGCAAAAACCAGGTATCTTTTTGTATCAATGCATTTGAATCAACTATTAAAGATCAAAATTTAAAGATCTTAGGTTGGAGAGATGTACCTGTTGACGTTGAAAATTTAGGGCAGATCGCCGCAGAAAAAGAACCATCAGTTAAACAAGTTTTCGTTTCTAAAAATGGACAAGATTTAACTGAACAAGAATTTAATGCAAAACTTTTTGCAGCTAGAAAAATTGCTGAACATGCCGTAAGAGGATCTAAAACCTCAGAAAGCCACATGTTTTATTTTACTAGTTTATCGACAACTACTATAATATATAAAGGTCTATTGATGCCGGAAGACATCAGCCGTTATTATATAGATTTGAAAGATCCAGACTTGGTGACTCGTTTAGCGCTTGTACACCAGCGTTTCTCTACAAATACATTCCCTTCTTGGGACTTAGCTCAACCGTTTAGATACATGTGTCATAATGGTGAGATCAACACACTTCGTGGAAACGTAAGCCGTATGCGTGCTCGTGAAGAGCTTATGCAGAGCAAAGTTTTTGGCGATGATATCAAAAAATTATTCCCAATTATCTTAGAAGGAAAATCAGATTCTGCTTCTATGGATATGGTGGTTGAACTTTTATTAATGACAGGTCGTTCATTGCCAGAAGCGATGATGATGGTTGTTCCTGAAGCTTGGGAAAAACACCAGACAATGTCTCCTGAAAAAAGAGCTTTCTACGAGTTCAACGCTTGTATTATGGAGCCTTGGGATGGTCCAGCTTCTATTCCGTTTACAGATGGAAACGTAATTGGAGCTTTACTAGACAGAAACGGTTTACGTCCTTCTCGTTATACATTAACACATAGTGGATTCGTAATCATGTCATCAGAAATTGGTGTACTAGATATCGATCCAGAAGATGTAATTCAGCATGGTCGTTTAGAGCCAGGAAAAATGTTCTTGGTTGATATGAACGAAGGCCGTATTATTGAAGACGAAGAAGTTAAAAAAGCAATCGTTACAAAACGTCCATACCAGGAATGGCTGGATGCTAACTTATTGCCTTTAGCAAAAGTTCCTTATACCAATAACCCTACTCCGGTTGAGAAATTAGATTTCCAGACAAGACAGCGATTATTTGGATATACAATTGAAGATTTAAAAACAATCATCAACCCAATGGGAGGTCAAGGAGCTGAAGCGATCAGTTCTATGGGTAACGATACGCCTTTGGCAGTATTATCAGACCAGCCTCAATTGTTGTACAACTATTTCAAACAATTGTTTGCTCAGGTTACCAACCCGCCTTTGGATGGTATTCGTGAAGAAATCATTACCGATATTAGTTTAGCTGTTGGAGGAGATTTCAATATTTTTGAAATTGAATCTAAACAGTGTAAAAAATTAAAAATCCAAAATCCGGTTATCTCTAACGAGGATTTAGATAAAATTAGAAACATTGATCACGTAGATTTCAAATCGGCTACAATTTCTACTTTATATAAAATAGAGAAAGGAGTTAACGGTTTAGAGCGTGCACTTGAAAAATGTGTTCAGGCAACTTTCAAAGCTGTAAATGAAGGATGTAATGTTATCATTCTTTCTGATAGAGGCGTAAGTGAAGAATTAGCTCCAATTCCTATGTTATTGGCTTGTTCTTACATTCACCACTCTTTGAACATTTTACAGGTTCGTTCTAAATTCGGAATCATAATCGAATCTGCAGAGCCTCGTGAACCTCATCATTTTGCTTTATTATTTGGATACGGTGCAAGTGCGATCAATCCTTACATGGTAAACGAAATCATTCACGATCAGGTTGCACAAGGTTTCATTACCGGAGTAAAAGCTGATTATGCTGTTGTAAACTATAACAAAGCGATTGCAAAAGGAATCGTTAAAATCATGAACAAAATTGGTATCTCTACATTACATTCATACAGAGCTGCTCAGATTTTCGAGATTTTAGGTTTAAACAAAACATTTACTTCTAAATACTTCCCTTACACTCCATCAAGAATTGAAGGTATTGGTTTAATGGAAGTAGAAAAAGAAGTGAAAAAACGTTTCCAAAAAGCATTCCCGAATTCAAAAGTGGCAAGTTTGCTTTCTTTAGAAATTGGAGGTATTTACAGATGGAGACGCGGCGGTGAAAAACACATGTTTAACCCAACCACTATTTCTAAATTACAACAAGCGGTTCGTTTAAACAGCCCTGAAAGTTATAAAGAATACTCAAATGCCGTTAATGAGCAAAGCTCGAACTTAATGACTATTAGAGGTTTATTTGAATTCAACAACTTAGATCCAATTTCTATTGATGAAGTAGAACCTTGGACAGAAATTGTAAAGAAATTCAAAACGGGTGCAATGTCTTACGGATCTATTTCTAGAGAAGCACACGAGAATTTAGCGATTGCAATGAACAGAATTGGCGGAAAAAGTAACTCTGGAGAAGGTGGAGAAGATCCAAAACGTTTCCAGAAAGAAATTAACGGAGATTCTAGAAACAGTGCAATTAAACAAGTTGCTTCGGGACGTTTTGGTGTTTCGATCAACTATTTGACAAACGCTAAAGAAATCCAGATTAAAATGGCTCAAGGTGCGAAACCTGGTGAAGGTGGACAATTACCTGGAGAAAAAGTGGTGCCTTGGATTGCTGAAACAAGAAACTCTACACCTTATGTAGGTTTGATTTCGCCTCCTCCTCACCACGATATTTACTCAATTGAGGATTTATCTCAGTTGATTTACGATTTGAAAAATGCAAACCGTGAAGCGCGTGTAAACGTAAAATTAGTTTCTGAAGTTGGAGTTGGGACCATCGCTGCCGGTGTTGCCAAAGCAAAAGCTGACGTTATCTTAATTTCTGGTTATGACGGAGGAACGGGAGCTGCACCATTAACATCTTTACAGCACACAGGTATTCCATGGGAACTTGGTTTAGCTGAAGCTCAGCAAACTTTGATCTTAAACGATTTAAGAAGCCGTGTAGTTTTAGAATGTGACGGACAATTAAAAACAGGTCGTGACGTTGCAATCGCAGCTTTATTAGGAGCTGAGGAATTTGGTTTTGCAACTGCACCGCTTGTAGCTTCTGGATGCATCATGATGAGAGCTTGTCACTTAAATACGTGTCCGGTTGGTATTGCAACTCAGGATCCTGAATTGAGAAAAAATTTCAAAGGAACTCCAGAGCACGTAATCAACTTTATGTATTTTATTGCTGAAGAGTTAAGAGAAATCATGGCTCAACTAGGTTTCAGAACTTTAAAAGAAATGGTTGGTCAGTCACAAAAATTAAATGTGAACAAAGCGATCAAACATTACAAAGCAAATGGTTTAGATTTATCACCAATTCTATACAAACCGGAAAAAGCGAAAACACAACCAAATCACAATACAACGCAACAAGATCACCAACTTGAAAATGTATTAGATTTTGACATTATTAAAGAAGCGATTCCGTCTATTTATAGAAAAGAAAAAACAAGAGTAACATTTAAAATTAAAAATACAGACCGTTCTGTAGGTGCGATTTTGAGTAATGAAATCTCAAAAATCTACGGCGCACAAGGATTACCTGATGACACTATTTTAGTTGATTTTGAAGGTTCTGCCGGACAAAGTTTTGGTGCTTTTGCAACAAACGGATTGTCATTTAAAATTCACGGAAACTGTAATGATTATTTAGGAAAAGGTCTTTCTGGAGGAAAACTAATTGTAAAAGTACCTCCTACTGCAACTTTCAAACCTGAAGAAAATATCATTATTGGAAACGTTGCCCTTTACGGAGCTATTACCGGAGAGGCTTATATTAATGGAATGGCCGGAGAGCGTTTCTGTGTTAGAAATTCTGGAGCAACAGCAGTTGTTGAAGGAATTGGAGATCACGGATGCGAGTATATGACCGGTGGTACAGTAGTAGTTTTAGGAAAAACAGGAAGAAACTTCGCAGCTGGTATGAGCGGTGGTGTAGCTTATGTTTACGATCCAAATAAGAAATTCGACTCAACAGTTTGTAACATGGAAATGGTTGCATTCGACCCTATGGAAGAAGAAGATCTTACAAAACTAAGACGATTGATCAAAAATCATTCATTGTACACAAGCAGTCCATTAGCAAAAAGAATTTTAGCAGACTGGGAAAATCAACAAAAGCACTTCGTAAAAGTGATGCCAACTGATTACAAAAAAGCATTACAAAGAATTGCAGAAGAGAAAAAAATAGAAGAATTAATAGCTGGATAAAAATCAATTTCAAAAAATAAAATTCCAAATTCCAATGGCAATATCAATGCCTATAGTAATAAAAAATTGGAATTTGGAATTTAAAGAAATTGGAATTTAATTTAAAATGTCATGGGTAAAATAGGCGGATTTAAAGAATATAACAGAGCCGACGAAAGTAATTTAGCAGTAGCAGAACGTGTTTCTAACTACAACGAATTTACTATTCCGTTAGCAAAAGATAAAGTAAAAGAACAAGGTTCAAGATGTATGGATTGTGGTATTCCTTTTTGCCACAGTGGTTGTCCGTTAGGAAATTTAATTCCTGACTTCAACGACATGGTACATCAGGAAGAATGGCAAAGCGCATTAGAGATTTTACAATCGACTAATAACTTTCCGGAATTTACAGGACGCTTATGCCCTGCTCCATGCGAAAAAGCATGTGTATTAGGAATCATCAAAGATCCTGTATCAATCGAAAACATCGAGAAAAACATTGTTGAAATTGGTTTTGCCGAAGGTTGGATCAAACCTCAGCCACCAAAAAAGAGAACAGGAAAAACGGTTGCCGTTATTGGTTCAGGACCTGCGGGACTTGCAGCTGCACAGCAATTAAACAGAGCCGGACACACGGTTACGGTTTTTGAAAGGGACAATGCAATTGGAGGTTTATTACGTTACGGAATTCCTAATTTCAAATTAGAAAAAGGAATTATCGACAGACGTGTAGCCATTCTTGAAGCAGAAGGAATCACTTTCAAAACTGATGTAAACGTTGGTGTAAACTTTAGCGTAGCAGAATTAAACACTTTCGATTCTATCGTTTTATGCGGAGGAGCAACAGAAAGAAGAAGTTTGCCAACTAAAGGAATCGAAAGCAAAGGCGTTGTTCAGGCAATGGATTTCTTAACACAACAAACTAAAGTTTTATACGGAGAATTAATTCC
Organism: Flavobacterium sp. CF108; assembly: GCF_900129795.1. Taxonomy (GTDB): domain Bacteria; phylum Bacteroidota; class Bacteroidia; order Flavobacteriales; family Flavobacteriaceae; genus Flavobacterium. The sequence goes on along the minus strand of NZ_FQWW01000006.1, from coordinate 354,418 downwards.
GGACCAAATTAAAGCAACTGGAAAAGATGTAATCGTTATTGGTGGTGGAGATACTGGTTCAGATTGTATTGGAACTTCAAACAGACACGGAGCAAAATCGGTAACTAACTTTGAGATTTTACCAAAACCTCCAGTTGGAAGAAGCGAGTCAACTCCATGGCCTTTCTGGCCGCTGCAATTAAAGACATCGTCTTCTCACGAAGAAGGCTGCGACAGAAACTGGTTAATCAATACTAAAGAATTTATTTCTAACGATAAAGGAGAATTAACCGGATTAAAAACCGTTGAAGTGCAATGGAAAATGACTCCGGGTCAGCGTCCTGAATTAATCGAAAAAGAAGGTTCTGAGAAAATCTGGCCTTGCGATTTAGCTTTATTAGCTCTTGGATTTACTGGTCCTGAGAAAACATTAAGCGAGCAATTAGGTCTTGAATTAGATTTTAGAAGCAACTATAAAGCACATAATTATCAAACAAACGTACCTCACATTTTCACAGCTGGTGATATGAGAAGAGGACAGTCATTAATCGTGTGGGCTATTTCAGAAGGTCGCGAAGCAGCAAGAGAGGTAGATTTGTTCTTAATGGGCTCTACCAACCTGCCTACTAAAGGAAGAGGAGATTTACCGAGTCTATAATTTTTTATAGATTCTAAGATACTGAGATGCTAAGTTTTTTTCCTTGCATTTTATTTAATCTTCATTCCAATAAACAACATAACTACTTACAAACCCTTGAATTTTTATTCAGGGGTTTTGTTTTTTAGCCACCGATTTGCTTCGCCTGTTCGCTATCGCTCGAGTCACAGATTAAAAGGATTTTTTTTTGTTTGCCACGAATTTCCACGAATTTCTATTTTTTGGCCGATTTCTATTTCAAACATAGCCCGTGGTTTCAACCACGGGGACATAATATATGATTACGCCCAATTCATAACGTTTCCGTGGTTGAAACCACGGGCTATGCTTTAAGCATTTTGAGGAAATTAAAAAAAATAGTGATAATTCGTGTAATTCGTGGCAAACAAAATAATCTGTGCTAATCAGTAAAATCTGTGGCAAAAAATTCTCAACAGCATTTATGAATTAGTGTAATTCGTGTAATTCGTGGCAAAAAACCTTTGTATCTTTGTATCTCTGCCCCTTTGAACCTCCTACTACGTTACAAAATTGGAAAACAAACAACTTTTTGTTTAAAAACAAACAATTTGTTACAATTTGTTATTTTTCTACAAATAATTTGCAGTTAGTCAAAAGTGTAATAACTTTGCCCAAAATGATTTAAAAATGCAAGCAAAAGATTTACTGCAGTTAGCAGACCAATTTGGAAGTCCATTATATGTTTATGATGCAGAAAAAATCCAATCTCAGTACAATAGATTAACTAAAGCTTTCTCTAAGGTAGAAAACTTAAGAGTTAATTACGCCATGAAGGCATTGTCAAACGTTGCGATTCTTCAGTTATTAAAGAACATGGGGTCTGGTTTAGATACTGTATCAATTCAGGAAGTTCAGTTAGGACTTCATGCTGGCTATGACCCTGACAAAATTTTCTTTACACCAAACGGAGTTTCTCTTGAAGAAATCGAAGAAGTTGCCGCAATGGGTGTACAAATCAATATCGATAATTTATCTATTTTAGAACAATTCGGAACAAAACATCCTCATATTCCAGTATGTATCCGTATTAATCCACACGTAATGGCGGGCGGAAATGCCAATATTTCTGTTGGACATATCGATAGTAAATTCGGAATCTCTGTACATCAAATTCCGCATATCTTGCGAATTGTAGAGAATACAAAAATGAGCATCGTAGGAATTCACATGCACACAGGATCTGATATTTTAGATATCGAAGTATTCTTGTATGCTGCCGAAATTTTATTTGATACTGCAAAACATTTCAAAGATTTACAATTCTTAGATTTCGGAAGCGGATTCAAAGTTCCTTACAAAAAAGACGATATCGAAACCGACATCGAAGAATTAGGTAAAAAATTATCAAAAAGATTCAATTCTTTCTGTGCAGAATATGGCAGAGATTTAACGTTGATTTTCGAACCGGGAAAATTCCTTGTGAGTGAAGCAGGTTTCTTCTTAGCAAAAGTAAACGTAGTAAAACAAACAACCTCAACAGTTTTCGCCGGAATCGATAGTGGTTTCAACCACTTAATCCGTCCAATGTTTTACGGTTCACAACATTATATAGAAAACATCTCAAACCCAAAAGGAAAAGAGCGTTTTTACTCTGTTGTAGGTTACATTTGCGAAACAGACACTTTTGCCAACAACCGTAGAATCTCGGAAATTACTGAAGGCGATATTCTTGCTTTCAGAAACGCCGGAGCATACTGTTTTTCAATGTCTTCAAACTACAATTCAAGATACAAACCAGCCGAAGTTCTTTGGATGAACGGACAAGGAATCTTGATTCGCGCACACGAAACATTCGAAGATTTACTTAAAAATCAAATTCCGTTACCGCAAGAAGTTGCTGCAACAGTTTAAAATAAAAAAAAAAGAGAATATCACTGTAATCCCGTTTCTTAATTGAGGCGGGATTTTTTTATTGTAGATTTTAAAGTTCGGGCTTTATATTTATAAACGCCTGTCAGGCTGAGCGAAGTCGAAACCTTGCAAAGTTTATCACGATCATTTACTTTTTGAAAACACTTTATTTCAAATATGAAAACCATTTATCTTCCATAGACTTTTCTAAATCAATATCATGATGATTGGCAAATAATAAAACCTGCCCAAGAATATCAGCCAGTTCATTAGAGATATTTTTTTTCAATTCCTCGTTTGTAAGGTTCCTGTTCCTGCCTCTAAGTGTATATGAAAGATAATTTTGCGTTAACTCTCCTAATTCTTCTTGTAGTTTTAAGATATACCAGTCATCATCTCTTTTAATATTACAGTTTTTTTCATACTGATCAGATACCATTACAACTTTCTTTGTTAATTCATTTAAATCCATTCTTTTTATTTACATTTTATTATTAACTGATTTTCTTTTTATCTCTTCATATATGTTTGTAAATATATGGCAATCCTTTTATTTATATAATTTTTTTCTTACTTTTTAAATTGTTTTTTATAAATTATTTACTTAATTTTCTTACTTATTAATTTAATCAAACAATTATGAAAATAGCAGTTATTTATCCCTAAGTAATGGAGATCGCAAGATATAAAACAAAAAGAAAAGAATTTCCTCCCTTTGGAGCTCTATATATTGCAGCAGCATTGGAAGAACATGAATATAATGTAGATATTATAAAACTTACTTCAGATAATTTAATTTATGACTTTTCAGATTATGATGCATTAGCTTTTAGCATATCAACTTCTGCAACTTTTAATATGTTTATTGAATGTAGGTTTAAAAGCAAAATAAATAATAAAACCTTATTGATGGTTGGTGGAATACATGCAAATTTATTTCCTGAACAAACTTAAATAGATTTAAAACCTCATGTTGTAGGAATTGGAGAAGGTGAAATTACTATTATTGAAATACTAAAAGAAATTCATACCAAAAACTTTGATAAAATAGAAGGTGTATGTTTTATTAAAGATGGAAAACCGTTTAAAACACCACCAAGAAAATTAAATAAAAATATTGATGGATTTCCTTTACCAGCTCGACATTTAATACCTCAAGACGATTTTATTATGAATAATAGAATGTCTAACACAAACATATTGATGACACATATAATGCCAGGAAGAGGATGTCCATTTCCTTGCAGATTTTGTGCTTCATCTCAAACTCAAGTTCAATATAGGAGCGGCAACAACATAAGACATGAATTAATACATTTAATAGAAAATTATAAAATTGAAGGTTTTTCTGTAGTTGGAAATGATTTTATTTTGAATAAAGGAAATGTTCAAGACATTTGTGATTCAATAAAGGATTTAAATTTATCATGGTCTACTTTATCTAGAGTTGATAGAGTAGATCCTGACATCTTGCTCAGAATGAAAAATTCAGGTTGCTATGAATTAGATTTAGGAGTAGAAACAGGAAGTCAGAAAATTTTAGATGCAATGAAGAAAAAAATTGATGTTTCGCAAATAAAAAAATCTCTTAAAATGACTCACGAAACAGGCATAAAGAATAAAATATTTTTAATTCATGGTTTTCCTGGTGAAAATCATGAAACAACAATGGAGACTATAAATTTATTAGAAAATGTAGGGCATTTAATTGATAGAATCTCTTTATTTCGTTTTGTTCCTCTTCCTGGCACTTATGTTTATAATAATCCTAATGAATATAATTTGAGAGGAACTTTAAATTCACCTAATTGGGATGGAGATTGGGGCAAATTCCATATACATCATAACCACTATCATTGGTGGGGAAATGACAATAACTTTAAAGTGACAAACGATTCGTACGAAATGCTGAATAAGTATATTGAAAGCAAATGGCCGCCAAAATATGAAATTTAAATTCTAACCTCATGTTAAAAAATCATCTTTATGATAAATTTAGAAAAGATCCAAACATACAACAACAACAAACATTGTTTAATAAAAACTGAGAATAATATTTTTAATGTTGTAAATAGTTTAATTGGATTGCATTCTGCAAGATTGATAACTCCATTTTCAACTTTAAATACCAGATTAGACGATTTCAATCCAGAAGAACTAATTTCTGAAACTTTCACTAAAAACAATTTAATCAAGTTACGCTGTATGCGAACTACGTTACATACAGTTAATCTTGATATGGCTCCAATAGTTCATCAATCAACAAGAAAAATAAGAAACACAATTTGTTTAGGGCTTTTAAAAAAATTGAATGTAACCAACTCGACAATATTATACATAGAAGAATTAATTAAGTCAATTTTACAAGAAAACGAACTGAGTTCAAAAGAAATAGAAAACTATCTCTTCATTAAAAAAAATATAAATATTAATGTTACAAGAGCTATTATTAAAAAACTTTGGGAAGATGGTATTATTTGTTATCTAAACAAAAGCACTTATTGGGGAACTGAAAAGCGCATTTATGCCTTAACCGAAAAAAGATATCCTACACTTTTTTTAGAAGGTATTTCAGAAACTGATTCTCTAAAAAAACTAATACATATATACATAAAACAATATGGACCGGTAACTGAACAAGATATTGTATGGTGGACAGGATTACCAGTCTCATTAATTAGAAAATCTTTAGAGTATCTAAAAAAAGAATTTTGCATTATTCATATAAAAGAGATAAAATCCCCTTTTTTTTTACTAAATGAAGATTTAGAAACCCTAAAAGAAACTGAAAATCAATCGGATTTTACAAACATCAAACTATTGGCGTATGAGGATCCATTTTTAAAAGGTTATTTTGAGAGTAGATTAAGATATGTATCAAAAAAAAATTATTCTGCATTATTTAATCCAATTGGAGAAGCAAGGTCAAGTATTATTAAAAACGGAATGATTGTTGGCTTATGGAAATGGAATAAAAAAAGTAATACTGTCGAAACAGAATTATTTGAAAAATTTTCAAAAAATGATTCTAAAATATTAGATATTGAAGTTGTTAAAACCATAAAATGTTTATCAAAAAATGAAAAAACATTAAAATAATTTCCGGCTTACAAAAACATTTCTCGTGGCTCATGCCAGCATGGATAATAGTTTAAAAATAAAAAAAAGAATATCACTGTAATCCCGTTTCTTAATTGAGGCGGGATTTTTTTATTGTAGATTTCTGATATTAGATTTATACATTGTCAGGCTGAGCGAAGTCTAAGCCCAGTTAGCAGGAGAAACTTGAAACATTAAACTCATTCTTCATAATAAGCTTCCTGAAATTTCATGATATATCCCATTACTTTTCTTTCGTATTCACCATATTTAAATTGAATATTAAGAAAAACCCCAGCTGTAGTAGTTTCTAATCTTAATCTCCCTAAACCTTCATTTAAGCCTTTTAAGGTAAATTCAGGATAGGATTTTGATGATGAAATTTTATCGCTTTCAGGTATAATAATATCGTACCAAAGACCATCTTGAAGAAGTTCAATTTTAACAACAGTACCATCAATGTTATACGTATAATCGGCCACCTTTACAGAAACAGAAACTAGTCTTTGTATTTTCGGTGAACGCGTAGATACAGCGTAATTTGCATTAGCTGTAATTTTTACTCCGTTATAAGGAACTTGATGATTATTCCCATTTCGTTTCCAATCACCCGAATACCAAATATATTCTTTAAAATATTCCATTTATTTTAATTTTAAAAAATTAGCAGTCAAAATTTTTCAAATTATACTACATTTTCTAAAACAAAATTAAATGGAGCAGAATTTGGACCTGCTCCGCCTCCTGTAAGCACTATGTCTGCACTCGTAATTCCAAGCAAATTAATTTCTGTATTAATAGTAGAAATAATATCCGAATTTAATATATCACCTACTTCTATTTCAGAAGCAAGTCCAATAAAAATTCGGAGTTCAAATTCAAAATAAGCTTTTTCTCCAGGAGCCACTTTTGTTCTTATTGCCAGTAGGCTCATATTTCTATAACAGCTTACACCAATTGCACCAATGCGCAGTAAGTTTCTTACTTCGATTTCTGAAGGATTGGCTGCTTTTCTTGCCGAAAGCTGAAGAACAGAACCAAATCCACTTTCGACAAAATCATACGTATTTCCAGCAGCAGCAGGAAACATTGGAGAAAAATTTCCGTAAGTATCAGCTACAGTAACGCCAAAATCCAATGAATATTCGAAAGGATGATTCTCCATAACACCACAGTTTTTAAATACTTTCCATGCAACTGCAATTTCTCCAAACTCCTGAGCAACATTACGCTGAAAAATAACGATACTACTGTTATTTATATCATTTGATCTATTGATGAAATTTAATCTAATATTGTCCATTATTTAAATAATTTGGGATTAAAAATTTGCTTTTAGATGTTTTTAGCTTTTAGTTTAAAAATCCTGAACTTATACTATACTTCCCTCATAAAAAACTGCTTTGAGATTTATGATCAAAATTTATTCAGGTTTCTAATTCATTGACAATTTAATTCAAAAAAATCAATTACAGACAGCGTATTTATACCTATTTTAAAACTATAAATTTACTTCATATATCATTGTACAACACGACAATATGGTTTTAAACTGTGTTCATAATAAAGAAACTCGATAACACAAATTTTATAGATTTGAGCAGATTTATTCGACTTAAAATAGGGTCACCTTACTTGAAAAAGTTCTATTTTTGATATACAAGAATTTCAAAACAAAATTAAACATTAGAATATTCTTTATATTTGAATATAGGAATTAAGAACCACTGTACATGTCAAACCTGGTAATAGCTTCAAAATTTAAAACTTCAAATAGAATCTTCTACTTATTTGGAATCCTCTTTTTTTCTTTTTTAAGTTTTCTTTCCTTTTCAAAATACACCTCTAATAACTTCATTTCATATCCTAATTTAGGGGTCGGAAGCTGTTTTATACTTTTTGCAGTCTTCATCCTTTATTCTATTCTTACTTTACCCAAAATCAATATCTATTCTGATAAAATTGAATTTCATCACTTTTTAGGACTAGTCAAACGAACCTTGTTTCTTAATGAAATAAATAGCTGGCTGGTTAGAAAAAAAGAAAGCAAATATGGTAATTACGAATATTTGTATCTCACAACAAATAAAAACGAAATAATCAAGTTTAGCAGTTATGAGTATAGTAATTTTCAGGAAATAAAATCGAAAATAATAAAAGGCAAACCAGAAGATAATATCTTAAAAGAAAAACTAAAGAGGAAAGAAAAAATAAGATTCTCTATTATTTTGACTTTCTTGGGAATTCTATTTATTTACATTGCAAGCCAATTTTACGAAGACACTAGCTTAACTAAAAACGATGTTTATGTCATAAAAGGAACATTATCAGAGGATATCAAATTACAACGTAGTAAAAAATCCAAATCATTGGTTTTTAAATTAGAAACTTTAAGTGATTTCAAATTCAAAATTGGAAGTTTGGCATTAGGCGAAACTTATTATGAAGGTTTAATGAGTGATTTTAAAAAGGGAGATGAAATTTATCTCACTATTAAAAAAGATCAATATCAAAAGAAAATAAGTAAAAAGGCTCAAATGTCATTTTTGGACAAATACTTTCATTACGAAAAAATTGATGTCGTTGAAGTAGAGAACAAAAACTTCAAATATTTATCCTTATCTGATTTTAATAAAACAAATCGAAACAATGATTATTGGGGAATTGGTTTCTTTGGTATATTTGGATTGCTTTTAACGACTGTAGGTATTTGCATTTATCCTAAATATAAAAAAACTCCATTATTAGCCCAAAAATCTCGCTTGTAAATAAAGCCATTCAACTAAAAACAAACAAAATGAAACCACAAATACGAATCCTACTTTATTCAATTCTATTCTTTTTATATCTTACTGCAACTTCCCCTTTATTGTTGCTGGGTGAAAAATTAAAAACAGATCCTTATTTAACTTTAGGTTGTGGGTTTGCGGTTCTTAATCTTATTTATGCATTTTTAGCTTTAAAATGGAAACCTTTGTTAAATATACTTTTCGCTGTCGGGATTGCGGCTTTGGCTTTATTTCTGGCTTTGAAGTTTACAAACTTACATTTGCTTTTAAATTACGATCCATATCAGGTTAAAACGGCAATATTTGCTAATGCTGTGTTTTCTATTATTTTTTGGGAAATTGTTTATCAGGTGAAAATTAGAAAATGAGTAATGGATATTAAAAGGATATACCAGAGATTCTTTTTTCTTAATACTTCAAGAATTGGAATGAAACCAACAAGAGCGCTTTCAAGTCTTGAAGCTGGTTTTGTCATGATATTTTGTACTATTTTAAAGAAAATCTTATTTCCAGTTTTACACGTCTCATTATTCTTTTCTTTTTCGATTTTTGTTATTCTTTGTTTTATAATTGAGTATTTCAATTACAAAACATATAAAAGACAAAATAAAATCTTTACAGTAGAGTGGAAAAATGAAACAAGAAAAAATAAAATAATATATAGAATTTATAATGCAGCATTTGTAATTATTATTTTCTTGATTTGTATTTATGTTTTAGAATATTTGGATAATAAATCTTAATCATAAAATATTAATTTAGCTTGTTGCAAATTCAAATACCGCTCAATCTTTTGTACTTCTATAACCCCCAAACTAAAAACCTATGAAAATTACGATTCCCCTATCGACATTATTTTTATTATTTACGGCAAATGTATTCAGCCAAACTCTCGCAGATTTAAAACTAAAAGCCAAAGAAATTCCAAAAGGCTATAGTCCAAACGACGGTCAGATTTGTGTTACTCCACAGGCTTGTAATTTTTATACTGATATTGAAACCTACAGCAACATTGTTGGAACTGTAAAAAGCAAACAAATTCAGAGTTTTAAAAATAGAGCAGACAGCGGATCTATCATGTATTTTGAATTTGATCACGTATTTAAAGGCGATCGATTTCTGCAGGGATTATTATGGGGTAAAGATGGCCAGCCAACAGATGAACATCCGGAAGAATATCTGGCAAAAGGAAAATTTCTAATCATTTGGAGTTTTCATCCTGACAGTCCAATCAAAGAAAAATCTGAAGCAAAAATAGAAGCGATTTTAAATAAATAACAATCTTTACTGATACTAACAACGACAATAATACAATTATGAAAAACACTGTAGAAATTGCCAATCGTTTTAGAGAAACTATTTTAAACGGAATCTGGATTGCTAATACCAATTACAAACACCAGCTCGAAAATTTAGACTGGAAAATTGCTATAACTCCGGTAAAAAACCTCAATACCATTTCAATTTTGGCGCAGCACATCCATTATTACATCAACGGAATTAATAATGTTTTTAAAGGCGGGCCACTGGACATAAAAGACAAATTTAGTTTTGACTTCCCTCCTGTTACTTCGCAGGAAGATTGGCAGGCTTTTTTAGATAAATTCTGGAATGCTGCCGAAGAATTTGCCTCTTTCGTTGAAAAAATGACAGATGAACAATTAGATCAGGTTTTTGTAGATGAAAAATACGGAACGTATAAAAGAAATATAGAAGCCATGATTGAACACAGTTATTACCATTTAGGGCAGATTGTTTTGATTAAAAAACTTTTAACTGAATAAAAAATCGGCAAAATTTTTCTAATTTCTTATAAAAAACTATTGTTCTGGCTTAGCCCCGATAGAGCCGATATCCTCGCAATGGAATGGAGAGATAAAGGCGAAAGCGGGACTAAAAGTCCTTCTAGAAAATGAAATTCCCTGCTTCTAAAAAATTTAAAAAAGGCATAGTGGTTGAAAGTTAAAAAAGATATATTTACACCTTCAAAATGAATATCATGCAAAAAATTACTTTTTTATTTTCTATATTATTTTTAGCCTTTTCTTCATGCGGCGTTAAAACAACGCAGGCTTTAATAAGCGACGGTAATTACGACGGCGCAATTGATCGTGCTGTAGAAGCTTTGAGAACCAATAAAGATTCTAAAGGAAAACAAGATTATGTGTTTTTGCTTGAAGAAGCATATGCAAAGGCAAAAGACAGAGATTTGCGCGATCTTGATATGATGTCAAAAGAAGCCAATTCGGCAAATGCAGAACGTATTTACAATACTTATTTACAGCTAAATAACCGTCAGGAAAAAATTCGTCCTTTATTGCCTCTTCGTTTATTGAAACAAGGAAAAAATGCCAGTTTTCCGTTTGATAATTACTCAGATCAAATTGTAAGCAGCAGAAATGCACTTTCCAAATATTTATATGAAAATGCTTCGGCACTTTTAAAATCAAAAAACAAACTAGATTTTAGAAAAGCTTATGATGATTTTTTCTATTTGGAAAGCATAAACCCAAATTACAAAAACACCAAAAAACTGATGGACGACGCTCAGTTTAAAGGAACTGATTTTGTAGATGTTTATGCTAAAAACGAAACCAATATGGTGATCCCGAAATTGCTTCAGGACGATTTATTGGATTTTAAAACGTACGGACTGAACGATAAATGGACGGTTTACCACAATGCGAGGCAAAAAAATATAAATTATGATTACAGTTTAATCATCAATTTTAAAGAGATTTTTATTTCGCCAGAGCAGATTAAAGAGAAAGAATTTATTAAAGAAAGACAAATTAAGGATGGTGTAAAAACACTTCTTGACAGTCGCGGAAAACCTGTAAAAGACAGCTTAGGAAAAGAAATAAAAGTTGATAATTACAGAACGCTTCGTGCCAATATTTACGAGTTCAGACAATTTAAATCTTGTCAGGTAACAGCAAAAGTAGATTATGTTGATTTAAAAACGAATCAGTTACTGCAGACTTTTCCTGTAAGCAGTGAGTATATTTTTGAAAATATTTATTCGACTTACAAAGGTGATCGAAATGCCTGCGACGATAACTACGTTTCGTATTTTAATAAACGTGCCGTTCCGTTTCCAAACAACGAACAAATGGTTTATGATACGGGCGAAGATCTAAAAGCAAGATTAAAAGATATTATTGTTCGAAATAAATTTAGAGGATAGTACTAATCAAAATTATCACAGATCAGTATTGGACATTCTTCCTATAAATCAAAAGTCATGAAAAAGCTTATAACGTACCAAATTGATTCTTTTACAAAAGAAAAATTTAAAGGAAATCCTGCCGGAGTAGTTGTAAATGCAGATGGGTTAAAGGATTATGAAATGCAGCAGATTGCGAGAGAATTAAATAATTCTGAAACAGCTTTTCTATTCTCTCCAGACGATAATGATTGTGATGGTGTAATACGATATTTTACACCAAGTATAGAAGTTCCAATTTGTGGTCACGCCACAATTGCCGCAATGTACGCTAAGGCTCTTGAAGACAACTTAGATTCATGTGTATTAAAGATGAAAACTAAAGTTGGTATTCTTCCTTTTGAGATCATTAAGGAAAACGGAGACTACCAAATTGTAATGACTCAGGGCAATTTTGAAGCCAGTCCCGCATTCGATAATAGTACAGCTAAAAAAATCATCGACGCATTAGGACTGGACAATACTGATATTGATGAAAAATGCCCAATCCAGATTGCTTCTACAGGACATTCAAAAGTTATGATTGGGATTAAAAGCAGAGCGAAACTTAATGCTTTGTTACCAAAATATAATGATCTAGCCGATTTAAGTAAACAGATTAATTGTAACGGCTATTTTGTCTTTACATTTGATTCTGACAGCAAAGACATCTTGACTTATGGCAGAATGTTTGCCCCTGCAATTGGTATAAACGAAGACCCCGTTACCGGTAATGCAAATGGGCCGCTGGGCGGTTATTTAATACAAAACAACATTGTTGATTTTAAAGATGACCTATTTGAATTTAACGGAAAACAAGGAGAAAAAATAGATCGGCCAGGTATAGTAAAAGTTAGAGTTACAATTCAAAACGATAAACCTAATTTGATTCAAATAAAAGGCGATGCTGTTGTTGTATTCAAAACCGAAATAGAAATTTAAGAACATCCCCTATTTACAGTACTTAGAAGCGCATAGTAGTACGTTTCAATCCCAATTAGACAAAACATTTCCATAAAAAAATTGCAAAAATATTTTGCGCAACCAAAAAGTTGCTTATATTTGCAACTGATTAGTTGCGTAAATTATATTTAAAATGAAACGAGATATATTTCAGGCTATTGCCGATCCTACCCGAAGAGCAATTTTAGTTTTGGTTTCTGCCAATGCATTAACCCCAAATGCTATTGCAGAACAATTTAATACGACAAGACAAGCCGTTTCGAAACATATTAAAATTCTAAATGAATGTGAATTACTCGACGAAAAAAAAGTGGGCAGGGAAATTTATTATCAGCTCAAAATCGAAAAAATGAAAGAAGTTGATCAATGGCTGGAGCAATTCAAAAAGATTTGGGAAAGCCGATTTAGTCAATTAGATCAAGTATTAATTAATCTAAAATCTAAAAAAAATGAAATCTAATCTATTAATGAATTTTGAAGTTGACAAAGAAAATAAAACCGTAAATATAAAACGTGAATTCGACGCATCGCTATCAGATGTTTGGTCAGCATGGACAGAAGCAGAAATTTTAGACCAATGGTGGGCACCGGCTCCGTATAAATCTAAAACAACAGTTATGGAGTTTAAAGAAGGCGGAAAAAGATTGTATGCCATGGTTGGTCCGGAGGGTGACGAACGCTGGAGTATTTTTGAATATAGTTCGATTTCTCCAAAAACAAACTTTAAACATGCTGCCACTTTTTGTGATGCCGAAGGAAACCCAAATTCAGCTTTTGGAAGTTCCTATTGGGATTTAACGTTTTCTGAGCAAGGCGATTTGACAGTTGTTGATATTGCAATAACACGAGACAGCTTTGAAGAATTAGAAAAAATAATCGAAATGGGTTTCAAAGAAGGAATTACAGCTACTATGCAAAGTCTGGATAAAATCTTTGAAGCACGAAAATAAAATAGTAATCAATTTAAAATTTAATGAATTATGAAATCAAATCTTTTAATGAATTTTACTGTAGACAAAGAAAATAGTACTGTAAATGTAAAACGTGAGTTTGATGCTTCATTAGCAAACGTTTGGTCTGCATGGACAGAACCTGAAATTTTAGATCAATGGTGGGCACCTTCTCCGTGGAAATCCAGAACTAAAAGCATGGATTTTAAAGAAGGCGGACGCAGAATATATGCTATGGTTGGCCCTCAAGGCGAAGAGCATTGGGCAATTGCCGATTTTACTTCGATTAGTCCGAAAACTAACTTTAAATATCTGGATGCTTTTAGCGACAGCGAAGGAAACTTAAATACTGATTTTCCGAGATCAAACTGGAATTTGAATTTTTCTGAAGAAGGAAATTCAACTATTGTTGATATCGCCATTAAACATGAAAATTTATCTGATTTGGAGAAAATCATCGAAATGGGTTTCAAAGAAGGTTTTACCATTGCAATGGAAGGTTTAGACGATATTTTTGCCGGAAAAGCAAAATAAATCCCTACAAATGGTATAAAAGACGAAAGCTGCAAAAAATAAAAATTGTAACTTTCGTCTTTTTACAAATCATTTTTGCTTTCATAATGAACCAATTTTTTACCCTCACTTTTTTATTTCTTTCCTCAACACTAATTTTCAGCCAAAACAGCAAATCTAAAACTACAGAAACTACTAAACCTTTTGTTTTAGGTGTTATAGATGAAATTCAATCTAAGGAATTAGGCGAAAATAGAATTTTAAACATTTACCTTCCTGAAGGTTATAATCCTAAAGATCAGGAAAAATATCCCGTTATTTATTTATTGGATGGTTCTGCCGATGAAGACTTTATTCATATTTCGGGTTTAGTTCAGTTTAATAGTTTTGAATGGATCAATCAGGTTCCAAAGTCGATTGTTGTGGGTATTGCAACTGTCGACAGAAGAAGGGATTTTACTTTCCCTACAACTGTTGAAAAGGATAAAAGCCGATTTCCAACAACCGGACATTCAGATAAATTTATTGCTTTTATCGAAAAAGAATTACAGCCTTTTATTGATAAAAAATACAAAACAAACAATTCTAAAACGATTATTGGTCAATCTTTAGGCGGATTACTGGAAACCGAAATTTTATTCAAAAAACCTTCTCTTTTTAATAAATATGTAATTGTAAGCCCAAGTTTATGGTGGGACAATGGTTCTATTTTAAATCTGGATTCTGAAATTTTTCAGGAGAATTTCAATCAGCAAACAGAGATTTACATTGCTGTAGGTAAGGAAGGGCTTGCACCAACCCAAATTCCGAGAGTTATGGAAGTCGATGCTAATTTATTGGCCGAAAAAATAAAGGCATCAAAAAGCAAAAACATCAAAAGTTATTTTGATTATTTCCCTGCAGAAAACCACGGTACAATTTTACATCCGGCAGTTTCGAATTCTTTTAAATTCTTTTATCCGCAAAACAAAGAATAAAATGGAGGTTACAGAAGAAAATAAATTAGATAATCCTGTTTGGAATTCACTATCTGAAAGCCATGACAAATTTGCTATTGACTATAACGGAACCAAATTTTACAATCCAAATTATTGTCCGTTTGGAGGATTTTTTGAGCTTGAGAGTACTTTAGAATCAGTAGAAAAATATGCTTCATTATGCGAAAACTTTTTTATTGTTGGCGAAAAACCTAAAATCGCCGACACTTTAAAAATTGTAAAAGAACTGGTTTGTCTTCAAATGATTATTCGTGAAAAAATTCAAATAACATTTGATAATGAAATTATTAAACTGAATGAAGAACATTCAGCAGAATTATTCGATTTAGTAAATTTAGTTCAGCCTGGATATTTTAAACCCGAGACATCTTTATTAGGTAATTATTACGGAATTTTCAATAATGGAAAATTAGTTTCAATTGCGGGCGAACGTATGAAAATGAACAATTTCACAGAAGTCAGCGCTATTATTACGCATCCGGATCACACCGGAAAAGGTTACGCTAAACAGCTGACTTCTCACGTTGTGAATAATATTTTTGATGAAGGTAAAATTCCGTTTTTGCATGTTGTTGAAAGTAATACAGGAGCCGTCAAACTCTATGAAAAATTAGGTTTTGTTACCCGAAGAAAGATGAGTTTCTGGAATATTTCTAAAAATTTGTAAAGCCATTAAATTTTAATTAGTATTTTCGACTAAAAATCAAGGTCTTAAAATGAAGTTTCCAACTACACCTGAAGATTTAAAAAATGAACTTTTTAATTCCGTTGATAAAATAAATCAAGTTGGAGATTTACGCATTCGTCAATTGATTCAAATTTTACCAAAGGTTAGCGATGAAATAATTATTGAAGGTATCATTCAGGTTTTTGAAGATGAAAACAGAGTTGATTCTGTTTATACCGATCAAAAATATGCCGGAATAATTCTGAAAAAATTAAATCCAAAAACAGAAGAAAGCGCAGCTTCAATCCTTAGTCGAACATTAAAAAACTGGAATAAAAGTGTTGAAGAATTACCTTTCTGGATGAAAGATAATTATGGAATTGAAAGCGTTAAACAGGTTTTTTCTGAATTGGAAAAAACTAATTTAACTAGCTTAGAATCAGAAAAACTAAAAACAATGAAACGGTTCTTAGGAATTAAATCTTAAAAATAATATTCTTAAGTTAGTTTAAAATTTTAATCATGACACCAAATAAACAAACCGTAAACGAATATATCGCCGCTTTTAGAGTAAGCGATCATGACAGAGTTCTTGCTTGTCTTACAGATGATGTAATTTGGGAAATACCTGGAATTTATCAGCATGCGGGTAAAGAAGCATTTGATAAAGAAATTGAAAATGACAATTTTGTAGGCAGTCCAACGATTCAGATTATAAAATTAATTGAAGAAAATGATATCGTAATTGCCGAAGGCGCCGTTCAGGGAAACATGAAAAACGGAAATAAACTCGATGCCGTTTTTTGCGATGTTTTTGAAATGGAAAATGGAAAAATTAAAAAACTTACCTCCTATTTAATGTCTAAAAATGCCCATTTAAAATTTGAATAATCTGAGATTCAAATCTTAAAAAATATTTTTTATATCTTTGCAAAACTAAATAAACCGCACAAACTCTATGTGAATAAAAATTTCTTTCGGACAATTTTAAGGTAAGCTACAAAACGGCTTGCTCATTTGTTTATTCCTTAAAGAAAGAAATTATGGTTATTTTACAGAATATCTCATACCTGCATTCAAACAAAGATTTGTTGTTTGATACAATTACTTTTACAGTTAATCATCACGAAAAGATTGCTTTAATTGGCAATAACGGTGTTGGAAAATCAACATTATTAAAAATTATTGCAGGCGAATTACAGCCTGCCGACGGGTTATTAAAAACCGATTCTAAACCTTATTATCTGCCGCAGATATTTGGGCAGTTTAATCATCTTACAATTGCTGAGGCTTTGCATGTTGAAGATAAACTAAATGCATTGCACGAAATTCTTAACGGAAATGTTTCTGAAAAAAATCTCAACATTTTAAATGATGACTGGACAATTGAAGATCGCTGTAATGAAGCCTTGCAATACTGGCAGCTGCAGGATTTAAGTTTAGATCAAAAACTAGAAACATTAAGCGGCGGACAAAAAACAAAAGTTTTCCTGGCCGGAATTTCTATTCATGAACCAGAACTTGTTTTGCTTGATGAGCCGAGTAATCATTTGGATATTTCGGGAAGAGAATTATTATATGGATTTATAAAAAGCACTTCTTCAACTTTAATTATAGTAAGCCACGATCGAAAACTACTGAATTTGCTAAATTCTGTTTACGAATTATCAAAACACGGAATTACAGTTTACGGCGGTAATTATGATTTTTATGCAGAGCAAAAGCAAATCGAAAACAACGCTTTGAGTCAGGATATTCAGAGTAAAGAAAAGGCTTTGCGCAAAGCGAAAGAAAAAGAGCGTGAAACGCTGGAACGCCAAAATAAACTGGATTCCCGTGGTGAAAAAAAGCAAAAGAAAGCCGGAGTTTCAAGAATTATGATGAATACTTTACGAAACAATGCCGAAAATAGTACAGCAAAAACAAAAGGTGTTCATGCTGAAAAAATTGGCGGAATCTCAAAAGATTTACAAGAATTACGTTCGGCTTTACATGATATTGATCAAATGAAATTTGGCTTAGACAAAACCAATCTTCATAAAGGGAAAATACTTTTTACAGCGACTGAAATTAATCATAGTTATGAAAATCAAATGTTGTGGAAAAATCCGCTTAGTTTTCAAATTGTAAGTGGTCAGCGTATTGCCTTGAAAGGTTTAAATGGCTCTGGAAAAACGACTTTGATAAAAATAATCATGGACGAATTAAAGCCCAAAACTGGAACTGTCTACAAAACCGATTCGAAAACAATTTACATCGATCAAGATTATTCGCTTATTGAAAATCAAATTTCGGTTTATGAACAAACCCAAAAATTTAATGTTTCGGGTTTACAGGAACATGATATAAAAATGAAATTGAATAAATTTCTGTTTTCGCAAAATGACTGGAACAAACCTTGTTTCGCTTTAAGCGGAGGAGAAAAAATGCGTTTGATGCTTTGCTGTTTAACGATTAATAATCAAGCTCCTGATATTATCATTCTCGATGAACCAACAAATAATCTTGATATTCAAAATATCGAAATCCTGACGGCTGCAATTAATGAGTATAAAGGAACTTTAATTGTGGTTTCGCATGATGCTCATTTTTTAGAGGAAATACATATTGAGGATTTTATTGAGTTGAATTGAAATTAAACGCATAATTTGTCATTCCTCTCTCGGAATGACATGATTGCGCAGAACTTTGTCAAAGTTTGAAACTTTGACAAAGTTTTCACCTCAAAGTATTACAATCTAAAATCTAAAACCATAAATCTAAAATCATCCAAGCCATCCCTCACGATCCAAACTTCTATATTGAATCGCTTCGGCAATATGCTGCGAAATTACAACCGGAGCATTATCTAAATCCGCAATAGTTCTGGCAACTTTCAAAATTCTGTCATACGCTCTTGCAGAAAGGTTTAAACGTTCCATGGCATTTTTTAAAAGTTCTTTTGATTGTTCGTCTAAGGCACAAAACTCACGGATTAATTTGCTGCTCATTTGAGCGTTGTAATGGATATTTTCTATGTCTGCAAAACGCTGCGTTTGAATTTCACGTGCTGCGGTTACACGTTTACGAATTTCTACACTGCTTTCGGCTTTGCGGTCGTCTGCCAGTTTATCAAACGGAACCGGAGTAACTTCAATATGAATATCGATTCGGTCTAAAAGCGGGCCTGAAATTTTACTCATATAACGCTGCATTTCGTGCGGCGATGAAGTATTCGGCATACTTGGATCATTAAAAAATCCACTCGGACTTGGGTTCATACTCGCCACAAGCATAAATGATGACGGATAAGTTACCGTAAATTTAGCGCGTGAAATTGTAACTTCACGATCTTCAAGCGGCTGACGCATTACTTCTAAAACATCTCGCTTAAATTCCGGCAATTCATCTAAAAACAAAACGCCGTTGTGCGCCATCGAGATTTCTCCCGGCTGCGGATAACTTCCTCCGCCAACCAGCGCCACATTTGAAATTGTATGATGCGGACTTCTAAACGGACGCTGATTCATCAACCCAACTTCTTTTAATTTTCCGGCAACGCTATGAATTTTAGTCGTTTCAAGTGCTTCGCGCAGCGTCATTGGCGGTAAAATACTGGGAACACGTTTTGCTAGCATTGTTTTTCCGGCTCCGGGCGGGCCAATTAAAATAATATTATGTCCGCCGGCTGCGGCAATTTCCATACAGCGTTTTATACTTTCTTGACCGCGAACGTCTGAGAAATCAAATTCAGGAAAATCTAAGGTTTTGTAAAATTCAGCTCTTGTATCAATTACTGTTGGTTCAAGTTTTCCTTTTCCTGCGAAAAAATCAATTACTTCTTGCAGGTTCGAAACGCCGTAAACATCTAAACCGGCAACAATTGCAGCTTCTTTTACATTTTGTATAGGCAGAAAAAAACCTTTATAACCTTCTTCTTTTGCTTTTATGGCTATTGGTAAAGCGCCGCGAATAGGCTGTAAACTTCCGTCAAGAGAAAGTTCCCCCATAATAACGTACTGTTCTATTTCTGGAGCTTTTATCTGATCTGAACCAACCAAAATTCCCATTGCAAGAGGCAAATCATAAGCAGAACCTTCTTTTCGAAGGTCGGCGGGTGCCATATTTATGGTAATTTTTTTCCCGGGAAAACTTAAATTATTATTTTTGAGGGCTGCCGCGATTCGGTAACTGCTTTCTTTTATGGCATTATCCGGAAGACCAACTAAATGATAACCAATCCCTTTATCCATATGAACCTCGATCGTAATCGTTGTTGCTTCCACTCCAAAAACGGCACTTCCGTAAACTTTTACTAACATACACTGATCTATTATTGAAAAGTAAAAGTATTTAATTCGGAAAGAAAAAACTTTATATTTGTAAATATTTTACTACTTTTAACACTCGCCCATGATTTCATCCACAGATAAAATTTTACTAGAACTAAATGTTACTGCCGTACAAATGCATTTAGACATTTGGATGCAGGGAGATCTTGAGATTACTATTAATGGAGTAAAACCATATAAAGACGAAGAGATAATTGATATTCCTGTCTTTCTTAAAAGTCTGGAATCTGACGGAAACTATTTTATTTTTTCTTGTAATTGCGGTCTTCCTGAATGCAGCGGCCGAACTGAAGGCATTCAGGTTTTTCACGACAACAATATTATAAGATGGATAGACAATTTTGGCAATAATATCTGGTATTTAGATAAAACAATTCTAAAAGAAGATTTAAAAAATATTTATGAAGAAGTTCTAATATACAAAAAATATTTTGCTGAAAAACAAATCGAATATGTAGGTTTTGGATATCATCTTTAATGTATTAATTCAATCAAGCTAAAAAAAATTTAATCCGATTTGTGTTTTAATCTCCTCAACAATCTTACTCAAATCCAAACTATTTTGATGTGACCAAAGCTTACTTTCAATTTGATTATTTAAAATACAATCATTGCATTCCAAAATTTCATGAGCATAACCTTTCCCAATAGTCGGTAAACTATAAACTGATTCTTGTTCCCCATTAAAAACAGAATATCCATCAGCCACAAACCACGGCGAATTTAATTCAATTCGGCCTTGTGTTCCGCTAATCAAAGCTTTCATATCAGATTCTGAAACTATAGAAGAATTTAAAATGGATTGTGCTTTTTCATATTGTAAAATCATGGAAGCCTGTAAATCAATTCCGTTTTTATGATAAACAGCTTTTGCGATTATCTCTTTCGGAATTCCAAACACTATATAGGAGAGAAATAATGGATAAACGCCAATATCAAATAATGAGCCGCCGCCGCGGTTTTTATCAAAAAGTCGGCTTCCTTCTACATCATTTCCTATAAAAGCAAAATCGGCTTTTATGTAATTTGCTTCGCCTATAATTCCACTTTCAATTTTTGCCAAAACTTCCTGAACAGCCGGAATAAATCGTGTCCAAAAAGCTTCCATAAAAAACTTATTATGTTTTTTAGAAGCCTCAATCATACGTTCGGCATCTTTATACGAAAGCGCAATTGGTTTTTCGCATAAAACATGTTTACCACTTTCGATTGCTTTTATAGACAATTCAGCGTGCGAATCGTGAGGCGTTGCTATATATACAATATCAACTTCCTGATCTGCAAAAAGTGCTTCATAAGAGTCGTATGCTTTTGCGGCATTGTATTTTGTGGCAAATTCATCTGCTTTCAAAATATCCCGAGAGGCTACCGCAAGCAATTCTGCTTCTTCTATCAATAATAAGTCTGTAGCAAATTGATGTGCAATGTTTCCCAAACCAATTATTCCCCACTTTATTTTTTGGTTTTTCATTCTTAAATTTTAATTATAAAAAGTGTTAAAAACATTAAATATAATTCAACAATAAATAAAATTAGATATTTTTAGATAACAAACAACAAGTTTAACTCAAAAAAGTGTATTAAAAAAATAGGAAAAATATTCGGTTTGAAATTTAAGTGAAAAAAAATGCTGCTAAAATGTAAATTTTAAGTCTGTTTTAACAAATACATTCAAAATTGAGGGGGTTAAATTTAAAAATTAACAAAAATTAAACATTGGACTCTATTTTATTAGGGGGTATTAAATCATTTTATACTTTTATCAAAAATTTTAAAACTAAATAACTATGCGAAAAATTATTTTAAGTGTGATTCTTATCACTATTTTGGTACTAACCTTTATATCGAATTTCATCATTGCCGATAACCCAATTCCGGCAGAAGCTGTAAAGTTTGATACGGGAGATACGGCTTGGATGATCGTTGCAACTGCTTTTGTATTGTTAATGACTCCAGGATTAGGATTTTTCTACGGAGGTATGGTAGGTAAGAAAAACGTTATCAGTACTATGCTTCAAAGTTTTATGGCAATGGTAATTGTTACAATTTTATGGGTTGTTGTTGCTTTTGGATTAGCTTTTGGTCCTACAATTGGAGGAATCATCGGAAATCCATCTACTAATTTATTCTTTGAAGGTGTTGGAACAAACACAGCATGGAGCCTTGCACCAACGATTCCGTTTATGTTATTCGCATTATTTCAGGCCAAATTCGCCATCATTACTCCTGCGTTAATCACAGGTGCTTTTGCAGAACGTGTACGTTTCTGGGCTTATTTGTTATTCATGGTTTTATTTATCATATTTATATATTCTCCTTTGGCTCACATGACTTGGCATCCTGATGGAGTTTTCTTTAAAATGGGAGTTCTTGACTTCGCTGGTGGAACTGTAGTACACATGAGTGCTGGTTGGGCTGCATTAGCTGGAGCAATCTTTTTAGGAAAAAGAAAAATTCAAAAAGTTAACCCTGCGAGAATTACATATGTATTATTAGGAACAGGTTTACTATGGTTTGGATGGTTTGGTTTCAATGCAGGATCTGCATTAGGATCAAATGGTTTAGCTGTACAGGCTTTAGGAACAACTACAGTTGCTGCTGCTGCTGCTGCAATGGCTTGGGTTTTCCTTGATAAAATTTTAGGACACAAATTATCTGCACTTGGAGCTTGTATCGGAGCTGTTGTAGGTCTTGTTGCTATTACTCCTGCTGCTGGTTTCGTTAGCATTTCTCACGCAATCTTCATTGGTTTATTTGCTGCAATTGTAAGTAACCTTGTAGTAAGCAAATTTCCTAAAGGAAAAATCGACGATGCTCTTGATGTATTTGCTTGTCACGGTGTTGGTGGTATGGTAGGTATGTTATTAACTGGAGTTTTTGCTTCAAAAGCTATTAATCCGGTTGTTGGTGATAACCAAGGTTTAATCTTCGGAACTCCAACTTTGTTCATCAACCAATTAACTGCTTTAGTTATTGTTTCAATCTTCGCTTTCGTAGGTTCTTATATTTTATTCTTCATTGTAAATAAAATTACTCCTCTAAGAGTTACTGAAGAAAAAGAAGAATTAGGTTTAGATATCTCTCAACACGGAGAATTCTTATAGAAAATAATTTTTATATACTACTTGCTGATAAAAAAAGCACTCTAAATAATATAGAGTGCTTTTTTGTTTGAATTAACCTTTTGAATATTTTAGATTTTAGAGTGTAGATTTTAGATTATAATGTGTATTGATCTTTAAAAATCTAACACAAACTGCTTAAACATAGCCAGTGGTTTCAACCACTGGAGCACAATCAACATCAGATTTCTATTCTATTTTTTTTCTATGCGTACCCGTGGTTGAAACCACGGGCTATGTTTTTGAAGGTGTCGATATTTTGAATCGCTAGTTATTTAGAATTAGAATATCTCTTAACTCATAACTCATAACTCAAAAGAACTTATTTAAAATTAGCAATTCCTTCTTTTAACCAATTTAAATATTCTGCAGCACTTACATAGCTAATTGTTGGTTTAGAAGTATGCAGATTGTTTCCTTCTAAGTCTGTAATAACATATAAAGGCTGTGTATTGGTTTTATATTTAGAGATCATAAAATCTGTCCATTTGTCGCCAACTGTAATGATTTTATCTCCTGCAGCGGTTACAAATTGTTCCTCTTTTGGCAATTCGCGTTTGTCATCCACATAAAGAGAAATTAAAACAACATCATTTTTTAAGATTGGTAAAATCGTTGGTTCAGACCAAACGTTATTTTCCATTTTTCTGCAGTTTACACAGGCATAACCTGTAAAATCAAGCATAATTGGTTTATGGATTTCTTTTGCATAAGCTAATCCATCTTCGTAATCATGGAAAACCATAATGCCATGCGGGCCTAATTCTGCACCTTCTGGAAGTCCTTTTACATCAGTACTCAAACCTGAATTACCAGATCCTCCTACTCCAAACGGACTTTCGCTGTATTGCGGCGGCGGCGGAAATGCGCTGATTAATTTTAAAGGTGCTCCCCAAAGTCCAGGAATTAAATACATTGTAAATACTAATGTAAGTAATCCTAAATACAATCTTCCAACAGAAATATGCTGTAACGGACTATCGTGAGGCAGGGTAATTTTTCCGAATAAATATAAAGTCAAGGCTGCGAAAATAGCGATCCAGATTGCGATGAAAACTTCTCTTTCTAAGAAATGCAATTGTAAAACTAAATCGGCATTTGATAAAAATTTAAATGCTAAAGCCAATTCTAAAAATCCTAAAACCACTTTTACGGTGTTTAACCATCCGCCAGATTTTGGTAATGAATTTAACCAGCCTGGGAACATAGCAAACAACATAAATGGTAAGGCTAATGCCGATGAAAATCCTAACATTCCCACAACCGGGGCAATTCCCCCGTTTGAAGCCGCTTCAACCAATAAAGTTCCAACAATTGGCCCTGTACATGAAAATGATACAATTGCAAGAGCCAAAGCCATAAACAAAATTCCAACAATTCCACCTTTATCTGCCTGCTGATCTGCTTTATTTGCCCAAGAATTTGGAAGCATAATTTCAAAAGCTCCCAAAAACGAAGTAGCAAAAATGATTAAGATAACGAAGAAAATCAAGTTAAACCAAACATCTGTAGACAATGCATTTAAAGCATCGGCACCAAATATTTTGGTAACAATAAGACCCAAAATCACATAAATAGCAATAATCGAAAGTCCGTAAATAATAGCATTTCTAATTCCTTTTGCCCTGCTTTTACTTTGTTTCGTAAAGAAACTTACCGTCATAGGAATCATTGGGAATACGCAAGGTGTCAGCAAGGCTGCAAATCCTGATAAGAATGCAATAAAAAAGATGGACCATAAACTTCTGGCTGGTGCCGGAGCAGGAATTTCTTCTTTTACCGCTTTTTCAGTTTCTGCTTTTACGGTTTCAGCTTTCGTTACTTCTGCTTCTTTTTTAACTGTATCTATTGCTAAACCGGTTCTTTTAGTTTCGTCTAATTGTGCTGGTGCAATAACCGGAACTTCATCCATTTTAAAGGTTGAAGGAACTGAAATAGAAAATTTCTTATTTGAATTGATACAAACTTCTTTACAAACCTGAAAATCAAAATCAACATCAACCGTTTTTAAATTCGGGTTAATGATTTTTATTTCCTGCTCGATATGTGCTTTTCCTTCAAAAAAAGTTTCATTTACACCAAAAACGTCATTAAAAGCAGTTCTGGTTTTACCTTCTTTTGCTTTACCCACTAATTCGTAGTTTCCTTTTTGGTTTTTAAAGGCAATTTCTAACGCAAGCGGTCCGCCTTCCGGAGTGAATTGCGAATACATATGCCAGTCTTTTTCGATCGTTCCGTCGAAAATTAAAACTGCATTATTTCCTTTTTTTTCAATTTTAGAAGTCCATTTTACCGGCTCTAAAATTTGGGCATTACTTGCCAAAGCAAAAAAGAAAAACAGAAAAAAAACAGTGATTTTATTCCAGATACTCCTAGAAAGTATCGTTTGATGGTTTTGATTAAAGTTCATTATTGCAATTCTATTTTAAGTATTTTATTTGTGGTCTTTTTTATTTTAAAACGTTCATCCTGCCTGATTCCAACGACCCAGACTATTTGATTATCAGACGCTAAAATCCATGTTTTTTCCTTTTCGATCAGCGATAATTTTTCATCTTTAAAAAGCTTGCTTACTTTTTTAGACTTTCCATGCATTCCAAAAGGCTGAAAAACATCTCCCTCATTCCATCTACGTAAAATCAAAGGAAACTGGATTTTTTCGGCGTCCACAAAGATAGCTTTATTTGAATCTATTGTAATGTCGTCTACCTGACAAAGCTTCAAATTTAAGGGAAAATTAACTTCTGTATCGTTTGCAGCAATTTCAAATTCTTCTTTTTCTGATATTTCTGAAACCGGGCTTAAAATCAAAGTTTCTCTATTTTTCAATAATCGAAATGCTGAAGAAAGAACTTGTTTTCCAGATTGTCCTTCGACTAAATCATAAACATCATTCCAGGCCGAAAAACCAAACTCATTCAGCCATTGGTACAAATAGGATTTATAATTTGGAAGTTTTTTCAATTGATTCAAATCGAAATGAATATCGTCACCGACTTCTTTTGCAACTTGCTGATAAATCATAATCGACGCATCTTCAACCATAACCTGCGATTCCTGCAAATACGATTGTGTTTTTTGAAATGCGTTTAAAAAATTGGGATTGATTTCTTTTAGAATAGGAACTAAATCGTGACGAATTTTATTTCGCAAATATTTATTTGAAGCATTACTGCTGTCTTCTCTCCATTCGATATTATTTTCTTCGGCGTATTTCAGGATTTCTTCTCTTGAAAATGGCAAAAGCGGACGTATTATTTTATCGTTTTCTTCTGGAATTCCGGTTAATCCTTCTAATCCAGTTCCGCGGGTTAGATTAATAATAAAGGTCTCCAGATTATCATCTGCATGATGCGCTGTTAAGATATAATCGAAGTTTTTTTCTTCCAGAAGTTCATAAAACCAGCTGTAACGAAGTTCTCGCGCCGCAACCTGAGTCGAAAGTTTATAATCTTTTGCAAATGCTTCGGTATCAAACTGCGTTATAAAAACGGGAATATTATTTTGATCGCAATATTCCTGAATAAAACTCTGATCGCCGAAACTTTCTAAGCCGCGAAGCTGAAAATTACAATGCAAAACGGCAATTTCATACGGCAATTGTTGCAGCAAATGCAATAAAACCATACTGTCTAAGCCCCCGCTAACAGCGAGAAAAAGCTTTTTCTCGGCTAAAAATGGAAATCTGGATGTGATATGGTTTTGGAATTTTGAAAGCATTTGATAAAAGTAACAAATTAAATTTTATCTATTTTTAAATGAAATGTTAAGCAGTGATTTTTTTATTTGCCACGAATTACACAAATTTTCACGAATTATTTTTTTTGCCACAGATTAAAAAGATTTACACAGATTTTATTTATTTCTAAATGTTAAATTAAATCTGCAAAATCTGCGTGAAACAAAAAAATCTTTTTAATCCTTTAAATCTGTGGCTATATTTTTTACATCAAATTGAAGAAAAAAATTAGTGGAAATTAGTATAATTCGTGGCAAACCATCTTTACTGTAAAACTTCATGCATTGCTTTAGCTTTCAGCAGACATTCTTCGTATTCTTTTTCGGGAATTGAAAGGGATGTTATGGCGCTTCCTACTGAAAATGAAGCGTATTGTTTTTCCTGATTGTATAAGATACTTCGAATAACGACATTGAAATCAAAATCACCTTCGGGTGTAAAATAGCCAACTGCGCCGCTGTAAAGTCCGCGTTTGGTTTCTTCCAGATTTTCGATGATTTTCATAACCGAAATCTTTGGCGCACCCGTCATACTTCCCATCGGGAAAGTTGTTTTTAAAACATCTACCGGAGAATATTGAGGATCTAATTTTGATGTTATGGTCGAAATCATTTGATGAACCTGCAAAAAAGAATAGATTTTGCAAAGCTCTGTAACTTCAACAGAACCTTTTTGTGCCGTATGCGATAAATCATTTCGGACTAAATCTGTAATCATGATATTTTCGGCACGTTCTTTTGCGTCAGATTCGAGGAATTCTTTTGATTTTTGATCTTCTGCCAAATCTAAAGATCGTTTTGAAGTTCCTTTTATGGGCTGAGAAATAATTTTATCTCCTACTTTTTTCAGATAACGTTCTGGTGAGGCAGAAAGTAAATATTGTTTGTGATTTTTGAAGAAAACTGAAAATGGTGCTTGTGAAATTTCATTCAGTTTCTCAAATTTTTCTAACGGATTAATTACAGCATTTTCAGCAAAAAATTCCATACAAAAGTTTGCTTCATACATATCACCTTTATGAATATGTTCGAGCATTTTAGTTACTTTTTCAATATATAAATCTCTGGAAATACGCTGCTCAATTTTTAAAGATGCAACACTTTCAACTTTCGACTTTTGACTTTCGACTATCTCATTAAAATCATCTTCAACCTCATCATCACAAAGCAGTAAATATTGAATTTCAAGCTGATTTCCTTTCAATACAAATATTTTTTTGGGTTGAAAAAAGAATAAATCCGGAAATTCTAATCCGTCAAAATTATTGGATTTTAAGTCTTCAATATCATTTTTTAAATCATAAGATAAATAGCCAAACAGCCAGTCTTTTGTGGTTTGCTGGTATTGCTTTAAGTCATCAAAAGCATTGTGAAAATCAGTTTTTAATGATGTAAAAGCATCTACAGCCAGTAAACAATCAAAACTTGAATAGTGCTGCGGATAGGAATTACTGTCTAAAAAAATGACTTCACGAAATTGCTGTACCCAGGTTAAAAGCTGTTGTTTAAACTGCTCTGGGTTTGAAATATACTTGGTAATAGAAACTCTCAAAAATGAATGGATTTTTAAATTTCAAAATTACAACAAAAAAAGACCTTCAATAAAAGATTCCATAAAAATTATTGGCACGCTTTTTAGTACATCGATTTTATATTAATTCACAAACATTTTAACAAATAAGCTGAATTAATATCAGCCAATTATTTTATTTATTAATCAAATTTTTAAACCTTTATGAAAACAACTGCAAAATTAGGTTTGACCGCCTTAACTATTATTACTTTATTATTTTCCTGCAAAAAAGCAGATTACGATTCTGGGGAATTAGCAGATTCTAAAATGGCCGCAGATACTACTGCAATTTCATCTTCTGCAGCCGTCGAACAAAAAGACAGCAAACAGAAATTTATTCGAACTGCTGATATTAAATTCAAAGTTAAAAATGTCGTCAAATCTACCTATGCAATTGAAAATGCTGTTCAAAAATTTGGAGGTTTTGTTACTTATACCAACTTGCAAAGCAACATTCACGATCAAATTAAAACTAAAATAAGCCAGGACAGTACACTTGAAACTACTAAATATTCTGTAGAAAATAATATTACCATTCGTGTTCCTAATACAAAACTCGATACTATTATTAAGACTATTGCCAAACAAATTGACTTTTTAGATTATAGAATTATAAAGGCCGATGATGTTTCCATAAAATTACTTGCTAATCAGCTTTCGCAAAAAAGAGGCGCTGTAAACGAAAAAAGAGTCGAAAAAGCGATTGATTCTAAAGGTAAAAAAATAAACGATGTTATGGATGCTGAAAATGCATTGGCCAATCAAAAAGAAGAAAACGATAATCGCATTATTGAGAATTTATCGATGCAGGATCAAATTAATTTCAGTACCATTACTTTACAGCTTTACCAAAATGAAACCATCAAACAAGAAATAACAGCGGGTGAAAAAGACAGTACTGCGTATAAACCTAATTTAGGTATTCAGATTATTGATGCTTTAAAAAGCGGGTGGTACATTTTACAGGCAATATTAGTTTTCTTTGTTAATCTTTGGCCAATTATATTACTGATAATCAGCGGATTCTTTCTTTACAAAAAATATTATAAAAAATAAGAAAAGTGTTAATAAAACAACAATTTCATAATAAAAAATTCGTTATATTTGATATAGCATTAAACTAATCCCAAAATAGAATATTATTGATTGTTAAATTCTCAATAAAATAAAGCTTAAAATAGATTTTTATTTTATTTGAAGAATATTGATTTGAATTATCAGCACACTAATTATATCATTTTAACCTATTAAAAATTCTAAGTATTATGAAAATTGCTACTATTATTGTCCGCGTTTTGATCGGCCTTCTTTTGCTGTTTGCTTCTATTTCGTTCTTTTTTAAACTTGCGCCGGAACCAGAAACAACAGGTAATTTTAAGGCTTTTAGTATGGGTTTAGTTGCTTCAACTTATTTGCTTCCCCTTGCAAAAACAGTTGAATTGCTTTGTGGTCTTTCATTTGTAACAGGTCGTTTTGTGACTTTGGCAAATATTTTGATTTTACCAATTACGATCAATATTTTATTTATCAATTATTTTTTAACGCCAGAAGGACTGCCAATTGCTGCGTTGCTTTTTCTAGCTAATTTATTTTTGATTTACAGATATTGGGATAATTATAAAACTGTATTTACTCCTTGAGTTTGTAAAGTATAAAAACAAATAAAACCCGACATTTAATGCCGGGTTTTTTATTTAATTTGTTTTATCGTGCTTTACCCAAACCAAGTCTGATATGTTATATCCTATTTCCTGGGCTTTGATTAAAAAATCTGCTTTAATGCTTTCTGGCATTGTAGTTTCTCTGGAAAGTATCCACATGTATTTTAGGCTCTCGCCTGCTACAAGTGCATATTTGTAATCGCTGTCTACGGCAATAATATTATATCCTGAATAAAAAGGACCAAAAAATGAGACCTTGAGCATACCAACATTGTCTTTTTTGACAAACCTGGCTTTCCCGATGCTCTGTTCCCATCTGTCTTTTTTGACATCATAGCCCTTATTATCGACTCTAATGGTACCGTTATCGTTAAGAGAATATTCGGCGGTAACATTATCTAAGTTTCTTTCCCATTTGTAATCTAATCGTGCGATCTCAAACCATTTTCCTAAATACTTTGCTTTATCAAAATTGATAACGGCAACTGCTTTTTTAGGAATAGTTGAACCACAAGAATAAAGAACGAATGCAATTCCTGCTCCTAATAGTACCGGAGCAATATATTTGTTTTTCATGATGTAATCTTTTTATTATCATAAAGATACCATCTGAATTACACATCTAATTTACAAAATTTTTCTTCAAGTTTATATTTTTTCAGGTATTAAAATTTGCTTTAAAATAAAAACCCGTCAGGAATGATTCCTGACGGGTTTTAAATATGATTTTACGTAAAAATTATACGTGTAAAGCTCTATTTTCTGTAGCTGCCAATGCTGCTTCTTTTACCGCTTCCGCGAAAGTTGGATGCGCATGGCTCATTCTTGAAATATCCTCAGCAGAAGCTTTAAATTCCATTGCAGTAACCGCTTCAGCAATTAAATCAGCTGTACGCGCTCCAATCATGTGAACTCCTAAAACCTCATCTGTTTTTTCGTCAGCAAGGATTTTTACAAATCCGTCTAAATCAGCACTTGCTCTTGCACGTCCTAACGCTTTAAAAGGAAAACTTCCAGATTTGTAAGCAACACCTGCAGCTTTCAATTGCTCCTCAGTTTGACCAACTGCAGCAACTTCTGGCCAAGTGTAAACTACACCAGGAATTAAGTTATAATCGATGTGTGGTTTTTGACCTGCTAAGATTTCAGCAACCATAGTTCCTTCTTCCTCTGCTTTGTGTGCCAACATTGCTCCACGAACAACATCACCAATTGCATAAATATTAGGAACGCTGGTTTGTAAATGGTCGTTTACTTCAACTTGTCCTCTGTCTGAAATTTTCACTCCGGCTTTGTCAGCGTTTAATCCGTCTGTGTAAGGACGACGACCAACAGAAACTAATGAATAATCTCCTTCAAGAGTGATTGTTTCTCCTTTTGCATTTTCAGCCTGAACGGTAACAGCGTCGCCGTTTCTTTCTACTGATTTTACTTTGTGAGAAACGTAGAATTTCATTCCTTGTTTTTTCAATACTTTAGTTAATTCTTTTGAAAGAGAACCGTCCATTCCAGGAATGATTCTGTCCATGAATTCCACTACAGAAACCTGAGCTCCTAAACGAAGATAAACTTGTCCAAGCTCGATTCCGATAACTCCTCCACCAATAATTACTAAGTGTTTTGGAACTTCTTTTAAAGCCAAAGCTTCAGTAGAAGTAATGATTCTTTCTTTATCAATTTTAATGAATGGTAAAGAAGATGGTTTTGATCCTGTAGCGATTACAGTATATTTTGCTTCAATAGTTTCCGATGTTCCGTCAGCTTTTGCAACTGCAATGTGTGTTGCGTCTACGAAAGAACCTAAACCATTGAAAACAGTAATTTTATTTTTTTCCATTAAGTAGTTAATTCCACCTACGGTTTGATCTACAACGGCTTGTTTGCGCGCGATCATTTTCTCTAAATTGATTTTTACATCTCCAGAAACCTCGATTCCGTGATCTGCGAAATGAGCAATTTCAGCATAATGATGAGAAGAAGATAATAATGCTTTTGAAGGAATACAACCTACGTTAAGGCAAGTTCCGCCTAATGAATTATATTTTTCTACAATTGCAGTTTTGAAACCTAATTGTGCGCAACGAATTGCTGATACATATCCGCCAGGACCTGAACCTATAATGACTACGTCAAATGAACTCATAGTATTTTGTTTTTATTTTAGCGGTTACAAAATTAAGGAATAAAGTTCTGTTTGAAGTTTAATTTTCAATGTTTTTTGCGTGAAATTTTGGGTTGTGGTTTTACCGCAAAGAGCGCTAAGATTTGCGCAAAGGTTCGCTAAGTTTTTATTTTTTTTAGTCTCATAAAGACGCGAAGTCGCAAAGTTTTTTTGTTAAATGAATTGCGTCCAGCTTTAGCTGGATGGCAAATATTGTGAAAGTTGAAAAAGGCTTTAGCCAAACTGTAGTAGATTTGGCTAAAGCCTTTTTCTATTAAATTTCATTCCTCCAGCTAAAGCTGGAGGCAATTAAAATAAAAACGTAGAACCTTAGCAACTCAGAACCTCAGCCCCTTTAAACAAACCTTTGAACCTTTGTCTCTCTGTAACTTTGTACTTTCTACCTAAGGCTTCCTTTCAGGATTTCTTGAAGTATGAAAAACAGAATAAATTATAACTTCATCGTTAATAATTTCATATATAATAACGAAAGGAAATTTTACCAAAGTTAGTTCCCGATACCCTGGTTCTTTCTTTATTTCAAATAATTCCGGATGAGTTTTTAAAACTTGTAGGTGTGATTTTAAATAAGTTAGAAATTGTTTTCCTAAACCTTTACTTCTACTTTCATAGAATTAATTCAATAGATTCATCAATTTCATTTTCTGCTAAGGGTAAAATTTTGATTTTAAAAACCATATTTAGCATTCAAGCGTTGTTCTACTTCTTCCCAAGAACTTGCTTCTTTTTCATTTGAAAGATATTTTTCTCTCTCTTCGGCAACTAAATTGTAATGAGAATCGGAAACAATTGATTTCTTTTCATCATGATTTATAGCATCAAAAACACTTTCTAAAATTTCTAATTTAGAATCGTCTTCAATGAATCTTCCAAAATCCTTTATAAGCTTACGTCTTAATTCTTTCGTTTCCATTTCACTTGTATTTAATTCAAATTTAAACCTTTTTAGCTTTGAATTTTGTTAACGTTTCTAGTTTATGAATTTAGCCGAAAAGTTCACAAAGATTTACATAAAGTTTTGTTTTTAAATCTCGCAAAGACGCAGAGTCGCAAAGTTTTTTTTACAAAGTATGTCATTTCGACTGAAAGGAGAAATCGCACTAGTGAGTCGACAAAGATTGGAAATATCTAACCTTTACAGAAATGACAAACAGGATGTTAGACGCACTGCTGTGCGTCTCTACAAAAAAACTTTGAACCTTTGCCTCTCTGAACCTTTGTACCTCCTTAAAAAGAAATCACCGTCGAGTTCTTTACTTCACTAATCATAAACATACTCTGCGTACTTCCAATGTGTTGCAGCGAAGTGAGTTTAGTCACTAAAAATTCCCTGTAAGCTTCCATATCTTTTACTAAGACTTTCAGAATATAATCATAATCGCCGCTTACGTGATGGCATTCTAAAACTTCGTTGAGCTTGATTACTTCACTTTCAAATTTGGTTAAAAATTCTTTAGTATGCTGAATTAATTTTAAATGGCAGAAAACTACAAATCCTTTTTCAATTTTAGATTTATCGACTAAGGCTACGTAGTTTTTAATTATGCCTTCGCGTTCAAGTTTTTTGATTCTTTCATAAACCGCAGTTACCGAAAGATTTAGTTTTAAAGACAATTCTTTGTTTGTTTTTTTACTGTCGGTTTGCAGTAAAACCAGGAGTTTTTTATCGATTTCGTCTAAAGTCATGTTTGTGTCATTGCGAGGAACGAAGCAATCTCATCCTCATAGTTATTACTGAAATGAAAGAAAATCTATTTAAATACATTTTCTATATCAAAATTAGATTAAAAATCCATATAAATACATTTTTATAGTTTTAAAATCTAATTATATACTTTATAATTGATTAATATTCTAATTAGATCTTATTTTGAATAGAATTTCTTTTGAAAACGAGAGCCCTAGCCCTGATAGAAGTAAAAATCCTTTTGTGGCCGGGGTTCGGCACAAAAGATTGGAACGGATAGCAGGAATAGCTCCTAAAAATCAACACTAGGTTCAAACAACTTGAAACCTGAAACTTGAAACAAAACAAAAACTAACTATATGAAAGACTTTAACCCAGCAGATAAAATTCAGGATTTGCAGTACTTTGGTGAATTTGGCGGTGTAAATCCGTCGATTTCTGATTCTTCGACTTATACTTTTCTTTCGGCGAAAACTATGTTTGACACTTTCGAAGGAAATATGGAAGGCTGTTATTTGTATTCACGTCATTCGTCGCCAAGTAATTTGTATTTAGATCAGGCTTTGGCAGTGATGGAAGGAACAGAAACAGCAAATGTTTCGGCTTCAGGAATGGGAGCGATTACGCCTACTCTATTGCAATTATGCAGTGCGGGCGATCACATCGTTTCGAGCCGAACTATTTATGGCGGAACTTATGCTTTCCTTAAAAACTTTACACCAAGATTTGGGATTGAAACGAGCTTTGTGGACATTACTAAACTTGACGTTGTAGAAGCTGCAATTACGCCAAATACAAAAGTTTTGTATTGCGAAACAGTTAGTAATCCGCTATTAGAGGTTGCTGATATTGCTGGTTTGGCTAAAATTGCTAAAAGACATAATTTGAAATTGGTTGTCGATAATACTTTTTCGCCATTATCGGTTTCTCCTGCGAAATTGGGTGCTGATATTGTGATTCACAGTTTGACGAAATACATTAACGGAAGCAGCGATACGGTTGGCGGTGTAACTTGTGCATCGAAAGAATTTATTAATTCGTTGAAAAATGTAAACTCTGGGGCGAGTATGCTTTTGGGACCAACAATGGATAGTTTACGTTCGGCAAGTGTGATGAAAAATCTTCGTACGCTTCATATCCGAATTAAGCAGCACAGTCATAACGCGCATGTTTTGGCTGATAAATTCGAGAAAGATGGTTTAAAAACGGTTTATCCGGGATTAAAAAGTCATCCGAGTCATGAATTGTACAAAACTATGATTAATCCGGAATATGGTTTTGGGGGAATGATGACGATTGATGTTGGTACTTTGGAGAAAGCGAATGAATTAATGGAATTGATGCAAGCCCGAAATTTGGGTTATTTAGCGGTAAGTTTAGGTTTTTATAAAACTTTATTCAGCGCGCCGGGAACCTCAACTTCTAGTGAAATTCCGTTAGAAGAACAACACGAAATGGGATTGACAGATGGTTTGATTCGTTTTTCTATTGGTTTGGATAATGATATTGATCGTACTTATGAAATGATGAAGCAATGTATGGTTGAGCTTGGGATTTTGGAATTTTCCAGCCCACGGGTTTTACAGGTTTAACGGGTCTTACGCTGATTTCTTTTTGCCACAGATTTAAAGGATTAAAAAGATTTTTTCACGCAGATTCTGCTGATTTTAGCAGATTTTATTTAAAATTTGTAACAAATAAATCTGCAATTATCTGCTTAAATCTTTTGAAATCTGCGTGAAAAATTATTTACGCAACGCTTAAAAAATCCTTTTAATCCTTTTAATCTGTAGCAAAATAAAAAGCCGTTCTGAACAATCTCAGGACGGCTTTTTATTTATAATTTATAACTCTTAACTTATAACTTAGCTAAATTTAACTTACTATTTTTTCTACTGTAAGTAAAGTAAATAAACAACCCAATTAATAACCAAATTGTAAAATAAATCCAGTTCCAAACGCTTAATTCGGCCATCATATAAAGACAGCAGATTAATCCTAAAAGCGGAATTAAAGATAAGTTTCTTCTGAAAGCCCAAACAGCTAATCCAACTAAAACGAATAAGAATATCCACATTGGAATTTTGTGTTTGAATAAACTAAATCCTGATTCATATTTAGCAGAATCATCAATTGGTAAACCTTTTACAACCTCAGCATATTTGGTTTCGTTATCTTGATATTGCCCTAATAAATGATCTAAATCTGAAGTTTCGGCAGTTTTATTGTTTACTTCGATGCTTTTTAAATAATTGAATACTTTTTCAGATTCTGTTTTATCTAAAGATGTTACGATTGTTGTTGCATCATTTATCTGTGTCTCATTATTAATAAAAGTCATTGTAGCTTTATTGTTGAAAGCAAAAGCATAATACAATCCTGCGATCATTAAAACCGGTAAAATATATTTTGAATTTACGTAAGGCGTTTTGAATTTTCCCCTTGGAATATCTGGTTTGTTTTGCAATACTAAAACTCCTGCACAAACTAATACAAAGGCAAATAAAGTTCCTATACTGCATAAATCGGTTACCATTGTTAAGTTCAAAAATAAAGCCGGAATCGCTACCACAAAACCTGTTACGATTGTAGCAAATGAAGGTGTTTTGAATTTTGGGTGAACGGTAGAAAATTTCTTTGGTAACAAACCATCACGGCTCATACTCATCCAGATACGAGGCTGTCCCATTTGGAAAACCAATAAAACGCTCGCCATCGCTACTACTGCACTTACGGCAATAATTCCCGACATCCATTTTAAGTCTAATTTATCGAAAACAAATGCAAGAGGATCTCCAACATTTAATTCGTGATATTTTACCATTCCGGTTAAAACCAAGGCGATAGCAATATAAAGAATCGTACAAATAATAATTGCCCACATCATTCCGCGTGGTAAATCACGCTGTGGATTTTTACATTCTTCGGCAGTTGTCGAAATAGCGTCAAAACCAATATAAGCAAAGAAAACAGCAGAAACTCCTTTTAAAACTCCTCCAACTCCATTTGGAGCAAACGGGTCCCAGTTTGCTGTATCTACATAAAATACTCCAACAGCAATTACTAAAAGTACCACACAAAGTTTTACCACAACCATTAAGTTACTCGCATTACGA
Organism: Flavobacterium sp. CF108; assembly: GCF_900129795.1. GTDB lineage: Bacteria > Bacteroidota > Bacteroidia > Flavobacteriales > Flavobacteriaceae > Flavobacterium. Next base: position 317,315 of record NZ_FQWW01000006.1, on the reverse strand, counting down.
GATTCTTTCATTCCTCTGTAAACCAAAGCTGTAATTAAAATAATAATGAATAATGCTGGTATATCAGTAACAAAATGGAAAGATCCAATAGTTGGCGCAGTTGTCCACGCTGTGTGTGCTTGTTGTAAAGCGACACTTAAATTTTCGAAAGATTTTCCGCCTCGCATTAAAGCTTCGGCATCATTAAATCCGTTTGAAGCAGTTAAATAATCCATTTGAATCCATTGCGGTAAATGAATTCCGCCACTCTGGAGCAGTCCGGTAAAATAATCACTCCACGATATCGCGACGGTTATATTTCCGACTGCATATTCCATGATTAAAGCCCATCCGATAATCCAGGCAATTATTTCTCCAAAAGCAACATAAGAATACGTATAAGCACTTCCTGAAACCGGAACCATCGAAGCAAATTCAGCATAAGCAAAAGCAGCAAAACTACAAGCCAAAGCCGTAAATAAGAACAAGAAAATAACAGCTGGTCCGCCGTCTGCACTGGCTTTTCCAATTGTACTAAAAATTCCCGCTCCAACAATAGCCGCTATTCCAAAAGCAGTTAAATCTTTGGTCGTCAAATGTTTCCCTAGCGCATTATGACCATCTGATTCATTCTGAGCAACTTGCTTCAGAATATCCTGTACTGTTTTCTTTCGGAATAAACTTGAAAATGCCATATATGTTTTGTATTATAAATTAATTTAATTCAGTTGTTATGGTTTTATTTTGCAAATAATGCAAAAATTATCCTTATTTCAAATATATAAAACGATTTTGTTTTTACAGGCGTTTTTTTTCTGCTGCAAAGACACTAAGTCACAAAGTTTTTTTGCCACAGATTAAAAGGATTAAAATGATTTTTCAATCTTTATCTAAATAATTTTTCAAGCAGATTTCGCAGATTTAATTTTAAATTAGATATAATTAAAATCTGCGTAAATAAAAATCATTCTAATCCTTTTAATCTGTGGCTAAACTTAAAATAAAACAAAAAATCCGTTTTCATCCGCGTTTTCACGAAGTGAATCCGTGTCATCCGCGTGCTATTTCTCATTTCAAACAATTCCTCAAAATACTAACCGGATGCTGTGCTTCTCTTTTTGTTCCGTCATAAATTTGATGGCGGCAGCTGGTTCCTGCAGCGGCAATTTTTACGTTTTCGGCAGTGTTGCGCACTTTTGGGAAAAGCGTGTCCTCTCCCATTTGCATACTCACTTTATAATGTTCTTTTTCGTAGCCAAAAGAACCCGCCATTCCGCAGCAGCCTGAATTGTAAATCGTAACCGTATTATTTTTAGGCAGATTCAGCATTGCAAAAGTCGCTTCAACAGAACTTAATGACTTTTGATGGCAATGTCCGTGAATTTTAATTTCTTTCGTTTCTTCAGAGAAAGAATTTGGCGTTATTTTTCCGTCGATGATTTCTTTTTTGAAGAATTCTTCAATTGTAAAGGCATTTTGAGACAAACGTTCCGCACTTTCTTTATCCGATGCCAATCGTAAATATTCATCTCTAAAAGTCAAAATTGCCGAAGGTTCAATTCCAATTAACGGTGTGTTACTCGAAATCAAATCTTTGAATATATTGACATTAATATCCGTTATCTTTTTCGCTTCTTCCAAAAACCCTTTTGACAAATAAGTTCTTCCGCTTTCTTCGTGATTTACGATTAAAACTTCGTAACCTAATTTCGTCAACAATTCAAAAGCATCAATCCCGATATTTACGTCGTAGTAATTGGTAAATTCATCAACAAACAAATACAATTGTCCATTTGGAAAATCTGTGCTTTTTGGTTTATTATTTTCATACCATTTTCTAAAAGTCTTTTTCGCCAAAAGCGGAACTTGTCTTTCGGGTGCAATTCCCATTGATTTTTTAACCAACGACTGATTCGAAATAAAATTCGTGATCGACGGAAACAAACTGCCCATTTTGTTCAATTTTGCGTTGTTGGCAAAAATCTTACTTCGGGTTGAGAATCCGTTTGCTTTCTGATATTGGTATAAAAATTCAGCTTTAAGAGTCGCAACGTCAACATTACTCGGACATTCGCTGGCACAGGCTTTACAGCTTACACATAACTCAAAAACTTCGTATAATTCTTTCTGGTCAAATTTGTTTTCTTTTTCAGAATACGTCAAATATTCTCTTAACGCATTTGCTCTCGCACGAGTCGTTTCTTTCTCGTTTCGTGTCGCACGATAGCTCGGACACATCGCTCCTCCCGCCGATGGCATTTTTCGGCAATCGCCAGAACCATTACATTTTTCGGCAGCGCGTAAAATTCCTAAACTATCTGAGAAATCCTGAAACGTTTTAATATCCGGTTCTACCCTTCCAGAAATTACACGATGGTTTTCGTCCATTTTCAAAGCGTTGACAATTTTCCCGATATTTAAAACCGAATTCGGGTCAAATGCTAATTTGATTCTTTTCAACAGTTCGTAATTCTTATCGCCAATCATAAACGGAATAAATTCGCCGCGCACAATTCCGTCGCCGTGTTCACCGCTTAACGAACCTCTGTATTTTTTTACCAAATGTGCCACTTCCGTCGCAATGGTTCTGAATAATTTTAAATCTGATGTTTTCTTCAAATTCAAAACAGGACGCAAATGCAGTTCTCCCGCACCGGCATGCGCATAATAAATCGCTTCCTGTCCGTGGCGTAACATCATCGCCGAAAACTCTGCAATATAAGCTGGCAAATCACTTAATTCAACCGCTGTATCTTCAATAGAATCGGCTGCTTTATTGTCGCCTACAATACTTCCTAAAAGTCCAAGTCCGGCTTTTCTAAGTTCGTTGGCTTTATCAATATCCGCTCCGTAAATTTTCACGAGCGCATAACCAAAGTTGTTTTTTTCTAAATCAGCAATTAAAGCATTGGCTTGATTTTCTGCATCTTCTAAAGTATGAGACGCCACTTCAAAAAGCATAATCGCTTTTGGTTCACCAACTAAGAAAAACCTATTTTTAATATGTTCACGATTCGTTTTCGTACAATCTAAAATCGTGTCATCGATCATTTCGCAAGTATACAAATGATGTTTCATCGCCACTACAACAGATTCCAGAGATTCCTGAATTGTATGATAATGTCCAACGACCATAATACTGTGTGCTGGCGGTAAATCGTCAACTTTTAAAGTGATTTCGGTTGTAAAAGCCAAAGTTCCTTCGCTTCCGCAAAGTAATTTTCCGAGATTTATTGTTGGTTCAGTTCCGCCAAATAATTCTGATCTTAGCAGAATATCAACGGCATAACCAGTATTTCGTCTGTGAATTTCCGGTTTCGGAAACTCTTTTATAATTTCTGCCTGAATTTCTTTTACCGAAAGTTCATCGTAAACGCTTTTATAAATTTTATTTTCTAAAGAATCGCCTTTGGTTTTCTCGATAAATTCGGCCGAAGTCAATTCGCCAAAAGCCACTTCTGTTCCATCGCTTAAAATCGCTTTTACCTCAGCAATTTTATCACGCGTAACACCATAACGAATCGAAGTTGTTCCAGATGAATTATTTCCAACCATTCCGCCAATCATAGCGCGGTTTGAAGTTGATGTAATGGGTGCGAAAAATACGCCGTGCGGTTTTAAATATAAATTCAGTTCATCGCGAATAACGCCGGGCTGAACCGTAACCGTTTTTTTCTCGGCATTATAACCTAATATTTTGGTGAAATGTTTCGAAACATCGACTACAAGTCCGTCTCCAACTGCTTGTCCGGCAAGTGAAGTTCCGGCAGTTCTGGGCGTAATCGAAATATTATGCTGTGCCGCAAAACGAATTAAATTACTGATATCTGCGGTTGTTTTAGGCAAAGCCACCGCATTTGGCCGAATTCGATACACCGATGCATCTGTAGAATATAGTGTTTTATGAAGATCATCGTATAAAAGTGTGCCTTCTAACGATGCGGCTAATTCTTGTAACTCCTTATTTATTGACATTCTGACTTATTTTTGTCTAAAATTCATGATCCTGAGTTACAAAAATACTTCTTTTTTAGGTGTTTTTATAAGGTACAAAGATACAAATTGACACAGCAGCAAAGGTTTTCTTTTCTTGGGCCTTTATAAACCCAATTGTCACCCAGAGCAAAGTCGAAGACTCATAAAACATATATTTTTAATACCCCCCTTAGAATTTGGAATTTATCCCGAAACTTCAGGATTGGAATTTATACCCAATTGTCACCCTGAGCGAAGTCGAAGGCTTTTGAAACCAATATTTCAATACAGCCTTTTAGAATTTGGTATTTCAAAAATTGAAATTTATATTTGAGTTACAAATCTCCAATATATGAACCAGCCAAACAGAATCTATTTTTTAGGAAATCCATATCCAAATGGTCACACTTTAGAACAATTTAAATGGAACGGAAGAATCGAAGAAGATGAATCGATTTGGTTTGATTTTCATTTAAAAACAGATGATTATTATGCCGAAGATCAATCCGAAGACGACGATGAAGAATTTAAAGGTGACTGGTATTCAAAAGGAGTCTGGGGCAATTTTCATCAATGTACTATGTCTTCAACACATTGGGGAGATTATGGAATTAAAATCAATAAAACTTCACAAAAAGCTGTTTTCAATGATTTTATAAAAGATGATTTATTGGCAGACACTTTTCCTCTTGATGATGATTTTGATTATGATGAAATCGCATTCGGGATTTATTTATTAGGACACGATACTTGCGCCAATCATAGAATAAAAATCACAGAAACCGCACAAAACAAATATGATATTGAATGGACTGGAAAAATTGCTTTAACCTATTCCGGAGCCGACGAATTCAGACATGATTTTGAGCTTCTTCTTCAAAATGCTGAATTTGACGGTTTTTATTATCCTAAATCCTGGTCGCTCGAAAAAGCAACAGATTTCTTTAAAACCAATTTTAAAGATTTTGAAGAATACGAATTTGTCGATCTCAACCCAAAAAGCAACAAACGAGAGTATAAATTTAAAAAGAAATAAATCTCTTTAACCCAATTGTCATCCTGAGCCATCCCGATAGCTATCGGGAAAAGGCTTATGAAAACTTTACAATTTCACAAACACAATTGTCACCCTGAGCGAAGTCGAAGGCTAATGGAAACGTAAATTTTCTCGTTTTGGAATTTGATACTTAAAAAATTGGAATTTTATTTTTTAGGAGCTATTTCCTGCTGTCCGCTATATCTTTTGTGGCGAACCCCGCCACAAAAGGATGCCGCTTCCATTAGGGCTAGAAATCTCGTTTTCATAAGAAGATTTTAGTGAAATATAAATAAAGTCGTTTCAAAACTTCAAATAAAAAAACAATTAATCCAATTCCTGCAATAATATAAACTCTCCAACTTCGCATTTTAGTAATTGAATTCATTTCTAAACCTTCTTCTTCTAGTTTTTTAGATTCTTTTATATCTCCTGATCTAATCCACCAAATTAAAAAACCACAAAAGATGATTCCAGCAATTATCTTTAAAATATTTTCGTCTTGTATATATTTCATTTATTTGAATATTCTCATTTGTAAAAATAACGTTTTATATTTACCTCGTAGAGATTGTTTAGTCTATTTAGCTCATTTTTAAGCCTTAATAAAATATATTATTTTTCTTACTTTTTATTGTTGTTTTTTGATACATTTACAATTCTTAAACTACAACATTAAGAACGAAATAAGATTTGCCCTTGTATTATGTGTGCGGTATCGGAAACGGCCGTAAGCGCTGTTGTAGGCGTTAGAAGCACTAATTTACAAGGGTTTTTTATTCTAAAACTACAACAATATGAGTAAAAACACACTTTCAAAAGAAACCCAAATCAGGCTTTTGAATTTTTTCAACGAAAGAATTGAACCTGAAGAAATGGCTAAAACACTAAGGCAGGTAAATTTCACACTTGCATTAGGTGTTTTAAGCGAACACGAAGAACTTCAAAACGAAATCAACAAATTAAGAGATAGTTTTTACTGGCTCAATGAATTAGCTGAAACTTTAAATCCTTATTTGGATTTGGAGTGAGAATTTTAAAAGCAAAACCTCGAATTCAAAATCGAGGTTTTCTCTTTTAGTAATTGATAAACTTTGTAGACACGAGCGGGACGCTCGCGCCAGCAGAGAGGTTCTTGATTTTGAGAACTATTTTAAGACGCTAGCGCGAGCGTCCCGCTCGTGCCCGCAAAGTATTTCCAGCATTAGATAAAAAACAAATGAGCAGAAAATATAAATTTGGAGAAAAAACTGGAGCATATTTTATCAGTTTTGCTACAGTTTATTGGATAGATGTATTTACAAGAGAAGAATATTTTGGAGCAATCATCGAATCTCTAGATTATTGTCGCAAACATAAATCAATGGAAATTTATGGATATTGTATAATGCCAAGTCATATTCATTTAATTTTCAGATCCGGAAGTGGAGATCCTTCAGGATTGATAAGAGACTTTAAAGGATTTACTTCAAGAAAACTGCTTAAAACAATCGAAGAAAATCCGCAAGAAAGCAGAAAAGAATGGATGCTATGGATGTTTGAAAGAGCCGGAAAGAAGAATAGTAATGTGAAATTCAGGCAGTTTTGGCAGCAAAATAATCAACCTATAGAAATTTGGTCTCTAAAAGTTTTTGAGCAAAAGCTAAACTATATTCATAACAATCCTCTTGAAACTGGTTTTGTTACTAATTCGATAGATTGGAAATATAGTTCAGCTCGAAACTACGGAAATAATGATCAGACTATTTTAGAAATTGATATTAATTGATGTTTCTGTGTGGGCACGAGCGGGACGCTCGCGCTAGCGGGGGGCAGTAGATTGGAAATATAGTTCCGCAAGAAACTATGGCAATAATGATCAAACTGTTTTAGAAATTGATATTAATTGATGTTCTGTGCGGGCACGAGCGGGACGCTCGTGCTAGCTGGGATTTATTAATTAACAAAGTTATTACTCATCACCTTTTTGTTTAGCAATATATTTTTTATATAATTCTGCACTTATTAAATTATCAAAAGAGGAAGATTTTAGAGTATTATTTAAATCTGATTTCAGAGTAGGATTTTTTTCAAGAATTTCAACCAAATCACTTAAAGCAGTTTCAATATATTGATCTAATAGATTTATATTTAATTCTATTTCTTTTAGATTTTTTTCTAATTCGTTATTTAATGTCCAATTATCGGATTTTCTCCATATAAATGAAGTCATACGAGCCAAATGAAATTGAGCATTTTTAGCAAGATATCTTTCTATTTCGTTCTTGCTTAGAACATAATTAGAAGAATTTATAAAATTAGCTGTCTTATTTTTTATAAGATAACTTATTATAAACGATTGAATAGGTATTGTTTTAAATATACTATCATAATAATCGCTCCAAATTTTATATTTTCTACTTCTTGCGTCCGATGGCCTTTTTAAAACAATTGCTAAATAAGAAGTTGCCGCAATTTCATTGGGAATTATTCTTGAAACATCCTTATCATTATATTGCCTCGGTTTGCGTTCATAAAAATAATCATGAATTTCAAAGGCTCTTTCAAAATCTCTTTGTATTTTATCATTTGCCCTTAAATTTCTATTTGTAATTTTATTTTGATTATTTGTAGTCAACACAACTTTATCAACTAAAGATAAATCTGATGTTTCAAATATTTTAAGAATTACATTTGCATTTTCTTGAAGTAATCCTTCCTTTTCTGCAATTGCTAAAGATGATGAAGTTTGACATCCATTTACAATTTGAAGATTTTCAATTTTCATATGGGGATTATCTGGATCAGTGACTGGATCGACTTTATCGCAAACTATTGTTACTCCATTATTTAAAAACCAAAAAAGATAACTCATTTCTTCATCAGAGCAAGTTTCTTTTATATCTTTATTAACCGTTCCAAGATTTCCTAAATATTTTCTAACATTTAAATCAAAAACAAATCCTTTATCATCATCATTTACTATTCTCGCAATTTCTTTTGCCGTAGTTGTACATATAATCCCTTTCAATCCATAAGAATGATATTTAATTAGCGATGGTGAATTTGCATCATATTTAATTTTAATGTTAGCATTAATCTTTTTATTTTTCTTTTCTTGTGAGTTAAGTCTATCTACAATTTCTATAGCGCCAATCATCTCAAAAGAAAAAGATGAAAAAGTTTCATTATCGAATTGTTCCAAAATATTATTAAGCTCTTGAATACATTCATCTGAAATATTTGTTGATAAACTATTTGATATATATGCGACCTCAACATTTATATTTGATGGACCAACCAAATTAATTAAATCTTTGCATTCAAATATTTTATCCTTAAATTTTACATTAGTTAAACTATGTATACTTGCTTTTTTTTGATTAAAAATCCAATTAAGTCCATTTCTAATTTGAATTAAGGAATTAGATGAGAAAGAATTTTCATTTTTCACTTGTGTTATATATATTGTTCCTTCTCCGTCTTTTTGATCTATCGTTATATTATCAATTTGTTTATCTTGTCCTCCATCAACATCGTCATTTGGATCAAATGAATATACACTATTGTCTGTAAATAAACTATGTGCAAATATCTGAAAAGCTTTATCTTCATTTTTTAAAACTAAAGTTTCATTTAATTTTTCAATTTGATCTAGAACAATTTGTTGTCTTATATCCATTTTTAATATTTTTTGTTTAAAATCCTAAAAAACTTATTATTAATAGTTTTCATTATTCTCTAGAAATTTCAAATTATAACAGTACAAATTTGTATCAAATAAAGAATAATAAATTGTGGAAAAACCATAGTCCATAATTTTAAAACTTCTATAGACTCAAAAATATCAATTAACTATTCCCAATTGCCACGTATTTATACCTGAATTACATAAAAGAGAAAACCACTCAATAAATCTCGATCAAATCAAAATCTATTAAACGGCTTAAAAATATTTTATAAAAAACCTCTACTCCTTCCCCCAAATCCTAGTATTCAAATCCAGTTCATGAACAATATCATGCATGAATTTCACAATCGAAAGATCGCCGGAAAGTAAATCGGGATCTAAAAGTGAAGAATGAATAGGCGCTTCAAAATAATTTTCGGACAATGGAAAAGCAATATACATTTTAGAATGTATAAACGAAACCGAAATCGTTTCGTCGCATTTACCATTTAAATCCAGAATTCTTTCCATCATGGCAGGCGTTAAAATGTATCGCGCTTCGATTTGGTTACTCGAATAGGTTACAAATTTATTGCTGAAATCGATGTTTTCTAATTCGATCACATCGGTATTTCCAAAACTAAAAACATTTTTAGAAAACCAGGAACCAATAGCATTTCCAAAATCTTTTGGGCGAACAACTGTCGAAACATTGAAGTTTTTATTAAAATCGGCCACAAAAACAATTCCTTTAAAAATAGTATGCCATTGTGTACGGGTTCCGTTTTTTGTGCTTGTTTCGGTTTTGTATTCGGCGTGAACTTCGGCAAACCAAAAAGAAGTTTTATCGTTTGTTCCGCTTATTAAATCCTGTGTTTTATAACGATCAGATTCGGTTGTAAAAAGTTCCGAACTTCTAAACTCATATTCCGGAAGTCCGTTTTGCGGCGTTATCGTCAAACTTTCGTTGATATTTTTTAATGCAGATCCTACAACATTGGTTTTATAAGCCATTTTGTATTTCTTAACATCGTCGCCAATTCTAAAATGCATTACGATGCCAGTAATGGCAGAAACGGCAAATCCCAGAAAACCTAAAGTCGGAAACCTAATCAATAAACCAATTATCATAAATACAATGGCAAGACCAAATAAAATATAGGTAGTTTTATAGGTTTCGGCTATTTTTTTTCTCTCAACTTCTAATGTATTCAAAACCTCTTGCAAGGCTGAATTGTTACTAATTTCTGAATCCATTAATTATTGAAAAGTTCTTTTGCACTAATATTTTTACGCTCTTCTTCTGGCGTTGCTAAAACATCAATTTTAGTATAATTCAGCATTCCAGCAAACAAATTTCCCGGAAACATCATAATAGCGTTATTATAACTCGTAACCGAAGCATTATATGTTCTTCTGGCCGCAGCGATTTGTTCTTCGCTTTCTGTCCAAGTACTTTGTAAGTTTAAGAAATTTGTATTTGCTTTTAAGTCTGGATAATTTTCAACCGTAACCATTAAACCCTTTACAGCGGTGCTTAATTCTGTATCTAAACTTGCTTTTTCGGCCTCGGTTAAAGAACCTGAAGTTGCTCTTGAACGAAGTTCTACGATTTTAGTTAAGGTACTTTGTTCATAATTAGTGTATTGTTTTACAATCTCAACCAAATTCGGAATCAAATCAAAACGTTTTTTCAGCATAACATCAATTGCCGAAAAAGCATTTGTAACCTGATTTCTTTTTTCGATAAGCGAATTGTAAATGAACACTCCTATTATGATGAAAACAAAAAGGATAATAACAACAATCATGGTTTAAATTTTAATTAGTTTGAAAACAAATATATAAAAACAGAAATAAGTTTTGTTTAGCATTGTGTTTTTATTTAAACACATAGAAACATAGTTTTTTGGGAGTGAATAAAAGGATTAAATAAAATCAAGATTTTACACATAGCTGCATAATATTCTCATTTCTTTTTTAAACATAGCAAGTGGTTTCAACCACTTGGACACAATATGATTCACAATACGTTTCCAGTGGTTGAAACCACTGGCTATATTAAAATACAATGTTATTATTCGGTTTAAAAAACCTCTATCTATGTTTGTTTTAAAAAAGTGAAATGCCTTTACCCACAAAGAAAAACTATGTCTCTATGTGTTTACAAAACATTTACACTCAACATTCAAAAAATAAATCTCAAAGTTTACTTATATTTATATGTAAAAAATCCCATTTTAGCGTTTCCAAATAAAATGCTTTTTTAAAACATCATTATTAATGAATAAAAATATAAGCGCTCTTTACGAAATTGCTCAAAAAGAGACTCGAAAAATAGTAGGTTTAATGTCTGGAACTTCACTCGACGGACTCGATTTGGCTCTTTGTCAAATTTCTGGCGAAGGCGGAAACACGCTTGTCAAAATCGAGCAGTTTGAAACCATCGATTACAGCGAAGATATTAAAACCGAAATCAGAAAAGTGTTTGCTAAAAAAACAATCGATTTTCAGCATTTGGTTTTACTCAACGAATGGATTGCAGACTTGCATGCCGGAATGATTAACGATTGTCTTTCAAAATGGAATATTTCTTCAAATGAAGTTGATCTAATCGCTTCGCACGGACAAACGGTTTTGCATGCGCCAAAGTTTTTACATCAGCAGGAAAAATTTCCAAATGCGACTTTACAAATTGGCGACGGCGATCATATTGCGGTAAAAACCGGAATTATAACTTTATCTGATTTTAGGCAAAAACATGTTGCTGCGGGCGGTGAAGGCGCGCCTTTGGCTGTTTATGGAGATTATTTGTTATTCAGTAAAAAAGATGAAAACCGAATCATGCTTAACATGGGCGGAATCGCAAATTTCACTTATTTACCAGCTTCACAAAACGCCGAAGAGGTTTTTGTAACCGATACGGGAACCGCAAATACGTTAATCGATATTTGCACCAAACAGTATTTCCCTGAAAAAAGTTACGATAAAGATGCCGAAATCGCCAAAAGCGGAACCGTAAATCAGGAACTTTTAAGCGAATTAAAAAGCAATGCTTTCTTCCAAAAAAGTTTTCCAAAAACAATTGGCCAGGAATTATTCAACCATGAATTTGTGAACTCGGCTTTGGTGAAATTAGGTTTAGAAAACATTTCGGCACCAGATTTGCTTGCGACTTTAACACGACTTAGTGCCGAGACAATTGCCGAAGCGGTTTTGTTTGTTGTACAAAATACTAAAACTCCAATCGAAGAGTTTACAGTTTATATGTCAGGCGGAGGCGCACGAAATCCGTTATTGGTGAGCTGGTTACAGGAATTATTGCCTTGTAAATTTGAGAAAAGCGATGTTCTCGGAATTTCAGGCGATGCAAAAGAAGCCGTTTTATTTGCCGTTTTGGCTAATGAAACCGTAGCGGGAGGAAATTATAATTTTGGATCTAAAAAAGGAATTCCCTCAGTAACAATGGGGAAAATTTCTTTTCCAGATTAATAAAGTTTGCCACAGATTAGAAGGATTAAAAAGATTAATCCAAATAATCCTTTTAATCTGTGGCTACAAAAAATGATTGCCACGAATTACACGAATTATCACGAATTATTTTTTAATGCTTTGAGAATAAAAAATTGGTGGAAATTTGTGTAATTCGTGGCAAAAAAACATTTAAAATAAAATTTAGCAGAATTCATTGAATTCCTAGCAAAACAAACTATTTTTGGTTCTTGTTAAAATTAAAGATTAAAATGCATAAAAATCAGCACTTACTATACTCAATCATACTTTTATTTTTCTTTGGATTAAAATCTAACGCACAAGAAAAAATAATGCATCCTAAAAATGAATTTAGAGGTGTTTGGATTGCGACTGTAGTAAATATTGACTGGCCAAAAACAGCCACAGATAATGTTGAAAAAGAAAAAGCTGATTATTTAGAAATTTTAGACACCTATAAAGAATTAAACTACAATGCTGTTATCGTTCAGATAAGAAGCGTTGGTGATGCTTTTTACCCAACAGAACTTGCGCCTTGGTCAAGATTCCTAACAGGAAAAGAAGGTGCAGCTCCAAGTCCGTATTATGATACTTTGGCCTGGATGATTGAAGAAGCGCATAACAGAGGCTTTGAATTTCACGCGTGGCTGAATCCATATCGTGCCACTTTCGATTTAAATAAACAGCAATTAAGCCCAAATCATGACGTTTTTAAACATCCGGAATGGATGATCGAATACGGCGGAAAATATTATTACGATCCTGCATTACCAGAAGTTCAGACACATTTAACAAAAGTGGTAAAAGAAGTCGTTGACAAATACGATATTGACGCGATTCATTTTGATGATTATTTTTATCCATATGCCGTTCCCGGAAAAGTCTTTAACGACTCAGCTTCGTACAAAAAATACGGAGCAGGTTTAAGCCTTGCAGACTGGCGTCGTGCCAACGTGAGTAACTTTGTGCACACGATTTCAACAACTATAAAAGAAAGCAAGCCGTGGGTTCAATTCGGAATTAGTCCGTTTGGGGTTTGGCGAAATAAATCTGTTGACCCAAAAGGTTCAGAAACGCAGTCAACCGCAAATTACGATGATCTATATGCCGATCCGCTTTTATGGATGGATCAAAAATGGATCGATTATATACTTCCTCAATTGTATTGGAGTATGTATAATCCGAGGGCTTCTTATTCAAAATTAGTAAAATGGTGGGCAGAAAACTCTAATAATACGGCTGTTTATATTGGTCACGCTTCTTACAAAATTAGGGCCGACGGTGATAAAAGCTGGAATTATGTCAGCGAAATCCCGACCCAGATCGATTTTGCCAGAAGCACTAAAAATGTTTCCGGAAGTGCTTATTTCAGCGCAAAATGGTTCATGAATAAAAACTTAGATCTTGTTCGTCTTCTGGAAGACAATCAATATCGATTTCCTGCGCTTCCTGCTGCAGTTCCGAACCTGAAACGTATTATTATCGATACGCCAGTCATTACAGATTTTGTAAAAGACACTGTAAATTATTCTTTCAGCATCAAAAATCCGCTGAATACAAAAGTGCGTTATATTGTAATTTATGGCGGAGAGCATATTTCGAAAGTAAATACAGCCGATGCCTCAAAAATAATTGATAAAGTAAGAGCTGTTGAAAAAGACGGCGTTATATCATTTTCTATTCCCGCAGAAAAAATCGATATGTATAAAGCTTGTGCTGTAACATTTATTGATTATTTTGCGAACGAAAGCACCCCAACTGCTGCCGACTTAAAAAAGAATTTTAAAATCTATTCACCTGCTCAGCCTAATGAAAACAGATAATAAACCCTGGTTTTGGATTCCGCTACTTAATTTCGCTTCTGGATTTCCTTATGTTATTATCATCTCCGTTTCGGTTTTGATGTATAAAAAGTTAGGAATAACTAATGAAGATATCGGTTTATATACAAGCTTACTATATCTTCCGTGGGTAATCAAGCCTTTATGGAGTCCGTTAGTTGAGCTTTATGGCACAAAACGAAAATGGTTTTTATGGATGCAATTGCTTATTTCTATTGCTTTTTTAATTGTTGGATTCACTATTCCCTTACATAATTTTTTCCTTGTTACTTTGGCAATATTCTGGGCTGCAGCTTTTGCTTCTGCCTCAAATGATATTGCAAGTGATGGTTTTTATTTATTGGTTTTACCAAAAGAAGAGCAGTCATTCTTTTTAGGAATAAGAAGTACATTTTACAGAATCTCTATGATTGCCGGTAATGGACTAATAATACTTTTAGCAGGATATTTAGAACATAAATACGGTGATAATACAAAAGCCTGGTCGTATACCATGATTTTTGTTGGCCTGTTAATGACTCTTATTACCATTTACAATTTCATTTTTACACCTAAAAACGAAATTAATTTAGTAGAAAATAAAGAACATCACCATAAAAGCTTTGGAACTATTTTTATCAGCTTTTTTAAGAAAAAACAAATTGTAACTGTTTTAATTTTTATCCTGGTTTTTAGGTTGGGAGAATCACAATTATTAAAAATGTTAACTCCCTTTTTAGTTGACCCTATTAAATATGAACTAGTAGAAAAAACTGCAGACTTAAACGAAAAAAAGGCATTATACTTATATAATACTAAAGTAAAAACAGGTGTAAAACTTGAAGCCTCAGAATTACAACTTTTATATTCTAAATTACCAATTGTTGCTGATACCAGAAAAGAGAAAAAACCTATATTAGAAACTCAACCCAAAAAAGGTGAAGAATATAAAAAAGTAAATGAAGCAAGAGTTCATTTTGTCAATGAATTAATTACTACAAATGGAAATCAAGCAACAATTCACAAAGGCGGAATGGGCCTCGAAACAGAAGATGTTGGTTTAATTTATGGAACTTTTGGCCTCATTGCTTTAACCTTGGGCGGAATATTAGGAGGAATTGTACTGTCTCAACAGGGTCTTACAAAATGGATGCTTCCAATGTTTCTGGCAATGCATCTTCCAATTTTAGGATTTATTCTATTAGCTTTCTTTCATCCATCATCAATTTATTACATTTACGTCGTAGTTATTTTTGAACAATTTGGTTACGGTTTTGGGTTTACCGGCTTTATGATGTATTTAATTCATGTTGCAGAGGGAGAATCAAAAACAGCGCATTATGCACTTGCAACCGGTTTTATGGCATTAGGAATGATGCTTCCGGGAATGTTGAGCGGTTATATACAACAATTTTTAGGCTATCAAAACTTTTTTATATGGGTTTTTATAGCGACAATTCCAGGTCTTATTTTATCACGTTTTTTAATTTTCCCGAAAGATTTTGGGAAAAAATCTGAAGAAGTTTAACCCCAAATCAAACTCTTACTTATGGAAATCAATGAAAATTTGCAGGCCGAACGCAACTTAAAAGGAGCTGAGTTCGAAAAAACCGGAAATCTTGAAAAAGCAATTGAATTATATGAGGAAAATGTCGCAGAAAGCTTTAAAGGAAACCATCCCTACGATAGATTAGCAACAATCTACAAAAACCAAAACGATCTCGACAATGAAATCAGGGTTTTAGAAAAAGCCATTATCGTTTACGAAGAAATTACAATCGAAGACCGACTGGAAGGTTTACCAAAACTTTTCCGTTTTAAAAACCGATTGGATAAAGCAATTGAAACCAAAAAGCAATTAGCTAAACAAAAAAAGGCAAAACTGAAGTAGCTAAATTAAGTTAAGCTTAATTTTCTTTTACCATTACAGCCATTAAGTAATTTAAGCCAAACTTTATAAACTTAATATCTTAATGGTAGAAAAATAAGGCAACTTACTTTTACATAATTAAACTTTTTTTCGAATCATGATTACTTTAAAGCGAACAAACTCAGACGATATCGATTTTATAAATCTGGTGGCTTTATTAGATCAGGATTTAGCGATTCGAGACGGAGAAGATCATGCGTTTTACAATCAGTTTAATAAAACCGATAAAATAAAACACACAATTGTTTATTACGAAAATGACATTCCGGTTGGCTGCGGCGCTTTTCGCGAAAAAGAAAGCGACAAAACAGAAATCAAACGAATGTATGTTCATCCTGATTTTCGCAAAAGAGGAATTGCTTCAAAAGTTTTAGCCGAATTAGAAATTTGGGCGAAAGAAGTCGGCTATACTTATACTATTCTCGAAACTGGGAAAAACCAGCCCGAAGCCATAAATTTGTACCAAAAATTAGGTTACACAATCATTCCAAATTATCCGCCTTACGAAAAAATGGATAACAGTGTCTGCATGAAAAAGACTTTATAATAATGAAAATTACAGCCGAAGCATTACGACAAAGAATAGGACAATTCTTTTTTCCTGCCGTTTTTATAAACGATACCGAAGAAAATATTCAGGAAACCGAACGTTTAATAAAAGAACACAACATTGGCGGACTGACCTTTTTCCACAGTCGTGCAAGCGCTGCAACGAATTATGAAAGCAAGAAAAAAGTTGTTTTTAATGACGACAGCTATCAAAAAATAAAAGAACTTATAGTTCGTTACCAAAAGGCCGCTTCTACTCCACTTTTAATCAGTATTGATGCCGAATGGGGTCTGGCAATGCGTATCGAAAAAACACCGCAATATCCGTATGCGATTACACTTGGCGCTTTACCGGAAAACAAATCAAATCTAGTTTTCGAAGTTGGAAAACAAATAGGTTTAGATTTAAAAGCTGCCGGAATTCAGTATAATTTATCACCTTTGGCAGACATCAATAATAATCCAAATAATCCGGTTATTGGGTATCGTTCATTTGGTGAAAACAAAGAAAAAGTAGCCAATTTTGCAGTTGAATATTTAAATGGAATGTCAGAAGTTGGCGTTTTAGGCTGTCTCAAACACTTTCCCGGACACGGAAATACAAACGTTGATTCGCATTTAGGATTACCGGTTTTAAAAGAAACGCTGGAAGAATTATTAGAAAACGAATTATATCCGTTCATTAAAGGAATTGAAAATAATGTTGATTCGATTATGATTGGACATTTAGCCGTTCCGAGTTTAAATGATGGAAAAGATACATCGGCAACATTATCAAAAGCTGTGATTCAGGATCTTTTGCGAGACAAATTAGGTTATGATGGTTTGGTAATTTCTGATGCTTTAAATATGCACAGTGTTTCAAAATTATACGAAACCAAAGGCCAGCTGGAATGGGAAGCTTTTAATGCCGGAAATGATATTTTATGTTTCGCCGAAAATGTTCCAGAAGGAATCGAAGCTATCTTTAAAAATGCTTCACCAGACCGAATCTTTGAAAGCTATAGCCGAATCATGAAAGCTAAAGAAAAAGCAGGAATTCTTTCTGGAAACACCGCTGCTTCGGGCGAATTAAATTTTGAAAAAGCATCTGAATTAAATCTGGAAATTGCTCTAAATGCGATCACAACAATTATTGATAATTCAAATTCAGAATTAGCATTTGAAGCTCAAAAAAACAACAAATTAGCTAAATTAAGTTTATATAAAAATACCGAAAACACTTTCTTTAAAACTTTAAATACAAAATTAGAATCTCCTGAATTTACTTTTGAAAATTTAGAAGTTTCGGATATTTCATCAATTAAAAAAGAATTGGAAAACTTTGAAACTATCCTAATTTCATTGTTTGTTCCAAAAGCTAAACCAGCAAATAATTTCGAAATTGATAATTCAGTTTTAGAGTTGCTTTCTGATTTACTTCAAACCAAAAAATGCATTGTTTACGTTTTCGGAAATCCGTATGCTTTACCAATAATTCCGAATCTTAAAAAAGCTTCAGGATTAGTTCAGGCATATCAGGATTTTGAAGAATTTCAAAAAACAGCAGCAATTCAATTTTTAGATAAAATTTCTTCAAACGGAATTCTTCCAGTAAATATTGATATCCAATAAGTTAAAAAGTTAAATAGTCAGAATTTATCAACTTATAAATTTTTATAATCACATCTTATTGTAAGAATCTGTACTTATCACCTACTTTTGCACCAGAAATAAATTTTTAACGTAAAACGAAAAATATGTCTTTAGTAGGAAAAAAATTCCCAAGTATTGCAGTAGATGCTATCTCAGAAATGGGTGATAATTTAAAAATCAACATTTTTGAAGAAGCAGTAAACAACAACAAAAAAGTATTATTGTTTTGGTACCCAAAAGATTTCACTTTTGTTTGCCCAACTGAATTACACGCCTTTCAAGCTGCATTACCAGAATTTGAAAAAAGAAATACTATCGTAATTGGTGCTTCTTGTGACACAAACGAAGTTCACTTTGCTTGGTTAAATACTCCAAAAAACAATGGTGGAATCGAAGGTGTTACTTACCCAATCTTAGCTGATACAAACCGTAACTTAGCTAACATTTTAGGTATTCTTGATATCGAATCTACAAGCTACAGCGAAGATACTGATTCAGTTATCATCGAAGGTTCAAACGTAACTTACAGAGCTACTTACCTTATTGACGAAACTGGAAAAATCTTCCACGAAAGTGTAAACGATATGCCATTAGGACGTAACGTAAACGAATACCTAAGAATGGTTGACGCTTACACGCACATCCAGACTAAAGGTGAAGTTTGTCCTGCAAACTGGGAAGCTGGTAAAGAAGCTATGTCTGCAGACAGAGTTAGTACTGCTGAATACTTAAGCGCTAACTAAGAAATAAAATTTCCAAATTTTTAAAATTCCAAATTCCAATTGGGATTTGGAATTTTTCTCTCTCAAAAAATCAATAATATTTTCAAAATTTAGATTTTCTAAATTCAATCGTAAGATTTGGAATTTGGAATTTATAAACTTGGAATTTAAATACAGAAAATTATGTTAATCGACTTAAACGAAGATACGTTAGCAGATTTAGTTGCTAAAAACGAAAAAGTAGTAGTACAATATTCAGCATCATGGTGTGGAAACTGCCGTATTATGAAACCAAAATTCAAAAAATTAGCAACAGAAAATGAAGCTATCACTTTTGTTTTGGTTGATGCAGAAAATTCTCCTGAATCAAGAAAATTAGCTAATGTAAGCAACCTGCCAACATTTGCAACTTTTGTAAACGGACAATTAGTTGGTGAAACTCAAACTAATAAACAAGAAGTTTTAATCGACCTTGTAAACGCAATTGCTTAAATTTAGATTGGTTAGACTTGCTTAGATTTTTAGACTTCTTAGATGTTGTCTAAATTTTAAAAAAGTCTAAAGAGTCTAAGAATGTCTAAAAATCTAAGAAATCTAAACATGAAATTACCAGTAATAAAGCAATTAACGCAATTCATCGAAGAAAACGATCAGGATTATATCATTGAAACGATTGAAGTCCTTGAAGCTATGACCGAAATTCCTTCTCTTAAAGACGAAGAATTAGATGTAATTGGCGAATTGATTTCGAATATGTACGGTGCTCTTGAAGTACACAAAATGGTTTCTCAGGGAACTGATAAAAAAGAAGCTCTAAACGCGTTCATGAAACGTGTTTTAGGTTCAATCGATAAATAAATCGACCTCTTTTTCAAGTAAAAAACAAAAAAACATGACTGAGAAAGCGTTTCATTTTTGAGACGCTTTTTTTTGTTTACATTTTTCGGTCGCAGTTTTCAGTTTACCCAATCTTTGTCAGGCTGAGCGAAGTCGAAGCCCGCGTAAAGATTATCGATTTAGATTATGGAGTTACTTTGTGTGGACTTCGACTTCGCTCAGCCTGACAAAAATGAGAATAAAAATCCGTTTAATCTGTGTCATCTGTGTGCCATATATACGCAAACCAATACGAATAAACTTCTGCCTTAATCTCACCTTAAACCCTTAACAAATACTTTTAGATTCAAATATTAATCCTTACTTTTGAACCTCATTAAAAAAAATTATCATGGCTTCAATAACATTAGGAGGAAATCCAGTTCATACATCAGGCGAATTACCTGCAGTTGGTTCTAAACTTGCTGATTTTAAATTAGTACAAAACGATTTATCAGTTGCTTCTTTGAGCAATTTCGCTGGTAAAAAATTAGTTTTAAATATTTTCCCAAGTGTTGATACAGGAACTTGCGCGGCATCTGTTAGAAAATTTAATCAGAGTGCAAGCGGATTAGAAAATACTACTGTTTTATGTATTTCAAGAGATTTACCTTTCGCTCAAAAACGTTTTTGTGGTGCCGAAGGTTTAGAAAATGTAGTAAACTTATCTGATTTTCAAACAGGATCTTTTGGTAAAACAAACGGTTTAGAAATCACTGACGGACCTTTAGCAGGTTTACACTCAAGAGTTATTATTGTTGTTGATGCAAACGGAACAATTACTCATACAGAACAAGTTGCTGAAATTGCAAACGAACCAAATTACGAAGCGGCTTTAGCAGCACTATAATATTTTCCACTAAATGGAGTTTCAAAAAGATAATACTTTTGTTACAGGTCGCTTAAAAAGTGTAACTTATGCTTTTAAAGGGGCTGTAAAATTGATAAAAACAGAACACAGCGTTATGGTACAATTCTCACTGGGAATTGTGATGACTATTGCCGGGTTCTATTTTCATATATCACAAACTGAATGGCTATGTCAAACCTTAGCCATTGGTTTGGTTTTAAGCATTGAAGGATTAAACACGGCTGTTGAAAAAATTGCCGATTTTATCCACCCCGATTACAGCAGACGAATTGGGTTTATTAAAGATATTGCTGCAGGAGCGGTATTTTTTGCCGCCATGACAGCAATAGCGATTGGTTTGATAATTTATATTCCAAAATTTATATAGGCGGAACGCAAGAATGGCAAAAACAAAAAAAGAAACTGTAGACAAAAAAACCGAATCAAAAGTCGCCAGCATTAGATCCTGGTCATTATCCAAACAACAAAAATTTGTTTTGGGCTGCCTTTTGGTACTCTTTTCTATTGCATTATTAGTTGCATTTATTTCTTTTTATGTCAACGGACAATGGCAGACAGACCAAAGTGCGGTTAGTCAGCTTGGCGACCGTGAAGAAGTAGTGCAAAACTGGCTCGGAAAATTCGGGGCTTTTCTTGCAGACTTAATTGTATACCGAGGTTTCGGTCTTGCCTCTTTTATAATTGTTCGTTTATTCTTTTTAACCGGATTATTTCTGGCATTGGAACTTTCGACCAAAAAATTAAAAAATACTTGGTTCTGGGATTTATTTGCCATTATCGTTGTTTCTATTTTATTTGGCTTTTTTGCTACTTCGGCACCAGAGCTTGGCGGAACAATTGGTTATGAATTAAATCTTTTCCTTCAGGATTATATCGGGAAAACCGGAACTTTATTAACCTTACTTTTTGGATTGATCGTTTATTTAATTTTCAAAATAAAAGTATCTCCTGAAAAAATCCAGTCTTATTTTGATTCTACTAAAAATGAATTAAAATCAGAATTAAATTCTATCAAAAAACCGCAGCAGGATTTAGAACCTGAAAGCGCTTATAATTTAGAAGAATTTGCAATTGAAGAAGATCCGGAACTGGATAATATTCATTTAAAAACAGATGATTCTAAATTTGAAATCAACAAAGAAGCTTTAAAACCAACTATCAATCATTCGTCTGAAATTGATTTAAATCCGGTTTTAAAACCTGTACAGATGAATGTAAATCCGGTAACAGAAACTCCTCCTGTACACACAGAAGAATTTGTTATTGAAAAGGCCGAAGAAGAAGATATTATCGAAGAAAACCTTGCTTCTCGCCTAGTTGCTGATTTCGGATTATTTGATCCAACTTTGGATTTATCCAATTATAAATTCCCAACTATCGATTTATTAAAAGAATATTCGACGGGTGGAATTACCATTAATCAGGAAGAATTAGAAGAAAACAAAAATAAAATTGTAGATACACTTCGTAATTACAAAATTGAAATTGCGCAGATTAAAGCAACCGTTGGTCCATCGGTAACTTTATACGAAATTGTACCGGAAGCCGGAATCAGAATCTCTAAAATTAAGAGTTTAGAAGATGATATTGCGCTTTCATTATCTGCTTTAGGAATTCGTATTATTGCTCCTATTCCAGGAAAAGGAACAATTGGTATCGAGGTTCCAAACAAGACTCCAACTATGGTTTCGATGAAGAGCGTTATTGGCGCTGCTAAATTTCAGGAAGCCGAAATGGAATTACCAATTGCTTTAGGAAAAACCATTTCAAACGAAACCTTTGTGGTCGATCTTGCAAAAATGCCTCACTTATTGATGGCGGGAGCAACAGGACAAGGAAAATCTGTTGGATTGAATGCGGTTTTAACTTCGCTGTTATACAAAAAACATCCGGCGGAAGTAAAATTTGTTTTGGTCGATCCGAAAAAAGTAGAGCTTACGCTTTTCAATAAAATAGAAAGACATTATTTAGCAAAACTTCCAGATACAGAAGATGCTATTATTACTGATAATGCAAAAGTGGTTAATACTTTGAATTCACTTTGTACGGAGATGGACAATCGTTATTCTTTATTAAAAGATGCGATGGTTCGTAATATTAAAGAGTACAACGAAAAATTCAAAGCAAGAAAATTAAACCCGGAAGCCGGACACCGATTTTTACCTTACATTGTTTTGGTTGTCGATGAGTTCGCTGATTTGATTATGACCGCAGGAAAAGAAGTCGAAGTTCCGATCGCCCGTTTGGCTCAGCTGGCGCGTGCTATTGGTATTCACTTAATTATTGCAACTCAAAGACCTTCGGTAAACGTTATAACAGGTTTAATTAAGGCCAATTTCCCTGCAAGAATTGCGTTTAGGGTAACTTCAAAAATTGACTCGAGAACAATTTTAGATACTCAGGGAGCTGACCAGTTAATTGGACGTGGAGATTTACTGTACACAAATGGAAATGATGTAACGCGTGTACAATGTGCATTTATAGATACGCCAGAGGTCGAAAAAATTACAGATTTTATTGGTTCACAAAAGGCATATGCCACAGCATATTTGCTTCCGGAGTTTGTTGGAGAAGAAACTGGCATTAATCTTGATATGGATATTTCCGAAAGAGATACCTTATTTAGAGAAGCTGCCGAGATTATTGTTAATGCGCAGCAAGGTTCTGCTTCATTACTGCAAAGAAAATTAAAATTAGGTTACAACAGAGCCGGTCGTTTGATCGATCAGCTGGAAGCAGCAGGAATTGTTGGACCGTTTGAAGGCAGTAAAGCAAGAAGCGTGAACATTTTAGACTTAAGTGCTCTTGATCAATTCTTTAATAATGAACAAAATTAATCCAATCATGAGAACAAACATTCAGGAAATCAAAAACAATTCTATCACTAACATGACTAAAAAGTGTTTTCAAATGGCAGTTATCTTGCTTTTGAGCTTCACTTCTATTCAGGCTCAGGATAAAAAAGCTAAAGATTTATTGAACGAAGTGACTGCTAAAATAAAAAGCTACGATAATATTGTTATAGATTTTAAATATTCTCTAAACAATGCAAAAGAGAATATTAACCAGGACAGTAAAGGAAATGTAACCATGAAAGGAAATCAATATGTATTGAATTTTATGGGCGTTACTAAAATTTTTGACGGACAAAAAACGTACACAATTGTTCCTGAAGACGAAGAAGTTACAGTTTCTAAAGTAAATGAAAAGGATGATAATGCTATCACGCCTTCAAAAATGCTTACTTTCTTTAATTCTGGCTACAAATACAATATGGATATCGTACAAAATGTAAAAGGAAGAAAGATTCAATACATTAAATTAGTACCAACTACCGGAAAAGATCAAAGAAAAGAAATTCTTTTAGGTATTGATGTCCAGACAAAACACATCTATAATTTGATTGAAACTGGAAAAAACGGAACAAAAACAACTTTAACCGTTAATTCTTTTAAAACCAATCAGCCATTATCAAAAAATCAATTTACCTTTGTAGCGAGTAAATACCCGAAATACTACATCAATAAATTAGATTAATCAGAAGGTTGAAAATACTAGACAAATACTTATTAAAAACATTCTTAGTTACATTTACTACGGTATTTGTAATCCTTTTTTTCATATTCATACTTCAAACAGTATGGCTATTTATATCAGAACTAGCAGGTAAAGATCTCGACTTAATATTGGTCGTGAAATTCCTGCTTTTTTCTATGCCGCGTATTATCCCGTTGGTTTTGCCGCTTTCGGTTCTTTTGGCTTCGATTATGACTTTCGGAAATTTAGCCGAGAATTATGAATTTGCGGCCATGAAATCTTCCGGAATCTCACTACAAAGAGCAATGCGGGTTTTAATTATTTTTATATTCGTTTTGAGTATTGTAGCATTTTGGTTTGCCAATAATGTTATTCCTTTTGCCGAATATAAATTTGTGAATTTCCGTAAGAATATCGCACAGGCAAAACCGGCCATGGCAATTGCCGAAGGTCAGTTTAATGATGTTGGAACCTACAACATTAAAGTCAACAAAAAATCTGGCGAAAACGGAAATATCTTAACAGGTGTAACTATTCACGAAAAGGCTAACAATTTTGGAGAAAACAAAACTGTTATCAAAGCTAAAGATGGAGAGTTAATCAGTAATGAAAAATCGAGCATTTTGAAACTGGTTTTAAATGATGGTTATTACTATCAGGATGTTACTCCAAAAAAATACGAAGACCGCGCTAAACTCCCTTTTATAAAAGGGGCTTTTAAAACACATATCATTAACATCGATTTATCTGAATTAAATAAAGTTGACGACAGTAAAGAAAGTATTGCCGGTACAAATGCAATGCTTAATGTTAATGAATTACGTTATACTTTAGATTCATTAAATAAGAATCTGGATAATGAAATTATTTCATTTTCTGAAAATATAAATCAGCGTGTTGGATTTAGAAGATCAGGTACTATGGTTACTGATAAAGCAAAAAAGAAAAAGACTTTACCAAGTGATCTTTTGTCTTTATACAACAATAAAGAAAAAGTTGATGTTCTAAAGATGGCTAG
This sequence comes from Flavobacterium sp. CF108, assembly GCF_900129795.1. GTDB lineage: Bacteria > Bacteroidota > Bacteroidia > Flavobacteriales > Flavobacteriaceae > Flavobacterium. The sequence continues at coordinate 292,226 of NZ_FQWW01000006.1, read as the reverse complement.
CAGTAATGTTACCAGCAACATCTTCTCTATCGAATCAACCCAAAAAGATTTAAAAGACAAGCAGCGCGATATCAATAAACACTTAACGGCTTTGTATGAAAAGTTTGTTATTGCTTTTGCGTGCTTTTTAATGTTCTTTATTGGCGCACCTCTGGGAGCGATTATCCGAAAAGGAGGACTTGGTTTGCCAATTGTTTTTGCGGTATTAATTTTTATTACTTTCCATTTCATTAATACTTTTGGAAAAAGATTATCGCAGGAAGGCGGAATGACTCCTTTTATGGGTTCATGGATGTCGTCATTTATTCTTTCCCCATTAGCGGTATTATTAACGTATCGTGCCACAAACGATAATGGATTAATTAATTTTGATGCGATAACGACCCCAATATCACAACTATTTCAAAAAATTTCCGAGCGGTTTTCACCAGCTCAAAACAAACAATAATTATGTCAACAAAAATTCAACTTAATACCATTGAAGAAGCTATAGAAGATATTCGTCAAGGTAAAGTAATCATTGTAGTTGATGATGAAGATCGTGAAAATGAAGGTGACTTTTTAGCTGCGGCAGAAAAAGTTACTTCTGATATGATCAATTTCATGGCTACACATGGACGTGGATTAATCTGTACACCACTTACAGAAAGCCGTTGCAAGGAACTTGATTTACGCGCCATGGTTACTAATAATACAGATCATATGGAAACTGCTTTTACGGTTTCTGTTGATTTAAAAGGAAATGGCGTTACAACCGGAATTTCTGCTGCCGACAGATCGAGAACTGTACAATCACTAGTTGATCCAAATACAAAACCACATGATTTAGCTCGTCCAGGACATATTTTCCCTTTAATCGCTAAACAAGGAGGTGTTTTAAGAAGAACAGGACATACAGAAGCAGCAATTGATTTTGCAAGATTAGCAGGTTTTAAGCCTGCAGGTGTTATCTGCGAAATTTTGAACGAAGACGGAACGATGTCTCGTTTGCCCGAACTTATAAAGGTGGCAAAGAAATTCGATTTAAAATTAGTTTCGATTGAAGATTTGGTTGCTTACAGAATGCAGCATGACAGCCTTATCATTAAAAAAGAAGATTTTGATATTGAAACCCGTTTTGGGACTTTTAGATTAAGAGCTTACGAGCAGACTACAAATAAACAAATTCATATTGCTTTAACAAAAGGAACTTGGAATCTTGGAGAACCTATCTTAACGAGAATTCACTCTTCGCAGGTTAATAATGACTTATTAGGAACATTGACTAACAATGCAGAGCAGCAGTTAGACGATATGTTTAAGGTTATTAATGAACATGGTAAAGGTGCGGTTATTTTTATTAACCAAGATATGACAGCTGTAAATTTATTAAACAGAATTTCTGAACTTAAAACATTACAAGCACAAGGAACATTAAAAGCACCAAAAGTAATCATAGACAGTAAAGATTACGGAATTGGGGCTCAAATCCTTCATGATATTGATATTTCTAAGATTAGACTGGTTTCGAACACTGCACAAACAAAACGTGTTGGAATGATTGGATATGGGCTTGAAATCACTGAATACGTAACTTACTAATCTTTATGGGTACATTAGAAGAAAGAATTTTAAAATCTGAAACACATATTTTTAAAGCGGTTTTCCCGAGTACAACGAATCATTATGATACTTTATTTGGAGGAACTGCGCTTCATTTAATGGACGAAGTGGCTTTTATTTGCGCTACACGTTTCAGCCGCAAAAAAGTAGTTACGATATCTACAGGTCAAATTGATTTCAAAAAGGCGATTCCGGCAGGAACTTTAATAGAATTAGTGGCAAAAGTTGATAGTGTTGGAAGAACAAGCTGTAAAATTCACGTTGATATTTTTATGGAACAAATGTATTCTGAGCTTCGCGAAACAGTAGTTTCAGGAACTTTTTCGTTTGTTGCTGTTGATGAAAACAAGAAACCAACGCCAATTTTGGACAACTTGGATTAATTTTTTCAAAAATCTCTTTTTCGGAAATACTGATAACTAGACACTTGTAAATTATTTAAAAAAAGTTTCAAAAAAAGTTTTCAGAACCGAAAAACCGTCTTATATTTGCACCCGCAATCAGACAATGATAGCGACATACTGGAGAAATGGCAGAGCGGTCGAATGCGGCAGTCTTGAAAACTGTTGACTGTAACAGGTCCGGGGGTTCGAATCCCTCTTTCTCCGCGAAGGCCCGAAAACAAAGGAAAAATAAGATTTTCAAAGTTTTCAAAAAAGGCCAAAAAGAGCGGTAAACCCTGCAAATCCAACGATTTGCAGGGTTTTTTCTTTTATACCGCTTTTCAATATTTATAAAAACACTCTAAAACTTTGTGGCGCATTCGTGGCGCATTTTCAATGGAGTGGATACCTTTTTTGCCACAAAAAGTTAAGACGGTTTTTTTAGAAATATTTATGCAAGGTTTGAGTTAGATAATTTATGAAGAGATTAATTGTAAAATAATCACCACTTTATAAATTTAAAGATATGGAAACACCTAGAAAAAGGTGGCCCCTGGAATTTAAAATCTGTGCGGTCACAATCAGCAACCAGTACAAAAGTGTACTTCGTGTAGCTCAGGAGCTTGGAGTCAGCAAAAACAGCCTGCAGCATTGGAAGAAACTTTATAAGGATGGAAAACTTACCCTTCAGCAATCATCTGATTCCTATACGAACAGGAAAGAAATATTAAGGTTAAAAAAGGAAATTAAGAACATCAAACTGGAACGGGATATTCTGGAAAAGGGTGCTGCATATCTTCTGCAGAAAAGACGTTTGCGGTATCAATTTATCAGAGAAAACGCCGATAAATTTCCCATATTCCTGATGTGCAAAATTTTTCATGTAGATCCCAGCAGCTATTATAAATGGTTAAAAGGACTTCCTACAAGCAGAGCTGAACGTAAAGTATTTATAATATCAGAGATTTCAAGAATTTATCATTGGAGTCAAGGCAGGTACGGTAGTCGAAGAATAGCCAAAGAATTAACGTCAATCAACATAAAAGCTTGCCGATCTTTTGTTGCAAAGATAATGCTGGAACATAATATGCCTAGGATTCCAAAATTAAAATTTAAAAGAACTACAATATCCTCTGCTAAATATCCTGCAGCAGCGAATTTATTAAATCAGAATTTTAAAGTCAGTAACCAAAATCAAGTATGGGTATCGGACATTACCTATATTCGAACTAAAAAAGGCTGGGCATATCTTACTGCTGTTATAGACCTCTTTGATCGTAAAGTAGTAGGATGGTCGGTAAGTGAAACCATGAAGACAGTAGATACAACTATTGCTGCCTTTAAACAAGCCTTGCGTAATCGTCCTTTAACTAGTAACCAGAAATTAATTTTTCATTCAGACCGAGGGATTCAATATGCATGTAAAGATTTTGTTTCCACATTATCAAAAAGTAACCAGATCGCCCAAAGTATGAGCAGAAAGGGCAACTGCTATGATAATGCTGTCGCTGAGAGTTTTTTCAAAACCTTAAAAACAGAATTAATTTACCAAAACAACTATACAACGATAAAAAAAGCAAAAAAGTCAGTCATAGACTATATCAAAAATTTCTATAATAGATACAGAAGACATTCCGCGCTTGGAAACCTGACAATCGAGGAATTTCAAAAACAGTATCTTATTACAAAATAGATTATATTGCTTTTATAGCAGTACATTTGAACTGCTTACTAACCTGTAACTATATCATTTAATTAAATGCAATTAAATTTGTATCAAAATCACCAGCCAGTAAATATAAATCAAAGCCAAATTTACCTTTAATACCAGAGAGGACTTTGCCAAAGATGGAACTACAATAGATTGATTACTAACTAAAAAAGGTATTTATACGTAGTGATTTATATTCTTTAATCTATAATTTTGAAAATATTGAACTTAATGTTTCAATAAATATTAAGGATCCTTTTTGCAAAAACACTTTTATTCGATTTTTATTTTTAAAATAAATTTTACAATTACGTTTTTCCGTAAAAACTTTAAATTTAAATTTCTAATTTTTGCAATTATCTTAATTAATGATTTCATTAAATAGCTAAATAAATCAATATGATTTTACATCAGAAAACACTCGAAAAGTTAAGACATCTTATCAATGAGGAAACCGAATATAGAACTGGTCCAAAACTGGTTACATTTTTCAATAATTTAGGTTTTAAAGATTCTTATGGTGAAGGTTTTCCATCCAGATGGAAATTCACTGATGAAAAACTAAGTAAAATTAATGGAACACCAGAATTGGATAAATGCATTATTCAACTCTTTGCCCCAGTAAATTTCATTGGAAACTTTACCCGTCTAGATAAAATGATTGATGATTTTAATAAATTCCTTGTTTTTGATAGTTGGAAAGTAATACGCGATGGAGCTACTATAAGTTTTAGTAAAGCTGACAAAATAATTTTTGAAGAAACAAATTCTAAAGCAAATTCAATAGAAGATGATTTTCTAAAAAAAGAATTCGATGAATTAGGATTAGATACATTGAATTTAGAAACTTCACTTACGGAAACGCTTAACCAAAGGCTTTCAGAAATCAAAAAATGTTTGAGTGTCGAAGCTCCTCTTTCTGTTATATTTTTATGCGGCAGTACTTTAGAGGGATTATTAAACGGCATTGCAAACAAACATCCTAGAGTTTACAATACAGCTCCTAAAGCTCCTACAAAAGAAGGCAGAGTAAAACATCTTAGTGAGTGGACACTAGCTAATTTAATAGAAGTTTCCTGCGAAGTTGGATACCTCAATGAGGACGTAAAAAAATTCAGTCATTCGCTTAGGGATTTTCGGAATTATATACACCCAAATGAACAGGTAAAAAATCGTTTTAACCCTGATCATCATACCTCTAAAATTTCTTGGCAGGTCCTTAAAGTTGCTATACATCAAATTAATCAAAAAATAAATAGTACTCCCCTTTCCTAAATGTTTTAAAAGTTTAAAACATTGTCTTTCTCTTTTTGTAGTGTTTTATTTAATAACTTAGGAAACTTAATTATCTTAATATATGTCTGAATCAATTCTACCTAAATTGGAAGCATCTCGTAAAGAGCTTTTAGATTTAGGAATGCGCAATACATTACTTAACTATAAGACATCCAAAGTTAAAGGCTTACAAATTGTACAAGAACAATCTTCATCGATATATGATATCTTAGTCAGGCAGAATAAAGCTATGACTTTTTTAGGACGCCCAGGCAAAGATGACGATGATGAATTACTTGAACTTCCAGAACTTACCGAACCGGAAATACAAGATGCTTATAATGATACCAGATTACAGACCAATGAAACAGAAGCCAAGCTTCAGACTAAAATACTAAATACTTATTATTTTGCTAGAACAAGCATTGAAGAACAGGGTGTCAACATGTTATATCTTGCATTAGGAATACTAAATTGGTATGAAAAAGGAAATAGTGACGATACAAGAAAAGCGCCATTAATTTTACTTCCCGTCGTACTTGAGCGTTCCAGTGCAAATGAACGTTTTCGTTTAAGGTTCAGTGGTACTGAAATCGGACCAAATCTATCATTGCAGGCAAAAATGATGGTAGATTACAACATCACTATTCCTGATCTGCCGGAAGAAGAAGAACTAGATCTTAAAACATATTACAGCATTATAAAAGAACGGATCAGCCACATTGAAAATTGGAAAGTTGAAGAGGATGCCATAGAATTAGGATTCTTTTCTTTTGGTAAATTTATGATTTATCATGATTTAGACAGTGACAAATGGCCAGAAGATAAAAAACCATTCAACCATAATATTTTACAATCTTTATTCGATACTGGATTTAATGAACCTCAACCATCAATTGGTGAAGAACATCATCTTGACAATGATACGAATGCTGACGAGCTTATGCAAGTCGTAGATGCCGACAGTTCACAAGTCATTGCAATGCTTGCTGTACATGAAGGGCGTAACATGGTAATACAAGGCCCTCCAGGAACAGGGAAATCACAAACAATTACAAATCTTATAGCAAATGCTGTCGGAAATGGGAAAAAAGTACTTTTTGTTGCTGAAAAAATGGCTGCATTAGAAGTTGTAAAACGACGATTAGACAGTGTTAACTTAGGAGAAGCATGCTTAGAATTACATAGCCACAAAGCAAACAAAAGAGAATTACATAATGAATTAAAACGAATACTTGATTTAGGCAAGCCAACAATGACTCGTTTAGAAGAAGAAATTAGATTTCTTCATCCTATGATAAACGAACTTAATCAATATTGTACTTCAGTAAATTCTGAAATTTCAAAAAGTGGTTACTCAGCACAAGAAGTGATGGGAAATTTACTAAAAATAGCAACTCATAATAAAGATTATAAATTTCCTAAAATACACGTTGAAAATATTAGCTTATGGGATTCTATAAAGATTAAAGAGGTTGAACAGCTGGCTGAAAAAATACAAGTAAGACTAGAAAAAATTGGACAACCTGAGAACTTGCTATTTTATGGAACTGATATAAAAATTTTCCTCCCAATAGATGAGGAAACTTCAAAAGAATTATTAGAAATTGTAATTAAAGATACAAATGAGGTAATAACTCTTATTACTTCCATTTCAAATTATGTTGAAATTAATCCGTCCACAGAAACAGATGCTGTTAAGCTATTATTAAAAACTATAAAAACTGCATCTGAGAATCCAGGCATCACATCTATGAATATAACCGATTCCGCTTGGCTCAATAATCAAGCTGATATTGCCGAATTATTAGAAACTGGAATTCGACTAGAGGAACTGCATACACAATATGACAATTTAGTTATTCCAGAAGCTTGGGATTATGATCTACTTGAAATCAGGCAAAATTTAATTGTACATGGCAGTAAGTGGTATAAATTTTTAATAGGCGATTATAAAAATAGTGTAAAAAAATTGTCGGCACTTCTCACAACTCAGGTACCTTCAGATTTAAACACAAAATTGGAGTATGTTAATGCTTTAATGGAAGGAAAGCGTCTTACAGCCTCTCTCCTATCTTTAGAACCTTTAGCGCAAAAATTATTTGATATAAGATATCAAAAGAAACGAACAGATTGGCAAACTGTTAAAAAAGCAGTTCAATATCTACAAGAGGTACACCTTCTTATTCAGGATGACGTAATATCAAACACATTTCTATCCTTTCTTAGCAAAAATCAGGAGTCTTCTGTTGCGGCTGACTTTTTAATTAATTTGGAGAATGCTTTAAAAAAACAAAATATTTCATTAAAGTCACTTTTAGAAAAACTGGATTTAAAAGATAATCAAATACTAAATACAAGTTTAGCAAAACAGCAAAGCTTAATAAAAAATTGGTTCGAAAATCTACCTGAGATACATCAGGCAGTATCTTGGAACGTAATGAAAGAAGAGATTGAAAGAAATGGAGCCGATTATTTGATTAGAGCAGTTTACAACTGGCCCGACGCTGTTTTGCATTTAAAAACAGCTGTACAGAAAACTTGGTACGAACATTTGATTGAGCAGGCAATGACTAATAGTGTAGAACTTCGAAAATTTGAAAGATCAAGTCATGAAGAAGTCATCGAAAAATTTAAACGACTTGATGTACTTAATCAGTTCTATAATCGCGCCAAAGTTGCTCTTAAACATTGGGAGAGTTTACCAAAACAGGAAGGTGGCGGACAAATTAATGTACTTAAAAGCGAATTCAATCGCAAAGCCAGACATATGCCGATTAGGAAACTTATGCAGGAAGCGGGACTGGCAATTCAAGCAATTAAACCTGTTATAATGATGAGTCCAATGTCAATTGCAAATTTTCTCCCTCCAAATAGTATTGATTTCGATCTGGTTATTTTTGATGAAGCCAGCCAAGTACGTCCTGTTGATGCTTTGGGTGCTATTTTACGTGGAAGACAAGTAGTTGTTGTGGGGGATACAAAGCAAATGCCTCCAACAAGTTTTTTTGACAAACTTAATACCGATACTGAAGATGAAGAAAACGTAACTGCTGATATGCAGAGCATCCTTGGAATGTGTGATGCTCAAGGTGCTCCTCAACGTATGTTGCGCTGGCATTATCGCAGTAGACATGAATCCTTAATTAACTTGTCAAACCAGGAGTTTTACGAAAATAAATTAATAATTTTTCCAAGTCCCGGATCTAGAAGCAAAATGGGTTTAGCATTTAATCACCTGCCAGATACTTATTATGACAAAGGTAAAACACGCACCAACCCTAAAGAAGCTGAAAAAGTTGCTGATGCTATCATTAACCATGCGCTAAATAATCCGAAGCTAAGTCTCGGCGTTGTTGCTTTTAGCACAGCGCAAATGCAGGCTATTCAAAATGCACTTGAAGTAAAAAGAAGAAAAAATCCTGAAGTTGAAAATTTCTTTAGGAGCCACCCTACTGAACCTCTTTTTATCAAAAATCTTGAAAATGTTCAAGGAGATGAACGAGATGTCATTTTTATTAGCATTGGTTATGGAAGAACTGCAGACGGTAAAGTACCTATGAGTTTTGGACCTCTAAATAATGAAGGTGGTGAAAGAAGACTAAATGTTTTAATTACAAGGGCAAAAAGCAGATGTGAAGTATTCACAAATATTACAGCCAGTGATATGAATCCTGGACCAAATGCGAAATTTGGTATTCGGGCATTAAAAAGTTTTCTTTATTATGCACAGCATGGGAAGTTTGAAAGCGACAAGGAAGAAATAATAACTAAACCCCAGCCATTTGAGGAAATTATTGCTCAAAGTCTTCGCGATAATGGTTATATCGTGAGAGAAAAAGTCGGCTCTGCAGGATTTTATATTGACTTGGCAATAGTGGATAACGATAATCCTGGAAGATATATTCTTGGAATATGCTGCGACGGAAAGTCTTACGAAACTGCAAAATCAGCTCGGGATCGAGATAGATTAAGAACCATAGTCCTTGAAGGAATGGGCTGGAAATTATTTAATGTATGGAGCACTGATTGGTTCCGGAATCCCCAAGGAGAGCTAAGACTTTTAATAGAAACTATTGAAAATGCTAAAAATCAAGTTGAACATAATGATGCACTTGAAGAAGAATTAATGGAAGATTTAAAAAATCTTGTCCGAGAAGAGCCTGAAGAAATTGATAATTCAATCCCCCGCTATATAAAAGCTTCTCTTCCGATTGAGGTTTGCCATCAAGAAATTCATACTTATTCCCTTGGAAAACTTGGAGCGTGGATACATGAAGTCGTCAAAGTAGAAAGTCCTGTTCATTTTGAAGAAATGGCTCGTCGAATTGCAGATGCAAATGGCATTTCAAAAATAGGAAGCCGTGTCAGAGCATCTATTACAGATGCATTAAACTATGCTATTAGAACTGGCTTAATTAAAAAGAAAGATGAATTTCTTTGGCATTTTGAAGATCATTTACCAATAATAAGAGATAGAAGTTTACTTAGTCCAAATTCAAAAAAATTAAATCTTATTTCTGATGAAGAAATGAACTTGGCAATCATTAAAGTTGTTGAAAGTTCTATCGCTATTCAGCCAGATAATGCTGTTATCTTAATTGCAAAACTTTTTGGATTTGCGAGAGTTACGGAAGATATGCGAAACCATATTTTACTATCCATTATAAAAGCAGTTAAATCTGAAATTGTAAAAAAAGATGGAGAGTTTTTAAAATTGATATAAAGATTAATTTAAATCTTAAAAACAAATGCAAAGATTACTGGAATCATATAAAACACTACTTCATTTAGGAACGCAAATGATATTTTTTAACGAAGTCTATAAAACGTACAGAGATAATGAAGATTATTTAAATAAAGTAAAATTTGAAAATCATTATGCAAAACTACCATTTGCAAAGGCCATTTCGGGTTCTCTTCAAAATTATTCTCATATAATTGCATGTTCGTTTATTGACGAATACAACAAAGAATTTACAGTATCTAAACATCCCGATTTTTCTAAAAGGTTAAAAAGGTTAAAACAAATTACTAAACCTGCATTGAAGAGATTGAATTCTTGGTCCGATTTTAAAAATTACAGAAACTACATTTTAGCTCACAATTATAGAATTGGAGATAAATCCATTTTTGCAGATGATTTTAAACCAATAATTTTTAATGTTCCTCATACCAATGCAGAAACTATTTTAGTTGTTGAGCTAATAAAAATTATAACAACATGCATAAATCTGGAATTTCCCGAATTATTAGAAGAATTTGATTGGAATGACAATGTATTATTAAAAATGAAATTTAATTATCCTGCTATAAATGTTGAAAATGAAATTGTCAATATTTGGAATCAAATAAATCTCATAAAACATAATTATTAAGATCATACAAAAAATAAATTGCACGAATCTTACTTTAACTAAAAGAATATAATTTATACGTAATTTCAAATCATTTATTTTTAATGATAATATTCAAGATCATCAAAACTTCCATTTTTTTTACAGACATTTTCATCTACGTAAAATGATTGCGCACAGTCATCTTATTTTTGTAAATAAGATTTAATTATAAAGAAAAACATAGAAATTCTAAAAGACCTACTATATCATGAATAAGTGGTCCAATCCTTGAAAATTTAAACCTTAAAAAAATATCTTAAAGCGCAAATGCGCTCAGACAACATGAACATTCAATATTAAGTATTCATGAACTATAAAAGAAAAAAATTACAATCGTTTTCCGCAAATCTCCCAGATAAACTGGAATACGGTTCCACAGCGCAGGACTTAATCAATAAAGCCTATCGCGGGGAAATAATTACCCTGGCTGAAGAGCAGTTTGTCTGTTCTGTTATCAGACAGCTAAGAGATACTGACGGAAAAATATATACTCAAATAAAAGATGTCGATTTTTGTAAAAATTATCGTTTTCGATCCACTTATATGCTTTTCTTCAAATGATCCATTATACAGCAGTATTGAAGTGCTTCAAAGAGGCTATGCCATTCATGATAGAATTAAAAAGGGTTCCATCCTGTTTTTAGGGATAAATCCATCATTTTCAGGTAATCCTAAATCTATGAGCCATTTTATTAATATTGATGAAAACCAAAAGAATCATCCTTATTTTAATAGATTCAAAGATATTTCTTTAAAAACAAAATTATCCTGGACGCATTATGATTTGTACTTTTTCAGGGAAACCCGACAAAATTTTATTCTTAAGCTGCTAAAAGATGCTGTGGGTTCCGACTTTCTTTTTAAACAGCTTGCTGTTTCTAAAAAAGTAATTCTGGATGCGCAGCCTAAGATTATTGTGGTTTCAAACGCCCTGTCCAGGCATTTTTTGGGGTTTGATAAAAATAAAGAAAAGAATACCGGCGTCTGGATGGATTTTGATTTTGTGTTTGATCAGGAAATCGGGACCTATCGAATAACCAATACAGAATTAAAAAATGTTCCTGTTTTTTTTACAAGTATGCTTACTGACCAGCGGGCACTGGACAACGGATCATATGAAAGGCTGATATGGCATATCAAGTTTGTTCTCTCTAAGCTGAATGAGAATTGATTAAATGTGCTAAACTGTCCAAACCAAGCCTTAAGAATCTTTCCGCCTTTAAAATTTATATTCATGTCACTATACAAATAACGAAAAATTTATGGTTTCACTTGATGAACATACAAGACTTAACCAGATTATCGATTTAGCCTGGGATCTTCTATTCGAAAATATAGTTTCTGGTAAAATTATCATTAATAAGGAATCTTCCTTACAGCTTCATTTATCAAAAATTATATTTGATCTGGGAAATTTATATTGCATTCTTCCCAATGAAACTTTTAAAATTGAGATGGAAACAAATTATGGAAATAAAAGCATAGATATTGTATGTGGTTTTGGAAAGACCAAAGCTGCAATCGAGCTTAAATGTTTTATGAAGGCAAGTAATCGGGCAAAAGAACTGGATTGTTATGATGCCCTGATAGATATTGAACGCCTGCAGCATTTCGATAGTTTCCAAATTAAAAAGTTTATATGTTTAACAGATAACAAATACTACTCCCAGACATTACAAAGAGGACATGGCAAAACGGTCACCTTAAATAATGGAACTATCTATCTGGCAAATGAACAGATTATTCCAGGATGGGCTGAGAAATGGAAAGTTAAACGCGATAAACCAATCGTTTTTAAAAATAATGTTACCTGTGACTGGAATTCCAGAGATCCATGGCATGTTTTAAAAGTGGACATATAAAAGTAAGAATAGATAATCTTAAAATCAGTATAACTGTAATAATAAAAATATTAGACACATGATCACAAGAGGAATTATTATTGGGAAAATAGTTGATGACCTGGCAAGCCTGAAATATCAAATTGAAACCAGAAATAAACTAGGGCAATTTGATTTGACAAAGTACTGTGAAGATTTTTTAAGGGAACTTTTAAATACCGCCTATTCTTTAAATTTACAGAATTTAAATAAAACCAGAAGTAATGTTCCAGGCTTGGATTTAGGTGATAGTAAAAATAAAACTGCTTATCAGATAACTTCTCAGAAAACATCCCAGAAAATAAATGATACCTTAGAAAAAATTACTGAAGATCAAATAGTATCTTACGATACAATAAATGTTTTTATAATTGGTGAGAAACAAACCAGCTATACTTTAAATCCGAAGCTTGCCAAAAAATATTTCTTCACACCTGAAAAAAACATTCACGATATTGATTCATTATTACGGGACATCGTCCTTCTTGATATTCAAAAATTAGAAATAATCTACACCTTGTTTCAAAGAGAATTCAGGCAGGTTAAAATTGAACTTGAACCTATCGACGAAAAAGGTAATTTTGAAAGTTCCTATTATAATGCCGTCGAATTAAAACCATCATCCCAAGCAAAAAATGGAATTAAATTAATAGGACAGCCTTCAGTTTTCGGCTACAAAAGAAGTAAGGCAGAATTGGATGAACTTTATGATAACTTGGCATCTGTTCCCCGTGTCACAAGAGAAATAATTGCATTAATTGCAGACAGAGGAAAAATGGGAGACAATTATTTCAGCTCAGGCAGCGTAAGAATTATACCTCAGGCATTAGAAAAATTTTTGAATATTTCATCTCAGGAGATGATTGTAGAAATAAATATATTAGAAAATGCCAATTTAGTGTACGTCGACGAGAATCAAATTTCAGAGAGAACTGTCTATTTTTTAACTGTCCACGGAGAAATGCTAAATAATCTCTTATACTGGATGAAAGAAAACAATCTCTCCATTAGAACATTATTAAATACTATGGACTTTACGGTATTTGATGAATAAAATTTAAAAATGATTAACATCGGAAGTATAATAGTCCATGAGTGCTTTCAAGTCTATCAGAAAATATTTTAACTGTAATTTTTTCTGCCGTTAAGAACTTGTAAAAAGAATATATTCTTTTGTTCCTATTTAGTTTTATATTACCATTATTTATATATTTAATGGTTTCAAACACATGCAAAATACAATTAAAACTCATCAACACCTGCTTTAGTTATGCAAGATTTATTTGACTCATTTGAGAAATGTGAAGATGTTAGGCATGAGAGGGCAATTCAATTCAATCGAGAATTTTTCGAGCCTGAAAGAGGTATAAATTATTACCAGGTACATCACGAAGGTTTCATTAAAAAACTATCCGCTCATGAGTTTGGGAAAACCACTTCTTCAGGTGAAAATCTTGACGCAATTATAAAATATGATCTAAGCCAAGAAGAAGCGTCCATTGTTTATATGTATACACATCATCATATTTATGAAAACTTAAATCATAATTTGAGAAATAACTTTGAAAACTTAGATGAAGATTTTAAAGTTTATAGTAATCGTTTAAATTCAGCACTTGATAAACTGCCCTCCTTTAGTGAACAAATTCTTTACAGAGATATACGCCACCCACAAAATGGAAATGATGCATGTCTGCAATATTACGAGCAGAATATCGGAAGAGCGTTAATGTTCAATGATTTTCAATCATGCCATACAGATGACAAAAGAATATCTGATGAAGAGACAGATTTTCAATTTGTAATAACAACTACAAAAAATAGTAATGCAAAAGACATACAGGAATTGACATTTGTTAATAATGAAAAAGAAGTATTATTTAAAAACAGGACTCAATTCCTAATCGAAAGGGTAGATAAAAAAGAGAACAGAGTTTATAATAAGGAAATATAGATGAGAATCCCTTCAGCCATAAGTCTAACCAATACTTAGAATTACTTAATAAAAACAGTTAAACAATATTCAATAACAGAAAGTTAAAGATGAGCAGAAGATTTGGATTGTTAATAGGAATAAATGATTATGCGGTAAACCCACTTGATTACTGCGTAAATGATGTAAATAAAATTGCAGAAGCTCTAGTTAAAAACTGTCAATTTAATGCCAATGATCTGAGAATAATTACAAGTGATCCCGGGAGCTCCAATAAAGAAATTTTAAGCCTGTTTCATAATGCCCTGGAAAGCATAAGCAAAGATTTTAATCAGGATGAAGATGCCGTATTTTTCTTTTTCTCCGGACATGGGGTTCATGAGGAAGAAGCTACTTTATTGTTTCATACTCAGTATATAAAAGTTTCTCAAATATACACCGTCGTTCAAGAGAAATTAAATCCAAAAAATCAAATTTTTGTTTTTGATGCCTGCCATTCAGGTGAAAAAATAAAATCAGCTGAAGAGGACGATTTTATGACAGAACTTTACTGGAATAAACTGGCTTCCAAGTCAGAAACTAAAACTATTATTGCAGCCTCCAGATTTGATCAAAAAGCAACAGAGAAAAGTATTTTCCAGAATGGCACATTGACCCACTATTTCTTGAAAGCAATTACTACAGCAGAAAACTACAATAACTTAGGCTTTATAACACCTACAGTGATTGCCGATTATGTGAGAAAAGAAGTCAGTTTAGATAAAGATTTCAAACAGATACCCTACACCAGTAGTGTAGATGTCGGCAGTTATCCATTTGCTTTCTTCCAATATTTAAAAACGGGCTACAAACCAGACAAGGTGCCAGAAGCAAAAACACCAGAAATAGCTAAAGAGAAAAACACAAACGAGAAGACAGTCACACATACACCTCCAACTGTCCTATTCTATGAACGGCTTACAAAGGCATTCCCTGGCGTGCGGGGTGTAAAATGGTTTGAAGGAAAAGCAGCAGTAGACGGCCTAAACAGATTTTTGTATGAGCCTTTACGTTACGACATAGCTGAAGGCTATGGTGTACTTGCAGATCCAATATGGTGGTTCAGGGGAAGCAGTGCATTACCTGTAAGCAAATTCAAAAAAATTGAAGATAACAAGATCTTACTAAATAACAGCGATGAATTAATTATAGACAGGATTGCAGTATACAATTCAAGTTCGTATTATTCCTGTTTTATCTATATTGAGACTCTGCCGGATGAAGCATCAGGTGTTAACGATATTAAAACCTCGGTATTTGACAGGCAGGTAGCCAGCAGGGGATATTATCAAGAATCTTTTGGGTTAGATAATGATATAAAAGTAACCTTCGAAGAATATCAGGACGGTGCTGCCTTTATTGATGGGGAATATACAGAACTTATTAATCCACAGCTTAGAAATAGATATCTTTCAAAATATAACGTGATCCTCGTTCCAAAATCATCTCCTCATAATACTAACCAAGGTAATTCTTTAGGTGAGCAATACATGAATTCAATACTTAGAGGAGAAAGAACACTAGAACAATTTGCTGAGGAATATGATTTACTTCCGAGAAATCATATGGACCAGTAACAGTATACTTTTCTAATACCAGGCGTTTTAATTTTAAATAAACTAAATTAAGCATGATAAAGCAACTAATTAAAGACATAGCTTATGACAGCATTTCGTTGTCCAAAGCATTAACTATAGCAAAACTGATAGCTGCAAAAATTAAAAATCAAACTTTCAAAAATTGGCTGACCAAAGAACTGGAAGGATATGAATATGATGATGTAACATTGCCTGATTACAGAAAAGTCTGGAGTCCAATAACATTAATTGCTGAATTCACATATGGAAGAACACAGCCGATTGTAGTCGTATTGACGGATGAATTTGACAAGGATGAATTTGATTTCGTCAATCGTCATCAAATTTCAGAGCCTATTTCAATTGTTGAAGAGCAGATAAAAACAATATCAAAGTCAAAAGGGTATATAAATTTACCTGCTAAACAAGTAGAGGCAATTGCTGGATTATATAGCGAAGATGTACACAGACATGGAGGAATAATTAGAACCGGGAGCAGAGAAGTAGGAAGGGTACAATACCAAAATGTCCTCGAAATGACCAAACAAAAACTTTTAGATACACTTATGGAATTAGATAACGAGTTTCCAAATTTAGATGACGCTTATAATGTCAATAAAGAGAATACTGATAAAGTTCAAAATATAATAACAAATATTTTTGGTGATAACAATCCTCTCAACATTGCGGCAGGAAATAATAACAAGCAAATACTAAATCAAAATAATTACCTTCCTCAGGAAACCGAAAAAAAATTAGAAGAATTAGGGGTTAGTGCTAAAGAAATTTTAGACTTGAAAACTATAATTGAGAGTACAGCAGACAAGCCCACAAAAACATCCAAAATAATGAAATGGTTAGGTAGCGTATCTGCATCAGTTGCAGGGAAAGGCCTCTATGAAAATCTTCCTGTTATTACAGAATTTGTTCATAACTTAATAATCTAACTGACATATAGAATTATTCAACTTATTGGATTGAATACTTTTTTTGCTACAAAAGTAAGTATTCACTATCCCTCAATTCCCCGCCACTGCCTTAAATATTTAAAATTATTTGTCATTGTTTGTCATAAAAATGCGTAATTTTATCTCTAAATTAATTCAGAATTATAACGTCAATTTAAATAGATTTAAGCCAGTCTGAAACTTTCAATATTTATAATAATAGCGAAAATCCTGATGGCAGAATCGTGGCGCAACAATTAGAAAATATTATAAATGCAGTATAAAAGCGGGATGTGACGGTTTTGTTCGAATCCCTCTTTCTCCGCTGAACTTAAAACCCTTAACTTTTGTTAAGGGTTTCTTTTTTTATAATATTATTTTCTTTGTAAATAGTTCCAAAAAAGTTTTCTCAATTGAAAAAACACCTTATATTTGCACTCGCAATCACGAAATGATAGCGACATACTGGAGAAATGGCAGAGCGGTCGAATGCGGCAGTCTTGAAAACTGTTGACTGTAACAGGTCCGGGGGTTCGAATCCCTCTTTCTCCGCAGAAGGCTTAAAAAGAGACTTTTCAAAGTTTATATAAAAGCCTAAAAAGAGCGGTAAACCCTGCAAATCCAACGATTTGCAGGGTTTTTTCTTTTATACCGCTTTTCAATATTTAGAAGTGTCTATTTCAGGATAACCGTTGACGAAATCCCGAAAGAAGCATCCACCAGACGCCAGTGGGACACTGAGCGCTGGAAAAGCTTTTAAAGCCTAACCCGTTTTGTATCTTAAATTTTATAAATCTATGGTCCTGTTCTACAACATTGTTGAGATATTTACACTGCCGGATTTTAATCTTTGAGAACGAACGCTTGTTATATACTTTGATCGTTGCGGTATTAGAACCGCTTTTATCAATGTTTATTACTCTTGGCCTGCAGTTGTTACTAATTACTTTAATTAGAAATGACTGAGCACTCATTCTCTGTCTTTTTCTGGTCAAAAGAAAGTCTACTATATTGCCTAATTTATTTACTGCTCGATATAAATAACACCAAATACCTTTTACTTTGATATAGGTTTCATCCAATCTCCAACTTGTACCCACTCTACCCTTTTTCTTCTTCATCTCTGACTCAATGATAGTTGTAAACTTATAAACCCAGCGCTGAATAGTAGCATGATCAACGACAGAACCTGATATTACTTAGAAGCAGATTCAATTAGCAAAACTTCTGGAAATCTTTTTAAATCTAATTAAAAAAAAAGTAAAAGGCTGACAAAATAATTGTAGGCTTTACTTTTTTATATTTTAATCTTCTTTATAAAGCCGCATTCATACAATAACCTTAAGTAATTTATTTTATTGGAATAAATCAATTTTATTCACAACAAAAAAACATCCATTCACGACAGAAAAACCTTCATTAACGACATCTTTTTCATTTTTTTTATTTTCAATCATTAATTTCATTTCAGAAAATAAAACCTAGAGTTAGAAAGCGTTTTCGAGATTAACCCAAAGAAAATACGAATACCATAGAAATCAAAAAAAAATTATTTTTTAACATAAAATTTATACAAAATGGGACAGTACAAAAGTCGTCAGGAATTTTTAAAAAACAATCCAAAATCAATTGCATTCGCCGCATTGGCTGAAGCAACAAAAATGCAAGACAAGATTACCAATCAAGCGATTAAACTTAGTCCAAATCAACTAGAAGGAAAGGAGGTTATTATCATCGGATCTGGTGTTGGGGGACTTACCACCGCGTATGAACTACTCGCTCAAGAGTCTGGTGCAAAAGTAACCATTCTGGAAGCATCTCATAAAACGGGAGGACGCTGCATGAGCTTACGCACAGGGGATACACTCATCGAAGATGCAAACAGTGATTTGTTCGATTCGAAACCTGGAAAACCACAAGTTGTTCGATTTAAACGCCCAGTGGGAGACTCAGAACCTTACCTTAATGCAGGTCCTGGTCGTATTCCAAGCAGTCACAAACGACTCCTTTCTTACTTAAAACGTTTTTCGGTAGACGTTGAAATATATGTGATGAACTCTGAATCTAATTTGGTTCAAAAGGACGAAAGTTTCGGAGGTAAGCCTATGGTTTACCGTCGTTTGGATCATAATACAAGAGGTTGGTTGGCGCACATGGTATACAAAAATGCAGAAGAATTACTTCGCAATTCAAAAGTGGGAATTAGTGAAAGTAATCTTAAAACACGCGTTAAAGAATTACAAAGTTTGATGATCAGTTTCGGAGAGCTTGATGTAGATGGGACCTATAGCGCAACGGCTGGATCACCTGGCTTCGAAGATGGAAAAACACGCGCTGGATATGAAGTATTACCTGGTGTTGCGGCTGGAATTGTAGCCGATGTTTTGAGTTTTAATAAATTGCTCGAATCAAAATTTTGGGAAGGCACGAAATTCTATCAACCTACAGATTTTCTTTGGCAACCTACCTTATTTCAACCCGTTGGAGGAATGGATCAGGTGCAACACGCTTTTGCTCAACAAGTGGCAGCTTTGGGAGGAAACATTCTTTTGAATAGTCCTGTAAAAAAAATAAAATGGGACTCAACTAAAGAGAAGTACATCATTTCGGTTGGACAAGTTGGAACAGAAGAACCAATCTATTACGAAGCTGATTATTGTGTTTGCAACCTTGCGATGCCTTTTTTGAAAAACATTCTAGATTCTGATCTCCTAAAATCGGGACTTGAACCTAAATTTAAAGATGCATTAAAAGCCGTTTTTGTGGCACAATTTGAACCAACACAAGCTCCAGGTTATAAACCGCGAGAAGACGGATACGTTCCACGTTTTTTAGCCTGTACCTCCAAAGTGGGTTGGCAAGCAAATCGATCTTTATGGCAAGGAAGCCCAATAAATCTCAAGACAATGGCAGTTGAAAAATCCGAAGTGGGAGTTGTACCTATTTTTGGAGGAATCTCTTGGACAGACAATGAAATTCAACAAATTTGGTATCCATCTACGGCGTATCAAGACGAAAAAGGCGTACTCACAGGCGCTTATAATTTTGATAAAGTAGCACACGATTGGGGAAAATTACCCGTTGATGAGCGACTTACCAAAGCACGAAATGATGCCAGTAAATTCGGTAAGAAATTTGCCGAAGGCTTAGAAGAAGGCGTTGCCATAGCTTGGCAAAATATGCCAAATATCAAGGGTGGCTGGGCATATTGGCAAGCCGTTGGAGATGCGAACTACTCAACGAAACAATTTAACGCTATTGCACAAGGATCTGGAATTATAGATCCGAAAACAAAAAATGCTAGCAATGCTAACTTTTTTATTGTTGGTGATCAAATTTCCTCCCTTCCTGGTTGGCAAGAAGGCGCTATTGCAGCTGCATTAAATGCAATTTCGAGAATGGCAAAACCAGAGGTTAAAATACAACCATTGAAAAATTTACCAGACACTCGTTTGATGGTGGAAGGTATCTAAATCAATTAAATAGAAATGAATGGAACGACGTGGAAGGTATTGCAAACTCTGTAGAGCAAGGTTATAGTATGAGTTATAATATGAGAATTGCCTTTACAAAAACAGGTATTATTGTGAGTCCGGCTGTAGTGGTCAACGATCAGGAATTAACTGAATTTATTTATGATGACAGCACAGGGAGTTTTACTGCAGCAGGTACAAATGGTGTGAGTGCTTCAATTAAATATACTGATAAACCTTTGATTTTAATGGATGATTATACATTGCTGTTACCTGGAATCGGAAACGGAAATAATGCCTATGCTTATATACATGATTACACAGAACTTGAAGGAGTAAACTCTGCATTATTTTTATCTTTATTAAAAGATATAGAGGAAGCTAACGGAGAACCTCTGGAAAGAGCACAGCTTTGGTTTAATAATACTGATGGTACTAATTATATAGAATACAGATTTGGAAACGTATCATATTATCATTACTTTACTTTAAAAGCAGATGATGTAAACAAAACAATTACACTTATTCCAGATGTTTGGAAATCTCGTCGTAATCCCAAATCACCAACAATCACGCCCCCTTCTTTCTTAAAAGCACTTGATGATGAATTTATGAGTCCTCAAGGTCTTTATTTTGCAGAAATACCCGTTGTTGGTTATAGAGCTTATACTTTTACAAGTACAACAACACCTTTTAGAATGGTTGCTTACTCATTTCAATAATTAATTAAATACGATTTAAAAAAGATATATCAAGTCATGATCAAGCTTGCTATTGATATCAATGCAATGAATGTAACAGATTTGTCAACTTCAAGAAGAAATCATTATTTTGTTATCAAAGGACGCTAATTTGATTTGAGAAGGTTCCAAAACAAATCGTTCACATTCTTGATAATGTAAATTATACTCAGATACAAAACGATCCGCATTATACCATTATTTGTATAGGATAAATACGAGATTAAACAATCCCAACCCGATCGCACCTACTGTTTTTTTTTAAAGAAGCCGTCTCAATTTAAAATTTGAGGCGGTTTTTTCATATAAAACCGTCAGCAGTTTTTAATGTTTTAAAGTTTAATAGTTGACAAAATTTATCCCGAAATATAAAATGAAACACAAAAATCATATATTGCTTTCAAACATCTTTCTTCCTATTTACTCTAAAGTTTTCACACCTTTAATTGAACTTGCGCTCTTTTGATGCCAGTCAAATACCAGCACTTCATTTTCACCTTTCTTTAGCCAGTTTGCAGGACAGTAAAGACGGAACTGGGGACCCACATTCCAAAATCTTCCTAAATTGTGTCCGTTTACCCAAATAACTCCTTTTTTAAATTTACTAAGGTCCAGATAAGTATCAGCAGTTAATTTCAATTTAAATGAACCTTTAAAAAAAACACCATCGTGTAAATCACTGTTTTCATGAGATTTAAGCGATTGAATATATTGATCATTCATGGGTAAGTTAAATATTTCCCAGTTAAACAGTGTCATCCCTTCAAGTGTAACGCGATCTGTAATGCCCTTGCGATCAATCACAAATTGTCCAAAATTAATATGCCCCATATTCTCCACCAGAATTTCCAAAACAGGATCCTTCACATCTGATTCCGGTAATTTGACTGTCCATTTCCCACCATCACGATAAATAGTGTCCACTAATTTTCCATTTAATAATACTTTAGCATAATCATGCGGTTCATTAATCACTAGTTCGCCGCTTTTGCGTCCAATCAACTTGGTACGATAAAGTATAAAACCTGCATATTGTCCCATACTTTCCATAGATTTTACCTGAGTAGATTTAATACCCGCCGGCAGCTCATTCCAAACGCTTGTAAAAGGCTTCATCTCAAATTCGGGCACTTCAGTAACAGCCGTTGGTTCTGGAATTTTTGGCAATTTCTTTTTATTATATTTCGCAATGAGATTTCGTAATGCCATGTATTTAGTAGTTGGCTCTCCCCTTTCGTTAATTGGTGCATCATAATCATAACTGGTAATATCAGGCTGAAACTGGGTCCTGTTTGACGAATTAGCTCCAGCATTGAATCCAAAATTTGTGCCTCCGTGTATTACATAAAGATTAAATGATTTTTTATGATCCATCAGATAGCTAACCTGTTTGACAATATCCTCTACTGCGGGCTTTTGATATTTTTCATTCCAATGTGTCAGCCATCCCGGATATGTTTCTGCACTAAAAGAAGGCACATTCGGGTTCTGTTTAGCAGCCCTGTCAAAATCAGCATCGCTGCTTCCACTGTCTAAACCTATGGCAGCTCCCTCTACTGTTCCAGCTTCCAGTAAAAAAGAAGCAGGGCCATCAGCAGTATAAAAAGGCACATTAATTCCATTATCAATCCAAAGCTTTTGTATGGCGTTCATATAATCCTTATCATTTCCATAACTGCCGTATTCATTTTCAACCTGAACCATAATAATAGGCCCCCCATTGCTGCACAACAATGGTCTGATCTGGTTAGAAACTTCACTTACATATTTAGTTACTGAGGCCATATATCTTGGATCCATACACCTGATTTTAATATCCGGTATCGATAAAAGATAAGGAGGCAGTCCTCCAAAATCCCATTCCGCACAAACGTAAGGTCCTGGTCTGAACAGTACCCACATCCCTTCATCCTGACATATTTTAACAAATTCTGCTATATCCCTATTCTCCGACTTAAAATCATAAACTCCTTCCTTTTCTTCAACATAATTCCAAAATAAATAAGCCGCAATAGTATTACACCCCATAGCTTTTGCCATTTGAATACGATGACGCCAGTATATCTTGGGTATTCTTGCAGGATGCATTTCCCCACTAATTAGTTGAAAAGGCTTTCCATCGAGCATAAAATCATTTTTAGAAAATGAAAAATCATGTTTTTGCTGGCTATTTGCTATTCCCGCAAAAATGTAAAAAAGGAAAAAGGAAAAAAAATATTTCATCGTAATATAATTTCAAAATTATAATTGGCTTTTAAAAAAATTCTTAAACAAATAGTTGTACTCATTATAAAACCCAAATTATTCTTTATAAAAAATCAAGTCTTATTTGTATACTAAATCGGTTTTGTAAAAATACAACCTCTCTACAATTATGGCGTAAGTAATCTTTAAATAATTTAACAGAATTAGTACTAAAAGTTATTTTAGATAAACAGTTTTTTTAAGCAAACAAAATCGAAAATCAAATGACCTTGAGAGCTTATTTATTATTCCCTTTATCTTATAAATAACCCAATAATAACAACTGATATCTTGTCCCTAAAATTGAAAAAAAACGATCAAATAGACCAGCCTTTTTTAGAATAAAGCGATCATCATAATTATAAATCACTAATTTACAGCGATAAGCCAAAAAATATTATCTTTATTTTTTTAATATAAAGATGATTAAAAATGAAAAGTAAAATTCTATTTCTGTTTTTTATTCCTTATTTATCCTTTGCCCAAATAGGAATAAACACCACCGACCCCAGAACTACGTTAGACGTCAACGGAGGAGTCACACATAGAGAAGTAAGCTTTACTGTAGCATCTAATGCAGTCAATATTAATACTGATACTTCACTGGCCAATATTACAGGCACTGCCACAGGTACTGTAACAGTTACAGCGTTTGTCCCAACTATAAATGGTCACATATTAATCATTTCCAATAATACCACAGGTGGTTTTGGTGCAACGTTTGCAGGAACTACTATTCCCAATGCCCAAGCTATATCTTTTGTATATACCAATGGCGCATGGAAAACTACAATGGGATCATCGACCATATCAACAAACAATCTGTACAACAGTGATGGTACCCTGACCAGCAATCGTACGGTTGCTCTCGGTTCTAATAGTCTTACTTTTGCTGGTACGGGAAGAACTGAATTTCAAAATTGGTTCGGGTTTGCAAAAGATACACGAATGGGGATTTCAGCAATATATAATACTTCTATTGGTGATGTATATGGTATGGAACAGGTTTCGACTGCCCAAAGTGGTACAACTCCGGCACTGCGTTTATTTACAGCAAATGCGGCAGCGGCACATCTTGCTTTTGGTAAATATACCACTACAACTGCTTTTACTGAATATGCCAGATTTACCAACGGGGGCAATTTTGGTATTGGTACTACTACACCAACTTCTACTTTTCAAGTAAATGGCAGTATTGCTAATAGTATCATAGTTATTTCTGGAAACTTAACATTAGATCAGAGCCATAAAACAGTAATTATTCCACTTGGGTCTGCATTTACCGTTACGCTGCCCGCAGCAGCAGGAATATCGGGGAGAGTTTATACCATTGTCAATAATACAGTCAGTTCAAAATCCCTGACCGTAAACTATTCTGATTTAACCGGAACTTCTGTAAATACAATCAATGCAGCAAGCAGTATAGAAGTACAGAGTGACGGTACTAACTGGCATCAGATACAATAAGACAGAAAGAGTTTTTAAAGGTTTCATATTCTAAAATTCAGCTCGAAAACTGATTTTTATGACTTAAGATAAACTTTTTGTCAAATGTATTTTTAGATCAAAGTATAAAGTTATTGCCTGAAAAATGAAAGTTTAATAAAGACTTGTAAAGTATTACATAATCTTAAAAGACAATTAAAATGAAGAATAAAATTCTGCTGCTGTTTTTTACCCCTTGGTTGTCCTTTGCCCAAATTGGGATGAATACTACTGATCCCAGAACAATGCTGGATGTCAACGGAGCAGTTACCCATAGGGAGGTAAGTTTTACTGCCGCTTCTAATGCGGTAAATATTAATATTGATACTTCACTCGCCAGCATTACAGGCAGTGCTACCGGTATTGTTGCAATAACGGCATTTACCCCAACTATAGATGGTCATATATTAACTATTTCAAATAATACTACCGGCGGCTTTAGTGCAACGTTTTCAGGCACCACGATTCTCAATGGTCAGGCTGTGGCTTTTGTCTATACCAATAGTGCGTGGAAAACTACATTAGGATCATCAACAACCGCAACCGACATTTACAACAGCAATGGTACGCTGACAGGCAATCGTACAGTTACTATGGGATCTAATAATCTTACTTTCTCAGGTTCCGGAAGGCCAGAATTCCAGGCTCCAGCTGGGTTAGGATTTGCTAAAGATACACGAATGGGCATAGCAGCAATATATTTTATTGCTATAGGGGATGCATATGGTATGGAGAAAGTTTCAGCTGCTCAAACCGGTACAACAGATGCGCTGCGTGTGTTTACATCAAATTTTGCAGGAGCTCCACATCTCGCTTTTGGTAAATTTACTAACACAACGGCTTTTACTACATTTGCAAGGTTCACCAGCGCAGGGAGTTTTGGAGTCGCAATTTCACCAACTTCTACTTTTGATGTAAATGGCAGTATTGCCAATAGTATTACAGTGATTTCTGCAAACTTAACATTAGATCAAAACCATAAAACCGTGATCATTCCGCTTGGGTCTGCATTTACTGTTACGCTCCCAGCTGCTGCGTCAGGAGTAACGGGTCGAATATATAGCATTATTAATAATTCTGCCTCATCAAAATCCCTCACCGTAAATTATATTAATTTAGCAGGAAGTTCAGTAAGTACAATTAATGCCTCAAGCTGTGTTGAAGTACAGAGTGATGGTATCAACTGGTATCAGATACGATAGATTACTTTATTTCTATAGGTACCTTAATAATCCACCAAATTCTATGATACTCTTTTTAAAAGTGCTGAATTAGATTCAAAGAACAAATCTTCATTTCAAGGAATGAACTCGTTTTTTGCCAAACATTTATTATCTATTGTTACATTGGGATGTTTTTTTTGAAGTATAGTTATGAATTTTTAATTATAAAGGTACCAAATAAAGATAAGGATCATTGAAGGGTTTAGTTTAATAAAGTATTGGTAATATGACGGCTTGTTGTTAAAGCCGCAACAATATTACTTTTATTGAGCTTTTGTACTATATTTGAGTAGACGGAATACTATTGCCGCCACATCACAAAAATCTAATCTGTTAGATCGCACAGTAAAAAATCGAACTTATAAAAAATGATAGTCAGAGATGATAAGTTAAATGCCATCATTAATTGGGCAGAAAACAACAAAGATGTAAGAGCGGTGCTGCTTACAAGTTCACTTGTAAATCCATTAGCACCTGTTGATGATTTTAGTGATTTAGATATTGAATTTGTTTTCGCGAATAATTCCGACTACATATCTAGTAATAGCTGGATTCATATCTTTGGAAATCCAATTGCGATGATTGAAGAAGACGAAAACTATTTCGAGCATAAACACGCAATGAAAATGGTTTTGTATGATGACAATGTAAAAGTTGATTTTAAGCTATTTAGTAAAGACAAATTTTTAGAAGAAATAAAACTAAAAGAATTGCCTGAAGACTGGGATATTGGCTATAAAGTTATCGTTGACAAAGACAAGATAACACAGGAAATGCAACAACCAGCTTTTCAAGTTTCCATTATCATAAAACCTTCAAAAGAAGAATTTCAAAGTATTCTTAATGACTTTTGGTGGGATACGACTTACGTAGCCAAATGCCTTGCAAGGGATGAAATATTTTATGCAAAATTTATGTCGGAAACAAATATCCGAACCGACTATTTAATTCCTTTAATTGAATGGCATATTGCAAGTGAACACAATTGGGCCATTACAACTAACAAATATGGGAGACTGTTTAAAAAGTATCTAAACCCAGAGATGTGGTTAAAAACAGAGCAAACATTTTCTGGAAGTAATATAGACGATAACTGGAATGCTTTATTTTCAATGGCTGACCTAGTTTCGGAAGTCGGAACTAAATTGTCAAAAAAATTAAACTACGAATATCCTGAAAAGTTAGAAAAAGACATTCGAAAATATTTAATCCAGACGAAAAACAAATCATAAGAATGGTCAATTTATCTATTTTTTTACAATTGCAGAGACTGGGCGGGACATGATCCCTTTCAAATTCCGCAGCAGCACCAAAAAACTTACTAATAAATTTATCTTTTAAGTTTGCTCCAACAACTGTAATATTTAACCTCTAACTTCTTGCAAAAAATGGATTTTCAGAATAATGAATTTTCAAAAATGGAATCATTAAAGTCAAAGAAAATAACTCTTATAACAAAGACTGTAGGAGCATTTATTTTTGTGAGTGCAATTTTAGGAATAATTACTTTAGAAATAATTATTATTGAATCTGAAAAACTATCTGTTCAATTTAAAATTTCTTCTGGAATACTATCGGTTATTCTTTTATCTCTTTTGGTATATTCGGTATTAAAGGATACAATCGTTACCAGAGAAAACAAAATTACCAAAGTAATAGTTGATCAAAATGGTTTACACCATTGTAAAGATGAAATAATTATTGAATCCCTAACTTTTGAGTCTTTATATCCAAATCCTGATCTGAAAAATTATGATGTAGTTTTATCAGAGGGAGAAGATGCGGGCTATGATATTTGTGTATATTATTTCGACAACTCTAGGAACATAATAATTTATAAAGCCATTATATTCAATACTCCATTTTCAATACGTAATGGAAAAGAATTAAAAAGACATTTCATAAAGGGTGTTTTAAAGTTCCGATCTGATTTGAAAGTTTCACCAAAGGTTTTAGATTTATTAAATTTAAAGAATTTATAAAATTAAAAAAATCTAAAATTGTATCTATTGGCTATATATACTTTTATGGCAGAATTGTGGCGCACCAGTTAGAATATATCGGAAGATGCAGTATAAAAAGCGGGCTGAGACTAAATAGTTCAAATCCCTCTTTCTCCACCAGTAGAAGTTTCAAAAGAAACTTTAAAAATCAAAACCTTTAAACATTACTGTTTAAAGGCTTTTTTCTTTTATTATCCATATCTTCAAAAGTACATCTTCTATAAATTTACCCATTAGTTATTCTATTTGAACTGATACGTTTCACCAAGTTTTACATATCTTACATTACTGAGCATTACTTTTTTTACTCTTCTGGTAAATTATCTACTATAGCCCTCCATCTTTTTATTTATGTACAGAATAAACTCGCATAGCAAACGTTTATACCTTAAATTAACGCCCTATTTATATGTATATTTACATTTAAATCCAAATAATTAATTCATGAAAAAACTATGGTTCAGGAGGTTCATATATGCCATTATGATATTGTTAGTCATTATTATCTGCGTTTTTATCTGGTCAGATAATGAATTAAATAAAGTTTTGGGTAAATCAACTAAAGTGATTCCCATTTCTTCTTTTGTAAAGCCTTCCAAAACAATTCAAATAAAAAATGTCAATATACTTTCAGAAGATTGTACTTCTTTTATTAAAAACCAGACAATAGTCATTGAAAATGGAAAGATAGTCAGCTTGGGAAAAAATCAACCTTTGGACAGCACAGCTATTATAATAGATGGAACAAATAAATTTTTAATTCCTGGCCTTATAGATTCACACGTTCACTTAAAAGAAAGCCAAAACGATCTATTTCTATATTTAGCTAATGGTATCACTTATATTAGAGAAATGGCTGGGAGACCTGTAACTTTAAAATGGAGAAAAGCAATAAAGAAAAATGGTATTGGCCCCAGAATGTTTATTGCATCTCCTCCAATATATAGCGAAAGTGGATTAAGTGGTTATTATTTTAGCTGGACAAGACAGGCTATAAATTATTCAACTAAAGAGGATGCCCAAAAAGAAATTAAAAAGATAAAAGAACAAGGATACGATGCCGTTAAAATGTACGGTTTTGTTAATCCCGAAATATATAAAACGACAATTGAGATTTCTAAAGAAAATAATCTTCCAGTTATTGGACATATTCCTTTGGTAAATTTAGACACCTTGTATCATTCAGGTCAAAAAGAGGTTGCTCACATCGAAGAATTAACTATCAAAAATATGGATGATTTTGGAAAATCAATTTCTAAAAATCCAAAAGAATATATTAATTTCTTAAAAATACATTCAAAGCTAATAGCCAAAAAATTAAAGGAAAATAATATTTGTG
This sequence comes from Flavobacterium sp. CF108, assembly GCF_900129795.1. Lineage (GTDB taxonomy): Bacteria > Bacteroidota > Bacteroidia > Flavobacteriales > Flavobacteriaceae > Flavobacterium. Next base: position 262,973 of record NZ_FQWW01000006.1, on the reverse strand, counting down.
TAACCTCAACTATTTCGTTAGTTGAAAGTTTTCCACAACAGAGATTCGACTTAAAATCCAGACTCAGAGAAATAGAATTAAAATACGCTAATCCTAAAATTATTGAAGGCAGTCCAATATATAAGTTAGGCTGGTTACCTGGTAAAAATGGATACGAATATGACGGCGAAGATAATCCTGAAGCATTAAAATCATCGTTAACTTTCTGGAATACGTATGTTGAAGCCATCCATATTATGACAAAAGCGTTAATTGACAATAATGTTACAATTATGGCGGGGACAGATGCAAACGTTGCTACTATTGTTCCGGGTTTTTCGCTTCATAATGAGCTGCAATCTTTAGCTAAGGCAGGAATGACAAACTCACAAGTCCTTTATTCTGCAACTGTTGAACCTAGCAATTGGCTAAAAAGCAAAACAGGAAAAATAAAAACAGGATATAATTCAGATTTAATACTTCTTTCAAAAAATCCATTAGAAGATATTAAAAATACAAAAACTATAGAAAGTGTTTTCTTTGGAAAATATATGATGAATAAAAATCAAATCACAAGTATTTTGAAAGCTATAGAAAATGCAAATAATGAAAACAGGAGTATAAAAATTGATGAGTTTTTAAATTAATCAAAATATAATTTTCTAGATTAGATAAAAAAACCTGCAGATCTGCAGGTTTTTTTTATCACTCAATTATTTAAAAATTTTTATTGCGCAGCATTCTTTGCTTTCACTTGATGCAGTACTTTTTTTATACTAAACTTTGAGCCACAGCCGCTGCTGCTAACGGAGATGCTTTTACTTCGCTCATTATTTGTCCATCAAATAGGTTAATTACCCTGTGTGCATAATGAGAATCTCTATCTGAGTGGGTTACCATTACAATAGTAGCACCTTCCTTATTTAATTCCGTTAACAAATTCATCACTTCAATTCCATTTTTAGAATCCAGGTTACCTGTAGGCTCATCTGCTAAAATTAATTTAGGTCTTGTTATTACAGCTCTTGATATAGCTACACGCTGCTGCTGTCCTCCTGATAATTGTTTTGGAAAATGGCTTTCTCTGTGAGCAATTTTCATTCTTTTAAGAACTTCTAATACTCTTGCTTTTCGCTCACTTTTACTTATATTAAGATACATTAAGGGTAATTCTACGTTCTCAAAAACCGTTAATTCTTCAATTAGATTAAAACTTTGAAATACAAAACCTAAGTTTCCTTTTCGTAAAGTGGTAAGTTCTTGCTCTTTAAAACCTGCTACTTCAATATCATTAAATTTATAGCTTCCTTCTGAAGGATTATCCAGCATACCTACAATATTTAACAATGTTGATTTTCCACAGCCTGACGGTCCCATAATAGCAAGAAATTCTCCCTCTGCTACATTCAAATTGATATCATTCAACGCTAGAGTTTCAATATCTTCTGTTCTAAAACTCTTTTTTAAATTTTTAATTTTTATCATCTTTCTATATTTTTTAAGTATTTGTATGCAATTTATCTTGTTAATGTATTGTTTGCTAATTTAATATTATTTTGTCAACTTCCTTAAATCCTTCGTAACCAGAAATTATAACATTTTCTCCACCATTAAGACCTTCTAAAATTTCATAATATTTTGAATTTTGTCTTCCAATTCTAATTGGTCTTTTTAACGCCTGTTCTGTCTTATTATCTACAACAAAAACCCATTGCCCGCCTGTACTGTTAAAAAAACTGCCTTTTGGTAACAAAATCCCTTTTTTAGATTCTCCCAGCTGTAATTTAATATTATAACTTTGACCGGTTCTTATATTTTCTGGTTTGCCACCAACAAAAACAAGATCAACTTTAAATTTTCCGTCACGAACTTCCGGATAAACTTTTTGTATTCTTAAAGGATACTCTGTGTTGTTACGCTGTAAACTTGCTGATAAATCATTTTTTACACGATCAATATAATGTTCATCTATTGTGGCTTCTATTTTATAGTTTGTTAGTACATTTATTTGCCCTATACGGTCACCCGGACTAATATTTTGTCCCACTTCTGCATTAAGAAGTCCAAGCTGCCCATCTGCAATAGCCTTTACATTTAAATGATCCAATCGTTGATACACCATATTTAATATCTTTTTCATACGTACTAAATCGGCATCTAAACTCTTAAACGATGTGTTTCTTAGTTTACTGTCGCTATCTGCTTGTGTTTTATTAATAACATATTGTTCTTTGGTAAGGTTATACTTTTCTTTAGATAGTAAATATTCTTCTTTAGAAATAAGTTTTTCTTTGTATAAAGCTTCATTTTGCTCGTAATTTCTTTTAAGCTTTTGAAGATCATATTGAGAATTAACAAGATCTTTTTGATCCGTTAATTGTCTTGTATCAAAAGCCAGTTTTGTAGATCTTAAATCGTTTTGTTTTAGGGCAAGATTACTTTCGCTTGTTAGAATTTGCTCGTACAAGTCTAAGTTTTCCAGTTTTAAAATTACATCCCCTTTTTTAACCATATTTCCTTCTTCTACTAGTTTTTCTTTTACCCTTCCTCCTTCATATGCATCCAGGTAGATTGTAGAAATTGGGGCAATATTACCATTGATCGTAATATAATCATCAAACTTGCCCTGAGTAACCTGAGCGATTGATAATTTATTTTTTTCAATGTCATATGTGCCTAATGAGTCACTTAAAAATACTTTAAACACTACAGCAATCACTACGATTGTTAGTACCGCATAGCCCACATGCTTAAGTTTTAGGCCTTTTTTCTTTTCAATTCGAATGTCCATATTAATTAGTTCTTGATGTTAAAAATTGATAATCCTTTATAAAAATCCAATGTTTTTTTATTGACTTTTAGTTTTATTTTTACTTGCAAATTTTCATTCTTAGAGTTTGCATACAGCGTTTTTGACTGATATAGGTCTATATCACTTATTAACCCTAATTCATATTTTCTCTGTTCTATCTTAAATGCAAGTTCTCTTGTTGCTATTTTTTGATTGCTTTGCTCAAATTCTTTTTCAAAAGCTTTTTGATTTTGCACTAATTCCTGAATCAGTCTATAGAGTTCTTGTTTTTGTAGGTTCAAATTATTATTAGCTCTTTCAAATTCTATCTTTTTTTGTTTGATATTTGAGTGGGCAGACCAACCGTTAAAAATTGGGATCTTTAATGAAAAACCAACCTGCTGCGCTGCATTATTACTGAACTGGTTCTTGAATGGAATCGTTTTTCCGTTTTCATCAAAGGAAGTTTCATAATATCCTGTACCATACGCTCCAAATAATGTTAAGGTTGGATATAAGGCTCCTTTTGCTATCGAAACATCTTTCATCGCTGCCTGAGTTTTAAATTCTTCAGATTTTATCAACGGAACAAAACTCTTTGCCGTCTTAAAAATTGATTCATAATCTTCTAAAGCAGGATCGTTATCCGGCATATCAAATTCATTTGATGGTTCTGCTAATGAAATCTTGCTTATATCTCCCAAATTCATTTCCTGAATAAGTTTTAATTGAGCAATTGCTAAGCTGTTCTCATGTTGAGTAAGCAGTAATTTATCTGAAACTAATGTAGATTCTGCTTCATACAAATCAGTACCAGCCTTTAAGCCTAAATCTATTTTTCTTTTAACAAGGTCATAATTAGTTTGTGAGATTTCTAATTGTTCTTTAGATATAACTACTAACCCCTGATAAAAATAAATATCATAAAAAGCGGCCATTACTCTAAAAGCCAGCATATATTTTTCATGTAATAAATCCTGTTGTGCAGCATTTTGTAATAACTTTGTCAATCTAATTGTATTTATTTTTTGGAAGCCTTTAAATAAATCAACAGAAGACTGTAAAGTATATTCGTTTGTAAAAAAACTTGTAGTTGTATAATTATTATTAATAGGGTCAATAGAACGTCCATATCGGGTACTATAACCTAAAACCCCCTCAATTGCGGGCAATAAACTCCTTACAGATTGTTTATGAGTTTCTTTATTTGCTTCAAAATTATACTTGTACTCATTCAATTTAAGATTGTGCTCAACTGCATAGTCTATGCATTGATCTAATGTCCAGGATTGTTGAGCAATTGCTGATTTTGAAATCAAAAAAAGTATAATTGCAGTTTTAATATTATTTTTAATATTCATATATTAGTTGTTTATAACGGAATTCAAATTATTCTTTTTCTACTGCTACCGTTTATCCAAGCCTCGTGCCAAAAAACTACACAGTTAATTATCAAATACTTACAACAAATATTTAAAAAACACCTTTTTTAAAGTGTCAAATATTTTTACACTCAGTGTCGAATATCTTAACAATTAAAATCAGAATTCGCTTATTATTTTTATATTTGTTACAACGAACCACACTTTTTTAGTTCTGATTTCCTCCTAAAAACAACTTCTCAATAAGCCTTTTTTATGATTGACGGAAAAATTTTGATAATTGATGATAACAAAAGTGTATTGAGTGCTTTAGAAATTCTCTTGCAATTTGAATACAAGCACATTGAAACGTTATCTAATCCAAATCAAATTTCATCTTTTAAAAATTTAATTGATTTTGATATTGTCTTATTAGACATGAACTTTGTAGCTGGTGTTAATAACGGAAATGAAGGTCTGTTTTGGCTAAAAGAGCTAAAAAAGAAGGCTCCGGACATTTCGGTAATAATGATTACATCTTATGGAGCTATCGATTTAGCTGTGGATGCTTTGAAGGCCGGGGCTTCTGACTTTATACTTAAACCCTGGAATAACGATAAACTTTTATCTACAATAAAATCAGTTTACTTATTAAAAAAATCTTTAAAAGAAAGAAATAAACCAAAAACGAATGAAAAAGGTTTAAAGGAGATTAATGATCAGAATGAAAGCTCTATTATTGGTAATTCTAAAGAATTATTATCCCTTCTTCATCTAACTCAAAAAGTAGCAAAGACTGATGTTAGTGTTTTAATAACCGGTGAAAATGGTACCGGAAAAGAGGTAATTGCTCAGGAACTGCATAGACTTTCGAGCCGAAAAAATGAAATATTTATCTCGGTAGATATGGGTTCTATTTCTGAGTCACTTTTTGAAAGTGAACTTTTTGGACATATGAAAGGGGCCTTTACAGATGCTAAGCAGGACAGAATTGGTAAATTTGAAGCTGCAAATGGAGGTACATTATTTTTAGATGAAATTGGAAATCTGTCACTTCAATTACAAGCTAAACTTCTTTCGGTACTACAAAATAGAATCATTGTTAGAGTGGGTTCTAATAAGCCTATCCCTGTTAACATTCGCTTAGTCTGTGCGACAAACTGCAATCTGCATCAAATGGTGGCCGCCGGTGTTTTTAGAGAGGATTTACTTTATAGAATCAACACTATTCATCTTGAAGTTCCTTCATTGCGAGATCGTGATAAAGACATTTTACTTTTGGCCGATTTTTATTTAAAAAAAATGTCTTCTAAATACGATAGACCAGACATGAAAATTGATGCTGCAGCTCAGGAAAAATTAATGGCTTATTCCTGGCCAGGGAACGTCAGGGAATTACAGCATACCATTGAAAGAGCTATAATTTTATGCGAAAGCAATGTTTTAAAACCAGATGACTTTTTGTTAATCAATAAATCTTCAGCATCTCCAAACAACCAGCCAAATACTTTGGATGAGATGGAAGAGATAATGATAAACAGGGTCTTAAATGAAAACAACTCTAATTTAAGTGCGGCTGCCAACCAACTAGGTGTTTCGAGGCAAACATTGTACAATAAAATAAAGAAAAGGAAAAGCAATGGTTAACATCAATTTTTATTTAAATATTGTATTACGGATTGTTTTTATCACCATGTCTTCTCTTGGATTTGCATTCTGTTTTGATAGAGGTTTTCTTATTCTTTCTCTTCTGTTTCTTCTTATTTTAATATTGCAAGTATTATTATTCATACGATACATCAATTATACAAACAGGAAATTATCCCATTTTTTAAATGGAATAGAAAATGAAGATTTTACACTGCACTTTCCTGAAAAAGATCTTATAAAACCTTTTAAAAACCTTAACCAAAGTCTTAATAAGGTTAATAGTTTAATCCATGAGCTGCATTTAAAAAAACAAGCTCAGGAACAATTTTACCATGAAATATTAAAACAAGCCAATATTGGAATTTTTGCTTTTAATGAAAATGGTCATATTATTTATTCGAACCCTACCGTAGAAACTTTACTTAACTACAGACCTTTAAATCATATTAAACAACTGAGACAGGTTGATGAAAAATTATTTTCTTTTTTTGATAACTTAAAACCTTTTGAACAGAAACTTTTTCAAATAACAAATGAGAGAGAAAAAAAACAGCTTTCAATAAAATCCAGCACTATCAGCATACATAAAGAGAATCTTTTTTTAGTTACTATACAGGATATTAATAAGGAATTAGAAGAAAAAGAAACAGATTCATGGATAAAACTTATTAAGGTTTTAACGCATGAAATTATGAATTCAATAGCACCAATCACATCAATTTCTGAATCTATTTTAAAGTATTATAAAATCAATAACAAACTAATTCCAATTAGCGAGTTTGATGAAAAACATATAATAAATACCGCTAAAGGATTAGAAATTATTAGTGAACAGGGTGATAATTTGATGAGTTTTGTACGATCTTACAGAACATTATTAAGTGTTCCTGCACCCGAAAAAGAAATAGTTCCGGCTAAAACATTATTAGACAATATGTTTTTACTAATAAATCCAAATAATGATACTGTAAAAATAGATATTGAGATATTTCCTGAAAATTTAGAATTGTACATAGATAAAAAGCAAATTACTCAAGTATTGATAAATTTGGGTAAAAATGCGCTGCAGTCATTGAACGATCAGGAAAATGGTATTATAAAAATTTCTGCCGGCATAAACAATCAGGATAAAAAATTCATCATGCTTACTGATAATGGTCCGGGAATAACGGCAGAGCTAATGGAAGAAATTTTTGTTCCTTTCTTTACTACAAAAACTACAGGAACAGGTATAGGACTGAGTTTATCTAAACAAATTATGCGTTTACATGACGGTACCATTAAAGTACATTCGATTCCAAATATAGAAACAAGGTTTATTTTAAATTTTTAAATAGCGATTACTGAAATTTTGACATCATAGATAATCTAACGAAGCGTATTGAAGTGTATATTCTTCTATTTTTTTTGAAGATGCCAAATGCATTTCATACTCTTTATCAATTTCAATTTCGAGTAAATAATAAAATTTATCTTCTACTTCTACCTTTATTTCTGTTGTATCAACATTCCTTAAAGGGATTTGTAATCCTCTTCCATCGGCTTTAATTACTGCTTCTTTACGTGTCCAGTATTTATAAAAATGTTTCTCGCTGGTAATATTATTTTTTTCCTTTGAAGTAAAAACAGAACTATAATCTTCAATATCAATAGTTTTTATTTTTTCAATATCAATTCCTATATTCTCTTTTTCATCAGTACTTATTACGCATACAATATAATCCTCAGAGTGAGATATATTAAAGCTAAAAGAGTCATAAGAGAAATAAGGTTTTCCATATTGGTTTTTCTTCATTATTGCTAAAGAATCCTGATATCCTAATTTAAGCATGCCCTGTTTTAGCAGTAACTTTCCATATAAAAAAGAATGTGCATCCTCCCAGCGTCTGAATTTCTCGATTTTATTTTGCATATCATCAGGAAGTAATGAAACTGCTTTTATATATTTTTCATCCGTTAATTGCTTGCAGAGCGTATAATAAACTATTGTCATATAGGGGGAAAAATTAATTCATTAAGAAAGGCAGAATCATACTCAAAAATATGTCCTGCCTTTTATTCTTTAAAGCTAAAAAAAGTTGTAGTATTTTGTTTAAAAAACTCGTGTTTTTTTCAAAATCATATCAATACATTTATTGCATACACCATTCAAGAACTGCTTTTGCACTATGTGCTTTGTTTTCTGCCTGTTCAAAAACGATGCTTCTATCCCCATCAATTACTTCTGCTTCAACCTCTTCCCCTCTGTGAGCTGGAAGATCATGCATAAAAATTGCGTTAGGATATCTTGACATAAGTTTTTGTGTAATTGCAAAAGGTTCAAATATGTCTCTCCAGTTAACATCTAATTTTACAGTTCCTGTTGTTTGCCAGCGTGTAGTATAGATTACATCTGCATTTGGCGGCAAGAATTTTAGATCATGATATTCGGCGATAACTGTATTTCTTCCTACTGCCTCTTTTTGTGCATAATGCAAAATTTGAGGATCAATTTGATAATTTGGCGGTGTAAAAAAGCTGATTTTTACATTTGGAAATTTAGCAAATGCTAAAGCTAATGCTGACGCTGTATTATTTCCTTCTCCCAGATATATAATCTCAAGTCCTTGGATTTCTCCAAAATAGCGTTTCATTGTTGTTAGATCAGCTAAGGCCTGCGTTGGATGTTCATCTTCGGTCATGGCATTCACGATTGACATTCTTTGCTGATTTGCAAAAGTTCTGAGTAAAGCTGGAGATTCTCCGGTTCTTACTACTAAACCATCCAGCATTTGAGAAAGTACCTGCAAAGTATCACTCAAATTTTCACCTGTATTTATCTGTAAATCATTTGGGCCATACGAAATAACTTGTGCCCCTAGTCTAAGCGCCGCCGTAGAAAAAGAGGTTCTTGTTCTTGTAGAAGTCTTTGTAAAATATATCCCTACTATTTTACCTTGTAATTGATGGCCAAGTTCGACCATACCATTTGCATATTCGATACCTCTATTAACTATATCAAGTGTTTCCTGTACTGACAAATCTACCAGAGAAATGACATGTTTATTTTCTTTTACTGTTGTAAGACTCATTTTATTTTGTTTTTAAATACAATAGTTACTCTTAAATTAAAAATTCTAAGTTTTGCTGCACTAAGCTGGCATTAATAATTTTAATTACCGCATCTTTTTCTTTTAAAAGGAAAAAATGTCCACCTTCAATATAATATATCGAGCATCTTTTTGTTGTATGTGCTTTCCATTTAACCGCTGTTTCGCGTGAAATCCCTTCACTTTCCCCTATTAATACTGAAATATTTACTTTCAAAGGAATTATTTCCGGTCTGTGAACCATTGTTTCAGCTATGGCAAAATCACTTCTTAGTAAAGGAATAAATATTTTGCTTAGTTCCGGATGTTGAAAAATTTCAGGAGGTGTTACTCCCAAAGCTAAGACTTTTTCCTGAAACTCTTGTGGCCCCATAAGTGACCACAATTCCCTCACTCTTTGCACATCTGGCGGATATCTTCCTGAAAAAAAAGCATGTATTGGCGGCCTCATGCCCAATGACATAATTTTTTGAAGGACTTCATATCCTAAAGAAGCCCCCATACTATGTCCAAAAATTGCATAATCAGATTTAGATATATCATCAGATATCTGATTGAAAATATCCTCTACTGCTTCTTCTAAATTTGCATAACAATCTTCGGCTATTCGAATACCGCGCCCGGCTAGTTCAATAGGGCATAATTCGATACTATCTGCTAATCCTGTTCCCCAATTTCGGTAAATACTTGATGCTCCTCCGGCAAATGGCAAGCAAAAGAGTTTTATTTTTTCTGTCATTGCATATTAATTTTATAGGATTATTATCTAATTTACTTACGTCAACATTCACTTTAAAAAATATCTTTATTTAAATTAAATTTGATATTTCTGCAGCATCCTGTAAAAATTACAGTAATGCTTTTTTAATAAGTGATGCCAGTTCGTCTTTTTGTTCGTTGATTATTTCATAATGGGTCGTATTTAAGAAATGATACTCAAAAGTACCGTTAGTATATCCTTGCCATCCTTTCATTTTAACTTTATCTGAATTTTTATTAGCTTCTACTGCAATGATTTCACTGCTTATTTTACCTTCAAGTTTATGAGAGGCTAATATTTTTATGTTATGAAAAACTAACTGTTTAATTCGATCAAAGTCCTCTTTTCTAATTTCTTTGCCCCAGTGCGCTAATTCATTATCAATTACATCATCTGATTTTTTCTGATCAAATAAAATTTCTTCCGTTTCGTATGCACCTCTATCAATTAATATTAATTTGACATCGACATTTTCTTCTTCCAAAATTTTTGCGACTTCAAAACCTATTGTTGCACCCATTGAGTACCCCACTAAAACAGTTGGCTGATTTACTGATTTTATGGTTTTTATTTCTTGAACAAATGATCTGGCCATAACTTTTATGCTTTCATCAAATGGCTCATTTTTATCAAAACCTCGATACTGCAGTCCATATGCATTAGCTAAATTATTCAAATCTGTAGCTAAATTTTTAAAGATTATTGAAGATCCTAAAACCGGAGGAATGAAGAAAACGTTAGGAACATGATCTACTATTTTATTAAGCTTTATAAGTAAACTTTCGCTTGTAAAATTGTCATTGATTTTTCTTGCCAGCTCTAAAATTGTTGGGTTGTTATAGATATCTTTTAAAGGAACATATATTTCCAGTTCCTTAGATATCATTGCCATTATCTGCGTAGCTTTTATTGAATTTCCTCCTATTTCAAAAAAGTTGGTGTCGATACTTATTTTAGATAATTTCAAATTATCTTCCCATACTTTTTGAATTTTTTCCTCGGTTATATTTTGAGGAGCTACATATTTTTTATCCTCTCTTTTTTCGATTTTTTTATTCTCCAAAAATTTTCTGTCTATTTTCCCACTCACAGTCAATGGCAGCTTATCCATTAAAACAAATTGAGAAGGGATTAAATATGCAGGAAGGAATTGCTTCATAAAATCTTTTAGCTCAAGATAAAATAACTCATTATGCAAAAGACTGTTTGGAGTAGGTAACAGTTTTACATCAATTTTACCATTTGAAGTTATTGGAAATTCTTCTATTCTTACCAAATAATCAGGTACCATATAATGAGGCAGTTCATTTCGCAAAAATGCAATAACTTCCTTTTCCTCAACTTTATCAGATCCTTTGTAATAGGTTACTAAATGTTTGTCGTTATTATAATCTTTTTTAGCAACAGAAACACTATTTAGTATATCCGTAAATTTCTGAAGGGTATTATCTATTTCGATAGGCTCAACACGATATCCTTTAATTTTTACCTGACTGTCTTTTCTTCCACAAAATTCCAGTTCTCCATTTTCATTATATTTCGCTAAATCGCCTGTTTTATAGATTAGTCCTTCAACCGAAGGGTGAGATATAAAATGTGATTTAGTTTCATCAATCCTATTAAGATATCCTCTGGCCATACCTGATCCGGCAATAAAGATTTCACCAATTTCTCCAGTCTCAACCTCTTTTAAGTTATCATCAAATAAGTAAATTGTATGATTATTTATAGGTTTTCCTATTACATTACAATTTTCAACACTATCAATTTGAGCAAAAGATGAACATATAGTAAACTCTGTTGGTCCATATGTATTGAATAGAGCTGTTTTTTCTATTAACTTATCAATATAAGATTTTCGCAATTCATCTCCACCACTAATAATGGCTCTTGGAATATACTGTAATCTGTCTGAATTAATATTAAGTTCATTAATAACCAAAGGTGTTGTCGACAGGATTGTTACATTATGGTTATTTATCCCATCAATAATCCCTTCAATATCTCTTCCTCCTTCAGAAAGCACAACTAAAGTACCTCCTGTGGATAATATTGGGAATATTTCCTCGATAGATGTATCAAATGATATAGACGATTGCTGGATAACTGCATCTTTATTTGATAGTTCAAAATAATTAGAAAATGTTTCAACATAATCAATAACAGATCGTTGTTCAATCATTACTCCTTTTGGTTCTCCTGTTGAGCCAGAAGTATAACAAATATAACATAGGTCTGTTAAGTCTGCAGATGCATCATCTTCATGCAGATAATGATCTCCTGAATGGTGTTTTGAATAATCGTAAAATAAAACAGGAACAGCATCATTCTCTATTTCATATTCGACATCCTGATCTATTATAATTAAATCTGCAGCACAATCGTTTACAATGTAATTTATTCTTGCTTCCGGATAATCTCGATCAACCGGGATATAAGCCGCACCAATTTTCATGATGGCAAGAATGGATATAATTGTTTGCTCAGACCTTCCGGCAATTAAAACTACATGGCTTCCAACGCCCAGGTTATGATCTACTCTTAATAAGGCGGCAAGCTTGTCAACTTCAGAACTTAGTTCCTTATAAGTCAAATTCTTATCCTTAAAAACAATTGCGGTATTATTTGCATTTTTATCAAATGAATCTTGAAATAATTGATATATATTCGTTTTGTTAGAGGATAATTTTTCATAATTAAAATTTTGATTTTTAACTATTGGAAAATCTTTTTCTACAGCATTTTTCTTTTTTACTTCAATAAGTTCTTCATTTTTAAGCGTATAATAAGCCATTAAGTGCCAGTTATTAAACTCATCTTTTTTAGGGACTACAGCTATATTATGAACTCTGGGATGTTTTGAAATAACACTTTCTATTTCTCCCGGTTCAATTCTGGAACCATTTATTGATATTTGATTGTCTTTTCTGCCTAAAAACTGTACCGTACCATCTTCTAACCACATTCCCAAATCTCCGGTTTTGTAAACCCTTGTGCTCTCATTTAAATTGAATTCACATTCTATAAACTGAGTTTTAGTTTTTTCTGGTGAATTTAGATAACCTTCTGCAAGACATACTCCTCCTATTGCAATCTCGCCAACAAAACCAATAGGAACTATTTTACGATTAGGATCTAATACATAGATCTGTACGTTATTAATTGGTTTCCCGATAGGAATTCTTGAACTGTTATTTTGTACAAAAGCAGGAAATGCATCAAAATAAGTAACTTCAATAGAAGCTTCTGTAGGTCCATAAAGATTTGATAATGGAATTTGAAGATGCTTATAATACTTCGTTAATATAGTTTTTGTCAATTCTTCTCCGCTGCAGACAATCCTTCTTAAAGAAGTAATTTTTGAAAAATCATTATCTACAGCATCTAAATAGTTATTTAACTGAGTAGGTGAGAAATGTATATAAGTTAAATTGTATTTAATAATACTTTCTGTAATCTGAAGTGAATTTTCCTCGCCGGTAGCAAGCACTAATTTTGCTCCAAAACACAGCGGCATGAATATTTCTCCAATCGAAACATCAAAAACAAATGGTGTTTTTTGAAAAATAATATCGTTTTCAGTAAATTCATAATGATCCCAAAACCAATTTATTCTATTTATTAACCCTTCATTTTTAATTAATACGCCTTTTGGATTTCCGGTTGATCCTGAAGTATATAATATTGAAAACAGATCTTGTAAATCAACGTTGACTTTAATATTTTCTGATGAAAACTCATTTAAATCATTTTTTATCTGATCCACTTTTACAAAAGCAACATTGTATCGCGATTCTTCCTGAACCACCTTACAGAAGCTTTCGGTCATTAAAAGTTTAGCATTGGTATCATTTAGTATAAAAGATGTTCTTTCAAATGGATTTTCCTTATCAATAGGCACATACACTCCTCCAAGTTTGATAATACTTAAAAGGGCCACCATTCTATCGACCGTATTGTCCATCATAACCCCTACACAATCTCCTTTAGAAACTTTAAATGTATCTTTGAGATAATGAGATAAACGATTTGCTTTATTATTTAATTCCTCAAAAGTTACTTCTCCATTTTCAGTAATTATAGCTGTTGATGCAGGATTTTTTTCAACACGGGATTCAATAATATGCTTCATCCCTTTATTAAAGTGAAGTGTTTTAGCAGTATTATTAAATGCTGCTAAGGTTTTAACTTCCTCTTTCTCTAAATAAAAAATATCAGCAATAGGTTCATTTGGATTATTTAATACTTCTTCAAGCAAATTTTTAAAATGATGAATCATTCTTGTAATTTTATTTTTGCCAAAAAGATTTGCATTAAATCCTAAAGTTCCCATTATTGTACCATCTGGTTTTCTTTGAAAAGTATAAGATAAATCAAATTTACTGGCAATGGTATTACAAAATTCAATCTCGTCCCCTAAAGACAGGCTTTCTATAATTTTATTTGACGGATCTATAGAATCATCAGAATCATGATAGGATATTAATACATCAAATAATGGATTTTTTTCTGCATTAACTTCACTTTCTATTTCATTTACTAATAAATCAAATGGATAAGACTGATGTTCAAAAGCGTCCAGAGTTGTCGTTTTTACATCTTGAAGAATCTGCTTAAACGAACTTGTCCCCTTAACAGCAGTTCTAAGAGCAATGGTATTTACATAAAAACCAACCTGATCTTTTAAACTGGCATGATCTCGCCCGCTTACAACAGAACCTAAAATTATATCTTCTTCACCGGTATATCTGTGAAATAAGGATTTTAAAACCCCTATAAATATCATATATAGAGAAACATTATGCTGTTTTGCAAATGCTATCAGCTGATTTGAAATTTTATTTGAAATTTCGAAATTAGCATTGTTTCCTTCATAGGTTTGAGTTTCCTCAGATGAAAAATCTACCGGTAATTTTAATCTGGCTATTTTACCAGAAAACTTATCAATCCAATATTTTCTGGCACCATCAAAATTTCCTGTTTCATGTAAAGTGTTTTGCCATACAGCATAATCTTTATACTGAATTGTTAATTTAGGAACATAAGCAAAAGATCCTGTAGCTTTTGATTTGTAAATTTCGGTAAACTCGTTACTAAGTACATTTAATGACCAGGCATCTATAATAATATGATGAAAAATAAGGACAAGCAGCATTTTTCCGTCGTAATTTTTCACTAAAGATGCTTTAATTGCTGACTTAGCTAAATCAAAAGGATAAAAAAGTTCCTTCTCTATTATTGTTCTATAATCAGCGGGCGTAAAAGCCTCAAGATGATCAATATCTAACTTAAAATCATTAAATTCCTTAACAAATTGGCGAGGCTGGCCATCTACAATTTTTATAACTGTTCTAAGGATTTCATGACGTAAAATCAGATCATTAAGCGTTTCCTTAACCATATCGACATCTAACTCTCCTATAGGATAAATTAAAGGTGAATTATATAATCCCTGAGTTTCTCCAAGCTCATTAAGAATCCAAAGACGAATTTGCCCGCGTGACAACGGATAATGCGGTTGTATTGGAGCTGGTTTAATTAACTCAAACTCTTTTTCTTCAATTATCGAATTAAAAAAATCAAGAATATCTCTTTTTTTTGATTTAAGGTCTTCTATAATATCAGGTGTTAATACTCCATCCGGAGCTTTAACCTCTACTTGATTTTCCTGAATAGACACCATAATTCCTTTCCCTCTCAAATGAGTAATGTATTCGTCTGTTCTCATAGTATAAGTTTTATTTCTTCTTTATTTTCTTCTGTTGTATCTGTTATTTGTTTAATTGTAATGATATAGTTCGCTATTTCTCTAATAGTTTGTTTTGTAAAAATCTCTTTCAATGTTATTTTTACAGATAACATTTTAGAAATAGTATTTACAAGTGCAATTGCTTTTAAGGAATTACCGCCCAGTTCAAAAAATCCGTCATTAATATTGATCTTCTCAATTTCTATTTGTAATAGTTCGGACCAGATTGATACCAATTGCTTTTCTATTTCGTTTGACGGAGCTTCATAAACCTTTTCTTTCTTTTCCACATCTGGTAACAATCTGCGGTCTAATTTACCTGTTGGACTTAATGGCAATTTATCCAGTTGTATATAATGACTTGGTATCATGCTAAATGGAAGTCGGTCGATTAAAAAATCTTTTAATTCAGATTTAATTATCATCTCGTCTCCTACATAATAAGCTGCCAGCGTTTTATTGTTTTCAATTTCACGGAGGCTGACAACGACATCTTTAATTCCTTTAAAAGCTTTTAAATGGCTTTCTATTTCACCTAACTCAATTCTAACACCATTAAGTTTTATCTGCCCGTCTAACCTTCCTAAGTAATCAACTGTTCCATCAGGAAACCATCTTGCCAAATCTCCTGTTTTATACAAAAGCCCGGAGCCAAAAGGGTTCTCTACAAAACGCTCCTGAGTTAAATCCAAACGATTTACATATCCTTTTGATAAACCTTTACCTCCTATATAAAGCTCTCCTTTTACACCTATTGGCAAAAGTTTCATCTGCGCATCCAGAACATATACCTGAGTATTCGCTACAGGACGGCCTATAGAAACTTTATCACCTTTTAATACTTCCGGAGTTAATTTTTGAGAAATCGAGATAACCGTTGTTTCTGTCGGCCCGTATTCATTATAAAAATCATAATCTGCGTTGTACCTGCGGGCCAGTCCTAATTTACACTCTTCTCCAGATACTACTATTCGTTTAAGACTTGGTAAAACTGGCAGCGATAAACTCTCTAAAAAGGACGGCGTAACATTAAGATGTGTAACCGAATGTGTATCTAAATATCCGACAAACAAATCCTGATCTGTTAATATCACAGAATCAATTAATATCAGACTCGCTCCCGTGGTCAGCGATAACCAGATCTGTTCTACAGAAACATCAAAATAATAAGGCGAAAACTGCAGGATTTTATCGCTGGCTTCTATCGCTAAGAATTCGCGTTCGTGGTTGATTAAATTTGTAACCGATTCATGTTCAACCATAACCCCTTTTGGATTTCCGGTAGAACCTGAGGTATAAATAACATAAGCAAGGCTCCGTGGATTTACTTTTGGAAGTTTCTTTTTTTCCAGGCTTCTAATGATCTGCTCACTATCCAGATCTTCTACAGACAGATAAGTATAACCCTGCAGGTCATGTGATTCTAGATTACTGATCACAAACTCGCAGCCGCATTCCTCCAGCATATGAGCTGTACGCGATACAGGCTGGGTCGGGTTAATCGGTACATAAGCTGCCCCGGCTTTCATAACAGTAAGGATAGCTGTTATCATTTCACTTGAACGGGTCATGATTAAACCAACTATTGAACCGGCAGTTACACCAGAATCAATAAGATGGGATGCCCAAAGATCAGATCTGGTATCTAGATCACGATAGCTAAGACGTTCTTCTCCAAAAACAACTGCATCTGAATCTGGTGTTTCAGCACATTGCGAGATAAACATATCCAGAACTGTCTGCTGCAGGTCATAATCTGCAAAAGTATTATTAAAATCAACCAGTAGCTGCGATTTCTCTGCTTCAGATAAAATGGTAATATCTTTTATTAACTGGTTTTCATTTTCCAGAACTTCTTCGATAATTCTATGAAGATAATCACCAAAGCGTGCTGCGCTTGAAGCTGTAAACAAATCTGTACGATAATTAAAGGAAATACCTATTTCTTCTGCATCCAGCACGGCAAGGCTCAGATCGAATTTAGCAGTATTATACGCTACTTCATGAAAGCTGATTTTAAATTCCGGATCGTTAAAACTGGAATCATCAACCTGTTTTTGATACGTAAAAGAAACATCAAATAAAGAGTTACGGCTCGCATCACGAGGAAGCTCCAATGCATCAACCAGTTCTTCATACTGATACAGCTGATGATCAAAAGCAGATAATGCCGATTCGTGTACCGAAGCCAGAAAATCCTTGAATGAAATTCCCGAATCTACAGTATTACGAAGTGCAAGCGTGTTAACAAACATACCTACTATACCTTCAAGATCGGCATGGTGGCGTCCGGCTGTCGGAGTTCCTACAATAATATCGTCCTGATTACAGATCTTGCTGAGCAGTACATTATAAACAGCCAGAAACAAGGTATAAACCGTTACACCGCTAGAAGCTGCCAGACTGCGAAGCTTAGTGGTTTTCTCTTTATCCAAATCCAGCGAATGACTGCTGCCCTGACCGCCTTTATAAAGCGGGCGCGGATAATCCAATGGCAGGTCTAAAGCATTGATTTCTTTTGAATACAGGTCAAGCCAGTACGATTTATGGGTCGATACTAAAGACTGATGCAAATCACTCTGCTGCCATACGGCATAATCTGTATATTGAATACGTAAAGCATCTAACTGCAGGCCTTTGTATAATGCCCAGAATTCACGCATTAAGATCTCATGCGAAACACCGTCATTGATAATATGGTGCATGTCAAACATTAAAAGGTAATCTTCTCCCGTAACTTCCATCAGCGAGATGCGGATTGGAAACTCTCCAGACAGATTAAAAGGACGGATAAAGGCACTGATGTAGCTATTCATTTCTGAAACATCTCCGCTGTAATGCCCCATTTTAAAGGAATTCTCATTTAATATACGCTGTACAGGAATACCATCTATTATTTCAAATACGGTACGAAGGCTTTGATGGCGTGAAACCAATTTTGCAAAGGCCGTTTCTAAACGGGAAACATCAAGCGGTCTGCCAATCCTGAAAAAACCGGGCATATTGTAAGCCGTACTCTCTTTGTCAAACTCATATAGAAAATACATTCGTTTCTGCGCTGAAGATAATGGATAATAATCTTGCTGCTGTGCCTGTGGAATTGATACGAAACCAACCTTTTCGGCACTTAAAATATATACTGATAATTCAGATATAGTACGGTGTTCAAATAAATCACGAAGTGAAATATTAACCGAGAATACTTTATTAATTTTATTACTCAGGGTAATGGCCATTAAAGAATGCCCTCCCAGATTAAAAAAGTCGGAGTGGATGCTGATTTTTTCAGCCGCAATACCCAAAACATCAGACCATATCATGACCAGTTTCTCCTGATCCTCATTCTCTGCAGCAGCATATACTTCTCCGGCTGTAAAATCAGGATTAGGAAGTACCCTTTTATCTACTTTACCATTAGCGGTAACCGGAAAACTATCCAGCCAGATATAAGCTGCAGGGATCATGTAATCTGGAAGTTTTGATGATAATATGGATTTTATTTTAGCACTTTCCAGCTGCTCACTGCCGCATAAATAGGCAATCAGCTGTTTGTTGTCGTCTGATCCGTGGGCAATTACTAAAACCTGGTTCACAGTATCTATTGCTTCTAATTGAGATTCTATTTCTCCCAGTTCGATACGGTAACCGCGAAGTTTTATCTGGTTATCGTTGCGGCCTAAGTAATCGATCGTCCCATCAGCAAACCATCTTGCCAAATCTCCTGTTTTGTATAAAAGCCCCGTTCCAAAAGGGTTTTCTACAAAACGTTCCTGGGTTAAATCCAAACGGTTTAAATAGCCTTTTGATAAACCTTTACCGCCGATATAAAGCTCCCCTTTTACCCCAATTGGTAAAAGGTTCATCTGCGCATCCAGAACATATACCTGAGTATTGGCTACAGGACGGCCTATGGAAACTTTATCGCCTTTTAATGTTTCTGAGGTTAATTTTTGGGAAATCGAGATAACTGTTGTTTCTGTTGGCCCGTATTCATTATAAAAATCATAATCTTCGTTGTACCTGCGGGCCAGTCCTAATTTACATTCTTCCCCAGATACTACTATTCGTTTAAGATTTGGCAAAACTGGAAGTGATAAGCTCTCTAAAAAGGATGGCGTAACATTTAGATGTGTAACTGAATGTTCCTCTAAATATCCTATAAACAAATCCTGATCTGTTAATACCACAGAATCAATTAATACCAGAGCCGCTCCTGTGGTCAGCGATAACCAGATTTGCTCTACAGAAACATCAAAATAATAAGGTGAAAACTGCAGGATTTTATCACTGGATTCTATTTCTAAAAACTCACGTTCGTGATTGATCAGGTTGGTAACCGATTCATGTTCAACCATAACCCCTTTTGGATTTCCGGTAGAACCTGAAGTGTAAATAACATAAGCAAGGCTCTGTGAATTTACTTTTGGAAGTGTCTTTTTTTCCAGGCTTCTAATTATCTGCTCACTGTCCAGTTCTTCTACAGACAAATAAGTATAGCCTTGCAGTTCATCTGACTGTTTCTCTAAATTACTGATCACAAACTCGCAGCCGCATTCTTCCAGAATATGAGCCGTACGCGATACAGGCTGGGTCGGGTTAATCGGTACATAAGCTGCCCCGGCTTTCATAACGGCAAGAATAGCTGTTATCATTTCACTTGAACGGGTCATGATTAAACCAACTATTGAACCTGCTGTTACGCCAGAATCAATAAGATGGGATGCCCAAAGATCAGATCGCTCGTCAAGATCACGATAACTAAGGCGCTCTTCTCCAAAAACAACTGCATCTGAATCTGGTGTTTCAGCACATTGCGAGATAAACATATCCAGAACTGTCTGCTGCAGGTCGTAATCTGCAAAAGTATTATTAAAATCAACCAGCAGTTTTGATGTTTCTGCTTCAGATAAAATTGTAATATCTTTTATTAACTGGTTTTCATTTTCCAGTATTTCCTCAATGATTTTATGAAGATAGCTGCTGAAACGTGCCAGGCTTGAAGCTGTAAACAAATCTGTACGATAACCAAAATCAAGGCTTATTTCTTCTGCATCCAGTACGGCAAGGCTCAGATCGAATTTGGCAGTATTATACGATACTTCATGATAGCTGATCTTAAGTTCCGGATCACTAAAACCGGAATCATCAACCTGTTTGTTGTAGGTGAATAAAACGTCAAATAATGGGCTGCGGCTTGCATCACGAGGAAGGTCCAGTGCATCAACCAGTTCTTCATACTGATACAGCTGATGATCAAAAGCAGATAATGTCGATTCGTGTACCGAAGCCAGAAAATCTTTGAATGAAATCCCAGAATCTACATTATTACGAAGTGCAAGTGTATTGACAAACATCCCCACTATGCCTTCAAGATCAGCATGATGGCGTCCGGCTGTCGGAGTTCCTACAATAATATCATCCTGATTGCAGAGCTTGCTGAGCAGTACATTATAAACAGCCAGAAACAAGGTGTAAACCGTTACACCGCTTGAAGCTGCCAGACTGCGGAGCTTAGCAGTCTTCTCTTTGTTCAAATGCAGCGAATGGCTGCTGCCCTGACCGTCTTTATAAAGCGGACGAGGATAATCCAACGGCAGGTCTAAAGCATTGATTTCTTTTGAATAAAGATCAAGCCAGTACGCCTTATGGGTCGATACTAAAGACTGATGTGAATCGCTCTGCTGCCATACAGCATAATCTGTATATTGAATACGCAGGGCATCTAACTGAAGCCCTTTGTACAATGACCAGAATTCACGCATTAAAATTTCATGCGAAACACCGTCATTGATAATATGGTGCATGTCAAACATTAAAAGGTAATCCTCATCTTTAACCTCCATCAGCGAGATGCGGATTGGAAACTCTCCAGACAGATTAAAAGGACGGATAAAGGCACTGATGTAGGTATTCATTTCTGAAACATCACCGCTGTAATGTCCCATTTTAAAGGAATTCTCATTTAATATGCGCTGTACAGGAATACCATCCACTATTTCAAATACGGTACGAAGACTTTGATGGCGCGAAACCAATTTTGCAAAGGCGGTTTCTAAACGGGAAACATCAAGCGGTCTGCCAATCCTGAAAAAACCGGGCATATTATAAGCCGTGCTCTCTTTATCAAACTCGTATAAAAAATACATGCGTTTCTGTGCAGAAGATAATGGGTAATAATCTTCTTGCTGTGCCTGCGGAATCGATATAAAACTAACCTTCTCGGCACTTAAAATATATATTGATAATTCAGATATAGTACGGTGTTCAAATAAATCACGCAGTGAGATATTAACCGAGAATACTTTATTGATTTTATTACTCAGGGTAATGGCCATTAAAGAGTGTCCGCCCAGATTAAAAAAGTCGGAGTGGATACTGATTTTATCAGCCGCAATACCCAAAACATCAGACCATATCATGACCAGTTTCTCCTGATCTTCATTTTCGGCAGCGACATATACCTCTCCGGCTGTAAAATCAGGATTAGGAAGTGTCCTTTTATCTACTTTACCATTAGCGGTAACCGGAAAACTATCCAGCCAGATAAAGGCTGAAGGGATCATGTAATCAGGAAGTTTTGATGATAATATGGATTTAATTTTAGCACTTTCCAGCTGCTCACTGCCGCTTAAATAAGCAATCAGCTGTTTGTTGTCGTCTGATCCGTGGGCAATTACTAAAACCTGATTTACTGTATCAATTGCTTCTAATTGTGATTCGATTTCTCCCAGTTCGATGCGGTAACCGCGAAGTTTTATCTGGTTATCGTTACGTCCTAAATAATCGATAGTTCCGTCAGCAAACCATCTGGCCAGATCTCCTGTTTTGTATAAAAGCCCCGTTCCAAAAGGGTTCTCTACAAAACGCTCCTGAGTTAAATCCAAACGGTTTAAATATCCTTTTGACAAACCTTTACCGCCGATATAAAGTTCCCCTTTTACCCCAATTGGAAGAAGGTTCATCTGCCCATCAAGAATATAAGCTTGAGCATTGGCTACAGGACGGCCGATAGAAACTTTACTTTGTATATTTTCTTTTACTATTTTATGAATTGTAAAAGTTACAGTGGTCTCTGTTGGACCATATTTATTATAAAACGAATATTTATTTGAAATTTTTTCTGCTAATTGAAGCTTACAAATTTCCCCTCCAGATATCACTCGGCGAAGAGTTGACACTCCTTCAAAATCAACTTTTTCCAGGAAAGATGGTGTACTATGGAAATGAGTTATCCCCTTTTCTATTAAATAGGAATTAAGAATACTACTTTCTAAAAGCGTTGCTTCATCAACAAGAACCAGAGCTGCACCTGTTGTTAGGGATAACCAAATCTGTTCTACAGAAGGGTCAAAATAGTAAGGCGAAAACTGCAGGATTCTATCACTTGATTCTATTGAAAAGAATTCACGCTCATAATTAATCAGGTTGGTAGCCGATTCGTGATGAACCATAACCCCTTTTGGATTTCCGGTAGAACCCGAAGTATAAATTACATAAGCAAGGCTCTGTGAATTTACTTTTGGAAGTTTCTTTTTTTCCAGGCTTCTAATGATCTGCTCACTGTCCAGATCTTTCACAGACAAGTAAGTATATCCTAACAGTTCATTCGGCTGCTTCTCTAAGTTGCTGATCACAAACACGCTGCCGCATTCTTCCAGCATATGAGCTGTACGTGATACAGGCTGGATTGGGTTAATTGGGACATAAGCTGCCCCGGCTTTCATAACAGCAAGAATAGCCGTTATCATTTCGCTTGAACGGGTCATGATTAAACCAACTATTGAACCTGCAGCTACATCCGAATCAATAAGATGAGATGCCCAAAGATCAGATCGCTCGTCAAGATCACGATAACTAAGGCGTTCTTCTCCAAAAACAACTGCATCTGAATCTGGTGTTTCAGCACATTGCGAGATAAACATATCCAGAACTGTCTGCTTCAGGTCATAATCTGCAAAAGTATCATTGAAGTCAACCAGTAGCTGCGATTTCTCTGCTTCTGATAAAATTGTAATATCCCTTATTAATTGATTTTCATTTTCCAGAACTTCTTCGATAATTCTATGAAGATAGCTGCTGAAACGTGCCAGACTTAAAACTGTAAACAAATCTGTACGGTAACCGAAGTTAAGGATGATTTCTTCTGCGTCCAGTACGGCAAGGCTCAGATCAAATTTGGCAATATCATAGGATACTTCATGATAGCTGATCTTAAGCTCCGGATCGTTAAACCCGGAATCATCAACCTGATTTTGATAAGAGAAGAAAACATCAAATAACGGGCTGCGGCTCGCATCACGTGGAAGCTCCAGTGCATCAACCAGTTCTTCATACTGATACAGCTGATGATCAAAAGCAGATAATGTCGATTCGTGTACCGAAGCCAGAAAATCTTTGAATGAAATTCCGGAATCTACATTATTACGAAGCGCAAGTGTGTTGACAAACATACCCACTATACCTTCAAGATCAGCATGGTGGCGTCCGGCTGTGGGAGTTCCTACAATAATATCATCCTGATTGCAGACCTTGCTGAGCAGTACATTATAAACAGCCAGAAACAAGGTGTAAACCGTTACACCGCTTGAAGCTGCCAGACTGCGTAGTCTCGCACTCTGCTGTTTATTAAGATGCAGCGAATGGCTATTGCCCTGACCGCCTTTATAAAGCGGGCGCGGATAATCCAATGGCAGGTCTAAAGCACTGATCTCTTTTGAATAAAGATCAAGCCAGTACGATTTATGGGCCGATACTAAAGACTGATGCGAATCGCTCTGCTGCCATACGGCATAATCTGTATATTGAATGCGCAGTTCATCTAACTGCAGGCCTTTGTACAATGCCCAGAATTCACGCATTAAAATGTCATGCGAAACACCGTCATTGACAATATGGTGCATGTCTAACATTAAAAGGTAATCTTCTCCTGTAACTTCCATCAGCGAGATGCGGATTGGAAACTCTGCAGACAGATTAAAGGGACGGACAAAGGTATTGATGTAGGTATTGATCTCTGAAACATTCCCGCTGTAATGTTCCATTTTAAAAGAATTATCATTTAATATACGCTGTACAGGAACGCCATCCACTATTTCAAATACGGTACGAAGACTTTGATGGCGTGAAACCAATTTTGCAAAGGCGGTTTCTAAACGGGAAACATCAAGCGGTCTGCCAATCCTGAAAAAAACAGGTACATTGTAAGCAGTGCTCTTTTTGTCAAACTCGTATAGAAAATACATGCGCTTCTGCGCTGATGATAATGGATAATAAGCGCTCTCAGGAGCTTTGGATATACCAATAAAAAGTTCTTTTTTACTTTTTATCAAATTAAAAAACTCTAAAATATCTGTTTTTCTAACTTTTAGTTCTTCAATTATTTCAGAAGTTAAAGCATCATTTGGATCCTCAACCGCAATTTTATTTTCTTGTGAAGTAACTATAATATTTAGGCTTCTTAAATAAGTAATGTATTCGTCTGTTGTCATAGTACAAGTTTTACTTCTCCATTAATATCTGCTTTAATATTTTTTATCTGATTAACCGTCACGATGTAATCAGCAATTTCTCTTATGGTTTGTTTTATAAAAATTTCTTTCAGGGTAATTTTTACAGACAATGTTTTAGAGATCGTATTTACAAGTGAAATTGCCTTTAAAGAATTGCCTCCCAATTCAAAAAATCCATCATCAACATTAATTTTTTCTATTTCCAGCTGTAATAGCTCTGACCAAATTGATACCAATTGTTTTTCTATTTCATTTGAAGGCGCTTTATAAATCCATTCTTTCTTTTTTGGGTCGGGCAGTGATCTACGATCCAGTTTGCCTGTCGGGCTTAATGGCAGTTTATCCAGCTGCATATAATAGCTTGGTATCATACTGAATGGCATTTGATCTATCAAGTGGCTTCTTAATTCAGAAGGAGATATAACATCATCAGAGACATAATATGCTATCAAAAATTTATTATTTTGGATTTCGCGAAGACTAACAACAGCGTCTTTAATGCCTTTAAATGTATTTAACTGGCTTTCGATTTCACCTAATTCTATTCTGACGCCATTAAGCTTTATCTGATCATCTAATCTTCCTAAAAATTCTATTGTACCATCAGGAAGCCATCTTGCTAAATCTCCTGTTTTATAAACTTTTCCTTCGCCAAATGGGTTATTTATGAATTGGCTTTCTGTCAATTCAGAACGATTTAAGTATCCCTTAGACAAGCCTTTACCAGCTATATAAAGCTGACCGGTAAATCCTATTGGAACTAAATTTAGGTTAGTATCTAAAATGAACGCTTTTGCATTTGCTATTGGTCGGCCAATAGCTATGTTTTTCCTGTTAATCATTTCCTGAGTCACTTTACCGGAAATAGTGATAACGGTCGTTTCTGTTGGCCCATATTCATTATAAAAATCATACTCTTTATAATATTTCTCTGCTAAATTCACTTTACATTCTTCTCCGGAGGCAACAATTCGTTTAAGGTTAAATAATTTTGGAATGTCTAAACCGTTTAAAAAAGAAGGTGTTACATTTAGCATCGTGACGCTTTCTTTTTCCAGATAGTTTATCAATTGTTTTCTGTCACTCAATGTGTTTTTATGCACTAAAACCAGTTTTGCTCCAGTTGTTAAAGCCAGCCAAATTTGTTTAACAGATGCATCAAAGTAATAGGGAGAGAATTGTAATATACTGTCAGAGGCATCTATATTTAAAAAATTACGTTCATGATTAATGAAATTTGATACATTTTTGTGTTGTGTCATTACCCCTTTTGGCTGTCCGGTAGATCCAGATGTATAAATAACATATGCCAAATCATCCGGAGAAGAAAATGTAGTTTGCTGAGCTCTATTTAGTACAGTTTTATCCAATTTTTCTGTTCCTAAATAAAGGTAAGATTGTTTCAGCTCGTCAGGAACAACCTCTAGATTTCCAATAACAAAACTACTTCCGCTTTCTTTTAAAATATGAAGTGTGCGGGATAAAGGCTGCTCCGGATCGATAGGCAGATATGCTGCTCCTGCTTTCATTACTGCCAGGATTGCTGTAACCATTTCTGTTGATCTTGACATTATTAAACCTACTATTGAACCGGAAATTATTCCTGATTCAATAAGGTTTGATGCCCAACGATCAGAATGGGTATTTAAATCATGATAAGTAAGACGTTCCTCTCCAAATACAATAGCTTCTGCATAGGGTGTTTTTAAGGATTGAGCCACAAACATATCTAATACAGTCTCTTCTAAATCATAATCTACAGCTGTATTATTAAAGTCAACCAGTAATTGTGATTTCTCTTTCTTCGATAATATCTCAATATTCTTTATTAGTTGATTCGGATTTTCGAGAACTGTTTCGACAATTCGAATCATATAATCTGAAAAACGACTGATACTTGATTGCTTAAACAAATCTGTTCGATAGGTA
The DNA here is from genome assembly GCF_900129795.1 of Flavobacterium sp. CF108. Taxonomy (GTDB): domain Bacteria; phylum Bacteroidota; class Bacteroidia; order Flavobacteriales; family Flavobacteriaceae; genus Flavobacterium. Next base: position 236,156 of record NZ_FQWW01000006.1, on the reverse strand, counting down.
AATGACAAGCTAATTTCTTCAGAATCCAATACTGCTAAATTAAGGTCAAACTTGGCCGTAATTTTAGGAGATGCATTATAGTGCTCTATTTTAATATTGGAATTACTAAGCTTTAATCCTTCCATTTCCTGACGATAGGAGAAGAATACATCAAACAAAGGATTACGGCCAGCAGTACGGGGTATGTCTAATGTTTCAACTAGTTCTTCATATTGAAATGTGTGATGGTCAAAAGCTCTCATCGCGGATTCTTGTACCGAAAATAAGAAATCACTAAATCTCTTATCAGAATCAACACGATTGCGCAAAGCAAGTGTATTTACAAACATTCCTGCTATTTCTTCCAAATCGGAATGATGACGGCCAAGAGTAGAAGTCCCAACTATAACATCATCCTGGTTTGACAGCCTGCTAAGCAAAATGTTATAAATCGCTAAAAAAAAGGTGTAAGTAGTGATTCCTTCAGCGCTTATAAAAGCACGTAACTTATCGCTTTGTGATTTATTAAAATGTATAGAATGAGTATCTCCCCGATCACTTTGTTCTAATGATCTGGAATAGTCTACAGGTAATTCCAAAGAGAAAAAATCGCCTGCAAAAGTGTCTAACCAATAAGATTTGTGGCTGGAAACCAAAGTTTGGTGCACTTTGCTCTGCTGCCATACAGCATAATCTTTATATTGAATAGGCAAAACGTTTAAGGCTTCTCCACTATACAATGACCAAAAATCATGCGTCAAAATCTCCATGGTTCTTCCATCACTTACAATATGATGCAAATCGATACCTAAAATACAGGTGTCTTCTGCCTCTTTAATTACTATTACTCTTATCGGTAATTGTTTTGAAAGGTCAAATGGGCGTATAAAATCTTTTATTACAGATTCTGTTGTTAAATTATCATTTGCTGCATATTCAATCGAAAATGAAACATCATGAGCTAATCGCTGAACAGGACTGCCGTCTTGCAATTCAAATATTGTTCGTAAGCTCTCATGACGATCTACTAACTTTTTAAATGTTTTTTCCAGTTGACAGAAATCAATATTCCCTTCCAGCTTTAAAAACATTGGCATATTATATGTTGTTCCTCTTTTATCAAATTCGTACAAAAAATACATACGCTGTTGTGCCGAAGACAATGGATAATAATTGCTTACAGGAGCTTTAGAAATAGGTATAAATGATTCTTTTTTAGTTTTAATCGAGCCGAAAAAGTCTAAAATTTCTAATCTTTTAGACTTAAGCTCGTCAATTATTTGAGAAGTTAAAACATCATTTGGATCTTCTACTGCAATTTTATCTTCTTTCACAGTAATAATGATATTTTCGTCTCTCAAATGAGAAATATACTCATCTATTTTCATATGAATAATTTGATTTTTTGCTGATTTTTTTCTGTGTCCGATTCCATTTGTTTAACCGTAATAATGTAATCTGATATGCCTTTAACTGTTTGTTTTTCAAAAACCTGACTTAAGGCTACATCAACAGCAAAAACTTTAAAGATTGTATTAACAAGGGTAATTACTTTTAACGAATGACCTCCTATGTCAAAAAAGTTAGTTTCTACGCCTATTTTTTCTTTTTCAATACTTAAAATTTCAGACCATATCTCTACTAACTTTTCTTCGGTTTCGTTAGATGGTTTTACATATGTTTCTGCGCTTAATATCTCAGGATCAGGTAAAGCAGATCTGTTCAATTTCCCGTTTGAGGTTATTGGAAGTTCATTTAACTTGACAAAATAAGATGGAATCATATAAGCCGGTAAAGACTTTGCTAAGTAATTTTTCAGCTGTTCCAGTTCTAATTTTTCGTTATTTTCAGCAACATAGTACGCTACAATACAATAGTCATTATTGTATTTTCTATAATCAACTGCACCTGCTAGAATTTCCGGATAATCAATTAAATAACTTTCTATTTCTCCTAATTCTATTCGGTTTCCTCTCAATTTAATCTGACCGTCAATTCTGCCTAAGTACTCAATATTTCCATCAGGAAGCCATCTGGCCATATCACCGGTCTTATATAATTTATATTTGTCCTTTTTGTTAAATGGATTATTTATAAATTTTTGAGACGTTAATTCTGGTTTGTTAAGATATCCTTTCGCTACTTGTATACCTCCAATAAGCAATTCGCCTTTTACACCTACTGACTGAATTTTACATTCACTATCTACAATATAAAGCTGTGTATTTGCTATAGGCTTACCTATTGAAACTTTACCTTCTTTTTGATTGGTTAAATCTATCGCAGTAACATCAATTGCTGCTTCGGTTGGACCGTACAAGTTATAAATACTAACACCCGGAAGTCTGGTTTGAAAATCTTTTAATGTCGCAGCTTTTAGTTCTTCTCCACTGCAAATTACACTTCTCAACTGGCCTCCATTAAAGTTTTCCAGATTTATTAAAAATGCAGATAACATTGAGGGTACAAAATGCATTAATGTAATATTCTCTTTATCTAAGATCTCCTCGAGATAAGTGGTTTCTTTATGACCTTCTGGTTTTGCAAATACTAATTTTGCTCCGGTAATTAAAGGAAGTATTAATTCCCAAACTGATACATCAAAGCAAAAATTCGTTTTTTGTAAAATATTGTCTTTAGATGTTACATTAAAATGATCGCGCATCCAGGCCAATCTATTATAGATACCTTCATGCGAATTCATTACTCCTTTAGGTTTACCGCTAGTTCCTGATGTGTAAATAACATAGGCTAAAGAAGTTTCGCTTATTTTAACTTCGGGAGCTGATTTTAATTGTTTATCATAAATGGCTTTATCATCTAAGATTAGTTTTGGTATATCAAAGCTGTTTTCATATTTGGACTCGGTTAAAATAAATGAAGATTGAATATCTTCTAAAATATAATCAATTCTATTTTGCGGATATGTAGGATCTATAGGAACATAGGCTCCTCCTGCTTTTAGAATAGCTAAAATTCCTATTATCATTTCTAATGAACGATCTAAAGATATAGGAACAAGAGTTTCTGAATTTACCCCAATCTGAATCAGCTTATGAGATAACTGGTTTGATAAACTTTCCAGCTCACTATAGGAAATAGCTTTATCATCAATTACAGCAGCAATATTATCTGGTGCTGATTTTACCTGCTCTTTAAACAAATCTAAAATTGTTTCGTTTTGAGGAAAGCTAAACTCAGTGTTATTAAATTCTTCTGTAATTACGTTTTGCTCTTCTTCATTTAAAACACAAGTATCATCCAGCTTCTTATCTGCATCATTTAATATTTGATCCAGCGTACTTTTAAAATAAGAAGATAGTTTACTAGACTGTTCTGCTTCGAAAAAAGAAGTAGAATAAACTATACGGAAAATAAAATCGTCATTATTAGCAATGATATGAAGGTTAAGCAGTGTATTTTCATTTAAATAACTGGTTCTCGCATTTGATGGTCCAAAATAATTTTCGTCATATCCTTGAAAATCATTGTATACTCTAAAATCTATATAATTTAACTTAACGTCAAAGATTGGATTTGCATTGAATGTTTTCTCATCAATAAATTCTAATATTTTATAAAAAGGTACTCGCTCATGATACTTTAATTCTGTGAATTTTTGTTCAATAAAGTTTACATACTCTCCCCAAGATAAATTTTCAGGTATTTGAACTCTAAGCGGAACTGTATTTAAGAAACAACCCAAAAGATATTCTCCATCTGGAATTAATGGTCGAATATTGGTCACAACTCCCATAGTTATGTCATTTTCAAAATTTATTCTTCTTAGAGCATAGATAATTGCCGAAAAGCATAAGTGTTTAAAGCTTGTATTGAATTTACTTGCTGCTGCTTCTAGTTTTTTTCTATATTCTCTTCCAAAATCATGGTCATCAGTAATAAATACATGGGGTTTACCGGTTGGGAATAATTCAAAACGATTGTAGCCGGATAACTCTTTCTGCCAGTAGTTTTTACTGGATTCACTATTAATTGCAGCCAATTCGCCAAGTATCTGATCTTTATAACTACCTACTATTTGCTTTGGAAGGTAATTTTGATCTTTTTTAAGTGCTATTGCGGTATTGTTTAGTTCTGTTAAAAAAGAAGCCAGACTCCATCCATCAAATAAGGAATGATTAAAATCAAATAAAAGATATTGAAACCCTTCACGTACTTTAATAATGTGCATTCTCCATATTAAGGATAGTGACAATTCTGTTGTTCTAAGTTTTTCTTCTTCTAATTTATCTTCTATAAATTTATCCTGCTCTGCTTTACTTAAATGGCATATATCTATAAAATGAACATCGGGTTCAATTTCTTTCAATATGATGTGCGTTAAGTTTTTTAGATCGTATATCTTTCTTAACTCACTGTGTTTTTTAATCATCATATTCAGTGTGGTTTTGAAAATTTCAAAATCGAAATTTTCAAATGGCACGTCATACATATTTTGTTCGTGATACATAATGTTATGGATACTATCTGTATTACCTAATAAAGAATAATAAACCATTCCTTTCTCGATACCATTCATAGGATATACCTCTTCATAGTTATCTAAAAATTCGTTTTCTGCTCTGTATGTTTCCTGAAATAACTTAAGTTCTTTTACTGCTTCTTTCTTTAAGAATGCTTGTTCTTCACCTTTATTAGACTTTAAGGCTACTACAAGTTCCTTAATTGTAGGGAAAGAATACAAGTCTGCAATCATTAATGATGCTGATAACTTTTCGTTTATAGTCGATATTAATGCAATGGCTCTCAACGAATCTCCTCCCAGACTAAAGAAATTATCCATTATCCCTACTTGCTCTATATCCATATATTTTGCCCAAATCTCACACATGATTTGTTCTTCCTCATTAGTAGGAGCTATGTAATTGCCTACAAACCCAATTTTAGGTTCTGGTAATTTGGCGATATCGATTTTATTATTGGAAGTAAATGGCATCTCCTCAATCTTAACATAAAATGACGGGATCATATAATGAGGAAGAAGTTCTTCTAAATAAGATCTTAAATTATTTATATCTAGTTCTTCTTTACCTACGTAATACGCACATAAATAAGGTTCATCTTTTTTAGACACTCTCATAATCACAACTGCATTGTCGATTAGTTTGTGCTGGTATAAATGATGCTCTATTTCTTTTAATTCAATTCTAAATCCTTTTAATTGTATTTGATTATCAGAACGTCTTTTATATTCTAAGTCTCCATTTTCCAGTAATACAGCCAAATCACCAGATCGATATAATCGGTCCCCTTCTTTAAAAGGATTTTTTATAAATCTTGAATCTGTTAGTTCCTTATTATTCATATACCCACGTGCAACTCCCTCGCCCCCAACGTAGATTTCACCAATAACCCCTACTGGTACCGGTTTCATGTTGTTGTCTAATAAATAAATAGATCCGGTTGGTAAGGCTTTTCCAATGTTACTTATACTGTGCTGTATTTCTGCGTCTCCAATTTCTTTATAAGTCATATGCACCGTTACTTCTGTAATACCGTACATATTGATCAATTTTGTATTTGGATATAAATCTCTCCAATGATTTAATTTGGATGGTGTTAATGCTTCTCCTCCAAAAACCACATAGCGCAGGGCTTTAAGATTTGCGTTTTTCTCAATGCTTTCTCTAATTAAATTATAGAATGAAGTTGGGGTTTGATTTAAAACGGTCACTTTATTGTCTTCCATTATTTTTACAAACCTTGAAGGATCTCGTGCTTCCAGAGTAGTAATGATAATTAAAACTCCACCGTAAAGTAATGGCCCGTACATTTCCCAAACACTAAAATCAAAACAATGGCTATGGAACATTGTCCATACATCTTTGTCAGTAAAATCAAATTGGAATCCTTTATTAAAAAGTAGACGTACCACATTTCTATGTTCTACCATAACTCCTTTTGGAACTCCGGTTGTTCCTGATGTATATATGATGTAACACATATCATTAGGAGAATTTACAATATCCAGATTTGATGTGTCTTTAATTTGATCTGCTTCAGAGATAAATATATTAGATACGTCTTTTTTATCAACAATGTTTTCAAATTCCGGGATTGTAAGGATCATTTTAAGGCCACTGTTTTCAACAATGTAATCGATACGATTTTGCGGATAATTGACATCAATTGGCACATAAACTCCACCGGCTTTAAGAATACCAAGCATTCCTATAATAACCTCAAAACTTTTCTCCATCAATATTCCAACCACGCCTTCTCGTTCTAATCCTTTGGCTCTTAGTAATCTTGCTACCTGATTAGCTCTTTCATTTAGTTCTTTGTATGATAAAGTCTCGTTGCCTAAAACTAAAGCCGTATTATCCTGACTTTTAACAACTTGTTCTTCAAATAGATCTATTATAGTCAGGTTTTGGTCGTACACTACATCTGTAAAATCATTTAGCTGTAATAATTCATTGCTCGACTCTTGATCCAGAAGTGTTATTTTATCCAGAATAACAGACTCATTTTCTGCAACCTGATCTAATATATTGATAAAATAATCGAAGAATCTTTCAATAGTTTCCTTCTTAAATAATTGAGTACTATATTCAAATGTGCAGGCAAGTTCATTTTCTTTCTCGCTAAAATGCATGATTAAATCAAACTTTGAAGTTGATTTATTTATCTCAAAAGGTTTTATCTCTAAATCATTTATAGCAACTACTGTCTGCTCAAAATTATCTAATGTGATAAGTGTATTAAAAAATGGGTTCATTTCATTGCTTTGTCTTGAACCTAAATCATCTAATAATGCTTCAAATGGATATTCCTGATTATCAAAACAATGAATAATCTTTGAGCTAACTTCTTTTAAATAATCATTAAAGCTGATTTCATTTTTAAAGTTGATTCTTATGGCCAGTGTATTGACAAACATACCAATCATGTTCTCTAAACTCCAATGACGTCTTCCTGCTACCGGAGTACCAATTGCTAAATCATCAATGCCTGTTAATTTGGCTTGCAAGATGCTGTACAAAGAAGTAAGTACACTAAACAAAGAAGCTTCAGATTTTTTAGCAAGTTCTTCCAGCGCTTTTCTTCTTTTTCCTTTAATGATGAAATTTGCGTAGGCTCCTTCAAACGAAATTTTGTTTGATTTTTTAAAATCGGCAGGTAGAATAGCCGTGTTTTTAAATCCATTTAATTCCTTAAGCCAGAATGCTTTTTGCAAAGAAAGGTTCTTTTGATAATCTTCGCTAAAATACCAGTCTGCATAATCTTTGTATTGTAATGTAAGTTCTGGCAATTCTTGTTTACTGTAAAGTGAAACCAGATCACGCAAAAATACCTGTAATGAAATCCCATCAAAAATAATATGATGTACATCCATTAATAAAATAAATCTATCTGCCTGAAGTTCTACCAGCTTTGCCCTAACTAATGGTGCTTTCTCCAGATTAAAAGAAAATGAAAAATTTTCGACAATTTCTTTTAATCCTTTCTCGTCAGATTTAATATGTTCTAATTCAAAATCGAATTTTTCCAGTACCTTTTGTATTGGCTCGTAATTATTATCGAGTAAAAAAGAGGTTCGTAAACTTTCATGTCTTTGAATTAATTCAATAAAAGCCTTTTGTAATTGCAAAACATCTACTGCTCCTATCAATTCTGAAGCAAAAGGAATGTTGTATACATTAGAATCTTTTGCCAGACCTTGCAGCACGTATAAACGAGCCTGAGGCGGCGTTAATTTTGTAGAAACAGCATTTTTTTTCTTTGGAATTTCTAAAGAGTTTATATTCTTTGTTCTGCTTTCATAGATGTAATCAATTAATTCAATTTTATTTTTTTTGATTTCATCAATTAAGTCGTTTTCTTCAAAGTCATCAGGTACACTTAATTTTAAGTTACCATCTTCAACACTTAAATGAACATCCAGATTTTTTAGTTTTAAAAATAATTCTTCCATGTTTTTTTTGTCTTCGATTTATAATACAATTTCTTTACGTGTACTTTTTTGGTCACTTTCGGTTTCCAGCCAAGCTTTCATTCCTATTAATTCTGATAATTCCCGAATGGTTTTTCCATTGAAAATATCATCTAGTTTTATTTGAACCCCAAATTCTTTATTGATCGTATTGGCCATTTGAATTACATTTAACGAATGACCTCCGAGTGTTATAAAATTAGATTCTACACTTATCTCGTCTTCTTCTAAATCAAGAATTCCGGACCATATTTTTACTAATTTTTCTTCCACATAATTGGATGGTTTTACATAGGCCACTGTTATCTTTTCCTCATTATTTAAAAGTGCTTTATGGTCTATTTTTCCATTTACAGTGTAAGGAAACTCATCTAACCAAATAAATGAGGACGGAATCATATAGTTAGGAAGAATGTCTTTAAGGATTTCTTTTATTACTACTGCTTCTATTTCCTTATTTCCTTTTATGTAGGCATACAGTTGTTTATTTTCATCTATTCCTTTAACTGTTACAAAAGCCTGCTCTATGAACGGAAGATTTTCTAAAACCAATTCTATTTCTCCGGGTTCTATTCTATATCCTCTTATTTTTATCTGATCATCAATTCTTCCTATATATTCAATTCTTCCTTCTACATCCCATCGGGCTAAATCTCCTGTTTTATAACATGTTTTGTTTTCTATTGACACAAATCTTTCTGCTGTTAAAACCGGATTGCCCATGTAGCCTTTTGACACACCTGAACCTCCAATGAATAATTCTCCTATTACCCCAATTGGCACTGTTTTTTTATCAGCATCCAAAACGTAGATTTTTGTGTTTGCAATAGGGTAACCTACCGTTATAGGTTCGTCAGTTATTGAAACCTCAGCCGATGTACATCCTACTGTAGTTTCAGTTGGTCCATATTCATTGTAAACCCTGATATTTGTATTTAAATCTTTCAGAATTTTTATATGGCTTTTCTTTAGCTGCTCACCTCCGCAAATAACTATAGTCACATTTGTATCTTGAATATCGAGATCTTTTAAAAGTGCAATGTGTGTTGGTGTAAGCTTTATAGTATCTATTTCAGGATTGTTAAAGCAATCTTCTAAAAGCTGATCCACATTTTCTTTTTCATTTCCTATAAAGAGTTTTTTTCCTCTGGTCAGACTGGTAAAAACTGCCGTTACAGACAAATCAAATGACATAGAACTGGTGATTCCCCAATTGCCTTCGGCATTATTCTTAAAGTAAAAATTGTTACTCCAAACGATATAATTAAATAGATTGGCATGCGAAATCATACATCCTTTTGGCCTGCCTGTAGAACCTGATGTGTAAAGCAGATAAGCCAGGTTTTCTGTACTTACTTCAGGGAGTTTAATGGTTTCGTTTTCAATTTCATGATTGTCTAAGTCTTCTACTAACAAGAAATTATAAGCTTCTAAACCTTCTATTTGCTGCTCTATATTTGTAATGATAAGGAAAGCAGTACTTTCTTCCATCATGTGCGCTGCACGAGAACCCGGTAAATTGGAGTCTATTATCATATAAGCAGCACCTGCTTTCATTATGGCAAGAAGTGTGGTTATCATTTCTATAGATCTGGTCATTCTAAGCGCCACTACAGATCCTGGTTTAATACCCATATCAAGTAAGTTAGCAGCCCAAATACTAGATCTTGAATCTAATTCCTTATATGTAATATGATTATCTTCAAAAATAAGTGCCTGCTCGTTTGGATGGAGTAAAACCTGTTCTGAAAACAAATCCAAAACTGTTTTGTCTATCTCATAATCTTGTGCTGAATCGTTAAATTCAACTAACAGCTGATTTTGCTCTTTTGCAGACAGAATAGAAATATCCTTTAGCAGTTCGTTTTTATTATTTATTATGGTATCGACAATACGAACAAAATAAAAAGCGAAACGTTCTGCACTGGCTGATTCAAATAGATCTTTACTGTAAGCCAGGCTCAGGTTGAGATTTTCTTCTGTTTCTAATACTGATAAGTGCAGGTCAAATTTTGCAATTGGATAAGGTATATCTATGCTGCCAATTTTAAGTTCTGAATCCTTTAAATCTAGTTTTTCATTTTCAAATTCATAATTTAAAAACACATCAAATAATGGGCTTCTATTTCCATTTCTTTCTAAATCTAAAGCATCAATTAACTCATCATACGGATATAACTGATTTTCAAATGCCGTTGAATTGACTTCTTGTACCTGATGCAGAAATGCTGTAAAGCTTTGTGATCCATCAACGTGATTCCTGATAGGAAGTGTATTGATAAAAATACCTGCAATTTTCTCTAAATCTGCATGTCTGCGGCCGGCAACCGGCGTACCTACTACGATATCATTCTGGTTTGATAACTTACTAAGGAATACATTGTAAACTGCCAGAATAAGACTGTACATGGTTACTCCTTCTGCACGGGCTATTTTCTTTAGTTGCTCAATTTGATTTTTACTTAAATTAAAAGCGTACTTGTCACCATATTCACTTTGTTGTTTTGGTCTTGCATGATCATAAGGCAATTGCAATGCAGGGACTTCATCTATAAATTGATTAAGCCAATATTCTTTTTGTTTTAAAATTTCTTTTTGCTGGTTCTCTTTTAAATTCCAGATAACATAATCCTGATATTGTATTTGAAGTTCAGGAAGTGTTTCTCCTTTGTATAAGGATATCAAATCTCTTAACAATAAACCATTGGTAACTTCATCAGAAATAATATGATGCGTATCAATTACCATAATATGTTCCTGATCTGATACAGACATAATTCCAACACGCCAAAGTGGTGCCTCATGCAAATCAAAAGGCCTGATAAAGTTTTTAATTGCTTTATTTATATCTTCTTCTTTGGCAAGATCTGTTATTACAAAATCAACCTTAGTTAAAATTCTTTGTATTGGGTTTCCGTCCAGAAATTCAAATGAAGTTCGGAGATTATTGTGACGCTGAATTAATTTTTGAAAAGCAGCTTCCAGTTTTTCTTTCTTCAAAATCCCGTTTAAAGTAACAACAGCCGGAAGATTGTAGGCTAAGGAACCTGTGTTGTATTCATGCAAAAAGTACATTCTTTTTTGTGATGAAGACAAAGGATAATACTCCTGCTTTTCTGCTGGTTGTATATCTGAGTGATTAGATGCAGTAGATTTCAGCATAAATTTGCTTAAATCAGCTACTGTTGAATACCTCATCATTTCCTTTAATGGAATTTTTAAATTAAAGGCTTTCTCAATTTTATTATTTAAGAACATCATGGTTAGTGAATGTCCGCCCAGATCGAAAAAATTACTATTAACCCCAATAATACTACTGTCGACCTTAAGGACCTCTGAATATATGGCTATAAGTTTTTGTTCTGTTTCATTAGTTGGAAGAGCAATCTCTTTTTCCGGACTGATTTCATATGACGGCAGGCTCTTACGATCTATTTTTCCATTGCTAGTAAAAAGAAAGTTCTCAATATGCATGTAAAAAGACGGAATCATATAATCTGGCAGATAAGCAGCAAGATATCCTCTTATATCAGAAGTACTTATTTTAGATTTTGCCTGATAATAAGCAATTAAAGTTTTCTCGTTTTCAAATTCCTGAACGACAATAATTGAGTTTTCAATTTTTGGATGAGCCGTTAAATATTGTTCAATTTCTGTAGGTTCTATTCTATATCCTCTTATTTTAAATTGATCATCTTTACGTCCGTGATATTCCAGGTTACCGTCTGGCATCCATTTTACTAAATCTCCTGTTTTGTAAACCCTGTCTTCCCAAGGAATCCATTCTGAATTAAATTTCTCTGAAGTAAGTGACTGATCTCCAATATATCTTTGGGCTAACCCACTACCGGCTATACACAGTTCTCCAATTATTCCCTGCGGTACCAGGCTGCCATGATTATCTGTCACGTAAACGCGTTCGTTTGGCATTGGTTTACCAATTGGAATGGTGGTATATTGATCTAATTTTTTAGGATCAACTTTATATGATGTCGAATCTACACAAGTTTCTGTAGGACCATAAAAATTATATAATTGTGTCTTTAAGCCTAATTTTAAGTGAAATGTATTTACTAAATCCTTAGATAAAACCTCTCCTGCTAATATCCAGCTTGACAAGCTATTCAAGGCAGCATTTTTCTCTAAAGCGTTTACTAATAAACGAAGGTGCGTTGGTGTACCGTCTGATAAATCAATGCTGTTTTCATTATAAAAAGACAATAATTTAACACCGTCTTTTCTGCTTTCATCATCTAAAATATATAGGCTGTGCCCTTGTAATAAAGATCCGAATATTTGCTGTACAGAAGCATCAAATACATATGAGGCTAATAAGGCTACACGTAAAACTTTATCTTCATAAGGCTGGTAAACAAGCTCATTTAGACCATTTACCAAATTAATTACGCTGCCGTGATTCATCATCACTCCTTTTGGTTTTCCTGTTGAACCCGAAGTGAAAATACAATAGGCCAAATCTGTGGCTAATGTTTTAACCGCTACATTTGAAGTTATTTGAGAACTAATTTTTGGAGAATCCATAGCCTGAACCGGAAGATATGCCGCATATTCGTCCAGATACTGCTGCTGAGATAATAAAAATGTTGCTCTGCTTTGATCCAGCATATATTCAATACGCTTTTCAGGCAAATTAGGATCTAGTGGTAAGTAACCGGCCCCTACTTTTAAAACCCCTATAATTCCAACGATCATTTCCCAGGAACGATCAAACAATAAACCTACAATATTGCCGGGAATTACTCCTTGTGAAACTAAATATTGAGCTACTTGGTTAGAACGCATGTCTAACTCTTTATACGTTATTTCTTTTGATCCAAAAACTAAGGCTGTACGCTCTGGATGAAGTTGTGCTTGCTGCGAAAAAACATCAATAATTGACTGATCTTTAACATACTCTCTTTTTGTATTATTAAATCCAGCTACTAATTGTTTTTCTTCGTCTTTGGTAAGATAATTTAGGTCTTTTACCTGTTCAACATCCCTTAAAAAGCTTTCCAGTACTACTTCTAAGTGTCCTTTAATTTTAAGTATCATCTCATCTGAAACAAATTCATTGTTATATTTCAGCGTGATATTTAGTTTATCTAAGGATGAATAAACAATTAATGAAATGGTATAATTGGTACTTTCGATTCCTTCTATATTCTCTACCTGCAGTTTTTCTTTAAATTCTGATTGAGAAGCTGCTTCCGGATAATTTTGAAAAGAAATTATGGTGTCAAATAATGATCCTCTTAAATTACTTTGAGTTTCAATATCACTTAGAGCTAAATGTCCATACTCTTCCCTTCCTATTGTATGTTCTTTTTGTAATTCCTGTAACCAGTCTGATATTTTAATATCCCTCTTTAGGGTACTGCATACTGGAATTGTATTGATATACAATCCTATTTTTGTTTCTATATTTTCTTCTTTCGAATCTCTCCCTAAAACAGTTGCCCCAAAAACAACAGTTTCATTTCCTGTATATTTTGACAATAAATAAGCCCATGCTCCCTGCAATAAGGTATTTTCGGTAATGCGGTGTTTTTTTGTAAAAGTTTTTATTGATCCGCTAACCGTGAATTCTATCTTTTTGTTGCCAAATAGTTTGTTTCGCAGTGTATTATCATTGACAAACGGAATATAACTTGGTAAGGTAAGATCTGAGAGATAGCTTTGCCAATATGACAACCCTTTGGCCTCATTTACACTTGAAATATGACGAAGATGTGATCCAAAATCATCTAAAGCCAATTCTGGAAGTGTTCCTTTTGTTTCCAATTGTATATAAGCCGCATGGAAATTTTTCATTATGTTTTGTACTGACCATCCGTCGAGTATAATGTGATGATGTGTAAATACAAAACGGGTATGGTCTTCTCCTAGTTTAATCAAAGTCATTCGAAATAACGGAGCTTCTTCAAAATTAAAACCCGCTTCTTTATCTGCCGTTAAAAACGTATCAAATGCCGATTGAAATTCTGCTGCTGATAATTTACTATAATCAAGTTCATTGATTGGCAGTTTTACGTTATCATAAACCGTTTGAACCGGAATATCCAAATCCTGACCAAAAACGGCTGTTCTTAAAACCGTGTGCTGCTGTAATAAATAGTTCCAGGTTTTATCAAAAGATGCTCTGGAAATTACTCCTTTTAAATCACAGTGAAACTGGCATATATAGGCTGCTTTATTATCATCGTATAAATTGTGAAACAAAAATCCTTTTTGTAAAGGTGTTAATGGATATATATTAGCAACCTTACTTTGATGTACCGGCAATTCTAAAAAATCCTTTAGCCTTTTATTTGTTATTGTAGTTGGTAAACCATAATCACTTACTGTTTTAATTTTATTAAGTGAATTGCTTTTTTGACTGTTTAAAAAAGTAATTAATTCCTCTTTATTTGATTTAATCATTGATAAAATCTCTTCAGGCAATTTGGTCGTTTTTTTACTTTTAATGCCCAGCTGACTATCTTTTACAAACAAAGTAATGTCGTCACTTTTTAAAAGTTCAATTATTTCGGGAATATTTTTAGTTTTCATTTTATACTTCTTTAAATAAATTTGACTTAAATAAATTACGATTTATAAGATGGAGATTTGATAATCATCCTCTTCGACTTCATCTTCTTCCTGATTAATAAATTGATTGCTATGCGAGAGAATATCCTCTAATGCAGCTATATATGCATTGGCTAATTTTTGAACAGTCTCTTTTTTGTAACGTTTTGCATCATAGTTCCAATCTACTTGTAAGCTTCCGTCTATAATGATACTGTCTATAGAAATTTTATGCGGGTTTGCGTTTTGTTTCGCTACATTTAATCCTGTAGATTCAGAAGCTAAATCAACCTTGCTGTCCTTTTTTGCATCCAGAACATTTGTAAAACTTCCCAGATAGTTAAAAGTTAAATCCTCATAGAATATTGATAAGTCGGATTTAATTTTTTCAGATTTCGATTCAAATTGCAATATATTATATCCAATTCCTTTGTTAGGAACACCTCTTAGCATATCCTTTGTGTCTGCGATTAAAATACCTATATCATCTACTTCTCTTAAGTCTAAGCAAACAGGGTAAACACTGGTAAACCAGCCTGTTGTTCTATTAATATCTACATCTTCGAATAATTCTTCTCTACCGTGTCCTTCTAGAGCAATAACTACTTTAGGGGCATCTATCCATTCTGATAATGCTATTGTTAAGGCACTTATTAAAATATCATTAATCTCTGTTCCGTACATAGTATGCATTTCATGTACAAGCAAATGAGTTAAAGCAGGTTCTAAAGAGATTCTGATATTTTCAGTCTCGTTATAAGTGATTTGTTTGTCGTAAGATGTATCTACCGGCAGCGGAGAATAATTAGATAAAGCTTCTTTCCAATAGATATATTCGCTTTCAAGGTTAGCTGTACTTGCATAACTATTAAGCTGTTCTACCCATTGACGGTATGAAGTTGCTTTTTCTGGTAAAGACAGTTTGTTTCCAGATGAATGGTTCTCGATAAGATTTATAAGATCTTCTGTTAAGATTCTCCACGAAACTCCATCTACTGCCAAATGATGTATTGCAATAAACAAACGATTCTCTTTTTCTTCGTGCGATGTTTCAAACAATACAAAACGAGCCAAATCGCCTTTAAAAATATCCAGATCAGCCTGGTATTTTGTACCTATTTCAGGAATATCTTTTAAAGAATATACCTGCTCTATGTGCAATTTTGGAATATAGGATTCATATTTTTGCAAAGGGTATATTGAGCCTTCCTTTTTATAATAATTCATTCGCAAAACGTCGTGGTGTTTTACCAATTCAGATAGGGCAAAAACAAGGTTTTCGTTTGTAATTGTTTTTGAAACTTTAAGCAATACAGATTGATTACTATGATTAACTGCTTCGTACCCTCTTTTAAAGAAAAGTTTTTGAATGGGATGTAACGGCACTTCTCCTTCTAAAAGTCCTGTCTCCTTTATTGCAGTATCTGCACTCTTTAAATGCAGTACAATCTCAGCAATAGTCTGGTAATTAAATACGTCTTTTACCTGAAAATGAATGCCAATTGATTTACTGCGGCTTGCCAGCTGAATGGCTTTAATAGAATCTCCTCCCAGTTCATAAAAATTATCATGAATACCTATTTTTTCTACGCCTAAAAGTTTCTGCCATATCGCAACCAATTGTTTTTCTAATTCTTCTACAGGTGCTGCATAGTTGTCACTAAATTCGGGAATTGGCAATGCATTTCTATTAATCTTACCTGCGGTAGTTGTAGGAAAAGCATCTAAGCGAACATATACTCGGGGAACCATATACTCAGGCAGTTTGGTTTCCAGAAATTTTTGTACAGCAGCATTACTAATTTCCTGACTGGAAACGATATAAGCAACAAGCTGCTTACTTTTTGTATGGTCCTCTCTGATAATAACTGTAGATTCCTGAATTTCTTCTAAACTGTCCAGAACAGATTCAATTTCTTTTAACTGAATACGGTGTCCTCTTATTTTAACCTGGTCGTCGATTCTTCCTGCATATTCAATTCTCCCTTGAGAATCCCATTTAGCCAAATCTCCTGTTTTGTAGCATATCGAATTGTTTATCGATACAAACTTTTCTGCTGTTAAAGATGGATTACCTATATATCCTTTTGATACGCCACGTCCGCTTATATAAATTTCACCCACTACACCTACTGGTACAGCTTTAACATTAGCATCGAGAATGTATATTTTTGTATTGGCGATAGGGCGGCCTATTGAAATTTTTTCATCTTCTAATGAAACTTCAATTGCAGTACATCCTACAGTGGTTTCGGTAGGACCGTATTCATTATAAATTTTACAGCTTTCATTGAGATCTTTTATAATTTCAATATGGCTTTTCTTTAATTCCTCTCCTCCGCAAATGAAGATTTCGACATTTGTTTTTTGAATGTCCAGATCTTTTATAATTGTAACGTGAGTTGGGGTTAACATTAAAGTATCAATTTCCGGATTGTTTAAACATTCCTCCAGTAATTGATCCATGCTCTTTTTTTCACTGCCTATATAAAGTTTTTTTCCTCTGGTTAAGCTTGTAAAAATTACGGTTACAGATAAATCAAATGACATTGAACTTATTAATCCCCAATTGCCTTGTTCGATATTTTCGAAATAATAGTTATTTCCCCAGGAAATAAAATTAAATAAGTTACCATGAGAAATCATACAGCCTTTAGGCTTGCCCGTAGAGCCAGATGTATAAAGCAAATAGGCTAAATCATGAGTGGTTACTTTAGGCAGTTCTACCTCATCATTTTGTTTCTCCAGCTGCGCTGTATTTATCCAATTATAAGATTCTAGTCCGGCAGGCTGATCCTCAATGTTGGTAATGATATTTGTACAAGAACTTTCTTCCATCATATGGATTGTACGAGAGTTTGGAAGCCCCTGATCAATTACCATATACGAAGCCCCTGCTTTCATAACCGAAAGAATAGCCGTTATCATGTCTGCAGATCTTGTCATTCTAAGTGCAACAACAGATCCTGATTTTACTCCTGAATCGATAAGATTTGCTGCCCAAAGTTTTGATCGTAAATCAAGTTCTTTATAAGTAAGATGTTCCTCTTCAAAAACAAGAGCCGTTGCTTCTGGATTTAGCAAAACCTGCTCTGCTATTAAGTCTAAAACGGTCTTTTCTTTATCGTAATCTGCTTCGGTATTATTAAATTCAATTAATAACTCTTCTTCCTTTTTAGTTAAATAGTTTAGCTCTTTTATATATTCAATATCATCTAAAAGGCTTTCAAAAAGTGTTTCAAAATGTCCTTTAATATTTAAGATACTCTCGTCTGTAATAAGTTCATTATTATATTGTAATATAATTTTCAGCTTATTTAAAGAAGCATAAACATCTAACGTAATTGCATAATTTGTATTTGTATCTCCTTTTAAATTTTGCATTCTTAGCTCAGCATCGATACTTGGTGCATCCTCTTCATCAAGGTAATTTTGAAAAGAAATTAAAGTATCAAACAAGGAACCTTTTAAATTACTTTGAGATTCGATATCGTTTAATGCTAAATCACCATATTCTTCTCTTGCAATTGTATGTCCTTTTTGTAATTCCTGTAACCAGTCTGCTATTTTAGCATCTTTATTCAGGGTACTGCATACAGGAATTGTATTCATGTACAATCCTATTTTTGCTTCTATATCTTCTTCTTTAGAATCTCTTCCTGATATTATTGCACCAAATGCAACAGTCTCATTTCCTGTATATTTCGATAATAAGTAAGCCCAAGCTCCCTGCAATAAAGTATTTTCGGTAATGCGGTGTTTTTTTGTAAAAGCTTTTATCGATCCATTAATTGTGAACTCTATTTTTTTGTTGCCAAATAATTTGTTGCGCAATGTATTATCCTTCACAAACGGAATATAACTTGGTAATGTAATATCTGAAAGATAGGTCTGCCAATAAGATAAACCTTTAGCCTCATTTACATTTGAAATATGACGAAGATGTGATCCAAAATCATCTAAGGCTAGTTCTGGAAGTACTCCTTTTGTTTCTAATTGTATATAAATAGAATGGAAATTTCTCATTATGTTTTGAACAGACCATCCATCTAGTATAATATGATGATGTGTAAATACAAAACGGGTATCATCTTCTCCAAACTTAATTAGGGTCATTCGAAACAACGGAGCTTCTTCTAAATTGAAACCGGCTTCTTCATCTGCTTTTAAAAACTTATCAAATGCTAATTGAAATTCTTCTTTTGATAAGCTGCTATAATCCAACTCATTAATTGGCAGCTGAACCTGATCATAAACAGTTTGAACAGGAATATCCAAATCCTGACCAAAAACTGCTGTTCTTAAAACCGTATGCTGCTGTAATAAATACATCCAGCTTTTGTTAAAAGATTCTCTGGAAATTACTCCTTTTAAATCGCAATGAAACTGGCATATATAAGCCGATTTATCATCATCATATAAGTTGTGAAACAAAAACCCTTTTTGTAAAGGTGTTAATGGATACACATTAGAAACCTTACTTTCATGTACAGGCATTTCTAAAAAATCCTTCAGTTTTTTATTGGTTATAGTAGTTGGCAAACCATAATCACTTACAGTTTTAACTTTATTAAGCGAGCTGTTTTTCTGGCTGTTTAAAAAAGTGATTAGCTCCTCTTTATTTGATTTGATTATTGACAAAAGCTCTTCAGATAGTTTATTATCTGTTCTTTTCATCACCTTCAGTTCATTATCCTTCACAAATAATGAAATTCCATTACTTGTAAGAAGCTCAATGATTTTATAAATGTTTTTACTTTTCATTTTAATGATTTATAAAGAGATAATTTCAAAATCTTCGTCTTTGGTTTGATTTCCACCTTGATTAAAAATGTCATTACTATAAGAAAGAATATCCTCTAATGCAGCTATATAAGCATTGGCTAATTTTTGAATCGTTTCTTTTTTGTAACGTTTTGTATCGTATTTCCAATCCAGATATAAAGTCCCATCTACAATAATACTATCTACAGCTATCTTATAAGGATTTACGTTTTGTTTTGCAATATTTAACCCCGTAGGTTCTAAGGCTAAGCCAATACTGTTTTTCGTTTCTTTAGAAAAACTATTGTCAAAATCACCTAAATAGTTAAAAATTAAATCTTCGTAGAATATTGATAAGTCAGATTTGATTTTTTCAGATTTCGATTCGAATTGCAATACATTATACCCAATTCCCTTGTTAGGAATATTTCTTAGCATATCCTTTGTGTCTGCTATTAAAATACCTATGTCGTCTACGTCACTTAAGTCTAAACAAACCGGATAAACGCTGGTAAACCAACCTGTTGTTCTGTTAATATCTACATCTTCAAATAATTCTTCTCTTCCATGTCCTTCTAAAGCAATAACTACTTTAGGAGCACCTGTCCATTCTGATAATGTCATGGATAATGCACTAATCAAAATATCATTGATTTCTGTTCCGTACATACTATTTGTTTCATGTACCAGTAAATGGGTTAAAGCAGATGGTAATGAAACCTGAATCTTTTCTGTCTCTTCATAACTGATCCTTTTATCGTAAGATATATCTACAGGCAGTGGTGAATAATTAGATAATACTTCTTTCCAATAGATATATTCGTTCTCCAGTGTTGCTGTAGAGGCATAAACTCTTAAATGTTCTCCCCATTGGCGGTACGAAGTTCCTTTAGCGGGCAGAGAAAATTTACTTCCAGACGAATGGTTCTCGACAAGGTTTATAAAATCTTCTGTTAGAATTCGTAAAGAAACCCCATCTACAGCTAAATGGTGTATTGCAATAAATAATCTATTCTCTTCTTCTTCCTGCGATGTTTCAAACAATACAAAGCGAGCTAAATCACCTTTAAAAATATCCAGGTCTGATTGGTATTTTGTACCTATTTCAGGAATATCTTTTAAAGAAAGTACCTGCTCTACTTGTAGTTTTGGAATAGACGATTCATATTTTTGTGAAGGGTATAATGAGCCCTCATTTTTATAAAAATTTATTCGCAAAACATCATGGTGTTTTACTAATTCTGACAAACCAAAAACAAGACTTTCCTTTGTAATTGCTTTTGATACCTTAAGTAATATGGACTGGTTATTATGGCTGATTGCCTCATACTCTCTTTTAAAGAAAAGTTTTTGAATTGGATGTAACGGTACATCTCCGGCCAAAAACCCTGTCTCTTTTATTGCTGTATCTGTACTCTTTAAATGCAGTGCAATCTCAGAAATAGTCTGATAATTAAATACATCCTTTACCTGAAAATGAATTCCTATTGCTTTGCTTCGGCTTGCCAGCTGAATAGCCTTGATGGAATCTCCTCCCAGTTCATAAAAATTATCATGAATACCAACCTGATCGACTCCTAAAAGATCTTGCCAAAGCTCTACAAATTGTTTTTGTAATGTTTCTGTTGGTGCAACATAATTATTGGCAGCTTCTGGAGCCGGTAGCGCTTTTTTATCGATTTTACCACCATCTGTCATTGAAAAGGCTGATAAGTGCACATAAACTCTTGGCACCATATATTCTGGCAGGTGCTCCTCTAACAGCTCTTGAATTTCTTTGTTTTTAATCTCTTCCTCACAAACCACATAGGCAACTAATTGTTTACTATGGTTAGAGTCTTCATTTACCATAACCACAGATTGTTGAATTTGAGGTAAACTATTTAAAACCAATTCAATTTCTCCCAGATGTATTCTATATCCTCTTATTTTAACATGATCGTCATTTCTTCCGTGGTATTCTATATTACCATCATTTAACCATTTTGCCATGTCTCCGGTTCGGTATACTCGCTCTTTATTAAACATCCACTCAGAGTTGAATTTTTGAGCAGTAAGTTCCGCGTCGCCAACATATCCTAACGCTAATCCATCGCCGGCAATACATAATTCTCCTATAGTTCCTATTGGAGCTAAATTGCCATATTGATCTGTAATGTAAATTCTTTCGTTAGGCAGTGGTTTCCCAATTGGAATGTAATCATGAAGGTCTAATTGTTCCGGATCTATTTTATATCCTGTAGAGTCTACGCAGGCTTCAGTAGGACCATAAAAATTATACAATTGTACTCCTGTTCCCAGTTTTGAATAAAAAGTCCTAACCAATTCCTTTTGTAAAACTTCACCAGCCAATATCCAGCTGGATAAAGTATTTAATGTGCTGTTTTCTGTCAGTGCATCAACAAAAAAGCGAAGATGTGTTGGAGTACCATCTGACAGGTCTATTTTATTGTCATTATAAAAAGCTATCAATTTAACCCCATCTTTACGAGTTTCATCATCTGTTATATACAAACTATGTCCTTGTAATAATCCTCCAAATATTTGCTGTACAGATGCATCAAATGCATAGGATGCTAATAATGCTATATGTAAAGTTTTATCTCCATACGAATTATAAACACGGTTTTTTAACCCTTTTACCAAATTGATAACACTATTATGTTTTATCATTACGCCTTTAGGCTTTCCTGTAGATCCTGATGTAAAAATGATATACATCAAATCCTCAGCTGCTATTTTTGGTAATGCTGCTTTATAATCCGGTGTTATTAAATTATTTAGTTCTTCAACATTGATATAAGTATACGATTCCAACTCTATTGGTTTTTCTATACTATTTGAAATGACCACTTTTGCGTTACATTCTTCAAGCATAAAAACCACACGGGAAATACGCTGAGCAGGATCTATAGGCACATAAGATGCCCCTGTTTTCATTATAGCAAACATGGCCGTAATCATATCTACAGAACGCGTCATGATAAGACCTACAACGTCTCCTGGTTTTACATTGCATTCCATAAGATATCCGGCCCAGTTTGTTGACTGATGGTCGAGTTCTTTATAAGAAATACTTTTTTCTCCAAAAACAACAGCAGCGGTTTCTGGTTTTAATGAAACCTGCTCCGAAAATATATCCAAAACCGTTTTCCCCTTTTCGTAAACTTCTTCGGTATTATTAAACTCTTCTAATAGTCGAGAAATCTCGTCATTAGATAAAATTTCGATTTCTTTAAGTGCACCATTTTTTCCATCTAAAACCCAGTCAATAATGTTGTTGTAATAAGAAGCAAAACGTTCTACAGTTTCTTTTTTAAATAAATTAGTTTGATAGTCCAGATTAAAAACACTGCTGTTTTCTTTTTCTACCACACGCAGTACCAAATCAAATTTTGAGAACATATTAGGATGATCTATTTTAGATAATCGCAAGCCTGGCAGTTCTACACCTGACCAATTGAAATTATGGTACTCAAAAGTGACATTAAATAGAGGATTATTGTTTGCATTGGGTTTTAATTCTAATTGATTTAATAGTCGGTCAAATGAATATTCTTCGTTAGCAAGACAATCTAAAACATGTGTTTTAACATTATCCAGAAACTCTAAAAATTCTAAATCTCCTTTTGCAGCGCAGCGCAGCGGTAATGTGTTAATAAATAAACCTATTAAATTTTTAAATTCACTATGCCAGCGGCCAATTGTAGAAGTACCAATTATGATATCTTCCTGATTGGTTAATTTTGATAGTAAAACGTAAAAAATTGTCAGGGTTAAGGTTGGCATTGTTACTCCCTGCTGCTTACATATATCCTCTAATTTTTTTCTTTTATCTGGATTAATTTCAAAAGAAACCGTACTGCCATCAGCATTTTTTATATTAGATTTAAGAAAGTCAAAAGGCATGTTTAAAGTTTCTGGGACCACACTATATTCCTGTAACCAGAACTCTTTTTCGGCAGTTAATTCTTTCTCTCTCAGCTTTTTTTCCTGCCACTCCACAAAATCTTTATATTGAACACTTAATTCATCTAATTGTCCTTTTCCATACAAAGTTTGAAATTCCTCTATCAAAACCTCAAATGAAGCCGCGTCTATAACAATATGATGAATGTCTAATATGATATTAGTAATTACATTGTTTTCTTTACTAATCAATACTCTAATTAAAGCAGGCTCGCTTAAATCAAAAGGCTTGATATGTTTTTTTAGTAATTCCTGGATATTTTCTTCTTCATTCTCAATATATTGAATGCTGAAATCAACTTTATCATGAATTTTTTGTATTGGTTCTCCATCTAAATCATGGAAAGAAGTCCTTAAAATTTCATGTCGGCTGATTATTTTTTTGAAAACTTCCTCGCATAATTGAACATCTAAATCGCCTTCTACTTTTAATACTACCGGAGTATTATAAGAGATTGATTCTGTATCCATTTGATTCAGAATAAATAATCTTTTTTGAGTACTAAATAACGGATAATATGATTTTACAGGAGCAGACTCAATTGTAACAATTGATTTTCCCAGAGAATTTTTAATTATTTCTAATTGATCTGCAAAATTGGTGTTTCTAAATAATTGGCTGACATCTAAACTTATTCCAAATTCCTTTTGGATTTTTACTGCCAAAATCCCTATTCCTAAAGAATTTCCACCTAGATGAAAAAAATTGTCTTTTGTTCCTACTCGTTCAATTCCAAAAAAGTCCTGCCAAACTTTAGCCAGCTGTTTTTCTAAATCAGTCACCGGAGCTACATAAGAATCGTCTTCTAAATGTTTCTTAGCTTTTTCAAATTCATCTAAAAATGCATCGTATTCTGCATTCAAATACTTATCACGCAGTACATAACGTTGGATTTTTCCGCTTGTTGTTTTGTGTATTTTTTCTACAGCAATTACTTTTTTTACAGTAACACCAATGCGTTCGCTTATTATCTTTTTTATAGCATCTGCCAAAACAACAAAATCCTTAACCTCACCTAAATAATGAACAAATACAAATAATTCGTCCTGATGGCTTTCTTCATTAAAAACATTACATGAAACTGCTTGCTGAAATTTTATTTCAGGCAATTCTTCTATTAAACTATCTAAATCATTAGGGAAATAATTTTGCCCATTAATGATAATCATTTCTTTCTTTCTGCCTGTTATAATCAATCGGCTGTTATGAATAAACCCTACATCTCCTGTATTGAACCATCCATCATTTGAAATTACTTCCTGAGTTGCTTCCTCATCATTATAGTAACCCGCGGTCATTGCAGGGCTTTTTAATTGAATAATGCCAAGTGTATCATCTAATAAAGTTTCTCCTGTTTCATTCGTAATTTTTATCTCAGTACGATTGTAGGTGCCTAAATCTGCAAAAGAAGCAGTAGTACTGGAATTTGATTCCAGAAACTCAACCTCATCCCCAATGCTTAATTTATGTCGATTTAAAAAATGTTCTTTAAAACCATCTTCTTCATTATATAAAGACACTCCCAAAACAGCTTCGGCAAGGCCATAACTAGGGCTGACAGCTTCTTTTTTAAAACCATATGGTTTAAGCGTTTCTGCAAATTTTCTACAGGTTTCAATAGATACTGGTTCAGCACTATTAATCATTAGCCTTAATTTGTCAAAAGAAAAATCTTCTAATTTTGCTTTCTCAATATTTTCGAGAACATGCACATAACCAAAATTTGGTGAACCCGAAATAGTGATTTCATTTACAGATAAATTTTCCAGCCATAATTCAGGACTTGAAAGAAACAGCATTGGCGGCATTAAAAATTGATCAGCATTAGCCAGCAATGGTAAAATGTGAAAGAAAATTAATCCCATGTCATGAGTTAGAGGCATCCATCCCAGAAACTTGTCTGAATCCTGAATGCTGCATTTTTCCAATGACATATTGATATTATATAAGATACTATCTTGCTGGTTCATTACTCCTTTAGGAGATCCTGTTGATCCCGAAGAAAATTGAATGAATACCAGATCTGAGGATGTACCTGGGACAGCTGTTGCTTTTTGAGTATAGGCTAACTCATCATAATATATAATTTTTGATAAAAGTTGTTCTATTTCTCCATCATTCCCCAAATTAAAATCCTTTATAATAGATGTTAAAAAAGAAGCATCTGTTATTATAGATGGATTTTTAAGTTTTTTCCATACTTTATTAAGCTTTTGAACAATATCCGAAGTAGTTCCTAATACGATAGGAACTGGTATAAAGCCACCTAACACACAAGCCCAAAATGTAATTACAAAACTCTTATTTGACTGAAATTGAAATACTATTTCATCTCCGGGCTTTAGCCCTTTTTCTTGTAAAGCATATAATTTATAACCGGCTTCGAGATATAGTTTCTTATACGATAAATACTCAACTCCATTATTTCCTTCAATAAAAGTAATTCCAGATTCCTTTCCTGATTTAATATTTTCAAGAAAAATGCTTTGTATCGTTTGTCCGTTCATTTCCATAAAATTCTGTTCGTTTTAAACTTGTACATTCAAATTCACTTGTTTCAAAATCATTTCAATTATTATGGCAGACAATCCATTTACAGAAGGCAGCGCAAGGATTTCCATAGAAGACATTTTTAACGCAAACTTGTTGTTGATCACCCTTAGTAATTCAATTGATAAAATCGAATCGATTCCTAAAAAACCTATCCCTTTATCTGATTGGATTCTATCTTTTGGCATTTTTAATATCTTGGATAATTCTTCTTTTAAGAATGTCACAACAAATTCCTGTTGAGAAATCCTGGTTAAAGAAAGCAAATCACTTAAGCATGCATCTTGTTCCTGACTTAATCCATTAACAGATCCCAGATTACTATCAATTAAATCTTTGAAAATAAATTGTCCGCTTTCCTTTAAATTGACACTTAGAAGTTCCCAGTTCAAATCAAAAAAGCCTATTTGTGTTGGTTTTTCATGAAGTATTTTTTCTAATCCACTCAAAACTTGTTTGTTTGTAAAACTTCTAATTCCTACTCCCTGAAGAATCATTTCCAGATTCTCGCTTCTAGATACTACACCAGATTCTGAAAGAACACCAAGATTAATTGTAGTTGCAGGTAAGCCTTGACTTTTTCGTACGTAAGCAAATGAATCTAACAAGGCATTTGCAACAATGTAATTGGCCTGCCCAACATTCCCTATAAGTGAGGATATTGAAGAAAACAATACAAAATTGTCAAGCTTTAAGTTTTTAGTTAAGTAATGCAGGTTCATTGCACCATCAACCTTTGGCTTTAACACTTTTCTAAATCTATCCTCATTCATATCAATTAAAAATCCGTCGTCTAATACCATAGCGCAATGGAAAACACTTGAAATCTCAGGAAGATCATTTTCAATTTGAGAAAATACATTGTTCATCTGGTCCATTTCGGCGACATCTGCCGCATAAACCTTAACATTGACATCTTTCTTTTCCATTTCGGCAACTGCCTCTCTTTCTAATGAAGTACTAAGACCGCTTCTGCTTAAAAGTGCTAAATTTCTAACGCCATTATCAACCAGCCATTTCCCTATTTCAAAACCTAAACCTTTTGTTCCTCCGGTAATTACATAAGTTTTGTCGTTTTTAAAAATCGTATCTCCTTGTTTTTTGACGTCTATAAACTGGTCTTTAAAGTTTATGACTACTTTACCAATATGATTCCCTTCATCTATAAGTTGAAATCCGTCTGATATAGTCTTAGGCGTAAACACTTTTACAGGCAAGGTTTTTAATTCTCCAGATTTAATATAAGCTGAAACATCATTTAATAACATCGAAATTTTCTCAGGCCTCTCACTTATCATTCTGTCCATATCTACAGCTATGTAAGAAATGTTTTTGTTAAAGAAATGCATTGAAAGCGAGAAATTATCTATAATATCCTTTTTACCTATTTCTAAATAAGTTCCATAAGAAGCTAAAATGGACAAACTCTGATAAAGCATTTCTTTTGGTAATGCACTTAAAATAACATCAACTCCCTTACCTTGAGTATCTTCTAAAATTTCTTTAGCAAAATCAAGGCTTCTTGAACTATATACATGATTAATTCCTATAGATCTTAGGTAATCCATTTTCTCTTCGCTCCCGGTAGTCGCGTAAA
Source organism: Flavobacterium sp. CF108 (assembly GCF_900129795.1). Lineage (GTDB taxonomy): Bacteria > Bacteroidota > Bacteroidia > Flavobacteriales > Flavobacteriaceae > Flavobacterium. Next base: position 208,769 of record NZ_FQWW01000006.1, on the reverse strand, counting down.
TTTCAGCTCCTACCAGATTGGCATAATTAATTGCCGCTAATCCTACACCGCCGGCAGCATTATGTATAAGTACTCTGTCGCCTTTTCCCAGATTTGCCTTATCTCGTAAACAATACAGAGCAGTAAGATAACTTAAGACAATATTTGATTCTGCTTCAATTAAATTTTCAGGGCATTTTACCGCTAAATGTTCAGGCGTAGTGGTATAAGATTGAAACGTACCTGCGGCAAGGGCGATAACTTTATCTCCTACTTTAAACTTGGTTACTCCAGCACCAATCTGGGTAATAATTCCAGCGCAGTCAATTCCTACTGCATTTTTACCATAAGTACCTTCAAGTGCTTCAGAATAAATTTTACCAGATACTTTTAAATAATCTTTGAAATTAATAGAGGTATTTTCTATTAAAATTTCGATTTCACCAGCCTTTAGTTCTGCTCTTTCCGTATTTTCAAAATATAAATCTTCTAATTGTTTAGATTTTGAACTCACTAATTTCATTGATCTATCCTTAAAGAATACATTTTCAAGGGATAACACTGAATCTTTTGCTTCTCTTTTTTTCGTGCCTTTTCTAAAAATTTTATCTTGTCTGATTGCAATTTCTTCAAAAGGTTTTCCAGAGTATATTTTATACAGGGCAATCTTCCAGTCTTCTTTTGAAATAAGCAGACTATCGGTTCTTTGAAAATCTATCAATCGAACCTGCCATTTTGGTAATTCATTTACAATAAGTCTTCCTAAACCATGTGAAACTGTAGAGGTAATTGAGGTAATCTTATCTTCTTCATTAACAATCTGACTTCCATAAGTTATCAGGTTTAAAGTAAGTTTATGATGTGATTTCTCAGAAAAGAAACGAACAATATTTAAAAGTGGTTTTATTTGGTTTAAGCATTCTTCACTTACTGTCAAATTTTCATTAGTTTCCTGATTATCTGCAGGTAAATAAATTAATGTAATATCAGACTGGAAATCATTTTCTGCTATTTGGAGAATGCTTTCCAAATTTTCAGGATTTACCATATAATAATTTTCGCCTAATTCTTTAAAACTAGTTCCTGCTTGTATAACTACAACACGACCTGCCAGTTGTTTTAAAAGAGGCTCGCATAAAGAATAATCATCTGCAAAAACATAGGTTACACCTGTGGTATCCGGAATAGCATCAAAACCTGCTTTTTCTTCGATCCAATTGTTCTCAAACAAGCAATCGTCAATAAAAGTATCTTCTTCCTCAACTTTTACATTCAATTCTTGACATTTGAAATCTTTTATCTCAATTGCTACGTTACCTTTTTCATCACAAATAGACATATCAATTACTACTGAACTATCTGAACGTGATATTAATCGTGAATAACAGATAAAATTGGTTCCCGGAGGAAAATAACAGTATATTTTCCCTATTGATACAGGTACAAACTCCGACTCATCAAATACAACTACTGATTGAAAACAGGCATCTAACAAAGTTGGGTGAATGAAAAATTCATCCTGATGTTCAATCGCTGCGTGGCCTTCTATTTTGGCAATTGATTCTTCTTTTGATGAATCAATATTTTTTATGGTTCTAAAGTAAGGACCGTAATCAAGTTTAGATTTGCTCAATCTTTCATAGATCTGTTCTTTGGAATGTACTATATTTAAACGATCAGATATTGCTTTTAAATCTAACTGCGAAGCACTTTTGATATAATCACCTATAATAAATTTACCTGTAGCTCTTTGTACCCAGACAGTTTCATCGCCCACATCTTTACTGTCAATGCTAAAATTGGAATTTTTTGAATTATAGGAAGTATACAAGTCTTGTACCTTCAAATCATCCAGAACAAGCATTTGATGAAACTTTATATTTTCAAGACTAAAAGAATTTCCCTGGCTTATTTCCTGCTGATAAAATGCTATTCCTGCAACTACATAACCAGCGCCTGGAAATACTACTCTATCCTGAACAACGTGATCATTTAAAAAAGGGAAAAAATATTTATTAAGCTCTACTTTATAGGTTAATTGCGGAGCATTTATTAGCTGGTTTAAAAAAACATTTCCTTTACGTCCTATTCTATTTTCAAGAGAAGTATTAGACTCCTGCCAATAATATTCTTTCTGCCATGGGTATGACGGTAAAGAAAGGTGCGGCAGTTTATTAACCCATCGCTCCCATTTTAAAGGAACTCCAAGAGTAAACAGGGCAGCAATATTTTCAAAGAAATTTAATTGCTCCGGTTCTTTACGATTAAGAGTTTGTAAAAAATGACATGCTTCATTATTCTTCATGCAATCCATCATTGCATTTTTCAAAACCGGATGTGGTCCAACTTCAATAAATACATTGTACTTATCTTTCATTAAAGAATCCATTGTTTTAGCAAATAGAACGGGCTGGCGAACATTTTTCCACCAATAATCATTATTTATCTGCTCTCCTGAAATTTTTTCTGCTGTTACAGTCGAATAAAGATCAATAACTGTTTCTTTTCCTTTAAGCTCTTTAAGGGATTCCAGAAGTTCATCCTCGATAAGATCCATTACAGGGCTGTGGTAAGGAACTTCAACATCCAACAGACGGTGAAATATTCCAGACGATTCATATTTTTCAATTAATTTTTCAAGACTTTCCTGATTACCTGCTAATGTTACTGAATCAAGGCTGTTTATTGCAGCAATAGAAACATCTTTGAATTCTTTAAAAGTTTCATTGGCTTCTTTTTCAGACAGGCCAACTGCCAGCATAGTTCCTTTACCAGCTGTTTTATGCTGTAAACGGCTTCTGTTGTAGCTTACCAGTAATGCATCTTGCAGCGAAAGTGCCCCTGAGATATAGGCCGATGTTACTTCACCTACACTATGTCCCACTACTGCATCTGCATTAATTCCATAATGCTCCAGTAATCTGGTTAATGCAACCTGGATAACAAAGTTTGCTGGCTGTGCAATGGATGTTTCTTTTATATTGGATGTTTCTTCAGGTTTTTGAAGTTCTTCTAAAATTGACCAGCCCGAAATGATCTTAAAATAATCATCACATTCCTGAACTGCCTTATAAAAAACGGGTTCTTTTTCGATGAGTTCTCTACCCATTTTCCACCATTGCGGCCCCATTCCTGTATATACAAAAACTATATTTGGTTTCTTATCCAGAATATTTCCTGCAGTTACCCCTTTTACTAAAATATCTTCTTCAAATGCTTCTATTTTTTCGATTAATTCTTCTTTTGAAGATGCAACAATTGCTAACCGATCTGAGTGAAGTGATCTTCTGTAAATAGCATTACTAAGTATCTGTGCAAAATTTTTGTCTTTATCTTCAATATGCGATTTATATTTAGATACAAGTTCTTTTAACGCATTTTTACTTCTTGCGCAGATAGGAAAGATAAAATGATCCTTTTTTTCTAAATCATATTGAACTTCTTCTTTACTGGAAGAAAACTGTTTTAAAACTGCATGGGCATTTGTTCCCCCATAACCAAATGAATTTATCGAAGCATAAGAATCAACTCCTTCCGGAAGTTTTTCTAATAAAGTAGGTACTTTTAATATGCTGTTTTCATAATTTAAAGCCGGGTTTGGAATATTAAAATGTAAGTTTGCCGGAACTGCATTATTCTTAAGGGACAATGCTGTTTTAATTAATCCTGCTACACCAGAGGCGGCTTCTAAATGACCAATATTAGTCTTTACAGATCCTACCAAACATTTATCTCTATCATCAAATAAACTCTCGTTCAGAGCGCTAAATTCAATAACATCCCCAACTGCTGTACCTGTTCCATGGGCTTCAACATAATGAATATCTTTTTTAGTTACGCCGCTTTCTTCGTATACTTTTTGTATAAGCTGCATTTGAGAATTTTTATTTGGTACAGTTATACCATTTGTATTCCCATCTTGGTTTACACCAGTTCCGTTTATTAAGGCATATATTTGATCGCCATCTTTTACAGCTTGTTCATAAGGTTTTAAAACAACTACTCCGCCGCCTTCACCTCTTACATATCCAGCTGCATCGCTATCAAATGTTTTACAGCGGGAATGTTTAGAAAGAAATTGACCTTTGCTCATAACCAGAGAAACCTCTGGCTTAAGTAATAGATTAACACCTCCTACCAAAGCCATAGAAGATTCTCCTCTCCAAATACTCTGACAAGCATAATGCGTTGCTACCAAAGAGGATGAGCATGCAGTATCGATAGTAATAGAAGGTCCTTTTAAATCCAGAAAATAGGATAATCTATTGGAAAGCATTGTTAATGAAATTCCTAAAGCTGTGTGGGAGTTTATTAAGTGCTTGTTTTCAGCAGCTGTTTTTAGCAGATAATTATCAAATGTGAACCCTCCAACAAAAACTCCAGTGTCAGAACCTCTTAATTGTTCAAGTGACATTCCTGCATCTTCAAGAGCTTCATAAGCCACCTCGAGCAATATTCTTTCCTGAGGATCTAATGATTCTGCCTCTACAGGCGAGATTCCAAAAAACATTGGATCAAAATACTCTATTTCCTCTTTTAAAAATCCGCCTTGTTTAGCTTTGATTTTACCAGCTTTTTTTTCATTCTCGTCATAAAAGCGTCTGTTGTCCCATCTATTTGATGGTACATCTATTACTGCATCTGTTTTGTTTAATAACATCTCCCAAAATTTCTCTGGAGAGGAACTTGACCCTGGAAATCGGCATCCAATACCAACAATTGCGATAGGTTTATTTTGATCTTTCATAATTTATTTTGAAAATGTTGCACATTTTTTTATTGTATTTTATGGATGTATATTTATTGAAAATCAATTCATTACACAACCAACAACTAACTTTTTTAGCTTTAAAAAAAATCAATTAAATACCTGTCCACTTAGGCATAGCTAGTGGTAAATACATAGGATACTTAATAGAAATTAATTATTGAATTCTATCTTTATGGAACATGAATTTTTTAAAATTCATGGTAAACCTTTAGGAACGACTAATAGAATTTAAAGGATGTTCTTTTGAGGTAGACCAAATTTTACCGCATATTGTAAAGAGTACAATAACAAGGGTCATTATGATTACACTTAAAAAATTAATCCATTGGATACCTACACTGTACGCAAATACCTTTGAAACCTGTATAACTGTGAAATACGTTAATATAAGACTGATTGCTAATGCTATACTGTATAAAATCATATACTCTTTTAGAATAAGTAAGAAAAGACTTTTAGTACTTGCACCCAATACTTTTCGTATGGCAATCATTTTTTTCTGCATGGTTAATGAAAATGCGATCAAGCTGTATAGACCAATGATTACCAACAAAATAGAGATAACTGAAAATAGAATGAATATCTTCATAACATTTTGTAATGCGGTCATAAAACCTTCATCAAACCCTACATCCAAAAATCTAAAATCAACAGGTACATCAATAAAATTTGTATTGAAAGTTTCATTAATAAACTTTTGAGTATCTGTTCTGTTGCCTCCTCTTGTTTTTATACTTACAAGAGAATAAGCTAAGTCATCAGTATTCATTGATAACATCATTGGTGGTATTTTTTGAAATAAAGAGAATTGGTTAAAATCTTTAACAACACCAATAACTTTTAAACGACCGTCATCTAACGTTTTTCCTATTGGATTTTCCCATCCTAAAAGTTTAGCCGCGGTTTCATTAATAACGCACGAATTTTGGGCGTCGGTAGAAAAATCCTCAGAAAACCATCTTCCTTTAAGCATTGCCAGCTTATAAGTACGCTGAAAATCATAATCAACAGAATAAGATGACATTAAAATTTTATCATTTGCTTCTGCACCTTCCCAGTTTAATTTTATTTCATCTCCTGATGCAAAAAAGGGAGCGCCGGTTGAGATGGAATAATCTATAACATTTGGGTTTTGAAGTAATTTATCTTTTATAACTTTAAGCAATTCCCTGTCTTCCGGATTAGGAGTTTTAATCCAGGCTAATAGAACATCTTGTTTATCAAATCCGGTATCCTTGTTATTTAAGTAATTGATTTGTGATATAATAAAAACAGAAAGAAATATTAAAGGAAAGGCGATTAATAATTGAAAAAGCACCAGACCTTTTCTTAAAAAAGTACGTCTTTTAATAGAAGTAATTCCTTGTAAAATAGAATTTATTTTTAATGACGAAAGATACATTACAGGATATAAGCCACTTAAAAGACCTAATGATATAATAATAATAAATACCTTTAAAAAGAACAGCCAATTGCCGCTAAATCCTAATGACAGGTTTCTGTCTACAACTAAACTAAAAAGAGGTAATATAGAACTTACTAATATTGATGAAACAATTATAACCCCAAATACCATTAATAATGATTCGATAATAAACTGATATCTCAATTGTCCTTTCGAAATACCCAAAACTTTTTTCATTCCAATTTCCAATTCTCTGTTGACTAATTGGGTAGTTGTAAGATTTATATAATTTACAGTTGTTATAAAGCCTGTAAAAAATGCCACTGCAATAAAAAGATAAATAACAATTACATTATTTCGTATACCTCCCATAGCATCACTTCGTACATCTAATGTTTTAAGGTAAATATCTGTAATTGGCCTTAGGCTTAACAGCTCAGTTGTGCCTTCTTGTTCTTCAACATGATTTGCTAATGTTTTTTCTATTTTTTTTGATAGTTCATCAACCTGATCTTTATCTTTTACCTGAATATATGTGGCTACATAACTTTCTGCCCATCCTTTTTCAGGTTTTATACCATAAACACCTTCATAAGAACTATACGAAATCATATACTCCATATTCATGTGAGAGTCTTTTCTATAATCAGCAAAAACTCCTGTAACTGTAAAGTTGTGTTTCTTGTTTATATAAACCGTTTTTCCAATGGCAGCTCCATTTGGGAATAGTTTATCTGCCAATGACTTTGAAAGCACAATGCTCATTGGCTGGCTCAAAGCAGTATTTTTATCGCCTTCTAAAAAATCAAAGCTAAACATAGACAGAAAATTGCTATCTGTAATAAGCCCTTCGTTTCTTGGAAATATTTCATCGCTTACCGATAAATAATTGCTTACAGTTCTGGCCCCCACAGCATTCCCTATTTCAGGAAATGATGATTTTAATTCTTTAGCCAGTTCATAAGGTGTAGAGTCAAAAATTTGACTTTGGCTTTTATCATTAACGGTTCTTTCAACTCTAAACAAGTTTTCACTATTTTCATTAAATGCATCATAATTATTTTCATATGATATATATAATGACATTAAGATGATAGCCGTAAAACCAAAAGACGTTCCTAAAAGATTAATAAAAAATGTTTTTTTATCTTTCTTTAATTGTCTTAATACTAATAAAAAATTAAGTTTTAACATGTTTAATATATTTTAGTAATTTAAATGTGTTCTGATAGTTTAAAAGCTTCTTTATTGAGATGTACAATTTTGCCCATTTCCATTTTATAGATATTATCGGCTATGTCAAAATATTTATCGTCGTGGGTAATTATGATCAATATCTTTCCTTCATTTCTCATTTTTGTTAATAAGTCATTGTAAAAGAAATCTCTAAATTCCGGATCCAAATCAGCAGCAACCTCATCAAAGAAATAAACAGATCTGTCTTCTAAATATGATTTTAAAATGGCCAAACGCTTACATTGTCCTTTAGATAGATCTATAGTGCTGAAAACGCCGTCTTCAATTTTAACTTTATCAGATAACTGAAGCACATCCAGCCATTCGTATACCTGATCTAAGCGGTTTTCTTTTATATCATATATCTTTTTAAACAAATAAAAATCACTATAAATAACTGAAAAACACTCACTTAATTCTTTTGAAGTAACCACTTTTCCATTAATCAGAATTTCTCCTGACTCTGGCTCATAAAGGCCGATAAGTAATTTTAGAAAAGTTGTTTTACCGCTTCCGTTTCCGCCAATTATGAAAACTAATTCGCCACGATCTGCTTCAAAGTTTATTGGTCCAATTCCGTAGGTAATGTCTTGTTTATCATTTTCACCCTGATACTTGAAATAAACTTCGTTAACACTTATTTTTTCAACTTTTACTATTTCTACTTCTTCAGTAATATCTCTGTATGATACTTCATCGACATCTGCATTTTCAAGGAAATCATTAATCCTTTTCCATGAAACCTGTACATTTATTATTTGTGGAACTCCGCTTATTAAAGCCCCAACAGGCCCCCATAAGTACAGAACCGCAATTACATAAGCTGTAACAAGTTCTTTATTAAAATCAAAAATTACCGGAAAAACTAAACATGAAACTCCTACTGCGATGGTAAAAGAAAGCTCTGAAAATAAAGCAGCATCAATTCCTGCATTAATATTTTCCTGACTGGCATCGTAATAATCTTTACTTACTACTTTTAGATCTGATTGAAATCTGTCTCTTTTTACTTTATGCAAAACCAGCTCCTTGAATCCGTTAAGCAATCCAGATAGTAAACTTGTATAGTTTTCTCTTTTTGATCTTGCTTTGTGTCCTGTTCTTTTAAGTCTGCCTGACATTAAAAATAAAAGTCCAAGTATTATTACAGTTACGCCAATAAGCATTAGTGAACTAATTATGTTTAGAGTAAACATATATACCAAAACCATCACGGTAGTGATAAAAGTGGTGTAAATATTAACTACATTTTGCGAAAACCCAAAAATGGCATTAATATCATCATTCAGGATTGTATAGATTTTTCCTTTGGCAAGTTTTTCATATTTTCTATATGGGATTTTAAAAATTTTGTTAGCTATAATTATATTAAACTTATGAGCTATTAAAATCCCAAGGCTTGCTGTTTTTCTTTTACTTAACCTAACAGTGACAATATAAATAAAGGTGGTTACGGCAAAGAAGAACAAAAGGTATTTGGCTTCTATATCATCAGTAACAAACTTGCTGATAATCATAACATTTATAGCACTTGCAATTCCCGGAAATAAACTTAACAACAACAATTGCGAACCAATATCGTAGTATTCGTTTTTATGAGGAAAAAAAGTTGAAATTCTTACTAAAGCGTAAAAACCTAAAATAATAATACCCAAAAACAGTACTGCATTTTGTGCCTCTACATATTGGTATTTGCTGTCTAACCAAAAATCTTTATCATAAAGAGCAATTGGTATATAGTAAAGCGCGACCAGAACTGGTAAAAGCACTAGAAAGCCCTTGAAATAACTGTAAACTTTTTTATATGAAAAATCTACTTCTCTCTTTTTATTTATTTTTTGAAAGATTACCAATCCAAAAAACACCAACCCTAAAAGAGCAATAATGCCATTAATTAAATACAATTTGTATATTATATTTTCCATATTATTCTATATTTTACCTAAGATTTAATTGTTTATTAATTAAAGTTTTACGAATGCTTTTTTTAGGAAAGAATAAATTAAAAGAACAAGATGACTGCATACTTGTTTTAATAAGATTCACTTTTCAATAATTATTTTGATACTATAGTTTCATATCCTGCGGCTGCCCCATAGCTGTTAAAATAGTACGATCACCTTTGAATGGTTTTCTGCCATGAGAAAACATTAAATTATCCAGCAGCAGAAAATCATCTTTTTCCCAGGTGTAAACTATGGAGTGTTCTTTATAAAAGTTTTTGAATTCCTCTATTACTTCTGCCCCTATTTCACTGCCATCGCCATAATAGGTAGCAAATGGTAAATCTTCTTCGTCAAAATATTCTAAGACAGATGGATCATAGAGTTCTTTATGTCCAAAAAACATATGGTTAAACCACATTTCCTCACCGGTAACAGGGTGATCCTGAAAAGCAGGAAGAGTCCATTTAATTCTTAAGTGATCACTATTTACCCAAGTAAAATCATGCCCGTTGTTTTTAAGAATCTTAGCTACCTCCTCTTTATCCTCTGTTTGATAAATAGTCTGCCAGCTTAATCCTATTCCAGGAATAGTATTTCTAACATACTGGATACCTTTTTTCTTAAACTCTTCTACTGTTTCTTTTTTTAAACTGGCTAAAAGTTTTCTTTCATCTGCAATTGGTGTTTCTCCACCTATTTGTGCCGGTAATAAACAATAAAATGCAATTATTCGATTATAAATATTTGAATATGAATTTTCAGTATGCATATGAATAGTTTCGCTCTTTGGATGACTTGTAGAGGTATAAACATTACTATATACCTGATCTCTTGGCGATGTTCTATTTTTATATTCTATTGCCTGACCGGAAATAGTTGAAAATAATTCATTAAAATTTTTTGGGCTATCAATTTTAAATCCCCTTAAAAGTATTGCTCCGTGTTCCAGAAGCAGATTATTTATCTCGTCTTTATGCTTTTCGGCCCATTCTAAAGTATCTCTTTCTCTGTCAGAGATTATTGTAAAAGGATTGTCTTTTGAAACTGTTTTTATAATAATTCCTTCACCAAATTGAAATTCTTGATTGGATTTTGGTCTAATAGAAGTCTCCATAGTTTAAAAATTATGATGTTTAAATTCAATTGTTTTTATAAAAAATTGCCTTATTTTAATTTAATTGCGGTACGCTGTCGTCTAGAAAAACGCCAACATTATTTTTCTTCGCTAATTCTAAATAATGGTTTGCAATTGCAATATCAAAGACTGCCATACCCATTGGATTGAACATAACAGGCTGGTCTTTATTTAAACTTGGCAGAAAATCATTCAAAACATCCTGAATAAGCTTAACTCCATTTTCCTGCAGTCCGTTGACTTTATTGAAATTTTCAACATCTGTATTTTCTCTACAGACTTCTTCCCAGTCATCCACTATCATTCCTTTTTCGAACCAAGGGAAAACATCTGTTTTATAATCTCTTAGAGAAACATTTAAATGAAGAGAACCTAATTTTGGTTTTAAGTTTATATAAGGCACTTTTGATACTGTACATGTAATAAAGATATCTGCATCTAAATATGCTTCTTCCCAACTATTTACAACATTTACCTTATTTCTTATTGCATCAGGAATATTTTGGTTTGAAACACCGTTTAAATCATACAGCAATACTTCGTCTATAGTATTTCCAAGCAATTGACTGCACATGTTTAAGTGATACTGGCCTATTGGTCCAAAACCTATAATGCCCACTTTTACATTTTTAAGTTTTTTTAATTCCATGTATTTTCGAACAATCAAACCACTTACCGAAGCTGTTCTGATTGCTGATATTGAACCACTATTTATTACACATACGGGCTGTCCGGTTTCTGCTTCATTTAAAATTATAACACCATGTGCACGGGGCATATTTTTTTTAATGTTATTAGGGAAACTAGCAATCCACTTGATACCAGATCTGTTTATATCGCCGCCAATAAAAGCCGGCATTGCAATAATTCTATTTTGAAGATTTCCATATCTTAAATATGGCTTTATTGGCTGAGCTATGTCTTTTGATTTTATACATTGGGTTGCTGCTGCTATAACATCAACATTTTGCTCCCAGTTAAGATCAATAAGTTTTACATCATTATCGCTTAAATATATCATTTTAAAACACTTAACATTAATTATTATTTTATTGGGCCACTGCTTCTAAAGAAGCACTTAAATTGTATTTTCTAATTCTGTCACACCAGTCATCATCATAAATTGTGGTGATATATCTCTCGCCTCTATCAGCAAATACACACATTATATTAACCTGAGTATCTACCTGGTTTTCAATGAAATACTTTTTAATTGCAGCATATACAGAACCAGAAGATCCTCCCGCATACAGATTATGTAATTCTAATAATTCTCTGCAGGAACTTATAGTTTCTTCTTCGTTTACATAAACCACGTCATCTATTTTTGCATCGTTTAATATATCTGGTCTCATGCTGGAACCTATACCTGGTATAAATCTTTTGCGTGCTTTACCTCCAAATATTATTGACCCATAAACATCTACGGCTATAATTTTTACATTTGGGTACATTTCTTTAACCTTTCTTGATACCCCGGTAATTGTTCCTCCAGAACTTATTCCCATAAATAAGTAATCCAGTTTCTGTCTTGGCGCTTCAAAACAAATTTCTTTTCCTAAAGAATTATAATAAGCCTGGGCATTTAATGGATTTCCGTATTGATTAATCCAGTAAATATTATCTGTAGTACTTAATATTTCTTTGATCTTTTTAAGCCTGTTCATTAAATACCCTCCATGCTCATCCGGTTGTGTTATACAGATAACTTCAGCACCTTGCTGACGGATTAGCATTTCGTTAACAGGCAAAGTTGTCTTGTCTATTACACAGATAAATTTTAAACCATTGAGCTTTGCATATGCCGAAAGTGCAACTCCAAAATTTCCCGACGAAGATTCAATAAGTGTAGTATCTTTATTAATTATACCTTCGTTTAACAAACGGCTTATAATATAGCATGCCGCTCTGTCTTTTACACTTCCGGTTGGGTTGTAAAATTCTAATTTGGCAAAAATGTTTAGGTTTGGATTCTCATCCATCGGAATGGATATTAATGGTGTATTGCCTACCTTATTTAAAATGTTATTTATCATAATATTTAAAATCGTTTACTTAAAAAATCCTTCGTTTTTTATTTTTAATCTTATACTAGTAAAATCAAAAAATCTATTTTTTTGGAATATAAATTTCGGCCGATGAGAAATAAACAGTGTAAGTATTTTTTGTAATTAATCTCTAATTCTCAACTTTCCGAAACCAAAACTAGACGAATACGCCCTTCAATACAAATGAAGCTCGTCGAGATTTATAAATATCGAGTCGGTATTTATAAATCTCAAACAAATACACAATTAAACAACTTATTATCAATCACTTAAATACAATATTAAATTAAAATTACCATGCAGATCTGTCAAATAAAAATGAGATTTTATTAAAATATGACTATAAAAAACGGGTAGTTTTTTTGCAAATAGCCTTTTTATTTTTTGAAAATCTGTAAATTTCAAATCACAAACAGAACATAATTTTATTATGCCTGATCTTGATAAATTTTAAATTTTATAAGTCATTTTACTTGTAAGAATTCACTTTAAATATTTAGATAAAATTCTATCTAAACCTTTTTCAAACTAAAACATTTCTTATGTCCTTATTTGAATAATAAAAAGCAGCGTCAATTATGCCGCTTATCTAAAATTTTAAGAGGATTTTATTGTCCTTTTACAAAAAGAAGTTTTAAGAATTTGTAAAATGAAATTAGGCCAATAATTAAAATAAGTATCGAAAACAAGCCTTTAAACAAGAGTTCAATATTTGTAGAAATCAGATTCCAGAAGCCATTATTTAATGTATAAAGTATAAATCTGGATATTGTAGTAGGTATTGTAAGCAAAAAATAACGACATAAAAAGAAAACAAATACATACTGACCAATACTAAAAGCTAATAAAAAATATTGCAGTTTCGCTTTTCTTTTAATCAGGTCAAAAATATAAGTATAGGATTTTTTATTTAAGCCAATAATATTAAAATAATCAGAGACTATCCAATAACCATCATTTCTTATAAATGGAATTAAGGAATAAACCATTACAAAAAGATTTGTTTTTATTATAATAAGCATCAGGTAAGTAAATAAATTAAAATTTTTATTATATACCAAAAAGAGCAAAAAACAACAATTGATAAGACCTTGAAAATAAATCCCTCCCAGGTTAACAATAACCTTTTCATTTTTATTTAACCGCCAGATTCGGGTTACATTTGAATATAAAACCGGAAATATTATATAAAAACCAAAACCAATTTCTTTAGGCTCAACTTTAAAATATTTACTTGCCGCAGAATGTCCAAGCTCGTGAAAAATCATAACGGCCAGTAAAGCAAAATAAACAAAAATATAATCCGGCCATGACATATCGAACAAAGAGTGATTTCGATATTTAAAATTTAGAATAAATTGGGTAATTATTGCCGCTAAAACAACAATTATGAACAGTACATTGAAAATGTGTTTTTGAAAAAAAAAAGACAAATATTGAGATATATTTATAACTTTTTTTTCTGATAATATATTTACAGATAGTTTAATGTAACTTTTATTGCTCTTTTTTTTGTTCACAATAAAGTCCAGCTTACTTGAAGCAATACCCGAAAGTTCATCATAATCTGCTGAGCTTATTTTATAGGTTTCAATAAATTTTTCTTTTTGATGATTATTGTTTTTAAGCTCTTGCAATAATTCATAAAATAACCGGCTAATTGAAAAATAATTTTCCTGATATAATATTAAATAACTTTCATTGTTTTTTAATAATTGTATTTCATGTATTTTATTATTGTGTATCAATTTATTGCTTTTATGTTGAATAGCCTTTTTTAAATTAAAATCTGATTTTGAATTAATGACTCTACAAAATTCTTGTCTGGAATAAATTCGATTAGTTCGATTTTAGTAAGCTTTAAATTTTTACTATTCACTTTTTGCAAGAAAAAATACAGCCCTTTATTAATTTTTAATGAATTCATCGAAACGCTGTTAAACAAAAAGTAATCAGATTCATTTATATAAAAGTTATACCATTGAGAATTAAATTTGTAACCATAATCAGCCTCTTTAAATTCTAATGCATTTGCTTTAATATCAGCATCGTTTGAAATAAAAATATTTTTATTTAAAAACTCATATTGCTCTGTAAATTCAGTAAGAATATCTCCAAACATACTCCAGCATTGACTTAAAGATTCTTCACAAAATGCATCTTTATCTCCTGCTGGATAAATAGCCTTTTTAATAATAACTTTAATAAGACCATCTTCTCTATAAGAAAAAATAGGAATTAAGGGGATTTTTAATAAATGACATAAATAAGGAATACCCTTTTGAGCACTCATTTCATGATTCATGAATTTGACCTTTAAGGAGTGTTTTTGATCATTAACAGTCGTTGTGTTTCCATCCAGATAAGAAAAAAGACTTTTATTTTCTTTAATATTTTTTATCATTTTAAAGATTGATCTGGTATCTTCTGCATTTAAAAAATCAGGGTTGATTTTTAAATTTAAATCAATTCCGGATGTTGCAGGATTAATATCAGGATTCTCATACTGCACTTTTCTCTGAAACGAATAATCATCCATCACCACAGAAAAAGTAATTTTTTTCAAGGCCAATAGAATTGGAATAGTCATGTACGGTCCCATATGGAATGAGGCATAAAAAGCCGGGCCATTTAAAATTAAATTTTCTTCGCCATAAATCTTAATTTTTCCTGCGTTGTATAATGTTGAAAAATTATTAATTTCATTTATGGTAAGCCTTTTTTGTATGGAATAGTTTTTAAAAAATAAATCTTCTTTTATATTTTTTATCTTTTTACCATTGGCAGATACCCTAAGAAACTCAATCCTGCTTTCGGCGGATTCATCTTCCCATTTTAATAAATTTATTTTTTGCTCAATTGAATTTAAGTAATCTTCCATATATCATTTAATTTTATTTAAAAAACTAAACACCTATGAAACAATTAAGTTTCTTAGGTGTCTAGATTAATTACTAGTTGCCTGAACCAAAACAACAGCTAGAATTTCCATTTGGACTTTGTGGTCCATCTGCAGCATCTGCAGCAATTAACTGAACCATTTCAAGTCTTTCTTCCAGTTCGATTACTTCCAGCTCTTTTTTTAAATCTTCTAAATCATTCATGTTTTTTGATTTAAATGTATGCCTACTCTATTTAGGTTTTTCGACTTCCCCCTATTGTTTGGCCTAAACAATATTTTTGAGTTGTAAATACTCTTCTTTTCTTTTACTAAATTCTAACAATAACCTGTCTTCAATATTATACTTAATAGCAGGACATGGCGATATCCCTTCTTTCCATAATTTAGGACAGGCGCCGCCGCAAATAGGTAATATTCTGCATGTTGTACACGGAACTTCTCCATTTAAAATATCATCGTTCCATGAAGAAAATGATCTTTCTGTATTAACATATGACTCATCATTTAGTTTACCTAACTTAAATGCATGCATATCTTTATAAACATCTACCTGAGAGATTTCTGTACAGTTATATACATTACCATCTGCATCAAATACTTCAGCATTTTCGTGCAGACTGGTGCATACTATATTGGTTTTCTTACCTGGCAGTATTGCAAAAGAATGCTGTTTTTTCATTAACAGTAAATATTCATTTATTTGAAACTTGGAATAATTTTGATGTGACAATGAATTTAAATGAGCATCATTGCCCCAGGAATGTATGGGTGCGGTATAAAATGATATTTTTTCCAGAATCCTTTCTTGATCAAGCAGTTCGATTAAATCAAAGGCACTTTTATAATTTAATTCATCTACATTACATCGAATTCTTACAGCGCAATTTAATGGATCAAATCTTGGATCATTTACTATATCTTTTAAATTTTTAAAAATCAAAGCAAATGTTTTATCTTTTAATTTGGTATGTCTTCTTGCATCATGATATTCTTCTGTACCGTCCAGCGTAATTTCAAAATTTTCAATCTTATAATTTACTGCCAAATCAAAAAAAACATCCTTTTTTAGGCTTAATCCGTTGGTTATCATTTTAGCCGAATACCCGCAATTATTTTTTGAGGCTAACTCCATTAACTCCACAGATAATTTCTTTATGTTTAGCAAACCCATTAATGGCTCGGCACCAAACCAGGAAATACCTAACTTTTTATATTTTTTGATTTTTAAATTATTTGAAATTCTTTCAATAATTTTTTTGTTCAAATTATCGGTCAATTTTTTCTTTGTATGTACCTGACCGCAATATCCGCAGCCTAATTGGCAATTTGCTGATGGAGAAATAACCTGATAAAGTAAGTCATCGTTTTTAATGGCTTCTTTATTTTCCTGAATTATAAAATCTAACTCATTAAAGCTGCTCGAAATCAGTATTTTATTTTTTAATAATTCATTTAATGAAGTATTGTCGATCTTATCGAAGAAGTTATTAATTAAGATATGATACAAATCCTGTTGAATTAATATCATAGTGGTTGAAATAGTAGAGTAAACTAAAACGTATTTATTTGATATAATAGGCTGGGAAAAAACTAAATAATCTGATAACTTATATTTCATTTTTAAATATTTTTTGATCTTTCATGGTATTCCCATCCAATATTCAGGTTAAAAAAAACAGCAGAGATGATTCACAGATTTGCATTTAATTATAAAAGCAATTCATAATTATAATTAAATCTTTATTTAAAAATTGTTTGGATTTTTTAGCGTCTTCTAAGCAATTTGTAAACTGCAAACTCTATTTATGGATTATTTTTCTGTAGTAAAACTAGAGGATGGCAGCAAACAAAACAAAAACTAGTAAGCCAGATTTATAAATATCGAATCGATATTTATAAATTGCCTGATCACCCCATTGTGCAGCCTTTCTGCGACTATGCTTGACAACTTCAACTTTTTTTTGTTTTCAATCATAAATTATCATAATGAGATAAATATTGTTTAAAGAAATAGTAATTATATTCTTATAATCATTGATTAATTGATAAAATACTTTATTTTTGAAATCCGATTCTTATAGTAAAATGTATGCTTAAATCAGAAATAGATTATAGTTTTTTTCCATCCTTTATTGCCCGAATTCCTATTCACCCAATTAGTTTCTATAAAAATCTTACAAATGGATTTGTAATTGAAGAAAGGGTAATAAAGGAATTGTTAAATGATAATCAAATTAAGGAATCTCTATTTGTAGCATCGCCAGAACTATATAAAGAAGTACAAAAATGGATTTCATCCGAAAATTATCCCACAGATAAAGGTCAAAAAATCAAAATTTCGTTATTAAAGTATTTTGTCCGGATGTCAACGAGATGTACTCCCTTTGGACTTTTCTCAGCGTGTGGTTCTGGAAAATTTGGTACTGAAACAAAAATGAATATTGAAAATGCAGGGTCCTTTTATAGAAAGACCCGTTTTGATATGCAATTCATTGCTAATTTAGGGAACGAACTACAAAACAATTTACTGATCCAAAATAATTTGCTTTATTATCCAAATAGCACTTTATACAAATTAGGTGATTATTATAGATATGTTCAATATATATTAAACCAAGACAGCCGTAATTACTCTCTTGAAGCAGTAAAACGAAATGAGTATTTAGATTTTATACTAGAAAAATCAGTTTTAGGAATTTCTAAAATTGAATTAACTCATTTTTTAAAATCAGATGAAATAACTGAGACTGAGGCAATCGACTTTATAGACGAATTAATAAGTAATCAAATTCTAGTTTCAGAATTGGAACTGACACTTACCGGAGATGATTTTTTAAATAAGTTACTTAATTTAAGTGATTCGCTGGAACAAAACAAAAAACTTAATTCAACAGCAGAAAAAGAAAAACAGTTATCTGAAAATAAAACTATCAAAAGCGGCTTACTTCCGGATCTGAAAATTTTGTCAAAAAAACTATCACAGATTGATGAAGCGCAAACAAAATCCATATCATCTTATGAAAAGATTGTTCAAATCATAAAAGATAAAAACCTTTTGTTTAATGAAAAATATCTGTTTCAAACAGATTTATTTCTTAATTCGAATGAACTCCAATTAGACGGAAAATATAAAGGTGATTTATTAAATGCCATAAAGCTTTTAAATAAAATTTCTTCAATACCTAAAAAAACATTTTTAGAGAATTTTAAAACCGAATTTATAAAACGTTATGATGGCGAATCTATACCATTAGTAACGGCGTTAGATTTTGAAACCGGAATTGGGTACGGATCTGACAATGGAAATTTTGATGTGTCACCTATATTAGATGGTTTAGGATTAAAACAGGAAGGGAATATTGATGATAAAACTATTTTAGGCCCAGTAGAAAAAATAATTCACTATAAATTTGAGAAAGCAATAATTGATAATGAAAAAAGTATTGAATTAAATTTTATTGATTTTAAAAATATTGATTTTTCTAATCAAAATCTGCCCAATACATTTTCCTGCCTTTTTGAAATTGTTAAAGAAGACGAAAAAGAATGGATTGTAATTCAAAACATAGGAGGATCTAGTGCTGCAAATTTATTTGCAAGATTTTGTTATGGTAATGATTTTATAAACGCTTTTGCAAGTGAAATTACAAAACATGAATCAGATAGTAATGCCAATGCAATTATTGCAGAAATTGTTCATCTGCCAGAATCAAGAACCGGAAATGTGCTAAGAAGACCGACTTTCAGATCTTATGAAATTCCTTATTTGGGACAGTCAAATTTAGATTCAGCTAAACAAATCCATATTACAGATATTCTATTAAAAATAAAATCCGGCCGTTTAATTTTATGGAGTAAAAAACATGGAAAAGAGATTATTCCAAAATTAACCAATGCCCATAATTTTTCATACAAGGCTTTACCTATTTACCAGTTTTTATGTGATATGCAATTTGAAAATTGCAAATCCGGGATAGGAATTAAAACAGATAATTTAGAAAAATTATTTAATTATTTCCCAAGGGTAACTATTGGAAATTGTATTATTTCAAAAGCCAAATGGATTTTCAGCCATGAGAAGAATCCTGTTTTTTTCAGGAATTTAAGCTCAAAATATAAAATTTATGAGAAAAATATTTTTAGTTTAATTGCAGATATTTCTTCAGCAATATCTAAATCACTGCCACAATATATTTCACTGGTAGATGGAGATAATACTTTAATTATAAATACACAAAATTCGACTTGTGTTGAAATGCTTTTATCAGTTATTAAAAATCGAACAAAATTTATATTAGAAGAATATTTATTTCCATCAGATAGAATAGTTAAAAGTAAAGATGATTATTATGCAAACGAATTTATAGTAAGCTTGAAATGGGAAAAACATGGATTTTAAAACAAAAAGATTTTTTATCATTGGTGAAGAATGGGTCTATTATAAAATTTATTGTGGCAGTTACTCAGCAGACCGAATTTTAGTTAATGAAATTTTAATAATTGCAGATGAACTATTTGAAAAAAAACTTATTGATGAATGGTTTTTTATAAGATATAAAGATCCTAATAATCATCTTAGAATACGTTTTCATCTAACTAATCTGGATGCATTTCAGGAAGTAATAAAATTTATAAACGAGCATTTATCTAAATTAATTAAAGATCAGGTTGTTAATGATTTTTTTCTGGCTAATTACAAAAGAGAATTAGAAAGATACGGCGGAAATACAATTGTTGAAGCAGAAAAATTATTTTATCACAATAGTAAAAAAGTAGTTGAATTAATTAGTTGTACAACACCTGAATATGATGAAATAGCCAGGATTTTTAGTTCACTGCAAATGATTAAAGACCTGCTGAAATATTTTGAAATACCAATAGAAACTTGTCTGGAGTTTGTACAGCATGTGTCTATGAAATTTAAAACCGAACATAATGTAAAAAAAGAAAATACAAACAATTTATCCCGGGTGTATTTAAAATACAAACCAGATATTTTGTCATTTCTTGACAATGAACAAGACCCGGAATATTTAGATGGACTTACTGAAATAATAAAAATTAATAACGAAGAAATAAAAACTATAAAAACAATTCTGAGTAAAAGTCATAAAAATCCAAATATCAATTCTTTAGATTTAATTACTTCTTTTATTCATATGAATATTAATAGAACATTCAGATCGAAACAAAAAGAATATGAATTGTTATGTTATGATTTTATGAGCCGATATTACAAATATGTTATACATAAAAAAAAATGAAAAAAATTACTTTAATCTTATTGCTTGCTATTAATGGAGTGATTTTCTCACAACAGAATAACTTAAAGAACATAAACTTAAAAGAATTAAGTTTCAAAGAGTTAGATGAAAAAATAGAAAATTCAGCGTCAGACTTAAATCAAAAAACAGCTTATATTGATATTTATTATAAAAAAGCCCGGCAAGTCAATGATGTTTTCAGGATTGCAGACGCTATGTATTATAAAGCTTTAACTCACAGAGGGAAAGCGATTCAATTAAAATATGCAGATTCTATTATTTCATTGACAAAAGGTAAGTCTGATTTTATTTATCCGGCAAAAGCTTATGTATTGAAAGCTAATTACTTTCAAATCAACCTTAATTTAAACCAAGCATTAAAATATATATTGATTGCTGAAAAGCTGTCTCAGGAGAGAGGCAATTTTGAGCAGAATTTAATAATTAAAAGATATATTGGGTTAATTAAAATTGAATTAGGAAGGCCAGAAGAAGCTTTGCCCTTATTTGTCGAGAACTTAAATTATTTTAAGGACAAGCCAAATAAAAAAATCGACGTTATTTTTATTAAATGGGTCCTTGCAGATATTTATATAAGATTAAATAAAGAGGATGTTGCATTGAATTATATAAATAATGAATTAAAAACACTTCCGGTTACTAATCCATATTACCCATACTATATAATGTATAAAGGGATATGTTTGAATCTTAAAAATGATTTTAATCAAAGTAAAACTTATCTGGAAAAAGCTATAAGCTTAATTAAGAAAACTGATGATACTTCAAACTTAGCTATTTGTTATTATTATAAAGGAGAGAATATCTTTAAAAGCGAAAAAAACATTGATAAAGCAATGCTTTATTATGAAAAAGTCGATTCCATTTTAGTTAAAACAAAACAATACTCTTGTGATATAAAAGACAATTACATCCGTTTAATAGAAATTTCAAAGATTACTAATAATGATAAAAAACAATTATATTATTTAAACAGGCTGATAGAGATTGAGAGCTATTTTAAAGCAAATAATGTAATACTTTCAAATAAAATAAGTAAAAATTATGACACACCAAATCTTTTAATTGAGAAAGAAAACTTAATTAAAGAGATTAAAAATGAAAATATTTTTCACACTATTATTTCTATTTTATTAATGTTAGGACTTGTATTTTCTATTTATTACCTAATAAAAGTAAAAAACAAAAATAAACTCTTTGAACAACGTTTTAATGAATTAATGCAGGCTCCTTTACTGGAAAATTCAAACAATGAAGAACAAATTATTCAAATAAAAAACAATCAGGAAGAAAAAACAATTGACCTGCCTATTGAAATGATAAAAGACATATTAAAAAAGCTGTCAGAATTTGAAAATAAGAAAGGATATTTAAGACTAAACTTGAAACAGACAGATCTTGCCAGAGAATTTGCCAGTAATAGCAGCTATTTATCTAAAATTATCAATTTTTACAAAGAGAAAAACTTTAGTCAATACATTAATGATATGCGTATTGATTATGCTATTTCAAGATTGAAAAAAGATAAAAAATTTAGGAGATATACTATAAAAGCTATTTCAGAAGAGGTTGGCTTTAGTAATTCGGAATCTTTTGCAAAAGCATTTTACACAAAGACAGGACTACAACCTTCATATTTCATTAAAAAAATAGAAGAAACAAAAAATAAATTATCCGCATAGTTCTGATTATCAATGATTAACAACCTAAATCATCTACATTTATAAATGTAGACAAGTACTATTATTTTAAATTACTTCATCAATATACATTTGTATCAAACTAGTATCAACTACAAATACAAATCAAATGAAAAAAGTAAACAGAATTGAAGAAAAAAAACTTTCTTTGGAAAAATTTAGAATTGCAGAAATTAAAAACAAAAAAGTTATCGTAGGCGGCGGAGCTTCGCTGGCAGATGAAGATCCACCAATTACTTCACCAACGATAAGAGGATAATTTGTTTTTAAGTTATCCAGGCAATTAAATAATGTTACATTAATGAAATCAATAATACAGCTTATTTTTATATTTTGTTTCTCAATTACCGCCTTATCTCAAGATGTGATAGTAAAAGAGAAAGATAATAAACATTCGAATACTACAATTATGGATAATTTTCAATATCTAGAAAATTTACAGAATGATTCAGTACAAAAATGGTTTAAACAACATAATGATCGAGCTAGAAATTTATTGAATAACATTTCGGGTAGAAATGAATTCGTTGAAAAATTCATTGAATTTGAAAAACGAAAATCATTTAATGTAACATTATTAACAATTACAGAAAATAACTCTTTTTATTATTTAAAAAGAACCTCTGCAGACAAGTCTGACAAGCTTTATTTAAAAGAAAAAGGAAAAAATGAAGTTTTAATTTTTGATGCTGCAAACTATAAAAAAGAAACAGGAAACATTTACACCATTTCTTACCTTAAACCATCGTGGGATGAAACAAAAATTGCACTTAGTTTTACCAAAAATGGAGAAGAAATTGCTGAAATAGGTTTTCTTGATATTAATAGCAAAAAAATACTACCCTCAATTATTTTAAATTGCTGGCCTGCAGAATTAGGCGGAATTAACTGGCTGCCAGATAACAGTGGAATAATCTATGTTAACATACCTGTTATTGACACAAAATCACCCAATTATCTTTTAGATACTGAATCTGTTGCTTATAAAATTGGAGATGATTCATCAAAACATATTGTTTTATTCTCAAAAAAAAACAATCCCGATTTGCAGATTTCACGATCAGATTTCCCAATTATAAAAAAAATAAATTATAAGGATAAATATATTTTAGCTTCTCTGAGTGGGGCGGCAATATATTTAGACTATTATTATGCTGATATCAGCGAATTAAAAAATTCGAAAATAGATTGGAAATTACTCTATAAAAAAAGCGACGGATTATTAAATCCTGTAATTTTAAATGACGAATTGTATTGCATTTCTTCAAATAAAACTTCAAATTTTAAAATCATTAAAACCCAAATTTCTAATTTAAACCTTCAAAATCCTGAAATAATCGTAAAAGAAAATGTAAAAGAAACGATCGATGATTTTGTGGTAAATAATGACGGTCTCTTTTATACGACTAAAAAAAATGGCGTTGAAGCCAAGTTATATCACATAAAAAATAAAAAAATAAAACCTCTTAATTTACCTGCACAAGCGGGAAACATTTCCATATCTTCAAACAACAAATATGGCAGTGATCTATCAATAAACATAAGCGGGTGGCTGAACCCAAACAGAAGATTTTGCTATAACTTTGCTAAGAATCAGTTTATTGAGGACACTACCAATCCTATTGTTTCATATCCTGAATTTAAAGATTTTGTAGTAAAAGAAATTGAAATTCCTTCGCACGACGGTGTTTTAGTCCCTGTTAGTTTAATTTACAATAAGAAATTAAAACGTGATAAAGAAAATTACGTCATGATGGATGGTTATGGATCTTATGGAATTTCAAGAAGTCCGCGATTTCAGCCTATCATTCTGTCATGGGTCATGAATGGCGGCATTTATGTTATACCACATGTAAGAGGAGGAGGAGAAAAAGGAGACAGCTGGCATGAAAGTGGTTTTAAGAAAAACAAACCCAATACATGGAAAGATTTTATTGCTGCTGCAGAATATTTAATCGCTAATAATATAACTGCAAAAGATAAAATAGGTATGTTAAGTGGAAGTGCTGGCGGTATTCTTGTAGGCAGGGCAATGACAGAACGTCCTGATTTATTCAAAGTAATGATTTGTTATGATGGTTATCTTAATCCACTTAGAATTGACAAGGCTCCAAATGGCCCTAATAACATGAAGGAGTTAGGTGATCCAAGTATCAAAGAAGAACTCAATATATTGGCAGAAATTGATTCTTTTAATCACCTAAAACAAGGTGTAAACTATCCGGCCTGCCTTATTTCTGTAGGTATGAATGATGCCAGAGTTGCCCCTTGGATGTCAGCCAAATTTGTAGCTAAACTTGAAAGTATTAAATCGTCTACAAATGAAATCCTTTTTGCAGTAAATTATGATGCCGGACATGGGATAAATAGTTCAAATTTGCAATTGTATAATGATTTTGCAGATGAATTTGCTTTTGCTTTTTGGCAAATGGGGCATCCAAAATTTAAATTAACCAAAGACAACTATAAAGTTAGGGAGTAAGTATTTTATTTTTCTACATTTTTTGAGCTTAGAAATAGGTTCTGGAATACTTGTAGAAAATTTTAATATTGAAAAAAATACAAAAACCTTCAAAATCATTTCTGATTTTGAAGGTTTTTCACTTTATCTAAAACTCGTTTTACTTATACTCTTCTTCTTTCTGCGCATACCAATCTTTCATCACATAAAAAGCTTTCTTTTTAATTCCATTACTTGAAATTAAGCCTTTACGGTTAAAGAAATCCTGAATGTTTGTCAATTGCCTTCTTGGCGACCTAAAGTCTACCAAAATCCACGGAGACACTCCTGCTAAACCTTCAATTCGATTAAACATTTGTGTATTTTGAATATACAGCTCTTCCTGATATTCTTCGTTCCAGCGCTCTTTTTTGTCGCCGTGTAATCCTTGTAAAGCTTCGCCACCAAATTCACTGATGATAACCGGCTTATTATATGGTATTACCCACTGCATATCTTTACAGGTTTCATTCGTTCCCCTATACCAGCCTAAATATTGATTAAAACTCACAATATCTACATATTCATTCATATTATCCTGCAGCGTATTGATATTGTTCGAACTTTTGGTTACTTCCATCGCCATACTAATTAAACGAGAATTGTCCTGCGTACGGGCATATTTTGCCAGTTTGCTTAAGAAAAGATCTCTGTCGTCGCCATGAGGCGTTTCGTTTGCTATTGACCAAATTACGATTCCGCAGCGGTTTTTATCTCTGTAAATCATATCATGCAGCTGATGTTCAGCATTAGCGTATGTGTCAGGATTTGTCCATGAAATGGTCCAATATACCGGAACTTCAGACCAAATCATTAATCCCATTTTTTCAGCTTCTTTTACCATGTTTTCGTTATGCGGATAATGCGCTAAACGAACATAATTACACCCTAATTCTTTTGCCCAGGTTAATAGCGTAACAGCATCTTCCTGCGACCATGCTCTTCCAGATCTAAAAGGTGCTTCTTCATGAATACTAATCCCCCTTAAAAAGACTTTTTTCCCGTTTAACAGAATCTCTTTTCCTTTGGTTTCAATTGTTCTAAAACCAATTTTATCGTTTATATTTTCACCTGTTTTGGTTATGGCTACATCGTATAATTTTGGCTTTTCCGGAGTCCATAAAACCGGATTTGCTTTTATTTCGAAATAGGCAAAACCTTTAGTATCGGTTGTAATACTCTTTTTTATTTTTAATTCAGGAATGGAAACCGAAATTGATTGATTTCCAGTTTCAGTATTCAGCTTCACCCAGCCGGAAATTTTTTCTTTTTTGTCTAGCTGAACCAAATAATCTTCAACATATGTATTTGGAACCTGAGCCAAAGTAACATCTCTTGTAATTCCTCCGTAATTCCACCAATCCATATTTACCGTTGGAACATTATCTTTATGGCGTTTGTTATCTACTTTTACTACGACAAAGTTATTTCCCTCGACTAATAAATTAGTTACATCAAAATTAAAAGGTGTATAACCGCCAACATGAGTTCCTGCCAATTTTCCGTTTACATATACTTTTGCATCATAATTAACTGCTCCAAAATGAAGAATACCTTTGGTTTGTGCATCTTTTTTATAATTAAAGTCTTTCTGAAACCAAACTGTTCCTTCATAAAAGAACAATCTTTGATCTTTTGAATTCCAGTCAGTCGGAATATCCATCGTGGCTGAAGTCGCAAAATTATATTCGGTTAAATCTGTGGTATTGAATTTTTTATTTTCGAAAAATCCGTTGTCTTTTAAAGGCATTAAACGATAATCGTAATATCCGTTTTCAAGCGGATCTACAATATAACTCCATTTCCCATTTAGGTTGATGTTATTTCGAGATGAAATATTGGATAGTAACGGAATTTCCTGTGCCATCATTTTTCCAAAAATCAGAAAAGCAAAACACAGCATTATAATTTTTCTCATAGTTAAATTTATTTTATTTTTAATACAACATTCTATTTCTTATTAAAAAAACGAATTAACAATCAGCTGCATATCAAAAAATCATCCTTCATAACTAATTAATCCATTTGCCGTTCCTAAATTACAATAGGTTTATTTACCTTAAACTTAGAAAAAACATATCAAATACACTACAAAGTAAATCTAACGCAAAAAAAGAGCGTAGTTGATTTTTTCTTTTAAAGAGCATCTACTTGCACTTTATTGATGGGGTAAAAAAATAAAAACCTCTTAAATACAATAATTTAAGAGGCTTAACTTTTATAGTAATATATATGTTTACATCATCGTATTAATACGAATACTGGCTTTTATAAGTGCCAATGCAGATATTTTTGAAATATGAATATCTTTTGGCTGATGATGTGAATTCTGACTTACCAATTTTACAAACTCCTGCCCTTGTTCTGATTTCTGAACATATTTTACCGTAATATATTCTTCCCAGTCGTTTAATTTGACACTTAAAAGATACATTTCTCCAAAAAAGATATTATCAAATTCTGTTTCCTTATACAAAATTATATCTCCGGATTTTAATAACGGATACATACTATCTCCTGTAACAGAAATAGCTCCGTCACACTTAGGAAGATTTGGAATTTTTATCGTATCCAAAACTCTTTGTGGCTTTCCGCTGCTAAATAATTCCCTTAAACCTGCTACAGCTTCCAAATCATATAATGGTATTTCCTGACTCACATGCAGCGAATCGATTGTTTTTCGGTCATTATTCATAATTACAATATTAGTGTTGTCCTCTTTTATCATGGATCCGTTTCCTGTTAAAAGCCATTCTGAATTTATCTCTGGGTAGTAGTGTAAAATTTTACATGCTTTATCAGTTCCCATATTACTACTGTTATCTAAAAACTTATTAGAAAATCCTAAATCATTACAGAACTTATATTTAGTAATCCCTTTATAATCAAGGTATTCTCTTATTCTTTCAGTCGACCCCATAAAAAGATGTATTTTTTTACGTTAAAAATTTGTTTTGATGTATTATTTTACATTATATTTGCAAAGTAAAGAAAAATAAATATTAAAAACAAGCCAAACACATACAAATTTATGCGCCACAGAAATTACAACCAAAACAAAATGCACAAACAATATGTTGATTATAAAATAATTACAACACATTTAAGTTGCTGAAAAATAAAAAAAAGAAACACTACACTAAATCAGAATAAAACTACGAATGACTAGTAATATTAATCATTAAAATTTAAAAAAAACTTTACTCATCATTATCTAAATCATAAAAATGGAAACAAATCAAATCAAGGAAAAAATTCAGGAACTGGAAAATTGGCTGATTGAAAATCCAAACAGCCCCGAGAGAAACTTAATAGAATCTGACATCAAAAAATTACGAACCTTATTAAATAAAAATCATGAGTAGAAATCAAATCGAAACAAGAATTGCACAATTGTATCTGGCACTTCAATATTGTTCTGAAAGATCGAAATCTTTTACGCCCGGAGAAAGAATCTGCATTAATCAGGAACGTTTTCAATGGATGCATATTCTGGACGATGAAACCGCCTCTCCCCGTCCCGTTTCACAGGCAATTGAAAACAAGTTAAAAGAAGTATTAAAACTTGCTGATCACTATAATTTTAAACCTTATTACGGTGATCCATTTAAAGAAGAAATCTTATTGCATAACTAAATTATTATAAAACTAAAGCTAATTATTATGAACACTGCATTAACAAATACAATTAACCCATCTATGGACTTATCTCAATTTTCTGCACAGCAATTAAAAGAGGCCTTAAACCGAATTGAAAATAAAAAAAATGAAGAACGAGATGCTTATAAAAAGCTGGTAGCCGAAACTATTCCGAAAGCACTTTCGAGATTACATGAAACTTCTGAAATGATGCGAAATGCAAAAACAGAAACTTTTCAATTATTTGAAACTATTCTGGATTTAAAGAATCAGGTTTATGGTTTTAAAGAGAAACAAATGTCTCATACTTTTTCTAATGATAAAGAAGAAATCACGATTGGATATCGCATTAATGAAGGCTGGGACGATACAGTAACAATTGGAATCGAAAAAGTACAGAATTATATTTCGTCGCTTTCTACAAGTAAAGAAACAGCATCGTTAGTAAAAATTGTTTTCAATTTATTAAAAAAAGATGCTAAAGGAAATTTAAAAGGTTCGCGCGTTTTAGAACTTCAAAAATTAACGAAAGAATTTAATAATGAAGAATTTACAGATGGTGTTGAAATTATTGCTTCTTCTTTTAAACCTATCCGCTCAAGCTGGTTTATTGAGGCAAACAGAATTGATGAAAATGGTGTAAAAACTAATATCCCATTGTCAATGTCGTCTGTAGATTTTTTACAGGGTTATGCT
This sequence comes from Flavobacterium sp. CF108, assembly GCF_900129795.1. GTDB lineage: Bacteria > Bacteroidota > Bacteroidia > Flavobacteriales > Flavobacteriaceae > Flavobacterium. Next base: position 179,527 of record NZ_FQWW01000006.1, on the reverse strand, counting down.
TTTAATTTCTTTAACCAGCAAAACGAACAAAGTCATGCAGCCTAATAATGATATTTACGCGTCGGCTCTTTTAGCCCTTCTGCTTATTGCAACCAATTTAAAACCAATTCTTTTATTCCGTGAATGGTTTTATTTCAGAATCAAAATAATTTTTAAACAATACTTAAATGAGCGTAAAAATAAAGCCAATTACTGACCACGAAAGTTACAAGGTTAATGAACATACCATTTTTAAAGACGGACTAGGAAACTGGAACTGTAAAAATGATTTATCGAATAAAGAACGTCAGGCTTTTAATCAATATGAAAGCATCGTAATTAAAAATCCGAGATTTAAAAAACACACAACTGCCACCTACAAAGGCTGAATAAATCCCTCAAAATCTACTTTATAAAAACTTAAGTAAACATAAAAAAATGGTTCCTGTTTTTCGCTTCTTTCTGAAGGAAAACAGGAACCGAAGATGGGCGGTTTTTACCCAAAAAAGCAGCCAAAAACCATTCTTTCTGTAGAGTTCCCAGTCTTTAGAGCTGCGGAACGAGATCATGATAGGAAGAGTACAGACCTCAATTGTTAAAAAATATTCTTTAACAAATAGCACCTCAGAACGAGGTTCAAAAAAATGGCATTTGAAGTAGAAAAACCATTACTTAAAAAGATTAAATGGTTTGGCTGCTGTAAATCTTTATGTCGTTATATCGTATTCAAATAATTCTTAATCATGATTAAATCTTCATTTTAATAATTCTTCTCTTTTCAAAAAATCTTTCTTCATTTTCTATCACTCTATAAATATCATTATCATGCCTATATCCTCAAACAGAAGCCTCGGAATTCAAAAAAATAAATTATTACGCTACAAACTTGTTAAAGAACTGTATCAAAAACACAAGACAGAAGATATTCCTACTACGGTAGTATGGCGTAAATATGTATATCCTGTTTATCCCATTTCAAGAACTACTTTGTATGAAATACTTTGCACACCTATTACTTCAGAATTGAAAAAAATTGAAGAACTTATGAGCAATCAGGAAAAGTCTTCTTAATCCTTATAAAAGAAAAGCGAATCTTTTCAGCACTTAAAAACATTGTTTTTATGGTACAAAGATGAGCCATTTACTCTCGTGAAAATGAGCTTTGTTCGCTTTCTGTACAACTATGTAAAGCCCTAGAATACTAATGTTCACACACCTTGCATTCGTTTTTTTTAGGGCTTTTTTTACCCAATCTTTGCAATCACAAAAGGGAAGAACGGCAGGAATCTAACTGCCAAAATCTAAGATTCGCTTCTTCCAAAAAAACAACATGCTGCTGTTGTTTTCCCAAATCACATTTATTAAATATTCAACATTAATACATTCAATGGAACAGTTTCTATACCCATCTCTTACGGCATTTTTTGCCGCTTTTATAACCTGGTTTTTCTCTATGCGAAAATCATTAGCAGAAGACCGCGCCGCCGAACTTGACAACGCAGTAAGCGCCGTAAAATATTATCGTGATCTTCTTGATGACATTACCGCTCGCCTAACCGCCGCCACAGATACCATAAAAAAAATGGAAGTACAGCACAAAGAACTTATGCTTATTAACCAACAGCTGGTTGATGAGTTACAAAAATTTAAACAGCTTAACGGAAAAAATTCATGACACTAACCCAAAAAACCTTAGAAATCGCCACGGCACAAATTGGTGTCGAAGAAATTCCCAGAAACAGCAACTCCGGACCCGAAGTTGAAATTTATTTAAGAAGCGTTGGTCTATCAAAAGGATATGCCTGGTGTATGGCTTTTGTTTACTGGTGTACACAAAAAGCAGCGCTGCAGATTAATGCTAAAAATCCTTTAAAGAAAACTGCCGGAGTTCTGGATCAATATAATTCGAGACCGCTTTTGGTAAAAAAAACACCTCAGCCCGGAGATGTTTTCATTATGGATTTTAATAATGGCGCTGGCCATACGGGTTTCGTTGAAAAAGTGACTGGAAACACTATTTACACCATTGAAGGAAACACAAATGACGCCGGAGGCCGTGAAGGTTACAAAGTAGCCAGAAGAAAACGTGATATAAAAAGCGTAAAAGGCTTTTTACGTCTGCAAAACTAAATTTATAAACCAATTTTAATTATGACTAAAAAACTAAAATGCTTTGTTTTTTCGCTTTTGATTATTCTGATCGTGATTTCATGCCGAAGTCCGAAACCCATTGAAAACGAAAATAAAGTTCAAACTATTACTATTACAGAAACGCTGCACGATACTGTTTTTAAAATTGCCAAAGACAGCAGTTCTTACAATGCATTACTTGATTGTATTAACGGAAAAGTAGTTCTTAAAAATGTTATTCAGGCCGAACCAGGGCGTACATTAAAAAGCCCAAGGGTTCGACTTGATAACAATAAACTCAGCGTTGACTGCGACTTAAAAGAACAGGAACTCTATGCTTTCTGGAAATCGAAACAGGTAAAAGATGTTCAGGAAAAAACGATTACAATTACCAAGTTTGTCAATTACTTAACTTTTTGGCAAAAGGTTCAAATTTGGCTGGGCAGAATACTTCTTATTGCCCTGGTTTTTATACTTCTAAGATTCGTCTACAAAATCTATAAACCATTAATGGTTTAAAATTAACTTTTAAATAATTCATTTAAATATGTCTTCACAGTCTCATTTTTTCGTGGAGTCAGGAGGCTTTACGCAAAGCCGCGAGCAAGCTTTTGGTCCTCAATCGAGTACCGAGTTTAACCTGACCTCCAAATTTTCATTAGCTTCTCCCAAAAAGGCTTATGCAATCTGCAAAGGAGTTGTTTTAGTGCAGCCTCAAACAGGCAGTCCTGATAAAGTAAATCTTATTCTTCGTCCTTACAAACAGCCATTTCCTGGGTTAAATATTAAATATTTCATTTATAGAGGACTGCAAAGAAGTGATTTTTTTACAGCGGGTTCTAATCCTAGAATAATTCAGCAAACAGGACAAACGTCTGATTTTATCAATAAGATTAATATTGATTTTGATGCTTTTCACGATAATCGTAAAGATGCTCAAAACAACCCTATTCAAAAACCAGATTTTGCTGCTAAATACATTGGTTATAAAGACAATCCAACTGAGGAAGAGGAAGCAACAGAATTAGCAATTCCACTTTCTAGTTTCTTTTTTAAAGAGTCTGAATTTGTTGAAGCGAATAATACTTTCGACGAAACAGACGATTTCGAACTTCCTATGATTGATATAGGAAAATCGTTGGGAAAATTTGCTCAGGGAGAATGCGGAATTGATGTTGTTCTAAATTACGGCGATTACAAACATAATTTTAATAATGGCGAGTTTGATTTTAATTTAAAATATGCTCGTAAAGCATTTGCTTCAATTTTGGTTACAGGCGATACTCCTTATAAACAAAAATTAGAGAGGGAGCAAAGTGTTCAATTTATTGATATTGCTGCTTTTTATGGTTTGTTTGTTCCAGAATATGCTGTAGATATTGTCAGTGCAGGAACTAAAACAACAAAAAAAGGCGCTGAGATTTTCAATAGTGTTATCAATAATTTTTTCACTAAAAACTATTGGTATGTCTATATTCAGAGTGATCGTACGCGCAGTTATGATTTTTACGGAAACTACAAAATTGGCGATGGTCCAGAAAATCTTAAAACAGGTTTATTAGCGAATTCAGAAGGAATTGTCCCAATGACAGCCATAACTTATGGCACGGATGGCTGGCCAGTTTTAATTGATAAACAAGAGCAAGCAAATACAGTTACAACAAATAACCTTTATCTACAATTTGCAACCGATAACAATAACAATACTGCTTTTTACGGACAGATTGCCAAAGTTGCCAATGCACAAAAAGATAATTTCATTAATGCAGACGGTTTACAATTACCTCCTGATGAAGAAGGAAATTATACAGATTTAACGGCTAAAATTCAGCTTACAACTCCAGCCGTTCAGGGTAAAAATATTGCCGCACTTAGTATTTTGCTCTATCAGGGAAAAGTCAATACTTATAAAGCTGGAGAAGTATTAGATGAAAATGGAGATCCAGTAGTTGTAAACGGACAAGCTAACTTTTTTGATGATGTGTTTAGTTTAATTAAAGCAGAACCTTTATTAAAATTAAACGGCGATGACAGTTATTCGAGAATGACTTCTGAAAAACTAAATCTTATCAATGAGTTTTACGATAAAAAACAGCAGGGAATTTCTATTGTACAAACTCTCACAGTAAATGATGTTATTGAAACCGGAATTGAAGAATCACCTACAGTTGCTCGTGTAACTTATCTAACAGAAGCAGGTGATGTTATGAACAATGCTGTTTCTGCAACCGGAAGCACAACGCCAGATACAAAAACAACAGCTTCTGCAAGCGGCGCGGTCACAAAAAGTAAAACGTATCAATTACCAGATCCTTATTACTATAATTTGAAATTGTTTACAGACAGTACTGAAACGATTACCGGGCTGGAATTAAAAACGCTGGATGGCTCTACACCTAATAAAATTATTCTGGGATTAACGAAAGATGAAAATGATGCTATAAAAGCATTAATTACTGATGACACAAAAAATCCTCGTTTGTTTTTGATTGATTTATTTGAGGATGGAAATGAATTGATCTCACCTGAAAATATTATATATCAGAAATACAAAGTTGCGATTGTAGCTGAAAACACAAATGGTGAAACAGAATTATCTGAACCAGAAAGTGTTGTTTTTGTTTACTCCCTTGATCGAAAATATCATTTTAGTGAAAAATATAGTGAGTATGTAAAAGAAGACTTAAAAAAAGAATTAATGTTAGATTTAGATTTATCTGTATAATGGAACAAGCAGCAATATTAAAATCAGGAGAAGTTATTAAATTAACTGGTTTACTTAACCCAAAATATAGTATATATGGCTTTTTAAATTCGTTTGAAGCTAATGTTAATGGAGTTACGAAAAAATTTAGAGAAACGGTAAAGGAAGATTTCAGGGATGTAGATCTTGTTGGACAAGTAGATAAAGATGTTGTAGGCGGTTTTTATGAAGAAGATTTTTTTCTAGAATATCTTATCGATAAAAATAAACTCTATGAACTAAAACATCATAAGTACCCTTTTAAACCAGCATCTGTTGAAGATGAAATAATTGTTAAAAAACTAAAAGTGGTAGCCCCGTATACTGATTTCTGTAAAATTGAAACATATAAATGGCCACATCAACCTAATATACAAATTGTTGATTATGGAACTTGGCAGATTAAAATTCCAACTGGAGTTTTTCCGGATCCTATAGAAGGGGTAAACGTTCAATTGAATAATACCGCCATGCAATTTTACAATCATAAGATTGGATTATTTGTCACGCCACTTACCGATGTAGATGATAAACAGGCAAAAGCGTTTTTGATCGCAAAGATTGCTATTCAAATCAACTCAATAGAAAATATATTTAATTCTATTGAATTAGGAACAAGTAGTGATTTTGGTCAATATATAAACAGTCAAAAATCTGAATGGAGTAATCAGCCAATATTTGTAAGTCCAACTGTTAAAGTTTTGGAAGATTATATGAGAAATTTAACTAGTTTCTATGAAGGCTTTTATGCAAATCAAATTTCTATCAAAAAAGCTCCTAAAAAAGAGCAATTTTACTGGTTAGCAAGATGTCTCTCTGCCGAAGCTTTAGCAACTGTACCTATGAATGACAAAGTTGATTTATTAGAAAATATAAGTGATTATAGTCATCGATTAACTGAAAATAATAATGGAGAGCAGTTAGCTATAAAGATTATCGAATCTTTCACTTTTTCTTCTGTACCTGCTGGAGATAGAAATGATTTACTAGATAGACTTATGAAAATTCAAGTATATCAGGTTGCTAATGTTTATAATCAAACTAATACTGTCGATACACAGCAAACCCTTTTTGAAATATTATATTCAAAAATTGATGACAACAGATCTGGTAGATATTATAACATTTTTAATACTAATGATAATAGAAAAAAATTCGTACTAACATTATATAAAATTTGGAAATCTTCTAAATACAATCCAAAATATGCTGATCCATCATATACTTTAGGAGCAAACGCTTTTGGCCTATTCCCAGAATCATATTATATGAAATTAATTATTGATTCAGGAAGTTCAATAGAAAAAACAAAATATTATAACAGCGAGAATTCTCCAGCAGTATTACTTTATCAATCATTTGGAGAATTAAACGATGCTTTTCTCAGTTCAACAAATATAGAATACGAAATTGAAGGTATAAAAGGGAGAAAAATTACTATACTTGAAAAAGGAGAAACAACGATAACAACAAATTCCCCTAAGGATAACAATCAGCATAAAATGCCATATTCGTATGTATATGGAGTATATGATTTATTTCAACCTATTTCAATTATTGGGTTTAAACCAGATTTAGATTTAATTGAATTTAGAAATCCTAAAAATGACATCAATATAGATGACCCTACATCTCGAATTCCTGTATTTTTCTTATATTATATGCAAGATTACAGCGATCTAAAAAAAATTGATTTTGCTGCAATGACTGCTGTTGAAGTTGCCTTAAATTTAACAGGAGTTGGTGAATTATCAAGTCTAAAATACTTGAATTATTTATCAAAAACAAGGGCTGTTTGGACTGGTGCAGCCACTGCATCAGAAACTGTATTATTTTGGGAAGCAGTTTCTGGAGTAAACGGTTTGATACAATTTACTGCGGGAAATGCACTTGCAATTAGTTCATATATAGGAAATACAAATCCTGATCCTGATATACAAAAATTTACACAAAGGCTGAATACTTTTCTTGGAATTTTGACAATTAGCTCACTGGTTTCAAATCCATTTATCAAAAAAAGACTTTATGGTGCAGCAGCAGACGTTTTAACACAAGAAAGGAAATTAATCACATTAGGAAAACCTCATGGTTTAGATATTGACACTATGAATGCTATCAGAGGAATCTATGATATAGATTCTTTAATAGATTTAATGCATTTAAAGTTAAACAATCTTCCAGATTATGCACGCGAAACAATCATAACTAAATTTAACGGTTTTGCCAAAGATGAACAATTTGCATTTTTTAACTATTTTTACAATGTTCAAGAAGAAGGAAAATGGATAAAAATGGATTTCAAGCATTCTCGTATTGTTAATGGGGAAACTCAATTTTACACTTGGGTAGATGTATGGCAGAATGAAATTCAATTTTTGAAAAACCATAGGACATATGAGTTTTTAGAAAGCTTTCATATAATAAGAAATGATTCTAATCTCTTACAACATATTCATGAAGGGCATTTTGAAATAAAACTTAGAGGAGGTAATGCAGTTATTGGTGAACCTAAAATTACCGGGTCTCATAATCTGACTGCAATGAGAGACACTCCTGTTACAGTTTCTAATCCATTACAAAAGGGAGAAATTTATTGGGTCAATCCTCCCCCTAAATATAATAATCCTAATAATGTTTTAAACTCTTATCAACAAGGTAAAATTCAAAGAAACATGTCAGATTTAATAGATCCACATACTGGCCAATATTTTGTTAAAGGAAGTGGAAGTAGTATTGCAACTAAAAAAGGAGAAAATGTATATTTCCCTTCCAGTTATTCAACAGCACGAATAAATGAAGAAATGAGTTATGCACTTTCAAAAATTGATAGATTAAAACCTAGCAAAGTGGAACAAAATTCCCTAGGTCAGTATTCATTCACTTATTTCTCAAAAGCAACTGATAATCATACACTAGAACTCGTGTATTTAAGTAATAATTCAAATCCCTTGTTAGGAAAATTACAAAGTATATATCCTCAAACCTTTTAAACTTAAAAAAAATATGAATAAATTAATCTTAAAAAATTACGGAATCAAATTTTATAAACAAATCGATGGAGAGATTAAAATAACATGTAATTCATTAAATTTAGCAATCTACTTAACTAGATTCATAAAGCAAAAAAAAATGTTACAAGACTTAATCATAACTTTAGATTTAGCTTTAAACGGAAATTTAATTTCCTCTGAAGATAAAGAATGGAGTGTAGAACTAGGACTGCAACAATATACTGGAATAATTAAAAGTAATATGACTTTTGACTTATTTCTAGAAGATCATTATGATCAGACTTTAGAGAATTTTCCTCTTACTGATATTAAAGAAATTTTAGAATCATTGTTAAGTTTTATAAACTAATCCCTTGCTAGTGCGAGTGTCCCGCTCGTGAACACAAAGTATAATAGCTCAGAGACAAAAAAGTCTTTGAGCTATCTTAAAAACATCATTCTCCTTCCCAGAAAATGATAATCTAACAAACCCCAAAAAATCACATTTTAAAAAACCCAATCCGGAACTTAAAACTAAGTTCCCTAACCCCTTATTGGCTTTTCTGAAAGCCAATAATTACCCAAATATTTTACAGATTCTGTAAAATAAATTTATTGTGACGCCACTAACACAATTTTTAAAACAATCCATTTTGGTTGAAAATATGCTAAAAGAAGGCAAAAAACATCCTCTCTAAAAGCAAAAATCAACCAGAATAAATTACGGTAACCCCCATAAGCCTTAATAAACGCCTATAAATTTAAAAACCCCGTAATAATTAATTAAAAATGAGTACAAATCACAACAGAATCAAAGTGGCAGATTTAGAAACAAATAAGTCTAACAAAATTTTAATAACCAACGAAAAAGGTGAACTAGAGTTTAATGATGTAAATAATCTTCAAACCGAAAAATACAACGCACTTGACTGCACAACCGAAGGAAAAGCTTTAGATGCCAGACAAGGAAAAGTATTAAAAGATATGATTGATAATGTCAACATATCTCCGCCTTCTTTAGTGAATGATCTTACAACTGGTGGAACAACGAAAGCTTTGACTGCTGAAATGGGAAAAACTTTAGAAAATACAAAGCTTACGGCGTCACTAGCAACAGATGCAGAAACGCAAATAGCATCAACTGTAACTGAAGATAAAAAAGTAATCAGCCGATTGAAATTATTCAACTGGTGGACGTGGGTTAAGTCTCAGGCTCAAACTATTTCCGGAGCTTGGAATTTTACTAATAAAGTTACATTGGCATCTGGTACTATAAATTACCCTCCTTTAATTTTACCTACTGGTACTTTTACAAATACAGCACAAAATGGGGCTATTGAACGTGACAGTTCTGGAAAACTCTGGACAACAAGAAGCGGAGTAAGATATATGCTTACTGAAGATGACGGAAGTTACATTAAAATCATATTGAATGGTGGACAAAAGACTTTAGACACTCCATCACCTTATATTACAACAAACACAGTAACTGACACACTATTGGGCACATTCAATGCTGGTAGTTTGTCTAATAGTATTTTGGCAAAATTATCAATGATGGGAAGCGCTGGTGACGTAGTTGCAGGCGGCGGAACTATAGCGCCAACAGTAAACAAATTTCAAATTGTTATAAAATTCACTAATGCTCTTCTGTCTTCTTCGTATTGGGGTCCAGGCACAATAAGCGAATTAGTTTTGATAGATAATCTTAATGTAACAGGAACTACTGCAATGCTTACTGGTACTTATGCCCCATGGGATTCAAATGTTGGTTTGTTTAACGGTATATATGTATGGGATAGTGCAAATCCGGCAAGTCCAAAAAACTTAAATGGAGTATCTGCGCAAATTTTTTGTAGAAGACGCACTGAGTTTGCTGATTCTACAAATGCAAATGGAAAAAATCAAGCAATAAGAGTTTATACATCAATAACCTCAACTTTAATAGAGAGAATAAGAATGTAAATTTACCACCCTCTTTCTACAAAACTTAACCTATCTATATCCACTTCCTTTACAACTCTGTAAAGCCCCAGAACATCAATGTTCAACCACTAAGCAGCTGTTTTTTAAACCTCTTTTTTAGGCTGATCTTTACACTATCAAAAGGAAAATACTGCAAAAAAATCAATTTTTCAGCTGCTTTTTTCGAGGCATTATCTAAATCAAAAAATACAATAAACCTGATCATCAAATAATCTATTCATTATTTGAATACTCAATTTGGTTTATCAAAACAAGAATTTAATCATGCAAAAACACGAACGAAAATTAAAGTCAAAAACAAATTAGAATATGCCAACTAATCCAATTCCAGCTACTCCAATTCCTACGGCAAGGTATTATCCTCGATTATCTGAGGTAATTACCGTAGATGACTTACCGGAGTTTTTATCCTTTGTAGAAAATGGCTTAAATGACATTTTCAATAAAATTCATTACAAAAACTTACAATATTCAAAAGGATATCGCGGCGATTCGGCTTTTTACAGTCTTGATATTGTAACAAGCGAAAAACTCGCGATTCCCCTGCCATTTGGTTTAGGTCTGGTACTTAATCCAGATCTTGACGGCGATTCGTCTATTTCCTCTTTTCCAATTACATTAGAATACCAGTGGGAAATTTTAGCTTTTCTAAAAACCTTTAGTTCAAGCAATTTCTCTTTTTCAATAAAAGATTTTTATTCGGTAGGATTACAAGTTTTCCGCATCAGCGAAGAACAAGTTGTGGCCCACATGCTGAACATTTTTATTGAAGCTGAAGAAGGAAAAACAAAATACGAACAGCTTTTAGAAGATATTAATGATATTGAGAATTTAACTGGAGTACAAAAATTAGAATTCCCAGAAGGAACTGAACAATCTATTAATGCTGTAATCACGCTTATTAAAAACAATCCAGCAATTACAGAATCTATTTCGCTATTATTATTTGCAACTTATATCTTAAAATCAGATTTAAGCGCAACAAAACAAAAACTACAGGAATTCTACAACATTATTGTTCCTGATGGTATCGAAGCTCATATTAAAAGAATTATTACACCAAAGGCAAAAGCAACTTTAGCCTTAAGTGCCGGTATTGAGTTTCCTCAAAACATTTTAAAACCTGTTACAGATAAAGGTGAGTCTCTTCCAGATCCAACAGCAAAATCAATGTTTGTATTTGGCCAGGCACAATTGTATGCTGATACTGAAGAAGGAATTGGTTATCAATTAGAACTAGGCGGATCATTAAAACCGGAATATGCCATGATTGGCAATACGGGCTTAATTCTTCAATTAGATACTTTAAAAGTAGATTTAAGCAAAAAAACAAATATTCCTGAAGCTGATGCAGACGGGCGTCCAAACGATTTCGTTGGAGTTTATATGCGTGCCGTTTCAGTTACCCTGCCTTCAACATGGTTTAACAAAATTGAAGAAAATCCACTAAGTACAACTCCAACATTAAAAATTGGTGCTTCTGATTTATTAGTGGGTTCTGGCGGTCTTTCGGGAAATATTTATTTGGAGACAGTTCCAAGCTCAAATGGTGCTTTCAATTATTTCAATGACAAATTCAATTTTAATTACCCCATCACGATGTTCGAAAAAGATCAAAGTGGTGTGGCAAATAAAAAAGAAATTGCTGATTATGCCTCTTTACTTGTTTTTTTACAAGAATTAAATACTAAAAAAACTCCTTATGCATTTGATTATCCTTTATCGCTAACAACACTTTCTTCAGTAGTTTCGCCTATTGAACCTTCTACAACATATATTTTTACAGATGCTAAAGATTATCAGAACTTTTTATTGGAGTTGTATGATAATACACTTTGGAAAACAATTGGCTCGTCAAACAAAGGCTTCAAAATTGGTTTCAATAAGTTTGATATTTCATTTAAACAAAACAAAGTAATTGGTTCTAATATAAAGGGTGCTTTAGAAATTGAAAAATTCAAAAAGGGGAACGATGCTTTTAAAATAGATCTTGAAGGTCACTTACAAGATGATGGCGACTTCAACCTTACCGCTTCTTTCCCTAAAGAAAATAAGCCTACAGCAAACTTATTCGATCTCGTACAATTTGATTTCAACAGTTTCGAACTAGGAAAACAAGACGATGACTTTTATATAGGTACTTCATGTCATATTTCATTTCCTCAAGGTTCTTTAATTGGAAACCTTATGAAAGGTCAGGGATTTGACATCGAAAAACTTCGAATTTACAGTGATGGAAATATTGAAGTTGAAGGAGGCTCAATTCCTATTCCTATCAGTCTTTCTGTAAATCTTGGGCCTGTTCAAATGGCGGTTACCAACATCAGTTTTGGTTCAACTCAAATTAACGGCCGTAAATATAATTTCTGGGGCTTTGACGGAGCAATCAGCATCAACCCACTTGGAGTTGACGCACGTGGAGAAGGTGTGAAATTTTACTATCCTACGGATGGCAATGATGAAGACGATCGTAAAGCAAAATCTTTCCTAAGAATTCAAACTATTGAAGTTGATTTAATTATTCCGGGAACAGCTACAGAAGCTTCTGCAATGGCAATCATTAATGGTATGATTTCACTTCCTGAACCTGGAAAATCTCAAGAGTTTATTGGTGAAGTTGGTTTAAAACTGCCAAAAGCAAAAATCTCTGGTGGTGTTGGAATGCGCTTTATGCCAAAATACCCAGCATTCTTAATTGATGCTCATATCGAACTGCCTACTCCTATTCCACTTGGATTCCTTGCTATTTCTGCTTTTAGAGGTTTATTAGGGTTTAGATATGTTGCAACAAAAGAAGCTGCAGGATTGAAAAAAGATAACTCTTGGTATGAGTTTTACAAAGCTCCAAAACCAGGTATTAATATTAGAAAATTCAGCGGACCACCAGATTCTATGCAATACAATTCTCCGTTCTCTATTGGAGCCGGAGCTACTTTTGGAACCGTTGCAGACGGCGGACATGTATTGTCTTTAAGAGCAATGCTTTTATTATCTCTGCCTACGTTATTTTATATCGAAGCGGGATTAAATGTTGTTGCCGGACGATTAGGACTTATTGAAGATGATCCAAGTAATCCTCCATTCTTTGCAATGGTTGCATTTGGCGATGATTCATTAGAACTGGCAGCCGGAGCAGATTTTAGTATTCCAAAAGACAGCGGTGAAATCTTTAAACTTCATGCTTTATTAGAAGCCGGATTCTTCTTTAAAAATCAGAAACCGTGGTATGTAAATATCGGATCTCGAAAAGATCCAATTACTGCAGAAATTTTGACATTATTTACTGCCAAAGCCTTTATTATGCTTTCGGCTCAGGGAATTGAAGCCGGTGCCAGGTTAGATTTTAATTTACAGCAAAGTTTTGGTCCTGCTAAAGTAAGATTATGGGCTTACCTGGAACTTGGTGGAAAAATTTCTTTCAAGCGTCCGCAAATGGGCGGATATATTACGGCCGGCGGTGGTATTCAAATTAAACTTTGGATCATTAATGTGGAGATTGTTTTAGATACTATTTTCTCTGTAGAATCATTCAGACCATTCTTAATTTATGCTAAACTGGAGTTGAGTGTTCGTGTAAAAATTGGTTTTATAAGAGTCCGTAAAAACTTTGTAGTCGAAATTCAATGGGATATTAACAGAGTTGTTGATCGTACACCTTACAGTCCGCTCCCTAAAGGAACATTTGGTGATGGAGTTGACAACAGAACTTTAGAAAATGTAAAAGGTGTACACATGCTTACGAATCAAGCTTTTGCACTTGATTATTTCAAATCAAAAGATGAACTAGGACTAGGTTATAACGAAGATCAATTTGGGGAAGATGGATTACCTAAAGCAGAACTTATTACACAAGTAATTCCTTTAGATACGTACATCGATATTAAAATGGCAAAAGGAGTATTACCAAATCCTGAATTGTCTCACAAAATTGGAGGTTATACCGGAGATGCTAAAAACTATACCGATTTTATGCCTCCAAAAGACGATAATCCTAAAACAGCTAAGAAGCCACGTCAGGTTAAACATCAATATGCAATTAAATCTATTGGAATAAAATCTTGGAATGGTTCAGCATGGGAAGATTATCACCCATTTGAAGCTGTAAAAAATATAGATACAACCGAAGATTTAAGCAATTTACCTTGGGCACAATGGCAGAAAGCAATTGATCAATATGATAGTATTCGTGTATTAGGAACCAATCCATTCTCATTCTTAAGTGCAGCTGAACCTGGATGGCACGTTCCGGAACAATTCGGGATTACTTCGTCTAAATTATTCTGTCCTTCTGTGAAAATTGAGCCAAAACATACTGATTTCCTTAACAAACAAATTGGTTTACGCTATTATGTTCCATCTCAACATGAAGCAGATAAAATCAATGGATTGTTTTTTAAATTAATCGGAGAACTTTCAGAAATCACTGAAGATAATACAATTGAAGGTTTAGATTTTATGAGTATTTCGGGACAAACAAACCCGCATGGTTACAATAAATCTTTGTCTTTCAAAAACAATAATCAGTTAGAAGTTATTTTTCCGGATTCAGCAATTGAGCCGATTTTCCAAATAACAACTCAGGCGAAAGAAGTTGTCATAAAAGCCTTTACTGCTATTACTGAAAATAATGCAAAATCAGTTTCGTATAAACCAATTAAACTTAAAAAAACAGATACTGATACAGCCCAATATGATTTAACTTATACTAAAGCTGAATTGTTAAAATGCATAAAATTATTAAGTGAAGAAAATGAACCAATATCAAAAACTAAAATTGATAAAATTGTAATTATTCCTTTATCGCCTAATGCAAAACGTATTTATGAAATTAGAAATGAAATAGCCGCTTTATTTAACGAGACATACAGCAGCGAAACGGGTGAAGTTTCTATCTCTTTACCAGGTAATATGACTAAATATAATCAGTTATTAGCTGAATTAGCATCATTAAAAATTAATGCCGGAAATGATAATCCATCTATAGGTGCTCCAAATAAATTGACTTTTACCAATTATTATGGATATAAAGGAAAAAATATTTATGCTTTTGATAAAGTAATTAAATTCAATGACACCTACATTATTGCTTTTCATCCGAAAGTTGATACAACGGTTTTGTTACAAATTGATTCAAAAGGAGCTATTTTAAGAGAACGTTTGCTAAATGGAGTTGTTACTTCAATGCAGGTTGTAAATCATAATTTACTAATCACTCAGGCATTGAATGCGAAGCAATGTAAAGTAATTGGAGAAGCTATTGTTGATTTTGATCTTATTATTGGCTGTACATCGCCTATTGCTGCGATGACTATTACGGAGCTTGATGATGAACTGAATTTAACTTCTGGAGTACAGTATTTAAACAGTTATTCTTTAGGATTCAACAAAGTACTGCCTCTTGCAAATAACGAATTGCTTTGGGTTAATGCATTAGAAACCGAAACACAAATTAATTGGGTTAACGGAACCGATCGTACTCTTATTAAGCGTGTAAAAGTAAATGGAAGCGCCATTAAAGTACTGCAGCATAATGCTGCTGAGTTTAGTTTAGTTACTAAAGACAAAAAGATTATTCATTTTAATCTTAACACGAGTACAAATGCAATTGAGGTAATGGATACAAAGGTTATTTCTGATCCTTCAGTTTCTGAAATTATTGATGCTGTCGTTGCAAACGGAAAAGTTTTAGTTACCGTTAAGTTCACAGATGAAAAATTTGGTTTAGCTCAAATTACAGGAAATTCATTAGATATTGTAAAACAAGATACCGTTTTTGATTCTCCAATTTATTTATCAAACAGTACTCTGGCAGATAATTCGATTGTAGCTTATAACACGAAGTATCTATTTGTATTTAGTTCAGCATTAGTACTTACAAGATTAATTAAGAGAGGAAATGACTTAGAAAATGCATCAATTATTCATCTTCAAAATGAACCTTCTGAAAATGAGATTCTGATGCTTTCATCTAAACCAAAAGAAAAAGGTGTTTATTTTTCATTGTTTACTGATCAGTTTGATAATTGTTCTTTATATCCTGAACAAACAGTTACCATAACTACTTCTGCATCAGTCTTAACAACTGAAATGACAAGTGTAACAACAGCAGCATTAGTTGAAAAAGTAAATTATACAAGAGCTCCAAAAAATTCAAAATTAATTTCGGTTAATGAGATGATTTGTTCTAACGGAAATGCTGAAGAAGATCCTGAATTAGATTATACAACTTCAATTCAAAGTGTTGAATGGCTGAGTAAAGAAAGTTATTTCCATAATACAACCATTCCTGAAATAAAAGCTGTAGAAGACGATCGAGAAGCAATGAAAACTGCAGTAGAACATACTGTTCAGCCAATTTGGAGACCAAATACAACGTATTGTTTAGACTTCACTTTAACTGACACAGTAGATGACAAAGACACAAAAGATTTTAATTATTTCTATGGATTTAAAACTTTAGGACCAGTAGGTCATTATCCGGTTCCTGATAAACCAGTAAAGCCTAATGAACAGCCGCCAGTTAAAAACGAGTTGACTGAGTTGTCGAAATCGCCATTGACTTCATTAAGACAATATTTAGATTACAATCGCTCTTACCCAAATGCCGATGGAAGTTTATTGCAATCGAAACCTGCTTTTTATGGAAATGAACAATGCAAAGTTTCTTTGTTTTTTACAAATCCTTATGCATATCACATGTTTAAAGATTGGGGACCATATAATGATGAAGACGTACCTAAAATAAAAGGAAAAATAAATCTTTTTATTAAAGACCCGCTGACTGATTTGCTTATCGAATATCCGTTTAAAAATGAAGAAATAGCATATCCAAAACCAATTGAAACAATTAATGATTGGAAAGACGATAATGATCCTAGAATTCCATTAGGTATTCAATTGATAAACAATATTCTTACTGATAAATCAGCAATGAGATGTAGTTTAACTTGGGGCGATCCTATAAAACCAAAATCATATAGATACGAAGTAAAATTAACTGATTTAAAACCTTCTAAACTTTATACAGTTTTAGTAAATAACTTTTTTGATGATGCACAAAATGGAACTACCAGCTTAAGCAAAAACGTATTGGTACACCAATTTGGTTTCCAGACTTCTCGTTACAAAGATTTCAAAGAACAAATTGAAAGTTATTATTTAAGTGAAGATCAATCACAAAGAGCATTATATGATGTCAAACTTAATGTAGTTCAGGAACAAATTGACAGCCTATATCATTTGGTTTTCGCAGAAAATAAGGCTAACACATTAAGTGATTCGATGGCATCAAAATACCAGCATTCATTTGATCGTGCCATTGAAGGAATCTTAAAAATGTCTCCTCTTGATCCGGCACAAAATACCGAGATCAATAAAATTATCGACACAAATACTGGTAATATCATCGCTCTTTTAGTTCGTAATCCGGAGCCATTTAATATTCCTAAAATGCCTTTGGAAGAAATCAAGGATTCAATTCTAGTTGTTGATGAATCACTAAATCCTAAAACTGGATATAAAGTATTGCATTCTAAAGATTATTCACAGGCTTTAATTATGCTAAACAGCAAAATAATTCCAAAGGAAAACCTAAACATTCAGTTTGATTACAGAATGTGGAAAAATGGAGGAACAGCATTAACAGAATCTATTGTCAAGCAAAACATAGAGGTACAACTATCAGAAAATACAAATCTTTAAAAACAAGAAAAAAATGAGTTCTATAAATCTTCAGGAAAGCCAACTCTCTGGCTGCGAAAAATATATAGCAATCGTTGTTGACGAATCGGGTTCGATTAGCTCCAATGAAGCACAGCAAATTAGAGGCGGGCTGACTTCATTTATCAATTCTCACTCCCAAAGCAACATCACACTTTCATTAATCGGAATGTCTAACAGCGATACTGCTGTTAGACCCGATAATGTTATCCAGAAAAAAATTGCAGATAACAAACAGGACTTTTTAAACTGGATCACTTTATTTGGTCAAGGCAGAGTTACTGTTCAGTCTGATTATTGGGCTTCTGGTTTAAATGAAGTCAGGAATCTGGCTGTTACTCCTGATATTGTTTTTGTTGTAACAGATGGTGTTCAGGTAAACAATTCTCAATTCTTAAAAGATATATTCACAGAGTTAAACTTAAAATCGCAGGTTTTTGTTTATGGTGTTACAAGTGAAATTGGAAGCGAAAATGAGTTAACAACTCCGTTAAATACGTTTTTGGGAAGAACGCCAAAATTAAAATCAGATAAACTTACTGCTTTAGATTCAGATTACCTTAGGGTTACTGATTTCAGCACTTTAGAGGCAGAATTAAATCAACTTATTACTGATTTGAACAATGCTCAAACGGGCTGTATTTCGAATGTAAGTATTATTGAAAATAAAATTGTTTACCCAGTTTTAAAGAAAGGCAAAAAAGTAAAGGAAGCAGCCGGAACTTTAACTCTTAGAAACAAAAGCCGCATTCCGCTTACATTAAGTGCAGGAACAAGAATTCATCAAAAAAGCAGTTTAAATGGTTTAATTTTTAGGTTTCAAAATGCTGTTACAATTCCTGGATCGGCTCAGGTTGATGCTGCGATTCTAATTGAAGGAAAACCATTAACTCTTGGAAATTCTACGGCTCCAATTTTTCTGGACAACGTTAAAAATAATGCCGGATTCAGCATTAACTTTAATGTTGGTAAAGGATCTGCTGTAATTGATATTGATAACTTAAAAACAAATCTGCAGTCTACTTATTTGCAAATTGCAGCTGCCGGATCGAGAGGAGTTGACAGTACAAAAGGAATTCACCTTCGCTGGATGCTTACTGGAAAATTAGGAGAAAAACATCTTCCAAAGGGGGATTTATATACAGGTGATATATTAAATCACAATAAACCTGATGACTTCGTAAAAGTTTACAGAGCTCCTTACATCAAGAAAACTCATGTTTTAGATTTAAGTGAAAAACCAAATGTTGTTGATAATCAAAAAGCATTATGGATTTATAAACCTGCCAATTCAACAAGATCAATTTATGTCACTTTTCATAATATAACAAAATATAAATCGGTTAAACTTGCTATAGATCCGCTGGTTAATCCTGCTGATTTTATTCAGGCGTATGGAAATAATTTGATCGAAATTGAAAATAAATCTGAATTATTTTTTGCTGCTGAATTGAACTTTTCATCTGTAAACACTTCGAGCAAAGTAAGATTAGAAACTTTATCTGTTGCCGAAAATAATTTTATTGCAGAAAAAAGAGTTTCAAATCGTAAAACGTATTCTTCATCTCAAATAGACAATATTCGTTTGGTTTCTGAAAACGGAAAAAGTATCCGATTGAAAGTTGATAAATGTCTTTTACATTCAATAAGTTTTGAGTTTTATTCAGATTTTATCACGCAGGCAAATACAACTGGAGACTGGACTTTAAAAGGAAAGTATGCACTAAGCAATGACGACACTAAAGTTTTTGAACAATTAGAACCTAAACTAAATGCCGTTCACGGAAAATGGTTAAAGTATAATGAAGATGACTATGTAAATATTGCTAATTATAAGCATAAATGGAATAGGCCAACGAATACAAGTGACATTACTGATCACAACATTAAAGAAATCCTTAATCAATATATCCTTTTAAGTAAAGATATAAATAACCCAACTGCTAGTAAAGATATTCCTTTTGGTGATCGTGTTCCTGTAAATGAACCCAAAAACGGTGAACCTCAAGAATACGCTGAAAACTTAACCGAAGTATCTTATTTGGATCTTTTAAACATTGCAGCAAATGATTATCATATTGCGCGTATGTTAGGTTTGGGATGCATTGACATGGATGACGAAGTTTTATCTGGAGAATTTGTTTATCTAACAGAATATACAACTTTGGGTGATTTGGACGGCGCTGGAGCAAAAGAAAGACAGCATCTTTCTATGAGTATTCCAACATCTTTAAACACAGAACGTCAGTCTCTTCCTGTGCAGTTAAATAAAATTGTTCCGGGATTAAATATGGATTCTGATGAAAGTCAGACTGCAAATATTACAGATCCAGAAGGATACAGTTTTGATGGAAAGAAAAGATACGTAAGTTTATTTATGGATGATGTCATGGATTATGACGTTAGTGAAGATGATAAAGATTTCTTTAAATCTCCAGAAGAATATGATGGAAGTACTTTTACATTTCCTGTTTACGTAGGAGTTGATTATAAAGTTGAAGAGTTGGATGACAATTGGGTAAAACCGGAATTATCACATGATGTAGAATACAAAAATGTCAATAAAAATCTTGAAGAATCGAATTATGAGTCTGTACCAATTATTATTCCTGAATCTGGAAAATCGATTATAAATATCCGTCAGAAAGAAGTAGGCGAAAAAAATTATATCTACCAGGGATATGGTATTAATATTTTCTCCAGAGCAACAACAGGAAGACAAATAAGTATTAAATCAGATATTAAACCGGCAAACAATTTAATGCCGCCAAGTAATATCAACTCACTTTTAATTACAGACGAAAGTCCTTTAATGTTTACTTCAGCTTCTGAACAAGAACGTCTTGGCAAGATTACAGGAACTGATAAAACATTAGTTAGAATATTGTTTGATTATTACTCCGCTCAGGAATTGACAAATTATACTCTTCCTGCAGATATGTCTGCTGAAACAGCAGAAACTGACGTAAACAGTATTTATCCTGATAGTGAAGAAATATTTGCAGATCATTTTAAACTGTATTACAAAGATGGACTTCCAGAAGTTGAATATGCTGCTATTGATGACATTATTGATAATGGCACAGATAATTTAACTTCGATTGTTAAAATTAAAGAATATAAAGTCTTAAGCAGTGGTCAGGAAATTAAAATCTCATTAACAGATGACAACAAAGAAAAGTATGATGGAGGAATCCTGACTATTGGAGATCAAAATTATATTGTAAAAAGCATCGAAGTTGTTACTAAAACAGTAGGTCTTGATAAAGTATTTGATTATGCATTAATTGAAGTCCTGAAAAAAGAAGTTAGCGACAGTGTTCATGCTGATGGAGATGCCACGATAGATTCTGATCAAATTAAATCAATTCAGATGCCTGAAAACAGATTGTGTACTCTTGTACAAAATATGCAGTCATCTTGTAACTGGCATAAACCGGGAATTGATTTTAAAGTTGAATACCCAGCTTATCTTAATGAGATTCATCGTGAAGTTATTCAGCCCAAAAGTAACAATACAAAAGATTTACAACTGGAAAAAACTAGAGGGTTCTGGAAACCAGCTGTAATTGAGAGGGTTTTAGAAAAATCTTATGAAATGAATGCCGATGGGTCATATAAATTAGATGTAAACGAAGATGTTATTCCATTAGCAGAAGATGATAAGAAGCACTTGGGATTATACAAAATCACTTTTCCTGGTTTTAATTTACCTCAACATCCTCAATATAAAGCTGGAAACGAAAACTCAGTAGAATGGTTTAATGGTATTGTCCGTTTGTTTAGAAAAAGTTCTGTAAAAGCTGGAAGTACAATCCACGTAGAATCACGAAAAGAATTTAAAGTTGTTCGTGTTGAAAAAGAAGATTTAACTGGAGATTTAGTTTTAACTATAAATGATACTGACTTTAAACTGGGTAATTTCATAGATCAGACAATACATCCTGATTATGATGAAATCATTGTTGGAAATCAAGATGTAAATTATTATCCAAGTTACAGAGTTTACCTGTACGCAGATTCTGCATCTGGAATTAATGAACAAAATATTCAGCCAAGAGCAAATGAAAGTACACACTACTCTATTTTCGGAATCAGCACACGTGCTGTAAGACCAAATTTGAAATACAAATCAAAGATTAGTATTCCTAGTCCGATGTATGCTGTTAAAATTGAAAAACCAGAAAAACCAGAAGAGGTAAAATGCGAGAGTTATTATGCTACAAGACCTGATTTTTATAATCGTTCGACTTTCACTTTTACAACAAGATATAAAAAAGACCGCAAACCTTATGGAGCATTGCATTACAGAGCCAATGAAGAAAGCTTCTTAAATGTTCTGTATGAAAGAGAAACTATAAAAACGATTCGTGAAGAACTACAAAAACTTGGCGGAAACGATGAAGTAAATTTTAGAGACAGATGGAAAAACTTTTTAAACTTTAATGAACTTAAAACAGATGGTCAGTATAAAACCTTTCCGCAAAATGATCCTGAAGGCTTTGGTTTCCCATTACCAGATAATGAAGAATTAAAAAATCTGATTAACGATTTTATTAAATGGCATAATAAGACACAAAAACCTGTAATTGAAGCTTTAGAAATTGATAGTTTAACTTCATTAAATCAAATCTTAATTCTTAAAGGTGAGGAGCTTGAATCAGATATGTTGGCTATCCATTTTATCGAAGAAGCTATTCAGTCAGCCTTTGTTCCTTTAACAGAAGTACCGGTTATTTATGAACACATTAAAGGAAAAACGTATACTCCAACTAATAAAAAACAAACTATTAAAGATAAAAATGGTCATGCCTTAAAACCAACTGATACTGATTTTGACATTGCTCCAATGATGAAAATCTTAAACGAAACTGAAAATATTACGCAGTTCACCGATTTTAATCTTGATGGAAATTCGCAGAGTATTTATTTCTACGCTGTTCGCGAAATGGACATTAAAATGAATTTCAGCCAATTTAGTGATCTTTTAGGGCCTGTTAAATTGGTTTCTTCAACTCCGCCTAAAATGCCGGAAATAAAGAGAATTATGCCAATTCTTGAAAATCAGGTTTTAGGGATTAAACCGGCTATTCAGTTTGAATTAAATGCTTATCTCCCGACATCCAACATTAAGAAAATTAATATCTATCGTGCTAAATCAATGCAGGAAGCACAATCGATAAGAACAATGACTCCGGTTAAAGAAGTTTTAATTGATGAAGAAACTTTGTCTAATGAATTTGATAATGTCTGGACGGTTTATGACGAATTTGAAGATTTGGAATCTGTTCCGTTTGGAGATGGTCTTTTTTACCGAATTACGGTTTCAAGAGAAATCGAATATGAAGATTCTAGTTCGACTGAATTAAACCCAATCGTTAATATTGATTATGCTCCTTCGCAGCCATCAAAAATTACGGCTACTATAATTGCAGATAATGTTTCGCCAGAATCTCCAGTATTAGAAGCTTCGGGAATCGAAACCGGAGCAAACGGAGAAATCTTTAAACCCGTAATTTTTAGCTGGGAAAAAACAGTTCATAATGGTAAATATCATTTGTATAAAATGAATAACCAAGGCAACTGGGAGAAAATTCACGAGAAAGCATCTAATGAAATTATTGTGAATTTACCTCTGCAGGAAACTAAACTGGGAACAGATCAATTAGTAATTAAAAATGAAGATGGTGAAAGAATTTACCATCACTTCAAAGTAATTTCTGAAAACTCATCAGGCATGTTCAGCAGCGAAGAAAAAATTCTAACTCTTTAAACCAAGAAATACCAATGACTAACCTCATTGGTATTTAAATCAGGTTTTACTCAACAAACATTTAAAGCAAGAAATAAAATTAAATAACATGGCAACAAGCAGAAATGACTTTCACAGCAAATTCAATAATGGAGATATTCCGTCACATGCTGATTTCGTCGAAATTTTTGACAATTTCGTTCACAGACAAGATGACAAAGCCGATTTTCAAATGGTTGAAACTGGTACATCTAACGAACATTATATTACTCCCGCACTCTTAAGATCTGTTTTTCAAAATTCAGGAATTATATCCGGTAACTGTTACTTCCCTTTAAAAGAGTATCAAGATGATTTCACCGGCTCATTAATCGAATTAGAACATCCGCCTATTGAAAACAGCGTTAAAGTATTCAAAAACGGACAATTATTAGGGGAAGATGAAGATTATGTATTAGACTATGATCTTGCAAAAATTAGTTTCCCTGAGGGAATTATCGACAGAAATATTGAAATCAATTATTGGTATCAGAACATGAATCCAATTTTGGAAGATTCTGATTCAATGTATGGAAAATCTTCTATTCCGTTTAAAGAAAATTTTAGTGCCGATGTTTTTAGCAGTGATACTATTGCGCTGCAAAACAAGCCTCTAAAATACAGTGTGAAAATTTACAAAAATGGGCAGTTACTTAGAGAAGATAAAGACTATTCAATAGTTGACGGGACCAATGTCATTACATTTTCTGAAACAATAAGCAACCGTAACATTGAAGTAGATTATTGGTTTGCAAGTTCAATATCATTGAATGATCAACAATTAAAATCAAAATATGTTGATTTAAAAACAAATCAAAGTATTGATGGAAATAAAACTTTTACCGGAGATACACAAAGTAAAAGTTTCATTAAAACTGGCGGGGCTTCTAACCAATATCTTATGGCAGATGGCTCGGTTTCTACCTCTACAGCTTCTGATTATGACGCAGGACATTCTGGTTTTGATATGTTAACAACAAGCGGTTATCAAAAACTTAGTAACGGGTTAATATTACAATGGGCTTATTTAACGTCAGGAAGTGTAAGCTACAGTTTTCCTCTTGCCTGGCCAGTGGGAGCATTTAGTGTCGTTTTATCTACTATTAGAGATTCTTCTGGAAATAAAGGTTTTAACCATGTCGCTAATCTTTCAAAAACATCATATCAAGCGATTATTGACGGTAACTACGGTTTCATGTTTGCAATTGGACGTTAATCTAAAATTTAAAATAAAAAAATTATGTATAAAGGAACATACAACGAAGTTGGAGAATACACAGGATTTTATGTTGAAGGGATTCATGAAAATATTCCCCAGCCAAATATTGAATTAACTACAGAAGAATGGCAGCAAGCGTTATCTAAAAATTACAAGGTAATTGATGGAAAACATACCTTTTCTGCTTTCGTACAGAACGAGGATACTATTTTAGAAAATCTAAGAACAACCAGAGATACATTGTTAACTAATAGTGACTGGACTCAACTAGGTGATTCTCCTCTTTCAAAACAGAAAAAAACAGAATGGAAAAACTACAGACAAGCATTAAGGGATTTAACTAGTCTCGATGACTTAACGTCTATTGTTTGGCCTACACAACCATCATAATAAAAACAATTGTTCAATGACTTTCTAATGGTTTTTAGAAAACAAAAGACAACATTATTATTTATTAAAACATAATGTATGGAAGAAAATACAACATATAAACCTTTTAATTATTTAGATAATTACACTCCTATAGAAGGTGAGGTGGTTTTTTATAATACAGAAAAAACATTAGCGGTTAAAAAGAATGATTGTTCGAAAGAAACAGCTGGAAATCTTATGACTTTAACTGCTGGTGCAAATAAATTTGTATCTACTGAAAGTATAGCAGATGCAAATGAACAAGCCGAATCATGGCTTAGAGCGAATGTACAGGCTTATGCCAACAATGAAGGAATTTGCAGTATTAGAGAAACGGCTTGGCGTGGTGCAAATCCTTCATGTGTAATCGAACCACCAACTACATTACAGTCTTTCGATTACATGGTAATCAGATACAAGTGGGCATTAGGTGCAGGTCGAGATTTAGATACTTTTACAGGATTTGTCAGTACAGGAACACAGTGGGATAACAAATATATGGGATTTGGTCACGGTCATGGAACTGAGTTACCAAACAACAATATAGTTACTGAATCATATATTATGTATGCAGGAGATAATCGAGAAAATAATGGTGTCGAGGCCTGCTTGATTAATTTCGACAAACTGACTTCTGATAATAATTCATTAAAATCGATTCCGGTTAGAATGGCTGGCGCATGGTATGGTCAAATTGGAACAGGAAACATAGATATTGAGATAACAACTTTTTCAGGAGGAACTATGGAAAAATCAGGATTTGATTTTATTAACGTAGATGGCTCTCAAATACAACAACTCAATTTTTCTAAAAATATACCTCAACCTCCTACTTGGGTAAACGATGTAAATCAGGTTACAAACATTGGATATATTACATATAATGTGGACTCTTCAACAGCAAAAGTCGTAATAACTTATTAAACAACATGGCAAATACAGGATATAAATCTTTTACTTTATTAGAGAGATACTATAAAGACGATGGCTCTTCTACTGGAGATACAAAACCAAATGTGGTAACAGATCCAGATTATATTGCACCCTTTTTAGATACAACAAACTGTCCTCCTAGTGCACGATATTATAATACAGAACAAACTAAAACTGTAACAAAAAACAGCTGCGCTGTGGGTGAAGCTGGTACTGAAATTACTCTCACTGCTTATACAAATCAGTTTGTATCTGATATTAGTATTACTGACGCAAATAACCAAGCTATTGCCTGGCTGGAAGAAAATGCTCAAGTCTATGCCAATAATTTAGGGACGTGTATACTTAATACCCCAATTATCTCCAGCAGTCTTTCAAGTGACGGAATGACCATAAATTTATCATGGATTGTTCCACATGATGATGTAAAAATTACAGGGTATCAATTATATAGAACTCTTGATTTAAATGGTGATTGGTTACCATACAGATCTATAAATATTCCAGACCTAAAATCATTTTCAGATACCTCACTAGCAGCCAATACTACTTATTATTATAAGGTTGTAACAAGAAGCGATGCAGGTTTGTCAACACCAAGTAATGTCACTTATCAAACAACAGGTGATAGTTCTGCAGGAGGACCAGGCGGCGGCGGAAGCTGTTTCGTTGAAGGTACATTGATTACGCTTCCAGATGGTTCTAAAAAAGCTATTGAAGAATTACATCTGGAACAACTGCTTCTTTCTGCCGAAATTGAAACATTAATTGATACCAATAATGCTAGTGAGTTATATAAATGGTCTTCTGACTCCTTATTAGAAAGAAGAATAACATCGCCAATTACTAAATTGACGCAAAAAGATGCTTACAAAACAATAATTGTAAACGACGGATTGTTAGAGGCTACTCCAACTCACTTACAGCTTATTCAACGTGATGGTTTGTGGAGATTTATCTCTCTTGGAGACATTCAGGTTGGAGATAATTTGTACTCTATTAACAATGAAATAATTCCGGTTACATCAGTTAAAATTAATTTAGAGAAAAGACGAATATTTCCTTTAACATTGAATCCATTTCATACCTATTTCGCAAATGGAATTTTAACTCACAATTATAAAGAGGGAGAAGGGAATTCAAATCCATAAACCAGAACATTTTTATTCTTAAATCTATAACATTTTCAAATTCGGCTTCATAAATTTTATTAAACAGATTTTAAATTCAAAAATTGAATCGAATTTATAATGCCGGATTTGGAATCAAAAATGCTATCAATATAAATCAAATTAAATGGGTTCACTAATACAAAATACTATTTTTGGAAAATCCAATTATAAAATAAATACATACATAGGCGGTATAGGCGATATAATTACTACGCCGGCACTTTTGGCAGCTAAATTGGGTATTTCGGCAAACCGTATTAAAATGTTCCGCATTTCAGACAACAATATTGAATGTGCCATTATTGGCGGAACTTATATAATTCCGTCTGGAGCATTTCATAGTAATTCAAAAATTACATCATATAATGATAAAGAAGGATTAGTTAGCACTATAAATAGTCAAGCCTTTCGTTTTACAAGTAACCTAACCGAAGTCAACTTTCCAAACGTTACAACTATTAAAGAGTATTCTTTTCAGGAATCGAAAATTTCTGCTGATATAAATTTTCCAAATTGCACAACTGTTGAAACAAATTCATTTACCTTTTTAAAAGGAACAGGTGTTTTAAATTTCCCTTCGTTAACTAATATTGCCATTAATTCTTTTATTTCACCAAACGGTATTTATACGATCAATGTTCCTTTGTCATTAATGACTATTAATAACGGAAAACCTCATTCTGAACTGACTGACTCACGCCTTGGCAAAACAACTATAAATTACATTGGCTACGTTCCTGACAATTCATATAATACTGAAATTGGTAACGTTGCAAATATTGTCACTTCCAGAAGTATTTTGGCTAATACGATCGGGATTGGTTCTGGCGGAATTGTTAATTTTCAAATTATTGGCAGTAATATCAGGTTTAAAATTCTTGATAACTATGTATTGAAACTTTCTTTATTTGAATTTAAAAAAAGTATTACATATTATGATGATTCTATTGGAGGATTTGTTTCTGATATCAGTAACGATGCATTTAATCAGTCCACTATCCAATGGGCAAAATTTTATGGAATTACAAAGATTAATGGTAATAATATTATAAGAGACACATCAACTGTTACAAGTTTTGAAATGCCTAACTTAATAACTTTTAATGCCGATTATTTTGGGCGAAATTGCGAAAATTTAACGACCCTATCTTTTCCTAATTTAACAGCTATAACCAGTGTTTCTGCTTTCTATGCAGATGCTAATGGTATTAAAAATTTTTATTTCCCAAAATGCCGACAATTAGGACCGAATGTTTCTCAAAATTCTGTTTTTTATTTATGTAAAACTGGCAGTATCATAACCGTAAATGCATTTTTACAAACCTGCAATTCCGGTTTACCAGATGGTGATCTTCAATATGCTATCTCTTCCAGAGGAGCATCAGTCAATTACATTTCATAACAAGATAAAATCAATATATAAATATTTAGTAAATCATATAACATGGATACAAATTATAACAGAATAAAAGTAGCTGATTTAGAAAAAAATGAACCTGACAAAATCTTAACTACAAACTCTAGTGGTGAATTAGAATTTAATGATGTTAATAATATTAAAACTGATAGTTATAATGCGTTAGATTATACTCAGGAAGGTAAATCATTAGATGCCAGACAGGGTAAAGTTTTAAAAGATTTAATTGATAACATTAAAGACACTCTTAAAACTTATTTTGATACACTATATTTAGGAATTTCTAACGATCAGACTGTATCGGGAATTAAAACATTCCTTGCTGGCAAACTAGGTTTAAGAAATGCTGCAAATACTTTTACTTCATTTTTTACGAATGCAAATACAGCATCAAGAACTTATACGTTACCAGATAAAAACGGTACCGTATTACTAACATCAGACATTACTGGAAGCTCCAATTTTATTCCTAAATATAGCGCAAGTGGAACCTCTTTAGGTAATAGTAGAATTGTAGACACTGGTTCAAAAATTTTAATTGATAATTATCAGGTTGCGGAATTAGATTTACAATTTAATTCTATAAAAAGAGAAAACAGTATTGGCTCTGAATCAGCTTCTTCGGGTTTTGATGGAACAGATTTTATTCTAAAAGGAGGTAATGCAAGTAATTCTCAAGGACATAATAGTATAAGAAAAATGTCTGCAGGATTTCCAACCTATCCAAGTAGTGTTTTCTCTTCCAATTACTCTGACAATGTTTACGCATGTGCAGGAACAGTTATGTATAAATTAGATAGGCTTTCTGGTGTTTTTTCAGTTTATGCTACAGGTTTAGCCACTGGAAATAATATGTGGGGAGGTTGTGAGTCCCCAAATGGTGATGTTTATTACATTAATCAAGCGAGAAATATATTTAAACAAACAAGTGGTGTCGGTGCCTTTGTTTTATATGCATCATTACCTTCTGGGTTTTATGGCACTGGAATTACGATTACACCTAACAACGATATTTATGCCTGTACTTTTGGGACAGGTGGCAAAATCTATAAACAAACAAATAGTACTGGTTCTTTTGTAGACATTGGAGAAACTTCTCGTAATTATATATCATTAACTTCAGATTTAAACAATAATATTTATGCTGCAGAAGGAGGAAGTACATTTTTAGGAGGAAGTAGCGGATATTTATACAAACAGACTAATAGTAATGGCACTTTTGTTCAAATGGATAGTACTTTACTACTTTGGAACGGAATTGTTTGGGATCGAATAGCAGGAGATTTGTATTGTTCATCAGGAACTGGTCTCTATAAATTTGCGAATGGTTCTGGCTCTGCGATAAGTCAAAATGCTTCTTTTGGATTTGCCTGCGGAAGTTTAGCATTTTACAAAACAATTCTTTTTACAGCCTGGATGAATACATCAAATGGTTCACAAGACATCTATAGTTACAATATTAATTCAGTTGGCTTACCTAATTTGAACGGAGGAATTTTAAAACAAAAAGCTGGAATTGGAAAAGGCACCGGTCAATCGAGAATTCAATTTATAACAGGTCAAAAAACAGCATCAGGAACAAATTTACAAACCGAAACATTAAGATGTTACATTGATGAAAATGGCTACTTAGTTTGGTTAAACATGCCAACTTATGCAGATAACTCTACAGCCATTGCCGCAGGTCTTCCAGTAGGATGTGAATACAAAACGGCAACTGGAGATCGTAAAATTGTTTACTAACTACTTACTAAAATGTAAAACTTACGTATGATGCAAGATATAAATTCCCATCATCTTATTAAATTATAATAAGAGACAAAATGATGAGATAACAGTAATAAATGCAGCATACACGATAATACAATTCTTTAATGAATACTTCTTCAATTACAATTGAAAAAGCAAATTTCCTTTTTACACAAGAACCAGCACTACAACATTTTATACTTATTATTTCATCATGGGATCTTTATTACAAAATACAATTTTTGGAAGGACTAAAAATTCTTTCATTTCTACTTGGCGAACTTCAAATACCTCTACAGGTTCAAGTGCTTCAAATCAAATAAAGCTGCCTTTAGGGGCGCCAGGAGTCTATAATTTTACAGTAGATTGGGGAGACGGAACTACAAATAATATAACTACTTGGAATCAACCACAAGTCGCTCATACTTACTCTTCTGCTGGCGATTATACAATTAAAATATCAGGAATTTGTACTGGATGGTTTTTTTCAGGAGTAAATACAGATGTATTAAAGTTAATCTCTATTATAAACTGGGGAAAATTTAAATTGGGAAATGGTAATTTCTTTGGATGCGCTAATCTTACATTAAATAATGTTAGAGATGTTCTGGATTTAACACAAACTACATCTCTTAGTAATAGTTTTAGAAATTGTACATCACTAACAACTATTAATAATATTAACAAATGGGATACTTCAAACATTTACTCATTAAATATGACTTTTTATGGATGTTCATTATTTAATGATAATATTGGAGCATGGAACGTTTCTAACGTTGTTGATTTTAGTGGAACTTTCTATTTAGCTGCTGCATTTAATAACGGCAATAGTGCTGACATAAACAATTGGACTATTAAAAACAGTGGATCAGTATTAATGTCGCAAACATTTGCAAATGCCACTGCATTTAATCAACCTATAAACAATTGGAATGTTCAGGCAGTAACTACTTTGCTAAATTTTCTTAATGGGACATCTTTTAATAAACCGCTTAATCTTTGGAATACTTCAAATGTCACTATTACTTCAGGAATGTTTGCTGAGACACCATTTAATCAAGACATAAGTAATTTTAATATGTCAAAAGTCACTAATGCATCTGTAATGTTTCGAAACAGTAATTTTAATAATGGCGGAAATCCTGGAATAAATTTATGGAACCTCGACTCTGTTACAAATATTGGTGGAATGTTCCAAAATACACCATTCAATCAAAACATTGGAGCCTGGAATGTAAGTAGTGTAATTAATTTCGCTAATATGTTTCAATTGGCTTCTGCTTTCAATAACGGTGGAAGCTCGTCCATTGGAAACTGGAATACGAGTTCAGCAACGGCCATGAATAATATGTTTCAAAATGCAATTTCATTTAATCAAAATATAGGAACATGGAATGTTAGTAATGTAACTAATTTTTCTTTGATGTTTTCAACCTTTACGACACATGCATTTAATAACGGTGGCAATGATACAATTAACAATTGGATATTAAAAACTTCAGAGCCTGTTGTAATGACTCAAATGTTTACTAACAATAATTCATTTAACCAACCTTTAAACAATTGGGATGTCTCAGCAGTAACAAATATGTTTCAAATGTTTTCAGGTACAAAAGTATTTAATCAACCTTTGACCGATTGGAATGTTTCATCAGTAACAAATATGTCCCAAATGTTCCTTAATGCATTGGCATTTAATCAAAATATAGGATCCTGGAATATTGGCAATGTAACTGTATTCACAGGTTTTATGAATGGTAAAAATCCATCAAATTTTTCATCTTCAAACTTAGATGCAATTTATAACGGATGGAGTGTCTTAGCAAGTGTAAAACCGAATCTTGCTTTAGAATTTGGAACAATAAAAAGAACATCAGCATCTACTGTTGGAAAAGCAATTTTAACTGGAACTCCAAACAATTGGACAATAACAGATGGAGGAATATAAATGATATATAATTTCTTTAAATATCATACTCCATAAAAATTTCAAAAATCTATCTAATCACAATAAATAAAAACAAAAAATGATCACAACAAAATACAACAGAATTAAGGTAGCCGATTTAGAAAAAAATGAATCAAATAAAACTTTGATAACTAATGGATTTGGCGAATTGGAATTTAGCAATCTTAAAACAATCAACGGAGAATCCCTTGTAGGAAGCGGAAATATCGATTTATCAAACAAACAAGATATTGCTAATCAGGTTGAAGTAGCTACAAGTCAAACTATTCCTTCTTCATGGCATGGAAAAACAATCCTTTTCACAACAAGCTGTACAATTACAGTTCCTGCATCTTTACCAGCAAGTTTCATTTTTAACGGTATTACACTGCCTGGAGTAAACGTAACCTGGGCAATTACAACACCTCATACATGGTTATTTGGAACTCCTTCTGTAACAGCTGAAAAACAAATTTTCACTTTCACAAAAAGAGGTAGTACAAATAGTGTATTATTATTAGGAGTATAAGTTATGGGAAGCTTATTACAGAATACTATTTTTGGAAAAAAATATAAATTGGTAAATAACTTAGTCGCATATTATAAATTTAATGACAATGTTGCTGAATCTACTGGTCTATCTCCAAATGGGACAGCAACAAATACAAACTATGTTATGGGAAAAACAGGAAGTGCAATAAATTTTCCTCTATCAAATTTAGCTTATGTTGATATTCCAAATACAGCAAACTTTAGTTTTACATCAGGAAACGGAGTGGATATTCCGTTTTCTATTTCTTTCTGGTTTTATGCATCTAATTTTTCAACAACAGGCAACTGGATTATAAATAAAAGAAAAAATTCCGCAGATGTTGAATGGCAAATACATTTAACCCCTTATGGAGCTGCAACATTAACTAAATTCTCAAGTGGATCAAATGCAGCTTATCAAAGTGCAATAACTCCAAATGGAATTATTGCTTTAAATAATTGGTACCATATCGTAGTTACTGATAATGGTTCAAAAACAGTTTCTGGAACTAAAATATACATTAATTCAATAAGTCAAACAATAAACGATACAAGTATTGGTCAATATTTAGGAATGAATATAGGTAACAGTACAACCCGAATTGGTACTGCTAACTGGACTTTATCATCAACTTTAAGACATGTTGGATATGTTGAGGAACTTGCTATTTGGAAGAATAGAGTATTAAATCAAGATGATATTAGTAAACTGTATAATTCAGGAAATGGGATATCTTTTCCTTTTTAAAAAATAAAATACAGTAAATCCCTTTTCATTCTTAAGAAAATGTCCTTGAATATTTTTTAACATTCAAGGACATTTTTCTTTATAGCTGACAGATCTTTCTTTTCTGATATTTCCCATTTACAAAACCATTCCTATCCAAAAAACAATTAAATTTGGAGACCTTAAATCACCAAATTAATTATGATTTCAAAAAGAAATTCTTACCTACAAGCCTTATTAATGATATTGTTTTCCGTATCATTTTCCTATTCACAAACTACAACTTCAAAAACAGAAAACAAATCTAAATTATTTGAAGAAACAGCAACAGACAGTGATTACTTAATGTCTATTGAAAAAGCCGGAGATGTTTTACAATCGGCTGCTAATGATGCCGAATTCGAAGGAAACACTTTTCACTTGTTTGGCGAAATTAAACGAACCGAAAGTAAACTTGATTTAATATTAGCAAGTTTAAAAGGTGCAAACCCTAATGTGCGAAATCAGCAAATGTATCGTATCGTTTTAAAAGAAATCGAACAAGAATTAAACGATCAAAATAAAGCTATAGATCACCGCAATGCAAATCTTGAAAAAATTAAAGGTAAAATTCTTGATCTGCGTAAAGACAAAACTCTTTTTACACTCATAAAAGATACCATTCGAAGAAAACAATTTAAAACAGAATTAGCCAGTCTTAAAAAAAGATATCTAAAAACGGACAGCCTGATGACTAAAAATCAGGAAGTTTTAAATACAAAAAAAAGACTCACAGTTGAACATAAAATTGCTGTTTCAAACGCCTTAACAACTGTAGAAACAAAACTCGAAAAATCTGGAATCAGTATTCTTAAAAAAGAATATCCATCACTATGGAGCACTGATTCTACGGCAAAAAAAGTGGTATCACACAACATTAAA
This sequence comes from Flavobacterium sp. CF108, assembly GCF_900129795.1. Taxonomy (GTDB): domain Bacteria; phylum Bacteroidota; class Bacteroidia; order Flavobacteriales; family Flavobacteriaceae; genus Flavobacterium. The sequence goes on along the minus strand of NZ_FQWW01000006.1, from coordinate 145,158 downwards.
GCAAAAGTTATAATTGAAGAAAATGTTGCTGCCTATTATTTAAGCTACAAAGCCGGTGGATTAATTACGTTATGTTTCTTTATGGGACTTTTGGCCTGGTATATTTCTCGTAATTTGAAGTACTTAAAATCTAACGGTCATGCCGAAAATCTTTCTCTTTTTAATTTTAAGTATTTAAACAGAGGCGTTATTTTACCTGTAATTATAATAGGTTTAAACATTGCTATAGTTACAAATTTATATGCTCCTGCCCTATTTTTAGAACTGCTTCAGTTAGGCTCGTTAGGTGTACTCACAATTTTATTTAAGAATGATTGGTCTGGAAAATCAATGCGCAACTGGCTGCTGCTTTTTGGATTATTTTTTGCGCTATGTTTCCTAGATCTTTTTATTGAAGTTGGACTGTTTCAACGCTGTTCTTTTATTATTATAAATATTCTGGGAATTCGATATGGATTGGTTCAAATTAAAAGTTTAAAAGATCAATTGTATATTAAAGGATTTTTTAAATGGGCCAGCATTATTTTTATCGGATTAAATGGATTATCAATTCTTTATAATATTTTTGGAAGAGTTTCGCTTTCAAATATGTTGAGTTTAACTGCGTTCATTTCGTTGACGCAGATTGTTGCTTTAAGTGTTCTCTTGAAAATAATTCTGGAAATAATCCTTTTACAGATTTACACAACACGTATAAAACGCGGAATCGAAAAAATATTTGATTACGAGAATGTGTCCGATACACTAAAAAAACCTTTTATAATTATAATCAGTTATATGTGGCTGGTTGTAATTGCCTCCAATTTAAACATTTGGGAATCATTACGTTCTTCTCTTGGCACTTTACTTAGTCGACCAAATACTATTGGAAGCATCACTTTTACTTTAGGGAATATCGTTTTATTTTTCATTATTGTCTGGGCTGCGCATTTACTACAGAATTATGTTGCTTACTTTTTTGGAGAAATTGAAGACGAAAACGAAGAAAACATCAACAAAAGGCAGCATTCTAAATTACTAATTACCAGACTTATCGTTTTGATTGTGGGTTATCTTTTAGCCGTTGCTGCTTCTGGAATGCCTTTAGATAAATTGAGTATTCTTTTAGGAGCCTTAGGTGTCGGTGTTGGTCTTGGGCTTCAAAATGTCGTAAACAATTTCGTTTCGGGTATTATTTTAATTTTTGATAAACCTATTCAAATTGGAGACGTTATTGATATAAGTTCTGAATCTGGACGAGTAAAATCGATGGGATTACGTACAACCAAAATTAATGCTCCAAATGGTGCCGAAATTATTATACCGAATGGTAATTTATTATCTCAAAACATTACCAACTGGACATATACTGATAATTTTAAACTGGTAGATATTGCTATCGAAATTAGCGGCGATGCAACTCCCGAAGATATAAATGCAACTATTTTAAGTTCTCTTGAAAGTCTTCCTTTAGTAAATAACACCAAACCATCTCAGATTTATTACAATTCTATTTCTGATGGAAAATTTAAAATACAAATTAAATTCTGGTGTAGTATTTACAGAACCGAAGAAACTATAAGTACCGCTAAGCAGGTTTTGTTTAGTAACTTTAAAGCAAAAGGGCTGACTTTTTCGACTTAAAAAATTCTTTTATTTCAACCATTATAAAAGCAAAGAGCAAAATCATTAGATTTTGCTCTTTTTAGTTTAAAAAAATCAAATATTGAAAACTAAATAATTTGTAAAAAGTTATTCAAAATGAGGTTTCCCGTAAAAAAAAATGAATATAAAAATCAATATTTGCATGTTTTACGAATAACATTACGTATAAATTAAAATTCAGTGTAATCTAAAACATTAAAAATACAGCGCAAAAAACAGAAAATCAACAATTTACAAATGTTAAAAAAAAACAAATTACACATATAAATTAACAGTAAATTGATTAATATTGTTAAAATTATCCCAAGAAACAAAAATGAAAAAAATGCCTTTGTATGCTGCAGGTTTTGCAGTCCTTTTAAGTATTATCGCAATCTATTTTGCAAAATCAAGTTCAGAATTAGTTTATGTAGATGTAAACAAATTAATCACCGGATATAGTAAAACAAAAGTTGCAAAAGCTGAGTTTGACAAAAAAGCTTCTTTAATGAAAGCTAACGTTGATTCTTTAATCAGTAACTGGCAAAATGAACTAAAAAATTACGAAAAGGAAAGAACATCTTTATCTCCTAAAGAATTAAAATTAAAACAAGAGCTGTTATCTAACAAACAACAGCAAATAAATGGCTACCAAGAAGCCATCCAGAAAAAAATTCAGGAAGAAGACAAAAAAGTAACACAAACCGTAATTAATGATATTAACGATTATATCAAAGAATACGGAAAAGATCATAACTACAAAATCATATTTGGCGCCAGCGGCGGAGGAAACATCATGTATGCTGATGAATCTACCGATTTAACTGAAGAAGTTTTAAAAGGCTTAAATGCTGAATATGAAAAAAAATAATTTTTTAGTACTTCTTCTAGTAATATTCATTTCCTCTTGTAACAAATCATTTGAAACACAAGAGGAAATGAATGATTATATACAAGATGAAGATAACGGTTATCATTATAAAAAAACCGTATCCGATGTTGACTATGTTTTACAATACAGACCAACTGATTTACTTGTAAAACAAGAATTAGGAGATGATAATAATCCTTCTCAAATAGAAAAGTTAAGAAAGCAATACAGTAAATACATGTATTTCAACCTTTCTATGTCAAAAAACAATCAGGAATTATTAAATGGCGTTGCACAGGACAAAGCAAAATTTGGACAAATGGTCAATGAACTGGCTTTTGGAATGGAAGAAAAACTACATGTTTACACTCCCGCAAAAGATACTCTTGCCCTAGCCGACTTTATTTATCCCCGAATGTATGGCATGAGTAATTCTACATCCATAATGATTGTATATCCTCGTGATGAAAAATATCTGAAACAAGACTACCTAAATTTTGTAATCGAAGATTTAGGTCTTGAAACCGGAGATATTAAATTCAAATTAAATACTAAAGCCTTAATAAACGAACCTCAATTAGCCTTTTAAAACCTAAACAATGACCAAATACCACAAGCGCCATCGCATTATTGCTACTTTTTTCTTGTTGATATTTTTTCCAACATTATTGCCTAATAATTTATTTGCTTCTAATAATGGACCAGTTGCACCCGAAGCAACTAGTTTTGAACCTATAGACGCAACGGACATGGTAAATCTAGCAACAGGAGATATGTCCTATGTTTTACCTTTATTAAATGTACCAAGCCCTGAAGGAGGGTATCCCCTTACATTATCAAACCATGCAGGAATAGCAATGGATGAAGAAGCTTCTTGGGTTGGGCTTGGATGGAGTCTAAATCCTGGAGCTATAAATAGATCTGTAAAAGGAGTACCTGATGACTGGGACAAAACAAAAATTTCAGAATTATTGTATGATCAAGGACAAAATTTAGATTATTATAGTTTCTCAATCGGAGGTACTCTACCTAATGGTATAACAATTGGAATGAGTAGATCTTGGGGTGCACATAAAGCTTGGGGAGGAACCGTAGGATATGCTGGAGTTGGTATTGGGGTTGGCTCAGAACAAATTGATGTCTCATATGCAGGAGTTGGGGTGAGCTATAATTTGGATTCAAAAAAGATGTCAGGATCTTACACTTTATCGGCTATGGGCGCTACTTACAGCGGTCTTACGATAAATACTGACGGAGAGGCAAAAGCATCTGCGCTTGGTATATCTTATAGTACAGCGACAAATAAAGTAACACCTGATTTAAATATTTCCAGCAATAGTAATACTAATACATCTGCTACAACTTCAGATTATTATATTAACAATTATAATCGTGGATTCAATTTAAATCTTGCCGGTTTTTATTGGATAGCTTATCAACATACTAATATCGAATATTCTCTTTTTAAACTTACTAACAATTATACTTCTGGAACTTTAAATCTTTACGATTCTAAAAAAGAGTCTCAATATCAACAAGATTATAAATCTTTTATGGACGTTAGAACACATGAGGTTTTAGACAAAAATAGAAGCATTACTGGATCAGGAACATTGTATGCACCAGTAGAGATAACTTTACCTGATTACGATAATTACTCTGCTACAGCTCAAGGAATGTCAGGATCCTTTTCTCCAAGAATCTATGACGAAATTATGCTTTTTGGTAAAGGAGATGAAACTGATCAACCACAAATTGGTAAGAAATATTTAATTTCACCTTCAGGTGAGAATAATGATAATGCATATAAATTAAACAATAAATTATTTTTTTATTTTGACAATGTAAACTCTTCTTTTTTAAGAACACAAACAGGTGACTTTAAATCTCTTGATCCTACCTTTAATTTAGACAATAATACAGTCGATGCAAATGGAGTAAATGAATCAGCAAGATTTGTTAATAATATTGTAACAGATTCTGACGCTACTTTCTCTTCTCCTACTTACAATGGACAGCAGACAAAAGTTGGAAACAGAAAAAGAGATGGTCAATACATTGAAGCTTTTACGAATAAACAAATTGTAGATGGAAATACTGGTCAAACACCTTTTCTAGAAGCATCGGATTACGATAGAATTTATTACAAAAATATTGCCGAAAACGGAATTGGTGCGTATAGAATTACTGCTTTAGATGGTAAAGTATATCATTATTCACTACCCGTATACAGTTATGAGGAAGTATATAAAAATTACTCAAATGTAAATAATGAAAATGACAAATTTTTAGAAACAATTAGAACAAAGCCTTATGCTACTCACTGGTTATTGACAGCTATTACTGGTCCTGATTATGTAGATATTAACAACAATAATATAATAGATAAAGACGACTATGGATATTATGTTCAGTTTGAATATGGAAAATGGTCTGACGGTTATGGATGGAGATCTCCAAAAGTAGGAGGAAAAACTTACAACAATAAAAATTTCTTTTTTTGGGGGCGAAAACAAATTTATTATTTAGATAAAATTAAAACTCGTACCCATACAGCTTTATTTGTTAAATCTGTTAGAGAAGATGACAAAAGCACTTCGATACAATATCGAAATGGACAATATCAAACAGGCCCAATGCCCGTTAATCTAACACAAACCTTTGAAGATCGACTAGCAAGGCCAATAGAACAAGGGTATTATTACAAGCCTATACCAAATTCACCCAATACATACCAATCTTTAAATTTCAATTTTGACTATGATTACAAACATCGAACTTACAAATATGTTGATCTGCCTGAAAATTTAAGTTTAAAATTGGACAAAATAATATTATTAAAAAATAACGATGCATTAAATGCTAATAAAAACCTAGGAACTGGTACTAATCGAAAAAAAGGATATGCCTATTTTGATTTTGGTTTTTTTGGAGCAACTGATGTTATTCGAAAAGATCCTTATGATGTAAAAATCGCGGATATAAATACTGATCAAAATGTTCTTGATACAGAAGACATTCGTATTTTAAATCAATCTCAAGGTTTTGATATACAAACTAAGGCTGTGAAAGTTATTAATTTTAATTATGACTACAGTCTGGGGAGTAATTTACCGAATGCTACTAGTGGCCGATTAGCTTTAAGGAGTCTTGAATTTAACGGGAAAAACAATATTAAAACAATGCCTGCATATAAATTCAATTACTTAAAAAGTACAATTCCTTATAATTTTACCAATTCAGATAATTGGGGCTATGTTAAAGACAATCCTGATGCATGGAGTTTAAATGAAATTATAACACCTAATGGTGCCAGAATAAAAATTGATTATGAATCAGATTCATTTTCAAGAGAGGCAGCATTTAATACTAATACCGTTACCCGATCTGCCGCAGCTTTTTTTCGTCAACCTCGTAATAATGAACCTATTAAATATACGATTCAAGATAATATCATAACGATAAATTCAGACTTTAAATATCCTACTGATAATTTAAATGACATATTTAATTTAAATCAGGAAATTAATTTAAGTTTTCAATTTAAAAACCCTTCAGCCCCAAATTCAAATTCTCCAGAAAACAAAGAATTTCTAAATAATTATACAATAATTGGCATAAACAATACTAATAAAACATTGACTTTAAAACCAAATGATAAAACAGATATCAGTCTCCAAAAAAGATTTTTTGAGGGACCCTATTGTTTTATCGTAAGTGGCGATGGTGGATTCGTATCTTATGTTTATAATTATTCTCAACCAAATGCTACTGAATATGCATACAGCTTTAGGGTCATTGCTAATTATAATCCCTTAATAGGTGAATATGGAAGGAATGGGAAAAATGGCGGAGGACTAAGAGTTAAAAGAATTACAACCTCAGATTTTAATAATGGAAACACTTTGTTTACCGATTATGATTATAGAAATCCTTATACTACAAACATATCAGGAGTAACTTCTTTTGAACCTTCAGATAATCCACAAGTAGCCGATAAGATTCAGGCTGTTGAGGAAATTCCTTCACCAAACGTTCAATATGAATATGTTACAACTACTATAAAAAACAGTTCTGAAACATTATCCAGCTCACTTTATAATTTTAAAGTGATGGACGACCTCACACTAACAGATCCAGCAGATGGAGAGTATGAATATAAATTTGGAGATCAATTCTCAATAAAATTTTTTGGAGGAAGTCGTAGAAAATTTGATTCTCAACGAAAAGTAACAACAGCAAAATTAATTTTATATGATAATTTTTCAAGTTTAGGGCAGTTATTAAGTGTAAAACATTTTAATTCTAAACAACAATTAATTAGTCAGGTAGTTAACAAATATAAAAAGTTTCAAAATGATGATATTGAAAGCGGAATATCTCAAGAAAGTTTTAAATATGGCCACCAATATTATACAAATTCAAATAGTATAGATATCAATGGTAATGTGATAGTAAAAAGAGCTTACAAATATCTTTTTACTTCTGTTGCAAAGGCATTTTTACCTAGTAGATTAGAAAGTACTACCACTATAAAAGGAGGATGGTCAACTACAAATTATTATGACAATTATGACTTTTTAACTGGTCAAGCAACTGAAACGAGAATAGTTAATAGCAACGGAGAAGCAATAAAAACAAAAATCATTCCTGCCTATATGAAATATGATGGAATGAAAGCAAAAGTTGACAATCCTGGTACTTATAAAAATATGCTTAATCAAATTGCAGTTAATTATTCTTATATTTTTGATAAAAATGACGCAACAAAACCTTGGAAAGAGACAGGTGTAGGTATAACCACCTGGAGTAACGTATGGGCATATAAAGATATGGCAGGCGCGACACAAGGAACAACTGGAATTAATGAAAAAATATTTAGAAAACACAAATCTTACATCTGGAATGGAGAAAAAGATAGTCAAGGCATTCTCAAAAATTATTCAAGTACAAATAGCGATGATGATGGTTTTATCTGGACCCTTCCAACAGCTGTTGGAAATCCAGTCGCACAGCCTGCAAAATGGAAACAGGTTTCAGAAATAACATTATATGATCATTTTTCGGCACCGCTTGAAACAAAAGATATCAATGGTAATTATTCTTCAACAAAAATGGGAGATAATAATACTAAAATAACCGCAGCTGGAAATGCCGGTTATAACGAAATGTTTTTTGCGGGTGGTGAAAATGCACCGATTACAGGTTTTTCAAATTTTATTGAACCAGAAGTAATAATGATCAATGCCAGTATAAATCCTACCTATTCCCATACAGGTAAAAAATCAATTGCCGCTACATCAAATTCACAATTTGGAGTTGCTATGAGAAGTGGTCAGCATAGAGCTGGTAAATACAAAGTATCTGTTTGGGTCGAAAAATCTAATTCTGGGAAAGCCAGAATAAGTAATAATGGTTCTATTGTAGATTTTACTGAATCATATCCAGCAGGAAACTGGGTGTTGAAATCTGCCTATGTAAATATAACTACAGGTGTACATTCGATTTACCTAATTTCTGCAGATACTTCTATTGTTTATTTTGATGACTTAATGATACGCCCTGTTTCATCATCAATGACAGGATATGTTTATAACGAATGGGATGAATTAACACACATTATCGCAAATAATGGATTAGCAACAAGATTTGAATATGATGCAACAGGAAGGTTAATAAGAACTTATAGTGAAGTAATTGATGATACGGCAAATCAAGTAACAGGTGGCTTTAAGCTTTCAAAAACAAATACATATAATAATAAATATTTAAATTAATCAAGTTATGAAAAGATACATATTACTATACATAATCGGTTTTTTAAATTTTACTGTTGCCTATTCTCAAGACGCAAAAAGCAAATCTGCTACCGTACAAAAAATTATTGAGCCAGATCCAGGAAATTGTGAGGAATATGAAAAGTACGCATGGTTCTATGATTACGATGATGATGGAGCCGGAGATCCCAATAATTCTCAAATGGCCTGTACAAGACCGTCTGATAAATGGGTAAGCAATAACAATGATTGCAATGATAATAATATAGCTATAACTTATTATGTGTGGTATTACGATCATGATCATGATGGTTTCGGAACAAGTAATACAACAATAACAGGTTGTACACAACCTGTTGACTATGTTGATAATAATCTGGATTGTAACGATAATAATATAGATATTAACCCTTACACGAAATGGTATTTAGACAATAACGGAGATGGTATTGGATCTGAGTTAGACGGTTCACCAATTATTAGCTGTACCAAACCTGCTGGAAACTATTTAAATCAAGGGAATGATAACACTGCTCATTGGATTCATCAAATTTCTTATGATACAAAAGGAAACGCAATAGGGGCTTCAAGATCTTACTTTGATGATTTAGGAAAATCTGATGTTAGTTTATCTAAGGATTATGTAACAAATAAAATTTGGGGTATAGAAACAACCTATGATGATTTTGAAAGACCTGATAAAACCTCTTTTATAGCACCTTCACCTCTTTCAACATTTGAAAAGACAAGTTTTTTTAAAACACCTGCTCAAATTGTTATAGATTCATACCCAGCAATTCAAAATATTACAACTCCTATTACAACTAGCCAAATTGTTAAAGCCAGTGAGCTCATTAATGCTTCCTCGTCTGTTAATGCCGGACTTACTGTGACTTTAACTGCTCCAAGTATTGTATTGAGTAAGGGATTTAGTGTTACAGCATCAACAGGAAGTAGCTTTAAAATAACTGCTGCAAACCTGCAGGATGTTTCTGCAAATTCAAGCTTGGCAAATTACTATAACGATAGTAATACTGACGAAATTTACCAAGCTACCGCTACTCATCCTTTTGCACAAAATAATTATGACTCTTTGAACCCCGGAAACATTGTTAATGTAGTAGGAGGCAATAAAATAAATGGAGCATGGAAAACAGGATATTCTTTTACTGTTCCTGCTGCACAAGAAATGTATTACGTATATGGTTCCGATTATTATGATGGAACTATTACTGCTGGAAAAGAAGAAGTAATTACTAAGTTTTACAAATCTGTAAGTGTTGATGCAAACGGCAATGAAAATGTAGCTTTTACTGATGGCGAAGGCAAATTACTGGCTTCTGCAAGGTCAGGTCCAGAAGGAGGAGTTTCATATCCGGTTGTTTCACTTATAGGAACTCAGGGATTTGTAGATGTACATATCCCAAAAGGTATTACATCAGGTAATTTAATAGGATTACCAAACTTATATAATGTATATGATTTAAAAACAGGGTTAACCGCTTCAACTATAACTGGTGGAAATGCATACAGAATAGAAGCAAAAACACCCCCTACTTCAGACCCAAAAGTTTATATTGCTTCTGGAGGACCAACATACGATAATGGTTCATTAGGAATAACTTATAATGTAAATTATTATGAATATGCTGTAAATATATACAACAAAACTGGCCAGTTAATAAAATCAATACAGCCAAATGGTTATACAAATAATACAACAATAGTCGCAAGTCCTACACACATGACTTCGTCAAGTTTTGCAACTACTTATTCATATAATACATTAGGGCAATTAATTGAAACATCAAATCCAGATCAGGGAAACAGCAAATTTGCTTATCGTAAAGATGGGCAAATACGTTATTCACAAAGTGCGCTTCAAAACAAAAACAATGAAGTTTCATACACAAATTATGACGGTTTTGGCAGGCCAATAGAAAGTGGCGTTATTAAAGGAGATCCAGCTATATGGGCAACTGCAGTTGATAGTGTTGATAATACCACAATTATTACGGGCCTTAGTGTTAAGGAAAGGACTTTTTCTGTATATGATTATACCGAAAACACAGTTACTGATGTTGTTCTTTTGCCAACTGCTTACTCATTAACAATTCCTACAGCTTTAAATCTTACTACTTTAGCACCAACGTATTCAAATTTACAGAAAAATTTATCTGGCAATGTAGCCGTAACTTACAAATCTGACACTGGTAATACTATAAATGCAATTACCTGGTACAGCTACGATCTATATGGAAGAACAGAATGGATCATACAATACAATGAAGGCATTGGAGCAAAAACTCTTCATTATGAATATGATTATAAAGGTAATATACAAAAAGTATTATTTCAAAAAGATAGCGATACCGAGTCATTTATACATAAATACACTTATAACATTAATGATGTATTAACAACAGTTCAAACCTCAACAAATAATACAACGTTTACAACACATGCGGAATATAATTATTACAAAACAGGAGAATTAAAAAGAGTTAATGTCGGTCAAGGAATTCAAGGATTAGATTATGTCTATACCCTAGGTGGTCAGTTAAAGAGTATTAACCATCCCAGTTTAGAAAGTGCTAAAGATCCAGGAACTGACGGACTTGCCGGTACTGCAAATGCATCAGTAACTCCTGATATATTTGGGATGACATTAGATTACTATAATGGAGACTATTTACGTACTGGCAGAAACATAACAACTTCACCAACTGCAGGAGCAGATTATAACGGAAATATAAAAGCAACTCGCTGGGCAAATAAAGCAATAAATGGTGATTATTCTGGAAATACAGCTAATCAAAAAGCATATTTGTACAATTACAATCGTAATAATTGGTTAACAGGGGCTACATTTGGAAGTGCAAATTCAAGTTCAGCTATTATTGCCCCTACTGCAAATTTAACAGAAGGAGGTTTAACGTATGACGCAAACGGAAATATAAAAACATTAGTAAGAACTGATAATTCAGGTCGAATTATTGATAACCTAACATATAATTATAATGGAAACAATCAATTAAACAGGGTTCTTGATACTGGTATTGTAGATCCAAATTTAAATGACATCCAAAATCAGACAGACCCGCAAAATTACAAGTATAATGACATAGGTCAATTAACTGATAATATTTCCGAGAAATTAAACTATATTTACAATACACAAGGTCTTGTAACTGAAGTAAAGAAAAACAATGTCTCTCTAGTAAAGTTTTTTTATAATGAACGAGGACATCGTATAAGAAAAGAAAGTTACACCACCATACCTGGAACGACTTATTATGAATTAGATATTTCCGGAAATACAATAGCTATATATTTTTTACCTTCTGGAGGAAGCATAAGTCAGGTCGAGTTACCTGTTTATGGTTTAAATAGATTAGGCGTTACCAATAGGGCAAATATAACGAACTATGAAATTACAGATCATTTAGGAAATGTTAGAGCTGTAGTTCAAAGGCAAAGTGGAAATACAGTTACAAAATCATACGCAGATTATTATCCATTTGGAGAGCTATTGTACGGACGTAATTCATCTAACAACAATTATCGTTATGCATTTCAGGGACAAGAATTGGATCAGGATACACAAATGGAAGCTTTCCAGCTACGTCTTTGGGATGGGAGAATTGGAAGATGGTTATCTACTGATCCATATGGACAATACACTTCGCCTTACTTAGGAATGAATAATAACCCCGTTTCCTCTATTGATCCAGATGGTGGATGGGCAAGATGGCTTGGAGCTGCTTGGTATTCCCTATGGAATGGTGGAACTGTCTTCAAAAGTGAAGTTAATGGTGATTGGGGTGTTAGATCAGGAACTATATCTTCTGATGGAAATGGAATGGATATTAAAACTACTTTTGGAGGTAAAAGATATAATAATAAATCACAACCTTCGTTAAATTTTGCAGGAGCAGGAGCAGGTGGAATGTCTCTTTTTGGTACTAATGCAAATGCTAACAATATACCAGAACTTTATATGGAAGGACATGCAGCAATAACTCAAGGCTCAATAGGAGCTGAAGCTAGGTTATTAGGCACTAAAGTAGGACTAAAAGGTGAAGTCGCTAAATCATCATTGTATCAAATAGGTTTTGATTTTGATTCTTCTAGATCAAGACTTGAAGGCGGTGAGTTTATAAATACTTCGGAGGTTTCTGGACAGCCAGGAGATTCTTTTGGTGTTGGAGCTTCATATGTTGGTGGTTTAGATTTTAAATTTGATGGCAAAACAGGTCATATAAAAGAAATTACCACCAGTGCCATTGTAACAGAAATAACAACCGAGTTTCATACATCTGGAATTGATAAAGGCAAGATTTCTAGAACAAAAATGGGATTTAATTTTGGTGCAGAAGCTTCTTTCTTTTTTGGTATTGAAGCTGGTTTTAAAGCAGGATTTATTTTTCCATCACAAAAAAATTAATTATGACTTATAAAGATTTTTTAAATAATTATTATTTTAGAAGAGGTTTAGCTTTTTATATTGATTGTATAGTTATTTGTTTTATAACTTTTATTTATTTGTTTTTTTTGGATGAAAAAGGAGCTACTATTGAGTGTGATAATTTTATTTGCTGGAATACCTGTAGAATTCTAAGTTTTCAGATTTTATTTTATTGCATATATTTTTTATTAATGGAGTTTTTCTTGCAATTAACTCTAGGCAAAATGATTTTAGGTTTTTACGTCTTTGGTAAAAAAAACAAAACTTTCTTTTGGAGAATTCTTATGCGAACAATATTAAGATTGATTCCATTAGATCCTGTATCATTTCTTTTCGATAAACAAAGTAAATTTTGGCATGAAAAAATTACAAAGATCTACACAACGAGAAAAAACACATAACTGTAAGATTGAACCTCATATAAATACATACATAATACTACAAAAAAAATTGTGTATGTATAATTAAAAAATTAATCTTTTCATATGCTTTAACTAAATCTTCTAATCAATATAACAAATTAAAAAAAGAGACCGAAGGTTAAGAGTGGTCGGAAGAAATTCTGACCACTTATGTTTTATATACTTTTTGTGGATCCCCTCCTGAAAGTATTATCATTACTGCAGTAATTAGCTCTCTTAATTCCATACCAAACCTTCTTTTTGCAGTTTTGTAACCTAGATTATTTGCTTTCTTATAAATTAAGAGTAACATTGCCACAATTAGAGTCATATAAACCATGACTTCTATCCCGTTTTTACTTAGCGATACAAGATGACTCACATTTAGTTCTTGTTTGATAAATCTAAAAAATACTTCTATATCCCATCTTCTTCTGTAGTAATCGGCTGCTTCTTTGGCTGTAAGTTCAAAATCGTTAGTAATAAACCAAAATATTTTTTCTGGATGCTCTTTATTTTTTACCATTACAAGCCTGAATTTGTTTTCAATTTTTTCTTCCCTATAGTGTATTTTTCCTCGTTTGTTATTTACTGGAATACCTGTATAAAAGTTTACAATACTATCTTTTATTAATAAATTATCTCCAAGATCTAAATCCTGTTCTTCTTTGATAAGGGATTCTATTTCTTGATGTTTGCGATTTTCTTTAGATCTGATAACAAATTTGACATTCTTTTGTGAAAAATCTTTCATAACCCGAGTTGATTGAAGCCCTCGGTCAATAATGTAAATATTACGATGCCCAGTGTCCTTTTTTACTTGCTTTAAAATTGCTTCAGGAAGAGCGTTTTCCTCAGAAGAATAACTCTGAGTATTGAATATTTCGACTCCAGCAGGAAGAATTCCATCAAAGGAAATACTGAATTTTATATTTTTCTTACCAGTCTTCATGTCTATTCCTTCTTTGAGTTTTCCAGCTGCTTCTGAAACAATTGTACTATCTACGCGGATTAAATTGTATTTATCTCTCTCAGGCTGACTATAACTTTCAGAGAAACGATTATACATATATTCAAAAATCTCCTTGAAATAACCAGAATCTATCTTTGAGAGTCTCTCCGAGATGGAACTTCTTCTAACCGTTTCTGATTCATCCAAATTAAAAATGGTTTTAAAACCTGAATAATTAAAAGTATCTTCCAGTGTCCGCTGGCTGAGTTTTTCATTGTCTAGAATAGCATAAAGAAGCAGGTAAAATACTTTTTTCCCATGAAGTACTTTCGAATAATGATCCACTTTAGTATTAGTGGATAAGTGAGATAAGAGAGCCTCGGGTATAAAACCTAATAGTTCATTAACAGATACTTTGTGATCTTTAAAATTTGGCATAGATTACTGGTTTACAGTAATAAATATAAGTAAAATCGTTAATTTAAACAAGAAATATCTCGTTAAATAAAAACAAACAAAGCAAAAAAAGTCGGAAGATTTTTCTTCCGACCATTCTTAACCGAAGGTCTCTTTTTTGTTTCAAGATATCTTCTAAAAAAATCTACTTCTCCCTCAAAAACTTCTCCAAATAAGTATTTTTCTCTTTTTCAGATTCTAATAAACGCTCGTAAAGTTTTCTGTTTTCATCAACAAGCTCCATCATTTTATCCAACGGATTGAAAGAACAATTGCTTGCATGTGCATTAACAATACTTCCACTAATTTCGTTATCATAAACATTGTTAAAATAATTTACCATACCTTCTTCCGAAAAATTTTTAATTGCTTCCACAGTTACGCCAAGAGCTTTTGCAACATCTGCAAGTTTATCATCGTCGATAGTTTCACTGTTTTCCATAGCAGAAACTGCTTGTTGATTTGTTCCTAAAGCCTGAGCCAATGCTTCCTGCTTCATATCTCTTAATTCACGAATACGGCTTATTTTTCGCCCTATATGGTTTGGTTTCGTTAATGTGCTCATAATTCAAAGGTAATAATTAGGAATAAAAAATAATGCAATCTGTAAATAACATATTCATTTCTGTACGATACAGATCAAAATGATTCAATACGTCAAACAGTCTTATTTAATTGCATGCATAAAACAAAAATACAATTTTTCGGACAAGTACAAATTAAAAATTCAAATCCTGTAAAAGAGTAAAAATCCTTTTAATAAATACCCTCCAAAAAGAAATCTAAAAAAAATAAAAGCCAGACAAGGATTATGGAAAAAGAAACGAAAAACTTAGAAGATCTTAAAAATTTAACAGCCGGATTTTTAAATACATTAAAGCCCATTAGTGATGATGAAGAAATTTATACTGCCGAAATCAAATTTATAAATTATTACGAACTAGGATGTGTAATTACTAATATGCTAAAATTATGCATCTTGGCAATAGATCAAGAAACTCATAAAATTACAGAAACAAATAAAAATTCATCAATTAATGTCGGCCTTATTTTAGAGGTTGCACTTCAGC
Source organism: Flavobacterium sp. CF108 (assembly GCF_900129795.1). Taxonomy (GTDB): domain Bacteria; phylum Bacteroidota; class Bacteroidia; order Flavobacteriales; family Flavobacteriaceae; genus Flavobacterium. The sequence goes on along the minus strand of NZ_FQWW01000006.1, from coordinate 129,540 downwards.
TTTTTCCAATGGATGAATTTGAACTTTTAAGTAATATAATCCAGAAGCTAAATACTAATTCTGAAACAACGCCAACAGTATAAACAAAAAAGCCGCTTCATTATAAAAGCGGCTTTCTGTTATAGTATTATTCAATTTATTTTGCTCCTTCCAGAGTCTCTAACCTCTTATTCTGCTCCTCGATAATCTTCATTAACTTTTCGGTATTTTTTTGCTGTTCAATAGCGTAAAGAGTTAATTCTTCTACTTTCTTTAAAAGAGTCATATTCATTTCAGAAACATTAATTCCGTTTTTCTCGAATTCTTGTGCTGATGGGATTTCAGGTAAATGACTATTCTCTTTTATATAATTTTCAACTTCCTGAAGGCTTTTTAATTTATAATCATTCGCAAAAACATAATCCGGTGCAGGGACATTTAAATCAACTTTTACTTCTTTGGAATGGATTGTCCCATTTACGGCTAATCTAGCATCAGGATTTTCAGTTCCTATTCCAACATTTCCGACAGAATTCCAAATGCTTCCTCCAGATAAATAGACGTTTCCTTTAAATCTATTTTGATACGGAATTTCGACTGTTTTTGTCCCTGTCATTGCCTCATCTACAACAGTCCATCCTTGAAACCAACTAGCTATTTCTGATATTCCTTGTGAGTATGCGCTAACAGTAAATCGTTGAAAATACGACTTATCATTTATAAAAATAACAACTTTTCCATTCTCACTAGACAAATAAACAGGTGGAGCGTAACTCCCTGCTGAAGACATTTTTGGTGTATGAAAATAAAAATTTGATGGATCGTTAAAATTACCGCCTGTTGAATAAGTATAATAAACAATTGTTAGATTTATTGTCTCCGCTGTTTGGTAATTAAAACCCGTAATAGTTATCGTGGGCATTTGACTTGCTGGAACAAAAGGTAAATTCGTTTTTATTTTCACTCCATTCACAGGAGTTCCATTGATTGAATAATTAGCTATATTATTATAATTCTGTGCATTACTAATACTCGCAAAAAGCAATATTAGAATTAGGTAATACTTTTTCATAGGCCTTTTAGTTGTATATAGATAAAATTAATTACTTTTAATCTGTGATTTCAATTCCTTATTTTCTTGCTTTAAAACACTAATATCCTTTTTCATTTCAATCATATACAGCGTCATTTCCTCTATTTTTTGTAAAAGCTTGGCATTCATTTCTCCCAGATTAATCCCGTTTTTCAAAACTTCTTTTTCACTTGGAATATTTTCTAAATGCCCTTTTTCATTAATATGTTTTTCAACTTCTTCAAGTGTTGGTAAATTGTACTCTTTTTTAAATACAAAATCAGACCAGTTCTGCATATCTACCTTTACCTCTTGAGAATGAATGGTACCTTTTACGTCTAATTTATTTTTGGGACTTATCTCCCCAATACCAACATTTCCATTTCCTAAAATTCTAAGCTTCTCTGTCTGCCCAGTTACGTATGATTCTTGGGTAAAAAACTGCATACCATAAGCATTTGTCCCTGCACTTTGTGTAATAGTTCGAAGCGAAGTCCCATATGTATCTTTATCTGCATATTTAATAGAATGAGCAATCATTATATTAGATTCATTATCAACATTAGCTGCATTTCTTACCAGTATATTTCCATTATAAACTTCCAATTTTGCTAATGGATTAGCAGTACCAATACCAGTATTACCAATTGAATTGATTCGCATTCTCTCTGCATTTGCTGTATATGCTGCAAAGTCATTTCCATCAGCTCCTACTCTCACATTATATTCAGTTAAAGAAGTCGATCCTTTAAAACCAATTGACGAAAGTGTAGTTCCTGTGTTAACAATAGTTACGGGAACTGAATTTGTTGTAGATCTAAAAGTTGCTGCAACAGCTGATGAATTTACATCTAATTTGGCAGTTGGAGCATTTGTACCTATACCAACATTACCACTATCCATGATAGTAAAACGATTAGCGCACAATCCTGTTCCACAACCTAAATTATCATAGGCCCAAAATTGTAAACTATTTCCATAACTGCCGGCCATATTATATATTACCCAATCGTTTGATGCTCCATTTGCAGTTTTTGACGAGTTAATTAATCTTAACCTACCACCTATATCTCCCGAAACTGAACTTATAACTGCACCTTGAAATAATCCACCTCCAACCACTTCTAATTTTTGAGTAGGGTTTATTGTCCCAATTCCTACATTAGAACCATCAGTTGGGAAAGTGCTTTGAGCAAAATTTATCTGCGAAACACAAATTAAAATTAAAACGATGAATCTTTTCATAATTTATTTATCTTCAAGTTTTACAATTCTTTTTTCTAATTCTAGTTGGTTCTTTTTCAACAAAATATTTTCATCTTTTACTTTTTCATTCTCTTTTTTCATTTCAATCATATAAAGAGTCAATTCTTCTATTTTTTGTAATAATTTAGAATCCATTTCCCCTAAATTAATTCCGTCTTTTAAAACTTCTTCTTCGCTTGGAATATTTTCTAAATGTCCTTTTTCAGCAATATGTTTTTCAACTTCCTCAAGAGTAGGCAATTGATATTCTTTTTTAAAAACAAAATCGGACCAGCCTAGCATATCAACTTTTACTTCTTTTGAATGAATTGTACCATTAACATCTAGTTTATTTAATGGATTTGTTGTACCAATACCTATATTACCATTGATATCAACTCGCATACGTTCTAATCCAAAAGTTCCAAATACGATATTTCTATTCATATCTGGAATAGTTGAATATCCTGACAAATCAATATAAGATTTCGTATTAGAATTTGTACCACCACCAGCAGAAATCCTTAAGAAACCATCATCTCCTAAATTTGTTGAATTACTAAAACCTCTAATTTCACCATATGTTAATGTTCCAGCATTTATTGATGGTCTTTGCAGGCTATTTGTTAAGCCTCCATTTAAAGTCAATGATCCAATAACAGACAATTTACTTACAGGAGAAATGCTTCCAATACCAACATTGCCTTGATTAATAGTCAAATAGGTTACTGCATCGTTCCCCCACGATTGAATATTATCCTTGGGATCTCTTTCCCACCATGTTTTAGTATCCAAATTTGGAGTTTTAAAAGAAGCATCTATTGAAATCCCATCATGAAGTCTAGCATTAAACCAGTTATTTAAAGTGCCGTCTCTATACGTCCATAACTTATTTATTAATGTATTGTCTCCAACATTTCCGGAAATACTGTTAATGAGCTGATAAGAATTAACTGTAGTACTAAGAGCTATCGGTTCGTAGCTGGTTATTGTACCCACAACATGCAATTTAGAAACCGGTGATAAAGTTCCAATTCCCACATTCGAGCCATCAGTAGGAAAAACACTTTGAGCAAAATTTACCTGCGTGGCAAATGCCACAAATAATAAAAAAGTCTTTCTCATAATTTATTTAATTTTTGATTTTGATACGAAGTTTCGTTTTAAACTCCCTTATTTTTCTGCATAATAACTTCTACAAATAATTGATCTGTATTCGTTTTATAATTTCTCTTTTTAATGAAATTTAAATGTTTAATATTTCCAAGCATGGGATTATTTTCTACCTTGTTAAGTACTGCCAGACATCCATTAAATGATCCTTCAAGAGAAAATGCATAACTAGTTGTGGTAAAACCCTTTTGCGAGATAATATGAGGTTCTTTAAAATCTACAATCTTTAAATGGTAACTATCACTATATGATGTAAGCTGCTTTAATAAATCATTCTGAAAAGATTCTGAAATATTTACATCGTAATTAGCCAAAATCTGATCCAGCTGCTTTTCTTTTTGAACCAGCTGAGCCACTAGTTTTGGCATATCACTATCTTGAGCTATCTCTTGTTCTTTATCTTTATATTCGGTATAATAATTTATTGTATTAGAAATCGCAAAAGAATAGCAGATATAAAGCACAACAAAAAAACCAATTATCAGCAGTTTATTTTTTTTGTTCAGTTTCATCTTACTTCAGGGTTAAGTTTATAGAAAATGTAGTTTCATTATCTTCATTTTTTCCAAAATGCGTAATCAAAACCTTGTCAATATATGGCAGTTTTTCAACATCTTCTACCCATTTAGTAAAAGACTGATTTGAAATTGTAGTTCCCGAAATAGTGATTATTTTATCTTTTGTGATTATTACCTCGTCTGCTTTAATCTTTTTTTCCAGAGGGTTAAAAGTTAATTCGGTCAATAAAATTGATGAAGGTACTTTATTCGCAATTTCATTGATAATTAAAGAACTTCGAGAAGTCATTCTGCCATCAATATCTTTTACCTTTTCTTCTTTTACTATAATTCTTTGCTTTATTTTACTGACATCTTCAATAGACGATTTATTTACCAGTAAAATTTCAGATGTTTCCTGAGCTAATTTATAATAGTGCGTAAAGAAAATAAAATTGAGAAGTAATATTCCTAATACTATTCCAACCATTATTTTTATTCCTTTATTAAAAAATGTTTTTTGATTGTAGTTATCATACAACTCATCACTATAAGAAATGATTGAACCAGTATTAAGCGTGTTATTTAATATCAATCGTAAAATTCCTGAAAAAGCAAGTAATTGTCTATTCTCAATTTGAAGATCGTTTATAGTATATGTTACGGCAGATTCTAAAGAACTCGCAGAGATTATCTGAGCCTCTTCTTTAGATATATTTTGATGATTGGTATAAAGGTTATTTTCCTCAGTATAGGCAATAATATCAGCTATAGAACATACACCAAGGCTGATTCCGGCAATTGTTATTTTTTGATTTTGATAATCTTCCAGTAAAGCGGTAACATATGATTTTCTGGCAATAGCAATAACAGATTTTGTTTTTAATCTCCAGATTTCATAATAAAACTCATCCCAGTTTGTATTAGGAAAAGATTTATGCAATAACTTTTCATCTGATGGTTCTACGCCTAAAACCTCTTTTTGAATAACTTGATTTGAATTTAAAACTACAAAAAAAGGCAGTTTTGTATCCCATTTTTCTGCAATTTTTCCATTATAACTAACTCTGTCTTTTTTACTAATTACTAATCCCTCTTTTTTCTTTTCAACTAGCAGTAAAGCAACTTTATCTTCATTATTTATAGTGAAGTGCTCAACGCCAATGTATTCTTTTCCAAGTAAAAAGTTATGTAAGGAGAATGCGGTCATTAGTAAATAACTGTAGGTTTAATCAATACGCTTAATTTTTTCTTCGAATCTTCTCGTTTTCTCGAACTAAATAACCACTTTAGAATTGGAATTCTCGATAATAAAGGCACTCCTGTTCCTGAATCATTTTTTACAGACTCTTCAAGTCCGCCTAATACTATAATGTCTTGGTCTTTAACTCTAATAATTGAAGTAAACTCTCTGGAATTAATTCCCGGAGGAGCATCTTTGTCTACTTTTTGCCCATTAAAACTCGATTGAATTACTTTAATATCCATTGTAATCTGCCCGTTACCAGAAACCAAAGGCATAATAGTTACAGACAATTCAGCATCAATAGGCTGATAGTTTTTAACTTCCGAAGCCTGCGGAATTTGTGAACCATAATAATTCTGGTTGGTAACAACATAATAGGTTGTTTCACCAATAGACAAATAAGCTTTATGACCATTTAAGGTAGATAATCTAGGGGACGAACGTACTTTCAAGTTTCCGTTTGTTTCCATTGCTTTTAAACTTAAATAAAAGTTAGGTACCACTTGTCCAATATTTAAAGAACCAAATCCGTTAAAACCATCAATGATTTTATTTATTGTTGAAGCACCTAAATTAATATCGGCATTTGGAAAAACAGTTCCTTTTGTAGTAACTGGTTTATCTCCAATTCCTGCTTGAATACCAGTTTCTACTGTCGCACTTCTGTTAACTTCTAACAACATTACTTCTATTAAAATTACAGGAACAGCTTTGTCAATATAATTTATAAAAGATTCAAATCGCTCAATGTTAGCAGCGGGTCCATTAACTAAAAAGCTATTCAGCTCTTTGTCAATTTTAATATCCAGGTCTTTTTTTATTTCATCAGGTATAATGGTCAAAATAGATTCAGAAGGACCACTGCTGCTGCTTGAAGACGAAGAATTACTGCTATTATTATAATTACTATTTTGATTAGAGTAGTTAGAATTAGATGTAGATCTATTGCTGTTACTATCATAAGAATTATAATTTGAATAGCTGTTCGTGTTATTTAACCTGCCGGCACTTCGACCTTCTTTTGACGGATCGCTTAAAAGTTCAATAGAACGGTGCATTAGCGGAATCGATTTAATGTTTCGCACCACTAACTGATCTTTTGTTCCAAAATAATAAACAGAGCCACTTCTTTTAAAGGTATAACTGCCTCCGGAAGATGCTATAGATCCGGCTTGACTATTACTATTAAATTGCTGCGAGTTATTACTTTGCGCTGGATAACTATCTGTTTTTACTTCAAACAATTTTGCCAAAAGTTCATCAAAAGTGATATTTTTGGCTTTTACTGTTCCGTTACCTGCATTTTCTAAAGGGCTTGATATAAACATATCAATGTCAAGTTCGTGACCTATATCATACACTATACTTGAAATTGGAGTGTTTTCAAAATCTACGTTTAACAGTTTTTTATCAGGATCAACTACAGTAAAGAAAAAATTAGATTTTCTTGGACGTTGAGGTTTGTTTTGTCTTAGTTCTCCATTTTGATTTCCTGTGCCTTCAACAACAAAGTTCCCATCTAATTTGTCAAAAATATAAAAGTTGTCTCTTGATTTCGTTACACTTAAATTATTAGCAAAAGCCAATTTGTTTAATGCAGCATCAAAAGGCATGCTTTTTATATAAGCAGTCAGTGGCTGGTTTTCTAATCCAGGGGCAAAAACCAAATTTTTACCGCTTACATCCATTATTTTTCTGAAAACGTCATATAATTTATCATCTTTCAGGTTTAACGAAAGTAAATTATTTGCATAATCATGAACAACATCAATCTCTTTTATCTTTTGAATTTCTACAGGTTTTTCATATGATTTTATAGCCAGAATATTTCCAGTAAAATCAATAGTAAGATTATATTCTTTACATAAAAAAATAAGCAGATCACCTACTGTGACATCCGAAAAATTATTTACAATATTAATCTGGTTTAGATTTGTTGCAACACTAAAATTAAGTTTATGAATTTGAGAAACAGCCAATAAGAAACTTGACAAAGAAGCCTCTTTAATATTAACATTCACTTTTTCATTAAGTCCCGGAGCGTCAGCAGAAATGGATTCTATATTATTTTTAAGCTGTAAAATCCGATTGTCTTGTGAATATGAAATCTGGAAAAGAATCAGCAAAAATAGAGTAATTATTTTTTTCATGAATTTATGTCAATTGTAGGACTTTTATATATTTTAATTTACAAGAGTAATGAAAAAACTTCATCGACAGAAGTGATTCCATCTTTTATTAGTAACAATGCATTACGCTTTAGTGTAAAAATGTCTTTTTCTTCTAAATAATCGTTGATATCCAGTTGGTTGTTTTTAATTAAATTAGATAATTCTGATCCAATGGGCAGAATTTCATAAATCGCTTTCCTTCCTGAATAACCTGTATGATAACAATGTTCGCAACCAACAGCAATATGATGCGACTTTAAGTCTTTTGGAACTTCAAAACCTGTTGGAAAAATTTCTTCAGCAATTGGCTCTTCCGTTTTACAAGACTTACACAATTTACGTACTAAACGCTGTGCAACACTAATATTAAGAGTACTTGCAATTAGAAATGACGGAACTCCCATATCGATCAATCTCGATACAGTTGCCCATGCTGAATTTGTATGAATGGTTGATAAAACAAGATGCCCTGTCAATGCAGCGCGAATTGCCATATTTGCAGTATTCACATCACGAATCTCTCCCACCATAATAATATCCGGATCCTGCCTTAAAAATGTTCTTAAAGTCGCGGCAAAATCAAGCCCAATGTTTTCTTTTAACTGAACCTGATTAATTCCTTCCAAAGTATATTCTATCGGATCTTCAACCGTTAAAATATTAGTATTCGGGACATTTAACCTTTTTAACGTAGCATATAAAGTTGTTGTTTTTCCCGAACCTGTTGGCCCCGAAATAAGAACTATACCATTCGGACGTTTTATGTTTTCCAGATAAGATGCTAATTCTTTTTCCGTAAACCCCAAAGAATTAATATCGATATGACTGGTATCTTTACTTAAAATACGCAGTACTACTTTTTCTCCATGCAGCGTTGGCAAAACAGAAACACGAACGTCAAAATCCTGATAATCCGTAACCATTGTTATACGTCCGTCTTGTGGTAATCTTTTTTCGGATATATCAAGCTGGGCACGAATCTTTATTTTGTTTACAATAATAGGATATTCTTCTACCGAAATATGGAATTGTTCTTTTAACTTTCCATCTAAACGAAAACGAACTCTTGCATTTTTTTCATAAGGTTCAAAATGAATATCACTGCTCCCTATTTCCTTAGCATTTAATACAATTTTTTCTAAAAAATCAGAAGTATAATGAATCTCAGAAACGTTATTAGATGTTTTTCTATAATTGGTGCTTAAATAACGGTTTATATTTTCTGTGGAATCTGTTTCTAACTGAACAGGAAAACTAAGGAGAATGGTTAATTCATTTTGTAAAGCTGCAATATCAGAATTATCGGTTTTTAATAGTACAATCTGCCCATTTTTACCAACAGGAACAATTCGGTAATAATAAGCCTGTTCTGCTTTTACAAGCTGCTGGAACTCTATTGAAATATCAAAATTTTCCATTTAATAAGCGTATAAAAATGTGTCGTTCCAAAAAAAAGAAATGGCATAAACAGCACCAAAAAAAAGTGACATATAACCAGCTAATGGTACTGTAGACTGCTCTTTTTTGTTACTTAAAACTAAATGCAAAATCAAGGAAAATAAAAGGGAAAATACAAATAAAACCAAAAAAGAAACTATCGAAAATGTGCCGGCTATAAAAAGAAAAAACAGGATGTCGCCTATCCCGATCGTATTTTTAAAATCTAAATTTCTAGACTTGGCATAAATCAAGCTTACAGCCAAAATTAAAACTACAAACATTAAATTAACTCCCCAATTGGTCAATGCTATTGACAAAGGCAGATTATGTAGTTGAATTGCAAATGCTAAAATCCCAATAATTGGGTATAAAAACCAGTAAACTAAACGGTTTTTAAAATCCTGATATAATACGAGAGCAAATACAATAAGTAAAATTAATTTTAAATACCACATTAATCATTTATGATTTGTTTTGGAACACCATTCTGATCAATTTCCCAAACATTAAAAACCCCATTTCCATTAAAATCAGTAATTGCTGTAGCTTTTACTTTAAACTCATTATTTGTTGATTGCACTATTTCATAAACGTAATTAGCACTTCCGCTTTCTTTTGTTGTTTTTGGTACTTCAAAGTCTATTTCAGTAAAATTAGGGCTGTATTTTGAGTACATAAAATAATACTGTTTCTCTGCATTATATATTGCTTTAAGCTGTACCTGTGCTTCTACGCTTTTCGCTTTTGTAATCAAAGGCATTAGGTTTGGCAAAGCAATTAAAAGCAAAATTCCTATGATAGCAAGAACAATCAACATTTCCTGAAGATTGAAAGACGGCAATTTTTTAAGTAGATTTTTCTTCACAACAAAAGTGTAATAATTTTTTACAAATATATCTTTTTTATTGAGAAAACAAAGTGGTTAATAACAAGAAAAACTTTATAAATATTTTTCTGAAAATTACATAAAAGTTTTGTTAATATTGCACCAAAAAAATCAGTTATCACTTAAAAATATAATACAACAAAAAATGAAAAACCAAATAACATATCTACCTACTCCTTAACAACTTACAAATAAAAATAAATATTGCATCAAAAACATTTTGAAAAATTAATGAAACAAAACAAAAACAGAATTATGAAAATATTTCGAAAAAGACGTCATGTAATACTATTACTAATGTTAGTATTTAACAATTACGATGTCTTCTCACAAATTATAAATCCAATTCCAGAGAAAATATTTAGCGCTTCTCCAGATGTAATGGCTTTTCAAAAATATAATATTACCGACGTAAATTTATATACTGGTAAAACGGACGTAAAAATTCCAATTTTTGAAATATCTTCAGGAAATATCAATGTTCCAATTAGTTTAAATTATGATTCAGGAGGTATTAAGGTTGATGACCGAGCAACTTCTGTAGGTATGGGGTGGATTTTAAATGCTGGAGGGAGCATTATTAGAATCGTTAACGACATTCCTGATAATGACGCTCAAATTGGAACCGACTATCAAGATGGCGGAGATACTGGTGTACACATTTTTCCAATAGTTAACCGACAAGGAAATAATAGAAAAATAAATGCACGAATTCCTGTTTTTACAACTTATTACAGGTACTCAAATTTTCCAAATGATTCACCTTGCTTTAACTATAGAGAAGATATAGATGAAAATGAGATTGACGGTGTAAATGGCAAATATTGGGCTGATTCTGCAATACCATATCCAGGAGGGTACTTTCAACAAGATTTACCAGACACTTTTATTATAAATGCTCCTGGGTTGAGTTCTAAATTTATAACCACAAACAATACGCAAAAAGATATATATCCAAATAATAACACTGGTATCACTACTACTTTTTTAGACAATTCAGGTATTAAGATGACTTCTCTAATTATAGACAAAAGAACTAATCCTGGTTATGGATTTTATAATTATGTAAATTTAGGTGAGAATAATTTAAGCCTTTTAAATGCAAATCCTTATCATCAAATTGCTGCAGGAAAAAAAATAAAAGATTTCTATGAATTTAATATTGCAAATACTAATGGCGTTAAATATAAATTTAATGAAGAAGAAGTCAATGAAACTTTTTATCGTCCTTTTGGAATCATTCCTGTTCCAGGTGCAATTTGCAGTAGTAATGGTATGGATATTATAAATAGCTATCATGCCAATTATTATAATAAAAGAATACATACTTGGAATTTAAGTAAAATTGAAGATAGCCAAACTAACAAAACGGTAGATTTTTTCTATCAAACATATGCAAACCCTAACATTGAAAATAATATTTTAGTTGATACTCCAGTAAATCTAACAATTAGTTCTCCTCAAAATGAAAATTCATTAAATAAATGTATGATAGCTATGTATGCCCCTAATGATCCTTACAATTATTTAAAGATGAATTCGATGACTAAAAATCCTAAAAGAAAAAGATTGACTACCATTTCATATGATGAAGGCACTGTAAATTTTCAATATGGATTAAGCAGACAAGATTATCTGGGGGAAAATGCCTTGACAGAAATAACTGTCAAAAATAGCAAGAATGTTATTATAAAACGATTCGTATTAAATTATTCTTATTTTGATTCTAAAGAAAACTGTACTGATCCTGATTGTATAAGACTTAGGTTAGACAGTGTTCAGGTCTTTGACAATGACAATAAATCAAACTCATATACATTTGAGTATGATTATACAAATAAATTACCAAAAAGAGGATCGTTAGAACATGATTTTTTAGGTTATTATAACAACAATGGTGTTGTAGACAATAATTCAAATGTACTTTTAACACCTAAACTTTATTTCTATAAAAACAATTATACAAATTCTATATTACCATTTCAACTGGTAAATAATAGTAATTTTCAAAATATTCCAGGAAATTACAGTCTAATTCCAAATACTTCCTCTTTGACTGGATTATTAAAAAAGATTACTTATCCTACCGGAGGAAGTTCTGAATTTGAATACGAAAATAACCAATTCCAGTATCAAGGAGAAACCTACTTATCAGGAGGTGCAAGAATAAAGTCTCAAAAATTGACAGATAATAACAATCAGGTCAAAAAAGTGAGTTATTCTTACCTAGATCAAAATGGGAAATCTTCAGGATATATTAATAACATTCCAAAATTTGCTAACATAAGCGATTTTTACGCTGATACAATGATAGCAAAGTCATTTGCCGTGTACGATATGGCCAAAGGAGGTATTGAATTGACTTCTGGAAGTTTTGTTGGATATTCAAAAATTACAGAAACAGAAATAAACAATGGCTATATAAAATATGAATTTTCTTCTCCTCTAGAGTTCCCAAATACCCCTGAAGTTAGAATTAATAATCAAACAGACCCAAATTGTATAGCTTGTAATTGTCTTTTTATAAAAAATACTTCATACCCAATGATGACTTATATAGATAATGAAAGCAGAAGAGGAAAGTTGCTCACTAAAACTATATACAATTCAGCGAGTAAAATTTTGAATCAAGAAAAAAATGACTATTCATATAGAGTACTTCAAACATTTCCTTTTGAAATCACAATTGGTTTTGGAGGTCAAGAAGAAACTTGCAGTACATTTTATCGTGAAGGAATAAGTCTTACCATAAAATCAAGTTTACCAGTTTCTCAAAATCTCTTAATCAAGAGAACAAATACTTCATACTTCAATACTAATACTGTAAGTAAAATTATAGATTATCAATATGATTTAACCTTACCATTTGTAACAAATGAAGTATTCAATAGCGGGTTATCAAACATCAAAACAGAAAGACAATATCCCTATTTTTCAAATCAATTAACTTCACAACCTATTCTAAGTAACTTGATAACCCAAAATAGAATTAATGAAGTTGTCGTAGAAAAAGTTTACAGAGATAACGTCTTATTGGATACAAAACAGATTAATTATAAAGATTTTGGTTCTGGTCTTGTTCTGCCGAAAAGCATATCAACAGCTTCAGGCAATCTTCCAATAGAAGAGCAAAGTATTATTGACAAGAGAGATAATAAAGGAAATATTCTCCAATACCATGATAAAATCGGTGTCAACAATTCTATCATTTGGGGCTATAATCAATCGCAGCCGATTGCTAAAATTGAAAATGAAACCTATGATAATATTTCATCCTATGTTTCAAACATTCAATCTATTTCAAATACAGGAACTGAAACCGCATTACTTAATGCTCTAAGTTCTCTTAGAAACTCTTTTCCGAATACGATGATCACAACTTATACCTATCTGCCTCTCGTTGGAATTAGTACAATTACAGATCCAAAAGGAAATATCACAACTTATACTTATGATACATTTGGCAGATTGGAATTTATTAAAGACTCCCAGGGAAATTTAGTATCACAGAACCAATATCATTATAAAAACCAATAATTATGACAAGATACATCTTAGAAAAAACAGTATGCTTATTGGTTTTCATCAGTACAAATTTATTTGCCCAGACACCAGTAACAGTAACAAAACCCGATGGATTAAATACAGATTATATTGTAACCGGTACAGAAAACATAACTGCCTCGCAAACTATTACCTTAAAACCTGGAACTTGGATTAAAACTGGCAGTACTTTTAGAGCCAGTTTACTCCCTGATGCTTATAAACCCATTACATTAAGTAACGAAAATTATATATATACTAGAACATTCCAGACAGCAATGACAAACGATTCGGGCATTGCAAACAACAAGGATGTAATAGAAACTATCAGTTATTTTGACGGACTCGGAAGGCCTATGCAAAATATTGCCATAAAAGCCTCACCAAACAAAGAAGATATTGTAACACATATTACCTATGATGCATTTGGAAGACAAGATAAAGATTATCTTCCATATCCTGATCAATCAGGGATTACTGCTTCTTACAGGAACGGTGTAGATGTAAGCATCAGCAATTATTACTCTGCCAATTATCCTTTAGACATCAATCCTAATTCCCCTAACCCGTTCTCTCAGAAAAAATTTGAAAATTCTCCTCTGAACCGTGTATTGCAGCAGGCCGCTCCAGGAAAAGACTGGGCTTTAGGTGCCGGACATGAAATAAACATGGATTACATGACCAATCAAAATAATGATATTAAACTATTCAAGGCCTTAACTTCATGGAATAATACATCCAAAATTTATGACATATCACTTGAAAACGCTCTAGGAAATGTTTTCTATCCTGCAAATGAACTTTACATAACGATAACCCAAGATGAAAACCGAGCCAATACAACACAGGAAGTAAAAGACAAAGAAGGCCGCGTAATTCTTAAAAGAACATATGCAACTTCGATTGTTAATTCAATTCCCACTGAAACCTACCATGATACTTATTATATCTATGATGTTTACGGTAATTTGACCTATGTAATTCCGCCAAAAGCTGATAGAGCAATTACAGAATCTGTATTGAATGATTTGTGCTATCAATACAAATACGACCATCGCCATCGGCTGGCTGAGAAAAAACTACCTGGTAAAGATTGGGAATATATCATATATGACAAATTAGATAGACCTGTACTAACGCAAGATGCGAATTTAAGAGCCGATAAAAAATGGCTTTTTACAAAGTATGATGCATTTAGCAGACCTGCATATACTGGAGAATATACTAACACAACAGATACTAGCAGGGTTTCTGTTCAGACATTAGCAGACAATAGTTCTTCAAAATTTGAGAATAAACAAGCTTCTGTTTTAAACATTCTTGGAACAAGTTTAAACTATTCAAATACTGCTTTCCCTAATTCAGGTATAGATTTATTTACCATAAATTACTATGATGATTATACTGGTATTGATTTAGATGGCGGAACATTAGTTTCATCTTATGGCATTACTCCTATTTCTAATGCCAAAGGATTGTCTACTTGTTCTAAAGTACGAGTTTTAGGAACCAGTAACTGGATAACAACTGTAAATTATTATGACAACAAAGGCAGGACTGTATACAATTATAATAAAAATAATTTTTTAAATAGTATCGCTACAGTAAAAACGCAGCTTGATTTTGGAGGTAAGGTTTTAGAAACAACCAGCACCCATAAAAAAGGTACTGATGCTTTAATTACTATTGTAGATTCCTATTCATACGATCACGCTGGCCGTGTATTAACACAGAGCCAGTCTATAAACAATCAAACAAAAGAAATAATTGCAAGTAATACCTATGATAAATTAGGACAATTAATTTCTAAAGGCGTTGGAGGAAAAATAAATCAGTCTCGTTTACAAAACGTCACCTACAATTACAATATTAGAGGATGGTTAAAGGGCATTAATAATATAAATTCAATTGGCACTAATTTGTTTGCCTTTCAAATAAATTACAATGATATTACTGATCCTTTAAAGAAATTGTACAATGGCAACATAAGCCAGACTTCCTGGAAAACAGCGAATATTGATGATAATAGCCTGAAAAGTTACACATACACCTACGATGCACTAAACAGATTAACACAGGCCACAGACAATTCAGCTTTAAATCCCGGAAGGTATAACGAAGGTTTAGGCTACGACAAGAATGGTAATATTATGAACATTCTAAGGCTTGGGCATATTAATCCAGCTGCAACAATATTTGGAACTATGGACAATCTTGCTTATACTTATACAGGAAACAGGCTTGATAAAGTTGAAGACAGTTCTGGAAGCACAGAAGGTTTTAGTAATGGAGCAAATATACCAATCGAATATACTTATGACAATAATGGCAACATGAAAACTGACGCCAACAAAGGTATTACAGCTATAAGTTACAATCATTTAAACCTACCTACATCTATAAGTATAAACGGAGGTACCATAAGTTATTTTTACGATGCGACAGGAATAAAACAACGTAAAACGATTAGCACAGGCGGAAGCACCGATTATGCCGGAAGTTTTGTTTATGAAAGTAATAGTCTTAAACAATTCTCTCAGCCTGAAGGATACGTTACTTATAATGCAGGAATTTATAATTATATTTACCAATATAAAGACCACTTAGGCAATATCCGTTTAAGTTATCAGGATAAAGACAATAATGGAGTAGTTAACACCAGTGAAATTGTACAGGAGAATAATTATTACGCTTTTGGTTTAATGCAAAAGGGTTACAATTCTGCTATTAATGGTGTAGATAATAAGTATAAGTACAACGGCAAGGAGCTGCAAGACGAGCTGGGACTTAACATGTATGACTATGGAG
Source organism: Flavobacterium sp. CF108 (assembly GCF_900129795.1). Lineage (GTDB taxonomy): Bacteria > Bacteroidota > Bacteroidia > Flavobacteriales > Flavobacteriaceae > Flavobacterium. The sequence continues at coordinate 113,480 of NZ_FQWW01000006.1, read as the reverse complement.
CACGTAACTATGACCCTGCTTTAGGCAGATGGATGAATGTTGACCCACTAGCAGAACAAATGCGAAGATGGTCGCCTTATAACTACTCTTTTAACAATCCTATGAGATTTATTGATCCTGATGGAATGGGACCAAATGATGTAATAATAAACGGAACAAAAGAAAATCAACTAAAAGCATTTGAACAATTGCAAAAGTCTGTTGGTAGTCAATTATCTTTGTCAATGAACGATAAAGGAAAAGTTTCTTATTCTCAAAATTTAACAGGACCGCTTAATGAAGCAGCGTCAAAATTGACCCAAGCAATAGATGATCATTCTGTTGTTGCAAATATAAATTCTACAGATAATTTAGTTTCTTCCGTAACTGGATCAATTCTGCAAGGAGAATTTCAAGGTAGTACATTAGATAATATATCTGGTGTAACAACTGCACAGCAAGAAATGAATGTGAATGTTTTAGAAAGGGCTGACAATGTAAAAGGCACACCTGGTGAAAATGTATTGCACGAAACACTTGAAGCTTATAGTGGTGCAAAAATCAATCAAAGAGATAATATCGGTGTAGTGCCTGCCGCGATGATTGGAGTTGAAAACAAAGTATATACTGAAGCTCATGGCAACTCACCAGGTGGACAAGCTGCGGATAAAGCTATTTATGTTAAAAATCCCCCAAATTCAACGCAGGTTAAGTATAATAATTCTACTGAAGGCTGGTTACAGTTGAAAGGGGTAAAAATCCAAACATTTCCTAATAAAATGTAAATATGAAAAATATACTAAAATCAATTCCTTTTTCAACAATTATAATTGCACTAAGTCTAATTATCTGTAGTTTCTCAAAGCAAAACAAAATATTAGAAGCAAAACAATATAAAATTGTAAGTATTGATTCATTGATTGGATTTGAATACAGCAACTTACCGATTGACTCAATGTTTGATGAGAATAATGTGGCTATAAGAAGTAAAGTTTACGATTTAAATGATACTGTTGTTGTTTATCGTATTATAATTAAAACTGAAAACATGAAAGAAAAACTTCTTTTAATAACTAGAAAGAACAATTGTAATAACCATGAGAGTAAACGAAAAATAGAAGTAGGAAAATGTTATAAACTAGATCTTTATGACGCAATGGGACCTGCTCCTATTACAGTAAATTGCTTAGATTATTTTGGACAAGAATTTTGTAGAAGTAAGAAGGATTCTATTTTTGAGATAAAGCAAACAACAAGTTTAGAGGGTATTTACTTAAATAGATAATTTGAATAATGATATATAATCTTCAAGTCATTCTAATAAAAATGAAAAAAATAATCGTTATCTCATTGATATTAGTTTTGATATCATGTTATTCAAAAGTTAAAATGATAGAAAATAAAGTTTCGTTGCCAAATTTGAATGCGGAAGTTCTAACAATTAAAAGTATAGATTCTTTTAATTCGTCCAAAGTTTATGTAATTAAAGCATTTAATAATCAAAATAAGCTTTTTAAAATTGTCTCAATAAAAAATGAAGATGGTATAGAATTTAAAGATAATCACAAAGAGATAGAGGTTAGTAAAACATACTCTTTTGAATTGTACTCTGTTTTTAGTGGGATAAGTTTAGGAATCCCTCTTAAAACTTATACAGTGTGTAATGTTGATATATCAATAGAACCTGAAAACTCTATTGATGATTTATATAATACTCCTAATTTAAACGGCTTAAATTTAATTCCATAAAAATTATAAGTATAAGTCCCAACGGAAAAGAACTGCAGGACGAGTTAGGGCTTACTATGTACGACTATGGTGCACGTAATTATGACCCTGCACTTAGTCGATGGATGAATATTGACCCATTAGCAGAAAAATATAATTTTGTATCTCCTTACGCATATGTTGTGAACAATCCAGTGATATTTATTGACCCAAATGGTAAAGAAATTTTCATCCCGAATATTGTCGGAAAAAACCCGAATGGGGTTGAAAACGCAAGACAAAAATCAACCATTTTAACTAATTTACAAAAATTAACTAATTCAAAACTAGAAATGACAAAAACTCGAGGGGGATTTCTTGTTAGAGAAGTCAAAGGTGAAAAGGTAAATGAGGGTAAAAAATTATCACAAGGAACAAGTCTGATTACTGGACTAATTGGAGCAGATGAGAAAATAACAATCAAATTAGGAGGAGAGAATCGTGCTGATAGATCAAAAAATGGAGATACCTCTGTTAGTTTTAATCCTGATGCAAAAGGTGAAAATATTAGTAACGCAGACGGAACAAAAGGGCGTCCTGCAGAAATAGGATTGGCACATGAATTAATTCATGCTGATGAAAATGCTAAAACTGATGGTGCTTATGATAAAACACCTGTTGCAATAATAAATCCAGACGGAGCATATCCTGGAAACAAGGTGGAAGTTCAGCAGGATGAAATAAATGTTAGGGAAAGGGAAAATAAAATTAGAGAGGAGCAAAAAGTTACTCCAAGAACTACACCTAAAATAGTTAATTAAAACACCAAATTATGAAGTTTAAATTAATACCCTTTTTTGTGTATATTTTTCTTACATCCTGCTCTCAACAAAAGAAAATTATTTCAAGTGATAAATTTGATAACAGAATTGTTATTATTAATAGTTCTGAAAACATTAAGTGGATTTCTAAGAAAGCTTATAAACCATGGAATCCTAATAAATCAGAATTAAATATAATTGATTCTGTATTAGAAAAAGCTGTTATTGATAAACGCTCTTTATTTCTTAAACAACAATCTCTTAAAGAGCTTAAAGAAAGATATATGCAATATTTATGCTACATTAATGATGACGGAGACAAGATCGTTTATATAAATTCCTTTTGTAAGGTACCAACAATTTATCATAATGGTAAAGAAAAATTACTAGATTGGCAAAACGAAATGATAGACATTGCTGATGGAGGTTCATGTTATTGGAATATAAAGATTAATATTTCAACACAATCATATTTTGAGCTAATGATTAATGGTGAATCTTGAAAGTCATGTGCATCTCCAGCTGGCACTAACATTTGGCTCGTGATAAAGTAAATTAAGAAGTAACTATATTTAATAAAAAATGCACGAAATCTAAAACATTCGTGCATTTTTTATTAAACTATCAAAATCTTGAAAATTTTAAAACTATTCTTCAATAACTATTTCTTTTCTAAGTCTTCAATCTTTTTAACTAACAACTTATTATCTTCGATAAGCTTATCATTATTAACCTGAAGTACATTTACTTTCTTATTTAGATCAATCATATAAAGTGTAAGTTCTTCAATCTTTTGCAGTAATTTAGCATTCATTTCTCCTAAAGAAATTCCATTTTTTATAGCTTCTTCTTCACTTGGAATATTTTCTAAATGGCCTTTTTCTTTAATATGTTTTTCTACTTCTTCGAGTGTTGGTAAATTGTAATTGATTTTAAAAACATAATCAGGCCAATTTAGAAGATCTACTTTTACTTCTTTTGAATGGATCGTTCCGTTTACTGCCAAGGCACTATCTGGCGTATTTGTACCAATCCCTACTCTATCCTGTATAATGACGTGTTGAAGGAGAAACAACGGTTTGTAAGGCACTAAGTGTTGTTCCTGTTTTTATTAGATTAATATCTGCTGCACTTGATACTATTAAACCTTCAATTTCAACTATCAAAAAATTACTAGTTCCCACTAAATGATAAATAGGAATACTGTTTGTATCATGATTAAAATCACCTATAAGCCATTGATTGGCAACATCCCCAAATGCTTCTGGAATTTCAGTTTTCTGAGTAAAATAACCCCCTACATTATGACCAATTTGATATCTTTTAGTTAATTTTCCTATTGACAATTGATTACTATATCCAGAAGTAACCGTAACTTCCAACCAACCCCACAATGGAACACTAGGAAATTGAATATTTACTGCCTGATTTGCGACACCTTGTGGAAATAAGGTACTGAGTGTTAAATCAAATGGGCCATTTGCTTGAGAATAGGATGAGAAATTAAAAAATAGTATTAAAATTAAGCCGAAAAATTTTCTTTTTAGTTTTCTCTTTTTTGGTTTTAGCATTTTTTATTTGGTTTTTAGTTTATGAATTTCATTTTGTAATTCCTGAATTTGCAGAGAAATAAGATCGTTGTTTTTTTCTTGCTTTTTTAAAAGATCAATTTCTTTATTTTGCTTAATAATATACAAGGTAAGTTCTTCAATTTTCTGGAGCAATTTCGCATTCATCTCCCCTAAAGAGATTCCATTTTCTAAAGCTTCTTCTTCATTTGGAATATTTTCTAAATGACCTTTTTCTTTGATATGTTTTTCTACTTCTTCAAGAGTTGGCAAATTATAATTGTTTTTAAAAACATAATCCGGCCAGCCTGTAACATCTACTTTAACTTCTTTTGCATGAATTGTTCCGTTTACGTCAAGTTTATTTTGAGGAGAATTTATACCAATACCAACATTTCCTAAATTATATGATAAATTTGTACCACTATTTTGCCAATTAGTAGCTGATTGCGTCAATAATCCTGAATAAGGCGATGTAGCTTCCGGATGAATAAAAAACAGCTCCGACAGACCAACATTTCCTCCTTGGCCGTTATAAAATGTAAATTTTAACTTGCTGTAAACACCACCAACTGGAATCTTCACTGAAAAATTATAATTTCCATAATCAACATTTGAATAATCAGCTATCACCCTCCATACATTTACCCCGTTATACGTATCGTAGCCTTCAATCTTAAATCTGCTTGCCGGTAAGTAACGTGTCGTCCATCCAACCCATGCTCCTGATTGTGTATGATATCCTGATAGACCTTCGATAAGAATAACTTTTGGAGTTGCTGGGGTAACTCCTGCCATATAATAAGGATTCATACTTCCATCAAACAATCCCGGCAAATTAATTGCTGGTCCCTCTTGAGTCACTGTATAACGAGTTACGGAATTAAATAAAATGTTATGCTCCCAGCCAACAGGTGTTAAATTTGTTGAGAATGTTTGACAATTGATAATTTGACATACTAATAAAGCCAAAAGAGCTAAGATTTTTTTCATAATTAGATTTTAAATTTAAAATCAAATATAAGATATTACCTCATAATTTGAATTAAAATTTAACAATTAATAATAACTTTAAATGATAGAAATGGAAAATTAAAAGACATAAAATCAAAGTAAAAAATGAGAGAAAAACTAACAATTTATATTAAAAATAAAAGATTTAATTTTAACAATCTATTACATCAATTTTACTAGATTTGTTAAAAAATTACAGCTAAAAATAATGTGTGAAATATTATTTTTTAAATGAATTTATTATATTTTTCCATCCATAAAAAAGAATATTATGTTAAAAAAAATTGTTGTCTTGATGATCATAATTTGCACTGCCTGCCAGACAACTAAAATTAAAAATGACCACTATAAATTCTCCTCTTCTGTTGTCGAATTAGGAAGTATTGGAACATCAAAATTATCATACACCGAAAATATATTTGAGCCAAAAGGTTTACCAAAACTGGAAAATAATATTCGTATAGAAATTGGAGTCGTTCCCTATAATCGAAAATTAAATAAAATCTATAAATCGAAAGCCAAATACAATCAGAATCAAACCAAAGTTGCTTTTATAGATAGTCTACCTATCAAACCTGAATTAGTAACTATTAAAATTTTAGATATTGCAGGTTTAGTTCAGGAAATCAATGCCGATTATAATGCTAATATTTTAAAACTATTAACAGATACTCAAAACCTGAAGATTATTTCAAGCCTTGCAGTAAGTCTACCTGTTGAAGAAATTGCTAAAATCAGGCAATCAGATGCTTTTTATTTAACAAATAATCAGTACAAAAAATATACAATTTCTTTATTCAAAGGCGGAAAAAAAACAGATACTATAGACATCAATCCCGAAACAATTGTTGCATATCAGGTAAGTTCTTTCTGCTGGGTTAAATCCATTAAAGGAACTTGGAATGTCGCTGATATTGTAAACGAAAAAAACAGCTGTTCTGGAATCACAAAACGCAAAATAACTGAAAAGAAAAACAACAAAGATTTGTTTGACATGTAGTTTCTTTTCAGCGTTTACTAATTATATTAATGTCTATTCTTAAATATCATGCATAAAATTTCATTTAAATATTTTCTATTTCTAGCTCTTCTAACTTTTATTTCTTGCGAAGAAATATTAATGGTTGATGATATCTCTAAAAAAGAAGTATCATTAACAGCCCCGGCAAACAATGCAGCTTTATCTTCAACAGGTATTACATTTTCATGGGAGGCCGTTGAAGGTGCTGATAAATATCAATTACAAATTGCAATTCCAACTTTTGACGCCCCGCAGCAAATAATACTTGACACTTTGGTCACAAAAAACTCTTATACACAGCAATTAAATATTGGAAAATATGAATGGCGCATAAGAGCGGTTAACAGCGCATATGAAACTGCATACTTCAAAAGAAGTTTTGAAATTTTAAATAATGATGATTTTCAAAATAATACTGTTGTGTTATTAACGCCAAGCAACAATTTAATTACAAAAACTGCTTTACAAAAATTATCCTGGGATGCTATTATTGGTGCGACAAACTATCAACTTCAAGTTTTAGATGAAAACAACACTTTGGTAAAAGAACAAAATTCAGCATCAACATTTTTTAATTTTACCTTTGATGAGGGTAAATACAACTGGAAAGTAAGAGCCAGTAACGGAACTGTACAAACCCTTTATACTTCAAGATCAATTTTAGTAGACACTAAAGCACCTAATACTCCAATTCTGTCTACTCCAACAAATGCAAGTACTACAACTAGTAAAAGCATAGATTTTCAATGGAACAGAACTCCTGTTTCTGGAAGCGCAGAAAGAGACAGTATTTATGTTTATACTGAAAGCGCATTGACCAATTTAAACTTTAAAGACCGAGGTACCAGTCCTTATAATAAAACCATGACTGCCGGAACATATTATTGGTTTGTAAAATCATTTGATGAAGCTGGAAATCAAAGTACAAGAAGTGTAGTTTTTAATTTTACTATAAATTAAAACTTATATAAAATTATTCTTCTCTATTTAAAATAGATAAAATACAGTTATTATAATAGAAAAAAGCAACTATAAAATAAAACAAAAGAAATGAACAAAAAACTAAAAAATATTTGTCTGTTAATATTATTTGTTCCCATATACATTAATGCACAGGTGTCAACAACGCCTTTAGCTGGTGATTACAAAATCATTGATATGGGTTGGAATGGTGGAGGCGATTACACTCGAAATTTAATCTTACTGCATGAAATGTACAACGGTACATTAATAAATATGAATAACGCAATAGGTACAATTACAGCGCTTAGAGGGACTGCATCAGCCGGTAATAGAATAAACATACTCGAAGTTAACTCTTCATCATCTTACAACAGTACTACTGCTTCTATAAAATCAATTGATAATTATAGTTATTGGACTTTAAAAACCTGTATTTACAATGGAAAAAAGTATTTAGCCGTCGACGTACCTTATTCAGCTGCCTATCACAATTGGGGTTTTAAATTTTCTGGCTGGACAAAGTCAACCGGTGAAAACATGAAATCTGTAGCGTATCAAATAAATGGAGCCCCTGTAAATACAGATGTCCTTTCCAATATTGAAGATTTTACACCTAATTTAAGTGAAACTCATTCTGTAGGTAATTTTCTTGTAATGGGTAATAATGTGGGTATTGGCACAATGCTTCCTGACGAAAAACTGACAGTAAAAGGAAAAATTCACACACAAGAAATTCGTGTTGATATGCTTGGACCATTAGTTCCCGATTATGTTTTTGAAAATGATTATAAGCTTAAAACTTTAGAAGAAGTTGAAAATTATATCAAAGAGAACAAACATTTACCTGAAATTCCTTCTGCACAGGAAATCGAGAAAAATGGTTTAATGCTGGCTGAAATGAACATGACTTTATTAAAGAAAATGGAAGAAATGACACTTTATATGATTGAGCAAAATAAAAAAATTAAAAATCTTGAAAAGAAAATCGAAACAATCCTAACTAAATAATCCTTAAAATGAAAAGAAAATTACTTCTAGTATTTGCTGCTTTATTTTTTATTAAACTTTCTGCTAAATCAAATAATTTATTTTATACGACAGAATATGAAAGCAGTGTTACTTTCCCTGCAGGATATGTTGTAGGTGATTATATTGAATTCTTAAGTGTAAATCCAGCTTCCGCAGGAGCCAGTGGTTATTATCAAATCTCGATAAATTATACGAGGGGTAATGTTGCTTCGGCAGCGACTCATATTGCTTCAATATCTCATTCTAATCCTGCATTGTGGAGAGAAGCAGGGAGAGTAAATAATAACCCTTATGTAGGATCTGGGGTTAATTTTACTATTGATTGTAACACACAATATGCAAACCCACGATTTAGAATAAGAGCAATAAATACCTTAGGAATAAACACTCCTATTACTGTTTATATCAAGGTAACAGCTTTAAACACAAATGGTACTTTTACTGCTTTAAATACTACTGGAAACGATACAACAGTTTCTAAATTCGTTCCAATGACTTCTGATTGGGATTTATATGTCGGAAATGTTTTTATTGCAGACGGGGCAACTCTTGCCATAAAAGCCATACAAAATGGTAATGTGGGAATTGGAACAGCAAATCCAGATGAAAAATTAACCGTAAAAGGAAAAATCCATACACAAGAAGTTCGTGTTGATATGCTTGGACCGTTAGTACCTGATTACGTTTTTGAAAATGATTATAAAATTAAAACTTTAGAAGAAGTTGAAAATTATATTAAAGAGAACAAACATTTACCTGAAGTTCCTTCTGCACAGGAAATTGAAAAAAATGGTTTAATGCTGGCAGAAATGAATATGACTTTGCTTAAAAAAATAGAAGAAATGACACTCTACATGATTGAGATGAAAAAGGAAAATGAAGAAATGAAAAAAGACATATCAATATTAAAACAATCAAATAAATAACATGAAAAAACTACTAACTAGCGTTATACTTTTAATCTCTATAATTTCTTACGGGCAGGTTTCCGGTAATTTTGTAGTAAATGGTGATCTCGACAAATTTTATCCTGTAAAATTTATTGATGGTGGATGGGGAAATAATGTTCCAACTAATCTAATTTTAGGCAGAAGTAGTGTTCATACTAATGCATCATGGAGAGGGTCGTTAATGGCTACATTTAATTTTCATACTACTGCTTGGGGAAATGGTTCTAATTTTATTGATGCTGATGTTAAACCTCTTATAATTACCGGCAGTAGTCCATTAATAGCTGGATGGCAAGATATTACAGCGGCCTCTGGAAATAAAGAAATTATAATCTGGATTAGAGGTGGCGCAACTACTTATTATTATCAATCTAATTATGCTGTAAATCCTGTTGTGTATGATGAGGTTCAAAATCCACTTCCTTTTAATATAACCAACGGAGGACAGTTAACTTTTAAAACTGCAGTTGATGCTTACGCAACAACAACTGGTACTTATCAAAGTCGAAATGCATATTTTACTTCGAATGTTGGTATTGGAACTTTAACACCTGATGAAAAGCTAACAGTAAAAGGAAAAATCCACACACAAGAAGTTAAAATTGATTTGTTGGGAGCATTAGTTCCTGATTATGTTTTTGAAAATGATTACAAACTTATATCATTAGAAGAAATAGAAAATTATATTAAAGAAAATAAGCATTTACCTGAAATTCCATCAGCCCAAGAAATTGAAAAAAATGGTTTAATGCTGGCTGAAATGAATATGGCTTTGCTAAAGAAAATGGAAGAAATGACGCTTTATATGATTGAGCAAAATAAAAAAATAAATGAACTTGAAAAAGAGAATAAAAAGCTTGAAGATTTAGAAAACCGATTAATAAAAATAGAAACTAATTCAAAATAATAAGCATGAAAATCATTAAAAATATATCTGCAATACTCTTTATCTTATTCTCTACAATAGTGCATTCACAGACTTATTTTCCATCAAGAAACGTCGAAACAAATCTAGAATCTTTTTCTGGAGTAAATGGACAATGGGTTGCCGTTTCTCCAACAAATAATACACTAGGAGCAAATTATTATCAGGGATTAAATTTTGGTTTTGACGTTAATAATTATGCTAGTTTGGTAAACGGAATAGGAACAAATGAATTATATTTCGGAAGATGGTCAAGCCAATGGAAAGGATGGAATAAAATTTGGCACTCTGGAAATCTAAATAATTCCAGTACTGATTTCATCGCTAAGACTTTAAACACTACAAAAATAAATTTAAGCGTACCAGGCAGTGCAGAACAAATTGATGCTTTCACTATTGACGTAACTTCATTTGGAACAGCAGAAAACGCCTCACGAAGTAGTTTCTTTAGGGTTCGAGATATTGGAGCGAGTAATATGATTCCATTTATTATAAAAGGTAATGGAAATGTTGGTATTGGAACAATAACTCCTTCAAACAAACTTGATGTAAATGGAACAATTCATTCTAAAGAAGTAAAAGTTGATATGCTAGGCTGGTCTGATTTTGTGTTTAAAAAAGAATACAATTTGCCAACTCTTGAAGAAGTAGAAAAGCATATCAGTGAAAAAGGACACTTAAAAGATATTCCAAGTGAAGAAGAAGTTTTAAAAAATGGAATTAATCTAGGTGAAATGAATTCTAAACTACTCCAAAAAATTGAAGAATTGACTCTTTATATTATTGAGATTAAAAAGGAGAATGCAAAGCAAAATGAGAAACAAAACGAAGAAATAAAAAATCTTAAAAATATAATAGCATCAAAAAAATAATATGAAATTTAAATTAACTACAATAGTTTTAGTTATTTCTGGCTTCATTACATATGCACAGCAAATTGGAGACGGACATGCCCCGGCAACTATAGCAGATTTTTCAGCACCACTCAAATCTGGTATTTATAATGGATTAAACACAACAACGTCAGGTATGGCTCCTGATAACAGCAATGTATGGCAGCATTTGTTTGCTGCAAGACATATTAGTACTATAAACAATTATCAACTTCAAATAGCTTCTTCTTTTGCCATAAATGATCGTTTATTTTTTAGAAAAATTGTCGCTGGTGATTTATCCTCTACAAATACAAATTGGGTTGAATTAGCGACAAGAGGATTAAATACTTTTAATGGAAATCAAATTATAAATGGTAATGTAGGAATTGGTATTTCTGTTCCTTCATCAACTCTTGAAGTTAAAACACCTGCAATTGCTGGATCTGAAACATTACTAAAATTGAGTGTAAGTGATGCTAACCAAGATTACATAAGGATTAGTAATGGTACGAATACTGATAATCAATTTATGCCTACTATACAAGGATATCGTATTAGCGACAGTAGATCAATACTTTACTTAACCGCTACCACAGAATCTAACATGGATATTGGAACAGATCCTCTTATGACATTTGATTCACGAACAGCTGCTGCCTCTATAATTACAAGACCATTATTTGCATGGGACTCTTATGGTAATAGAAAAATGATCTTAACATCAAATGGCAGTTTAGGAATTGGTACTTTAACAACAGGAACACATAAACTGGCGGTAGAAGGATCTATTGGAGCAAGAGAAATAAAAGTTCAGGCAACAGGTTGGTCTGATTTTGTTTTCAAAAAAGAATATAATCTGCCAACACTTGAAGAAGTTGAAAAACATATTGCTGAAAAAGGCCATCTAAAAGATATCCCAAACGAAGAAGAAGTTTTAAAAAATGGGATTAATCTGGGAGAAATGAATTCTAAATTGCTTCAGAAAATTGAAGAATTGACACTTTATTCTATTCAACAAAATAAAAAAATTGAAGACCAGGCAAAAGAAATTGAAGCATTAAAAACTTTAGTTTTGCGCATAGAGAAAATAGAAAAAGAATTAGGTCAAAAATAAATCATTAATGAAAAACAAAAAAAACATATACGTTCTTTTACCACTCGTTTTATTTGTTTGGGGTGCTGTTTTATTTCAGGTATTTTCATTTACAAATTCAAATGAAATAATCCCTGAAAACAATCCCGAGTTTAATTTTAAACCTTTAAAAATTAATAAAAGAGAATCATTTGCCATTAATGTAAATTATAGAGATCCTTTTTTAGGAAAAATGTATAATCCTGAAACTGTTTCCTCTGCAAAAACAACTAAAACTAAAACTGCAAAAGTAATCAAGCAACCAGATCCATTGGTTTGGCCTAATATTATTTATAAAGGCTTAATTACTGACACAAAAGGCAAAAGCAAAATCTATATGCTTATTATTGACGGTAAAAATTACTATATGAAAATTGGCGATACAGAAAATGAAATTTTTCTAAAAGACGGCAACAAAGAATCTGTATATGTTAAATACAAAGGAAACCTTAACCTTATAATGCTCCAAGATTGAAATTAAAACTTAAATCTGGTGCTTTACAGTTTACAGTTTTTATTGCTGTATTAATTGCTTTGCTTCTGGCTGGTCTTGTTTTATATGCATATACATTTATATACATGAAAGAGCAGTCAAAAGGAGCCATTGAAAATATCCAGATTGCTGATATAGGAATGCAATCACTTTTAGAACAAAAGGAATTAAATACTGATACGGTCACAAGCGATTTCATAAAAAAAGAAAATCAAACTATAAAAACCCATTTATCACAATGGGGAGTATTTCAAAAAGGAATTACAATAACACAATTCCGAAAGAAGAAATTTACTAAAACTGCTATAATTGGTTCGCTTATTACAGCAGATAAATCTCCTACTTTGTTTTTGCAGGAGACACATAATGCGTTGACTGTAGTAGGAAGTACTAAAATTCGAGGAATTGCTTATCTGCCAACGCAAAGTGTAAACTCAGGATATATAGCAGGAAACAGTTATTATGGCACACAATTAATTTATGGACGTATTGAAAAAAGTACTTCTGAACTTCCAAAACCTGAAAAAGCTTTTCTTGATGCCGTAAATTTTTATCTAAAAGAATATAAAATAGATCGTCAGGAAGATTATATCAATCTTAATTCAGCTTTAAAAATTACAAATTCTTTTAAAGAAAAAACAAAAGGGTTTTATTCTCAAAATACCATAACACTTGAAAACAAAATTATATCTGGAAATATTATAATTAAATCAGAAACGGCTATTAAAGTTAGAAAAACTGCTTTGCTAAATGACTTAATCTTAATTGCGCCAATTATTGAAATTGAAGATGAAACAATTGGAAATTTTCAGGCTATTGCATCTAAAAAAATTACATTGGGCAAAAAATGTAATTTAAGCTATCCATCGGCTTTACTTCTATTTCAGGACAATAAAAATAACATTGCTAATAACTCAAATTATAATACTTTATCAGAAAATCAAATTTTTATAAGAGAAGGAAGTGTTTTAAAAGGATGTGTAACTTATATCCAAACAAAAGAAACATCCGATTTTCAGACTCAAATTGTTTTAGAAAAAGATTCAAAAATAAAAGGACAAGTATACTGCAATGGCAATTTTGAAATAAAAGGAACAGTTTCCGGATCGGTTTATACAAAGCAATTTGTAGCCAATCAGGCTGGATCTATTTTTATGAATCACGTTTATAATGCTACTATTGAAAACGAAACTGTACCAGCAATTTATGGAGGTATAATTTTAGAGCAACAACCTAAAACTGTTTTAAAATGGTTATACTAAAAAAAATAAAATCGGCTACATTGGTCGAAGCTATTGTAGCTACAGTTTTAGTAGTCATTATTTTCATTGTGGCAAGTTTAATATTAAACAATCTAGTGTTTAATACCTTCTCTAAAAACACCCATGGTATTGAAACCCGAATTAATGAACTTGAATATGAAGTTCAAAATAATACTATCAAATTACCCTATCAGGAAGAATATAAAAATTGGAATATCAGCATTGAATTGGAAGCTGTATCTGCAAAAAAGATGATTTCGATTTCAGCAGTAAATAACATTTCTAAAAAAGAAATTACAAAACAACAAGTAATATGGCTGCAAGAAAATTAAAATCGTTTACATTGTCAGAAATGATAGTAGTTATGATTATTACTGCTATCGTAGTTGGTATGGCATTTAGTGTTCTGCGAATTGTTCAAAAACAAATTCATACTATCCAAAACAATTTTGAAAAAACGAGTACTCTGGCGCTCTTCGAACAAAAACTTTGGCAGGATTTTAATGAACCACATAATATAATGTACGATAGCGATAAACAGTTATTAATAATGATTTCAGAAATTGATACGATAACTTATTCCTTTCAGGACAAATTTAGTATGCGAAATCGGGATACAATTAAATTGAAAATTGCTCCAAGAAAAGCTTTTTTCAAAGGTAAAGAAATAACCAACGGGCAAATAGACGCTTTATCAATATTTGCTGAAACAGAATTACCAGATTATCAGATTTTTGTTTCGAAAAAAAATGATTTAACCTTTTTTATGAATCAGGAAGATGGCCTTTAAAATAGAAAACACACCCAATAAAAAAGCTGTTCCATCTAAAAATGAGAATAGTATTGAAAGTCTGTTAAAAAAAGAAATCACTCTTTTTGGTGACAGTTTCAATAATAAAAAGAAACAGGCCTTTTATCTTGAACTTGCTGTTTTACTAAAAGCTGGAGTTAGTTTTAAAGAAGGATTATCGTTGATTATTGAGTCATTAAAGAAAAAAGCTGATAAAGATTTAATTCAGACAATTCTAAATGATGTAGTGAACGGAAAACCTTTTTCAGATGCTTTAATGACTTCAAAATCATTTACAGAATACGAATATTATTCTATTCAAATTGGAGAAGAAACAGGAACTACTGCACAGGTATGTGAAGAACTTGGTCGCTTTTTTGAACGCAAAAATGAACAAAAAAGAATTATCGTAGCTGCACTCGCCTACCCTTCTATTGTATTAAGTACAGCGGTTCTGGTTGTTATTTTTATGTTGAGTTATGTCGTACCTATGTTCCAGGATATCTTCAAACAAAACAATATGGAACTTCCTTTTTTGACACAGATGATTGTAAAATTATCCATCTGGACCAAAACATACGGACTCTATTTTTTCTTGGCAATAATTATTTTTATTTTTTCAACTCAGTTTTTTAAAGACAATTATAAGTACAAAAAAGCATTGCATTATTTTCTTATAAAAATTCCAGTTTTAGGGCCTTTTATGACAAAGGTTTATCTGGCACAATTTACTCAGGCAGTAACGCTACTTACAACTGCGAAAGTTCCTTTATTGAACAGTATTCAAATGGTCAAAAAAATGATTCGTTTTGTACCACTTCAGGAAGCTCTTGAACAAGTAGAGAATAGTATTTTAAAAGGAAATAGTTTAAGCGCAAGCTTAAAAAACACTCCTCTCTTCGATAATCGAATTATATCCTTAGTAAAAGTAGCCGAAGAAACCAATCAAACTGAATATGTTTTCAAACAACTAAGCGAACAATACAATCAGGAAGTGGTACAGCAGTCTAAAGTTATGACTACTGTTCTTGAACCCTTTATTATTCTTTTTGTTGGAGTTTTAGTAGCCGTTTTATTGGTTGCTATGTATTTACCAATGTTTCAGTTGAGCAGTGCGATTGGGTAAAAAATAAGCCAACTTAAAAAGACTTATCCGCATTAAACTCTGACAGTCAATTATTTAAATATTAATATAAATGATTTCTTATATTTAATTACAAATTATTAACATTTTTTTTATAAAATTGAAATTATAACAATTTTTTTGACAGAATTATTCATTAGTTTTGGAAAATAAAATGTAAATCAATTTCTAAATCAGCCAATGAAAAAAATTTTAATAACCAGTTTAATATTTATTTGTTTTTTTGCTTATAGTCAAAATAGAGTAGATATTCCTTCACCTCAAACTTACGATTTTATTAGGTACGGAAACATCCCTGTTTCGCAGTATACAGGCTCATTAAATCTCTCAGTACCTATATATAAATATTCTGATAATGATTTCTCTTTTGGAGTTGATATTAATTATAATTCATCTGGTTTCAAACCTAACAAACGCTCTAGTGCAGTTGGATTAGACTGGTACATAAATACTGGAGGAAGTATAACTCGTTCAATAGAAGGCTTACCTGATGATGTAATTGACCAATCGGTAAGTTGTAGTGGCTGTTTGGAAGTTATTACTTCCGGTTATTATGCATTAGCAAAACAAAAGGCCTTTCTTAATAGAAGCCTATCAACAAGTGATTATATTTTTCTACCAGATATAAAAATAAGGTATAATTCAAAAAATTATGAAACAAGTCCAGATATGTTCAATTTTAATTTTATGGGATATTCTGGAAAATTTTTCTTTGACATTAATGGAGAAGTTCATGTAATAGCAGATGGAAATTTCAAAGTTGATTTAACTAAATTTGCAGCCCAAAGATGTAATGCTGCTACACATGAATCTGAATTGGTCGATTCAGAAATTACAATTACTGACTCTAAAGGTTATGTTTATACTTTTGGAGGAACTAAAAAATATTTAGAATATTCAATAGGTTTGGATTTGGATCACGACTATGGGCTAGCGCCAAAAATTACATCATGGAATTTGCGAAAGGTTAAAGCTCCGAATGGAAGAGAACTTATTTATGAATACAAGAACTTCAACAATCCATCTGGAACCATTAGTGATACTCAACATTATTTATTTAATGCTGGAAACTGGTTCAATTTATCATATAACGAAACAAGTGGCCAAGGACTTGGAGGGCCTAGATCTGGAAGATATCATACTGCTACGAAAACCTCTTACCTTGAAAAGATTACTATTGATAAAACAACAATCAATTTTGCTTATGGGGAAAATGATTTTACTTTTTACGATGCAAGTGATTTAACCAGCATAGGGTTAAACCAACGATTCAATCAAAAAAACCTAAAACTTAATACAATACAAGTTAAATACGATACTCAAACAATAAAAGAGTTTAATTTTAAATATCAGAATTATTATAATAGGGTATTTTTAACAGATATTGAAGAAAAATTTGGAAATCCTTATAAATTCACTTATAAACAAAATCAAAGCCTACCTAATCCACTTACTAACAGTAAGGATTATTGGGGTTTTTGGAATGGTGGAAATGATACTGGTGAATTACAGCTTCCTACTTTTAACTTTAGCCAAAGTGGGGACATTGTATACACTTCAAATACACAAGAACCTAATTCTTATTCTAATACTGCAGTATTAACCTCTGTAACTTATCCCACAAAAGGGACATCTGAATTTGAATATGAACTACATACGTATTCAAAAAAATTAGAAAGAAAGTCTGACAATAACTTTTTTCCAAAATTATATGACTATGCGAATGTTCCACTTGCTGGAGGTGTTAGGGTTTCAAAAATTACAGATAATGACTCAAAAGGAAATATAAATAGTCGTGAATTTAAATATGTCCAAAATTATAATAATCCTACTCCAGGAATATCAAGTGGTATTGTGAATTTTTGGCCAAAATATGTAACCCGAATGACTTTTGTAAGACCAGCATCATCTGGTTGGATTGGCGTATTAGTTTATTATAGTTACTCGGCTTCTCAATGGAGAGTATACTCTCTTACAGGGAATAACATAGGCTATATGAATTATAATGATAATTATATTACTTATTCTGAAGTTGCAGAAGTGTATCAAAATGGTGGATTTAAAATTTCAAAATTTAATACCAATGTAACTAATCCTGATATAACCAACCTTCAATCAACAGAACTTAATACTTTTTTAGCGAATCCCGATAATAAATCACATGTTATGAATGCTCTTCGCTTTGATGATACTTCAATAGAAAGAGGCAAATTAAAAGAATTTAGTGTTTTTAATTCTAACAAGAAAAAAGTAAGCAGTACTTCTTATTTTTATAATGAAAATCCTAATCGTTTTAATCAATATAGTTCTGGTGATAACTGGGTAATGGATTTTAGTCATGGCTATAGAATATTCAGTTACCAATATAATATCTCTAAAAAAATTACAACAACATATGATAATGATGAGTTGAACCCGATCACGATTATTGATGAAACAGAATACAATCCTATCAATAATCTTGTTAGAAAAACTAAATCTACAAACAGCAAAGGACAAGAGTTCTCAACTTATTACAAATATCCATCAGATTATAATACAAATTTAAAATATATTGTTGATTGTGTCGCTTATAGAAAACAATGCGAAATAGATAATAAATATAAGTGCGGGACAGATCAAAACTGTTATAACGTTTGGTGTCAGTGTCAAACCGAAAACAACTACATCTTAAATGGTTTTGCTTATGTTTTAAAAGGAATGAATGACAATAACCTACAATTTCCTATAGAAGTAAAACAAACATTAAATGATGGAACGGAAAAAGTTATTTCATCTTCATTAACAGAGTATGCATATGATAATACCAATATCGTAAAATCAAAAATATATAATCTTGAAAGATCAAATACAGCTTTTGTAGACTCATATTTAAAAGAAAACAAGCCTGTTCTTGACTTTACAAAATCAGTTAATTATTTTGAAGATGTAATTTTCAAAAGCTATTACTCAAATGGAAATTTAAAAGAGGTTACTCAAAAAGACGGTACACCGACCGTATATATATGGGGATATAATCAAACAAAACCAATAGCAAAGATTGAAAATGCAAGCTCGGCTCAGGTAGATCCTTACATTACTACTATTCAAAATCTTTCAAATGGATCTGACGAACAATTATTGATAACTGAACTTAATAAATTGAGGATAAATTTACCTGCTGCTATGGTAACTACCTATACCTACAAACCGCTTGTTGGTATAAGTAGTATTACGGACCCTAAAGGCTATATTACAACTTATGAATATGACGAACTCAATCGTCTTAAATTTGTAAAAGATAGAGATGGAAATATTATTTCTGAAAATATATATAAATATAAAAACTAATATAAGATGATAAATACATTAAGATTCTTACCAATACTATTGTTTTTTATAAGTACTACCTTAATTGCTCAGACCTCAGAAAATATAATAAAAACAGATTACACAGTTACACCTGAGATGGGATTACAAACTCTTATTGCTACTCAAAGTATTATTATAAAACCTAGTTCAACTATACAATTTGGAAGTAGTTTTGTTGCAAAAATTTCTTCAGATGCGTATACGGCATTAAATTTTAGTAATGAGAACTACATCTTTACTCGTAATTATAATAAAGCATTAAAAAATAGTTCTGAAATCTCTTCTAATAAAGACGTTGACGAAAGTATTATATATTTTGATGGCTTAGGTCGGCCAATGCAAGAAATCGCCATAAAGGCATCACCTTCATATAAAGATATTATAACTCATATAGGATATGACAATATTGGCAGAAATGATAAGAATTATTTGCCTTACACAGATATTTCAGAACCTACAGCATCTTATCGAAATAACGCAGCTACAAATACAAATAATTATTATGTTGCGAATTATCCTAGCGAGATTAATAGTGTCAATCCAAACCCATTTTCTCAAAAAGGATTTGAAAATTCGTCAGAAGACCGTATTTTACAATATTGCGCTCCGGGAGCAGATTGGGCATTGGGCAATGGTCATGAAATTAAGGTTGACTATCAAACAAATTTAGCAAATGAAGTAAAACTATATGGAATAACTCTAAATTTAGCCAATAATACATTCACTCCTTCATTATCCTTCGTTGGGTATTATGGAGTTGGACAACTATATAAGACTATCACAAAAAACGAAAACTGGATTAGTGGAAGCAACAATACTACAGAAGAATTTAAAGATAAGCAGGGCCATCTAATACTAAAAAAAACGTATGGAGTGTCAGTAGTAAATAACGTAGAGATTAATACCACACACGAAACATATTATATTTATGATGATTATGGTAATTTGAGCTTTATACTACCTCCAAAAGCAGATGGAGGTATTACTACTTCTATTTTAAATGATTTATGTTACCAATACAAATACGACACAAAAAACAGATTAGTAGAAAAAAAGCTGCCAGGGGCTCAATGGGAGTTTATAATATATGATAAGCTAGACCGTATCGTAGCGACAGGACCTGCTAATTCTCCTTTTTCAGATATTTCTGCAATTGGATGGCTTATTACCAAATATGATGCTTTTAATCGTCCAGTTTATACAGGCTGGATGAATTCTGTTGCTGCAAATACTTCGGGAAGAATTTCATTACAGACTGATCAAAATGATCCAAATCGTATTATCATTAATGAAACTAAACAACCAAATGGAACACTCGATGGTATAGAGGCTTATTATAGTAATTTAGTTACTCCAACTACTTTCAAACTTCTTTCTGTAAACTACTACGACAATTATATCTTTCCAAGTACGGCAATTTCAATACCAACTAGTATAGAGGGACAAAATGCTTTATCATCAAATCAGTTAAAGGGTCTTGCAACAGCTTTCTGGAAAAGAATATTGGTTACCAACAATTCAAATCTAGGAGAAACAAAGGCTATCTTTTACGACGAAAAAGCAAGGCCTATTCGGAATTATCTCAAAAACTACCTGGGGGGGTATACCTATACCGATAACAAACTTGAACCTTTTTCAGGACAACTACAATACAGCATTACCAAACACAAAAGGTTATCCTCTGATACAGAATTGACAACAAAAGAATCGTTTACTTATCTATCACAAGGACGTCTTCTGACACAGACTCATCAAATTAATAATGATGCAGCAGAACTTATTACGAATAATACATACGATGAGTTAGGAAACCTAATTTATAAAAAAATAGGAAATACTGTAGAATCACCTACACAAAAAGTAGATTATAAATACAACATACGTGGCTGGTTAACCAATATCAATGATATAAGTTCACTGAGTATAGTCGGTGATCCTAAAGATTTATTTGCTTTTAAAATTAATTATAATGGCATCGCAGATGTTACCAAAAAATTATATAACGGAAATATCAGTCAAACTTTCTGGTTAACAGATAATTTAGATAAAACCCTTAAAAATTATGTGTATACATATGACAATTTAAGTCGTTTAAAAAGCGCTACTGATAATACAGGTTTCTTTAACGAGAATGTTACCTATGATAAAAATGGAAATATTGTTACCTTAAAACGTACGGGACATTTAGTTAATAATGCCTCTATTAGTATTCCAACCAACTTTGGTCTAATGGATGATCTTAATTATACTTATGATGGTGGAAATCGCCTGCAGATGGTCTCAGATCTGGGAAGTAAAACCTTTGGTTTTAAGGATGATGTAATTGGTACAGGTGTCATTGATACTACTACTGACTATACCTACGATTCAAATGGAAATATGATTACTGATGCCAATAAAGGTATTACAGATATTGTCTATAATCATTTTAATCTCCCAACTAAAATAATCTTGCAAACAGGCAGCATTACATACCTTTATAATGCGGATGGTCAAAAATTGCAGAAAACAATTACCATCACCTCGCCACCTAGTGTTACAACAACCGATTATTTAGAGGGTTATCAGTATAAAAATTCTCTATTAAAATTTTTTCCAACTTCAGAAGGTTATGTAGAACCTGTTGGAAATTCATATAAATATATATTCCAGTATAAGGACCAATTAGGAAATGTACGTTTAAGTTATGACAAAACACTCGCTATACAAGAGGAAAATAACTTTTATGCTTTTGGATTAAAACAAGAAGGTTATAATAATATTAAAAAGTCCAGTAATGATGCACTAAACTATAAATACCAAAATCAAGAACGTCAAGAAGAACTAGGACTTACCTGGGATAGTTTTAAATGGAGAAATTATGATACTACTATAGCAAGATTTATGAATGCAGACCCTTTAAGCGAAAAATATGCATATCAATCACATTATAATTTTTCTGAAAACAGAGTAATTGATGGTGTAGAATTAGAAGGTCTGGAAGTTGTTTTATTGAAAGATTCAGCCCATAATCAGCCTGTAATTATGGCCGCCAATAGTGGGCAATATAAAGATGATCCGATAACAAAAACAATTCATGTTTTCGCCCACGGAAATCCTGCAGAATTTTATAATGATTATGGAAAAAAGGGAGAAACTACAATTAATTCGGGGGCTATTTTAAATAAAACCCTCAATCAAACAAGTAGCTTATGGAAAAATTCGAAAAGCAAAGAAGGATTTACTATAGTAATACACGCTTGTCGAACTGGCCGTTATACTCTCGACTCAAATGGAAATTTAACTGATCCTGTAGCCGCCAAAATTTCAGCTTCAAAAGAAATGATAGGGGTTTCTATAATTGCACCAGACGAAAGAGATGGTTTCTCTGCCAAAGGCAAAGAAATTGGACCACAAGTAACAAAAAATGTAAATTTCAATGGCGATTATGCCCTTCAAGATCGTGGTACTCATGGCTTTCAAACACGACAATTTGGTAATTGGAATACATTTATGTATGGGAGATTAATATATCAAACCAATGGACAAAACGTCCCAAAAAATAGAGTCGTTGTTGGGAAATTGTCAGAAGGAACTGTTGTAAATTAGTTAATATGTATAATAACTAATTTAAGAATTTATATCCTTAATATTCATCACTGGAATAGTATTTTAACAATTAAAAAAATAAATTATGAAATTAAAAATTGTGTATATTTTACTTCTTTCCTTTTTTTCATGTCAAAAGAATAAACATATACAAGATAATAAAGCTAACATTAATTCTGAAGAAGTCATTACGATCAATCAAATTACTACTATCAAAGATACTTTGGCTTATAATATTCGTAAAAAAGGAGATAGAGATTCTTATGATGAACTTTTTTATAGTATGATGGAGTCAACTAAAGAAGAAAGCACAGATAGTGTAATGGTTTATTCAAAAATAATGGCTGAAAAATACCACTATGAAAAAGCTTATTTCGATTATTTCCAAGCATTATGTAGGAAATATAACATAAGTTATGATTATGGTGATTATTCAACTCTTAATTTAAGCAAGATGGATAATACTGCGAAGAAAAAGGCAATATATTGGTTAAATAAGATGATTAAAAACAATTTAATTACTAAACAGCAATATGATTCAATTAAAAAATAACTTCACCCGCTTTGAGATGAGTTCAACTGAAAAGCTGCGCAAATGTCTCTGACTTTGCGCATTTTTTTGTTACTAGAAATTATAAGCGTATCAAAAGTCTCTAACTTTTCTTCCCTTTTTCTTGAAATGATAAAAACAAACAAGTTAAGTCTTATATTATTGTAGAAAAAGAATACAATGAAAGAAGGAAACCTTATCAGGGGTCGGCATTGCTAAATTTTATAATGTCTTCCCGCTCGTAATCGCACTCAAAGTCAATAAACAAAAAAGCCACTTCATAATAAAAGCGCTTTTTAATTTATATTAATCCTGCTTTATAAAAACCAATTCCTCATCATAATCAGCAATACTTACCAAAGCATTATAAATATACTTCGCTACCAAAGCACCACCTTCAAAATTAATTAAATCAATATCATCTTCTGGCGTATGATATTGCGGATGTCCGCCTGTGTGGAAACCTACTGCAGAAATCGAAGCTTTGTAAAAAGAAACATGATCAGATCCGCCAACATCGCCGGCGAATACAACAGGATTTAATCCGCTGTTTTGGCCTAGTTTTTTCATTAGGTCGACTCCGTTTGGGAAAGTTCCTGCTCCGCCCATATAGATTTGTTTTTCGGCATTTAATCTTCCTACCATATCCATATTCAGCATTACTTTTACGGCTTCTTTTTTTATCGGCAAATGATTTATGAAATATTTCGAACCCAATAATCCTTCTTCTTCTCCGCTAAAAGAAATAAAAATAATACTTCTTTTTGGTTTGATTTTCAACTTAGAAACTTCTTCCAAAATACATAACAAAGCCGAAACTCCAGATGCATTATCATCTGCTCCGTTATGAATCGCAATGGTATCTTTCTTTTTGCTTCCGGAACCAATTCCGCCCCAGCCCCAATGATCATAATGTGCGCCAATAACGATAAATTCGTTTTTGAGCTTTTCGTCAGATCCTTCAATATATCCTAAAACATTTTGGGTTGAAACACTATCTGATTTTGTTTTGTTGATTCCTTCTTTTACAAATACATTAAAAGGCTGATAATAGCTGCTGTTAAATTCCTTTAATCCGTACTTTTTAAAATATTTTTTGATGTAAGATGCTGCGTCATTATTTCCTTTTGTTCCAACCAAACGACCTTCTAATTTATCTGAAGAAAGATATTTATCGTGTTTATAAAATGTCTGAGGCAAGTTGCTTTTTTGAGCATTTGTAATAAAACTAAAAAGTAACAAACCGTAAACAAAGTTGATCTTTTGCAAAAATTTCATAATTAATTTCGTTGTCTAAAATGGTACACGGATGACACGGATTCGCTTCGCGAAAACGCTGATTAAAACGGATTTCTTTTTATAGTTTTTTATAATAAAAATCTGTGTCCATCCGCGCCTTTGCGAAGCAAATCCGTTTCATCCGTGTGCCAGCTCATTTAAGTTCAAAAATTTTATTCATTAAAATCCATTTTTCTCCTGATTTGGCTTGCGGCAATGCTTTTTGGAATTTCCACATTAGCGTTTCCCATTCCTGCACTTTTGGATTTTCGGCATCTTGTTTTGCTTTTTCTGTAAATGAGAAATCGTCATTGGCTTCGATAATCATAAACAAACGATCGCTAACATTGTAAATCTCTAAATTGATAATTCCAGAATCTTTGATACTTTTCTGAATTTCAGGCCAAACATTTTTATGATAATCGATATATTCTGCCATTAAATCCGGGTGGTTATTTAAGTCTAAGGCAAGACAGTATTTTTGCATAATTCTGTTTTTAAAATTTATTTCAAATCAAATGTTGTGTGCTTGATAAACTTTCGATTATAAGTATACAAAATATGAACTTTTTTATCTGAAGTCTGAATAATCGCTGGATAACTAAATTCGCCTTCTGGCTGGTTTTCTAAATCAAATATTTTTTTCCAATTTACACCATCTTTAGAATATTCAACATCTAAAACATTTCTTCCGTTAAACCAGTCTTTTCCCATCTTAAGCGGATTATTTACCAATAAAAAAGATTTATTCGATAAAGTTACAGCATCAACTCCAGAATTTGAATTTACAACATTAATGCTGTCTGTTTTCTGCCATGTTTTTCCGTTATCTTCAGACCAAGATGAAATCAATTTATTATGTCGGCTTCGGGATAAAATCTGGATTTCATTATCAGAATGAATTAAAAATGTCGGTTGAATAATATCGAAATTCTTCTTGTCGTAAATATCTACAATTGTCCAGCTGTCTGAAGCTTCTGTGTAGGTTTCTATAAAAACGCGCCATTTATTATCGTCGATACTTTCTGTACTGCTTCCACATAAAATAATTCCGGGAGTAGTTTCGATGGGTTTGTTCCGAATTGGTCCTAAAATTCCTTTTGGAAGATATTTTGGATTACTCCAACTCTTTCCATCATCTTTTGAAACAATCATGGCGCCAAACCATTCTCTAGGATTTTTTCCCACTTTATAAAATAAATACAAATTCTGGCTTTTACTTTTAAACAAAACCGGGTTCCAGCATGGCAGTGTATCGCCGTCTTTAACCAAAGGCTCAATCAGTTTTTTTGGTGCCGACCATTTTTTTTCTTTATAAGATGAAATATAAATACTAACATCTTTTGCACCTTCATATTTTCCGCCAAACCAAGCTGCCAAAAGTGTATTATTTTCTAATTCCGCCAATGTTGAGGCATGACTGGCAGTCGTAACCGGATTTGCTGCAATATAATTTTGGGTAATATTAACTGTTTTTGGTTCATTTTTAATTGATTTACAAGCAAGAAAAACTGAAACTAATAAAACAATTGCCCCATATTTTTTTAAATTCATAACCTAACTTTTATATAAAACAAAAGGAGAGTTTCCTCTCCTTTTATCATTTTAAGTAAAAATTGTGTGGATCTTTACTCAACCAAATAATTATTTTGTATCCCACCAAAGTTTAGTTCCTCCAGAATCAGGACCTCCTAGTTTTGAGATTCCGTCTGTAACAGCGTCTTTGTTTGAAGAATATTCGTTTGTAACATAAATGATACGTTTCATTAAGCTTTTTCCAACTCCCGGATCATTATTATCTGTATTAAGCGGCGGATAGATAACTTTTGCATCACTTCTGCGTAAATCAGCCCAAGATTCCCAAGATTCAGGGAAAATTGCTAAATATTTCTGAACCGCAATTTGTGTACGCTGATTCGCTACTGTTGAAGACCAAGCTACAGGTAATTTTACCGGAATATCTTGTAAGTCTAAAGTTGGATAAACAGTAAGTACGTTTGGTAAAGTTGGCAAAGTTGATCCTGCAATGTAAGCGTTAATTGCTGTATTATCAACAATTCCCCATTGCTGTAAAGACAATCTAATACCAGTTTCGTATAAACTTTGAGCTGTTCCGCCCATGTTCCATCCATTTAAAGCTCCCTCAGCTCTGCTCAAATAATTTTCAGAAGCCATGAAGATTTCAATATTTTTAGATTCACTAAGATTTCCTGCAGATCCGTTACCCAAAACATCATTATTGAAAGCTGAGA
Source organism: Flavobacterium sp. CF108 (assembly GCF_900129795.1). Classification (GTDB taxonomy): domain Bacteria; phylum Bacteroidota; class Bacteroidia; order Flavobacteriales; family Flavobacteriaceae; genus Flavobacterium. The sequence continues at coordinate 86,788 of NZ_FQWW01000006.1, read as the reverse complement.
ATTTAGTCGTCCCAAATTGATCTTGCAAACCTCCAATAGGCTGACCTCTGTAAACTCCTGTATCGATTGGAGCAAACCATTTTGATAAACGCGGGTCATTATATCCAACCAAAATACTTTCCATAGAAGCGGTCATCACATAACCCCAGCTGTTTACAATCATATTTAAATTGTTTGGAGTAATGTTGCTCGCTTTGAAATAAGCACTTTGAGCGTTTGTCTGCATTACACCTGCAGCTACAGCTGCTTCTGCTTCTGTTTTTGCTTTTGCAGGTTCTTTATCAGAAATTCTCAAAGCTAAACGAAGTCTTAAACTATTACCAAAAACTCTCCAATTGGCTACACTTCCTGCATACACTCTGTCGCTTGACTGAAGTGAAGCCACAGTTGTTGCAGAAGTAGAAGATAATGTCGCATTTGCTTCGTTCAATAATTTAAAAAAGTCTGTGTAGATAAATTCTACGCTGTCATAAGCTACTTTCTCTTTTCCGTTTCCTGCTTCAGTATAAGGAATTGGCCCGTAAGCATCAACCATTTGATTGTACATGAAAACTTTCCAGATTTTAAGAACTGCCAAAGCTTCAGCGTTTCCTTCAGATGCTTTAATAGCATTGTTTAAAGCAGGAACTGCAACGGTGTAAAATCTTAACCATCCACGGCCTTCGTAACCGTTTACGAATGCATTTCTCTCTGTACCATATCTACAATCTAAGTATTGAACAAAAGTAGAAGATAAAATACCTGTAGCAATACCCCATGTTCCCTGATCATCAACACCAGGCGATGAGTAAGACCCGTTATGAATACCCGCATAAAGCGCTGATGCAAATGAAGGCCCTGCTAACGTAGCATCTAACTGATCTTCAGTCAATGAATTAGGATCTTTGTTTATTTCATCAAAGTCGCCGGTACAGCTTGATAAAATCGAAACTGCCATTAATGCAACCCCTAACGTTTTTATTTTAAAACTATATTTCATGATATCTCTTTATTTAATTAAAATCCAAATTTAACATTAACTCCATAATCTCTCGTTGAAGGAATGTTGAAAGATTCTATACCTTGCAGGTTTCCTGTTCCTGCTCCTGCTTCCGGATCAAAATATTTAGCTTTGTTCACGAAGAAGAATAAATTTCTTCCTACCAATGAAAAATCAATACTTGTAAATCCTGAATCACCTAATAAACGTTTTGGTAAAGCATAACCCAAAACAAGTTCTCTTAATCTAATGTTTGTTGCATCATAAATAAAAGGTTCTGCAATAGGTGTTCTTTGTCCAATAGCTGTCCAGTATTGCTCTGCAGTAATACTTGTAGTATTTGGAGAATATGTACCGTTTCCGTTAGAAACAACACCATCAACAACAATTCCGCCGCTTCTTCCTGCAAGAGTAACATCACTTACTCCTAAACCAGCTTGTCTTGCCTGAGTGTATGAAATAACTTCACCGCCAATTCTAAAATCAACTAAAAAGCTTAAAGAGAAATCTTTGTATTTAAAATTGTTTTTAAAACCTCCAGTCCAGTCTGGGTTAAAGTTACCGGCACGAACATCGAAACCGTTTGTTGCTAATGGAATACCGGCACTATTTACAATAATATTTCCATTTGGATCTCTTTGAAAACCTTTGATATATAAATCTCCATATTCACCGCCAACAACAACTTTACTTCTTACTAAACGTCCTTCTCCAAGAACTAACTCTTCTCTTCCATCTGCAATAGATTTAATTTTTGACTTATAAGAAGCGTAGTTGGCAGTAATATCCCAGCTAAAGTTTTCTGTTTGGATAGGAGTTGCAGTAAGTGTAAGCTCGATACCTTTATTACCTATATCCCCGCCATTTACGATCGCTCTAGAATATCCAGAAGACTCAGGAGTATTGATGTAGAAAATTTGATTATTCGTTAATGAATTGAAATAAGTAAAATCTAAGCCTAAACGATTATTGAAAAATCTAACATCAGCACCAAACTCTGTAGAAGAAGATAACTCTGGTTTTAAGTTCGGATTAGCTTTTGTATTTTGTCCGTATAACATACCGCCATTTCCTCCAATATAAGAGAATCTTTGTTGTGTTTGGTAAGGATCAGTATCATTACCTACTTTTGCGTATGAGGCTCTTACTTTTGCAAAACTAATTACTTCAGGTAATTTAACTATGTCAGAGATAACAGCTGAAAGACCTACAGAAGGGTAAAAATAATCATTTGGTACAGTAGAAGACCAGTCATTTCTTGCTGTTAAATCAAGGAATAAATAGTTTCTGAAACCAATTTGACCAAATCCGTAAACTGAGTTAATTCTTTTTTCTGAAGCTGTAGAAGTAGATTGAACAGTCTGCACATTAGACAATGCAAAATAGTTTCTTTTACTTAAAACTCCTCCTGAATTTAAAGCTGAACTGTTTTGCTGCAATGAACTGGCACCAGCATTAAGTCCAATAGAAAAATCTCCAAATTTTTCGTTATAAGAAAGTAAAGCATCAATATTCAATTCACTTACTGTTTCATAAGATTCGCTGTATGAACCTAAGTTATTATTGAATGCTATAGTTGCATATCTGTTTCTTTCATTTTTGTTTGTCATTTGGTCTAAACCAGCTCTACCCTGTAAACTTAACGTTTTTGTAAATTCGTATTTAAGAGAAGCTAAACCAATAAATCTGTTTCTTTTATCTTTACGGGCATCATCTCTTAAAGCAGACCAAAATGGGTTTCCTCCTGGAGATCCAGTTTCGTCAACAAAATAATTTAATTGTCTTTGTCCAGCACCATCAAAATATTCGAAATTTTTATAATCGTTATAAGCGATACTACGAGGTAATAAATAAGCAGATGTTCCGATAGATTCTTCACCAGTTCTCAATAAGTTATCGATATCCTGAAAGATGTAGTTAGTTTTTACATCCAATGATAATTTATCAGAGATTTTGCTGGTCAATCTTAAGTTAAGATTGTGTCTGTCTAATTTGTTTCCGCCAACGATACCTTCAGCACGGGTGTTAGTATAAGAGAAATACCCCTGTGCTTTTTCGTTACCAGTTACAACAGTTAAAGTATTAGCTAAATTGTAACCCGTTTTGTAAAAATCAATAACGTTGTTAGGCTGTGGAGAATAACTTTGTGTAGCCGGCCCTGCATAATTTGGGTTACGAACTAACTGCCAGTTTGAAACCTGGCTTCCGTCTAATCTTCCTCCCCAGCTTGAGGTAGAAGTTGGATTGTAAACTCCATTTGTTCCCTGACCATACTCATTTTGTAAGTTCATCAAGTTGTAAGCAGATGAAGCCATGAAATTAGAGGATACCGAAACAGATGTTTTTCCTGCTTTTCCAGATTTTGTTGTAATTACGATAACACCATTACTCGCTCTTGATCCGTAAAGAGCTGCTGCCGAGGGTCCTTTCAAAACAGTCATCGAAGCAATATCCTCCGGATTGATGTTTGAAATACCGTCTGGCTGTGTAGTTCCTCCCGTATCAATATCCGGGTTAGTTGTAGTTGTACCGTTACTAATAGGCACACCATCTACTACATATAGCGGCTGGTTATTTCCGTTAAGAGATCTGTTACCTCTTAATGTAATTCTTGAAGAAGAACCAACACCATTTGAAGTTGTAGAGTAGTTAAGACCTGCGACCTTACCTGATAGTGAGTTAGCAACGTTTAATGATCTTGCTTCTGATAATTCATCTACGGCAATGTTTTGAGCTGAATAAGTAATTGCTTTTTTCTCTCTTTTAATACCAAGAGCAGTTACTACTACCTCTCCTAATTGTTGTGCCGAAGCGCCTAAAGCAGCATTAATGGTAGTTTGAGTTCCCACGGCCACTTCTTTTGAAGCTGAGCCAACATAAGAGAAAACCAAAACTGCTGATTGATTTGGAACCGTAATAGAGTACTTACCATCAAAATCTGATGATGTACTTGTTTTTGTTCCCTTAACAACAACATTTGCCCCAGGGATCGGAATTCCGCTTTGAGCATCTGTTATCGTTCCTTTTACTGTTGTTTGTGCCTCTAGATTTTGAAATCCAAATAAGCATATCACAAACAGTAATTTTAGTACGTTCTTGATCATATTTAGTTGTTTTTTGAGTTAATAACATGTTAAACTTAAGAATACATTTTGTTAACAGGATATAATTTCGACAAATGACAATTTTGCAAAGGTGTTGGGAATACATTTATCATTTTAGGGTACGAAAACGTTTTAATTTGTAATCTTTATCCTCTTTATTTTAAAGGCCTTTCTCGCATTAATCGAAATGATTTATCATTTTTTTAACAGCATTCTTTTTTAATTATCTTAAACCTTAAACATATCATCCAATTTGTACAAATTAGTTCAAAACTTTGAAATTTGTTTTAATCAAATCTGTAGAATTTCCTCCAACCATAACTTCGAAATCTCCAGGCTCTACAACGCGCTTCATTTCTCTATTCCAAATAGATAACTCATCTGGTGTAAGTGTAAAATCAACCGTTTTGGTTTCGCCTTTCTTAATATTTAATCTTTTGAATCCTTTTAAGGTTTTTTCAGGAGTTGTAGTGCTGCTGTAAACATCTTTAATATATAATTGTACAACTTCATCTCCGTCTCTGCTTCCAACGTTTTTAACATCAACCGAAACTTTCAATTCTCCGTCGGCTTTAATTTCAGTAGTATTAATTTTAAGATTTGAGTATTCAAACTTCGTATAACTTAATCCGTAACCAAATGTATATAACGGATGTTCGCTCTCTGCAACGTATCTGTGAATCGCAGATCGTTTTTGGTTATAATATATAGGTAGCTGTCCAACTGATTTTGGAACTGTTATTGGCAATCTTCCACCCGGATTGTAATCTCCAAATAAAACATCAGCCACTGCTCTTCCTCCTAATTCTCCCGGAAACCAGCCTTCAACCACTGCCGGAATATTTTCTGCAATCCAGTTTGTTGAAAGCGGACGACCGTTTAATAACACACAAACCACAGGAGTTCCTGTTTTTTGAATCTCTTCGATCAATTCCTGCTGCATTCCAAATAAGTCTAAAGAAGCAACATCTCTGTTTTCTTCAACCAATTCGTTTGATTCACCTAAAACTACAATCGCAACATCGGCTTTTTTAGCAGCATCAATTGCCGGCTGTAAGTTTACTTTTTCTAAATTCCAGCGTAAGTGCGCTCTGGCCCCCCAGCCTCCTTCCCACATTTCAATGCGGACTTTGTATTTTTTTCCTGCTTCAATGTTTTTTGGAGTGGTAACCATGCTTGTCGCACCTTTTGTCCAGTTGTCGATAACCAATTGATCATCAATCCACATTCTGATTCCGTCATCAGAACTTAAACCTATCCAGCCGTCGAATGCTTTATCTGATTTTATGTAACCTGTCCAGCGAATAGAAAAATCATCATCTGTAACGCCATCGCCAGGAGACCAAGGCCAGTCAAACTCTAATTGGCTGTCAATACGAGTCAATGCCGGAGTTCCTTCTACATTTCTGTTATTGAAATATTCTCCTTTTAATCCGTTTTGAGATTCATCTGGAGTAAATAAATATTTCGACGGAATAATCTGTCCTTTTACAATTAAAGGGACACCTTCTTCATAAAGTACATTTGCGTTTTTTCCCACAATTTGCTGTACTCCTTCTAAAACTGTTGTTCCAACTTTGTTCTTAACCGCGTATCCGCCTAGTCTTGAAGCATTTGCATTTGGACCAATAACAGCAATTGTTTTAATGTCTTTACTTAAAGGTAATAAATTATTCTCATTTTTTAACAAAATGATAGATTTATGAGCCGCTTCTAAGGCAGCATCCTGATTTTCTTTAGTATGAAAACGCTCTTTGATGAGGTTTTTATCTGTATATGGATTCTCAAATAATCCCAATAAGAATTTCAAACGTAAAACCCCTCCGGCTGCACGGTCAATCTGTGCCATTGTTAGTTTCTTTTCGTTTACCAATTCTATAATGCTGGTTTGCCAAAATTCATTTGTAAAATCATAAAACTGCATATCAACTCCAGCTGTAATTGCTTCTCTGATACTTTCTTTTGGAGAACTTGTAACAAAATGCGTTACCTGAAGATATTTTATTGCACCTAAATCTGAAACTACAATTCCTTTAAAACCCCATTCGTTTCTTAAAACATCAGTCAATAACCAATGATTCGCTGCACAAGGAATTCCGTCCAGTTCAGAATATGCGCACATAGTTCCCAATGCACCGCCTTTTCTGAATGCTTTTTCAAATGAAGGAAGATGATCTTCTCTCGCCGAACGTTCTCCGACTAAAATTGGAGAAGAATTTCCTCCCGCCTGTGGAATACCGTGAACGGCAAAATGTTTAGGTTCTGCAATAATCGAACGATCTGATTTTAAATCATCGCCCTGCATTCCTTTTATCATCGCTAAACCAATTTCACTGTTTAAATACGCATCTTCACCAAAAGTTTCTGCAACCCGACCCCAGCGTGGTTCGCGGCCTAAATCTAAATTTGGGCCTAAACCAAAATGAACACCGTGCGCTCTTGCTTCCATCGCAATTACTTTTCCCACTTTGTCCATTACGCTTACATCCCAGGTTGCTCCAAGACCAATATTCATTGGGAAAGCTGTACTTCCATCATCTAAATATCCGTGAAGCATCTCGCACATAATAAGGGCAGGAATTCCCCATTTATTTTTTTTAATTATCTCACTTTGAAGATCATTAATCATTTTTGCAGAACGCGGATAAATATCATGAATCGCCCCAATTCCCAGATTTCCAATTTTAGCATCCGACTTTACTTTTGAGAAATCTTCCTTTTCCTTAAAAAATTCGCCTTTGTACATATCCATCTGGCGCACTTTTTCTTCAAGCGACATACGGCTTAACAAGTCTTTTACCCTATCTTCTACCGGTAGTTTTGCGTCTTGATACGGGTATTTTTTCTGTGCATAGGTTTGGTTAAAAAAACCTACAGCCATTACAAAAATAATGGCTGTTTTTTTGATTTTGAGTTGTAACATAGTTGTGAGAGTTTAATTTTGAATCACTTTCAGTGTTCCTCCATTCACAAAATCATCGTGTGAAATAAAATAACTGTTCAGTGGTTTTCCGTTTAATTCTATTGTTTTGATTTTTCCATCAGTATTGATTTCTTTTTCAATAACAATATTTTCTTTTTTATAATATCTTGAATCTAATTTGATCGTTACTTTATCAAACATTGGTGTTGTGATCGTATAAATTGGGTCGCCGGGAGATATTGGATAAAATCCCATCATTGAATATACTAACCAAGCCGACATTGTTCCGGTATCATCATTTCCCGGTAATCCTTTTGGTTTGTTTTGAAAATATTCCTCTACCAGTTTTTTGACCATTTGCTGGCTCTTCCATTCTTCTCCTTTTATATAATTGAATAAATAGGGATAAGCAATATCCGGCTCGTTTGCCATATCAAATTGTTTACTGTCAAAAACTTTTTGCAATTGATCTGAGAAAGGTTTATCACCTCCCATTAATTTTATCAATCCCCTGATATCATGCGGCACCATAAAAGCATACTGCCACGCATTTCCTTCGATAAAACCAACATTTGCCTGAAAATTAGATCCTGCTTCCGGGTCAAAAGGTTCGTACCAATTTCCGTTAGCAATTCTAGGCCGCAGTAATTTTAAATTTTTGTCAAATAATTTTTGGTAGGATAATGACCGTTTAGCAAAACGTTTATAATCTTCTTTTTCACCTAAAGCTTTTGCCAAAAGTGAAATCGCATAATCTGAAGTATTATATTCCAGCGTTGTAGAAACAGGTCCGGGATAATTAGTTGATAAATATCCTTTTTCTATATATTCTTTAAGTCCAGGGCGAAGCGGGTTATTTTCAATTTGGTCTGCACCTTTCAGCATTGCATAGTAGGCTTTGTAAACATCAAAATCCTGAATTCCTTTTAAGCAGGCATCAACTATAACTATACTTGCCGGATCTCCTACCATTGTAAATGTTTCTGTAGAATTTAATTCCCATTTTGGCAGCCAGCCGTTTTCATCATACATTTTTAACATGCTTTTTATCATATCTGATTGCTGCTTAGGATAAACTAAAGATGTTAAAGGATGCATGTTTCGATACGTGTCCCATAATGAGAATACAGTATAACGGGTTCCGTCGGTTTTACCAATCTTGCTTCTTTTGATCTGCGGATATTCTCCGTTACAATCATTTAGGGTATTTGGATGAATTAACGTATGATATAAAGCCGTGTAAAAAATTGTTTTATCATCTTCTGAACCGCCTTCAACTAAAATCTTCGAAAGTTCTTGATTCCATTCGTTATAAGTATCTTTATAAACATCATCAAACGATTTGTTTCCCGTTTCTTTTTCTAAGTTTTCACGGGCATTTTCGATGCTCACATACGAAATTCCTATTTTAACTTCAACCGTTTCTTGTTTATCGAATTTATAGGTAAAAAAACTTCCAATACTATCGCCAACTACTGTTTTGATAGTATTTTCCATTATTCTGGCTTTACCGTTATATCCCATCCATTGCGCTTCAACACCGTTATGCTTAGCTGGTTTTTTCCAAACGCCGAATTTAGCGGCAGGTTTAGAAAATTTAGCCACAAAATAAACCGGATAAGCATCTTCAGGACTGTTATAACAAAACGAACCAACGGAACGCATGCCTTCAATTTCTGTAGAAGAAACGACTTTTATCATCGCACCTTCTTCATTCGTTAATCCTAAACCTAGATTTAATAAAATGTTTGACTGCCCTTTCGGGAAATTGAATCTGCTTACTCCAACTCGTTTTGAAGCTGTAAATTCTCCTTTAACTTTATATTTCTTGAGGTCAACGCTGTAATATCCGGCTTTTGCCACTTCATTAGAATACGCCGATCCGTATTTTAAATGATCAATTTCGACTGCTCCGGTTGTTGGCATCAATAAAATAACACCCAATTCCGGACAGCCCACACCGCTTAAATTAACCTGACTAAATCCAGTTAAAAAGGTATTTTCGTTTACATACGGATTCGAAAGCCACTGACTGTCTTTTTCCATTGGAGTATTTTTTACCCCGGCAACATTAAACGGGCTTATACTTGCCATTCCGCGCGGCGCAATCGGTCCCGGAAAAGCAGCTCCAAAGTTCGAAGTCCCAATAAACGGATTCACATAGTCTGCTGGTTGTTGTGCAAAACTTGTGATGCTAAAAAACAGCATGCAAAAGCTGCATGCTGTTTTTGATAGTATTTTTTTTGATATTGAAAACATATTCTTATCTGTTAATAGCTTCTATTTTTAAAGTCCATGCTTCTTTTACAGGTAAATTATTTCTAAGGCTTTCCGGAATTACAACTTTAAATCCATTTCCTTCTTTTGTCCATTTAAGCGAAGTTTTAGAACCTAACATTGTAATTTTCGTTCCTTTTTTAGGGCTGATAGATTTTACTGTAACCGATGCAGGAATTTTATCTTCTCCCTCTTTTGCTAAATAAAAAGCAAATACATTTCCTGCTTTATTTTGTGTAAAGCAAATATTATCTTCTTTAAAAGGCTCGATTGGTTTCGTATCATAAATCGCTACACTGTTTACTTTCATCCAGTCTGCATAAGCTTGTAATAAATCATAAGCACCTTGCTGCCATTCTCCTTCCGGACTCGGCGCAACGTTCAATAATAAATTACCGCCTTTGGCAACAACATCAATAAGCATATGAATACCTTGTCTTCCTGTCATATATTTCGCGTCTGGAGTATAAGACCATCCTCCGCCAGATGTAATACAAGACTCCCAAGGATAAGGCAGTGTTTTTTCAGGAACTCTATTTTCAGGAGTTAAATAATTTTGATTTTTTCCGTGAACTGCTCTGTCAACCACAATTAATCCCGGTTGTTTTTGGCGCGCTTTCACCACCAATTCGTCCATTTTAGGATCCTGATCTACAACTCTGTGTTTGATGAAACCATTTTTAGATTCGTTTTCAGTAAATTTCTCGTCGTAATTTTCTTTTAAGTTTTGCTGATCTCTTTTTCTAACCCAGCCTCCGTCAAGCCATAAAATATCTACTTTACCGTAATTGGTAAGGATTTCTAAAATTTGGTTGTGTGTAAAGTCAACATATTTCTGCCATTTTTCTGGATATAATGACGGATCGTAATTTACGTTTCTGTCGAAAGGAGGAAAATATGGGTCCCAGTAATTTTCGTTATGCCAGTCTGGTTTAGAAAAATACGCTCCGGTTGAAATATTCTCAGCTCTAAAAGCATTGAAAACTTCTTTCAAAACATCGGCTTTTGGATTTGTACTGAAAGGACAAGCCGCATCTGTTACTTTATAATCAGAATATTTAGTATCGTACATATTAAATCCGTCATGGTGTTTGGTGGTAAAAACCATGTATTTCATTCCCGCTGCTTTTGCTGCTTTTGCCCATTTTGTCGGATCAAATTTAGTTGGGTTAAAAGTCTTTTTCAAACCTTCATAATCTTTTACATATTGATTATAATTAGCAGGATTGCTTCCTTTTTTACGCTCGCACCATCCATAATCTTCCGGGCAAATTGACCATGATTCTACAATTCCCCATTGGCTGTAAGTTCCCCAGTGCATTAATAATCCAAACTTTTTGCCTTGCCATGCCTCTAAATTTTTCAACACTAACGGATCCGTTTCCGGTACATAACGCTCATCTTCATAAATGGCCTGCGAAAACATTTGAACGGAAAATAATAACGCGATTATGAATATTCCTCTTTTCATCTTTATTTTATTTATAGTTTTTTGTTTTTGTTTAATTGTAAAATTCACATTTCAACACATAGGTACATAGCTCCCATAGTTTATAAAAAAAGGCGTTTCACTTGCATTAACACATCCCGATAGCTATCGGGACTATGTGTGAGAAACCAGTTTCTTTTTATACTCTTTTTTATTCATTCAAAAAATAAATCTATGTTTCTATGTGTTTAAATAATCTACGTAATATCAACTTTGTCAAAGTTTAAAACTTTGACAAAGTTCGAAACGTACTAAGTATTTAATTCACTAAAATCTCATCCACAAACAACCAAGAACTTTCTCCTTTAGGGCTTTTCTTAAGGTTATAAGCGATTACTTTTACAAATCTTGTATTGGTTTTTGCAAAATTGATTTTGAAATCTTTCAGTTCCGATGTTACATTTGGAGCATACGGACGTGAAACTTTCCCAACTTCCTGATATTTGATTCCATCATTAGAAACCAAAACTTTAATTTTTACAGGAAAATTTACTCCAGCTCCCTGACTTTCTAAAGCTCCTACGGTTACCTGTTCAATACTTTCCTGCTTTTCAAAATCGATTACCAATTCCATATCATTAACAAGCCACGCCTGCCATTGTCCGTCATGGAAGTTTTTGCTTCCTCGAATTGTATTGACCATTGTATTTGCATCACCTTTATAATTATCATTATAAGGTGTTAAGTATTTTACTTTTTGTGCAAAGGCTTTATGGAAAATAATTGTATCTGTAAATACTTTCCCTATTGGTTTATCGTCCTGAAACAACGAAGCTTTTAAGATTGTGGTTTGCTTAAAATCAAGCGGCATCGTATATTTTGAAGCACGATGATCAATATTTCCATCTCCTAAAACATATCGAATATCCGGATTTGGAAATTCATTTTGCAAAGACACACTAACTTGTTTATTAGCCAAATTTGCTGTTGAAGAAGCGGTTACCAAATAAGCACTTTTTGCATAATTGATTCCCAAATAATCATAACGGTTTAATAATGGTTTTAATCGCGTTGTAAAATCAATCCAGTTACGGCTTTCTTTTGAACTCCATAAAACCTCAGCCATAGCAGCCAGTCTTGGAAAAATCATATATTCTGAATCCTTTGGTCCCGAAAGATATTCTGCCCATAAGTTAGCCTGTCCGCCCAAAACATGATTTGCTTCTACAGGCGACATTGTTGGTACAATAGGCTCAAATTCGTATACTTTATTTAAAGGATTATATGCATCAAAAGCCAATGGTTCTTCATTTTGAGGACCTTGATAAAAATTAAAATAACAAGGAGATTCTGGGGTCATAATTACATCATGACCTTGGTCTGCCGCTTCAATACCGCCTTTTGTTCCTCTCCAGCTCATTACAGTTGCTTCTGGAGCTAAACCTCCTTCTACAATTTCATCCCAGCCAATTACTTTTTTACCTTTAGAATTGATGTACTTTTCAATGCGTTTTACAAAATAACTTTGCAATTCAGTTGAATTTTTTAAACCTAAATCTTTCATTCTTTTTTGGCAGTTCGGACATTTATCCCAATTGGTTTTTGTCGCTTCGTCGCCTCCAATATGAATATATTTTGATGGAAAAATGGCCATCACTTCATCTAATACATTCTGCAGAAACTCAAATGTAGATTCTTTTCCTGCGCAATAAATATCTGTAATTGGCCAAACTCCGCCAGACGGAACGCCGATACGCTGATCAAAACAAGCCAATTCCGGATAAGCTGCAATGGCAGAACTTACGTGCGCCGGCATTTCGATTTCAGGAATTACTTCGATGTTTTTGCTTGCTGCATATTTTACAATTTCTTTTAATTCTTCCTGCGTAAAAAATCCTCCGTAAGTTCCTTTTTCATCTGGGTTTGTGGTTAATCTGGCATTCCACGCTACATTTTCCTGATTCACTCTCCATGCTCCAACTTCTGTTAGTTTTGGATATCTCTTAATTTCAATTCTCCAGCCCTGATCATCAACTAAATGCAAATGCAAAACGTTCATTTTGTGCATAGCCAAACGATCGATTGTTGCCAGAATATAATTTTTATCGAAAAAATGACGTGATAAATCCAGCATTAAACCTCTCCATTGAAAACGCGGTTCGTCTGTGATCACAACATTCGGGATCTGCCATTTTGCTGATGTAATTGCATAAGTGCTTTCAATAGCTGTAGGAAGCAATTGTCTAATCGTTTCTAATCCGTAGATAAAACCGGCATTTCCTTTTGCTGTAATTGTGATTATGTTATTGTTTACTTCAACTTTATAAGCTTCTTTATGCAGATTTGGATCTGTTTTAAACTGAACAAAATTGTTTTGCGGTGCTTTTACTCCCAAAATTGGTCGCCAGCCTGCAGCAACTTCAAATTTGTTGATTAAAGCATTTGAAATATCTTTTTGAAAATCTGTATTGGCAACAAAAACGGTATTTTTAGAAAACTCAAAACTTCCTGATTGAATCAAAACTTGATTTGGTTTCGGGATAATTTGAATGTCTTTTGCAGTAAAAACTTTTTTCTGACTATAACCCAAACTTAAAACAGTTAAGAAGATTAAGACGAATAAGGGTTTTAATGATCTCATAATTACTATTTTAAAGATGGTGTTATTTTAAATTGATATTGATAATTTTTTCCTCTCAAAAGGTATTTTTCCATTGGCCATGCCTGCCAGCTGTCGATTCCGCCAACTCCCATTTGTTTAGAATCGATTTTTAAACTTGTTAAATCTCTTTCCTTTAATTCGGCAGCGTGTCTTTGGTCTTTTTTCAATCCGTCGTCTAAATCTTCATTTAAAAAATGTAAAGCAGTTACGGCCAATAATTCATCAGATGTTACGGTTAATTTTAATTTATCACCCAATAATTCTAAGAAACGTACATCAGTTTTATTTCCCGTTTCCTGCGGACGGATGTATGGATAATATTGTTCTGAAACGGTTTGTGTATACAATCCCACTTTTGAACTGTAGTTTCTGTCAATATAATTTTCGTGCGGACCTCTTCCGTAATACTTCATATTACTAAAATCTCTCGGAACAATTACTTCCATTCCAAATCTTGGTAAAATAGGCTGTTCTTTGTTTTTATCAATATTTAAAGCTTCTTTTACGACTAATTCTCCGTTTCCGTTTAATTCATAATTCAATTCTAAAGTAGAAGAAACTGAAGCTAAACTATACGTTGCTTTTACCAGAATTTTATTGTCTTTAGTTGGAGTAAATGTCCAGTTTACCAAAGTTGGATTTTCTGTTGCCTCTTTCCAAGCCTTTAAGTTTACCTGAAAATTAGCGCCAAAATCATTATCGTTTGGTGCTCTCCAAAGATTTGGACGCAATTGATATCCGTCTTTTATAATAGGCTGATTATTGAAGGAATAACCACTGATAAATCCTGTTTTTTTGTCGAAAGTAATCTCTGCTTTATCACTTTTGAAAACCGTCGCATTTGCTTTTTTCTCCACCGTAATTTTTGAAGCTCCTTCGATTTTAATATCGTTTTTCCACGTTCCTTTATACGCCAGTTGTTCTGTCGCAATTTCGAAACCTTTTGGTAAAAATGGTTCTTCTTGTTTTAACTGATAGCTGATGTTTATAAAAGCTTCCTGAAATTTTTTATCGCCTAATTTAATGGGCAATGTATAGCTTTTTGATTGTGTTGGATCGATTGCTAAATAATCGATAACGCCTGTCGTCTCTTTCACTCCGTCTAAAATTAATGTCCAGTGTAAAGTTACGTTGCTTAAATCTTTAAACGTAAATTCATTGTAAACTTTTATTGTAGCCATTTCCTGATTTTGCCAGGAAGTCAGAATGTTTTGATACACATTTCGCACTTCAAGTGCATGCGGATTTGGTTTTCTGTCTACCGTAAATACGCCGTTGTTCACAAAATTGTTATCGCTTTTTACATCTTTTGGCCCAAAATCTCCTCCGTATGCTAAAATAGTGGTTCCGTTATCCAGTTTTTTATAAACCGACTGATCGATCATATCCCAAATGAAACCTCCCTGAAAGTTTGGATATTTACGAATCACATCCCAATAATCTTTAAAATTCCCCATTGAATTCCCCATTGCATGCGCATATTCGCACTGAATGTAAGGTCTTGATGGATTTGGATTTGCCAAAATATATTCTTCCATTTTGTTTGGAGAACTATACATTGGATCGATAATGTCTGAATCCCATTCGAATTTTAAATCTTTCCCGTCCCAGGCTCCCGCAGTTGCTCTTTCGTACTGAATTGGTCTTGATTTGTCTCTGTTTTTAATCCACAAATATCCTCTGTAAAAGTTGTAGCCGTTTCCTGCTTCGTTCCCCATACTCCAGATAATGATCGAAGCATGATTTTTGTCTCTTTCGATCATACGCTGCATACGCTGAATGTGCGCCAATTCCCAGTCTGGTTTATTACCAAGCGTTTTGGTAATATCGTAACCCATTCCGTGCGATTCTATATTGGCTTCATCGACAACATAAATTCCGTATTTATCGCATAATTCGTAGAAATATTCATCGTTTGGATAATGCGACATTCTCACCGCATTGATATTAAATTCTTTCATCAATTTAATATCCTGTTCCATTCTTTCTCTTGAAATCGTCTGCCCCGTAATTGGATCAACTTCATGACGGTTTACCCCTTTTATGTAAATCGCTTTTCCGTTTACTAAAAGCTGTCCGCCTTTAATTTCTACTTTTCTAAATCCAACATTTTGATTGATAACTTCAATTACAGTTCCTTTTTTATCTTTTAAAATAAAACGTACCTGATATAAATTTGGAATTTCTGCGCTCCATTTCTTCGGATTTTCTACTGCAAAATCAAATGTTTGTTTTTCGCTTAAAGCGGAAATATTTTTTGAGGTTACAATCTTGTCGCCATCTTTTAACTGAACGTCTAAAGTATAACTGTCTTTTTTATCTAAATCAGAAAATTGAGTCGATATTTTTAAACTTCCGTTTACATAATTAGCATCTAAATCTGGAATAATTTCGAAGTCATTTAAATGTGCTTTGTTTCTCGCAACTAAATAAGAATCTCTTGTAATTCCGCTCATTCTCCACATATCCTGACATTCTAAATACGAACCGTCATTCCATTTCATTACCTGAAGCACAATCGTATTTTTTCCGGTTTTTACGTATTTGTTTAATTTAAATTCAGAAGGTAATTTTCCGTCTTCACCATAACCTGCATAAACACCATTTACCCAAACGGTCAAGTTTGATTTTGCTGTTCCGATATGCAAAAAAATATCTTTTCCTTCCCAAGATTTATCAATGGTGATTTCTCTTCTGTAAACTCCTGTTGGGTTATATTTTGTTGGAACAAACGGCGGATTTGGCGCCATTAAATAATCAAAATCGTAAGTCGTATTTACATAAACCGGATATCCATAACCGTTTACATCCCAGCTTGCCGGAATTTTAAAATTATCCCAGGCATTATCGTTAAAATTGGTTTTCTCAAAATCTTTTGGAAGTGCAGCCGGATTATCCACATATTTAAATTTCCAGGCTCCGTTAATGTCAAGGTAATTTTTAGATTGTCTCCATTCGTTTTTAGCAGCTAATGTTTCGTTTTCAAAAACATAATAGGCGGCGTGCATGGGCTCTCTATTATCTTCATTGATTTTTTCATTCTGCCAAAACGGAACTTTTTCTTGTGCATTAACAGATAATACTGAAAGTAATAAGGTTAATATGGATATTATTGTTTTCATTCTTTGTTTTTGTTTGAACACATAGCCCCGATATTATCAGGATAGATTGTGAGAGAAAAATCTATGTAACTATGTGTTTAAAATTTATTCGCGATTCAACTTTGTCAAAGTTTAAAACTTTGACAAAGTTCCCGCATAATGTTTTTATTTATCCCACGACATTTTAAATTTCGCATCTTCCATTCTGTGTCCTTTTTCATCATCAGAAACGGCATAATTAAAACCTGATCTAAGGCTGTAACCTGCATGTTCTCCGTTTTTATTTAAGGCAATAAAACCAACTTGCAGATATTCCATGTCTTTGTGGTTTTTGTGTTTGTTGTAAATACGCTCTGTGATTTCTTTGCACGCATCATAAGGTGATTTTCCCTGACGCATTAATTCGACAACCATGGCACTTCCTGCGGTTCTAATTACGGCTTCACCCAAACCTGTTGCCGCTGCAGCTCCAACTTCGTTATCCAGAAAAAGACCCGCGCCGATTATTGGGGAGTCACCGACGCGTCCGTGCATTTTCCAGGCCGCACCACTTGTAGTACAGCCACCAGAAAGGTTTCCATCCTGGTCTAACATTAGCATGCTTATGGTATCGTGATTTTCTATATTAATAACTGGTTTGTATTTTGAATCTTCCAGCCATTTTTTCCAGTCTTTTTCAGATTCCGGAGTTAGTAAATTTTCTTCTTTAAATCCTTCTGATAATGCAAATTGCAATGCGCCTTGTCCGGCAAGCATTACGTGTGGTGTATTTTGTAATACTCTTTTTGCTACAGAAATTGGATGCATAATGCCTTGTAAAAAACAAACTGAACCGCAATTGCTGTTGTGGTCCATAATACAGGCATCAAGCGTTACTTTTCCTTCGCGATCCGGATATCCTCCGTAACCTACACTGCGAACATTTGGATCTGCTTCGGGAATTTTCATTCCGGCTTCAATGGCATCTAAAGCTGGTTTTCCGGCTTTTAATTGTTCCCAGGTTTCCTTATTAGCAGGTAATCCGTGATTCCATGTTGAAATAACAACCGGCTTTTTTACTTTTTTTGAAGGAAATTCTAATGCGCCTTCTTTTTCATTTTCTTTCTCTTTCGCAAATCCGCTAAAGCCTACAGAACTTACAGCTGCTGCGCCTAAAGCTGCTTTTTTGATAAAGTCTCTTCTATTTGACATGCTGTTTACTTTTATCTTAATTTTATTTCAACACATAGGAACATAGCTTTTGAAACCGAATAGAAGGCGTTTCATTTGTATTAACAAACATAGCTTTATCGCCTGAACTTTGTCAAAGTTTTAAACTTTGACAAAGTTGAATTATCAATATTATGTTTCTATGTATTTAAAAAATATTACTTTAAACTTGCTTTTGTTTCTTTGATTGTCTTCAAATTACTTTCAGACAATGCATTTCCGTCGAAAAATGAAACTCCTACAGCTCCATTTTCTTTTGCTTCTAAAATAGCTTGTTTTAGCTCCTTATCATTTTTCAATCCCGGAATATAAATTCCTGTATTGATTTTCGTTTTCTTATCTTCTAAATCAGCAGCACCTTGTTTTGTGGCATAACCTACCCAGTCAATTTCTTCATTATAAAAACTATGGTAAATCATTGGATATACTTCGTCGATATTCCATTTATCCCAACGCTGGCGCACCATATGGTCTGCCATTTCAGGATAAGGAAATACGGCTGCGGTTAATTGCTTGTTGTGTTTGTGTGCAATTTTGTATGCATCGTCAACAACGGCTTTTATGGCGTTTAAGCGAAAGTTTTTCCACTCCATATCGATAGAAGTGTTGTGGCTTTCTTTTGGATTTTTATGGTGGATTTTTTCGAATGCTTTTACACATTCGTCACAATAACAAAAATCGAATTGAGGTAATTCTACGTCCTGAACCAAGTTGTATTTTGGCAATAAACTAATTGGCAAAAAGATGTCCGGAAAACGAATATAATCTAAATGAACACTTTCGATTCCGTCAACTTTTGCCAGTTCTTCCACTAAATGTAAAACATGTTCTCTGGATTCTTTTCTTGTTGGACATAACCATTGGTAATAATCTACGTAAGGACGATTATCGAAACAGGATTTTCCTTCTTTACTTACCTGATACCATTCTGGATGTTTTAACGCAACAGAATCTCCGGGTCTGTTCATGGCCATTATCCAGGCGTGAACTTTTAGGCCTTCTTTTGTGGCAAGAGGCACTAATCTTTCTAAAAGTTTCGGATCTGTAGTCGTATTGATTAATACTTCATCTATTCCCCCGTCTTTGTATTTTTTGAATTCTTTGGTGTAATCTGCATCTGATTTTTTGGCGTCTGCGGTTGTCCAGACTGCAAATTTAAATGTGGTTTCTTCTTTTTTGGCACACGAAAAAATGCTGAATGCCAGTAAAAAAAGTAATAGTTTTGGTAGTTTCATAGTGGTTATTGTGTTATTATTTTTCCGTCCTCTTTTATAGCAAATGTTTGATTCGAAAAAGGGCTTTTTACTGAAATATTATATCCAGCGGAATGGTTTTCTAAGATAGGTTTTAAAATTTTATTATCAACACTGATGTTTTCTTTTGTTAGGTTCGTCAGCGATTTTGCCCAAATTTTATTCTTTTGAAAATATTCTTTTTGGACTCTGTATAAATTGTAAAGTTCCCATTTTACTTTTTCATCCTGCGGAATTGTAAAGGTATCTTTTCCTTCTTTGGATGAAAAATAAACATAGCCCCATTTTTCAGGTTCATGCATATTGATGACTCCCATTGGCGACCAAACCCAGTTGTACTCTGGCAGAAATTTTCCGTCGGCGTCTTTTTTGCGTTCGTATTTGCCGTCAACAAGTGAATGCTGCCAGTTTACTCTTGAAAAATTAACTCTCCAGAATTTATCTACAGGTACGTTCTGATCGAAATAAGATGTTTTGTAAGATGCCCACGGAATCGCCATTTCTAAAACCCAGCCTTGGTCAATATCGGTTGGATTATTAAGCGTTCCATGAACTTTAATCGCTGATTTTAAACCCGGAATATTCCAGTCGTTTAAAACTACGAGATCATTTTCTCTATAAGGTTTTGATAAAAATAGATCCCAAGCAGTGTTCAAGGCGTTTATTTCTAATTCGTAATAGTTAAAAGTGTCGCTGTCGGGATCTATAAAAACTTCAAAGTCATTGTTGTAAAAAATAATAGTGTCACGCTGTTTTAAATTTGCCCAAACGTGCGGCTCATCAATCTTTGCTAAAATATAAAAATTGGTTTCATCCCAGAGCATTTTAACTTTTGTTGCATATTTGGGTTTAATGCCATTTTCTATATCTTCAAAAAGAGCTGTCCAATCTGCTTTGCTCCATGAAGCATCAGATTCGTCTCCATCAATTGTAATAGGATTTGCCGTTTTTGAAGCAACATATGTTTTAGGAATAATGGTATTTTTTTTCGATTGTGAAAAACTTACAACCGAAAAAGAAACTAAAACAACTGTTAACCATTGAAATTTTAAACGCATGTTTTTTTCTATAAACTGTTATCTTTTGTAAACTGAATTACTTCACTTAATTTACCAAATGCAATGGCTACGGCAGTATCTGCTGCACCATAATAAACGGCTAATTTATCTTCCTCAGTATCATGTAAAGCGGCACATGGGAAAACAACATTTGGCACATCTCCTACCATTTCATAAATTTCTGCCGGGCCTAATAAATAAGGCTGCGTTCTGTATTTTACTTTGTCTGGTGAATCGACATCTAAAAGTGCTGAACCCATTGCGTAACGGAAACCGTTGCAGGTATTGATAACGCCGTGGTAGATCATCAGCCAGCCTTCATTCGTTAAAATAGGAATTGGTCCTGCCCCAACTTTTGTACACTGCCATGCACTTTGCTCAAAAGGACTTGGTTTCATTACCAATCTATGTTCTCCCCAATATTTCATATCCGGGCTGTAACTGATCCAAATATCTCCGAATGGTGTGTGTCCGTTATCACTCGGACGGCTTAACATGGCGTATTTTCCGTTTATTTTTTGAGGAAATAAAACTCCGTTTCTGTTGAATGGTAAAAAGGCATTTTCACATTGAAAAAACTCTTTAAAGTCAAAAGTATATCCAATTCCAATTGTTGGTCCGTTGTAACCATTACACCAGGTAATCCAGTAACGGTCTTCAATGAAAACCACACGCGGATCATATTTATAAGCAGATTCAATCATGTCTGTATTACCAGACTGCATTACGATTGGTTCGTGGTTAATGTCCCAATCGATTCCGTTTTTACTAAAGCCGGCAAAAATATTCATTTGAACCGCTTTGTTATCACATCTGAAAACTCCTGCATAACCATCTCCAAAAGGAACTACAGCACTATTAAAAATACTGTTTGATGATGGTATTGCATATCTGTCGATAATTGGATTTTCAGAATATCTCCACATTACATCGTTACTGTTTTCGGGTCTGTCTTGCCAAGGAATACTGCTCATTTTTTTGTTTTTTATTGTTTGTTTTATTGTAAAGCTTTGTCATTTATTTAAACACATAGGAACATAGTTTTTGAAAACCTCATAAAGGCGTTTCACTTGTATCAACAAACATCGCTATGTGTTAGAAACTAGTTTCTTTTTGTATTCTTTTATACACATTTAAACCTATGTTTCTATGTTTTTAATTTTTCGTTTTTCAAAGCTTTGTCAAAGTTTGAAACTTTGACAAAGCTCTTGCATCTTGTATCTTTTATCTAATCCGCTATTTTTCTAACTTTATCTAACCATGTGAATTTTAATATCGTAGTCGTTACTAAAAACACAATCAAAGCCGTAATTGCTTTTGGATAATCTCTGATAATAAAGAATATCGGAAGCAAAATCATACTGGACTGCCACACAATTCCGATGGCACAATTCATCATATCTCTCCAGAAATCATTGTTTTTTTCGAAAGTAAAATCTTCTGACTTTAATTCTTTATAAACTGGCCCCCAGAATCCCCAAGGTCTTACGTTTGCGTAAAAAGATTTTAAAACTTCCATATCAGTTGGTTTGCTTAAGAACGTTCCTAAAACACATCCTAAAATAGAGAAACCAAATATTATTGGGAACAAATAAATTGCCTGCACTTGTGATAAATCGTATAAAAATGATCCTTCTGTTAAACTTCCTTTAGCCTGACCTAAAGCAAATTGTAAAGAAGCTACAATTAATCCGGCGAACATTCCCCAGAAATAACCCCAGCCATTAAAACGCCACCAAATCCATTTTAGGAAATTTGCTGCAACGTAACCTCCATATAAAGCGCTTGTAATCCAAAGCGTTAAGGAATTGATTGAGTCTGCGAAGAATCCCATAAAAACCCCTAAACCAACTACAAGGAAAGATGAAATCTGACTTACTTTAATATAATGTGCATTTGTCGCAACCGGTTTAAAGTATTTTTTATAAATATCATTTACAATATACGCTGGCCCCGCGTTTACGAATGCTGAGAATCCCGACATAAAAGCGGCTAATAAACCTGCTAAAAGAATTCCTTTAATTCCAACCGGGATATATAAATTGACCACTTTTGGCATTAATAATTCTAAATCGGCTCCTGTTAAACCTGTGTTTGCATTTAATTCTGGTGCTAAGTTTACCAATGCGATTACTACGATTCCTGTGATTAATAAATATCTCGGAATGAATAAAATTAAGTTCGTGAAACCGCTCATATAAGCTGCTTCTTTTACTGATTTTGTAGAAAGAACACGCTGTAAATCATAACTCGGCGTTGGCCCGGCCACACTTGCAAAAAATCCTTTGAACAACGTCATTCCGATAAAAGCGCCAAACATTTTGTAACCTTCAGAATCAATTAAATTATTGAAAGTTTGGAATTTATCACTCCACTGGGTTTCAAACTGCCATCCGAAGAAAACATTTTTCCATTCCTCGGTAATAACCGAATTTATTTGAATATCTGTATAATTAACAAAAGCATATCCGGCAATTAAAACTCCGGCTACGATCATGATTAAATATTGCACCACTTCTGTCGCAACTACAGAAAACATTCCGCCTTTAACGGTATAAATCGTAGTTAAAAAGATGATGATTAAGGCATAAGAACGCTCTGAAGTCAACAGAATTAAATCGCCATAATGAAGTGTTAAATCCCACGGAAGAATAATGGTTACAAATTTTCCGATTCCTTCGAAGAAATAAGCGATAAAACCAATGGTAGAAATGATGGCAAAAATGGCGACAATAATATGCGATGCTTTTCCGGCTCTGTCACTTCCAAAACGAGTTAAAATCCACTCAGAACCTGTCATTACTTTTGATCTTCTAATCCAGACTGCAAGGAACATCATCACGAAAATCTGATTCCAAATTGGCCAAAGCCACATGAACATAAAGCTTTTTACTCCGTATAGAAAAAGTACCCCAATCATCCAGGAAGTTCCGGAAACATCAAACATTCCAGATCCGTTACTTAGACCTAAAAAATACCATTTGATAGTTTTTCCTCCAAGAAAATAGTCATCTAATCCTTGTTTTGCTTTTCTTGAAATCCAAATTCCGATACTCACTGAGAGCAGAATGTAAGCTACGATTATCGATACGTCAATAATATCCATTAAATTTATTTGTTAGTAGGTTAGTTACGTTTTTTGTTTATTTTTTGTTCCCCAGTTTTTATTTGGCTGAGGTCCCATTACAAAATGTAAAACCCCGCCTTTTAAAATCTGTTGATGTGTGATTGCTGTTTGATTGAATTCGACACCGTTTAAAGTAGCCGACTGAATGTAAAAGTTTTTGTCTGAAACATTTTGCGCTTCAATTACAAAAGTTTTGCCTCCTTCAAGATTGATGGTTGCTTTCTCGAAAATAGGACTTCCTATTTCATATTCTCCCGAAGCCGGATTCATTGGGTATAATCCCATTGAACTGAAAACATACCAAGCCGACATTTGTCCGCAGTCTTCGTTTCCGCTTAATCCGTTCGGTGTTGTATTGTATTGCGTGTCTAAAATATGACGTACCCAATATTGCGTTCTCCAAGGCTGCCCTGCATGATTGAACATATACGCAATATGGTGACTTGGTTCGTTTCCGTGTGCGTATTGTCCAATTAATCCCGAAATATCTGCCGAAACATTGTTTCCTGTAATCTCAGAACTTTCGGTAAATAATTGCTCTAACCGTTTGGTAAAGGTTTCATTTCCGCCATGAATCGAAATTAAATTATCGACATTTTGTGGTACAAACCAACTGTGCTGCCAAGCGTTTCCTTCCGTATAATCAGTATGTTCTCTGTGGTTAGAATGCTTTGGGTCGAAAGGTTCGTTCCAAGATTTTCCATCATCCGATTTTCCTCTCATGAATCCTGTTTTCGGATCAAATAAATATTGATAGGCCTGAGAACGTTTTAAGAAAAATTGATAATCGTCGTTTTTTCCTAAAGCTTTTGCCATTTGCGCTACACACCAATCGTCGTAAGCATATTCTAGTGTAATCGTAACCGATTCATCTAATAAATTATAAGGGATATAACCGTATTTTTTGTAGAAGTTTAAACCACGTTCGTCCTGCATCATGGTAGTTTTCATGGCTTCGAAAGCTTTTTCGGCATCAAAACCTTTTATACCTTTTAAATAAGCATCGACAATTACCGGAATAGAATGGTATCCTGTCATTGTATTGGTTTCGTTGGCGTATAAAGTCCAAACCGGTAATATTTTTTTGGTATCGTAATACGCTAACATTGAGTTTACAATGTCTGAAGTTTTATCTGGAGCCAGCAAAGTCAATAAAGGATTTTCGGCTCTAAAAGTATCCCATAGTGATAAGGTCGAATAAGCCGTATAATCTTTTGCTGTAACAATTTGATCATCCTCTTTTCTAAATTGACCGTTTTTATCACTATAGGTTACAGGGGCAACTTGTGCGTGATACATCGCAGTATAAAAAATGGTTTTTAACGAATCTACAGGTGTTTCAACTTTAATTTTGCTTAATGCATTATTCCAAATCGAAGCAGCTTCTGATTTTGTATTGTCGAAATTTGCTTTTTCTCCGTCCAGATTATCTTTGGCATTAGCCACACTTACAGATGATAAAGCTACTTTTACAAATAATTCATCTGAGTTTTTTGGGTCAAAAAATAATTGTGCCGATGTATTTTCTGCATCTGTTTTTTTGCCAGTAACAATTTGTTTATCAGCCGTTAAAACTGATTCTGTAATAGGTTTTGAAAATTTCGCTACAAAAAATACTTTTTGATTTACTGCCCAGCCTTTACTATATCTGTAACCGCTTATAGTATATTCGTCTTCAATTGTAATTCCGGTCTTTAAGGCTTTGTCCCAGTTTATGGCAAATCCTAAATCGACAATTACTGATTGTTTGTCGTTTTTTGTAAACGTATATTTATGATACGCTGTTCTTTGTGAAGAAGTTAATTCTACATTGATTTTAGGATCCTTAAGAAAAACTTGGTAAGAGCCCGGTGTTGCTTTTTCGTTAACATGACTGTAAAATGATTTATAAGGTAATTGATCGCGTGAAGTTGTTTTTAATGTTAAATCGACTTTTTTGTTGGTCGGCATAAATAAAATGTCCGCCAAATCGCCAATTCCTGTTCCGCTTAAGTGCAAATGACTGAAACCAGAAACGATAGAATCTGAATAATGATAGCCTGAACACCAGTCCCAGCTTGAGATTCCGTTATCTGGGCTTACTTGTAACATCCCAAAAGGAACCGTTGC
This sequence comes from Flavobacterium sp. CF108, assembly GCF_900129795.1. Classification (GTDB taxonomy): domain Bacteria; phylum Bacteroidota; class Bacteroidia; order Flavobacteriales; family Flavobacteriaceae; genus Flavobacterium. The sequence goes on along the minus strand of NZ_FQWW01000006.1, from coordinate 61,557 downwards.
CCCTGGGTACGTATGGCCGTGTCCACCTGTTCCAATAAAAGGATCAACATGGTTTACAAAAATATTTTCATTATTATTATTTTTGTATGACTTTATTTTACAACTTGTAACCAGAATTACAAATAAAGCAGGCACGAGAAATTTCTTCATATAAAACAACCTTAATTTAACTTTAAATTTAAACAAACCGACTTTTTATTAAAACTTATTTAGACGGATAACACATAAACTTAGATAAACATCAAAAAAAGTCACAAAACATACTCATATTATGAATTTTAATTCTAACAAATTATACCGCGTACCTTTGTATTATCATGTGGTTTTTTGGCTGACTTACTTCTTATTCAATACTTTTAGATGGGGAAGCTATTTTAATGACTATTTGTATTCGCTAAAAACCAATTTACTGGGTTTTCCAATTCACATGACCTTGTGTTATCTGAATATCTTGATTTTTATGCCGTATCTGGTGTACCGAAAAAAGTATGTGCTTTATGTACTTGCAGTTTTATCAGCCATCTTTATTATGGTGCTTATAAAATTCAATCTTACTTATATGCTAATCACGCATAATGTATGGCCGGAAGGTCCGCAGACAATTGATAAACTAACGCTCAATTACACTATAGATATGATGATGGGAGAATTGTATGTAATGACTTTTGTAACAGCTATTAAAATCACTTTAGATTTTTTAAAAGAGCAAAAAAGAGTTACCGATCTTGAAAAATCGCAGTTAGAAACTGAGTTACTTTTTTTGAAATCGCAAATTTCTCCGCACTTTTTCTTCAACACTTTAAATAATATCTATTCTTTATCTGTCGAAAAATCAAATAAAACTCCAAAGATTGTTCTTAAACTTTCGGAATTAATGCGTTATATGCTTTATGATACGCAGGGAAAAAAGCAAAGTTTAGAAAATGAGATTCTTTGTATTCAGAATTATCTTGATCTGGAACGAATTAGAAATGATGAACGTCTGGAAGTTAACATGGAAGTTTCCGGAGATATTCACGATAAGGAGATTTCTCCGGTAATTTTATTGACTTTTGTTGAAAATGCCTTTAAACACGGTGTAAACAAAAACACAGGAAAGGTTAGAATCAACATTGACTTTAAAGTAAAAGGAGATTTTCTGCACTTTACGATTTCAAATCCAACGCCAGAAATTACGCCGCATCAGGATAATTTTAACAAGTCAAGTGGCATAGGGATTGAAAATGTTAAAAAAAGACTGGAATTAGGTTATAATAAAAGTGACTATAAGCTTTCATTTAAAAATAAAAAGAATATTTTTGTCGTGAAGCTTGTTATTAAAGTAACCTAACACAGCTTTTTCTCGTATATAAGTTTACCTGCTAAATTATTTCGCTCAAATAACATAAGATTATAGAAATGAAAATAAAATGTTTGATTATTGACGATGAGCCATTGGCAATCAATGTTATAAAAAACTATTTAGAGCCGATTGAGAATTTTGAGGTAATAGATACTTTCAGTAATCCAATTGAGGGCTTAAATTTTCTGAAAAATAATAGAGTTGATGTTATTTTTCTGGACATAAATATGCCTGTTCTTGACGGAATTAATTTTATAAAAAGTCTTGAAAACCCGCCATTATTAGTTATTACAAGTGCTTACAGTCAGTTTGCAATTGAAACTTATGAATTGGACGTTTTAGATTATCTGGTAAAACCAATTGAGTTCCCGAGATTAATGAAAACGCTGAATAAAATCAGCAAAAGACTTGAAAACAAAACCAATTCTCCACAAGAAAATACCACAGACAGCCCTTTTATTTTCGTGAAAATCGACAAAAAGAGAATGAAGAAGATTTTCTTCAACGAAATTCTGGTTATTGAAAGCCTAAAAGATTACTTAAAAATAAACACCTTAACCGGAAAATATATCATTCACAGTACTTTATCTGACTTTACAGATTTACTCCCGGAAAAAAACTTCCTGCGAATTCACCGTTCGTACACCATTGCAATTGACAAAATCGACGCCGTTGAAGGAAACAGTATTGAAATTGAAGGACTTCGATATGTTATAGGAAGATCGTATATCGATCATGTGAAGCAAAGAATTTTGAATTCTTCTATATAGTATTTAACCGCAAAGAGCGCTAAGGTTACGCAAGGTTCGCAAAGTTTATTCACAAAGCTTTGCGAACTTTTTTATATTCCTTTTTTAGACCAAGCAAAAAAAACTTTGTGCCCTTAGCTAACTTTGCGGTAAAAAAAACTTTGTGGTTAAATCTCAAAACAAGCATAAAAAAAATGCAGCCAACCACGGCTGCATTTCAAAACTTGGTAACTAACCAAATAAACCACATGAAATAGTTTATTATTTTTAAAGATTCCCTTAGAAAAAATATCTCTTGAAAGCTTCGATTGCAGAATAATCTGCTAAACCTAAAGCGTGATATTTTTCAGCTGTTAATCTGTTTCTGTCTTCTGCTCTAATCCAGAATTCTCTACTGTCATCACCCTGGAACATTACACCATCTTTTTGAGACTGGTGATAGAAAATCGCATGACGTTTTTTCAACACCTGATCCGGACTCATTGGAACAGCCATTTCAATTTGGTATGTTTCCCATTCGTGCCAAGCACCTCGGTACAACCAAACCCAGCAGTCATCCATAAAACTTTTGTGTTTCAAACGTTTTAAAGCTTCAAATAAACTGTCCAGACACACTTTATGCGTTCCATGCGGATCTGCTAAATCTCCAGCTGCGTAAATTTGATGAGGTTTTATTCTTTCGATGATATCGCACATAATTTCGATATCCGCTTCGCCAAGATTATTTTTCTTTACCGTTCCCGTTTCATAAAAAGGAAGATCAAGGAAGTTTACATTAGAATCCGGCAAACCTAAATATCTTGTTGCCGCTAAAGATTCACTTCTTCTAATCAAACCTTTTAATTTTCTAACTTCTAATGAATCAATATCATTACTTTTTTTGTTTTTCAAAAAGTCAATAATCTTTTCCGCTTCCCCAGAATTAGCATTTAATGCCTTAGAAATTTCAGCAAACTTTAAAGCTTCCTGATTCGAAACCGCAATATTTCCAGAAGTTTGATACGCAATATGAACATCATGCCCCTGCTCTACCAATCGATCAAAAGTTCCTCCCATTGAAATCACATCATCATCCGGATGCGGACTAAAAATGATAATTCTTTTTCTTTCCGGAGTAGCACGTTCTGGTCTGTATGTATCATCAGCATTTGGTTTTCCGCCCGGCCAGCCCGTAATAGTCTGCTGCATTTTATTGAACATCTTAATATTCAAATTGTATGCAGTTCCTTCTTCACTTAAAACACTAGACATTCCGTTATCATTATAATCTTTGTCAGTCAGTTTCAGGAAAGGTTTTTTCGTCAATTCGCTTAACCAAGCCACCGCTTTCAATTTCAATTCGTCTGTCCAGATTACCGATTTTACCAACCAAGGTGTTTTAACTCTCGTTAATTCTGATGAAGCTTCGGTATCTAAAACAAAAGTTGTGTTGTTGTGCTGTTGTAAATACGTCGCCGGAACGCGAGATGAAATTTCACCTTCGATTGTTTTTTTTATAATTTCTGCTTTGCTGATTCCCCATCCAAGAAGTACAATTCTTTTGGCATGTTTTACAGTACCAATTCCCATTGTAATCGCTTTTTTAGGCACATTATCAATTCCTAAAAATGATGATGCCGCATCAACACGCGTTAAGTGGTCTAATGTAATACTTCTCGTTCCTGAATTTACGTGAGATCCCGGCTCATTGAACCCGATATGTCCCGTTCTTCCAATTCCTAAAAGCTGAAAATCCAATCCGCCGTAAGCTTTAATTTTCATTTCATAATCAATACAATATTGCTGAAGGTCTTCAATGCTGATACTTCCGTCAGGGATATTAATATTTTGAGGCAGAATATTAACATGATTAAAAAGATGTTCATGCATAAAATACCAGTAACTCTGAATATCTTTTTTATCCATTGGATAATATTCATCTAAGTTGAAAGTTACTACGTTTTCAAAACTTAAACCTTCTTCTTTATGAAGACGAACTAATTCTTCGTATACTTTTATAGGAGAAGACCCTGTTGCCAAACCTAAAACACAAGGTTCGTTTAATTCTTCTTTTCTCTGAATTATATTGGCGATTTCCTGAGCAACTAAAATCGAAGCTTCTTTAGACGAATCGAAAATTACATTGTGTATCTTTTCAAAACGCGTTTCTTCAAACTTTCCTGCTTCTTTGAAATTTATACTTTCTTTAATCATTTGCCTGTTGTTGTAATTATTTAGTATAAAATTAAATATTACATCATGTAAATAATCAAAAATTCGACTAATAACCTGTAAGCTTCGCTAAAAAACAAAATTTGAAACTTTAAGCAAAAAGATTACAAATCAAAAGTGAATTATAAAGTTTCAATCACGTTTATTTCTGCAATAGTAACCGTAGATCCCTTCCCTACCGCTGACTTGGCAACAAAACGAATATATCTCGCTTTAGTCTTTTTGAAAGTCTTAACCTGCTCGATTGGATTGTGTTTAATATTCGAAAATTCACCCTCAGACTGCAATGTCCAGTTTACATTATCGGCGCTTGTGTAGAATTCGTAATTGGAGATTAAATTAAGATTATTGCCCACTTGCTGCGGTACATAAGTAAAACCGTTTAGCGTTAAAAAACTTCCCATATCTATGGTTATTTCCTGCGGAAGTTTATTTGCATCGCCTCCAAAACTCCAATCCGTATTTGGATTTCCGTCAATAACCCGGTCAGCTGATTTTAAATCTCCGCTTGAAGCCGAAATTATTTTCCAGTTTTCTTTTGATGCGCCATATTTTGCCGTTTTTACAGCACTGCTTATATTTTCTGCTGCATCAATAGCAACTGCTTTTATGGTTACTGCTTTATTAACTCGGAATACTCCTTTGTATAAAGTACTTTTTTTCGTTGGATTTTTTCCGTCAAGCGAATAATAAACTGGATTTCCATCTTCCGATTTTATTGTTACATCGCCATTTTTATCACGCTGAATTTCCGGCATACGCACAAAAGTCGGCGCGTTGTAAGCCTGAATATTTGAAATTACAATATTGGCTTTTGAGTCTGTAATATTGATTCTTAATGCCGATGCTTTAACTCTGTCGATTCTTAAAATTCTTTTGTAACCAATAGTCGTTTCGTTTGCAGCCGTTTTCCAGTTTCCATCAACTTTAGCTTCAACATTAAATGCTTTTACACGTTGTCCAAGCGCAATATATTCCTGAAGTAAAACTCGGTTTATGTCTATAGGTTTTTCAAACTCAAAAGTTATCGAAGCAGTTTTTACATTATCATCTGTTGCCCAATAGGTGTTTTTATTTCCGTCAGAAACATTTTTTGCTGCAAATTCTATGTTATTTCCTCTAACATTATCAGCAGTAATTTTTGTTTTTGATAATAATTCGGTTTTAAAATCAGCTTTTATGGTTGCAACTAATTCTTTCAATCTTGCTTCATCATTTTCGTGAACCAAACCTCTTTTATCAACCGGAAGATTCAATAATAAAGTTGCATTTCGACCAATTGATTCATAATAAATATCGACCATTTCATCCAGCGGACGCACTTTGTCATCTTCAACGGAATGATAAAACCATCCCGGTCTTATTGAAACATCGGCTTCACCCGGAACCCATTTTTCCCCATCTTCATGCCCCGACATAAATTCGGTATAATGCACTTTTCCAGCCAATTCATCTTTTTGGCGTAAAAGCGACCAGTTTGTTTTTCCGGCACGGCCTTCTTCATTTCCAATCCATCTGGCTTCTGAAGGACCAACTCCCCAAACCAAAGTTTTTGGTGCGGTTTTGTAGATTAATTTATACGTTTCATCCCAATTGTAATATTCAAGTGTATTTATTTTTCGGATTTCATCGGCACCACCATAATAACCGTCACCGCCATTTGCACCGTCAAACCACATTTCGAAAACATCTCCGTAATTTGTCAGTAATTCTTTGAGCTGGTTTCTGAAATACGTAACATATTCTGGTTTGCCATAATCTGCACGGTTTCTATCCCAAGGCGAAAGGTATAATCCCAATTTTAAATTGTATTCTTTGCAAGCTGCTGCCAATTCTTTAACCAAATCGCCTTTTCCGTTTTTCCACGGAGAATTTTTCACAGAACGTTCTGTATATGCTGACGGCCATAAACAGAATCCATCGTGATGTTTCGCAACCAAAATAATTCCTTTCATTCCCGCCGCTTTTACAATACGCGCCCATTGACGAACATCAAGATTTGTTGGGTTAAACAATTCCGGAGATTCATCGCCGTAACCCCATTCTTTATTAGTAAACGTATTTAATGAAAAATGCACAAAAGCGTAAAATTCCATTTCCTGCCAGTCGATTTGTTTTTGCGTAGGAAGCGGTCCAAAAGGTTTTGGAGCATTCGCTAATTCCTGACTTAAACCGCTGGAAATTAAACCAAAAAAACATACGGAAAGAAAAATATTTTTCATTGCTGATTTACTTAAAATAGTCTGTAGATATAAATGTACTATAAATTGAAATTTCACGATGCAGAATTTCGACCAACAACAATTTTGAATTGTTAATTGTTGATTATTAATTGTAAAACAAAAAATAAAAATCAACACAAAGCATATTGTAGAGACGTACAGCAGTGCGTCTTATGTACAAAGTGATCGTTGCGTAGACGCACTGCTGTGCGTCTCTACGGAATAAAATGAGAATACTTATCTTTTTTTTAAAACAATATACAAAACACAAAGTATATTGTAGAGACGCACAGCAGTGCGTCTTATGTGCAAAGTGATACGTTGCGTAGACTTACTGCTGTGCGTCTCTACGGAATAAAATGAGAATACTTATCTCCTTTTAAAAATAATATACAAACACAAAGTATATCGTAGAGACGCACAGCAGTGCGTCTTATGCGCAAAGTGATATTCATTCCGTAGACACACTGCTGTGCGTCTCTACGGAATAAAATGAGAATATCCATATTCTGTCAAAAAAAATAATTTAGTCTCAACTTGAAACCTGAAACAAAAAAACTTAACCCATTATGATTTGAATCATAAAACGAAGCAATACTGTGGGATTAAATTTGCGGATATAAGTTCTAAGATCCTCTATTTCTTAGAATTTCAATTTAAATCCTAATCAAATTATTCAAAATGAATCCACATCAAAAAGAGCTTATTAAAGCTACGATTCCAATTTTACGAGCGAGCGGCGAAGACCTTACCAATTATTTTTATACCAGAATGTTTAAGCATCATCCTGAATTGCGAAATATGTTTAATATGGGAAATCAGGCAAACGGAAGACAAAAATCTGCTTTAGCAAATGCAGTTTTGGCTTACGCCGAAAATATAGACGATCCGTCAGTTTTGATTGGCGTATTAAAAGGAATTGGAACAAAACACCGAAGCCTTAATATTCAGCCGGAACAATATAAAATTGTAGGAACACATCTTATTGCTTCTATTGGAGAAGTGGTTGGGGAAGCTGCTACTACGTCAATTCTTGAAGCTTGGACAGTTGCTTTTTATGAACTTGCCGATATTATGATTAATCTTGAAAAAGATTTATTCGACGAAAATATTGCAAAACCGGGAAGCTGGAACGGCTGGAGAAAATTCGTTATTAAAAAAATTGTTGAAGAATCGACTGAAATTAAATCGTTTTATCTTTATCCAGAAGATGGAAAAGAAATTGCCGATTTCCATCCCGGACAATTTATCAGCGTTCAGGTTTTTGTGCCTGAATTGAATCTTTTACAACCAAGACAATATAGTTTATCAAGTACTTTTAATCCGGAATATTACAGGATTTCGGTGAAAAAAGAAAGCGGCATTGCGCCAAATCCAAACGGATGGGTTTCGAATACCATGCATTCAAAATCTGAAGGTGATGTTATTTCGATTTCTTCTCCGGCAGGATTATTTCATTTAGAAAAAGATTCTGAAAATCCTTTAGTATTAATCAGCGGAGGAGTTGGGCTTACGCCGATGTTAAGCATGCTTGAAACAAATTTGAGTTCGATTCAGAATAAAAAAACAATCTGGATTCACGGCTGCAGAAACGAATCTGTTCATGCTTTCAAAGATCAGATTTTGGCTTTAAAAGAAGAAGCAAATCATTTAGAAACCTTTACTTTTTATGATGCTGTAACGCCAGAAAATGTGATTTCAAATGAAGTAATTCACGGTCGCGTTGATCTTCATAAATGCAAAGATTCCATTTTATTAGAAGAAGCTCGATATTATATCTGTGGGCCTGAAATGTTCATCAAAACCCAATATGAAGCACTTATTAATTTAAACGTAAATCAGGAAAATATTTTCTACGAAGAATTTGGACCTCAGCTAATTAATTTGAATTAAAATGAGAATTGTCCGGTTTTATAATAGGAAATTATTAATTCCAGTTCTTCAAAATCTGACAACAACGTTTTTTATAACTTTAACTCTCGCCAGTATTAACTGCTCTAATAAATCTATTTTTTTATTTTTTTGGATGCGTTCCTGGATGGTTGCAGCTTTGATTTCAAACTTGTTTTCATTTTTTATATTTTCAAATAAAAAAGATTCCTAAAATAGGTTTCAACTCCTGCAAGGTTTCCAAAACCTTGTAGGTTTAAATTTTACGCCAAATAATTATTGATTTTATCTTGGAATATACAATACCTACAAGGTTTTGAAAACCTTGCAGGAAAGCAAAAAGGGTTGTCTCAAAAATCGAGGCAGCCCTTTATTTTATATATTTCTTTGTTCCGTAGGAACATCTCATTGGTAAAAAATTATATTGTTATCATTGTTTACGTTCCGTAGGAACGTTTGATTTTGACATCATTTTTTATAATCTAACATACCAAACGTTCCTACGGAACGTAAATGTTACTGAACTTTATTTTTTTTCTACCGACGAAACATTCCTACGGAATGATAACTGGATGTTACTAATTAACTTTTAGAAACTGAAAACTTGCAGGATCAGTTACTATTTTTCCATCTTTAAATTCAATTGAAATAATTCCGGCTTTTCTTGGCGAAACGGCACTTTCACTATAATGAGTGTGTAAGACATAATGTATTTTATTATTTTTATCCCAAAATACATCGCCATGTCCAATTCCGTTTTGTTTGGTATTTTTTCTGCTGATGATTGGGCTGTCAGCAGCTTTTTCCCAAGGTCCAAGCGGACTTTTACTTGTAGCGTAACCTACAGCATAATCAATATTTCTGAAATCATTTGCCGAATAAATCATGTAATACAAACCGTTGTGTTTTAAAACTGTCGGGCCTTCTGTAACGGGCCAGCTTACATTTTGAGTGTTTTCCCAAAGCATAGTTCCCGAAATACATTCCGTTAAAGTTTCTGGTTTTATACTTTTAAAATCGTCGTTGATTTCTGCCGCAAAAATTCTGTTTCCGTTTGTCAAACGAACATGATACAGGTATTTTTTTCCATCTTCATCAATAAAAATAAACGGATCGATTTGATTTCCGGTTTTAATAATCGGTTCTTTTGAATCGCTTTTAAATGGCCCAAGCGGACTGTTACTTGTTGCAACTGCAATATTTTCATTCGCAGTATAAATCATATAAAATTTATTTTGATACGAAAGAATCTGCGGTGCCCAAAATCCTTTGTCACCAAAAGCGTCTCCTTTTTTTAAAGCAAGACCATTTTGCGCTCCAACTGGACCTTTCCAGTCTTTTAAATCGGATGAGGTATAAACCTGAAATCCCTCTCCATTTGGAATATCTCCGCTTGTGGTTCCGTATAAATAATAGGTTCCATTGTTGTAGAAAATAGTTGGATCGGCCAGTAAAATTGCTGGTGCTTTTACTTCTGTTGGTTTTGATTGGTTGGTGTCTTTTTCCTGCGAACAGGCGGCGAAAACACAAAGTGATGTTATTAGGGATAGGATTTTTTTCATTTTTTATTGGTTTTAGTTGGTGTATTTTAACCGCAAAGAGCGCAAAGAATTACGCAAAGCACGCAAGAGTAAAAAAAATGAGGAATAACTTTGCGTTCCTTCGACTTCGCTCAGGATGACAAAAAGTGATAAAAAAAACTTGGCGTCCTTTGCGTAATTCTTTGCGCTCTTTGCGGTTAAACTATTTTGTTATTTCACAGAAAACTGATAATAAGAAACCGTATGATATTTTTCTCCCGGTTTCAAAACAATTGGAGCAAATTTTGGCTGGTTTGGCGCGTCTGGAAAGTGCTGTGTTTCTAAAGCAAAAGCCGTTCTGAAATCATCTTTTGAACCAGATTTAAAAGTGTTTTTCGACTGCATGAAATTACCGCTGTAAAACTGTAATCCCGGTTCTTCTGTAAAAATATCCATTGTAATTCCAGATTTATCTCCGGAAATTGTTGCGGCATGATTCAGTCCGTTTTTCTTTGTTCCATTTAAAACGTAATTGTGATCGTAGCCTTTTCCGAATTTTAACTGCTCATCTTTCGCTTCGATTCTTTCACCAATGGTGTGTTTTGAAGTAAAATCAAAAACAGTATTTTTTACGGATTTTAATTCGCCGCTCGGAATCAAACCTTCATCAACCGGCGTGAATTCATTTGCATAAATTTGTAATTCGTGATTTAAGATTGTGCCGCTTCCTTCTCCGTTTAAATTAAAAAAGGCATGATTGGTTAAATTGACAATTGTCGTTTTATCTGTTGTCGCTTCGTATTCCATTTTTACTGAATTATCATCAGTAATCGTATATGTTACTTTTACGGTTAAATTCCCTGGAAAACCTTGTTCTCCATCTGGCGAAACATACGTAAAAACCAAAATGCTTTCGTTTGCTTTTTCGGCATTCCAAACTACATCCTGAAAACCTTTTATACCGCCGTGTAAAGCATTTTTGCCATTGTTAAGCGGAACTTGATATTCTTTTCCTTTTAAAGTAAATTTTCCTTTTCCAATTCTGTTTCCAACTCTTCCAATTGTTGCTCCAAAATATGGTTCTGTAGAAGTTTTAAAGCCTTTTGCGCTATTCATTCCAACAACAACATCAGTTGGTTTTCCATTTTTATCATTAACCCAAAGTCCAATTAATCTTCCGCCGTAATTGGTAAAAGCGGCTTTGATTCCTTTGTTTTCTATCCAGTATAAATTGACTTTTTTACCTTCGATTATTGTATCAAAATTTTTAGTTTCTAAAACGGTTTTAACTGAATCTGTTTTTATTTCGGTAGTTTCAGTTGAAGTTTTATTTTCTTTTTTATTGTCTTTGCAATTAAATTGAAAAAGTGCCAGTAAAACAACCGCAGCGATTTGAATATTTTTCATTTTTATGTCATTGCGAGGAACGAAGCACACGAGCGCCAGCGAACTGAGCGTAAGCTAATCTCATCCTCTGATTAATACTTCTAAGTTCTATTTTGAAGGAATTGCCAATTTCGTTTCTTCACTTACCGGTTCACTTAAAACCGGAAATCCGTTTGCATCCCAATCTATTTTCTGCATTCTTGGTGATCTTTTGTTGCCGCAGCCTTCTCCCGGATTTGAATTGGCATGGTATAAAATCCAGTCTTCTTTTCCGTCAGGAGATTTAAAGAATGAATTATGCCCCGGTGCATAAACTTTATTTTTATCGGATTGTTTGAAGATAGGTTCTGGGGATTTTTTCCATGCCGATGCCTCTAATAAATTATCACTTCCGTTAAAGGTTAATAATCCCAAAGAATAGAAATCTGTCCAGCATCCGCTTGCCGAAAACACTATGAAAATTTTACCATTTCTTTCTAAAAACTGCGGCCCTTCGTTTACGTTTACCTGCGCTGGATTTACATCATCATGCAATGCTCCGTGTGTTTCCCAATCGTTTGTTGGCGAAGAAATCATCACGCGGTCGCCGTCAATTTCAAGCGGACTTTTCATTTTAGCGATGTAGATATTCTGCTGTCCGTTTGTGTCGTCTTCCCAGCCAGCCCAAATCATATAAAGCTGTTTTTTATGTTCAAAAACGTTTCCGTCAATTGCCCATTTATCTGTCTTGGCAGCAATTTTTCCTTTAAATTCAAAATTACCTTTAAACGGATCTGATGATTTATTTTCTAAAACATACATTCTGTGGTTGTTGTTATCACCATTATCTGCGGCAAAATAACAATACCATTTTCCGTTTATAATATGAAACTCCGGTGCCCAGATTTCTGCTGAATAATTTGTGTTTTTAGGCGGTGTCCAAATCACTTTGCTTTCTACATTTTTGATATCGGATAAATCTTTTGTTTTCCACAAAACCAAACGATTCCCAAGTGTATTGGTATAGTAATAATATCCTTTGTAATAGGTGCTATAAGGGTCTGCACCCGCTGGCAGAATGGGGTTTGTGAATGTTTTTTGCTGAGCAACACTCATTGTTGTCAACAGAAAAAGAATTAGGTATTTTTTCATTTTAGTTTTTTTATTATTGGGTGTGTTTTTTTAACGCAAAGACGCAAAGGTTTTCGCAAAGTTCGCAAAGGTTTTTTCTCAGCCTTGTCACTTCAAAAGAAGCCGAAGTTCACAAAGCTGTTTGTCATTTTGAGGAACTAAAAACCTATGTTTCTATGTGTTTAAAAAAATGCCTATTTAATGATTCAAAGTATTTATAACTTCTGTATTGATCTTATTTACGGCTTTGAAATCCATTTTATCTACTTTTCTGTCGTAGGTCATGAAACCATTTACTTCGCCTTCAACATCGGTTGTCTGCGTGTAAACTGCTGCCGAAAATCCTGTTTTTACATAGTTCTTTAAAATTTGAGCGTATTTGATATATTCTGCAGTTACCTCAGCTTCATTTTTAAATTTAACGTAACCCCAATTGTCATTTGCTCTCCATAAATGTCCTTCAAGCGGAAGTCCAATTCCGCCATATTCTCCTAAAACGGTAACTCTTCTGGCATCATATAAATACATTTCCGGTCCCGGATAATTATGTAAATCTAAAATATCTCCTGTTTGAAAATGATTTCCTCCGCTTGACGAATTTGTTAATCGGCTTGGATCGTGATTTTTTGTCCACTCTGTAATTTCAACCGTTTTGAATTGTCCCCAGGCTTCGTTAAATGGAACCCAAACGACAATACTTGGATACGAATACAAATGATCCATTATTTCTCTCCATTCTTTTCTGTAGATTTCTTCTGATTTTGGCGAACGCTGTAATTCTGTTCCGGTAAAGTATTTTGTGTTTTGCCAAATCGGCTGATCGTCTCCGCTAGGCATATCCTGCCAAACTAAAATTCCCAATTGATCGCAATGTGTGTACCAGCGTTCCGGCTCTACTTTTACATGTTTACGAATCATATTAAAACCTAGTTCTTTTGTTTTAATAATATCGTATTTTAAAGCTTCGTCTGTTGGTGCGGTATATAATCCATCTGGCCACCAGCCTTGGTCTAATGGACCGTATTGGAAATAATCTTTGTTGTTTAACTGCATTCTCATGATTCCGTTTTCATCTCGTTTTGATGAAATTTTTCGCATCGCAAAATAACTTTTCACTTCATCAACAACTTTATTTTTGCGGATTAAGCGGATTTTTGTCTGATACAAAAACGGATTTTCCGGCGACCATAATTTTGGAGAATTTAAAACAATATCATTGCTTTCGCCAATCACGGCTTTTTCTTTAGCAATTTCTTTTCCGCCTTCAAAAACAGAAACTTCTATTAAATCACCTTTTTCTGCTCCGTTTACATCGGCCTTAATACTGATTGTATTTTGATCAATATTTGGTGTTGTTTTTAATTCTGAAATGTTTTTAGCATTTACAGGTTCAATCCAAACCGTCTGCCAGATTCCGGTAACGGGCGTATACCAAATTCCTTCGGGATTTTTAACTTGTTTTCCTCTTGGCTGTGGGCCGTCGTTTGATGGATCCCAAACTTTTACAACTAGTTTTTGATTTTTCCCTTTTTGGATAAATGGCGTGATATCAAATGAAAATGGCGTATATCCGCCAGTATGTGAACCAACTTTTATATTGTTAATAAAAACTTCTGTTTTCCAGTCTACAGCGCCAAAATGCAGCAGAATATTTTTTCCGTTCCAGTTTGATTCAATTGAAAAATTGGTTTCGTACCAAAGTTCATTTTTTGCTCCAACTTCTTTCATCACGCCAGATAAGCTCGATTCAGCTGCAAACGGAACCAAAATTTGCCCATCATATTTTGAAGGTGCTGTTTTGCCAAATTCCTGAATAGCATAATTCCATAATCCATTCAGATTTTTCCATTGGCCGCGCTCCATAATCGGACGGGGATATTCTGGTAAAGTTTTGTTCGGATCAACCTGCGCTGCCCATTTTGTTTTGATTTTATCGCCTTGCGGTTTCCATTGTGCATGAACCAGACAGCTTAAAAAAAGCGCCACCAGAACTGTAGTTTTCTTATTCATTTTATATCGTTTTACGCAATAATTTCCTCGATTACTGCTGTTTCTTCTTTACTAAATAAATTACCAGACCATATCCACATAGTCTGGTAATTTCAAACACTAACTTTACTAACCAAATTTTTAATTGTGAATTATTAATTATGAATTATGAGTTGGTTTAAGTGTGATTAATAATTTATTTCCGATAAAATAATCTCTGTTTCGTATTAACTCAAAAAACACTAACAAATGCCTAATTCCAAACTCATAATTCATAACTTATAACTCATCATTTATTTTTAGTGATTCCAAATTTCTTCACTAAACTGTCGTATTCATTTTTAGAGATTGTAACCATGCAGCCGTGGCGTACTTTTTCAGGGAAACTGTATTTATCCCAATCGGAGAAAAAAGTGTAACCTGATGCCTGAAACCAAGGCCCGTTTAAATTATCTGCAATTGATAATCCGTATGAAACGCCCGGGTATTGCTCGTAATACATGTACCATATTTTATCATCTGGAGAAGGGATCAGCATTGGTGCTTCTCTAAAGTTTGGGCTGATAGATTGCTGGGGCAAAGAATAAGGTCCTAAAAGGGATTTTGATTTGGCAATTCGGATGGTTTTTCCTGTTGTCCAATATAATGTTGGATAGGTTTCGTCTTTAATTACGGCGTAATAAGAATCGCCGACTTTACGGATGAAAACATCAATGGTTCCCATATCCCAATCGAATAAACGTTGTGGTGTTCCTTCAAAAGTTTTTAAATCTTTAGATAAAACATACAACGTTCGCTGACTTGCCCAATAACGTTCGCCGTCTTCTTTTGTTCCTTCAAGATGCGGCGTGTGCCATGTCATAATGAACTTTTCAGAATCTTTGTCGTAGTATAATTTTGGGGCGCCAATTCGCTGTAAAGCGTTTGAATAATCAGGCGTGTTTTTTAAATCAGGCATATAGTCTGAATGTTTTTTCCATGTAATTAAATCATCCGAAACCCAGATGTTGATACTTTTTGCATCGTCGCCTGTATTTCCTGC
The DNA here is from genome assembly GCF_900129795.1 of Flavobacterium sp. CF108. Taxonomy (GTDB): domain Bacteria; phylum Bacteroidota; class Bacteroidia; order Flavobacteriales; family Flavobacteriaceae; genus Flavobacterium. Next base: position 46,096 of record NZ_FQWW01000006.1, on the reverse strand, counting down.
GATGTAATATTTTCCGTCCGGGCCTTTGCAGATATCGGGATGTCCTTTGTATTCTTCAAAAACTCGTTTTCCATTGTTGAGGTTTTCCCAATGCAAACCGTCTAAACTTACTGAATAGTATAATCTGCCGTAATCGTTGTGCGTCATGTGCGCAAAAAGATAGGCTTCGTTTTTGGGTTTTTCATTTCCTTTTACTTGCCCCGGCGGGTCTGGCTGTTGTGCTTTCGCAGAAAATCCAACCAAAATTACCATTAGAAAAAGGAGCTGTTTTATTGTATTTTTTTTCATGTTGCTAAAAATTAAAATGTTTTTTGCCACGAATTCCACTAATTTTCACTAATTATTTTTTTGCCACAGATTAAAAGGATTAAAATGATTTATTTTTATTGCCCTCGGATTAATCGGATTTTCACTGATTTTAATTTTCTAAATTAATTTTAATAAAATTGACCAGTGAAAATCCGTTTAATCTGTGAAATCTGTGGCCAATAATTCTACTTCTTATTAGCCTCAGATGTTAGTTTTTTGATTAAATCTGTTTCGGCTTTTATGTATGGTGTTCCGTCTGTATGTAATACTTCGTGAAACCATACTTTTGGTTCTGCGTTGTATGTTTTCGTCCAGCTGTCCCAAGCGTATTTCGTTTGTGTTTTTCCGTCAACAAATCCCCAGTTGATCATTCCAACATTGTATTTTCTTGCGATTGGTAAAAAGCCTTCAAATGTGCTTCCGTTTGGTCTTGCCATGTATTCGGTACACAATAAAGGTTTTCCGTAACGCTGTAACTGTTTAATTACTTTTTCGAAATCCTGAGGTGTGTTGTAATTATGAAAAGAAACAATATCTGATTGTTCGATCTGCATTTTGTGCATTGGTTTCATTTTGGCTTCGTCGCTCCAGTCTCCAACCCAAACTCCAGAAGTTAACGGCTGTGACGGATTGCTTTCTCTTGCCCAAACGAAAACATTTTTTAAAAGCGGAAGGATCAAATCGACTTTGTTTTTGATTTCAATTTTTTCATAAGATGGACCTGTCATGTTATCTGGTTCGTTCCAAACATCCCAGCCTAAAATACGTTTGTCGTCTTTAAAATGAGCAACGGTTTCTTTTACATATTTCTCTAAACGAGGATATTGTGTTTTATCCTGAAGCACTTTTTGCCCCGGACTCTGCACCCAGCCTGAGTTGTGCGTGTGCGGTTTTGGCGCACGTTGTTTTCCTAAAGCAGGAAACGGATCCCAGCAGGAATCAAATAAAACAAAAAGTATTTTAATGTGATGTTTATCTGCTATTTCTAAAAATTGATCCATGCGTTTGTAAAATCCTTCTGCATCTTGCTGGTGCAATAAATCATGCAGGTAAACACGCATTACATTCATGCCTAAATTTTCTGCCCAGCCTAGTTCCTGATCTATTCTTTTTGGATCAAAAGTATCTTCCTGCCACATCTCTAATTGGTTTATAGCTGTGCTAGGATAATAATTTGAACCTACTAACCAAGGCTGTTCTGCATACCATTTATTGGCCTGATCTTTTGTCCAGATTTCTCTTTTTTCAACTGCAGCAGTTTCGTTTTTATTTTCTTCGGTAGTATTCTTTTTGTTGTTGCAGCTTAGCAATACTAATCCTGCCAACATAAATGTCAGACACAATTTTACTTTTTTCATTATAAATTTTGTTATTATGAACGGTCGTTCTTTTTATAAGGGAATCAAGTTTTTGCGAACTTGATTCCCTTTAAAATCATTTTAATATTCAGGGTGTTGCTCTAAGAATGGATTATTATCTGCCTCTGTCTGCGGAATTGGTAATCTTTGATTTTTACCTACTTTAAAGTTTTTAAAATCCGGGTCACGAAGTGCGATTTTATCAACAGCAGCCTGAGAGTCTAAATCTCCCCAACGTTTTAAATCTTCCCAGCGAACACTTTCTCCGGCTAATTCTAAAACTCTTTCTGTTTTTAATCTTTCTAAAAATTTATCGTGATCGTTTCCAATTTCAGGATGAGCTGCTGCCAAAGTTTTCAAGTTAACACGTGCTCTCACTAAATCAACATATTGATAGGCATCTGCTGTATTCCCTAATTCGTTCAGCACTTCGGCGTAGCGTAATAAAATATCAGCATAACGAACCAATCTGTAATTTACCTGACTGTAATAATCTTCGTTGTTTCTGTAATAGTCACGGCTTCCTTTTCTAAACCAAGCTTCGTCGTTGCCCCATTCCCAATTTTTTCCGTAGGTTTTGTCTCCAAAATCAGCTTCTAACTGAGGATAAAACAATGTATATCTTAATCTGATGTCTAGATTTCCTGCTTGGTTTTTTTCTTCCTTGAAAGCATTTACTAACCAAAAACGAGCCTGACCATCTGACCATCCAATACTTCTTGGTGCAAAAAACTGAGCACGGTTACTAGAAACTGCAGCACTTTGGCTTTCGTCTGTTCCACCTTTTCTTTGATCTCCAAACTGAATTTCAAATACTGATTCGCTGTTGTTTTCATTAGCATCTGTAAAATTGTCTCTGTAGTTTGAAACTAAATTATACTTCGCTCCAGGTCCAGCAATTAAATAATCTAAAGCGCCTTTTGCTTCATTCCATTTGTGCTGCTGCATGTATAATTTTGCCAGAAATGCTTTTGCTGCCCCTTTATCAGGTCTACCTAATTGCTCACCTGTCCACGATTCCGGCAAATCTGCGAAAGCTTCATTTAAATCTTTTTCGATTTGAGCATACACTTCGGTTACATTTTTTTGTTCCGGAGTATCGGTTGGTTTTGAAGGCTCTAAAACAATTGGAATATTTTCCCAAAGAACCGCTGCATAATAGTAATGTAACGCTCTTAAAAATTTAGCCTGCGCGATTATTTTCTTTTTGTCGTCTTCATTTTGAAAAGTAATATTCGGAACGTTGGCAATTACCTGATTACATCTAAAAATAGCTTTGTAGGTATCTCTCCATGTTACTACGTTTCCTTCCCAAAAATTATAATTGATGTAGTTGAATCTTGTCCAGTCTGCTAATTCGACCCACGGACTGTTGCTGTATCCTTCATCAGAAGTTAAATCTAAACGGAAATAAATCCATCTTGCCCATAATCCATCTTTGTAAAACATGGCATAAATGGAGTTTACTCCTGCCTGAGCGTCACCTTCAGATTTCCAATACTGCTCTGTAGTCAATTTATTTGGATTGTCCTGGTCTAATTCATCCTCACATGATGTGAAGAAAAGACCTGTAAAAACTGCTATTAATACTATTATTTTTTTCATTACGTGATTTTTTAAAATTAGAAGCCAAATTCAACACCAAATGAATACGTCTGCAGGTTTGGGAAAGCCCCATTATCAACACCTCTTTCAAAAATATTTGAATTAGTAAACTCAGGATCTAAACCTTTATATTTTGAAATGGTAATTACATTTTGTGCAGAAAGTGTTAATCTTGCTCTTGTAATTCCTGAATTTTTCAGCACATTTTGAGGAAGGTTATATCCAAACCCAATGTATTTTAGACGGATAAAATCTCCACTTTCTAAAAATCTGTCGCTGTCCCCTCTTGAGTTTAAAGTTGTTCCTTTTACAATTCTTGGAAAATCAGTATTTGGATTTTCAGGAGTCCAAGGCTGAATTCCTCTTCTGTAATTACTATCATCATCAAAACGGTCTACTACACTTCTAAATCCGTTATACACAGTTGCACCATGCGAAGCAATCCAGTTCATAGAAAAATCAAAACCTTTATATTCTGCTCCTGCATTTAAACCCATTTCAAATTCCGGCCAAGGGCTTCCTACAATGTCTTTATCTTTGTTATTAATTTCTCCGTCGCCGTTAACATCTTTAAAACGAATATCTCCCGGCTGCGCATAAGGCATAATTACTTTACCATCGGCATTTTTGTAATTTTGAACTTCTTCTGCACTTTGAAACAAACCATCTGTTTGTAAAACGTACCACATTCCTACCGGATTTCCTTGACGGGTAACGGTATTTCCGCTAAAACTTTCGTTTTGTCCGTTTCCTAATTCAACCAGTTTATTGTTGATTTTAGTGAAGTTAACAGAAGCATTAAAAGAGAAATCATTGATTTTTTTGCTGTAAGCTAATTCTAACTCAAACCCTTTATTTTCAACAGTTGCAGCATTCGAAATTGGATTTCCTTCATCACTTCCTGTTGTCATTAAAATTGGGAAACCAAATAATACATCTTCTGTACGGGCGATAAAATAATCAGCCGTAAAACGTAAATCGTTGTTTAATACACCTAGATCTAAACCTACGTTGGTTTGTTTTAATTTTTCCCAGCGTAATTCTGAATTGGCTAATCTAACCTGAGTTGCAGAAGGATATAATACTTGTCCGCTTCCCATAACAATAGCTCCAAAAGTATTTATGAAACCTTGATATTCGTAGTTTTTAATATTTCCGCTTCCTAATTCTCCGTAACTGGCTCTTAATTTTAAATCTTTAATAAATTCTGATTTAAAGAAAGATTCGTTGCTGATTCTCCATCCTGCAGAAAGTGACGGGAAATTACCCCACTTGTTTGCATCGCTGAATTTTGAAGAACCATCTCGTCTAATAACGGCATTAAATAAATAACGGTTATCGTAATTATATTCTAATCTTCCTAAATAAGATGCTAAAGCGGCTGTTTCTCTAAAACCTCCTACTTCTGCCTGATCTCCTAAATCTAAAACATCAAAATACTGACCTGTATTTGGGTTTATTAAAAGATTTCTTTTGGTTCCGCTTATTTGGTTATAATTGTCTTTTTGGTACGTCTGCCCTACTAAAACTGTTAAACTATGTTTTCCAAAATCCTTTTTAAAAGTTAAAGTATTTTCAAAAAGCATCATTTCAGATCTTCCTTTATTCTGATTAATAAAAGATTGTTCGTATGGCTGATTTAAAGTCCAGTTTCCTAATTTTCTCATGAATTTATACGAATCAAAACTGGTGTCGTAACCAAAGTTGAAACGGTATTTTAACCATGGAGCGAATTTTAATTCTGACCAGATATTTCCTCTTACTCTAAAGTTTTCATTTATTCTGTTTGAGAAATCTGCCAATGCCAAAGGGTTTGTTCCAAAAGTATTCGCAACACCCGCTTTTCCATAACCATATCCGCCCGGATTGCTTTCGTCATAAACCGGAATTGTTGGTAATAATCTGTAAACATCAATGATAGGTTCTCCAGACATTTCATCGGTTTTTGAATTGCTTATCGCAATGTTTTCTCCAATGCTGAAAATTCCTTTTGTACCGCTTGAATTCACACGGAATGAAATTCTGTCAAAATCTGTTCCTACAACAGTTCCTTCATTTCCAAAATAATTTCCAGACATAAAAAAGGTTGAGTTTTCACTTCCTCCAGAAAAACTTGCATTATAATCCTGCATCATTCCGGTTCTAAAAACTTCATCCTGCCAGTCTGTATTTACGGCCATATTTAAGTTTTGTCTCGGAATTCCGGCATTATCATAAGCCTGATTATTGAATTTTGCGAACTCTTCTGTTCCCATTAAATCATATCTTGGCATTGAAGTAAAACTGGTTTTTGCCGAAACTTCAACCTGAAGCGGTCCTTTTTTACCTTTTTTAGTCGTAATAATGATTACACCATTTGCTGCTCTTGAACCGTAAATTGCCGCAGCCGATGCATCTTTTAAAACCTGAATACTTTCAATATCATTTGGGTTAAAATCTCTGTTTGCTGTTGTAACTACACCATCAATTACATACAGCGGATTAGCGCTTTGAAGATTTTTTAATCCACGAATCTCAACATTGGCTTCCTGTCCCGGGCGTCCGCCGCCGCGAACCTTAACTCCGGTAACTAAACCCTGTAATCCGTCGGCAATAGTAGTAACCTGACGTTTTTGGATTTCTGTAGCTTTTACCAGCGCAACTGCTCCTGTAAGGTCTTTTTTCTGCTGCGATCCGTAACCTACAACTACAATTTCTTCTAGTTTCATCGCATCTTCTTCTAAAGTAACATTAATTGAAGATTTGTTGTTGATGGCTACTTCTGCTGTTTTGTAGCCTTGTGAGCTAAAAACCAACGTTTGGTTTCCCGCTGCAGCTATTTTATATGTTCCGTCAAAATCGGTAACTGCACCATTTTTTGTGTTTTTTATGACAACGTTAGCAAACGGAATTGATTCTCCTGCTGCAGAAACTACTTTTCCCGTTATGGTTATTTGCTGTTGTGCATACGTTTGTTGTAATAATAAACTAAAGAAAAACAAGAGGTAATATCTCTGCTTTAAAATTTGAGTGATCTTTGTTTTCATTGATTTGTCATTTAGATAGTTTTCATTTTTTGGTTGGTTTTACAATTGTTTTTTAAAAATTCTAATCATCTCTGATGCGAGCAAAAAAATAATTAATATTGCTCAGTAATAATGTGTTCATTTTAATTCAAAATTATTAATGATGTATTTTTTCAAACTTAATTTTATTGATGCTGTATTTTTTTAGCCTAAAAATTGTCAATATGATTTGTTTGAAAATTCAAAGTAGATAATTTTAATTCAAAATAAAATGATTTATTTGTGTCAATTTCTATCTGAAATGATTCAAATTGTATAAAAAAGATCAGAAATATAGCGGCTTGCAACATTTTGTTGAATATTGACACGATTTGAATAAGTCCTTGTTTTATCCTAAAAAACACAACTATGCGTAAATTCTTTCTTTTATTATTTTTTTCGCTTTTTTCGATAAATTTTATTCAGGCACAGGAATATTATTTCAAACATTTTCAGGTTGAAGAAGGACTTTCTAACAACACTGTTTTGACTTCTTTACAGGATGAAGACGGCTTTATGTGGTTTGGTACAAAAGATGGCTTAAACCGATTTGATGGTTATCGTTTTAAAACTTACAGAAGCAATGCCGACCCAATTCATAGTTTAGGAAGTAATTATATCCAGTCTTTACATGAATATAAAGGTGTAATTTGGGTAGGAACAGATAAAGGTTTGTATCAATACGATAAAAAAACAGATCAGTTTACGGTTTTAAACGAAGCGATTAACGACCGTATCAACGATATTAATCATGATAAAAACGGAAATATCTGGTTTATCTCTGGAAATATTCTTTATAAATATTCGACAACAAAAAAGGAAACCAAAACTTTTAATCCGAATAAATATTTCATTACCACTTCGATTTCCAGAGATGCAAATGGTCAAATCTGGGCTTCTTCATTGAATAAAATTTATCGTTATTCTGAAGAGAATTTTTCTTTTGAAAATATTCCAATTGCGCCTCCTGCAAGTTCTTCTAATTTTAGGATTACGATTATTTATGCTTTAGATAAAAACAATATTGTGATTGGTACGCAGGACGACGGCGTTTTACTTTATAACATTCACAATAAAACAACTTCGAGTTTAGAATTTTCGACAAAGAAACCGGTTTATGTCCGTCAGTTTAAAAAGAGAGGAAATGATGAACTTTGGATTGCCAGCGAATCTGGGGTTTATGTTTATAATCTGAAAACGAAATCCAGCATTAATCTTAAAAAAAATTATAATGATCCCTATGCGATTTCAGACAATGCGGCGTATTCTATAACTATTGATAAAGAAAACGGAATTTGGGTTGGAACGTATTTTGGCGGCATCAATTACCATCAAAAACAATATACGCAGTTCAAAAAATATTTTCCGCAGAAAGGACAAAATTCTATTAGCGGAAGTGCCGTTAGGGAAATTCATAAAGATGATAAAGGTAATTTATGGATTGGTACTGAAGATGCCGGTTTAAACCGATTTAATCCAAAAACACAGCAGTTTACATCGTATTTACCAAACGGAAGCAAAAGCAGTGTTTCGTATTATAATATTCATGCTTTAATGCCCAGAAAAAATAAAATCTGGGTGGGAACTTTTGAACATGGTCTGGATGTTTTAGATCGAAATTCGGGTAACGTTGTGCGACACTATAGTGCCAATAATCCGGCTTCGGGATTGCGCAGTAATTTCATTTTTTCTTTTTATGAAACCAAAAAAGACGAATTGATTGTGATTACTACAATGGGACTTTATTTATACAATGAACAAAACGACAATTTTGAAACCTTAAAAACTTTTCCCGAAACGACGCATTATACGACTTATAAAGAAGACAGCGACGGAAATCTTTGGGCAGGAAGTTATCGTGATGGTTTGTTTTATTATAATCCGAAAACCAAAAAGAAAGAGGTTTTTATTTACGATTACAAAAACCCAAACGGTATCAGTAATAATTCGATCAATTATATTTTTGAAGACAGTTTTAAAAATTTATGGTTTGCGACCGAAAACGGATTGGATTTATTTGATAAAAAAACGAGGACTTTTAAAAAATTCACAACCAAAAACGGATTTCCGAGTAATGTTGTTTATTCGATTTTAGAAGATGAAGCTAAAAATTTATGGCTGACGACTTCTAAAGGTTTGGTAAAATTTGGACCTGATCATAAAAGCATTAAAATTTACACCACCGCAAATGGTTTATTGAGCGACCAGTTTAATTATGCATCGGCTTTTAAGGATACAAACGGCGATATGTATTTCGGGAATTTAAACGGAATGATCAGTTTCAACCCGAAGAATTTTACCAAGAACAAATACACGCCTTCGACTTTTATTACCAATCTTCAAATCAATAATAAGGATATTGATGCCAATGAAAATGATTCGCCTATAAAACAATCTATTGCGCATATTGACGAACTGGAACTTAACAACAGCCAATCGTCATTTAATCTTGAATTTGCTTCGTTAAATTATACCGCGCCGGAACTTACCGAATATTGGTATAAACTGGAAAACGTTAATAATGACTGGGTTTATCTGGAACGTAACAATAAAGTTTTCTTTACGGAACTCGCGCCTGGCGATTATGTTTTTAAAGTAAAATCACTGAATAGCTTTGGTGTTTGGAGTAAAGAAGTGGAATTGAAAATCAGGATTCTGCCGCCGTTTTGGGCGAGTTCTTATGCGTATTTTTTCTATTTTCTGCTGATATGCGGTTCGTTTTATTACATCATTCGTTATTCACAAAATCTCACTCAGATTAAACACAATCGAAAAATAAAACATTTAAACGACGAAAAAGAGAAAGAAATCTATCAGGCTAAAATTGACTTTTTTACCAATGTGGCGCACGAAATCAGAACGCCTTTGACATTGATAAAAGGGCCTTTGGAAAAACTTTTGGTAATGGATCACATATTGCCGGAAGTGCCTCAGAATCTTTCGATAATGAAGAAAAACACTTCTCGTTTATTAAAACTGGTAAATGAATTACTGGATTTTAGAAAGTCTGAAATTGGTGGTTTAAAACTCACTTTCGTGGAAGCGAATATTTCGTCTATGGTTCGGAATTTACATTTGAGATTCAGTCAATTGATTGAAGAGAGAGGGATTGAATTTGAACTGGAACTGGGAGATAAAGATATTTTTGCTTTTGTAGATAAAGAGGCTTTCAAAAAAATTCTGAGTAATTTAATGAGTAATGCTATTAAATATTCTACTGATAAAGCTTCGATCACGCTTTTTAGAGATGAAAAGAAATTGACTTTAATTGTAAAAAATGACGGAAATCTGATTCCGTTTCATTTAAAAGATAAAATTTTTGAGCCGTTTTTCAGGGTTGATAATATGGATACGACTTCGGGAACGGGAATCGGGCTTTCGCTGGCGCATTCGTTAACGCAATTGCATAACGGAAACCTGCAGGTGATTCCGGATTCGAAAGTGAATATTTTTGAACTTGTGGTTCCGCTTCGTCAGGAAGAAGAATTTATGTTTTATAATGAAACTGAGAAAGAAGAAATTGAAGCAGAATCTGAAACTGTAGAAATCGAAAACAAACACGAAAAAACACAGCTTTTAGTGGTTGAAGACAATGAAGATTTATTGAATTTTATTACGACTGAATTGGCTCCGTTTTACACGATTTTAAAAGCGGATAATGGAGAAAATGCTTTAAAAATAATTCATAACGAGAATATCCAGCTTGTTATAAGTGATGTTTCGATGCCAATTATGGACGGAATTACGTTGTGTAAAGAGATTAAAACCAATTTAGAAACAAGCCATATCCCGGTAATTTTGCTTACTGCCAAAAACTCACTGAAATCGCAAATTGACGGTCTTGAAGTGGGTGCGGATGCGTATATCGCTAAACCTTTTTCAATGGATTATTTAAAAGTTCAGGTGAATAATCTAATCGAAAACAGAAAGCAGATTATGAATTATTATGCGAGTTCTCCGCTTTCGCACATTAAAAGTATTGCGCACAACAAAACCGACGAAAAGTTCCTAAAAAAACTCGACGAAGAAATCCTGAAAAACATCACGGATTCTGATTTAAGTGTTGAGTCTTTGGCAGAAATCATGAATATGAGCCGTTCGACTTTGTACCGAAAAATTAAAGATATTTCGAATCTGAGTCCGAATGAATTGATTAATATCGTGCGTTTAAAACGTGCTGCGGAATTGCTTTTAAATGAGAATTATAAAATGTATGAGATTGCAGAAATGGTGGGTTATAAATCGCAGACGAGTTTTGGTCGTAATTTCCAGAAGCATTTTACGATGACGCCTTCGGAGTATATTGCGATGAATAAATAGTTTTTGTAGAGACGCACAGCAGTGCGTCTTATGCGCAAAGTGATATTCGTTCGTGTTACGTTGCGTAGACGCACTGCTGTGCGTCTCTACAGAAAAATGGGTATAAAAATGGCAACAATATCAACACAAAGCATATCGTAGAGACGCACTGCAGTGCGTCTACACAAAGTTATTCCTCTACCAATTGCTCAATCAACTGTAATCTTTTTACAATACTATTTTTATCCAAAATTGTCCCCGGCGATAAAACCGCATTTGCACCAACTTTAGAATTATCACCTAACAATGACCCAAATTTATCTGAATGGGTATTGATAATGTCTTCTTTATATTTAACCGAAATGTTTTTGTTTTTTCTCTCGTTGTAATGATTGGCACAAATTGAACCTGCTTCAAAATTAATATTTTGACCAATCAGGCTGTTTCCTATATAATTAAAATGAGCTACTGCCGAATTATCAGAAATAAACGATTGTTTTATTTCTGAACCCGGACCAATTTTTACAGATTTCCCAAATAATATTGGCCCTCGTAAATAAGCATGCGCACCAACATAACAATTTTCTGAAATGATGATTGTTCCTTTTAAGGTTACGCCTTCTTCAATTACGGCTGTTTTGTGTATCGCAGTTGTTCCTTCTATTTTATAATCAGCTGAAAGAAGTTTTAATTTTTCTAAAAGTATTTTGTCCAGTTCATTGACAATATTCCATGGCGCAGTATTAATATAATCTGGAAAATAAAAATCAAAGTTTTCTATAAAATCGATTGGTTTTATCATCATTTGTTAATTTAAAAAAAGTTCTATTTAATTTATAAAGATAAGATTTTCGAAAATTTGAATTTTAGTATTTAATAAAATAAATCTAAGATCTTGAAATGCAAAAAATGACAATAATATCAACACAAAGTATATCCGTAGAGACGCACAGCAGTGCGTCTTATGCGTAAAGTGATATAAATTGTGGTTACGTTGTGTTAGACGCACTGCTGTGCGTCTCTACAGTAAAAAATGGGTGTAAATTATTTGCCTCCTGCTTTAGCTGGAGGTTAACTTATAGAAACATAAAAAAGGCTTTAGCCAAACTATGAAGTTCGGCTAAAGCCTTTTTGACTACAGATTTTTATACCTCCAGCTAAAGCAGGAGGCAATTGAATAAAATGGCTATAAAAAAATTATTTAATATCTGCTTCAAAAGGCGAAGCCGGCAAATTTTCTTTATTATATAAATTGGCTTCTGCCGGATTATCTGCCCACGCATATCTTACTTTTACCGGATCTGCAATTGAATCATTACTCACGATAACTTTATCGCCGTCGATAATGGCTTTTGCCCAAACGAATTTCCCATCATTTCCGGCAATTGCAAATTCTTTTAATTCACTTCCGGTTTTGATTTGTAATCCTGTTCCAACATCTGAAAAACTTAGAATTAACTTGTTGCCTTCTTTTTTTATTGATTTAAAAATCGGTCCCGAAGCGACTAAATTTTTCTCGCCATAAACCAATTTTCTTGCCTGAAGCGACAATCTTTTCCCTACATCGTATTTGTTTAAAGGGTGAATATCATTCCACTCTCCTACATCAATTGTTACGGCCATTGCGGTATTTGGAACTTTTAGTGTATTCAACTGCTGTTGTCTTAAATCTGCCCAATTACTTTCAACTGGTTCCGGTTTTGTTTCCATATAATTGGTCAGCTGAACGAATAAAAAAGGCAGCTTTTCCTGTTTCCATTGAGAGCGCCAGTTCGAAATTAAGGTTTCCATTAAAGGAAGATATTCTGCTGGTTTTTTGGTACTCGATTCTCCCTGATACCAAAGAATGCCTTTTATGTCATAATTTTTTAGCGGCGCAATCATAGCATTATAAAGTCCGACTGGCTTTAATCTGACGAAAGTTTGTGCCGGAAGTGGTAACATTTTTGCACCTAATTTGTATTTCCAGATTCCTTTTAAATCAATTGTTTCGTCGCCATTAATTAATTCATACGGTTTATCAAATACAAAACCTCCTTTACCCGAATTACTGATAACTCGAACGGTAATTTCGTTTTTTCCTTCTTTCAAAATATTGGAATTGAAAGAGTAAATTCTTGGCGGATATTGATAGGAAGTTGTGCCAACAAAATGTCCGTTTACAAAAACCGAATCGGCATCGACAATTCTTCCTAAAATAATCTTCGCCTGATTTTCTTTTATTTTCCCCAGCGTAAATTCTTTTTTGAACCAAACCGAACCGTTTATATTTCCGAGTTCACCGTCTGCCCAGTAACCGGGAACGTTCATCGTTTTCCAATCGGAATTATCGATTTCAGCTACCCATTTATTTTTTAGTCCGGGATCTGTTTCGTCTAATAATTTGTCCCAGTCTGAACTTACTTTATCGTCGTTTTCGTCGATTTGTTTTTCGAGGCTTCCATCTTTAAATTTTAAATATTCCTGATAATAATCGGGGAATTTTTTAATGTTTTCTTCGCTGATCCAGGCTTCTGCGGGAGAACCTCCTAAAGAGGAATTGATTATTCCAATTGGGATTTGGTATTTTTCATAGATTTCTAAAGCGAAAAAATAGGCAACTCCAGAGAATTTTAAAACGCTGTTTGGATTTGCTGCGATCCATTCTCCGGAAGAGAAATCGGTATTTTCTCTTTCAAAAAAATATTGATTGGGAACTAGAAATTGTCTGATGTTCGAATTCTCCGCTTTAGCAATATAGTCCTGATATTTGTATTTAAGCCGTTCCATTGACAGCTGCATATTCGATTGACCGGAACAAACCCAAACGTCACCAAAAAGTATGTTTTTCAGGGTGATTGTGTTGGATGCTTTTAAAGTCATTTCGTATGGTCCGCCTGCTTTTTGCGATGGAAGCTGAATTAGCCATTTTCCGTTTTCGGCTGTAATGGTTTTGTATGTTTTGTGATTGAAATCGAGTTCTATTTTTTCTTTTGGCGACGCCCAGCCCCAGATATTGACTTTTGTATCGCGCTGTAATATCATTCCGTCGCTTATTAGTCTTGGGAGTTTTATTTGAGCATTGGCATTGAAAACTATAAGTATTGCTAGTATTATTTTTTTCATTTGGTCTTGTTTATTTTTTAGCCCACTGATGACACGGATTATACTGGTTAACGCTGATTTTTTTTGCCACGACCCGAGCGATAGCGAACAGGCGAAGCAATTTCACGAATTTTCACTAATTTTTTTCTGCCCTCGGAGAACACTAATTATTTTAAATCATTTTAATCTGTGTTAATCTGTGGCTAAAAATTTTTCACGCAGATTTAGCAGATTTTTTAATCTTAAAAAAAATAATTCGTGAAAATTAGTGAAATTAGTGGCAAAAAAACAGAAAAAAACTACTCATAAATGTATAGTTTTATTTTTTGAATTTCATAATCGCCTACTGAAATTCTCAAATGTCTTCCTTGATGGGTTTGGTCTCCGTTGAAATGTCTGATGGTTCTCCATTTTTCGTTTTCAAATTTTCCCTGGTCTGTTTTTAGTATTCCGGCGTTTGCGGTTTTATTTTTTAATGGTTTAAAAGTTACTACAATTCCAGAACCTGCTATGTAAAATTCATCGGGTGTGATTTCTATAATTATAGCGCTTGCTGTTGGCCAGGTTTCTGCTTTTGCGCCTTCGGACCAATTTAGGGTGTAATCGTGTTTAAAGGTAAATTCGTAGTTTCCTAGATTAGCTATTTGTGTATTATTTTCCTTGTCTAATAGAACTCCATCAATTTTTCCTTGACCTTTATTGGTTTCAATAACTGGAGTTAACTGCTGTACTAAATCGTAAATTTTGCCTAGCGGTTCTTTTTTTGCATCGGTTACAGACTCTATAGAGAAAGGCGAAAAACCAATGGCTTCATAATGTCCGATTGCATATAAACCTTTAAACGGTGCGGTTTCATCAAAACGATGTTCGGGAATAAATAACGGATCGCTTTGTCTTGTAAACAAATCATTCCATTGTTTGAATGACGGATTATAAAAGTCTGGTGAAAGAAAATCTATGGCGTTTCCGGCTGCTTTCCAAACGTCCATTAGGTGCGGTAAAGGCCCGGCACTTGGATATTCTCCCGGTTTCTTTTCTGGTGCATTTAAGGCTGCGTTTACAAACATTGGGATTGGATAAGCATCTTTTCCGGCTTTAGCTATTGTATTGGTGAATTTTGAAAAATACCAAGCCATGAAAATCTCATCGGTTTGGAGGTTTTTTCCGAAAATTTCTTCCCAGTTTCCAGTTGTTTTAAATCCGTTTTTCTTCCAGACTGCCGAGAATTCAGGAACTAGTTTTTCTTTGTTTTTCTGTAAATATTGAATGAATTCTTTTGGAACTTCTTTTTTAAATGCTTCATTGGCTAACGGATGATAATCGCGTGCCGTTGGCAGCATTCCGATTTCGTTTTCGACCTGAACCATAATGACGGTTTCTTCTTTTTGGTCGAAATCTTTAATGTGTGACATTAGTTTCTGAAAAGCTTTTAAATCGGCTTGCAGGTTTTCTTCGCTAAAAGGCGTTAAAATTTCATGACTTTTATTTTTATCATCTTTTATTCTTGGATATTTTTTCTGATTCAGTTTTACCCATTCCGGTGCGTGGCTTGACATACTGTTTTTCCAAGATCCAAACCAAAGAAATACTAGTTTTAGATTTTCTTTTCGGGCTCTTACAATCAAATCATCTACTAACGAAAAATCAAATTTACCTTCCTCCTTTTCGATTAATTCCCAATAAATTGGCGTTAAAACTGTGTTGAGGTTCATGTCTGTCAGTTTTTCCCAAATGGGTTCCATACTCTCCATAGTTGTTGCCGAAGAATTTCCTAATTCCCCGCCGCGAATAATGAAAGGTTTGTCGTTGACAATAAGTTGTGTTTTATTTCCTTTTTTTTGAAGATGCGGTATTTTTTCCTGAGCATATCCGAATTGTAAAAAAGCAAAAAACAGGAGAACTATTGTATTTTTTGGGAACGTAAACATTTTGATTCTTTTTAAATTAAAAACAAATAATCCATAATACAAATCCTTTCAGATTCATATTATGGATTAAGACTACACTTAACTTACTTAACCAACTCTCCTGAAAAGTCTTTACTTACATCTTTTCCTGCAAGACCATCAGCAGTTCCTTTATAGGCGTGTTTACGAACGTAATTTGCATCCCAAAGATTTGGTGCTTCGTCCGGAAGCCAAAATTCATGTTCTTTTGAGTTATCAGAAACTCCCCAAACTGTAATACCATATTGCTGTGCTGCCGGAATATGTTTTTTATACATATCTACCACATATTGATACATTTCGGCTTGTGATGCCTGCTGTGCAACGGTTGGAGCATTTGTTCCTAATCTCACATCAAGCTCAGAAATTTTAATCAATTTTCCTGTCGCTGCCAGTTTTTGGAACATCTGGGCAATTTTATCTTTATCTGTATTTAAACCTATGTGCATTTGCGTTCCAATTCCGTCAACTTTTCCGCCTTGGCTTTCAATATATTCCACATATTGAATCAATCCGTCGCATTTGTCTAATCTTGATTCTAAATTATAATCGTTGATAAAAAGTTTGTCTGTTGCGTTTCCGTATTGACGCGCCAGTTTGAATGCGGTTACAGCATAATCTTTTCCTAGATATTTAATCCAAGAGAAAAAATCGGCTGCGGTATCGCCTTCATTTCCTGTTCTTAATGTTCCGTCTTCTTTCATTGGTTCATTTACAACATCCCAGGCAAAAACGCTTGTTTTGTAGTGTGTCATCATTTTAGAAACCCAGTCAGCCATAGCATCGCCAATGATTTTTGTTTTTTCTGCATCGGTTTTATTGATGGTTATTGGTGCTGTTGGGCCTCCGCCAGATGATCCATCCGTTACTGAAACATTGTCTATGTAATAAGTTCCGGCAGTTCCTCCTAAATCAAAGTTTAAACCTGTTTCAGTTCCGTTTCCGGTAAATTTCCATTCTATTAATTTCCATGTTGGTGATGTTGCCTGATCTCCCTGATAATGTGCCGTTGTTCCTGTTGTTGAACATCTTACAGAGCCAGCTGCTTCAGAACGAATCATAAATGAAATTGTATATGCTTTTCCAGATGTTAAGGTTGAAGTAAAATCAGCATGAATTTGTGTTTTCCATTGATTTGCTGCATCCGAAGTTGCGTTTACCACTTTCATCGCTCCATTTCCTTCATATGCATCAGACACGCCTGCTGCGCTTAAAGCATCATTAGCTCCATTGTATTTTGACCATCCGCTGATACCTGCATTAAAATTACCATTGGCAACTAAATTTGTAACTGTGGCTGCAGCATCAAGATCTACAACTGCAATAGTATTTACATCAATTAAATAGGTCACATTTGGCAGATATCCCAAATCAATATTGAATTTGAAATTGGTGCTTCCGCCAACAAAATCTCCGGGAGCTAATTTAATTTTAACCTGCTGCCATGCTGTTGTTGTTGCAAAAGCTTCTGTCCAGGATCCGCCTGTGCTGAACCAGTCTTTGTACGGATATTGGTTCGTTAATGAAGCATTGAAAGAAATACGTCCTTTTCCTGTTACATCTGATTTTATATAGAAAGAAATCTCATAATTGTGACCACTTACAATGGATACGTTTGGAGAGGTTAATTGCAGATTATATGGTGCAGAAGATGTCGCACTTGATTCTAATTTAATAGCTTGTGAACCCGTTGCAAGTCCTTCATTTGGTGCAATAGCAATTCCTTTTCCGGGATTATTTCTTGCCCAGTTTGTAAATGTTCCGTTTTTTAAACCGGCAACATCTAATGTGTTGGTTCCGCTTGAACCGGGAATTACGGTTGGCGCAATTATACTATTTAAATAACTTGCATTTTGGTTGGAATGCCAAACCAAAGTATGACCAAAAACTGTTAATCCAGCTTTTTTGGTTTCGGCAATAAAGGCATCTACTTTAGTAAAATTAATTTCACCTTTTGAGTTTACCATTGCGCCGTGTTTCATTTCATAACCCGGTGTAACCTCATCAAAGTTGTCGTTTACAATTTTGCGGTACGCTGCGTCAGTTAGGTATAAATCGGCACCAATTCCGTTTCCTAAAACAAAATCTGTGTACGTTTTAAGGTTATCGTATCGGCTTATTTTTTCTACTAATGCCAGCGGAAGTTCTGCTCCTGTTACCTCGCCATGCTCCGGATCTTTTTCCCATTCCATTAAATTATCATCACAAGATGCCAGAAGCATTAAGGATGAGGCAATTACTGGCAATATATATTTATATTTCATTTTGGTGTTTTTTTTTAGTTAGCAAAATCATTGTAAACCGGAGTATCTAATGATACAATTCTCCAGTTGTCTGTGTACACTTTTACTGAAGTTGGTTTTGAAGCAAATTCTACTTCACTTGCAGTTCCCAGAACATCTTTCATTTTTACATCAGCATTTTCGAACCAAATACCAAAATTTTGATATGTTGCAACTTCACGATAGGCTAAAACAGCTTCAAAAGTAAAAGGTTCTTTCGACCATTGATAAAATTTGTTCAACGGAATGGTAATCGTTATCCATCCTGTAGTTTGAAAAGCAACTGATTTTCCATCAACAAGCCACGGAATGTAGTTGTAAACCCCGCCAGACCATGTTCCGGCATTGAAATTATTGATTGTACATATTTTTAAATATCCTGAATCTTTCCATGCGTCTGGTACATAGATATCAAATTGAAATGCTACTTTATCAAGCGGTGTGGTTGCAGGAATAAAAGGAGTTAATTGTGTTCTCCAGTTGTCTACGCCTGTTCCTGCTGTCCAGGTTTCTGTTGCTCTTCCTGTCGCTGCAGGAATAGAGGCAATACGAGCCGGACGATGTGGTACATATTTGCCTTGTGAAACATTTCCTGAGCCTATAGCTGCCGATTCTATATCCGTTGCTAAAATCATTCCGTTGGCAGGAGGAGTTCCCCAGAAACTGTGCGTTCCTCTTCCATCAAAGTCTAAAATAATGCTTCTTTTGCAGTTAAAATAAGCCGGAGAATAAACGCCTCCGTTTGAAGTTTGAACGAATAATGAACCTCCGTTGTCTGAAACGCCATTTGGCACTGGAACTGTAAAAAATTCACCGTCTTCATCTGAAGTAATTCCTGTTGATACTTCGATATTTCCAGGAAAAACTACTTTGCTTACTTCGGTTAAACCAGTTCCTGAAACGGTAATGGTTTCTCCTGCATTCGGCATTGTGTTTGAAATGTTTGTAATTGCTGGTTTTCCTGAACGAATTTCAAATGAAAATGTGGTTTCATTATTATCGTTTACAAATCGAATCGTGTTTCTTACCGATGGATCTGCTTCTAGAATCGGGGTATCTGCAGAAACATTGATCAGCATTGAATTATCGGAAACAAAAACTACATTAAAATAAGTTTGATATCCGTTGATGTATACTCTTTTTAAGCCTGTAAAACCAGAACCTTGTATACGCAAAGCTTGTCCTAAACGGGCAAAAGTCACTTCTCTATCCGGAACGGTTGAATTTACATCTTCCAGAAAAACTTTTGATATGGTTATGGTTCCGCCTTCAGAATCGTTATTATCACAAGAAGTAAATAGCGTACTAAAGAACATAATTCCCAACAGTGCGATGGGTGCCCAATATTTTTTATTTAAAATATATTTCATATTAATATTTTTTAGATTGTTGTTTTTCAAAATACTAGAACAAGTCTGTTATTTTTTCTTCTGTAAATTGATACGGAACTGGATTTTCTCTCAACAACGGATTCTGAACCAGTTCTGATTCCGGATAAGGAAGAAGGAAAATTGTAGCATCGATCACGCCAATTGAACGCGGACTACTGCTTCTTGCCGGATCTATAGACAAGGTATTTGTTGCCGAATCGTAAAGAATTGGCTCAATTGTTCCGCGGTTTTGTGCCGTTACGTAGTTGATAACTTCTTGCTGTTTGTAATAAGCGCGTCTCACTAAATCGTACCAATATTGTCCTTCCATTGCAAGTTCAACTCTTCTTTCGTGAATGATGTCTGCATAAGTCAAGGTTGTTTTTGGATCAAGACCTGCACGAACACGAAGTTTGTTTATGCCATCTAAAGCAAGTGCATCTGCTGTTGAAGCGTTGTTTCCTAAAGCGGCTTCGGCATAATTTAGATATACTTCTCCTAAACGCAGCATATAAGTATTTAAGGCTGAGTTCATACGGCTAATTTTAGAATTGTCTTTTGTAGAACCTACAACTCCTTTTTTTACGGTTAAGAATTCTTTTGCGTGATCGACTGTATAACCTCCGTTTGATTTGTTGATTTCCGGATAAAAATCATCATCGCCCATCCATGTTGCTTTACGGCGAAGGTCTTTTGATTCGTATTCTCTTAAAACATCATTCGAAGCTCTTGTCCAGTATCCCCAAGCGGCATCATCTCCTGTAATATCAGAACCTAAAGCAAAATAAGCCTGATGTGTATTAATAACTCCATAATCTCCGTTTGGAACCCATTGTAAGGCAAACATCGATTCGGTATTGTTGTTGTTATCAATCATAAACAAATCGGCGTAGTTTGACATTAAACTATATGGACCTGAGGTGATTACTTTTTCGGCAGCTTTTTTGGCTAAATCTAAATATTGCTGATTTCTTGTTCCGCTGTTTGGGTTATCGCTAACTCCCGAATAGGATAGGTAAACACGAGATAACATTCCGAATGCGCTGTATTTTGTTAAACGCCCGGCTTGTCCTGCCGTTTCTGGCAGATATTTTGCCGCAAATTCTAAATCGCGAATCGCAAATTCATAAACATCTTTTAACGGATTTTTGTTTACGATTGGGTTTTTAACCAATTCTCTCGGGTCTGTAGAAATAATTACATCTCCCCATAAAGAGGCTAAATACCAATAGGCAGTTCCTCTCATAAAACGGGCTTCGGCGATATATTTGTTTTTAACGCTTTCGTCTACTTTACTATCAGAAATTCCGATAATTACGTTATTTGATTGCTGTACAACATTGTATAAAGATCCCCAAGCCGAAACTAAAGGTCCTGTTAATCCTGTTTCAGATAAATCTGTAAACGGATAAACGTAATCAGAATATGGAGCGTACAAATTATCTGAACGTCCGTCGCCTAAACCGTAATAGAATTTATCATTAAAGTCAAACCAGACTCTGTTGTAAAGCGGGCCTGTTGCCGATTGAAAATCTGATTCTGATTTATAAAAATTCTCTTTTGTGATTTGATCTTCTGGTTCAACATCTAAAAGATCACTACAACTAGTCCAAACAAATGGCAATGCGATCATAAGAACCGTGTAAAATATTTTTTTTGTTTTCATAGTCTGTAAATTTTAGAAATTAACATTCAATCCAAGCGTTGTAATAATTGGCGAAGGATAACGTCCATTATCAATACCACTTAAAAGCGCATCCTGATTAATTGATCCCACTTCTGGATCGTAACCTTTGTATTTTGTAAAGGTTAAAACGTTTTGAGCGTTAGAATATATCTTAATGTTTGAGATTCCGTATTTAGAATATAATTTCTTTGGAAGATTATATCCTATCGAAATATTTTTTACTCTTACATAAGAACCATCTTCTACAAATCGGTTGCTGAAACGGTAGTTTGATGCTGATGATGCAGACGATGCCGCAATTCTGGTCATATATGGATCTCCGCCCACAATTTGTACATTACGATAATCGTTTGGCCCGTTTGGATCGATTAATTCTAATTGCGCATATCCTAAAGAAGATTTCAATAAATTGGTATTTTCACGAGGATTTTCTAACCAGCGTCTTTGGTAGTTTACGATATCATTTCCGTAAGAACCTGTCAGCAAAATGTTGATATCAAATCCCTGGAAAGAAAATGTGTTTCCGATACCGAATGTGAAATCTGGAGCCGGATTTCCGATGTAATCGCGGTCTTTTTCGTTGATGATTCCGTCTTTGTTTACATCTTCAAAAATATAATCTCCAATCCAAACACCGTTTTCACCAATCGCCATTCCTTCTGGCAAAGCCGTTGGTTTTACCACTCCGTCTTTATCTTTATAATAGAAATCTGTAGCTTTTTCAAATCGGCCAATCACTTTGTAACCGTAAAATTGTCCAATTGCTTCTCCAACCGCCGTTCTGGTAACAGTTGTGACATCAGAACCTTGTTGAATGTTTTTATTTAATACGCCAGATTCTGTATTAAGTGCCAAAACCTTGCTTCTGTTCATTGAGAAAACAATATTCGATTTCCATATAAAATCTTTTCTCTCCATATTAATGGTATTCAAACTAAACTCAAATCCTTTATTTTCAAGAGATCCAATATTTACTGTTGGCGGTCTTGTCGCCCCTTGTCCCGTTGTTCCTACGTAAGCCGGCAATGGAAGTTCAAGCAATAAGTCGTTTGTTTTTTTGTAATACACATCGGCAACTAATTCTACTCTGTTGTTAAAAAGTCCAAGGTCTAAACCTAAGTTGCTTGAATATGTGGTTTCCCATTTAATGTCTGGATTTGCTGTATTTCCTGCCAATTGTCCAGTTCCCCAGTTTGTTGCCGAAGATCCGTAAATTGAAGTATAAGCGTAGTTTGGCGCACTTTGATTACCAACGGCTCCCCATCCTAAACGCAATTTTAAATTGTTGATGGTTTTGTTTTCTTTTAAGAAATTTTCATTTGAAATTTTCCAGGCCAAAGCTGCTGACGGAAACCATCCCCAACGGTTTTCTTCTGCAAATTTTGAAGATCCGTCTCGTCTTAAAGTCGCAGTCAGTAAATATTTATCATTGAAAGAATAAAACAATCTTCCGAAGTAAGAGCTGATAGAACTTACACTGCTTGCATTTGAGTTTCTGGCTGTTGTAGCATCTCCGGCATTTAAATCTGTAGCGCCGTTTGTGATGTAACCAGAACGGTATCCGTAAAGGTTTTCCCAGCTTGATTCCTGCATTTCCTGACCTAACATGGCATTAATGGTATGTGCGCCAAAAGTTTTATTGTAAGTCAATAAATTGTTCCAGCTCCAAAATGCACTGTTTGATTTTGTTCTTGTTCCTTCGCGCACATCGTTTACCAATGCTCCAAAAGTATACGATGGATTAAAAGTATAATTGTTTGCAAATCCGTAATCTAACGAATATTGTGTTTTGAATTTAAGTTCTTTTGTAAAACCAATTTCAGCATACGTATTAGCTCTAATAGCGTAATTTTTATTGTGATTGTCTTTTATAGAAGCTAAACCTATTGGATTATTTTGAACGAATTCTGTAGTATCAGGGCCGTCAAAACTTCCATCAGCATTACGAACCGCAACGTTTGGCGTTTGTTTTAAAGCGGTTATGATTAAAGCATCGTCTGTAACCGTTGTGGTTTGATTGTATTGACTCAGGGCAAAGTTTACTCCCAATTTTAAAAAGCTTTTTACCTGAGAATCTACAACTCCTCTTAAATTGAAACGGTCAAATGAAGAACCAATTGCTATACCTTCCTGATCTAAATAACCAATTCCTAAAGAGTAAGTTGTACTTTCTGAGCCTCCTGAAGCTGATAAATTGTAACTCTGCATTAAAGCGGTGTTGAACAATTCTTTCTGCCAGTCTGTTCCTTCGCCCAATAAATCAGGACGAATAAAGGTATTATCACGCTGTACAATTCCTAAGTCCGAACGTGTGTTTTTTAATGTTCCGTATTCTCTAAGGTTTAATAAATCCAAATGTTTCGGAATTTCCTGCCATCCTACATAACTGTCAAAGTTTAAAGTAAGATCGCCTTTTTTACCGCGTTTTGTGGTTACAATAATAACCCCGTTTGCCGCTCTCGAACCGTAAATTGCAGTTGCAGAAGCATCTTTTAAAACATCCATCGAAACAATATCTGATGGATTAATCATAGAAAGCGGATTCGTGTTTACTGAACTTGTTGTATTGTCGATAATAACACCGTCGATTACAAAGATTGGTTCATTTGATCCTGTTAGCGAACTGATACCACGAATACGAATAGAAGAACTTGCTCCCGGCGCACCGTTGTTTGCCTGTACGTTTACACCCGCCGCACGTCCTTGTAAAACCTGCTCGATTGATGTTGTTACCGATTGTGTAACTGCCTGACTTGTTACTGATGAAACAGAACCTGTTAAGTCAGATCTTTTCATGGTGCCGTAACCTACCACGACAACTTCTTTTAAGCTGCTTACATCTTCTTCAAGTGTTACATCTACTTTGCTTTTGTTAGCAACCGCAACGTCTTTTGATTTATAACCAATAAAGCTGAAGGATAAAGTTGCATTTGCGGGAACCGGGCTGATGGTATACGTTCCGTCAAAATTAGAAACTGAACTGATTTTAGTTCCTTTTACAAAAATGTTTACTCCCGGTATTGGTCCGTTACTATCAGAAACTGTTCCTGACACAGTGGTTTGTGCATTTACCGCAGCAGAAAATACCAACATCAGGATTAAGTACCCTAAATTTTTAAAGTATTTTGATTTGCTTTTAGTAATTAAAAGGTTAGTCATAAATAATTAGTTTAATGAGTTAATAGTATGGTTTAGTTAGTTTTTTTTTATGAAATGATGCAGAAGCTGTTTTCAGAATAAAAACAACTCATAACCATTATTAAAACAAATATATATAAAAAACAATAACACACAATCGGTTGCGTTAATTTTATTTAAGAATTTTATAAAAATAGTATCTTAAAAAAACACATAGTTTACTTATAATCCTAAAAAATTAAATTATACTCATATTTATAAACGTAATCATTCAAAAGATTATGAATAAAAAACTGTTTTGTTCAAAATATTAAAAAAAGCATAAAATGAAGGATTTAAGATATTTTCAATACATCTACATCGTTTTAGTAATATAAAAAGTACAGAATAATTGAAATTTTAACTTAATATTCTAAAGAAAAGCTGAATACAAGCGCATCTCTAAAATTATTTGATTTAAAAACTGTTCAAAAAGGCAATCGGTTGTTGAAAAGTTACAAAAAAAGCCCTTTTCAAGAAGAAAAGAGCTTAGTCATTGCGTTGTGTATTTAGGGTTTAGAGATTCATTTTTTTAGCATCTTCAACAAACTGTTTTAAACCAATATCAGTAAGCGGATGTTTCAATAATCCTTTAATTGCCGAAAGCGGTCCGGTCATAATATCTGATCCAACTTTAGCACAATTTACAATATGCATCGTATGTCGCACTGAAGCAGAAAGTATCTGCGTTTGATAATCGTAATTATCATAAATTTCCCTGATTTCAGCAATTAAATGCATTCCGTCTGTCGAAACATCATCCAATCTTCCTAAAAATGGCGAAACATAAGTTGCTCCAGCTTTTGCAGCCAATAATGCCTGCCCTGCCGAAAATACTAATGTTACATTTGTTTTAATTCCTTTTGAAGAAAAATATTTACAAGCTTTTATACCGTCGCCAATCATGGGTAACTTCACCACGATCTGCGGATGTAAAGCGGCAAGCTCCTCTCCTTCTCTTATCATTCCGTCAAAATCAGTTGAAATTACCTCAGCAGAAACATCGCCATCGACAATATTACAAATGTCTAAGTAATGTTTTAGGATATTTCCTTTTCCTGTAATTCCTTCTTTTGCCATCAAAGACGGATTGGTGGTTACGCCGTCGAGAACACCAAGAGATTGCGCTTCTCGAATGTCTTCGAGATTAGCGGTATCAATAAAAAATTTCATAAGTTTTTTGGTTTAAAGTTCGTGGTTATTGTGTGGTCTGCAATTTGAATGGAGTGTAATTGTGTAGTTTGTCATTTCGAACGAGAAATCGCACGAGTAATTCGACATGCAAAATCGTCAATCTTTGCAGAGTTTCTTGTGCGATTTCTCCTTTCAGTCGAAATGACAAAGATTGTGTGTAATTTGTAGAGACGCACAGCAGTGCGTCTAACATCTAGCGAGAAAAAAATGTGCATTTCGACCGATTCTGCTCTTCAAAAAACCTTCAATAAAAAAATAACTCACTTAATAATTTTATCAAACTGACTCTATTTCTTCGTTTTGATTATTAAAAAATAGTAACTAAACCTTCAATCTATTTTCTTCCAATCTAAATCTCAAAAACAAGTCATAATCTTAATACACATTCTCTCTATTTGTATCTAAAAAATCATAGAAACAGCTGTTGAACAATTTGCACTTTCTACAGCTATCACATTGAAATTTAATTGTATTTCTTTAGATAGTTTCTCACTAATAGATCTTTATAGAGACCTGACAGGTTTTAAAAACCTGTCAGGTCTAACTTCATGGATTTTACCAATTAAATATATTGGTTAATGATATTTTCAAACAATTCCTGTTTACCACTTTGAAGTGTTAACTCTCCGTTTTGGTTTGCGATATCATATAAATCTTTAAGGTTTAATTTTCCGTTTTCGAAATCTTTACCTTTTCCAGCATCAAAAGAGCTGTATCTTTCTGTTCTTAATTTTTCGTAAGGAGAAGAAGTGATAATTTTATCAGCCGTCAATAAAGCTCTTGCAAAAGTATCAGCACCGCCAATATGCGCTAAGAAAACATCTTCTAAATCTGTAGAATTTCTTCTGATTTTAGCATCAAAATTAACTCCACCGCCTTGTAATCCGCCAGCTTTTAAGAAAACCAACATAGCTTCAGTAGTTTCCTGAATGTTATTAGGGAATTGGTCTGTATCCCAACCGTTTTGGTAATCTCCTCTGTTTGCATCGATGCTTCCTAACATTCCAGCTTTTGCCGCAACTTCTAACTCGTGTTGGAAAGTGTGTTGTGCCAATGTAGCGTGGTTTACCTCGATATTAATTTTGAAATCTTTATCTAAACCGTATTCTTTTAAGAATCCAATTGCTGTTGCCGAGTCAAAATCGTATTGGTGTTTTGACGGTTCCATTGGTTTTGGCTCAATAAAGAAAGTTCCTTTGAAACCTTGCGCTCTTGCGTAATCTCTAGACATTGCAAGGAATTGTGCCATATGGTCTAATTCTCTTCCCATATCTGTATTTAATAAAGACATGTAACCTTCTCTACCACCCCAGAATACGTAGTTTTCTCCGCCTAAAGCAATCGTTGCATCAAGCGCTAATTTTACTTGACCTCCGGCTCTTGCTACTACATTAAAATCAGGATTTGTAGCCGCTCCGTTCATGAATCTTGGATTTGAGAAACAGTTTGAAGTTCCCCAAAGCAATTTAATTCCAGACTCTGCTTTTTTCTGTTTTAAGTAATCTGTAATGAATGCTAAACGTTTTTCTGATTCTGCGAAAGTTGCTCCTTCAGCAATTAAATCATAATCGTGGAAACAGAAATAATCAAATCCCATTTTGCTGATAAATTCAAAAGCAGCATCTGCCTTATCTTTTGCCGCCTGATACGGATCTGAAGATTGATCCCATGCAAATTGCTGCGTTCCTGGTCCGAATGGATCGCTTCCTTGTCCGCAGAATGTATGCCAGTATGCAATTGCAAATCTAAAATGCTCACGCATTGTTTTTCCAGCTACAACTTGATCTGGATTGTAATATTTAAATGCCAACGGATTATCAGATTCTTTTCCTTCAAATTTTATTTGGCCAATACCTTTGTAGTATTCTTTATCTCCTAAAACTATCATTTGTTCTTTTATTTAGTTGTTAATATTAATTCTAATTCTTGTTTCCATTTTTTATAAGCCGTTTCGTAAGGAGCTGCGTTGTGCAGTGGTAAAAACGTCATTACATGATCGTTGTCACTAACATTAGCACCAAATTTGCTGTAATCACCATCTTTTAAACCAACTGCTCTTGCCGCACCAACTGCTCCGGTTGTATTATAAATTTCAATTTCGTGACCAATTAAAGTCGCCACCGTATTGGAAAAAATCTCCGAACGGAAAAGATTATCATTTCCGGCTCTAATCACATTAATTGTCGCATTATCATCCTTTAAACATTCCATTCCGTATACAAACGAAAAAGCAATTCCTTCAAGAGAAGCTCTAAACAAATGCGCGCTGTTATGAATATTTAAGTTGAGGTTTAAAAAATGAGTTCCAATGTTTTTATTGTTGAACATACGTTCAGCGCCATTTCCAAACGGAATCACGACCACGCCTTCAGATCCAACCTCAATATTAGAAGCTTTTTCGTTCATTGCTTCATAACTTTCGTTGCCCATATTATTACGAAGCCATCTGTACTGAATTCCTGCTCCGTTAATATTTAAAAGTTTACCAACTCTCGGCGTTTCCAATTCGTAGTTTACGTGAACGAAATTGTTTACTCTCGTACTTTTTCCAGAAGACATTTCGCTTACGGCATAAAATACGCCCGAAGTTCCGCCCGTTGCCGCGACTTCTCCCGGATTCAAAACATTTAAAGCCAAAGCATTATTTGGCTGATCTCCCGCTCTGTACACAATCGGAATTCCGGCCGGAAGACCAGATACCGCCGAAGCTTGTTCTGTAACAACGCCCTGATTCGTGAAATTCTCTACGATTTTTGGCGTCAATGATTTATCGATTCCGTAGTAATCTAAAAGCCAATCGGCTACTTTATTTTCTTTATAATCCCAAAGCATTCCTTCAGACAAACCATTTTTAGTTGTCGTTACTTCGCCTGTTAATTTCAAAGCGATATAATCTCCCGGAAGCATGTATTTATCAATTTTATTGTAAACTTCAGGCTCGTTTTCTTTCACCCATTTTAGTTTAGAAGCCGTAAAATTCCCCGGAGAATTCAGTAAATGTTCCATACATTTTTGTTCTCCAATTTCGGCGAAAGCGGTATTACCAATTTCAACCGCACGACTGTCGCACCAAATAATTGAATTTCGAAGTGCATTTCCGCCTTTATCCACAATCACCAATCCGTGCATTTGGTACGAAATACCAATTCCCTGAATTTTCGATGCATCAATATTAGCTTCACGAATCGCCCTTTTGGTTGCCGTGCAAATGTGCTGCCACCAAATTTCAGGATCCTGCTCTGCCCAATCCGGGTGAATCGACAAGATTTCCATTTCGTTCTGCGGTTCATTCAAAACGATTACTTTTTTACCCGTTTCTGCTTCTACCAAGGCTGCCTTGACTGAAGAACTTCCAATATCATATCCGATATAATACATACTACAATGATTCTCTTATTATTAAATTTGTCGGCACATAACATTTCGTTTCTTCGTCATGCGTAATAAATGCCGCTGCTTTGGTTCCTAATTCCTTAAAATCAGTTGAAACAACTGAAATTCCTTTATAAATAAATTTCTTCATTGGCGTTTCGTTATACGACAAAAAACCAACGTCTTTTCCGGGTTCAAAATCTTTTTCTTTACACTGCTCTAAAAAGTATCCCAAAATCCTGTCGCTTACACTGATATAAGCCATTCCTTTTTCGATATTGAACTTTTTAGGATCTGTTACAATCTCATATTCAAAACTAAAATCAGCACAGAATTTCTTAAAAAAATCAACCGTTTCCTTCGGGTGATTGGTAAAATCCGGATACACAAATTGTATCTTTTTATACTTTTTAAACAAATCAGCCACTTCTGTCAAAGACTCATAAAAAGCTTTTCCAAAATCCTGAAAAACATAATTATTACTTTTATCTGCCTGAATATTCCAGTCTATCAAAAGCAGTTTGTCTTTTGAAATTGCCGACAAAGCCGGAGCAATTTCCTTGTGATCAAAATTCATCACCACATATTTGTAATACTTCCCGATTCCGTTATTAATGATTGTTTTAAAAACATCAATATTATAATGATGAAACTGCACATCAGTAATCACATTATCCGGCAGATTATTGACAAACGAATGGTACAAAACCTCTTTATATGCCTTAAAAGTGTCTAAAACCAAAAGCACTTTTCTTGTTTCACCCGAAACATAATATCCTTTATTAGGTACAGATTCAATCGTATTCTGATCTTTTAAAATCGTATAAGCCTTAAAAACCGTATCTCTCGACAACTGATTTGTCTTGCAAATACTATTTACCGAAGGAAGTAAATCTCCCTTTTGCAATATATTTTCAGCAATTGCATTTGTTATTCCGTCTACCAATTGCTGGTATTTCGGGATATCACTTTCATGATTTATAGCAAATACAAATTTCTCTTGTTCTTCGTTTAGCATACCGTTCTGTTCCGTTCTGTTATGGTTTGCTAAAGTAATTAATTGTCTTTTATAAAAAAATACTTTTACATTAAAAATTGTTATCTTTTTATTCCATTCAAAATAATACTTTGGGCGTGCCCCTCCGGGTCGGGCTATCCGTTTCAAGTCCTCGCACTTCCTTCGTCAGGCTGCGGGCTTTCCACTTCTATCCCTCACGCAAACCAACCTTACAAGGAACAGCAAAATCAACACAACCGATTGTATTTTTTATGAAATTTTTTTAATCTATCAATCTTCTTATCCCATACGGATCAATCGTAACAATCGAACCATCTTCCAGATAATCGATTTTAGTTACTTTCATACTTCTTAAATGTGTTACGCCTTTTGACAAACTCGAATCGTGATAAAACAAATACCATTCGTTTTCAACCTCACAAATAGAATGATGCGAAGTCCAGCCCACAACCGGATTCAAAATTCTTCCCTGATACGTAAACGGCCCATACGGATTGTCACCAATTGCATAACAAATAAAATGTGTATCTCCTGTTGAATACGAGAAATAATATTTTCCGCTGTATTTATGAACCCACGAAGCTTCAAAAAAACGACGGGCATTATCTCCAGCCAGCAGCATTTCTCCGTTTTCATCCAGAATTTTAATCTCTTTTGGATCTTCTGCAAACTCCAGCATATCATCTCGAAGTAAAGCTACAATTGGCCCTAAAGCAGGTTCGTTTCCAGAAGGTTCTTCATTCTCTTGATCGTATTTATTATTTCTGTATTTCTGCAGCTGTCCGCCCCAGATTCCGCCAAAATAAATATAATGTTTACCATCTTCATCTTCAAAAACTGCCGGATCAATACTGTAACTTCCTTTTATCGCATCTGGCTCCGACTTGAAAGGTCCTGCAGGAGAATCTCCAACGGCAACTCCAATCTGGAAAATCCCATTAGCACGTTTGGCAGGGAAATACAAATAATACTTTCCATTTTTCTGTGCTGCGTCTGGAGCCCACATTTGTTTTTCGGCCCAGGCAACATCTTTTACGTGCAATGCAACGCCATTATCAACGGCCTTTGATGAAATACTTTCCATCGAAAAAACGTGGTAATCTTCCATCCCGAAATGATCTCCGTTATCGTTAAACGGAATTCCGGCATCGATATCATGTGACGGATAAATATAAATTTTACCATTAAATACATGCGCCGACGGATCGGCCGTATAAATGTGAGAAACTAAAGGCTTTGAAATCGCCAGTTCATTAATTTCCTCGAAATTAATTTGTTCAATGCTATCTTCAGGCATAGTAATATCTTGGTTTTAAATAATTAAGTTCTTCTTTCTTTTAATTCGGTTTCGATCTGCACTTCCATTTGTTTATTGATTTTATAGAAAAACAATAATCCGGCTCCAATTAAAAATGGAATTGCAGGAAAAATGCTGACCAATAATTTGATTCCGTTTATTGCAGTTTCTGTCTGTACGGAAGAATTTGGCGTGTAATGAAAATATCCTAAAAATAATGTTGTTAATGCGCCTCCAATACTTAATCCGGCTTTTAAACCTACCATCATGGCAGAGAAAATAATGGCTGTAGCGCGGCGGTTATTTAACCATTCCGAATAATCTGCAACATCGGCAATCATCGCCCAAAGAATCGGGATTGTGATTCCGTAGAAAAACCCGTGTAAGATTTGAGAGAAAAACATGAAGCTTATCGAAGTTGACGGGAAGAAATAAAAAGCGATAATAAACAATGTCGAAATGAATAAAAACAATCCGAAAATATTTCGTTTTCCGTATTTATCGGCCAGGTTTTTAGACAATGTAATTCCCACAATCATAAAGATAATTCCTCCCGCATTAAATAATCCGAATCCGGCTGAAACAGGATCATTTCCAAAATGATTCAAACCTATATTTGATAAAGTATCTAAAATCGGTTGAATAAAAATCGCCAATTGTTCTTTATCTACATAGTTTTCAAAATAATACACATACGAACCACCTTTCATTGCCAGCGTAATAAAAACCAAAGTCGTAAGCGAAAGCATAATTATCCACGGTCTGTTTTTGACCAAATCGCTTAAATCTTCTTTTACACTTGATTTTTGTTCCGGCTTCGGAATGATTCTTTCTTTTGTCGTCAAAAATGTGATTAAAAGCATGATAGTTCCAATGATAGCCAAAACTGTCATTACTTTTTCGATACCAATTGCTTTGTCTCCATTTCCCGCACTTTTTATAATGCCGAGCATAAAAACCTGAACAAAAAACTGCGCAAACATAACTGCCACAAAACGATACGATGACATACTGTTTCTTTCGGACATATCGCCTGTAATTACACCGCTTAAAGCAGAATACGGCAGATTATTTCCTGCATAAAAAAGCAATAATAAAGTATAGGTTACAACGGCATAAATAACTTTTCCTTTATAAGAGAAATCAGGAGTTGAAAACGCCAATAAAGCAACCACGCCAAGCGGAATTGCAGTTGCCAAAATCCACGGTCTGAATTTTCCCCATTTGGTACTGGTTCTATCTGCTAAAACCCCAATAATAGGATTAAAAATAAAAGCCGCAACTAAACCCACAATCAACATGATAATAGAAGAATCGGTTGGCGATAATCCGTAAATATCGGTGTAGAAATAAGCCAGATAGGTCATCAAAGTTTGAAAAACTAAATTAGCAGCCAAGTCTCCTAAGCTGTATCCAATTTTTTCTTTGATGGATAATTTTTGTGAAATGTTATTCATTTTGTGGTTTGTGGTTAGTTAGTTCCTGCAAGGTTTTCAAAACCTTGTAGGTTTAAATTGTTTTATAATACCCCTCTCAAATATACCTACAAGGTTTTGAAAACCTTGCAGGAAAACGAATTGTGATTAAAACAATCGGTTGTGTAAAATTATACAAAAAAACATATTACGCAAATTTACTTTACTTTATTTCAAGAATATTTTTTAAAACAACCGATTGTTAATAATATTTTAATTCAAAGCCATTTTAACTCATTATTCTTCCGTTTTCTTCAACTTTAAAATGCTATCGTAAGCTTGTTTATGCTTTAAAGCTGCATCAAAAGGAAGCGGATAATTGGTTCTTCCTTTTATCGGCCAGTCATTTAACCATGATTGTCCGTCATAAACGCCCCAAAAAGTAACACGACTGATTTTGTCTTTATGCTTTAAAAATAGTTTAAAAATCGATGCGTAACGTTCTGCCAGTTGCGTCTGAACTGAATCCGGCAATGATTTAGGATATGGATTCATTTTCGCACTTCCTTCAAATTTCTGATTTACATCGGCACCTTTTAAATCCCACGGATTTGGCAGCACAGTAATATCCAATTCTGTAAAAGCAACTTTAATTCCTAATGCCGAATATTCTAAGATACTTTTTTCAATTTCTTCAATCGACGGGCTCTGCAATCTCCAATGCCCCTGAATACCAACACCGTCAACCTTTCCTCCTGCTGCTTTTATTTTTTTGATTAAAGCAATTGCTCCGGCTCTTTTTGCTGGTTCTTCGATATTATAATCGTTGTAATACAATTCTGCTTTTGGGTCGGCTTTTTCTGCCAGTTTAAAAGCATCAACAAGGTATTTTTCGCCAAGCGTTTTCAAAAAAACAGATTGTCGCAAAGTTCCATCATCGTTTAAAGCTTCGTTTACCACATCCCACGAATTGATTCTGCCTTTATATTTTGAAACAATCGTTGTAATATGATCTTTCATAAAAGCTTTCATTTCTGTACTATCCGCTATTTTTTCCATCCAGGGCGCTAATTGACTGTGCCATATCAAAGTATGCCCATGAATAAACATTTTATTCTTCTCTCCATAAGTCACAAATTTATCCGATAAAGCAAAATCGTATTTATCTTTTTGCGGATGCATGAACATCGATTTCATGATATTTTCCGGCGTGATTGCATTAAATTCCTTCTTAATTAATGAATCTACTTTTGCATCTTTTTCTTCAATTTGATCTGCACTTAAAGCTGTACCGATATAAAAGTCGTTTTTGTAAACATCTTTTAATGAAGTAGTTTCTTTCTGTGATGTACAGCTTACAGTCAGCAAAGTCGTGACGGCAAACAAATAAGGTTTAATAAATTTCATATATTTTTGGTTTAATAGTTAATAGTTTTTTCTCAACGGAGACCTGACAGGTTTTTAAAACCTGTCAGGTCTAAATACGCAATGAAAATCACCAATCTTTGTAGAGTTTCTAATGCGATTCCTTCGTTCCTCGGAATAACAAACAGAACGTTATTACTCTTTTCTAAAACTCTCCGGCGGCCCCAAATACGACTCCAAAACTTTTCCTTCTTCCATCTCAATTACAATTTTTTGGAGTACTAAAGCCGGATCAACGGCATAAATTTTCAAAACATGATTTCCTGAATTTTCGATTTGATGCGTCGAGGTTATTATTTTGATATTGTTCGCAACAGATTCAGCCCAGGCTTTCTCTGAAGAATCTGCGTTGAGGTTCATAATTTGTGGTTTTTCATCATCAAAACCAATTCCGTATTTCAGGCCATCTCCGATTTTAAAATTGATTGTTGGCGAAAAATAGGCATTTACTTTTATCTTTCCTTTACTGAAAAAATGAACGTCATATTCTAATCTTGGTGAATTTTCCGAAACTTCAATCGGTTTAATATTCGAAGGTTTGATCGTAACACCTGATTCTGTTTTACCAAGATTTGGAATTATGGTCCATTTTACTGCATCCGAATTTATCGCTTTAGAATAATTTTTACTTTCTATTGAAATGTAACCGTTGTCCTCAACAAAACCACAAACATGATCTAAATCTCTATTTTTATTAATCGATGTTTCAGCCTTTGGAAAATCGACAGCAACAATCTTTGTTACCTCAATTGTTTTTGTTTTCGGAATTACATTTTTATCCCGCTGCTGCCAATTATCATAACCAATATGTGTTTGCGACATCATATGATTCCATTTTCCGTTGGCTAATTTGATATGGTAATAATTCGTCAGCAGACTGTCTTTTTTAAATAATTCTTTTACTTTTTCAGCATACACATTTGCAATAGCATTTCCCTGACTTGCATACAACTGATTTTTAGCCGCCGCAACATACAATTCATTTAAATTGGCACTCGCCAAAACAGGAAACAAAACCAATTGATAAAAAGCATCTTTATATTCCGGTTTCAAATTTTCGTTGATTGAATTGGCTTTTTCAACTAATCTTTGATAGTCTGCAACAACTCGATCTGCTTCATTATAATTGGTGATGCTGTAGGTTTTTGAATCTAGCAATTCAGGTTTTCTTCTGGAATTATATTTAGTATATAATTTTAAAATCTCGGCTATATCAGTTGTGCTTTGATCTCCAAAATTTTCTTTTGCCCAATTCACATAATATTGATCTAAATTTCCGGCATTAAACTTTTCTGGATTCCATGCCATATCTAAGAAAAATTCTATTGGAAATTCCATTGGTTTAATGTCGCCCACATTTACAATCCATATTTTATCAACGCCGTATTGATACGCTAAATCCATTTGTTCCCAAACTCGTTCAATTTGGTTTGTGTTTATCCATTTATAATTTCTTGGTCCGCCTACATAATCGTAATGATAGTAAATTCCGTAACCGCCTTTTCTTGGTTTTGAATCGAGTTCCGGCAATTTG
This sequence comes from Flavobacterium sp. CF108, assembly GCF_900129795.1. Taxonomy (GTDB): domain Bacteria; phylum Bacteroidota; class Bacteroidia; order Flavobacteriales; family Flavobacteriaceae; genus Flavobacterium. The sequence goes on along the minus strand of NZ_FQWW01000006.1, from coordinate 10,680 downwards.
CGAATATTTCCCCAGTTATCATCGCAAAGTAAAAGCGTAATATCATCGGGAACCGTCATTCCTTTGTCGTAATAATCCTGAACTTCTTTGTAAAGCGCCCACATTTGTGGCGTTTCTTCAGCAAGCTTTTTCGTTACTTCTACAATAATATTTCTTTGCGTTTTTACGATATTTTCTAATAAACCAATTGCCGTTCCTTCTGTCATCGGCTCGTCGCCGTCGCCTCGCATTCCAACGGTTACAATGGTTTCTTTGTTTCCCATTCTTTTAATACCGTCTTTCCAAAACTTAATCAAAGCTTCTGAATTGGTATTAAAATCCCATTTTCCGTTTGCTTTTCCCCATTCGGCATGCGCTCTTGCTAACGGTTCGTGGTGCGAAGTTCCCATTACGATTCCGTATTCGTTTGCCAAAACAGCATTCTGCGCATCTTCTACATAAAACATTCTGCCCCACATTGCCGGCCATAAATAATTGCCTTTCATTCGCAGAATCAATTCAAAAACTTTATCGTAGAATTTCGAATTAAATCCGCCAAATTTCTCAAATGCCCAGCCAGATAAAGCTGGAGCTTCGTCATTTATAAAAATTCCTCTATATTTTACTTTTGGTTCTCCCTGCGAATGAATTCCGGGCAAAACATGCAATTCTGATTGTTTTTTCACTGGAACATCCGCCCAAAAATACCAAGGTGAAACGCCTATTTGATTCGATAAATCGTAGATTCCGTAAATCGTTCCTCTTTTGTCTGAACCTGCAATTACCAATGCTTTTTTGATTCCTTTAAAAGGATTTTCGATAATTTGAGTGGTGAATTTTTCCCATTTTCCACGAAGTTCGTTTGCGTTAATTTTACCTTCTTTCGCCAATTGATCGATAATTTCACTTTTTCCTAAAGTTCCAATAATAACCACAAAATCTTCTGCTTCAGAAATTTTATTGATTCTTTTTGGATGCAAATCTGAAACCTGAAAAATGTCATTTTCTAAATATCCTGCAACTTTTAAAACGCCTGAAAAATCAGTTGAACTTACTAAAATGGAAGCTGTTTTTCCTTTTGAAACCAAAGGAAAGTTTTCGGCGGAAGCCTGATTTACTATGTATTTCTCTGGATTTATGGCATACGATTTTGTACTTAATCCGATGAGGAAAAGCGATAAAATCAGATGCGATAGTTTGATTTTTAAACACATAGAACAAAGTCAAAGTTTTTCATTTAATCTATTCTTTTTAATCTTGCAAAGACGCTAAGTCGCCAAGTTTCTTCCTTTTTAAGCCTTTATAATAAAACTTTGCGACTTAGCGTCTTTGCGAGAAATTTTCGGCACTAAACACTTTTGCATTTTTTAGAATAATTACAAATTCAATTTAAAAGCAATTCCCATTTCTAGTCCCCGTAACTCAGCAAGACCTTTTAATCTTCCTGTCAATGAATATCCCGGATACGTTTCTGTCGCTTCATCAACCGAATGCAGGAAACCATGATCGGGGCGCATTGGCAGACTTATTTTTGTTTTGTTCATTAACAATAATAATTTCTCTACCATAACTTCCATATTAACATCACCATTTAAATGTTCTGATTCCCTAAAAATAGTTTCGCTTTCGCGGATGGTATTTCGAAGGTGCAAAAAGTGAATTCGGTCTCCAAAATCGTCTATTATTTTCTCCAGATTATTTTTCGGGTCGGCACTTAATGAACCTGTACAATAGCACAATCCGTTTGATGTTGATGGAACGGCATTAAAAATGGCTTTTAAATCAGCTTCTGTTGAAACAATTCTCGGAAGTCCTAAAACCGAAAACGGCGGATCGTCTGGATGAATTGCTAATTTTGAACCTGTTTCTTCTGCGACCGGAGCAACTTCTGATAAAAAATAAATGAGATTTTCTCTTAGTTTTTCGTTATCAATATTGGCGTAATTATTTAATAAAGACAAAATCTGTTCTGCCGTAAAGTTGATCGTACTTCCTGGCAATCCTAATAGAACATTTTTAAACAATAATGCTTTTTCTGATTCTGAAAGTTTGTTTCCAAAATGCAGTGCGTTTTGTTTTTGAACTTCAGAATAATCCTTTTCGGCGTTTGGTCTTTTTAAAAGAAAAACATCAAAATAGGTAAAAGCATCCTGATTGTACAACAGTGCTTTGCTTCCGTCTTCGTTAATAAAATTATGATTCGTGCGTACCCAATCCAGAATCGGCATGAAATTGTAGGTTATGATTTTGATCCCGCATTCTGCCAGGTTTCGCAAACTGATTTTGTAATTTTCAATGTATTGCAGATAATTTCCTGAGGCTCTTTTTATTTCTTCGTGAACTGGGAGACTTTCAACCACAGTCCATTCTAATCCGTAATTTCGAATAATTTCCTGTCTTTCTTTGATATCAGCAATTGTCCAGACATCACCAACCGGAATTTGATGCAAAGCGGTTACAATTCCTGTTGCTCCGGCTTGTTTGATGTCTATCAAACTTACTTTGTCATTTGGCCCGAACCATCGCATGGTTTGCTGCATTTTTATCATACTGACTATTTTTTGTGCCACGAAGGCGCTAAGTCACAAAGTTTTTTAAAATAGAACTTTGTGACTTAGCGACTTTGTGGCATTTTCACAATTAAAACCCAATACTGTTTCCGCCATCAACTGGTAAAACGGTTCCTGTTGTATATTTTGATTCGCTTAAAGCGAAATAATAAACGGCATCTGCAATGTCCGAAGGTTCTCCTAAAAAGCCCATTGGTGTTCTTCCCAGTACTTTATTTTTTCTTTCAGGATCATTGTCCAAGGCTGTTGATGACATTTTGGTTTTGATAAATCCCGGTGCAATACAGTTTACACGAATGCCAAACTGAGCCAATTCTACCGCCATTGCACGCGTCATGGATTCGATCGCACCTTTGCTTGATGAATACGCAATTACTTTTGGAATTCCGTATTGTGATGCCATCGAACTGATGTTGATGATACTTCCTCCTCCATTTTCTTTCATATTTTTAACCACTTCTCTGCTTACAGCGAAAACACTTAATAGATTGGTATGAATTATTGATAAAAAATCTTCATCGGTTACATCTGTAAATTCCTTTTTCATATTGATTCCAGCATTGTTTACCAAAATATCAATTGGGCCATTTTTGGTAATGTTTTCAATCATGGCTGGAATTCCTTTCAAATCATTTAAATCAAATAGTACCGGAATTGCATTTTCGCCAATTTCTTTGCAGGCTTCTTCTGTTTTTTCTTTTGTTCTTCCAATAATGTAGGTTGTGATTCCGTTGTCACATAATTTCTTTGCGGTTGCAAATCCTAAACCTGAGTTTCCTCCGGTTACTATTGCTGTTTTTTTATTCATAATTTTTAAAATATATTTTTGGTACTTGCTGCTTGGTATTTGGCACACGGATTAAACGGATTCGCTATCGCGAAAACGCTGATTTACACGGTTTTTTTTATTTTTTTGTTGAAAAAAAATCCGTCTTTTTTCCGTGTCTTCGCGATAGCGAATCCGTGTCATCTGTGTTCTAATTTTATCCATTCCCCGGTGCAAATGGAAATTTTAATGATTTAAAATACTCTAAAGTTTGTGTTGGTTTTTCAACTCCTGCAGGAAATTCTTTTCCTGAAAATTGCTGAAAATATAATAAGCAGGCATCTCGCCACCATTTTGCTTCTTTCTGCTGAATTTCTAATAACATTTTTACTTCATTAAAACGTTCGCTATCAACATACTTTTCTGTCTGATTCCAAACATTCTGCATTGCTTTGACTTGATTTACGCCTTCTTGATATTTCAATGCTAAACCATTCCAAAGTGTTTCTCCGTTTTTTAGTTTATAATCCCATGAAACGTGGTGGAACCATAATAAATCTTTTTCTGGGCAGGTTTCTAGATTATCAAAAAGTTTTTCTATTTCCGGAGCATATTGCGAAGTGGCATTTGTTCCCGACTTTGATCTGTCAAAACCAATTCCGTTTTTGTCAGCTTTATGATAATAAGTCGGATTCCATTCTGGACGTGATAAATTAGAAACCCACGGCCCTGGCCCGTAATGATGTCCTGTATCCATAATATGGTGTAAACCAAGCGGTGTCATATAATTAACAACGGCTTCACGCGATTCGATCATCATAGTTGCAACTGGTTTTATAAAATTTTCGTTGTTTGAAAATGTACATCTTAACCATTCGTCAGCAATGGTTTCTGAATCTAAATACGGATTCCACGCCAGTCTTCCGAAACCATACCAATTCGCTTGCGCAAAAGGATGCCCTGTCCAGTTTAAATCATTCCCGATATTGGCAACACCAGCAATTCCGGTTAGTTTGTTTTGGTATAAAGTGCCATCAATAACTTTGGCAACGGTTGAACCTTTTCCTTTTTGATAGGTATCTGATTCTAAAACCTCCTGAAATAATTTTGGCAGAAAAACCAAATGCGTACTGAATCCTAAATATTCCTGCGTGATTTGAAATTCCATCATTAAAGGTGTTTTTTGCATGGCCCCAAATAACGGATGAAACGGTTCTCTGGGCTGAAAATCGATCGCCCCATTTTTTACCTGAATAATTACATTTTCTTTAAATTTTCCATCGTATGGCTGAAACTCGGCGTAAGCTTGTTTTGCCCGATCATTTGCGTCGTGTTCTGAATACACAAAGGCTCTCCACATAATTACGCCTCCAAACGGTGCAACTGCATCTGCCAGCATATTAGCTCCGTCGACGTGATCTCTTCCGTAATTTTGCGGGCCGGGCTGACCTTCTGAATTGGCTTTCACTAAAAATCCTCCAAAATCTGGAATTCGTTTGTAAATTTCTTTGGCTTTATTTTTCCACCAATCAACTACTTCGGGATCTTTTGGATCGGCAGTTTTTAGGTTTCCAATTTCGATTGGTGCTGAAAATCTTGCTGTTAAATAAACTTTTATTCCATAGGGTCTAAAAACATTTGCGAGAGCTTCAACTTTTTCTAAATATTGTGGTGTAAGGATTAAAGCATTTGCATTTACATTGGTTAAAACTGTTCCATTGATTCCGATTGAGGCATTTGCTCTGGCGTAATCAATATATCTTTGATCGATAAAATCAGGCAATTTCTGCCAATTCCATAAAGAGAAACCTGCATAGCCGCGTTCAACAGTTCGGTCGAGATTATCCCAATGATTTAAGATTCGAATATTTGTTTTTGGAGAATCGGTAATGAGTAAGTTTTGGATTGATTTATTGGTCTGCATCAATCTTAAAAAATTAAAAACTCCGTACAAAACTGCTACATCATTTTTTCCTGAAATGATCAGCTGTTTTTTATTTTTAAAACGGATTAATTTAATGATAAAACCTTCGTTGTTTATTTTATCGAAATCTGTTTGTAAAGCTTTTTGTAAATCTGGATTTAAGGAATTTTGAGAACCAATAATCAAATTATTTTCTCCTTTTATTTCTGATTTAATTTCTGGTTTATTTCCCAGCATTGCAGTAATTCCATTTTCTAATTCTTTTAGAGAAATTTGCGAAGTTTCGGATTTTTCTAAAGAAACGATTCCCTGAATATTGTTTTTATATTCTGAAGCAATTGTTGAATTTGTTATTCTGTCATATTGAAGCCATAGCTTATAATCCTTTTGTGCTATAGCAGAAAAGGAAATAGAAATAAACAGAAAAACAAATCTTACTGAAGTCATTTACTAATTAGTTTATTCTTAAAAACTTTCATTTTTACAACATCAACGTTTTGCTTTTGAATATTACTTATTGATAAAAATTTAATTCAAAAAATGCATTATTCCAAACAAAACAATAATTGCAATCGGTTGCGTAAAAATATAGGATTGTTGTTTAAGAAAAAAATTTTAGTTCTCTTTTTTTTGAAAAATATATTTCTGTAACAAATAAAAGCAGGATAATTATAAAAACTATCCTGCTTTAACGGGGTTGAATTCAAGACTCGAAATTCTGATATTATAAATTTGATTTTTATCGTTTGTAATACGCTACGATACTTGCTTTTGCTAAAGTTTGGTTCCAAAGATTAAAACCAACTACGGCTGGATTTGTATTTTCATCAGTTCCCAGTTTATCTGTTTTTAATGCATAAACCGTAATTATATATTGATGAAATCCGTGACCAACCGGCGGGCAAGGGCCTCCAAATCCTTTGATTCCGTAATCTGTAATACTTTGAATGGCACCTTTTGGAACAAGGTTTTTAGTTCCGGCATTGGTAACCAATTCATTTATGTTTGCCGGAATATCAACGACTACCCAATGCCAAAATCCGCTTCCTGTTGGCGCATCCGGATCGTACATTGTGATGGCAAAACTTTTTGTTCCTTCGGGAGCATTTTTCCATGACAACTCTGGAGATTGGTTTTCGCCTGAACAGCCAAATCCGTTGAATTCCTGAATTTTAGTGGTTTCTCCTCCTAAATCTTTACTGGTTAGGGTAAATGTTTTTTGGGCAAAAATTGTTGTTGTGAAAATTAAAGACAACACCAAAATTAAATTTAGCTTTTTCATTTTATTTCGTTTTAAAATTTTAAGCAAATTTAAGTTTGGCATTGCCTAAGAAACTTTAGGGAAAGGATCGAAAACTGTTGCTAAAAGTCCAGTTTTTCTGATTTTGTTTTGGCGTTACTCCGTATTTTAATTTATAAGCCTGCGTAAAGCTGGATAAGTTCTCATAACCAACTTCAAAATAAATTTCTGATGGATTTTTTTGTTCTTGCTGCAATAAATAATGTGCAAATTCTAGCCTTTTATTTTGAAACCATTTTATTGGAGATTCGGCGTAGTGTTTTTCAAATTCTCTTTTGAATGTTGAAACGCTCATATTGCACAAAAATGACAATTCTTTCAGCGTTAATTTACTCAAATGGCTGTTTTCAATTATTTGAATAAATTTTTGTGTGGCATTATCGCTGTTAACGGTTAAGGAATATAGAAATTCGGCTCCATACTTCCCGGTTAGATAAAGCATGATTTCTTCAAACTTAACTTCTAATAATTTAAATTTAATATCTCCTGAAAGTTTAGAAATATCAGCTAAACTATGTACAAATCGCTGTATAAATTCATCATAATCAAAAACATAAACAGATTTAGGTTCTATTAATTCGAATTCGTTAAATTCCATTTTTCTAATGAAATTATGAATCATTTCATTAGAAAAAAACAACAGCATACTTCTGTAATTAGAGGCTTCAGAAATCTTTTTTTCGGTCATTAAACAATTGCCTGATCTCATTATTAAAAACTTAGAAGGATCTATTGACAAGGCTGCATTATCAAAAATAGCTTCTTTTGTTCCTTCCATAAGAAAACTAATTATATTCTGATTTAGAATAATCTGTTGTTTCGAAACATCTTTAGAACTTCTATAATCCACAACATGTACGAGTTGCGTTTTTTCTAAATTCATTTCATCGGGAAGTGTAATTGTTTTCATAATGGTATTCTAAAAAATAAGAATATAAAGTCAATGGCTTTCTCAATTATAAACGAATTGATAAGTCATAAATTAGAATTACGTTAAATTTATTTTTGAGAAGATTCTCTTGCAAGTACTTCTGTATTTAAGAAGGTGATTTCTTTTGCATCATCATTTTTAGATGATTTCAAATTTTTGATAATAATTTCGGCGGCGGCTTTTCCCATTTTTTCGGCAGGATGTGTAATTGTAGACAAATTAGGATCTATAATCTGTGAAATTGGGTCGTTATTAAAACCTATTACTTTAAATTCTTCCGGTACTTTAATGCCTCTTTTTTTAGCGGTTTGCACAGCACTTACGGCCAAAATATCTCCGGGAGCAAATAGTCCGTCGGGCATTGGTTTTAAATCAAATAAGGCGTTGCTTGCTTTTACTCCGTCTTCGTAAGTAACTGAATTCAAATTAATAATTAGTTCTTCTTCTACGGGAATATTATGATCTTTTAAGGCTTCTATATAACCTCTTTTTCTTTCGTTATACAGATTTCCTAATTCTGAACCTGCAGTTAAATGTGCAATACGAATACAGCCTTGTTCAATAAGGTGTTTTGTGGCTTTGTAACCTGCTGTGTAATTGTCGATAACGACTCTAAAAGTATTGTAATCTTTTGGCACCCTGTCGACAAATACTAACGGAATGTTATTATTTGAAAACTGATGGAAGTGTGCCGTATCTCTGGTTTCCATTGCAAGCGAACAAATTACGCCGCTTACACGGTTGCTGTATAAGGATTTGGCCATATTTACTTCTTCTTCGTAAGAGTCATGCGACTGCATAATAATTACGGTATAATCAGATTTTTGAGCTGTGATTTCGATTCCGCTGATTAAGGAGGATAAAAACGGCTGTGTAACGGTCGGGATTAAAACCCCAATGGTTCTGGTTTTATTTCCGCGCAAACCTGCAGCTAAAGTATTAGGAACAAATCCCATTTCTTCGGCAGTTTTTTTTACTTTTTTTATCGTTTTATCACTTATAGTATGGTGGTTTTTTAAAGCGCGTGAAATAGTTGATGTTGCCAGGTTTAAACGCTCGGCAATATCGTAAATCGTTACATGTTTATTCTCTTCCATGAAATAAAAAATAGAAATGTAAATATAAACTATTTTCTCTCAAGATGTTCTTTCATAAAAATTGACGTTAAATAAAAATATTCCTGAATAGTCCGCCATTTAAATGGCGGGTTATTCAGGAATATTTTGGCAATGCGTTTTATTTGTCTTTTTTATCTTTTAGAATTTTACCATCTTTTGTAAATTCCAAATCGATTTTGTTTGTTAAATCAACATCTAAATCTTTGTGTCCATAGTCGATGTGTGTTATTTTTTCGTTTGGATGATTTTTAGCAACATAAGCTTTGATGTTATCTGGGATAAAATCGGTTGGAATTGGTTTGCCTTCACCATCTACTTCTCGATACGATCCGTCTTTCCAGAATTCTACTTCTGTTCCGTCTTTCAATATTACTTCAAAACCTTTTTCTCCGTGTTCTGCATCTTTTTTAGCTTTTTCAACAGTGGTATGGCTAAAATGTTTTTTCAAAAAATCCTGGGCTGGCTGCGGCAGTTCTGTAACTTCTATTTTCTTTTGGGCGCTGGCCGAGATTGTTAGGGTTAACAATGTTATGGCTAAAAATATTTTATTTTTCATAATTCGCTTATTTAAGTATAGTATTACTAATTTACTACAAGAAAATTTGGGTTCAAATCTATTTAAGAAACTTTTAAAGTTTTTAGAATACATAACCTTTAATTTGTAACTTGGTATAAACCATTAAATTATATTCATATGCGTTACATTCTAGCTTTTGCATCTATACTCCTTATCACATCTTGTAAAAAAGAAAACAACACTAATCTTTCCAATTATTTTACTTATGACCAAAGTAATGTCGAATCTGCAGGAGTGAAAATGATACCTATAAAAACACCCGCAGGAGAATTTAAAGTTTGGACAAAACGTTTTGGCAATAACCCAAAAATAAAAATTCTACTATTGCACGGAGGCCCAGCAATGACACATGAATACATGGAATGCTTTGAAACATTTTTTCAACGAGAAGGTTTCGAATTTTACGAATACGATCAATTAGGATCTTATTATAGCGACCAGCCAAAAGACAGCAGTTTATGGACAACTGAAAGATTTGTAGAAGAAGTTGAACAAGTACGAAAAGCTATTAATGCCGATAAAGAAAATTTTTATGTACTAGGAAATTCGTGGGGAGGAATTCTTGCTATGGAATATGCTCTAAAATATCAGCAAAATATGAAAGGATTACTAGTTTCTAACATGATGGCAAGTGCCCTAGAATATGGAAAATATGCTGATGAAGTTTTGGCAAAACAAATGAAACCAGAAATTCTTGCAGAAATAAGAGCTTTAGAAGCCAAAAAAGATTTCAGTAATCCAAGATATATGGAATTATTAATTCCGAATTTTTACAAAGAGCATTTATGCCGATTACAAGAATGGCCAGACGGATTAAATCGTGCCAGCAAACACGTAAATGGAGAAATTTACACCATGATGCAAGGCCCAAGTGAATTTGGTATTAGCGGAAGATTAGCAAAATGGGATATCAAAAATAGGCTCCATGAAATTACAATTCCAACACTTATGATTGGTGCCAAATATGACACAATGGACCCAAAAGCAATGGAAGAACAAAGTAAATTAGTCAAAAAAGGACGTTACTTATATTGTCCAAACGGAAGTCATTTAGCTATGTGGGATGATCAAAAAGTCTTTATGAATGGTGTAATTCAATTTATTAATGACGTTGATAGTAAAAAAATCTAGTGGAACACAAAATTACAATATATTAATTTACAGCATTATAACTATTAATTAAATTTCTATTAGGTCGAAATATCGCTGAATCTTTTATTTTAAAGAAACAAATATCACTTTCATTCCTAAATAAATCAGCACATATTCTTTTCGAATCTGAAGATTCAAAGTTCTAAAAGTACTGACAGCGATTTCAACCCCTGTGACGCAGGTATTATCACACGTTATTTCTTTGGATTTAGTTTCCAAAAACAGCTGTAAAACAAAAAAATCCTCATCAACTAAATGATGAGGATTCTTCAAAAGAAAGGCGACGACATACTCTCCCACAATGATGCAGTACCATCTGCGCAGGCGGGCTTAACTACTCTGTTCGGGATGGGAAGAGGTGAG
>NZ_FQWW01000002.1 GCF_900129795.1 Flavobacterium sp. CF108 | reverse complement strand
CTAAAAAACCCATATAAATCGTCAGATTTGAAACGATATATATGGGCTATTGCTAGATTAGGAGGATGGAAAGGCTATCTTTCTGAAAGAAAACCTGGCATCACAACCTTTTGGATTGGTCTGCAAAAATTTAATTCAGTAATGCAAGGTTGGAGACTCTTTACAGATGTGTCCAGACGGTAGGGCTTAACTGCCTCTTTTTTTATTTATAAACCAGCCAATTACATACGGTAAAATGGACTGAATTATTTTTACATACGAATTTGAAAAGTAATCAGTGTAAGATGAAACGAATCCATTTACAATATTTTGTGGTGTTATGCTTTCTTTAGTTCTCTGAAAACTTAAAACCAATTTCTGATAATTGATATCTTTTTCCAATTTCAGAATTTCTAAATCTCTGTCAATTTCAGCGTATGAGGAGTATTTTTTCTTTTCCATAATTCTCAATCGTTAAAAAATATTTCTGAAAATTTCTCTAAAATCGGACCTTCAACAATCTTATCTTTTATCAGAAAAAGTAAAATGGTGAACAAAAGATAGATCCCTCCTACTGCCAAAAATCCCAAAGCATTGCTTCCCAGTAAATCTCCAAAAGCATACGCTGCTGCAAAAGATCCAAAAAGCAAGACCATACTAAAACACAATAATATCAAAGTAAATTTGAAAATTAAAGTTGTTGATTTCATTGCTACTTTAAAACCCCAAAGTTTGTAGTAAGCTAAATGACTGTCAATGTAAACTTTAGTTTGTTCCTGAATTTTCTCGGTGTTTTCTTTTAACTCTTCAAAAGCCATAATTAGTTTTTTAAAATGAAAAAGCACAAAACTATCTTATAAAAATAAGACAATTATGTGCTTCTTTAATAATTATTATTTTTGAAGTTTAGCGTTTTGTGCTTTTAAATCAGCCAATTTAGATTCTAAAAAAGTGATTACTTCTTCTGTTTTATGGCTTACATTTGAAAGTAAATCATTTAAAGTTCCATCAAGATTTTGTGTTGCACCTGTGAATTTTTCACGCAGCACTTCAGAACTTGCCTGAAAAGAATCCTGCAGATTATGTTTTGCATCATCAATTCCTTCTTTAATTTTAGCACGGGTTTTTGCTCCTTTATCTGGAGCAAATAAAATTCCTAACGCTGCTCCTACTGCAGCACCAGCTAAAATTGCTGCAATTGTATTTGAATTATTTGACATGATATTTATATTTAAAGTGATTAATAAAGATACTCCTTTTTTAAAATGCTAAACTTTATAATTTAAAATTTAACAATATAATTAATACACGTAAGCAACTGCTTCATATTTTCCATCAGCCTTTTCAATAATACTCACAAAAGGATAACCATTTGAAGCTGACTTCGTTTTGATTCTCATAGCAGTCTGCTTTTGATTTGCAATTGGCGGTTCACCTTTTGTCCTTGTCGAGACTCCGGTAAAACTTGCTGCCTGCTTCAGCCCTATTGTCTTTTCCTGGGGAAGAACAGTTACCATTTTGTAATCGTCTTTTGAATCTACTATTATTTTATCAGAAATTTTTTGAGTTTGTTTTGTCTGCTTATTTGTAATAGATGAAACTGCATATTTGCTAATTTTAATTTCTTCAGAACTTCCGTTCAGCGAATAGTAAATTAAACCATTTTCGTTTTTAATAAAATTAACATCAAGTTGTTCACCATTGTGTTTTGTAATTTGATGAGTTTGAGAAATTGTAATATTTGCAAATAACATTGCTAGCGTAAAATATAAAATTTTCATGATAATTGAATTTAAATTTTTATAATTAAAATTTGTCAGATAGAATTATAAAACAATAATTGCCTAAAACTAATGCTATGGAAATTTCACAATTATAAAGAAATTTGAAAAATACCTTTTACGCGAAATATTATCAAAACAACTTCATAATAAAAATTAGAACATAAAATTTGCCGTTTCAAGAATTCAAATTAGAAATAATCTTAAAAACAAAAAGTATTGTCTTTTGTTTTCAAAAAATTCAACTTAGAATCTAATTGGAAATATCAATTTTATAAAATCATTTCTGACTTTTGGTATTGAGATAAAAATAGCAACTTTATAAACAATTGTATGTTAATAACCCGTTAAACTGACAAAAATAACGGTAAAACTTTAAATTAAAGCCATAAATAAACAATAATTCAAAAAATGAGTTATGTATCAACCTAAATTAAATATTACCTTAAAATCAATTTATGAAGGTTGAAATTAATCTATAAAAACTATAATTTTTAATATTTAAATAGTTTTTATGAATAATAATTAAAATTAATAATATTAAAAAATTTAATAAATTATTTTAATAAATAAAAATTAGTCCATTTTCCATTTTTATGAAGTGAAAAAACCAAAAAATTACAAAAAAAGACGAAACTTAAAATAAAGAGTTTTAAAAAAGGATTTCAAAAAAAAGGATTCAAGAGATGGATAAAATTAAAAATTGTCTTAAAATTAATTTATGAAAGTCACTTTTTAATTTAAAATATTTATAAAAAATATAATATTAATAGAAAATATAAATAATAAAAAAAAGCGCTTATAAAAAGCGCTTTCAATAGATTCTAATTATTATTTACTTTTTTACCATTTCAGATAAAATTTCAATTTCTCTCTCCAATGCATTTTTTGGAGGATTTGAATATAATTTTAAAATTTCATCATCAAATTGATTTTTGAAACTTTCATTTTCAATATCTCTTAAATTTAAAAGTGCTTTTGATCGAACATAAGTTGATTCACTTTTTAAAGACATTGAGTATAATTTTTTAATATCTTCTTCTTCAAAATCTGAAGATTTCCAGCTTGAATATTTCAAAATAAATTGAGAAAACAACAACGAAGCCTTATTATTGTTGATATTCTTCTTTAATGAATTTTGTAAAAGTGAAAAACTAGAAACATTTTTGATGTTCTCCCCTATTGCACTTTCAATTGCAATACGTTCCGGTTTAGTTTCAACTTTAAAATATTTGTTGATTTCTTTTAAAGAATTATTGATGCTGTTTTCTTCTTTTTTACCTTTTTCTTCCCAGGCATCTTTCAGTCCAACAGTTTTGTTAAATATTAGTTTTGAAGAAGTTGAGTCTTTATCAACAGTAAAATAACCTAAACGTTGAAACTGAAATTTATCTTCGTTTTGAACAGTCGCTAAACTTGGTTCAACAAATCCGGTTACAATTTCTAATGAATTTGGATTCACAAAATCTAAGAAATTTTTGTCTTTATAACTGTCCGGAGCTTCATCTGTAAACAAACGATCGTACAAACGAACTTCTGCTTCAAGAGCATGCTGAATTGAAACCCAATGTAAAGTTCCTGATACTTTTCTTTGGCTTGCTTCAGTCCCGCTTCCGCTTAAAGAATCAGTATCATATGTTACATGAATTTCTGTAATATTTCCTTCAGAATCTTTTATAACAGATTCACCTTTAATGATATAAGCATTTTTAAGACGAACTTCTTTCCCTAAAGTTAATCGGAAAAATTTAGCAGGAGCTTCTTCTAAAAAGTCTTCTCTCTCAATGTATAATTCACGAGAAAAAGGTACTTTTCTGAAACCTGCATTTTCATCTTCCTGATTATTTTCGGCTTCAAGCCACTCCTCTTTTCCTTCTGGATAATTGGTAATTACCAGTTTTACAGGATCTAAAACAGCCATTACACGAGGTGCAATTTTGTTTAAATCTTCACGAATACAGAATTCTAAAACCGATACATTTATTAAATTATCACGTTTTGCAATACCAATTGTATTGGCAAAATTACGTAAAGATACAGCTGTATAACCACGTCTTCTTAATCCAGAAATTGTTGACATTCTTGGATCATCCCAACCGTTAACATGCTTTTCCTTAACTAGTTGCTGTAATTTTCTTTTACTAACAACAGTATGTGATAAGTTACGTCTTGCAAATTCTCTTTGCTTTGGACGCAGTTTATTTTCATCTAAAATTTGATCTAAAAACCAATCGTATAATTCACGGTGAGGCAAGAATTCAAGTGTACAAAATGAATGTGAAATAGCTTCTAAATAATCACTTTGACCATGTGCCCAATCGTACATTGGATAAATTTTCCAGGCATCTCCAGTTCTATGGTGGTGTTTGTGTAAAATTCTGTACATGATAGGATCACGCATCAACATGTTTGTTGATTTCATGTCAATTTTAGCACGAAGAATATGTGTACCAGCCTCAAATTCACCGTTTTTCATTCTTTCGAATAAATCTAAATTTTCTTCAACAGAACGATTTCTGTACGGACTATCTGTACCAGTTGTCGATGGAGTTCCTTTTTGAATAGCCATATCCTCAGAAGACTGGCTGTCAACATATGCTTTATCTTTTTTAATTAATAAAACTGCCCAATCATACAATTGTTGAAAATAATCTGATGCATAACGTTCTTCTGCCCAAGTATAACCCAGCCATTCTACATCTTTTTTAATGGCGTCAACAAATTCCTGTTCTTCTTTTTCTGGGTTTGTATCATCAAAACGTAAGTTTACAGGTGATTGATAGTCAATACCTAATCCAAAATTTAATGCAATAGAACTTGCATGTCCAATGTGTAAATAACCATTTGGTTCTGGTGGAAAACGAAAATGAAGTTTAGTTTGTGAAAGACCTGATTTTAAATCTTCCTCTATGATTTGTTCAATAAAATTGAGTGATTTCTCTTCTGATGCCATTATTTTATAGTAATTTTAGCAAAGATAAAAAAAAGGTTTCAGGTTTCAGGTTTAAAGTTATTTAAGTGGCAGAAAACATGAAACGTTAAACCTGAAACTCAAAATTAATTTAATTAGTATTTTTGTATAAATATTCAGAATTATGAGACAATTAACTGTTACAATTCCAGACGATTTTTACGAAACTTTTATTAGTTTTTTCAAGCATGTTCCTGATGTTTCTATTGATGAAAATGTTGAGAATGAAATTCCGCTATGGCAGCAAGAAATGGTTTTAGAACGTATAAAAAATTCTAAACCAGAAGATTATATTCCTCTGGATGATGCTTTAAAAGAATTAGATAAAAAATGGCTGTAGAAGAAAATTATAAAACCATAATTCTTCCTAGAGCAAAAATAGAAGTAGACGAAGCTGCTTTTTATTATGAATCTACAAAAAAAGGTTTAGGCAAATTATTTTATAAAGAGTTTAAAAACTATGCTCTAACATTAAAAACATTTCCTCTTTTTGAAGAAAAATACAACATTGTTCGTACTTTACCTTTAAAGAAATTCCCCTACACCATTCATTTTACAGTTGATGAAATTAACAAAATAGTTGCTGTTCATGCTGTAACTTCTAATTACCAAGATCCAAATACTACAAGAATAAAATTATAAAAATGGGAGTTATTAAACTAAAAAACATTCGTACTTTTTCTTACCACGGATGTTTAATTGAAGAAGGAAAAATTGGATCTGATTATACAGTTGATCTAAAAGTGAAAACGAATCTTCAAAAATCAGCAGATACAGATCATCTTTTAGATACTGTTGACTATGTTCATTTGAACAAAATTGTTACCGAAGAAATGGCAATTCGTTCGCATTTATTAGAACATGTGGCTAAAAGAATCAATAATCGCGTACTTGCTGAGATAGAAACTGTAGAAAAAACAACAGTTTGGGTTTCTAAAATAAATCCTCCTATTGGCGGTGATGTTGAATCAGTTACCATAAAAATGACGGAAATTAGAAAGTAATTATTTTATTTAAAATCGTATTTTTTCAAAATAGTTTATATGAAACTTTTGAATTTTAAAGATTTTAGTTACTTTTGCCATCCGTTCAAGCAATGGCGTCGTGGCCGAGCGGCTAGGCTGGGCTCTGCAAAAGCTCCTACTCCGGTTCGAATCCGGACGATGCCTCTAAAACCTTCAAAGCAATTTGAAGGTTTTTTTTATGTTTAATTTTTAGATAAAATTAGATAAATATTAGCGTTCGAATCCGGACGATATCTCAAAAAGAGATATAGAAAAATGTGTCTCTTTTTTTATACCTTGTCCTTGTGAGAAACGAAGCAATCTCACTAATATGATATAAATTGTTGATATACTTCGTGAGATTGCTTCGTTTCTCGCAAGGACTTATAAACAAAAAAAACCTCTGAAATTCAGAGGCTTAATTTTATATTTTTGAGTTATTAACAACTACTTATTTTCAATCTTTTCGAAAGCATTTTTAACCATTTCTTTTTCTTTTGGAAACCAGCCTTGAGTTATTAACACTACTCCAAAAACCATTAAAACAATACTAATTCCTTTTTTGATTTTTAAGATATTAGTTGGTGTCATTTTAGATTTTAATTGTTTGGCTAGTAATATTTTAAGACAATCAACCAGTAAATAAGTTATGATTACCGAAGTAAAAAAAGTAAACATTCTTGTATTTTGCATTTCTAATTTTGGTCCAACTGAAATAATTACGGCTAACCAAAAACCTAAAACACCAATGTTGATAACGTTGAGTAAAAAGCCTTTTATAAATAAACTTCCGTAATTTCTTTTTATAATATCACGGTCAATTTCTTCATCATCAATTTTTTCTTCATTTCTTAATCTTACAAAAGAAATTACACCGTAAGCCAGCATAATTATACCTCCAAAAATGAAAAGAGCAGGTTTATCTTTTAAACTCTGAATTAATCTATAACTTCCTAAATAGGCAATTGCTATAAAAAAAATATCACCTAGAACTACACCAAGATCAAATACCAATGCGGCTCTGAACCCTTTTGTAATACTGGTTTCTAATAGTATAAAAAATACCGGACCTACCATAAAGCTTAGAAAAAGTCCCCATGGCAGTCCAGCCAGAATATCATTTATCATCAAATTACTAATTGTTATTTTACTTCTTCGATTTTACCTCCAAATACTGTTTTTTGATTTATTTGCTTTGGTTTACCATAAATGTAAATAGAGCCTCCTGCG
This sequence comes from Flavobacterium sp. CF108, assembly GCF_900129795.1. Classification (GTDB taxonomy): domain Bacteria; phylum Bacteroidota; class Bacteroidia; order Flavobacteriales; family Flavobacteriaceae; genus Flavobacterium. The sequence goes on along the minus strand of NZ_FQWW01000002.1, from coordinate 731,169 downwards.
CTTACTTTTGCATCAACAAGGGTTGATGCATTAACATCGGCTTTTCCGCCCGCAGAAACGCTTATTTTAGTTTGAGACGTGGCTAATTTACTTCCTAAGAAATATCCACCGGCTCCTAAACTTGCATCAAGGTTATCTGCTTTTCCTGTTGCGGTGATTTCTCCACCAGAAACTGAACTTACTTTCAGTTTATCAACATTCAAATCTACATTAATTTTTCCACCTTCCTGTGCGCTTACTTTAAATGAAGTTGCTTTTATGGCTTCTTTACTGATAACTTCTGCACCTTCATTAACATCAATCAGTTCAATATGTTTATAATACAAAGTAACTTCGAGATCATTTCCTGACAGCAATTTTGGAAAAGGCATTCTTAATTTTAACACACCGTTTTTATTTACAGCTTCCAGCTCTGCTTCTCTTGCTCCTTTTATAACAACTTTATTTTCAGATGACGGAATTAATTTTACACTTAATTTGTCGTAAACTTTTACGGTATCAAAATCTCCTAACTCTTTTGTAACCTGACCAAAAGACATTTGTACAAATAAAATTGCCGCTCCTATAATTAACTTTTTCATACTTTTATTTTTATAATTAAACTTTTATTCTGCTCTTCTTAAAAAATGAAAATCTAATTGTTTTTTAACCAAATCAGCATTTTTTACTTTCACATAAATTTCGTCCCCTAATTGCAAAATGCTGTTTGAAGTTGCTCCAACTAAGGCATATTGTTTTTCATCGAAAGTATAATAATCATCTTTTATCTCTCTGATTCTTACCATTCCTTCGCATTTATTAGAAACGATTTCAACATAAATTCCCCATTCTGTAACTCCAGAAATAACCCCAAGAAATTCTTCGTCCTGATGATCCTGCATGTATTTAACCTGCATGTATTTTATACTATCTCGCTCAGCATTAGTCGCTAAGCTTTCCATATTAGAACAATGTAAACTTTTTGTTTCATACGTTTCTTCGTCTACAGAAGCCCCGCCATCGAGATAATATTGTAACAAACGGTGTACCATAACGTCTGGATAACGACGAATTGGTGATGTAAAATGGCTGTAATAATCAAAAGCTAAACCATAATGACCAATATTATCTGTCGAATATTTAGCTTTACTCATACTTCTAATCGCAAGAGTATCAATTAAGTTTTGCTCTTTTTTACCATTTACTTCTTCCATTAAAGAATTCAATGATTTTGCAATATCGCCTTTATTTCGAAAATCAATTTTATAACCAAATTTAGCAATTACGGTTTGCATCGCAATTAATTTGTCTTCGTTTGGTTCGTCGTGAATCCTGTAAACAAAGGTTTTCTTTTGTTTACCAATGTATTCAGCCACTTTTCTGTTAGCCAAAAGCATAAATTCTTCAATTAGATGATTGGCATCTTTTGAAATTTTAAAGTAAACTCCTTCTGGTTCTCCTTCTTCATTCAAATTAAATTTCACTTCAACTTTGTCAAAAGAAATAGCACCTTGCTGCATTCTTTTCTTTCTTAAAATCTTAGCTAATTCATCTAATTTTAAAGTTGCCTCTACAATTTCATCCGAAACAACATAAGATTCTCCAGTAATAGAAATATCAACTGGAATTGTATTGTCTTTTGTTTCAATGATATATTGTGCTTCTTCATAAGCAAAACGCTGATCTGAATAAATTACTGTTCTTCCAAACCATTGGTTAATAACCTGTGAAGTTGGAGAAATTTCAAATACGGCTGAGAATGTATATTTCTCTTCATTCGGGCGAAGCGAACAAGCAAAATTAGATAAAACTTCAGGAAGCATTGGCACTACTCTATCTACTAAATAAACCGAAGTTGCACGTTGATAAGCTTCATCATCGAGGATTGTTCCTTCTTCTAAATAATACGAAACATCAGCAATATGAATTCCTATTTCGAAATTTCCATTCTCTAACTTTTTGAAAGACAAGGCATCGTCAAAATCTTTTGCATCTTTTGGATCTATCGTAAACGTAAGTGTATCACGCATATCACGACGTTTTGCAATCTCAGATTCCTGAATAGAAGTATCAATTTTTTGTGCGTACACTTCTACTTCTACCGGAAAATCGGCAGGTAAACCATACTCAGCTAAAATGGCATGAATCTCTGTATTGTGTTCTCCGGGTTTTCCTAAAACTCTAATTACAGATCCAAACGGACTATCAGCTCTCTTAGGCCATTCATCAATCTTAACTAAAACCACATCTCCATTTTCTGCTTCACCAATTTTATCTTTTGCAATAAAAATATCGGTATACATTTTAGGATTTGCAGTCGAAACAAAAGCAAAATTTGCCTGAATATCAATTACTCCAACAAATTCAGTTTTATCTCTTTCTATAACTTCAATAACTTCACCTTCAGGTCTTTTACCTTTTCTACGGTTATAAACGTAAACTTTTACTTTGTCTTTATCTAAAGCACGATTCAAATTATTAGTCGGAATAAAAACATCTTCTTCAAATTCGTCACAAATAAAATATGCCGTTTTTCTACTCGTCATATCTATCGTTCCTTCATAATAATCCTGACTAATTGCTTTGACTAAATATTTTCCAGGTTCTGTTTCTACAATCTTCTTTTGAGCTGCCAGAATTTTTAAATCTTTTATAATCTGGTTTCTGCTATTTGTATCGTCAAGTTCTAACTTCGCTCCTATCTGTTTATAATTAAATGGCTTATTGGCATTTTGCGATAAAATCTTAAGGATCTTCCCAGAGAAATCTTTCTCTTTTTTTATCGGCTTTCTAATTTTCTTACTCATATATCTTTTCTTATAAGGTTTAAAATTACAAATAAGAAATCAGATAATTCTTTTTAACAAATAGAATTATTAAAAATATAACTTTTCGTACATTTACAAAAAGACCTCATATGGAAAGCTTTAAGACGATCGCCGTATTCAATTATCTGCACGAAACAGTGGTTCTCAAACACTTACTTGAACAAGAAGAAATCCCATATTTTTTCGAAAATGAAATGACACTTTCTGTTATGCCGCTTTACTCAAATGCCGTGGGCGGAATCAAACTTAAAGTTCATCCAAACGATTTCGAAGAAGTGCAGCAAATTCTGGACAATCTAAACAATCCTCTCAAAATCGTTTAAACTTCTTCTTTTTTTCAACTCAAAAAAATTTTTTTTTCCTTTTCAACTTTTTTAGTTTTCAACATATATTAAATACAACAAAAAAGAAATTTTAAATTTAATTAATTTTTGATGGTTATTATAGCTTGTTAATATGTCGAATAAATTTATTTTTAAAAGTATTGAAATGAAGTTTCTCTTAGTTATTGGGAGTTATCAACATAGTTATATTTAGCTAAAAGATTAATTTATAAGACTTTTTGTATTTTAATTAACAACGGTTGACAACCAAAAATGAATTCATTTTGTAGATAAGTTCATATGCTGCTATTTGTTGAAAATGGCATTTTTGATATTGATAACTTTTCTAAAAATTCCTAAAACTTTATTAGGATTTTTAATTCCAATTTTGGATTAGGTATTTTTTTGACACAACCAAAAAAAACTTCTAATTTTCTATCTCAACTTATTAACAAATAATGTTAACTTAAAGTTAATTGAATATCAACGAATTACGATTTGGTATTAACATTCTAAAATTTTAACAAATATCTTGTCTATTCTTAATTGATTATGAGGTAGTTATGTAGTTGTTAAAAATGTTGATAAGTGTTAAGGTTTTGATATGATGTGAGTTATAAAAAAGCCAGTATTTAGTGGATTTACCGCAAAGCATACAAAGTTTTTACTCAAAGTTGATAAATTGAAATTTGGATAATCTTTGACTAAATTGTTGCTGCAAAAGAACACAAAGTTTAGTTTTAAAGGATTAAATTTTTGTAAACAAATTCAATTTTTATTTTTTAAAACACAGTAAAATGTTAGTAAGCAAAAAATTAGTGAAAATTAGTGAAATTCGTGGCGAACATTTATTAATTAAGTAAATTTGCATAACACAACTTAATAGTATAGAAAAATGAAAATTTCGATAGGAAACGACCACGCAGGACCAGAATATAAAAAAGCAATTGTGGCAATGCTTGAAGCAAAAGGATATGAAGTAACGAATTATGGAACAGATACTGATGCTTCTGTTGATTATCCTGATTTTGGACATCCGGTTGCGAATGATGTATCTGAAGGTAAAGCTGATTTTGGAATTGTTATCTGCGGAAGCGGAAACGGAATTGCAATGACGGTTAATAAACACCCGAAAGTGAGAGCTGGATTATGCTGGACTAAAGAAATTGCGTATTTAACACGTTTACACAACGATGCTAATATTGTGAGTATTCCGGCGCGTTTTACTTCTATTCCGCAAGCAGTTGAAATCGTTGAAACTTTTTTAACGACTGCATTTGAAGGTGGAAGGCACCAAAACAGAGTTAATAAAATTGCTTGTTAATAAGAGTCGAAAAAAAATCGGGTGCTTCGCACCAAATAAATAGAAACACACCGGGCGGATTTTTTAAATTCATCCGGTTTTTTATTACTTACAATGTAAATCTGATTTATGTACTGATCAAATTAACGTTAATTAGGTTAATTAAATGACTCAATTAATGTTAATTGAGTCAAAGTAATGACTGAATTAATGTTTTTTACTTATATTTGTATTCTAAATTATAAGCCAATTAAAATGAAAAATCATTTAAAAAGAGCTGTTATTGAAGAGTTTAATAAAAAACTAGTACCCAATAAGGTTTTGATTTTGCTTGGAGCCCGTCGTGTTGGTAAAACAGAATTAATTAAAAGTTATTTAAGAGAAATACCATCCGAAAGTTATCTGCAGCTTAATGGAGAAGATATCAATGATGTAAATTTATTAAAAGAACGATCTGTTAATAACTATAAAAGATTACTGTCTGGTATTGATTTACTGGCTATTGATGAAGCTCAAAATGTTCCAGAAATAGGGATAATTCTAAAACTGATTGTGGATACAATTGACGGAATTAGAATTATTGCTACAGGATCTTCGATGTTTGATTTAAGCAATAAATTAGGCGAACCTTTAGTTGGAAGAAAAAATACTATTTATTTATTTCCGTTAGCACAAATAGAATTTTCTGAAAAGGAAAATTACAAACAAACACTTGAAAATTTAGAAGAAAGATTACTTTTTGGAGGTTATCCCGAATTGATACAATACGATAATTGGGAAGATAAAAAGGAGTATCTTTTTGAAATTATCAATTCATATTTATTGAAAGATATTTTGGTTTTTGAAGGTATTAAACATGCAGATAAAATTTATGATCTACTTCGTTTAATTGCGTATCAGGTTGGTAAAGAAGTTTCTATACAAGAATTAGGCAATCAATTACAGTTGTCTAAAAATACGGTAGCAAACTATTTAGATTTACTTTCGAAAGTATTTATTCTTTTTAAAATAGAAGGGTTTAGTAGAAATTTGCGCAAAGAAATCGTAAAATCAAGCAGATGGTATTTTTATGATAATGGTATAAGAAATGCAATTATTAATAATTTCAATACTTTAGACTTAAGAAATGATGTTGGCGATTTATGGGAAAATTATTTGGCTTACGAAAGAATTAAGAAACAACATTATCAAAAAATAAAAACCAGTAATTATTTCTGGCGAACCTATGACCAGCAAGAAATGGATTGGCTCGAAGAAATAGGAGATAAACTGGAAGGATTTGAATTTAAATGGAGTGAAAATAAGAAAGCTAAAATTCCAACTGCTTTCGCAAAAGCTTATCCTGAAGCGGTTTTCAACCTTATTAATAAAAGTAACTACTTAGATTTTATCACTTAATTTCAAATAAACTAAAACAGCCTGAATCAAAAAAATCAATGAGAATTTTACAATAAATGAGGTTTTACTCGTTTTATGTCTAAAGAAAAACATTGCTGTTAATAAACCGGGTGTTCCTCCAATCGCTTCAAGAAAAAACAAAGTATTTTCGGGGATTCTTCGTTTATTTTTTCGGGCCAGATATTTATCATAACCGGCAAGAATAAAAACGATGATATTTATAAATAAAAAATAGAGTAAAAAAATTTCCATTGGCATAATATTAAAAACAAAGATATTAATTTAGCCGAATCATTGATTAATTTCCGAATTAATTTTAACAAGTAAATTACATCAATTTATAATTAAGAATTTATTTCATTAAAGTATGACTAATATTCAATTCATTGCCAAGTCTGTTCAGGCACCTGCAGTTAGTATTCAAAACACTGTAAAATTACTAGAGGAAGATTGTACAATTCCGTTTATTTCGCGTTACCGAAAAGACATTACCGGGAATCTTGACGAAGTTGTAATTGAGCAGATTGCAAAATTGCAAAAAGATTATGATACACTTGTAAAACGTAAAGAAGCAGTTCTAAAATCTATTGAAGAACAAAAAGCGCTTACGCCAGACTTGAAGAAAAAAATTGAAGATAGTTTTGATTTACAGGAAATAGAAGATTTTTATCTTCCGTACAAAAAGAAGAAAAAAACAAAAGCCGATGTTGCCCGCGAATTTGGTTTAGAACCTTTGGCAAAATTGATTATATCTGAAAGTGATGTTGATATTGATTTCCTTTCTACACAATACATCAATGAAAATGTTATTAACGAAGAAGCGGCCATTCAGGGCGCAAGAGATATTGTAGCGGAATGGATTAACGAAAATATTTACGTTCGTAAACAGCTACGAAGATTGTTCCAGAGAAAAGCAACTATTGGAACTAAAGTCGTAAAAAAGAAAGCGGAAGAAGAAGGCGCACAAAAATTCAGTCAATATTTTGATTGGGAAGAATCTTTAACAAAAGCGCCAGCGCATCGTTTACTAGCAATGCTTCGTGCAGAAAATGAAGGTTACATCAAAATGAAAATTGATGTTGATATCGATGATGCTTACGATGTAATTGATGAAATCATCATTAAAAAACAAAATAATACAACAGCTCATTTGCAATTAGCAATTGAGGATAGTTACAAACGTTTGTTGAATCCGGCAATTGGAAATGAAACTTTGCAGGAAGCAAAAGCAAAAGCTGATGCCAATTCTATTCAGGTTTTTGCTAATAATTTAGGACAATTATTATTGGCTCCGCCTTTAGGAGAAAAAAGAATTTTGGCAATCGATCCAGGATTTAGAAGCGGATGTAAAGTAGTGTGTCTGGACGAAAAAGGCGATTTATTATACAACGAAACGATTTATCCGCACGCACCTCAAAACGAGGAATCGATGGCGATAAAAAAAATCCGTTCGATGGTAAATGCGTATCAAATTGACGCGATTTCTATCGGGAATGGAACGGCTTCAAGAGAAACGGAATTTTTCATAAAAAAAATCGCGTTTGACAAACCAGTGCAGGTTTTTATTGTTTCTGAAGCGGGAGCTTCGGTTTATTCAGCATCAAAAATTGCGAGAGAAGAATTTCCAAATTATGATGTAACGGTTCGTGGATCAGTTTCTATTGGGCGAAGACTTTCAGATCCTTTGGCTGAATTGGTAAAAATCGATCCAAAAGCAATTGGAGTTGGACAATATCAACATGATGTTGACCAAACTAAATTAAAAGAAGAATTAGACAGCACGGTAATTCGCTGCGTAAACTCGGTTGGAATCAATATCAATACAGCGAGTAAACATTTACTAAGTTATGTGAGTGGAATAGGAGAGAAGCTGGCCGAAAACATTGTACAATACCGTTCTGAAAATGGACCTTTTGAAGACAGAAAACAGTTGAAAAAAGTGCCGCGTTTAGGAGATAAAGCCTATCAGCAAGGAGCAGCGTTTATTAGAATTACAAATGCTAAAAATCCGCTGGATAATTCGGCGGTGCATCCGGAGGCTTATCCGGTTGTAGAAAAGATGGCGAAGGATTTGAATCTTTCGTTAAATGACTTAATTGCCAATAAAGATAAAACGGTGCTTATTAAGCCCGAAAAATATGTTACACCTGAAATAGGTTTACTTACGTTAAAAGATATCATAAAAGAGCTTGAAAAGCCTGGATTAGATCCAAGAAAGTCGGCTAAGGTTTTTGAATTTGATGCGAATGTAAAATCGATCAAAGATTTGAGAACCGGAATGATTCTTCCGGGAATTGTTAATAACATCACCAATTTCGGCTGTTTTGTTGATATCGGAATCAAAGAAAGCGGATTGGTCCACATTTCGCAATTGAAAGCCGGTTTTGTAAGCGACGTAAACGAAGTGGTAAAATTACATCAGCATGTTGATGTTAAGGTTACTGAGGTTGATGAAGATAGAAAGAGAATTCAGTTGACGATGGTACTTTAATTATTTGTAAATTTGTAAAAACTCAATTTTTCAATGGATTATAGATTAGAACTACTTGAAGATGATAAAAAATTTGAAAGTTTAGTAAATACAATTTGCCAAAAAATTTTAGGTATTGCTGTTATAGAATTCTCTGAAGGTAAAGATGGTGGAAGAGATGGAAAATTTACAGGAACAGCGCAAAACTTTCCTTCAAATATAGATTCGTGGAAAGGGAAGTTTATAATTCAAGCAAAGTTTACAACAAATAGCCAAGCATCTTGTTCAGATAGAGAATTTGAAAAACTTATAGATCTTGAAATACCAAAAATAAAAAAATTAAAAGAAAACGGAGAAGTTGATAACTATTTAATTTTTACAAATAGAAAATTTTCAGGAATAACAGGTTCAAAACTATTGAATAAAATAAAAAAAGAAACAGGTTTAGTTAATGTAGAAATAATAGGAAAAGAAACCATTAATAATAGATATTTGAATCAATTTAATGATATTGTTAAATTATTTGACTTAAATAAACATCATATTCCTTTTGAATTTTCTGAAGAGGAAATTAAAGATATTCTTTTAGAGTTTAAAAAACAATTACCAGAAATAACGGAAGAAATAAAGACTAAAATTGAGAAAGTTAAATATGATTTTGATAAAATTGAAATAGAAGAAAAAAATAAAAAAAATTCTTTAAGTAAAGATTATTATGAGAACGAGATTTTATCTAAGTCACTTTTAGAGTTTACAAAGATTCAAAATTTTTTAGAAGATGATAAAAACTCTGAATTAAGAGATTATTATTTTGACATTACTTCTGAATTAAGTAGTTTGATTACTTTAAAAAGAGATGACTTTAACATGTTTGATGAAGTATTAGTTTTTATATATCAAAAGATGGCTGATGGTTCTTATGAATTAAAAGGAGGAAAAAGACATATTTTTACATTATTACATTATATGTATATGAATTGTGAAATTGGATTAAAATGATAAAACCAACTCGACATACAAATCCGGATTATTCAGTTATCAATATAAGTGCATATATTATTAAATTATTAAAAGCACAATATAGTATAGAGTATGATAAATTATTAGGAAAAGTTTGTAATGAATTAGGAGAGAAAGCAAAAGAAAATTATCCCTATGCTTTAAATTTTTTATTCTTATTAGATAAAATTAAATATCTAGAAAAAACAGATACATTTATTTTTAATGAAGCTAAGTAAATTATATAGTAATCAAGAGAAGTTTAAAAACATTTTGTTCAATTTGAATGGATTGAATGTAATTTATGCTGAAGTTCAAACAGACCTAAAAGATAAAAAAAATTCACATGATTTAGGAAAAACGAAAGTTGCTGAATTAATAGATTTTTTATTATTAAGAAAAATTGACAAAAAAGATTTCTTACTTAAATTAACCAATATAGATAATAAATCGATATTTAATGATTATATCTTTTATTTAGAAATCGAACTAGATAACGGTAAATTTTTGACAATAAAAAGAGGAATTGAAAGTAACACAAAAATATCATTCAGTTTATTAGAAAAGAGAAGCACAGATTTTTTTCCACCTACAAAATTTGATTATGAAAATATTTCAATTGATAAGGCAAGAGAAATTTTGGCTGATTTTTTAAATTTTAATTTTTTCTTTGACAAAAACTATGATTATAGAAAAGCATTAAGTTATAATTTAAGAACTCCTCCTGATGATTATAAAGACGTTTTTCAATTATCAAAATTCTCAAATGGTAAACATAAATATTGGAAGCCTTTTATTTTTGATTTGCTGGGGTTTGATGGAGAACTGCTATTAAAAAAGTATGAAAATGATGAGGAGATAGAAGAAATAAATGGTTTTATAGGAACTTTAAAAAGAGAGTATAAAATAGATAAGAAAGACAGGGACTCTTTAATTGCTGAAAAAATTTCAATTGAGGAAAATAATGCAGAAATTGAAAATAAAATAGATGCATTTAATTTTTATGAACAAGATAAAAAACTAATTCAAAATGGTATATCGGACATTGAAAATTCGATAAGCGAATATAATTCATTATCATACAATTTGAATTTCGAAATTGATAAATTAAAAAAATCAATTCAAAATGATTTTGCTTTTGAATTAAATAAAGTGCAAAAGGTTTTTGAAGAGACAGGTATATATTTTGGTGAACAGATTAAGAAAGATTATCAAGAATTATTAGATTTTAATTCTAAAATAACAATTGAAAGAAATAAATTGATAAAAAAAGTATTAGTTAAGAAACAAAAAGAATTAGTACAAATAAATTCAAGTTTAAGTGAACTAAATTCAAAAAAGGAGAATCTTTTATCTGTTTTACAAGATACTGACACCTTTAAGAAATTTAAAACTTACCAAAAAGCCTTAGCAAAAACAGAAGAAGAACTTAATAATGTAAATTTAAAAATAAGTTACATAGATTTAATTTTCTCAAAAGAGGATGAAATTGAAACAAAAAGAGGTGATATTGAAGAAACAATTGACAAATTAAAATATTTGTCCAGACATACAGAAGAAAACAATAAATATGAAGATATAAGAAAAAAATTTCATTCATATTATAAATTTATTATGGATGAGAGTGCTAATATTTCTTGGCATTTAAACTCAAGTAATAATATTGAATTTCCACCTCCTAAAGTACAAGATAACACGAACAAAAATACAGCAAAAGGAGAAGGAACAACATATAAAAAATTATTATGTGTAGCTTTTGATTTAGCTATTTTAACAAGTTATAATAATCAACCTTTTTTTAAATTCATTTATCATGATGATGTCCTTTCAACACAAGACAATGGTATTAAATTAAGATTATTAGAATTAATTAATAATCTTCTAAAGGATTTTGATTTTCAATATATTTTATCTGTTATTAAATCAGACTTACCAATTGACGAAGAAGAAAATATTCTATACTTTGAAGAAAATGAAGTTGTTTTAAGATTAAATGATGTGAGTGAAGAAGGAACTTTATTTGGATTTAGTTTTTAATCACAATAAAGATATCCATAAATATAAAACAAAAAATCCCAGACTACAATTAGTAATCTGGGATTTTTAATAACTTTTACGTTATTATTTTGTTTCTTCCTCTTCTTTTTTAGCAGGAGCTGGTTGATCGTCTTTAGCAGCGTTTTTAAATTCCTTAATTCCACTTCCTAAACCTTTCATTAATTCTGGAATTTTTTTACCTCCAAAAAGTAATATCACAATACCTACGATAACAAGGATTTCTGTAAGACCTAATCTTCCCATGACTATTATATTTAATGCCGAAGCAAATTGATTTTTTATTTTCACCGCAAAGGTATATAGAATATACGAACAAGAATGGTTTTTGGATTAAAAAATTTCTTTTTAAGAGCGTTAAATATTTTATAAAATCATTATATTACTGCAAATGCTCATTTTTCGCAAGCATCAACAATGCGATTAATTACTATATTTGCTCGTATAAATAACCAAAATGGCTAAGAAAAAAAGGAATTTTAGGAAAAAATTATTCATCAAAAACCGACTGGTAATTTTGAATGAAGATACTTTTGAAGAAATTTTTTCCTTCAGACTTACATTAATGAATGTGTTTGTAATGTTTACTTTAGGCGGAATATTTCTTATTTTGGTTACTACTTTCATTATTGCATTTACTCCTTTACGAGAATTTATTCCGGGTTATTCTTCTTCTCAATTAAAAAGAAATGCGACAGAATTGGCCATAAAATCAGATTCATTAGAAACGGCTCTCAAAAAAAATGAAGCTTATATAAAAGGAGTTCAAAAAGTTTTAAGTGGTCAGCTTGAATACGCAAAATTTAATAAAGACTCTATTATAGGTGAAGCTGATGAACCTTCAGATTTAAATATGAAAGCTTCTGAAGAAGAAATTAAATTAAGGGAAGAAGTGGCAAAAATAGAGCAGGAGACAAGCCAGAAAAAGGGCAAGAAAAACAAAAGTGACAAAAAATAATACCACAAAAAATGTCAATTAAATCGATAGCAGCAAAAATATTTGCCCGCAAAATATATAATCAAACTCTTTCCTGGGCAAATAAACCAGTTGAAACTCAACTAGAAGTTTTTAAAAGTCTGATTGAAAATGCGAAAGAAACCGAATTTGGAAAAGACCACCATTTTGATAAGATAAAAACATTTGAAGATTTTCAAAAAAATGTTCCCATTCGCGATTATGAAGATTTAAAAAATTATATCGAAAAGGTTAAGGTTGGCGAAGAAAATATTTTGTGGAAAGGAAAACCCATTTATTTTGCCAAAACATCCGGAACAACTTCTGGTGCTAAATATATTCCGCTTACAAAAGAATCAATGCCTACGCACGTCAATGCGGCACGAAATGCAATTCTTCATTATATTAATGAAACTGGAAAGGCAGATTTTGTTGATGGTAAAATGATATTTTTACAAGGAAGTCCTATTTTGACTGAAAAACACGGAATTAAATTTGGAAGACTTTCGGGTATTGTAGCGCATTTTGTTCCGAAATATTTACAAAAAAACCGAATGCCATCTTGGGAAACCAATTGTATTGATGACTGGGAAACAAAAGTAAATACAATTGTAGGCGAAACGATTAATGAAAATATGTCTGTGATTTCTGGAATTCCGTCTTGGGTACAAATGTACTTTGAGCGTTTACAGGAAAGAAGCGGCGGAAAAAAAATAAGCGAAATCTTTAAGAACTTTAATTTGTTCATTTACGGAGGTGTTAATTATGAACCTTACCGCGCCAAGTTTGAGCAAATGATAGGTAAAAAAGTAGACAGCATTGAGTTGTTTCCTGCTTCTGAAGGGTTTTTTGCGTATCAGGATTCTCAAAAAGAAAAAGGAATGCTTTTATTATTGAATTCCGGAATTTTCTACGAATTCATTAAAGTCGATGAATTCTTTACGGAAAATCCAAAAAGATATACAATTGGCGAAGTAGAACTAGGCGTAAATTATGCTTTAATAGTTTCTACAAATGCCGGACTTTGGGGTTATAATATTGGCGATACGATTCAGTTCACCTCTTTGGCTCCGTATCGTGTCATAGTTTCAGGACGTATCAAACATTATATTTCTGCTTTTGGCGAACACGTAATTGCAAACGAAGTCGAAAACGCCATGAAAGAAGCAACGGCCGGAACTAACATTGTAATAAACGAATTTACAGTTGCGCCGCAAATCACGCCGGCAAACGGATTGCCATATCATGAATGGTTAATAGAGTTTGAAAAAGAGCCGGAAAATATAGAAACTTTTGCAGAAGCGATCGATGATTCGATGCGAAAACAAAATATTTATTATGACGATTTAATTACCGGAAACGTTTTGAGAAAAGTTGTTATCAGCAAAGTATCTAAAAACGGATTTCAGGAATACATGAAATCGCAAGGAAAATTAGGCGGACAAAATAAAATTCCGAGATTGTCGAATGACAGAAAGATTGCGGATAATTTGAAATAAGGATGAAATTTGGATTTTCACACACCATATGAACAAGCTCGAAAAAGAGACTGTGATTTTATAGTCCAATATCGTTTTTTTTCTCCAGAAGAAGGCGGAAGACCAACTGGAACTCCAATGCAGGGATATCGTTCTGATTTTATGTATTCTGGCGATGAAAAAGCCAGACAACAATGGATAATCTGGCCAGAGTTTTTGGATGATAAAGATAATGTCATTTTAGATAAATCATTACGGGTTCCAGCTTCAGGAAAAGCAAAAATGTGGATATTAAATGATGCACTTACAGAACTTCATAAAGGACGAATTAAAATTGGATTAAAAGCCTTTTTCATGGAAGGACGATATATCGCAGCAGAATGTGAAGTCATTCAAATTGTAAATCCTAATTTGAAATAAACGTTATAATTAAATCACATTTCTAGTTTTCAACTAAAAATAATATTAATATTTCCTACTTTCGCTTGTCAAAGTTAGAATGATCTTCACTATTTCGAAGATTTTTAAAATAAAATAGAATGAAAGAAACCAAACATATATCAAGATCAAGAGCTCAGGAATCATCTGCAGCGATAGAAAAAATGTACATTACAATGCGCCATTTATTCAACCGTGGTTTTTACAAACCAATGGGAGTTTCTGGCGACAGCTTACGTGAATCATTATTGGCTTTACGTCCAGAAATCTACGGAAATATTGCCGAAGAAAAAGTAGAACTAAACGGGCTTTTATATGTTATAGAGCGTCTTCCGATAGGAATTGAACAATGTAGATTCATTAACTTAACTTCAGACGAAGGATATTCTAAATCACATTTTCAGCCAATTGTTCCTCCAAAAAGAAGAAGAAATTGCTACAGAATAGACGAAGAACAAATGAATGTTGAAATCACGCGCGGACGCTCGGACATTTATGATATCCTGACGCATTTGACTTTTATTTTCATAGAATCTCACAAAATTAAAAACAGAGTTTTAATTGACGACGGAGGAGAAGTTTCACGCGATTGGCTAAAATTAGAACAAGCCGTTACGCAGACAAAAAAGCTTTCGCAGATTGAAAAAGAAAAAGCAATTTCGCACGTTGCCAATATTCTAGCCAGAACTTTTGAAGAAGTTTTAGACATTTACGATGCCTTTGGTTCAGAAAATGCACCAGATCGTTTTCTGCATGTTATCTATTGGTTAGGAAAATTAGCGATCGAAGAAATTGTAGAAAACAATAAACGAACCATAACTTTTAGTCCGGTTTTACGTGAACGTCTTGGACATCATATTCACGGAGAAATCTGGGCCACAAACATCAAGGAAGTTCTAAAAGCAAACAATCTTTTAAAACGTCCAATTCATGTAATAAGTGCCAACATGCACAGTGTGATGAACTCGATTTTTGCGACGCCTTTGTTAACATCAAAATACAAAGGCAAAACAGATTTCTTTATTTATGAAGAACTAAGCAGTTCAGGTTCAAAAGAAATAAGAACTCAGGTTGAAGAATTAGCACTGAAAAATGGAATGATTTCTTTGCCAGATACTTCTGGAACAAATATCGACGTTCAAATTTTTGATACTGCTAAAATTGACTGGTCAAAAACGGCATTTTCATATGCCAATATCGACGAAGATAAACCGGTAATTATTGTAATGGATTATGCTTTTGGAGAACAGGCTTATGAAACAATCGATGAGCTTTTAAAACCATTTAAAAAAGAAACATTACTAAACGTAAAATCAGTTTCTATTATGGGTAAAGCCGGAATTCTGGAAGGAGGAAAAGGCGATATCATGATTCCTTCGGCACATATAAATGAAGGAACGGCTGATAATTATTTCTTCGAAAATGAATTGACAGGCGCGATGTTCGAAGGAAACGACATCGATATTTATGAAGGAGCAATGGTAACAGTTTTAGGAACGTCATTACAAAACAGAGATTTGTTGAAATTTTTCCACGAATCGACCTGGGGCGTAATTGGTCTTGAAATGGAAGGTTCGTATTATCAAAAAGCAATTCAGTCGGCATCAAAAATTAGAAAAAGCGTGCCGCACGATATAAAAGTTCGTTATGCATATTATGCTTCAGATAACCCATTAGAAACCGGAAGTACATTAGCCTCAGGCGGATTGGGAACAACAGGTGTAAAACCAACTTATTTGATCACAATTAAGATTTTAGAGCAGATTTTCAACATCAAATAAAACCAAAAATGAGTACAAAAGTACCACCAAATAATACAGATCAGGAGATTGACCTATTTCTAATTTCAAAAAGTATAGGTAGATTTTTTGATAGAATAAATACTGCTATTTTTAGATCGATTCAGTTTTTAATTCGAAATTGGATCATTGTTATAACATTACTTTTATTCGGATTTGGATTGGGGTGGTATTTGGACTCAAGTAAGAAATCATTTCAAAATCAAATTATTGTAACACCAAATTTTGGAAGCGTTGATTATCTGTATTCGAAAATTGATTTAATTGATGCAAAAATTAATGCCGGTGATACTGTTTTTCTAAAAAAGGTTGTTGGAATTTCTCATCCTAAAGCAATCAATAAAATTGAAATTAAACCTGTTTCGGATGCTTTTAAATTTGTAGAAGATAGAGAACAAAACTTTGAACTTATAAAGTTAATGGCTGATGAGGGTGACATCAATAAAATTTTAATTGATAATGTTGTAAGTAAAAATTATACTTATCATACAATATCTTTTATTTCAAGTGAATTAGTTAATGAAAAAGACTTTATAGAACCGTTATTAAAATATTTAAATTCTTCAGAATATTTTGATTCTGCCCAAAAAATAGGGTTTAAAAGCATGAAACAGCAAATTGCTCAAAATGATACTATTATTGCTCAAATAGATAATGTTTTAAGCGGTTTTTCGAATACAGTAAAAAACACGAATAAAAATGATAAATTGGTTTATTATAATGAAAACACCCAATTGAATGACCTTATAAAAACCAAACAATATTTAGTTGTTGAGCAAGGAAGAAACAGATTAAAATTATTAAGTTTTGATAAAACAATTAAAGAAATCAATTCTACTTTAAATATAAAAAACACAAAGTCGCTCAATGGTAAATTAAAGTTTATATTACCTATTTTGTTTCTTTTCTTTTTTCTGTTCTCTAATTTTCTTTTTAAATTTTATAAGAAGCAGTTATTAAAAGAGAAATCAATTAAATCATAACAAAGAGTATACAGGTAATAATTTACTTATGGATAAGTTGAACTGATAAGAAAACGAATAGACTCTATTATTGGTTATTAATTGTATTTATAGACCAATTTGCTAATAATGAAAAAGAATACAATAATAGATTATCTAACATATGGTTCAGGACAGTTAATAAACTTAATTGCACCGCTATTAGTGGCTCCAAAAGTCATTTCTGTATGTGGTATTGAAAATTGGGGTAAAATTGGCGTTGCATTATCTGTTTTTACATTATTAGGATTGTTTATTGATTTTGGTTCTAATATTCTGGGAGTTAAAGAAGTCAGTATTAATAAAGACAATTTTTGCAAAATTCAGGAATATTTAAACACTTCGTTTGCGATTAAACTCATTAACTTTTTTATACTTTTTCTAGGTATCTTTTTGATAAGTTTGGTTTTTAATAACATTGATAAAAAGCTTTATTTACTAGCTCTAACACTTTTATCTGGCCAATTTTTCAATATTACATGGATTTATCAAGGACTAGAGAAATTTGGCATTATAAATAGACTTATATTCTTTTCAAAAATAATTTACGTCTTAATAGTTTATCTTTTAATTCGACAGAAGGAAGATTATTTTCTAGTTTTATTTATACTAGGAACATCAAATACCTTAGTTTATTCGTTTTTTTTTATAAAAATATGGAGATCATATAGACTGTCTCTTTTTAATGCGAAAAGACATTCAATTATAAAACAATTTAAAAATGAATATCCTATACTGATATCTAACTTTTCTATTGCAGCATATGTCCAAAGCCCAATTTTAATAATTCAATATTTACTTGGTGATTATTACGCCGGAATTTATAAAATTGGCGATATGATTCTCAACATTTTTCGAAGCTATTTATCTGTTTTCTTTAATGTTAGTTTTCCTAAATTTTGTGAGAGTTACAGTAAAAGCAAAAAAGAAGGGATTTTATTTTTAAAAAAAATAAACGGTATTAATATTTCACTATTAATTTTTGGAGTTGTAGTTATTTTAACCGGCGGCGTTATTTTTATAAATAACTATATAATAGATGATAAAATTTATAACCTTCTGGGGTTTTATTCAGGTTTTATAATAGTACCAATTATTACGGCTTTAAATATTCCTTTTTATCAATATTTAATTTACAAAAATGAACAGAAGTTATTATCTAAAATTTTATCTTTCGGCTCTGTAATGATGTTGTTATTGGGTTATTTTTTGACCTTATTTTTTAAATTACAGGGAAGTTTGACTGCCGTTTTTTTAATAGAAGGATTGATCACAACTTTGATAATACTATTTTGCTTCCAGAAATACAAAATTAAAGACATTTAAAACAAGCTAGTAAGCAATATGCAAGAATCTTATTTAGATAAAGAAAAAGGATATTTTTCCAATATTAGAAAAGATATTGTTTCTTTTATAGGTATATCAAAAGATCAAACGATTTTAGAAATTGGTGCCGGCACCGGCGCGACTTTATTAGAATTAAAAAATAAAGGCGTTGCAAAAATAATAATGGGATTTGATATCGTTGATGTTAATCAGGATAAAGAAAAATTTGATTCTTTTATTATTGGAAATATTGAACAGGGCAATATCCCTTTTGAATTAGATTTTTTTGATAGTATACTGTTGCCAGATGTCTTAGAACATTTAGTAGAACCGCAAAAAACAATTCAAAAACTGATACCGCATTTAAAAAAAGAGGGACATTTTTATATTAGTTTACCTAACATAAGAAATTTTGAAGTTTTTTATAAAATTTTTATCAAAGGAAATTTTGAGTATACAGACGAAGGAATTTTTGATAAAACACATATCCGTTTTTTTTGTAAAAAAGATATGCTAAAACTAATCAGTTTATTTCCAGAGTTAAAAGTGCAAAAAATAGAATCAAATTTAAAACACCTTTCTTCAATAAAATCAACTTTGAACAAAATTACTTTAGGTGTTTTTGAACAATTTTTAAGTACACAATATTTTCTGAAAGTTAGACGAAATTAAAAACATACAACGCTGTTAATGAATAAGAAAGTATATATTGTTCTTTTAAATTATAACAACTCTGAGGATTCTATTGAATGCTTAGAAAGTATTTTAAAGTTACATTATACTAATTATCAAATCATTATTATTGATAATAGTGAAACATTACGCTATTTTGAAAAGCTGCAATCGTGGGCAGAAGGACAATCTTCATCTTTTTTAAGTATTGATGAAAAAGATTTTTTACTAGAAAGTAAAAATGAAAAAATACTTTTGGTTAAGTCTCATGAAAACAAAGGTTTTGCTGCAGGAAATAATCTGGCATTAAAATATATTTTAAATCAAAAAGAACATGATTCTTATATTTGGCTTTTAAACAATGATACTGTTTTAGAAAAAAACAGCCTTGCAGATATTGTTTCTGAAGTTGATAAGCAAGACATTCCAAGCTTAAAAGTTATTTATGGAACGGCTTTATTAGAATATGATGATCCAACAAAAGTTCAATCTTTAGGAGGTATGTACCATCCGAAAACAGGTTTGACATCACATTTAGGAGAAGGAATTTCGATTAATGAAGCAATTTTAAATTTTAACAAAATAGTTGAAAAAGCAAATTATCCCATCGGAGCTTCTATGATAATTAAGTATACTGATTTAGAATCAATAGGATTATTGTCAGAAGATTACTTTTTATTTTATGAAGAACTTGACTGGGTTTATCGAGCAAAACAAAAAGGCGGAAGTTTAAAAATATTACCGGTTTTTGGAATTTATCACAAACAAGGAAATAGCACAAAGTCAAAAATTAACGAACAAAAATCTGAATTTATAGACTTGGTTTCGATGAATAGCCGAATTACTTTTGCTAAAAAGTATAACCGAAAAAACCTTGGATTTATTTATCTGTCGATTTTAACTTTAACCATTGGGAATAGAATTTGGCAGAGAAATTTTAAAATAATTCCAAAGATTTTAAAAATGGTTTTTAGTAAAACCAAAAATTTAAAGCAATCAAATGAAAATTGATATTAGAAAAGTTTTTTTAGTGTTTCTGCCTTTTACTCAGGCACTAACATTGAATATTTTTTTTCCACTCAAAATATCTGAAATTGCTCTTGTAATTTTGCTGCTTTTCTATATTAATAAAAAAACAATCTCAAGAGATACGATTTGGTTTTTTAACAACAATATTATAATTGTATTAGTTGCGATTTTGGTCACATTATCGTTTATCGTAAATATATATTGGAATTATCCTTATCCGCCAAAAGAATTTCCGTTTCGAATAAATAGGGTTGGAGATAGTTTTATTAGAGTTTGTTATTTTTATTTGTGTCTGGCAGCTTATTTTGTATCTTATAGATTATTTACAAAAGATATAAAAATTTTAGAAATATGGATTTTTGGAGCCATAATAGCAGCAGTCTATGGATGGTATTTATTTTTATCATCAAAATTAAACATACCTTATTTTAAGCTTCCGGGAATCGAGGAGCCACAAATGTTAGAAGGTTTTATCAGGTCTAGTACTTTCAAAGAAGGTAATTATTTTGGATTGTTTTTATTACTATCGGCATCCGTTTCATTTTATTTAAAAAAAATGGTTCATGGCTGGTTTTTACTTTTTAGTGTCATTGTATCAATGTCTACAATTTCAATACTTTCGGTATTTATTTTTGTTTTCTTTTTTTATAAAAAAAAGCTTCTCCAATTAAGTTTTCTCCTTAAAGTTATTCCTGTTGTAATTATAAGTATATTAATATTTACTCAAACTGAATTCTATCAAAAATATGTATATGGAAAATTATTTGATCCGACAAAAACGCTTACTCAAAATAATTTTTCAAAAGCAGATCGGATTATTACCGGAAATGTTGCTTTTTATTCTGGAATAGAAAATCCTTTTTTTGGAGTAGGTCCAGCCAGTTATGGACTTCATTACGATCATTATAATAAGTATAAAAAAATTGTGGTGAATAGAAACGCATATTTTGATCATTTTGCACAACGGAAAAATGAAAGAGCGATACCCAATAATGTATATTTAGAGGTTTTCTCAGAATATGGTGTAATTGCTTCAGTGCTATTTCTACTGTTTTTGTTTTTAATTTTAACGAAAGCTTTTTATTTAAAAGAAGATTCTATTACGGCAGGTATAATTTGCATCATATTATCTTTTAATGCATTTCCGTCCTTTATTATGCTTTTTATTTGGGTTTTTCTGGCAATACCTTTTGCTATTCATAGAAATAAATTAAACGAACAGAAGCTAATAACAAATTAATTTTATCCATCAAAAAAACAGATTATTATGATTCAAGATATGTTTAAGAAATTTAAAATAGAATTAGTTTGTTTATTTTTCATAGCATTCTCATTTGTGTTTAAAATTTCTTTGGCTACACCGGCTATTTTGCTATTATTGCTTTTGAATGTTTCAAAAATAAAAAAACAAGATAATAATTTAACCGTTAAGTTATTGAGCTTATTGTTTGGATCAATTTATGTTTTATACATTTTATCTTTCCTTTTCAATTACGATTCTTCCTCAAAATTAATTGTCAGATCGCTTGGTTTTATATTTATTCCGGGAATGTTTTTAGTTAAAAAATTCAGTTTTGAGGAAATTAAATTTTTTATTTTTTCCTTTTTGTTTTTGCAGTTAATACATTTATTATACGTTGATTTTATTGTATTACAATATCAGTTTTTTTCGGACTCTAAAAGCTTTGAAAACTTTACAGCTTTAGTAGAAAACAAGTTTATTCTGGAAAGACCTTATTTTTCTCTAAATTGTCTACTATCCATTTTTTGTATTAAATTTTTACTCGATAATACAACAATTAAAAAGGCAATTCTTTATTTATTTATTGGTTTAATAATATTTACGTTGTTTATTATTGCGGCAAGACTTGCAATGGGAGTTTCAGTTTTGCTTTGCTTTTTTATCTTTTTAAAACAAATAAAAATCGTTTACGTTGTAGGATTTGTAAGTGTGTTGTTTATTATTGTATTTACTAATCAATACATAATGCAAAGATTAACTGTTGAAAAAGGAGAACCAAGAATTGTAATTTGGAAATGCGCAAAAGGAATTGTCGATGAAAAAACGTTTAATTATTTTGTCGGAACTTTTAGCAGTGAAAAGGTTGATGCAAAATTAATAGATTGTTATAATTCAAAAGAAGTATTGAGCGGTCCATATTGGTGGATTGGAAAAAAGAATTTTAAATACAATACCCACAATCAATACATTTGGTACTTTGTTACGTATGGTTTCTTGGGGCTTACTTTATTTTTAGGAATTTTTGGTATTCAATTTTGGAACTTTATAAAGAATAAAAATGGTTATTCATTTTTTTTCATTTTCATTTTTTCATCCCAAAGTTTATTTGAAAACCTTTTAAGCAGACAACTAGGAATATATTTGTTCTTATGGTTTTGTTACCTCTTTGTAATTCGAACTGAAAATACGATTCAAGATGCGTAATAAAATAGTAGTCAATGGTCGTTTTTTAACTCAAAAAGTTACGGGAGTTCAGCGAGTAGCTACAGAAATAAGTAAAAATCTGCAGGAGCATTATAGCGAAGAAATAGTTTTTCTTTGCCCAAACAAACCCTTCTTAAACCCAGTTTCAGAATCATTAAATTGTAAAAAAATAGGCTGCTTTTCAGGTTATTTTTGGGAACAAGTTGAATTACCTCTTTTTTTATTTAGGAATAAAGTTTTCTTATTAATTAATTTTTGCAATACAGCTCCAATTCTTTTTAAAAAGAATGTGATCGTTGTTCATGACATGGCTGTAAAAGAAAATAAAGATTGGTTTAGCTGGAAATTTGCTTTTGTTTATAACATATTTTTTTATTTCAATTTAAAAAAAGCTTTGAAAATAATTACTGTTAGTAATTTTTCTAAAAATGAAATTTTAAAATTTTATCCAAATGTTGAGCCATCAAAAATAGACGTTGTTTATCTGGCAAGTCTTTTTAGCTCTAATGAAGAAGCAAATCAAAAAGGCGATTATTTTATTGCCGTAAATTCATTAAATCCTAGAAAAAATATTAAAGTAATTTTAGAAGCTTTTAAAGTATTAGATCTACATCAATTTAAATTAAAAATTATTGGGGATTCTTTCAATAATGTATTTAATAATGATCTTTTAGAATCTGATAGTTTGAATGTTGAATTTTTAAATGATATTTCAGATGTTGAATTAAAAAAAGAAATGAAAGGAGCAAAGGCACTTATTAACGGTTCTTTTTACGAAGGATTTGGGCTTTCTGCACTTGAAGCAATGAGTGTTTCTACGCCATGTATTTTGTCAAATATTCCGGTATATAAAGAATTATATAATGAAACAGCATTGTTTTTTGATCCAGGCAAACCTTTAGAATTAGTGCAAAAAATAAAAGATTTAATTGATTTAGAAAACTATACCGATCTTTGTAAAAGATCATTTGAACTATCTCAAAAATTTAACTGGGAAACAACGTCACAACGTTATATTTCTATAATTGAAAATTTGAAAAAAAATAAAACAACTTGAAAAAAGCACTAATTAACGATTGGTATTATGTAAATGGAGGTGCCGAAAAAGTAATTCATTCCATTAACTCAATTTGGAATAATTTTGATCATTTTGCATTAATAGATTTCCTTAATGATGAAGATCGAAACTTCATTCTTAATGGAAAAAAAGCCAAAACGAGCTTCATTCAAAAATTACCAACAGCAAAGAAAAACCACCGTAAATTTTTGCAGCTATTTCCACTAGCAATAGAACAATTTGATTTAAGCGATTATGATTTAATTATTAGCTCATCATCTGCTGTGGCAAAGGGAGTTGTAACAAAACAAGAACAATTACATATTTGTTACTGTCATTCCCCTATGCGTTATGTGTGGGATTTACAAGAAGAATATTTACAAGATGCCAATTTAAATAAGGGAATAAAAGGGCTTTATGCTAAACATGTTTTAAATAAAATAAAAAAATGGGACGTTGCAAACTCTAAAAATGTTGATTTTTTTATTGCAAATTCAAATCATATCGCCAAAAGAATAAAAAGGATTTATAACAGGGAATCAATTGTAATTTATCCGCCTGTTGATGTTGATTTTTTCCAATTAGAAGAACAAAAACAAGATTATTATTTTACAGCATCGCGCTTAGTTTCTTATAAAAAAGTTAGATTAATTGTAGAAGCGTTTAATGAACTTCCTCATTTAAAATTAATTGTTGCAGGAGATGGACCAGAATTTAAAAAACTACAAAAAATAGTTAAAAGCAACATTAAACTTGTTGGTTTTGTTGATTATGAAATGCTTAAAAATTATATGCAAAAGGCTAAAGCGTTCGTCTTTGCCGCTCAGGAGGATTTTGGAATAATTCCTGTTGAAGCACAAGCTTGCGGAACTCCAGTTATAGCTTTTGCAAAAGGAGGAGCTTTAGAAACAGTTGTTGAAAATGAAACAGGGATTTTCTTTAATGATCAATCATGTAAAAAGATTAAAGAAGCTTTAATTGCTTTTGAAAAGACAGAATTTGATCCTAAAAAAATTCGGGAACATGCCATGAAATTTTCTAAGCAGCGATTTGAAAATGAAATGAAAGATTTTGTTGAAAAAAAGTTTAAAGAGCATATGAGGCTTGAACAAAAAAGTATTTGAAAATTATCTTTAAAAGTAAAACGGAAAAAATTTGTTAAATACTATGTTAACAATATTTTCTTAAACAATAAATTTTATCTGTAAAACGATTATTTTTAAAAACAATTAAATCATAAAAATTTAGACATGAAAAAATCATTTTCAATATTAACATTTTTTATTTCTGCAATGTGTTTTTCGCAAATTTATGTGCCATATGGTACTGTATATGCTACTACAAATTCCAGTACAACAAGTAATATTGGAATTGCGGTTACTGATCCAAATGAGAAATTAACAATTGATGGAAATATAAATCTTATAAATCCGGTAAATGTGTATCGAAAAATTGGATTTACAACAACAGATAGTTTTTCAAATGCTCAAACCAACAATATACCAATAGCAAATTATGGTATGACGATGAGTAAATTTGATAGTTCTAGCCCATCGCCAACAGTTTCATTCTCTGGATGGAATGGAATTAATTTTTATACAAATACTGCAGAAAGAATGAAAATAAGCAGTTCTGGAAAAGTAGGAATTGATGTAACTACTTTTCCAACAAATCCACTTTATGCTAACTATAAACTTTTTGTAAAGGGAGGTGTCTTAACAGATGAAATACGTGTTAGTTTAAGTTCAAATGGAACTTGGGCAGATTATGTATTTTATGATAAGTATAAATTAATGCCTTTATCTGAAGTAGAAACTTTTATAGCAACTAATAAACACTTACCAAATGTTCCATCTGCCAAGCAAGTGGAAGAAGATGGAATTAACGTATCAGAGATGTTTAGAATTCAACAAGAAAAAATAGAGGAGTTAACACTATATATTATAGAGCAGAATAAAAAAATAGAAGCACTTGAAACGATAGTAAAATCTAAGAAATAGTATAAAAATCATTTTTAAAAAGAAGAATGATTTGATTTTAAAAACAGCATTTATATATTAAATAACTGCCTAATTAATTTTAGGCAGTTTTGTTTTTTATGATAGTTCTATAATTTTCAAAACACTTACATTTGCGTTGTATAAATAATCATTATGAAAAGAATACTTATTACCGGAGCAGCGGGTTTTTTAGGATCACATTTGTGCGATCGATTTATCAAGGAAGGTTATTTTGTTATTGGAATGGATAATTTGATTACCGGAGATCTTAAAAACATTGAGCATTTATTCAAATTAGAACATTTTGAATTTTACCATCACGATATTACAAAATTTGTCCACATACCGGGCGATTTAGATTATATTTTACATTTTGCTTCACCGGCAAGTCCTATAGATTACTTAAAAATTCCAATTCAGACTTTAAAAGTTGGTTCTTTGGGAACCCACAATTTGCTGGGATTGGCAAGAGTAAAAAATGCAAGAATTCTTATCGCTTCAACTTCTGAAGTGTACGGAGATCCTTTAGTACATCCTCAAACAGAAGAATACTACGGAAATGTAAATACAATTGGACCAAGAGGCGTTTATGACGAAGCTAAACGTTTTCAGGAATCAATAACAATGGCTTATCATACTTTTCATGGTGTAGAAACCAGAATCGTGCGTATTTTTAATACATACGGTCCAAGAATGAGACTAAATGACGGACGTGTTATTCCAGCGTTTATTGGGCAGGCACTTCGCGGAGAAGATTTAACAATCTTTGGAGACGGTATGCAAACTCGTTCATTTTGTTATGTAGACGATCAGGTTGAAGGTATTTTCAGATTATTACATTCTGATTATGTATATCCGGTAAATATTGGAAATCCTGACGAAATCACAATTAAAGATTTTGCAGAAGAAATTATAAAACTAACAGGAACGAATCAAAAAGTAGTATACCATCCTTTACCAATAAATGATCCGTTGCAGCGTCAACCGGATACAACAAAAGCAAAAGAGTTATTAGGTTGGGAAGCAAAAGTAAGTCGTTCTGAAGGAATGAAAATTACATACGATTATTTTAGATCACTTTCTAAAGAAGAACTTTCTAAAGAAGAACATAAAGATTTTTCGAATTACATAAAATAGTATTAGAAAGAACAATTTATGACGGTGGTTCAAACAGGAAGATACTCAAAATATATAAGGCCAATCAGTATTTTAATAGATCTGATGGTGATTACTATTTTGAGTTTTTTTGTTTTTAAGGAATTAGTTGCAAATATTTTATTTTTTATTTTTTATCAATATTTAGGATGGAGCTTAATTGCTTTTTCTATAAAATTTTATGATGTATATCGATTCACGCCACCAGTTGTAATTGCTTCAAAAATATTCAGGCAAATAATTCTGTTTCTTTTAATTGTAATTGCTTTTTTTCCATTTTCCAGGCAGGTTATTTTTGACCAAAGAGCCATTGCAATATTTGCATTTTCAATTACAGTATTGGTAAGTATTTTTAAATTTTTGTTGTTTTTTTATTTAAAAAAATACAGAATAATAACAGGCAGTAATTATAGAAATGCTGTTATTATTGGGTTTACGCCAGAAGCAATTCGGTTAAAAAATCTATTTGAAACAAGAAAAGATTATGGTTATCGTTTTTTGGGATTCTTTTCAGATAAAAAAGAAAATCAAGAGATTACAGGTAAATTAGAAGATTTAAAACCTTTTGTACTAGCAAATTCTGTTGATGAAATATATTGTTCTTTACACGAAGTATCGAACAATTACTTGAAAGGACTAATTGATTTTGCTTACGAAAATAATAAAGGCATAAAATTTATTCCAGATACAAAAGAGATTTTCTCAAAAAATCTAAAAATAGATTATTACGATTTATTTCCTGTGCTTTCGCTGAAACAAACAATATTGAACGAGCCCGCAATTAAAATTTTAAAGCGTTTTTTTGATATTTTATTCTCTATTGTAGTTATTGTTTTTTTATTATCGTGGATATATCCATTATTAGGAATTTTGATAAAATTAGAATCTAAAGGACCAGTTTTTTTCAAACAAGGGAGGCCTGGAATAGACGAAAATGAATTTGTTTGTTATAAATTCCGTTCTATGAAAATGAATAAAACAACAGAAAAAGAAGCCTCAAAAGATGATCCGCGGGTTACAGCAATTGGTAAATTCATGAGAAAAACAAGTATTGATGAGCTTCCGCAATTTGTCAATGTTTTATTGGGAGATATGTCAGTTGTTGGACCAAGACCACATCTTTGGTCACAAAATAAGGAATACGGAAAGAAGTTAAAAAAATATATAATTCGTCATTCTGTTAAACCAGGAATTACCGGATTAGCGCAAGTAAGCGGTTTTAGAGGAGAAATTACAACAGAAAGAGATATGATTAACAGAATAAAATTTGATGTTTTTTATATCGAAAACTGGTCTCTTATTCTTGATCTGAAAATAATTTCGCAGACGATAATAAACATTTTTAAAGGCGATAAAAAAGCATATTAATGAACGATTTAGTATCTATTTTAACCCCGACATATAATACTGAAAAGTTCATTAGAGCTACTATAGAATCAGTTCAAAACCAGACATATCAAAACTGGGAAATGATTTTGGTTGATGATGCATCGACCGATGAAACGGTTAAAATTATTTCTGATTTTGTAGAAAAAGACAATCGAATAAAACTCTTCAAGTTAACCAAAAATTCCGGAAATGGTTTCGCCAGAAATGTTGCTTTAGAAAAAGCTTCCGGAAAATATATTGCTTTTTTAGATGCCGATGATTTATGGTTTCCAAATAAACTCGAAAAACAGCTTCAGTTTTTAAAAGCAAATAATTTGCCGTTTACTTTTAGTTTTTATGATTGTATCGATGAAGAAGGCAATAATTTAAACAGAAGGGTAGAAGCACCTTTAAACTTAACGTATAATCAGTTATTCTTCTGCAATTATGTAGGCAATTTAACAGCCATTTACGATGCAGATTTTTTCGGAAAAATTGTAATTGAAGCTACGCAAAAAAGGCAAGATTGGCGTTTATGGCTCACAATTTTAAAACAAATAAAAGAAACAAAACCAGTTCCAGAATCTTTAGCATTTTATAGAATTAGAAAAGATTCTATTTCATCTTCAAAATTCAAATTGATAAAACACAACTTTGGTATTTATCGAGATTTTCATGGTTTTAACTTCGTGTCTTCTGTTTTATTGATGATACGATTTCTATTTACTCAGTTGGTTATAAAACCAAGATATATAAAGAAAGTTTAAATATTCTCTAAGGTCGCAATTTGCGACCTTAGAGAATCACGATTAAATTGGAGGTCACAATTTGTGACCTCCAATTATCAAATTAAGATATTTTGAGAGGGAATCTTCGCAAAAACTTGATGTCGCAATTTGCGACCTCCAATTTAAACATAAAATTTTTTAAAAAAACTTGAGGTCACAAACTGTGACATCAAGTTTCTAAGGTCACAATTTGTGACAGAGAATTATTTTTTATACCCAATCTTGATTCTTTCAACTTCATTTTCTTTTTTCTCAGTTAGTTCATCTAGATAAGAAAAAACCAATTCAATATTTTTATCATGATTCTCTAACTTCTTTTGAATCTGCAAAATATCAACTTTAATTTCTGTTGTATCCAGAAGCATTTGCCTCACTTTCGAGAAAATACGCATGATTTGAATATTAGTTTGAATTGCTTTGTCACTTTTTAGGATACTTGAAAGCATTAAAATTCCATGTTCAGTGAATGCAAAAGGAGATATTCGAGTTCCTCCCCAACTTGAGGTCACAATTTGTGACCTCAAGTTATTAAATTCATTTTGTGATAATTCAAACATAAAGTCGTCAGGAAATCTTGATATATTCCTTTTAACAGATTGTTTGAGTACTTTAGTTTCTATTTCATAAAGTAAAGCTAGATCACGATCAAGCATCACTTTTTGACCACGGATAAAATATATTTTATTAGAGATACTTTCCTCAGAAAGTAAAGATTGATCGTCCATAAGTTTTTAGTTAAAAAACAAATGTAAGATTTTATTTATATTTATAAATAAGATTTAAACTGTTTTAATTTCCCACGATTAGATCTTTCTAAAATAGATTTTCTTGTAAAAGTGAAGTTTAAATTTGGTTCTAAATATAAATCAATTGCTTCTTTTATTTTTTGAATTTGTTCTGAAACTAATTCTTTTTCAGCAACATATTCAATTTCAAAAGTATCTAAATGAGTTTGTTTGATGATAAATTCTTTTACATTTCCATCATCTTCAATAATGCTTTTAGTAACATAATAGAACGTCAAACCAGGAGATTTTTTCCCGCTTGGTAAAATGGCAACATCATTTGTCCTGCCAATTAATTTTTTTAAGATTGGCTTTTGAGGCGTACTTTTTTCATCGAGAATTCCGATGTCGCCAATTTCATATCTGATAAAAGGATTTGCTTTGTTGAATAATGACGTAATCACAATTTTTCCTTCCGTTCCATGTGGAACAACATTATTGTTTTCATCTAAAATCTCTACAAAAAGAGTTTCTGCATTTACCTGCCATTCGCCTTGCGAATTTTCAAAAGCAATTAAATCCAATTCAGACGCACCATATTCGCTGATAATTGGAATGCCGAATTGTTTTTCCAGTAGTTTTTTATCTGTTTCAAAAAGCATTTCCGAAGTTACGAAACAAGCTTTTAAAGTTGGACAGATTTCATTTAATATGATATTTCTCTGTTCTAAAAATTTGGCAAATAATACAATTGAACTAGTATAACCATTGATATAATCGAATTTTTTCGATCTGAATTTCTGCAGAAATTTTTCAAGAATTTCATCAGATAAATCAAAAACGGGAAAACGAAAACGATGCGTCAGGAAATCTTTGAAACGTTCTTTTTGGTATCCAATAAAATCCATCGGAATTCCATAAAAGCGTGCTTGGTAGGAATGATTAAAATCAATATTAAACCATCCAAAACGCATAATATTGGATGCCCATGTTAAAGCGTGAGAATATTTATCTTTAGCAAAAACAAAAGGAGTTCCGCTTGATCCGGAAGTTTTGTTGAGGTAAATATTGCTTTTTGAATAACCGTTTGAAAGTCTTTCTTCGAGTGGTTTTTGCAGATTTTGTTTGTTCAAAATGGGTAAATCTTCCCAGTTTTTAACATTTATATTTCCAATTAATTCTTTATAAAACGAGTTATTCTTTAAATGAAAATCAACAATTTCTTTCTTTTTATCTTCGAGAAAAGAAGCATATTCTTCTTCAGAAAAATGAACAATTTTATCCAATTCGGCTTTGGCTTTCTTTATCGGAAAACCATTTAATTGAAGGGAAAGATCAAAAAGACGAATCATTAAACTGCTTCTTTTAAATCGTAACGCTTAATTGATTTTAGTTCCTGACCTTTATTTGATTCTTCTTCTTCAATATCAAAGTCGTCTTGAAGCCCCAGCCAAAATTTAGCAGAATTTCCAAAATAATGACTTAATCGCAAAGCAGTATCAGCAGTAATTCTTCGATTTCCTTTAATGATTTCAGAAATTCTCGTCTGTGGAATTTTCAAATCTTTAGATAAACGATAAGGTGTAATATTTAGAGGAATTAAAAATTCTTCTACTAAAATTTCTCCGGGATGTATATTTTTTAATTTTTCCATTTTAATTCATTTTAATGATAATCGATAATTTCAACATTTGAAGCATTTCCATTTTCCCAAACAAAAATTATTCGCCATTGATTATTGATTCGAATGCTGTAAAAATCTTTTAAATTACCACTCAATTTTTCAAGACGGTTAGAAGGTGGAATTCTTAAATCGGTTAAATTTTGAGAGTTATGAAGCATTCTAAGTTTTCTTCTGCTAATTTGTTGTATTTCAATTGAAGGTTTTTTGATAACAATACCATTCCAAATTTTTTCAGTTTCTTTCGACCCAAATGAGATTATCATACCTTTTACATTACTAACGCCAAAAGTAAGTAAAAAAAATTATTATATACGGTTAAAAGCGACTATTTTTGCAGCACAACATAAATACAACTATACCATGACAATTTTATTATTGGGATCAGGCGGAAGAGAGCATGCTTTTGCGTGGAAAATGATTCAGAGTCCGTTTTGCGAAAAACTTTTTGTTGCACCAGGAAATGCAGGAACAGCTGCAATTGCTGAAAATGTGGCAATTGCTCCAACCGATTTTGAAGCAATAAAAGCATTAGTGCTAAAAGAAAACATAAGCTTAGTAGTCGTAGGTCCAGAAGATCCGTTGGTAAAAGGTATTTATGATTATTTTAAAAACGACGAAAGTTTAAAAAATATCCCAGTAATTGGACCATCAAAATTAGGAGCACAGTTAGAAGGAAGTAAAGAATTTGCAAAAGAATTCTTGATGAAACACAATATCCCAACTGCAGCTTACGATAGTTTTACTGCCGAAACGGTTGAAGAAGGATGTAAATTTCTGGAAACATTACAGCCGCCATTCGTTTTAAAAGCAGATGGTTTAGCAGCAGGAAAAGGAGTTTTGATTATTCAGGATCTTGAAGAAGCAAAAACAGAACTTAGAAACATGCTGGTTCACGAAAAATTTGGAGCAGCAAGTTCAAAAGTGGTTATCGAAGAATTTTTGGATGGAATCGAATTAAGCTGTTTCGTCTTAACAGACGGAAAAAGCTATAAAATTCTTCCAACAGCAAAAGATTACAAAAGAATTGGTGAAGGTGATACAGGGTTAAATACAGGCGGAATGGGAGCAGTTTCTCCAGTTCCTTATGTTGATGCTGTTTTGATGGAAAAAATTGAAACGCGCATCGTAAAACCAACAATCGAAGGTTTCCAAAAAGACGGAATCGAATATAAAGGATTTGTATTTATTGGTTTGATCAATGTAAAAAACGAACCAATTGTTATTGAATACAACGTAAGAATGGGAGATCCTGAAACTGAAGTTGTGGTTCCTAGATTAGAATCTGATTTAGTTGAATTGTTCCTTTCGGTTGCGAATCAAAAATTAGATGAATTCGAATTAAAAATTGATCCAAGAAGTGCAACTACAATTATGGTGGTTTCTGGCGGATATCCTGAAGATTTCGAAAAAGGAAAAGTTATTACAGGTTTAGAAAATGTTACTGATTCGATAGTTTTTCACGCCGGAACAAAATTAGATGGCGAAAATGTCGTTAGTAATGGAGGACGTGTTTTGACAGTAACATCATACGGAGATGATTTTCAACAGGCCATAAAAAAATCTTACCAAAATATAGATAAACTAAATTTTGATAAGATGTATTTTAGAAAGGATATTGGCTTCGACTTACTTTAAGAAAGAGTGAGCCGTTGTATCTTGGTTTTCAGTTCCTGCAGCATCAAAAACACGTAATTGTTTAATCCAATATACGATTGCTGCAGAACAGATGATCATGAAAATCCAGTTGATCGTGTTTGCACCAAACCAAGTGATCAACTCTAAATGACGTAAAAAGTCAAGAGGAGCAAACAAAATGTTAACGAATAAGTATTGTATTCCTTCAAAAAAAGCTGTCATAATTTATAAAATTATATGTTATTATTGTTTTAACGCATTGAAGCAAAATTCAAACTGAGAATCTTTTTTCAACTTGTTGGTTTTCCTTTTTAAACAAGTATTATATTTACAGTCACAAAAGTATAAAATATCCTTATGATAACAAGTGTTTTTAAAAAATCTACACCATTAAATTATTCGTTGGTTGTAATTTTGATACTGGTTTTCTTCTTTATGTTTCAAATTCGAGAAACGTCTTGGATAAATTCTTATTTTACAATATTTCAAAAAGTAAGTTTACT
Organism: Flavobacterium sp. CF108; assembly: GCF_900129795.1. Taxonomy (GTDB): domain Bacteria; phylum Bacteroidota; class Bacteroidia; order Flavobacteriales; family Flavobacteriaceae; genus Flavobacterium. The sequence goes on along the minus strand of NZ_FQWW01000002.1, from coordinate 697,755 downwards.
GTGCTTTATTTTTGCTTCATTTTTCATGGTCAATTTTATTGTCAAGAAAAACGGGCTCAGTAAAGACAACGGTTACGCGATATTTTTCTACTTATTATTCATTCTGTTTTTTCCAACAATATTCAATCATCCAAATGTTGTTTATGCCAATTTCTTTATATTATTGGCACTTCGCAGGTTGATTTCCCTTCAGTCTTTAAAAGCGTCAAAAGAAAAAATATTCGATGCTTCTTTTTGGATTTTTGTAGCTTGTTTATTTCAATTTTGGAGTATCCTTTTTATAATTTTAGTTTTTATATCAATAATTTTTCACGTTTCAAGAGATTATAGAAACTGGGTTTTGCCATTTATTGCACTTTTGGCCGTGTTAATAGTCTTTTATATGGTTTCATTAATGTTCCATATTGATGCTTTTAAATTTGTTCAGGAACGTGCCGTGGTCGATTTTAGAATAGATTATTTTAAAAATAATTACGAAAATGGAGCACTTTCGATATATGCAGCAGTTGTCGTATTTTTTGTGTTTTCAATGTTAACAACATTATCAAACAGACCGCAGATTGTGCATACATCGTATAAAAAAGTTGTAGCCTGTTTTTTTATTGCGGTTTTAGTTTACGTTATTTCGCCGGACAAAACTAATGATTTGTTATTTTTCAGCATCGCACCACTATCAATGATGGCGGCAAGTCATGTAGAATATATGCAGCAAAAACTCAACAACGAAATTGTATTTTATGTTTTGATTTTGTGCAGCTTATTTACTTTTTTCTCTCAGTTATAATTTACTTCCGTACGCAAGATCGCCGGCATCACCAAGACCGGGAACAATATAATTTTTCTCATTCAGTTTTTCGTCTAAAGAAGCAACCCATAAATGACAATTTTCGGGAAGGTTTTTTTCAAGATGGGCAATTCCTTCCGGAGCAGCGATAACCACAACAATATGAAATTCTGTTGGAGCAGCATTTTCAATCAACTTTTTATGAACTGCTACAATAGATTGCCCCGTTGCCAGCATAGGGTCAAGAAGTAAAACCGTTTTATTGTTTAAGTTTGAAATAGCCTGATATTCAACTAAAATTTCAAAATCGTCACCGCCATTTGGATGATGTCTGCAGGCAGAAACAAAGCTGTTTTCAGCATGGTCAAAATAATTTAAAAAGCCATTATGAAGAGGTAATCCGGCTCTTAAAATCGGACACAAAACCAAATCAGTTTCAATCTCCGTTGTTTTTTTGATGCCCAGCGGCGTTTGAATTTCAACACTTTTATACGGTAAAATTTTGCTTAATTCATAAGCCATAATTTCGCCAATGCGTTCTATATTTCTTCTAAAACGCATACTGTCGTTCTGCACATTTACATTTCTAATTTGTCCCAGAAAATGATTTAGAACACTATTGTTTTCAGATATATAATGAATTTTCATGATGATTTTTTAATTTATTAACGAACAATTATATAAAAACAAAAATTAATTTCTTTTTTTCGCAGCATAAAAGTATAAAAAGTATCTTTGTATCTCTAAAAAATAAAGACATGTTTTCAAAATTAGCATATTCTGTTTTCGAACAAAGCATTAAAGATTATCATCAATTTGATAATGTTGACCAGCCTATAAACAATCCATTTCCAAAAGATAAATTCGAACATTTATTATATTTAAAAAACTGGATCGATACTGTTCAATGGCATTTTGAAGATATCATTCGCGATCCGCAAATTGATCCCGCAGCGGCTTTGACTTTAAAAAGACGAATCGACGCTTCAAATCAGGAGCGTACTGATATGGTTGAATATATCGACAGTTACTTTTTGCAAAAATACAGTCATGTAAAAGCAAAAGACGGAGCAAAAATTAATTCAGAAAGTCCAGCTTGGGCATTTGACAGATTGTCTATTTTAGCTTTGAAAATTTATCACATGAATGAAGAAGCTACTCGAGCAGAAGCTACTCAGGAACACAGAGATAAATGTCAGGAAAAATTAAACATTCTTTTAGAGCAAAGGACAGACTTGTCTACAGCAATTGAAGAATTATTGACTGATATCGAAAGTGGAGAAAAATTCATGAAAGTTTACAAACAAATGAAAATGTACAACGACGATGATTTGAACCCGGTTTTATACCAAAATAAAAAATAATTTGGCAGAGTTGTCTAACAGCCAAATTAAACATATAGCCGTCATGAGACTTTCCGCAATGGGAGATGTCGCCATGACGGTTCCTGTTTTACGTGCTTTTGTAAAGCAATATCCAACGGTAAAACTAACCGTTATTTCGCGTCCTTTTTTTAAACCTTTTTTTGACGGAATCCCAAATCTTGAGTTTTTTGCTTTTGATGAAAAAGAAAGACACAAAGGATTTCCGGGACTTTTACGTTTATTTAGAGACGTAAAAAAACTCAAAATTGATGCTTTTGCAGATCTTCATAATGTTTTGAGATCTAAAGTGGTGAGTTTGCTTTTCGCTTTAAGCGGAAAAAAAAGAGCAACTGTAGATAAAGGTCGAGAAGGAAAAAAAGAATTAACAAGAGCTGAAAACAAAATTTTCAAACAATTGCCAACGATGTTTGAAAGACATGCGAAAGTGTTTGAAGAACTTGGTTTTCCTGTAGATTTATCGAATCCAGAGTTTCCTAAAAAGGCAGTTTTTGGTGGAGAAATCACAGATTTAGTTGAAGAAAATTATGAAAAACTGATTGGAATTGCTCCTTTTGCCCAATACGATTCTAAGGTTTATCCTTTAGATTTAATGAAGGAAGTAATAACAAAACTGGCAGAAAATAAAGATTATACGATTTTGCTTTTTGGAGGAGGAAAGAAAGAAATTGAAATTTTGAATTCACTTTCAGAACCTTTTAAAAATGTAATAAACGTTGCCGGAAAAATTAAATTTCAGCAGGAATTAAAATTAATAAGCAATCTGGATGTAATGCTTTCTATGGATTCTGGAAATGCACATATTGCTGCAATGCTTGGTGTAAAAGTAATTACACTTTGGGGCGCAACACATCCTTATTCCGGGTTTTTACCTTTCAACCAAAGTTTAGAAAACGCTTTAACTTCAGACAGAAATCAATATCCAAAATTACCGACTTCTGTTTACGGAAATAAAATTGTAGAAGGTTATGAAGATGCAATGAGAACGATTTCTCCAGATGAAGTTGTTTCTAAAATTAAGAACCAATTATAATATTATTGTCAGACTGAGCGAAGTCGAAGTCCTCTGAGCATATAAGCCCTTCGACTTCGCTCAGGGTGACAAAAGCAATAAAGGTCAAATAAAAAAATTCCAAATTCCAATTGTAACGTTGGAATTTGGAATTTTTTTTTAATTGGAGTTTTTATAAGTCCAGAAGAAAATATCCCAATGCTTTCTTTTTGTTTTTATCAACTACAACTTTAACAAAATGATTTTCTTTTTCTGTAGCCAATAAAATGTGTTCAAAATCATTGGTTGAATTTCTGTACACTTTATGTACCAATTCAGATTCTTTAATTTTTTTCGATAGAATTTTAGCCGCTTTCAATTCACTTACATAAGGCCAAATATTAAAAAAGCTATCATTCGAGATTGAGATTTCGGTCATTCCCTCATTCTTTGAGCAATCATACTTTTCTTTTGAAAGTAGTTTAGGAGCTTTTCTGTTTTTTCTTTTTTTGATAACGAAGTAGAGACAAAAAAGAGAAGTTATTACAAAAAGTAATATAAAAGTTAGACGAAGGTAGTGATGCATTGCCATAATATTGAATGTTTTAAAAACGTGTTGACAAGTCTTAAGTGCACTACTAATATACTAAATTTCCAGCATGTTTTTTAAAAACAACCCAATTATTTAAATGTTTTTTTGTGTATTTCTTAAATTTGAGAAGTAAGCTTTCCAAAATTTAATTCTGATAAAAGAAAAAATCTCACAAAAAAAAGTCCAAATCCCAACAGTAAAATTGGAATTTGGAATTTATCCCGAAGCCTCGGGATTGGAATTTAACAGACTAAACGTCGTCGTAATCTACATAAATAGTATCCGAAGTTGGGTGCGCCTGACAAGTTAAAATTAAACCTTCGGCAATTTCACCATCTGTTAAAATAGAATTTTTTGTCATTTCAGCAGTTCCGGCAGTAACTCTTCCTAAACAGCTGCTGCAAATTCCGCCCTGACAAGAGTAAGGAGCATCAACGCCATGTTTTAAAGCTGCATCAAGAATGGTTTGTTTTTTAGACATTTCAAAAGTAACTTCTTCATCATCAACTAAAACAGTAATTTTAGTATGTCCTTCCTGAGAACCTTGAATTACATGTTCTTCAGAAGAAGTAGTAAAAAGCTCAAATTTAATAGCAGATTCTTTTACGTTTTTCTCTTTCAAAACATTCGAAACTGTATTGATCATTTCTTCAGGTCCGCACAAATAAAACTTATCAAATTCTAATTCTTTGTGCTTGTTGTTCAATACAAAATTCACAGTCGATTTTTCGATTCTTCCAAACAATGCATTTTCAACTTTAGCCTGACTGTAAACATAATGCACGAAGAAACGGCCCACATACTGTAATTGCAAATCGTGTAATTCCTGATGGAAAATAGTTGATTCTGGAGTTCTGTTTCCGTAAACCAATACAAATGAACTTTTTGGCTCATTCTTTAAAACTGATTTTAAAATAGAAAGTACTGGCGTGATTCCGCTTCCGGCAGCAAACGCCACATAATTTTTTTGTCTCTCAGCATCCGGCTCAAAAGTAAATTTTCCTTCCGGCTGACCCACTTCAAGAACATCTCCTGCTTTTAGTATTGTATTCGCAAATTGCGAAAACAAACCGCTTTTTACGGCCTTAACCGCAATTCGCAATTCACCGCTTTCTGGTGCAGAGCAAATAGAGTAAGCACGGCGAATTTCTTGATTATCAAGAGTTAATTTTAAATTTATGTATTGTCCGGCTATAAATTTATAGTCTTGTTTAAGTTCTTCTGGAACATTAAAAAGTACTGAAACCGCATCGGCAGTTTCACGTTTTACCTCTTTAATTATAAGTTTTAAGAATGAAGGCATGATTTAATTTTTTTGCAAAAGTAGCAAACCATAAGTAATTGACACTTACTAAAATATTTTTTTTAACTTTTTTTGTAACGTTTTCCTACATTTGATCTCTTACTACAAAAATCTAAACCAATTAACCATGATTAAAAAGTTTATTTATCTCGAATGGAAAGCCTTTATTAGGTCGGCATCATTTGGTAAAAACCTGGCAATGAAAATTATAATGGGATTTTTAATGATCTATTTTTCATTAATTTTTATTGCAATGGGTATTGGGGCATTTTACATTCTTAAAGAAATGCATCTGGAACCATTAGTAACCATAAACAGGTTTTTGATTTATTATTTTCTTTTTGATTTAGTAATTCGTTTGCTGCTGCAATCAATTCCCGTTTTGAACATAAAACCGTTATTGGTTTTGCCTTTTAAAAAACCCGTAATTGTTCATTTTTCATTGGGAAAAACTGTTTTGTCCTTTTTTAATTGGGTTCATGCTTTATTTTTTGTTCCGTTTTCAGTTGTTTTAGCGATAGAAGGATATGATATAACAGCTATTATTTTCTGGAATTTGGCAATGATTTCTTTTATATACATCAACAATTTTTTAAATATAATTTTAAGTAATATCGATAAATTATTTGTTGTTTTTGTTGGATTAATTCTTGTTTTGGGCGGCGCGCAATATTACAAATTGTTTGATGTCACAACTTTTACAACTCCCTTTTTTCAAGGACTTTATACTATAAAAGGATTATTTTTAATTCCCGTTTTAGTATTGGCGGGCTTATATTTTTTTAGCTTTAAATTTTTGAAAAAAAATCTGTATCTCGACGCAGGACTTTCTGTAAAAGAAGATGTTGCAACAACAGAGAATCTTTCTTGGCTTAATCAATTTGGAACCGTGGGAACTTTTCTAAAAAACGATATTAAACTTATCAAAAGAAACAAAAGGTCGAAAACGACTATTTTTATGAGCTTTTTATTTTTGTTCTACGGATTTTTATTTTTCTCCGGAGGAATTGAAACCTACGACAAACCAGTAATGCACCTTTTAGCAGGGATTTTTGTTTCGGGCGGATTTTTATTTGTCTTTGGACAATTTGTACCAAGCTGGGATAGTTCGTATTATCAATTAATGATGACACAAAATATTCCGTATCGCGGTTATATTATGGCAAAATGGTGGCTGATTGTTATTGCCACAATTATTTCTACAATTCTGGCTTCGTTTTATATTTATTTTGGATGGCAGATTTATTTAACCATTGTTGTTGCAGCAATTTATAACATTGGAGTCAATTCACATTTAGTTTTATTGGGAGGTGCATTTACTAAAACCCCAATAGATTTAAGTAATGCCGGCGGAGCTTTTGGAGATAAAAAAGCGTTTAATGTAAGCGCGATGTTATTAACGCTTCCCAAAATTTTACTGCCTTTAGCGTTGTATGCAATCGGACTTTATTTAAACAACAAAAACCTCGGATTAGCATTAGTTGCCGGAGCCGGCGTTTTAGGTTTTATTTTTAAAGACAAGGTTTTTTCTTTAATCGAAAAAAGATATAAAATCGAAAAGTACAGTACAATAAATGCTTATAAACAAAAGAGTTAATTAGAGAATATGTCAATTTGATAATGAGATAATTTTATCAGATAGAAATCTAAAACCAACAATCTAAAATCTAAAATTACAAATGATACAAGTAAATCAACTTTCAAAAATATATAACGGTACTACAGTTTTAAACATTCATAATCTTGAAATTCCAAAAGGGCAGAGTTTTGGATTAGTGGGCAACAACGGAGCAGGAAAAACTACTTTTTTTAGTTTGCTTTTAGATTTAATCCAGCCTTCAGCAGGAGATATAACAAACAATGATATTCAGGTAAATAAGAGCGAAAACTGGAAATCTTTTACAGGTTCTTTTTTAGATGAAAGTTTCCTGATTGGCTATTTGACTCCCGAAGAATATTTTTATTTTATTGGAGATTTACGTCATCAAAATAAAGCTGATATTGATGCATTGTTAGCGAAACATGAAGAATTTTTTAACGGAGAAATTTTAAACAACAAAAAATACCTTCGCGATTTATCAAAAGGAAACCAAAAGAAAGTGGGAATTATTGCCACACTTATTGGAAACCCTGAAGTAGTAATTTTAGATGAACCTTTTGCAAATTTAGACCCGACAACAGTAAGCCGATTAAAGAAAATTATTAAAGAATTAGCTGAAAATCCAAATGTTACTGTTTTGGTTTCAAGCCATGATTTGCAACACACCGTTGAGGTTTGCGATAGAATCGTTGCACTTAATAAAGGCGAAATTGTAAAGGATATTCAAACCTCAGAAGAAACCTTACAAGAATTGGAATTGTTTTTTGCAGTATAACTCTCGAAAGTTTCAAAAAAGAAGTGTATTTTTACAAGTCATTATACTAAAAATGCTTTTTAGAAGTTAATGCTTTAAAATCAGTTCTATTGAAAAAGAATACTCTTAAATATAGTTTTTTTCTCACGTTTTTTCTCCTTTTGATAGCATGTTCTACCAAGAATAATACTTTTGTGAACAGAAATTCCCATGCATTAAGTACAAAATATAACATTTTGTATAATGGGGGAATTGGTCTCGAAAAAGGACTGCTATCCATTCAGGCCAACAATCAGGATAATTTTTGGAAAAGGCTTCCTATTGAAAAAATGCAGTTTGATGAAAATTTTTCGGAAGGATCAAAAACAAAAAATCCTGATTTTGAAAAAGCAGAAACAAAGGCAACAAAAGCAATTCAAAAACACTCCATGAATATTGGAGGAAGAGAAAGAAATTATCAAATTGACGAAGCATACTTAATGCTTGGAAAAGCCAGATATTACGATCAGCGTTTTATTCCGGCCTTAGATGCATTCAATTACATTCTCTACAAATATCCAAACAGCAGTAATATTTATACGGCAAAAATATGGCGCGAAAAAACCAATATGCGCTTAGGAAATGATGCGATTGTGGTTAAAAATATCAATCAATTATTAAAGAAAACAGATTTAGATAAACAGACATTTTCTGATGCCAATGCTTTATTGGCCGAAGCTTTTCTGAATTTAGAAGAAAGAGACAGTGCCGTTGCTAAACTTAGAATTGCAGAAGAATTTTCAAGAATAAACGAAGATCGTGCTCGTTATAAATTCATCTTGGGACAAATGTATCAGGAAGTTGGAAATAAAGACAGCGCTACCTATTATTATGATGGCGTAATCGACATGAATCGTAAAGCCAACAGAAAATACATGATGCATGCTTACGCAAAAAAAGCGCAGATGTACGATTATGAAAAAGGCAACGATACCATATTTTTAAAAATCTATAATAAGTTAGTTGCAGATCGTGAAAACCGACCTTATTATGATGTTCTTTTTTATGAAATGGGAGTTTTCTATGATAAAAAGAAAGACAAAGAAAATGCATTAAAATTCTACAATAAATCTTTAGGCAGAAAATCTACAGATCCTTATTTAATGGCATCGGCTTATAGAAATATTGGAAACATGTATTTTAAAAATACAGACTATACAATGGCTGCTAAATATTATGACAGTACATTGACAAAATTAGACCCAAAAACAAGGGAGTTTACTTTTATCGAGAAAAACAGAAAAAATCTTGACGACGTAATTAAATACGAAGGAATTGCAAAACGAAATGACAGTATTATTAAAGTCTACGGATTGCCTGATGCTGACAGAAAAATTTATTTTGAAAATTACATTGCCGAGCTTAAAAAGAAAGACGAAGCAAAACGAATTTTAGAAGAGAAAGAAAAAGAGAAGTTAGCGAATATTGACCGAAACACAAATGCTTCGAGTGCGCCAACAGCAATAAATCCGAATTCATTGGGTAAACCTGCAGATCCTGATGACGGAATAAGACCTCCATCTGGAAATGATGCCACAGCAAGTACTTTTTACTTTTACAACCCAACAACAGTTGCCTACGGAAAACTGCAGTTTAAAAAAATGTGGGGTAACAGAACGCTTGGCGGAAACTGGAGACTGGCTACAATAAAATCTGCAAATGATGCAGCAATGCTCAATGACAGTATAAATGAAGTGGAAGCAGCTAAATTGAAAGATACAGTTGTTATTGAAAAATATACCACTGCTTTTTATGAAAAACAGCTTCCGAAAACACAAACAGCAATGGATAGTATTGGTAAAGAACGCAACTTTGCCTATTATCAATTAGGTCTTATATATAAGGAGAAATTTAAGGAATATAAATTAGCAAGTGATAAACTGGAGCAATTACTGAAAAATAACCCAGAAGAAAAACTGGTGCTTCCATCGAAGTATAATTTGTATAAAATATATCAAATTACAGATCCGGAAAAAGCAGCAAGAATTAAATCAGACATAACAACAAATTATCCAACTTCGAGATATGCCCAGATTTTAAATAATACAAATGCTGATGATATAGCTTCGCCTGAAAAAGAATACCAAAAATGGTATAAACTATTTCAGGAAGAGAAATTTGATGTTGTCTTAGATAATATTGACAATTTAATCAATCAATATTCTGGAGAAGAAATTGTTTCTAAATTTGAATTACTAAAGGCAAATACTTTAGGAAAAGTAAACGGATTAGATGCTTATAAAAAAGGTTTAGAAAACGTGGCAGATAATTATCCAAATAGTGAAGAAGGAAAAAATGCCAGAGAAATTTTGGAGAAAGATGTCCCAGCTTTAGAAAGACTTAATTTTACAACTGTAGATAATAAAAACTGGAAAATTGTATATCTGGTTTCTAATACGGATACTAAAACAGTTAAAAAAATTGAAGAAGCAATTAGAGTATTTTTATTAGTTGAAAACTTTGAAAGACTAACGACTTCTATTGATAAATACAATAGAACAGAAAGTTTTGTAGCTATTCATGGTTTAAAATCTGAAGCTTATGCCAGAGATGTAGCAGGAGTTTTAAGAGATGATGCTAAATATAAAATTGCACATCCGTCAATTATTATATCGACCGATAATTACAAAGTGGTTCAAATTAAAAAGAACCTCGACGCCTACCTCGCCCCAAAAACCCCATAATATAATGTTTGACAAAGTAAAAAAAAACGGAACAGAACTTTTAGGAAAAACAAACCGAATTGTTGAAGGAACTTCTATTGTAGGAGACATTGTCTCAAAAGCTGATTTTAGACTAGACGGCGAATTGATTGGAAATTTCACCTCGCAGGGAAAATTAGTGATAGGCGCAACAGGCGCAGTAAAAGGAGAAATTATTTGTAACAACGCCGATATCGAAGGTGAATTTCATGGAAAAATTAAGGTTCTTGAAATCCTTAATATTAAAGCCTCAGCAAAAATTCACGGCGAAGTTGCCGTTGGAAAACTTTCTATAGAGCCGGGAGCAGATTTTACAGCAACTTGTACCATGCTTACACAAAATAAAGAAGTAACCATAAAAGATGGAAAAGGACCCGAATAAAAAACAAAATAATAAATGGATAGCCCTCATAAATATTCCTATTCAAATGGGGGTTATTATTTTTATATTTAGTTACTTTGGCACCTGGTTAGACAAAAAATATTCTAACGGAGGGTCGCTTTGGACAATTGTACTTTCATTATTCTCTGTTTTTTTAGCTTTATATAATGTCATCCGGCAAGTTAAAAATTTAAATAAAGAATGAATAAATCCGTAAATTTCCTAAAGTATTTTATTCCCTTTTCAATTGTATTGTTTCTAACACAGTTCTTTGTAATGCAATCATTATCAGAAAGGATAGCTTTTTTTTATTCAGCCTGGAGTATCTATCTATTTAATATCGTAACTACAATTCTTATTTATCTTGTGCTTACTTATATAAATAAGAATTTCTCAACCTATACCGGTTTTACTTTCCTTGGTCTTAGTTTTTTTAAGATGATGGCTGCTATTGTTTTTTTAATTCCATTTATAAAATCAGATGTTTCGGATCCTATAATTGATGTGAGCTCGTTTTTTATTCCTTATTTTTTGTTTTTGCTTTTCGAAACATATTTTACAATTAGACTTATTAATAAAGGTTAATTGCTTCATTTTTAACAATATCGTAATTTAAAGTTGCATTAATAAAAATTCTATAGATATATTTTCAGTTTTAAATTAAAAATGTACCTTTGCAAAAAATTTTTGAAACCTAAATTTAGATACAGTTTTAATAATGATAATTTCAAATAAATCAGTCCAGTACTTATTAGTTACCTTATTAGCACTTACTTCGTCGATAAATTTCGCCTCAACTTCAGTTGATAGCGTTTCTGTTGACCACAAAAACGTTGAAGTGACAGAAGAAAGTCATGCAGCAACAAGTGCTCACGGAGAAACTGTTGGTCACGAAATCGAAAAAGAATTTAACGCAAGTGAATTAATTAATTCACACATTGGAGATTCTCACGATTTTCATATCGCTGACTGGGATGGTCATCCTATTTCTTTTAGTCTTCCAGTTATTTTATGGACAAATAACGGATTGGAAATTTTTTCATCTTCAAAATTTCACCACGATAATACAGGTGAGCATGTAGTTGATATCAATGGTCAGAAATTAGTTCGTTATAAAGAAATAATTTTTTATGCTGACAAATTTGAAGAAATGGCAGCAGATGAGAGAGACAATGGTGCTTTTGCTTTTGATGCAAGACCGTTAGATTTCTCTATCACAAAAAATGTTTTCTCAATGTTAATGTCTGCGATTATTTTGTTTTTATTGTTTTTTGCAGTTGCAAGGTCATACAAGAAAAACCCAAATGCCCCAAAAGGTATAGCTGGATTTTTAGAGCCGCTAGTTACTTTTGTAAGAGACGAAATTGCTGTTCCTAATATTGGTACAAAAAAGGCTGGAAAATATATGCCATACCTTTTAACTATCTTTTTCTTTATTTGGATCAATAACCTTATCGGATTAATTCCTTTTTTTCCATTTAGTTCTAACTTAACAGGTAATATCTACTTTACATTCGTAATGGCTTTTATCACTTTTATCGTTACAACTTTAAGTGGAAACAAATCATACTGGGGACATATTTTCAACACACCGGGAGTTCCTGTATGGTTGGCTCCAATTATGATTCCTGTAGAAATCATCGGGATGTTGACTAAACCATTTGCATTAATGATTCGTTTATTTGCAAACATTACTGCTGGACATATTATCATTTTGAGTTTAGTTTCTTTGATTTTCATTTTCAAAAGTATCGCTGTTGGCCCAGTTGCCGGAGCATTCGTATTGTTCATGAGTGTATTAGAAATGCTAGTTGCTGCTTTACAGGCGTATGTATTTACATTGCTTTCAGCATTATTTATTGGTCAGGCTGTTGAAGAGCACGATCATCATTAATTAGAGTTTTATTAATTATTAACTATATAAATTTATTATTATGGTATTAGCTGGAATCGGAGCTGGATTAGCTGTAATTGGTGCAGGTCTTGGTATTGGAAAAATTGGTGGTTCTGCAATGGACGCTATTGCTCGTCAACCAGAAGCTGCTGGAAAAATCCAGACTGCTATGATTATTGCTGCTGCACTTATTGAAGGTGTTGCACTTTTCGCAGTAGTTGTTGCGTTAATCGCAAAATAATTTACATTTAAAACTTCCTGTAGCGGTTGGCTTCAGGAAGTTTTTTTAAAAAACTACAAAACAATTTTTAAATATATACTGTTATGCAATTAACTTCACCAGAAAGTTTAATTTTTTGGACAACAATTATCTTTATTGTTTTCTTCATTCTTTTGGCAAAATTTGCTTGGAAACCTATTTTAGGGGCTGTAAAAAGTCGTGAGGAATCTATTAACAATGCGTTGGCATCTGCAGAAGCTGCACGTTTAGAAATGCAAAATTTAACTGCTGATAATGAGCGTATCTTAAAAGAAGCTCGTGCTGAACGTGATGCTATGTTGAAAGAAGCTCGCGAAATGAAAGAGCAAATAATTGCTGACTCTAAAAACGAGGCACAAGAGCAAGGTCAGAAATTGATCGAACAGGCTAAAGCTGCTATCGAAAATGAAAAAAATGCAGCTATGGCTGAATTGAAATCTCAGGTTTCAACGTTATCATTAAGCATTGCTGAAAAATTATTGAAAGATGAATTATCTAACAAAGAATCTCAAACTAAATTAGTAGAGAAAATGTTAGGTGACGTAAAGTTAAACTAAGATTATGGCAAGTACAAGAGCAGCAATTCGTTATGCAAAAGCAATTCTAGACTTAGCAAACTCTAAAGGTGTTGCCGAAGCTGTCAATTACGATATGAAGTCAATTGCTTCGGCAATTGAGACAAGCGCAGAATTGAGTACCTTTATTCAAAACCCAACTACAAAAGTTGAAGTTAAGGAAAGCGCTCTTTTAGAAGTTTTTGCAAATGTAAATGGCGTTACTAAAGGTTTATTTCATTTATTATTTGAAAACAAAAGGTTTGAAATTTTAGGTGCAATTGCAATAGAATACAGCAAAATATTTGATGAAAGTAATGGTATTGAAACAGCAAAAGTTACTACTGCTATTCCTATGGATGCTGCACTAGAAGCTAAAGTTTTGGCTAAAGTTGCAACTTTGTCAAATAAAAAAATAACAATAGAAAATATCGTAGATCCATCAATTATTGGAGGATTTATTTTAAGAATAGGTGATCAACAATACAATGCATCTGTTGCAAATAGATTGCAGGTATTAAAAAGAGAGTTAAGTAATTAGTTTTATTACACATAAAAGTGTCTAAATTATAAATTTAAGATGGCGGAAATCAAACCTGCTGAAATTTCAGCAATATTAAGAAAGCAAGTAGAAGGTTTTGAATCTGGTGCTACGCTAGAGGAAGTAGGAACGGTACTTCAAGTTGGAGACGGTATTGCTCGTATTTACGGGCTATCTAATGTACAATACGGTGAGTTAGTTGAATTTGATAACGGACTTGAAGCTATTGTATTAAACCTTGAAGAAGACAATGTTGGTGTGGTACTTTTAGGACCATCAACTGGAATCAAAGAAGGATCAACTGCAAAAAGAACACAACGTATTGCTTCTCTTAAAGTAGGTGAGCAAATGGTTGGACGTGTGGTTAATACTCTTGGTCTTCCGATTGACGGTAAAGGACCAATTGAAGGAACTTTATACGAAATGCCATTAGAAAGAAAAGCTCCTGGAGTTATTTTCCGTCAGCCAGTAACTGAGCCATTACAAACAGGAGTAAAAGCAGTAGATGCTATGATCCCGGTTGGACGTGGACAACGTGAGCTTGTTATTGGTGACCGTCAAACAGGTAAATCAACTGTTTGTATCGATACAATCTTAAATCAAAAAGAATTTTACGATGCAGGAAAACCTGTATTCTGTATATATGTTGCAATTGGGCAAAAAGCGTCAACAGTAGCAGGAATTGCAAAAATGTTAGAAGAAAAAGGAGCAATGGCTTATACAGTTATTGTTGCGGCAAATGCTTCTGATCCAGCTCCAATGCAAGTTTATGCTCCTTTCGCAGGTGCTGCAATTGGAGAATACTTTAGAGATTCAGGTCGTCCGGCACTTATTGTGTATGATGATTTATCTAAACAAGCTGTTGCTTACCGTGAGGTTTCTCTTTTATTAAGAAGACCACCGGGACGTGAGGCTTACCCTGGAGACGTTTTCTACTTACACTCTCGTTTATTAGAGCGTGCTTGTAAAGTAATTGCTGATGACGGAATTGCTAAAAGCATGAACGACTTACCAGATTCTATCAAGTCTATCGTAAAAGGTGGTGGTTCATTAACTGCTTTACCAATTATCGAAACTCAGGCTGGTGACGTTTCTGCATATATCCCAACAAACGTAATCTCGATTACAGATGGTCAGATTTTCCTTGATGGAGATTTGTTCAACTCTGGAGTTCGTCCTGCTATTAACGTAGGTATCTCTGTATCTCGTGTTGGAGGTAATGCTCAAATTAAATCAATGAAAAAAGTTTCAGGAACTTTAAAATTAGACCAGGCTCAATTCCGTGAATTAGAAGCTTTCGCTAAATTTGGTTCTGACTTGGATTCAGTTACATTAAACGTAATTGAAAAAGGAAGAAGAAACGTTGAAATCTTGAAACAAGGTTTAAATGATCCTTATCCTGTTGAAAACCAAGTTGCTATTATTTACGCTGGTTCTAAAAACTTATTGAAAAGTGTTCCTGTAAATAAAGTAAAAGAATTTGAAGCTGATTTCTTAGCTTACTTAAACAGCAAACATAAAGATACGCTTAACGCGTTGAAAGCTGGTAAGTTAGATGACAACATTACTGATGTTATCGAAAAAGCAGCAAAAGAAATTTCAGCAAAATATATCTAATTAGAGAATTGGTCAATTAGATAATTAGAAAACGTCTTAACAGTATTCTAATTATCTAATTTTCAAATTGTCACATTTTTTAATCGACAAATGGCAAATTTAAAGGAAATCCGTAATAGAATTACTTCCGTTTCATCGACGATGCAAATTACATCGGCAATGAAAATGGTTTCTGCAGCAAAGCTTAAGAAAGCACAAGATGCAATCACTGCAATGCGCCCTTATGCCGAGAAATTAACAGAGTTATTACAAAATCTTTCTGCTACACTTGAAGGTGAAGTTGGAGGAGATTACACAACTCAACGTGAAGTAAAAAAAGTATTGCTTGTAGCTATAACTTCAAACAGAGGTTTATGTGGTGCATTCAATTCAAATGTTATTAAAGAGGTTAAGAATCGTACCGATTTTTATGCAGGAAAACAAGTTGACGTTTTTGCTATTGGTAAAAAAGGAAATGATGCTTTAACTAAAACGCATAAAGTTCACGGTCATCATAATGCAATTTTTGATCATTTAACTTTCGAGAATGTTGCTGGAATTGCTGATAATTTGACTGAAAAATTCTTATCTGGAGAATATGACAGAATCGAATTAATCTACAATCAATTTAAAAATGCTGCAACTCAAATTGTTCAAACAGAGCAGTTTTTGCCTTTAGCACCTATTAAAACTGATGCTGCAGTTTCTGCGGGAGATTATATTTTCGAACCTTCAAAAGAAGAAATTGTTTTGACTTTAATTCCAAAGTCTTTAAAAACACAATTATACAAAGGTATTCGCGATTCATTTGCTTCTGAGCATGGTGCGCGTATGACAGCTATGCACAAAGCAACTGACAACGCAACAGAATTAAGAAACCAATTGAAATTAACTTACAACAAAGCACGTCAAGCTGCAATTACAAACGAAATCTTAGAGATTGTTGGTGGAGCAGAAGCTTTGAATGGATAAGAAGTTCATCAATAAATAAAAAAATAGCCGACAAATATTTGTCGGCTATTTTTTTTTTGGAAGTTTTTTCTTTTTTAAGAATATCATCTATAAACAAGAAAATTTATAAAATGGTGATTCTCAATTTACCCAAAATTGAGAATCCATACCATTTTATAAAATTATTGACACAGATTTTATCACTCTGTAGCTTTGTCTTTCATGGGAACAAACTAGCTTTATAAATCCCAGTGCTCTGTTTTTTTTTTAGGGTTACATTTCAGCAGAATCAATCCCTGTGCTTTGTTTTTTATGGGTACAAACTAGCTTTATTAGTCCCAGTGCTCTGTTTTTTTTAGGGTTACATTTCAGCAGAATCAATCCCTTATGCTTTGTCTTTTATGGGAACAAACAAGCTTTATTAGTCCCAGTGCTTCCTTTTTTATAAGGGTTGTATTTAGCTTTCTCAATCCCTGTGAAACAAATTTAAGAAAAGACTGTTTAAAAAAAGTTACATAATTTTCAGCCTTAATTTACATATTTCACATGTTAGTGTGTTGTTAATTATATAACTTGCTTAAAAAAAATAATTAATTTTGAATTCTATTTCTATCACAATGGCTTTACAAATACGCGAATTTACTACGATTGACGAAATGGTGGCTCAAATTGAAACCATCAGATTTCTATATCCTAATATAACTTTAGAAAAGTACCAATCATTTCTTTCTGAAATGGTTCCGCATAATTATATCCAGATTGGAGTTTTTGAAAATGAAGTTTGTTTGGGCATTACAGGATGCTGGTCAGCAACCAAATTATGGACGGGAAAATATCTCGAAATTGACAATTTTGTAGTAAATCCAGAATATCGCTCTAAAGGAATTGGAAAAATGCTTACAGATTATATCGAACAAAAAGCGCTGGACATAGGCTGCAGCAGTATTGTTCTTGATGCTTTCTCGGGAAATTTTGGCGCGCACCGATTTTATTATAATCAAGGATATGGCCCAAAAGGTTTTCATTTTGTGAAAGTTTTAGACGAAAATAAATTAACACATTAAAATTGTCGCTAAGTTTTTTTATTGAACCGTCAAAAGGACTAATAAAACCAAAGAATTGGTTATTTTTGTTTTTTGAACTTTATTACTAATTATTTTGGGATTATATAAAAATCTATTCAAACAAACTGCAATTTATGGACTGGCAACCGTTTTACCGCGAATGCTCAGTTTTTTATTGGTCAGATTATATACAGGTATTTTACCGACTGCCGAATACGGCGAAGTTTCGATTGTTTTGTCTTGGATGGTTTTCTTTAACGTAGTTCTTTCTTATGGAATGGAAACAGCATTCTTTAGATTTTACAGTGCCGAAGAAGATAAGAAAAATGTAATCGCAACTTCTACAATATCAATATTTTGGTCATCAATTGGATTCTTGTTTGCGGGGTTAATTTTTAGAAATACGCTGGCAAACTGGGCCGAAGTTGATGCGCAGTATATTACCTATTCTGTTTGGATTTTAGTTTTAGACGCATTGGTTTTAGTACCATTTTCAAAATTAAGAGCAAACCAGCGTCCAATGGTTTACGCAGCAATAAAAATAGGAAACGTAGTAATTAATCTATTGCTGAATATTTTCTTTTTATTGTACCTGCCAAAATTAGCGGCTTCACATCCTAATTCAGTTTGGGATAATTTATATGTAGAAAATTTCCAGATTGCCTATATTTTCATCGCCAACCTCTTGGCAAGTTTAGCAACTTTCATTGTACTTTCTCCAAATTATCTTTCGTTAGGAAGAAAATTTGATCCCATACTTTGGAAAAAAATGATGAAATACGGTCTGCCAATTTTAGTTGCCGGACTTGCATTTGCAGTGAATGAACATTTCGATAAAATCTTATTAGGATATTTACTTCCTGAAAATCTTGCAAAATCAGAAGTTGGGGCTTATTCTGCCTGTTATAAACTAGGGTTATTTATGGTCTTGTTTGCAACGGCTTTTAGATTAGGAATTGAACCCTTCTTTTTCAGCCACGCAAAAAATGAAAACGCACCTCAGACTTATGCCATAATTACAAAATATTTTGTGATTCTGGGTTCACTGATTTTATTAGGCGTTATCGTTTTTGCAGACATACTAAAATATCTTTTATTAGACAACAAATCCTATTGGGAAGCCATGAAAGTGGTGCCGTTAATCATTCTGGCAAATTTCTTTTTAGGAATTTACAATAACTTATCAGTTTGGTATAAACTAACAGATCAAACAAGAATTGGAGCCTATATTTCAATTGTTGGAGCAATCGTAACTTTGGTTTTAAATTACTTTTTGATTCCAAAATACAGTTATTACGGATCTGCAATTGCAACAATTTCTGCCTACGGAAGTATGATGTTAATATCGTATGTTTTAGGAAACAAATATTATCCTATTCCATACGACATGAATAAAATTTCGGCTTATTTAGGAATTTCAATTTTATTTTCTGCCATTTCATTTTATGGATTTAGAGAAAATTATTTTGTTGGAATCCCGTTACTATTAGGCTTTATGTACTTTGTTTATCACAACGAAAAAGACACAATTAAAGGAATAATGAATAGAAAGTAAAAGTGCTTTTTTAATCTTTTATAATAAAAATGAAAATACAAATTATCAATAAATCACAACATGATTTACCAAATTACGAAACAATTGCTTCTGCAGGAATGGACTTGCGTGCCAATATTACAGAACCAATTACGTTAAAACCTTTAGAAAGAACAATTGTAAAAACAGGACTTTTTATTGAATTGCCAATTGGTTACGAAGCACAGGTTAGACCAAGAAGCGGGCTGGCAGCAAAAAAAGGAGTTACAGTTTTAAATTCTCCGGGAACTGTTGATGCAGATTACAGAGGTGAAATAGGAGTGATTTTGGTAAATTTATCAAATGAAGAATTTGTAATTGAAAACGGAGAAAGAATTGCACAATTAATTATTGCCAAACACGAAAGAGCAGAATGGATTGAAGTGGAAGAATTAACGGAAACTTCAAGAGGAGCAGGCGGATTTGGAAGTACTGGAGTGAAATAAGTTTTCAGTCTCAGTCGCGGTTTACAGTTTTTTTGATAAAGCTGTTAAACTTCTGCGAATTTTAAAAATTAAAACTTGAACTAACCAAACTGAAGGTTTTTTTAAATCTTCCCACATAAAATAAAATTAGATGAAAATAATCGTTCCAATGGCAGGTCGTGGATCAAGACTTCGCCCACATACATTAACAGTACCAAAACCATTAATTCCGGTTGCGGGAAAATCTATCGTTCACCGTTTAGTAGAAGATATCGCTAAAATATTAAAACAGCCGATAGAAGAAGTTGCCTTTATTCTTGGAGACGAAGCGTTTTTTGGAGATGATGTTGTTGCAAGTCTAAAGGATTTGGCACAAGGGTTAGGAGCGAAAGCTTCAATCTATCGTCAGGATTTACCTTTAGGAACCGGGCACGCTATTATGTGTGCAAAAGAATCTTTATCAGGACCAGCAGTTATCGCTTACGCGGATACTTTAATTAGAGCCGATTTTGAATTAGATCCATCTGCCGATGCGGTAATTTGGGTAAAACAAGTCGATCAGCCGGAAGCTTTTGGAGTTGTAAAATTAAATCCAAATAATGAAATTATAGAATTGGTTGAAAAACCAAAAGAATTTGTTAGTGATTTAGCCGTGATTGGAATTTATTATTTTAAAGAAGTTGGAGATCTGAAAAAAGAACTTCAGGGAGTTTTAGATAATAACATTCAAAATGGCGGTGAATACCAAATCAACGACGGTATCAAAGCCATGATGGCAAACGGAAAAGTTTTTAAAACCGGAAGTGTTGATGAGTGGATGGACTGCGGAAACAAAGATGTTACGGTTGAAACGAACAGCAGAATGTTAGGATTTTTGCATAATGACGGAGAACATTTAGTGGATTACAACGTAACGCTTGAAAATTCAACAATTATTCCTCCATGTTATATTGGTGAAAATGTAGTGTTGAAAAATACAACTGTTGGGCCAAATGTTTCAATAGGAAAAGGCTGCCATGTAACCGACAGTTCTATTAAAAATAGCTTAATACAAACTAATTCTCAAATAAAAAATGCTAACTTAGATAATGCAATGATTGGAAATCATGTTAGTTATGATGGAAAATTCACAAGTATCAGCATTGGAGATTACTCGGTTTTAGAATAAAATGAAATCGTAAAAAAAATGAAAAAAAGAGTTTTGATAATTTTATTTTTTGCTTTACTAAGCAATTCAGCTTCGGTTTTCGCGCAAACGGAACCGGAAGATATTGCTTTGGCACCAGATGAATATCAAGACGCTTTTTATGAATCTTTGAAACAAAAAGGAATCGAAAACTACGATAAAGCAATAGCATCTTTAGAAAAATGTATCAAAATAAAACCTTCTGATGCTGTCGCTTATTTTGAAGTTGGAAAAAATTATCTGGCACTAAAAGAATATCAAAATGCCCAAAATGCATTTGAAAAAGCCACGCAGTTAAATCCAAAAAACAAATGGTATTGGCTGGGAATTTACGATGTAAGTTACGAAACCAAAAACTACCCTTTGGCGATAGAAACGATTCAGAAGATTATTGTTTTTGATGAAGAATATAAAGACGATTTGATCTCGTTATATATGTTGACAAACCAATATGATAAAGCGCTTGTGACGATTAACGAAATGAATGATAAATTCGGAAAATCTGAAGATCGTGATCGTTATAAAACACAGATTTTATCTCAGGGAAAATATCAAAATGCAGAAATTTCAAATTTAATTGAGCAGATTAAAAAGAACCCAAAAGAAGAATCAAATTATGTTAATCTGATTTTTCTATATTCAAAATCAGACGAAACAGACAAAGCCGTTGATGTTGCAAAACAACTGGCAAAAGAACTTCCAGATTCTGAATGGGGACAGGTAAGCTTGTTCAAAAGTTATTTAGATGCTAATCAGGCAGACAAAGCCATTAAGTCGATGAATGTAATTTTGTCAAGTTCAAAAATTGATTCAAAAATTAAGCATCGAACATTAAATGAGTTTTTGATTTATGTAAATAAAAATCCGCAATACGGTCCAGATTTAGAAAAAGCCATTTCTTATTTTGACAATGATAAAGAAGTTGACGTTGCTAAAGAAATTGGAAAATTTTATCATAGTAAAAACCAGTTTGAAAACGCCATTAAATATTACGAAAAAGATTTAATGACCAATTCAAACACTGATCGTGAAACGAATTTGCTTTTGCTTGAAGCTTATACACAAGCAAAACAATTTGCGCCAATGACAAAAAGAGCAATGACCATGATTGAAGTTTATCCAAGCCAGCCGCAATTTTATTATTATGCAGGTTTGGGAAGCAATCAGTTACAGCAATTTAAAAATGCAAAAACCGTTTTAGAAATGGGACTTGATTATGTTGTTGATGATAAAAAACTAGAGGCAAATTTTAATATTCAATTGGGAGAGGCATATAATGGATTAGGAGATGCTAAGAAAAAAGAGGAATACTTTTTGAAGGCAAATGAATTATTAAAAAAGAAGTAAGAAGAAATTAAGATGAAAAAATATATTATAATAGTATTAATATCGGTTTTTATGGTCTCGTGTAAGTCCAAAGCCGTAGCTGTTCAAAATAATAATACTACCGAAGTTGTTGCAAAAAAAGACAATAAAGCAATCGAAAAACATTACGAAAACAAACTAGATTTTTCGACCTTAAATATAAGAGCCAGTGCGAGATATGAAGACGAAAAACAAAGCCAAAATGTTACCGCCGATATAAAAATCGAAAAAGACAAACAGATTTTAATAAGTGTTAAATTTTTGGGAATTACAATGGCAAAAGCTTTGATAACCCCAACAACAGTAAGTTATTACGAAAAAATAAAAGGTACTTATTATGAAGGAGATTTTAGCAGTTTGAGCGAATGGCTTGGAACTGACCTGGATTATAATAAAGTTCAGAATTTATTAATTGGAGAAGCTTTTGATGATTTACGAAAAGGAGAGTATACACAGACAATTGTAGAAAATCTTATACGTTTAGAAGACCAAAAAAGTCAAAAGATTCAAAAAGTATTTTATTTAGATCCTGAAAAATATCTAGTACAAAAAGAAGAGATTTCTCAGTCATCTGAAAACATAAAATTAGAAATCAATTATTCAGATACTAAAACGTTCAGTCAGGGAACTATTCCAACAACATTGGTAATTAATGCATTGCAGCCAAAAGGAACAACCAATATTAATTTGAATTATAACAATATATCATTTAACGAAGAACTTTCTTTTCCGTATAGTGTGCCAAGCGGTTATAAAAAAGTTTTAATTAAGTAAATTTGTAAAAAGAAAAATAGAAAGATGCCAAAATTTCTCCTAAGCCTAATTTTTGTTTGCGCCACGACTTTTGTCTGGGCACAAGATTCGCAGCAAGAAAAACTTGAACAGCGCAAAGCGCAGATTCTTCAGGAAATAAAAGACAATGAAAAAATGCTGCAGTCTGTAAGGAAAAAAGAAAAATCAGCAGTGAATGAATATTTAATTCAGGCAAATAAAATCAAGCTTAAAGAAAAGCTGATTAATACAACAGCAAAACAGGAAAGAATTTTAAGCAACGATATGTATATTAACCAAGTTCAGGTTAATAAACTGAAAAAAGAACTGGCGGTTTTAAAAGAAGATTATGCAAAAATGATTTTGAAATCGTATAAAAGCCGTTCTGAGCAAAGCCGTGCGATGTTTATTTTATCTTCAGAAAGTTTTTTACAAGCCTACAAAAGAGCACAATATTTAAAACAATATACGAATTTCAGAAAAAACCAAGGTTTAGAAATTCAGTCTAAAACCGCACAACTGGTTGATTTTAATGCCAAATTAGACGGACAGAGAAAGGTTAAGAAAAAAATTATTGTTGAAAACGAAAAAGAAAAACAAAGCTTAGAAGTTGAGAAAAAAGAACAGCAAAAGCTTGTTAATGCAATTAAAAAAGATAAAAACAGAATTGCGTCTGATATTAAAGCAAAACAAAGCGAATCAAAAAGAATTGACAGACAAATTGATCGTTTGATTCGTGAAGCAATTGCCGAAGCAAACAGAAAAGCGGCACTTGAAAAAGCTAAAGAAAACCCTGGGTCTGCAACTGTAAAACCAGTTTCATCTTCTAAAATCGCAATGACGCCAGAAGATAAAGTTTTAGCAGCCGATTTTAAAGCCAATAAAGGAAGACTGCCTTGGCCGGTAGAAAAAGGATTTATTTCGTTAGGTTATGGAGATCAGCAGCATCCGCTTTATCCAGATATAAAAGTTCATAATTCAGGAGTTGAAATTACGACCGAAGATGGTGCAAATGCAAGATCTGTATTTGCTGGTGAAGTATTCAGCGTAATGGTTTTATCTCCGGTAAATACGGTAGTTATGATCCAGCACGGAGATTACTTTAGCGTTTACCAAAACCTGAGTAAAGTATTTGTAAGCAAAGGAGAAAAAGTTTCGATCAAACAAAATATTGGAAAAGTAAGAACCAGCGGTGATAGCGGAAAAACGGTTATTAAATTCTTGATTCTTCAAAATACAACCAATACCGATCCTGAAAATTGGTTACAAAACAGATAAAAAAAGGGAGCTATTTAGCTCCCTTTTTATTTAATCATATTGTTCTAAAAAATATTTGATAACATCAGTTGTCGTGACAATCCCTTTCAGTTCTCCGTTATCTACAACCGGAAGAGCGTGAAATTCTTCTTTTACAAATGTCGACGCTAAATCTTTAATAATAGTGTCAGAAGAAAGAGTTTTAGGTTTTGATGTCATAACCTGAGGAATTGTCAGCATATCCAAAATAGCTTCATCGATACCTTCCTGCCCTTCAAACAAAGCACCAAAAGTAAGACGATTAACATCTGTACGGCTGATAATACCCACAACTTCCTTACCATTTACAACAGGAATATGTCGAATAGAATTCGATTTTAGTTTTTCTACTACTTTTCTTAAATCGTCATTTTGATTTACAGTCACCACGGTTTTAGTCATGATGTGACTAATTGGTTCTCTTTTTTTCATAATAGATCAGTTTTATATTTATATCAAATATGTAGAATAATTCTGATAAATAACATGATCTTTATCAGCTTTTAAAACAATTAAAAACCCGATATAGAGATACTTTTTTGAGGGTAATACATTGAAAAGTATAGCGAAATTTCAATAATAATTCTTTACTTAATTTGAAATTGCAATGAATGAATTTAAAAATAGTATTTTTGCAGTATGGAAACAAATAGACAGAAAAAAATAGGCAGTGTCATCCAAAAAGATTTGGTTGATATTCTGCAAGGTGAAGTGCGAAAAAATGGAGTTAGCAATTTGGTAATTTCAGTATCCAAAGTTAGTGTAACCTCAGATTTATCTGTGGCAACGGTATATTTAAGCATTTTTCCTCAAGAAAAAGCAAAGGAAACTTTAGAAGGAATAAAATCAAATACAACTTTAATTAAACATGATTTGTCGCAGCGCGTTCGTCTTCAATTACGCCGTGTGCCAAATTTGGTTTTCTTTATTGATGACTCACTAGATTATATCGAAAAAATTGACAATGCATTAGCAAACAGAGAAAACCCAATTGAAAACCGTGATCTTTTAGAAAAAAGAAGAAAATCATAAATTGAATTTCCCATTTTACATAGCCAAACGTTATCTTTTCAGCCTTAGTAAAAATAACGCGATCAATATCATCAATTTAATTGCCAGTATGGGAATTATTGTTGGTACAATGGCTTTGTTTGTGGTTTTATCTGTTTTTAGCGGATTAAAAGTTTTCAGTCTTTCGTTTACAAATGAGATTGATCCGGATTTAAAAATGACAAGTACATACGGAAAATCATTTTTAATTTCACCCCAGCAAGAAAAAGAGCTAAAAGAAATTAACAGTGTTGCCTGTTATACCAAAATTATTGAAGAACGGGTTTTGTTTTTATTTAAAGACAAACAACGCGTTACTTATTTAAAAGGTGTTGACAGCATTTACCCGGTTGTAAACAATATCAAAGTAAAACTTTTTAACGGACAATGGCTAAAACCAGATTCGTATCAGGTTGTTATTGGTTACGGAATTGCACAGGATTTTTCGCTGGGAATTCTTGATTTCGAAAACCCGCTGCAGATATTTGCTCCAAAACCCGGAAAAGGAGCAATCGACAATCCCGAAGAAGCATTTAATAAAACAGATGTTTTACCCGTTGGGATTTACTCAATCAGCGAAGATTTAGATTCAAAATATGTTTTTGCCGATTTAGGTTTAACACAGGAATTATTGATGTATAAGCCAAATCAAATTTCGGGAATCGAATTTAGGTTAAAACCAAACACAGATGAAAATGCGGTTAATACACAGATTAAAAAGATTTTTAATAATAAAGTCACTATAAAAAATAGGGAGCAATTGAATGAGTCTTTATATAAAATGCTCAATACCGAAAATATTGCTGTTTATTTAATTTTTACGCTTGTAATTATCGTTGCACTTTTCAATTTGATTGGAGCTTTAATTATGATGATTTTAGACAAAAGGGCAAATTTAAAAACCCTTGTTAATCTGGGAACTGAAATAAACAGCGTGAGAAAAATTTTCATACTACAAGGAACTTTACTTAGTGTTTTTGGAGGATTGATAGGACTTTATTACGGAATTATATTAGTCACATTGCAGCAAAAATACGAGCTGATAATGATCACGCCAACGCTGGCTTACCCAGTTGTTTTTACACTTGAAAATGTTGTAATCGTAATGACAACAATTGTTTCTCTTGGATTCGTGGCATCACTTATTGCCAGCAGCCGTGTAAGTAAAAAATTATTAGATTAATTTTTTCTTTCAAAATATTACTTATATTTACCGCCTTGAAAATTCACAGCATATGATTGTTTCTGCCTAATCCTATTTTATTTTTAAGAATAATTAGGATACTTACGTTTTTTACTTTTCAGTTCAGATAAAGACATCTGGACCAATTTTATCATTTATCCTAATATATCATGACAGAAACAACTATACAAAAAAGTTTTTTTTCTAAATTTTTTACCACTTTAAAACAAGCCTTAAAAGGCGATGAATCATTTGATTATACTGCCGGAAGTATAAAGAAAGCCGTAATTCTATTGGCCATTCCGATGGTTTTAGAAATGATGATGGAATCGGTTTTTGCTTTAGTCGATTTATATTTTGTTGGGCATTTGGAGCATAGCAGTTTTGCGATTCAAACCGTTGGTTTGACGGAATCTGTTTTGACAATTATATATTCTCTTGCAATAGGAATGAGCATGGCCGCAACAGCAGTTGTAGCAAGACGTATTGGAGAAAAAGATCCGGTCGCTGCCGCAAAAGCCGGAATGCAGGCGATAATTGTAGCATTTGCCGTTAACGCTGTTCTAAGTGTTTTGGGAATTATCTATGCAAAAGATATTCTGCTTTTGATGGGCGCTTCTGTTGATGCTGCCGAACACGGTTTCAAATTCACGCAGATTATGATTGGCTCAAGTTTATGCATTATGCTTTTATTTTTGATTAACGGAATTTTCCGTGGAGCAGGAAATGCAGCAATTGCAATGAAAAGTCTTTGGATTGCCAACATTTGCAATATTATTTTATGTCCGATTTTAATTAACGGTTTTGGACCAATTCCTGCCTTTGGCTTAGTTGGAGCTGCCTTGGCAACAACTTTAGGAAGAAGCATTGGAGTTTTATATCAGGTTTATCATTTGTTCTCTGGAAACGGAATTTTAAAAATTAAAATAGCCTATTTCGCTCCAGACTTTAAGCAGATAAAAGCTTTGGTTAAAATAGCTGCACCGGGAATTTTACAATTTGTAATCGCATCATGCAGTTGGATTTTCTTAGCTCAATTAGTTGCAACAACTGGAGGCGATCACGGTTCTGCAGGTTATCAAACGGCGCTTAGAATTATGATGTTTTTTATTCTTCCGGCTTGGGGCTTAAGTAATGCTGCGGCAACTTTGGTTGGACAGAATTTAGGAGCAAAACAAATTGAACGTGCCGAAAAATCGGTTTATACGACAGCAAGATATAATGTAATTTTCATGGCCACGATCATGATTATTACTTTAGGTTTTGGCCAATATATCATTTCATTTTTCACGAATGATGAAGCTGTAAAAACAATTGCTGTCGAAGCACTGCAAATCATGAGCATCGGATTTATCTTTTACGGAATCGGGATGGTTTTGATCAATACTTTTAATGGAGCAGGAGATACCTGGACACCAACCGGAATTAATTTCTTCGGGTTTTGGCTGTTCCAAATTCCGCTGGCTTTTGTATTAGCCAAACATTTTAATATGGGGCCAACCGGAGTTTTCATCGCAATTCCCGTTGCCGAAACTGCTATAACTTTAGCCGGAATCTTTTTCTATAAAAGAGGAAAGTGGAAAAGAGTTCAAGTGTAATAAAAATAAAAAGGCCTTCAAAACGAAGGCCTTTTTTGTATAAAAAAGTTAAATACTGGAAAAATTATTTTTATACCACAAAGATATTGTACATTTGAGCGTACAATTAAAAGTACTATATCATGAAGGCTATTACAATATCTACATTAAGAAAAAACATTAAAAACTATTTTGATGAAGTCTCAGAATCCTCAGAAATAATTGTTGTTCCCAGAAATACTGAAGAAGATGCAGTTGTTATAATTTCAATGAAAGAGTACAATTCTATATTAGAAACACAACATTTATTATCAACTAAAGCAAATAGAAAAAGACTTTCAGAATCTATTGAACAAATGGAAAGTGGAAAGTTAACGTCTTATAATTTAGACGAATTATAGAGGAAGAATATGGATATTTGTTTTACAAAAAATGGCTGGGAAGAGTTTGAATATTGGATTGAAAATGATACAGATACTGCACTAAAAATAAAAGAATTAATTAAATCGATTAGAGAAAATCCATTTAAAGGAATTGGTAAGCCAGAACCATTGCGGCATGATTTAAAAAGTTTTTGGTCCCGAAGAATTAATGGAGAACATCGATTGGTTTATAAAGTATCAGGAACAAAGGGGATTGATCAAAAGTGTATAATTATACAATGTCGATTTCATTATGATGATTAATAAATACAAAAAGACCTCTAATTGAATATTTTGTAAGAAATTTGCATTAATTTTGTTTCGTAAAATTTAATACTTTTTATGATTAAAATTAATTTAGAAAATACTTTTGAAGCAATACATGTAAGTTCTAATTTCGATCAATATATTTTTGAATCTCAATTAAAGAATAATAAAATAATTCAGCTTAAAGTTAAGTTCACCAACATTGCTGAATCCTTATTGCCCAATGTTTACAATTTAGCTTTTGGCCCATTTGATGCAAACGGAAAAATTAATGATTCTATAAATCTTAAACATAATGATAGTAATAAAGTTTTCTCGACAATTATTTTGTTTTCGATAACTTTTTTAAAAAACAATCCTCATACCTCAATTGGTATTGATGGCTCAGATGATTTACGAGCCAATCTATATCATCGAATGTTTAGATATAATTACAAAGATTTAAAAGATTTTCTAGTGATTATCGGAGTAGATTGGTACGTGAGATTACTGCGAAATGGCACAATTGAATTAGATAATAATGGATTGGCATTTTTTAAACCAAAACCAGAATCGTTTGATTTTCAAAGAAAAACTAACGATCTTTATAGATACTATATGTTTAATTTAAATCAATAATGTTTAAATTTGCTTTATGAAAGATTCTATTCAAAATAAGATTAATAAAATTCAGGAAATCGCTTTAGCCTCTGCTTCTGAGAAAAACATTGCTGATGATAGAGATGTTACAGAATCAAATTATAGTGATAATTTGACTAAATCAATTCGAAATAAAAAAGAAGCGGAATTATTTTTTTCTGAGTTAAAATCAGCTATTGATCTGGCTAAAAGAAATTCTATAAGAAATATTTTAGAATAGAAATAAAAAAAAAAACCTTCAATATTGAAGGTCTTTTTTTTATATTAAACAAACTCATATCCAGCATAAACCTGTTCGATTTCTTTCATAATTGCGAATAAATCTTCTGGAGCATCAGTTGTAACTAATTTTTGTTTGAATTCTTTAAAAGAATGAATTCCTTTAAAATAGTTCGTATAATGACGACGCATTTCTACAATTCCCAAACGCTCGCCTTTCCAATCCATTGACCATTGCAAATGATTTCTCGCGGCTTCAACACGATCAATAACTGTTGGAGCAGGTAAGTGTTCACCTGTTTTGAAATAATGCTTGATTTCATTAAAAATCCACGGATAACCAATTGCCGCACGGCCAATCATGATACCGTCGATTCCATACTCATTTTTATATTTTAATGCTTTTTCCGGACTGTCGATATCGCCGTTTCCAAAAATAGGCATTGAAATTCTTGGGTTGTTTTTTACACGCGCAATGTGTGACCAGTCAGAATGACCTTTATACATTTGAGCACGAGTTCTGGCGTGAATGGTCAAAGCCTGAACACCAATATCCTGAAGTCTTTCTGCGACTTCATCAATATTAATAGAGCTTTCGTCCCAGCCTAAACGCGTTTTTACCGTTACAGGTAAGTCAGTGCTTCTAATAACCGCTTTTGTTAAGCGTACCATCAAATCGACATCTTTCAAAACTCCGGCACCGGCACCTTTACAAACTACTTTTTTTACCGGACATCCAAAATTAATATCAACTAAATCTGGTTTTACTGTAGAAACAATTTTAGACGAAAGCGCCATTGCTTCTTCGTCACCACCAAAAATCTGAATTCCAACCGGACGTTCGTAATCAAAAATATCCAGCTTCATACGGCTTTTTATAGCATCACGAATTAATCCTTCCGACGAAATAAATTCAGAATACATCATGTCAGCGCCATGCGTTTTGCATAATCTGCGAAACGGCGGATCACTAACATCTTCCATCGGTGCGAGTAATAAAGGAAATTCGGGTAATTCTATGTTGCCAATCTTGACCATCTTCATGATTTTTTGCAAAATTACAACATTTAGTTCAATTTGTACCAAATTGGGGTTCAAAGGTTCAGAGTCGCAAAGGCTCAAAGGTTTTTTTATATTGCTGATTAAGAGCCTTTGAACCTTTGTCTCTTTGCAACTTTGTACCTATACTAAGCCCTGTAGTCAAAAAATCGAATTGGTTTGCGGCTCATCGGATTAAAAACTAAAGGGTTTAAAGTTTCTTTTGAAGCAAATTCTATTTTTGGAGTTACTCTCAATTTCGCTCTAAAGTGATCTTTAATTTCCTGCAGAAATTCTGGCGTTTGATTTTTTACCGCAATTTTTATTACGATTTCATCAGTGCCTAAATCGTTTGTAGAGATTTCGATAATATGATTTTCGATATTGTCAAAACCGCTTAAAACATCGTTCATCGCCGGCGGATAAAGCGTTGTTCCTTTATATTTTATCATTTGCTTTTTACGGCCCAAAACAGGGCCAACACGCAAAGTATGTCGCCCGCAGGCGCAAGGTTCGTTATGAAGCTGTACAATATCTCCGGTTTTAAAACGTAATAATGGCATCGCTTCAATTCCTAAAGTAGTAAAAGTAAGTTCACCCGTTTCTCCGTCTTTTACAGGTAAATTATTTTCGTCCAAAACTTCCACAATAATAAGTTCCGGATGATGATGACCGCCATTTCCGTGTTCACATTCTGTAAAAGCCGTACTCATTTCGGTCGAAGCATAAGTCGAAAACAACTTAATATTCCATTTATCAGTGATTTTTTTAGATAATGTATTCATCGAAAAATCCTGATCTCGCAAAGATTCTCCAATGCAAATTGCCCCTTTTATGCTCGAATTATTATAATCGATTCCGTGAATTTCGGCATATTCAATCAATTTCAATAAAAAGGACGGAACAGTAATTAAATAACTCGGGTTATACTTTAAAATAGAATCCCATTGCATTTCCGGAATTCCGGCACCAACACGAATCACGCCGACTTTCAATTTTCGAAGACCTAGAAAATAAGCCAAACCAGCCATAAATTTTCTGTCGATTGTGGTCATCAATTGTACCACATCACCTTCGGCAATTCCGGCGCAGGCAAACGAAATGGCTTCATTATAAGCCAAACGATCCAAATCAGAATCGGTTAAACCAAAAGTTACAGGATCGCCTAAAGTTCCTGATGTTGAAGCGTAGTCGATAATTTTATTTTGCGGAACGCATACAAAATCATCATTATATTGCTGTAAATCTTCTTTTGTAGTAACAGGCAAAAATTGTAAATCTTCAAGCGTTTTAATTTTTGAAAGATCAATATTTTGTCCGGCAAAAAGTCTTTTATAAAAAGGAGAATTTTGACTGATATATTCTAAAAGTTCAGATAGTTTTTTTTCTTGAAAAATTTTAATTTCTTCTAAAGAATCTTTTTCTATTGCTGGAATCATTTTAATTTTCTTTTGGATTTTTTTAAATATTTTTCAATTTTTTCTTTTTCAGGCAGCGTCGTAATTTCTTTGGTCAAAGCTTTTTCAAAATTAAGTTTTGCCTGCTGAAAATCTTTTATTTGGTAAAAGTACAATCCTGCCTTATAATATACAACCCAATAATCAGGGTTTAATGATTGATAGTTTTGAATAAATTCTCGAGAAATCGTTTCCTTATTTTCAAGAAACGAATCTATTTTATGATCTTCAACTTTGAATTTTTTATAATTGTGAAAAGCAGCTGTTTCTAAAAACGGATCTTTGGCAATATTTAAATTTTCTTTTTGAAAAGAATTTAGGGAATCATTTTTTCTTTCGCCAAAAACGGAATTCAAATCATAACAAACAAATTCGCCCAATTGATACGGATTTGCCGAAACCCAAACTAATTTTTCTTTTGGTTTAAAAATAATTCCGTGATGTGCCATTAATTGGTTTAACGCTTTTTCAGAACCAAAACCTAACGGAATATCTTTTAAACCATTTTTATTTCGAAGAATTTCCGAAGCAATTTCCGGATTTACTTTTGGGTTTTCTGCCAGAAGTTCCTGCATTCTTTCAAAGCGATATTCAGAATGACTGTTTACAATTTGTTCCTGATTTCGTTTATCAGCTGCAAAAGCGTCTCCCTGAAAATGATTGGAACATATCAACTGATCTGTGTTTGGAACATCGTAAACGTCCATTTTTGTAGGTGAAACTTCAATTAAAATCGCTTTATTATCGTTGGCACTTCCCACCATTATTGATTCAGACACAAATACGTTTCTCTTTTTTGCAATCGAAATGGCTTCGTCTATAGTTGCGGCGTGTTGCAAAATTTCACGCGTTAAAATTGAAATGGGTGTTTTGGCAATTAGCGGAATTTTAGATTTCGAAGCATTAATCGTCACCGTTAAACCTTCCTGATTCATTCCGGAAACGGCACCAACCATTCCCGGCCAGGTAACCATCATAAATTTGTAACCTGCTTTCGGGTTTATAAACGCCACGATTTTATTTTCCGCGAAAGCGTCATTTACATAGAAATCAAAATTGCGTCCGAGGATTAAATTTCCATCTTCCGTTTTTTCATTCCATGCCGCAAAAGACGAACAGCCAACCAAAGCCAAATCTTGTAAAGCGTGTCCAATATCATGTGCCGCATGAAGGTATAAACCACGCTGATATTTGGGCGCAATGTTATTTAATTCATCCGAAGTGTATTCAGAAACGCCATAAATTTCCGTTTGATATTCTTCGGGAACATTCAAATATAATTTTCGATTGTACCATCTTAAAAATTGGCGGAGTATTTTTTGCTGAAAAGCAGACGGAATAAAATCTTTTACTTTGGAGAAAAAAACTTGCTGCTGATTTTTTAAAAGAGAATCGGTTAAAGCTCCGGTGTTTAAGCCAATTTCCAGCGGATCGCCTTCGACATACAATTCCCAAATACCTTGTTTGTTTTTTAAAAGAGAATTTTTTCCGGAAATAAAAACAGAGTCTGATTTTTTTACAACAATTGGTTTCGATGCATTATAAGCTGAAAGATCAGGTTTATGATGCATTGATTTTGATGTTCCGCAAGAAATAAAGAACATTAAAAAACCGATAAAGAAGAAAAGTAAGATTCGGTTTTTCATGATTTCTATTCAGATTCGGAGTTGATTTTCGTAACCAAATATTCTTTGCCCACAATTTCAGAACAGGTTGAAACAGCACCAATTGTTACGCCCAAAACGCCGTGCATATTGATACTCTGCCCTGTAAGATATAAATTATCTAATTTGGTTTTTGCCGGGATTAACGTTTTCATCGGATTGTTTGAATCTTTCACATAACCGTACATATTTCCGTTATAACCGCCAATATAATCCCGATAAGAAAGCGGAGTAGAAGTATGAATTGATTTTATACAATCTCTGATTCCCGGAAATTTAAGCTCAATTTCGTCTAAAAATTTAGCTGTTTTTCGCGATTTATATTCCTCATAACTCTCGCCGCGATTGCTTTCTTCGGCTGTTGTATTAAAAGTGTCGATCCAAGGCGCAACATCTTCATATTTCATGTAGGTTATAAACGTCATTCCTTCGGCCCAGATTTCCTCTTTTTTTGAAGCATTCATGGAAGCCATAAAACCTTTTGGCCACGAATCTTCATCATATTCATGCGCGGTCCAGACTTCGCTGCTTTTCTTGAAATGATAAAAATTATGATTGATATATTTAAAAGTGTGAGGCTTAAAAACAATATATAAACTAAAGGCAGAAATTACAGCTTCAAGACTTTGTACACGATTAACAAAAGCTTTTCTGAAGTTTTCTTCGCCAGCCATTTTCAGGGTAGTTTTAGGTTCGATATTCGAAATAAAGATGGAACCAAAAACTTTCGTTCCATCTTTTAATTCAACAAAATTGACTTTATTATCTTCAACATTAAAACGTGTCACTTCTTTGTATTTATAAAATTCGCCGCCGTATTTTTTAAGTTGTTTTAAAAGCTGTTTTGTAATCTGGCTTCCACCGTTAATACATCGCCACGAACTTTGAATATAAGAGTTTACAGAAAGTGCATGAACGTAAAAAGGCGATTTATCCGGAATGCCTGCATACAAAAAATTCGAACCGGCAAGAACCGCTTTTAGTTTTTCATTCTGCGTACACTCTTCAATAGTTTCTTTTGCGTTTAATGCCAGAATTTCATTTTCGTATTTTCCTTCCCAGTTTAAATTGTAAAGCGGAAAAGCATCGCAGATGGTTTGCAGTTTTTCGCAGTATTTTTCAATATTTGCTTTTTCTTCAGGAAAAAAAGCAGTTAGTTGATCTGCAAAATTTTCATAACCCTGCGCATGCGGATATTCGTTTTGATCGTCTTCAAAAGAGATCATATCGTAACAATTTTCATCTAATTTTTTTAGATTCAAATGGTCAATAATGCCAATATATTTAAAATATTTATACAAATTTTGACCTTCGGCTAAACCTCCAATGTAATGAATTCCGGTATCAAAAATAGTTTTATCACGAACAAAAGTCTGTAGATTTCCGCCGTATTGATTGTTCTTTTCGAGCACACAAACCCTGTAGCCTTCTTTAGCTAAAATTATAGACGAAACCAATCCGCCTAAACCGCTGCCAACAATTACTACATCGTACTGCTCTTTCATTTATTTTTTATTTAATAGCGTAATACCTTTTTCTTCAGAAATAATTTCAAAACCAGAATTAATCAATTTTGTTTTATAATGCAGAGAATTAATCAAGATTACAGAAGAAAATCTAGAGACAAAAATTTCAGCATTGTCATTATAACTTTGATCAGAAATTAAAAGAATCTCATGTTGATTTTCAACTACAGAATCTAGTGTATCCAGATAAGATATTTTTCTCTTTTTTAGAAAATAATTAGTTTTCGCAACGGCTGATTTTTCTTCATCATTTATAAAAGAAACTATTTTTCGCTGCGGTTCCTGCAAAGTCAATAAGACGTCTAATTGTCCATAATCATTGCCAAGATGCAAAATTTTAGCTTTAGGATTAATGTATTTATTTAAATTGAAATACGTTTCCAGATTCTGTTTTAAATCTTTTTTTACAGCATCACCAACTTCAATTTCTTTATAATCGTAACTATTAATCAGCATTTTTTTGAAATAATCTACGCCTTCTAATTGCTGGCGAATTTTTCGATGTTCTGCTTTAAAAAAGGTACTTATTTGTTTTGTTCTTTCGGCATAATTATTTCCGAAAGAAGTATTTTCAGGAGTAATTCGCTCTAAAATGGTAACCGTTAAACTTCCGTCATGAATAACAAAATCACCCTTCGGAATTAACTCTGAAGCACCATGAATTACAACCGGAATGATGTCTAATTTAAATTCTTCGGCAAGAAAAAATGCACCTTTATGGAATCGCTTAATTACATTATTTTCTGAACGGGTTCCTTCCGGAAAAACCATTAAAGAATATCCTTCGTTTACTTTTTTACGCAAATGTTCAACGCCGCCTTCTAAACCTTCAGAAACTGGATAAAAACCAGCTTTTCTAACAACGCCGCCAAAAATAGGAGAATTGTAAACCCAGTCGCTTACCAGAAAAATAATTTTCGGGCTCAGCATTCCAATCGATAAAATATCTAAAAATGAAGAATGATTGGCAATAATAACGGCTGGTTTTTCAAACGTTTCATTAAAATTGTTAACGACTTTTTTGCGAATAAATGGGTTAGAATATAATACCGATTTCATGTATTTTGAAACCACATATCTAAAACCTTTCATTTTTGTTTTTTTGCTAAGCGGCAAAATCGGCATTAATGTGAAACTAAAAAGCGACATTAAAATTCCGCCCAAACCGTAATAGAAAAATGACATTACGCCATAAATAAAAGTGCGTAATTGAAAAGGCGGATTTCCGTTTTTAGGTCTGTTTGACAAAAATAATTTAAACAGAATTGGGTAAAAAATGAACGTAATAATTAACGCTGCAAAAACTCCAATTAATGAAACGGAAGAAATAGAGCGCAGCGCCGGATGTTTGGCAAAAATCATCGCGCCAATTCCTAAAATGGTCGTAATTACCGCCAGAATAATGGAAGTTCTGTAAATGGCAATTTCGTTTTTTCCGGTTGTATATTCTTTCTGTAAAGCACTTGTCATGAAAATACTAAAATCGACACCGTGACCAAAAATCAATGTGCAGACAATCATACTGAAAATATTCATTTGAATGCCAAAAATGCCCATAATTCCAGCCGTAACAATTCCCGTTAAAGCAATTGGAATACAGCTTACGATTACCAATTCAATTCTTCGGAAAAAGAAAAACAGAATTAAAATTACGGCAACAAAAGAGTAATTGACAAGCGAATTAAAATCGGTTTTTAAAGTGCTGAAAAAAGTTTCGTTCATTTGCTGACGATCAATTGCAATTAAATTTTCTTTTGCAGAAGTTGACTTTACAAATTTGTCGCGCTGTTCCCGCTTAACTTTTACTAAAGTCGAAATCGTGTAAAAACCATTTTTTTCGGTTACAAATTCTTTCAGCTGTAACGCCTGGATTTTTAAATAATCTTGAGTAGAAATAGGTTTGAAATCAAAATCTAAATGATCAAAAAACAGGGAATAAGTGGTTGGCTTAAAGCCGAGTTTTGAACCTTCGGCAATTAATTGAGATTTTAAAATTTGTTTTTTTTCTGAGTTCCAAAAGGAATTCCATTTTGCAATTTTTTGTTCCTGTTCTTTTTGGGAAAGTACAATTCCGCCAACGGAACTAAAATTCAATATTTTGTCTTGTTGTTTTTCTTTTGATAAATCGGCAAAAAGTTTGCTGTTGTTTTGCAAAACTTCTTCCATACTTTTTCCGTAAGCCGCGACATAAATGGTTTTTGAAGTTAAGCTAGTACTTTCTTCCAATTGTTTTTCGGCCGCTTTAATATCTTTCGGAACAAAATTTAACTGCGATAAATCGTTATTGAAACCAACATCGTTATACGTAAAACAGCAAATAATGGTAATGATAACACAAAAACCAATTAAGAATTTGTTATTGTGAAATGAAAAATGAGCCAGTTTATCGATCGCATTTTTCTTGCGTTCAGAATTGTTTTCTTTTGGTTTGTACAAATGCGGAACAATCAAAAGTGAAAAAATTCCGGCTGCCATTACGATAACGGCGGCAAAAATTCCGAGATCATTTAAGGCATCAGATTTTACAAAAAGCAGACATAAAAAGGCAACAGCAGTTGTTGAACTGCTCATAATTACCGGCATTGTAATGTCTTTATACAATGTTTTGATGTCACTGTTATGTTTGTAATGCGTAAGAATGTGAAGCGAATAATCGATCGTAATTCCTAATAAAATAGATCCAATTCCGAGAGAAATGGCTGAGATTTGTTCTTTTACAAAATATAAAAACGCAACGGCAAATAAAGCTCCGAAAGCGGTTGGCAGGAAAATAATTAACGGAATCAATATTTTTCTGTAAAACAAAATCAAAATCAGCATCAGCGTAATCATGGCAATTGTTGTCGTTAAAACAATATCGCTTTTAATTTGTTTTGCATTTGCGGCCGCAATTAATGCGGAACCAAAATAACTTACAGAACTTTTTCCTTTAAATTGCTTATTTAAATTTTCCTGAATTGATTTTAGTTTTTCGGCAAAAATGCTGTTTTTTTCTGTTTCGCTTGAAGAAATATCTGAGGTTATAAAAAGCAGTAATTTCTTTTTATCCTTTGTCATTACAAAACCATTGTCGAGCGTAAAATCGTCGCCAATATTTAATTGCTGTAATTTTTTTAAAGCGATAAAAGAAATCCCAAGCGGATCCTGCAGAATAAAATCTTTGGTAATAAATCCCGAAGGCGAAATAATCGATTTGTAATTTCCCTGAACCGTTGCTGCAATGCTGTCTTTTTGCAGTTTAGTTTGAATGGCAGCATAATCTTTATCTTCCAGAAAAAGGGGTAGATTGTTGTAAACAAAATCAATAGTTTCCTGAATGTTTTCTTCATCAACTTTTCCCTGAATTCCGCTTATGTAAGGTTTGCAGGATTTAGCAACGCTGTCTGAAAAAGCCGCAGCTATTTCTTTTAAATCTTCGGCAGAACCGTTTTTTTCGAGTTTGAAAATAACGGTCGTTTTATCGGCAAAGTTTAATTGTTTTAAAACTTTTGCAGTGGCATCGGCTTTGTCGTTTGTTGGAATAAGTTTGGTAATGTCTTCTTCAAACTTAATTCGGGAAGCAAAAAATCCAAATACCAAAAGCATCAAAACGGCCAAAAGAACCGAGAGAGATTTTCTTCGGTTTACAAATAAATGAATGGCGTAAAAGTATTGATGCATAATTATTTATTATTGTTTTTTGCCACAGATTAAAAGATTAGCTTTAGTTTGTCACCCTGAGCGAAGTCGAAGGGCGTTCCAATTGGACGTGGGCTTCGACTTCGCTTAGCCTGACAAACTGGATAGGAAAATCATTTTAGTCCGTGTAATCTGTGGCAAAACCTTATTTAATATTCGTTTTGTTTTTAGAACTAAAAGCGCTTAAAAGCAAATAACTTATAAGCCCAGCTGATAGTGCTAAAACGGATGCTAAAATAAGACTTCCGACGATATATTGTGCAGCGTTTTTTTGAATATCGTCGAGTGTGGCCGAACTATCTAAAATTAACGGCGCATCGCTCGAAATAAAAAGACTTCCCGTTTTTAAAGAACCGTAGATTACCAGCGGAATGAAAGGTGGAAAACTCACATTTGACGACAAAAAAGCGATTACTTTATTGAGCCTGAATAAAGCGGCAAAAGTAAAAAGAAGTATGGTTTGAAATCCCCAAAAAGGTGAAATTCCGATAAAAATTCCCAGAGCAATTGACGCGGATTTTGTGAAATTAGAATCGTTGCTTTCTAAAATATCTTCTAGAAAAAACTTTTTAAAACCTTTTTTTTTTGCTCGCCGAAAGAAATCGCGAGGTTTAATATACAACAAGGCATTGGCTACCAAAACTGTATTTAAAATACTGATTCTGGTAAAATCTCTGAAAGGTCGAAAATGCGAAACACGTTCTGCCGGATCATACAAAACCTGAATTGGAATATTTTTGACC
This sequence comes from Flavobacterium sp. CF108, assembly GCF_900129795.1. Classification (GTDB taxonomy): domain Bacteria; phylum Bacteroidota; class Bacteroidia; order Flavobacteriales; family Flavobacteriaceae; genus Flavobacterium. The sequence goes on along the minus strand of NZ_FQWW01000002.1, from coordinate 658,288 downwards.
ACAATTCCTTTCCATGCTGAACGAACAATCACTTCGATTTCAAACTCAAATTTATTGGTATAAAATCGTTTCGGAATTAATTTTAGAGGATATAATCTAAAACCAGATTGCGTGTCCTGAAGTTCAATTCCGGTTTCAAACTTAAACCAGAAATTGGAGAATTTGTTTCCGAAACTGCTTTTCTTAGGAACATTTTCCTGCGTCATGTTTCGGCTTCCTATTAAAAGCGAATTGGGTTCATTTTGAATTGCTGAAATAAAACCAGGAATATCAGAAGCGAAATGCTGACCATCAGAATCTATCGTGATTGCATATTCAAAATTCATTTCAATTGCTTTTCTAAAACCATTTCGCAGCGCTCTTCCTTTACCTAAATTTTTAGGATGATGAATTTGAGTAAACTGCAAATATTGTTTTAAAATTTCGTTGGTTTCGTCTGTCGAACCATCGTTGACGATAATGATATTTTGAGTGAAATCTAAAATAGAATCCAACACTTTTTTCAATGTTTTATGGTTATTGTAAGTGGGTACAATAACACAAAAAGAAGTTGAATCGAGCAATTCCTGCTTTGATAAAATAGGTTTCATGGAGAATTTTTCATGAGCTTATTTTACAAACTGCTTCTCTTTGTCAGAGAAACTTTTCGATTGTAAAACAAAGTCTTTTAGATAATCTTTCAACGCTGCATTTTGTTCTGCATAATGCGCGGTGATGAATTTTTTATCTTCTTTAATATTTTTTTTATAGCCCGTAACTCCAGGAACATTTTCCTGAATACTTAGCCTGATCATTCTAATTTCGATATTGTTAGGTTCACTTTTTATAGTCGATTCAAGAAGTTTTGCACCTTCTTTAAAACGAGCAATTTTATTTTTTAATTTATCTTTAAACTTCGAATCTAATAAAATTGAAGCGGCTTTGTACGCTACTAAAGTTGCATCATCGTTAGGAGAAACGCCGGCAAGTTTTTCGGTAAATTCTTTAGCGTTTGTTTCAGATTTTATAACATCAGGATATATTTTTCTGATAGAAGCCAAATCTGGCGTTCCAGAAAAATTTATCCATAGAAGTAATGACAATAGTAATTTCATAATTATAATTTTTTGTACACATTGCTTAATTTTAAAGCAACAGTGTCGTTAAAATATGTGGTGTTTTTCACCTTTACCAAATCATCTTCTGTGGTTGTTATGTCAAGTTCTAAACGGAGTTCCGGATTTGTCTCCGGATTAATCAATGCCATGAATTTTACATTCGAAAGTGTTTGTATTATCAAGGAACTTTTTATGATTGACTCCACAAGTTCTTTAATAATTTGAATCATGCAAACGCCGGGCATTATTGGATTTTCAGGAAAATGACCTTTAAAAACCTCATGATTGGCATTAACTAATATACGAATATTATATTTAGCATCGCCAGTTTTCTCCTCTGAAAGTACTTTGTAAAAGTCTTTTAAAACCATAATTTTTTATTATTTTCCGAATGTATATGCGGCACCAAATTGAAACACTAAGTTAGAATTTGTAGTTGCGGCTCCGTTTGCATCATCAAATGCATCCATTACTCCTTTTTTGATTCTTGCTTCAAATGCAATTCCTTTTGGCAGACTAAATCCTAGGCCGCCAATAATTCCAAAATCGATATCTTCAGCATTGGAAACATTTGCAAAAAAATTATTTGATTTATCGTATTTAATTTCTTTTCCAACAATAATATCAGCAAAAGGACCGGCTAAAAAATAGATGTTTTCTGTAATGTTAAACTTATTCATGGTTACAAAAGATAAATACTGAAGTGAAATATCTAAATCTCTGTTTTCATAAGTTAGTCCGGATTGACCGTCTGGGTAATAAACAGGATAAAAACCTTCAATAGAGCCTTTTGCTCCTTGTCTTGAATACGTTATTTCTGGCTGTAAAGTATAAACTTTTCCAAGTTTTAAAGCTCCAAAAGCACCAATGTAAAAATCTGTTTTACTATTTAGATCCAAGTCAGAGCCTGTTATTTTAGAAATATTAACTCCCGCTTGAATTCCCGGTCTAAAAGTTACTTGAGCTTGTGTGTTTACAAATGCAAAAAACACCAATGCAATAATGGCTAAATTTTTAGTATTCATATTTTATTTTACGTTAAAAGAGTAGGTAATACCTATTTGAAAATTGACATTAGTATTATAATCACCAAAAAAATAATCATTGTTAGAATTATTATAATAATAATCGCTGTCTAAAACATCAAAAAGACCTTTTTTAAATCGAAATTCAAATCCAAGTCCCGAAGGCATTTTATAGGCAATACCTGTAACAAACGAAAGATCATTATTTGTTTTTCTAAAAGCTAAATTGTCGTCTAAAAGAACATCTAAAGCCGAACCAAACTGTACTTGTAAACCTTGTCCAAATTTAAATTTGTTAATCAAACCAATCGACAAATAACTTATTTGTAAATCCTGATAAACGATTCTTTCTGTCTGCGTATTTGGGTCAATAAAATTTCTGGCAACGTTATTAGAACCTTGCCTGATATAATTTATTTCGGGTTGAAGCGCATAACGTTTCGATAAGTTTATTTCTCCAAAACCGCCAATATAAAAATCGGGTCTGTAATTGGCATGCGTTTCTGAAATGGTCGACAAACTTAAACCGGCTCTTAAACCGGGTTTAAAAGTTGCCTGGGCTTGCAGTTTTAAGATTGCAAAAAAAACGAATAAGACAAACGCTAATTTCTTTTTATGCATTATTTTACTTTAAAAGTATAGCTGATTCCTATTTGAAAAACCTGATTTAAAATAACATCATTGTAATAATAATCATCATTGTTATTATCAAGTCCGTCATAACCATAAATATCTATCAATCCTTGTTTAATTCTGGCTTCAAAAGTTAATCCATTTGGAAGCGTATAACCCACACCGCCCACAATGGCAAGGTCAAAACCTTCAGGGTTCGTGTTTATATAGTTATCGCCCACTTTAATATCTAAAGAAGGCCCGGCTAAAACGTGAAAACCTTTCCCTCCAAAATGATATTTTGCAACTGCACCAAGTGTCAGGTAATTTAATTCATACTTTTCAGAATAATAACGGCCGTTTTCAAAATATCTTCCTTCATCACCTTGTCTAGAATAGGTTATCTCAGGCTGCAGCGAAAAATATCTATTAAATTTAATGTCTACCAATCCACCAATATAAAAATCAGTTTTAGAGCTATTATCATCAATATTGGTTAAAGTTGAGATATTTAAACCGCCTCTAAGTCCAGGGCTAACTTTTACCTGTGCTTGCGATTTTACAAGACCGATAAATAAAACGAATGCAATTAAGGTTATTTTTTTCATCTTTTTATTAGTTTAATTTTATGGTTAGTTTAATTTTCTACTCTGATTTAAAATAATTTAGCTCAATTTTAAGCTTAATATTTTGATGAATAATCTGAATCTTTTCAGCAAAAATATTGTTTTCTGAATTGAAATACAGCGTAAATTTCTCTTTTGTTTTAGATGCGTGAACAATCTTTTCTAATTTTTGATCTTTTTTTGAAATAAAAATATAATTGTCCCGTTTTCCATCAGCCGATTTATAAATGTTATTTGATTCGTTTTCAAATTGTTCCTGAATCAAATATTGTTTTTTTAAAAGCAGTCTAAAATCTTCTTTTAAAGTATTAATTAAAATTTTCCGATCTAATTCCGATACAATCGAATTGACTTTAAAATCATTTTCAGAGATTTCAAAATCCATTAATTTGTTTCCGAATTCTGTTGTAAAAACAATTCGGTGTGTGGTGTCATTTATTTTTTTGGCAATGAAAATTCCCGACAATTCATTTCCGTAAACGCTAATGTTGGTTTTATAAACATAATCGGTTTTTGAATCTGAAAAATACGGAACGTCATAAGACGTTTTGTCTAATTTTTTTGGCGTATAGTTTTTTGTGACCGAGCCGCAAGAAACCAATACAATTGCCAGAAAGCAATTAATTAGTAAAAACTGAATCGTCGATTTTTGCATTGATTACTTTATTTTTAAGTACAATTCTGGTATAATCTTCAGATGATTCTAATAATTTTACCTGAACCACAGTGGCTTCTTCTTTGTCAAAAGTCAATTCGATTTGTTTGATGTATTTTTTCAGCGTTGCATCTTTCGGAATAAATTTCGCTAAGTTTTGGCCTTTCAATTTAAAATACGAAATCGTAAACTCTTTATCGTCAAACATATTTCCGCTTACGCTTCCAATAATCAATTTATTAATTCGTGCAAAGATTTTGCTGTTGCCAATATCAACTGCGCTTTTCTTTCCTTCGTCGTTAATCAGGATTTTACCGTTCTTAAAAACAATGCTGTAATTGTATGGTTTTTTATATTGCCATTGCAAAAGAGCAGGTTCTTTAAAAACCATTTTCCCCGAAGTTTCAATATCTTTCGATAAAAAATCTAAATGTTTGTACTGAACAAAATCAGTACTTAAAGTTTTGATTTTTTTCGCCACCACATTTACATCTTGCTTAAAAGAAGCAATTTCGGCATCGGTCATTTTTTGTTCCTGCGCGAACAAACTTCCTGAAAAAAATAGAATTAATAATGCTATTTTAGTTTTCATATTTTTTTAAATTGTGCTTATTATCTGCCACGAATTACACCAATTTTCACGAATTTTAATTTAATAAATCCGTTTTTTATCTGCGTTTTCGCTTTAGCGAATCCGTTTCATCCGCGTTCAATTTCATAAGCATTAAGATTCAGTAATTCTTCAATCGAAACCACTTCATAATCATTCTGCTGTAAAAATTGCAAAAACTGTTCCAATACTAAAACAGAGTGTGATCCGGTATCGTGCAAAAGTACAATTCCGCCCGGAGAAACCCGTTTTATAATTCGATTCAAAATTAATTCCTGATTTTTTGTTCCTCCATCAAGAGAACGAATATTCCAGCCAATTGTTTTATGTCCGGTGATTTTTAAAGCTCTTCGAATCGAAGGTGTCGTAACTCCATAAGGGGGACGAAAGAAGTTTATTTTTTTTGAAGTATATTTTTCCAGCAATTTATCCGTTTTACGAAGTTCCTCCGTTATTTTATCTTCATGATAAAAATCGAAAAACTTAGAATGACTGTAGGAATGATTTCCAACCAAATGTCCTTCTTCAATAACTTTTTGAATAATTTCAGGATGTTTTTCAATGTTTTTTCCGATGCAGAAAAAAGTGGCTTTAGCATTGTATTTTTTCAGAAGCTCTAAAACTTCCAAAGTAAATTCACTTGGGCCGTCATCAAAAGTTAAGGCAATTTTTTTCTCTGTTTCCAGCGGATTATTGCAGAAAGCTTTTACATGATAATTAGAAGAAATTATCGAAGAACCAATTGCATTTATTCCGATCCAGATAAAAATTATAGCAAAAAAATACCACAGATTTATTGCCATAAAAAGATTCAGAAGAAAAACTAAAAGCAATAAAAAGATAAAAAAGATCGAGATGTTTTTATGCGTTATCATTTTGAAAGTAACGTAAAACTATGATTTTTTCCATTTAATTGATTGTACAATAAAATGGTTTTATAAGCTGGTTTTACAGCCGAATTTACTTTTATAATTTCTGGAATTTCCTGTGTTTTTAAAATCTTCGAAGCCATCCAAAAAGCAAAAGCCGAAGCCGTATCATATTCACCGCTCAAATGTTTGTAATACAAAACCGGAGTTTTGGCGAAAGCATTTTCGGCAAGATTTTTATAATAATTTTCGAAAGAAGCATTTCCGTCAAAACCTAAAACTAAAGCGTCAACATCAGAAATTTCTAAATTATTAGATTTCAAAAAAGATTTAATCTCTGTTTCAATTTCGTTTTCTTCCAGCGTATTTACGATTGCAATATCCAGAAGTTCAGCGTATGTATTTTCTTTTCTTTCATTTTCTAAAACAAAAAAACTGGCACCTTCTCCATAAACAGCTCCGCTGGTTTTAGAATTTAAAACATCGTAAGGTGCGGAATTATCTGCTTTAATTCGGCCGTTTAATTTAAAAAGCGAAGTCGTATAATCACCATTTTCATCAACACCGCCCACTAAAATTGAATTCGCTTCGTCTTCCTCAATCTGCATTTTTGCATCCAAAAGTGCTGATTCAAAAGAAACCGCGCCGTTTACATAAGTAAAATTATAACCTTTACATTGCTGTAAAAGTGCAATTTGCGCACCAACTGTATTGTGCGTAGATTGGATAAAAGAAGTTGGTGTTAGAAATTCTTCTTTATTATCCAAAATACTTTTCAGGAATTTTTCAGAATCTTCGATACAGCCTAAACCAGTTCCGGTAATAATCGCATCGACTTTTTCGACATTCGCATCTTTCATGGCTAAAGCCGAAGCTACGATCCCGTTTTTCACTCCTTTTGCCATTCTGCGGCTTGCAGCTGGCGAAATATATTCTTTGTAAGCTGGCGGAACAATTGCCAGTACATTTTCATCGTGATTTACATTGGCCTCTTCCAAAAAAACAGTATCAAATGTTTTTTGAGTCGAAATACAGCCTACTCCATTTATATATGTTTTTTTCATTAGCTTTTTGAAAATATAAGAGTTGAACAATTTCCTCCAAATCCAAAAGAATTAGATAAAACGTGTTCGATATTTTTAGTTATTAATGAAGTCTGCGGAGTCAAATCAAATTCTTCCATCTGAGTTTCAAAATTCAAATTCGGATAAACAACATTATTCTGAATCGCCAAAACACTGTAAACAGCTTCAATTGCCGCCGCAGCTGCTAAAGTATGTCCCGTAAAAGGTTTTGTTGAACTAAAATCCGGAACTTTTTCTTCTTCATAAATTCGGCGTAAAGCTCTTCCTTCAGATAAATCGTTGTTTGGCGTTGCAGTTCCGTGAACGTTGATATAGTCAATTTGAGAAGGTTTTAAACCTGAAACTTCAAAAGCTTTTTTCATCGCCAGAAAAGCACCGTCTCCGTTTTCTGAAGAAGCCGTTTGATGAAAAGCATCATTTGCATTTCCATAACCCGAAACTCTTGCCAATACTTTTTTGTTTTGTTTAGCCACAATTTCATCCGATTCTAAAACCAAAAAAGCAGCAGCTTCTCCAAGATTTAATCCTTTTCTGTTATTGTCGAAAGGTTTGTTGTAGTCGTCAGATAAAATCATCAAAGTCTTAAATCCGTTGATCGTGAATTTTGACAAAGCATCGGCACCGCCAACAATAACACGATCTAATTTTCCGGTTTTAATTAATCTTGCACCCAGCATAATCGAATTTGCGGCAGAGGAACAAGCCGTACTTATTGTGGTAACCATTCCTTTTAAACCTAATTCCTCAGCAATTTTATCTGCAACATCTCCGCCGTCGTGACAGGTAATATATTTTACCAATTCCGGTTTTTCGAAATAATCGTAATAATGTTTCTCTGTCATGTCCATTCCGCCCACACTAGTAGCCGAAATAAGTCCGGTTCTAAATTCATTGATGGAGGTTATGCCGGCATTTTCAACAGCTTGTTTGGCTGCCAAAGTACCAATCATAGCGGTTCTCGAAAAATTATTATCACTGTTTAATTCCAGTTCAGCGATAAGTTCATCGTTGGTTTTTTTGATTTCACCCACTTTGATAACATCTGCATGAACTGTAGAAATATTAGAGATACGGGAAATCCCGATTTTATTTTCGATTAATGAATGATAATTTTCCTCAACCGAATTCCCGATTGCGGAGATAATTCCCATTCCCGTTATTGCAACACCTTTTGCCATTTTAGATTTTAGAGTTTTGATTTTAGATTCTAGAACTTTGTCAAAGTTTCAAACTTTGACAAAGTTGATGGATTTTAAAACATGTTAGATTTTAGATTCCAATAGGAAATCTAAAATCTGAAGTCTAAAATCTAAAATTATTTCGTTCTGTTAGCGCTGATATACGCAGCCATAGTTTCGATAGATTGGAAAATTGTTTTTCCTTCTTTCGGATCTACTAATTTAATTCCGTAATCTTTATCTAAAATCACGATCAATTCAAGTGCATCAATCGAGTCTAAACCTAAACCATCTCCAAACAAAGGATCGTTATCAGCAATGTCTTCAATTGCGATATCTTCAAGGTTTAGAGTAGTAATAATTTTGTTCTTCAATTCTTCTTTTAATGCTTCCATGATTATTTATTGTATAATGTATTGATAGTTTCGTTTTTATATTCTGTGTTTTCGTCTTTACTTATTGTACAGAGAAAAGCTTTATAATTGTCATTAAAAAATTCTACCCAGCCGCATAAAACCATATCTGCTTTATTTGTATTCAACAGAATATTAGAATAATTCGACATAAATTCCGTGTTAAAGGTGTCAAATATAAAGAAAGAATTTTCACTTTTCAGCTGATGGCGGATACTTATTTCGCCCAGACAAATATTTGGGAGTGTATAAACGAAAACCGCCGGACTCGGAAAATAGTTTTCTTTATCTGAAATTGATTCCTGATATTTTACATCGGTATCTAAACTTGACGATTTATTGGCCAAAACCAAAGCAATATTATGCTCTTTTTCTTCTGAAGTTATCGGACTCAAAAGCAATTCTGATCCTAAAAAAGCGAGTTTGCTCAGAGCGTCCATTTTGAAAAACTTTGGATATTGCATTTCAAAATTACGATACGCTTGTTTAGAGAAATCTGCAAAATCTGTTGGTTCAATTTTGAATACAGAAGTTCCGTTCAAAACAATTTCGTTGTTTTGGATGGTGATGTAGGATTGTATGTTGGTTTTATTTTGAGTCATTTTCGCCATCATTGTAAATTCAAAAGAGGTGAATCTTAATTGATTTTTAATATTTTAAAGCTTTTTCCCTCTTTTAGAACATTTCCGTAAACTTTTTCTTCTCTAATATCTTTTTTAATTGCATTCTCTAACTTAAGTAAAGTTTTTTCTAAAAATTCATAATTAACAATCAAGACTCTTTCTGTACTGTAACCAAAACTTCTTTGAATAGTGTCCAAATCAGGAGCATGTCTTTTTTCCCATTCTTTCCCAACAAGTACTTTTTCTATTTCTAATAATCTTTTTTCAATTTCAGGATGGTCATTTAAGAAACCATTTGCTATTGAATCTGCAAATTCTTGTAACTGAGGTCCTGCAGTTTCATTTAGAATGATTGCCTCTTTTATTTCAGTAACGTCATCTAAATCATCGGCATTCATAAAATTAGTTAGATGAAGGCCTTTTTTTATTACTCGTATATCAGCAGTGGTAACTAATATTGCACAAGATAGATAAATGTATTTTCCATTATAAGATGTTCTATCAAGACAGCTTTCAAGGTCATTTTTCAAAAGATGAGGCATAGCGAAACGAAGCTGAAAAACACCATGCTTCGCTCCATTTGTATTCCCATTTCCATCATTTGAAAGTTCAATGCCATTAACACAATATCCTATTTCTTTTTCAAATTGATTTACTGCGTTATAACCAATTCTAAACGGAACTAAATCTTCAGTTGAATTTATTAATCCAGTTGGTACAATATCATTTGGGTAAGGAGAAAAAATCCAAGAAGTTCCAGGCTGTCTATATTTACATTCAATAAGCATTGATAATACAATAAGTCTGTCATCATTATCTAAGCATTTATAAGATCTTAAATCAACAGAAAATTCGGTTAATTCATTTTTTTCATTAGGTCTGATGTATGGATATTCACCGAAAATAGAATGACCTAAATTATCAAGAATGTTAGAGGTTACGTATTCTAGTGGTAGCCCAGTTTTAAAAAAACCAGTTTTCCATTTATTATTAGAGGTCGTTTTTTTTTCCATTTTAATTTTCTACTTTTTAATAATTGGCTTTACTTCACTTTCTCAAAAACTACAGCCGTATTACAACCTCCAAACCCGGAAGCTGTTTTCAAAAAATAATCAATATTCTTTTCTTCATTTTTCTCAATAACATTTACAGCTTCACTAACCCCAATTTCATCAAAACCTTTTGATTCAAAAAGCATATTTTGATTGGCTGATTCAATTGCAATTACCGTTTCTAATAATCCCGAGGCGCCTAATGTATGACCGTAAAAACCTTTTAAACTATTTACAGGAATATTTTGTAAACCTAAACGATTTAAGGCAATCGCTTCCATTTCGTCGTTGAATGGAGTTGCGGTTCCGTGTGCTGAAATATAATCTAGTTTGTCGGCTTCGATTTGAGCTTCTTTTAAAGCATTTTGAATACTTCTAAACAAACCTTCGCCCGTTCTTGACGGTCCAGAAATATGATTCGCATCGTTTATCGAACTGTCACCAATTACTTTTATTTTGGCGTTTTTGGCTTCCGCCGAAATTAAAACAGCTGCTGTTGCTTCGCCTAAACTTACTCCGGTTCTGTTTTTAGAATACGGTTTGCAAGGCAGATCGCTCATAGCTTGAAACGCATTAAAACCAGATAAAACAAATTCTGAAACTTCGTCGCCAGCGACTACAAAAACATTGTCGTATAATTCAGACTGAATCATTCTTTTAGCAATTGAAACTGCTAAAATTCCAGAAACACAGGCATTAGATACTACAATCGGCTGTGTTTTAAATCCAAAGAAATCTGAAATGTTTTTCGCTAAAACATCTAAATGTGCATTGTTGAAACTTTCATCAGAATCATTTGCTAAAGCCGTAACATTTCCTTTTGTGGTAGAAAGTATAAAAGCTGTTTTGGAGTTTAATTCAACTCCTGAGTTTTTGATAATCGGCTCTAAAGCCAAAATCATCATTTTCTCTAAACGGGAATATTTGGTTTCAGTGCTGATTTTTGAAAAAGCACTGTTTATTTTTTCATCATTAATAATCGAAGCATAAAATGAATTGGGCATTAAAGAAATGTCATTATGAAGCTGAATGCCAGAATTGCCGTGAAGAATGGCGCTGATATTCGATTCGACATCAAAACCTAAAGGTGTGATACAATTGGTTTGCGTAATGTATATTTCTTTTGACATTTTATGATTCTCAGTTTCTCCTGCAAGGTTTTTAAAACCTTGTAGGTATTTATTTTAAAGCTTTATCTGAAAAAATGGCTCGCAGATTTTACAGATTAAACAGGTTTACACAGATTATTTTATTTTATACCTACAAGGTTTTGAAAACCTTGCAGGAAATGAATCCTGATTATTTTATTTTTTTATTCGTGAAAATTAGTGCAATCCGTGTTTTATAATAGTAATCCAACTTTCTTTTTCCATTCAGCATAAAATGGAGGATTGGTCAGCATTAAATTTCCTTCTTTATCTAAAAAAACCTGAACAGTTTCTCCTGTGCACGCAATTTCACCTTTATCATCAATAATTTTAAAACGATAGATCATTTTTGCAGCGGGCGTATCAACAACGGTTGTTTCAATTGTTACAACATCGCCGTAACGTAAAGACAATTTATGCTCGCATTTTGATTTTACAATTGGCGTTGTATAACCGGTTTTGGCAATATCTAAATACGTAAGCCTGTGCTGACGGCCAAACGCTTCGCGCCCATCTTCAAAATACGTAATATAGTTGCCGTGCCAAACGATTCCAAGCGGATCAGTTTCGTTAAAACGAATTCTGATTTCGTGGGTAACGGTCAGGTTTGTGGCTTCGTTAAACTGCTCTTTTCTTTTTGTCATAAAATAATGCGATGGCTGTTGTGAGAATGAAAAACAAAAATAGTAAACTTATTTTTGGGATGATTTCCAGGAAAGAAACGTTGCGTAAAAGAACGTCGTAAAAAGCGTCTAATCCCCAGTTCATTGGAGACGATTTGGCAATAATCTGCATGATTTTTGGCATGGCAAAAACCGGAACCCAGATTCCGCCAATTGCTGCTAAAATGATAACACTCGTTGCGCCAAACGGAGCCGATTGTTCCTGTGTGCTTGCAATTGTTCCCAATAAAATTCCGAATCCAATTGCGGCGAAACCTGAAAATAAAGCAACGACGCTCATCAATGCTAAATGTCCTTCGATATTTAAAGACGGCAATCCGATAGATGGAAATAAAAATACTGCAACGGCAACCATCATATAAAACTGAATCATACAAATGACAGAATAAGTGATCGTTTTGCCAATAATCACAACTAAACTAGAAACAGGATTTGTTCTTAATCGAACGAAAGTTCCTTGTGATTTTTCTTTTACAATATTAATAGATAACGGAATTACAATAAAAAATATCGCAAAAAGTGTCCACGCCGGAACGTTATGCTGAACCGAATTTGGACGAACTTCTTTATTGTTAATCTTTGGAATTATCTCTTTGAAAGAAATGAAACTTTTTTGCTCAAAATTGGTAGTTCCTTCGCCTAACTGATTTTGAAAAGTGGTGTAAATCGATTTGGTTTCAATCTGCGAAATCATTTTGTCAATCGAGCTCATGACAGCATTTTTGAAACTCATTTGAACCGCTGGATCAAAATACAGTCTTACTTCTTTTTCTTTTATTATTCGCTGAGGTTGGCTGGCTGCCGTACTATCAGTCATGCCTAAACTGCTGACAATTTTTTCGACATTTTGATCCACTTTCGCCTGCAAATCAGAACTTAAATTTTTTGGGATTATAATTGCCAATTGAAATTTTCCTTTGTAAACATTTTCTCTGGCAACATCTTCTGTAATCGTTTTATTGTCGATTTGTGTTACAACGCTGAACAGATTACTTTTTTCTAAATTCTCAAAAACGGTTTTTGAAACAGAACCTTTGTCGTAATCCACTAATAAAATGGGAATTTTAGAATCGCTGACGGTTTTAAAAGTACTGTCCTGAATTAACGTAACGGTAATGACCAAAACCAAAGGCATTATAAACAGAATGATTAATCCGCCTAAATCGCGTTTAAGCAGTAAAAATTCTTTTACGATCGACATCCAAATTTTATATAGCATCTCTCAAGTCTTTACCGGTTAATGAAATAAAAACATCTTCGAGATTTCGGGCATCTTCAACAGAATCAATTAAAGTTGACGGCGTTCCTTTTGCGTAAATTCGGCCTCGGTCTAAAATGGCAATATTGGTGCAGAAATCTTCGGCTTCAGCCAAATGATGCGAAGTATAAATAATGGATGTTCCGTTTTGGTTCAACACTTTTAGATAATCTATAATGGCATTTTTAGACTGTACATCAACGCCAACGGTTGGTTCATCTAAAAATAAAACTTTTGGTTTGTGCAGAATTCCGGCAATTAAATTCACACGGCGTTTCATCCCGCCGGAGAAAGTTTCAACAGGTTTGTCGGCAAATTTTAAAAGGCCTAAAAGATCTAAAGTTTCGATTACTTTATCTTTTAAATCAGAACCTTTTAAACCGTACATACTTCCAAAATAATGCAGATTTTCTCTTGCTGTAAGAGTAGGATATAAGGCATATTCCTGAGGAACAACGCCTATGATTTTTTTAATTTTTGAAGAGTGATGCTGATAATCTAAATTATCAATTGTAAAATGTCCCGATGTTGGTTTTACCAATCCGCAGAGCATGGAAATTAAGGTTGTTTTTCCGGCACCGTTTGGGCCAAGTAAACCAAAAATTTCTCCTTCATTTATATGTAGCGAAACGTCGTTCAAAGAAAACTGATCGGCATCTTTGTACTTTTTCGAAAGGGATTCTATTTTAATTATGGATTGCAAAATATCTTAGCTGATGGCTTTTTTTAGTTTTTTGAAAAAGATTTCTTCTCTGTTGGCAATGTCCAAAAGTTCATCGGCAATAGTGTTATAGGCGTCTTCTTTGGCACTTCTGTTTTTATAAATACGCGAAGCTTCAACAGCAAAATCACGCCATGAATCTCCAATTTGTGTCATTTCTTTCGAAAGTTCTTTCAATTCTTCATTATTTAGAATAACCGAAGCTTCCTGTAAAAATGCCGCATAAATAAAACGGAAACCACCGCCTCCAGTTCCTATTTCTTCCTGCATACGAACCATTTGCGCTAAATAATGATTGGCTTTTTTAGTTCCGTGTTTTATAGGCCATTTTCTAATTTGCTTTGATACAAATTTGATGCCGCGAACGCCTATAATTGGCATTGGCGCAAGCATGTCTCTGCATGTATTTTTTATTCCTTTAACGATGGCACTTTTTAAATCAACATCTTTCGGAACTTGAATTGGATAATACATTTGTCCGCGAGGCGCAAAAGCACCTTTTGCAAAACGAACTTTATCCAGTTCTTCGTGAGTTAAAGTTGTAACGGTTTCCATTACAGGATCACTTACTAAATAATCAGTTTCGGTTTTTCCATAAACGACTAAATTGTGTGCGTTGAAATGGAAACGGTATTCATCAGGAAAATAACTTAAATTGTAAACGCCAACTTGCAACCCGGTTGGAATATTGTTTTTTAAATTTTCATCTAATGCTTTATTGGCATTTGAAACAGAAGAAAATTTTTGTCTTTTTATTTTTAAATTTAAACGATTGGCAACTTTATTGAAAATCTGTCCAGGCAAAGTTCTGTAACTAATTGCCGGAGCATAATTAACTTTTATAAAAGGCAGATACACAAAAAATAATCCAGAGCCAATACCAAAAACCATCGGTTCGCTGATGTTTAGTCCGCTGTTTTTTAGCAGATTTGACGCTACTCCATTCTCACAATGAGCAGACTGATGATGTGTGAAAGTTAATTCCATTATTTGGTGATGCTGTTTTTTAATTCTTCGATTGAAATTTCAAATGTATCGGCATATTTCTGTAAAACCTTATCGTTTAGTTTTGCAAAAATACTTGGTTTAAAATGTTTTTTTACACGCCATTTCCAAAACCCTACATAACTTGCTAAAATAGTAAGATCCATTTTATTGACTTCCATAAAATAAACAATCGGGCTTACTTCGCCATTTAAAACCTGTTGTCTGGCTTCGGCAATACGCTCGTTTATTTCATCAATAGAGTTTGAAAGTGCTATTGTTTTCGGTTCCCAGCCTGTGCTTAACGTTGTAGTATAATTGCCGTTTTCGTCAGTTGCGTATAAAAGCTCTTTTACGTTGTTTTTCGTTAAATTACTTTGGTCTTGTGGTACTTTATCTTTTTCCATATTGCTAATTTACTTTATTAGAAACATAAAGGCTAATGCTATACATAAACTAATTATTAAAAATCTCAGATTTGCAAAAGCTAAAATTTTGTTTTTCTTCACAAATAAATAAATCATTTCGATCAGAATTCCTGCATAAAACATCTGTGTGATTATAAATCCCATGATAAATAATCCCAATCCGCCGTCGACATGTTTGTGTCCGGTTTCGTCACAATACTTATGAGGATCATAGGTAAAATACCAAAATGTGAAAAGTAATGCAAGTAAAAGAATCAAAATTCCAATTCGAATTCCGAGATGTAAAATGATTTTTTTTTGAATTACCCAACCGAAACTGTTTTTTGAATAAACAAGTTAATTTCACATTCTAAGAGTATCTGATCTTCTACTGAACTCTGACAGCTCATTGTGCATAAAGTGTAATCGTCGCCGGCAAATTTTGAAACTAAATTTGCTTTGGTAATTATAGTATCGCCGACTTTTGGAAGCGAATGAATTTTTACATTTTTTAAGGCACTGATAAATCCAATTACATTTACGTTTTCATTTTCTGTTCCGTCTTCGTCAAAAAAGTATTTTTTCCCAACAATAGAGGAGCAAGTCTGCGCCGTATTTTCAATTAAACCAGCTTCGATAAAAACAGTATCCTGAACAAAAATATTGTCTTCTTTTATCAAAAAAGTGGTTTCTACGAAGTTGGCATCAATGTCCAAAATTAAATCTACCATAAGCATTGGTGCTCGGTGCGGTAAATAATTTTGTATGTCAACTCCGGTATTCAAAATCATATATTATTTGGCTAAAACGGTTTTCATTTGTCCGTTTGCGATTTCTTCATTATTTAATTTTGTTACAATATTCACCAAAGTGATTCCTGCAAATTCTTGCAAAATTGTTACTTCAGACTGAATGTTGTCGTTTAATTGAGGCAGTTTTTTAATTTCAATTTCTTTAATAGAACCAATGTAGCCTGTTGGTGCAGTTTCATTTCTTAAAAAAAACTGATATCCGGTATGCAGTGCCACAGACTGTGCCATATGTTCAATTAAACCGGCTTCCAGAAAAATATCATTTTTTACGAAAATATTATCTTGCTGAATTTTTAAACCTGAAACCAAAGAAGTTTCGGTATAAGAATGCATAGCATCGACCATTACAAAAGGGAACTTTTGCGGTAATAAATTTTCGACTGTTTCTTTTTCTAAAAGTGCCATTGTTTCCATTAGCAAACAGTTAAATACGCATACGCGAAAGAGAATCTTCCGCTTTCGGGAACTGATAAAAGAACTTTATCTCCTTTTTTCAGTTTTCCTGAATTCATTAATTCTTCAAGAGCTAAATAAATAGAAGCAGAACCAACATTTCCAACTCTGGAAAGGTTCATGAACCATTTTTCATCGCTCATTCCAATTCCTTTTTCCGTTAATCCTTTTTTCAATCCTTCGACAAAAAAGTTAGAAGAAACGTGAGGAATAAAATAATCGACATCTTCAGATTTGATGTTGTTTTTGTCCATCGCATCTTTCATGCTTTCTGCACCTTTTGACAGAATAAATTCATCTAAAAGTTTAACGTCTTGCTTAATGGAGAAAACAGATTCGTTTAACCATTGTTCCGGCGCGTAATCGCTCCATGATTTTATTTCTCCGTTTTCTAATTTATCACCTCCTGCATACATGCAGGTTTCTAATTCGTATGCATACGAAAAAGCTTCCATCCATTCGATTTTAAGAGAAATAGGGCCTCTTGGTTTATTTTCTAATAAAAAAGCTCCGGCACCGTCAGATAACATCCAGCGTAAAAAATCTTTTTTGAACGCGATAATTGGCTGTTCTTCCAGACTTTTTAAATTGTCGGCTTCGTGATTGTATTTTTGAGCATTCAGCCAGGTCGAAACTTTTTCAGATCCTGTACAGATTGCATTGTTTGAATTTCCAGATCGTACAGAAAGAAAACCAAATTTAAGAGAGTTCATTCCGGCACAGCAAACTCCTGTTGAAGAGTTTAGTTCTACCGATTTATTTTTTAGCAAACCATGAACCATTGCGGCGTGCGAAGGCAGAAAAATGTCCGGCGTTGAGGTTCCGCATGAAAGTACTTCTAAATCCTGAGGCGTAAAATTTTCGTCGAATAACGGTAAAATGGCATTTCTGGTTAATTCGGCATTGCTGTGTGTGCTTTTTCCTGTTTTGTCAACAGCGTAATAACGGCTTGTAATTTTGTTGTTGCGCAAAATAATACGTCTTGCTTTTGAGGCAGTATCGTTGATAAGTCCTAAATAAGCTTCCATTTCATCATTTGAAACAGCTTCGTTAGGCAAATATTTTGCAGCTTTTGTTATATATACTTCAAACATAATCTATATTCTCGTCTAAACTCCTTGATAATATTGAGTTTGTCTTTTTATGGTTTTTAACTTAAAAGGGTAGGAAATAAAGTGCAATATATACACTATTGGTGAGATTAACCAAATTGCCAAGAATAAATAAACATTAAATACTTTTAGAAGCTTTTTTCGGTTTTTTTGATTTTTAAAAATCAGGTTTGACCATTTATTGAAAATTTTATTGGCCGTTTTGTCTACTGTTACTAAGTACGGACTAATTTTTACGGCCCCAATTTCTACCAATTTTGGCTGTAATTGGTCTAAATTATTCTCGTTAAAGGATGAAAGCATTACTTCTCCGAACTTTGGAGATTCGTTAATGTCTTTTTCTGAAACTCCTGGTAACGGAAAAATACCTAAATATTTTTTCTTAACGCCAGAGAACATCCATTCTACAATTGTAATAACGCTTATTAAATTTCCTACGCGATCTACTAGTGCTACATTACCTACTAATTGTGCGTTGGCTTCTTTTAGTAAAGTTTTGATTTTTTCCTGCGCCATAATCCACATGTTTCTTGAACCGCTGATGGTCACAACCGGTGTATTGTTCAGGATTTTTTTGGCTTCGTCGCTTTTTAAAAACGAGTTGATTGGAATTGAAGGCGACAAATACCAAACCTGATAATGGAAAAGCACCAAATCAAATTTTGTATTTAAAATTTCTTCAGGAACTGGCATTAAGGCTGTTGGGATTTGTAAAAACGATTCTGGAAAGGCATCAAAAAAAGCATCTTTGCTCCACGGAAACGGGAAAGGTTTTTCTAATTGTATTTCGTGAAAAGTCACTTTTATATTCTCTGAATTTAGAAATGGTTTTGCGATGTTTTGCGCAATGGTTTCTAATTGTCCGGATTGAGAATAATAAATAACAAGAACATTTTTCATTGAGGTTTGTTTGCTTTGGTTGCGAACAAAAATAAGTAAATTTATTTAAACGGATTTTTCTTGTTTACGGATTGAGGGTTTGCCACGAATTACACAAATTTTCACGAATGTATTGCGTAAAAAAGAGTGTTTTATCCCACACGTTGAGATTTACAAAATTTCAGAGGATATTAAATTAGTGAAAATTTGTGTAATTCGTGGCAAAACAAAACTTTAAGACTTCAAATCATTCCAAAAATCGAAATAATTAAACCATTGCAAAGGGTATTTTTTCAGGATGCTTTCTACGCTTGTTACGTATTCTTTCAGCAATCCTTTTTCGTCACGGTGTTTAACTGCGGCTTCTCTTGCGTATAAATGATAATGTAAATTTGGCTCTTTCATAACATAAACGAACACAACCGGAACTTTTAATCTTGATGCAATTAAAAATGGCCCGGCAGGGAAGTTGGCTTCTTTGCCCAAAATATTTTCAGAAAGCGATTTTGTGCCTTCAAAATAACGGTCGCCTGTAAAGCAGACTAATTCGTTATTGGCTAAAGCCGCATTTATTTCAAAAATATGAGACAAATCGTCTTTGATAATAATGAATTTTACGGTTGGTTTTTGGGTAATGCTTTCCAGATAATTTTTAATCGCAGAATGTTCTAAATCTGTCGTAACTAAATTGATTTGAAAATCAAGATCGATATCGCCTAAGAAATGTTCTGCAATTTCAAAATTCCCAACATGTGCGCTAATTAAAACACCGCCTTTTTTTTCGGCTAAAAGCTTTTTTAAAATCTCAATTCCATCAAATTCATAGGTGAATTTGTTTCGCATTCCGGCAGAAATGGAAACCTTATCAATAATGGTCTGTCCAAAAGTGTAATAACTTTTGAAAACCATTTTTTTTGATTTAAAATAGGAATACTGAAGCCTTTCTTTAAAGTAATAAAAAATAGCGCGATTGCTTTTCTTTAAAAATAAAAAGTAGTAAGAAGCGACAAAGTAAAGTAAAACATAAGCAGATTTAATACCCGCTTTTTGAATCAAAAAAACGAATATTCTATAACCTAAAACAGTTCCTTTTGATTTGCCATCCCATTCACTCATTAAGCTGTTTTGGCTTTTAATTTGGTTTCGATAAGGTCATAGAAACTTTGGAAATCAGAAATTCCAACAAAATCTGCCTCAACTAGTTTTACGCCAAAGTTTGATTCTATTGAAACTACTAAATCAACATAATCTAAACTATCTAAGCCAAGCGTATCTTTTAAATTAGCATTTGGTTCAATGTCGTCATTGTCTACTTCAAATTCATCAACTAAAAAACCATTGATTTTTGCTATAATATCTTCTTTATTCATCGTTCAATTTAAACTTTTTAACCACCAACGCCGAGTTGGTTCCTCCGAAACCGAAAGAATTGGACAAAAATATGTCAAATTTTTTGTTTAACGTAGTTTTAACTAAATTTAATTTTGAAGCATCTTCATCTGGATTGTCTAAATTGATGTTTGGCGCAATGAAATCGTTCAGCATCATAATGATAGAGTAGATAATTTCGCTTGCTCCCGCCATCCAGCATTCGTGGCCTGTCATTGATTTTGTTGAACTAACATGAGGATTTTTCTCACCAAAAACTTCAAAAATAGCTTTGGCTTCGTTTGCATCGCCAACCGGAGTTGAGGTTGCATGTGCATTTATATACTCAATATCTGATGCTTTTAGTTTAGCATCGTCAAGTGCTCTTTGCATTGCTGTAGCGGGACCTTCGACATTTGGAGTCGAAATATGTCCGCCGTTTGATGAAAATCCGTAACCTGAAACTTCGGCAATAATATTAGCTCCACGTGCAATTGCAGATTCGTAACTTTCCAGAATTAGAGTTGCGCCGCCGCCACTCGGAATTAATCCGTCACGTCCGGCATCAAAAGGTCTTGAAGCTTTTTCAGGATCACTTTCTCGGTTAGAAAAAACACCTAAACCATCAAAACTGCTCATCGCATATTTGTTGATTTCCTGCGCTCCTCCAGTTATAATGATATCCTGAAAACCACTTTTTATTAAAAAATAAGCTAATCCAATTGAATGTGAACCGCTTGCACAGGCAGCGCTAACGGTTAAATTAATGCCGCGAAGTTTAAAAATCGTTGAAAGATTCATCGTTACCGTAGAATTCATCGATTTAAAAATCGCTCCGGAACCAATTAAGGCAGTATCTTTTTTCTCACGCACGATATCTGTAGCATCGATAATGGCTTTAGAAACGCTGTCGTTTCCGTACATAATTCCAACTTCGCGAGTATCAAAAAAAGCATCGTCAATATTGGCATTTTTCAATGCTTCGATAGTGGCCATATAAGCATATTCGGTTTCTTCACCAATGCTCATACGTTGTCTTCGGGTCAATAGATTTTTTAAATCAGCTTTAGGAACCATTCCGGTTAAGGCTGACTGAAAACCAAACTCTTTTCGTTCAGCATCAAACTGAATACCCGATTTTCCGTTATACAATGATTCCTTCACTTCATCTAAAGAAGTTCCGATACAAGAATAAATCCCCATTCCAGTAATTACCACTCTCTTATTCATCGTCTTTCAAAGTAATTTTTTATCCTTAAAGTGTAATTTTTACCAAAGTTTTTTTTAATCTATTCGTTATTATTAATCTCGCAAAGACGTTTAAAAAACTTAAAATATTATGCAAACATAGTATTCTTAAGAATATATTCCTCCGTTTATATTAATAATTTCTCCGGTAATATAACTCGATTTTTTTGAAATCAAAAAGCTTACCAAATCTGCCACTTCTTCGGCTTCGCCAAAACGATTTACCGGAATCAGTTTTAATAATTCTTTTTTGTCAAGCGCACTTGTCATATCGGTTCTAATAAAACCGGGTGCAACAGCATTTACCGTTATATTACGTTTTGCAACTTCTTGTGCTAATGCTTTTGTAGCTGCGACAATTGCTCCTTTTGCAGCCGAATAATTGGTTTGTCCAGCTGTACCTTTTACTCCAGAAACAGAAACCATATTTACAATTCGGCCATATTTATTGCGAAGCATTTTTTGAATAAAAAACTGCGTCACATTAAAAAATCCGTTTAAACTTGTGTTTACAACTCCGTTCCAGTCTTCGGGAGTCATCCACATAAAAAGACCATCTTTTGTAATTCCGGCATTGTTTACAATAGCCTCAACAATAGCTTCAGGATTTGATTCCTGCCATTGCGTTAAAACAGTTTGTACTTGTTCAAAATTTGCAACATCAAAACCTAAAATTTCTCCTGTTGCGCCTAATTTTTGTATTTCCTGAAGTGTTTCTTCGGCAGCGGTTTTGTTTGAATGATAATTGATCAGAATATGATAATTGGATTCAACGGCTAATTTTTTACAAATAGCACTGCCAATTCCTCTTGAACCGCCTGTTACTAATACACATTTCATTTATGTCGATTTTATTTCTTTTTCTTAGTTACTGGTTTGCTAACTGGTTTTGCTGGTGTTTTTGTTTCAGCTTTTGGACTCTCAGCAGCTACACTTATTTCCTTTTTTTCTCTTTCTGCTGTTTGTGAAAACAATTCAGCATTTTCAAACCATTGGTTTCCTAATACAGTTCCGTCGGGTCTTAAAAAACCCCATTTCCCTTCGTTTTTTACTCTGGCAAGGCCATCAATAAACCCTTTGTCCTGCTGTACGAAAAGCGCAATAACGAATCCGTTTGAAGTGATTCCGTATTGAGTTGGAATTACCAGTTTTCCGGCTTCATTAATAAATCCCCAGTTGCTTTCTTTTACAGGAGCTAAACCATTTGTGCTGAAAACTTCTGCATCGCTGTACGTTGGTTCAATTACAAATGTTCCTTTTAAATTGATGTAACCCCATTTTTTTCCAACTAAAACCGGAGCTAAATTTTTTGAGAATGCTTTTCCTTTATCATATATAGGCAGGATTACCCAATTTCCGTTTAAATCAATAAAACCAATCTTTCCGTTCTTTTTGGCATACGTTAAATCCTGAGTTTCAAAATCCCATATTTTTTCGGCACCATCAACCGGAATAAATTTTCCCCCGCTTACAAGTCCGAAAGTTTTATCTTTTCTTGCCCAGGTTGTGCCTTTAAAATAATTTCCAATCTCTGCATAAGCTGGTTCAACTAATTCTTTTCCGGAAGTATTTATAATTCCCCAGTTTTTATTTAGTTCGACTCTTGCAAAACCATTTTCAAAAGGTTTGATTTGGTCGTATTTCGGTTCTAAAATTACGGTCAGTTTTGAATTGATTAATCCAACTTTGTTTCCTTGTCTTATAAAAGCAACGCCGTTATTAAAATCGAATATTTTTTCGGTAGCGGGCGCTTTTAAAATTTCACCTTTTGCATTAATATAAACCCAGTCCTTATCTTTTTGTACAACTGCAATTCCGCTGTTAAAATCTTTAGCATTATTAAAAGATGCCGGAATTACCCAGCTTCCTTTGGTGTCAATAAAACCCCATTTTCCGTTGTCTTCGACAGCGGCTAAACCTTCAGAAAAGCTTTTGGCAGATTTGTATTGAGGTTCGATTTTAAAAGAACCATCTTTTGAAATATATCCAATTTTTGAATTCTTTTTAACTAATGCTAGTTCTTGACTATTAACAAATTGAATGCAACCTAGCAACAAAAAAATAAGTGTTTTTTTCATGATTTTAAGATTCAATATTAATAATATAAAAATGCTTTTTTATTCCTGAAAGAGTTCAGCATTCTGAAACCATTCAATCAAAAGCTTCCCATCTGGTTTAAGAAAACCCCATTTACCGTTGCGTTTTACTCTTGCTAATCCGCCGATGAATCCTTTTTCTTCACGCATATAGCTTCCAAATGCTGCAGAAATATCATAATCTGCCGGAATAACTACTACTCCTGTTTCATTAATAAATCCCCAGCCGAATTCTTTTTTTACAGCTGCAAGTCCGCTTTCGCTAAAAGGTTCTGCATCATAAAACATGGGTTGTACCACACATACTCCTTCTAAATTGGTATAACCCCATTTTTCACGCATGCAAACGGGTGCTAAATTATTAGAAAATGGTTTTGTTTTGTCAAATAATGGTTTAAGAACCCACTGTCCTTCAAAATTTACAAATCCCCATTTTGCTCCTTTTTTCGCAGCAATTAAATCTTGCGTTCCAAAAGTTCCAAATTCACTTACATCGTCTATTTTAATAAATTGTCCGTTATGAACCAGTCCATAATCTTTTCCTTTTTTTGCCCAGGTTGTGTTGTTGTAGTAATCTCCAACTTCATCATAAATGGCTTCAACAACTTCTTTTCCTGATGGATCAACAATTCCCCATTTTCCATTTACAGCAGCTCTTGCATAACCTTTATAAAAAGCTCTGATCACATCATATTTTGGAGCCAGAATAATTTCAAATTTATTATTGATAATCCCTACTTTATTGTTTTGTCTAAAAAAAGCTGCTCCGTAATGAAAATCAAATAATTTATCAGATTCCGGATTCCCCTTTAATATTTCACCTTGTTTGTTGATGTAATACCAAACGGCTTTTTTTTCTATAGCAGCGATTCCGCTGTTGAAATCTCTGGCATTGTCAAAAGTTGCAGGAATTACAAAAGTTCCTTTACTGTCAACATATCCCCATTTTCCATTTTGTTTAACGGCTGCTAATCCATCAGAAAAATCTCTTGCGCTGTCAAATTTTGGTTCAACAGCAAAAGTTCCTTCTTTTGTAATAAGACCAAATTTACCGTCTTTTTTAACTAAAGCAAGTTCTTGAGCATTAACTAATTGAAAAGCTATTAGAAATAAAAAAAATATTTTCTTCATGTTTTTTAAATATGATTCCAGTAAAATTAATTGTTGATCAAATAATCTTTTACACCTTGAACAAATGGATACATTACCTGATCTTCCTTAAATGTTGGAATTATAGTTCGAACATCATCGTACCATTTTTTGGTAACCGATGAAATTTTATCTTTTTGCCCTAAATAATCAATTGCCTGAACGATAGTAATCATTTCGATTGCCAATACTTCAAAAGCATTTTCGATTACTTTTGAGGTAATTACCGCAGCGTTTGTTCCCATACTTACAATATCCTGATTGTCATTGTTGTTTGGAATACTGTGAACGTACATTGGGTTTGAAAGCATTTGACTTTCGGCCGTTGTTGAAGTTGCTGTAAACTGAACTCCCTGCATCCCGAAATTGAAACCTAATGTTCCTAAATTCACAAATGGAGGCAGTAATTCGTTGATTTTTGAATTCAATAAATAATTCAATTGACGTTCTGCCAACATCGTTAATTTTGTAATAACGATTTTTAGTTTATCCATTTCCAGCGAAATGTAATCTCCGTGGAAATTTCCTCCGTGATAAACGTGTTTGTTTTTTACGTCGATGATTGGATTGTCGTTTGCGGAGTTAAATTCGTCTTCTAAAATAGAAGCTACATTATTAATAGTCTCTAAAACCGGCCCCAAAATTTGAGGAACACATCTTAATGAATAATATTCCTGAACTTTTTCTTTGAAGATTTCTTCGGTGTTTTCACCAGAATATAAATGGTCTTCTCTTTTACGGATTAAAGTACTGTCTGAAAGATTCTGACGCATTTTTGCAGCAATTTCCTGCTGTCCTTTATGACGTTTTGTTTGGTTTAATTCTGCAGAGAAATGATCATCATAAGCCTGAACCAATTCGTTTATGGCACAAGAAGATTTTAATGACCAGTCTAATAATTTTTTAGCGTGATATACATTTACAACGCCAATTCCTGTCATTACAGAAGTTCCGTTGATTAATGCTAAACCTTCTCTAATTTCTACCTGAATTGGTTTTAAACCTTCTATTTCAAAAACTTCCGGAGTTGGTCTTCTTTCGCCTTTATAAAAAACTTCGCCTTCGCCTATTAAAACTAATGCTAAATGTGATAATTGTACTAAGTCACCGCTGGCACCAACACCACCGTGTTCAAAGATTAAAGGTGTAATATCTCTATTGATAAGTTCAGACATTAAATGAATTACTGACGGATGAACACCAGAATTTCCTAATGAAAGTGTATTTAATCGAGCTAAAATTGCTGCTTTTGCACAAGCTGCATTTAATGGTTTTCCGGTTCCAGAAGAGTGGCTGCGGATTAAATTATATTGAAGCTGAATTTGATCAGACTCTTTAATTCTGTATTGCGCCATTGGGCCAAAGCCTGTGTTTACGCCGTAAATTACTTTATTTCCAGAGAATTCTTTTAAGAAATTGAAGCTTTCGTTTACTCGGTTTAGAACTACATCGCTAATTGTAACTTTTTGATTTCCAAAGATTATGGCTTCAAACTCTGCTAAACTTAAATATTCATTAATTGTATTCATTAACTCGTTTTTGGTTGTGCTAATTTAATTTTATTTATCAAAATAAATGTAGTTATTTTGATGATGGCAAATGTAGGTTAATAATTGATAATATTTTTATTATGATAAAGGAGTTTGTAGATGTTTTAGTAATAGGCGCCGGACCATCCGGATGTGTATCGGCATCGTATCTTCATAAAAACAATGTTAAGGTGAAAGTTGTTGAGAAACAGAAGTTTCCGAGACTTGTTGTGGGCGAAAGCTTAATTCCGAGAGTAATGGATCATTTTGCTGAGGCAGAATTATTTGATGCTCTTAATTCAATGAACTTTGAAAAGAAACTTGGAGCCCGTTTTATTAGAGGCGAAGAGATTTGTGTTTTTGATTTCAGCAAGAAATTTGGTGAAGGCTGGGATTGGACCTGGCAGATTCCAAGAGCTGATTTTGACAACACAATGGCGCAGGAAGTGGTTCGTAAAGGTGTTGACCTTGAATTTGAAACGGAAGTTTTAGAAGTTTCTTTTGAAGGAAAAAATTCAAAAACAATCGTAAAAGATAAAGACGGAAATTTAAAAGAAATCCATGCCAAATTTATTGTCGATTCCAGCGGATACGGACGTGTTTTGCCAAGACTTTTAGATTTAGATACGCCTTCGAAATTAGATCCGCATTCTTCGATTTTTACACACGTAAAAGATATTAACAGACCAGAAGGTGAGGAAGGAACTCAGATTTCATTTGATATTTTAGAAACTGAAGTTTGGCTTTGGGTAATTCCATTTTCTAACGGAAATACTAGTTTAGGTGTTGTTGGGCCAACAGATTTTATCAATTCGCTTTCTGAAAATAAAGATAATGCCGAGGCTTTGAAAAACGCTATTCAGCTATCAGATTATTATATTCAAAGATTTAAAGGAACAGAATTTTTATTTGAACCGGTAAAACTGGAAAATTATTCGAGAGCAGTAAAAAGAATGTATGGAGACGGTTTTGCTTTGACAGGAAACAGTTCTGAATTTCTTGATCCTGTTTTTTCATCTGGAGTAGCTTTTGCAACGGAGTCTGGAATGCTGGCGGCAAAATTATACTTAAAAGAATCACAGGGAATTCCTGTTGACTGGGAAGTTGAATTTACGCAATATATGAAACGCGGAATTTCGGTATTCACGACTTATGTACAGGAATGGTATACCGGAAATCTTCAGACTTTGTTTTTCCATCAGCCGGAAAATCCTGAAGTAAAAGAAAAAATTTGTGCTGTGTTGGCTGGTTATGTTTGGAACGAAGAGAATTCGTTTGTCAAGAAACATGATCACGTTATAGCCAATATGGCGTATTTACTAAATATGCAAAAAGAACAAAGCCCTGAATAATCAGGGCTTTTTTTTGGTTTTATTTAAATGCTTTTTTCAATAAAAGCTTAGATAACGATTTTGCAGTTTTGGCGAATCCTTCTCCAATTCTTGTTTCATTACTAAAATTACTTCCCCATTGATCTCCGGGAGCTTCTTCGCTTGTAATTTCCAGTAAAACATTTGATTTGTTTGCTGTTTCAACAAATTTAAGATTTGTAGTAACTTTTGCAGGTTGTTTCATAATTCCTGCATCCCAGCCCGGATAAATCCATACCGTTTGTACAATTAAAGTATAAGGAGTATTTAATCCTTCCTGGAAATTTAAATCTTTACCAGCTTTAGCTAGTACGACATTTCCTATTTCTAAAAATTTTGGTGTCCAGATTTGATCTTTTGCAACAACCCATCTTTTTTCCCAAAGATTTCCGTTTCCTTTTGCTTTTTCGTCTAAATCGGCTTTGTGTTCTTTAATGTATTGCGCTTCAGATTTTTTTTCTTTCATCATAGTGAAGCTGCTATAATCAAATATTGTATTGATTTCTTTTTGATCTTTTAAGAAATCAAAGTTTCCTTTTACTACTTCCATGTCCTGAGAAAAAGCGGTTCCGGAAATAATAAATAAAGCAAAAATTAATTTTTTCATTTTTTATTTATTTTGGTTAATTACTGGGCTAAAAGTAATTAAAATGTTTGTATAAATATTTTTCTTGTTAAAATAAAAATCATCTATAAAATCTACTTTTGCTTATAACAGAAAGATTTTGACTAAAATAAAAATAATTGAAGCAGAGAATAATAGTAATGCTTCAAATTTAATAACTTGTTTTAAAGATAACCCTAAACGCATTTTTTTACCAAGAATTTTGCTTATCAAAATAGCGGTAATTAAAAACAGGAATATAACTATAGAGTTAAGAATAAACCGATTAAGAAATAGCAGGAATAATGAATCATTTTTTAATTGAATGTATTTTTCTTCACTTCCTATCCATAAATAGGCACTAAAAAATATTGCAATTATTCCCAGAATCAGGAGAATTGTGTGGATAATTTTAAAAAAATATTCTTCATGTTTTTCCCGGAATAAAGAGCGTTATAACTATTTCTATTTTGTATTAATTTTTTGATTTCCGTGCCATTAAACTTTGATAATATACTTTATAATCAAATACTTGTTTGAGCTGATTGTTTTTATACAAATAAATACTGGACTGACCTTTAACTTTTACTATTGAGTCTCCAACTTCTACTTCATCCCAAAAACTGTTTACTACAGCATTGCTTGAACTACTTGTAAATTTAAGCATTGGCGTACAATGTTGTGATGAATCAATATATTTTTCAAGCACAATACCGGAATATGATTCTTCTTTACTATTCTCAAGTGCTCTTTTATAAAAAGCTTCACTTCCTGAAAGATAATTTGCCCAAAAAGCCATCACAGTTAGTAAAATCACTAAAATTAGAAATTTAAGTACATTTTCTTTTTTTATCATAGAGAGCAAATTTTTCTTTTTTGTAATAGTGGTTCTTGTTTAACTTAATCTAAAGACAAATTTTAAAAAATAAATTAGATTCCATGAAAATTTTAATTTAATCAAAAACAAACATAAAAAAGGGATCCCATACAGGATCCCTTTTCACTTCAAAATTACTTATTAAAAAATTACCAGAATTTAACGTACAATGCTACGATAATCAGTAATGTAATTACAATTAAAACTGTTGTTTGTGGTTTTACTTTAAACATTTCAGAGTCTATTTCAAACGCTTTTGGATTTACTTTAGGACCTGCAAAACTAATTCCAATCATAGCTAGCATCGTAAAGAAAAATGATAATCCCATACAAATGTGGAAAGGAATTTCAAAAATTGGACTTCCGTCAGGATAAAGTTTTCCGTTAGGATAAGCCGTATATAATAATGTATCGTGTCCAAATAATGCCGGAGCATATTCGTTGAATAAAACCGATAAAAGAAATCCTAAAATTACTCCAACAATAGCTGCAGTTCCTGTAGTTCTTTTCCAGAACATACCAAGGAAGAACATTGCGAAAACTCCAGGACTGATAAATCCTGTATATTTTTGGATATAAGTAAATCCTCCAACTCCTCCAATACCTAAAGTATCTTTCCATGTAAATAAAACAGCTAAAAGCATGGCAGCAAATACTGTAATTCTACCAATATTTACCTGTTGTTTTTCGCCAGCTTCTTTTTGAATATATTTTTTATGAATATCTAAAGTATAGATTGTCGAAATACTATTTACTTTTCCGGCCAATGAAGCTACGATTGCAGCAGTTAAAGCCGCAACAGAAAGCCCTTTTAAACCTGTTGGCAAGAATGTCAATACAGCAGAATATGCTCCATCTTTTCCTCCAACTAATTGTGGTAATTGTCCGTTTGTATATAATACATACGCAGCAATTCCAGGTAACATTACAATTAAAGGCATTAATAATTTTAGCATTCCTGCAAATAAAATTCCGGTACGTGCTGTTTGTAAATCTGCACCAAGAGCTCTTTGCGTAATATATTGGTTACAACCCCAGTAATTTAAGTTGATAATCCAGATACCGGCAAGGTAAGACATCAAACCTGGGAAAGTCAAATATTTGTCAATTTCAAGCTGAGATGAAGTCGCTGTAGGTTTTGGAATAATCATTTTGAAATGTTCCGGAGCTTCTGTCATTAATACTTTGAAACCTTCAATTGCACTGCCGCTTATTCCTAGCTTTTCTCCAACAGTTACTAAAGCAATATAAGAAGTTACCAATCCACCAATGATTAATACGGCAACCTGAATAACATCTGTATAAGCCACAACCTTCATTCCTCCAAGAGAAATAAATAAGGCAAAAACCGCTAAACCAATCATAATAACGTGAAGATATTCTCCTCCCGCAAGACCGTTAATAGCAACTGCACCTAAATATAAAATAGAAGTTAAGTTTACAAATACATATAAAAACAACCAGAAAACAGCCATAATCAACGCAGTCGATTCATTATAACGTGTTTTTAAGAATTGAGGCATAGTATATATCTTATTTTTAAGATATACTGGAATGAACCAAACGGCTACAATAATTAAGGCAACAGCAGCAAGCCATTCATAAGCAGCAACGGCGATTCCTAAAAAGAAACCTTCACCACTCATCCCGATGAATTGTTCTGCTGAAATGTTTGATGCAATTAACGAAGCTCCAATTGCCCACCAAGTTAAGTTTCCTTCTGCAAGAAAATAGGCTTTAGCATCATGCTCGTCTTGTTTACGTTTGCGATAAATGGTGTAACCGTAGACAGATACTACGATAAAATAGATAATAAAAACCGCATAATCTGCGAGAGTGAGGTTCTGGTTCATTGTTAATAGTATTTTAGATAATTAGTATAGGTGATTGTTTAAGTTAAAATTTGAAATTAATATTTATGTGGTTTAATGTGTTTAAAAATGAAATATGTGTTTTTATTGTGTTATTTTTTTGTCAAAACAAGAACGAAAGCCAAATTTAAAATAAAAACTTTAATAACAATCATTTTAAATGTGTTATTTACATTTATAAATAAATAATTCTGTTAAATTTTCAAATAACAGACTATTAGCGTAAAAATTTAGTCAATTTTTACTGCATTTTTATAATGCACTTCAGCTTGTTGTCTTAAAATTTCGGCGCTTTTCTCAGGAGTAATATCTCTTTGAGATTCTCCCATCATTTCGTAACCAACCATGAATTTTTTTACAGTTGCTGAACGAAGCAGCGGCGGATAAAAATGCATGTGGAAATGCCATTCAGGATGATCAAAACCGTCTGTTGGTGCCTGGTGAATTCCAGACGAATACGGAAATGAAGTATTGAATAAATTATCGTACTTGATGGTTAACTGTTTTAAAATTTTGGCATAAGCCGAAACTTCTTCAGCAGTAAAATCAGTGATTTTGCTAATGGCTCTTTTACTTACAATCATCGTTTCGTAAGGCCAAATTGCCCAAAACGGAACTAATGCCACAAAATATTCGTTTTCGATAACAATACGGCTTCCCACTTTTAATTCGGCCTGAACGTAATCTTCTAATAAAGTTCTGTGGTTTTTATCAAAATACGATTTTAAACTGTTATGTGTTTTTTCAACCTGAGTTGGCAATGAAGACTGCGCCCAGATCTGTCCGTGCGGGTGTGGGTTGCTGCAGCCCATAACACTTCCTTTATTTTCAAAAATCTGAACGTGGTTGATATATTTTATATTTCCTAAATCAGTATATTCTTTCTGCCAGGTTTTTACAATATTTTCAATGTCTGAAACTTCCATTTCCGGAAGTGTAAGATCGTGTCTTGGAGAAAAACAAACCACTCTCGAAATTCCCTGTTCTGGTTTTGCCTTAAAAAATGTATGCTTAATATCTTCTTCAAAAATAATTTCATCCTGTTTTAAAGCAGCAAAATCATTGTCAAAAACAAAACTGTTTTTGTATGCCGGATTACTAACTCCGTTTGCACGAACATTTCCCGGACATAAATAGCATTCGGGATCGTGTTTAGGAAGTGATTCTGTCGAAATGGTTTCATTTTGTCCCTGCCACGGACGTTTTGCACGATGAGGTGAAACCAAAACCCATTCATTAATTAAGGGATTAAAACGTCTGTGAGGATCTTCGTTAATGTCAAAATTTTTCATTGTGTTGTGTGTGGTATTAAAGTAATGTTGTTCCGTTTGAGATTTTTACATCATAAAATTTTAATTCAATCCCAAATGTATCTAAATAAAGATTTGAAAACTTACTTTTTACCTGATTTTCATGTCCTTTTTTAATTAAATTTATGGTACAGCCTCCAAAACCGCCTCCCATAACGCGAGAACCAATAATGGCATCATCTGCTTTTGCAGTATCTACAAGCATGTCTAACTCGGCACAGCTTACTTCATATTCCTGCGATAAACCATAATGCGTTTCAAAAAGCAATTGTCCTAAAAGTTCAATATCTCCTTTGTCCAGCGCTTCGCAGGCTTTTATAACACGGTTAATTTCTTTTACAACAAAATGAACTCTTTTAAAAACCGTTTCACTTATTTTATCCTGAATGCTTAAAAGCTGTTCTTCAGAACAATCCCTGAAACTTTTTACTTCAGGAAAATTATTTTTAATAATCGCTAAACCTTGTTCACACTCAATTCTTCGCGTGTTATATTCCGATGTAAAAAGAGAATGCTTCACGTTACTATCCATTAAAATCAATGAATAATCTTTAAAATCGGCATTGTGATATTCAAAATCAAGCGTGTTGCAATCTAGTTTTATAACTTTATTTTCAAGACCGTGAACGCTCGAAAACTGATCCATAATTCCACAGTTAATTCCAACCCAGTGTTCTGCTTTTTGTCCTAATAATGCTATGTCAACTTTTTCAATTTTTAAATCAAAAAGCTGTTTAATTCCGAATAAAGTTCCGCACTCTAAAGCCGCAGAAGAAGATAAACCAGAACCAACCGGAATATTACTGCTAAAAACACAGTTGAAACCTTCAAACGAATATCCGTTATCCTGCAATTGTTTTATAACACCGCGAATGTAATTTGTCCAGACAACATCGCTCAGTTTTACTTCCTGAGTTAAATCAATTTCAAATTCTTCATTTAAATCAATGGCGATTACTTTTGATTTCTTTGAATTGTTTTTTTCAAAAGCAAAACAAATCACTTTATCAATTGCAGCCGGTAAAACAAAACCGTCATTGTAATCAATATGTTCCCCGATAATATTAATTCTTCCCGGAGAAAGCACCACTTTATCTGGCTTAGTGCCAAATGATTTCTCAAAAAAAGCAGTCGTATTTTGTATTAAAATATCACTCATTATATTGTAATAGGTAGTTAGTTTATGTTTTCAAATTTGTAAACCGTTTTCTGGTTGTATTCTTCGCCTTTTTTCAAAACCGAATTTGGAAAATGAGACTGGTTTGGAGCGTCTGGAAAATTTTGAGTTTCAAAACAAATTCCGCTTGTTTTATGGTAAACCACATCGTTTTTTCCTTTTAAAATATCAAAACAGTTTCCGCCCACATATATATGTACACTTGGCTGATCCGTAAAAACACTCATTTTTAAATTATTTTTAGAGCTTGATAAAACCGCCGAAGCATTGTTTGTCTGTTCAATCACAAAAGAATTATCTATTGAAGCCGGGCAATTTTTCGCAGTTCTAAAATCAAACTCATGATTCGTTAGATCTATAAATTTTCCGGTTGGAATATTCTCGTGGTTTGTCTCCACTATTTTTTCAGCATCAATAAAAACGGTCTGATCTAAAACACTTCCATCGTGTCCGTCCAGATTAAAATAACTGTGATGCGTTAAATTTATAACCGTATCTTCTGTCGAAACCGCTTTATAATCTAATTTCAATTCATTGCCTTCTGTCAAAGTATACGTTAAATCAACATGTAATTCTCCTGGATAATTTTCATCTAAATCTTTACTTATAAGACTAAAAGTTATCGAAGGATTTTCATCCAAAGTTTGATTAGTAACACTCCATACTTTTCTTCCAAAACCATTATTTCCGCCGTGAAGGGAATTTCCATTATTATTTTTGGCCAATTCATAGGTTTTTCCATTTAATGAAAAAGTTCCTTTATTGATTCTTCCAGCATAACGTCCTACGGTTGTTCCAAAATAAGGAGCACTTGGCAGCAAATAAGATTCTAAATAAGAAGAAACAGAATCAAAACCCAAAACCACATCAACAAGATTTCCGTTTGAAACAGGAACTTGTAATGACGTCACAGTCGCTCCATAATTTGTAATCTCGACCTTCATACCATTTTTATTCGATAATTCTAAAGAAAGAATTTCGTTATTATCTGGGGTGAAACCAAAGGATTTAGAATTATAAGTTTCCTTTAAATGCGATTTATGTTTTATTTCCATGTAAATTTTGCCAAAAATGAAATTCAAAAATAGAAACATTTCTTTAGTTTTACATACCAGTACCTACCAGTTTTTGTATATTGCACAAAATTTCACTTTTCTTATGAATATAATTTCGATTCAAAACAACATTGGTCTGCCAAAATATAAGCAGATAATTCTTTCAATAGAAAAAGCAATTGAAGAAGAAAAATTAGTAAAAGGCGACAAGCTTCCATCAGTAAATAAAGTCTGTCTGGCGTTTTCATTATCGCGCGATACCGTTTTGCTGGGCTATGAAGAACTCAAAAAAAGAGGGATTATTTATGCCATTCCCGGAAAAGGATATTACGTTAAAAGCGTTGAAATCACTATAAAACAAAAGATTTTTTTACTTTTTGATGAGCTGAATATTTTTAAGGAGGATATTTATAACTCGTTTTTAAGCAGCATTGGAAAAAATGTTCAGGTCGATATTTTCTTTCACCATTTTAACAGTCAGGTTTTTCAAAAGCTCATAAACGACAGCAACGGCAATTATACCAAATACATTTTGATGCCCACAAATTTAAAAGATATCGTTGCTTCGATAAAAACCCTACCAGTAGGTGACGTAATTATACTGGATCAAACAAATCCTGATTTAAAAATATATCCGGCAATTTATCAAAATCACCAAAAGGATATTTTTGAAGGACTGAAAAGAGGAAAAGAGCGCTTGCGTAAATACAAAAAACTGATTTTGATTTTTCCTGGTTTTCGCGAACCGCTGGGAATGAAATTAGGTTTTGAAGATTTTTGTGCCGAATATAATTTTGAATCGGAAGTTATTGCCGAATTTACAAACAGAGAAATTACCGAAGGAGATTTATACATAATTCCGAATGATCGTGATCTGGTTCGCGTAATCGAAAATGCCCGAGATAAAAACTTAAAACTTGGAGCTGATTTTGGAATTATATCTTATAATGAAACACCGC
The DNA here is from genome assembly GCF_900129795.1 of Flavobacterium sp. CF108. Classification (GTDB taxonomy): domain Bacteria; phylum Bacteroidota; class Bacteroidia; order Flavobacteriales; family Flavobacteriaceae; genus Flavobacterium. The sequence continues at coordinate 623,373 of NZ_FQWW01000002.1, read as the reverse complement.
TGAAAAAAATTGCCGCCAACGGAATTACTACTATTTCGACACATTTTGAAGCCATGGGAAAAATCCTGGCAGAAATGGTCCTTAAAGGAAAGAAGGAACAAATTGAAAACAAATCATCGTTAATTATGCGAAATTCTTTGTAAGGAACTGATAAAGAATTTTAGCAAATAGATTGTTTATATCACAGTAAAACAGCTTTTTGTTTAAAAAATCTAATAGTAAATTAATAAAAAACAATTTCTTTTTTTTGAAGATATATTTTGCTTACATTTGCAAATGTAAATTTTACACTTATTAATTTGTTTTAGCGGTTAGAGTTCATAATGACCGATTAAAGCAAGGTTAAAAAAGATAATAAATAATTTTGTTTATTTTTTAATAGTAGTTTTATTGAAGAAAAAACCCTGAAAATTGTGGATTTCAGGGTTTTGTTTTTTTATAGTAAATAGCCACAGATTAAAAGGATTCACACAGATTTAAAAAAAATCATTTTAATCCTTTTAATCTGTGGCTAAACTTAAAACTTATAATCTGCTGTATCTGCGTGAGACTTTTTATAAATTCAGTACAAAATCGTTAAGTAATTTCTCTTCATACTTTTCTTTATTAAAAGTGTATAAATAAGATCCTTTTCGGGATGACTGCATATCTTTTTCATCCAATTTATTCAGGATTTCAAGAGAATTTATTTTACTTATAAAGTTTCTCTTATCTAATTCCTTGCTCAAAATTGCTTCATACAATTCTAAAAGCTGACGCATTGTGAATTTTTCCGGAAGCAATTCAAATCCAATTGGTTTTATCGAAGTTTTATAACGAAGTCTTTTTATCGCATTTTGAACCATTTCGTTGTGGTCAAAAATTAAGTTCGGTGCATCATTTATAGGGAACCACTCTGCGTGATAATTTTGAATTAGTTCTGCATTGTGGTTTTCGATATTAATCAAAGCAAAATACGAAACCGAAATTGTTCTTTCGACAGGGTCACGATCAATTTCACTGTAAGCATATAACTGCTCCATATAGATATCATTTAGACCTGTATATGTATTTAAAATTCGGATAGCCGCATCATCTAAAACTTCATCACGTTTTAAAAACCCTCCAATTAGAGACCATTTTCCCTTTTCAGGTTCAAAATCCCTTTGAATTAAAAGTATTTTTAAACCGTTACTGTCGAATCCAAAAATAATACAATCTACTGCTAGTAAAACCTTATCGGCAGAGCTATAACTGTTTAGCATATTCAATATTTTATTGGTAAAGATATAAACTTCCTCAATTGTTTCATAATTTATTAATGTAGATTTTACACTTACAATAATAACACTTCAAAAATAGAGTTAAAAAAATCACTTTTTGCACAAAAATAACATTCATTTTTCTTTTTTAAGATTTTTTTTAAGTCAAAAACAGGATAATACAGGACAGTTTTTTGAAAAAACTTGAAAATACAAACTGTTTATTTAGGTTTTTATTTACAAAAACAGTGAATAAATCGTGTTTAAGTGATTAAAAAATAACTCATTTATATCTTTTTTAGATGGGCTGTTTTTTTGATTAAAAAGTGACTTTTTGATTAAAAGTGTAGTTTTTACACAATTAACTCGTCAAAAACATTTCTTTTTTGAAATAAATAGCAATTTCTTAAATGTTACAAATACACTTAAATTACGATATGTGTTTTTTTTTAGATGTTTTTTTGCGGTATTAATTTGTTTTTGCGCATTTTTTTTATTTAAATTTACAAATGTAAAATTAACACTTATAAACTAACCACAAAACCAACCTTAAACAAACCAGTATGATAACAAACCAACAATTAATTTTTTACTGCAATTTTTTATTGCCAAAAAAAGACTGGATTTTAGCAATCTGCATGCTAATATTTTCTGTTAATCAAATGTCGGCTCAAGGCAAAACGATTAGCGGAGTTGTTACTTCGGCACAAGACAATCTGCCTTTGCCGGGGGTAAACATCTTGATAAAAGGAACCAAAACAGTTGCCACAACTGGATTTGACGGAGAGTATTCGATTAAAGCATCTTCTACAGATGTTTTAGTTTATTCATTTATAGGATTTCAAATTAGTGAAATCTCAGTAGGAAATCAATTAAAAATAAACGTAGCATTAGGCGAGGACACAAACAAATTAAATGAAGTAGTTGTTATTGGTTACGGAACTCAAAAGAAATCTGATTTAACAGGATCTGTGAGTGTCGTAAATATGGAATCGGCTAAAAAAACAGTTACTTATGATGCGGCAAAAATGCTGCAAGGACAAGTTCCGGGCGTAACCGTGCAATCATCAGGTGAGCCGGGAGGTTTTGTAAATATCAAAATTAGAGGAATAACTTCATTTACCAATAATAATCCGCTTTTTGTAATTGACGGTATTATGGTCGATGCTCCTTTCGATTTTGCGCCGGGAGAAATTGAATCGATGCAGGTTTTAAAAGATGCTTCTTCGGCTGCTATTTATGGTGTTCGCGGTGCCAATGGAGTTGTAATTATTACAACAAAAAAAGGTAAAGCAGGCCGAATGGATGTTAAATTCAAATCAATCGTGGGACTTCAGAATGTAGCTAAAAAATGGGATGTTACAGATCGTGCGGGCTATCAAAAAATTACCAGCGAGGCCGAAAGAAACAGGGACATCAGAGCTGGTGTTCCGGTAAGTATTGCACCGGGAAATGATCCTAACAGCCCTTCCTATATTACAAATGTAAACACAGACTGGCAGAAAGAAGCGTTACAAACAGGAGTTGTACAAAATCAGGCTCTTACACTTAACGGAGGTGCAGAAAACATAGCATACAGTTTTAATATAGATTATTTTAAAAACACCAGTTATGTTAAAACACCTCAGGATTATGAGAGACTGTCAACTAATTTGAATTTGAATGGTAAAAAAGGAAAATTTAAATATGGTGTAAAAATAGCCTATACACAATCTGATAAAGAAATTTTTAATGAATACAATGCGGGACAAACCGTTATCAGCGACATTTTAGGCGCGGTTCCAACAATGCCTGTTTATGATTCTAACAGATTGGGCGGATACGGCGGTACAGATAATTTGACCCAAAGAGCGATTTCGATGAACCCAATTGGGTATAACAACCTAATTGAAAATAATGGAAAAAGAAACCGTTTCATTGGCGATGTGTGGGGAGAAATTGAAATCGTAAAAGGATTAAAATATAAACTGGATGTAAGTTACGACAGAACAGACTGGGAAAACAGAAAATTTATTCCGCCAAGTGATTTAGGCTGGTACTATATTACTACAAATGACGAAGCTTCTTTAGATGTAGAAACAGGTAATGAGTTAAGAACTTTTGTGAATAACTTATTGACTTATGAAGTTTCGCTTGGAAAACATAAAATTGACGCTCTTGCAGGTTGGATTCAGGAAAAAAGAGACTATCACAGATATAATTCAAGAGGTGTAGGTTATACGCCAGGAGAAATTCCGATGCTTCAATATGCTGATGCCAGAAATGCAAGTGAGTATAAATTTACAATTGCAGGAATCTCATACATCAGCAGATTAAACTATAATTATGATGACAGGTATTTATTGCAGGCAAATTTTAGACAAGACAGAACTTCTCTTTTTAGTGAAATAAATAATTCTGCAAACTTCTATTCATTCTCAGGAGGTTGGAAAATTAGTAACGAGAAATTTTTACAATTGCCAAAATGGGTAAGCAACATTAAACTTCGTGGAGGTTATGGTACAATTGGAAATAATACAATTCCTCAGTACTTTTTTGCTTCGACAGTAAACAGTTTTGCCGGTTATGATTTTAATAACTCGCTTGCTCCGGGAACAACTGTGGTTGCTGCACTTGATCCGAATGTACACTGGGAAAAAACAACTAGTAAAAATATCGCATTAGAATTAGGATTTTTAGACAATGACTTACAGTTTACAGCTGAGTATTTTAATAAAAAAGTTACTGATATGTTGGTTGGAGTGCCATTGCCATTTTCTACAGGGGCTTTTCCTGCAAATATTACAACGAACGCAGGTGATATGAAGAATTCTGGTTTTGAATTTACAGCATCATATAGTAATCATCATCATAAATTTAAATATGATATCTCAGGAAATTTTGGAACGTTGAAAAATGAAGTTACTAAAATTGGAGTGAATTCAAACCCACTTTATGGAGCAGTTTCAAAAACAGAAGTAGGAAGATCTGTTGGTGAACTTTTTGCATGGGAAGCTATTGGTATTTTCCAGAATGCAGCAGAAGTTGCAGCTTCTCCAACACAAACAGGCGCAGCTCCCGGCGATATTAAATTTAAAGATGTAAACGGCGATGGGGCAATTACAGATGCCGACAGAACTTTTCAAGGGGTATCAATTCCTAAATACGGTTTCGGAATGAATTTTAGCGCTTCTTATGCCAATTTTGATTTCTCAATGTTCTGGCAGGGCAGCGGCGGAAATAAAATTTTCAATGCCATGTACCGTAATTTGATGATTGGGCAATATACAAACCACCACACAGACGAATTGAATTACTGGACACCTACAAATACAAATACTAACGTTCCGGCCCCGGTTATTGGTGATCCTAATGGAAATTCAAGAGACTCAAACCGATTTATTGAAAGTGGTGATTATGTAAGATTACAAACCATGGAATTGGGATATAATATTCCTCTAAAAGACAAATTTATTGACAAGGCAAGAGTATATCTTAATGGACAGAATTTATTGACGATCACAAAATACAAAGGCTACGATCCTGATTTTAATAGTGACGGACTACTTTCAAGAGGATATGATGCAGGATCTTTTCCAAATCCAAGAACAATTTCTTTGGGTGTTGAAGTAAATTTTTAACTAGCCTAACCAACTAAAAACGTATTAAAATGAAATATAAAATATTTAACTATATAGCAATTTTCTTTTCATTGGCTGTTGTAACAACCAGCTGTGTTGATAATGAAGATTTGACCCAGATAGACCCAAATAATGACGCAGTCGATTCGTTCTGGAAAACAGATCAGGACGCTCTTGAAGGTGTAAATGCCGCTTACGGAAGTTTATTAACAGATGGTACTTACATGAGAAGTACACCATTATTACTAGACACAAGAGCAGACGACGCACGTACAAATAGCCCATGGGGTTCGATGTATAATGTTGGGCATTTTAACTCAAATGTAGCCGATGCTGCTATTTACGGATGGGCTTTTGAAACCTATTATCAGGGTATTTATCGTGCCAATCAGGTTTTAACAAATGTCCCTGATATTGAATTTGAAGATGCAGCACTCAAAAACAGAATTTTAGGCCAAGCCTATTTTTTAAGAGGACTGTATTTATTTCATGCGGTAAATATGTTTAAAAATGTACCAGTTCCTGTAGATGTTGGAGTATATCATCCACAAAAAACAAATGAAGAAGGCTGGGCTCAGGTTATTGCTGATTTTAAAACCGCAGCTGAATTACTGCCTAATTCTTACGTTGGCATTACAGGTCTGGATGCAGGCCAAAAAGGACGTGCCACAAAAGGTGCCGCTTTAGGATATCTGGGAAAAGCATATTTATTTACTAAAGATTTTACAAATGCCAGAACTGCTTTTAAACAAGTAATTGATTTAGGAGTTTATTCTTTGGTTTCAAACTACCGAGACAATTTTACAACAGCAAACGAAAACAATTCAGAATCTCTTTTTGAAGTACAATTCAGCAGAGATGCCGGCGGTGTCGATTTAGGCTGGGGAGGCGCTCCTGCGTCTGGCTGGGGGAAAACTTCTGCCCGTGCGATTACTTATGCACCAAGGGCTTTTGGATGGACAGATGTGCAGCCAACATGGGCATTATTTAACGAATTTCAGGAAGAAAAAACAAAAACAGGGGAAGTTGATCCTCGTTTAGATGCCACAATATTTTACAATAAACCGGGAACAAAATTATACGGAAGAGATTTTGCCGCTTTTTATGCCTCAAGCCCAGGAGATTTAAATGATTTGTTCTGCAGAAAATACCAAAATTCTGATGGAGAATTTGCAGACGAATACGACTGGCGTTCTGGAATTAACGAGCGAATATTAAGATATGCCGATATACTTTTAATGTATGCCGAAACTTTAAATGAAACAGGAGATACGCCGGGAGCATACACTTACATTCAAATGGTTAGAAACAGAGTTAATCTGCCGGATTTATCAGTTACAAAACCGGGAATGAGCCAGGACCAGATGAGAGAGCAAATTGGACACGAAAGATTTTTAGAATTTCCTCTGGAAGGCCACCGTTTTGATGACATACACCGCTGGGGATGGCTGCAAAACCCTGCAAAATTAGCATGGCTGAAAGCAAGAGATGCCGAGTTTAATTCGTATACAGCAGGACGTGAATATTTTCCAATTCCGCAGTTAGAAATGGACAATAATCCGGGAACAAAACAGAATGACAGTTATTGAGTTTTCAGTCTCAGTCCCAGTCTCATTGTAAATTGTGATTGTAAACTGAGATTAAGAATATATTTGAGTTAGTTAGAATACTTAATATCATATGGCAGATGAATAATCTGTCATGTGGTATTATAAAAAGAAATGAGATTACAAGATTAATTATTGAAACAGTAACTAAAAATTATAAAAAATGAAAACAATTGCAAGTTTGGTTTTATTCGCAATATTATTAGGAAGTTGTCAAAATGAAGATGTTATAATCCCTTCGAATGAGAGTGCGGCAGCTGCTGCAGAATCTCAAAATTCTCAGGTAAAAAATCTAACAGCTAAAACAGTAAGCGGAAATGTTCCGTCTCACGATCCTAGCACAATTATAAAAAGCGGAGTTAATTATTATGTTTTTACAACAGGAGATAATATCCCTATGACCTATTCAACAAATTTAACAAACTGGACTTGGGGAACCTCGGTTTTTACGTCAACCCCAAGCTGGATTACAGGATATGTGCCTGGTTTTACCAAAAACTTTTGGGCTCCTGATCTGGCATGGTTCAACAATCGCTGGAATATGTATTATTCCTGTTCTACTTTTGGATCTGCCACTTCTGCAATTGGTTTGGTTACCGCGCCTGCTATTTCTCAAAGTGCCGGAACAACCTGGACAGACCGCGGAGTAGTAGTTTCTTCGTCTTCATCTTCAGATGTAAATGCTATCGATCCTTCTATTTTAGTTGACGGAAGCAATGTATATATGGCTTACGGTTCCTGGCATGCCGGAATTGGAGTTATTCAAATTAACCCGTCAACAGGAAAAACTACCGGAAGCAAAACCATCGTTGCCGGAGGAAACAGCGCCTCATGGGAAGCGCCTTGTCTAATAAAAGAAGGAAGCTACTATTATATGTTTGTAAACAGGGGAACCTGCTGTAATGGTGTAAACAGCACCTATTATATTGTTGTAGGACGTTCGACAAGTCCGTTTGGACCTTTTGTTGATAAAAACGGAGTTTCTTTAAAAAGCGGCGGCGGAACTACAGTTCTGGCTGCACAAGGAAATTACATTGGCCCGGGTCATTTGTCAAGAATCACTGGAACTCAAAAGGGATCTGTTCATTATTATGATGGAGCCGATAATGGAAATCCAAAACTCGAAATCGTATACTTTACATGGTCATCAGGATGGCCGACACTTTCTTATTAAAAATACTATTCAGAGGAAAGTTTCCTAAAAACTTTCCTCTGTTTAACTTATAAATACATTATGAAAAAAGCACTTTTAATCTCCTTTCTTATTGCAGTTTGTAATCAGGCAGCTTTCTCCCAAAACGCGACGGTTGTCACTATAAAAAATAATACAGATGCTCCAACAATCAACAAAAATATCTACGGACATTTTGCAGAACATTTGGGACGTTGTATTTACGGCGGTTTTTTTGTGGGAGATACATCAAAAATACCAAACACAAAAGGAGTTAGAAATGATATTATTACAGCTTTAAAAGATTTAAAAATCCCAAATTTAAGATGGCCCGGAGGCTGTTTTGCCGATACCTACCATTGGAAAGACGGAATTGGCCCAAAAGAACAAAGACCTACAATTGTAAACCAATGGTGGGGAGGTGTAACAGAAGATAACAGTTTTGGAACACACGACTTTTTAAACCTTTGTGAAGTATTGGGAGCCGAACCGTATTTGTCTGGAAATGTAGGAAGCGGAACTGTTCAGGAATTATCAGACTGGGTTCAGTATACCAATTTTGGAGGTAAAAGCCCAATGAGTGATTTACGTAAAAAGAACGGAAGAACAGAACCTTGGAAAGTAAAATTCTGGGGAATTGGTAATGAAGCCTGGGGCTGCGGCGGAAACATGACAGCAGATTATTATGCAGGCGAATACCGCAAGTTTACAACATTTATGTCTGACTGGAATAATACCGGCGGTATTACCCGTATTGCGTCAGGAGCAAATAGTGCCGATTATAACTGGACTGAAGTTTTAATGAAAAACATTCCGCTAAATATGCTTGGCGGAGTTGGGGTTCATCATTATGCCGTAATTGACTGGGGTAAAAAAGGAGACGGAGTTAATTTTTCTGAAGAAGAATATTTTAAAACCATGCAATCTGCCTTAAAAATGGAAGAACTGGTTACCAAACATGCTGTTGTAATGGACAAATACGATCCTGAGAAAAAAGTGGCTATGGTTGTAGACGAATGGGGAGGCTGGTATGAAGTAGAAAAAGGAACAAACCCAGGATTTCTATATCAGCAAAATACCATGCGTGATGCTGTTTTAGCCGGAGCAACTTTAAATATTTTCAACAACCATGCAGACAGAGTTCGTATGGCAAACTTAGCACAATGCGTTAATGTTTTACAAGCTGTAATCCTTACCGATAAAGCAAAAATGATTGTAACGCCAACCTATCATGTAATGAAAATGTACAGCGTTCATCAAGATGCAAAATTACTGCCAATCAGTTTTCAGTCGCCTTTGTATACCATTAAAGGAGAAACACTTCCTGCTGTATCCGTTTCAGCATCAAAAGATAAAAACGGAGCCGTTCACATTTCAGTAGTAAATGTCGATGCAAAAAACAAAAACAAAATAGAAATCGACACAAACGACCTTGGAGTAAAAAACTTTACAGCTACAGTTTTAACATCGGCAAAATTGCAAGATTACAATTCATTCGATACACCAAACAAAATTGTACCAACAGTTTTTAAAGGCTTCGAAAACAAAAAAGGAAAACTTGAAATCACAATTCCTCCTTTCTCAGTAATTGTTTTAGAAGGAAAATAAAAGATAAAAAAGATGAAAAAATCAAATTCCATTTTAAAAATTGTTCCTTTCATCGGGTTTTTGGTGATGGCTGTTTTATCCAGCTGTTCCAAAGATGATCCGGCGTTAGAAACTCCTACACCACCCGTAGTCGTAGATCCGCCTGTGGTAACACCGCCTTTTCCCGGGCCAACTTATGCTGATAACTATACGGCAATAGCAAGCTGGGGAAACAGAACACAATGGAATTTAGCCAACGTACACGATCCGTCAGTAGAAAAATCGGGAGAATATTATTATATGTACCAAACCGATGCTTCGTATGGAAATGCTCACGACGGAAACGGACATTTTTTCTACAGAAGATCAAAAGATTTAATCAATTGGGAATTCATGGGATCTTCAATGACTCAGGCTCCGGCTTGGGTAAAAGATTCCTTAAATAATAAAAGAGCCAGAATGAATCCGGCACTTCCTCCAATAGAAAACCCAAATTATGGATATTGGGCGCCGTGTGTACGCAAAGTCGGAAACATCTACAGAATGTATTACAGCATTGTAGTGACCAACCCAATCACAGGAACAGACACAAACACTTCCTGGACAGAACGCGCTTTTATTGGTTTGGCCGAAACCAATGATTTAGCTTCAAACAATTGGACAGATAAAGGAATGGTAGTCTGCTCTGAACCCGACGGCGTAAAAAGTTATGTTCGAAACGGAGGAAACGATTGGGATGCTTATTTTAAATTCAACGCCATTGACCCAAGTTTTATTGAAACTCCAGAAGGGGATCAATATTTAATTTACGGTTCATGGCATTCCGGAATTGCAGCTTTAAAACTAAATCCAGCAACCGGTAAACCAGACAAATTAGAAACAATTGACGATTACGGAACACGAATTGCCGGACGCGGAAATGTAAATACAAATCGCTGGCAGGCACTCGAAGGGCCGGAAATTATCTATAATCCAGACACACAATATTATTATTTGTTTTTGGCTTATGACGAATTATCAGTAGCATACAATACCCGTGTAGCACGCTCAAAAAACATTTTAGGTCCTTATGTAACCAATACCGGAATCAGTATTACCAACGGAGCAGAATGTTATCCGATGGTAACACATCCGTATCAATTTAAAAACCATACAGGCTGGGTTGGATTTTCGCATTGTGCCGTTTTTCAAAATCCTACAACCAAACAATGGTATTACGCGTCACAGGCACGATTGCCCGAAGGTGTTGCCGGAATCAACGTTTCAAACGCTGTCATGATGGGACATATTCACGGTATTCAATGGACAGAAGACGGCTGGCCTGTTGTAGAACCGGAACGTTATGCAGGAGTTCCAACAACTACTATTGCAGATGCAAGTTTAGTGGGAACCTGGGAACAAATCACCATGAATTACCAATACAAAACCATGCAAAAATCAGTTACGATTTATTTAACCGCCGATAAAAAAGTAAGCGGTGATATAACCGGAACATGGTCGTATGACGCGACTAAAAAAATTGCAACCATAAACGGAGTTAAATGCAACGTAATTGATGCCTGGGATTGGGAATCAGCAACAAGAAAAGTGACGTTAAGTTACACCGGAATAAACAGCGCAGGATTAGCTGTTTGGGGTAAAAAAATAAATTAGGGTAATGCCACAGATTTCACAGATTAAAAGGATTAAAAAATCTGTGTGATAAAAAATAAGTCACGAATTACACAAATTAAATTCGAGAAAATTGGTGCAATTCGTGGCAAAAAAATAAAGCCAAAGATTAAAAAGAAATCATTTTAATCCATTTAATCTGTGGCAAAAAAAACAATAATAATGAAAAACCTATTTACAAGCCTGTCGTTTTTGCTTTTATCGATTGCAGGAACTGCTCAATCGATAAAGACAAACAACCCCATTATAAAAGATAAATATACCGGAGATCCGGCGGCATTAGTTTATAAAGGCAAAGTGTATCTATACGCAGGTCACGACGAAGCACCAAATGATTTTCATTTCTATAAAATGAACGAATGGCTGGTATATTCTTCATCAGATATGAAAACCTGGGAATCGCATCCCGTGCCTTTAAAAGTAACTGATTTTAAATGGGCAAAAAGCGACGCATGGGCTTCGCAGGTAATTGAAAGAAACGGAAAATTTTATTGGTATGTAACAGTAGAACACGGTTCTGTACCCGGAAAATCAATTGGAGTTGCCGTTTCAGACAGTCCAACAGGTCCTTTTAAAGATGCGTTGGGAAAAGCCTTAATTACAAACGATATGACCAAATTTTCCAATATAAGCTGGGACGATATCGACCCGACAGTTTATATTGATACTGACGGACAAGCGTATTTGTTTTGGGGAAATACCGCCTGTCATTACGCCAAATTAAAAGAAAACATGACTGAAATAGACGGTGAAATTCATCATATAAAACTACCAAATTTTACAGAAGCACCGTGGATTCACAAACATAAAAACTGGTATTATTTGTCATACGCCTATGAATTTCCCGAAAAAATCGCCTACGCGATGAGTAAATCCATTAACGGTCCATGGGAATTTAAAGGAATTTTAAATGAAATAGCTGGAAACAGCAACACCAATCATCAGTCAATTATAGATTTTAAAGGACAATCCTATTTCATTTATCACAACGGAGCATCAATTCCCGACGGAGGAAGTTTTAGAAGATCAGTCTGTGTCGATAAATTATATTATAACAAAGATGGAATTATGAAAAGAGTAATTATGACATCTGAGGGAATACAATAGTTAGTATTCAGTGTTCAGTTTTTAGTATTCAGTTTCACTTATATGATTTAAAAAAGTTTTCAGTACCAAGCTTAAATTTACTTACATCACTTATATGGTTTACAAAAATATAAAATATACACTTTCTGTTTTTTTGATGCTTATTGCTTCAGTTTCGTATGCGCAGGAAATTGTAGTTCACGACCCCGTTGTCATTAAACAAAAAGACACGTATTATTTGTTCTGTACTGGAAAAGGAATCAGTGTTTTTAGTTCCAAAGATTTAAAAAACTGGAATCCTGAACCACAAGTTTTTGCAGACAAACCAGTTTGGGCAGACGGCGTTGCAGCCGATTTTAAAAACCACATTTGGGCGCCGGATATTTCATTTCATAACAACACTTATTATCTGTATTATTCAGTTTCGGCTTTCGCCAAAAATACTTCGGCGATTGGCGTTGCGACCAACACAACTATAGATTCAAAAGATAAAAATTACAAGTGGGTCGATCAGGGAATTGTCATCCAATCGCAGCCTAATCGTGATATGTGGAATGCCATTGACCCGAATTTAATCTTCGATGAAAATAATACACCGTGGTTATCATTCGGTTCTTTTTGGGAAGGATTAAAAATGGTAAAACTAAATCCCGATTTAAAATCAATCGCACAGCCTCAGGAATGGTATACGATTTCGAAACGAAAAAGAACTTTTGAACTTCCAGATTCTGATCCCGGAGACGGTGCACTCGAGGCCCCTTTTATCTTTAAGAAAAACGGCTATTATTATCAATTTCTTTCGTGGGATTTATGCTGCCGTGGAGAAAAAAGTACTTATAAAGTTGTCGTGGGAAGATCTAAAAATGTAACCGGACCTTATCTTGATAAAGACGGAAAACTGTTAACCGAAGGCGGAGGAAGTTTAGTCGTTCAGGGAGATGAAAATTACTTTGGCGCAGGTCACAATAGTGCTTATACCTTTGATGGAAAAGACTATATTTTTTATCACGCTTATGAAAAGAAATCAAACGGAACGCCAAGATTAGTAGTAAAAGAAATGCAATGGGATGCAGATTTATGGCCCATTTTAAAATAGAATAACCAATAGAATGAAAAAATATACTTTCACATTAATACCAGTTTTTATCACACTCCTCGTTTTGATTTCCTGTAAAGAAACCAAAAACGATGCAGTGCAGTCTACTAAAACTTCGGCATTAAAAGCGGGTTATGAAATAGAGCCCGTAAATATTCAAAATGTAAAATTGACCGATTCATTTTGGCTTCCAATTATCAAAAGAGTGCAGGAAGTTACGATTGCATACGCTATTCAAAAATGTAGCGAAGAAGGCCGTTTCGAAAATTTCTTAATCGCCGGAAAACAAAAAACAGGAGAAGTTCGCGGGCAAATGCCTTTTGACGATACTGATGTTTATAAAATTATCGAAGGCGCATCAAACACTTTAATCTCAGCTCCAAATCCGAAGCTTGAAAGAGTTTTAGATTCTCTAATTGCCATTGTAAAAATTGGTCAGGAAAAAGACGGTTATTTAACCACATGGAGAACTATAAATCCCGCAAAACCGCCAGCGCCGTGGGTTCCGGTAATCGAAGGGAAACGTTGGGAATCATTGCAAATTAGTCACGAATGCTATAATGCAGGACATTTGATCGAAGCAGCTGTTGTGCATTTTGAAGCAACCGGAAAACGAAATTTTCTTGATATTGCTATCAAAAATGCCGATTTATTAGTGAAAACTTTTGGCGATAAACCTGGTCAGGTAAAAGGAGTTCCAGGGCATCAAATTGTAGAAACGGGTTTAATCAAATTGTATCAAATTACGGGAAAAGAAGAGTATCTAAAATTGGCAAAATACTATTTAGACAATCGCGGAAATCCGAACAATCATAAATTATATGGCGAATATGCACAAGATCATATTCCGGTTATACAGCAAAATGAAGTAGTTGGCCATGCTGTAAGAGCCGTTTATATGTACGCAGGAATGACAGATATTGCTGCAATGACAAAAGATAAAGGTTATACCAATGCCGTAAATAATTTATGGGAAAACATGGTGAACAAGAAAATGTACATCACAGGCGGAATTGGTTCAAGACACGACGGAGAAGCTTTTGGAGCCAATTATGAATTACCAAACTTAACCGCATACAACGAAACCTGCGCCGCAATTGGTGATGTATACTGGAACCACAGACTGCATAATTTATACGGAAAATCACAATATTTTGATGTGATCGAAAGAACAATGTACAATGGTTTAATTTCTGGAATTTCATTAGATGGAAAAGAGTTTTTCTATCCGAATGCTTTAGAAGCTGATGGTGTTTTTAAATCAAACAGAGGTTCCTGCACACGTCAGGCTTGGTTTGATTGTTCTTGCTGTCCGACTAATTTAATTCGTTTTATTCCGTCAATTCCGGGACTTATTTATTCGAAATCAAAAGATGTTTTATATGTGAATTTGTACGCTTCAAACAATGCCTTTTTCACTTTAGGAAAAACCGATTTACAGATTTCTCAACAAACCGGATATCCTTGGAACGGAAAAATAAATATTTCGGTTAACCCGAAAAAAGAAAGCCAATTCACAATTAAACTTAGAGTTCCGGGCTGGGCAAGAAATGAAGTTTTGCCGGGCGATTTATATTCTTATAAAAAAGCTTCAACCCAAAAACCAACTATTAGTTTGAATGGAGAAACATTGACAATTCAGCCTGAAAATGGATATTATATCATTACAAGAAATTGGAAAAAAGGCGACAAAATCAATCTTAATTTCCCAATGGAAGTTCAGGAAGTAGAAACGAATTCAAAAGTAGAAACTAATAAAAATAAAGTCTCTTTAGAATATGGCCCAATCGTTTACGCCGTAGAAGAAATCGACAACAAAACCAATTTCGACAAAATAAATGTAGCGTCTGAAGATACTTTCAAAGTAAAAAAAGAAGCCAATTTATTGCAAGGCGTAAACGTCATCGAAAATGAAAAATTCAAAGCAATTCCATATTATTCTTGGTCAAATCGCGGAGTTGGGAAAATGAAAGTTTGGTTGGACTATAAGAACTAAGATTCTATTCCTGCAAGGTTTCCAAAACCTTGTAGGTTTAATTTTTAAACTTAAGGAACTTAATAATACCTACAAGGTTTTGGAAACCTTGCAGGAGAACAAAAAATTAAAAATCCGTTTTTATCCGCGTCATCTGCGTGCCATAAAAACATAAATATAAAAAAATGAAGCCCAATTTAATTACCAAAATTACTCTTTGCGGAGCCTTGCTGACGAGCATTTACACATCGGCACAAAAAAACAATTTTGAAGTAGACGCATCCAAAACCATCACGAAAATTCAACCGACGATGTACGGAGTATTTTTTGAAGACATCAATTTTGCTGCTGATGGAGGATTATACGCCGAAATGATCAAAAACAGATCATTTGAATTTCTATTTCCAATGATGGGATGGAACGAACCAAACAGCGACCGCCATAAACTAAACCAGCAATCTGGAATTGCAGCTGTAATTCAATATTCTCAAAAAGGAACCAATCACAATTATTGCAGAGTTACGATTAATGATGCCAATGGATATCAGCTCATAAACGAAGGTTTCAGAGGAATGGGAATTAAAAAAGATTTGAAATACAATTTGACTTTAAAAGCATCAAAAGTTTCTGGAAATATTTCGAAAATAAAATTCCAGTTTATTGATAAAGACAATAAAGTTGTAGGAGAAACTTCGGTTATTCCAACATCAAATGACTGGTCAAATTATACGGCACAATTAACATCAAATGCAACAGAAGCCAAAGCAAAACTCAAAATCACTTTTGAAGGAAATGGCGTAGTTGATTTAGACAATATTTCATTATTTCCAGAAGATACCTGGGCAGGAAGAAAAAACGGACTTCGTAAAGATTTAGTACAATTATTATACGATTTGAAACCGGGATTTTTGCGTTTTCCAGGAGGCTGTATTGTTGAAGGAAGAACTTTGGCAGAACGTTATCAATGGAAAAAATCAGTTGGAAATGTTGAAGAAAGAGAAACCGCAGTAAACCGCTGGAATATGGAATTTGCACACAGACCCGCACCGGATTATTTCCAAAGTTTTGGTTTAGGATTTTTCGAATATTTTCAGCTTTCAGAAGATATTGGCGCTTCTCCGCTTCCCATTTTAAGCTGCGGAATGGCATGTCAGTTTAACACCGGACAATTAGTTCCGATGGATCAGTTAGATCCTTATGTGCAGGATGCATTAGACTTAATCGAATTTGCAAATGGCGGAGCAGAAACAGCATGGGGAAAAGTCAGAGCCGATATGGGACATCCAAAACCATTCAACTTAAGATTCATAGGAGTTGGAAATGAGCAATGGGGGCCAGATTATATCGAGCGTTTTAAAGTGTTTCAAAAAGCTATTAAAGCGAAATATCCAAACATTACAATTGTGTCTGGAACAGGACCATTTCCTGACGGAGATTTTTATGATTACGGCATGAAAGAATTGAAGCAGTTAAACGCAGAAATTGTTGATGAACATTACTATAAAGACCCGGCTTGGTTTCGTAAAAATGTAACACGTTACGATAATTATGACCGAAAAGGACCAAAGATTTTTGCCGGAGAATATGCAGCGCAAAGTGTTGCTATTGCAAGTCCTGATAACAAAAACAATTGGGAATGTGCTTTCTCTGAAGCCGCTTTCATGACCGGAATGGAACGAAATGCTGAGGTTGTTCATTTAACCTCTTATGCGCCATTATTAGCTCACGTAGAAGGCTGGCAATGGACGCCGGACATGATTTGGTTCAACAATTTACAATCGTACGGAACGCCAAACTATTATGTTCAAAAGTTATTCTCAAACAATAAAGGAACAGAATTAATCAACATTACAAAAGACGGAAAAGCTGTTACAGGCCAAAATGATTTGTTTGCATCTGCGGTAAAAGATGCGAATTCTAAAGAAATAATTCTGAAAATTGTAAATACTGCAGCCAATTCTCAAAATGTTTCAATTGATATAAAAGGAGCAAAATTAGATTCAAAAGGAACGGCAGTAATTTTAAAAGGAGATGGAATAAATGATGAGAATTCTTTTGAAAATCCGACTAAAATCAGCCCAAAAGAAAGCGAATTTAAAGTGTCTGGAAACAAAGTTCAATATGATTTTCCAGCATACTCAGTTTCAGTTTTGAAAATTAAGATGAAATAATCGCAATGTAATAAATGTAACACTAACATTTATTTTTTGTTTTGATCTTAAACCCTTGTTTTGATGCATTATTTGTAAAAATTCAAAGGCCATATTTTATTAAGTGTTTTTTGTACACTTATAAATTATTTATAATTATATTTGTCATTATTTAAAATTAATTTCGAATGAAAAATTACGTAATAGGATTAGACTACGGAACAGATTCTGTTCGTGCGGTGCTTATCGATACTGAAAATGGACAGGAATTAGCATCTAATGTTTCTCATTACAAAAGATGGAAAAACAAGCAATATTGTGACGCATCTATAAATCAATTTCGTCAGCATCCTTTAGACCATATTGAAGGTCTGGAAATTACAATTCAAACTGTTATAAAAGAAAGTAAAGTTGATCCAAAACTGGTTCGTGGAATTTGTATTGATACAACAGGATCTTCTCCGGTTCCGGTTACAAAAGACGGAACTCCTCTTGCATTGACAAAAGGTTTTGAAGAAAACCCAAATGCAATGATGGTTTTATGGAAAGATCATACAGCAATAAATGAAGCAAACGAAATCAATGAACTGGCAGTAAGCTGGGGCGGAGAAGACGTTACTAAATATGTGGGCGGGATTTATTCTTCAGAATGGTTTTGGGCAAAAATCCTTCACATTGCAAGACAAGACGAAGCGGTTCGAAATGCAGCGCACACTTGGATGGAACATTGCGATTTAATGACCTATTTATTAATTGAAGACAAAGATTTAAAAACATTTAAAAGAAGCCGTTGCGCTGCAGGACACAAAGCCATGTGGCACGCAGACTGGAACGGACTTCCTCCGGTTGAATTCTTAGAAAAATTACATCCGTATTTAGCACAGCTGCGCGGAAATTTATACGATGAAACCTATACATCTGATTTATCAGCAGGAAATTTAAGCAAAGAATGGGCAGATCGTTTAGGACTTTCTACAGAAACTGTTGTGGCTGTTGGAACTTTCGATGCACATTCAGGAGCTGTTGGAGCTAAAATTGGAGAGAATACTTTAGTTCGTGTTATGGGAACTTCAACTTGTGATATTCTAGTTGGTTCTTATGATGAAGTTGGAACAAAAACTGTTCGCGGAATCTGCGGACAGGTAGACGGTTCTGTAATTCCGGGATTTATTGGTTTAGAAGCCGGACAATCTGCTTTTGGAGATTTATTGGCTTGGTACAAAGAATTATTGCTTTGGCCAACAGAACATCTATTAGGTTCTTCAGCCGTTTTAAATGACGCTCAAAAAGAACAATTAAGAGAAGAATTCAGCGATAAATTAATTGTAGAATTGACAAAAGAAGCAGAGAAAATTCCGGTTTCAGAAAGTCTCCCAATTGCTTTAGACTGGATCAACGGACGCAGAACTCCAGATGCAAACCAAGAATTAAAAAGTGCGATTTCAAATCTTTCTTTAGGGACAAAAGCACCGCATATTTTCAAAGCTTTAGTAAATGCAATCTGCTTTGGAGCGAAGAAAATTGTAGATCGTTTTGAAGAAGAAGGTGTAAAAATCGACAGTGTTATCGGAATTGGTGGTGTTGCCCGTAAATCTCCTTTCATCATGCAGACTTTGGCAAATGTTTTAAACAAGCCAATTAAAATTGCAGCTTCAGATCAAACTCCGGCTTTAGGAGCAGCAATTTACGCAGCAGTTGCAGCCGGAATTTATCCAAACGTAATTGAAGCAAGTCAAAAAATAGGAAGTGATTTCGATGGAGAATATTTTCCTCAATTAGATAAAGTAGCAGCGTATCATAAACTGCTTTTAGGATACGAACAATTAAGTGCTTTTGCAGATCCAAACCTTAAAATATCGGAACATGAACTCTCTTTATAAAGATTTAAAACAAGAATGTTACGAAGCCAACATGCAGTTAAATGCATTGAATTTGGTAGTGTACACTTTTGGAAATGTGAGCGCCGTGGACAGAAAAAATGGTGTTTTTGCTATTAAACCAAGCGGTGTTCCTTACGAAGATTTAAAACCGGAAGATATTGTGATTGTCGATTTTGACAACAACATTATTGAAGGAACCATGCGTCCGTCATCTGACACGAAAACGCATGCTTATTTATACAAACACTGGCCAAATATTGGCGGCGTTGCGCATACACATGCGACTTATTCAGTTGCTTGGGCGCAATCACAACGTGATATTCCAATTTTCGGAACAACACATGCAGACCATTTAACAGCTGATATTCCGTGTGCGCCACCGATGGCAGATTCGCTTATCGAAGGAAACTATGAACACAATACCGGAATTCAGATTTTGGATTGTTTCAAAGAAAAAAATCTTTCTTATGAAGAAGTAGAAATGATCCTGATAGGAAATCACGGTCCGTTTGCATGGGGAAAAAACGCAGCAAAAGCAGTTTACAACAGTAAAGTTCTGGAAGTTGTAGCAGAAATGGCGTATCTGACTTTGCAAATAAATCCAAATGCACCAAAATTAAAAGATTCATTAATTAAGAAACATTACAACCGCAAACACGGAAAAGATTCGTATTACGGACAATAATAATTTTAGATTTTAGATTAACGATTTTAGATTTAGGATTTCAACTTGACTCGAGAGCTATGCTCGAACAGGCGAAGCAAACCTGAAACTTGAAACAAAATAAACAAAAGACATGATTGATATATCTCAAAAAGAAGTATGGTTTGTAGTAGGAAGCCAGGAATTATACGGTGAAGAAACACTAAGAAAAGTTGCAGAACATTCGCAGATAATTGCAAAAGGATTAGATGCTTCGTCTTCAATTCCAGTAAAAGTGGTTTACAAAGATGTGGTGAAATCGCCTTCACAGATTTTAGATGTTTGTTTGGCTGCGAATTCAGAGAAAAACTGTATCGGAATTATTGCTTGGATGCATACTTTTTCACCGGCAAAAATGTGGATTGGCGGTTTAAGTATTTTGAAAAAACCATTATGTCATTTACATACACAATACAATGCTGAAATTCCGTGGGGATCTATCGATATGGATTTCATGAACTTAAATCAATCTGCTCACGGAGATCGTGAATTTGGTTTTATCATGTCAAGATTACGTAAAAAACGTAAAGTGGTTGTTGGACATTGGGAAGATCAAAGGGTTCAAAAACAATTAGGAATCTGGTCAAGAGTTGTCCTTGGCTGGGATGAACTTCAAAACCTAAAAGTAGCTCGTATTGGAGACAATATGCGTGAAGTTGCCGTTACAGAAGGAGATAAAGTGGAGGCTCAGATTCGTTTCGGAGTTTCAGTAAACGGTTACGATTCTTCGGATGTTACCAAACATATTGAAAAAGTAACAGACAAACAACTAACTGATTTATTAGCTGTTTATGAGTCTTCTTATACTTTAACAGATTCTTTAAAAGAAGGCGGAGCGCAAAGAAGTTCTTTAGCGGAAGCGGCAAAAATTGAATTAGGTTTAAGAGCTTTCCTTGAAGAAGGAGGTTTCGGTGCTTTTACAGATACTTTCGAAAACCTTGGTGTTTGGAAGCAATTACCAGGAATTGCAACACAAAGATTAATGGCCGATGGTTATGGATTTGGTGGTGAAGGAGATTGGAAAACAGCGGCAATGGTAAGGGCTTTAAAAGTAATGAATATTGGTCTTGAAGGCGGAACCTCTTTTATGGAAGATTATACGTACCATTTCACACCGCAAAAATCATATGTTTTAGGATCACACATGTTAGAAATTTGTCCATCAATCGCTGATGGAAAACCTTCTTGCGAAGTACATCCTTTAGGAATTGGAGGTAAAGAAGATCCTGCACGTTTGGTGTTTAATTCACCTGCAGGAGATGCGATCAATGTTTCATTGGTGGATATGGGAACCCGTTTCCGTTTAATTGTAAACGAAGTTGAAGCAGTTAAACCAATGGCTGAATTGCCAAAATTACCAGTTGCAAGAGTTTTATGGGATTGCAAACCTAACCTTGAGATCGCAGCAACGGCTTGGATTTTAGCCGGAGGAGCGCACCATACGGTTTACAGTCAGTCATTAACAACCGAATATATGGAAGACTTCGCAGATATTGCCGGAATCGAATTATTAGTCATTGATGAAAAAACGACGGTAAGAGATTTTAAAGATAAAATTAATGCTAACGAAGCTTATTATCATTTGTTTCAGCATGGACTTTAATTTTTAAGGTGCTGAGGTTCTAAGTTGTAAAGGTTCAAAGGTTTTATTTTTTGTCTTAAAATTTGTTACTTTTAAGCTTTTCACATTTTACTTTTTACAATAATCAAAAAAATATTATTTATGAATGTATTAAAACGTTGTTTTTTTGGAATCGGCCTGTTAAGTCTGGCTTTAGTTTCAGTTCAATGCAAAAACGATAAAAAAATGGATGACACTACAGTTTCTTCAGATCAAAAAGCTAAGGTTACAATTGAAAAATCTTCTTACGGAACAACTGCTAAAGGAGAAAAAGTCGACAGTTATAAACTGAAAAACCAAAATGGGATGGAAGTCGATATCATCACTTTTGGAGGAAGAATTACAGATTTGAAAGTGCCAAATAAAGAAGGAGTTTTTGAAAATGTAGTTACCGGATTTAATTCTTTGGCACAATATGAAAAAGAAAATCCATTTTTTGGAGCTTTAATTGGAAGATACGGAAACCGAATTGCGAAAGGGAAATTTTCACTAGATGGAAAAGAATATCAGTTAGCTATAAACAATGCACCAAATGCTTTGCACGGTGGGCCACAAGGATATTTTAATGTTGTTTGGAAAGCAGATGAGGCTAAATCTGGTGAAACAGCTTCTTTAAAATTATCTTATTTAAGTAAAGATATGGAAGAAGGTTATCCAGGAAACCTAAAAGTTTTTGTAACTTATACATTGACAAATAATAATGAATTAGAAGTTTTATATGAAGCAGAAACTGATAAAAAAACGGTTGTTAATTTAACACAGCATACCTATTTCAATTTATCGGGAGATTTTTCTAAAACAATCTTAGATCATGAATTGACTTTAAATGCTGATAAAATTGTGCCGGTTGATGCGACTTTAATTCCAACAGGAAAATTAGAAGATGTTGCCAATACGCCTTTCGATTTCAGAACTCCAAAATTAATTGGAAAAGACATCGAAGTTAAAAACGAACAATTAATAAGAGGAAAAGGCTACGATCATTGCTGGGTATTGAACAATCCTGAAAAAGGAAAAACAATCATTGCAAAAGTATACCACGCACCAAGCGGAAGAGTTTTGGAAATGACGACAGACGAACCTGGAATTCAGTTTTACTCAGGAAATTTCCTTGATGGAACTTTACCAACACGCGACGGAAAAACATACGGACACAGAACTGGACTTTGTTTAGAAACAGAACATTATCCGGATTCTCCAAACCAGAAAAATTTCCCAACAACGGTTTTAAACCCGGGAGAAAAGTACAAAACTAAAACTACCTTTAAATTCTCTGTAAAGAAATAGTTTTAGAATTTGTTTATTAGTTTAATTCTCTAAGAAACCTCGGAAAGTTATGTTTTCGAGGTTTTTTTATGGATAAAATTATTTATAAAGACAAAGAATTTTGTTCATTTTTGTCATTTCTGACAAGATTGTGTTTTGGCTTTGCAACTATTGATATTAATTTATTCCTCATTTATAAAAAATTTAACTTAGCAAAAGTAAACGAGAACAAAATGAAACATCTTTTTAAAGCAGAATTAAACTGGACTTCAAAAAAAGAAGAAAATCAATTTTTAAAAATTTATAACAAAAACCATCAAATTAAAATTGAAGGAAAATCAGTTTTAGATGTTTCGGCAGCAAAAGCTTTTAAAGGTGATCCCTCATTATACAATCCCGAAGATTTATTGCTGAGCAGTTTGGTTTCCTGCCACATGATGTCCTATTTATATGTATGCTCTCAAAACGAAATAGAAGTTCTTGAGTATTCAGATAATGCCGAAGCCACACTCGAAGTTTCTCCAGACGGGAGCGGACGTTTTGTTGAGGTTAGATTATATCCGAAGGTGAAAATTTCAAATCCAAACCAAATTGAATTAGCTTTAGATCTACATTTTAAAGCAAATCAATTGTGCTTTATTGCAAATTCGTGCAATTTTCCTGTTTTGCATGAGGCGAGTTGTGAGGTTTTCACCATATAAGTGATATGTTCATTTAAATACAGGGCTTTTAAAAGCAAAGTTTATTTGCTTATATGACTTATATGGTTTAAAAAAGGCATAAAAAAAGTTATTGGAGAATATAATTATACTTACGATAAAGAAAATCGAACAATAAAAATATTTTCGGACACTAAACATAGACAGCAGTAAACTCTTTTTGTGAGAAATATTTTTTAAATTTCGTAACACTAATTATATAATCTATGAGACACCTTTTAATTGATAATTTAGACCCTACGAAGACAATAGGCTGGACTAATGATTTTGATAAAATTTCATTCAACCTTAATATTATGAAACCTATGTTGCAAAATGTTAATGAACGTAAAGGCAGAGAAAATAAAGGCTTTGCTGTATTTGGGGTTTATGATAAGTGGTTGGTTTTATATAATCATAATTTAATTAATCCGGAAAGACATTTAATGTATTTTGTTGAGTGTACTACAGATATTGATTTGCTAAAAAAATATAAATTAGGTATCGATGATAAAATAGATATGATTAAAGATCTTCAAACTAGATACATTACGCAGTACAATATTGATAGTAACACGACATTTTTATCATTTGTACATCCAAATGAACAAATTCTTGAACCTAATTTTTTTGTTTGTACTGATGATGACTTTATTATTAGTAAAGCACATCATTTAGGTGTATATCCACTGATAGAAAGTCATGGAGACGGAAAACTTAAAGTGTGTTTTGCTGATGAAATGATCAATGTTGACGGAGTATTAATTCAAAATGTTTATGCTATAATTAATTTTGGAAAAGCAGGTGAAAATGAAACAGCAGAAGAAGGTTATATATATTTAAAAATCTATGATTTTATTAGAAACCATGATAAAATAATAGAATTAGAAAAAGCTATTATTGGTCTTGGTGCTAAATTTGATCGTGCATATTTTTCTAAACGCTTTTCAATAGAAGATTTAAATTAATTTAATTTAATCATTTGCCATAAAAATAAAAAAAGACAGTCTATTTTAGACTGTCTTTTTAAACTTTGTAATTCTTGTAGAATTAAAATCCTTCTTCCAATTCTTGTTCTGGGAATAACCCTTGGATCGTTTTAATTGGCAGAAACATTTTTCCTGTACTTGGAATCATTATAAAGCCATAACTTTCATAAAATTCAATCGCTTTTTGGTTTAATGGATCAACTATAACCGCATAAAGCGCCATCGTGTTTTTTGATACTTCCAAACATTTTTTTAATGCATCAAACAATAAAATTTCTCCAAGCCCTTTCCCCTGCTCACTTTCATCTACCGCTAATCTTCCTAATAATGCTAAAGGAATATTATATGACTTTGGAATTTTTTTGGTTAACTCCGGTGGAAAATCTTCCCATCCAATAGAGCTTGTTGTCAATGTGAAAAATCCTAATACTCTTTTTTTATCTGCATTAATGTCTGTTAAAACATGACATACTGATAAATCTTTTCTGGCATCCTGTCCCGCTTGTTTGTGAAAATAATTATCTAATAACTCTTTGCCACATTTAAACTTTTTTCTTTCGTGATCCTCTGTAAGGACTTCAATCTTTAGATTCATTTTGTTCAACAAATTTAAAATGGTTCATTTGAGCCCTCTTAAGTTTATCATTAGCCTTTGGTGGATTTAAAATTGCATCCATGAATATTTTCTTGTCCTCGTAGGTTTTTAAAACAGTTTCATTTTCTTTAATGATTTTGTTTGCCTCGGTGTTAATACAATAAACAACAAATTCTGTTACATTTTTAAACCCTTTCAGGACTGATGCATACTTAATCAACTCCTTGTGTTCTTTACTGATACGAACATCAATTCGGTCGTTAATGATTGTTGACATATTATATTATTTTATATTTAATTTGATTTAACTTGATTTAATTTAATTTAATTTGATTTTCTTGTTTTAAATTTTAATTTTTTGATTTAGTAAGATTTAAGTAAAATTGTTTATTATTAGTATTGTCTCTAATAGTCTTTATCTTAGTCCTTTCTCCTCTTATAATTTATTTTACGGTTTTTCTTTATTTTATGAGTTATTCTCTTGACTTTATTCTAGACTTTTTCCGAATCCCTTTAGTCTTTTAAAGAGTTAAGTTTCGTATCAGTCTCGCAAATGTACGTATTTTTTCCGTACGTTGTTTTATTTTTTTTATTTTTTTTGTTCTCTTTTTTCTGTTTGTTGTGTTCATTTTATTTATACTTGGCGTTCCCTATGGTAGGGCTGTGAACACTCAATTTTTCTGCTTTTTGAAGAATTAAAGCAGAAAAGATTTCGGACAATTGCTCCCATTCCTTATGCATCAGACACGTTTAAAAAAATGGAGGTCTTTTAAAATTCCTATTTCTGTAATCCAAAGAAGTTAAAAAAAAACACTTTTGGAGTTATAGCCCTTTCTTCTCCCTTTTTTCAAGTCCTGGGCCATAAACAAGGAAAGTACAGTTTTGAACCGTATTCAAAAGATAAAATTGTTTTTTGCTTCCGTGAAAAAGGTAATTATTAAAATGAGAGAAAATAAGATTGCAGTAAGTACTTTTTTTGAAAGGTAATAGTTCAGAGTGTAAATTCTCTTTCTATGAGCATTAAGTTTTTATGTAAAATGGAAAGAATCCAGGCCCCTTGATCACCTTAAAAAGAAAAAACCTCTGAAAATCAATTGATTTCAGAGGTTTTAAGTACCCGGAGCCGGAGTCGAACCGGCACGGTTTCCCACAGGTGTTTGAGACCAGCGCGTCTACCAATTCCGCCATCCGGGCTTAGCAGACGAAAAAATAACGATAAATCAGTTATTTTAACGCAATAGAATGAGATCAATAATGTGTCCATTCCTTTAACACGGTGCAAATGTAAAAAATAAAATTAAATCATCTACTAAAAATACTTAAATATTTCCTTTCAGTGTCCAATAAATTTTATAAATTTGCACCTCGTTAAAACGACGCACACACAACTAACTACACCCGAGGCATTTATACAGGTCTGGCTTTACGAAAATCATAAAGCCGAATTGTGCAGAGTGCAGCGGAGCAAAAACAACAAATTATAATGTCGCACCTAGAACCAGAAGCTAAAATTTTTGCTTGTTCACAAAGTGTTTATCTTGCAGAAAAAATTGCAGAACAATACGGAATTCCGTTAGGAAAAGTAACGATGTCAACGTATAGTGACGGAGAATTTCAACCGTCTTACGAAGAGTCAATCAGAGGATTACGTGTTTTTATTGTGTGTTCAACTTTCCCAT
This sequence comes from Flavobacterium sp. CF108, assembly GCF_900129795.1. Classification (GTDB taxonomy): domain Bacteria; phylum Bacteroidota; class Bacteroidia; order Flavobacteriales; family Flavobacteriaceae; genus Flavobacterium. Next base: position 596,738 of record NZ_FQWW01000002.1, on the reverse strand, counting down.
CGGCAGATAATTTGATGGAATTGTTATTAATGATTGATGCTGCAAAACGTGCATCAGCAAGACATATTACAGCTGTTATGCCTTATTTTGGTTGGGCAAGACAAGATAGAAAAGACAAACCAAGAGTGCCGATTGGGGCGAAGTTAGTAGCAAACCTATTAACCGCTGCAGGAGCAACAAGAATCATGACAATGGATTTGCACGCAGATCAAATTCAGGGATTCTTTGAAAAACCAGTAGATCATTTATTTGCATCTACAATCTTTTTGCCTTACGTGCAAAGTTTAGAGTTAGAAAACTTAACTATTGCATCTCCAGATATGGGAGGATCAAAAAGAGCTTATGCTTACTCTAAGTTTTTAGAATCAGATGTAGTAATCTGTTACAAACAAAGAAAAGCAGCCAACGTTATCGACACTATGGAATTGATTGGTGAAGTAAAAGGTCGTAACGTAATCTTAGTAGACGACATGATCGATACAGGAGGAACTTTAGCAAAAGCAGCCGACTTAATGATCGAAAAAGGAGCACTAAGCGTAAGAGCAATTTGTACACACGCTATTTTATCTGGCGGTGCGTATGAGAAAATTGAAAATTCGAAATTAACAGAATTAATCGTAACAGATTCAATCCCGTTAAAGAAAGAATCAAATAAAATTAGAGTAGTGAGTTGTGCACCTCTTTTTGCAGAAGTTATGCACATGGTGCACCACAACAATTCCATTAGTGGAAAATTTATAATGTAAAAGCAGTAAGCTTTAGGCTATAAGCCGTAAGCTATTCGCAATTACAAAAAAGCATAAAGCGTATTGCTTAAAGCTTATAGCAAATTAGAATATTTATTAATAACTATATTTTTTTACAATGAAATCGATTACAATTAAAGGATCAGAAAGAGAAAGCGTGGGCAAAGTGTCAACTAAAGCCTTACGTAATGCTGGAGCGGTTCCTTGCGTGTTATACGGAGGAAATCAGGCAGTACATTTCTCAGCGGACGCTGCGGCATTCAAAAACTTGGTTTACACTCCAAACGCTCACACAGTTGTGATCGAACTTGGAAAAGGAAAATCATTCAATGCAATTTTGCAAGACATTCAGGTTCACCCGGTATCTGACAAAATTTTACACATTGACTTCTTCCAATTATTTGATGATAAAGAAATCACAATGGAAGTTCCTGTGAAAATCGTTGGTACATCTAAAGGTGTTCTTGCTGGAGGTGTTTTACGTTTAAACACTCGTAAATTAAAAGTAAAAGCTTTACCTAAAAATCTTCCTGATTTTGTTGAAGCTGATATTACTCCACTTGAAATGGGTAACAAATTATATGTTACTAAAGTTGGTGCTCCAGAATACAAAATCATGCACCCAGACAACACAGTTGTTGCTCAGGTAAGAATTTCTCGTGCTGCTATGAAAGCTGCTCAAGAAGCTGCAAAAGCTGCAAAAGCTCCTGCAAAAGGAAAGAAAAAATAATTTTTTTCAACTCAATACAAAAAGCCTCAATCTTACGATTGGGGCTTTTTTTTTTAAAGGTTCTGAGATGCTGAGAAACTAAGGTTCTAAGGTTTTTGAAATGGGGTTAATTAAAATGTCAGGCTGAGCGAAGTCGAAGCCCATGCAAAGCATGGAATTTAGAATGTCGAGCTTCTTGTGGTCCTTCGACTTCGCTCAGGATGACAATATATCGTGCATACAAATAAAAATCAGTATAAACCAGTTTCATCCGCGTCATCCGTGTGCCATTCTTAGCGATCTTTGCGTAAATCCTTTGCGCTCTTTGCGGTTAAAAATAATTAATCTTACTTTTGCAAACATGATAAAATGGATAACAAAACTGTTTTCATCAACACAAAAAGAAGAGAACATAGATAATATGAAGAAATATTTAATCGTTGGTTTAGGGAATATCGGAGCCGAATACGTAAACACAAGACACAATATCGGATTTAAAGTATTAGACTTTTTGGCCAGAAAAGAAAGTCTTTCATTTGAAACCGTAAAACTAGGATCTTTGGCCGAATATAAGTTTAAAGGAAGAACGTTCTTTCTGCTTAAACCAAATACTTACATGAACCTTAGCGGAAAAGCAGTAAAATACTGGATGGATAAAGAAAATATTCCGCTGGAAAATATTTTGGTAATTACAGACGATTTAAACCTGTCATTCGGAACAATCAGAATCAAACCAAAAGGAAGCGATGGAGGGCATAACGGATTAAAAAACATCAATCTCGTTTTAAACACACAGCAATATACCCGATTCAGATTTGGAATCAGCGATCAATTTAAAAAAGGACAGCAGATAGATTATGTTTTGGGAGAATGGAATGACGACGAAAATTCAAAATTACCAGAACGTTTAGAAACTTCAGCTGAAATTATTAGGTCTTTTGGAACAGCAGGATTAGAAAATACCATGACCACTTTTAATGGAAAATAAAGATTTTCAGGTGTTTATGTTTTAAAAAATCAATTTATCAATTAATTAAATTGAATTATAACGAAATAGTATTTTCAATTCCAAAGTTAAATGTCTAAATTTGGGATAAATTATTATAAACCATAAAAATCCTTATACCATGGCTTTTGAATTACCACAATTACCTTATGCATATGATGCATTAGAACCACATATTGATGCGCGTACAATGGAAATCCACCATACAAAGCACCACAATGCATACACTACAAATCTTAACGCTGCAATAGCAGGAACAGATTTAGAGGGAAAAACAATCGAAAATATCTTAATCAACTTAGATAAATCTAATGCTGCAGTTCGTAATAATGGTGGAGGTTTTTACAACCACAATTTATTCTGGACAGTAATGTCTCCAAATGGAGGAGGATTACCAACAGGAGATTTATTAGCAGCTATCGAAGATTCTTTTGGAACTTTCGAAGAATTTAAAGCAAAATTCGCTAAAGCTGGAGCAACTCAGTTTGGTTCAGGATGGGCTTGGTTAACAGTGCTTAAAGGAGGAAAATTAGAAGTTGTAGGTACTCCAAATCAAGATAATCCATTAATGCCGGAAGTTGCTGGTCATGGTGGAACTCCAATCTTAGGAATGGACGTTTGGGAACATGCTTACTACTTAAACTACCAAAACAGAAGACCAGATTATATTGAAGCTTTCTTTAGTGTAATTAACTGGACAGAAGTTGCTAGAAGATATGCTTTAGACAAGTAAGAAGATAGAGCAAAGAATAAAGAGAAAAGACGAGTCCCGAAAGGTACTCGTCTTTTTTTTGTATATCTATAAGTCTCATCTTTATTCTATAATCTATTTTCTTTTCTCTTCTCTAAAAAAAGAAAATAAAAAAGGCGGAATCTCTTCCACCTTTTTTGCCCCAAATCTACCATAAACTTAACCTACTAATGTTATGGTTTTATAAATGTATGACAGTTATTTTTATTAAGAAAATTTTTCGGATGAAAGGTAAATATATCCGATGAAATGAATATAATGACTTAAAGGAGAAATACTTGAGTTTATTCCAATAAAAAAGGTGGAATCTCTTCCACCCTTTTTGCCCCAAATCTACCATAAACTTAACCTACTAATGTTATGGTTTTCCAAAAGTATTGTAGCTTTTCAATTTTACCAAACAAACAGGATAAACGGCAAAAAAAACCGATGAAATGCACAAATTAACCTTTTGTTAATACTTTTTTAATACGCTCTTGCGTCTTTTCCTTCGTAGAAATTCATAAACGCACGGTTTACAACGCGGTTTCCTCCTGGGGTAGGATAATCACCTGTAAAGTACCAGTCTCCTAAGTTTTTAGGACACGCAATATGTAAATCTTCTACTTTTTGGAAAATAATTTTTACCTCGGCATTAATTTCCGGAGAACTTAACATTTCGGCAATTTTGTCTGAAATTTCTTCTGGTGTAAATTGATCGTAAATTGCAGTTACATAATTCACAACATCTTTATCTGCGAAATTTTCCTGTGCTTTACATTTAGCATAAACTTCGTCAACAATATGATATAAGTTTCTTTCTTTTAATAACGTTAAAGCGGCTCTAAAAGCAACAAGTCCTTCAAGTTTCGCCATATCGATTCCGTAACAGTCAGGATAACGAATTTGTGGTGCCGATGAAACAATAACAATACGTTTTGGTTTTAAACGATCCATCATTTTAATGATACTCATTTTTAATGTAGTACCACGAACAATACTATCGTCAATAATAACCAAATTATCTTCAGGTTTAATTACACCATATGTAACATCGTAAACGTGAGCCACTAAATCATCACGGCTGCTGTCTTCAGTAATAAAGGTTCTAAGTTTGGCATCTTTAATAGCTACTTTTTCTGTACGTATTTTTACAGCTAAAAGTTCCTGAAGCGTTTCTGCGGTAAGCGTATTTCTATTTTCTAGAATATAATTGTTTTTTCTCTGATTTAAAAAATCCTGAGCAGCTTCGACTAAACCATAAAATGAAGTTTCGGCTGTATTTGGAATATAAGAGAAAACAGTATTGTCTGTATCGCTGTCAATTGCGTTAAGAACTGCAGGCAAAATTAATTTACCTAAGTTTTTACGTTCCTGATAAATTTCGGCATCACTTCCTCTTGAGAAATAAATTCTTTCAAACGAACAAGCTTTTTTAATAGTTGGTTCTAAGATTTGCTGCATAGAAACCTTTCCGCTTTTTTTGATAATCAAAGCATTTCCCGGATCGATTTCCTGAACACTTTCAAATGGAACATTAAATACAGTTTGAATAACAGGTCTTTCAGAAGCGACAACAACTACTTCATCATCTTGGTAAAAGTAAGCTGGACGAATTCCTGCTGGATCTCTAAAAACAAAAGCGTCGCCATGGCCTAATAAACCAGCCATTGCATAACCACCATCTAAGTTTTTAGCAGAACGAGCTAATATTTTTGCAATATCCAAACGCTCAGCAATTACTGGTGAAGCTTCTCTTTTTGAGTAACCTTCGGCTTTACAGTCTTGGTACAATTGCATAACTTCTTTATCTAAGAAGTGACCAATTTTTTCCATTACAGTAACAGTATCAGCCATTTCTTTTGGATGTTGCCCAAGTTCAACTAAGTTTTCGAAAAGCTCTTTAACATTTGTCATGTTAAAGTTTCCTGCCAAAATTAAGTTACGGTGCATCCAGTTACTTTGACGTAAAAATGGATGAACGCTTTCGATGCTGTTTTTTCCAAAAGTTCCATAACGAACGTGTCCTAAAAACAATTCACCAACATATGGAATTTCTGATTTTATTTTTTGAACATCGTCACCAATTTCAGGCTGCGCTTTTAACTCTTCGCTGATTCTTTCATTGATTTGTTTAAAGACGTCTTGTATTGGCTGCGAATGGTTTGAACGAACTCTGCTTATGTAGCGTTGTCCAGGTTCAACATCAAGTTTGATGCTGGCAAAACCAGCTCCGTCTTGTCCACGGTTGTGCTGCTTTTCCATCATCAAATACATTTTTTGTATTCCGTAAAAAGCAGTTCCGTATTTCTCTTTATAATATTCAAGCGGTTTAAGAAGTCTAACTAAGGCTATACCACATTCGTGTTTTAAAGCGTCGCTCATTGTTTTTTGTATTTTGTGTTGTTGTAAGTTGTGTGTATTAACGTAATAAAAAAAGCCCCGTGTTATCGAGGCTTTTGGGCATTATATTTCTATGTCAAACTGAGTTAACGACTTAAATTGCTGTAATCGAATCGCTACTTCTGCTTTGCTTAATGTTTCCATCCTTTCGGTTCCAAATTTTTCTACGCAGAACGAAGCTAAATTTGAACCGTAAATAATTGCATTTTTCAAATTGTTAAACGAAATGTTTTCGCTTTGTGCAATGAATCCGGAAAATCCTCCTGCAAAAGTGTCTCCTGCTCCGGTTGGATCAAAAACATCTTCAAGCGGTAAAGCTGGTGCAAAGAATACTTCTCTATTATGGAATAAAAGTGCGCCGTGTTCTCCTTTTTTGATTACCACATATTTTGGTCCCATGTCCTGGATTTTAGCCGCTGCTTTTACTAATGAATATTCACCAGAAAGTTGTCTTGCTTCTTCGTCATTGATTGTAATAACATCTACACGTTTAATAACGTCTAATAATTCCGGAAGAGCGCAGTCCATCCAAAAGTTCATTGTATCTAAAACGACTAATTTTGGTTTTTTCTCTAATTGATCTAAAACGCTGCTTTGTACTAACGGATGTAAATTTCCTAACATTACAACATCAGCGTCTTTATAGTTTTGAGGAACTTTTGGCTGAAAATCAGCTAAAACGTTCAGCTCAGTTACTAATGTATCTCTAGAATTTAAATCATTATGGTATAATCCACTCCAAAAAAACGTTTTACCGCCTTTTACAATTTCGATACCAGAGATATCGATATTTTTTGAAGTTAATAAGTCTAAATGTTCTTGAGGAAAATCATCGCCAACTACAGAAACTATGGCCGATTGCAAGTTGAAAAATGATGCTGATAAACCAATGTACGTTGCAGCACCACCTAAAATTTTATCTGTTTTTCCGAAAGGAGTTTCAATCGCGTCGAAAGCAACCGTTCCAACAATCAATAATTTATTCATTTTATGAATTTCGAATTAGGGTGCAAAGATACTCTATAAGTTACAATCTTGCAACGGTTTAGGTTCTCAAAATTTTCTTAAAAAAAAGATATCGATTTCGGGTCTAATTCTATTGTAAATGAATGAATTATATTTAGTTTTCTGGAGTGCTTAAAATATGTTTTCCGGATTTAAATCGCAAGTTTTATTTTGAAAAAAATCAAGATGCTTTTTGTTTAGATTTTATCTGAATCTACAACTGATACTTCTTATCAAAATAATTCTTCAAAACCCCAATCTGAATTAAAACCATAAAAGGAACAATTAAAATAGCGTACAATATAGTTTTAGAAATATGAATACCAGAAACAATTGCCGAAATTTTATCGGTATACGATTTTCCTATTTCTAAATTATTTTCTGCCCCGGCAAAATACACATTATAAACGACCAAAAGAACCAAGGAAAATCCAATAAAAATCCACGTTGAAATGGAAATTAAAGGTTTGTAAGGTTTGATTTTTACTTCTTCGGCAGCAAGAATTTTTGACATTATATTTGAAGTAAAGTCAGCAGATGGCGATTGAAGCGTATTTTCAGCCATCATTTTCTCAATAAGATTTTCTATATTTTTATCTTCCTCTTTCATAATACTCTATTATTTCTGGTTCTAACTGCTTTTTTAAAATTACGGCTAATTTTTGTCGGCTTCTAAATAATTTTACCTTGACATTATTAGCATTGATACTCATGATTTTGCCAATTTCTTCTAGGTTTTGATTTTCAAAATAAAACAAAGTCAACAAGAAATTCTCTTCACTTGGTAACAAATTTAAACAATTTTGAATGGTTTGCTTTCGTTCTTTGTCTTCTAAAACACTCAAAGCAGTCTCCATTGTTTTGATTAAATGAGATGAAAAATCATCTATCGAAATATTTAAATCCTCTTTTTTGCTTTTCTTCAATCTGTCCAAACAAGTATTATAAGCGATCTTATAAATCCAGGTTGAAAATTTAGATTCACCTTTAAATTTATTCAATGAACTGTAAATCTTAATAAACGTATCTTGTGAAACTTCTTCTGCTTCTTCTCGATTTTTAACCATTTTGAGTGCCAAAGTAAAGATCATATCTTTATAACGATCAACAAGAACGGCAAACGCATTTGTCTCGCCCTGCAGAACTTTATCGATATAATGTTGATCACTTATTGTACTCATATTATATAGGACGACAGTTTGTTTATTTAGGTTACAAGAAAATTAAAATAAATTCCATTTTTTTTAAACCACAAATCTTAATTTAAATTCCAATATTAAAAATCCAAATTCCAATTTGATTATACTTATATATAGTATAGAACTTTGTCAAAGCTTGACATTTATTAAAAAAAATATTAATTCAAAATTAACTGATAATCAGTAACTTTTGGAATTTGGAATTTAAATTTTGAAATTTTTTTGCAAAAGCTGTAACCTCAATTTAAAAAGCCTCGTCATATGGAGTATCAATCAATTAATAAAAACATAAAATTATGGGACCACAAGTTTTAATACCGCTTAGTCTTTTTTTGATGATCTTCGGGATTGTCTATCTTATTTATTCAACAAGAAATAGAGAGCGTATGGCTCTTATAGAAAAAGGTGTTGATGCCAGTATATTTTTAAAAGGAAAAATAAATGGAGGTTCGGCATGGAAAATCTTTGTTGTAAATCTGGCTTTCTTATTAATAGGAAGCGGGGTTGGAATTTTTCTTGCCTTGCTTATTACAACTTACACATCTCTTAACGATGGAGCAGTTTATCCTTCAATTATTTTTATAATGGCAGGAATTGGACTTTTGGTAGGATTTAAAACCGCAAAAGATTTAGACAAAGAATAAAGTAAAGATTTTAAGTTAGTAATTTAATAACGTATCAGAAACTAGTTTTCGATACGTTATTTTGTTTTTATAGTAACTTAGAATCAGTTGTTTCGTAAAAAGAATCAATAGAAAGTTTCGGCTGCATCGATGCCATAACGGCCAGTTGATCACAGCGTTCGTTTTGAGGATGGTTATTATGGCCTTTTATCCATTTAAAATTGACTTGGTGCTTTCGGTACACAATTAAAAAACGTTTCCATAAATCGGCATTTTTTCTTCCTGCAAAACCTTTTTTCTCCCAGCCTAAAACCCATTTTTTTTCAACAGAATCTACTACATATTTAGAATCAGAAATTACAAGAACCTTCATATTTGGCTTTTTCAGTTTTTCTAAACCAACAATTACAGCCAAAAGTTCCATTCTATTGTTAGTGGTAAGGCGAAAACCTTCGTAAAATTCTTTTTTATGCGGAGTTCCCACTAATTCCATGACCACACCATAACCTCCATTTCCCGGATTTCCTTTTGCAGCGCCATCTGTATATATATGTACTTCGTGTTGGGTCATTTTATTTTTTTGTTAACCATATAAGTTATATAAGTCCATTTAAAGTATTGTCTTATATTTCTTAGGTTATTTAAAAGTTCATTCTGATTTTAGTATTATTTAAACGCCAGCCTTAAATTATCTTATATAACTTATATGGTTTAAATCTTAGAACTTGAATCTTCCAGTATTCTATGAATAATCTCAGGAAAATGTTTTTGTTCTAATTCATGAATCTTTTCAGCCACTGTTTCCGGAGTATCTTCTTCAGTTAAAAGAACATTTTGCTGAAATATGATGCCGCCTTCATCGTAGTTTTCGTTTACATAATGAATCGAGATTCCGGTTTCTTTTTCCTTATTATTAACTATCGCTCTGTGTATGTGCATTCCGTACATTCCTTTGCCTCCATATTTAGGTAAAAGGGCAGGATGAATGTTGATTATTTTGTTTGGATACTGCTCAATTATGTTTTCGGGAAATTTCAATAAAAAACCGGCAAGAACTATCAAATCCGGGTCGATTTTTTGTATTTTTTGTAATACGTTTCTTTCTAAAAGTTCGTTTTTTTCGAAAATTTCGACTGGAATTTGATGATTTTTTGCTCTTTCAATAACTTTTGCCGAAGCATTATTTGTAAAAACCGAAACGACCTTTGCAATTTCAATGTTCGAAAAATATTTTATAATGTTTTCTGCGTTAGTTCCTGATCCTGAGGCAAAAACGATAATTTTTTTCATAATAGAATTTATTTTGAGAATGCAAAAAACGGAATAAAAATCGAAAATAAATAGCTTTAAAAGACCTTTCTTGAAATTAATTTTATAAATTAGTGTCACATTTATAAACTAAATAGTTGTTTTAAAATAAAGTTTTTTATTTTTGCCAACAAATTAAATTCTAAAATTAAAGATTATGTCAGACATTGCATCAAGAGTAAAAGCGATTATCGTAGACAAATTAGGTGTTGACGAAAACGAAGTTGTAACAGAAGCAAGCTTCACTAATGATTTGGGAGCTGACTCATTAGACACTGTTGAGCTTATTATGGAATTCGAAAAAGAATTTGATATTCAAATTCCAGACGATCAAGCAGAAAACATTGCTACTGTAGGTCAAGCTATTTCTTATATCGAGGAAGCTAAAAAATAATAATACCACACCCGATTTCTAAAAATCCCAATTTTTGAAATTCCAAATTCCAATTGGAATTTGATTTTTGAAATGTGAAATTTTTAAGAGTCGGGTGTTATTATTTTTTTAAATTTAAATTTCGATTGATTTTCAATCAAAAAGATATATTTATATTGTAATACCCATGGCTCTTAAGTAACAAAACGGTTAAGAAAGCGTGGGTTTTATTTGTTTAAAGACACAAAATACATAATTTATGACATTAAGGCGAGTTGTGGTAACAGGATTAGGTGCACTTACTCCTATCGGGAATAATATCCAGGATTATTGGAATGCACTTGTGAATGGGGTAAGCGGAGCCGCTCCTATCACATATTATGATACAGAGAAGCATAAAACGAAATTTGCCTGCGAAGTAAAAAACTTCAATATTGAAGATTACATGGATCGCAAGGAATCTCGAAGATTAGATAAATTTGCTCAATATGCAGTTGCTGCCAGTGATGAAGCTATTAAAGATGCTGGACTTACAGATGATAATGTCGACAAAACTAGAGTTGGGGTTATCTGGGGAGCAGGAATTGGAGGTTTAGAAACATTCCAGGAAGAAGTAATTTATTATGCAAAAGGGGATGGAACTCCAAAGTTCAACCCGTTTTTTATTCCAAAAATGATTGCCGATATCGCTCCTGCGCATATTTCTATGCGTAACGGGTATATGGGACCAAATTATACTACGGTTTCTGCATGTGCATCTTCTGCAAATGCATTAATTGATGCTTTCAACTACATTCGTTTAGGAATGTGTGATATTATTGTATCTGGTGGTTCTGAAGCTGCAATTACCATTGCCGGTATGGGAGGTTTTAACTCTATGCACGCTTTATCAACAAGAAATGAAAGTCCGGAAACAGCTTCAAGACCTTTTGACGCAACCAGAGATGGTTTTGTTTTAGGAGAAGGAGCAGGAGCTTTAGTTCTTGAAGATTACGAACACGCAAAAGCAAGAGGCGCAAAAATTTATTGTGAAATTGGCGGAGGCGGAATGTCATCTGATGCTTACCACTTAACAGCACCACATCCAGAAGGAATTGGAGTTATTGCAGTAATGAAAAATACGCTGAGAGACGCTGGAATGAACCCTGAAGATGTTGATCATATCAATACTCACGGAACTTCTACTCCACTTGGAGACGTTGCTGAGTTAAAAGCAATCAGTAAAGTTTTTGGCGAGCACGCTAAGAATATCAATATCAACTCTACAAAATCAATGACAGGACATTTACTAGGTGCCGCCGGAGCTATTGAAGCTATTGCTTCTATCTTAGCAATGAAACACGGTATTGTTCCTCCTACGATTAACCATACGGTAGTTGATGAGAATATCGATCCTGCATTAAACCTTACCTTAAACCAACCTCAGAAAAGAGAAGTGAATGTTGCTATGAGTAACACATTTGGTTTTGGCGGACACAATGCTTGTGTATTGTTTAAAAAATTAGCTGACTAATTTTCGTATATGAATATTATCAAAAAAATATTTTCTAAATCCCGTTCTCTAGAAGACGGGATTTTTTTTGACACTATTCAGAAAATTCTTGGTTTTCAGCCTGTAAATATTGAATTTTACAAAAAAGCTTTTACCCATAGATCGTCAAATAAATTAGATGAAGCAGGACATCCTATAAATTACGAACGTTTAGAATTTTTAGGAGATGCTATGTTAAGTGCTGTAATTGCTGCGCATTTGTTTAATAAGGCGCCAAATGGAGACGAAGGATATTTAACAAAAATGCGTTCAAAAATTGTAAGCCGCGAACATTTAAATGAACTTGGCAAAGATTTGAATTTAGTACGTTTTGTAGAAAGCAAAGTACCTGTTCAGCATTTTGGAGAAAATATTCATGGTAATATTTTCGAATCGCTGATTGGTGCTATTTATCTGGATAAAGGTTATTCGTATTGCGAAAGGTTTATCCAAAAAAGAGTAATTACCCCTTATGTCGATATTGCAAGACTGGAAGGAAAAGTAATTAGTTATAAAAGCTTAGTTATCGAATGGTGTCAGAAAGAAAAGAGGATCTTTCATTACGACATTTTCGAAGACAACGGTATTGACGGACAACGCTTGTTTGGTGTCAAATTAAGTATAGACGATAAGGTAATCGCACGAGCGCGGGCAACCTCAAAAAAGAAAGCAGAAGAGAAAGCTTCACAAAGAGCGTATTTTGCATTTCAGGAAAAAATAGATAAGAAATAATTACAATTTTGATGTAATTTTCTTAATGCTAAATCGTTTTCGTTTATAAATTAACAAAAACAAGCTGCTTATAACTATTGATGCTCCGTTAGAAATAGTATATTTACAACTTGATTTTTCATGACATGGCTATTCATAGATTGGATTTAGACGAATTTGACGAAATTGATTATTATTTAATGGCAATTCATACTTCATTAGAAGATTATAGACTGGCCTATTTTATCAATAAGAACCTTCCGATTAACTTAAGTAAGAGCAAAAACGAGATCCATGCTCAGACTAAGGAAGGTGAGGCAAATTTTTCGAGATTTTATTATTATGATTCTGAGAAAGCTGTATCGTGGAATTTGATTCAGAATAAAAATGAGATCATTTCTGTGAGTACAAATGATTTCCAGAATTTGTTTTCTAATGAAACAAGTGAGGTTTCTACAACAATTCATTTACTTCCTGAATTCAAAAAAGTAGATTTTTTCCTGAAAATCGATAACAGTGAGGAAGCTGTCGATTTTTCAGAAATTCAGCAACAACTAAATTCAATAGAAAGTATTGCAGCAATTTATGCTGTAGATACCAATAAAATAAAATCAAAAAACAATCTAATTTTTTAAAAAAAATGTTAACAAACAAGAAAACCAAAATTGTTGCTACACTAGGCCCTGCATGTGGTACGAGAGAGATTATCAAGGATATGATCGACGCAGGGGTGAATGTGTTTAGAATCAATTTTTCGCATGCAGACTACGAAGGAGTAAAAGAAAAAATTAGCATTATTAGAGGCCTGAACGAAGAGTTTGGTTACACTACAGCAATCTTAGGAGATTTGCAGGGACCAAAACTAAGAGTTGGTGTAATGGAAGAAGGAACAGTAGTGCAAGATGGTGAACTAATCACTTTTACAACTGCAGAAGATGTTTTAGGAACAGCTCAAAGAGTGTTCATGAAATATCAAAATTTTCCAAATGATGTTAATCCGGGAGAGCGAATTTTGCTTGATGATGGTAAACTTATTTTTGAAATTGTTTCAACAGATAAAAAAACAGAAGTTGTTGCTAAAGTAATTCAGGGTGGAGAATTAAAATCTAAAAAAGGGGTTAATCTTCCAAACACAAAAATTTCTTTACCGGCTTTAACTGAAAAAGATATTGCAGATGCCATTTTTGCAATTGAACAAAAAGTAGACTGGATCGCCCTTTCATTTGTGAAAACTCCTCGCGATTTACAAGATTTACAAGAATTAATCGCTAAGCATTCAGAGGTTAAAATTCCAATTATTGCTAAAATTGAAATGCCGGAAGCTCTTGAGAACATGGATAAAATTGTAGCATATTGCGATGGTTTAATGGTTGCTCGTGGAGATCTAGGTGTTGAACTTCCTGCTCACGAAGTACCATTAGTACAGAAAGATTTGATTCGCAGAGCAAAAACGGCTAGAATTCCTGTTATCGTTGCTACACAAATGATGGAAACAATGATTACAAGTTTAACGCCAACAAGAGCAGAAGTAAATGACGTTGCTAACTCAGTAATGGACGGTGCAGATGCTGTAATGTTGTCTGGAGAAACTGCAACAGGAAATTATCCTGTACAAGTTATTCAAAGAATGACACAAATTTGTGAGGCTGTTGAGGATTCTCCGCTAATTCGAGTTCCACAAAACACTCCACAAATTAAAACAAAACGTTTTGTTACTAAAACAGTTTGTCACCAGGCAGCTTTATTGGCAAACGAAATCGAAGCTAAAGCAATTTGTACTTTAACAAACAGCGGTTATACAGCTTTCCAAATTTCGGCTTGGAGACCATCTTCGGCACATATTTTAGTATTTACTTCAAACAGAAGAATCTTAACACAATTGAATTTATTATGGGGAGTTAAATCATTCTTCTATGATAATGAAGTAAGTACAGATGATACTGTAACGGATGTAAATAAAATTGCAGTTGAAAAAGGATATGCGTCAAAAGGTGATTATTTAATTAACCTTGCTGCAATGCCAATTAAAGAAAAAGGAATGGTTAATACCATGAGAGTTTCTGAAATAGAATAGTTTTCTTTTAGATCACGATATTTTCAAATCAAATCCACCCATTCGGGTGGATTTTTTTGCTTTATATATTCTTCAATTTATAAAACCTGGCGTTCCAAGTTATAATTTGCAACATCATGGAGCAAAATAAAACCATTTTCATGTTGCAAGTTATAATTTGCAACAACCTAAAGTCTTAAAAATAGGATTATTCGTGTTTTTATTACTTAATTTTGAGATACTTAACAAAACGTTAAAAAATTGCTGTTGCAAATCTCCTCAAAGACAGCGACTAAATGTTCAAAGAAATTGCTTTTAATATAGGTTGCATTTTCTACTTCATTTTTGTAGAAAATTATAGTTCGATTTTCAGATAAAAACCACTATACAAACGAATTATTAACAAATCTTATTACCATGAAACAAAGTAAATTTAGAAATGCCATAATGCTTTTAGCATTAATATGCTTCACGATTGTTCAGGTGAAAGCTCAGAATAAAAAACCCAACATTCTTATTATATGGGGAGATGATATTGGAACAACAAATGTTAGTGCTTATAGCGATGGGTTAATGGGATACACAACTCCTAATATTGATCGTGTAGGTAATGAAGGATTACGTTTTTTACATTATTATGCAGAACAAAGCTGTACAGCGGGGCGTGCTGCTTTCATTACCGGACAACACGGAATTCGTACTGGCTTGACTAAAGTTGGTTTTCCAGGTGCACCAATGGGAATGAGTCAATTAGATCCTACAATTGCTGGAGCACTTAAATCTTTAGGATATGCAACAGGACAATTTGGCAAAAATCATTTAGGAGATCGTAATGAGAGTTTACCAACAGTAAATGGATTTGATGAATTCTTCGGAAATCTGTATCACTTAAATGCAGAAGAAGAACCAGAATTACCAGACTACCCTAAAGATCCTGCATATTTAAAACAGTATGGACCAAGAGGAGTATTAAAATGTACCGCCACAAATGTTGATGATCCAACAATTACAGATCCTCGTTTTGGAAAAATTGGAAAACAAAAAATAGAAGATACTGGAGCTCTGACTAAAAAAAGAATGGAAACGGTAGATGATGAAACTGTTACTGCCGCAATAGATTTTATCAAAAGACAAAATGCAGCTGGAAAACCTTTCTTTGTTTGGTGGAATGGTACTCGTATGCACTTACGCACGCATGTAAGAGCAGAACATCGTGGGAAATATACTCATGGAGATAGTGAATATATTGACGGTATGATTGAGCACGATTTAACAGTTGGCGAGCTTTTAAAAGCTTTAGATGATTTAGGAATTGCAGATAATACGTTAGTAGTTTATTCTACAGATAATGGTCCACATATGAATACATGGCCAGATGGAGGAATGACTTCTTTTCGTTCAGAAAAAAACACAAACTGGGAAGGGGCTTTTAGAGTTCCTTGTATGGTGCGCTGGCCGGGTGTGATTAAACCAGGTCAAGTAACTACCGAAATGATGAGCCACAACGATTGGTTTCCTACCTTAGTTTCAATAGCAGGAGAGCCCGATATTATAAATAAAATGCTGAATGGATATAAAGCAAACGGAAATACTTATAAAGTACATTTAGACGGTTATGATCAATCTGCATTTTTAGAAGGTAAGACACCAAAAAGCACCAGAGACAGATTCTTTTATTCAGATGATGACGGATTACTTGTCGGAATGCGTTTAGGAGATTACAAATACGTTTTTGCAGAACAACGTATGCAGGGAACGATGGGATTATGGGCAGAACCGTTTGTAAAACTTCGTTTGCAAAAAATATTTAATTTATATCAGGATCCTTATGAAAGAGCAGATTTCACCTCTAATACATACTGGGACTGGATTGTTAACCATATTGGAAGTGTTTATGGAATGAATGTAGAAGTTATGAAGTTTGCAGAAACTTTTAAAAAACATCCACCTCGCTCTATTCCGCCAAGTTTTTCTCCAGTAACAATTATGGAAGAAACACTAGATCAGATAAAACTGCAAAAAACAATACAAAATGATATACAGTCAAAGAAAAAATAAAATATAAAGTTGAAGCTTGAACTCCCCATGTTCAAGCTTCATTCACTTAAAAATCAATACCATGTATAAGAAAATATATGTATTGTCTCTGCTTTTATTTTTACTGGTTTCGTGCAAAAATAAATCAGAAGACGCTACTACTGTTAACCCTAAAGACAGTTCAGCCGTTATAGTTGGAGATCCGCTTCCCAGCTGGAACAAAGGTGCTTTAAAAGAGGACATTATTGCTTATGTTGAAAAAGTAACTAAAAAAGGAAGCCCCGATTTTATTCCGATAGAGGACAGAATCGCCACCTTTGATAACGACGGAACCTTATGGGCTGAAAAACCATATGTTCAGGAATTATTTGCTTTTTATCAGGTAAAAAAAATGGTCGGATCCAATCCTGCTTTGGCACAAAAACAGCCTTTTAAAGCTGTAGTAGAAAAAGACAAAACCTTTTTTGAAAAAGGAGGCGACAAAGCCCTTATAGAACTTGTAGCTGCAACCCACACCGGAATGACCGAAGATGAATTTGAAACATTAGTAAATGATTTTTTTAAAACCTCAAGCTACCCTGGCAAAAATGTTCCCATAAAACAAATACGTTATCAGCCGCAATTAGAACTGCTAAATTATCTCCGTGCCAACGGATTTAAAACCTATATCGTAACAGGTGGTACAATTGAAGTTGTGAGGGCAATATCTCAGGATTTTTATGGAATTCCAAAAGATCAGGTGGTAGGAACTTCTTTTAAATACAAATATGACGATGCTAAAAACGCCGTGCAGCGAGAACCAGCTTTAGATCATTTTAACGATAAAGAAGGAAAGCCAGTTGGCATACAATTGCATATTGGCCAGCGTCCTGTTTTTGCCTGCGGAAACGAGGGCGGAGCAGGAGATATTGCCATGCTGAAATATTCTCAGGGAAACAAATACCCATCATTTCAATTATTGGTCAATCATAATGATTCCATTAGAGAATACAGCTATCAGGAAAAAGATAACTTATCGTTAAGCACAGCCGCAAAAAATAAATGGCATGTAGTAAGTATAAAAGACGACTGGAAAAAAGTTTTTGCAGATAAATAATTTGAATTAGTTAAAATAATCTCAATGAAACAACTTTTGACGGGCAAAAGCTGCTTCATTTGAGATTTTTAGATGGATTAAAAATCTTAAAAAAATAGCTATGAAACGAATCAAGTATTACATCTGTCATAAATTATTTTTCAGCACTTTATTTTTTATCTTATCCTTTGTTATTTCTGCTCAGGAAGCCGCACCCAAAGCTGGAGCAAGCGCACAGGAATTGGCAGATAAATTAGCAAATCCCGTGGCAAGCTTAATTAGTGTGCCTTTGCAGAATAACTTAAATTATGGTATTGGCCCTTTTAACGGATCAAAATATACTATAAATATACAACCGGTAATTCCTTTTAAATTAACAGAAAATCTAAATTTAATTACCCGTTATATATTGCCAGTAGTAGATCAAAGAGACATTACAGGAAACGATACACATCAATTTGGTTTAAGTGACGCAACAGTTACGGCTTTTTTTGCACCAAAAACAAAAGGCCTTATTTTAGGTATTGGTCCGGCATTTTTAATTCCAACAGCAACAGATAAATTATTAGGGACAGAAAAATTTGGAGTCGGTCCCAGTGCATTAGTAATGCATCAGGGAAAAGGGCTTTCAGTAGGTTTCATTGCCAATCAAATTTGGTCAGTTGCAGGAAATGAGGATCGTGCTGATTTCAATCAGTTTTACACTCAAATATTTCTTTCTCATAGTTATAAAAGCGGAGCAAGTTTAGGGGTAAATGCCGAAATAACTCAAAACTGGGATGCAAAAACAACCTTAATATCATTAAACCCTTCTATTGGTGCCGTAACAAAATTAGGGGATCAGGTCGTTCAGTTTGCGATTTCACCTTTAATTCCAATTACAGGACCTTCTGAATCAAAACCAGATTGGGGATTACGCGCTATTTTGGCATTTGTTTTCCCGGGATCATAACATCGTTTTTGAGTTTCTTTAATTTTAAAAAAACAAATCATGAAGTTAAAAAATCTATCCATTATAATAATAACTTGTTTGGTCTCGTGTACCAATTCTACAACAAAAAATGAAACTTCAATCGCTGCAGATACTACAAAAACAGTAGTTTTTAAAGCTGCAGATTTTGAAGAACAACTTGTTTATAATCGAGCAGTTGAAGCTGTGATTTGGGGAATTCCCGCAGTTAATTCAGAATTGCTTCATGAAAGCCTTGTAAAAGTGAAGGGAGATTACAATCAAATTATTTACTGGTCGGGATTAATCAGTTCCAAAAATCAAACCTTAACCCCAAATCCAGACGTGATTTATGTAAATCCGCTCTATGATACACGACAAGGTCCTGTTGTTTTAGAAATTCCTCCCGTTGATGGTGTTTCATCACTAACAGGAAGTTTAGATGATGGCTGGCAAACCGCAATTGAAGATATTGGCCCAGCGGGTGTCGACAAAGGAAAAGGAGGCAAATACCTCATTTTACCGCCAAATTATAAAGATGCCGTTCCGTTAGGATATATACCGATGCCGTCTTCAACTTATACAGGATATGCAATATTGCGTTCAAATCTTACAGACGGAAGCCCAAATGATATTAAAAGAGCAGTTGACTACGGAAAAAAAGTCAAGATATATCCGCTTTCTGAAGCTGATAATCCATCCGCAACAACGTTTGTTGATTTGTTAGAAGTTCCATTCAGTAATACAATTCCATACAACTTTCATTTTTTTGAGATATTGAATCAATTTATTCAAAGAGAACCTTGGATAAATCGTGACATAGCAATGATTGATCAGTTAAAAACTATTGGAATCGAAAAAGGAAAAACCTTTCAGGCTGACGCCAGAAGACAGGAAATTTTAAATGCTGCAATAAAAGATGCACATACCTGGATTGATTCAGAATATGAAAATGCGTTTAAAATACCTTTTTACAATGGCACCAAATGGGCATTACCCGTTTCGCAGGATTTTGTAAAATCAATAGGAAGTAATTATTCAATACCAAACCTTTATCCGGTACGCGAAAGAGCTATCGCCTATTCAATAGCCTATTTTAGTGCCAAACATTTAGGAACCGGACAATTCTATTTAATATCAATTAAAGATGATAAAGGACAAGAATTTGACGGTTCAAAATTGTATAAACTTCATTTGCCTGCAAAAGTTCCGGTAAAACTATATTGGTCAGTAACAGTTTACGATCGTGAAACCCACGCACTTATTTTAGGAATGAAATACTCAAGCCGCGCCTCAACATCACCAGGCCTTCAAAAAAACAGCGATGGTTCTGTAGACATTTACTTTGGTGCAAAAGGTCTGGCAGGAAAAGAATCAAATTGGGTTCCAACAGATCCAAAAAGAAAATTTGAATTACTGGCACGTTTCTATGGGCCGGAAAAAGGCTTTTTTGACAAAACATGGAAAATGGGAGATGTTGAAGAAGTAAAATAAGAATCATTTTTATGATCGAGAAAACAGCAAATAAAAACGAAACTTTATTTGATCCACTGGCATCAAAAGCTGAACGTTATGAGAAAGGCGCCGCAATTAGAAAAATTGTGCCGTGTTCTTCACATCAGGAATATGCCCCATCTGCAAATAGGGAAGATCCTATCGATATTTTGATAAAAACCAGCATTGGGAGAATAGAAAGTTTACTGCCCATTCGATACAGAAGAATGATGGAATCGCCATTTGCATTCTTTCGCGGTGCAGCAGCAATTATGGCAGCAGATTTGGAACAAACACCAAACACAGGAATTGATTTACAGCTTTGCGGCGATTGCCATTTAATGAATTTTGGAGGTTTTGCTACACCAGAGCGTAAACTGGTTTTTGATATAAATGATTTTGATGAAACTTTTCAAGGTCCTTGGGAATGGGATGTAAAACGGTTAGCAGCAAGTTTTGCTATTGCAGGAAGATGGTTGAAATTTTCTAATAAAAGCAATAAAGAATTTGCCTGGCATGTGGCGGATAGTTACAAAAGACACATGTTGGACTACAGCAAATTATCGGCACTTCAAATTTGGTATGCTGATATTGATCTGGCCGAACTTATCGAACTTGGAAAAGATGAAGAAATAAAAGAATTTCATCAAAAGCGAATAAAAAAAGCAGCCGAATATACGGCACATGAAAAGGAGTTTGCAAAAATGACGTATCAGGATGGAGTTCGGGCGAGAATAAAAGATGAACCGCCTTTGATATTTCATTCATCAGGAAATGATGAAAAACAAATTTTAAAAGAAGCAGAATTAGTTCATAAACGTTATATAGAATCATTGCCGGAAGACAAACAAGTTTTGTTGAGCAGATATTCCATGCATGACTTTGCCATAAAAGTGGTAGGTGTAGGAAGTGTAGGCACACTTTGCGGAATAAGTTTATTAATGTCTGCCACGGGTGAGCCCATTTTTTTGCAGTTTAAAGAAGCAAGACAAAGCGTTTTAGAACAACACGTAAAAGCTAAAAGAAAATACGATCATGAAGGTGAGCGAATTGTAATGGGACAAAAGTTAATGCAGTCAGCCTCGGATATATTTTTAGGATGGACAAATGATGACAGAGGAAGATTTTTTTACATCCGCCAGCTTCGCGATGCAAAAGTCAAACCCGTTCTTGAAATAATGAAAGAAGAAAACCTGAAAGATTATGCCAAAGCCTGCGGATGGGCGCTTGCGAGAGCTCATGCACGTTCTGGAGATCCATCCATATTATCCGGATATATTGGCGATGGTAATGAATTTGCTAATGCGGTTTCAAATTTCTCCCTTTTATACGCAGATCAAAATGAATTGGATTACAACAAAATGCTCAAAGCCATAAAAGAAGGAAAACTGCCTGTTGCTGCAGAAATATAATTTGCAGGATAAATAAAGCAATTACAAATAAGTAAGAATTTTTTGCTAAATGTTTATGTCAATTAAATAAAATGATTATCTTTGAATGTTTCTTAAAAGCCTGTTGTTTAGTTATTTGCGTTTAAATTACGTATTCCCTCCCCTTAATCGTTCATTCAAGATTTTTCAGAATTAAAAATTTCCAGTTAAGTAATTAATCATTAATTTAAATTCTACAAAATGAATATTAAAAAAACAAATCTTAGCATCATCCCACTATTTTTAGTAGTATTGGGCTTAATTTACAGCTGTTCCCCAACAGTTAATGTTACATCAGATTATGATCACTCTGCAAATTTTACTGAGTATAAAACTTTTGCAGTTTATGATTTAAAAGCACAACAAGGTCAGGTAAACGAATTAAATGCTGATCGTGTAACAAAAGCAATTCGTGCTGAAATGATTGCAAAAGGATTTACAGAAAGTTCAAATCCTGATTTAAAAGTAAACGCAGTCTCTATCTTAAAAAATAAAACACAAGTTACTGCCGATTCTAATTTCTACGGTTATGGCGGAATGTATCGTCCATACGGATATTGGGGCGGCGGAGCCATGATGGGCGGCGGTACTACAACGTTTAACACTTATGATTATGTAGACGGTTCATTAGTAATTGATATTGTTTCTACAAAAACGCAAAAACTGCTTTGGCAGGGAGTTGGAAATGCTCAAATTGACAGCAAACCAGACAATCCTGAAGAATTTATTAACGGCGCAGTAAAAAAAATATTAGCAGGATTTCCTCCTGGCGCAGTAAAAAAATAGCATAAAACTACTGTTTTAAATAGGCTGTACTTTCAATTTTAGTAAGTACAGCTTATAATCGTACACTTTATTTTCTTTGAAAACACTTCTCAAAGAAAAAGGAATAAACTAATTAAAGCTTAAACCGTATGACCGATATAGTACTTTCGCTTTTCTTTTTTATAGCTACAATTGTAGGATTTGCGACTTCATTTATGGTTCTTTTTTCAAAGAAAAATTATTCTAAAAGTTTTTTCTTAGGACTGTTTTTGTTTAGCCTTGCCATTGTAAGTGTCTATAATTTTTACTTATCGGCAAATGTTTTTAAGGAGTTTCCGGATCTGTTCATGATTACAAAATCGTTTATCTTTTTAGCAGCTCCTTGCGCATTTTTATACGTTCGAAATATTTTATTCCCAAACTCATCTTATAAAAAATACGACTGGTTTCATTTCCTGCCCTTCCTCATTTATTTCTCCTTGACCATTGTGGTCTGGATTGGAAATTACACCAATATTTATTTGATAGACTATATTTCGGTAAAAACAAAAAATCCTTTTTCAATGTTAAGTCTCAGCGTTTGGCTTATGTACGCATTTTGCCAAACCATGATGATTTTAAATTACGACATTAAAAAATTTAAAGAAAATCATCTGCAGCGAATCAAAATTTTAGGCTGGATCAGGGTTTATAATCTGGTTATCTTGTTTTTGTTTTCAACGCTTTTCGTGCATTTCTTTTTAATCAATAACGTCGACAATTTAGATTTATCCTGCTACATTCTTATTTCATCTGTTTTAATATTTACCGTTGGCTGGCTGTATTTTAAACCACAGCTTTTTTATGATACAAACGAAAACGAAACAGATTTCGTCAATAAAAATTTGATATCCTATACTACACAGGAAACTAAAAATTCACTGCCAATAGTAAAAGAGTTAACGCTGGAAAAACGACAGCTGTATCTGGCCAAACTAGAAAGTATTTTCGATTCTAAAAAACTCTTTTTAAAGAAAGATCTGGTCATACGTGATATTTCAGAGGAAACCGGAATTACTGTAAACAATCTTTCTTGTTTAATAAATTCAGAATTCAATCTGCATTTTCAGGATTATATCAATTTAAAACGAATTGAATATTTTAAAGAAAAAATAAACGATCTGGACTGGAAAGATCTTTCACTCGAAGGAATGGCCTGGGCATCTGGTTTTAAATCCAGAACAACCTGTTTTAGGGCTTTTATAAAACATACCGGAAAATCTCCTTCAGAATATTTTAGAGTAATCAGGATTAATCCTGAAAAAAGCAGTTCTTATTTTTTTAAACAATCTACAAATTGAAATAGTTTATAAAGAAGGATTGTAAAGTCTCATTAATTTAAAGAAGAAACCATGAAAACGAAATCAAAACAAAGACAAACCATAAAATCAGTATTCATCTTATTATTTCTGTTCGTTTATTTTTTAGGAAATGCACAGCTAAAAGGAGGTCATATTCTTGGAGCAATGGGATTACAATCCGGAACTCAGACTCCGGCAAACACATTAAGTGTTTACGTGCCGGGTTATTTATATGATGCGGGTTCACTGCGAAATGCAGACGGTGATGAATCTCTTGCAAATCCAGACATTACCATGTTTATAACAGGAGTTGGAGCTAATTATGTAAGCGATTTCAAAATTTTAGGTGCCAATTATGGAGCTACCATTTTGCTGGCTTTTGCCTCAAATACCATTCAGGGAAATAGTATTGATGCGACAAATTCACTCGCTTTTACAGACATGTATGTGCAGCCAATTCAATTAGGCTGGCACAACAAAAGAGCCGATTTTGTTTTTAGTTACCAATTATATCTTCCAACAGGAAAATTTACCGCCGGAGCTTCAGACAATGCCGGATTAGGAATGTTGATGAATGAATTTTCGGCCGGAACAACGGTATACTTTAATGACAAAAAAACATTTCATTTTTCTGCTTTAGCCTCTTACGAAATAAATGGAAAAAAGAAAGATACCGATATCAAAACCGGAGATATTTTAAGTGTTGAAGGCGGCTTGGGAAAAACTTTTTACACGCTCAATGCGGCGAAAACTGCTCCAAGCGGAATACTAAATGCTGGTTTAATTTACTATTTGCAATATAAAATTTCAAACGATAAAATTCCTGTTGGCTTTGGGGTAATAGAACCAGACAAGGACAAAATAGGAGGCGTTGGTGCCGAGGTAAATTATTTCCATATAGGCTGCAAAACTTCTGCGGGACTTCGCTGGGTTTCAGAATTTGGAGCCGAAAGCCGTTTTCAGGGAAATACTTTTTTCCTAACGCTTGCCCATGTATTCAGTCTGGCAAAAGAGAAAAAAGAATAACCTTCAAAACAATTTAAGTTGATGTTTTTTAAGTGAATACGATAATTTTAAATTGATTTAAATGAGAAATACATATTCAGAAACTTCCATAAAAAACAGAAAACTTTTTCAAAAACTGGTTTTCATTTTTGCTTTGTGTTTTTTTTCTCTTCAAAATACAATCGCACAAACGGCGCAAAAACCACATATTACTACAAAAGATTCTCTCGACGGGGCTTTTGATTTAAGTAATTATATTATCTATGCACATGGTTTTATTGTAGTTCCTACCGTTATTACAGAACCAGCTTTGGGCGGAATTGGAGGTGCAATCGTCCCCATTTTTCTTAAAAAACGTGCTCCGGTTGTAGACGAAAACGGTAAAAAACGTTTTATAAATCCAGACATAACAGGAGGAATTGGTATGTATACCGAAAACAAAAGCTGGATGGCAGGTGCTTTTCGTTCGGCAACTTTGGTAAAGCCTAAAATATTATATCGTGTTATGGCTGGTTATGGCGATATGAATTTATCTTTTTATGCCAATAATATCCCAAATGCAAAAGATCAGGAATTTAAACTCAATTTTAGATCAACTATATTTTATACACAATGGCTAAAACAATTTAGAAACGCAAAATGGAGCGCCGGGCTGCAATACCTCTTTTTAAACTCAAAAATAAATCTGCCCGATGTAAATCTTCCGCCGCCATTTGTACAGCCAAAAGATATTAAAAGTACGATAAGTCAGGTTGGAGCCGCGCTTCAGTTTGACGGACGCGACAATATATTTACACCAGATAAAGGAATTCGGCTTCAGTCAGATTTCTTTTGGTCAGATGATGCAATTGGGAGCGATTATGATGCCTGGCGCGTCAATTTATCGGCAATAGGATATTATCCATTAACAAAAAAATTAATTGGCGGGCTTAGGGTAGAGGGAGAGCAGGCGTTTGGGAGTCCGCCTTTTTATCTATTGCCCGGAATTAATTTACGCGGAATTCCCGCCGCCAGATATCAGGGAAAAACCAGTATTGTCACCGAAGCCGAATTACGATGGGATTTATACCGAAGATGGAGCCTTATGGGTTACGGCGGACTCGCAAGTGCTTTTAACGATTGGGATAAAGCCTTCGCAAAACCCGTTGTGTACAGTTACGGAACAGGATTCAGATATTTATTAGCCCGAAAATTCAAACTCCGCATGGGTGTTGACGTTGCAAAAGGCCCTGAAGATTGGGCGTACTATATTGTTTTTGGTAGTAACTGGCTTAGATAATTGTAAATTGTAAATTGTGAGTTGTTAATTGTAAATTGTGAAAAGTGAAATAAAAATTCCCGATAATAACTATCGGGAATTCAAATATATAATTCGTGAAAATTCGTGTAATTCGTGGCAGAAAAAAACTATTTCCTCCAATAAGGCTTAATAATTTTATTTTCTTTTTGGCTCAAGGCCAATAATATAATGGCGGCCAAAGAGCAGAAAATAACAGCCTGAACAGAACCTTCGGGACCAAATTCTCCTCCGGTAATAAATTCAGAACCCTGAATTTTCGAAACCAGTAAACTATTCGTTTTAGAATTCCCCGATGTTATCGCCCCAAATATTCCCGACTGCATAAAATTCCACGCAAAATGAATCGCAATAGGAAACCATAAATTTCTCGTATAAATAAAAGCCGCGCCCAAAAGTAATCCGGCTTCAATCGCAATACACAAAGCAGAAAGCAAAGTACTGTGTTCGTTTGCTAAATGCAAAGCGCCAAAAATTAGAGCCGAAATTATTAAGGCAACATAACTTCCCAGTTTTTCTTCCATAATTCTAAAAAGGATTCCGCGGACTAAAATCTCTTCAATAACAGCAGCCGTAAAAGCAATCGTAAGCGGAATAATGATAAACGAAAAAGGATTTACAGAAATAACATCATAACCGCCATTAAAATAAATCACCAAAATAGTCAGCGATTGTAAAACCGCACCAATTAAAATCCCGATGATTAAATTTTTGGCAAGACCTTTTAGAGCTAATTCTGTTATGGCTCTTTTTTCATAATATTTATAAAAGTCAATATAACTTATTAAAGCCAAACCGCACACAATAATTCCTTTTATAAGATTTCTATAATCTTTGTCAAGAGAAGTTTGCAGTAATAATTTCCCCGCAAAGAACTGCCCAATATTAATTATTAAAAGGCAGGCAATTAATCCTAAAATAATTTTGGTTAACGGGAAATTGAATATTTTTTGTTTTGTAGTTAGAGTTTCCATGAGTTGGTTTATTAATTTGAAGCAAAGGTAAACGGCATTGAAAACAAAAAATAGAATGAAATTTGCCTCTTTATAATTTTTGAAATTGTTTGGGCAAAAATCCTGTCTGACTTTTAAACGTTCTAATAAAATGACTTTGATCAGCAAAACCGCATTCGAGGGCAATTTCGGTTAAATTACTTTCGTGCGATTGTATTAGCGAAAGCGAACGATTTATTTTAATTCGGCGCATGTATTCGCCTAAAGTACAGCCAAAATATTTCGGGAAATGTTTAGAAATTGTAATCGGATTTAAATTTAAAACCGTCGCCAAATCCTGCAGATTCGGGTTCTCGTTCCAGCAGTCATTTAGTAATTCCTGTAAACTTTTCACCCAAAACGGACTTTTATCAAAACGTTCCAAATGATTTTGGGCATTTGAAATCTGCGAAAAAAGCATCGTAATAGTATCGGCAGAAAAAATATCAGAAGTAAGCGTTTCTTTAAAAATCTTTAAAATTAGAAATTTTGTAAATGCCGAATTTTGAACTGATTTTTCGATCACGGCTTCAGACATATGAAGCTCTTTCAGTAGGTTTTCTTCAATTTCGATATTGATATTTCGGGACGGAAAAAGCGTATCCTGATTCAAGTGCAGTTCGTCGCTGTGGTAAAATAATAACGAACCGGGACCAACCGTTTCACTGAAATTTTTTCGTTTTTCGGTAGTTCCGCCTTTCAGGAAAAGCGTAATATGCGCATTATTATGCGAATGCCAGCCTTCGTAAACCTTATTTTGATACTCGGTTTCGACAACCGCAATTCCCTGCTGGGTATTGAAGCTCTTTTTAGTATTGCCTAAGTATTTCTCTTTTTCGAGTTCGTACATTTTGGGGTTTATAGCATGGCATTTCAACAGCCAAATTACTATTTATTTGCATATAAAATCAAAAAACATTTGATTGTAAACAGATTATGTTTTTATATAGTTTGTAAGGTTTTGAGGATTAATAAAAACATTGTATAAAGATTAACTGTTAAATAATAGTTTATTTACCGAATATTTAATTTTTTTGTAACAAAAATATAATACAGGCTACTAATAAGTAACTATTTAAATCTTTTGATTATGTATAAAAATACGATGAAATCAGTTTTTGCGGCATCTGCTTTTTTAGTTGGAGTAAGCGGCTGTTTTGCGCAGGACATTTTGGTAAATTCCTTAAAGCTAAATGCGAGTGATAAAAGTAAAGAAGCTTTTAAATTCACTGAGGTAGTTAACTTAGGAACAACGTCGATTAAAAACCAGGGTTCATCTGGAACTTGCTGGAGTTATGCATCAAACTCATTTTTAGAGTCAGAAATGATTCGTTTAGGAAAACAGCCAGTTGAGCTATCTCAGGTTTTTTCTGCAAGAAATGTGTATGTTGACAAAGGAGTAAATTATGTTCGTATGCACGGCGCGATCACTTTGGGTGATGGAGGTTCGCTGCACGACGTAATTAATATGTACAAAAAATACGGAACCGTACCAAGAGAAGTTTACACTGGTTTGAACTACGGAACAGATAAAAATAAATTTGCCGAAATGTCTGCACTTATCGAAGGTGTTTTGGCTGCGGTGGTTAAAAATCCAAACGGAGAGTTAACACCAAACTGGCAAAAAGCATATGCTGCCGTTATTGATTCTTATTTAGGAAAAGTGCCGGATAACTTCAATTACAAAGGAAAAAACTATACGCCGCAGTCTTTTGCTAAAGAGGTGGTAGGAATTAATCCTGACGAATATGTAGAAATGTCTTCGTTTACAACTGCTCCATATTACCAAAAAACAGTTCTTGCCGTGCCAGACAACTGGTCTTTAGATCAGGTTTACAACGTAAAAGTAAACGACATGACAGATGTTATCGACAATGCTTTGAAAAAAGGGTATACTGTTGCTTGGGCGACAGACGTAAGCGAGAAAAGCTTTAGCTGGAAAAACGGTGTTGCGTATGTACCAACAAAGAAATTTGACGACATGACGGCTGAAGAAAAAGCAGATATGTTTAACGGACCAAAAGCAGAACCGGAAATTACTCCAGAAATGCGTCAGGCTGCGTTTGACAATTACGGTACAACAGACGACCACGGAATGCACATTATTGGCCTTGCAAAAGATCAAACCGGAAAAGAATATTATATCGTAAAAAATTCTTGGGGTGAAACAAACGACTACAAAGGTTTCTTGTTCGTAACTAAAAATTTCGTAAAATATAAAACAACTGCCTTAATGGTAAACAAAGGAGGAATTCCTGCTGAAATTGCTAAGAAGTTAGGGGTTTAAGAGTTTTAAGGTTTTTATAAAAATAGAAAAGCGCTGTGATCTTTGGATTACGGCGCTTTTTTTGATTTATCTATTCTTAATTGGAATTTATAAATAGTGGAATTTGAATGATTATTGAAAGCAGATTTAATATTTGGTTGAAAACAAATATTATCCACTCTATTTTCTATTTTTGTATCTTTAATTAAACTTATAACATTAATAATGAATCAAACGCTGCTTACAAGATTATTTAAGTCTATCGAAGGGAGTAAAGAAGAACCTTTGGTAAGAATAGCCTATACCATTATTGATGAGGAAAGAAAAAAAGGGCATATAAAATTAGCGGATAAACTTGATACTATTTTGGAAGGTAATTTAGCGCGAGTTATCGAGCCTCAACATAATCCAACTTTAAAATTAACCAGGAACAAGGATAATGTTTTTTCAATTCCTGCAGATAGAAGGTATAAATTACCTTTGGCAACACACATTGAAAATGATTTTTTAAGACATGATATGGTTTTAGCGCCAATTGTGGAGGAAAAAATTATACGAATTGAGAAAGAATATATTGCAAGGGAAAGATTAGCACATCACGGTTTAAAACCACGTCAAAAAATACTTTTGTACGGTACTTCAGGATGTGGAAAAAGTATGACTGCTGAAAGAATAGCGTGGGATTTGGGACTGCCTTTTTACAAAGTACGCTTTGATACTATAATATCTTCTTATCTTGGTGAATCAGCGTCTAACTTAAATAAACTGTTTGAAAGTCTTGAAAAATATCCATGTGTTCTGCTTTTAGATGAATTTGATATAATAGGAAAACAAAGAGATATCAAGTCGAATGATATTGGAGAAATTCATCGTATTGTTAATATAGTTTTAGGTTTGTTAGAGGAATATAACGGACAAGGGATATTGATTGCTACAACAAATTTAGAAGGAAGTCTTGATAAAGCTTTATTTAGAAGATTTGATGAAATTATAGAACTTCCTAAGCCAAATGAAAACGAAATTGTTGATTTACTTGAAATAACATTCTCAGCATTAAATCTGAATGATAAAATTCAATTAAAGAATTACGCAAAGAAAATGCAAGGACTATCTTATGCTTTGGTTGTTAAAATTGCGAATGATGCAGCTAAAAAATCTATTATAAATTCCCATAAAGAAATTTCCGCCGATGATTTGGATAAAGCGTTAGAAGAAAATTTAGCTTTTAATAAATAAGACATGGAGAGATTTCCTCATTTAAAATTCCTTCAAAAAGTTGTTGGTAAACCTCGATTACATGGAGGCGGAGAACAACATCCTATTTCTTTAGAGAATAAAAATAATAGACAGCAACACTTTGGATATTTGTCTAATCAAACTTCCAAAATGAAATCAGATTGGCAGAATAAAATTGATAACAGAGAAGGGCTTAATTTAGCTCCTTTAGATGCTGATGTAATTCCAATTTTTTTAAAAATCAACCCTGATTTAATTGGTTATGATTTTGACTTGAAACTATTCGGAATAGAAGTTATTTCAGAAGAAGAAGACGGATATATTATTGGAGCTTCGCTAGATGCTTTCAATTCATTAAATGATAAAATACAAAAATTTCTTTCTGAGGAACGAGGAGGTGCGAAAATAGCTGATTTTTGGGAAATAGTTGATGGTAATCAATGGAAACCAAGCCATATACTTTCAGATTATCTAAAATCAATTTGGGGAGATGTTTATGAAGAGGGAATGTATAAATTAGAAGTTGGTATTGCTTTTGACAAACCAATGAATAAAAAGCCAGATCCTAATATACGAGGGTATGAGGCTAAACTTGAGAGATTCAGAGCGGAACAGATTGAGCGGGACGAGCGATTTGAAGAGCGTCAGGATGAATTCGAAAATTTTATAAATCATTATGGCACAATAACAAGTTCATTTATCGATCTAGATGATAGTTTTTGTTGCGAAGTTGAAATTACTGGCAAGGGTTTTAAAGATTTAGTATTTAATTATCCTTTTGTTTTTGAGGTTTCTGAGACTGATGAAGTTGTTGGTATAAATAGTGAAATAGAAGAAGTTGGTAAGATTGAATTTGAGGTTATAGCTCCAGATTTAACATCTCCAGAGGTTGGTGTAATTGATAGCGGAATAATGGAGGGCCATAGGTTTCTATCTTCTGCCGTAATTGGAGCAAATTCAAAGTGTTATATTGATGGAGATCAATCAACCGCTGACCATGTGCGAAATGGAGGGCATGGTACTCGTGTTGCAGGTGCGATTTTATACCCTTATGGTTTAACTTCTATACAGTCCCCATATCAATTGCCATGTTTTGTTAGAAATTTAAGAGTGTTAGATAAGGAGAACAAACTTACTCATAAACTTCCAGCAGAGCTTATGAAACTTATCGTGGAAGAAAATGAAGATTGCAAAATTTTCAATCTCTCAATAAATTCTAATGTAGCTTCTCGTTTAAAGCATATGTCTTCATGGGCGGCAACTATAGATACGCTAATGAATAAAAACAAAGTGCTTTTCTTGATCTCAACAGGAAATATCACAAAAGACGATATAAGACATTATATTAATCAGGCTACTCAGTATCCAAATTTTTTAGATGAACCACATTGCAGAATTGCAAATCCAGCCCAAAGTAGTTTTGCAATAACTGTAGGATCTGTAAATCATATATCTTTTGAAGATGATAACTTCATATCATTAGGAGCGGAAAATGAGATTTCTGCTTTTTCCAGAGTTGGTACTGGTATTTGGGGAATGATTAAACCAGATGTTGTCGAATACGGAGGAGGTCTAGTGATCTCTAAAGAAGGAAATTTAGTTTCTAATAAAGAATCTATATCACCAGAACTTATTCGCTCCACTTTGAATGGAGGATCAGCAATTGGAAGTGATGTTGTAGGAACTTCGTTTGCAACACCAAAAGTTACACATATTGCTGCCCAACTTTTAAAGCTATACCCAGATGAAGATATTAGTTTATTAAGAGCTTTAATAGTGCAGGGAGCAAGATTGCCAAACTCTTTTTTTGAAAACCCAACGTCACAAAGTATTAAACACTTCGGATATGGCATACCTTCTCTTGAAAGAGTTACAAATAATACTCACCAAAGAGTTACTTTTTATAATGCCGGAAATATAAAAGCCGAAGAAGGACATATATATTCGTTAAACATTCCTGAATTCTTAAGGTCCCCTGTAGAAGAACATGATATTTTAATTGAAGTTACATTATCCTATACTTCAAAAGTTAGAAGAACAAGACAGAGGACTAAATCATATTTATCAACTTGGCTTGATTGGACGAGTTCCAAAGTTGGGGAACTTTATGAAGACTTTAAAGATTATGTTCTTAAAGAAATAGAAGAATCTGAAACAACTTATGACAAGGATGTCAGGAATAGTATGTCTGGATGGAATTGGAAAATAAAAAGCGATAGCAGAGGTATTGTTGAAGGTATTAGTAGAAATAATAGTACAGTTCAAAAAGACTGGACAATTATTAAATCACATGAATTGCCAAGTGACATAAGCTTTGCCGTTAGAGGTCATAAGGGATGGGATAGGTCGCATGAAGAAGTTTCATACTCATTAGTAGTTTCAATTGAAATTTTAAATTCAAATTTAGAAATCTATGAAGCAATAAGAATTGAGAATGAAATCGAATTAGAAACTTAAATAAAACGATTATTAATATGATAAAAATACTTGACTTTCGGTATTTTCAATTTAAATCGTAGTTTCTAAAATAATAAAGTTTAATACAATCAATGCATAATAAGAAAAGAGGTCTAGCTAGACCTCTTTTCTTATTATATAGTTAAAAAAATTACCTCCCTTTCAACAACTTCTCCAAATATTCAATCTTATCTTTTTCAGCCTGAACCAAACGTTCATAAAGTTCAATAACTTTATCAAGAGGATTAAAATTACAATTATAATTAAGTCCGGCATTCACAATGCCATTATCTTGATATGTATTTCCAATAATATTTAAAACCGCTTCTTCAGAAAAATTTTTAATTCCTTCAACAGTTACGCCTAATATTTCGGCAATTGCCTGAAGTTTTTCATCATCAATTGTTTCGCTGTTTTCAATAATCGAAACAGTCTGCTGGTTTGTGCCTAAAGCCTGCGCCAAAGCTTCCTGCTTCATATCGCGAAGTTCACGAATACGGCTTATTTTTCGCCCTATATGATTTGGTTTTGTTAGTGTGCTCATAATTCAAAGATATTTAAAATTCCTGAAAAAAGTATTTCTGCTGTAAAATACAAGTTGTTTTTGTGTGATACAATTTGCTGCGATTTCGGGAGAAAACAAAAATACAATTTTTCGCACAACGAATAATCAAAAACTAAAATTATAAAAACAATCAGCGTTGGGCAAAAAGCAAAACGCACACTTAATCGTTTTTATAAGCACTTCACGGTCAAAGTAATGTATAAACGTCACAAAATCAGTAGCTTTATATAGTGTTTTACGGAGTATCAACTTTAATTTATTACTTATGAAAACATATTTACTACATTTTGCGGCTCTTGCCGGTTTGTTTTCAATAAGTGGTTTTGCCCAGCAAACCAATTATATGGTAGCAAATGCAGATTCTCGAAGAGCGCCCTATAAATTTGACAGCAAACCAACAGATGATCGTGTTATAGAATCGTATTTAGTTGTAGAAGTAATCAATATGCCTTTCGGAAAAAGAACTACTAAATACGAAGTTTCAAAGCTGGATATGGTGTATACAAATGATCTCGGTCCAAATAATACCAGAACGGTAACTCCAATCTATAAAAAAACAAAAGTAAGAACAGAAAGTACAATTTTACCATCAAAAACAATAGCCGATGCGGTTGCTGAAAAAATTAAACCAGTCGAAGTTGAGGTTACAGCTCCGGCTTATAGTGAGAAGTTTGTAAAAATAGATATTCTCGACACTTACGCCAATGTTTTAGACAAAGGGTACGAATCTATAGATATGCTTAAAAAAGTCGCTGACAAGTACTATTTTGAAAGTAACTTTGAAGATGCCGTTAAATATTACACTGAGTTATTTACGCTCGATGCAAATTTAGGCACCATTTATTATTTTAGATACGCACAATGTTTAAAAGCAACAAACGAAAATGAAAAGGGAGAAGAAATGATGAAACTGTTTGAAAGCAAAAACCTCAATCAATAAATGCCTAAAGCATAAAATAGGCAAGGCATTAAACCATAAAAAGCTTGATCGAATTTATAAACATAGCCCAGGATTTCAACCGCGAAGATGCAATTTTTGGGTAATACATTTTTTATAATTTGTATAGCGTTTCCCGTGGTTTCAGCTACGGGCTATGTTTGAAATTCGATAGTAAAAAAGGCTGTCTCATTTTTGAGGCAGCCTTTTTTATATCAATACAAAGATTTACAATTATTTATTTTTGTCCTGTAAGCATATAAGCAATACTTCCTATAAGAGGAAAAATTAAAATGAGAACACACCAAATAAGTTTTTTATCTGCAGACAATCCTGATTTACCTAATTTATAAAGGGTGTATATGATAAAAACAATAAGTAACAGAATAAAAATCTGCCAGTAAGTAGTTAAATAATCCATTTTGGTTAAAATTAAATTTGAGCCGGCGAATATAATATAAGTCCCCGAAATTATTATTCCTGAAAAGACATCAAACTTAAAAACAACAAGAAATTAAATCATAATAAAGGTTTTGCACAATATAATAAAACATAGCCTGCGGTTTCAACCGCAGGAACGCCAATATTTGGACAATGCATTTATTATGATTTGTATCATGTTTCCCGTGGTTGAAACCACGGGCTATGTTTGAAATGACAAACGAGTATAAACAAAAAAAGACGATCAAATGATCGTCTTTTTTTAAGCTCCCCCTCTTGGGCTCGAACCAAGGACCCTCTGATTAACAGTCAGATGCTCTAACCAACTGAGCTAAGGAGGAATCACCTTAAAGGTAAATATGTTTGCTAAAAAAAGTTGCTCCCCCTCTTGGGCTCGAACCAAGGACCCTCTGATTAACAGTCAGATGCTCTAACCAACTGAGCTAAGGAGGAAGTTGTTGCTCTTTTTAGCGAGTGCAAATATAATCGATTTTTTAGTTTCTCAAAAATATTTTAACTCTTTTTCTAAAAATATTTTTTTACTTAATAATTGCCTTATAAATGTCATTTCCATTTGCGAACAAAAGCAGTGCTATAAGTAGTACAAAGCCAACCATTTGGGCGTTTTCAAGGAATTTATCGCTTGGTTTTTTACCGCTGATAATTTCATACAATAAAAACATCACATGTCCGCCATCAAGAGCCGGAATTGGCAATAAATTCATAACTCCAAGCATAATTGACAATAAAGCCGTGATTGACCAGAAGGTTTCCCAGCTCCAAAAACTCGGAAAAATGTTGTAAATCGCTGCAAAACCACCCACTTGTTTGTAAGCTTTTGTTTCAGGATTAAAAATCATTTTCAGTTGTTTTCCGTAACCTACTAATTGATCTTTTCCTTTTTGAATTCCAACTGGAATAGATTCAAAGAAACTATATTCTTTAGTACTTACTTTATAGTAACCTAATTTCTCTAAAGATTCGATACCTAAACCGCCAACACCAATTCCTAATTTTCCTAGTTTAGAAACCTTAACCGTAACTGGAGTTTCTTTTAAATCACGTAAAACAACAGCAGGAATTGTTTTTCCTTTGTTAGCCTCTAAAACAGCTTTTGCCTCATCAAAATATTTTATCTTTTGATTATTCAGGCTTACAATGATATCTTTTGGTTTTAAAGAAGTATTTTCAGATTCTTCAGAAATTTTACCCACAACAAAAGGCATTCTGATACCAATTAATAAACCTTTCTCATATTTAGATAATTGGTCAACAAAATCATTCGGAATAGTAATAGTCTGTTGTTTTCCATCTCTTTCAATCAAAACATGTTTCGACATGATAACATTCATATTCATGTCACTGTCAAAATTTTCAACCGTTTTACCATCAATCGAAATGATTTTATCTCCAGTTCTAAAACCCGCTTTAAGCATTGCAGGATTTTCGATAAAAACTCCGTCTTTTAAATCAGCATTTGCCACATACGTATCGCCGTAAGCAAAAGCCATTCCTATATATATAATAAACGCCAGGATAAAATTTACCGTAACACCGCCAAGCATTATAATTAAACGCTGCCAAGCCGGTTTAGAACGAAATTCCCAAGGCTGTGCAGGCTGAGCCATTTGCTCCTTGTCCATACTCTCGTCGATCATACCAGAGATTTTTACATAACCTCCAAGCGGTAACCATCCAATTCCGTATTCTGTTTCGCCAATTTTCTTTTTTAACAGCGAATATTTAACATCAAAAAATAAGTAAAATTTTTCAACTCTCGTTTTAAACAATTTGGCAGGAATAAAGTGCCCTAATTCGTGAAGAATAATAAGTAAAGATAAACTCAATAGAAATTGAGAGAGTTTGATAACTATATCCATTTTGTATTTTTAGTTCGTATTTAACGCACAAAAGTAGCGTTTCTATTTTAATTTAAAAGCGCAATATAATACATAAGGTTTTAAATGTTTGTTAATTAATAAACATTTCAATTTCTCGTTTTAACAAGATGCTGTAACTTTACTTTTTAAACGACTGCTATTTTCAATTGGTAGCACAAAACCATTAAAAGTTACAAACATGGCTTCACAATTATTTTCTCCCCTAACTTTAAAAAACATCACCTTAAAAAATAGAATTGTTATTTCGCCAATGTGCCAATATTCGGCCATTGACGGCTTTGCAAACGACTGGCATCTGGTTCATTTAGGAAGCCGTGCAAGCGGAGGCGCCGGATTAATTATTCAGGAAGCGACAGCAGTTTCTCCCGAAGCCAGAATTTCTCCTGCCGATTTAGGAATCTGGAAAGACGAACACATCGAAAAGCTAAAACAAATCAACGAATTTATCGTTTCTCAAAACGCTGTTCCCGGAATTCAGCTGGCGCATGCCGGAAGAAAAGCAAGCGTTTCTTCTCCGTGGGAAGGAAATAAAAAATTAGATTTCGCTCAAGGCGGATGGCAGACAGTTTCGGCAAGCGCGATTCCGTATCACGACGGTGAACCTTTTCTTCCCGAAGCTTTAGACCAAAACGGAATCCAAAAAGTAATTTCTGATTTTAAAACAGCAACAAAAAGAGTTGTCAAAGCAGGATATAAAGTTGTAGAAATTCATGCCGCACACGGTTATTTACTACATCAGTTTTTATCGCCTTTGACAAACGTAAGAACCGATGAATATGGAGGAAGTTTTGAAAACCGAATCCGTTTTACATTGGAAATTGTAGAAGCAGTTCAAACCGAATGGCCTTCAGATTTGCCTTTAATAGTTAGAATCTCAGCTACAGACTGGGCAGAAAACGGATGGAATCCTGAAGAATCGGTACAGCTTTCAAAAATATTAAAAGAAAAAGGAGTAGATTTAATTGATGTTTCGTCTGGCGGATTAGTGTCGCATCAAAAAATTGCGATTGGTCCGGGTTATCAGGTTTCTTTCTCAGAAAAAGTTAAAAAAGAAGCGAATATTTTGACAGGCGCAGTCGGTTTAATTACCGAAGCAAAACAAGCCGAAGAAATTTTGAAAAACAATCAGGCCGATTTAATTTTGTTTGCCAGAGAATCATTAAGAAATCCAAATTTACCTTTAGATTTCGCCAAAGAATTAGACAGCGATATTCAATGGCCAAAACAATACGAACGAGCAAAACTTTAAATTTTTATTTTTAGTTTTTTGCCACGAATTTCACGAATTATCACGAATTTTAAAGCTTTTCTAAACGCACTGATTTGTGTAAATTAGTGAAATTCGTGGCAAACAAAAAATCCTTTTTAATCACATTAATCTGTGGCAAAAAAACATACAAAATGAAAAAAATAAAAACAGCACTATTATCATACGGAATGTCGGGAAAGGTTTTTCACGCACCTTTTTTAGATATTCATCCGGGTTTTGAATTATTAGGATCTTGGGAAAGAAGCAAAAAACTAATTCAGGAAGATTATCCATACGTAAAAAGTTATCCCTCAATCGACGATTTATTAGCTGATGATGTTGACTTGGTAATTGTAAACACGCCTGTAGGAACGCATTATGAATACGCTAAAAAAGTACTTTTAGCAGGAAAACATGCTGTGGTCGAAAAAGCATTTACCACAACTGTAGCCGAAGCCGAAGAATTAGCTAAAATTGCTCACGAAAAAGGATTAAAATTAGCCGTTTTTCAAAACAGAAGATGGGACAGCGATTTCAAAACCATTCAAAAAATAGTTAGCGAAGGACTTTTAGGTGATATAGTAGAAGCCGAATTTCATTTTGACAGATACAATCCATTATTAAGCCCGAAAGCACATAAAGAAACTGCCAATGACGGAGCCGGAGTTTTAAAAGATTTAGGTCCGCATATTATAGATCAGGCCATTTGTTTATTTGGTTCTCCAAAGTCGGTTTTTGGAGATGTCAGAATCACGAGAGAAAACTCTTTAGTCGATGATTGGTTCGATTTATTATTGATTTACGACGATTTTAGAGTCCGTTTAAAAGCAGGTTTCTTTGTGAGAGAAGCCAATCCGGCGTATACCATTCACGGAAAAAAAGGTTCTTTTTTAAAACCTCGCGGAGACATTCAGGAAGACGAATTAAAAATTGGTAAAAAACCAAGTCTGGAATCTTGGGGAAAAGAACCGGATGATTTACAAGGAATTCTGCATACAGAGATTGACGGAAAAGTAATTCGTGAAAAAGTGCCGACACTTCAAGGAAATTACTTCTCCTTTTTTGATGGTGTTTTCAATTCCATAACAAATAATATTGCAGAACCTGTTACCGCTCAAGATGGCGTAAAAGTTATGCAGATCATCGAAGCTGCAATTGCCAGCAGTGCGCAGCGTACTGTAATTAATTTATAGCCCACGGGTTTTACGGATTAAACGGGTTTACACTGATTTAATTTTTTAAGACTGTATAAATAAAACATAATATATATTGTAGAGACGCACAGCAGTGCGTCTTTTTTTATGCGTGAAAATAAAATAACATCAGTGTAAACCCGTTTAATCCGTAAAATCTGCGGGCAAAAAATGTAAAAATCTGTGGGCAAAACCCACTAATTTATAAACAATAACGTTGTAAATAATCGAACAATTTGTACCTTTAAGTAAATACACAGGTTTTTTGTACTTTTATAATATAATCCCAAAACGCATCGATTTTGATAAATTTTAATCCATTACAACTTTTTCAGACTAAAGGAAAAATCAAGAAAGTTTTTAGAGAAGCAAAAGCTTCATATCTAAACAGAATTCGTTTTGCCGTTGGAATGTTTTATTTCGGAATGGGATTAAGTTTTGCAACCTGGGCGAGTAGAATTCCGGATATAAAAACAGCCCTTCATTTAACCGAAGGCGATTTAGGTTCTATACTTTTCTCCCTGCCAATGGGACAATTAATTATCATGCCTTTTTCGGGAAAAATGGTCACCAAATTCGGGAGCCATCGTATTTTAGTTTTTTCCCTAATAATGTATGTTTTGTGTTTGGCCAATTTAGGTTTAGCTACAACTGGTTTACAATTATCGGTTGGTTTATTTTTATTTGGCTTATTTGGAAATTTAGCTAACATAGCCGTAAATACACAAGGCGTTTATACCGAAGTACTTTTCAAAAAAACAATCATGTCGTCTTTTCACGGAATGTGGAGTTTCGCCGGATTTACAGGTGCATTAGTTGGTTTAGGAATGCTGGCTTTAAACTTAACGCCATTACATCATTTCCTGATTGTTGGCGGTGTTGTGTTATTAATGGTCGCTTTTAATTTTAAATTTTTAATTCGTGCCAAAGAAAAAATCAAACACAATACAGAGAAAAGAAAAATCTTTGTAAAACCAGACAGCGCCTTAATCTGGCTTGGTGTAATTGGTTTTTGCAGCATGGCGAGCGAAGGTGTAATGTTTGACTGGAGCGGAGTTTATTTTAAAGATGTAGTAAAAGCACCAGGTCCATTAGTAATTTTAGGATATACATCTTTCATGATTATGATGGCGGGCGGAAGATTTCTAGGCGACGGCTTAATCAATAAATTTGGCCGTGAGCGTGTCATGCAGATAAGCGGCGTTATGATTTCTGCCGGACTTTTTACAGCAGTTTTCCTTCCCTATATTGTTCCGTGTACCATTGCTTTTATGGCAGTTGGTTTAGGAGTTGCGACTATTGTTCCAACCGTTTATAGTATGGCTGGAAAAAATCCAACAGTTCCTCCGGGAGAAGCTTTAACAATAGTTTCTAGCGTAAGCTTTTTAGGCTTTTTAATGGGACCGCCGGTAATTGGTCACATTGCTCAAAACTTCGGATTAGAGTTTTCTTTTGCTTTTATTGGAGTTTTTGGTGTTCTGATTGCTTTTATGGTTTCTAAAATCAGAACTTCTGCTTAATTTTTTATTGCCCACAGATTTAACGGATTAGGCTGATTTGCGCCGTGTTTTTTTTAACTTCTTTGTGAAATAAATTATTTTTGTAAGAATTTATTTCTTTTTTAGAATTCTTTTTTTCTACATTTGATCCCAGAGTTTGCTTGTCTTACCAACAAGACTCTTTCCAAAAACCAATTTATCTTTTGAATAGGATTAATATCCGAAAACAATTTTCAAAGTAAATTGGAATTTTTAATGGTAAAAAAATACGCGCTCTTTTTTGTTTTATGGTCTTTTAGTTTTGCCTTTGCACAGGAAACAGTTTTTAGAGGAATTGTTGTCGATGCTAAAACGCAAAATCCTCTGGAGAATGTTGTAGTAAGTATTCAAAATTCTACTATAACAAAGCTTACTTCTAAAAGAGGGAAGTTTGAATTAACTTCTCCTATTGAAGGAGAACAACTGCTTTTGATTCATAGTCAGGACTGCAAAGATTTACTACTCAAAATTCATTCTAATTTTGGTCAGATTATATATCTTGGAGTATTGCAATTAGAAGATATTTATTCAGATGAAGTTCCCGCCGCTTTGATCACTTTATTAGAAAGTGATTTGTCTGATGATAATAGTTCATCCGAAATGACTTCAGGACTTTTGCAATCTTCAAAAGATGCTTTTATGCAGGCATCGGCATTTAATTGGGGTCAAGCCCGATTTAGAGTTCGTGGTTTAGATAGCGAAAATGGAACCATGATGCTCAACGGAATGACCATGAATAAAATCTACGATGGCAGACCGCAATGGAACAACTGGGGCGGACTAAATAATGTGCTTCGTAATCAGGAATTTTCGGTTGGAACGGCCGCTTCAAATTATACTTTTGGCGGTGTTTTAGGAACACAGCAAATTTTTACCCGCGCTTCTTTATATCGCAAAGGAGCACAGTTAACCTTTTCAGGAAGTAATACAACCTACAGTTTGCGTGGAATTGGAACTTATGCTTCGGGAATGGATATTGACGGCTGGGCTTATGTAGTTTCTGCAGGAAAAAGATGGGCAGACGAAGGTTATTTTGAAGGAACAAATTTCAATGCCGATTCTTTTTTTATGAGTGTTGAGAAGAAATTAAACAAGAAACATTCAATCAATTTTACCGGATTTTACACACCCAATTCCCGCGGAAAAAATTCTCCAAATACTAATGAAGTAACCAGTTTAATGGGTGAAAAATACAATTCGTATTGGGGATTTCAGAACGATAAAAAGCGAAATGCAAGATTAAAAACGGTTGAAGAACCTTTGTTCATGCTGAATCATTATTTCAAAATTGATGAAAAAACAAACCTGAATTCTGGCGTAATGTATCAGTTTGGGAAAGTGGGAAACAGCAATATCGATTATCAAAACGCCGACAGTCCAGATCCGGTTTATTATAGAAAAATGCCGAGTTATTTCAGTTCGCTTTATGGAAAAGACAAAGGTGAATTCTCAGGAGCATTTACGCCGGATTATGAAAATGCTGAAAAAAGTAAACTCACATTTTTGGCAAATTC
The DNA here is from genome assembly GCF_900129795.1 of Flavobacterium sp. CF108. Classification (GTDB taxonomy): domain Bacteria; phylum Bacteroidota; class Bacteroidia; order Flavobacteriales; family Flavobacteriaceae; genus Flavobacterium. Next base: position 554,660 of record NZ_FQWW01000002.1, on the reverse strand, counting down.
ACAAATAGACTGGAATGCCATTTATCTCGCTAATCAAAAACCAGGGGAAAACGGTTATGAACCTGCAAAAAGCCATTATGTTTTATACGAAGATAGAACAGATGATAAAACTTTTGCCGTCAATTCGAACTTAAACACGCAGTTAACGCCAAATATTTCCTTTGATGGAGGAATTACGTATCAGAATTTAAAATCGCATAATTTTCAATATTTACTAGATCTTCTTGGCGGGAAATATTTTGACGATATTGATCCATTTTATAAAGGCGACCTTTCACAGTCTGATTTGCAAAATCCAAACAGACAAGTCGTAAAAGGAGATATTTATGGCTACAACTATAATTTCTTAGCCAATACAATTAATGCTTTTACACAGTTTAAATTCTCCTATAATAAAACAGAATTTTATTTGGCGCAGTCCTATTCCGTTTCTGATTATCAAAGAGAAGGATTGTACCAAAATGGAATTTACCCCACAACTTCATTAGGAAAAAGCGAAAAGATAAATTTTGAAAACTTTGGTTTTAAAGGAGGTTTCACCTATAAAATTTCGGGAAAACAATGGTTGTTTTTTAATGGTGCACACTTAACCAGAGCGCCTTCACTTCGAAATACATTTTCAAATTCGCGCTTAAATAATAATATAGTTAATGGAATTGAAAGTGAAAACATTACAAGTGCCGAAGCTAATTATGTTTATCGTTCGCCAAAGTTGAAATTACGTTTAACAGCTTTTTATACTCTAATAAAAAACACATCGAAAACTTCCTTTTTCTATGCCGAAGGAATTTTTGATAACGGAGCTGGTTATGATGCAACAGATGCTTTTGTGAGTCAGACTTTAACTCAGTTGGACAAGAAAAATACAGGAGCAGAATTGAGTTTTGAATATCAGATTTCCTCAACTTTTAAAACAACTTTATCAGCTGCTTACGGAAATTATATTTACAACAGTAATCCAAATGTGTCGATTACAAACGATGCAAACGCAGTAAAAGACGGAGCGCAGACTACTTTTAATTTTGGTAAAGCCTATCTTAAAAATTACAAACAAGCCGGAACTCCTCAAAATGCACTTTCATTAGGTTTAGAATATCGAGACCCTAAATATTGGTGGATTGGAGCCAATATTAATTATTTAACCGATAACTACATTGATGTTTCGCCCATTTCCAGAACATCACAATTTTACATTAATCCGGCAAATGGATTTCCTTTTCCCGAGGCAACATCCGAAAGAGGAAATGAATTATTACAACAAGAAAAATTTGATCCCATAACCTTATTAAATATCAACGGAGGAAAATCCTGGCGGGTTCATAAAAAGTATATCGGACTTTTTGCCAGTGTTAATAATGCATTAGGTTTAGTTTATAAAACTGGTGGTTTTGAGCAGGCTCGAAATGCAAATTTTAGAGCCTTGAACCAAGATATTTCAAGCGGGACACCATCATTTGGACCAAAATATTATTACGGTTACGGACGAACTTATTTTTTAAATCTTACAATCGGTTTATAAATCGACATTCACTTATCTATCATGAAAAATATAATTTTAAATACATTTTTAGCGTCATCATTATTATTTATTTGCAGCTGCAGTACAGAAATAGCAAATCCAAAATTAGCCTGTACTCAGCCTGATTTTAAAGTAAACAAAACGGTCGAAAAAGTTTATGAACTTTCAAGCAATACAGCTAAGCAATATTTGTATGATGATATTATAGAAGCTTATGTTGTTTCGAGCGATGAAGGAGGGAACTTTTTTAAATCTATTTCACTTCAGACAAAAGCCAATGAAAAAAATCCTGCAATTGGTTTTAGTGTTCCTGTTGATGCTTCAAATACTTATATTGATTATCGACTTGGAAATAAAGTATATGTAAAACTTAAAAATCAGTTTACAGATTTATATTATGGAGGATTACGAATTGGCAGCTTATATGTTAACAACGCCGGCGATCCAACAATAGGAAGGATTTCTCAAAATGAATATAAAAATGTTTTAAATGCTTCGTGTACTATCATTGATGAAAATCAGCTGGTTGAATCCCTTTCTATAGAACAGGCACTATCAGATAGTAAATTAAATACATTAATTGAACTTAATGATGTTGAATTTACAGAAGCTGCATTGGGGCGTCATTACTTTGAAGAATCAAATAATATTGGAGGATCGACAAACTGGAACCTGCGCGATAAAACCGGAAATCAAATTATTTTTAGAACAAGCAGTTATGCAAAATTTGCAGATCATTTTGTGCCGGAAGAAAGTGGGAAAGTTAGAGGAATTCTAACTAAGTTTGGTACAGATTATCAATTAATGGTTCGTTCAGAAGAAGATGTGGTTATGAACGGAAAAAGAAGTGTTCCATTTTTTGCAGAGGATTTTCAATCCGTTAAAAACAATGTCAATTTTGCACTTCCGGGTTGGAGTAACATTGTAGAAAAAGCGACAAAGCTGTGGAAAAGCATGGTTTATGCGGGAAATGGTTATGCAGAATTTAATACCACAAGTACAACAGCGGCAGAAAATATTGCCTGGCTGGTTTCTCCTAAAATTAATTTAACGGGTTATAAAAATTCAGTTCTTTCTTTTAGAAGCGCACAGCATGATTTAAAAGTCGATTCGCAATTAAATACACTCGAAGTGTATGTCTCAACAAACTTTGACGGTTCAAGTGTAACCAAGGCAAAATGGACGAGATTAGAAGCAAAAGTTCCTACGCTTTTAACTCCTTCTCGCGAGTTTATAAGTTCTGGCGGAATAGATTTATCTGCTTATTCAGGAAATATAAATATTGCCTTTAGGTACGTAGGTTCAGGAAAAGATAAAACACTAAATGGTGCATTTATGGTTGATGATGTGAAAATTTTTGGTGAGAAATAAGAATTGTATTTATATAAGTTGTTGATTTCTAATTTTCTAAAATTGCGTTTCGGTTTTTTTAAATTTTAAATTGTCAAATTTTGACAGAATTTTGTATTTTGGTCATCCCAAATCAATACAAAAACAAAATGAAAACCTACTTTATTGCCATCCTGATGATGGTGTTTCCATTCTTGATACAGAGTCAGGAAAACGTTAAATTGAAGCAGATCAACATTGTAAAAACAAATTACCAAAACTCTAAAGACGGTGAAATTGTTAATAAAACAATGGTTTTTAAGGATGGTAAACTTCAAACAATAACAACTTCGGATGTTATTCAAAACTTTTTTTATAACAAAAAGGGTTTACTGGATATGTCTGTTAAAGATAAAGTTGGAAGCGACTGGAAAGAAGTTATCAATTACACTTATGATGCTGATAACAACATTACAAAATTTGTAAAAAAATATCAGGAAGGACCTGATTATATTACAAAAGTTGTATCGTTTGTTTATGAAGGAGCAAGAGTAAAAGTAACGACTAAAAAAAGTACAAATCACCAAAATTTAGTTGAAGATATTGAATATATCATTGAAAATGGTACTATCGTTAGACGCACATCACGTGATAGAAACAAGGCCATTATTGGTAAAATCGAGTATGTTTATGTAAACGATAATGTATCGAAACATAAAGGATTAGTTGGAGATAAAATCTCTAAAACGTATACTTACGATGATAAAAAATCGGTAGATCAGTTAATTGTTCAAAGCCTTTTTGGAGATAATTATAAAGTAATTGTACCCATGATTTCATATCATGAAGACGAATTTACTTTTGAGTCGATTTCATACAATAACGAAATGAATTTTAGTCCTTCGTCTACAGCTTTAGTTGCGGTAAGCCGAAAATACAAATACAACAAATTAAATTTTCCAATTTCATGCTCTCAAATCGAAGAAAATGGAATTGTAAAAACAGAGAAAACTTTTATCTACGAATAAATAGTTTTTGAATCCTTTTTAAGCCATTTAAAAATCGAGTTTTATTAAAGAAATACTTTGTAAAACATGATTTTTAGATGGTTTATCATTTTAAATAATATTTAAAAACGTAATTCTATAATTGTAGTAGTATACAAATGATTAAATTTGTAGCTTATTTTAAGATATGTTAGAAAAAGAAGTTATAAATTTTGAGAAAACAGCTATTGTTGGTATTATAACTCAAAATCAAAGTGAGGAAAAACTTAATGAATATTTAGATGAATTAGAGTTTTTAACTTTTACCGCAGGAGGTGAAGTTATTAAACGCTTTTCGCAAAAAATGGAACGTCCGAATCCGAAGACTTTTGTGGGAACGGGTAAAATAGATGAAATCAATCTTTTTGTAAAAGAAAACGGAATATCGACTTTAATTTTTGATGATGAATTATCACCATCACAGCAAAAAAATATTTCACGAATTATAGATTGCAAAATCCTTGACAGAACCAATTTGATTCTGGATATTTTTGCGCAAAGAGCTGAAACTTCGTATGCAAGAACGCAAGTAGAATTGGCGCAGTGTATTTATTTACTGCCAAGACTTTCTGGTTTATGGACACACCTTGAGCGTCAAAAAGGGGGAATTGGTATGCGTGGTCCCGGTGAAACAGAGATCGAAACAGATAGGCGTATTGTACGTGACCGAATTTCGTTGTTGAAAGACAAAATCAAGACAATCGACAAACAAATGAGTATCCAAAGAAGCAATCGCGGCGCAATGGTTCGTGTGGCGCTGGTTGGATATACAAACGTTGGAAAGTCGACTTTGATGAATGCTATTGGAAAAAGTGATGTTTTTGTTGAGAATAAATTATTTGCAACATTAGATACAACAGTTCGAAAAGTAGTTATTAAAAACCTTCCATTTTTGCTTTCAGACACGGTTGGATTTATACGAAAACTGCCAACTCAATTAGTAGACTCTTTTAAAAGTACACTTGATGAGGTTCGTGAAGCCGATTTACTTTTGCACGTTGTAGATATTTCGCATCCTGATTTTGAAGATCATATAGAATCTGTAAATCAGACCTTGCAGGAAATTAAGAGCAATGATAAACCAACCATTATGGTTTTCAATAAAATCGACGCTTACAAACATCTAACGATTGACGAAGATGATTTGATTACCGAAAGAACCAGAAAACACTGGACGCTTGAGGAATGGAAACAGACTTGGATGAGTAATGTAGGAGAAGATAACGCCTTGTTTATTTCGGCAACTCAAAAAGAAAATTTTGAGGAATTTAGAGAAACGGTTTATGAAGCTGTTCGTCAGATTCACATAACAAGATTTCCATATAATAAGTTTTTGTATCCTGATTATAAGGACGCGGTTGAAAAGGAAGAGGAATAAAAATAGAAACGGCTTTTGATTTATTTCAAAAGCCGTTTTTTATATAATGAATAAACAGGAAGATTATAAAAACTTTATTAAATATCTCTAAAATAAGATTTGGTAAAAATTGATATTTCATATCTTTGTTTAAATGAGTAAGAATTTATATATAATTTCAGGATGCAATGGAGCAGGTAAAACTACGGCTTCTTTTACAATACTCCCTGAAATTTTAAACTGTAAAGAATTTGTAAATGCAGATGAAATTGCTAAAGGTCTCTCTCCATTTCAACCTGAAAAAGTAGCTTTTGAGGCTGGTAGAATAATGCTTCATAGAATAAATGAGTTATTAGATACTAATACAATATTTGCTTTTGAAACAACACTAGCCACTAAAAGTTATAAATCTAAAATTACTTTAGCTCAAGAAAAAGGTTATAAAGTAATTCTTTTATTTTTTTGGTTGCAAGATGTTGAACTTGCGATTGAAAGAGTAAAAACTAGAGTTACAGAAGGGGGACATAATATAGAAACAGATGTTATTAAGCGAAGATACATTAATGGAATATTAAACTTATTTAATATATATTTGCCAATAGTTGATGAAGTTATGATCTTTGATAATTCATTTGGGAAACCTGAATTATTGGCAGAAAAAATGCTGGAAAGCGAAATTGATATAATCAATGAAATTAAGTATGATAAACTAAAAGGAATTTATAATGAAAACATATAAAAGATCGGCAACTCAAACTAAAATTTTAGATGCGATGGATTTGGTTTATGATAAATTAATTGAGTTCAAAAAGAAATCAAATACTGAATTAGTTATTATGAAAGACGATAAAATCGTTCGAATAAAACCTAAATCATTTAATAAGTAAATAAAAATATAAACGGCTTTTGAAATAAATCAAAAGCCGTTTTTTTATAAGATGTTCAATGAAAATTGATGTTTAAGATGTCGAATTCGACACCTTTAGAAAAGAAGCCTTTCACGGGGTTGCTGATTATTAAAACCCAAAATTAACTCCTAAACCAAATACTTCTCTAGTTTGAAGACCTTGAAAAGCATTGTCGTCATAAATAGCCTGGAAGGCTAAATTTGCCGATAAGTACTTGTTTACTTTCATGATGATATTTAAAGAGTAATTGATATCTACGTTTTGAGGATCTTCCAGATAATTAGAATAAAGATTCAATGTGTTTTCTGCGGTAACGTTAGTCATAATGGCCAATTTGTAATAAACAGAAGCATAAAAACCTAACTCGTAACGCATCGTTTTATTAGCATCTACGCCAAAATAAGCTCCATCAACATATGGTAATCCTGTGTTTTGATCAATGCCGGAAGTATAAGCACCATCTACAAAAGTGAATTTTGAAGTTAACGGCGCAAAATTTATTTTTAAATGTTCATCTTTAGACCAATAAATACCAGGACCTGTAGTTAGATAACCCGGAGACATGAATTTGGTGTTTTCTGTTCGGATTTCTTTTCCGTTGGCATCCTGACCATAAATATAACCCGTTGTAAATTGAGTTCTAAAGTTTAGAAAGTAAGAGTAATACCACTCACCAAAAGCTCTTTTACCAACGATTGAATTAAACTCTAAACGATCATCAGTCTTTTTTCCGAAATCGGTGTTTTTAGTTTGTAAGAGTCCGTAAGAAGCAAGGATTTTATTGTCCCAGGTTACATCGTCTTTTTTGTAATTGAAATCATAGTTTATTCCTAAAGTCCCAGAGAAACTATCCTCACCACCTGCGATCCAGTTATTGAAGCTGGATTGGTTTAATAAAAGAGAAACTGTTCCTTTTGCTTTCCATCCTTCGTCCTCAATTGTATCGTTTATTTTTCTTACCGCTTTTTCGGTATTCTGAATTAGTTCTTTTTCTGAATTTTGGGCCTGAACAAAAGTAAAGTTCGCTAAGATAAATAGTAATAACGTCAGCTTTCTCATAGTTGTTTAGTTTAAGTGTATATTAACAAATATACTAAAATACAACCGAAGGTTAAGGGAATATTACTTTAAAATGAAGGTTATTTCTTAGATTCTTTGTATAAAGGCACAGCAGAACAAGCTTCGCCATACATAATACTGCGGGCAAAGGGCTGTAAATAAGTTGTTGCTAAAATATAAGCACGCATAGGAACTGGTTTCTTTGAACAGCCTTTTACAATAACCGGCTTATTTTTGTATGCCGAATAATCGATTTTGCTTAAAATTTCTTCGTATAAACTTGAATCCAGATCCTCAATAGTTCCGTTTACTACTTTTTTAGCAAAAGGAGCTAAATGAACGCTTACTAAAATTAATGCCCAAGCGGGAACTATTGCATCTGTACTGCAATGTACAGCGATATATTGATCTTGGTATTGTGACCAATCATGATTTTTAAGGTGTTCTCTAAAGTCTTTTTCTTTCAATAAAAATCCTTCCAAAAGCCATTGCGAAATGTCAATCTGCACACGCATTCCTTTTGGATAATAATCCTCCAAATCAAAAACTTCTAAAGCACTATTGGCAACTTTATTGATGATTTCTTCCATTCTATAAGTCTTAAAGTCGAAGGTCGAAAGTCATAAAGTCCTAACTTTTGACTTTATGACTTTCAACTTTATGACTATTTTTTAAAGCATTCCTAATTCTAATTTTGCTTCTTCGCTCATTAAATCTTTACTCCAAGGCGGATCGAAAGTGATCTCAACATCAACATCTTTGATGTATTCGATTGTTTTTACTTTCTCTTCAACTTCTCTTGGTAAGCTTTCTGCAACCGGGCAGTTTGGAGATGTTAATGTCATCAGGATTTTTACTTCGTAATCTGTATTAACCATTACGTCGTAGATTAATCCTAACTCATAAATATCTACAGGAATCTCAGGATCGTAAATTCCTTTTAAAACTTTTACGATTGATTCTCCTAATTCGTTTGTGTCTATTTCTTGTTCCATTTTTATTTTTTGTTTTTACCATTAAGATATTAAGAAAATTAAGTTTTGCAGTATGCTTAATTCTCTTCGAACTATCAAGAAAATTAAGCTTAGTACTTTATGAATCTTAATGCCTTAATGGTTTAAAATTTTTTAATTTTTGTTTTTTGCATCAAAGGCCAAAGCGTACATTTTGATGTTTTTTATCATCGAAACCAAACCATTGGCGCGTGTTGCAGATAAATGTTCTTTTAATCCAATTTCGTCTATAAATTCAGTATCAGCACTTATAATGTCTGATGCCTTTTGATTAGAGAAAGCGCGAATTAAAATAGCAATTATTCCTTTAGTCAAAATAGCGTCACTGTCTGCCGTAAAAACAATTTTATCATCGTTTTGCTCGCCTTGAAGCCAGACTTTTGACTGACACCCTTTGATTAAATTCTCGTCGGTTTTGTATTCTTCTTTAATTAACGGAAGACTTTTTCCCAGTTCGATAATATATTCATAACGCTGCATCCAGTCGTCGAACATCGAAAATTCGTCTATTATTTCGTTTTGTATTTCTTTAATTGTCATAATTATTCTTTAGCAAAATCAACCAGTAAATTTACCAGTTTTTCAATTTCCTTAGGGGGAAAACCATTGTCGAAACCTGCTGTTTCGTATGTTTTTTGATCTTGAGTTATTTTTAAATTTCCAATCGCAGCACCGTCATAAAAACGTTTTTCAGTTGGTGCTTTTAATGCCGAAAGTTTGTTTAAATCTACTTTTGAAAATTCAGCAACAATTTTGTTCCATTTAGCATCGTCAATTTTACTTTCAATTGGTTGTTGATCTCTACCGTTTGTAACATAAACAGTCTGATTTTGAACTACAATCTTTTTGAAATATCCTCTTGACATTGCAGAATATTCAATTTGAGTTGTAGCCATGTTTGTCTTTTTTTGACTGCAGCAGCCGGTAGCAATAAAAAGCGTTAAAAGCAATAAAGATATTATTCTCATAAAAATAGATGTTAGCTTAGCATTGTTTGTGCCTTTTTAACGGCATCGACCATTTGGTCAATTTCTTCTTTGGTATTATAAAATGAAAAAGAAGCGCGAATCGTTCCCGGAATACAGAAGAAATTCATAATAGGCTGAGCACAATGATGTCCGGTTCTAACTGCAATTCCTAATTTGTCGATAATAGAACCAATATCATACGGATGAATTCCATCAATATTAAACGAGATCACAGAAGCTTTATTTTTTCCTGTCCCGTAGATTCTTAAACCTTCAATTTCAGATAAACGTTTTGTAGCGTAATCTAAAAGTTCAGTTTCATATTCGTGAATATTTTCAAAACCAACACTGTTTAAATAATCAATTGCAGTTCCTAAAACAATTCCGCCAGCAATATTGGGTGTTCCGGCTTCAAATTTATGAGGAAGATCTGCGTAAGTTGTTTTCTCGAAAGTAACTTCTTTAATCATTTCACCACCGCCTTGATAAGGAGGAAGTTTATTTAACCATTCTTCTTTTCCATAAAGAATTCCGGTTCCGGTTGGACCACACATTTTATGTCCTGAAAAAGCATAAAAATCACAATCTAATTCCTGAACATTTGGTTTTAAATGCGGAACAGCCTGCGCTCCATCAATTAAAACTGCAGCGCCAACAGCGTGAGCTTTATCAATGATATATTTTATCGGATTAATAATTCCGAGTGCATTTGAAATATGATTAACCGTAACCACTTTTGTTTTTTCTGAAAGCAAAGAATCAAAATCTTCCAGAATTAATTCTCCGTTTTGATTAATAGGAATAACTTTCAAAGTGGCTCCCGTTCTTTCGCATAACATCTGCCAAGGCACAATATTACTGTGATGTTCTAATGAAGAAACCATTACTTCGTCACCAGGTTTTAAAATAGAAGCAAAACCATTTGTTACTAAGTTGATTCCGTGCGTAGTTCCCGAAGTAAAAAGCACTTCGTGAGCATGTTTTGCATTAATATGTTCTTTTACTTTACCACGCGAAATCTCGTAAGCATCAGTCGCTAATTGGCTTAAAGTGTGAACGCCGCGGTGAATATTGGCATTAATTTCCTGATAATATTTTACTTCTGCATCAATTACAACTTGTGGTTTTTGCGAAGTAGCTCCGTTGTCGAAATATACTAAAGGTTTTCCGTTTACAGTTTGTGAAAGTATCGGAAAATCAGCTCTTATTTTTTGAATATCTAGCATGTCTTATTTAGAAAAAATCTATTTACAAAAGTACTAAAACTAAATTTGTTTATATAGCAATTCTATAATTTCCTTTTATGATGTCATTGTTACAAGGGGTAAATGCTGATTCCGTAAAAATCAATTAAGTTTTCTGAATTATCCGAATCAGATTTATGATTTGAGTTCTAAAATCGTGAACATAAATTATTTATATTGCAATAAAAATACTGACATCATCATGAAAAAATTTCTTAAAGTACTTTTGCTTCTAGTGGTTCTCGCTTTTTTGTATTTCGGATTTACAACTTATCCAAAACTGGATTTAATTTCTGGTTTTTCGGCCAAAAGTGTTGCATCTGGACATTTTATTGACCATCGTCCGTTAGATTTAATCCAAAAAACAGACAATGATATCGATATGATTGATCTGGCTAAAAATTCAATTGACGAAACCGGAAAGTTTGCCACTTCAACCGTTTATGGTTTGAAAGAAAGAAAAGCAATTTATCGCGAAGGCTTAGGTGCGATTTTGATTAATGATGATTTTGATGTTTCAAAACCGTATTTACTTCCAAAAAGAACAAAATTAGAAAACAATCTTCCTTTTCCATACGGAAATAATGAGCCAAAAGATTCTGCTTTCGCGAATGTTGATTACACGAAATTAAAAAGTGCAGTTGAAAATGCTTTTGATAAAAACGGTGGAAGAACAAAAAGAACCCGTGCTGTTGTTGTATTATATAAAGACAAATTAATTGCCGAAAAATATGATACTGGTTTTAATAAAGACAGCAAAATTTTAGGCTGGTCGATGACAAAAAGTATTACAAGTTCTGCTTTTGGAGTTTTGGCTAAACAAGGAAAAATTGATATTTATAAACCTGCTCCAGTTAAAGAATGGCAAAATGACGATCGTAAAATTATTACGATTAATGATTTGCTTCATATGAATTCTGGTTTAGAATGGGAAGAAAATTACAGTACGATTTGCGATGCTACACAAATGCTTTTTCAGGCCGAAGATATGGGAAAAGTACAAATGGATAAACCTGCCCAATTTAAGCCAAACACACATTGGAATTATTCATCTGGAACAACAAATCTTCTTTCCCGAATTTTAAGAAGCCAATTTAAAACGCAGCAAGAATATCTTGATTTTTGGTACAGCGCTGTAATCGATAAAATTGGAATGAACTCAATGATTGTTGAGCAAGATATGTCAGGAACTTTCGTAGGTTCATCTTACGGATGGGCAACGCCAAGAGATTGGTCAAAATTTGGATTATTATATCTGCATAAAGGAAATTGGAACGGAGAACAAATTCTAGATGAAAGCTGGGTAAAATATACAGCAACTCCAACTAATACTTCGGAAGGAAAATATGGAGCGCAATTTTGGTTAAATGCCGGAGGGAAATTTCCAGATGTTCCTCGTGATATGTTTTATTGCAGTGGATATCAAGGTCAAATGGTGGCAATTATTCCGTCTTTGGATATGGTAATTGTTAGAATGGGAGTGAGAGAAGACGAACCTGGATTTGATTTTAATGGGTTTTTGATGGGGGTAATTGATAGTGTGAAGAAATAAATTTGTAATACATTTCATTCTTTTTTATACCTTGCTAAAAAAATATTAATGGAATCGTTTAAAAATATATTTTTCATTGGTGGTATTCATGGAGTTGGAAAAGGAACTATTTGTAAAGAAATAGCATCTAAGAGTGATGTTATACACATAACCGCAAGTGAAGTTTTAAAATGGAGTGAAATCAGTCCTTCTGATAATAAGTTAGTTGAAAATATTTCCTCTACACAAGAAAAATTAATTTTTGGATTAAATAATTTAATGTATAGGGATAAAAAGTATTTACTTGATGGGCATTTTTGTTTATTGAATTCATTGAATGTTCCCTGTAAAATTGATGAAGAAACTTTTGATGTTCTTAATCCAAGGGTGATTTCAATTGTTATAGATGATGTAGAAAAAATAGCTAAAAGACTGGAAAATCGTGATAGTAAAAAATATTGCACCCAAGTTTTGAACGAATTACAGAATTTAGAAATTGAATGTGCAAAATATCTTTCGAGAAAGTATTCTGTTCCATATATCGAGATTAAGGATAATAATTATGAACAGTTATTAAATATCATTAGGTGATGAAAGTTTTGTTAGACACAAATATTATTATTCATAGAGAAGCAAATAAAATATACAAACCAGAAATTGGTCAACTTTTCAAGTGGATAGATAATCTTAAATATTCAAAATATATTCACCCTTTGACTGTTGAAGAATTAGAAAGATATAAAGATCCAAAAGCTCTCCATACTATGAGTGTCAAAATTGAGAGTTACAATTTACTTAAACATCAAGCTCCGTTAGGTGAGGAAATTCTAAAAATAAGTAAGAGAGTAGATAATCAAGAAAATGATATTAATGACACACAAATTCTAAATGAAGTTTATGAAGGAAGAGTTGATATATTAATTTCCGAAGATAAAAAGATTCATACTAAGGCAAATTTACTGGGGATTTCAGATAAAGTATTTCGAATTCAAACTTTTTTAGAAAAAGTTATTTCTGAAAATCCTGAATTAATTGATTATAAAGTTTTAGCTGTTAAAAGAGTTGATTTTGGCGATGTAGATATTAAAGATGAATTTTTTGATACTTTCAGAGAAGATTATGTTGAATTTAATAATTGGTTTAATAAGAAATCTGATGACACATGTTATGTATGTTTTAGTGAAGGTAATTTAACTGCATTTTTGTTTATAAAAACAGAGGGGATAAATGAAAATTATGCTGAAATTAACCCAGTTTTTGAAAAGAAAAAAAGGTTGAAAATTGGAACTTTTAAAGTAACAGCAAATGGTTATAAAATTGGAGAGAGATTTCTAAAAATAATTTTTGATAATGCTTTACAAAGTAGAGTTGATGAAATCTATGTTACTATTTTTGATAAAAGAGAAGAACAAGAAAGATTAATCGAACTTCTAAAAGTATGGGGCTTTTATCATTTTGGAATTAAAACAACTCAAAATGGAGACGAACAAGTTTATGTGAGATCTTTTAATAAAGAATTAATTAATACTGATAATCCTAAGTTAACTTTTCCTTTTTTTTCAAGAAAACAAAATATATTTTTGGTTCCAATTTATCCAGAATACCATACTGAACTATTCCCGGATTCTATTTTAAATAATCAGTCACCAAAGGATTTTATTGAGAATTATCCACACAGAAATGCTTTGAGTAAAGTATATATTTCTCGTTCTTATTTGAAAAATTTGAAAGCAGGAGATGTAATTGTTTTTTATATGACAGGTGGGAAATATAAAGGAGTTGCCACGACATTAGGAATAGTTGAATCTTCAATTTTAGAAATTGAGAATGAGAAAGAATTTATTTCTTTATGTAGAAAAAGGAGTGTATTTACAAATCAAGAATTATCTGAACATTGGAATTACAATAAAGCTAATAGACCATTTGTAGTGAATTTTCTTTACACATATTCATTTAGAAAAAGACCTAACCTTGAATGGCTGGTTAATAATGGAATTGTTTCAAGTTATGAGAACGTACCAAGAGGATTCTCTAAAATAAGTGTGGAGCAATTTGATAAACTTTTAAAATATGCATATTAATGAAAAATGATTAGAAAGGATTTTTAAAAACACGATATTTGCAATTATTAAAAAATACGTTATTCCATTTTTAAGATGGCTAAATCAATAAATATTTTAACTTATGAAAGTAGTACTATCAATAAAACCCCAATTTGCAAATAAGATATTTGATGGGACTAAAAAATTTGAATTCAGAAAAGCTATTTTTAAAAACCAAAATGTAACTTCGGTTCTGGTTTATGCTTCTTCACCAGTACAAAAAGTAATTGGAGAATTTGAAATTGAGAAAATATTTAATCTAGATCTTAAAGAACTTTGGGATAAAACCAAAGAATATTCAGGTATAACAGAAGATTATTTTTATGAATATTTCGAAAACAGACAACAAGGTTTTGCCATTCAAATAAAAAATAAAAATAAATTTGAAGAACCGAAATGTTTAAAGGCTGATTATAACTTAACACCACCTCAGTCATTTGCATATTGGTCAAATGAAAAAAGATAAATTCAAAAACCGATAAACTTTTTAAGCTTATCGGTTTTTGAATTTTATAAATAGAACTTTTTTACAAATCAAATCCTAAATTCACGCCTAATTTCATGGCAATGATTTTAGTAATTCTTTGTTTTAATTCTGGTATTTTGATGCTTTCGATAACGGCATTTGAGAATGCGTACATCAATAAAGCTTTAGCTTCTTTTTGAGGAATTCCACGAGACTGCATGTAGAACATTGCTGTTTCATCAAGCTGTCCAACAGTACAACCGTGAGAACATTTTACGTCATCTGCAAAAATCTCTAATTGTGGTTTTGCGTTGATAGTCGCTTTATCACTCAATAAAATATTGTTGCTTTTTTGGAAAGCATTTGTTTTTTGAGCTTCTTTTTCTACCAAAACTTTTCCGTTGAAAACTCCTGTCGAACGATCAGAGAAAATTCCTTTATAATCTTGAAAACTTTCGCAGTTTGGTGTTGCGTGGTTTACCAGAGTGTAATGGTCAACGTGTTGTTTATCATTTAGAATTGAAATTCCGTTTAACGTACTTGTCAATCTTTCGCCAAAATGATAAAAGTTCAAGTTATTACGTGTCAGATTTCCTCCAAATGAGAAAGTGTGTACATAAACATGGCTTTCTTGCTGTTGAGAAACATAAGTGTTGTCAACTAAATTCGCTTCGCTATTATCGTTTTGAATTTTATAATAGTCAACAATTGCACGTTTTTGAGCAAAAATCTCTGTAACTGAATTGGTTAAAACAGGGTTTTCATTCAAACTTTGGTGACGCTCGATAATTTGAACATGTGAATTTTCACCCACAATAACCAAATTTCTTGGCTGAACCATTAATGCAGCTTCATTTCCAGTTGAGAAATACATAATTTCAATTGGTTTATCAGCTACTTTTTTCTTCGGAATATTGATAAAAGCACCTTCAATCGCAAATGCAGTATTCAATGACGTCAAGCTGTCATCTTTACTTGCAATTTGATTAAAATAGGTATCAATAATCATTTTATATTTTGGTTTGGTCAATGCCGATGACATTAAGCAAACATCAATTCCGTCATGCGTTGTAGAAGATAAATGTGAACTAAAAACACCGTCAACAAATACTAATTTATAAGTATCTATTTCGTGTAAAAAGTATTTTTTTACCTGATTAAATTCGATTGCATTTTCTTCCTTTGGAAAAACCGTAAAGTCATTTTTTAAGATGGCATTTAGCGATGTATATTTCCAAGCTTCTTCTTTTTTGGTTGGGAAACCTTTATTTTCGAAGTTTTTTAAAGCATTTGTGCGTATGTCATGTAAATCTGAATGTACATCGACACGCTCTTCAAAAGCCATAAAAGACGATACTAATTTTTCTTTTAAATCCATTTTGTTTTTGTTTCCTTCGGTGTTTCAGGTTTCAAGTTTCAGGTTTGCCTATTGAAACTTATTCCCCTTGAAATCTTTTTTATTTAGATAAGAGATAAAGTTTTTTATTTTACCGCTTAAATTTTCATAATCTTTTTTTAAAACTTCGAATTTTTGTTCTGAAATATATTCAAAATCAAAAACCCGATATAATTGAGATCTCGTTTCTCCGGCCGAACCTTTTGCGATAGATAGAAATTGTCGAAACTCTAAATTTCCATCTCTTTCAAATCCTTCAGCAATATTATCCATTACTGAACCCGAAGAATCTTTTATTTGATTTTTAAATCTGAGATCTGATCTTAATTCTGTATGAACTGCAATAAGATGAATTTCTTTTGCTAATCGTCGAGCTTCTTTCCAAATTTCTAAATCTTCAAATCGAGTTATTGTCGCCATTATTTCTATTTTAATAATTTTAAGTTTAAACTTACAAAATGTAATTCAACTTGAAACTAAAAAAACATGAAACCTGAAACAAATTAATTTTCTGCTTTGATCCAGTCGTATCCTTTTTCTTCTAATTCGTAAGCCAATTCTTTTCCGCCAGATTTTACAATTCTTCCGTTGTAAAGAACGTGAACGAAATCAGGAACGATATAATCTAACAAACGTTGGTAGTGTGTGATAACAATGATTGCGTTTTTATCGCTTTTTAATTTGTTTACACCATTTGCAACAATTCTTAAAGCGTCGATATCAAGACCAGAATCTGTTTCGTCTAGGATAGCTAATTTTGGCTCTAACATTGCCATTTGAAAAATCTCATTTCTTTTTTTCTCTCCTCCAGAAAACCCTTCGTTTAGGGAACGAGATAAAAATTTACGATCAATTTCTAATAATTCAGATTTCTCACGAATTACTTTCAACATTTCGTTTGCCGGCATTTCTTCTTGTCCGTTTGCTTTACGAGTTTCGTTAATCGCCGTTTTCATAAAGTTAGTAACGCTAACTCCAGGAATTTCTACAGGATATTGAAACGAAAGAAAAACACCTTTATGTGCTCTTTCTTCAGGAGCAAGATCAGCAAGATCTTCTCCGTCAAGGAAAACTTCTCCGTCAGTAACTTCGTAGTTTTCGTTTCCGGCAATTACAGCCGAAAGTGTACTTTTTCCAGAACCATTTGGTCCCATGATAGCGTGTACTTCGCCAGCTTTAACTTCTATGTTAATTCCTTTAAGGATTTCTTTATCACCAATTCCGGCGTGAAGGTTTTTTATTGATAACATTGTTTTTTTTTATTTTATATAAATGTCAATTCTATTTTTGTTTGTTGGTTTAGGATATTGGCATTAAAATGCGCGTGTCCTAAATATTCCATGCCTAAATAATCGGCTGTTTTTTTAAACGGAATGTAGAAACTTTCTTCGATTTCATTATCGTGTGAATTTGATATCACGCCAATTTTCTTTCCTCTAAGTTTTCTTCCGGTTTCTTTTTCAATTCGGATTAAATCTGAAAACCGATCAAAAAAGACCTTCATGATTCCGCTCATATTGTACCAATAAATGGGCGTTGCAAAAATGAAAGTGTCATGATTTTCGATAATTCTTTTAATCAAAGGCAAAAAATCATCTTCTATATTTTTGCTTTCGTAATCATAATACGAAATATTATAATCACTTAGATTTACTACATCAATATTGTATTCTTTAGCGATTTCATCTACAATTCTTGTTGTATTTCCATTTTTTCTGGAAGAACCTAAAATGATGACTTTTTTATTTTCCATTAATACTTATTCGTAATGCCCTTTCAATGAAAGAATATTTAGTATTTCTATATTGTTTTCTTCTGTTATTCTGTAAATAATTCTATGCTCCTTATCAATTCTCCTTGACCATCTTCCAGATAATTCATATTTTAATTGTTCTGGTTTTCCAAGTCCTTCGTATGGATGAAGCAAAATATCTTCAATTAAACTTGTAATCTTTTTCATTATTGATTTGTTTCCAGATTTCTTCCAAAAAAGAATGTCTTTTTGTGCCTTTTCAGAATAAATTATTTCCACAAATCTTCAACTTTTATTTTAACTCCTTTTCCTTCTTCAATACTTTTCTCAGCATTAAGAATCTCTTTTACAAATTCAGGATTATATGGCTTTTCTTTTTCTTCAATAATTTCAAAACCAAGAGATTTTGCCAACGATTTTAAAACCGGAAAATCTTTCTTCTTTACATTTTTTAAGATGATGTCCATAATAATTGCTTTTGATTATCCTACAGAACCTTCTAAAGAAATCTCTAATAATTTTTGAGCTTCAACCGCAAATTCCATTGGAAGTTTGTTCAATACATCTTTACTGAAACCATTTACAATTAAGGCAATCGCTTTTTCAGTTGGGATACCTCTTTGGTTGCAATAAAAAACCTGATCTTCTCCAATTTTACTTGTAGTTGCTTCGTGCTCTATTTTTGCTGATGGATTTTTACTTTCGATATAAGG
This sequence comes from Flavobacterium sp. CF108, assembly GCF_900129795.1. Lineage (GTDB taxonomy): Bacteria > Bacteroidota > Bacteroidia > Flavobacteriales > Flavobacteriaceae > Flavobacterium. The sequence goes on along the minus strand of NZ_FQWW01000002.1, from coordinate 536,256 downwards.
GAAAGTATGCGCGCCGCAATTGTTCCCCATTAAAAGAGAATCACATTGTGAAAAGTTTCTTGCGTTTTCAGCTCTTGGGCTAATTTGCACTAATCCACGGTAACTGTTTTGTGATTTACCAGCCGAAATACCTTTAGAAATAATAGTCGATTTAGTATTTTTTCCTAAATGGATCATTTTTGTTCCCGTATCAGCTTGTTGATAATTATTGGTAACAGCGATAGAATAAAATTCTCCTACTGAATTGTCTCCTTTAAGTACACAAGAAGGATATTTCCAAGTTACAGCAGAACCAGTTTCAACTTGTGTCCAAGAAATTTTAGCGTTTGTTTCGCATAAACCTCTTTTGGTTACGAAGTTGTAAACCCCGCCTTTTCCTTCTTTGTTTCCAGGGAACCAGTTTTGAACGGTAGAATATTTAATTTCAGCATCGTCAAGGGCGATTAATTCAACCACAGCAGCGTGTAATTGGTTTTCATCACGGCTAGGAGCTGTACATCCTTCAAGATAAGAAACATAACTTCCTTCATCTGCAATAACAAGAGTTCTTTCAAATTGTCCGGTTCCTGCCTGATTGATTCTGAAATAAGTTGAAAGTTCCATTGGGCAGCGGACGCCTTTTGGAATATAGCAGAAACTTCCGTCAGAGAAAACAGCTGAGTTTAATGCTGCATAGAAGTTGTCTTTTTGAGGTACAACAGTTCCTAAATATTTACGAACTAATTCCGGATGTTCTTTGATAGCTTCAGAAATTGGACAGAAAATAATTCCTTTTTCTCCCAATGTTTTTTTGAAAGTTGTTGCTACAGAAACTGAATCGACAACAATATCCATAGCGACATTGTTCATCATTTTTTGTTCATCGACAGAAATTCCAAGCTTTTTGTACATCTCTAATAATTCCGGATCAACATCATCCAAAGTTTTGTTAGGATCTACTTGTTTTGGAGCCGAATAATAAGAAATTGCCTGAAAATCGGGTTTTTCATAACGTACGTTTGCCCATTCTGGCTCAATCATTTCTTTCCACGCTCGAAAAGCCTCGATGCGCCATTCGGTCATCCATTCCGGTTCTTCTTTTTTAAGCGAAATAGCTCTTACAATTTCTTCGTTTAAGCCAATAGGGAAAGTGTCAGATTCTATATTAGTATAAAATCCGTATTCATATTCTTTGGTTTCGAGTTCGATTTTTAAATCGTCTTCTGTGTATTTGCTCATTGTTTTTTTATTGTCTAATAGTTTTAAAGTCCAAAGTTTGAAGTCAATTTAGTCTTTATGACTTTTGGCTTTTGACTAAAGAGAGAATGATTCGCCGCAGCCACAAGTTCTGCTTGCATTTGGATTATTGAAAACGAATCCTTTTCCGTTTAATCCGCCAGAAAATTCTAAAATAGTTCCGGCTAAATATAGAAATGATTTTTTTTCAACTGCAATTTGTATATCATTGTCTACGAATACTTTATCATCATCGCCTTTGGTTTTATCAAACTTTAAATCATAAGACAAACCAGAGCATCCACCACTTTTTACGCCTACTCTTACGTAGTCGTTTGCGGCGTCAAAACCATCATCTGTCATCAAATCGATGATTTTCTTTTTGGCTGTATCAGAAACCTTTATCATTGTTTATGGTATTTGTTTTTAAAGATCATTTTAATCTGCATTTAAATAGTAATCAAATTATTACATAAAATTTAAACGCTAATTTCAATGTTCAAATGAAATTATCTGCAAAGATACGACTTAAAAACCTTTTTCCATAACGGTTCACATTATTATAACAAATGTTAAAATAGACAGAAGTTATTTTTGCATAAAAGCCCTTTATTGAGTGACTTTTATTTTACAAGGGATTTTGTTTTTGAACGAAAAGTCAGATGATTTTGTAAAATACTGATTTAGTGTGTTTTAAGTTATTGTAAATAAGATAAAAAACCGTATTTCTACTTGTTCTATCGAATAATTTAATAGTATTTTTGTAATAAATTGTGATGAATGATGAAGAAAAATTACACAAACGAATGGATCAGGGCACTTTTAGCAATATTCTTTATTTTTGGAATAGGTGCTACTTTTTATATATTTAGTAAAGAACTAAAAGACGAGGCAGACAAGGAAGAAGCAAGCAATAAAAAAATTAAAATTGTCAATAACAATAAGGAATACACTGCTCAAAAAAGTATTCTTGACTCTTTGAATGTTTTGAAATTAGAATATGATGTTGCAATTTTAGAAAAAACGGTTCTTTCACAGCAATTGGCATTTGAAAAAAAGAATGTCGAAAATTTAATGGAAATTATAAAAGCATCTGAAAATCCTTCGAATACTCAAATTCAAATTTTTAGAAAACAGCTTTCAGATATGCAGACAGCATTAGCCTCTAAAGTTGCAGAAATAAAAAATCTAAAATCTCAAAATAAAAGCCTGCTTACTGAAATTGAATCTCAAAATGTTGTAATGTATAAGCAAAAGGCAGAAAATGATACTTTAATCTTAAAGCAAAAAAAGTTAGAATCGACAATAAAAGATGCTTCTAAACTGGTTTTAAATAACTTTAAAGTAATTGCTCTTCGTGAAAAAAAATCGGGAAAAGAGCAGGAAACAGATAGAGCAAAAAACACTAATAAACTAAAAGTAAGTTTTTCGGTTAACGGAAATGCGGTTGCTAAAACAGGAAAAAGAGTGTTTTATATTCAGGTTTTAGACCAAAAAAATACTGTTTTGGGCGAAAATAAATTAATAGAATTTGGTAACGATAAGGCTTTGGTTTATAGTTTTATTGTGGCTGCCGATTTTCAGGGAAAGTCTTTAAATGTATACGGAATTTTAAATTCTGACGAAAATCAATTTAAAAAAGGAACTTACTTTGTCAACTTCTTCGACAAACAAGAAATAATGGGAAGCGCTTCAATTACTTTGGAATAAAAGTATTTTTTTAGCCCACTGATTTAACTGATCTAACAGGTTTACACAGAATCATTTAATTAGATGCGTAGCTAAAAATAAAAACACAGTGGAAATCCGTTAGATCGGTTAAATCTGTGGGCAATGTATATCGTGAGAGAAACATTATTTTAAGAATGCCTAGCAAAAGGAATTTGGATTTCCTAGCTTTGTTTTCTTATTAAATTTAAACTCATGAAACTTTACCCTATAGAATCCGGAAATTTTAAATTAGATGGCGGCGCTATGTTTGGCGTTGTTCCTAAAACTATTTGGAATAAAACCAATCCGGCCGACGAAAATAACCTTATTGATATTGCAGCGCGCTGTTTACTTATTGAAGATGGAAACCGCCTCATTTTGGTTGACACCGGAATGGGCGATAAGCAATCGGAGAAATTCTTTGGATATTATTCACTTTGGGGATCACATTCTATTGATAAATCATTGGCAAAATATGGTTTTCACCGAGATGATATTACAGATGTTTTTATGACGCATTTGCATTTTGACCATTGCGGAGGAAGTGTTCAATGGAATTCTGATAAAACTTTTTATGAGCCTGCTTTTAAAAATGCAAAATTCTGGACAAATGAAAATCACTGGAATTGGGCAACAAAACCTAATCCTCGCGAAAAAGCTTCTTTTCTCAAAGAAAATATTATCCCAATGCAGGAAAGCGGACAATTGAATTTTATTGAAAGACCCGAAAGCGATTTTGGTTTCTCAAATGAATTAGGTTTCGGAATTTTCTATGCAGATGGTCATACCGAAAAACAAATGATTCCGCATATTCAATATCAGGATAAAACCATAGTTTTTTGTGCCGATTTATTGGCTACAGCAGGACATCTCCCGCTTCCGTATGTTATGGGTTACGACACAAGACCATTATTAACAATGCCAGAAAAAGCTAAATTTTTAAATGCAGCCGCAGATAATAATTACTATTTGTTTTTGGAACACGATGCCCACAATCAAATTATAACTGTTGAGCATACTGAAAAAGGAGTGAGATTAAAAGACGTTTTTACTTGTGAGGATATTTTTATGAATAATATATATTAACATTCATAAAATTCTCTATAATTTCATAACACAGTGTTAACAGTTAGCTTTTTGTAACAAAAAAGCATAATTTAGACCCCACTTTTAACTTTTACAATTATATTCTAGATACATGAGTCATATAAAACCTCTCAAATTATCTGCTTTTGCATTACTTGTTTTAGCAGGTTGCAGCGCAACTTTACAAGCGCAAGTTTCAACTTCTAAAGAATTTATTACAGCGCCTTTAGCAGTTGTAAAAAAAGCTCCGGTCAGTGAAAATGAATTAAAAAGATGGAGTCATCTTGATTTAATAAAAGATTCTATTCCGGGAATGAGTGTTGATAAGGCTTACGCCGAATTACTTCAGGGAAAAACAGGTAAAAAAGTTATTGTAGGAATTGTAGATTCTGGTGTTGATATTGAGCACGAAGACCTTAAAGGAATGATTTGGACTAATCCAAAAGAAATTCCAGGAAACGGAATCGACGATGATAAAAATGGATTCATTGATGATGTTCACGGATGGAATTTCCTTGGAAATGCTGTTGCCGAAAATCTTGAAATGACCCGTATCATTAAAAAGAAAGATGATGGTTCTGCAGAATATAAACAAGCCTTAGAGCAGTATACAAAAAAATACGAAGAAGTTTTAAAGGACAAAGAGCAAGTAGATTTTTTACTTGATGTTCATGCTACAATCAAAAAAGAGCTTAATAAAACAACATATAAAGTTGAAGACTTAGCAGCAATTACTTCTACAGATCCAAAAGTGGCAAGAAGTAAAATGATCATGACTCAAGTTTTCACAAACGCAGGTCCAACTTTTGATCCTGAAGCTGATTTTGAAGAATACAGAGAACAAGTTTACGATCAGTTAAACTACAACTTAAACAAAGAATTTGACGGAAGAAAAGTGGTAGGTGATAATCCTGAAGATATTAAAGACAAACGTTATGGGAATAATATTGTTTTTGGTCCGGATAAAGAAAAAGCACTTCACGGAACTCACGTTGCCGGAATCATTGCGCAGGTTCGCGGTAATAATTTAGGCGGCGACGGAGTAGCAAACAATGTTGAAATCTTAACGGTAAGAGCAGTTCCTGATGGAGACGAATACGATAAAGATATCGCTCTTGCAATTCGTTATGCGGTTGACAATGGTGCAAAAGTAATCAACGGAAGTTTCGGAAAAAGTTTTTCTCCGCACAAACAATGGGTTTACGATGCTATTAAATATGCAGCAAAAAAAGATGTTTTAATTGTTCACGCAGCGGGTAACGATGGTTACAATATCGACGAAACAAAAAATATTAATTATCCAAACGATTCGCAGGACAATATCAAAGAATTTGCAGATAACGTAATTACAATTGGAGCTATTAACAAACAATATGGAGAAACTGTTGTGGCAGGATTTTCAAACTTTGGAAAAATAAATGTAGACGTTTTTGCTCCGGGTGAAGAAATTTATGCAACTGTTCCAAACAACAAATACAAATACTTACAGGGAACTTCAATGGCGTCTCCAAATGCGGCAGGTGTTGCAGCATTGATTCGTTCTTATTATCCAAAATTAAAAGCATCTCAGGTAAAACATATTTTAATGGATTCTGGAGTTGCGCTTCCTGAAAAAGTGGTTCTTGGCGAAAGCGAAAATCCAGATCAAAAACCAACAGCGGTTTCTTCTGCAGAATCATCAAAAACAGCAAAAATGGTAAATGCTTATAACGCTTTATTAATGGCTGAAAAAATGTCGAAGAAATAAACAATATACAGAATACTAATCCAATGGAAGAGCCGCAGCTCTTCCATTTTCATTATTAAAATTAACATGCGAAAAATTATTTTACTTTCTTTTTTGAGCTTAGGTTTAAACGCTTCTTTTGCCCAAAGCGCCCCATATTGGCAGCAGCATGCCGACTATAAAATGGAGGTTTCAATGGATGTAAAAAACTATCAGTACAAGGGAAAACAAGAATTGGTTTATACCAATAATTCTCCTGATACCTTAAGAAAAGTGTTTTATCATTTATTCCCAAATGCTTTTCAGCCGGGAAGTGAAATGGACGCTCGTCTTCATTTTATCAAAGATCCAGACGGAAGAATGGTAAATAAAGTAAAAACTGCTGACGGAAAAGAAGTAAAACAAAGCCGTATTGAACCTTTGAAGCCAAACGAAATTGGGTATTTAAAAATTTCTGATTTCAAACAAGATGGAATTTCAGCTCAAACAAGAGTTTCAGGAACTGTTTTAGAAGTGATTTTACCAAAACCGATTTTGCCAAATTCAAAAACCATTTTTACATTAGGTTTTGATGGTCAGGTTCCAGTACAAATTCGTCGTTCTGGAAGAAACAATTCTGAAGGGGTTGAACTTTCAATGTCACAATGGTACCCAAAATTAGCCGAATTTGATTTTGAAGGATGGCACGCAGATCCATACATTGCAAGAGAATTTCACGGTGTTTGGGGTAATTTTGATGTAAAAATTACAATCGATAAAGACTATACAATTGGAGGTTCAGGATATTTACAAGGCAAAAACACAATTGGCCACGGTTACGAAGATGCTGGCGTAACAGTTGTTTATCCAAAAAAAGCAAAAACATTAACATGGCATTTTATTGCGCCAAATGTGCATGATTTTACTTGGGCAGCAGATAAAGAATACACACATGATATTGTAAAAGGACCAAACGATGTCGATTTGCATTTCTTCTACAAAAACAATGAAAAAACAACTGCAAACTGGAAACAGTTAGAACCATTAATGGTAAAAGTAATGGATTATTACAACCATAGAGTTGGAGCATATCCATACAAACAATACTCTTTTATTCAGGGCGGAGACGGCGGAATGGAATACGCAATGTGTACTTTGATGTTAGGAAACGGAACTCTTGAAGGAATTCTGGGAACTGCAACTCACGAATTAGGACACTCTTGGTTCCAGCATATCTTAGCTTCAAACGAATCAAAACACCCTTGGATGGATGAAGGTTTTACAACTTACATTGAAGACAGTGCTTTGAATGAATTAAAAGGAGATAAAAAAGAAGCAAATCCGTTTAAAGGAACTTATGCAGCATATTACAGTTTAGTTAATTCTGGAAAAGAACAGCCGCAGACAACGCACGGAGATCGTTACGATGAAAACCGTCCTTACAGTATTTCATCTTATGTTAAAGGATGTATCTTTTTGGCACAATTAGAATATGTAATTGGAAAAGAAAATCTGGATGCCACTTTAAAAAGATATTTCAACGACTTTAAGTTCAAACATCCAACTCCAAACGATATCAAAAGAACTGCAGAGAGAGTTTCTGGAGCAGAGTTAGATTGGTATTTAATCGATTGGGCACAAACTACTAATACAATTGATTACGGAATTAAAGACGTTGCAGATAATTCAGGAAAAACAACAATTACTTTAGAAAGAATTGGAAGAATGCCAATGCCAATCGATTTAAAAATAGAGTATACAGACGGAACTTCTGAAAACTTCTACATTCCTTTAAGAATGATGAATTTCATTAAACCAAATCCAAACCCGAACGAAAAAAGAACAGTTGTTGAGGACTGGGCTTGGGCAATGTCAAACTACAGTTTTACAATTGACAAGAGCAAAACAGCAATCAAAAAAATCACGATTGATCCAAGTGGATTAATGGCTGATGTAAAACCTGCAAATAATGTTTTTGAAGTGAAATAATTTACCTGATAAAATAAAAAAAGCCCTTAAAATTAATTTTTTAAGGGCTTTTTTATTTAGTAATAAACCTATAAAACAGGCTTTATGTCAGTTACAATGTCGTTTTGGACAGTCCTTTTTAAAGGAAACATTTTTCTGTAACTTAAAACCCTCCATAACCATTCAACCGGGCCATAATTGAATTTTGAAAGCCACCATTTGCTTATGAACAACTGAATTGTAAAAACAAAAACAGCTAAGAAAAAGTAAAACCAATACGGCAGCGTATTGTAAATTTTGAAACCAATTCCGGAGAAAAGAAAACACGCAATAATATTTTGCATTAAATAATTGGTCAGCGTCATTTTACCGCTTACTCTAAAATAGCTGAAAATGGTTTTCAGTTTTCCGCTGGTATATAATAAACAAATTCCAGACGAAATACAGAACATGGTATTTATTATGATCCAAAAAATAGGATGAAAAACCGTGAAAATTATTTTCTGCTTAATGGCAATTTGAAAAAGAACACCTGAAATTATGGCTAGAATCAATGTAATTAAAAATGCTCTTTTTAATAGTTTTTTAAATTCTGGTAAACGATTAAAAAAGTTAATTTTTTGAGCGTAAAAACCTAAAAGCATAAGCGCAAACATCACAACATGAACCGTAACAGCATAAGCAAGATTAATCATTTCCTGATAATAAGTTCCCAGTAAATTAAATTGAAATACATCCAGCCAATTATCAGAATAAAATAATTTTAAGTATTTAGCAGTAGACTGTACATCTGGTAATGTTTGTTTTATCGAATTAATATAAGCAGTAAGAAACGGAACAGTTAATAAAAGAATTCCAGATGTTATTAAAATTGTTTTTGGAGAACTTCTGTAAAAGAACAAAAGTAATAAACCTAAAAAAGCATAATCTTTTAAGATATCGCCCAGCCAAAAAGCAGAATTTATAAAAGCAAAAAGAAATAGAATAAACATTCTCCAGCAAAAAAACGAAACAGGATTTTTACCTTTTTCGGCAACATTATTAATAAGAACAGCAAATCCGTAACCAAATAAAATGCTCAACAAAGTCCAGGATTTAGCAGAAAAAAAGTAGAGATTGAAATAACTGATAATCTCAGAAAAAATCCCTTTTTTCATGATAAAACGCTCTAATCCGATGTATCGAAAATCAACATAATTTCCTATTGCAACTCCTAATAAAGCCCAGCCCCGTAAAATATCTACAATAGCGGTTCTTTTATCTTCCTGAATGGGCTGAAATGAATTTGTCATAAATTAAAATGGTTTTTTGGGGTATAAAATGTTGGGTTTAATATATTCAAATGTAAGGAAATAATCAGAAAATAAATTTTTATAACATTGTGTAAAATCAAAATAAGACATAAAAAAATCTCGTTTAAAATTCATTTCTGAAAATTAAACGAGACTTATCTTTTTTATTTTTGGACTTAACTCAAATGATCAATCATATCTTTAGTCATTGATTCAAGATCAAATTTATGATTCCATTTCCAGTCTTCTCTTGCAGAAGAATCATCAATACTTGCCGGCCAGCTGTCCGCAATTTTTTGACGGAAATCAGGATTATAAGTAATTTCAAATTCAGGAATATGTTTTTTGATTTCGGCAGCAATTTCGGTTGGAGTAAAACTCATTGCCGCTAAATTGTATGATGAATGTATTTTAATTTCTTCTGCCGGAGCTTTCATAATATTGATAGTTGCTTCAATCGCATCATCCATATACATCATCGGCATTTTTGTTTCAGATGATAAAAAGCACTCGTATTTTTTATCGGCAATAGCCTTATAAAAAATATCAACCGCATAATCTGTAGTTCCGCCGCCCGGAGGAGTAGACCAGCTTATTAAACCCGGATAACGAATACTGCGAACATCAACACCATAAATATTATGATAATATTCGCACCATCTTTCTCCTGCTTGTTTGCTGATTCCGTAAACCGTTGAAGGCTCCATAATAGTATATTGCGGCGTATTTTCTTTAGGAGTAGTCGGTCCAAAAACAGCAATACTTGAAGGCCAGAAAATCTTTTGGATTTTTTTAGCTTTCGCCAGATTCAAAACATGAAAAAGTGAATTCATATTCAAATCCCATGCAAAAGCCGGATTTTTTTCTGCAGTTGCAGACAAAAGCGCTGCCATTAAATAAACATCAGTAATTTTATGTACTTCTACCAAATGTTCTATTTGATTAAAATCTAAAGCATTAACCACTTCAAAAGGTCCTGAATTAACGACATCAGTATTTAATTTTCGAATATCAGAAGCGATCACATTTTCGGTTCCGTATAATTTACGCAGTTTTTGGGTCAATTCAGTTCCAATCTGACCGCAAGCGCCAATGATTAATATTTTTGGATTCATTTATTTAGATTTAGTGTTGCAAATATAACGTTTTCGCAAATATCAACGTTTTTTCAAACATTAAATTATAAAATTAACAAGGATAAAGATTGTTTTTTAGATTATTCTCTATTCAAAACTTTGTACAAAAGGAGTTTTTGCCACAGATTTCACAGATTATTTTCTCAAAACTTAATTAAAAAAAATCATTTTAATCCGTGACCCGAGCGATAGCGAACTGGCGAAGCAAATCTGTGGCAAAAAATAAAATGAATTTTAAAAGTTTCTTGACATAAATCACAATTCGTAATTGTAAATTTACTTCGTAACTTTGCACCCTAACATTTTATCAAATGAAATATAAAATAGCGCTGTTTTTACTCTTGATTTTTGTACTTCAATCATGTCAAAATGAGAATGAAAAGCGTCTTGCCGAAAATGCAAAAGAAGCTAAGAAGAAAGAAAAAATCTTTAACAATATCAATAAAGCCTGGATTTTTATAGACGAACCAATTAATGAGGTTTCAGAACAAAATGTAAAAGCCTGGACAGAGTGGCGTGATTTTCTAAAAGAAATAGGAGACAAGCCGAGAAAAACTATTGGTGCTTTTCAAAAAAAATCAACAGCGATTTCTAAAAAAGCAATAGCTTTAAATAATAATATCCCATCACAATTTAATCAGCCGCAAATAAAAGCGAGAATTGCTATTTTGATTACCAAAATCAAAATGATGGATTTATTTATTCATTTAAATCAAATTCCAGATGATAAAGTTGCTTTTTTAATTGGTGAAATAAACAAGGAGTTAGTTTCGTTAGAAAGACAAATGGATAAAATTGTCGAAAAAGCCAAAATTCCAAAAGAAGAAGGAGAAGCTGATTTCCTTAAAATGTTAGACACAACCCGCGCAATCCCGAGTTCTGCGCCTCCACTAGATCAAAATTTACCAAGAGTTGAGTAAAAACGCCTTATATACGATATACGACAATTTGCCAAAAGCAGAGCAAATTGCAGCCAATTTACTGGAAGGAAATCAGATAAAAATGCACCTTCAGGGTTTGCTTGGATCTGCAGTTTCCTTTGTAATACGCTCTGTTTTTAAGAAAACAGAACTGCCTTTTTTGATTGTTTTAGACAACAAAGAAGAAGCGGCGTATTACCTAAACGACCTGGAGCAAATGATTGGCGAACAGGACGTTTTGTTTTATCCCGCTTCATTTCGTCGTCCGTATCAAGTTGATGAAACAGACAATGCCAATGTTTTGCTTCGTGCTGAGGTTTTAAACCGAATAAATTCAAGAAAGAAACCGGCAATAATTGTTACGTATCCCGAAGCACTTTTTGAGAAAGTCGTTACACGTCAGCAATTAGACAAAAACACTTTAAAAGTCGCTTTAAACGATAAAATTTCGATTGATTTTATCAACGAAGTTTTGTTTGAATACGAATTTAAAAGAGTCGATTTTATTACCGAACCCGGCGAATTTTCGGTTCGTGGGGGAATTGTCGATGTCTTTTCTTTTTCAAACGATCATCCGTATCGAATTGAATTCTTTGGAAATGAAGTTGACAGCATCAGAAGTTTTGATGTGGAAACGCAGTTATCTGTCGAAACACATAAAAAAATCACCATTATCCCGAATGTCGAAAACAAGATATTTCAGGAGAACCGCGAAAGTTTCTTAGATTATATTGCCGAGAAAACGGTATTATTTATTCAAAATACCGACGGACTTTTTAGTCAGTTAGACAAACAATTTGCAAGGGCAGAAGAAGCTTTTGAAAAACTTTCAGGAGAAATAAAACACGCCACACCGGAACAATTATTTTTAAACCAAAGTTCGTTTATCAAACGTGCTTTAGATTTTTCGATTGTAGAATTGGCATCAAAACCAATTTTTAAAACGACTAAAAAATTCGAATTTCATATTCAGCCTCAGCCATCTTTCAACAAACAATTTGATTTATTGCTGAATAATTTGAGCGACAATCATTTTAACGGATATAAAAATTATTTGTTCTGTTCGAATGAAACGCAGGCGAAACGTTTTCATGATATTTTTGAATCTTTAGATGAAGCGAATTCTGAAAATATCAGAAAGCAATATAATACCATTGTATTGCCTTTATATCAAGGTTTTATTGATGAAGAAAATCAAATAACGGCTTATACAGATCACCAGATTTTTGAGCGTTATCATAAATTCAACATTAAAAACGGATATTCTAAAAAGCAGAATATTACGCTTAAAGAATTAACCGCACTTTCTGTCGGCGATTATGTAACGCATATCGATCACGGAATTGGAAAGTTTGGCGGCTTGCAGAAAATTCAGGTGGAAGGCAAAACACAGGAAGCTATAAAACTGGTTTATGCCGATAATGATATTGTTTATGTGAGCATTCACTCGCTTCATAAAATTTCAAAATACAACGGAAAAGACGGAACGCCTCCGAAAATCTATAAATTAGGATCGAACGCCTGGAAAATTTTAAAACAAAAAACCAAAGCGCGCGTCAAACATATTGCCTTCAACTTGATTCAGTTGTATGCAAAACGTCGTTTAGAGAAAGGTTTTCAGTTTGCGCCGGATAGTTATCTTCAAAACGAATTAGAAAGTTCGTTTATTTATGAAGACACACCGGATCAAACCAAATCGACACAAGAAGTAAAAGCCGACATGGAAAGCGATCGCCCAATGGATCGTTTGGTTTGCGGTGATGTTGGTTTCGGAAAAACGGAGGTTGCAATTCGTGCCGCTTTTAAAGCGGTTGATAACAGTAAACAAGTCGCAGTTTTGGTTCCAACGACTATTTTAGCATATCAACATTATAGAACTTTTACCGAAAGATTAAAAGATATGCCGGTTTCTGTTGGTTACTTAAACCGATTTAGAACGGCAAAACAAAAAACGCAGACTTTAAAAGATTTAGCCGAAGGAAAACTCGATATTGTAATTGGAACGCATCAATTAGTAAATAAAAATGTCGTTTTTAAAGACTTAGGTTTATTGATTGTTGATGAGGAACAAAAGTTTGGAGTTAACGTAAAAGATAAATTAAAAACCATTGCTGCCAATGTTGATACGTTGACATTAACAGCGACGCCAATTCCGAGAACGCTTCAGTTTTCGTTAATGGCGGCAAGAGATTTATCTGTAATTACAACGCCTCCGCCAAATAGATATCCGATTGAAACGAATGTTGTTGGTTTTAATGAAGAGATAATTCGTGATGCAATTTCGTATGAAATTCAAAGAAACGGACAAGTTTTCTTTATCAATAATAGAATCGAAAATATAAAAGAAGTGGCCGGAATGATTCAGCGTTTGGTTCCAAATGCGAGAGTCGGGATTGGCCACGGACAAATGGACGGCGCAAAACTGGAGGATTTGATGTTAGGTTTTATGAATGGAGATTTTGATGTTTTGGTAGCAACCACAATTATCGAAAGTGGTTTGGACGTTCCAAATGCCAACACGATTTTCATCAACAACGCCAATAATTTTGGATTGTCTGATTTACATCAAATGCGAGGACGTGTAGGACGAAGCAACAAAAAAGCATTTTGTTATTTCATCTGTCCGCCGTATTCTTCAATGACTGAAGATGCAAGAAAACGTATTCAGGCATTGGAACAATTCAGCGAATTAGGAAGCGGTTTCAATATTGCGATGAAGGATCTTGAAATTCGTGGTGCTGGAGATTTATTAGGAGGCGAACAAAGCGGTTTCATTAATGAAATTGGTTTTGATACGTACCAAAAAATTATGAATGAAGCCATCGAAGAATTGAAGGAAAACGAATTCAAGGACTTGTATCCGGAAGAGAACGATATTGAAACAAAAGAATACGTAAAAGATTTACAAATTGATACTGATTTTGAATTGTTGTTTTCTGATGAATATATCAATAATGTAACAGAACGTTTGAGTTTATATAACGAATTGGGTTCTGTAAAAAATGAAACAGAACTGGTTATTTTCCAAAATAAATTAATTGACCGTTTTGGTCCAATGCCTCCGCGTGCCAATGCGTTGATGAACAGTATTCGCATCAAATGGATTGCAACAGCCGTTGGTATTGAAAAACTGGTTATGAAAAAAGGAAAAATGATTGGTTATTTCGTTTCAGATCAACAATCTGATTATTACCAATCCAAGCGTTTTCATAAAATGATAAAATTTGTGCAGACACACAGTAATCTTTGCACAATGAAAGAAAAACAAACTCCAAATGGTTTGCGGCTTTTATTGACTTTTGAAAATGTAAAATCTACTAAAAGAGCTTTGGAGTTGATGGAATTGTTGGGAGAGTAAATATAAAGTTTGCCACGAATTTCACGAATTAGCACGAATTTATTTTAAAATTTTTTGCCACAGATTAAAAGGATTATGAGGATTAAAAAAATCATTTAAATCCTTTTAATCTGTGGCAAAAAAAAATTAGTGTGAATTTGTGAAATTCGTGGCAAAATAAAATAGAATAAAAAATGGCGTATGAAAATCTCATACGCCATTTAAGTTTTAATCTAAAACAGAATTATTTAACGATTAGTTTTTTAGTCACTTTAAAATCTTTAGAAACAATATTTACAATATAAATTCCCGAAGCTAAACGGTGATCGATTTTTCCTGAAGTTGAAAGTCTTTCAGATAAAACCATTCTTCCGTTCATGTCTGAAACTGAAATTGCAGTAGAATCTCCATTTTCTAATTCTGGCAATAAAACATGAAATTCATTATTCGTTGCCGGATTTGGATAAATACCAATTACTTTTTCGGTTTCTGAAACTTCATTAATTGTTAAGGCAGATTTTCCTGTTCCAACTGTAGTTGGTTCTAATTGCCATTGCGCGCTGTACCATCCGTCTTGCGAATTTCCGTATTGTGCAGAACCCGTTTGGTTTTCAACATGAATAATATTTCCAGTCTGCCATCTGTTTCTTAAGCGAACCCAAGTTCCGTCGATATAATCGCTAGACCATTGCGCGCTCCAGAAAGTGGTATCAGTTATATTAGATTGAACTGTTCCGGTTTGGTTTTCAATATTCATTAGTTCACCAGTTGCCACATTTTTAAGAACGAAATACGTGGCATCAATAGCTATTTTCTGCCATTTGTAGCTGTTACCAGAAACCGTAGTTCCATAACCAACATTTGCTCCGGTATCAGATAAATAAGCGCCAGTCCATCTGTTTTTGATGGTATAATAATTTCCTCCCGTTGAAGTTGAAACTGTTACGGCACATGTACTTGTTTTGTTTCCGTCAACAGTTGTAACTGTAATTGTTGCTGTTCCATTTGCAACAGCAGTTACTAAACCAGAACTATTTACAGTTGCCACAGCTGTGTTGCTTGAACTATAATTTACAGATTTGTTTGTTGCGTTTGCAGGAAGAATTGTTGGCGTTAATTGCTGCGTTCCACCAACTGATAATGATGCAGAACTCGGACTCAAACTCACACTTGTAACCGCAACATTTGATGCATTTACCGTAACGGCACAAGTCGCTGTTTTTGCCCCATCCTGAGTTGTAACCGTAATTGTTGCAGAACCTGCAGTGACAGCAGTTACCAAACCTGAACTGTTTACTGTTGCAACAGCTGTATTACTTGAACTATAAGTTACCGCTTTATTCGTCGCATTTGAAGGATTAACAGTTGGAGTTAATTGCTGTGTTGCGCCAACCAATAATGTTGAAGTTGTTGGTGATAAAGTTACGCTTGTAACCGCAACAACAGTTCCCGGATTTGAATCGTACCAAGTCGTATTCATGTACCAGCCTGTTTTGTTTCGGCTTAAATCGGCAGTTTGGTTGGTTCCGTCGTTAAAAATTAAATTAGTTGACGTTACATTTGTAAATGTGTAGCTGTACCATCCATTTCCTGCATCGGTCATATTTACGCCCGGCCAGTTTACAGCTGCTAAAACTCCTGTTGGGAGAGCATTCCAGTAATAAATTTTGATTCCTGTTCCCCAGTTTGACGGTTTATAGAAATTAACTGTAAAATTCGTATTCGGATTTACGGTAATTGTCGCCGAAGCTGTTTTATTTCCATCTTGTGTAGTGGCTGTAATAGTGGCTGTTCCGGCAGAAACTGCTGTTACAAGTCCGCTTGAATTTACGGTTGCAATTGCAGTATTACTTGATGACCAGGTAACTGTTTTATTAGTTGCATTTGCAGGCGAAATTGTCGCTGAAAGCTGCTGTGTATTTCCTGTATACAAACTCGCTGTAGTTGGCGAAACTGCTATAGAAGAAACTGGAATCGCAGCGACAGTTACAGCGGAAGTTGCTGTTTTGTTTCCATCAACCGTTTTTACAGTAATTGTTGTTGTTCCTGCTGCAACAGCTGTAACTAAACCTGACGCATTTACAGTTGCAACAGAGGTATTGCTTGATGTCCAGGTTAAGTTTTGGTTTGTTGCATTTGCCGGAGCAATTGTAGCATTTAATTGTTGTGTAGATCCTAAACCAACTGTTACCGTTGTTGGACTTACAGAAACTCCTGTAACAGCTACAACCGGAGCATTTGTATTGGTTAAAACCAAATATTCGTAAGCAGCAAATGTTCTTGTTGCGCCTGTTGTTAAAGTTACTGAGGTATTATTGTTATATGGATTTACGTAAGTTCCTGCTAAAGCTGCCGGAATTACATACGATTTTGAAGCATTTCTCAAATTCGACATTACAATAACTTTTTCTGTACCTAATGTTTTAGTGAAAATGCTGATATCATCATTTGCATACGTCGTTAAATCACCGCGTCTGATGGCTGCGCTTGTCGTTCTGAAATTTAAGATTTTGGCGAAATCTGCAGCGGCAGTTGGATTTTGTGACCAGTTGAATTTAAAATTTGTCCAAGGCCAATCTGTTTTTGGTTCGTAGTCGATTTCCTGTCCGCTCATTAAAAAAGGAACCCCTTTCATATAAGCCGAAACTAAGAAATTAGCAACGATTCCGTTATGACTTTTGAATGGAATAATTGGTCTTCTTACGCCATCATCATTTGTGTAAGTATCATGGTTACCAGTGTATCTAACGATTTGCTGATTTCCAGTTGCTTTAGCATATTCATATGTTGACTGGTCCTGAAGTCTTTGAGAAACAGGCCCTCCATTAGCAATATCATATAATCCGCTATGAAACCATCTGTCACCATAATTCATGTCAAAACCAACCTGAAAGTTCTCTTGTCTGTCTCCTTCGGCTAACATTAATAAATTATGAGAAGAAATTCCTCTAAGGTTTGAATTCACTTCTGACCAAAAATCTAAAGGTGGATTATTGGCATAATCGCAGCGGTATCCGTCAATATTGGCTGCGAAAATCCAGTAACGCATTGCATCTTTTATAGCTGCTCTTGTAGCTGAATTATTAAGATCAAGTGCAGCAATATCAGAGAAGTTTCCTAATTGCTGAATTGTTGTTCCAGTTCGTTTATAATATTCCGGATGCGAAACGGTCCAGACATTATCCCACGAAGTTCCGTTGATGGCAATATCCAAAATAACGGCCATTCCGCGGCTGTGAGCGCCATCAACTAAAGTTCTTAAATCAGCAAGAGAACCATATTCTGATCCTACGGCTTTAAAATCTTTAATACAATAAGGCGAAGCTGAACTTCGGGAATCTGTACCGTGCGGATAAATTGGCATTAAATAAATAACATTAGTACCAAGTGCTTTTATATTATCTAATCGGGCGGTTACTCCGGCTAAATTCCCGTTGGCACTAAACGGACGTATATGAACCTGATACATGTTTACATCTCGTGTATCTGGTACGCCTGCAAATGGCGTTCCGTATTGAGGCGGATCTTGTGCATAAACTGAACTTGCAAATAATAATAGAAAACAGACTAGTGTTTTCGTAATATGAAATAATCTAGTGGTAATTTTGATTTTCATAATAGTAGTTTTTTTGCATGCTTGTCAGCATTTCTTAACTAAAATTCATTCTCACTCGCATTGTTTTTAAATTTGACAAACATTTTGTGGTTAATAGTTTTTAAGTAGTAAAGTTGTAATTTTTGCTCAGAAATGAGCATGAGTTTTTTCGCCGCGAATTGCACGAATTAACACAAATTTTAATCTGCGTTGTTAATTCGTGATAATTCGTGCAATTCGTGGCAAAAAAAACTCAGTAATCTATAACTTTTTCAATCCCTTTAATTCTTCAGCATTTGCTTCTTTGATGCTGATTGCAGTACCTCCGCCCGGAGCTAAATACTGCTTCAATTTGCTTTTTGAGTTTACAACAACTTTGGTAACGGTATACTTCTGCGGATTTTGATTCCAATTAGCTTCTTTGGCATCAGCATAAATAGTGGTGATGAAATTTTTTCCGGCAGGTAAATAATCAAATGAAATGTTTGCTGTTCTTGCATTTTCATCTGTAATTCCGCCAATAAACCACTCGTTTTTGCCTTTTGCTTTACGTGCAATTGTAATGTAATCTCCGGGTTCAGCTTCAAGAATATAACTGTTATCCCAATCTACAGCCACATCTTTAATAAACTGAAAAGCATCTGGAAAACGCTCATAATTTCCCGGAATATCAGCAGCCATTTGCAATGGGCTATACATAGTTACATAATAAGCCAATTGTTTTACCAAAGTGGTATTTACTCGCTGTGAACTTCCTGTTCCGTAATACGAAAGATCAGTCTGGAAAATTCCAGGCGTATAATCCATTGGTCCTCCCATTAAACGTGTAAAAGGTAAAATCGTAGTGTGATCCGGAGCTAATCCTCCCATAGATTCAAACTCGGTGCCGCGCGCTGACTCCTGAGCAATCCAGTTTGGAAAAGTTCTGTTTAACCCTGTTGGGCGAACCGCTTCGTGGCTGTCAATCATAATTTTATAATCAGCAGCACGTTTCGCAACGTTAATGTAATGATTCACCATCCATTGTCCGTCATGATGTTCGCCACGTGGAATAATTTTTCCTACATAACCTGTTTTTACAGCGTCATAACCATTGTCGTTCATAAATTGAAAAGCACGATCTAAACGACGTTCGTAATTGGTTGCAGATCCTGAAGTTTCGTGGTGCATGATAATTTTTACCCCTTTTGAAGCAGCATATTCATGAACTGCTTTTACATCAAAATCCGGATATGCTGTTACATAATCAAAAACCTCTTCTTTCCAGTTGTTGATCCAGTCTTCCCAGCCAATGTTCCAGCCTTCGATAAGGATGGCATCAAAACCATTTTTAGAGGCAAAATCAATATATTCTTTTGCACGTTCTGTAGTGGCTCCGTGTTTTCCGTTTGGAGTAAGTTTTGTAAAATCATCTGTTAATTTCACATTGTTCTCTTTTCCAAAAGCCCAGGTACTTCTTCCTGCCACAAAATATTCCCACCAAATTCCGATGAATTTTACGGGTTTAATCCACGAAACATCTTTATAACTTGTTGGCTCGTTAAGGTTTAAAATTAATTTTGAAGCTAAAATATCTGTTGCTTTATCACTTACTACAATAGTTCTCCAAGGCGATTGTGTATCAGTCTGCATATAACCTTTTGCACCAACTGCATCTGGCGCTAAATGACTCATCATTTTGTTGTTTACGGCATCAACTTCAAGATACATTGCCGGATAATTGATTAACCCTGCTTCGTGAATGTTAATGTATAAACCATCATCTGATTTCATCATTGACGGCGTTTGTACTGCTAATTCTTTTATTGGCCACTGCGAATTGATTTCGATAGTAGCTTTTTTCATCAGCGAAGGAATTTCTGAAATTTTTGATGTTGTATACGCATATTCGTTGGTATCATAATCTCCCGGAATCCAGAAAATTTTATGATTTCCAGCCAAATTAAACTGTGAACGTTCTTCTTTTATTACAAAATAGCTTAGATCATTTTGTTTTGGAAATTCATATCTAAATCCCAATCCGTCGTTGAATAAACGGAAACGAATACGAATAAATCTATTGTTGTTTTTTGCTTGAGCTAATGTGACAACCAATTCGTTGTAATGATTACGAATTGTTTTTTCTTCTCCTAAAACCGGATTCCAATTTTCATCAACAGAAGATTGTGCTGTGTTTGTAATGGTAAAACCATCCAAAAACGAAGGCATATTTTGAAGTTCTAAACCCAAAGAACTTGGTTTTATAACTGCTTTTTGTTTGTATGATAATTGGTAAGACGGAATTCCGCCTTCTTTTAATTCAAATTTTAAAGAAAGATTTTTGTCGGGCGAAGTTATTTCTTGTGCGTGAAGCCAAATTGTGCTTACAATTGCAAAAAATAAAAGCGCTGTTTTTTTGCTCAAACGAATTTGAAGCAATGATTTTTGGGATTGAAAATTCATGTTATTTAGTTTTTGGCAAATCTAATTTTATTTAAAGATGCTTTTTCGAATTAATTTTTCAATACTATATATTGAAAAGGCTGTAATGTTATTTCTGCACCAACAGTAACTGCTGCTCCTGTAAAAGCGTCTTTCCAGTTTCCTTTTAAAGTCGACGGAACAAGATGTTTTACTGTTGCATCTGTTAAATTAGAAAGTACAAAAACTTTTTCCGAATCTTTTATCATTGTAAATGCACTTACTGAATTGGTGCTGTATCCTGTAAAAGTTCCTGTTTTAATAGCGTTGCTTGTATTTCTAAAGGCAATGATTTTTTTGTATTCAGCAAGCATTTCATTATCTGCAGTTGACCAGTCAATTGGCGTTTTTGCGAAGTAATTTAATCTTTGAGCGTATCCAATTTCTTGTCCGTTATATATCATTGGAACAGATTTTAAATAAGCAGCGACAACAAAAGTGGCAATTGATCCTTTTTTACCTCCAAAAAGTTCCAACGGAGTTCCATCTGAAAGGTTAACGTCGTGATTGCTTGTGTATCTAACTATTCTATTTTCTGGATTATAATTGTTTGCATATTCTGTTGCATTCGAATCCTGAATTGTAGTTGCTGGTTTGTTTTCTTTGAAAAGTTTTTCTAAAGTACTGAAGAAATTAAATCCAAATGTATAATCAAAACCAGAAGCGAAGTGGTTATATTTTGAACCTTCGGCAAGCATTAAAATAGATTGGTTTTTCTTGATTTTTCTCAATTTTGTAATGGCATCTGCCCAGAAATTATTCGGTACAAAATCAGCATAATCACATCTAAAACCGTCTATATTTGCGTTGTAAACCCAATAAGACATAGCATCAATCATTGCATCTTTCATCTCCGTATTGTCGAAATTTAACTGCGCTACATCATTATAATTTGTTCCCGGCGGAATTATAATGTTTCCGGCAGCATCTTGCTGGTACCAGTTTTTATGCTGTGTAATCCATGCATTGTCCCAAGCTGTATGATTGGCAACCCAGTCTAAAACAACAGCCATGTTTTTTTTGTGTGCTTCTTCAACTAATGTTTGAAGATCTTGTAAAGTTCCAAAATCCGGATTTACGGCTTTATAGTCTTTTACAGCGTAAGGAGAACCTAATTCGCCAGAAGCTCTTTCTTTTCCAACAGGGAAAACAGGCATTAAATAAATAACATTTGCTCCCAATTCCTGAATTTGAGAAAGTCTGTCCTGAACTCCTTTTAGTGTTCCGGCCTGACTAAAGGCACGAATGTTTACCTGATAAATTATTGCATCTTCTTTTTTTGGCATTTTTTCAAATGGAGCGCCATATTGTGTATATGGAGATTCGGGAGTTTTTTCTGAATCATCGTCAGAAGAACTGCACGAAACAAATGCTACGGCCAACAGTAATGCGTAAACAAATTTTATATTAAATTTCATAATTTTTATATTTTAAATGATTGAGAAGTAACCTGCCTTTCGAAGTAAAAAGACAGGTAAACTCAAACCAAACTAAACTTAATTTTTGTTATTTTTTAACGATAGAAGTTATTGCAGTTGCTGGATAACCCGTACTTGCCGGATCTGTTTCAACAATTTTAAAGGTAACTTCATAAGTTCCGGCTTCGCCAATGGTGTAAGCTCCGCCATTATCAAGATTAACGATGTTTGTTGAAGCATCTGCCGGTCCGTAATTCACAGTCCATGCATCATTCAATCGGAATTTTAAAGCACCCGCTAGTAAATTTGCCGTTATCTTCCATGTTTTTGTTATGTGATCGTAAGACATTGGTACAGAATGATTCCATCCATAATTAGGATCACCGGCCGTTTGTTCTGCTGTTGCAGATGCTGGCCCAACAATTCCCCAAGCATAAGGAGTCTGAGACCATTTTAATGTATTTGTATTTACTTTGATTTGATATGAACCTGCACCCGGAAGCACAAAATCAGTATCGCTCATGTTTTTCAAATCATTATTTGTTGCTCCTGCACCGTAGAATTGTGCCCAGTTTCTTCCTTTATTTAATTTAAATCCAGGACCTGCACCTTCTGCCACAGTCATGTAACCTTGATAAACTCCTAATTGAATTTCGGTTAATGCTGCTGCTGTTCCTACATCCCATCCCTGATAACTTCCCGGCATATAGATTTCTCCAAAAACAACCGTTTTCAAGTATGGTGTTACTGTTATTGTAACAGGATTTGAATATGTTCTATGATCCATTGAAGCTTCTACACGAATTACTAATTCTCCCGGAACATTAGGTTTCATCCCTAAATCCAAAGCAATTTTATTTAATTCTAATCCGGTAAATGATTTGCTTAAAACATCTTCTCCGGCTTCAACGCGTTTCGCTTTTGACCATGCCTCGCTTCCTTTGATGTCAGTAGGCAAATCTAATTGTACGGCATAGCTCACTGGCGCCGCAATTGGGAAAGTTACCTTTGGATAAGAAACCAGTAAAGCGGCTTGGTCTGAAGTCTCTTCTTTAAGTACTATTGTATTAGATGATACCTCAATTCCGGAAGGAAAATTTACTGATTTTAGTGTCGTTACTGTTCCTTCAGTTTCACAGGAAGCGGCTAAAAAAACCAAACTTCCAAGTAAGAATAATTTATTGATATATTTTTTCATGATAGTTTTGTTTTTAGTAACCTGGGTTTTGTTTAAGTCCGCGATTCGCATCTAGAGCAGATGTTGGAATTGGGAACAATTTTCTGTAAGCAGGTGATGCAGGTCTAAATTCGTTTGCCAATAAAAATTTGTCAAAACGAATCATGTCTTGTCTTCTGTGGCCTTCCCAGCTTAATTCGAAACCTCTTTCATTATAAATATCATCCAGAGTAGGATTGTGGTCTAAACCATCTAAACCTGCACGTTGTCTGATTTGATCTACAAAAGGTTTTGCGGCAGCTGGATTCCCTAAACGAGCATTGCATTCTGCCATCATTAAGATTACGTCAGCATATCTGAAAATAGGAAAATCATTTGAAGCTCCTCCGCCTGATTTTACTCCTGCAGGATAAAATTTAACATTACGAACTCCAGCCTGAGGAAGCGCTCCCGGATTATCTAAAGAACCAACTTCAAGAGTATAATTGAATCCGCCAGGCTGTTCGCCTACTAAAAACTGTTTTCTACGAATATCATTTACATCGTATTTCAGGAAGAAATCTTTAGGAACAATAGTTCCGTTCCAACCGCTTAATCCAAATAAATTTACACCCTGCGGACCGTATACACTACGAACAGCATAAACATTACGGGAAACAACATCCAGAGTTGCGTAAATAGGCAGAATAGTTTCATCATCAGGAAGTACATCTCCAAATAATTCAAAATATTTATTCTCTAAAGGATTTGCAACATCTGCTGCGCCAGAATGAAGTGTAAATCCACCTTCAGAAACTTTATTACAAGCAGCTAAACATTCTGTCCATTTTGGAGTTCCTGTATAAACTTCAGCGTTTAAGTACACTTTTGCAAGCAATGTATAACCAGCCCATTTGTTGAACCTTCCATAATAATTTCCGCCTTTAGTTACAGAAAGTAATTCTACGTTTTCTGTTAGTTCTTTTACTATAAAATCAAAAACTTCCTTGCGGTTTGACTGCGGGATTTTATCAACGGTAATATTGTTGTTAGTGTAAAAAGGAACATCACCAAAATCATCAATCAATAAATAATAAAAGAAAGCTCGTAATACTTTTGCTTCAGCAATTTTTGAAGGATCAGCACCAGATTTTTCTAATAACTCAACAGCTAAATTTGCATTGAAAATAGATTTGTATAACCAGTTCCAAGTATTGTTGATAATGAATTCAGAAGGAAGCCATTCGTGTTTATGCAAACGGGCAAAGTCCTGCTGCCAGTTACCATCTGTTCTGTGCGGAATTACCTGCTCATCTGATGACATACAGTTCATGTCGTACCAGCCGTTATCAGCTCCTGCATAACCTACGCCAGGTACATTTTTACGTTCAAAGTCCCCCGGAATTTCTGCGTAAACGCTGGCAAGAGCAATATTAGCTCCTTCTGGAGTTCCATAAAAGGTGTCCGGCTGATATTTATCGTATATATTTTCGTTGATATCTGTACAGCTAAAAAGTGTTAGAAAACATACGCTTCCTGCTGCTACTATATTTTTAATTTTCATCTCTTTTTACTATTTAAATTTTACAGTCAAACCAAATGCAACACTTCTGGTACGAGGATAAATTCCTTTATCGCCTCCAAAATTATCATTAGGGTCACCACTTCCGCTTACATTCAATTCGGGATCAACACCTGTGTAATCTGTAATTAGCAGTAAATTGCTTCCTGTAAGAGAAAGTCGAACAGAGTCTACATATTTATCTGTAAAACGGAAAGTATATCCAGCAGTAACATTCTCTAAACGAACGAATGAACCGTCTTCTAACCATGCATCAGATCCGTATGGAGAAGAAAAAATTCCTTTATCACGAGCGCTTTCCAAAACATTTGAACTACCGGTGTTTTCCAGCATACTTAACCTTTGATTAAGATTGTTGTAAATTTTGTTTCCTCCAGAACCTCTCCACAACATAGAAGCGTCAAAGTTTTTGAATCTGTAAGATGGGTTAAATGCAAAAGTGTAAGTTGGTAATGCTGAACCTGCATAGTAGCGATCCGGACTTGTAGCTCCTTGATCAATTTTACCATCTCCATTTTGATCCTTTACGGTTTCAACACCATTTGAATTTGTACCGGTACTTTCTAAAATATAGAATGAACCAATTGGTTTTCCTTTTACTAATAATGAGTTTGGTGCTCCCCAATTTACAAAGTCCGTATTTAAAGGAATACCATTAATACTGCCGCTTAAATTAAGTACTTCGTTTTTCATAAAAGAAACGTTTCCTGCTAATGTCAGAGTGCTGTTGTTGGTTCTGATAACATCATATGCAAGTGCAGCTTCTAAACCTTTGTTAGAAATGCTTCCTACGTTTGCTTTAATTTTATTATAAGGATATGGAGGCTGAGGTACAGTATAATCAAATAAAAGATTATCTGTTGTAGAATCGTAAACATCGACACTACCTCTTAATCTATTATCTAAAAGAGCAAAATCAAGTCCAATATTAGTTTGTCTTTTCGTTTCCCATTTCAAGTCAGCATTTGCATTTTGAGCAATACCAAAATTGGTAATGATAGAACCTCCAAAATAAATATTTCCTGCACTGTCTACTAATGGTAATGACGTTTGCGGATAAAGACCTTGCTGATTACCAGTTTCACCATAACCTACGCGTAATTTTAATTCGCTAAATAGGTTTTGATTCTGCATGAAAGACTCTTTGTTAATTTGCCATGCAACAGATGCTGACGGGAAATTTCCCCATTTGTTGTTGGCACCAAATACAGATGAACCATCACGTCTGATACTTGCTGTAAGTAAATAACGATCTAATAGAGAATAGTTTAATCTTCCTAAATAAGAAACTAACGATCTGTCATTTTTATAAGATCTGATGTCTCCGGCTCTAACTTTAGATAAATCACCAAACTGAAGTGCATTGTAAGTAGCTTCATCACTAATAAAACCTCTTGCCTGAGTGTAATTACCCTGATAAGTCTGACTCTGCCATTCGTATAAAGCTAATGCATTAAAAGTATGGATTCCTAACGTTTTTTTATAGCTAAGGCTAACATTGGTTAATTTTTCATTTTGTCTTGCGTTGTCAATATTTGCAAAACCGTGCTGCTCTACTGCATACGCTTCTGTAGATTCTGCCGGCATATAATATCCTATAGTTCTGTTGGTTTTTCTCCAGCTTCCAAACCAGTTTGCTGTAAAACCTTTACCTAACTCTAAATCAGCTTTTAAACTTCCAAATAAATTATCATCTTGTCTTTCATTTGTAACCGTTTGTGCAGCAGCATAAGGATTTAAATAATGAAAAACAGTTCCATCTGTAAAATAAGTTTCATCAGTATTATAAACGGGATCTGTTGGTCTTGCCAATAATGCATTTGTAATTAAGTTTGATGTATAAGCAACTGTACCAATACTTCCAATACTGCTTGTCGTATTATTTATTCCTGAGTTTAAGTTAAAAGTCAATTTTAATTTATCATCAAGAGCCAATTGTGTTGCCTGAATGCGTCCAATATATTTTTGATTGCTAGAATTAATTACAACTCCATCTTGCATAATAGCTGTTATAGAAGCTCTGTAATTGAATTTGTCCGTTCCGCCGCCAAATGATAATGTATGAGTCTGAGTAATTCCAGTTTCAGTCAAGAGACCGTACCAATTTGTATTTGAACCGTGATTTGAAGATGCCGGAACACCATACTTTTGAGCAGTTTCCCACCATTGGTTGGCATCAAGCATGTCTAATTTTTTTGGAATAAAATCAACAGATGTCGACCCGATGTATTCAATCGTAGTTTTTCCCGCCTTGTTTTTCTTAGTTGTTACAATGATAACTCCAGGCGCTCCTCTTGAACCATAAACAGCCGTAGCCGAAGCATCTTTTAAAACATCTATACTTTCAATTTCACTTGGAGGAACTTGGTTTAATAAATCCATGTTTCCCTGAATTCCGTCGACAACAACTAAAGGATCATTTCCTCCAATTAAAGAAGAAATTCCACGAATACGAACACTTGGTCCTGAACCCGGCTCACTTCCAATTTGAGTGATATTTACACCCGCAGCTTTTCCTGCAATTAATTGTAAAGGATTAACAATTGCACCCTGATTCATGTCTTTTGCAGCAATTGAAGAAACTGCTCCGGTTACATCTTTTTTTATTGCAGTTCCATATCCCACTACAACAATTTCCTGTAAGTCAGTTGCATCAGGAAAAAGCTGAATGTTTATTACATTTTGGTTTGCGGTTACTTTTTTCTCTTTATATCCTACAAATGATACAATAATTACAGATTGAGTACTTTCGACAGTAATTTTATATTTACCGTCAAAATCAGTAACCATTCCGTTTTTTGTACCTTCTTCAAGAACAGAAGCTCCGGGTAAAGGCAGGCCATTTTCATCGGTAATTACACCCCAAACAGTTTGCTTTTGAAATTCGATTACCTGTGTTCTAAGTTCTGGTTTTTTAAGGATAATCTGCGTATCTCTGATTTTAAATTCAGTTGGAGTTCCTTTAAAAATTTTGTCTAAAACCACATATATCGATTGATCTTTTACAGAAATAGAAACCGTACGATCTAAGTCGATATCGTTCAGTTTATAAATAAATCTGAAATCTGTTTTTTGTTCAATGGTCTCAATAACCTTCTCGATTGTTGAATTGTTTAATTCAAGGGTAACTTTTGTTTTTTGGGCATAAGTATTCCCTCTAATATTAAACATGGCGACCAAAATAAGTAGTGTAGTTAGTTTCAATTTTAGGTCATTTTGGAACAATGAGTATAGGAACCCATTATTCTTAGATTTTTTTTTCATAATTTTGTTAATTGATTGTAGTTAATTCGTTATATTCAATCACTTAGTTAATCGGAAATTGTTCGCAGCTCTTTCCGATTTTTTTATTCCTGTAATTTTAGTTCTTCATAAATTTTCATTGGTTTTAGTGGTTATTTAATTAGTATTTGATCATTTTTTATGGTGTAATTAATACCGTGAATGTCGTTGAAATAACTCATCACTTTATCAATTGATTCATCGCTGAAACTTGCATTGAATTTTTCGTTGGCCAGTTTTTCATTTTTATTTACAATAGTAACATTGTAGCGTCGTTCCAGTTTTGTAATAATATTTTTGAAAGTCATATTTCTAAACGTCAGTCCGCCGTTTATCCATGAAGTGTAGATATCTGTAATAACCGCTTTAGTCGAAATTTTAGCATTTTCTTTATTAAAGCTTCCTTTAAATCCAGGTTTCAGAATAGTATTTTTTAAAGCATCAAATTCTTCATTTGACTGATACATCCCAACTGAACCTTCAACTAAAACAACATCAGTCGCAGCATCTTCAGGATAATTTGAAACGTTGAAATGTGTTCCCAAAACTCGAACATTCAATTCGTCAGCATTTACAATGAAAGGGTGTTTCTTATCTTTTGCAACATCAAAAAATGCTTCTCCATCAAGAAATACTTGTCTGTTTTCGCCTGGAATAAACTTTACAGGATATTTTAAAGTTGTTCCAGCATTTAGGTGAACCATAGTTCCATCTGATAATTGAAGGCGGAATTTTTTTCCGTATGGAATTTTAATCGTGTTGTAAACTAATTTTTCAGGATCTAAACTGTTTTCGTATGCAATTTTATCGCCGCTTTGATTTCCAACAATATTTCCTTTGGCATCTTTAATTTGTGCCGAATTATGCTCTGATAAAATCTGCGTTTCGCCATTTTCTAATTGAAGCACAATGTCAGAACTTTTAAAATCGAATTTTTGTTCAACAACTTTGTTTGAAATATGTTGTTTGTAAAAGAAACCAATTCCAAGTAAAACAATTACAGAAGCAGCAATCGAAATATATTTTCTGAAATTTGATTTTCTCTCAGGCATTTCAATTACAGATTCTTCTTCTTTTGATGCTGATAAGATATTCATGAAAATATCGTCGGCAGTTTGTTTGTCCATTTTCGGCATTTCGCCAAGAAGATTTTGAATTTCTTCTACCGTTGGAAAATCGTCTGTAAGTTGATTTTTTTTATAATAAGCAACCACCTCGTTTATTTCTTCGGGTGTGCATTGGTTTAAAACAAACTTTTGTAAAAGACTTTTTATTTCAGAATTTGAATTCATTACGAATTGTTTTTAGAGGGTGTTCTGAATATAATACAGCCGAAAACGATTTCAGTACTACTCAAACGTTGTAAATTTTTAAATTTTAACATTTTAAAAGATGGAATTAATTGTAAGTTGTTGATTTATAAGTGATTTTAAAATGGAGTTTTTTTGTAAAAATTAAATGGAATGCGGTTTTTGCCCACAGATTTTACAGATGAAACGGATTTTCGCAGGTTTTTTATTTAAAATATAGCCCATGGTTTTAACCACGGGAAACGTATCGTGATTATGCATTGTTTATATATTGCGTTCCCGTGGTTGAAACCACGGGCAATGTTTGATAATGATTATGTGTTTTTTGAGAAGTTTTTCCTCGTTAAGATGACTAATGTTAAAAACAAAAAACCTGCGAAAATCCGTTTCATCCGTAAAATCCGCGGGCAATCTATCACAGTAAAGACAAAAAAAAATCACCCGGAAAGAGTGATTTAATTGGTTAAAAATTGGTTTTGGTTAGATAATCTCGTCATGAACCTGAAAAAAGACTCGCATTGATTCTAATGCTTTGCTCATTTGATTCCGGACAGTATTTATAGAGATGCCGAGTTCCTGACTAATTTCTTCGTAACTCATGCCTTTCTTTCGTGACATTTTAAAAATCTGTTTCCGCTTTGGCGGTAATTGTTTCATTGCCTGTTTTTGGAGTTTTTTACAGTCTTCTTCGCGAATGGAATAATCTCCGTATTCATGCGATTTCTGACTTTCATAAAAAACAGCTTCCTTCAAAACCAAATCATTTGCGGCTTTATTCAAAGTGTTAAAAGCTTGATTTCGGGCAATTGTAAAAATATATGCTTTAAAAGATTGCTCTGTGTTGAGGTTTTCCCGATGCTGCCAGACTTTCATAAAAACATCCTGTACATTTTCTTCGGCAGCTTCTTTTGATTTTAATAAACTAATACTATAGCCATAAATATCCTGATAATACAAATCAAAAAGGGAACGAAATGCTTTTTCGCTGCCATTTTTTAATTCGCTTACCAATAATTTGTCGCTATAGTCTTTGGCTTCCAACATTAAATTAATTAGTTTGTATTTAAATCTAATTATATTACGATACTATCAAAATCGATACTCTAATGCGTTGAGTGGTTAGCAAATATATAAAAATATTATTCGCAGCAAATAATGGTAAAATAAACTTAATTCGGTTTTTTGTGATTTATTTTATGTGAAATCTCAGTAAACACGGCAGTAAAATGCTTTTTATCAAGTTGATGGCTTTTTGGCTAAAATTTTAAAAATTAACTATATTGAACCCTATTTTTTGAGAATATTCTTATTTGATAATGGTTTGATTGAAAAGTATGAATTGTGAATTTGTAAAGAAAATCCTTTTATCTTTTTTTGAGAAAGACAAAAGGATTATTGAAAATTGAATTTATTCTAAGATGTAAAATTAAATTTTGTGCGATTAGTTTTTCAAATCTTTAATTACTTTAAAAGCAACATCAACCTGATCTTCTCCAACAAGAATTGTAAATTCATTTGAAGTCGAAATTACCTCATTTATAATAATTCCTTCCCAAGCTAAACGTTGGAAAATGAAATAATAAATACCAGGAACAACGATGTTTTCTTTTGGTAATTTTACGGTAATAGAAGCAAGATTATCTAATTTCTGAATTAGTTTTTCTCTCATAAAGTGTTTTTCCACTAAATGATTTACACTGCTGCTTACTACAATATTCGTTTCGTTTACACCACGGGATGAGGTATAGAAAATATCAGATAAAGCATTGATATCAGAAATTAAATCAGCTTGTTTGTTTAATACAGTTTCAGAAGCGGCAAAAGTGTAATCCGTCAACTCAGATCTAACTGTGATCTCGCCAATATTCTTGATTACCTTATTGATTTTATGGTTTAATTTAAAATCCAATTCTTCAGTCAGTCGCTTCAGCGACATTACAACAGCGCCTTGTTTTACTTCTTTGCCAAATTCATTTTCTAACTCAGTCATAATGTTCCGAGAAAGAGAAGTCAGATTAATAATCCCAAGAGATAAAGCGTTTAAGAGAAATGGTTTCGTTTTGATGTAATTTTCGACGATGGAAGAAACGGTTTTCATAATTTTTTTTTCTTTTTTTTTGTAACTTAATTGGTGTGGTTTAGTTAATTTGATGTTATAAATCTATGCAAATATAAATAAAAAAACAATTTGTTACAATTATAACAAGAAAAAATTATGTTAAAAATGATAAAAAGCATCAGTAAGATGTTCAATTGCAAATGATTCCCCATTTTTATGGATCGCAACGATGTCAAAACGAATATTTAAATCTTCATTAAAATCCTTTTCCCTATAGTTTATGTAGGCATTTACTGCTTTTATTAGAAGTTGAATTTTTTTTGGCTTCACAAAATCCTGCGGAGAACCAAAATCTAAACTCGATCTTGTCTTCACTTCGACGATTGCCAAAACATCATTTTTTTGAGCAATAATATCTATTTCGGCTTTTTGAAAAACCCAGTTTCGGTCTAAAATTTCGTAACCATTTTGCTCAAGATATTCCACGGCAAGTTCTTCTCCCTTTTTACCGAGCTCATTGTGTTCTGCCATGCTTTTTTGTTTCAGGTTTCAAGTTTTTCAAGTTTCAGGTTTTTGAATCTTGATAAAGTTTTTTGCACGCAAAGACGCAAAGTCGTAAAGTTTAAATTTTACTTTGCGACTTTGCTTCTTTGCGAGATTTTATAATGTGGTATTTTTTCTTAAACTTAAGAAATAGGGTAATTTATATTATTTCTGAAAAGTAACCGTACTTCCAGATGCATTCACATCAATAGAAATAGTACTTCCCATAACTAAAGCGCGATTATCCTGAATATGTCCGGCCGGGAAATTAAAGATTACAGGAATATTGTATTTTTTAGTTACATCATCAATAATTTCTAATGCATTTTTCCCCCACGGAACTTCATTGTCTTTCATCTTGGTCATTCCACCAATCATAATTCCTTTCAGGTTTTCGATACAACCGTTACGTCTTAAATTCATCATCATACGATCAATATGATACAGATATTCATCTAAATCTTCAATGAACAAGATTTTATCTTTGCAGTCAATTGCAGAAGGAGAACCTAATAAACTGTATAAAATAGAAAGATTTCCGCCCACTAATTCACCAGTTGCTTTACCAAAACGGTTCATGCTGCTTGGTTCGATAGAGTAGGAAAGAGGCTCACCAAATAAACTCGATTTCATTGAACTAATTGCTGCCGGAGTTGCACGCGGAATCGTAACCGGCATAACGCCATGAATAGATTTATAACCCATCGTGTTTAAGTGATTGTGCAAAACTGTAACATCACTAAAACCAATAACCCATTTTGGATGTTGTTTGAATTTTGTAAAATCCAGCAGATCTAACATTCTGACAGTTCCGTAACCGCCTCGAACACACCAAATCGCTTTTATATTCGGATTATCCAATTGCTTTTGAAAATCGGCAGCACGCTGTTCGTCTGTTCCGGCCAATTGATGATAATCTAATCCAATTGAACTTCCAACAACAGCTTCCAGACCCCAGCTTTTAAGTAAATCTATAGTTGGTTTTAAGTTGTCGTCGATATTTTTTCTGGCTGTTGCCAAAAGTGCTACGGTATCTCCTTTTTGTAAATAAGGTGGTGTTATCATGATTTGTTGGGATTGACAGGTAAATGTTTGTAAAGCAAAAATAAGAAATGCCAGTTTAGCACCATTAAAATATTTTGTGATAGTAAGGAAGCTTTTCATAGTTTCTTTTGCTGATTTGAATGTTGAGATTAACAAATATAAATTATTTACTCAATTAAATTGTTGAAAATTCTTACAATTTATTTAAATTGAGCTCTTAAATTTTTAAAGTTATGCAAATTATTAAATTTCACTTTTGTTTACTCGCCTTTTTTATAATTTCTCTTTCAAATGCACAATCTAAAAGATATGTAATTCATACTGCTGCCTTTTATAATTTCGAAAATCTCTTTGATATTTATGACGACGCCAGTACCAATGATAATGAATGGACACCAAATGGGGCTCAGCATTGGACAAAAGAAAAATACGAACAAAAACTAAAAAACCTTTCCAAAGTTATTTCTGAAATTGGAACTCCTGAAAATTCTAATGCACCCACTTTAATTGGATGTTCTGAAGTTGAAAATCGAGGTGTTCTGGAAGATTTAATTAAACAGGAAAAAATATCGGGTTACGATTACGGAATTATCCATTTTGATTCTCCCGATCAGCGCGGAATTGATGTGGCACTTTTGTATCAAAAGAAATATTTCAGGCCGACTTCTTATGCTAATATTCCGTTGTTGATTTACAAAAACAAACCCATAATTCAGGAAGATAAAAATGAAGATTTAGGTGATGTTGAAGTCAAAGTAGATACTAAAAACCGGGTTTTTACCAGAGATCAACTTTTAGTAACTGGTTTTTTAGAAAATGAAGAAATTCATATTATTGTTAATCACTGGCCATCGAGATCTGGCGGAGAAAAAGCCAGCAGTCCGTTTCGTGAAGCAGCAGGAAGATTAAATCGAAAAATTATAGATTCTCTTCAACAAATAAATCCAATGGCAAAAGTCATTACAATGGGAGATTTAAACGACGGACCTTTTAATAAAAGTGTAAAAACCGAATTAGGAGCAAAAGCGAAAAAAGCAGACGTTCCTGAATTTGGTGTTTATAATCCATTTGAAGAAATGGCAGAAAGAGGAATGGGGACTTTAGCATTTAGAGATTCCTGGGATATTTTTGATCAAATCATAATGACTAAATCTTTTATTGAACCTGATTTTTCAAGTTTTAAATTCTGGAAAGCCGGTATTTTCAATAAACCTTACCTTATTCAAACTACGGGAAAGTACAAAGGATATCCGTTAAGAAATACTTTAACAGAAGCAGGTTTTAGCGATCATTTTCCGGTTTATATTTATTTAATACGAGAGAAATTGTAGAAGCGCACCGCAGTACGTCTACGTTCTTATCATCAAAACCTATAAGACGCACTGCGGTGCGTCTCTACAAATTCACTACCTTAGCTTTTCATAAATTCTGAAAAAAAATGGCTATAGCAAAACCATTCAATCTGACAAAATGGATTGAAGATAACCGACACTTACTAAAACCACCAGTTGGAAATAAAAATCTATATGTTGATTCAGGCGATTATATTGTAATGATTGTTGCCGGACCAAATGCACGAAAAGATTATCATTATAACGAAACAGAAGAACTTTTTTATCAATTAGAAGGAAGTATAAAAGTTGTAATTCAGGAAGACGGGGAACGTAAAGAAATGGAGTTAAATGCCGGAGATATGTATTTACATCCTGCTAAAATTCCACATTCTCCAGTTCGTTCAGAAGGTTCAATAGGATTGGTTATCGAACGAAAACGCGCCGGAAAAGGATATACTGACGGTTTACTTTGGCATTGTGATAATTGCAATCACAAACTTTATGAAGTGTATTTTGAACTGCATAATATCGAAAAAGACTTTCTTCCTCATTTCGAACATTTCTACAATTCAGAAGAATTAAGAACCTGCGATAATTGCGGAACCGTAATGGAAACTGATCCTAGATTTACAGCTAAGAAATAATTTATTGATCTCGAATACGAGTATATTAAACCCGACAGGTTTTTAAAACCTGTCGGGTTTATTTTTGTGTTAAAGAAAAATATTTGTATCATTTTTGATATATATTTGTATCATATATATTGTAAAAATGCAACGAAAATGATACAAGAAATTATCGCATATAAGAATATAGTAGATAATATTGAGTCTTTAATGGACAAATCTCCTTATAAAAAAAACTACATTATTGAAAAAGTAGGCATTCCAAGCCCAACGTTTTATAGAAAATTGAAAACACAATCATTTACTCCAGATGAAGTACTTTCAATTGCTAAGATTCTTTCTCCAGAAGAAAATTTTAGATTACAATTAAAGGCTGAAATAGAAAATGCTAAGCGTGAATATGAAGAAGGGAATTTTATGACGCATGAAGAAATGCTACTTGAACTAAAAAGTAAAAATATAATTTAAAAATTTAAAATGGTTAAGGGTTTTTGACGATTATCATAAAATTCAATTAAATGAATAAAATCCTGATTTAGGATGTAATAAAGAGAAATGTTTTTTGTGACTAATATTTCATTGCATTCTAAATCATGTCTAAATTTTCCTAAATGAGGATTTATTGTAACTAAATCAAATAATGTGTAAAACCTCTTTTACAAATTTTTGTGCAATTTCATTACTTCGAAATTGTGTTAGATAATTCCTTGTTGTATAAAACGTATGAGTTGCTCTTGAAGACCAAACAATTTTCATTAATAAAAAATTTATTTGGCTAAAATATAAAAATAAACTTACAAATATTTGTTTTTACAACTCAATTTTTTTCCCTTGTTCAGGATAAATAATCTTCAATCCTAAATCATTTTGAGCTTTCAACTGCTCTTTAATTTTAGCAATATTTTTAGCTGGCGGTTTTAAATGCGTAATAATGATTTTGAAATTATTCAAAGAACCTTTTCCGGCTAATTCTTCCAAAACATGAAGTTCAGTCATTAAATGATTTGGAGTTAAATGTCCAAATAAAAACTGGTCCGGCTGTTCATTTGGGAAAGAAACTTCAATTAAAATACCTTTCAATTGTTTGCTTTGAACCAAAGATGCAACTGCAATCCACAAAGCTTTTAATTTGTCGCTTTTTTCTACAGAATCAGGGCCTGTATCTCCTAAATAAAGAACATAATTATCTTCATTTTTAATTAAAAAAGCAGTACTCTCAAACGGATTTACATGACTTAAAGGAAAAGCTTTAATTGTCATTGTTGTATTCGAAAGCGGCGTTTCTTCATTTATATTTAAAGTTTGAAAGTGATATTTTTTCAGCGGAAACCCAACACCTTTATCTCCAAAATTAGCCCAGGTTTGATCGTTGAAATAATGATTTTCCATCATTTCCATACATTTTTCAGTCGCATAAACTGTTTTAGAAGAATCGGCAGGAGAATTGATAATTAAACCAGAAACGTGATCTAAATGCGCATGCGAAATCAAATACCCTTTTATATATTTTCGTAAAACTTCACTTGTAGAAACTTTGAAGACTTTTTTTTCAATTGCTTTTTCAATTCCGGCATTTAGAGTTCCGGCATCCAGACAAACAAAATCTTTTGTGTTTGAAGGGGCTATTAAATAAGCCGAAAGATTTTTTTCGTCGATTCCGCCTTTTATTCCTAAAGGAACAATCTGAAAAGAAGATTTTTGTTCTTTTTGAGAAAAAGCATTAAATGAAATTAAGACGAAACAAAGCAAAAGCCGACTGAAACTGGTCATATTTATAATTTTAGAAATGCAAATTTCATCAAATTTACCGAATAAATCAGGATAGCTTTGCGTTAATACTTGTAAAATAACGCTAAATTTACTTTGTCTTTAATAGTTCAATATCATTTGAAATTAATTCTAAAATAATATCTTTACATAAAAATATAACAATTTTAACTAAAAAAGTTACAATGACAACAATAGCATCACAATTTGGCATGAATGAAGCTTTGGAAAAACTAGGAATTAAACTAGTTAACGAAGGAACTTCAACTGGAGTAGAGAACTTTTCATCAGGAGAAATTTTAGATAGTTTTTCACCGGTAGACGGAAAATTAATTGCATCTGTAAAAACTTCAACACTTGAAGATTACGAAAAAGTAATGCGTTCAGCAACTGAGGCATTCAAAACTTTCAGATTAATTCCTGCACCGCAGCGTGGAGAAATCGTGCGTCAGTTTGGAGAAAAATTACGTCAAAATAAAGAAGCTCTTGGTAAATTGGTTTCTTATGAAATGGGAAAATCATTGCAGGAAGGTTACGGAGAAGTTCAGGAAATGATCGATATCTGTGATTTTGCCGTTGGTTTATCTCGTCAGTTACACGGATTGACAATGCATTCTGAAAGACCAGGACACAGAATGTATGAGCAATATCATTCATTAGGAGTTGTTGGAATCATTTCGGCATTTAATTTTCCGGTTGCAGTTTGGTCTTGGAATACGGCTTTGGCTTGGATTTCAGGAGATGTTTGCGTTTGGAAACCTTCTGAAAAAACACCTCTTTGCGGAATTGCCTGTCAAAATATTATTGCTCAGGTTATCAAAGAAAATAATCTTCCGGAAGGAATTTCTTGTTTGATAAACGGCGATTATAGAATAGGCGAACTGTTGACAAAAGATACTCGTATTCCACTAATTTCTGCAACAGGTTCTACCAGAATGGGGAAAATTGTAGCACAAACCGTTGCCGGAAGATTAGGAAAATCGTTATTAGAATTAGGAGGAAATAATTCAATTATTGTGACTCCGGATGCAGATATTAAAATGACAGTTATTGGAGCTGTTTTTGGAGCTGTAGGAACCGCTGGACAGCGTTGTACATCAACTCGAAGATTGATTATTCATGAAAGTATTTATGATAAAGTAAAAGATGCTTTAGTTGCAGCTTACAAACAATTAAGAATCGGAAATCCGCTTGACGAAAAAAATCATGTTGGACCGCTTATCGATACACATGCTGTAGAACAATATGCTATAGCTTTAAATAAAGTAGTTGCTGAAGGCGGAAAAATTTTGGTTGAAGGCGGGGTTCTTTCGGGTGAAGGTTACGAAAGCGGCTGCTACGTAAAACCTGCAATTGCTGAAGCTGAAAACTCTTTTGCTATTGTACAGCACGAAACTTTTGCTCCGGTTTTATATTTGATTAAATATTCTGGTGATGTTGATAATGCAATCGAACTTCAAAATGGAGTTGCACAAGGATTATCTTCTGCAATTATGACTAACAATTTGCGTGAAGCAGAAAGATTTTTATCTGTAACAGGTTCAGATTGTGGAATTGCGAATGTAAACATCGGAACTTCGGGAGCTGAAATTGGCGGTGCTTTTGGTGGTGAAAAAGAAACCGGAGGCGGGCGTGAATCTGGTTCTGATGCATGGAAAATATACATGAGACGACAAACAAATACGATTAATTATACAACGAATCTTCCTTTGGCACAAGGAATTAAATTTGATTTGTAGTTAAATCTCTTTTTAAATATTAGAAAAAAGGCTTCCAAATTTGGAAGCCTTTAATTTTTATAAAATAGTATTACAGGGTTTTATTTTTTAATAATAGTTTGGTTAAACGAATCCTCAGCAGTATAAATTTTTGCTAAGTAAGTTCCTGTTGAAAGCTGACTGATATCAATTATTTCATTTCCTTTTTGAGAAGTTTTTACCAATACTCCAGAGATATTATAAATCAAAACTTTTTCTACTTTTTGGTTTGGATCTGATAAGT
This sequence comes from Flavobacterium sp. CF108, assembly GCF_900129795.1. GTDB lineage: Bacteria > Bacteroidota > Bacteroidia > Flavobacteriales > Flavobacteriaceae > Flavobacterium. Next base: position 497,710 of record NZ_FQWW01000002.1, on the reverse strand, counting down.
ATAAAATGTTTGAAGCCGGATTAGGATAAATAAATACTTTTTCAATTTCTGTATCAGCAGGAGCTTCTATTTTTGCCATACGAAGCGTTCCGCTGCTGTAAACTGTACTCATATAAAATAAGTTCGAAGTATCTTTTTTCGTAATAGTATGACTTCCCGCAGCCAATGATACTGTTACAATTCCGTTTGAAGCTACTTTGTCAACATTGTCAACTTTTATTGTTGCCGAAGCTTCCACAAAAACAAGCGTTAAAGTACTCGCCTGACTTGTTGTAAATGAAATATTGGTAGAAGATTCAATTTTTAAACATTGCGTCAATGTCAAACCATTATAAGTAACCGTTCCTTTAGTAGTAGAAAGATTTCCTGTAATTGCATAGAATGTGCTGGTTTTTCCAGAAGTTGTAAAATTATGGATTTCGCTTCCAGACGAACCTGTATTTACCGTAATTGTTCCAGATCCAGTTGCTGCAGTTCCTGTTCCGATAGTTGTAACTGAATAAGAAACCGTCGCAGTTGGAGTTCCCGAAATAGTTATTGTTTTAGCCGATGTGTTTTTTACAAAAGTTAATCCGGATGCCGGCAAACCGGTTACGGTTGCATCAGTTGCGGTTCCTCCCCAGGTAAATACGATCGAGTTAATAGCAGTTCCGCTGGTTACGGTTTGACTGTTATTATTTGTTGATGTTAAAGTTTGAGTTCCGGCTGCATTTACAGTAATAGTTCCAGATCCGGTTGCAGGAGTTCCAGCTGTTCCTGTTGTAGCAATTGAATAATTTACTGTTGCAGTTGGAGTTCCGGAAATTGTGATTGTTTTTGCAGATGTATTTTTTACAAAAGTCAATCCAGAAGCTGGTAAACCAGTCACGGCAGCATCTGTTGCGTCACCTCCCCAAGTAAAAACAATTGCCCCAATAGCAGTTCCGCTAGTAACGGTTTGATTGTTATTTGAGGTTGAAGTTAAAGTTTGATTTCCAGCAGGAGGATTTGTTCCGTCCTGAACATAAACCAAATTAGTCTGATAATTTGTCAAAGCCGATTTCAATCCTGTATTTACCGCATCGGCAGTATCGTCAACAGCATTGTTGAAGGCCCATTGCAAATCACCGCCAGACACACGTCCTGCATATTGCATAACATTTGTTCTTGCAGTTTCTGGGCTGTCAGGCGTATAAGAATACATTACACTTGAATTAGTATCAAAATTATTATACGTTTTAGCACCTTTTTTAGATGTAATACTGCTGCTGATAGTTTCATTTCTGGTCGATGCTACATAAGCATCAAATTCAACAGGATAAGTTGAAGAATTATACCCTACAAAACGAGTTTGTCCGCTCATAGTGTTGTTAAAAGCTTTAATAGTTCCGCCGTCTTCGCTTGAAAAAGTTCCCTCTGCGCCATTGTAAACATCAGTTCCCTGCATTGAAGTCAGCATTGGGTATTTACAATTTCTAAAATAATTGGCCTCTACAAAAACAGAAGAGCCTAGAGTTGATCCAACTCCGTATTTTGAATTTCCATCATAATAGTTGTTATAAACGTGGGCAGAATAATAACGCACACGCGGATGACGAGAATCAGAGTGATCGTACCAGTTGTGGTGATATGTTATATATAAACCAGCTGTAGTTCCTTCGCTTAAACCTAAAAGATTACTTTTTCCAGAATCCCAAAAGTGATTGTATGAAAAGGTAATATAAGTAGATTTTTTACAGTCTAAAGCTCCGTCACCTTTAACCTGATCCGCATCGCTTCCGGCATTTCCATAAAAGAAATCACAGTTGTGTACCCAAACGTAATCATTATCTTGCTGCAAACCAACATTGTCACCTTCGCCGCTGTCGCAGTTCATTGTGCCAATATTTCTAATTTCAATGTTTGACGCATTTTTAACTCTTATTCCCCAGCCATCAGCAGCAGCATCATTTCCTATTCCTTCCAGAGTAAGATAAGCCGAAGCATTTTTGCTGTTTTCAATAACAATATCACCGCTCATCATATAAGATAAATCGGTAATCTGACCAACCATACGAATAATTAAAGGTCTTAATTCTTTACCTTTTTTGTAACCGTCAAGAATAGTTTGCAAACCAACACAAGGATTTGCTGTTGCTCCTGTTACATCAAGAGAAACTGTGTTTTTAGTCTGCTCTGTTACGTAAATAATTACAGCATTACTTTTTGGAGTTCCATCAGCATTATAAGCACCGGGAACGCGGGAATTAGCAAAAGCAAATCCAGATCGATCGTGTGCTTTAACTGTCAATGAACTTGTTGTGGTACCAGTTCCTTCAACACCAGAAATAACTGGTTTGATTTTTACAGTATAAGATCCGGCTTTTAAACCTGGAATATCGGCACGAAAGTAACTTCCATAGCTTCTTATAAGCTGGTTGTCAATTTTTCTGTCAACAATTCCTTCACCTGTATAATACACATTATAAGTTTGGGCATTGCTTACAGGCTGCCATTTTACAAAAACGGATTCAAGCCATCCGCTGGCTTCATTAATTTGCTGTGACCAAGTTTGCACAGCAATAAAAAACATAGCTAAAAAAAGTAGGTTTTTTTTCATAATTGTTTAAGTTAGACATTAATAAAAGTTTTTGTGGTTTTTGTGATTCTCGATTGCAATTAAAATTGTAATCGATTACACGAAATTATACAAAATTTTGATATTCTTATTTATTTTGTCTTAAAAAAACATATATGTAAAATTTATAGATAATATTTTAGTTAAAATGTAATTTATTGCATTAATTGTAATTTATTACATGTTAAAATAATTTAAGCGAAAGCTTTGTTTTATTGATGTTTTGAAGCTTGAAAAAAGATCGTAAGGCAACGATTCTTCTTTTTATAACTTTTAAGGGTATTTTTGTTAAGTGTAAAAATTTGAAGGAAAATACTTGATTTTTATGTTTTTAGTTTGCGGGGTTAAACTAATTTATCAGAATGTAAAGGATAAAAAAAAGCCTTTTTGAATTTCAAAAAGGCTTTGTAATTTATGTGGAACAAAGAAGATTTTTAGTTCTTATTTGTTACTTGCTAGTTTAGATAATAATCTTAAAAATTCAATATACAACCAAACTAATGTAACCATTAATCCCATTGCTCCATACCATTCCATGAATTTTGGCATTTTTTCCTGAACACCTTTTTCAATAAGATCGAAATCTAAAAATAAATTTAGAGCTGCAATTATAATTACAAAAACGCTAATTCCTATGCTCATCATTCCATTTCCATAATGAACAGGAGTAAAGTTAAAAATTAAAGATGCAACCCATGAAATTAGATAATAAGTTGCAATAGCAAGAGTAGCAGCAATTACAACTGATTTGAATTGTTCTGTAACTTTTACGATTTTAAATTTATATAATCCCAGACATACTAAGAAAGTTACTAATGTTGCTCCTACAGCATTCATAACAATTCCCGGAAACTGAGCTTCAAATATTGCAGAAATTCCTCCAATGAATAATCCTTCAAATAAGGCATAACCAGGAGCAAGATACGGTGATAATTGTGGTTTAAATGCAGAAATTAGAACAAGAACAAATCCAACAATTGCACCGCCAATAGCAGGAAGCATAATGTTAATCCCGTTAAATGCCATCCACCATGTTACCATAGCAGCGCCGCATAAGATTAAAAATAAAATAGCTGTTTTATTAATCGTACCAGACAAAGTCATTTCCTGATTGTAATCAATAATCTTTGCTTCGTGTACTTCTTCAGCTCTTGAAACAGCATTTGATGAAAAACGCTTGTTACTTAAAAAAGGATTTTTTGAATTGAAGGCCATAGTTTTTATGCTTTTAGTGAACCCAAATATATGGAGTTTTTTTGAAGTCTGTAATTTAACTTTAAATTTTTAACATGAAATTTTCTTTTGAAAACTGCTGTAAAACAAAAAATCCACCAAAAGAAACTCTTGATGGATTTGTATATTTTTTAATCTGAATTTTTAGTTCAATAAATCTAAAACTAATGAAGGGAATAAACCTAAAGCAATATTTAAACCGATAGAAATAATTGCAACGGCATAAATAAGGAATGGTTTTCCTGTACGCTCTTCATTTGGTTCTTTAGAATACATTGCTAAAATTAATTTGAAATAATATCCAACACTTATAATAGAGTTGATTACTGCAACAATTACAATAGCTACATAACCAGCATGAAGTGCCTGATCAAACAAGAATAATTTTGCAAAGAATCCTGAGAAAATCGGAATACCGGCCATAGACAATAATGAGCCTGTCAAGATCGCAGCTAATAGTGGATTTGTTTTTCCTAAACCGTGAAAGTTTGTGATGTCTTCGTTATCCTGATTTTTACATACATATAAAATAACACTGAATGCAGCAATACCGGCTAAAGCGTAAGCAGCAGTGTAATACAATAAAACTCCTGCAGAAGTTGCAATAGTTAAGAATGTAATTAACATGAAACCTGCGTGAGAGATTCCAGAGAATGCCAGCATACGTTTTACATTTACCTGACGTAAAGCCATGATATTTCCAACGGTCATAGAAGCAATTGAAATTACAAGAATAATATTTTCAAATGTTCCTAAAAGATCCTGATTTTCTAAAGAAGGAATTAAATTCAATCCTGAAACTAATTTAAATAATGTTGCAATTGCTATTACTTTTGCTAACGTACTCATTAAAGCAGTTGTTAAAGCTGGAGAACCTTCGTAAACGTCTGGTGCCCAAAAGTGAAATGGTACAGCAGCAACTTTAAAGAACATTCCAATTGTCATTAAAATCATTCCGATAGGAAACCAGATTGGTAACTCAGCAGATAAAGAACTTTCGTGAATTTCTGCAATATCAAAAGTTCCCATAGCTCCGTAAATCAAACAAATACCGAATAAGATAATCCCAGATGCGAAAGATCCCATTAAGAAATATTTCATTCCCGCTTCGTTACTTTTAATATTTAAACGATCGCTCGCTGCAAGAACATATAATGCGATAGATAAAATTTCGATTCCAAGGAAAAACATCGCTAAGTTTCCAAAAGAAACCATAGCAACACCTCCGGCTAATAAAAATACTTTTATAGCAATATAATCAGAAATTTTTGTCTGATGATTTTCATAAAAATTATGGCTTAATGCTACAAGGAAAATAGTTAGAATAATAAACAATGATGAAAAAGCAGTCGAGAATTTACTCACCGTAATCATGTTATTGTAATAACTTGCTGTTGTTCCGAATTCGTAAAAATTAAGTGCTAAGACACCCAATAAACCTAAAATGGTAAACGGAACGATGCCTTTTCTAAAATTTAGAATTTCAAACAATAGGCAGAAAATACCCAATCCTGTTATAGCTATTAATGTATTCATTTTTGTTTTTTTGATTTAGGAAATCTAAAACGCCCTAATTTATTTTATTTAAAATATATTTTTATTTTTTAATGTTTAACTTTTTAAGCTTCGGAAAATCTGAAATCAAAAATCGTTAATCATCATTCTAAAATCTTAGTTTTTATTGATAACGTTTAAAATCGTTTCTAAACTTGGAGTGATCAAATCTGTAATTGGTTTTGGATAAAATCCAAAGAAAATCAAAACAGCAATAATCGCAACTAAAGAAATTCCTTCGTTTATAGAAACATCAGCAAAAGTTCTTGAATTTGTTTCGCCCAACATTACATTTTGGAACATTTTCAACATATAGTAAGCTCCTAAAATAATCGTTGTTCCGCCTAAAACAGCAAACCAAATGTTTATTTGAGAAAGGCTGTATAGTACAGTAAATTCTCCAACAAAGTTAAATGTAGTTGGTAAAGCAACAGATGCCAATACCAAAATTAAAAACATTGAAGTGAATTTCGGAGACTGTGTACGAATTCCGCCTAATTCACTAATATTTCTAGTTTCAAATCTTCTGTAGATAATTTCTGCAGCGTAGAATAATCCAACCACAACAAAACCGTGAGCAATCATTTGTAAAACTGCTCCGCGGAAACCGTCAAGAGTTAATGTATAAGATCCTGCAGCAATTAAACCAACGTGAGCAAGAGAGGAATAAGCTAATAATTTCTTTAAATCTTTTTGTCTCAACGCTACGATAGAACCGTAGATAACACCTGCAATTCCTAAAGCAATAAAAATATTCATGTATTCTTTTGCAGCAAGAGGTGCAATTGGCAATTGCCAGCGAATAACACTATATAATCCCATTTTCAACATGATACCAGATAAAAGCATTGTTCCAACAGTTGGTGCTTTTTGGTACACATTTGCCTGCCATGTATGGAAAGGAATAATAGGAATTTTAATTGCATAAGCTAAGAAGAAAGCAAGGAAAATCCAAAGCTGTTCACAAGCAGATAATTGTACTTTATATAAATCTTCAATTAAGAAAGAACCTGCTTTTTGGTATAAATAGATAAAAGCAGTCAACATAGACAATGAACCTGCAAGTGTGTAAATAAAGAATTTAACCACTGCTTTTCTGCGCTCTTCAGCATCTCCATTACCCCAAATAAGAGCAATAAAGTAAATAGGAATAAGAGCTAATTCCCAGAAAATATAATATAAAAGACCATCTGCAGCAAGGAAAGTTCCTGTCATTGCAAATGCCATAAATAAAATTAGAGCATAAAAAGCTTTAGCATTTTTATATTCATTCCCGAAAGAAGAGAATATAATAATTGGAGTTAAAGCCGTTGTTAATAAAAGCATGGCTAGACCTAATCCGTCAGCATTTAGCGCAAATGAAATTTTAGGCTGATTGATCCACGCATTAATAAGGCTGATATTTTCTCCAGCATTAAAATGGTTTAACAATACAACCGAACAGCCTAAAGCTGCCAAACTAAAGAACAAAGCTACTTTTGAAGCGAGTTTGTCACCAGCAAAATAGGTGATAAATGCACCAACTAAAAGAATAATTAATATAAGAGAAACGTTCATAGTTATAAAATTATTGAGCTAAAAATATATAAGAAACAATTGCGCAAAGACCTAAAACGAAAGCGAAAAGATATAATCCGATACTTCCGGTTTGCAGTTTTTTACCTTGAAACGCTAATTCATTCGTTATTTTCCCTAATCCGAAAACAAGAGCTGATAAGCCGGTTTCAATATAGTCTCTAAAGAATCTTGATAATGCATTTACCGAACGAACAAAAATCGCATCGTAAATTTCATCTACATAATATTTGTTATACAACACTTTTGTTAAGCCTGTAATATTTTCGTCAGCTTCAGGAACATTATCTTGTTTAAAGTATTTGATGTAAGCAATTAAAATTCCTAATAATCCGCCTAAAACAGCAACTCCCATTAAAGTATATTCAGTTGCACCTAAATGGTGTTCTTCTCCAGCCACTTTCGTGAAAAGAGGCGCTAAATATTCATTTAACCAGCTGTTTCCAGGGATACTAATTAATCCTCCAAAAGTTGCTAAAAGAGCTAAAATCATTAAAGGGAACGTAATTAAACCGTCACTTTCATGTAAATGATGTTTTTGTTCTTCTGTTCCTCTAAAATCTTTAAAGAAAGTTAGGAACATCAATCTAAACATATAGAAAGCCGTCATGATTGAAGCAATAGATCCAACAACATATAATGGAATACTATGGTGGAAAGCAGTCAATAAAATTTCATCTTTTGAGAAGAAACCTGAAAATAATGGAATTCCAGAAATAGCTAATGAAGAAACCAACATTGTCCAGAAAGTAATAGGCATTGCTTTACGCAATCCACCCATTTTACGCATATCCTGTTCACCGTGTAAACCGTGAATAACAGAACCAGATCCTAAGAATAAACAAGCCTTAAAGAAAGCATGTGTGATAACGTGGAAAACAGCTACTTCGTAAGCTCCAAATCCTAATGCCAAAAACATTAATCCTAATTGAGAAACTGTAGAGTAAGCTAATACTTTTTTAATGTCAGTCTGTACTAAACCAATTGTAGCAGCAACTAATGAAGTTATAGCTCCAATAATGGCAATTACAGTTTGAACGTCTGGGGCTAAATCAAAAACAAAGTTCAATCTCGTTATCATAAAAATACCGGCTGTTACCATCGTAGCAGCGTGAATCAATGCAGAAACCGGAGTTGGTCCAGCCATCGCATCTGGTAACCAAGTGTATAACGGAATTTGAGCAGATTTACCACAAGCTCCAATAAACAAGCATAAAGCTGCTAAAGAAAGTAATGGTAAATTTAAGTTTGTCGCTCCCGCGATTGCAGTTTTTAAAGTTGCATAATCTAATGTTGAGAACATTGAACCAATAATGAACATACCAATTAAAAGACCTAAATCTCCAATTCTGTTCATGATGAAAGCCTTTTTTGCAGCATCGTTATAATCCTGGTTTTTATGCCAGAACCCGATTAGTAAATAAGAGCAAAGTCCAACACCTTCCCATCCGATAAATAAAACTAATAAGTTGCTTCCAATTACAAGTGTAATCATAAAGAAAACGAACAGATTTAAATACGCAAAAAACTTGTGCATATTCTCATCATCATGCATGTAACTGATAGAGTATAAGTGAATCAAAGATCCAATTCCGGTTACGAACAATAACCAAAGAACAGATAACTGATCTAATAAAAATCCAAGATTGATTTTTAGATTACTAATTTGAATCCAGTCAAATAAAGTAACTTCAATTCCTTTTCCGGTTGAAGTTATTTGATTAAAAAGAACAAGAGTAACTATAAAAGAAACAGCTACGGCAGCAGTTCCGATGATTCCCGAAACTGTTTTTCCTAAGCTTTTTCCAAAGAAAACATTGATTAAAAATCCTAAAAAAGGAGCTAAAACTAAAACTAAAGCTAAATTGGTATCCATTTCTATTTTATCCTTTTAAATTTTTTAAATTATCGATACTAATTGAACCGATGTTTCTGAAAATAGAAACTAAAATCGCCAATCCTACCGCAACTTCAGCAGCAGCAACCGCCATCGAAAAGAAAACAAAAACTTGTCCTTGTGCATCCTGATGGTAAGTTGAAAAAGCCACAAATAAAAGGTTTACTGCATTTAGCATGATCTCGATAGACATGAAAACGATAATTGAATTTCGTCTGTACAATACACCAAAAACACCAATACAAAAAAGTACAACACTTAAAAAGATGTAATTTTCAATACCTATTTGATTTAATATATTACCCATTATTTATTTAATTTTTCTTTTTTAGATAATAATACAGTTCCAATCATCGCAACCAAAAGTAAAATCGAAGCAAATTCAAATGGTACCATATATTCGTTCAACAATATTTTACCCAATACTTTAATAGATTGGAAATCTTCTCCAGTCGAATCATAATCTCCAACAATTGGTTTAGAATTGATGAAAATTGCAATTAAAACAATAACAATTAAACAGAAAGAAACAACAGCTCCCAAACGTGTAATCCTTGGTCGGTGAACATCTTTTTGTTCGTTAAGATTCATTAACATAATCGTAAACAGGAACAAAATCATAATTGCTCCAGAGTAGACTATTATATGTACAACAGCTAAAAATTGAGAGTTCAATAATAAATAATGACCAGCGATAGAGAAAAAACAAATCACTAAATAAATAGCAGAGTGAATTGGGTTTCGGCTAAAAATGGTTAAAAATGCAGTTATTACCGTAATAAACGCTAAAATACAAAATATAACACCTACAGGAGTTGCGTTTGCGAAATCAGGAATATGTATCATTAGTTAGCGTTATTAAGTTGTGAATTTTTAATAGCCATTTCTAAAGGCATCACTAATTTGTCTTTTCCAAAGATGAAATCTTCTCTTTCATAACTTGCAGGAACTAAAACCTTAGAAGTTGTCAAATAAATAGCATCTTTTGGACAAGCCTCTTCACATAAACCACAGAAAATACAACGAAGCATATTTATTTCATAAATCGAAGCATATTTTTCTTCTCTGTATAAATGTTTCTCGTCTGGCTTACGTTCAGCAGCTTTCATTGTAATCGCTTCTGCAGGGCATGATAAAGCACATAATCCGCAGGCAGTACAGTTTTCACGACCTTGCTCATCACGTTTCAACATGTGCTGACCGCGATAAACCGGACTCATTTCACGAACTTGCTCCGGATAATGAATCGTAATTTTTTTTCTAAAAAGGTGCTTAAGCGTAATCGCAAGACCTTTTACAATCGCCACAAGATACAATCGCTCAATAAAAGTCATGTCTTTATTTGACACCACCTTTTTTCTACCCGATAATGATATAGTTTCTATTGACATTTTTTAATCTATGATTTATGATTTACAATTTGAGGTCAATCAAATTCAAAATCTATTTTATTTTTATTTGAAGCTTAATCCTGCTATCCGCTGTATCTTTTATGGTGAACCCCACCATAAAAGGATGCCGCTTCTATCAGGGCTAGGGCATTACGGTTCTTAGAATCCTAAAGCAGCTGCGATATCGTGTCTTAAAATAACAGCGCCCGTAATCATAATATTAATAATCGAAAGCGGAATCAAAATTCTCCAGCCTAAGTTCATTAATTGGTCATATCTAAATCTTGGAATTGTCCAGCGTACCCACATGTAAAAGAATATGAAGAAACATATTTTTACAAATAATACGGCAATTCCTAAAAGATTAGCGGTATTTACTCCAACATTTTCTACCATCCACTGCATTCCAGGATAGTTATAACCTCCAAAGAATAATACTGAAATAATAGTAGCAGAGATAAACATACTTGCATATTCAGCAAATAAATAGAATCCCATTTTCATTGATGAATATTCGGTATGGTAACCTCCAATTAATTCGTTTTCACATTCTGCTAAGTCAAACGGAGTTCTGTTAGTTTCTGCAAATGAGCAAATTAAGAAGATTAAAAATGAAACTGGCTGATAAAAAACATTCCAGTTCATTCCTTGCTGCTGTAATGAAATTTCTTTTAAACTCATTGTTCCCGTCATCATCAATAATGCAATCATTGATAATCCCATAGCAACTTCATAAGAAACCATTTGAGAAGCTGCACGAACAGCACCCATTAAGGAGAATTTATTGTTAGAAGCCCATCCACCAATCATGATGCCGTAAACTCCAACAGAAAGAACTCCAAAAATGTATAATAAAGCAATATTTACATCTGTTGCCTGAAGAATAATGTCTCTTCCAAAAAGATGAAGTCTGTCTCCCCACGGAATTACAGCACTTGTCATCAAAGCTGTACTCATGGCAATTGCCGGGCCTACAACGAATAAAAATCTATTTGGTGTGTTTGGAAAAAATTCTTCTTTAGAGAATAATTTCATACCATCGGCAAGCGGTTGTAATAAACCTCCCCAACCTGCACGGTTTGGTCCAACACGATCCTGAAGAAAAGCAGCCACTTTACGTTCTGCCCAAGTAGAATACATTGCCATAATCATTGTCACCGCAAAAACGACAACAATAACAACACTTTTTTCTATAATAAATGCACTTTCCATTTCTTAAGAATTTTTTTCATTAGTAGTTAATGGAATTGCAGCCATACTAATTTTTTTACGGTCGATATCGCGGCCTAAAAGAATATTCTTTTCAGTATCGATTTCAACTTTCTCTAATTTTTGAGTATAGTTATTTTGATTGATAACAGAATCTTTTTCAAATTCTCTAGGTCCTTCAATAACCCAGTCATTTACATCTTTGTGATCAAAACGACAGCTGTTGCAAATGAATTCTTCTACTTCATGGTACTCATCTTTACGACCTGTAACACGTTGAATTTCTCCACCAAACATCCAAACTGTAGTTTTACCACAGCATCCAGGAGTAGTACATTCTCTGTGTGCGTTATAAGGTTTATTAAACCAAACTCTTGATTTAAAACGGAAAGTTTTGTCAGTTAAAGCTCCAACCGGACAAACGTCAATCATGTTTCCAGAAAACTCATTGTCGATTGCTTTAGAAATTCCGGTTGAAATATTAGCGTGGTCACCACGATCTAATACTCCGTGAACTCTGTTGTCTGTTAATTGATCTGCAACTTGTACACATCTTTGGCATAAAATACAACGGTTCATATGCAGTTGAATATTTGGACCAATATCTTCTGGTTCAAATGTTCTTTTTTCTTCAATAAAACGTGATTTTGGGTTTCCGTGCTCAAAACTTAAGTTTTGAAGATCACATTCACCAGCCTGATCACAAATAGGGCAGTCTAATGGGTGGTTGATCAATAAAAATTCTGTTACAGATTTACGCGCTTCGGTAACTCTGGCAGAAGATTTACTGTTTACTTCCATTCCGTCCATACATCCTGTTACACAAGATGCCATTAATTTCGGCATTGGTCTAGGGTCAGCTTCACTACCTTTAGAAACTTCAACTAAACAACAACGACATTTACCGCCGCTGCCTTTTAATTTTGAGTAATAGCACATGGCTGGCGGTACTAAATCCCCTCCAATCATACGTGCAGCCTGCAGGATCGTTGTTCCTGGTTCTACGTCTATACTTTGACCGTCTATGGTTACTTTCATCTCTTAATTTTGTTTTTTTAGTTTCATGTTTCACGTTTCAGATTTTAACCTGAAACTAAAAAAACTTGAAACTTGAAACTATTTTAAACTTTTATGTTGAAAGTCGGAATATTGAAAAGAATTGCTGTCCTTTTTAACATTTTGAACTTTATAACTTTGTGCTTTTTATTTTTATACGATTACTTTACCGCCAACTAAATGCTTCACTTGTGAAAAAGGTTCAGCAACAAAGTGATCTCTATTTTTGATTTTTTCAGGGAAACGAACGTGATATTCAAATTCATCTCTAAAGTGGCGAATCGCAGCTGCTACTGGCCAAGAAGCGGCGTCTCCTAGAGGACAAATTGTGTTTCCTTCAATTTTACTTTGAATACTCCAAAGCAATTCGATATCTTCTTCACGGCCTTGACCGTTTTCAATTCTCCATAAGATTTTTTCTAACCATCCTGTTCCTTCACGGCAAGGTGTACATTGACCGCAAGATTCGTGGTGGTAAAAACGTGCAAAGTTCCAAGTGTTTCTTACGACACAAGCAGTATCGTTGTAAACAATAAATCCTCCAGAACCTAACATAGATCCGGTAGCAAAACCACCATCACTTAAAGATTCGTAAGTCATTAAACGATCTTCGCCGTTTGCTGTTTTGAAAATCAATTCAGCTGGTAAAATTGGCACAGAAGAACCTCCCGGTACAAATGCTTTTAATGGACGGCTTGAAGACATTCCTCCTAAATATTCATCAGAATTCATGAATTCGTCAACACTTAAACCTAATTCAATTTCGTAAACTCCAGGATTTTTGATATGCCCGGAAGCAGAAATTAATTTAGTTCCTGTAGAACGGCCAATTCCAATTTTAGCATAATCGTCACCAGAATTGTTTACAATCCACGGCACCGTTGCAATAGTTTCAACGTTATTTACTACTGTTGGGTTTGCCCAAAGTCCTGAAACTGCAGGGAATGGCGGTTTAATACGAGGATTTCCTCTTTTACCTTCCAAAGACTCAATAAGTGCAGTTTCTTCTCCGCAGATATAAGCTCCGGCTCCACAGTGTACGTGTAACTCTAAATCGTAACCAGTACCTAATATATTTTTTCCTAACCAGCCTGCAGCTTTAGCCTCGGCGATTGCTCTTTCTAAAATTTTGTAAACCCACATATATTCTCCACGAATGTAGATGTATGAAAGGTTAGCGCCTAAAGCGTAACTAGAAGTAATCATTCCTTCGATCAATAAGTGAGGAATATATTCCATCAAATAACGATCTTTGAACGTTCCCGGCTCCGATTCGTCGGCGTTACAAACTAAATGTCTTGGTTTTCCTGATTTTTTATCGATAAAGCTCCATTTCATTCCGGCAGGGAAACCCGCGCCGCCACGACCACGAAGACCTGATTTTTTTACTTCTTCAGTAACTTCATCCGGTGTAAGTGTTTTTAGAGCTTTTTCTACAGATGCATAACCACCATTTTGACGATATACTTCGTAGGTTTTAATTCCAGGAATATTGATTTTATCTAATAATATTTTTTGTGACATCTTATTTATCGTGTAATATTATTTTATCATCTTTACAATCAGCGATTAACTGATCGATTTTTTCTTCTGTCAATTTCTCTTTGTAGAAATCGCCTAATTGCATCATCGGAGCGTATCCGCATGCACCTAAACATTCTACACCGGCAATGGTAAACATTCCATCGGCAGTTGTTTCACCCATTTTAATGCCTAATTTTTCAGAAGTATAATCCATTAAATTTTCGGCACCGCTTAAACAACAACAAGACGTCTGGCAAAATTCAAACATGTATTTTCCAATTGGTTTTTGGTTGAACATGGTATAAAAAGTAACCACTTCATAAACCTCAATTGGTTTTATCTGAAGAATTTCGGCAACCTTGTCCTGCAATTCAATGCTAAGCCAGTTGTTATGCGCATCCTGCACTTCGTGCAAAACAGGTAGTAAAGCCGATTTTTGTTTGCCTTCCGGATAATGACTAATCAATTCATTGATACGAGCGATCAATGCCTCAGTCATATTTATTTCTTGTTTGTAATGTTTACGTTCCATTTTTTATTTTGGATTTTAGATTTTAGATTTTAGATTTTTCAATCTGGATCTATAATCGGCATTCTTTTTAAATTTTAGATTTCTGATTTTAAATTTTAGATCTTCCAATCTGCAATCTAAATTCTAAAATCTGCAATCTTTTTACGCGTCTAATTCTCCTGCAATTACGTTTAAACTCGAAAGGATAACAATTGCATCAGAAAGTAACGCACCTTTAATCATTTCAGGATATGCCTGGTAGTAAATAAAACAAGGTCTTCTGAAATGTAATCTATATGGAGTTCTGCTTCCGTCTGTAACTAAATAAAAACCTATCTCACCATTTCCTCCTTCAACAGGGTGGTAAATTTCGGCAACCGGAACAGGAACTTCTCCCATTACAATTTTAAAGTGATAGATTAATGATTCCATATTATTATAAACATCTTCTTTTGGAGGAAGATAATAATCAGGAACTTCTGCGTGATATTCGTTTCCTTCCGGCATTTTTTCCAAAGCCTGACGAATAATGCTTAAACTTTCCCAAACTTCAGCGTTACGAACACAGAAACGATCGTATGTGTCACCTGATTTTCCAACAGGGACAATAAAATCAAAATCTTCGTAAGAGGAGTAAGGCTGAGCTACACGAATGTCGTAATCAACTCCGGCAGCACGTAAGTTTGGACCTGTAAATCCGTAAGCCATTGCTTGTTCGGCAGAAATTGCACCTACGTTTACAGTTCTGTCAAGGAAAATTCTGTTTCTTTCGAATAAGTTTTCGAATTCTTTCCAGGCAACTGGAAATTCTTCAAGGAATTTATCTAGTTTTTTGAAAGCTTCTGGAGTCCAGTCTCTTTCAAAACCACCAATTCTTCCCATATTTGTAGTCAAACGAGCTCCACAAATTTCTTCGTAGATTTCGTAGATTTTTTCTCTAAATTGAAAAACGTATAAGAAACCAGTATACGCACCAGTATCAACCCCTAGAATCGAGTTACAGATTAAATGGTCTGTAATACGAGCCAGCTCCATTACAATAACTCTTAAGTATTGTGCTCTTTTTGGAACTTCAACACCTAATAGTTTTTCTAATGTCATCCACCATCCCATATTATTAATAGGAGAGGAGCAATAGTTCATACGGTCTGTAAGAGGAGTAATTTGATAAAACGGACGATTTTCGGCAATTTTTTCGAAAGCTCTGTGGATGTACCCAATAGTTGGTTCAGCTTCTAGAATTCTTTCACCATCCATTAATAGGATATTTTGAAAAATACCGTGAGTCGCAGGGTGGGTAGGACCTAAATTTAGTACTGAAAGCTCGCTTCCGTCTTCGTTTAGTTTCTCCTTAATTATTTTAGCATAACGATGCTCTGGTGGTAATAATAGTTCTGACATTTTATAATGTTGAATTATTTATTTTTTAGCAATTTGTTGTTGTTCTTCCAAAGAATCTGTCGTCTTTATCAGTTCTTCCGCTGTCTTCCATTGGGAATTCTTTTCTCATTGGGAAAGACACCATTTCATCCATATTCAAAATACGTTTCAATTGCGGGTGGCCAATAAAATTGATTCCGTAGAAATCGTATGTTTCTCTTTCCATCCAGTTTGAACTTAAGAAGATATTTGAAACAGTTTTGATTTCTGGTTTTTCGCCATTTAGATAAACTTTGATTCTCAAACGTTTGTTTTCGTACCAGTTGTGCAAATGATATACGATAGCAAACTGACGCTCTGAATCGTTGTCCGGGTAATGAACCCCGCATAAATCTGTTAAAAAGTGAAAACGCAGTTCAGAATCATTTTTAAGGAATAAAATCAACGCTGTAATTTTATCAGCTGAAGCTTCTAAAGAAAAAATATCTCTTTCTTGCTGAAAGTTAAAAACATCGTTATTAAATGTTTCTGTAAGTTTATCTTGAATCAGGGTATTTTCTAAAGCCATCTTATGAGATATTATATGAAGCTAATAATTCTTGGTATTCTGGTGAACTTCTGCGTCTAACAGATTCGCTTTTTACCAATTCTTGCAATCTCATTACACCGTCAACAATCTGCTCTGGTCTTGGCGGGCATCCAGGAACATAAACGTCAACCGGGATTACTTTGTCAATTCCTTGTAAAACTGAGTAAGTGTCGAAAATACCTCCTGAAGAAGCACAAGCCCCAACAGCAATTACCCAGCGCGGCTCAGACATTTGTTCGTAAACTTGTCTTAAAATTGGCGCCATTTTTTTAGAAATAGTTCCCATTACTAATAACATATCTGCCTGACGAGGAGAGAAACTCACACGCTCAGATCCAAATCGTGCTAAATCGTAATGTGAAGCCATTGTTGCCATAAACTCAATTCCGCAGCAAGATGTTGCAAAAGGTAGAGGCCAAAGAGAATTCGCGCGTGCCAAACCAACAACGTCATTTAGTTTTGTAGCGAAGAAACCTTCTCCTACAACTCCTTCCGGTGGCGCAACCATATTTACATTTGAATCGCTCATTTTTATTTTAGATTTCTGATTTTAGATTTTAGATTTTTTGGAATCGTAAAAAGAAAAATCAATTTTTTTAAATCAGTATATTAAATTCAAAGGAGTTTAAATTTTAAATTTTAATTCGAGACATAATCTAAAATCAGAAATCTAAAATCTAAAATCACATTTATTCCCAGTCTAAAGCTCTTTTTTTGATGATGTAGAAAAAACCAACTAAAAGTAAAGCCATAAAAACGACCATTTTAAGCATTCCTTCTATACCAAGATCTTTAAAGTTTACTGCCCAAGGGTAAAGGAAAATTACCTCTACGTCAAACAATACGAACAAAATTGCTACCAGAAAATATTTAACAGAAAAAGGAATACGGGCATTACCAACAGATTCGATACCGCACTCGAAGTTTTTATCTTTAACTTCAGAGGTTCTTTTTGGGCCTAATTTTCCAGAAATAATGATTGTTCCTACTACAAAACCAACAGCCAGAATGAACTGCATTAAGATAGGAATGTAACTGTATTGATCAGATTGCATAAGCTTAGTTTTTTTACTTAAAGAATAAGCCACAAAGATAACTTTCAACTATGTAAATCACAAACTAAAGGGAGATATAAGTACCCCATGAAAGCGCGTTTATGTGTAATTTTTATTGATTATAAATAACGCATGCTTTTTTTAATATTTTTTTAAGAAATGGACAAAAAAAAACGTTTCGAAATAAATCGAAACGTTTTTAAAACCATTCAGAGGCAAAAAAAATAAATTGCTATATTTTTCTTAGATTACTGCTACTTTAGCAGCAACTTTCCCTTTTCTTCCTTCTTCTTCTTCATAGCTTACACGGTCACCTTCGCGTAATTCTTCCGCGTTAATTCCTGAAGCGTGAACGAAGATGTCCTTTCCTGTTTCTTCGTCTGTAATGAATCCATAACCTTTAGATTCATTGAAAAATTTTACTGTACCTGTACGCATTGTAATTGTAATAATAATTTATAATAAAGCAAATGTAATATATAAATTCATACAAAAGACATCTACCTGTTAATTTTTTGTAAAAATTATTGATTTCCAGTGTTTTTACGTGGTTTATTGCATCAAATTATATATGAAATACCATAATTTGAGAATCATTAATTGTAAGAATATCAAAATGATGAACTTGTAGGAATTTAATATTTGAATAAGTGTAAATCAGCCCATTATTTTTTGTGACTTTACTGCATAAAAAAACAGCTGAAATTTCAGCTGTTTTTACTATTTAAATTTCTATTAATTATATAGAATCAATTTTAATGTGTAATTCTTTCAATTGCGATTCATCAATTGTTGATGGAGCATCGATCATCACATCGCGTCCTGAATTGTTTTTAGGGAAAGCGATAAAATCTCTAATAGTTTCCTGACCACCTAAAATAGCAACCAATCTATCCAGACCAAAAGCTAAACCACCGTGAGGAGGCGCTCCAAATTGAAATGCATCCATTAAGAAACCAAACTGCGCTTTTGCTTCTTCTTCAGTAAATCCTAAATACTTGAACATTAACTGCTGTGTTGCTTTATCGTGAATACGAATTGATCCACCGCCAATTTCGTTTCCGTTTAAAACCATATCGTAAGCATTGGCACGAACTTTTCCCGGTTCTGTTTCTAACAAAGCCATATCTTCTGGTTTTGGAGATGTAAACGGGTGGTGCATAGCATGGTAACGACCGCTTTCTTCGTCAAGTTCCAATAATGGAAAATCAACAACCCATAATGGAGCAAATTCTTCAGGATTACGCAATCCTAAACGAGTTGCTAATTCCATACGAAGCGCAGAAAGCTGCGCACGTGTTTTGTCAGCTGGTCCGGAAAGTACAAAAATCATATCTCCAGGATTTGCTTCTGTAGCTTTTGCCCAGTTTGCTAAATCATCATTGTCGTAGAATTTATCTACAGATGATTTGTATGTTCTGTCTTCGTTACATTTTACATAAACCATTCCAGACGCTCCAACTTGCGGACGTTTTACCCAGTCAATTAATCCGTCAATTTCCTTACGGGTATAATTTCCTGCTCCCGGAACTGCAATTCCCACGACTAATTCAGCTGAATTGAAAACTGGGAATTCTTTATGCTGTGCAAATTCGTTTAACTCACCAAATTTCATCCCGAAACGAATGTCCGGTTTGTCATTTCCGTATGTTTTCATAGCATAGTCGTAAGTAATTCTTGGGAATTTGTCTACTTTTATACCTTTAATTTCTTTTAATAAATGTCTTGTCAAACCTTCAAAAACATTCAAAATGTCTTCTTGTTCTACAAAAGCCATTTCGCAGTCGATTTGTGTAAACTCCGGCTGACGGTCTGCACGTAAATCTTCATCACGGAAACATTTCACAATTTGGAAATATTTATCCATTCCACCCACCATCAAAAGTTGTTTGAAAGTTTGCGGAGATTGCGGCAATGCATAAAACTGTCCTTCGTTCATACGGCTTGGTACAACGAAATCTCTTGCTCCTTCTGGAGTTGATTTGATTAAATAAGGAGTTTCAACTTCGCAGAAATCTAAATCAGATAGATATTTACGAACTTCCATTGCTACTTTATGACGGAACAATAAGCTGTTTTTTACCGGATTTCTACGAATATCTAAATAACGGTATTTCATTCTGATATCTTCACCACCGTCAGTTTCATCTTCAATTGTGAAAGGAGGCGTTAAAGCCGCATTTAAAATGGTTAATTCAGAAACTAAAATTTCGATTTCACCAGTCGGAATGTTTTTGTTTTTAGCTTCACGCTCAATAACAGTTCCTTTTACCTGAATTACAAATTCACGACCAAGAGTTTTGGCTAATTCAAAAACGGTTTTATCTGTACGACTTTCGTCGAAAATAAGCTGTGTAATTCCATAACGGTCGCGTAAATCGACCCAGTTCATAAATCCTTTATCACGTGATTTTTGAACCCAGCCCGCAAGTGTAACTTCGGTATTAATATTTGAAGCGTTTAATTCGCCGCAATTATGACTTCTATACATAATCTCAATTTTAGACTGCAAAAGTAAACACAAAATTCAAATTAATATAACAAAGTGTGCAACTAGATGATTATTAATTTAAAATATTTTGTTAATTCTGAAATTTTGAACTTGTAATTTCTTTAGATTTGATGTACTAAAAACAAACTTTAATACTATGAAGAAACTTCTTATTGCCGGTTTAGTCCTTTTCAGTGCTTTGAATATCAGCGCACAATCTAAAAAATATGTGACTTTTGAAGCAAATATAGCCAACAGAAATAGTGACATTATAAAGATTCTTAATGAAGGCAGAGTAATCAAAACCATCTATGTCGATAAGAATGGTATTTTTAAAGATACTCTGGTCGTTGATGGAGGCAGGAGCCGATTATATGATGGTGTAGAATCGACAGAATTGTTTCTAAAAAGCGGTTACGATATCAAACTGAAAATGGATGCCAAACAATTTGATGAATCTATTGTTTACACTGGTAAAGGAAGTGCCGAAAACAACATTTTAGCGCAGCGTATTTTAGCCGATGAAAAACTTTATGACAATAGTGTTGCTTCTCTAGACGATGCTGCTTTTAATAAGTTGGTCGATGCAAAAAAAGCCGGCGATGCTGCTCGATTAAAAGATAAAAAACTGGATCCAGAATTTGTAAAAATTGAAACAGAAAATGGAGCTAACGCAATTGCAGAAATCTCGGCATACCGTAAAGAAGCTCAGGATATTGCAAAAATGAATAACAAACCTTCTCCTGAGTTTGACTATGAAAACCATAAAGGTGGAAAAACTAAACTTTCAGATTTAAAAGGAAAATATGTTTATATTGATCTTTGGGCAACTTGGTGCGGACCTTGCCGAGGAGAAATTCCATATCTGCAAAAAATTGAAGAAAAATATCATGGAAAAAATATTGAGTTTGTGAGTATTTCGGTAGATACGCCAAAAGATCATGCTAAATGGCAAAAGTTTGTAACGGATAAACAACTTGGAGGAATTCAGTTATTTTCTGATAATGAATGGAAATCAGAGTTTGTAACAAGTTATAATGTAACCGGAATTCCGAGATTTATTTTAATTGATCCAAAAGGTAATGTTGTCGATGCAAATGCATCAAGACCCTCTTCTCCAGACCTTGAAAAGCAGTTAGATTCATTATTGAACTAATTTATGCATTAAATTTATAACGTTATCGTAGTTTTATTTTTTTACTAAAACACCAGTAAAACCAATGCCTCAGCGTTGGTTTTTTTGTTTTTTGGAAATTTCCAATGTTAAGTTTTTACTCAATGTTACCAAATTGTTAAGTAAAAGTTTTTTTAATGTAAACAATTAACTATATTTGATAATGATTTCTTAACATTAATACCTAAAGATATGAAAAAGAGTGTAATTTTAGCAGCGTTGTTGTTCTCTGGAATATTAGCTGCACAAGAAGTAAATCCTGAATTAGAAGCTGTTGGAAACTCAGTAAAAGCTACCTATTATTATGATAATGGCAGAGTACAGCAAGAAGGCTTCTTTAAGGATGGTAAATTAGATGGTGTTTGGGTATCTTATGACGAAAGAGGAAATAAAAAAGCCATTGGAGAATACACAGACGGAGTTAAAACTGGAAAATGGATTTATTTTAATGACAACAACAATTTAAGCGAAGTTGCTTATGTTGACAATAAAGTAGCCTCAGTTAAAAACTTACAGAAAAATGCTTTAGCAAACAGAAACTAATTAAGTTTCGACGATTTATAAAAAGACCGTGTCGTTAAAAAACGAGACGGTTTTTTTATGCCCGTTTTTTAGATTTTTTTCTTCTTCCAAACCAAATTATAAAACCGGTTACTGGTAAAGCCGAAGCGATTAAGCTTATAGTAAAAGCGATAATTTTTCCGGGTAAATCTAAAATTTGTCCCGTGTGGATTCCGTAATTCATTTCGACAACCTGAAGGCCTAAACTTTTTGATTGATACGGATCACTTTGAATTAATTTTCCGTCTTGTGGATGAAAATAATAATTGCTTTGATGATCGTATCGTAATGTATGGGGATATGCTCCAGTGCTGATGATGTCGCCTTTTTGCTGCGGATATAGCACAAAAAGCATTTCGGCTTTTGGCTGTAATTTCATGGTTTCAATAAAAGCCCGATCGACAGCTGTTATAGCATTTGAATCGAATTTTGTTGTGTCGATTACAGGCGCTTTTGTTTCGGCAGCTTTGTCTCCACCAAAATTGAATGTTTTGTAAATTCCGTCGCCAACCCATTCGTAGGTAAAAGTTAATCCGGTTATGGCAAGAATAAGTGCAATCAACGCAATGTAAAAACCAGAAGTATTGTGCCAGTCATAATTAACACGACGCCATCTTGCGGACCATTTTATGGTAAAACTTCTTTTAACATCGCTTCTTCGTTTTGGCCACCATTGTATAACTCCCGAAATCAATAAAAGAATAAAAATTAGGGTTGAACCGCCAATAATATGCTTTCCGATATAATCTGGCAGAAGCAAATACAAATGAATATATTCGACAATAATGAAAAAATCGGTTTTGGGATTTTCAGTTTTTAGATATTCTCCGGTATATGGATTAAAATAGAGATATAAATTTTCGGTATCAGAATAGGTGAAAACAATTGCCGAACGATTTCTTCCATAATAGGAAACCATTGACTGTTTATTCTTCGGAAGAATTTCTTTTGCCTTTTCCTGTAAAACCGAAGGCATTAAAAAAGGTTTGTTTTGAGGTTCAACCAAACGCCATTCTTTTCGGGTAATGTCTTTTATTTCATCATGAAAACAGAATATACAACCCGTAATACAGACTATAAAAACAATAAGCCCGGAAATTAATCCGAGCCATTTATGTAGAAAACGTATTTGCGTTTTAAATCCCATTTTTTGATTAAAAGCGTAAAAGTAGACGCAAAATCAATAGAGGGCAAATAATTTATGCTAATTTTAAGCTATTGCTCAAAAAGTAAAAAAAGTTAGCCACGAATTTCACAAATTTCCACAAATTTAATTCGTGCAAATTCGTGAAATTTGTGGCGGAAAAATTTAAGCTTTTGTTTCTGCAACAACTTCTTTTTTAGGCTTTAAGTGATATGACGTATAAAGTGATATTGAAGCTAAAGCGATCCAGAAAACATCAATAAAGAAAATTTGAATTTTGTGTTCCATAAACGAAGTCCAAAACCAATCTCCGGAAACAATTCCGTTTGTGATTGGAATTAGGAAACCTAAAATACTTCCTGAAATTAAACAGAATTTATTCGTAAAATCATCATTCTTTTTAATGATAAAGAATACGGTTAATATAAGCCATCCGCCAAAATATAAACTAAACAAACTGGACTGACTTAACGGATAAAATATTTTTGAACCAATAAAAGCCAAAGCTGTAATTGGGTACATACTCAAACAAATGGCCAGATAAATGCGAACAACGGCAGCGTTGAAACGTCTTTTCTTTTCGGGTAAATTATTCTTCTGTCTTGCCACTAACCAAATCATAACGCCCGAAATAATGACAAAACAAGTTATAATTCCCAGAATGAAACTTACGATTTTTAGTGCATATCCGCCATAATCGCCAAAGTGAATTCTATATAAAACATTTTTTACAACATCAATATAGTTGTTTTGAGTAACAGGATTTTTGCGGGCAACTTCCTTTCCGTCAGCAATACGATATACTACTTTTCCAATTCCTGTAAATTTTTTATCGCTCAATAATTCGCCTTCAACTAAAACGTGCATGTTGGCATCGCCATAATTTTGAATAAAAACGCGTGTAATTTCAAAATCAGACCAATTGCTTTTTGCTTTAGAAACAAGCTGATTGATATCAAAAGGCACCGCTAATTTTTTATTATCAAATTTAAAATCAGGATCGTTGTATTCTAATTCTTTATATAATTTGTTTTCGTCACCTTTATACAAAGCCATTACAGCGGGCGCGACGATTAAAAGTTTAATCATGAAAAATGCCCCGGTTACAGCATAAACAAACTGAAACGGAAGTCCGATCATTCCTAATGCTGTGTGCGCATCTGTCCACAATGTTTTTAATTTTTCCTTTGGACGGAAAACATAAAAATTAGAAACGATTTTTTTCCAATGCAGTAAAAGCCCGGTTACAATGGCAAATAAGAAAAACAAAGCTGTAAATCCTGAAAGATAATATCCAACCGGATAAGGAATCTGAGCCAGGAAATGCAGACGATATAAAAACTCACCTAAAGAATAAGATTCTTCGTAAGTGTATGATTTGAATTTTTTGTTGTCCAGATAAAAGAAAGTTCCTTCTTTTTGTTTGGCTGGAGCCAAAGTATCTTTGGTGCCTTCCATATAAACGGCAACCCTGTTTTCTGTAGAAGGTTTGGATATCGTTATATTTCTTCCGTGTAAAACGTATTCTTTGTCAAGATTTTTTAAAGCTTTATTGTAATCTAATTCAATTTCTTTTGTAATGGCAGTAGATTCACTTCTTTCCCAATTGATGATTTCATCTCTAAAAAAAGAAAAAGACCCTGCAAAAAAGATCACAAAAAGCACAACACTAATTACAATTCCGCTAACGGTATGTGTATGAAAATAAATATTATAATGGCGATTATTCATAAGGATTACGCAACGGGATTATAAGTTTGACCAAGATAAATAAGAGCAGAAAAAACTAAAGTAAGAAGAATGTAAATTCCCCAAATTTTCAATCCGCTTTTGGCTAAGAAAGCCAAGACCATCAAAACAACCCAAAGTATAAATCCGCTAAAAGCCATTGTCATTAAAACTTCCGGACGATTAAACCAGGAAGCTAAAGCTAAATGGAAAGTGACAGAAACAAAGTAACCGCCTAAAATTGCTGCGGTAATCTTGGCAAAACGAGGCCAAAAGGCAGGAGTTAAATATTTTGAATTTGCTGGCATTGGTCAAAAAAGTTTAATTGTAATAAAGTTCTAACAAAGCAACAAGAATCAGGATTGTTAAAAGTGCTTTACTGTTTACTTTTTTTAATGGTCTAAGAATGATAATTAAACTTCCAATGGTCATTAGCTGAATAAAAAACATTAAAGTTCCGCTTCCTAAAGATTGCGTAAAAAGCCAGATTGCATAAGCTGTTAGAAGAAGTGCTAATCCGGTGATTTTAGTTTGTTTTGGATTTTTCTGCATCCATTTTTCAAAACCAAAATCATACGATAAAGCGGCTCTTTTTGAAGTGTAGTAAAGGGTATAAAAAGCTAAAAAAACGATAAGGCTTGCTATTGTTATCATGATTTTACAGATTGAATTAAATTACCACTTCGTTTATAAGATGATAATTTTAAATTGTTTTTGATTCTGCAAATCTAAGTTATGAATGCCAACAATGCAAGTTATTTTTATTTATTCTAAATTAAACTCTAAAAATAAAATGTTTTGATTAGATACTATAAATAAAAAAACCTGTTCAAATTAATGAACAGGTTTCTGTATGTAAATAAAAATTATTCTGATTACAATTCTAAAGCACGTTTAGCATCGCCATTCATCAATAATTCTAATGGGTTTTCTAAAGCTTCTTTCACAGCAACTAAGAAACCAACAGACTCACGTCCGTCGATAATTCTGTGGTCGTAAGAAAGTGCAACATACATCATTGGGTGAATTTCAACTTTTCCGTTTACAGCAATTGGACGCTCAATAATGTTGTGCATTCCTAAAATTCCTGATTGAGGAGGGTTGATGATTGGAGTACTCAACATACTTCCAAAAACACCACCATTTGTAATTGTGAAAGTTCCACCTGTCATATCATCAACAGTAATTTGACCATCACGAGCTCTTAAGGCTAATCTTTTGATTTCAGCTTCAATTCCACGGAAAGTTAATAATTCTGCATTACGAACAACAGGAACCATTAATCCTTTTGGTCCAGAAACTGCGATTGAGATATCAGCAAAATCATAAGCGATTTTGTAATCACCATCCATCATAGAGTTCACATCTGGATATAATTGTAAAGCTCTTGTAACTGCTTTTGTAAAGAATGACATGAAACCTAAACCTAAACCACCATGTTTAGCTTTGAAAGCGTCTTTGTATTCATTACGAATTTGGTTGATTGGCGTCATGTTTACTTCGTTGAAAGTAGTAAGCATAGCTGTTTCGTTTTTAGCCGAAACTAGTCTTTCTGCTACTTTACGACGTAACATAGATAATTTTGTACGCTCAGTTCCACGGCTTCCGCCAGTTGGAGTTCCCATAGAAGGTACTGCATTTACAGCATCATCTTTAGTGATTCTTCCACCTTTACCAGTTCCTGAAACTGTAGCTGGAGCAATATTTTTTTCGTCTAATATTTTTCTTGCTGCAGGAGATGGAGTTCCAGCTGCATAACTTGTAGCTGCCGGAGCTTGAACCGGAGCAGCTTTTGGAGCCTCAGCTTTTGGAGCTTCAGCCTTTGGTGCCTCAGCTTTTGGAGCTTCTGCTGCCGGAGCGCCGCCTGCAGGTTTTGCTGCATCAGTATCAATTAAACAAACTACAGCGCCTACAGCTACTGTATCACCTTCTTCAGCTTTTAGTGTAATAACACCGCTCATTTCAGCAGGTAATTCAAGAGTAGCTTTATCTGAATCAACTTCAGCAATAGCCTGATCTTTTTCTACATAATCTCCGTCTTTTACTAACCAAGTTGCAATTTCAACTTCTTTTATTGATTCCCCTGGTGATGGGACTTTCATTTCTAAAATCATCTTTGTTTTTGTTTAAGGTTTTTATGGTTTCAGTCCCCATAGCTATCGGGACTGAAACTTGAAACATTTTTTTATCTAATTTGTGTATGACATATAAGGAAGCAGTTTTAAAAACACTTCACCTTTTGCTGTTAATTTATTGTATTTTTCAATCGAACTTTTAATGATGCTTTCATATTCTACAGCCCCTTCTTTTAAATCTTCATCAGTTGCAACATATTCTTTAGTTTCTGAAATTGATTTAAGGATTGCAGCCTTCTTTTTTTCAAATTTCTTGGGTGTTTTATAACTTCCAGGATAAGGACTAAAAGGAACTAATGCTACTGCTGCTTTTATAACGCCCATTTTAGGTTCAGAATCAATTATGTAAATTTTTCCAGCATCGAGCTCTGCATTGATAAAGTCTGTATTTTCTGATCGTGACCAAAAAACATGTTTACCCGGCTCACATTCGTAAACTAAATATTTACCACAATTGAATTTGCCTAAATATTTTTCTCCATCAAAATATTTAAAATTTATTAAAAATCCTGTTCCTGAAGTTCTTACAAAATAAACGATTGATTTTCCTTCACTTGGTTTTCTTAATTCCTGAGAATAACCTGTAATCGATACTATTGTAAAAAACAGAATTAGTATTTTTTTCATAATTTATCTGAATAAATTTTTATCGAATACCATTCTAATTGCATCTGCATGACGACGTTTTGCACGTGTGTAACTTCCAGATGCCGGAGCAGCGTATGCTTTTAATGAAGCTAATCTCCATTTTACAAGATCAAAGTTCATTAACATAAAGCTGTAAGCTCCCATGTTTTTAGGTTCTTCCTGAGCCCAAACATAATCATCAGCGTTTGGATATTTTGCGATAATTGCTTTTAACTGCTCAACTGGTAAAGGGAATAATTGTTCGATACGAACAACTGCAACGTCATTTCTTCCGTTGTTTTCTCTTTCTGCAACGATGTCATAGTAGAATTTACCTGTAACAAAAACTAAAGTTTTTACTTTCTTTTTATCTACTGTATTATCATCAATTGTTTCCTGGAAACTTCCTTTTGCTAATTCTTCAACTGTTGATACGCATCTTGGATCACGTAATAAACTTTTTGGAGAGAAAACTACTAAAGGTTTACGGAAATTAGTTTTCATTTGTCTTCTTAACAAGTGGAAGAAGTTGGCTGGCGTTGTACAATCAGCAACATACATATTTTGTCTTGCACAAAGTTGTAAATAACGCTCCATTCTTGCAGAAGAGTGTTCTGCACCTTGTCCTTCGTATCCGTGAGGCAATAATAAAACAATACCGTTTTGGTTGTTCCATTTGTCTTCACCACATGAAATATATTGGTCAATCATAATTTGCGCTCCGTTTGAGAAATCTCCAAATTGTGCTTCCCAAATTGTTAATGCTTTTGGATTTGCTAATGCATATCCGTAATCAAAACCAAGAACACCGTACTCAGATAAAAGTGAGTTGAATACGCCGAATTTTCCTTTTTTGTTTTCGATTCCGTCTAATAGAATTACTTCCTCTTCAGAATCTTCCACTTTAACTACAGCGTGACGGTGAGAGAAAGTTCCTCTTTCAACATCCTGACCAGAAATACGAACATCAAATCCTTCTGTTAAAAGTGAACCATAAGCTAATGCTTCTGCAGTTCCCCAATCAACAGTATTGTTGTCATATCCTGTTTTTCTATCCGTAACAATTTTAGTTATTTTACTGATGAATTTTTTATCAGCTGGTAAAGTTGAGATTGTATTGATGATAGAATCCAATCCTTTTTTGTCAAAAGTAGTATCTACTTTTTGAAGCATTTGTGTATCAGTTACCTGAACAAATCCATCCCATTCGTTTTTCATGAATGGAGTTATGATTGTCAAATCTTTTTTACGAGAAGCTTCTAAGTTTTCCTCTAAAGCAGATTTGTATTCTTTTTCTAAAGCATTTACATAAGATGCATCGATTACGCCGTCTGACAATAATTTTTCAGCATAAATATCTCTTGGATTTTTATGTTTTGCGATGATTTTATATAAAACCGGCTGTGTGAAACGAGGTTCATCACCTTCGTTATGGCCATATTTTCTATATCCTAATAAATCGATAAATACGTCACGTCCAAACTGCATTCTGTAATCTAATGCAAAAGATACTGCGTGTACAACTGCTTCTGCATCATCAGCATTAACGTGTAATACTGGAGATAAAGTTACTTTAGCAACGTCTGTACAATAAGTTGATGAACGAGCGTCTAAATAGTTAGTTGTAAAACCAACCTGATTGTTAATTACAATGTGGATTGTTCCTCCAGTTTTGTAGCCGTCAAGCTGCGCCATCTGAATAATTTCATATAAAATACCCTGACCTGCAATTGCAGCATCTCCGTGTACGGCGATTGGCAATACTTTAGAGAAATCTTCTGGGAAATATTTATCTTGTTTTGCTCTTGTAATCCCTTCAATTACAGCTCCAACCGTTTCTAAGTGAGAAGGGTTTGGTGCTAAATTGATGTTGATGCTTTTTCCAGATCTTGTTTTTTTGTCGGCAGTAAGACCTAAGTGGTATTTTACGTCACCATCAAAATATTCCTGATCGTAATCTTTACCGTCAAACTCACCAAAAATATCCTGAGTAGATTTATTAAAGATGTTTGCCAAAACGTTCAAACGACCACGGTGAGCCATTCCCATTACGAATTGTTCAACACCTTTTTCTGCAGCCTGCTCGATCAAAGCATCTAAAGCTGGAATAATAGATTCTCCACCTTCTAGTGAAAAACGTTTTTGTCCAACATATTTAGTATGAAGGAAGTTCTCGAAAGAAACAGCTTCGTTTAATTTATTTAAGATTGTTTTCTTTTCTTCTGTAGAGAAATTTGGCTGGTTCACATTAATTGCCAGTTTTTCCTGAATCCATTTTACAACGCCAGGATTTCTGATGTACATATACTCAATACCAATATGCTGGCAGTAAATAGCTTTAAGACGATTTACGATAGCTTCTAATGAAGAAGGCGGGATTCCGATTGTCTGCGCAGCATCAAAAACAGTTGGAAGGTCAGCAGCTGATAATCCGAAATTCTCAATATCTAAAGTAGGAGAAGAAGTTCTACGGTCACGAACAGGGTTTGTTTTTGTAAACAAGTGTCCGCGCGTACGGTATCCATCAATTAATTTTAAAACATTAAATTCTTTTTGCAGTTTGTCTGAAACCTGACTGTAATCTGTGTTTGGGCTAGTCACATACTCAACAATTGTCTGCACTGGATTTTCGTCATTATAAGTCGTTTGTCCAAAGTCAAAACCTTGAAAAAAACTTCTCCAGCTTGGCTCAACGCTGTCTGGGTTAACTAAATATTGATCGTATAATTGTGCAAAGAACTCGGTATGCGCTGCATTTAAAAATGAAAACCTATCCATAATATTAGTGAATATACTTTTTGTTAAATAGAAAGGCAAAAGTACAACAATCGACTTTATTTAAACCTTTTTTTTACGTACTTTTACGTAAAAATTTGTTAAAATAAACGTTAACTATGACGAAAAAACATTTTTCAATCGATTGCAGATCTTTTTTTGTGATTTTGACAGTCTTATTCTCATGTTACGCAAATGCGCAGCAAACGTATGTTATTGATAACAAAAACCATTTCTGGGATAAAGTACAGTTTGGAGGCGGACTCGGTTTAGGAATTGGTTCCGGTTATACCGATATTTCTGTAATGCCAAGCGCTATTTACAATGTTAACGAAATTGTTTCCTTTGGTCTTGGTTTACAATTTGGTTACTTATCTTCAAAAAACTATTATGAATCGTATGTTTATGGTGGAAGTTTAATTACGCTTGTAAACCCAATTCCGGAAGTTCAATTATCTGCCGAATTAGAGCAAGTAAGAGTAGATACAAGATATGAAGCCAACATCAACAGACCGGCTTTTTCTGATAGTTATTGGAATACCGCCTTGTATCTTGGAGCTGGTTACAGAACCGGAAATGTGACAATTGGCGCTCGCTACGATGTTTTATATGATCCAGATAAAAGTCTTTATGGATCTGGATTTATGCCTTTTGTGAGGGTTTATTTTTAAAAGTTGCTAAGGTTCTAAGATGCTGAGAATCTAAGTTTTTTAAGTAAAATAACTATGTTTATTCCAATCATAATGATTTCAAGTTTACTCTTTCTGCTAATTTTTGGCACGAAATCTTTAAACAAAACTCGAGAACAGCAATATGAATTTTTAATTGAAAACATTAAAGGTGAAGTAGATTTCTATTGTGAACAGGTTAGAACTTTTAATTTTACAATAGGATTAAGAAATACTAATTTCTTATTTAATCACTGTGATTTATATGTGACAAAAAATGCAATTATAATATTGGGATTTAAGAAAGATAGCTTTTTTAAGCAACTTTCTTTTCCGATAATTTTAACTCGTGATATTGATTATTTTCTGAATAAATTTCCTTTTGCTTATGTTAAAAAGCCTGACAAAATTAATTTTAACAATGGTATGGTAAAAATTAATTTTGGTGAAAAAGGAATTACCAAAACGGATGTAGTTCTTAAATTAAAATCGTTAGATGAGAATGAAAGAAATAAAATTAAAGAGTTAGCAATAAACAACAACTGGAATATAAATTCTATTTAGAAAAAAAGTTTTCGTGATCAAAAAAACCTCAAAACCTTAGAATCTCAGCAACTTAGAACCTCTATTTATAGTGATTACGAAACCAAACCTTCTGCCATTCTCTTTTTAAGATTAAAAAAGCAACTTGTTCAGCTAAAATCACCAAATCTGATCCATCAAGTTTTTTGATTTCGATTTCAGAAACATCAATAATATAAAGCAGGTTCAAATATTCAGCAAATTTGTACTGAATCATTCGGTAGATTTTTTCGTGAAGCTGGATTTTTAATTCTTCGGGAGAAATACTAAGCGGAAAATCAATTCCTTCATTGGCCAGATTAAAATCTTTATTGATTTGCTCAATCAGACTTAAATATAAATTTTCTCTTTCGGCATCAGCCAATAAAAAATCGGTATTTTCAGGAATTGGAAACATTGATGCTTTTTAAGAATTGAGGCAAAGTTAAAACTAAAAAATCATTTAACCGTTGATTCTCTTTCAATGATTCTGGTTGGAAGTTCTATAATTTGATGCGTTACCGGTTTGTGTTCTTTTATATCGGCAATTTCATCAATTAAAATAGAAACTGCTGTGTGTCCCATTTCAAATCCGGGCTGATCAATTGTCGTTAATTTAGGAGAAATAACGGTACTCATAAACCAATTACTAAAGCCAAAAACCGCCACCTGATCCGGCGTTTTTATTCCCGCTTCATTAAAATATTTAATAATCCCGATAGCGACTAAATCCGTAATCGCAAAAATGGCATCGATATCCGGATGTTCGGTCATGATTTTTTGGGCATTTTCGTAGCCGTCTTCAAAATCTGTATTGTTGTCACAAACATAAACCAATTTTGAATCGTACTCGATTCCGTGAGCTTCGAGCGCGCGTTTATAACCTAAAAAACGATCAATAGAATTTTGGGGAACATATGAACCTCTAAAATGTGCAATTTTTTTATAGCCTTTATTAATAAGATATGTAACAGCATCATAAGCAGCTTTTGCATCATTAATAACCACTTTAGAACACTCTACTCTTTTGGCAATTTTATCAAACAAAACAACAGGCGTATTTTTTCGGATTGCTTCATTAATATGAGAGAAATCATCTGTTTCGTTCGAAAGTGACATTAAAACGCCGTCAACCCGCTTTTGAATCAATAAAGCAAGCTGTTTTTTCTCCATTTCATATTTTTCGTTTGATTGCAGAATGATAACCAAATAACCTCTTTTTTCAGCTTCTTCTAAAATTCCGTTTAATACGCTCGAAAAAAAGTGATGAACCGTTGCAGGGATAATGACACCAATGGTTTTGGTTTCGTTGGTTCTTAAATTAACCGCTACAGAATTAGGCATATAGTTCATCGTTTCGGCCATTTCGATAACTTTGGCGCGCGTCGATTTACTAATGTCTGTATATCCTTTTAATGCCTTTGAAACCGTTGTGACTGATATTCCTAAGGCCGAGGCTATATCTATTAATTTTGTATCATTCATGAAATAAATGTACTAAAAAATAAACTTCATTGATAAAAAATATATTTCCGAAAACGTTTTAGGTGATTTCGAAAACGTTTTCGATTTAGAATTGCTAAATTGTGTTTAATTAGTGTTTTAAGTTTACAGTATAAATGAAAAATTTACTAACTAAACCAAAAAAATCATGAAACAGAAACATTCTTATTTAGGTATATTATTTTTGATAATGTGCCTAATTATTGTTCCAAATAATTTATTTGCCCAGGCAAAAAATACGGTGTCTGGAAAAGTATTAGACGAAACCGGACAATCTATTCCGGGAGCAAATGTATCTTTAAAAGACACGGGAAAAAATACGATAACAGATGAAAACGGACGTTATGTTTTTACGGATGTTATTGCCGGAAATTATGTTGTAGAAGCAACAAATGTGGGTTACAAAACATACAGTAAAGAAATTTCGGTAAAAGAAGGAGAATCTGTAGTGGCAGATTTACTTTTAGAAACCGAATCTCAAAGTTTGAAAGAAGTAGTAGTAACAGGTTCATCTGCCCCAAGATCTAAACTTGAATCGAGCGTTGCCATTACCACAATGGGAGCAAAAGCAATCGAAGACAGAGCGCCATCAAGTACAGCAGCTTTATTGCAGACAATTCCAGGATTTGTGGTTGAAGCATCTGGAGGAGAAATTGGAAATAACCTTTTTGCAAGAGGTATTCCTTCTGCGGGAGCGTATGAATATGTGCAGATTCAGGAAGATGGTTTGCCAGTTTTTGAAGATGGTGCATTGCAATTTGCAAACGCAGATACATTTTATAGACTTGATGAAACAGTAAGCAAAATGGAAGCTGTTCGTGGAGGTTCTGCTTCAATTTTTGCCAACAATGCTCCAGGGGGAATCATCAACTTTATTTCTAAAACGGGTCAAAATGATTTTCAGGGAAGAGCAAAATTCACCACTTCAGATTATGGAATGTTCAGAACTGACCTTAATTTGTCTGGCGCTTTAATTCAGGATAAGTTATTTTTTAATGTCGGCGGATTTTACAGAGCGGATAATGGAGTAAGAAATACTGGTTTTACAGCTAATAAAGGAGGACAAATCAAAGGAAATATTACTTATAAATTTGATGACAACGATTATTTAAGAGTTAACTTCAAACATCTTGACGACAGAAATACATTCTATTTACCAATTCCTTTAAAAAGCAATAACGGAAAAATTGAAGGTATCGACGGATTTAATCCAAATTATGGAACGTTGACTTCGGTAAATTTCAGTCATTTAAATGTTCCTCAATATGGAGGCGGAACTTTTAGCGCAGATTTAGAAGATGGTTCACATCCTGTAATCAACTCAATTGGAGCTGAATTCAAGAAGAAAATTTCAGATAAGGTCACTTTCAAAAATGCCTTTAAACAAACGAGCATCGATTTAAATTACAATGCTATTTTCCCTAATGGCGGACCTTGGACACAAGATGCTTATGCAACAAGCGTTCAAAACACAACAGCTAGTAATCTGACATATAGTTATGTAGATAATGGAGCTACTCTTGATCCAAATGCTTTAATTATGAGAGCAGACCTTTGGCATATTGAAAAGAAAATGAACAATTTTGCGAATAATTTCTCTTTTTCTTTTGACTTAGATCCGGTGAAATTAACAGCAGGTTACTACTATTCTAACTGGAAATCAAATCAATACTGGAACTGGAATTCCTATTTAGTAGGCGTTTCAGACAATCCAAGATTATTAAATGTAAAAGATAATACAACCGGAGTTGACCATACTTGGAATGGAGTTGAAAGAATTACTTGGTTAGAAAGAGATGCGCAAACAAAAGGTTTGTTGAATGATATTTATGCTGACGCAGAAATTAAAGCGACAGATAATTTGACTTTTAACGCAGGTTTAAGATACAACAAAGACAAATATTCTGGATACAGAGACAACGCTAGATTTTTCTCTGAAGACTTAGGAATTCTGGACAACAATACGGCTGATGACGCAGTAACAACTGTAAAAGGAAATCCGTATACATACTGGAGATATGATGTAAGCGAATGGTCGTATACTGCCGCTGGAAACTACAAATTCAACGACAATATGGCTTCATACGTTCGTTACAGCCATGGATTTAGATCTCCAATTGAAGAATCATTTTATGACAATGCAGCCGATTTAAGCAAATTGGAAAATACAGAAGTAAATCAGTTTGAATTAGGTTATAAATATTCAAGTTCATTCTTCTCTGTAAATGCGAATTTATTTCACATGAATTTGAAAAACGTTGCTTTCACGGATATTTTATCTGATGGATCTTCAGAAAATAAATTTGCCGACGTAAACAACATTGGTCTTGAAGTAGAAACTAATGCGAGATACGAATTTGTAAAACTGAACTTTACTTTTACTGTTCAAAAACCCGAGTACGATAACTTTACAGGAACAAATGCTGACGGTTCTACTTTTGATTTCAACGGAAATACCGCACGAAGAATCCCTAAATTTTTCTGTAACCTAAGACCAGAAGTTGATATTACAAAAGATTTTACAGCTTACGTTCAGTTCTCTTATTACGATAAAAAATTCACAAATCAGGATAACAAACAAGTTTTACCGGCTTATAAAGAAGTGGGAGCAGGTTTAAATTACACGTATAAAAACCTTCGTTTTGCAGTCGATGCTTCGAATTTATTTAACGAAATTGGTTTAACAGAAGGAGATCCAAGACAAACAACATCTGCAGCAAGCGATGTGTTCATGGCAAGACCTATTTTAGGACGTGCATTTAGATTTTCTGTAGCGGTTAATTTCTAAACCTAATATATGCAAAGTTACTGTAGAGGCGCACAGCAGTGCGTCTCCGCACAGTAACCACAAAACATAAATTGTAGTGTGTAAAAAATATTAAACACATAGAAACATAGATTTTATTGTTTTAAAAAAGAGCAAAAAAGAAACTAGTTTCCACACATAGTTTATGTTAATTAATGCAAGTGAAAACGCCTTTTTTAGCGTATAGTAAACTATGTTTCTATGTATTAAAATGGTTATTATGTAGTAACTGTAGAGGCGCACAGCAGTGCGTCTCCACACAGTAACCACAAAGAAATATAATGCTGAAATTGCAAAACAAATGACACCTAAAAAATGAAAAACATAGGAATTAAAATCTCACTTTACCTCAATTATTTTGTCTTCGCCATTTTATTAAACAGCGTAGGAATTGTGATTTTAAAATCGCAGAGAAATTACGGAGTCGATGAAGTTCAGGCGAGTATTTTAGAGGCTTTTAAAGACATGCCAATTGCTATTGTATCTTTTTTTATAGCTTCTTTTTTACCAAGAATTGGCTATAGAAAAGCGATGTTAATAGGATTGGGTTTAGTGACTTTAGCCTGTATTTCTATGTATTTTGGAAACTCATTTGACAATGCTAAAATACTTTTTGCAACCGTTGGAGTTTCATTTGCCCTGATAAAAGTTTCCGTTTATTCGTTAATAGGAAC
Organism: Flavobacterium sp. CF108; assembly: GCF_900129795.1. Taxonomy (GTDB): domain Bacteria; phylum Bacteroidota; class Bacteroidia; order Flavobacteriales; family Flavobacteriaceae; genus Flavobacterium. The sequence continues at coordinate 461,293 of NZ_FQWW01000002.1, read as the reverse complement.
CGTAACCGAAACCAAAAAAGAACACAACGCTTTAATGAGCAGTATTGAAGGATTTTTTATGGTGGGAATTGCGCTGGCTTATTTTTTATTTCCGGCTTTTAATAACGAAAATGATCCCAATTCATGGTTAAACGTTTACTGGTTATTAGCGGGATTATCGTTTGTTTCCTTTCTGTTTTTACTCTTTATAAAATTTGAAGAAACCGAAGTCGCAGCAGGAGCAAACCTTAAAGATGATTTTTTGCAGATGTTCAAATTAATGGCAAAACTGCTGACGGTTATTTTTGTGATCAGCGTATTTCTATTTGTAATGATCGAGCAGGGAATACTTTCGTGGCTGCCAACATTTAATACAAAAGTGCTTCATCTGCCGGAAAATATCAGCATTATGATGGCCAGTATTTTGGCAATTTCACTAGCAATAGGAAGGCTAATTGCCGGAATCGTGACCAAAAAAGTAAACTGGATTTATGTTTTAAGTGTCTGTATTATTTCAGCCATGTTAATTGTTGTTTTTGTACTTCCAAAAACGGTTGGATTAGAAGTAAAAAATGTCGAGACACTCTCAGATATTCCCTTAATTGGATTTGCTTTTCCTCTAATCGGCTTATTTATTGCGCCTATTTATCCGTTATTAAATTCAATTGTATTAAGTGCTTTACCAAAGAATTTACAAAGTTCTATGACTGGATTAATCGTGATTTTTTCTGCTCTTGGCGGGACATTAGGATCCAGAATAACAGGCTGGCTTTTTAAAAATGAAGGACCGGAAAAAGCTTTTTATTTCACCTTAATTCCAATGACTTTATTACTGATCTCATTTTTTATTCTTAAAAAAATAACTGCAAAAGATGAAATTTAAATTACATATAACCCAAACCATCGAAAAATTATTGGCTCAGGAAGATACTGACGGCGATAAAAAAATTACGATTGATGATAACGGTCCAAAGAAATTTTTGCTGTACGATCAAGACAGAAATCCGGCACTTATTAAAGGAACTTATCAGCTTTCGAATTTATTGCAGGAATTGGCTTTAGCTAAAAAAAACAATACTGAATTTGCAATAATCGATTTAAATGAAATTACCGAAGATCCTGTAAAACGTATTTCAAGAAAAATAAAAGACTTGTATTGGAAGGGCCTTACCAGAACAATTGATGCAACAGGCGTGAAGAAAATTCTGGAAGATGATAAAATCGAAAATGAATTTGCCTATTTATATGTGCCTTTTGGCGACGAAATTGTTTTTGATTATTTCAAGAAATTAGAAGCCACAACTCCAAAATTAAAAGTGGTACAATTGCCTAAAAACATTTCACCGGAATATGTTTTATCGCTGAACAAAAAACCGGGAATTCTGGCTTTGGTACTTCAAATAAAAAACAATGAAATTTCGGGAGTTCCGTTTGTGGTTCCTGGCGGAAGATTCAACGAAATGTACGGCTGGGACAGTTATTTTATTGCCAAAGGACTTTTGATTGATGATAAAATTGACCTTGCTTTGGGCATTGCCGAGAACTTTAAATATCAAATAGATCATTACGGAAAAATTCTAAACGCCAACCGCAGTTATTATTTAACCCGCACGCAGCCTCCGCTTTATACATCGCTTATTATGGATGTTTTAGAAAAGTCAAATCCGGATATTTTTTGGATTGAAAGACATTTAAAAACCGCTATAAAAGAATATCTAACGGTTTGGATGGAAGAAGGAAAACGACTTACAGCAAATGGTTTAAACCGCTATAAAGCAGAAGGAATTGGACTTCCGTTTGAAGTTGAAGAAGGGCATTTTGATGATATTCTGGAACAATATGCGCCAAAATATAATCTTTCAACACGTGAATTTGAAAAGAAATATCTTGAAAGAGAAATCGTCGATCCTGAACTCGATAAATATTTCACACACGATCGCAGCATGCGCGAAAGTGGACACGATACCACACATCGATTGGTTGGGGTATGCGCGAATTTAAATACTGTAGCGATTAATAGTTTACTTTATAAATACGAAACGGATATTGCGTTTTTGATTAAGAAATATTTTAAAAACGAATTTCAATATTTTGAAGATAAATCTTTTTCAAGCGATTATTGGATTTTAAAATCATCTGAGAGAAGAGAAAAAATAAACAAATTGTTATGGAATCCTGAAAACGGAATTTATTTCGATTATGATTTTGTAAACGAAAAACAGCATATTTTTGGCGCTGCAACCACTTTTTATCCGCTTTGGGCAAAAATAAGCACGCAGGAACAAGCCGATATTTTGGTGAAAAAGACACTTCCAAAGTTTAAAATGAAAGGCGGAATTGCCGGAAGTACCAAAGAATCAATTGCCGGTTTTGATGATAATTCGCCAACAAGACAATGGGATTATCCGTTTGGCTGGGCACCGCATCAAATGCTTTTGTGGGAAGGTCTGCTGAATTATAATTTTAATGAAGAAGCGCAGGAAATGGTTTATCGCTGGCTTTGGCTGATTACGAGAAACGCGGTTGATTACAACGGAACCATTCCGGAAAAATTTGATTTATCGATAAGCTCACATAAAATTTTCGCAGAATACGGAAACGTAGGAACGGAATTTAATTACATAACCGAAGAAGGTTTTGGATGGATGAACGCATCATATCAATTTGGTTTAACTATTTTAGAAGATGATTTAAAACAAAAATTATCGGATTTAGTTGATCCTGATGATTTGTTTTCATAAGCCTTCTCCCGAAGCCTCGCGATCGCTCAGGATGACACTCCGTTCTATAATAACGTTTGTCAGGCTGAGCGAAGTCGAAGCCCCCTAGATGTAGAAAATAACAAACCCGACAGGTTTTTAAAACCTGTCGGGTTTACTATATGTAGTTTTTCGCCACGAATTACACGAATTACACGAATTACACGAATTACACGAATTACACGAATTACACGAATTACACGAATTTTCACTAATTTAATTATGATGGATAATTCGTGGAAATTTGTGTAATTCGTGGCAAAGAAAAAAAATCTATATAATCTTTTTAATCTGTGGCAAAAAAAAATTAAACCTTTCTTCCCATTAAATTCTCGCCAAAAGTTCTCAAAATATCTTTCTTCTCAGCGTTAATATCCATTTTTTCTAAAGTTTCAAAAGCCTTAAAAGTATACATTTCAATCGCTTCCTGAGTCGCTTTTGAAGCTCCAGATTCGTTAAAAATAGCTTTTGCAGTTTCTATTTTTTCTGAATTATCTTCTAATTGTAAACTGAATAATTTCTGTAATTCTGAAGCTTTTTCAGGAGAAGAAAATTCTAAAGCTTTAAGATATAAATAGGTTTTTTTATTTTCGATAATATCGCCGCCAACCTGTTTTCCAAAAGTTTCAGGATCTCCAAAAGCATCTAAATAATCATCCTGAAGTTGGAATGCCAGCCCTAAGTTTAATCCGAAGTCATAGATTAAGTCGCCGTCTTTTTCTGAAGATTTGGCAACAATTGCCCCCATTTTCATGGCAGCCGCAACCAGAACCGCAGTTTTATATTCAATCATTTTTAGATATTCCGGAATCGTAACATCTTTTCGTGTTTCAAAATCAACATCCCATTGCTGTCCTTCACAAACTTCAAGAGCCGTTTTGCTAAAAAGTTTTGCTAAATCTCTAAAAACAGCCGGTTCGTATTGTTCAAAATATTGATAGGCCAGAATTAACATTGCGTCTCCGGAAAGAATCCCGGTGTTTAAATTCCATTTTTCATGAACCGTAACCTGTCCTCTTCGCAAAGGCGCATCATCCATAATATCATCATGAACAAGCGAAAAATTATGAAAAACTTCAACCGCCATTGCCGCCGGAAGCGCCACTTTATAATCAGTATTAAAAACCTCAGCAGCCATTAAAGTAAGTACCGGGCGCATCCGTTTTCCGCCAAGTCCTAAAATATATTCAATAGGTTCGTAAAGATTTGCGGGTTCTTTATCTATGTCTTGTTTACTTAAATATTCAATAAAAAAATCCTGGTACTGACTAATATCGTGCATAAAATGAAATTCTGATTTACGAAGTCCAAAGATACGATTCATAATGAATTATTCCTTTCTTAAAATTAAAAGATAGTTTCCACTTAAAATTGCCATTAAATCAACTAAATCTTAAGAAGTTAAAATTATTTTAAAAAAAACTTGGAAACTTTTTTGGTGTTTAGAGTTTCCTTTCTATATTTGCGCCATCAAATGGAAACTTAGAACACTAAAAAAGTTTCCGTGAAGAGTTTGAAAAATTTATAAACTCATTAAAATTAGGTATTTATGAAAACAACATGGACTATAGATTCTACTCAATCAGATGTTTTAATCAAAATGAGACATTCTATAATTGCTTATTTAGGAGGAACGACAAATAAATTTGACGGTTATGTGAATATTGAAGACAATGAAATTGAAGATGCATCGGTTGAATTTTCATTGGATATTAATAATAAAAAAGAAAGCTTTCAGCAAATCGATACAAATTTGCAGCTTCAGGATTTCTTTGATGTAGATGAGCATCCAATAATTAGTTTTAAATCGACTTCATTTCAAAAGATAAACAACAATATCAATTTCTTTAAAGGCGATTTAACAATAAAAGATGTAACGAGAGTTGTAGAACTTGATGCAGAATTTATTGGTATCAACACTTACAACGGAGAAAAAAAGGTTGCTTTTGAAATTAAAGGAGATATCAAACGTCAGGATTTTGGACTGGACTATAATTCTTTTCATCATAATGGAGGTTTAGCCCTTGGAAAAGATATTAAGCTGATAGCCAATCTGGAATTTAGTATATAATCTTACTTAATGAATAATTTAATGTAAAATTATTACAAATACAACGGAAACTATTTTTTAGGTTTTAGTTCCCTATTTATATTTGTAATACAATTGGAAAAATTAAAATGAAAGAGAAAATTATATCAAAAGCAAGTGAGTTGTTTTTAAAACTTGGTTTTAAGAGTGTTACAATGGATGACATTGCCGGTGAGATGTGTATCTCAAAAAAAACGATCTATAAATATTTTTGTAATAAAGAAGTTTTGATCGAAGAGAGTACCTCGGCAGTTCACAGACAAGTACACGAAGTTATCGATACCATTGTCGCTAAAAATTACAACGCAATTCATGAGAATTTTGAGATTAGAGAAATGTTTCGCGATATGTTTAAAAACAGTACCGATACCTCTCCTTTATACCAGTTAAAAAAGCATTACCCTGAAATTTATCACAATGTAATGACTCACGAAATAGAGCAGTGCAACCATTATTTTAGAGATAATATTTTAAAAGGCATTCGTGAAGATTTATATCGATCAAACATAAATATAGATATATATGTGAAATTTTATTACACCTTGATTTTTCACATTAACGAAACTACCGTTTCTGAAAGAGAAGCACAAAAAATAGAATTAGAAGCTTTGGAATATCACACTAGAGCAATGGCAACAGAAAAAGGTATAATTGAACTAGAAAAACAACTTGAAAAAATTAAAGAATAATCATCAATCTATAAATAATATTTAATTACATATGAAACGAATAGTTCTTATATTTTTGTGCACAATTGGTCTGTCGGCCAACGCACAAGTAACAACTTTAACCTTAAAAGATGCGGTTAACTACGCGCTTCAAAATAAAGCCGATGCTAAAAAAGCAAAACTTGAGGTTGAAAACAGCGAATACAAAATTCAGGAAGTGCGTTCAAGAGCGTTACCACAAATTTCTGCAAACGGAAATTTAACCTATAACCCCGTAATTCAAACAACAGTAATTGATGGTGCAGGATTTGGCGCACCGGGAACTACAATCCAGGCAGCATTTGGTCAAAAATGGACATCGACTGCAGGGGTTTCTTTAACTCAGGCAATCTTCGATCAATCTGTTTTTACAGGATTAAGAGCGGCAAAATCTACTCGTGAGTTTTATCAAATAAACGATCAGTTAACAGAAGAACAAGTTATTGAAAGAGTTGCAAATAACTATTATTCTGTTTATGTACAAAAAGAAAGATTGGTTTTGTTAGACAGCAACTACGTAAACACAACAAAAGTTCGTGATATCGTAAAAGGGCAGTTTGATAACGGTTTAGCTAAAAAAATCGACTTAGATCGTATCATTGTAAAAATGTCAAATATTGATACTGAGCGCCAGCAGATTAAAAACCAGATTACTTTGCAGGAAAATGCATTGAAGTTTTATATGGGAATGCCTATTGAAACTGTAATCGATATGCCAAAAGAAGAATTTGAAGTTGTTCCTGCAGCATTAACAGAACAGCCAAATATTGAAAACAGAACAGAATACCTGCTTTTGAAAAAACAAGAAGAGCTTTTAGTGTATAATAAGAAAGCAGTTGAAGCGGCATACTATCCTACGCTTTCATTAACTGCAGGCTACAATTATATTGGTCAGGGTCCTGAAATGCCTTGGTTTGCAAAACCGTCTAAAGGAGTTTACTGGTCAGATTACTCTGCAATTGGATTAAATTTACACGTACCAATCTTTACAGGTTTTGGAACCCGTGCAAAAGTAAGACAAGCAGATGTTCAAATCAGATCACTTCAGGAAGATATCAAAGACACTAAACTTTCTCTTGATTTAGACTACAGAAACGCAATGGCTCAAATTGAGAATAATCTTGTAACAATCGAAAATCAAAAAGAAAACATGCGTTTGGCAACTGAAATTCTTAGCAATACAAGAAACAATTACCTTCAGGGATTAGCATCTTTAACCGATTTATTAGATGCAGAAAATGCATCACTTGAAGCTCAAAATAATTATACAAGAGCAGTTTTAAATTATAAAATTGCCGAAATATCTCTAATCAAATCAAAAGGCGAACTTAAATCTCTTATTAAATAACTAATTACAATGAAGAAAACTATTATAACAATCGTAATCATAATCGCAGCACTAGGTGTGATGGGATATGTCTTAAATAATAATAAGAAAGAAAATAAAGCAAAAACGGATATTGTTGCTGAAAAAAATGCAGCAGTTTCAGTAAAAATATCTCCGGTAAAAACAGAAGAAGTTTCATTAGATTTCGTTGCAAACGGAAACTTTCAGCCAATTCAGGAATTGACTTTTTCTGCAGAAAAATCTGGAAAAGTAATCAGTGTTTTAGCTAAAGAAGGTGACTATGTAAGAATAGGGCAGACATTATTAACAATGAGAGGAGATGTTATTAATGTAAGTGCACAACAAGCTCAGGCATCTTATCAAAATGCAAAATCTGATTACAGCAGATACGAAAATGCTTTTAAAACAGGCGGTGTTACTAAACAACAACTAGATCAGGCAAAATTAGCTTTGACAAATGCAGAATCTGAATTGAAACAAGCAAATATCAATGTAGGAGATACTAAAGTAAAAGCTCCAATTAATGGATTCATCAACAAAAAATATATTGAGCCGGGATCTATTTTAACAGGAATGCCAGCTACAGCTTTATTTGATATCGTAAACGTTTCTAAATTAAAATTAGTAGTTACAGTAAACGAAAATCAAGTTGCAAGTTTAAAAGTAGGTAACCATATTAATGTAACGGCTAGTGTTTATCCTGATAAATCTTTTTCTGGAAAAATTACTTTTATCGCAGCAAAAGCTGATGAATCTTTAAACTTTCCGGTTGAAATTGAAATTACAAATAACTCAAACAACGACCTAAAAGCGGGTATGTACGGAACTGCAAATTTTGCATCAAACCAACAAAAACAAAACTTGATGGTTGTACCTAGAAATGCATTCGTAGGAAGTGTAAGCAGTAACGAGATTTTTGTTGCTGAAAATGGTGTTGCCAAATTAAGAAAAGTTACTGCGGGAAGAATTTTGGGTGATAGAGTAGAGATTATCAAAGGATTATCTGATGGAGAAAAAGTAATTGTTACAGGTCAGATTAACTTACAAGACGGAAATACAGTAGAAATTATTAAGTAAGCTTTAAGCTGTAGGCAATAAGCTTTTTAAAAAGCCTAAAACTTACAGCCAAGCCTTAAATAAAATAACGAATTAAACCTTAAAGCTTAAAGCCTACAGCCTAAAGCCTATAGCATTAAAAAAATATGAAATTAGCCGAAATATCCATAAAACGTCCGTCGTTAGTAATTGTATTGTTTACAATTCTGACACTTGGTGGATTGTTCAGCTACAGCCAATTAGGCTATGAGCTGATCCCGAAATTTGAACAAAACGTTATTACAATTTCTACTGTTTATCCCGGAGCATCTCCGAGTGAGGTAGAAAATACTGTGACCAAGAAAATTGAAGATGCGATCGCATCCTTAGAAAATGTCAAGAAAATTGATTCAAAATCGTACGAAAGTTTGTCTATCGTTTCGATTACATTGACATCGAATGCAAAAGTCGATTTTTCTTTGAATGATGCGCAGCGTAAAATTAATGCGATTATTAGTGATTTGCCAGATGATGCTGATCCGCCATCGTTAACTAAATTCTCTTTGAGTGATTTGCCGATTATGACAATTGGTGCCAACGGAAAAATGGATGAAGCAGCATTTTATGACTTAATTGATAAAAAAATTGCGCCAATTTTATCTCGTGTACAAGGTGTGGCCCAGGTAAATATTATTGGTGGTTCTGAACGTGAAATTCAGGTAAATCTTGACGCTGTAAAAATGCAGGGTTATGGGTTATCTATTCCGCAGGTACAGCAAAATATTTTGAGTTCAAACTTAGATTTCCCAACAGGAAACATTCAAACTCGGGATCAAAAAATATTAATTCGTTTAGCGGGTAAATATAAAAGTGTTGACGAATTAAGAAACTTAGTAGTTTCATCTCAAAACGGAATTCAAATTCGTTTAAGTGATATTGCAGATGTTCAGGATACACAGAAAATTGCTGAAAAAATATCGCGTGTAGATCAAAAAAGTGCGATTGTTTTACAAATCGTTAAACAATCTGATGCAAATGCGGTAGCGGTAAGTGAGCATTTATTAAAAACAATTGCAACTTTAGAAAATGATTATAAAGTAAATCAGTTAAAATTAGAAGTAGCAAAAGATAGTACAATCTTTACTCTTGAAGCGGCAGATTCTGTAGTACACGATTTATTGATTGCGGTAATTCTGGTAGCATTTGTAATGTTGTTCTTCCTGCATAGTATTAGAAACTCATTGATTGTAATGGTTTCGATTCCGGCATCGTTAATTGCGACTTTCATCGGAATTTATTTAATGGGATATACTTTAAACTTAATGAGTTTATTAGGATTATCTCTTGTTGTAGGTATTCTGGTCGATGATGCGATTGTGGTTTTGGAGAATATTTATCGACATATGGAAATGGGTAAAAGTCGAATCCGTGCGTCTTATGATGGTACAGCAGAAATTGGAGGTACTGTAACTTCGATTACTTTAGTAATTGTTGTAGTATTCTTGCCAATCGCAATGAGTTCTGGATTGGTTTCTGATATTATTACGCAATTCTGTGTTACCGTTATTATTTCAACAATGTTGTCACTTTTGGCTTCCTTTACAATTATTCCTTGGTTGTCATCTCGTTTTGGAAAATTAGAGCATATTGAAGGAAAGAATTTATTTGGAAGAATCATTCTTGGTTTCGAAAGTTATTTAACTCGTTTTACAGACTGGGTTTCTCATTTATTGACTTGGTGTTTAGATCATTATATTAAAACTCTTGTTGTAGTACTTGTATTATTCTTTGGGTCTACAATAGGATTAATGGGTGGAGGTTTCATTGGAGGAGAGTTCTTCGCATCTTCTGATAGTGGAGAGTTCTTAGTTCAAATCGAAATGCCAAAAGATGCTTCGTTAGAGCAGACAAACTTCATGACTCAAAAAGCCGAAGCATTCTTGAAATCTCAAGAATATGTTCACAGTCAAATTACAACTGTTGGACAAACCAGTGAAGGTTTTGGAGCGTCGCAGGCAACTGCTTACAAAGCAGAGATTGACGTAAAAATGATCGAACAAAAAGATCGTACGGATGATGCGAATGTTTATGCAGCAAAAATCAAACGTAAACTTGAAAAAGTATTAGTTGGAGCAAAAGTAAAAACAGTTCCGGTTGGTATTTTAGGAACTGCGGAAGATGCTACATTAGGATTAATCGTAACAGGTCCTTCAACGGAAAGTGCAATGGCATTTGCTAAATTAGCAGAAGCAGAATTACGTACGATTCCTGGAACAACTGAGATCAAATTAACTGTTGAAGACGGAAACCCTGAGATTAACGTAAAAGTAGACCGTGATAAAATGGCTGCTTTAGGACTAACACTTCAAACAGTTGGTTTAACCATGCAGACTGCTTTTAGTGGAAATACAGATGGTAAATACAGAGCTGGTGAATACGAATATGATATCAACATTAGATATAATGCATTTGATAGAAAAAGTATCACTGACGTAAGTAACTTGATTTTCATTAATGCAACTGGACAACAAATTAAATTGTCTCAATTTGCGGACATTACAGAAGGTTCTGGACCTAGCCAGTTAGAACGAAGAGACAAATCAGCTTCGGTAACTGTAAAAGGGCAAAACGTTGGGGTTCCATCAGGAACAATTGTAACGCAATGGCAGGCAAAATTAGATAAACTGAAAAAACCAGCTGGAGTAAACTACATCTGGGGTGGTGACCAAGAGAATCAATCTGAAGGATTTGGTACTTTAGGAATCGCTTTATTAGCCGCTATTATTTTGGTTTACCTTGTAATGGTGAGTTTGTATGACAGTTTCGTGCATCCATTCGTTGTATTATTTGCTATCCCGCTTTCGTTTATTGGAGCGATGCTGGCCTTGGCATTAACAAACAACTCATTAAATATCTTTACAATTTTAGGTATTATCATGTTGATTGGTCTGGTGTGTAAGAACGCGATCATGCTTGTCGATTATACGAACCAAAGAAGAGCAGCAGGAGAATCTATCAGAACAGCTTTAATTCAGGCAAATCACGCCCGTTTACGTCCAATTTTGATGACAACAATTGCGATGGTATTTGGTATGTTCCCAATTGCATTAGCATCTGGAGCAGGAGCTGAATGGAAAAACGGTTTGGCTTGGGTAATTATCGGAGGATTAATTTCTTCTTTATTCCTAACCTTGATTGTGGTTCCTGTTATATATAATATCATGGAGAAAATTATTCATAAATTCTCTAAAGGAGAAAAAATCGATTATGAAGCTGAAATGGTTGCAGATTATGTGCATGCCGAATTAAGCGAAGACGGTTTTAATCCTAAACATACCCATTAATTTTTGATTTAATTTTAGACGAAAAAATCCCAGATTCTGAAAGGAGTTTGGGATTTTTTAATTTTAGATTTATGAGTTTAGATTTTAGATTCCAATTGGAATTTGGAATTTAAAAAATTGAAATTTCCTTATTTAAGGTACAAATAATGATTAAAATAATCAATAATCGCCTTTCCTTCAAGTAAAACATCTGCACCAATAATACCGTGAACAGGTTTTGCTTTGTACGATTGTAAAGCCTCATTTACATGCGAAAGATCAAAAATTACGATAGTGAAACCTTTGTTTTTCCAGCTTCCTAATTGTAAAGTATTCTGCGAAGAAATCTGTGTTGACATCCCCGTTCCGCCGGCTCCGGAAGCTTTTGTTTTGGATTTTTTTGCAGATAAATCAAAACGTTCGATGCTTTCAAAACCAATGCAGGTGTTTGATGCGCCCGTATCTAAAATGAAACTTCCCGAAACGCCGTTTATTTTTGCTTTTATAGAAAGATGCTGTGTTTTAGTAACCTTGAATTTTATTTTTTTATAATTCTCTTTTTTGAGAATCTCGTGAAGATTTTCCATTTACGATATTGATTGAATATCAAAAATAAACCAATTACAATCAAAAAGCTAATTACATAATAGATATAATTTCCGGATTTTTCTTCTGCCGAAATCGAGCCATAATACACAAATGAACTCCAATAATAAGGCGATTTCTTCGCATTAGGAATCGATTTATCGTTTAAATATTCCAATTTGGCATTTGAATTTGCTTCAAAATAAGAAACATCATTCTTGACATTTTTATAAAAATCAGACATAAAAACGGAAGTAGTAAAATCGTTTACTTTCCATAAAGAAAACAATAAATTCTGCGCGCCTGCAAACTGAAAACCTCTTGCAATGCTCATGGGGCCTTCGCCTTTATATAATTTCCCAATTCCGGTTTCGCAGGCACTTAAAACCACTAAATCAGGATTTATATGCAGATTATACAATTCAGAATATAAGATTTCCTGATCGTAAAATTTAATACTCGCAGGAGTTTCAATATCGCCCGATGAAGCGTGCGTACTCAAATGAAGGATAGAATAATTGGGAGCATTATTTTTAAAATTAGAAAAACTTGCATCCGAATTTTCTAAATATTTCCCTTTAAAATTACTTCGAATCGATTCTAATTCTTTCTTGGAATAACTCAATTCAAAAGCCGTTTTTTCGAAAACCGGAAAAACTCCTAAAACCGTTTTCTTTGATTTTGAAATAGGTTTTGAATTTAGATAAATATTGGCTGAGGTATTATAAGCAATTTTGAAATCGTTCAATAAATAATGCATTTTAGCAAAATTAGTTGTTTTTGATTCTTGTGTAATTAATGCCTCGAAAGGAAGAAAATTTAAAATTCCGTCAGGAACAATTATTAGATTTTTATACACCTTGTTTAGAGGTAATTTCAGCATTTTATAAACAGCACAACCATTTTTATTATACCCGGAAATGTTGTTAAGAATAGTATTGGAGTTATTAAAATAATCAATAAACGCTCCAATTTGCGGAATCGCAGTATCAGTTATATAAATGTGGTTTAGATAGATTTGTTTATTCTTCAAGGTGAAATAATATAGAATTTCAGAACCCATAAAATAGTAAACCATTACCGCTTTATCATTTTCTAATTGTGATAAAAGAGATTTTATATTACAATTTTCAGGGATATAATTTGGATTTTCAGCTTGAATCTTCTTCAAAGAAATCATCAATTCGTTTTGTTTTTTTATAAAACGATTTATTTCTAAAATGTTTGCAGAATCTCCTTTTTGCTGTTCCTTTAAAATAGCATTATTTAAGTTTTGAAGTTCTTGTAAAAGCTGTTTTTCTTTTGCGGAAGCGTTTTTAATATTCGAACGATAATGTTGCAAAATCCCCGATTTGGACCTTTCAGCAAGTTGAAAAGCTTCTTCCAGATACTTAATATTGTTCTCTTTTTGATACAATAGATCATAAATTGAAATGCATTTTTCGGTACGATTACGAGAACGCAATTGTGAAATGATTTTTGAGTTTTCGTAAAATACAACATTCATCAATATATCTTCAATTTGAAAGGAAAGATGAAAAGCTTTAAGCGCTTTTTTTGACTGATTTTGTCGAATAAAAATTTCTGCTTGTAAATCGAGTGCATCAATTAAAACCGTCTCGGCGTACAATTCATTTTCATTTGGCAAATTATTTTTTGATTTGTAATTCGGAATTAAAATTTCAAAAATCGAATTAATTTGTTTAGAACATTCATCGTATTTATGTTCGGCAAAAAGCAATAAAGCTTTTTCATAATACAATTTTGCCATTTTTCTTGGCTGAATATCCGGTGTTTCTAAAAACAATTTCTCGGCTTTTTTCAAATAAGAATTAGCAGTTTCATATCGTTGCCATTGTCTGTTCATCGAAGCTAAATTTCGATAAGCATTAGATAAATTTTCCGATTGATTTTTTTCGTTTTGTAGATATTTAATAGAAGATTGAAACGCACTTTCGATATCTGGGGGTGATTTCACAATCCATACCATCTTTTGAGAATCTAATAAATAATTATTCCCCAAATTATTCCATAAAATTCCCTTTTGCAAATTCGATAATTTCTCTGTTTTTAGAGTATTTTCTAAAACTTCAATTGCCGAAGAAATTTTCCCTGAACTCTGATAAACATTTGATAAATTCAAAATTGCAGCAAACTTTTGCTTTTGCGCGTCAGGATAATTTTTAGAAGTATTTACAATAAAAAAATATTGCTTTATGGTGTTTTCGGCACTGTCATAATCGCCCAAAACGGTATATAAATTTCCCAAAGGTTTTAAGCAGAATTCAATAATATCGTAATTGTTGAGTTTCTGTTTTTGGTAAATCTGCCACGCTTTTTCATAACTTGAAATCGCATTTTGAGTCTGCCCAAACTGATTTTCGTAATACGCCTTATTGCAGTTTAAAACCACGATTGCTAAAAATTCGTCTTTGGTTTTAGGCTTGGGATTTCTCCAAAAATAAGCTTCTGCGGCGTTTAAATTTTGTAACGCTTTCGCGGAAGGATGAGCAACAAAACTATCAACAGCATTATATATTTTATCTTCCTGATTCTGACCGAAAACATTCAGAGTTAGGAAAAGAAAGATTAAACCATATAAGTTATATAAGTTCATATTAATTTTGATTGTATCATCGAGTGTCAGTCTGAGCGAAGTCGAAGACCTTTTTCGTTATAAAGCCTTCGACTTCGCTCAGGATGACATTGGTGTTTTAAATTTTTTTCGCCACGAATTTCACGAATTTCCACTAATTATTTCAGCATTGATTCGTGAAAATTAGTGCAATTTGTGGCAAACTTCTTCGTGTATCTCTGTGTATTCTTTGTGTGTCTTTGCGCAATAACCTTAAAATTTCCATATTCCATAAACCTGAAAGTAATTAAAATTCTGTTCAAAATTAATTACGTAACGTGCGCCTAAACTCGGCCCAATTCTGGCGAAACCAGCCGTTAAATCAAATAAAAGGCCTGTTTTAATATCCGTAAAAGAAGTTTTCATATTGTTGGTTTCTGTTTTTGTACCAATTAAAAAACTTTCTTTATCGCCTTCATAAGTATCAATGGTTAAGTTTTGATTTTGTTCTTGCGAGACATTTATATTCGCCTGAATTCCGGCGCCAATTCCGATATAATTATTAATGTTGTACCGGATCAAAACAGGAACTTCCCAATTAATGTTTTTATTTTCGGTTGCTGTAGTCGTGCGTATCAATTGCCTTACTCCGTTTGCATTCGTATTTATTTGGTCAACAACAGTAACGGCACTATTATATTGATTTAATGCATTTACCCATTCAACCTGCCAGTAAAAACGATACGATTTAAAAGGCGAAAGCGTCGCACCCAGAAAATAACTCGTCGATTTGTCTAAATCAGGATAAAAATTGTAACCCGCTTTTACACCAATCGAAATTCCCGGCAAAAATCTCGTAGTGGCATAATTGGTAATTATAGGTTCGTTTTTGTCGAAAATAATCGAAGTTCGGCTTTTGGTTTTTACTTTGTGAAAATCTTCACCAAACTTCATCGAATATTTTACAAAACCTTTTGTACTATCTTTTTCGTGAACATTTTTTTGTTCCGTTCCCGGAAGATAAATATTTTTAAACGTAAAAATAATTTGCTTTTGTTTGATAATGGTATCGAGACAACTCACGGTTGGTTCTTCGCCTTTTGGGCAAATCGGACATTCTGGATACATACTTTCAATTTGGAAAGTTTTCTTATCAAACATATCCGGAACATCAGTTTCTAAACGAATTTTTCTCGCCGGACCTTCACCGTTATTTTGAAAACGGGTTTTAAAATTTACCCTTTTAAAACGCACCAATCTGTAATTCATAAAACGTCCGTTAGACCCCATCTTATTAGGATCGTGCGACGTTACGATTTCCATTTCCAGATTTTTAATCTTATGGTTTTTATAACTTCGATTCGGAACAAAAATACCGCGCATCGTAACCGTTGCGCTCGTATCTTTTATCATTTCAGGTGTTGTTTTAAAGGTATAAAAAACATTGCGTGTTTCTCCCGGATTCGCATCATCAAATTCTAAAACCGAAACATTATGATAGGTTTTATTGGCGTCTAAAAGTGAAGCGTCGAGATCTTCTTCGGTAGTTGTGTTTCGGTATTTTTTAAGTTTGAAACTGTTTTCGGCGGAAGCCGTAAAATTATTCGAATCGTCAAGATCATCGACCGAAGCCACTAAGTTTTCTTTTACTTCACGTTCATTTGCATACGTTCTAAAATCACTTAACTCGAAGTTGTTGTGCTTGAATTGTTTCTCATTATAAAAAAGATAAAGCTTTCCGCTTGAAACATAATTCTCTAGATTTTGATAACTTACTACGACTACCATTTCCTGCTCTGGAATGGGATCGCAGTTTTTTAAAATCGCAAAACCATTTTGATCTGCAATAGAAGCAATGTCTTTATAATTAGTATCAGTAATATCATTTACGGCCACTTTTTTCGGGCGTGTTGCCGGAGGTTTTCCGTTGTCGTAATTGTTGGTTACAGCAAGTCTTGTCGTATAAGTTCCTTTGGTCTTATAAACATGTTTTGGCTCTGCTTCTTTACTGTAATGTCCGTCGCCGAGTTCCCATAAATAAGAATAACTTGGTTTAGGCGCACCGGCAATTGGAATCAACGGAGGCGTTTCGGGTTTAAAATTTACAGCATTTCCATTTTGGATAAAACCAATATTTGCTCTTCGGGTTATGGTGTCTTTTACTTTGGTTTGTCCTATTGAGAAAATTGAAAATAGAATAAAGAAAATAGACAGTTGTGGTTTCATAACTAGACAGGTTTTAGTCTTAAAATCATCAGAATCAATTTTAAAACAGGATTAAATGTAAAAAAAAGTGATGAGCAAATCATCACTTTCTCTTAAAAAAGCATTTATAAGTTACTGAATGGCATTAATTGCAGCAACAAGTTGAGCTTCGGTACCGACTGTTGTTTCGGCTAGTGTAAAGGTGTAAACAGCATTTGCAGTTGTAGTCACTCCTTTTATGGCATATCTCCAGTTTCCATTATCTTCTGTTGCGAAAATAATGTGACAAGCAAGACCAATTGGAATTTGTCCGTAGTGTTCGCTGAATAATCCTTCGGCAGTATAGGTATCCAATTTTGCAAGAGCATTTGTACCTTCACCATCATAAGAAAGATATACAGCACTGTTTGTATTGTTATACCCGTCTGGAACATCAACTAAAATAGTGGTTTTAGGTCTAGGATCGCTGTAGAAACGGTCAACATTTGTCCATCCAAAGTTTCCAAAAGTTACATAATAATTGTTTCCTTCACCTTGAACACCGCCTTTTCCGTCAGCACCTTTTGCATCTCTCCAGGCCAAATCACCGTCTTCCTCAATTACACCAGTCCACAATGTCATAGCATTGTCATAACCGTCAGTTAGCGCAGTTGGAACCACTAAACTTAAATAACAAGAAGTTTGTAATTCAACACCGCCTTGTGTAGCTTTAATAAAGAATTCTCCACCCGAAATTAAAAGGTTTTTCTTTCCGTCTGGTGTAATTCCCATTGTTGGTTTATTCGTAACCAGCATATTTCCTTTGTCAAAAAGTTCAATATATTCAATATTAACTTCTCCTGTTACAGCATTTCCGTTTTTAGTAAGACAGTTTCCGTTGATATGTAATTTTACACCTTTTGCAGACGTAAGTGTTACCATACCATCTCCGGCCGTAATGGTGAAGTTTTGTGTATTTCTTTTTACTCCTTTTTCGCTGATGCTTTTAAAAGCTGCCGATGTTGGAGGCAAAATAACGTTGCCTGTATCATCGCCATCGCTGGTGTCGCAGCTTACAAAAGAAACTAATAATAGAAATAAAAGTCCGATAGTTTTAAAATTTGTGTTCATAATTTCTAGTTTTTATAAATCTGACTTGTTCGTCAAGTGGTTTTCAGATTCTGGTTATTAATTACAATCTTATATCAATTAGGGTTTGATATTGTTACCCCTGTTTTCAAAAAATATTTTTATGGTGCTTATATGCTTATATCAACTTGTGGTTTTAATTGTTACCCCTCGTTTTATTTTTTTTTTGATTTATGCCGAAAGACATTTGTCTTCAAAGAGATTTCCGTCCTCATCAACAGCCACTAGAATGTTTTGCTTTCGCGAAAGCGTAACAATTAAATAGATCCAGACAATTGACCAAAGTCCGAAAGTGATACAGGTAAGAAATAAGTGCAGAAAATGTTTGATAACTTTTTTTTCCCGGCATAAAACAACATAGGGTAGTTTCTCGTTATGTTCTACGATTACAAAGCCATTTCGGGTCTTGGCAGAGATCATTTTGTAAAATTGATCTAAAGTCTTGTCGTTGGTAAATTGATAAGTTTCCATTTTCTCTTAATTTTTAACTCTTTTAAAAGATTTTTGTTTCCTTATATCAACTGTAATTGTTAATTGTTACCCTTTTATTTGAAATTTTTTGAGATTCTTTTTTAACTTTATCTGATTAAAAGTTTTTTTATGAGTAAAACTAAAGTGCATCCTGACCAAAAGTATATTGACGGGCTTGCCGCAAACGATTCGGCAGTGATCCAATCCATATATAAAAAGTATGTTCCTAAAGTCGTAATGTTTATTATGAACAATTCTGGCGATAGAGACCACGCTCAGGATGTTGTTCAGGAAGTATTGATTTTGCTTTTTAATCAGGCCAAAGCCAATTCGCTGCAGTTAACCTGTCCGTTTGATGCGTACTTTTTTCTTTTGTGTAAAAGAAAATGGCTCAACGAACTGAAAAAAACATCCAACAAGGGGGTAACAATTATTGAGGATGCAGTATCTATTAATGAATCTGCTCTTGAATTGATTGGACAAACCGAAGAATTTGATGAAAAACAACAGCTTTTTGACACCATGTTTCAGAAATTAGGAGACAAATGCAAAGAGTTATTAAAGCTGAGTTTTGAAATTAAATCGATGGAAGAAGTGGCCGAAAAACTAAACGTAACATACGGTTATGTTCGTAAAAAAAAGTCGCTGTGTGTTGGCCAGTTAACGCAATGGATTCAGGAAGCAAAAAACTTTAATTCTTTAAAAAACGATTAGTCATGAACGAAGAACGTTACATATTATTTGATGAATATCTTCAAGGCGAATTAACGATTGAGGCCAAAAATGATTTTGAAAAACAATTAATTGAAGATCCCGAATTTGCTTCGGAATTTGAAACTTTCAAAAACATACAATTTCAATTGGACAATAAATTTGGATTTGAGCAGGAAAGAGAAATTTTTAAAGAAAATCTGATTCAAATATCTGAGAGACATTTCGATAATAAACCAAAAGTTATTGGCTTAAAACCATGGTATTTAGCGGTAGCGGCTTCGGTTGCCGTTTTATTCGGATTGTTCTTTTTTAATTACAACCAAAATCCTGTTTATGGAGATTACAATAATCCCGAACATGCTTCTTTTACCGAAAGATCTACTGCCGATGAAGATTTAAAAGCAGCAGAAAAAGCATACAATCATAAAACATACAATAAAGCAATTCCGCTTTTTGAAACGATTTTGCAAAAGAATAAAACAGCAGAAATTCAGTTTTTTTATGCTGTATCGCTTTTAGAAGAAAGCCATTATATAAAAGCCGAAGCCATTTTTAACGAATTAAAAGCAGGAAGTTCTGCCTATAAAGATAAAGCGGTTTGGTATTTGGCTTTATCTAAATTAAAGCAAAAAGATTACGAAGGCTGTAAAAAAATACTGGAAACGATTTCTGAAGATTATGAAGGCTATGATCAGGTTGAAGAGCTTTTGCATCAGTTGGATTAGTAAGTTTTACAAAGAGACACAAAGATTTTACACAGAGATTCGCAAAGTTTAAAAAGTTTTGTGATTTTTTGTTTTCAAAAACCTTTGTCAAAGTTTTAAATTTTGACAAAGGTCTTTTACGTTTTGTATGTCATCCTGAGCGAAGTCGAAGGACATACAAACAGCTCGACAAAGATTGACGATTTTGATTGCGGGACTTCGACTTCGCTCAGTCTGACAAAAGCACAAAAAAATCCGTTCTCATCCGCGCTTTCACGAAGTGAACCCGTAAAATCCGTGTGCCAACAAGCAATTGCTATTCTTTTAATATTGTCGTAATTTTGACAACTTTAAAATTAGACCATTGAATTCAACACCTATTATTACCGATACACACACGCACTTATATTCTGAAGAATTTGATCAGGATCGTGACGAAATGATTCAACGCGCCATTGATGCCGGAATTACACGCTTTTTTATTCCTGCCATCGATGCTGCCGCGACACAGTCAATGTACGATTTAGAGAAGAACTATCCCGATAATATTTTCCTAATGATGGGTTTGCATCCCACTTATGTAAAGGATAATTACCTGGAAGAATTAGCACATGTAGAAACGGAATTATCAAAACGAAAATTCTACGCAGTAGGCGAAATAGGAATCGATTTGTATTGGGATAAAACGCATTTAAAAGAACAGCAAATAGCTTTTAAAAGACAAATTCAGCTCGCAAAACAATATAAATTACCCATCGTAATTCATTGCCGTGAAGCCTTTGATGAAATCTTTGAAGTATTGGAAGAAGAAAAATCTGAAGATTTATTTGGGATTTTTCATTGTTTTTCCGGAACTTTAGAACAAGCACAGCAAGTAATTTCTTATAAAATGAAATTAGGAATTGGAGGCGTGGTAACATTCAAGAACGGAAAAATCGATCAATTTTTAAATCAAATCGATTTAAAACACATTGTATTGGAGACAGATTCGCCTTATTTGGCGCCAATTCCGTACAGAGGGAAAAGAAACGAGAGCAGTTATTTAGTCAACGTGATTTCGAAGCTGGCAGACTTATATGATGTGTCTGAAGAAGAGATTGCAGCAATAACAACTCAAAATTCAAAAGACGTTTTTGGGATTTAACCTATGCCTTACAAAACTTTGATTTTTTTTTTGTTCTTTTGCCCACTTAAAACCAATATAAATAATGCAGAAATTTGATGCCATTCGACCGTTTTATGATTCCGAAATAAATGAAGCACTTCATGATGTTGTAAATCATCCAATGATGAAAACCATGATGAACTTTACTTTTCCGGAAGTAGAAGATGAGGTTTGGAAAGATCAATTAAGGAAAACACATTCGATTCGTGATTTTCAATGCAATTTTATTTATAATACCATACAAAAGGTTTTAGAGAAAAGTTCTGAAGGTTTAACAACTTCGGGGTTTGAGAAGCTGGAACCAAATACTTCTTATCTATTTATCTCAAATCACAGGGATATTCTTTTAGATACAACTTTACTGAACGTTTGCTTATTTGAACATGGTTTGGTAATGACAGCATCTGCAATTGGAGACAATTTGGTTAAAAAAGCTTTCCTGGCAACTTTAGCAAAATTAAACAGAAACTTTTTGGTTTTAAGAGGATTAACGCCTCGTGAAATGCTGCAAAGTTCTAAACTGCTTGCAGAATATATGGGACAGTTACTGCTTCGCGAAAATCGTTCGGTTTGGATTGCACAAAGAGAAGGAAGAACAAAAGACGGAAATGACGAGACCAATCCGGGTGTTTTAAAAATGATTGGAATGGGTTCTGACGAAGAAAACTTAATGGATTATTTTAAGAAATTAAGAATCGTTCCGGTTTCTATTTCTTATGAATATGATCCTACAGATGTTTTGAAAATGCCGCAATTGATGGCAGAATCAAAAAATGAAGTTTACGTTAAAGATAAAAACGAAGATTTCATGACCATTTTAAGTGGTATCATGGGAACTAAAAAAAGAATACATATTTCTGTTGGCGATGTTTTAGATACTGAAATTGATAAGATTGTAGCAGAAAATGATAATGTAAACAAACAAGTTCAGGCTTTGGCACAAGTTATTGATGATACTATTTTGACAAATTATCAATTATGGCCGACTAATTTTATTGCTTACGATATTTTAAACGAAACAACAAGATTCTCTCATTTGTATAAAGAAAGTGAAAAATCACTTTTTGAGCGTCGTTTAGAAATGCGTATCGGAGGCGATAACCCTGTTACAAGACAAGGATTTTTGGCAATGTATGCTAATCCGGTTGTTAATAAATTAAAATACCAAGATGTCATCTAAAGCAAAAATACTTTTGATTTATACCGGAGGAACTATCGGTATGAGCAAAGACTTTGAAACCGGAGCGCTTAAAGCATTCAACTTTAGTAAACTAATACAGAAGATTCCAGAGATTAAACAATTAGATTGTGAAATCGAATCTGTTTCTTTTGAAAATCCGATAGATTCATCAAACATGAATCCGAAAATGTGGACCAAAATTGCCACAATTATCGAGGAAAATTATACTTTGTATGATGGATTTGTGGTGCTGCACGGTTCAGATACCATGTCATATTCGGCTTCGGCATTGAGTTTTATGCTGGAGAATTTAGCTAAACCAGTTGTTTTTACGGGATCGCAGTTACCAATTGGAGATTTGCGTACCGATGCTAAAGAAAATCTTATTACGGCGATTCAAATAGCTTCATTACAGGAAAATGGAAAACCTGTCATTAATGAAGTTTCTTTATATTTTGAATATAAATTATACAGAGGAAACCGAACGTCAAAAGTAAATGCTGAACATTTTAGAGCTTTTACAGCGCCAAATTATCCTGAATTGGTAGAATCTGGCGTGCATTTAAAATTGAACTCGCATTTATTTCTTCCGATAAAAGAAGGTGCAGATTTAATTGTTCACAAAAATCTGGACAATCACGTAGCAATTATAAAAATGTTTCCGGGAATGAGCGAAGTAGTTTTAGCTTCGATCCTGTCAACTCCAGATTTACGCGGCATTGTTTTAGAAACGTACGGTTCAGGAAATGCTCCAACCGAGGATTGGTTTTTAAATTTAATTGAAAAAGCCATCAAGTCTGGAATGCACATTGTAAATGTAACGCAATGTTCTGGCGGAAGTGTAAATATGGGACAATACGAAACCAGTACAGCTTTAAAATCTCTTGGCGTTATTTCTGGAAAAGATATTACTACAGAAGCCGCAATTACAAAATTGATGTATTTGCTTGGTCATAATATTCCACAAAACGAATTTAAAGATGTTTTTGAAACTGCTTTGCGTGGGGAAATTTCGTTATAAAATTCCAATATTTTAAATTCCAAATTCCAATTGTGTACAATCTTGTCATTTCGATTTCTATGATAAACATCTATCAGTTTTGGAATTTGGAATTTTTTTATTGGAATTTATTAAAATTTAGAATTTTCATAAGGAACTGGGCAAGTTTCTAATTCTTCCGAAGTTTTATGTTTTTTGTAATACACATAAACAATCACAGAAAGAATACAAATTATTCCCTGAATAGCAACTGTATGTCTAGTTCCGATAATGTGTGAAACGTATCCGATAATTAAACTTCCCACAGGAATCATTCCCTGATAAGCCATTAAATAATAACTAATACTTCTTGATCGCATATTTACAGCACTTTGTGTCTGCACATAAATGTTTATGGATGAGGTTTGCGCCATCATTCCTATACCGCTCAGAGCCATGCAAATAAGCGCCACAGTCAAATTATTTGAATAAGCTAGTATAATGATGCTAAAACCTAATAATAAGCTCGCAGCGATCATTATTTTACTCATTTGGTCTGATTTTTTAAGATTTGCCAAATAAATTGCAGATAAAATGGAACCAATTCCCGCAGCGCTTTCAAACCAGCTGAAAGTTTGTGCGTTTCCGCTAAAAATATCTTTAGCAAAAACCGGCATCAGCGTATTAAAAGATATTACAAATAAACTGCTGCACATTAACATCAAAAGCATTTTGGCCATTTCGGCTTCTTTTTTTACGTAATCAAAACCTTCAATGAAATCTTCAAGCATTTTAAATTTATCTACAGCTTTGATGTGCGGTTTAATTTTCATCATTAAAAGCGAAATTAAAACCGGAATATAGCTAAGGAAATTTCCAATAAAACAAATGTCTTCACCATAATTGTGCAGAATAATTCCGGCTAGTGCAGGACCAGCAATTCTGGCAAAATTATTTAAAGTTGAATTTAGCGCAACAGCGTTTGGCAGATCTTCTTTGTCATCAACAATATCAATCATCATCGTTTGTCTGCAGGTCATATCAAAAGCATTTATAATTCCCTGTATAAGGCTTAAAGCCAAAATAAAGTTGATATTATAAATTTTAAAATAAATTAAAATTGCCAAAGCTCCGGCTTGTATCATTGCCATAGACTGCAATAAAAGCATTGCTTTGTGTCTGTCGTAACGCCCAATAATACTTCCGGCTAACGGTGCCAAAAACAAAGACGGAATCATGCTTAAAAAAGTAGCCAATCCTAATAAAAATACAGATCCGGTTATGCTGTAAACCATCCAGCTTATGGCGGTTTTCTGCATCCACGTTCCAACAACTGAAACGGATTGTCCGTAGAAGAATAACTTGAAGTTTTTAGATTTTAACGCTTTAAACATGATTTTAAATATTTAATACAAAGGTCGGGATTATGATTTCATTAGAAAAATTAATAATTTTACTGATAATGAGTATTAAAACTTATCAATATGGAAATTTATCAACTCGAATACTTTATTAAAACGGCTGAGGTTCTTCATTTTACAAAGGCTGCAGAATTGTGTTTTGTAACGCAGTCCGGGCTTTCGCAGCAAATAAAAAAACTGGAAGAAGAACTCGGTCTGCCTTTGTTCAAGCGGATTGGAAAGAAAGTACAGCTTACAGAAGCGGGCTCTGTTTTTTTAATTCACGCTAAAAAAGTGGTAGAAAATGTAGAAAACGGAAAGCAGGCAATTGAGGATTTAAACGAAATGATTGGCGGCGAATTACGAATTGGTGTGACGTATGTTTTTGGCTTATTGATTCTTCCTATCGTTAATACATTTGCTAAACAATATCAAAACCTGAAAATTGTTGTTGAATACGGAACTACAGAAGCTTTAGAACAAAAACTTCTGGATAATCAATTAGATGTTGTTTTAGTCGTTTCATCACACGAAATTGAATTACCAATTCAAAAAGTACCTTTGTTTACATCTTACATGGTTTTGGCGGTTTCTAAAAACCATGCTTTAGCAGATTTGGATAAAATAGCTTTTAAGAAAATAGAACAAATTCCGCTGGTATTGCCCGGAAAAGGATCGAATTCGAGAGAATTTGTAGAAGAGTTGTTCCAGAAGTTTAATATGAAGCCCAAAATCTCAATTGAGCTGCATTCTATACACGCATTACTGCAAATGGTAGAGAACAGTGACTGGGCGACAATCGTGGCTGAAAAAGCTTTAAAAGGCTGGGATCAGCTTAAGGCGATACAAATTACCGGCGTTGCAACGAAAAGAGAATCTTTTATGCTAACAATTGGAGGTTATCAAAAAAAAGCAGTAAAAATATTCATGGAAGAATTTAAAAAAAGCATTTAAAAGTAATCTTAGATTTTACTTTTGAAACTCGATTTTTTTTGTGTTCTTTGCAGACCAAAATAGAGAGGTGTCCGAGTGGTTGAAGGAGCTAGCCTGGAAAGCTAGTATATGGGTAACTGTATCGAGGGTTCGAATCCCTTTCTCTCTGCAAATTTTAAGTAAAACCTGTAAATTAATTTTTGCAGGTTTTTTTATTAGTTTTAGGAGATAAATTATTAACAGATGAATTAAGTTGTAACAATAGAAACCTAAAAAAGATTGTTACAGCAAATGTTGCTATAGGGTAATTACGGAAAACTGTAAAAATAGGGAGATTTAAACAAAATCTCCCTATTTTTACCTATATTTGTTTTTGTAAAATTATTCATTATGATCGAAAATGCCCCAAAAGTGCACTTCACTACAAAGATATTTGCATTGGTAAATAAACCAGATATGGTTTTGAAAATCAAAGAGATTAATAACGAATATTTGTATTGGGATAAACTAAAATATAAAAAAGTTCCAGATTTAGAACCAGAGCAACTATGGTCTGCCGTAAAAATGGCCCGTGCAGTCAATTATAAAAATATAAATTTTGGTAAGTATCAATTTAATTATGTAAGTACGGATTATATTCAAAAAATTCTTCATTATTTTGATATGAATATCGGTGGTTATATGGGAGCTAAAAATGTGGTTCCTGATGCTGATAAAACGCGATATTTAGTAAGTGCTATTATGGAAGAAGCAATTTCGAGTAGTCAGATCGAAGGAGCTAATACTACCCGTAAAAAGGCAAAAGAAATGCTTCGTAAAGAAGTAAAGCCAAAAACAAAGTCAGAACAAATGATTGTAAATAATTATGTTACAATCAAACAGATTACCCAGAATCGAAATGATGATTTAACACCTGAGAAATTATTATATATTCATGGTTTAATATCTTGTGATACTTTAGATGATAAAAAAGAAGAAGGGGCTTTCAGAATATCTGATGATGTTCATGTGGTCAATCATGTTGATGGAGAAGTAGTCCATACGCCACCTAGTAATAAAGAATTAGAAAGTTTGATTCAAGATTTGTGTGATTTTTTTAATAAAGATACTAAAGAAACTTTTATTCATCCAATCCTAAAAGCCATTGTAATTCACTTTATGATAGGTTACATACATCCTTTTACTGATGGAAATGGAAGAACAGCACGTGCTTTATTTTACTGGTATTTATTAAAAAAAGGGTACTGGCTTACAGAATATTTGTCTATTTCAAAAATTATTCAGGATAGTAAAATTCAATATGAAAAAGCCTATTTATACACTGAAGCTGACGCTAATGATTTGACTTATTTTATGACATATCATTTAAAAGTAATGGATAAATCTTTTGAAGCTTTGAAAGAGTATATTCAGCTAAAACAAAAAGAAAATTTACAAATTGCAAGTTTTATTAGGATTCCCAATGTTAATGAGCGTCAGGCACAATTGTTGAAGATTATTTTTGACGAACCTGAAAGTATTTTTACAGTAAAAGAAGTAGAAAATCGTTTTCAGGTATCAAAATACACGGCAAGAACAGATTTAAATATGTTGGTAGAAATGAAATTTTTAGAAGTGATTCAGGTTAACAAGATTAAACAGAATTTTGTACGCTCCGAAAATTTTGAATCCTTATTAGCAAAATATAAAATCAAATAAACTTTGAAAACTGTCTGATGAAACTAAAACAAAAAAGAGATCTTATTAAGATCTCTTTTTTAGATAAATACCCAAGGCTACAAACATTTAGGCAGTAATATCAATTAACAATCATTATATTTTCACGATTTCTACTCTACGATTCTTTGCTTTTCCGTCTTCACTGGAATTATCAGCAATAGGTTTTTCGGAACCCAATCCTTTTGTCTGTAATCTTGCGGCACTTATTCCTTTGGCGGTTAATGCAGTTTTTACAGCATTAGCTCTGTCTTCAGAAAGTTTTTTGTTATGTGATGCAATGCCAACATTATCGGTATGGCCTTCAATAGAAATTTTCAGACCGGCATTGCTTGTTAATAGTTTTTGTATTTCGTAGATAATGGGTGAGGATTCAGGTTTGATTGTTGCTTTATCTGTATCAAAATTGATATACAAAGCAATATGTCCTTTTGTATCCAATTCTTTTTTTATTTCATCTGCTTTAATAAGAGAAGCTGTCATTTTAAAGGGTTTTGTTTCAAGAACCATCCAGCCGGCAGAAACAGCATCGTCGCCAGGAGTAAGCTGTACCCAAATATTTCTATCCGGACGACGAATTAAATAAGTAGTCGTAATAGCATTTGCCATAAAACCATAACCATTCATATATTTTACACGATTATTATCCGGAACAGTATAAGATGAATCTGAAGGAGTTTTCATTTCAGATACTTTTACACCATCAACACTTTTAATTAACTCGTCCAGATTTTTTGCAACTTCAAGGTCACTGTATGATTTTCCTTCTTTAGCAGTAATTCTTGCATAGAAAATTTTTCCTTCTGGTTTTTCAAAATGGTCTTTTACCCAGAAATAGGCAACATCATAGTCTGCAGTATTGTCCTTAGGCGTTCCTTCATAATTCTCGGGCAGATTAAAATATGGAAAGGAGCCAAGTGATTTGTTTGAAACCGGAACAGAATTAATATCGAATTTTTTTGCAGAAATTGTTGTTTGAGGTTCTGCGCTTGTTGTTTGTGAAGAATCTATACTAGTTGCGTTCTCCTCACTCTGTTTTTTGTTAGAATTGCATGCAAAAGCCATACAAGCTATCACAATGCTTAATGTTAAGGTTTTGATTTTCATATAGTTCGTTTTTTGAATATCAAAGATAACGAAGTGAAAAATTCCCACAAAAAAAATCTATTTCGAAATTGTTATTTTTTAAATGTAATGATTTATTACGCTACTGGAATATAAATATCAAATTTAGCCCCTTGATTTAATTTTCCGGTTGCAGTAATAATTCCATTGTGGTTTTCTACAATTTTTTTGACGATGGCAAGACCAATACCAGTTCCTTTATAATCAGTTTTGCTGTTGAGCTGCTGAAACATTTCAAAAATGCGCGTTTCAAACTGCGGGTCAAATCCAATACCATTATCGCTAATTGTAATATGACAATAATCTGCCGATGATTTCTTTTTTGTTTTAGTTTTGGTATAAAGCGTTTCTATAATTATATGAGGAGCTTTTTCGAGTTTCGAAAATTTAAGTGAATTGCTTATTAGATTATATATTAATTGCTCAAACTGTGATGGAATTATATAGGCTTTACAATTTCCAGATAATTGGACAATAGCTTTTTTTGCTGTTATTTCGTCTTTCAAATTTTCCAACACTTTGTTTATAACAGCATTGATACAGATGTTTTCAAATGTCTTTTCGGTGACATTTGTACGTGAATAAGTCAATAAATCATTTATAAGTGCCTGCATGTGGGAGGCTGAAACTTCTATACGGTCAAAATAATACTTCCCTTTCTCTGTTAAATTTTGATATTCATCTGTGGTAATTCGGTTCGAAAAAACCTGAATTTTTCGTAAAGGCTCCTGAAGATGATGAGTTGATATATAAGTAAATGCCTCAAGTTCCTTATTTGCAAGGCTTAATTCGGCCGCACGTTTTTCTTTTTCAATGTTCTGAAAAGTAAGATTTTCATTGGCAATCAAAAGTTCTGCCGCACGTTTTTCTTTTTCTTTGTTTTGATAAGCTAATTCTTTATTGGCGATTACCAATTCTGCTGCACGTTTTTCTTTCTCTTTATTTTGAAAGATTAATTCTTTGTTTGCAATAACAAGTTCAGCGGCGCGGTTTTCTTTTTCCTGGTTTTGATACGCAAGTTCGGTATTGGCAATTACCAATTCTGCGGCACGCTTTTCTTTTTCTTTGTTTTGAAAAATTAGTTCAGAATTAGCAATACTTAATTCGTCTGCACGTTTTTCTTTTTCTTTATTTTGATAAGCGAGTTCAATATTGGCAATGATAAGTTCAGCAGCCCGTTTTTCCTTTTCTTTGTTTTGATAAGCAAGTTCAGCATTTGCTATAACCAGTTCTGCAGCGCGGTTTTCTTTTTCTTTATTTTGGAAAGCAAGTTCAGTATTGGCAATAATTAATTCCGCCGCGCGTTTTTTTCGTTCTTCGATTTGCTGTGCCAATCTTTTATTAACAAGGAGCAATTCATCATTATGATTTGCTTTAATCTTTTCTGAAAAAGTAACAGCCTTAGGCGAAGCAATCTTTTTTTTACTCATTTTCCCGCGCATTTATCTCAAATATAACCTAACTGGGTTTAATGTATTGGTTTTAAATTTAATTAATGTATTTTAATCTGGAAATAAAGCCGTCGTTCTTGTTTTTAGTTTAAATATAGTAGGCTTTTTCTTTCTTTTTTATTTTCTTGTGATTTATCAAAAAAAATGTTTAAAGCTTAACCTCTAAAAATGTTCTTTTATTTTTTATAAGAAAATATTTACTATTTTTGCACTTTTATCAAGACATAAAACTATGGAAATCAAAAATCAAGTATTAGACGCTATAAAGAAAGCTGCACACCCTGTAAATGCAGGTAAAGTAGTTGAATTAACTAAATTAGATCGTAAAGAAGTGGATAAAGCAATGAAAATGTTGAAGGATGAAGGTTTAATAGTTTCTCCTAAGCGCTGCTTTTGGGAAGCAAAATAAGTTTGAAAAATGTAATATTAAAGTTTAATCTCAAACAAACTAAAAGAACCTTCTTTATAATGTTCTGGTAATTCATTTATCCATTCGATAGTGCTTATTCCTTTGTATTCAAAACCACAGCTGGTGTAATATTTATTTATCCTTTCATTACCGCTGTGTGTATCAAGCCGAATGTATTCTTTACCATTTTCTTTGGCATATTCCTTAACCCATTCTATAATTTTTTTAACGTATGACTGCCCTCTAAATTTTGGGTTTGTAGCAATACGATGCAGATAAACTGCCGGATCTTTGCTGGCTTCTTTCCAAATAATTAAATCATCAAAAGTAATTACAAAAGTACAAGCGACTTCATTTACTTCTTTGATTATAAAATGACGATTTTCGGCAATTTCTTTTTCTATTAATGTTCTTTCAAAACCTCTCCAGCTTTTATTGTTTACTGTTTTTTGATAAGATGTGGCTTTATCATAAATATCGAAAACAGCATCGATATCTTGGATTGTAGTTTTAAAAAATTCCATTTTTTTGGCTTTATTCTGTAAATTAATGAATCTTCAAAGATAAATCTTTCAGCAGCTTTCAGCAGGTGAAATGTTTAATTTATGCTTTTTTTATCAGAGTTTAACCAAACAACATTTTGTTCTGACTCGTGATCTTGTCCAATAATATCTTTGTACAAATCTGGTCTTCTAGCTTTTATATACCGATTTCCTCCAGCCTGAATGCATTTTTCCGGAGTAAGTACCGCCGTTGCAAAAGAATCGTCAAAAGTTCGGCATTCTGCGAGAATATCTCCAAAAGGATCAATAATCATAGAACAGCCGTTTTTTAATTGATCGTCGTCCATGCCAATTGGGTTTGAAAATATCGCATAAATTGCATTGTCGTAAGCTCTTGCCGGAAGCCATTTCATTAACCAATCCCGGCCTTTCATTCCGTCAAATTCTAATCGTAAAGAAGTTGGATCAGCTTCGCGGTTTTCCCAAAGCTGCGGTGCGACAAAACCTGCGCCAGGTCGGGTAGAAGGAGTACACATCGTTACGTGAGGCATAAAAATAATATCGGCGCCTAGAAGTTTTGTGGCGCGGACATTTTCTATGATATTATTGTCATAACAAATTAAAATACCGCATTTCCAGCCTTCAATTTCAAAAATAGAATAACGATCTCCCGGCGTTAAATATGGATTTATAAACGGATGTAATTTTCGGTATTTAGCAACTAAACCATTTTTGTCTACACAAACATAAGCTTTGAATAGATTGTCGTTTTCATCTTTTTCGAAGAGTCCGGCTAATAGTACAATGTTGTTGTTTTTGGCAATTTCGATTAATTTTAAAATGCTTTCTCCACTTGGAATTAATTCTGCCAAGTCTAACATTTGTTTTTTGGGTAAATTCCTCGCAAATGTATATCCGGTTATAGAACATTCATGAAACGAAATCACATCGCAGCCTTCGCCAGATGCTTTTTGAGAAAGTTTTTCGATTACAGATAAATTATAGTTTTTATCGCCGCTTTTGTTTTCGAACTGTGCTGTAGCTATTTTTATATTTTTCATATTGAATGCTATTAATTTTAGTCAAAAATAGCATGGGCAATATTTTATAAATTGTACAAAACCGACATTTTAGAATGATGAAGAAGGAAATCTTTTTATAAGATTATTGGTTAATTTCCCGGTACTGTATACATATTCGGTTGGAGTTATTCCGGTATGTTTTTTAAACTCTTTTATTAAATGGGATTGATCTGAAAATCCGGCATCGTAACAAATAGTTGTTAGATTAGTGTTGTCAGGCTTGTCTTTCAATAATTTCAGGAAATGATGCAGTCTTACAACGTTACCAAATTTCTTCGGATTTAATCCGATGCATTCTTTGAATTTTCTTTCCAGATGTCTTTCGGTATATCCGGTATATTCAACTAATTGTTTTATAGAGAAATGTCCTTTGGAAGCGATGATAAAGTTTAAAGAATGATCTATTATAAATTGATTTGAAGCTCTTTTTGAGGTTATTAATGATCTAAAAAAAGAATTAAGCAGTTCAACTCGTATTTGATTATTTTGCTGAATCAGGCTTTCCTGAAGCGCTATAAATTTTTGATCAAATATGTCTTCAACTGGAATAATAGAATCGTGAAATTCACTGGCAGGAATTCCTAATAATTGATGTATTCCGCTGGGCTGAAAAACGACAATTATAAGTGTGATTTCATTTTCAGAATAAAGATCTTTAAAGCCGTTAAGCTGTCCGTATAAAAACGAAGCAGGCAGATATTCTTTGACTTCGTATTTATTAATTCCAGAAATTAGTTTGCTTTTTACCGAGAACACAAGACCGGTATTTCCATCAGAAAATAAGCGAAATTTTTGTACAGCAGTTTCTGTATTATCTAAAAACAAATAATGCTTAATGTATTGTGATAACTCTTTTGATGGTGAAACCTGCATGTTTATAATCTATTGAAGAATCAGCTTTTAGCGAAATTAAGTATATTTTTCTTGAAAACACGAAAATTTCCTAGCCTAGCCTAGCCCCGATAGAAACGATATCCTTTTGTGGCCCCGATAGCTATCGGGGCCACAAAAGATAAAGTGAATAGCGGGACAATTGGTCTTTTGAAATTTAAATTTCTTCTTCTTTAAAAGAAAAAATTAATCCTGCAAAGCCATTTTTACTTTCGGCATCATACGCTCAACAAACATTGCATAAGCAGATTCTGAAGGATGTAAACCATCTGAAGCCACAAGACTTGTATTGTATAATCCGTTTCGAGTAATATCTGTAATGGAAACAAATGTTACACCATTCATCATGCAGTAGTTTTCGGCAAAAGTGTTGTATTTATTGATTTCTTCGGTGATTTTCATTCTTCCCTCGATTCCAAACATCATTCCAAAAGAAGTATAAGCATAATCTGGAATCGAGAGTACAATTACGTTTTTTTTGTCGCCTTTAGCCAAAGCAATTGCTTTTGTAACTAGTTCAGGAAATTCTTTTTCGTAGATAGAAAAATCTCTACCTTGATATTGATTGTTTACGCCAATTAATAAAGTAACTAAATCATAATTTGATTCTGGATTTTGTTCTTTTACAGCTGTAAGTAAATTACTGGTTGTCCATCCTGTTGTGGCAATTACTTTTAAGGAAAAACTCGTTTCGGGATAAAGAGCTTTTAAGCTCGTCTTTAATTGTTCCGGATATCTGCAGGTTTCGCAAACACTTTGCCCAATTGTGTAACTGTCTCCTAAAGCCAGATAATTTATGGATTTAGAAATTGGAGTAGTTGGGATTTGTGTTGTTGGAGGAGGAGTTACAGGTCTTGGCGTAACAGAAGTTTCTGAAGAAGATTCTTCGGTACTGCAGCTTAATAGAAAAACTGAAAGAATAACGGTAACTATTTGTTTCAATTGCGGTTTCATAATTTGTTTAAATTAATTTGGCTTGTTTAAACAAATAGTTACGTTAAATATCTTGTTATGGTTTTTAGACCATTTCTGTTTTCATTAAAATTTCTTCTTCGATGGCATTCCAAAGTTCGATACGTTTTTCCAGAGCAAGGATTGAAACTTCTTCAACTTCTTTCCATTTTTGAGCGTCGTCTTCACATAAATCGGTAATCATTTGCATTGCCATTGGTCCATGTTCATCTGCATCTAATTCGATATGTCTTTCAAAATAATAAAGCAATTTGCTTAAATCTGTATCTGGAAGGTTTTTTTGAAAGTTACTTAGAATTTCGGTAAACATACTCGGAATCAAATCTTCTCTTCCAAAAGTAAATGCTGCGGCAATTTGATGCGGTTTTCCTTCTTCAATAACCCTAAAAGTAAAATCTAGGAAAGCTTTTATTTCAGGATGAAGGGAGCTTTGTTTAATAGCAACAAAAATGTTGTGAAGGGAATTAACTTCGGTTAAAAATTTATTGATTTCTGTAGTGTCTGCACCACAGTCTTCCATTGCTTCAAGATACATTTCGTAATGACTTTGTCTTCTTCCGTCGATGCTTAAATCTGTTTCTTCGGCAAGAACAATTTCGTTGATTAAATATCTTGTTTCAGGGTTTTTAGTGGCGAACCAAGGTGTTGTGGTACAAGTAAGTTTGGCTTGAAGCGCTTTTAATAAAGACATAAAATCCCAAACAGCAAAAACGTGATTTTCTACAAAGCTGTGTAAGTCATCAATCGTTTGGATTTTATTGTATAAGGAGTGTTTTAAAAGCTGTTCTTTTTGAGGTTGAATGCTATTGTTTATAGTTTCAATATTCATTTATGTAAATTTTGGGGCAAATATAAAAAGCTTCTCGGTTAGAAGAAGCTTTTTTATATTGTTTTTATATATTTTTTAATAGATGTTTATGATTTAAATGCTGGAATTCCAGTTACATCCATTCCCGTAATCAATAAATGAATATCGTGAGTTCCTTCGTAAGTTATAACACTTTCAAGGTTCATCATGTGGCGCATAATTGAATATTCACCTGTAATTCCCATTCCGCCTAACATTTGTCTGGCTTCACGGGCAATTTGAATCGCCATATTAACATTGTTACGTTTTGCCATCGAGATTTGAGCAGTTGTAGCTTTTCCTTCATTTCTCAAAACGCCTAAACGCCAGGTTAATAATTGTGCTTTTGTTATTTCGGTAATCATTTCGGCCAATTTCTTTTGCTGTAATTGAGTTCCTCCAATTGGTTTTCCAAATTGAATTCTCTCTTTAGCATAACGTAAAGCAGTATCATAACAATCCATTGCAGCTCCAATTGCTCCCCACGCAATTCCGTATCGAGCTGAATCTAAACAGCCAAGCGGAGCTCCTAAACCAGATTTATTTGGTAATAGATTTTCTTTTGGAACTTTTACATTATCAAAAATTAATTCTCCGGTTGAAGAGGCACGAAGCGACCATTTATTATGAGTTTCAGGAGTTGTAAAACCTTCCATGCCGCGTTCTACAATTAAACCGTGAATTCTTCCTTCTTCATTTTTTGCCCAAACAACAGCAATATCTGCAAAAGGAGCATTCGAAATCCACATTTTGGCACCATTTAAAAGATAATGATCTCCCATATCTTTAAAATTGGTAATCATGCTTCCGGGATCAGAACCGTGATCTGGTTCTGTTAAACCGAAACATCCTATATATTCACCAGTAGCTAGTTTTGGTAAATACTTCATACGCTGCTCTTCGTTTCCGTATTTCCAAATTGGATACATTACTAAAGAAGATTGTACTGATGAAGTTGATCTTACACCAGAATCCCCTCTTTCAATTTCCTGCATAATTAAGCCGTAAGAAATTTGATCTAAACCGGCACCTCCATATTCAACAGGAATATAAGGTCCGAATCCGCCAATTTCTCCAAGTCCTTTTATAATTTGCTTAGGAAATTCTGCCTTTTGAGCATATTCTTCTATAATAGGAGAAACTTCTCTTTTAACCCACGCACGTGCAGATTCTCGAACTAATTTATGTTCATCTGTTAACAAATCGTCAAGGTTGTAATAATCTGGAGCTTGAAATAAGTCTGGTTTCATTTTTGAGTAATTTTACAAAACAAATTTACGCAATAAAAATATAACAAAACAAAGTTAAATTGTTATATTTTTATACATTAGTTAAAAAATAATCACAAATTAGGTAAATTAATTTTAGTTTATTGATAATTTATAACCTAATTTTGAGATTCCAAAAAAACATAAATTGAATGAGGCTGATCATCTCTTTTGTACTTTTTTTTGTTCTTAATACTGCATTTGCCCAACAGAAAAGTGCACTGACTGAAGAGGAGTATCTTATATTGCAGGAAAAAATTCGACTAAATTATAATGCAAATGTCGATAGTGCCCTTGTATACGCTAAGCAGATGTCAAAATCAAACAATTTTAAACATTTAGCTTTTGCAAATGGAGCAATGACTCAATTGTTTCAGATAAAAGGAAACACGAAACTTTCCAAAGAAAAGTATTCTTTAGCACTTAAATATTTAGAAAAAGTTCCGGAATCACGCGATAAAATACAATTAAAGTCTTACATCTATAATTATGGAGGATTGGCAGAATGGAAAAGGGGTAATTTTAGTGCTGCGCTAGACAAGTATCAGCAGGGAATGAAGCTTTCTGTTGAAATTGGGGATATTATTCAAATTGTAAAATTTAGAGGAAATATAGCCTTAATTAATGAAGCAGTTGGAAATTATCAATTAGCTATACAAAATCTAAAACAGCTAAATGATTTTGTCGATAAAAACGAAGGAATATTTACCAAAGAAGATTTTTTAAATAGAAAAAGTAACATCAATGTTAATTTAGGAAGTGCTTACGAAAACTATTTCATCAAAAATTCAGACAAAAAATTCTTGCTTGATTCGGCAGAATACTATTATAAAAGAGCAATTAATTATTCGCAGAATTTTGCAGACAATAAAATCACTGCGAAGTTAAGTCTAGGTAATATATACAATTGGAAAGGGGATTATAAGGCTGCTGAAAAAACATACTATGATATTGTATTTTATTCACAGCAAAACAATCAGCCAGATTTATTATGTGTTGCCAATTATAATTTAGGAGATATATACTTTACTACCAAAAAGTACGATAAAGCACTGGTTTTCTTTAAAAAATGTGATTCTCTTGCTGAGATAACAAAGTCCAATAATATGGATTTTTTGAAGTCAAATTATTATCAGGCGAAAATTTACAATATAAAGAATGAACCGGAACTCGCCTATAAGCATTCTAAAGTTTACTTAGATAATTATGAAGATTTCCAGACAAAGCTAAATCATGAAGCTTTGGAGGTGAATTATAAATTAGGAGTAAATGATTTGACTGAAGAAATGGTAGTTATTCAGGAAAAATACCAGTATGATGTACTTATTAATAAGGCATTAAAAGTATTTTATGTCTTATTAGTTGTTGGAATTGTATTTTTATTGATAAAAAATATAAGGGATAAAAATAAAGCCCATAAAAAAATGAATGCTTTAATAGAAGAATTTAAGGCAAACATTGAAAAGAAAAATAATGCTGAAATTGAGCCGGAAGAAATAGAAGAAATTCTTGAAACAGAAGAAATTCATCTTAAAAAGGAAAATCTTACGCTGAGTATTGATGAAGCGAAAGAAAATAAAATTGTAGAAAAATTATTGGCTCTTGAAAGTAAATTAGAGTATTTAAATGCAGATTTTACTTTGCCTTATGTGGCTAAAAAGATAAAAACCAACACTACTTATTTATCTTATGTAGTGAATAAGCGATTTGGTAAATCGTTTGGAGAATACTCGAATGAGTTAAAAATTAATTATGTAATCAATGAAATGATTACTAATCATATGTATCGAAAATACTCGACACAGGCAATTGCAGAAAGTGTAGGTTTTAAAAATGCAGTGTCTTTTGCCAAATCATTTCGCAAAAGAACTGGAGTATCTCCAGCTCAATTTGCGAATAATATCTAGTTTTTTAAAAAAAACTTATTGAAGCTTAAATAAGGAAACAATTACCCGTTACCATTATTATCTCTTTTTCCAGGATCAACTGGTGGAGACGCAGGATCATCTCCTCCTCTAACCACTTTTTGTTGATTTTTTGATAATTTTTCTCCCTGGAAATCCTCGAATTTTAATTTCATATTTGCCATCTTTTTACATGTTACGGTTACTGATTTATCAAAACTAAAGAAAATGTAAAGCTCTTGATCGAGAATTGGGTTTTGAATGCTTTTATGAAACTAATACCGAGTTAATTAATTGTAAATCAATATGTTACCAGTGTATTATAGCTGCTATAATTTATAAATTGTATGTAGTATAATATATAAAATGTGTGCTTTCAGCAATATTTTTCGAATAAAAACAACAATCTTTGTACTGTAATTCGATTTAAAACAGGTTTCAAAGATGCTAAAACTTATCCAAAAATTTCTACAAATAAACCGATATTCGGATGTAAAGAATGAGTTTAAAGACTTGTTTCTTTCACACCCTAACTATCCAAGTTTATTTGCGATAACAGATTCGTTTGATTTGTTGTCGATAGAGAATGCTGCTATAAGAGTTCCAAAGGAACAAATAGTTGATTTACCGACAAACTTTCTAGCTTATTTTAAGGAAGAATTAATCTTGGTTGAAAAAGCAAAAGATTTTGTTCGCATTAACACGATAAAAAAAGGTGTTCAAAAAATTTCATACGAAAAATTCCTTTTAGACTGGAATGGGGTAATTGTTGCAATCGAACCAAATAATGTAGTAGCAAGAGAAAATTTAAAAGTTGAATTAAACTGGTTAAAATACCTTGTACCTTTTATACTTGTAGCTGGATTATCATTTTTTTACAGCTCATACAGTATTTTTAGCACGGTGTTTTTGCTAACATCAGCTTTAGGATTAATTGTGAGTATTTTAATTGTTCAGGAAAAACTTGGTTTTAAGAACAATCTTATTACTAACTTTTGTAATCTAAGTACAAATTCTTCTTGTAACTCTGTTTTGAGTTTTAGCGAGAATTATGAAAATAGATGGATTAGTTTTTCAGACTTACCGCTTTTGTTTTTTGGTTCAAGTTTTATTTCAATATTAGTGCAGCCTGTCAGCTCGTCAATTTTTGTTGGATTTTTAAGTTTATTGGCGATTCCAATTATTGTATCATCAATTTGGATTCAAAAATTCGAACTTCAAAGATGGTGTGTAATGTGTTTAATGGTTTCCTTTTTAATATTTACACAAAGTATAATTTGGTTTTCATCAGACTTGTTTACGTTAAGTTTTAGTTTTAGTGCCATTTTTCCGTTTTTGTTTTCTTTAGTTCTTCTAATACCAATTGCATTTGTTGTAAAATCAATTGCTAAAGATGTTCTTAACAACGAAAACTCTTTAAAGGAGCTTAAAAAATTCAAAAGAAACTATTCACTGCTAAACTTTTTATCTAAAAAAGTTTCTCATCAAAATGGATTTGAAGATTTAAGAGGATTAAATTTTGGAAACAGAAGTGCTGTTGTAAAACTGGCAATAATTATAAGTCCAAGTTGTGTTCATTGTCATAAAACATTTCAGGAAGCTTTTGATTTAGTTTTAAAATTTCCGGATAAAATATATCTAAGTGTTTTGTTTAACATCAATCCTGAAAATATAGACAATCCGTATAAAGCAGTTGTCGAAAGACTTTTAACAATAAACAGATCAACTCCGGGAAAAACAGTTGAAGCCATTTCAGACTGGCATATTAAAAAAATGAGTTTGAAAAAATGGTTAAAAAAATGGAATGTTGACAATGTCAGCATGATGATAAATCAGGAAATAAATAAACAATATGAGTGGTGTTCTAAAAACAACTTTAATTACACTCCGGTAAAAATTGTGAACGAAAGGTTGTTTCCTAATGAATACGAATTAAGCGAATTGAAATACTTTTTAAACGATTTTGTCGAGGAAAAAGAAACAACAGTACTAGAAAGAATAGCCTAGTTTGACATTTGATAAATTCTCTAACAATTAAAAATTTACAGTTATGCTAAAAAATATATTAAACCTAGAAGGAACGCAAGAAATAAGTGCTAGTGAACAAAAAACTATCATAGATATCTTTAGTAAAGAAGTATCATCTAAATGTGATGCAAATTCGGTAATAGCTTATGATGATTGTACAGATTATTTTTCAGAATTAAATTATTCTGTAGCAATCTAAAAAACTGTACGGTTATTGTTAGTGTAGATCCGGCAGAGAATTCTAAACTGTTTTCTGCGGTCAATTTTTTAAATTATTTAAAGTAATATACAATAAAGCCTTTTTAAAATTTAGTCATGTTTTTTTTAATTTGTAGGCGCTCGATCGTGGAACATTGAGCAATTTATCCCAACATTGATGATTGGTGTCGGGATTCTCAGGATAATTGGTCACTTGGGTCGGTTTTATTTGGTTAGGGCTGATCAAGTGCCATCTCCTAGAGAAATTGGTATTACTAAAATATATTGAATATTTAAGAGAGAATTATGTTCTCTCTTTTTTTTGCCATCAAATAAAAAAAGGTTAAGATCGCGGATTGATTGTCCACTTGACACTTAGGATTTGACATAAGTATAAAATAGAGAAAGCTTTGTTATTTGTAACAAAGCTTTCTTGTTTTACATAAAGTTCAATTGTAAAAATCAATAATTAGCTTATTTAATTAAAACTTCACTTATATTTTTAAGAAATTTTGTATAATATTGCTATGAATAAACCCAAATATCAGAATTGAAAAAATTCACCAATTATAAGCAGGCAGATTTTAAAGATTGCGGACCAACATGTTTAAAGATCATAGCCAAACATTACGGTAAAA
Organism: Flavobacterium sp. CF108; assembly: GCF_900129795.1. GTDB lineage: Bacteria > Bacteroidota > Bacteroidia > Flavobacteriales > Flavobacteriaceae > Flavobacterium. The sequence continues at coordinate 420,982 of NZ_FQWW01000002.1, read as the reverse complement.
CAATCAACATTCAGGAGTTGCGCGACAGCAGTGAGACAACTCGTGAGGGGAGTAATTTGCTTTTTTTAAGCGAAGCTGCCGAGAAAATTGGTTTCAGGACTCTGGGTGTAAAGTTAAATGCAGAAAGACTTGAAGAAGCGCCTCTGCCATGTATTCTGCATTGGAACAAAAATCATTACGTTGTACTTTATAAAATAAAAAAGGGAACTTACTATATTTCAGATCCCGGTTTTGGATTACTTGAATATAATAAAAAAGATTTTCTAAAATTCTGGATTGGAAACAATGCCGATGATTCTACTAAAGAAGGTATTGCTTTACTTATAGAAGCTACACCAAAATTCTTTCAGTTAGAATTTGATAAAGAAGACAATAAAGGTTTAGGATTTGGAATGTTGTCTCAATATGTCTGGCGATATAAATCATTTTTGATTCAGCTGAGTGTCGGACTTTTAGCCAGCAGTTTACTACAGCTTATTTTTCCGTTTTTAACGCAGAGTATTGTCGATGTTGGAATACAGAATCAGAACATCCATTTTATATATTTAATTCTTTTTGCACAGTTGTTTCTCTTTGCCGGAAGAATTGGTCTCGAACTTATCAGAAGCTGGATACTACTGCATCTTTCAACCAGAATAAATATCTCCTTAATTTCAGATTTCTTTATTAAATTAATGAATCTGCCTATTTCCTTTTTTGATGTGAGAATGACAGGAGATATTATGCAGCGTATTAATGATCACCGCAGAATCGAAAAAATACTGACCACATCATCTTTAAATGTGCTGTTCTCTGTAATCAATATGTTTGTTTTGGGCGGTGTTTTGGCTTATTTTAATCTAAAGATATTTCTGGTGTTTTTTGCGGGAAGTATCCTTTATTTTGGATGGATTACGCTGTTTTTAAAACGAAGGGAAGTTTTAGATTATAAACGTTTTGCTGAAGTGTCCCAAGAACAAAGCAAGGTAATGGAACTCATTAACGGAATGCAGGAAATCAAGCTCCACAATGCCGAAAAGCAAAAACGCTGGGGCTGGGAATACGTACAGGCAAGATTATTCAGGGTTTCGATAAAAGGATTAGTTTTGGAACAGACACAATCTATAGGTTCTTCAGTAATCAACGAGTTAAAAAATATCTTTATCATATTTTTATCGGCCAAATTAGTAATCGACGGTTCGATAACACTCGGGATGATGCTGGCTATAAGTTCAATTGTAGGGAGTTTAAACGGGCCAATTACACAACTTATCGAATTTGTGAGAGAATTGCAGGATGCTAAAATATCATTGGCTAGATTATCTGAAATTCATGAAAAGGAAGATGAAACCCAGCAGGAAATTCATCAAACAAATGATGTTCCGTACGATGCAGATATTGAAATCAAAAATCTTTCCTACCGATATTTAGGGTCAGATATTCCAGTTTTAGACAATTTAAGCCTTGTGATTCCGGCCAATAAAGTAACCGCAATAGTGGGTGTGAGTGGCAGCGGAAAAACGACTTTAATGAAACTGCTTCTTAAGTTTTATGAACCTGAAAAAGGCGAAATCAATATTGGCAGCTCACAGTTAAAAAACATTTCGCAGAAAGCCTGGCGTTCAAACATTGGAGCTGTAATGCAGGAAGGTTTTATTTTTAGCGATACAATAGCTAATAATATTGCTTTTGGAGTAGATAAGGTAGATAAAGAACGATTGGTTTATGCCGCAGATGTAGCCAATATTAAAGAATATATCAGCGAACTTCCTCTTGGTTACAATACAAAAATTGGCGCCGAAGGAACCGGAATGAGCACAGGGCAGAAACAAAGACTTTTAATTGCAAGAGCAGTTTATAAAAACCCGGAAATATTGTTTTTTGACGAAGCCACATCAGCTTTGGATGCCAATAACGAAAAAGAGATTATGCGAAAACTGGATATTTTCTTTAAAAACAAAACCGTAATTGTAATCGCGCATAGATTAAGCACGGTTATGAATGCAGATCAGATTGTGGTTTTACAAAAAGGAAAAATTATCGAAATAGGTTCGCATTCGTCTTTAGTACAACAGAAAGGGAATTATTTTGAATTGGTTAAAAATCAATTGCAGTTAGGAAATTAATCATGGAAGAAGATAACAGCACATTTGAATTAAGAAGCGAGGAAGTTCAGGACATTCTCACCAAAGTGCCGCACTGGATGATCCGCTGGGGAACAGTTTTGATTTTTGTAATCATACTGATGCTCTTTTTTGTTTCCTGGTTTATAAAATACCCGGATGTTGTGAATACTGAAATTGTGATTACGACCAATATCCCGCCGGAGAAAATTGTTTCCAAATCATCTGGTCGTATTGAAGCTATTTTGGTTAAAAATAAATCCGTTGTATCTAAAAACAGCACACTTGCCATTATAGAAAACACAGCGAATTACAACGATGTTTTCCTGTTGAAGAGTATTGTTGATAATTATAATATCAACGACCCAAAAATAGAGTTTCCATTTTCAAAATTAAAAAACACACAGCTGGGAGAAATAGAAAGTGCCTATGCTGTTTTTCAAAAAGATTATCAGGCACAGGAATTAAATCATGACCTGCAGCCTTTTGCAATTGAAAACAGAGCACAGATTTCTGAAAAAATCCAAATAAAGGAAAGATTAGAAATTTTGCAGCAGCAAAAAGTAATTAATGAAAGCGAACTACAGCTTCAAAAGAATGAAGTGGCCCGTTTTGAAATACTATTCAATAAAGGTATAATTTCTGCTCAGGAAATGGAAGTTAAAAAACTAAGTTTTCTGCAGGCACAAAAGAGTTACAGAAGCTTATTATCATCGATTTCTCAATTGAGATCTTCTCTTATTGATAATACAAAATCGAGCCAGAGTTCGCAGGCAAACAGCACTAAAGAAGAAGTAAACCTGGGCAGAAACATGGCGCAGTCGTTTTATCAGCTAAAAAAAGTGATAAAAGACTGGGAGCTGGCTTATGCCTTAAAATCTTCCATTAGCGGGAAAGTTACTTTTTTACAGGTTTGGACAGAAAATCAAACGATAAATTTAGGCGACAATGTTTTCTCAATTATTCCCGATGCTAAAAATGGTTTTATAGGAAAAGTAAAAGCTCCGGCTTTAAATTCAGGTAAAATCAAAACAGGGCAGAGAGTGAATATTCGACTGGCTAATTTTCCGGACAGGGAATTTGGGGTTTTAAAAGGAAAGATTCAGAATATTTCTCTGGTTCCGGATAAAGATGGAAATTTACTGATTGATGTTGCATTGCCAGACGGATTAAAGACGTCTTATAATAAACAAATTTTATTTCAACAGGAAATGAAAGGAAGCGCAGAAATCGTAACGGAAGATTTACGCTTAATAGAAAGAATCTTGTATCAGTTTAAAAGTATTTTTGAACAAGTTTAGAATTTCAAATAAAAATCCTTCGTCAACTCAATATATTCTGGTGTATAAACATGTCTGTCAATTTCGATTGTTAATTCGTCGATTTCGATTTCGTCAGTTTCATTTCGGCTAAAAGCCAATAAACTTCTTTTAATTGATGAGGTAGGAGTACCTTTTATATGTGTAATTTTTGTGGGATATAATTCAGCTTCTTTTGCTAAAGCAATAAATTTTTCTTCTTCTTTGTAAGGAAGAATTATGGCAAATATTCCATTTTCAGAAAGTAATAAATCAGCAGCTTCAACTATTTCTTCAAAAGGCATTGCATCTTGAAAACGTGCTAAATCACGCTGTTCGTTTTCTGTTTTATAATCTTCGGCATAAAAAGGCGGATTTGAAACAATTAAGTCGTATTCGTCTTCCGGTTCTTCAATAAATTCATCTAATCCGGCATGAAAGCAAAATAAACGATCACCCCAAGGTGAATTTTCAAAATTTTCTACAGCTTGTTCATAGGCATCTTCGTCAATTTCAAGAGCATCAATTTGTTGCGCATGAGTTCGCTGTGCAAGCATTAATGCAATAATGCCAGTTCCTGCGCCGATATCTAAAATACTAAAAGGATTATGATGAATGGGAGCCCAAGCGCCAAGTAAAACGCCATCAGTGCCAACTTTCATTGCAGTTTTATCTTGTTTGATAGAAAATTGTTTGAAGCTAAATAAAGACATTTCTAAAAAATTAAAAATAAATTTCGAAAGGCAGTGACTGAATACTAAAAACTGTAAACTGAATACTTTTTTAAAGGTACATCTCAACCAATCCTTCTGGAAGGTTCATGATAACCTTTTTATTTTCTCGGTCAATCTTAACTAGGAAATGATCGATCATTGGAACTAAGATTTCTACTTCACCATTCAAAACTTCAAAAAGAGGCTGTGCAGAAGAATCATTAATTGAAGTAATTTTCCCAAAGACACCTAGGCGCTGGTCTTCGATTTCGAAACCAATAACTTCGTGGAAATAAAATTTGTTGCCAGAAAGTTTTGGCAGCATTGATAAAGGAAGATAAATAGCATTGCCAACAAGTGCATCTGCTTCTTCCTCGTTATTTACATCTTCAAAACGAACTCTAAGAAAGTCGTTTTTGTGTAAAGAACTTGTTTCAATAAAAAAAGGAACCAAGTGTTTGTTGTGATCAACAAACACTGATTCCAGATTTTCGTATAACTCAGGTTCGTCTGTGTCTAAATAGATCAGAACTTCACCTTTGAAACTAAATTTTTTAGCGATTTTACCTAAATAAAAACATTCTTCTTTACGCATTATCGCTAAGTAAAATTATGCTTCAGTTGTTTCGTTATTCTCTTCAGCAGCAGGAGCTTCTTCAGTAGCAGCTTCTGCTTCTACTTCAGCAACTTCTTCTTCAACTGCAGGAGTTGCAGCAGCGATAGCATCAGCTTCAGCCTGAGCTGCAGCAGCTAAACGTTTAGCATTAACTTCTTTTTCTGCTTTTAAAGCTTTTGCTTTAGCATCAGCTTGCGCTTTTGATAAACCATCTTTTTTAGCATCAACTTTTCCAGATTTTGCCTCTAACCAAGCAGCTAATTTAGCGTCAGCTTGTTCTTGAGTTAAAGCTCCTTTGCGGATACCTCCATCAAGGTGGTGTTTCAATAAAGCACCTTTGTAAGAAAGGATTGCTCTAGCAGTATCAGTTGGTTGTGCACCATTGTGTAACCATTTAACTGCGCTGTCAAGGTTTAACTCAACAGTTGCTGGGTTTGTGTTTGGATTGTAAGTACCGATTTTCTCTAAGTATTTACCATCTCTTTTTGAGCGTGCATCTGCAGCTACAACCCAGTAAAAAGGTTTTCCTTTTTTACCGTGTCTTTGTAATCTAATTTTTACTGACATAATCTTATGATTAAATTTTGAGGTACTCGACCTCTGTTAATTAAGGGCGCAAAGATATAATTTTTTTATCAATTATCCGTTTCAAAAAGTATTAAATATATTTAAGACAGATTTTTAGCTTTTTTTTTGACTTTAAAATTTAAATATTTACCTCATAATGCGATACTTTTGCATTAAATTCATCTTATATATATGAAAAAATATTTTTACTTCTTATCTTTTTTACTACTGCTTACATCTTGTACAGAAGATGTAAAATTCAATAATCCTGCTTTTCAAACGCTGAAAAATAATGTTTTCTGGAGAGCTCAAACATATAAAGCTTATTTTGGTGCAAATGGGACTGTATTTATTGAAGGTTCTTTAGGGTATGAAAATGTTATTTTGCAAACGGCTTCTTCTGCAGAACAAACTTTTATTTTAGGTCTTAATGAAACTTCAAAAGCATCTTATGAAAATACATTGCCTGCTGAATTATCTTCATTTTCTACAGGAACAAATATTGGTAACGGACAAATTGTTATTACAGAGTACGATATCGATACTAATACGATTTCAGGAACATTTAAATTTACTGCGATGAATGAAGATGAAAGCGATACGGAGAATCCAAAAATTAACTTTACAGAAGGTGTTTTTTATAAAGTTCCGATTCAAGTAAGTGATATTGTTCATCATCAGATGTAACTTTTGGAAATACGACGTTTTATGAGCTGATTTTCAAAATCAAAATAAAAACATAAATAAACTAATATATAGTAGATTACAGAAAAATAAGACTACATTTGCTACATTATTATAAATAAGTACATATGAACATTTTTGTTGGAAGCCTTCCATTCAGTATTGAGGAAGCAGATTTAAGAGAGTCTTTCGAGGCTTATGGAGCAGTAGATTCAGTTAAAATTATCACTGATAAATTTACTGGAAGAAGCAAAGGTTTTGGTTTCGTTGAGATGCCAAACGATGCGGAAGCTCAAAAAGCAATTGATGAATTGAACGGAGCTACTGTTCAAGGTCGTTCAATTGTTGTTAATAAATCTGAACCGAAACCTGAAGGTGAAAGAAGAAGCTTCAATAATAACAGCCGTGGTGGAGATTCACGCGGAGGTTATGGTGGAGGAAACCGTGGTGGAAATGACCGTGGTGGTAACAGAGGAGGATATTAATATTTTTTTTCTAAAATATAAAAGGGATCAACGAAAGCTGATCCCTTTTTTTGTTTCAAGTTTCAGGTTTCACGTTCCAACAACCTGAAACTTGAAACCTGAAACAAAATAAACTATTATAAATTAGCTACAAGCCAATCTCCAACTTCGTTTGTTTTGTAAGCTTTCGATCCTTTTGGAGCTAAATCTTCTGTAACAACACCTTGTTCTAAAGATTTGTTTACTACAGCACGAATAGCTTCAGCCTCGTCTTTTAATCCGAATGCATCTTCAAACATCATGGCTGCAGATAAAATTGTAGCCAATGGATTAGCAATATTTAATCCTGTAGCTTGTGGATAAGATCCGTGGATTGGCTCGTATAAAGAAGTATGCTCTCCAACAGAAGCAGAAGGCATTAATCCCATTGAACCTGAAATTACAGAAGCCTCGTCAGTTAAGATATCTCCAAATAAATTTTCTGTGATTAATACATCATAAGAGTTTGGCCATTGAACCAAACGCATTGCAACAGCATCAACAAATTCGTAAGAAACCGTAACTTCAGGATAATCTTTTTCCATAGCCTGAACTGTTTCTCTCCATAAACGTGAAGTTTCCAAAACGTTAGCTTTATCAACGCAGCATAATTTTTTGCTACGTGTCATTGCTAATTCGAAACCTTTTTTAGCTAAACGCTGCACTTCTGCACGTGTGTAAACGCAATTGTCAAAAGCAGTTTCTCCGTTATCTTTTCTTCCTTTTTCTCCAAAGTAAATTCCGCCTGTTAATTCTCTTAAGAAAACTAAATCAGTTCCTTCAATTCTTTCTCTTTTTAAAGGAGAATTATCAATTAAAGAAGGGAACGTAAACGTTGGACGAACGTTAGCGAATAAACCTAATTTTTTACGCATCAACAATAAACCTTGCTCAGGACGAACTGGCGCGCTTGGATCGTTATCATATTTTGGGTGGCCAATTGCTCCAAATAAAACCGCATCGGCTTTCATACAAACCTCGTGCGTTTCATCTGGATAAGGAACCCCAACTGCGTCGATTGCGCAAGCTCCAGTCAAAGCAGGAGTCCAAGTTATTTCGTGATTGAATTTTTTTGCAATAGCATCAGATACTTTTACAGCTTCATTTATTACTTCTGGTCCGATTCCGTCTCCGGCTAAAAGGGCTATGTTTAATTTCATTCTATATGTGTTATTTAAGGTTCAAAGGTTCAGAGGAACAAAGGTTCAAAGATGTTGGGATGAAAACTTTATCTTTAGCCTTTGTCCCTTTGTTCCTCTGAACCTTTGTTCCTTATATTAAGCTATTACATTCAACATTTTTTGCGTTGCGATAATCGCTGCAACAGTTTGATCAGAATCTAATCCGCGGGTTTTAAATTCTTTTCCGTTGTTGACCCAGGTGATAATAGTTTCGCACAAGGCATCAGAACTACTTCCCGGCGGGATTCTTACTGCATAGTCAATCAATTTTGGAAGCGTTAGTTTTTTGCTTTTGTAAATCTTTGATAAAGCGTTCATAAAAGCATCAAATTGACCATCTCCTTGTGCATTTTCTTCGATGATTTCTTCGCCAAATTTCAAGCACAAAGTCGTTGACGGACGCATTCCTTTTGAGTGTACTAATATATAGGACTCAATTTTTATTTTTTCTTCGTAAGTATGGCTGTCCAAAACATCTGAAATAATGTATGGAAGATCTTCTTTCGTAACGGTTTCTTTTTTATCGCCTAGTTCGATGATTCTTTGGGTAACCAATTTCAAATCTTCCTGATTTAGTTTTAAACCTAATTCCTGAAGATTTTTTTCAATATTAGCTTTTCCAGAAGTTTTTCCTAAAGCGTATTTTCTTTTTCTTCCAAATCGTTCCGGAAGTAAATCATTAAAATATAAGTTGTTTTTGTTGTCGCCATCGGCATGGATTCCAGCAGTCTGCGTAAAAACATTATCGCCCACAATTGGTTTGTTGGCAGGAATTCTGTATCCTGTAAACGTTTCAACTAATTTGCTAACCGTATATAAAGAAGTTTCTTTGATATTGATGCTTACTTCTGGCAGGTAATCATTTATTACCGCAACCGTACTTTCAAGCGGCGCATTTCCGGCACGTTCTCCCATTCCGTTTACCGTAACGTGAAGTCCGTTAATACCAGCTTTTATAGCCTCCATAACATTGGCAACACTTAAATCGTAATCGTTGTGAGCATGGAAATCAAAATGAATCTGCGGATATTTTGCTCTGATTTTAGAAATAAATTCAAAAGCCAAAGACGGAATTAAAACTCCTAAAGTATCTGGAAGTAAAATTCTTTTTACGGGCTGTGTAGATAAGAAATCCAGAAACTGAAAAACGTATTCAGGAGAATTTCGCATTCCGTTGCTCCAATCTTCTAAATAAACATTCGTTTCAATATTATTTTCTTTTGCTAAAGCGATTATTTGAGCGATTTCAGAAAAATGCTGTTCGGGTGTTTTTTTTAACTGATGCGTTAAGTGATTCATTGAGCCTTTAGTCAATAAATTCTGCACTTTTGCACCGGCTTTTTTCATCCAATCAATTGAAACTCCTCCGTCAACAAACGAAAGGACTTCAATTCGGTTAATATAGCCGCGTTCTTCTGCCCATGAAGTAATGCCTTTTACGGCTTGAAATTCTCCTTCGCTCACGCGGGCAGAAGCAATTTCGATTCTATCAATATTTAATTCTTCCAGCAATAATTGTGCAATGGTCAGTTTTTCTGCAGCAGAAAATGATACTCCTGAGGTTTGTTCACCATCACGAAGCGTCGTATCCATTATTTCAATTTTTCTTTTTTCCATATTGATATTGTAATTTCTAACGTTGGATTTTTATTGATATCCATGTTTAATTTTGACGCTGATTTTACGGATTCGCTTTGCGAAGACGCTGATAAAAACGGATTTTTAGTATTAAGTAAAATAAAAATCTGCGTTCTATTTTTTCTCATTTAATTTAGAAAGACCCGACTGGTTTTTGAAACCTGTCGGGTCTAATATCCTGAATGAGATTTCTATTAGTAAGGAAGTTTATCGGCGAAAGCCACAATATCTTCTTTAATGTTTTGTAAATAATCAATGTCGTCAAAGCCATTAATCATATTGTTCTTTTTGTATCCGTTAATAGCAAAAGATTCTTGCTGACCAGTTGACAATAAAGTAATAGTTTGGTTTGGAAGATTGATTTCTAATTCTGTTTTAGGATCAGCTTGGATTGCTTTGAAAATGGTTTCAGCAAATTCCGGGCTGATTTGTACTGGCAAAACGCCAATATTTAGACAGTTTCCTTTAAAGATATCAGCAAAGAAACTAGAAACTACAGCTCTAAATCCGTAATCATAAACTGCCCAAGCTGCATGCTCTCTTGAAGATCCAGAACCGAAGTTTTTTCCTCCAACAAGAATTTTTCCAGAATAAGTCGAATCGTTTAAAACGAAATCTGCTTTTGGAGTATCGTCTCCATTATATCTCCAGTCTCTAAAAAGGTTGTCTCCAAAACCTTCACGTTTTGTAGCTTTTAAGAAACGAGCCGGGATGATTTGATCTGTATCAACGTTTTCAATTGGCAGTGGCACTGCACTGCTGGTAAGTATAGTAAATTTATCGTATGCCATTTTTTGGAATTTTAGATTTTAGGATTTTAGATTTTAGATTTCTTTTGAAAACTTAAAAATTAGAACCTAAAAATGTTTTGTATTAAATAATGTTGATTCATTTTATTTGAAGAAATTTAGATGAAGATTACACAAAGTGAGAAATCTAAAATCTAAAATCTGCAATCTAAAATAATTCACGCGGATCTGTTAGTTTTCCTGTAACAGCAGCAGCTGCGGCCATAATTGGGCTTGCTAAAAGCGTTCTTGATCCAGGACCTTGACGACCTTCAAAGTTTCTGTTAGAAGTACTTACCGCATATTTTCCGGCAGGTACTTTATCATCGTTCATTGCTAAACAAGCTGAACAACCCGGCTGACGTAATACAAAACCAGCTTCAGTCAAAATATCTAAAATACCTTCTTCTTTAATCTGAGCTTCCACAACGTGAGAACCCGGAACTAACCAAGCGGTAACATTATCTGCTTTTTTTCTTCCTTTTACAATTTCGGCGAAAGCCCTAAAATCTTCAATACGTCCGTTTGTGCAACTTCCTAAGAAAACATAATCAATTTGTTTTCCAATCATTACATCATCTTCGTGGAAGCCCATGTAAGCTAAAGATTTTTTGTAAGTTTCCTCACCACCTTCAACTTCTTTTGCACTTGGGATATGTTTTGTAATACCAATTCCCATTCCTGGGTTAGTACCATAAGTAATCATTGGTTCAATGTCTGAAGCCTTGATGTTTAATTCAGCATCAAAAACAGCATCAGCATCCGTTTTTAAAGTTTTCCAGTATTCAACAGCTTTTGTCCAAGCTTCACCTTTTGGAGCGTATAATCTTCCTTCAAGGAAATCGAAAGTAGTTTGGTCAGGAGCGATCATTCCGCCACGAGCACCCATTTCGATACTTAAATTACAAACTGTCATACGACCTTCCATAGTCATGTTTTCAAAAACATCACCAGCATATTCAACAAAATACCCTGTACCTCCAGAAGTAGTTAATTGCGCAATAATATAAAGTGCAACGTCTTTTGGGCCAACACCTTTACTTAATTGACCGTTTACGTTAATACGCATTTTCTTTGGTTTAGGCTGCATAATACATTGAGTAGAAAGTACCATTTCAACCTCAGAAGTTCCGATACCAAAAGCAATTGCTCCAAAAGCACCGTGAGTAGACGTATGTGAATCTCCACATACAATAGTAGCACCTGGCAAAGTAATTCCGTTTTCAGGACCTACTACGTGTACAATACCATTTTTTTGATGACCTAATCCCCAGTGCGAAATTCCGTATTCTGCAGCATTATCTTCAAGAGCCTGAAGCTGATTTGCTGATAAAGGATCCTGAACTGGTAAATGTTGGTTTATGGTTGGGGTATTGTGATCTGCAGTTGCAAAAGTACGTTGTGGGTATAAAACGTTAACGCCTCTTGACTTTAATCCTAAAAAAGCAACAGGACTCGTAACTTCATGAATGAAATGGCGGTCAATAAAAAACACATCTGGTCCATCTTCAATTTTACGCACTACATGTGAATCCCATACTTTGTCAAATAATGTCTTACTCATTTTTTATTTTTTTTAATTGTAATTTCTATAACCACAGCAATTTCCTGTTCAGTATAATAGCAAAACAAAAGTAAAAAAAGATACAAAAGCGTCAATTTCGATATTTCATTATATACGATACCCAAACTAAAATACAAATTGATAAACCGCTTTTGCAGCTTCAATTTTGGCAGAAAAATGATTTAGAAAATGACTTTGTTTTTCTTTTTCAACTTTAATTTTCTTTAATTGTTTTTTGTTTTAATAGTTTGCAAATTTATTTCAAAATCACTATAAAATATAAGAATTTAATTGAAAAAATCTAACAAAATGAATAAAAATAGTAATAATTGTTAGTTTTGATTTCTTCGCAAAAGGAGTGCTTTGTTGGTTTTTGAAGGCTTTTAAAAGAGTTTTTAAGACGTTATTTAGATTCAATAAACTATCTAAATACTACGACATCCAAGAAGTGTATTTTTATGAATTTTTATGCTTTTTTAAGACAAAAAGGGCTTTTTTAAAGAGAATAATTTTGAAGATTAATTCAGGGAATTTTTAAACTCTAATGGAGTAAGATTGGTTTTCTTTTTAAACAGTTTACTAAATGACTGAGGATATTCAAAACCCAATTGATAGGCAATTTCCGCTACCGAAAGATTAGTAGTCATCAGAAAATCTTTTGATTTTTCTATTAGTTTCGAATGAATGTGCTGCTGCGCATTTTGTCCCGTTAAATTACGAAGCATATCGCTTAAATAATGACTGGAGACATTTACTTGTGAAGCAAGAAAATCGACTGAAGGCAGACCTCTTTTTAAGGTTTCGGCATTATTGAAATAATCATTTAAAGTTTCTTCTACTTTAAGCAATAAATCATTGCTGACTGTTTTTCTGGTAATAAATTGACGTTTGTAAAAACGATTGCTGTAATTCAGCAAAACATCAATATATGAAATGATAACATCCTGACTCATTTCGTCAATAGCCGTATGAAGCTCATTATCAATGCTATTTAATAAGCCTATAATCGTTGTTTTTTCGCTGTCGGAAAGATGAAGTGCTTCATTCGTATCGTACGAAAAGAAACCATACTTTTTAATGTTTTTTCCTAAAGGATAATTTCGAATAAAATCCGGATGAAAAAATAAAGTATAACCGTGATATTCGGTTCCTTCTTCATTATCGGTAAAAATCAATTGGTTGGGAGAAGTGAACATTAAACCGCCTTCGTTAAAATCATAGTAACCTTGACCGTAACCCATTTTACCATTTGTAGAATATTTATAAGATATTTTATAAAAATCGAGTAAAAATGAGTTATTCGTTTCTGCTTTAACAGCTAATATTTTATTGTCAACCAAACTGATCATGGGATGCAGCGGCTTTGGCAGATCAAATAAAGTATGGAACTGCGATACAGAGGAAATTTTGGTTGGATTATTGTTTTTCTTTTCCATGATATAAAAGTAAAAAAAAATGAAAACTAATACCGCACAGATTATCAAAACCTGAGCGGTATTAGAAATAGATTAGGCTCCCAAAAATTGTTTACCAAATGAAGCACGAAAAATTTCGTCACCTTGTTCTAATCTTTGCTGGTAAAGTGCTTTTGCATCTTCTCCGGCCACATATCTAAGTTTGGTTTTTCCGTCTGTAGCAGCTTCATAAACAACATCGGCAATATGTTCTGGAGTCGATGCCATTTCAAACATTACATCTACATTTTCAAACATTTTGTCTGCCATTGCCTGGTATTCAGGTTTAACTCCAGTATCAAGTGAACCGTGTAAAAATTCTGTTTTAATACCGCCAGGAGAAACCGTTTTAATATTGATTCCAAATTGATTTAATTCAAAAGCCATACTTTCGCTCCAGCCTTCCAATCCCCATTTTGTGGCGTGATATACAGAACCTAAAGGAAAAGAAATCAATCCGCCAATAGAAGTTGTTGAAATAAACAAACCGCTTCTTTTTTCTCTGAAATACGGAATAAAGGCATTCGTTACACGAATTGTTCCTAATAAATTAGTATTTAATTGTTTTGTGATTTGATCATCGTTAAAACTTTCCAAAGGACCAATTAATCCGTAACCAGCATTATTAAAAACGATATCAATATCGCTTAATGCAATTGCTTTTTGAACCGTGCTTTGTATTTGATCATAATTCGTAACGTCTAATGGTAGCAGCGTTACATTTTCTAAACCAGCAAGTTCAGTTTCCTTTTCTGGAGTTCTCATTGTTGCGATTACATTCCAACCTTTTGCTTGAAATAATTTTGCTGTTGCTTTTCCTAAACCTGATGATGCGCCTGTGATAAAAATTGTTTTCATGATTATTATTTTTTAATTGTTATAATTTGATGAGGCAAAGTTCAGCATACAGTAAAGCTTAAAAGTGTTCATTTTGGTGTAATGAGTATCCAAAATGAATAATCGAAGTTTTTTAAGAAAAAAAGAATCAAATTCTGTTGTTTTTGCGTTTAGAATACCGAGATGTTAATTGTGCTTTTGTTGATAACTTCGTTTTTCATTCGCTTAAAAAAAAGCGTAAATTTGAACTTCTTCCATTTTTCATTTCGCATTTTGTTATGTTTCATGTTGTCAGTATTTTGTAATATGACAGACTTGGAATTTGGGATTTTAAAATTTGACTTTTTTACAACTCTATGTATTTAATATTCGATACCGAAACAACCGGATTACCAAAACGCTGGGATGCCCCAATAACCGATTCTGATAACTGGCCTCGCTGTATACAAATTGCGTGGCAGCTTCACGATGAAATGGGACAGCTTATTGAGCATCAGGATTATTTGGTAAAACCAGAAGGATTTAATATTCCGTATGATGCCGAGCGTATTCACGGAATTTCGACTGAATTGGCTGAAGCCGATGGAATCTCGCTTGCCGAAGTTTTGGAGAAATTCAATATCGCATTAAGCAAAACCAAATTTATCGTTGGTCAGAATTTAGGTTTCGACGTTAATATTATGGGAGCTGAATTCCATAGAATGGGTGTGGAGTCTCAAATGAGTTCGATGCCTGTTTTGGATACTTGTACAGAAGTTACAGCTTCGTTATTACAGCTTCCCGGAGGTCGTGGAGGAAAATTCAAACTTCCAACGCTGACTGAATTACACAGCTATCTTTTCGATAAGCCTTTCGCGGAAGCACACAACGCAACTGCCGACGTTGAGGCAACTACGCGTTGTTTCCTTGAATTGGTTAGAAGAGAAGTTTTTACAAAAGAAGAATTAGACGTTCCGCAGGGTTATTTCAAAGACTTTCAAGAAAGAAATTCGGAGCCGTTTAAGCTTATTGGTTTAAAACACATCAACTTAAAAGCAGCTTCTGATAAAATCAGAGAACAGCTTAAAGCTTTACAAGTTGACGATAAGCAAACTACCGTTTCAGAATCTGATAAAGCAGATTTTAAAGCGGCAAAATTTGCGCATTTACACAATCATACACAGTTTTCGGTTCTTCAATCTACAATCGGGATTGGAAATATTGTGGCGGCTGCAGCCAAAAACGGAATGCCGGCTGTTGCTATGACCGATACCGGAAACATGATGGGAGCTTTTCACTTTGTGAGCGCCGTTATGAACCATAACAAAGCAGCATCGGGAAAAAATAAAGCTTTGGTTGAAGCCGGAGAAGAACCGACAGAAACAGAGGTAAAACCAATTGTAGGCTGTGAATTTAATATTTGTGAAAACCATTTAGACAAAAGCAAAAAAGACAACGGTTATCAAGTTGTTTTAATGGCTAAAAATAAAGCGGGATATCATAATTTGGCCAAAATGGCTTCGATTGCTTATACCGAAGGATTTTATTATGTGCCGAGGATTGACAAAAATATAGTCGAAAAATACAAAGAAGACATCATGGTTTTGTCTGGGAATTTATACGGAGAAATTCCGAGTAAAATCCTGAACATTGGTGAAAACCAAGCCGAAGATGCATTGATTTGGTGGAAAGAACAATTTGGCGAAGATTTCTATTTAGAAGTTATGCGCCACAATCAGGAAGATGAAAATCGTGTCAACAAAACCCTTGTTGAATTTTCGCAAAAGCACAATGTAAAATTAATTGCGACTAATAATACCTATTATTTAAATAAAGAAGATGCCAATGCGCACGATATTTTACTTTGCGTAAAAGACGGTGAAAAGCAGGCAACACCTATTGGACGCGGACGAGGTTATCGTTACGGGCTTCCAAATCAGGAATATTATTTCAAATCGGAAGCAGAGATGAAAAAACTCTTTTCTGATTTACCAGAAGCGATTATAAACATTCAGGAAATTATAGATAAGGTTGAAGGATATTCACTTTACCGAGATGTATTGCTTCCGAAATTTGATATTCCTGAAGAATTTGTTGTTGCAGAAGATGAAGCTGACGGAGGGGTTCGAGGTGAAAATAAATACTTGCGACACCTTACGATGGTTGGTGCCGCAAAACGATATGGAGAAATTACAGAATCTATTCAAGAGCGTTTGGATTTTGAATTATTGACGATCTCGAATTCAGGATATCCAGGTTACTTTTTGATTGTACAGGATTTCATTGCCGAAGCGAGAAAAATGGATGTATCGGTTGGTCCAGGACGTGGATCTGCAGCGGGTTCTGCCGTTGCGTATTGTCTCGGAATTACCAATATTGACCCCATTAAATACGACTTACTTTTTGAGCGTTTCCTAAATCCTGACCGTGTATCGATGCCCGATATTGATATCGACTTTGATGATGAGGGTCGTGGACGTGTAATGGATTATGTAATCAATAAATACGGTCAAAAGCAGGTAGCTCAGATTATCACTTATGGTAAAATGGCAACCAAATCAGCGATTCGTGATACGGCTCGTGTACTGGATTTACCATTATTTGAAGCCGACAGAATTGCAAAGCTGATTCCTGGAATGATGCCGTCAAAATGGAATTTGGCGCGTTTTATTTCAGAGAGTGAAGAAGAGGTTAAAAAAGCGCTTCGTTCTGACGAATTTGACAATGTAAAAGAATTAATCGCCATTGCCAATGAAGATGATTTGGCAGGAGAAACCATTCAGCAGGCAAAAATCCTTGAAGGATCAATGCGTAATACCGGAATTCACGCCTGTGGGGTTATCATTACGCCATCGGATATTACGAATTACGTTCCGGTTACAACCGCAAAAGATTCTGATTTATATGTAACGCAGTTTGATAACTCGGTTGCAGAAAGTGCCGGATTGCTGAAAATGGACTTCTTGGGTCTAAAGACCCTTACGCTGATAAAAGATACCGTAAAACTGGTAAAATACAGAACAAATATTGATCTGGACCCAGACACGTTTCCAATCGATGATGAAGAAACGTATGCGCTTTTCCAAAGAGGTGAGACCGTTGGAATTTTCCAATACGAGTCGCCTGGAATGCAGAAATACATGAAAGATCTTAAACCAACAGTTTTTGGAGATTTAATTGCCATGAATGCACTTTATCGTCCGGGACCTTTGGAGTATATTCCGTCTTTCGTTCGAAGAAAAAATGGTGACGAGGAAATTAAATACGATTTAGATGCCTGTGCCGAATATCTATCAGAAACCTACGGAATTACGGTTTACCAAGAGCAGGTAATGCTTTTGTCTCAGTCTTTGGCAGGATTTACAAAGGGTGAGGCCGACGTTTTGCGTAAAGCGATGGGTAAGAAGCAAAAAGATGTACTAGATAAAATGAAGCCGAAGTTCGTAGAACAAGCAGCAGAAAAAGGTCACGATGCGAAGATTTTAGAGAAAATCTGGAAAGACTGGGAAGCTTTTGCAAGTTACGCCTTCAACAAATCGCACTCGACTTGTTATGCATGGATTGCGTATCAAACGGCATATTTAAAGGCGCATTATCCGGCAGAATATATGGCTGCGGTTCTTTCGAATAATATGAACGATATCAAACAGGTTTCGTTTTTTATGGAAGAATGTAAACGTATGGGATTACAGGTTTTAGGGCCAGATGTAAACGAATCGTACTATAAATTTACAGTAAACGATAATTATGCTGTTCGTTTCGGAATGGGCGCGATTAAAGGTGTTGGTTCCGGAGCTGTTGAAACAATTGTAGAAAACAGAAAAGACGGAAGATATAAATCAATTTTTGATTTGGCGAAACGAATTGATTTGCGTGCAGCCAACAAAAAAGCAATTGAAAATTTAGCACTTGCCGGAGGTTTTGATTCTTTTGAAGGAACAACCAGAGCGCAGTATTTCCATGATGATGGCGACGGAATTACGTTTTATGAAAAGGCTATGCGTTACGGATCGAAATTTCAGGAAAATGAAAACTCATCGCAGGTAAGTTTATTTGGAGAAGCGAGCGAAGTACAAATTGCAGAACCTGTTGTACCTCCATGTGAAGACTGGAGTACAATGGAAAAACTGGCAAAAGAAAAAGAGGTTGTAGGGATTTATATTTCCGGACATCCGCTTGATGATTTTAGGTTTGAGATGAAATACTTCTGCAATGCCCGATTAGAAGCATTGAAAAGTATGAATGAATATGTAGGTAAAAATCTAAACTTTGCAGGAATCATTAATAACGTGCAGCATCGAGTAGCCAAAAATGGAAAGGGCTGGGCCGTGTTTAACTTAGAAGGATATGATGAAAGTTTTGAGTTTAAGATTTTTGGTGAAGAATACTTAAAATTCCGCCATTTCCTGATTCAGAATAATTTCGCCTATTTAAAAATATTGATCAAAGATGGCTGGGTAAATCACGATACAGGAAAAAAATCAGAGCCTAGAATGCAGTTTGTTGAGATTCGTCAGCTGCAGGATATTTTAGAGGCTTTTGCTAAAAAATTGATTCTTTTATTAAATATCAAAGATCTTCAGCCTGAGTTTATACATAAATTAAGTCATTTATTTAATGAAAATAAAGGCGATAATACTGTGAGTTTTGACATCATGGAAATCGAAAATGTGAAGCGTTTAGTTGAGGTTGAAACCACAAGTGAATTTGAAGAGAGTGAAGATGCTGTTTTTGAAGATGAGAATGATGATAATGAAACTGTTGCCGGAGAAGCTAAAATGCAGGAAGTAAAAGAAGTTGAAGAAGTGAAGGTTGTAACTAAATTAACGATGCCAAGCAGAAGGTTAAAAATTAGGATTTCGGCAGAGCTTCTTCAGGAATTAGAGAAAATGCAGATAAATTTTAAACTGAACTAAATTTTAACAGTTAAAATTTAATTGAATCTAAAATTTTAGTGTTAAAATTATGCATGCATAATACTTTTTTAGTAATATTGCCCGAAATTACAACGATTTCGTTCCAAGTCTAACAATGCAAATTATAAGAATATGTTAAAAAATTCTAAGTTTGTATAAATTAATTAAATCAGAATTATGAAAAAGAACCTATTTTTATTAGGATTATTAGTTTGCTCTATCGCTACAATGGCGCAGACAGAACAAGCAGACAAACCAGAAAGCTGGTATTTTAAATTGGGTGGGTCATATTTCATCCAAACTGCTGCAACTGATTTTCCAATTATTTCAGGAACATTACCTAATAATGATGTTTATGCAGCAGATGGTACAACTTTAGTTTCCAGAGAGGCTAATCACGGATCTTTTGGACAAGGATTTCGTTCTACTTTGGCGGCAGGTTACCGTTTCAATACACGTTTAGGTGTTGAAATGGGCATAAACTATTACGTTGGAAATAATGAAAAAATGGCTGAAACTACTCACAGATTAGTGGCAGCTGGACCAACTTTTGTATCGGGAAAAGCAGAAGGAAGAATTAGAGCATTTGATTTATCCCCGGCTTTAGTTTTGTTTTTAGGAGAACATAAAGGTTTTGAGCCTTACACAAAAGTAGGTGTTATTGTTCCTGTCCACGGGGATTTAACTATCGAAACTAACCGTACGTATTCAAACTCTACTGGAACACCAATATTACAGACATTTTCTAAAGACGTTGTAAAGCCAAAACCAACTGTAGGTTTTATGGCTGCAATTGGTACATCATATAAGTTAGGAAAAAATATTTCTGTATTTGCTGAAGTGGAATACCGTAACTTTACTGTACACGGGGACACTAAAGAAACTGAAGTTTATACGGAAAATGGAGTTGATAAATTACATACTCCAACGACTTTTAGACCAGATGCTTCTTATTCAGCAAGCCATGTTAAATATGTTGATAAATTGACAGCTAATTCAAACCATTATTTATTTAATCCTAATACATCAACAGCGGTGACAACAGATACAACCAGACCTGATGATGAGATGAATGATATTAGTTCTTATGTTGGGATTTCTGGTTTAGGTTTGACTGTAGGTCTTAAATACAGTCTATAATTTTTTATAGAAATTTTATAGTTTTTTGAAGAAAAGGATATTCGAAAGAATATCCTTTTTGTTTTTTGTCATTTCTACGAAAGGAGAAATGACAAGATCTATTAAATTTCCTCCGGCTTTAGCTGGAGGTTCACAGGGTTGAATTGAAAAAGGCTTTAGCCGAACAAACTTTTTTGGCTAAAGCCTCTTAAGCTTGCTATTATTTAATCTCCAGCTAAAGCTGGAGGCAATTGAAATTATTTCGAATCCCTAAACTCCTTCAAAACTTCATCAATAACCCAAGTAGTTCTCGCTCCTGAAATCCCTTTTGATGGAGAAGCACCTTCTTTACCTAAAAGTTCAGTCATTACAGTTTCTATAAACGGCTGCTGAATATGAAGCGGATTTTCTATTGTAATACTTTCTTTTTTACCATTCGTATATTGAATATGAATGGGATCATTTCCGAAAGTTGAAAACGAGATTTTACCTTTATCACCCACGATTTCAGTATTGTCATAACGCTCAAAACTGGCAAAATTCCATAAACCAGATCCGTGAATTCCGTTTTCAAATAAAAAAGACATCGAAACTGAATCTTCTGCCGGATAAGCTTGCAATTGAGAAGTCGCATGTCCGCGAACAGATTTTATCGGACCTAAAACAAAATCCAGAAAATCTAAAGTATGACAGGCTAAATCAACAAAAATTCCGCCTCCTGAAATATGCGGTAAAACCGTCCACGGAAGATTAATTTCGTCATCGTAACGAGCTTCAAACGGATGATATAAAACAGTATTTACATGACGTATGTTTCCTAATTTTCCCTTGTCAATTATTTCTTTTATTTTTAGAAAGCGAGGTAAACCTCTTCGGTAATAAGCAACAAACAGTGGAACATTATGTTCTTTGCAGGCACTGATCATTTCATTACATTCTTCAAAAGTCAAAGCCATTGGTTTTTCAACATAAATAGGCTTTCCGGCTTTGGCACACAAAAGAGTATATTCTTTATGAGAAGATGGCGGTGTAGCAATATAAACGGCATCGACTTCAGGATCATTTATTAAATCTTGAGCATTCGAATACCATTTTGGAACGTTATGGCGTTTGGCGTAATCTTCGGCAAGCTTTGCATCTCTTCGCATCACAGCAACCAAAGCAGAATTTGGAGCCCTCTGAAAAGCCGGCCCGCTTTTTACTTCCGTTACATTCCCACAGCCTATAATTCCCCACTTTATAATTTTCATCGTTTGGTTTTTTAGTTATTCAAATTTAAGGAAAAAAGTTAGCCACGAATTACACTAATTTCCACGAATTAATTTTTTTAATTTTTGCCACAGATTAAAATGATTTTCACAGATTATAAAAATCATTTTAATCCTTTTAATCTGTGGCAAAAAAACACTCTGCAAATTTCCATTAATTAAATTCGTGGAAATTAGTGCAATTTGTGGCAAAAAAATAAAGCCACAAACTCACAAAAATAATTCGTGAATTCGTGGCTAAAAAATTAAGCGTTTTAAGTCTTATTTCTTAGGTAAGGCTTTAAAACCCATATTATAAAGAGTGAAAGCCTGAATGTCTACATTCTCCTGAATTGTAGCTGCAACAGATTTCCCTGCGCCGTGACCCGCTTTTACATCAATTCTAATTAAAACAGGATTTTCTCCCGCTTGTTTGTCTTGCAATTCAGCAGCAAATTTAAAACTATGCGCCGGAACAACACGATCATCATGATCTCCGGTTGTAACCATAGTTGCCGGATATTTAGTGCCGCTTTTAACGTTTTGAACAGGAGAATATCCTTTTAAATATTCAAACATTTCTTTGTTATCCTGAGCCGTTCCGTAATCATACGCCCAGCCCGCACCAGCAGTAAAAGTGTGGTAACGAAGCATGTCCATAACACCAACCGCAGGCAAAGCTACCTTCATTAAATCAGGGCGCTGTGTCATTGTTGCGCCCACTAATAAACCACCATTAGATCCTCCGCGAATAGCTAAATAATCAGATGAAGTATACTTTTGAGCAATTAGATATTCTGCAGCAGCAATAAAATCATCAAACACATTTTGTTTTTGAAGTTTTGTTCCCGCATCGTGCCATTTTTTACCGTATTCACCGCCGCCTCTTAAATTGGCAACCGCATAAACACCTCCGTTTTCCATCCAAACCGCATTTGAAATACTGAAACTTGGCGTCAAACTAATGTTAAACCCGCCGTAACCGTAAAGAATCGTTGGGTTTTTACCGTCTAATTTTGTTCCTTTTTTATACGTAATAATCATAGGAATTTTTGTACCGTCTTTTGAAGTATAAAAAACTTGTTTAGACTCGTAGTCTTCACTTTTAAAATCAACTTTTGGTTTTTGATACACTTCTGATTTACCAGATTTTGGTTCAAAAGAAAAAATGGTTCCCGGAGTAGTGTAGTTTGTAAAACTGTAGTATAATATCTTTTCTTCTTTTTTCGCGCCAAATCCACCCGCAGTTCCAACAGCTGGAAGTTTAATTTCGCGAACTAGTTTTCCGCTGTAATCGTATTGTAAAACTAACGAAACGGCATCTTTTGTATAATTGGCAAAGAAATAGCCGCCACCTGTAGATGGAGATAAAACATTCTCTGTTTCTTTAATAAAATCTTTCCAGTTTTCCTGTTTCGGATTACTGAAATCTACCGAAACCACGCGGCCGTTAGGAGCGTTATAATCCGTTTGTATAAACAATTTACTTCCTTCGTTTTCGATAATATTATTATCACTGTTGAAGTTGTCTACAATGGTAATAATCGGACTATTTGGAGTTTTTAAATCTTTAATATAAAGTTCATTTCCGTAAGTCGAATTAGCGGCTGTAATTACTAAATAATGATTGTCTTCGGTCACATAACCGCCAACATATCTTCTTTTTTGATCTGCACCAAAAATTACTTTATCTTCTTTTTGAGAAGTTCCTAACTTATGAAAATACAATTTGTGCTGATCTGTTTTTGCAGAAAGTTCGCTTCCTTTTGGTTTATCATAACTAGAGTAATAAAAACCTTCATTTCCAAGCCATGAAACACCGCTGAATTTTACATCAACAAGAGTATCTTCCAGAACTTTTTTAGAAACCGCATCAATAATAATTACTTTTCTCCAGTCGCTTCCGCCTTCAGAGATTGAATAAGCCGCTTTGTTTCCATCTTTAGAAAAATCTAAACCTCCAAGCGAAGTTGTCCCGTCTTTTGAGAAAGTATTCGGGTCCAGAAAAATTTCTTCTTTTCCGCTTTGATCTTTTCTGTAAACAACAGATTGATTTTGAAGTCCGTTATTTTTATAATAATAAGTAGATTTCCCTTCTTTAAACGGAGCGCCTATTTTTTCGTAGTTCCAAAGTTTTTCCATTCGCTTTTTAAGTTCTTCACGAAACGGAATTTTATCTAAATATCCATAAGTTACTTCGTTTTCAGCTTTTACCCAAGCTCCAGTTTCAGCAGATTTATCATCTTCAAGCCAACGATACGGATCGCTTACTTTTGTGTCAAAATATACGTCGACAGTTTCTCCTTTTTTAGTTTCCGGGTATTGAATCTTATTTTGTCCAAATGAAATTCCTGCTGTTGTAATTGCCATTATAAGAAAGGTTTTTTTCATAGTTTTTGATTAACAGTTGTAACAAAAATAGCACTTTTTGTGAGATATTTTTTAACCGCAAAGACACAAAGTCTTTTCGCAAAGTACGCAATGTTTTTAATCTCGCAAAGACGCGAAGTCGCAAAGAATTTTAAAACTTTGCGTCTCTGCGTCTTTGCGAGATTTTTCAAATACTATAGGATATTTTCTAATCACAAAGCTTAAATAAAACCTTGCGAACTTTGCGAAAAACTCCTTGCGCTCTTTGCGGTTAAATAAAATTATAAATTGAAATTAACGCCCAGAACGATGTTTCTTCCAATATTTGGGATTCCGTCTGTTTTTAATCTTGAAAGGTGCGCAATGTATTTTTTGTCGAATAAATTGTTTCCGTTCAGGTTAATGTCAAAAGCAGTTTTCCCCAATTTTACTGTTCCTCCAAAACCTAAATTAACCAAAGTATACCCTTTAGAAGCCGTTTCAAAACCACTCACATTATCCTGGCTAAAAGTTGAAGATACGTTTAAAGAAGCAAAACCTTCGCTTAACCAGTTTTTGATATTAAATTCAGTTCTAAGCGTATTATTCCAGTTGTTTGCAGGAATCAACGGCAAGTAATCGTTATTGTCTTTTTTACCCGTTACAGTTTCAAAACTAGTTTCAAAATGTAACCAGTCTAAAGGATGCGGGTGAAAATGTATACCAGCTTCACCTCCATACAATTGTGCATTATCCTGAACATAAGCAAAAACATCATTATCATCACGCGTTTCCCCAGTTGGCGAAGTGTAAATGTAATTGTTTACGTGATTATAAAATCCGTTTACGAAAAATTCAAAATGCGTGTTTTTGTATTCTAAATTCAAATCAGTCTGAACGTTTTGTTCTGTTTTCAAATCAGCATTTCCAATTTCATAACGGTTTGTTCCTTCGTGAACCCCGTTTGAAGTTAACTCTGCTAAGTTTGGCGCTCTAAATCCGGTTGCAACATTTAAACGAAGCGTAAGCGGTTCAGCCAGTTTTGTTTTATATCCTAAAGAAGCATTAAAACTGTCAAAAGATTTGTCAAGAGGTAAAAAATAACCTTCTTCGCCTTCAGTTCCGTGCGCATCAGAAGTAATGTTTCTGTTGTCAAAACGTAATCCGGCTTGTAAAACACTGTTGTCCCATTCGTAATTTGCAGTTCCAAAAACACCAAAATCATTCGTCGTTGCATCTGGAATTAAATACTCTTCACCCGAATTTTTATTCGTTTGATGCATTCCCTGAACACCTAAAATAGTTTCGATTTTTCCGAATTTAGGGAAATGGTATTTTAAATTGTAATTCAAGGTATTCAATCTCATATGAAGCGAAGCATCATTACTGTCTTCAAACTCACTTCTGTCATTTGAAATATATCCTAAATCAACATCCAATTTCGAGTTTTCAAAAAAGATCACATTGTTCAAACTCAATAAATGATTAAAAATTCCCTGTCTTGGAAACTGTGTGTTTTTGCTTGAAGATTGTTCTGCAATTCCATCTTCAGGCATTCCAATATCCAGCTTATTGTAGTTGTATCTTAAAACACTTGAGAAACTTGAATTACTGTAACCAATTCCGGTTTTAAAATCAGTTTCATTGTAACGAGAATTTGTTACGCGGTCGCCGCCGGAAATTTTGTAATCAGAATGCGTGTTATAACTTCCACGTGCCAGAAATTTCCAGTTATCAGTAGATGTTTTTAATCCAATAGAAGAATTACTTCCTTCTGTATTCGTAAAATATTTTTGACTGAAATTAGCTTTAAAAGTACCGGCATCAGCAAATTTTTCAGGATTAAAGTATAAAACTCCTCCTAAAGCATCAGAACCGTACAATAGCGATGCCGGGCCTTTAATAACTTCAACACTTTCAATTCCGGCGTCGTTTAAACCTAAACCATGTTCGTCTCCAAACTGCTGGTTTTCGATACGAACGCCTTGAGAATATACTAAAACACGGTTTCCGCTCAATCCGCGAATAACCGGTTTACCAATAGATGTTCCGGTAGAAATTTGCGAAACTCCGGGAATTGTAGCCAAACCTTCAATTAAAGTCGAAGTCCCTTTTTGTTGTAAAGTTTTAATGCTTTCATGCTCGATTTTCATTACGTTTTGCGATTGCAATTTGTTGAAAGGCGTAGAAACCACAACTTCATCCATTTCTAAAATGGACTCTTCGAGCGTTACATCAACGGTATTTTGTTTTACTAATTTTAGGATGTTTTTATTTTGAGTAGCATATCCAACATACGAAAAAGACAGACGCAGATTTCCGTTTGGAAGATTGTTTAATTCGTATTTTCCGTTTGCATCAGTCGTTGTTCCTTTATGCAATTCTGAAGCGTAAACAGAAACGCCCGGTAATGGCTGGTTTTGATTGTCAGTTACTGTTCCTGAAACCGAATTTTGGGCAGAAAGCAAGCCCGAAAACCCTAAAACAAGGGCAATTATTAATTTTTTCATTTGAAAATTTTGCTATAGTTAATTGGATTTTCTTCTTCTAAATGAAAATTGAACGAACAGTACAGCATGCTAATCCCAATTTAATAAACAGGATTAGGAAACTCAAAGTTGTTTTGAATTTAGATTTTAAAAAAGAGATGTTGAATTATTAAGAAACTATAGCAGCGGGAGGGCCTCGTAATAAATACGAACTTTTTGAAATAGAGAAAATCTTTTCTGACAGTGGAAAGAAATAAGGGATTTCGCTGCTGAAAGAATGAAATTGAAAAGAGAAAGTTTCCGGAACAATATAACTTCCAAAAGCAAAATTACAAACATAACAAAGATCGTAATTATGGTGTTGATGCGTTATTTCGCCACTTGGATCATTATAATCGTGGTGGCATTGTTTTTCTGAAAGCTGTTTTACAATATGCTCATAACTGTGTATGGACTGAAACAATATCGAGAACAATATTGTGACAGCAAAAGAGAAACTTAATATGAGCTGTTTTTTCTTCATACAGGACAAAGGTATAAAAGATCAAATTCATTTTTTGAATTCTAATGCAGATTATTTGAAAAAAGTTCAACGAACACAAATATTCGTAATCAAAAACAGAATAATTGCTTTCTAATCGTTCCCTGAACTATCATTATATTATATTTGTAGGTGAAATAAATTGCTTCTATGAAGCGTTTATTTTATAGAACCTCTTTTAAACTCAAAAAATTATATGCGATTTCTTTTTAGCTGTTTGTTTTTAGTTTCATTTTTTAATGCTTTTTCGCAAGAAGATGTCAAAGCAGAAATAAAACCTATAGTTAAAATAGATTCTTTGTATAGAGAAGACCAGTTTTATTTTTCTGTAACCTATAATATGTTTACAGATATTCCTCAAAAATTCAAACAAAACAAATTTTCCCTTGGACTTTCGGGCGGATTTTTGCGCGACATGCCAATCAATAAATCCAGAACAGTTTCTATTGCAGCAGGTGTGGGATTGAGTTATCAAAATTATTTTCAAAATTTTGGTATTTCAAAAGATGGAACCGGAGCCGTAGTTTATAATGTTGTAGATGCCGGAGAAATAGCTTCAAATCGTTACAAACAATATTCTGTTGAATTTCCAATAGAATTTAGATGGCGAAATTCTACTTATGAAAGCACAAAATTCTGGAGGATTTATGGCGGGGTAAAATTAAGTTACATCTTCTCTAATACTTCAGTTTTAGACGATGGCGAAAATACGTACCGAATAAATAATAATGATGCCATTAATAAATTCCAATATGGACCGTATATTTCTGCGGGTTACAATACCTGGAATGTTTATTTGTATTATGGTTTGAGTCCGTTGTTTAAAGACGGCGTTACCACATTAAGCGGAGAAAAAGTAACCATGAAAACGCTCAATGCAGGATTAATATTCTACATTTTATAACCACAAATACAAAAATAATATCTGCGGTAAAACGCCAATTAACAAACCAATTGATATTTCTTTTGGCGTATGTGCGTTCATTTCTAATCGGGATGAGGCTACAATTCCAGACAATAAAATTAACAGCGCCCCCCAATACGGATTGTGCAATTGTAAATGAATATTTAATCCAATTGCAAAGATTGTAAATCCTGTAATGGCGGTCATGTGCAGACTGGCCTTGATTTTAAAAAGCGAACAGACCAATGCTAAGATTGTACTAAACAGCGCTCCCAGAAAAAAGAAATGAAGTTCTGGATAACGGGTAATAACAATGCTTCTTTTTACCAATAAAATATATAAAAAACATTGTAAAATAAGCGGAATGCGACGCTGGGAGTTTTCAGGAAGCATCATCGATTTTACATGTCCGGTAGAACGTAACAACATGAAAAACAGAATAGGAACAATAATGGTAATGACCAAAATTTGAAACAGAACAAAGTATTTTTCCTGTGTCGTAAAAATATCCTCTTTACAATAAAGGTATAGTAATGTGGCGTACATCGATATAAAAATCGGATGAAGTATATAGGAGAATAATGGAAGTATTTTTTTCAAAACGTATTATTTTGTGGTATTGAACAAATATAAGGAATTAATGTTTTTTGCAATTAAACGTGTAAATTTTCACAAATTATTAGCATTTTTTTCTCGCCACGAATTGCACGAATTTCCACGAATTATTTTTTTAATTTTTTGCCACAGATTTAAAGGATTCTCACA
Source organism: Flavobacterium sp. CF108 (assembly GCF_900129795.1). Taxonomy (GTDB): domain Bacteria; phylum Bacteroidota; class Bacteroidia; order Flavobacteriales; family Flavobacteriaceae; genus Flavobacterium. The sequence goes on along the minus strand of NZ_FQWW01000002.1, from coordinate 392,728 downwards.
GATTAAAAATCCTTTAAATCCATTTAATCTGTGGCTAATATTTTACCATCCAGCAAATAAAATAATTCGTGGAAATTCGTGCAATTCGTGGCAAACACTTTTTTACATCTAAAAACAAATTAGTGTAATTCGTGGCAAACCTTTTTTTAAATTTGACAAAAAGAAATTTCTAAATGAGCATAAATTTAAAAAGCCTTATTCCGGTTTTTAACGCCGAATGGATAGGTTCAGATTCTGATATTTTTGTAGATCATATTTCGATCGACAGCCGTTCTTTACAAAACGGGTCTAAAACATTGTTTATTGCCCTTTCCGGGGTCAATAATGATGCTCATTTGTATATTTCAGAATTGATAGAAAAAGGCGTTCAGAACTTTGTTGTTCAGTATATTCCCGAAAATGTAAAAGGAAAAGCCAATTTTTTTGTCGTAAAAAATACACGTAAAGCACTTCAGGAATTGGCAGGTTATTATCGTGATTTATTCGATTTTCCTATAATTGGTTTAACTGGAAGCAACGGAAAAACCATCGTAAAAGAATGGCTGAATTTCCTTTTAAGTCCCGATTACAATATTATCCGAAGCCCAAAAAGTTATAACTCGCAGGTTGGCGTTCCGCTTTCTGTTATTGCCATAAATGAAAAACATAATTTAGGAATTTTCGAAGCCGGGATTTCAACGGTTAACGAAATGATTAATCTTGAAAAAATCATCAAACCAAATATTGGTGTTTTAACCAGTATAGGTTCTGCACATGATGAAGGTTTTGAAAATTCGGCACAAAAAATCAAAGAAAAATTATTGCTTTTCAAAAAGGCGGCAGTAATAATCTATCAAAAAATCGAATTGGTAGATCAATGTCTTTTAGATTTTTCTGCGGAATTTCCACTTCAAAACAGAACGTTATTTTCATGGAGTTTTACAGACGCTTCTGCCGATGTTTTTATTCTGATGAAAGAAACTAAAAACGATGCTACAGTAATTAAATATCAATATAAAGAGGAAATTTTCAATTTAAAAATTCCGTTTAGTGATTCGGCTTCTATCGAAAATACCATTTCCTGTTTATTGGTTTTACTGCGTTTTAACTATGATTTTGAAGTTATTCAAAATCGTGTAAAACTGCTTTATCCAGTTGAAATGCGTCTTGAAGTTAAAAACGGAATTCACAATTGCAGTTTAATTGATGATAGTTACAGTTCCGATTTTCAATCGCTGAAAATTGCTTTAGACTTTTTAGAAAGCCAGAAAAAGAATGCTTCAAAAGCCGTTATTTTATCGGATATTTTTCAAAGCGGATTTTCAAACGAAGAACTCTATTCTAAAGTTGCTCAGTTAATTTCAGATAATAAAATCAACCGTGTTATCGGAATTGGAACCACGATTTCATCTTTTGCAGATAAATTCCCAAACAGTACGATGTTTCAAAATACGGCAGAATTTATTGCCGAAATTGAAAACTTGAATTTCAATAATGAAACCATTTTAATAAAAGGAGCAAGATCGTTTCAGTTTGAAGAAATCGTTTCGCTGCTGGAGGAAAAAACACATGAAACAGTTCTCGAAATTAACCTTGATGCTATAAATCATAATTTAAATTATTTCAAATCAAAATTGGCCGATGATGTAAAAATCATGGTTATGGTGAAAGCTTTTGGTTACGGAAACGGCGGACTTGAAATTGCAAAATTACTCGAACATAATAAAGTCAATTATTTAGGTGTGGCTTTCGCCGATGAAGGAATTTCGCTTAAAAACGGCGGAATCAAATTACCAATTATGGTTTTGAATCCCGAATCGACCAGTTTTCCGTCGATAATTCAATATAAATTAGAACCTGAAATTTACAGTATAAAAGGATTAAATGCCTTTTTGAAAATTGCCAGAGAAAAGAATTTAAAAGATTTCCCGATTCACATCAAAGTCGATACAGGAATGCATCGTTTGGGTTTTGAAGACAATACGATCGATGAGTTAATTGAAACTTTAAAAGGAAATTCAACCGTTCGAGTTCAAAGTATTTTATCACATTTAGCAACAAGCGACGATTTAAATCATTATGATTTTGTCATTAAGCAGATTAATTTATTCGAAAGATTATCTTCAAAATTAATGACGGAATTAAACATAAAACCAATTCGTCATATTTTAAATACATCCGGAATTAGCAATTTCCCAAATGCACAATATAATATGGTTCGTTTAGGAATTGGATTATATGGTGTTTCTAATGATCCATTAGAACAAAAATATCTGGAAAATGTTGGAACATTAAAATCGATTATTTCGCAGGTTCGTACTATTACAACTGGCGACAGCGTTGGTTACGGACGTCGTTTTATGGCCGAAAAAGAAACTAAAATTGCCACAATCCCCATTGGTTATGCAGATGGAATTTCGAGATTATGGGGCAATCAGGTTGGTTTTGTAACGATTAAAAATCAAAAAGCCTATATCGTAGGAAGTGTCTGCATGGATATGTTAATGGTTGATGTAAGTCATATTGATTGTAAAGAAGGCGACTCGGTAATTATTTTCGGCGAAAGCCCAACCGTTATCGAAATGGCCGATGCTTTAAAAACCATTCCGTATGAGATTATGACGAGTATTTCGCAACGTGTGAAACGAGTATTTTTTAGGTAATTTATTTGTTAAAAATATTCTTATATTTGATATTGAGTTTAATTTAAAAAACAGATACTATGGGATTTTTCGCAGATTTTAAAGCTTCTTTATTAAAAGGTGATGTGCTTAGTTTAGCCACAGCCGTAGTTATTGGTGGTGCATTTGGTAAAATTGTTGGCTCAGCAGTCGATGATATCATTATGCCAATTGTTGGTTTGCTTACCGGAGGAATAGATTTTACTCAAAAATTTATTACACTCGATGGTAATAATTATACAAACCTGGCTGCAGCAAAAGCCGCAGGAGCTGCCGTTATTACATACGGTAATCTGGTTCAGGCCATCATTAATTTTGTAATTATTTCCTTTTTTGTATTTATTGTTTTAAGAGCTGCTGATAAAGTAAAGAAAAAACAAGAAGTTGTCGCTGCACCAGCGGGACCAACTCAGGAAGAATTGCTTACACAAATTAGAGATTTATTAAAAAATAAATAAGATATAATACCGCTACACTAAGTCTAACTTAACCGCTTCTTGATTGGAGCGGTTTTTTTTAATTTGTTTTCTTTCAGATTAGAAAAAAATAAGAACTAATTTATATATTGATTTATGGGTTGTCATGTAGATTTTTATCTTTTAAAAAGAGATATTTTAAAAGCTAAGTTTATTGAGCTAGAAAAAGAAGAAGATAAGTATGCTTTTTTCAGAAACTACTTGATTGAGAAAAACACTAACGAAGGGAATACATATTCTGCAACTGATGCAAGTATTATAATTCAGAAAGTTAAAGAGGATACGTTATTATTGAATAGAGATGAATTAAGTGATATTAAAAATTACATTTATGAAGTATCTGTTGGGTACGGTTATAATCCAGAAAACGAGAGATTCGTAAAAAAAATGCATGAATTTGGTTTCGAATTAATACATGATATATCACATGGCTGTGCAAGTCTTTTTCTTTTGAGTCTTGGTGATTCTGAATCAGTAGATTATTCAAGTTGGAATTATGATGAAAGAGATAGAACGAATCTAGAAAGAGACGAGTTTACACGAGAACTCGAATATATTATGCTTCTGCATAGTAAAATACAACTTAATGAATGTGATAATCTTGATGAAAAAAATGAACTAATAGTTACTATTGAAAATCTTGAAAAAAACGAGTTATTGAATAACGTTGTAGAAAGTCATTTTGATTCTGCAATGGAAGATGAAAGGTTGTTGAATAATAGTGAGTCTATATTATTTAATGCTGTAGAATTAATTAGAAAGATTGAAAACATTAGGGATGGAATAGTAATTTTTTATTCTTAATGGGTATTTAGGAGTTAATTAAGGTAAGTCTTCAAATTAGACGAAACACTTTGTTTAATTTATAACATTTTGTTATTTTTTGTGAAGCGTATTGTTTTCGTTTCTATTATAACTATTTTTGCAGAGTAAAATTAGATTAATAGCTATTTAAAAATATAAATAATGAGAATTGCAGTTGTAGGTGCTACCGGAATGGTTGGCGAAGTAATGCTTAAAGTTTTAGCAGAAAGAAATTTTCCTGTTACAGAATTAATCCCTGTTGCATCTGAAAGATCAGTAGGAAAAGAAATTGAATATAAAGGAACAAAATATAAAGTTGTTGGTTTACAGACTGCTGTAGATATGAAAGCTGATATCGCAGTTTTCTCTGCAGGTGGTGATACATCATTAGAATGGGCTCCAAAATTTGCTGCAGCCGGAACAACTGTTATTGATAACTCATCTGCATGGAGAATGGACCCAACTAAGAAATTAGTAGTTCCAGAAATCAATGCATCTGTATTAACAAAAGAAGATAAAATTATTGCAAACCCAAACTGCTCAACTATTCAAATGGTATTGGCTTTGGCTCCTTTGCATAAAAAATACAACATTAAAAGAATCATCGTTTCTACTTACCAATCTATTACAGGAACTGGTGTAAAAGCGGTGAAACAATTAGAAAATGAGTACGCAGGAATTCAGGGTGATATGGCTTACAAATATCCAATTCACAGAAATGCAATTCCACACTGCGACAGTTTTGAAGATAACGGATACACTAAAGAAGAAATGAAATTAGTGCGTGAAACTCAAAAAATTCTTGGTGATAACACTATTAGAGTTACGGCTACGGCAGTTCGTGTACCGGTTGTAGGCGGACATAGCGAAGCGGTAAATGTTGAGTTTACAAATGATTTTGAAGTAAATGAAGTTCGTGAAATTTTACACAATACTGATGGAGTAGTAGTGCAGGATAATTTAGACACATTCACATACCCAATGCCATTATATGCAGAAGGTAAAAATGATGTATTTGTTGGAAGAATCCGTCGTGACGAAAGCCAGCCAAATACATTAAACTTATGGATCGTTGCTGATAACTTAAGAAAAGGTGCTGCAACAAACACGATTCAAATTGCTGAATATTTAATCGCAGCAGGTTTGGTATAAACTAGAGATTAAAGAAAATTGTTATAAAGAAAAAGCCGTAATTGCAGCAATGTAATTACGGCTTTTTTGATGCCTTCTATTTGTGTATCGAAAACAGAAACCCGACAGGTTTTTAAAACCTGTCGGGTTTAAATCGTAACGATAAAAAAAGCGAGAACTATTTGATTCTCGCTTTTGTATTTTTTAATATTCCGGAGCCAGTTCTAATTCGAGTCCTTCTAATTCTTCAGTAATTGGGATCTGACAGCCTAAACGGCTATTAGATTTAACATAAAACGCTTCCGAAAGCATAGCCTCTTCTTCATCTCCCATTTCTGGTAATGCAACATCATTTAGAACATAACACTGGCAGGAAGCACACATGGCCATTCCTCCGCAGGTTCCTTCAACAGGAAGTTCGTATGCTTTGCATAACTCCATTATATTCATTGCCATATCAGTCGGAGCCTGTAATTCGTGTATAACTCCTTCTCGATCTTTAATCTTTATTAATACATCCATTTATTATGGGAATTTATTGGTAGGATTTTATAACGTGAAAAAATCCTCGTATTTATACTAACTCGTAGGTTTTGTACTAAAAGCGTATTCTTTTCCGTTGCTCTCTTTAAGACGCATTTTTACGCCTAAAATAGTATCGCTTTTCTCAAGAATTGTAATAACAGCAACTACTGAATAATAATCTCTGTCAGATTGAAAAATTAATGTGCCTTCGTAAGTAGAGTTTAAAACTCCTTGTTTGTCTGTCGTTGCAGAAACCTTTCTTGGATTAGAAAACTGTGCTGAGCTGTATGTAGCTTTATTTGCAAATTTTCCTTTTCCATCAACAAAATCGTATAAGAAATCATAATTCCCAATACTTAAAGTTCCAGGTGCATCAGCAGGGTTAATTGAAAATACAATTTTACCTGAATATGTAAAATCTGACCATTCTTCGGCTTCGCTTATCCAAGCTTTGTCAACAACAACTGTTTTATTTTGCGCATAAATGCCTGACACAAAAAACACTAACAAAAATAGAGTGTAAAATTTCTTCATAAAATATAAGATTAAGGGTTATGTCACAAATTTAAGTTAAAAATGCAACAAATAGTTAACTAAAACTCTTAAATCTTTATATTGTTTTTTATGAAATCCTCAAAAAATCGCAACAATTGAGTTGTTTTATTGAGATTTTACAAATCTTTACACTTAAAGGCCTATTATTCTTGTTAATTCAATAAATCAAAAACAGCAGGCTAAATAGCGTTTTTTACTACATAATATTTACCACAGTTTCAATTTGTGGCGCATATTTTTTTATCGTAGTTTCTACTCCGGCTTTAAGTGTCATTTGGTTTACGCTGCAGCTTAAGCAAGCGCCCTCTAGACGAACTTTTACATGTTTATCCTCGTCTATAGATATTAGCGAAATATCTCCGCCATCAGACTTTAAGAATGGCCTGATTTCGTCTAAGGCCAATAAAACATTATTTGTTAATTCTTCTGTTGTCATAATTAATGTGTCAATTGTGAAAATGTGTCAATTAGATAATTATCTAATTGTCGTATGATCTCATTTCTAATTATTTAATTTTTTTTAACTGCAGAGCAGCCTGCCATTGTTGTAATTTTAATGGCTTCGGTAGCAGGAAGACTTTCGTTTCTGTTTACTACTTCCTGAACTACGTTTCTGGTGATTTCTTCAAAAACAGCTTCAATTGGCGATGCTGTCTGTAAAGCTGCAGGACGTCCATAATCTCCTGCTTCACGAATAGACTGTACAATTGGAACTTCTCCTAAAAATGGAACATCTAAATCTGCTGCAAGATTTTTTGCTCCTTCTTGTCCAAAGATATAATATTTATTGTTTGGCAATTCTTCTGGTGTAAAATAAGCCATGTTTTCGATAATTCCCAAAACAGGAACATTAATGTTATCCTGCATAAACATCGCAACTCCTTTTTTAGCATCGGCAAGAGCTACAGCTTGCGGTGTACTTACTACAACAGCTCCCGTAATTGGTAAAGACTGCATGATAGAAAGGTGAATATCTCCAGTTCCCGGAGGTAAATCAAGAAGCATAAAATCTAATTCTCCCCAGTCTGCATCAAAAATCATTTGGTTTAATGCTTTTGCAGCCATTGGTCCTCTCCAGATTACTGCCTGGCTAGGTGCTGTAAAAAATCCAATAGAAAGCATTTTAATTTCGTAGCTTTCAATTGGTTTCATTTTCGATTTTCCGTCAACCGTAATCGAAACCGGTTTTTCATTTTCAACATCAAACATAATTGGCATAGAAGGACCGTAAATATCGGCATCTAAAACTCCAACTTTAAAACCCATTTTTGCAAGCGTAACGGCAAGATTTGCAGTAACAGTCGATTTACCAACTCCTCCTTTTCCAGAAGCAACTGCAATAATATTTTTAATTCCCGGAATAGCACGGCCTTTAATTTCGGCTTTCTCCGGAGTTTCAACTTTAATATTTACTTTAATTTTAGCATCGGCAGATATTAATTCGTGAATCGTTTTTTTAATATCATCTTCAGCTCTTTTTTTGATATGCATTGCTGGCGTATGCAATACTAAATCAACAACAACTTCGTCGCCAAAAGTAAGTACGTTAGCAACCGCACCGCTTTCGACCATATTTTTACCTTCTCCCGCTATAGTGATTGTTTCTAAAGCTTTAAGAATTTCTTTTCTATCTAATTTCATTTTATTGTGCTATTATGTATGGAAAGAAATCGATTTAAAATTCTATATTAATTTAAACTGATTTCAGACTGCAAAGATAACAGATTAAGTTCGGATTTAAACTCTTTTAAATTGTATTTATTGATATTGAGATTAGTCAAAATGATGAATGCGGATTTTTTAAAATCATTAAAATTTGAAAATATGTTTTCAAACCTTATCCTGTAATGGTTTTTTATAATTATAACTGATAAAATATGTATGAAATTTACAGCAGTAAATGTAAGAATTGTCAAATATCTTGATTAAATTTGAGTGCCTTAAATCTAAGATTTCAAAATAGTACAAAAAAGTATGAAAACTTATTTTTGGAGCTTCGTTATGAGTTTTCGATATTTTTTGAAATGATTTTTATTTTAAAAATTTAAACCTTAAAAATATGCGAAATTTTACTTCTCTTACTGTAATTGCTGCTTGTAGTTTTTTAATGTTTTCTATTAATGCTGCAAGCCATAAATCGAAAATTAAAAATGAAAATTCTGAGTTTGAAAACATTTTTAAATTCAAAAATAAATTTGTTTTAGGCACAATTGATGCCGCTTCAATAAACAGCTTTTATTCAAAGTACCCCAAACTAAAAAAATATCAAAAAGACGTAGAAGATCTTTATAAAAAGAAAGCTTATAACACGATTTGGTATGATGATAAAAGTGTCAGCGAGTTTGGATCTTTACTATATCACAAAGTAGGCCTTTTAGAAGAGCAAGGTATAAATGCCGAAATGCCTTATATGGACTTGGTTGATAATGTTTTTAATGAAAATGTTTCGAATAAACTGCCGCAAATAGATACAGAGCTTCTGCTGTCTAATATGTATATATTTTATGCAAGTAATGTATATTCTGGAGTTGATGCAGAGACTTTGAAAAAAATTGGCTGGTTTCTTCCAACCAAAACAATTTCGTACGATCGAATTTTAGATTCTTTAATGGGTGATCCAAGCCGATTGAATAAGGATGAAAACCTTCTTTTTGGACAATATTATAAACTTCAGGATGTTTTACAAAGATATCGCAATATCGAAAAAAACGGACTTTGGAAAAAAATTGAGATTGATGAAGCAAATTTCAAAGATTTAAAACCTTTAGACAGCGGAAAAGTTATTCAGCAAATTAGAGAACGTTTGTTTGTGGTTGGTGATTTAAAAGAAAATTCCAAAAGTCAATATTATGATCAGGAAATGATGGATGCCGTTTTAAAGTATAAAAAACGATACGGACTTAAACTGAATTATACTTTTACAAAAGAACAAATCGACCAGATGAACGAACCAATTGGAAACAGAATCCGTACCATTATGCTGAATATGGAACGCTGCAGATGGATTCCGACCAAACTGGCAAAAGCTGATGAATACGTAATGGTAAATATTCCGTCGTTTCGATTGGTGTATGTGAAAAATGGAAAATATGATCTGGTTTCGGATGTTTTTGTGGGAACAAGAATGACAGAAACAGTAATTTTTAGCGGTAATATCGACCGAATTGTTTTTAGTCCGTATTGGTATGTTCCAACAAGTATTATTCAAAATGAATTAAAACTGAAAATAGCCGAAGATAAAAACTATCTCGCTGATCATAATATGGAATGGAATGGAGGCCATGTAAGACAAAAACCAGGTCCGGACAACTCTTTGGGATTAGTGAAATTTATGTTCCCAAATCCAAATGATATTTACCTGCACGATACGCCTGCAAAAAGCTTATTCGAATTTGAAAAACGTATTTTCAGCCATGGCTGTATTAATGTAAAAGATGCTAAACAATTGGCATTAGAAATCTTAAAAGACAATCCAGACTGGCCGGTTGATAAAATTAATCAGGCCATGAGCGGTGAAAAAGAAACCACTTGCATGCTCAAAAATAAAATCCCAATTTATATAGGATATTTTACGGCCTGGGTAAGCGATGATGGTGAAATTGGTTTTTATCCGGATGTTTATGATCGCGATCCACGCTTAGATAAAATGCTGTATTCTAATCCGGTTGCCTTAAAATAAAAAACAAATCCCCGTCAAGATTCTCATATCTGACGGGGATTCTTTTAAAAAAATGGTCTACAAGCTTATTCGTATTTTAAATATTTTAAAACGTCTATTTTAGTTACCTGATACGCTTTTGCCAAAACAATCAGCAAAGTAAGCATTAACAGCGAAACAAGCGCAATACTAAACGGAACTGGTGAAACATTAATTCTGAATGCGAAATCCTCCAGCCATTTTTGCAATAAAATATAAGCAGGAACTATACCAATTGCAAATCCTGTTAAACAGAAAACAATATATTGTTTTGATAATTCTTTCAGCAAAACATCTGTTTCTGCACCAAGCGTTTTTCTAATCGCAATTTCTTTCAATCTTCTTTCCATCGAAAATGATGCCAAAGCAAACAATCCAAAAATAGCAATTGTAATTACAACCAGATTCAGGATAAAAAATAAACCTTTTTGTTTGACTTGCTCTTCATAAGTTTTGGCAAATCCTTTGTTTACAAATTCATAATCAAAAGGATAATCAGCATTTACATTTTTCTCCCAATATATTTTTAATTTATCTAATGTTTCAGATAAATTATTTGGAGATACTTTTAAATAGACATTATTAAAATTATTCCATTTTAAAGTTTTAAGATTGACAAAGACCATTGGCGGTACCTTATCCTGCAATCCAGTAATATGAAAATCTTTTACAACCCCCACGATTTTTAATTTCAAATTTCCTTGTTTTTCGTCTCCAAACCCAGATGTTATAACCGTATTTATTGGGTTTTTTAGATTCAAAGTTTTAACCAGGGTTTCATTTATCAGCATATTATTAACCGTGTCTGATGCAAATTGCGGAGATAAATCACGACCCTGAACAATTTTAATCTTCATCATTTCAAGAAAACCGAAATCCATTTCAACATTTCTGGGCTGAACCATAATACCATTATGATTAAATCCTGAACTTGAGTTCGTACTGTTTCCAAAAGTTCCGGCGAAAGTAGAGATATTTTGAACGCCGGATATTTTAAGGATTTCCTGTTTCATTGCAAGATATTTATCTGTTCTTTGTTTACGTTCCGGATAATTAAAAGGAATTCTAATTACCTGATCACCGCTAAAACCAAGATCTTTCTTCATCATATAGTCTACCTGAGAATTTACAATCAAAGCTCCAATGATAAAAAACGCAGCAATACCAAATTGAAAAATAAGCATCGAATTTCGAATCCAGATTCCGCTTTTGCTTCTGGAGAAATTACCTTTTAAAACTTTTAATGTTTCGAAATTTGAGATATAAATGGCAGGGAATATACCCGCAAGAATGATTACTAATCCAAAAATCAAAATGAGCTGCAGGTAAAATTCACCGCCATTCATAGTCAAAGTTTTCTTTAAAAAAGTGTTGTAATAAGGCAGAGAAAGTTCTACAATTGCTAAAGCAAAAATTATAGCAAGAGCAACAATTATCGCTGTTTCAAAGATAAATTGAGAAATAATCTGACCTTTAGTGGCACCTACAATTTTGCGGACACCGACTTCTTTAGCTCTTTTTATAGCCGATGCTGTTGCTAGATTAATATAATTTACTAATGATAAAACCAAGATCAAAATAGACAAACCAACCATGATATAAAGCAATTGCAAATTACCCTTACCTTCAGGAAAATTAGTTCCTTGCGAAGATTTTGTTCCATGTAAACGAGCCGTTTTTAATTGATCAATTATAACAATTGTTTCGCCATTTTCCTTAAGGAACTTTTCAACAGTCTGACCACTTTCTTTCGCATCTTTTAATGTTCTGTTGACAAAATTTACATTCTGCATTTTCTTCAAAAGAGCAACAGGATCAGTTCCTTTTTTGGCTTTTATCATAAGGCCATAATTGAAATTTCCCCAACTCGTTTTGTCACCTTCACGTCTAACACCGCCAAAAACATAATTCGGCTCAATAGATGATGGTCTCATTAAACGATAAACAGCCTTTACAGTATAAAATTTAGTGTTATAATTGATTGATTTACCAATTGGGTCTTCATCCTTAAAAAGTAATTTTGCAGCTTCTTCAGATATAGCAACGCTGCTATCTTCTTTTAAAATATCAGTTTTAGCACCTTGTATAATCGGAAACGGAAAAACATCAAAAAAGCCATTATCAGCAACGGTGATTTTATCAGCCATTAATTTTTTATTCCCGTATTTTATTGGCGCATTGTCATACCAGGTATTGTTGAAAAAACAAATAGATTCGATTTCAGGAATTGTAGCTTTACAGGTTTCTCCAAAAGGTATTGAATTTGATGCCCATGTATTACCAGTCATTCCAATTTTGTTTAGAACCTGATATGTGTTTTCTTTCTCAGGATTCCATTGATCGTAAGCGTGCTCATTATTCCAATATAAAATGGCAAAAATCACGCTGGCAGCTCCAATGCTTAATCCTAAAACATTTAAAAGCGAAAACAATTTGCTTTGTCTTAAATGATAAATAAATATTTTAAACCAGTTAAAAATCATGGTATAAGTTTTATAATTACATTAGTTATTTTTTGGTCTAAAGGCTGGTTTTGCCTTTTATAGAAGAGTAAAAATCTTGCAAACAAATCCCACCAGAACTAAGATTGCAGTAATAACAAATTTTATCATTTTTCGATTATTTAGCGTCCATAAAAACATCAACATTTCGTTGATTTAATTTTTCAGAGAATATAACACCGTCTTTCATATGAATCGTTCTTTGCGAAAAAGAAGCATCATAATCAGAGTGGGTAACCATCAAAATTGTAGCACCTTTAGCATGTAAATCAGTTAAAAGTTCCATTACCTCATTACCGTTTTTACTGTCCAGATTTCCCGTTGGCTCATCGGCAAGTATAATTTTAGGGTCATTAACCAAAGCTCTTGCAACCGCAACCCTTTGCTGCTGACCTCCTGAAAGCTGCTGCGGAAAATGTTTCAAACGATGTGAAATATTTAGTTTTTCGGCAATAGCTTCTATTTTTTGTTTTCTGTCTGATGCTTTTACATTATTGTAAAGCAAAGGCAGTTCGATATTATCATAAACCGAAAGTTCATCGATTAAGTTGAAATTCTGAAAAATAAAACCAATGTTTTCTTTACGAACAGCAGCTCTTCCTTTTTCTTTTAAACCAATCATTTCCTGATCCAGCAATTTGTAACTTCCAGTAGAAGCACTGTCTAAAAGCCCGATAATATTTAATAAAGTTGATTTCCCGCAGCCAGAAGGCCCCATAATCGTTAAGAAATCTCCTTTTTTAATTTCTACATTAATACCGCTTAAAGCAGCAGTTTCAACTTCTTCTGTTCTAAATACTTTGGTTAAATTTTGTATCGTTATCATATTTTAAAAGATTAGTTATTAATTACGTTTTTTGATTGATGATTGATGTTTTTATATTTTTTTGTTCCGCCACGAATTCCACGAATTTTCACGAATTAATTTTTCGTAATGCGTATAATAATTAGTGCAAATTAGTGAAATTCGTGGCAGACTTTTTTTGCTAAACTGCGACTGAACACTAAAAACCTGAACACTGACCACTTAATTTACTGCGACTGAATAGAAAGTTCCTCAATATCCTTATAATCTGAATAAGAAGAAATCACAACAGATTCGCCTTCTTTCAAGCCTTCCAGAACTTCATAATACGAAGGATTTTCTCTTCCTAATTTTATATTTCTTCTTTCGGCTTTATTTCCTTTTACTACAAAAATCCATTTTCCTGCAGTTTCCTGATTAAAGCTTCCTTTTTGTACAACCAATATTTTATTTTTCTCAGATAAAATCAGTTTCACGCCAAAACTTAAACCATCTTGAAGAGCAATATCTTCTTTAGAAGTAAAAGCTAATTCTACAATAAAATGCCCGTTTTTAACTTCCGGAATTACTTTAGTAACAATAACTTCCAGCGTTTTACCTTTAAATTCAACCTGACCTTTTAAACCTTCTCGAATTTTTTCCAGATAAAACTCATCAACATCGGCAGATAATTTATACCCTTTTTTAGAATCAATTTTCCCAATGCTTTCTCCAGCCTGAAACGTTTTTCCTAAAACAGGTTCAAAAGAAGTTAATCGGCCAGATTCTGGAGCAGTAATCAAAAAATTCTTTTTGTTATTTCTTAAAATATCCAAACTCATTTCCATTGTTTGAATCGAACGGTTAATTTGAGAAATCTGCAATTGATTCGATTGTTTTTCTTTTTGAATGCTTTGCTGAATTGTTTTTTTGCGTTCTTCCTGAAAACGAAGGCTTTCCTTAAAAGTATTCCAGTCGTTTTTTGAAATCACATCTTTGGCAAACAATTTTGCATTCAAATCATACAATCTTTTAGCATCATTATAATCATGTTCGATTAAAACATAATCTTTAGTCAGGTTCAATTCCTGATTTCTAATGTTTAGTTTTCCCGTATTTAAATTGTTGATTTGCTCGATAATAGCAGTTTCCTGAGTCAAATAATTCAATTCTGTATTTGGATTGTATAAACGAGCCAGCGATTGTCCTTTTGTAACCATTGCACCGTTTTCTACAAAAATCTCTTTTACAGATCCTCCCTCTGTAACGTTTACAAGCATTACGTTTAACGGTTCAACTTTTGCCTGAAAAACTACAAAATCCTCAAAAAAAGCTTTTTCGGCTTTATGAATCGAAAGTTCCTCGGCTTTTACATTTAAACTTCTTTTTGAATTAAAAGAAAAAAAGAGAATTGCGGCCAAAACTAAAAAAACTCCAATTGCTATTGTGAGATATCTAAATTTTCTATTTTTACGAGGAATTATCGTGTCCATTTTTTAAATAATTTACTGATAATCAATAGGTAAATACTGTGCCATAAAATTTATTTTTTGCAAAGCCCTGATTTTAAAGAGGCTTTAAAAAGCATCCAAAAAGAAAGTGTTCGATAATGAACAGTTGACCGTTCAAAATCGGACAAAAAATATCAGTATGAGAAAAAAACAAGCCCAAATATTAGTTGTTGACGATCAAGAAGAAATTCTTTTTTCGGCAAAAATGATTCTCAAAAAACATTTTGAAACGATTTTTACGACAAACAGTCCTAAAAAAATCATTTCAATTTTGAGTGAAAACGAAATAAATGTCGTTTTGCTGGACATGAATTATAGAATTGGTTTTGAAGACGGACGCGAAGGAATTCATTGGCTGAAAGAAGTAAAGACCCTTTCACCAAATACAATTGTGATTTTGATGACCGCTTTCGGAAAAATTGATACAGCCGTTGAAGGAATAAAAATAGGTGCTTTTGATTATGTTTTAAAACCGTGGCACAATGAAAAATTACTGGAAATAATTGATAAGGCTGTCGCCGAAAGCCGAAAAAACAGTAAAAAACAAGTTGTTGAAAAAACAGTAAAAAGATATTTTGTCGGTACATCTCAAAAAATAAAAC
Organism: Flavobacterium sp. CF108; assembly: GCF_900129795.1. GTDB lineage: Bacteria > Bacteroidota > Bacteroidia > Flavobacteriales > Flavobacteriaceae > Flavobacterium. The sequence goes on along the minus strand of NZ_FQWW01000002.1, from coordinate 377,482 downwards.
AGGCCTATTCTATTGCCGAGAAAGTAGCCAAAACCGATGCAAACGTTTTGATTTTGGGCGAAAACGGAACTGGAAAATATGTTTTTGCAGAGTTTATTTATCAAAATTCGGCCAGAAAAAAAGAACCTTTTATTCATGTCGATTTAGGGTCTTTAAGTGATAATTTATTCGAAAGCGAACTTTTTGGATACGCAAAAGGCGCTTTTACAGATGCCAAAACCGATACGCCCGGAAGATTTGAAATGGCGCAAAACGGAACCATTTTTCTCGATGAAATTGGAAATATTCCACTTCATCTGCAGTCAAAATTATTGCACGTCCTGCAGACTAAAACCGTTACACGTTTAGGCGAAAGCAAACCAAGACCTTTAAATGTCAGAATAATTTCGGCAACAAATAATGATATCAAAGCTGAGGTAAAAAGCAAAACCTTTCGAGAAGATTTGCTGTACAGAATTAATACAATGGAAATAAATCTGCCTTCTCTCCGCGAAAGAAAAGATGACATAGTTCCGATGGCTAATTTTATTTTAGAAAGTATTGCCGAAAAATACAATCAGGAAAACTGGCGTTTTGAAGAAAATGCTGCGCCATATTTGGAAAAATATCCATGGAAAGGAAATGTTCGTGAAATGGAAAACAAAATAGAACGCGCGCTTATTTTAGCCGAAAACAATACCATTTCTGTAACCGATTTAGACATTTTGGATTTTGAAGAAATTCAGGAAAATGATGATAACCCATTATCTGAAATGGAAAAAACAGCAATCGAAAAAGCACTTTTTAAACATCACGGAAACATCTCAAAAACCGCCGAAGAATTAGGTTTATCAAGAGCCGCCTTGTACAGAAGAATAGAAAAATACGATTTAAAAAACTAAGATAATTTATGCCACAGATTAAAAGGATTAAAAAGATTTTTTTATCTGCTTAAATCTGTAGAATCTGCGTGAAACTAAAATAATTAGGACCACAGATTTCATAGATTAAAATGATTTCCCTCTTGTCTTTAAGATTTAGTTTCACACAGATTTGAAAAAAAATCATTTTAATCCTTTTAATCTGTGGCAAAAAAAATAAATAAATGAAAAATTGGAAATTTTATAACGCCTTATTTGCGAGAGTCTTGTTTGTAATGATTCTCTTTTTCGTTTGCGTTTTTCTTATCTATAAAATGTTTTATTACAACGCACTTTTGGTTGGTTTTTTTGCTTTTATATTTTTAGCCGAAATGTATTTTTATATAAAAAACGAACTCCAGTTTTACGACAGAACTTTGCTTTCGATTCTTAAGAATGACTTTTCGACCAATTTTCCCGAAGAGAATAAAAAAGACAATTTTAAAAGCCTCTATCTTTTGTATGAAAATTTAAAAGTACAGCAGCAAGAACAGACATCAAAAGAAATGATTTACCGTTCGCTTTTAAATAATATTGACACTGCAGCTTTAATCCTGGAAAAAGAAAACGAAGACTGGGATATATTTTTGATGAACGACTGTTTCTCTGATTTATTTAAAGTTCCAAAAGTAAGCCATTGGAAATATCTTAAAAATTACCTGCCTTCACTTTGCAATGAAATTGAAAAAACAGATTTCAGCGAATTAAAATCGGCAATTTCGATTAAAATAGAAGAACAGGATTTGCAGACTTTTATGCTGCAAACTTCAAAAACACAAACGTATAATAAAGAATATTATATTATTTTATTAGACAGTATTCAGCGTGTTATTGAGAAAAAAGAAAAAGAGGCGTGGATTAATTTGATGAAAATTATTTCACATGAATTAATGAATTCCTTAACGCCAATTCGTGCGCTTTCGCAGAATTTACTTCATATTGTCGATCAGGAAAGTTTAGAAGAAGATGATTTTGACGATATTAAAAGCAGTATTTCGACCATAATAAACCGAAGTGATCATTTGCAGGTTTTTGTAGAAAATTACCGTAAACTCGCCATGCTGCCAACACCAACGAAACAAATGACGCCAATCAATTCTTTATTCGAAGACTGCCTCCGAATTATGAGTCCGATTTTGAAAGCAGAAAACATCGAATTGATAAACGATATTCACAGTTCGCGTTCGATTATGATTGATAAAAATCAGATGGAACAGGTAATTATTAATTTGATTACCAATAGTGTTTCTGCTCTAAAAGAGAAAAACGAAAAGAAAATGTATTTGTCGAGTTATACGGAAAACAATCGCTTTTTCATTTCAATTTCGGATAACGGAAAAGGAATTGATCCTGAAATTCAGGACAAAATATTCCTTCCTTTTTTCACCACCAGAAAAGACGGCGCCGGAATTGGTTTAACGCTTTCTAAAAACATTATCGAAGCGCACGGCGGCTACCTAAGCTACCAAACCGATGAAGATAAAACCAGCTTCGTAATCTGCCTGATTTAGTTTTTTTTGAACCATAAGTTATATAAGTTCATTTAAAAAGTATTAGTATTCAACTTTAACAAAGTTTCCTTCGGCTCTCCTGCAAGGTTTTCAAAACCTTGTAGGTATTTTATAGCTACCAATTATAGGTAATTAGTTAAAAGAAATTTATACCTACAAGGTTTTGGAAACCTTGCAGGAAGCTCTAAAATGAACTTATATAACTTATATGGTGAAACATTTAATACTGCACTTCAGGTTTCCAAAAATGTTTTTCGAAATCGACGATTTGATTGTTTACCACTTTAATACCTTCGTTTTCTAAAAGCTGCTGCATTAAATTAGTTCCGTCAAAATGATGTTTTCCTGTCAAAAGCCCTTTTTGGTTTACCACTCTGTGCGCCGGAACATCGTCCATATTATGACACGCATTCATCGCCCAGCCTACCATTCGTGCCGAACGTGCAGTTCCTAAAGCCTTTGCAATTGCGCCATAAGAAGTCACTCTCCCAAACGGAATTTGTCTGGCAATCACATAAACTCTTTCGAAAAAATTTTCCTCAGCCATAAGTTAGTTTTTTTTCGCCACGGATTTTACGGATTAAAATGATTTTTTACTTTGTCTTAAAATTTAAGTTTCCCGCAGATTTTGCAGATTTATACAGATTATTTTTTTTAAATCCTTTTAGATATGCTAAATAAATCCGTGTAAAACATTTAACCACAAAGTAAAAAAATCATTTTAATCCGTAAAATCTGTGGCCAATAAATTTTATCCGAAATAGTAATTCAAAATATTAAAAAGCGTTACAATGGCAACTAAACCCGTAATACTTCCAATAATAGTATTCATGTTTCGCATTAAGTAATCGGTTTTCTTTTCAATCTTTTCAAAGAAACCAATATAACTGTACAAAACAGCAAACGAACCCAAAACAGATCCTAAAACAAAAGTGAAAATAATGCTGTTTTCAAACACAAAAAGATTGTATGTAGCCAAAGTTACACTTACCACAACATAATACGGAATGGGGAAAAAGTTTAATGCAGAAAGCAGTATTCCAAGAAAGAAACGGCTTCTTTTACTGCTCTTTTTAATCTTCGATTTCTTTTTGGTTTTTGGCTCTTTGGCAATAAACAAAAAGTATATGGTTAAGATCGAAAAAATAACAAAACCTATTTCACGTAATAAGGTTACAACATCTGGGCGATTATCAATTACCTGCGCAAATAATACTGCGACGTAAACCTGAAAAAAGATCACTAAAACAGCGCCAATAACAAACCACAAAGCATTCTTTTTTCCTTCTTTCAGGTTTATTTTGGCTGCCGTCATATTGATTAATCCCGGCGGAATAATCCCAATTGCAGCGGCAATAAAGCCTGAAAGTAATGGAGTAAGATATACCATTCAGTAGTTTAAGCGATTAAAAGATGTTTTTCAAAATTAAATTAGTCTTTAATTTTAAAACGAATATACGTAATTGCCTTGTTAATTTCTAAATATTGTTTTTCATAAAATGTTTGAAAAGCAGTAACTTCCTCCGGGCTTCCTTCATTTCTGTACACATTATGATTGGCATACAAAACTTCGTGGCCTTCTCCGTGAAGAAGTCCAAGCGTATAACCGTGCATAAATTCACTGTCGGTTTTAAGGTTTACGACACCGTCTTTTTTAAGGATTTTTTTATACAATTTCAAGAACTCAGAATTCGTCATTCTGTGTTTTGTTCTCTTGTATTTTATTTGCGGATCTGGAAAAGTAATCCAGATTTCATCCACTTCATTTTCGGCAAAAATATGATTTATAAGTTCGATTTGAGTACGAACAAAAGCAACATTATGAAGTCCGTTTTCAACGGCCGTTTTAGCACCACGCCAGAAACGCGCACCTTTAATGTCAATTCCGATAAAATTTTTGTTGGGATATTTTTCTGCTAATCCAACTGAGTATTCACCTTTTCCGCATCCTAATTCTAAAACCAGAGGATTATCATTTTTAAAGAAATCCGAATTCCATTTTCCTCTCAAAGGCATTAAATTGCCTACAACTTCTTCTCTTGTTGGTTGAAAAACGTTTTGAAATGTTTCGTTTTCTCTGAATCTTTTTAGTTTATTTTTACTTCCCACTTTTTACAAAAATTTTCAGCAAAATTAAGGAATATAAACGAATGAAAATAGCGCAATTGGGTTTTAAAGTTTTTTGCCACAGATTTTAATGATTAAAAAGATTTTTTCTAAACATTAATCTGTGTAGTCCCTACGGGACAAGTTCAACGAGAGAGATATTGATTTTACCGATATATAATCTCTACGAGATATGCTCCGTTAGGAGCTAAATGTCGGTAGAAAAAAAAGTCGGTTTAATGAAAATGTCCCGTAGGGACTATATATTTAGATTGTTTGCCACGAATTGCACGAATTTCCACGAATTAATTTTTTGCCACAAATTATTGGGATTAAAAAGATTTTTTCTAAACATTAATTTGTGTAGTCCCTATGGGACAACTTCAAGGTGTGGATTATTTGTTTGTACCGATATTTAGCTCCTAACGGAGCATATCTCGTAGAGATTATATATCGGTAAAAAGATATGATACCAATAAAAATGTCCCGTAGGGACTATATGTTTAAATTGTTTGCCACTAATTTTCACGAATTAATTTAATCTATATAATCGAAAAAAATTAGTGAAAATTAGTGTAATTCGTGGCAAAAAAATATATTTTCAACCGTAATGCGGTTCTGTAATTGGTTTTAATTTTGGATCTAATGTTTCATCGTGCTGCGATAAATCCAATCCGATGTGTTCGTTTTCTTCAGAAACACGAAGCGGAATAATGAAATTGGTTACTTTAAATAAGAAATAAGCCCCAAAGAAAGTAAATATCGAAACCAGAACTAATGCCATCATATGATGCGCAAATACATTCCAGCCTCCGTGTAATAAACTTGCATTTTCACCATGCGCAAAAATAGCCGTTAGAATCATCCCCATAATTCCTCCAACACCGTGGCAGGCAAAAACATCAAGCGTATCATCAAATCTTTTTGATAAACGGCAATTTACAACAGAGTTTGAAACCAAAGCCGTAACGAATCCGAAGAACATACTTTCTGGAACAGAAACAAATCCTGCGGCTGGAGTAATCGCTACCAAACCTACAACGGCTCCAATACAAGCTCCAAGAGCAGAAACTTTTCTTCCATTCATTCTATCAAAGAAAACCCAGGTTAACATGGCTGCTGCCGATGAAGTTGTAGTAGTTGCAAAAGCCATAGCAGCAGTTCCGTTGGCTGCAAGCGCAGAACCAGCGTTGAATCCGAACCAGCCAAACCATAACATTCCCGTTCCTAATAATACAAACGGAATATTGGTTGGAATATGCTGACTGTTTTTTCTTTTTCCTAAAACTAAAACACCCGCCAAAGCTGCAAAACCAGAACTCATGTGAACTACAGTTCCTCCGGCGAAATCTTTTACGCCAAAATAACTTCCTAAAACTCCTGTTGGATACCAAACCGAATGGCACAAAGGCGCATAAATAAAAATGGTAAACAAACTGATGAATAATAAATACGATATAAAACGAACACGTTCTGCAAACGAACCCGTAATAATGGCCGGAGCAATAATAGCAAATTTCATTTGGAACAAAGCAAACAACATAAACGGAATCGTACTTGCCAATTGTTTATGAGGAAGAATATTTACATAATCCATAAAGGCAAAAGTGGTTGGATTTCCGAAGAAACTATAAAAATGATCTCCAGAACCAAAACCTACAGGTTCACCAAATGCAAGACTAAAAGCCACAACAACCCATAAAAGTGTTACAACACCCAGACAGATAAAACTTTGAAGCATGGTTGAAATCACATTTTTACGGCCTACCATTCCGCCATAAAAGAAAGACAATCCCGGCGTCATGATTAAAACCAGACAACAAGAAGTTAACATCCAGGCAACATCCGCAGGTACGATGTGATCGGTTGTGCCAAATTCAGACAATACATAACTATTTTCAGTAACATTTGGCCAAAAAGCCCCAATAATACAAACGATGCTGATAATGATAAAGGAAATGATCCAGCGTTTCTCTATTTTCATTTTTTCAAATACTTTATTGAACCCTATTTTTTTTGGGGTCAAAGTTAAAAAAAATTAAATGTTTAGATTTTAAGGGCTGTTAAAATAGTGGCTGTGTTTTGATTTTAGTCGATTTTGTAAAATACTGATCGCTTTTTTAATAGTTTTTCATTTTACTATTCCAAAACACACCCAATATTGTCAATTATACTATAATTAATTTGATACCGACGCTTATAAAGCCCTATAAAAGTTATGTTTATAAGAATAAAGCATAAAAATGTTTATTTTTTTTGAAGCTTCGCAATCAAAGCGTCTTCAATTGGTGCTTTTATTTTGGTTACGGCATCAACCCCATCATTCGGAATTGTCATGGATAATACATAATGCTGAATTTTCCATTCTTTACCCACTTTTACTAAAACTCCAGAACCACGGCAGATTTTCATTTGTGTATCTAATAATTCATCAAACCAAGCTGTTTTCCCTGATTTGTCAAAAAAGATATGACGTTCAAGTGCTTTAAAATTCCAGGTTGTTCCTTTGTCAAAAAACGGTTTTGCCCAAACAGAAAATTCTTTTTTAGTCCAGTTTTCGGTTGCATCAGTGCCAATGTAAATTGCATCATCGGCCAAAGGACTAAAATAAGCATCAAATTTTACCTCGCCAGCAGCTTTATGCCACGCATCAAGAGTTTGATTGATTTTGTCTTTGTCGGTTTGAGCATTTGCAAAAGAAGCAACGAATAAAAGTAGTAGAATTGTTTTTTTCATGGAATATAGTATTTTAGTTTAAAGGTAAGGAATTTTTAAATTATGAAAGGTTTCACGCAGATTTAAGCAGATTTTCTATAAATTTTATCTGCCAAAATCTGCCAAATCTGCGTGCAAAAAAAACTTCGCGACTTTACAAGATTAAACGACAAAGCAAGTCTCCAAAACTTAAATTATCTTACATAACTTATATGGTTTAAATTGAAAAAACAATTATATTTGAGTGCTTTAAAATATCCCAAATATGAATCCAAAAATCTTTATAAGTTCACTCGCTATAACCTCATTACTTTTTGTTTCCTGCAAAAAGGAATTAGAACCACAAGAAAGTACTTCAACATCTGAATTGGTAAGACTTGGACTTGCAAAAGATACAACAAAAACAAATTCAGTAGTGCAGCAGACACAGGCTCAGGTGCCAGCCTCAAACCCAAGTGCGGTTATAGGAACATCTGGATTAAATCCGGCTCATGGACAACCGGGACACCGCTGTGATATTGCCGTTGGAGCACCTTTAAACTCTGTACCAACACAGCAAGTACAACAAACGCAGCAAGTTCAAACACAAGCTGGACAAACCGTACAAGTAAATCCGAATCAAAAAAATGTGGTTACTACTACAGTAGCTGCACCTGTAAAAGTTGGAAAAGGAATGAATCCATCGCACGGACAGCCGGGACATAGATGTGATATTCCGGTTGGAGCGCCTTTAAATTCTCCAGTAGCGGCTAAAACTACTCCGGCAGCTTCAACACCACAAGGTGGAACAATGACACAAAACGTTACCGTTCCTGCAGGAAATGCAGTTCCTGCTTTATTAAGCACAGATGCAAATAAAACAGTCGCAGAAGGAATGAACCCAGCACACGGACAGCCAGGCCATCGCTGCGATATCGCCGTAGGAGCTCCGCTGCCAAAATCATAAAGAAGAGGTTCAAAGATGCAAAGTGACAAAGACACAAAGTAAAACAAGCGCAAAGAAAACTTTGAACCTTTGTCACTTTGCATCTTTGAACCTTTTCAAAATAAATAAAAAAAAGACGTTTCAATCTGAAACGTCTTTTTTTTATTTATTTTGAAATTTAGTGTGCTTTCAGTTTTTCGAAAGTTGTAGTAAGTATTTTTTTAGCTTTGCTCAAAGCACCGTTAAAAGCTTTTTCAAGAGTTTCGGCATGTTCTGTTACAGTGATTGGCTGTAATTTTGCTGTACGAACTTCAAGAACACATTTTTTATCATTTAAGCTGAATTTCTCTCCATTTTCATCTCCAAAATGTACTTCAATGCGTGTGATTTTATCCTCAAAACGCGCTAAACCTTTTTCTAATTCTTCAGAGAAATATTTTTCTAATCTTTGGTGTCCTTCGATGTTTTTGTCGGTATTGATTTGAATCTTCATAACGGTTTATATTTAATGTTTGTTTCTCAAAGCTATTTTTTTTAGACCGAAAAGCCAAACGAGTTAATAAAACATTATGATATTTTTAGGGTTAATTTTTTATTCTGAAGAAGGAAGAATCGCACTAGAAACGCCACAACAGCAAGTAAACTAAATTGTAAGAAAAACACATAATCTGCTTGTGTTTTTTGATATATTTGCAATTCCTAAAATGCAAAAAATATGAACTCGAAAAATCTTCTTGCCCGTGTGGTATGGTGGCGGTATTGGAAACAACCGCAACGCTCTTTTTGCAGCGTAGGACACCTGTAGCTATGCGGGTTTTATATTTCCTAAATGCAAAAAATATGAGTACAAACACCCTTTCCAAAGAAACAGAAATTCGTTTAGCAGATTTCTTCAACCAAACTGTTGATCCAGAAAGTCTGGCAAAAGCGATTCGGCAAATCAATTATTTAATTGCTTTAAGTATAATTCGGGATTGCGAAACGCTTCAAACGGAAAAAATAAATCTTGAAAAAGGTTATTATTGGCTGAATGAATTAGCCGAGATTTTAAATCCTTATTTTGAGGTTGAAGATTAAGAAAATGTAAAAAGCCACTAGATGTAGTGGCTTTTTTGTTTGTTGAAAATTGTGTCTAAATGATACTCTAGAAATTCTTTTCTTGGAGTAATCTGAGCAGATACTATTTTTTGATTTTCGATTGAACTGAAATATCTGTTGAAGAATTCTGTTTCCTTTTTCTTTTTTAGTGCATCAGAAAATATTATTTCGTGATTTGTATTTATTCCAATCAAACCTTTATCAAACGCTTTGTCATAAAGCGCAGAGAAGCAAATTCCATTTTCTATATTTAATCTTTCATTTTCGTTTTCTGACCAAGGAATAATATGACTGGAGAATAATAATTCAGGAATATCAATTCCTGTTATTGCGCATTTTGACGAATAGTTTGTTAAGACCATTTTTCTGAAAACACATTGATTCACTCTAGCTTTTATTTCACGAATGACTGTTTCTCCTTTTAAGTCTTTTAGATCAAAAAGAATATTCTTGTATTTATTTTCAATGGATGTACTTTCTTTTTGGGCAAGAATTTCTTCGCTTTCAAATAATAGTTTTTCTCGATCGTTATAGAATTCATCCCAAATAGACTGAATTGTATTTCCTCCATTTTTTAACCCTCCAGCGCCTCTTTGTTGATGATATGGATCTACACTGGCAAAGTTGGCTAATCTTATCGATATTGAACCAGGACTTCTGTTAATTAGATTGGCAAACTTAATCACGTCTGTATTTTGATCATTAATTTTTTTATATTCAATTGTAAGATATAAATTGAAAGTAAGAATAAATTCATCTCGTGTCCAAAGTCTTAATGGTGGCATTTTTTTGTTTTTGGATTGTTGAGGTCAAATATAAGGCTTATAAAAATTAGTTGAACTTCTAGTTTATATTTTTCATATTCTTGATAGATGTTTTACTCAAGATTGATAAGTTAGTAATGAATATGATTCTTTAAAGAATTTCAACAAAATATTTATCGTATTAAATAAGTACGAAGAATCTTTAACAATTATAGTAATTGGAATAAAATATTTTAATTAGATTAGCTTAAATTTTCAAACGATTAATGATGGATGATATTCAAAGAAAACAAATATTAAAAAATGCTCAAGATTTCTTTAGAAAAGAAATTGTTACAAGTCACATAGAAGGTGGTTGCAAAAGAGCTGGTAAACTTTCTGAATATAATATAAACCCATTTTTATTCAAATATTTAGCAAACTTTTTAACAGGAAATGACAATGCTGAGAGTATAGCAAGAGCTCTTGTTTTGCCTAGGGTTTTGGGACCTTCAATAACTACTTCTTTTGGAATGAAAATCCAAAAATTAATTAGTACACTATTTCAGGGTCTCGAAGGTTCAATAACTTATGGACTCGATATTATTTTTATAGATGCTATAGACGGGAGAAAAAAATATTGTCAATTAAAAGCTGGTCCAAATACAATTAATCATGATGATGTAACAACTATCGTAAATCATTTCAAAGGAATAAGAAATCGTTCGAGAACTAATAATTTAAATGTTGGAATTGATGATATGATTGTTGGTGTTGTCTATGGTGAAAAATCAGAACTAAGTACCCACTATAAAAAAATATCTGATTCATATCCCGTTATAATAGGGAAAGATTTTTGGTATAGACTTACTGGAAAAGAAGATTTTTATTTTGAGTTGATTGATGCAATAGGCGATGTTGCTTTAGAAGTTGATGGGAGTCATCTTGTTGAAGAGACAATCGCCACTTTGGCTAAAGAAATAAATGAAAAATATTTCAATAACTAAAGAATAGTAGATTTATAATTCTTTAGTTATTTTATAGTATTGATTTAGGAAAGTTATAATAGAATATCCAACCTCTTTACCTAAATTTACAGGTACAGCATTACCAATTTGCTTATACTGTTGAGCGATAGATCCAGCAAATTTCCAATCATCTGGAAAAGTTTGAATTCTAGCATATTCACGTACAGTAAATGGTCTTGTTTCTTCTGGGTGACATCTTTCAGTTTGTTTTTGTGCAGGACTACAAGTTAGAGTTAGGCAAGGTTCATCCCAACCAATTCTTCGTGCAATACCAGTTTTTCCTCCTCCCAAATAAAAACTTCCTCCCATAAATTCTTTTTGAATCTCTACAGGTAGGTCTCTCCAATATCCTTTTTGTGGAACTAATTTTAAAACATCAACTTTGCTTTTGGGATATTTAGAACCTCCTGAATGTGGAACGTCGGAATCAAATAAATCGCCTTTTTTTAAAGCATCTTTTAAATTGTATATTTTTTTATATGGTTTTGGGTATTCATATTTCAAATCAATATCTTTTCTAATACCAACTAAAATTAATCTTTCTCTTTTTTGGGGAACGTTAAAATTAATTGCTTTCAAAACTTGAACAGGTACAACATTATAACCAATTTCATCTAAAATTGAGATCATACCTTGGATTGTTTTGCCGTTGTCATGGTTTAATAAGCCACGAACATTTTCTCCAATACAAATCGGAGGGTTTACTTCTTTTACAGCTCTAGCAAATTCATAAAACAATGTTCCTCGAGCATCAGCTAAACCGAGTTTTTTACCTGCATAACTAAATGCCTGACATGGAAAACCACCAGTAACAACATCTACTTTATTATGATATTCAGAAAAATTGAATTGTTTTATATCTCCTTCTAACACATTCCAGTTTGGTCTGTTAGTTCTTAATGTTTCACATGCCCATTTATCGATTTCATTAAGAGCAACGCATTTTAATCCAGCTTTTTCCATTCCTATTGCTAATCCACCTGCTCCGGCAAAAAGCTCTAAAACAGTATAATTGTGCTCTGGTTCTGCATAATTGGAAATCGTTTCTTGTATTTCATCATCTATAAAACTTGAAAAGAGAGTATTAATTTCTGATTTTTTGTACACTCTATAATTACTCATAGGTTCGCGTACAGCATTCAATTTACCTTCATTATCCCAACGTCTCAAAGTTTCTTTGCTTTTCCCTAATAGTTCCGATGCTTCAGACAATGAAATATAATCACTCATAACCAAGTTGTTTAACGTTATACAATGGTTACAAAAATAAATGAAAAAAACTCATAATTAAGCGTATTTTTTGTTCTAAATTGGAACAAAAAATATTTCATTTTTTAATTCGTTAAAGATCATTTAAATACAAGAAAACTAACTCGACACATTTTTTAGTTTCTTTCTTAATTTCATGTTCCCAAAAGCGAAAAACTTTATAACCTAAATTTTCTAACTTTAATTTGTTTTCCTGATCACGTTGCATGTTTCTCTCTATTTTTGGTATCCAAAATTCTCGATTTGTCTTTATTTTTGTTTTCTTTTCTGACCAATTATATCCATGCCAAAATTCACCGTCAATAAAAATGACCAATTTGTGTTTTTGGTTAACAATGTCTGGATTACCAGGAAGTTTTTTATTGTGTTTTCTATATCTTAACCCAGCTTTCCATAATTCTTTTCTAAAGAGAATTTCTGGTTTTGTATCTTTTGATTTAATTTTTGACATAAGCTGGCTTCGCTGAGGAGTTGTATAAAAACCATTTTCCTCTTCGAAACGTAGAACCTTTATTTTGTTTTCAGAATATGTCATAATTGTTTTTCATTTCTCCTTCTTCCCCCACTTAATCTTCATTTTTCCTCCATCATCAACAGCAAGTAAATGAAGCACAATACCACGTTCACGAACCGCATCGCGTTCGGCTTTGGTGGCGAGTTTGGCGTCATTTTTAGAATTTCTTAGTGGAATTGTTAAGGCGAGGTTGGTTCCTCGTCCGAAAGAATAAACTCCGTCAACATCGATGTTTAAAACACTTGAACTTATGGTTAAATTATTTACGTCGATTTGTTCGCCGCGCATGTTGAGGTTTCCGGATAAATCGCTGAACGTTATATTCTTGACGTCACGAAACGGAAAAGCAAATTTGCCCACTTTTACAATTGGTTCAAAGTTTACTAAAGCTCCATGATTGACTTTGAAATCGAGTTTTCCGTGCATTGAATTGGTAATTAATTCACCGTTGCTATTGATAAATCCGCTTACGTTTGCAGTGCTGGTTAGTCTTCCTTTAATGTTATTTGGATTAAAAGATTTGATTCCGAAGTTGTTGAATGATCTTAAAAAACTTGCAATATCAACCCTGTTTACTTGAGCGTTTGAACTAAAAGCATAATTTTTTCCGCTTGGTAAAAGTTCGCTGTTAAAAGTAATGCTCCCACCAGAAGTTTGAAGCGAACCATTTTTTATAACTAGTTTAGAATCCAACATTGAGATTGTAGCTCTTGTATTTGTTGCCGTTAGTTTATTATAATTGATATTATCTGCTTTAATATCAATTACAACAATGCAATTTTCGATAACGTTTCGTAAATGACTTGAAATTGTTGTTCTTTTATTGTTTTTTGCAACTGTTTTCTTTTTTTGAGAAGTTGCCAAAACACCAAGAAATTGTTTGAGATCAATATTAGGGCAGTAAATGTTCCAGTTTACAACCATACTTTCGGGTGCATCGTAATATAAGTTCAGGAAATTATCGATTTTTCCTTCTACAAAAATCGTATTCTTTTTGTGTTTGTAAGCAATTTGCTTAATAAGTAAAGCTTTCTCAGTAAAATCAAGATGAATGTTTGTTTTTACTGCGTGAACATTTTTCGGGATATAATGAAATGAAGCGTTGTCAACATTAACACTTCCTATAAATCTGGGTTTATTAATGTACAAATCGACAATATCAAACTGGAATTTCAAATTAGCTTTGGCGTGGCCTTCTTCAAAATGAATCCATTTTTCGTTGCTTACTTCGTTAAGTTTTTCAATATCAAAATCAGAACTTACGATTCCCGTTGCGATGGGTTTTTCGAGATTACTAATTACAACTTGCGGAATTGAAAGTGGAATATTTTCATATTCTCCCGAAAATCGGGTTAAAATAACAGCCGAATTTGGATCGTTAAACCCGTTTTTTGGTTTGAAATTATTCGTAAAAATTCCCCTGAAATTACATTTGTCAATTCGCCCGTCGGGAATATTGAGTTCATTGTTTTTGGCTACAGCCTGAACCACAATTTTAGGATCGTCATGAACATTTAAATCGCCTTTTAGATCGCAGTTTACATCAATTGGTTTCTTCAAATCAAACCGATTCAGTTTCGAACTAATATTTCCGGATAATAAATGTGAAGCGTTACTCCATAAAATACGCGTATTAATATTGATTCCGAAAAGGGAATTGTTTTTACCAACGTTGAAATATGCCACAATATCAAATGAATCAGAACCAATTTTTAAGTTTTTGGTCGAAACATCAATTTTTTGTTTGTCGGCTTGATAGGAAACGGCCAGCGTTCCTTTGAGTTCTTTTTGTTTGGCAAAACTTCCGTGAACGGTATTAAAAGCTAAACTGTTTATTTGAGTGTCTAGAAATAAATCGGTATTCCAGTCGTCTCCGTCATAATCTACTTTTGAATTTAGATTATGAACATCAAAATCAAACAATTTATTTCCTAATTGATTATCGATAATAATATGAACATCGTTGAGGTCGATTTCGTCAATTGTAGTTTCGGGTTTTGATTTATTTTCGGGCGATTTCTTCTTTTTTGGTTTAAAAATATCAGAGTTTGTGTAACCGTCTTCTGTTTTATAAATATAAATATCGGCGTCGTTAATCAGGATTTTATGAATGTTGATTTCTTTTCGCAGCAAATTCCAAACATTTAAACGTGCTTCAATTTCCTGTGCTTTTAGTAAAGTATGGTGATGGGTATTCCATTTATTGTCTTTGAGTTCGACATCTTTTAAAGCTAAAGTGAAATTAGGGAAACCAGTTAGAAACTTATATTGAAAATCTCCAATATGAAACTTTCCGTTTATATTCTCATTAATTTTGGTATTGATTTTTGCAATAATTTCTGTTTTATTTTGGTCGAAATATAAAGCTAATCCACCGCAAGCCAGCAAAAGTATTCCAACTAAGACAACGACAAAAATACCAAATCGTTTGGCGTATTTTTTAAATCCTGTCGATTGAAAAAATGTTGTTACGTTATGTAATGTTGTGTTCATTTTGACGAATTTCCTGCCCATTAAAGATAAGATAAAATTGACGAATTTCAAATGTAAGGTAAAGCTTATAATTAATTTGGTTTTTGGCAATATAATTATTGACGATACTTTTATAATCAAAACTAATTTGCTTATGGTGTATGATTTGTTTTTAATTTTTAACTTTGTACCTCAGTTTTGCAAGTATTAAAAGTCTCCTGAGACAAAAAACTGAGAATAACTTTAAAGAAAAATAATTATGGCATTAGCAATAACAGATGCTACTTTTGACGAGGTAGTTTTAAAATCAGATAAACCAGTAATGGTAGATTTCTGGGCAGCATGGTGCGGTCCATGTAGAATGGTTGGTCCAATCATTGATCAATTAAGTGATGAATATGCAGGTAAAGTTGTGGTTGGTAAAGTAGATGTAGATGCTAACCAGGAATTTGCTGCTAAATATGGTGTGCGTAACATACCAACCGTTTTGGTGTTTCATAACGGTGAAGTAGTAGGAAAACAAGTAGGAGTTGCTCCGAAACAAACCTACGCTGACAGCTTAGATGCTTTGTTGTAATCGTAAGATTATGATTTATATAAAAAAGGCCTGAATTTTTCAGGCCTTTTTTATTGCCTAAATACTTGAATTTTTTTTACCACAAATTTGCACTAATTTTTCTATTTCAGATTTGATGTTAGACCTGACAGGTTTTAAAAACCTGTCAGGTCTAACATTATACAATTGATTCCAAATACTATAATTTGTGAAAATTCGTGCAATTCGTGGCAAACTTTTTTTATTTTTAACGAATCTTATATCTCTAAAAAATGAAAATTCTATACAGCTTTCTTTGTTTTGTTATGTTGATTTCGATTGGTTTTGCTCAATCTAAAGAAAAAGAAAGTTTGTTTTTAGAAAATGGAGTTTCAGAGCAATTAGCCCAATTTCGTAAAAAACAGATTTCAGATATTCAATATGAATTGTCTTTTGAGATTCCGAATCAGAAAGAGGAGAATATTAATTCTCATTTGAAAGTCAATTTGAATTTGTCTGATTTAAGCCAGCTTTTACTTTTAGATTTTAAAGAGAAAACGTCAAACATAAAAACAGTTGAAGTAAACGGAAAAAGTACTGTAATTGTTCATGAAAAAGGTCATATTGTAATTTCTCCTTCAGCTTTAGTTTTAGGAAAAAATACAGTTTCTGTTTCCTTCATTGCGGGCAATTTATCTTTAAACCGAAATGACGAATTTCTGTATACACTTTTAGTTCCTGATCGTGCAAGTACATTATTCCCGTGTTTTGATCAGCCGGATATAAAAGCGACTTATAAACTGAGTCTTTCAGTTCCAAAAGATTGGTTGGTTTTGGCTGGAGCCAATGTAAAAGAGAAAATCGAAAAAGCCGATTTCATAACGTACAATTTCGGAGAATCAGATAAAATGAGTACTTATTTGTTTTCTTTCGTTGCCGGAAAATTCAAAAACGTAACACAAAAACCAGGTTTAGAAATGACGATGCTGTATCGTGAAAATAATCCTGAAAAGATAAAAACAAGTACCGATACTATTTTTGAACTTCATCAGCAATCTTTAGATTTTTTAGAAAAATACACCAATTATAAATTCCCGTTTCAAAAGTTAGATTTTGCCGCAATTCCGGTTTTTCAATACGGCGGAATGGAACATGTTGGCGCCATTCAATATCGGGAATCGACTTTGTTTCTGGATAATAGCGCAACCGACAGTGAGAAATTAAATAGGGCAAAACTTATCGCGCACGAAACCTCACACATGTGGTTTGGTGATTTGGTAACCATGAAATGGTTTGATGATGTTTGGATGAAAGAAGTTTTTGCCAATTTTATGGCCGATAAAATCATGAACCCGATTTTTCCGAAAGTCAATCATAATCTCCAGTTTTTTACTGCTCATTATAGTAATGCTTTCGCGGAAGACCGATCTTTGGGTACACATCCGATAAAACAGCATTTGGCAAATTTAAAAGATGCTGGATCACTTTACGGGGCCATTATTTACAATAAAGCTCCAATTATGATGCGCCAACTGGAAGCTTCGATGGGAGCAGAAGCCTTTCAAAAAGGAATCGAGAAATACATTAAAAAATACGCCAACGACAACGCCGACTGGAATAATCTTGTAGAAATCCTTGATGCCGAAACGCCGCTTGACATGAAAAAATGGAGTGAGGTTTGGGTAAACAAATCAGGAAGAGCCATTTTTACAGATAAAGTAGAATACGATTCTAAAAACCAAATCAAAAAGTTTGAAATTCAGCAAAACGCCGAAGATGAATCGAATAATATCTGGCCTCAGGTTTTTCAAATTGGTTTAGTTTATGATGATAATGTGAAAGTTTTAAACGTAAACATCAAAGACAAAAACATTGTTTTAAAAGAAGCTGCGGGACTTGAAAAACCAAACACAATTATTTACAATTATAATGGTTTTGGATATGGAGTTTTTCCGCTTGACGGTAACAATTTAGATTATATTTCAACATTGAAAGATGAGGTTGCAAGAGCTTCGGCCTACAGTAATTTGTATGAAAATATGCTGATTGGAAATATTGCTCCAGAGGAAGCTTTTAATTGTTTTTTTAAAGGAATTCAATTTGAAGAAAATGAATTGGTTTTGCGAATTGTATCCAATAATCTGAATACGATTTACTGGAGATTTTTAACCCAAAAACAACAAGATAGAGTGCAGACTTTATTGAGTTATACTTTATATTCACGTTTGCAGACAAATTCATCTGCTAATATCAAAAAGACTTTATTTGGTTTGTTTAGTTCTACTGCGTATTCCTCTTCGGCGAAAGCCAAATTATATCAGATTTGGAATAAAGAAATCGTAATTCCGGGTTTAAAACTAAACGAAGACGATTTTACGAATATGGCGATGAATCTGGCAATTTTTAAACATGAAAAAGCCGATGAAATTTTAGAAAAAACAAGAACAACCATTACAAATCCTGATAAACAAAAACGATTTGAATTCCTGCTTCCGTCATTATCAAAAGATGAAATGGTTCGAAATACTTTTATGGAATCTTTAAAAGACGAAAAAAACCGTGAAAAAGAATCATGGGTTGAGATTGGTTTGAGTAATATTCATCATCCGCTTCGTCAGAAAAGTGCTAAAAAGTATATCAGATTTTCATTAGATTTGGTTGATGAAATCCAGCGTACCGGAGATATTTTCTTCCCGAAAGACTGGCTTGAAGATACTGTTGGAAAATATTCGTCTAAATTTGCTTTTGATGAAGTACAGCGATTCTTAAAAGAAAACCCTAATTTTAGTCCTATTTTAAAAAGGAAATTATTTCAGGCCACAGATTTGCTTTATAAAGCACAAAATATTAAAAAAGAAACCGAATGAAAATCGAATCGGAAATAGAGAAAGTTTCAAGTTTTCAGCATCTCGAAATGCTGGCAAATCAGGTTGTAGAAGGTTTTATATCCGGAATGCATAAAAGTCCGTTTCATGGATTTTCAGCCGAATTTGCTGAACATAAAGTCTATAACGCAGGCGAAAGCACCAAACATATCGATTGGAAATTATTTGCCAAAACTGATCGTTTATACACTAAACGTTTTGAGGAAGAAACCAATTTACGCTGTCATTTAATTGTAGATAATTCGTCGTCAATGCATTATCCTGAACTAAAATCGAATCAGCCATTTTATGAAAAGAAGATTGGTTTTGCAGTTTTGGCTTCGGCAGTTTTAATGAATATTTTAAAGAAACAGCGCGATGCCGTTGGTTTAAGCGTTTTCTCCGATAAATACGAATATTACGCTCCAGAGAAAGGAAGCGATCGTCACCACAGAATGCTTTTGAATAAACTGGAAGATCTATTAGTGCAGCCAAAAGTCAAAAAAATGACCGATACCATTACATATCTGCATCAAATAGCAGAGAAAATGCACCGTCGTTCGATGATTATTTTGTTTACCGATATGTTTCAGGCCGAAGACGATGAAAAGCTTTTTAACGCTTTACAGCATCTTAAACACAACAAACACAAAGTAGTTTTGTTTCATGTGGTTGATAATGAGACGGAATTGAAATTTGATTTTGACAACGCACCAAGAAAATTTATAGACTTAGAATCAGGTGAAGAAGTTTCGATTTTTGCCGATAATGTTAAAGTTGAATATGAAAAAAGGGTAGAAGCCTACTTTAAAAACCTGGCTTTAACCTGTGCGAAGAACCAAATTAAGTACGTTCCAGTAAATGTGGGCGACAATTTTGAAAAAATATTGACTACATATTTAGTTGAAAAACAAAACTTTGGCTAAGAATTTGAAAATTTATTTCATTTTTTTTATCAAAACACTTGCAGAAATGAAATTCTGTACTATCTTTGCAACCGCAATAACGCAGAGGTTTGGTAGTTCAGTTGGTTAGAATACATGCCTGTCACGCATGGGGTCGCGGGTTCGAGTCCCGTCCAGACCGCAATATTGGGAGAAGCCTTTCTTAACAGAAAGGCTTTTTTGCCCAAATACGGTATCTAAGATTAGTTGTGTTGTTTTGCTACGACTTTGTAACTCGTAGCTGGTTTAGTAGTTAGACCAATGAAAAGCTTTCCACTTTTGTGGATGGCTTTTTTGATTTAAGACACTTTTGAGTTTTGTTTTTTAACCGCAAAGACACTAAGATTTACGCAAAGTCCGCAAAGTTTTTTTAAGCTTTGCGGACTTTGTGTTTATATGGTTTATTGAATTGGATCTTAAATATAGCCCGTGGTTTCAACCACGGTATACAATCAGAATCACAATCCCTTTTCCCGTGGTTGAAACCACGGGCTATGTGTAATAAGAGGACAAATATTTTTATTTGAAAGAAAACTATCGGGATTTTGGTTAAAAAGAAAGAAAGTTCTTGTTTTTTGGTTTAGTTCTTGAATTTTAAAATATTGGAATTTAGTTAATTAAAAATTTCTCAATTTTTATTCCTAAAAACCCTTGCAGAATCCAAGTTCTGTTGTATTTTTGCACTCACAATAAAGCAGTGGGTTTGGTAGTTCAGTTGGTTAGAATACATGCCTGTCACGCATGGGGTCGCGGGTTCGAGTCCCGTCCAGACCGCAATATTGGAAGAAGCCTTTCTTAACGGAAAGGCTTTTTTGTTTTTTGTATTTAACCGCAAAGGCGATAAGATTTACGTAAAGTTCGCAAAGGTTTTTTAGCCACAGATTACTCAGATTGCCACAGATTTTAAAATCCTTTTAATCCTTTAATCTGTGGCTAAATTTTTAAGCTTATAAAGCTTTGCTCCCGATAGCTATCGGGATTGTGCTTTTACCTTGCGAGCTTTGCGGATAAATTTCTTTCTTATCTTTATAATAAGAAATCGTAATAATGGAACAATCAACTTTTAAAGTAGACAAATATTATATTAAGAAAGTAGATGCCAATAAAAAAAGCATTTATTGTCATCATGATATAATGGGAGAATTGTTTGTTCCAATACATAAACATGAAAAAGCACAAATGCTATATGCTGAAGGCGATGTAGTTTTTGTGACAACCGAAACGAAATCTTACTTTTTGCCTGCAAGGCATTTTATTTGGATTCCTGCTGGTTTAGAGCACAGCATCGAACCAAAGTCAGAACATGTGATGATGCGAAATCTCTATTTTCCAGTCGAAAAAGACGAAGATGATTTTTATAAAGCAGAAGGAATTTATCCGGTCAATAATTTACTGCTGCAAATGATGCTTTTCACCAATCGGTGGAATGGCGATCTTAAAAAAGGAACTTCAAACTTTACGATTGCCAAAGCGATAAAAGCGATTCTGCCTCAAATTTGCACCAATAATTTACCTTTAGAATTACCACAACCAAAAGACAAACGACTTGGGAAAATTTTGCGTTACATCGAAAATAATCTTGGAGAAACGATTCTGTTTGCTGATGTTGCCCATGAATTTGGTTACAGCGAACGCTCTTTGTATCGCTTGTTTCAAAAAGATCTCAAAATGTCTTTCATTCAATATTATACCATTCGCAGAATCCTAAAAGCTATCGAACTTTTATTAGAAAGAAAACTTTCGGTAAAAGAGGTAGCGCTAGAAGTTGGTTACAATAGTGTTCCGACTTTCAGCAACACCTTTTTCAAGATTTTAGGACAAAGACCTTCCAATTACTTAAATGGTGAAGAGATTTTGGAAAGAACAAAGTAATTTATTTTTTCATGCAGATTTAAAAGGATTTAAGCAGATCGGGCAGATAATTCTAACACATAGAAACATAGTTTTTCGTTGCGTAAAAAGGCGTTTCACTTTGTATTAATGCACATAGAGCTATGTGTAAATGATGTGTCATTTATTTTTAATCTTTTATCCAATTAAAATAAACCTATGTTTCTATGTGTTAAATAATTATTGATTTTGCATAGAAAAAAATAAAATCTGCGCGTATCTGCTTAAATCCTTTTAAATCTGCGTGAAACATCTCAAGCCAAATTAATTTCATAATAAATTGTTTTTCAGTATTTTGATATAACGTTTTCGGGAAATACGATTTTAACATTTGTCCGAAATGAATATGTTATTGACTTTTTAGAATTATCAGTCAACAGAAAAATGAAGGAACTTTGCAGCATAAATTATTATCATGTTCCTTAAAACAACAAATTCTACAGACGATTGTTTTTCCAGAATCCTGCTGTTATTCTTAATTGTATTAGCATTCAATGGCTTACAAGCGCAGGAAGTTCATTCGGTTTCATTAAAAGAAGCAGTGAAACTGGCAAAAGAAAACAATAAAAAAATCCTTAGATCTCAATTGGAGATCACGCTCTCAGAGCAAAACATCAAAGAAAGTAAAGAACTCCGTTTACCAAACATCGAGTTAAACGGCGAGTATTCCAGAATTACGAATATCACCGAATTTAAAGGAAGCGGTTTCTTAAATGGTAAAGAAGTAACAAAGGCAATTCCAGAAATTTATCAAGTGAATTCAACTTTTAAAATGCCAATTTATGCGGGTAATAAGATTAATAACGCTATTAAAATTGCTAATCAGGAAAGTGAAATTGCTAAAATAAAAACAGAAAAGACCGAAAATGATATCGAGCTAGAAGTTGTGGCTAATTATCTTTCGATTTATAAAATGATGGAGCTTCAAAAGATTTTTGAAGAAAATATAAAAGAAGAAAAAAGCCGATTGAAAGAGGTACAATCGCTTCAAAAACACGGAACGGTCACAAAAAATGAAGTCATTAGAGCCGAATTGCAACTTTCGGATCGTGAACTAAATGCGCTTACAAATTCCAAAAACATAAAAATTGCGCTTCACGATCTGAAAACTTTAATTCAAATTCCGGAAAACGAAGAAATCGCGATTGATACAACGTCAAATCTGGACGAAATGAATGGTTTGGATCAGTATGATTTTTATATGACTAAAGCTTTGCAAAACGAAGAAATGCGAATGGCAAGTCAGGAATTAAATATCAAAAAAACGGAATTGCAATTGGTAAAAGGAAATTATCTGCCAACAGTAAACTTCTTCGGAAATTATGGTTTTTATTATCCTAACTATAAATTTTTTCCGCCAAATCCGTATTTGTACACTTTAGGGCAAGTGGGAATTGAAGCGCGTTTTGATATTTCGGCTTTATATAAAAACAAAACGAAAATAGAACAAGCAAACAAAAAAATCGAATGGCAGCAAATGCAGTCTGAAATCATTAAAGATGAAATTCAGGACAAACTATACAAAGAACATACGCAATATCAGGAAATTCTTGAAAAGTTTGTGGTGGTTGACAAAGCTTTGGATTTAGCCAATGAAAATTACCGAATCGTAAAACTGAAATACTTAAACCAGTTGGTTTTAATTACCGAAATGGTTGATGCTGATAATGCTTTGCTTCAGGCGAAATACAACAAAATCTCTACCCGATTGGATGCGGTTTTAAAACATTACGAGCTGCTGCATACGGCGGGGATTATGCCTCAGAGTTTGATTTTGATTTAGAAGAAAGAGGCAAGAAGAAAGAGAATAGAGTAAAGAATATAGATTTTCAGTTCCGAAGGAACGGTTCATATTGTAGCGCCGGATTTCAATCCGGGGGAGAAATAGAAAAGAAGAGAGCGCCGACCCGATAGCTATCGGGATTAATCTGGTGGGAGAATTATTAAAGATATAGAGTTTATGGTTAAGATAAAAAATGAAACTAGACGAAACAGAACGTTTCATATATTGATAACAGTTATTGCGTGTGCACTTGTGGTAAGCGGTGTTATTTTGGGAATTTGGTTTTATGCATTCAACAGAAATCATGAAGAAACCAATGATGCGCAGGTCGAGCAATATGTAACGCCAATTATGTCGAGAATTACGGGTTATGTGCAGGAAGTTCGTTTTAACGAAAATCAGTTTGTGCACAAAGGCGATACTTTGGTTGTAATTGACAATCGTGAATACAAATCGAAATTGAATGTGGCTCTTGCCGATGTTCAAAATGCGCAGCAAAACAGCGTTGTGGCGCAAAAAAATGCGATTACAACAGCAAGTGCAACAGCTATTAACGAATCGCAGTTAGAAGGTGCAAAATCGAATCTTTGGAAAACAAAACTGGAATACGAAAGATATAAAGCTTTGGTTAAAGACGAAGCGGCAACTTCGCAGCAATTAGAGAAAGTTAAGGCGGATTACGAATCGGCACAGGCGTATTTTGAGGAAATGAAAAACAGAATTCATTCTGCCACTTTAAGTACTTCTGTTGCTGAAGCGAATGTTCCGACAACACAAACGAATATTGCATCGAAACAAGCTTTGGCAGATAATGCAGCATTATTTCTTTCGTACACGATAATTACAGCGCCTTACAACGGCTGGATTGGAAAACGAACGTTACAACCGGGACAATTAGTAAAAGAAGGACAATCTTTGCTTTCGATAGTAAGCAAAGAAAAGTGGATTACAGCCAATTTTAAAGAAACACAATTGCAATATTTAACCATTGGACAGGATGTTGAAATAAAAGCCGATGCCGTGAGCGATAAAACTTTCATTGGAAAAATTGCTTCTTTATCGCCAGCAAGTGGTGCAAGATTTTCATTGCTTCCTCCAGATAATGCAACAGGAAACTTCGTGAAAATCGAACAAAGAATTCCCGTTAGAATTCAGTTAAAAGACAACGACAAACAAACTGATTTTTTAAGAGCGGGAATGAATATCACTGTGATTGCAGCGCACTAAAATGGAAGATAAAAGTATTTTTAAATCCTGGGTTCCAAAATGGACAATCATTATTATTTTGTTTGTCTGCCTTTTGCATTCCATGATTTTATTGGGAGTTTATACTTCAAATGTAACCTACGCAGCAAGTTTTCTGGACATTGAGCCCGAAGATTTGCAGTTTGCAATGTGCGTTACGTACGGAACTTTGCTGGCAACGATTTTGATCGAAAGTCGATTTTCGAGTTTTTTCCCTGCAAAAAATTACCTCATGGCGGTTTATTCCTTAATTGGGATTACGATTGTTTCATCGGCGTATATTACCCATTTTTATCTTTTTTTAATGTTGAGAATTGCCGAGGGAATTTTAATGGCGCTTCCGGTAATTACAATCCGGCAATTATTGATTGAGCAGTTTAATTCTAAAAATGCCATTATAATTGGGTTTTCGTTTTATTACGGTTCGCTGTTATTGTCGACGCCTTTTATTATGAATATTGCGGTTTGGTTTCTGGATCATTACGATTGGAAATACATGCTGTATGTTTCGGGCGGATTGCAGGTTTTGAATGTCTTTTTAATCTTAGTTACTTTTCGTGGGCACCGACTCACAAAGAAAATTCCGTTGTATCAAATCGACTGGATGAGTTATTTTTTGGTTTTAACTGCTATTCTTTGTGGTGCCTACTTTTTTGTTTATGCCGAGAAAAAATATTGGTTTGATTCTTCTGAAATGGTTTTAATGTTAATAATTGCTTTGATTACGGGCGGATTATTCATCTTTAAAGAACTTTTGGTAAAAAGACCAACCTTTGATTTTGAAGTTTTCAAATATGCCAATCTCCGAATCGGGTTTTTATTGTTTTTCCTTTTTTATATAAGCAGAGCAACGCTGAGTCTTTGTCATTCGGCGATGTTTTCGATTTGGAATTGGGATCCGTCGCGCGTTGCGGGCGTACAATACATTAACGGATTAGGAAATGTAATCGGCTTGATTTTAGCTGCTTTTTTCCTGATGAAATCCGTTTCAACCAAAATCATTTTTATAATTGGTTTTTCGCTTATTGCGTTGTTTCATTTTTGGTTTACGTTTCTTTTCGTGCCCGATGTGGCTTTGTCAGATATTATTATTCCATATTTTTTACAAGGCATTGGGGTTGGATTTTTATTCGTTCCGTTAATCTTGTTTACGACATCTTCGGTTCCGGCAAAAATGGCGGTTTCTTCGGGAATTGTTGGGGTTTCCGGTCGTTTTTGGGGAAGCACAATTGGTTTTTGCGTGATGCAGAATGCGACCGTATTTTTAAATAAAAAACACTTTTTAAAACTAAGTCAGTTTGTTACAGGAGAAAATCCCGAAGCACAACAAACCATTGCTTCAACAGCAAAAAGTTTTATAGCAAAAGGATATTCTGCAGATAATGCGGATACTTTGACCCTGAAAAAAGTCTTCGGAACTGTTGCCAAACAAGCCACTTTATTGGCCGATATGGAAATTTATACGATTGTAGGTTATGGTTTGGTGGTTTTGATTATTCTGATTGCGTGTAATCAGCATTTAAGACAAACAATGACTTTGGTTAAAAGTAAGATTTGGATTGGCTAGATTTTTTGTTTCAAGTTTCAGGTTTCAAGTTCAAAGTTTTTCCGCATTTTATGTCATTTCGAGGAACGAGAAATCGCACTAGAAACTCGACAAAGATTGGCGATTCTCTTTGTAGATTCCCGAGTGCGATTTCTCGTTCCTCGAAATGACAAACAGTACTTTGTAATCATTACTTAAAATAAAAACTTTGGGCCTCTGCGACTTTGCGAGATTCAAAAAAAACTCTTAGCGAATCTCCGCGAAAACCTCTGCGAATCTCTGTGAAATAACCCTTTATTACCCTATCTTGCAACCGTTAAAAAACAAAAATATAAAATGAAACAGCAATGTGTAATTTTTGATATGGATGGCGTGATTTCGCACACCAATCCGCATCATGTGAAGGCTTTTGAGGCATTTTTCGATAAATATAATGTTCCTTATACCAATGAAGAATTTGAAGAACATATGTACGGAAAACATAACAGTTATATCATGACACATTTCTTCAAACGTCCAATTGCGGGAGAAGAACTTCTAAAACTCGAAGACGAAAAAGAAGGAATGTTTCGTGAAATTTATAAAGACAAAGTCGATACGATTCCGCATTATTTGGATTTTTTAAGCGAATTAAAATCTCGCGGATTTAAAACAGCCGTTGCAACATCGGCGCCGCGTGCGAATTTGGATTTGATTGCAAACGCTTTAAAAATCACAGACAAAATGGATTCGATGATGTCCAGCGAAGACGTTACGTTTCATAAACCAAATCCCGAAGTCTATTTAAAATCGGCAGAGCGTGTTGAGGTTTCTCCGTCGGATTGTGTGGTTTTCGAAGATTCTTTTTCGGGAATTACTGCAGGATTAAATGCAGGAATGAAAGTGGTTGGTGTTTTGAGTACGCATACAAAAGAGCAGCTTCCTGTATGTGATTTTTATATTAATGATTATAGTGAAATTAATGTGGATAAAATTTTGGAACTATTAAACAGCTAAAATTTTAAACCATATAAGAAATATAAGTTCATTTAAAGAAATGAGCATAATTTAAATTGCCTCCTGCTTTAGCTGGAGGTTTTTTATTTTTCCCAAAAGATTCTTTGGTTATGCTCAACCAAATATAAACAAGTGTTTCCGTTTTCGTCTAGTGCTTTTTTGATATCAAAAGTATAAGATCCTTTAGTTTGTGCTTCTATATTTGTTCCGCAATCGCTCCAATTTAGCTGTTCTACTTTTTTGTTTTTTATTTTACTGCTAATTATTTCATAGGGTATATTACCATCAAAGACAAATTGTTTAAAATCAATACTTTTAGTTGAATTGTCACTTTTCAAATCACCAATCAAAGTTCCAGCAATTACCAAAGAATCAAGATCTTTTCCGGTTTTGTTGTAGAACTTAGCGTGAAAACCTCTGAAATTTAAATAACTAATTAAAGTTATAATGCATAATAATGTAATTAAAAACAATGCTATTTTTCTTTTCTTCGATATTTTCATTTGTTTAGAGACTTGTCATTTATAAGCAAATCTAACAATTAATGAATTGCCTCCTGCTTTAGCTGGAGGTTTTTTTATACTTGAAAGAGAAAGGCTTTAGCCGAAAATTTGATTTTCTATATGAAAAAAATAATTAGAGTTGAAGGCATATTTGCCTATATAAAATAAATGTTCCTGATGATTTTTGCAATATTTTAAATTATAAAATTATGAGTACAAATCATTTTTCAGAAGAAGTTGAAACAAGAATAAAAGACTTTCTCATTAATTCCATCGGGCGAAAAGATTTAGCAAAAACAATACGACAGGTAAATTACGCTCTTTCGTTATGCTCCATGCGAGGTTGTGAAACCTTAGAATCTGAATTAAATAATATCGATGATAATTTTTATTGGCTGAATAAATTGGCAGAAGTTCTTGATCCTTATTTGGATGTTGAATGAAGAAAGGTTTTAGGTTTAGTTTGTCATTCCGAGGAACGAAGGAATCACATCAGAAATTACAAAACGTAAAACAATCTTTATCGATTTAGAAGTGTGATTCCTTCGTTCCTCGGAATGACAATCTTTGTGGTTACTTTATCTTCAAGGGATTGAAATCCCTTGCTACAAAATAAATCATTCCTTCGGAATTTTATATAGCGTTCCGAAGGAACAAATTATATTGTAGGGATGGATTTTAATCCATCTTCGCAATCATAATCGTCATTTTTTGTCATTCCGAGGAACGAAGGAATCACATAAGAAATTCCGCAAAGAAAAGCGACAATCTTTGTCGATCAACGCGTGCGATTCCTCGTTCCTCAGAATGACAATATTGTAGGTACTTTGTGGTATGATTTTATTAAAGTAATAGAAACTTTCCATTTTTTTTTGTTCTATAGCCTTTAATTTATGCCTTGGGTATTTAAATTACCAACAGTAAATACAAAGTTAGCATATTCTTTTTTGAACATTCCTCTTTCTTTGTCAAAGCCAATTTCAAATTGAATTTTCAAATTATAAATATTTAAATTGGTATTTTTTGAAATAATGTTTCCAATTTTAAGTATATCTAAGGATTTAATGTAGTTATAAGATTTTTTAAACAATAAAGATGTTAGTTTTTTATCAAGATCTTTAAAAAGAGAAATCTCTAACAAATCATTTAAGGTTATTACTGTCAGATTTTCAATGGTATTTATATGATGTTCAAACCATCTCAAGGAATTTTGATCTATTAAGAGTCTGTTTAAGCTATCTTTTGCTAAAATTCTAGCATTATTTATAATTCCTGCCCCATAAAAATTATTGTCATAACAAATTATTTTATCATAAGTTAAACAATATCTTAATTCAATTCTATCTATAATTGAAAATAAATTCTTATTAAGTGTTGAGATATAACTTCCGGAATTAAATCGTCTCACGTTTAACTCAAAATATCCACAGAAAAGTAAAGATTGAAATGGATTATCAAAAATTTGAAATCCACCATCACCTGTACTGATAAAGTTTTCCTTGAAGTCACTTAGTTTATTGCCGTAATTGCTAAAAAAGAAAGGTTCATTTTTTAAACACATTTTTATTGTTAAATCATAAATGGAGTTAAATAGAACAGGAACATATACTTGAATACTTTCTTTGTATTCACTATATTTATAAATATCAATACCTACAATTGATTTATTTTCTAAGTATTCTGAATGAAAATTTTCAATTTCAGATTCAGTTAATTTGGCTTTTTTTAGCTTTTCTTCAGGATTAAATTTTTTCAAGATATTAAGTTTTTTGGTTAATAGTTGTTAATTATTTGAAATCTAAATAAATTTATTAATAATATACAAATAGTTTATTACGTTTCTGTATTTATCAAATATAGAAAAGAATTCTTAAGAAGAGTTTTTTGAAATTAGGACCAAATATCCCAAAAACAAAAAAGCTTCTGAATATTTTTCAGAAGCTTTTTTAGTGCGGATAATAGGACTCGAACCTACACGCCTTGCGGCACCAGATCCTAAGTCTGGCATGTCTACCAATTTCACCATATCCGCGTAATTGTGGGTGCAAAGATAAGCATACTTTCGAATATTCAAAGAAAAATTTCAAAAAAAATATTAATTCTCTTTTTTGTACTTTTGGGTTTCTATAAAAATTATTTAAATGGAAAATATTAAGTCCTACGTTCAACAACATAAAGATCGGTTTATCAATGAATTGATCGAATTATTAAAGATTCCGTCGGTAAGTGCCGACACTGCATATTCACAAGATGTTATTGATACAGCAGAGGCTGTAAAAGAAAGTTTATCAAAAGCAGGCTGCGATTTAGTTGAAGTTTGCGATACTCCGGGTTATCCAATTATTTATGGAGAAAAAATAATCGACCCAAATCTTCCAACAGTTTTAGTTTACGGACACTATGATGTTCAACCGCCAGATCCATTAGAATTATGGACTTCACCACCATTTGAACCCGTTATAAAAACTACAGATATTCATCCAGAAGGCGCAATTTTCGCACGTGGAGCATGTGACGACAAAGGCCAAATGTACATGCATGTAAAAGCGCTTGAATATATGGTGCAAACTAATAATTTGCCTTGTAACGTAAAATTCATGATCGAAGGTGAAGAAGAAGTTGGTTCGGCAAGTTTGGCCTGGTTCGTAGAACGCAATCAGGAAAAACTGAAAAACGACGTTATTTTAATTTCAGATACGGGAATGATTTCTAACCAACAGCCGTCGATCACGACAGGTTTAAGAGGTTTGAGTTATGTTGAGGTTGAAGTTACAGGTCCAAACCGCGATTTGCATTCTGGTTTATACGGAGGAGCAGTGGCGAACCCAATTAATATTTTGGCAAAAATGATCGCTTCTCTTCACGACGAAAACAATCATATTACGATTCCGGGATTCTACGATAAAGTTCAGGAATTATCTGCAGAAGAAAGAGCTGAAATGGCAAAAGCGCCTTTTAGCTTAGAAAAATATAAAAACGCTTTAAACTTAAATGATGTTTACGGTGAAAAAGGTTATGTAACAAACGAGCGCAACTCAATCCGCCCGACATTAGACGTAAACGGAATCTGGGGCGGTTATACTGGCGAAGGTGCTAAAACGGTTATTGCGAGTAAAGCTTTTGCTAAAATCTCGATGCGTTTGGTTCCAAATCAGGATTGGGTTGAGATTACAGAGCTTTTTACAAAACATTTCACAAGTATTGCTCCGGCTGGAGTTACGGTAAAAGTGACGCCTCACCACGGTGGACAAGGTTACGTTACGCCAATTGACAGTATTGGTTATCAGGCGGCAAATAAAGCGTATACAGAAACGTTTGGAGTTCCGGCAATTCCGGTTCGTTCTGGCGGAAGTATTCCAATTGTGGCTTTGTTTGAGAAAGAATTAAAAAGTAAAACGATTTTGATGGGATTTGGTTTGGATAGCGATGCAATTCACTCACCAAATGAGCATTTCGGAATCTTTAATTACTTGAAAGGAATTGAGACTATTCCGTTGTTTTACAAGTATTTTGTGGAATTGAGTAAATAAGGTGTTTTTGCCGCGAAGGCGCTAAGGCACTAAGTTTTTTTTAGATATAGAATCCGTTCAGAAATGAGCGGATTTTTTTTGGAAAGATTCAAAGGGACAAAGATTGTTTCAATTGCCTCCAGCTTTAGCTGGAGGTTTTGAGAAGAAATTGGTATTGGCTTTAGCCAAATTATAATTGTTGTTTATATAAATGAAGTACAAATTTGGCTAAAGCCTTTTCTTTTGTATTCCTTTTTACACCTCCAGCTAAAGCTGGAGGCAATTAAAAAAAATATCCTTAAAGCTTTGCTTTTATGTGACTTAAAAGAAATTTTTCTTAGAAAAACTTGCGTATTAAAATTTTAACTCTACATTTGTAGAGTGTTATCTATATTTGTAGAGTCAAAAATAAATATGAAAAATCTTCTCTTCTTGTTCTTTTGCGGACTAATGTTTTTGAGTTGTAAAAGCAAACCAATTAATCAGAAAATTGATAAGAAAAAAGAGGGTGTTTGGATAGATAATTATTCGCAAGACGGAACGAATTATAAATCGTATGAATACTATAAAAGTGATCAGCCGGTAAAAAAGTGGAAAACTTATATTAATGGAAAAGTTTACAAAACAGAGAAGTATAAAAATGGAATTTGTATTGTAAAAACTTACTACGAAAACGGAAAACTAGAATCAAAAGGGAAAACTAAACTAGAAACTAATTTAACTGAAACACATTGGTTTTATTTCGGAAAATGGAAATTCTATTCGGATAAAGGAAAGTTAAAAGGAATCAGAAACTATGAGAAAGGGGAATTGATTTCAGAACAAAATATAGAAAAAACTAACAACTTAGAACCTTAAAAAATGCAATTATCAAACTCAGAAGAACAATTAATGGAACATCTTTGGAAGCTTGAAAAAGCTTTTATGAAAGATTTACTCGAAGCGTATCCTGAACCAAAACCGGCAACAACTACTGTTGCAACGCTTTTGAAACGAATGATCGATAAGAAATTTGTTGCTTACAACGAATTTGGAAATTCGAGAGAATATTATCCGCTGGTAAAGAAAACGGCTTATTTCTCAAAACACGTAAACGGCTTAATAAGCAATTTTTTTAATAATTCGGCTTCACAATTTGCTTCTTTTTTTACGACAGAAACCAATTTATCGGCTTCGGAATTAGAAGATCTTAGAAAAATAATAGATTCAGAAATTCAAAAAAAGAAAAAATGATAGACTTTTTTATAAAATCGACGATTGCTTTAGGCGTTTTTCTGGTTTTTTATCATTTGATATTAGAGCGCGAGAAAATGCATCAGTTTAATAGGTTCTTTTTGATTTTTTCAATTGTAATTTCGTTAGTGATTCCATTTATTTCAATTGAAATTGTTAGAGAAATTCCACTGAATGTAAAGAATCAAATCAGTTTTGATCCGGCGACAATTACTAAATTTCAAAATGAAGAAAAAATCGATTATAAATTGATTTTCTTATGGAGTGCATATGGATTAGTTACGCTTTTATTAGCGGCTAGATTTGGTAGAAATGTTTGGGTAATTATGTCTAAATCCAAGAGTAATACAACAATAAACTTCAAGAATTCGAAATTGGTTCTGGTTGATGAAAAAATCCTTCCACATACTTTTTTAAATTACATTTTTGTTAATTCTGCGGATTACAAAAACCGAAAGATTGAGGAAGAATTGTATACGCACGAATTAGTTCATGTTACACAAAAACATACTGTTGATATTTTGTTTGTCGAGGTTTTAAAAACAATTTTCTGGTTTAATCCACTCTTTATATTTTATAAAAAAGCAATTCAGTTAAATCACGAATTTCTTGCCGATCAGCAAATAGTAGAAGAATATAATAATGTTCCATTTTATCAAAAACTACTTTTAGAAAAAGGAAATGGAAGCCCAGCAATTTCTCTTGCCAGTAATTTAAATTATTTAGTAACAAAAAAAAGATTAATTATGATGACAAAAAACACTTCAAAGAACAGGGCTTTTCTGAAAGAAATAGCTATTATTCCGATATTTACGATTTTAATAGTTTTTTTATGTTTTAAAACTGTTGCACAGGAACCGAAAATAGAAATGAAAACTGTTACTCATAATAACGCTCTTGAAACGAATCGTTTTAAAAAGACTGATGTTTTAAACAAAGAAAAAAGCGATGTGACTCCGAAAAATAAAAACCAGGAATTAATGACGGAGCAAAACCGAAAAATTTCGGAAGATGATTCTGTTGCAAAATCAGCCGATATAATTGTAAATTCAATTGGAGAAAAACCTGAATTTCCAGGCGGAATTACAGCATTTTATAAATTCATAGGGGCCAATTTCAAAACACCAGCTGAAGTAGCGGCAAATAAAATTGAAGGAAAAGCATATCTTGAATTTATGGTAGAAAAAGACGGTTCGCTTTCAGAATTTAAAATTTTAAAAGATTTAGGTTATGGAATAGGCGATGAGGTAATTCGCGTTTTAAAACTTTCACCAACATGGACACCCGGTACTGAAAAGGGGAAGCCAGTTCGTGTACTTTATAGTTTGCCTGTAACTATTGAAAATAATGAAGAACCAAAAAAATATAAGGTAATAAAAGCATCCTATCCGAGAATGGATTTTGCACCAACTATTTTTGGAAATTAAAAAGTATATAAAATCTTTTTTTTACAATCAAAAAAAATCCGCTTTCAGATTTTCTGAAAGCGGAAAAATAAACTAAAAAAAATTCTAAAAATAAAAAGTGAGATCTGGATTAAAATAAATCCGGATTGTATCCAAAATAAGGTACGCCTTGTTCGTTAAAAATAACGCCGTACTCTTCTAATTCCTTTAATATTGGTTCATAAACTTCTTTTTTTATCGGAAGCTGAACGCCTGGAGTTGTAATTTTTCCATTTAAAATAAGCAAAGTTGCCATTGCAACCGGAAGTCCAACTGTTTTTGCCATTGCGGTATATGTTTGATCGTCGCCAATACAAACCATTTTTGAATCGATTTGCTTTTTCTCTCCGTTTAGTTCATAACCAAATTTATGATACATCACGATCATATCTTTGTCTTCTGGTTCAAGAGCCCAGCTGTCGGTTAAGATTTTTTCTAAAATTTGAGCCGGAGTAGCATTTGGCAGGTTTACTTTTTTGTTTGGGTTGAATAAATCCAATTCTAAAAGTTTATCCCACATAATATCGTCCTGATCGATTTTAAGAATAAAACGGGTTTTAATTTCAACCGAATCTGTTGGATGATAAGGAAGAAATGAATTCATAAATTGACGATAACTCATGTTTTCAGAATCTTCGATAACATAACTGTCATCTGTCATCCCCAATTGTACAAACATATTCCATGCTTTGGAAAAACCAACTCTTCGAATTGTTCCTCTATATAAAGTCAGGACATCATCAAGTCCGTAAATTGATCTGTATTTTAGCGAATCGCGATTAGAGTAGGCTTCAAATTTTCCGTAACCTTCGACTTCAAGAAATTCTGTCCGGCGAAATAATGCGCTATACGGAATATATTTATAAGTGCCTTCCTGAATAAATTTAGCAGCTCCGCCTTGTCCGGCCAAAACCACATTTCTTGGTGCCCAGGTAAATTTATAATTCCATAAATTATTATCAGATTCGGGAGCGACTAAACCGCCGCAAAACGATTCAAACAAAAGAATATTACCGCCTTTTGATGTGATTTCGTCAATAACTTTCATGGCACTCATATGGTCGATTCCAGGATCAAGACCAATTTCGTTCATGAAAATCAGGTTATTCTTTTTGGCTTCTTCATCAAGAGCCTGCATAGCATCACTTATATAAGATGCTGTTACAAGATGTTTTTTAAACTGCAGACAGTCTTTTGCGATTTCGATATGCAAATGTGCCGGAAGCATTGAAATTACAATCGAAGCTTTTTCGATTGCAGCACGTCTTTCTTCTGTATTAAAAATATCTAAAGCAATTGGAGTTGCGTTTGGATGTTTTTGTGTTTTTTTCTCGGCTAAAGCCAAAGACAAATCGGCAACAACAAGATGCAGGTTTTCTGTTTCTGATTTTGCAAGTAAGTAACGAATCAGCGAAGATGCTGATCTGCCGGCTCCAATTATTAAAACGCTTCTCATAACTCTAATATTTAACACAAACATATTAAAATGTTATAAATATAACAAATATAATTTGAAAAATGATAATTATTTAATTCGTAAATCGAACAAAAAAGTCAATTTTAGAGCTGAAATATTTTAAAAACTAAAATGAATATTGAATAGGATGAAGTATTTTTGTTTCAAATTAAAAGTCTGGAAAATATGAAAAGAAGAATAGTTTTAACTGGAGCCTTTATAGGAATGTTAGCCATTATTTTTGGTGCTTTTGGAGCCCATTTACTAAAGAAATATCTGGGTGTCGATGAGTTAAACACTTTTGAAGTTGGTGTTCGTTACCAAATGTACCACGCTCTTTTTTTACTTTTCCTTTCAACCCGAAAAGACATCACTGAGAAAACCTTAAAAGCAATCTATAATTTAGTTGTTGCAGGTGTTGTTCTCTTTAGCGGATCTATTTATTTATTAGCTACTAAAAGTCTTACAGTTTTTGATTCTAAGATTATCGTATTCGCAACACCTTTGGGCGGATTCTTATTAATTATTGGCTGGGCGGTATTATTTCTTACTATTTTGAAGAAAAAATCATAAAATCCAGAAAAAAAAATTCTGTGTAAAAATTAATCTTTAATTTTGTCTCATAATTAACATATAACGTTACTTATGTGAATTTTTATTGCTTTTTATCTTCTTTGATAAAAAATATAACAATTTGCAAACTTGAGCTTTACGTTTAAGAATAAGTAAAATTATATTTTGTTGCACCAAAAAATAACATACAACACAACATTAAATTTATGGACAATAACACACTTTTCGCGCAATCGATTTCGTTAAAAGAATTAGGAATAGAAAATGCAACGGTTCGTTACCAGTTATCAGCAGATGAACTGCATGCCATAACTGTTCAGTCAGGACAAGGTGTTGAGGCCTCTACAGGTGCTTTGGCAATTAATACAGGTGAATTTACAGGACGTTCTCCACAAGATCGTTTTATTGTAAAAGACAGCATTACAGAAGATAAAGTATGGTGGGGAAATGTAAATATTCCTTTTTCACCAGAAGCTTTTGAGAAATTATATAATAAGGTAACCAAGTTTTTATCAGACAAAGAGGTTTTTGTTCGTGATGCTTACGTGTGTTCAGATCCAAATTATAGACTAAACGTTCGTGTTGTAACCGAAACAGCCTGGTCAAATTTGTTTTGCTACAATATGTTCTTAAGACCAGAAGAGTCTGAATTGGCAAACTTTACTCCAGAATGGACTGTAGTTTGTGCTCCAAGTTTTATGGCAGATCCTGCTGTAGACGGAACACGTCAGTCAAACTTCGCTATTCTTGATTTTACTAAAAAAGTAGCTTTAATTGGCGGAACGGGTTATACAGGAGAAATGAAAAAAGGAATTTTCTCTGCTTTAAACTTCATTTTACCGGTTTTTGAAAATACATTACCAATGCATTGCAGTGCCAATGTTGGTAAAAACGGAGATACAGCTATTTTCTTCGGATTATCCGGAACTGGAAAAACAACTTTATCTGCAGATCCGGAACGTAAATTAATTGGAGACGATGAACACGGATGGACTGGTGAAAATACTGTTTTCAACTTCGAAGGCGGATGTTACGCTAAAGTAATCAACTTAACAGAAGAAAATGAACCAGACATTTACAGAGCAATCAAAAAAGGTGCGCTTTTAGAAAATGTGGTTTTCAAAGCGGGAACTAAAGAAGTGGATTATGATGATGTTTCAATCACTCAAAACACTCGTGTAAGTTACCCAATAACACATATTGACAATATTCAGCCGGGTTCTATTGGTCATAACCCAAAAAACATATTTTTCCTTACAGCAGATTCTTTCGGAATTCTGCCTCCAATTTCAAGATTAACTCCTGGGCAGGCTGCTTACCATTTTATTTCGGGTTATACAGCAAAAGTGGCGGGAACAGAAGCTGGAGTTACAGAACCACAGCCTAATTTCTCTGCTTGTTTTGGAGCGCCTTTCATGCCTTTACATCCAACAAAATATGCTGAAATGTTAAGCAAAAAAATGAAAGATGCTGATGTAAAAGTTTGGTTAATCAACACAGGTTGGACTGGCGGTGCATACGGAACAGGAAGCCGTATGAAACTAAAATATACTCGCGCTATGATTACGGCTGCATTAAACGGTGAACTAGATAATGTAGAATACAAAAATCACGCAGTATTTGGAATTGCAAAACCACAATCTTGTCCTAACGTCCCAGAGGAAATTTTAAATCCTAGAAATACATGGGAAGACAAAGATTTATACGATAAAAAAGCGTTAGAATTAGCTCAGAAATTCAAAGCTAATTTTGCCAAATTTGAAGAATTTGCAAATGCTGAAATCTTAGCAGGCGCACCGATTACAGAATAAAAGGAATTATTTAATTCAAATTAAAAAAGCTGTTCAGTTATGAACAGCTTTTTTTTGTTTCTAGTTTTAAGTTTCAGGTTTCAGGTTTGTGGTTGAGCGAAACGATTGTCAGGCTGAGCGAAGTCGAAGCCCCCGCAAAGCACTTCGACTTCGCTCAGTGTGACACCGAATTTGAGTCTCGATAAAACCTGAAACTTGAAACCTGAAACAAAAAGAACTATTTCTTCTCTTCATCAATACGTTTCTGGATCAAATCCCACGCATAATAATGAAACGTCATTCCGTTGCTCATGGCTACGAAAAGTCCATTTTTGTATTTTGGACCTAAGTTTACGCTTGTAACATCAGCACCATCGCATTCAATTGTTGACGTTGGAACTTCTGCCAATAAAGTATGTTTGTTTGGATTTCCTTTTGCGCCTTCTCTGGCATAAACCATAAAAGAATTTGCCTGTTGGTTTGAAACTAAAATATATCCTGTAGAATCTGTTTTTTTGTAAATCGCAATTCCTTCATGATCTGCTTTAAAGTCTTTTTGACCAAAGAAAGCCAATTCTTTATTATCGTTTAAAGCAGGATCAGCTTTGTATTTTCTAATGCCGACTTGTTCATCGCAATAGTAAACAAAACCTAATTCGTTATCAACAGCAATAGCTTCAATTTCTTTTTTACCGCTGTAAGTTCCAAATTTACGAACCACTTTTGCAGCAGCAAATTTTCCATTTCCAGAAAGTTCATACTGCCATAAATAACTTCCTGTTGGACCCGTTTTTCTTCCCACAATAGCAAAAATCTTTTGATCACTTGGGCGTGTGTATAAAGAAACTCCCATAGGATCTCTTTCGGCATCACCTTCAAAAACAGGAATTCCGCCATTATCAATTGGTTCTAAATCAGGTAAACTGAAAATTCTAATTTTATTGGTTTCGCGTTCTGTTGTAACCGCAATATCTACTTTTTTTCCATCAATGATTAATCCGTAAGCGATATCAACATTATTTGGACGTTGTAAAACAATTGATTTTTTAAGGATTTTTCCATTTAAATCAAAAGCATACAAACCGCCGTCTGTATCTTTATCCGTTCCCACAATAATACTTTTTGTAGCATCGGTTGGGTTAATCCATATTGAAGGATCGTCTGTATCGTGAGGCAAAGCTTCGGTAACGGCTGTTGGTTTTACCGCATTTGGTTGAATTGATGCTAATTTATCATCTTTACAAGCTGTAAATGAAAGGCTTAAAAATAAAAAAGCAAGTATAGATTTGTTTTTCATTAGGTATTTATTTTTAAATGAAATTAGACAGAACGGTAAAGTCCTGTCTAATTTAAGAAATTTATAAATGGATTATTACAAGTCTAATTTCAATCCGAAATTATAACGGGCTTGGTAATATTCTACTTGTTTCGTATGCGTTTCAATTCCTTGGTAGTAACGCAATGGCTGATTCGTTAAGTTATTTGCTTCGGCAAAAAGACGAAGTTTTGGCGTAATCTTGAAAGCAGCATTGGCATCTAAGAAAAACTGTTTGTCATAATAACTGTCTTTATACGATTCTGAACCTAATTCATCTAAATAATCAGATGTAAAGTTGGTTGAGATTCTTGCAGAGAAACGTTTGTTTTCCCAAGATAATGATCCATTAAACATATGAGGAGTAGTTCCCGGAAGGCTGATATCCTTTCTTTCGTTTCCATCCTCATCGGCAATTCCTTTTGCTTTAGATTTTGTATAAGTATAGTTTAAATAAACAGCAAAACCTTTTAAGAATTTGCCCGGAAGGAAATCTAACTGACGTTGAAAAGCAACTTCAAATCCGTAAACATCAACTGTATCACCATTTCGTGATTGTAAAAATGACCAGTTTTCTCCAACCGGAATTGGGTTTGTCTGATTAGGAAAATCATTTGCAAATTTTACACTGTCGTATTCATTATCACTGTAATTGTAAATGAAATCATTTAATCTTTTGTAGAAAACACCTCCGGAAATCAAACCAACAGATTTGAAATAATTCTCGGCCATGAAATCATAATTGTATGAGTATGTTGCATCAAGATCCGGATTTCCGGCTGTAATTTCTTTATCAGAAGCGATATTATTTACATAAGGTGCTAATGCATAATAATTTGGTCTTGCTAAAGCGGTAGTTGCTGCAGCTCTTAAAACTAAATCTTTTGTAGCATTATATTGAAATGAAATGCTTGGCATTAAATTAGTATACGAGTTTGTCGTGTTGATTTTACTCTCTAATTCTTCTTCATCTAAAACTCTGTTTCCTGTATAATCAATATGAGTATTCTCTAAACGGAAACCTAAAACCATCGAAAGTTTATCGTTAAAATCCTGATCCCATCTTACATACGCTGCATAAATACTTTCTTTTGCATTATAGTTTACCGCTAAAAATTCTGAAGGATCTGATTCTTTATCAAATAAAGCTGGATTATTTAAATCAAGATTTCCTAAGAAATTTGCCGAAGCAAAAGTTCCCGGTATATATTTAGTTCCCGGATTGAAATTTTTCCCATCAAAAGTAGTTGTCGAAATTTCAGATAACAAATCCATTCCGTCATTAATTGGCTCATAAGTAAAGAAAGTATTGTTTCTTTCTTTTTCTTTCAAACGAAGTCTAAGACCCGTTCTCAATCTTCCTTTTTGAGCAGGAATAATAGTAAAAGGAAAACGGATATTAACTTTTGCGCCAAATTCGCTCTCACTTGTTTCGTCTGTATTTTCAGAAACCGAATCAAATTCAAATTGATCCAAAGCTTCACCAGTTGTTGTAACCAATGGGAATTTTAAATCAGAAAAATTTTCAGTCATTTCTAAACCTGTCTGACGATATTCGATATAACGCTCTCCCGGACGGTATTCTCTGGCTTTTGCATAGTTTGCAGACCAGTCTAAATCTAATTTTGAGTTGATTAAATGCTCTCCGCGAATAGAATAATTCTGAACTCTTTGATCTTCTAATCTTCTGCTTTTGTTACGGTTGTTGTCAATACCGCCTTTAGTTTCACGTTTTACACGACCTTCAAAACCTGTAATTTGTTCACCATTATAAATTGGTTCGATATCATCGTAAGTCGTTCTAAAACGGTTTTCTCTATCGTCTCTCCAGTTGTAAATTGCATTGGCAAAAATGGTGTTGTTTTCGTCAAATTTATAATCTAAAGCAACAGATCCGCTGCGGCGAATACGCTGTACATTATATTTTCTGATTTCTGAAGCTTGTAGATATTCATTTCCAAAATCATCTTTTACCCATTCGTTTTCTACGTTATCAGATCCATAATCAACATTGTTATAAGAACCGCTAAAAACAGCACCTAATTTATTATCGAAAAAACGATTTCCGTATACAAAACCTGCTGTATAACTTGCGTGTTCACGTATTGGTAAATAACCTCCCGCAAGAGTTGCAGAAATTCTTTCTCCATTTGGAGTTGCTCTTGTAATTAAGTTTACAGAACCTCCAATAGCATCAGCATCCATATCTGAAGTCAACGTTTTATTTACTTCAATAGTCGAAATCATATCCGATGGAATTAAGTCCATTTGTACGTTTCTGTTATCTCCTTCTGCAGAAGGAATTCTGTCACCATTTAAAGTAACCGAGTTTAAAGACGGAGCCAAACCTCTAATAATAATATTACGAGCCTCACCCTGATCATTTTGCATTGTAATACCCGGAACACGTTTTAAAGCGTCTCCAACGTTAGCATCTGGAAAACGTCCCATTTGATCAGATGAAATTACGTTTCCGATGTTTTTATTGTTTTTTTGCTGATTCAGTGCTTTTGCCTGACCTTTTAAGATATCTCCAACAACAACTTCACTCAACTCCGTTCCAGAAGTTTTAAGAGCAAAATCTAAAACATTGTTTTTACCTTGTTCAACAGTAATTTCATGAGTTATAGAAGTATATCCAATATATTTTACTTCAACTTTATAAGTTCCAACATTAATATTCAATAATTCAAAACGGCCGTTGTAGTCAGAAATCGTGTATTTGTTTTCTCCAACAATCTGGACCATCGCTCCCGGCAGCGGAAGTTTGTCGTCTGCATCCAGCACTTTTCCGGAAATTATCGCTTTTTGCGCATAACCCGAAACGGCTAAAAATAAGAACATTAATAATAAATTGATTTTTTTCATTGTGTGTTTAGTTTGATTCATTGCGAAACTATACTCTTTGTATTACTAAAACCCTTTAAAAAAATTAACATAGTGTTATGATTAGTCAGTTATTCCTTATTCTTATTAATGTTTATCTAACATTCAAGTCTCAAATAATTGATTTGCAGTTAAAAACAAATTGATATTTTGAACGTAATTAAAAATTTGGCGTTAAATTTGCCCTATCAATCACAATCAAAAATCATCAATCATGTTAAAACAATTTTTTATCCTTTGTTCCGGTGCCGACCGAGATTTATTAGAAGGATGTTCAGAAGGCGAACAAACCAAATATGTTGGTATTGGTGCCACCGTATTCTTTACCGCTGTAATGGCATTTTTAGCCAGTGCTTATGCACTTTTCACCGTTTTTGACTCTATTTATCCGGCTTTAATTTTTGGGTTTGTATGGAGTTTATTGATTTTTAATTTAGACCGATTTATCGTTTCTACAATTAAAAAGAGAGACCGTTTTATGGATGAATTCCTGCAAGCGACTCCGCGTATTCTTTTAGCGATTATTATTGCAATTGTAATTTCGAAACCTTTGGAAATTAAAATCTTCGAAAAAGAAATCAATACCGTTTTATTGAAAGAGAAAAACGAAATGGAATTGGCCAATAAAAAGCAAATTGGCACGTATTTCAAAACAGATTTAGATAAAAATAAGGCTGAAATTGCAGCTTTAAAAGCAGATATTGTAAAGAAAGAAAAAGAAGTAAACGCTCTTTATTCTACTTATATTACAGAAGCTGAAGGAACTGCCGGAACTAAGAAATTAGGAAAAGGCCCAGTTTATAAAGAAAAACGTGAAAAGCACGATGCGTCCTTAAAAGAATTTGAAACGCTGAAAAAGACAAACGAAGCTAAAATTGCCGAGAAAGAAAAAGCAGGCAAACAACTTCAAGCCGATTTAGATAAAAAAGTTTCGCAGACACAGCCTATTATTGAAGGTTTCGACGGATTAATGGCGCGTATAAATGCGTTAAATAAATTACCGTGGCTTCCGTCATTTTTTATAATGCTGTTGTTTCTGGCAATCGAAACGTCTCCAATTATAGCCAAATTATTAGCACCAAAAGGGGAATTCGATTTTAAACAAGAAGAAGCCGAAACAGCGATGAAAGCTACTTTGGAGCAGAATAAATACCAACGTGAATTATTAATGAAAACCAGTGCAGAAATGCATGATAGAGTATACGCTGATATCGCCGAAGATAAGGCTCTTTATGATTTGCAGCGAAAAAATGCAAAGGAGTTATTAGAACTACAATCGCATAACTTTTTAGATAAACAGAAAGCTACTTTATAAGTCGAAAGTTGGAAAGTCCAAAGTCGAAAGTCAAAGTACAGACTTAAAAAGATAAAGCCAGAAATAGAATTTTTCTATTTCTGGCTTTTTATTATTTAGGAGGAAAAGACTTTATGACTTTCGACTTTCCAACTTTAAGACTAATTCTACATATAGCTTAAAATCTCTTTTTTATAAGCATCATATTCTCCCTGCATGATTAAACCATTGTCAAGAAGTTTTTTGTAACTCTGTAATTTGTCAAAAAGTTCTTCTTTAGATAATTCGCTTAATTTACGATCTCCGGTTGCAGGCTGCGCTGGCTGAATTGGTTCAAAAGTTTCAGTATATATTGGCGCTGCTGGTAAAATTTCAGCAAAGTTTGTTACTTCTTCTGTTTCAACTTCTTCAACTTCTTCTGTTTCCTCTTCAAAAACAGGTTCAGCAACTTCCTGAACAGGCGTTCCTGCAGAAACTGGGTTTTTCAATAAATCCAATTGTTCTTTAGCGTAAGTATAAATTTTTCTAGCCTGAATTTTCGGAATATAATCAATAGAAACAGCTAAATCTGTTTTTGTGCCAAATGAAAATTCAGAACCTAAGATATTTTCTTTTACAAAAGTACTTGCAATATCATCCCAAGTATAATCTGTAAAATCCATTGAAAGACCTAAATTTTTAGGTTTACAGATAATGATACGTTTGTTTGTTAATACAATACTATCAGGAAAAACAGTAATTGCAGGCTTTTTTTGCACTGCGATGTATCCAACTTCTTCACCTTTCATCAATAAATCGTTGAGTTTTGAAGTGATTTTTTCAATCGCTTTTGGATCTTGTTCTTCGTTTAGGAATTTTTTAAATTGTTCTTTCATGGTTGTATAAGTTGTAACTAAGTTGCTAAGTTTTTTTTCTTACCGTGCAAATGTAATGCCTAATTTTCTAATTGCTCCGCCTGTTCGGTAAAAAAATTACCTCGGGTCAATAATTTCATTCTGAATTTTCTTTGTCAAACTTTTGAAAACCAATTCATACGAATGATCTATCAATTCTTTGACAAATTTATCCGGAAGATTTCCGTTTAATGCAACCGTATTCCAATGCACTTTACTCATATGAAATCCCGGTTTTATCTCGTCATATTCGGCTCTGAGTTCCTGCGCGTGGTCTGGATCACATTTTAAATTGACCGAAGCCTCATTTTTTTCCCATTGTGATAAGGAAGATAAAGCAAACATTTTACCGCCCACTTTAAATACCAAAGTATCTTCATCAAAAGGGAAATGTTCGCTCACACCTTTTTTTGAAAGACAATATTCGTAAAACGTTTCTAAATTCATATCATTTATTATTTACCAATTTCACCTAAATGTGTGTATTTAAAACCCTTTTCATATTTTAATCCGTAACCAAAAATACGATCCATTGCCGAATGTGAAAATAAAATAATTCCGGCTAACTGAATGCTTTCAATACTTAAATAATATCCTAAAGCATAAATTAAAAGTGCAATTCCTTTATGGTGAAAAAGGTTATAGAGAAATGCACCCGTTTTGTTGCCAAAAGCATATCCAATCATAGACAAATCTGG
The DNA here is from genome assembly GCF_900129795.1 of Flavobacterium sp. CF108. Classification (GTDB taxonomy): domain Bacteria; phylum Bacteroidota; class Bacteroidia; order Flavobacteriales; family Flavobacteriaceae; genus Flavobacterium. The sequence goes on along the minus strand of NZ_FQWW01000002.1, from coordinate 332,804 downwards.
AGCTAGTATTAAAACCAAAAACCACCACCAGTCGTAATGTAAACGGTTAAAAAGAAATATTCCGAGAATAAATAAAGCCGTTTCTTCGAGTTTAATAATTGTGTTCATCATACTATTTTTTCCATCATTTTTTCAGGATGATTCAGTTTTGTAAACCCGAATTTCTCGTATAAAAAGTGAGCGTCGCTTGTCGCCAATCGCCAAATTTTGATATCTTTAAGCTGCCGTTCATTCATCATCGTTTCAATTAAAATCGACGAATATCCTTTTCCGCGATGTTCTTCCGTTATAAAAACATCCATTAAATAAGCAAAAACAACATAATCTGTAATCACTCGTGCAAAGCCAATTTGTTTGTCATTTAAATAGATTCCAAAGCAAATCGAAGCATCAATTGTAGTCTGTACTTCTTCAATAGTTCGTCCCGCCGCCCAATAAATATCTTTTAAAAAGTTTTGTATAAACGGAACGTCAAGTTTGGTTTTATCTGTTGAGACACTAATCATTTTAATTTTAGATTTTAGAGTTCAGATTTTAGATTTTTTTTGCCACGAATTTCACGAATTTTCACTAATTTCTTTTTTTATTTTGCCACAGATTAAAAAGATTTACACAGATTTAATCATTTTTAATCCTTTAATCTGTGGCAAAAAAAGCAGGATTAATTCGTGAAAATTTGTGAAATTCGTGGCAACCTTTAAATTTTATATAGTATTGGTTTGCTCGGGCTTGCGTCATTATCAAACGAAGCGATTTGAAGATTTAGTATATAATCTCCATCTTCAATTTCATCTGGAACATAAATCATTTCGGTAATTGTTGCATTTAATCGTGCATCAGCATTTAGATTGTGCGTGTCTTTTACATTCCAAAACGCTTTATGTGCTAATAATTTACCTTCGTCATGTTCTTTATCAACACTTGGTAAATCGATTAGTAAATGCTGAATTTCGCTTTCGCGGATGAAAACCGCAGCTTCTTCAGACAAATAAGGCGGATTTGTGTTCGAATATTTTCTTGATTTTTTATCTTTTTGATTTGGAAGCGTTCTGATAATTAAAGCCTCGTTTGTCACGCTGAGCGAAGTCGAAGCGCTTTGAGGTGTCACATTGAGCGAAGTCGAAATGCTTTCTTTCGTAATAATATAATCATCTCCAATTTTCTCTGGCTCAACCGTAATCAATTTAGCAAAAAAGAAAAACTGTTTAAGGGATTGATTAATACTATAAAAATCATTTGTAATATGTCCCAAACACTCAGTGTGCGTTCCATGCCCATGCGGATTAAAGAATATATTATTGAAATTTGTTGATGATTTTCCTTCAGAAACTTTACCAATCCAATCGCCAAAAACTACTGGTTCAATAACTGGTTTTTCGATGTACCAGGCAATTGGGTTTTCGTCTGTATTAGTTAATGGAATAGAGATATCAATAGGTTTTGATAAGTCGATTTCGAAGTTGTTGATTTTAGCTAGCACAAATTTGAGTTTTATGCCGCAAAGACGCTAAGTCACAAAGTTTAATTAATTTGCGTCTTTGTGCCTTCGAGGCTAATTTTATTCTTCCAAATTTAAATAAAACAGATCACTTGCAATTCCATCTGTTAAAAATTTTCCTTTTGGAGTTGGTTTTAGAATGTTATTTTCGATTGAAAGCAAATCGTCGTTTAAGAATTTTTGAGATTGTTTTTTCAGATAATTCAAATATTCCAAACCAAATTCATTTTCAATTCTTTCTAAAGAAACGCCCCAAATCGTTCGTAATCCTGTCATAATATATTCATTATAACGATCTGAAACAGTCAAAATTTCCGTTTCAATTGGGAGTTCATCGTTTTGAATTGATTTTAAATACAATGAATTATTAGCAATATTCCATCCTCTTTTTTCACCATCATAACTATGAGCTGAAGGTCCGATTCCGATATATTTTTTTCCCAGCCAATAAGCCGAATTGTTTTTGGAGAAATAATTTTCTTTCCCAAAATTGGATAATTCGTAATGAATAAAACCATTTTTTTGAAGCGTTTCAACCAAAATCATAAAATGATTCGAAGCCGCTTCGTCTTGAGGTTCAGCAATTTTTCCGGTTTGAATTAATTTGCTCAAAGCCGTTTTTGGTTCAACCGTTAAAGCATAACTAGAAATATGCGGAATACCAAAACTCAAAGCCGTTTCGATATTTTGTTTCCACATTTCATCGCTCATTCCCGGAATTCCGTAAATCAAGTCAAGCGAAATATTATCAAAATACTTTGTCGCTTCTTCCAAGCATTTTTTGGCTTCCGCCGAATTATGAGCGCGATTCATCATCTTCAAATCTTCTTCATAAAAAGACTGAATTCCAATACTTAATCTATTTATTGGACTTTTAGATAATTCTAAAATTCGTTCGGCAGATAGATCATCAGGATTTGCTTCCAATGTAATTTCCGGATTTTCTGAAACGGTATAATTTTTATAAACCTCTGAAATTAAAAAGTTGATTTCGTCATTTGATAATACAGAAGGTGTTCCGCCTCCAAAATAAATGGTTTCTATTTCGTTGTCACTTTCATTTTTGCGCATAGCAATTTCTTTGGCTAAAGCCAAAACCATTTCGTCTTTCTTTTTCATCGAAGTCGAAAAATGAAAGTCGCAATAATGGCAAGCCTGCTTGCAAAATGGAATATGGATGTAGATACCGCTCATTTTTTAGTGTTCAGTGTTCAGGTTTTTAGTGTACAGATTTTAGTATTCAGTGTTCAGGGCTAGTAATTAGTTTTCAAATACTGATCACTCTTTTCTGACTCCAAACTTTTCTGGGTTTAAAAGCATATAATTTAATAATTTACCTATTTCAATACTTTCGGATAAAAGTTCATTATAGGATTCGTTTGAAATATATTTACAAGCTAGAGCAAATTCAAGCCAAACTTGTGTTTCAGAATTTTCGCCATCAGAGTCAGTTAATTTACTGTAAAAATGTTTTGGGTAAATGCGTTTTCTGTAAGCTTCGGCAATAGTAACTGGAACACTTCTAGATGAACGTCTAATTTGATCTGTTAATGAATAAGTTTCCTCTTTTGGAAATTGCTTTGTAATATTAAATATCTTCATTGCTAAAGAAAAAGACTTTTTGTAAGCTATTAAATCTTGAAATCTCATTATGTTTTTTACTCAAAACGAAATTTATGTAAGAAAATTACGTAAAACATTCTTTATACTTAATAACTGAATACTAAAAACCTGTACACTGAATACCAAATCTGACCACTAAAAAACTGACTACTGATCACTATTTTCTAATCTTATCCTCATTTTGCTTTACAAAAGCATCCCAGCCAGTATAACTTTTTCCAGCCACAATTTTTCCTGAATTAAAGAAATGACAAACCGCAGCCGCCAAACCATCTGTTGAATCGAGGTTTTTGGGTAATTCTTTTAAGCCTAAAAGTTGCTGCAGCATTTTTGCAACCTGCTCTTTACTCGCATTTCCGTTGCCGGTAATTGCCATTTTTATTTTTTTTGGTTCGTATTCCGTAATTGGAATATCTCTTGAAAGTCCTGCGGCCATTGCAACGCCTTGTGCGCGGCCCAACTTCAACATCGATTGTACGTTTTTCCCAAAGAAAGGCGCTTCAATCGCAATTTCATCGGGATGATGCGTTTCAATTAATTCGATGGTTCTTTCAAAAATGATTTTCAGTTTTTGGTAATGATTATCGTATTTGGATAATTGCAATTCGTTTAACTGCAAAAATTCCATTTTTTTGTTGATGACCCTGATCAATCCAAAACCCATAATTGTGGTTCCGGGGTCAATACCTAATATGATGCGTTCTTTTGTCATTCTTTGTTGGGTTACACAAAGTCTCGCCAAGTTATCACAGAGATTCACAAAGATTTTGTTGTCTCCGTGTTTCTTTGTGATTTCTTCGTGAATCTTTGTGAAATAGCATTTTCGCAATACTTTTGCTTACTTTTGCGGCATGATTTCAATTCCTCACAAAGCTAAGCAATTCCTTGTTCTTCTAGTCAAACTTTTGATTGTAGGCGGCGCATTTTATTTTATTTACGATCAGCTCGCAAATAACGATAAACTCGACTGGCAGAAGTTTATTACTTTGTTTAAAAAAAATCAATCCGTTTTAGGTATTTCATTCATATTGCTTTTGAGTGTTTTGAATCGTTATTTTGAGATTTTAAAATGGCAGAATCTTGCCAAAGTAATTCATGAAATTTCAGGTTATGAAGCCACAAAGCAGGTTTTAGCTGCGTTAACCGCCGGAATTTTTACACCAAACGGAGTAGGAGAGTACGCCGGAAAAGCATTGTATTATCCAAAAAGTGAAGCAAAAAAAGTAGTTTTTCTGAACTTAATCTGCAACGGAATCCAGATGATTTTGACCGTTATTTTCGGAATATTTGGATTGATGTATTTCAATGCACAATACAATGTTATTACATCAAAAACGGTTGCCATTTTGTTTGGAGGATTTATTGTGATTTTGATTGTTTTGTTTTCTCTGAAAAAAATCAAGATCAAAGGTTATTCAATTGAAAAATTGATTCATAAAATCAATGAAATTCCGAAACCTATTCATCAAAAAAATATTCTTTTAGGGGTTTTACGATATTTAGTTTTCTCGCATCAATATTATTTTTTGTTTTTAGCTTTTGATGTCGATTTGCCTTATTTAACTTTAATGGCAGCAGTTACATCGGTATATTTTTTAGCTTCATCTTTGCCAACATTTCAGTTTTTAGACTTTGCAGTAAAAGGAAGCGTGGCCATTTATTTCTTCGGAATTCTGGGCGTAAACGAATGGATAGTAGTTTTTATAAGCACATTAATGTGGTTTTTAAACGTTGTTTTGCCAGTAGTTTTAGGAAGTTATTTTGTGCTGAATTTTAAAACTAAAAGCGCAGAATGATTTTCGGGTTATTCGAAATATTGACCATTTATATAATAAGTATCGGTTCGCTTATTCAAGGTTTTTTTAAAGTGAAAAACTATCAAAATAAAGGTTTAAGTCCAAAGACGAGTTTTACAATTATAGTTCCGTTTCGAAACGAAGCCGAGAATCTTCCTATTCTCTTAAATAGCTTCTCAAACTTAAATTATCCAACAGATTTATTTGAAGTAATTTTAGTTGATGATAGTTCTAAAGAGAAATTTCAAGTTTCAGGTTTCAGGTTTCAGGTTTCAGTAATTGACAATATTCGGGTATCAAATTCTCCAAAAAAAGATGCCATTACAACAGCGATGCAGCACGTAAAAACCAATTGGGTAATTACAACAGATGCCGATTGTATTGTTCCGGAAAACTGGCTTTTGACTTTTGATAATTATATTCAGGAAAATAAAGTTTTAATGCTTGCTGGTGCTGTTTCGTATGAATGTGAAAATTCATTTCTGCATCATTTTCAACAATTAGATTTAACCAGTTTACAAGGCGCAACAATTGGCAGTTTTGGTTTAGGAAAAGGTTTTATGTGCAACGGAGCAAATTTTGCCTACACAAAAACATTGTTTGAAAACTTAAATGGTTTTGATGGAAATGATAAGATTGCCAGCGGGGATGATGTTTTTTTACTGCAAAAAGCCATTGAAAAATTCCCAAATGAAGTTCATTATTTAAAATCTGAAGAAGCAATTGTAATAACAAAACCAACCGAAACTTGGAAATCTTTATTCTACCAAAGAGTTCGCTGGGCGGCAAAAACAAGTTCATACAAAAGCACATTTGGAAAGTTTTTAGGAATAATTGTTTTCTTCGAAAATTTGAGTTTTGTAATAGGTTTTCTTTTACTCCTTTTCGGGGTTTTTCCTTATCCGTTCTTTGTGTTATTTGCTTTTTTAAAGTTCACAACCGACTTTATTCTGCTCTATAAAACCAATAAATTTTTGACCAAAACCAGAATCAAAAGCCTTTTAATAAGTAGTTTGCTTTATCCTTTTTTTAGCTCAATTGTAGCTTTATACAGTTTATTTGGTTCTTACGAATGGAAAGACCGACGCTTTGTAAAATAGGTTAAACCATATAAGTTATATAAGAGATTAAAGTTAAAAACAAATACAAGTATGTTTTTGTTTTTTAAGTAAAATTCTACACCAAGTTTTAAATGAACTTAAATCACTTATATGGTGAAAAAAAAAGCTATTCTTTTGCCTTAATAATTACAGGCAGAGTAAACTGTGTTTTTACCGGAAGACCGCGTTTTATAGCCGGATTTACTTTAGGGAAATCAACTAAACGCGCATGCAGGATACTGTCAATTCTAATAGTGTCGTAAGCAACAGAATCTTTTTGAAATTCAGGCTCGAATTTCATTTTTGAGTTAGGAAAAACAGTCACTTTTACTTGTATAGTATCAAGATCAGGATATAGAATCGATAAACTATCAACCTTTAGTTTTTCCTGAATAAGCTGAGACATCACATCAAAAAAACACTTTTGACGCAGCTTTTTATCGTTGATTGTTTCACATTCAGCAACTGTTGGGTATTCGTCAACCTCTTTCCAATTTATAGATTTTAATTCCTTTTGCAGTAATTCTTTTTCAGAAGGAACCTTCTTCTCAAAATATTGACAAGAACTGAAAAATAGTAAAATAATAAAAATAGAAAAAAACTGCTTCAAGGCTTTGATGTTGAATTGGATAAATTGAACTGAAGTATAAAAATACGATTATTTTTTTTGAGAACCTTTGTATTCTAAATAATCTTCATACCTTTCTGAAAGCCAATGTTCTTTGTTTTGCGCAGCAACTTCCTTTTGGTCAGGATATAATTTTGCGAGACGGTCAGAAAAGGCTGCAATTTGAACCGTATAATTGTAAAATTCGGTTTTGGTTAAAAGAACATCCGGATCATTTTTTCGGGTAAAAAATTCAAAGAAAAGAGTATCAAATTCTTTCATAGAAAAGTTTAAGATCTTCTTCTTGTTGCTTTTATAAATACTGTCTTGCAGTAATTGATCGTCGATGGAAAGTTTTTTGGTTTGCGCGTATGTTGTATTGATTGAAAAAATCAAAGACAACAATAGAATAAATTGCAAATAAGGGCGCATTTTTAATTTTTATAAAAGTTTGTAAGGGCAAAATTACAAAAATATATGGATTTACTATTATTTACGTTAGGTTTTGTATGTATGATTGTGGGTATTTTAGGCAGTTTTTTACCTGTTTTACCCGGTCTTTCAAGCTGCTGGGTAGGCTTACTGCTGTTATATTTAACAAAAGCAGTCGAAAATAATTACTGGCTTTTAGGAATCACACTTGTACTCACTATAATCATTACAGTTTTAGATTATATAATTCCGGCGAAAGGCACCAAAAAATTTGGCGGAAGTTCCTACGGCGTATGGGGAACAAATATTGGGTTAATTGTTGGGATTCTTGCTCCAATACCTTTTGGGGTTATAATTGGGCCATTTGTTGGGGCGTTAGCTGGTGAATTAATTTACGACTCAACAAATCATAAACGTGCCATTAAAGCCGCAACAGGATCTCTTCTTGGTTTTCTCGCGTCGAGTTTTATAAATTTCTTATTCTGCATTATATACTTCGGAATTTTTCTACATACAACATGGGAATATCGAAACATATTGTTTTAATTATATAACAAATAGTTAGCTTTTTTCTTATTTTTTATTTTTTTTAAGAAAAATTTGAAATTTTTTAAGAAAATATTTCAGTTTGCTTTGATTACGAAAAGGTTATATTTACTGGTATTCAGCGTTTTTTCTGTTAAAGACCTAACAATCTAACGTGTAAATTCTCCACTTATTTTTTGGATATGTTAAAATATTTTATATTTTTATCCTGATAAACGATAAAAAGCCCCACTTTATCGATTATTTTGAATGAGTATAAATTATTATTTAATAAGTTATGAGTATGACCCCAAACCTACAAATTGAGCTTAGACGTTTTATTTCTTCTAACGTTGTTTCAAAACTAAACAAATTTTATTTTGAAAATGATGCACTCCTGATAAAGGGAATTGATGTTTCGATTGGTACAGTTTTAATGGGTCTCTACAATAAGGCTGAAGAATCAGGATTTTACAAAGAAATGGTTTCTTTAATTGAAGATAATTCCGGATTTTACCAGGAAGTCGATTTTACTTCAGGCAGAATTTTATCAGTCGACGACTGTTATCGTTTAGAAGGAAATGCACTCTTAAAAGAAATCTTCAACAATAAAAAAGGCAGAATTTCTGAAATGATTTCAAACGAAGTCGGCATCAAAAGTGAAACTGCCCGCGAAATACTTAACTTCTCTGCGCTACTTGTAGTCTCTTATCTTAAAAATAATATCCAATTACTTGACAGTTTAAAATTACTGTTAGAAGAACAAAAAAGAGACATCTTAAACAGCATTCAGCCAGGAATCAAAATCATCTTAGGATTTTCATGTTACGAGACTGTTGAAGATAAAAATCAAAACATCGGAAGATCAATCTTTACACTTTTCGGACATAACTTTTTTAGTTTCTGAATAAAAAAAATCCCATTTTACAAAGTAAAACAGGATTCAAATGTATTTGATGTTTAATTTGAAAGTTTAGTCTCTACGAATTTTTCAAATTAATAACTTCTTGATCTGTCAAAAAGCGCCAGTTTCCTCTAGGAAGGTTCTTCTTAGTTAAGCCAGCAAAAGCAACGCGGTCAATACGTAAAACATCATAGTTGAAGTGTTCAAAAATAGCACGAACCACTTTTACATTAGATGATTTTAGTTTAAGGCCAACTTCACTTTTTGCTTCTTTTTCAATATAGCTGACTTCTTCAACAAACACACGATGTCCATCAAGAACTAAGCCTTTGCTGATTTTTTCTAAATCCTCAAATTTCAAGTTCTTATCTAAAGAAACCTGATAAATTTTAGACGATTTCTGATTCGGTAACGTAAACTTACGAATCATATCAGTATCGTTAGTAAACAATAACAAACCAGTTGTATTTTTGTCCATTCTTCCCACTGCTGCAATTTTTGCATTGGTAGAACCGCGTACTAGTTCCAGAACGTTACGATATTCCTGACCTTCGTCAAGTGCAGTTGTAAAGTTTTTAGGCTTGTTTAGTAAGATATATTCTTTCTTTTCAGGAGTTAAAACAACGCCGTCAAAGTTTACAACATCATTCAATTTAACTAAATAACCCATTTCAGTAACCGGAACGCCATTTACTTTCACGTTTCCAGACTGAATATATATATCAGCATCACGACGAGAACAAACCCCAGAATTTGAGATATATTTGTTCAAACGAATTTCGTCAGAAGCCTTTTGTCTCTTTGCCGGCTGATTTTGTTTTCTAATTTTTTCAGCTGCTGCTTCCTGCGCTGCCTTAACTTCAGGTTTCACTTTTTTAGGCCCTTGCGCACGCTTAGCCATAGGAGGTTTTGGCTTGCTTGAGTTTGATCTTGAGCTATTTGGTCTCGATCCGCCTCTTTTATTATTGCCTTCCTTATTGTTCATAAATTCTGTAATTTGTGCAAAGATAGTTTTTTCCTGCTAATAAATCTTAAGTTCAATGTTCTTAGATTGATAGCTTTCAATTTTAAGATAATCTGAAGCATCACAATTGGCTTTTTTTAAACATGGTTTCCCGCTTTTCGTTACAATCTTTTATGGCGAACCCCGCCATAAAAGGATTTCCACTTCAATCGGGGCTAAAATTTAAACAATCGGCTTTTTTTAAACATTTAGTTATTTCACAAAGCTTCTCAAAGTCAAGCGCAGAGATTCACAAAGAGAAAATATACATGAAATAAAATAACCAGCGAAAACCCGTTGAACCCGTAAAATCAGCGGCCCAATCTAAAATCTAGAAATCAATTGACGACCATGCCACAAAACACTCGGATTAATCAAAACAATGCAAAAAACTCCCGAAACAATCAAAAATTTCAATACATTATGCAGTAACAAAAATTGCTCTTTAGAATTCGATCTCCATAAATAAATTAGAAAGAAAAGCAAAACTAGAAAACACACATAAAAGTAAATATCCATATAACCAACATCATAAATATTCACCAAAATATAAACAGGAATTATCGTTAAAAACGTCAAAACCGTAATAATTTGTTTTGAAACTTTTTCGTTATATGTAATTGGAATAGTATGATAATCATTGGCCAAATCCCCTTTCAAATTCTCCAAATCCTTTATCATTTCCCGAATCAAAAGCAATAAAAACAAAAACATGGCGTGTGCCGAAATTACTGCAAAATGACTTCTGTGATTCTCAATTTCTTCAAAAGAAATGGAATTGTAGAAATACAGTAAAATTGCAAAAAACGGAATTACAGCCATAAATGCGGCAGTCAAATTCCCTACAATTGGATATTTTTTTATTTTATGAGAGTAAAACCAAATCAGGAAAATATAAGCAGAAAAGAATAAAAAAGCGCGCCAGGAAACAATCGAAGCCATTAAAACCGCCAGGAAATTTAAACTGAAATAAACCGTCAATTTTGTTTTCTGACTCACCAATCGATCCAGCATAGATTTGTTAGGACGATTAATTAAATCTTTCTGACTATCGTAAAAATTATTGATAATATAACCTGAAGCAATCGTAATCGCCGAAGCAAATACAATCAAAAATAAATAAAAATCCAGCAAGATATCCAACGCTCTTTTTTCGGGAGCCAAAATAAAAATCGCTGATAAATATTGGGCTAGAACAATAATAGGAATATTGTAGCCGCGTACCACAGAAAACAAACTAACAATTTTCATTACTAAAAGTTTGTGCTGTCTGCTTAACATAAATTATTGTGGTGTTGGATTAGATTAAGGGAAGTTAAAGGATATTTTTGAAACCTGAAATTTAGAGTTTGTTTTTTAACAATTCTTTAGAGCCAAAACCTAATTTTCGAATGCAGGCCAAAGCTTCTTTTTGTGTCATGTCAATTTCTTTAATGTCTTTCTTTTCTACAAAACAAACAGAACCACTCCACGGATTTGGTGCATCCGGAATAAAAACAGTAAAGTTGTTTTCATTTATTTGTTCTATCAAAAAGGCAAATTGCCAGCCGGCATCTGTAGGAACTAAAATTACTTTTAAATCTTGTTTCGATTCAAGTCCCATAATATTTTCATTCATGTTTTTCATAAAAGAATATCCGGGAACAAAACTTAAAATTCCGTTTTCTAATTTATGAATCAGTTTTTTTGCGCCGGCAGTTCTGGCCAGTAAACCCGCTGTAAAACAAATAAGAATTAAGATTATGGTTCCAACAAGTTCCTGAATTGCAATTCCTAAAACGTGTACTCTCGGCAGGAAATTTACAAGTGGAAGTGTGACTTTTTGAATTATGCCATATCCTTTTTCAAGAATAATAAGCAATACAACTAAAGGTGCTAAAAACAGGATTCCTCCTAAAAAAGTTGCTTTAATTATTTTTAAAATGCTTTTCATAATAAATAACTTTTTAGGATGAATACTTATGAAAATCTACTCAAATAATTTCGGCTTTTAAGAATTAAAACTGGTAAACAACTTCTAATTTATAATCTTTTAAAGAGGCTTTTGCACGTTCCAGATCTTCAGTAAAGCCAAGTATATAGCCACCTCCGCCAGAACCACAAAGTTTTAAGTAATAATCGTTTGTGTCAATTCCATTTTGCCAGATTCCGTGAAATTGCTCCGGAATCATTGGTTTAAAATTGTTTAAAACAACTTTTGAAAGCTTTTTAGTGTTGGTAAACAAAGACTTCATGTCGCCATGTAAAAAGTTTTCTACACAAGCGTCAGTATATTTTACGAATTGATTTTTAAGCATAGTACGGAAACCTTTATCTTTTAGGTTTTCCATAAAAATATTAACCATTGGAGCCGTTTCTCCAACAATTCCAGAGTCTAATAAAAATACAGCACCTTTTCCGTCAAAACTCTGAGTCGGAATTCCGGTTGCTTCGATATTATCTTTAGAATTAATTAAAATCGGGATACTCAAATAACTGTTTAAAGGATCTAAACCAGAACTTTTTCCGTGGAAAAAACTCTCCATTTGAGAAAATATATTTTTTAACTGTAACAGTTTTTCACGAGTTAAGTTCTCTAAAACCGTGATTTTGTTAGTTGCATATTTGTCATAAATTGCCGCTACAAGTGCACCGCTGCTTCCAACACCGTATCCTTGCGGAATACTTGAATCAAAATACATTCCGGTTTCGACATCATTTTTAAGAGCTGCTAAATCGAAAGTAACCAATTCCGGTTGCTGTGTCTGCAAGACTTCAAGATAAGCTGCAAAACTTCTTAAGCTTTTGTTTGATGCAATTGCTTCTGCCGAAGGTTCTTCAGATTTCTTCAACGCACCGTTATAAAAATTATAAGGAATAGAAAGTCCTTTAGAGTCGCGGATGATTCCGTATTCTCCAAAGAGTAATATTTTTGAGTAAAATAAAGGTCCTTTCATGATTTATTTTATGTCTTTTTTTATTTTATTTGGGTCTTGTCTGGTGTCAAAAAAAGTAATTATTTCAACTCTTTTCGTATTGAATTTATAATATATCGTTGTTTGTTTTGATAAAATACATTTACGATATTTGTTATTTAATTCCGATTTAGGAAAAATCTCAGGTTCTATTTGTATTAGATAAATTACCTTGTCCAGATTTGATATAAATTTATCCTTTACTTTTTTTGACCATTTAATTTCTAGGTACTCAAATAATTCAAATAAACTTTTTCAGCATTTTTTGAAAAGATTATCGTTCTTTTCATTAACGAAATTTTTTCATCATTTCTTCATATTCAACAAATTCACCACGTTCAATCTGTCTTTCTCCTTCTTTAATTTCTTCTTTTTGTTCATCAGTTAAATCATCCCACCAATCTTTTTTCTTTTGGGTTAACATTTTTTTGACCGCCAAAATGATTGAAAGGTCATTTGTACCTTTCAGAATATCCATCACTTCACGTTTTTCTAATTGAATGCCCATAACCTAAAATTTAACTAAAGATACGGAAAATTATAATGCAATTGCGCCGTCTCCAATTTTGTCGCAAATATACTGACGATTCTGACAAAACACAACTAATTTGTCCTGAATAAATTGTAATACTTTTTCGCTAACGTTTTCGGGATAAAGTACATGCACATTTGCACCGGCATCAAGCGTAAAACAAACTGGAATCTGGGTTTCTTGTCTAAATTTCCAGATTGCATTTATGATTTCCAGCGTGTTTGGTTTCATCAAAATAAAATACGGCATCGATGTCATCATCATGGCGTGCAAAGTCAATGCTTCACTTTCAACAACTTTAATAAATTCATCTAAATTTCCGTTTTCGAAAATGGTAATTAATTTATCCAGATTTTCGTGTGCCTGAGCAAAACGTCTTTCGGCATAAGGATGATTGTGCATTAAATCGTGTCCAACTGTACTTGAAACTTGTTTTTCACCTTTATCAACTAATAAAATAGTGTCTTGATAATTCTTAAAATTCTCATGAATCGTGTACGGAAATTCAACTCCAAATAAATCAGTACTTCCTTCAATATTAGCCTGATTTCCCCAAACAACAACATTTCCTTTTACACTTCGGCAGGCACTTCCTGAACCTAAACGAGCTAAAAACGAAGCTTTTTGGTAAAAGTATTCATCTGTCATTTCCGGATTCAGCAATTTCTCCAAACACATAAAATTCATAGCCAAAGCAGCCATTCCAGAAGCCGAAGATGCAATTCCTGAACTATGCGGAAATGTATTTTGTGTATCAATTGTAAAATGATAGTCTTTTAAAAACGGCAGATAAACTTCAACTCGTTCTAAAAACTTCTGAATTTTTGGTTTGAAATCTTCTTTTGGTTTTCCTTCAAAAAGTAAATCAAAAGAAAAACCATCATTTGTCACATTGAGCGAAGTCGAAATGCTTTTCTTCGAAAACCCTAATTTCGTAATCGTTTTACAATTATTCAAAGTAAAACTTGCCGAAGGATTTGCCGGAATCTGATTGTCTTTTTTCCCCCAATATTTAACTAATGCAATATTGCTGGGAGCGCTCCACTCAAAGTTTCCGTTTTCGATTGTTGAAGTATATGGATTTGGAATAAAATCAGCTGCTGTAAACATGAAATATAAATTTTGGCAAAGATAGTTTTTTCACCATAATAGATAATTTTTTCACCATATAAGTTATGTAAGATATTATAAGCGGGCTTTACTAAAATGAACTCATATAACTTATATGGTTTAAATTTTCTTTTGACTATTTTTGAATACAAAATTTGATAAAATGAACAAGACAGTCAAGATCATAATAGCTTTAATTATTTGTTTAGCAGTAGGATATTCTGCAAGTGTGGTAACAAGACCGAGTGTAGAAAGCTGGTATCCAACAATTGCGAAGCCCATTTTTAATCCGCCGAATTGGATTTTTATGCCGGTTTGGACTACGCTTTATATTTTTATGGCAATTGCAGCTGCACTTGTTTGGGATAAAATAAAAGAACAAACCGAAAAGGTAAAAACGGCACTTCTTTTCTTTTTGATTCAATTAACGCTCAATGCGATTTGGTCTTATTTATTCTTCGGATTAAAAAATCCGCTTTTGGCATTAATTGAAATAATTCTTTTATGGCTGATGATTTACGAAACCTATTTAAAATTCACCAAAATCAATAAAATCTCAGGTTATTTATTGATTCCGTATTTAGCGTGGGTTGCATTTGCGACGGTTTTAAATGCTAGTATTTGGTGGTTGAATAAATAGAGTTTTGTTTCAGGGGTTCAAGGTTTCAATTTCTTAAATTCATCATTTTTGGCATACAAAAAATCCATTGTAGCCAAAACATTCGGATGCTCTAAAAGGGTTTTAGACTTTGGATCGGCATCACAAAATTCAAGGAAAAGTTCTTTTTGATCAGGATTAAGTTTTAAATTTTTAGTAAAAAAGTCCGGAGGACAATATGCCGTGGCATGTTTTTTAAAACGATCGTCTACTTCAAATTTTTCTTTTGGATGTGAGCCTTTTAAAGGAATATTCATTTTTGCAGCATATCTTATTCTGCCATCATTTACGCCAGTGTAACGAGAAAGATCGTTTGCAGTTTTGCGATTGTTTATATCATTTACTTTTTCGGCATCAAACTCTACTTTTTGAAATTTTATTGCTGTAATTACAACTTCATTAAGCTCTTCGGCTTTAATAATCATATTAACCACGAGATTATTATTCTTTAAATTTTCGGATGTAAGTTTCAACCGTGTAAAGAAATAATCTTTAGAAAAGAAAAGTAAACTGTCTTGTTCTTTTGCCAGTATAGAGAATTCTCCCAGCTCATTTGTTCTTGTACTAGTTTTAGATGTTTTATTTATAACTTCAACTTTATTAAGAGGAGCTTTGTTGGAGAGAACTTTTCCGTGAAGTAATTTTTCTGTTTGAGAAATAGAGAGCTGGTATGTGAAAAAAGAAATCGTGGTAAGTAATTTTACTTTCATCTAGTGGTATTTAGTTGAAAGTAAAATTATTAGAATTGTCTTAATGAAAACTTGTCAAATCTGTAAATTCTTGTTAATTTGTTTTGCGTAGTTTTCAGTCTCGGTCACAGTTTTCAGTAGAAGATTGTGACTGAAAACTTTTATAATATCTCGATTAATTCCGAAGCATTATTAATAACCACTTTTGCGCCACTAGATTTCAATTCATCTTCGGTTCTGTAACCCCAAGTAACCCCAACAGGAAACATATTGGCATTTACTGCGGTTTTCATATCAATATCTGAATCGCCTACAAAAAGAATTTCTTCTGGTTTTAAATTCCAGCTTTTGCTTATTTCAACAGCTTCAAACGGATTTGGTTTTTTGAGCGCTTCGGTACTTAAACCAATGGCAGTATCAAAATAATCAGGAAATATTTCTGATGCTATTTTTTTAGTCAGCTCATCGGCTTTATTGGAGAAAACTGCTAATTTGATATTCTGTGAAGTCAAATTATCTAATAATTCTAGAATTCCTTCGTACGGTTTTGTTTTTAGCGTGCAGATTTTTCGATATTCGTTAATCATACATTCAAAACAAATTTCAATTTGATCGTCTGAATTATTTGTTGCAGGAAGTGCTTTACTAACCAAATTTCGTAAACCGCTCCCAATAAAATATTGATAGGTATCGTATGTATGAGTTGGGTAATTTAGACCTTTAAGAACGATGTTCATCGCATCTGAAATATCGTGCAATGAATCTACTAACGTTCCGTCTAAATCAAAAATAATTCCTTTAAATTTCATTCTATTAAATATTATTGGCTAAAATAAACCCGCTTGTCCAGGCATTTTGAAAATTAAAACCTCCTGTAATAGCGTCGACATTTACAATTTCGCCAGCAAAATAAAGGTTTTGGTGTAATTTACTTTCCATGGTTTTGAAGTTGATTTCTTTTAAATCAATTCCTCCTGCGGTAACAAATTCTTCTTTAAAAGTACTTTTTCCGTTGACTTTAAATTCCGCTTTTGTCAGTTGCAGCGTTAAATTCTGTAGCTGAATTTTAGACAAATCTGCCCATTTGGTTTCTGCATCAATTCCCGAAGCCAAAACCAAACTTTCCCATAAACGGTTCGGAAAGTCAAAAGGAGATTTCTTAGAAACTGATTTTTTAGCATGTTCTTGTTTTAAGTCTTTTAGGATTTTTTCGGCATCTTCGGTATCAACATCATTTAACCAATTCACGAAAATCGTAAACTGATAATTTTTATCGTATAAAGTTCGCGCCCCCCAAGCCGAAAGTTTTAAAATCGCCGGACCGCTCATTCCCCAATGTGTGATTAACAAAGGCCCTGTCGATTCTAGTTTGGTGTCTTTTACATTTACGGTAACTTGTGCCGCAACACCTGGTAATTCTTTAATTCTGGAATCTTTAATGTTGAAAGTAAATAGGGAAGGAACGGGGCTCACAATTGCATGCCCGTGTTGTTGAAGCATTTCCCAGATTTTTGGGTTGCTTCCGGTTGCCATTACCAATTTTTCTGTAGCGAAATTGTCATTTTGTGTATCAATTTTCCAGTGATTTTCTTTTTTGAAAATCGACTGAACGCTTTGTCCCGTCAGTACTTTTATGCCTAATTTTTCGGTTGCTTTTAGGAAACAATCAATTATAGTTTGAGAGGAATTAGAAACGGGAAATATTCTACCGTCTTCTTCAATTTTTAATTCTACTCCATGTTTTTCGAACCATTCGATTGTATCTCCAGAACAAAATTGATGAAACGGGCCACGAAGTTCTTTTTCGCCTCGAGGATAAAATTTTACCAACTCATTTGGTTCAAAACATGCGTGTGTAACGTTGCAGCGTCCGCCGCCAGAAACGCGGACTTTAGAAAGGACTTCTTTTCCTCTTTCTAAAATGGCAATTTTTAATTTTGGATTTTTCTCTGCAATATTAATCGCAGTAAAAAAACCTGCAGCGCCTCCGCCAACGATGATTATGTCGAAATTTTTGATCATATTTTTTATTGTTTTGCCACGACCCGAGCGATAGCGAACTGGCGAAGCAATTCACGAATTGGCACTAATTTTTTTATTTGCCACAGATTAAACAGATTAAGAGGATTTTTTCTTTCGTCACGAATTTCACTAATTTCCACGAATTATTTTATGATGCTAAAATTTGTGTCAATTCGTGTAATTCGTGGCAAACAAATTTGTGGCTATATTTATATTTTGTCTGGATTATCAGAGATAATTCCATCAACTTTATAACTTTTTATTTTTTGAATATCTTCTTTAGTATTTACTGTCCAAGGGAAAACTAAGAATCCTTTTTTCTGAATTTGTTGAACATTTTCTTTATTCAATAAATTAAAATCAGGATTAATGGCTTTTGCTTTTATTTTTTCGGCGAAAGCCAGAGCGGTATCAAGATTTTCTTCTGTTAAAACACCAATTGCGATATTTGGATTTAGGTTTGATGTTTCCTCCAGCATATTCCAATCAAAACTTGAAATTATAAAATGATTGTAATTCCAGTTTTTCTCTGAAATATATTCTTCTATAAGAGGTACGACTTTACTGGGAGTTCCTAAACCTTTTAATTCGATATTGATGAGACATTTTTTGTCAATCAAATCAAAAACCTCGTTTAAAGTTGAGATTTGATATTTTCCGTCAATCAGAAACGATTTTAATTCTGCTAAAGTAAAATCATTTACAAAACCTTTTCCGTTAGTGGTTCTGTCTATCGTTTCGTCGTGAATTACGATAATATGTTCGTCAGCGCTAAGATGAACGTCAAGTTCAATTCCATCTGAATTTAGGGCTAAGGCTTTTTGAAAAGCTTGTAAAGTATTTTCAGGTTCGTATGCTTTTGCACCTCTGTGAGCTATTTTTAGCATTTTGCAGTGTTTTTTTCTAACCGCAAAGGTCGCAAAGTTTTACGCAAAGGCCGCAGGATTATAAAAAAAGTTAGCCACAGATTATGAGGATTAAAAAGGATTTTTTCTTTCGCCACGAATTTCACGAATTTGCACAAATTTAAAATGATAAATTAATTCGTGAAAATTCGTGAAATTCGTGGCAAACCAATCTGTGTTAATCTTAATAATCTGTGGCTAAAAAAACTTTGCGATTAAATTAATTCCAGTAAAACAATATCAAATTCACTATCAACAATTACTTTACCGTCAATTACTTCAACATTTTGTTCTGAATAAGTGTCTTTTAATTTAGTTCCGTTTGGGAAGATATCGCCAACAGGAAGTTCTTTTCTGCCTTTTGGTAAATCTACTCCCATAATTACTTTATCTGTAAAAGAGCCTTTGATTAAGGTTCTAGAAAAAGTATAAGGATTGGCATTAATTAATTGGTGAACGCCCGCTCCAACAGCTGGATGGTTTCTTCTAAACTGCCCTAATTTCTGCCAATGCAAAAGTGTTTTTTGAGTTTCAGGATTGTTTTGAATATCATCCCAATTCATATTTGAACGTAAAGTTGCATCGCCATTTGTACCTTCAATTACTAGAGAACGATTAGATTCGTCACCATAATAAACCTGAGACATTCCCGGAGAAAGTAATAATTTAGTTCCCGTCTCAATACCTTTTATTCGGTTAGCATCAAAAGGCTGTCCATCGTCGTGTGAAGACATATAATTTAAAACTGAATATCCTTTTAAGTCATTGTTCAAAGCATTCGAATATTTAGAAAATAAACCTTCATAATCGTTTTGAGCAGCATTCCATTTAAACTCAAAATTGATCATGCTGTTAAAGCCATTTTGGAAATAATTTACTTTTCGATCTCCAAAATCATAATCCTGACCGCCGCTGATTCCGTAACCGTAAACTTCGGCAATCGTATAAAACGGATTTTGATCTAAAACTTCAAGCGGATGATGTTTTTTCCAGGTTTCAAATGCGTAATCACATTGTGTTTTGAAATCGGCCCAAACGCCTTCTTCGGTATGTTTTACGGTATCGGCGCGATAACCGTCAATTCCGAATTCTGTGATATAATCAGTAAGCCATTTTATGATGTAATATTTCGGACTCCTTGGATATCCAGTTCTTTTGAAGAATTCGTCAAGTGAAGCAATTTCTTTTTCATAACGACCTTCTTTTTTCCATTTTTCAACTAAAAAAGGAGGTAGTTCTACATTTTGAGTACTTTCGGTTTTTACGTCTGGAAGATTTTCTACCAAAGTACACATCGTTGTATTTTCAAAAGATTTGTAATCGCAGACTACACCCGTTCTTACCCAGTCAGAAGGCCAAACAGGATCTTCGGGAGTTACGGGTCCGGTATGATTAATTACGCCATCAAGAATTATTCTGATGCCTTTTTCGTGTGCTTTTTTAACCAGTTTTGCTAAGTCTTCTTTGGTTCCGAAGTTTGGATCGAGAGCCGTCCAGTCTTTTGCCCAATAACCGTGAAAGCCATAACTTAATCCGGTTCCTTCGTCAACACCATCATGAATTTGTTCTACAATCGGCGTAAGCCAAATGGCATTTATTCCTAGTTTTTCAAAATATCCGGATTCGATTTTTTTGGTAATTCCGATGATGTCACCGCCTTCAAATCCGCGTAATTTTCCCGGAGTTTTAGTTCGATTGAAATTGATATCGTTTGAAGGATTTCCGTTGTAAAAACGATCTGTAAGTAAAAAATAAACATTTGCTCCTTCCCAAACGAAAGGTGTTTTCGAAGTATTTTCGTTATTCATTGTAACTGATTTTGAGCCAGAACAACTCAATGTTAAGTATACTAAAGATAAAAAAAGGAAAGTGTATTTTTTCATTTATTCTAAATTTAACTAAGATTTATAATAAAAGGTTCCGCCACGAATTTCACAAATTTTCACAAATCTAAATCTGATTATTAATTCGTGGAAATTTGTGAAATTCGTGGCAGAAAAACTTTGCGTAGACGCACTGCTGTGCGCCTCTACATGGATATACTTTGTGTTTGAAAAATTATTCCAATTCTAAAACCAAAGCTGATTTTGGTTCTAAAGTGATTTCAGAAGCTAAATCAAATGTTTTTCCTGTGATAACATCTTTTCCTGATTTAAAGTTTTTGATATTTTCTTTAAAACGATTTGTTTTTACAACCTGCTCTTTTGCATTGTTATTGAAAACTACCATTACAGTTTTTGAATCTGTATATCTGAAATATACATACGTATTATTTTCTGGAATGTAATGTGTCATTTTTCCGAAGTGAACCGCTTCGTTTGATTTTCTCCAGTTGAATAATTTTGAAGTAAAATCAAAGTATTTGGCCTGCTCAGTTGTTCTTCCTGTTGCGGTTAAAGCATTGTTTTTGTCGCCAGCCCATCCACCAGGAAAGTCCTGACGAATATCGGCATCGCCTTTGCCTTTATCGCCACCCATTCCAATTTCTGAACCATAATATAATTGTGGAATTCCACGAACGGTTGCCAACAAAGTCATCGCCAGTTTGTATTTTGGCAAATCATATTTGAACTTATCGTTCATACGGTCTGTATCATGATTTTCGGCGAAGACCAAAATGTTATTGGTGTTTGGATATAAAAAATCCATTGCAAAATTATTGTAGAATTTAATTAACCCGTTGTCCCAGCTTGGGTCATTTTCGTTGAAAGCAGAAGTAATCTGACTTTGAAGTGTAAAATCCATTACACTTGGTAAATTTGAATTGTAGTTTTCAATCGCACCAACTTTACTGTCTTTTTGCCAATAGGCTAAATTCGCCTGATTGTGCATCCAGATTTCACCCACAATATTAAAGTTTGGATATTCATTTGTAATTGATTTTGCCCAATTTGACATTGCAGTCGGGTCAGAATAATTATATGTATCAACTCTGAAACCGTCCAGATTAGCAAATTCTATCCACCAGATTGCATTTTGAGTTAAATATTTTGAAACTAGAGGATTTCTTAGATTCAAATCTGGCATTGAAGGCACGAACCAGCCGTCAACACAAACTTCCTGATCTATTTTAGAAGCGTGAATATCTGTAATTACTTCACGACGGTGATGCGTTTGTGTGAAAGTTTCGAACTGATTGAACCATGTTTTGGTCGGAATATCTTTCATCATCCAGTGAGTAATTCCCCAGTGATTCGTTACATAATCCATAACCAGTTTCATGTTTTTTTTGTGCATTTCTGCCGATAAACGAGCGTAATCATCATTAGTTCCATAACGTGGATCGATTTTGTAAACATCAGATTGTCCGTAAGTATGATACGAATGTTGTTTGTCGTTGTCTTCACATAAAGGAGTACTCCAAATTGTTGTAGCGCCAAGTGATGAAATATAATCTAAGTTTTTGATGATTCCTTCGATATCGCCGCCATGACGTCCGCTTGGATCCTGACGGTTTCCTTTTTCAGTTAAAACAGGATCGCTGTCATTTTTAGGATTTCCGTTAGCAAAACGATCCGGCATGATTAAGTAAATCATATCCGATGCATCGTAACTTTTTCTGTCTGCCGAATTTGCTCTTCTTTCTTTAAGTGAATATTTCTGCGTAAAAGCAACTTTATTTTTGTTTTTGAATGAGAAAACCAACTCAGAAGCTTTTAGGTTTTGCGTATCGATTGTTACGAAAAGATAGTTTGGATTTTCGGTTTTCTCTACATTTTTAATCATCACATTATTCGAAACCGAAGCTTCATATTGTGCAATGTTTTTTCCGTAGAACATAATCTGCAGTTCTGGATTTTTCATTCCTGCATACCAAAATGGCGGTTCTACTTTTTGGATTTGCGCTTTCGCGGAAGCGGAAAACAACAAAACCATTAGGACTAATCTAAAGATATGATGGTTTATTTTTAGGTTGTTCATAGTTTTTGTTTTTATTTTCGATTTCCTGCAAGGTTTTCAAAACCTTGTAGGTGTCAATTGAGTAGAAAGGGAAGTTGTAGAAGACCTACAAGGTTTTGAAAACCTTGCAGGAGATCTCTACGTCAGATTTTAAAAAAAAAGACAAGTAATTTTGGGGAAAATCACTTGTCTTTGAAAAAATTATTTGGTTTCAATAATGCTTATAGCATAACCTCCGCCAGGAGCAGATAACTGCGATAATTTTGATTTATTAGTTACAGCAATTTTCTTGATGGTGTAAGCTTGCGGATTTGTTTTGTAATGCGCATCTTTTGCATCAGCATAAATGGTTGCCGTGTATTTTTTACCTTTTTCAAGGAAGCTGAAATCGATGTTTGATGTACGAGGAGTTTCTCCGTTTACGTTTCCAATAAACCAGTTGTTTGTTCCTTTTGCTTTACGGGCAACAGTAATGAAATCTCCTGGCTCAGCCTCGATGTATTTACTTTCTGACCAGTCTACAGCCACATCTTTAATGAATTGAAACGCATCTGGAAAACGGTTGTAGTTCTCCGGAGTATCAGCAGCCATTTGTAACGGACTGTACATAGTTACGTATAAAGCTAATTGATTACAAATTGTACTGTTTACGTGCGAAGTATTTCCAGGATTCATCTTGCTGATATCCATTTCGAAGATTCCAGGCGTATAATCCATTGGACCTCCAATTAAACGTGTAAATGGTAAAACAGTAACGTGATTTGGTTTAGAACCTCCAAAAGCTTGGTATTCTGTTCCTCTTGCAGCTTCGTTTCCAATTAAGTTAGGATACGTTCTGCAAATTCCTGTTGGACGAACTGCTTCGTGAGCATTCACCATAATTTTATAATCAGCTGCTTTTTCAATTGCATATTGATAGTGATTTACAATCCATTGATCGTAATGGTTTTCACCGCGAGGTAAAATATCTCCAACATATCCGCTTTTTACAGCATCATATCCGTTGTCTTTCATGAATTTATAAGCTGCATCCATGTGACGCTCGTAATTACGAACTGAACCTGAAGTTTCATGGTGCATGATGATTTTTACACCTTTAGATTTTGCGTATTCGTGCAAACCTTTTACGTCAAAATCAGGATAAGGTGTTACGAAATCAAAAACATAATCTTTTGAATGTCCAAACCAGTCTTCCCAACCTTCGTTCCAACCTTCTACTAAAACGGCGTCGAAACCATTCGCAGCAGCAAAATCAATGTATTTTTTTACGTTAGCATTGTTTGCGCCGTGTGTTCCGCTTGGTTTTGCTTTTGAGAAATCAGAAACTCCTAATTGAACTGTTGGAAAATCATTTGTGTATGACCAAGAGCTTTTTCCTGTAATCATTTCCCACCAAACACCAACATATTTTACTGGTTTAATCCAAGAAGTATCATCAATTTTTGAAGGATCATTTAAGTTTAATGTCATTTTTGAAGCTAAGATTTCTCTGGCGTCATCGCTTACCATAATTGTTCTCCAAGGGGAGTGGCTTGGCGCTTGCATATAACCTTTATCGCCTTTTGCATCCGGAGTTAACCAAGAGGTAAAAGTCATGTTTTTATCATCTAAATTCAAGTGCATACAAGAATAGTTGATCAAAGCTGCTTCGTGTAAGTTGATGTAGATTCCGTCGTTTGTTTTTAACATCAAAGAAGTTTGAACTCCTGTTGGTGAAAATGATTTTTGAGAAACGTTTGCTGTATATGCTTTTTCAGATAAACCTCTAATTTCAGATAATTTCGATTTTGTATAATCGTATTCCTGAGTATCATAATCTCCCGGAATCCAGAAAGCGGTGTGATCTCCAGTCATGGCAAATTGAGATCTTTCTTCTTTAATTACGAAATAAGTAAGATTCTTTTGTGCCGGAAATTCATATCTAAATCCTAAACCATCTTCAAATAAACGGAAACGAATAATGATTTGTCTGTCTGTTCCTTTTTGGTTTAAAGTTACAGCCAATTCATTATAATGATTTCTGATGTTATCAACTTCTCCCCAAACCGGTTTCCAGGTTTCATCAAAAGTTGAAGTTTTGGTATCAACAACCGTAAAGTCATTCAATAAAGATTTTTTATCATCTTTAAGTTCAAGACCTAATTTACTGGTTTTGACAACTTCTTTGTTTTTGTATTTTAAATTGTACGTTGGAGTTCCGTCGTTTTGAAGAGAAAATTCCATTACGAACTTGCCTTCGGGTGATTTTAACTGCTGCGCCTTTGCAACGGTGCTAAACGCAAACAAAATTAAACTTGCGAAAAATAAGTTTTTCATGTTTTTTAGTTTTTAAGTGTGTTGTAATTTAATTTATTTGTACAAATTTACTTGCAATTACAGGATTTCCGTTAACTACAATTGTTAAATCTTGATCGCCGTCTACAGTAAATGTTGTTTCGTTATGATTTACAGCTACTTTTAAAATTTGGTTTCTGAAATTAATTTTAAATGTATAACCTTTCCATTCTTTTGGAATTTTTGGAGAAAAATGCAATTGATCATTTTTCACTCTCATTCCGCCAAAACCTTCTACAATACTCATCCATGTTCCGGCCATTGACGTAATGTGACAGCCTTCTTCAACTTCTTTGTTATAATCGTCAAGATCAAGACGAGAAGTTCTTAAGTAGAAAGTATACGCCATATCCATTTTGTCTAAAACCGCAGCCTGAATCGAGTGTACACAAGGCGAAAGTGAACTTTCATGAACGGTAAATGATTCATAAAATTCGAAATTTCGTTTTAATTCTTCTCTTGAAAAATGATCTTCGAAGAAATAGAAACATTGTAAAACATCGGCTTGTTTGATGTATGGTGAACGTAAAACGCGATCCCAAGACCATTTTTGGTTAATTGGGCGCTGCGAACGATCTAAATCTTTTACCGGAACTAAATCTTTGTCTAAGAAACCGTCTTGCTGCAAATAAACTCCTAACTCTTGAGAAGTTGGGAAATACATATCATTAGCCACTTTTTTCCATTCGTGAATTTCTTCAGAAGGCAGCTTTACTTTTTCTAAAACACGTTTGTGATCTGCCGGATATTCCAGTGCCACTTTATTTATTTGATCTGCCGCAAAATCAATACACCATTTTGCAATATAATTGGTGTAGAAATTATTGTTGATGTTATTTTCGTATTCGTTTGGTCCTGTAACTCCTAAGATTACATATTGATTTTTCTCTTTTGAGAAAGAAGCTCTTTGGTGCCAGAAACGCGCAATCCCAATTAAAACTTCTAAACCTTTTTCTGGAATATAAGAGTAATCACCCGTGTAACGGTAATAGTTGTAAATCGCAAAAGCAATCGCACCATTTCTGTGGATTTCTTCGTGTGTTATTTCCCATTCGTTGTGACATTCTTCACCGTTCATGGTAACCATTGGATATAATGCAGCGCCGTTTTTAAAACCTAAATTATTTTTAGCATTTTCAATCGCTTTGTCTAATTGGTTGTAACGATAAGTCAATAAATTTCTAGCAACTTGCTGATCTTTTGTTGCCATGTAAAACGGAATACAATACGCTTCAGTATCCCAATAAGTTGATCCGCCGTATTTTTCTCCAGTAAATCCTTTTGGCCCAATGTTTAAACGAGAATCTTTTCCTGAATATGTTTGGTTTAATTGGAAGATGTTGAAACGGATTCCCTGCTGTGCTTTTACATCGCCTTCGATTGTAATATCTGACATTTCCCAGATTTTTGCCCAGGCTTCAATTTGATTTTGAAGTAAAGCATCATATCCTGAATTTACTGCCGATTTTATTACTTTTTCGGCTGCAGCCAAAGTATTTTCGTGATTTAAAGAAACCGTATATCCTCCAATTTTTTGGATTGATGAGGTTTGTCCTTTTGCAATAATAGTTCCGTAAGTATACTGAATTTTATCTGTTGTTGAATCGATTGTAGATGGCGAAACATGAATATTTTCTCCATTTGCCAAAATCGTATTGTGCATGAAAGTCGTAACTTTAAAATGCGTTTTAAACGTTTGAGCGGTTACAAAAGCTTCGTTTGTTCCTTTTTTAACTTCAAGCGGTTCCCAGAATTTTTCTTCCCAGTTGGCATCTTCATTGGTTACACCTGCATCAACGTAAGGTTTATAAACGATTTTTGCATCTTTATTTAAAGGTGTAATGTCGTATTTAATGATTCCTGCTTCGTCTAAATCTAAGGAAAGAAAACGACGAACGTTAACGGCGATTTCGGTTCCGTTTTTTAGAGTTGCTTCAAAGGAACGATTGTACCATCCTTCTTTCATGTTCAATTCTCTGCGGAAGTTCCTAACTTCGGTACAATTATTCAAATCAAGATTTTCTTCGTTGATTTCTATGTCAATTCCTATCCAGTTTGGAGCATTAAGTACTTTGGCAAAATATTTCGGATACCCGTTTTTCCACCAGCCCACTTTTGTTTTGTCCGGATAATAAATTCCAGCGATATAACTTCCCTGAAAAGTTTCTGCTGAATATGTTTCTTCAAAATTGGCGCGTTGTCCCATAGCACCGTTCCCGATACTAAAAAGACTTTCAGACGATTTGACTCTTTCGGCATCAAATCCTTCTTCTATAATTGACCAATTGTCTGGTTTTATATAATCTTGGTTCATTTGTTTTTAAAGTGTTTTTCGTGATTGATTGATTTATGATTGATTATTTTGTGATTAATGATTCGATAAAGTTTTCATCCATTACAGTGAAATCTTTAAAAATGAAATCAGCCTCATGCAAAATTGTTTCCTCACCAATTCCCACACTTACCATTTCTGCAATATTTGCTGCCTGAATTCCGGCAACAGAATCTTCAAATACAATTGAATTTTTTGGATCAATGTTTAATAATTGAGCCGCTTTTAAGAAAACTTCAGGATCTGGTTTTGCATTGGTAACGTCATTTCCGTCCACAATAACATCGAAGTAAGAGATGATCCCTGTTTTTTCTAAAATTGGTCTTGCATTTTTACTGGCTGAGCCTAATGCAATTCCTTGGTTTTTATCTTTTAATAATTGCAGTGTTTTAAAAACACCAGGAAGAATCTCGTTTTCGTCCATGTCAACTAAATAAGATAAGTAATCTTCGTTTTTTTGAATTAACCATTTGTCTTTGTCTTCCTGAGAAGCCTCAACATTTCCTAATCCAAGTATAATATCCAACGAACGAACCCGGCTTACGCCTTTTAAAAGTTCGTTGTCTTCATGCGTAAAATTTATGTTTAGAGATTGTGCAATTTTTTGCCAGGCTAAAAAGTGGTATTTAGCGGTATCAACGATCACTCCATCAAGATCGAAGATGAATGCTTTTTTATTATTCATGAATTTCAATTTTAGTTCTGCTATTTACTCTAAGTGTAAGTAATCCGGCAAATATCATCGATACACCTCCAATTATTAAGGCGTAAATAGGTTCGTTGTGAAAGAATTGTTTAATTACAAATCCTAAGATTGTAGCGGCTACAATTTGTGGTATTACGACAAAAAAGTTGAAAACCCCCATGTAATAACCCATTTTTGCAGCTGGCAAAGCTCCGGAAAGCATAGCGTAAGGCATTGACAAAATACTTGCCCATGCAATACCAACTCCTAACATTGGCAGGATCAGCATTTGTTTATTACCAATAAAATAAATCGAAATTAAACCAATACCTCCAGCACATAAGGCTAATAAATGTGTTGCTCTAATGCCTACTTTTTTTGCAATAACTGGTAATAAGAAAGCTACGGCTGCAGCTACTCCGTTATAAACCGTAAATAAAACAGAAACCCAGTCAGCAGCATCATTGTATACTTTTGAAGTTGTATCGGTTGTATGAAAAAGATGTGTTGTAACAGCTTGAGTTGTATAAATCCACATGGAGAAAAGCGCAAACCAGGAGAAAAACTGAACCCAGGCTAATTTTTGCATTGTTTTAGGCATATTCAATAAATCGGTCATGATTATGGTAAACCCATTCTGAACTTTTTTAGTTCGTAACTGGGAAGCAATTACAAATAAAACACCCATAAAAATCAGCCCGATGAATAAAATATACAGCTCTTTTGCAAGGCTGTTTTCAAAAATTAAAAATGAAACTAATCCTCCAACAGCAGCAAATATTAATCCTAAAAACAATTGTTTTTGAATCGTAACACCTGATTCAGTTTCAGAATTAGATATATCTTCGGTGTTTTTTTTGCTGTTAGCTTCAAATGCTAAAAGTTCTTCAGGAGTATATTCGGTTGTTTTAAAAACAGTCCATAAAACAGAAAGAAGAAAAATAATTCCACCAATATAGAACGACCATTTTACTGTGTCCGGAATAATTCCTTTAGGAGCAACATTGTTTAAATCAGATAAATTTGCGAAAAGATAGGGTAAAATAGAACCTACAACAGCTCCGGTGCCAATAAAGAAACTCTGCATAACAAAACCCAATGCTCGTTGCTCGTCAGGTAAATTATCGCCTACAAAAGCGCGGAAAGGTTCCATTGAAACGTTTATCGAAGCATCCATTATCCATAAAGTTCCAGCCGCAATCCATAAAGTAGGAGAGTTTGGCATAACAAATAATGCGATTGAAGATAAAATGGCTCCAATTAAAAAATAAGGGCGACGTCTGCCTAAACGAGTCCAGGTTCTGTCACTGAAATAACCAATAACGGGCTGAATTATTAAACCTGAAACAGGCGCAGCAATCCATAAAATTGGGATGTCATCTATTTTAGCACCAAGGGTTTCAAAAATTCTTGAAGTATTTGCGTTTTGCAGTGCAAAACCAAACTGTATTCCTAAGAAACCGAAACTCATGTTCCAAATTTCCCAGAAACTTAATTTACGCTTTTCCATTATCGTAATTTGTGAAAAATTATACGATAAGCGCTTTGCTTATCAAAACTTACTGTTTTTTCGAAGTAAAAGTAAAAGCTTTGACGGCCGTAAAAGTATAAATTATTTTTAGATATATGCTAACAAAAAAGCCATAAATATTTTTTATGGCTTTAGAATGTGCTGATTTTAAGAATTTTAGTCAGTAGATTCTCTTTTTATTAAATGTGTTTCTATAACTTCTGTTGTGTAGTTTTCGTTTTCTTCTTCGTCATCATCGTGTTCGGCTTCGAGTCTTTCGATCAGCATTTTAGCTGCTTTATTTCCCATTTTTTCACCACTTTGGCTTACCGTCGTAATACTTGGAGTCGAATATTTTGAGATAATTCCGTCAGTAAAAGCAATTACGGCTAGATCTTCGGGAACTTTTAATCCCATTTTTGATGCAGTTTTAATAATTGTTACTGCAAAAAGTTCATTTACAGCAAAAACAGCATCAAAAGCTCTGTCGTGCAAAAGCTGACTGATGGTGATTTCACAAGTATCAACATCTTCAATTTTTATGATTAAATCTTCGTTGAAGGGAATTCCGTTGTCTAAAAGTGCTTTTTCATAACCATCTGTTCTTAGTTTTCCAACGCTTACATAATCAACAGTTGTTACTAAAGCGATCTTTTTTCTGCCATTATCGATTAAACTTTGAACCGCTTCATAAGCGGCTGCTTTATCATCAATAATCACTTTATCGCATAAAATATCATTGGTCACGCGGTCGAACATTACAACCGGCATTCCTTGATTGATAACTTCGGTAATGTGGTGAAAATCACCTTTAAACTGGGTTTCTTTAGAAAGAGACATGATAAAACCATCGATGCTTCCATTGGCTAACATTTCCATATTCAGGACTTCTTTATCAAAAGAATCATCAGATAAACAGATGACAACACTGTAGCCATTTTCGTTAGCAACCTGCTCAATTCCGTTGATTACGGTAGAGAAAAAATAATGTACAATTTCTGGAATGATAATACCAATACTTTTGGTTTTTCGATTTTTTAAACTAAGGGCAATATTGTTTGGTTTATAGTTGTAAAACTTTGCAAAAGCCTGCACTTTTAAGCGCGTTTCTTCTCCAATTTCAAGGCTGTTTCTGAGTGATTTTGAGACAGTTGAAATAGAGACATCAAGTTCCTTTGCAATCTGTTTTAAGGTTATTTTGCGTTTCATGGCGTGAATTGAAAAAAATCTAATTAATAATAAAGGTATCTGAAATTTTTATAATTGACAATTTTTGACTTAAAAGATTACAAAAAATAGAAAGTTTTCAACACTACCACGTTTTCGTAAACCAATTAAAAATGCCTCTCGTCGACCGTGTTAATAAATTCCTAATTTTGAAATTCGAAGTAAAATTAAAAACTTAACTAACAATCACAAACTCAAACTAATTTAAACAAAAAGTATGAAAACAATTTACAAAAAGTTGTTATTTTTATTCCTATTGTTGCCTTTTACAGTGTTAGCTCAAAACACTTTAAATGGAACTGTTGTTGATAAAGCAACAGGTCAGCCAATACCAGGAGTAAATGTAAATGTACAAGGTGCTCCAAGCGGTGCATCAACCGGATTTGATGGTAATTACCAGCTGTCGAATGTAAAAAATGGAAGCAAAATTGTAGTTTCGTTTATCGGCTACAAAACGCAAACGATTGATTACGCCGGACAAAAAACTCTAAATGTTTCTTTAGAAGAAGATACGAACCAACTTAAAGAAGTTGTAGTACAAGTAGGTTACGGAACTGTTAAGAAAAAAGACGCAACAGGTTCTGTATCTCAAATTTCTGCTAAAGAATTCAATAAAGGTATCAATGTAACTCCAGAAAGTTTAATTAGCGGCCGTATTTCGGGGGTTAATGTAACTGGAAGTGGAGCTCCTGGAGCAAAAGCAGATATCAGGATTCGTGGAGGATCTTCATTAAGTGCTTCAAATGACCCATTGATTATTTTAGATGGACTTCCTTTAAGTAACGCTGTCCCAAGTGGAGCTACAAGTATTTTATCAACTATTGATCCTAATGATATTGAATCGTTTACAGTATTAAAAGATGCTTCTGCGGCAGCAATTTATGGTTCAAGAGCAGCAAATGGTGTAATTGTAATTACAACTAAAAAAGGAACAAAAGGTGGAGTGAAAGTTAATTTTAGTTCACAAGTAGGTGTTAATACTGTTGCAAATAAAGTAGATGTTTTAAGTGCAGATCAATTTCGTGCTGTTGTTAATGCAAATGGGACACCACAACAAAAAGCATTGTTAGGAACAGCAAATACAGATTGGCAGGATGAAATCTTTAATACAGCACTTACAACAAACAACAATATCTCTGTAAGTGGCGCTTTATTTGATAAATTACCAGTTCGTTTATCTGTTGGAAATGTTGATAATCCTGGAATCCTAAGAAACACTTCTTTTGAAAGAACTACGACATCGATATCGTTAAATCCTGTTTTGTTTGATAATCACTTAAAAATTGACATTAGTGGAAATCTAGCATTCGCTAAAAATCAATTTCAAGATGAAGGTGGTGTTATTGGAAGTGCTCTTGCTTTTGATCCTACACAATCTGTTTATCAGGCTGGTTCTCGTTATGGAGGATATTTTGAATGGTTGGAAGCAAATGGGAATGTGCCTTTATTGCCAGCCAGAAATCCTGTAGCAAGATTAAATCAAGAAGATAAAAGAGCTACTTCAACAAGAAAATGGGGAAATATTAGATTAGACTATAAATTCCATTTCTTCGAAGATTTAAGAATCATTGCTGAAGCAGGTATTGATAAGTTTAATAGTAATGGATATAATGAGCAAAGTACACAAAGTATTTTAGGATACCAGCCAAATGCTTTCAGTAATGGAAACTGGGTGAATTTAGGAAACTACAATTCATATACAGATGATCTTCAAAATAAAAACTTGAATACTTACTTTAATTATACTAAGGATTTAGGAAAATTTAAAATTGACGCTACTGCAGGATATAACTATCAGTTATTTCAAAAAGAAAAGTATGAGTCTGGAGAAGTTAGACAACCAACTCCAAAAGAAGATGTTACCACAGATGCTGACGTTAACTTACAATCGTATTTTGGACGTTTGACTTTAAACTATGATAGTCGTTATTTATTGACATTAAACTACAGAAGAGACGGAACTTCTCGTTTTTCTGAAGATAACAGATGGGGTAATTTTGGAGGAGCTGCTTTTGCATGGAATGTTGCTGAAGAAGCATTCTTAAAAGATAATTCAACTCTTTCAAGTTTAAAATTAAGAGTAGGATATGGTACTACTGGACAACAAGACATTTCATCTGCATATGACTTTTTACCAAGAGTAACTTTAGGAACTATCAATTCTCAATATATTTTTGGAAACACAGTTTATGCAACAGCAAGACCAGAAGGATATAATAAAAATATCAAATGGGAAGAGTTAGCGGAAACAAACGTAGGTATCGATTTTGGATTTTTTAATGATAGAATTACAGGTACAGTAAACTACTTTGATAAAAAATCAAGTGATTTATTAGCAGATGTTTTAGTTCCTGATGGGGCAAATTTAAGAAACCAAGGATTTAGTAATATTGGTAGTCTTGAAACAAAAGGTGTTGAATTTAGTATTGCTTCTGATATCGTTAAAAATGATAACTTGACTTGGAATGTTGCTTTTAATACAACTTACATTCACCAGGAAATATCAGATTTAGGAACTACAGTACCTGGATTTACAGGATATATTATTGGAGATAATATTGCTGGAGGTTCTGGTAATAAAATTTTGATAAACTCAGTTGGGTATGCTCCAAATTCATTTTTTGTTTACGAACAATTATATGATGCTAACAAAAAACCTATTGAAGGAGCTTATGCTGATAGAAATGGGGATGGAAAAATTGATGATGGAGATCGTTATAAATATCATAAACCAGCACCAGATTATACTTTTGGATTGTTCTCTACTTTAAATTACAAAAAGTTTGATTTTGCAATGAACTGGAGAGCAAGTTTAGGAAACTATATCTATGATAACGTAAGTTCAGATAAAGGATATTTATTAGCTGGATTGAGAAGACAAACAGACTTAGGAAACATTAGTTCTGATTATAACAATACAGGATTTGTAACTAACAACAATTACTTATCAAACTATTTTGTAAAAGATGCTTCTTTTATAAAATTAGATAATGTTACTCTTGGATATACTTTTGATAAAACTTTATTAAAAGCTGCTTCTTTAAGATTTACTGCTGGAGTTCAGAATGTTTTTGTACTTACAAAATACGACGGTTTAGATCCAGAGAAATTTAATGGAATCGATAACAATGTTTATCCAAGAGCTCGAACTTTTATATTTGGCGTAAATGCTAATTTCTAAAAGTAACTGATAAATAAAATTTAAAAAATAAACAAAATGAAAATATCATTTAAATATATATCTTATTTCTTCCTATTTATTTTAGGATTAAATATGACGCTTATTTCGTGTACTGACGATTTAAACGTGACGCCAAAAGATGATGATGAATTTCTTTCTGAGACTTTTTACAAAGACCCAGCTTCATACAAACAGGTATTAGCAAAATTATATGCGGGATTGTATGTAGGAGGAAATGACGGAGATGGTTCACCAGATATTTCAGGTATTGGAGGAGATTTTAGCAGTTACTTACGTTTGCTTTTTGTAACGCAAGAGTTCCCTACTGATGAAGCAATTATTGCATGGGCTGATGGTAATTTACCTTCTTTAAATACACAAGGATGGTCACCGAATAATGAATTTTTGTACGGGACATTCTCAAGAGCATTTTATGAAATTAGTGTTGCAAATGAATTTTTGAGACAAACTACAGATGAGAAGTTAAGTGCAAGAGGTGTTGATGGTAATCTAAAAGCTGAAGTTGCTAAATTCAGAGCTGAGGCTCGTTTCTTGAGAGCTTTTTCATATTATAATTTAATGGATTTGTTCGGAAATGTGCCAATTACTACTGAAAATGATCCAGTTGGATTCTTCTACCCAGAACAAAGATCAAGAGCTGAAGTTTTTGCATTTATAGAATCAGAATTAAAAGATTTAGATAATAGCTTAGTTGCTTCTAAATCGAATGAATATGGAAGAGTAGATAAAACAGCTGCTAAATTTTTATTGGCGCAAATTTATTTAAATTCAAAAGTATATACAGGAACTGATAGAAATAATGAAGCAGCTACTGTATGTAAAGATATTATTGATAACTCAGGATATTCTTTTGCTAATATCCCATACAAAAATTTATTTTCTGCAGATAATAATAGAAATGGCGCTCAAAGTGAATTTATTTTTCCAGTTGTAAGTGATGGAAATGCTATTAGAGCTACAGGTGGTGGAATGAGTTTCATTCTTCATGCTTCTATCGGTGGAAGTATGGATGCAGCTGCTCAAGGAATGAATGGTGGTTGGGCAGGAATTAGAGTGCGTAAAGAGTTTGTTTCTCTTTTTCCAGATGCTACTGCAACAGGAGATAAAAGAGGTACTTTTTATACGAATGGCCAAAATTTAGACATTGCGAGAGTTGATATTTTTACAGATGGCTATGCATCTACTAAGTACACTAACGTAAATTCTGATGGTACTGCAGCGCAAAGAAATGATATTCCTGATACTGATTTTCCTATGTATAGATTATCTGATGTCTATTTAATGTATGCTGAGGCTAGTGTTAGAGGTGCAGCAGCAGGAAACATTGCAACGTCAGTAGGATATATTAATCAAATTAGAACTAGAGCGGGTGCAGGAACAATTGCAGCTTCAGATTTGACACTTGATTTTATCTTAAATGAAAGAGCAAGAGAGTTATTTTGGGAATGCCACAGAAGAACCGATTTGATTCGTTTTGGAAAATTTACAGGAGGATCTAAAATCTGGCAATGGAAAGGTGGAACTCAAGGAGGATCAGCTACAGATTCATTTAGAGATTTGATGCCTATTCCAACAAAAACAATTCAGGCAAACCCAACTTTAAAGCAAAATCCAGGATACTAACTAACCTTATAAAAAATAATAAAAATGAAAAATATATATAAAATTTTAATCGCATTTGTTGGTGTACTAGCGGTATCATGTAATGCTGACGATGTAGAAGACAGACCAGTAATCGAGGCAGCAACTGCTCCAGTATTATTAACTCCAAAATCAGATTTTAGTATTGTTCTTCAAAATGCAAATGCAGCAAATGAAGCAACGACTTTTGTATGGGATTATGCAGCATATAATGGAACGCAGACTATTGTAACTTATAGTCTAGAAATGGCAAAGGCAGGAACTAGTTTTGCAAGCCCTGTAGTAGTGGCTACAACAACTGATAAATTTAAAAGTTTTACAGTTGCAGATTTAAACTCAGCTTGTTTGAACGCTGGTTTTGCTCCTTTTGTAGCTTCTAATATTGATGTGCGTATTAAATCATCTGTCGGATCTGGCGGTTCTTTAGGTCAAGTTTCAAATTTTTATACTATCAATGTAACGCCATATCCAGCTTGGCCAAATTGGGGTATTATTGGTTCTGCAACTCCAGGAGGTTGGGATGCTGATACTAATTTAGACTATGATTTATCTACTAAAAAATATTCTTATGTTGGACCATTAGTAGTAGGTGAAATTAAATTTAGATTAGATGATGCATGGACAACTAATTATGGAGATGATGGTAATGATTTAACTTTAGATGCTGGAGGAGCTAATATTCCTATTCCAGTGGCAGGAAATTACACTATCGTTATCGATTTTACAGCTAAAACATATACTATCACAAAAAACTAGTATTTCGATAATCAAAAGGGCTATCTCCAGATAGCCCTTTTTTAATAATTAATTTAACCGAATTATTATGAAAAAAACTTTACTCTTATTTTTCCTTTTGTTGTCTGTGTTTTCATTTGCACAGCAGCAAACGGCGACTTATTCTGTTAGCCCCGCGGCTTTTGAAGAAACAACTTCTATAACTATTACAGTTAATGGAAACAGTATTAATGAGGCTACATGGGGCGTTACAGATAACTCACTTTACATGTGGGCATGGGCTTTTGATACAAACGACACTACACAAAAAGGCACCCCAAACAATGGTTCTTGGGAAGCTTCAAGCGATGCTAGCAAGTTTACTTATAATGCAGGTACAGATACTTATACAAAAACAATTGTTCCAACAACATATTACAACACTACCGGAATTGGAAAAATTGGTTTTTTAATTAAAGCTAAAAATGGAACAGGCGATAAAAAGTCTCAGGATATTTTAGTTGAAGTAGGATCTTTTCAGGTAAACCTAACTGCACCAATTGAAAATAGTTCAACAATTATTGCATCAGGTTCTAACTTTACTATTACAGCGACAAACACAAACGGAAACGCAAGCTATTCTTTAAAAGCAAACGGAGCTGTTATTAATACCAATACAAGTACTGCAAGTTACTCGTATTCTCACACTAATATTACAGGCAATCAAAGCTATGAATTAAGTGTAACTCAAGGAGCAGTTACAATAGTAAAAAAGTTTTCGGTTGTTGTAAACCCGAACACAGTTTCTCAAGCGATGCCAGCAGGTTTGGTTGACGGAATTAATTATAATAATGCAGATGCTACAAAAGCAACTTTGGTTTTAGATGCACCTTTAAAAGATTTTGTTTACGTAGCTGGAAGTTTCAATAACTGGCAGCCAACTTCGACGTATGCCATGAAAAAAGATCCAACTTCGGGTAAATTTTGGTTGGAGTTAACAGGTTTGGTTTCAGGTGTAAATAATACGTACCAATATTGGGTTGTAGATGCTACACCGCTTGCGAATTCACCTGCAATGGTAAAAACTGCCGATCCGTATTCTACTTTGGTTTTATCTCCGTATGATGATCCGGGAATTCCTGCAGCTTCTTACCCAAATATTCCTGCTTACCCAGCAGGACAGCAATTTGAAGTTACAGTTCTTAAAACAGGACAAACTCCTTATAATTGGCAGGTAACAAATTTTACAAAACCGGCAAAAGAAAAATTAGTAGTTTATGAAGTTTTAGTTCGTGATTTTGATGCAGCCAGAAATTATCAAAGTTTAATTGATAAAATAGATTATTTTAAAAATCTAAAAATAAATGCGATCGAATTAATGCCCGTAATGGAATTTGAAGGCAATGAAAGCTGGGGTTATAATACTTCATTTCACATGGCTTTAGATAAATTTTATGGATCATCGGATAAACTAAAAGAGTTGATTGATGTATTCCACCAAAACGGAATTGCAGTTATTCTTGACGTTGCGCTAAATCATGCTTTTGGAAGAAATCCAATGGTAAGAATGTGGATGAACGATCCTGATGGAGATGGTTTTGGGTCTCCAACGGCCGAAAATCCTTATTTCAATATGGTTGCAAAGCATACGTATAGTGTTGGAGAAGATTTTAATCATCAATCACTTAAAACACAGTATTATGTTAACCGTGTTATCAAACAATGGATTGAAGAGTATAAAATTGATGGTTTCCGTTGGGATTTAACAAAAGGATTTACACAGGCTTGTACAGCTTCAGATGAATCTTGTACCAATGGATATCAGCAGGATAGAGTTGATATTCTTAAGAAATATGCTGATTATTCATGGAGTTTAGATCCAACACATTATACCATTTTTGAGCATTTAGGAACTGATACTGAAGAGCAGCAATGGGCAAATTATAGAATTGCCGAAACGCCAAGTAAAGGAATTATGATGTGGGGAAAAATGACAGATCAATACAATGAATTGTCAATGGGATACACAAGTAATATTACAAGAATGTCAAGTGCAAGTCGTGGTTTTACAGCAAACCGTTTAATGGGTTATGCAGAAAGTCATGATGAAGAAAGACTGATGTATAAAAATATACAATACGGAGCCACAAATGGTTCATACAATGTAAAAACATTAAATACCGCTTTGTCAAGAATGTCTGCCATTGGAGCAGTTTCATTACTAGTTCCGGGACCAAAAATGATTTGGCATTTTGGAGAATTAGGATGGGAGAAATCTATTTTTACCTGTAATGACGGAACTGTAAATGATGCTTCAGGAACAATAGCTGGAGACTGTAAATTAGATACAAAACCACAGCCACAATGGGTAAACAATTGGCTAGGAGATTCAAATCGTAGTAAAATTTATAACGATTGGGCAAAAATGATTACGCTAAAAACGGTAGAGCCGGTATTTTTAGGAACTTCTACAATAACAAATGCGAATTCATCAACAGTAAATATCAAAATTACAAATGCAAGTTTAGCTTCAACTCAATTAAAAGATGTTGTGATTTTAGCCAATTTTGGTACATCTGCACAAAACGTTGCAACAGGTTTTCCATACACAGGAACTTGGTACAATTTAATGGATAATACAACAATAAATGTTACTGATGCAAATGCTGCAATAAATTTACCAGCAGGAGAATACAGAATTTATGGTAATAAAACTGCAAACCTTGCCATTGAAGATTTTGAAAAAGGAAATGTAGTGAGTTTATATCCAAATCCGGTTTCAAATTACTTTACCTTAAATACTGCTTTTACAAAGGTTCAGATTTATTCAATTTCCGGACAATTAGTAAAAAGTTTTGCTTCAAATGGTAATGCTGATTTTCAATTTGGCGTAAGCGAATTACAAACAGGATTGTATGTCGTAAAAGCTTCTGATGAAAATAACAAGGTTCAGGTAATGAAGTTTATCAAAAAATAAACGCTGAAAATATATCTCTAACAGATTGAAGATTTGGTTTGGTTAGTAATGAGAAAGGGCTGTTCTATTGAAAAATAGACAGCCCTTTTCTGGTTTAGTTGTTTATTGTTTTCGTTTATTTCTTTTTATCGTTGTATTCTCCAATCACGGCAAAATAACCAAAAGTCCCTAAGCCCAAAACAATAAGTGGCGTTAGAATAAAAAGAATAATGATTCCAAAAACTAAATCATCTTGCTGGTCTGATAATAATTTAGGTAAGCCAAATTCAAACACGCAAAAATAAGCGGCTGCAACTGCCAAAATAACCCATAAAACGCCTAAAGTTTGTTTGATTTTGTCCATGTTCATAAAATGTTAAAGATGATTAATTTTGTTTTTGTTGTCTATGTAAATCATTCCAATCACAAAGCAGATTGAAGCTATAATAATAGGATACCAAAGTCCGTCAAGATAAAAATCACTTTTTCCGGCCGCTTTTGCATGTGTTACAAAATAAGTAGAAATCGCCGGCAGCAAACCTCCAAAAATTCCATTCCCTACATGATAAGGAAGTGACATCGAAGTATACCTGATTTTAGTTGGAAACATTTCCACTAAAAATGCTGCAATTGGACCATAAACCATTGTAACAAATATAACCTGAATGAAAACTAAAAAAATTAATGTCCATTCATCGCCAGAATTGATATTAATAATAACACTACTTTGAGATTTCTTCTTATTAGCAAAATCTGTCTTCTTTTCAATATACGAAGTTCCGTCAGTATAGGTTTTTGAAACTGTGGTAATTACATCATTATTTTTTACTGTTTCAGTACTTTGTGTTGTTTTTTCTACGATTTCGGTTTTATAATTAACATCAGTCGTGTTGTACATCATCTTATATATAGGTCTGTAAAACAAAATAGCAAGCAGCATCCCAGACATCATAATATATTTTCGGCCCACTTTATCACTCAGCCATCCAAAAACAATAAAAAACGGAGTTCCTAATAATAATGCAATTCCCAGTAAACTGTCAACCTGAGAAGATTCTACATTCATAACCGTTTTCATAAAACTCATGGCATAGAACTGCCCGGTATACCAAACAACACCTTGTCCCATTGTGGCTCCAAATAAAGCCAGCAAAACAAATTTTAGATTATATCTATTACCAAAACTTTCCTTTAGCGGATTTGTACTTGTAGTTCCTTCCTTTTTTGCTTTTGCAAAAACAGGCGATTCATCCATATTTTTCCGAATCAAATAAGAAACACCAACCATAACAATAGAAACCCAAAAAGGAACGCGCCATCCCCAGGAATCAAAAGCTTCGCTTGAAAGTATATTTTTAGTAGCCAGAATTACCATTAAAGAAATAAACAACCCAATGGTTGCTGTGGTTTGAATCCACGAAGTCCAATATCCTTTTTGACCAACCGGAGCGTGTTCTGCAACATAAGTAGCCGCTCCGCCATATTCTCCTCCAAGGGCTAAACCTTGCAGCAAACGTAAAATCAAAACTAATAAAGGCGCAATAAAACCAATGGTTTCATAACTCGGAATACATCCTATTAAAAAAGTAGAACCTCCCATTAATAATAAAGTAGCCATGAAAGTATATTTTCGGCCAATAATATCGCCTAACCTTCCAAAGAACAAAGCTCCAAAAGGTCTAACAACAAATCCGGCAGCAAACGTGGCTAAAGTTGATAAAAACGCAGCGGTGGGATTATCACTAGGAAAAAATTTGGTTGAAATTACAACGGCTAAACTTCCAAAAATATAGAAATCATACCATTCAATCATTGTTCCCATAGAAGAGGCAGAAATTACTTTCCAAATGCCTTTAGTTGAAGTTTTACCCATAAAAAACGCTCTGTGTTTTTGATAATAAATGAAAAGCTAGTATACGATTTCACGAATATAATGGATATTTTTTTATTCAGTTGATACTTTTTTAACAAAATCACTTTAATTATTAACTTTCTGTTTTTTGGTAATCAAAAGTTTACAAAGAGAAGAGATGGAGAGTCTCTAACCGCAAAGCACACAAAGAAAAAACGCAAAGGTTCGCAAAGTTTAATAATAACTTTGCGAACCTTTGCGTAAATCCTAGCGCTCTTTGCGGTTAAATTTTAGGAAAATATTAAAAACAAAAAACCCGAATATTACTATTCGGGTTTTGGTGGTACCTCCAGGGATCGAACCAGGGACACATGGATTTTCAGTCCATTGCTCTACCATCTGAGCTAAGGTACCGTGTGGTGCTTATTGCGGGTGCAAAGATAGAATCATTTTTCGTTTATCCAAAACATTTTTTTAAAAAAATCAATTCGTATCTTCGCAAGGGTAAAAAAATAAATATGACTTTAGCGGTTGACGTTGGAAACACTCGAATTAAAGCAGCTGTCTTTGAGGGAAGTACTGTTCTTGAGAATTTTGTTTTTGAGAAAAATGAACTCGAAAAAAAAATTACAAAAATTTTAGAAAAATTTCAAAACTGCACTGATTTGGTTGTCGCATCAGTTGGAAATGTCGAAAAACAGTCTTTTTTAGCTTTCGAAAATCAGCTCAACATTCATTTTTTTACCCATGAAGATATTTTTCCCTTCACAAATAAATATGCAACGCCAAAAACTTTAGGAATAGACAGAATGATTTTGGCTGCCGGAGCAACTTTACAATTTCCCAAGCAAAATAGATTAGTAATTGATGCAGGAACTTGCATAACCTACGATTTTATCGACGAAAATGATAATTATCTTGGCGGAGCGATTTCTCCGGGACTTCGTTTACGCTACGAATCTTTGCACAATTTCACAGCCAGACTGCCTTTGTTGACTTTAGAAGCCCCTGATTCCTATATAGGAAATTCGACTGCACAAGCCATACATTCGGGAGTTGTCAATGGGTTCGTCTATGAGATTGACGGTTTTATCGATGAATATCGGTCGAACTTTTCAAATTTTATAATAATTTTAACGGGAGGTGATGCAGAATTTTTGGCTAAACGATTAAAAAATACCATATTTGCCAATTCAAATTTCCTTCTGGAAAGTTTGAACCAAACATTTCAATATAAAATCGACAATGATTAAAAAAATTATAATAAGCGCTTGTCTGCTTATCTCGTTCGTTTCATTTGCTCAGCAAGGTACTTCGTCGCCATATTCTTTCTACGGAATTGGAGATACAAGATTTAAAGGAACTCTTGAAAACAGAAGCATGGCAGGAGTTGCGGTTGAACAGGATAGTATTCACCTGAATATTGAAAATCCGGCAAGTTATGCCAGTCTGGGTCAAACTACTTTTTCAGTTGGAGGAACTTTTGGAACTAATACTATAAAAAGCAGCACAGAATCCTCAAAAGCACAAAGATCAACTTTCGATTATTTGGCATTAGGAATTCCTATGGGCAAATTTGGAGCAGGTTTCGGTCTGATTCCATTGTCATCCGTTGGTTATAAAATTACAGATTTTAACACTGGGCCAAATGAAATTAACAGCCAGCTTGAAGGGAAAGGTGGTGTTAATAGAGTATTCTTTGGTTTAGGATATAAAATTACACCAAAGTGGAATATTGGAGCAGATTTGCAGTACAATTTCGGTAAGATTACAACAACGACAATTGAGGCTATGAATGATGTGCAAAATGCAACCAGAGAAACTAATACATCTGAATTATCGGGTGTGAATTTTAATATTGGTACAATGTATCAAACTAA
Organism: Flavobacterium sp. CF108; assembly: GCF_900129795.1. Classification (GTDB taxonomy): domain Bacteria; phylum Bacteroidota; class Bacteroidia; order Flavobacteriales; family Flavobacteriaceae; genus Flavobacterium. The sequence continues at coordinate 290,213 of NZ_FQWW01000002.1, read as the reverse complement.
AATCACAAAAAAGTTAAACGTTTACACTAGTTTAAACTATACTTTTGGAAGTACATTAAATTCAGTGAGTACAAGAATAACTGAAGTTGATGGAGATCCGGATGCAGTAACTGAAGATCCGGTAGACACCAAATTAAAACTTCCAAATAAATTAACTTTCGGAGCAGGTATTGGAGAGGCAAGAAAATGGTTAGTAGGAACTACACTTGCTTTTCAGGGAACTGGACAGCTTGCCAATTATTACAACACAAGGTCAAATGTTAGATATGAAAAGTATACCAAATATGCAGTAGGAGGTTACTATATTCCAAACTATAGTTCATTTACAAATTACTTTAGCAGAATTACCTATAGAGCAGGTTTGAAATATGAAAAATTGGGTTTAATAGTAAACAATGAATCAATCAACGATGTTGGAATGTCATTAGGAGCAGGATTCCCAATAACAGGAACTTTTTCAAATGTAAATGTTGGAGTTGAATTTGGAAAAAGAGGAACAACTTCTGCTGGATTGGTTCAGGAAAATTATATGAACTTCAGTGTAGGCTTCTCGTTTAACGACAGATGGTTTGTGAAGAGTAAATTTAATTAAACCTAAACTTACATGGTTTTTTAACCTCGTCACAATTTATTACATTTGGCAGATGAATTTACCAAAGAGATATATTATAAACGTTGTCACAGTTTTTGCTGTGACTCTGTTTTTTGGATGCGAAAGTAATTTTAAAGACGTTCAAAAAATTAACTTCTCAGAGTTCGTACCAGGGAGTGATGCAGATACTGTAAATATTAAATATACAGATTCAGGAAGAATAACGGGCGTTTTGATAAGTCCAAAAATGCTGGATTATTCTAATCTTGACTTTCCTTTTACAGAATTTCCTAAAGGACTCGATGTTACTTTATATGATAAAAAACAAAAGCGTACTTTTATACGATCAAATTATGCCGTTTCATACAAAACGACTGGTATAATTGATTTGCAGGGAAAAGTTAAAATCACATCAGAAGAAGGTCAGGTTCTGGAAACAGAACAATTGTACTTTGACCAGAAAAATGAATGGTTTTATACCGAAAGAAAATTCAAGCTTACAGATGCAAAAGGAGTTTCTTACGGGCAGGGAATTGATTTTAGCAAAGATTTTAAAGTGATCAATTCACAGCGAATAAGCGGTGAAATTGAATCAAACGATGATAAATTATAAATTATGGGTTACTTAAAATACACACAATACGTTTACATAGCATTTGCAGTTTTCTTTATTTACGATGGTGTAACAAAGCTGAACGAAGGAAATGTAAATTATCCGTTAAGCTTTCTAATTGCCGGAATGGCGGTTTTTATGTTTTTCTTTAGAAGAAGGTTTACCAAGAGATTTGATGATCGTAATAAAAAACAGTAAAAATGGAGATTAGTATTATAATATTATGTTTAATACTATCAGCTTTTTTTTCAGGAATGGAAATAGCTTTTATTTCCTCAAACAAAATTTATCTTGAAATTGAAAAAAAACAAGATAATTTTCTGTCTCAAATTTTAACTAAACTTACCCAAAATCCTTCAAAATTTATTGCGTCAATGCTTATTGGAAACAATGCAGCACTCGTAGTTTATGGGTTTTATATGGGAGATGTTGTGCTTCACTGGATAATTGGTTTTGGATTTCAATTCTCTTATTTAACAACAATTCTGGTTCAGACTTTAATTTCAACGTTTATAGTTTTAATAACAGCTGAATTTTTTCCGAAGGTATTTTTTCAAATTTATGCCAATTCATTAATTAAGGCTTTTGCAGTTCCGGCGTATCTTTTCTACCGACTCTTTTATTATATCTCAACGTTTTTTATCTGGATTTCAGATTTTGTTTTGAAAAAATTTTTCAAGACAGAAGGCGATCAGGTACAATTGTATTTCAGCAAAATAGAACTTGGAAATTATATTACAGAACAAATGAATTCTGTTGAAGATGATGATGAAGTAGATTCAGAAATACAGATTTTTCAGAATGCATTAGAGTTTTCGGGCGTAAAAGCGCGCGATATTATGACGCCGCGTACAGAGATTGTTTCAATAGATTTATTTGAGACCGTTTCAGATCTAAAAGAACTTTTTATTGAAACCGGATATTCTAAGATCGTTGTAAGTCAAAACTCTCTTGACGATATTGTGGGATATGTGCATTCATTTGATTTGTTTAAAAAGCCAAAAACTATAAAATCGGTTTTAATGACCGTTGAATTTGTACCGCAAACCATTTTAATTAAAGATGCTTTAGATCTTTTAATTAAAAAGAGGAAAAATGTTGCTGTAGTTTTAGATGAATACGGAGGAACTTCGGGAATTATAACCATAGAAGATATAGTGGAAGAGCTTTTTGGAGAAATCGAAGACGAACACGATTTAGACGAAGAATTGATCGAACAGGAATTAGGAGAAGGTAAGTATTTGTTTTCGACACGATTAGATGTGGAGTATTTAAACGAAACCTATAAATTGATGATTCCAGAGGAAGATTCTTACGGGACATTAGGAGGATTTATTGTAAATTCGACCAAAGAAATTCCGCAAAAGGGCGAAAAGATTGTAATTAACAGGTATCATTTCGTTATAGAACAGGCGTCAAACAACAAAATTGAATTGGTCAGATTGACAATAAAAGAGTGAATTTTTAAAGAATTAAAAAAAATTGTGCAAAATAAAACGCTAGTTGTATTGTTATTAACTAGATAATTGTATTTTCGCAAACTGAATATAAAATTAACGATAATTAAAATGGCAGTTTTAGCAAAAATTAGACAGCGTTCAGCTCTATTGATAGGTGTTATTGCACTTGCATTATTTGCATTTATAATACAAGATTTATTTACTAGAGGAACATTTGGTCAAAGTTCAAAAGATGTAGGAAGCATCGATGGAAAAGATATTTCATTTGAAGACTTTAGAGTTAAAGTTAGTAATCTTGAAAAAAGTGGTCAAGGAATTACTTCCACTGAAGCTGCAAACAGAGTTTGGGATCAAGAAGTTTCAATCGCATTATTATCAACTCAGTTTGATAAATTAGGATTGAGAGTTGGTGAAAAACACTTAATTGAAGTTTTAAAAGCAGATCCTAACATTGGAAAAGCTCCTATGTTTTTAAACGCAGCAGGAATGTTTGATGTTACAAAATTCAAAGACTATATCAAAACAAATCCTGAAGCAGCTCAATTTATTACTGCAAAAGAAAAAGATGCTGAATTAAACGCAAAATTTCAAATTTACAATACTTTAATAAAATCTGGACTTTATACAACTGCTAGTGAAGGAAAGCTGAAGTATGAAATGGAAGCTAACAAAGTAAACTTTGCTTATGCCGGAGCTTTATATTCTTCTATTAAAGATAGTGAAGTAAAAATTTCTGATTCAGATATCGTAGATTATATGAAGAAAAACGAGAAAAAATTCAAAGCAGAAGATACTCGTGAAATTCAATACGTTTTAGTTGAAGACAAACCTTCGAAAGAAGATGAAGCTGAAATTAAAGCTAAAATAACTTCTTTATTAAACGGTAGAGTAGAATACAACGCAAAAACAGGTAAAAACGATACATTACCAGGTTTTAAAAGCGCAACAAACATTGGGGAATTTGTAAACGCAAATTCTGATGTTCCTTACGATTCTACATATATTGCTAAAAATGCTTTACCAGCAGTAGATGCTGATAAATTATTCAGCTTACCTGCCGGATCAATTTATGGTCCTTATGTATACGGAAAATATTATGCTATTTCTAAATCTTTAGGGTTTAAAGCTGGGGTTAATGCAAAAGCAAGTCAAATTGTAATTGGTTACGAAGGTTCTCAAACCCAAAATCCAAAAGAAAAAAGAACTAAAGAAGAAGCAAAAGCTAAAGCAGAAGAAATTTTAGCTCAAGCTCAATCTAATCCGGATAATTTCATGATGCTTGCTTTTACAAGTTCTGATGATGCATCTGCACAACAAGGAGGTGATGTTGGTTACTTTAGTCAAAATCAATTGCCGCCAGCATTAAAACCATTTAGTGATTTTGTATTCAGTAATGGAATTGGAAAAGTTGGTTTAGTAGAAACTCCGCTAGGTTTCCACATTATCAAAATTACTGACAAACAAGACGGAATTCGTTTAGCTACAATCGCTCAAAAAATTGAGCCTTCTGAAGCTACTTCTGATAAAGTATTTACATTAGCTACTAAATTCGAAATGGAAGCTGCAGACAAAGATTTTGCTGCTACTGCTAAAGAATTAGGTTTAAAAGTTGCTGCTCCAATATCTGCAAGAGCTATGGATGAGCAATTTGGACCATTAGGAAACCAAAGAAACATTGTAAGATGGGCATTTGATAAAGAAACTAATACAGGAGATGTAAAACGTTTTGAAATCGCTAACGTTGGACACGTAATTGCTCAATACAAAAGCGAAAACAAATCAGGTTTAGTTTCTGTTACAATGGCAAGACCTTACGTTGAGCCAATCTTGAAAAACAAGAAAAAAGCTGAAATTTTAAAAGCTAAATTGACAGGTTCAACTATCGAAGCTATTGCAAAAAGCGCTGGTGTAGCAGTACAACAAGCAACAAACGTAACTCTTGAAAATCCGGTTTTACCTGGTGGAGTTGGACAAGAGCCAAAAGTAGTAGGAAATGCATTTGCATTAGCTGCTAACAAAATCTCTGCTCCAATTGAAGGAAATACTGGAGTTTATGTAGTGAAAAACATTAGCACAGTAAAAGCTCCTGCAATTGCAAATCATGCTGAATATGTTGCTAAAGTAAAAGCTCAAAGCGCATCAGACGCAAGCAGAATTTTACCAGCGTTGAAAAACAATGCTAAAATTGAAGACAACAGATTACAATTCAACTACTAGTTTAGTAAAATAAATTATATAGAAAACCCGAAACATTCAATCGAATGTTTCGGGTTTCTTTTTTGAATATTTTTCATAACTATTTTGTAGTAAATACTTTATATGTTTTTCTTAACTATATGGGAATAATCGAAATATAATTCAAAAAATTTGTGATATTCAAAATATTACAGTTAATTTGTCGGAATTTTGGTTATAAGGAGGTATGTTTTATTTGCCGAATTGTAAATAAAAACTGAAAGAGAATGATAAACAAATACTTTAAAAATTGGGGCGTTTAATGTTTATGTTTAATCTACTGAGAAGAAAACCTAAAGTTTATTCTAAAATTGAGAATCATATTTTTGGAATAATTACGGAACTTCTAAAAGTGAGCAGTACTGACATCAATGTTGATGAATTAGGAGGTAAGTATTATTTAAGCAATGAAGAACAGCATTTTAAAGTTACTATATTAAGTAACGACTATGTGATCAGGCTTACTAATACTCGCGATTCTGTGGCTGAAAAGTACGATAAGGTTTTTGTAGAAGATGTTTTAAAAGCTGTAAAAGAAGAAAAACATCGCAGAATGGAATTGGTTTATGATTCTATCACGAATAGTATAGAAAAAATGGCCGAACGTCTGCACAATACACTTATCGAATCGAACGAACAGGAAAACGAAAAAGTTCGGCGTCTGGAAGCAGAGCACGTTAGTGATCAGAAAGTAAATTTTTAATTTAGTTCTTTGATCAAATAATTACTCTTGTAAAATCATTTCATCATACGTTAGTATTGTGTCATAGCCTTTTGATGCAAAATAATTTCTTGGATTTTCTTTAGAAATTACCATTACAAAATCGCCGCCCCAAGCACCAAGACTCTTAACCGTACCACTAAAATCAGGAAAAGCGATTTCTTTGATCGTTTTTATTTCCATGATATTACTTAAATGAATTTCATGTTTTTCGACTGCATGTGCAAACTCTTTTAGAGATTTAGCATTTAAAATGGCATGTGTTATTTTATTGTTTTCAAGAACACTTTTTGCTAAATTTTGCTGTTTGTGCTTGTTGTAAGCATGTATTGCAGTTTTGCTGTTTTGTTTTTTATTAAGATAAACAAAGAAAATGTTTGTTGTAAAGTCCGGATTGAAAATAACCGGCTCAACAAAATTATTTTCAATTCTATATAAAATAGGAGTGTTGTTTTGCGCGCAGGCAATATCATAACCACTTCCTCCAAAACTGTTTCTAAGCAACGTAAAAGCATTAATATTCGTCCACTGGGCAATATTGTTAATTAGAGTAGATGATGTCCCTAATCCCCAGTTTCTTGGAAAAGTAAGATTCGTTGTTACCTTATATCCTTTTGACTTTTGAATAAATTCGGGATTTAAAACGTATGCTTCGTGAAGTATATTAATTAAGGTGGTTTTTACAGTTTCAATTTCAGAAACAATATTATTTATGACTTCTTCAAATGAAATCGTAGTTTCAAACCAAAGCTTATTATCGTAATCGTAACTTTTCCATTCTATTATTTGGTCTTCGCCATCTTCAACAACTAAATTTTGACCAAATTTTGTTGGCAATGCAAAGGCATCTGCGCCATCTAAAACTAAATATTCTCCAGAGATGAATAGTTTTCCGTTACTATAAAAGGTTGTTTTCATGCTTCGATTTTAAAACAAATTCCAATATTTTAAATTCCAAATTCCAAAGATAATTGGAATTTGGAATTTTACTTAAAGGCTGTAATTTTTGGAATTTTTATTTATTTTGTATTCTTAAACTTTCAATAAATTCTACTACAGCGCTGTGTGAAACTGTGTTTTTCTTAAAATGCGCTTTAATTAAATGACGCTCTTCGTCTGTAGCTTCAAATTGATTGATGATATTATTTAGGTGCATTTTCATGTGTCCTTCCTGAATTCCGGTTGTAGTTAAAGAACGGAGTGCAGCAAAATTTTGTGCTAAACCGGCAACCGCAGTTATTTCCATTAATTCTCTTGCAGAAGGCTTTTCAAGTATTTCTAAACATAATTTTACCAGAGGATGTAAGGAAGTTAATCCGCCTACTGTTCCTAAAGCCAATGGAATTTCAAGCCAGAAAGTAAAAATTCCGTTTTCGATTTTGGCATGAGATAAACTTGCATATTGTCCGTTTTTTGAAGCATAAGCATGAACTCCGGCCTCTACGGCTCTAAAATCATTTCCTGTTGCTAAAACTACGGCATCAATACCATTCATGATACCTTTATTGTGCGTTACAGCTCTAAAAGGTTCTACTTCGGCAATTTGAACTGCCTGAACAAAACGTTCTGCAAATTCCTGCGGATTTGTAATATGTTTTTCGGCTAATTCTTCAATAGGGCAGGAAACCTCAGCTCTTACAAGACAATTCGGAACATAATTAGACAAAATACTCATAATTACAGTCAGCGTATCTTCTTCAGAAAATAAATCAGAATTTTGAAATTCTTCTTTTAAAGTTGTAGCAAACTGCTCTAAACACGAATTAATAAAATTCGCTCCCATGCTGTCTTTAGTTTCAAAAGCGGCATGAAGCTGATAGTAATTTTCCAGTAAATTTCGTTTATCCTTTAAGTGGATATCTAAAATTCCGCCGCCGCGTTCCTGCATATTTTTAGTAATGCTTTGCGTTTCAGAAAAGAATTTAGATTTTATTTGCTCAAAAAAGGATTGCAGTTTTTCGGCATCACCATTAAAAGTAAAATGAACCTGGCCAATTTTTTCAGTGTCAATTATTGTGGCTTTAAAACCTCCGCGTGTAGCCCAGAATTTTGCGGCTTTTGATGCTGCTGCAACCACAGAACTTTCTTCGATTGCCATGGGGATTGTTTTGTACTTTCCGTTGATTAAAAAATTGGGAGCAACCCCAAGCGGGATATATAAATTAGTTATTGTATTCTCAATAAATTCATCATGAAGCTGTTGGAGCTTTTCATCTGAATTCCAGTAATTTCTTATAATACTTAAGGCTTCATCAGGAGCCGAAAAATATTCGTTGGCAATCCAGTTAATTTTTTCTTTTTTGGATAATTTCGAAAATCCTGCAACAGCGTTGTTCATTCTCAATATATTAAATAATAATGTTGCTGCAAAGATACTATTTTAAGAGTTTTGATTGTAATCTATTTCAAACATGGAAGTACGCAATCGTTATTTTTTTTAACATTTAACACTTAAAATGTGTATTATGTTTATTTTTTTCACTAAAATTGGACTCTTTTTATATTTAAAATAATTCTAATGAATACAAGTAAAATTACTGTAGTACTTTTATTTATAGTTGCATCGGTTTTTGGGCAGCAAAAAATAACGGTCGAAAATATTTATGGTGGTGCATTTCGGGCAAAAGGAATGGACGAATTGCAATCTTTAAAAAATACAAATCAATATACGGTTCTAAATGTTGATCAGGCAAGCCGGACAATGCAGATTGATTTATATGATTTTGCAACACTAAAAAAAGTATCGAACCTTATTGATACTAAAAACCACAAAGAACTTCAGGACGGAATTGACAGCTATACCTTCGATGCTTCAGAAAAAAAGATTTTAATTGCCTGTAATTCAAATCAAATCTTCCGTCACTCTTTTACAGCAGATTATTTTTTATACGATATCGCTTCAAAATCTCTAACAAAACTGGTTGATTTTCAAATTCAGGAGCCAACTTTTTCTCCAGATGGAACTAAGATTGCTTATGCTAGAGAAAACAATTTATATGTTTATGATGTAGCTTCAAAAAAATCAACAGCTGTTACTACTGACGGAAAGAAAAATGCAGTCATTAATGGTATTACGGACTGGGTTTACGAAGAAGAATTTGCTTTTGTTCGCGCATTCGACTGGAGTAAAGACAGTAAAAAATTAGCTTATATTCGTTTTGACGAAAGCCAGGTTCCTGAGTTTTCAATGTCAATCTTCAAAAAAGATTTATATCCAACAATCGAAACGTTTAAATATCCTAAAGCCGGAGAAAAAAATTCTGTAGTTTCATTACACATTTATGATGCAGCAGGAAATGCTTCTAAAAAAGTAGATTTAGGAAATTATAATGATTTCTACATTGCAAGAATGCAGTGGACAAACGATAACAATACATTGTCTGCACAGGTTTTAAACCGTCACCAGGATAATCTTGATTTATTATTTATTGACGGAACTACAGCTGCTGCAAAAGTGGTTTTGAATGAAAAAGACAAAGCTTACGTAGATGTTACAGATAATTTGACTTTCTTAAAAGATAACAGTTTTATCTGGACAAGTGAAAAAGACGGTTTCAACCATATTTATGTTTATGATAAAACCGGAAAACTTAAAAATCAGGTTACAAAAGGAAACTGGGAAGTGGTATCTTACTACGGTTTCGACGAAAAAACAAAAACTATTTTCTACCAATCTACAGAGAATGGTTCTATCAACAGAGATATTTACAGAATTGGTTTAGACGGAAAAAACAAAACCCGTTTAACTACAAAAGTTGGAACAAGCGCGGCAACTTTCAGCCCGAATTTCCAATATTTTATTACAACATTCTCAAGTAATTTAGTGCCTACAACGTATACTTTAAACGAGGCAAAAACAGGAAAAGAAATTCAGGTTATCGAAAACAATCAGGATCTTGCTGATAAATTAAAAGCGTATAACCTTCCTGCAAAAGAATTTTTCGTTTTAAAAACAGCAAAAGGAAACGAATTAAACGCATGGATTTTAAAACCAAAAGATTTTGATCCATCTAAAAAATATCCTGTTTTCATGTACCAATATTCTGGCCCGGGATCACAGCAGGTAAACAACGACTGGAACAACAGCGATGATTATTGGTTTTTATCTCTTACGCAGCAAGGTTACATTGTAGCTTGTGTTGACGGAAGAGGAACTGGTTTTAAAGGTGCTGATTTCAAAAAAGTAACGCAAAAAGAATTAGGGAAATACGAAGTTGAAGATCAAATTGATGCTGCAAAAGTAATTGGTGCGTATCCTTATGTTGATGCTTCAAGAATTGGAATTTTCGGATGGAGTTATGGAGGTTTTATGTCTTCTAACTGTATTTTTCAAGGAAATGATGTATTTAAAATGGCAATTGCTGTTGCACCGGTTACAAACTGGAGATTTTATGACAGTGTTTACACAGAAAGATACATGCAGACACCTGAGGAAAATGCAAGCGGATACGATCAAAACTCTCCTATAAACCATGTTGATAAATTAAAAGGTAAGTTTTTATTGATTCACGGTTCTGGTGATGACAACGTTCATGTGCAAAATTCAATGCAAATGATGGAAGCATTAATTCAGGCTAATAAGCAATTTGAATCTCAAATATATCCAGATAAAAACCACGGTATTTATGGCGGAAAAACGAGAATTCAGCTTTACAATAAGATGACTAATTTCATCAAAGAAAATTTATAATTTAAAAAATATTAACCTTAAATATAGTGAATAATATGGGAGAAACTCAAGTAAAAACTGCGCATCCAAAAGGACTTTGGGTATTGTTTGGGACGGAGATGTGGGAGAGATTCAATTTTTATGGAATGCGAGCTTTATTAACTTTATTTCTTGTGAATTCATTATTAATGAAGGAAGAAGAAGCGTCTTTAATTTATGGGGGTTTCCTTGGACTTTGTTACTTAACTCCAATGTTAGGAGGTTTTATTGCCGATCGTTATTTCGGAAACAGAAATTGTATCTTATTAGGCGGACTATTAATGGCAATTGGCCAGTTGCTTTTATTTACTAGCGGAAGCGTTTTTGAAGGGAATGTACCTTTTGCAAAAACGATTATGTATTGTGGATTAGGGGCTATTGTTTTTGGTAACGGATTTTTCAAACCAAACATTTCTAGTATGGTGGGAAGTTTGTATCCAAAACAGGAAAAAACTAAACTGGATACGGCTTTTACAATTTTCTATATGGGAATTAATATTGGTGCTTTCTTAGGCCAGTCTATTTGTCCTTTGTTAGGAGACGTAAAAGATGCTGGAGGATTTAGAGATGTCCATGCATTTAAATGGGGATTTTTAGCTGCTGCTATTGCAATGCTTTTGGGTACAATTTTATTTTACTTCTTAAAAAATAAATATGTAGTTTCTCCGGAAGGAAGACCATTAGGAGGATTGCCTTCTAAAAATGTAGCAGAAGATTTTGAAGAAGGGGAAGCACAAAAAGCTAATTTTTCTACTAAATCATTAATAATTGCTGGTATTGCATTTATCGCTTTAGGTTTCTTTTTCCATTATGTTGTAGGTCAAAATTTAATTTACACTTTGATTTATTCAAGTGGAATTGCTTTGGCAGGATTGATTATTTCGGATTCGTCATTGACTAAAATTGAACGAGACAGAATTATTGTTATTTATATCGTTTCGTTTTTTATTATTTTCTTCTGGGCTGCATTTGAACAGGCAGGATCTTCATTAACTTTTATTGCCGACAATCAAACAGATAGACATTTCTTTGGTTATCTAATGCCTCCGTCAATGGTTCAGATTTTTAACGGATTGTTTGTTGTAGCACTTGCAGTTCCTTTTAGTGTATTATGGGATTATTTAAGAGCTAGAGAAAAAGAACCCATTTCTCCTGTAAAATTAGCAGTTGGATTGGTTGTTATTACAATAAGCTTTTTCATGATTGCAAACCAGGTTGCTGGACTTGGAACTTCTGGATTGTTATTAGTTAAATGGCTTATCTTATTGTATTTCCTAAATACTTGTGCAGAGTTGTGTTTGTCTCCAATTGGATTGTCATTGGTAGGTAAATTATCTCCAAAACGTTTTGCTTCATTATTGTTTGGGGTCTTCTTTTTGTCGAATGCATCTGGTTATGCATTAGGAGGGACTTTAGGTTCAATTTTGCCTCCAACAGGAGATAAATATATAGCTGCTAAAAAGGTAAATATAGATTTACAGTCATTATTAGACAATAAAACTGTAGCAAATGGAGAAGAATTATTTGCTTTAGCAAAACTTCAAATTGCAAAAGTTGACAAGGAAAAAGCAAAAGAACTTAATTTAGATATAGAAAAGAAAATAGAGACTTTAGCGGAAATAAAAAACCAAAAGGATTTTGCTAAAAGAAACAAAACAGAATATGTAAATAAATTCGTAGCAAAAGATACTACATTTACCGTACAGGAATTAAATCTTATTAAAGATAAACAAGTTATAACTGTTTCCTATCCAAATTTTGCTGGATTTGTTATTCACAACCTATATGAGTTCTTTATGGTATTTGTTGTTCTTACAGGTATCGCGGCAATTGTATTATTTGCTTTGACTCCATTGTTGAAAAAAATGATGCACGGAGTAAGATAGTATGGAACATAAAATCACTTTAGAGGAAATTCAAAATTTTAAAGGCAAGTACCCAAAACAATTGTGGTACTTGTTTTTAGTTGAAATGTGGGAGCGTTTTTGTTTTTACGGAATGAGAGGAGTTTTATCATTTTTCATGGTAGACCAATTAGGTCTGTTGGATGGACAGGCAAGTCTTCAATATGGTGCTGTGCAGGCTTTTGTTTATGCTTTTACTTTTATTGGAGGTATTTTTGCAGATAAAATTTTAGGATTTAAAAAATCACTTCTTTTTGGAGGAATCGTAATGATTTTGGGGAATTTGCTGATTGCAGCTTCTCCGCATGATTTCTTTTATTACGGAATAACACTTTCTATTATCGGAACAGGTTTTTTTAAGCCAAACGTTTCTTCAATGGTTGGTGAATTATACCATGAAAATGATGGACGTCGTGACGCAGGTTACGGGTTGTTTTACGCGGGAATTAATATTGGCGGAATGCTTGGTGGTGCAATTCCTATTTATTTAGGAAAAAATTATTCTTGGAGTTTATGTTTCCTTTCTGCAGCTATTGTTATGGTTATTGGTGTTGTAACTTTCCTTTTGACTAAAAAACATCTTGCTCCAATTGGAAATTCTCCGTTAGAAAAACAGACGCCTAAAAAACGTAGTCTTTACGAAATCTCAGTTTATGCAGGTTCTATATTGGTAATTCCACTTGTTTATATAATGGTTATAAATTCTGATTATACAGAGTATTTTATGTATACTATGGGAATAGTTGCATTAGGATATTTTGCATATGAGTTGATAATGTTAAAGGATGGAAAGCAACAGCGTAAACTTTTAGCAGCGTTTGTATTTATTTTTGGATACTTCATGTTTATGGCAATTTCAGAACAATCTGGAGGGTCTTTGTCTTTATTTGCAAAAGATAACTTATCTAACAAAATGTTGTTTTTTCATATTGATCCAAACGTGGTAAACAATAGTATAAATTCACTTTATGTTATTATTTTTAGCCCGTTGGTAGGTCTGCTGTGGATATATATGTCTAAGCGAAAAGTTGAACCAAATACCGTTATTAAATTTGGTTTGTCATTTATTTTGCTGGCGGCAGGATTCTTTATTTTTTACTGTGCCCGATTTTTTCTAGCTGCAGACGGGTTAAGTTCCCTTGACGTATTTGCTTTAGGATATCTTTTATATACTCTTGGAGAATTATGTATTGGCCCAATCGGAATGTCGGTAATCACAAAATTATCGCCTAAACGTTTGTTTGGAATGATGATGGGATTATGGTTCCTTTCAAGTGCATTTGGACAATTTGCTGCTGGAAAATTAGGAGCTGAAATGTCTGATGCAAATACAGGTACAACATTAATGTCTAAGCTTATTGCTTATACAGATGGATATTATCAACTTGCATTGTATTCGCTTATTGCGGGTATTGCATTAATTGTTTTGACTCCGTTAATTAGAAGGTTAATGCAAGAAGTAAAATAAATAGATTTTTCAATTCATTTTTTATTTAAATTTGCATAAAATAATACGTTATGAAAAGAATATTACTAATAGCCTTTTTTATAGTTGGAGCATTTGCAACTCAGGCTCAGGAACTAAAATGGTATACTGATGTTAAAGAAGCAATCACGGTAAGTAATAAGGAGCAAAAACCTATGTTGATGTTCTTTACAGGAAGTGATTGGTGCGGATGGTGTATTCGTTTGCAAAACGAAGTTTTAAAAACTCCGGAATTTAAAAAATGGGCTGTTGATAATGTTGTTTTAGTAGAATTGGATTACCCAAGAAGCGTTCCGCAGACTCCAGAGCTTAAAAACCAAAATAATGAGTTACAGCAGGCTTTTGGAATCCAGGGATTTCCTACCGTGTATTTTACAAGTGCACAAACTAAAGATGGAAAAGTTAATTTTACAGGTCTTGGTAAAACAGGATATGTTGCCGGAGGCCCATCGGCTTGGTTAACAGTTGCAGAAGGAATTGTTCATCCTAAAAAGTCTTAAAGAATTTAATTTTTAAATCAAGATTATATATAAAACTCCTTACAGTAATGTAAGGAGTTTTTTTGTTTAGTAGGAAAAGATTTTCATTTGTTAAGGCTGAATTATTATTTCAATATTTATTTATAAATAAAAAAATATATAATGTAATTTTTGGCACAATATAATTTGGATAATTAAAATATTATGTTAATTTCGTTATGCTATACTAACCAAAACCAATATGATTATGACTAAAAAATTACTTATCCTACTGTTTTTTTTAGGTTCATTTTTCTTGCATGCACAAACTCTTGCGTGGCGAACAAATATGACTGATGCGATCGCAATTAGTAATGAAGAAAGAAAACCCATGTTAATTTTATTCACTGCCTCAGGTGTACCAGAAAATCTTCAGAACGAAGTATTTAAAACCCCAGACTTTGCAGTTTGGTCGCGTGATAATGTAATTCTTGTAAAATTAGATTTATCAGATTCTACAGCTTCAGATGGAGATAAAGAACAAAACATTAAATTAAAAAATGCTTTTGGAGTTGATGATTTACCGCAAGTATGCTATGCAATGGCTTCGATAAGAAAAAATAAAACAACTTTTAGCGCTCTTGGTAAAATTGCATACAAACCGGGAGGTGCAAAAGCATGGATTGCAGAATCAAATAATATTCTGCATCCGAGTGAGTAATAATTTAAATTAAGTTTCTTAGTTTAATTTGTAGAATCCCTTTTCAACTTAGTTGAAAAGGGATATTTTTTTTAAACAAGTTAAAATGTAGATTATACATTTAATATTTTAAGGCCGTAAATTTTCCGTTTTTTTCAAATAAATAATTCTTATATAATTAAATTCATTTTAATGCATTTTTTTTGGAACTATTTGTTTTAATGAAGATTGTTGGCAGTAGGTTTTGTGTTAATTTAGTTTTATTAACCAAGCCCAAAACCTATAAATTATGACCCGAAAACTACTTATCCTGCTATTTTTTTTAGTGACATTCTTAGCTAAATCTCAAAGTTTAGAATGGAAAACCGATATGGTTGATGCAATTACCTTAAGTAATGAGGAAAGAAAACCGTTGTTGATCTTATTTACTGCTGCTAATGTCCCGGAAAACCTGCAAAACGAGGTGTTTAAAACATTAGATTTTGAAAAATGGTCGCGCAAGAATGTTATTTTAGTAAAGCTAGACTTGTCTGATGCAGCAATATCAAGTGAAGTCAAAGAACAAAACATTAAATTAAAAAATGCCTTTGGTGTTGCAGAACTACCTGAGGTTTGTTACGCGAAAGGTTCAACTGGAAATGGTAAAACTGCTTTTAATTTATTAGGCAGACTCCCGTATAATTCAAATGGAGTGAAAGCTTTTATTTCAGACTCAAATTTGATTTTAAATCCAGAATAAAAAAGATTAGTTTAACCTATAAAATCCCTTTTCGGCAGTGGCATGAAAAGGGATATTTTTTTTCTCGCAGCTCAATTTCCACATTTTTTGAATTGCATACGCATTTGTTCCATCTGCAATAATAATTTTGGGATGTAATTCGGTTAAAACTCTATCTATATTTATTTTGGGAGACTGTGTCAAAATCACAATATCAGGATGGCTTTTATTTTCATAAACTCCCGTGCTGTCAATTATGGAGATTTTCTTTCCATTAAAAAATAAGACATTCTCAATTCGCTGGGATTTGTTTAAAACACTAAAATTGCCCACTAAATAAGAATTGAAAGCATTGTTTATTGAGCTTTTGTTTCCAGTTGTATCGCTCGTAAAAAGTGTAATATTATTGCCGAATCTTTTTGAGATTAAAGTGTTCTTTTTGATATTATAAACAATCAACTCCTTTTGATCTGCTGTTTCTTTTTTAGTATAAATGAAAGAAAGCTGTAATAAAATTACTGATACAAATACAACAATAAGTTTGCTGTAACTAGGTTTCTTTGAGCAGATTATTGCACTGATTATTACGAAGTAAAGTGTAACCAAATAATAAAAATTAAAACTGATATCCTGAATAACAAAAGATTCAAAAGATGCGACATAATGGATCATTTGGTTTAAAATGAAAATGCTTTTTTCGAAAATGTAAACCAAAATTTCGGGTGGACTTTTAAAGATTGCAAAAATCATAACGATTATTCCGGCAATCATGATGAAAGATAAAACGGGAAGAATTATAATATTGGTAACAAAGAATAATCCCGGAAATTGATGAAAATAATAAAGACATAAAGGTAAAGTTCCAATTTGTGCAGCAAATGAGACCGTTAAAGAATCCCAGATATAAATTGCGATTTTGTTTTTGGGCGACCAGATTTTCTTTAATATCGGCTGAAGCCAAACTATAAAATATAATGCTAAATAGCTTAATTGAAAACCAACATCAAATAAGAAATAAGGTTCGAAAAGCAATATCAATAAAATGGAAACTAAAAGCGTATGATAAATATTTCCGCTTCGGCGAAGATGATTTCCAATAGCTACAAAAGAAAACATTACAACCGAACGCAAAACTGATGGAGATAAACCCGATATAACGGCAAAACCAGCCAGCGAAATTAAAATAGAAAATAGTTTAATTGCCGAGCCTTTTCGAGTATTAGGAATTGGCTTTAAAACAAACATGATAAAAAGCATTATAAAGCCAACGTGCAGTCCCGAAACCGAAAGAACATGCGTCGCTCCAGAATATTGATAATCTTTTATAATATCGGCTGAAATTTCCTGCTGCTGTCCCAAAATTAGGGCCAGCGCCACATTCATTTCATCTTTACTAAAATGAGCGCTTTCAAGATTTTTTAAAATAGTGGCATGGAGTCGGCCAGAGTAATACCATATATCTTTTTTGATGGTTTGGCTGATTTTGATTTCTGATTTTTTGCAATAAACCTGTGCGTAAATCTGTTTGTCGGCTAAGTATTTAGCATAGTTAAATTGATTTGGGTTTTTACTCGATGATGTTTTTTGTAAAGCGGTTTTAACTTTAATTATATTCCCAATTATCAATGGGTTTTGAGTACTGTCTTTTTGAATATTGACAATAATTTTCCCTGAATAAGTTTTATTTTCAATCGTATTTACAAGCCCGATATAACGATCGTTGTAATCGTTGCTTTTGAGTTTTTCACGTAACGTAAAAGTTATAAATTGGGATTTTTCAAAAGCTGTTTGAGAATGTGTGTAATTCGATTTATCAAGAGTATCAGTATGAATAAGCAAAACGCAGATTCCTGTGCAGAACGAAATAAGAGCACTACTGATTCCGAAGAATAGGTTCGTCTTTTTGTTTTTCTTCGAAAGGAAAAAACTAAAACAAAATAAGACAGAACAAATTCCAAGAGCAATGAATGAAATTTGAATCGAAGGCAGACAATAATAAGAAACTAAAATGCCAAAAAGAAAGCTAATTGTAATTTTAGCTAAAGGAAAATCTAATACTTTCATGGCTTAAAAGTATTAAAAATTTGTAAGAAAATAAATATATTTTATTTATTCAATTACACGGTTTACTTGTTCGAATGAATTTTTATAATAAGCTTCTTTTGTAGAAGAAATGATTACACCTTTTGAAGTAGAAGAATGTATAAATTTAATTTCATCTGAATTTACTTCGGTAATAAGACCAACATGATTGATCTGCTTACTTTTATTCGTTTTAAAGAAAATCAAATCTCCTTTTTTGGCGTCATTCAGCGGAATTACTTTTCCAATTTTTGCTTGTTCAAAAGAACTTCTCGGCAATTTTATATTTTCAGATTCGAAAGTGTTGTAAACCAAGCCAGAACAGTCAAAACCACTTTTTGTAGTTCCGCCTGCTTTGTATTTAACGCCAATATTATCTGTTGCAGTTTCAATTAAATTTTTCACAATAGATCTGTTTTCTTTTTTCGGTTCGTTTTTGCTTACAGCAGTCGAAGTCGATTTACAAGAAACCAACACGATTGATAAAAGAAGAAAAACGAGTATTTTTTTCAAAACAGAAATGTTTAAGATTTTAAATCGGCAACAATAAGTTTAGCTGTTTTTTTGCTTGCGCCAACTCCGCCTAGTTTTTGCTCTAAAATATCATAGTTTTTTAGCAGCTTTTCACGGTGAGAAGGTTCCAGTAATTTGTTCAATTCTTCTTTGATTCGTTTTGTGTTACATTCACTTTGAATCAGTTCCGTTACAACTTCCTGATCCATAATTAAATTAACAAGCGAAATATATTTTAAAGTAATAATTCGTTTTGCAATTTGATATGAAATGGCACTTCCTTTATAACAAACGACTTCGGGAACTTTAAAAAGAGCCGTTTCTAAAGTTGCTGTTCCAGAGGTAACCAATGCCGCAGTCGAAGAACGCAATAAATCATAAGTTTTATTCGAAACAAATGCAATGTTTTTGTTTTTAATAAACTGCTGGTAAAATTCATAATCCTGACTTGGCGCACCCGCAATAACAAATTCATAATCCTGAAAATCATCAACAACACTCAGCATAACACTCAGCATTTTTGTAATTTCCTGTTTACGGCTTCCCGGTAAAACGGCAATAATTGGTTTTTCTCCCAATTTATACTCTTCTCTAAAAGCAGTTTCATTAAAAGCAGGCTGATTTTGAATAGCATCAATTAAAGGATGTCCAACAAAATCTACAGGAAAATGATGTTTGTCTTCGTAAAAACTTTTTTCAAAAGGCAAAATCACAAACATTCTGTCAACGTCTTGTTTAATAGCGTTGATTCGGTTTTCTTTCCAAGCCCAAATTTGCGGAGAAATATAATAATGTGTTTTGTAATTCAGTTCTTTAGCCCATTTTGCAATACGCATATTAAAGCCCGGGTAATCAATAAAAATTAAAACATCCGGTTTAAATTCAGAGATATCTTTTTTGCAGAATTTGATGTTATTTAAAATAGTTTTTAAGTTAAAAACCACTTCAACAAAACCCATAAAAGCCAATTCGCGATAATGTTTTACCAATGTTCCGCCGGCTTTTTGCATTAAATCACCGCCCCAAAATCTGATGTCAGCCTGAGGATCTTCCTCATATAATGCTTTCATTAAATTAGAACCGTGTAAATCTCCAGAAGCTTCGCCAGCTATTATGTAATATTTCATATCAACGAATTTTTATTGCAGCACAAAGATAGGATTTAAATAATTATGGTCGAAATTGCTAAAACAATCACGGCTAAAATCACGCCTCTGGCCATCATTTCTTTGTTTCTTTTTAAGAGAATTAAAAAAACAGGAAGATCTAAAACAGCTCCAATTGTAATCACTTTTCCTAAATATCCCATTTCTCTAATAGTTTGAATTCCAGCTGGAAGATCAAATTTTGTAAAAAATTTGATAAACAAATAACTTCCAAGAAGAGAAGTAAAAATTCCAACAATAAATCCGATTACGAGTTCTTTTTTATCCATTTAATTTCCAAGTATTAAGTTGCTGCATTGTATGATGTGCGGTTAAGTCAAACTGAACAGGAACTACTGAAATATATCCGTTTTCAAGTGCCCATTCATCAGTATCTTCGCCATTGTCTTCATTGGTAAATTTGCCCGTTAACCAGTAATAATCTTTCCCAAAAGGAGTTTGTCTTTTGTCAAATTTTTGGGCATAATAAGCTTTCGCCTGACGGCAGATTTTTATTCCTTTGATTTCTTTTTCACTCAATTTCGGAAAGTTAACATTTAAAACCACTCCGGTCGGAAGTTTATTTTTTAATGTTTCCAGAGCAATTTTTTTCACGAATGCTTTAGCGGGTTCAAAATCGGCATTCCAGTCAAAGTCTAAAAGAGAAAAACCAATTGCCTGAATTCCTTCAATTCCGGCTTCGACAGCGGCGCTCATTGTTCCCGAATAAATCACATTTATAGAAGAATTTGATCCGTGATTAATTCCCGAAACACACAAGTCCGGTTTTCGTTTTAAAATTTCATTAACGGCCAGTTTTACACAGTCTACAGGTGTTCCGGAACAGCTGTATTCTGTAATGGAATCTCCATCTTTAGAAATTTTATCCAGAAATAAAGTATTGTTTATCGTAATTGCGTGTCCCATTGCGCTTTGAGGCTTGTCTGGGGCGACCACAACGACATCGCCTATAGTTTCCATAACGCTTATTAAAGCTCTGATTCCGGGAGCCAGAATTCCGTCATCATTCGTAACTAATATTAAAGGTTTTTCGTCTTTCATGCTGTGTTTTCCATTTTTGATTTATCAAAATAAAAGCTTGTTAGGGCAAATGTAGTAACAGATTTTGGTAGAATACTAACAAATAAATAAAAATTGTAAACTAAATTCCAGAAGGCTTTTAAGCATCAAACATTTTTATATCTTTAACAAAAAATTATACTGATCTTGGCATGTTGGCATAGTTTTTACCGTAACTTAGATTAAAAAATTTGATGAATGCTATTATTAAGTTTATGAAAAGAAATTATAAAATACTTATAGCCGTATTATGCTTGTCTTTAACCCTGTTTGCTTTTAAAATAAATGCTGACAAGAATGATGATCCGGATCCAAATAAAGACAAGACATTATTAGAATTACTGGCTTTTGTTATTGAAAAAGGACACTACAGTCCAGCTGAAATAAATGACGAATTTTCGAAAGGTATTTTTAAAGATTATATCGAAGCATTAGATCCTTCGAAGCGATTTTTCCTGCAGTCTGATATTGATGAATTTAAACAATATGAGTTAATGCTGGACGATCAGTTTTTGAATAAAGATTTGACATTTTTCAACTTGACTTATACAAGGCTGATGAAGAGAATGGAAGAAAGCAAAAAGCGTTACAAAACGATTTTAGCTCAGCCATTTAACTACACAACAGATGAGACTTTTAATGCAGATTATGAGAAACTTCCGTATGCAAAAAACTTAACGGAAATCAATGAAAGATGGAGAAAACAAATTAAATTATCTACACTTTCATCTCTTGTAACAAAACAAAAAATTGAAGAAGAGAAAAAGAAAAAAGATCCTTCTTATCAGGAAAAATCTTTTGATGCTTTAGAAAAAGACACTCGCGAAAGTTCATTAAAATCTTTAGATGATAATTTTAGTGTAATTAAAGATTTGAATAAAGATTACTGGTTTTCAGTGTATTTGAATTCAATCATGGCTCGTTTTGACCCTCATACAAGTTATTTTGCTCCAGAAGAAAAAGATCGTTTTGATGTAAACATCAGCGGAAAATTAGAAGGAATTGGTGCAAGATTGACGAAGAAAAATGATTTCACTCAAATTGATGAGTTAATTTCTGGAGGACCAGCATGGAAAGGAAAACAACTTGAGGCGGGAGATTTAATCTTAAAAGTAGCTCAAGGAAACGATGAACCTGTTGATGTGGTTGGAATGCGTCTTGATGATGTTGTGAAAAAAATCAAAGGTCATAAAGGAACTGAAGTTAAACTTACCGTTAAAAAAGTAGACGGAAGTATTAAAGTAATTTCAATTATCAGAGATGTTGTTGAAATTGAAGAAACGTACGCAAAATCAAGTATTGTTGAGAAAAACGGATTGAAATACGGCGTTATTTATCTGCCTAAATTTTATATCGATTTTGAAAACAAAGACGGTCGCGATGCCGGAAAAGATATTGCTCTTGAAGTTGAAAGACTGAAAAAAGAAAACATAAACGGTATTGTTCTTGATGTTCGTGATGACGGTGGAGGATCTCTTTCTACAGTGGTTGATATTGCTGGTTTATTTATTGAAGAAGGACCAATTGTTCAGGTAAAATCTGCTGGTAAAAAGAAAGAGGTTTTATACGATAAAGATAAAAAAATAGAGTGGGACGGACCATTAGTAATTATGGTGAACAGTTTCTCTGCTTCGGCTTCTGAGATTTTAGCAGCGGCAATTCAGGATTACAAACGTGGCGTTATCATTGGTAGTAAACAAACTTACGGTAAAGGGACTGTACAAAATGTACTTGATTTGAACCAATTTGTTCGTAATGCAAATTATGGAGATTTAGGTGCTTTGAAAATTACAGGCCAAAAATTCTATAGAATTAACGGAGGTTCAACTCAGTTAGAAGGTGTTCATAGTGACGTGGTTATGCCAGATCGTTATGCTTACTTAAAAATGGGAGAACGCGATATTGATAATGCAATGCCATGGGATAAAATTGACCCGGCAGATTACAGCATTTGGACATCTAATGAAAACTTTACGAAAGCAATCGAGAAAAGTAAAAACAGAATTTTACAAAATCCTCAATTTAAATTAATTGAAGATAATGCAAAATGGATCGATGTTAAGAATAAAGAAAATATATACAGCTTGAACATTAACAGTTTTAAACAAACTCAGGAACAAGTTGAAAATGAAGGAAAAAAATACAAACCAATTTCTGATTATAAAAACAGTTTAGTGTTTAGATCATTGCCTTATGAAGAGGTTGAAATGAACAACGACGCTACATTGAAAGAAAAAAGAGAAGCTTGGCATCAAGCATTATCTAAAGATGTTTATGTTGAAGAAGCATTAAATGTTTTAGATGACTTACAATCTAAATCTTTAGTAAAAAATGGCGTTTCTCCTAAAATGAAAAAAGATAAATTGGTAAAATCTTAAAGATTTTAAATGTTTAATTTGTTATTAAAAAACGCTTCTTAAAGTAATTTATGAAGCGTTTTTTAGTTTAAAAGAAAAAGTAATATTTATGAAAAGTATTTTAGTTTGCGGATTGATTGGTTTAGCATTACTTTCCTGTAAAAAGGAAAACGAAACTGTTGTTGAAACAGAAATAGCAAAAACAGAAAATTCATTTGTTTCTGATCAAAGTAATACAGGTTCTTTATATTCAGTTGCTTATCAGCCAACTTCAACTACAAATCAAATTGTAGCACATAAATATTATACACTTTCTTATAATGAAAAGTTTGAGCAGGCAGAATGGGTGGCTTATGAATTGAAGAAAGAATATTTAAAAAATGGAAATTACAAACGTCCGTATTTTATTGAAGATCCAAAAGTAACAACAGGTTCTGCAGATTGGAGAAATTATAAAAAATCAGGTTATGATAAAGGACATCTTTGTCCTGCGGGCGATATGGAATTTAGCAAAGACGCTTATGATGATACTTTTTATACTTCGAATATTTCACCGCAAAGACATGAATTTAATAGCGGAATCTGGAACAGAATAGAGCAGAAAACACGTTATTGGGCTGGAAAATACAATGATATTTATGTAGTTACTGGTGGAATCCTGAAAGATTCAGATAAAAAAATAGGAACAGAGAAAGTTTCTGTTCCTAAATATTTTTATAAAATTGTTTTAGCCAAATCAGGAAAGGAACATAAAGCAATCGCTTTTTTGGTTCCGAATGAAGACAGCGATAAACCAATTTATGATTTCGTTGTTCCTATTGAAACTCTGGAAAAAATGACTGGAATTGATTTCTTCCCGAATTTAAAAAACTTAAAAAGCAGTAAGGACTTTTAAATCTGCAATTGTTTCGGTTGGGTTTTCTGCTTTAAAAACAAAGCTTCCGGCAACTAAAACATCGGCTCCGGCTTCTACTAATTGTTTTGCATTTATGTTGGTTACACCGCCGTCAATTTCGATAAGAGTTGATGCGTTTTTGCGTGTAATTAAAGCTTTTAGTTTTTTTACTTTATCGTAAGTGTTTTCAATAAACGACTGTCCGCCAAAACCCGGATTCACACTCATGATACAAACTAAATCAATATCATTAATAACATCTTCTAACAAGTCAATATTAGTATGCGGATTAATAGCAACTCCAGCTTTCATTCCTTCGGCTTTAATAGCTTGTAATGTTCTGTGTAAATGTGTACAAGCTTCATAATGTACCGTTAAACCATTAGCGCCTAAATCAGCGAAGGTTTTAATATAACGATCCGGATCAATAATCATTAAATGTACATCAATATATTTTTTGACATGTTTAGAAATGGCTTCTAAAACAGGCATCCCAAAAGAAATATTCGGAACAAAAACTCCATCCATAATATCAATATGAAACCAATCGGCCTGGCTGATATTAATCATTTCGATATCACGCTGCAGGTTCGCAAAATCGGCAGCAAGAACTGAAGGAGCAATAAGAGTATTTTTCATTGTGTAGTGATGTGTTTTTTTACAAAGATAAAATTTTTTAACCGTAATCCCGACAGCTATCGGGAGCAAGGTTTTATGCAAAGTTTTTATAAGTTTAAGATGTTTATGTTTTGCTAGATTTATTTTTAATATAGTAAGATTTTGGTATTATTTTAATTAAAATAATAAGAAAGAAATATAGTAAATCTAAAAAAGGAAATAAATAATTCGTATGGGTTTTTTTGTAAATTGCGGCAAATAATCCTACTTGATGAAAATAACTCTACTTTCAATTATTACCTTTTTTTTATCTGCAAATATGCTCTTTAGCCAAAAGGCATTAGACCCTACAGCAGAAGATATTCAATTAGCAAAATCACTTAGAGAAAAATATTCTAAAGATGATGTCGCCGTTTTAGAAAGCAAGGAAAACATTACGTTTGAACTTAATAAAAGCGATGCTAAAGTTGTGGTTAAAAATTCTGTTAGAGAAGTTTTAATGAACATTAATCACAGAGCTGATATTAATAAATATGAGTTTTATGACAGCGAATCTTCGATTGAAAGTTTTATTCTGAAATACAGAAATCAAAAAAATACCGGTTTTGAGGTAAAAGATCAGTTTTACAAAGACAACGATTTGTTCTACAATGATGCCCGCGTAAAGTATATGGACGTGGATTTTCCGGTTCAGGGGTATAGCTATATTTATGAGCTTGAAAAAAAATATAATGATGTTAAGTATTTTACTTCTTTGTATTTTAATGATGAGTTTCCGGTTATTAAAAAAGAAATTACTGTTACGGTTCCGGACTGGTTAAATTTAGAATTAAAGGAATTTAATTTTGAAGGAAATACTATTTCTAAAACTAAAACGCGCGACGACAGAAATGGTACTACAATTTATACTTATATAATGGAAAATGTCGATGCTTTTTATAAAGAGAAAAAAGCACCGGGAAGAAGTTATATCTATCCGCATGTTCTGGTTATTGCCAAATCATTTAAACATAGAGACAAAGAGACGATGCTTTTTAATTCGACAGCAGATCTATATAAATGGTATAAATCATTGGTAGATTCTATGAAAGATGACACAAGTCTGCTTGCTGCTAAAGTTAAAGAGTTGACGTCTTCGGCAAAAACAGATGAAGAAAAAATCAAGAATATTTATTACTGGGTTCAGGATAATATTAGATATATAGCCTTTGAAGACGGAATTGCCGGTTTTAAACCAGATGAAGCGCAAAACGTTTTTGAAAAAAGATATGGAGATTGTAAAGGAATGGCAAACCTGAGCAAACAAATGCTAAAATTGGCAGGATTTGATGCCAGACTTACCTGGATTGGCACCAAACATATTTTGTATGATTATACGACACCTTCTCTGGCGGTTGATAACCATATGATCTGTACACTGTTTTATAAAGGTAAGACCTATTTTATAGATGGTACAGAGAAGTATAATTCTTTTGGGGAAGATGCTGAAAGAATTCAAAATAAAGAAGTAATGATTGAAGATGGAGATAAATTTATCATTAAGAAAGTTCCAGCTTCGGGAAGTGAATTAAATAAAGAAATTTATAACGCCAAGTTAATTGTTGACAATGATAAATTGAGCGGAAGCTGTTCTAAAACCTATTCAGGCGAAAGCAAAACGGAGTTTTTAAATATTTTTAATTCTTTTGAAAATAATAAAAAAGGCGAAACTTTAGAAAAATACCTTTCTGCAAATGATAAAAATATTACGGCCAAAAACATTAAAACCTCAGATCTAAAAAACAGAGATTTAAAACTTTCTTTAAATTATGATATTGATGTTCAAAATAAGGTTTCAAAGTTTGATAATGATATTTTTATAGATTTAGCCTACATGGATGAATATAAAAATTTTGAGTTTAAAGACAGAAAAACAAATTACGAACTTAATTATAAAACAAATTATGAATCGAATGTAGTTTTGGCGATTCCTGACGGATATAAACTGAGTAAATTACCTGAAAACCTAAATGTAAATGAAGAAGATTTCAGTGTTCTGATTTCTTTTAAACAAGTTGGTAAAGAGATTGTTTACAAAAAGCAATTTGTGTTTAAAAATGCCGTGGTTAAAAAAGCCGATATGGTAAAATGGAATGACTTCAATAAAAACCTTAAAACAATTTATAACCAACAAATAATTTTTACCAAATCATAAAACAGTATGAATAAAACATTACTCATTTTCTTTATTACAATTTGTTTCTCTTCTTATTCGCAGGATAAAACCGAAGTAAAAGATTTCTTTTGGGGAAAATCAGACACTTTTAAAACGGTAACCAAAACTCCAGACAAATGGAAGAATGAGTCGGCAGTTATTATTTATAAATACGAACATTATGACTATCATAATTCTGGTGTAAAAGTAGTGCTTACAAGTGCTTACAGACAAAGAATAAAGCTTCAGGATGAGAATTCGGTTAAAGAATTTTCGGAATTCTCATTTAAAAATAAGTTTTATTCATCAAAAGGATACAGTTATAAACAAGGAACAACATTTTTAGGAGTTAAAATTGTTAAGCCAGACGGAAAAGAAATAGAGGTTGATGTAGATAAAGATGCAAAGGCGGTTGACGACCAGAAAAAAATAGCTATAAATGGCCTCGAAATAGGAGATATTATAGATTATTATTACTATTCGTATGAACCATTTGCTAGTCAAATTCAGAATTTTGATCCTGTCGAAACTACATTAGGAGATATATATCCTATTATGAACAGGAAAATGAAATTTTTAGTTGAAGAAGATTTTTATGTTGATTTTAATACCTATCACGGTGCGCCTGAGTTAAAAGAAGTTGCTTCTGGAGAAAAACGTACTAAGGCATACGAATTAACGGCTCATAATATTGAAAAAGAGGAGTTTCCAAGATGGTTTTATCCGTTAGTCGAACTGCCTTGTTATAAATTTCAGGTCTTTTTTGCAAAAAAATCAGGTGATGCTAAACCGTATTATTCCCAAATATTTTTACCTAAACAGAATGAGGCTTTTAAAAAAACAGTCAATAAGGATGATATTTTTGATAATTATGAAAAGGAATTCCGTGCAGTTTTTGATTTAGGAGAAACACTAAAGTTTTTAAAAGGAAAAACTTTTGAAAGTGAGGAAGAAAAAATAAAAGCAGTTTACTTATTTGCCAGACATCAGTATTACACGCAATATATTGAATCGGCAGTAATTAAAGAAGCTGATATTTTTAATTCGTATGCGATGTACAAGAATCCTGATTTCTTTTCAAACGAATGGTCTTTCATATACTATTTTATGGCTTATATGAAAGAGTTTAAAATCGATTATAATATTGTATTGGCGACAGCCAGAAATAATGGTTCTTTGGATGAATTGCTCATTAAAAAAAACCTGACTCCGTTATTACGAATCAATACACCAACTCCGTTATATCTTGAATACTGTAACCCTTTTACCACGCCGGGAACAATTGATTATAATCTTGAAAACACAAAAGGTTACATAATGGATTTTGTGAGCAACAGGACTATTGCAAATGTAAAGGAAGTGGATTTGCCATCGACTACAGTTAAAGATAATATTACAAAGGTAGTAACGAATGTTTCTATGGATGCTGATTTATCTAGTTTGAATGTTAAAAGAGCTTCAGAGTTTTATGGACATTTTAAAAGCGATGAACAAAAGGATAAATTGAAGTTTTATGATTATGTAGACGAAGATTATCAAAAGTATGGAACGGAAAGAGTTATAGATAAAGTAGGAAGTAAAAGCAAGCGCGAACAATATAACAAAGAGTTTGATGCTTTGAAAAACAAACTAAAAGATATACAAAAAGAAAACGAGAAAAAATCTCTTTCGGGAGAGTTTGATTTTGAGATTGAAAATCCAACAATTAAAATTACAAATACCGGAAGATATGGCGATAATTCTCCAGTTTCGTATGAGGAAGAATTTGTTATAAAGAATAATTTTATCAAAAAAGCAGGTGAAAATTATATTGTTGAAATTGGAAAAATACTGACTAATCAGCTTGAAATTGATAAAAAAGAAGCTGACCGAAAAAACAATGTATATATGCCATTTCCGAGGGCTTTTGAAAATGAAATTATATTTGAAATTCCTGCAGGATATAAAATTTCAGGAATTGAAAAATTAAATAAAAAGGTTCAAAATTCAACTGGAGAATTTGTTAGTACAGCTGCTTTAAAAGATAATAAGTTGATAATTAAAACAGTAAAGAAATATAATAATTACTACGAACCTAATGCAAATTGGAATAAAATAGTAGACTTTTTAGAAGCTGCTTACCAATTTACTCAGGAAAAAGTCTTGCTTAAAAAATAATAGAATTAACTTTTAGAGTCTTAAAAGTATTTGATGTTGTAAATAAAAAACTCCGGTAATCAGCCGGAGTTTCAATCATCAATCAAAAAACGAACAGTCAATCAAACTGTTGTTTACGGTAAAAATTCCAATTTTTAAATATCCAAATTCCAATTAAGGTTGGAATTTGGAATTTAAAGATATTGAAATTTATATTGTTTTATCCTAAATAAGTTTTAAGAATTTTACTTCTTGAAGTGTGTTTTAATCTACGGATTGCTTTTTCTTTAATCTGACGAACACGCTCACGAGTTAGGTCGAAAGTTTCTCCAATTTCTTCTAAAGTCATTGGGTGTTGATCGCCAAGACCAAAATACAAACGTACAACATCTGCCTCTCTTGGAGTCAATGTTTCTAACGAACGCTCAATTTCAGTACGTAATGATTCGTGAATTAATTCTCTGTCTGGGTTTGGAGATTCTCCAGAACGTAAAACGTCATAAAGGTTAGAATCTTCACCTTCAACAAGAGGTGCATCCATTGATAAGTGACGACCAGAGTTTTTCATAGACTCTTTTACGTCATTTACTGTCATGTCAAGTTCTTTTGCAATTTCTTCAGCAGAAGGCGGACGCTCATTAGACTGCTCTAATAACGCATACATTTTGTTGATTTTATTGATAGAACCAATTTTGTTTAATGGTAAACGAACAATACGTGATTGTTCTGCAAGAGCCTGAAGGATCGATTGACGAATCCACCATACGGCATAAGAAATGAATTTGAATCCACGAGTTTCATCAAAACGCTGTGCGGCTTTAATAAGACCCAAGTTTCCTTCATTAATTAAATCAGGAAGAGTTAATCCTTGATTTTGATATTGTTTAGCAACCGATACAACGAAACGTAGGTTGGCTTTTGTTAATTTTTCTAAAGCTCTTTGATCACCAGCCTTTATTCTTTGTGCTAATTCTACCTCTTCATCAGCGGTAATTAGGTCAACTTTTCCGATTTCTTGTAGATATTTATCTAACGATGCAGTTTCACGATTGGTTACCTGCTTGGTGATTTTAAGTTGTCTCATGTTATTTGTCTCCTCAATTTTTAAGTGTACAGATTGTTATACGTATGAAGTTTCAAAAAAGTTACAAATTGTATCAAAAATAATTTGTTTTTTTTAAAAAATAAAAAACCTGCCTAGGAATAGACAGGTTTTCAATATGTTATGATATTTCTTTACAAATAAAAAATTAAATTAATTTGCTGTTGCATTTTGAACTTCTATATTTTCTTTTACAGAAACCGGAATTCCGCTTTTAGTAAAACCTTCAAGTCTTATTTCAAAAGTACCGGAAAGGTCAGAAGTATAAAATGAAGTTTCAGAATCTTTGTTTAACTGAACATCAGGATTCCAGAACAATTGATTTCTAAAATCAGGAATTCTTTGATTGTCAGCAATATTTTCATAGTTTACCTTATTATATATTTTTTTAGGCTGCGGTCTTAAAACAACTGGTTTTACAATTGAAGATCCTGTTTGAGTACTTTTAAAATCTTTATCAAAAGTTGTAAAACTAATTAAGCCATTAAATGATTTTGATCCAACATAATAACGGCCTACAATAAGTTCAATTTTATAAACGTTTTTCATATTGTAGTTTACAAGATCATTTTGGTTTTCTAAATATAATCCGTCAACCAGAACAAGTGCTGATTCTGGAAGCTGAGGAAAAATACTTGGATCATTTACGTGCAGATACAATTTATCCTCTTTTTGTTTAGAGTAGACTTCAACAACAACTTCTGTAATGGTTTCTTTTAAAGTTTTAAAACGAGTAAAATCATCTAAAATGTATTCTTTAGGAAGAGGATAATAAAAAGCATCTAAACTTGGAGTTTTTTCAATATTGTCAACTTTTTTATGAAAATAAGCATTTTCTACCTGACTTGAAATTGATCTTTCCAAAAGGCTTTCTTTAAATGTATACGATAGTTTAGCATCTTTTTCGAATGATATTTTGCTGTAATCAATCTCTGGAGCATTGTTTACTGCAAGATCATAATTGTTTGCTTTTTCATCAATAAGCTGAATAACGATATTAGAAGTGTAAAATGTTTTATCTACATTAAAAATAAAGTTTCCTTTGCTGTCTGTTTTTACAACTTTAAAAGCAAATGATTTTCCCGGAATTGATAATCCAATTGAAAGGTTTTCGATTTTATCGGTTTTGTTTTTTGCTGTAATTTTTCCTGAAATAATTTCACCTCTCAATTCTGGCAAAATAATTTTATCCTGATTTTGTAAATCTAATACAACTGGATAAGAAGTATTCGATGCAAATTTTACAGCCGAAATTTGATTTTGAGCTGGGATGTTATCCAATTTTCGAACAGAAAGAGAATAAACTCCATCTACAAAATTATTGTTTGATGACTGAATTTTTAGGTCAACCAATTCACGATTTGTAAATGTTTTTTTGTTTAGCTTAAGTACAACATTTTCATTTTTTAAATCATTAGATGTATTTGACCCGCTGGCTAAAAGATTTTCAGCTGTTGTTTTTTCATCTGTTTTGTATGGATTAACGATGTTTATATTCAATTGAAACAATTCAGAAACTGGTTTGTTTAACATCCAGTTTGTGTAGCCAATTAATTTATAACTCCCTGTTTTTAAAGTTGTCGGAATGAAGTAATCGCCTTGTCCGTTTGCGTTTTCAAGCGAAACTTTTGTTTTAAATACTGACTTTTTAGTATTATCTAAAAGTTCTACGTAGGCAACTTTACTAATGTCGCTTGGTGTTTTGTCTGTTGCTTTTAAACAATAGACTTTATATAACAAAGTTTCGCCAGAAACAAATGTTGTTGCATTTGCGTGAATGAAAACAGTTTCATCTACAGCAATCGTTTGCTGCGCTTTACTTAATTGCGTATTAATTAATACAAACAATAAAATTATATGTTTTAGTCTATCCAAAATGAAGGTTTTACGTTAGATGAAAATGATGTGCAGTCTCCGCATACAGCGTCTACTAATTTATAATTTATGCCGCTGTTTCCTATATAGGTCATGAGTTCTCTATTAATATTATAGATCATGGTTTCTCCCTCGCAGTCTTCTCCGCCAAAACAAAATTTAAAAGGAACGTCGTCGCAGGTATTAAAATAGGGTATAGGTTTGTTTGGGAAAAAATCACTGTAATTAAAAAATATTCTTTTTTCTGAATAAGAAGCTACATCAAAAAAGCCAATGACTTTAGTGCTCGAATCATTAATACATTTTATGTTTCCTGAGATTAAACCCGGTTGTTTTGGAGATAAAATGCTCGATGAACTAGCGATATCTCTTAATGTTTTATGAAAGGTATAAGCTTCTAAATTTTCTACATATTGTTTTACTAATATGCTGTATCTATGACCTATTATGTAATTACTTTCTTCAATAAAACGGATTGGCAGGTTTACACGATCTTCCGTTTTATCGTTGGTATTTACTAAAATAATATCTGTTGAGTTTTTACTAGAATAACAAATTCTTGTATTAGGATCATTATTAATTAAGTCAACAGTTTGTGTACCGGTTGCAATAATTTTTAAAGATGTCCATCTTGGGGCAACGATTTTGTATGTTTCGTCATATTCATATCTGTAATATTTTGAAGTTTTTGCAGGATCAAAAGTATTTACATTTATCTGAACTCCAGTTTCATTATCCTTATTTGTTGCAAGCGAAGGAACAACACTTTCAATAGGATTTACTGTCGTTAAAGTTTGCGGAGTAGATTGATAAATTTTACCATCCTTAGTTGTGATTTCCAGTGTATATTTTCGATCAGGAACTGCCTGAAATGCAACCTGAGATTTATAAGTTCCGGAATTTTCAACAAATAGATATTCATTGTTTTGATCGTCTTTAACGCTAACTTTTGCACCAGTTTCAGTTTGAACACCTTCATCTTCAAATTTTGAAGTTTTGGTGATTTTTATTTCCTGATTTTTAAGTTCATTAGTCAAAGTGGCTTCAACAACAATTATTTCTTCGTAAGTGTTTGTTAAAAGCGGATATGTTTCTGTACATCCGTTAAAAACGATTGCAAGAAGTGATAAAAGGATTGTATTTTTTATTTTATGAATTTTCATTGCTTGAATATATTCTTTTTAATCTGATTTTGATTTGTTATTAAGAAATCATCTTTTTTAGTTATCTACCCAAAATGCAGGTTTTACGTTAGATGCAATTGTCGTGCAGTCTCCGCATGGAGGGTCAACCCAATATGTTAAATGGCTGACGTTGCCATTTCCTGAAAAATAGCGTATTTTCCCTAGAGACAGATCATCTGCATAATGACAACAGTGTGTGCAAGGATCAGGATTGAAAGGATCTTCGGCATAACAAAATTGTGTGCAGTCTATATAATAAGGAGGTGGAAATTTACCCGGAAATAAATCTTCATAGTTAAAATAAATACGTTCAGCAGATACTGAACAAACATCAAAATATCCTGATATTCTACTGTCGTTATTAATTGATCTTAAATTACCTAATAAAAGGCCAGGCTGAGTGGGAGAAACGATAGTACCTCCAGAGGCGGCTGTTTTTTTTAATGTATTGTAATAATTATATGCAGCCTGACTTTCTACATATTGTTTAACCAAAATGCTGTATCGGTGTGTAATAATATAATCTTGGTCACTAATAAATCGAGTTAAATAATCTACACGATCTTCTTTTAGATTGTTTGTGCTTAGTAACAATATTTCCACATTTTTTTTAGAACCATAGCAAGTCTGGGTGTCTGATGAATTTGGTGAAAAGACCGGAATTCCGCTTGGATCCCACTCAATTTTTATTGGCTTCCATTTTGGCGCAATAACTTTGTAGGTTTCCTCATATTCAAATCTGTAATAGATTGATTTGCCGGTAGGGTCAAAGCTGTTTACACGAATACCAACACCATTTTTATCATCCTTTTGTTCAATCGCTGCCACTACACTTTGCATAGGCGTTATAGTTGTAAGGGTTTCTGGCGATGATTCAAAAGATCTGCCGTCTTTGGTGTTAATGTGCAATTGATATTTAGTATTAGGAACAGCCTGAAATTCTATATTTGAAACATATTTGTCAGAATCTTCACTAAAATTATATTGATTGCCAGCATCATCTGTAATAAAGACTTCTGCTCCATTTTCTGAAAGATAACCTTCATCTTCAAACTTTGCAGATTTGGTAAGTTTTATTTCCTGTTTTTTAAGCTCGTTCGTTATGTTGGCTTCAACTATAAGTACATCTTCAAATCTGTTGGTGATTAACGGATATGTTTCGGTGCATCCATTAAGAATGAAAGTCAGAAAAATTAAAATTACAATATTGTAAAATTTATAATTTTTCATTTCTTAGAATTTAAAATTATAAGTAATACTCGGTACCGGAATTGAGAAAATAGAAGTTTTATATCCTTTTACTTTTCCGTTTTGATCTGTCACAAAATAAATAGAATACGGATTATTTCTTCCTAATACATTATAGATAGAAATGTTCCAGAAACTATGCGCTAACTTTTTAATTTTATGATTTCCTTCGATATTAATACCAATGTCTAAACGAATATAATCTGGTATTCTATAAGCATTTCTGTCGCTATATAATGTATATTGGGAATTTCCATATTGAAATGTTCCAATTGGGTATGTTATTGGTCTTCCTGTTTGATATAAGAAATTCGAAGATAAACTATAACGTTTTGTAAATTTATAATTTAAAATCGCACTTAAGTCATGCGGCTTATCAAAATTTGCCGGGAAAAAGTTACCGTTATTTACAATTTCTGAACTAAACTGACTGTCAAGTTTGATAAATGTACGTGAATAAGTGTAACCAATCCATCCGTTTAATCTTCCGGTTGTTTTCTTTAATAATAATTCAACTCCGTACGCTTTTCCTTCACCTTGTAATAATTCAGTCTCAACATTTTGATTTAGCAGAAGCTGCGCTCCAACTTTATAATCCAAAATGTTTTTAGATTTTTTATAATATCCTTCTAAGCTAACTTCATATTCTTCATCTTTTAACGTTTTAAAAAGACCTAAAGAAACTTGCTGTGCAGTTTGGGGTTTTACGTTAGAATCAGATAATTTCCATGTATCTGTTGGAGATTGTGTAACGTTGCTTGATAAAAGATGAATGTATTGACGTGTAACATCATAACCCGCTTTAATAGAAAAATCTTCGGTAATAAAATAACGTGCAGCCAAACGAGGCTCAAGTCCGCCATAAGTTTTTATGACTTCATTTTTTTTGTAATGTACTGTTCCAGTTACAGTCTCATCGCTTAAAGGCAGGCCGGCTTGATAAGTATTTACATTTGCTTCTCCTAAAGAGGCATAAAACGAATATCTTAAACCTAAATCAATTAATAGTTTATCACTAAATTTATAACTGTCGGCTAAATAAACAGCAGATTCCAATGCTCTTTCTTTTTCAATATCGGTAGAAATTAAAGTGGCATCAGGATTTGTTGGATGCTGATAACCTGGCGAAATATTGTATAATTTACTTGCAACACCATACGATAAAGTATGTTTTGGATTAAGCTGATAGTTGAATTTTAACTGCAATTGAGATTCATTTACTTTATATCCAAAATCAAATGCATTAATGTCATTTGAATCGTAGTCAATATTAAATTTATACTCGCTGTTTGTAAAGATTAAAGCGCCTTTGCTTTTTTTGTTAAAAGTATGGTCCCATTTTAAAGAAGCAAGTCTGTTGCTGTATTTATAAATCGAATCTGAACTTAAACTAAATTTATCATGGCTGTAATATACCGTTGCTTCAAGATTATTATTGCTGTTGATTGCGTTGTTGTATTTAATAATTCCATCATAAAATCCGGCCTGACTGTTTTTTAAATTTTCATCGTCAAGAGATTTTAAAATCCAGTCTGAATAAGTAGCACGGCCTCCAAAAATAATACTTGATTTGTTTTTTTGAATTGGCAGACTAAGCGTAAGATTTGATGTTATAGGTCCAATGGCACCTTCACCTGAGAATTTTTCTGGATTTCCATTTTTTGTAGTAATATCAAATACAGAGGATAATCTTCCTCCAAAATCTGCCGGAATACTTCCTTTATAAATATCTGCTTTCTTTGCTGTATAAGGATTTATAGCAGAGAAAAAACCTAAAAAGTGCTGCGGATTATATAAAACGGCATTATCTAAAAGAATAAGGTTTTGATCGTCTTTTCCACCTCTTACGTTAAATCCTGCAGATCCTTCGCCGGTAGTTTTAATACCCGGAAATGTTGTAGCGACTTTTAAAATGTCTCTTTCACCAAGAATTAAAGGAACATTTTTAATCCCTTCGATATCAATCGAAACTAAACCAGAAACGGTAGTTTCGGTTGTTTTTTGTCCTTTCTTTTTAATAACAACTTCATCTAACTGATTAGATCTTTCATTAATACCAATATCAAATTTTCCGTCATCATAAACCATTAAAGTTCTCACAACTTCTTTGTGGCTTAATGATTTTACTTCAATAACATTTATTCCTCGCGGAAGCTGTAACGTATAATTTCCATCAAGATCACTAGATGTGTTGATGTTTTTTCCTCTTACTTTAATGTAAATGTTTTGTTCTGCTTTTCCTGTTTCTTCATTTCTGATAGTACCAGTAACAGTATAATTTCTTTTAACAGAATCTTTATTTTCTTTTCCGATGAAAACGATCGAAGCTTTTTTAGTTACGCTGTAGCTGTTTAAAGAATCATATTGCTGATAAAATACTGGATTATCTGATTGATCATTTCCATTATTTTGATTCGTTTCGACTGGAGCATCAGAAAAATAATTAGAAGGCAGAGTATCGTGAATTGTACTGTTAAGCGTTAGAATTACTTTGTTTTTGAGAACAATATAATTCAAATCGGTTTTGCTTAAAATTGAATTAAGTACAGCATCAATTGCTGCATCAGTATAAACTCCGGAAATCAATTCTTTATTTGAATTAACCCATGTTGGATCAAAGTAAAATTTGTACGATGTTGCTGTTTCAATGCGTTTTATTGCATTTTCAAGAGTTTCATCTTTAAATGTAATTGATAATTTCTCATTAGAATTTTGCGCAATAGACAATTGAAATGAGAATAAAATAACAAAGGAGAGTAAAATTTTTTTCATTTGTCTTATTTGGTTTGAATTGAAAGAGAATTAGAAATGTATTTCATCAAATTTTTCATAAATTGATTTAAATCAGATTTTTTTAACTCTCTATTCAGTAAATAAAACCCATTGATTTGTTTTTTTTGTTCTGGGAATAGTTTGATAATATCATTCTTCCCTTTTATGATATAAATATTGTTTTTTAGATCAATAAAAAAAGAATTGTTTTCTTTGAAAGTATAGAATACGCCGGTTTCTAATACTGTTTTTTGAAGGTCTTTATGATGTTTGATGTAAAATGTAAAATCTGGTGCAATTTTAATTTCTTCATAATAGCCAAGTGTAAATTCTGGAACTGTTACAATTTTTCTGTCTATTTTGACAAAATTTTTATCCAGTATAGAAAAAGATTCAACTTTGTTTTGAATAAGATTTATTCCAATATTTTCAGATTCTCCATATTGATTTAGAACTAAAATATCTCTGTAAATGTCATATTTGAGCTTTACTTCATAATATTTTTGCCCCTCACAAGTGATTTTTCCAAGCTCATATTTGTTTATTAAATACAAATGACTGTCTCCAATTGTTCGATACGGATTAGTGTGTGGCGTTCCGTTATTAAGATCAAGATTGTCTTTTCCAACAGTTTTGTCAAACCAATTGTAAATATTTACATCGTTATTTGTTTGGCTATGAATAACATAAATGTTTAACAATAATCCAAATAACACATGGAAAACGATTTTTTTTTGATAATTTTTCAAAGGATTCTGTGGTTTTTAGTGATTTGTTTTGGGGGGTTTCCAAATTTATTAAAAAAAGGTTATAAACAAAACGTATATCTGTTAAATTGTGATAATTTCTTATTTTATTAATAGCAAAAACCCTAAATCATAATAACGATTTAGGGTTTTTAACGAATAATTTGATTGAGTTAGAATTGCGTATTTAAGTTTCAATCGTAGAAATCATCTGTGTTATCAAGGATTTCGTCAAATATTTTTTTTAATGATCTTATATAAATTGGGAACGCAATGACCAGTAAGATATATTCTAATCTTAAAACGGTAACATCATCTAAAATTTTATATAAGCAAGGAATAATTATTGCCAAGGAAACAACAACCCCAACCCATGGATTGTTTTTTATTTTTTTTATTATTGGCAAAAGTTTCATTTCAGGTTGTCTCGTTAATGCTATCTTCATCTATCTCTATTTTCATTTAGGTGGGATAAAAGTAATTTTGATCTCGATCTATAAGTCTGAAAATGTCACGAAACGCTTTTTCTCTGTCATGAACGCCATGAATTGCTTGTTATGTAGGAATATTTTCTTTTAAATAAGCATAAAAAAATCCTCTATTAAGAGGATTAGTTTTTGAATTTTAGATCTTTACTAAGATAAAATATTCATCTTTTTTATAAAATCTTTGTAAGTGTCGCTCAAATTTATTTTATGATTTCCTTTTAAAATGATAAGATTATCTGCCAGAATAATTTCTTCTATTTTATCAGTATTTACAATTGTATTGCGATGTGTTTTTATGAATTTATTTTTGTCTAATAAATCACTGATTTTAGTCAATGAAATTAGAATTACAAATTTTTCTTTCTCAGTTATAATATTGCAGTAACGTTCTTCAACTTCAATGTAAAGAATATCTTCAAGTGACACTTTTTTTAAAGAATTTTTCTTTTTAATAAATAGAGAATCATTAC
This sequence comes from Flavobacterium sp. CF108, assembly GCF_900129795.1. GTDB lineage: Bacteria > Bacteroidota > Bacteroidia > Flavobacteriales > Flavobacteriaceae > Flavobacterium. The sequence goes on along the minus strand of NZ_FQWW01000002.1, from coordinate 251,713 downwards.
TGATAACTGTATTTTGTTCTTCGCTAAAAAAGACATTTGTTTGTTCATAAAATTTCTCTACAGCCATTTCTAAGGCATACAAAATTTCAAGCTCATTAAATGGTTTTATTAAAAAACTAAAAGGCCTTGTGAGCTTTGCTCTTTCAAAAACCTGGCGATCCTGAGAGCTTGTTAAAAATACAAATGGTTTAGACGCATGCGGAATTATATTGATAGATTCTGCAAAAGTTATTCCGTCTGGTTTTCCATCCAAAAAAACATCAATTATAATTATATCAACAGGCTTTTCATAAAAAAGTTTTAGTGCATCTGTATAATTTGCAGCTACTCCGGCAACATTATAGTTGTTCTTCTCTAATACTTTTACAAGTTCATCACTCTGCTCTAAAGCATCTTCTATAATTAAAACATTAATATTATCCATTTCATTTAGTTTTTGGGAATGTTAATATCATTTTAGTCCCTTTATTGAGTTCGCTTTCTATATCAAATGTTCCGGAATTTTTCTTTACCATTTGCTTACATAATTGTAAACCCAAACCGGTTCCTATAATTTCTGAATTACCTTTTTTAGCTAATAATTCACCTTCATAAAGCAATTCTTTAATAGTGTTTTCATTCATTCCAATTCCGGTATCCTGAATTATGACCTGACAAAAATCAGAATCTATTTCATTTGCCGAAAATGTAATTTGTCCATTCTTATTAGAAAATTTAATAGCATTGTCTAGTAAATTTCTAAATACAATTTTTAGAGAATCAAGATCAACAAACAGAAATATATTTTTTGAAACCGAATTTTCGAAGGTTATTGATTTGTCTAACAATAAGGGCTTATAATTATATTCGATTTGTTGTATTACGGAGTATAAATGAATTGATTCTTTATTAAAATACAATTGTTTAGTCTGCAGTAATGCCCAGTGTAATAAATTATCTAATAAGCTGTAAGTACCGTTTGCAATACTGCTGTTCTGAATAATTAAATGATTTAATTCGTCATAATTTTTAGTTTCAAGCGTGGCAGATAATTTAGAATTACTGTTTTTTAGAGCGTTTACAGATGAGCGTAAATCATGGCTTACAATCGAAAACAATTGATCTTTTGTTGCATTAAGTTCATCAAGTTTGTTTTTTTGGCGTAAAATGGTTTTGCCATTTTTTACTTTTTGTGCGTATAAATAAACTCCGCCGGTTAAAATTAATAATAAACCAATAGAAGAAAAAAACAAGGTGTTACGCTGTGTATTTTTCAATTTATTTTCTACTTTAAGAACTTTAATTTCTTTTTGTTTCTGTGCTACGGCGAACTTTTTTTCAAAATCTGCAACTGCCCAAATTTTATTTTGATTGCTAAGAGAATCTTTCCATTGCTCACATTCCTTTCTGTATTCTAGAGCTTTTTTGTAGTTTTTTCTATTTTCTTCGACAGCAGCCATATTTTGCGCTGCATTTTTTTTTGTTTCAAAGTGATTTACAAATTTTGACATTGCATAGGCTTTTTCAAAATATGGAATAGCCTGATCATCTTTGTATTGCATATAGTACAAATTCGCTATATTAGTATACAACCCAATAAGGGAAAGTAAATCTTCTTCCTTTTCTTTTAATTTTAGGCTTTTAAAAAAGAAACTTTCAGAAATTTTAAAACTGTTAAGATGTAAATAACAAATGCCCAGATTCTCATAGATTATACTTGTTTTATAATCTTTATTATTAGGGATAGGTGTTTTTTCTGCCTCATTAAAATAGTAGATTGCTTTTTTAAAATCTTTTAATTCCAAACAAATCTGTCCCAGGTTTTTATTTACAAAAGGGTAAAGTTTAAAACTTCGAGATATTAAAAGCATTTCTTTCTGAGCCTGCTTAAAAAGTCTTTTTTCTCTAAAACTGTATCCTCTAAAAAAATGGCAATAATTAGCGGTCTCTTTATTTTTTGTGATAGATAATGCGCGTATAGAATATGTTAAGGTAGAATCCCAATCCTTTTTTGTAAAAAATGATTTAGCTTTTTCAAAATCGATTTCTTTTTTGAATCCATTGGTCTTCTCCTCAATTATTCTATTTAATGTATTAGCAGTTGGTTTTACTTGACAAAAAAACAAGGAGGGAAGGCACAGGAAAACTATATTGATAAAAAATTTAATTTTTAACATATTGTAAATTAGGAATTGAAATTACAGAAAAGCAACATCGCTTAATTATTTCAATTAAGCGATGTGAATATTAATTTCTAGTTGCCTACTTGTGTTGTAGTACCTCTTGATGTTTCAGGATCAATATTTCTTAAATATGACATTACAGTAGTAATGTTTTCAACACTTTCAGAAGTATAATCTATTTCAACATACCATACATCATAAGTATTCGGTGTTTCTTCATCCCAGTCGTAATCAAAATAAACTTCGACAGTATTAACATGTTCTGTTAATGTTCCAACTACAGGGTTTTGCGAATCTTTTGAGTTAATGTATACAGTAGCACAGATTTTTAATGTTTTTACTCCATTATTGTTGTAAATTTTTGCCGAAGCTAAAGGAGGAACAGGAAAAGTAATGTTCACTGTGTCTGTAAAAGTAAAATCTACTGTGTTAATTCTTGTGATTTGAATGACATTAAAGTCCATAATAAGGTTTTTAGGGTTAATAGTTTTATTTTTGGTGGGTTAAAGATATTTTATTTCTTTAAGAAAATATAAGCATTGTCGTGTTTTTTTTGTTAAATTATTTGTTTATTACCGTTCATCGATAATAAATATTATAATTTGCTTTACAAAATAAAAAAATCAGCTGAAAGAAATGAATTGGTTTATTGTAGAAATGGCTTATTATTTTAGAAAAGTAAATCAACCTGCGAATTAATTTTTTCGAGATAATAATCTATTTTTCGAATGGCGCGATTAAAGAAAAGGTTTTGTTCTTTAATTCCAGATTGGCCTAAAGCTATTGAGTTAGTAATTTGCTGTTTAAAAAACTGATGTACATTTTTACAGCTGTCTTCATTATCTGTAATAAAATAACCCAAAAGTGTGTAAGGCACAAACATAGTTAGTTTTTCTTCTGTTTCTATGAGCATGTTATTATTCAACAATATGAGTTCATTATAATAAAGAGCAAAGTTGTTATTAGCATTATTGCATTTTGCCTGTATTAAACTTATAATTCTTTTTAAGTCTTTACAAAGTGCATTCGCGTTTTTTAAATTTAATAAGCCAGCTTCATAAAAATAAAGAATCTGCTGTAAGCTGCTATTTATAGTGGTGTCATTCCAAATTTCATTTACCGTTGTACTTTCATATGCTTTTTTTAAAGTCTGCATATATTCAGTAAAAGATTCTTCAATAACAAAGTTTTCAAAAGACACTTTTTTCTGATTAGTATTTAAAAGATTCAGCCAGACAAAAGCTTTAAATTTTGACAAAATCGTTCCGTCCATAAAATAGAACAACGGAATATCTTTTGCCGAATAATAAAGTTTTGTTTTGGGATTTTTTGTAAGTATTTCAACCTGCTGCGCCGATGCTTTAAAATACTGAAGCATATCTTTTAAGGATTCAATTTCGATTGTTTTTTCTACAATGACTTTTTCCTTTTGTGAAAATAAATTATCCAACGAAATATTAAAATGATTAGCCAGTTTGATGGTTTCGTCAATAGAAAATTTACTCTTTTGAGATATCCTTCGATGCGACGCATCATAACTGATTTCCAGAATAGAAGCAATCTCATCTATTAAAGAATTTGATTTAGAAATTTTACTTCTAATGGCTTTTAAAAACGATTCCTGATGTTTCATAATTTGCGATAATCACAAATATAACGAAATATATTATTGTTTTGCGCAAATTGATATGTGATAAATGCAATAGGTTTGTCCTGTAATTTTAAAAGAAATAGTATGAAAATTATAAATCAAGTTATGAGCGCCAATTCTTTTGGTCGTTTTCACAGAGTACAGTTTGTAGGTCTTTTCTTGTTTACCGGCTTTTGTTTTGGACAAGATGGTTCGTCAAAAGTCAAGGATACCTTAGTCAGTAATATTTCGGAAAATCCTTCTGTAGAATTTGATGGAAAAGATATTGACCTGCATTATTTCAGATGGAAATCTAATAATAACTTAAGAAATGACAGTATAAAGATTTTTAGTCTGTCTCCAATATCAAGAAGAGTTAATAAAGTAAATGGTTTTGCTCTGGGAGTAGGCCATTATGAGAATGAAAAAATTAAACTCCAAACAATTAATGGATTAAACGTTGAAGCGAGTCCTCTGTCAGTCGCTTTATTTACAATTTCAATTAATGTTCCGTTTGAGTCTTTTTTGGTTGGAATTAATGACAATGTTATTAGTAACGTCGCTTTTTTTGATGATCAAACCAGTACTTATATTAAGATAAACGGTTTAAATATTAGTTCGGGAGGATTTATGGGCGGTGCAGAATTAAGAGGTATAAATATTTCTATAATTTCTGGAATGAATAAAATGAACGGATTCTCTGTTGGAGGAATATTGAATACAAAGAGCTTTTCTGGTGTGAGTATTTCGGGTTTAGCAAATATATCTGATTCGGGAAATGGAATTCAAATTGGGCCATCAAACGTTTCCAGACGACATAACGGAATTCAAATAGGATTGTTTAATAATTCTAAAGAATTGCGAGGAATGCAATTTGGTCTTTGGAACACAAATGGAAAACGTAAACTTCCTTTTTTTAACTGGCAGTTTAAGAAATAAAAAATAAAACAAATGAAAAATATACCAATCTCGCTTATCACTTTCAGGCTTTTATTAGGGCCAATTTTAATAATGCTAACGTATAATTATGGAACTGAAATTAGAAAAGAACTTGTTGTTTTAATCTTTTTGGGATTATTGTCTGATATTTTTGACGGCATTATTGCCCGCCGGTTAGGAACTTCTTCAGAAAAACTTCGAAGAATGGACAGTCAGACAGATTTAGTTTTTTGGTTGTGCGTTGCTTGGTGTTCGTGGATATTAAATCCCGAAATAATAATAGAAAATGCACTGCCTATTGCCTTGATTTTTATAATGGAAGCATTGACTTATGTTTTCAGCTTTATGAAATTTGGTAAAGAAACCTGTACACATGCATTTCTTTCTAAATTATGGGGAATAACGTTATTGCTTGCTTTTGTTGGAATGATAGGTTTTGGATATTCTGGAATTACTTTTTCTTTAGCAATTATTTTTGGAATTGTTGGTCATATAGATGTTTTGCTTATCATCTTAATTCTTCCAAAATGGACATTTGATGTTCCTAGCTGTTATCATGCCTATTTGATTCGTAACAAAATTCCTTTCAAAAAGAATAAGCTTTTTAATTAAACTTAAAAACCCCAATTCAACTAAATGAATTGGGGTTTTCTATGAATAAACCTTTAGTAAACTAAGATCTGATTACTCTTTTTTGTCCTCACGTGGAGGTCTTGGAACAAGTGCTTTTTTAGACACTTTTTCTTTTTTAGTTTTAGGGTCAACTCCTAAGTATTTCACTTGGAAAACATCTCCCATTTTAACTACATCGGCAACGTTTTCAGTACGTTCCCAAGCAAGTTCAGATACGTGAAGTAATACCTCGTTTCCTGGTGCAGCAGTATATTCTACAACAGCTCCAAAATCAAGCATTTTGATTACTTTAACTTCGTATGCTTCTCCTAATTGTGGTTTGAAAGTGATAGAAGCAATTTTTGCTAATACCGCTTCAATTCCAGCAGGATCTGTACCTAAGATTTCGATAACACCTTGCTCATCAACTTCGTTGATTACAATAGTTGTTCCAGTAGCTTTTTGTAATTCCTGAATTACTTTTCCACCAGGTCCAATTAATGCTCCAATAAAGTTTCCAGGAATAGTTCTGGTAATGATTTTTGGTGCATGAGCTTTTACGTCAGCTCTTGGAGCAGCGATAGTCTCAGTTAATTTTCCTAAAATGTGTAAACGTCCTTCACGTGCCTGCCCTAAAGCCTGCTCCATAATGTCATAACGTAAACCATCAATTTTGATGTCCATTTGACAAGCTGTGATACCATCAGCAGTTCCAGTTACTTTAAAGTCCATATCTCCTAAGTGATCTTCATCACCTAAAATATCAGACAATACAGCAAATTTCTCTCCATCAGTAATCAATCCCATAGCAATTCCAGAAACTGGTTTTACCATTTGAACTCCAGCATCCATTAAAGCCATTGTTCCAGCACAAACTGTCGCCATAGAAGAAGAACCGTTAGATTCTAAAACCTCAGAAACAACACGAATTGTATAAGGACAATCAGCAGGGATCATATTTTTTAAAGCTCTTTGAGCTAAGTTACCGTGACCAACTTCTCTTCTTGAAGTTCCTCTTAGTGGTTTTGCTTCACCAGTTGAGAAAGGAGGGAAGTTATAGTGTAAGTAGAATTTCTCTTCACCTTGTTCAGATGGAGAATCGATTTGGTTTGCTTCTCTAGATGTTCCTAAAGTTACAGTTGCCAAAGCCTGAGTTTCTCCACGAGTAAATAAAGATGAACCGTGAACTCTTGGTAAATAATCAGTTTCGCACCAAATAGGTCTGATGTCTGTAGTTTTTCTGCCATCTAAACGAACACCTAATTCTAATACTACATTACGAACAGCTTCTTTGTTTGTTTTGTAGAAATATTTAGAAACTAAATCACCGTCAGCTGCTAATTCTTCTTCAGTAAATAAAGCTTTAACTTCTTCTTTTACTTCAGCAAATGCAGCACCTCTTTCGTGTTTAGCCGAACCAACTTTTGCAATAGCATAAATTTTATCGTATGCAGCAGCTTTTACTTTTTTATAGATTTCTTCGTTTTCTTTCTCACCTTCGTAAGTACGAATTTCTTTTTTACCAAAAGCAGCTTGTAAACGTAATTGTGCCTGGATTTGAACTTTAATAGCTTCGTGAGCAAATTTAATTGCTTCAACCATTTCAGCTTCTGAAATTTCTTTCATCTCACCTTCAACCATTGCAACAGAATCCATAGAAGCTCCAATCATCATATCGATGTCAGATTTTTCTAAGTCTACTCTGCTTGGGTTGATCACAAATTTCCCGTCGATACGTGCAACACGTACTTCAGAAATTAAGTTGTAAAATGGAATATCTGAAACAGCTAATGCTGCAGATGCAGCTAAACCAGCTAAAGCGTCTGGCATAACTTCTTCGTCATGAGACATTAACTGAATCATAACTTGTGTTTCAGCATGGTAATCGTCTGGGAAAAGCGGACGTAAAACACGGTCAACTAATCTCATTGTTAATACTTCGCTGTCGCTTGGACGTGCTTCTCTTTTGAAGAAACCTCCCGGGAAACGACCTGCTGCTGCGAATTTTTCGCGGTAATCTACCGTTAACGGTAAAAAATCAACGCCTGGGTTTGATGTGCGAGCTGAAACTGCTGTTGCAAGAATCATTGTGTCGCCCATTCTTACTACTACAGAACCATCAGCTTGTTTTGCTAAACGTCCTGTCTCGATTGTGATGCTTCTGCCATCACCTAAATCGATCTTTTCTACAAATAATTGTGGAATCATAAATTTTTCCTTATTGGTTATACAATGGGTTTTAGTTGTGTTGTAGTTGTTGTGTGTAGTTGTTGTTTCTAAAACCCAATGAAAAACCAAACTTTTTTTTATAAAATGCTTGTAATGTAAAAACAAAAAGAGGCACTCTCGCACCTCTTTTCTATATTGATTATTTTCTGATATTCAATACTTTGATAATCTCACGATATCTGTTGATCTCTTTCTTTTTCAAGTAATCTAACAAAGCTCTTCTTTTACCTACTAATAGTACAAGAGAACGCTCAGTGTTGTAATCGTGACGATTTTTTTTCAAGTGTTCAGTTAAGTGAGAAATTCTGTAAGTGAACAATGCAATTTGACCTTCTGCGCTTCCAGTGTTTGTTGCACCACCGTGTTGTGCGAAAATCTCTTCTTTCTTTTCTTTAGTTAAATACATTCCAATATTATTTAATGATTTTTATGTATGTCATACATCCTTTGTAAGACGGGTGCAAAATTACATCTTTTTTCCGAAAAAATAAATTTAAACTTTGAAAATTTTAATAATTAGTCAATTTCAGGTAAAAATAATTCTTTTTTAATGTTTTAGGGATTCACTTTTTGTTTAAAAGTGCTAATTTGTCGGAGCTATCGTCAACGGTAATGAATAAAGAACTTTTACGGGAATACCTCTTCTTATGCCTGGACTCCATTTTTTCGCGCCTTTAATTACACTAATTGCATTTTCGTCTAATCCGTAGCCCAATCCCTTTAATATTTTTGGTTCAACCAGATTTCCTTCTTCATCTACAGTGAAAGTTAAATATATCTTTCCAAAAACCTTATTTCTTGCTTCAACTGGTATAACCATAGATCTTCCAACATACGTGTAAAAAGAATTTATACCTTTTTTTGGACTTGGAGGCTGGTCTCTGATGGTATAAGGGTGCTCAATGTTTAAAGAATCCAAGCTAATTCCTGAAACTAATTTGCCATTTTCATAAGTTTCTGTAAAACTTGATTTCTTTTCCAAATACTTTCCTTTCCAAATCCCATCAGGCAACCCATCTTTTATCTTTCCGCTTTCTTCGGAATATTCATTTGCATATGTATAATCTCCATTGCCGTAGGTTACGATTTGTTCTTTTTGAGGATTCCAGAAATTGTTGAGCTTGCACTCAACTTCTCCTTTTTTATTTTCGAAATATTCAATTTCTGATTTGATATTTCCGTTTTCGTACCAATTGAATTCTTTTCCTGTTTTTTTGAGCTTTGCAAAAGTTACAGTCGACTTTTTGTTGCCATTTTCATAATACGACATAAATGGCCCATCTAGTCTAATGACATCTTTGTCTAAAGTTGTTCCTATACATTTAATTGCTTTAGATTTGTAATATTCTTTATAATTATACGATTTCTTATCAGTATAATAATCTTCAATAATCCTAATATATTTATAGTCTACTGCTGAACTTTCCACATAAGAAGAGTCCAGAAATATTACTCTACTTTCTGAAAGAAGTGATTGAGAAAAAAGTTGGTTAGAAATAAAAAGAAAAAATAATACGCGTAAAATAGCTTTCATGTTAGGTTTATTAATGAAAAATCTAAAGTAGTATTTTTAATACAAATAAACAAGAATTCAGCGTTTGCTAATTAAAGTGATCTTTGTTTTTAATTGCTATTTTAATTTCAAGACTTTTTTACCTGTTTGTTTCTCATTTAAGGAGGAGTAAGAAAGTTTTACATTGTTTTCGTCTATACTTGTTCCTGAAATTAAAACTCCCTGATCGTAATTATCTGTAAATGAAATTTTACGTAAAGCATCGTTTCCAACCCAAACACCTTGTTTTAAACCGTTTTTAATGATTCCTTTTTGGGTCACAAACTTATCGGTTTCTTCATATTCTCCATTCCCATCAACTACAGTTTGGTTTTTATTTTCATCCCAAAAATTAAGAATTAAAGTTTGAGCTGTTTTGGTTTTAGGATTCCACGAATTCTGTTTCTCCCATTTTTTGCTTTGGTTTTCATACCAATTAATCTCTTTGCCTACTTTATGATCGTCAGAATAATTTACAACAGATTCTTTTGATCCATTTTTAAAATAACAAATAAACTCGCCATCCTTTTTTAAAATGTCTCTGTCTAAAGTACAGCCCGTCATTTTTTTTCTGCCGTTTTTGTAAAAATCAGTAACGACATACCGTACACTTTTTTGAGAATAATTCGTAATTACTCTTGTGTAAGTGTAATTTTCAGGTGTAGTTTCACGATTTAACGAGTCAAGAAAAATCTTTTTCGAGACCATGTTAATCTGCCCAAATAGATTGACTGAACTTATAAGAAGAAATATGATGAATACATTTTTTTTCATTCAGATCTATTTTTTATACATTAAAAATAGCTCTTCTAGAATAACTTAGCAACTTCTTGGTTAACAAACTCCAAAAATCTTTCGTCAGCTTCTGTAAAAGGATCAATTACGTGGCTGTCAATATCAATTTGACCAATGTTTATTCCATTTACAAAAAGAGGAACAACGATTTCTGATTTTACAGTTAAACTGCAGGCAATATAATTATCTTGTGCTTTTACATCTGGCACAACAAAATTTGCATTGCTTTCAGCAACTTGTCCGCAAATTCCTTTACCAAAAGGAATAACAGTATGATCTGTTTCAGCACCTACATACGGGCCTAAATGAAGTGTTTTGTTTTCGTGATTTGCAAAATAAAAACCAACCCAGTTGTAATATTCTACATTTTCGTTTAATAATTGGCAGACAGCTAATAGTTTTTCATCTCTAACTTTATTATTATCAGATACTATAGCACTTATTTTTGGTTGTAATTCTTGAAATGTCATGATTTGAAAATTTTATACAAAAGTATTTAAAGCTGAACTCAAAAAATACATAAATTTGAAAAAAAAATCTGTTGAAAAAATATCTAGCCCAATTCAAGCCGTTTTTAATTTTTATAGGTACTTTTTTTGCAGCTTACATTGCATTAACGCTATTATATAAATTTTATTTGAACAGTTTTAAAGCAGATGAAGTCGACGGAATTACAAATTTAGTTGGCCGTAATGTCGAGCAGCTGCTTCACGCCTTTAATTTTGATGTAAAAATTCAAAAAAGCTTTTCCAGTTCCTGGTTAGAAGTTCTGTATAACAATCATTACATTGTTCGAATTATTGAAGGCTGCAATGCTATAAGTGTTATTATCTTGTTTATTGCTTTCGTGCTTGCTTTTTCTGGGAAATTTAAAGTTACCTTATATTATATCCTGTTCGGAATCGTGTTTATTTATCTTTTAAATATTGCCCGAATCGCTTTATTGACCATTTTGTTATTTCATTTTCCCGAAAAAAATCATCTTTTGCACGGTGTTCTTTTTCCGTTAATTATTTACGGAACTGTTTTTATTTTATGGATTATTTGGGTTAATAAATTTTCGAAGTATGCTAAATAAAATAAGAGAAGAAAAAACGAAAGTTTTCATTTCAATACTTGTTATTTGCTGTTTCGGGTTGATAAGAGCTTTTGAAAGTTCCCTGTTTTATGATCCCTTCTTAGAATATTTTGAATCTGATTTTAATAATATAAAATTACCAGAAGTCGATTCGTTAAAACTTTTTCTGAATCTTTTACTTCGGTTTGTTTTAAACACGGCGTTATCTCTTATTCTAATTTATACCCTTTTTAGGGATAAAGGAATTTTAATCTTTAGTTCCTTTTTATACGCATTTTTTTCAGTTGTTCTTTTCGGGATGTTTTTTATAATTGTCGAATATTTTCCGGAGAAAAGCTGGCTGTTGTTTTATGTTCGAAGATTTATCATTCAGCCTATATTTGTGCTTTTGTTTATTCCTGCATTTTACTATCAGCTTCAAAATTTAAAAAAATAACATTTCATTTAAATTTTATCTGAGTCTTTTTAAATACTTTTGCAGTATGAGAAAAAAGTGCACAGTTTTATTTTTAGCGTTCCTATTGTTGGTTTCCAACATTGGGTTTGCTTTTGATGTGCATTACTGCGGAGGAAAAATTGCTTCCGTTTCTTTAAATACTTCGGCTTCTGCATCACCAGAGAAAAAATGCTGTGGTGAAAAAGAAAAAAAATCATCTTGCTGCAAGGACAAAGTTGTAAAATTTGAAAAAAAATCAAGCGATGCAACTTTTAAGGTTTTCTTTTTCCAGCTTGCATTTCCGGCTGTAATTCAGGAATACAAACCAATTGCATTTTTGTCAATTCCAAACTTCAAAAACAATCAGGTTATTTCGTATTATTCTGATGCGAATGCGCCCCCCTTATTCAAATTATACAATCAATACATTTTTTATTCCTGATTTTAATGTTTAGAATCAAGCCTTCTTTCTATGGCTTGCAATGAATGTTTTAGTGTTTCTTATTCTACAGAAACCTAAAAGCAGAATTTCTAAATAACATTAAAATCTTTTTTTATGCCAAAAAATATCATGCTTTTTGCGATGTTTTTACTTTCGGTTTCTATGTTTTCACAAGAAAATTTAGAGGAAGTAAAAGTCAAAAAAAAGCAAAAAGGAATTACAAAATCCTATACCGTAACCGCAAATACATCTTTAATTACGAGTAAAGAACTCTTAAAAGCAGCATGTTGTAATCTTGCCGAAAGTTTTGAGACAAATCCGTCTATTGATGTCAATTTTTCTGATGCTTTAACAGGAACGAAACAAATCAAAATGCTGGGTTTAACAAGTCCGTATTTAATGATTACCGAAGAAAATATTCCTTCGGTTCGCGGAGCGTCGCAAGCCTATGGTTTGTCTTTTACACCCGGAACCTGGATCGAAAGTGTTCAAATTACCAAAGGCGCCGGAAGCGTTATTAATGGTTACGAAAGTATTTCGGGACAAATAAATACCGAACTCTTAAAACCATTAAGTGATATTCCGTTTTTCCTGAATGCCTACGGTTCAACCGATTCAAGATTTGAATTGAATACACATTTTAATAAAAAGTTATCTGATAAATGGGCGACAAGTCTATTTGTTCATGGAAATGCTCGTGTTGCTAAAAACGATATGAATGATGACGGATTTTTAGATAATCCCTTAGGAAAACAAATCAATGTTTTAAACCGATATCAATATTATGATCCCGAAAGTGGTTTAGTGAGTTTTATCAATTTCAGATATATGAATGATAAAAAGCAGACTGGAGAAGTTGATTTTGATAAAGACCGCGATCGCGGAACTACAAATCATTGGGGTTCAGAAATTAATACAGAACGTTTTGATGTGTCTACAAAAATTGGATATGTTTTTAAAGATATGCCTTATCAAAGCATCGGTTTTCAAAATGCTTTCAACAGCCATAAACAAGATTCATATTTTGGTTTAAATCAATATGATATTAAGCAGAATAGTTTTTATTCGAATTTAATTTTCAATTCGATTATCAATAATACGAAGCATAAATTTACTACTGGTTTAAATTTTTCATACGATCAATATCAGGAGTTTGTAAATGTTACAGATTACAGCCGAATCGATAATTCGGTTGGGGCATTTTTTGAATATACGTATGATAATACAGATGACTTCAGTATAATTTTAGGAGGAAGAGTTGACAATCATAACCGTTTAGGATTATTTGCTACGCCAAGACTTCATGTTAGATACAATCCATGGAAAAATGGAGTAATTCGTTTTTCTGCAGGAAGAGGAAAACGTTCCGCTAATATCTTTGCCGAGAATCAGCAGCTTTTCGCCAGTTCCAGAACCTTTTCAATTTTAGATAACAACGGAAAAATTTATGGTTTAAATCCGGAAATTGCATGGAATTACGGAGTTAGCTTTTCGCAGAAATTTAAACTTTTCGGTAAAAATGCCGATGCGGGATTCGATATCTACAGAACCGATTTTCAAAATCAGGCCGTTGTAGATTTAATGCAGAGTCCGCAAGAAGTTTTGTTTTATAATTTAAAAGGAAGTTCTTTTGCCAATAGTATTCAGGTAGAATTTAATTACGAGTTAATTCATAACTTAAATTTAAGAACAGCTTATAAATACTATGACATTCAAACCGATTATTTAAGAGGAACTTTTCAGCGTCCGCTTCAGGCAAAACATCGTTTTCTAGGGAATTTAGAATACGAAACAACTTTGAATAATGACAAACAATGGAAGTTTGATTATACTTTTAATTGGTCTGGAAAACAACAGCTTCCGTACACAGCGTCAAATCCTGCTGAAGATCAGTTTCCTGATTTCTCGCCTTCGTATGCTGTTATGAATGCTCAGGTTACAAGGGTTTTCTCGCCAGTTTTTGAGGTTTATATTGGAGGAGAAAATATTGGAAATTACAAACAACAAAAAGCGATTTTAGGAGCAAATGATCCTTTTGGACCAAATTTTGATGCTTCTGTTGCTTATGCACCAATTTTTGGGCAGATGTATTACGCCGGATTACGATTTAAAATAAAATAAATATATCAATATCAATAATAAATTTATAACACTAAATAATAGACAATGAAAAATTTGATTTTAATAGCAATGATAACTTTTTTAGGATTTTCGGCTCAGGCTCAAACTAAAAAAAATAAAAATTTAAAATATACTGTCGAAGTTAACGGAAACTGCGAACAATGTAAAAAACGTATTGAAAAAGCTGCATTTGGAGTTCCGGGTGTAAAAACTGCTTCTTGGGATATTAGCACACATCAGCTTACTGTGATTTTAAACGAAGAAAAATCTTCCCCACAGGATTTGAATGCTGCAATTGCAAAAGTGGGGCATGATACTAAAGAAGTAAAAGCCACCGATGCCGATTATGAAAATCTTCATTCTTGCTGTAAGTATGAGAGAGAAAAATAATTTTAAAAGCCCGAGTTAATCTTCGGGCTTTTTTATATAGTTAATTTATCTTTAAAATATGGCTTTTAATTGTGGTTAAGGTAAATAATTGTTAATTTCACAAACTTATAAGTATAACCAAATTCGTTTTATGAATAATTTTGAGTGGACCCAGTTACTAAACCCTGAATTCTATATAACTTTAAGTATCGGAGGTTTTGAGATTGGGTTGTTTATTGTTCTGTTTATTGTTTTTGCCGAAACAGGACTTTTTGCAGGTTTCTTTCTTCCAGGAGATAGTTTGCTTTTTCTAGCTGGAATTTATAGCCGAGACTTAATTCAAAATGTTGTTTATATTCCTGGAGATTTTATCAATGTATTTTTACTTTCTACTGCCGTAGCAATTATGGGAGTTTTTGGAAATATGACTGGTTATTGGTTTGGAGCAAAAAGCGGTTATTATTTATTTAAAAAAGAAGATACATTTTGGTTTAAGAAAAAATACCTTTTGCAATCAAAAGATTTCTTTGAAAAATACGGTGGAAAAGCAATTATTTACGCACGTTTCCTTCCAATATTCAGAACTTTCGCGCCAATTATTGCCGGAATAGTTTCTATGGATAAAAAGAAATTCATGTTCTATAACATTTTAAGTTCTTTCTTGTGGTCATTCATTTTGATCTTTGCCGGACATTATTTGTACGGTGTATTTCTAAAACAAGGGATTGATTTAAAAGAACATATTGAATACATTATCATTATAATTGTTCTGATATCTACATTCCCGGTTTTACTTAAACTTTTAAAGAAAAGGCCAACTGAAAAAATATAATTTCAACAGAAAATAAAAAAGTCCGAAGCTTAAAAACTTCGGACTTTTTTATTTTCTGATTATTTAGATATGATTCGATTTAAATATCATCGGTTGAATAATATTATTGCATTTTAAATATAGCTCACGGTTTCAACCGTGGGACGCAATATATGTAATTGTGATTTGTATTCAATCCATTCGTTTCCCACGGTTGAAACCGTGGGCTATGTTTACAGAATGAAATTTCAGTTGCTACAGCTTTTGATTAAAATTGTTTGCTATCTGGTGCAGAAGAAAACTTCTAAAAATTAAATTGTAATAGAATTCACAATTCACAATTCACAATTATTAAATCCTACCATTCATTAACCTTATTAGCATCCATTTTTAAGAAGATGAACAATAAGATAGTGAATCCCCAAAGTCCCGAACCACCATAAGAAAAGAAGGGCAGAGGAACCCCAATTGTTGGGAAAACACCAATAACCATGGCAATATTTACAAAGAAGTGTATAAATAAAATTCCGGCGACGCAATAACCATAAACCCGGCTGAATTTAGTCTTTTGCCTTTCTGCCAAATAAATTACTCTCAGGAATAAACCCGTAAAAAGTAAAATCACAACTAGAGAACCCGTAAATCCCCATTCTTCACCAACAGTTGTAAAAATGTAATCGGTATGCTGTTCAGGAACGAATCCTCCTTTGGTTTGCGTTCCTTCTAAAAAGCCTTTTCCAAACCATCCTCCGGATCCAATAGCAATTTCAGATTGATTAGTATTATAACCAATACCTTTCATGTCAACGCTTTTTCCTAAAAGAATATTAAAACGATCTCTATGGTGCTGTTTAAATACATTGTCGAATACATAATCAACAGAAAGAACAAATCCAGAGATAAGCGCCAATAAAATAGCACTTAAAAGAAGATTTCTATCAACAGCTCTTCCCTTAAAATGTATAATGATCAGAACACCCAGTGCTATTAAAATAACAACATAAGGTTCTAGAATAAGTGTTAATACAAATAACAGAATGGTGATGAAACCAGTCCAAACGTACCAAGACGGCAATCCTTCTCTAAATAAAACCAAAATAAAAACGCTGTAAATTAAAGCGCTTCCCGGATCGGGCTGTGGTAAAATAAGTAATACCGGCAGAAATACAATTGCTAAAGCCTGAAACTGCCTGTTTGTTTCTTTAAGGTTAATTTGTGTATCACTTAAATATTTGGCTAATGCCAATGATGTAGCAGCTTTTGCAAACTCTGACGGCTGAAGCGTAAAACTTCCTATAGCATACCAGCATCGCTGACCGGCAATTGTTTTTCCAAAGAGAAACAATCCGGCCAAAGACAATAATGCCACACCAAAAATAATACTAGCGTATTTTTCGTAAAATTTTCCATCAACAAAAAGCACAACAAAAATTAGTGGAATTGTACATCCAATAAAAATTAATTGTTTTTGATACGTCCCATCGGTTGATAATAATGAGGAGGAATAAATATTCAGCCACCCCAATGTTACCAGCGCAATGTAGATAAAGACACTTATCCAGTCAATGTTATTTTTTACACTTTGATTTTTCATTTGAAATAATCTTAATTTTCTTTAGTAGTGTCTATTGTTGTTTTTTTAATTTCTGTTTTTGGAGCAGTTACCGTTTTAGGAACTACAATCTTAGCTTTTAAAACAGAATCTTTTGGTGTCGATTCGATTGCGCTTGCTTCGTTCATTCCGCCTAATTTAGCATATTCCGCGGCTAAACTTTTGTTTAAAACACGAACCTCCAAATCAGTTCTTGTGATTTTCTTTCTTAAATATTTTTCAATCATTAAACTGGCAATCGGCCCCGCAACAGTTGCTCCAAAACCTCCATTTTCAATCATAACTGCAATTGCAATTTTCGGATTGTCTTTTGGTGCAAAAGCCACAAATATAGAGTGATCTTTAAGCTTTTCTCTTTTGCCGTTTATTTTGGCATAATTCTCAGCTGTTCCTGTTTTTCCGCAAATATCAATTCCGTTTACTCTAAGAGCGTAAGCAGTACCTTTGTTGTAAACATCAAATAACCCGCTAATAACTGGTGGGAAATATTTTTGATCAATAGTTGTCGTATGCCTTTCTGTAAATTTAGGATCAATTTTCTTGCCCTCAATTTTTTTAATGATGTGAGGCGTATAATAATATCCCTGATTCGCAACTGTTGCCATCATATTTGCTAACTGAATAGGGGTCATTAAAACCTCTCCCTGACCAATAGCGTTTGATACAATGGTTGAGCTTCGCCAGCCGCCGTTAGGATAAATTCTTTTATATGTTTTTGATGTTGGAATATTACCTTTTTTACCCGTTGGTAAATCATATCCCATAAATTGTCCTAAACCAAAACTTTTTACGTGACTGCTCCAAACATCAACAGCTTTGCCCGGATCTGAGTATTTGTTAATCGTTAACATATAAGCCTGTCCAAAGTAAGTGTTGCAGGAATTGTAAATTCCATTATGCAATTGATGAGGTCCAAAACCGTGGCATTTCATAAAACGACCACCTCCATAACTAAATCCATGATAACACATAAAAGTAGTCTGCTCGTTGATAACACCTTCTTGAAGCGCCACTAAACCGGTTAGAATTTTAAACGGAGAACCCGGAGGATACTCTGCTAAAAGGCCGCGGTCATATAAAGGTTTTGCGATAGAATCATGATATAACAGCGTGTAGTTTTTAGATCTTTGTCTTCCAACCAAAATACCTGGATCATAAGAAGGAGCAGTAACTAGTGCTAATATTTCACCAGATTTTGGTTCAATAGCAACAATTCCGCCTCGTTTATTAATCATTAATTCTTCACCGTACTTTTGAAGTTCAGCATCAATACTTAAATTGATGTCTTCTCCGGCAACGGCAATAGTGTCGTATTTTCCTTCTTTGTAGGCACCAATTTCTCGGTTATATTTATCCTTTTGAATATATTTTACACCTTTAATTCCGCGCAAAATATCTTCGTAACTTTCTTCTACACCCTGTTTTCCAATTAAATCACCACTGTTGTAATATGGATTCTTTTTAATTAAGTTCTCGTTTACCTGAGTAATGAAACCAAAAATGTTAGCGCCATAATCTACTTCGTAGTCACGAAGAGAACGCTTTTGAAAATAGAAACCTTCATACTTTCTGATTTTCTCCTGAAAGGCAGCAAATTCGGTTTTATTTAACTGAGATAAAAATACAGATGGAAGCCTTGGGCTGTAAACTCTGGCCTTTGCAATTCTTTTTTCGTAATCTTCTCGTGTAATGTTTAAAAGTGCACAGAATTCATTCACATTAAGGTTTTCTTTGATATCTCTTGGGATTACCATGATATCATATGAAGCCTGATTGGCAACTAATAACTTACCATTTCTGTCATAAATATAGCCGCGTTCCGGATAGTCATAGACTTTCTTAATCGCATTATTTTCTGATTTCAATTTGAATGAATCATCAACAATTTGCAGATAAAATATCCGAATCACTAGCAAAGATGCTGCAATAATAATTAAAGAGGGCAGCAGAACTTTTCTCATCGTTTATTGGGCTTAATAATATAAATTATTATAATTGAAGTGATTATTGTAAAAATAGAACTAAATAGTGTTCGTAGTAAAATGTCGAATATGAACTTAAACTGAAAAGCTTCTAATGTAAATAGTACAATATGATGTAATAAAACAGAAACTAATATAAATGAAAACCGTTCTGGTGTTAAAGATTCATTCAGTTTAATAGTTTGATATTCGTAACTTAATCCGAACGAAAACTTAAAAATATACGGTCGATAGTAAGCAAGAATCACACAAGCTGTAGCGTGAATTCCACCAGAATTACAAAACATATCCATTACTAATCCTAATAAAAAGCTGGAAATAATTAATCCCGCTCTGTTACTGTTTACCGGATATAAAATAATGTACAGGATATATGGAAAAGGACTTATGTATCCTAGAAAATTCATGTTGTTAAAAATAACAATCTGAATTGCCAGCAACATAATAAATCGAAAAATATTTACTAACAAAGCGCTACTCATTTTTTTCCTTGCTTTTGTTTTCTAGATTAATAAGTTCTTCTCTGTCCTTACTCTTGATAATGTATACGTGACCTAAGTTTGTCATATCGTTAAAAAGTTTAACTCTTATAACATAAAAACTTGAATTGTCTTTTTTGTATATATTTTCTACAGTACCAATATTGATTCCTTCCGGAAAAATTACAGATTGTCCTCCGGTAACAATAGTATCTCCTTTTCTTACTGAGGCTAATCTAGGAACATCTTCCAGTTGTACAAATCCAGTACTTTTTCCGTCCCAGGTTAAAGAACCAAAGTGATTTGTCTTTTTTAGTTTAGCATTTATCTGTGATTTCATATTCAAAATGCTCACTACAGTTGAGTAATTTGTTGAAGTGTTGTCGATAACTCCAATAATTCCTAAGCTGTTAATAACACCCATATCTTGTTTAACTCCTTCTTTATTTCCGGAGTTAAGTGTAATGAAGTTTTCGTGTGTGCTGTAAGAGTTGTGAATTACTTTTGAAACGATAATATCTGCAGGTTTTACTCCTTTAATGCTATCTGGTAATGGTGCTTTTGTTGTGTCTTCTTTATTGAATAAAAGACTTTTTAACCTTGCGTTTTCAAGTACAAGTTCGTCGTTTTCGGTTCTTAAATTCAAATATTCGTTTACATGATTGATTCTTTCATAAACACCTCCGCTCAAAAAATTTGCGGAACTGATTACTCTGCTTCTGTGGTACGAATGCGATTGAATTGTGAGAGTCAACGAAATACCTAAAAGCAGCAAAAACAGCAATCGATTACTGTTTCTTATAATGAAATTAAAAATTTGCTGCATTTCGTGTCTGGTTATTTTGTTTCAGGATATGCTTTAAGGTTTCAAATTTTATTAAGGTCAAATATTAGAAATTTGACCCTAATAAAAGTATATTGATTGTTATTTTTGAATCTTATTTGATTAAGATACTTTTAAATTTTGCGATGTTTTTAAGCGCCATTCCTGTACCGCGAACAACTGCTCTTAACGGATCTTCGGCAATGTAAACTGGTAAATCTGTTTTTTGAGAAATACGTTTGTCAAGACCTCTTAACATAGATCCTCCACCAGCTAAATAAATACCAGTATTGTAAATATCGGCAGCTAACTCAGGAGGAGTTTGAGATAATGTTTCCATTACTGCATCCTCAATACGCTGAATAGATTTATCTAATGCTTTTGCAATTTCACGGTAAGAAACATCAACTTGTTTTGGTTTCCCTGTAAGTAAGTCTCTACCCTGAACTGACATATCTTCTGGCGGTCCGTCTAAATCTTCGATAGCCGCTCCAATTTGAATTTTAATTTTTTCAGCAGTACTTTCTCCTACGAAAAGGTTATGCTGTGTACGCATGTAATAAACAATATCATTTGTGAAAACGTCCCCTGCAATTTTTACAGATTTGTCGCAAACAATTCCGCCTAATGCGATAACGGCAATTTCTGTTGTACCACCCCCAATATCAACAATCATGTTTCCTTTTGGCTGCATGATATCGATACCAATACCAATTGCGGCTGCCATTGGCTCGTGAATCAAATAAACTTCTTTTCCGTTTACTCTTTCACAAGATTCTTTTACCGCTCTCATCTCCACCTCCGTAATACCAGAAGGAATACAAACTACCATGCGTAATGCAGGAGTAAACATTCTCTTTTTTAATGCAGGAATACTTTTAATGAACATGTTGATCATTTTTTCCGAAGCATCAAAATCGGCAATTACACCATCTTTTAAAGGCCTTATGGTCTTGATGTTTTCATGCGTTTTACCTTGCATCATGTTGGCTTCCTTACCAACAGCAATGATTTTGCCTGATATTCTATCACGTGCAACGATTGACGGACTATCAATAACAACTTTATCATTATGAATGATTAAAGTGTTTGCGGTACCAAGGTCTATCGCAATATCCTCGGTCATGAAATCAAAAAATCCCATAAGTTTTTTAGGGGTTTAAAATGTTATAAAATAATTTATCGAACAAAGTTAAACAAATTAATGTTTAAAATGACGTGTTCCTGTAAATACCATTGCAAGATTATTTTCATTGCAATAATTTATGCTTAATTCATCTTTTATCGAACCTCCCGGCTGAATTACTGCGGTTATTCCTGCTTTTTTAGCTAATTCTACACAATCCGGAAATGGGAAAAATGCGTCACTTGCCATTGAAGCTCCAGTTAAATCAAATCCAAAAGCTTTTGCTTTGTCAACTGCTTGAACTAAAGCATCAACTCTTGAAGTCTGACCTGTACCAGATGAAATTAATGTTCCGTTTTTTGCAAAAACAATGGTATTTGATTTTGTATTCTTGCAAATTTTTGATGCAAAGATCAAATCTTCGATCTCCTGAGCAGTAGGTTCTGTTATTGTAACGGTTTTTAAATGCTCTTTATTATCTGTAATATTATTTCTGTCCTGAATTAACAAACCATTAAGACATGTTCTAACTTGTCTTGAAGGTAATTCAACTTCATTTTGAACTAAAATAATTCTGTTTTTCTTTTCTTGTAAAACAGTAATCGCTTCATCATCATAATTTGGAGCAATTACAACTTCGCAGAATAATTTGTTGATTTCCTGTGCTGTAGCTAAATCAATTTTAGTATTTGAGATCAAAACACCTCCAAAAGCAGATGTAGGATCACAAGCCAAAGCTGCTAAATAAGCTTCGCTGATGGTTTTTCTTGACGCTAAACCACAAGCATTATTATGTTTTAAAATAGCAAATGTTGGTCCGTCAGTTTTAAATTCAGCAATTAAGTTAACTGCAGCATCAACATCCAATAAGTTGTTGTAAGATAACTCTTTTCCGTGAACTTTTTTGAACATAGCGTCAAAATCTCCAAAGAAAAATCCTTTTTGATGTGGGTTTTCTCCATATCTTAAAACCTGTCCGTTATCAATACTTTCTTTGTAGATTGTTTCATCTGTATTGAAATAGTTAAAAATAGCACCGTCATAGTGAGATGAAACGTGGAACGCTTTAGTCGCTAACAATCTTCTGTTTTCAAGAGTTGTAGCACCATTTTGCTCTGTAATTAAATCTAAAAGTAAGCTGTATTCGTTAACCGAAGCAACAATTACAGTGTCTTTGAAGTTTTTTGCACCGGCACGGATTAAAGAAATTCCGCCAATGTCAATTTTTTCAATAATATCTTGTTCGCTTGCACCAGAAGCAACTGTTTTTTCAAAAGGATACAAATCAACAATTACTAAATCAATCTGAGGGATGTCAAATTCTTTCATTTGCTGCACATCACTTTCATTATCCTGACGATTTAAAATTCCGCCAAAAATTTTCGGATGTAAAGTTTTTACCCTTCCGCCAAGAATTTCAGGGAAAGAAGTAATGTCTTCAACAGGAACTACCGGAATTCCTAGGTTTTTAATAAAATCTTCTGTTCCTCCAGTTGAGTAAAGTGTTACGTTTTGTTCGTGTAATTTTCTAACGATTGGTTCTAATCCATCTTTCGAAAAAACAGATATTAACGCTGATTGTATTTTTTTAGTTGTGCTCATTGTGTAGTTATGATTTTCAGACTGCAAAAGTAGTTTTTTTATATATTATTTTAAAAGAAATTAATGTAACATTCTCTTAAAAAAATCTACTGATGAGTAAGTTAACTTTTATTAGGTTTTTGTTTTTAAATTATTGAATTTTACTTTATTGAAAAATACTATTATATGCTTCTTTATTTAAGATTATTAAAAGAAAGTCTGAGTTTTGCCATAAATGCTTTGCGAAATAATAAACTGCGTACATTATTGTCACTGCTTGGCGTTACAATTGGTATTTTTTCAATAATTGCCGTTCTGGCCGCAGTTGATTCTTTAGATAAAAAAATCTCTAAAGATTTGAGCAGCTTAGATAAAAATACGATTTATTTAATGAAATATTGCTTTGGTCCATCTGAAATTCCACAATGGAAGAGAGAACAGTTTCCAAATGTAAAATACGATGAATATGTAGGATTGAAAAATTCTATGAATAATACAGATCAGGTAGGTTATCAGCTTTTTGTAAATCATGAAACTTTAAAGTACGATTCAAAAACGGTTGCCGATGTAAATATTGTTCCGTCTTCATTTGAAATGGTAAATATTGACGGATTAAGTTTTGATAAAGGTAGATTTTACAATGAATCTGAATCAAATTCGGGAACCGCAGTTATAGTTTTAGGATATGAGATTGCTCAGGGTCTTTTTGGAGATATGGATCCAACGGGAAAAAATATTCGTCTTTACGGGCAGCGTTTTACTGTTATTGGAGTAATCGCAAAACAAGGAGCAGGATTTTTTGGAGACAGTAATGATACTTCGGTTTATTTACCCGCAAACTTTTTACGCCGAATGTATGGCGACAGCGATTCTATGACGCCGGTTATTGTTTTAAAACCAACAAAAGGTGTAGATATGGACGCTTACAAAGCAGAAGTTGCACAAAAACTGAGAGCCATTCGCGGAATGAAGGCGGGAGAAATGGATAACTTTTTTATAAATGTACTTTCTGGTTTTACTGATTTTATTGACGGTATTTTAGGTCAAATGAATGTAGTGGGATGGATTATCAGCGGATTTTCTCTTTTAGTCGGCGGTTTCGGAATTGCTAATATTATGTTCGTTTCGGTAAAAGAAAGAACGAATTTAATTGGGATTCAAAAATCATTGGGAGCAAAAAATCGTTTCATATTATTTCAGTTTTTATTTGAAGCCATAATTCTTTCTGTAATTGGTGGGATTATTGGTTTATTGATGGTGTGGGGAATTTCAATTATTCTAACAAAAGCGCTGGATTTTGAGTTTGTTTTAAGTTTAGGAAATATACTTTTAGGAACTGGTCTTGCGGCATTGATTGGATTGATTTCGGGAATTCTTCCAGCAATTTCTGCTGCTAATTTAGATCCGGTTGAGGCTATACGGACCGGGATGTAGTGTTATTTTTTGTAATATTTTACTTAAAATTTTGAAGGCGGGGATTATTTAAATATTTTTGGCAACATAGAATTTAAATGATAAAAAAATGAGCTTTATATTAAAACCCGTTGATGCTGTTGAGTCTATTTCCAGAGAAGATTTTAAAAAGAATTATTTAGGTAAAAGAAGGCCTCTTGTTATAAAAGGATTAACAAAAGACTGGCCTGCAAGAGACAAATGGTCAACTGATTATTTTAAGGAAATTGCGGGAGATATTGAAGTAAAGCTGGTTGACAATTCTAAAGCAGATCCAACTAAAGTAATTAATGCCTCTATCGCTAGTATGAAATTTGGCGATTATCTTGATTTGATAAAAAGAGAACCAACAGACTTACGTATTTTTTTCTTCAATCTTTTTAAACACAAACCCGAATTAGTTAATGATGTAAAAGTTCCAAAAGAATTAATGGGCGGCTTTATAGAAAGTATGCCGGCCATGTTTTTTGGCGGTTCTAAAGCGGTTACTTTTTTGCATTATGATATCGATCTGCCACATCTTTTTCATACTCATTTTGGCGGAAGAAAACATATTATCTTATTTGACAATAAATGGAAAAAGAGGCTTTATTGTATTCCAAATACAACTTATGCTTTAGAAGATTATGATGTTGCTAATCCTGATTTTGAAAAATTTCCTGCGTTAAAAGGAGTAGAAGGTTATGAAGTTTTTCTGGAACACGGAGATACTTTATTTATGCCAACCGGAATGTGGCATTGGATGCGTTATATTGATGGTTCTTTTTCGCTGAGTCTTCGTGCTTGGGATTCATCCATAACCAGAAAAATAGCCAGTGTTTGGAGTTTATTTATGCATGGAGCAGTTGATAGCGCTATAAAAATTGTTTTTAGAGAACGTTATGCGATATGGCGTGAAAAACTAGCTTTTAAAATTGCTGAGAAAGAATTGAAAAAGGATTTGAAAAAAGCGAGCTAATTTCGAAATTCATTATAAAAGAGAAATATTCTTTTTCTTTTATAATTTCGGTTTTTTGAATGGAAGTATTATTCTGTCTGGATTCCATTTAATATCTTCATAATTGTAAAATTCATTGTTTTTCTTGTATTTTAAAACCGTGTCTTCTTCTTGTGTTGTTCTTCTTGTAGAAAAAGATCTTAGTTGGTTTTCATTTAAATAAGAAAATAGAGTGTTATTTTTTATAGTATCATTTTGAGACGCAATTACAAGCATGCGTTTCATTTCATTTCTATTTGCAACATTTTGTTTTATAAAATCAACAATGCTATTATTTGGTACTTTAATTATTTCAATTGGTTTAATGTTGAAGAAATCTGGAATTGTATCTCTTTCAGATGGAATACAATGCCAAGGCGTATATTCTTTTTGATAAAAATAAAAATCGCCTTTTTGATCTATAATTATATTATTGTAAGAGTAAAATCCAGAAGGTGGAGGTGGAATATTTTTCTTTTTTAATTCATTTAATAATTTAATCTTTTCAATTGAAATTACATAGGGATTGTTTTCTTTCTCACTCTCTTTTGAATTGCAATTCAAAAGAAGCAAACAAACTGCAATACCAATAAAAATTCTCCTCATAAAACAGTATTTAAAATAAAGATATAAAAAAATCCCAAGAAGCAATTTCTTGGGATTTTTTATAGAATTTAATATGTTTTGAAAACCTTATTTTTCTTTTAATAATTTTTCTAAGTACTCAACTTTTTCTTTTTCTGCCTGAAGCATACGCTCTAAAAGTTCTACTACTTTATCTATTGGATTGAATGTACAATAATATGGACTCATTGTTCCATGTGCAAAACTATTGTCATAAAAACTATTAAAATAATTTATCATATTTTCTTCGGTAAAGTTTTTAATTGCTTCAACACTTACTCCAAGTGCTTTTGCTACTTCTGCAAGTTTTGCATCGTCTATGGTTTCGCTGTTTTCTATTGCAGAAACAGTTTGTTGTGATATTCCCAGAGCTTGAGCGAGAGCTTCCTGCTTCATATCTTTAAGTTCACGAATACGGCTTATTTTTCGTCCTATATGATTTGGTTTTGTTGCTGTGCTCATAGTTCAAAGATATTTATAATGCTTTAATAAAAATTGGTTTTGGTAAAAAACAAGTCCGTTTTAGTGCGATACATTTTTTAATAGTTCACTTGGGATAAAACTATTATTGCAAAACAAAAATACAATTTTTCAGACAAGTATTAATTAGTTGAGATTAAAATCGCAAGTCAAGAAAATTCCGTAGGAATTAAATATCGGTAGCAACGGAATTTATTCCGTTGGAAGTTGAAATGGTACATTTAGATGTTCCGTAGGAACTGTATATGTTATTTAGGTTTTTTTACAAATTTGACAAGTTCGGGAAATTTAATTTTTGTTTTATCCCATTTTATGTGTTCCGAGGAATAATAAGATTCGCTATCTCTCTTATATTTTAAAACAGTATCTTCTTCTTGAGTTGTTCTTCTGATGGCAATAAAATCTCGGTCTCTTTTGAAATAATTTAAAGATTTTTGTAAATCAAAAAACATCTTCGATTTCAATGTATCAGATTCTGATGCAATAAAAGTTGCATTTCGAAAGTTGTCTTTATAATTCAATTTTATAAATTCATAGAGGTTTTTATTTGAAATTTGAATTAAATCTTTGGGTTGTAAATTTATAAAATAAGGAATTGTGTCTGCATCTGGTGTTCCACATATAAATCCTATTCCTTTATTTTGAAAATAGTATGCTGTAGAGTCAGTGTTGATAATAAATGTATTTGTTCCATACACTAACCAACCAGGAATAGGAGGGGTTGGGGGAATGGTATCATTACCAGTAATTTTTCCTTTTCTGTCCTTAGGAATTATATAGGGAATATTTTCTCCTAAGCCTTCTTTCTTGGTACAATTCAAAAGAAGCAAACAAATCATAAACGCAATAAAAATTCTAGCCATAAAGAATGAGATTTAAAATAAAGATAAAAAAAAATCCCATCAGCCGAAGCAAATGGGATTTTATATGTTTTAGAAGTTTAAAAACTATCTAATATCATTATTCTGAATCAAATCGATATATAAATTGATTTTATCTTTTAATTCTTTTCTAGGCGTGATAAAGTCTAGGAAACCATGCTCTAAAAGAAACTCAGCCGTTTGGAAACCTTCCGGTAAATCTTTTCCTGTAGTATCACGTACAACACGAGGGCCAGCGAAACCAATCAAAGCGCCCGGTTCAGAAATATTGATGTCTCCTAACATTGCGTAAGATGCAGTTGTTCCACCCGTTGTTGGGTCTGTACAAAGAGAGATATAAGGTAATTTAGCTTCTGCTAATTGAGCTAGTTTTACAGAAGTTTTTGCTAATTGCATTAAAGAATAAGCAGCTTCCATCATACGAGCTCCACCAGATTTAGAAATCATAACAAAAGGCAGTTTGTTTTTGATCGCGTGATCAATACCTCTTGCGATTTTTTCACCTACAACTGCTCCCATAGATCCACCAATAAAGGCAAAATCCATACAGCAAATTACAAGTTCTCTTCCTTTAGATTTTCCTACTCCCGTACGTACAGCGTCTTTAAGATGAGTTTTTTCCATTACATCTTTCAATCTTTCTGCATATTTTTTTGTATCCACAAAATGCAGAGGATCTTTTGATGTCATGTTTTTATCTAACTCAACAAATTCGTTGTTGTCGAATAAAATTTCAAAATAGGTTGCGCTTCCAATTCGAACGTGAAAATCATCTTCTGGGCTTACGAATAAGTTTCTTGCTAATTCGTCTGCATCAATAATTTTTCCTGTTGGAGATTTGTACCACAATCCTTTCGGAACGTCCATCTTATCTTCTGTCGCGGTCGTAATCCCTTTTTCCTGTCTTTTAAACCAAGCCATTTTTTTAATTTTAGAATGTAGATTTTAAATTTTAGATTTTTCAATCTGAATTCAAAATTTAAATTTCAGGCTTCATTAGAAATCTGAAATCTAAATTCAAAAATCTAAAATTTAAAGTGTATTTACGTTATTTAAATCTGCAAAAGCTTGTTCAAGTCTTGCGTTGAATGTTACTTCGCTTTCACGAACCCATCTTCTTGGATCGTAATATTTTTTGTTTGGAGCATCAGCACCTTCTGGGTTACCAATTTGTGATTTTAAATAGTCAAGATTTTTAACCATATAATCACGAATTCCTTCAGTGTATGCAAACTGTAAATCAGTATCGATGTTCATTTTGATAACTCCGTAGCTAATTCCTTCTCTGATTTCTTCAAGTGTAGAACCTGAACCTCCGTGGAAAACGAAATCAACTGGGTTGTGTCCAGTGTTGAATTTGTTTTGAACGAAATCCTGAGAATTTTTTAAGATTTTTGGAGTTAATTTTACGTTTCCTGGTTTGTAAACACCGTGAACGTTTCCAAAAGCAGCTGCAATTGTAAATTTAGGACTTACTTTAGATAACTCTTCGTAAGCATAAGCTACTTCTTCTGGCTGAGTGTATAATTTTGAGCTGTCTACGTCAGAGTTGTCAACACCATCTTCTTCCCCACCTGTAATACCAAGCTCGATTTCTAATGTCATTCCCATTTTGCTCATTCTAGCCAAATATTCTTTACAGATTTCAATGTTCTCTTCGATTGGCTCCTCAGACAAATCGATCATATGAGAACTAAATAATGGTTTTCCTGTTTCTGCAAAATGTTTTTCAGAAGCATCTAATAAACCATCAATCCAAGGCAATAATTTTTTTGCACAGTGGTCAGTATGTAAAATTACAGTTGCTCCGTAAGCTTCTGCCAAAGTGTGAATATGTTTTGCTCCGGCGATACCACCAGCGATAGCTGCTTTTTCACCTGCGTTAGATAAACCTTTTCCAGCGTTAAATTGTGCTCCTCCGTTTGAAAATTGAATAATAACTGGCGCATTTAGTTTTGCTGCAGTTTCAAGAACTCCATTGATTGTGCTTGATCCAGTTACGTTAACTGCTGGTAAAGCAAAACCTTTTTCTTTTGCATAATTAAAAATCTCCTGAACCTGATCTCCTGTAGCTACTCCTGGTTTAATGTTGTGTGCCATTGTAATTTTTTTTATAGTTGTTTTTAGTTTTTAGGTTGCAAAAATAAGAATTAATTAGCATTAGAAAGGATAATTTATTCCAAAATTTAAAACCGAGTGCCCAAAATTGTATTCTTTAAACCATCTGTCGCCCTCGTCATGCGCCGGATTATAGGTCTTGAAGCCTAAATCTAAACGAATAACAAAAAAGCTTAAATCGTATCGTAAACCAAATCCTGAACCTAAAGCAATTTCATCTAAATCGTTTAAGTTGTTGAATCTTGCCTTGTCGTCAATCACATTATCGAACACATTCCAGATATTTCCGGCATCTGCAAAGAGCGCTCCTTTAACATCTCCAAAAATCTTAAAACGAAATTCGGCACTTAAAGCAATTTTCATATTGGCCTCGTTAAAATCGTTTAAAGCATTTGTACTTCCGGGACCAAGAGAGTAGGGCTGCCATGCACGATTATCATTTGATCCTCCTGAATAATAACTTCGTGAGAACGGAATATAATCTGAATTTCCAAACGGAACAGCGATTCCGAAAAAGCTTCTAACTGCCAGCACTTTTTCTTTTCCAAAATCCCAGTGTTTGATATAATCGAATTCGGTTTTTAAGTATTCAGAATATTCTAAATTAAAAATCGAATAATTCCCATTCGCATTTTTTTCCAATTTTGCAATGCTTGAAACGGCAGATAATAAGGTTCCTGCAGATTCTATTTTTGTTTTAAACTGATAAAAAGTATTATCGGCAAGGTCTTTTTTTGTTGTTTTGGTAAACGTATAACTTGTGGCAAGAATAAAATCATTCTCGGTCAAACGAACTCTTCTTTCCTCAATACTTTGCACATCTTTATATTCAGGGTCTCCTGGAACTAAAGCTGTGTTTCCTGTTAAAACGTCATTCGTAAAATTTGTAGTTCCAGTTGGGATCGTTAGGTTTTTTTGAGCTTGTTGCTCTGCTTCTTCTCCCCAGTTGGTAGGAACAGTGTTGTAATCCTTACCAATGCCATTTAATTCATCATAAGATGAGGTGTAAACATTAAAGTAATTATTCGGATTTAAATTTCGAACATATTGAGCGTTCAACAATTCTAGTTTAGCCGTATTATATCTTTTAGGTGACCAGTTGTACGAGATACCTCCGGTGAAATTTTCTTTATCTAAACCAATATTTTGCTGTTTCGAAAAACCAGATGTAATCGAAGTATAAGGAATCATCCTCTTCGGAATAATTTTTTCTGTTCCAAAAGGCAGTAAAATCCTTGGGAAATTAAGCTTTAAATCAAGTCCGTATTCTGAAACATTAAAAAAGTTATTGTTTGGATTCGCCATATCTTTTGATGAACCAATATTAGCTCTTGCCGAAATTTCTAATGTTTCAGCTCTGTTGAATACATTTCGAATAGTTTGAGAAATACTGGCCCCAATACCAAAATCCTGAATATTAGAGTGTGTTACATCCAGAGTTGCACCAAAACTGTATTTTTTCCTCGGAGTTAAATACACATTTGCAATTAAAGACTGTGCAGTCGAATCACGTTTGTCTACTTCATATTGTATAGATGGATAATTGAAAATTTTAAGATTGTTCAAATATCGAGAAGAAAGCGTTGTTCTTGTATCAGAATAAGTGCTTCCTTTATTAATAAAGATTGCATCTGTTATGGCACGAGGTTTATATTTTAGTTTTTTATAACTGTACAAGTTAAAATTATTGTACGTTGTGCTGTCGTTGATTTTGCTTTTTGAGTTGGCAGGAGAGTAATCAGTATAAATGTTTACATCGCTGATTTTGTATAATTTAAAAGGTTCTGTTCTGCTTGAATCTCTTTCCTGAATATTGTTGTTGTTGATTATTAAAGTTACATCGGCTTTATGTTTTTTACCAATCGTATCAATGTCAAAAGTTACGTATGTTGGCTGAAAAAAGTAAGCGCCGTGATTTCTGTAATAAGTTGTAATACGATTTTTTTCTTCCTCAAAATCAGTAGTTTTATATTGATTTCCTGATTTTAAAAATGAAGGATCAGTGTTTATTTTGTATAATGAATCGAGTGCAGGAGTCAATATTTTGGTTTTAATGGTATCCAAAATATAACCCGGTCCTGTTGTGATATTATAATTTATCTGCGCTTTTTTTCGGGCAATACTATCGATTGTATAATCTGTTGAAACATTAAAATAACCATTGTTGAAATAGTAAAATTTTAAACGCTGCAAAGATTTTTTAGTTCTGGCAGTGTCAATAATTACGGGTGGTTCACCAGTATTTTTTAAAAATTCGTGAATTCCTTTGTATAAAAAAGACTGACCAAGTCTGTCTACTTGTTTGGCCGATAATAGTTTCGCCTGGCGTTCGTATAAACCCGGATGATTTTTAAATTTTGCCTGATAAGTCGAATCCGGATTTAAGTTCGCTAGGTTGTATAAGTTTAAACGAAGTTTGTATCCTAATAAAGTACCGTTTGGTTTTTGGTACAATTGATTAGATGCATTTTCATCGTTTGTATTTTTTCCGTTTACAACAATATTATTTTTTACGAGAAGGTTTTTTCCATCTGGAACTCTTTTTACAGCATTACAAGCGCAAATAAGTATTGCTATTAGAATAAATGCTGTTATTTTTGTGGAATTATTTTTCAAGTGTTTTTTAATATTTAATTCAAAAGTACATTTATTTTATGGTTAGTAAAAACCAAATAAAGCTTATATCAGGCCTGCATCAAAAAAAACAGCGTTTTGCAAATCAATTGTTTTTTGCCGAAGGAGTAAAGGTAATTCAGGAATTGTTGCAATCCAATTTTGAATTAGAGCATTTATACACCACGCTAAATGATTTTGAAGAAGTTCAAACTGCAAAACGAACTCTTATTAATGAACAAGAACTGAAAAAAATAAGTGCTTTAACAACTCCAAATTCTTGTTTGGCAGTTTTTAAAATGCCTGTAGAAAATCAAATCATAAATTCTGGTTTAATTCTGGCGTTAGACGATATTCGTGATCCCGGAAATTTAGGGACAATAATGCGTCTTTGCGACTGGTTTGGAATCAAACAAATTGTCTGTTCAAAAGAAACAGTCGATATTTATAATCCAAAAGTAGTACAGGCCACAATGGGATCAATTGCCAGGGTAAACGTAAATTATGTTGATCTAAAAACTTTTATAAGTCAAACAAAACTTCCTGTTTTTGGAACTTTTATGGATGGAAACAATATTTATCAATCTAATTTACCACAAAACGGAATCATTATTATGGGTAATGAAGCCAATGGTATTTCGGCAGAAATTGAAAAAATAGTGACCAGCCGACTTACAATTCCAAGATTTGGAGAGCTGCAAAAAACCGAAAGTTTAAATGTAGCTACAGCAACAGCAATTATTTTAAGTGAATTTAAACGAAATAGTTAAGATTTTGTTTTAATGAAATGTGAAATTTATTAAAATAGCTCTCGATTTCATTGAATCTATATTATCCGTATATGGACTTACCGGATGTTCTGGAGTTACATTATCACGAATTAACTCGTCAGTAATACCAAACATGCCTCTAATAGAAGGAGAAAAGATAAAATACTCTGTAAAGAAATCAATTCCAAAACCTAATTCGTAAGCAGCTGTCCATTGTTTAACCCTGAATTTACCTTCAAAGTTATCATCGATAGAACTTGAGTTGCTGGATAAGTTCAAAGTTGTTGACATTCCGCCTACTAAATAAGGACGAATGTTTCCAGTTCTTAAAGATGAGAATTTTAATAATAACGGAAAGTGAATGTAAGTACTATTCACTTCTCGTAAATAATCTTTTTCCAAGCCTCCAACACCAGGGAAATATAAATCTCTTTTTGTATAGTATAAACCGGGTTCAAAACGCAAATTAATGTATT
The DNA here is from genome assembly GCF_900129795.1 of Flavobacterium sp. CF108. Classification (GTDB taxonomy): domain Bacteria; phylum Bacteroidota; class Bacteroidia; order Flavobacteriales; family Flavobacteriaceae; genus Flavobacterium. Next base: position 218,544 of record NZ_FQWW01000002.1, on the reverse strand, counting down.
CCTGTAATCTTAAATCAGCAACAACACCCACGTTAAAACCAGTTGTTTTTTTTACCTGAATGTCTTCTTGAACTACATCTTTGTAATCAAATTTAAAATCAAAACTATTAAAGCCTAAATAATAACCGAAATAGACACGTTGTTTCTGCCAGTTTTCAAGGTTAATAATAGGATCTTTACTAAACATACTTTTAGCAAATTGAGAATATCCTTTTGTCGTTAAGACTAATAAAAATACGATTACAATTTTTTTCATACTATTTTTTAGATGCTGAATAAATGGTTGCTACACCAAAAGTTTGCGGCATTGCTACAACATCTATAAACCCAGTTTTTCTCAAAATATTGTTTAATGCTTCACCATAAGGAAAAGCCGCAGCAGATTCAGATAAATAACCGTAAGCTGAATTGTCTTTTGAAAACAATTTTCCAATAAGTGGAAGTATATTTTTGCTGTAAAATTTATATCCTTGTTTGTATGGTGTTTTATCCGGAACAGAAGTTTCCAGAATTACAAAAACGCCGTTTGGTTTTAAAACTCGTAAAATTTCGGCAAAGCCTTTTTCTAAATGTTCAAAATTACGTACGCCAAAACCTACCGTAATCGCATCAAAATAATTATCCTCAAAAGGGATATTTTCAGAATCGCCTAAAACTAAATCAATAACATTCGAAAGCTTTTTTTCTTCGACTTTCTTTTTTCCAACTTCAAGCATTCCGGCCGAAATATCAAGACCAATAATTTTTTCGGCATTAGTTTTAGCCATTAAAATAGCCAGATCGCCAGTTCCGGTAGCGATATCAAGGATAACGTTTGGTTTAGAGTCAGAAACTATTTTCAATACTTTTTTTCTCCATTTCGTATCAATACCAAATGAAATTACACGGTTCAGATTGTCGTAGTTCCCAGAGATGTTGTCAAACATTTGGGCAACCTGCTCTTTCTTACCTAAAGAAGAGTCTTTATATGGAGTTATTTTCTCAGACATTATTATAATTTACGCAAATATAAACAATCTAGTTTAACTGTAATTGAGTTTTTTAAATTGTCAATTAAATGTTTTAGAGGATGCATTCAATCCTTTTTTTGGACTTGCTTAAGCATCACCAAAAGTGGGTATTTTTAAAAAATCACCAAAAGTGGGTATTGTGTCCGGCTGATTTTATACCCAACTTTGTCAAAGTAAAAATGATGAAATTTTAATGATTGATAGTTTCACATTGACTTAATCAGATGGCCGCTTTTTTTGCACTGGCAGTCATTTGTTCAAGTGGTAGTTTTTAAAGTGTTGTTCTTGGGGGAATACTATTTTAAAAAGTGCGAAGTACGTTCTTAGGATTAAATTTGTTTTTGGAAATTTTAATTTTCTTGCCTTTAATATCTTAGTGGTATTTGTTATTAAAGGCGTTTTTGAGACTTGTTCTCAATTAACATTAAATGTTATTCATTATTTCAAATGTCTTTTTTCCATTTGAGATTTTTACAAAAACTATTTCTTGAGCGAGTCAAGACTAAAAGTCAATCGTTTTTAAAAAACATCCTCCAAAAGAGGGTGTTTTTTTATTTATTTTCGAATGTAAGTTTCATAAGTATAATCATAAAGATGTTTTTCATCTTTAAAATTTTCTTCAGATTCTACTAACTGCCATTCACTCTTACTGATTTTAGGAAAAAAAGTATCAGCCTCAAAAGTGTGGTGTACTTTAGTAATTTCAATTATATCCGTAAAAGGTAAACCCAGGTTGTAGATTTCTCCACCGCCAATGATATATGAATCTTCCTCTTCAGGACACAATGCAATAGCTTTTTCAATGCTGTCTACAACAATACATCCTTCCGGATTATAATCTGTTTGACGAGTTATGACAATATGTGTGCGGTTTGGTAAAGGTTTAGGGAAACTTTCAAAAGTTTTTCTCCCCATAATAATATGATGATTAGTTGTCAGTGATTTAAATCTTTTAAAATCATTGGGTAAATGCCAGACTAAATCATTGTTTTTTCCCAGAGCATTATTTTCGGCAACAGCCGCTATCATTATAATCATGTTGTGTTTTAACTAAATTTTATTCTCGGTGTCTTCGTTTATTTTCGATTCTAATTGGCTGATTCTCTTTTGCTGTAAAGCAACAAGACGGTCAATTTGCTCTCTTTCCCATTTTTTATTCATAAAACGATCTGTTATATAGACTTTTATGAAATGTAAAATAAAGATAAAGAGCCAGATCGTAATACCCCAAATACACCAGTTTTGAGTTGCTCCTTCGCCAAAACCAAAAAATTTATTAGCAATAAATAAAAATAAACTTCCTAAAAGGAAAAGAACAAAATGAAAATATAAGACTTTTTTTTGCCTTAATCGTCTTCTGGCATACTCGTATTGTTCGTGCACTTCTTTTTCCATAAGATATAAATGAGACTATAAAGTTAAAATTTATTTTCAAAAAACTACATATTTTGATCTCAGAATATTTCCTGCAAAATCTGCCGTGAATTAGAAATGTGAAAAATATCGTACATTAAATTACATATCTAATTAAAATAATATACTGTTTTTGTTATAATCATAAATCGATTATAGTGCTGTCGAATGTTCAGATGAAATTATGTAATTTTATTGTAGAAATCTAAAAACTAAATAGTTATGTCTTTGAAGAAACAATTTATTAAAACGAAACCAGTAGTTAAAGTTACATTTTCAATAGATGCCAAAGATGCTGATTCGGCAGCAGTAGTTGGAGATTTTAATAACTGGAATGTAGAAGAAGGAACGTTAAGCAAGTTGAAAAACGGAACTTTTAAAGCTACTTATGATTTGGTTAAAGACGCGATTTACGAATTTAAATACGTAATCGACGGTACTTATGTGAATGATCCTGAAGCGGATTTTTACAAATGGAATGATTACGCCGGAAGTGAAAATGGTGTTTTAGTTGTATAAAAAAATCCGCTTGAAAATTTTCAGCGGATTTTTTTATAATTATACAGCAACACTTCCTTTTATTGCAGGATGCGGATCATAATCTAAAAGTGTAAAATCATTAAAATCAAAATCAAAAATGTTTTTAATCTCCGGATTTAAAATCATTTTTGGTAATGGTTTTGGTTCGCGGGTTAATTGCAGTTCTAATTGCTCAAAATGATTATTGTAAATGTGTGCATCACCAAAAGTGTGAATAAATTCACCTGGCTCTAAATCGCAAACTTGTGCAATCATCATTGTAAATAATGCATAAGAAGCGATATTAAAAGGAACTCCCAAAAAGATATCGGCACTGCGCTGATACAATTGGCAGGATAATTTTCCTTTTGTTTCTCCTTTTTCTAAATCTGGAGCTGCAACATAAAATTGAAAAAATGCATGACAAGGAGGTAAAGCCGCTTTGTTGTTGGCAACATTTTCTTCAAATGATTTTTTAGTATCTGGCAAAACCGAAGGATTCCATGCAGAAACGAGCATTCTTCGGCTGTTTGGATTTGTTTTTAATTCGGTAATTAATTCAGAAATCTGATCGATTTCTTCACTGTTCCAGTTTCTCCATTGATGTCCGTAAACAGGTCCTAAATCACCATTAGAATCTGCCCATTCATCCCAGATTTTTACTCCGTTTTCCTGAAGATATTTTATATTAGTATCACCTTTTAAGAACCAAAGCAATTCGTAAATGATCGATTTTAAATGTAATTTTTTGGTCGTAACCATTGGGAAACCTTCACTTAAATCAAAACGCATTTGGTAACCAAAAACACTTTTTGTTCCGGTTCCGGTACGGTCTCCTTTTTGATTGCCGTTTTCTAAAACGTGCTTTACTAAATCTAAGTATTGTTTCATTGTTGCTTTAGGCTTTAGGCTTTAAGCTTTAGGCTTTTTCCTAATGCTTTCAGCTTGTTTTTTTATGTTTTGTGCTTTAAGCTTATTGCCTAAAGCTTAAGGCTTACAACCTTAAAATTATCTTTTCGAGATTTCGTCTCTGATTTTTGCTGCTTTTTCGTAATCTTCCTGAGAAACAGCCTGATCTAAAAGTTCGTTTAGTTCTTGCAAACTGTGTTTTGCGTAAACGTCACCAGATTGATTTGTTTCTTCTTCGTGACCAAAAGTTTCAGGATTAGAAAGTACATCGTCAATTTCCTGTGAACCCTGATCAGAATCTGAAGTGTTTGATTTTAGATAAATTCCGGCTTTGTCCAAAATGTTTTTATAAGTAAAAATTGGAGCGTTAAAACGCAAAGCCAAAGCGATTGCATCAGAAGTTCGAGCATCGATAATCTCTTCGATTTTATCTCTTTCGCAGATTAAACTCGAGTAAAAAACACCGTCAACTAATTTGTGAATGATAACTTGTTTTACAACTATGTCAAATCTTTCAGCAAAGTTTTTAAATAAATCGTGTGTTAACGGGCGTGGTGGTTTTATTTCTTTTTCTAAGGCAATAGCGATCGATTGGGCTTCAAAAGCACCAATAACGATAGGTAATTTTCTTTCACCATCAACTTCATTCAAAATTAAGGCATAAGCGCCATTTTGAGTTTGACTGTATGAAATTCCTTTTATAGATAATTTAACTAGACTCATATATGTTTGTAAAAAAGGCACTTAGCGCCTCATTTTAATGATTTTTTGATTGGAAAATAAAAGTGCAATTTTAATCAAAAAATATGGAACAAAAAAGCTGCCTATAAACAAAGATACAATATCTTGTTTTTAGGCAGCTATATTTTTGAAGAGAATTTTTAATTAAGAATGTTGCGCTTTAAAAGCTTTTAATTTCTCTGTTAATTTAGGAACAATTTCAAAAGCATCGCCAACAATACCATAATCTGCAACTTTAAAGAAAGGAGCTTCAGGGTCATTATTGATTACTACTTTTACTTTTGAAGAGTTAATACCTGCAATATGCTGAATAGCTCCAGAAATACCTACTGCAATATATAAGTTTGTTGCAACTGGTTTTCCTGTTTGTCCAACGTGCTCGCTGTGAGGTCTCCATCCTAAATCTGAAACTGGTTTAGAACACGCAGTCGCAGCGCCTAAAACAGCAGCAAGATCTTCGATTAATCCCCAGTTTTCAGGGCCTTTTAATCCACGTCCGCCAGAAACTACGATATCAGCATCAGCGATAGAAACTTTTCCGGTTACTTTTTCTACAGATTCTACTTTTACGCCAAAATCATTGTCTCCAATTATTGGGTTAAAATCTTCTTCAGATGCAGATCCTGCACTTTCGAAAATTCCGTAAGAGTTTTTAGCTAAACCAAGAACTTTTACATCTGTAGAAATTTCTGTAATGTTGAAAGCTTTGTTTGAAAAAGCATTTCTTTTTACCTGAAAAGGTGAAGTGCTAATTGGTAATCCAACAACATTTGATGCAAAACCAGCATTTAAAGCTACTGCAACTAATGATGAAAGGTAAATACTGTCTGTTGTAGAAGAAAGTAAAACTACTTTTGTTCCTTCTTTTTCAGCAGCTTGTTTAATTACATCGGCGTAAGCCTTAGCAGTAAAGCCAGCTAATTTATCGTTGTTTACTTTTAAAACTTTATCAACTCCGTATTTAGACAATTCGCTTACGTCGCTAATGTTTACAGTTAAAGCTGTAACAGTTGTGCCTAAAGACTCAGCTACTTTTTTTGCGTAAGAAGCTAATTCGAAAGCTACTTTTTTAAATTTTCCTTCTGCAGATTCTGCATATATTAATATTGACATAACAATTTTAGATTTTAGATTTTAGATTTCAGATTTTTTGAAAATTGAAATCTAAAAATGATTCTTATTTCAGATTAAATGATTTTTGATTTGAATGAGGAAGATTTTAGAGCTGTGTTCAATCAGCAATCTAAAATCTAAACTCTACAATCTTAAATCACTTTAGCCTCGTTGTGTAATAAATTAACTAACTCATCTAAATTATCTGCAGAAATTAATTTCACTGCTGATTTTGGAGCTGGTTTTTCAAATTTCACCGCTTTTGTATTTACAGGAGCATCAACTGGCTCAAGAATAGTTAAAGCTTTCGTTCTTGCTGTCATAATTCCTCTCATGTTTGGGATACGTAAATCTTTTTCTTCAACAAGACCTTTTTGACCACCAATAATTAAAGGAAGGGTAGTGCTTACAGTTTCTTTTCCACCGTCGATTTCACGAACCGCTTTTACATTATTTCCATCAACAGTAAGAGATGTACAAGAATTTAAAAAGTTAGAACCTAAAATCCCTGCAATCATTCCAGGAACCATTCCACCATTATAATCAAGAGATTCTTTTCCTGCAATTACAAGATCGTATCCACCATTTTTAATTACTTCAGCTAATTGTTTTGCAACAAAAAATCCGTCAGTTGGGTTTGCGTTTACACGAATTGCTTCGTTTGCACCAATTGCTAATGCTTTACGCAATGTTGGTTCAGTATCAGGACCACCAACGTTTACAACTGTTACATTTGCACCTTGCTGCTCTTGGAACCAGATTGCACGTGTAAGTCCAAACTCATCATTAGGATTAATTACATATTGTACACCATTGGTATCAAATTCTGAATCACCATTGGAGAAGTTAATTTTTGAAGTAGTATCAGGCACATGGCTGATGCAAACTAATATTTTCATAAAGTATATATTTTGAATTTGTAATATGCTTTTACAAATTTAGAATTTAATTTGGAATAATTATACTATGCATGCATAATATTTTTTAAAACTATTACGATTTCGAAGATTATGTGTTTTGAGGTGGTTTTCATCGGAATCTTAAAATGAAAAAGCATTCATTTTGTCTGATTGTTAGGAATTTTGCAATTTTTGAAGATTAAACAATGGTTAAAGTTTAGGCTCATAAATACTAATTTTTGAATTTTCCCGTTCTTATGAAAGAATTTCGGAGAAACAGGAATTAAACAAATAGAGTAAAGTTTGTCAAAAAAATGGATTTGGCAAATTAAGTGTGGGTCACACGTCTATTATATCGATTTCGTAAATATCACAATAATATTTAAAAAGTTAAAAGCTAAAGAGAGAAAGAACTTCGTGCGATTTTAAATTCAATTTATGCTTTTAAGTTATTTAAAATATTTATTTTTGCTCTTCAGAAAATTCAACATACAATATAAAATATGAGAACAATACAATTTAGAGAGGCCATTTGTGAAGCGATGAGCGAAGAAATGCGTCACGATGAATCCATATATTTAATGGGCGAAGAAGTTGCAGAATACAACGGAGCATACAAAGCTTCAAAAGGAATGCTTGCTGAGTTTGGTGAAAAAAGAGTAATCGATACTCCAATCGCTGAGCTTGGTTTTACAGGAATTGCAGTAGGTTCTGCAATGAATGGTAACAGACCTATTGTAGAATATATGACTTTCAACTTCTGTTTAGTTGGTATTGATCAAATTATAAATAATGCTGCTAAAATGCGTCAAATGACTGGAGGACAATTTAATGTGCCAATCGTTTTCCGCGGACCAACTGCTTCTGCAGGGCAATTAGGAGCAACTCACTCACAAGCTTTAGAAAACTGGTTTGCAAACACTCCGGGTCTTAAAGTTGTTGTACCTTCAACTCCTTATGATGCAAAAGGACTTTTAAAATCTGCAATTCGTGATAATGATCCTGTAATTTTTATGGAATCTGAGCAAATGTATGGTGACAAAGGTGAAGTGCCAGACGGAGAATACACAATTCCATTAGGAGTTGCTGATATTAAACGTGAAGGAAAAGATGTAACAATTGTTTCTTTTGGAAAAATCATCAAAGAAGCTTTTATCGCTGCTGATGAATTAGCTAAAGAAGGAATTTCTTGTGAGATTATTGACTTAAGAACAGTTCGTCCTATGGATAAAGATGCTATTCTTAAATCTGTTAAAAAAACAAACCGTTTAGTAATTCTTGAAGAAGCTTGGCCATTTGCAAGTATTTCTTCTGAGATCACTTATATCGTTCAGGAGCAAGCATTTGATTTCCTTGATGCGCCAATTCAACGTATTACAACTGCAGATACTCCTGCGCCTTATTCTCCAGTATTATTAAAAGACTGGTTGCCAAATGCAGGTGATGTAGTAAAAGCAGTTAAAAAAGTGTTATACAAATAGTACACATTTAGAATACTCATAAAACTTCATCATTCACAGTTAATTGATGAAGTTTTTTTTTGCCCAGACAATGAAAAGAATAATTTTACTCAGCCTATTTTTTGTATTCGCATTTGCGGCTATTGCTACTGCACAAACGAAAGTGAGTGGAATTGTTTTAGATAAGTCTAATCAGCCGATACCTTTTGCAAATGTTGTTTTTAAAGGTTCAAACACCGGAATCGTTTCCAACGAAGATGGCCGTTTTTATCTCGAATCCCCTAATACTTATACCGCTTTATTGGTTAGTTCTGCCGGATTTTCAGATAGAGAAGTTCCTTTAGAAAAAGCAGTCAATTACGATTTTAAAATTGTTTTGAGTGAACCTCAGGCATTAAACGAAGTTGTAATTTATACCGGAAAAACATCAAAAAAGAATAATCCGGCGCTTGATATTTTGAGGAAAATATGGGAAAGAAAACGTAAAAACGGACTTTACCAATTTAATCAATATGAAATGCAGAAGTACGAAAAAGTCGAGTTCGACATGAACACGATTGATAGTGCTTTCATGAAAAACAAACTCTTTAAAGGAATGGAGTTTGTGTTTAATCATGTTGATACTTCAGATGTTACCGGAAAAACGTATCTGCCAATTTTTATCAACGAATCAGTTTATGATGTTTACGGAGATAATAAATTAAAGAAAGTAAAAGAAAATATTACGGGAAATAAAATGTCTGGTTTCAACGGAAATCAGCAGATTTTGGCTTTCGTAAAAGATCTTTATTCAGATTATAATATCTACGATAATCACCTTAAATTTTTTGATAAAAGTTTTACAAGTCCGCTTTCAAAAACCGGAATTGATGTTTACAATTACGTATTGAAAGACAGTGCTTTTATTGATAAAAAATGGTGTTTTAATATTGTTTTTTATCCGAGGCGTAAAAACGAATTGACTTTTAAAGGAGATTTTTGGGTAAACGATACCACTTTTGCGATCAAGAAAATTAATATGGGCGTTACTAAAAGTGCCAATATTAACTGGGTAAAAGATATTTATATCGAACAGGAATTTGAAGTAGAAAACGATTCTGTTTTTCTATTGACCCGCGATTATATGATGTCTGATTTTGCTTTAAATAAAAAAGAAAAATCAAAAGGGGTTTATGGAAAACGAACGACCTTATTTCGAAACCATAAATTCAATATTCAAAAACCGGAGAAATTCTATAAAGAAGAAGTCAATTTTATAGACAATGCGGTCTATGAACGACCGCCGGAATTTTGGGAAGAAAATCGTTTTGAGAAATTAAACAAAGATGAAGCAGGGATTTATAAAATGCTCGATACTTTGCAGACGGTCAAGCGATTTAAGCAATTGTATAATCTCGTCTCCATTTTAGGAAGTGGTTATATTGAGTTTAAAAACTTCGATTACGGACCTATTTTCTCCACATTTGGATATAATGAAGTCGAAGGTTTAAGGCTGAGAGTAGGAGGACGAACTTATTTTGGGCCAAACGATCCTTGGCGTATACAAGCTTATACAGCTTACGGATTTGATGACAGTAAATTTAAATACGGAGTTTCTGGAAAATGGATGGTCGACAAGAAAAAACGTGTTATTATTTCTGGAGGAAACAGGCGTGATATTGAACAAATTGGTGCCAGTTTAACCACAACAAATGATATTCTTGGACGAAGTTTTGCGTCTTCTGCTTTGTTTACATCGGGTAGCAACGGAAAATTGACCAACATTAATTTGAGTAACATTTCGGTAGAAATGGAACCTAAAAAGAATTTTGTTGTTCAGGCAGGGTTTTCTTATCGAACATTAGAATCGGCATCAAAAACATTTAGTTTAGATTATTATACAACTTTGCCAACTGCAGCAGATCCGATGGGAGTTGTAAAAAGTGATGTAAAACAATCAGAAGCCAATATTCAGTTTGAATATATGCCAAACCGTAAAACTATTGGTTACGGAGTTGAGAGAGATTTAGTTGACAGTCCATTTAGTCATTTCTTTGTTAACTTTAGTTACGGTCTAAAAGGTGTTTTTGACAGTGATTTTGCATATGAAAAAATACAGATATTCTATAAACAGCCTATTATTATTGGGCCTTTAGGAAGATCAAACATTATTTTAGAAACAGGAAAAACATTCGGAACAATTCCGTTAGGATTAATGAGTGTGATTCCGGGTAACCAGACTTACTTTACAATTGAAAACACGTTTAGTAACCTTAATTTCTATGAATTCGTTACTGACCAATATACAACGTTGCAATGGAATCATGATTTTGGAGGAAGATTGTTCGCCAGAGTTCCATTTATGCGAAAACTAAACTGGAGAGAATTTGTTGGTATTAAAGCTGTTCATGGAACTATTTCTAAAGCAAATCGTGAAATAAATGCTTCGGGATTACCATATAACGCTCCAGAAAATGTGTATTGGGAATATAACGCCGGAATTGGAAATATCTTCAAAGTTTTCCGCATTGATTTCTCGTGGAGAGGAAGTTATTTAAACATGCCGGATGCTGCCAAATTTGCTGTAAAAGGATCTTTCGGATTCTATTTCTAATTATATTAGGTACAAAGAATCAAAGTTACAAAGTCGCAAAGGTTTAAATTCTTTGTGGCTTTTTTTATGTTTAGATATCTTTTTTGCCCACAGATTTTACGGGTTTATGCTGATAAGCGCAGATTAAATAATTGCAGATCGAAAAAAAATCTGCTTAAACCTGTTTTAATCTGTAAAATCTGTGGGCAAAAAACTTTGTGTTTCTGTCTTTGCGAGATTTTTATTTAATTTTGATACAGACTTAAATAACTTATGCAAGAAGCTATCGATTTTCTAACCAGTAAAAATCCAATATTTCAGGAAATAATCGAAAAATACGGGCTTCCGCCAATACCAAAGCGTCCGCAGGGTTTTGAGACTTTGGTATTATTAATTCTTGAGCAGCAGGTTTCTATAGATTCGGCGAAAGCCACATTCTTAAAAATAAAAGCCTATACAACCTGCAATCCTGAAACGATGGCAATTTTGGCAGATGAAGAATATAGAAGTCTTGGCGTAAGCCGTCAAAAAACAAAATACATCAAGATTTTGTCTGAAGCGATTTTAAACAAAGAATTAGATGTAGAAAGTCTGGCGTCAAAATCGGCAAAAGAAGTTCGCGAAGAATTAATCAAATTAAAAGGAATCGGAAACTGGACAATTGATATCTATTTAATGTTCTGTCTTCAAGAGCCGGATTTGATTCCGCTGGGTGATATTGCAGTCATAAATACGATCAAAGAATTGCTGGATATTCATGACAAACAAGAGATGGAAATCCATGCAGAACAATGGAGTCCGTACCGATCTTATGCGACATATTTGCTATGGCATTATTACCTAAATAAGCGAAATAGGAAAATTACATATTAACTGTCTGTTATATAAAAAGAAAAGTATATTAATTAATGTATAAATACAGAGATTAATATACTTTTTTCATTGTAAAAAAGGATTGTTTAGTTACTTTTGCAGTCGAAATTATAGATATAATAAAAAACGAAAATGACCGCAGACAAACTAACAACTTTCGATGTATTAATCGAAATACCAAGAGGAAGCAGAAATAAATATGAGTACGATTTTGAAATCAAAAGAATGCGTTTCGACAGAATGTTATTCTCTTCAATGATGTACCCTGCAGATTATGGATTTATTCCTGAAACTTTAGCACTTGACGGTGACCCTCTTGATGTATTGGTTTTAGTAAACGAACCAACTTTTCCTGGATGTGTTATGGAAGTAAAACCAATTGGTGTTTTCCACATGGCAGATGATAAAGGACCAGACGAAAAAATTATTTGTGTACCAGTTTCAGATCCAATCTGGAATTCATTAAATGACCTTTCAGATATTAATGGACACTTATTGAAAGAAATCGAGCATTTCTTTCAGGTTTACAAAGATCTTGAAAACAAACAAGTAGATGTAGAAGGCTGGGGAGATGTAAACGAAGCATTTGCAATTATTGCTGAGTGTACAAAGCGTTTTAACGATATTGAAAACAAACCAGAGGGATTATTTAGTATTAAATAATTTATACCCTATTTTATTATAAAAAAAGCAATACTGCCGTCAGGAGTATTGCTTTTTTGTTTAAATTCGTTTCAGTTAGATTGTTGACTATTAACCAAAACCATTAATATATTATGAATGCATTTATGATTTACCTGCCAATTGTCATGGCAGTTTTAGGATTACTTTTCATGGGAATAAAAAGGACTTGGGTTTTAAAACAAGACGCCGGAGACGGTAAAATGAAAGAGATTTCAGATTACATCTACGAAGGAGCCTTAGCCTTCTTAAAAGCCGAATATAAACTATTAACCATCTTTGTTATTATTGCAAGTTTAGCTTTGGCAGGAATTACTTTTATTCCGGGTGTAAAAACACATTTATTGATCGTAATTGCATTTATTTTTGGCGCATTATTTTCAGCTTACGCAGGTAATATAGGTATGAAAATCGCAACCAAAACAAACGTTAGAACAACACAGGCAGCACGTACAAGTTTACCACAGGCACTAAAAGTATCTTTTGGCGGCGGAACCGTAATGGGGCTGGGCGTTGCAGGTCTTGCAGTTCTGGGTTTAACTACTTTTTTTATAATTTTCTTTAATTTATTTTCTGACGGAGTTTGGAAAGATACTGAAACAATGACGATTGTTTTAGAAACGTTAGCCGGATTTTCTCTTGGTGCAGAATCAATCGCATTGTTTGCCAGAGTTGGAGGCGGAATTTACACTAAAGCAGCCGATGTTGGTGCTGATTTAGTTGGTAAAGTAGAAGCCGGAATTCCGGAAGATGATCCAAGAAACCCTGCAACAATTGCAGATAACGTTGGAGACAATGTTGGAGACGTTGCCGGTATGGGAGCCGATTTATTTGGTTCTTATGTAGCAACAGTTCTTGCTGCAATGGTACTAGGAAACTATGTTATAAAAGATATGGGCGGAAGTATCAATGACGCTTTTGGCGGAATTGGTCCAATTTTACTTCCAATGGCGATTGCCGGTTTCGGGATTTTATTCTCCATTATCGGAACAACTTTAGTAAAAATTTCAGATGACAATGCAAAAGAAGCACAAGTTCAAAAAGCATTAAATATAGGAAACTGGGTTTCGATTGTTTTAACAGCTGTGGCTTGTTTCTTTTTAGTAAAACATATGCTTCCTGAAACCATGCAGATGACTTTCTTTGGAGAAGGATCAAAAGACATTTCATCATTGCGTGTTTTCTATGCAACATTAGTTGGATTAGTTGTTGGTGGAGCTATTTCATCCGTAACAGAATATTATACAGGATTAGGAACAAAACCAGTTTTGGCCATTGTTCAAAAATCATCTACAGGAGCGGGAACAAACGTAATTGCAGGTTTAGCAACGGGAATGATTTCGACTTTCCCAACTGTATTATTGTTCGCTGGTGCGATCTGGATTTCATATGCTTTGGCAGGATTTTACGGAGTTGCTTTAGCAGCTTCTGCAATGATGGCAACAACAGCAATGCAATTGGCAATTGATGCTTTCGGGCCAATTTCTGATAATGCCGGAGGAATCGCCGAAATGAGTGAATTACCAAAAGAAGTTCGTACAAGAACCGATATTTTAGATTCTGTTGGAAACACAACTGCAGCAACCGGAAAAGGTTTTGCAATTGCTTCTGCAGCCTTAACTTCATTAGCCTTATTTGCCGCTTATGTAACGTTTACAGGAATTGACGGAATCAATATCTTTAAAGCGCCAGTTTTAGCGATGTTATTTGTCGGTGGAATGATTCCGGTGGTTTTCTCTGCTTTAGCGATGAATTCTGTTGGAAAAGCAGCGATGGATATGGTGTATGAAGTTCGTCGTCAATTCAAGGAAATTCCGGGAATTATGGAAGGAACCGGAAAACCGGAATACGGAAAATGTGTTGAAATTTCTACAAAAGCAGCTTTACGCGAAATGATGCTTCCGGGAATTCTAACAATTGGTTTTCCAATTGCAATTGTACTTTTAGGAAAATTAGTTTACGCAGATAACAATCAGTTAATTGCTGAAATGTTAGGAGGATATATGGCAGGAGTTACGGTTTCTGGAGTGCTTTGGGCAGTTTTTCAAAACAATGCCGGAGGAGCTTGGGACAATGCTAAAAAATCTTTTGAAGCCGGAGTTATGATCAACGGCGAAATGACTTATAAAGGTTCTGATGCACACAAAGCTGCCGTGACCGGAGATACAGTTGGAGATCCGTTTAAAGATACATCTGGGCCATCAATGAACATTTTGATTAAATTAACTTGTTTGATTGGATTAGTTGTTGCACCAATTTTAGGTGATGGACATTCTGAATCAAATATTGCAGGAAAAGCTTCTTGCTGTGCAAAAACTGAAATGCATGCAGGAGGAATTTCTAAATGCGGAGATTTATCAGGAATGACAAAAGAAGAATGTATTAAAATGTGCAAAGAAAAAGGCTGTACTGAAGAAGAAACAGCAAAATGCTTAGCGCATTTTGATAAAACCGGAAAATATCAAAAAACAGATTGTTTCGATACAAGTAAATATGAGAAAAAATCTGTTCGCGTTGATCTAAGAAATGACAACGGTAAAACTAGAGGAACTGTAACTAAAACTGAAAACGGAAAAACAACTACAGAAGTTTACGAAGGAACAGAAGAAGAAGTTGAAGCGAAAATTAGCGCAGCAACTGCTAAATAAAAATAGCTTTGTCAAAGTTTCATAAAAACGAAAATGCCTCTAAATAATTTTAGAGGCATTTTTTATTTAGTGAATTTCGAATTGAGTAAGAAACTTGATTCTTTGGTATAGTCCCTACGGGACAAATTCTAGGTGGTGCAATAATGTTCTACCGATATGTAATCTCTACGAGATATATACTTTTAGGAATAAAATATTCATAAAGAATCATTTCGTTTGGTATAATCCCTACAGGACAAATGTTAGGTGGTGCGATAATGTTCTACCGATATGTAATCTCTACGAGATATATACTTTTAGGAATAAAATATTCATAAAGAATCATTTCGTTTGGTATAGTCCCTACGGGACAAATATTAGGTGGTGCGATAATATTCTACAGATATATAATCTCTACGAGATATATCATTAGGAATTAAATATTTGATAAAAGGATCAAGGAATAGAAATAGAGAATCATACTCCTTTAGGAGTTAAATATCGGTAGAAAAAATAAAAAAGAGTTGGAATAATGTCCCGTAGGGACTATACATTACGATTCAATCTAAAAAATATTAAATAATAATCCTGGCTTTAAATTTTTGAAAAGTCTCATAAAACAAAAATGCCTCTAAAATTATTTAGAGGCATTTTTTTATTTCGTGCAAATCTGTGAAATTCGTGTTTTAAAATAATCCGTTAAGCTCAGCATCAATTCTATTAATGATGTTTCCTAAATCTTCAGGATTATCAACAAAATTTATATTATCAACATCTATAATCAATAATTTTCCTTTAGTGTAAGTCTGAATCCATGCTTCATATCTTTCGTTCAAACGGCTTAAATAATCGATCGAAATAGAGTTTTCGTATTCGCGTCCGCGTTTGTGGATTTGTCCAACAAGATTAGGAATAGAACTTCTTAAATAAATCAATAAATCAGGCGCTTTTACCAAGGATTCCATTAATTCAAACAAAGACGTGTAATTTTCAAAATCACGGCTTGTCATCAATCCCATTGCATATAAATTGGGAGCAAAAATATGCGCATCTTCATAAATCGTTCTATCCTGAATGATTTTTTTACCGCTTTCGCGAATTTGCAAAACCTGACGAAAACGACTATTCAGGAAATAGATTTGTAAATTAAACGACCAGCGTTCCATTTGATGGTAAAAATCGTCTAAGTACGGATTATCAACCACATCTTCATAATGAGGCTCCCATTTAAAATGTTTGGCTAATAATTTAGTTAATGTAGTTTTTCCTGCGCCTATATTTCCTGCTATTGCTATGTGCATTACGGTGTTACGATTTTATAATTTACAATTTCTTTAGTTGTAAAAATAGATAAAATTTGGTCTTTGTAATAGAATTTGTCAAACGTTTTTTCTAAAACTTCAATTTCAGAAATTGTGTTAGTATTTTCTCTCAAATACAATAAGTTAGCTTTGCTGAAAATGAATTTTTGAGAAGAAATTATTTCCATTTTATCAAAATCAGAAACATTGCCCAAACTTGAAATTTTTCCAAATATATCACATGAAAACCAATTGTTTTTTCTATCAATCCAATAAAAAGTATTAAAGTCGGTTTGGTAATATTTTATGCCTTCGGTTAACGGAATTGAAACCGTTTTGTATTCATTTTTTAAATAATCAAAAAGGCAAATCTGCTGATTCAGCGTATTAAAAATCCAAAGCTGATTTTGCGTTGACATCCCAATAGCGCTGACAACAATTGGATTTGTATTTTGCGAAAAATTAATTTCGGTCATTTTATTCAGCTGATTATCCAATAAAATAACAATGTTGAAATCTTCATAGAACAAAACAATTTTAAGCGGATTCTGAATATCAACTTTTGTAATATTTCCTAACGAAACATTCTTGTATTCAAAAATTTCACTTCCTTTTATTTTGCTAAAAACATTGTTCTTTATCTGATAAGAATATCCAAAAGAGTCGTAGCCAATAAATTCATCAGAATCAATTTTGAATTTTGAAATCACAGAAGCATTTACTTTTTGGCTTTGCCCAAAAAAAGTCGAAAACGAACACGCAATAAACAGCAGTAATAAAATTTGGCGCATTGTTTTACTCATAATAGTATAATTTCATAAGCCAAAGTACAAAAACTACGCTAAAGAATATCTTAAAATTAGTGTTTTGGCAGTTTTTCGAATTTAAACCTTTGTAAATTAGAATAGTCCTACAAAGAACCGATTTTGTCGATACCATTTTGGCATTGATATATTTAACTTTCAGTATTTTAAAATTAGTAATAAATTTGAATGTAAGTTTTACAAGACTTCACAATCTTTTAAATATAACCACATGAAAAAACTATCTTATTTACTCTTAATATTTGCTTTTACACAAGTACACGCCCAAAAAGATTTTCAGGGAATGGCTGTTTATGAATCTAAAACTCAGCCGCCTAAATTTGAAGGAATGCGAGCTGGAAATCGAGATATTACACCAGAAATGCAGAAAAGCATGGAAGAGCGTATGAAACAAATGCTGGAGAAAACTTTCATATTAAATTTTGATAAAACAGCTTCTATTTATAAAGAAGAAGAAAAACTCGAAACTCCGGGACAGCAAGGCGGTTTTCGTGTTATGATGAGTTCGATGATGGGGGGCGGTGGAACTTTTTACAAAGATGTGAAAGCAAAATCGTATACCGTTGATAAAGAATTTATGGGAAAAGAATTCCTCGTTGTGGATTCTCTGCCAAAATTAAACTGGAAACTAGAACAGGAAACCAAACAAATTGGCGGTTACAATTGTTTTAAAGCAACGGCTGTTAAAGAAGCCAGCAAAACTGATTTTAGAAACTTCAGACCAAAAAATAAGGATGAAAAAAAGGATGAAGCCAAAAAAACATCCGGAGAGACAAAAACTAATTTTGAAGACAATTTTGAAATCCCGAAAGAAATCACCGTTACCGCTTGGTATACGCCGGAAATTCCGGTTAATCAGGGGCCAGAAAATTATTGGGGATTACCGGGTTTGATTTTAGAAGTAAACGATGGAAAAACAGTGATTTTATGTTCTAAAATTGTTTTGAATGCTAAAGAAAAAGTCGAAATAAAACCATCTAAAAAAGGGAAAGTAGTTTCTCAAAAAGAGTACGACGAAACGGTAATTAAGAAAATGGAAGAATTTAGAGAAATGAACCGCGGACGTACTTCTGGTCCTGCAATGCCAATGGGAAGATAAAATTTATAAAATTCCAAATTTCAAATTTCAAATCCCAAAATTGCTTCGCCCGTTCGCTTTCGCTCGGGTCAACTTCCAATATTCTGATAATGAATAAGACACTTTTTTTATTTGCCTTACTTTTTACTTCTATATGCTTTTCTCAAAGTGTTCGTTTCGATGGATTTATTCAGGATGAACAAAAAAATCCGTTGGAGATGGCCAATATTATGGCAGTCAACAATGCTACAAAAGCAATGGATTCATACGGAATTACTAATGATAAAGGAAAATTTCAATTGACTTTAAAACCAAATGCTTCCTATACAGTTAAAGTAAGTTATCTGGGAATGAAATCTAAAGAAATTGCCATTTCGACCAAAACGGAAAATATCGTTCAAAACATTGTTATGGACGGCGCGGGAATTGAACTCGAAGGAGTTGAAATCGTTCGTGAAATGCCCGTTTCTATAAAAGGCGACACTATTGTTTACAACGCCGATTCGTTTAAATCAGGAACCGAAAAAAAGCTTGAAGATGTCCTGAAGAAACTTCCGGGCGTTGAGGTAAATGCCGATGGCGAGATTGAAGTTGAAGGAAAAAAAGTTAGTAAATTAATGGTTGAAGGAAAAGATTTTTTTGACGGAGATACCAAACTGGGCGTTAAAAATATTCCTGCCGATGCCATTGACAAAGTTCAGGTTTTAAGGAATTACAACGAAGTAAGCGCTTTAAAAGGTCTTGAAAACGATCAGGAAAATGTGGCGATGAATATTAAACTGAAAGAAGGTAAAAAGAACTTTTGGTTTGGAGATGTGACAGCCGGAATTGGCGTTGCAGAACTTGACAGCCGTTATATTATAAATCCAAAGCTATTTTATTACAGCCCGAAATACAGCATTAATTTAATTACCAATTTTAATAATATTGGAGAACTGCCTCTTACGGCGCAGGATTATTTTAAGTTTACGGGCGGATTTAAAAATATGATGAAAAAAGGCGGAAGCTCTTTTAATGTATCATCAAATGATTTAGGAATTTCGGTTTTAAGAAACAATCGGGCAAAAGAAATTGAAACCAAATTTGGCGCAACAAACTTCTCTTATTCTCCAACAAAAGCATGGAATATAAGCGGTTTCGGAATTCTTTCGACTTCAAAAACAGATTTAGAAACCAAATCACAAACCACGATTTTAGATTCTGGAGATCAGCAGAAAAGAGACGAATTAACGCATCAAAAAAACAATTTGGGATTGTTTAAATTAAGTTCAACTTATAAGCCAAATGATAAATTTCAGTTTGATTATGATATTCTGACCAAATTATCAAAACAGGAAGAAGATACTGATTTACTTCGTGAACAAGTTGTAAATAAGATTCCTGACTCAGAAACTATTTTTACAACTAAGAAACAAGATCCAACTTCGGTTAATCAAAATTTGAGTTTGTATTATACACAAAGCGAAAAGAATATTTTTGCTTTTGAAATGCAGCATTTATATCAGGACGAAAATCCATTTTATAATGCCAATCTGCGAACACTTCCTTTCAATTTGTCAGGATATATTCCAGGTCAGAATCGAAACGATTACAATCAAGATCGTTTTGTTAAAACCAATAAATTAGACGCAAAATTGGATTACTATTATATGGTAACGCCAAAAAGCAATTTCAATGTTACAGTAGGAAATACCTATTCATATCAAAATTTCAATTCTCATATTTTTCAAATGTTGGACAATGGGGACAGAAATGACTTAACGAATACAGAAAATAACAATGATGTAGATTATCGTTTTAACGATGCGTTTTTAGGATTCCATTATAAAATTCTAACAGGAAAATTTACTTTGACGCCTGGAGTTAGTCTGCATTCTTATCAAATGAGAAACGGACAATTGGGTTCAAATTATTCGCAGAGTTTCACTAAAATACTGCCAGACTTTTTTGCTTTATACCAAATCAAAAAATCAGAAACATTGACATATAATTTCTCTTTGACAAATGATTTTACCGATATTAATCAATTGGCGGCTGGTTACGTTTTGTCAGATTACAGTAGTTTATTTCGTGGAGATCGTACTTTAGAAAATGCAACTTCGCAAGTACATTCGCTTCGTTATTTCAAATATAACATGTTCAATTTCGAGAATATTTTCGCCAATGCAACGTATACAAGAAAAGTGGATGCGATTAAAACAGAAGCTAATTTTGATGGAATTAATCAATCTTCAGTTCCATATAATTCCAATTTAGCCGATGAAACTTTCTCTGGAATGGGAGCTTACGGGCGTTCGTTTTTAAAGAATTACAAAGCCTCAGTAAATGGAAGTTTGAACTGGTCAAAGTTCAATAACATTCAAAATAATGAACAAAGAACAACTGAAAGTTTTGTGCAAAGTTATACCGTTAAAGCTTCTACAAATTATAAAAACCTGCCGAATATAGAGTTTGGTTATAATCTTTTGGTGAATAAATACAGTGGTTCTACATTTTATACAGACAAACCTTTTGTAAAATTAGATTATTACTTCCTGGATAGTTTTTCTTTCGTGTCAGAATATGAATTCTATCATTATTATAACGGAGATAAAACGGTGGACAACGAATATGATTTTTTAAGCGCCAGTTTAATTTATCAAAAGAAAAACAGCAAATGGGAATATAAAGTTTCGGCAACAAACTTATTAAATACAACATATCTTAACGACGATAGTTTTTCGCAATTCTCTACAAGAGTCTCACAATATACTGTACAGCCGCGATACATCATATTTTCGATGAAATATAATTTATAGTATTTTAATTACAATCATTTGCGTTTTCCTGCCGGGTTTAAGTAAGAATCAAATATCTTTGTGTTTAATATTAACAACCAAAATTTAAATTATGCGCAATTTTATTTGGAGTTTATTACTATTTACTTCTGGAATTTTTATGTCTTTTTCTCAAACAAAAAGCATAGAAAAAGGTACTTACTTATCTACAAACAAAGGTCAAAAAATCAAACTAAACTTATTAGACGATAATAAATACGAACTGGTTTTTTATACGGGAGGTTACGAAATTAAAGGCGATTCGTTAGTTTTTATTAAAAAACCAAACGCAGAAAACAGATTTGATCTGTCGTTTGTTACTGATAAAAAAGCAAAAAATATCAAGATTAAATTTTTAGATCCTTCGTATTATTCTTTTTATATAGGAACTCAAAATGGTACAGAAGAAATCCAGTATCAAAGACTTTCGGATATAAAAACTAAACTGGACCCTGAATGGGCAAAAACAGATTTAGAATTTGAAATCGATAAAGCAGATTATTTATACTTAGTTTATGAGGAATATGATGGAAATAGCCATGTGGAAAAATATGCTTTACCAAAAGATATTGCTGAAATAACGATTAATTACGAACTGGAAGTTTTAGGCGATTTAAAACTTGCCGGATTTTATGACAAGAAAACAAATGAATTAAAAATCTCTGAAAAAGGAGGGAAAAATCCGTTGGTATTTCTAAACGAAAAAGAGCCGCAGCCCGTAAAAAAATCAAAAGTTACACCTCTTGAAAATCAAACCGTTTCAAAATGGACTTATCCGGGTAAAGTTGATTATTTAAATGAAGATTTTGGAACCGGAGTTGCTGTTGATACAGCTTCTGCGGCTGTGGTTGATTATGCAGTTGATTCTAATGTTGTAAAATTTGATTTTAAATTAAAAATCGAAAACAATCTTAAAAAAGCAATTGAATCTACTAAAGGGGCAAGTACAAATAAGTATTTGGTTGTTTTAGCAAATAGCAAAAATAAGTCAGCAAAAGAAAGTTTTGATGCTTTTGTAAAAGATCAGGAAACGCAGACTGGATATAATATGTACGAAGCATATAATCCGCAATATGATGTTTATAATTATTATCTGGCTGGAGCCGATGATAA
Organism: Flavobacterium sp. CF108; assembly: GCF_900129795.1. GTDB lineage: Bacteria > Bacteroidota > Bacteroidia > Flavobacteriales > Flavobacteriaceae > Flavobacterium. Next base: position 196,595 of record NZ_FQWW01000002.1, on the reverse strand, counting down.
AAAATGGTTGAAAAACAATAAAATTACAAACGATCCGAGTGTATTTGTTTTAAACGGAAACGGAGATGTATTAGCGGTTGCAAAATCTGATTTAGCAGACAAATCATATCACTTTAATTATTATGGAGATCTTTACAGAAAACTTTTGCGTGCAGATGCTTTTGTAACGATTGATAAAATTTTTAAAAACAAAAAAGCAGCCGACGCAGATTTGATCAGAGCTTTTAATAGAGCTTCGGTTTTAGAATCTTCGTATGATTATGATTCAGATTATGTTGTTACAGAAGATAATCCTACGGAATTTACGATAACAAAAACAGCTGTAGATAAAAAAGAGATTGCTCAAACCTGGAAAAAACTAATCGAAGCACATCAAAAAGACGCAAAACCAAACTTGTATTTGGTTGAAACTATTGTAAAAGAAATCAAAAACCAAGGTTTTACAAAACAGCTTTTTAATGAAGACAGAATCTTAAACGATACAGATTATTTAGCAATTGATTATCTTTTAAAACATTCTGACGCAATTGAAGCTGAACGTACAGCATTCAATAATAAAGAAGGAGAAATACATGTTTTAGGAAATGTAGTTTCTGAAATTTCTTCTGCATTACAGCAAAACACTTATGTTTCTCAGGAAGGAACTTCAGGAGAAGTAAATAAAGAGAAAAATATTTCGATTTATAAAAAGGTCATTGCTTTAGGAAAAGGAAACTTTGAATCGTACCGAAACTATTTTGATTATTTAAGCCAAATTGAAGATAAAGACGGTTCAAATACGAATTTCCTAAAAGACTTTAGCAGTTATTTCGACTCCAACTTAGCCTCAGAAAAAGGAAGCCCAATTGAAAAATTAGACGCTATATATTCTTCTTTAGATCCAACTTCAAGTTATTCTTATGACGGATGGAATTCATTTAAAGATTATCATTCAAACCTTTGTAATTCTACGGCATGGAATGTTGTTTTAAAACCGCAGAATGCTTCTTTTATAAAAAGTGCTATTGTTTGGTCAGAATACAGTTTGGTAGTAACAAAAAACAATCCGTATTATTTAGATACTTTGGCACAGTTATATTATAAAGACGGTCAAAAAGAAAAAGCAATTGTAACGCAGAATTTGGCAGTAAAATATTTAACGCCAGAAGTTGAAGAAGTAACGGCAAGCGATATAAAACAAACGCTTTCAAAAATGCAAAATGGAACGTATTAAAGTTCAAAATTTATAAAAAAGGAAACCCGACAAAACTTAAAATCTTGTCGGGTTCTTTTTTTATTTTTTAATTGCTACCATTACTTTGATCTGGTAATTTTCAGGTGTTTTTTTGTTGTTTTCAATATCCCCATTTGCACTCAAATAAGTTAGTAAAATAGTGTATTTTGAATTCTCAATTCGCTGTTCAATTTTTTTGTCTGAGTTATTGTTAGTAAAACCAGAAGATGAATTGATGAAATCGTTTATTTTCAGCGGAATAATATCTTGATTGATTATTAAATCCTGACCATAATCTCTAGCTTTCGATTTAATAGAATAAATAGTTTTATCAATAGTTAAACAGCTTTTACATTCGTATGGACTGTTTTTATATAAAACGATTATGAAATCATAGCCGTGTATATCTACTATTTCATCAGGATCTTCATAGAAATAATAATTAAAAATATCGTCAGCATCATCTTTTCGGTCATATTTGGATCGATATTCATAACCTAAGCTTTCCATAATCTTATATGATCCGGGATCTTTGTCTTTTTTATATAACGCATCTAATTTCTTATCTGCATACGGAAGCATATCTTCAAGTGTATAATTTCGATCTAAAAAATCAACGATACTGCTTAATTCCTGTTCTTGTTCAAAAGTCAATTTTTTCTTTTCAGTTTTTTGCAGATAACTTTCAAATCGGGATAATTGACTGTATTTTGAAACAGAACTGGCACTTTGCGGCCCCACAATAGAAAACAATCCGGCAAGGCACATACTTATAGGAATGAATTTTATTTTTGGATGTTTGGAAATTAAAAAATAAGCCACAACAACTGCCAGCCAAATTGATAACAATAAAACATAATAACGTTTGTGCGTAAATCCGTAAAGATTGATTCGGTATAAAATCGCCCAAAACAGCAATACCAACAACGGAATTAATAAGAAATAAAACCAGCGATTGAAAGTTCGCATCCATAAATTGCCATTTTCATTTGCAATAGGATGAACGAGTAAAAAAGAAAGGATTCCAACAATAGCAAACGCCAAAACCAGATAAGAAACCCAGCCGACAGGAAGTGAAAGCGTGATAAGGATTTTGGTTTCGTAACAAATCAAAATCACTAAATAAATGCTTATTAAAGGTAATAAAACAAACTGAGTGAAATTTTTAAGTCCTTTAGGATAATTTAAACGAAGCGGATACTCTTTACTATTGGTTTCAGGAACCCCGCTTAAAAAGAAAATGGTATTAAAAATTCCGGCAATAGTAAAAAATAAATATCCATAGATTTTATCATCCAATTTTACTTTAAATAATTTATCTACAGCTAAAATAGCCAAAGCTAAACCCGTATAAAGAACAATACTGTACAAGCCGGAAGTTAGTATGCGTAAAAAAAGCTGTTTGTTAAACTCCCAAAACTCTTCCTGATTATAAGTTCTTGGTAAAAAACCTGCAAAAGAAACCAGTAAATGCAAAGTAAGGCTGAATACAAAAAACTGCTGCGCTTCAACATCTGAGATTCTTTCTCCAAAATTAAATACAAAAGCGACTAATGGTACACTAACCAATATACTAACTACAAACCGGATTATACCGTTTTTGTGTTTTGCAGCAAAAAACAAACTTGCAGAAACAAACCATACAAGGCACAATGAGCAGCTCATAATGGCTTTTATATAGAATTTGTCATCATATATGCGATCTTGTCTAATAAATAAAATAGCGAAAACAGTACCTAAAATAGCGGTTATAGTTTCTAAAGGAAATCTCAAAACAGTTTTTAGCGTCGCATTTAGAACGTTTTGTAACGAAGGAAGTTTACTCATTTTTTGGTCAGTTATTTTGTACTAAGAAAAGCAAATACAACCACATAAACAAATAAAAACCCCGAACTCTAAACGAATAGAATTCGGGGTAATATATATAGTAAGATTAAAAAAAATTAATCGTATCAGCTATGAATTACAATCCAAAAGCAGCTTTTACTTGGTCAACAAAATCAAGTTTTTCCCATGTGAACAATTCAACAGTAACTGTTTTTTCGTTTCCACCTGGAGCAGAAAAAGTTTTAGTAACCGTTTCTGGTTTACGTCCCATGTGTCCGTAAGCAGCAGTTTCACTATAAATAGGGTTTCTTAATTTTAATCTTTGTTCGATAAAGTAAGGACGCATATCAAAGATAGCTTCTACTTTTTTAGCGATTTCACCGTTAGTTAAGTTTACTTTAGAAGTTCCGTAAGTTTCAATGAAAATACCCATTGGCTGAGCAACTCCAATAGCGTAAGAAACCTGAACTAAGATTTCGTCAGCAACACCCGCAGCCACTAAGTTTTTAGCGATATGACGCGTTGCATAAGCAGCACTTCTGTCTACTTTACTTGGATCTTTTCCAGAGAATGCACCACCACCGTGAGCACCTTTTCCACCGTAAGTATCAACGATGATTTTTCTTCCTGTTAAACCAGTATCTCCGTGAGGTCCTCCAATAACGAATTTTCCTGTTGGGTTAATATGGTAGTTGATTTTATCGTTGAATAAATGAGCGTGAGTTGGGTTTTTAGCGATAATTCTTGGAATAAGAATTTCGATAATATCTTTTTTGATTTTAGCAAGCATTACAGCTTCTTCATCAAAATCATCATGCTGGGTTGAGATAACAATCGCATCAATACGAGTTGGTTTGTTATCGTCGCTGTATTCTAAAGTTACCTGAGATTTAGCATCTGGACGTAAATACGTGATTTCCTTGTTTTCACGTCTTAAAATAGCTAACTCTTGTAATAATTTATGAGATAAATCAAGAGCTAGAGGCATGTAGTTTTCAGTTTCGTTTGTAGCGTAACCAAACATCATTCCCTGATCTCCTGCACCTTGCTCTTCTGGCTTAGCTCTGTCAACACCTTGGTTAATGTCTGCAGACTGCTCGTGAATTGCTGAAAGAATTCCACAAGAATTTGCTTCAAACATATATTCACTTTTAGTATATCCAATTTTACGGATTACCTCACGTGCAATTTGTTGTACATCAAGATAAGTATTCGATTTTACTTCACCTGCTAAAATAACCTGACCTGTAGTAACTAGAGTTTCACAAGCTACTTTTGAGTCAGCATCAAATGCCAGAAAGTTATCAATTAAAGCATCCGAAATTTGATCTGCAACTTTGTCTGGATGCCCTTCACTAACAGATTCTGACGTAAATAAATAAGCCATAATAATTTATTAAATTAACATTAAGCGAGGAAAAGTAATTGCTGAAAGTGCTAAAGGAGAATTCCTGCTTTAGCATTTTTTACTACCGAAATCTTGGTTTCGGTATTCATAACGAATTATTTCATTATGAAGAGGTTGCAATCAGTTCAAATTTTTCCTCTGTATTCGCGTGCAAAGGTATAAAACCATTTTGATTTGCAAATTAAAGTTCAACTTTTTTTATTTTTTATAGCAGAAATTTAACAGTAATATACTAATTTGATAGGGTAATAGAAAATATTTTTGTTTTTGTTTGGTCAGTTAAAAAATAGTTCGCACATTTGCCTTGTTAAAATAAACAGAACAAAATGAAATTTACAGTTTGCAATATGATGTCTTGTAAGATGCCGGAATTATCCGCAGAGACTCTATTGTAGTTATTTTTCAACAACATATATAGAACCTCTGCCAGCCGCAGAGGTTTTTTTTTGTTTAAAACCGAAAATAAACTGTAAATCCTTTTAAGCCAAAAACAAATTAATCAGTAAAAAGAAATGAAAAAAAATGTACTAATCGTTTTAGGTCTTTTGACATTTTCAGGTCTGTATGCCCAGGATAATAAAACTGAGCAGGATACTTTAAAGAACAATGAACTGTCGGAAGTTACCGTAATTGGAACTCGTAATAAAAATAGAGTAAAAACAGATGTGCCGGTTCCGGTTGATGTTTTTAATATTTCTGAAATAACAAAAGGAGCACCGCAAACCAGCGTAACTCAAATTTTAAATTATGTTGCGCCATCTTTTACCAGTAACGCAACATCAACTGCAGATGCAACAGATCACGTTGATCCGGCACAATTAAGAGGTTTAGGCCCAGATCAGGTTTTAATTTTAGTAAACGGAAAACGAAGACACACCAGTGCTTTAGTAAACATAAACGGATCACCTGGAAGAGGATCTGTAGGAACAGATTTAAATGCGATTCCATCTTTTGCCATTGAAAGAATCGAAGTTTTAAGAGATGGAGCTGCGGCACAATACGGTTCTGATGCCATTGCCGGAGTAATTAATATTGTATTGAAAAAGAATGCTAAATATCTTTCGGGAGGAATTCAATACGGAACTAATTTATCTTCTGGATCCAATAATTTTAAAGGCGGAGCCGATGGACAAACCGTGCAAGTCGATTTAAACTACGGGACATCATTAGGTAAACCGGGAAGTTTCTTGAATGTTACCGGAACAGCCGTAACAAGACAAGCAACAAGCCGTGCAGGAATTAGAAATAACGGAATTTTTAATGCCTACAATGCTGTAGAAAACAGAGCGGCTCAAAATGGAGTTCAGATCAATTCGCTTTTTAGTAATATTAATACGACTCCAAATTCGGCACAAATTATAAGCTCGATACAGCAATATGCTCCGCAGGTAAGTTATTTTACGCCGGCACAGCAAACCGCTATTTCATCTGCAACAACAATTACGCAATTGCAGACTGCACTTAATTTTGATGTTACTAATAATGAGTTAGCATACAGAGGACAAGAAAGAGCGGACTATAATATGAGTGTTGGTCAGTCAGAACTGGCTTCGGGACAAGCGTATTATAATGCAAAATATCCTTTAACAGAAACAACTTCATTGTATTCATTTGGTGGAGTTTCTTATAGAGATGGTAAATCGTATGCTTTCAACAGACTTCCAAATGGTTCTGGAACTTTCACACAAGTGTATGAAAATGGATTTTTACCAGAAATCGAATCGGGAATTTTAGACGCTTCTGCAGCACTTGGAGTAAATACACAATTATTTGGATTTGATACAGATTTGAGTTCAAACCTGGGAACAAACTCTTTTAAATATGATGTAAACAATACGATCAATGCAACTTTGGGCGTAAATTCTCCTTCTAGTTTTGATGCCGGAAAAGTTTCATTTTTACAAAGTACAACCAATTTAGATTTCAGCAGAAAATTTGATTTTCTTGCAGGTTTAAACGTTGCTTTTGGTGGTGAATTCAGATATGAAAATTATCAAATTAAACAAGGAGAAGAAGCTTCATACGGATTATATGATGTAAATGGAACTTTAGTTTCGGGAGTTTTACCAACTACTTCACCTTTAATTGTTACTGATTTTTTTGGAAACAAACGTGGAGCAGGAGCACAGGGATTTTCAGGATTTCAGCCTTCAGATGCTAAAGAAAGAGACAGACGAAGCGGTGCAGCTTATATTGATTTAGAATTAAATGCAACCGAAAACTGGCTGTTAAACGGAGCTGCACGTTATGAAAACTATTCAGATTTTGGAAGTACAGTTACTTTTAAATTGGCTTCTCTTTTAAAACTAAACGATAATATCAACTGGAGAATTTCTGGACAAACAGGTTTTAGAGCGCCATCTTTACAGCAAAAATACTTTGAAGCAAGTTCAACTCAGTTCATTAACGGATCTCCATATCAGGTTGGATATTTTACAAATGATTCTCAGGCAGCAAAAAGTATTGGTGTAGAAAACCTAAAACCAGAGAAATCAAAAAGTATCAGCACAGGATTTACATTTAAAATCCCGGAAGCCAATATCACAATCGCAACCGATGCTTATTTTACAAGAATCAACGACAGAATTGTTTTGTCTGGACAATATGCAAGACCTACAGATGCGCAGATAAATGCCGCTACATCGCAAACACAAAAAGATGCCTTGACATTGTTTCAACAAGCATTTGATTTGAAAGGTGTAGAAAGAGCTTCGTTCTGGACAAACGGAATTGACTCTGAAACGAAAGGAATTGATGTAGTAATTTCTCAAAAATACGATGTAATTCAGGATTTTGTAATCAGAAATGATTTTGCTTTAAGTTATAATCAAACAAAAAGAGTAGGAGATTTACATATTCCGCAGTCTATTGTTAATGCAGGTGGAGATCCTTATATATATTCATTTTTTCCTGAATCAAGCCGAGTTTATTTAGAAGAAGCAATTCCGAAATTGAAAGCGAACTTAACTACAACTTTCAGTATTAAAAAACTGGATATTTATTTAAGAAACAGTTATTTCGGAAAAGTAACGGATCCGGGAGCAACTGATGTTAATTTAGATGGATTTGCTTCTGTATACGAGCATCCGGAATACAGCGCAAAATTAGTAACTGATTTATCTTTCGGATATCAAATCAACGAACATTTTAGAGCGACTGTTGGGTTTAATAATATAGGAGATGTTTATCCGGACAGAAATAATCCTTCAACTCCGGCTTTCACCAATACAACTCCAACTTTATCTCCGGCACCAAGTACAGACTTGACAAATGCAAATCAGTTTGCATATTCAAGAGCCGTATCGCAATTTGGATTAAACGGAAGATTTGGATTTGCTCGTTTGAGCTTTAAATTTTAAGCAAAAAGAATAGACCACAGATTTTACGGATTAAACGGATTGACACTGATTTTTTTTGAATCAATGTTATTCTATAAAACAGGCCACAGATTTTACTGATTAAACGAATTAGCACTGATTTTTTAAATCAATGTAATCTTTTTAATCTGTGGCTAAAGTTTTGAACTGATGTAAATAATAGGTTTAGTATTTACATTAAATAAAAAAGAAACCCGTGTCAATCCGTTTAATCTGTAAAATCTGTGGTCAATCTTAAAAAAGGAAGCCAGTATTTACGCGACCTATAAAAATTTTAATGTTAAATATAAAAATTTTATTTGGCAGTTAAATAAATAAATATTACATTTACTCTATCGAATTAGTCGAGTTTAAAAAAGAATTAAATTTTAAATTAAAATGAAAACAATAGCAAGAAATAATATGATGTGTTGTAGTATGATGCAAATGTGCATCCAACCTTGCTGTTGCCAAAAGTGAAAGATAAAATCTTTGTTATAGTTAACCTATAAGCCCTTTTGGTCGCCATCCGAAAGGGCTTTTTTCATTTCCACACTTTAAATTTTAAAATTATGAAGACATTAAATTCAATCGCCATAGAGTATTTATTGAGAAACGATTCTCAAACAAACAATAATAGATCAGAAGAGATAACAAAAGAAGTTATCAGAATAAAAACGGAGCAAGATAGAAAAAGTCAAAAATCATTACTGTTTCAAATGTATGATCTTGAAATAGAAGGAGAATTTCCTTTTGCATAAATCAATTGACAATTTCAATTTCAAAAATCAATTACAATTCACAATATCAATATATCGTATTAACAATATTTAAAAAACTAAGAAATCATGAGTACACAAAAATTTGCAACAAACGCATTACACGCAGGACATGATGTAACTAAGAATTCAGGAACAAGAGCAGTGCCAATTTACCAAACATCATCATACGTATTTAATAACGCAGATCATGCTGCCAATTTATTTGGTCTTGCCGAAGCCGGATTTATCTACACCAGATTAAACAACCCAACAAATGATGTTTTAGAACAACGTCTTGCGGCTCTCGAAGGCGGAATTGGAGCTGTAGTTACAGCATCTGGAGCATCGGCAATTTCAACAACATTTTTGACTTTGCTAAGAACCGGTGATCATATCGTAGCCTCAAACAGTTTATACGGCGGAACATACAATTTATTGAGTGTAACATTACCCCGTTTAGGAATTACAACCACTTTTGTAGATCCTTCAAAGCCTGAAAACTTCACTAAAGCAGCAAAAGAAAATACCAGAGCGTTCTTTGTAGAATCACTGGGGAATCCAAAACTGGATGTATTAGATTTAAAAGGAATTTCGGCGGAAGCCAAAGCATTCAAAGTGCCATTTATAGTAGATAATACAGTTGCGACACCTTATTTATTAAACCCAATTAAATATGGTGCCGATATTGTAATTCACTCCTTAACAAAATATATTGCCGGAAACGGAACTTCATTAGGAGGCGCGATTATCGATGCTGGAACTTTTGACTGGTCTAACGGAAAATTCCCTGAATTTACAGAACCTTCTGCAGGATATCACGGATTAGTATATCACGAAGCTTTAGGAAATGCGGCCTTTATTGCAAAAGCAAGAATCGAAGGATTACGTGATTTTGGAGCAGCTTTAAGTCCATTTAATGCTTTCCAGATTATTCAGGGACTAGAAACCTTACCTATCCGAATTAAAAAACACAGCGAAAATGCTTTGGTTCTGGCCGAATGGTTAGAAAAACAAGATGAGGTGGTTTGGGTAAATTACCCAGGTTTAAAATCAAGTAAATATTATGATTTAGCGAAACAATATCTTCCTGAAGGCCAAAGCGGCGTGATCACTTTTGGACTAAAAGGAGGCTTTGATGCTGCTAAAAAAGTGGTAGACGAAACAAGATTGTTCTCACTTCTGGCTAATATTGGTGATACAAAATCGCTGATTATCCATCCGGCAAGTACTACGCACCAGCAATTGTCTGAAGAAGAACAATTAGCTACAGGAGTTTCAAAAGATTTAGTCCGACTTTCTGTTGGAATAGAAGATGTTGAGGATTTAATTGCCGACTTACAATCGGTTTTTGAAAGCGTAACTCAGTCACAGTACAGTATTAATAAAAATTAGGTTTTTTTGTTTTTTGTTTGAAAAATTGCCTTTAGCAGCGTGAGTTCTGCTAGAGGTGATTTTTTATGAAAAAAGATTTCACCATATAAGTAATATAAGTTCATTTAGTAGAGACGCACAGCAGTGCGTCTAATCGATGCACCGATGTAGAGACGCACAGCAGTGCGTCTAACTCGAAAACACAGGACGTCAAAAATTATAAACGTTGATAAATTAAATGAACTTATATAACTTATATGGTTTACTAAATATAGATATGTTTTAAAAAATTAAAATTATGTCAAAGCTTAAAATAAATATTATCCTTTTTGGAATTGGGAATATAGGAAGTACATTAATCAATCAGATTATCGAAAGTCAGGAGTTTTTTCTGCAAAGTAAAAATGTCGATTTTCACTTTCCGATAATTACTAATTCAACCGTTGCCTTTTTCGAGAAAGAAGGCGTTGGATATGCATGGGAAACCAATTTTAGAGAATTGGCCGTTCCTTTTAGAGTCGAAGATATTATCGAATTTGCAAAAGAAAACGAATTCGAAAATCTAATCGCCGTCGATGCAACCGCAAGTGATGAACTTATAGGTCATTATAATACGTTGATCGAAAACGGATTTAACATTGTTGCTGTCAATAAAAAGGCAAATACACTTCCAATTGATCTTTATAAGCAGCTTAGAGAAAATCTTAAAAAGTACGACAAAGAGTTTTTGTATGAAACCTCAGTCGATACCGGTTTTCCTGTTTTGCAGACTTTAAGGGATTTGTATTTCTCCGGAGAAAAAATTACCAAAATAAGAGGCGTATTTTCAGATAATCTGAGTTATGTTTTCAATCGTTTTTCTGCCGAAGAAAATTCTTTTTCTTCTATTTTAAAAGATGCGAGCCTTCTCGGATTAATGCGTTCTACATTTAAGGAAGATTTATCTGGAAATGATACGGCTAAAAAACTGTTGATTTTAACCCGTGAAATAGGAAAAGAATTCGAACTCTCTGATATTAAAATTAATCCGCTTATAGGAGAAGAACATTTAGAGAAAAACGGAATTCTTAATAAAGAAGCCATTGACCGATCGTTTAAAATTGCCAAAATAACCCAGAAAGACAATCATGTTTTAAGATATATTGGAGAATTTGATGTCGAGAACAATACATTAGAAGTCAAATTAGTGTCAGAACCTGTCACATCAGCCATTGGACAATTAAAAGGTTCCGATTCTATTTTTGAAATTTATACCCAATCTTATGCCAATACGCCAATTGTACTTCAAAGTGCATCGCCATGCAAACAGGCCATTTCAAGAGGTTTAATAACAGATATTTTAAAAGTAGCTGAAAAGATTAAAAATAAGGAAGCAGTCTGGTTATAAGTGGTTGTAATATTAGTAGTTCTTTGACAGATTGAAACTAAAAGTAAAGTTATTTTTTTTGTAAGATTATACCTCTTTTGGCTCAGATTGTAATTTTGTAGGATGTTTTTTAACGATAAAAAGCTGTTTTTTAACGTTTTTTAAGAAAAAATAGGGTTTTGTAACTTGGAATATTGAAAAAATATTCGCACATTTGTAAGACAAGTAAGATCTGGTAAAAACAGATGATTAATTGTTAAAATAAATATAGCTTTTAAGATCCTAATCACATCTAAAAAAAAGCTTTTAAATAAAAGTAAATGCAAGATTTTTTTAAAATAACAGTCAAATCGCAAATGAATAAGTCCCTACAGATGAACATGATGTTTAATGTCGCACGTATTTGTGTACACGTCTGTTGATACTAAAAGTATATATAAGTTCTATAAAAACTTAAACCCTTTTGGTATTAAAATCCAAAAGGGTTTTTTTATTCCATTTGGCAGCATAACAAAGAATTAAAGGAAACATAAAGATTACAATAACTAACTTAAACTTAATAATATGAGCGCAATAACTTACTTAAGAAAAAAACTTTCAGGGTTCAGAAGTGCAAAAGCTGAAAGAAACAACCCGCCGCCTGTAAATGAATTAATCCACCCAAGTTTTGGTGTAACTGAAACAGATAAAAAAGCGGAGAAAAAAGCACCAAATTCATTATTGTTTTTGATGTATTCAAAAGAAAATGAAACCCTTTTCATCTAACTTGAAAAGCAGCCATAAAATAGGTTAAAACCTGCATGACTTTACTGGGCATAATGTTCGGTATTTTTGTGCGTACAAAAGTTTCTGATTGAATTATGTTTAAGAAATTGAGCAATCAGTTTCATTAAAATTTGTTAGTTTAAGAAATTAGTAGTTAATTTGCACCGTTAAGTTCAAAAACGTATTGAAATGTTATAAAGAAAGGAGGAGGGATTAGACCCGATGAATCCTTAGCAACCCTTCGTTAATTCGAAGAAGGTGCTGCATTCTACCACGCCCAAACGTGGAAAGATAACAACAAGAATTTTTCTAGTTTCAACTCTAGACTTTCTTTCTAATATTTCCACATACAAATCAATAATAAATAGATTTGAAATTGGAAAATATACCAAGTCCCATTATAATTCAAGATTTCATCACCGAAAGTGGTGTGCTGTATTCGTCGTTACCGTTAAGCTTTACACTTTCCGGGAAACCGCTTTATACTGCCCCAATTGTTTTGGTAAATCACGCCTTAACTGGAAACGCTCAGGTTACCGGTGAAAACGGCTGGTGGAATGATTTAATAGGCGAAGCAAAAACCATCGATACCAATCAATATACTGTTCTGGCGTTTAATGTTCCCGGAAACGGAAACGATTCGTTTATAATCGAAAATTATCAGGATTTTACAACCAGAGATATTGCCAGAATCTTCATCAAAGGATTAAAAGCTTTAAGTATTGAGCAGGTATTTGCCATTATTGGCGGTTCTGTTGGCGGTGGAATTGCCTGGGAAATCCTGGCTTTGGAACCAAACATTACAGAACATTTAATTCCTATTGCAACCGACTGGAAATCGACTGACTGGATGATCGCAAACTGCTTTCTGCAAGAGCAAATCTTAAACAATTCTTCAAAACCAATTGAAGATGCCAGAATTCACGCCATGTTGTGTTACCGTTCACCGGAATCATTCAAAGAAAAATTCCAGCGTACCATTAATCAGGATCTTTTGATTTTTAATATTGAAAGCTGGCTGGCACATCACGGAAAAAAACTACAGCAGCGCTATCAATTAGCATCATACAAATTGATGAACCAGCTACTTAAAACCATAGATATTACCAGAAATAGTGCCGATTTCGAAACGTTAATATCCAAATCAAACGCCGCGATACATATCGTGGCAATCAATTCAGATTTATTTTTTACACCAAAAGAAAACCTGGAAACCTACAATGAATTAAAGAAATTTAAAAACAATGTTTTTTACAGCGAAATTGATTCCGTTCACGGACATGACGCTTTTTTAATCGAGTACAAACAATTAGATCATTTACTTGCCGATATTTTTAAGGCAGAAACAATAGCAAAATAAAATGAAAATATTAAAATTTGGTGGTAAATCATTATCAAACGGAGAAGGACTTAACAAAGTAATTTCAATCATTACGGATAAAGTAAATCAAGGTGAAAAAATTGCCGTGGTCGTTTCTGCACGCGGAAATGCGACAGATGAATTAGAAGATATTTTAAGAATTGCTGCCAAAAACGGAAACTACAAACCGCTTTTAGAAAGCTTTAAAGCATACCAAACTTCAGATTATCCGAAAGTTGATTTATCTGAAGAATTTAATATTTTAGATAAATTATTCGAAGGAGTAAGCCTTATTGGCGATTACAGCAATAAAATCAAAGATCAGATTTTGTCTAAAGGCGAATTGCTTTCGGCTAAATTATTAACTTCAATTTTAATTGAAAAAGGAATTCCTGCCAATTTCGTTGATACAAGAGAATTATTAAAAACCGATTCTAAATTTGGTGACGCTCAGCCTTTGGAACAACTTTCTAAGAAAAACGTTATCAATTATTTCAAATTGCATAACGGTGAAACAGTAAATATTGTTACGGGTTTCATTGGTTCAAACAACAACAACGACACGACAACTTTAGGAAGAAATGGAAGTAATTATACAGCTTCGTTAATTGCTAATTATCTGGATGCCGAAGAACTTCAAAACTTTACACACGTTGACGGAATTTACACAGCAAATCCTGATTTGGTTGCCGATGCTAAAAAAATCGAATATTTATCATTTAATGAAGCAAACGAATTAGCGAATTTTGGAGCAACAATTCTGCACGCCAAAACGATAATTCCATTATTAGAAAAAAATATTCCGCTTCGGATTTTAAACACATTCAATCACGAAAATCATGGAACTTTAATTACTTCAAATTCTCAAAAAGAAGGAATTAAAACACTTTCTGTTTTAGAAAATGTTTCTCTTGTAAACCTTGAAGGACGCGGATTACTTGGGAAATCTGGAGTTGATGCCCGTATTTTTAAAGTAATGGGTGATCACAACATCAGCGTAAGCATTATTTCGCAAGGTTCTTCAGAAAGAGGAATCGGATTGGTTGTAGCTAAAGAAAAAGCAACGCTTGCAATGGTGGAATTAGAAAAAGAGTTCGAAAACGACTTTTATTCTAAAGATGTAAACCAGATCACGGTAACAGATAATGTATCGGTAATTTCGATTATCGGGCAGGATTTAAGCACATTCCACAAACCATATACAGCATTAATCAAAAACAAAATAGTTCCCATTTTATTCAACAACACCGTTACAGGTAAAAACGTGAGTTTAGTTGTCAAGAAAGAAGAACTAAACAAAGCCTTAAACGTAATTCACGGAGAGATTTTTGGAGTTTCTAAAAAAATCAATATAGCCATTTTCGGTCACGGATTAGTGGGTGGAACTTTGATTAATCAAATTTTAGAATCGGCTTCTTCAATTGAAAAGCGTAAAGATGTTAAGCTGAATGTTTTTGCAATTGCCAATTCTAAAAAGCTTCTTTTAAATAAAAATGGCGTAACTTCAAGCTGGAAAAACGACATTGAAACTAAAGGTGAACCGTATACAATCAAAGATATTATCGCTTACGCAAATGAGTATCATTTAGAAAACTTAATTGCGATTGATAATACGGCAAGTGCATCATTCGTAGAAAATTATGTTCCGCTTGTAGAAAGCAGTTTCGATTTAATTTCTTCAAATAAAGTGGCCAATACATTAACGTATGGTTTTTATAAAGAATTGAGAAAAGCTTTGGCAGAAAACCAAAAGAATTATTTATACGAAACTAATGTTGGCGCAGGTTTACCATTAATTGATACGATTAAATTACTGCATCTTTCTGGTGAAAACATCACAAAAATTAAAGGAGTTTTTTCTGGAACATTGAGTTATTTATTTAATAATTTCTCTGCAAAAGATGTTCCGTTTAGCGAAATTCTAAAAGAAGCAATTGATAACGGATATACAGAGCCAGACCCGCGTGAAGATTTATGCGGAAATGATGTGGGAAGAAAATTATTGATTTTGGCAAGAGAATTAGATTTGCAAAATGAGTTTGAAGAGATCTCAATTCAAAACCTGATTCCGGAACATTTACGTGAAGGAAATGTTGCTGATTTCTTAACCAAATTAAAGGAATTCGATCCAATTTACGAGAAAATAAAAGCCGACCAAAAACCAAATCATGTATTAAGATACATTGGTGAATTGTCTGGTGATTTACAAAATGATAAAGGAAATCTAGAAGTAAAATTAGTTTCTGTTCCTTCAGACACAGCTCTTGGCGGTTTAAAAGGTTCTGATTCTTTCTTTGAAATTTACACAGAATCTTACGGAGATCGTCCAATTGTTATTCAGGGAGCTGGTGCAGGCTCTGCGGTAACGGCAAGAGGGGTTTTTGGAGATATTTTGAGATTATCTGATAAAGGATAATTGATTTTAGAATTTAGATTGCAGAGTTTAGATTTTTGATTTGAACTCAAACAAATAAAAAAAAGAAAAATAACATGAAAGTAACTTTGAACAGAGTAAATGACGCTTTTCATTTTAAACTTAAAAATGAACGCGGACATGTAGTTGATGTTGACAGCAGAGCTGAATTTGGCGGAAGCGATTTAGGGGCGAGTCCGATGGAGTTGGTATTAATGGGCGTTGCAGGATGTAGCGCAATTGATATGATTTCAATTTTGAAAAAGCAGCGCCAGGAAATCACTTCTTTTAACGCTGAGGTTGATGGAACACGCGTACAGATTGATGAAGCTAAACCTTTTAAAGAAATCGATGTGGTTTTTTATTTAGAAGGCGATATCAATCCAGAAAAAGCACAACGTGCCGCACAGCTTTCTTTCGAGAAATACTGCTCAGTTGCCAAAACTGTAGAACCAACAGCAACAATCAATTACAAAGTTGTTTTAAACAACATTCAATTAGAAAATTAGTCAATTTGAGAATTAGAGAATTCTTTGGGCTAACTATTAAATAATGAAAGATTATTTCGCGAAACTCTGTGATCACTTTGTGAAACTCTGCGAAATAACTCTTTTAAACACACAACATAATGAATATAGAAGAATTTGGTTTTGAAACTAAAGCCATACGTACACATTTAGAAAAAACGCAATTTCAGGAACATTCGACTCCTTTGTATTTATCATCAAGTTTTATATTTGAAGATGCAGAGGACATGAGAGCTTCTTTCACGGAAGAAAAAGTCCGCAATATTTACTCCCGTTTTAGCAACCCAAATACAACAGAATTTGTAGACAAAGTTTGTGCAATGGAAGGTGCTGAAGCTGGTTATGCTTTTGCAACCGGAATGGCTGCCATATATTCTACGTTTGCCGCATTGTTAGAATCTGGAGATCATATTGTTTCTGCAGGAAGCGTTTTTGGATCAACGCATGCATTGTTCATGACGTATTTTCCAAAATGGAAAATAGAAACTTCTTATTTTGATATCAATAAACCGGAAACAATTGAAAGTTTTATTAAACCAAATACTAAAATTCTATATGCTGAAACACCAACAAATCCTGGTGTAGATGTAATTGATTTAGAATTGTTAGGTCAAATTGCGAAAAAGCATAATTTGATTTTAATCATTGACAACTGTTTTGCTACGCCATATATTCAGCAGCCTATTAAATATGGAGCGCATTTGGTAGTTCATTCGGCAACAAAATTAATAGACGGACAAGGTCGTGTTTTAGGAGGAGTTGCAGTTGGAGATGCAGAGTTAATTCGTAAAATATACTTGTTTTCAAGAAATACAGGGCCGGCAATGTCGCCATTTAATGCGTGGATTTTGTCTAAAAGTTTAGAGACTTTGGCTGTTCGTGTAGACAAGCATTGTGAAAATGCTTTAAAAGTGGCTGAATTTTTAGAAAGCCATCCAAACGTAAACAGTGTGAAATATCCATTCCTGAAATCACATCCAAAATATGAAATTGCCAAAAAACAAATGCTTCTAGGCGGTAACATTATTGCGATTGAAATTAAAGGCGGTCTTGAGGCAGGAAGAAAATTTTTGGACAAGATTAAATTGTGTTCTCTTTCGGCAAATATTGGTGACGTAAAAACGATTGTAACACATCCTGCATCAACAACGCACAGTAAATTATCTGAAGAAGATCAATTAGCAGTTGGAATCACACAAGGTCTGGTTCGTGTTTCTGTAGGTTTAGAAACAGTAGCAGATGTAATTGCTGATTTAAAGCAGGCGCTGGATTAAATAATTTTAGATTTTAGACTTCAGATTTTAGATTATATAATGACGATTTTTGACTGTAAATTTATTACTGTTAAAAATCGTCATTCTTTTTTGATGGTTATTTGGGTAAAAAATATATTTTTGTTTTCGTTATAATTTAAATCTATAATAATCAATTTAATAAACCAAACAAACCATGAGCAACTCTACTTATATTCTTGATGAAAAATTATTGGCATCCGGCGGAAGTCGATTTGTAAACTATATTTTAGATATAGTTGTAATCCTTGCTTTAATTTTTGTTATTTCTTTGATGATTGCTTTTTTAGGAAATTTTTTGGGCTGGAATGATCTTTTGTACTGGCTTGGTAATTTGAGTGATTTTGAAGGACAGTTAGTTTTTATTGTTATTTCTGTTTTTTATTATTCATTGTCAGAAGGTCTTTTTGGAAGATCACTTGGGAAATTTGTAACTGGAACTGTTGTAGTAGATGAAAATGGAGAAAAACCTTCTTTCGGAACGATCTTTAAGAGATCATTATGTCGACTAATTCCTTTCGAAGTTTTTTCTTTTTTAGGAAGCAGAGGCTGGCACGATTCAATTTCTGATACTTATGTTGTCAATAAAAAAGATCTGGAGAAAGAAGTAAAACTATTTCACGAATTCAATTTAATAGGAAACACCGAACTAAATTGATAGAATAAGTAGAATATAATTCTGTACTGTTATTTTTCTCATTTAAAAAGCCTATTTTTGTTGCAGAATAATATGAAGCTTGTTTATTTTAGAAATAATCTAAAATTTACAGTCTGAAATCTAAAATTTAAAGATGCTTTCAAAGAAAACAAAATACGGAATTAAAGCTTTAACCTATTTAGCCAGACGAGAAAATAACGAACCTGTACAAATAGCGGAAATTGCAAAAAGTGAACATATTTCGATAAAATTTCTGGAAAGTATTTTATTATTATTGAGAAATTCAGGGTTTCTTGGAGCTAAAAAAGGAAAAGGCGGCGGATATTATCTGATAAAAGATCCAAAAGATATCAGTATGGCCAAAGTGTACCGAATTCTTGAAGGACCAATTGCATTGCTGCCATGTGCAAGTCATAATTTCTACGAAAAATGCGATGACTGCGATGATGAATCTACCTGTGCAGCACGACGTTTAATGACAGAAGTAAGAGATAATACACTTAAAATATTAGAAAGCAACTCGTTGGCAGATATTGCATTTTAATTTTTCACCATATAAGTTATATAAGTTCATTTTAGTAGAGATGCACAGCAGTGCGTCTAAATTTAAACGATGATAAATTAAATGAACTTATATAACTTATATGGTGTGAAAAATATTTTAAAAAATCAATTTATATCCTGCAAGGAAAAGCATTACAGCGATAGCATTTCTAAGAAATAAGTCCGGTACTTTTCCACTTAAACTACTACCGATATAAATTCCGGGAAGAGATCCTAATAATAATTGCCCTAATAACGCTAAATCTAAATTTCCCATCGAAGCGTGGCCAATTCCTGCAACTAAAGTCAACGGAACAGCGTGAGCAATTTCAGTTCCTACCAAACGAGGCGTTGGTAAAAGCGGATAAAGGAAAAATAAAGTTACCGTTCCTAAAGCGCCGGCTCCAATTGAAGTTAAAGTTACAGTAGCTCCCAGTAAAATTCCAATTCCTACAGTAAGCATATTTTGAGTATGACTTTCGCTATGAAATTTATCTCCAGCATGTTTTTGAGAAAACTTTAAAATTCTGTTTTTAAATATAATAGCAATTGATGTGAATAATAGGGCCCAGCCTAAACTGTATTTAATTACACGATTAATAGTTTCAATATCAGTTTTAATACTATTTAATATACATAAAGTCACTAAGGCAGCAGGAATACTTCCTAATGTGAGCCAGCCGGTAATTTTCCAGTTTATATTTCCCTTTTTATTATGTACAAATACACCTCCGGCTTTAGTAAAAGCGGCATAAAGTAAATCTGTTCCCACAGCGGTAGTTGGTGGAATATTAAAAAATAATAAAATTGGAGTCATCAAGGAACCACCTCCAACGCCAGTCAATCCAACAATAAAACCTACTACTAAACCTGCAATTACAAGACCTATTTGAAAATCCATACAAAAAATTTGTCGCTAAAATAACGACATTTTTATAATTATCCTATGGAAATTGTAGAGATTAAGATATATTTATATAACCAAACATTTCAGAGGAATATATTGTTTAAATATGATGTTATAAGGTATTATTTGTGAAATTAATTCAATTATTTGTTTCAACGTGATCCAGAGGAAGTTAAAGGTTTAAAAAAACGAGAATATTTGTTTTGATTTTTAGAAATAAATAGTATTTTTGCAAAGTAATCTATTAACCCGATAGGGTAATAGGTTTTGAAAACAAATTCAATCATTTTAATATGGAAAGAGAACTGAAAATAAATACTGCCGATTCTTTTAAAGAAAAGCTATGGATTGGAATTCCTGTTGTTTTACTAGTAAGTTTATTAACTGTATTAATATACAATCATCACGCTGAATTTTCGTGGAATGGATTTGTAGAAGGATTTAATGAAGAATTTTTAGTGTTTTTTGCCATTGGAGTTTTCGCTCAATTAGTTGACGGAACTTTAGGAATGGGTTACGGAGCAACTTCAACTTCATTTTTATTAGCTTATGGAGTTCCGCCGGTTGTAAGCAGTACGGCAGTGCACGTATCTGAAATGTTTACAACAGGAGCATCGGCACTTTCACATCATAGATTTGGGAATATCAATAAAAAACTGGTAAGACATTTATTAATTCCAGGTGTTTTAGGTTCAATTACAGGAGCTTATTTATTATCGGATGTTATTAATGGAGATGTTATTAAGCCGTTTATTGCAGTTTACATGATTATTTTGGCAGTTGTTATCATTAGAAAAGCATTGAAAAAAACAATTGTTAAGAAAAAAACGAAAAGATTAGGCGCTTTAGCTGTTTTTGGAGGTTTTATGGATTCTGTTGGCGGCGGCGGCTGGGGACCAATCGTAACTTCAACATTATTAGGAAGAGGAAGAAATCCGAGATATACAATTGGATCAGTAAATGCAGCGGAGTTTGCAATTTCATTTGCAAGTGGTATTACTTTTATGCTTTTTGGAGGAATTCACGGCTGGCAGGTAATCATCGGATTAATTTTAGGAGGAGTTATTTCAGCGCCATTAGCAGCTTATTTGGTAAATAAAATCAAAAGAAAGCCAATGATGGTTGCGGTGGGAATTCTAATTATATTATTGAGTTTAAAAACATTATCTAAATTATTATAATTCTTTAGATACGGAGAAAGAGATTATGAGTGCGAATATTGTACAAGAATTATTAGAGAAAACAAAAGATTTTTCGCTGGATGAAACCTTAGTTTTTTTAGCAGAAGAATTTCCGGGAAAAGTAATTTTTTCCACTTCTTTTGGACAGGAAGATCAGGTAATTACAGATTTTATTGCAAAAAGTAATACTGATATTGCCGTTTTTACTTTAGACACAGGAAGATTGTTTCAGGAAACTTACGACGTTTTTCACAAAACATTAAAAAAGTATAAAAGACCTATTGAAGTTTTTTTTCCAGAAGCGACTGCGGTAGAAAATCTTCTAAAAGAAAAAGGACCAAACAGCTTTTACGATTCAGTTGAAAACAGAAAAGAATGCTGTTTTATTCGAAAAGTAGTTCCGTTAAGAAAAGCTTTGGCAGGAAATTCAGTTTGGATTACAGGTTTAAGAGCCGAACAATCAGAAAACAGACAAGATTTACACTTGTTTGAATATGATGGAAACTTCGAAATCATAAAATTCAATCCGTTACTAAAATGGACTTTAGAAGAAGTTGAAACGTATCTGCAAGAAAACAATGTTCCGCAAAATGCTTTACACAAACAAGGTTTCGTAAGTATTGGCTGTGCGCCTTGTACAAGAGCCATTTTTCCAGGCGAAGATATCAGAGCCGGAAGATGGTGGTGGGAATCGAGCCATAAAGAATGTGGTTTACATAGCGCTAAGAAGGAATAAGTCTAGACTTTTAGAAGCAAGAAGCTAGAGACAAGAATATAGAGAATAGAATAAAGAATATAGATTTAAAGTTCCGAAGGAACGATTCATATTGTAGCGCCGGATTTTAATCCGGGGAGAGATAGGGGAAGAAATTTATATTTTATGGGTTTTAACCCGATGAAGAATAAAGAACAGAATAAATAGCGTAAAGTTTTAGAGTAACTCACAACTTAAAACCTGAAACTTGAAACTAAAAAATATCAAACAAAAAACAATGAGTTCAGTATTAAAAACAAACGCTTTAGAGAGTGAAGCGATATACATTTTCAGAGAAGTAATTTCACAGTTTGACAAACCGGTTTTACTTTTCTCAGGAGGAAAAGATTCTATAACATTAGTGCGTTTGGCGCAAAAAGCATTTTTCCCTGCTAAAATTCCGTTTCCTCTATTGCACGTTGATACGGGACATAATTTTCCTGAAACAATTGCTTTCAGAGATAAATTGGTGGAAGAATTAGGTTTGGAGTTAATCGTTCGTAATGTTCAGGATGCTATTGATGAAGGAAAAGTAGTTGAAGAAACCGGAAAATATTCTAGTAGAAACAGCCTGCAGACAACAACACTTTTAGATGCAATCGAAGAATTTAAGTTTGATGCTTGTATTGGTGGGGCGCGTCGTGATGAAGAAAAAGCAAGAGCGAAAGAACGTATTTTCTCTGTTCGTGATGATTTCGGACAATGGGACGAAAAAAATCAAAGACCTGAGTTGTTTGATATTTTGAATGGAAAAATTGAAAATGGACAAAACGTTCGTGTTTTCCCAATTTCAAACTGGACAGAATTAGATGTTTGGAGTTATATCGAAAAAGAACATATCGAGATTCCTTCAATCTATTTTTCACATAAAAGAAAAGTTTTTTTGAGAGACGGTTTAATCTGGTCGCATTCTCCTTTTGTGTACCAAGAAGAAGACGAACAAATCGAAGAAAGAATTGTTCGTTTCAGAACCGTTGGAGATATGAGTTGTACGGCAGCAGTTGAATCTTACGCAGCAACAATTGAAGAAGTTGTAGGCGAAATTAGAGAATCAACAATTTCTGAAAGAGGAGCCAGAATAGATGATAAACGTTCTGAAGCTGCAATGGAAAAGAGAAAACAACAGGGATACTTTTAATTCAATTAAAAATTGAGAATTAAAAATTAAGATCAAGAAAACAAAAAATACAGATTTAAATTTTAGACAAAGTTTTTCAACTTGAAACTTGAAACAAAAATTTAAACCTGAAACAAAAAATACAGAATGGAAGTTTTAAAAATAGCAACAGCAGGAAGTGTAGATGACGGAAAAAGTACTTTGATTGGGAGATTATTGTATGATACAAAATCATTGACGACTGATAAAATAGAAGCAATCGAAAAAAGCAGTAAACAAAAAGGATACGATTATCTTGATTTTTCTTTGGCAACTGATGGTTTAGTAGCAGAAAGAGAACAAGGAATCACGATTGATGTTGCGCACATTTATTTTTCGACTGCAAAGAAAAGTTACATTATCGCCGATACTCCGGGTCACGTAGAATATACAAGAAACATGGTTACAGGAGCTTCGACTTCTCAGGTTTCTATTATTTTAATTGATGCCAGAAAAGGTGTTATCGAGCAGACTTACCGTCACTTTTTCATCAATAATTTATTGAGAGTAAAAGAGGTAATTGTTGCCATCAACAAAATGGACTTAGTAGATTACTCAGAAGAAGTTTTCAATAAAATCAAAGCTGATTTTCAGGCATTAAATGCAAAAAGTACTTTCAAGGAACAAAATGTAAGTTACATTCCTTTAAGTGCAATCAACGGTGGAAACGTGGTTGATAAATCAGAGAATATGCCTTGGTATGACGGACAAACTGTATTAGAACATTTAGAAGGATTGCATGCTTCTGATGTTTTTGAAGCAGGAAAAGCACGTTTTCCAGTTCAAACCGTTATTCGTCCAAAAACGGAAGAATACCATGATTTTAGAGGTTATGCAGGAAAATTATACGGAAACTCAATCAAAGTTGGAGATGCTGTAACGGTTCTTCCATCTTTAACAGAATCAAAAGTATCTAAAATTCACTTTTTCGATAAAACATTTGATGAAGCCGTTGCAGGTTCTTCAATCACAATTGAATTAGAAAATGATATCAATGTAACGAGAGGCGATATGATTGTAAAATCAAGCGAACTTCCAAAAATTGAAAAAGACATTACCACAACAGTTTGCTGGATGGACAGTAAAAAACTGGTTCCGGGAACTAAATATTTGGTACAACACAATACAAACAGAGTTTTAGCAAAAGTAGAAAGCATTAAAAATACAATTGCAACAGATTACTCAGGAACGACAGAAGCTTCACAATTAGCAATCAACGAAATTGGAGAAGTAACGATCAAATTAAGCAAACCGTTATATTTTGATTCATACAACGAAAACAAATCAAACGGAGCTTTCATCTTAATTGATACAGCAACTAACACAACAGCAGGAGTAGGATTTATTCGCTAGTTTCACTGCTGTAAGCAATAAGCTTTAGGCTGTAAGCTTTTAGCAAAAAACGAAGAATCAAGGTTTGTAATAAGCTTAAAGGTTATTGCCTAAAGCCTAAAGCAAGAAAACACAAAGTTAATAAAGCTTAAAGCGTATAGCCTAAAGCCTAAAGCGTAAAAGAAATGGAAAGTTTTAGAACAGAAATAGAAAATCCGGTAGTTCAGAAGGAGATTATCGAATTAGAAAAAAAGATTCACTTATTCCGCGGAGGAAAAATTGATGATGAGCGTTTTCGTAGTCTTCGTTTAGCGCGTGGGATCTACGGTCAGCGTCAGGAAGGCGTTCAGATGATTCGTATCAAACTGCCTTATGGTAAAGTTACCAGTGAGCAATTAGTGCGTATTACACAAGTTTCTGATGAATATTCTACAGGGCGTTTGCATATTACAACACGTCAGGATATCCAGATTCACTACGTAAGTTTAGACAGAACACCAGAACTTTGGGCAGATTTGGCTAAAGACGATATTACGCTTCGTGAAGCTTGTGGAAACACAGTTAGAAATATTACAGGAAGTGAATTAGCTGGAGTTGATGTAAACGAACCATTTGATGTTTCGCCTTATGCACACGGACTTTTTCAATATCTACTAAGAAACCCAATTTGTCAGGAAATGGGGCGTAAATTCAAAATTTCGTTTTCTTCTTCAGACGAAGATACCGCTTTGAGTTATTTACACGATTTAGGATTTATTCCGAAAATTAAAGACGGACAACGCGGATTCAAAATCATGTTTGGTGGAGGTTTAGGATCTCAGCCGGCGCATGCCGAATTGCTTTCAGAGTTTGTTCCGGTAAACGAAATCATTCCAACAGCAGAAGGAATCATCCGTATTTTCGATAGATATGGTGAGCGTGCAAAAAGAATGAAAGCGCGTATGAAATTCTTAATCAAAGAAATGGGAAGAGATGTTTTCCTTGATTTGGTTGAACAAGAGAAAAAAGCCATCGCTTTTGAAACATACGAAATTGATACAACCGCTTTTGATGGTCCAATTACAGAACCAGTATTAGAAGTTCCGCAAGTTACAATTGAAGATACTGCAGCTTATGAAGCGTGGAAAAAATCGAATGTAATTAAGCAGAAACAAGACGGTTATTACGCTATTGGAATCAAAATTTTATTAGGAGATTTTTATACTGATAAAGCAAGATTATTAGCCGCTTTAATTAAAAATTACGGAGCAAACGAATTACGTTTTTCATTGCGTCAAAATATTGTAATACGTCACATAAAAGAAGAGAATTTGCCTTTCTTTTATCAGGAATTAGCCAAGTTAGACTTTGTTCAATTGGGGTATAATTCTACAGGAGATATTACGGCATGTCCGGGTACTGATACTTGTAATTTGGGGATTGCAAGTAGTACCGGTATTGCAGAAGAATTAGAAAGAGTTTTAATTGCCGAATATCCTCAGTATTTAAACAACCACGAAATCGAGATTAAAATTTCGGGCTGTATGAATGCCTGCGGACAACATAATATGTCTGCAATTGGATTCCAGGGAATGTCTATCAACTCAGGAAAACTGGTTGCTCCAGCATTGCAGGTTTTATTAGGCGGAGGAAGATTAGGAAACGGAGCGGGACGTTTTGCTGATAAAGTAATTAAAATTCCAAGCCGTAGAGGCCCAGATGCATTACGTACCATCTTAAATGATTTTGATGCGAATTCAAATGGAGAAAAATTCCTTAATTATTATGATGCAAAAGGAGAGAAATATTTCTATGAAATTTTAAAACCTTTCGCAGACGTAACCAATTTAACAGAAGCTGATTTTGTAGATTGGGGTAATGCAGACAATTACGTAAAAGCAGTTGGAGTAGGAGAATGTGCCGGAGTTGTGATCGATTTAGTAGCGACATTATTGTTTGAAGCGAAAGAGAAATTACTATTGGCTCAGGAATCTTTTGATAACCAAAAATGGTCAGATGCTATTTATCATGCTTATGCAGGATTTGTAAATGGAGCAAAAGCATTGTTATTGTCAGAAAATCAAAAAACAAACCATCACGCAGGAATTGTAGATTTGTTTGATACTGTTTTTGTTGAAAATAATAAAATCGAATTAAACTCAACTTTTAAAGACTTGGTTTATCAAATCAATAAAAATGAACCATCAGAAGTTTTCGCTAAAGATTATATTGCTCAGGCAGTAGTTTTCTTTGATAAAATCGAAACATTCAGAGCTCAGGAATTAGAAAATGCTTAATATAAAACCCAAAATAACTTTAGTTGGTGCAGGTCCGGGTGATCCTGATTTACTTACGCTAAAAGCTGTAAAAGCATTGGCTGAAGCTAATGTGGTTTTATACGACGCTTTGGCCAACGAAGAAATTCTGGATTACGCGCCAAAAAATGCCATCCGAATTTTTGTTGGAAAAAGAATCGGAAATCATGCTTACACGCAAGATCAAATCAATCAATTGATTGTGGATAATGCACTGACATACGGAAACGTAGTTCGATTAAAAGGTGGAGATCCATTCATTTTTGGAAGAGGAAGCGAAGAAGTAGAATTTGCAGAAAGTTTCGGAATAGAAACTATCGTAGTTCCCGGAATTTCGTCTGTAGTTGCTGTTCCTGCAAGCCAAGGAATTTCAATAACAAAACGTGGCGTTTCAGAAAGTTTTTGGGCAATTACCGGAACAACTTCTGATAGAAAATTATCTTCAGATGTCGCTTTGGCAGCGCAATCTTCTGCAACTGTTGTGATTTTGATGGGAATGCACAAATTGCCTCAAATCATCGATTTGTTTCAAAAAGAAGATAAAGGAAATTTGCCCGTTGCAATCATCCAAAACGGAACAACAGCAGATGAAAAAGTTGGAGTTGGAACAGTTGATTCGATTCTAAATATTGTAAAAGAAAAAGAATTAGGTTCACCCGCAATTATTGTTTTAGGCGAAGTTGTCCGCGAAAGCAACAAATTAAAAGGATTTTACGAAGAATTTCTATCAAAAGAAGTTTCAAGATAAAGTTCCGAAGGAACGATTCATATTGTAGCGCCGGATTTTAATCCGGGGGAAACAATAAACATTGCAATATTAGATTTTCCTAATGTTCAACAAAATCATCTAATTTTGTTTAGATGAAATTAAATTAAAATGGAACAAAACGAATTATATCCAATATTTCTAAAACTTCACAATCTGAATGTTTTAATTGTGGGTGGAGGAAATGTAGGTCTGGAAAAGCTTTCTTTCTTGCTAAAGTCAAGTCCAAATGCAAATGTTGAGGTAGTGGCAAAAGAATTTCATTTAGAAATTAAAGTTTTAGCAGAAAAACATCCTTCGATAAAATTGACAAAATCGAAGTTTAAAAAGAAAATGCTCGAAAAGCGTCACATGGTAATTGCCTGTACAGACGATTTGAAAGTGAATAAAAAGGTTTACGAATTGTCGAGAAAGCGTTATTTGATTTGCAATATTGCCGATACGCCAGATTTGTGTGATTATTACTTAGGCGGAATCGTAACAAAAGGAAATGTAAAAATTGCTATTTCGACCAACGGAAAATCGCCAACAACGGCAAAAAGGCTTCGGGAATTTTTTGAAGAAGTAATACCAGAAGATATCAATCAAATGGTTGAAAACCTCAATGAATATCGTAAAACCTTAAAAGGTAATTTTGAAGAAAAAGTGAAGAGAATGAACGAAATAACCGATTCATTGAAGAATAAAGAATAATAAAAAAGTTCCGAAGGAACAATTTATATTGTAGCGTCGGGTTTCAACCCGATGGATGAACGAGGAGAAATGAATAATGATAAAAATCATTGTCAGGAGAATAAATTATTCGTTTCTTTGTATTATTAAGAATGATTATAAACAACAAACATAATGATTAAAACAGATATACTTATAATTGGAGCAGGCCCAACAGGTTTATTTGCCGTTTTCGAGGCAGGATTGTTAAAATTAAAATGCCACATTTTAGACGCTTTGCCTCAGCCAGGTGGACAGCTTTCAGAATTATATCCTAAAAAGCCTATCTATGATATTCCAGGTTTCCCAGAAGTTTTAGCCGGAGATTTAGTCGATGGTTTAATGGAGCAAATTAAACAATTTGAGCCAGGTTTTACCTTAGGAGAGCGTGCAGAAACAATCGAAAAACAAGAAGACGGATCTTTCATTGTAACTTCAAACAAAGGAACTAAATTTCACGCGCCAGTTATCGCAATCGCTGGAGGTTTAGGAAGTTTTGAGCCTCGTAAACCACTTATCGAAGATATCGAGTTTTATGAAGATAAAGGAGTAAAATACTTCATCAAAAATCCAGAGAAATTCAGAGACAAAAGAGTTGTTATTGCAGGAGGAGGAGATTCAGCATTAGACTGGAGTATCTTCTTGGCAAACGTAGCTTCAGAAGTAACTTTAATTCACAGAAGAAACGAATTTAGAGGGGCTTTAGATTCTGTAGAAAAAGTACAGGAATTAAAAACAGCTGGAAAAATCAAACTAATTACTCCGGCAGAAGTTATCGGAATTAACGGAGCAGAGCACGTTGAATCATTAGATATCGAAGAAAACGGAGCACATCGTAAAATCGAATGTGACTACTTCATCCCACTTTTTGGATTAACACCAAAATTAGGTCCAATTGGTGATTGGGGATTAGAAATCGAAAAAAATGCCATCAAAGTAAACAATGCATTAGATTACCAAACGAACATCCCGGGAATCTTTGCCATTGGAGACGTAAATACATACCCAGGAAAATTAAAGTTAATCCTTTGCGGATTCCACGAAGCAACTTTAATGTGCCAGGCTGCATACGGAATCATCAATCCAGGTAAAAAATATGTATTGAAATATACAACGGTTTCTGGTGTAGACGGTTTCGACGGAACTCGTAAAGAAGCTCCAAAAGCGGTTGTGAAGGCGATTGTTTAAGTTTCTGAGACTCTAAGATTTTATATACAAGCTCAAACTTTTAGTTTGAGCTTTTTCATTTTATTATGCATTGATGTTTTAAGAAATCTACATAAAATATAGCTAGTGGTTTCAACCACTGGAACGCAATCCATACACAATCAATGATTACAATACGAAAAGAATTATCACAATGCCTTTCCCGTGGTTGAAACCACGGGCTATGTTTGAAAAACAGTATTCAATTTTAAAATCTTAGAACCTCAGAACCTTAGAAAAAAAACATTTGCAAATCGAAAGCCTATTTCATACCTTTGCACTGTTCTTAAAATTATTGTCAGTTATCACGAAAGGCGGAGGGATAGACCCGATGAAACCTTAGCAACCCTTTATCATAAAGAAGGTGCTAAATTCTACTTTATACGACATTTTCCAGTATTAAAGATAGATAACACAAATACATACTCGTATTTCTCAAAACTTTTCCTGACAACTTATAATATTTACTGAAACAGATTCTGTATCAGGAGCGAATCATTGGCGCATTTTTGCAGTCAATAGTTCCCGCTTTACGTTGCAATCTTTTGCTTTTTTAAAGGAAAAAATCAAAAGGATTTCCACTTCAAACGGAGTTCACTGAACTCCTATGAAAATAGAAATTAAGTGAAGTAATCGGGGCTAATGAGCCAGCAATAGTGCACTTTTGGAATTAATGTGAATAAAAAATATCGAAGGTTAAACCCGACAGGTTTCAAAAACCTGTCGGGTTTAAATAGAGCCTTTAAATTATAATTAAAAAAGCTTGGTGCCTTAGTGCCTTAGCGGCAAAAGAATATGGCAATTACGATAAAAGAAGCAATAAAAAAAAATATCCTAATCCTTGACGGAGCAATGGGAACAATGTTGCAGCGCTATAATTTCTCAGAAGAAGATTTCAGAGGAGAGCGTTTCAAAGATTTTCCGCATCCGTTAAAAGGGAACAACGATTTACTATCCCTAACACAACCACAAGCGATCCGCGATGTTCATGCTGCTTACTATGAAGCCGGTGCTGACATAGTAGAAACCAATACCTTTTCAGGAACGACAATCGGTATGGCCGATTATCACATGGAAGATTTGGTTTACGAGTTAAACTACGAATCGGCAAAAATCGCAAGACAAGTAGCCGATGAGTTTACCGCTAAAAACCCGAACAAACCACGTTTCGTAGCTGGTTCAATCGGACCGACAAACCGTACAGCAAGTATGTCGCCAGATGTAAACGATCCAGGTTACAGAGCAGTAACGTTTGACGATTTACGAATTGCGTACAAAGAGCAAGTAGAAGCCTTAATGGATGGTGGCTGTGATTTACTTTTAGTAGAAACGATTTTCGATACTTTAAATGCAAAAGCGGCACTTTTTGCAATCGAAGAAGTAAAAGAAGAACGTAATCTTGATATTCCAATCATGGTTTCAGGAACGATTACAGATGCATCTGGAAGAACACTTTCAGGACAGACTGTTGAAGCGTTTTTGATTTCAGTTTCGCATATTCCGTTATTAAGCGTAGGATTCAATTGCGCTCTTGGAGCCGATTTGTTGAAACCGTATTTAAAAACATTAGCGCATAATACAAGTTTTAATGTTTCGGCGCATCCAAATGCAGGATTGCCGAACGCATTCGGGCAATATGATGAAACACCAGAACAAACTCAAGCTTTCATTAAAGAATATTTAGATGATAATTTAATCAATATTATTGGAGGTTGTTGTGGTACAACTCCGGATCATATTAGATTAATTGCTGAAGTTGCGAAGGATTATAAGCCTAGAATAGCACCAGTTATTGCGTAAACGTTTCCTGCAAGGTTTCCAAAACCTTGTAGGTATGATTTTGTTTACGAATAAAAAGTAGAAACCTACAAGGTTTTGAAAACCTTGCAGGTTGAATTGAAATTAAAATGTTCGGAAACAACAGAATTTATTCGATTGAAAATTAAAAAGTGGAAGAAAATAAAAGAGATATAGATAAAATCAAGGGATTTGCAGGAATAGCTCTGATAGCACTAATATTTTTGGTTAGTATTTTTTCAAATAAGAATGAAAAGAAGTATGATGAACACGATAAAAATTTAAAAGGAGAAACAATAGGGCTTACAACTAGAGTCAAATATCACAGAAAAACTAGGTCTTTGAGATATTATTTTTATACAAATAAAAAAGTTTTAGCTGAGGTTACTATTGATTATGGACATGTAAATAAGTTTTATAAAGTAAAATACGATTTAGACAACCCAGAAAAAAACTATATAGTTTTAGAAGAAGAATTACAACCTGATTCAATTTCATTAGTTAAAGCAGGATTTACTAAAACTAAATATTATGTATATGATGCAGGAGTAACTTGCAAATATATAGAGCATTCAAAATGGAAATAAATGTTCCGTAGGAACAAATGGCTGGTAGCATTGCGTGAGGGATAGAAGCGGTTAGCCCACAGCCTGACGAAGGAAGAGCGAGGACTATTAGCGGATAGCTCGACCCGGAGGGACACGCCCAAATTAAAATATAGAAAACAAATATACCTGCAAGGTTTTTAAAACCTTGCAGGAAAGAAATAAGAATAAAAAACTTAGAACCTTAGCATCTTAGGATCTTAGTAACTTTAAAAAAAATGACAGAAAAAAGAAGAGACCTTGTATTATCAGGATTAGAACCATTAATTATTACGCCGGAAAGTGTTTTCGTAAATGTTGGTGAGCGTACAAATGTAACAGGTTCAAGAAAATTCCTAAGGTTAATCAAGGAAGAGAAATATGACGAGGCGCTTGATATTGCAAGACAGCAGGTAGAAGGTGGAGCACAGATCATTGATATTAATATGGATGAGGGAATGCTTGACGGTGTTACTGCAATGACTAAATTTTTGAATTTAATTGCTGCAGAACCAGATATTTCGAGAGTGCCGATTATGATCGACAGTTCGAAATGGGAAATTATTGAAGCTGGTCTGAAAGTAGTACAAGGAAAAAGCGTTGTAAACTCGATTTCATTAAAAGAAGGAGAAGAAGCTTTTGTTCACCACGCGCGATTAATCAAACGTTATGGAGCTGCGGCAATTATCATGGCATTTGACGAAGTAGGTCAGGCCGATAATTTCGATCGTAGAGTGGAGATTTGTCAGCGTTCGTATGATATTTTGGTGAACAAAGTAGGTTTTCCTCCTCAGGATATTATTTTCGATTTGAATATTTTCCCCGTTGCAACCGGAATGGAAGAACATCGCTTAAACGCTTTGGACTTTTTTAGAGGAACAAAATGGGTTCGCGATAATTTACCTCACGCGCATATTAGCGGTGGAGTAAGTAACGTTTCGTTTTCTTTTAGAGGAAATGATCACGTTCGTGAAGCCATGCACTCTGTGTTTTTATACCATGCGATTAAAAATGGAATGACGATGGGAATCGTTAATCCGGAGATGTTGACGATTTACGATGATATTCCGAAAGATTTATTAGAACACGTTGAAGACGTAATTTTAGATAGACGCGACGATGCGACAGAACGGCTTTTAGATTTTGCTGAAAATGTAAAAGGGGAAGTAAAGAGCGATGAAAAAGCCGTTCAGGAATGGCGTTTTGGAACGGTTCAGGAGCGTATTACGCACTCATTGGTAAAAGGAATTGATGCTTTTATTGAAGAAGATGTTGAAGAAGCACGTTTGGCAGCGACAAAACCAATCGAAGTTATCGAAATCAATTTGATGACGGGAATGAATGTAGTTGGAGATTTATTCGGAAGTGGAAAAATGTTCCTGCCTCAGGTTGTAAAATCGGCTCGTGTAATGAAAAAAGCGGTGGCTTATTTACTGCCTTTTATCGAAGCAAGTAAACAAGCCGGAGATAAACAAGGAAACGGAAAAATCCTGATGGCAACTGTAAAAGGGGATGTTCACGATATTGGTAAAAACATCGTTTCAGTGGTATTGGCTTGTAACAATTACGAGATTGTAGATCTTGGTGTTATGGTACCTCCGGAAAAAATTATTGCTGCGGCGATTGAGCATAATGTAGATATCATAGGTCTAAGTGGACTGATCACGCCTTCGCTTGATGAAATGGTTTACTTAGCCAAAGAATTAGACAAACAAGGAATTAAAATCCCGATTATGATTGGCGGAGCAACAACTTCGCGTGCGCATACGGCCGTGAAAATCGCGCCGCAATACAGAGAAACTGTAATTCACGTAAACGATGCATCGAGAGCGGTTACTGTTGCAGGAAATCTGTTAGATCATAACCGAAAAATATATGCGGCGGATATTCGTGCAGAATATGATTCTTTTAGAGAAACATTTTTAAATCGTTCAAGAGATAAAAACTTCCTGACGATTGAAGATGCCCGTAAAAACAAATTACCATTGGATTGGTCTGAATATACGCCAACTAAGCCAAAAGTAATTGGAAAACAAACCATAGAAATAGAACTGGATGTTTTGGTTCCGTATATTGACTGGACACCATTTTTTCAAACTTGGGAATTGCATGGAAAGTTTCCTGCAATTTTAACGGATGAGATTGTGGGAGAGCAGGCAACTTCTGTTTATAATGATGCTAGAGAAATGTTAAACACTATTCTAGCTCAGAAAAAACTAAAAGCAAAAGGTATTTACGGAATTTTCCCTGCGAATCAGGTTGATGACGACGATATCGAATTGCGTGATGAAAACGGAAAAGTTTTGGAGAAATTCTTAACGCTTCGTCAGCAGTCACAAAAAACAAAAGGAGCACCAAATATAGCTTTAGCCGATTTTATTCTGCCAAAAGAAAGCGGAATAGAAGATTACATGGGAGCTTTTTGTGTAACCACAGGTTTTGGTGTAGATGAATGGGCAGCGGAATATGAAGCTAATTTAGATGATTATAATTCGATTATGGTAAAAGCGCTTGCCGATCGTTTTGCTGAGGCTTTCGCCGAATATCTTCACGAGAGAGTTCGTAAGGATTTTTGGGGTTATGATTCAGAAGAATCTTTAACCAACGAAGAATTGATTAAAGAAAATTATAAAGGAATTCGTCCGGCTCCGGGTTATCCGGCTTGTCCAGATCACTTGGAAAAACCAACTATCTGGAAACTTTTAAATGTAGCCGAAGAAATTGGAGTGACCCTGACAGAAAGCATGGCGATGTGGCCGGCTTCATCAGTTTCTGGATATTATTTCGGAAATCCAAAAAGCAGATATTTTGGACTCGGAAAAATAAAAGAAGACCAAGTAGTAGATTACGCTAAACGTCGTAATGTTCCAACTGATTATGCCATGAAATGGTTAAATCCTAATATAGCAGATTAACAAAAAGTTTCAGGTTTCAGGTTTAAAGTTTCAAGTTCTCTACAGCAACTTGAAACCTGAAACTTTAAACTTGAAACAAAATAAATTATTGATTTACGTTTTTTGATTTCAGATTTTTTACACGAACTAAAACTCAAAATTCATAACTCATAATCCATAACTTAAGAAATGAAAGTAACAGAGCATATAGAAAACGCCAAAGGAAAAACATTATTCTCATTTGAAATTATTCCGCCTCAAAAGGGGAAAAGTATTCAGGAATTATACGATAATATCGATCCGTTAATGGAGTTTAAACCGCCGTTTATTGACGTAACAACGTCTCGTGAAGAGTATATTTACATTGATCGCGGTAACGGACTTTTGGATAAAAAACTGACTCGTATGCGTCCGGGAACGCTTGGAATCTGCGCTTCTATAAAACATAAATACAATGTAGATACCGTTCCACATTTGCTTTGTGGCGGCTTTACGCAGGAAGAAACCGAATATATGCTGGTTGATTGTCAGTATTTGGGAATCAACAACGTAATGGCACTTCGCGGCGATGCGATGAAAGACGAACAATCTTTTGTGCCAAAAGCTGGGGGAAATCATTATGCGATTGATTTAGTACGACAAATCAACGATTTAAACTGCGGAAAATATCTGCATGAAGTGATGGATATCGATAATAAAGCTGATTTTTGTATTGGTGTTGCAGGTTATCCTGAAAAACATTTAGAATCACCATCTTTACAATCAGATTTAAAAAGATTAAAAGAAAAAGTTGACGCAGGGGCAGATTATGTGGTAACGCAAATGTTTTTTGACAACTCAAAATATTTTGCCTTTGTAGAAAAAGCAAGAGAAATGGGAATCACAATTCCTATTATTCCTGGAATTAAACCAATTGCGGTTCAAAGACATTTACAAGTTTTGCCACAGATTTTCAGAATCGATTTGCCGGAAGATTTAATCGATGCAGTTGATAAATGCAAAAACAACGCTGAAATCAAACAAGTTGGAATCGAGTGGGCGATTCAACAATCATTAGAATTAAAAGCTGCCGGAGTTCCGTTTTTACATTATTATTCAATGGGTAAATCTGAGAATATTCGCCAGATCGCGAGTCAGGTTTTTTAAGGTCATTGCGAGGAACGAAGCAATCTCACGCTGCATATTTTTGTTAGTGCGGTTGCTTCGTTCCTCGCAATGACAAACGAAGCTTGGAATTTGGATTTTTTTAATTTGGAATTTAACTTTTGCAATCATGAAACAAGAAGAATTACAAGCCATAGCCTCTCAATTAAAACATCCATCGGGAGAAAAAGGAATCGAAATGGCGAATATGATGAACGAAACGAACATCAATATGACCCGTCATTCGATTCAAAATCTCAATATATCCAAAGAGAATAAAATTCTGGAATTAGGTCACGGAAACGCTGGCCACGTAGAATTTTTATTCGAACAAGCAGAAAATCTGAAATATTACGGATTGGAAATGTCGGAATTAATGTTTCAGGAAGCGCGCCAAATAAACAGAAATTTTGTCTCTCAAAAACAAGCTTTCTTTTCATTGTATGACGGAAATAAAATTCCGTTTGAAGATGAATCTTTCGATAAAATATTTACTGTAAATACCATTTATTTCTGGCAGGAACCTGAGAAATTGCTTTTAGAAATTTATAGAGTTTTAAAGCCAAATGGTAATTTCTGCTTAACATTTGCTCAGGAAGATTTCATGAAGCAATTGCCTTTTACACAATTTGAATTCGAATTATACAGTACTGAAAAGGCTCAGCAATTAATTGAAAAAACGCCTTTTAAAATTGTTTATACTGAAAGTCAAACAGAACAAGTAAAAAGCAAAACAGGCGAACTTGCCGACAGGGTTTTTACTACGATTGTTCTGGAAAAATAGTTTTTTGCCACAGATTAAAAGATTTAAAAGGATTTTAATCTGTGGCAAAAAAGAATTAATTCTTGCATTTTTTTGAGTACTTTCATTCTATATTATTAACCTTTCTGAATATAATCCTCTACAATTATGGAAGTTAAAAAAATCAATTTTCTACAAAATTACAGCAGTATACTTTTACTTCTTGGAGGTATTATAGTTGGGAGTATTTTTGGATTAGTGTTTGGAGAAAAAGTTTTGGTAATAAAACCGCTTGGTGACATTTTCCTGAATTTACTTTTTACCGCTATTATTCCACTTATATTTTTCACGATTGGTTCTTCCATTGCTAATTTGGAAAGAACAGAAAAACTAGGAAAACTGTTTGTGATTATGATTCTGGTTTTTTTGGCAACGATTCTTATTTCAGGAATTGTAATGATTTGTGCTGTGTATCTTTTTCCAATTCATCAGGATATAGCCATTACCAAAGTTCCATTTGAAAAGATTGAATCAGGATCAGCTGGAGATCAAATTGCGAAACTACTTACGGCAAATGATTTCTTCGAACTATTGTCGCGAAAAAGTATGCTGGCGTTGATTATTTTCTCCTTTTTAATTGGCTTTGCAACATTGCAGTCGGGAGAAAAAGGAAATGCTTTTAAGAGCTTTCTGGATTCCGGAAACGAGGTTATGAAACAGCTATTAAACATCATAATGAAATTTGCGCCAATTGGTTTGGGAGCATATTTTGCTTATCAGGTTGGTATTTTTGGTCCGCAGTTGTTTGGAGTTTATGCAAAACCTATGGCAGTTTATTATGCGGCCTGTATTTTCTATTTCTTTGTGTTTTTTAGTTTATACGCACTAGTCTCTGGCGGAAAAAGAGCTTTTAAAGTTTTTTGGAGCAATAATATCACGCCTTCATTAACAGCAGTTGGAACTTGCAGCAGTATTGCAACGATTCCGGCAAATCTGGATGCTGCACAAAAAATGGGAATCCCGTCGCATGTTCGCAATTTGGTTATTCCGCTTGGTGCACCTTTGCACAAAGACGGATCGAGTATGTCATCCATTTTAAAAATAACCTTTTTGTTTGCTATGTTTGGCAAAGATTTTACAGATCCAATGACTATTCTTCTAGCTTTAGGAATTACTGTAATAGTTTCAATAGTCGAAGGAGGAATTCCAAACGGAGGTTATATTGGCGAAATATTGGCCATTACCGTTTACGGTTTCCCAATGGAACAAGCACTTCCAGTTGCTATGATTTTGGGAACTTTGGTTGATCCAATTGCTACTTTACTCAATGCAAACGGTGATGTAATCTGCTCGATGATGGTTTCGAGATTCTCCGAAAAAACCAAGTGGTAGCTTCGGTATAAAAATTTTCCTCTCAAAAATAATTCTTAAAAACAACTTTATCTCGCATGTAAAGGCTTCGACTTCGCTCAGCCTGACAATGACGCTGATCAAATAACTTATGTAAATATGAACACAATACTACAAGACGATCTAAACGATTTAGAAAATATCTTAGAAAAAGCAAAACAACAAGGTATCGATTTTCTTAATAATCTTGAAAACATTCCAACATCCAATACCAATAAAATTGATCCCAAACGAGATTTAAACGAGTTAGGTTTAGGCTCAGAAAAAGCTTTAAAAGAATTTAATGAAAGACTAGCGCCTTTATTAGTTTCGTCTCCAGGGCCGCGTTATTGGGGATTTGTAACGGGAGGATCAACTCCGGCTTCTATTGTTGGTGACTGGCTGGCAACAGTTTACGATCAAAATACACAATCGATAACATCACAAGGAGGAAATTCTGCTTTAATAGAATTTGAAACGATTAATCTATTATTGCAATTATTAGAACTTCCAGACTCTTTTTTGGGCGGATTTGTAACGGGGGCAACAATGTCAAATTTTACCAGTTTAGCTGTTGCGAGACAATGGTTTGGAAAACAACTTGGAAAGGATTTTGCTAAAAACGGAATTTCAGAAACCATACATATTTTAACTGCAACGCCGCATTCTTCTTCCATAAAATCATTATCGATGTTAGGAATTGGAAGTCAGAATTACACCGTAGTAAAAACAGTTGAAGGCAATCGTGAAGCAATTGATATTGCTGATTTAGAATTGAAAATTAAAGAATTAAACGGAAAACCTTTTATACTAATTTCAAGTGCCGGAACTGTAAATACTGCAGATTTTGATGATTTTGAAGCTATTTCAAATCTAAAAGAAAAATACAATTTCTGGTGGCACGTTGATGGTGCTTTTGGAGGTTTTGCCGCAACTTCAGAAAAATACAAACATCTTGTAAAAGGCTGGGAAGAAGCAGATAGTATTACAATTGATTGTCATAAATGGCTTAATGTCCCTTATGAAAGTGCTTTTTATTTAATTAAAAAAGAACATGTAAACCTGCAGATTGAAACATTTCAGAATTCGAATGCACCATATTTAGGAAATCCGCTGGAGAATTTTAATTATTTAAATGTTCTTCCTGAAAATTCACGTCGTTTGAGAGCACTGCCGGTTTGGTTTTCATTAGTAGCTTACGGGAAAGAAGGTTTTTGTGATATTATCGAAAAGAGTACTTCATTGGCACTTCATTTTGGAAATGCCCTTATTGAAGACGGCAACTTTGAACTTTTGGCTCCAATTCGATTAAATAATGTTTGTTTTACTTTAAAAGGAGACGAAAATCAAGATAAAGTGAGCGAGTTTTTAACCAAACTAAATGATACGGGAACCGTTTTTATGACGCCGACTGTTTATCAAAATAAAAAAGGAATCCGGGCTTCATTTGTAAATTGGCGAACAACAAAAGATGATATTAAAATAGTTTTAGATGAAATGAAACTGCTTATCTAAAAAAGCAATAAAAACTTTTTTACAAGTCCTGCTAACTTCGGTTAGCAGGACTTTTTTTATGGGGTTTGTAAGGTTTTTAATGATTTAAACATTGTGATTTTAACTTATTTTCAATTTTATTTAATAAAAACTTAAATCAATATTAATTAAATCTTAAGAATTGATAGATTTTTTTATTGATATTTTATTTTAATGGTTAATTTTGTTCTTATTTAGAATAAATAAAAATAAATTTGTTTTTATTTGTGTTTGTATGTTAATTTTGTGCCAAATTTAATTTAAATCAAATTAATATAATGCAAATAAATAGACTGTTAATCCTGATTTTATTGTTCTTCATTTCGCCTCAGGGTTTCTCACAAAATAGCAAAGTAAACTTAAGTGGTGTTGTTTTAGGAAATAATGGAAAACCTGCTGAAGGTGTTTCGGTGGCATTAAAAGGCACATCTTATTCAACTTTAACAAACGAAAAAGGAGAATTTGAAATTAGTGCTGTACCAGGTAACTATACTTTATCGATTACTTATGTTGGCTATAAATCAAAACAAACCAAAATAAATCTGGACCAGTCTAAAACAATTTCGGCAATCACTATCGAAGAGGATATGGCTGCTCTAGATGAAGTTCAGGTTAAAGGAAAATCAAAAGTGCAGCGCGTTCGGGAAGAAGCTTTTAACATTACGGCAGTTGATTTGAAACAGCTTTATAATACTTCTGCCGATTTAAATCAGGTTTTAAATAGAACTACCGGAGTTCGTGTGAGAGAAACAGGAGGAATGGGTTCTGCTTTTAATTTTTCGTTGAACGGTTTTTCCGGAGATCAGGTTAAGTTTTTTATGGACGGAATTCCATTAGATAATTACGGCCCATCTTTTACATTGAATAATATTCCAACAAATATGGCGGAAAGAATTGATGTTTATAAAGGGGTTGTACCAATTGAATTAGGAGGTGATGCTTTAGGAGGTGCAGTAAATATTGTAACAAATAAAAATGTAAACAGATATATTGATGCATCATACAGTTATGGATCTTTTAATACTCATAAGGCTGCATTAAATACACGTTTTACCAGTAAAAATGGTTTTGTAACCAATCTTAATGCTTTTTTAAATTATTCTGATAATAGTTATAAAGTCGAAGCTCAGGTTCCAGATCCTATAACAGGACTTTTTGGACCACCGGAAGATTTGAAACACTTTCATGATGGTTACAAACAAGCAACTGTTATAGCAGAAGTAGGAGTAAAAGACAAAAAATATGCAGATTACTTGTTAGTTGGTGTTACTGGCAGTGCAAACAAAAAGGAAGTACAACAAGGGCCTACTATGTTTAGAGTTGTTGGTGATGCTTTTGAAGACAGCCACAATTTTGTTACTTCATTAAAGTATAAGAAATCAAATTTGTTTACTAAAGGATTAACGGCAACTTGGGCAGCATCTTACAACATAGCAGAAGAACGCAAGGTTGATACTTCATCCAGAAGATTTACATGGAGAGGAGTGCGTACAGACGTGCCGGCTTACAATAGTTCAGGAGAAATTAATACTGTTAAAACTTTAATGGTTTACGATGTAAAATCTCTTCAAAGTAATGCTAATTTAAAATATGAATTAGATGAGAATAACACATTTGCTCTAAATTATACTTATGTAGGATATAAGCGTAAGGAGGATAACGAATATATAACTACAGACAAACCAACAAAACCATTTTTGAATAAAAACATTGTAGGTTTTTCATATAGTTTATCGGCGTTTGAAAAAAGACTGTCTTTTACAGCTTTTGGAAAAATGCTTGATTTAAAAGGAGAAGTGACAACAGATCCGGGTACAACTTCAGAAAAGGTAGTCAAACCTTCCTTTAACAATTTTGGTTATGGCAGTGCCGCAGCTTATTTTTTAATTCCTGAAACGTTACAGGTTAAAACATCTTTTGAGCATGCTTACAGGATGCCATCAGCACTTCAATTATTAGGAGATGGTCTTAGAGTAAGTCCAAGTCCAAATCTTCAGCCGGAATCTAGTGATAATTTTAATTTTGGATTTTCATATAAAAATGCTGCTGTGATACATTCTTATGGAGCAGAAGCAAATTTTATCTACAGAAGAGCTGATGATTTTATACAAGACAGGCAAGATCAAAGCAATCCATCAAAAAGTAAAGCGATTAATTTTAAAAACATACAAGTAACCGGGGTTGATGGAGTTTTGCATTATGGCTACAAAGACTGGCTGGTTTTAGATTTAAACGCAACTTATCAAAAAACGGTTAATAAAGACG
Source organism: Flavobacterium sp. CF108 (assembly GCF_900129795.1). GTDB lineage: Bacteria > Bacteroidota > Bacteroidia > Flavobacteriales > Flavobacteriaceae > Flavobacterium. Next base: position 155,081 of record NZ_FQWW01000002.1, on the reverse strand, counting down.
CAACGGTTTCTCCGGGTACCAATCAGGTTAATTATTTGTATAATAAGCAACTAGCAAACGTGCCAATTTTGTACGGTAATGCCAACTTAGGATTTAATTTCAAAAAAATTGGGTTCGAAGATGACTTCCTTACCATTAATTTATTGACAAATTACTCCAGCAGCTATTATTTAAGAAATCCAAATCTTGGAGAAACAGGAAAAAAGGAGATTCCAGAACAGCTTTTTTATTCTGCATCTGTAGCTTATTCACTTAAAAACGGACGATATAACATTGCATTAGAATGTTATGATATTACAGATGTCAACTTATACGATTATTTTAATGTGCAAAAGCCCGGGCGATCATTTACATTAAAACTTCGTTATTTCTTCATGTAATTTTTCTAATACTATATAAAAATTAATTCCAGAAACAGTTGAAGTTGCTGGTACTACTAAACTAAATTTAAATAATTATGAAAACACTTAAAATTAAAAATCTATTAGCAGTTATGCTAATGTCAGTTACTATATTTTCATGTAGCAGTGAAGATTCTAATACAGATGAACCGGTAACGTTAAGTAAATATGTTATTGGTTACCAAACTGATACCTGGAATGAAAACTACATGTGGAGCTTTAGTTCAATAGACCAGTTAATGACCGGAACTATAGACATGAATGGAAAAGGAATTGAACAAGGCGGTTCGTACATTCCAATTGCTAATACGATGTTTGCAATGGATAGTGAGGCCGAAGGTTCTGCACCATTTTCATTAAATGCTGCCGGAGCATTAGTGGCCGGAAGTCGTGTTTTTATCGAATCTCCGTATGCTTATGGTGTTACCGAAGATAATAAATTATTAATTGTTGGCGCTTCATGGGAAGGCGCAAGTTCAAACAATGAATTAATTGTTTATGATCCTGTAAAACAATTTATTACAAGTCGTAAATTTAACGATTTTGCAACTACTACAGGTCGTTTTGATTTCCCAACTGGTGTAACAGTAGTTGGAGATAAAGTGTTTGTATCTGTATTTAACAGAGATGCAAGTGATGACTGGCAGATAGATCAAAAGCAAGCTTACATTAGAGTTTATGATTACCCATCTTTAACTTTCGTAAAAAGAATTGCCGATCCTCGTACAACTGCAGTTGGTATGTATTATACTAACACGGGTATTATACGCACAGATTCAGGAAATATTTATACTTTCTCTTCAAATGCTAAAGCTGGAGGTTATGCTGTAAAAGAAGATTCTCACTCTGGAATTCTTCGTATTAATAAAGGACAAACAGATTTTGATGCTTCTTATTTCTTCGATCTTCAGGAAAGCACTCTTAACGGAAAAGTACTTGCAGCTTATCCAATTGGAGGAGAAAAAGCATACATCGTTTATCTTCCTGCTGCAGACGATACTGTAGAATGGGGATTCTTACGTCATTATACCTTTAAATTTAAATCTGCAATTATCGACTTACCAACTAAAAAAATAACTGCGGTAACAGGATTACCTGGACACGCTGGTGATAACTATTTTGGTATAGGAAGTTTATTTGTTGAAAATGGAAATGCTTATAAAGCTTTTGTAACAAATGATGAAGTTCGTATTTACAAAATTAATTTAGAAACCGGAGCTGCAACTGCTGGTGCAAAAATAACTGGTGGTGGAACTGATATTTCGGCTATTACTAAATTAACGTATACGCCTCAATTATAATAAAATAGGTTAAAACTTTCTGTTTTAATTTCATATATAACCATATAATCAACGTCATTTACGGACTTGATTATATGGTTTTTTAATAATAACAATTTCATTTTAGAATTACAAAATGTCTATTATTACTTGAAAACACTAAAATCAAATATCATTTCAGTGAAATAAAAAGAGCCTGTCTAAAATTAGCAGGCTCTTTTCTTTCAAAAAAAAATAAAAAACAAAAAAAACAAGTTCAAGGGATTTAAATTCTATATGTAAAGACTGATACATTCATTATGGTTAAAATGTTCTTCATTTCATTTTAGGCTTTTGATGTGTAAATAGGCTTATGTTTTATTGCAAAACAATTTGTTCAATTTTATGAGAAAGCTTTTCTAAAAAGCTTTCTGTTTGATTTAAAATTGAAATGAAGAAACTTTTTATATAGGAGTATAGAAATGACATAATGCTGATATTATAATTTTACATTGGCAAATATAATATTATTTATAACAAGTCTAAATAAAAATAGTTAAAAATTGCATGATAAATTGTCAAACGTTTGATAACGAGTAAATAATGTTTGAAAGAGAAGGGAATTATGAAGAGAAACAAAGATTCTTAGAATAAAAAAACCGATTTATTCCTAAAAATAAATCGGTTTTAATATATCTGATACTGTAAACCGCGACTGCGACTGAAAATTTACTTAGTAATTTCTCTAAAAACAGCTTCCAGGTTTTTATTTTTCTGATTTAACTGTAATGTTTTTAAACCATTTTCAGTAGCAAAGTCGAAAATTGCAGGGCGCATGTCTTTTTCTGTAACAAAAGTTAGTTCCCAAGTCATGTCATGCGTGTTTTTGTACGAAGAAATGTTTTCTAATCTGGCTAAAAGCTGTTCTTCTACCTTATAATCAAACTCTACTTCAATAACTTGCTCTTTGTTTGCAGCAACTAAATGGTCTAATTTATTATCGGCAACAATTTGTCCTTTGTCAATAATTATGACACGATCGCAAATTGCTTCGACTTCCTGCATAATATGTGTCGATAAAAAAATTGTCTTATCCTTACCAATATTTTTGATTACATTTCTAATTTCCATTAACTGATTAGGATCCAGACCTGTAGTTGGTTCATCCAAAATCAAAACATCAGGATTGTGAAGTAAAGCATTCGCAAGACCAACGCGCTGGCGGTATCCTTTTGAGAGCTGGCTGATCTTTTTATGGCTTTCCGGTGTCAGTCCTGTCAGTTGAATTACCTCTTCAATTCTTGACTTCGGTACTTTATATACATCGGCATTAAAAGCCAAATACTCACGAACATACAAATCCAAATATAACGGATTATGCTCTGGTAAATATCCTATCGACTGCTGCACTGCTTTTGCGTTTGTCATGACATCGTGGCTATTTACAAGGGCTGAGCCGCTGTCGGCAAGTAAATAAGTGGTCAAAATTTTCATTAAAGTAGATTTTCCGGCTCCGTTGGGACCAAGAAATCCTACGATTTCTCCTTTCTCAATTTTAAACGAAATTTCATTTAAAGCTTTTTGCTCTCCGTAACTTTTTGATATACTGTTTACTTCTATCGACATGACTTTTTATTTGCTACAAAAGTAAACAGAAATAGTCTCGATTGCTAAAATTTATCTTTTAAAGTAATTATAAAAAATTAAACAGCGCCCAGTATTCACGGCATCGTTATTGTTAAAGGAATGCTAAATTAAAATAAAACCCAAATTATGAAAAAAATTCTAGTGATGGCTGCATTGGCTATCTGCAGTTTTGCAAACGCTCAAAAAGGAACAATCTTAGTAGGTGGAAACATCGGATATTCTTCTGAAACGGTTGACTATACAAATTCTGAAACAAAAAACAATCAATTCAGTTTTTCTCCTAAAGTTGGTTACCAATTTCACGATAACTGGACTGTTGGAGGTGAATTTACTGTAGCTTCTTCAAAAAATGACCAGGGAGTAAACGAATACAAAACAAATGATTTCAAACTTGGAGCATTTGTACGTTATTCTGTGCCATTGAACCAAACTTTCTCAGTATTTGCAGATTTAGGAGCTGGTTTCCAAAATAGAAAAGAGAAAGATTATGTTGGAGCAAATTACACAAAATATAAAGCAGACGGAATGTATGTTGGTATTACTCCGGCTCTTTTCATTAACATGAAAAAAGGTTTTGGTTTAAACTTCAGTATTGGTGGTTTAGGATACGATACATTAAGCTATGATAACAATGGTCCAGATGTTAGTAATTTCTACTTCAACTTCGGACAAACATTTAACATTGGAATTTCTAAAAACTTCTAATCTTAAATTATATATTCAATTTCAGAAAAGCACTCCAATTTGGGGTGCTTTTTTTATTGATAAAATCCCATTGAGTGTATCCTTTGCGCATAAGACGCACTGCGGTGCGTCTCTACGATATGTTTTGTGTTGATTTTTCTTTGATAATCATACACGTATTTTGTTCTGTAGAGATGCACTACAGTGCGTCTACGCAACGAATATCGAATAAAACATTTTATATTAAGCGTATTGTTCGCCAAGATTTTTTGAAAACAAAAAGTCTTCTGCTTAAAAAAAATAATGCCAACAAAAGTGAAGTCGAAACTAAATCATAACTAATTCTCGACTCCACTAAGCTGACATAAAAAACAAAAATATATCTAAAAAGGAAACTATTAATTTACAGGATTTTCAACCGCAGCTCTCATTTCCTGAGCCGCTGCAACCATTTCGATTAAAGCTTTTTTAGTTTCATCCCAATGACGTGTTTTTAAACCACAATCAGGATTTACCCATAATTGATCTACAGGAATCACAGCCGAAGCTTTCTCTAATAAACGAACCATTTCTGCGCTCGAAGGCACACGCGGTGAGTGGATATCATAAACCCCAGGTCCAATTTCGTTTGGATATTTAAAGTTGGCAAAAGCATCTAAAAGTTCCATTTGCGAACGAGAACATTCAATTGTAATAACATCCGCATCCATATCGGCAATGTTTTGAATAATGTCGTTGAATTCACTGTAACACATGTGCGTATGGATTTGAGTATCATCATTTACACCGCTTGCAGAAATTCTAAAAGCTTTTACAGCCCAGTCTAAATATTTCGCCCATTCTTCTTTTCGCAATGGTAAACCTTCACGAATTGCAGGCTCATCAATTTGAATAATTTTAATTCCCGCTTTTTCTAAATCCACAACTTCATCACGAATTGCCAATGCAATTTGTGTACAAGTTTCAGAACGAGGCTGATCGTTACGTACAAACGACCATTGTAAAATTGTTACTGGTCCAGTAAGCATTCCTTTTACCCATTTTGGCGTTAAAGACTGCGCATATTTAGACCATTTTACCGTCATTGGGTTTGGTCTTGATACATCACCGTAAATAACCGGAGGTTTCACACATCGGCTTCCGTAACTTTGAACCCAGCCATTTTTTGTAAAAGTAAATCCGGCTAATTGTTCACCGAAATATTCCACCATATCATTACGTTCAAATTCTCCGTGAACCAGAACATCAATTCCGGTTTCTTCCTGAAAACGAATCGTTGCTTCGGTTTCTTTTTCGATTAAATCATTGTATTGTTCTGTAGTTAATTCACCTTTTTTGAATTTCGCTCTCCAGCTTCTCACTTCAGCCGTTTGAGGGAAAGAACCAATTGTTGTTGTTGGAAATAACGGAAGATTCAACGCTTCAATCTGGCTTTTTCTTCTTGCTGCAAAAGCACTTTTACGTTTATCATCAGCAGCTGTAATTCCGGCAACACGTGCTTTAACTTCGTTATTATGAATTAATTTTGAAGTTTTACGGTTTTCATTTGCAATTACATTTCTTTCGTAATCAACAGAAGTTTTAACATCAACTTCTCCTGAACTAATTTGTTTTAAAAGAACAATTTCATTGATTTTCTGCTTCGCAAAAGCAAGCCATTGTTTGATTTCAGGCGTTAAAGTCTGATCGTTTGTTTCTAAATCTAAATCGCAAGGGCTGTGGATTAAAGAGCAAGAAGGCCCAACTAAAACTCTGTCTTTACCTAAAACATCAGTTGCTTTTTTGATTAATTCTAAAGATTTTTTGAAATCATTTTTCCAGATATTTCTTCCGTCAACAACTCCTAATGAAAGATTTACGTTTGAAGCTAGTTTTCCGGATTCTAAAATATCATCTAATTGAAGCGGACAGCGAACTAAATCTAAATGGAATGTATCAACTGGTAAAGCCAAAGCTGTTTCTAAGTTTTCTCCGAAACAATCAAAATAATTCGCTAAAATGATTTTAAGTTTTGGGAAACGAATATTGATTTCGTTATAAACCTGCGTAAAAGTATTTCTTTCTTTATCCGTTAAATTTAAAGCTAAGAAAGGTTCGTCAAGCTGAATATATTCTGCTTTTTCTGCTTGTAATTTTTCGAAAATTTCGAAGTAAACAGGCAATAAAGCGTCAATAAGATCAATTCGGTTAAAACCTTCTTCTTTTTCTTTTCCTAAAAGTAAATACGAAATTGGCCCAATTAAAACTGGTTTTGTTGCAATTCCTAAAGCATTTGCTTCTTTAAATTCATTGATTATTTTTTCTGAAAACAATTCAAATTTTTGGTTCTTTGTAAATTCAGGAACAATATAATGATAGTTTGTGTCGAACCATTTTGTCATTTCCATTGCTACAACATCCTGACCTTCTTTTTGTGCGCCTCTTGCCATTGCAAAATACAAGTCAAGAGATGAATTTTTTCTTGCGAATTCGTGGTAACGCTGCGGAATTGCACCAACTGTCAAAGTCAAATCCAAAACCTGATCATAAAAAGAAAAGTCATTCGACGGAATTAAATCTACTCCGGCTTGTGATTGTAAATGCCAGTTTTTGATACGGATTTCTTTTCCGGCATCGATAAGTTCATCTGCCGAAATTTTTCCTGCCCAATACAATTCGCTGGCTTTTTTTAATTCTCTGTTGCTCCCGATTCTTGGATAACCTAAATTATTTGTTTTCATTTTGATTTCAGTATTTTTTACTGAACAAATTTATTGTATTAGATTTTATAACTTATATTTGAGATTTATTTCAGTAAAATGTGTTTTAAAAGTGATTTTAAAAAGATTTTATTACTGTGAATATCTTTTAAATGAACCTTTAGCCGTAAAAAAAACTATGGAAAACCTCGATAAAACCGATTTGCTGATACTGAAACACCTTCAGGAAAACTCAAATATCAACACAAAAGACCTCGCAAGTAAATTATTTCTTACTGTAACGCCAGTTTATGAACGAATAAAAAGGTTAGAAAGAGATGGTTTTATAACAAAGTATGTCGCATTACTTGACAGGAAAAAAATGAACCGCGGCATGACGGTTTTTTGCAATGTCCGTTTAAAAGAACACGCCAAAAACGTGGGAAGCAATTTTGTAAAAGATATTGTAGCACTTCCTGAAATTATAGAATGTTATAATATTGCCGGCGATTACGATTTTATGCTAAAAATTCTGGTACAGGATATGGCTAGTTATCAAGATTTTGTAATGAATAAATTGTCGACAATAGAAAACATCGGAAATACAAACAGTATTTTTGTAATGGGAGAAATAAAACACAGCACCGCATTAGAGTTTTAATATTATTTTGCCACAGATTACACAGATTATAATGATTTTTTTTTAGATTTTTTGCCACGAATTTCACGAATTTCCACAAATCATTGTGCTTAAATTAATTCGTGAATTCGTGGCGAACAAAACATCTAATCTTTTAAATCAAATTAATCTGCGTCCTATTTTTATTTAATATTATCCTAAAATAAAATGTATTTTTGACCTTTAGATCCTCAATCTAAAATCAATAATCTACAATCTAAAATAGAAAAATGAACTGGGAACAACTTTTATCATTAAAACGTCAGGGCGATACAAGCAAAAGATTACGTGTAGAACAAGATGATACACGATTAGGTTTTGAAGTTGATTACGACCGAATTATTTTTTCGGCTGCATTTCGTTCTCTGCAGGATAAAACCCAGGTAATTCCGCTTTCTAAAACAGATTTCGTACATACCAGATTAACACACAGTTTAGAAGTTTCTGTTGTGGGAAGATCTTTAGGGCGTTTGGTAGGTAAAAAAATCATCGAAAAATACCCTTATTTAAAAGAAATTCACGGTTATCATATGAATGATTTTGGGGCAATTGTGGCCGCAGCTTCATTAGCGCATGATATTGGGAATCCGCCTTTTGGGCATTCTGGTGAAAAAGCAATTGGCGAATATTTTTCTACCGGAAAAGGGTTAAAATACAAAGATAAACTAACAGCAAAACAATGGCAGGATTTAATTGATTTTGAGGGAAATGCCAATGGATTTTCGGTACTAACGGCAAGCCGCCCGGGAATTGAAGGCGGACTTAGGATTTCATATGCAACATTAGGTGCTTTTATGAAATATCCGAAAGAAAGTCTTCCGAAAAAACCAACCAATAATATTGCTGATAAAAAATACGGTTTCTTCCAGACAGATAAAGCTTTTTTTGAAGAAGTGGCCGAAGATATGGGAATGATCCCAAATAAAGAAGAGGGCGATATTGGTTTTGAAAGACATCCTTTAGCCTATCTTGTTGAAGCTGCGGATGATATTTGCTACACTATTATTGATTTTGAAGATGGAATCAATCTTGGTTTAGTTTCTGAAGATTATGCTTTAGAATACTTAATCAAATTAGTAAAAGACAATATTGGAGTTGCCAAATATAAATTGTTAGAAACAAAAGAAGACAGAATAAGTTATTTACGTGCCTTAGCAATTAACGCTTTAATTAATGATGCTGTAGATGTTTTTGTCGAAAATGAAGAAGCAATTCTAGCTGGAAATTTCCCTTTTGCTTTAACCGATAAAAGTAAATACAAAGCGCAGATGAATGATATCATCAACTTAAGTGTTGAAAAAATCTACCAAAGCCGCGAAGTTATTGAAAAAGAAATTGTAGGGTATCAAATCATTCAAACCCTGCTTGATAAGTTTATCACAGCATTCAATAATAAATATGAAGGAACAGCATCAAATTACGATAAGCTAATCCTGAAAATGCTGCCAGAAAAACATCATTTAGAAAAAGGCAATTTATATGAGCGCCTGCTTCATATTTGTCATTATGTTTCACTTTTAACGGATGGGAATGCATTAGAATTATACGAAATGATTCAGGGAAGAAAAAAGAATTAATTTTCAAATTAGATTATAAAAAAGTGCCTGTAAATATTTACAGGCACTTTTTTTATAAAATGAATTTTTATTTATTGAAAAGCATAAACTAAACCAACTCCAAGAACCTGACGTAATTGCGCTCGTGGTCCGTCGTTAACCTGTGAAGTACTTCCGGTTACAGGATCGACAACATCTTTTTTAGTTTTAATATCGTCGTCATATACTAGGTGAACACCAATATTTGCTTTTACATAAGCGTTTACAACAAGGTCTAAACGTGTGTCGTAATCAACATCGACATTTCCAAATCTGTTTAAATAGTCAGTATATAAGCTTAATCTGTTTTCGTAAAAAATGTTTTTAAAGATTTCGCTTTTCATATATCCGGTAAAAAGAATACCAAATTCCGCCTTTACTTTCTGCCCTTCCTCAACTAAAATTTGATTATTAGGATCTAAAGGATCTGTCATATAAACCGCTTTTTTAACACCAAAAGAACCTTGATTTGCCAAGTATTGATCTAATACCAAAGTAGTTTTTAACGTAATAGGAGAGAAGTAAAAAGTCCTGTTTTTCTTTTTGTTTGAATTCTCAGCTCCCGCTCCCAGAAAGATATAAGCTGGTGCAAAAGGCTTAGAGATTGCAATATCACGATTTGGATAATTGTAACCGTTTGTAAATTGTGTATTGAAGTTGAACTTAGCAGAATAATACCAGTTTGAAACAGTATCTTTTCTAAAACCGTATGTTGAGTTTAATAAAACAGCGTCATCCGTTTTTCTAAGTTCCGTTCCGTCCTGTTTGTTTAAACCATATTTAACAATAAGCTCGTTAACCCATTTATGATTTCCTTTTGCGTAAGTTCGTCCAAATTCGCCTTTAAATAAACCAGAAATAGAACTTGTTCCCCCCGCACTCCAGTTCACAAAAGCGATCTCTGAAATATCAAAACCTAATTGATTTTTTTTAGTCCAGTTTGAAGGCAGTTTTGGTAATTGATTTGGATCTAAAGTCGTCTGTATAAGCTGTGCAAAGTTTTTTGAAGTACACAGTAACAACAAAAGCAAAAGGGTAGAACGTAATAATTTCATTAGGCTTATTTTTGTATTTTTGGTGTTGCAAAATAATTATTTTACACCGTTTGAAAAAAGTTTTATTAAAGATTTAACGTCAATTTCACACAATTGTTGTAGCTGCAGCACGCTTCCATGCTCGATAAACTGGTCAGGAATGCCTAAGATTTTGATCTTATTTTTGAAGTTATTTGCAGCAGCAAATTCTAAAACAGCACTTCCAAATCCGCCTTTTTTTGCACCATCTTCTATCGTAATTATATTTTCAAAAGTTGAAAAAATAATATCTAACATTATGATATCCAATGGTTTAATAAAAGAGAAGTCATAATGCGCCAGCTCATCTGAATTAGAACATTGATTTATAGCTTCGATTACATTATTTCCAATTGCTCCTGTAGATAAAATGGCCGTTTTTGTACCTTTTTTTAAGCAGTTTCCTTCGCCAATATTAGTTTTTTCGTAATGTCCGAAATTTTCTACTTCCCAGTTTTGTAAGACACCGCGTCCTCTTGGATATCGAATCGCAATAGGATGATTTAAGCCTAATTGTGCCGTATATAAAATGTTTTGAAGCGCAATTTCATTAATTGGCGCATAAATAATCATGTTCGGGATAGAACGCAGATAAGCAATGTCAAAAACACCGTGATGCGTTGCACCGTCTTCGCCAACTAAACCGGCTCTGTCTAAACAAAAAATAACGGGTAAATTTTGCAAAGCCACGTCATGAATAACCTGATCGTAAGCGCGCTGTAAAAAAGTTGAATAAATGTTGCAATAAACGATCATTCCCTGAGTTGCCATTCCGGCAGCAAGAGTTACAGCATGTTGTTCTGCAATTCCCACATCAAAAGCACGTTCCGGCAGTTCATCCATCATAAATTTTAAAGAACTTCCGGATGGCATTGCGGGTGTGATTCCTATTATTTTTTCGTTCTTTTTGGCTAAATCTAAAATAGTTAAGCCAAAAACATCCTGATATTTTGGTGGAAGATTTTCTTCTGATTTTAAATGAATTTCTCCCGTTGAAGCATCAAATTTTCCGGGCGCATGATATTTCACCTGATTTTCTTCTGCTTGCTGCAAACCTTTTCCTTTTGTAGTTACAATATGAAGAAATTTTGGCCCTTTAATCTTTTTTAATCGGTTTAATTCTTTGATTAAAGTTGGAAAATCATGGCCGTCAATTGGGCCGGAATAATCAAAATTCAGAGATTTTATAATGTTATTCTGCTTCGGATTTTTTCCGTTTTTAACAGCAGTCAGATATTTTTTTAAAGCGCCAACACTTGGATCAATCCCAATCGCGTTGTCGTTTAAAATTACAAGAATATTAGCATCGGTAACTCCGGCATGGTTTAAACCTTCAAAAGCCATTCCGCTTGCGATAGAAGCATCGCCGATAACCGCAATGTGCTGTTTGTCAAAATCGCCTTTTAGTTTAGAAGCAATCGCCATTCCCAATGCTGCAGAAATAGAAGTAGAAGAATGTCCTACTCCAAAAGTATCATAAATACTTTCCGCTCTTTTTGGGAAACCCGAAATTCCTCCAATTTGTCTGTTAGTATGAAAAATTTCCCTTCTTTCAGTTAAAATTTTATGTCCGTATGCCTGATGGCCAACATCCCAAACCAATAAATCTTCGGGCGTATTAAAAACATAATGCAAAGCAATTGTCAGTTCGATTACACCTAAACTGGCACCCAAATGCCCTTCTTTTACAGAAACCACATCAATAATAAACTGGCGTAATTCCTGAGCAACCTCAGTAAGCTGCTCTTCTTTTAAAAGACGTAAATCGGCAGGATTGTATATGTTCGAAAGTAAATTGCTTTTCATTGTAAGGTAAAAAGCAAATTTACGGTTTTAAATTTAATTTTTTCGCTGAGTGCTATTTCAATAAAATAGGCACAGAATATTGCATCTTGATTTTTTTTCCGTTGGATTCACCCGGCTGCCATTTCGGACATAAACTTAAAACTCTTATAATTTCTTTTTGCAAAGGTTCTTCAACTGCTGGAGAACATTCAAGAAAAGATACACTGCCGTTTTTTTCTACTGCAAATGCCAGATTAAGATTCAGTTTCCAATAACTTACGTTTTCAGGTTTTTTAAACTCTTTCATAAAAAAGCTGTGAAATTGGTCAATCCCGCCTGGGAATTCGGCATTGATTTGAGTTGGAGATTTTTCAGCAATTTCTTCGACTCCTTTTTTTGAAGGAATGCTTGTTTTTTCTAATTTTGGAGATGATGTTTTTTCTGATTTTAGATCGTTGTTTTCTTTTTGTTTTACCAACTTATCGTGATCATTTTTTTGCGGAGATGATATTTTAACTGAATTCTTATTTGTTGGAGTTTCGTTTATTATAGCCGATTTTGCTGCAGAAGGGTTTGAAACAGTTTCAACTTTTTCAGTTTTTTGTTTCTTTTCGTCTTTGTTTTGACAGCTGAACAACATTGTCCCGATAGTGGTAAACAACATAGACAGCAATAATCTGTAATATAATGGTTGAGTGATTATTTTATGTTTTCTTTCCATTATTTAATTGTAATTGGTAAAGTGTAAGAGGAACGAACAATGGCATTATTTCGTTTTCCCGGAATCCAATTTGGAGCTGTTTTTAAAACTCTAATAGCTTCTTCTCCTATTTCTTTCGGGGTATTATTAACGATGTTGAAATTACTCAAACTGCCATCTTCTTCTATAACAAATAGGATAGATATTTTTCCCTTAAACTTTTCTGTTTTATTTGGGGCAACATAATTTTTGGCGAAAAACTCATGGAATTTTTTCATCCCACTTTCTGGAACAGGTGAAGCGTCCAAATCTGTTGAATTATATATACTGTGATAATGAAAACTCCCTGTTTGAATAGAATTAGGAGGAATCAGATCTCCCATTATAATTCTCTCTCTGGCTTTTTTTGGTTTTGCTTTTTTAGCTTCGATTTCATGCCCATAACAGGAGGAAACATCTTCACTTTCATCTTGATTTTGTGTGGTATTGTCAACAATTTCGATTCTATCAATTTTGTTTTTGTTGCCATCTTTATCTGCACAGCTAAACAAAGTAGTTCCCATTGCAATAAACAAAGCCAGCAAAAACATTTTATGATATTTTGTTTGTGTGTATAAAACCCGACTCGGAATTTGAATTGTAATGGTTTCTAATTGCGAATTTTTAAATCTTCCGCAAATTCTTTCATTTTGATTTTGAATGAAAAAATGCTGAATTTCATCAGGAAGCATTGATGTAAAATCAACAACCGTTTTAGAACAGCTCAAACAAAAACGTCCATTTCCATCTGGAGTCATTTTGTTCCAGTTTTCACCACAAGGTTTTGGAATCGTTATTTTATGTTTTTCTTCCATATTCAAATATCAAAAAATAAATGTAATAAAAAATAAGTTCTAAAATCCTATTTTTGCAATTATGGAAAACCCTTTCACCGACGAATATTTCATGAAAAAAGCCCTGCAGGAAGCCGAAGAAGCTTTTGCAAAAGGCGAAATTCCTGTTGGAGCCATTATTGTTGTGGCCGATAAAGTAATTGCAAGAAGCCATAATTTGACAGAATTACTTAATGATGTAACGGCTCATGCCGAAATGCAGTCGATAACCGCAGCTGCAAATTTTCTTGGCGGAAAATATTTAAAAGACTGTACGCTTTATGTAACGCTTGAACCTTGCCAAATGTGTGCGGGTGCTTTGTACTGGAGTCAGATTTCGAAAATCGTTTTTGGCGCACGCGACGAACAGCGTGGCTTTATCAATATGGGAACAAAACTTCACCCAAAAACAACTGTAGTTTCTGGCATAATGGCTAATGAAGCCGCAGATTTAATGAAGCGTTTTTTTCTTGAAAGGCGTAAATAATAGATTAAACTTCAACAAAAGTTAAATAATTATTGCTAAAGAATTTTCTTCTTAAAGAATCAAAAAATACGTTACTTTTATTGTAATTTAATTTGTGTTTTGCTGTTAAGACTTTAAACAGCAGACAGTGTTAAATTACTAACTTGTTAACCATTAACTCTAAATAAAAGTGAAAGCAAAAGGTTTAGTTCTCGTATTTTTTGTGTTTTTTATTTTTCAATCCTGCGGCAGAAAATCGGCTGCAGATTTCAATTCAGATTTTTCATTATTTAAAGAGTACATAACCAGCTTTACAAGCGGAATCGTTTCCTCCGATTCTGATATCCGAGTCGTTTTGGCCTTCGATAAAAATGATTGGAAACCCAATCAAGAGTTAGACGACGATTTGTTTGATATTTCACCAAACGTTCACGGAAAAGTAGTAGCACTTTCTACCAATACAATTGCTTTTATTCCTGAGAAAAAATTAAATCCGGGAACAGAATATCAGGTTACTTTAAACTTAGATAAGCTGACAGCAATTCCAAAAGAAAAGGAAAAAGACCTTTCTAAATTCAACTTTACAGTTAAAACAGTTAAGCAGGATTTTACCATAAATACCGGCGATATTCAATCGTACAGTAAAGAATATCAATATTTAAACTGCGTTTTAAAAACAGCAGATAAAATTGATCTTGAAACTGCTCAAAAACTGGTTGAAGCCAAGCAAAAAGGAAATAATCTTAAAATTAAATTTGAGAAAACGTCTGGTCCTGCAAAAGAATTCCGTTTTATAATTGACAGCATTCAGCGTTTTTCTGAAGCTTCAAATTTGGAAATTATATATGACGGAAATGATTTTGATATCGATCAAAAAGGACAAATCGATTTCCCGATTACAAGTATAAACGAATTTAAAATTATAAAAGTTGAAGTTCCCGATGGAAGCAATCAATCGGTTTCAATTAATTTTTCTGAACCTTTAGAAAAAGGACAGGATTTTGCCGGATTGGTTTCGATTCAGAACACCAACAACCTAAAATTTTCTACACAAGGGAATTTACTAAAAGTATATTTTACAAACGAAAATGCTCCTAAAAAAGAGGAACCAGCTCCAGTTGTTGTTGAGGAAGAAACGGCAGAAGTTACCGTTGATTCTGCTGCAGTTGCTGTCGATTCAGCCGCTGCTGTTGTTGAAGCTCCGGTAGAAGATATAGTGGAAGTTGTTCCCGATGAAGAGCCGGAACAAGTGATTACCGGAGAATTGCTTCTCGAAGTTTTTCAGGGAATTGAAAGCCAGTATGGCAAAAAAATGGAGGCCAATTATTCTGAAAAAATCTCTTTTGATCAGATAAAACCAAGCGTACGTTTCGTTAAAAACGGAACAATTCTGCCAAGTTCAAATAATTTGAAGCTGAACTTTGAAGCCGTAAATTTAAGTGCCGTTGATGTAAAGATTTATAAAATTTACAAAAACAATATTCTGCAGTTTCTTCAATATAACGAATTAAACGGCGCGCAAAACCTCAAAAAAGTGGCGCAGCCTATTGCGAAAACCACACTTAATTTAAGGGAAAGTACGCTCGTAAATCTAACGAAATGGAATACGTATGCCTTAGATTTATCTAAAATTATAAAACCAGAACCGGGAGCGATTTATAGAGTTGAGTTTGAATATAAAAAGAAATATGCCCTTTATAAATGCGAAACATCAGACGGAAATCAGGATGAAACAGAGGAAGAAGAAGTTGATGAAAATGATGTAAACTACAGCGGAAACTCATACGATGATTATTACTATGATGATTATGAATGGCGAGAAAGTCAGGATCCTTGCTCTGGATCGTATTATTATAATGCGAAAATTGCAACGAATATTCTGGCTTCAGATTTAGGGGTTATTGCGAAAAGAGGCGAAAATAAATCGTATTTATTTGCTGTAAATAATATTGTAACGACAGAACCAGTTTCGAACGCAAGAGTTGATTTGTATAATTTTCAACAGCAAAAAATCGCAACACAAGCAACAAGCAGCGAAGGAATTGCTTCTTTCCAGCTGGATAAATTCGCCTATTTTGCAATTGTTAGCTTAGGCGATCAATCGACTTATGTGAAACTGGATGACGGACTTTCGTTATCTGTTAGTAATTTTGATGTTGCCGGCGAGACTTTACAAAAAGGTTTAAAAGGATTTATTTACGGAGAAAGGGGCGTTTGGCGTCCGGGAGATAATTTGTATTTATCTTTTATTTTGAATGATGCAGCAAATAAACTTCCGAAATCGCATCCGATAAAATTCAGATTAAACGATCCGAACGGAAAAACCGTTTATCAAACCGTTCAAAAAACGAATGATTTAAACCATTATGCCTTTATAGTTCCAACAAATCAAGATGCGCCAACCGGAAACTGGGAGGCGATGGTAAGCGTTGGAGGTGCTAAATTCTATAAGAGTATTAAAATAGAAACGATTAAACCAAATCGTTTAAAAATCAAAAATACCTTTACCAGAAAAACACTTTCATCATCTTATCCAAATACAGATAATCTGGAAGTAACATGGCTTCATGGTGCAATTGCCAAAAATTTAAATGTAGAAATGCAGGCTAAATTTTCGCAGCAAACCACAACATTTAAAGGCTATGAAAAATATACTTTTGATGATATGGTTCGTCAGTTTAGTACAGAAGAAATCAATGTATTTTCAGGTAAATTAAATGAAAGCGGAAAGGCTTCTGTAAATATTCAGCCAAAATTACAAGGTCAGGCACCGGGAATGCTTCGCGCTTCATTTATTACAAAAGTATATGAAGAAGGCGGGGATTTTAGTACCGATGTTATTTCGACAACTTATTCTCCATATAAAACTTATGTTGGAGTAAAATCGCCTGAATTGAATAAATATAACATGCTTGAAACCAGAACGAATAATCGTTTTGAAGTCGTAACGGTTGATGAAAACGGAAGACCAAAAGCAGTTCGAAATCTTGAAGTAAGAATTTACAAAGTAGATTGGAGATGGTGGTGGGATTCTTCAAGTGATAATTTGTCGAATTATAATTCATCGAACTCGACAACATCTTATAAATCTACAGTAATTAATACGGATTCAAGCGGAAAAGGAAGTTTTCAATTTGCTTTAACCGATGAAGAATGGGGACGTTATTTAATTCGTGTTGAAGATCCAAACGACGGACATGCAACTGCTTTAACCGTAAATATCGACTGGCCAATTTGGTCTGGAAAAACTAGAAACAGAGACGCTTCTACAGCTAATATGTTAGTTTTTTCTACCGATAAAAAGAATTATGCTGTTGGAGAAAAAGCGCAAATCTCTTTCCCTTCAAGCGAAGGCGGACGAGCTTTAATTTCTATAGAAAATGGTTCTCGCGTTGTACAAACACTTTGGGCAGAAACCAAAAATGGAGAAACAAAAGTCGAAGTTCCAATTACGGGAGCGATGGCGCCAAATGTGTATTTTAATATCACGTTATTACAGCCGCACGCATCGATTAAAAACGATTCGCCAATTCGTATGTACGGAATCGTTCCGATTGAAGTGGTGGATAAAAACACGATTCTGGCACCGACAATTAATATGCCTGATGTCTTAAAACCAGAACAGCCTTTTACAGTTAAAGTAGGCGAGAAAACTGGAAAAGAAATGACGTACACAATTGCAGTTGTCGATGAAGGATTGCTGGATTTAACTCGTTTTAAAACTCCAAATGCATGGGATAGTTTTTATGTACGTGAAGCATTAGGAGTAAAAACATGGGACGTTTACGATGATGTAATTGGCGCTTATGGTGGAAAAATAAACCAGATTTTCAGTATTGGTGGAGATCAGGATTTAGGAGGCGGAAAAGCTAAAAAAGCAAACCGTTTTAAACCAGTTGTATTGTATTATGGTCCGTTTAAATTAGAAAAAGGAGAAACGAAATCGCATCAATTAAAACTTCCAAAATACATTGGTTCTGTTAGAACAATGATTGTTGCCGGGGATGCTGCGACAAGCGCTTACGGAAGTGTAGAAAAAGCAACTCCTGTTAGAAGTCCGTTGATGGTTTTGGCTTCGCTGCCAAGAAAAATTTCGCCTTCAGAAAAAGTGACGATTCCGGTTACTGTTTTTGCAACTGAAAATAATATCAAAAATGTTTCTATTCAGATCAAAACAAGTAACGGATTAAAAGTTGTGGGAAGCGCAGTTCAAAAACTAAGTTTTGCACAGCCAGACGAAAAAATGGCGTATTTCAATTTGGTTGTAGGTTCTGCAACTGGAATTGCAAAAGTGCAGGTAATTGCAACATCTGGAAATGAGAAATCATCTTATGATGTTGAAATTGACATGACAAACCCGAATCCGGTTACGAGTACTTTTACAGATGTTATTTTGACTCCAAACAGTACAAAAACACTTTCGTGGAAAACATTTGGTGTTGCCGGAAGTAATAAAGCAAGATTAGAAGTTTCGTCAATGCCATCGATGAATTTGAACGGAAGACTGCAATACTTAATTCAATATCCACATGGTTGTGTAGAGCAGACAACTTCGTCAGTTTTTCCGCAATTATTTTTAAGTGATGTTGCCGATATTGATGCAAAACGTAAAGATATTATCCAAAAAAATATTGCAGCCGGAATACAGAGATTAGGAAACTTCCAGTTATCAAACGGAGGATTAACTTACTGGCAAGGAGGTACAATTGCAGACGATTGGGGAACTTCGTACGCCGGACATTTCTTGATTGAAGCAGAGAAAAAAGGATATGTACTGCCAATTAATTTCAAATCAAAATGGTTGTCTTATCAACAGAAAGAAGCGAAACAATGGCGTTTTGAACCTAAATATGGAAACGATCTGGCTCAGGCTTATAGATTATATACTCTAGCTTTAGCAGGAAATGCCGATTTATCGTCAATGAACAGATTACGCGAAACAAAATCAATTTCGAATGAAAGTAAACTTCGTTTAGCTGCCGCTTATGTTTTAGCCGGACAAAAATCGGCTGGACAGAATTTGTTACTAAAAACAAGTATTGATGGAGATTCAGACGGTTATAATTATTACTATTATGGTTCAGACGAGAGAAACCGAGCAATGGCTTTAGAAACGCTTCTTCTTTTAGATCAAAAGCAAAAAGCATTTACAACGGCGACAAAATTAGCCAAAGAAATGTCAGCAAATCAATGGATGAGTACACAGACAACAGCTTATTGTTTGTATTCAATGTCGAAATTTGCCATAAGTAACGGTCCAAAAGGAATCAATATCCAGTTTAGTAAAAACGGTAAAGGAGAAACTATAAACACGCAAAAAACAATTGCAGATCGTAGTTTGTCTGCTGCCAGCGGAACAAATAACATCACCTTAAAAAACCTTAAAAATAATACGGTTTATGTTCGTGTATTGAACACTGGAATTTTACCAATAGGAAATGAAAATGCTGTTCAAAGTGATGTTTCGGCAAGTATTGTTTTCAAAAACAGAAAAGGAAGTACTATTGATGTTTCAAGAATTAGTCAAGGAACAGAATTTATTGCTGAGGTTACAATTAAAAACCAAAGAAATGAAAGTATTCAAAATGTGGCGTTATCACAA
Source organism: Flavobacterium sp. CF108 (assembly GCF_900129795.1). Taxonomy (GTDB): domain Bacteria; phylum Bacteroidota; class Bacteroidia; order Flavobacteriales; family Flavobacteriaceae; genus Flavobacterium. The sequence continues at coordinate 135,640 of NZ_FQWW01000002.1, read as the reverse complement.
ATTCTGCCTTCTGGATTCGAAATTGTAAATACACGTTTCACAGATTACGGAGACGCAGTAAATAATATTGCCGATTATATTGATATACGCGACGACAGAACTAATTTCTATTTCGGAATGAAATCCAGAGAAACTAAAGTTTTCAGAATTCTGTTAAACGCATCATATCTAGGAAATTATTATTTGCCAGGTTTACAATGCGAAGCCATGTATGACAATACATTCCTGGCAAGAACAAAAGGATTCTGGGTTGAGGTTGTGAAATAAATTTATGGCCCACGGATTGCACGGATGAAACGGGTTTTCGCAGAGTAACTTAAAAATATCTGTGTTAATCCGTTTCACCCGTAAAATCAGTGGGCAAAAAAACTTTGCGAACTTTGCGATAACTTAGCGTCTTTGCGGTTAAATAATCATTACGTTGAAAAATAAACTTATAGCGTTTTTCCAACGCATCATAAATTGGATTAAAAGAAATAAAATAAAGTCAGCAATTGCATTTGTGCTCTTGCTGATTTACTATTTTTCCCTTCCCCGAACTTTATTCAAAGAACCTTATTCAACCGTAATTGAAAGTAAAGAAGGCGAATTACTCGGAGCTAAAATTGCCCGCGACGGACAATGGCGTTTTCCGGCGCAAGACAGCGTTCCTGACAAATTCAAAAAATGTATTGTTTATTTTGAAGACGAGTATTTCTACAAACATCCGGGATTTAATCCGGGCGCAATGGTAAATGCCTTTAAGCAAAACCGAAAAGCGGGTAAAGTAGTTAGAGGAGGAAGTACTTTAACACAACAAGTAATCAGACTTTCCCGAAAAGGAAAAAACAGAACTTATTTTGAAAAGCTTATTGAAATTATTCTCGCAACTCGATTAGAATTAGGATATTCTAAAAATGAAATCCTTGAAATGTATGCTGCTCATGCGCCATTCGGAGGAAATGTCGTTGGACTCGAAATGGCTTCGTGGCGTTATTTTGGAGTGCAGTCGAATCAATTATCTTGGGCAGAAAATGCTGTTTTGGCGGTTTTACCAAATGCGCCAAGTTTAATTTATCCGGGAAAAAATCAGATAAAATTACTAAACAAACGAAACCGACTTTTACTGAAACTGCATCAGGAAGGAATAATTGACAAGCAGACGTACGAACTTTCGATAGAAGAACCTTTACCTCAAAAACCGTATGATCTCCCTCAAATTGCACCGCATTTATTGCAGAGAGTGGCAAAAAGTGAAGAAGGAACACGAGTAAAAACGACGATCGATCATGCCTTGCAAAATCGTGTAAATCAAATTGCAAGATATTATTACAATCAATACAAGCAGAATGAAGTTCATAATCTGGCAATTTTAGTAATTGATGTTCAGAACAGAAATGTAATGAGTTATGTTGGAAATTCTCCAACAGATAAAGATCATCAAAAAGATGTTGATATTATTGATGCTCCGCGAAGTACAGGAAGTATTTTGAAGCCGCTTTTATATGGTGCAATGCTTGACGACGGCGAATTATTGCCAAATACTTTAGTGGCTGATATTCCAACGCAGATTTCAGGATATACACCGCAAAATTTTAATCTCACTTTTGATGGGGCAGTTCCGGCGCATCGTGCTTTGTCACGTTCGTTGAATATTCCGGCAGTTTTAATGCTTCAGGAATTTACCGTAAATAAGTTTTATGAAGAACTGCAAAAATTCAAGTTAAAGGACATAAACAAAACTCCTGATCATTATGGTTTATCGCTTATTTTAGGCGGTGCCGAAAGTAATTTGTGGGATTTATGTCGAACGTATGCAAATCTTTCTTCTACGGTTAATTATTACACTAAAAACAACGGAAAATACAGAACAAATGAATTTACGGAACTGAATTATAAAAACGATTTTAAGCCCGATTTTGGATCAGAAACGAATCAAAAGAATATTTTGGGTGCGGGATCAATTTGGTTAACGTATAACGCAATGGAAGAAGTGAACAGGCCGGAAGGAGACGAAGCCTGGAAATTTTATGACAGTTCGTTGAAAATTGCCTGGAAAACGGGAACAAGTTTCGGAAATCGTGATGCGTGGGCTATTGGAACAAATTCCAGATATGTAGTAGGAATTTGGGTTGGAAATGCAACCGGAGAAGGAAGACCAACTTTAACCGGAGTTACAAGTGCTGCTCCAATTTTATTTGACGTTTTTAATTTACTGCCAAGGCAAAGATGGTTTGATATTCCGTATAAAGATTTAGAAGAAGTTGAGGTTTGTCGCTTAAGCGGCTATTTGGCAAAAGAAAATTGTCCGAAAATTAAACAATGGGTTTCTAAAAAAGGAAAATCTACGGCGGTTTGCCCGTATCATAAAACCATTCATTTAGATAAAACAGAACAATTTCAGGTAAACAGCAGCTGCGAAAGTATCGAAAATATAGTAACAAAAAACTGGTTTGTACTGCCTCCTATAATGGCTTGGTATTACAAAAGCCAGCATATCGAATATCTGCCTCTGCCGCCATTTAAGGAAGGATGCGAAGGAACACAAACTAAAACAATGGATTTTATTTATCCAAAAGCAAACAGCAAAATCTATTTAACTAAAGATTTTAATAGTAAAGTACAGCCCGTAATTTTAAAAGTAGCTTATTCTGAAAGGGATAAAGAATTATTTTGGTACGTTGATGATGTTTATAAAGCTACCACAAAAACCTTTCACGAACTGCCAATTACACCAACAACAGGAATACATTATATTACAATTGTAGATGCTTCCGGAAACGAAATTAGACGAAAAATTGAAATTGTTAGAGAGTAAAATTTTAAAGATAAATCTCAAATTCTAAAAATCGTTTCGTTATAAAGCAATTGTGTGTCAGGCTGAGCGAAGTCGAAGCCCGCGTGCCAATTGGAGTGCCCTTCGACTTCGTTCAGGGTGACATTAGTATTCAAAATAACTTATTAAATATAGTTTTGAACATAAATTTTCGCCACGAATTACACAAATTAGTACAAATTAATTCGTGTTCATTCGTGTTCATTCGTGTAATTCGTAGCGAAAAGATTGCTTCGTTTCTCGCAATGACGCACAAAAAAACCGCCAGTCTCACGAAAGGCGGTTTTGATTTTTATTCTGAAATAACATTTCCTTTTTTATCATAGAAATGGTATTCTAAGTACGTGTAAGCGTCACGAGGTATGATTTTCACCCATTTCTTATGTTCAAAAAACCATTTTGAACGTAATGATGGAAAACCTTTGCTGAGGTATGCAGCCACAAACGGATGTGTATTAAGCACAACTTTATTGTGGGTTTTTAAAAGTCTTTCTAAGTCAGAGGTGATCTTGTCAATTATTAATATTGGCGCTTCAATTTCACCATTAACTTTATTTGGATCTTCTTCTCTAGTTTTTATATTAACTTCTGGTCTTACTCGCTGTCTTGTAATCTGGACTAAACCAAATTTACTCGGCGGTAATATTTTATGCTTTGCTTTATCGTCGCTCATTTCTTCTCGCAAGAAGTCGAACAAAACTTTCCTGTTTTCTGGATTAGACATATCGATAAAATCAACTACGATAATTCCGCCCATATCTCTCAGACGAAGTTGTCTGGCGATTTCTGCAGCAGCAATCATATTCACTTCCATGGCGGTGTCTTCCTGGTTGGTAGCTTTATTCGAACGGTTTCCGCTGTTTACGTCTATAACGTGAAGAGCTTCAGTGTGTTCGATGATAAGGTAAGCCCCTTTACTCATAGAAACGGTTCTGCCAAAAGAAGTTTTGATTTGTCTCTCTATATTGTATTTCTCAAAAATTGGAGTGTCATTTGATTGATAAAACTTAACAATCGATTGTTTCGAAGGTGCAATTTCTTGCAGATATTCCTTCGTTTGGTGGAACAACTCTTCATCATCTATTTGAATACCGCTGAAGGTATCATTAAATACATCTCTTAATATTGAAGAAGCTCGGTTAAGCTCTCCTAATACTTTTGATGGATGATGAGCAGTTGGTAATTTTTTACACATTGCAGACCATCTGCCAAGCAGGTTCTGCAAATCTTTTTCTAATTCGGCTACGTTTTTGCCTTCGGCTACTGTACGAACAATAACACCAAATCCTTTAGGTTTGATCGATAGAACAAGTTTTTTTAGACGATCCTTTTCTTTTTTGTCTTCTATTTTTTGAGAAATAGAAACACGGTCAGAAAAAGGAACTAGAACAATAAATCTTCCGGCAAGAGAAAGCTCAGCACTTATTCTTGGACCTTTGGTCGATATAGGTTCTTTAACTACTTGAACTAAAACAGATTGATTGGCACTTAAAATATCAGTAATGATGCCATCTTTGTCAATCTCTTTTTCAAACTGAAAGGTTTTTAGGGAGAAATCTTTTATTTTACCTGCGCTTACAAGTTTTATGAATTTCAGCTGAGAAGCTAAGTTTGGTCCTAAATCGTGATAATGTAAAAAGGCATCTTTTTCGAAGCCTACATTTACAAAAGCAGCATTAAGTCCGGCAACTGGTTTTCTGATTTTGGCAATAAAAATATCACCAACCTGAAAGTTGCTTTTCTCTTCTTCTTTGTGTAATTCAATTAGTTTTCCATCTTTTAATAAGGCAAAATCTACGGCTTCAGAACTAGATCTAATGATTAATTCTTTATTCACACTGTAAATTTTTATCTGTTTTTTCAGAAAATAGAATATAGAGAGAAGAGTATAGACTTAATAAAAAATCTAAAATCTGGAATCTAAAATCTAAAATCTTATCTACAGATGGATTAAACAATATTTTAACAGGTATTGAACCCGGGAGGGAAAGTTAAATTTCAATTTTTAAATTCCAAACTCCAATTAAATCAATATTGATTTCTTAATTTTTGGATTTTGGATTTTCTTTTTTGGAATTTTTGAAATTTCCCAAATTTCAATGAACGTTTAAAAAGAAAAAAGTAGTTTAAAACTACTTTTTCTTTTTGTGACGGTTAGCTCTCGCTCTTTTCTTACGTTTGTGAGTAGCTACCTTATGTCTCTTTCTTTTTTTACCACTTGGCATATCGTGTCAGATTTATGTTAATTAATATTATTTTGCTTCGTTGTTAGTTTTAACTCCTTCTACAAATACTTTTGCAGGTTTAAACGCAGGGATGTTGTGTGCTGGAATTTTGATTGTAGTGTTTTTTGAGATGTTTCTACCAGTTTTTTCAGCTCTGGTTTTTACAATAAAACTACCAAAACCTCTTAGGTAAACATTGTCTCCTGTTTCTAAAGAAGTTTTTACTTCTTCCATAAAAGTTTCTACTGTTGCTTGAACATCTCCTTTTTCAAGACCTAATTTCTCTGAAATTTTCGCTACGATATCTGCTTTCGTCATTTTCTTTCCTATTTTATTTATAAATGGTGTACTATTTTTTTGAGTTTGCAAATATAGGAATTAAAAAAATAATTAATCAAGCTAATTCGTTAAATTTTAATTACATAAACATTTACTTTTGCATTTTAAGGATTTAACGATGAATTTTTATAACACGCTGATAAAATGGTATTTACAAAACAAACGTGACCTTCCATGGCGAAAAACGGCCGATCCGTACCAAATTTGGCTCTCAGAAATTATGCTGCAGCAAACAAGAGTCGCGCAAGGAATGCCTTACTTTTTTGCTTTTACAGAGGAATTTCCTACAATTTTTGATCTTGCAAATGCATCTGAAGAACAAGTTTTAAAACTTTGGCAGGGATTAGGATATTATTCTCGCGCAAGAAATCTTCATAAAACAGCAAAATACGTCGCAGAGGACCTAAACGGAAGTTTTCCTCCTTCTTATAAGGAACTTTTAAATTTAAAAGGCGTTGGCGAATATACTGCCGCGGCAATTGCATCTTTCTCCTATAATGAAGCCGTTCCGGTTGTAGACGGAAATGTATTTCGTGTACTTTCCCGTTATTTTGATATAGAATCTGATATTGCACTTCCTGCGACAAAAAAAGAATTTACAAAACTGGCTTACGAATTAATGCCAAAAGATAACCCGGCAATCTTCAATCAGGCGATAATGGAGTTTGGTGCCCTGCAATGTGTTCCTAAAAGCCCTAATTGTTCTGAATGCGTTTTTAATGATAGCTGTTTAGCGTTGCAAAAAAAGAAAGTCGATTCTCTGCCTGTAAAGTCTAAAAAAGTAAAAGTGACAAACCGTTTCTTTAATTATTTGGTTTTAGAAGATATTTTGGGAAACACTATTATTCAAAAAAGAACTGCAAAAGGAATCTGGCATAACTTATATGAGTTTCCTCTTTTTGAAAGCAGTGAAATTGCAGGTTTTAACACTATTTCAGCAATAGCACAAAATGATATGTTTTCTTCCTATACTATATTAGGTATAGAAGAATGCAGCGAAGCGACCGTAATTCATAAGCTTTCGCACCAGCATCTTCATATTCAATTTTGGAAAATAAAAATTAATCAAGTGCTCGAAAACGGAATTGATTTGAAAACTTTAAAAAGTTTTCCTTTTCCAATTGTATTGTATAATTTTATAGAAAAGCAAGAAATAAATTGCTAAAAAAATGTATCTTTGGTAGAAATACCACTATTAATTATGAATGGAACATTAAATAAGGTTATGCTTATTGGTCATTTAGGCGATGATGTAAAAATGCATTATTTTGATGGAGGGAACTGTATTGGACGCTTTCAGCTTGCTACCAATGAGGTTTATATTAACAAAACGACCAATGAAAAAATAACATCTACAGAGTGGCATAATTTGGTTGTGCGTAATAAAGCTGCCGAAATATGCGAAAAATACCTTTCTAAAGGGGATAAAATATATGTTGAAGGCCGTATTAAATCTAGGCAATGGCAGGCTGAAGATGGTACGACAAAATATACAACAGAAATTCAGGTTACAGAATTTACTTTTCTGACTACCAAAAAAGAAACTGGAAATCATAAGCCAAGCCACGATCAGGAACCAGCAAAAAATACTAATTTTGATGCACCAAACGAAGGCTTGCCCATTAATGATCTGCCTTTTTGATTGTTTAACTAATCTTATGTAATTTGGACCCGGAGCCCAGTTTATTATTTACCACAATTTTAGACACCAATTTAATCATTGGTTTTGTCGGAATATTTATTTTGCTGTTTCTTTCAGCAATTGTTTCAGGTGCCGAAGTTGCACTTTTTTCTTTGTCTCAAAAAGATATTGACGACACCCTTCAGGAGAACCTTTCAAAAGGAAAAATTATTTCTGATCTTTTAGATAAACCCAAAAAACTTTTAGCGACCTTATTAGTGGCCAATAATTTTTTAAATATTGGAGTCGTTATTCTGTTCTCTTTCATTGGCAGAAACATTTTTGCAGGAGTTGAATCGCCTGTTTTAAAATTTATTTTAGAAGTAATTCTCGTTACTTTCCTGATTTTATTATTTGCAGAAGTTTTGCCAAAAGTTTACGCCAGCCGAAACAATATAAAATTTGCCAAACGTTTCGCTTATTCCATTTCTATTTTAGATAAATTACTATCACCAATAAGCTTGCCCATGCGCAGTCTTACTTTATATTTGCATAATAAATTAGGAAAACAAAAAAACAGCTTTTCGATAAATCAGCTTTCTCAAGCTTTAGAATTAACAGATTCTGAAGGAACATCAACAGAAGAGCAAAAAATATTAGAAGGAATTGTTTCTTTTGGAAATACAGATACAAAGCAGGTTATGAGTCCGAGGATTGATATATTTGCTTTAGAAATTACAGAATCATTTTCGGCCATTTGCCCTAAAATAATCGAGAAAGGATTTTCGAGAATTCCGGTTTATCGAGATAATATTGACCAGATAGAAGGCGTTTTGTTTGTTAAGGATTTATTACCGCATATTGACAAAGATAATTTTGGCTGGGCAACCTTAATAAGAGAAGCATTTTTTGTTCCCGAAAATAAAAAACTGGATAATCTATTAAAGGATTTCCAAAGCCTTAAAAGTCACCTCGCAATTGTGGTTGATGAATATGGCGGAACATCAGGTTTAGTTTCTTTAGAAGATATAATCGAAGAAATAGTAGGGGATATCAGCGATGAATTTGATGATGAAAATTTGAATTTCTCTCAAATCGATGAAAAGAATTTTCTTTTTGAAGGAAAAATAAATCTTAAAGATTTTTATAGAATTGTCGATGTCGACGAAGATATATTTGAATCTCATAAAGGCGAAGCCGAAACACTGGCCGGATTTATTTTAGAAATCCTGGGAAATTTCCCTAAAAAAGATCAAAAAATAGCTTTTGAAAACTGTGTTTTTACAATAGAAACCGTTGATAAAAAGCGTGTAAAACAAATAAAAGTAACAATAGAATAAATGTTTAAAAGAATAATTTCGGTTGCGGTAATTTTGCTCACATTAACAGTTGTAAGCTGTAAAGACGACGTTTTGCCAAAACCTGCAAGTTTCCTTAGGTTAGATTATCCAGAAGCCAAATATGTCAATTTTGAAAACAATTGTCCGTTTGCTTTCCAGATGAATGAAGATGCCGTTATTAAAGGTGAAAAAGACTGCGGATTTGCAATCACATATCCAAAGATGAAAGCTACGATTTATTTAACCTATAAACCTGTTCACGGCGATATTGAAAAGCTTTTAAAAGATGCTCAAAAACTAACTTACGAACACGTTATTAAAGCCGATGATATTTTAGAACAACCGTATTTAAACGCTGAAAAGAAAGTATACGGAATGTTTTATCAAGTGGATGGAAATGCAGCTACAAACTCTCAATTTTACGTTACAGACAGTACAAAGCATTTTATAACCGGATCGGTTTATTTTTATGCAAAACCAAATTTTGATTCTGTAATGCCGGCCGCGAGTTATATCAAAAATGATATGCAGCGATTGATGGAAACATTAAAATGGAAATAAGAAATAAAATAAAAGGCGTTCAAATTTGAACGCCTTTTTTTATGGAGAAATTTTAAACTTAAGATTTAAAATTCGAAACTTTATATGTTTTTCCGTCTCCGGTTTCTTCAACAATTTTAGCTAAAGACTGAAGGTTTTGAACCGTTTTGTCGAATGTAACAGTTGCTAATTTTTTATCAAAATCAACAGTTGCTTTTTCTACACCTTCTAAATTAGATAATTCCGTTTCAATAGTTTTAGCACATCCAACTGCGCAAGTCATTCCTTCGATATTGAAACTTGCCGTTTGTACGTTTTCGGCAGCAATTTGTTTGTGTTCTTTTGGCGTAGTTTTTTCAGCATTTATTACTGCTAAACTTTTATCTTCTTCTTTTTTACAGCTTACGAATACTAAACCAGCAATTGCTAATGAAGCTATGATTTTTGTGAATTTCATATTATAAGAATTTAATTTACTAATAATGTTCTTTGCAAAATTAGTAAAAATGAAGAGGCTAATTCGTAAAAATAGTACAAATTTGCAGTAAAATACTTTTTATGGATGCAAAACAATTAAAGTGGGCTTACTTGTTAGTATTGTCCTTAATTTGGGGAAGTTCTTTTATTTTAATTAAAAGAGGATTAGTAGGTTTAACCGCAGTTCAAGTTGGATCTTTCCGAATTATTTTTGCGGCCCTTTTTTTATTGATTGTTGGTTTTAAAAGCTTAAAAAAGATTTCTCGCCGCCAATGGAAATTTGTTGCGATAACTTCTTTTTTCGGAACTTTTACTCCGGCTTTTCTTTTTGCTATTGCCGAAACCGAAGTTGACAGCTCAATTGTAGCCATTTTAAATTCGCTTACGCCTTTAAATACCTTAGTTTTAGGAATACTTATTTTCGGAATCCAATTTCAAAAGCGACAGGTTTTAGGAGTTTTTGTTGGTTTAATTGGATGTTTATTACTGGTTTTAAGCGGAGCAGCATCGCATCCGGGACAGAATTATTATTATGTTATTTTGGTTGTTATTGCGACACTTAGCTATGCAATAAATGTCAATTTAATCAAGAAATATTTATCCGATTTAAACTCGCTTAGCATCACAACAGGAAATTTTGCCATATTACTTATTCCGGCGCTGCTCATTTTAAGTACAACCGATATTCCTCAAAGAATAAATCTTGAAGCAACACATCATTCGATTTTCTTCGTAATGATTTTAGGTATTTTAGGAACCGGAATTGCTAATGTTTTGTTCTTTAAATTAATTCAGATTTCATCTCCGGTTTTTGCAACTTCTGTGACTTATTTAATTCCAATTGTTGCTTTTTTCTGGGGATTATTAGATAACGAAATGCTTACGCCAATTCAGTTTTTTGGTGCTTTTATTATTTTAATTGGGGTTTATTTATCGGCTAAGAAATAAAAATAGTTATCAAGATTTAGTTTGTCACCCAGAGCGATCCCGAGGCTTTGGGAGAAGGGCGTGCCAATTGGAACGGGGCTTCGACTTCGCTCAGCCTGACAAAACAATGCATGGTAAATTATTTGCATGTCACCCTGAGCGAAGTCGAAGGGCGCAAAGAGCGTCGACTTCGCTTAGCCTGACAGAACAGAGCGTAAAAAAAAAGCTTTGTCAAAGTTTTAAACTTTGACAAAGCCTATGAGAAAAAATCTTAGAACCTTAGTATCTCAGAATCTCAGAACCTTTAAAGAAAGTCTGCCTCCGAAACTCCTTCATTAATCTTAATATCCGTCATTTTGATATCTAATTCAAAGCCTACATTTTGGACTAAATTAAAAGGAACTTTTACACCTTTTACTTCTCTGTAATCGTTGAAGTTTGTGATTTGTGTAACCGATTTTCCGTCTTGTTCACGAAGTTTTGATTTTGCAACTTTCAATCCAGATTTTACATCATAATAATGAGTTGTGTTGCCGTCTTTTATAGCATACGCATCACTTCCGTTAACTGGTTCAATGCTGTCTACTTTAAGGTCTGTTCTTTTTACTAATTGTAATTCTTCAAAAGGAGCCGCATTTGCTTTCATTTCTTTAAGATCATCGCCTTCAAGATTTTTACGTTTTCCTTGCTGTTCAATATAAGCACCTTTATCATTTACAACCTGTTTCATTAAATTCATAGTTCCCATAGAAAGAGAAATCATCATTTTTCCTTTAGAATCCAGTTTTGAAGTAAAAGTTAACGGAGCCGGAGCTTGAGGAACTTTTGTTGTTCCGTCCATATAAAGTGTTTTTACGGCAGTTACCGCTTTTTCTCCGCCAATGGCTTTGATGTAATTTTCGAAAACAGTTTTTGCTGTAATTCCTGCTGGAGCATCTTTTTTAACAGCTGGTTTTTCAATTGGATTTCCGTATTTATCAAAATAATAAATCGGAATTTGAAGTTTTTCTAAACCAGAAATCACATCAGAACCTTTTCCAACAACAACAATTCGCATGTTGTCAAGTAAAAAATATTTGTTTGCCACACGATAAATGTCATCAGCAGTTACATTTGTGATTGTCTGAATGTATTTTTCGTAGAAATCAGCCGGAAGTTTTTCTGTTTCAATGTTTAAAGCATAACGTGCCACAGCCTGCGGTTTTTCAACCTGCATTACAAAACGGCCAATATATCCTGCTTTTACATTTCTTAAAACCTCAGGATCTACTCTTTCAGTACGAACTCTTTTGATTTCTTTTATAAACTGAACAACAGCGCTGTCTGTTACCGCATTACGAACCGCAGATGAAGCCTTGAATTTGGTTACATATTTTCCGCTTCCAATGCTTGAATTTGCACCATAAGTCCACGCATGCTGCTCGCGTAAATTCATGTTTAAATAACTATTGAAATCACCTCCCAAAATTTGATTTGCAATAACAGCAGGGAAAAAATCAGGATCACTCATTTTTAAATTTATAGTATTTACCAACGAAATCTCTGATTGAACCGCATTTGGAACATCTACAAAATCAATTTGAAGTTTAGATGCATTTTCCGGATTTGGATAGGTGTTTTTTGGAGCAGCTTGTTTCTTCCATCCGCCAAAAAGTTTTTCTACAGCTGCTTTTGTTTCTTTGAATTTTACGTCGCCGATAACAACTAAATAAGCATTTTCCGGAACGAAATAAGTGGCGTAATTTTTTTGAACATCTTCAAGTGTTACATTTTTTACAGTTTCTTCAGAAAGGTATTCTCCGTTTGGATGATTTCTTCCAAAAGCTAAAACGTCAACAACACGATTTGCAATTGCCGGAACACTTTTTTCATCGGCTTTAAGCCCTTCTAATAATTTTGCTTTTTCTTTGTCAAATTCAGTCTGCGTGAAATTTGGCTGTAAAGCGCCTTCGGCTAAAAGCTCTAAAACGCGTCCAGAATATTTAGATAATGAGCTTGCAAAAGCACCTTGCGATGTAAAATTGATGTTTGCACCATAAAAATCAATTTCTTCATTAAAAGCTTCTTTCGAGGTTTTTTTAGTTCCGTTACCAATTAAACTGCTGGTTAATTCGTCAACACCTTTTTTGTTTCCTTCTGTAAAAGGGGCATTGTCCAGCGTAAGGTTAAAACTTACTCTGGGTAATTTATGGTTTTCGACAACCAGAACTTTCATACCGTTTGCCAAAACAAAGGTTTGAGGTTTTTTAATATTAACTACAGGCGGGTTTCCTGGTTTTGGTTGTGGACGATCTTGTGCTTGCATAATTCCAGTTAGGAATAAAATGATTAAAAATGTATATAAATTTTTCATGATTCGATATTCTTAGTTCTGAGATTTTGGGGTAGGAATGTAATCTAAAATTAATCGCTGGTTAGGATTTAGATACTTCTTAGCTACTTCTCTAATTTCTTCTCTTGTAATAGAATGGTAAATATCAATTTCGGTATTAATTAAATTTACATCTCCGTAAAGTAAATAATACGAAGCCAGGTTTTCTGCAATTCCTTCTACGCTTGCATTTGCATTCACAAAATTGTTATCGAATTTGTTTTGTAATTTTTCGTAATCTTTCTCAGAAATCAAATCGGTTTGAAGCTTTACGATTTCTTCATCCATTTCTTTTAAAATATCGGCTGTAGTATTTGGCGCCATTGGCAATCCATATAAAATATAGGTTCCGTAATCTTCCTGACTAAAACCAACGGCACCAATTTGAAGCGCCATTTTTTTATCGTCGACAATTTTTTTGTATAATTTAGAACTTTTTCCGTCGCTTAAATAAGATGAAATTAAATCTAAAACCCTAGCGTCTCTTGTTTTCATAGACGGCGTTCTGTATGAAGCCACAACCATCGGAATCTGAATGTTCGGATCTTCGTAAGTTGCTTTAATGGTCTGTGTAATTGGTTCTTCGGTAAAAGTTTGTTTTTTAACATCTTCACCTTTCGGAATTGGCCCAAAATATTTCTGAACCCATTCTTTAGCTTTCGTTTTATCAAAATCTCCTGCAATTACTAAAACCGCATTATTTGGCGTATAGAATTTTTTATTGAAGGCCTGAAATTCTTCAAGAGTTGCTGCATCCAAATCTTTCATAGAGCCAATTGTAGTCCAGCGATACGGATGATTTTTAAACATATTTTTTTTAACCTCCGGAAGAATGTTTCCGTAAGGCTGATTGTCGTAACGCATCCTTTTTTCTTCTTTTACCACTTCATTTTGCGTGTCAACACCAATTTTATTGATAATTGGGTGCATTAATCTTTCCGATTCCATCCATAAACCCAATTCTAAATTGTTTGATGGAAAAACTTCATAATAATACGTTCTGTCGTCAGAAGTATTAGCATTGTTAACGCCTCCATTTGCGGTAACGATTTTCATCCATTCGCCGCGTTTTATATTTTGAGTTCCTTCAAATAATAAATGTTCGAAGAAATGTGCAAAACCTGTACGATCCGGACGTTCGTCTTTTGAACCAACATGATACATTACAGAGGTAATAACCACGGGTGCCGAAGGATCGTTATGCAGAATAACATGCATGCCGTTATCTAAATTGTATTCTTCAAAAGCCACCTTTTGAGCATGAGCTACTCCGCCAAGCATTAGTGCTGCACTTAACATCATTATTGAATTTTTCATAAAGATTAATAAATTTAAATACCTACTAAAATAGTAGGTAGTCAAGAATTGATTATAGTTACATCAAAAATAACTTTTTTTAATTATCATTTAGAGGTTTATCTTTGTTTTGATTGCAATTTAACAATCTTTTACCTCTAATTGAGGATGAAGTTCTTTTAAAAAGCCTTGAAAAACAACGATTAAACTGCTTAAAATATTTTTACTATAAGAGATTGCACAGTAAATTTTTAGTTGTATATTTGCAACCTTAAAAATCAATAAATCAATTTGGTATGTATGCAATCGTAGAGATAGCAGGGCAACAATTTAAAGTAAGCAAAGACTTAAAGGTTTATGTTCACCGTTTAGCTAATGAAGAAGGTTCAAAAGTTTCTTTTGACAAAGTTCTTTTATTAGATGATAACGGAAATGTAACTTTAGGCGCCCCAGCTATAGAAGGTGCTTCAGTAGAAGCTAAAGTGTTACAACACTTAAAAGGTGATAAAGTTATCGTTTTCAAAAAGAAAAGAAGAAAAGGATACAAAAAAAGAAATGGTCACAGACAATATCTTACACAAATTGTAATTGAAGGTATTACTGCAGCAGGAGGAACTAAAAAAGCAGCAGCTAAAAAAGCGGTTGTAGCAGAAGAAGCAGCTACTGAAGAAGTAGAAGCTCCTAAAGTGAAAAAAGCAGCAGCTCCAAAGGCAAAAAAAGAAGCTACTAAAGAATAATAACAATATTTAAACTCATACGTCATGGCTCACAAGAAAGGTGTCGGTAGTTCGAAGAATGGTAGAGAATCAGAATCAAAACGTTTAGGCGTTAAGATTTATGGTGGACAAGCTGCTATTGCGGGGAACATCATCGTTAGACAAAGAGGTTCAAAACACAATCCAGGTGAAAATGTTTACATTAGTAAAGATCACACACTACACGCAAGAGTAGCTGGAGTTGTTAAGTTCCAAAAGAAAAGAGATAACAAATCTTATGTTTCTATTATTCCTTTCGAGGCATAATAATTAAAGATTTACTTTTTATAAAAAACCCGTTCTGAAAAGATCGGGTTTTTTGTTTTTAGTCATTGCGAGGAACGAAGCAATCTCACGTGCTAAATCAATTACTGATCATTGTTAGTGCGGTTGCTTCGTTCCTCGCAATGACAAGATTTGGTTTTTATTGTCAAGTTTGATAAACGTAAAGCAGATCTGACAGGTTTTTAAAACCTGTCAGGTCTAACTAGCATTGTCGAATTTCTTTATAGAGTTTCTTGTAGAGATTGCTTCGTTCCTCGCAATGACAAGATTGTAAAAAAAAAACTTTGTCAAAGTTTTAAACTTTGACAAAGGTCTATAAGATTTATTCTAAGCTAATAAGTCAGCAACAATTGGAATTTGAAAAATTGAAATTTCTATTCAGTGTCCTTTGTCTCCTCCAAATCCTCAGTTTTACGTCCCACTTTTACTTTAGGATTATCCTGAGTTCCAGTAACAGTTAACGGAATTCCGAATATTCCCAATGGAGGTAAACCTAAACGCATTTTTAAATTCAATTTTCCGTCTAAGCTTGTTGTTCCTTCAATTCTTGGTCTAAAGCCCGCAAACTTAAATTTAAAGCGTTCTACGGTCATAATATTGTTTTTGATCGTGCTTTTGATGTCTACTTTTGAAACATCAGGGTTTTTCATCGATTCAGAACTTGTTTGTTTGCTTACCGCATTAAACATTTTTAATCCTCGTACTTTTACATCTTTTACAGAAAGTACTCCACCGCCAACAAGCGAAGGATAAACAGGTTCCATCTTTCCGTTTAAGCGTCCTTTTAATTGGTAATCTAGGGAGACAATTCCTTGTGCTTTTTCGGCTGCACTTGCCATTTTTCTAAAAACCTCTATTTCATTGTATGCTCTTTTAATATCAAAGTCTGATGCTTTTATAGCGTAATCAAAATTTGCTTTTTGCGGCGTTACGGCCTGATAATTTGCATTCATAGCAACCTTACAGCCAATTAAATCAAATCCTGTATTTTGCATCGTCAATTTACCTTTGTTCATGGTTAAATGACCTGTTGCGTTTTGAAGATTTAACTTGTCGAAATTTACTTTTTGGGCATTTGCCAATAATTGTAAATTCAGGTTTGTTGGAATAATAATAACGCCGGTTTGTGCAGCTTCGGTTTTTGTTTCTGGTTTTGGAGCTGCATTTTTTGTTACAGAAGCATCAGCAGATGTATTCGACATAAATTCATCTACATTGATATATCGAGCCGAAACATTAAAAGAGCCTTTTAAAACCCCTGTATTTGTAGTTACATAGTTGAAAACATTCTGTAGATAACCATTCATTTTAAAATCAGATTGCCCGTAAGCGGCCAGGAAATTATTGAATGACATTTTATCCTGATTGATTTTGAAAATCCCTTCTTTGATAATGAATTTTTTAGGCAGATATTCTGATGCAATCCCAATGTTTCTTAACTCAAGCGTTCCTTTGTTGTACAATTTGCTGTAATTCCCTTTTTCGGCATCGCTTTGTTTTCCTTTCAAAACCAAATCTGCTTTTACGAAACCGTCCAGATCTAATCCTTTTTGAGAAAATACTTTATAGATTCTGTTTACATCTAATTCTCCTTTTGCTTTAATATCATAAGCTAAATCATTAAAATCACTCAAATCAGCTTCTACAAAAACAGGTTTTCCTTCAAAAGTAAATTGAGCAGGTTTTAGCTTTATTTTTAAATCGTCAAAAGTTCCTTTTTGATTGTCGATTTTAGATTTTATGGTAATATTGGTAATTGGGTTTGGATAATATTTTGTTTTCACATATCCATTTTCTAAATCAAAAACACCTTTTGTAACAGGGAAAAGTTTATTTTTTTGATCAAATTTCCCGTTTGCCTGAATATCTCCGGCTAAAGAACCTTTTAATTCTACATCTGGAATTCCAAGAGCTTTTGTTAGTTTGCTAAGATCAATTTTAGCTTTAAAATCGGCATTGATTTCTGGTGTGTTTGCACCTTTTACAAAGAATTTAGATTTTATATAATCCTTGTTAATACTTAAGGATAAGTTTTTAGCATCAACCGTTAAAAGATCAGGGTTTAAAGACGGAACTTTTGTTTTAACTTCAAAATTTAAATTAGAAACCGGAAACGCACTTTTGTTATAATTCACAAATCCGTTGTCGATTTTTACGTCAAGATTCAAATCTGGAGCAATATTCTGCGAGGTAATATAATCTCCTTTTAAAGTAAAAAGTAAAGTCGTATTTCCTTTTAATTCTGTTTTAGAAAGCCATGTAATGTATTTTGGCGGAAAAGCTGTAAATACATCGTACAAATCGCTGTTATCAGATTTAATTACAAAATCCATATTGTAACCATCTTTTAAAATATCGAATTTCCCTTTAAAATCGACTAAAAGCTGATTGATTTTTAAGTTATTCTGCTGGAAGAAAAAGGATAACGAGTTGATGTTTACTTTGGTAATTAAATCGGCATCAATTTTTTTATTCATTAAATACGGCTCATCTTCATAGATGATATTTAATTTTTCAATTTTTGCTTTTGAAGATAAATCGAAAACCGCCTTGTTCAAATCACCTTTTCCTAAATAATTAAAGCCTAAAGCATCAAAATGAACTTTTGTTGATTTGTCATCATAGATAATTTTACTGTTTAAAATCTCAATTTTTTCTAGTTTTAAAGCAGTATCTGTGCTGTCTTTTTTTTCCGTGGCTTTAGCCTGCGATTTGTAAATGTTGTAATTTGCTTCTCCGTTTGGATTTACTTTTACATTGATAAACGAATCTGACAAATAAATCTGGTCAATTTTTACCGATTTACTAAAAATCAAACTAGCTACATTTATTCCAAAAGAAACCTCTTTTGCCGTAATGAATTTTTCGTTTTTGTATGGCGCTGAACCGTTAAGACTCAAATTGTCTAAAGTTAAAGTCAGTGACGGAAAATGACGGAAAAACGAAACCGAAACATCAGAATAATTCAATTCTGCGCTTAGTCTTTCGTTGGCTGTTTTCTTGATCTGTTCTTTGATCTGATCTTCAAAAACGATTGGCGTTAAAAATAATAATGCTAAAATAACAGCGAAAGTTATCCCTAAATACTTCGCAATTTTGAATACGATTGATCTGGATTTACTTTTTTGCATAGCAATTTGTGGTGTTTAAATAAAAAAAATAGAGTAAAAAAAAGGAGTATAATTTATCCGTGAACGGTTTCTGATTTACCATAATTGGTAATGATAGAACCTTCATATTCAATCCATTCTTTCCATCGTTTATCGATGTCGATATTGTCCTGGTATTTTCTGGCAAATCCTAAAAAAGTAGTATAATGTCCGGCTTCAGAAATCATTAAATCGCGGTAGAATTTAGCTAATTCTTCGTCTTTTATGTTTTCAGAAAGTACTTTAAAACGCTCACAGCTTCGGGCTTCAATCATGGCTGAAAATAATAAACGGTCGCAAAGTGCATCGCGTCGGCTGCCGTCCTTTTTCATGAATTTAAAAAGCTCATTTACATAATGGTCTTTTCGTTCGCGTCCTAAAGTAAGACCGCGTTTTTTTATAACATCATGAACCATTTGTAAATGCTCCAGTTCTTCGCGGGCAATTACAAGCATTTCGGTTACTAATTCTTCTAATTCAGAGTTGTAAGTCACAATACTGATTGCGTTTGAGGCTGCTTTTTGTTCGCACCATGCATGATCAGTTAAAATTTCTTCAATATTTGACTCGACGATATTGACCCAGCGAGGGTCTGTAGCTAATTTTAATCCCAACATAATTTCCCAGCATTTAATTCTTGCAAAATTAGTGATTTTTATTACTAAAAGTCAGGAAATGTCGTGCGATTGCGCTCAAAAAAGCATTATTTTGTATGTTAAAATAAATAACGATGAATCAGATAAAAAAACTTCTCATAATTGGGTTTGTCTGGCCTGAGCCAAATTCTTCTGCTGCAGGCGGAAGGATGATGCAGTTAATTTCTATTTTCAAACAAAATGGATTTGAAATTACATTTGTAAGTGCGGCTTTAGACAGCGATTTTATGGTTGATTTATCTGAATTTGGAGTTGCCAAAAAAAGTATCGAACTCAATTCTGCCAGTTTTGATGATTTTATAACTGAATTAAATCCAGATGTTGTTTTGTTTGATCGTTTTATGATCGAGGAACAATTTGGCTGGCGCGTCACAGAAAACTGCCCAAAAGCAATTCGAATTTTAGATACCGAAGATTTACATTGTCTGCGAACGGCGCGCCAAAAAGCTTTTAAAGAAAATCGAAATTTTGAAATAGTAGATTTATTTTCTGAAGAAGTAGCAAAACGAGAAATCGCCAGTATTTTAAGATGTGATTTATCTCTGATTATTTCTGAATTTGAAATGAATATGCTGCAAGATGTTTTCAGAATAAATAAAGATTTGCTTTTCTATCTTCCTTTTTTGGTTGATAAATTATCTGAGAATGATCTTTCGAAATTACCTTCATTTGAAGATCGCAAGAATTTTGTTTTCATTGGAAATTTTCTTCACGAACCCAATTGGAATACGGTTCAATATTTAAAAGAAGCGATTTGGCCTTCAATAAAAAAAGATTTTCCGGAAGCTGTTTTAGAAGTTTATGGCGCTTATCCGTCGCAAAAAGTATTGCAATTGCATCAGTCTAAAAATGGATTTTTTATTATGGGAAGGGCAGAAGATGCAAATGAAGTGGTGAAAAAAGCACGAGTTGTTTTGGCGCCAATTCGTTTTGGAGCTGGTTTAAAAGGAAAATTATTAGAAGCGATGCAATGCGGAACGCCAAGTGTAACCACTTCAATTGGTTCAGAAGCGATGCATGCCAATTTACCCTGGAACGGATTTGTTGAAGATGATGCATCTCAATTTGCTAAAAAAGCAATTGAACTTTATCAGGATGAAAATCTTTGGAAAGAATCTCAAAAAAACGGCATTGTCATTATTAATGAATGTTATCAGAAGGATAAATATTCAGATGAATTAGTGTCTTTTGTAAATTCATTGTTGGTGGATTCCAAAAGTCATCGTCTTCATAATTTTATGGGGAATTTATTGCAGCATCACGCTTATAAAAGCGCGATGTATATGTCAAAATGGATTGAAGCTAAGAATAAAAATTAAGCTTCCATTTTTCCAAAACCTACCGTTTCACGATAAATTTGCGGCGAAACATCAGCATTTGTTTTAAAAAATCGGCTAAAATAATGTTCGTCGTCATAACCTAATTCATAAGCGATTTCTTTTACCGTTTTGTTGGTCATATACAATTCTCTTTTGGCTTCAATAATAATTCTTTCGGCAATTAAATCGGTTAAGGTTTTGTTGAAATAATTCTTGGATAATTTTGCCAATGCTTTAGGCGAAATGTTCAATAAATCGGCATAATTTCCGGCCGAATGTTTGGTTTTGAAGTTGAGTTCAATGGCATCTTTTAAATTTTGAAGAATCACAGGTTCTTTTGAATCCGGAACGGATTTCATTTCTTCTAATTGTTCATTTTTTAATCGGGAAGCTGTTATCAAAAAGATTTTTAAATAGGAAATAAGCAATTCGTATTGTGCCAATTCTGCATTTTGAATTTCCGTTTTCATTTGATCTAAAACCATTGTAAAAGTCTGTGCCGCTTGTTCTGTAATTTTCGTATAAGGCGGCTGATAAACGTTGTTGAATAAAACGCCGTTGCAGGAAACTTCTTTTTGGTGCATGTGTATGCAGTAAAAGTCAGGGTGAAAATGAATCGCAATTCCTTCAATTGGTTCGTTTACGCAAAGCATAAAAGGCTGATAAGGGGAAAAGGCGAGGAGTGAGTTTTCTTCAAATTGATGTTCAGCAAAATCGGCTTTTACTTTGCCTTTTCCTTTGGTAACCCAAATTAGAGAGAAATAATTGTTTCGCTGTAAATGATCAAAATGGCTGTTGCCATCAAACGGCAGCAGTTTAAAAGCTAGATTTCCATTTTGCGGATTAATTAAAGTGAAAACATTCTGACTCATGATTTGCTGTGGTTTTTAGAAATATAAAGATAGTCATGAATTGAATTCACAACTATCTTTATAAATTGTTTTTTGTTTGAATTTTTTGAAATTATAGGCTTGAAACCTCTGGGAAATCGATTTGTGTATTTGCAGTATTGTTGAAATAGTTTGTTAAAACGTTCAATGCTACGTGCGCTACAGTTTCTGCAATTTCAGCATCAGAAACTCCTACATTTTTAGCTTTGTTTACATCTTCATCACTTACTAATCCATTTTTGCTGATTAATGTTTTGGCTAATTGTAAAATAGCTTCTGTTTTAGCATCTGCTGAATTTCCTTTTCTCGCATCTTGTAAAACTTGTGCGTCTGTTTTTAATAGTTTTCCGCCAATAAAAGTATGAGCTGCCACACAGTAATCACATGAATTGCTTTCTGAAACTGCCAAGGCAATTAATTCTCCTGTTTTTGCACTTAATTTTCCGTGGCTTAATGCACCGCTAAAGTTTAAATATCCTTCCAAAACTGCTGGTGAATTTCCCATTGTTCTCATCATGTTTGGAACTACGCCTAATTTTGATTGTACTGCGTTGAATAAATCTTTAGTTTTTCCTGTTACTTCGTCTGGGTTTAATGCTGTTAATCGTGTCA
This sequence comes from Flavobacterium sp. CF108, assembly GCF_900129795.1. Lineage (GTDB taxonomy): Bacteria > Bacteroidota > Bacteroidia > Flavobacteriales > Flavobacteriaceae > Flavobacterium. The sequence continues at coordinate 114,023 of NZ_FQWW01000002.1, read as the reverse complement.
TTTTATTTAATTTTTTATGTTATTTATTAGTTGTTGTCTTTTGACATTACAAAGGTGCGACGATTGCAGATTTTAGAACATGGAGAATGTACACTATGTGATGGACAATTTTCCCTGAGGTGTTTTTTTGAATAAAAAAATCCCCGATTACACATCGTAATCGGGGATTTGAATAAGTATGCTTTTATCCCAGAGGGATTATATATCGGTAGAAAAAGAATATTACGCATTAAAGTCATTTGTCCCGTCAGGGACTAAACGGATTCTATATAATGTGTAGTCCCTGACGGGACAATGGAAACGATCGCAATTTTTTTTCTACCGATATGTAATCCCTTCGGGATATAAATTGTACACGGAATTCGTGGTTATTTTTTATTTCAAAATGCCTTCAACTGCTTGAATAGTTGTTGCATGATAACCGGATTTTGCTTTTTCGAAAATTTGATTTGCCCAAACTTTTCCTTCAGGTGTTTTAACCATTTCTTTATAAAGCATCATTACAGAACCTGTTCTGCTGATTCCGATTAAAAATTGCTCGATTGCAGGATAAGCAGGTTTGTATTGGTGAATTAGTGCCTGAACAAACCATTGACGTTTAATGATGAAATTGCCTCCTTTTGTAAAGTTGAATTCACTATCAATTGCTTCCATTTCTTTTGCTGTAATATCAGTAGGAAGATGATCTATAAAATGCTGTTTTTCGGCTGTAGTTGTAATTTTTTTACTTAAACCTGTAACACCAGTTTCTCTCCAGCTTTTTTGAATTTTATCGATAGCATCAAAATCTACTGAGCTTACGGGAAGAATATTTGATGGGATTCCCGGTTTGTAAATCCAGTCTTCTAATTTAATTTTATTGGCTAATGCTTTATCTCCTTTAATAAGGTTTTCGTTTAAATATTTCACGAAATCTTCTGTAGTAATTGATTTGAAAGCATGTGAATCAAAATAATTCTTAATGAACGGATCAAATTTATCACGTCCAACAGCGTTTTCGATAACTCTTAAAAATGAATATCCTTTTACGTAAGGAATTTGACTAATTCCGTCGTCAGGGTTTCTTCCTGTCAGCGAAACTTTAAGTCTTGTATCTGGGCTTGTATCTCCATATTCTGCTACATTATCAACCAATTCTTTGTTTGTGATAACGTTTTGCATTTCAAATTCTTTCTTTCCGAAAATAGCTTCTCCAATGCGGTGTTCTACATAAGTTGTAAAACCTTCGTTTAACCAAATATCGTCCCAAGTTGCATTTGTAACTAAATTTCCGCTCCAGCTGTGACCTAATTCGTGGGCTAATAAACTAGTTAAAGAACGATCTCCAGCGATAACGCCCGGAGTTAAAAATGTTAGGTTTGGATTTTCCATTCCCCCGTAAGGAAAACTTGGAGGTAAAACCAAAACATCATAACGTCCCCAACGGTATGGACCGTACAATTTTTCGGCGGCGACAACCATATTTCCAAGTTCAGCAAATTCCCAAGCCGATTTTTTCAGCATTGATGGTTCTGCGTAAACTCCGGTTCTGTTGTCGATTGCTTGAAATTCAATATCTCCAACGGCAATTGCCATTAAATAAGATGGAATTGCTTTGTCTTGTTTGAAAGTATAAACTCCGGTATCATTTTTCTTCTGAGGATTTACGGCGCTCATTACCGCTAATAAATCTTTAGGAACAGTAACTTTTGCATTGTATGTAAAACGAATTCCCGGTGAATCCTGACATGGAATCCATGTTCTTGACCAAACGCTTTCTCCCTGAGAAAAAAGGAAAGGTTTCTTCTTATCTGCAGTTTGTGCCGGTAAAAGCCATTGTAACGCAACAGCATCTTTAGTTGTGCTGTAGTAAATGTTTACTTTGGTTGTATTTGGTTCAATTGTAATGTGAAGAGGTTTTCCGTGAAATTCGACGTCTTTTCCAAGTTCAAATTTGGTTTCTTTTTCGTCGTCACCTAAAGTTACTTTGGTAATGTTTAGCGTGTTTTCGTCGAAAATAATTTCATTTCCTTTGCTGATGTTGTCAATTGTCCACGAAGCTTTTCCTGAAATAGTCTGTGTGTCAAAATCAACTTTAATGTCAAGATCAAGGTGTTTAACTACAGCAAGTTCTGGTTTAGAATAACTGTGTTCATCAACAACGCTGGTTGGTTTTTCTGTTTGTTCTTTTTTCTGGCAGGCTATTGCTGTAAGAAACAAGATTAGAAAGGTTAGTTTTTTCATTTTATGAAGTATTGAATTTGAGGAGGAAAATTAAACAAAAAATCCCGTTTTGAATAAACAAAACGGGATTTTATTAAATATTACCTTCGACTTAGCTCAGGCTGACCCTTCGGCTTCGCTCAGGATAAACATTGAAATTATGCCAACATTGTAACTGGGCTTTCGATGTATTGTTTTAATGTTTGTAAGAATTGAGCGCCAGTTGCACCGTCAATTGTTCTGTGGTCACAAGCTAATGATAACATCATTGTGTTTCCAACTACGATTTGACCGTTTTTAACTACTGGTTTTTCAACAATTGCACCTACAGAAAGGATTGCAGAGTTTGGCTGGTTGATAATTGAATTGAATTCAGTAATACCAAACATTCCAAGGTTAGATACTGTAAAAGTACTTCCTTCCATTTCTTGTGGTCCTAATTTTTTGTTTTTAGCTCTTCCTGCAAGATCTCTTACAGCAGCACCAATTTGAGATAAACTCATAGCGTCTGTAAATTTCAATACAGGAACTACTAATCCGTCTTCAACAGCTACAGCTACACCAATATTTACGTGGTGGTTGATGATGATTGCATCTTCTTTCCACTGAGAGTTGATTTTTGGGTGTTTTTTCAATGCTAAAGCACAAGCTTTAATTACCATATCGTTAAAAGATACTTTTGTATCCGGAACAGTATTGATTGTTGCTCTTGCGCCCATTGCTTCGTCCATGCTTACTTCGATCACTAAGTTGTAGTGAGGTGCAGTAAATAATGATTCAGCAAGACGTTTTGCGATAATTTTACGCATTTGAGAGTTTTTGATCTCTTCTGTGTAAACTTCTCCGGCAGGAACAAATACTTTTGGTGCAGCAGGAGCAGAAGCTTCTTGTTTAGCGGCTGGTGCTGAAGCAGTAGTTTGTGCTTGTGCAGATGGAGTAAAGTTCTCGATATCGCTTTTCACGATACGTCCGTTTTCTCCAGAACCTTTAACTTGGTTCAATTGGATTCCTTTGTCAGAAGCGATTTTCTTAGCTAAAGGTGAAGCTAAAATTCTTCCTCCGTTAGAGTTGTCCGCTACAGTTTCTGGTGCTTTTTCAGCAGCAGGTGCAGCTTTTGTTTCTTCTGCGGCAGGAGCACTTGCAGCGCCTCCGGCAGTATAGTTGTCAGCAATTCCAGAAATATCAGTTCCAGCTGGTCCAATAATAGCTAATAAGCTGTCAACTGGAGCAGTGTTTCCTTCTTGAATTCCGATGTATAATAATGTTCCAGCATTGAAAGACTCAAACTCCATAGTAGCTTTGTCTGTTTCAATTTCTGCTAAAATATCTCCTTCTGATACAGCATCACCAACTTTTTTCAACCAAGTTGCTACTGTACCTTCAGTCATTGTATCACTCAAGCGTGGCATAGTTACTACTATAACGCCTTTTGGTAATTCCGCTGCGGCTTTTGCAGGAGCAGCAGTTTCTGTTTTTGCTTCTGCAGCAGGAGCGTCCGCTTTTGGAGCTTCAGCAGCAGGAGCATCACCACCAGCTAAAAGAGCAGAAATATCTTCTCCTTCTTTACCAATGATGGCTAATAATGAATCAACCGGAGCAGTTTCTCCAGCTTGAATTCCAATATGTAAAAGAGTTCCTTCGTTAAAAGATTCGAACTCCATTGTTGCTTTGTCTGTTTCAATCTCAGCTAAGATATCTCCTTCGCTAATTTTGTCGCCTACTTTTTTTAACCAAGTCGCTACCGTTCCTTCCGTCATTGTATCGCTCAAACGAGGCATTGTTACTTTAATCGCCATGATGTTATAGTTTATGAGGTGTAAATGGATAGTCTTCTTGTGCGTATACTACATCGTATAATTGTTGTAAGTCTGGGTATGGAGATTCTTCAGCGAATTTCTGACATTCTTCAACCAAGTCTTTAACTCTTTGGTCAATAACTTCAATTTCTTCTTCTGTAGCATATTTTTGATCCAAAATTACATCAAGAACCTGCGTAATTGGGTCAATTTTTTTGTACTCTTCTACCTCTTCTTTAGAACGGTATAATTGTGCATCAGACATAGAGTGTCCTCTGTAACGGTACGTTTTCATTTCAAGGAAAGTTGGTCCGTCTCCGCGACGTGCTCTTTCGATAGCTTCGTGCATTGCTTCGGCAACTTTCACAGGGTTCATTCCGTCAACAGGTCCGCAAGGCATTTCATAACCTAAACCTAATTTCCAGATATCAGTGTGGTTTGCAGTTCTTTCTACAGAAGTTCCCATTGCATAACCGTTGTTTTCAACGATAAATACAACTGGTAATTTCCATAACATAGCCATGTTGAAAGCTTCGTGTAAAGAACCTTGTCTCGCAGCTCCGTCACCAAAGTAAGTCATAGTAACTCCGCCAGTATTGAAATACTTATCAGCGAAAGCTAAACCTGCACCAACAGGAATTTGACCACCAACGATTCCGTGACCTCCGTAAAAACGGTGTTCTTTAGAAAAGATGTGCATTGAACCTCCCATGCCTTTAGAAGTTCCAGTAACTTTTCCTAAAAGTTCTGCCATTACGTTTCTAGGATCAACTCCCATACCAATTGGCTGAACGTGATTTCTGTATGCAGTAATCATTTTGTCTTTAGTCAGGTCCATAGCGTGCAGAGCGCCCGCTAATACAGCTTCCTGACCATTATATAGGTGTAAAAAACCTCTAACTTTTTGTTGAATGTATAATGCTGCAAGTTTGTCTTCAAACTTTCTCCAAAGCAGCATGTCTTCGTACCACTTTAAATATACCTCTTTTGTAACTTCTTTCATCTGAATTCTTTCTTTTGCTAAAGTTGTTTGTGTTATCAATTGTTGCCTGTAACGCAAAATAGTTTCCTCCCACAAATTTGCGCCCGAAAGGTCGGGATGCAAAAATAAGACATTCCGTTTAAGAACTAAAATTTAAAAGGTCTTTTTTGGCTTTTTTTTACAAGAACTTTTTATCAAACATAAAAGGGAGCAGATTTTTTAGGGATGCCGATTTGTAAACTTCGCCAATTTCGCCCATAAAATAAATTTCAATAGGGATGTCTTGTTTGATTTCATATTCTGCAATCGACTGACGGCAAGAACCGCACGGTGGAATTGGTGCCTGAGTTTGATTTGTATCTGAAGCGGCAGTAATTGCCATTTTTAAAATTTTGGCTTCAGGATATGCGCTTCCTGCATAAAAAATAGCTGTTCTTTCTGCGCATAATCCTGACGGATATGCGGCGTTTTCCTGATTCGATCCTAAAATTACTTTTCCATTATCAAGAAGAAGGGCGGCTCCAACTCTAAATTGTGAATAAGGAGCGTAAGCTTTTTTACGAATTTCGATGGCCTGATTCATTAAATCTTGTATGTCTTGAGAAAGCTCATTGATGTTGTCGTAAATAGTGAACGACGATGTAATGCTAATTTCTTTCATTGTTTTTATGGGAAAAAAAATCCAAATTTCTAAAAAGTTAGAAATTTGGATTGTAATTATTTTTTATGTTTTTAGTTTAATAAACTTCGTATTTGTCGCCAAAGTTAAAAGTTAAAGAGAAACGAAGTGTATTTTCTAAAGGATTTTTAACTTTTGATGCCGAAAATAAGTACGAAACATCAACTTTTATAATATTGTATTTAAAACCTGCCCCTAAAGAGAAGAATTGTCTCGCACCTTTTTCAGGGCTTTCGTGATAGTAACCTAGTCTCATTGCGAACGAATCCTGATACATATATTCTGCTGCTGCGCTATAGGTTATTTCTTTAACTTCTTCGCTAAAACCTCCCGGAGCATCTCCAAATGATTTGAAAATTCCTTCTACCCAGCCAGTGTCTTTATATTTGTTATAGCTAATTGCGTTTGCTTCTGATTGTGAAATGTCGTCCGGATCTGTAAAATCACCGTCTCCATTTGCATCAAAAGGTGTTCCAGGCCCCGGCGGCGTTGGAACTAATAGTTTGGTAAATTCAGCACTTACGCTAACTTTATTATAATCATCTAAAATAAAATCAAAACCTCCTCCTAATCTTAAGTTAGCTGGTAAAAAGTTTGAGCTTAAATCGTCATTATCATAACTGATTTTTGGCCCTAAGTTTTGAACGTTGAAACCTGCTCTCCATCTTCCGTTAAAATCGCTGTATGCAATTTCTTCTGATTGATAAAAACCAGCAACATCTACAGCAAATGATCTTGCAGCTGAAGCATCAACTTCGCCTGAAGGAATTTTTAAATTTGAGCTGATAAATCTACCGGCAACTGCCATCGAGAAAGTTTCACTTAATTTAAGAGAGTACGATCCGTCTAATGCAAATTCATTAGGATTTACTTCTCGTGTTGCTTCGTTTGGATCTCCGGTTTCTCTTAATTCAATTCCTCCAAAACCAAAATAACGAAAACTTGCTCCAAAGGCACTCTTTTCGTTGATTTTGTTATAATAAGTCAATTGACCAAGCGAAATATCGTTGGCAAGATCCGTTAAATACGGAGTGTAACTTATTGAAAGTCCCTGTGCATCTTCTGCGAAAGCATATTTTGCAGGATTCCATTGTTGTGAAAAAACATCTGATGAAGTGGCAACTCCCTGATCTGCTAAACCGGCTGCTCTTGCATCGGCTGCGACTAATAAAAAGGGAACTCCTGTTGTAATAGGTTCAATGTTTTGGGCTTTGGCGAAGGAAATTACTAATAAACAAATTAATAAAAGTGATATTTTTCTCATTTTTGGGACTAATGGTATTTATGTTACAAATATATATAATATTATAGAATGACAAGTTTTTCGTATTTTTCTGCTTTTTTATTTGTTAAGTTCGATTTTACAGTCAGTTTGTAAATGTAAACTCCTTTTCCAATTCGGTCGCCAAAATCATCTTTTCCATCCCATGTTATTTCCCTTGATAAAAAGCCCTCAGTTGTAATGATTTGGTTTTTTGTCCAAACCACTTTGCCTGTAATTGTCATAACCTGAACCTGAACATCTAAAGGTTCATACGGTCTATTATGTGAAAACCAAAATTGTGTGTATGTTGAAAAAGGATTAGGATAATTGAGCACATGTGTCAATTTTAATTCTTCGTCACCAATCACAACAAATTGTATTTCGCTTGTTACAGGATTGTTATAAACATCCCATGCCGTAAAACTAATGGTATGTAATCCGGCAGATAAATTTCGTAACGGAAAACGTAAATTTCCATTCGTATAATCATCTAATTTTGTTTGATAATAATCATTCAAAATATACGGATTACTTACGTCTCCATCCAGAACTGCTATAATATCATGCCCAATTCCGCTAGCTGTATTTATACCATTTTCATCTTCTAAAAACGCTAAAAGAAAGGGCGATGCATTTGTAATTCCGCCAGATACAAAAGTTTCATCGTTCATATATAACTTAACTTTTGGACTTATATTGTCCTGAGGTGCATTTTCATTTATTCCTCCTATTTTTATCACATTATTATAGCCCGATTGATTCTCAAGTGCTTGGCTTTTTTTAGAATAAAAACTAATTCGGCCATTATCAACAGGAATACGAATATCTCTTGGTACAACAAAGCTAAACTCAAACTGGCCGTTGGTTACAGAGGCATTCCCTCTAAATATGGTTTCTCCAAGAGTTTTAAATGACATTGCAGGGCTATATCCATCATTATTTAAGGTCGAAGCCGTAATCATTTTATCGAAAATAGCTGTGGCAAGTTCTCCGTTATAATTGCTTAAAAGAACATTGTTTTCATCTGTAATTTCTCCCGAAATTTTAATTTTTGATAAAGATTTAAAGTCAGGAATTGGTTGAGAAATCACAATATCGTTTACTTTCGTTAAATTAATTCGCGGTTTTGGAATGGCTAACATCAAAGCCGGATCTCCTATATATACAACAACATTACTCGAAGAACTTGGGTTTTCATTTTTTGAAATTCGCAGCGATTCTGCAATGCTATTATATTGGTTTGAACCGTATGAAAGCAGGTTTTTGCTTAAACTATCATTGAAATTTTCGGCATTAAATTGCCCGATAGTTCGAATTGTTGTCAGCATAGAAATTGCACCGCCCTTTGGATTCCAAAAAGTATATTCGCCGGCAGTTGGTCGGGTAGGGTCATCAAATCGTGAAAATTCGCAGGTAATGGTTATAAATAACGGATATTTATATTGATTGTTCAGATTTTGCCCGTCTGATTTTTCCCAGATTCTTTCACCTGCTAATCCGTCTTCACCTCCATGACCTAAATAATTAAAGACTAATGCGCCTTTTTCAAAAGCATTAAAAATATCAGTTCTTGCTTTTGGATATCTTGATCCGCCCGCAGAAGCTTCTTGTGTATAAGAATCTAAAAGTATCTTGTCGATATTTAAAAATGGCTTTTCAACAGCAATTACATCGGCTAAACTATTTTGACGTGATTGTAATGTAGCGTCTGAACTTTGATCAGAATCATCGCTTATTAAAACAAAATTATTTCTCCAGTTTCCGTATGATTTAGTATCGTGATATTCTAAAACTTTGTTGACCATTTCCTGTGCTTGCGCATTATCTGATACTAACATTCGGCCAACAGCGATGTCAATTCCTCCAAAAGGGTAAGTAACAATTCCTTCGTTAGAATCCATAAGTCCAAAAAAGTCATCAGAAGCAAAAGAGGCTTCGCCAGTTGTGTTGCTGCTTAAGGACTGATATATAGGTACAATATTAGTGTTGTTAGAAATACGATCTTTATAATCGTAAGAGGCATCGCCAAATAAGTTTACATATTTTATTTTTTTATCTGGAGAAGATGCATTGTCGTAAATATAGCGTATACAATTTCTAATAGCAGCAATGTCTTGTTTTCCTGATGAAAATTCCTGATAGATATCTTCTAACGAAATAACTTTTACAATTAAATTGGAATTAGTCCTGTGGAAATTCGCCAGTCTCTCGGCTTGCGATGCTAAAGATCTTGGGGTTATAATGGCATAATCAATATCCTGAAAACTGTTTTGATTGTTTTTTAAAAGCGTTCCTTTTAAGTTTTGATTTGCAATTTTTGACTGATTTTCTTTTAATGGAGTATAATAATCAGCAGGATCAATAGCAATATAATTCCTAATTTCACCCAGATTAGCTTTAAAGCTAAAAGAGGCTTGATTTGCATTTTCAACTTTTGATACATTATATAGGTCTGTAATATCCCAAATTTGAGAAATTCCAGAAGCACTTCCTATAGTATAATTTACAATTCCTGCGGTTGAACCTGCTAAATTGTATTGAAATTTAAATTGTTTGCCTATTCCTAAAAGTTTTCTTTTTGCAATTAGATTAATGTAATCTAAATATCCTTTTGAGCCTGGTACACCATTATTATTATAGGTAAGCTTGATTTTTACACTTTCGGCACCTGTAAATGTTGTATTTGGAGGAGTTTTGCTGGTTAGATATTTAATTTCTGAACTTGCTGTTAAACTTGCAAAATTTAGCGTTGCGATATTTTGTCCGTTTGCGGCAACAACAAATGAAGTTGGCGTAAAAGCAGCAGAAGCTGCGTTTAATTCAATTTTTACAGGTATAGTTGTGTCAAGATTAGGGAAGTTAAAAGTAAATTCCTGTTCCTGATTAATATCGAATGATTCTCCCAGCCATTGACGTCCCAGATGAACAATGTTGGTTTGGTCAACTTCGTGATATTGATAGTCATCAAACGTGTTCAATTCAAGAGTGCTGCTTGCTGTTGGCTGAGTTAGGTTTGCAATTCTTTTTCCATCGTTTCCTGATGAAGTAACATAATAATAAGATCGATTACTGTATAAGTTTAAATTAGTCTGGCTTTCATCGTTCCATTTTTCTGCACCTTCGGCATAAAATAAGATATAATCTTCGTTGTTAAAAGTACCGTCGCTTTCGCCAATAATTTGAATGGCGTTTTCGGTTAAATCTTCTGGATAATAAGAGTTGTTGGCTAATGGAACCATTCTTCCGCCATTTCCATAAATTTTAATTCTTCTGGGATCCGTTTTACTTGGGTCAAAACCCAGACTTTGAAGAAATGCTCGCGTAATTCTATAAACACCAGATTTTTCTACATAAAATCGATACCAGTCTCCAGAAGCTAAAACAGAATTTGAAATAACCGCTGCTTTTTGAAATACCGATGAGTTGCTGCTTTTTGCTGAAGAATTATTTATATTGTAAGAAAATGATCTGATTCTTTTATAGCTACTTCCGTCTTTTATAATAGGATAGAGAGACAGAAATGCCTGTTTTGTATCTCTTGAATTAGTGATTTTTATCGTTTCGGTTATCTTATTCGGAATGTTTTCTATAGCTAAATCGCCTAAATCAGTTCTTGAAATTGATTCGAAATTGATATTTGTGATTTCTACTGAACTATTGTTTGCGACGTTTGCCTGATTCAGATTAAGCAGCAGTGTTATGCTTTTTTTTGTAATGTCAAAGCGAAAAGTGTTTCCGGAAAAGTAGGGAATAATAATTTTGCTGTTGCCGTAATTCATCTCTTTTTTACTCTGCCAATCGAGCGTTAAGCTCCCATTTATCTGGGAAAATGATAAGATAGGAAGTAGAAAGATGTATAGGATTATGGCTTGTTTCATTAGCTTTAAAACCGAAATTTAATTAAAATAAAATTAGTAAGTAAAAATATAGTATTTAATGTTATAGTAATAATAAAAAGTATATTTTTGCGTTCGTAACTATAGGTTATTTTCTGGTAAAAAACAGCTAAATAAAATTATGAGAACAGATGTTGCTAATTAAATGTTAATTATTATATTGCAGCACCTAAATTTATCACCTAAGAATGAGTATGAAAGTAAACAAAATTGTAGTCTTGCAATTAATGATGTCAATGGTATTGATGTTGGGCACGGCTAGTTGTAGCAAAAAATCGAGTTCGAGTCACGCTTCTAGAGCAACTGGCTGGGATGTAGATAGTCAGAATGGAACAGCTGCTAGAAATGCTGGGAAAAAACAACAGGCTGGTCCTGGTTTAGTTTTTGTTGAAGGAGGTACGTTTACTATGGGTAAAGTACAGGATGATGTTATGCACGATTGGAATAACACACCAACTCAACAGCACGTTCAATCGTTCTACATGGATGAAACTGAAGTTACGAATGGTATGTACTTAGAATACCTTGAGTGGTTGAAGAAAGTTTTTCCTCCAACAGAAGAAAATTACAAAAATATTTACGAAGGAGCATCGCCAGATACTTTAGTTTGGAGAAATCGTTTAGGTTACAACGAAACGATGACTAATAACTATTTAAGACATCCTTCTTATGCTGACTATCCTGTAGTTGGTGTTAACTGGATTCAGGCTGTTGAATTTAGTAAATGGAGAACAGACCGTGTAAACGAAGCTGTTTTAGAAAAAAACGGATATCTTAAAAAAGGAGCTAAAACACAAGATGTTAGTGCAGAAAGCTTATTTAATACTGAAACTTACTTAGCTTCTCCAACTACTACTTATGGTGGAAACGAAGAGTTAGTTTTAAAGAAAAATCCAGCAGGGAAAAGACCAAAAGCAGGAAAAGATGGTGTTGTACCTGAAGAGCATAATGTTTATGCACAACGTTCTTCTGGTGTAATTTTACCAGAATACAGACTTCCTACTGAAGCAGAATGGGAGTATGCTGCTGCTGCTGATGTTGGACAAAGAGAATATAACATCTACAAAGGACAAAAGAAATATCCTTGGTCTGGAGATTATACTCGTTCAGCAAAACGTAAAAATAAAGGGGATCAATTGGCTAACTTTAAACAAGGAAACGGTGATTACGGTGGAATTGCTGGTTGGTCTGATGATGGTGCTGATATTACAAATAAGGTAAAAAGCTATGCTGCAAATGATTTCGGATTATACGATATGGCAGGAAACGTAGCAGAATGGGTTGCCGATGTTTACAGACCTATTATCGATAATGAAGCAAATGATTTTAACTATTACAGAGGAAATCAATATGCTAAAAACAAAATTGGTAAAGATGGTAAAATTGAAATCGTTTCGACTGCTTCAATTAAATACGATACTTTAAGCAACGGTAAAGTGATTGCAAGAAACCTTCCTGGAGAAATTGCTCAGGTTCCGGTTGATGAGCAAGAAACTTACTTAAGACAAAATTTCAGTACAAGCGATAACATCAACTATAGAGACGGAGATAAACAATCTTCAAGATTCTTTGACTTTGGAGATTCTGAGTCTGGACCTAAAGCTGATCAGGCAATGTACAATTCTCCTAAACATAACGTTACAGTTGATAGTTTAGGTAAAATGATTAGAAAATATGATAACTCTAGTAAACGTACTACTTTAATCGATGATAAAGTAAGAGTTTACAAAGGAGGATCTTGGAGAGATAGAGCTTACTGGTTAGATCCAGCTCAAAGAAGATATTTCCCTCAGGATATGGCAACTGATTACATTGGATTTAGATGTGCAATGTCTAGAGTTGGTGCTAAAACTGAAAGAAGAAAATCACCAAGAAACTAAAGTTTAAAAAACTCAATAAAAAAATTCCAAATTCCATACTGAAATATTCAGATTTTGGAATTTGGAATTTTTTTATTTTTATAATTTTAAAGTGTTATAAATGAATATTCAGGAAATTCATAACTTGTTTTTAAAATGCAGGTCTCTTTCAATTGATACTCGAAAAATTGAAAAAGATTCTATGTTTTTTGCTATAAAAGGCGAGAATTTTGATGCAAATACTTTTGCTAAGCAAGCGCTTGATTTAGGTGCTTTATATGTTGTTATTGACAACGAATCTTGTTTTATTGATGAGAGAACGATCTTGGTAAATAATAGCTTAAAGACGCTTCAGGAACTTGCAAAATTTCATCGTGCCTATTTAAAACTTCCTATTGTTGCTCTTACAGGAAGTAATGGAAAAACGACAACAAAAGAATTGATAAATGCTGTTTTGTCTCAAAAGTTTAAAACCAAAGCTACTATTGGAAATTTAAATAATCATATTGGAGTTCCTTTAACGCTGCTTTCTTTTACAAAAGAAACAGAGATTGGAATTGTCGAAATGGGAGCAAATCACAAAAAAGAAATCAAATTTTTGTGTGAAATTGCCCAGCCTGATTTTGGTTATATAACCAATTTTGGAAAAGCCCATTTAGAAGGTTTTGGAGGTGTTCAAGGTGTTATTGAAGGAAAAAGTGAAATGTATCAATACTTAGCAAAAAACAATAAAATTGCTTTTGTTAATCTTGAAGATGCTATTCAAATTGAAAAATCAAACGGCATAAAATCCTTCACTTTTGGAATAAATAAAGAAAACGCAGATCTAAAAATTAAAGATATAAAGGCAAATCCTTTTGTGGTTATTGACTATAATGATTTTACGGTTGAGTCACATTTAATAGGACTTTACAATGCTAATAACATTAATGCTGCGGCAGCAATTGGAAGATACTTTAAAGTAGAAGACGCTGCGATAAAACATGGGATAGAAAATTATATTCCGGAAAATAATAGATCTCAATTACTGAATAAAGGTTCTAATCAAATTATTTTGGATGCTTATAATGCAAACCCGAGTAGTATGGCGGTTGCAATCGCAAATTTCCTGCAATTAGAGAATCAAAATAAAATTATGATCCTTGGTGATATGTTTGAGCTAGGAGAAGAAAGTCCGCAGGAACACAAACTGATTGTAGATTCTTTAGTAAATCAAAAAGAGTCACTTTGTTATTTGATTGGAAAATCATTTTATGAAAATAAAGTTTCAAGTGATACGATTCAATTTTTCGAAACTTTTGATGCTTTTGCTGATTATTTAAAAACAACTCTATTTGAAGATAATACTATTTTGATAAAAGGATCGAGGGGAATGGCTCTCGAGAGAACTTTAGAATATATTTCGTAAAAAAAAGGCCTTCTAATAAAGAAGGCCTTTTTTTATATACTCATTAAAAAACCAATAAGGTTTTCCTTTTTATTTAATCCGAGTTTCTTTCTCAAACGATAACGGGCTAATTCGACTCCGCCGGTTGAAATATTCATAATTTCGGCAATTTCTTTGGTAGACATATTCATTAATAAATAAGTCGATAAATCAAGTTCACGGGGAGAAATTGTTGGATATTTTTCCTTTAAACGTTTTAAAAACTCAAAATGGACATTCTTGATGTGTTTCTCTAAATCTTTCCAGCTTTTATCTGTATTAACCTCTTTTACAATACTCTTGTTTAGTTTGCTGACCTGAAACTTAGTTGAGTCGTCTAGCGCCTCGACATCAATTTCTTTCAGCTTATGAATAATTCCGTTTAGGATTTTGTTCTTCTTTACTACTTGTAAGGAGTTGTTTACCAGTTCCTTATCTTTTGCTAAAATCTTGATTTGTAATTTGTCGTTTTTTAATTTTTCGATTTCTTTTTCAAGATCATATTGTTCCTGTCTAATTCTCGATTCTTTTTCAAGGTAAAGTCTTCGCTGCTCAATAGTTTCATAATATTTATTCTTTCTAATTTTCATTTTAATTCGACTGGAAATTACATAAATAGCAATTATTAAAACTATAAAATAAAGCATAAAAGCCAGAAAGTGTCTGTACCAAGGCGGAGAAACGGTAAAAGAAATGGTTGATGGTTCAGATTGAACCCCATAACTATTTCGAACTTTTACATTCATTACATAATCGCCTTCACGAAGGTTTGTGTACTCTTTAATTGAAATGGTTGACCAGTTGCTCCACTTTTCATCAAAAGGCTCTAATTGATAAGAAAACTGCACGTTTTCAAGGTTTTCATAGGTTGGTGACGAAAAAGTAAAACGAACATGATTAGACGAATAAGGAATTCGGATGTTTTCAATCTTGTTTTTATTATTTCCAAGAATTATAGTATCGCCCGGAAATGAAAAGCTGCGAACGAATGCTTTTGGTTTAGTTACAAAATTGTTTAAAAGTTCAGAGTCGTAATGTGCTAAACCGTCTGTTAACCCGATAAAGATATTTTTAGAATCAATCGTATTTACCGAAAGATAACTAGTGACCAGGTTACCGGTTAAATTAGAAAATGGTGCAACGATATTTTTATAACTATTATTCTGCTTCATTAATACACCTAAAGATTCATCATAAGCATACCATAAATTTGACTGTGAATCTTCACTTAGTGCATTTATAACCGGAATATTTTTAAAAAGACTGGTTATTTTTTTGTCTTCGTAAAATATTTCCTGTTCCGAAGAATATTTGTAAAAATGATTATTCGTTTGAAAGTACACTTTGCCATCAATTTTTTGAAGACTTCCTATATTTTTAAACTGAGTAGTTAGGCGATCAATTTTTTTGATGCTTGAAAACCTTGTTAGGTCTTCGCTTAAAGCCATTTTGTATATAGATTCATCTTTTTTAAGCCATAAATAAGATTGATCAAGTTCAAAACTATTCGATGATTTATCAAATCCTGCGACTTGATTTTTATATGAAAGCCCGTTTGCTGTTTTTTGAAAAATGGCAAATCCGTCATAATTTGAACCAATAAAAAAACCGGGATGACTTGGAATTTTCTTAAATCCAAAATATCCTTTTGAATCTATAATATTGGTAACTCTTCCTCCTTTAATTATTAATGCCCCTCTGTTGTTGGCACAAATTAATTCATCGTCGATAACTTGTACATTCCATGATTGAGCAGTAGTTCCTTCAACAAGTTTAAAAACATCTTCCTTGAAGCTATTGTTCCAGGCATGATAAAAAACACCCTGATTGGTTGCAACATATAAATTGCCCTGATGAACTACAGATGCATAAACGGTACTAATGTCATAACTAAATCCAAAATACGTAAAAGGAGAACTTTCGTTAACGAAAGTGATACCATTATCCAGTCCAAGCCAAAGATTGTTTTTGTTGTCAATAAATGAAGTTAAAACCGTGTTATTTTGAAGCCCTTTTTTTCTGTTAATATGTTGGATGATTTTGCCATCAAAGTCACAAATGGCAATTCCATCTAAAACCGAATTTAAAACAATAAATTTATTGTCTATAAGAACGCCTCCAAGGGAATTGTTTCTTTTTACAAAATTATTAGCTTCGGTATTCCATTGTGTTAAGGTGTTGTTTTCGTAAATAAATAATCCTTTTTCTAATGTAATAATTAAGATTCTGTTTTTGCCTATAGAGTACATCGCCCAAACCTCTGTGTTATTTAAGCTGGTGGTATTTGGCAGCGAATAGAGTTTTCCGTTTTTATATTCTAAAATTCCTTTTTCTTCATCTTGAAAGTAAAGCCTGTTATTGACTACAAATGAGAATTGAAAACGTTTTGGAGCTTTTAATATTGATAATTTTCCTTTTTTGAAGATATATGCCCTAGCAAAAGATTGAAAAACAGTTTGGTTATCTATGGAATGAATTTTCCATATAAAGTCAATGATTTTGATTTTATTCTTATCAACTTTTTTAGAAAGTGATGTGTATTGAAGTTTTCCTTTATTATCTGGCTGGAAATATCCAAATTCATTATAACCTCCCACATATATCTTTCCTGAGTTGTCAATCTTTAAGCATCGTACAGAAGTTAAATTTGGCAGTGGATATTTTTTCCATGAAGAGCCGTCAAACTGTAAAAGACCATTATTGTTAGCAAAATATAAATTTCCATTCTTATCCTGATCAATATTCCAGTTTTGGGTCCCTCCTTTATATTCATTACGCTTGTAATTTCTTACATCCGGCAATCCGATGTTTTTAACCTGCCCAAAAAGGGCAATTGTGAATAATGTAAAAAAAGTAATATAAAAATATGATATCGTTAATTTCATTAATTATTCGGTTTAATTTGTTTTCTGGATCCTAAGTTGTTTGTTTATAGGTGTTTACGAATGTTTTTTCTCTACTATCACGTTGTAGAAAAGTATTTCGTTCATAAAAATAAGCAATCTTATATAATTGTAGTGTTTATTTTTTCAATTAACATTTTCATAACATCTTATTTTTTGTTTTTAAATATCACTATATTAGATATTTATAAAAAAAATGATGTGTTTTTGTAATGTATAAAATTTTAGTTTGATGTGTTTTTGTAATGAAATTTAAATGTTGATAGTAAAAAAATAACATTATTATTGCATCAAATTACTAATTAATTAACCAAAATTTTTAGAAAAATGAAATTAACAAAATTACTTATTTTTTGTGTTTCGTCTTTATTATTCTCGGTTATAGCTGTGGCTCAGGATGTCACAGTAAATGGAATGATAAGCGATGAAAGTGGAATGCCGGTTCCGGGCGCAACAGTTGTCCTTAAAGGTACAACAAAGTCGACCGCATCAGATTTTGATGGGAAATTCCAACTACAAGTACCTTCAAACGGAGTTTTGACAGTTACTTTTATAGGATACTCTACAGTTACTGAAGCTGTAAATGGAAGAACAAAAATTACAATTCAATTAAAACCAGAATCACAATCATTAAATGAGGTTGTAGTAGTTGGTTACGGTACTCAAAAGAAATCAGTAGTTACAGGTGCAATTTCAAGTGTAAAAGCTGCAGATTTAGAGAAAGTTCCAAATGGCAGAGTTGAGCAGGCGTTACAAGGTCGTGTTGCTGGTGTAACAATTGCCTCAAGTTCAGGTCAGCCTGGTGCGGGATCCACAATCCGTGTACGTGGTATTACAACTTTTGGCGACGGTGGAAATAATCCTCTTTGGGTTGTTGATGGTAACGTTGTTGATGCTGGAGGAATTGGTTTCTTAAATCAGTCAGATATCGAATCTATTGAGGTGCTTAAAGATGCGGCTTCTGCTGCAATTTATGGTACTCGTGCTGCAACTGGGGTAATCTTAGTTACTACAAAAAAAGGTAAAGCAGGTAAAATTACAGTAAACTACAGCGGTTTTGCAGGGGTATCATCTCCAGCAAAAAAATTAGATTTATTGAATGCTGCTGAATATGCAACTATTATGAATGAAAAATCAGTTGCTGATGGAGGTTCAATCTTATACTCTAATCCTTCTGCTTTAGGAAAAGGAACAAACTGGCAGGATGCTATTTTTAATGACAGTGCTTTCAGATACACTCATGAATTAAGTATTAGCGGCGGTGGAGAATTTTCTACTTTTTATGCATCATTTGGTATTCAGGACCAGGAAGGTATTGTTGCTACAGAAATTTCTAATTATACTAAAAAGAATTTCCGTTTAAACTCTACTCATAAAATATCTAAGTATTTTACATTCGGACAAACTTTTGGTTATACAAGACAAAAAACGGTTGGAATTGGAAATACAAACAGTGAATTTGGCGGACCTTTAAGTTCAGCCATAAACCTTGATCCATTAACTCCATTAGTAGTTACAGATCCTGCTGTTGCAAATGCGGCACCTTATTCTACAAATCCTGTAGTTCGTGATGCAAACGGAAATCCTTATGGAATTTCAAGTGTTGTTGGTCAGGAGATGACAAACCCATTAGGGTATATCCAGACAAGATTAGGAAGATACGGATGGTCTGATGATTTCGTTGGGAATGCTTATTTAGAAGCTAATATTACTCCACATTTAAAAGTGAGATCTACACTGGGAGGTAAACTTTCTTACTGGGGAGATCAGGGATTTACTCCTGTATATTTCTTAAGCGCAAACGTGAATGTTCTTAAAAATAGTTATTATCAAAATAACAATAAATCATTCAACTGGAATATTGAAAACGTTCTTACTTATTCTAACAAATTTGGAGATCATAATGTAAATGTTTTAGCTGGTCAGGGATCTTATGTTGATAACATCGGAGGTTATGTTGGAGCTACAATGTTTGGTTTGCCAATTACTGACTATCGTGACGCATCTTTCAAGTTTGATATTCCACAAGCAGACAGAAATAGTGCTACAGATGATTTCGTACAGCATAAAGTAACATCTTTATTTGGTCGTTTAAACTACGATTACATGGAGAAATATCTTGTAACCGGAGTTATTCGTCGTGATGGATCTACTCGTTTTGGAGAGAATCATAAATTTGGAGTTTTCCCGTCATTCTCTTTAGGATGGGTAGTTTCAAAAGAAGGTTTCTGGAAAGAGAATAACGTAGTAAACCTTTTAAAAATTAGAGGAGGTTATGGAGTTGTAGGTAATGACCAGGTTGCTGATTTTAGATATATTTCATTAGTATCAGGAGGTTATAACTATTCTTTTGGAAATACAGGTGCTATCACAACAGGTTATGCTAACGTAACTCTTGATAACCCAGATCTGAAATGGGAAGAAACTTCTCAGGCAAGTATTGGTATCGATGCAAGATTATTTAACGATTTTAATATAACATTAGATTACTACAAAAAGAAAACAACAGGAATCTTGAGACCGGTTGTAATTCCGGGATATGTTGGAGTTGCTGAACAGCCATGGGCTAACGTTGCAGATATGAACAACAGCGGTGTGGAGTTTGAGTTAGGCTACAAGAAAAGACTTGGTGATTTTAATTTAGGAGTTAACGGAAACGTTGCTTACCTGAAAAACGAAATTACTTATGTTGGTGCATCTAATAACTTTATCATTGGAGATGCTTCTTTCCAATCTATGGGACCTGTTACAAGAACTCAGGTTGGTCATTCATACAATGAATTCTACGGATACAAAACGGCTGGAATTTTCCAAAATCAAGCTGAGATTAATGCTTACACAAATGCTGCAGGAGGTTTAATCCAGCCAAATGCAAAACCGGGGGATTTCCGCTGGGTTGATAACAATGGAGATGGATCTATCTCTGATGACGATAAACAATACTTAGGAAACAGTATTCCTAAATATACTTTTGGTTTAACAGTAAACTTAGATTACAAAGGATTTGATTTTATGGCATTTGCTCAGGGTGCTGCCGGAAGCAAAATCTTCCAGGGATTACGCAGGTTAGATATCCTAAATGCAAATTACCAAACAGAAGCTTTAGGTCGCTGGACAGGAGAAGGAACTTCAAATGATTACCCAAGACTTGCTAATAATGACGGAAATGGTAACTTCAGCAAAATGTCTGATTTCTACCTGGAGAGCGGAGATTATGTTCGTTTGAAAATTGTTCAGTTAGGTTATACTCTTCCAGTTGATCTTTCTTCTAAAATTGGAGCAGACAGAATCCGCTTCTATCTAACAGGTGAAAATTTATTCACTATCACAAAATACACAGGATATGATCCGGAAATTGGAGGTCAGGTATTTGGTGTAGACAGAGGTGTTTATCCACAAGCAAGAACTTTTATGCTTGGAGCGAACGTACAATTTTAATAATTAAAGAATCATGAAAAATAAATTTAAATATATATACGCTGTCATTGCTTTGGCTGCTTTAGGAGGATCTTGTTCTGAAGATTTCGTGAGCATTGACCCAAAAGGATCTTTCTTATCAACTAGTTACTATAAAGATGAACAACAGGCTACAGCTGCTCTTGTTGGTGTTTATGACCCATTAAGAAAAAATACAGGTGGTTTTGAAAATCTTGTAGCAATGCTAAATGCTGGTTCAGATGATTTCTACGCTGGTGGTGGTGGTGCTTCAGACGGTCAGGGAATTCAAAATTTCTCAACTCACTCATTAACTTCATTAATTATTCCTGGAAGTTTCTGGAATGATCATTATCAAGGTGTTTACAGAGCAAACGTTTTGTTATCAAAAATGTCTGGAGTTAATATGTCAGATGCATTAAAAGTTAGATTCACAGGTGAAGCTAAAGCTTTAAGAGCATTATACTATTTCAACTTAGTTAGAATGTTTAAGAATATTCCATTAATCTTGGAACCGCTTACAACATCAACTATGTTAAATGTTGAGCAATCAGCTCCAACTGCTGTTTATGCTCAAATCGAAAAAGATTTAGTAGAAGCTATTCCGGCTTTACCTACTAGTGTAGATGCTGCTACAGGATCAGGTCGTTTAACAAGAGGAGCTGCTCAGGCATTACTTGGAAAAGTTTATTTATATGATGGGAAAAATGCAGAAGCTGCTGCAATTCTTGCTCAAGTAAATGGCACACCAGGACAAGCTAACCAATATGGAAATAAATTACTTGCTAAGTTTAGTGATTTATGGGTTGTAGCAAACAAATTTAATTCAGAATCACTTCTTGAAGTATCTCATACTAGTGCTGGAAACTCTGATTGGGGATTCTGGGGTTCAGGAAGAGACGAAGGAAACTCATTAAATGTAATGGTTGGACCTAGAGGTTATTCTAGACCAGCAAATTCTACTGCGGCAGACCTTCCTTCTGGATGGAGTTTTAGTGTTCCAACACAAAAACTTTACGATGCAATGAAAACTGATCCTAGATTTGACGCAACTATTTTTGACTTAAAAGCGTTAAAAGCTGCTGGTAAAGCTGATTATATTCCAGGTTACCAAGACACAGGTTATTTCTTGAACAAATTTTTACCAAGAAAAACGGATGTTCGTACAGGTGGTGGAGCTGCTGAGTTGAACTACAAACAAAACTCTTATGTTATCAGGTTAGCAGATACTTATTTATTAGAAGCTGAAGCATTAGGCGCTACAGGTGCCAGAGCACAAGCTTTACTTGATGCAGTAAGAGCGAGAGTTGGCCTTGCTTCAATTCCGGTAACATTAGCTGCTATCAAAAATGAAAGAAGAATGGAGCTTGCTGGTGAAGGACACAGATTCTTCGACTTAGTAAGATGGGGTGATGCTGCTACTGCTTTATCTGACAGAGGATTCAATGCTGGGACTGATGAAATTTTCCCAATTCCTTACGTAGAATTAACAGGAACTAAATTAAAACAAAACCCTAACTACGAATAACAAAAAAAAACTATCTAACCAAAAACCAAAAAGAAAATGAACCTAAATATAATTTTAAAAAGAAGTGCTTACCTAATGCTTTCAATAGTATTAGGTTCGCTTACTGGCTGTGATGATGATCCGGCTAATAACGGTTTAACAGCTACAAATGTTGATGCTGCGTTTACAATTGCTCCTGTTGCAGGAAAAGTAAATACTTATCTTTTAACTGCTCAGGAAAATGGAGTAATTTCATCAAAATGGGATATTGGATATGGACCATATATGGGTAAAATGACAGAAGAAGTTGTTTTACCAGATGCTGGTACTTATACTGTAACTCATACAGCTATTGCTGCTGGAGGTGCTACATCTAAAGTTTCTCATGATATTGTAGTTGCAGCTTCAGACCCTGCTAAACCTAATTTAGTTAGAGGAGGATTCTTTAATAGCGCAGCTGATATAGCTCAATGGTCATCAGCAAAATTAAGCGCTACTGGTGCTGCATTTTGGTCATTTAATTCAGGAACTGCAACGATTCATTCTCCAGGAGGATGGGCGCAAGAAGGAATTTATCAAGCAATTGATGTTGTAAAAGATAAAGAATATACAATTGATATGCTTGTTTCTTGTCCAAGTGGATCTGATGAAACATGGTTTGAAGTATATGCTGGGAAATCTGTACCTAAAGACGGTGTTGAATATAAAGACAACAAAGTAATGGGTATGAGCACTTGGGATGGCTGCGCAAAAGGAGCTTTTACAGGAAGGCTTTCTTCAGTTGGCTGTGTTAAAAATGACGGAACAGCTTCTGTTTCAAATGTTGTAAAATTTGATACTACAGGTAAAATTTATCTACTAATTCGTTCTGGTGGTAATACTTTCACAAAAGATGGAATTACTGTGAGCAGAATCGAAATGAGAGGAAAATAAAAGTTTAAGTTAAGTTTAAGTTTGGTTGTAAATAGCCCATAATCATTATGAGTATGGGCTATTTTTAAATCCTAAGCAATCAGAGAACGAGTTTCTGCAAACTTCTTTTAGAATTAAAAAATTAAAGAAAAGAATGAAAAAAAATACTTTAAAGTTTCTGTGCTTTTTGTTTACAGTCACAGCTCTTGCACAGCAGACAAAAGCAAAGAAAGAATTTACAACCAACGGGAAAAAGATAACGGTTTATACTACTGCCGAAAATTCAAAACTGAGATTAACATCAACAGATAATTTGACTTTTTCAGCATCAAAACAACCTCTTGAAACGGAGATCTCTGTTTTTGTAGAACCGTCTAAAAAGTTTCAAACCTTTATGGGAATTGGAGGAGCCATTACTGACGCGAGTGCCGAAATTTTTGCTAAACTTTCAAAAGAAAAACAAACAGAATTCTTAAATGCCTACTATGATAAACAAAAAGGAATTGGCTATTCTTTGCTAAGAACCACAATCCAAAGTTCTGATTTTAGCAGTGGAAGCTATTCTTATATCACAGAAGGAGATAAAGATTTAAAAACGTTTACTATTGATCACGATAGACAATTTCGTATTTCGTTAATCAAACAGGCAATCCAGACTGCAGGAGGAAAATTATTAACTTATGTTGCACCTTGGTCACCAAATGCTTTTATGAAAAGTAACGGAAACGTACTAAAAGGCGGAACATTATTACCAGAATATTATCAAACTTGGGCAAACTTTTATGTCAAGTTTATAAAAGCATACGAGAAAGAAGGAATTCCAATTTGGGGGACATCAACTCAAAACGAGCCAATGGCTGTTCAAACTTGGGAATCTTGCATTTACACAGCAGAAGCTGAAAGAGATTTTATTAAAAACTTTCTAGGCCCAACTTTGAAAAAAGAAAAACTTGGAGATAAAAAAATTATCGTTTGGGATCACAATCGTGACCTAATGAATTACAGAGCAAACGTAATTTACTCTGATCCTGAAGCAGCAAAATATGTTTGGGGAATGGGTTTTCACTGGTATGAAAACTGGTCAGGAGGAGATTCAATGTTTGACAATGTTGCAAAAGTAAATGAGGCATATCCAGACAAAAAACTTTTGTTTACAGAAGGATGTGTTGAAAAATTTGATGCTGCAAAATATCAGTTTTGGGGTAATGGAGAACGTTACGGAATTTCTATGATTAACGATTTTAATAACGGAACCGTTGGATGGACAGACTGGAACATTCTTTTAGATCAAAACGGAGGACCTAATCATGTTGGAAATTTCTGTTTTGCACCAATCCACGCAGACACAACAACAGGGGAGTTAATTTATACACCATCTTATTATTACATAGGACATTTTTCAAAATTCATTCGATTAAATGCAAAAAGAGTTAGTTCTGCAGTAAGCAGAAGCGGTTTGTTAAGTACATCATTTTTAAATACAGATGGTACAATGGCAACAATTGTAATGAACAAAACAGATAAAGAAATTACATATAATTTGATAATAGCAGCAGAAAAATCAGTAGTTAAAATTCCTGCACACGCTATACAAACGCTTGTTTATTAATATTTTTTGAGTTAACAGAAGAGGGCTGATTTGAATCATCCATATCAGCCCTCAATTTTTTAATTTGAAATAAAATGCTTTTTGAAGTAACAATGAAAACCATCAATAGAATCTTATTAGTTTTAATAATAATTTTGCAAGTAAGTTGTTCAACATCAAAAACTGCAAACGGATCAGCTGTTTCTGCATCCAAAACAAATAAAAAAATCACGGTTTATACTACAGCCGAAAATACCAATTTGAGATTATCATTATCAGATAATTTAATTTCAAATTCTGCTGCACAACAAACAAAATCAACGATTTCTATTTCCTTAGATGCCGACAAAACAGATCAAACTTTCTTAGGAATTGGAGGCGCAATTACAGACGCAAGTGCAGAAGTTTTTGCCAAACTATCTCCAAAAAAACAACAAGAATTCCTAACTGCTTATTACGATAAAAATAAAGGAATAGGATATACTTTAGCCAGAACGAATATTCATAGCTGCGATTTTAGCAGTGATAGTTATACCTATGTTGCCGAAGGTGATAAAGATTTAAAAACCTTCAATATTGATCACGATCGAAAATATAGAATTCCATTAATAAAAAGTGCAATTGAAACTGCCGGCGGGAAATTAACTTTATTTGTTAGTCCATGGAGTCCCCCAGCTTTCATGAAAGACAATAATGATATTTTGCACGGCGGCGTTTTGTTGCCAGAGTTTGCACAATCATGGGCAAATTATTATGTTAAATTTATAAGAGCTTACGAAAAAGAAGGAATTCCGGTTTGGGGATTAACTATTCAAAATGAGCCAATGGCAAAACAAAGATGGGAATCTTGTATCTACACTCCCGAAGCCGAAAGAGATTTTCTTAAAAATTTTCTTGGGCCAACATTGGAAAAAGAAGGACTTGGTTCTAAGAACGTTATAATCTGGGATCACAATCGCGGAGATATGTTAACCAAAAGAGCCAATCTTGTTTTCTCAGATCCTGCAGTTTCAAAATATGCATGGGGAATTGGATTTCATTGGTACGAAACATGGAATGGAGGTACACCTAAATTTGAATCAGTAGGTGAGGTACACCAAGCTTTTCCAAATAAAAATTTACTTTTTACAGAAGGTTGTATTGAAAAATTTGATGCTTCAAGATTTCAGTTTTGGGGAAATGCAGAACGATACGGACTTAACATGATTAACGATTTCAACAACGGAACCGTTGGCTGGACAGACTGGAATATTCTTCTGGATCAAAACGGAGGTCCAAATCATGTTGGAAATTTCTGTTTTTCACCAATTCATGCCGACACGACAAAAGACGAATTAATCTACACGCCGATGTATTATTACATTGGACATCTTTCGAAATTTATTCGGCCAAATGCAAAAAGAATAATCCAGACAATAAGCGATAAAAAACTAATAAGCACCTCTTTTAAAAACTCTGATGACAAAATAGTAACGATAGTCATGAACCAATCAGATAATGAGATTGTTTACACCCTAATAAACCAAAATTCACAAAACACTATAACTATTCCGGCACATGCAATACAGACAATTGTATACTAATGTTGCTGCACTAAAAAACTATCAAAAATGAAACTAAATTTTAAAAACACTATAAAAATACTGTTCTTTTCAATGGCCGTATTTTCTCAGGTAAAATGTTCTACATCAAACGATGCAGTTGACCCTGTGGTAAATCCACCTGTAGTAAACCCGCCAGTAGTTGTAACAAACGATGTTGATTTTTGGCTGACAAAAGGAGATCAAAGCGTATTATTAGCAAAACAAAGTGGAACATTAGGATTTGGTACAACACCAAATTCATATACAAATATTGAAGTTAACGCAGCACAAAAATATCAAACGGTTGATGGTTTTGGATACACATTAACCGGCGGAAGTGCT
The DNA here is from genome assembly GCF_900129795.1 of Flavobacterium sp. CF108. Lineage (GTDB taxonomy): Bacteria > Bacteroidota > Bacteroidia > Flavobacteriales > Flavobacteriaceae > Flavobacterium. Next base: position 87,649 of record NZ_FQWW01000002.1, on the reverse strand, counting down.
GAAGTAATCAATCAATTAACAGCAGCAAAAAAGAGTGCACTTTTACAAGAATTATTTGGTACTGGAGCCAATTCAATTGGAGTTAGTTATCTAAGAATCAGTATTGGTGCATCTGACTTAAATGCTACGCCATTTACTTATGATGACCTTGCGGCTGGCGAAACTGATTTGACTTTAGCAAAATTTAGTTTAGATAAAGACAAAGCCGGAGTAATTGCACTTTTAAAAGAAATCTTAGCGATTAACCCAAAGATTTTAATTTTAGGATCACCTTGGTCAGCACCGCTTTGGATGAAAGACAAAGACAGTTTTATTGGAGGAAAATTGCAAACGCAATATTATGATGTCTATGCAAAATATTTTGTAAAATACATTCAGCAAATGAAAGCGGAAGGAATTACAATTGACGCCATAACGCCGCAAAACGAACCTTTACATGACGGAAATAATCCAAGTATGTATATGTCTGCAGCAGAGCAGGCTAACTTTATTAAAAACAATTTAGGGCCGGCTTTTAAAGCAGCAAATCTTAGTGTAAAAATTATTGCTTACGATCATAACTGTGATAACCCAAATTATCCAAAAGCAATTTTGGCTGATGCCGATGCATTTCCATTCGTAGATGGATCAGCATTCCACTTATATGCCGGAGATATCAGTGCATTAAGTAATGTTTACAACTCTTACCCAACAAAAAATGTGTATTTCACAGAACAATGGACATCTTCAGCAGGAGATTTTGCAGGAGATTTAAAATGGCACGTTCGAAACGTAGTTATTGGCTCGATGAGAAATTACAGTAAAAATGCATTAGAATGGAATTTAGCTAACGATGGAGCTTTCCAGCCTCATACAAACGGTGGCTGTTCCATGTGTAAAGGCGCATTGACCGTAACTTCATCGGAAAATTTTCAACGAAATGTTGCTTATTACATTATTGCACACGCATCAAAATTTGTTCCTTCAGGATCTATTAGAATTGCTAGTAACTCAAGCGGAAGTTTACAAAACGTTGCTTTTATAACACCATCTGGATCAAAAGTTTTAGTAGTAGTTAATGATTCGTCAGTAAGTGAAATCTTCAATGTTAAGTTCAATGATAAATGGATCACAACTTCTCTTGAGGCAGGAGCTGTTGGAACTTACACTTGGAAATAAATTAAAGGCAAAGTAAAATTGATTTTCAAATGAAAAAAGCAATAATAGCATTACAGCTTTTGTTTTCCATTACAGTTTTTGGACAAGGATTTCTGCATAGAGACGGACAAAAAATTGTTGATGGAAACGGAAAGAACATTCTTCTAAGAGGATTAGGCCTTGGCGGATGGATGGTTCAGGAAGGTTATATGTTACAAACACAGCCTTTTGCAAGTCCGCAATACCAAATCAAACAAAAAATTGAAGAAGTTATTGGAGAGCAGGGAACAAAGGAATTTTATGCAGCTTACAAAGCAAACGGAATCACAAAACGTGATATCGATTCGCTGGCAGCATGGGGTTTCAATTCGATTCGTCTCCCTATGCATTATAATCTATATACGCCGCCAATTGAGCAGGAAAAAAATGGAGAAATCACTTGGATAGAAGAAGGTTTCACCATAACAGATAATTTATTGAAATGGTGCGAAGCAAACAAAATCTACCTGATTTTAGACTTACACGCTGCACCAGGCGGACAAGGAAATGATGCTGCAATTTCTGATTACGACACAACAAAACCATCATTATGGCAAAGTGAAGCCAATCAGAAAAAAATGATTGCTTTATGGAAAAAACTGGCTTCTCGTTACAGAGACAGTCAGTGGCTTGGAGCTTATGATATTATCAACGAACCAAACTGGAATTTTACCGGATCAAATAAAAATGGCTGCGATGAAAATTCAAACGGACCTTTAAGAGATTTAATGGTTGCCGTTACAAAAGCAATTCGAGAAGTCGACACCAACCACTTAGTAATTATCGAAGGAAATTGCTGGGGAAATAATTACAACGGAGTTTTCCCTTTATGGGATGATAACATGGCGTTGAGTTTCCACAAATACTGGAATTACAATGACAAGGAATCTATCCAGAAAATGCTGGATTATAGAACCCAATACAATGTTCCTATTTGGCTTGGAGAAAGTGGCGAAAACTCAAACGTTTGGTTTAAAGATGCCTTGACATTGGTGGAAACCAATAATATTGGATGGGCTTTTTGGCCAATGAAAAAAATCGAAAATATTGCTGGTGTAACTTCGGTAACTAAAATTCCGGAATACGATGTTTTATTGAAATACTGGAAAGAAGGCGGTCAAAAACCATCAGCAGAATTTTCGAAAAAAGCATTAATGAAAATGGCAGATAACTACAAAATGGAAAACGTAACCGTTAAGCCAGATGTAATCGATGCCATGTTCAGACAAGTGCAGACAAACGACACAAAACCGTATAAAACACACACAATTCCCGGCAAAATCATTGCAACGCAATATGATTTAGGAACAAACGGATTTGCTTATTCTGATAAAGATTTTATCAATTACAGAGTAGCAACAGGAAATTTTGACCAGTGGAATAAAGGAAATACAATGCGTAACGACGGCGTTGATATTTTGCCTTGTAAAGATGCCGGATCAAACGGTTATCAGGTTTCATTTATCGAAGATGGAGAATGGCTGCAATTTACTGCACAGGTTAAAAAACAAAACAAATACAATGTTGCCATTCGTTACTCAAGCGAAAACCTTGAGGGGCAGCTTCATTTAGAAACAGCAAATGGTACAAAATCAAAAACCATAACATTGCGTGTAACTGGTGGAAATGAAAAATGGAAAACCATTATTTTATCTGATGTAGAATTAAACGCAGGTGAAAATAAAATAAAAGTAGTTTTTGAAAAAGGAGGATTCAATTTGAATTATCTGGAATTTTTGGATGGTAAAAAAAGTGTTTCTAAAAAATAAAAGCAAATGAAAAAAATTAAAAATATAATGGACAAAGCAGGTTTTCTAACCGCTATTTTACTGTTGATATTTCAATCTTGCAGCAGTAGTAACGATGCGTCAGATGGAGGTTCAGGTAATCCAGCTCCTTCAAACCTTATTATTCAGGTTGAAGTAGTGGGTAAGAATGCAGCAAATCCTAATGGGGACGGAAGCGGTAAAGTGAACTTAAAAATTAATGCGGCAAATGCAGTTTCGTATAAAGTTTTAATAGACAATCAGCTTAAAGAAATTACAAACGGAGAACTTGCATATACATTCACAACTTCGGGAACAAAGGCTTATTCCATAATTGTTTCAGCTTACAATGGTTCTGGACAGTTTATCAGTTCTACTTCTTCAGTAAATGTATATGTTGCCAGAAAAATACTTTGGGCAGATGAATTTGATGTAGACGGTGCGCCAAATTCATCAAAATGGGGTTATAATACAGGAACCGGAGACGGCTGGGGAAATAATGAATTAGAATATTATACAAGTCGTCCAGAAAATGTAATTATTTCAAATGGTACCCTAAAAATTAAAGCCATTAAAGAAGAGTATATGGGAAGCCATTATACATCAACAAGAATGCTTACAAAAGGGAAATTTTCATTTAAATACGGCAGAGCCGAAGTTCGTGCAAAATTACCAGTTGGCGGCGGAACTTGGCCGGCATTCTGGATGTTAGGAGATAATATCGATACAGCAGGATGGCCATTATGTGGTGAAGTTGATATTTTAGAATCAGTTGGAAATAATCCAAACGTAAATCACTCTTCATTGCATTCGCCTGGACGTTCAGGAAATACACCTGATACCAAAACGACAACAGTTCCAAATTCAACAACAGAATTTCATATTTACGCCGCAGAGTGGAGCGCTGAAAGCATTAAGTTTTATGTAGATGATAATTTGTTTTACACCTATGCAAATTCAAGTTCAACCCCATTCAACCAAAACTTTTTCCTGATTTTAAATTTAGCAATGGGAGGAAATTTTGGAGGAGCAGTTGATCCAAATTTCACTAATGCAACTTTCGAAGTTGATTATGTGAGAGTATATAATTAACATAAGTTTTAAATAAGTTTTATCCTTTAAGGCTAGATAAACATTAGCTTTACGGATTAAAATTTTAAAAATTATGAAAAAGACAAATAAATTTATTTTAGTATTATTCTTACTTTTTGTAAGTATTTCATTTTATGGTCAAAATTTAAAAATTATGACCTACAACATTCGTTTAGATGTAGCATCAGACGGAGAAAATGCGTGGCCAAAACGAAAAGATTATTTTACTTCTCAAATACAATTTTATGGTCCGGAAATTTTTGGAGTTCAGGAAGCAACCCCAAATCAAGTAATAGATATCGCAGCCGCTTTTCCAAATTATAACAGATTTGGAATAGGAAGAGAAGAAAACGGAACGGGAGAAGCCTGTACTATTTATTACAAAAAAGATCGCTTTAAGGTGCAGAATTCCAATACATTTTGGCTTTCAGAAACACCAAACGTAGTTTCAAGAGGCTGGGATGCAGCTTGCAACAGAGTTTGTACATATGCACTTTTTACAGATTTAAAAACAAAAAAAACGTTCTGGGTTTTTAACCTGCATCTTGATCACATGGGTGAAGAAGCAAGAGTAAAAGGCGTACAGCTTGTTTTGAAAAAAATAAGTGAAGTAAACATAAAGAAATACCCGGCATTTTTAATGGGAGATTTCAATTCAGAACCAAACACGCCGCAAATTGCAGAAATAAAAAAAGTAATGGATGATACTAGAGATGTTTCAATAGAAAAACCTTTTGGGCCATCAGGAACGTTTAATGATTTCAAACATAACGAGCCAGTTACATTATTGATAGACTATATTTTTATTTCAAAAAATAGCGGATTAAAAATTCAAAAACATGCAGTTTTAAGTGATTCTAAAGATTTAAAATATCCGTCAGATCATTTACCTGTTCTAATAGAAATAGATTAAAAATGAAAAACAGCAGCAAAAAACTTCAAATCTTACTTTTACTGCCGCTTATTGCAATGCAGATAAAATGTGGATCTTCAAAAAATGCAGTTGCCAATTCTAGAAAAGCAGAATCATGGATTACAACTACAGATGAATCTTCTAAACTTAAAAAACAGGATGATTTAGTTTTTAATACAGAAACTAATTCAAACCAAACTATTGAAGTGAATCCTTCTCAAAAATTTCAAACCATCGAAGGTTTCGGATTTTCGTTAACAGGAGGAAGCGCTCAGACAATTTTAAAACTGGATAAAGCAAAAAGAGAAGCATTGCTTCAGGAATTGTTTTCCAGAAAAAATGATGCCATTGGTTTAAGTTACCTGCGTATTAGTATTGGAGCTTCAGATTTGAATGAAAAAGTTTTTTCGTATGATGATATGCCCGAAGGACAAACGGATTTAAAACTGGAACACTTTAATCTTGGTCCGGATTTAAATGATGTTGTGCCTGTGTTAAAAGAAATTTTAGCAATAAATCCACAAATAAAAATTATGGGTTCACCTTGGTCTCCTCCAGTTTGGATGAAAGACAACGGAAGCTCAAAAGGAGGAAGCCTGCAGCCAAAATATTATGAGGTTTATGCCCAGTATTTTGTAAAATATGTTCAGGCAATGAAATCTCACGGAATTGTTATTGATGCCATTACACCGCAAAATGAACCGTTGCATCCGGGAAATAATCCAAGTTTATTAATGCTGGCAGAACAGCAGGCAGATTTTATTGGAAATCATTTAGGGCCAGCTTTTAAAGCAGCAGGAATTAAAACAAAAATTATCGTTTACGATCACAATTGTAATAAACCCGAATATCCTTTGACTATCTTAAAAGATGCAAAAGCAAACCCTTTTGTTGCAGGTTCAGCGTTTCATTTATACGAAGGAGATATTAGTGCGTTAACAACAGTTCATGATACATTTCCAAACAAAGATTTATATTTTACAGAACAATATACAGGATCAAAAAGCAGTTTTGAAGATGATTTAAAATGGAGTGTAAAAAATGTTGTAATTGGTTCAATGCGTAACTGGAGTAAAAATGCACTTTCGTGGGGATTAGCAAACGATGAATATTACAAACCATTTACACCAGGCGGATGTTCGACTTGTAAAGGAGCTTTAATGATCGATCAAAATCAAAATATTAAGCGTGAAGTGGGGTATTATATTATTGGACATGCTTCTAAATTTGTTCCGGAAGGTTCAGTAAGAATTGGAAGTAACATTGTTGGAAACTTATACAACGCAGCTTTCAAAACACCATCTGGACAAACCGTTCTAATTGTAGAAAACGACGGAACTACGGCAGAAACATTCAATATCAAATACAATCAAAAACAAATTTCAACTACTTTAAACGCTGGTGCAGTTGCAACTTACGTTTGGTAACCAAAATTAAATTCATGAAAAAAATAACCACATTTGCCTTGTTAATGGTCTCGTTTTTTGCGGCGGCCCAGCAGCAAACAATAGATCAAAAAGTAAATGATCTGTTGAAAAAAATGACAATTGAAGAAAAAATTGGTCAGCTTAATCAATACACAGGAGACAATCAGGCAACTGGGCCAATTACAATAAACCCAAACAAACAGGCCGAAATCAAACAAGGTTTAATAGGTTCGATGCTAAACATCATCGGAACAAAATATACCAGACAATATCAGGAATTGGCAATGCAGTCAAGACTTAAAATTCCGTTGTTATTTGGTCAGGACGTTATTCACGGATACAAAACAACATTCCCGCTTCCGTTAGCCGAAGCAGCAAGCTGGGATTTACAAGCCATTGAATTAGCTGCAAGAGTTGCTGCTGAAGAAGCCTCTGCAAACGGAATTCACTGGACATTTGCACCAATGGTAGACATTAGCCGTGACCCGCGCTGGGGACGTGTAATGGAAGGTGCAGGAGAAGATACTTACTTAGGATCTAAAATTGCTTATGCAAGAGTAAAAGGTTTTCAGGGAAATAAATTAGGAGATTTAAACTCTGTTATGGCCTGCGTAAAACACTTCGCAGCTTATGGAGCAGGAGTTGGAGGCAGGGATTACAACTCAGTTGATATGAGCGAAAGAATGCTTCTTGAAACGTATTTACCGCCTTTTAAAGCCGCTTTAGATGCCGGAGCAGCAACATTTATGAATTCATTTAATGATTTAAACGGAATTCCTGCAACTGGAAATGCACATTTACAAAGAGATATCTTAAAAGGAAAATGGAACTTTCAGGGATTTGTAGTGTCAGACTGGGGATCAATTGGAGAAATGGTCGCTCACGGTTATTCAAAAGACCTTAAAGAAGCTGCATATTCTGCAATTACTGCCGGAAGTGACATGGATATGGAAAGTAATGCATACCGATATAATTTAGCGCAGTTAGTAAAAGAAGGCAGAGTTTCTATTGATTTGGTTGATGATGCTGTAAAACGTATTCTTCGCAAAAAATTCGAATTAGGTTTATTTGATGATCCTTACAGATATTCTGACGATAAAAGAGCAGAAAAAGTTTTGGCTAATCCTGCAAACAGAAAAGCGGCACTTGAAGTAGCTGAAAAAAGTATCGTTTTATTGAAAAATGAAAACCAGACTTTACCAATTTCTAAAAGTGTAAAAACAATTGCATTTATTGGCCCAATGGTAAAAGAATACAAAGCTAATATGGGATTCTGGTCTGTTGAACTTCCAGATGTAAATTATGATAAATGGGTAGTTTCACAATGGGATGGTTTACAAAACAAAGTAGGTAAAAACACAAAATTACTTTACGCAAAAGGCTGTGAAGTTGATGGCGACAATAAAGATGGTTTTGCCGAAGCTGTTGAAACCGCTAAACAAGCAGACGTTGTAATCTTGAGTATTGGTGAAAGACGCGATATGAGCGGTGAAGCAAAAAGCCGAAGCGATCTGCATTTACCAGGCGTTCAGGAAGATTTAGTAAAAGCAATTCAGGCAACAGGAAAACCAGTTGTAGTTTTAATAAATGCAGGAAGACCACTTGTTTTTAATTGGACAGCAGATAATGTTCCTGCAATTGTATATACTTGGTGGTTAGGAACTGAAGCTGGAAACGCAATCGCAGATGTTTTATTTGGAGATTACAATCCGTCAGGAAAACTGCCAATAACTTTCCCAAGAGAAGTGGGGCAGATTCCAATTTATTACAATCATTTTAGTACAGGAAGACCAGCTAAAAATGAAAATGCTACAAATTATGTTTCAGCTTATATCGATTTAAAAAACTCTCCTAAATTTCCTTTTGGATACGGTTTGAGCTATACAAAATTTGATTATTCTGGTTTGAAACTTTCTTCGACAAAAATCAAAAGCAGTGAAACAATTAAAGTTTCATTTCAATTATCAAATGTTGGAAAAGTTGCCGGAGAAGAAGTGGTTCAGCTATATTTAAAAGATAAATTTGGATCAGTAGTTCGCCCGGTTTTAGAACTAAGAGATTTCCAAAAAGTAAAATTGAATGCAGGAGAAACCAAAACAATCGAATTTACAATCGACAAAGAAAAACTTTCTTTCTACAATGATAAATTAGAATGGACGGCAGAGCCTGGAGATTTTGAAGTGCTGATTGGAGCTTCATCAGCAGATATTAAACTAAAATCAGATTTTGAATTAGTACAATAATATAGAATGTCAATTAAAATTGGCGTTATGGATTTTATAAAGGTTTTGAATTATTTCAAAACAGTATTTATAAAATCCATAGCGCCAATTCCTTTATAAGATGCATATAAAGCTTTATCAAAAGCTTCGCGTTTTGCTTTTTTATCTTTAGCTTCAGTTTTAACGATCATTTCGTTAAAAATTCTTTCCTGTTCTTCACTGTATTTTAGCGAAGCCTCTAAAAGGTAAGTTTTAGAAACAAACCCGAATGAAGTCCAGATTTTGGTTCTAATTTTTTTGTTAATATTTTTTAGCGGATTGACACTCATAATCTCGTTTATTAAATTTCAATTCTCTATTTATTTTAGAATACAAAATTAAGTATCTGTAATCTTTTTCTTTCTTAATATTTATTATTTAACAATTCGTTAATCAAATGTGTTATTATGACGCAATGTACTTATTTTTTCAATTCGTTTCGTAATTTTAACTAAAATTGTGATTTGTACACTTTTGGTTTTTCAATATGTAATTATTTAATAAAGACGTACTTTTTATAAAAATGTAACAGTTTTTGAAAAATAAAAGTAAATTGCAAGTTTAATAAGAATTCAAATGCTGAAATTTATTATAGAAAATAACGAAAATTACCAGCCGGGACTTTCCATAGATTGCGTTATTTTTGGGTTTCATGATAATCAATTAAAAGTCTTGCTGATTAAAGTTCCGCATAGTGAAAAGTGGTCTTTACCGGGCGGATTTATTCCGATAGATCAGGATATTGATACAGCAGCAGTCACTATTTTAAACGAAAGAACCGGGGTAGAAGGTGTTTTTTTAAGACAGTTTGCCGCATTTGGAAAAATTAATCGAAATGATGATCATTTTGGAAAAGAGGTTTTAAAATATTTAGATATCGATCCCGAGAAAGGCAAATGGCTTACACGTCGTTTTGTAACAATTGGTTATTATGCTTTGGTCGATTTTTTAAAAATTATCCCAAACCGAATAAATTCTAACGAAATAATAGAATGGATCGATCATAAAGAAGTTCCTGAACTAATTTTAGACCACAAAGAAATCCTTGATAAAGCTCTCGATACACTAAGAACAGAATTAAATTTAATGCCTGTTGGATATAATTTATTGCCGGAAAAATTTACAATGCCGGAATTGCAAAAATTGTATGAAACAATTCTGGATAAAAAACTCGACAGAAGAAATTTTATGCGAAAAATAACCAACATCGGAATTCTGAATAAATTGGATGAAAAGAAAAATAATGTGGCACACAAAGCCCCAAACTTATATTCTTTTGATAAAGAAAACTACGATGAAGTTTTAAAAAATGGTTTGAATCAAGGTTGGTAAGATATAGTCACCAAAGACCCGACAGGTTTTTAAAACCTGTCGGGTCTACTAAATCGATATGCGATGGTCAATATTGAAAAATTTAGAAAAGCAGCGTTATCCTTTGAAAATGCAGTTGAAGAACCACATTTTGAGAAAACCTCTTTTCGGGTAAACAAGAAAATATTTGCCACTTTTGATGAAAAAAACAATCGGACCGTTTTAAAATTAAACGAAATCGATCAATCTGTTTTTTGTGCGTCGAGTGAAATGATTTTTTATCCAATTCCAAATAAATGGGGAAAACAAGGCTGGACAATTGTAGAACTTTCGAAAGTCAGACCAGAAATGTTTGAAGATGCTTTAAAGCTTTCTTATCAAAATGTATCGAAAAAGAAATGACAAACCCGACAGGTTTTTAAAACCTGTCGGGTTTACTCAAATATTCTTATTCAACAATAGTTCTAAAAGTCAAATTTACTCTTGGTTTTTGAGTGGTTTTAGTTGGTGGTAAACGATGCAGCCAATGCGTCTGTGTTTCATCTTTCATAACCAATAAACTGCCATGTTGTAAAATCAAAGAAACCGTTTCTTTAGTTTCTTTATGTTTGAAAGCAAACTTGCGTTCAGCACCAAAACTTACAGAACCAATAGCGCCATTCTTTTTCAAATCTTTTTCAGCATCGCTGTGCCAGGCCATTCCTTCTTCTCCGGAATGATATAAGTTTAATAAGCAGGAATTAAAGGTTTCACCTGTTTTAGTTTCAATTATTTTCTTTAATTTTAATAATTCTTTCGTCCACGGAAGTGCTTTTTTTGTAGTATTCGAATACGTATATTCAAATTCCTGATCGCCGTACCAAGCCACTTTTCTTTTGGTCAAAATTAATTTTCCAAAGATTATAGCTTCATCATTTTTCCATTCAATTGTATTCAATAAAACATCCAAATAACGATTAGAATCTTCTCTCGAAAACAATTTTCCATAATAATTTACAGTTCCATCTTTTGGAAGTAAGTTCGTTGTTTCGTTTATTTCAGGATTAAATAAGTCCATTTTTCCAATTTAAATATTCGGGTTTCATACAATGTCCGCAAGGTCTGAAACTGTTTTGTTTTGCTTCATTTTCAGAAGAAAAGAAAACCCGGTTTTCACGTTTCATTCTTTTTCCCGAAGAACATTTCAGCGTTCCATAAATTTTTAGTTTCCGGTTGCCGCCGAAACAAATCTCCGTATTTTTAATTTTATTTCGAAGATTTGAATCTGAAATTTTATTGTGTTCAATCATAATTTTACCACATTTTATTCCGTAGAGACGCACAGCAGTGCGTCTACGCAAAGATTGTCGACATAGATTAATTACATGACGTTAGACGCACTGCCGTACGTCTCTATGGATATGTATGATGTTTTTTGCCACAGATTAAAGGATTAAAAATCTGTGAAATCTGCGTGAGAAATAGTCTTTCTTTTTTGATTCACGTTGCGTAGACGCACTGCTGTGCATCTCTACAGATATTTCATGTCTATAAATTTTACGATAACGCATCATGAAAAATAATTCCCAGCGTATATCTTTCGCCCGAATGAATTTCGCTAACCCCATGTTTCATATTTACACGATAATAACCTTTTGTGCCTTTTACAGGTCTGAAATTTGTTGTAAAAACCAAAATATCACCTTTTTTAGGTTTTAAAACAATAGCTTTTGACTGCGCTCTTGGCGTTTGCTGTGTCAATACAAATTCGCCTCCGGTAAAATCTTCATCAGGTTCAGAGAGAAAAAGCACAATTTGAATGGGAAAATAAACATCGCCGTATAAATCCTGATGTAAAGTATTGAAACCGCTTTCTCCATATTTTAAAATTAAAACCGTCGCTTTCAATTGATTATTATCATGGCATTGTTTTAATAGTTCTTCATGTTTATCAGGAAAAAGGGTATTGATATTCAAAGCTTTCATCCATGCATTTGCAATTGGAGCTAATTTAGGATAAATCGAGGAACGTATGTTTTGAATTAAATCGGGCAGGGGATAATTGAAATATTTGTATTCGCCCAAACCAAACCGATAACGTTCCATAATGACCGTTTTTCGATACAAATTTGGATTATCATAATCGAATTTTAAATCTTCACATTGTTCGTTATTGAGTACATTCGGAATAATAGTAAAGCCATTTTCGTGCATAGATTCGGTGATGCTTTCCCAATTTTGAGAAGCAATTTTTGATTGTATAGTTTGCATAAATAATTTAATAGGATTAATTTTTACATGCAGAATAATTTACACAAAGCATATATGTAGAGACGCACAGCAGTGCGTCTACGCAAAGATTGTCGACAAAGATCGTCGTGAATATAAAACGTTAGACGCACTGCTGTGCGTCTCTACACATATATTGTGCGTAAATTATAAATTTGTATTTACCTGCGCGCCTTCCCAGCCAATTATTGCCGTTTTTCGGGTATTTCCCCACATATAACCGCCAAAGATTCCCGAAGATTGAATGACGCGGTGACACGGAATTAAAAATGCAACAGGATTACTGCCAATTGCAGTTCCAACAGCGCGGGAAGCATTTGGTTTTTGAATTTGATGTGCAATAGTTCCATAAGTAGAAAGCTGTCCCATCGGAATTTTTAATAAAGTCTCCCAAACCTTCAGTTGAAAATCGGTTCCTTTTAAATGCAGTTTTATTTCAGATAATTTACTCCAGTCATTTTGGAAAATGAAAAGTGCATTTTGCTGTGCTAAATCAAGTTTTCTGGTAAAAGCGGCATTAGGAAATTTATTCTTTAAATCATTAAATCCGATAGCTTCATCTTCGGCGAAAGCCATAAAACAAACACCTTTTTGAGTTGAAGCCACAATAATATTCCCAAACGGACTTTCGGCAAAACTGTAATTTATTTCCAGATTTTTTCCGCCGTTTTTATATTCGGCAGGCGTCATTCCTTCAATATTTACAAATAAATCATGAAGTCGGCTAGTGCCCGAAAGCCCGGTTTCGAATGCAGTTTCAGAAATCGTTGCCTGATTTTCTTTGAGTAATTTTTTGGCGTGTTCCAAACTGGTATACTGCAAAAACTTCTTCGGACTTGTTCCTGCCCAATCGCTGAAAAGCCTCTGAAAGTGAAACGGACTCAAATGCACTTTCTCTGCAACTTCATCAAGATTTGGCTGCTCTTTAAAATTTGCTTTGATATAATCGATGGCATCTGCAATACGATTATAATTGATGTTTTCCTGTGTGTTCATTTTCATTCAATTTTATAAGGCAAATATCGATTGGTTTTTGCAGGTATAAAATCCGAAACTTGCTGAGTTTTTTGCCGCAAAGACACAAAGTCGCTAAGTTTTTCTTTACAATATTGTCATCCTGAGCGAAGTCGAAGGAACGCAAAGTAAATCGGCAAAGATTGATATAAACTTAAAAAATAAAAACTTTGTGTCTTAGCGACTTCGTGGCATTATGTCTCAATGTGCCGTAGTTTTCGAAAAAACATTAATAACCACAACACCAATTATAATTAAACTCAATCCAATTATCGCAGGTAAATCTGGAATTTCCTTAAAGAAAACAGCGCCAATGATTGTAATTAAAACAATTCCAACTCCAGACCAAATAGCATAAGCAAAACCAACCGGAATTGTTCTGATCGCAAAACTTAAAAAATAAAACGCAGCAAAATAGCCAACAACGGTTATAATACTTGGTAAAAACTGTGTAAACTGCTCAGACTTTTTTAATGCCGAAGTTGCAATGATTTCGAAGATAATGGCAATAAATAAAAATAAAAAATTCTTCATGATTCCGGTTTTTTACAAAGTTAAGCTTTGTATGAAAGGAGAAAGAATTATTTAAGATTATCTTTTCTTGATGAAACACTGATTAATTTATACCCATTTTCAGTTCTTAGAAATTCAAGATGATCTTGTCGGCGTTCAGTTTTATTTTTTGGATTGATCACGATATTTTTAACTGGATATATCCAATCTTTAGATTCATTGCAATTGTTGAAGTATATTTCGTATTCGCTTGATTCAAAAATAAACTGATTTAACCCGTCAGTAGAAACAAAGTAATCTGTTTTTGGATTTTTGAGTTCCTGAAGTTTTGATTTTAAGTAAGTGTAATTTTGATCAATAAATTTTGTTTTAGACTCGTTTATCCAGCCCATTGGTTCTTTCCAATAGGTGATTTTATCGAAAGAATGTTTTAATAAATTGGCTTTGGATAAATCAGAAAACAAAATGTTTTTGAGCCATGCTTTAAATTCTTTATTAAAACTTATAAACGAATAATACTGGCCATCAACACCAAGGAAATTTTCTCTTGTTTCATCTTTGCTATTTTCTTTTGATCTTTCCAGAGAATAAAAATTCAGATCATCATTATAAGGAAAATTTTCAATTAAGATTTTATTGTTGGTATCAATAAGGAATTCTTTTCCGCCAGTCCAGAAAAAATGTTCCCCATCCATTTCTTTTTTAGCATCTTTTAGTCCTATAAACATTCCGTTTTTGACTTTAGTTAAATTGCTGTATTCTGCAGGAATTACAATTTTTCCTTCTCCATTAAACATTCCCATTTTATCAGTTTTACGATCAGTAAATCTTATAAAACCTTCATTTTCACAATCGGGACCATTGTCAAAGCTATATAAACTGTCACGACCGACTATTTTTCCTGTTTTGGTCAAATAATAACTTTCCCATTTTTGATCTTTTTCTTCACTAACGGCAATGATGCTTTCAAATTTACGCGCAGTAGTAAAACCAGTAGTGAATTTTGGTTCTATTTTGACAATGCCATTTTTATCTTTAAATCCGATAAGCGTACTGTCTTTGTTCCAAAATGAAAACCAGATATCGTTATTTTGAGCGAATGCTGTAAAATTTAGAACGAGAAATATATAAAGTACAATACTCTTTTTCATGAAATTTATTTATCGAAGATGAATTTCTGCTTCATTATTTTTTGCTTCGTCAAAGCAATCAATACATAACATTTTAAAATCAGCTTTGGCTTGAAAGATATCTGTCCATTCTTCATTATTATCAAGAAGCCATTGTTCGCATTCTCCGCACCATGCAATTTGCGGAAGATCCTCTTCAGCCTCTGAATAGAAGAAACCTACTTTTTCTTTTGAGTCTATTGCCGTTGCGATGTGAATACAGCCAAAAGACATTTCTTTTGAACCATGTATATCACATAAAACTTTTTCGATCATATTTTTCTTTTCTTCTCTTAATTTTTTGATGGGCTTTGAGTATCAAATTTAAACTTAAAATTTCGGATTTTAAACAGAAAACCCGACAGGTTTTTAAAACCTGTCGGGTTTGAATATGTAATTAAAGAAATCTAAAATCAGAAATCTTCAATCTAAAATTGATTTAGTATCTGTAGTATTCTGGCTTGAATGGACCTTCAACTGGAACACCAATATAAGCTGCTTGATCGTCACGTAAAACTTCAAGTTCAACGCCTAATTTAGCTAAGTGCAAAGCAGCAACTTTTTCATCTAAATGTTTAGGTAACATATAAACGTCATTGTTGTAAGCAGCACTGTTTTTCCATAATTCAATTTGAGCTAAAGTTTGGTTTGTAAATGAGTTACTCATTACAAAACTTGGGTGACCTGTAGCACAACCAAGGTTTACTAAACGACCTTCAGCAAGAATGATGATATCTTTTCCAGCGATAGTATATTTGTCAACCTGAGGTTTGATTTCGATTTTTGATGCACCGTGGTTTTTGTTTAACCAAGCCATATCAATTTCGTTATCAAAGTGTCCAATGTTACAAACAACAGTTTTGTCTTTCATTTGCTCGAAATGAGATCCAAGAACGATATCTTTATTTCCAGTAGTTGTAATGATGATATCAGCATTAGCAATTACAGTGTTTAATTTTTTAACTTCATAACCGTCCATTGCAGCTTGTAAAGCACAAATTGGATCGATTTCAGTAACAGTTACAATAGAACCAGCACCTCTAAAAGAAGCAGCAGTTCCTTTTCCAACATCACCATATCCACAAACGATTACTCTTTTTCCAGCTAACATTAAGTCAGTTGCACGACGTACAGCATCTACAGCAGATTCTTTACATCCGTATTTGTTATCAAATTTAGATTTAGTAACAGAGTCGTTAATGTTGATTGCAGGCATTGGTAAAGTTCCAGCTTTTACTCTTTCATAAAGTCTGTGAACACCAGTTGTAGTTTCTTCAGAAAGACCTTTAATTCCAGGAACCAATTCTGGGAAACGATCAATAACCATATTAGTTAAATCTCCACCATCATCAAGAATCATGTTCAATGGTTTTCTGTCTTCACCAAAGAATAAAGTTTGCTCAATACACCAGTCAAATGATTTTTCGTCAAGACCTTTCCAAGCATAAACTTGAATTCCCGCAGCAGCAATAGCAGCAGCAGCCTGATCCTGAGTAGAGAAAATGTTACAAGAAGACCAAGTAACTTCAGCACCAAGAGCAATTAAAGTTTCGATCAAAACTGCAGTTTGAATCGTCATGTGTAAACATCCAGCAATACGAGCACCTTTAAGAGGTTGTTCGTCTTTGTATTCAGCACGAAGCGCCATTAAACCTGGCATTTCAGCCTCAGCTAGTTCAATTTCTTTTCTTCCCCAAGCCGCTAGAGAAATGTCTTTTACTTTGAAAGCCACAAAAGGCGTAGTTGTAGTACTCATTTATAGTATATTTGTATAATTGTAAAATTTTTGCAAATTTACGGAATACCTTTTTATTTTTACTACTTTCTGTAAGATTTGTGAAATCTTTAAATTCTTAATCTTTAGAAAGTTACTTTGAGAATTATTTTTCACCATATAAAGGATATAAGTTCATTTAACAACAATCTTAGATACAGATTGTCTCAAAGAGCTAAATTTCAAAGAATATAATTTACAATTAACCATTCATAATTTATAATTAAAAGAGAAATGCCTTTATTTCAGACCATACAGTTTAACGAGACGACTAAAATCTTAATTTGGGAAATAACGGAATCCTTAGAGGAGTTATTGAGCAAAGTTGTGTTGAAAGAAAAAACACAAAAGAGACTGGATGGAATGAAATCGCAAATGCATCAGCGTGCTTTTTTAAGTGTTCGTATGCTGATTCAGGAAATGGGCTTTACAGATAAGGATTTACATTATGACGAATTCGGTAAACCTTATTTCGATTGTCATAATTATATTTCAATAACACATTCGTATCATTTTGCGGCCATAATTATAAGTCATGAAACCGTGGGAATTGACATGGAATTACAGCGTGAAAAAATCCTTAGAATTGCTGATAAATTTGTCGACACTGAATTTGAATACTTAAATCCAAATATTTTAGGAGACTACGTTAAAAAACTTACTGTAATCTGGGGTGCAAAAGAAGCAATCTTTAAAATTAGAAACGAAAAAGGGATTAGTTTTAAAGATCACATCAAAGTTGACAATTTCTCTTTAAATGAATCTCAAGTACAGGCAAGCCTTCATTTTGACGATTTAATAAAAGATTTTGATGTGCATTACAAAGAAATCAAATCAGATAATTTTGAAGGGAATTTTACTTTGGTTTATGCTTTTGAAAAATAATCCCAAAGCTTGGTCATTGCGAGGAACGAAGCAATCTCACTATGATTGATTTAGCAAATGAGATTGCTTCGTTCCTCGCAATGACTAAACTTCACTTTCTTTTTTTCGATGCTCAAACATACTCACGTATAAAAAAGTGCTCATTTTACGAGCGCGTCTTTTTAATGTTTCTACATTTTCGCCTTCAAAATGTTCGTCTAATGTCTGAGCCCAGTGATTAAGCCAGATTCCGAATTCATTTGCCGTAATTTTATCACCAAAATGTGAATCAACTTCATTGTGAACAGCATGCGGATTTCCTTTGTATTTTCTTACGGCAAACAAATTAGTTTCCCAAAAATCAGTCAGTTTTTCCAAGTGCACATCCCAATCCTTTATAATCATATTAAAATAAAAGCCGATTTCTTTATCGGCTCTTATTTTAGCATAGAACTGATGAACTAAAAAAGAAATATCGGCTCTATTTTCTATTTGCTTTTTCACAGAATAAAGGTATTTAAAAGAATAAACAATACACTTAAAAATGTACTCAAAATTAAAAGGTTAAAAACAACCTTGTGTTTCATTTGTGCCAAAATTGAAGTGTTTACAAAGATACAAGCCAATACAATAATGGCCAATTGAATCATTTGACCAATAGAAGTTCCGTGAGAAAGAATATACATTGCTGCAGCCGCACCTAAACAGCTTTGGCCAATTACAGCCATTGTTGCAGAACCAATATAATTTTTATTGAAATTTTCGAATGTTGTTTGATATAGTGTCATGATATTGAGATTTTTACACTACAAAGGTACATGCACTCTACCGCTGCGTTTTATGATTAAAATCATAAAACAGGAATTATTTTATCGGTATACTTTTCGGTTAATAATCTTCAATTCGCCTTTTTTTTCCAAAGCTTTAATAGCTCTAATAACGGTTTCAACACGTAAACCTGTTAAGTCGCCAATTTGCTGTCTGGTAAAATTTATTAAATAGCCGTTCGCATCTTTTTTAAAATTGAAATAAGCGATTCCGTGATCAATTAGTTTTAATACACGATGTTCAGGTTCGTGTGTAGAAATTTCGGCAGCCATAACCGATTTATAATACAAACGCTGCGCGAGATTTTCGATTATTTTAATGCTTATTGCAGGGTTTTCTTCCAGCAGTTTCAAAAAGGTTGATTTAGGAAGCAGCAAAATCTGACTGTCTTCAACCGCAATAGAATTGGCAGGATATTTTTGGTTTAAAAATAAAGGAGGTTCTCCAAAAGATTGATCTTTATAAAAAATGCCCTGAATAAATTCGCGTCCGTCATCATTGTAATTACTCATTTTAATTTCGCCCGAAATTATCTGATAATAATGCGTTGGCAGATTTCCTTCTTCAAAAATGATTTCACTTTTTTCAAAAGACTTTTTCAAGGCGCCATATTTTTCTAATAATTCAGTTGCGATCATATTTGTTTCCTTTGGATGTTAACAGAGACTTTACAAATATAATTCATTCAAAATAGTTCTTCTACGTTAAAAACTTTTTACTTTTACTGCCGTTATGGAGCAAAAAATACGCACGATTCACCAACAAATTTTAGATGCTAAGAAAAACAGGCAAAAACTATTGGCCATTCTTCTGGATCCTGATAAAATTGTTTGGGAAAATTTAGACCATCTATTACTTAAAATAAACCAATCTCCTGCAACACATATTTTTGTGGGCGGAAGTATTGTTCAAAGTACCATTTTAGAAGATTTAATTACACAGTTAAAACAAAAGACAAATCTGCCTGTTATAATTTTTCCGGGTGATCCGTCGCAGATTTCTCCGCAAGCCGATGCTATATTGTTTCTTTCTCTATTATCGGGTCGAAATCCGGATTATTTAATTGAATATCAGGTTCAAGCAGCGCCAATTCTCAAAAAAACAAAGCTTGAAGTTATCTCAACAGGATATATTTTAATCGAAAGCGGCAATGAAACCGCAGTTGCCCGCGTTAGTAAAACAGAACCACTTAACCGCGAAAATTTTGATTTGGCTTTAGCAACAGCTCAGGCTGGCGAAATGCTCGGAAACAAATTAATTTATTTAGAAGCAGGAAGCGGAGCAAAAAAAGCGGTGCCGCTGGAAATGATCTCATTAATTGCTCAAAACATAGAAATTCCTGTAATTGTTGGAGGAGGAATTGTAGATTTGCACGGAATTAAAAAGGCATATAATGCTGGTGCAGATTTAGTAGTTATTGGAACTGCTTTTGAAAACGACAGTCATTTTTTTGATTCATAAATAAAATTTAACAGCCACAAATACCACAAAAATGATTGACTTTTTTCTTGATAGTTATAAAAATGCTCCATTATGGCATATTGCTTTGGAGTTTTTGGTCTTTGTTTTTGGAATTTTAAGTGTTTGGTTTGCTAAAAAAGAAAACATCTGGGTTTACCCAACTGGTTTAATTGCCACCGTAATTTCAGTATATCTTTTATATGTCGCCGGTTATATTGGTGATATGATTATCAATGCCTATTTCTCGATTATGAGCATTTATGGCTGGTATGTTTGGGCAAAAGGCGGAACGGTTGAAGA
This sequence comes from Flavobacterium sp. CF108, assembly GCF_900129795.1. Lineage (GTDB taxonomy): Bacteria > Bacteroidota > Bacteroidia > Flavobacteriales > Flavobacteriaceae > Flavobacterium. The sequence goes on along the minus strand of NZ_FQWW01000002.1, from coordinate 67,512 downwards.
TAACCTGCCCATTACAAGAACAAATTTTAATGAAAAAATAATCGGGGTTTTATTGTTTTTCGTGACCATTTTCGTAGTTTTCGGGATTTATAAATATTTCGATTACGAAATACACAATGACAATTATGTCGATATGATATCGTCTGGGATATTTTTTGCGGGAATGTGGTATATGGCAAGGAAAAAAATCGAAAACTGGACACTTTGGATTATCGGTGATATTATTGTAGTGCCTCTTTATGCTTATCGCGGCTTAGGGATGCTGTCACTTCAGTATTTAATTTTTACAATTTTGGCTATTTCAGCTTATTTAGAATGGAAAAAGATCTTAGACAGCAAAAAACAACAATAATAAAAATTGCTTTATTTGGACCTGAAAGTACAGGTAAAACAACTTTAGCAAAACAGCTTGCAGATTATTATGAAACCGAATGGGTTCCGGAATTTGCACGCGATTATCTGCAGGAAAAATGGGAAGAAAATCAGCATATTTGTACTGCTGATGATATGATGCCTATTGCTTACGGGCAGACAGCATTAGAAAATGAAAAACTTGCTGCAGCAAATAAATACTTGTTTTGCGATACCAATTTAATGGTTACCAAAGTTTTTTCTGAAGTATATTATGGTTTTTGCGACCCACTTTTAAACGAAGCGGCACTAGAACATGAATATGATTTATTTTTCCTGACAGATATTGATGTTCCTTGGGAGAAAGATGATATTAGAGATACTCCGGAAGGAAGGGAAACCGTATTCTCTGTTTTTAAACAAGCTTTAATAAATACTAAAAAACCTTTTATAACACTTTCGGGCGATAAAGAAAGCCGTTTATCAAAAGCCAAAACGATTGTTGATGCTTTGGGAACTTTAAAAGAAAAAGGACTATCATCTGAAGATTTCGTTGAAATTTATAATCATGGTATCCCATTTGAAAATATTTTAAAACAATTAAAAATATTTAAGAAAGGAATAGCAAAAAGTAATCTGATTAGTCCGGCAACCGTAAACAATGGAATCTTAAGCTTGTCAGAAGCTGATTTTGAAAAAAAAGCTTCTTTTTTTGATGATCAGAAAGAAAAATTGAAAATTAAAAAGTTTGTTCCCGCATCTGGCGCTGCAACCAGAATGTTTAAGTTTTTAAGTGCTTTTTTGAATGATTTTGATATCGAAAAAGAAACGATAAACGCTTATCTAAACAGAAAAAAAGATAAAGAACTTGCCATTTTTATTATTGGAATGGATAAGTTTCCTTTTTTTGAAACAGTTCATGAAAAGCTTAAAGAAATTTATACTGATTTTGAAACTTTAGAAAGAGATTATAAAAATTATTACTTTATAAAATTGCTCTTGTCTCCTGATTATTATAATTCAGCAAATAAGCCAAAAGCAGTGTTGCCATTTCATTTATATAAAACGCACATTGCAAACCCAATAGAAGAACATTTGAATGAATGTGTACATTATGCGACATCAGAAAATGTTTCAAATCTGCATTTTACAGTTTCAGAAATACATCAGGATTTGTTTGAAAAATCGGTTGATGAGGTTAGAGAGAAAATAGAAAAGCCTTCAGGCATAAAAATTAATATTGGATATTCTTATCAAAATAAAAGTACAGATTCTATTAATGTTGATGCAAAAAATAAAATTATCAGAAACGCAGATGGCAATCTAATTTTTAGACCAGGCGGACACGGTGCTTTAATTGAGAATTTAAATAATCTTGATTCAGATATCATTTTTATTAAAAACATCGATAATGTAATTCAAAATCATATTGATCAAATAACATTATACAAAAAGGCATTAGGAGGTATATTAATTGCCGTACAGCAAAAGGTATTTGGATATTTAAAATCTATTGAAAAACAGCAAATAAGCGAAAATGATCTTCCTGAAATTGTGGAGTTTTTAATTCAAAAACTGAATGTTAAAATGACTAAAGATTTTAATAAATTCACTTTTGAAAATAAAATTGCAAAAATTAAAGACCTATTAGACAGACCTATTAGAGTTTGCGGAATGGTTCGTAATGAAGGAGAACCAGGCGGCGGGCCGTTTTGGGTGATGAATGAAAAAGGAGAAACTTCTTTGCAAATTGTAGAAACTTCTCAAGTTGATCTTGCTAATAAAAAACAACTTGAAATTTTAGAAGAAGCAACCCACTTTAATCCAGTTGATTTGGTTTGCGGAATTAAGAATTATAAAGGTGAAAAATTTGATCTGAAACAATTTGTAGATCAAAAATCAGGATTTATTGTCGAAAAAAGCGTTGAAGGAAAACCAGTAAAAAGCTATGAACTTCCGGGATTATGGAATGGTTCAATGGCAAATTGGTTAACCGTTTTTGTGGCAGTTCCTTTAATTACTTTTAATCCGGTGAAAACCGTAAACGATTTATTAAAACCGGCACACCAGCCACAATAATGGATAACGAGAAAATCATATCAGAGTTAAATTTTAAAGCCGTTAGAAGCAGTGGAGCGGGCGGACAAAATGTGAACAAGGTTTCTTCAAAAGTGGTTTTGTCTTTTGATTTAAATGCATCACAAGTTTTGTCTGAGGATGAAAAACTGCTTTTACAAACTAATATTGCTGCTCGTTTAACAACCGAAAATATCTTAATTTTAAATTGCGACGAAGACAGAAGCCAGCTTAAAAACAAAGAAATAGTTATAAAACGTTTTTTAGAAATTATTAAAAAAGGTTTGTTTGTACCCAAAGTTAGAAAAGCTACAAAGATTCCAAAATCGGTAATCAAAAAAAGGATTAAAGACAAAAAGAATATTTCTGAAATAAAACAATCAAGGAGAAAACCTAACTTGGAATAAAATTCCAATTTTTTAAATTGCTTCGCCTGTTCGCTATCGCTCGAGTCCAAATTCCAAAGAGACTAACTAAAAGTGAGTTTTTTGGGATTTGGAATTTCTTTTTTGGAGTTTTAAATATTTTAACACTAAATTTGCACTGTCTCAAAGGGGTGCTCTAAATAACGAGCTGAGATCATACCCAAAGAACCTGAGCGAGTAATGTTGCTAAGGGAAAAACGACAATTTCAGTGTGAATACGTTGTTTTGTCGTGAAACACATTTATTAATTTAACAAAAGAATAATTCCCCCTTTTATTCGTAATTCTTTACGAATGAAAACTATTTTTGAAGGTACTAAGGTATTAAGTTACAAAGGTTCTAAGTTGAACCAAAAATCTATTTTCTTTACTCTGTTCTCTATTTTCTTTGCTGTATTCTCTTTCGGACAGGAACAAGACTCAACTCAAGTAAATCAGCTTGATAATGTTTTAGTTTCAGCAGTTCGTGTTACGAGTAAAACTCCGGTTACGTTTAGTAATATGGATAAAAAGGAAATTAAATTTAGAAATCTTGGACAGGATATTCCCGTTTTAATGAATTATCTTCCATCTGTTGTTACAACTTCGGATGCAGGAGGAGGAATTGGTTACACCGGAATCCGTGTCCGCGGAAGCGATGCTACAAGGGTAAACGTGACTATTAACGGGATTCCATATAACGATGCAGAAAGCCAGGGAACTTTTTGGGTAAACATGCCCGATTTTGCTTCTTCTGTAGAAAGCTTGCAATTGCAGCGTGGAGTAGGAACTTCTACTAATGGTTCTGGAGCTTTTGGAGCAAGTTTGAATATGCTGACAGATAGTTATGCATCTAAACCAACTGGAGAAGTCTCAGGCTCGTTTGGAAGTTTTAATTCTCAAAAAGAAACAGTAAAATTCAGCACCGGTCTGTTAAATGATCATTTTGAATTGGCAGGACGTTTGTCCAGAATTAAATCTGATGGTTATGTTGACAGAGCGAGTTCTGACTTGAAATCTTATTTCTTGCAAGGAACTTATGTTGGAAAAACAACTTTAATCAAAGCTTTGGTTTTTGGCGGAACAGAAAAAACATACCAATCCTGGAACGGAATCGATGCTGCAACTTTAAATTCAGACCGTACTTTTAACTCTGCAGGAATGTATACAGATGAAGCAGGAAATGTGCGTTTTTATGACAATGAAACTGACAATTATAAACAAGATCATTATCAGTTACACTGGAGCGAATCTTTCTCTGATAAATGGAGTACTAATTTAGCTTTGCATTATACAAAAGGGCAGGGTTACTATGAAAATTATAAAGAAGATGCCGATATGGCTGATTATAATTTGAATCCTGTTGGAGCAATTACAACCACAGATTTGGTACGTCAAAAATGGTTAGATAATGATTTTTACGGCACTACATTTTCAGCAAAATATAAAGATGAAAAACTAGATGTTATTCTTGGTGGTGGCTGGAACAAATACGAAGGAGATCATTACGGAAAAGTAATCTGGGCAAGAAACGCTTCACAGTCAGAATTGGGAGATCATTATTATGATGATTTTTCTACAAAAACAGATGGAAATATCTTCGCAAAAGCAAATTATCAGTTTACAGAAAAATTAAGCTTTTATGGTGATTTGCAATATAGAAGAGTAGAATATAAAGCAGATAGTCCTGAAACTGGGTTAGTGGATGATACCTTTAATTTCTTTAATCCAAAAGCGGGTTTGAACTACGAAATCAATCAAAAAAGCACCCTGTATTTTTCATACGCGCGTGCGAATCGTGAACCAAACAGAACGGATTACGAAGGCGGAAATGTAAAACCGGAAAAACTAAATGATTTTGAATTAGGCTGGAGATTTAATTCAGAGAAATTTCAGTTGAATTCGAATTTCTACTACATGGGTTACAAAGACCAATTGATTTTAACCGGAAGATTAGACGACGTTGGAGCACCAATTCGTGCTAATACTGAAAAAAGCTACCGTTTAGGTTTTGAATTTGATGCGACAATTTCGCTTTCAGACAAATTTATTCTTAGACCAAATTTTACGCTTAGCAGTAATAAAAATGTGGATCTTGCAGTTGAAGGACAATATTACGGAACAACTAAAATTGCCTATTCTCCAGAAGTTATTGCAGGAAATATAATTGTGTACAGTCCAATTAAGAGTTTGCATATTTCGTTATTGCAAAAATATGTTGGCGAACAATACATGAATAATATCGAATTGCCAGAAGCTAAACTGGCTGATTATTTTGTAAACGATTTGAATGTTTCTTATGAAATAAAACCAAAGTCAATCTTTAAATCAATTACAATAACAGGTTTGGTAAATAATATTTTAGACAAAAAATATGTTTCAAACGGAGCCATGTGGGATATTTATCCCTATTACTATCCGCAGGCAGGAATCAATTTCTTAGCGGGATTAACATTGAAATTCTAAAAAATAAAAAAGCCTGCTAATCAATAAAAACTTTAGGCTTTTTTTATTTCTAGTTGTAAACGTGAATCACAGTTCCGGTTACCTGGACTTTATATTGTTTTAGCGGATATTCTTTTCCTCCAAGTCCGGTAAACAAACTGTAAGAAGTTTTATCACACGAACACACGGCATTTATACCATCAATTGTCATTGCAGCGCAAGAAGTTAATTCCTGATTTGGACATGCTGCATCAAATGCATTATAACCGCTTCCTGCGTTAAAAATAATAATTCCTTTTGCTCCGTAATTAGGAACAATAACAGCATTACTTACAAATTTAAGATTAGAATAAGCAGGCAGGTTCATGTCTACAGACAAATTAACGGTGTAATTAGGTATGTAAGGATTTTTATTACTGCGTTCGCTGTCGCTGCATGCGACAAGCACAGAAACGAAAAGAATTAAGAGCCAGATTTTTTTCATTATTTTAATAAGAATTAGTTAAACAAAAATAATTTATTTAGATTTGATTTTTATATGATTAACATATAATTATGTACTATTAAAAATAATAGTATATTTGTAATACAAAATCCCGTCCCGATGGGATTTTTTCTATTTATGTAAACGATGAAGTTATGAGTAAAGTATCTTATTATACCGCAGAGGGATTAAAAAAATTGAAAGATGAATTAGAGCATTTAAAAAGTGTAATGCGTCCTAAGGCATCTCAAGATATAGCAGAGGCAAGAGACAAAGGCGATTTATCTGAAAACGCCGAATATGATGCCGCAAAAGAAGCGCAGGGTTTATTAGAAATGAGAATTGCTAAATTAGAAGAAGTATATTCTAACGCAAGATTAATCGACGAATCACAATTAGATGTTTCGAAAGTTTTGGTGCTTTCTAATGTAAAAATTAAAAACCAAGGCAACGGAATGGAAATGAAATATACACTTGTTGCAGAAAGTGAAGCAGATTTAAAAACAGGAAAAATTTCTGTAACTTCTCCTATTGGAAAAGGTTTACTAGGAAAATCGGTTGGTGAAGTAGCTGAAATTACAGTACCAAACGGTGTTTTGAAATTTGAAATTCTGGAAATCTCAAGAGACTAAGTCATTGCGAGGAACGAAGCAATCCCACTATTAAGATTTTAAAAGTTCAATCAGTTAAACGATTAACCAAATAAACGAATAAACAAAAATGGCATCTATATTCACTAAAATAGTAAACGGAGAAATTCCTGCATATAAAATTGCTGAAGATGATAATTTTTTAGCTTTTTTAGATGTAAATCCAAATGCTAAAGGACACACACTTTGTATTCCGAAACAAGAAATCGATAAGATTTTTGATATGGATGACGAACTGTATTTAGGTTTGATGAAGTTTTCTAAAAAAGTTGCCGCTGCACTTGAAAAAACGGTTCCCTGCAAAAGAATCGGAATTGCAGTTGTAGGTTTAGAAGTTCCTCACGCACACGTACATTTGATTCCGCTAAACCATATGGATGAAATGCGTTTTCAAAATAAAGTTTCTCTTTCAAAAGATGAATTTGAAGCTTTAGCAAAAAATATTCAGGCAAATCTTTAAACGATAACTGTCAGACTGAGCGAAGTCGAAGTCTTGTCAATGCAAAAAAAAACACCAATTTAGAATATGAGTTGGTGTTTTTTTTATTTCTTTTTTTAAAGAGGATCAACTATTTTATAACTGATTTGAAAAGTAGTTCCTTTTCCAATTTCAGAATGTAAAACCTTAATATTTCCATTGTGATATTCTTCAACAATTCTTTTCGTTAAAGAAAGTCCTAATCCCCAGCCGCGTTTTTTTGTTGTAAAACCAGGTTCGAAAATAGTTTTGAATTGTTTTTTTTGAATTCCGCTTCCAGAATCTTTCACATTTATTTTTACATGATGAGAATCCTGCTCAATCGAAAGTTCTAAACTTCCTTTTCCTTTCATGGCATCAATCGCATTTTTGATCAGGTTTTCAATCGTCCAGCTGTGAAGCGTTGGATTAATTAAAGTAAAAATCAATTTTTCGGGAGCTTGATAAGAAAATGAAACTTGTTTAGAAAAACGAGATTGTAGATATTCGTAAGTATTTAAAGTTTCGCTGACAATATCATAAGGTTCCAAAACAGGAATAGAACCAATTTTAGAAAAACGATCCGTAATCGTTTGTAATCGATCAATATCTTTTTCTATTTCCAATGTTATAGATGGATCAATTTCTTCGGTTTTTAAAATCTCAACCCATCCAATTAAAGAGGAAAGCGGCGTTCCAATTTGATGTGCTGTTTCTTTTGCCATTCCCGCCCACAATTTGTTCTGTGTCGCCATTTTGGTGCTTTTGTAAAAATTATAAATTAAAGCAACAAATAAAAATATAATCAACAATAAGGCAATTGGATAATATTTTAGTTTATTGAGCAATTCTGAATTACCATAATACAAATGCTGATATTTTCCTGGAGCATATTCAAACGTTATGGGTTCATTTTCATTCTTTAAATTTTTCAGGAATTTTTTTAATTTTTTCTTGTCATTAAGAATATCGTCAGGAACGTTTTTTGAACTCACAACGTTACCATAAAGCATTACTACGGCAGGAATTGAAGTATTGTTGCTGAAAATTTGAAGCGGAAGATCTACATCGGTATTTTCGTCTGCATTAACAATTGTAATTTGCGCATTCGCAAAAAGGTTCATTTTCAAGCGTTCTTCATTTTTAAAAATCTGGAAAAAAGTATAAGTATTCCAAAGAATCAAAGTAATGATTGAAAAGGAAATAATAATGATGACCCAGCGAGTTGTATTTCTACTTTCAGAAAAACGCATAAATTAATTTTTGAGGTATAAATATAACGAAATTAACACATTTTATATTTTGCGGGGCTTTAAAAGTTTTTTTGGTTTTATCTTCAAAAACTATTTCCATGAATTGAACGATTTCTCTACTTTTGTACGACCGAAATGAGGTTCGGTTAAACTAGAAAATTATGATTAGCATCAATCCAAAAGAAATTACAACGCCGCAGCTGCACGCTTATCTGCAAAGTTCGGTGGGGCCAAGACCAATTGCTTTTGCAAGTACAATAAGCGAAAAAGGAATTCCAAATTTGTCGCCATTTAGTTTCTTTAATGTTTTTAGTGCTAATCCGCCAATTCTGGTTTTTTCGCCATCAAGACGTGTACGCGATAATACAGTAAAACATACTTTAATTAATGCCGAAGCAACAAGAGAAGTTGTTATAAATGTTGTAAATTACGATTTGGTACAGCAGACTTCGTTAGCAAGTACAGAATATGGAGAAGGCATAAACGAATTTATTAAAGCAGGTTTAACGCAGATTCCATCAGATTTGGTAAAACCGTATCGCGTAAAAGAATCTCCAGTTCAGTTTGAATGCAAGATAACGCAGATTATTCCGTTAGGAACAGAAGGAGGGGCAGGAAATCTGATTTTATGTGAAGTAGTAAAAATGCATATTCACGAATCAATTTTAGATGAAAATGGAGCAATCGATCAGCATAAAATAGATTTGGTTTCAAGACTTGGGGGAAATTGGTATTCAAGATCGAATGAAGGGCTTTTTGAAGTGCCAAAACCACTGACAACTTTAGGTGTTGGTGTTGACGTAATACCTAATTTTATCAAGGAAAGTCCTGTGTTTAATGGGAATGACCTCGGAAAATTAGGAAATATTGAAGCCTTGCCTACAAGCGAAGAAGTTAGTATATTTGTGAAGGAAAATTTTTCTGTGAAAGGAGTTTTAAGCTCAGATGATCAGGAAAAAGTACACTTAGAAGCCAAAAAATATCTGAATAATGATGATATAGAATCGGCTTGGAAAGTGCTTTTAGCTAAAAAATAAGAATAGAAACAATAATTAATTATAGACGAAGATGGAAGTTATAGGAAAAGTAAAAGTGGTTAATCCTGAACAGCAAGTTAGTGCTTCATTCAAAAAAAGAGAATTAGTAGTTACTACAGATGAGCAGTATCCACAACACATTTTAATCGAATTTACACAAGATAAATGCGATTTATTGAGCAGCTATAAACAAGGAGAGGCAGTAAAAGTTTCTATCAATTTAAGAGGAAGAGAATGGGTTAATCCACAAGGAGAAACTAGATATTTCAATAGTATTCAAGGTTGGAGAATCGAAAGAATGGCGCCAGAAGGTCCTGCACAAACACCGTCAGTTCCTGCTGCAGAAGCTTTTGCTCCAGCTACAAATTTAAACGAAGACGAACCAGACGATTTACCGTTCTAAGAAAGTTTAAATTTCAAAACATAAATTCCAAATTCCAATTCATTCGCGTGAATTTGGGATTTGGAATTTTATTTTTGCGTTCGTTTTGTCATTTCGACCGAAGGGAGAAATGACAAGAATTGGAATTTGGAATTTTAAAAATTGATTATTAAAATGTATTATTTATTCGAAGATTTATTTTTCCCTCCAGTTTCAGATGCCGATGAAGAAGGCATTCTGGCAATTGGCGGTGATTTAAACCCAGAGAGATTAAAACTAGCTTATAAAAACGGTATTTTTCCTTGGTTTAATGAAGGAGAACCTATTCTTTGGTGGGCGCCAGATCCTCGAATGGTATTGTTTTTAGAGGAATTAATCGTTTCAAAAAGCATGCGAAATATCCTGAATCGAAATCAATTTAAAGTTACTTTCAATAAAAGTTTTAAAGATGTAATTTTGAATTGCCAGCAAATAAAACGCGACGGTCAGGACGGAACCTGGATTTCTGATGAAATGCTCGAAGCATATTGTGAGCTCCATAAAGAGGGAATTGCAAAATCTGTTGAGGTTTGGCAGGATGAGGTTTTAGTTGGCGGTTTGTACGGAATAGATTTAGGACATGTTTTTTGTGGCGAAAGTATGTTTTCTAAAGTATCAAATGCTTCAAAAGTGGGGTTTATATATTTAGTAAATCATTTAAAAAAAGAGAATTACAAATTATTAGACTGTCAGGTTTACAATCCGCATTTAGATAGTTTAGGCTGTCGCGAAATTGATCGTGACGAATTTATGTCCATTTTAAAAAGTAAATAAAAATGAGTGCAGTTCATGTTGTAAAAGAAATTTATATTTATCCGATAAAAAGCTTAGCAGGAATTAGTCTTCAATCTGCTCAGGCCGAAGAAATGGGATTTGAAAATGACCGTAGATGGATGTTAATTGATGGTGAAAATCAAATGCTAACACAAAGAGAACATCGCATAATGAGTCAGTTTTATCCACAAATATCAGATGGAAAAATCAGTATTACTTTTCAGGATCAAAAACACGAATTTTCTATAAACGAACATTTAGAGAACGCTATAAAAGTGAATGTTTGGGATGATAAAAGTGAAGTTGTTGAGGTAAATCATGCCACTTCAAAATGGTTTAGCCAGCACTTGGGTTTTGAATGTAAATTGGTCAAAATCATAAAAATTGGAAGCCGCAAACATGAAAGTTCCAGATTAAAAGAAACTTTCAATGTAAGTCTGGCCGACGGCTATCCTTATTTATTAATTGGATCAAAAAGCCTGGATTTTTTGAATGATAAACTCAATGAAAAAATTACCATAAAAAGGTTTCGCCCAAATATTGTAATCAGCAGTCAAAGCGAACATGAAGAAGACGATTTTAATACTTTTAAGATTGGAGAAGTTCAATTTAAAAACGTAAAACCTTGCGGTAGATGCATTATGGTTAATAATGATCCAGAAAATGGTAAATTAAAAAAAGAGCCTTTAAAAACTTTAAGTAAATACAGAAATGTAAATAACTCTGTTTTATTTGGGACTAATATCGTGAGTTTAAATTCTGGAAATATTAAAGTTGGCGATGCGCTTATTTTCTAGAAATTCAGCTTTGTAAAATTCCAGTTTAGCGTATTAAAAAGAACTAATTCATTTTTTAAAGCAGGTAATTCTAAAATTAATTTAAGTGTTTCGTGCGCCATCATATTCCCAATAATTCCGGGTAAAGTTCCCAAAACACCATTTAAATCACAATTTGGAACATCTTTTGGATCGGGCATTTCTGGAAATAAATCCCGCAGGTTTTTACTTCCGTTATGATTGAAAACAGCAATTTGCCCTTCAAATTTTAAGATACTTCCGTAAACTAAAGGTTTGTTTAAATCAACACAAGTGTCGTTTACCAAATAACGTGTTGTGAAATTATCTGAGCCATCCACAATAATATCATATTGCTGTATAATTTTTGAGGCATTTTGAGAAGTTAATTTTTCCTGAATTGCTTCAACTTCAATTAACGGATTCAGCTTTGAAACAACATTTTTAGCCACAATTGCTTTAAACTGACCAATTTCATTTTCGGTATATAAAATCTGTCTGTGCAGATTATGAATTTCAATCGTATCAAAATCCATGATTCCGATAAAACCAACTCCGGCAGTTGCAATGTATTGTAAAATCGGGCAGCCCAAACCGCCTGCGCCAATTACTAAAACCCGTGCTTTTTTTAATTTTTCCTGACCTTCATCACCAATTTCAGGAAGAATAGTTTGTCTGTTGTAACGGAGGAATTCTTTGATAATACTCACTTTGCAATTTTAGATTGTTGATTTTAGATTTTAGATTGGAATTTGGGATTTAAAATATTGGAATTTTAAATAAAGCTTTTGCTCCAATCCTTCCAAACCGGTTCATATCCTGCATCTTTTATAATTTTTGAAATTTCTTCTGCCGAACGTTCATCGCTGATTTCGAATTGTTCCAAAGACTGCGGATCAACCACATAACCACCCGGATTTGTTTTTGAACCTGCACTCATACTGGTAACTCCAATTGGAATTATATTGTTTCTGAATTTTTCGTTTTCTCTGGTTGAAATCGAAATTTCGAGATCTTCATTCCACAAACGATAAGCACAGATTAATTGTGTCAAATCTTTATCATCCATAATAAAATTGGGTTCGATAATTCCTTCGGCGGGACGGAGGCGTGGAAAGGAAACCGAATATTTTGTCTGCCAGTATTTTTTTTGAAGATAATCTAAATGCAACGCATTAAAGAAACTATCAGTTCGCCAGTCTTCTAAGCCTAATAAAACGCCTAGGCCGATTTTATGAATTCCTGCTATACCAATTCGATCTGGAGTTTCAAGCCTATAATCAAAATTTGATTTCTTGCCCTTTGTATGATACTTTTTATAAACTTCCTGATGATACGTTTCCTGATAAACTAAAACCGAATATACTCCGGCTTCGTGTAAACGTTCATAATCTTCCGTAGAAAGCGGCTGAACTTCAACAGAAATAATCGAAAACTCTTCGCGAATTAAAGCAATTGCATTGAGAAAATAATTGATATTGACGGTATAATTTGCTTCGCCCGTAACCAATAAAACATGATCAAAACCTGTATTTTTTAAGGCTTCAACTTCGAGTTTTATTTCAGCATCAGAGAGTGTTTTTCGTTTGATTTTATTGTCTAAACTAAAACCGCAGTACGTACAGATATTTTGGCATTCGTTGCTTAAATAAAGCGGTGCATACATTTGGATCGTTTTCCCGAAACGTTTTTTGGTGATTTCATGGCATTTTTGTGCCATTTCTTCCAGATAATTTTGAGCAATGGGAGAGATCAAAACCAAAAAATCATCGAGATTGAGTTTGGTTTTAGCCAAAGTTCGCGCGACATCTTTTGATGTGGTTTGGTATATTCTGGATTGGATTTTATCCCAATTATATTGCTCAAAAATTGATTTAAATGTACTCATTGGATTGTTTTATTTCACGCAGATTTTGCAGATTTAGGCAGATTAAATTTGATTTTTATTTATTGATATTCTTTATTCTTTTTTATATTTTATTGGCAACTCTTTTTATATCATTTAAGATATTAAGGGTGTTAAAATTTACAAGTAAGCCTAATTTTATATTAGTTAGTCGGAGATAGGTTGCAATTTGCTTATAATGTATTGGTGCTAATTCTTCGACAGATTTTAATTCAATTATTACTTTATCTTCGACTAACAAATCGAGTCTAAAAGCGGCGTCTAATATTATTTCTTCATAATTAATAATTATTTCGACTTGGTTTTTAACATTTAGCTCTAATTTTTCTAGCTCATAAAACAAGGCACTTTCATAAACAGACTCAAATAATCCAGGACCTAAATTATTATATACTTTAAAAATTGCTCCTCGCACTAAATACGATATTTCATTTTCAGTCATCTTAATTCTTTAATTTTTAATTCAATTCAAAATTAAAGAATTTTCTTTCTTTTTTAAATAAATCGTTTACACGAAAACTTTACAGATAAACAATAAATTAATCTATATTAAATCTGCCTAAATCTGCAAAATCTGCGTGAAACAAAACTTTATTCATAAAGAAATGAAGTCAAAGGACTTGAAGCCACAGCATAATTTTGCTGATTAGCAATTCTAGCTTCAAAAGCTTTTCGACCTGCTATTACAGCTTCTTTGAAAGCTTCGGCCATTAATTTTGGATTTCCGGTAACGGCAATTGCAGTATTAATCAAAACAGCATCGGCGCCAATTTCCATTGCTTTCGCAGCGTCAGATGGAGCGCCGATTCCGGCATCTACAATAACCGGAACGTTGCTTTGTTCAATTATAATTTCTAGAAAATCAATAGTTTTTAAACCTTTATTGCTTCCAATTGGTGATCCCAAAGGCATCACGGCAGTTGTTCCCGCACTTTCTAAGTGTTTGCATAAAACAGGATCAGCGTGAATATAAGGAAGAACAAAAAAACCAAGTTTGGCTAATTCTTCCGTAGCCTTTAAAGTTTCAATAGGATCTGGCATTAAATACTTTGGATCTGGATGAATTTCCAGTTTTACCCAATTCGTTTCTAATGCTTCACGAGCTAATTGAGCAGCAAAAACAGCCTCTTTTGCATTTCTTGCTCCGGAAGTATTTGGTAATAAATTGATATTTGGATGTTGTAAATGCGAAAGAATCGCATCGGTTTCAGTTTCTAAATCGATGCGTTTTAAAGCAACGGTAACCAATTCACTTTCTGAAGCTAAAATAGCTTCTTCCATTTCTTTATTTGAACCAAATTTCCCTGTTCCTAAAAACAAACGGGATTTGAAGCTTTTGTCTCCAATATTAAACAATGACGTTTGCATATAATTTTTCCTTTAATTGTTTAATTAGTATTTTTTTCTCTGCACTTTCTGTAATGATTCCAGAAACGGCAATTCCGTGAATTCCGGTTTCCATTAACGGACTCACATCTTTTAATGTAATACCTCCAATAGCATAAACAGGAATTTCGATTTTATCTTTTTTCATTTTTTGAAGAATTTCGAAATATCCCGATAATCCTAAAATTGGACTTAGTTTTTCTTTTGTAACCGTAAATCGAAAAGGGCCTAAACCAATATAATCACAACCATTTTTGACATGATTTTGGATGTCTTCAAAAGTATTAGCTGTTCCTCCAATAATTTTGGTTGCTCCTAAAATGGCTCTCGCTTCATCGATTTTCATATCGGTTAATCCTAAATGAACCCCATCAGCAGCAATCTGCTCAGCAATCTGCAGATCATCATTTATAATAAAATTAGCCAGATACTCTTCGCATAAAGGTTTTACCTTCTCTGCTAAAGCAAATGTTTCTTTGCTAGTTTGATTTTTAAAACGCATTTGGACCCATTTACAGCCAGCATCCAGAGCCTGATGAATATTGTACAATTGGTCTTTGCTGGTTTCGCCTTGTGAAATGTATTGCAATTTGTTATACATAGTGATATCCAATTAATGTTGAACTTGAACTCAGGTAGTTTTCGATATATATTTTGGCATTTTTGGAGGCTTCTGTTATATTTTGATTTAAGGCTAAATTGGAAGCAATTGCAGAAGAAAGTACACAGCCTGAACCGTGTTTTTCAAAGCATTTTTTATTGGTTGGAAGCAAATCCAAAACTTCATTTTTAAGAAATAAAAGATCAGTTCCTATAGCTGATTTGTTATGTCCGCCTTTTAATAAAATATTTGTTGAAATCTCATTTTTCGGACGAAGATTCTTTGAAATAAACCCCGGAAATAAAATCTCAATTTCATTGTAATTAGGTGTAATCAAATCAATTTTAGACAAGATTTTATGTAAATCAGAATAATCTTTAATGGTCAAAAATTCAAATTTTGTTGTCGATCTAAGAACAGGATCCCAAACAATTTTAGTTGAAGGAGACAGCATTTTTATCGTCGAAACAATTCGGCTTAAATCATATAAAGAAGAAACAATCCCAATTTTAACGGCACTAATTTTATAATTTAAAAAAAGCGTTTCGATTGAACGAATAACAAAACTCAAATCTGTCCACTGAATCTCATAAAATGTATTTTCGGTCTGAATCGTATTTGCTGTAGCAATGGCAAAACCAGTTACTTTATGCTGTTCGAAAGTTTTGGCATCTGCCAAAAGACCAGCGCCGCCAGACGGATCTAAACCTGCGATTGTAAGTACGAAAGGACGATTTGCTGACATAATTTAAATTGTTTTATTGGGTTTTCATTATTCCAAATAGTTCCTAAAAGCGCGATATTATCAAATCCATTTTCCATTGTTTTTTGAATGTTTTGAGAATTGATTCCGCCTAAAGCAATCACTTTTGTTTTATAATTTGTTCTAGATTTTAATGCTTCAAAAAGATCTGTTTTTGGATCATAATTTTCCTTTGAAATACTTTTAAAAACAGGACTTAGAAAGGCGTAATCAAAATCATTTTCCAGAGAATTAAAATCTTCTATCGAATGTGTTGATGTTGAAATTGATTCGTATTTATACCTACAAGGTTTTTGAAACCTTGCAGGAAGATTGTTAGACTCTTTTCTTTCTTTTTCAGAAAAATGAATTCTGTTAATCCCAAAATCTTTTGCCAATAAATGTTGACTGTGCAAAATAATTCGATCTCTAAATTCTAGTTTTATTTGATGAATAAACTGCGCCATTTCCAACTCAGAAAAATCAGGTTTCCGAATATGAAACAAAGACAATCCTTCTTCAAATAAAGAATGAATTATCTTGATTTCATCTGTAACAGCAAAAGGATTAGAGATCACAACCATATCTTTTCTCTTTATTCTTTCTTCTATTTTCTAAAACTCTAAATGTAAATCTCTTTCCCTTGCACAATAAACTCCTCTGATTTCTCCTGCATTCCTTTTTCTGCAGCAGCGACATCTCTAATTTCCTGAGATATTTTCATAGAACAGAATTTTGGTCCGCACATGGAGCAAAAATGCGCCACTTTTGCACCATCTGCAGGAAGTGTTTCATCGTGGAATTCTCTTGCTGTATCTGGATCTAAAGCCAAATTAAACTGATCTTCCCAACGGAATTCAAAACGAGCTTTACTTAAAGCATTATCTCGATATTGCGCTCCCGGATGACCTTTTGCTAAATCTGCAGCATGTGCCGAAATTTTATAAGTAATCACACCATCTTTTACATCTTTTTTGTTTGGTAAACCAAGATGTTCTTTTGGTGTTACATAACACAACATCGCACAGCCGTACCAGCCAATCATAGCTGCCCCAATTGCTGATGTGATGTGATCGTAACCCGGTGCAATATCGGTCGTTAAAGGGCCTAAAGTGTAAAATGGAGCTTCATGGCAATGTTCTAATTGTTTGTCCATGTTTTCTTTAATCATATGCATCGGAACGTGTCCCGGGCCTTCAATGAAAACCTGAACATCATGTTTCCATGCAATTTTGGTTAATTCTCCTAAAGTTTCTAATTCAGCAAATTGTGCAGCATCGTTAGCATCGGCAATTGAACCCGGACGTAAACCATCTCCCAAAGAAAAAGCAACATCATATTGTTTCATGATTTCGCAGATTTCTTCAAAATGGGTGTACAGGAAATTTTCTTTATGATGAAATAAACACCATTTTGCCATAATTGATCCGCCGCGAGAAACGATTCCAGTTACACGATTTGCAGTTAAATGAATGTATCGAAGTAAAACACCAGCGTGAATTGTGAAATACGAAACACCTTGTTCTGCTTGCTCGATTAAAGTATCGCGGAAAATTTCCCAAGTTAAATCTTCGGCAACTCCTTTTACTTTTTCTAAGGCCTGATAGATAGGAACAGTTCCAATTGGAACAGGTGAATTACGAATAATCCATTCTCTGGTTTCGTGAATATTTTTTCCTGTTGACAAGTCCATAATGGTGTCAGCACCCCAGCGACAGGCCCAAACGGCTTTTTCAACTTCTTCTTCAATACTTGAAGTCACGGCACTGTTCCCGATATTAGCGTTGATTTTTACTAAGAAATTACGACCTACAATCATAGGTTCGCTTTCTGGGTGATTGATATTGTTTGGGATTATGGCTCTTCCGCAGGCAACTTCTGCACGAACGAATTCTGGAGTGATTTTGCTTTTTGGTGTATTGGCTCCAAAGCTATGACCGCTGTGCTGGCATTGCATTGCTTTGGTTTGTTCGTTTAAAAGTTCGATTCTTTGATTTTCGCGAATCGCTATATATTCCATTTCCGGAGTAATTATTCCTTGTTTGGCATAATACAATTGCGTTACGTTTGCACCTTTTTTAGCTCTTTTTGGCTGATGTAAATATTCAAAACGAAGATGATTCAGACTTTCATCTTTCAATCGGCTTTGACCGTAATCTGACGTGATTTCGTTTAGAATTTCAACATCATTTCGATCCAGAATCCAACTTTCGCGTAAGCGTGGCAATCCTTTTCTAATATCAATTTCAATATTTGGATCTGTGTATGGTCCAGAGGTATCATAAACCGTTACGGGAGGATTTTTTTCGATTCCACCGTTTGAAAGTTTGGTGTCGCTAAGATGAATCTCACGCATCGCTACTTTTATGGGATGAATTTCACCATCTATATATACTTTTTTAGAATTCGGAAATGGGGTTCTGGATATTTGTTCTTCTGTTGTCATCGTGTTTTTTGTTTCAGGTTTGAAGTTTAAAGTTTCAAGTTGATATGGATTGTTTTTTAACGCATTTTTTTCCGTAGAGACGCACAGCAGTGCGTCTACGTCCAATATATAATTGGAATTTGGAATTTTTAATTGGGATTTCACCCGCCTTGCGTGGCAGAAATAATCAAAATTTCGTCAGTTTCTTGTACGAGGAATTCGTTCCATTTGGTTTTTGGAACAACGGTATTGTTAATAGCAACGGCGATTCCGTTTTGTTTATGCGGAATTTCGAGATCGAGCAATGATTGAACGCTTAGCGATTCAGCATTGAAATGTTTGGTTTGTTGATTGATTTTTAGTTCCATTCCTTCTGAGTTTAGAGTTTTTTGAAGATGCACTACAGTACATCTCTACTCTAGGAATGGCTACAAGAACGCATAAAAATGCGTGCAGAAGTCATCTTACTTTTCCCTACGCTAGTATGAACTAGATCAGGTTCAGAGGGTAAAATCTCAGCCTACAAGTTGTAGACACCCCTAAAGTGTGAAGCAAATATATGTAATTTTTGTTTGGCAGTTAAAAAAAGTTTCAAGTTTCAGGTTTCAAGTTGCATTCGGGTAGAATTTTTTGTTTCTATTACGATAAGCACCGTAACCTGAAACTTGAAACCTGAAACAAAAACTTTTACTTTGTTCTCGTCCAGCAGTCTTCAATATGATCATTGACCATTCCGGTTGCCTGCATGTGAGCATAAATAACGGTAGAACCTACGAATTTGAATCCGCGTTTTTTTAAATCTTTGCTGATCGCATCTGAAAGCGGAGTAGTGGCCGGAACGTCTTTTAACGTTTTGGGGTTATTGTTGATAGGTTTTCCATCGGTGAATTTCCAAATATAATCTGAAAAGCTTCCAAATTCTTCCTGAACTTTCATAAAAGCCTGAGCGTTTGAAACGGCAGCTTTTATTTTTAATCCGTTTCGAATAATGCCTGTGTTTTGCATTAATTCTTCAATTTTATCTTCAGAATAATGGGCAATTTTTTTATAATCAAAATGATCGAAAGCATTTCTGAAATTCTCTCTTTTATTTAAAATGGTAATCCAGCTTAAGCCAGCCTGAAAAGTTTCTAAAATTAAAAACTCAAATAAAGATGCATCATCATAAACGGGAACTCCCCATTCTTCGTCATGATATTTTTTATATAAATCACTGGCTGAGCACCAGCCGCATCTTATTGGTTCCATTTTTTTATAAATTAATTATGATTCTTTATGGGTAGAATCTTTGTCTAAATATTTTTTTATCAAATGATGACCGGCATAAATGGCAGGCGTTAATAAAATAGCAATCGATAATTTAAACGTGTATCCAATTAATCCAGAAGAAATAAAAGTGTCAAAATCGATTTTTCCTGGAAGCCAAAAAGCGATTCCAAGAACAATGAAAGAATCAAACAATTGTGAAATAACCGTAGAACCAGTTGCTCTTAACCATATTTTCTTTTCTCCGGTTCTGTTTTTGAAGAACCAAAAAATCCATACATCGATTAACTGAGATACCATAAAAGCAATTATACTTCCGAAAATAATCCACATACTCTGTCCAAAAACGGCCTGAAATTGTTGATCGTTAACCGGACTGATTCCTTTTGCAGCGGGAATTACAATCGCCATAAATAAAAGTAAAAAAGCATATGCGATTAGGCAAGCGGTTATAAAAGAGAGTTTTTTGACTCCTTTTTCGCCAAAATATTCATTAATTAAATCGGTAGTTAAAAAAACAATAGGCCAGGGCAAAATTCCTATACTCATTACAAAAGGGCCAATCTGAATTAATTTTCCTCCAATAAGTTCTGCCACAACGGCATTGGTTATAAATATTCCTGCTAGAATTACAAAAACAATTTCTTTTCGGGTTTTAAACATGTTATTTTGGTTATGATGTTTCAAATTTAAACTATTTCTTCAAATGTTCGAAATGGATTAAGGAGTTCGTTTGAAGTTTGCTTTTGATTGGTTAATTTTGAGATTCTGTGATATTTTCTTTTTTGAAAATAGCCTAGACAGAAAATTATTAATACGCTTTATTATGAAAACACAAATAGATTTAAATAATCCGTTACTTCAGGAATGGTCTGGTGCTTATGGCGGAGTTCCGGATTTTACAAAATATAAAATCTCTGATTTTAAACCAGCAATTGAGTTTGCGATTCAGGAAAAATTAAATGAAATTGATGCAATTGCAAACAACGCTGAAGAACCTACTTTTGATAATACGATTGTTGCTTTAGAACTTTCTGGCGAAAAATTAGATAGAATTCATGCTGTTTACGGAATTTACAGATCAAATTTAAGCAGTCCTGAATTTAATGTAGTTGACACAGAAATGTCTCCAAAACTGGCAGAGATTAGCGATAAACTATATCAAAACGATAAATTGTTCCTGAGAATTGAAAAACTGTATAAAGCTGCGGAAAGCAAAAAGTTAAATGCGGAACAACAGCGTTTGCTTTGGCTTTATTATAGTGATTTTGTTCGAGAAGGAGCGGAGTTAAATGAAGAAGATAAAAAGGAAGTAGCCAAAATTAATCAGGAACTTGCCGGACTTTTTACTTTTTTCAGCCAAAAATTACTGGCAGAGGAAAACGATCAGTTTTTGGAATTAAAATCTGAAAATGATTTGGATGGTTTACCTGAGGAATTTAAAAACGCAGCAATTGCCGAAGCGAAAGAAAGAAACCTGAATAGTTTGGCTAGTATTGGTAACACAAGATCTTCGATAGAACCATTCCTGACTTTCTCAAATCAAAGAGATTTAAGAGAAAAAGCATTTGATATTTTTGTAAAACGCGGCGATAACAGAAATCAAAACGATACTAATGAAACACTGGTTTCAATTTTACAATTGCGTGCGAAGAAAGCTAAAATATTAGGTTTTAAGAATTTTGCTGAATGGAGTTTGTCTAATAAAATGGCTAAAGATCCACAGAAAACTTTGGATTTAATGGAATCTGTATGGAAGCCAGCTGTTGAAAAAGTGAAAAATGATGTTGCTGCAATGCAGGAAATGGTAAATAACGAAGGCGGGAATTTTAAAATTCAGCCTTGGGATTATCGTTATTATGCAGAAAAAGTCCGCAAGGCAAAATATGATTTAGACCAAAATGAGATAAAACAATATCTACAGTTAGAAAATTTACGTGAAGCCATGTTTTGGGTTGCGGGTGAATTATTTAATTTAGGATTTAAACAATTATTTGATGTTCCGGTTTATCATCCTGATGTTCGTGTTTGGGAAGTAAATAATAAGAATACAGGTAAATTAATCGGACTGTGGTATTTTGATCCTTATGCACGTGTTGGCAAGCGTTCTGGAGCGTGGATGAATTCGCATAGAGATCAGCAAAAAATAAAACAAAGCGTACTGCCTATCGTATCGAATAACTGCAATTTTATAAAAGGAAATAGCGATGATCCGGTATTGATTTCGTGGGATGATGCCACAACTTTATTCCATGAATTTGGGCATGCTTTGCACGGATTGTGTTCAAATGTTACTTATCCGAGTTTATCGGGAACTTCGGTTGCGAGAGATTATGTTGAGTTTCCTTCGCAATTGCTGGAACATTGGCTGGCAACGCCGGAGGTGTTGAACAGGTTTGCACTTCATTATAAAACAAATCTGCCATTGTCTGAATCTTTGGTAGAAAGAATAGAAAAAGCGGCAAATTTTAATGAAGGTTTTGCAACTGTCGAAACCATTTCGAGTTCTTTTGTAGATATGAAACTGCATTTAACAACTGAAACCGTTGATCCATATCAATTTGAGAAAGATGTTTTGGCAGAAATTAATATGCCGTCAGAGATTGTGATGCGACATAGAATTCCGCAATTTGCTCATATTTTTTCAAGTGACGGATACGCAGCCGGATATTATAGTTATTTATGGGCTGATGTAATAAATGCAGATGCTTATGAAGCTTTTCTGGAAGGAGACGGGCCTTATGATAAAAAAGTGGCAGAACGCCTTTATGAGATTGTTTTAAGTGTTGGAAATAGTGTAGATAATGAAAGTATGTATGAGGATTTTAGAGGTCATGCCCCAAAATCTGATGCTTTGATGCGTGCGAGAAATTTTCCAGTTGAGAGTTAAAAACTGAAAATAAAAAAGCCCGAATAAATTAATATTCGGGCTTTTTATATTGAAATAATAATATATTAACCTAAAGTAACTCTTTTGAAACCTGTGATTTCAACGTTGTATCCTTTAACGTAATCACCAACTTTTTTACTATCGTCTTTGATAAAGTTTTGATCTAACAAAGCTTTTTCTTGATCTAAAGTAGTATTGTCAGAGATAAAACGCTGTACTTTTCCTGGAATAATTTTGTCCCAAATTTGCTCTGGTTTACCTTCAGCTTTTAATTCAGCTTTAGCATCTTCTTCAGCTTGTTTTAAAACTTCTGGAGTTAATTGAGAGTAAGAAATATATTTAGGAACATTTTTTAAAGTTTTTCCTAAACGTTTTGCTTCTTCATTATCTTTTTCGATTACAGCAATACGAGCAGCAAGTTCAGATTCAACGAAAGCAGGATCAAAATCTTTGTAAGATAATGTATCAGCTCCCATAGAAGCAACTTGCATAGAAACATCTTTAGTTAAAACGTCAGCATTAGGAATTGCAGCAGAAATTGCAGTTAATGCAGCAATTTTGTTAACGTGAACATAAGATCCAACAAAAGCACCTTCTAAAATTTCAAAACCACCGATTTCGATTTTTTCTCCGATAACTCCAGTTTGCTCGATTAATTTTTCAGCAACAGTAATTCCGTTGAAATCTGAAGCTAAGAAATCTTCTTTAGAAGAGAAGTTAATAGCTCTTTCTACTAAATCTTTAGCCAAAGTTACGAAAGCCTCATTTTTACCTACGAAATCTGTTTCGCAGTTTAAAGTGATGATCGCTCCTTTAGTGTTGTCAGCATTAACAAAAGAAACAGCAGCTCCTTCAGAAGACTCACGGTCAGAACGGTTAGCAGCAACTTTTTGCCCTTTTTCTCTAAGGACTTGTATAGCTTTATCGAAATCTCCATCAGCTTCAACTAAAGCTTTTTTACAGTCCATCATTCCGGCACCTGTAGATTGTCTTAATTTATTTACGTCTGCAGCAGTAATTGTTGCCATAATATTTTGAATTTTAATGTTAAAAGTAAAAATTCCATCTTTTAAATTCTAAACTCCAATTTTATTAAATTATCAACATAACGTTTTTAATTTGTGGTTTGGATTTTAGAATTTAAAATTTGGAATTTAAATTTGATTTATTCTTCAGTTGCAGGAGCAGCCTCAGCCTCAGCAGCAGGAGCAGTTTCTTCAGCTACTTCAACTTCTTTTTCAGAACCTCTGTCAGAAAGACCTTCGATAACTGCAGTAGTCACTAAAGATAAAATTTTGTCAATTGATTTAGAAGCATCATCATTTGCAGGAATAACGTAATCAACCTCTCTTGGGTCAGAATTCGTATCAACCATTGCGAAAACTGGAATGTTTAATTTTTGTGCTTCTTTTATTGCGATGTGTTCAGCTTTGATATCTACTACGAACAATGCTGCAGGTAGTCTAGACATATCAGCGATTGAACCTAAGTTTTTCTCTAATTTAGCACGTAGACGATCAACTTGCAAACGCTCTTTTTTAGATAACGTCATGAAAGTACCATCTTTCTTCATTTTATCAATAGAAGACATTTTTTTAACTGCCTTTCTGATAGTTACGAAGTTAGTTAGCATTCCACCAGGCCATCTTTCAGTGATGTAAGGCATGTTTGCAGCCTTTGCTTTATCAGCAACGATGTCTTTAGCTTGTTTTTTGGTAGCTACGAATAAGATTTTTCTACCTGATGCAGCGATTTTTTTCAAAGCTTCATTAGCTTCTTCAATTTTAGCTGCAGTTTTATATAGATTGATAATGTGAATACCATTACGCTCCATATAAATGTAAGGGGCCATGTTTGGATCCCATTTTCTAGTCATGTGTCCGAAGTGAACACCTGCTTCTAGTAATTCTTTTACTTCTATTTTGTTTGCCATTTTTGTACTAGTTTACGTTCTGTTGATTAGCAATGTATAAATGGCGATTTCTCTGGCTTTATACATTTAGATGCTAAACTATATCCTACCTCGATAGGAGAGCAACAATAACTGTGTTTTTTAATTTCAATAAATAATTGATAATGTCTTGTCCCATTTGAACAAGACAGGTAATATTAACGTTTAGAGAATTGGAATCTCTTACGAGCTTTCTTCTGACCGAATTTCTTACGTTCAACCATTCTTGGGTCTCTTGTTAATAAACCTTCTGGTTTTAGGATAGCTCTGTTTTCGATGTTCACTTCACACATAACACGTGCTAATGCCATTCTAACAGCTTCTGCCTGACCAGTTGAACCACCTCCGTAAACGTTTACTTTTACATCAAAGTTACTAGCATTTTCTGTCATAGATAATGGTTGTAATACTTTGTATTGTAAAGTTGCAGTTGGAAAGTAAGTTGCGAATTCTTTTTTGTTTACAGTGATTTTACCTGTTCCTTCAGAAACATATACACGTGCAACAGCGGTTTTTCTTCTACCGATTTTGTGAATAACTCCCATTACTTAAGATCGTTTAGGTTAACAGTTCTAGGTTTTTGAGCTCCGTGAGTATGCTCAGCACCTACAACAACATTTAGATTTCTAAAAAGTTCAGCTCCTAATTTGTTTTTAGGTAACATTCCTTTTACAGCTTTTTCTACTAATAATGCAGGGTTTTTAGATTGCAATACTTTAGCAGTTAAAGTTCTTTGTCCTCCTGGGTAACCTGTATGACGCATGTAAATTTTGTCATTCATTTTTGTACCTGTAAGGTTAATTTTTTCTGAGTTGATAACAATTACGTTATCTCCACAGTCAACGTGCGGTGTGTAACTTGGCTTGTACTTACCTCTTAAGATCATCGCAACCTTTGAAGCAAGACGACCTAAGTTATGACCTTCTGCATCAACAACAATCCACTCTTTAGTTACAGTGGCTTTGCTAGCTGAAATTGTCTTGTAGCTTAATGCGTCCATAATATTATTTTAATTAAACATTCCATCCCCAATAAAGGGGATGCAAAAGTACAATTAATTATTTTAAAACCAAATACCTGAAAAGAATATTTTATATCCTGAAAATCAGGCTTTCAGTTTTTATTTTTAAAACCATAAAAAAACCGCCTTCACAATAACGCTAGGACGGTTCAAAATTAAGTTTATTTTTAACTAAACAATAAATATATTGGCGATATCGACGACTTGTTGTGTCGTTAACGGTTCATCATAAGCTTCTGATCCTGCGGCAGCACCAAAGATTGTGGCTGTATTAAGCCCTAGGGTAACTGGTAGGATTTTTGATGAATCTTTTGCGGCGCCTAATACGGTTGAAGTGCTAATAGTATTATCTCCTGCAAAATTATTTGAATTTGGGTGACTTCTTAAATTTTAAATTCGTTTTCATAATAGGTTTTTCATTAAGGATAATAATCGTATTAGGTTGCTGATGAAATTTTTAGAAATAGGGTTTCAAAAAAATCTTCTTTTCCTTATTTATTTTGAATAGATCTTATGATTTCAAATAGTGGTAGGTGATTTTTGTTTTATTTTAGGTAATTCTACTATATTTGTATTAATTACATAAAATTATTTTAAATGAAAGCTAAAGCAACTCTAAAACAAATTGCGAAAGAACTAGGTGTTTCTGTGTCTACGGTTTCTAAAGCGTTAAATGACAGTCCGGAAATTAGTGAGCAAACGAAGGTGAAGATTAAGGAGTATGCCAAACTCAAAAATTATAAACCGAATGTTATTGGTTTGAATTTAAAGAATCGTAAGACTAAAACGATAGGTGTAATTATACCTAATATATTAAACTCCTTTTTTGCAAAGGTTTTTAGCGGAATCGAAAAGGTGGCCGATAAAAAAGGATATAATGTAATTACGTGTATTTCGAACGAATCTTTAGAAAAGGAAGTTCATACGCTTGAAATGCTGAGCAACGGAACTATCGACGGATTTATTCTTTCCGTTTCTGAAGAAGCACAAAAACTACAGGATTACAATCACTTCTCGGCTATTATTAATGACGGAACGCCAATTGTAATGTTTGACAGAATTGCTGATGAAGTAGAATGTGACAAAGTTGTAGTAGATGATTTTGACTCTGCTTTAAACTCAACGCAGCATTTAATTAATTTAGGTTGTAAAAATATCGCCTTAATTTCTTCTGTAGATAATTTAAGTGTTGGAAAATTAAGAGCTGATGGATATTTAAAAGCTTTAAAAGACAATAATATTCCGGTTAACGAAAAAATTATTCTTCGTACCGATTCTGAAGATGATATGAAAGCTAAAATTGATGCCATTTTTGATCATAAAATTGATGCGATTTTTGCTTTAGATGAAAATGATTCGGTTGCAGCTTTGAGAGTAAGTTTGAAAAAAGGCTATAAAGTTCCAGAAGATATTTCGATAATTGGTTTTGCCGATGGAATTTTAGCTTCAAGACGTTTGTCTCCAAGTTTAACAACAGTAAGCCAGCACGGAATTGAGATTGGTGAAGTGGCTGCCAAAAAATTAATCGAAAGACTGGAAGAACCAGAAGGTGAAACTTCTGATTACGAAACGATCATCATCAAAACGAAATTGAAAGAAAGAGAGTCTACAAGAAAGGCTTAATTGTAAATTTTCATAAAAAAAAGGACTGTTCGCAAGAACAGTCCTTTTTTTATAAATAATTTGTGTGTCATTGCGAGGAATGAAGCAACCTCACTAAAATGAGAAACAAAACTTGATCCAGCAAATGAGATTGCTTCGTTCCTCGCAAAGACAAGATTGCGAAGTTTTATAAATCTAAAATCAACACTCTAAAATCTAAAATTATAATTAATGCGCCTCCAACCAATCTTTACCCAAACCTAATTCAACTTCTAAAGGAACCGCCATTTTAAAAGCATTTTCCATTTCGTGTTTAATCATAGGCTGGATTTTTTCTAATTCGTCGTTATGCACATCAAACACAAGCTCATCATGAACCTGCAGTAACATTCTAGATTTCCAATTTTCGTCTTGTAATTTTTTATGGATGTTGATCATGGCAATTTTAATCACATCGGCAGCACTTCCCTGAATTGGTGCATTTACAGCATTTCGTTCGGCAGCACTTCTCACAACGGCATTGGCAGAATTAATATCTTTTAAATAACGACGACGTCCTAAAATAGTTTGTACATAACCGTTTTCACGAGCAAAATCAACCTGATCCTGCATATATGATTTTAATCTCGGATATGTTTTGTAATAAGCATCGATCAAAGCAGCACTTTCACCGCGGGATAATGAAGTCTGATTACTTAATCCAAAAGCAGAAACACCATATATAATTCCGAAGTTTACTGTTTTAGCGTTGCTTCTTTGTTCGCGCGAAACTTCTTCAAGCGCTACATCAAAAACTTTTGCCGCCGTAGCTCTGTGAATATCTTCACCGTTTTGGAAAGCAGCAATCATATTTTCTTCACCGCTTAAAGCAGCAATAATTCTTAATTCAATTTGCGAGTAATCGGCAGAAATTAAAGTATGATTTTCATCGCGCGCTACGAAAGCTTTACGAATTTGTCGGCCTCTTTCGGTACGAATCGGAATGTTTTGCAAGTTCGGATTATTAGAACTTAAACGACCTGTTGCCGCAACAGTCTGCATATAATCGGTATGAACGCGTAATGTTTTTTTATCAACTTGTTCCGGCAAAGCCAAAATATAAGTACTTTGTAATTTCACCATTTGACGCCAGTCCAAAATTTGTTTTACAATAGGATTGTCGTTGGCTAAATAAGTCAAAACTTCCTCTCCGGTTGCATATTGACCGGTTTTGGTTTTCTTTTGCTTTGCTCCGCCAATTTTAAGTTTATCAAATAAGATATCTCCTAATTGTTTTGGAGAAGCAAGATTAAATTTCTCGCCGGCAGTTTCATATATCTGTTCTTCTAAAGATTTGATTTCAATTTCCATCTCTCCAGACATTTGTTTTAAGAAATCAACATCAAGGCGAATTCCTTCGGTTTCCATTGCAGCCAAAACGCTTACTAACGGAATCTCGATTTCATCAAACAGTTTTTTAGTTTCGGTATTGTCTAATTCTGTTGTAAAGATTTCTTTTAATTGTAAAGTAACATCGGCATCTTCTGCAGCATATTCTTTAATATCTTCTAAAGGAACATCGCGCATTGAAAGCTGATTTTTTCCTTTTTTACCAATTAAAGTTTCAATTGATTTTGGAGAATATTTTAAATACGTTTCGGCTAAAATATCCATATTATGACGCATATCCGGATTAATCAAATAATGCGCAATCATGGTATCAAAAAGTTTCCCTTTTACCGTAACTCCATAATTAGCAAGGATTTTTAAATCGTATTTTAAATTCTGTCCAATTTTTTCAATGTTTTCATTTTCAAAAAACGGAACAAATTTGTCTACTAAAGCTTTTGCTTCTTCCTGACTTTCCGGAAACGGAACATAAAATGCTTTTCCTTTTTCGTAAGAGAAAGACATTCCTACAAGTTCTGCATGCAAAGCATCGATTCCGGTTGTTTCCGTATCAAAACAAACCGAAGTCTGTTTTTGTAAATTTTGTAAAAGCAATTTAATTCCTAGATCACCCTGAACGGTTTGATAAGAATGCTCGGTATTTTCTAAAGTATTATAAAATGAATTTCTAGCAGCTTCGGCACTTTCGTCAAGAGTAGTTCCGCCTCCGCCAAAAAGGTCAAATTGGTCTTCATTTTTAGGCTGTGGTTTTTTATATAATTTAGGATCAGCTGCCGGAGCACTATTGGCTAATTCATTTCCGCCTCCAACTTTAAATAAGTTATCAAACTGTTCAGCCATTCTTCTGAATTCTAATTCCTGAAAAATAGCATCTGTTTTTTCGATATCAGGACGTGAAAGTTCGTAGTCATCTTCATTAAAAGTAACATCACAGTCGCAAATAATCGTTGCCAGTTTTTTAGACAAAATACCTTTATCTTTATTGGCTTCGATATTCTCCTTCATTTTTCCTTTTAGTAAATGAGTATTGTCTAAAAGGTTTTCCATCGTACCAAATTCTTTCAGGAACTTTTTAGCCGTAACTTCACCAACTCCAGGCAATCCGGGAATATTATCCACGGCGTCGCCCATCATTCCAAGAAAATCAATTACCTGTTCAGGTCTTTCGATTTCAAACTTTGCCAAAACTTCGGGAATTCCCCAAATTTCGATTCCGTTACCCATTCGGGCAGGTTTATACATGAAAATATTTTCAGAAACCAATTGCGCAAAATCCTTATCCGGCGTTACCATAAAAACCTTATAATTTTGTTTTTCGGCTTGTTTGGCAATAGTTCCAATTAAATCATCGGCTTCACAGCCTTCAACTTCAATAATCGGAATATGCATCGCTCTTAATAATTCCTGAATATACGGAACTGCAATTTTAATCGCCTCAGGCGTTGCATCGCGATTAGCTTTATATTCTACGAACATTTCTGTTCTTACATGACTTCCGCCCTTGTCAAAAGCAACGGCCAAATGATCTGGTTTTTCTCTTTTAATAACATCCAAAAGTGAGTTCATAAAACCCATAATTGCAGATGTGTCCATTCCTTTTGAGTTTATTCTCGGGTTTTTTATAAAGGCATAATAGCCGCGAAAAATTAATGCATAAGCATCTAGAAGAAAAAGGCGTTTTTGAGTTGACATATAAAAAATATTAGTCTGTAAAAATAAACAATTGGGTTCTCAAAAATTAGACTAACGAGATTTTTTTTCCACCATATAAGTTATATAAGTTCATTTTAGCAGAGACGTACCCGTAGAGGCGCACTGCAGTGCGTCTCCTATTTATGATGAATATTATTAAGGTGAATATTTAAATGAACTTATATAGCTTATATGGTTCAAAAACCAGCCAATAGTTAATGTCAAGTTAATTTTTTTTATTCAGGGATTTCTTCATTTTGTCTTCATGTTGCGAGGGTAATTTTGATCTGTAAAATAAAAGGTAATTAATTTAAATCTTAGAAATCATGAGAAATTTATTGATGGTATTAACAGCAGTTTTAGGAACAAGTGCAATGGTTCATGCGTTTCCTGCAAAAGATGGTAAAACAGTTCCTGCAAAAGAAGTAAAAGCGACAAAACACCCAAAAAGCAAAACTGATAAAAAAACAAAATCAGTAAAAGGTGAAGCTCCAAAAGCAGAAACAGCAAAAGCGAAAAAATAAGCAAAAAAATAATTTAGAATAAAAGGTTGGTTAATTTAAAAAATAAAAGTTATGAAAAAATTAATGTTATTAGCGGTAGCGGTTTTAGGAACAACTGCAATGGTAAATGCTCAAACAACTCCAGCTCAGGCGGCGCCTGCAAAAGAAGTTAAAGCTACAAAACACCATCATAAAGGAAACAAAAAGGCAAAAGCTGAAGCTCCAAAAGAAGAAGCTGCAACCGTGAAAAAATAAGAATTACTCTCGTTTTGTTTTCGAAACATTGTAACGGAGGCAAAACAGGAATAATGATTATGATGAATGCGATTGAAGAAAGCTGATGAAGAAATTTGTCAGCTTTTTTTATTCGTTAATTTTTTAATAACACGTAACTGGACTTTTGATAATTGATTAATTTTAGTTGCGTTTAAATGCCTTTTTTATGAATGTTTTAATTGTTGAGGATAATAAAGAACTTGCAGTAGAGGTTTATGACTTTTTGTGCAATGCGGGTTATATTTGTAAAATAGCAAACAACTGCGCCGATGCTCTCGAAGAATTTGCAAGCAATGATTATGATGCGATGCTGCTTGATCTTGGTTTGCCAGACGGAGATGGTTTTGAGGTTTTGCAGACCATTCGAAAAACAAAATCAAAAATTGCGGTAATTGTACTTACGGCCCGCGGAGAATTGGACGACAGGATTAACGGACTTCACCTTGGTGCCGATGATTATTTAACGAAACCTTTTGCTCTAACCGAACTGGCTGCAAGATTATTTGCGGTAATCCGTCGTATTCATGGTTTTACTTTAAACAATTTAAGTATTCACGGATTTTTACTGCAGCTTCAGGATTATAAAGTGAGTTTTGATGATGTTCCTTTAAGTTTGACCAAAAAAGAATTTGATATTTTTCAATATTTGGTTTTGAATAAAAACCGGGTAATTACAAGACTGCAATTAACGGAACATATTTGGGGCGATATTCTGGAGGTAAACTCCGATTCTAATTTTATAGATGTACATGTTCGTAACCTTCGAAAAAAATTAGACAAACATACTTCGATTGATTGGTTTGAAACCGTTCGAAATGTCGGTTATCGTATTAATGAATAAATAGATTTTTGTGAAGATAAAACATCAATTGGCCATATTTAATGCACTAACAAGATTGTTGGTGATTTTGGTTTTATGGCTCATGCTTCCTATTTTGGTTGAAAATGTGGTTTACAGGCACATTAATAACGGATTAATCGAAAAGAAAAAGAAATTTATCGATCATTTAAATCAGCAGGAAATTAATGATTTTATCGAAAATGAAGATGATTCGACCGAAACCTATTCCCAGTTTTCTACACTTCACAGCGAATTTTTGGTTCTTTCTAGAGTTCCTATAAAACCACATCAAAAGAAAACTTCTTTCAGTAATGAATACCGAATCATTGAAGGCGAAGAAAATGAATACCGAATTCTGCAGCATCATTTTAGTTATCAAAATGAGGAATATCAACTCGAAATTGGGAGCAGTTTAAGCGAAGTAAAAGACCTTACTTTTATTATAAAGCTTTTTATCATAATCGTTTTAGTTATTATTCTTTTGGTCACCTTTTTGGCAGATACTTTTTATATCGAATATTTACTGAAACCATTTTATAAAATTATTGATACTAAAATAAGGCGGGTCAACGAACCGGAGGTTTTTGATCATACGCCAATAAAGGCAAAATCGAGGGATTTTAGGGAATTAGATTTGGTTTTAAACCAAATGATGAATCGTATAGCAGAACTTTTTAAAAAAGAAAAACAGTTTATATCGAATGTTTCGCACGAGCTTTTAACTCCAATTGCTTTATTGAAAAACAAGCTGGAGAATTTATTGCAAAATGATTCTTTAGATGACAATGCGGTGGATAAAATCGCAGGTTTATTGAAAACGCTCGATATGCTGAAAAAAATTATCAATAATTTACTGCTGATTTCCCGAATCGAAAACAATCAATATGCGGCCAACGAAAATATCAGTTTTCAGGAAATAATAAAGGATTTGCAGGAAGACCTGCAGGATCGTATTGACGATAAAGGAATTGAGTTCGTTAATAAAATGGAACATGATTTTGCTTTTAGAGGAAACAAAACTTTAATTCATATTCTGATTTATAATTTAGTAACGAATGCCATAAAGTATAATAAGCCGGACGGAAGTATTATTGTTTCTGATGGTTTTTTGCAAAATCAATATTTTATTTCCATTACAGATTTTGGTATTGGTTTAAACGAATCGCAAATCGAAAATATCTTCAACCGATTTGCCAGAGTAAGTTCAGACCAGGAAGGGCAGGGGTTAGGCCTTGCCATTGCTAAGAGTATTGCTGTTTTTCATCATATAGAAATTAAAGTTAATTCTCTTATAAACGAAGGGACAACTTTTACTTTATTGTTTCCGGAAACTCAGAAACACAATTAAAAGTTAATTTTTTCAGATTGGTTCAATCTTCATTTTGTCTTCATTTACTGATTCTATCTTTGAGCTATAAATAAAGAAATAGTAATCATTAAATCTTGAATCATGAAAAAATTAATTTTATTAGCGGCAGCAGTTTTAGGAACAACTGCAATGGTAAATGCTCAAACAACTCCAGTAAAAGAAACTCCTGCAAAAGAAGCAAAAGCGACTAAAAAAGAGAAAAAAGCTGATAAAAAAGCTAAAAAAGCAGAAGCTAAGCCAGAGGCGGCAAAAGCTCAAAAATAACACGATATAAGTTTATTGAATAAACTTTGTTGTAGACTAAAGGTTTTAAATAATTTGGCTGCAAAAGCTGATAGAGAAATCTATCGGCTTTTGCTATTATTTGAGTTAAATTTTTGATAATAAAAAGCGATAGAATATTCATTCTTTGTTACTTTGCTTAAAACTGTAAATAAATGATCCTTCGTTTTGTAATTCTATGTGCTCTTTTTCTATTTATTGAGTTCTATTCATATCAAGCCTTTCGTACTTTAATCAAATTAAGATGGGTATTGATCAGCTATCAAATTATTAGTGTACTGCTTTTAGTTTTCATTATATATTCTTTTACGCAATTTGACCGTTCTGTTGGGCAAACCAAACAAACCATGTTTACAATGGGATTAATGTTGTTGGTTTACGTTCCTAAAATTGTGCTTACACTTATAATGTTTGGAGAAGATATTTTTAGAATTGGCGCCAGTATATTAAACTACTGCATGTACAATGCGCCTAGAAAAGAAATGATGCCAGACAGACGTAAGTTTGTTAGTCAGATTGCTTTAGGATTGGCAGCGGTTCCGTTTTTATCTTTGATTTACGGAATTTTCGAAGGAAAATATAATTTTAAAGTATTCAAGCAGACAATCTTTTTTCCAGATCTTCCAGATGAATTTGATGGTTTTAAAATAACACAGATTTCTGATGTTCACAGCGGAAGTTTTGATAATCCTGATAAAATTAATTATGCAATCGATTTGATTAATGAACAGGAATCAGATATGATTTTGTTTACCGGAGATATTGTAAATACGCATGCAAAAGAAATGCATCCGTGGCTGGAAACTTTTAGCAGGATTAAAGATTATAAATACGGAAAATTTGCGGTTTTAGGAAATCATGATTACGGAGAATACGTGACTTGGCCTTCTGAAAAAGAAAAAGATGAGAACTTTGCAGAAATCAAAAATCTTTATGGCAAAATAGGTTTTGATTTGATGCTGAATGAAAATAAATACATTCAAAAAGGTGCAGATAAAATTGCTTTAGTTGGTGTCGAAAACTGGGGGCAGAATTTTAAAAAGGCCGGAGATTTGAAGAAAGCTTCACAGGGACTTCAGGAAACTGATTTTAAAGTTTTAATGAGCCATGATCCAAGCCATTGGGAATATGAAGTAAAAAAAGATCCTAAAAACTTTCATCTAACTTTATCTGGCCACACGCACGGAATGCAGTTTGGAATTGAAATTCCGGGATATTTTAAATGGAGTCTGGCGCAATACATTTATAAACAATGGGCAGGACTTTATGAAGAAGCCGGAAGATATGTTTATGTGAACCGCGGATTTGGTTTTCATGCTTATCCTGGACGAGTTGGAATTATGCCTGAAATCACGGTTATTGAACTAAAAAAAGGTAAGAATGTGGCTTAATTCGTTAAAAATGCTACATTTGTATTAATTATATCTTTTTAATAGATTAAAAGAATTAAATTTTTGGTTTTATGTCAAAATTTGGAGAACTTATAAATGCTCAGGTTCCGGTGTTAATTGACTTCTACACAGATTGGAACGAATCATCAGTATTGATGCATCCGGTAATAAAGGATGTTGCGGCTGCGCTTGGAGACAAAGCGAAGGTAATTAAAATTGATGTTGATAAAAATCAGGAACTGGCCGAAGCATTACGAATTAAAGGACTTCCGACTTTAATGATTTACAAAGAAGGACAAATGATCTGGAGACAATCCGGAGAACTTGATGCAAATACACTTATCGGAATTGTTCAGGATCAATTCGACGTATAAAAAACTTCTGAAATAAGATACTATTCTGATTTTCTAATGAATAATATCAAACTTATATCCATTCTCTTTTAAAAAATGCAGCGTTTTTGGTAAGGCAAATTTTAAATTTGGCGACGCTTTTATGCTGTCATGAAATACAATTACACTTCCTGATTTTACATTTTTAGTAACATTTTCAAGGCATTTTTCAGGAGTTATACTTTGGTCGAAATCGGCACTTAAAACATCCCACATTATTATTTTATAGCCAAGTTTTCGTAAAATCTTTGATTGCGCTTTTTTAATTTTCCCGTAAGGCGGACGAAATATTAAATTGTTTGGTTTTATTTCTTCTTCTAAAATCTTGGCGCAGTTATTTACATTTTCGATATAATCATTGGTATGTATTTTCCATCCATTTACATGGTTCATGGTATGGTTTCCAATACAATGACCGTCTGTGATTAATTTTTCGAATAAAGATAAATTGGCTTTAATATTTTTTCCAATACAGAAAAAAGTAGCTTTTGCATCAAACTTTTTAAGTTCAGATAAAACCCAGTCTGTAATCTCTGGGGTTGGGCCGTCATCAAACGTTAAGTATATTTTCTTTTCGTTGTTTGGAATATCCCAACAATATTTAGAAAACACCTTTTTAATAAATGAATTAGTTTTTACCCAATAAAAGCTCATTTTGATTTTATTTATATCTACGTAAAAATAAAAAATGCAGCGCTTTTTATCAAGAAGCACTGCATTTTTTTAATCAATATATTTTTCGTATATTATTATTCTTTTTCGCGTCCAAAACGTTCAAAAACATTTACATAAGTATTAAATACTGTTTTATGTTTTTCGTAGAAAGCTTTGTCTTTATTTTCTCTCATAACATGAAGTAAACTTCTGTAACGCTCAATATCTGTAATAATATCCATTGCCAGATCCGTTTGGTCAGTTGGAGGTAGCGTAGCGTAATAGTTTAGATTTTCTTTGTATTTATTTACCAGTTTATCTAATAAATCATGCGCTTTAGCTGTTTCTCCTACTTTATAATATCCGCCTGCAAATGGCTCCACTAGAGAATAGTAGCCAAATTTATCCAATGGCATTTTTGTCATTGCTAAATTAATTACGTTTTTAGCTTTGTCGATTTTACCTTCGGCAATAAGTTCATCTACTAAACGAGACAAGTTCGTACGGTAAGTAATACTGTTTCTTCTGGTTTCAGGATCATGATAGATTTTTTCGCTTTCGCTGTTACCCCAATCCCATTTCATTACGATATCATACATTTTATCGGCATCAATTTGTCCCATATCCATTGGTCCGCCATCTTTAGAAGGTACGTTTCTAACAGGAACTAATTTATAAACCATACCGTCTAATTGCAGATAGTCTTTCAACCATAAATAATCTTCATCATCAAAAGCACCACCGCTAAAATAAATTGGACGTTTCCAGTTATTATTAGCCAAAATATCCAGCATCATTAATCTGTTTTTATAAAGCGCGCTTCCTTTAATGTCAATATCCATATATGGAACAATTGAATCATTATATTTAGGATTCACAACCTTATTTTTAAGAATGATGTTTTTGTCAACATTCACTCTAATTTTATTTGTTGGATAAAAGTGAATTGTTTGTCCGTTTTGTAAACCTACAGTTGATTTCGGATTTTTAATAAAATCAAGGAAATCTTTAATGTTCCAACGTGTTTCAATCTTCGGAATATGAGCTACATAATCTAACTTATCCCCAACATATTGATCATGCGTAAATGATATTGGTAAAGCTTCAGATTCATATGATTTTGCTTTCATTTGATCGATATACCAATCTGTCATGAAAAGACTTGTATTTACAATCTTAACATCGGTTCTAAAATGCTCGATTTCCTGAGCATACCAAAGCGGGAACGTATCGTTGTCTCCAATAGTAAATAAAATAGCATCCTTATCACACGAACTTAAATATGCTTTTGCCATTGCAACCGCAGTATATCGGTTTGATCTGTCGTGATCGTCCCAGTTTTGAGAAGCCATTAAAACCGGCGCGGCCAATAAACTTACTGCAATAATAGCTGGCCCGGCAATTTTTGGAGCAATATATTTCTGAATACTTTCATATAAAGAATAAACTCCAAAGCCAATCCAGATGGCAAAGACATAGAACGATCCAACCAGTGCATAATCCCTTTCACGAGGTTCAAAAGGCCTTTCGTTCAAATAGATTTTTAAGGCAATTCCCGTAAATAAGAATAAGGCTAAAAGAACATAAAAACTTTTAAGGTCTTTATTAGCATGATACATTATTCCGATTACACCTAAGATGAAAGGAAGGAAATAGTAAACATTACGTCCTTTGTTGTTTAAAACATCAGATGGTAATTTATCCTGAGAACCTAAATGTATAGAGTCAAGAACTTTGATTCCGCTAATCCAGTTTCCATCTAAATTGTCATATTTCCCCTGAACATCACTTTGACGTCCAACAAAATTCCACATTAAATATCTCCAGTACATATATCCAAATTGGTATTCGAACATAAAACTGAAATTATCACCAGTAGTTGGTTTTTCTATAATTAAATAATCTTTATAACTATTTAAAAATTTTACATAACCTTCATTGTCAATTTGCTTTTGAGCGTAAGCATTTCTGAATTCAGAAATTGTTTTTTCTACTTCATTACGAAGCTGACTTGTTGCTTTGTTGTATTCTTCTTCCGTTAATTGACTGGGGTCAATTCCATATTTTCCTAAATCATCCTCGTAATTATAGTCTGGATTGATTCGGAATTTAGGAGGATGTGTAAAACTGATATAGTTTTGAATGTGTCCGGTTTCTGTACTCCACATCCTTGGCAGAATCGTTTTTTGATTGTCATCACTGTTTTGTTCTGCATTTTTATAATTGTTGGTAATGACATATTTACCTGTTTTATAATCTCTTTCGTAGTTAGGTTTTTTGTCTAAATACGGAACATTAGCATCAAGTCCGGAAAAAACCTCAGTGTATTGAGGCCCATAAAATAATGGGTTTACACCATATTGCTCACGATTGTAGTAGGCTAAAACCTCGGCAGCATCAGATGGTTTGTTTTCGTTGATTACGGTATTGGCATTTGCACGAACAGGAAGCATGATCCAAGTAGAAAAACCAATTAATATAAATAGAATACAAAGGATAATAGTGTTGTAAAAAATCAATCCTTTTTGTCTGGTAAATTTTAATCCGAAATAGAAGAAAGCAATTAAAAGTAAAACCACGAAAATAGTTCCGGAATTAAAAGGTAATCCTAAACTGTTTACCATGAAAATTTCGGTTTTACCAAAGAAAGCCATCGTTAAAGGCAAAAGTAATTTGAAGATAAACAACAAAATTCCTATTACAACTACATTGGCAATAAGAAAGTTTTTAATGGTAACTTTTTCGTAATGTTTAAAATAATATAAGAATCCAATTGACGGAATCGTTAATAACGCCATAAAGTGAACTCCAAATGAAAGACCAACAACCAAAGAAATGATTAATAACCATTTATTTCCTTTTGGCTTGTCCATATCTTGTTCCCAGCGTAATCCCAGCCAAAAAAGTAATGCGATTAATAAAGAAGCCATTGCATAAACTTCTGCTTCGACAGCATTAAACCAAAAACTGTCAGAGAAAGTATAGGCTAAAGCTCCAACAAAAGAACTTCCTAAAATAACAATAGAGTTATTTTGATCGATTTCGGCAAAACGCGCTACGATTTTCTTTAAAATCATAGAAGAAGACCAAAACATAAATAAAATTGTAAATGCACTAGAAAAAACAGACATCATATTTACCATTACGGCTACATGCTGGGCATCTATCGCAAACATGGCAAAGAAAGCTCCCATCATTTGGAATAAAGGTGCTCCCGGAGGGTGGCCAACTTCTAGTTTAGCTGCTGTGGCAATATATTCGCCGCAATCCCAAAAGCTCATTGTAGGTTCGACAGTTAATGTGTAGGTAATTAAAGCGATTGCAAATGCAAACCAACCAATAATTGTATTCCATTTATTGAAATTGAATTGTGCCATATTTAGGTGTTAAAATTTTGTATGTTTTTCAATCCTACAAAGAAAATGTTTTTTTACGTAAAGAAACGAGCATTAACAAAAAATTCTATAATAACTATTTGTAAATATTAATGTATTGTGTATAAGGCTCTTTGGAAAAAGTGCGAGACTTTAAAATGAAAAAGAATGAAAAAAAATATTTTTTTTGACAAAAAAGTTTGCGCAAACTAAATAAAACCTTAAATTTGCACTCGCTTAACAGCACTGCTGGTCTATGGTGTAATGGTAACACAACTGTTTTTGGTGCAGTCTTTCTAGGTTCGAGTCCTAGTAGACCAACATAAAAGCCTCTCAATCGAGAGGCTTTTTTTTATGCAAAAAAATTTAGCTTAAAAATTTGCACAATTTAAATAAAGGTTTAATTTTGCACCCGCTTAACAGCACTGCTGGTCTATGGTGTAATGGTAACACAACTGTTTTTGGTGCAGTCTTTCTAGGTTCGAGTCCTAGTAGACCAACATAAAAGCCTCTCAATCGAGAGGCTTTTTTTATGGAATAAATTTAAAGATTATAATATTGAAATAAAATAAAATGATAGTGCTTCCCAAGTATGATGGCAAAACGTAAATAATCAGCAAATTAATGCAAGGCCCTTTTTTAAATTCGATGAATATTTTTTGAATAAAAATATATTTTTATTGTTTATCAATAAAATTTTATTATTTTTGATATATCAACTTAAATTTGAACAATGATGTCAAAAACAAACAACTTCGTATTTTGGGGCTTATATATTGTGGCCTGGCTCATTTTTGTCGGCTTGAGCATTGAAGCAGGAGGCTTAATAGTGAATTTCTTTTTCAGCCTGTATAATCCTGAATTTGTCCAAAATCTTTATCAAAAGTTGGACTTAATTGAAATGTATAAAGACAGTAGATTAGCTTTTTTTGGTATCTATAGCTTTATTTTAACCATTTCAATTTTAAAAGCTTGTCTATTTTATATAGTTATCAGATTAATGCACACAATGGATTTGTCAAAACCGTTCAACACTTTTGTTGCGAGACAAATTTCACAAATCAGTTATTACACCTTTTCAATTGGACTATTAAGTTACATTGCCAGGCAGTTAGCTAAAAATTTAATACATCACGGTTTTGTTACTGATAATCTAAATCAATTTTGGGCAGACAGTCAAGCATTTATTTTAATGGGAGCTGTAATCTATATTATTGCGACTATTTTTAAAAAAGGAGTAGATATTCAAAACGAAAATGATTTAACTGTTTAATCTATGGCAATTATAGTAAATTTAGACGTTGTAATGGCTAAACGAAAAATGTCGCTTAATGAACTTTCTGATAAAGTTGGATTGACTTTATCGAACCTTTCCATATTAAAGACAGGAAAAGCAAAGGCAATTAGATTTAGCACTTTGGAGACGATTTGTAATGTATTAGAATGTCAGCCAGGTGACATTTTAGAGTATGTTAATGACGAACAAGAAACAAAGGCTCGCTACAAAAGTTTGGCGTAATGGAAGGGGAAGTGTCGTATTTGAGCTTTAGAATTCTAATAAATATTTGCCTTAAATGTCTCGGATTCAGGCAATCTATAGACTGATAGCTGTTGACATTTAAGTGTTTTATTATTCTTTATTTTGGCTGCTTTTTTCCTCAATTAGAAAACTTTTCTCATTGTCACATTGCTCATCTTTGTGCTTTAAAATTTAAACAAAGATAATGAGTGCGTTTGATGAATTATTTGAACCATTATTTCTTCATTGGGATTTTGGTTTAAATTTTTAAGGTAATAACAGGTTTTACCGCATGATTTACTAAGCCTTCGCTTATGCTTCCGTTAAAGAAATGTGCAAAACCAGTTCTTCCGTGAGTACACATTCCAATAATATCGGCATTTATGCTGTTGGAGAAATTGATAATTCCTTTTTCAATATTAGTATCGTTGTAAATGTGCGTATCGTAATTTGTAAGATTGAAATGACTGGTAAAATCATTAATTGCTTTTTCGATTACATGTGTTGGTTTAAAGCTGTTTGGTGTGCAAATGGTGACTAGGTGTAGTTTTGCGTCAAATGATTTAGTAACGTTTAAAAGTTTTTCAAACGGTTTTTTGGTTTCTTCTGTGAAATCAGAAGCAAAAACAATATTCTGAACGTTAAAATCTGAAATGTCTTTTTTGATTACCAAAACAGGAATTTCAGAATTTCTCACTACTTTTTCGGTATTTGAGCCAATTAGTAATTCTTCAACTCCGGTAGAGCCGTGTGAGCCCATAATAATTAAATCAATATTGTAGTCCTTGCTTACTTGAGTAATACCGTGAATTGGTTTGTCCATTTTTACAACTTCCGTGACCTGAATTCCATCAAGAAAAGAGCTTTGTGAGATTGTGTCAAGAGTTTCGTTTGCTTTTTGCATAAAAAGCATAGTTTCGGGAATACTTACACCTCCAAATATTGCATCATTGGATTGATGCGGGAATTCGAGCATATGTAAAATAATGATTTCAGAATCGTTTTTTTTTGCAATTTGAGCTGCGATTTTTAAGGCGTGTTCTGCATGTTCTGAAAAATCAGTAGGTACTAAAATTCGTTTCATAATTTTCGGGTTAAATTATTAGAATAATGTGTTTTTGAACGCTACTATAAAGATAAGAAATATTTTTAGAGCAATCTATTTATTTGATTTATAAAAAAATCACTATATTTGCACCGTTATTTATTAAAATCTAAATAATGAGGGGACTAATTGTCCCCTCTTTTTATAAAATTATGACATTTAAGGAAAAAGTAAACAAATTAATTACAGAAGCTCTTCTGGAAAAGCCGTCGATCTTTTTGATTGATCTTGCGGTTTCAGATTCTTTTAAAATTAGTGTAGGTTTAGACGGAGATAATGGAGTTGCGCTTCAGGATTGTATTGATATTAGTCGTGCAATCGAGAATAATCTGGATCGTGAAGAACAGGATTTTTCACTTGAAGTAGCATCAGTTGGAGTAGGTTCTCCTTTAAAATTAATAAGACAATACAAGAAAAATATTGGTAGAACGTTGATTGTTACTACAAATAATGAAAAAATTGAAGCAGAATTAGTAGAAGCTAACGATGTTTTTATAATTTTGTCTTGGGAGGCAAGAGAACCGAAAAAAGTAGGAAAAGGAAAAGAAACAGTTCAAAAAGAACAACAGATACCTTATACAGAAATTAAAGAGGCAGTTGTTACAGTAACATTTTAATTAAAGAATTCGCATGGAAAATTTAGCATTAATCGATTCATTCTCAGAGTTTAAAGACAATAAACTTATTGATCGTGTAACGCTTATGGCAATTTTAGAGGACGTGTTTAGAAATGCATTGAAGAAAAAATACGGTTCTGATGATAATTTCGATATCATTATAAATCCTGATAAAGGAGATATGGAGATATGGAGAAGAAGAGTTATCGTTGCTGACGAAGATCTTGATTTTGAAAATGAAGAAATTACTTTGACTGAAGCAAGAATGATCGAAGCGGATTTTGAAATTGGTGAAGAGGTTTCTGAAGAGGTAAAATTGATTGATTTAGGAAGAAGAGCTATTTTAGCTTTGCGTCAAAACTTAATATCTAAAATTCACGAACACGATAATACAAATCTTTACAAGCAATTTAAAGATATTATTGGTGATATTTATACTGCCGAAGTGCACCACGTGCGTCCAAGAGTTGTTATTTTAGTTGACGATGAAGGAAACGAAATTGTGCTTCCAAAAGAAAAACAAATTCCATCTGACTTTTTCCGTAAGGGAGATAATGTTCGTGGAATCATTGAAAGCGTTGAATTAAAAGGAAACAAACCACAAATTATTATGTCTAGAACTTCGGAGAAGTTTTTAGAAAAATTATTTGAACAAGAAATTCCTGAAGTATTTGACGGTTTGATTACAGTTAAAAATGTAGTACGTATCCCGGGAGAAAAAGCAAAAGTTGCTGTAGACTCTTACGATGACAGAATTGATCCTGTTGGAGCGTGTGTTGGTATGAAAGGATCTCGTATTCACGGAATCGTTCGTGAATTAGGAAACGAAAATATTGACGTAATCAACTATACAAACAATATTCAATTGTTTATTACAAGAGCATTAAGCCCTGCTAAAGTTTCTTCTATCAAAATTGATGAAGAAAACAAAAGAGCTGAAGTATTCTTGAAATTAGAAGAAGTTTCTAAAGCAATTGGTAGAGGAGGTCACAATATTAAATTAGCAGGTCAGCTAACAGGTTACGAATTAGATGTTATTCGTGAAGGAGATGTTGCAGGTGCAACGGCAGATGAAGACGATGTTGAATTAACAGAGTTCTCAGATGAAATCGAAGACTGGGTAATTGAAGAATTTGCTAAAATAGGTTTAGATACTGCAAAAAGTATCTTAAAACAAGAAGTAGAAGATTTAGTAAGAAGAACGGATTTAGAAGAGGAAACTATTCTTGACGTTATGAAAATACTAAAAGAAGAGTTTGATAACTAATTATCTGCTCTAACAACACAACGAAAAAGGTAATAATAAAAAGGTTATATGTCTGAAGAGAGAGTAATAAGAATAAACAAGGTTTTAAGGGAATTAAATATCTCGTTAGAAAGAGCTGTTGATTATCTAAAAGATAAGGGAATTGCTATTGATGCAAATCCAAATGCTAAAATTTCTGACAGTGAATTTAATATCCTGCAAAGCCAATTTGCGGGCGATAAGGGGAATAAGGAAGCTTCTAAAGAAGTAGGGGAAGAGAAGAGAAAAGAAAAAGAAGCATTGCGTGTTGAGCGCGAGAAAGAAATTGAGGACAAACGCAGACAAGACGAAGAGCGTCAGAAACAACAAGAAATCATCAAAGCGAGAGCTGTTGTTACCGGACCTGTTCAAGTTGGTAAAATTGATTTAAATCCAAAAAAACCTGCTGTTGCCCCAGAAGAACCAGTTAAGACTGAAGAGCCTAAAACTGTTACTCCATCTCAAACAGAAAAACCTGTTCAAAAAGAAACTGCACCATCAGAGCCTGTTGCTCCTGTAGTAGCTGAAGAGAAAAAGGTGGAAAAACCAATTATTACAGAGAAAAAAGAAGTGAAAGCTGAGAATTCTAAAACAGCTCAGGAGCCAATTGTTTCAACTGACCCTGCAACTGCGGAAGAAACGATCACTACTCAATATCAAAAATTATCAGGAACTACTCTTACTGGGCAGACAATTGACTTATCTCAATTTAACAAACCTAAGAAAAAGAAGGAAGAACCGAAAATTACTCCAAATAAACCTGGAGTTCCGGGAGCCGGAAATAATAATAACGCTAATAAAAATAAGCGTAAAAGAATCGCTCCTAAACCTGGTGCGCCGGGTGCGCCAAAACCTGCTGCAGGAAATGCGCCGGGAACGCCAA
Source organism: Flavobacterium sp. CF108 (assembly GCF_900129795.1). Classification (GTDB taxonomy): domain Bacteria; phylum Bacteroidota; class Bacteroidia; order Flavobacteriales; family Flavobacteriaceae; genus Flavobacterium. The sequence goes on along the minus strand of NZ_FQWW01000002.1, from coordinate 23,005 downwards.
ATCCTAATAAAATTACTCCAAATACAGGAGGCGGAGGCTTTAATGCTAACAGAAGCGCAAGACCAGGTTTTGTAAAAGGAAACCGCCCTGCAATTGTTGCAAAAGTGGAGCCTACTGAGGAGGAAGTAAAAAACCAAATTAGAGAAACTCTTGAAAAACTTCAAGGTAAAGGTGGTAAATCTAAAGCCGCTAAATACAGAAGAGATAAGAGAGAAACGCACCGTCAGAAATCTGATGACGAGCAAAGAGCTCTTGACGAAGGAAGTAAAACGATTAAAGTTACAGAATTCGTTACAGTAGGTGAAATTGCGATCATGATGGATGTGCCGATTACTAAAGTAATTGGAACTTGTATGTCTCTTGGAATCATGGTAACAATGAATCAGCGTTTAGATGCTGAAACATTAACTATTGTTGCGGATGAATTTGGTTATGAAGTTGAGTTTATTACAGTAGACATCGAAGAAGCAATCGAGGTTGTTGAAGATAAAGAAGAAGATTTAGTTACTAGAGCACCAATTGTTACTGTAATGGGTCACGTCGATCACGGTAAAACATCTTTACTGGATTATATTCGTAAAGAAAATGTTATCGCTGGTGAGTCTGGAGGTATTACACAACACATTGGAGCTTATGGAGTAACTCTTGATAACGGTCAAAAAATCGCATTCTTAGATACACCGGGTCACGAGGCGTTTACCGCGATGCGTGCACGTGGAGCTCAAGTTACCGATATAGCTATTATCGTAGTAGCGGCGGATGATGATATCATGCCGCAAACAAAAGAAGCAATTTCTCACGCACAAGCTGCGGGAGTGCCAATTATATTTGCAATCAATAAAATTGATAAACCAAATGCTAATGTTGAGAAAATCAAAGAACGTTTGGCTAGTATGAATTTACTTGTTGAAGATTGGGGTGGAAAAATTCAGTCACATGATATTTCTGCAAAAGTTGGAACAGGAGTAAAAGAATTATTAGAGAAAGTTTTATTAGAAGCTGAAATCTTAGATTTAAAATCTAATCCAAATAAAGCGGCTCAGGGAACTGTTGTTGAAGCTTTCTTAGATAAAGGAAAAGGATATGTATCAACAATTTTAGTACAGCACGGAACGCTGAAAGTTGGAGATTATATGCTTGCAGGAAAACACCATGGTAAAGTTAAGGCGATGCATGATGAAAGAGGGCACATTGTTTTAGAAGCAGGCCCTTCGACTCCAGTATCTGTTTTAGGTTTAGATGGAGCAGCAACAGCGGGTGATAAGTTTAATGTATTTGAAGATGAAAAAGAAGCAAAACAAATTGCATCTAAACGTTCTCAATTAATGCGTGAACAATCTGTACGTACTCAGCGTCATATTACACTTGACGAAATTGGACGACGTATCGCTCTTGGTCAGTTTAAAGAATTGAACGTAATCCTTAAAGGAGACGTTGACGGATCTGTTGAAGCGTTATCAGATTCGTTCTCTAAACTTTCTACTGAAGAAATTCAAATTAATATCATACATAAAGGAGTTGGTGCAATTACAGAAACTGACGTTATGTTAGCTTCGGCATCAGATGCGATCATTATCGGATTTAACGTTCGTCCTGCTGGAAACGCAAGACAGCTTGCTGATAAAGAAGAAATCGATATCCGTTACTATTCTATCATCTACGCAGCAATCGATGACTTGAAAGATGCGATGGAAGGAATGTTAGCTCCTGAAATGAAAGAAGAAGTTTTAGGAACTGCAGAAATCCGTGAGATTTTCAAAATTTCTAAAGTAGGTTCAATCGCTGGTTGTATGGTAACAGATGGTAAAATCTTAAGGACTTCTAAAATTAGAGTTATTAGAGATGGGGTTGTAGTTCATACAGGTGACCTTGTTGCTTTAAAACGATTCAAAGATGATGTTAAAGAAGTAAGTAAAGGTTACGATTGTGGTATCCAAATTAAAGGATTTAATGATATCGAAATAAGTGATGTTATTGAAGCTTACCATGAAGTAGCAATCAAAAAGAAATTGAAGTAATATTTAAATCTATATGTAAAGCCCCAATGAAAATTGGGGCTTTTTTTATGCATTCTGGGCTTAGATTTATCTGTTTTGATATAGTTCATAAATATTTTAACCAACTCAAATTTTAGTGTTATTTTTGGGAGAAGCAATATTAATATTTTGCAATATGAAACTAATAATATATTCATTCGTTTTGTTTTTATGTTTTCCTACTTTGTCTTTTTGTCAGGAAGCTGTAGAAAAACCTGCTCCGCCAGCGGGTAATGCATTGATTGGAGATTTTTATGGAGCAGATGTTTCTAATGTTTCAATTGATCAAGCAGTTTCTGTTGAAAGCTTAGAAAATAAATTAAAAAACACGCAAAAAGCAGAAGGAATTACTGTAAAAGGTGAAGTGACAAATGTTTGTAAAAAAAGAGGATGCTGGATAACTCTTAAAACAGAAAACGGGGCTTCTTTTTTCGTAAAAATGAAAGATTATGCATTTTTTGTTCCAACAGCGTTAAAGGGTAAAAAAGTAGTTTTAGAAGGTAATGCAGAGCGAAAAGTCACCTCTGTTGATGAGCTGAAGCATTATGCAAAAGATGCTAAAAAGACAAAAGCTGAAATAGATGCTATTACTGCACCAAAAGAAGAAATTAGATTTTTGGCAGATGGAATAAAAGTGGTAAACTAAATTAAAATTCACAAAGTTGAACTTGATATTACAGATGAATTTATAAAAGCCAAGAGCTTAAAAGTGTACATAGATTTATAAAAAGAAAAAGCGAGATAACTATCTCGCTTTTTCTTTTTATTTAGTTTTAAATTATTTGCCCGGCTTCATTAGGAAGACACTTTTGTATTTTTTTCTGATGTCAATTAAATTTCTTTCAGCTTCTATTCTTGATTTAAAATTTCCAACAATAACCTTGTAATTTGGAGTGTTGAAAATTATGGTACCGTCAATATTTGTGTATTCTCTTTTGAAGTCAGACAAGGTCTTTTTTGCATCTTCGCTTTTGCCGCTAAAAATTTGAATTCGATAAGAATCGTTTGTACTTATTGATGTGTTAAATTTGCGTTTGTCGTTCAATAACTGCTCAAATTTTGGGTCTTGATTTAGTGTTAAATTTTGGCTTTGAGCATGAATATTATATGCTAATGTTAACATTGTGAATGTTAAGAAAACGTTTTTTGAAGAGGTTAAAATTCTCATAATGTGATGGTTTTTATGCAAAAATACTATTTAAAGTTTGTATGTAAAATTTTAATATTATTTAGAATTGATATAAATTGATATTTAAGACTATTTTAAGGTTTTGAGAATAGTTCATAAGTCGTATTTTTGTGCAAGTTTTAAAAGAAGGTATACATTTTTGTCTGACTTATTACAGAAAAAATCATACCAAAAATTAGTAGATAATTATTATACTATATGAAAAAGGTGGGTAACCATAATTCGATCTCAAGAAAATTATTACTTAGTTTATCGCTAACGTTAATTTTCTCCCTAACTTCATTTGCTCAAGATCCGGCTGCAGCTCCTGCGGCGACTGAAGCTGCTGCTGCTCCTGCTGCTGCATCTGGCGGTGGTGATCCAGTAAAAGGGAAAGAACTTTTTAATGCAAATTGCGCTGCATGTCACAAATTAGATGCTAAATCAACTGGTCCTGCTTTAAGAGGCGTTGCCTCTAAGCACGATATGGCATGGATTTACAAATGGGTACACAACAGCTCTGATATGATTAAATCAGGAGACCCTGTTGCTGTTAAACTTTTTGAGGAAAATAACAAGTCAGTAATGACTTCGTTCCCTCAATTGGCAGAAGCTGATATTGATAATATTATCGCTTATACTTCTCAGCCTATACCAGAAAAACCTGCTGGAACTACAGCTGCTTTACCAACTGGCCCTCAAGCAGAAGGAAGTGGGATTTCTAATAATATTATTTTAGGGGCTCTTGCTTTAGTAATGGCTATTTTAGTTGTTATGTTGTTCATGGTGAACAAAGTATTAACTAAAGTTGCAAGTAATAATGGAATCGTAGTTGGGCCTAAAGAAGCTAGAACTCCAATTTGGAAAGCATTTGCTAAAAACCAATTTTTAGTATTAGTTACTTCTATATTCTTGCTTTTAGCTAGTGGTTACTTTGTGTACGGATACTTGATGCAGGTTGGTGTTGATCAGAATTATGAGCCAATTCAGCCAATTCACTATTCACACAAAATTCACGCTGGTGATAATGAGATCAATTGTAAATATTGTCACTCTGCTGCACGTGTAAGTAAAACGGCTGGTATTCCTTCTTTAAATGTTTGTATGAACTGTCATAAAAATATTTCTGAAGTTGCAGAAACTACTGCTACTGCTGAGTACAGCAAAGCATTTTACGATGCTCAGATTCAAAAATTATACGATGCTGTTGGATGGGATAAGACTAAACAGGCTTATACTGGAAAAACACAGCCTGTAAAATGGGTTCGTATTCACAATCTTCCTGATTTTGTTTACTTCAATCACTCACAACACGTTTCTGTTGCAGGAGTTGAATGTCAAACTTGTCACGGTCCAGTGCAGGAATTTGAAATCATGAAGCAATATTCTAAATTAACAATGGGATGGTGTATTGACTGCCATAGAAAAACTGATGTTAAGATGGAAGGAAATGCATATTATGATAAAATTCATGCTGAACTTTCTAAAAAATACGGTGTAGAGAAATTAACTGCAGCGCAAATGGGAGGTTTAGAATGCGGTAAATGCCACTATTAATCGAATTATTAAGATTTTAATATTTATATACAATGTCATCAAACAAAAAATACTGGAAAAGTGTTGAAGAACTAGAAAATAGTTCTATTGTTGAGGCGCTTAGAAATAACGAATTTGTTGAAGAAATTCCTACGGATGAATTCTTAGGAAATGCAGATGCTTTAGCTTCATCTGGAACTTCACGTCGTGACTTTTTAAAGTACGTAGGATTTAGTACTGCGGCAGTTACACTTGCTGCTTGTGAAGGTCCTGTGCACAAGTCTATCCCTTATGTATTACAACCAGAGCAAATCATTCCTGGTGTTGCAGATTACTATGCAACTACTGTTTTTGATGGTTTTGATTTTGCTAACCTTTTGGTGAAAACTCGTGAGGGTCGTCCAATTAAAATTGAAAACAATACTATTTCTGGAGCTAAGTTTTCAGCTAATGCTAGAGTTCATGCATCTATCTTATCGTTGTATGATAGCGGACGTTTGAAAGAGCCAAAGAAAGATGGTAAAAATACTAGCTGGTCTACTGTTGATTTAGAAATTAAATCAGCTTTGGCTAAAGCAAAAGCTAAAGGCGGACAGGTTGTATTGTTGACTAATACATTAGCAAGTCCATCTACTGAGAAATTAATAGGTGAGTTTATTGCTAAAAACCCAAATGCAAAACATGTTGTTTATGATGCGGTTTCTTCTTCTGATGCATTAGATGCGTTCGAAACTGTATATGGTGAAAGAGCTTTGGTTGATTATGATTTTTCAAAAGCTTCATTAATTGTATCTGTTGGTGCTGATTTCTTAGGAGACTGGCAAGGTGGTGGATATGATGCTGGATATGCAAAAGGACGTATTCCTCAAAACGGAAAAATGTCTCGTCATTTTCAGTTTGAATCAAATATGACTTTATCTGGAGCTGCTGCTGATAAGCGTGTACCAATGAGTACAGCTGATCAAAAACAAGCTTTAGTTCAAATTTATAATATTGTTGTTGGTGCTTCTGTTCCGGTTACTTTAGATGCTAAATTTAAAGCAGAAGTTGTAAAAGCAGCACAGCAATTAAAAGCATCTGGTACAAAAGGAATTTTAGTATCAGGAATCGAAGATAAAAATGCACAATTATTAGTTTTAGCTATCAATCAGGTATTGGCTAGTGAAGCTTTTAATACAGCAGGAACAAGACAAATTAGAAAAGGATCTAATGCTGTTATTGCTCAATTGATAAAAGATATGAATGCTGGAAGTGTTCATACTTTAATTATGAGCGGCGTTAACCCAGTTTACACTTTAGCTGATTCAGCTTCTTTTGTATCTGGATTGAAAAAAGTAGACACATCAGTTGCTTTTTCTTTAAGAGATGATGAAACTGCTTCTATTGTTAAAGTTGCGGCTCCGGCTCCTCATTACTTAGAATCTTGGGGTGATGTAGTTATTACAAAAGGAACTTATAGTTTAACACAACCAACTATTCGTCCAATTTTCAATACAAAACAATTTCAAGACGTTTTATTATCTTTAAATGGAACTCCTGGAACTTTCTATGATTATTTGAAAGCTAATTCAGCTGCAATTATAGCAGGTTCTTCTTGGAATAAAGTTTTACATGATGGTGTTTTTGTAATTGGTTCTACTGCTTTAGCTGGTGGTTCATTTGATTTCGCTGGTGCTGCAAGTGTACTTTCAAAATCAAAATCTGCTGGAGACTTTGAATTAGTATTGTATACTAAAACAGGTATGGGTGATGGACAACATGCAAACAACCCTTGGTTACAAGAGTTTCCAGATCCAATTACAAGAGTTTCTTGGGATAATTATGTTACAGTTTCAAATACAGATGCTAAGAAATTAGGATTATCAAATGAAATTGTTGCAAATGGAGGTTTGAATGGTAGTTATGCTACTATTACTACTGCTGATGGTTCTAAATTAGAAAATGTTCCGGTAATTGTTCAGCCAGGACAAGCTGTTGGAACAGTTGGTTTAGCTGTTGGTTACGGTCGTAAAGCTTCTCTAAAAGAAGAAATGCAAGTAGGTTTGAATGCTTACGCTTTATATAAAAATTTCAATAGTGTTCAATCTGTTTCTATTGCTAAGGCAAATGGAGAGCATGAGTTTGCTTGTGTTCAAGGTCAGAAAACATTAATGGGTAGAGGAGATATCATTAAAGAAACTACTCTAGACGTATTTAATAAGGAAAATGCTGAACATTGGAACCCACAGCCAATGGTATCTTTAGATCACCAGGAAGTTAAAGCTACTACTGTTGATTTATGGGAATCATTTGATCGTTCTACTGGTCATCACTTTAATCTTTCGATTGACTTAAATGCTTGTACAGGATGTGGAGCATGTGTTATTGCTTGTCATGCTGAAAACAACGTACCAGTTGTTGGTAAAGCAGAGGTAAGAAGAAGCCGTGATATGCACTGGTTGCGTATTGACAGATATTATTCTTCTGAAAGTACTTTTGAAGGTGATAACGAAAGAAAAGAAAAAATTGCTGGTTTATCTAGTTCATTATCTACATTTAATGAAATGGAAAAACCTGGAGATAACCCACAAGTGGCATTCCAGCCTGTAATGTGTCAACACTGTAATCACGCACCATGTGAAACAGTTTGTCCGGTTGCTGCAACTTCTCACGGTCGTCAAGGTCAAAACCACATGGCATATAACAGATGTGTTGGTACTCGTTACTGTGCTAATAACTGTCCATATAAAGTTCGTCGTTTCAACTGGTTCTTGTATAACAAAAACAGTGAATTCGATTATCACATGAATGATGATTTAGGTCGTATGGTATTAAACCCAGACGTAAACGTTCGTTCTCGTGGAGTTATGGAAAAATGTTCTATGTGTATTCAAATGACACAAGCTACTATATTAAATGCGAAAAAAGAAGGGCGTCCAATTGTTGATGGAGAATTCCAAACAGCTTGTTCAAGTGCTTGTTCTTCTGGAGCAATGATATTTGGTGATGTTAATGATGCTGAAAGTAAAGTGGCTAAATTAGCTGCTGATGATAGATCATATCACTTGTTAGAGCATGTAGGAACAAAACCTAATGTGGTTTACCATGTTAAAGTTAGAAACACTTAGAAAAATTATTAATTAAGAAACAATATAAAGGATTATGTCGTCTCATTACGAAGCACCCATTAGAAAACCTTTAGTTATAGGTGATAAATCATATCACGATGTAACCGTAGATGTGGCAGCGCCTGTTGAAGGCCCTGCAAATAAACAATGGTGGATTGTATTTTCAATCGCATTAACAGCCTTCCTTTGGGGGTTAGGCTGTATAATTTACACCGTATCTACCGGAATTGGAACATGGGGATTAAATAAAACAGTTGGTTGGGCTTGGGATATTACTAACTTCGTTTGGTGGGTTGGTATTGGTCACGCTGGAACTTTGATTTCTGCGGTATTATTACTTTTCCGTCAACGTTGGAGAATGGCTATTAACCGTTCTGCAGAAGCAATGACTATTTTCTCAGTAGTTCAAGCAGGTTTATTTCCAATTATTCACATGGGACGTCCATGGTTAGCATACTGGGTTTTACCTATTCCAAATCAATTTGGATCTTTATGGGTAAACTTTAACTCACCATTGCTTTGGGACGTATTCGCAATCTCAACGTATCTTTCAGTATCATTAGTTTTCTGGTGGACTGGTTTATTACCTGACTTTGCAATGCTTCGTGATAGAGCCATAACTCCATTTAATAAAAGAGTTTATTCTATCTTAAGTTTCGGATGGAGTGGAAGAGCTAAAGACTGGCAGCGTTTTGAAGAAGTATCTTTAGTATTAGCTGGTTTAGCTACACCTCTTGTACTTTCTGTACACACGATTGTATCTATGGACTTTGCTACTTCTGTAATTCCAGGATGGCATACAACAATTTTCCCTCCATACTTCGTTGCTGGAGCGGTATTCTCAGGATTTGCGATGGTAAACACATTGTTGATCGTAATGAGAAAAGTTTCTAACCTTGAAGCATACATCACATTACAGCATATCGAATTAATGAACATCATTATCATGATTACTGGTTCTATCGTTGGTGTGGCTTACATCACTGAGTTATTCGTAGCTTGGTATTCAGGTGTAGAATATGAGCAATATGCATTCTTAAACAGAGCTACCGGACCTTACTGGTGGGCATATTGGTCAATGATGACTTGTAACGTTTTCTCTCCACAATTTATGTGGTTCAAAAAATTAAGAACAAGTATCATGTTTTCATTTATTATTTCGATCGTTGTAAACATTGGAATGTGGTTTGAAAGATTCGTAATTATTGTTACTTCTTTACATAGAGATTACCTTCCATCTTCTTGGACAATGTTCTCACCAACATTTGTTGATATTGGAATTTTCATCGGAACAATTGGTTTCTTCTTTGTATTGTTTTTATTATACTCTAGAACATTCCCTGTAATTGCTCAGGCAGAGGTAAAAACAATTTTGAAAGGAACAGGAGATAATTACATTAGAGAAAGAGCAAATAAAGATTCACATCATGAGTAATAAAGTAATATACGCCATTTATAATGACGATGATATTTTGATGGATGCAGTAAAGAAAACAAGAGCTGCTCATCATCATATTGAAGAGGTTTTTACTCCATTCCCAGTTCACGGATTGGATAAGGCTATGGGTTTAGCACCAACAAGATTAGCAATTTGTGCTTTCCTATATGGATGTGTTGGTATTTCTGTTGCAACATTTATGATGAGTTATATTATGATTCATGACTGGCCGCAGGATATTGGTGGAAAACCAAGTTTTAGTTTCATTCAGAATATGCCTTCTTTTGTGCCAATTATGTTTGAGATGACTGTATTTTTTGCTGCGCACTTAATGGTAATTACTTTTTATATGAGAAGTAGATTATGGCCATTTAAGCAAGCTGAAAATCCTGATGTAAGAACAACAGATGACCATTTCTTAATGGAAGTTGCTGTAAACGATAACGAAGCAGAACTTGTTTCTTTTTTCGAAGGTACAGGAGCTGTTGAAGTTAAAGTAATTGAAAAGAATTAATTGTAGCTATGAAAAGGATATATAAAATAACACTTTTAGTTGGTATAACTATTTTAGTTTCATCTTGCCACAATAATTCGGCACCAAACTATCAGTATTTCCCAAATATGTATGAGTCTGTGGCTTATGAGCCATATACAGAGGCAAAAATATTTAAAGGAGACAAAGAAGGACAGCTTCCTGTTGAAGGAACGATTAATAGAGGTTTTGAACCTTATGAATATGAAAATTCAACTGCAGGTTATGAATTGGCAAAAGCTAATTTAAAATCTCCTTTGACTGAAGAAGAAAGAAATTCTGGAAAAGGTAAAGAACTTTTCGAAATTTATTGTATTAGCTGCCATGGTGCTGCTGGTAACGGTAAAGGTAAATTGGTTGAAAGAGAAAAATTTCTTGGAGTACCTAGCTATAAAGACAGAGATATTACTGAAGGAAGTATATTTCATGTTGAAACTTATGGTTTAAATGCAATGGGTTCACACGCAAATCAATTAAGTGCCCACGAACGTTGGTTAGTTGCTGACTATGTTCTAAAACTAAAAAGCCAATTATAATTGTTGAACAAACTGATCGTAATAGATATGTATACATTTTCAAGTAAATTAAAAACTTTTTCTATCATCTTAATGGTTCTTGGACTATTAGGAATTGGGTATGGTTTTTTAAGTGCGCCTAAAGATATTCAAGAAGTTGAAAAAATACTAGCTGCTGAGGCTCATGGAGAACATGGTGCTGCACATGCAGAATCTGCAGAGGTTTCTCATAAAGAAGCAGGACATCATGAAGCGGCTGCTGAAGCTTCACACGAAGAACACAAAGGTGGGGAGCATGCAAAAGTTGGTGCTGCTGATGAACACACAGAACATTTAAATCACGTATTGCACCAATTGCAAAACAAGCCTTGGTCTGCATTATATGTAGCTTGTATTTTCTTTTTACTGCTTTCTATGGGGGTTTTAGCTTTTTATGCTATTCAACAAGTTGCTCAGGCAGGTTGGTCTCCGGTTTTATTTAGAGTAATGCAAGGTATTACAGCATATTTACCTGCTGGTTCTATCATCTTTTTTATAATCTTAGTTTTATGCGGATTACATTTCAATCATATTTTTGTATGGTTAGGAGAAGGAGTTACTGATCCAAAAAGCGCTAACTACGATGAAATTATTGCTGGTAAAGCTGGTTACTTAAACTTTCCTTTTTGGATCGTTAGAGCTGGTATCTTTTTACTAGGATGGAATTTATACCGTCACTATTCAAGAAAAAACTGTTTAGCTCAAGATGAAGCTAATGATGATCTATACTACAAAAAGAACTTTAAGTTATCTGCTGGATTCTTAGTTTTCTTTATTGTTTCTGAGTCAATTATGTCTTGGGATTGGATTATGTCATTTGATCCTCACTGGTTCAGTACTTTGTTTGGATGGTATGTTTTTGCTTCTTTCTTTGTAAGCGGAATTACTTCGATAGCTTTAGTTACAATATATTTAAAATCTAAAGGATATTTAGAATACGTAAATACAAGCCATATTCACGATTTAGCTAAATTCATGTTTGGTATTAGTGTTTTCTGGACTTATTTATGGTTTTCTCAATTCATGTTGATCTGGTATGCAAACATTCCAGAGGAGGTAACTTATTTTGTAACAAGAATTCAATTATATAACCTGCCTTTCTTTGGTGCGGTTGTTATGAACTTTGTTTTCCCATTATTAATATTAATCAATACTGACTTTAAACGTCTTAGCTGGGTTATTGTTATGGCAGGTGTTGTAATATTATTAGGTCATTATGTTGATTTCTTTAATATGATTATGCCTGGTACAGTTGGAGACAAATGGTTTATTGGAGTTCCTGAAATTGCGTCTATTCTTTTCTTCTTAGGTCTATTTATATTTGTTGTATTTACCGCATTAACTAAATCACCTTTGCTTGCAAAAAGAAATCCTTTCATCGAAGAAAGTAAACATTTTCATTATTAATATTTAAAGAAGTAAACAGATGACAAGTTTGTTGGTAATTATAGTTTTAGTTTTATTAGCAGTTGCGCTTTGGCAATTGACCAAGATATTTGATCTTACTCAAGTAGGATCTTCTTCGGACGATTCTCAAGTTGCATCGGATAATGATAATAACATTCAAGGATATGTTATGTTTGGCTTCTTGGCATTCATATATATATTTACTATTTATGGTTTACTAAAATGGGGTGGTTTAGCGCTTCATACGCCAGCTTCAGAGCATGGACTTTTAGTAGATAATTTGATGAATATTACTTGGGTTTTAATTTTTGTAGTTCAATTTATTACACAAGGTTTATTATATTGGTTCTCTTTTAAAAATAGAGGGCATAAAGATAGAAAAGCATTATTCTTTGCTGATAGTAATAAATTAGAAGCAATTTGGAGTATTATTCCATCTGTAGTTTTAGCTTGTTTAATTCTTTACGGATTGTATGCTTGGAATAACATTATGTTTGTTGATAAAGATGAAGATGTAGTTGAAATTGAATTATACGCTCAACAATTTAAATGGACTGCTAGATACGCAGGAAATGATAATGTTTTAGGAAAAGCTAACGTACGTTTAATTGAAGGGATAAACACATTAGGAGTTGATATGTCAGATCCTAATTCTCAAGATGATATTGTAGTTACTGAACTGCATATTCCTAAAGGTAAAAAAGTACATTTCAAAATGCGTTCTCAAGACGTTTTACACTCAGCTTATATGCCTCACTTTAGAGCGCAGATGAACTGTGTACCTGGAATGGTTACTGAATTTGCTTTTGTTCCAACTTATACTACTGCAGAGTACAGAGAGTTGCCATTTATGATTGAAAAAGTGGCAAATATCAATAAACTTAGATCTGAAAAAAGTATTGAATTAGTTGCAAAAGGAGGAACTGCTTTAGATCCTTATACATTTGATTATTTATTATTATGTAATAAAATCTGTGGAGCTTCACACTATAACATGCAAATGAAAGTTGTTGTTGATACTCCTGAGGATTATAAAAAATGGTTAAGTGAAAAAACAACTTTAGCTCAGGATATTAAAGCGGCAGCAGCTGCTGAAAAACCAGCTGAAGGAGTTGAAGGAACTGCTGCAGATACTGCTGCTAAAGTAAAAGATACTGTAAAAGCAGTTATCGATACTGTTAAGGCTGCGGTAGCTAAAGTAGCTATGAAATAATATTATTAAGAAAATTTAAAGTACACATATATGTCAGCAGAAGCGCACGGTCACGATCACGGACACGATCACGAGCACGAACATCATCATAAAGACACGTTCATTACTAAATATATTTTTAGTATTGATCACAAAATGATTGCTAAACAATACTTGATTACTGGTATTGTTATGGGAGTAATTGGTATTGCAATGTCCTTGCTTTTCAGAATGCAATTAGCGTGGCCAGAAGAGTCTTTTAAAATATTCAATGTTTTATTAGGAGATAAATTTGCACCTGATGGTGTTATGGCAAATGATATTTATCTAGCTTTAGTTACAATTCACGGTACCATCATGGTATTCTTTGTACTGACGGCTGGTTTGAGTGGAACTTTTAGTAACTTACTTATTCCACTTCAAATTGGAGCGAGAGATATGGCTTCTGGATTTATGAATATGATTTCATACTGGTTGTTTTTTATATCTGCTGTAGTAATGTTATGTTCTTTATTTGTTGAAGCTGGACCAGCTTCTGCAGGTTGGACAATTTATCCTCCATTAAGTGCTTTACCACAAGCAATTCCAGGATCAGGAGCAGGTATGACTTTATGGTTAGTTTCAATGGCTATCTTTATTGCATCTTCATTAATGGGATCATTAAACTACATTGTTACTGTTATTAACTTGAGAACTAAAGGAATGTCTATGACTAGACTTCCGCTTACAATCTGGACATTTTTCGTAACAGCTATTATTGGTGTTATTTCATTCCCAGTATTATTATCAGCTGCTTTATTATTGATTTTTGATAGAAGTTTTGGTACTTCATTCTTCTTATCTGATATCTATATTGCAGGAGAGGTTTTACACTACCAAGGAGGTTCTCCAGTATTGTTTGAACACTTATTCTGGTTCTTAGGTCACCCTGAGGTTTACATCGTAATTTTACCAGCGATGGGTCTTGTTTCTGAAATTATGGCTACGAACTCTCGTAAACCAATCTTCGGATATAGAGCGATGATTATGTCAGTTCTTGCAATTGCATTCTTATCAACTATTGTATGGGGTCATCACATGTTTATCTCTGGTATGAATCCTTTCTTAGGATCTGTATTTACTTTTACAACTTTATTGATTGCAATTCCATCTGCTGTAAAAGCTTTCAACTGGATTACAACTTTATGGAAAGGTAACTTACAGTTTAATCCTGCAATGTTATTCTCTATCGGAATGGTTTCTACTTTCATCACTGGAGGTTTAACTGGAATCATTTTAGGAGATAGTACTTTAGATATTAACGTTCACGATACTTACTTTGTAATTGCTCACTTTCACTTGGTAATGGGGATCTCTGCACTTTATGGAATGTTTGCTGGTATTTACCACTGGTTCCCTAAAATGTACGGAAGAATGTTAAACAAAAACTTAGGTTATATTCACTTCTGGGTTACAGCAGTTTGTGCTTACGGAGTTTTCTTCCCAATGCACTTTATCGGATTAGCTGGTTTACCAAGACGTTACTATACAAATACTAACTTCCCATTATTTGATGATTTACAAAATGTGAATGTTTTAATTACAACATTTGCTCTTGTTGGTGGGGCATTCCAGTTAGTATTCTTATACAACTTCTTTAGTAGTATTTTCTACGGTAAGAAAGCGGTTCAAAATCCATGGAAATCTACAACTTTAGAGTGGACAACTCCAGTTGAGCATATCCACGGAAACTGGCCAGGAGAAATTCCTCATGTATACCGTTGGCCGTATGACTATAGTAACCCAAATCATGATGTAGATTTTGTTCCTCAAAATGTACCAATGAAAGAAGGTGAAGAAGTTTTACACCACTAGAAATATCAAAAGACCGTCAGAAATGACGGTCTTTTTTCTTTAGTTAAAGTTTTAATCGTTCAGATTTACTGTTTTACAAACTGATTAGTTTCTATATCTTTGTAGAATGAATGAGAACCTAGATCCTACTACAAAAGGATATAACCCAGAAGAATTAGATCTTGAAAAAAGATTGCGTCCACTGTCATTTGATGATTTTGCAGGTCAGGACCAAGTTTTAGAGAACTTAAAAGTTTTTGTCGCAGCTGCAAATCAGCGTGGTGAGGCACTTGATCATGCTTTGTTTCATGGGCCTCCTGGGCTTGGTAAAACGACTTTGGCTAATATTCTGGCAAATGAGCTGGAAGTTGGAATCAAAATTACTTCGGGACCTGTTCTGGATAAACCGGGAGATTTAGCCGGCTTATTGACTAATCTTGATGAAAGAGATGTTTTATTTATAGATGAGATTCATCGTTTGAGTCCTATTGTAGAAGAATACTTGTATTCGGCAATGGAAGATTTCAAAATTGATATCATGATTGAGTCTGGGCCAAACGCAAGAACGGTTCAAATCAATTTAAATCCGTTTACCTTAATTGGTGCAACTACCCGTTCCGGATTATTGACAGCTCCTATGAGAGCTCGTTTTGGGATTTCGTCTCGTTTGCAATATTATTCTACAGAACTTTTAACCACTATTGTGGAGAGAAGTGCCGGTATATTAAAAATGCCAATTGATCTTGAAGCTGCTATTGAAATAGCAGGAAGAAGCCGTGGAACTCCTCGTATTGCAAATGCATTATTACGTAGAGTTCGTGATTTTGCTCAGATAAAAGGTAATGGTACTATTGATCTTGAAATTGCCAGATATGCACTAAAAGCATTGAATGTAGATGCTCATGGACTTGACGAAATGGACAACAAGATATTACTAACGATTATCAATAAATTCAAAGGAGGTCCTGTTGGACTTTCGACTTTAGCTACCGCAGTATCTGAAAGCAGTGAAACCATTGAAGAAGTTTACGAACCTTTTTTAATTCAGGAAGGATTCATTATGCGTACACCTCGCGGGCGTGAAGTTACAGAGAAAGCTTATAAACATTTAGGAAAGATAAACACAAATTTTCAAGGAGGTTTATTCTAATCGTTATGTCTAATAATGTAAAATATACTTATCCTAATAAATTATCGATAATCAGATTTTTTAAGGATGCGGAGGATGTTCGTAGAAATCCGATTCCTTTTCATAAAAAATATTTTGAGAGATTCGGTGATTCTTTTTCTATCAGAATTGGTTCTTCGAAGTATATAATCTTGTCAAGAGATAATGAAATTGCACAGTATATTTTAGTTAAAAACCAGAAGAATTATCATAAGTCTAAATTTCAATCTGTATATCTTTCTAAATATTTAGGAAAAGGACTTTTAACCAGTGACGGTGATTTTTGGCTGAAACAAAGGCGTCTTATTCAACCGGCTTTTCATAAACAAAAGATGAATCAGCTGGTAGATAATATGAACAAAACCATTAGTGCCGAATTAGATAATTTAATTGAGGATAAAGCCGTTGATCTTTTTCCTGTAATGAGTAATCTGGCATTTAATGTTGTTGCTAAATCTTTATTTCAACTTTCAACTGCTGAAAATAAATTTCATCGAATCAAATTTATTATTGAAGAAGTTCAGAATTTTTTAATTAAAGAAATTAGACTTCCGCATAAAGCATGGTGGTTTTCATTAAACGGTCAGGTAAAGAAACATCTCATGCTGGCTGAAGAGAATAATAGAATTATTCAGGAAATCATTGAAGAGAGAAAAACTTCAAAAGAAGAAATAAATGATTTATTGAACATGCTTTTGGAAACCAGATATGAAGATACTGGGGAAAGTATGTCTATTGAACAATTGGTTGATGAGATTAAAGTTTTGTTTATTGCAGGACATGAAACAACTGCAAATGCTTTGATATTTACACTTCATCTTTTAGGCAGAAACCCAGAAGTACAGCAAAAAATATTTGATGAAATCATCGAGATTGAGTCGCAAACAGAGAACATTATTGAACAGCTTCAAAAAATGACATATACCAATGCCGTTTTGAACGAATCTATGCGTTTATATCCGCCAGCCTGGATAACCGACAGACAGAATCTTGAAGATGATTCTTTGGCTCAATTCAAAATTAAGAAAGGCACATTAATTGGAATTTCTTTTTATGAATTGCATCGAAATCCTAAATATTGGAATAATCCGGATGAATTTATTCCGGAAAGATTTCTTGGTGAACAAAAAAAGAAATCAATGCAATATTTTTATCCATTTGGTGCCGGACCAAGAATGTGCATTGGAACTGGATTTGCCATTTACGAAATGTGCTTAACAATATCTCAAATTGTAAAAAAATATATCATTCAATCTAATAATGATGTTGTTCAATTTAACCCGCTAATTACTTTAAAACCTGTTAACGTCGAAGTTTTATTTTCTAAAAGATGAGTATCAATTCAAAAGAAACATATTCAAAATTTATAAAAGAGGAGGCCAAAAGGTTAGGGTTTATTTCTTGTGGGATATCTAAAGCAGGCTTTCTCGAACAAGAAGCGCCTCGGCTAGAGAAATGGCTGAATAACAATCATAATGGCCAAATGGCTTATATGGAAAACCATTTTGATAAACGCTTGGATCCAACTTTATTGGTTGATGATGGCAAAAGTGTGGTTTCTTTATTATTAAATTATTTTCCATCGGAATCTCAAAATGATGAAAGTTTTAAGATTTCTAAATATGCGTATGGACAGGATTATCACTTCGTTATAAAAGAAAAATTAAAAGAACTTCTTCATTCCATTCAAGAGAATATAGGTGAAGTTTCCGGTCGTGCCTTTGTTGATTCTGCTCCGGTTTTAGATAAAGCGTGGGCGGCAAAAAGCGGTTTAGGATGGATTGGAAAAAACAGCAACTTAATAACTCAAAAGGTAGGTTCTTTTTACTTCATAGCAGAACTTATCCTTGATCTTGATTTAGAATATGACTATGCTGTTACAGATCATTGTGGCTCTTGTACTGCATGTATTGATGCTTGTCCTACACAGGCAATTCTTGCGCCCTATATTGTAGATGGGAGCAAGTGTATTTCTTATTACACAATCGAACTAAAAGAAAATATCCCAAATGATATGCAGGGAAAATTTGATGACTGGATGTTTGGCTGTGATACCTGTCAGGATGTTTGTCCATGGAATCGATTTTCAAAGCCGCATTCTGAACCTCTTTTTAATCCAAACCCGGATTTAATTTCTTTTTCTAAAAAAGATTGGGCAGAAATTACTGAAGAAACTTTCCAAAAAGTTTTTAAAAATTCACCTATTAAAAGAACAAAATTTGATGGACTTAAGCGAAATATTAAGTTTCTCGAATAAAGTCTAAATAGGAATATTTTAATACATTTTTTTTAATTCTCCATTTTTATAGCATTTTATGTAATTACCTGATAATAAGTGCTTTATTCTTCGTGTAATCGATTTAATTCTTTTGTCTTTGTAGGATAATGTTGCGTATTTGTTGCTTAAATTAAAAAATATTAATTTTTTATTAAAATATTAAGAAATTTCTGTTGTTTAATTGTTAAATCATCATGTTTATTGACTTGTCAAAGTTAATTTATGTCGATTAAATGTGTATTTCAACGTTTTTCTGGGTAGTTTGTCGAGTAATGTAGCTAGTATTGAGGTGTTTATATATTTTCGCGGCACCAAATCTACTAATTTAATCCAAAGACGACTATGTGTCCTCAGCCTAAAATAATTATGGTTCAAATGCTTCCCAATTATTTTTATGATGTTGAAAAAATTCTTTTCAATAATCAACAAACCAACCCTTTCAATTTTTCGTATTTGCTAAATAATCTGAAAATCAATTTCTGGTATTCGGGTTCTATACTATCTATTACTCAAATTAATACCGAGTTTGTCTATGCGTAACTTTACTTTTAACTGGTTTAAGTTCTCCAAACCAAATTTTCTTATTTTATTTTTTTTATTAATTGGCTATAGTGCTTCAGCTCAATTTTACACGAAACATTATATCGCGCCGGCTCCTTGGCAGTATTTTAGTAAAGCAAATGAAATTGTTATTGCAACAAATTCTACAAGTACTGTAAATATTACGCTGACCAAGAGTGATGGTACTTTAGAAACAACTTTAACCGCTATAAAAGGAGCTCCGGCGGTGTACAGATTTAATCTTCTTGCGAAAGACCTTCCTATGAATGCCCTAAATACGGTAATTTCTGGGGCAGGATTGATCGTGACAAGTGATGGACCAACATCTGTAAACATGCGAAATGTTGCTTCTGATGACTACACTAACGGTGAAAATGTTGATGCAAACCTGAAGGGAAATGCAGCATTGACCAGTTTTGGTGATGCTGGTGTAGGGGTACGTTTTAGAGTAGGATATTATAGAGATGGTACATTAGGAAATTTTGGCAGTTTAGGAGATCAACGTCCAATTTATAGTATTATGGCAACTGCTAATAATACAACAGTAAAAATTAACAATGCTATTGCAGCTACGTTAAATGCAGGACAAAGTTATTTGTTTAAAGCTGCTATAGGAACATTGGTTGAGTCCTCAAACCCTTCTGTAATGAATACTTCAGCGGCAATAGATATGCCGGGTGGCTGTGGAGATGGTGCTTTTAATCAGATTCCGCCTGAGTCAGTTTTAGGAACGGAGTATTTTATTGAAAGAGGAAAAGGAAATGACACCGCAGAACAAACAACTGTAGTTGCAACAAAAGACAATACAGTTTTAACAATAGATACTTACTCAACAACTGGTGCATTAACAGCTACGAATAGTGTGACTTTAGCAACAGCTGGAAGTTTTCATACTTTTCAAAATGGTGTGTCGAATACGAGCTTTTCGGCATCACGTGTTTCTGCAGATAAGAAAGTTGTAGTATATTCAGGTACGGCACAATCTTGTGAGGTTGATATTTCGACAATAGCCCCAGTGTCAGAATGTGGAGGATCTAATTTTATAGAGACAGCAAAGTTTAGAAATTACGGTACAGGAACGTTACCGTATTTTGGATATATACTTTTAAGAAGTGCTTCAGATGTAGTAACTGTAAATGGAACTAATATTGAGACTATAAGTGGTATTACTGCCCGTCATCAATTAGGCACAACAGGCTGGTATTTAATTAATTTTGAAGATACTCAAATAGGAAGTCCAAATGTTCTTTCTATTTCAAGTGCAGCCAAATTAACGGTTTCAATTGTACAGCAGGGAGGGGGATTTTCGATGGCAGGATTTTTCTCTAATTTTGCAGCTCAGCCAGAAGACCCAACTTTGACCTATATTTCAGGCGGCGGATGTACTAATAATAAAGCAGAATTGACAACACCAGCCGGTTTTGCGCCTTATCAATGGTATTATAACGGGACAGCAATAGCAGGGGCTAATTCTTCAACTTATACAGCTACAAAAACAGGGGCATATTCAGTAGCTTCAACTTTAACTTGTGGAGCTCAAACGCAGTCAAAACCTGTTAGTGTTACTTTATGTACAGATTTAGGAATTACAAAAACAGTTGATAATGCAGCACCATGTGTGGGATCTACTGTAGAATTTACTGTTATAGTAAGTAATTTAGGAGGTAATAATGTTTCGGGAGTTTCGGTAAATGATTTGCTTCCTTCAGGTTATACTTATGTAAGTTCAACACCATCAGTAGGGGTTTATGATTCGGCAACGGGTATTTGGAGTATTGGTGACGTAGAAGCGCAAACATCTATGACGTTAAAAATTACTGCAACAATAAATGCAACAGGTAATTATACCAATACAGCTTCATTGCCAGCATCAATAGATACTAATACAGCAAACAATTCAGCAAGTGCGGCGGTAACACCAAAGGCATTTAATCTTGTTATTAATAACCCTGCTGCAGTTTGTTCTCCATCAACAGCAGATTTAACAGTTCCGGCTGTTACTGCAGGAAGTTCAGCAAATTTGACATTGTCATACTGGACAAATTCTGGAGCAACAACTGCTTTAACATCTCCAGCTGCAGTAGCATCATCAGGAACTTATTATATTAAAGCAGTTTCTGCAGACGGATGTACATTGGTAAAGCCAGTTGTAGTAACAATTAACCCACAGCCAACTACGCCTACAATTAGCGTAAATTCTGGTTCGGCTACCTGTACAACTGCCGGAAATACAATTTTGAGATCAAGTAATTCAGGTGGTGGAGGTAGTTATTTATGGTCAACAGGAGAAACTACAAGAAATATTACAATTAACAGCGAAGGAAGTTATAGTGTTAAAATAATAAACAGTTCTGGTTGCGTCAGCGATAGTTCTCCAGCTGTATCTATTACATTTAGACCTGCTGCACCAACAGCTTCTGCTCAGACATTTTGTTCATCCGAGAATAAAACAATTGGAGATTTAGTAGCTTCAGGAGCAGGTTTGAAATGGTATAGCGGCAATACAGGAGGAACAGCTTTGCCTTCAACTCAGGTTTTAGCAACTGGAACCTATTATGCAACTCAAACTTCATCGAATGGATGTGAAAGTAGTACCAGAACAGCAGTATCTGTAACTGTAAACTCTACATCTTCAGCACCTGTTGCGACTTCTCCTCAGGCGTTTTGTGCTGCTGCTAATAAAAAAGTAAGTGATTTAATACCTTCAGGATCTATTTATAAATGGTATAGTGCCAACACAGGAGGTACAGCTCTTCCATCTAACCAAGCTTTAGCTAGCGGGAACTATTATGTAAGCCAGACAGCTAACAGTTGTGGTGAGAGTGCCAGAACCTTAGTAGTGGTAACTATTAATACGGTGCCTGGTGCACCAACAGCATCTTCTCAAACATTTTGTGTAAATGATGCCAAAAAAGTAAGTGATTTAACACCTTCGGGATCTAACTATAAATGGTATAGTGCCAGCAGCGGGGGAACACTTTACACAGGAGCAGAAACCTTAACTTCAAGTAATTATTATGTAAGTCAGTTCAATGCATGTGGAGAAAGTACCAGAACACAGGTAGCAGTTACCGTAAACACAACAGCTGCTCCAATAGCATCTTCACAAACATTTTGCGTAAATGATGCCAAAAAAGTAAGTGATTTAACGCCTTCGGGATCTAATTATAAATGGTATAGTGCCAGCAGCGGCGGGACACTCTATACAGGAACAGAAACATTGTCATCAGGCAATTATTATGTAAGTCAGACTTTAAACAGCTGCGAAAGTACCAGAACTTTAGTAGCGGTAACGGTAAATAATGCGACGGTACCAACGGCTTCTGCTCAGACATTTTGTACTTCTGAGAATAAAAAAGTAAGTGATTTAATTCCTTCGGGATCTAGCTATAAATGGTATAATGCCAGCAGCGGAGGAACACTTTACACAGGAACTGAAACCTTAGCATCAGGTAATTATTATGTAAGCCAGACTATAAGCGGTTGCGAAAGTGCGAGAACATTAGTATCAGTAACAGTAAATCCAACACCTGCAGCACCAAGCATTACAGCAGATGGTCCAACGACATTTTGTTCTGGCGGAAGTATAACTTTAACTTCTACAGGAGGAAATAGTTATTTATGGTCAACAGGAGCTACTACTCAGTCGATTACTGTATCTGCTTCGGGAACTTATAGCGTAAGAATAACAAATGCTTCAGGTTGTCAAAGTGCAGCCTCAGCAACTACATTAGTAACCGTAAATCCAACTCCGGCAGTTCCGACATTAAGCGCTGTAACCCAGCCGACGTGCTTGACAGCTGAAGGAAGTTTTACCATATCAAACTACAGTGCTTCTAATACATATACGGTAAGTCCTTCAGCAGGAGTTACCCAGTCAGGAGATACAGTTACAGCTCCTGCAGGAAGTTATACGGTGACAGCAGCAGCTAACGGATGTACTTCGGCTGCATCAACAGCTGCGGTTATCAACGCACAGCCGGCAACTCCGGCAGTTCCGACATTAAGTGCTGTAACCCAGCCGACGTGCTTAACTGCAACAGGAAGTTTTACCATATCAAACTACAGTGCTTCTAATACTTATGCGGTAAGCCCTTCAACAGGGGTTACCCAGTCAGGAGATACAGTTACAGCTCCTGCAGGAAGTTATACGGTGACAGCATTAGCAAACGGATGTACTTCGGCTGCATCAACA
>NZ_FQWW01000003.1 GCF_900129795.1 Flavobacterium sp. CF108 | reverse complement strand
ACTGCTCCAGCATGGACAACTCAGGCTGGTTCTTTAAACCAAACTATTGAATGCAGTAATGCTTCAGGATTGGATGCCGCACAGGCTTTATTCCCTGCTGCTTCTGATTTATGCGACACTGATGTTTCTAATATCACTAAAGTAAGCGGGCAGTTTGTTGCTTCTGAAGGATGTTCAAATGCCGGAACTTACACCAATACCTGGACTGTAAAAGACGACTGCGGCAATACTTCTGATACTTTCACTCAAATCATTACAATTCAGGATACAACTGCTCCGACTTTTACTGGAGATCTTCCAACTGATATCACCGTTTCTTGTGATGCTGTTCCAGAACCTGCAAACATTGAAGCTTCTGACAATTGTAGTGGAAATTTACCAATTGTGTTTTCTGAAACTAAAAGCAATATTCTTAATGAATGTGGCACAGATTATACTTTAACACGCAAATGGACTACTAGTGATTGTAGTGGAAGTACAGTTTCTCATACTCAAATTATAACAGTTAGAGATACAACTCCGCCAACAGGAACTGCTCCGGCTGATGTAACAGATTTACAAAGTATTACTGATATTCCGGCAGCAAACCCGCAAGCTGTTATAGATGCTGCAGATAATTGCAGCAGTACTGTAACTGTTACAATTAGTGATTCTAATAACGGAGCAAGCGGCTGTAATGGAAATGCATATGTCTTAACCAGAACATATACATTGACAGATTGTTCTGGAAATAAAACAGAACTTGTTCAAACCTTTACTGTTGAAAATAAAGTTTCTGTAACAGGTGTGGCAACAAACGTAACCTGCTTTGGAAAAAGCGATGGTTCGATTTTAGTGACTAATAGTCCGGGATCTACGGTAGTTATAACAAATGATAAAAATGAAGTTGTTGGCAATACTAATTTACCTGCCGGAACTTATACACTTACAGCAACATTTGCTGTAAATGGTGAAAATCAAACTTGTACTGCAACTGCAACTGTTGTTATCACTCAGCCTGAATATACTACAAAAATATCAGGTTATGTTATGAATGTAGACAACAACTCTGGTATTGCAAATGTGATGGTGACATTGATTCCGCAAGGAACTACAACAGGGCCAATTTTATTACGCATAACCGGAACAGATGGCAGCTACAGTTTTACAGGAATGTCTGCAGGAAGTTATTTAGTTCAGGTTCAAGATGCAAATTTAAATAGTGTTTACGAATTATATCCTATTGATTCTAGCTTGTTCTTTACTACTATTGAAGATTGTATTTTCCAGGAACATACCTTTAATTATGGATCTTCTACCCTGCCAGTTTTAGGCGATTACGTTTGGTATGACACAAACAGTAACGGAATTCAGGACGAATGGTACGATGCTAACAATGATGGCGTTGTAACTAAAAATGTTCCTGATTCAGGCGGCGCAATCGACTACAGCTTATGGGAATGGATCGATTTTAATGGAGACGGAAGTTATCAAGGTCCATTAAACGTTGGTGAATTAAATGCCGGAGGATTTGGAAATGCAGCAAGCCCAAATGTTATAGTTGACGGACCAAACGGTTATCACAAAGAAGTAATTATTGGAATTCAGGGATACTGGAGAGACAGACCAAATACCGAAAATCCGTATGGGGAGTATACTATTAAATTAGTTAAAGATGGAAATCTAGATACTATGGCTGCTGCTTTAGGCACAACAGGACTTGTAAAAGTACTTCCAAATTTAGCTGATAAAAAATCAACTGCTAAAACGGGTAAAACTCAAATGCATACGGTATGCTCAACAACTAGTCCAAGCAGTTATATTGTAAATGTTACCCCGCAAGATTTAGTTCATTTAGATAATGATTTTGGAATAAGCTGTAAAGAATACCAAGATATTGTTGCCAATGATGATTCTGCAGGACCTATTGCAGGTGTTAATCATACTACAACAAATGTTTTAAATGTTCTTGTAAATGATACCCTTGAAGGTAATGCAGTAACAATTTCTGACGTAATTATTACTACAGTAACACCAAACGAATTTTTACAACTAAATCCTGATGGTTCTGTAGATGTTTTACCAAATGCACCAGTTGGCACGCTTACATTAGTATATCAAATTTGTGAAGCAGATCAAACTTCAAACTGTGATACTGCAACAGTAACGATTACTATTGAAGCTCCGGTTATGACCGTAACTGCAACACCAATATGTGTAAACGATGTTCCTTACATTGATTATGTAGTAACCCCTGGAAATTTCACTCCGGTAAACGGTGTAACAATAGCTTGGGCAAATGCACAAAATACGGTAATAACCACCATGACCAGTTTGCCTCTAAGCGGTCGAGTTTTATGGCCGGGAGCTGTAGTTAATGAAGCTGGAAATGGTATTGACTGGCCTGGATGGATTTTCGAAAATAACAAATGGGTTCAAGGTGCTGATGGCTTTGAATCATTACGCCCAACAGTTAATTTAACGATATCAGTTAATCCAAGTGAAACTATAACTGTAAATTATCCACCGGCAGATCCGTATTGTATTGCCAGACCAACATTTGCAATTGCAGCAAATGATGATAATCCGCCAGCAATTACAGCACCAGCCGGAGTAACAAACATTGTAAATGTATACAATAATGATACATTAAATAATGATCCTGTAAATCCTGCCGATGTTACACTTACAACAGTAACACCAGATCCAACAAATACGTTGACATTAAATCCTGATGGCTCTGTAGATGTGGCGGCAAATGCTCCTGCAGGAACTTACACATTAACCTATCAAATTTGTGAAAATGCTGATTTCGAAAACTGTGACACTGCTATTGTAACTGTAATTATTGTTGATCCTGCACCTCCTACTCCAGTTGTAGCAAATGATGATATATATGCAAACATTGGCTGTAACACTTTTGGATTAGTTGGAAATGTACTGAGTAATGATTTCAAAGGACAGCTTCCGGCAACGCTTGAACTGGTAGATTTTACATTACTTGCAGAAAATGAAAACAATTCCAAAACAGATCCAAATATTACAATCGATAATCAAGGAAACGTAACGGTTACAAGTTTAACACCAGCCGGAACTTATACTTACACTTATCGCATTTGTGATAAACTAAGTGCCGAAAATTGCGATACTGCAACGGTAACCATTACAGTTGTTCCTAATGAAATTGTAAACATAACCAGCGAGGCATGTAATGATGACTCGAGCTTAATAAACTTGTCTAATTTGCTTCCGGAAGGCACACCAATAACCGGAACATGGATTGACACAAACGAAACTAATGCATTACAAGGAAATATATTCAATCCGTTTGGTCTTGCACTGGGTAATTATGCATTCGAATATAAAATTACCGATGAAAATTGTCCAAGAAGTGTACTGCTAAATATGGAAGTTAACAATGACTGCCATGTTTTAGCCTGTGGAAATATTTTAGTACATAATGCCTTCTCTCCAAATGGCGACGGAATAAATGATGTATTCGTAATTGACAGTATTAATGATTTAACCTGTTATCCTGAAAATACAGTAGAAATCTATAATCGTTGGGGAATATTAGTATTTGAAACTTCAAATTACAATAATACAACCAATACATTTGATGGAACTTCCAGAGGAAGAACTACTGTTAATAAATCTGACGGACTGCCATCAGGTACTTATTTCTACATTCTTACTTATAAATCATTAAATGGTAATAATGAAATTCAAAATAATAAGGAAGACGGATATCTATATCTGTCAAAATAAAAAAACAAGTAATGCATTATATAAATCATTCTTATATAATGCATTACATACAAAACAGTAAAAAATTTCTTATTTTTGAATAAGCAAAAATATTGACTTTCTGATTAAAAATAATTAAGAAATCAATGAGTAATAATCAATAATACACATCTACTATGAGAACAAAATTATTTTTTTTCGTCATTATGTTTGTAACTATTTCTGGTTATGCACAACAAGATTCACAGTATACTCAGTACATGTACAATGCTATAAATGTAAATCCGGCTTATGCAGGATCTAGAGGGGTTTTGAGCATCTTTGGTCTCTACAGAACACAATGGGTAGGATTAGACGGAGCTCCGGAAACAGCAAGCTTCTCTGCAAATTCGCCAATAAACAACAGTAATTTAG
Source organism: Flavobacterium sp. CF108 (assembly GCF_900129795.1). Taxonomy (GTDB): domain Bacteria; phylum Bacteroidota; class Bacteroidia; order Flavobacteriales; family Flavobacteriaceae; genus Flavobacterium. Next base: position 705,596 of record NZ_FQWW01000003.1, on the reverse strand, counting down.
GCGTTGGTTTATCACTCGTAAATGATAAAATTGGGCCAACAAATGAAACCACTATTTCTGCAGATATATCGTATACCCTTCAAACATCTCCAGATTTCAAGCTTTCGTTTGGTATTAAAGGAAGCGCCAATTTATTCAATTTAGACATTAGCAAACTAAATCCAGAAACTCAGGGAGATCCACAATTTCAGGATTTAGATAATAAATTTTCACCAAATGTGGGTGCAGGTGTCTACTGGCATTCAGATAAAGCCTATATCGGTTTATCGGTACCAAATTTTATCGAAACCAAAAAATTTGACGATAATGACTATGCCATTTATAAAAGTAAAATCAATTATTACTTAATGGGTGGTTACGTTTTTGATCTTGACAAATTACAATACATAAAATTCAAACCTGCTACATTAATTAAACTGGTCGAGGGTGCACCGCTGCAGGTCGATGTTTCTGCCAATTTCATGTTTTTTGAGAAATTTGTCGCAGGACTCTCTTATAGATGGAGCGCATCTGTAAGCGGCATTGTTGGATTTCAAATCACCGACGGGCTCTATTTAGGATATGGTTACGACCGAGAAACCACAAAACTAAATAACTACAATTCAGGATCGCATGAAATATATCTGCGTTACGAATTCTTTAAAAACACCAGCAAAATGGTAACTCCACGTTTCTTTTAAAAAATAATAGTTATGAAAAATTTTACTCTTCTTATTTTAATAACTCTAAATGTTTTTTCCAGCTATTCGCAGCAGTCAAAATTAAACGCTGGTGCCAAAAAATATGACACCTATGCTTATATTGATGTCATTAAAACCTATGAGCGAGTAGCCGCAAAAGGATATAAGTCTGAGGATTTGTACAAAAAACTAGGCGATTCTTATTACTTCAACTCTAATTTTGAAGGCGCTGTCAAATGGTACGATGAATTATTTGGTATAAACACCTCTCCCGAAGCTGAATATTATTACAGATATGCACAGTCCCTAAAAGCAACAGGACAAACAGCTAAAGCAAATAGAATTCTTGAGGAGTTCAATGCAAAATACAAAAATGATTCAAGAGCTAAGCTTTATAGACAAAACGTAAATTATCTGGATAAGATTAAAGCAAATTCAGGACGTTATAAAATTGAAGATGCCGGAATTAATTCTAAATATTCTGATTACGGAAGCTTTGTTTATAATAACAAAATATACTTTGCATCTGCAAGAGATACCGGAAATTTCAGTCAGCGAAAACATAAATGGACAGGCGAATATTTTACTAACATTTACGATGCCGACATAGATACTAAAAGTGATTCAACATCTAAAGTAAATAAAATCAGATCTACCGTAAATACAAGATTTCATGAATCCTCAGTTGTTTTTACTAAAGATGGAAATACGGTTTATTTTACAAGAAATAACTTTGTTGATGGAAAAAAAGGAAAAGATGCCAATAAAGTTACCTTATTAAAAATTTATAAAGCCAGTCTTGAAAACGGAAAATGGACAAACGTAACGGCACTTCCGTTTACGAGTGATAATTATTGCACAGCGCATCCGGCATTAAGCCCTGACGAAAAAACATTATATTTTGCTTCAGATATGCCTGGTACAATGGGGCAGTCTGATATTTACAAAGTAAACATTAACGCCAGCGGCGGTTTTGGATCACCCGAAAATTTAGGAAAAGGAATTAATACCGAAGGAAAAGAGACATTCCCTTATGTAACTAGTGAAAACGAAATTTATTTTGCTTCAGATGGACATCCCGGACTTGGTGGTCTTGATGTTTTTGTAGGCCAAATTGAACCTGATGGTTCTATTGATGATATTCAAAACCTAGGTGCCGATATTAATTCTCCTAAAGATGATTTTGCCTACAGTATTGATCCGGTTACAAGAAGAGGATATTTTTCGTCAAATAAAAATGGCGGACTTGGTTCTGATGACATTTACAAATTTTTAGAAACCAAACGCTTAAAATGTGTTCAGGAATTAAGCGGTGTAATTACAGATGCTGCAACCGGAATGATTCTTCCCGGAACAAAAGTTACTTTATATGACGGAATGCAGCGAATAAAAAATTCTGCTATTGCAGATGCTTCCGGACTATACAGTTTTGGTGTTGAATGCGGAAAAACATATTATGTACGCGCAGAAAAACCAGAATACGCCACTAAAGAAGTCAGTATAACGATTCCTAAAGAAAGTGGAAAAACAGATCTTCCTATCGCTTTAGAAAAATCTATCTGTAAAGTTGTTGTTGGAGATGATTTAGGAAAATGTTTTGGTATTAAAAGAATTTATTTTGATTTAGATAAATCTAACATTCGAACCGAAGCTGCTTTAGATTTGGAAAAAATTCTGGATGTTTTAAAACAAAATCCAACAATGAAATTAGACATTCGCTCGCATACAGACAGCAGAGCTTCACATCAATATAATGAAGCATTATCTAACCGAAGAGCAAAATCAACCATTGAATGGCTTATAAATAACGGAGCTGCAACAAATCGCTTAACCGGAAGAGGTTATGGAGAAACACAGCTGGTAAACTTATGCTCTGATGGAGTACAATGTACGGAAGAAGAGCATCAAATGAACAGACGAAGCGAGTTTATCATTACCGGATTATAAATTTAAAAACCAAACCAGCCAATAATTAAAAAGCTGTCTATTATTCATAGACAGCTTTTTAAAAAAAACAACGCTGCAACTCAAGAATGCAACGAAAACTAACCAACCAGTCAAATGTTCTCTTTTAAATTTTAGCAAATATATTAGTGTAATATTTTCTTCCTGCAGCATCTGTAGTAATCGAAATACCAAAATGAGTATAATTCCCTTCGATATTTTCTTTATGACCTTGACTTTCCAGCCATGATTTTACTACTGCAGCAGATGTTTTGTAGTTGTACGCAACATTCTCGCCTACTTTTTGGGCACCAAGAACGCTCATAATATTGTTAGAACGAGACACAAAATCATTATGATTAACAACATTATTGTCGATCATGTATTTGTTGTGCTCTTCGCACTTATAAGAAATGTGATTGATTTTTTCTAATGCATTTAAACCGATACTTACTCTGTAATCGTTTATTAACTGCATTGTTTCCAATTCAGATGCATTATAATTGTAGTCAGTAATTACCTGTTCTGTAGAAGTACTACTTTCTTTCCCTTCGGCGACATCGGCAGAGCATGAGTTCATTGTGAAAGATATCACAATGAACACCATGGCGCACATAATCTTTTTCATAATCTGTAGTAGTTTAATGCTTTAAAGTAAATGTTGGGGCAAATTCTTTAAAATTATTATGTGACAATTTTCTCTGTTTTATTGTCCAAACGTATTCAATTTGTCGGTAAACTACAAAAATAATCGACAAAATACATTAAAATTTTTTAAAATAATATAAAAATCTTACAATTACGATGATAAACGGTCGATCTTCCATGAAAAATCAGACTGGCTTGTATAGCGAATTCTGTCATGTAACCTGTTAGGTCTTCCCTGCCAAAATTCTACTTGCAGCGGTGTTACAATAAATCCGCCCCAATTTTCAGGTCTTGGAATTTGTTTTCCTTCAAATTCAGCTTCCAGTTTCTTTAAATTCTCTTCTAAAAAAGTTCTCGATGGAATAACTTCACTTTGATGAGAAACAATCGCACCAAGTTTACTTCCGTCTGGTCGGGAATCAAAATAGTTATCAGAAATAATTTCAGAAGTTTTCTGCGCAATTCCTTTTATAATAACCTGACGTTCCATTTCCTGCCAAAAAAAGGACAAACAAACGTTTGGGTTTGCCGTAATGGCTTTCCCTTTTTCTGAATCATAATTGGTATAAAAGATAAATCCTTCTTCAGAAAATTTCTTTAATAAAACCACTCGAGATTTTGGAAATCCATCCAAACCAATGGTCGAAACCGTCATGGCGTTTACTTCACCGCTTCCGCCAAAATCCTCCACTTCATGAAACCAGCGGTTAAAAAGATTAATTGGATCTTCAGGAATATTAGTTTCTAATAATTCACTCTTCTCGTAAGATTTTCTATAATTGCTTAAATCACTCATGATTGTTGATTTTAGATATTAGATTGTAGATTTTAGATTTTAGATTTTAGATTTTTTGCTTCAAGTTTCAGGTTTCAGGTTTGTCAGGCTTAGCGAAGTCGAAGCCTCTCGTGCCACAAAAGCCCTTCGACTTCGCTCAGGGTGACATGCGTTGTTCACATTCCTAAACTTAGCATCTTAGTACCTCAGCCCCTTAGAACCTTAGATTAAAATTCAAAGCTAAGCCCGTCATCTCCCAAAATAACATTTGAAAAAACTTCTTCGGCTTCTTCTTTAAAACGCTCAATTCCGTCGTAGCGGGTTGAATAATGTCCTAAAACCAAATGCTTCACATTTGCTTTTAAAGCGATTCTAGCCGCTTCTTTTGCTGTTGAATGCAGTGTTTTTTGTGCCAAAGGAGCTTCAGATTCTAAAAAAGTAGATTCGTGATACAAAACATCGGCATTTTCAATAATCGGAATCACATCTTCATTGTAAACCGTATCCGAACAAAAAGCATAACTCATTGCCGGAATTGGGTCAAAAGATAATTTTTCATTCTCAATTACAGTTCCGTCATCCAGCGTAACATTTCCTCCGTTTTTTATTTTTTGATAATAAGCCGTATGAATATTATAATGCTGAGCTGCTTCTACATTTAACTTTCTTTCTCCCGGTTTTTCCTGAAATAAATAACCATTCGTATAAACCCGATGTTTCAGCGGAATCGTTTTTACAATAACACGATTATCTTCAAAAATAACCTCACTTTCTTTTGACTCTAACTCATGGAAAAACAAATTATATGTCGTCCAGGATTCAGTCAATTTTAATTGAAGCAGAATAAGTTCTTTAATTCCTTTTGGCCCATAAATATGTAAATCTGTCGTTCTTCCCAAAAGAGAAAAAGTCGAAATGGTTCCAATTAATCCATAAAGATGATCTCCGTGAAGATGCGAAATAAAAATGTGATTAATTTTTGAGAATTTAATCTTATTCTTTCGAAGCTGAACCTGAGTTCCTTCTCCACAATCAATTAAAAACAAACGGTTTTTAATTTCTAAAACCTGCGAAGTCGGATTAGTAAGTGTTCTGGGAGTTGCGGCATAACAGCCAAGTATAGTTAGCTTCATTGTTGATTTTAGAATTTAGATTGTTGATTTTAGATTAATACAAATTACTTTATATTCAGTTTTAAAAAAATCTAATATCTAAAATCAGAAATCTAAAATTAAAACTCATTCAGTATTCAAAATCTAAAATCTGAACTCTAAAATCTAAAATTAAAACCCTAAGTCTCTTTCAATTTCTTCCATTTCGATAATGTCGTGTGCTTCTAAAAGAGAAGGAACAACAACCAATTTATCTGAAATAGCATTAAAATCAAGATCACAGGCTACAATAACAAACGATTTTTTTGCTTTTTTCTGAAGCTTAACCAGTGGTAAAAAAACTTTCAAATCATTTTCTGTCAATTCAGAATCTAATGACAAATCGATTATAATATTTTGTTTTTCAAAGGTTTTAAAATGCTGCGTTACTTTTTCTACAAAGCCATTAAAATCGCCTTGCGTATCCTTTATGGTAACGGTATGTCCTTTTTGATCTACTTTCATTTTATAATTTGTGGGGCTAATATAAAAATTGATTTTTCAGAGCGCTAAGGTACGAAGTTTTTTTTAGTGTTCAGTCGCAGTTTTCAGTATACAGTCTCAGTATACAGTCTCAGTTTACAGATTGTCAGGCTGAGCGAAGTCGAAGCCCTCGTCCCTTAAAAGCCCTTTGACTTCACTCAGGGTAACAGCTGTTTTCAAAACTGTAAACTGAGACTGTATACTAAATATTACTGAATCTTAGAAGCCAGCAAATAAATAACCGCCATTCTAATAGCTACACCATTTTCCACCTGATTTAAGATTACAGAATGATCAGAATCAGCCACTTCAGATGTAATCTCTACTCCTCTGTTAATTGGTCCCGGGTGCATGATTACGATTTCTTTTCCAAGAGAATCTAAAAGTGGTTTGTCTACTCCGTATTGTTGTGCGTATTCGCGTGTTGATGGAAAGAAATTTACATCCATACGCTCGTTTTGTACACGAAGCATGTTCGCAACATCACACCATTCTAAAGCTTTACGTAAATTTGGCTCAACCGTAACACCAAGTGATTCAATATATCTCGGAATCAATGTTTTTGGTCCGCAGACTTTCACTTCTGCGCCTTGCATCTGCAAAGCATATATATTGGATAAGGCAACTCTCGAATGCAGAATATCACCTACAATAACTACTTTTTTTCCGGCTACATCGCCCAGTTTTTCTCTGATAGAATAACTGTCTAATAAAGCCTGAGTTGGATGTTCGTGCGCTCCGTCTCCGGCGTTTACGATACTGGCTTTGACATTTTTAGATAAAAAATAAGCCGCTCCGGGATTAGAGTGGCGCATTACAACCATATCAACTTTCATCGAAAGGATATTATTTACAGTATCAATCAAAGTTTCTCCTTTTTTAACCGATGACTGAGCTGCAGAAAAACTGATTACATCTGCAGATAAACGTTTCTGCGCTAATTCAAAGGAAAGTTTGGTTCTGGTACTGTTTTCGAAGAAAATATTGGCAATAGTAATATCTCGTAATGAAGGAACTTTTTTAATTGGTCGGTTAATGACTTCTTTAAAATGATCTGCCGTTTCAAAAATCAGGTTAATATCATTCTCATTGATGTATTTTATTCCTAATAAATGATTTACGCTTAATTCTTTCATGTTTAATGTTTAACTGTTTATTTGTTTAATCGTTTTTTGCCGTTTAACCGTTTATTTGTTTTATCGTTTAATCGTCCTCTTTTGGCCATTAAATCAATAAACAATATCACGTTTAAACTTTTTTAAAATTGAGTAATCGAAATGAATCGATTAAACAACTAACCGATTAAACGATTAACCAAATTTAATTTGTCACTAGGTGAACCACATCTTCACCATCATTTTCTTTCCAGCTCACTTTTACTTTTTCGCCATTAATTGCATCCACCTGACGGCCTCTGTAATCGGGCTGAATTGGTAAATTACGACTGAAACGTCTGTCGATTAACACTAACAATTCAATTTCAGAAGGTCTTCCAAAAGATTGAATCGCAGTTAAGGCAGAACGAATGCTGCGTCCCGTAAACAAAACGTCATCAATAAAAATGACTTTTTTATCTTCGACTATAAAATTTATCTGAGTTTTATTGGCTTCAAGCGGTTTATCGGTTCTGCGGAAATCATCTCTAAAAAAAGTAATATCCAGATAACCCAGAGAAATTTCAGGAGTTTGATATTCGTTCTCTAAAATTTGTTTTAAACGTTCAGCCAAATAAACACCTCTCGGCTGAATCCCGATTAAAATTGTATCAGAGAAATCAAGATGTTTTTCGATTAACTGACAAGCCAAACGATGGAGTATGATAGTAACTTCTTTTGAATTAAGTAATACTTTTTGGCTCATAAGTAATTGTAATGTTTGGTTGGGCAAATATACAAAATCAGAATTTATTTGTTGGGGTGTTAGGCGGGGAAATATTTTTAGAAAAGAAATCTCGTTTTTTGAAAATCATTTTTAGTTAAATACTATATTTTAGCATAAGAAATAAATTTAACCTTATTTAGCTAAATAATGCCTCATAATAAAGCTATTCATCAATCTGTACATATCGATCCTCCAGTTACTAAACGCAAGTGGAAGATATCCAAAATATTAGCAATAAGCTTTTTTCTAGCTTTAGGCGTTTTTTTCATCGTATGGAACTCAAGTCAAATTAATTTAGAAGGCGATTGGACTCCTACTAAAATAGTAATCGACGGTGATGATATTCTGTCATCTGATCCGCTTAGTAAACATCTTAGTATGGCAAATCAAGTTACAATTATTAGAGGTCAAAATCAAATCCAAGTTTCTGTCGGTGAAAAAGATATAATCGCGAGTTATATTATTAAGAAAAATGATCTTGGAAAGGATTACATTGAGTTCACTTCTAAAGAAAAGGCTTTAAATGGAGACTTTGAAATGAAAATTGACACTATCGATTCAGGACCGCAACAATATATAGTTGAAGTAAAACTACACTCAAAAAAAACGTACCTAATTTTTCAGAAAAATGTTATTGTTCCTCCATGGAAACCTGAACCGCCAAGAAGAGGGCAAGTTTAAAAAAACAAACCAAAACTACATTATCAAATAAAAAATTCATAATGACTAAAATATTTTACCACAAACTGAATGTATTCTTATATTTCATTTTATGCTTAGTTTTTTTCATTTTGCCCCTTACTCTAATAATTAGGAAATCGTCTGAAATTAAACTGTTGGTATACCCAATCATTCTTATTACTATCTGTGGTTATTACTATTATAGAATTTTTAAAGCTTTTATACATATTGTAATTGGTAAACCAATAATTGAATTTACCTCCGAAAAATATATTGATAATCTAAATGGAGTTTCTATTAAATGGAAAGATGTACAAAGAATTTCTCTAGAAAATCGCAAAGCACCTTTCATCATATTTACTTTAAAAAATGATTCACAATTCTATAACAGCTGAAATAAATTTAAACGGACATTTTATAGAATTGAAGCGTATCAAGGAATTTCTTTTAGAACAAATATAAGTTTTGCAAAAGGCAAGAATAAAGACATTTTAGCAAAAATTGAGAATAATTACAAAATGAGCATTAAACGTAACTTTAATTGAAATTGAAAAATATTCAAAATCTTATAAAAGACCCTAAAAACATATTTTTATTAGATGGCTTTGGAGCTTTGCTTACTGCTGTATTACTTTTTTTTGTTCTTAGAACTTTCAATTCTTTTTTTGGTTTGTCAAAGATCACTTTAGTTTATCTTTCTTTAATCGCATTTATCTTTTTCATTTACTCTAGCGTTTGTTTTTTTCTAGCAAAAAATAATTGGAAATTATATTTAAAAATAATCTGTACCGCTAACATACTTTATTGTATTTTGACATTTGGCATTTTAATATATAATTTTCAAAGCATTTCTATCTTTGGTATTGCTTATTTTTTAGGAGAAATCGTTGTTATAGGCGGACTTGTATTTCTGGAAATAAAAACGATTAAACAAAAATTCATATAAATATAAAACCCTTTTAAATTCCATAGGAGTGAATTGTTTTTTTTTGTAACAAATTGTAATCCATTGCATTACAAGCCAAAGTATAAAAAACACTCAACTTGGGTATTTTTTCTTCCTACTTTATAAACCAGATTTAAATCCGGTTCTTACAAATTTTAACAATTTGGAAATTAAAAATAATAAATTCATTATAATTCAATTTTAAATGTTAATATTTCTACCGCTGTAGTATTTTTCATTCATGAATTAATCGCCAAATAACAAATTAGGCTCGATAAAGTGAAATATTTACCTTACAAATAATAATTTAACTTTTGTTTAAATAAATTAGCTGTGGTTTTTCTTACTAACCAAAATTAAACTAATCTATTTTTAACCAAAAACAAATTATCTATGCAAGTATCTAAAATTCTGGAAATACTAATTGCGTTAGGTTTATTTTACTTCCTCTTTAGTACTCTTGTTTCGTTACTCTTTGAATGGTATTCGCACAAAACTCAAAAAAGAGGCCGATTCCTTTACGAAACAATTCTTAAATTATTAAACGACCCTGTTAACAAAAGCTACGGTGCCAGCTTATACAGCCACTTTAGCATCGATCAGCTTAAAAAAAACAGGGAATCTTACCCGCAATACATTTCGTCTGATATGTTTGCTGATGCCTTGATTGATATTATTGGAAGTCAATCTGAAACTACAAAATTTGTAAATGTTTTTGATCCTGAAGGATCTACAAATTTAGTAGATGTTAAACTAGTAGAAAAACGTATTGAAGACCCTTATAAGAGATTTCAAAAAGGACTGGAGGAAATGCAATACAGTCCATTAAAAAGCTATTTAAGGGCCTTTTTTGAAAAAACAGAAAACTATCCTGAGTTAAAGAAGGTAATTAAAGAATGGTTTGATGACTATATGGAGAGGGTGAGCGGCTGGTATAAATTAAAAACAAAAAGAAGCATCTTTATTATAAGCCTATTAGTTTGTTTAGCACTGAATGTTGATTCTATAACTCTAATTAAAAAATTAAATACCGATGACAAGTATCGCAAAGATCTTGTGTTAATAGCCGAAAAGAAAGCACTTGAAAATAAAATTAATGCCCAAAAAATTGATTCATTAGATATTGCTAAAAATATAGAAAGTGTCAAATCAGTAATTACTGAAATAGAAGACAGCTCTCTTCCAATTGGATATAATTCTGATTTTTTAAAATCGAAAGAAGAAAAGTTTTGGACAATGTTGTTGTGGTGGATTTGCGGAATTATAATTTCAGCATTTGCCCTCAGCTTTGGAGCGCCTTTTTGGTTTGAAGTTATGGTAAAAGCAATAAACATTAGACGAGCCGGAATAAAACCATCTTAAAATTATACAATCATGAACGATATATACAACATCCATTCGCACATCTTTACAGGAAAATGTGCCCCGAAAGACTTTTTACAAGTAGCAGCCAAACTTGGAGACGGAGCTTCTACCTTTCTTAAATGGTTAATATTAACCCGACCTATTTCCTGGTTAATTACAAAATTGGGAAATTTAATTCCTAAAAGAATTTTACAATTCTTAAAAATTGGCGTTATGGCTTCGCAAAAAGAAGTTTTTCTTGATTTGAAAGGAGCTTATGATAATTCTGAATACAGCGGGATAAAAATAGTCGCTCTTACTATTGATATGGATTATATGAGTGATCCTAATAAAAAACCTGAAAAAGATTTTAACTCGCAAATACAAGATATCTACAAATTAAAAAAAGAATACCCAAATGACTTATTCCCTTTTTATGGCATAGATCCAAGAAATCCGGATATTAAAAACCTTGAAAATCTTAAAAAAGCAATTGAAAGTAAAACCTTTGTTGGAATTAAGTTATATCCCGCAAACGGCTTTTTTCCTTTTGATGCGCGATTAGACAGTCTTTATCAATATGCCGAAAAAAATAATATTCCTGTTATGACGCATTGTACACGTGGCGGCAGTTATTATTTAGGCAAAAATGTCTGGTCGGTTATTCCAGACGATCCTACATCTGTAAATCCATCTCATCCTTTAATGTTAGAAATTAGAAACCGTATTTCTAAATACAAAAACGCTTCAGACAAATCGTTTCGGGAAAATGCAAGAGCATGCAACCTTTTTTCACATCCTGAAAATTATATACCTGTTTTAGACAAATACCCTAAATTAAAACTTTGCATCGCCCACATGGGAGGAGATATTGAAATATTGGGTGTAAAAAACCCAGATGCAAAAAGTGCCAAATTGTATCAAGCAGCAAAAAATCTGGAAGGTAATCTAACATCGTGGTATGACATTATCAAACAAAAAATCCTCATAGAAAAATACCCTAATGCGTTTACTGATATTTCGTATTCATTGTGTGATGAAAATTGCATGATACAATTATCTAGTGATTTGAAAAATGGTCTTATCCTTCCAGAGCGAGTTTTATTTGGAACAGACTATTTTATGGTTGCAAAAGAAAATGCTGAACTAAAAGTCGTTGCAGTTGGTCAAAAGAATTTAAGCGGATATTTTCCTCAGTTTATGAGTGATAATAATAAAAGGTATTTGTTTTAAAATTCTATTCTGGTTTTAATATTTTGAAAGCTCTTGTTAGCTCAAATATTATTTTTAAACTGGATTAAAATCCAGCCCTACAATATGGACCGAGCCGATGGCTCTTTTTCGGATTCTTTGAAATTATATTTGATCTCAAAATCCTAAAACTTTTTCCAAAAATTGTATAAGGCATTTTCCTGATTCCTGAAGTAATTTTAATCTAAAAATTTAAAAACTCAGAGTCATGCAAAATAAAATTATAAGATTGTTAATGGTATTTATAATACTGTTTTCATTTACAAGCTGCGAAGTTATAGGAGATATTTTTAAAGCCGGAATGGGATTCGGGATATTTATTGTGATTTTTATAATTGTAATTATCATTTGGATCTTTGCAAAAATATTTGGCAGTAAATAGTAATAAATAAAAAATTAAAAAATCCCAAACTCCAAGTTTAATCTGGAATTTGGGATTTTTTATGGTTGTAGAACTTTGTCAAAGTTTAAAACTTTGACAAAGTTGTAAGGTCAAAGATTGTAAATTCTAAATTGGAATTTGGAATTTGGAATTTTTACTATTGTAATTTATAGATTAAAGATTATACATCTTCTTTCTTTGTTCCTGAATCTTTTCATCATCAAGATATTCGTCAAATGTCATGTAACGGTCGATTACTCCGTTTGGAGTCAATTCTACGATTCTGTTACCCACAGTTTGTGCAAACTCGTGGTCATGCGTTGTAAAAATTACAGAACCTTTAAAGTTTTTTAATGAGTTATTGAAAGCTGTAATAGATTCCAAATCTAAGTGATTTGTAGGCTCATCAAGCATTAAAACGTTTGCACGCTCCATCATCATTCTAGAAAGCATACAACGTACTTTTTCTCCTCCAGATAAAACTCTAGATGTTTTTAAAGCTTCTTCTCCAGAGAAAATCATTTTCCCTAAGAAACCCCTAATAAATACTTCATCACGCTCTTCTTCTGTTTTAGCGTATTGACGTAACCAATCTACTAAAGTTAAGTCATTTTCGAAAAAAGAATGGTTTTCAGCAGGAAGATACGCTTGGTTTGTTGTAATTCCCCAATCAAAAGTTCCAGAATCAGCTTTTTGGTTTCCATTTAAAATTTCGTAGAAAGCAGTTGTAGCACGTGAATCTTTTGAGAAAAGAACAATTTTATCTCCTTTTGCCATATTCAAATGAACATCTTTAAACAATAGTTCACCATCTACAGAAGCTGATAAGTGTTCAACATTTAAAATCTGATCTCCGGCTTCACGATCCTGATCGAAAATAATTGCAGGGTAACGACGGCTTGAAGGTTTGATTTCAGAAATATTCAATTTAGAAATCATTTTTTTACGAGAAGTTGCTTGTTTTGATTTCGCAACGTTTGCGCTAAAACGACGAATAAATTCTTCAAGCTCTTGTTTCTTCTCTTCTGCTTTTTTGTTTTGCTGTGCACGTTGTTTTGCCGCTAATTGGCTAGACTCGTACCAGAAAGTATAGTTTCCTGAGTAGTGATTGATTTTTCCGAAATCAATATCAGAAATATGTGTACAAACCGCATCTAAAAAGTGACGGTCGTGAGATACTACAATTACAGTATTTTCATAGTTTGCTAAGAAATTCTCTAACCAGGCGATTGTCTCGAAATCCAAATCGTTGGTAGGCTCATCCATAATAAGCAAATCTGGATTTCCAAAAAGTGCCTGCGCCAAAAGCACACGAACTTTCATTTTTCCTTCCATATCGCCCATTAATGTATAATGATGCTCTTCGTTAATTCCTAAGTTAGACAACATTGCTGCAGCATCAGAATCAGCGTTCCATCCGTTCATTTCTTCAAACTGAACCTGAAGCTCCCCTATTCTGTCGGCATTTTTATCGTTGTAGTCTAAATAAAGTTCATCCATTTCTTTTTTAACAGCATACAAAACTTTATTTCCCATTAAAACGGTTTCCAAAACGGTATGTTCATCAAACAGGTTATGGTTTTGCGTTAAAACCGACATACGTTTTCCCGGCTCTAAATGAATATGTCCCGAAGTTGGGTCCATATCGCCTGAAATAATTTTTAGAAATGTAGATTTTCCAGCACCATTGGCTCCAATAACGCCGTAAATATTTCCGTGAGTGAATGTGGTATTTACTTCGTCAAACAAAATTCGTTTGCCAAATTGAACTGATAAATTATTGACTGTTAACATGAATGTCTTTTTAATTAATTTGGTGCAAAAGTAGTGAAAAAGGTTCAGAGTTGCAAAGGTGCAAAGGGTCTAAGTTTTTCCTTCTTTTATGTCATTTCGAGGAACGAGAAATCGCAATAGAACCTCCACAAGCAAAATCTCCAATCTTTATAGAATAACTAGTGCGATTTCTCGTTCCTCGAAATGACAAACCATATCTTTAATTATTGGTTTTAAATCAAACTTATAATCTCTTACTTATATGGTTTCAAAAATCTACAGTTTGCTTTCTTTTGCTAAAGCCACTTCTAGGCTTTCGAAATTGGGCAGGACTTTAGAAATTAATCCTTCTTTGTTTAGAATAAAATGTGTTGGAAATGAATTTAGCTGTAAAGATTCATTCATGTATTCTTTCATATTTGGAATTACAGCATATGAAAGTGGTTTTCTGGCTAAGAATGCTTTTAATTGTTCTGGTGAATCTTCGGCTAAACTTATAAATAGAATATCTTTTCGGTCTTTGTATGCTGAAGTTAGTTTATTTACCTGCGGAAATTCTCTTATACAGGGCGTACAGTGAATATACCAACATTTTATCACAATAATTTTTCCTTTCATGGTTTCGTTTGAAACCACGTTTCCATCTAAATCTTTAAATGAAAATGACGGAAAAGCAGTTCCTTCCATCTTGTAATTTTTAAAAGCGTCAAAACCTATTTGATTGATCGTTGCTTTTATACTGGTATCTGTTTTTGGCTGAATTTTGAATAACTTATAATAGTAAACTGCATCTTCTGATTTTAATCGAATTGGAATAAAATTTCCGTTTGCTAATTGATCTAAAAAAGCTTCTTTTGAAATTTCTTTTGAAGAAATATCAAGTGCAATAAAATCTCTGGAAAGCATTATATTTTTACTTTGGTAGGCAGACCAATCTCCAAAAGTTTTTTGAATTTGAATTGGATTTACTTCCGGATTTCCAAATTTATTCTGGCTGAAAGAAGAAGTAAAAAATAGAAATGTGATTATAATAGTGATTGATTTTTTCATGAAGTTTTTATGCGATAATTCTGGAGTCAAAAGTACTGATTTTTTTTCATGCAATGTCTTTGCGAGGAACGAAGCAATCTCACTAACAATTAATTCAGCAAGTGCGGTTGCTTCGTTCCTCGCAATGACATACTTTGTGTTTACTTCACTTTTAAACATAAAAAAACCTGGCAATATAATTACCAGGTTCATAATGCGATCCTTAAAGAGAAAACCAAATAACAAATCTCCTCAATTCACGGCATTTATTCGAAATAAAAATTAGATTAAAAAATAAATAACCAAACTCAATTTTAACCGTCCCAATACTTTTATTTCTAAATTTTCAATCATTTTATTCTAGTTTAAAAAGTTCATTACTTTAAATGATTTCTTGTTTCCAGATTTGTCTGTTACTACAACTAAAAACAATTGCTTAGTTGAGAAACTATGACTTTGAAGCAATACTTCTTTATTGTTTTGAACATTTCTGTGACTTACTAAATTTTGTCCAACTATGTTGAACACATCTACCTGAGCGATTTCTTCATTTTCATTTGAAACTGATAATGCATTGTTTTTAAAATATGCTATCGTTGCATTGCTTTTTGAAGAAATATCATCAAGCGCTAATGTTTTTGCTGCCCCTTGTGATGCGAAATAAGCTGCATACGCTTTAGATAATTCAGATGAATTACCACAAGAAGATGCATCCCAGTTTACAGACCAAGTCATTAAACCTCTTAAAGAAGGATATGGTCCGCCTGGCTGCATAGTGTATGTTCTTCCAGAAAAAGTAGTTCCGGTTCTTAAATAATGCATAGCATTTATTCCTTCTTGCGGTGTTAAATAACCGCTGCCTGCTGCACTCGGACAAGCCGGTAATGCAATAAGAACTTTTGAGGCCGGTAAACCATCAAAACGCATTCCTGTTGAAGCAATATTATATCCTTTTATCACCATATCTGTTAAGGCTGTAACCATATTTGATTTCTTAGCTGAACCATAATATTGGCCATCTAATCCGTTTTCTCCTCCTGTATTGTACAATTGTACCGCTAACAAATCTAATTCATTACGTAAATTTTGAATGATTGGCAGGAATGAACCAAAAGTATCTGTATAGGTAGAATACCCTCCTTGTACGTATTGTGTTTCCGGAGCTGCAGTTAATAAAAACCCAGGGCCATAGTAAGCTTTTAATTCTTTGAAAGCATCTACTACGTTTTTTAATCTTGGATAAGCAGAAATACCCGCGTAAGAAATATCTCTTAAATTTCCTGCACTAAAATTCATAGATCCGCCTTCAAAATCAATATCAACTCCATCAAATTGATACTCGTCAATAATGGCTTTTAGACCATTAACAAAAATATTTTTTTGAGTTACATTGTCTAAAACAACATGACCATTTTGACCTCCAATAGAAACAATAACAGGAACGCCGCTATCTCTTAAGGATTTTATATCATTTTTCAACAATTGCTTATTGAAAACACCATTGGTCAAATATCTATTGTCATTTGTAGTTAATACTGGTGTATAACCATCACGATTAACTGTTTCTACGAAAGAATAATCAACTACGTTAAACTTACTTCCTACCATTTGAGAAAAATATAAAAATGGAGCACCAGCATTTTCCCAAGAATGTGCATATCCTAAAATAATTTTAGAAGGAAGCGGAATGAATCTATTTGTACCTACTTGCGCAATTTTAATGGTATTGTTTAAGGTAGTTACACCAGATTGATTATCGGTTGCTTTGATTACAACTGGATAATCCTGATAAGCAGATGGTGTAAAATTATACGTATAAGTATTATTTGTACCTGCTGTCATGTTAAATGTACCTCCATTTATTGTAATCGTAACACCTGAAACCGATCCGTTACTATCTACAGCTGTAACTGAAATTGGCACAGCCTGAAAAGAATTTTGGTATACAGTAGCAGATGGTGAATTCCAAGTAATTACAGGTAATGAATTAGGACAGTTTGCACCTGAACAAGTTAATGCAAAACTATATGTTTTTGACTCTGTTGTTCCGTTTGATGCAGTAGCCGTAACGGTTAACGTATGAGAAACTCCAAACTGATTTACTACTGGCGTCCAAGCCGCTGTATAAGTTCCTGAAGAATTGCTAGCACTTATAGTTTGTCCATCCAAACTAAATACAACAGATGAGATTGTAGTAGCATCAACAGCACTTAATCCAACAGTTGCAACAAAATTAATTGCTGATCCTAAATTTATAGCAATCGCCGAAGCTGTTGGCGCTGTAATGGTAACAACTGGCTTAGTCGCAACTACCGCTTGTCTATTAAAATTATAAACCGTTGGCGTTGTTGGAACTGCAAAATTGGCTAAGTTATTTGGGTAATAAGTCTGTTCACCATTTTCCCATGTATTTAATTTCAAACTTAAAATTTGTGTATAACCTGCTACAACTGAATTATCAAAAGTATAATTTCCTGATGCATCTGTTGTTGCTAAAACACTTTTCCAGTTATGTGTGCTGTCTGTCCAAGGTAAAACGATTTCTACTTTTGCACCAGCCACCGGAGTTGTTCCGTTTTTAACTGTTCCGCTGATTAAGTTTGCCTGAACTTGTGCTGCTTTTGCAGTAGAGCTTGTATTAAAGTTATAAACCGTTGGGTTTGCTGGAACTGGGAAGTTTGCCAAATTATTTGGAAAATAAGCTGTTTCTCCATTTTCCCAAGAGTTTAATTTCAAACTTAAAATTTGTGTATAACCTGCTACAACTGAATTATCAAAACTGTATTTTCCTTGTGCATCTGTTGTTGCCAAAACGCTTTTCCAGTTGTGTGTGCTGTCTGTCCAAGGTAAAACGATTTCTACTTTTGCACCAGCAACCGGAGTTGTTCCGTTTTTAACTGTTCCGCTAATTTTGTTTGAAGGAACTACAATAACATCTTGTGAGAAGTTTAATGTTTTATTCGCATTTAAGTTTGAATAAACTGTTGAAGCCGGAGTATAAGTCTGTCCAGTTAAAGCAGCTGTTACGGTATAATT
Organism: Flavobacterium sp. CF108; assembly: GCF_900129795.1. Taxonomy (GTDB): domain Bacteria; phylum Bacteroidota; class Bacteroidia; order Flavobacteriales; family Flavobacteriaceae; genus Flavobacterium. The sequence goes on along the minus strand of NZ_FQWW01000003.1, from coordinate 687,592 downwards.
TCCGCCAGAAGCCAATGTAAGTGAGTAAGCACCGCTTGCATTTGTAACCGCTGTGATATTTCCTGCTGTAGAAGCTGCCGTAACAGTTACGCCAGAAACTGGGGTTGTTCCGTTAAGAATTGTTCCGCTTACTGTGTAAGTTACAACTGCTGGTCCTTGTGCGAAATTCAACGTTTTATTTGCATCGATTGCATTATAAACTGTTGAAGCCGGAGTATAAGAGAATCCTGTTTTCGCAGCTGTAACTGTATAATTTAAACCTGCTGTTAAACCTGCAACATTGTAAACTCCGCTTGCATTTGAAACTGCTGTTAATGTTGAGCTTCCTGAAACTGCAGAAACTGTTACACCAGAAACTGGAGTCGATCCGTTAAGAACTGTTCCGCTAACTGTATAAGTTGGCTGTGTTCCGTTGATGATAACTCCTGTTTGGTTCACAACAACGTTTGTTAAAGTTACCGGAGTAAAAGTATAAGTCGCTTTTAAAGCTGTAACTGTATAATTTTGTCCAGAAGTTAGGCTGTTGAATGTAAAATTCCCTGTAGCCGAAACTATTGTCTGAATTACTGCATTACTAGCATTACGCAATTCAACTGTAACATCTGTAACTAAAGCTGAACCGTTTTTTGCAGAACCAGAAATACTTACTGTTCCCGGAACAACGCTTCCAAAAGAAGTATCAACCTGAGTTAATAATGAATTTGGAATTGAGCCTCTTGTATCTTGAGATAATTCCCAAATCATACCTCCAGCTAAGTTTCTTGATTTAATATACTGTACTTTTAAATCCATCGACTGCTTATCTTCATAAGAGATAAACTGTTTTAAAGTAGCGTTATATAAATAAGGAACTTTAGTCGTATTGTCAAAATATCTAACCCATCCTGCAGAAGCTGCACTTGGTGTAACCTGCATTGTATTTGGATCTAAGTAAGCATGTGAGTTTGTAACCGGATTTCCGACTAAATCGCAAATTTCGATACTTCCTGAACGCTCGCACGCCCCTGAACCATCCCATGTTCCAATAGGGTTTTGCGGATTTGTACATCCTCCCACTATATCTCTTGGAGCCGAAACGAATAATCCATTTGTTGAGTTAGTTGCAACGTGATCGAATTTCTTTCCGTAGAATGGTAATCCCATGATTAATTTATTGGCAGGGAAACCAATTACATTTAGATATTGATTAGTTAATTCATCAAGTGATTCAGATTGTGTTGCACCATACAACGGATCGTTAGGATTTCCACTTGCATATAAAGGAGCATTGTAGCATGTTTTGTCATACCAGTTTCCACCAAAATCATATCCGAAATAAGTGATATAATCACAATAAGTTGAAATGTCTTCAGTCATTCCGTATTGAGATCTGTTGTTTGGCCCCAAATATTGCTGTGATACTTTTCGAACATTGTTTCCTGCTGCGATTGTAACCACTTTATTTGGCATTGCCTGACGCATTGCTTTCAATAAAAGCACTAAATTTTTGTTATCGTCAGGACTGTACTTTTGCGGAGGAACAGGTGCGCCATTTACAATTTCTGTTCCGTCAGTTCCGCCCGAAAGAGGATATTCCCAATCGATGTCAAAACCATCAATAAAAGGATAAGTAACAATGAAGTTTGCCATATCTGCAGCTAAAGCGGCTCTTGCCACAGGACTTGCAGCAATTGGAGATAAATCCTGGCCTTTTGTCCAGCCTCCAACAGAAATTAAGACTTTTAAATGAGGATATTTTTCTTTTAACTTTTTCAAGTCATAAAAGTTTCCTTTTACCGGAGCATCCCAAGGGATTCCACCTTCCATATGCTCAAAATCGGCATAGGTATCCAAACATTTTAATTTTGTATTCTCCGGATGTGCGGGATCATACGTTGTGCCATAAAAAGAATAATTCAAATGCGTAATTTTACTTCCATCAATTTTCGGAACATTGAAATCCCGGGCATAAATAGACCATTGTGCATAATATCCCACTACTTTCTTTCCGTGGGCGGGTTGGGCCAACGCAAGTAAGGGAAACAGTAACAAAAAGAGCAATCTGTAATAATGTTTCATAATTAATAAATATTGGTTAATAGAAAATAAATAATTGGGCCGCAGCAGTAATACTGCCGGGTTTCGCTCAACTCAGGTTGGAAGGCTGTGTTGATTGGAAATAAACTCAAATTAAATTCTATAGATAAATATTACTATTACTGATTCTTCATAATCAATAGCAAATAGTAGTGATTGATATTTATTTATAATTTTTAAAAAAATTAATATTAAATACAAATGATAAATTTGGGACGACTCATCAATCTATACTCTTTTGTTGTCATGTTTGGGTATTCTTTCTATTTGGTTTTTTAAAATGTTAATACTCCGTTAGTGGTTATTTTTTTATGCTTTATTATTCAAAGGTTGTAAAGAGATTTGCGAAGTTTAACATAATTACCTCTACCAGAGGCTATATCTGGCAGAGATAACTTGCACTCAAAACATTAGTGGTAACTTAAACTTACTAAATACTAATTCAAACCAAACCTTAAATTAATTTCTTTAAACTCTCATAAACTGACAGCTCGACGTCAGCATGATCTTTTGTATTACATTGCTCTATTAAGCTTTTTAAATCTGCAGCTTTTAGAGTCGATTTATTGTCTAAAACAAGTAGTAATTCCTGCGATGCATCACTTAATTTTTTTGACAAAGGAAGTATTGGCTGTACTAAAGGTGCATTTGCACTCAACTCAATTAATCCATTATTTAGGGTAATCCATTTATTAAAAAATGAGGCAACTTTTGCTTTATTCTCTTCTGTTTTATTGGCCAAATATTGTGTTACTGCATCATTAAAAGCTAAAGATTCTTTAGCATCAGGTGTACACGCATCAGCAAAAAGTGTAAACGGAGAATACATTTGATATTCTGTTCCGCCTTTGTTTCTTGTATATCCTTTTAATGGTTCGCAAACATTAGAAAACTCATTCACAAATTCTACATTTTGATTATTCGTGATATTTCTTAGAATAACATCTTTGTTTTTAATATGCGTTAATCCTAATTCTTCTAATCTAAAAGAAACATTTTCAAGGCGTTTACGCATACTGGCAAGATCTGTAATATTCTCTGCAGACCAAAGCCTTTCTGCAATTGCAGCTGTTCTTGGCCAAACTCTTGAATCTATCGTTTCAGGAGTTGTAAGTTCTGTCCACATTGTGGCTTCGCCGCCTAAAATTCTTGCTTTTTCTTCTGTCGTTAGATCAGCTCCTTTTGGCATTGGGTCGTTTAAATAATGACTTGCAACCGGGTACATTAAGTCAATATAATATCCGTTTGATAAAACTGTTTTATAGCCTTTTTTTACAGCATCAACTAATGACTGTCCGGCTGTAACTCCTTCATTAGGACCTCTCCATGAATGTACAATTGCTTCTTTTGAAAGATCTTTTGTTAAAATTTCTTCCCAGCCCATTAATTGTTTTCCGTGTTTTTTAAGCATCGGAGCCAACTGCATCGTGAAATACGTTTGTAATTCGTGATTGGTTTTTAAATTGTGTTTCTTTTTAAATTCCTGAATTTTTGGATTGGCATCCCAATCTTTCCCTTCGTTCTCATCTCCCCCAATATGAAAATAAGCTCCGGGAAATAATGGGCATACCTCGTCAAAAAGTTCATTTAATATTTTATACGTTTTAGGATTTGAAGGATCTAATGTTGGTGAAAAAATACCCGCATTTCTTTCAATTCCATAGGTACTAATTGCTGTACCTTGAATATTTTTTTCAGAAGTTCCTCCTGTCAGCGTGATCACTTTACTTCCTATTTCCGGATAAGCCGTAAGTATTGCAGATCCATGACCCGGAACATCTATTTCGGGAACTATTAAAACACCGCGCTCATCAGCATATTTTACGATATTTCTAATTTCCTCTTGTGTGTAATACAATCCATCCGAAGCTAATTCGATTAATTTTGGATGTTTTTTAGTTTCAATTCTCCAGCCTTGATCATCAACCAAATGCCAGTGAAAAACATTCATTTTCATCGCTGCCAATGCATCAATATTTCTTTTGATTACATCTACAGGCTGAAAATGTCTTGCTGCATCAATCATTAAACCTCTCCATGTAAATCTTGGAAAATCTGAAATTTGAGATACCGGAAAATAAAATGATTTGTTGTCATTTTGCAGCAGCTGTAACAACGTTTCTAATCCGTGCAAAGCGCCTAAATCGCTCGTTGCATTAATTATTATTTTGTTTGATTTTATATCTACGCTGTAACTTTCATCTTCGTATAAACCAATTTTTCCGTTTTTATCACAATTGATCTGTAATTCAGCGTTTGGAAATTCGTTTAGTTTAGAAATAAAGCCCTGCTCGAAAAATATACCTGTTCTACCATCTAATCGGCGCAAAAAACGAGTTACTCCACCAAAAATTCTTGGATTTGGATTTCCGGAAATATTAACTTTAAAGTTTTTGCTTAAAGTAAAATTTCCATCGTTTACAACAACATTCTGAGGCCAGGGCATAAGGTTCAACTGCTCCTTTTTAACTTGAGCACCAGCTGTTACACCCGCTAATAGTAGTACAAATAAATATTTCATTTTTAATTTTTTTGGTCAGATGCTTTTCTAAAACATCCATTTAAATTAGAAAAAAACAAAACTCAGAAAGACTTCTGCTTACCTCACTTATCGCTTTGAGGTCCATCTGAATTTTGAAATTTGATTCGCTCTCACCCGAATCTAAAAAAAAACAACTTTAATAATCAAAACGTTTAAAAGCTTCAATAGCTTCGTATTCTGCCAGTCCCAATTCATCATACAGTACAGCTGTATTTTTATTTCGATCTTCGGCTCTTACCCAGAATTCTCGAGAATCGTTTCCTTGAAACATTACCCTGTCTTTTTGAGACTGATGGTATAAAATGGCATGACGTTTTAATAAAACTTCTGACGGAGAAAGCGGTACCGCCATATCTATTTCATGAATATCCCACTCGTGCCAAGCTCCTCTGTAAAGCCATAGCCAGCAGTCGTCCATGTATTTTTCTGGTTTTAATTGTTTCATTGCTGCAAAAATAGCATTCAGACAAACTTCGTGCGTTCCGTGCGGATCTGCCAAATCTCCTGCGGCAAATACTTGATGCGGTTTTATTTTTGCAATAATATCTTTTACAATAGCAATATCTTCTGGCCCTAACGGATTCTTTTTAACTTGTCCTGTTTCGTAAAAAGGAAGGTCTAAAAAGTGTGTATTTTCATCTTTTAAACCAATGTATCTTGTTGCTGCGTAAGATTCTCTTCTTCTAATTAATCCTTTTAGTTTTCTAACTTCCAGAGAATCGATTTGATTTTCTGATTTGTTATTTAAAAATTCAATTACAGATTTAAAGTTGATGTCTTTTGGAAGATTTCCACCAGTGAAATCATTACAAACCTCAGCAAATTTTAATGCTTCGTCATCTGTAACTGCAATATTTCCAGAGGTTTGATATACAACGTGTACATCGTGACCTTGTTTAATCAATTTTGAAAATGTTCCTCCCATCGAAATCACGTCATCATCTGGATGCGGACTGAAAAGGATAACTCTTTTTTTAGCTGGATTGGCTCTCTCCGGACGATGTGAATCATCTGTATTTGGTTTTCCACCTGGCCATCCTGTAATGGTGTGCTGCAATACATTAAACATATTGATGTTTAAATCGTAAGCAGAACCTTCTTGTGCTAATAAATCAGACATTCCGTTGTTGTTGTAATCACGGTCTGTTAATTTTAATATAGACTGGTTTGTTTTTTGGCAAAGCCAAACAATCGCTTTGCTTTTTAATTCTTGTGTCCAAATACATTCTCCAACAAGCCAAGGCGTTTTAAAACGCGTTAACTCTGATGCTGCAGACTGATCTAATACGAAAGTTGCATTTGAATGATTTTGCAAAAATGTCGCAGGAACTTCTGAACTAATATCTCCTTGAATTGTTCTCTTAATGATATCAGCTTTGTTTTGTCCCCAAGCCATTAATACGATTCTTTTAGATCTCATAATGGTAGAAACTCCCATTGTAATGGCTCTTTTTGGAACGTTGTCGATTCCGTTAAAGTCAGATGAAGCATCTACTCTTGTAATGTGATCCAGTGTAATAATTCTTGTTCCGGAATTGATGTGTGAACCCGGCTCGTTGAAACCAACGTGACCTGTACGCCCAATTCCTAATAACTGAAAGTCTAAACCTCCAGCTTGTTTAATATTCATTTCATAGTCGATACAATATTGATTTAATTCATCAATAGAAACTGTACCATCAGGAATATTAACATTTTCAGGTTTAATATCAATATGATTAAAAAGATGCTGGTGCATGAAATAATGATAGCTCTGATTGTTTTCTCTGTTCATTGGATAATATTCATCCAAGTTAAAAGTGATTACATTGCTAAAGCTTAGTCCTTCTTCTCTGTGCATTCTAACTAATTCCTCATATACTTTTATAGGAGAAGATCCTGTTGCCAAACCAAGCACGCAAGATTTATTTTTTTCCTGCTTAGATCTAATTAACTGAGCGATTTCCTGCGCTACAATTACCGATGCTTCAGCAGAACTTTTGAAGATTTCGTTGTGAATTTTTTCAAATCGTGTTTCTTCAAATTTTCCGGCGCTTTTATAGCTGATATCAGGTTTTGTTTCTAAAGCACTTTTCATTTTTTTTCTTTTTTTGGTATGTACAATTTTGGTTTTTGAAACGGTATAAGCAATTTGCATTTCTTATACCGTTTACTAACCAAACTTAAAATCTTATTTTTTTTAGAATTTGTTCACTCCAGTATCCCACCAAAGTCTTGTTCCTCCAGTATCAGGACCTCCTAAAAGGCTAACACCTTGTGCATAACCAGTTGGATTAGAAGTTTTCTCATTTACATAGAAATTCAATCTTCTTACAAATGTTCCAAGAGGAATTTTTCCTCCAGAATAATTATTTACTGGCAAGAATAATTTTGGATACCCAGTTCTTCTTGTTTCTGCCCAAGCTTCTTGACCGTCAGGAAAACCAGCAATCCATTTTTGTGTAATGATTTTTTGTAGTTTTACCTCATTAGATGCTGCATCAGACCATTGTACAGTTACTAAATTTTGTGCTGCAATATTATTAGCTGCATTTAATGGATCAGTAAAATTAGCTGGTAATAAAGTATTATCACTAATATAAGTAGAAGCATCACCTGCGCCTAATTGTGCAAAAGAAACTGCAATTCCTGACTCATAGAATGATTTAGCAGATCCTCCAACATTCCATCCTTTTAATGCAGCTTCAGCTTTCAAAAAGTGAGACTCAGACGCATTAAACCAAGGAATCAAGTTATTTTCTACAATAGGTCCAACTTTTGAGAACAAGTCAGCTTTAGCAGTTCTATAATTAGCATCAACTAAAGTTCCCATTCTAATACCTTGATAAACACCTCCGGTAGCTGTATGGAAAAAAGTTGCTCTTCTTGGATCATTGTAACCATTCATTATAGATACAATTGCCCCACCTGCATTTATATCTGCCCATGGACCTGTATATGTTTTAACAGGGTGCTCAGCAATATAAGCCATGTTATCAGCATTAGAAGTAATAACACCTAAACCTGCCAATGCTGCTTCACCTTCGGCTTTTGCTTTTACAGGATCGATATTAGAAATACGTATTGCCAAACGTAGTCTTAAAGAGTTAGCAAATTTTACCCATTTTTGTATATTTCCGCCCGCTGTCGTTCCATCAGTTGCATCTCCTGCTGCGAAAAAAGTAGCAGAAGCATCAGCCGCTTTTGGAGTTAAGATATCAATTGCAGTTTTTAACTCAGCAAAAAATTGATCGTAAACTGCTTTTTGAGAATCATAAGGCGTTGATCCGTCAGCGTTTCCAAAACCTGAATAAACGATCGGTCCATAATAATCTGTTGTTTTATGCATTGCATAAACTTTTAAGATAAGAGACCAAGCATAAAACTGAGGGTATTTCTCTTTTGTTAATTTTTCAAGATTATAAGCATTAACCATCTCTCTTTGATACTTCTGAACCCATTCAGCACCATTCCATCCATCTAAAAGAGCATATGTTGAATTATTTGTATTCCCTTCAAAATCATGAGGGGTTCCCATATATCCAGAAAAAATATCTGCATTTAAATTAAACTGAATATCTCCCTGCCAATCATCTGCAACCAAGATATACATTCCTCTCTGCATAGTTTTAAGAGGAGCTTTTACCTGATTAAAATCTTGTTCTAATTGACCATTGGTAAAACCAGTTTCATTGGTATTTATATCTTCAAAGTCACCTGTACAGCTGCCTAATGAAAGGGCTAAAACTGCACTAAACATTAATAATTTATTTTTCATCTGTGAATTTTTATTGTTATTTAAAAACATTTTTATTGTCTTATAAGCTACCCTATTCTTATTTAAGGTTAATTGTTCGTTTCTTTTCTACATTCAACATTCTGAGAACAAACATCATCTTACAACAACCAAAAGGTTTTGTGTTTTTTTTATAAGTTAGAAAGTTAAATTTAAATTAACACCTATACTTCTTGTTGAAGGCATTCCAAAAATATCAACACCTTGTAATCCTTCTCCAGAACTTAATGTTACGTTTGGATCAAACGGAGCATCTTTGTAGAAGAAAAATAAGTTTTTACCAACAAGAGAAACATTCACTGCATTGAAAATTGAGGTTTTGCTGAAATCAAAAGTGTAACCTAACGATAGTTCACCTAATTTAATATTTGTCGCTTTGTACATATATTCTCCTGTAGCACCAGCTCTATCTCCAACTGAACTATAATAATCTTGAGCGCTCATTGTAGTAACTGCATTTCCATTAGAATCTACTGCATTTATTTTAACTCCACCAGCATCTCTTGCAGCACCAGAAGCTTTAGAAACACCATAAGAATCAAGCATTGCTTCAGTCATGCTCATTACATTACCTCCAAATCGACCATCGATAAGAACATTTAAGAATATCTTTTTGTATTTGAATGAGTTTGAAAAACCTAGCATAAAATCAGGATTTGAGCTTCCAAAATCTACCCAATCAGTCTTTTGAATCTTAGCCGCAGCACCAACACCATCAAGTACCATTTGACCTTGAGCATTTCTTAAAATATTTTTTCCTTGAATTTCACCAAAAGGTTTTCCAACTTTTAAAACATATCTGTAGCTATTTGGATCTCCATTTGTTAAAATAACAGTATTTACATCACCATTTGCTCCTGTACCTAAATCAAGTACTGTATTTTTGTTTGAAGCATAGTTTAATCCAAGATCCCAAGAAAATGTGTTTGTTTCAATTGCTTTACCTGTAAGTGTAATTTCAAAACCTTTATTTTCGATACGACCAGCATTAAATGCATAGTTCGTATATCCTGTAGTATTTGGAATTGGAGCTGGAGCAGTAATTAATTGATTTTTTGTCACGTTTCTGTAATAAGTGAAATCAAATCCGATTCTGTTATTTAAAAATCTCCATTCTGTTCCAAATTCATATGAATTTTGCATTTCTGGTTTCAAAGAAGTTCCAGGTTTTGGACCTACCAGCGGCGGTGTAACTTGACCACCAACCAGCGTATTTACTGGTGAAGTTAAAAAAGCATTAACATCATTACCTACCTGAGCAAAAGATCCTCTTACTTTTGCATAACTAATTGCTTCTGGTAATGTTACCATTTGGCTTAGAATTGCAGACAAACCTACAGAAGGATAAAAGAAACTTATGTTATCTGTATTTACTAGAGTTGAAGACCAATCATTTCTTCCCGTTACATCAAGATAAATCATGTCTTTATAGCCAAAAGTTGCGCTTGCAAAAAGAGACTGAACTTCTTTTTTACCTCCAATAGTGTGTGCATTTCTTTCAGCAGACACAAAATTTCCTGTATTAAACCAGTTCGCATTGATTAATCCATTTTTTTGACCTGAATCACTTATATATGCGTCATTAATTGTAGATTTTGTAATACTTGTACCAATGTTAGCACTGAATGAGAAATCTTCATTGAATTTTGTATTGATAGTAGCTATTAAATCTCCATACAATTGAGAACTTTCACTATCTGAGTAAATATATCTACCTGTAGATGGAGCCAATGTTTCATTAGTTCCGGCATACATTCTTTTATCAAAAGTATTATAAAATTTATTATAACCTCCTCTTGCTTTAATACTTAACCAGTCAGTTGCTTTATAGGTAAGAGCTGCAGAAGTAATTAAAGATTGATTTTTGTCGATAGATCTATTTCTGTTTAAGATCCATCCTGGATTTTGAATAATATCCGATGTTTGAGCTGGCCATCTTTGAGTCATTAAATTTCTTGCTGGATCGAATACTTCAAAATTCTTGTAGTAATCATTAAAATCATTTCCTCTTGGAAATAAATAAACTCCAGTCAATGGGTTAAAATACAACCCATTTGTTGGTTTATTTATAATCTTTTGCTCTGCATAAGATATCGAACCGTCTACAGTTACTTTATCATCAAATAACTTAACGCTTTGACGAAGTGCAATGTTATTTTTCTTAAACTCGTTTGTTGGGATTATTCCATCAACTTTAGTGTTTGCATATGTAAGGCTAGTTGTCATTTTATCAGATCCTCCATTTACAGATACAGAGTTAATCATCGTTAAACCAGTGTTGTAAAAACCTTTTACATGGTCAGGAGATTTCTTAGCAGCACCCCAAGTTTTATCAGATGATGGAGCTGCCCCATAATTAGTTTGAAATTCTGGTAAAGAAACCACATTATCTACAAAAACACTTGCATTATAAGCGGCTGTTACTTTTCCTTCTTTTCCTTTTTTAGTTGTTACTAAGATTACACCATTTGCTCCTTGAGAACCATATAAAGCAGCTGCAGAAGCTCCTTTTAGAACTGTCATAGATTCAATGTCATCAGGGTTCATCATTGAGATTGCGTCTCCACCATCTCTATTTCCTCCAGCTGTATCACCAAAAACCTGATTAGCCTGAGCAGAGTTAGAGTTCAATAATGGAATTCCATCAATAACATATAAAGGCTGGTTATTTGTAGCAGATGAGTTACCACGAATAGTTACTTTTACTGCACCACCGGCTCCAGCTGAGCTTTTCCCAACAATTAAACCAGCAACTTTTCCAGATAAACTGTTCATTAAGTTGGCATCTTTTACTCTTGTTACTTCATCACCTTTAACCTCTTGTGCTGCATAAGTAAGAGTCTTCTTTGATCTTTTAAGCCCTAATGAAGTTACAACTACTTCATTTAATGCATTTGACGCTGCTTGTCCCATTTTTACATTAATTGTAGCAGCATCGCCTACAACTATATTTTGTGTTTCTAGGCCAACATAGCTAAAAACTAATGTTTGTCCTTTTTGAACCTCAATTGAGTACAATCCGTCAAAATCGGTAGTAGCACCTTTTTGACCTCCTTGTACAGCAACAGATGCACCCGGTAACGGCATCCCATCAGAATCTGTAATCACACCTTTAACATTTTTTACTTGTGCAAGCGAAACCTGCGCCGTAAAAACAATCATAAAGATTAAGAAAATTTTTTTCATGTTTATTTATTTTGTTAGTTATGACGTAAAATTATTCTTAAGGGATTGTTAAAAAAAATATATTATACAAACAGCTACAATTTTTAAACGAACGACATAAAACATTCAATAATCTGCGAACCGAAAACGTATTCGTTTCTATTAAAAGCAGATTTTACCCCATTTACGACTATTTTTATTCAAAAAATTTACAATTCATTAAAAAATATTTAAAATCAGCAAATATTTAAAAATCTGGTATTTAAATAAAAAAAATCGCTTCTTTCTAATTATTGAATTAAAAAGAAGCGAAAAACTTATTAATTTTAAAAAGCTGTAAGAGAGCTATTTAATTACCACACAAACCCGAAGTTTTAAATTTTAAAGAAGAATATTTTTTATGAATTACATCTAATAGAGAATATTCAGTAAAAGAATCCTGTGCCAATTCCCAAATCATTATTCCTCCTGTATATTCTGCAGCATATTCTACTTTTCTGGAAATTGTGGGTCTTCCATTATAATATATTTTTCCAATTTCGTCTTGGTCAGCAAACTGAGTTCCAACCTCGACTATTTGTCCAAAAGTTGAACTTGTTACTTCTGGAAAAGTGAAATTATATCCATAGAAAGGAACTCCAAGCGTAAGTTTTTCACTTGGGACATTTTGCTGTTTATGCCAAAATTCGATTCCGCTTCTTGCGAATTCATAAGAACTATGCTGTTCAACTTTAGTCGGACTCCATGGTCCTGTACTATCGTACGCCATTATATTTATAAAATCAAAAGCGTTTAATGCTGCCGAATTTATATTTACAAATCGCACACTATTGGGTAAAGCTGCAGTAAGAAGTTTTTTATCATCTGCCAGGCTCTTTTTTAATTCAACCACAAAACCGCTGTAACCAGATGTTACTGCGTCCCATTCGAGATCAACATCGACACCGTCTAAATTATGGTCTTTTACAAATTTTAGAATATTTTGTATGAATGCCGGACGGTTTTCAGATTTATCAATTAATGACGACCAGTTTTTAGCCTGTTCTTCAGAAATAACACCGCCAGCCAATGAGATACTTACAATAATATTCGGGTTAACTGATTTTGCGTATTTGACTACAGCATCAATATCTCCTGTAAATAGTATATTTCCATCTTTATCAGGGTTTGCAAATGCAATATTTAAATGCGTTAGCTTACAAAACTGTATTGAAGAAATTTTACTGAAACTATCTGTGGATAAATATCCAACGACTCTTGCTGTTTTAGTTTTAGATTCTTCTGGATTATGCTCTTTTTCGTTTGTACAGCTGTATACTGAAAAAAGAGAACTTATATAAAAAAGGATGCCTAATAAGGCTTTATTTTTTATCATAATTTTTTAAATTTAATTAGAATGAAAATATGACCTCATTAGGCATAACTTTATGTTTTGTAGGTTGCTATTTTATTTAGTTTGCATCCCACCAAACTTTATTCAACCAGTCATTTGTTCCTCCCATTCTGGATAATGCTTCTTTATAGTTTTTCTCATTTTTCTGCATCTCATCATTAGGATAGTACAAACGTTTTGGTGTAACTCCGTTTGTTTCAGAATCAGGGTTTGTAATTGGAATCAATACCGGGAATCCTGTTCTTCTCCAGTTTGAATAGGCTTCAATACTATTAAAGATATAAGTAATCCAAAGCTGTGTTGAAATTTGTTTTAACTCCTGTCCAGCAACTAATGGTTTAGCATTTAAATAGGTATCGATCGCTGCTTGTGTAGCAGGTGTCGCTCCATAAATCTCTAATTGTTTGATACCTGCTTCAACTCCTTTTTTGTAATAGTCTGCTGCAGAACCTGCAACCCAGCCTCTAAATGCAGCTTCTGCAAGTAACAATTGAGATTCTGAATAACTTACGTGTAAAAATGGTGTTGTTTTTTGCTTAAAGTAAGATTGAATACCAGATGTTGAGCTTGCTCCCATTGGAACTTCCCATTGAAAAAGTCCTGGCTTTACACCTTCATATGGTGTTTCACCCGGCTGCAATGGTGCTCCCCAAGCAAGACTGCTTGTTGTTTTTGGAGTTGCATACATTGGTAATCTTGGATCTCCGTTGTCTCTTAAAAAGTCAATTACCAAAGTACTAAAATGATCCCCATTTTCATTACCAACAAGTGCATACGCTAATCCATTTCCTCTAAAATCAATAGAAGCAGGATCATCATTAAAAGTTGCATCTAAATGTTTCATAATACAGTTATCAGCATTACTTGTAAAAACACCTGCCGCTAAAGCAGCTTTTACTTGTTTTTCTGCTTCTGCCGGTTTAATCTCCGAAATTCTCATTCCTAAACGAAGTCTTAAAGTATTGGCTAATTTTTTCCATTTAGTGATATCTCCAGCATAGAACAAATCACCTTTTACAGATCCGCCATTAGCATTTAACTGATTATAAGCTTCTTCTAAATCATGAAAGAATGACATATAAATCTCTTCCTGTGTATCATATCTAGGCGTTACAATTCCTTTTGAGAAACCTAATCCGGCTTCAGAATAAGGAATATCTCCGTAAATATCTGTAATACGCTGTGCCACCATTACTCTCATAATTTTAGCAACAGCATTCATATTTACGGCTGATTGATCTCCGTTTGTTTTTTCAAGGATATCAACTACGTTTTTTAATTCGTTTTGGTAACCGTTTCTCCAAAGAGCAGTTGCATAACCATCATCTTTTTTGAATTTGCTTCCAAACTCAGTCACGTTCCATGCTCCCGCATAATGCTGCACAAAACCTCCTGAATAAATTAAATTGGTTCTCCATTGGTAAAATCCGTCACCCGACATACACAATTGGGTAAACGTAAGCTGCCCAGCTGGATTTGCAGACAACGCAACCGGATCTTTTTCCAGTTCGTCAAAATTTTCGGTACAGCCTACTGCAATAAACAATGTGAGTACGGCTATAATTATTTGTTTAAATTTCATAATTTCTTTTTTTAGAATGCAACTTTAATATTAAAACCGTACGATTGTCTAAATGGTAATGAGCCATATTCAAAACCTTGTCCGTTTCCAGAAGTATACATTGACTCAGGGTCAATATTTGGAAGATCTTTATTGAAAGTCAATAAGTTTCTTGCAAATGCCGATACATAAATTGAACTTATTTTTGAATTACCAAAAACGCTTGATGGTATAGTATATCCTAAACTTATCTCTCTTAATTTCACATAAGATGCATCGTAAACAAATGGTGCTGGTGAATTGTTGAATACCGTATTCCAGTAATCCTGAGGGTTAATAGGTTTTGTATTTTTAACATAAACCGGATTAGCTGCTGTTCCTGTGTTTACAACTCCTTCTGCAACATAACCTGCTGTAGGAACCCATGTAGACTGGCTAAAGTTAGGATCATTAGCAATGGCTTCTGCTCTTGCATGGTTATACGCATCTCTGCCTTCTGTCGTTACATCTAAAAGTCCTTTTGTTGCAGCTAATGAATTTGTCATAGAGTATACATCCATACCAAATTTCATATCGATCAAGAACTGAAGTGTAATTCCTTTGTAAGTAAATCTGTTAGTTAAACCGGCAGCCCAGTCAGGAAGTCCTTTTCCTAAAGCTACTTTTTCATCTGTAAATAATGGTAAACCATTTGCAGCTACTACTTTTTCTCCATTTTCATTTCTTAAGAAATCTCTACCCATAATAGTTCCGTATTGTCCGCCAACCTGAGCCACAACAGCCGCTCCAGCCCAACGAGCTTCAGAAATAGTGTAAGTATTAATATCTGGATGCAATGAAAGAATTGAGTTTTTGTTTTTTGAGAAGTTCAAGTCGATCCCCCATTCAAAACTATTTGTTTTTATTGGAGTACCAGATAAGAATATCTCGATCCCTTCGTTACGCAATTTTCCAGCATTTACAGAAATAAACTCATATCCAGATGTTGCAGATGAAGGCAAATCAAGTGTTTGATCTGATGTATCTTCACGATATACTGTAATATCTGCTTTTAATCTGTTTTTGAAGAAAGCAGTTTCAACTCCAAACTCAACTCCTGTTTTTGACTGATAGGTTAAGTTAGGGTTTGGTGCCGCAGTATTTTTAATGTTTACAACACTTTGTCCGTCGTATGAAGAAAATGTAGTATAGTTCAACGCATTTTTATAAGCTCCCGGTGAATTCGAAACCTGTGCCCAAGATGCTCTAAACTTACCATACGAGAAAGTATCGTTTTGAATATTAAACGCATCTGAGAATACAAACCCTAATGAACCCGCAGGATAGAATGCACTTTCATCACCGCTGTAAATCACACTAAACCAATCATTTCTTCCTGTAAACTCAGCATATAAATATCCTTTATAATCTAATTTTGTAGATCCGTAAACTGAGTTTGTTCTAGTTTTTGTTTCAACCGGAGCATTTTCAGTTTTATTCACAAAATTACTGATGTACTCTGTACCCGGTTCAATAATTTTTGTTCCAAATCTTGAATTTTGTTCTCTTCTAAAATCTCTTCTTGCTGTACCTAAAATCCCAGAAAAAGTTAAATCTTTAGCTAGTTTAATATCGCTCAAAGTCGCAATAATATCTGTATTCATTTCTGATACATTAATATTGTTTAAACCAAGATATCCTTCATCTCTTCCTGGCCAGGTACTTCCGGCTGCCATGAAATCTTTTGCACTAAAAGCATAAGTATCAAGACCTGTCCTAAAAGTAAGAGCAATCCATTTTTTCAACTGATACGTCCCTGTAACATTTCCTATAAAACGATTTTTTACAGATGAGTTATGATTTTCTTCTGTCACAAAATATGGATTCAGCAAATAAACATTGTTGTTCCATGGATAAATCTGACCTGTATCATTATTTTTATAATTTTTCAGCCAAGCCTGATCAATGTTTGGAGCTAATCCGCTTAATGAATATCCTACGTTATTAGGAGAATCTCCTAAACCTGGTCTGTTATTCGTGTTTTCAGCAATATAATTTACGTTAGCATCCAAAGTAAATTTTTCTGATCTTAAAGTAGCATTCAATGTTGCATCGTTTCTTTCTAAACCTGATCCTGGAACCACGTCATCATTTTTCAGGTTATTGTAACCAAAACGTACAAATCCGCTGTCATTTCCTCCAGAAATAGCAATTCCGTTTGTTGTAGTAAACCCTGTTCCAAAGAAATCCTGAATGTTGTTGTTTACTTTTGCATACGGTTTCATTGAGCCATCAAATATTTTTACCTGCTGCCCTACTGATTCAGAAAACTTAGGTCCCCAGGCATTTGTAGTATAGCCGTAAATTTCTGTTGGGGCTCTTGTAGGATCCGGCAGTGCACCATTTGATCCTGTACCATACTCACTTTGGTAATCTGAATATTTAGCATTTACTCGGTCAAAATTCACCCCGCTTGTTAATTCTACGCGAAGTTTTCCTTTAGTTCCTTTTTTAGTAGTAATTAAGATTACACCATTCAAAGCTCGTGAACCATACAAAGCCGCAGCGGCAGCTCCTTTAAGTACCGTTAAACTTTCGATGTTGTTTGGGTTGATTCCAGAGATTCCATCTCCGTTATCACGACCGTCAAACCATTTACTTGTTGCAGCCTGATCATTATTTAAACCAGAGTTGTCAATAGGAACTCCATCAACCACATAAAGAGGCTGATTGCTTTCACCAATACTCGAAATACCTCTAATAATAACCCTTGTACTTCCTGCAACACCCGTAGCTGGTATAGAAACATCAACACCCGCAACTCTTCCTGATAGAGCTGTAGTTACATTGGTCGTAATAACCTTGTTTAACTGGTCTCCTTTTACATCCTGAACGGCATAACCCAATTCTTTTTTCTGTCTCTTAATCCCTAACGCTGTAACAACAACTTCATTTAAATTTTGTGCGTCTTGAGTTAGCACAACATCTACAGTTGCAGAAGATCCAACTGTTACAGTTTTAGTTTTAATACCGATATACGAAAACACAAGAACATCTCCTGCAGATGCCTGAATCGTATACACACCGTCATAATCGGTTTGACTTGCCGTTTTTGTACCTTGAATAAGAATACTTACACCCGGCAGCGGCAGACCATTTTGATCGCTTACCAAACCTTTGACCGTTTTTACCTGCGCAACAGACAATTGCGCCGTAAAGACAATCATAAGGATTAACATAATTTGTTTCATTTTTATCATGGTTTTTGATTAGTTAAGCGATAAATTTATTGTTAAGGGAGTGTTAAAAAAAATATTTTATACGAACAGTTAAATTTGTTAAACGAACGACATAAAACATTCAACATTATGCTATACGAAAACGTTATCCTATTTAAATAAGATATTAATTAGCTTTTTTTACAAAATTTTATTCAAAAGAATTGCGATTTAGCCAGTAATTGTGTAAAGTTGCACAGTAATTACAAAGCTTTACAAATAATAACAAAACGTTAAAAAAAGTTGAACGAAATTCAAAAACTAAAATTTGACATAAAACTGCAAAATCATATCTGGTTTTGGGGTTCTTATTTCGCTCTCAACTTTTTACGATGGGGCGCTTACTTTAACGACTATCCGTATTCGTTTAAATCGAACTTAATTGAGTTTTCGCTTCATATACCATTAGTATATTTTAACCTTTTCGTTTTAGTCCCAAAATATGTTCTTAAACAAAAATATATAACCTATACACTCGCACTAATTGTAAGCCTTTTTGGAATTTATTTATTAAAAACTGCGCTTACCTATTATATTATATCCGAAAATATCTGGCCGGAAGCCAACAGAGAATACCATCCTTTTGAAATCAACCATATTGTAGCAGTTTGTATTGGTGAATTGTACGTTTTGGCAATGGCGTCATCAGTGTACTTGACTTTAACCTGGCTTCGCGAAAGGGAAAGAAACAGATCTCTGAGAGAAAATCAGTTTAAAATCAAGCTGAAATATCTCGAAAATCAAATTCAGCCGCATTTCTTTTTCAATACATTAAATAATCTTTATGCCTTATCTTTAGAATCTTCAGATAAAGTTCCGGATGTAATTATCAAGCTTTCTAATTTGATGGAATATGTGCTGTATGATGTAAAAGGAACCAAGTTTGTACCGCTGATAAAAGAGATCGATTACATTCAAAATTATATTGAAATTGAAAAGCTTCGTTTTGAAAATGTGGAAGTTACCGTAAATTTAGAATCAAACATTGAAGACATTGTGGTTCCACCTTTAATATTTATTTCATTGGTCGAAAATGCTTTCAAACATGGCGGAGTCAATAATAATAACTTTAAAATTAAAATCAATTGTAAAGTTATCGACAATAAAATGTTAGACTTTGAAATCTTAAATAATTTTGTAATTTCACAAAATGTTAAGTCAAAAGGCGGCATTGGTTTAGTTAACACAAAGAAGAGACTAAAATTAATTTACAAGAATAATTTCAGTTTAAAAGACAAAATAAAACTGAATTACTATATAATTCGTTTGCAAATACCTATCCATAATGAAAATTAAATGTGTACTGATTGATGATGAACCCTTAGCAATCAAAGTGCTGCAGAATTATTTTAACAATTTTACAGATTTTGAAGTTATCGGCACATTCAATAATTCTTTAGAAGCTCTGGATTTCATAAACAGCACTTCTGTAGATGCCGTTTTTTTAGACATTAATATGCCCATGATGACTGGTTTTGAGCTGATAAGCTTAATCGAAAACAAAACCAAAGTTATCATCACAACCGCTTTTAGAGAATTTGCTGCAGAAAGTTATGATCTTGATGTTTTAGATTATTTAGTAAAACCTATTCCGCTTCCGAGATTTATCAAATGCATTAATAAAATTACAACCGAATTCAATTTAAAAAACAATATTAAAATTGATGTAGCCAAAGGCGATTCGCATATTTTTATTAAGGTTGATAAAAAGATGATGAAAATTAATATTGAAGAAATTCTTTTTATCGAAGGAATGAAAGAATATATAAAGGTTGTAACGCCTGATAAAACCTATATTACGCATAAATCTTTGACTTCATTATCTGAAGAATTACCGGCAGATCGTTTCTTACGCATCCATAAATCCTACGTTATTGCCTTAAATAAAGTCAAATCTATCGAAGGAAACCGTATTCAAATTCAGTCTTACACAATTCCAATAGGAAGAAATTATAGTAAAGACGTAAAAAACAGAATTCTCGAATAAAACTTTAACATTTCTAACTCTATATAAATTAACACATTGTTGAATAAATAAGGTTGTTCGTTTAAATTTAACATTATTTTCGATCAATAATTTTTTTTTGATTCATGTAACAAATATATTTACGGTCTTCAAAAAACAATTTTATTAAAAAATTAACCTTAATTACAATTATGAGTTCAGAAAATGTTCAAACCAAATGGGGACAGTTTATCTCATTGATAATCGTCTTCTTCTTTTGGGGTTTTGTTGGTTCTGCCAATGATATCCTGATTCCAGTATTCAAAAAAGTATTTACTTTATCTCAGGTACAATCACAATTAGTAGCCTGGGCATTTTATGCTGCATATTTTGTAGGTTCAATTATCTTCTTTTTAGTTTCTTTAAAATTAGATGTACTGCAAAAATTCGGTTATAAAAAAACACTTTCAGCTGGTTTAATTCTTTCGGCTGTTGGATCATTTTTATTCGTTCCGGCTGCAACAATGGAAAGTTTCCCTTTCTTTTTAACCGCTTTGTTTACTGTTGGTTTAGGTTTTTCAATTCAACAAATTGTAGCAAATCCTTTAGCAATTAAAATGGGAAGTCCTGCCACAGGAGCGCACCGTTTAACTTTAGCAGGAGGTATCAACTCATTCGGAACTACTATTGGAGCAATTCTTTTAGGTATTGCTTTATTCGGAATGGGAGATAACAAAAACACATCTCTTTCTTTAGAAGATATTAAATTGCCATTTATCATTCTTGGTCTTGCTTTTATCGTAGTGGCAGTTTTCATGAACTTCTCTAAAATCGAAGATCCGGAAAAAGAGGAAGAAGTTGTTAAAACAGCACACGAAAAATTCAACATTCTTGATTACCCACAATTATATTTAGGAATGTTAGGTATCTTTATTTATGTAGGAACTGAGGTAACTATCATTAGTAATTTACCAGCTTTATTACATACAGCAGAATTCGGAAATGTATTAGAAGATGCAATCGCACCATTTATCGCCCTTTATTGGGGAAGTTTAATGATTGGACGTTGGAATGGTGGTGTTAACGTTTTCAACACTTCTACTTTAGTAAATACGGCTTTAAAATTCATTGTACCAGCTTTAGCATTTGGAGTAATCATTGGAGCTAACATTTTTGCTGCACACGACGTTTCTTCATTCTACATTTACCCAATCTGGATTTTATTATTTATAGCTGTAAGTTTTGTTGGAGGAAAAAATGCCGGAAAAACTTTAATGCTTTTCGGAATATCAGGATTATTAATGATGGTTGCCGGATTAGCTTGGCCAGACCCTTCAATTGCTAAATTCTTCTTTATTTCTGGTGGATTATTCTTGTCAATCATGTGGCCTTCAATCTTCGATTTAGCGATTGCAGGTTTAGGTAAAAATACAGGAAAAGCATCTTCATTCTTAATTATGATGATTCTTGGAGGAGGAGTTATTCCTTTAGTTCAAGGAAGTATTTGTGATCTTGATGTAACAAGCCCAGGAGGAATTCTAGGAATTACATGGACACATTTCTCTTATATAGTACCACTTATTGGTTTTGCTTATTTAGGATTCTACGGTTTCTATTGCCCTAAAATACTAAAAAGACAAGGAATCAGCCACGTTCAAAGCGAAGGCGGCGGTCACTAAAATTTTAGAAATAACAATATAAAAAAAATCCAAATTCCAATTTTACAATAGGAATTTGGATTTTTTTATTCACAAAAGAAAACCTTAGTATCTTAGCAACTCAGAACCTTAATCCCTTTTATTTAGCATTAATAACATTACTCAGGTTCTTCTTAAAAATCTCCCTGTTTTGTTCTGATATTTGATAGACAACATCTTTATCTGCATGAACAATAACTTTCTCAATATTCTCTTCTGCAAGCGCTTGCGGATCTTTTATTTTTAAAGTACAAGCTCCATCAAAAAAGCCATCATCTTCAATAATTTTCTTTGCTTGGATAACAGTTCCATTGCTTAAAACAGCCGAAATCGTCATTTCTTTATTTAAGGTTTTAGAATAAAATCCGTCCATGACAAGAAGCAGTCTATACGAATTTTTCATTTCAGGGCCTTTGAATTCATGCCTTGTAATATTATACCGAAGCCCTTTTGCTAAAGGTTGAAATGCTACAGAACAATCTAATTCAAATGTGGCCACATCGCCGGCATCATTTACACTTTTCAATATTTCAGCCGTCTGTGCATTTATTGAAATACTAATGGCAAAAAAAGACAAAATTATCAATATCACTTTCATAATCAACAATTTAAGTTTCATATAAAAGTAAAAAAAATCGTCTTTTCTCGTTAGAAAAAAGACGATTTAATTTTTATAAGTATCTAAGGATTACTTGTTTCCTTTTTCGAAGTCAGCAACAAACTGAGCTAAACCGATATCAGTTAACGGGTGTTTCAACAATCCGTAAATTGCAGAAAGAGGCCCAGTCATAACGTCAGCACCAATTTTAGCACAATTTACAATATGCATTGTGTGACGTACTGAAGCAGCTAAGATTTGAGTTTCGTAACCGTAGTTATCGTAAACTTCTCTAATTTCCTGAATTAAGTTTAATCCGTCAGTTGAAATATCATCTAAACGACCCACAAACGGAGAAACATAAGTAGCTCCGGCTTTAGCAGCCAAAAGAGCTTGTCCTACAGAGAAAACAAGAGTTACGTTAGTTTTAATTCCTTTATCAGAAAAATATTTTGCAGCCATAACACCTTCTTTAGTCATAGGCAATTTTACAACGATTTGGTCATGTAATTCAGCTAATTCCTCACCTTCTTTGATCATTCCATCATAATCAAGAGCGTTTACTTCAGCACTTACATCACCTTCTACAAGATTGCAAATGTCAACATAATGCTTTAAAATGTTATTTTTTCCTGTAATTCCTTCTTTCGCCATTAATGACGGATTTGTCGTTACACCATCCAAAACACCTAAAGCTTGTGCTTCTTTAATTTGATCTAGGTTAGCTGTGTCAATAAAAAATTTCATAATTTATTTGTTTAATTAAAAATGGTTTCTTCGTATTTCTATTTTTGTAAATCTTTCTTCAAACAAAATATCTGAAGAAATTCTAGCTGCAAAATTACGAAATCAATATCAATAACCTTTTTAAAATTAAAACCATTTTCAAATTATATGTTAAAAATAAGTGTATTTTTTACATTTTTAAATAATGCAATACTTTTTGCAAATATTTTCTTTAAAAAAGATATATCAAAAAAATACACGTAGCTAAAAAACACTACTTTTAGAATTATTTCTATTTAATTCTTTCAATTCATCTCTAATTTCTTCCAGAACTTTTAAAGTATTTTCTTTATAAACTTCTGCATTGTTTATCTTATCGCTTATTTGTAAAAGTATTCTGCGAATTACTATCCAAACAACAACAACAATAATTAGAATCCAAAAAATCATAGGGAAATACGTAGAAATTTCATTCATTCTTTTATAATTTATAATGATTCATGAGCATTTTTTCATAGACTTTATCCGGAAGTGTGCGTTTCAAAATAATTGAAAATTTCTGCATGAAAACACCCACTTTGTAATGAATTTTTGGTTTGTCTTTTTGTATGATTTTAAAAATCGCCTCCGCCATTTCATTTGGATTACTTCCTGCATCAACATGTTCGTTCATGGTGGAAAGTGTATCTCCATATACTTTTTCGTAAGCAGAACCTTTTAAAACTGGCGCATGATAACGTCCAGATGCAATATTAGTTGCAAAATCACCCGGAGCAACGTTCGTAATTTCAACTCCAAATTGCTTTACTTCCATTCTTAAGGCTTCGGTAATTAATTCTAAAGCTCCTTTTGAAGCCGAATAAACACTTCTGTAAGGCAATCCCATATAAGCGGCAATAGACGTGATATTGATAATCAAACCTGATTTTTGCTCACGCATTTGTGGCAAAACAGCTTTCATTACTTCAATTGGACCAAAGAAATTTGTTTCAAAATTGTTTTTAATTTCTTCCATCGGAATTTCTTCCAAAGGTCCCGTAATTCCAACTCCAGCATTGTTAATTACAATATCTAATCTTCCAGAACTTTCTATAATTTTTGCAACAGCTGTTTTAATGGAATCAGCATTTCGGACATCTAAAGCAACTAATGGAAAAACTGAATTTAAAACTTTTTCAGGGTTTCTGCTCGTTCCATATACAACGAAACCTTTTGCATGTAAAAACTCTCCAATAGATTTACCAATTCCCGATGATCCTCCTGTAATTAAAACGACTTTATTCATTTTGAGTTTTGAGTTATAAGTTATGAGCTATGAGTTTGATGCAGAGAAATCTTTTTACTTCTAACATTTAACTTCTAACCCTACGAAAGGTCCAAAAATAAAAAAATCCTCCCGAAGGAAGACTACTTTTATACAAATTCTAAAAAATAAAAAGTGGCAAGCGACCTACATCGCACCGCTCAACCACGTACCCTTGCTATGTTCCCATCCTGGGGGAGTCTGCAGGAGCTGGTCGTGTAGGACTTGCCGGTGCAAATATACAATCTTTTTATATTTTTGCAAGAGCTTTGCTGCTATAAAAATATCGTTGTATATTGGCTTATTCAAATTTTAAACTATGAAAAAATATAACTTCCTAACTGTCATTTTATTAGGAATTACATTAATTGGATGTAATGGCACAAAAAAAGGTGAAAATTCTTTATTTACTATCGATGATTCTGCTTTTCCAGCGCATTTTCTGCCAAAAGAAGCGGTTTCAATTGGAATTTTAAACCCAAATTCGAAAGAAATCGACAGCATTGTTTACTTTGTTAACGACAAAAAAGTGGGAACTGCAAAAGGTGCTGAGAAATTTAAATTTGAGTTAAAAGATCAAAAATTAGGTTATCAATATTTAAAAGCTACTGCTTATTTTGGAAGTGATTCTTCTGATGCAACTAAACGAATTGAAGTTGTTTCTGATGTTCAACCTAAAGCATTAAAATATAAAATAGTAAATACTTTTCCACACGATCCAGAAGCTTTTACTGAAGGTTTAGAGTTTCATGATGGCGTTTTATTCGAAAGTACAGGTCAAAAAGAAGATTCATACTTTAGATCTGTTGATTATAAAACCGGAAAAGTAATTAAGCAGGTTGATCTTCCTAAAGAATATTTTGGAGAAGGAATTACTTTTATCAATGACAAATTATTTCAATTAAGCTGGCAGGAAAAAACAGGTTTTATTTATGATGCTAAGACTTTCAAGTTAGAGAAAACTTTCAAATACGATAAAGATATTGAAGGCTGGGGAATGACACATGATGACAAATATATTTATCACTCTGACGGTACTGAGAAAATCTGGAAAATGGATCCAAATACTCAAAAATTAATTGATTATATCAATGTATATTCCGGTTCTTCAAAAATTAAAGCAATCAACGAATTAGAATTAATCGATGGAAAATTCTATGTAAACGTTTGGCAAAAAGATGCAATTGCGGTTGTAAATCCAACTTCTGGCGCAGTTGAAGGAATATTAAACCTTTCTGATTTACGTAAATTTATTAAAGCTCCAAAAGCAGAAGTTTTAAACGGAATTGCTTACAATCCTCAAACTAAAACCATTTTTGTTACAGGTAAATACTGGGAGAAAATGTTTGAAATCACAGTTTCAGAATAAAAAACATAAAGAATAAAAACACGAATTTCACAGATTTCACGGATTAGTTCGTGATAATTTGTGACTCGACCGTAGGGAACAGGCGAAGCAAATTTGTGTTTTATAACAATATCCACAATGACAACATTAATAAAAAACATAAAAGAACTGCTTCAAGTCCGTGAAACTTCTGTTTCTAAAGTTTCGGGGGCTGGGATGGCAGAACTTCCTACGATTAAAAATGCTTTCTTAATTATAAAAGACAATTTAATTGCTGATTTTGGTTCGATGGAAAATTTACCCGAAATCAAAGTTGACAAAGTTATTAATGCTGAGGGTCGCATTGTTCTCCCGACTTGGTGCGACAGCCATACCCATATTGTATATGCAGGAAACCGCGAACAGGAATTTGTAGATCGCATTAACGGATTTACTTATGAAGAAATCGCCAATCGTGGCGGCGGTATTTTAAATTCGGCTAAAAAGTTAAACGAAACTTCTGAAGAAAAAATCTATGAACAGTCCAAACTTCGTCTTGAAGAAGTTATGCGTTTAGGAACTGGAGCTGTAGAAATAAAATCCGGCTACGGATTAACTATTGAAGGCGAATTAAAAATGCTTCGTGTAATTAAGAAACTGGCAGAAAATTATCCAATTTCTATAAAAACAACTTTTCTTGGCGCACACGCTTTTCCAACACATTATAAAGAAAACAAAGCAGGTTATATTGATGAAATTATAACTAAAATGCTTCCTGAAATTGCTCAAAACAAGCTGGCAGATTACGTGGATGTTTTCTGCGAAAGCGGTTATTTCTCTGTTGAAGAAACAGAAAAAATTATGCAGGCCGGAATTGAATTCGGCTTAAAGCCAAAAATTCATGTGAATCAGTTTAATTCTATTGGCGGAATTCAGGCTGGAGTTAAATTTAACGCGCTTTCTGTCGATCATCTTGAAATAATGAATCCAGAAGATATTGAAGCTTTAAAAGGTACAGAAACTATGCCGGTTGCATTACCGTCTTGTTCGTATTTTTTAAGCATTCCGTATACACCGGCACGCGAAATGATAAAAGCAGGTTTACCTCTCGCATTAGCAACCGATTTTAACCCCGGTTCTACTCCATCCGGAAACATGAATTTTGTTGTGGCAACGGCATGCATTAAAATGAAAATGACGCCAGAAGAAGCCATTAATGCTGCTACAATAAACGGCGCCTACGCAATGGGACTTTCTGATACGCACGGAAGTATCACAAAAGGTAAAAAAGCCAATTTAATTGTGACGAAACCAATTTCATCTTACTACCAAATTCCTTATGCTTTTGGAAGCAATTTGATTGAAGATGTTATTATTGAGGGTGAAATTATATAATAACTTATACATACGATTCGCAACGGTTGAAACCGTTGCCTATATCACAACATCAATAATTATACATTCTTCAATATAGCCCGTGGTTTCAACCACGGGAAACATATTTTCAAACGCCACATATCCGCAACGATTAAAACCGCTGCCTATGCATATAAAATAACATTCTCAAATATAGCCCGTGGTTTCAACCACGGGAAACGTATCGCTAAACACGCTTTCAGCCAAACACCAGAAAACATAAAAATTAAAAAAGGTCTGTGAAGAAAATCACAGACCTTTAATATCTTAAGTGGTATTTTTACTTAAACGACGATGAGAATTTATCTCAAGCTGAAACTAGTTTTAGAAACTAATTCATCATTATCAAAAACATTGATAAAGTAAGTTCCTTTAGCAAAATCTTTTCCTGGTAAATCTTCCGTAACATTTACAGTTTTGTTTTCATACTTTACAGTAGTTTTAAAGCTGTATGTTAAAGAGTTGTCACCAAAGTTCTCCGTTTTTTTCTCGCCCAAAACGTTATTTTTTGCATCGATAACCTGAACATAATATGTTTTATCTCCAGATTTTGCAATTTGGTTTTCAGCAATTGTAAAACTTACTTTTAAAACATCAGCACGGCTTGCTTTGTCTGTTTCAATTTGTTTTCCAGAGCTTCTTAATTTATAAGCTGCAGTTTTAGTGTTCGTAATAGATAATTTAGAACCTCTTTCAACTGTTTTTGCAAGCTCTTCATTTTGACCTACAAGTACTTCGTTATATTTTTTAGACTCCCCTAAAACTGTAATTGTACTATCTCTTTGAACTGTTAAAACACCATTTTGTTTTTTCAATTCGTCATTTTCAGCAACAAGAGTTTTCATTTTGCCCTGCATTGCCTGAACTTGAGATCTGTATTTAGAAACGTCACCTTTAGATTTATTTAAATCTGCCATTAAAGCGACAACTTTATCTCTTTCCTGAATTAATTCATCAGACATTGACGTGTTTTCAGCAATTGCAGCATCGTAAGTTGCTTTTAATTCCTGTAAATCTTTCATAACAGATTCTTTTTCTGTCATTGACGTTGTCAATTCTGTTTTAACCACTTCAGTATCAGAAGAAAGTTTAAAGATATACACTAAGCTACCAATTAGTAGGACTGCTAAAACCGCTATAACCGCTTTTAGACTTGAATTGTTGTTGTTCGTTGGGTTTTCCATATTGAATAATTTTCTTTAATAACAAATTT
Source organism: Flavobacterium sp. CF108 (assembly GCF_900129795.1). Classification (GTDB taxonomy): domain Bacteria; phylum Bacteroidota; class Bacteroidia; order Flavobacteriales; family Flavobacteriaceae; genus Flavobacterium. The sequence continues at coordinate 659,598 of NZ_FQWW01000003.1, read as the reverse complement.
AAGAATTAATATATCTTAATAACGTAAGTTGTAACAATTATATTATTTTTGGAAAATAAATTTTTTTCATGGAGAAATTAGTTCCTTTTACTGTCAATGATTTGGCAAAAGTCACAAATCATCGTAGTGGTGAAATAAAATTCGGAGAAAAAATGATTGTGCTTCCTAAAGAAGTAGATAGAATCAAGTTTTTGCAAGAATCGGAGGCGAAGTATGTGTTGTTAGGAATTCCTGAAGATATTGGTGTACGAGCGAATTACGGAAGACCCGGAGCGGCATCTGCCTGGAAAAGCGCTATTAAAAGCATTGCAAATATTCAGCATAATAGATTTTGTAAAGGAAGTCAGATTATTATTTTAGGACACTTAGATGTTTCTGAAGAAATGCGTGATGTCGAAAAATTAGATTTTAATGATATCGACGATCGTTCTAAACTAAGCCAGTTAGTCGAAAAAATCGACAAAGAAGTTTCGCATATCATATTTACTATAATTAAAGCGGGAAAAACTCCAATTATTATTGGAGGCGGTCATAATAACGCTTACGGAAATATTAAAGGTTCGGCTTTAGCCAAAGGAAAACCTATTAATGCCATTAATTTTGATGCGCATTCTGATTTTAGGATTCTGGAAGGCCGTCACAGCGGAAATGGTTTTTCTTATGCTTATGAAGAAGGTTTCCTTAAAAAATACTTCATTTTTGGGCTTCACGAAAATTATACTTCAAAAAGCGTTTTAGATATTATTAAAAAACTTGAAGATCGTGTTCGTTATAATACGTATGACAGCGTAAATATTCGCAAGGAAAAAGATTTTGAGAGGGAAATGGCTCTGGCTCTTGAATTTATCAAGACAGATTCATTTGGAATTGAAATTGATTTAGACGCAATTCCTAATATCGCCAGCAGCGCTATGACAATAAGCGGTTTTTCGGTAGAAGAATTAAGACAGTTTATTTCATTTTTTGCACAGCACAGAAATGCGACCTATTTACATATTTGTGAAGGCGCGCCAGATCTTGCCGATTCTCCAAACAATAATTTAATTGGAAAATTAATTGGTTATTTAGTAACTGATTTTATAAAAGCGAACAACGAAAAAGATAAAATTTATTGAAGAGCAAGTGGTCTGCAGCCACATATTTCCCAAATAATAGAAGATTCAAATCAACGGTTAACTGAATAAACCTATCTTTGCACAGAATTTAGTACTTAAAACTAAAGTTCTTAATTAGTAAGATATGTTATTCGAAGATTTATCACTTTCAAAAAGTATACAAAAAGCCGTATTTGAAGAAGGCTACCTAAACCCCACTCCAATTCAGGAAAAATCGATTCCGATTGTTTTAGCCGGAAGGGATTTAATTGGCTGTGCTCAAACTGGTACGGGAAAAACTGCCGCATTTGCTATTCCAATTATACATCAACTGCATCGAATTGTAGGTTCATCAAAAAAAGCCAAAGTAATTCGTGCTCTTATCGTTACCCCAACTCGTGAATTAGCGGTGCAGATTGGACAGAGTTTTGACACTTATGCAAAATATACCAATTTAACACAATTAACGATTTTTGGCGGGGTTTCTCAAAATCCGCAGGTTGATACCTTAAAAAATGGTATTGATATTTTAGTTGCGACTCCGGGTCGTTTATTAGATTTACAAAAACAGGGTTTTCTGGATTTGAATCATTTACACACTTTAGTTTTAGATGAGGCCGATCAAATGCTGGATATGGGTTTTATAAACGATGTAAAAAAGATTGTAAAACTTACACCTAAAAACAGACAAACTTTACTTTTCTCTGCAACAATGCCTCTTGCAATTCGCGAATTGGCAGAAATGTTTTTGCAAGATCCTGAAAAAGTTGAAGTTTCTCCGGTTTCATCAACTGCTGAAAATGTAGAGCAGCGTATTTATTTTGTTGACAAAACAGAAAAAAGAAACTTATTATATCATTTGATTAAAAACGAAAATTTATCAAATGTGCTGGTTTTTTCAAGAACGAAACATGGTGCGGATAATGTTGTAAAAGCACTTCGCAAAAAAGATATTCCGGCAGAAGCGATTCACGGAGATAAATCGCAAAATGCGAGACAACGTGTTCTGGATGCTTTTAAAAACAAAGAAGTTGGCGTTTTAGTGGCCACAGATATTGCAGCGAGGGGAATTGACATTGACCAGTTACCGTATGTGATTAACTTTGATTTACCGAATATCCCTGAAACGTATGTTCATAGAATTGGCCGTACCGGACGTGCAGGAAATGGCGGAATTGCGATTTCATTTTGCGGTAAAGACGAAGAGCCTTACTGGAAGGATATTAAGAAATTAATAAAAGTAGATGTAAAAATCATTACAGATCATCCTTATCCATGGCATGCAGGAAGTCCAGAAGCCGGCGAAAAGCCTAAAAATTCAAACCGAAGCGGCGGTGCTCACAAATCGAGAAAATCGAATGCTTCAAAACAAAATAAAAAACGCTGGTATTAACCAGCGTTTTTTGATTCATTTATAAGGTAATTTAAAATCTTAAACAGCTTTACAGGTTCAAAAGGTTTCACGATAATATCATTCATTCCTGATGAAACTGCTTCATCTGTAATTTCATCTTTATCAAAAGCGGTTAAAGCTACAACCGGGGTTTTTATACCAAGCTGGCGAATTCTTTTTGTGGTTTCAAATCCGTTCATTAACGGCATATTAATATCCATCAAGATAAGATCAAATTCTTCTTTATCTAATATTGAAAGAGCAGCAAAACCGTCATCAACTACTTTGCAGACAAAATTATTTTTTTCAATAATTTTCTTGGTTACTAATTGATTAATGAGGTTATCTTCGACAATAAGAATTTTGTAGATATCGCTTGAAGTTAAATCGACTTCGATATTTTCAATGATTTTTTTTGTTTTGAGAGGATCATGTTCAAAAGGAATAGAAAATGAAAATGAAGTTCCTGCACCAAGATCACTTTCTAGACTGATCGAGCTTCCAAAAAGCCCTAATAAGCGTTTTACAATGCTTAAACCTAATCCTGTTCCCTGGTAATCTTCTTCTTTTCTTCCTACCTGAACAAATTTCTCGAATATTTTATTTTGATCGACAGCAGCAATTCCAACACCATTATCTTTTATCAAAAAATCCAGATGATAAAACTTACCTTCTATCCTATCCAGTTTAACTCTAATTTCAACTTCACCATCTTTAGTAAACTTTAAAGCGTTGCTTACGAGGTTCATTAAAATTTGAGCCAGACGCAGTTTATCTCCAATTAAATATTCGGGGATTGCGTGATCAATTTCAACATTAATTTTGTTGTTATTTTTTTGAGATAAAAAAGAAAGTGAATTCTTGATCACCGTTATCTCATCTGAAATATTAAAAGTTAAACTTTCCAGAACGACTTTATTCTCTTCAATTTTATTGATTTGCAAAATATCATTTACAAGAGATAACAAATATCTGGCAGAAAATTTTAAAGCACTTAAATGTTCACTTTGAGATAACTCTTTGTGTTCTTCTAAAAGCATATTGGTTATCCCGACAACGCCATACAACGGAGTACGCAATTCGTGGCTTATCGTAGAAATAAATTGAGTTTTAAGCACAGAGGCTTCTTCTGCCATTTCTTTTGCTTTTAGAAGCTCTAAATTGTGCTTTTTCTTAAGTCCGATATTCTTAATTAAGGTTACAATTAAAAAAAGCAGAATCAACGAAATAAGGATAAACAGGATTACAATGATCCTTGATTTTTTTAAACTTTGTAATTGAGATGTTTTTTCATTTTCAATTTTCTCAATCTGTCTTTTGTATTCATCCAGTTCTAAGTTTAAACCCGCTATAGAGGCTTTTTTAAGCTTTTCCTGACTATAGAGTTCACCTGTAATTTTATTATATATAACCAGATTATTATACGCTTCTTTGTGTTTTCCTATTTTACTTAAAAATTTTGAATACTCTAAATGCGCATATGCCAAATCTGGTTTTTCATCTTGAGACTTACCGCAAGAAATTGCTTTTATAAAATAGGCAGTTGCTTTATCATTTTCATTTTCACTGGCCCAATACATTCCATTTAAAAAATTTAAAGCAATATCATTTGATTTTCCTTTTAAATCATTTTGATGTTTATTGATGTATTGCAAATAAGGTAATCCTTCTTTATAGTTTCCAATCTTGAAATACGACCAGACTATATTAAGATTGGTTATGGCAACTTCTTTGAGGTATTTTTGCTGTCTTCCAAATTTTAATGACTCTTTATAATACGTAATTCCGTCATTGTACATTCTTTTTTCAAAAAAATACAAATTACCTAAATTACTGGTTATCATCATTCTTAAGCTAACAATATTAGATCGTTCTGCGTAGAATAATGCCTTCTTATAAAAAAATACAGCTTTATTAACTTCGCCCAAATCGTGAAAATTAATTCCGATTATGTTGTAATTCCTTGAAATCAGCGTATCATTTTTTAGATCAAATGCATACTGCAGGGCAATTCCGGATTTCTTTAAGGATTTTTCGTAATTAGTTTCGTCTAAATAATCGCAAGCTTCTTGAGTTATGTCTTTAACTTTTATAAGAGATACAGCATGGTTTTGAGCTGGCGACTCAAGACATAGTATGTTTAAAAAAGTAAAAATTAAAAAACAAAATCTATAATGAAGCATAATTTGGGATATGTTTATTCAAATATACATTATTATCATAATACACAGTAACAGTATTGCCTTAATAACCTAAAGATTCAATAATCATTCTACTATTTTTCGCTTCTAAAAATACTTAAAAAAGGCATTTAAATATTTATGAAACTTAAAGTTTATAGGCTTAAGTTACTATTCTCAACAAAAACTCTTTCAAAGCTTTAAAACATTGCAAGACAAGATCTTTACTTTTAATGTGCTTTTTATTATAAAATATTTAATAAAAACATCATAATCATGAAAAATAATGCTATTTTTAACAAAATTAAGAAACACAAGCCCCAAGTGTTTTAGAAGATTGGAGCAACTAAAATTAAAAAACTATGTTAGAAAACTTTTTAAAATTTGCAGAAACAGAAAAATTGACTAAAACACAACAAAAAGCAATCACTGGTGGTGAAGCACTAGCTCCAGAGTCAGAAGATTCTAGAAAAGGTAAAGTTGCAGCAAAATAATTTATTAGTTGATTTTATTCAACTTTTATAGAAATAAAAAAACACATGCCCCAAGTGTTTTAGAAGATTGGAGCAACTAAAACTAAAAAACTATGTTAGAAAACTTTTTAAAATTTGCAGAAACTGAAAAATTGACTAAAGCACAACAAAAAACTATTACAGGCGGTGACACACCAGCACCTGATGAAGCTGATAGAAAAGGAAAAGTAGCTGCTTAATAAGTTTATGGACTGATTTTGTTCAGCCGCAAACTATTATAAAAATAAAAAACCGTAACAAACAAAAGTCTGTTACGGTTTTTTTATGTTTTAAAGAATATATTAATTCTCTTCTGCTATATCCAATTTCTCTTCTTTACCATCTTCCCATTTTCCAACAACCGAAGTTGCCAGCGCGTTTCCAAGTACATTTGTTGCACTTCTAAACATATCACAGAAATGGTCAATTGGTAAAATCAAGGCAATACCTTCAACCGGAATTTTAAACATTCCGCAAGTCGCTGCAACAATTACTAAACTTGCTCTTGGTACACCAGCAATACCTTTACTGGTTAACATTAAAACCAAAAGCATAGCCATTTGCGTCCCTACATCTAAATGAACGCCATAAAATTGAGCGATAAAGATACTGGCAAAAGTCATGTACATCATACTTCCGTCAAGGTTAAACGAATAACCTAATGGCAGCATGAAGGCTACAATTTTGTTTTTAACACCAAAATCTTCTAATTCCTCTGTTAATTTAGGAAAAACGGCTTCACTGCTTGTTGTTCCAAAAGCAATCGCTAATGGTCCTGTAATACGTTTTAATAATTCGGTCATTCTTCCTTTTAAGAAAATATAACCTACTACAACTAAGACTACCCATAAGGTCCCGATACCTACTAAAAATGATCCGAAGAATTTAAAATAAGTAATAATTAATTCTTCTGCATCTCTAATAGCAAATACTCCTGCAATGGCACCAAAAACTCCAATTGGAGCAAAGTTCATTACATAGTTTACCATTTTTAAAACGATATGCGAAGCTTTATCAAAGGCATTTATAATTGGTTTTACCGTACTTCCCAATGAAGCAGCTGCTAATCCAAAAAAGATAGAAAATATTACAATTTGCAAGATTTCATTAGTTGCCATTGCTTCAAAAATACTTTTAGGAACAATATGCTCAACAAAATTTTCAACAGATAATATTTTTGTTTTAGCTGTAACTTCGCTGGCAGCAGCCATATCAACATGATCAAGCTTTAAACCAACACCCGGTTCTAAAATATTTACAAAAAATAATCCGATTAATAAGGATACAAAAGAAGCTGTAAAAAACCAGCCAAGTGCTTTTCCTCCAACTCTTCCAACAGTTTTAATATCACCTAACTTTGCAATTCCTACTACTAATGTGGTAAAAACTAAAGGCGCAATAATCATTTGTACTAATCTGATAAAGATCGTAGCCAGCATTTTTATTTTATTACTAAACGATACTGCTGCTTCTTGTGAAATTGAATTATGGATAATAATTCCCAAAACTGCCCCAAGCACCATTGCAATTATAATTTGCCCCGTTAATCCCGAAAAAAATGATTTCTTTTTAGTTTCTGTAATTTGCATTAATTTACTTTTAAATTATTAAAATATAAGACCCTCACTGTCTTACTTTTATTAATATGTTTTGTTGATTAAATAAAAATCAGCCAAAACAATCGCAGCCATCGCCTCAACGATTGGTACTGCACGAGGCACCACACACGGATCATGACGTCCTTTTCCGGTCATTGGTGTAATATTTCCTTTATTATCCAGAGAATCCTGAGTCTGCATGATAGTCGCAACAGGTTTAAAAGCTACTCTAAAATAAATATCCATTCCGTTGCTTATTCCGCCCTGGATTCCGCCAGAAAGATTTGTTTTTGTAGTTCCGTCAGGATTATATAAATCGTTGTGTTCGCTTCCTTTCATTTCAGAACCAGAGAAACCACTTCCGTATTCAAAACCTTTTACTGCATTGATTGAAAGCATTGCTTTTCCTAATTCTGCATGTAATTTATCAAAAACAGGTTCACCTAAACCAACCGGAACATTTTGAATTACACATGAAACTACACCGCCAACAGTATCTCCCTGCTTGCGGATATCACGAATATATTCTTCCATAATAGCTGCCGATTTTTCATCTGGGCAGCGAACAGGATTGCTTTCGATTTTAGAGAAATCTAATTCCTGATAAGGTGTATCTAAATGAATTGGGCCAACAGAAGAAACGTAAGCATTAATTTTTATTTGAGGAAGCATTTGTTTTGCAATTGCACCTGCTACTACTCTGCTTGCTGTTTCACGCGCAGAACTTCTTCCGCCGCCGCGGTAATCACGAAAACCATATTTTTGGTCATACACATAATCAGCATGACTTGGTCTGTAATTATCTTTTATATGCGAGTAATCGTCTGATTTTTGATTGGTATTTGGGATAATAAAACCAATTGGTGTTCCGGTCGTTTTTCCTTCAAATATTCCAGATAAAAACTGAACCGCATCTGGTTCTTTTCTTTGTGTTACGATAGCCGACTGCCCCGGTTTTCTGCGAGACATTTCAACTTCAATCGCTTCAAAATCAAGCTGTATTCCTGATGGACAACCGTCTATAATTCCGCCTAAAGCTTCACCATGAGATTCTCCAAATGTTGTAACTTTATATAGGGTGCCGTAGCTATTTCCTGCCATTGTAATTTGTTTTGAGCAAATGTAAGTTTTATGAATTAAATTAAAAAATTAAAAATTGGTAATATTAATTAAAGATTAAACACTTTAAAAATCACAATTTATTAAGATTGCCTCCGAATTAGTAACCTTTTGATAAAACAAATTCTGATAGATTTTCTTTCATTTGTGGAACTTCAAATTAAGAAAAATTGAAAAAACGAAATGTCGAATTGGTCATTATTTCTGATGTCCATTTGGGAACTTACGGAAGCCACGCTAAAGAACTAAACAACTATTTATCAAGCATTAAACCTAAAATTTTAGTTTTAAACGGAGATATAATTGATGCATGGCAGTTTAGAAAATCTTATTTTCCTAAATCACATTTAAGAGTAATCCAGCGCATTATCGGGATGGCTTCTAAAGGCACAAAAGTGTATTACATTACTGGAAATCATGACGAGATTCTTCGAAAATTCAGCGACATGAACATGGGAAATTTTTCTTTGGTCGATAAATTAGTTATAGAATTAGACGATAAAAAGGCCTGGATTTTTCACGGAGACGTTTTTGATGCATCTGTACAGCATTCTAAATGGATTGCAAAACTAGGCGGATTAGGTTATGATTATTTAATTTTGATGAATCGTTTTGCTAACTGGTGTCTGGCAAAATTAGGCCGCGAACCTTACTCTTTTTCTAAAAAAATAAAAGCCAGCGTAAAAAAGGCTGTAAAATTTATTTCGGATTTTGAAACTACAGCAACTGATCTGGCTATCGAGAAAAATTACGATTATGTAATCTGCGGGCATATTCATGAACCAAAAATCCTTACTAAAGAGAACAAACACGGTTCTACTTTATACTTAAATTCTGGCGACTGGGTCGAAAATTTAACGGCTCTTGAGTATCATAAAAAGCGTTGGAAATTATACTCATACACCCATACAGACTTTACAGAAGAAGAAAATCTTTTTGAAATGGAAGATATTTTGACCTCTCAAATGCTATCAAATATCATTCTTAAAAAGTAAAATGCGCCAGTATTTACAAGCATTCACAAAGGTTAACTATTTTAAGTTTATGTAATTTACATTTACAAAATGTGAATTATATAACAATTTCTAAAAATGTTATACGTTCTTACATAGAGTACGATTATACATTTGAAAAAAATTAATTAACCATTTTATGAAAAAGATTATTTTATCTGCCATTATGCTCTTGGGATTAGCATTTACGGCTCAATCTCAAGAAATTTCAAAACACGCTTTAGGATTACGTTTAGGAGACAATAACGGATTTGGAGGTGAAGTATCATATCAGCTGGGATTGAACCAAAAAAACAGACTTGAGTTTGATTTAGGCTGGAGAAACAGCAGTGATGTAGACGCTATAAAAGCTGTTGCTCTTTACCAATGGGTTTGGAACATCGATGGAGGATTTAACTGGTACGCTGGTGTAGGTGGTGGACTTGCTGCCTGGGATCACGATTATTACAACAATAATTACAGATACAATGACAGCGGAACTTATGTTTTTGCGGCCGGAGATATTGGTATCGAATATAGATTTAAAGAAGTGCCTATCACACTGTCATTAGATGCAAGACCTGAAATCGGTTCTGGATACTATGACGATGACAATTTCGGATTTGACGTTGGTTTAGGTGTCAAATTCAGATTCTAATTAAAAATAAAAAATAATTGTAAGAAGAAACCTGTCGTTGTAATGCGACAGGTTTTTTTTATGTTTTGAAAAATTATTGTCACCCTGAGCGTAGTCGAAGGGCTTTAAAGGTAAAAAGGGCTTCGACTACGCTCAGCCTGACATTTCACATCTAACTTTTCACTAATAACTAATAACTATTTACCAGTCACTCTTTACTAATAACTTACTTAATAATAATCTCCTTTTTAGAATGTATTTTTACAACTGTATAAGGATAAGTTATAGCCTGCGTTACCATTGCATCTGGAGCAGGATTTTTTTCTTTTACTGTAATGATAATATTCTTATCCGTTTCTTCAACCTTTTCAATTTCAATAGAATATCCTCCGGTGTTTTTCTCACCCATATTAAGGATAACATAATTAGAATTGGCAATATCAGTCTGCTTCATTTTAGCAGCCAGAAGCGGATCATTTTCAAGCATTTTGATCTCGTTAGGTTCTGTCAAAATTTCGAAAAATTTAATATTTCCCCCTCCATCAGACTGTTCAGTTAAAACTTCATATAAAGCTTTTGAATCTGTTGTTTTTTTAGCTCCGCAGGAAATCAAAACAAAAATTACTAAAACCGAAATTACTTTTTTCATTACGTTCAAATTTTTAAAATTAATGTTTCTATTCTTTATAATCGTCAATTGCTCTTTGATACAAAGCTTCATATTTAGGCAGAATATTTTTAATATCAAAGTTCTTAGCTACTTCTAAGGCATTGATTTTAAACTTATTCAAAGTTTCGTCATCTTTTAAAATTTTGATTGCATTTGCAGCCATTTCGTCGACATTTCCAACATCACTTAAATATCCTGAAACACCATCAAAATTAACTTCCGGCAAGCCTCCTGAATTACTTGAAATTACAGGAACTCCGCAAGCCATTGCTTCTAAGGCTGCTAAACCAAAACTTTCTGTTTCTGACGGAAGTAAAAACAAATCAGTCATGCATAAAATCTTATCGATTTCATTACTGTTCCCAAAGAAAATTACTTTGTCGTAAATTCCCAGTTCCATACACAAAACCTCTGCTCTTTCTTTTTCAGGTCCATCGCCCACCATCATTAATTTAGCCGGCATTACTTTCTGAATATTATAAAAAATCTTGATAATATCCGGAATACGTTTTACTTTTCTAAAGTTACTAATGTGTGTTACGATTCGCTCATTTTCCTTTGCCATTACATATCTGTGACAAGGTTCCGTTGGGTCTTTTCTAACTTTATCCAATTCAATAAAATTCGGGATTACCTTAATTTTATTCTTAATTTTAAACAATTTCAGCGTATCATCTTTCAAACTCTGAGAAACCGAAGTCACGTAATCAGACTTATTGATACTAAAAGTTACCGCAGGTTTGTAAAACGGATGATTTCCAACAAGCGTAATATCAGTTCCGTGAAGCGTTGTAATCATCGGAAGATTAATTCCTTCATTCTTAAGCATTTGTTTCGCCATATAACCCGCATAAGCGTGGGGAATAGCGTAATGCACATGCAGAACTTCTATTTTATACAATTTCACCATATCGACCAATTTGCTTGACAAAGCCAATTCATACGGCTGATAATGGAATAAAGGATATTCAGGAACGTTTACTTCGTGATAATGAACATTAGGGTTTAAAAGCGCTAATCTTACTGGCTGACTGTAAGTTATAAAATGTATTTCGTGTCCGCGTCTGGCTAATTCGAGACCTAGTTCTGTAGCAACTACACCACTACCGCCAAATGTCGGATAACAAACTATTGCTATTTTCATGTATTAAATTTAATTCTACGAAAGTACTCAAAAATCACGTTTAATTAGGCTTTTAAATTGTTAGATTTTCGACAAAATTAGATTAAATCTGGTTGATAAATATTTTTAGAAGCAGGACAATATCTCCCAAAAAGATCAGTAGTCCCGCTGTACACTAAATCTTTTATGGCGAACCCCACCATAAAAGGATACCGCTTCCATCGGGGCTAGATTAGACGTTTTTGTTTTTATAAGAAAATAATTTAAATGATTCTATTCAAAAAAAACACTACCGTTCCAAGGATACTCTATTCCTCTATAAATTGTCATTTTCAAGGTAAACAGCAAGACACATACGATTAATAAAATTGTCACTATTAAAGGTAAAGTAACTTTCTTTTTAATGTTTAGAAAAAAAATATACCCGAATATAATTTGCAAAATGACTAATAATATTACATAAAACATGTCTCCAATTCCTTGTCCGAAAACTATTTTTCCATTAAAAATTAAGGTTAGTATTATTGAAGTCCAAATAAAATACAAAACGCTACAAATATTCAAAACTTTCCTCATGTTTAATATTAAATTATTAAAATTAGATATTCTTGTCATTCCTAGTTACTCGGAATGATAATTGGGCTTACTATGTCTTCAACGGATTAAAATCCGTTACTACAAAATAAATCATTCCTTCGGAATTTTATATGCAGCGTTCCGTAGGAACAAGTTATATTGTAGGGATGGATTTTAATCCATCTTCGCAAACATAATCGCCAATCTTTGTCGATTCTCTAGTGCGATTCCTCGTTCCTCGGAATAACAAGCTTTACGTAAAAAAAACAAAAAAACTCACAAAGATTACGCAACGAAACCCGACAGGTTTTTAAAACCTGTCGGATTTAACAATCTCCTCGGAATGACAAACTTTGGCGAAACCTGAAACCTGAAACTTGAAACAATCAAAACAAAAAAAGGCACAAAATCTAAAATTTCATGCCTTTCAAATATATTATAAATTTCTCTTAGAAAAATCTGCTGTGCCAGCTGTCGGCAGCAGGAACTTCCCACGATTCGTTGAATTCTTCGATATTGTTAACCAAATTATTGAAAACAATTGTGTTCTCAGAAACTGATTTATCTTTTACCATTTTCTTGAAATCAATTAATGGTTTGTGTGCAATATGTTCTCCAAGTTTAAAAGTAACGTTCATTTTGTCTAATAAATCGACATTGTACTTTTTCTCTAAACCTTGAATAAATTCTACCGAACTATCAATAGAACAGCCTGTAGCAGCCTGAACGTCCTGATTTACGGCTAATATTATAAAACGATTGTATTTTAGCAAAAATGATGCTTCAAGACTTGTTCCGTGTGCGGCCCATTCTTCTACAAAAGCTTTTAAATCTGTTTCGATTTCAGAAAACTCTTCCTCAGAAAATTTTCTGTTCGATTGGTAAATCCAAACTCTTGATTCACCAGGTAAATTTTCAAAAGGTATATACATTTTTTAATTTTAAATTGTTAATTTTAGATTTTAGATTTTTTTTAAAGTTTAAAGTTTAAAGTTTAAAGTTTCAGGTTTCAGGTTGAAAAACTTTGTCCCTTTGCACCTTTATCTCTTTGAACCTTAAAAACTAAAGATCCTGCGCATTCGCAATTAACTCCGCGATATCTAACACTTTTACCTGTCCTTCTTTTTCCTGATGTTTGATACCATCGGTTAACATCGTGTTACAGAAAGGACATCCGGCAGCGATAATATCCGGCTGAACTTCTAGTGCATCTTCTGTACGCAGTACGTTTACTTCTTTGTTTCCAGGTTCAGCATCTTTAAACATCTGCGCTCCACCCGCTCCACAGCATAATCCGTTTGCTTTAGAGCGTTTCATTTCGACTAATTCAACGTCTAATTTCTGGATTAAATCTCTTGGCGCTTCGTATACTTTATTGGCTCTTCCTAAATAACAAGGATCGTGGAAAGTAATTTTCTTTCCTTTAAACTGTCCGCCTTCAACCGTAAGTCTTCCGTCATCAATTAATGACTTCAGGAATTCTGTATGATGAATAACTTCATAGTTTCCACCTAATTCAGGATATTCATTTTTTAAAGTATTAAAACAATGCGGACAAGCTGTAACGATTTTTTTTGCTTCATAAGCATTTAAAACCTCGATATTCATCATGGCCTGCATTTGAAACAAAAATTCATTTCCGGCTCTTTTTGCAGGATCACCAGTACAACTCTCTTCTGTACCTAATACTGCAAAAGAAACATTAGTACGATTTAAAATACGTACAAATGCTTTTGTGATTTTTTTTGCTCTATCATCAAAACTCCCTGCGCAACCTACCCAAAATAAAACTTCTGGCTGTGTTCCCTGGGCTAGCATTTCTGCCATTGTTGGCACTACTAAACTTTCTGACATCTTCTTTTTTTGTTAAATCGGTTAATTGTTTATTTGGTTAATTGCTCTCTTTACAATAACCTTACTAAAAACCTTAAATATTTACTCAAATCGATTAAACGGTTAAACAATTAACCATTTAAACTACTCTAATTCTCGTTTTTCCAATTCAATCGGTCCTGCTGGCTGTACTGCCATGGCGCACCATTATTTTCGATATTGGTCATCATAGCATTCAGTGACATTGGCGCAGCACTCTGCTCCATTACTAAATAACGACGCATATCCATTATAATAGATAACGGACTAATATTTACGGGACATTCTTCTACACAAGCATTGCATGATGTACAAGCCCATAATTCTTCTGGTGTAATATAATCGTTTAATAATGTTTTATTATCCGGAACAAAAACACCTTTATTAGCATCTATGTTTTTCCCAACTTCAGTTAAACGGTCTCTTGTGTCCATCATAATTTTACGTGGAGACAATTTTTTACCCGTTTGATTTGCCGGACATGAAGACGTACAACGACCACATTCTGTACAAGTATATGCGTTTAAAAGCTGAACCCAGTTTAAATCCTGAACATCGCTTGCGCCAAATTTAGATGGAGCCGCATTTTCATCAACCGGAGCCGCTGCAAAAGGATCTGCATTTGGATCCATCATTAGTTTTACTTCTTTTGTTACTGATTCCAGATTATCAAACTGTCCTTCTGGTTTTAAATTCGCAAAGTATGTATTTGGGAATGCTAAAAGTATGTGTAAGTGTTTTGAGAAATATAAATAGTTCATAAAAACCATAATACCAACGATATGCAGCCACCAAAATGCTTCAAACAATATTACAACCAGTTCGTTTGACATTCCATTAAAAATTGGCGCGATGAACTGACTTATTGGAAAACTTCCTGCTTTGTGAAAAACTCCTCCCGGAACATTTTGCAAATGCAGGTCAGATGCGTTCATTAATAAAAACAAGATCATTAAAACGGTCTCAAAATACAAAATGTAGTTTGCATCGCTTTTAGGAAATCCTGTTAGATCAGAATGTATAAAACGTTTTAATCTGATAAAATTTCTTCTAAGCCAAAAAACGGTAACAGAAAAAATTACAAGTATGGCTAATATTTCAAATGAAGCAATTAAAACATCATAAACTACACCTAAATAAGGAGCAAAAATTCTATGAGTTCCTACTAATCCATCGATTATAATTTCAAGTAATTCAATATTAATAATTACGAAACCTACATATACTAAAATATGAAGTATTCCGGCAACAGGGCGTCTCACCATTTTTGACTGCCCAAGAGCAATCAAAGCCATGTTTTTCCAACGAGCTTTAGGATTATCTTTTCTATCTACGTCAACTCCTAAATTAATGTTGCGGATGATTTTTTTTACGCTCGCTGCAAAAAAACCAAAACCTACGACAAGAAGTATGGCGAATAAAATATTATCTAAATAACTCATTACAATTATTTTTTATCAGTTGAATTTGTTTCTCCGGCTGGTGCTACATAAGGTTTGTTTTTCTTTCCAAAAAGAGAAACGTTTACGTAACGTGTTGGATAAAGTCGAACATCTTGTAATAACAATTCAAGTTCTTTTGAAGTTTTTGCAAGATTGTTATAAAGCGCATCGTCGCTTAACAATTTACCTGCTGTACCTTTTCCAGAATTTAAACTAGCCATAATACCATCTACTTTTGCTAAAGTCTGGTTTAGGTTACGAACTGTTTTTCCAAGATCGGCTTTATTTAAAGAATCAGATATTTTATTAAAGTTGCTTGACATTTTATTAAAGTTTGTCACAACTCCGTTTATCTGGCCTTTGTTAGTATCTAAAATATTGTTGATACTTCCTGAAGCTCTATGAAACTGCTCCATTGTCTGGCTCAATTCTGCTAAAGTTTTCTTTAAATCCTGTTGTGTTTTTTGGTCTAAAACATTGTTTAATCCGGTAACCAGATTATCAATATTTAAGAGCATTTTATCCAATTTTAATGTAATTGGTTCGATTTTACCCCCTAAAGATTCTGTTAATCCCAGCTTAACAACAGACTCAAGTGTCTGCCCTTCTTCTGCAGGTTCTTTATCTGCTAAATTTGGAATAATAGCGATTTGCTTTCCTCCTATTAAACTTGCTGAATATAAAGATGCTTTACTTGTTTTTGAAATAGGAAAATCTGTTTTTAACTGAAGTTCAACTAATAATTTTCCTGTTGTTTCATTGATTGTGATTTTATTTACCTTACCAACTACAAGTCCGTTTATGGTAACTGGTGCTGATTGTGTCAGTTCTTCAACATTATCATATTCAGCATATAATGTTTTATAATTAGTAAAAAGGTCTTTTCCTTTTAAAAAACTGTAGCCCCAGATAAATAATAAAATAGACGCTATGACTAATACAGCCGTTTTAATTTCTCTTGTTAGTTTCAAAATTCTAAGTGTTTTGTTACAAAATTAGTATAAATATTCGAACTTGCGAGGATTATTTAACAGCATCCTGAATACTGATTTTTTCTCCGTCTTTAGTTGCTATCAAATATGCAGCGCCATATCCTTTATCCTTAGCTTCTTCCAGATATTTTTTCGCAGCTTCATAATCGGAAGTTTCCTGATAGAAATATTTATAAATATTGTTTTCGTAGATCATTGTTACATTTTTTAGTCCTTTAAAATTTTTAGGTTCTAAAGGTGTTTTTTTGATACTTGCTATAAGCTGCACTTTAAAGAATGTTCCTTTTGGGGCTGCAGGCGCAGGTGTTTGCACAACTTTCTTTGGAGTTGAAGTGTCTTTTACAGGCTTGGCTTCAACTGCTTCTGAAGTTCCTGAACCAAAATATTCTCTTTTGTAGCTCAAAATAGCTTCTGCAATTGCTTTTGCGATATCATCCTGTCCTTCTTCAGAATTTAGAATATTTCCTTCTATTGGATTAGATACGAATCCGGTTTCAACTAAAACTCTTGGCATGTAAGCTTTATGAAGTACCATAAATGGTGCTTGTTTTACACCGCCTTGTCTGATTTTTTTTCCAAGTCTTTCAAAATTATCTTCAATTTTACTTGCTAACGAAATACTATTATCCAAATATTCTTCCTGCATTAAAGTAATTCCAACCATTTGTTCTGGAGAATTTGGATCAAAACCATCGTATTTACGTTTATAATCTTTCTCTAAAGTAATTACCGAGTTCTCTTTTTTCGCCGCTTCAAGATTTGATGCAACTTTACTTAAACCCATTACATACGTTTCGGTACCATCTGCTGCTGTATTTTTATTTGCATTACAATGTATAGAAACAAAAATATTAGAGTTGGCTCTATTTGCGATATTGGCTCTTTCGACCAAATCAATAAAGACATCTGTTTTACGAGTATAGATTACATTGATATTTGGATTAAGTTCTAAAATTTTCCCTACTTTCAGTACAATAGCCAAGGCAATATTTTTTTCAATCCGCCCGCTGTAAACTGCACCAAAGTCGTGATCTCCGTGTCCGGCATCAAGTGTTACTTTAAAAACATTTGATTGACTATATGTGCAAAATGACGCTATTGTTAGAAAAAAGGTAAAGATTACCTTAATTTTATTTAATCTATTCATAAATCCTAAAGTTAATTTTAATAAAATGCAGCTGTTATAATTTTTACAATTGATTATTTTTGCCAAAAAATTATATGTAAGTTTGACATGTCAAAAAACAAGCCATAATTTTACAAAAATAGCATTTAAACCTTTGCAGACAAACTTATTTAATATCGTTTTAATATCATTTTTCCTAACAATGGGATGTGGTAATTTATATTCGCAAGAGATAAAATCTAAAAAAAAGCCTTTACCAGCTGCAAAACAAACAGATAAGCCTCAAATAACCCAAAATGACACTATAAAATTAGATACTGTCAGACCTACCAAGACTTTCCTCGATGGTAAGGTTAGATACAAGGCAAAAGATTACGCAAAAATCGATCAGAAGAAAAAACTGATTACTTTATACAACGAAGCCGAATTATACTATAAAGATGTTGAACTAAAATCTGGTATAATTGTTTTGAATTATGAAAAGGATGAAGTTTATGCCGGAAGAATTAAAGATTCTGCCGGGGCTTTAGTGCAGTTCCCAAACTTTAAACAAGGCGAGAGTGAAGTCCAGCCCGATTCTATCCGCTTTAATTTTAAAACTAAAAAAGCATTAATTTATAATTCGAGAACCAAACAAGGTGAATTAAATATTAAAGCTGCGGTTACCAAAAAAGAAAATGACTCTGTTTATTATCTAAAAGAGGCTCGTATTACAACAGCTCAGGATATTGACAATCCGGAATACTACTTTAGAACAAGCAAAATTAAATTTGTTCCCGGAAAAAAAATTGTTACCGGTTTAACGCAAATGGTTATTGCTGATGTCCCTACTCCGCTGGCATTGCCTTATGGTTATTTCCCGTTGAGTCAGGAAAAAAGTGTTTCGGGTATTATTATTCCAAGTTATAATGATTCAAATACCAGAGGTTTCTCTTTACAAAATGGAGGTTATTATTTTGCTTTAAGCGACAATTACGACTTAACTGTTTTAGGAGATTATTATACCAATGGTAGTTACGCCATGCGTTTTGAATCGGCTTATGCAACCCGATATAAATATAGAGGAAATGTCAATATTCGATTTGAGAATTTAATTAGCAGCGAAAGAGGTTATCCAGATTATTCGAAACAAAATATTTACAATATTCAGTGGTCACATTCAAAAGACACAAAATCTAATCCCAACTCAAGTTTTAGTGCCTCTGTAAATATGGGTAGCAGTAAGTACTTTAAACAGTCTATTAATCAGGCTAACGTTGGGTCAAATTTGAACAATACATTGAGTTCGTCTATTTCATACAACAAAACTTTTAATACGATTCCGGGTTCTCGTATTTCGTTATCTGCTACGCATCAGCAAAATACACAGACAGAGCAAATCCAGATGAGCCTTCCTAACCTTCAGGGGAGTATTGATCGTATTTATCCTTTTGTTGGAAAAGACGGAGTTAAAAAAGGGTTTATCAAAAACATCAACTTACAATATAACGTAACAGGTAAAAACAATATCACTACTTACGATTCCTTGTTTTTTAAGCCTCAAATGTTTAGAGATGCACAAATTGGTATGCAGCACTCTATTCCGATAAGTACTAACTTTAAAGTATTCAAATATTTTAGTGCCGGGGCATCTACAAACTATCAGGAAACCTGGGTAACCAAAACTATTAAAAAAGGTTTTGACGACACTGCAGGAAAAGTGGATGATAAAACAGTAAATGGTTTTGACTCATACAGAACATATAATTTAAGCACCAATTTAGGAACTACTATTTATGGTACATTTAATTTTGGTGAGGACAAAAGGATTCAGTCTATCCGCCACGTTATGAGGCCGAGTCTTACGTATTCCTATACGCCAAGTTTTGATCAATATTATGAACATTATACGGTTGATGCGTCTGGTAAAATTTCAACCGATGAATACTCGCGGTTCGCAAATGGTATTTATGGCGCTCCAGGGCAAAGTAATTCAAATATTGTAGGTTTTTCATTAAGCAACACGTTTGAAGCCAAAGTAAGGGATAAAGACAGCACAAAAACAGAACCTAAGAAGATAATGCTGCTGAACAATTTAAACTTCAATACAAGTTATAATTTTAGCGCAGACGGAAAAAAGACTTTAGCCTGGCAGCCAATTGTAGTAAGCGGGGGAACGCAGTTTTTTGACAATAAAATGAATGTCAATTTTGGAGCTGTTTTAAATCCTTATGCTATCGACAATGCAGGAAATGTTATAAACAAGTATAATATTGATAATGGAGGAAGTTTGTTTAGAATGACTAGTGCAAACTTAACCATGAACTATTCTTTCTCGAATAAGGGAACCGGAAAAGAAAAAAATACGCAAAGCCAGCGAAACGGTGGTCGTAATGACGATTTATTCGGAACAAACACAGACTTAAATGACAGCCGAAATAGTCAGTTTGCGAATGAACCGGAACGCGACGAAGATGTTGTAAGCGAGTTTTTCAGCTCAAAAATTCCTTGGGATATGACAATGGCGTATTCGCTTACTTATTCCAATACTGCCAGAGAAAATAAAATATCCGGAAACTCTATTATGATTTCTGCGAATATGGATATTACGCCTAAATGGAAAGGCGGGGTTTCTACAGGTTATGATTTTGTTCAAAAAGGGGTTACTTTTACTCAATTCCGTTTTGAAAGAGATTTGTTAAGCTGGAGAATGGCTTTTAACTGGAATCCGATGGGACCAAACGCTAACTGGAACTTCTTCATTGGAATTAAATCGGGTATGCTGAGTGACATTAAATGGAACAAACGCAGTACTTCAAATCGATAATTTGTCGACTTAAAATAAATTTATCATGAAAAAAATAATCTTTACAGAAAAAGCTCCGGCTCCTATTGGGCCGTACAATCAAGCGGTATTATCAGGAAATACACTTTATGCTTCTGGGCAAATTGCTATAAATCCAGCTTCGGGAGAACTTGTTACTGATAACATCAATGATGAAACTAAACAAGTAATGGAGAATATAGCAGCTATTTTAGAAGCGGCTAACATGACTTTTGAAAATGTTGTAAAAGCAACGATCTTTATTATGGATATGAACAATTTTGGTGCTATTAACACTATTTATGGTTCTTATTTTAACGAAAAAACCGCTCCAGCACGTGAAACGGTACAAGTGGCATGTCTGCCAAAAAATGTAAATGTTGAAATCTCTATAATTGCTGTGCAATAGCATCAACTAATAATTGTGCCGTTGCTTCATTTGTTGCCAGCGGCACATTGTGTACATCGCAAATTCTAACAAGCATACTGATATCAACCCCGTGTGCATGACTCGCAAGCGGATCTTTAAAAAAAAGCACAACCTTAATTTTACTTTCTGCTACTCTTGCTGCTATTTGGGCATCACCTCCCATAGAACATGGCAGTAATTTAACTACTTTTAAACCTGTATTCTCTGCGCTCCTGCCCAACAAACCTGTCGCAACAAGTTTCAATCTCTCACTCTCTAATACGATCCTGTTTTTAATTAAAAACTGAACCATATCGGCTTTTTTATTATCATGAGCAATAATCGCTATTTCAATGATTTTTTTCATGAATTTATAATAAAATTATTACCAAATTTAAATAAAAAAAGATAATTCCCACATTAAATTCGTCAAAATCAAGGATTTACATTTAAAAACTCAAAAAAAGCAGGCCTTTCAGCTTAAAGTTTAAATTAATTCCATAAAAAAACCGCGACATCTAATATGCAGCGGTCTTTAAGCTTATATGTTAAAAAGGAAAATTTATCTATAATTGCAGTGCAACTGCATTTAACAATAGTTGTGCGGAAGCTTCATTTGTTGCCAAAGGCACATTATGTACATCACAAACACGAATTAACATATTAATATCAACTTCATGGGCATGGCTCGCCAGTGGATCTTTAAAAAAGAAAACCATTTGAGTTTTCCCTTCGGCTACCCTTGCAGCAATTTGTGCATCACCTCCCATAGGTCCAGAAAGCATTCTTCGTACTTTAAAACCAGCATTTACAGCTTTACTTCCGGTAGTTCCTGTTGCGATAAGATTAATTTTTTCTAAAAGAAGCAAGGCCTTGTTTTTATTTAAAAACTGAACCATATCTGCTTTCTTTCCGTCGTGTGCTATTATAGCTATTTCCATAAATTTAATTATTGGTTAGCAACATGGTAAGCAATTAAACCATCAATTGGTCTTCTTAACACATTTCCTAATTTAAGCTCGTATTTATCGAAAGTTTCTTGTAATTCATCTTTCAGATAAAAAGCAATAGAACCCACAAAATGCACAGGAACTTCTTTACAGTTATCAAACTGTTTGATGTAGTTTTTAACGAAAGATTTCATTCCTTTGAAAATAATTTTTCTGCAGAATTCTGTGTCTTTATGTTTGATTAAAAACTTAGCAAAAGTTGCCAAATAAGCATTTGGGTTTGCTTCTTTATATAATTTGTTTTTAATAAAATCAGGATCAACGTCGTATTCTTTTTCAAGCTCAACCGCTAATTCCTTAGGCATTTTATTAAAATAGTATTTTCTAATTAATTCTTTTCCAAAAACGTTTCCGCTGCAGTCATCCATTACAATATATCCTAATGACTGAACTTTTTGGTGCAATACTTTTCCATCAAAATAACTGCAGTTTGACCCAGTTCCTAAGATAGATACGATTGCTTCTTCTCCTTTTGGAGTTGTAGCATAAACTGCAGCATAAGTATCTTCCTGAACGTCAACAATCGCGTTAGTAAAATACTCTTGAAAAATTTGCTTTAAAGCTTTTTTCATTCTGTCTGTTCCACAACCTGCTCCGTAAAAGAACAAATGTGTTGCATTTTTTTTATTTTGTAAAATATCAAAACGGTCGTTTAATCTTGCAAGAATTTCCGGCCCGTCAAGAATTTCAGGATTTAATCCTAAGGTTTGTGTGGTGAATAATACTTTTCCATTATCATCAATTGCAATCCAATCGGCTTTAGTAGATCCACTATCAACTATTAATTTCATTTTTTTTGTTTTTTGAATTAGTTTTTCTTCAAATAAGTGTGTTTTTTACATTAATTAAAGACAGAACAAAATAAGAAAATCCCGTTACTTGGTGATAACGGGATTTTGTAAAAATATATAATATTATTTTAAACCTGCAATATGCACAGATAAATCGATCAATTTGCTTGAGTATCCGTATTCATTATCGTACCAAGATACTAATTTGAAGAAAGTTGAATTTAAACCAATTCCTGCAGTAGAATCAATGATTGAAGTTCTTTTGTCAGAAATGAAATCCTGAGATACAACTGCATCTTCTGTAAATCCTAAGATACCTTTTAAATCAGTTTCAGAAGATTTTTTCAAAACTGCCATAATTTCTTCATAAGAAGTTTCTTTAGCAACTTTTACAGTTAAATCTACTACAGAAACGTCAGCAGTAGGAACACGGAAAGACATTCCAGTTAATTTTCCATTCAAAGATGGTATAACTTTTCCAACCGCTTTTGCAGCACCTGTTGAAGAAGGAATAATGTTAATTGCAGCTGCACGTCCACCTCTCCAGTCTTTTCTAGAAGGTCCGTCAGCAGTCATTTGAGTTGAAGTAGTTGCGTGAACAGTTGTCATTAAACCTTCAACGATTTCAAAATTATCGTGGATAACTTTAGCTAATGGAGCTAAACAGTTTGTAGTACAAGAAGCGTTAGAAACTACTAAATCAGAAGCTTTTGCAGTTTCGTGGTTAACTCCCATTACAAACATTGGAGCATCTGCAGATGGAGCAGAAATGATAACTTTTTTAGCACCACCTTTAATGTGCTCATTTGCAGTTTCGATAGTTGTAAAGATACCAGTACATTCTGCTACTACATCAACATCAACTTCATTCCATTTTAAGTCAGCAGGATTTCTTTCTGCAGTGATACGGATATTTCTTCCGTTTACATACAATTTTCCTTCTTTTACTTCTACAGTTCCGTTGAAACGACCGTGAACTGAATCATATTTTAATAAGTAAGCTAAGTGATCTACGTCTAATAAATCGTTGATTGCTACAACTTCTACATTATCTCTATTGAAAGATTCTCTAAAAACGATTCTTCCAATACGTCCAAATCCGTTTATTCCTAATTTTACTTTTGACATTTTACTAAATTTTTGCTTTTGTTTTTATTATACTAATTCAAAGTCTAATTTCCTCACAATAAACTTCTTCTCTTTTAAACTTTTCTCTATATAATTATGTAGACATAATGTCTGACACTCTCAATAATTCTCTATCAATTTCAGATTTACCTTTAATTGCCTGCTCAAGCGGAGTTAAAATAACTTTATCTTCCTTAAGACCAACCATGTAGTTTGATTTTCCTTCAATTAAAGATTCTACTGCTTTTACACCAAGACGGCTTGCTAAAACACGGTCAAAACAAGATGGCGAACCACCACGCTGCATGTGCCCTAAAACAGATACTCTTACGTCATACTCTGGTAAATTAGCTTCAACATAATCTTTTAATTCGAATACGTTTTTACCAATTTTATCACCTTCGGCAATAACCACTATACTTGATGATTTTCCTGAAGCTTTACTTTTTTGAAGAGAGTCTAACAATCTGTCAAGACCTAAATCTTCTTCAGGAATAAGGATTTCTTCTGCACCTGCACCAATTCCTGCATTAAGTGCGATGTGACCTGCATCTCTACCCATAACCTCTACAAAGAATAAACGGTTATGTGAACTTGCAGTATCTCTAATTTTATCAATACAGTCAACAACAGTATTTAAAGCAGTATCGTAACCTAGAGTAAAACTTGTACCATAAATATCATTATCGATTGTACCAGGAATTCCCATTACCGGGAAATTATATTCTGAGTTGAAAATTAAACCTCCGGTAAAACTTCCGTCGCCGCCAATAACTACTAAAGCATCAATTCCGGCTTTTAAAAGGTTTTCGTGCGCTTTTTTTCTTCCTTCCGGAGTTCTAAAATCAACAGAACGAGCTGATTTTAAGATCGTTCCTCCTTTATTTACAATGTTATTAACGCTTCGAGGACCCATTTCTTTAAAATCGCCTTCTATCATTCCTTGATACCCTCTATAAATTCCTATGCATTCTATATTATGATAAGCACATGTTCGAACAACAGATCGTATTGCAGCATTCATTCCTGGTGAGTCTCCTCCTGAGGTAAGAACACCTACTTTTTTTATTGTTTTTGACATTATTTAAGTATTAAAGTTGTAAATTTAGCAAACATTCAGCACTTTTCGGGTTCTGTTTATAATAAATTAGTAAAATATGTTAAATTCAAACGTTTTCGTTAATAAGTTTTTTGATACTAAAAATTTCATTTAAAATAATAAATACCCCATTTTTTAATTAATTCTTTAAAAATAACAATACCTAAATGAAGTGTTATAAAAATATTAAGAACAGTGCTTTAGCAAAAATTTACTAAAAGCGCTAAAGTTAGGCATAAAAAAACCATTCGTTGCGGCGAATGGTTTTTTTATACTCTTTTTTAACAATGTGTTAGAAATCGTTGTCAGGAATCAGACCTTCATTATTGTTTTGAGGCTTTGGTTTACTCTCCTCTTCTTTTTCTTTTTCTGATTTCTTTTTATTTTTTTCAGCTTCCTTTTTATTGTTATTGAAATTAACAAAGTCCGGATTTAAATTAGAATCCTGAAATTCATCTGAATTTTTTATAGCTTTTTCCAGTTTATGGCTTTTAAACAACTTATTGACCAGTTCACTGAAAGTATCAAAATCGACTTCATACGAAATACCAACTCCTTGTGTATAACCAATTCCTTGTCCTATATAATTAATATCATTTTCTTTATTAAACAAACGAAGGTTCATTGATCCATCTTCGTTTACTCTATATAAAATTTCAATATCTCCCACAATGGCAGATTCGTTTACTCCTCCAACGGGAACCCCTACTTTTCCGTTTATTGAAATTCGTTCATTAATCTGCGATGAAATATTGGCCACAAACTGTCCGTCAGCTTCCTGTCCTATTCTTCTGTCTGCTGATATAAAATTCAAGTCTATATTAATAAGGTCATTATCCGATTTTATAATGCCGCCTAACAAACTCGCAGCCGTTTCTGCAAATGTTCCAGATAAATCGCTTTGATTAAATCCGTCCTGACTCATAAATGAGCCTGTCGACAATAAATACAAGGCTTGTGTCTGGCGTACATCTTTATCGTCTAACTTATATTGTATCTCCGATTTTAAAACATTACTCACGGATGGAAACTGAATATCAAAATTAGGTTCAGGGCTCGTTAAATCTCCCCTTAAACCAATTACAACTTCTACCGGAACTTTTTTATTGAAAGATGAATTGTCTAATAATACCGCAGGATTTGCCGTTGTTTTGTAAACCGCTTCTAAATTCAGCTGGGCTTTCATTGGGTTACCTTCCCAAATAATCGAACCTCCTTTTTTAACCGCAAACTTTTTATCGATTAAACCACCGTATTTAAAATTATACGTTCCTTCGTAGGCCTGGAAATCTCCCCACATATTAAATTTACCCAGCGTATTGATTTTAAACAATAACGATCCGTATCCTTTTCCTTTCATACCGTGACCGGAATTTCGATCCAGAATTACTTCAACCTCGGCATCTGGTGTAATATCAAAATCAAACTCTAATTCAAGTCCGTTATAATTTCGGGTTTTCTCAACAATACCTTTAGCTAAATTGTATTTCTCTTTTGGCGTTACAAAATGAATCCAGTTGCTTTCACTCGAATTTTGTACGTTACTAATCGGAATTTTAACCTCTGTTCCTTTTTCAGATTTTGCATCAACCTTAATAAATAAACTTTCCGTTGGACCTTTTATGCTGGCAGTTCCGTTTATAAACGCCGTTCCAAAATACGCCGCATCTTCACTGTCTTTTGTGTCAAGTGCCAATAATCGTTTTGAAGTTATGGTTAAATCTAATTTCCAGTCTCCAAAATTATGATGCTCAATTGTTCCGTTCAGCAATCCTTTTGTTCCAAATTTTGTATCAGTTAACTGATTATTTCTAAACAGGAATTTTTCATCGGTTAAGTCAATAACTGTTCTGTCGCTCAATGCATAATCTGTATTAAGATACGGAATTGTCATTCCGGCTTTCTCCACATACAAACGTCCGTTGATTTCCGGTTTTTTCAAATTCCCCACAACAGCAGCATTTCCTGAAACAGAACCTCTTACATTTGATAATACATCGCCGCCGACAGTTCCTAAAGTTGCCAGATTAAATCCTTCGAGTTTTAAATTTAAATCTAAGAATGTCTCTTTATTTTCGACAGCAATTGTTCCGTTTGCTCTAAACGACTCGGCAAAACCATTTACAATCGAAGAATTTATAGTAAACTTTTTAAAACTCTGATCTCCCGAAATATCAAAATTCAAAGTTCCCAGATCGACTTTATTTAAATTAAGATGATCTACCACAATACTTGCCGTGGGCTGAAAGACATCTTTATTCTGCTTATAATTTATATTTCCGTTTAAGTTTCCGTTAAAAACAAACTTGGAGTTAAAAGGTGTAATTTTATTGATATCTACATCTTCAAAATTGAGGACGAGATCTTTATAATCTTTTCCTTTTATGACTCCGTTTAAATCAATTTTCTGGTTTTCATGCGACAATACAATATTATCTATTGAGAAGTTTTTAAAATACTGATCAAAAACAATCTGATTGTCTTTTTTCGCATCTTCATTTAAATACCATAAATAGTCTTTAAATTTCATTTCAGATTTCTTGATGCCGACTATATTATTCTTGTTTTTATCAATGGTATGAAACAAATCGAGATTGAAATAATCCTGCCCTTTGTCGCCGCCTTTAAACTCAGAACGAACAAACAAAGTATCTTTTGCGGTTACATTGATTAAATTGAAATCTCGTATTTTATAATACGGCGTTTTGATACTATCTAACTCAATGAAAGCATTATAAAGCGGGTTTTTATTATCAATACTAATTCTGATGTTATCAAAAGTATTTTTAGCCGCACTGATTTGTTTTGATCTGAATCCGAATTTAAATTCCTGTAAATCTGAATCGATTTTTCCGCGAACTACTGTACTCGAATCAATTTTCATTTCTGGATACAGCATTTCGACAACTTTATTATATACATGAAAGTTGAAACGCAGAAACTGCCCTTTTTTAACTTTAAAAGGTTTATAATTGGTATAAAGACTTCCAACAGAATTCATTACCAATTTATCTAATTGTGCAAACTGAAATTTACCCACAATTTTTCCTTCAACAATATCCGATGAATTAACGGTTATGGTACGGAGTCTGTCTGCATCAAAATTCGAGCTTACCGTAACTTCATCAAAAGCATACGTTGCTTTTGGGTTTTGATATACAGCATCTTTAATGTAAATATTTCCCTGAAGATTTTCGATCGAATTTCCGGTTAACTGCACAACGGCATCCCCTTTAAAACGAGAAATCGAATCGCTTATGAATTTCAGTTTTCGCAAATCAGAATTTTCGACATTGATATGAAAATCGTAACGGCTTTCTCTTTTGCTTAAATCAACCAAACCATCAAATGTCAGGCTTAGATTTGGATCATTTACAGAAATTTGTCCTTTATAATAAGGAAGTTTGAAATTTCCATTTACAACAATATTACTGTAGGTATATTTATTGTAATCTAATTTGGCAATATCTCCTTTTACGATAGTATTCAAATATTTTTCTGTAAAACCAACGCCGTCAACATCAATATCTAAGGTTGTTCTCCCTATATCTTTTCGATCTAATAAAGCGCCAACATTAAAATTATCCAGAACTATATTTCCCGCATAAGAAGCTTTATCAATAAAATCCATATTATTCATATGAAGATCGACTTTGCCGTTTCCTAAATCAGTTGCCATTTTAAAATCTGCTTCTAGATCTGTTGTCGAGACTTTTGCCTTTCCAACAATATTAAATTTCCCGATTCTTTTTAGTTCTTTCGGAAGCTTTTTGCCTAAAATACCCGGAAGTAAAACTACCAGATTATCATAGCTTGAAATCAATTTATCAAACTTTCCGTCCATAGAAAACTTCTGCTCTTTTGATCCTAAAAGATTTCTAAAATTGATTGTTCCAAAAATTTTAGAACCGTTTGTATCAGTAAGTCTAAGGCGGTTTAAATTCAGGTTGTTTAAAGTTCCTTTTATCTTAGTCCTAACTTTAAAATGCTGGTTTTTTCCTAAGCCATCATAAAAATAACGAATATCGTTTGAAGCAATTGAAGACGAATCTAACGCAACATCAAACTGCACTTTATCTGTAAAATCGAGAAAATCTTTGATTTTATAATTCAAAATCGCTTTTCCGTAAATCCATGATCTTTTGGTTTTAATTGCCAGATTTTCGACTTTAATTTGTTTTTTAGTATAGCTGAATTTCCCTGTAAAATTAGAAACATACAAACCGCGGTGATCTAAAAATGAAAATCTGTGAATTGTAGTATTTACATCAGGCCCATATAATTTGAAATCGCTTATGTAAGCGTTCAGTTTTTTAAAATCTAAAAATTGCGGGGTTCTTTTATTTTCATCCACAACAGAAAAATTTCCGTTTGTGATGTAGGCGTTTTTGGCTGTAAAAAGAAAATGTTTACCTGATTGTTTCTTTTCTTCCTTGGTTTCAAACAATTTAATAAACTTATTAATATTGTTTTCGTCTTCGTTTTTATAGGTTTTTAGGTTAAAAATCAAACCCGTTAAACGAATATCACCAAAAAGTAAATCGCCGTCAATAAGTCGTTTTATGCTTAAAATATCAGTCGTAATAATATCAGAATAAATCATCGTTTTTTTGTGATGATCTAAAATCAGGACTTTTTTAAGTTTTACACCGCCAAAAATATTAATGGCAACTTTATCAACACTAATGTTTGTTTTGAAGTCTGTATTTAAAGTTTCGGTAATATATTTTGCGATTTTTGTCTGTACGACAGGAAGTGACAGAGTGATAGCAAGTACCAGCAAAAGTAAAATTAAGCCAATTAGGGTTCTGGATACTATTTTCTTAACTCTTTTGATAACTGGTATTATTATAGATTTTGTTTTAATTTAATTTGAACAGACAAAGGGCGGCTGTTTTGATAAAAATTCTTTAATTTTGGGGCTCTGCTTCAAATCAAAGCAATTCAAAATTTGATTTGTCAAATATAATTCAAAATTCGTGCCTTTATATGCAAAATTCAGAGGTTTTTATTCTTGCCATCGAAAGTTCATGCGATGATACTGCCGCCGCAGTTTTACATAACGATAAAGTTCTCTCAAATGTTGTGGCTAATCAATTAATTCACAATCAATATGGCGGTGTGGTTCCTGAACTAGCCTCAAGAGCCCATCAGCAAAATATAGTTCCTGTAATCGACGCAGCGCTTCGTAAAGCAAATGTACAAAAAGAACAGCTAACTGCCATTGCCTTTACACAAGGTCCGGGTTTAATGGGATCATTGTTAGTAGGAAGTTCTTTCAGTAAATCATTAGCATTAGCATTAAACGTTCCGTTAATCGCTGTAAATCATATGCATGCTCATATTTTAGCTCATTTTATTGATGAAGAAGGCTACGATAAACCTGAGTTTCCTTTTTTGGCTTTAACTATCAGCGGCGGACATACCCAAATTGTAAAAGTGAACAGCTTTTTTGACATGGAAATTATTGGTGAAACGACTGATGACGCCGTTGGAGAAGCTTTTGACAAGAGTGCAAAAATTTTAGGGCTTCCCTATCCGGGCGGACCTTTGATTGACAAATATGCTAAAGAAGGAAATCCAAAAGCTTTTACTTTTACAAAACCAAAAGTTCCGGGATTAGATTTTAGTTTTTCGGGATTGAAAACAGCAATTCTATATTTTATACAGAAGAATAAACTGGAGAATCCAAATTTTGTGGATGAAAACCTAAACGATATCTGCGCTTCTATTCAGCATACAATTATCGAAATTTTGATGGACAAGCTGAAACTGGCTGTCAAAGAAACCGGAATTAAACAAATTGCCATTGGCGGAGGAGTTTCGGCAAATTCAGGAATCAGGACTACTTTGAAAGAAAGCGAAGCCAAATACGGCTGGAAAACTTTTATTCCGAAATTTGAATATACTACAGATAATGCTGCAATGATTGGAATTGTGGGCTATCAAAAATATTTATCAAGTCGTTTCGAAACTTCTGCGGTGGTTTCTAAAGCGCGAATTCAATTTTAATTATGCAGTTATTTTACAATCCTGATATTGACGAATCAACCGAGAGTTTTTCTTTTGATAAAGAAGAAAGCAAACATATTATAAAAGTTTTACGAAAGAAAGATTCAGATATCCTGCATGTTACAAACGGTTTTGGTTTATTGTTTGAAACTGAAATTACGCTGGCTTCAGACAATAAATGTATTGTTGCCGTTCGTTCAATAACAAAATCTCCAGAACCAAAATTTCGCCTGCATTTAGCCGTTGCACCAACCAAAATGAATGATCGTTTTGAATGGTTTTTAGAAAAAGCTACAGAAATTGGAATTCAGGAAATTACGCCTATTATCTGCGATCGTTCTGAACGAAAAGTAATTAATTTAGAGCGTTTTGAAAAGATTATTTTATCGGCAATGAAACAATCAAATGAAATGTTTCTTCCAAAATTAAATGATGCTATTTCGTTTAAGGAATTCATAAAACAAAAAAATCAGGGTTTACAATTTATTGCACATTGTGAAGAAACCGATAAAAAATCGTTGAAGGAAACTTTAAAGCCAAATGAAGATGTAACTTTATTAATAGGTCCCGAAGGAGATTTCTCAGAAAAAGAAATAGCTTTGGCCATCGAAAATAAATATCAGCCGGTAACTTTAGGAAATACACGTTTGCGAACAGAAACTGCTGCAGTTGTCGCTTGCCATAGTGTTGTGTTTTTTAATGAAACGCCGAATTAAGTTTAGTTTAGTCATTGCGAGGAACGAAACAATCACACTTTCAAATTAAACTTACTGAGCTTGCCAAAGTTTTAGAATACGAATTATTAGTGAGGCTGCTCCGTTCCTCGCAATGACAGATCAATAATTAAAAATTACATGAAAAAAATATTTTACCTGTTTTTACTTTTTTCAATCTCTTCATTTTCTCAGGAAATTGCTTTGCTTAAATACAGCGGCGGCGGCGATTGGTATGCAAACCCAACATCATTGCCCAACTTAATTCGTTTTTGCAATTCAACCATCAATACCAGAATAAAAGCAAAACCATCGACAGTAGAACCAAGTAATCCTGATTTGCTTTCGTATCCGTTTGTACACATGACCGGACACGGAAATGTTGTTTTCAGCGATTCAGACATAACCAATCTTAGAAATTATTTATACGGAGGCGGTTTTCTTCATATCGATGATAATTACGGTATGGATCAATACATTCGAAAAGAAATCAAAAAAATATTTCCGAATAATAATTTAGTAGAACTTCCTGCAAATCACGCGATTTTCCAAAAACCATTTCCGTTCCCAAACGGATTACCTAAAATTCACGAACACGACGGAACCCGTCCGCAGGCGTTTGGAATTTTTGTAGAAAATAAATTAGTTTTATTATATACTTACGAATGCGATTTAGGCGACGGCTGGGAAGATCCTGAAGTGCACAATGACCCTGCAAATGTTCGCGACAAAGCTTTAAAAATGGGTGCCAACATTATCAATTATATTTTTACTAATTAATGACTAGTCTCAAGTGATAAGTAACTAGTAATTCAATCAATTTTAAAAAAACAACGTCACCTCTCAACACTAATCACTTTTTACTAATTACTTTTTACTAATTACTTTTTACTAATTACTTTTTACTAACAAAAATGCAGCTTACTCACGAAGAAAATCAATTTGAGAGAAAAACATTTCCTATAACTTTGGTTTGCGATCATATTTATTTTCAGCAAAACATTGGTTCACTCTTTAGAATTTCTGAGGCTTTTGGTGTCGAAAATATTATTTTTCTGGGGAAAGATATTCCGCTTACGCCAAGAAAAATTAACAAAACTTCCCGCAGTACGCATCTTCATGTACCGCATCAAATTATCGAAGAAACTTCAGAATTAATTGAATACTTACAACAAAACAGCTTCGAAATCATTGCTTTAGAAATTACAAGCAATAGCAAACCTCTAAAAGAAGTTGTGCTTCCAAATAAAAAAACAGCCCTTTTGATAGGAAATGAAATCAATGGAATTTCAAATGAACTTTTAAAAATCTGTGATCAAATTGTACACATCAATATGTTTGGAAAAAACTCTAGTATGAATGTTGTACAAGCTGCGAGTATTGCGCTATATGAGATTACTTCTTTCCCTCTTTAACATAAAAGATACTTTTCTAAAAAAAGTAGAAATACGTAGGAAACAGTGTTAAAATTAATACAAACATTTTACCAAAAGGTTAAATTTTAATCTAATTATAGTTTTTTTACTCCTAAAAACATTCATAAATAAGAATTTACATCATAAAAATAATTTTAACTTTTTTGTAAGAACTAGACTATACAAGGGATTGTAAAATTTCACACAAATAATTCCATATAAAAATTTGGCTACAAAATGTTTTTGTTATAAAATTGCGATCTGGTTAACCAAAACTAATATTTTATAACAAAAAACCCCGTTATTATGAAAAAAGTTATTATTACTGCATTTACAGCACTAGTGCTGTTTTCTTGTCAAAACGATCAATCTGCTGACGCAAGCGGATCTGAAGCTTCTGCTGCAAAAGCAACGCTTCGTTCTTGCGCAACTCAGGATGTTTTAGAAGCTCAGTTAAAAGCTGATCCTACATTAGCGATCAGAATGAACGAAATTGAAGCTTTTACAAACAAAACTTTACTTACAGGTAAACTTGTAAATGGTAAAATTCAAATTCCTGTTGTAGTAAACGTTTTGTACAGAACAACTGCAGAGAATATCTCAAATGCTCAAATTCAATCTCAAATTGATGTTCTAAACAAAGATTTCAACGCACAAAACTCTGATTATAACAGCGTACCAGCACTTTTTGCAGGTGTTAAAGCTAACGTTGGAATTTCATTTGTTTTAGACCAGGTTATTAGAAAATCTACAACTAAAACTTCTTGGGGAACCAATGATGCTATGAAAAAAACAGCTCAGGGCGGTTTAGCACCAACTTCTCCTACTACAAAGCTTAATTTATGGGCTTGTACTATTGGCGGCGGAATTTTAGGTTATGCACAATTTCCTGGAGGATCTTCTTCTACAGACGGAGTTGTAATTGATTCTAAATATTTCGGATTATCTGGTGCTTCTGCGGCTCCTTATAATTTAGGAAGAACTGGTACTCACGAAGTTGGACACTGGATGAACTTACGTCACATTTGGGGAGATGCAACTTGCGGAAGCGATTTAGTTTCAGATACTCCTACTCACAACACTGCAAACTATGGCGTTCCTGCTTATCCACACTACAGTACTTGTTCTGGTACTCCGGTAGAAATGACAATGAACTACATGGATTACACTGATGATGCTGGAATGTATATGTTCTCTACAGGACAGAAAAACAGAATGGCTGCTATCTTCGTAAGCGGAGGTGCAAGATTTTCTTTTGGACAGCCATAAACTTTTAAACAGTCTTAAAATACCCTATAAAAGCGAGATGTTTCCATCTCGCTTTTTTATTTTAAAGCTAGAATATTAAAAGGTTTTTCCTATTTTTATAGTCTAAAATTTAAATATGATAACGTCAAAAACTATTTCTAACGGAATCTTAAGAGCATTAACTACAATATTAATAATTGGTATTGTTTTATACTTTTTATACGAAATACAAACTGTCATTGTTTACTTATGTATTTCTTTGATCTTGTGTTTAATATCAAATCCGCTGGTTTTGTTTTTAAAGAATAAATTAAAATTCAAAGATTCACTTGCCGCGACAACCGCCATTGTAATTTTTGTTTTATTAATGGTTGGCTTTATCTTTTTATTTGTTCCATTAATCATTTCTCAGGCCAATAATTTATCGCTTTTAGATACCAATCAGCTGCAATCTCAGTTCATGGAAACGGAACAAACTATTGAAACCTACTTTAATATTCCGCATTTTGATCTCAATAAAGTACTGAGAGATTCAAAAGTTACTTCGATGTTGGATTTTAGTTATTTTACTGGTTTTATCAACTCGATTTTGAATTTTATGGCTGATATGGGAATGGGATTAGTTTCTGTATTCTTCATTACTTTTTTCTTTATTAAAGATCAGGATCAGTTTAAATCTACAGCAAGAAAATTACTTCCAGATTCAAACGAAGACAAAATTTTAAATTCGATCACCAAGATAAACCATATGTTAACCCGCTATTTTATTGGGCTTTTGCTTCAATTAACGGTTGTATTTATTCTTTATCTGATTGTTTTAGTGATTTTCGGAAATAAAAATGCTTTTGTAATTGCGTTTTTATGTGCCGTTTTAAATATCATTCCCTACATCGGGCCAATCATTGGGACTACTTTAGCTGCGCTTTTAACTATGATCAGCTTAATTGGGCAGGATTTTAGATCTGAAATTTTACCAACTACTATTTATGTTGTGATTGGGTTTTTACTGGTACAGGCGATTGATAATAACATCAGCCAGCCTATAATTTCATCAAAAAGCGTAAATTCGCATCCGCTGGAAATATTCCTGATTACTTTAGTTAGCGGCATTACCTTTGGAATCGTAGGAATGATTATCGCAGTTCCGCTTTTTACTATGATAAAAGTAATTTTAAAAGAATTTTTTCCTGATAACAAAATTATATCTGTTTTAACCGAAAGAATTTAGCTTTGAACACTTCTATTTTAAGTAAAAATATTCAAGATTTTATAACGCTGAATAGCAGTGAATCCATTACAAAATTAGCGCTTCAAAAAAATCCTTTTCCAGAGGTGGAATGGATTTTAATTTTAAACCAAATCGAAGCGAAGTCAAAAGCAAAAGACAAATTACCAACCTGGTTTGCTGCAGAAAATATTATTTATCCGAGTAAAATTTCTGTCGAGCAGACTTCTTCTGAAAAGACAGCGGCTTATAAAGCTTCTTTAATTTCGGGAAAAAGTTTAATTGATCTTACCGGAGGCTTTGGTGTTGATGATTATTATTTTTCCAAACAATTTAAAACTATTGCACATTGCGAAATAAACGAAGATTTATCTGCAATTGTAAAACATAACTTCAAACAATTAGGTGTTGAAAACTGCAGTTTTTATGCCGATGATTCTGCCAATGTTTTAAATGGTTTAAACCAGAAATTCGATTGGATTTATATTGATCCTTCTAGAAGAAATGATGCAAAAGGTAAAGTTTTTATGCTGAAAGACTGCTTGCCAAATGTTCCCGATTCTTTAGATTTTTATTTTGAAAAGGCTGATTCTATTTTAATTAAAACCGCGCCTTTATTAGATATTTCTGCAGGTTTATCTGAATTGAAATTTGTAAAAAACATTCATATTATCGCACTCGAAAATGAGGTTAAAGAATTGCTTTTTGAAATTCATAAAAATTATTCGGGAGAAATAACTTTAAAAACAGCCAATATTTTAAAAGATAAAATAGAAACGTTTGAATTTGTTTTAGGCGATGATACTCCATTTCCATCATATCATCTTCCTCAAAAATATCTTTACGAAGCTAATTCGGCAATTATGAAGTCGGGCGGGTTTGATGAAGTAAGCACGATATTCCAAATCAATAAGTTGCATAAACATTCTCATTTATATACATCTGAAGATTTAATTGATTTTCCGGGACGCCGTTTTGAGATTGAGAAAGTAATTTCATACAGCAAAAATGAGATGAAAACCGAGCTGTTAAATCAGCAGGCAAACGTTACAACCCGCAACTTTCCTGAAACTGTAGAAAACATTCGGAAGAAATGGAAAATAAAAAATGGTGGAAATATTTATTGTTTTTTTACAACAGATAAAAATGAAAGCAAAATAGTTTTAATTTGCAGAAAAATAATCTAAATCTAAAAATGAAACAACTAATTACTCTAACTCTTTTTTTATTAACCTTTACCGCATTTGCTCAAAAACCTTGTGAATACAGTGCCAATGTAACAGACTCGATTGGAACTTATAAAGTAACTAATGAATATTTGATAAGTGAGAAGAACTTTGGCGGTACTTTTAGTTATGTTTTCTTTTCGCTTGCGCAGACAGACGGTTTACCTACTTTAAATTTACAGCTTATTCAAAAAAGCAAAGACTTTATAAAAGCGAATTGTTTTGATAAAAATTCTAAAGTTTATTTACAATTAGAAAACGGAAAAATTGTTACGCTTATGCATATTAACCAGGAAAACTGCGGTACTTTAATTCGCGACGACAAGGGTTTTGACAATCGTGTAAATACCGGGATTTTTATGTTTATGAAAGATAATTATGAAGATTTAAAAACTTCGCCTATTTTGATTATGCGAATTAAATATCTTACAGATACAGAAGATTATATTGTAAAAAGAGAATTAGTTTCTGAAATGAATAACAAAACGTATCAGCCCAATACATATTTCATGCAGAATATCAGATGCGTTGAGTAATTTTATTCGCAATTCCATTTTTGATTCGCAACCGGATCTTTTAATCCGGTTTTTAAATTATAATGCCACCATTCTGAATCAAAGGAATTGAAACCGTTTTGGATCATTATTTTTTTAAGGAATTTTCTATTTGATAAAACTTCTTTAGAAAATTTAGTGTAGTTGTGACCAGCTTCTGGACCAAAAAAGTCAAAAGCGGTTCCCATTTCAAGTTCTTTTCCGTTAGAATCGACTAACGAAATATCTACGGCTCCTCCTCTATTGTGAATGGAGCCTTTTTTTGGATCTGCCACATACTCCGGATTCGAAACAATTGCCCACATTTTCTGCTGAATCGATAAAGGCCTGTAACAATCGTACAGCTTTATTTTATATCCTTTTTTGATAAAATCTTTATTAGCTTCGACTAAAGCTTTTACGGTTTTTAATCGCAGGAAACATTCTGCACAATCATATACTTTTGCCTTCAGGAAATTATCTTCTGTGGCATATTTCATATCATAAATAAAATCTTTGCTGTAGTCTTTAAGATTTACAAAGGTTGTATCCTCAATTTTATTTTCTACAGGTTCTGCATATGCTTCATTTTGTGCTTTCGCAGAAATTATCCAGCAAAAGCATATTAAAAAAAATGAAGATTTAATATATTGTAACATGAAGTTATAATTTGAGTCATTATTGAAGTAAATATATAAATATATAAATATATAAATATATAAATATATAAATATATAAATATATAAATATATAAATTTATAATTAAATTCGTTTAACTAAAAAACTTACAAATGATGAATAAGAAAGCATTGTTTTTATTTCTGAGTTTATTTTTTACAATCTGCGGACTTTCTGCCCAGCAGACAAAAGCCACAAAATTAGCAAATAACGAAAGTAATTATGATATTCAGGACAGTGTTTCGATTACAACGCGGGACGGTGCCATATTATCTGCAATGGTTGCCCGAAAAAAGAATGATACTGATGCAAAACCTGTAATTCTTCAATACACGATTTATGTTCGTGACAAAGACAGGGATCTCAAAACCATAAAAGAATCTGTTGATAAAGGGTATACAGGCGTAATTGTTTATTCTCGCGGAAAGCGTTTCAGCCCTAACGAAATTGATCCGTATGAAAATGAAAGCAGCGATGCTTATGATGCAATTGACTGGATCAGCAAACAAAAATGGTGTAACGGAAGTGTTGGAATGTATGGCGGCAGTTATAACGGTTTTACACAATGGGCGGCTTGTAAAAAGATGCATCCGGCGCTTAAAACAATTGTTCCCTACGTTGCAAACAGACCCGGAATGGGATTACCAATGGAAAATAATGTTTTTATAAACCCAAATTACGAATGGGCGTTTTATGTGGGAAACAACAAATATCTTGATACAGTTACCAATAATAACAGACCACGTTTTAGAGGATTAAAATTTAGATGGTGGGAATCTGGTGCTGCTTATAAAACATTAGACAGTATTGACGGAGAGCCTAACCGATGGTTTCAGAAATGGATAAAACATCCGTCATTTGATGATTACTGGCAAAAAATGGCGCCTTATAAAAATGATTTTTCGCAGATTAATATTCCCATTTTAGCTTTTGATGGTTATTATAATGATTCTCAAAACTCTAGTTTATACTATTTGAAAGAACTTCAAAAGTATAGTCCGAAAACACCTTTTTATCTTGTAATTGGCCCTTATGGACATTTTGGAACCCAGATTGGCGGCGAGGCCATTTTAAATGATTATAAAGTCGACTCCAATGCTTTAATCGATATTAAAAAAATTACCTATCAATGGTTTGATTTTATTTTGAAGAATAGCACTAAACCTGAAATTCTAAAAGACAAAATCAATTATGAAGTTATGGGCGCGAATGAATGGAAAAGTGCTTCCTCATTCGAAAAAATGCACAACGGTTTCCTGACTTTTTATTTAACAGCAAATAAATCAGGAGATTTCCATTTAGCCGATTCTCAAAAACCTAAGAAAAAAGAATTCCTATCGCAGGAAGTTGATTTTGCAGACCGACAAACGAGCAATAACAATTATTATCCAAGCCCGATTATTCAAAAAGAAGTCAGCAAATATGACGGATATTTTTTTATAAGCGAACCGTTAAAAGAAGCTTTGATTGTAAATGGGTCATTTTTGGGAGAAATCAAATGCAGCATCAACAAAAAAGATATGGATCTGGGCGTAACGCTTTATGAGGTTACTCCAAATGACGAATACTTTCATTTATCGTATTACATAGGCCGCGCCAGTTATGCAAAAGATATTGAAAAAAGACAGCTTTTAGAACCTAATAAATTGGAAACAATCTCTTTTACTAATACTCATTTTGTCAGCAAACAACTAAGTAAAGGAAGCCGTTTATTGATTGCCGTTAATGTAAATAAAAATCCGTTTTCGCAGTTAAATTATGGAACCGGAAAAGAAGTAAGCGATGAAACAATTCTGGATGCAAAAGTACCTTTGCAAATAAAATGGTATAATGACAGTTTTGTGAAAATTCCGGTTTTGAAATGAATGTAATTTTAAAATCATTCCTTTTTTAAGGCATACCAGCCAAAAGCCCGTAATCTAACTTTAAAAAAGGAATCTGGCAGGAGCTTATCCAATTTTTCCCATGCGGTTTCTACAAGTTCATCGGCTTCTTGTCTGCAGGCTTCGATGGCTCCGCAATCTTGCAATAAATGAATTACAGATGCAATTACCGCTCTGTCCGTTGGCAGTGTCTGAATGGTTTCCCATACATATTCGCGCTGCTTTAAAGGCATTAATCCCATTGCTTTTGCCACTGGCATGGTTATTTTTCCGGCTGTAATATCCTCTCCTTTATCTTTAAGATTATTTTCATAGCCTTGCAAATTCAGTACATCATCCATTATTTGGTAAGCAACACCTATTGCTTCTAAAAAACTGCTTAATGCCTCAATTTCTTCAGGTTTTCCACCTCCTATTAATCCTCCCAGCTTGGCTAATGTACAGGCGGGAGTTGCAGTTTTTAATCTGTGTATAGTATAAATTCTATTCTCAAGCGTTGAACTATTTCCCTTGTTAACAGCCTCTGGCATAAGATCATGAAGTCCGCTGATATCCATTGCCTGACCTGCATGTGCTGCACGCATCATTTCAAAATAAAGTTCATATACTTTTATCCGAATATCATCCGGAAGTTTAGGATCATGCATAAATAATTCTGAAATAAAATAACTGGCATTACCGGCATTAATTGCAAGTGCTTCACCATAAAGATGATGCAAAGCGGTGCCTCCTCTGCGTGTGTCAGATCTGTCCTGAACATCATCTACAATTAAGGATCCTGTATGTATGAACTCCGGCATTGCCAGCCAGTCGATAAACGGCTGAGAGTTTCCTCCAACACTATCTATACAAGCTAAAAATATATAAGAACGCCAGGCCTTTTTACTTCTGTCTACGATTTCCCTTATAGGTTTTATAACAGACGAGACATATTGCTCTTTATCTGCAGCGCTCAAAAAAGAAACTCCCAACGGACTATTAACCAACTTGTAAAATTGATCGTCAGTAGGATTTAAGGGAAGCAAAGATTCTACCGATTTTTGGGTGGTGTCACCTACTGCTTTTAAGAAGCTTTCAATATTTGTTTTGGTACTAAATCCATTTCTTTCAATATATCCGTTACCAGAAACTTCTGTTTCCATAAATTTTCCTGCAGCACTTACACTGCCTTCCCAAAATGCGGGTGCAGAAAGAATTGTAATAAATTCCTGCTCTGGAAAATCTGCGGTTATAGAAAGAAAAATATTAAACTGTGGTATTTCTATTTTCCAGGAAACGGGATAGGATATAAAAGTTCTGGCGCTTGTCCAATACTTTTCGGGTAAAAATGAGTACTGTTTTACGCTTGTATTTTTACCATCGGGATCAATGATAATTATAGTACCTCCGGCGTGTTCGCCATTTTTTGTATTATCAAAAAGATCATAACCAGATAACTGATATCCATTGTCTAACTGAAGTGCAATCCAGTTCCAGTCCATTTCATGCTTAAATTCAAATGTGGAAGTTTCATCAGCAGGTCTGCTAAATTCATGGTCGTACCAACCGTTCCCTTCTACTTCATAAACCGTATTGCCTATCTGAATTTCTCCACTCACCTCACACTTTGGAATAAAATAATAAAACATTTCTTCTTTCCTTATCCCGCTTACTACTCCATCATCTCCATGTCGTACAGGTTCTGTTAAGGGAATAAAATCAAGTTTGCACAAAATTTCGTTTGATGGATTTTCGAGTTTTAAATGATAATTTCCTTGTTCTTCTTTTTTAAAGGAATTTTCATCGTATTCAAGGGAGAGATTCTTTAAACCTATTTTTGCTGGTTGTTTAAGAAGTCTGTCCGGCAGCGGCATATTTCCTTTTTCATATACTTCTTTTAATGCACGGCGAATCCATCTGCTTCCTTCATTTTTTTCTTCGGCCTTTTTTATCGCTTTTAATACCTGTCCCGGTGTACTAGGATCTACCAGAGAGTCCATATAATATTTGCCATCTGTTTTATCTGACAATGACCAGATTACAGAATGGGTATAGTTCAGGTTTCCTGTTGTTTCCTCTTTTATTGCCACTCTGAAAAAAGAAGCAAATAAGGACAGTCGTTTTCCATCTTTAGAAGTGAGATGACAATTTTGATACCACCACTCGATTAATGATTCATGGTGAGGAAGATCATGAATGCGTAAATCAATTGCCCCATCAGCAGGCCAGGTCGAAGGATAGTAGTATGGGATTTCTTCAAGATTTGTTTGTTGTGCATAGGTTTCTTTTTTCATAGTGCCAGACATATTAGTTATTAAAAACAATATTCTATCCCGCTTTTCGAATTATTATCGATAACGGAAACAGTATTAAAAATTGAATGCTGTATCACAACTCAAAAGAGAAAATGACTTTTACTAAGCTGCAATAAAAAATCAACGCTATTTTATCGAAACGTTGTTTTTGTAAGAATAAAGTTAGCATAATTAAATGAGGAATACGCAAGTATATTTACGTATTTTACTGAATTACAGAAATTTAACAATAAACAAGCATTAAATAAATGTTTATTTATTTCTGTAAGTAAGAAGTAACCGAGCTTTTTAAATCTCTCCTGTCATTAAAATATTTTCTTTCACGCCCTTATTCTTCAACATCCTGAAATGCGAACGTACGGCATAATAAAAAGGATATGACGTGTAAGGAAGATCATATTCTTCGGCATATTTTATTATTATTGGCGTAATGTAGGGATAATAGGTATGACCAACACCCGGAAAAAGATGATGCGCTACATGATGTGTAAAACCTCCGTATAAAAAATTGGCCAATTTGCTGTTGGTACTAAAATCTTTGGTTACAATCATTTGGTGTAAAGCCCAGGTTGCAGATAAATTTCCTTCTTCGTCGGTTCCAGGAAAATTGGCATCTTCATCGACATGGGTAGAAACTAATGCGACAACTCCCAAAACGCTTCCGGATAAATGCATCGCAAACCATCCTGCTAAAACTAAATACCATGGCTGATTGAGCAAAATCATTGGAACAAAAAGAATATAAAACAGGTTTATAATTTTTGCTGTAAATAATATAAATATCTGCTTTCGCGGAATCGTTTCAACAATCTTCTTTACGTAGTTGTTTTTTGTTCCA
Organism: Flavobacterium sp. CF108; assembly: GCF_900129795.1. Classification (GTDB taxonomy): domain Bacteria; phylum Bacteroidota; class Bacteroidia; order Flavobacteriales; family Flavobacteriaceae; genus Flavobacterium. The sequence continues at coordinate 616,967 of NZ_FQWW01000003.1, read as the reverse complement.
AAAAAGTCTTTAAAATCCCGAATATAAATCCAGTTTAAACTGTAAAGCGGATAAATAAACCACATATAAATGTGCTGGTATTTATGATATTTAAGCACGGGAGCATTTGGAAAAATCCTGATGATATCGCTTTGTTTGATATCAATATCCCAATCCTGAACATTTGGATAGGCATGATGCAGGTTGATGTGGCGGCGCATCCAGAGCCAGTGATTGCTTCCAAAGAGTTCTAAAACATATAAGAACCATTCATTGTGCTTTGCTTTTTTAAATAAAGCTCCGTGCGCAGCATCATGAAAGGCATTTATAAAAAGTACAATCATGGTAAAACCACACAAAATATAAAAAAGGAAAAGTAAAGGTGTGCTGTTTCCAAAAAATAAAATACAGCCATAAAATAAAAAAAACAAAACCAAAAGACCTAAAGACTTTATAACATTTAAAAGGTACAATGATGAATTTTGCAATACCGTTTCGGTGACTTCGTTGCGCATTTTTCTAAAAAAATCATCAGTACCAGCTCTAAGATAAACCGGGCGTTTTAATTTTTCCATAATCACTATTGCTAGAAATTGTCATATCAAATTTAATAAAAAAAAGTTAAAACTCACGATTTCAAAACATTACAAAGAAAATAAATGATAGAAATTTTTAATAAAAAATGAGATGTGAGCTTATTGTTTGTTATAAAAAGCACATCAAATACACATCACTTTTATCTTGATTTTACTTACAAACGCAGTAAAAATAAGTTCCCCAAGTTATTCCTGACTTTTTAATGAAATTTAGAAGAATAGAAAAGCGATATAAATTTTCACTTTTTTGTAATTTGCTTTATAAAAAATAAACTATGCTAAAACTCCGTCAGCAATTTAGATATCTCATAATAGTGCTGTTTCTTTCTGTTATGGCTTACAGTAAACCTATTATTTATGTAAATCAGGTTGGTTTTGATCCGAAAAGTCCAAAAATAGCCATTATAGCATATCCAACTAATCTTCGTGAAAATGCATCTTTTGATGTTGTTGATACTCAAACTCATAAAATAGTGTTTACGGCATTAATTGGGAAACCGCAAAACGTGGACGACTGGAAACTTGGTGAAAAATTTTATAAAGCTGATTTCTCCTCTTTTCAAAAACCCGGAACGTATAAAATCACTTTTAAAATTGCAGATCAGATTTATACTTCGCAAGTTTTTCTATTGAAGAAAATATACTGGCAAAACGAGTTATTTCATCCATAGTTCACTATTATAATAAACAAAGAGCCAATACTCCGGAAGAACTCGAAGCCGACAAAAACATCATCTTATACGGCAGTACAAAAACGGCAGATGTTCGCGGCGGATGGTGTGATGCATCTGGCGATGTGAGTAAATATTTTTCGCATTTGGCTTACGCCAATTTTGTATCGCCGCAGCAAACGCCTTTGGTAACCTGGTCGCTTATTAATACCTCAGAAACAATTCCGAAACAGTTGACGCAATGGAAAATAAAAGATTCTCTTGATAACGAAGCCATTTGGGGAGCAGATTATATGATGCGCTGTTTATCAAAAGAGGATTATTTTTATATGATTGTTTTCAGTTATTTTGATAAAAATCCTGCTGCCCGAAGAATTGTGGGTTTAAAGGCCAATAGTGTTACTACAGACGAATATCAAAGTGCTTTTCGCGAAGGCGCAGGAATGGCAATTGCTTCGTTAGCCAGAATTTCGCAATGGAAAAAAAATGGTGATTTTACATCACAGCAATATTTAGACGGAGCTAAACGTGCTTATGCACATCTTTTAGTAAATAACACTAAATATGATGATGACAGAAAAGAAAATATTATTGATGATTATTGTGCTTTAATGGCGGCAACTGAGTTATGGATTGCTACCAATGATAATTTCTATAAAGACGAAGCCAGAAAATGGACGCACAATCTCGAAAACCGAATAACCGATCAAGGCTGGTTTAGAAGCAATGACGGAAATCGTCCGTTTTGGCATGCTGCCGATGCAGGTTTACCAATAGTTTCTTTGACAAGATATTTGAAAAAAGAAAACGACAGCAACGAAATAAAGAATGCCAAAAATGTGATCAAAAAGGCTTTAGAATATAATTTAGCCGTTACCAATAATGTAGAAAATCCGTTTGGTTATGCACGCCAAAGTTTCTTGTTTAACGGTAAGGTACAAGATGGCTTTTTTATTCCGCATGATAATGAAACCGGTTGGTGGTGGCAGGGAGAAAATGCCCGATTAGCTTCGCTGGCTACAGCTGCAATTGAAGGCGGAAAAGTAGTTTCTGTAAAAAATAATGGTACTGAGAAAAAACCGCTTGATTTATATGCTTCACAGCAGTTATCATGGATTTTAGGATGCAATCCGTATTCGGTATGTTTTTTATATGGATTTGGAGAAGAAAATGTCCCGTACATGCATTCTAATTACGGGCACGGTTCTGAAAAGGGCGGAATTTCTAATGGAATTACGGGTAAAGAAGGAAACGGAGACGGCTCTGGAATTGATTTTAATATGGATGTTAGCGGCAATGACGAATGGCGCTGGACAGAACAATGGATTCCGCATTCAGCATGGTTTTTACAGGCAATTACAGCTTTGGCAGACAAATAAAATTTAGATAAAAAAACTTCAATTATTGGATGAAAAATTTTCTAATCCTATTTATAACAGTCTTCATTTTTCAGGTAGATTGTACCGCACAGAAATCTAAAAAATCAAAGTTTAAAGTTTTGGTTTTGTATGAAAACGGCGGACATCATTTGGCCTTTTCTAAAGCAGCAAAACCGTGGCTGAACAAACTGGCAGCAGACAGTAGTTTTACGATTGATTATATTGAAAACACAGCAAAAATTAACGACGCCTTTTTAAAACAATATAAGGTTTTTATTCAGCTGGATTATCATCCATATACCTGGAGCGAGGAATCTATGAAAGCATTTGAAAAATACATGAACGACGGCAAAGGCGGATGGGTTGGTTTGCATCACGCTACTTTACTGGGCGAATTTGACGGTTACCCCATGTGGAAATGGTTTTCTGATTTTATGGGCGGAATAAAGTTTGAAAATTACATTGCCACTTTTGCAAATGCGAAAGTGAATATTGAAGACAAATCTCATCCGGTAATCAAAGGAATTTCACCTGAATTTCTTATCAAAAAAGAAGAATGGTATACTTATGATAAAAGTCCGCGCCCGAATGTTCATGTATTGGCTTCAGTTGATGAAGCTACTTATGAACCTAATTCAGAGATAAAAATGGGCGATCATCCGGTTGTTTGGACAAACGATCATTTTAAATCCCGAAACGTTTATATTTTTATGGGACATTCTCCTGAATTGTTTGAAAATGAAGCTTACACTACTCTTTTGAGGAATTCCATTTTTTGGGCGGCGAGTAAAAAATGATAATTCTTTTGCCTTAAAAAATTCCCATATTTTCAGGTTTGATCGTAAATCCTAAACGTACCATGCTTTTGTGTTCCTGATAATCAATTAAACTTTCGGTAAAACCTACAAACCATTGCAGCGTGAGATAATAGTTTTCATGTTTAAATGGTTTCCAGTTTACCTGTGTCTGCAAAGATCCATAATTGATAAGACCGCTTCCTTTTCTAAACAAAATGTCGGCACTCCAGCGTCCGGGTTGTATTTGATACGTTGCACTGGCTTCGCCGTAACCCACATATTTGGTCAGTTCGGGATTATCTTCTTTATCAACAAGCGGAATCCATCCTCTGATTCCTACTGTCCATCGTGGAGAAACCTGAGATTTTAATGAAAAAGCAAGCATATTCCAGGTTCTGGAATAAATAGAATCTCTTCCGTTTGATTCGTGTTCTAAGGAAATTGTTCCGTAAGTCAGCCTTCCTCCTTTTAAATAAAACGGACGTACAACAGCAAAACCGGGATTAAAATTGATTTCAGAAAATGGTTTTGAATTGGCGTAAATGTCCCAAAATGCTTTTTGGGTATACATTAAATAAGGGAAAAAACCGCCTACCCAGGGTTTTGATGTTAATCGCAGTTTAAAACTGATCTGGTATTTTACGTCGGCAGAATTTCGGGTAATTGCTTCATTTACGGGGACGCCGGTTAAAAAATAATTGTCTCTGTGAACAGAAAAACTGGATTCTTTTAACAGTGAATCTGCGGCGCGGAAATTCTTTTTTTCTTCTACAATTTGTGAATTTGCATTAATTGAAAACAAAACGATACAAGTCAATAGGTATTTAAAGTACATTCTTATAATTTAAGTTGAGGCGTATTTTTAATAATTAAATGTACTCTGTCTCGATTAATGGTATTAACGCAATAAAAACAAGAGTTAACCCAATAAACTTAATCATAGAAATATCCCGCATAAAGTCTCTTTTATGACTGATAATTCCCGTTTGGTGTCATTTTTTCCTAATGCCTTTTCTATCTCGAGTAATTTCGGCTTCAATCACCTCAATTACCCGCGATGCTGAAAACGGGAACAAAGAGTAAGCAAAATCCAAAAACAGAATCTATTATGCAAACCGTGAATCCATTAACAATGTATGTTCCTATTTATCAAACTGATGAAGCACAGGCAACAGCTCAGACAGCTTATGAAAATTTTAATAATCCTATAACAAAAGCTTCTCTGGATAAAATGGCGATTGTGCATTATGCACGAATTGCCCTTGTACCTAATACTGACGGAAAAGGTATTGCGGGAATTTTAATTATTACAGAATTTGACGGAAATATGAATTCTTACTTAGAAGCATTTTTTAATAATTCGACTACTATTAGAGCCGCATTTATTTTAGTTATTACCTTATGGGCAAACAAACCGGCAGATTTCCCAACTAACCCGGACGATATTACATATACGATTTTCTCTAATTTTATTAATGAACGTAATCTTAGCCAGTCTCAGGATCTTTATTATGCTTATCCACAATCTGTAAAGCAAATTGTAGCTAAGTTTTCTAAATAATAAATAAGAAAAAGTATTCATAATTACAGCTGTGTCATTTGATCCGGCTGTTTTTTTCTTTAACCCAAAACTTAATCTTATGAATTATACACAAACACCTCAGGCTGCAGCACCAGAATTAAGCGATATACAAGGCCTTATCATAAACGGTTATACGCATCCGTGTTCTGTACATATGCTTTTTAAATTCGATAACGACATTTCTAATTTAAAATATATTCAGGATTTTTTTAAGGATTTGCTTCCATACCTGCAAAGTGCAGAAGACTGGGGCGCTTTAAAACCTGAAATCATGTTGAATATAGGTCTTACGGCTAACGGAATTGAAATTGTAAAACCAAGTCTTAATGTTCAAAACTCCAGCTTTCCTTCTACGTTTAAAAAAGGCCCGTGGGATGTCAATAATGCACAGCAGTCTTTAGGAGATTATGGCACAGGTGCACCTGATCAATGGTGGAATCAAAAATTCAGCAATGAAGATGTGCATTGTGTGGTGCATGCGTATGCAATGAACCCAACGGCACAGGAAAAAATTGTAGGCATTATAACTGATGCTGCCCTGAAAAGCAACGGAATGGTTACGGAGTTGAAACCATTAGAGTCTGAAAGCGGAAGATTAGAACAATATCTATTAGTGCCATCCGATTATATTCATTTTCGCTACAGGGATTCAATTGATGAACCTAATTTGAATGATAATCCTGCGGGAAAAGATCAGCAAGACCTCAACAACTTTTTAATAGGTTACAGTACGCTTCCAAATCCAATTCCGGGGCCACTTTCAGGGCCGGAAGCTGCTTTTGCTAAAAACGGCTGTTATAATGCGTTTCGAATTTTGTATCAGGATGTTGAAGCTTTTAATAACTTTCTTGATACACAGGCAGAATCGATTGCACCGCAAATTAAAAACACGAAGGATTATGCAGAAGAATGGCTTGCTGCGAAAATGTGCGGAAGATGGAGAAATGGTTCTCCATTAGTACTTTCGCCAGACAAACCGGAACACGATACTTCTAAAGCTACTGATTTTGGTTATTTAAAAGATGATATGCAAGGGCTTAAATGTCCGTTTTCTGCACATACAAGAGTATCAAATCCACGTGATGAAGGTGTTGAAGTAGCTGGTTCAGATACTGTGCCGCGTATTATAAGACGAGGAATGCCGTATGGTCCGCCTTTATCAATTGATCCTAAAGCAGACCGCGGATTGATTGGTTTATTTCTTTGTGGCGATTTAAGCAGTCAGTTTGAAACGCTTTACGGATGGATTAACCTGAATAATTTCAGCAATGTTTTTGATCCTGCCGAAAATACGCCGCAAGATCCCTTGGTTGCGAATCGTATTGTGCCTCTACCGGGCAATATCGATCCTAATTTTACGATTCCTATGGAAGATGGAAACAACATTGTTATCGATGGGCCTCTGCCTCAATTTGTGGTAACCCGTGGAACGGCTTATTTGCTTCTGCCTTCTATTTCGGCACTTACTGCAATAGCAAATGGCGAAGCGTAAATAATTAGTTAAAAATTGTTGTTAGAAATAATAAAAAAACCATCTGCGCCGGCGGATGGTTTTTAGCTTTTAGTGGTTTATTTACATCATAAAATACAGGGCTCTCTGCAGTATTTCGAGTTGTTTTTCGATCATGTTGGATATTACAAATTTCTTATCCGGTAATTTTGGAATGTGGCTGGAGGATTTCTTAAAATTGAATTTTAAATCCTGTAAAACTTCTATTTTGGTTTTTGAGGCATCTATTAAAAATAAGCCTTTGATTTCGCCTATTAATGACATGCTATTGTAAAGGTGTTTACTAAACAGGCAAACCATAAAATTTGCTTTTATACTTTCTAATTTGAAAAATTCTACGAGTTCCGAATACTCATAGATTACAAATACAGAATAATCGTATTGGTTTGATTTATTCTCGTTTTTCAATAAAAAAGAGTCTTCAGAAAATTCAAAGTCATTTTTAAATTTTCTTTTAAACATTTTTAAAAAAATCCCTTTATTGTCCCTAACTAAAACTCTTTTTTTTCTGATCATCTCTTAAGAATTAGCATTTAACTTTTCTTATAAATAAATTATATTTTAATAATACAGTGATAGAAAATTTCTTTGGAATATAAAATCAGAGCCACTTTTATATCATGAAATTTAAAAGATAAAAGGATATTTAAAACAAGAAATTAAAGAGTGTCTAAAGGTAGTACAACAATGAGGAATTAAGATAAATGTAAAAGGAAATGAGCCCAATAAATATCGAGCTCATTTTTATCTTATTTGGTTTATAAATCGTGTAAACTTTTGAGTGCAGTTTATTTGTAGGTGGTTCTTGGTAAAAATATTAGTAAAGAATCAAAAAATCAACGAAGATGTTTACTTCATAAAAAAATAAAAGGCTTGTTGTTTTCTTTTTAAGCTGTAAGTAAGTGTTTGAGTTCAATTGCAAATTAGAAAAAATCTTAAATACCTGCGTTAAGGTTTGGTGTATCTGCGGTACTTAAGCTTTTTAGCTTTTTTATTTTATCATTCAATTTCAAAACCCTGTCGAGTTGTTTTTGCTGAATCGTGTATTTAGTATAATATCTATACCATTCTTTTCCAATAAAAAAGGTTGTCACAGAAACTCCTGTGAGTACACCAATAAAGTAATTAGTAATGTCCATAATTTCTAGTTTTTAAATTTAAAAAGCATTTTTATCTCCTTTCAGAGTCACAATAACGGTTAACAAGCAAATCTTAATATCTGTAATTAAACTCCAGCGCTGCAGGTATTGTATGTCTGTAGTAACGCGGCGTTTCATGTCGACTACTCTTTTGGTTTCTCCCCTAAGTCCTGAAACCTGAGCTAATCCTGTAATTCCTGGTTTAACAAAATGGCGAACCATAAAATTATTGATATGACAATTGTAATCTGTTGTGTGTTTAATCATATGCGGGCGCGGCCCAACAATACTCATATTTCCCATCAAAACATTAAAAAACTGGGGCATTTCATCTAAACTTGTCCTTCGCAGGAATTTTCCAATTGGCGTAACTCTCGAATCCCCTTTTCTGGCCTGCTGGCTTTCATCGCCGGAATTCATATACATGCTTCGAAACTTATAACACCAAAAAGGTTCATTTTTTTTGCCTGTTCGCATTTGTTTAAATAAAACCGGGCCTTTGCTCTGTCTTTTAATCAAAATAGCTAATAAAGGATAAAGCCAGGACATGATAAGAACAATCACCATAAGGCTGAAAATAATATCAAATATTCGTTTAATCAATCTATTATAGGCATTTTGCAACGGCTCAAAACGAGGCTTAATAACATGGAAATTATTTAAATGACTGGAGTTAAAATGTTTTTTTGATATGGATGAAAAGTCAGGGACAAACTTCAAGCGCATGCAGTATTTATCACCAAGCTCAAAAAAATAATTTAAATCTGAAATAAAATCCGGCTTCGATACAATGTATAATTCATTAATATGATCTCTGGATGCGTTATGAATGGCTTCAGAAAGTGCTTCACTAAATTCTTCATTGCTTTTATAATCTGCAGTTGAATTTTCATTAAGAATACCCAAAAATTGAATAAAAAAAGAATTGGTTTCCAGATGAGAAGCTAACTCAATACTCGTTTTATTGAAACCCCATATGGCAACTGTATATTGTTTAAAAACCCATCCTTTAATTTCTCCTATTACCAGTGTAAATAAAATTCTGGACAGCAGAAAATAGAACAGTAAAAAGCTCAATTGAAACAAATTAGCCCTACTTCCAAAAAAGTAAAGAACGTTATCCTGAAAAATAAAAATATAACTGTGCCACAAGATTCTTTGTGTAAAAAAAGCACGCCAGCTGTTGCGAAAAAAATATTCCAGACTAAAAAGAACATCTATTCGATACAATTGAAAATAAGTTACCGAGAATAACCAGCTTAAAATTGTAATAGGAATCATTTTATCCAAAAGCAAAGCATTCCAGCCTATCCTCTCTTCGCTTGCAAAATTCAGGAACACTATAGTACCAAGTATCATAGCGATCATGTCTGCAATTGCACAGCAGATTATGAAGGTAAATTTATGTCTGTTTCGCATTTTTTAAATTTTTTGAATAAATTGTAAAACAATCCTCCTGCTATACTTCCTATAATTCCATAACAAACATCCATTATATCGGGGTTTCTTTTTTGAACTATAAACTGTCCTCCTTCGGCTATACAAACAATTATGGCAGCGATGCCTATGTTTTGTATAAAGTTTAAATTTTTGCTTTGATTTGTTTCATTCGGGCTCTTTTGCTGTACATATGCTTCTAACAGAAAACCAACGGCTAAAAAAGGGACAGCAGTACGCAGATTGTAATAATGATTACTCCAGTTTAAAAGCCATCTTGGCAGGTAACTTTCGGTTCTTAAACTAGGATCGGGGAGCCAGGAAAAATAGAAAACAACACCAATAACGAAAAGCAATATCAACAGAACTATTTTTTGAAACATTGTTCACTCTTTAATTTTTTAATAAATGTGCTTTTATTATTTGGGGTGAATTTGCGGCGGAGAAAAATATAACTTAGGCTTCTTTTATTCTAAGACTTCTTTTATACCAAGGTCTTTTTATTTTCAATTCCTGATACTGATAACCGTAGTTTCGGCCATAACCATATCCGTATGCCGTTTTCATATTTACGGCATTGATCAAAATACCAACATTCCTTAATTGCTCTTTTTTAATAAAATTACTTACCTGAACTAAATTGCTCTTATCTGTATAATCGTATTTTACAACAAATACGGTAACATCTGCCAAATGACTAAAATTGAGCGTATCAGACACTATTTGTACCGGAGCGGTATCTAATATTATAAAGTCATACAGGTCTTTTGCTTCTTCAATTAAGGCTTCAAAATTAGAGTTGGTGATTAATTGAGAAGGATTTGGAGGAACTTCGCCAGCAAGCAGAATATCAAGGTTTTTAGAATAATTAGTGTCTTTTTGCAGGAATTCTTTCCAGTCATCATTTTTATTCGCCAGATAATTGGTAAGACCTGATACGTTTTTATTGATATTGAAATATTCATGCAATTGAGGATTTCTTAAATCAACGCCAATTAGTAATACTTTTTTATTGAGATTACTAATAGTTACCGCATTATGAAAGGCACAAAAGGATTTTCCTTCTCCCTGAATACAAGACGTAAACAGGATTATATTTCCTTTGTCTTCCTTTTTTTTGTGCAGTAAATAGCGAATGTTTGAAACTAAAGTACGCGTTGCCTCTGCTATTAACGAATGAGAAGTCGCTGTATTTTCTAACTTTTCGCTGGTATTTATTTTAGGAATGTGTCCCAAAATAGGAATATTGGTAATTACTTTTTGAATATCTTCTTCGTTATGTATTTTGGTATCCAGATATAAACGAACATATATTATCCCAAAAGGAAGCAGTAAACCAAACAGAAACGCGCCCAGCATAAAGGATTTAGGCTGAGGAAATATGGCTGAATAATTTGTTTCAGGTGCGTTTAAGGTTTTTAAATTGGATTCCAGAATTGCTCCGTTTAAAACTGCTTCTTCTTTCTTTTGTAATAATGCTACATAGGTTTCTTCTTTCATACTAAGATTACTATTGATGTTACCCAATATTTTATCTTGCGTAGGAATGTTTTTAATTTTTGAAGCCGCAATAGTTTCCTGAGTTTTATTGACGATATTGTTTTGGTTCAGAAAGTTTAAATACCCTTCTAAAGAATTCAATATTTCTTGTTTTGAAACTCTTAACTGCGTCATTAAAGTAATATAAGCCGGATTGTTTTTTTGTGCTCTCTGCAGGATTAATTCACTGTCCATGAGCTTTGTATTATAATTTAAAAGCATTTGATTGACGATCGATGATTCTAAATTATAATTAGTGCCTAAAGTTTGTCCGGGTTCTCTTTTTCTGATATCGTTAATGGCATAATTGGCAAGTGAAATTTGTTTTTCGTTGAGTAAGGAACTTTCCGTTTTCTGACTTCTGTCGGCAGTTTTTTCGGCAATATAATTGTCCATTACGGCTATTTCATTGTTTTGCAGATATTTTTCTTTTACACTTTCAATAGAATCTTTTTCTTTAGTAAAACTTTTTATCCTTTGATTTAGATAAGTAACCGTATTGGTAAACGTTTTTTGTTTGTTGATTACAATGCTTTTATCCAGTAAAACGATAATTTCATTTAATATTTTTCGTGAACGTACAGGGTCAGAACTGATATGATTTAGTTCGATTGTTCCTTTTGATTTTTCATCGGATAAAACAATAAGTGATGATTTTAATTCTTTTAAAGCAGCATCTGTTGGTTCCAGATTTACTTTATATTCTTTATCAAAATAATACGATGCATTTTTCTTTGCTTTTGAGGCTAATCTAATTTTAAATGGCAGACCGAATACCGCTTCTTTTCCATCATATCCATTCACACGGAATTTTTTTTCTGCAACAGGATCGGTTATAATAAATCCTCCTTTGTCTATTTTAATTTCATACGAAACCTGAGGTAAAGAATCTCTGGAAACCGTTAGTTTTAAAACAAAGGGAACTTCGTTAACAGCATTATTTTGTGTGGTATATACTTTCTCAAAATAACTCACATTTAGTTTCAAATTCTTTACTACACCCAGCAAAAACTCGTTGGATGTAATCAATCTGATTTCATCGTCTAAATTATCTTCGTTATTTTTTTGATCGGTACTAATGGTTATTATTTTCGTTTTGTCTTCTTGTTTTTTATCCAAAAAAATCATAGCCGAAGTCTGGTACGTTGGCGGCACTATTTTAATAAAAATGAATGCTGCACCTACGCATAAAATTAAACTAAGCAGGAACCAAGGCCAAAACTTGAGATACTTTAAAAATTCTTTTTTAAAATCCATAATTATTCAATTAATTATACAACAGAATTCGTAACAATAATCATAATTTCAAACTGCTCATTTTTACTGAGCTATAAGTAAAACGACGGCTAAAAGAGAAGCTGTTATTCCCAAAACCTGTATAGGATCTTTGATTAAACCACCGCTGTTTGCTTTTAGTTTATTAGGTTCAACCACAATAACATCGTTCTGCCTGATTCTGAAATTTGGGTTGTTCATCCAGGAAGCTGTGGTTAGGTCAATATGAAAAACCAAACGTTTTCCGTCAACTTCCCTAATCAGTTTTATATCTGTTCGAACGGCAGAATAGGTTAAATCTTTTGCCAGTCCTATGGCGTCGAGCAAGCTGATAGATTCTTCGCTAAAAGGGATTACGCCGGGTGAATTTACCTCTCCCAAAATGGTAAATTTATTATTGAGAACTCTAACCTGAACGGTAGGATTTACTAAATAACCTTCGCCTATTAAACGCTCTTTTATTTTCTGTTCAACATTAGTTGGCGTTAAGCCGCCTACTTTCACTTCATTTAAAATAGGCATCATGATATTTCCTTGCGGAGTTACTAAATAACCTGATAATTTCATCATTTCTACAGAAGTTTGTCCGTTGGTAGTTCCCACATTCATATTAAAAGGCGCGGCTACCACAGGATTAAGATCTCCTACATCAATTTTTAAAATATCGTTAGGCTGTATTTTGGTCGATGTATAAACTAAAGTCGAGTTTGCATAGCTGTCTAAATCTTGTAAATACAGCATTTCTTTTTTTGTGGTACAAGACTGAAGCATTAATAAAAGCAATAAAAATATCGGAAGTAAAATTTTCTTCATGTTCATCGTAGTATATTTTAGTGTTTTTTAATTACTCTAAATTCTATTGAAATAAATCTGCTTAAGACCTATGTTCACTATGATGAAAAAAATACTGATCGATCAATATTTATCCTTTTATTAATGAACTATATACTGCCTCAAAGCGATACTTTTTTTAAGAAAGACAACAAATATTGCTGCCAGACCGTGAAACTTATAAATCTTATAGTCTTCGTATAAAACCTCAAAAGCACGTTTTAAACTGGTACTCATGCCGCCCATTCTCATTTTTACGATATAGGCATCGATGTAACTCATATTAATTTTGTGCTTGTACAAATAGCGGAGCAGAAACTCGGTATCTGATGCTATTTTAAAATCAAGGTTGTATAAACCATGTTTATCTATTACAGCTTTTTTTAAATAAACCGTAGGATGAAGGGGCAGCCATCCTTTTTTAACTCTTTTGAGACTAAAAACGCCTCCTATTCTATCGCGGATTAAACGTTCCTCTTTATCATTGGAGACATAAATTCCGTCGCCGTAAACTCCGTCAATAGTATTATCATTTTCAAAACGGGCCGCAATTCTTGAAATCGCTTTTCGATCGTAAAACTCATCATCAGAATGCATTAAACCAATTACATCTCCTGTTGCCAGTTGAAAACCTTTGTTAATGGCATCATACATTCCTTTATCAGGCTCTGAAATATATTTGGAAATTCGATCTTTATAAGATTCTATAATCTCCTGTGTTCCATCTTTAGAATTACCATCGATAATGATGTATTCGATATCAGGGTAATTTTGTGAAAGCACACTTTGAATCGCTTTTTCAATCGTAGCTTTACGATTGTAACATACTGTAATTATGGTAATTTTCATCAGCAATTATACTTTAAGATAAAAATGTTACATAATTTCCATATAAAACTAAAACAAAAGATTTCTACTAAAAAAAGTTCTCGATGAACCGCCTCAATTGTCGTTAAAACCCCTAAAAGTCAAAGTTTTAAGTTGAAAATTATTTATATTATTTCCTTAATAAGGAAATTGAGAAAAAGAAGGCTTTGCCTGATTTAGCAATAATTGGTCAAAATATTCGATTGTAGCAGTCAAACCTTCGCGTAATTCTATTTGAGGTTTCCAGCCATTTAATTTGTTATGCGCCAAAGAAATATCCGGCTGTCTTTGTTTAGGATCATCCTGCGGTAAACCAAGATGAATGATTTTTGATGATGAACCTGTCAGTTCAATAATGGCCTGCGCCAGTTCCAGCATGGTAAACTCGTTTGGGTTTCCCAGATTTACAGGGCCTAAAAAATCACGATCTGAAGCCATCATTCTAATCATGCCTTCGACTAAATCATCGACATATTGAAACGAACGCGTTTGCAAACCGTCTCCAAAAATGGTAATATCTTTTCCCTGCAATGCCTGAACAATAAAATTCGAAACCACCCTTCCGTCTGCCGGGTTCATGTTTGGGCCGTAGGTATTAAAAATTCTGATGATTTTAATGGCCACTTTATTTTGATTGTGATAATCCATAAACAAAGTCTCGGCGCAGCGTTTTCCTTCGTCATAACAAGAACGAATTCCAATTGGGTTTACATGTCCCCAATAACTTTCGGTTTGCGGATGTACCAAAGGATCGCCGTAAACTTCACTTGTACTGGCTTGGAGCACTTTTGCCTTAACGCGTTTTGCTAATCCCAATACATTGATTGCGCCCATAACCGATGTTTTTATGGTTTTAATTGGATTGTACTGGTAATGTACCGGAGATGCCGGACAAGCCAAATTGTAAATCTCATCGACCTCAGCATAATAAGGTTCTGTTATGTCGTGACGCACCATTTCAAAATACGGATTATCGATTAAATCAATAATATTCGATTTGGTTCCGGTAAAGTAATTGTCGAGACAAATTACTTCGTTTCCTTCATTCAATAATCTTTTGCATAAATGTGAACCTACAAATCCGGCTCCTCCCGTTATCAAAATTCTTTTCATGATAATTCTATTTATTTTTGATTAAATCAATTTTTGTTTGAATTTGAAAAAAGTAATGTGACTTAAAACGTGCCAGATAAAATCCTTCTTTTCCATCTAAAAAACCCAGCTTTAAAAAATAAGCTCCAAAAAAATAAACCGCAGGAAGCAATCCTGTATTAAGAAGTCCGTATTTAATTTTTTGGTTTAAGGATAAAAGCGTGTTTTTAGATTTCCTGATTTGTAAATATCTCTGGGCTTCCCAACTAGAATAAGCATTGTGTTTGTCTATATAATGTTCCAGATTTTTAAAATCTTTATGAACCACTTTTGCTTTGATAACGCCTACTTTACCTTCGATAATAGGATGTTCATGCACTTCCATATCTAAATGGCTCCATAAATCTTCTTCGATTTTTTCGTAAGCCCCTTTTGATTTCTTAAATAGTGCCGATTTTTGAAACCCATATCCGTACTTGAGTTTTCTTCCCATAAAATAGTTTTCAAAACGAATCGTGAAACCGTTATAAATGGGATCCTGAATTTTATGTTCTATTTCGTTGACAAACTCATCTGTAGCAAATTCATCGGCATCGAGAAACAAAATCCATTCGTTAAGAAGGTTTGCGTTTTGCAATGCCCAATTGCGTTTTTTAGGGAATTTACCATTCCATTGAAATTGCAATACTTCGGCTCCCATAGCTTTTGCAATAATTATGGTATCATCAGTACTGCCTGAATCGACCACAATTAGTTGTGAAAATCGCTTTAATTTATCCAGACATAAGGGTAAATTCTGCGCTTCGTTTTTGACAGAAACGATTACGGAAATTGGAATTTTATTCAAAGCTTCTAAATTTTATTAGTTTGGAAGGATTTCCTCCTACTATGGAATTTTCCTCAACATCTTTAATAACTACGGAACGGGCGGCAATAACCGAATAATTTTCTACAGAAACTCCCGGCGCAATAAAAGCATCGGCAGCAATCCATACTCCGTTTCCTATTGTAATTGGTTTTAATAGTAGAGGAAAATCTTTTTTAGTATAATCATGGGTTGAGGCGCACAAATAGGCTTTTTGAGATATTATAGTATTATCGCCAATGCTTATTTTTCCCTGATTATAACAATCGACTTTAGGGCCTAAACTGGAATTTTTGCCCAATTCTAAATTCCACGGCGCCCATACTTTTACGGAAGCATACACATGCGCCGACCAATCTATTTTTGCTCCGAAACATTTCAGTACCAAAACTCTCCATGTTTTAAAAAAACGGGAAGCAAATGGGCGAAATATTATCAGCCGTGCAAAATTCCAGATCAATCTTGAAATTTTGTTTTTTAAGCTGAAAGAATGACTATAAGTAGATAAATCCAAAACTGTAATTAATTAAGTATTTTTTTATACAAGTCGTTCATTTGATTGGCAACAGCTTTAATTTCATATTTTTCTGCTACAAGTCTTCTTCCTTTTCTGCCCATACTTTCTAGTTCATAAGCTGCTGTATTCAATACTTGCGTAATGATTTTTTCAAGATTTGGAACCGATAAATTTATCCACCAGCCGCATTCGTGTATTTCAAGATCTTCCCACGGCGTGCCCTGCGTTGTGATTACCGGAACTCCAAGAGCCAGCGCTTCAGCAATTACAATTCCGAAATTTTCGCTATGTGTTGGCAGCACCATAACATCTGCAGATCGTAAAAAATCCCATTTTTCGTTACCGTATTTTGCGCCGACAAAATTTACATTTTTGAGATCTCTGGCACTGTTGCTTAAATGCGCTATATAATTTTTATCGCCATTTCCTGCAATTTCAAGATTCCATCCATCAGTCTTGCAATGACGCCAGGCTTCCAGCAGTAATTCAATTCCTTTTTTGGGATGAATTCTGGATATAAAAACCATTTTTTTTGTTCCGTAACATTCTTTAATTCCTTTAATATCGTTCAGGTCAATACCATTTGGAATGATGGAAATAGGCGGTTTAAATCCTAAATACTGAATATTGAGTGCTTCCATTTCGGCAGTTGTATGTAAAAAGGCAACATCCTGAATGGCTTTTTTTTGATATAAAAACAATCCTAATCTTTTCTTCCACGGATTGTTAGCCATGATCCACGGTTCTAACATTCCGTGTGGAGACAGGATTACTTTTATTCCTATTTCCTGCGCTACTTTTTGAAAACCCCAGTTTTGCGGACTCCAGATTCCGTTAATATGAACTATATCCGGTTTTTCGGCCATTAAAAAGATTCTAAAGTCTTCAAGCATATCAAACCATCTCAAAATGCCGCCTTTAAAAAATTTAATTCTTACGCCCGGAATATCTATAGGATGAGCCGTTTTTTTTGTTGCTACCACTATTTCCATATGTTTTGATAAAGCCGTGCTTAATAATCGCATATATTCTGTAGTTCCTCCGCCTACCTTGTCAATCCCCGCAATAAAATGGATTACTTTCATACAATTTGATTTATTTCTTTGTAAATAACTTCGACAGCATCAAGGAAATATTCTGTTGTAAATTTTTGCGACTGGGTAAAAGATCTTTCAATTGTTTCCGTTTGCTGAGGCCGGCTTAATTTCAATACTTTTTCGATTGTTTTTGCGCCTTCCTCTTTCCATTGCTGCCATTGTGCAGGATCTGCTGGTTTTTTCTCAATGTAAAAAGCGGCCATTCCGCCTACTTCATTCATTGGAGCTTTATTGGTCGTGATTACCGGACATCCAGAAGCCATTGCTTCAATAATAGGCCAGCCAAAACCTTCATCTAATGACGGAAACAATAAACAAATTGCTCCGGAATAGGCATTATTAACATGTTCATCTGATAGGTTTGTGATGAAATGAATATCGTTTTTGAATGGTGATTTTTTGTGCAGAAGATTTAATTCTTCTGATGGTTCTTCACCAATCAAAACCAAGGGTATATTTGTATGGTATAGGTTTCTCCAGGTTTCGTAAATCTCCAAAACACCTTGTCGGTTTTTATAATATTGATTCCCTCCAATGTGCATAATGTAACCCTGAGATAAAAGTATATTAAATTTTGCTTCTAATAAATCCCTTGAAGATTCTCTTGGCAGAGAAAAAAACGGACGGCTTAATCCGTTGTAACATACTTTTGAATTGGCGATTTCTCCCAAATGCAATTGGTGTAAATCTTGTCGTGTTTTTTTTGAAATGGAAATGAAATTTTTTCCTTTTGAAAAACCTCTTCTAATATAAATTTGATACAGCTTTCCTGTAAAAGATGTCGGATTTTCAGGCACCATTCCCAATGCCGATTTTAAGGCTAAAAAGTCATGGCAGTGTACAACGTGTTTTCTGTTTTTTACCAATGGAACCCACGGACCAAGCGCCTGATCTGCAAATACAAAAAGAGTATCTTGTGATGAATTGCGTAATTTTAGTTTTACTTCTAATGGAAATACAAAATATTGATCCAGATAACCCAGCCATTTTTTAAAGGATTTCATTATAGGAAGTTTGTAAAATCTCGCTTTCGGACTCCAGACTGCTACTTCATGTCCTCTTTCTTTCATTCCGTTCAGCAGCATATTGGCATAGCGAGGCATGCTTTGATGAGCTGTAAAGGAAGGATGCGTAAAAAGGACAATTTTCATCATTCTGTTTTCAAATTGATGTTCATACCAGCCAATAATAAACCTGTTGCAATCACCGCGCAGCCCAGCATACTTGGCTGAGCCCATTGGCCTTGGGTAATTAAAAACAAAGCCGTTCCGCAAAATGTTAAGGGCAATAGTTTATAGTTTCCCGGTAATTTTATAGAGCTATAAAAAAGTCCAAAGGCCAAAACTAATCTCAAAACGACAAGACCGCCGCCTAAAATAAGTCCCTGCTCGCCGCCCACACGATTTAATTCGCCTTCTGAAACTAAAAATTTTCTTTGGCCTGTCAACAGCTGTGCGCCTGCATTGGTTCCCATTCCTAGATTCCCTTCAAATAAAGGTGCTTTTAATAATGTCGTGATAGGTTCTGTAAATCCGTTTATGGTTCGCATTACGATTGATCCTCCTTCTTGTCCTTTTGCTGTATCGACACGGCTCATAAAAACCTGAGTTCCCAAATTGAAAATGGAAGTTGTTTTTTGTAAAACCATAAATAAAACTACAATTACTAAAACGGTCGATATTAATCGTATTAATGATTTTACACTGGTTGTTGATCCTGCAAAAGCAAAAAAACCAACTAATAAAACGCCTAAAACTGCTGTTCTGCTCACGGTTAGCGGCAAAGCAATTATTAAGGCGATAGTACTGGAAATAAGTAAAAGTTTAGAGCAGGCTTCTTTTGAAAGCCAGAAATAAAATACAAATACCGAAACCAAAATATAGTAAGCAGATAATCCTGTTGTAAACGAAAATGTTCCCGATGGCCTGAAATATCCCATTGCGCCATCAAAACCTGCGCTTCCTTCTCCGCCCAAACCTGTATTAATGTAAGCTGTCTGCGGACTTGTAAACTGAAGATAAATAATCAAAGTCATCAAAATATTGGCAGCCAGCATGACACGTCCCATTTTAAGGACATCTTCTTTTTTAAATACGGCTCCAATTATAAAAATCAGCGGAAAATGAATAAGCATAATTCTTGCCCCGTAAAGGCCTACAAATAGATTTCCGTGTCCGAAAGTAAGTGTAATCGCCAAACCTAATAATGTAAAAATGGCGCTTAAAACTACATAGCCGTTTATAAATTTTACATCCAGATAAAAAGCTCTTATGATGATGAAAATTGCAATTGGGTCACGCACAATTAAAAGCGGCGTAGCCAGACTTGGCAAAATCCATTTACGGAGTGCACCTTCAAAAACCCACAGTAAAAAATACAGCCAAATGGCTATTTTTAAGGTTTTATAAGATTGTTCTAAATCTTGTTCTTTTGGGGTGTCCATTTTTCTAATTGTTTACAAAATCTTTTAATGAAGAAAGTGCATCGGCCATTTCTTTTCCATACACTGACCACGGTCTGGTTTGTGCTTTGTTTTGAGCGGCAAACCCGAATTGTTCCAATAGTTCCGGTTTTTCGAGTATTTGAGTAATGACTTCTTTTATGGCTTTTGAAGATCCGGCGGGAACAATCCATCCGTCTTTTCCGTGTTCTATTAAATCCGGGCCTGCGGTACGATTGGTTGTAATAACTGGAATTCCCTGCGACATGGCTTCGGTAATAACCAAACCAAACCCTTCAAAAAGAGAAGGAAAAACAAATACGTCATGTTCGTACATACACTCTAAAACCTCATCGTGAGATAATGACGGAATCCAATTGTGTTTTTCTAAAGCCTGATTTAATGCTTCACAATTTGATACAGCTTTATGTCCTACAATTGTGAGCTCTACTTTGTCTTCCATTTTTTCGACTGCATCAAACAAATAGGAAATTCCTTTTCGCTGCGATAAACCGCCAATGAATAAAATTTTAAGTTTTCGATCTAAAAGAGGTTCGTAGTATTTTTTTCTGGTAACTGCCGGAAAACCGTATGGAATTACTTTTATTTCGGGCAGGTTTCCTTTATAGTTTTCTAATGTTTTTTTGGTAAAACTGCTGGCGACAAAAATTACATCTGCCAGAGCTAATTCTTCATCTTTTTTGCTCAGTTTCCCCACTGAATCGTTGAAACCTATAAGCGTGTCTGACCAAGCCGGATTAATGTCAAATTCTTTCTGCATTAATAATCTGGCGCTTTTCCAATACCCAATTGGTAAATCGTAAATACAGTAAAGTCCTAATTGTTTTGCTGCTTTAAACGTAGATAAAGCTCCGTCTTCGTATGCATAAACTCCTAAAAGGCCTTCTTTTTTAAATTCGGCTAAATTATCAGCAACCCATTTATCATGTTTTTGATACACTTTGTCAATACAGAAAAAACCTTTTTCGTGTGTGATTAAAAAATCTAATTTGAATTTTAAAGTCAGCAAACGTCCCAATTCAAAAAAGGATTTTGATCGTGTATAAGGCTGCCAGGTTTCGTCTAAACTTCTTCTTTTTAAATCTTTTAGTTTCGGATTATTTCCAAGCTTAAATAATAACTGTCCGGGAAATATCGCAATTGAAGTAAACAGTTTAAAAAGCTGCTGTTCTTTCAATAAACCGGTTACCAGATTTTTTGAATTTGCGTTTAAAGTTGGATGTGAAACCAATAATTTCATACTGCCGAAATTGAATTGATAAACTGCGCAGCAATTGCATTTAGATCTGAAACCTCAACGTTTTGCGGTGTTATATTCAGATTGTTTTTTTCGTATTTGATAATCTGCGGAATTACATACTGCCCTTTTGTTGGAGTCCAATTTCTTGAAACACAAATCGTATTGATTTGATGTTCTTTGTACGCTGCAAAAACACCGCTTTTTTCTGTTTGAAAATACGGTGTTGTTGATATTCCAAAATCGCTGTCTCTCAAAACCTGCGATATTACATTTTCAGATTGTATGCCCAGAACTTCATACCGGATATTATATTTTTCTAATATCGATGTATAATTAGTAAGTTCTGGCCCATTTTTACCGATAAAAACAAATTTTATAGGTTTCTCAAACTTATCTGAATTGCTGTTTAAATCCTTAATAAAATCTTCAAAAGGAGCGCCGTTATGAATGGTGCCAAACAAAACAAACTGAGCAAATGCTATTGGTTCTTTTTTCACGGCTGTTAACGGAATATTACCGCAAATGGGCAAAACTTCAGCCTTGATATTTTGAGATTGAAGAAAGAACTGGTATAATTTATTTTGAGTATTTATGGAATGTGTTTTTGTATTGTGAACTATTTTTTTGGCGATTACCTGCTGTAATTTTCCAATGCATTTGTGTTTAATAGAAGATTCGGTATCAATTCCCAGCCACAATTCATGAAACATAATATGCCATTTATGATTGCCTCTAATTTTTTTTAAGTATGGAGGAAGCCAAAACGGTAATCCTTTTGGGTTGAAGCTGTACGGAACGTATTGCAGCGAAATCCAGTCTGGTTCAAAATCTTTCAGGATTTTTTGCAGCCAAATTAAACGCTGATCGTTTGGTGCTGCAACTGGAATTCGATGTACGATTACGGGAGTTTCTTCTACAACCTGAGTTTCACTGGTAAAAGAAACGGCTTCGTGATCGCATAAAGATAAAATCTGTGCATCGTGGCCGGATTTTATAAGTTTACCACATAAGCGGCGGGTATAATCGCCTACACCATCGTTACCAATTTCTGCAGAGCCGCAAATGAAGAGTATTTCCATTTCGTGATTTAATTATTGAATTTTATAGGGGAGGTCTTTTAGTTTCTCGTGAATCAAACTGATCTAATTTCAATTCAAAAAAATGGATGTGTTTTTTGTTATAATTGTTTTCAGGTATTTTGATGTACGATAGGTTTTTTTAATGCTTTTATCAATAAAATTGACGACGGGAAACAATCTGGGGTAATGGTTCCGGACTAAATGCAGGAACTTTTCGATGCCTTTTTTTCCGCGCCAGCTGCCGTTTATTAAATGAATTGCGTAGGATCTTCTGTCTAAATAAATAGAATTTCCTACGAGAATATTGGCCGGAAGAATCAGCATATTCTCTCTTAAAACCTGTTCTTTGTTTTGATACGTATAACCGTATTTTTCGGCTACCGGAGTTATTACAGAACCTATTATGACTTTTTTTAAATTCATAGTTCCGTCTTCACCAAATAGCTGCAGGTTTTTATATTGTTCTAAACAATCTTTGACATACGGATGATTGGGCACCGATGCAAAAATGGCTCCCTGAACTGCAAATCCTGTAATAGTTTCCCCGTTTACAGGTAAATAAGAAGCGTTTAATTGTTTAAGTCCGCCTGCATCTTCAAATAAACCGGGATGTATTTCGTGCGCGCTGAAAAAGTCATAATCAAACCAGGTTTCCTTAAACGGTTTCAGTATTTTAACATCCGAATCCAGATATAAACCGCCTTCGGTATATAAGGCATATAAGCGAACGTAATCTGCTGCAAAAGCCCATTTCTTGGCCTGAAAAGCTTCTTTTACAAAAGGAATCGAATCAAAATCAAAACTATCTTTATTCCATATTCGTATTTCAAATTCAGGCAGGTGAATTTTCCATGTAGCCATACATTCTTTTATAAATGGCGTATAATCTTCACCACTAAACCAGCAAATATGAATTGTTTTTGGAATCATAATTTTTTATCCGTTTTAAAAAAATTTACACTTTATAGAATCTTCCAATAACTTTGGCTACTTTAATACCTATTAATTTTCGTGTAATTTCCCATTTAGAATGTGCCAATATGGGTTCACTGCAATATTTCCAATAAATAACATCTAAATTTCTAGGGATTTTTCCCTGAGCGGCCCTTAATAAATGGTGTGCTTTCCAGGGTTTTGGACTTCCCATTCCGTGGGACATTGTTGAATCACCTTCAGAAAAACCCATTCCTTCTTTTCCCATATAACTTACAGGATCATTATAAACTTCAATCGCCACATTTAAAGCATCCTGATCCGGTTTATCAAAAATCTGGAATCCTTCTCTTTTTAAAACCGTTGAATTGTAGGATTGATTCAAAAAAATAGAATTCTCTAAACCCCCAATTGCAGGTCCCATAAGTTCCTGCATCTGAACCCACAAATTTAAAAATGAGCTGTTTTTTTTAAGAAGTCCAACAAAACCGGCGTTTACATAAATCGCGTTTTTAAAGTGCAAATCGATGTGGTAGTGTTTGTAATAGTTTTTCCAGCCTTGCCGCCGGGGATGGAATTCCTGCAAAGGTGAATTAACATCTTCGCAAAGTGCAACACCGCAGTTTATCCATTGTTCGTAACACGCCCATGAATCGTTTATCACAATATCAGGATCAAAATAAAACATGGCGTCTGCTTCTTTTGCCGGGCCTTCCCAGAGTTCCAGCATAAAATCAGGCTTGTAATTTGCCATATTATAATTGGTCACTATGGGCAGAAAAATCAATTTTATGTCCTGCACCGGAGTTAGGACAATGGCTTCTTTCCATTTACCAATTGTTTCTTTTTCGCCTCTTAATACCCATTTGGGTAATCTGCCTCGATAACCTACATAAATATCGCCTCTAAATCCATTTTGATATAGTGAATTAGAAAGTGCAGCTACTCCAAAATGGTAGTGACCCTCGAAAATAGTGCAAACTGCTGCATTCATCATATAGTATTATAAATTTAAGATGCGTTTGAGTCTTCTTGTAACACGTTTTGATTGATGTTTGATATAGGTAATATAAAATAAATCAGAGCTTTGCACTTTATACAAATTCATCATTCGCTCTTTATCAGTCTGGCTGGAATACATTAATTCATCGATTGATTCTGCTCCCAAACGGCCTCTGCCGGAATAATGCAAATGACTAATGGGTACATTTAAAGCGCGAAAAGAAGATTGTTTATTGACCACTATTTTAGATTCTTCAGACAATTGGGAATACCAAATTTTGTATGAATCTGTGTTTTGTTTGTATCCGCCCTGAATGGCATGAATTAAATCTAAACTATTGGTATAATCTCCAGACCATGAACTGAGCCAGTTGTATGGAGGTTTGCATAAATTGAGTAATTTCCAGTCTCCCAATAATGAAGCGATATGCAATAAGGACTGATCGTGTTTTTTTGGAATTTCAGGATGCTGTTTGAACCATTCTACAGCTGCGTTCATATCTGCAATCATTTTTGAACTTTTTCTGACCAATATGTGTCCGGCTGTTATGGCGGAGTTTAAACTGTCTTTTCCGAAATTTTCTTTTACTTTTTCAGGAAGCAGATAATTGTGTATGCCGCAAGTTGTGTATTCTGTATCGGCGTGAACTAAATCATGTCCATTTGCAAACTCAAACAAACGTTCCCAATTCATTAGTGCCACGATATCATTATCAGTATAAATAAATTCATCCCAATCTGAAAAGAATGCTAAAAAACGGTACAAAAATCCCATTGGGCATTCTGTTAAAACACTTCTCAGGTTTTTTATAAAACTTCTGGCTTCTTCCGAAAAATCTTCTACGGTTAAAAATTCAACTTCATTTAAGATATATTGAGAATTTACTTTTTCTCCTCCAAAATGAATTAATCGGATTGGCAATGTACAGCCGCTTTTTCTAATGGAATAAATTAGGTTTTCGCTGTACCACTGACTTTTTAAATTGGCCACTAAAACAATACCTTTTTTCATCTATATCGGTTTATAAGCTTAAATGCCATTTATAATTTTTCTGCCACATTTTATGACGAACAGGCCCTGTATAATGCCGAACTGCCATTTGTTTTGGACTGAATAAATACGAAAAATCAAATTGATCGCCTGAGTCTAAAATGAAGGTTTTAGGTGTTAAAGGCATATAGGAATTATTTTTTAGCAAATGATGGTAAACGGTTTGTTCGCTAAAATATTCGTAGGTGAAATTATAGGTTTTAAAAAAGTCCAGCGATTCTTTTATGTTCTTAAAAGCTTCATTGGCAAAAATAAAACCGGAGTTTACCTGATATATTTGTTCAGAGTTTAGGGCTTTGTAACGGCTGTCTAAACAACCCCAGCTTACATCTGGCATATACCAGCCGTTTGCTTTTGGTTTTTCTGTTAGTATTAGTTTTAAAACATTGGCGTGTTCATAAAATAGAATATCTGAATCTATGAATAGTGTTGGTTTTTCGATTGGATGATTTAAATAGTAAAACAGTTTTTTTCCTAATGGATATTTTTTAGCATAATCGATTAGATAGTTTTCATAAGGTTCTAATTCTTCTTTGCATAAACCTTTTAAGGATTCTATTTCGCTCCAGTCGAGTCCTTCGGATACTTTAAGGAAATCAAAATTACTTTCGAGTTGGTTTATTTGTGCCTGAGTATGTGTACCGTCTGAATAAAGTGTCCATTTAATTGGTTTTCCTACGTAGCGAATAAACGATAAAACAGACAAAACTTGCTCGTGAAAATCATTGAAAGAGGAAAAACTGGCGACCTCCATTTCAATAGTTTTTTTTTTACTGACTTGGTTTACCAAATGATATAATCCTATTGCTACTTGTCTGGCAAACTTTTTACGGTTTGCTCTGCCTTTTGCTATGGTTATTTTTTTAGTAAGTCCGCCTTGACCTGGTAATTTATTCATGTTTTAATTCTATAGTTTTTAATATAGCTCTTGGTTTTAATCATGAAGATATAGATTGTGTTAATCTCTTTGTGTTCCAAATAATTCACTCAAACCTATTCAAACATAGCCCGTGGTTTCAACCACGGGAAACGGGTTGTGACAATCTTGCGTTCCCGCGGTTGAAACCGCGGGCTATGTTTATATTGATAATCTATTCCTTTAATTTTTAATTTTTAATTTTTAATTTATTTCTTGACTCTAATTATTACTAAAAAACTAAATATATAATTTACTAATAATGAAAGACACTGGTTAAAAATACTGTAGTACAAAATGCCTCGAAGCTTTGTTAAATCCCAAATAAAATAAGCTAGTATAACGGTTCCTAAATTGAGCGCAATTACAAAAATTGGGTTTAAAAAATGTCCTCTGCTGCCTATTAAATTACCGCTCATGGCAGCAATTAATCCGATGCAGCTGGATAACATAATCAAAAAAAGTTCAGATGATAATGAACTGTAAGAACCTCCTAAAAGCCATAACATTTGGGCAGGAAATAAAAATACGATCAGCATTATAAAGCCTGCTGCCAAAAAAAGGATCAACTGAAAAAATAAAAAATATCTTAAAAGGATTTCTTTATCATCTGCTAATCTTGAAAATCGGGGTAAAAATAAAGTGCCTGATATTGTGGTAAAAAAAGCCATGAGTGCCGCAAATCTGCCCAACGCTCCTATACTTGCCAAATCAGTAGAGTTGCCAAAAACAGATAATATCCAAATTACGATTTGTCCTGATAGCGCATAAAATATAATATTGGGCAGGATGCGGGTTACAATTTTGAGTATCTCTTTACGAATTACGGGATCTGGCTTTTGGTGGCTGTCTACAAACTTTTTATTGATTATTTTGAGTTTTGAATTGCCGTATATCTGCGGAATTCCTGAAGCCAAAATAAGGACGAATGTCCAGGGAAAAATAAAAATTGTAAGGATAACTAATAGCAATCGTCCAAATCCAACTCGTAATTGATTTTTTTGTAAACTCGAAATATCCTGATGTAACTTGGGTGTTATTTCTAGTAAAGAATCTGATAAGGCTGCGTAAAAAGCCGGAATCAAGGACAGAAAAATTAAAACTGCCGATAACCAGCTTGCGTTATTTTTTAATAATAGATAAATGATTATGGGGGTAGAAACGGTTAAGGCTATAAAGGCAAATTTCTTTCTTAAATCTAAACCTGTCGCTAGCACTTCGCCTAGTTTTTTAGGATCTTTCCATACTTTGCCACTTAGTGCCATGACTCCGTTTGAAATACCGGAATCTGTAAACATTACTAAAGTTCCTAACATAGTATTAGCGAGCGTGTATAGAGCGTATTCCTGAACAGGCAGCATTCTGACAATTAATATCCCGGAAACAAATCCAATTAATTTTAGGATTACTTCTGTACTTCCTACAATCGAAATTAATTTTATAAAATTTAGACTTTTATCGAAATGCTGGTGCTGTCTTATTTTATCTAATGACCAGTTCATTTTCTACTTTTAATTTAGCACTAAAAGAATTATTTTTTCCAATTCCTTTTACCTGAAAACCTATTGCGGCTAATTTTTTAAAATCAAGAATATTTCGTCCATCAAACAGGAAAGCGGGTTTGTACATGTTGTTGTAAATACTTTCCCAATCGTAGGTTTTAAATTCATCCCATTCTGTTAATATCGCAGCGGCATGAGCTTCATCGAGTGCCTCAATCGCTGTTTTGTAAACGAAAATCTGATTTAATTTTGATTTTATTTTTTCTTCAGAAAGTCCTTTTAATTCCCATAAATAGCGCATATCAGCTTTAATTTTTTCTTCAGAAACTTTAGGGTCGTAAACATGAATTTCTGCTCCGTCTTCGATTAAATGTTCGGCTACATAAATTGCTGCAGATTCTCTGGTATCGTTGGTATCTTTTTTGAAAGCCCAGCCTAAAAAGGTTATTTTTTTTCCACTTACGGTATTAAAAAGTGAACAGATAATATTTTTAGCGAAACGGTATTTTTGATAATCATTTAGAATAATAATTTGTTCCCAATAATTAGCAACTTCCGGCAGGTTAAAATAACGGCACAAATACACTAAGTTTAAAATATCTTTTTGAAAACAAGATCCTCCAAACCCAACCGAAGCTTTAAGGAATTTAGAACCAATTCTACTATCGGTTCCTATGGCTGCGGCAACCTCATCAACATCGGCTTCGGTGGCTTCGCATAAAGCAGATAGGGCATTAATGGATGAAATTCTCTGTGCTAAAAAGGCATTGGCGGTTAATTTTGATAATTCGGAAGACCATACATTTGTAGTTAAAATTTGTTTCGGCGAAAGCCAATGTGCATAAATATCAACCAAAGACTGAATGGCTTTTTGACCGCTTTCAGTTTGATTTCCTCCAATTAAAACTCTATCGGCATTAAATAAATCTTCGATGGCAGTTCCTTCGGCTAAAAATTCGGGATTAGAAAGTACTTCAAATTTTACTCCGTTTCCGGTATGATCTAAAATAGTCTGTAAAGTTTGGGCTGTTCGAACAGGAAGCGTAGATTTTTCGACTATAATTTTATCATTTTTAGCTATTCGGGCTATTTGTCTGGCGCATAATTCTACAAATTTTAAATCGGCAGCCATTCCCTTGCCTTCACCGTATGTTTTTGTTGGCGTATTTACGGCTATAAAAATCATATCTGCGGCTTCAATTGCTGCATCAACATCGGTTGAAAAAAACAAATTACGTCCTCTTGCTTCACGAACTACATCTGCAAGTCCGGGTTCGTAAACAGGAAGTTTATCTAAATTTTCTTCATTCCATGCTAAAATACGATCTGTATTTAAATCTACAACTGTTACTTTTATTTCGGGACATTTCAATGCTATTACTGACATTGTTGGTCCTCCGACGTAACCGGCTCCTAAGCAGCAAATATTTTTGATTTTCATTTAGATACTTTTTTATTCGAAATAATTTAAGATCGTATAACCGAATTCTTTTAAATGCTGTTCTTTCTCCATTAATTTTAAATCAGACTGCATCATTTCTTTTACCAATGATTCTAAATCGTATTTGCATTTCCAGCCCAGTTTGGTTCTGGCTTTTGTGGGATCGCCTACCAGTAAATCTACTTCTGTTGGTCTAAAATAATTGGCATCAACTTCTAATACTTCTTTACCAATCGGAATTTGATAATCTGGATTGCTGCAATATTTTACAAGAGCTTTTTCATTTATTCCTTTTCCTTTGAATTCTAGTTCAATACCTACTTCGGCAAAACTCATTCGTACAAATTCACGAACTGTTGTGGTTTTTCCTGTCGCAATTACCCAGTCTTCCGGTTCATCGGCCTGAAGAATCATCCACATCATTTGTACATAATCTTTTGCATGTCCCCAATCGCGCTGTGCGTCAAGATTTCCTAAATATAATTTATCCTGAAGTCCTAAAGCTATTCGTGCCGTTGCTCTGGTAATTTTACGTGTTACAAAAGTTTCGCCTCTAATGGGTGATTCGTGATTAAACAAAATCCCATTGCAGGCGTACATTCCGTAAGCTTCTCTGTAATTTACAGTAATCCAATAGGCGTACATTTTGGCTACGGCATAAGGCGAACGCGGATAAAACGGCGTTGTTTCAGACTGCGGAACTTCCTGTACTTTTCCATACAATTCTGAAGTCGATGCCTGATAAATTCGTGTCTTTTTTTCTAATCCAAGCAAACGAACGGCATCCAGAAGTCGTAAGGTTCCTAAACCATCAGCATTTCCTGTATATTCCGGAGTTTCAAATGAAACGGCTACATGGCTCATGGCAGCCAGATTGTAGATTTCATCGGGTTGAACTTCCTGAATGATTCGGGTTAAATTCGTGCTGTCTGTCATATCTCCGTAATGCAGAATAAAATTTCTGTTTTCTACATAAGGATCCTGGTATAAATGATCAATTCGATCTGTATTAAATAAAGAAGTACGTCTTTTTAATCCGTGTACGATATAGCCTTTTTCTAATAAAAATTCACTTAAATAGGCTCCGTCTTGTCCTGTAACTCCTGTAATTAGGGCTGTTTTTTTCAATGGATTCATAATCTGATTGTAAGGCACAAAGGCATTATGCTGCAAAGTCGCAAATTTTGTAAAGTCTTAACGATAAAGGGGTTTGGGGTAATTTGAAGGGCAAAAGATCAGTAAACCTTTTGTTTGAAATTTTCGATGTTTTCTAAAAACCAAGTGTAGGTTTTTTGTATTCCTTCTTCGAGTTCTGTTTGGTGTTTCCAGCCCATGCTGTGCATTTTAGAAACATCCATTAATTTTCGTGGTGTACCATCAGGTTTTGTGTCGTCCCAAAGAATATCTCCGGTATGACCTACAATTTTTTGTACCAATGCGGCCAGTTCGTTTATGGTTAAATCTTTTCCTGTTCCAATGTTATACAAATGCTCCGGAAGCTCATTTTCTAAAGCAAAAACTACTGCTTCTGCCATATCATCTACAAATAGAAATTCACGCATGGGGGTTCCCGTTCCCCATAAAATTACTACGGCATTATTGCTTTCTTTGGCTTCGTGAAACTTGCGGATCATGGCAGGTAAAACATGCGAACTGTTTAAATCAAAATTGTCATGAGTGCCGTATAAGTTGGTTGGCATCATGCTGACAAAATCTTTTTGGTATTGTCTGCGGATGGCTTCACATAATTTTACTCCGGAGATTTTGGCCAAAGCGTACCATTCGTTAGTGGGTTCTAAAGGAGCTGTGAGCAAATATTCTTCTTTTAACGGCTGCGGTGCAAATTTTGGATAAATACAGGAACTTCCTAAAAAAATGAATTTATCTACCGCCAAACGATGTGCCTCATTGATAAGGTTGTTTTGAATCAGCATGTTTTCCATCAAAAAATCGTACGGAAAATCATTGTTTGCCTGAATTCCTCCCACTTTTGCGGCGGCATCGATAATTACATCGGGTTTTGTTTTTCTGATAAAATCCCGAACTGCTTTTTGCTTTCTTAAATCTAATTCTCTGCTGGATGCTCCAATAAGATTCGTGTAGCCTTTTGCAGTCAGCGTTCTCCAAATGGCGCTTCCCACCATTCCGTTATGTCCAGCAATATATATTATGGATTTTTTATTGATCATAGCGTAAATTTTATTTTACAGCAGCGGCGAAGCAATCGATTCTAATTGCTGGTAAACTTGTTTTACTTCCTGAGAATTTTCTTTTTGCAAAACCATCAAAGCATCGGCGGTGTAAATCAAAATGCAATTTTTAACGCCAATAAAAGTGGTATGCAATGAAGTTCCTATAACAATATTTCTGTTGGCATCAATGGGATGTCCTTTTTGAACCAAATAATCATAAACCGATTCGAAAGAACCTAAATCTGACCAGCCAAAATGAGCGGGAACCACTTTAATATCTTTACTTCTTTCCATAACCGCATAATCAATGCTTGTAGAAGGAATTTTTATCGACAACTCGTAATTCAAAAAGCCATTTGTATTGTTTTCCCAAGCTATTTTTGAAGCTTTGAAAACTTCGGGTTCCTGTTTTTCGAGTTCTGCTAAAAACTTTCCGGCTTTGAAACAAAAAAGTCCGCTGTTCCAGAAATAATTTTTCTTTTTAAGATATTTTACTGCCGTTTCAAAATCGGGTTTTTCATGAAATGCAATTACATTTTCATCTTCAAATTCGATATAACCGTAACCCGTTTCCGGTTTAGTTGGTTCTATGCCAAAGGTTACTATATAATCCTGATTGGCTAATACAATAGCGTGCCATAAAGCATTATTGTATAAATCGCTGCCTTCTATAATATGGTCTGAGGGGGTTATCAATAAAATATCGTCTGGTTTTGATGCAAATGCGGCAAAGGCAATTGCTGCGGCTGTATTACGGGGGACGGCTTCTACAATATGAGTAAAATGTTTATTCAGTTTTGACATAATCACATTCGTCATTTTGTAGTTTTCAATATTTCCAACTACTATCATTTTTGTTGAAACATTTTCGTTACGAGCTACTGTTTTTTCAAAAAGTGATTCTCCGTCAAAAAGTTCAAGATATTGTTTTGGAAGTGTTTTTCTGGAAAGAGGCCATAATCTGCTGCCAATTCCGCCGGTTAAAACTACATGAGTAATAGTAGTACTAATTGCCATTAGAATGTATTAAAATTTCTTTTTGATATACTTCATGACGAAGATTAGTACTCGAAAAACGATGGTCTCTGGTATTAAAATACAACTCAATTCCTTTTTCTTCGCAGTAGGCTCTTCCGGTAAAGTCTTTCTCTTTATACTCATCTCCTAAAACACGCATATCAATAGTAAAAGATTTCAAAATATCTTCTAAGTCCTGCTCTGTTGCATAAGGTACAATTTCATCAACAAATTTACACGCTTTTAACTGTATGTATCTTTCGACAACAGTTTGTGTTGGTTTGTTTTTTGTTGGGCGGTCTAACGTTGGATCAGTCTGCAGGCCAACAATTAAATAATCACAATTTTGTTTCGCTTCTTCAAGCATTTTTACATGCCCCGCATGTAACAAGTCAAAAGCACTAAAGGTTATTCCAATTTTCATCTTTTTAATGTTTTAAATTAAATAATCAGTTTATGAATGGAGTAATGATTTGTGAAAAAATATTGTGAACCTGTTTACTGGGGTTTTGGCACTATTTTTTTAAATTAAAAAATGGGTTCCCCGTGAATAGTTACAATTCGTACTACTCAAAAAAGAAAAAAATTAAGGGTATAAAAATTAAAAAATTGTGCTTTTTGACTGTTTTAAAAAGATTAAATCCTGTTATGCAAAACAGAAAATTAAAATCCATAACATCAATCTAAATACAACAATAATTTAAGATAAAATTATGATAATGAAGCTGATAAGGGATTACTTTTTTGTAACTAAATGTCCTAAATAAGGAAAAATTAGCATGAAAACCGTAAATAATTTTAGTCTCTCCAGATTAAATTTACATCCTATATTAATACTGAAATGTTCCTCCAAAACAGCTTTATCTTTTAACGATTATTAACAGTTATTAAGAAAGACAATTTTCAGAAAAAATAAATACCAATACAGCTTATCTTATTTTAAACTGATTTACAATTACTATAAATAAATTAAGAATTATGAAGTGGTATGTAGTCTATACAAAACCTAAATGGGAAAAAAGAGCAGCAGAACAATTAACGAAGTATAACATTAATTGTTACTGCCCCTTGATTAAAAAAACACAGCAAAGATCTGATAGAAAAATAAAGGTAGAAGTACCGTTATTTAACAACTATATCTTTGTGCAAATACCCGAAAAAGATAGAAATATGGTGTTTTATTCTCCCGGTGTTGTGAGGTATTTATTTTGGTTAGGAAGACATGCAATTGTAAAAGACCAGGAAATCGAGACGATAAAAGAATGGCTTAATTGTGGAGATACTGCTAAGGAAATTTCAGTTATGCAGTACCAAATAGGAGATAAAATACATTTGAATTCCGGGCCTTTTTGTGATCAGAATGCCGTTATAAAAGACATTACAAAAACGCATTATGTTTTAATTTTAGAATCTTTGGGATATGTTTTAAAAGTAAAACATAAGTAATAACATAAATAAAAATAGAGTTCTTATAAGTGAACTCTTTTTTAAAAAAAAAATATTAATTGCTTAATCTGAAAATTTCACTTTTTTTGATTCCTAAAATTTTAACCAGTTTATCCAGTTTTGACAATTTTAGGTCAATCATTCCATTTTCAATTTTTTCATATTTTTTTACACTTATTTCCATCTGAATGGCAACATATTCTGGAGTATGATTATTTTGCAACCGATACTCTTTTATTCTTAAGTAGTAATTTTCCATAACCTTCAATTTTAATTATTTATTTTATCTATTTAAGCTTCTTTACTATTTTCCAGATATTTTATCTATTTGTATCATTAAAAAAAATCGAAACATCGAATTTGAATATGAACTCAATTGAGACCTCTAAAACTTTTGAAATTTCAATTAATTTAGATACTGTTAAATCAACATCACCTCTTTCAATTTTGCCATAACCGCTGGTACTCATTTTTAGTTCTGCCGCTACAAACTCTCTGGTTAAATTTTTTAATTCTCTTATTTTTCTAATATTTTCGTATACACTATATTTCATAAAACAAAAAAATATAAATAATCCTTATTTTGAAATTACTATTGCACCTCAATAAATACAATAGAGTGATAATCTGTTTTTCATTATACTTTGTAAAAAAATTACTATTTTTCAATAACTGTTTAATTATTAATAAAGAATAAAGCTAAATGACCGTTTTTATTTAGTATTCTTTTTAAATCGTGGTTAAAAATATATATTGTTTTCAGTTTATAATAATAAATCTGTTCAACGGATTTTAAAATCCGATAAAATACAATTTGCAGCCTTTTACAGCTATCATATTGAGGTGAAAACGGCAAAAAAACTTCTCAAAAAAATATGAAACCCAGCATTATCAGCCGCATTAAAACCTTGATTATGTAAGATTTATAATAAGATTTTGATGGTTTTTGAAGTAATTAAAAAATATTCTTGTTAATCAGAAATTGAAGAATAAAAAAGAGGTTCAGATTAAATTAACCTGAACCTCTAATTATATTGTTATGTAAGTTTTTTATTGCGTTACCAAAAACTGAGGATACGGATTTGGTGTTGTATTAATTATTACGGTCGGCACGCCCACTTTTACATTTACTAACAGCTTACTTAATGTAGGATTTGCTGATAATGTAGAATTTACATAAATCGCAGAAGAATCATAATATAAGTTCGACGGTTTTGCTACGACTACATTTCCTGCAACTGTTGAATTTAAAATATAATGAAAAGTCGAATTGTAGACTACAGGTGCAAACATATTAGAACTGTCTGAGAATTTACATCCTTCAATATAAGTAATCATAGCATTTAAAGTTGCCGCTGATGAAGTGTTATTGAAAAAGTTAGAACTGTATATCGAAATTGAATTACTGTTGATTACGCTCGCTCCGGTATAATTACTAAAATCACAATTAGCAATTACAGGATAATTTTGTGCTCCCATATCTAAAGCAGTCTGGCCTCTATCAAACTTACAGTCTACCCAGGCATTTAAGTTATTTGGTCGGGTTGCCTTCATTGACATTGCCGTTGTACAATTTATAAACTGACTTTTGTAATACATCGTTTTATCAACATAACTCGATGTGTTATAATCACCTGCGTATGGTAATAATGGTTCTTGGAAGAAACCTCTTGTACAATTTACAAAACCTAAATACTCAAAAAAGTTATTATCAAGTCCCATAATTTGATACAGGTGAATTCCGTTTGTCTGATCTCTAAAAGTAATAAACCTTAAATTTGCATAAGCAATCTGGCCAATTCCAACACCATTTCTTTTACCTGCATATATACCCGTGCTGCCGCCTTGTAATGTTAAATAGGCCAAAACAAAATTAGTATCAGTTCCTGTGTCTAATGTAATTAAAGGAAAATCATCTTTTAGACCCACAATTACCGTTTTACCTGTTCCTTTTCCTATTATACCATGATTTCCATCAAGATGAACATTTAAGGTACCACCTATATAGAATATTCCTTCCGGTAATTCTGCAATTCCATTCTTATCAATAAGATCTTGAATATAAGCTCTTTGATCTGTTTTTCCGGTTCTTTCAGTTTTCCAGTTTGGTCCCAACGGATCTGGCAGTGTTTCCCATGCTGTTCTCGCCCAAGGTGTATATTTTGTTCCTAAAATAGTATTGCTAATAGCAGTTGTAACAGCTGTATTTGTAATCGTACTGGTTTGCTCTGTTCCGTTATATTTTATCGCATTGCTTTTGTCTAAATTCCCCAGTAAATCAAAACCTGTTACAGTTCCGCTTCCTCTTTTGTATGCCCCTTCTCCATCAATTAAAAACATATTGGTTCTTGCCGATATCACATCATTTGAAGTACGCAGGTATTTATTTAAGAAGGATACATTTTGAGCATCAATATCATAAGATCCTGTTTGAACAGCAGAATAAGCATTTCCGCCTCCAAAATCGGTAATCTTTAAATTACCCATATTTTTAGCCGTAAACATTGCTTTTGTGCCCTGTCCGTTTAAGTTCCATCCTTCACTGTCAACACCAACAAAAGTAGCCGATTGTAATCCGTCAATATCTGTTGCGTCCCCAGCCGGAGTTAAATAATTAGAATGCAGATTTACGTTTCCATAACTTGGCGTTGTGGTATTTCCTTTCATGATTAATTGATTGGAAATAGACTGTGCTTGATGCTTGATAATCTTATTATTTCTGAAATAACCTGATGCACTGCAGTCAAACTTAATTTGTCCGCCGATATTGATCAGCTCATTATTATTTAATTGTGCTCCGCTTGCATTGATGTAAACGTATCTTAAAGTTTTAAGAACGCAATTTGTTATGGGCGCGCCAGGTTCAAAAGTAACGGTGCGGTCTACAAACGAAAGTTGTTCGATGTGAACATTGGTACTTCCGGCAGCGATTTTAATATTCGATACTTTAGATAATGTAGGATGTCCGTATAATCGTTGATTGCTTTTCATCACAAGATCAACTCCAGAGTAATCTCCTTTTTCTAAACGTACAGAACCGTATTGATCTAAAGCAGCCTGAAGCGTTCCTTTTTGCGCAAGCGGCAATAAGTGGGCTTCAAAATATTTAATTTCTTCTATTTGATTGTTTACGCCTGTTGGTGGTTCCGGTACGGTAACCGGAACTTCTTCAAGAGCATATTGATAGTTTTGTGAAAAAACTGCTGTTGAAAAGAGTAAAAAAAATAGTAACTTTTTCATTGTCCCGATATAATATAGGAATTTGTGCCTGTTTTTCTAAGAAATCCAAATCTTACGTTCCCGGCAGCGCTGGTAAACTTTGCGCTTCCGCTTGCCGTATAGTTTATTGTTACTCCAGAAGATGCCTGAATGGTTAATACCGCACCATTATGAGCTTCTAAATTAATAGTATCGCCTGTTAGCATACTCGTAAAATTAGAGGTTAATGTTAATGTAGATGTTGCGGTACATTCTATTGTATTATTTACATCTGTAGTAGTAATGTTTCTGGAAGAGGTAAACGGAATAACTGCCGCTCTTGGCGTTGTAGTAGCAGTGCCTACCAACCTTTCGGCTGTTTTTGCATGTAATGCATAAGGCACACTCAAAAGCTGCGTAGTTCCCATAATGTTATAATTAGCTCCGCCGCTTACATCAACTTGTGTCTCTATAAAGTATGGGCCTTTTTCCCATGCAATTGCACTAAAGGTACCAGTAGTAATATTTCCGGTTCCTATTTCAAGAGAAACCAAACCATTGTTATTGGTAGTCGCAGAATGTGTTTCCTGATAAACAATAGTTCCCGCTGCACTGCTTTGATGTACAATAACTCTTAGGCTTATTCGCGAGTTCGCAACCAGATCATTATTCTGTGATCGAATAATTGCCTGATAACTCATTTTTTCTGGTGATTGTGCATATAACTTAAGCGTAACAGTCACAAATAATACTAGTATGGTAAGCGCAGATTTCATTGTCTTGTTCTTTATTTTTTTAATATTTTAAATGATTCCAAAATTTTGCCGTCTACATATACCACAAGTATATAAAGAGAAGGTGTTAGGTTATTTAAATTAACCTGAGTTTCTGTTTGATTAATTTTGTTTTGTTTTAATAGCCTGCCCTGAATGTCATAAAGTCTGTACGATCGGTCTTTACTTTCTAACTCTGGTGCTTTCATGCTTACATTAACAAAATCTGCTGCCGGATTTGGGAAAACTAATATGGATACTACAGGCACCTCAACTTCCGGATTATCCAGAGTTTCATCTGATTCTTGCTGCTGTATCCCCTGAGCTACGTTATAACCTGTTCCAATGTAGGTATAGAATACTTGTCCAATTGAATATGTTACAGAACCTGAACTTCCGGTTGCGTTGCTTCCGGATGGAATTATAGTTTCCATGGTATCATTTGTCTGCGTCTGGCTAATCCCTTTAAAAGGGATAAACGCCATCATAATTATGAGTAGGTTTAGGGTTTTTATGTTTAAATACTTCACAGTTCTATAAGCCTTATAATTTATGCTGCAAAAATATTTAATAGCAAAATAAAATCGATATAACGAATTTTATTTCCGATAAACTACACAAAATGTAGTATTTTAATGACTATTTACCTACATCAAAAAAATGTTTTTCTATAAATTACTGCGATTATTTTAAAAAAATAGCTGCCGATATAACTTAAATAATAGTTCTAAAAATTAAATATTTAACGCTAGTATAAACTGGTTGATACTTAAATACAACGGCAATTTATTTCACTAAATTATATCACTAAATCCTTTTTATTTAATCTTTAATTATGGGGTGCCTTTATAAAAAATTCCGTATTAAATTAACAGTTATCTTATTGAATACAAGATATTTACAAACAGCAAAGCTAAATATTTTTCTACAACAAACAATTACCAAAATAAAGTTTTTCCTTACAAAGGAAAAAATGGTCTGAATAAGGAATTATTGACTTTTAAAAATAAGTCCGCAGATAATTTTGACTGTAATTTTATCTTAAAAAAAGCCCGCCTTATTTTATGAGAAAATTGCAAGCATAAAATTGATTTAAAACCGAAGGTCAATTTAAAAAAAAATGTCTCAAATAATTTAAAATATGCAATTCATCGATAATAATAGCTTTATACAGAAAATGCAAGTATTAGTAAAAAAAAATTACTTTTTTTGATTAACATATTGATTACTAGGACATAATTATAATTTCAATAAATGCCAAATCAATGATTAAAAACTACTTATAACCTCTCATTTATTTATTAACGAAGCAGACCATTGTAAATAAAAAATACAGTCATTTTTAATAATGAGCTGTAAACCCGGATGTAAGTCGTGTTTTTCTTTAGTTTCCCATTAATTGAATCTTATTATTTGTTCCACTCTAATTTTAATACCATTAAAATGAAAAGAGCTAACAACAATGATTTAGCCAACGAGAGAAGTTGGACCAAAATGGCGTATCCTAAAAGTACGTTACCGGAGATTTTTGCAGAGCAGGCTGCTTTATCTCCAAATTCAATAGCACTTGAATTTGGAGAAGAACAGGTTACCTACACAGCGTTAGTAAAAATGACAAACCAGCTGGCGAATTACTTTTTAGCTCAAGGTTTATCTTCCGGACAAATTGTTGCTGTATCTATGGAGCGAACTCCTAACCTAGTTGCTTCTCTTTTAGCCATTTTACAATGTGGCGCGGCCTATTTACCATTAGATCCAAAATTTCCGGCGGCTCGTTTAGAATTTATGCTCGAAGATTCTGGGGCCAGTTTTTTACTGACTACAAAATCACTTGTCAATTCATTGCCTGCTTATTCTAAAACGATAGTAATTGAAGACGTTTTAGCTGCACTTGATCAATATCCTGCAGTTCCTGTTTCAGCTTCTGTTTCTTATGATGCTGCAGCGTATATAATGTATACTTCCGGATCTACCGGAAAACCTAAAGGCGTAACTGTTACACATAAAAATTTAATAAACTTCCTGTTCAGTATGGCAATTGAACCGGGTATACATATCGAAGACAGGTTATTATCCATCACCACAATTTCCTTTGATATTGCTGGTCTTGAATTATTTCTGCCGCTAATTAAAGGTGCAGCAGTAGTTTTTGCCGATTATGAAACTACTCGTGACGGTCATCTTTTACTTGATCTTTTACAGAAAAAAGAAATTACAATATTACAAGCTACACCTACTACGTGGCAGTCGCTTCTTGATTCCGGATGGGAAACACCACTGGCTTTAAAAGCGTTATGCGGTGGAGAAGCTATGCCCTTAAACCTGGCCCGCCAATTAATTTCAAAATGCGATTCACTTTGGAATATGTATGGCCCGACGGAAACAACGATTTGGTCGGCAGTAAAACAAATTCAGGCAGATGATGAACTAATAACAATTGGTTTTCCAATTGCCAATACACAAATTTATTTATTAGATGAAGAAAGAAAAGCCGTTGAAACCGGAACAATTGGAGAAATCGTAATTGGCGGAGACGGAGTCGCACAAGGTTACTGGAATCGTCCGGAACTTACTGCTGAAAAATTTATTCCGGATCCGTTTTCTTCAGAACCAAACGCTATTTTGTATCGCACCGGAGACTTGGGGAAATTACTCCCAAATGGAGAATTTCAATGCTTAGGCCGCATCGATCATCAGGTAAAAATAAGAGGGCACCGTATTGAATTAGGCGAAATAGAAGCCGCCTTAAATAGTATTCCTGAAATAAAACAATCTTCCGTAATCGTCAGCAATTATTTTGGTAATGAAGATAAACTGGTGGCGTATTTAAAATCTAGTGCTGAATTACAGGATGAAAAACCAATTCATGAGGCACTTTCAAAAGTGTTGCCCGAAATATTATTACCATCTAAATACATCTGGGTAGACGAATTTCCAATTACTCCAA
Source organism: Flavobacterium sp. CF108 (assembly GCF_900129795.1). Lineage (GTDB taxonomy): Bacteria > Bacteroidota > Bacteroidia > Flavobacteriales > Flavobacteriaceae > Flavobacterium. Next base: position 576,596 of record NZ_FQWW01000003.1, on the reverse strand, counting down.
ATGGAAAAGTGGATAAAAAAAACTTACCTGTTCCTGAACATAACAGACCAGATTCTGCACCGCCGTTCAAAAAACCGAATACGCAATTAGAAAAAGATATTGTAAAAATTTGGAGCGAAGAATTACAAATAGCAAGCATTGGTATCGATGATGATTTTTTTGATATGGGCGGAAGTTCTGTATTGGCACAAAAAGTAACCTCGTTAATGAGACAGCAATTAGAACTGGATATATCGGTTTCAAAAATCTATATTCATCCTACCATTAGGGAACTTGCCAGTACTTTAGAAGAAAATAATACTAAAGAAGATTCATTTGCATTTAAACAAACGGGCAAACAAACCACTACCGGAGACATTGCTGTAATTGGTATGGCCGGAAGATTTCCAGGTTCTGATACTATAGAAGAATTATGGGAAAACCTAAAAGAGGGAAAAGAAACCATTTCTTTATTTACCAAAGAAGAATTAGATCCAAGTTTACCCGAAAGTCTTCGTAAAGACCCATTTTATATAGGTGCAAGAGGAATTTTACCTTCGGCTAAAACATTTGATGCTCATTTCTTCGGACTAAATCCGCAGCTTGCCGCCGCTATGGATCCTCAAATACGTGTGTTTATGGAAATTTCGTTTGAAGCTTTGGAACAAGCGGGACATCTTCCGAAACATTATAAAGGAAGCATCGCCGTATATACAGGAAGTGAAATCAATACCTATTATGAGAATAATATATTCAACAACAAAGAATTGAAAAGTTCTGTAGGCGAATTACAAATCTATACCGTAAACGGAAAAGATTTTATTGCACCGCGTACTTCTTATCATTTAAATTTAAAAGGGCCTTCGGTTAGCGTACATTCTGCCTGCTCAACTTCACTATTAGCTGTTGCCGAAGCCGTAAAAGCCATAAGAACCGGCATGTGCGATATTGCCCTTGCAGGAGGATCGAGCGTAACGTGTCCCATAAACAGCGGTCATCTTTATGATGACGGTTTTATCAAAAGCCCTGACGGATCGACAAGATCTTTTGACGCTGCCGGAAAAGGAACTGTTTTTAGTGATGGCGCCGGAGTTGTGGTGCTAAAAAGACTGGAAGAAGCAGAAAAAGATGGCGATATTATATACGGCGTAATTAAAGGAGTTGGAGTAAATAATGACGGCGGAGACAAAGGTAGTTTTATGGCACCAAGTCCGCGAGGTCAGGCCGGAGCAATTATAAATGCTTTTAATGATGCCCAAATATCCCCCTCCTCAATCAGCTATATGGAAGCCCACGGAACTGCAACTCCCGTAGGAGATCCAATAGAAATAGAAGGACTTAAAATAGCCTATGGCAAACAGGAAAAAAACAATTATTGCGCTTTAGGTTCTATAAAAAGCAATATGGGACATACCACCGCGGCTGCCGGAGTTGCGGGTTTAATGAAAGTATTATTAGCCATGCGCCATAAACAGATTCCGCCAATGGTTAATTTCAACGAACCCAATCCAAATATAGATTTTGCAAACAGTCCTTTTTACATCAATAATAAATTAATTGAATGGGAAACGGACAGCATCAGAAGAGCCGGTGTAAGTTCTTTCGGAATTGGCAGCACAAACGTTCATGCCATTGTTGAAGAATATACAGCAGAACCTTTACCCTCTTCAGCTAGCCGACCGCTTCAATTATTAATGTGGTCTGCAAAAAGCCAAAACAGTTTATTAGGTTATGAAAACGCATTGGGTCATTTTATTGATAAATCAAGAAATATTCCTTTAGCAGACATTGCTTATTCATTGAATATTACGAGAGAGGGTTTTAATCAACGCAGCTTTTTGGTAACAAATTCTACAGATGATGCGGTCGAAAAATTAATTTCCTTAAAAGCAAAAAGTACTAAATCTTCCATATTAAAAAGTGTTCCTAGTGAAATGGGATTTCTGTTTCCGGGACAAGGCGCACAGTATCTGCAAATGGGAAAAACGCTTTATGATAACGAAAAAGTATATCGTGAAGCCGTAGACAAATGTGCCGAATTGCTGATGGAGGATTTAAAATTAGATATCCGCGAAATCCTTTATCCAAAAACAAATTCGCCTGAGGCCGAAGCACGCTTAAAAGATACCCGCTTAACGCAGCCAAGTTTGTTTGTTACAGAATATGCACTGGCGCAGTTATGGATGAGCTGGGGAATAAAACCTACTTTTCTTTGCGGTCATAGTATTGGTGAATTTGCAGCAGCACATTTAGCCGGAATTATGAGTTTAAAAGATGCCCTTCATATTGTTGCCATTAGAGGGAAATTGATAAGCGAACTTCCCGGCGGATCAATGTTAGCGGTACGTGTTCCGGTAGAAAAATTATATGAACTGATTCCTGATACACTTTCTGTAGCTGCCATAAATTCAAGTCAGTTTTGTGTGGCTTCGGGTACAAAAGAGGATATTGCCTTATTTAATCAGGAATTGGATGCGCAGGATATTCCAAACAAACTGCTTCTTACCAGTCATGCTTTTCACTCCTTTATGATGGAACCAATTTTAGATTCTTTTAAAGATGAAATAGAAAAAATAAAACTAAGTATTCCGAGGCTTCCTATTATTTCAACAGCAACCGGAACCTGGCTTACAGATACAGAAGCCACAAGTTCAAGTTATTGGGTTAGCCATTTAAAAAATACGGTACGATTTGCCGATGCAATGGATACTGCATTTGAATTAGAAGATTATATCTTATTAGAAGTAGGCCCGGGTCAAACCCTTATTACGCTGGCACGTCAGCAGGCGGCTGGTAAAGTTATACCTGCTTTTTCGAGCATCAATTTTCCTAAAGAAGAACAAGACAATGAATATTCGACTTTATTAAATACTGTTGGTGAATTATGGGCAAAAGGAATAAGCCCAGATTGGAAATCTTTCTACAACGAACAGCAAAGACAAAAAATAGAATTACCGGGTTATGTTTTTGATCGAAAACCGTGCTGGATTGAGCCTTTAAATGTTATTGAAACCATAGTTCAAAAAAGTACAGTTTCTGATATAATTCCGAATATAGCCATTTCAGCAGAAACAGAAAGTGTTCCTGCTACAACAAAAGAATCAAGAAAGGAATCTATATCAGTTAGAATTTCAGAAATTATAAGAGAAGCGTCGGGCATAACTTATGATCCTGATTCGGCTTCTATTACTTTCCTGGAATTAGGATTGGATTCTTTATCGCTCACTCAATTATCAGGAAGACTGAAAAAAGAATTTGATTTACCTATCACTTTTAGACAACTCAATGAAGGATATCCTACTCCATTGCTTTTGGCAGATTATATTGATTTAAATCTTCCTGAAGAAAATGAAGTTGAAATTAAAGAAACCGAAATTGTTTCTAACCAAACTGTTCTGCCTTCTGTTTTAACAAATGAAGCTCCATTATCAGTAAATCAAAATCAAACTTCATTAGAACAAATTATCCAGCAAATTCAGCTTTTGAGCCAAAAAGTAGATCAACTGCAAGGTTTTCAAAGTTCATCTGCAAACGGAAGTACTTCATTCGTCAATTTAAAAGTAAAACATTTTGATGCCCTTACATTTAATCCTGAAAATCGAGTCGGCACAAACGGATCGAATGGCGCTCATAAAAAAGAAAAAGCTTTTGACCTTTCAAAAATAAACGGACAGCTGTTTCTTGAAACTAATTCTGAAGAAAAGAAATATACCATAATGGCAAACGAACCTCCTATTCATGGCAGTAAACTGGGACGGGACGAAAACGGAAATCCGGCATGGTTTATTGAAGATCCTGTTCAAAAAGGAAAGTTTAATAAAACGATGTTATTAGAGTCAGATAAACATAATTAATAATTCAGATTGTCAATTTAAAAACTGTGCAATTACTTTTAAAAATAGAATTATGATAACAATGAAAAATAAATCTCAAATAAAAACTGAAACTGAAGTTCAATTTAATCCGTTTTTACCTGAAATTGAAAGAGTAATTCAAACCACAAATTCACAGCAGGAAATATGGTCAGATTGTATTTTTGGAGGCAGTGATGCTAATAAGGCGTACAACCTGTCTGTTTCTATTAAATTGAAAGGCAACTTAATAATAGACACATTTGAACAGGCCGTAAAAACTTTAGTGCAGCGTCATGAATGCTTGAGAGCCGTTTTTAGTCCAGACGGACACTATATGTGTATTTACAGCGATATTGATTTTAAAATTTCACATAATAATTTTTCAGACCTAAATACAGCTGAAAAAGAACTTTCGATAGAAGCTTTAGTGAAAGAAGAAGTAAATGCACTTTTTGATCTTGTTAACGGCCCATTATTCAAAGTTAATTTGGTTAAAATTGACGAATTTGAATATCTGGTAACTTTAACCATTCATCATATTGTTGGAGACGGACTAAGCGTCGATATCATATTAGAAGAACTTGGTATACTTTATTCTGCCTCTGTAGAAAACAAAAAAACAAACCTTCCAAATCCGGAACGCTTTAGCGAATATGCCGAAAAAGCGAATTCATTTATGGAAACGAATGAACACAAACAGCAGGAAAATTTTTGGCTTACTATTTATAAAGAATCGACTCCTACAATCGAATTACCACTGGATTATCCAAGACCTTCTTTGCGAACTTATAATAGCAATCGTATTGATTTTCCTTTTGATAATACCATGACCGATTCCTTAAAAAATATAGGCATAAGTGTTAATTGCAGTTTAGTTACCACTTTGCTTGCTGCGTTTGAAGTTTTTTTATGCAAAATCACGGGTCAGAATGATTTAGTTGTTGGGTTTCCTTCATCGGGAAATACATTATATGGCATGAAACAATTGATTGGGGATTGTGCAAACCTGCTTCCTTTACGCAGTAAAATTAATCCCGATATTACTTTCTTAGAATACTTAAAACAAAGAAATTCACAATTATTTGATGCCTACGAAAATCAGCAGGTAAGTTTTGGACATCTTCTTAAAAGTTTGGCTATTGCCAGAGATTCTTCCAGAATTCCTTTGGTGCCAGCTGTATTAACAGCCGATATGAATCGGGATATAGAAAGCGATTTTTCATTTGCGGAACTTTCCCATGAATTTAAGGTTAACCCGAGAGAATATGCAACTTTTGAAATTCAGCTTCATATTTTTAGAACCAAAAAAGGGCCTATATTTCAATGGTCTTATAATACTACTTTATTCAAGCCGGAAACGATCAATCAAATGATGCATACCTTTGAAGATATCATCCATAAATTAATAACTGGTGCAGATAAGCCTTTATCAGACATCCTTGGAAGTCATTATTTAGCTGATTATGAAGCTCTAAATAATACTGAAATATCTTATCCGGATGTTTCCATAACCGAGTTATTAAAAAAACAAGCTGAACTTACGCCAACCAACATAGCCTTAGAATTTCATGAAACAAAAACTACTTATCTGGAGTTACACCAAAAAGTAAATCAATTAGCCCATTATTTAAAAGCACAAGGCGTTCAGTCCGGAGATATTATTGCTGTTTCTGTTTCGCGCAGTCCGGAACTGCTTTATAGTTTGTTAGCCATAATGCAGTGTGGTGCGGCTTATCTTCCGCTGGATCCTGAATATCCTAAAGGCCGTTTAGAATTTATGCTTACTGATTCTGGAGCAAAAGTTTTATTGACCAGTAAAACATTATTTGCATCCTTGCCATCATGGCCGCAAACGCTTTTTATAGAAGATGCTATGGAATCCTTAAACCATTATGATGCATCGCCGTTATCTTCTGTTGTGAGTCCTGATAATATGGCGTATATACTCTACACCTCTGGATCAACGGGTAATCCAAAAGGCGTTCCTATAACGCATAAAAACTTAGTTAACCTACTTTGTAGTATGACTTTAGAACCCGGTATTAGTAAAAACGACAGATTGCTTTCGATTACTACTATCTCTTTTGATATTGCTGGTCTGGAACTGTATTTACCGCTCACTATAGGTGCAACTTTAATACTTGCGGATCAGGAAACTGCCAGAGATGGACGACTTTTACTTGAATTAGTAAAAAAGGGAAATATTAGTTTTCTGCAAGCTACTCCCACAACCTGGTCCATGCTTTTGGATTCTGGCTGGGATGAACCTTTACCGCTTAAGGCATTATGCGGCGGTGAGGCAATGCCAGCAGATCTTGCCAGAGAACTTACAAGTAAATGTAATACACTGTGGAATGTTTATGGGCCAACGGAAACCACGATATATTCTGCTGTAAAACAAGTAAAAGCCGATGATACTTTAATAACTATTGGTAAGCCTATTGCCAATACACAAATTTATATCATTGATGAACAAGGACAGCTTGTGGCTCCGGGTAAGGTTGGTGAAATTGCCATAGGCGGTGATGGTGTTGCAAAAGGATATTGGAACAGACCTGAACTTACCTCAGAAAAATTTATTAAAAACGGTTTTTCTACTAATAAAGACGACATCATTTATCGTACAGGTGATTTAGGAAGATTACTTCCAAGCAATGAAATAGAATGTTTAGGACGTCTGGATCAACAGGTTAAAATTAGAGGACAGCGTATTGAACCCGGTGAGGTAGAACACGCATTGCTGCAGCTTGACGGTATAAAATATGCTGTTGTATTAGCTAATGAAAACTTTCTTATAGCTCATGTTGTTCCTGATTCCCGTATAGAGGATGCCGAAATTCAAATCCCTTTATGGCGCGAAACTTTGGCTGCACGTTTGCCTGCACAATTAATGCCGCATGATTTTAATTTATTGGATAAAATACCAACAACGCTTAACGGCAAAATAGATCGTAAAGCATTATCACAATATAAAACAAGCAAAATACTTGAATATACTGCTCCCCGCACAGAAGAAGAAAATATTGTGGCTGCTATTTGGAAAGAAAGCCTTGGTTTAGAGAATATCGATATTTTTAGTGATTTCTTCGAAATGGGAGGACATTCCATTAAAGGAGTAAAAGTCATGATCGAAATAGAGAAATATACTGGTATACGAATTCCTCTATCGGCATTATTTAAATATTCGACTGTTGAGAAATTTGCAAAACTGCTGAATACGGGTACCGAAATTTATTCTGATTGTTTAGTTCCTATAAGCCCAAGCGGAAATAAAGTGCCTCTTTTTATCATTCACGGAGCTGGGCTTAATGTTTTAAATTTTATCAATTTGAGTAAACACTTTGATGAAGATCAGCCTATTTATGCCATTCAGGGTATTAAACCCAAAGGTTTTGATGGTTGGTACGAATCCATTGAAGCTATGGCTGCTCATTATATTGATGCTATTATAAAAGTAAATCCAAAAGGGCCTTATGCTTTGGCTGGTTTTTCTTTTGGCGGAATTGTGGCTTTCGAAATGACGCGTCAATTAAAGGAACAAGGACGAAAAGTAAGCTTAACAGCATTACTGGATTCTTATGTGGACTCTTCTTATTATTATGGAAGTTACAGACGTAAACAACTCGTTAGATACTTTGATATTACGCATAGAAGGTTAGATTTTTTAAAAGAAATGTTATTGAGCTGGAAAGCTTTTAAAATGCGTATTAACGGAAAAAAAGAATATATCCTGAAAAGACATTTTGGTAAAAAAGATGAAATGACCGAACAAGAAGAACTGGCGCTTAAAGAGTTTATAGAAGCTGACAGCATGGTTAAAAAAATTGTAGATCGTTATCACCTTAAACCGCAAAACTTTGAAGTCGATTTATTTCGCTCTAAAGATGACATTAATTACAGACTTGACCCTACACATCTTGGCTGGAAAAAGGCTGCGCTGGGAGGCGTAACTATTCATAATATCTCTGGGAATCATTTAGACATTGTAGCCCCGCCAAATGATATATTTTTAGCGAGATTACTTCAAGACATCTTAGATGAAAAAAATGAAAACATCTAAGCTCTTTATCTCTTTTTCGGATATAAAGGGCGCTACATTGGTTTCTGGTAAAGAATATTCTTTAGATACTAGTGACATCATCATTTACAGTATTTATCTGCCCAGTTTCATTGAGCTTAAATCTAATTTATCGCAGTTTCTAAATTCACCTGAACTCAAAAAAGCAAAACGTTTTTATAAGGAAATAGACCGGGACCGATTCATTATATACAGATCGATTTTAAAACTTATTTTAGGAGCTTACACAAAATCAGATATAAAAAATATTCATCTTGATTATGACTTTAATAAAAAACCATATCTAGCCTCACACCCGTGGCTGCACTTCAATATCTCGCATTCGGAAGATTATGCGGCGATAGCGGTTTCACATAAAAAAGTGGGGCTGGATATTGAATTTTTATCTAACGATTTTAAATTCACAAACCTGCTTCCGGATATCTTTGACGATCACGAAAGGTCAATGATTCAGAATGCTGATGATAAAAAAACCATGTTTTATACGTTATGGACACGCAAAGAAGCTTTTGTGAAAGCATTAGGAAAAGGAATTGATGAAGATTTTAAATATATTCCCTGCACAGACGGACAGCACAATTTAGAATTTAAACTGGTAAAAAACACGCAGAACTGGCAGGTATATAGTTTTGATTTTGCCGAGCAGTATTTGGGCGCCGTTTCCTATGAGGGGCTTCCAACAACTTCAGACAATCTGTTATTATATATGATTCCGGATAGTATGGAAAATTTACTGGAAATGACTCAAAAAAGAAATTACTAATATTCCGTTTTACTATTCTCCGTAGTTCTATAAGATTTAAAAAACTTATACGCTCTTTTTTCTGCATAAGAATACGTTGAGTTTCGCAGCGGAAAAGCACAGTGCCCGCCATACTTTGGCGTTTCCAGATAAACATATTCGCTTTCTTGCGCTATGGCTCTTGGATAACATCTTTCACCTAAAAAAGGATCATCTAAAGAATTAATAATTAAAACCGGAGTAGTAATATTTTTAAGTGAAAATTCAGGAGAAACTCGCTGGTAATAATCGTCACGACTTGCAAATCCGTGCAGCGGTGCTGTAAAATATTGGTCAACCTCATCAAAAGAAGTAATTTTATCAATTTGATCACGGTTTATAAAATCAGGAAATTGTGCCGCTTTGTATTTCAGCTTTTTCTTAATATCAATTGTAAAATTCTTTAAATATACCCTGTTAAAGCCTTGTTTCAATATCTCGGCACTTGTTGCAATATGCGTTGGCACAGAAATAGAAACTCCGGCTTTTATGCGTTCATCGATTTTTGTCCATCCAAAATAATTCAGAAGCTGAACACCTCCCATTGAATATCCAATCATATAAACATCTTCAAATCCTTTTCGCAAAACAAACTGAACCACCTCATCCAGATCATCAACTGCTCCGTGATGATACAGTCTCGGAAGGCGGTTCATTTCTCCTCCGCAGGTACGGTTATTCCATGCGAAAACAGAAAATCCTTTTTGCTGAAAATAAGCCGCGCAGCTATTATTATACGTTCTTCGGGAATCACCTTCTAAACCATGACACAGAATTACTGCTTTTTTTGGATCATTTATAAGAAAATCAATATTGATAAAATCACCGTCATTCAATTCCAGTTTTTCCCTTGTGTATCCTGGAACATCAAACTTTTTAAACAACGCAGCATAAATAGTCGAAACGTGCCTGTTGCGATGAATAATAGAAGGAAAATTATATTCTGATTGTTCAATTACCGGCATGATTAAAAGTTTTTGAGTGGTTATACAAATCTAAGAAATGTATCAATATGTAATTTAAAACTGTCTTTTTTATTTCATTTGCCTATTCAATTTTGTTTAATTACAGTAAGTTTTCTTTCATATCACTTAACTCTCGTTCCTTTTTTCAATTGCTGCTAAAGTTACAAAGACGAATTTTTCTTCTTTATCGCCAGGTTTTGTTTCTATTAATATTGAAACTAAAATCGTAAATTATGGAAAACCGTAAAAACAACATTTCTTTAAAGCCGAACTTTATACAAATAATTTAAATATGCATATTTAGGCAGAGGAAACGATTATTTATAATTTCAAATTAAATTTATGCTAAAAAAATCTATTTTAATTGAAAACAAGTTTTCGATAACTGTAAAAAATAATCAATTAGTACTAAAATCAGAAATGAAAGAGAGCACTATTCCTATTGAGGATATTGGCTTTCTTATACTTGATCATAATGAAATCTACCTCAGTATTCCTGCTATGAATTTACTTGTTGATAACAATACTTCTATTATTATCTGCGGAAAGAATCACCTCCCTAACGGAATGCTTTTAAATCTTAACAGTCATCATATTCAACAGGAAATATTCAAAAATCAAATTGATGCTTCTATACCGTTAAAAAAGCAGTTATGGCAGCAAACTATAATTGAAAAAATTAAAAACCAAGGCCAATTACTCGAAAAAATAACTAATTCCAAAAATAGTTTTGTATTTCTGGCCAGTAAAGTATTAAGCGGGGATTCATCTAATATGGAAGGAGTTGCAGCGCAGCAATACTGGAAATATTTCCCTCAGCCAAATTTAGAATTTGATGGGATAAAACGAGAACGATATGGTGACTACCCTAATAATTTTCTGAATTATGGTTATGCAATTTTAAGAGCTGCAACTGCAAGAGCTCTTTCTGGAAGCGGGCTGCTGAATACATTAGGAATCCATCACAAAAGTAAATACAATGCTTTTGCCCTTGCCGACGATATTATGGAACCTTTTCGTCCTATCGTAGATGAAAAAGTCTTTGATATCATGCAGCGTTTTGATGAACAAGAATTAAACACTGTTATTAAGGCAGAGTTATTACAAATATTAACCAGAACGGTTTATTTTAAAGATGAGAAAAGTCCTTTAATGGTTGCTTTACAAAAGACTGCCAGTTCACTCCAACAATGTTTTACAGGAAATCGAAAAAAAATTAAATATCCTGCATTATGGAGCTTAACGGATATCGAATAATGTGGCTGTTTGTTTTTTTTGACCTCCCCACAGAAACAAAAAAAGACAGACGAAATGCATCTGGATTTAGAAACAATTTATTGAAAGATGGATTTTCAATGATGCAATATTCTGTTTATGTACGCCACTGTGCAAGCAGTGAAAGCGCTGATGTCCATGAAAAGAGAATCCACAAACTATTACCACCTTTAGGAAAAGTAAGTGTACTTCGAATAACTGATAAACAATTTGGTAATATTTTGAATTTTTGGGGAAAAGCAGCCTTACCTTCTGCACCTCAACCTACACAATTAGAGTTATTTTAATATTGCTTTATAATCTTCAATAAGTCTCATAGACTAAAACCTTATTCACTAAACCCTGTAATAGAAAAAATGCCTCAATTATGGGTTATCAAACCATAAAAGAGACATTTTTTTAAACGATATTCGAATCTAAACCATTATATATCAGAAGGAAACAAGCCAACTAATATCGTGTTTTCTAATCTTTAATCAAACCACAACGTTCGGGTGTTAGTTCAGATGGCAGAACAAAAATATCGTGTTTTCTAATCTTTAATCAAACCACAACTAAGATCAAAATGAAACACGACGGTAAAATAATATCGTGTTTTCTAATCTTTAATCAAACCACAACTTTCAGCTTCATTTATATATTTTTTCATTTAATATCGTGTTTTCTAATCTTTAATCAAACCACAACAGGAAAAGGCGATAATGTTCGTTTTATCTTAATATCGTGTTTTCTAATCTTTAATCAAACCACAACTAAGACTATCGTATCGAAATAGCAGGTTATAATATCGTGTTTTCTAATCTTTAATCAAACCACAACATAACAGCAAAAGACGTTAAAAATTCCACAAATATCGTGTTTTCTAATCTTTAATCAAACCACAACTGGCTGGTGATAAATTTTCAAACAAAGAAAAATATCGTGTTTTCTAATCTTTAATCAAACCACAACCTTGAGAATGGCTCTCATTTGCCGGAAGAAATATCGTGTTTTCTAATCTTTAATCAAACCACAACAATATGGGATTACACCAACAACAAACCTGTAATATCGTGTTTTCTAATCTTTAATCAAACCACAACCGTTTGTGGTTTGTTTTATCGGTTTTGCTTAATATCGTGTTTTCTAATCTTTAATCAAACCACAACTAGATAAAGGTATAAGTAATCTATATCTAGAATATCGTGTTTTCTAATCTTTAATCAAACCACAACACGGCCGGGGCTACGGGAATTAATCAACAGAATATCGTGTTTTCTAATCTTTAATCAAACCACAACATTTCTATGATAGATTAAATAAGCCGCTCAAATATCGTGTTTTCTAATCTTTAATCAAACCACAACGCCTGAATTGTATGATATAAAGTACGAAAAGAATATCGTGTTTTCTAATCTTTAATCAAACCACAACAATAACCGATTTAAGCACTAATTAAACTATAATATCGTGTTTTCTAATCTTTAATCAAACCACAACAGATCCCTCTTCAAGTGGTTTTTGAATCTGAATATCGTGTTTTCTAATCTTTAATCAAACCACAACAGACTCAGGTCAAGGGATTTATATTTTTCAATATCGTGTTTTCTAATCTTTAATCAAACCACAACTATACGTGCATGACGGAGCATTATATCGTCAATATCGTGTTTTCTAATCTTTAATCAAACCACAACTGACTGGGATGAATACTTTAATGATTTATCAATATCGTGTTTTCTAATCTTTAATCAAACCACAACTAATAGGTTATGTTGCATTTTTTAAGTTAAATATCGTGTTTTCTAATCTTTAATCAAACCACAACTATTGTTTTATGCTTCATAATTTATGGAGGAATATCGTGTTTTCTAATCTTTAATCAAACCACAACCATATAATCAAAAGTTTGACTTTGATTTTTAATATCGTGTTTTCTAATCTTTAATCAAACCACAACAATAAATACGGTTGGATAAATGATAAAATAAATATCGTGTTTTCTAATCTTTAATCAAACCACAACGTTAGACTGTAAAATTATAAAAATATTCCAAATATCGTGTTTTCTAATCTTTAATCAAACCACAACATGTTGTTGTAAGCGTAATTCTTTGTAAGCAATATCGTGTTTTCTAATCTTTAATCAAACCACAACAACAATGAGAACATCAATAAAAAACAACGAAATATCGTGTTTTCTAATCTTTAATCAAACCACAACATAAAGAAAGTTTTGGTGTAAGGCCTTTTGAATATCGTGTTTTCTAATCTTTAATCAAACCACAACTGTTTTTAGTAATAAGTTGTGCAAGTTCAAATATCGTGTTTTCTAATCTTTAATCAAACCACAACCATCTATAAGAATTGGAATGTTATTCGATAAATATCGTGTTTTCTAATCTTTAATCAAACCACAACATAGTTTCTTCAACTAATTGCATTGTTCCAATATCGTGTTTTCTAATCTTTAATCAAACCACAACCATCCCAAAGCATAAATTCAGTTACGTTTGAATATCGTGTTTTCTAATCTTTAATCAAACCACAACTGTGATCCTGAAACTTTAAAAGTAAAAGGGAATATCGTGTTTTCTAATCTTTAATCAAACCACAACTGTCTATCTCGAACATTACTTTATAGGATAAATATCGTGTTTTCTAATCTTTAATCAAACCACAACAGTATTACATGTCGTGTGTCCCGGATCCTAATATCGTGTTTTCTAATCTTTAATCAAACCACAACCGCTTTGATAAAATAATACTGTTTCAATTAATATCGTGTTTTCTAATCTTTAATCAAACCACAACAGACTGGACAGAATTTAATAAATTGATTGAAATATCGTGTTTTCTAATCTTTAATCAAACCACAACTTTTGATTAAAAATATATCCAATAAATGTTAATATCGTGTTTTCTAATCTTTAATCAAACCACAACATAATGAAATTACCTTAAAATGGCTATAGAAATATCGTGTTTTCTAATCTTTAATCAAACCACAACGGAAAGGTATGGTATTCCTACTGGGTGAATGCCATACCTTTCCGTTGTGGTTTGGATGTTTAAGATTTGAATTGCTTATGTCAAAGAACTACTATCAAAATCTTGTCTTCCAATAATGGTAATAATCTCTATCCTTTTATTCCCATTGATTTGATAGTAAATAGTATCAACACCACAAACACAATACCGATATCCTTTCTTGATGTGGTCGGCTGATGGAAATAAAAAAGGATTTCCCTCTATTCTATCAAAACAATCATAAAACATATTAAAATAGTTATCCGCTTGATTAACGCCAAACTTACCAACCCCATAATAATAAATTCTTCTTAAATCTTCTTTGGCTTCGCTACTTAAATAATAGCTATACATTAGGCAGATCTTTTTTGAATTCTGATAACATTTCTTCTCTAGTTTGTTTTTTTACAAAACCGCTTTTTTCTCCTTTATCTATTTTAGCCCTCACAAACTCATAATATTCATCTTGTGAACGAGCTTGCTTAATCAAATAGTTAATAGCTTCACTTTTACTACTAAATTCTTCTTTACTAACCTGATTTTTTAACCACTCTTCATTAGGTGCAGTTAAGGATATACTTTGTCGTGTCATAACAATAATTTCAATTGGTGTAAATTTACACCAAATTTTTAAATAAAATTATATTTTGAAATTTTTCCTGAAACTGAAATTTTTACTTTTATCGGATTGTGAGTTAACCAACCTCCTATTCCTTCTCCATAACCAGTGATTCTTCTGTAAAATGGCAAAAAATTATTTTGAATCGATGCTTGTGAACCTTGTCGAAATTCATAGAACTTAGATGACAATTTCTGCACTCGATACAAATGTTCTTTTAGTAAATCAAAATCAGGATTCTCCCAATTAATTTCATCTTCATTTAATCCTAATAAAAACATATCATTAATATGCAAAGTGGTAATTATTTTACTTCCATCTGCTGGCAATTGATAAGTTGGAAATCCTTTTCTTTTTCTTTCTACAACAGTCCAAAATGTAACTACCTCTTCTTTTAAATTTCCTTTTTCATCTTTATAAATTAATACATGATGATTATTTCTTGGATTTACCCATTGATTTAGATTATCTTTTAACTGCTCAGCACCACCTATATTTTCTTTCATTCTTATTTTTAAAACAGGAACTGGACTTCCATTTTTGTTAGACAAAAATATTTGCGGTTGTTTAATTCCATTTTCATCAACAATAAAAAATGTATTTAAAGGAATGGATCCTTTTACAAATCCTCCTAATTCTTGAATTCTTTTATGTATTAATTCTTTAATGGTTTCATCAACTACCTTTTCTAATTGCTTTTCGGTGGTTAAACTATCTATTGTTTTTCTAACGTGAAATGCTTCTTCTCCATTAAAGTTTCGTTTTCCAAAAACCGTTTCTTTATGTAATTGACCTCGTGCAGCAACTCCTTTATTGATATATGTTTTTCCATTTTTTTCTACTTTATGTGTTCTAATGGTTACAATATTATTTAGTCTTTTATGAGAAATCAATATTTTATCAACTGCTTTTTCCGCATCAAAACGAAATGTTTCCCATGGCATAGGAAAATCTTTTAAATCATAATTTCTATTATAACGATTCCATTTTGATAATTCTTGCAAATAACTGGCCTTGCCACAAGCCATAACCAAAGCATCTATTGCATGATGACGATGATCTTCACGCGTTTTAGCATTCTCATCATTTAAAACAGTATTTAAACCCCATTTCTGACGCAGATTTGCAGTCATTTGCCCTGGAAAAACTGATACTTTATTACATATTTGAGTCAAATAATTTTTAGCTTCCTTGCTTATAAATCGTGTATCATTTAATTGTCTTGAAGAAAAGTCATCATCAAACTTTTGTTGTACAAATCGTTTGAATTTTTGATATGCATTTGGATATTCTTTTGTATCAGAAAATAATTTCAATGCTCTTTCTTTAATACTTGACCAATTAGATTCATCATTTCCATAAAATTCAAAAGGTGTTTTATCTCCTTTTCGTCTATTTTCATCCGCATAACACAATGTTTTATTATTGAAACTATCGTTTAGCGAACGACTCCAAGGATGGATATGCTCTATTTGAACTTCACCTGTAAATAATTTAGCAATAGGAATTGGAATACCTGTATATGCACAAGTCTGTTTACACTCTTCCCAAAGTTTAAATTTCAAAATATTATCGTGAGAAACTCTTGTGTATTTTTCTAC
Organism: Flavobacterium sp. CF108; assembly: GCF_900129795.1. Lineage (GTDB taxonomy): Bacteria > Bacteroidota > Bacteroidia > Flavobacteriales > Flavobacteriaceae > Flavobacterium. The sequence continues at coordinate 560,435 of NZ_FQWW01000003.1, read as the reverse complement.
TTCCTTTTTTACTCTATCATTTTCTCGTTCCAATCGTTTTTGATCTCTGCGAATTTTATTTCGTTGTGATTTAGATATTTTTAAATCACGAGCCATTTCTACTTTTATTTCATCAAATTGCCCATATTCATCAATTAATTCATTAACAAGCTTCCGCAATTCAAACAATGCAGTAATAACTATAGGATTTCTAATAGCTTGAATTTCCTTATCGGCTTCTTTGCCAACAGGCAATTTTTCTAACAATGCTGCTACATCAATTGTCGCAGAATGATGATAGAGTTTTTTTAATTGTTTTTCGTTAAATCCAAACTCTTTACGAAGTAAATCTTTTACTATATCTATAAAACCTCCAGAAGTTTTTGATCTGACAATTCCTTCAACATTATCAATTAAATCTAATTGCTTTTGATTATTTTCAACAGTATCATTTTGCCAACTATCGCCAAAAGCATTTTTAATTCCTCCCATTACAACAGCAACATCATACATATATCCTTGTTGCATAAATGGCAAAATACTTCCTATTGCTTTTCTGCTCAAACTTGCATAACCATCTTTTACATTAAATTTTGATATTGCAACAGCTTGTTCTTCTGTAAAATTCCAATTTTTAACAGCATATTCTTTAAGATTTGATTTACTGTCAAAAAAATATAAAACATGCCAAATATCTTCTTGTTCTTTATCTGAAAAATCAAACCATTTTTTACCGAAGAATTTTTTATTTGACAGATTAGAAATAGTATATGTTCCAACAATTTTATCATCATCTTTATAATTGAATTTGAACTCAGCACTTTCTTTACCAATCGCTTTTCGTAATTTTTTAAACTCAATTTTATCGGATGATAATAATTGCTCAATTATTTTATCTTTTTCTTCCTGAGCAATCTTCTTTCCATTATATTCAACTGTATTTACCCATTGATAAATTCTGAACATTTCAAAAGGAATAGCACTTATTGGACATTTAGTTTTCGTTGGCTCAAAAGAACAATTGCCAACCAAATGTTTTTGCGAGCGCAATGGCCGTTGATGAAATAAAACTCCATCTTCTTTGTAACCATCCAGTTTTCTTCCTCCAAATAAAGTTTTCAATTCTTCATTTAAATTTGAATAGAATTGTGCTTGTTTACTCCATATCAATTCAAATTCGTCAACATACATTTTACGAGTTGTATATCTATTTCTAATTCTTTCCAAGCCATCCTGAAAAGGTTGGTTCTGTTTTGGGTATATTTCATATAAATAAGAACCTAATGTTTTCCCTTCAATACTTTCTAACGTATCATCAATTCCTATTTTTCCTTCCTTTGCATTCCCTTTAAAAATAGCCCCATCGTCATTACCTCCTTTTCTGCTATTACTCAAAAATCCACGTCTTTGAATTAAATGATAAAAAATCCTGCCAATTTCTTCTAATGATAATTTTTCATTTAAAGCTTTTTGTCGAAGTTCATACGGATTTAATGCAAACCATTTTGCCAGCTTTTCAGTTGGAAATAATTTTGTTTTTTTCCAATCTTCAAAATCTTTAGCATCCATTGGACACATCTTATTTTCAGAAAGTTTTTGAAGTAAAATTTTCTTTCTTAATCTTCTTCTAAAAAATTGGCGTCGGACTCCTCTTGCTCCAGTTCTACTAGCATTTTTAGACATTTCGTTATCACCATCGCCAAGATTTTCTACACCCATTGGAAATATTCTACTTCCTATTCCTAAAATCTTATTTAACTTATCATCAATTAACGCCCAACCTATTGAGTTAGTCCCTAAATCTAATCCTAAAATTTTTGCCATAGTTATTAAAATTTAATCTGCATGGAATTTACTATAAAAAAAATTAAGACAATTACGGTTTTCCTTTTTCTAACCAGAATATTTTTTCTATATATTTGTGACTGATTAAAATTTCTAATCTTTAATCTTATCACAATAAGGCTATATGCCGTAGATGAAAATCTTTAGTCCTGCTTCGGTGGGACTTTTTTGCTTATACTATTAAAAATATGTACAAATTTTTATACAAAAAGCACTTTTAAGTAAATATACCAAAACAAAAAAGCCACTCGATTTGAGTAGCTTTTCGTAAACGCAGAAGAATTCGAACCTTCGACTATCCCAATCAAAACAGATATTCTATAAATTCATTTTAAAAAAGAAAACTAAATCCTTTATTTGATTTTGATGAAAAGCTGTCTTCGAATTTTTTTATTTCATTTAAAAGATATTCTTCATATTGCTTTTTCATGAAGTTTCTAAAAATTTTAATATCTTCTTTTTCTCTTGTATCAATCAAAACCTGAATATATTCTTGTTTATCCTCACTATTTACAATTGCTAAAGGAAGCTCATAAAAAGCCTGAATATAATTCATTATCAAACGAGAAGTTCTACCATTTCCATCATAAAATGGATGAATGCTTACAAGATTAAAGTGGGCATCAAAAGATAAATTTAATTTTTCATCTATTGATAAATCAGTATTCATTCGTGAATTAATAGACAAGACCAATTCATTCGTCAGTCTTTCAAACTTATCATAATTTGGAAAATAAGAAATCCCGGCTGTAACATTTCCTTTTCGAAACATCCCCTTACTAGCATCAATTTCTCCAAGAATAGTATTGTAGATTCCTCCTGTACTTTTCATCACAAAAGAATTAATATCTTTTATTAACTTTTTTGTAACTGCTGTTTTATTTCTTGCTTTATCAACAATAAAATGTAGTGCCTTAAAATAATCAGTGACCATTAAAGTATCATTAACAGGCTTTCCCTTTGGAGTCAAACCGTCATCTAGCAGAATTTGAGTTTCTAATTCTGTTAAAGTAGAACCTTCAATTTTGGTAGAATGATGACTTATGGAAATTAAATTGAATTTCTCATAATGCAATACATCAGCTATTCCTAAACTTTTATATTTTAATATAAGAGATTCCATTGATTAAGATTTTAATTTGCAGTATAAAAATACAATTCTAAAATCAACAAAATAAACAAGTTACCAAAAAACAAACTCCTCAGTAAAATTTTTATAAAATTGATGGATTGTATAAAAACAAAAAAGCCACTCGATATGAGTGGCTTTTCGTGAACGCAGAAGGATTCGAACCTTCGACCGCCTGCTTAGAAGGCAGGTGCTCTATCCAGCTGAGCTATGCGTCCATTTATTTTAAAACTTTATCGCTTAAAGTTTTAGTCGGGGTGGCAGGATTCGAACCTGCGGCCTCCTGCTCCCAAAGCAGGCGCGATAACCGGGCTACGCTACACCCCGAATTAGACATAGATTTGTATCTGTGGTCTTCCCGATCTCAATCGGGACACGATAACCGGGCTACGCTACACCCCGAGGCAAAAATTAAGCGGAGAGACAGGGACTCGAACCCTGGCGACGGTTACCCGTCGACAGATTAGCAATCTGCTCCATTACCGCTCTGGCACCTCTCCAAGCTCAAGGAAACGTGTCCTATTTTGCGGTTGCAAATGTAGAACAACATTCTATTTCTCACAACTATTTTTGTGCTTTTTTTTATCTTTTTTCAAACTTTTTTTTAAAACACTTCACAATCAAACAAATAGAATTAACAAAAAATTGATCTTAAATTTAAAATCCATTCGAATTGACGCAAAATTTGAATTTATTCAAATAAAGAGTAAATTTGCTACATTAACTAATATTAAACAGAAAATGAACAAAAGAGTTGTTATCGTTTCTGCCGTTAGAACACCTATCGGAAGTTTCATGGGAGGGTTATCTACCGTACCCGCACCAAAATTAGGAGCTGCTGCCATAAAAGGAGCCCTTTCAAAAATTAACCTAGACCCAAAATTAGTTGATGAAGTTTTCATGGGGAACGTAATCCAGGCAGGCGTTGGACAAGCTCCGGCTCGTCAGGCTGCCCTTTTTGCAGGATTATCAGTAGAAGTTGCTGCCACAACAGTAAACAAAGTCTGCGCCTCTGGGATGAAAGCTGTAATGTTTGGCGCACAGGCAATCGCCTGCGGTGATGCAGAAATTGTAGTTGCCGGCGGAATGGAAAGCATGAGCTTAATTCCACACTACGTACAAATGCGTGCCGGAAACAAATTTGGCCCTGCAACAATGCTCGACGGAATGCAAAAAGATGGTTTGACAGATGCTTACGATAATAACGCAATGGGAGTTTGCGCTGATTTATGTGCAACTGAATACAACATCAGCCGTGAAGAACAAGATAATTTCGCTATTCAGTCTTATGAAAGAAGCGCAAAAGCCTGGGATGCCGGAAAATTTGACAATGAAGTTGTTCCAGTTGAAGTTCCGCAAAGACGCGGAGAACCAATTATTGTTTCTAAAGACGAAGAATATACCAATGTAAAATTGGATAAAATCCCTTCGTTAAGTGCTGTTTTTACAAAAGACGGAACAGTTACGGCTGCAAACGCTTCAACAATCAATGACGGTGCTGCTGCTTTAGTTTTAATGTCTGAAGAAAAAGCGACTGCTTTAGGTCTAAAACCTTTAGCTTACATAAAAGGTTATGCCGATGCTGCACAAGAACCAAAATGGTTCACTACAAGCCCGGCAAAAGCATTACCAAAAGCTTTAAACAAAGCAGGAATTGCAATTGGCGATGTTGATTATTTCGAATTCAACGAAGCATTTTCAGTTGTTGGACTTGCCAATTCAAAAATCTTAAATCTAGATAACGATAAAGTAAACGTAAATGGTGGTGCAGTTTCATTAGGACATCCTCTGGGTTGTTCAGGAGCTCGTATTATTGTAACTTTACTAAACGTTTTAGAACAAAACAATGCTAAAACCGGAGCTGCTGCAATCTGCAATGGCGGCGGCGGCGCATCTGCAATTGTTATCGAAAGAGCTTAAATAATATTTCATTAGGAGTTATTAAAAATTAATAACTCCTAATTTTTAACTAATACATTATCTAAATGTTCGGAATCTGCAATCTTGCCATAGTACCCGTTCGATCTGAGCCTAGTGACAGAAGTGAAATCGTTACACAACTTTTGTTTGGCGAACACATCGAAATTTTAGAACGCCAAAATCAGTGGGCACGAATAAAAATTCAGTTTGATGATTATATAGGCTGGGTAGATTCTAAACAATATCAGATAATTTCTGAGGAACAGTATAATCAGTTAAGCAAAGAAGCCATTATTTTGAATGCAGATTTGATTGACTACATCACTGCACCTAACAACCTATTACTTCCAATTCCGCTTGGAGCATCTTTATCATTTCTGAACAACAACGAAATCAATACTTCTAATTTTGATTTTGAAGGAACAAAAACTAGCGGTATAAAACCAAAAAGTGCATTAATAAATACCGCTTTCATGTATTTGAATGCTCCGTATTTATGGGGCGGAAAAACGCCATTCGGAATCGATTGTTCCGGTTTTACACAAATGGTTTACAAACTAAACGGATATAAAATTCATCGCGATGCGTCACAGCAGGCACTCGAAGGAGAATCTTTAAGTTTTATTGAAGAAAGTGAAGTTGGTGATTTAGCCTTTTTTGACAACGACGAAGGTAACATCATCCACGTTGGAATCATTATGGAGAATAATTACATCATTCACGCAAGTGGAAAAGTACGTATTGACCGTTTAGATCACACAGGAATTTACAATCCAGAATTAAACAAACACACTCACAAACTACGCGTAATCAAGAAAATTATTTAAAACACAAATTCCACGAATTAGCACAAATTAAAAATCCTTTTAATCTGTGGGTAAAAAAAATTAGTGCAAATTCGTGTAATTCGTGTAATTCGTGTTTACGCACTAATACGAATCGTTTTTCTAACTCCGAAGGACTATTACGCTTACATTTTTCAACAACTTTCTGATCGTGCAACAAAATTGTTGTATCTTTACAGCAAATAAGTTGTCTTATGAAAAATATAAAACAAAAAACAGAACCTTTTGATACTAAAAGAAGTATTGAAAATGCATCAGGAAAAGTAATCTCAATTAAGAGATCTACCTTAAACTCTGGAGGTAAAGAATACAGCTGGGGCAATAAACTTGAGCGCGTTGAAGTCATAAGATCAGGCATTCCCTATGATTCTATTGAAGTCATCAGCAGAAGATTAAACAATCCTGTAAAATCAGTTTTGACAATTGTTGGAATTCCGCAGACAACTTATAACAAAAAGAAAAGTGAGCATCTTCTTTTAGACAGCAGAGACAGCGAATTGGTGATTTTAATTAATGAATTAATAGATTACGGTTTGGAGGTTTTCAATGATGAAGAAGAAAAATTTCAACGATGGCTAAAAAAACCAAATCTGTCTATTGGAGGAAATACACCAGAAAATATGCTAGATACAATTACAGGAATTAACGAAGTAAAATTCAGCTTGAATCGATTGGAATTCGGAAACCTGGCATAATGATAGTATTTAGAATTGAAAGAGAAAAATACTTGGCAGCAACTTTAAAGGGAATTGGCGCATCAATGTCTGAAGGTTATCGCTGGAACAGCCTTAATACCCGAATGGTATATGCAGCAGAAAGCAGAGCCCTGGCAACACTCGAAGTTTCAGTTCATTTAGATTTAAGTGAAGACTTACCTGTCGATCGTTTTTATGTAGAAATTGAAATCCCGGACGAAATCACTATTCAAGAAGTGCATCTGGAAGATTTACCCGAAGACTGGGATTCTAAACCACCTATTTTAATAACCCAGACAATTGGCGACGACTTTATAGATTATAACGAAGCCGCAGTTCTAAAAGTTCCAAGCAGTATTGTACCGCAGGAATTTAATTATTTGATAAATCCGCAACATAAAGACGCATCAAAAATTAAAGTCTTAAGTACAGCCAGAATGGCTTTTGATTCAAGATTTAAAACCAAATAATACAGATTAAAAAATCATTTTAATCCTCTAAATCTGTGGCAAAAAAATAAAAAAATCTGTCTAAATCAGCGTCATCCGCGTGCCATCATATCACGCACTAATACGAATCGTTTTTCTAAACTCCGAAGGACTATTCCCTCTCTGTTTTTTAAAGAATTTATTAAAATGGCTTTCATCCGTAAAACCAAATTCATACGCAATTTCGTTAATACGCTTATCACTGAATTGTAAACGATGCTCAATCAACTTCGTTTTATAATTGCTGATATATTGCTGCATCGTTTCGCTGGCATGTTTCTTAAAATAACGGCCTAGATACGTATTCGAAATTCCGAAATAATCACTTATAGATTCCGCTTTAATTTTCTCCGGATAATAAATATTAGTTTGAATATATTGTAAAATATCCATCGCTCTTGCCTCAGAACCTATATTTACCTGCTCCGGTAAATACTTCGCAATGTTTCGTGCTACAATAATAATCAACGTATTGACCAATTGCTGAATCAATTCCTGGTTGTAAACATCCTTATCCTGATGTTCACGAATAATCGCTTCCACCATCACTTTCACCAAACATTTATCGGCATCATTTTTCAAAATACAACCCGGCTGATGATTAGCATTTTGCAGAATATATTCTAAACGCTGAATATTTTCGTTTTGCAGACTGGAATTCTTCAAGTAAATATCATTAAACCTTAAAAAGAAAAACTTCGTTTCGGTTTCAATTGTAAAATTATGACAATCCTCAGGCGTTAATAAAAACATATGTCCGGCATCATATTCAAAAATATTTTTGTTGATACACTGCGTTCCTGTTCCGCCCAAAATGTAAACCAATTCAAAGAAATTATGACGATCTCCAACATCCGGATATTCATCCAATGTTTCAAAAGATACTGTAAACGGTTCATATAGATTTTCTTTTTTCATAATCTGCAGCAATTAATTCAGTATGCAAATATACCTAAAAAAGACAAATTTATACAATTTAACAGTTAAAAAAATGGTATAATTTTGTCAAATAATTTTAAGACATCAATTTTAACATCATGGAATATAGAAAATTAGGCAACTCAGAACTTGAATTATCAACCATAACTTACGGTGCATTTGCCATTGGCGGAAACATGTGGGGCGGAAACGAAAAGAAAGATTCAATCGACTCCATTCACGCTTCAATCGCTCATGGCGTAACCACAATCGACACCGCTCCTTTTTACGGATTTGGTTTAAGTGAAGAAATGATTGGCGAAGCTTTAAAATCTCAAGATCGTTCAAAAGTACAATTGTTAACCAAATTTGGTTTGGTTTGGGACGGAAGCAATAACGGAAAAGGCGATTTCTTTTTTGATGCCGATGACAACGGAAAAAAATTACCAATCTATAAATACGCTTCAAAAAACAACATAATAAAAGAAGTTGAAGAAAGCTTAAAACGTCTTCAAACTGATTATATCGACTTATTGCAAATTCACTGGCCAGACTCCACTACTCCAATTCAGGAAACTATGGAAGCTTTAGAAATCCTTATTCAACAAGGAAAAATCAGAGCAGCCGGAGTTAGTAATTACAATGCAGAACAAATTAAAGAAGCACAAAAAACAATTCAGTTAGCTTCAAATCAAGTTCCTTTTAGTATGCTGAATCAGGCAATTCAAACCGATTTAGTGCCGCTTACGATTCAGGAAAATATCGGAATCATTGCTTACAGTCCGATGGAAAGAGGTTTGTTAACCGGAAAATATTTCACCAACAGTAAATTAAAAGATAACGACCATAGAAATGGCTATTTTGGTCAATTCGATCTTCAAAAAGTAAAAACATTGGTAGAAGAATTAAGTTCATTGGCAAATGCAAAACACATTTCAATTTCGCAATTAGTTTTACGCTGGACAACTTTACAAAAAGGAATTACAATTGTTTTAGCCGGAGCCAGAAACGCAGAACAAGCAATCTCAAACGCAAAAACAATGGATTTCGATTTATCAGCTTCAGAATTGGATTTCATTAATCAGGCGATTTCGAAACTTAAATAATATTTAAACACATAGAAACATAGATTTACAATGTCGTTAAAGACGTTTCACTTGCATTAACATACATAGGCTATGTGTTAGAAACTAGTTTCTTTCAACTATCTTAAAAAAAAATTTATGTCTCTATGTGTTTCAAAAAAAAAATCTCAAAAAATTAAATAATTAGAATTCGGGCGTGTCCCAAGGGCCGGGCTATCCGTTCCAATCTTTTGTGCCGAACCCCGGCACAAAAGGATTTCCACTCCTATCCCTCACGCAACCCAGATTCATCAGAACAAAAAGTAAAATGAAGAAAATATTTATCATCAACGGAAGTCAGAATTTTGCACATTCAGGTGGAAAATTCAATGAAACCGTTACAGATTGGACAATCGAATACTTAAAAAACAGTAACAAATTCGAGATTAAAACAACCGACATCAAACAAGATTTTGATTTAGACGAAGAAGTAGAAAAATTCGTTTGGGCAGATGTTGTAGTATATCACACACCAGTTTGGTGGTTTCAATTGCCAAATCTTTTCAAAAAATACATCGACGACGTTTTTACAGCCGGACACCAAAAAGGAATTTACAAAAGCGACGGAAGAAGCCGAGTAAACCCTGACATCAATTACGGAACTGGCGGAATGTTACACGGACGCAAATATATGCTGACCACAAGTTGGAATGCACCTGCAACAGCCTTTACACTTCCGGGAGAATTCTTCGAAGAAACATCTGTAGACGAAGGAGTTATGTTTGGTTTCCATAAAATGAATAAATTTGTAGGAATGGAAAAATTAAACGGGTTCCATTTCCACGACGTTGAAAAAGGTGCAACTGCAGAAAACATTGTCATCTTCAAAGAAAATTATACCAAACATTTAGAAGAAACCTTTAAAACCTTATAATCATGATATCTATTACAGCCATTATTAAAAGTAAAAAAGAAAACATTCAACAACTTCAAAGCTTATTGAATAACTTGGTTACCGAAACAAGAAAAGAAGCTGCTTGTGTACGCTATGATCTTCACAATTCTGAAAACGTATTTATTATTTGGGAAGAATGGAAAGACCAAACTGGCCTAGATCTTCACAACAATCAATCACATTTACAGGATTTCATCAGCAAAAGCGAAGCATTAACTTCTGCACCAATTCAGGTTTACAAAACAACCCAAATACTTTAATTAAGTAAAGCTATGAAAGCACTTTTCACAAATACATACGAATCTGAATTCGTAAAAACTGAGATTGAAAAACCAGCTCCTAAAAAAGGAGAAGTTTTAGTTAAAATACACGCAAGCGGCGTAAACCCAATCGATAACAAAATCCGACTTGGACTTTCGCCTTATGCATCGCCTGTTTTACCTGCTGTTTTAGGAACAGATCTTGCCGGAGTTATTGAAGAAATTGGCGAAGGCGTAACGGAGTTTAAAGTTGGTGACGAAGTATACGGACTTGCCGGTGGTGTTCTTGGTCTTCAGGGAACTTTAGCAGAATATACTGCCGTTGATGCTGATTTATTAGCTATAAAACCAAAAAACCTAACCATGAAAGAAGCAGCAGGGATTCCGCTGGTATTGCTTACAGCCTGGGAAGGTTTAATTGACAGAGCAAAAGTTCAAAAAGGGGACAAAGTTTTGGTACACGCAGGCGCAGGAGGCGTTGGACACATGGTTGTACAACTGGCTAAAATTTTTGGTGCTGATGTTTACGCAACGGTTTCTTCTCAAAAAGCAGAAATTGTAAAATCGTATGGAGCAACTCCTATTGATTATAAAACCGAAACTGTTGAAGATTACGTGAATAAATATACTGACGGAAAAGGTTTTGATATTATTTATGATACCGTTGGAGGTCAATCTCTTGATGATTCATTTAAAGCCATTCGTCATTACGGTCAAATTAGCAGCTGTTATGCATTTGGAACCCATACTTTAGCAATAAGTTCACTTCATTCTGCAAGTATTCACGGTGTTTTTGTTTTACGCCCAATGATTGGTAACGAAGGAAGAAAACATCACGGCGATATCTTAAAAGAAACCACAAAATTAATTAAAGAAGGAAAACTAAAACCACTAATTGATCCTAGAACATTCACTTTAGACAATGCTATAGAAGCCCACAAAGCCGTTAGTGATAATTCTGCAATTGGAAAAATTGTTGTAGATATTATTTAAAGCTTTTGCCACGAATTTCGCTAATTTTCACTAATTTTTTGTTCTGATTAAAACAGTTTAAATAAAAAATAATTCGTAAAAATTCGTGCAATTCGTGGCAAATCTTTTTTATTTAATTCCGCCAAAAGCACCAAAACACATATTCTTGTGTAAAATCTCTACGCTTTTGAAACCCACTTTTTTCATCAAATCCAATTGGTAATTCATAGATCTTGGCGTATCTTCTTTAGCAATATAATCAAATACATTTTGGCGATATTCTGCCCCTCCTATTCCTTCTAAATATTCCCCATATCTCTGCCAGGTATATTCATTCAGCAAATCGATATCCTGCGTGATTAAATCTGAAATCATAAAACAGCCGCTTGGTTTTAATAATTTAAACAACTTTGTAAAAGTAGTTTCCCAATCTCCGTCATCTCTTAAATGATGCAAAACAGCTCCTGCCAAAATAATATCAAAACCATTTTCTGGTAAATCAACTTCCCGAATATCTCCTTGTTTAATTTCAACTTTACCATTTGTTTCTGCCGAAACTCTTTCTAAAGCTTTATCCAGCATTGGTAAACTCAAATCGACCAACGTGCAGTTTAAATTTGGCAATTTAGACAACATCATTAAAGTATAATTTCCGGCACCGCAGCCAATATCCAAAACATGAGTGGCATTAGGAACAATTCTTTTTGAAGCTTCCGTAATTAATTCTAGCGAAACTTTCGCATCTATTGTAGACAATTGCCCCGTTTCTAAATTCGAAAATCGTTCGACATCATTGTCAAATCGTTCTTTAATTTCAGTAATAGTTGATTTTTTCATGTGTTTTGTTTTTTATTGCCCACGGGTTTTACGGATTAAACAGGTTTACGCTGGTTTATTTTTTATGTAAAAGCAGAATAATATAATCTGTGTTGACCAGTTTCATCCGTAAAACCCGTGGTCCATATATTTTTTTCAAAACTATCCTTTTCATAAATACGTTAAAAATACTATTTTTATCAATTAACAATACTTTTAAAGTATCATGGAATTACGTCATCTAAAATATTTTTTGGCTGTAGCCGAAGAACTGAACTTTACAAAGGCTTCAGAGAAACTTTTTATTTCTCAGCCGCCATTAAGCCGTCAAATTATTGAATTGGAAGAAGAACTTCAGGCGAAGCTTTTCATTCGGAACAATAAAAAAGTAGAACTTACCGAAGCTGGAAAATATTTCGAAAAAGAAGCAAAAGCACTTTTTCAGAATTTGGAGCGTGTTTCATTGAAAACAAAAAAGATTGCCGAAAATGTTTCGGGCGAATTCAGGATTGCCTATATCAGCTCCATTTATTCGGCAGTTATTTCAGATTTAATAAAACATTTAAAAATACAATTTCCATATGTGAATTTCAAGCTTTTTGAAGTTTCTACCACAAAGCAAATTGATGCTTTAGAACAAGGAAAAATCGAAATGGGAATTATACGTTCTCCTATAAAATCTCCTAAAATAAAATCGCATTTATGGTTTCAGGATGGATTTTCAATTGTATTCAATAAGAATGACATTCAGTTAAAATCTGAAAAAGAGATCTTAAATTTAAAAGAGGAAACTTTTGTATTCTTCAATAAAGATTACGCACCGCATTATCATGAAGTTTTGTTAGAACTTTGTGCATTTTATGGCTTTACGCCGAAGATTATTCACGAAGCGAATAATATTAATTCAATCGTACAATTAGTCAAAAACGGATTAGGAATTTCGATTGTTCCTATAAATATTGCCAAGAATAATCAAGATCCTGAAATTGGTTTTATTGAATTGAAAAAAGTCAATTTGCGTACAGATGTTTCAATTATCACTTCAAAAGAAGACGATTCTGAAATAATAAAAACTGCTGTCGATTTTTTATTGAAGAAAAGTGGTTCACGCTAAGTTTTGTGTTGAAATTAATCTCGCAAAGTCGCAGAGGCGCAAAGTTTTTATTTATAAGCTGCTTCCAGCTTTAGCTGGATGGAAAAATAATTAAGTTTACAGGCTTTAACCAAATCTAATAGTTTTTTTGGCTAAAGCCTTTTCTAAATCAACTTTTATACCTCCAGCTAAAGCTGGAGGCAATTCAAAAAATCCTTTTAATCTTTTTAATCTGTGGCTAAAAAAACTTTGCGCCTCGCTAAGTTTTGTGCTGAAATTAATCTCGCAAAGTCGCGAAGACGCAAAGTTTTCATTTATAAGTTGCGTCCAGCTTTAGCTGGATGGGGAAATAATTAAGTTTAAAAGGCTTTAGCCAAACAGCTACTGATTTGGCTAAAGCCTTATCTAAATCAACTTTTATACCTCCAGCTAAAGCTGGAGGCAATTCAAAAAATCCTTTTAATCTTTTAATCTGTGGCTAAAAAAAACTTTGCGCCTTCGCGACTTTGCGAGATTCATTAATAAAAATCTTAAGAAACATTTGCACTTCAAAAAACAATTCGTGAAAATTCGTGTAATTCGTAGCTATACAAAAAATTCGTTACAATTTAGTACAGAAATCCATATCATAAAAAGAGAACTTTTAAATACCTTAGCAAATTATAATGCTACAAAATAAAATCAATAAAAATGGCTGAACAATCTTCAATTCAGTGCCCAAACTGCGGAACCCCCATCGATGTCAATGATGTTTTAAAACATCAATTGGAAGATAGTATACGCAAAGAATTTCAACAAAAAGCTACCATCCAAAATAAAGAATTAGAACTTAAAAACGAGCAGCTTGAAAAAGCCAAAACCGAATTTGAAGCTAAAAAAAAACAGGAAAACGAACTTTTTGCCGAGCGTTTAGAGCGTGAGAAAAAAACGGCCGAAAAAGAAATTTCGGAAAAAGTAAAAGCCAAACTAGAAGAAGAAAACAAAGATCGTTTGCTTTTAATGGAAAAAGAACTCTCTGAAAAATCAGAAAAAATCAGGGAATTAAATAAAATGGAAGGCGAAATTGCAAAACTACAGCGTGAAAAACTGGAAATGAAAGAAGCAATTGAAGCCGAAGCGCAAAAGCAATTAAATGCCACTTTGGTTTTAGAACGTGATAAAATCCGCAAACAGGAAGAAGAAAAAAACGAGCTGAAAATCAAAGAATACCAAAAACAATCTGACGATCAAAAAAAGCTGATTGAAGAAATGAAACGCAAGCAGGAACAAGGTTCTATGCAATTGCAAGGTGAAGTAATGGAATTAGCAATTGAAGAATGGCTGGCAAATAATTTCCCTCTTGACACTATTGATGAAATCAAAAAAGGCGCAAATGGCGCCGATTGTCTTCAAATTGTAAACACGCGCGAACTGCAAAATTGTGGTTCTATTTATTACGAAAGTAAAAGAACAAAAGCTTTTCAACCTTCATGGATTGAAAAGTTTAAAAACGATATTCGAACCAAAAGAGCCAATATTGGTGTTTTAGTAACCGAAGTTATGCCGACCGGAATGGAACGTATGGGAATGCGCGACGGAATTTGGATTTGTACCTATGAAGAATTTAAAGGTTTAAGCGCTGTTTTACGTCAGTCATTAATTCAGGTAAGTCAGGCCGTTCAGGCACAGGAAAACAAAGGTGATAAAATGTCGATGTTGTATGACTTTTTAACCAGCAACGAATTCCGTTTACAGATTGAAGGAATTGTAGAAGGTTTTACGCAAATGCAAGGCGATCTTGATGCTGAAAAAAGAGCGATGCAAAGAATCTGGAAACAACGTGAAAAACAAATCGAAAAAGTAGTTCACAATACTTTAGGAATGTACGGATCGATTCGTGGAATTGCAGGAAATGCAGTGCAGACTGTGAGAGCTTTAGAATTAGATTTTGTTGAAGGTGATGATGAAGATCCTAAAGAATTATTGGAATAGCAATGTGAGATGGCATGCGGATTAAACGGATTCGCTTACGCGAAAATGCGGGTGTGTGCGGATTTTTTATCTTATAATTCAATAAAAAAAGGCTTCGAAATTAATCGAAGCCTTTTGTGAATTAACCTTTTTTGAAAGACATTGTAAGTCCAAATTGATTAGAAAGATAAAGTTTGTTATTTTCAATAGAATAACCAGAAGTCGTTCTTAATAACTGCATAAATTCACCTTCTTTTTTTGCATCACATTTTTTAGTTTCTGATGTAAGATTAGGGAATTTAAGTTTTCCGGCACCATCAGATTCCAAACTTCCTTTAATAACGTTGCATCCTGTTGATCCAGAAAAACTTGATGAAGACATTTCTAATTTTGGAGCGTTAGAAAAATCTTTATCAGTAATTACTTTTCCGTTTAAGTTTTCTAAAATCCAGGTTTGCTGTAATTTCTTTTCGATTGCGTTTTCATTAGTCGCAGCTACAGAATTTGTAGTTTTACTTGATTTGCAGCTGTAAGCTAATGATACAACAATAAATAACATTAAAATCTTTTTCATGTAAAATAAATAATATAAGTTTTATTTTACAAAAATATTCTAGCGCTAAACCTTAGATATATACTATAAGTTATTTTTAAACCATTCTAAGACATTTTTAAAAGCCTAAAAATCAATCTACCTTTCTAAAAACTAAAAGTTTAGCAGAAGGATTTGATAATGTCAATCTGTTATTTTCAATACTATAAGTAGTCGTACTTTGAAGTGCTTTAGTAAACTCCCCTTCTTTATTTCCCGGCGCACAAGCCATTAAAGTCGAAATAACTTTAGAGAATCGAAGCAAATCCTTTTCATAAAAAATAGTCCCGCTGATCGCATTACAGCCTCCGTAACCCATAAATCTATTTTCAGAAGAGTTAATTTCGATTCTTGGCAATTCCCTTTGAAAATCGGTTGTGAAAACTTTAAATCCGTTGAGTTCTTCTAAAACCCAAATATCATGTAATCGATAATCGGTATTATATTTTCCGCAGCCTCCAATCTTTTTTGTTTCTAATTCAGTATTATTTTTAATTTCTATCGAAACTTTATAAGGTGAAATGGCACCCGACATTGAATTCTGGCAATCTACCTGTTGAATTGTAATGGTCGTTATCGAAGTTTCATTAGCAGCTTTATACATCTTAACATTTGTATCCATCGCTTTGATTGCTTCAACAGGCGCAAAAACAAGTTTTTCTTTTCCCGGAATTAAAGAAGTGAATATGATTTCTTCATTTCCCATCTTTAAACCCCAAAAAGGCTCATTTCCGGTTGCAGTAAAATAATATTTCATCTCATCTTCCTGAGAGCCATATTCAGAAGTAGTTTGTGTATTTGAAGTTTTGCCCGTTGTAGATTTACAGCCTGCTATTAAAGAAAGTACGAACAAAAGTGAAAATATATTTTTCATAACGTTTTATTTGAAATAAGACCTTTTAACAAAATACAAGTAAAATTCTTATGAATTTACGACATTATTTTGAATTTCTTATTTAGAATCTTTTCAAATTTAAAATAATTATTAGTATTCCATTTCGCTAAAAACCCGCACTACGTAAAAGATTACGATGAAATACGTATTCAAAAGAAACTGCTTCTACTTAAAAAAACATACTTAATACGTATTTTATAAGTATAAATACTTATATTTGCGTAGTAATACTTAATTAAAGAAATCATGATTAGAGTAATAGTAGTTGGAAACGGCATGGTTGGTTATAAATTTTGCGAAAAATTCATTGCAAAATCAGGACAGGAAAAGTATCAAATTACCGTTTTTGGTGAAGAACCAAGACGCGCTTACGACCGTGTTCACTTAAGTGAATATTTTGGAGGAAAAACCGCCGATGATTTATCATTGTCAACAACCGAATGGTACGCCGAAAACAATATTATTCTAAACACATCTGAATTAATTACAGATATAAATCGTACCGAAAAAACAATACATACCCATTTAGAAAAAACACATACGTACGATTACTTAGTTTTAGCAACAGGTTCATCGGCTTTTGTGCCGCCAATTGACGGAGTTGAAAAAGAAGGTGTTTTTGTATACAGAACCATTGAAGACTTAGATGCTATTATGGCTTATGCCAAAAAGATAAAACTAAAAGGTGCAACCGAAGCCGCTGTTCTTGGCGGAGGATTATTAGGTCTTGAAGCAGCAAAAGCCGTTAGGGATTTAGGATTGAATCCGCATGTTGTCGAATTTGCCCCGCGATTAATGCCGAGACAATTAGATAAAGGCGCAAGCGATATGCTGCAAGCAAAAATTGAAGAATTAAATATTGGAATTCATCTTAACAAAGCAACACAATATATAGATGGAAAAGAAAGTATAACGGGAATGATGTTTGCTGACGACGAATTGTTAAAAGTAGACATGTTGGTTATATCTGCCGGAATTAAACCTCGCGACGAATTAGCTCGAGTTTCAGGACTTGAGGTGGGTTTAAGAGGCGGAATTGTGGTAAACAATCAAATGCAGACATCAGATCCTTCTATTTATGCGATTGGCGAAGCGGCACTTTACAATCAAAACATTTACGGACTTGTTGCTCCAGGTTACGAAATGGCCGATGTCGCTGCCGAGCAAATCTTAAATGGTTCTAAAACCATGAGAGAAACCATCGATATGTCGACACAACTAAAATTAATTGGTGTCGAAGTTGCGAGTTTTGGTGATCCTTTTATCGAAAATGATAACGTAACTGCCATTATTTATGAGAATAAATTAAGTGGTGTTTACAAAAGAATCAACGTTACCAAGGATTCTAAAACGCTTTTAGGCGGCATTTTGGTTGGAGATGCAAGCGATTATAACTCTCTTTTTCAGATTTATAACAATGCAATGGCTCTGCCTAAAAATCCAGAAGATTTAATTTTAGGTTCTCGCGACGGTTCTGAAGGTTCAAGTTTAGGAAGCGTAATGGATTTGCCGGACACTGCCGTAATTTGCTCTTGCGAAAATGTTACTAAAGGTGCAATCTGCTGTAAAATTTTAGACGAAAGCTGCGCTACATTTTCAGATGTTGTGAAAGCAACAAAAGCTACTTCTGGCTGCGGCGGCTGTAAACCAATGGTTTCAGATTTGGTAAAAGCCACTCAAAAATCACTTGGAAAAGAAGTTAAAGAAGTAATCTGCGAGCATTTTAGCTATACTCGTCAGGAATTATTCGATTTGGTAAAAATCAATAAATACGAGAACTTTTATGATGTTTTAGATCATCACGGAAAAGGCGACGGCTGCGAGGTTTGTAAACCTGTTGTGGCTTCGATTTTCTCTAGTATTTACAACGATACGGCAAATAAACACGTTACTACTCAAGATACAAATGATAGATTTTTAGCCAACATTCAACGAAACGGAACATATTCTGTAGTTCCTAGAGTTGCCGGAGGAGAAATTACAGCTGAAAAGCTTATTGTTATTGGAGAAGTTGCCAAACAATTCGATTTATATACTAAAATTACCGGAGCGCAAAGAGTCGATTTATTCGGGGCACATTTAAGCGACTTGCCTAAAATCTGGAAAATCTTAATCGATAACGGTTTTGAAAGCGGTCACGCCTACGGAAAATCTCTTCGTGCTGTAAAAAGCTGCGTTGGAAACGCTTGGTGTCGCTACGGAATGGACGACAGTGCCGGATTTGCTATCGAACTTGAAAACAGATATAAAGGAATCCGTTCTCCGCATAAATTAAAAGGTGGTGTTTCGGCTTGCATTCGCGAATGTGCAGAAGCCCGAGGAAAAGATTTCGGATTAATTGCAGTTGAAGGCGGATGGAATTTATACATCGCCGGAAATGGCGGTGCAAATCCAAAACATGCTGTTTTATTAGCCGAAAAAATCGACAAAGAAACGGTTATCAAATACATGGACAGATTCTTAATGTATTATATCCGTACCGCTGGTCCGCTGATTAGAACTTCAACTTGGTTAGAAAAATTAGACGGAGGTTTAGAGTATTTAAAAGAAGTTATCATTGAAGACAGCTTAGGAATCTGTGAAACATTAGAAGCTGAAATGCAGACTTTAGTTAACACTTTTGAATGCGAATGGAAACAAGTTCTGGAAAAACCAAGATTATTAAAACGCTTTAATCATTTTGTAAACTCAGACGAGAAAGACGATAATGCTGTTTTTGTTCCGCTAAGAGATCAAAAAGCGCCAAAAGCCTGGTCATAAATTAAAATATACAAAACACATAGAGACATAGATTTTGCAACCCAAAAATGTTTTTCACTTCTCTAGTTTAGAAATGATTTTCTTTTGACAATTCTTTTTTCAATTTTAAGTCTATGTCTCTATGTGTTTCAAAAAATAAAAAATAAGCTCCAAAAAATAAAAAAATATCAATAACGTTTGCTGTCCTTCTTACCCTCTTTTTTACTGCGCCATCAAAACTCTCTTGATTGTAAAAAGAGGGCTAAGAAACAGGAAATCAAAACTCAATCAAAATGGAAGAAATCTTAAGTCAATACGAAACAGTTCATCCAAGCGACGCAACAATTTGGTTCAAAGCGGGCAAAGTTGAAGATTTCCCTACTAATCGCGGAGGCTGTATTAAATACAAAAACAAACAGATTGCTATTTTTAATTTTACACGCCGTAACGAATGGTACGCCTGTCAAAACGC
Source organism: Flavobacterium sp. CF108 (assembly GCF_900129795.1). Lineage (GTDB taxonomy): Bacteria > Bacteroidota > Bacteroidia > Flavobacteriales > Flavobacteriaceae > Flavobacterium. The sequence goes on along the minus strand of NZ_FQWW01000003.1, from coordinate 540,808 downwards.
ATGTCCGCACAAAATGGAAATGGTACTTTCAAGAGGAATGACAGGATCTGCAGATGATATCCCAAAAATCGCCTGCCCTATGCATAAAAAAACATTCTCGTTAGTAGATGGTTCTAACTTAAATGGTGATGATTTAAAAATTGCAACCTATCCAATTAAAGTTATTGAAAACGAAGTATTCGTGGGATTTGTAGATTAATTTTAAAGCCACAGATTTCACAGATTAAAAGGATTAAAATTGTTTGCCACGAATTTCACGAATTAGCACGAATTAAATTAGTGGAATTTGTGAAATTCGTGGCAAAAAAACTTAACACCAGATTAAATCCAAAAAATCTTTTAATCTGTGGCAAAAAAAACAAAAACAATAATTCGTGCTAATTCGTGAAATTCGTGGCGAAAAAAAACTTAATTCCGTATCTTTGAAATCTATTATCAAACCAAAAAATGACTACACCTTTTCAAAAAGCCAGCGAATGGATTGATGCTGAAAACGCACAGGATCCAAACATTGAAACCTACCAAAACAAAGAATATCCAAAAGAATTATTGTATTCAAACAGGATGTACGAAAGACTGATGCAGTTTGAACCCAATGCATCCGAAGAAATTCAGATTGCTTCAAAGGCACAGCACATCTGCCGATGGAAAGTTGCACGCGAATCGTACCCAATGGATCGTGTGGGTTATTTGAAATGGAGAGAAGAATTGAAAAAATTCCACGCTAAAACTACCGCCGAAATTCTTGAAAAAGCAGGTTACGATCAGGCTTTCATCGATCGCGTTTCGTTTTTAATTGAAAAAAAATTACTTAAAAAAGATCACGAAACACAATTATTAGAAGATGTTATCTGCCTTGTATTTTTAGAATATTATTTAGAACCTTTTGTTCATAAACACGACGAAGAAAAACTAAAAAATATCATCAAAAAAACCTGGGATAAAATGTCTGACAAAGGACATCAGGAAGCCTTAAAAATCAATTATTCTGAAGAAAATTTAAACCTTATAAAAGCTTCTTTAGGATTGTAATTTGATTTCTATGAAAAAAAGCAATCAGGAAGAAGATAAAATCACATTCAAAAATTTACGCCGTCTGTATTTTTTTGCTCTTCTTACTATTGCCCTAACCATAATTATCAGTCAGGTTTTAGTTCAGTACAATCTGAATCAGCAGTTAAGTGATTCTAAAATCATCAACTTTTCGGGAAAACAAAGAATGATGAGCCAGAAAATCGTAAAAGAAGTTCTGATTCTGCATTATGTTTCTGATACAGCTTCTTCTAAACAAATCTCACATTTACAAAACGTTTTATCACTTTGGAAGAAAAACCAAAACGCGCTCGAAAACGGCAGTGACAGTTTGGCTTTTCCAAAAGAAAAATCAGAAACACTCAACAAATTATATCTGGAAATCAATCCGATTTTCAATAAAATCGCGCAGGCTACTGATTTGTTTTTATCGAATTTAAAACAGAAAAAACAACCTGCAGAAAATCAAAAACCCGTACAGATAATTTTAGAAAACGAAGGTTCTTTTCTTTTAAAAATGAATCAGATTGTAACACAGTATGATCTCGAGGCACACGAAAAAGTAACAGAGCAGCGCAAAATTGAATATTGGATTTTTGGTTTTACATTATTGGTTCTTCTCCTAGAATTCTTCTTCATTTTCAAGCCAACAAACAAGAAAATAGAACGATTAATTACAAGACTTTTATCTTCTGAAAAGAAAGCTTTAAAACTGGCTTACGACACTGAAATTATCAGCGAAATCAAAGAAAATTCGGTTAAAGAATTAAAATCGCTCAACTACGCAATGGAAAATACTTTACTCTATTGCCGAGTTGCACCCGATGGTTCGATTATTCATATTGGAGAAAAATTCGCTAAGCTTTTAAACTACACCAAATTTTCATCCAACAAAAAATTCTCAGAAGTTTTAACCGTTGATGAAAAAGAGCAAATCAATATTGACCGACTTATTTTTGAAAAACAAAGAAGCGGCTGGCAGGGCGAAATCAAAATTTTAAACAGAGACGATCAAACCATTTGGCTCGATTTATCGATGGTTCCCGTAATAATTAAAAAAGACGAATTAGAACTTTTGATTGTTTGTTTCAACATAACCGAACGCAAAAAAGCACAGCGCGAAGTCGAACGTTTAAATCTTGAAAACACAACTGAAAAAATCAATCAGCAAAAAATTATTTCGAGCAAAATCGTTGAAAATCAGGAAAACGAACAAAACCGAATCGCGAAAGAAATTCACGACGGAATTGGCCAAATGCTTACCGGTTTAAAGTTCAGTCTGGAAAGTATCAATTTAGATGACAAAGAAAAAGCTGCTCAAAAAATCGAGTATCTAAAGAAACTTTCACTTGACATTATAAAAGGCGTCCGCACCGCAACTTTCAACTTAATGCCTCCGGAATTAAGCGATCACGGAATCGTTTCTTCTCTTGCAAAACTGACACAGGAACTTTCAAAACTAACCGGAAAAGAAATCCTTTTCTACAATAAAACCGATTTTGACCAGCGCTTAGATTCCCTAATCGAAATCAATATTTACCGTCTTACACAAGAAGCCATCAACAACGCCATAAAATATGCAGACTCAACACATATAATTGTAGGTCTTTCACATAGCGAAACCCTTTTAAGTATTATTGTTGATGATAACGGAAAAGGCTTCGATATCAATTCAGTCGATAAAAAACGAAACAGCGAATCGGGAATGGGATTATTGTTCATGAAAGAAAGAATCCAATACATTAACGGCCGCGTTTTCATTAACTCAATTCCAGGCGAAGGAACAAGGATTACATTTAATATTCCGATACTGAAGTAGAAATTCCAAATTTTAAATTCCAAATTCCAAAATTGCAAGTAGTATTGTCAGGCTGAGCGAAGTCAAAGCCCACGCAAAGTAAATCCAACAATAACAAAATAAACCAAATCAATTGCCTTCAGCTTTAGCTGGAGGCACACAAACAAGTATCAAAAAGGCTTTAGCCAAACTTACACATTTGGCTAAAGCCCTTTGTTTTATCTACAAAACCTCCAGCTAAAGCTGGAGGCAATTAAAAACCAAACTTTGTCAAAGTTCAAAACTTTGACAAAGTTGACAGCTAAAACTATCCTCAATTTTGGAATTTGGCATTGATATATTGAAATTGATTTTTGCCATTGTCATTGATATTGCGTTTTTCTAATGATTTTTTAATCTTGGAATTTAGAATTTCAAAAAATTGGAATTTACTTTTAAAAAAAGTACGTATATTAGCGTCTTCTTTATAGATGAATATACGTAAAAATCCAGAATCTAAATTAAGTAAATTATGAGTAATATCATTCGTGTAGTGCTGGCAGATGATCATGTTTTTGTTAGAGACGGAATCAAATCTCTTTTGGAAAATGAAGCAAACATTGAGGTTGTAGGCGAAGCAATTGATGGTGCCGACGCTCTTGATGTAGTGGCTGAAAGCAAACCCGATTTACTTATAGCTGATATTCGTATGCCAAATTTAACTGGTATCGAATTAGTAGAAAAACTTAGAAGCGAAAATAACAACATAAAAATCATTATGCTTTCGATGCACGAATCGGAAGAATACGTATTGAAATCTATAAAAGCCGGAGCCGATGGGTATTTACTGAAAGGTTCCAGTAAAGAAGAATTTTTAAAAGCACTTCATACTGTTTCTTCTGGCGGAAAATATTTCAGCGGGGACATTTCATCTATCTTAATTGGTCAATTGACAAATCCTTCAAATCCATTAGAACCTAAGCAAAACTTAAGTGACGAAATGATGATTACCAAAAGGGAAAAAGAAATTCTGACTCTTTTGCTATCCGGAAAAGGAAACAAAGAAATCGCCGAAGCACTTGACATCAGCAAACGAACTGCCGAAGTACACCGTTTTAACCTGATGAAAAAGCTGAAAGTAAAAAACTTAATGGAACTTTCTAATAAAGCAACTGAGTATTCTTTGATTTAAAAAATACGTATAAATACGTAATTATTTTTAAAAAACTGCGTTTTCGCATCTTTTAACTAAGTTATAGTACTTATTTTTACAAAAAAAATATAAGTGCTATGAAAAATACAAACTCATTATCGCAATCACATAAAATTTTATTTTTAAACACATTGGCATTCACTGTGTGTTTTGCCTGCTGGACATTAAATGGGGTTTTAGTAACCTTTTTAGTCGATAACGGAATTTTCCACTGGAGCGTTGTTCAGGTAGGATGGCTTTTAGGTATTCCTATTTTAACGGGTTCAATCATGCGTCTCCCAATTGGAATCCTGACGGATAAATATGGTGGAAAATATGTCTTTTCGCTTTTACTGCTTCTCAGCTCAATTCCGTTGTTTCTTCTTCCTTACGCCGACAGTTTTTTTATGTTTGCTTTACTTAGTTTCTTCTTCGGAATGGTTGGGACAAGTTTTGCTGTCGGGATTGGATATACCTCAATTTGGTATCCAAAAGAATGGCAGGGACGCGCTCTGGGAATTTTCGGAATGGGAAATGCCGGCGCAGCCATAACAACCTTTTTAGCTCCTTCCCTATTAAATCATTTTTCAATTGAAGATCCTCAAAACGGCTGGAAAATACTGCCTGTTATATATGCTGTTTCTCTAGTTGTAATTGGAATTGCTTTTTTGATTTTTACTCAAAATAAAAAACCAGAAAACAATACCAAAACCGTTTCTCAAATGCTGGTTCCTTTAAAATCTGCAAGAGTTTGGCGTTTTGGAGCGTATTATTTTTTAGTTTTTGGATGTTTTGTAGCTTATTCACAATGGTTATTGCCAAATTTCATGAACGTTTATCAAACCAGTTTAGTTATGGGCGGTTTGTTTGCTACGATGTTCAGTCTTCCTTCTGGCGTAATTAGAGCTTTTGGAGGTTATTTATCAGATAAATTTGGTGCACGAAAAGTGATGTATTGGGTATTAGGTTCATCGGTAATTTTAAGTGCTTTATTAGCTGTCCCGAAAATGGAAATTACAACTGCAGGACCAGGAGTTTTGGCAACCAAAAAAGGAACTATTACAGCTGTTACCAACGACAATATTAAGATTGGTGAAACAGATTTTGCGGTCGCACAGAAAAAAGAAAACAATACTGAAAATGCTATTTTTCCAACTTCTACGTCATGGCAGCAAGTTGTTGTTGCAGAAAACCAAAGTGTAAAGAAAAAAGAACTTCTGGCTAAAGGAATTACAGTTATTAAGTTTGATGCCAATATGTGGGTATTCCTGGTTTTGGTAATCCTAATTGGAATTTCATGGGGAATTGGAAAAGCGGCAGTTTACAAACATATACCGGAGTATTTCCCAAATGAAGTTGGCGTTGTGGGCGGAATGGTTGGAATGATTGGTGGTCTGGGTGGTTTCTTTGGTCCTATTATCTTTGGATATTTATTAACTGCAACCGGAATCTGGTCAAGTTCATGGATTTTTATACTGCTTTTTTCAACCGGATGCTTGGTTTGGATGCATTATGCAATTACCAAAAGCGTTAGCAAAAAACAACCTGTATCTGTAAAAACAATTGAAAAGCAGCAGCTTGTGCCTGTAAGCCAATTAAATTGAAAAATAATGACTTTTATCATTAGTAAAGGCTTAATTTTCTTATAATTTTATGGCATCAAAAAAAGATACCAGTTTTATGAAAAAAATAAAATTAATTGCTCTATTCCTTTTTGGTACTGGCGCAGCTCTACAAGCACAAGAATTAGATGTAAATTTACAAATAAGGCCTCGTTTTGAATACAGAAACGGATATAAACAGCTTCTGCAAGAAGGCCAGGAAGGAACTTCTCAAATTTCACAGCGTTCTCGTTTAAATTTCAATTATAAACAAGAAGATTTAATTGTAAAATTGACCCTGCAAAACACCAGAACCTGGGGAGATGTTGCACCAACAGCTACAGCAGATAAAAATGGAGTTGCTGTTTTTGAGGCTTGGGCACAATATAATTTCACTGAAAAGTGGAGCGCCAGAATGGGACGTCAGGTACTTTCATATGATAATCAGCGTATTTTGGGTGAACAAGATTGGGGACAACAAGCACAAAGCCATGATGCACTTACGGTTTCGTTTCATACTGAAAAACAGAAATTAGATTTTGGAGGAGCTTATAACTCTACTGCCGAAAATGTAGTTCAGACTCCTTATACAGTTGCCAATTATAAAGCTTTGCAATATGCTTGGTATCATAACCAATTTAACGAAGCTTTAGGGGTGAGTTTTCTATTACTGAATACTGGTTACGAATATGCTCCTGAGCCTGCTCCTTCTACCAAACTGTTAGTAGATTACACACAGACTTTTGGACCTTATCTAACTTATAAAAAAGGTAAAATTGATACTAATTTTTGGGCATACGGACAAACAGGAAAAAGTACAGATCAACAAGTAAGCGCTTGGAATGCCGCTGCTAACTTTGGATATCAAATAACAGAATCTTTTAAAGCAGGTTTAGGATATGAATTCCTTTCTGGAAAAGATACAAATGACGGAAGTACTGTTATTAAATCTTTCAATCCTATTTTTGGAACCAACCACGGTTTTAACGGTTATATGGATTATTTTTACGTTGGAAATCACTTAAAAAATGTTGGTTTACAAGATGCATTTGTAAAATTGAATTATAATGTAAACAAATGGCAGTTTGCTTTGATTCCGCATATATTTTTATCAGCTGCTGATGTAGTTACGCCAGCTGAAAAACTAGATTCTTATTTAGGAACTGAGATTGATGCAACTTTTGGTTACAATTTCAAAAAAGACATTACAGTTTCAGGAGGTTACTCTCAAATGTTTGGATCTAAAACTTTAGAATTTATTAAAGGCGGAGATGCCAGTCATACCAACAATTGGGCGTGGTTAATGATTTCTGTAAATCCTAGAATTTTTAGCTGGAAAAAATAATTTTTCTTCAAAATTCACTTCAATATTTTACCCTTTTCCTATTTCGGAAAAGGGTATTTTTTTTATTTACAAAAAACTTAGTATATCTCGTTTAATTAATTATATTTGAATCGATTACGAACCCCAAATTCTATCCCCAAATGAAACAATTTTTAAAACTATCAATGTTAACCTTCATTGTTACGCAGCCTGGTATTGGCAAAAAATACAATGATGCTTTAATTTCAAAAAACTCAGAAATAAATTTTGCAAAAACGCAAAAAAGAGGAATTAAAAAAGACAACATTATTTATTATGTTGAAAATGATTTACAAACCATATCAGCCTACAAAAGAAGTAAATTGAAATGGCAGACCAATGTAATTTCTGTTTGCGGAAAACCAAAAGTGGGGCAACCTGAAATAAGATATGTAGGATATAATACAAACAAACTGCTTATCGTTATCGGAAAACATAATTTTGCAGAAATTGATATCAATAATGGTGAAACAAAATTTGTTGGTTAAGATAAAAAAACAAAGCAATCTTTAATCTAAGTTTCTAAAATATACATTTTTAATCTACCCTTTTTCAGTTTTGGAAAAGGGTATTTTTTTGATATCTGTAGAAATCTATTTTTATTTTTTAAATGGATATATTTGACTGTAACAAAAAATAACTAAAAACATGAAGCATATTTTTATTTTCATTTTTTTCTTTTCAACGATCATATCTTTCCCTCAATCCAAAAAAAACCTTCATCTCATTCCTTCACAAAACAATACCAAAGCCTCAACTAAAGTTTACTCAAATAAAGTAAACGACAAAAACTTAAACATATATATAAAGCCTAGTAGTAATTCTAATACTTTTAAAGATATTTTGCCCATATTAACATTATTGCTTGGTATTTTTATTAATAGAAGTATTGATTTTTTAACAGATAGAAAAAGAATCAAAAAACATGGTGAAAGATGGAAAATTGAACTTAATTCACTTGAAACTCCTATTAACAAGCAGAATGAGATTATAAAAACATTTTTAATTGAACACGAAAAAGAAAAGGCCGAAGTTCCTCAAATGACTATATATTCTTCCTTGGATTGTAAAACTTTCGACTCTTTGGACAAACCTGAATTAATAAAATATCTTGAAAAGTATAGATCTAAAAAATACAGTGAGTCAATAAAAATATCAAATAAGATTCAAGCTTTCATAAGTATACAAAAAGGAATATTTGAAAATTTAAATATAAAATTTAAAGATTATTTACGTGAAATTTCTCTTCACACAACAAGCCTAAATAATAATCTTCAAGAATTACATCGAATTTTTGGAGACTATGCTGTGGAAATTGATAAGGAAATTGGCAAAAGCTCAATAAACGATGATAGAGTAAAACCTATATTAATATTGTTTGAAAATGAGATAATCCCTTATCGAGAAAATGCTTTATACAATATATACCATATTGATGATAAATTTTATAAGCCTTTAATAGGTATCTTAACTCAACTTAGACATGACGATAGGACTAAACCACTGATAACCTCAGTTAGGCAAGGAATGATCTCGATAAATTATATTAAAAATGAAAAATACTATTTAAAAGTGAATTTAGAATCAACAATTACTCAATATACTCAACAAGCTAAGGAATTAGAAATAATTCTAAAAGAACTAAAATAAAAGCTACATTAAATAAATAGTTTATTCAAAATCTTCAACAAATGAAACTCATAGCTTGGAATTGCAACATGGCATTCAGAAAAAAAGCAGAATTCATTCTAGCCCACAATCCTGATATTGCTGTAATTTCTGAGTGTGAAAATCCTGAAAAATTAAAGTTTCCAATCGGAACACAATTACCAAACGATATTCTTTGGTACGGAACAAATCCACACAAAGGGATTGGCGTTTTCTCTTATAGCGATTATCGATTTCAATTGCTGGATTGTCATAATCCAAATTTCAAAAACATTTTACCAATAGCCGTTACTGGCGGAAAATTAGATTTTATCTTATTTGCAATCTGGGCCAATAATCCTGAAGATAAAGACGGACAATATGTAACCCAGGTTTGGAAAGCAATTAATTATTATGAAAATCTAATTAAAGAAACCAAAACCATTTTAATTGGAGATTTCAACAGCAATACCATTTGGGATAAACCACGAAGAGAAGGAAATCATACAACTGTTGTAAACAAATTGGGAGACAAGAATATTTTTAGTACTTATCATAAATATTTTAATCAAATGCAAGGCAAAGAAGAGCATCCAACTTTATATCTTTATAGACACGAAAACAAACCGTATCATCTGGATTACTGCTTTGCTTCAAATGATTTTATTGAAACTCTGGAAAGTGTCGAAATAGGAACTTATCAAGACTGGACTGCACTTAGTGACCACAAACCTTTAATAATTAAATTTAATATATAAACCATGAACAATTGGACTCAGCGATGGGACAACCGTTATAGCAGCGAAGAATTTGCGTACGGCGAAGAACCCAACAATTACTTAAAAGATCAACTGGAAAAACTAAATTCCGGCTCTATTCTTTTTCCTGCCGAAGGCGAAGGACGAAATGCCATTTTTGCAGCAAAATTAGGCTGGAACGTTTCGGCTTTTGATATTAGCGAAGAAGGAAAAAACAAAGCCATTCGTCTTGCCGAAAACAACAATGTTTCAATTGATTATCAAGTTGGCGAATTAGAAACGCTGGATTTTCAGAAAGAACAATTTGATGCGATTGCTTTAATTTATGCTCATTTTCCGGCAGAAATTAAATCGGCAATTCACAAACATCTTGATAAATTATTAAACAAAAATGGGATTATTATTTTTGAAGCTTTCAGCAAAAAGCATTTAGAATATCTTGCTGTAAATGAAAAAGTAGGCGGGCCAAAAGATATCGAATCTCTATTTTCTATAGAAGAAATCAAATCCGATTTTCCTAATTATGAAATCATCGAATTAGAAGAAAAAGAAATCGAACTCAACGAAGGGTTATTTCATAACGGAAAAGGTTCTGTTATTCGATTTGTTGGAAGAAAAAATAACTAATTTACAAATGTTGAGACGCACAGCAGTACGTCTCAACAGAACATCTCAATTAAATTCAAATTAATTTTTATACTTCATTCCCATATCTTCAATAGAGAATTTGTCCGTCAATAAATGCAGCAATTTATCTCTTAAAGCAATATATTCAGGCATCTTCACGATTTCAATTTTGTTTCTTGGTCTGGGTAAATGCACTTCTACAATTTCTTTTATGGTTGATGCCGGACCATTATTCAATACCACAATTCTATCAGATAAAAACAACGCTTCTTCAATATCATGCGTAATCATTATGATTGTTTTTTCTCTGTTGTCTAAGTTCCATAATTTCAAAACTTCCAATTGCATTGATCCTTTTGTTAAGGCATCTAAAGCTCCAAAAGGCTCATCCAAAAGCAATACTCCCGGATTGATTGCAAAAGCCCTCGCAATAGCAACACGTTGTTTCATTCCGCCCGAAAGTTGTCCCGGCAGTTTATTTTTATGTTCGAATAAATTCACCATTTTAAGATTCTGAATCACAATCTCGTGTTTTTCTTTTTTGGAACATTTCATAACCGAATCGACAGCCTGAAAGATATTCTCCTCTACTGTTAACCAAGGTAAAAGCGAGTAATTCTGAAAAACGATTCCGCGATCCGGTCCCGGTCCTTTTATTTTTTGACTGGCTAATTCGACAGAACCTCCAGTTGGTGTCAGCATGCCGCCAATAGCATTCATAATAGTCGATTTTCCACAGCCCGAATGCCCTATAATCGAAATGATTTCTCCTTTTTGAATGGATAAATTAATATCGCGAACAGCGATGTATTTCCCTTTTGGAGTTGGAAATGATATCTCTAAATTTTTGATTTCTAAATAACTCATATATATAATTTTAGATTGTTGATTTTAGATTTTAGATTTCTGATGGTTTCAAAATTTCAGGTTTCAGCAAAACCCTTTGAACCTTTGTACCTTTGCTTCTTTGAACCTTCACCTACGGTTTATACGCTACTTTATTTTCTACATAAGTGAAAAATTTATCAAATAATAAACCAACTATTCCAATAATGATTATAGCAGAAATTACTTTTTCTAAACTTAAGGCATTCCAGCTGTCCCATACAAAAAATCCTATTCCGGCACCGCCTGAAAGCATTTCTCCTGCTACAATTACAAGCCACGCCACGCTGATGCTCAAACGCAATCCGGTAATAATATGAGGCAAACTAAACGGAATTAAAATTTTAGTGAGATAACGCATCTTAGAAAAACCGAACGCTTTTGCTACATTTTTATGATCCTGAGGGATTGAAGCGATTCCAAAAGAAGTATTGATTAAAGTCGACCATAAAGACGTAATGAAAACGATAAAAATCGTTGCCAAGCCGGTATCTTTAAAAACGACCAATCCAATGGGAAACCATGCCAAAGGCGAAACTGGTTTTAAAAGCTGAACAATTGGGTACATAATTTGTTTGCAAATCGTACTCGCTCCCATCAAAATCCCAATTGGGATTGCAACTAAAGAACCTAATAAAAAGCCCGATAAAACGGTTTTTATTGAATTGAATAATTGCAGTCCGATTCCTTTATCGTTGGGGCCATAATCATAAAACGGATCACTTAGCATTTCTTTTAAAACTGTAAAGGTGGCCAAAGGTCCAGGGAGTGCCTCTTTAGTATAAAAACTCAATAAACTCCAAAAACCAATAAACAAAGCAATTCCGATTCCTGCAAAACCAGTTGATTTTAGTTTAATAGAAATTGAATTTAAAATCAATTTCCATTTCTCATTTTTTCCGGCATCCATTGCGGTGTTTTCTATCAAAACTTCTGTTTGATCCGCGATATCGTTTAGCGTTAAAGTATCTTTATTAGACATGATATTCTGATTTAAATTTGAAAATTATTTTTTAACCACTTTTAAATAAGCCTCCGGATTTGAAGGATCAAAAACTGTTTTATCCATCGTTAGCGAGAAAGGTTTCATATCATCATTTGGCACTTTTACTTTCATACTTTTAGCCACTTCTTCGTATAAATCCTGTAAAATCAGTTTGTCGGCAATTGCTTTATAATTTGGGGCTTCTTTCAAATACCCAAATCGAACATATTGTGCCATTGCCCAAATCGCGTATGATTTTCTAGGATAATTAACCAAACCGCCTTTGTAAAACAGCATATAATCTTTAGTATAAACTTCTGTTCCCTGATTGCAGCCCAAATCGTAATTTCCCATTAATCTATTTTCGATAACATCTGCAGGAGCATTTACATAAGGTACTTTCCCTATTATTGCAGCCGCTTTTTTGCGATTTGCCGGATTGTCCAGCCAAATACAAGCTTCCAGAACAGCTTTCATTACTTTTACAAGATCAGTTCTGCGTTTTTCACTAAATTCCTTATTAACAACCAAAGCTTTTTCGGGATGATCTTTCCAGATATCTTGTGAAGCGATTTGTGTAAAACCAATTCCTTGTTTTACTGCAACACCGCCCCAAGGCTCGCCTACGCAATAACCATCCATATTTCCAACTTTCATGTTTGCTACCATCTGAGGCGGTGGAATCGTAATAATTTTAGATGTTTTTTGATTTACACCAGCAATAGCCATCCAGTTTCTTAGCCATAAATCGTGTGTTCCTCCAGGAAAAGTCATGGCAAAAGTCACTTCTTTTTCTGCCTTAAGTTTGGCCGCCACAACAGGTGCAACTTTATTCATTTGTTTAAAACCTACTTTCCCGCAAAAATCATTCGAAAGTGTTATGGCCTGACCGTTAACATTCAGCATCATGGCGATTTTCATTTCAGAACCTGCTTTCCCTCCTACCCCGGTATAAACCGAAAACGGCATTGAATACAGACAGTGCGCCCCGTCTAATTCACCGGTTAAAATTTTATCACGAACATTGGCCCATGAAGATTCTTTGGTTACCACTACTTCAACTCCATACTTTTTAAACAATCCTAATTCTTTTGCCATTACAATTGGAGAACAATCTGTTAACGGAATAAATCCAAGTTTTACAGGATCATTTTGAGCTGTAACTTCTGTAAAAGAAACGGCTAAAACGAGTATTAAAGTCAGTACTATTCTTTTAAAAACTTCAGTTGTATTTATCTGTATATTTTTCATTTTTACAAATTTTAAATGTTGTTGATTATTATTTTTTAGCTAAAAAATTGGGTTTGATATTTAGCATTACATAAGCAAACTGTGGGTTTAAATCAGCATTGGCAATATTTTTAACCGCTGCAGAAGCCATAGAATTTGTGGCTTTCATGAAAGAATAACCTGCTTCGATATTGATGATTTTGGTTAAATTGTATTTTACAAGTAAATCAAGTTCGGTTCCTAAATAAGAATTTAGTTTTCCACCAGCACCATTAGATAAAGTATTTGCCGACTCAAAACCGTGGATATCCAATGCTAAACTTAGATTATCTTTGGCGTTATATTTTATTTTGAAGAAGTAATTCAGCAAACCTTGTTTTCCAAAACCGCTTGCAGCATAAAAATAATCCATGCTTCCCCAGAATTTATGAGGTGTTCCGTAAAGTGGATCAAAGCGATTGTCTTTTGAATCGGCCGTAACTGTTTTTGTTCCGTCATCTCCAGATAAAAAGTCAACTCCGGGACCAATAAACAATTTTCTTCCTACTTGTAATGTTGACGTAATCGAAAACAAATTGGCGTTTAGTGATCGTCCGTCTTTATTTTTTCCGCCTTGATAATAGTAACTTCCAGTTAAATTTAATTTTCGGGTTACATTGGTATTGAAGTAAATTCCTGTTGTATTTCGGCTCCAAACTCCTGTTCCGTTTACTTTTGTAGTGACTGGAGGAGTTCCGGCAGTCGTTAAAGTATATTTGTTGAAATCATCTTTGAAAAATAAAAAGGACAAGTCGCCAAAGAAGAATTTTCTCCCCACATAAGCATATTGAAACGACTTGTACATTGTGCCAATTCCGTTAGTTCCTGCACCATAAGCTGGATTTGTACCATTGTAAATTGTTCCTGTATTATTTTCTTTATTCTGATTAAAAGCAGCCCCAACATCTGCAATCCAGCCTTTATTGGCAAATTTAAAGACGATCGCATCATGACGTCTTCCTTGTTGCAGCCAATCTAAACTTCCCAAGACTTTTTGATCGTCATAAGCAATTTCCTGACGTCCTGCTTTTATAGACAGATTCTGAATTGTACTTACAGTATCATTCAAAAAAATCTCTGCCCAGGCTTCATGCAATAAAATTCCGTTATTCGCTTCTGTCGTTGTTCTGTTGATAGAGGAAGCATCTTGTCCCCAAACACGAACATCTTGCAAAGCCGTAAAAATTTTAAATCTATATCCAGAATATCCCGCATTTAATCTTGTTCTCTGACTTGTAAATAAAGCCGCTTTATCGCCTTCTTGCTGCAAAGTTCCTTGTCCGGCGCGCACTTCAACACGGTCTCTTAATTGACCTGTAAGTGTAAATTGTGCTTTTGCTTCATAGATTCCCAAAAACGTAAATACAAAACCTAATAGGATAGATTTCGAAAGTTTTGATAAAAAATTAATGCTGTGTGTTTTTAATATAGGATTGGTTAACTTGTTCATAATAATATGTTTTGATTGGTTATGGAGCAAATTTATATACGTATTAATACTTAAGTACAACACTTATACCATATCAAAACATTTTTTTTAACCCAAAAAAAGCGTTTGAAACTCAATTTGTTTTCTGCGTTTTCGCATGACTTTGGCGCCAGACTCTGTAAAATAAGAGGTTTCTGGAATTACGTAATTAAACTTAATTCGATAATGAGAGAATTAGATAATTGTTGGAATGGTGAAAAAGAAGCAAGATGCAAGATGTAAGATGCAAGATGTAAGATGCAAGATGTAAGATGCAAGATGTAAGATGCAAGATGTAAGATGTAAGATGCAAGATGAGAGATGCAAGATGAGGGATGAGAGATGAATGGAGAATGTGATTGCAATGGTTATTTAGCGAACCTGAAACCTGAAACCTGAAACCTGAAACATGAAACTTGAAACAACCTCAACCCCCTAAAAATACTTATGTTCCATTATTTCTGACTGAAGTTTAGCAATAGTAAGAATACCAATTCTTTTGCCGACTGTTTTGATAAGTGCTTCTTTTTTAAGACTTGAGAGAACGCGAATAACCTGTTCTTCAGTAGTTCCAGCGAAGTCTGCGATTTCTTTTCTTGAAAGCTCTATTTCAATTAAACCGTTTATTTGCCCAAATTTTCGGTGAATGTACAATAGCAAATCGATTACGCGCTCACGTACATTCATATGGGCAATTTTACGTATATTGTTTTCGCTTTTATTGAGTTCATCAGCATAAAACAACATTAAGGCATAAGTAAATTCAGGAACATTTTGAAGAATTTCCATCATGGTTTCATTGCTGAAATTACACAAAACTGTATCTTCCAAAGCATAAGCACCAATCAGATAGCGTTTGCTGGTACCGAAACCACGAAAACCAACTGTGTCTCCATTTTTAGTAAGACGAACAATTTGTTCTCTACCGTTAATTCCGGTTTTAACTGTTTTTACTTTTCCTTTACAAATAAAATAAAGGCCTTGAATTGGAGCTCCTTCGATAATAAACTGCTGCGATTTTTTGCAAACAAAACTATGTTTCTTCTGAACATATTGTTTCATTTGTTCCAGATGCAGATGTTTTTTAATAAAACAGTTTTCGTTGGCGCAGGAATAACAAATGGCTTGCTCGTCTTTCATGAGTCCTAAATTTTAATCGATTTAAAAACTAATTTGTTGTTCCTCATTTATTTTCATCAAAAATAGAAAAATAATTTCTAAAAATACGTATTTATACGTAAAAATACTTATTTTTGTATAAGTGATTTATATAAATCTCTGCAGATTCAAGAAATAGTATCTAAAAAAGAGCTGTAATGCAAAATACCAAAATCAAAACTACCTGTTCCTATTGTGGCGTTGGCTGCGGCATAATCATAACCAACGATGCCAAAAACGGCGTAATGGTAGAAGGCGACAAAGATCATCCGGTTAATAAAGGAATGTTATGTTCTAAAGGAATGAATCTGCATTATGTAGTAAATGATACTTCAGACAGAATTTTATATCCTGAAATGCGCGGCAGTAAATCTTATCCGCTGGAACGTGTGAGTTGGGATACTGCACTTGATCGCGCTGCCGCTGTTTTCTCTTCTATTATAAAAAAACATGGTCCTGACAGCGTTGGATTTTATATTTCGGGACAATGTTTAACCGAGGAATATTATCTGGTAAATAAACTCGTAAAAGGTTTTTTGAAAACCAATAATATAGATACCAATTCCCGACTTTGCATGAGTTCTGCTGTTGTGGGATATAAAAAAACGTTTGGAGAAGATTCTGTTCCAATTGCTTACGATGATATTGAACTTGCCGATACACTTTTAATTACCGGTGCAAATCCGGCTTGGTGTCATCCCATTTTATTCAGACGAATTGAAAAGCACAAAGAAAAAAATCCGAAAACAAAAATAATCGTAATTGATCCGAGACGAACAGATACAGCCGCTTTTGCCGATATACATTTACAGATTATTCCCGGATCAGACATTATTTTATATCATGCCATCGCCAAACGCATTATCGAAAAAGGATATGTAGATCATGATTTCGTAAAAAATCACGCAGAAAATTTCAAACAATATAAAGACCTAGTTTTAGGAACTTCTTTAGAAAAAGCTTCTAAACTCTGCGGAATTCCGGTAAACGATATTAAACTCGCCGCCGATACTATCGGAAAAGCAAAAGGTTTCCTTTCTTTTTGGGCAATGGGATTAAACCAAAGTGCTGTTGGCGTTGATAAAAACACCGCTTTACTAAATTTATCTTTATTAACAGGACAAGTTGGAAAACCGGGTTCTGGACCATTTTCGTTAACTGGACAGCCTAATGCCATGGGCGGACGTGAAGTTGGCGGCATGGCAACACTTTTGGCCGCACACAAAGATATTGCAAATCCAGAGCACCGTAAAGAAGTAGCTGATTTTTGGGGCGTTGACGAACTTTCAGACAAACCGGGTTTAACGGCAACCGAAATGTTCGACGCTTTAGAATCTGGAAAAATGAAAGCCGTTTGGATTATTTGTACCAATCCATTAGTAAGTTTACCAGATTCCAGAAGAATTGAAAAAGCACTTCAAAACGCTAAATTCGTAGTTGTTCAGGATATTTCGCATAACGCCGATACCGCAAAATTTGCAGACTTACTTTTGCCAGCAGCCGGATGGTTAGAGAAAGAAGGAACAATGACGAACTCAGAACGTCGTATTTCTTATCTTTCAAAAGGAATAAATGCACCCGGAGAAGCACTTCCGGATATTGAAATTTTAATTCGTTTTGCTAAAAAAATGAATTTTCACGGTTTCAATTTCAATAGTGCCGAAGAAATCTACAAAGAACATTGTGCGCTTACTAAAGGCACAAACATCGATATTTCATTTTTAAATTATCATCGTCTAAAAACCGAAGGTACTTTTCAATGGCCCGTTCCAGATTACGGACATCCAGGAACTCCCCGCCTATTTACGGATAAAAAATTCTATACACCATCACAAAAAGCCATTTTTAACCTTCCGGTTTCAATAGAAAATACATCGGTACAGCCAAATGCTGAATTTCCGTTTATTTTAACAACGGGAAGAATTCGCGATCAATGGCATACCATGACAAAAACCGGAAAAGTATCAAGATTGCTGACTCATATCCCGAGTCCGGTTTTAGAAATAAATCCAATTGATGCTTTTAAAAATGAAATTAAAAATGGTGATATTGTTACCGTTACAAGTAAAAATGGCGAAGTTCGTGTAAAAGCAAAAGTAACCGATTCCATTAAAGAAAAAGTCGTTTTCCTGCCCATGCATTGGGGAAAACAACTCGAAAATGATTTAAACCGAACCAACAATTTAACCAATACAGTTGTTGATCCAGTTTCAAAAGAACCTGATTTTAAATTCACAACTGTTTCGATTACGAAATATGTAAAACCATTTCAAAAAATCGCAATTGTGGGTGCCGGTGCAGCTTCTTTTAGGTTCATTCAAAACTATCGTGAATTCAATACAACCGATGAAATTATTGTTTTTTCGAATGAAATAAATCCGTTTTACAATCGTGTTTTACTGCCGGAATATATGACAGGAGAATTCACTTGGGAACAGCTTTTAAAAGTAAAAGACGGCGAAGCTCTAAACAAGCTCAACATTACCATGAAAGCTGGAGTTGCGATTGATAAAATAGATACAGTCAATAAAATTATAAAAGACAATTTAGGCGAAACACATACTTTCGACTCGTTAATTTTAGCCACCGGTAGCCGTCCTTTTATTCCAGAAAATGCACAACTTCATCTACCGGGCCGATTTACAGTACGAAGAAAAGAAGATGCAGATCGGTTAAAAAAACATCTTGACAGCACCAATCTTCCGCCCGAAGAACAACATGTTGTCATTATTGGCGGAGGTTTATTAGGATTAGAATTGGCTGCCGCTTTAAAACATAAAAAAGTAAAAACAACCATAATTCAAAGAGCTTCTCGCTTAATGGAACGTCAGCTCGATTTAATTTCCAGTAAATTATTGGCCGAAGAAGTACAACTTCGTGATATTCAGATTTATTTTGATAACGAAGTCAGCACCGTTTTTGAAACTGATAATCCAAACGAAATTGAAATCGCACTGAAAAGCGGCAGAATCATTACCGCTAATGCCATTGTATATACCATCGGAACAATTCCAAATATAGAAATTGCAAGAGAAAGCGGTCTTTCCTGCGGGCGCGGGGTAAAAGTGAATCAGTATTTACAAACCTCAAATCCAGATATTTTTGCGATTGGAGAAATAGCCGAATTCAATAATAAATTATTCGGAATCACTTCTGCCGCCGAAGAACAGGCCGATATTCTGGCCAACTTTTTAGCGGGAGATATCAGCAGTTATTATAAAGGTTCCGTTTTGATGAATATTTTAAAACTCGAAGATTTAAATCTTTGCAGTATTGGCGATATCGAAATTCCTGAAAATGACGATTCATTTGAAGAAATTGTTTTTGCCGATTTGAAAAAACGCTATTACAAAAAATGCATCGTAAAAGATGATTTACTTGTAGGCGCTATTTTAATGGGCGATAAAAACGAGTTTGCCGAATTCAAAACAATGATCGAAAGCAAAATCGAATTATCAGACAAACGAAATTTATTATTAAGAGGAAGCTCAAACGCAAAACCTGTTTTAGGAAAACTAGTTTGTTCCTGCAGTCAGGTTGGAGCCGGAAACATCGAAGAAACAATCAAAAGCGGCGTAAATAATTTTACCGATTTATGCAAAAACACAGGCGCCGGCTTAGGCTGCGGAAGCTGTAAAACAGAGGTTAAAGAGATATTGGCGAAGTGTAAAGTTTAGTTAATTTTGTTTCAGGTTTCATGTTTCAAGTTACTTTTCTTTGAACATAAATTTTACTGCAAAGTTCACAAAGGTTTTTCGCAAAGTTCGCAAAGCTGTATACAAAGCTTTAACGTATTGCTTTGTGAGCTTTTAATAGAAAACAATTTTACACACAGAATATAAACCTTTAAAAACTTTGCGAAAAACCTTTGTGAACTTTGCGTTTAAATCAACACAATCCAGCAACGTGAAACCTGAAACTTGAAACCTAAAACAAAAAAAATGGAGTTAACAAGATTAATAGTAAAAGGAGGCGTTATTTCGCCGGGAGAATTGAGAGAAGTCGTTAATATGGCTGCAGATCAAGGACTGGATTCTATTTCATTTGGATCGAGACAGGATATTATTTTCCCGAAAGGGTTTAAATCTTTGGATAAAACTGCTTTAGGCAAACATCATTTTGTTTATCCTGATCAAAAAAGCGGGAATAATATAGTTTCGTCATATGTTTCGACCGATATTTTCAGAAATACCAATTGGCTTACCGGGAATAAATTCCTTTATATATTAGAGCTTTTTAAAGAACAGCCAAAACTTAAAGTCAATATAAACGATCCAAAGCAGCAATTGGTTCCGTTGTTTACAGGGCATTTAAATTTTATTGCTTCAGAACACGAAGATTATTGGTACCTATATATTCGTTTACCAAAATGGGAACGTATGGAAGTTTATCCTGTCTTGATTTACAGCTGGGATATTGCCAAATTTTATTACGAAATCGAAAAAATTACTGCCGAAGAATCTATAGGAATCGATTTGATTTTTAACCTCGTAAGTGAGGCTTTAGATACCAATAACAGAACAATCGACAAACCTTTGAACATTCCCTTTTATCCATTTCCGTATTATGAAGGAATGAACAGAATGGGAATCGATCAATATTGGCTGGGGCTTTATTGGCGAAATAATCTATATGACCTCGATTTCCTAAAAGAAATGTGCGATTTGTGTTTCGACTGTAAAATCGGGAAAATCTGTATTACGCCCTGGAAATCATTTATCATAAAAGGAATCCCAAAAGATCGAAAATTAGAATGGGAAAAATTTTTAGGCAAAAGAGGAATCAATGTTCGCCATTCCCTATTAGAACTCAACTGGCATTTACCCGTTGCAATGGAATGGGCCTTGAATCTGAAAACATTTTTAGTCCGTACGCTCGATCAGTTTGACATTAGTACTTATGGATTGAATTTCGGAATATCCGAATACAATCGTGACGGACATTATTTTACTTCTATCGTAATTGAAAAAAATGAACTTCCTGCCGCTTTAGAATCCATTAAAATTCGCGATACCTATAATGTATTATATGCAAAAAATTTCGATCCAAATACCCGTGAATATATTGTGCATTCCCAAGACATTGACAAACTCGAACTGCCAACGATTTTAATTGAATTAAGCCGAAAATATTTCGACGAACTCGGTAATGCAGCAACAGAATCCATCGAAAAAACTCAAAAAAAAGAGAAACCACAACAAGATATTTACCAATGCCTGGAATGCTTAACGCTTTATAAATCAGAATTTGGAGATGAAAGCCAAGGTATTCCAAAAGGTATTTTATTTATAGATTTAGGCGAAGATTATTGCTGTTCCTTATGCGAAGCCCCAAAAAGTAACTTCAAAATTCTGGACACAAGCGATAACGAACTGACGAAGTAAATTGCAGAGAATTAATATTTATCAGAATAATTTTTAGGAGCTAATCCCGCTGTCCTTCCAAATCTTTTGTGCCGAACCCCGGCACAAAAGGATTTTCCCTCCCATCGGGGCTAGGACATTCGTTTTCAAAAGAAACATCAAGTAAAATACATTTTACGTCTTATTATTTACAATTCACTTTTTACCTCTCACTTTTTAACAATATTCCGCATTTATACAGCAATTTCTTCTATTTTTTCATGTAGAATTGTTAAGAGATTTCAAGTTTTAATTTTACTAAAAAAATTAAACATTTAACATTCAAACGTTTAACTCTTAATTTTAACAAAAAACTTAACATTGGGAGACTTGTTTTATAGTTATCTTTACTTAACCATAAATTAACAATTTGATCACATTGTTATTAATAATCCTCATTTAAAAGCACATTTATATGGAAAACAAGAACGAAGAAGTAACTCCAGAGAAAATCGATTCACCTACAACAGAAAATATTCAGCCAGCTGCAGAAAATGCAAAAGCTGAAGATAAAACACCAGCAAAAGCACCTGCTAAACCTGCTCCAGTTAAAACTGCGACAACGGCTAAACCTGCAGCTACAACAGCAAAACCTGCTGTAACTGCAAAACCTGCTGCAACAACTGTAAAAAAACCAGCAGCTACAGCAAAAGCTCCGGCAGCATCTGTTTCAAAAACAGCTGTAACTACAGCAAAACCGGCAGCACGTAGAGCTCCTGCTAAAAAAGTATTGACTCCAACTATTAAACCGGAAGCAGTAAAAACAGTCGTTACAAAAACTACTGTTACTGATGCTAAAGAAGAAAACACAAGCGGAACAACTACAACTGTAGAAACTGCTAAAGATAAATCTGATAAAAAAGTAAAGAAAGTGAAAGACACAGAAAAGGACAAAGCGAAAAAGAAATTAGCTAAGAAAAAAGAGAAAGCTAAAAAAGACAAACTGAAAGAAAAAGCTAAGAAAGCGAAATTAAAAGCTGCAGCTAAGAAAAAAGAAAAAGCGAAAAAAGCAAAAGATAAAGCGAAAGCGAAAAAAATTGCTAAAAAGAAAGTTAAGTCTAAAAAGAAGGCTAAAGCTAAAAATAAAAAATAATATCTAAGAAAGGTTTGACTTTAATAAAGTTGAACCTTTTTTTATGCAGTCATTGCGAGGAACGAAGCAACCGCACTAGCAATAAGTAACGTTGTTCATAATAGTGAGATTGCTTCGTTCCTCGCAAGGACAAAGCACTGCGGTTAAAGGCTTCGACTTCGCTCAGCCTGACAATACCTGTGTCACCCTGAACGAAGTCGAAGGGCTTTTTGCAATGAGCAGTAATTATATAAACCTCACCAACATTCTGTCATCCTGAGCGAAGTCGAAGGACTACCCCCCAATCGCAATCATACTACGATTATCAAAATGTTTGGCAGGATCATTCATTTCATCAATCGTTACCATTCCCGCGCGGACTTTCTTTTTATTTTGAACAGATTCAGAAATCAAATTTGTAATCGATTCGCCATTTCTATAAGGCGTTAAAAGATCCGTTTCAGAGTTTGAGAAAAGGCAGTTTTTTATTTTTCCATCCGCAGTTAAACGAATTCGGTTACAGCTGTCACAAAACGGGTTTGTAATCGAACTTATAATTCCGAAATCACCTTGAAAACCTTTTATTTTATACGTTCTGGCCGTAAAGTTTTTTTCATCTTCCAGTTTTTGAATTTCATCTTCTGCAAAATTATTTCCTACCAAAGATAAAATCTCATTTTGAGAAACCATTTTGCTTCTGTCCCATTCATTTCCAGCAAAAGGCATGAACTCAATAAACCGAACTGAAATAGGCAGAAACTGTGTCAGCTTAACAAAATCGACAATTTCGTTATCATTAAAACCTTTCATTAAAACGACATTTACTTTCACCTGAAAATCATGATTTAAAAGCAAATGCAGATTATCAACCACTTTTTCAAACTGATTTCTGAGCGTTATAGAATGGAATTTAGACGAAACCAAAGTATCTAAACTCAAATTGATCTTTTTGACTTTAAACTGCTTTAAAACGTCTATATGACGATCGATTAAAATTCCGTTTGTAGTTATCGAAAGTGAAATATTTAAATCAGCTAATTTTGCGATTATCTCC
Source organism: Flavobacterium sp. CF108 (assembly GCF_900129795.1). Lineage (GTDB taxonomy): Bacteria > Bacteroidota > Bacteroidia > Flavobacteriales > Flavobacteriaceae > Flavobacterium. The sequence continues at coordinate 517,518 of NZ_FQWW01000003.1, read as the reverse complement.
GGAAAGTCTTTTCGTAAAAGTGGTTCTCCGCCTGTTAATCTAATTTTGTCAACACCATTTTGTGCGAAAGTCTGAGCGATACCAAAAATCTCGTCGGCCGTCATTAAACTGGCTTTAGGAGAAAGCGCAATTCCGTCAGCCGGCATGCAGTACGTACAACGCAGATTGCATTTTTCCAGCAGCGAAATGCGCAGGTAATTATGCCTGCGCCCAAAAACATCCGTCAAAATTGTGTTAGAGGCTGTCATGATTTTTTCCTTTTAAAATATGAAAGACGTGCATTACATGCGGAAAAACAGCGTCCATCGATTCTCTCGCTCCATTTGTTGAGCCCGGCAAAGCCAAAACTAAACTTTTACCCAAAGTTCCCGCCACAGTTCTCGAAAGCATGGCATATGGCATTCTCTGCTGTCCGTAATCGCGAATTGCTTCTTCGATTCCCGGAATTCTGCTTTCTAAAATTGGCGACAAAGCTTCCGGTGTAACATCTCTTGGAGACAATCCCGTTCCGCCTGTAAAAATTACCAGCTGATTATCTTTTGCGTAAGCTTTTGTTTTTTCCTGAATAATATCCAATTCATCAGGAATAATTTCATAATGCGAAGTTTCAACTCCATATGAATCTAATTTTTCCACAATAATTTTTCCAGATCTGTCTTCTTTATCTCCTGCAAAAATCGAATCAGAACAAACAAAAACTGCTGCCTTTATCGCATACGGAAATTTATTTTTGAAAGAAGATTTTCCACCTTCTTTATTAATCAGTTTAATGGTTGAAATTTCGATTTCTTTATCAATTGGTTTCAACATATCATACATCGTCAATGCCACAATCGATGCGCCGTGCATGGCTTCAACCTCAACTCCGGTTTTATAAACGGTTTTTACATTAAAGATAATCTGAATCTCCAAATCTTCAATTTTATATTCAACCGAAGTAAATTCAATTGGAAGCGGGTGACAATCCGGAATCGATAAATGAGTATTTTTTACCGCAAATAATCCTGCCGTTTTTGCCATTTCGAGCACATTCCCTTTCGGAACTAAATTATTCACCACGGCATCAATGGTTTCTTGTCTGCTGACTTTCACAATTGCTGTTGCGGTTGCTTTTCTTAATGTGCTTATTTTATGCGTAATATCTACCATTCTGTTTTATTAGGTATTTTGTTTCCAGGTGAATGTATCGTTTTCAAACATTTCTTTACCAAAAATCGGCACATCAGTTTTAATCCAGTTTACAATAGCTTCTGTTGCTTCATAAACTTGTTTGCGACGTGTTGCCGAAACAAACACAAACAAACAAATTTCACCTGCTTTTACAACGCCTAAACTGTGGTAAATGTGCATACAGGTCAAATCGAATTTAGCGAAAGCTTTTTCGCGAATGGTGTGCAAAGCTTCATTCGCCATATCAGTATAAGCCGAATAATCAATCGCCACGACTGTATTGTCGTGAATTACATCGGCACGAACTTGTCCTAAAAAAATATTGTGCGCCCCAATTGTATGTTTCGATTGGTGTTTCGCAATCGACTCGGCTATAAATTCAGGAGAAATTGGCCCTTCTACAAATACATTTTTACTCATTTTTTATGTTTTTTTTTGCCACAGATTATATGGATTAAAATGATTTTTTTCTTTTGCCACGAATTACACTAATTTCCACTAATTTTTATTCTCAAAAATCAAAAAATTAATTCGTGAAAATTCGTGTAATTCGTGGCAAACAACTTTATACAAAATAATTCAAAAATCCTTTTAATCTGTGTAATCTGTAGCTATAAATTTATTTCAATTGCTAATAATTGTTTCATCGCTAAAACACCGCCAGCAATACTTTTTATATTTTTAAATTGATGTTTTTGAAGTAATTCTGCTGCTATTTTACTTCTAATTCCGGATTGACAGAAAATATAAATCGTTTGGTTTTTATCCAGTTTTTCAATTTCATTTTCTAGATACTGCAAAGGAATCTGGATTTGATTTTTTAAACTGATTTTTGGCAGTTCTTCTTCGTTTCTAACATCCAAAAATAAAACAGCATCATTATTTATTTCATCCAAAATCGATTCAAAATTGACTTCTTCAACTTCAGATTTATTATATTTTTCTTCAAATGATTCTCGGCTTATTAACTGGAAATCACTTTTATCGAAATCATATTTTTGCTGTTCGTTATTCAGGATATTATAAACCAATATTTTTCCGCTTAAAACTTCTCCAATTCCCAGAATCATTTTCAGGACTTCATTTGCCTGAAGCATTCCGATAATTCCAACCGAAATTCCTATTACTCCGGCATCTTCGCAGTTTAATGCGTTATTGTTTTCATCTGGATATAAACATCGATATGTTGGTCCGTTTTGATAATTGAAAACCGAAACTTGCCCCTGAAATCTAAAAATAGATCCGTAAACCATTGATTTATTGGTTAACAGGCAAGCATCATTTATTAAATATTTAATCGAAATATTATCTGTTGCATCAACAACAATATCATATTTTTCAAATAACGAAATGGCATTTTTACCTGATAATTTTTCAGCAAAAGCGTTGACTTTTATCAGCGGATTCAATTCTGAAATCATCAATTTTGCTTCTTCAACTTTAGATTTTCCAACAGCTGAGCTTTTGTAAATAACTTGTCTGTGCAAATTTGAAATCTCAATAACATCATCATCTACAATTCCTATTTCTCCAACTCCGGCTGCAGCCAAATAAGGCAGAATTGCTGCGCCCAAACCTCCGGCACCAATAACCAAAACTTTAGATTTCGATAATTTGTACTGACCATCCTCTCCTATTTCAGGAAGAATCATTTGTCGGTTATATCGGTTTGATGCACTCATAAATTAATTTTTATCCTCCCGCAAACGGCGGTAATAAAGCAACAATATCATTGGTCTGCAAATCGTATGCTGCTGCTTTTGAAACTATTTTTTGATTTATTGCTACGCTGAAAGAAAGCGATTCAAATTGATATTTCTCATCTAAATCACGTAATAAATCTTGCAGTGAAACTTCAGAAAAAGCTACTTTTTCGAACTCACATTTTGTCTTTTCGGCAACAGCTCCAAAATATTTAACCTCAATCATTTTTATAAATTTAAATTCTGAAAAATGAATTCATCTTCAAAATGTTCCTGAAAATAGGAAATCCAGCTTGAAGTATTTCTAACCACTTCGCCAATCACAATAATTGCGGGCGATGATATATTTTTTTCAGCAACCAATTTAGTGATTGTATTGATAGTTCCAATCACTTTTTGTTCTGAATTTTTTGTTCCGTTTTGAATAATTGCGATGGGTAAATCGTCATTTCTGTTTTCCTGATAAATCGAAATTATTTCGTTCAATTTATGCATTCCCATCAAAATAACTACCGTTGCCGCCGATTTTGACGCCAAAAGAACATCTTTAGATAATTTATGATCTGAAGTTGTTCCGGTAATGACCCAGAAACTTTCGGCTACTTTACGCTGTGTCAAACTAATTCCAACCGAAGCTGGAACGCCTAAAGCAGATGAAATTCCGGGAACAATAGCGGTTTCGATACCGAAATCTTCTGCAAACCCGATTTCTTCGCTACCTCTTCCAAAAACAAACGGATCTCCGCCTTTTAATCTTACCACATGCCCATGACTTTTGGCCATCGAAACAATCAAATCATTAATTTGATCTTGTGTGTAAGCGTGGCAGCCTAATCGTTTTCCAACAAAAATAATTTCTGCATTTGATGCATATTCTAACAATTCTTCGTTGACCAAAGCATCGTACAAAACTACATCGGCACTTTTTAAAGCTTTAATCGCTTTCATCGTAATCAATTCAACGTCCCCTGGGCCTGCGCCAACAATCGTTAATTTTGGTGTTTTTAAGTTTTGCATAATCTTTAACTTAAATTGATATTCAGGTCATTTAATTCGTCGGCCGAATTAATATTCGTCAAATGAAAGTTTTCACTTTCTTCTATATTCAAAATTTGATGCGGCACTTTAGCCAATAAATCCATCATTTTTAATTCATCTGAATCAATCGCATTTTTAATAATCGGAACAATTTTTTTTGAATAAATCCCAATTAATGGATGCGTTTTACTTTCTGAAGCAAAAACGGTTATTCCGGCTTCTTCTGTATGTTTTGAAATTAATTCGCTTAACAATTCGGTTGAAATCAACGGAATATCACAGCTTAAAATCAAATTAAATTCGGTTTCAGAATAGGATAAAGCGGTATAAATTCCGCCTAAAGGACCTTTATCTGAAATAATATCCGGTATTTTTTCATACGGCAGATAATCGTATTCTTTTGATGCCGTAATCAGTTTTATTTGTTCTGTAATGGGCAAAATCGCCTTAATTATATGTTCGATAAATGGTTTTTCCTGAAACAGCACTAATCCTTTTTCAGACTGCATTCTGGAGCTTTTTCCACCGCAAAGAATAAATGTTGTTAATGTTTCCATATCTTTTTTGTTTCAGGTTTTCTTTTATTTATTCTGCCACAGATTTCACAGATTAAACAGATTATTTTAAAATGCTTTGTCTTGATTCTTTTGCCACGAATTACACAAATTTCCACGAATTAATTTTTTGATTTTGCGAATAAAAATTTGTGATAATTCGTGCAATTCGTGGCAAATAAAAATCCTTTAAATCTGTGAAATCTGTGGCAAAGTTTTGCGAACTTAACTTTACTATTTCTATTAACCGCTTTTACAAAACCTTGCGTACTTTGCGGTTAATTCTAATTTAATATTTTCAAGGAAAAATCAATTTGACGCTTGCCATCAAAATAACCGTTCCTAAAACCATTTTTAATGTTCTGTTGGAGAAAGAACCACTTCCGTAAAATCCACCTAACATTCCTCCTACAACTGCAATTGGAACTAAGTAAAAACTTTCCATCGGGATTGTTTTTCCTCCTAAAAAGAATCCTAACATTCCTGCAGTTGAATTCACAAAAATGAATAAACTCGAAACCGCTGCCGATTCTTTTACTGATGCCCATCCTAAAAACAATAAAATCGGACTCAGGATAATTCCGCCGCCAATTCCTAACATTCCTGACAATAAACCTATCGCAAAACCAATTACCAATGCAATTGGGAGATTGACTTTTACTTCTTCTTTTTCTTTAAAATTAAATACTCCAAACAATCTCAATGCTGCGAAAACCAATACAATTCCTAAAACTATTTTATAAATCGCATTATCTAAAGTTATAAAACCGCCAATAAATGCTGCCGGAATTGAGGCAATGGCAAACGGATAAAAAAGCTTTGGTTTGAAATAATTCTTTCGATAATAAAACAAAAATGATATACTCGAAACAAACAAATTCAATAACAAAGCCGATGGTTTCATAATCGAAATTGGGAAAGCAAAAATGCTCATCAATGCCAAATATCCAGAAGCACCGCCATGACCAACACTAGAATATAAAAACGCAATAACGATTAGTGCAAAACTGAATAGTACTATATTTTCGGAACTTAATAGGTTCATTATTTTTTTGTTTCAAGTTTTCTTTGTTTCAGGTTTCAAGTTGCCAAGCTGTATGTTTTATATTACATACTGCTTTTCATCCTTAATCCCAAAAATCTATTTTCTATACTCTTTATTCTATTTTCTAAAAATCTAAAATCAACAATCTAAAATCTAAAATCTAAAATCTAAAATTTCTTAATCTATCGGCAATAACGTTACTAATTGTCCTTTTTTATATTCCTGAATATCTTCCGGTACAATAAGTAAACTGTTGGCAACGGCAAAAGTGTTGAGCATTGCAGAACTTTGTCCGTCGAGAACGGTGACTTTTGTTTCGTCGTATTTTGCTTTTAAGAATAATGTTTTTCCTGTCGTATTCTTAATATCCGAATTTAATTTTCGAACTACTTTTGTTTTATGAATTTCCGAAAATCCTAATTTGTTTTTAATTGCGGGCGAAACATAAATGTAAAAATTCGTCAGCGATGAAGCTGGATTTCCAGGTAATGCAAAAACTAAAGTTTCATTTTTTGAGCCAAAAAACATTGGTTTTCCGGGTCTTTGATTGATTTTATAAAACAATTCCTGAACACCGTTTTGCAATAAAGCTTCTTTTACAAAATCATAATCTCCAACTGAAATTCCACCGGAAATTAAAACGACATCGTATTTTTTCAGAATACTTTTAAGCGCATTTTTTGTCGCTTTTAAATTATCCTTTACTCTGTAAACTTTTGTTTTTTTGATTCCGATAGTTTCAAGAGCCGCTTCCAGCATAAATGAATTACTTTCGAAAATTTTTCCTTTTTTAAGCTTTTTCCCCGGTTGTACTAATTCGTTTCCGGTAACTAAAATGGCCACTTTCGGTTTTTTGTAAACCTCAACTTCTGTGATTCCTAAACAAGCCAGAAATCCAATTGCTGCGGGCGTGATTAAAGTATTGGCTTCAAAAACTACTTCATCTTTCGCAATTTGTTCTCCTTTTGGACGAACGTTTGACAATTTTTCAGGCATTGTGGCAATCAAAATTGAATCTTTATTTGCCATTACATGTTCCTGCATTACAACTGTATCTGCATTATCGGGAACAAAAGCGCCTGTAAATATTCGAATTGCTTCTGTATTTTTTAGCTTTATGTTTGAATGATCTCCAGCCTGCGAAGTTCCAATAATATCGTATTGATGTCGAATACTGTGCGTAAATGCATATCCATCCATTGCTGACTGACGAAACGGCGGCATGTCGATTGGCGAAATTACTTTTTCTGCCAAAACATATCCTAACGCTTTGCTAACCGGAATTAGCTTTGTGGGCATTTTTTTGCTGTTCGCCTCAATAATCGCTATAGCATCTTCTACTTTAATCATTCGTGTTATTTTTACAAGCAAAAAATACTTATTACAAATATAAGTATTTTTACTTAGTTAAATCAATTAAGTACCTAAATTTTTTAAAAATATAAATTTAGCTTAATTCTTTTAAATACCGAGCGAAAAAATCAAATAGCTTTTAAAGTTGAAGTGTTTGATTTACTTTCTTTTAAAATTACCTTTTGGAAGGTAATATAACCATGCAAAACCAATAAAAAATAGTATCGCAGAAGCTATAAAGGCAGGAATTAATATTTCCTTGTTATTTTCTAATGCATTATTTAAGGATGCATATAAAAGCCAGATTTGAATGCTGACGTTTAAAATCAGAATAAAAATAAGTGTCGAAAGTATATTGTTCAGCTTATTAGGGTTAGCGCGATTTTGGCTTCGTCTAAAAGTACTCATATTTATAAATTTTAATTATACAGTTTAGCTGTCTTTTTTTTCTATCATTGCTTTTACAAAAACAGCATTTTCTTTAAATATCACTTCTAACTGTGGTAAAGCTCTTGGCGGCGGACCTGCAAGCACATCACCTGTCATGGCATCAAAAGAACCTTCATGACAAGGACAATGAATTATTCCGGTTCCGGGTTTGTAAAATACGGAACACGAAAGATGCGTACATTTTTGTTCGTAAGCTCTAAATTCACCGCTTTCTAAATGAATTAATATATACGGAATTGTACTTCCTTCTAAAACAAAACCGCGAGTTCCGCCTACGGGAACATCTTCTTTATTGCAGATAAAATGTTCGCCTTGTACTTCTTCTTTCGGTAATAAAAAGGCTTTTGCGGTTACAAATCCGCTTCCAACCATTAATCCGCCGGAAACAAAAGTCAGGAATTTAGCAAAATCGCGTCGGCTGACCTGAGTTGATTCCTGTTTTTTTATGGGGAAATCTTTTTTCCAGTTTTGATTTAAATTATCTTCTTTTGACATGATTCTGGTTTAATAAATTCTTAATTCTGTACTGCCTTTTGGCATCATGATATTGACTTTTGTTTTGACTTTTTCCTGTCCAAAAATAAAGTTGTTTATTGGCGTACTATTTGGTCTCATTTCTTCGATTTGTTCTCTTGTTCCGTAAAACAACGCTCCACTTGGACAAACTGTAGCACACATTGGTTTTTTGCCTACGCTTGTTCTGTCGTAACACATCGTGCATTTCATCATCAAATCGTATTCTTCGACTTTCTTCGGCACTCCAAAAGGACAAGCCATAACGCAGTTCGAACATCCTATACATCTTTCCGTATTTGCAGTATGTACTATACCAAATTCGTCTTGCGAAATGGCATCGGCAGGGCAGACATTGGCGCAAACCGGATCTTCGCAGTGCATACAAACCTGAACTGTGGTTTGAATTGTCGACGAACGATCTACATAATTTACGCTTATTAAAGTTTGCTGGCCGTTGGTTTCACATTCGGCACAGGCCATTTCACAGGCTTTACAGCCAATACAGCGCTGCATATCTACAAAAAACTCTTCGTTTGTATTAAAATTGGTCAAATTCATAACTTCCTTTTATATAGATTAAACACTTGCATACGCTTCCGATTCTTTGGCTGGCGGCGCTATTTTTCCCTGCGGATCTAATAAACAGGCGCAGACTTTAAACTCTGGAATTTTCGAAATTGGATCTAAAGTTCCCGGTGTTAATTGATTGGCTGATTTGTGTCCCGGCCAGTGATACGGAATAAAAACGGTATCTTTTCTAATGGTTTCTACAATATTGGCAGGGAAAATTCCTTCGCCTCTTCTTGTTGCTACTCTTACTAATTCTCTTTGTTTGATTCCGTATTTCGCAGCTAATTCAGGGTGAATTTCTAACATAGGTTCTGGAAACTGATCTACCAGTTTTCCTATTCGGCGTGTTTGAGTTCCACTTAAATATTGCGAAACAACACGGCCTGTTGTTAAGGTTATTGGATATTCTTCATCGGTAACTTCGCCCGGAAGTTTGTATGGTGCGGGATTAAAATGTGCTTTTCCGTCTGGTGTTTTAAACTTTTTATCTTCCCATAATCTTGGCGTTCCCGGATGATCTTCTGTTGGACAAGGCCAAAAAACGCCCATATTATCTTCAACTTTTTTATACGTAATTCCGAAATAATCTGCTGTTCCGCCTTTTGAAGCGACACGCAATTCGTTGAAAATTTGTTCGCTGTTATCGTAAGTAAATTTATCTTCTTCGCCTAATCTTTTAGCTATTTCTAATAAAATTGAAGTATCGGTTCTGGCTTCTCCCGGAGGCGTAACCGCTTGTCTGATTCTGATTACTCTTCCTTCTGCAGAAGTTGTTGTTCCTTCTTCTTCTTCCTGTAAAGAACCTGCCAAAACAATATCAGCATGACGCGCAGTTTCATTCAAAAAGAAATCAATACAAACGTAAAACTCTAATTTTTCTAATGCAGAACGCACATAATTATTATTTGGAAGAGAAACCAGCGGATTGAAACAAATGGAAATTAATCCTTTAATTTCGTCTCTGTGAATGGCTTCAATAATTTCATAAGCGGTAAGTCCTTTTCCGGGTAAATCTTTTTCGTCGATTCCCCAAACTTCTGATATGTATTTTCTGTGTTCAGGATTTTCAATATCTCTGTTTCCGGGCAATTGATCACATTTATGACCGTGTTCTCTTCCACCCTGACCGTTTCCTTGTCCAGTTATGGTTCCATAACCACAATAAGGTTTTCCAATTCTTCCTGTTGCCAAAACAAGATTGATACAGCCTAAAACATTATCAACACCTTTTGAGTGATGTTCTATTCCGCGCGCGTGGAGTAAAAAGCTTGTTTTTGCTTTTCCCCATAATTCGGCGGCGGCTTTTATTTTTTCTTTATCAATTCCGGTAACTTCTTCTGCCCATTCTAAAGTATAATCTTTTACGGCGTCAATTGTTTCCTGAAATCCTGATGTATAATTATCAATAAAATCGTGATCCAGCATATCATGATCTACTAAATATTTTAGCATTGCGCCGTATAAAGCAGAATCTGTTCCGGGTTTTACATCTAAGTGAATATCGGCTGTTCTGGCAAGCGGAATCATTCTCGGATCAATTACAATTAATTTTGCACCGCGATCTCTGGCTTTCCAAATCCAATGTGTTAAGGTTGGGAAAGTTTCGCTGATATTAGCTCCGGTTACAATGATAACTTCGGCATATTCTAAATCAGAATAATTGTTTGAAGCTCTGTCTAAACCAAATGCTTTTTTATTTCCGGCTCCGGCGCTTACCATACAAAGTCTTCCGTTGTAATCGAGGTTTCTTGTTTTTAAAGCGACACGGGCAAATTTTCCAACTAAATAACTTTTTTCATTGGTTAATGAAACTCCAGATAACATCGAGAATGCATGTTTTCCGTATTTTTCCTGAATTCTTTTTATTTCAGAAATCGTTTTATCCATCGCATCATCCCATGAAACTTTTTCAAAACCTTTTCCTTCTACTCTTTGTATCGGATGTAAAAGTCTGTCCGGGTGATTATTTTGAAGATACCTTTGAACGCCTTTTGGACACAAACGTCCTTCATTAAAAGGAAATTCCATCCACGGTTCAAAACCTACTACTTTATTTTCTTTAACCAATAACTGAATTCCACACTGCATTCCGCAAAAACAGCAATGTGTTTTTACGACGTCATCTGGTTCATCTCTTCCATCATAACCATCTACTGGTGCATAGTTTAGATGTGGACCAAATGCTTCAATTATTTTTTCAGTTGATACGGGTAGTTTTGCCATGTCTAATTTTTGTTTGTTTTGTTTCAAGTTTCAGGTTTCAAGTTTCACGTTCTGTGCGGAACTTGAAACTTGAAACTTGAAACTATTTTTTTTCTATCCAAATAAATTTCCGCCTTCTTGTCTGGCTTTTAAGTGTGCTTGAGCTAAGCGGGATCTTTTTCCTTCTGGGCTTAAATCGAGGTGAGATGTTCCATCTTCGTGGGTGAAATCAAAACCTAGTTCTTTGGTTACAATTTTTAAATCGTTTATATGAAGCTGGGTTGCAAATTCTTCTCCCGTATGCGGACAAACTGCCATTCCTTGTTTAATTCCTTCTTTTTTATAAATGTGCGCTCCAATTTGCGCCGGACGCTGAATGATATGAAAGAATTTTCCAAACGGAATCCAGATCAAAAACATGATTACCGTTACGGCATGAATTACGGCAAGGAAATCATATGCAAATCCTTTCATGAATTGATACGAATATGTTAGGCATAATCCTGTAACTGAAATGGCGATTAATAAAATCAATGGCAATAAATCGCCTTCAAAAGTTTGGGTTGCAATTAATCCGGGATTGGTTAATCTTCTTCTTAAATAATAAACAGATCCAATAATTACTAGCCATGACGACCAGTTTAAGGCATGAAAAATCAGAAAAGCCAGAAATGAGTTTATTTGAAAATCCATCATTTTAAATCCGAAGAAATGTGCTTCGTAAATGGAAATTGAATTTGGTGCGAGTGTAAAGTGAATCCATCCAAATGTAAGCGGGATTGTTATAGCAAAAGCCGATAAACAGCCTATTGCAATGCAAAAATGGGCAAACCAGCGCCATTTGCTTCTTGGATATATAAACTTTTGAACGACAATATTTTGTACGGATTCTTTTCCCAGAAACCATAAATGAGAAATTATTTTTCCGGTAAAAAGAAATTTAAGACTTCTTTTAAAATACATCCACGTTGGAGGTCTTTGCAGCCAAACAGTGTATCGATAAACGATTCCGAAGAAGGCAAAAACGGTTCCGAATAAATAAGTAACTAATGCTGCATCAAAATTTTGTAATTGTCTTGATCCGTAAAACACTAGTATGATTGTAAGTATAGAAACTAGTGTCGCAACAAGTAAGGCTTTGGTATTGTACGTTTTATCTTTCATCCTTAATTTTTAATTTAATGATTACTTTTTAACTTGGTTTCTCACAATTTTTACGATTGTAGAACCACCAATTGATACCTGTAGCTAATATAGTGAAAAAACAAACACCAATAAAAAATTGATTTACAGTACCATTAGCAGAAATATTATTCCCAATTAGTTTAGAAAATATAAAGGGCCCAAATGCTGCAATTGCGGCTGTCCAGCCAATTACTCCCGCTGCCTGACGCTGATTTTCGGCAAAAATAATTGGGTATTGTCTAAAGGTTCCTGCGTTTCCAATTCCGGTAAAGAAAAACATTCCCAGAATTACAGCTACAAAAAGAGGAAACTGATCCATACTTGTTGGCGCTACTAATCCTTGTGTTACGAGAATTACGGCTCCTGCCAAAATTCCTAAACCTGTTATGGTAGTTAATATCGCCCCGCCTACTTTATCAGCTACAAAACCAAAAGCAATTCGGCTGGCTGAACCAATTAGCGGACCGTAAAATGCATATACTAATGGATCTGGTGCGTTTGGAAAATCTCCGTATAAAAATTTAATCATTAGAGGGAAAGCCGCTGAAAGTCCTGCAAACGTTCCAAAAGTCATTACATAAGTAATGGTGCAATACCACGTATGTTTATTAGAAAATATATCCAGCTGTTCTTTAATAGAAGCTTTCATTGGTATGCTTCTCAAATAAAACCAGCTTACAATGGCTAAAAGAATTAAAAATGGTGCAAACCAAAATGCCGCTGACTGCAAATAAATTGGTGTATTTTTAACTGCTGAATTTTCCGGGCTGATTTGATTTAATATTTTTTCAGCCAGTTTTGGATTTGCATTGGCAATTGCTTTGGCTTTTGCTTTTACAGGCAATAAAGCAAAAACAATTGTTTTATCTGTAGAATGTACTGCTGTACTTACAGAATCAACTACGTTTTGTTTTACGTTTGAAAGTATTTTGGTTTGAATTTCTGCATCAAGTGATGTGAAAACTTCTTTTTGTTTTTCTACAGCTGTGATTTGAAGAACTGTTACGACTTCTTTAGAATCTATACTTGTAAATACTGTTGATGCGCCATAAATTCCGACACTTATAATAAGCGGCGTTACAAATTGTGCTATCGAAACACCAAAATTTCCTATTCCAGCCTGAATTCCCAGTGCTGTTCCTTTTAATCTTTTTGGGAAAAACAGGCTTGTGCTTGGCATGTAAGATGAAAAATCGCCTCCTCCAAAACCTGTTGTAAATGCTAAAACAGCAAATACCCAAAAAGGTGTATTTACATCCATAACGGCAAAACCAATTCCTATTACGGGAATTAATTTAATTGCTGTTGCAAAAGAAACGACGTGACGTGTTCCAAATATGGGTAATATAAATGTGTGAATTATTCGCAGCAATCCGGCCGCTAATCCAGGAATTGCGGTTAACCAAAAAAGCTGGTCTTTTGAAAAATTAAATCCTAAGCCGGGTAATTTAACGGCTATAACGCTCATCATAAACCAAGAGGCAAATGATAATATTAATGTTAATGTTGTTATTGTTAACGTTCTCCATGCAATTTTACTTCCGCCAGAATTCCAAAATCCTTCATCTTCCGGTTCCCATTTGTCTAACCAAGTTTTCATTCTTTCTATTTATTAAATTATTTATCTTCTATTTCTCTTGTAAAATCTGGTGATTTGCTTCTCAAAGCTTTAATGATCGTTCTATGCATCCAGAGCAGACAAAGCACAGAAACTATAAAAATGAAGATCCATGAACTTGTCCATAGTCCGGTGTAATTGAGAAGATATCCAAAGATTATAGGCCCGAAGAACCCGCCTAGTCCGCCAATTAAACCTACCATTCCGCCAACCACTCCCACTTCATTTGGAAAATATTCGGGAATGTGTTTATAGACGGCGGCTTTTCCAATTCCCCATGAAATACCAATCAGGATTACTAAAACCAGATACACCCAAAGATTGGCACTGAAGTTAATTTGTGTAATTCCTTTCGCTAATAATTCTTTCTTTTTGACTTCCTGATTTTGCTTTACAACAATTTCCTGCCATGATTTTTTTACTGGAAAAACAGATTCGCTATTTACTTCTGAATTTTCCTTAGTATTGATTTGATGTGTTTTGTCGTTTACGATTATTTTATCAGCCGAAACTTCTGTTACAACTCCATTATTCATTGCCAAAACGCCCGGGCCTGCGGTGTAGATTTCCATTTTCGGAAACATTAATAAAAAGCTGATTACTATTGATGATCCTAAAACCCAATACATTACTTTTCTGGCTCCAAATTTATCTGAGAGATAGCCGCCAAAAGCCCTGATAACGCCCGATGGTAAACTAAATAGTGTTGCAAACATTCCGCCCATAACTAATGTGGTGCTGTAAACATTCATGAAATTGGGAAGCAGCCATTGCGAATACGCCACAAAAAATCCGAAGACTAAAAAATAGTAAGCTCCAAAACGCCAAACTCGGGCGTTTTTAAGCGGAGACATTAATTGTGGGATTGTTTTAGAAACTCCGGGATTGGTTTTATTTTTAGCGAAAACAATAAAAAGAATTCCTATTATTACCAGCATAACGGCATAAATTACGGGAAGCATTTTCCAGCCGTTTATTGGGTCTTTTTCAGATAAATAATTCAATAAAGTTGGTGCAATAAAAGTGGTAATGGCTGCGCCGGCATTTCCCATTCCGAAGATTCCTAAAGCTCTTCCCTGCCATTCTTTTGGATACCAGATTGAAGTATATCCAATTCCGACAGCGAAACTTGTTCCTACTAATCCGAAGAAAAAACTCAGCAAAGCAAAACTTAAAAACGAACTGGCAAAAGGCAGTAAAAAAAGTGGAATTGAACAAAGTAAAAGTAAAACTGAGAAAACGATTTTACCGCCATATTTGTCTGTTAAAATCCCGATTGGAAGTCTGAAAATTGAACCGGAAAGAATTGGAATTCCTAACAGCCATCCTATTTGGACTACTGTAAAATTGAAAATTCCTTTATCTGTTAAATATGTTATTAAAACTCCGTTTAGTGTCCAGCAGGCAAAACATATCGTAAAAGCGAGAGTATTTAAAAATAAAATTCGGTGGGATTGAGATAAACTGCTCATAAAAACTTTAATCTATTTCGACTTAATGAGGTATAGTTCCTCAATTATCAAAAGCAAAATTAAAGCGACACTTTCTTATAGAAAATGATATATATCATACAAAAAAGATATTTTTATCTTTAATAGAGATATAACTGAAAATAAACATCTAAATTTATTTGCATAAAAAAAGCTTTTCTTCTTTGTAAGAGAAAAGCTTTTATAAATTTTGAGTTATAATTTTTTAATTTTTTCGATCCATATCTTTTGCATATTCTGGTGATTTCTCTTTCATGAGATTTACTACAATACGATGCATCCAAATCAAACAAATTAAGGATATTGCTAAAATAAACATCCAGGAACTGGTCCAGAAACCCGTAAAACTTAAAAGATAACCAAATATGATTGGGCCGAAAAATCCGCCGAGACCGCCAAGAAGGCCAACCATTCCGCCAATAACACCTACTTCATTAGGGAAATAATCCGGAATGTGTTTGTAAACCGCAGCGGCGCCAATTCCCCATGCGGCACCAATCAAAATAACTAATACAAGATATACCCACATATTGGCTTCAAAATGAATTTGTGTGATTCCTTCGGCCAATAAATCTTTCTTTTGAACCTGCTGATTTTGTTCGACAACAACTTCCTGCCAAGATTTTTTAGAAGGGAAATATTTATTGTGTACCGCATTTTTATCTTCCTGCGCAATTTGATACGTTTTACCTCCTGCTACAACTTCATTTTCTGAAACTTTGGTTACTGTTCCGGCTTTTGAAGCCACAAGCCCTGAGCCTGAAGTTGTGATATCCATTTTAGGAAACATTAGTAAAAAGCTAAGTACAACTGAGGAACTTAAAACCCAATACATTACTTTTCGCGCTCCGAATCTATCCGATAAAAATCCGCCATACGCTCTGATTACGCCTGACGGTAGACTAAATAAAGCCGCAAAAAGTCCGCCCATTACTAAAGTCGTATGGTATACATTTAAAAAATTAGGAAGCAGCCATTGTGAAAAGGCTACAAAAGAACCAAAAACCAGAAAATAATATAATCCGAATCGCCAGACTCTGGCACTTTTAAGTGGTTTTAATAATTGACCGACAGTTTTAGACTGCGCTTCTATTTTTTTATTTTTTGTAAAAATTAAAAATACAATTCCCATTAAGAGTAAAGCACTTCCGTAAATTACGGGAAGCCATTTCCAGCCATTTTCAGGATCAGTTTCTGAAAAATTGGTTAATAAGGTTGGGGCAAGAAATGTGGTAAGTGCGGCACCGGAACTTCCCATTCCGAAAATTCCCAAAGCTCTTCCCTGCCATTCCTTTGGATAATAAATAGAAGTATATCCTACGCCAATTGCAAAACTGGTTCCCACCATTCCGAACAAAAAGCTTAAAATGGCAAATGTCCAGAAACTATCTGCAAATGGTAATAAAAAAAGCGGAATTGAGGATAAAATCAATAAGCAGGAAAAAACGGGTTTTCCGCCAAATTTATCGGTTAGAATTCCCATTGGCAAACGCATAATTGAGCCCGTTAAAATTGGAATCCCAAGCAGCCATCCTATCTCGACGACACTCCATTCAAAAATTCCCCTGTCGTTTAAAAAAGTAACTAATACGCCGTTTAACGTCCAGCAGGCAAAACAAACCATAAAGGCTAACGTATTGAAAAAAAGAATGCGGTGTGATTGTGAAAGATCTGCCATAGAAAATACTTTTTAGTAATTAGTGATTAAAAACTTATTGTGTATAACTCCGATGTTTTGGCGAATAAAATTTCAGTCTGTTTTTATATGGATATATTAAAATTAAGAAAAAAACCTATTAAAACATTAATTATTAATCTTTTAAACTCTAAAAGTAGTTTTTATAAATCTGAAGTATTTTTCTAATTTTTTGAATTGAAGTGCTTTTCAAGACATTTTTGAGTGTTTTTTAAATGCTTAAAAAGTAATTTAAGACATTAAAAACTAGCAAATTAAATGAAAAATATTACAATTTATTATTACGCAGAAAAATATTTTTAACATTTTGAGAAATAAAAACAAACAATCAAAATACTGATAATCAATATTTTAAAAACAAAAATAGATTAATTAAATACTTTTATCTGCATCATTTTGAAAAAAAGTTTACTAAACTTTTGGTTTTTATTAGATTAAAATTAACTTTGTCTATAGGATTAGTAGAGTTATAAATAATATTCGAAACCAAAAAAACTATATTTTGAAAACAACCGAAAGCATATCGTATTATATTCTTCCAAAAAATGATACTTATAACAATTGTTGTTATATGTGCTTCTGTTGTTAATTACCAACGCAATCCGTTCGTTATTAGATTAAATTTTAAATCTAATAAACGAAATCTCAATTTCACCACCAAGATTACTTTTATTGAATTACAATTGTCTAATTGATGCATAAAACTGCAGCAAAAGGATTTTTGAATATACCTATATTTTAAAAAGAAAATAATTAATCAACTAAAAAACAACCAAAATGAAAACAATGCAAACCTGCTGCTGTAAATAAAAAAAGCCATTTCTGCGGCAACAGAAATGGCGAGGCTTAAAGAACATTTATCACTAAATCAAGGAAACAATCAGAGTGCTGAAAATTCAGCTCTCAGGGCGCCTTGTTAATTACTTAAACCATTACAAAGAAATGAAAAAAAATATAAACCTCATTTTATGGGTTACAATTTTGTTAACATCCCTGCAATTTCAGGCACAAAATACAACACCGCTTATCCAATCTAAACTCGACGGAACGGTAGTCGATGATATTACAAATCAGCCAATTATAGGTGCATCAGTAACAATTAAAGGTACTACTCACGGTGTACAGACAGATGCAGAAGGAAAATTTTATTTTCAAACGGGTCAGAAATTTCCTTACACCTTAATCGTAAGTTACATAGGATATAAGAAACTAGAAATTATAGTTGAGAAAAATCCGGTAACGATTCATTTAAAAGAAGAAAGACAAGAACTGGACGAATTAGTTGTTGTAGGTTACGGAACTCAAAAGAGAAAAGACATTACAGGTTCTGTAGCTTCTGTACCAAAAGCCAATTTATCTCAGGTAACTTCATCAGCAGATAACTTATTACGAGGCGCTGTTGCCGGTGTGGTAGTTACACAAAGTTCTGGTCGTCCGGGCGCTTCTTCAAGTGTACGTATTCGTGGAGGAAACTCAATCACAGCGGGTAACGAGCCTTTATATGTAGTTGACGGAATTTTGATTTATAATGACAACAATAACAGTTCTGCCGGAATATCTAACGCCGGAGCAAGTTTAAATGTTTTGTCTACTATAAATCCTGCTGATATTGAATCAATCGAAGTTTTAAAAGATGCGTCTGCAACTGCAATTTACGGTTCACGTGGTGCAAATGGAGTTGTTATTATTACAACTAAAAAAGGAACAAAAGGACAGGATAATATTTCATACCAAGGTTATTTTGGATTTCAAAATGTTTCAAAAAGACTTCATGTAATGAATGCCAGCCAATGGGCTAGTTTACGAAATGATGTTCAGGCAAGTATTGGTCAGGCTCCGTCTTTTTCTGCAGCGCAGATCGAAGCTTTTAAAACTTCTGGAAGTTACGACTGGCAGGATGCAGCGTTTAGAACTGCGGCTCCGGTTCAAAATCATCAATTGTCTTTTTCAGGCGGAGACGAAAGATCAAGATATGCGGTTTCTGCAGGATACTTTGATCAGGAAGGTACTGTTCTGGGATCTGATTTTAGACGTATCTCTCTTCGTATTAATTATGAAAGAAACTATTCTCAAAACTTTAAATTTGGTATTAATGCCAATTACAGCAACTCACTTTCTAATGGTATAGCCAATAACGGAAGCGGAGGAAGAAATCCAAACCCTTTGGTTAGTGTTTTGTTAACTGCTCCTGTAGTGCCTATTAGAAATGAAAATGGAAGTTATAATGTAACTAACAATCCTTATGCAACTTCTGTTAACGGTTTTGTTCCAAACCCTATTAATGATTTGGAAAATACAATTAACGAAACTAAAATCAACAGAATCCTAACCAGTTTATTTGGAGAATATAAAATCACTAAAAAACTGACGGCTAAAGTTGCTGTAAGCGGTGACGTTATCAATACAAAACAAAACTATTATGCCCCTGCAAATACATCAAATGGTGCAGGAACAAAAGGTTCAGCTTCTGTTGGAGACAGATTGGTAAGTTCTGTATTAAATGAAAATACTTTAAACTATAATACCAACTTCGGTGAAAACCATAAATTCTCAGCTTTAGGAGGTTATACACTTCAATACACACAAGGTGAAGTGGTTACAGCTGGAGCTAATACATTTGTAAATGATGCCAATACCTATAATGCACTTCAGGATGGTGTTGCGGTAAAACCTGGCAGTGATGCTTTTGAAAGTGTTTTAAAATCATGGCTGGCAAGAGTTAACTACTCTTATAAAGGAAAATACAACTTTACACTTTCTGCCCGTGCGGATGGATCTTCAAGATTTGGTTCGGAATCACTTTGGGGTTATTTCCCTTCAGCAGGTTTCTCCTGGAATATTACCGATGAAGAATTTGCAAACAACATTAAAGGTGTAACTGAGGCAAAACTTAGACTTACTGCCGGAACAACAGGAAATCAGGAAATTGGAAACTATTTAGCTTTAGCTCAAATGGGATCTGTAAACTATTCTTTTGGCGGAACATTATACACTGGTCTTGCTCCTACCCGATTGGCAAATCCAGATTTGAAATGGGAAAAAACAACGCAGTATAATGTTGGTTTAGATTTATCATTATTAGAAAGAAAAATCAATTTTGTTTTTGATGTGTATTACAAAAAAACAAACGATTTGTTAATCAGTGTTCCGGTGCCGTTAACTTCAGGATATGCAAGTGTACTTCAAAATATTGGAGGGGTTGAAAATAAAGGTATCGAAATTGGTTTAACGACTGAAAACTTAAAAACAGAAAATTTCTCATGGAATTCAAATATTGTTTTCTCTGCTAACAGAAACAAAGTTGTAGCTATTGGAAACGGAGTAAATCAGTTTTTCCCTGTAGTACCAAACGGTTCTTTATTGCAACAGCAGCCGGTTACAGTAAAAGTAGGACTGCCTTTAGGAACTTTCTGGGGATACAGAACAAATGGAATTTTCCAAACTCAGGAAGAAGTTAATACACAGCCAAAAATCAACAGTTTAGCGAACACAAAAGTGGGAGACAGAAAATATGTTGACACAAACGGAGACGGTGTAATTACAGCTCTTGACAAAGGAAATTTAGGTTCATCTCAGCCAAAATTTGTTGGAAGTTTCAGCAACACGATTTCCTATAATGATTTTGATTTGAATTTCTCTTTTCAAGGTTCTTATGGAGGAAAAATCTTCAATGCTTTAAACCAGCAGTTAGAAATTTCAACTCTTGGAACAAATGCTAATGTAACGTTAGAAGATCGCTGGACACCAACAAACCCAAGCAACGAAATTCCGAGAGCAACAAGTTCTCCGTTAGGAATTGTTTCTGAGCGTTATGTAGAAGATGCTTCTTTCTTACGATTAAAATTAATCACTCTTGGTTATACATTACCTAAAAGTACCTCTAAAAAACTGGGAGCAAAAAGTGTGAAATTCTATGTTTCTGCAGAAAACCTAATTACATGGACAAAATACTCTGGTTATGATCCAGAAGTAAGTTCATACGAACAAAACAACTTATATCCGGGAATTGATTTTGGTTCTTATCCAAACTCAAAAACATTCATCTCGGGCTTGAACGTAACTTTCTAAGTAAAAAAAATATATCAAAATGAAAAAGATTATAATAACATTCCTTTTAAGTGCCGGACTGTTTGTATCGTGCACGGATCTGGAGGTAACACCAACCTCTTTTGTAACCGAAGATAATTACTTTATAACCCAAGATGATGCCGTTGCGAGTGTAACTGCGGTTTATGCTTCTTTAAGCCTTGATCCGGGAGAGCAGAGTTTATTTGGGAGAAACTTATATTTCTTAACCGATATGGGTTCTGATTATGCTGCAGCCGGAGTTTCTGCAACAAACCCACAGGTTAGAGCTTTGAGCAGTTTAACGCACGATGCAACTTCAGACCGTGTTCAGGTGGCATGGAGACAAATTTATGCGGGAATTAACAGAGCCAATGTTTCTATTGACAATATCCCAAAAGTTACAGGATCTGAAGTTGTAAAAACAAGATTAATCAACGAAGCTAAATTTATCCGCGGATTACTTTATTTTCAGGCTGTTCGTATCTGGGGCGGTGTTCCAATTGTTTTACACGAACCAACTTCTATTCAATTAGAAAGTTTAAAATCAAGAAGAGAATCTGTAGATAATGTGTATGCTCAAATTATTTCAGATTTAACTGCTGCCGAAAGTTTACCTGCAACTTACACTGCTGCAGATGCCGGACGTGCTACTTCTGGAGCTGCAAAAGCTATTTTGGCAAAAGTGTATTTGACAAGAAAAGATTATCCAAATGCTATTTTAAAAGCAAGAGAAGTAATTAACGGAGGATACGGTTATGCTTTATTTGAAAACTTTCAGGACATTTTTACGAAAACAAAAAAGAACGGAAAAGAACATATTTTCTCTGTTCAATTTGAGCCAAACCAAGCCGGAAACGGATCTAGCGGAAGTACTTTTCAGGCAACATCTTTTACCGGATTTACAGCAACTGAACCTGCTGATATTATTTCAGATGTAGCCTTGTTTTATGACATTTATGAAGCTGGAGATACGCGTAGAGATGTAAGTTATGCTAAACAACTGCTTAACCCAACTACAGGAACTTTGTATACTTTCCCAAAACCAATTTTCAAAAAATACCTTGATTTGTCCAATTTGGCTACTCCATCAAACGTAGCGATCAATTTCCCTTTAATTCGTTATGCAGACATCTTATTGTCTTTGGCGGAAGCCATAAATGAGCAAGGTGCACCAACTGCAGAAGCTTATGAATTAATTAATCAGGTAAGAAGAAGAGCTTACGGAAAACCAATTGCAACACCAGATGCAGCTGTAGATTTAGCTGGATTAAACCAAACCACTTTTAGGGCTGCCATTCAGGAAGAACGCAAAAAAGAATTTGTTCAAGAAGGACAACGCTGGTTTGACTTAGTACGTTGGGGAACACTTGTTACTGAAGTTAAAAAAGTTACGGCTAAAAACTCGGTTTCAGAACGTAATAATTTATATCCAATTCCGCAAAGCGAAAGAAATATTGATCCGATAGGATTGCCACAAAATCCAGGTTATTAATAAAATGATTAAAAAACTGTTCATCCTTGCCCTATTGGTTGCTGCACAATCTCACCTATTTGCACAGAAAAAGCAGCCTAACATCATCGTCATTTTGGCGGATGATTTAGGTTACTCAGATATTGGTGCTTTTGGCTCAGAAATTAAAACTCCAAACCTGGATAAACTTGCTAAAAACGGGCTTATTATAAAGCAGTTTTATAATGCAGGCCGCTGCTGTCCTTCGCGGGCTTCATTGCTAACGGGTTTGTATCCGCATCAGGCAGGTGTTGGCGATATGGTTCAGGATAAAGGATTTCCGGCTTATCAGGGATATTTAAACGAGCATTGTATCACCATTGGACAAGCACTTAAACAGGCAGGATACAGTACGATTGTTTCAGGAAAATGGCACGTTGGTTTAGTGCCATCAGCCTGGGCGGTTAATAGAGGATTCGATGATTCTTTTACATTACAAAACAACGGGAGCAGTTATTTTAACTCGCAGCCTTTATATAATGACGGAAGAAAAGTTACTTTTTTGAAAGGAGATAAAGAAATTATCCGCACGGATACTTCAACTTATCTGACTCAGGAAATTACCAATTTTGCCATCAGTTCTTTAGAAAAACAGCACAATCAGCAAAAACCATTTTTTCTGTATGTTGCTTATAATGCTCCACATTGGCCCATTCAGGCATTGCCGAAAGATATTGCAAAATACAAAGGTAAATACCTAAAAGGATGGGATAAATTGAGGGCAAGCCGTTTTAAAAAATTAAAAGAACAAGGAATTATTGATAAAAATTGGGACTTATCTAATCGTTTTGAAAAAGTGCCGGATTGGGAAAAACTAAGCACCGAAGAAAAAGACAAATGGGATACCCGAATGGCAATTTACGCCGCCATGATAGACAGAATGGATGCCGGAATTGGAGAAATCCTGCAGAAAGTCAAGACGTTGGGAGAAGAAGATAATACCCTAATTCTTTTTCTTTCAGATAATGGAGGAAGTGCCGATGATGTAAAAAACTGGAATTATGTTACACAAAAAAATGGAACACCAGGTTCTGCTGTATCTATTGATAGTTACGAAAGTCCGTGGGGAAATGTGAGCAACACGCCTTTTCAACTATTCAAAAAGAATACCCACGAAGGCGGAATTGCTTCTCCTTTTATTGCTTACTATCCAAAGCATATTAAAGCCGGAACAGTAAGTAACCGAGTAAGTCATGTGATTGATATTTTCCCGACTTGTCTGGAATATGCAGATTTTCAATACCCTGATGCTTTTCAAGGAAAAAACCTCACACCTTTAGAAGGAATCAGCTTAAAAAAGGAATTTGAAGGACAGCAATCTGATGTACATGAAGCCTTGTTTTGGGAACATGAAGGCAGCAAAGCAGTAAGAAAAGATCAATGGAAAGCAGTAGCCGAAAACAATCAGCCTTGGGAATTGTACAATCTTACTGCAGATAGAACAGAAACAAAAAACGTAGCAAAATTAGAACCGAAACTACTCCAAACCCTAATTGAGTTACATCAAAAATGGTCTGTAAAAGTAGGTGTCGAAGATTGGAATAGAATAAAATAGTTTAATTAAAATACTGATTACTAATAAATAAAAATTTAATCGAATGAAAAATTTTAAAAATTTCAGTACAATCAAAAGCTCTGGAAAAGGGCTTTTGATTACTGCATTGCTAGCTGCACAATTTGGCTTTGCACAAGATACTCAAGAGTTCAAAGGAACAATTGGTAAAACATTAGCCGATTCAAAAGAATATTGGCCAGAGCCTGTAAAAGCACCAAAAGGAGCTCCAAATATTGTTTGGATTTTGTTAGATGATGTTGGATTTGGAGCTGCAAGTGTTTTTGGCGGCTTAATTCAAACGCCAACTTTTGAAAATCTGGCAAATAACGGTTTACGTTATACCAACTTTCATACAACTGCAATTTGTGCGCCAACGCGTGCAGCATTATTAACTGGAAGAAATTCTGGAAGAGTACACGAAAGCGGATTTTCACACACTATTTTATCAGCTGGTTTTCCGGGCTGGGACGGAAGAATTCCATCTGATAAAGGAACAATTGCAGAGATTTTACGTGAAAATGGATACAACACTTTTGCCGTTGGTAAATACGGTGTAACTCCAGATGAAGATGCTACAGACGCTGGTCCGTTTGACAGATGGCCAACCGGAA
Source organism: Flavobacterium sp. CF108 (assembly GCF_900129795.1). Classification (GTDB taxonomy): domain Bacteria; phylum Bacteroidota; class Bacteroidia; order Flavobacteriales; family Flavobacteriaceae; genus Flavobacterium. The sequence continues at coordinate 493,184 of NZ_FQWW01000003.1, read as the reverse complement.
AAGGTTTCGACCATTTCTACGGATTCCTTGGTTCTCAAACTGATCAATACAATCCTGATTTAGTGGAAGATCAGGCACATGTGAAACCAGATGGACGTCACTTAAATGAATTAATTACAGATAAAGCGATCAGCTACATTAAAAAACAGCAAAAAGCGGCACCTGGAAAACCATTCTTTTTGTACTATGCGCCGGGAGCTGTTCATGCACCTCATCAGGTTGCTGAAAAATGGATCGAGCCTTACAAAGGAAAATTTGACGAAGGTTATGATGTGTATCGCGAAAAAGTATTGGCAAACCAAAAGAAATTAGGTGTTGTTCCTGCTAACGCGGTATTACCGGAACGTAATGCTCTTATAACAGATTGGAAAAAATTAACTCCGGATGAAAAGAAAGTATACGCAAGATTCATGGAAGCTTACGCTGGATTCCTGACTTATACGGATGCTGAAGTTGGAAGAGTTGTAAATTATCTAAAAGAAAGCGGACAGCTTGACAACACTTTAATTTTTGTTGCTATTGGAGATAACGGAGCAAGTAAAGAAGGAACTTTACAAGGAACAATCAACCAAAGTTTATTTTCTCAAGGAAAAACAGAAGCAGAAAATCTTCAAAGCAATTTAAATAATATTGGAGAAATTGGAACTGCAAAAGGTTTAAATACAAATTATCCGTTAGGATGGGCGCAGGCAACAAACGTTCCTTTTAAAAACTGGAAACAAGATGCACATTCTGAAGGTGGAACTCGTAACCCGTTAATTGTTTTTTATCCAAACGGAATTAAAGACAAAGGCGGAATCAGAAATCAATACAGCCACGTAACAGATTTACTTCCAACAACTTTAGAAATCGCAGGAATTAAAGCTCCGGAATATATCAAAGGAATTAAACAAGATATTATTCAGGGTTCTTCTTTCCAAGCTTCTTTAGACAATCCAAAAGCAGAATCTTTACACAAAGTTCAGTACTACTATATCTTCGGAAACAGAGCTATTTATAAAGATGGATGGAAAGCTGCTGCGGCGCATTTACCAGATTCATTTGCTGTAAAACAATCAATAGGTAAAAACGAAAAACCTGCTGCAAGCAATTTTGATACTGATGTTTGGGAATTATACAACTTAAACGAAGATTTCAACGAACGTAACAATCTGGCTAAAAAATATCCTGAAAAGTTAGCCGAACTTCAAAAATTATTTGACGAACAGGCAAAAGAAAACAATGTTTATCCATTGATTGACTGGCAGGATGTTTACAACAGAAGAATCCACAATACAGGAGCTGATAAAGGTAAAACATTACAAGATTTAGTGAAACAAGTAACTAAACCTGCAGATACAGAAACTGCAAAATAATGATTATCAACCTGCAAGGTTTAAAAAACCTTGTAGGTTTTTCAATAAAAAACAGAAGATTCTAACAAATTAGTGAAAAAATAAAAAATAAAACTCGACTACATCCATAGAATTAGAAGTTAAATTATTTATTTTTACATTAACATATTAAAATTCAAAAAGATATGAAACGAGTAGATTATGAAATCATAGGAAAAAAGATTGTCGTTGGGGCAATTGTATTTTTAGTTCCGCTGGTAATTTTAGCCGGAGGATTAGCATTAATTAATCAATTTTTAAAATAAGAAATCATGGCAATAGTTCAACAAGAAAAACTAAAAAGAGATTTAAGTATCAGTTTATTAATATACAGTTTGCCAGTAGTGGCAATTTTCCTGTATTTTAAATTAACAGGCGGAGCCGTAAGCGAATCGCATATTGCACTTCCTTCATTTTTAGAATTCGCAAAACCAGCATTCGAAAACATCCGCACGTGGGGATTAACCGTTTTTATGGTAGTTTTGGGAATTATAGAATTTGCGGCAGGTTTATACGATGACGAATGGACAGGCGAAGAACGTAAAATAGATATTGTTTGTTTCTTAGCTCCAAAATTACTTTTACCTCCTGTAATTGCATTTTTCAGCTTAACAGCTTTACCTTATTTATTACCAAATTTAGCTAACACACTTTCATGGGTTCCATTTTGGGGAGGTTTTTTCCTAATCGCAATTGCCGATGATTTAACCCAATATTGGTACCACAGATTACACCATCAAGTTCCGTTTTTATGGCGTTTTCACAGAACACACCACTCTGCTCCATATATGGGAATGGCGATGGCTTCAAGACAAAACTTTATTTACACGGTTTTCTTTTCTCAAATTTATTTGACTGCAACTTTAACGTATTTAGGTTTAGGATTACCGGCTTTATTTGTTTTGGTAATTAAAAGTTTCATCACTTTAGGCGCGCACTCAAGCATAGCATGGGACAAACCATTTTACAAATACAAAGTTTTACATCCAATTGCTTGGGTTTTAGAAAGATTGATTTCTACTCCGGCAACACACCACGCGCATCACGCTGATACTAGCGGTGACGGTGTTGGACACTTTAAAGGAAACTTCGGAAACATGTTTTTCATTTGGGACATGATTTTCGGAACTGGATTAATCACTCGTAAATTCCCGGAATCTTACGGAACAAAATCATACAAACAGGAAGAATGGTACGCACAATTTTTGTGGCCGATATTCAAATCTAAAAAAGAAGGAAGTTCTCTTGCCGAAGGCGTATTGGCATTTCCTCTAAAAGCCAAACCTGTAGAAAAAGCAGTAGAAACTGTTGAACAAACTCCGGTTTTAGAACAGGCTTAATTTTAAAAAGCAATAAAAAAATATAAAGTACGGCAGTGTATTCAAATTAACCTTGAATACGCTGCCAGCTTTTATCAAAAACTTTCCATCATGAAAAATAAAATAAATATTACCACACTAATCCTGCTGTTTACAATAGTAGGTTTTTCGCAAAATAAAAGTACAACTACCGTTTCATTAGATGTTTATTACAGTAAAATTCAGGCTGAAAAAAAGCCGCAGATAATTGATGCACGCGGTCCAGAAGAATTTGCCTTAAACCATATTAATGGCGCAGTAAACTTCAATTTAGAGTCAAAAGATTATGCAGAACAAGTTGCAAAACTAGACAAATCTAAACCCGTTTTTACTTACTCAATTGGAGCCGGAAGAAGTGTTTGGTTAGCAGACGATTTATTAAAAAAAGGTTTTAAAGAAGCCTACAGTTTAGAAGGCGGAATTGCGAATTGGATTGGAAACGGAAAACCTTTTTATGCCAATTCTAAAAGCAAACTAACCTTAGCGGAATACAACAAAATCATTGCTGATAATAAAACTGTTTTGGTTGATATTGGTTCTAAATACTGCGGTGCGTGTATAAAAGTAAAACCAGTTCTGGAAACCATTAGAGCACAATATGGCGAAAATTTAAAAATCGTAGAAATCGAATTAGAAACCAGCCCGCAAGTAATTGCCGATTTAAAAACCGTAAAGGTCTTCCCTACTTTGATCTTATATCAAAATGGTAAAATCGTTTTCAAAAAAGACGGTTTAGGCGATTTGAAAAATGATGTTGATTTGGCTTTGGCCTCGAAATAAATACATATAATCATCCTTAAAATATACGTAAACTTTGTCAAAGTTTAAAACTTTGACAAAGTTCGCTACAATCGTGTCAGGCTGAGCGAAGTCGAATGTCAGGCTGAGCGAAGTCGAAGCCCGCGTTAGAAACTCTACAAAGATTGAATTTTCGTGACGGAGCTACTTATGTGGGCTTCGACTTCGCTCAGCCTGACAAACTGTACCTAAAAAAATTAAACAACACAAAACCAAAATTCAAAATTATAAACTAACCTATAATGGCAAACTATAAAAAAATAACCAAGATTGTTGTTCCTATTTTATTAGTGCTTCTTATCATCGCAGCATTTTTATTCTGGCCCATAAATACCGATGGAACATTAATTAAAGCCGATGAAAAACTAGCCGAAGGAAAGGCCGCATTTCTTTCTCAAAAAGATACAACTTCAGAAAAAAAGCCAAATATTATCATTCTAGTTGCCGATGATTTAGGCAAATATGATATTTCTCTTTACGGAGGAAAATCAACACCAACGCCACAAATTGATTCACTTGCAGCTTCTGGAGTAACTTTTACAGATGGATATGTTTCGGCATCGATTTGTTCGCCATCACGTGCGGGATTATTGACTGGCCGCTATCAGGAACGTTTCGGACATGAATATCAGCCGGGAGATCGTTATCCGAAAAACAATTTAGAATATTATGCTTTTAAATATTTAATCAACACAAACAGCTGGCGATTAAACGACAAAATAAATTATCCAAACGAAGCTTCGATCGCAACGCAGGGTTTGCCAAAATCTGAAATTACGTTTGCTGATTTAGCTAAAAAACAAGGTTACAATACTGCCATTATCGGAAAATGGCATTTGGGTCACAACAAAGGATTTTTTCCTTTAGACAGAGGTTTCGATTATCATTACGGATTTTATCAGGCATTTTCGCTTTATACTCCAGAAGATGACAATCCGGATATCATAAATCATCATCACAAAGATTTTACCGATAAAACGATTTGGGGGAATGGACGCGTTGGAATTGGACAAATTCGCCGCGATACCACTATCATAAAAGATAAAAAATATCTAACCGAAACTTTTGCAGATGAAGCAGAAGCTTTTATCGACAAAAATAAAAACAAACCATTTTTGTTATACGTTCCGTTTAATTCGCCGCATACTCCATTTCAGGTTCGCAAAAAATATTACGATCGCTTCCCGAATGTAAAAGACGAAAACAAACGCGTCTATTTTGCTATGATCAGCGCACTTGATGATGCCGTGGGAAGAATTAGGAAAAAAGTAAAAAAAGAAGGTTTAGAAGAAAACACCTTAATCTTTTTTATCAGCGACAATGGTGGCGCCGATTATACTTTTGCGACAACAAATGCACCATTAAAAGGGGGAAAATTTTCTCATTTTGAAGGTGGTATAAATGTTCCGTTTGCACTTTCGTGGAAGGGAAAAATCAAACCGCATACTGTTTACAAAACTCCCGTAAGTTCTTTGGATATTTTTAGCACAATTTCAGCCGTTACACATTCTGGTTTACCTAAAGACCGAGTTTATGACGGAGTTGATTTAGTAGATGTTGTCAATAACAATAAAGAAGCTCACAAGGATTTATACTGGCGTTCAGGCGATGCAAAAGCAATTCGAAGCGGCGACTGGAAATTAATCATCAGCGGAAAAACGCATGAAAAATGGTTGTATAATTTATCAAAAGACAAATCTGAAACTACAGATCTGGCTGCAAAAAATCCTGAAAAAGTAAAAGAATTACAAACTGCTTTACAAACTTGGGAAAAAGGTTTAATCAAACCACTTTGGCCTAATTTGACTTATTATGAATTCGACTTTGGTAAACAAAAATACTTTGTTGATTTGTAACAATTACAACAGTCCTGCGAGGTTTCCAAAACCTTGTAGGTCTTTCATTTTTAAATACTATATTAATAACTAATACCTACAAGGTTTTGGAAACCTTGCAGGAAATAAATAATAAATTGCCTCCAGCTTTAGCTGGAGGTTTAGAGTTAAAGTGCAGAAGGCTTTAGCCAAACTTTTAATTCGGCTAAAGCCTTTTTCTATTTGCAAATCAGTTAAATCCAGCTAAAGCTGGAGGCAATTAAAAACCTTTTCTATTCACAAATTGGTTACCTCCAGCTAAAGCTGGAGGCAATTGAAATAAAATCTCAGAATCAATAATTCTTAGAATAATCAAATCAAAAACAAATGTCAACTCAACCCAAACAATTTAATATTCACGAAGACTGGACAGTCGTAATTTTAGGATTTATTATCATCGGGATTTCCCTTTTTATATTTCTTCCCGAAGTTCCCGTTTTTAGCTGGTCAAACACTTCTGATTTATTTACGAAAGTATTTGATTTAGCAAATCTTAAAATCCTTTTAATTCAATTTTTATATCTCATTTCAATTGGTACAATCGGAGCATTTTTAATTGGAAGATCCGTAAAATATTTTCTATTTACTTTTCCGATAGTCTATCTTTTAACCATAATTGCACTTATTCTCGCCGGAAATTCAGCTATAAAATCCATCAATTTAGAAGCCGTAATTTTCAGTTTGATAATTGGTTTAGCGATCGGGAATTTCTTCAAACTTCCGGAATGGTTTCGTTCATCGCTTTCTACAGAAGTCTTTGTAAAAATCGGATTGGTTTTATTGGGAACCGGAGTAATTTTTTCAGATATATTAAAGGCAGGTTCATTAGGCTTAATTCAGGCATTGGTTGTTGTGATATCCGTCTGGTATTTTGCCTTTTGGCTTTGCCGAAAATTAAAAGTTGATGATGAATTAACCATGATGATTTCTAGTGCTGTTTCAATTTGCGGTGTTTCTGCTGCCATTGCAACTTCGGGCGCAATAAAAGGTGATTCAAAGAAATTATCGTATGTCATTTCAATCGTTTTGGTAACCGCAATTCCCATGATGATTTTCATGCCCATTATTGCCAAATATTTCAATTTTCCCGAAGAAGTAACCGGAGCCTGGCTTGGCGGAAGTATCGACACTTCTGGAGCCGTTGCAGCGTCTGGAACTTTAGTTGGTGAAACGGCTTTAAAAATTAGTACAATTGTAAAATTTTCTCAAAACGTTTTATTAGGATTAGCGGCTTTTGCAATTTCTGTTTATTGGACGTATTCGCATAATACTACTTCAGAAGCTGTAGAATCAAAACCAACTTTAAAAGTAATTTGGGAACGCTTTCCAAAATTTGTAATTGGTTTTATTGGTGCTTCTTTAATCTTTTCATTTTTGATTACGCCCGAAACCAGAGACAGCGTAAAAGACAGTTTGAAAAACCTGCAGGGAATTTGGTTTGCATTAGCTTTTACAAGTATCGGCTTAGAAACTAATTTTAAAGATTTATTGAGCAATAACAGCCGTAAACCGTTATACGCCTTTTTAATTGCACAATTATTCAATGTGATTGTTACGTTGATTATTGCGTTTTTGCTATTTAGTTAATTATTTTTTGCCACGAATTTCACGAATTAGCACGAATTAAATTTGTGGAAATTCGTGTAATTCGTGGCAAAACCATTTAGTTATGTCTTTGCGAGGAACGAAGCAATCTCATTTGCTAAATCAAACTTTGTGTCTTATTATTAGTGTGGTTGCTTCGTTCCTCGCAATGACGCAAAGTTTTTATTTATAGCCACAGATTATAAGGATTAAAAAGGTTTTTTTTCACGCAGATTTAGCAGATTATTGCAGATTTAATTATAAAACTTCTGCGCGCATCTGCTTAAATCTTTTAAAATCTGTGTGAAACAAAAACTTTGCGTCTTCGCGACTTTGCAAGATTCTAACAATTCGTAATAACAAGTCTCTGCGAAAACCCCAGTATGTCTTTGCGAGGAACTAAGCAATCTTAATTTGCTACATCAAACTTTGTGTCTTATTATTTAGTGTGGTTGCTTCGTTCCTCGCAATGACTCAGCTATTTTTTTTATTTTCACACAAAAAATCAATCACTTAAAAATCAATAAATTACCTTCTAAAAACATACCTACACCCCATTATATCACATCTTTTTTTCAAAAAAAGCAAAGATTAATTTGGATATTACAATATTAAATATAACTTTGTCTATAGAATTAGTAGAGTTTAAAATTAAAAACTTACATTTTGAAAACAACAGTAAATAATACGTATCACATTCTTCGTAAAAAACACACTTATAGCGCCTCTTGTTATATGTGCAGCTGCTGTTAATTCTTCCTTATACGTTCGCTTTGAATCGGTTTAAAATAAAAATCAGAAACTATAAATCGAACTACAACCATTCCCTAACTTTATTGAAATATTCCTTTGATGCTTTTGCTTCAGAAGATATCACGTTATACTAAATCAAAAATGAAAATGGAGACGACAAACTAACATTCTTTTTGATTACCAAAGGTCATTTCTGCGGCAACAGAAATGACCTGATTTGAAGAACATTTATCACTTACAAAAACAAAAAAAACAGACAAAAACTACATTACAATGAATACAAAAATCACAAAACTTCTTTTTTCTATTCTCTTAACCGGAGTTGTAACTTCTCACGAGTTACATGCTCAAACAGAATCAAAACCCAATATTATTTTGATTTTGGTTGATGATATGGGTTATTCGGATTTAGGAAATTATGGTTCCGAAATTAAAACACCAAATCTCGATAAGCTAGCTACAGAAGGTTTACGCTTACGCGAATTCTACAATAACTCGATTTGTGCGCCAACACGCGCTTCCCTCCTAACCGGACAATATCAGCATAAAGCCGGAGTTGGTTTCTTCGATGTTAATTTGGGTTTACCAGCTTATCAGGGCTATTTAAATAAAGAATCTTTGACTTTGGGAGAAGTTTTCCGTTCCGGCGGTTACAGCACTCTTTTATCAGGAAAATGGCACGTTGGTTCTGAAGATCAGGCACAATGGCCTAATCAAAGAGGTTTTGATAAATTTTACGGAATCTTAAAAGGCGCATCGAATTATTTTGATACAAAACCTTTGCCTTTCGGAAAAACGCCTTATCCGGTAAAATTAATCCGTAATAACGAAGAACTGTATCCAAAAGATGATTCGTATTATTTTACAGATGAAATTGGGAATAATGCTGTTACTTTCTTAGACGAACAAAACAAAGAAAATAAACCTTTCTTTTTATACTTAGCTTTTACGGCGCCGCACTGGCCGCTGCAGGCGAAAGCTGTTGATATTGCCAAATACAGAGGCAAATTTGACGAAGGCTGGGATGTTTTAAGAGAAAAGAGAATCCAGAAACTAAAAGCCAGCGGAATTTTACCTGCCGATCAAACTATATCGCCAAGAGATCCTGAAGTTCCGGAATGGAATAAGTTAAGCTACGACGAAAAACAATTCTGGAAAGCTAAAATGGAAGTATACGCCGCAATGGTCGACAATATGGATCAAAACGTTGGCAAAGTTCTGGACAAACTAAAAGCGCTTAAAAAAGATAAAAACACGCTGATTGTTTTTATTTCAGACAATGGCGCTCAAGGTGGATTCAATACTTATAATCCGCTTGGAAGAGGTTTGGTTCGAAATGACGGGCCAGTTGGAACTTCGGGTTCATTCGATTATCAGGAACAAAACTGGGCTTATTTATCGAATACTCCACTTCAGCAATATAAAAATAATATGCACGAAGGTGGTTTCAGCTCTCCGTTTATTGCTTGGTTTCCATCCAAAATAAAAGCGGGAAGAATTGATAAAGGAACTGGACATATTATTGACCTCGCTCCTACTTTCTACGAATTAGCCGGAATAGATTACCCAAAAGAATATAATGGCGTGACGACAAACGCTTTGGTTGGAAAAAGTTTGTTGCCTGTTTTATTTAATAATGTTTCACAGGTCGATAGAGGCGCACCATTATTTTGGGAAAGAGCTGGAAACAGAGCCGTTCGTGATGGAAAATGGAAATTGGTTTCGATTTATCCTTCTTATGAATGGGAATTGTACGATCTAGAAACGGATCGAGGCGAAACTACTAATGTAGCACAACAGAATCCCGGAATTGTAAACAAACTTTCGGCTTCGTATTTTGAATGGGCAGACAAAACCGGAGTGGTAGAATACAGTAAATTCAAATTAAAACCAGAAACAATGCCGGGCGGCGCGGCACTTAAAAAATAAAATTATTTAAACACATAGAAACATAGAATATTTTTAGATGTAAAAAAGACTACAATAAAGAAATACATTTCTTTCATATAGCCTTCTATGTGCATTTAAACAAGTGAAACGCCTTTATCCGTAACAAATTCTATGTCTCTATGTGTTTAAAAAACAAGCCTAATTTTTCTAATCATAAAATCAAATCAATATGAATTCATTTTATCAGGAAATTGCAAGACAGCATCAGGAATTATTAATACTTCCTGAAAAGAAATTAATCCATCAGTTTATAGATGAATTGTTTTCAATTTTGTTTTCGAATACTTCAAAATCCTACGGCATTGTGGCTATTATTGAAAATAAGTTTGATGGATTAGAAAAACAATTTGACGAGCTGGTTTTAGACTTTGCTCCTAAAAATCAAAACACCAAACAACAGACGGAAACATTTTTTGAGGCTCTGCCTTATTTACATAAAAAAGCATTGAATGATGCTCAAACCATTTTTGCTAAAGATCCTGCAGCCAAAACTTTAGAAGAAGTATTATATTCGTATCCAGGTTTTTTCGCTATTGCCGTTTATCGATTTTCTCATCAGCTTTGGAAGCAGGATTTAAAATTATTAGCCAGAACAATCTCAGAATATGCGCATATTAAAACGAGCATTGAAATTCATCCCGGAGCCAAAATTGGAAATGATTTTGCAATTGATCATGGCACGGGAATCGTTATTGGCGAAACAACTGTTATTGGCAATAATGTTCAAATTTATCAAGGCGTGACACTTGGTGCTTTGAGCGTTAAAAAAGAGGAAGCTTTTATCAAAAGGCATCCAACTATTGAAGACAATGTTATTATTTACGCCAATAGCACAATTCTTGGCGGGCAGACAACTGTAGGCAGAGATTCAATTATTGGAGGAAATGTATGGCTTACGTATTCTGTGCCTTCCAATTCGGTTGTTTACCATAAAAATGAGATGAAGGTTAAGGACAATAATCCTTTTCCCGAACCCATTTTTTATTCTATTTAAAAATATCAAACACATGAAATATCAGAACATTTTAGAAACCATTGGCAATACGCCGCACATCAAGCTCAACAAGCTTTTTAAAACCCACGAGGTATGGATTAAATTAGAAAAAGCAAATCCGGGATCGAGTATCAAAGACAGAATTGCACTGGCAATGATTGAAGATGCTGAGGCAAAAGGACTTTTAAATCCTGATTCTATTATTATTGAACCAACATCGGGAAATACCGGAATTGGACTTTCGTTAGTGGCAGCCGTAAAAGGTTACAAAGTAATTATCGTTATGCCGGAATCGATGAGTGTGGAACGCAGAAAAATTATCGAAGCTTACGGCGCAGAATATGTTTTGACTCCGAGAGAAAAAGGAACTTCGGGAGCGGTTGAAAAAGCCAAAGAATTAGCTGCAACGATTAAAAATTCTTTTCTGCCTTCGCAATTTACAAATCCTGCCAATGTCGCAGTTCACGAAAGAACCACCGCACAAGAGATTTTAGCTGATTTCCCGGACGGAATTGATTATCTGATTACAGGCGTGGGAACGGGCGGTCACATTACCGGAGTTTCTAAAATATTAAAACAGCATTTTCCTAATTTAAAAACGATTGCCGTTGAGCCTGCACTTTCGCCAGTATTAAGCGGCGGTATTCCTGCTCCTCACCCATTGCAGGGAATTGGCGCCGGATTTATTCCTGAAGTTTTTAACAGAGAATATATCGATGAAATTGTGACTATTGAAAAAAATGATGCTTTTAATTTTGCAAAAAAATTAACTAAAGAAGAAGGGATTTTTGGAGGAATTTCGACTGGAGCAGCATTAGCAGCCGTATCAAAAAAACTGAAAAATATTCCCGAAGATGCCGTAATCCTGACTTTTAATTATGATACCGGAGAGCGATATCTATCTGTAGAGGAATTATTCGATTTTTTCTCTTAACAAATTACAAATCAAAAGCTTATAATTGAATAAAAACCCATAAATTTAATTCAATAAAGCTAGAAAAATTTTAATCAAAATTATAACCGAAAAACCTTAAAATTATGGCAGATTTACCAAAACAACAGACCGCATTAGGCGATGTTGCAGCAAGACAATTAGCGATCGCAACTCGTACTGTTCCTCAAATTGGAACTATTACCCCACGCTGGTTAACGCATCTTTTGCATTGGACACCAGTAGAATCGGGTGTGTTTCGTTTGAATAAAGTTAAAAACGCAAACCACATCGAGGTTGATTGTTCTGCACGCGACGAAAGGATTTTACCGAATACTTTTGTCGATTATATCGAGAATCCAAGAGAGTACAATCTGGCTGCAGTTCAAACCATTGTCGAGGTTCATACCCGTGTTTCTGATTTATACAGTAAACCATACAATCAGATTTCAGAACAGCTTCGTTTAGCTATCGAAACAATCAAAGAACGTCAGGAAAGCGAATTAATCAATAACAAAGATTATGGATTATTAAGCAACGTTGCGCCATCTCAAATTATAAAAACAAGAACCGGAGCTCCAACTCCAGATGATTTAGATGAATTATTGACAAAAGTGTGGAAAGAACCTGGATTTTTCCTTTTACATCCGTTAGCCATTGCGGCTTTTGGACGCGAATGTACACGTCGTGGTGTTCCGCCTCCAACAATTTCATTATTTGGATCACAATTTTTAACCTGGAGAGGAATTCCGCTTATTCCTTCGGATAAATTGCCAATCGTAAAAGGAAAATCAAAAATCATTCTTTTAAGAACAGGTGAAAGCCGTCAAGGTGTTATCGGATTAATTCAGCCTGGTTTACAAGGCGAACAATCTCCTGGATTATCAGTTCGTTTTATGGGAATTAATGAAAAAGCCATTGCTTCTTATTTAGTATCTCTTTATTGTTCTTTGGCTATTTTAGTAGATGATGCTATTGCTGTTTTAGAAGATGTAGAAATAGGAAAGTATCATGAGTACAAATATTAACAGCAACGGTTTACCAAACATCGACGATTTGCAAAATTTAGCAAACGAATTGTTCAAAGCTTTACCATATGAATTTCCAAAAGAAATATCATTAAGTCCGGATAAAGCCGAACACCCGCGTGCGACAAAAATTGCAGAAACGATATTGCATACGGGAAACCTTGATCAGTTAGGTCAGATTCCCGCAGTAAGTCCGTCGAGTACATCGCCTGCGCCGCCTGCATTTAGCGGTTTTGGAGCTTCTCCTTCTGCATTAAATTATGGAAATACAGGAGCTTCTGTTTTATACCCAAATGCCGGGGCAGGATTTGATCCGCAAAGCAAAAATTCGTCGTCTGGAGTTCAGGAAAACCATGATTTAAATATCAATGATCCGCATACCGGATTTCATGATATTAATTTGAAAAATGCAAAACCTGCTCAATTGAATGAAGAATCTGTTTTTTCATCGTTGTTATTAAACAATCAATATCTGCCATTTCAAACAGAGAATTCTTCTTTTGAAATTGAATTACAAGCTGCTTTGGCATCTGTTGATACACAGTTTAAAAAACGCGAAGATTTTCCTTTAAACGGAAATGAAACAACATCTTCTTACTATTTTCTGGATCAGAATCCTTTCGCTTTTGATAAAAGAAGTACAGATATCATTGTTGGAAACTCTTTTGAACACAAAGAAATCAATCTTTTTACAGGACATCATTTTGATGCAGCATTGGTAAAAAAAGATTTTCCAATTCTAAGAGAAACCGTAAACGGAAAACCATTAGTTTGGTTTGATAATGCAGCAACAACGCAGAAACCGCAATCGGTTATTGATCGAATTGCGTATTTCTACGAACATGAAAATTCAAACATTCATCGTGCGGCACATGAATTAGCTGCCCGCGCATCTGATGCGTATGAAGCCGCTCGTGAAAAAGTAAAAGTTTTTTTGAATGCTTCTTCTGTAAACGAAATTGTGTTTGTAAGAGGTGCAACAGAAGGAATAAATCTTGTTGCGGCAACCTGGGGCGAACAGAATTTAAATTCTGGAGATGAAATTATTGTGAGTAATCTGGAGCATCATGCGAACATTGTTCCGTGGAAACGCCTTGCAGATAAAAAAGGTTTGAAATTAAGAGTAATTCCTGTTGATGATGACGGTCAGATTCTGCTAGACGAATATGCAAAACTGCTAAATTCAAAAACACGTTTGGTTTCTTTTACACAAGTTTCAAATGCATTGGGAACCGTAACACCAGCGAAAAAAATAGTTGAAATGGCACATGCTGCCGGCGCAAAAGTTTTAATCGACGGCGCACAATCTGTTTCACATATGAAAGTAGATGTTCAGGATTTAAATCCAGATTGGCTGGTTTTCTCCGGACATAAATTATTTGGTCCAACAGGAATTGGAGCTTTATACGGAAAAGAAGATTTGCTAAACGAAATGCAGCCGTATCAATCTGGCGGAAACATGATTCAGGACGTAACTTTTGAGGAAATAAAATACCACAAAGCTCCGAATCGTTTTGAAGCTGGAACCGGAAATATTGCCGATGCCATTGGTCTTGGCGCAGCAATCGATTATGTAACCAAATTAGGAATTGAAGCTATTGGTCAATATGAGCATTATTTGTTAGAATATGCTACAAGGCTTTTAAAAGAAATTCCGGGTGTACGATTGATTGGAACTGCCAAAGATAAAGCAAGTGTATTGTCTTTTAATTTACAAGGTTATTCAAACGATCAGGTTGGACAGGCTTTAAACAAAGAAGGTGTTGCAGTAAGAACCGGACATCATTGTGCGCAGCCTATTTTACGCCGAATGGGAGTTGAAACTACCGTTCGTCCTTCATTAGCATTTTATAATACAACCGATGATGTTGATACTTTTATTAAAACCATTTGGGAACTTAAAAAAGTTAGATTCTAAAAATAATGAGAACTCTTCTCAAAAATGATAATTGCTTTTTTTGATATTTTAAGTAATTATACCCTGAAAGCGATTGTTTTATAACAGTCGCTTTTTTTATTAAAACTACGTTTTTTGGCGCTAAAAAAACAGCACTTTTTTTAACGAAATTATTCTGCCTTACATTTTTATCAAAAAATCAAACAATTTTCATCAAAAACCAACAAACACGTATGTAAAAGTTATCAATATCACAAAACTAGTCATAATTGTTATTTTTAATGTTAAATTATCATTAAAAATTAACAATAAATTAGGATATTTGAGAGACTAATTTAAACGAAATGAATATGAAAATTAAATTAAAACACTGCTTGTGGTTGTTTTTACTATTTGTACAAATAGCTGCAGCACAAGAATCTATTTCCGGAAAAGTAACAGATAAAAAAGGCCTGCCAATTCCCGGAGCAAATATTGTAGTACAGGGAAAAAATATCAGTGCCCAAACTGATTTTGACGGTCTTTTTAAAATTGCCGCAAAAAAAGGCGAAATACTTATTGTAACCTATGTAAGTTATAAAACCGTAGAAGTTCCTGCTTCTAATAACATTACAATTCAGCTGGATGAAGTTCAAAATGAACTTGAAACTGTAGTTGTTGTGGGATACGGAACACAATCTAAAAGAAACTTAACAGATAATATCGCGCGTGTAACAGCAAAAGATATCCAGCAGATTCCGGTTTCAAACGTGCAAAATGCTTTGGTTGGTAAACTGGCCGGGGTTCAAATTACGCAGACAAATGGTAAGGTTGATGGTGGTATTAATATTCGTGTGCGTGGTGCGGCGAGTATCAGTGCGGGAACGCAGCCTTTGTATGTTCTTGACGGAATTCCGTTAATTAATGATAATGAATCAAGCAACGGTGCACCAACAAACCCTTTATTGACTTTAAGTACGAATGAAATTGAATCGATAGATGTTTTAAAGGATGCGTCTTCTGCAGCAATTTACGGTGCGCGTGGAGCAAACGGAGTTGTTTTAATTACTACCAAAAAAGGCCGTGAAGGAAAAGGTACTTTCACAGTAAATCTTTCGCAGGGAGTTAGTGAAGCTACACACAAAAGAAAATGGCTGAATGCAAAACAATATGTTGAATTATTACAGGAAGCCGGAAGAAACGTCAACGATTTAGAATCTGTTGAAGATGAGTTAGAATACTTATCTCAGGGAACGGATTGGAGAAATGGCGAAGTTGATACAGACTGGCAGGACATTGCTTTAAGAACGGGTTATACTACAGATGCTGATTTTTCTGCTTCTGGAGGAGATGAGAAAACTAAGTATTTCTTCTCTGGTGCGTATAATAATACAACTGGTATTGTTGACAGTAATACGTTAGAAAGATTTACGGCCAGAACAAACGTATCGCATAAAGTTACAGATCGTTTAACATTAGGAATGAACCTTGGTTTTTCAAGATCTTTAATTCACAGGGTTCAGGATGATAACTCCTTTTCTTCTCCACTTCAATCAGTTGCACAGGCGCCTATTTCACCGGCAAGATTAGAAGACGGAAGTGCAAACCCAAATACAGAATATTCAAACTACCTTTTAGCAAAAGATAATACGTTTTGGAAAACTATTATGCGCAGACTTACAGGTAAACTTTTTGCCGAATTTAGAATACTTTCTTCATTAAAGTTTAATTCTGATTTCTCATACGATCTTTTATCTCAGACTGAAGATTACTGGCAAGGTAAAAATGCTCCTTTTATGGCAACAGACGGGGCTGTATTTGCGACTTCTGTAAATACAGAAAATTATGTTTCGAGTAACTATTTTACATTTGATAAAACATTTGCAGAAAAACATACTTTTAATGTTGTAGCTGGTATGGAATTCAACAAATACAACAGAAGATATCAGGATGTAAACAGTATTTATTTCTCTAGTGATGATTTTCAAACTGTTGACGGTGGTGCCGAAGTAAATGAAGGCCACGGAAATGAAACTGATTATGCTTTTGTTTCTCAATTTGGAAGATTAAATTATTCTTACATGAATAAATATCTTTTAAAAGCCAGTATTCGTCGTGATGGCTCATCTCGTTTTGGAAAAAATGAACGATTTGGAGTTTTCCCGGCGTTCTCTGCCGGATGGGTTATTTCGCAAGAAGAGTTTTTAAAGGATAGTAAAGCTATTTCAAATTTAAAAATAAAAGGAAGCTGGGGTAAATTAGGAAATGCCGAAATTGGAAATTTTGCTTCACGTCAGCTTTACAGACCAAATCCTTATAACTTAAAATCAGGGCTTACATTTGATCAGCCTGGAAACAATGATTTGACTTGGGAAAAATCAGCTCAAACTGATTTTGGTTTTGAAATTGGTTTTATAGACCGATTTTCTATTGAAGCAGATTATTACCAAAAAGATACTGACGGGTTGCTTTTTGAAGTTCCGTTACCAATAAGTTCTGGAGCCGCTTCTATCAATAAAAATATTGGAAAAATAAGAAGTAATGGTTTTGAACTTACTATCAACACTAAAAATATTGATACTGAAAACTTTAAATGGAATACTAGTTTCAATTTGACAACAAATGAATCAAAGGTAAAATCACTTCCAAACGATAACAGAGACATTATAGTTTCATACAATATTAATAGAGTTGGAGAAAATATTTCATCTTTCTATTTAGTTGAATACGCTGGAGTTGATCCAGAAAATGGTGATGCTTTATTTTACAAAAACACTAAAAATGCTGATGGCTCACTTGACCGTACTAAAACAAGTAATTATAGTGAAGCAGAACGTATTATTGCAGGAAACCCTTTCCCTACTTTAATGTCTGGTTTAACAAACACAATTCTTTACAAAGGTTTTGACTTCACCTTTACATTTCAGGGAGAATGGGGCGCAAGTATCTATAATTCAGCAGGGATTTATCAATCAACTGCGGCTGATTATTTTGATAACCAAACAGCCGATCAGCTAAACAGATGGCAGAATCCTGGTGATATTACAGATGTACCGCAGGCCAGATTTGGAGGATCAAACGGTACACAAGATTCTTCTCGTTATCTTGACAAAGCCGATTTTGTTCGTTTAAGAAATTTAACTTTAGGATATACACTTCCTAAGGACGTACTGAAAAATTTAGGAATGAGTAGTTTAAGAGTTTATTTTACTGCAGTTAACTTATTGACCTTTACAAACTACGAAGGAAACGATCCTGAAGCAAGAAGAGATGATGCCGGAATTGGAGAAGATTTTTATTCAGCACCTCCAGCGAGAACAACTGCAATTGGTGTAAACTTTAATTTTTAAAAAGAAAAAGATGAAAGCAAATAAACTAATCCTATTTATATTTTTCGCTGCGTTTTTTACAAGCTGCGAAAATGAATTAGACATAGAGCCTAAACAGAGAGAAGACGCTAATACAACATTAAGTACAGAAACCGGAGTAACAAACGTACTTACCGGAACTTATGCGCTGGCAGCAAACGGAAACGCTTACGGCGGAAGAGTTTTATTGTATGCCGATTTACTTGGTGTAACGGGAGTATTAAGTACAACTGATTTAAGATGGCGCGGTACTTTTGGAGAATTAAGACAAATGTATAGCAAAAATATGCTGTCTGATAACGTAATTATCGAAGGAACGTATGCAAGATTATATGAAATTATAAACGCATCAAACACGGTTATCGAAAATATCGACAAAGTAAAAGATCCAGACAGAAGAGCGGTTATGATTGGTGAAGCTAACTTTTTAAGATCATTGGCTTATTTTGACTTGGTTCGTTTTTTCGCAAAACCTTACGAAACTGGTCAGACAAATACACAGCTTGGAGTTGTAATAAGACCAAACGCTATTTATGATTTTAGTGTAGACCTTTCAAAAGAAAGAAGCACGGTTGAAGAAGTGTACCAAGTCATAATTGATGGTTTAAATCTGGCTTACACCAACTTACCGGAAGACAATGGTTTTTATGCCGATAAATATGCCGCACAGGCTTTATTGGCAAGAGTCTATTTGCAGCAAGGCAGATATGATTTAGCCAGAGATGCTGCAAATGACGTTATTGAAAACAGCGGACATGGATTATCTCAAAGTTATGCTGGAGCTTTTAATCACGATACAGACCAAACAGAAGATGTTTTCTCAATTCAAATTACCAAACAAACAGGTGTAAATGATGCTGTAACTTTTTATGCTTCTGAAGGTAACGGAGGACGCGGTGGAGATTTTTCTATTAGAGATGCTTATTTGGAAAAATTCAGTGATCCTGATGACAGAGCAGAGTTTATCTACGAAAACGAAGACAATGGCAGAATTTTGACTTCTAAATTTACAGATCAGTTTGCCAATGTTGGAATTATTCGTCTGGCCGAAATGTATTTAATTAGAGCAGAAGGAAATTTTGAAGAAGGAACTGCAATAGGAAACGCTCCTGTTGATGATATTAATATTATCAGAGAAAGAGCCCATGCTGATGATTTGGCAACCGTAACAATTGATGATATTTTATTAGAAAGAGAATTAGAACTTGGAATGGAAGGATTCCTAATTCATGATATTAAAAGAACTAAACGTTCCATTTTAACTGAAACCCCAGATGGAGATCCGTTATTATTAACTTATGATGCTGATAAATTAGTATTCCCAATTCCATTAAAAGAAACGGATGCTAACAAAAAAATCACTCAAAATCCTGGATACAGAATTTAATAAATTATTTAAAATAAAAAAAGCCATTCTCCCCACGGAATGGCTTTTTCATTTAATAACAGATTCTAAGTAATATTTAAAAAGGTATTTTTAATCAAATTACAATTAAGCTTCAACCGCCACTTTTGTTACATCCAAAAAAGCACGTTAAATCAACACCCAAAACTACTCAGTAACCTGATTTATAAATTATATAATTATTGTTGTTTGTTATATAATTTTAACTTCATAAAAAAGCTGCATCATAAATGCAGCTTCATTAACAATAAACTGCAACCTTTTATAATTTGAATTCATTTAAAGATTTCTCAATAATTTCAAGACATTCTTTAATTTGATCTTCAGTCATAACTAATGGCGGAGCAAATCTAATTTTGTTTCCGTGTGTTGGTTTTGCCAATAATCCGTTGTCTCTAAATTTTAGGCAGATTTCCCAAGCTAAATCAGAATCTTCACCGCTGTTAATCACAATTGCATTCAAAAGACCTTTACCACGAACAAGCGTAATTAAGTGATTTCTTTCAGCAATTTCATTTAGACCTTTTCTTAAAATAACACCTAAACGCTCTGCATTTTCAGCCAGTTTTTCATCTTTCACCACTTCAAGAGCTGCAATCGCAACTGCCGCCGCAACAGGATTTCCACCAAAAGTAGATCCGTGCTGACCTGGTTTAATAACGTTCATGATTTCGTTATTACATAAAACTGCCGAAACCGGATAAACACCACCAGAAATTGCTTTTCCTAAAATCAAAATATCCGGCTGTACATTTTCGTGGTGAACCGCTAATAATTTTCCGGTACGTGCAATCCCGGTTTGAACTTCATCAGCAATAAATAAAACATTATGTTTCTCACACAATGCTTTTGCTTTCGCCAAATATCCTTCAGACGGAACATAAACTCCAGCTTCACCCTGAATTGGTTCCACTAAAAATCCTGCTATATTTTTTGATGATTCTAAAGCTTTTTCAAGAGCTTCAAGATTATCGTATTCAATTTTTATAAATCCATCTGTAAACGGTCCAAAGTTTTTACGAGCCGTTTCATCATTTGAAAATGAAATGATTGTAGTAGTTCTTCCGTGAAAATTGTTCTCGCAAACAATAACCTGTGCTTGGTTTTCAGGAATTCCTTTTACCTCATACGCCCATTTTCTGCATACTTTCAAAGCTGTTTCAACAGCTTCGGCACCAGTATTCATCGGCAGTACTTTATCAAAACCAAAATACTTTGTTATGTATTCTTCGTAATTCCCTAATTTATCATTGTAAAAAGCACGAGAAGTAAGCGTTAATGTCTGCGCCTGATCAACCATTGCTTTTACAATTTTAGGATGACAATGTCCTTGGTTTACTGCAGAATAAGCCGATAAAAAATCATAATATTTTTTCCCGTCAACATCCCATACATAAACTCCTTCTCCTCTTTCTAAAACCACAGGAAGCGGATGATAATTATGAGCTCCGTATTTATTCTCTTTTTCAATCAAAATTTCTGATTTTGACGAAAGGGTGTTTTCTGTATGTGTCATGATATTTAACTTTAAAAAAGCAAAAGTAATAAAATTTTCAAATCCACAAGCTTAAATAGTATATTTTGACTCCATATTAACGATTGTAAAGTCAAAATAGTTGTTTTTAAGACAATGTAGAATCAAATTTAATTTTTAGAAATTTTGACTTTATAATCTTTTATTAAAAAAAATAGCTACTTTTATGGTTATGATAGTGTAGTCCCTACGGGACTAATTGCTGGGACGATATATTTAAAGCTACCGATATTTTATCTCTACGAGATATTTTTGAAATGATGGATAAATGTATGAAGTGGTCATCAATAATTCATGAAATGATTATTAGAAATAAAATCAGTAGCAGCGCAACTCGTTAGGAGTTAAATATTGTTAGAAAAAAGGTTTGATCACTGCAAAATATCCCAACGGGACATCTGATAAACAAATACTCATTTCAAACAAAATTTGAAAAATAAAGCGCATAACAGCACAACTCCGTTAGGAGTTAAATATCGGTAGGAAAAAGAATAAGACAACGGTAAAATGTCCCGTAGGGACTATACAGTAAAACACGAATTTATTTCAAACAAAATATTTAAAAAATAAAACGTACAGCATCTTAACTCCGTTAGGAGTTACAGATCGGTAGAAAAAAATAATTTAATCACGTTAAAATGTCCCGTAGAGACATATGCTAACACATATTTATTTTCAAAAAAGAATATTTGAAAAAATAAAAATTAACATTACAAAATGGATAGTTTAGACGAATTTGATATCAACATAATTAAAGAATTAGAAAAAGACGGAAGAATGGCTTTTTCTGCCATTGCGGCCAATTTGAAAATATCAAATACAATGGTACATCAGCGTATTAACCGATTAATGGAACAAGGAATAATTGGCGGTATAAAACCCATTATTCAGGAGAAAAAAATTGGATTTGACTGGGCATCTTTTACCGGAATTACTTTAAACAAAGATTCTGATTCTGATAGAATTATTGAAGAATTAAAAAATATTCCCGAAATTACAGAATGTTATTATGTTACGGGTTCATTTACGCTTTACATCAAAATTGTGGCAAAGAATCACGAACATATGCGAAAAATTCTTTACGAGAAAATCGATAATATTCCCGGAATCGCTAAAACAGATTCTATTATTGAATTAGGGTGCGCTTTTAAAAGAAATATCATTTTATAATTAATTATCTGGTGAAATATGCGTTTACGAATACTAATCTTTTTTACATTATTCTTTTGTAAATCAATACTTGTATCGCAAACGACGGTTTCAAATCCTGTAAAAAGTGATTTTGCAGAAGCGTTATCTGTTCTAGCTTCTGATTATATGGAAGGCCGAGAAGCCAATCAAAAAGGCGGTTATATAGCAGCCACTTATATTGCGTCTACGATGTACTCCTATAAACTGAAACCTTATAATAACAACGGAAAATCTTTTTTTCAGGAATTTAAAATTCAGGAACATTCAGTTAAAAAAGTCACTTTAGAAATCAAAAAAGGAAATAAAGAAACCATCTCCCTATCTCCTGAAAAAGATTTTGAAGTGACTCCAACATCAAAATCGATTGAGAAAAAAGAAGCTGAAGTAGTTTTTGTGGGATATGGCTTAAGTTTATCAAAAGAAAACTACAACGATTATAGAAACGTAGATGCAAAAAATAAAATTGTTATCGTACAAAGCGGGTTTCCCAGCGATAATGACAGCACATCTGCAGCATATAAGAAATTCAAAAAGATATTTCCGGAAGAAAATGATTTAGAGGAAACAAAACTAAAAACGGTCATCAGCAAAGGTGCAATTGCATTGATTATTATTGATACAAAAGAAAATTTTAAACCTGAAACCGCTAAAGAAAACGAAGTTTTTCATTCTTTAGAAAACTCAAAATCAGAAGCAATTCCCGTTTTTAGAATTAGTAAAGTAACTGCAGAAAGTCTCTTTTCAGGAACTTCTATTTCAATAAAAAAAGAGTTCACTTCTACTCTATTAAAAAATGTAAAAATCAATTTTTCGATAGAATTACAATCTGAAACATTTCCAGTTCAAAATGTTTTAGGGTTTATTCCCGGAAAAGACACAACAAAAACAATTATCGTTGGTGCGCATTACGATCATTTAGGAATTAAAAATGATTCTATTTATAATGGTGCAGATGATAATGCTTCTGGAACATCTGGAATGCTGGCTTTGGCAAAAAACTGGTCAGAATCTAAAATACAGCCTAAATATAATATTCTCTTCGCATCCTGGACTGCCGAAGAAATGGGACTTCTAGGAAGTGAATATTTTGCTCAGAATTTAAAAAATCAAAAAATACTTCTCTGTATCAATATGGATATGATTTCGAGAAGTGCGTCTGAAGATAAAACCCATCGAATTCTTAGCATCGGAACCCAAAAAGAAACAGAATACTTAAAGAAAATTGCCAGCGAAAGCAACGCTAAACTTCAAAATCCATTTACTTTAGATTTATGGGAAACTAACGGACATTCCGGAAGCGATTATGCTTCATTTACCGCAAAAGGAATTCCGATTATGACTTTCTTTAGCGGCTTTCACGAAGATTACCATACACCGCGCGATAAAGCTTCAAAAGTAGATTTGGATAAAATACAAGACGTATTATTTATTGTCAACAATTCTCTTTTAAAATTTATAGAAAACCAGCCAAACTAAACACGATAAACCATGAAAAATAAGCTACTTATCAAATCGTTTACCATTCTTTCTTTGCTATTAACGAGCTGTTTTGTTCAGGCGCAAAATCCAAAGGGAAAATTATTTATCATTGGCGGCGGCGATCGTTCTGATGATTTAATGAAACAGGTTTTGGATGTAGCAGAATTGGGCAAAAAAGATTATATCGTGGTTTTACCCATGTCAAGCGAAGAACCGGACAGTTCGTTTATCTTTTTTAAAACGCAAATGGTAAAGCTGACATCAAACCCAATTGTAATGCTGAATTTCAACAAAGAAACGGCGCAAAATAAGACTCTGACAGATTCCGTACAAAATGCTAAATTGATTTTTATAAGCGGCGGCGATCAAACGCGTTTTATGAAAGTTGTTCATAATACTCCCATAAAAACAGCAATTTTAAAAGCGTATGAAAACGGAAGTACAATTTCTGGAACAAGCGCCGGAGCAGCCGTAATGTCTGAAAAAATGATTACCGGAAACCAAAAATTACAAAAAGAATATACGGGAACTTTCTCTGTTATTAAATACGATAATCTCGAAACTGATGAAGGTTTGGGTTTATTAAAAACTGTCGTTATTGATCAGCATTTTTTAAAGAGAAACCGCTACAACCGTTTACTTTCTGCCTTGATTGAATTTCCTGATTTAACGGGAATTGGAATTGACGAAGCAACTGCCATTATTGTTAGAAATAATAAAGTAGAAGTTGCCGGAGAAAGTGAAGTAATTGTTTTCAAGAATCCAAAAGGCATTGTAAAAGCGAAAAAAGATAATCTAATTTCAATTGAAAAATTAGAAATGAGCATTTATACCGCCGGGCAAAAATTTAATATCAAATAAACATGTTTCAGTATTCTAAAATCTTAAAAATAACTTTTTTAATCTGCTTTAGTTTTCAGCTTTCGGCACAAAAAATCAGCACAAAAGAAAGTAGCCGATTAGAAAAACTGGCTGAAAAAGTTACTATAATCCGTGATAATTGGGGAATTCCCCACGTTTACGGAAAAACTGATGCCGATGCTGTTTTTGGTTTATTGTATGCACAATGTGAAGATGATTTTAAAAGAATTGAAATGAATTATATAGAAAAATTAGGTCGTCTTTCTGAAATAAATGGCGAATCTGTTTTATATAATGATTTAGAAATTAAACTTTTAATTGATGTTAATGAAGCCAAAGCAGATTATAAAAAAGCACCGGACTGGCTTAAAAAACTTTTAAACAGTTATGCCGATGCAATTAACTTTTATCTCTACAAACATCCGGAAGTAAAACCTGCACTTTTAACACATTTTGAACCGTGGTTTCCGCTGCTTTGGACTGACGGAAGTATTGGCGCAATAAGCACTGCAGATCTTTCGACTGGAGAATTAAAAGCTTTTTATTCTGGAAATAATGATAAAGTGGCTTATGTAGAAAGAGAAAAATATGTACAAACCGGCTCAAACGGTTTTGCTTTTGCTCCATCAAAAACGGAAAGCGGAAATTCGATTTTATATATTAATCCGCATACAACATTTTATTTCAGGCCAGAAGTTCAAATTTCAAGTGAAGAAGGTTTAAATGTTTATGGCGCCGTAACCTGGGGTCAGTTTTTTATTTATCAGGGTTTTAATGAAAATTGCGGCTGGATGCATACTTCTTCAAATGTTGATGTTGCCGATATGTACGCCGAAAAAATCACCAATAAAAATGGAAAACTTTTCTACGAATTTGATTCTAAACTTTTACCTATTATTGAAAAAGAAATCACGATAAAATATCTGGAAAAAGGAAAACTAATTCCGAAGAAATTCAAAACCTACGCTACGAATAACGGCCCAATTATGGCCAAACGAGATGGAAAATGGATTAGTTTAAAATCAAATAATCGTTCCATGACAAGTTTGATTCAGAGCTGGGTTCGAACTAAATCGACCAATTTTGACGATTACAAAAAAGCAATGGATTTAAAAGCCAATACTTCTAACAATACGGTTTATGCCGACAGTAAAGGAAATATCGCCTATTGGCACGGCAATTTTATTCCAATTCGGGATAAAACTTTAAACTGGGCAAAAGTTATTGACGGCTCAATTTCTTCAACACAATGGAAAGGATTGCATGATGTTAATGAAACGGTTCATTTGTATAATCCAGTAAATGGCTGGCTTCAAAATTGTAACTCTACCCCTTTTTCTGTCGCAGGAAATAATAGTCCGAAAAAAGAAAATTATATTCCATATATGGCGCCGGATGGAGAAAATTTTAGAGGTGTAAATGCTGTTCGAATTTTCAGCAACAACGAAAAATATACTTTAGACAAAGTTATCGCCAATGGTTATGATACTAAATTGTCCATTTTTGAAATATTAATTCCGAGTTTAATTGCTGTTTTCGAAAAAAATATAAAGCCAGAATCGATTGAATATTCAGAATTAGCTGAACCTATTTCGATTCTTAAAAACTGGGATAATTATGCTAAAGAAAATTCTGTTGCCACAACTTTAGCCGTTGAATGGGCTTATAAATTAGACCCAATTATTCAGAAAGCTTATATTGATGAAGGAGAATTAGATCAGGTTGAAAACACTAAAAATTTTGCAAAAAATGCTGTTGTATCGCAAATGATTCCGCAATTGCAAACTGTTATAAAAGAACTTAACTCAAAATGGGGAACCTGGAAAACGGCTTGGGGCGAAATCAATCGTTTTCAGCGTTCAAGCGGCGATATTGATTTAAAATATGATGATACTAAACCGAGTTTACCAATTGGTTTTGGCCCTGGTTCATGGGGAAGTTTGCCTTCTTTTAAAGCCAATTATCAAAATAATTCAAAAAAACGATACGGTTACAATGGAAACAGTTTTGTGTGCGCGGTTGAATTTGGATCAAAAATAAAAGCAAAATCATTATTAGCCGGTGGGAACAGCGGTGATGCCAATTCAAAGCATTTTACAGATCAGGCAGAAATGTATCGAAACGGACAATTTAAAGACGTTTTATTTTATAAAGAAGACGTTCTTAAAAATGCCGAACGAACCTATCATCCCGGAAAATAATTTTGTTTGATGAAATGTGTTAAATAAACCTCGTGAAATAGCTTCCGAGGTTTTTTTGTAACATAATATTTCTGATATTTGTTAAAAATTGTAAAAAAATGAAAAAATTAGTCACCCTTATTTTTGCTGCAATATTGTTTTCAACTACTATGAATGCACAATTAAAACCCGTAAAATATGCTGAAGGAAGCCAGGCATTGAATGGTTTATTTATAAAATCTGCTAAAAAGAGCGCTAATAATCCTGGAATCTTGCTTTTACCAGCTTGGTTAGGAATCGATAATGCTTCAAAAGGAATTGCCCAAGAATTATCAAAACTAGGCTACAATGTTTTTATCGCAGATATTTATGGAGAAGGAAATTATCCAACAAACACTTCTGAAGCGGGAAAACAAGCCGGTTTTTATAAAACAAATTACGAAGCTTATCAAAAACGAATCAACGCAGCTTTGCAGGAATTAGTAAAATCCGGAGCAAATGCTGATAATATTGCAGCTATTGGATATTGTTTTGGAGGAACCGGAGTTCTTGAAGCGGTTCGCGGACATCTTAACGTAAAAGGAATTGCTTCATTTCATGGCGGTTTAGGTAAAGATGCAGCCAGAAAAACCGAACCAACTTCAGTTAAAGTTTTAATTTGTCACGGAGCTGATGATCCTTTTGTTCCAAAAGAAGAAATTGCCTCTTTTCAACAGGAAATGCGTGATGCAAAAGCCGACTGGCAAATGATTTATTATGCAAATTCTGTACACTCTTTTACAAATCCTGAAGCCGGAAATGACAATTCAAAAGGCGCTGCTTACAATCCCGTTGCAGCAAAAAGATCATTTGAACATTTACAGCTTTTTTTAAACGAAGTTCTTAAAAAATAACACCTTTTATGGCACACGGATGATACTGATTAAACGGGTTTACACTGATTATAATAAAATTAATTCGTGAAAATTCGTGTAATTCGTAGCAAAAACCATTGTAAACCCGTTTAACCCGTATAATCAGCGGGCAAACCAATAACCAAAATCAAATCAACCAAAAATAATCAATGTCACATAACAAAATTAGAGAAGACAAAACCTGTTTAAACTGCAGGTATGTTGTTGAACAAAAATTTTGTCCAAACTGCGGACAGGAAAATTCAGATTCCAGAAAAACGTTTCATCATTTATTTATTCATTTCTTTGAAGATTTAACGCATTATGAAAATGCTTTTTGGAAAACAATAAGAAACCTTCTTTTTAAGCCGGCAACACTGACAAAAGAATATCTTTCAGGAAAAAGATTGTCTTATCTGGCGCCCGTTCGTCTTTATATTTTTATCAGTTTTATTACTTTTCTTTTAATTGCCATATTTCCAAGTAAAGTAGGCGATCAGATCAGTAAAGGTGAAAAAGAAATTTCTACAAAACTCATTAATCAGGATAAAGATGGTGTTAAAAGTAAGTACAAAACCCATTTTGAATTAAAAACGATGAAAGAAATCGATTCGATTCAAAAGTATGGTAAGGAAGATGAAAAACTCTCAGAGCTTGAATACTGGTTATATGAAAAATCAGTTCATGTTACAGAGAATAATACCAAAAGAGAAATTGTAACAAAATTCATTGAATCATTTTTCCATAATATTCCCAAAATCCTATTCATTATAATGCCGTTTTTCGCTTTCTTTCTATGGATTTTCCATAATAAAAAGAAATGGTATTATTTTGATCACGGAATTTTTACACTGCATTATTTCTCGTTTTTACTGCTCATTTTCCTCATTATGTTTATCGTAGAAAGAGTAGTTGGATTATTTGGAGAAGACAACCCGATTAGTTTTATTGCAAGTATAGTCAATGTTGTGGGCACAATATGGATGTGTTATTATTTTTATCCGGCACACCATCGTTTTTATGGAGAAAGCAGAGTAGTTTCGTTTGTTAAAAGCGTAATATTATTCTTTATTAACTTCTTTTTTATTCTATTTTTACTAACATTTTATGTTTTATACACATTTATCAATTTACACTAATATACTATAATGAAAAAAATTGTAATTCTATTATTAATTGCTTCGGCGTTTTCATGTAAAAATGCGCAGTCTGTTGCTTCTAAGGATAATTCAGATCCAACGAAATACGTGAAGCTTATCTCTGAAAAAGACCTTAAAAAAATGCTTTATATTGTTGCTTCTGATGAAATGCAAGGTCGTGAAACCGGATCACCAGGACAGAAAAAAGCGGGTCTTTATATGATTGAGCAATACAAAAAAAGCGGCGTATCTTTCCCTAAAGGTGCATCTGATTATTACCAGCATATTCCTGCATCGTATTTAAATGCAAAACGTAATCAAAATTTACCTGATTCTGAGAATATCTGGGCTTACATCGAAGGTTCTGAAAAACCGGATGAAGTTTTGGTAATTTCAGCTCACTACGATCACGTGGGTATTAAAGATGGTGAAGTGTATAACGGAGCTGATGATGATGGTTCTGGAACTGTTGCTGTTATCGAAATGGCTAAAGCTTTCGCGAAAGCTAAAAAACAAGGCCACGGACCTAAACGTTCTATCTTGTTTTTACACGTAACTGGTGAAGAACATGGTTTACACGGGTCTCGTTTTTATTCTGAAAATCCTTTGTTTCCAATTGCAAACACGATTTCAGATATCAACATTGATATGATCGGACGTCGCGATATTGAACACGCTAACACAAACAATTATGTGTATGTAATTGGTGCCGACAGATTATCATCTGACTTACACAATGCAGTTGTGGCTCAAAATGAAAAATATATCAAAATGGACTTAGATTTTAAATTTAATGATCCAGCAGATCCAAATCATTTTTACGAGCGTTCTGACCACTACAATTTTGCAAAACATGGTATTCCTGCAATTTTCTTCTTCAACGGAGTTCACGAAGATTACCACGGAAAAGGCGACGAACCTCAAAAAATCGAATACGACGCTTTAACTAAAAGAACAAAACTGGCTTTTGTCCTAGCTTGGGAATTAGCGAATAGAGAGAATAGACCGGTGGTTGATAAACCGATTAAATAAGTTGCTAAGGTTCTGAGATGCTAAGATTCTAAGATTTTTTTTAAAGATTCTAAGTTGTTGAGTTTCTCAGATTCTAAGATAAAAACAAAAAGGGATGAGTTTTATAAAACTCATCCCTTTTTTATATTGTGAACTAAAGTTTAAAGTCAAAGAAAAAAAACTTAGCAACTCAGAACCTTAGCACCTTAGCAACTTCCCTTAGTCATTCATAGAAATCAAAAACTCCTCATTATTTTTTGTTTTCTTGAAACGATCGTTTACAAAATCCATAGATTCAACCGGGTTCATATCAGATAGATATTTACGCATGATCCACATTCTTTGTAAAGTTTTCTCGTCAAGTAATAAGTCGTCACGACGTGTACTTGATGAAGTAAGGTCGATTGCAGGAAAAATACGTTTGTTCGCAATTTTACGATCTAACTGAAGTTCCATGTTACCCGTTCCTTTAAACTCTTCAAAGATAACCTCATCCATTTTAGAACCTGTTTCTGTCAATGCAGTTGCAATGATACTTAACGAACCTCCGTTTTCTACATTTCTAGCCGCTCCAAAGAAACGTTTTGGTTTTTGTAATGCATTTGCATCAACACCTCCACTTAACACTTTTCCAGATGCTGGCTGTACTGTATTATAAGCTCTTGCTAAACGTGTAATCGAATCTAAAAGAATAACAACATCGTGTCCGCATTCAACCAAACGTTTTGCTTTTTCAAGAACGATATTGGCAATTTTTACGTGTTCCTGCGGTTCTCTGTCAAAAGTTGACGCGATAACTTCACCACGAACACTTCTCTGCATATCTGTAACCTCTTCAGGACGCTCATCGATCAAAAGAACGATCAAATAAACTTCTGGGTGATTAGCAGCAATTGCGTTGGCAATATCTTTTAAAAGCATTGTTTTACCCGTTTTTGGCTGTGCAACGATCATTCCACGCTGCCCTTTTCCAATAGGAGAAAACAAATCAATAATACGGGTTGATATAGAACTGCCTTTTTCGGCTAATTTGAATTTTTCAGAAGGAAAAACTGGAGTCAGGTGTTCAAAAGAAACTCTGTCGCGAACAACCTGCGGATCATGTCCGTTGATTTTTAATACGCGAACAAGAGGGAAAAATTTCTCGCCTTCTTTTGGAGGACGAACCACACCTTTTACAGTATCTCCGGTTTTTAAACCAAATAATCGGATTTGTGAAGTTGATAAATAAATATCATCTGGTGAAGCTAAATAATTATAATCAGAAGAACGTAAAAATCCGTAACCATCAGGCATCATTTCAAGAACACCTTCACTTTCGATAATTCCGTCGAATTCAAAATCTGAATCCCTGAAATTATTGTTCTTTTTATTTTTATGATTTTGATTCTGGTTTTGATTCCCATTATTTCCGTTTCCGTTCCCATTTTGGTTTGGGTTTTGGTTTTGATTCGGATTCTGGTTAGGATTTTGGTTTTTATTCTGATTAGGATTAATCTTTTTAACCGGGGCAGTATTTTCAGTTTTTTCAGCAACTGGTGCTGTTGTATCATTTTCTGTAACTTCTTCAGTAGAAACTACTTCTTTTACAGCTTCTTTTTCCTTTTGCAGAGCGACCTTTTTTTCATAAGCTGACTTATTAAATTTTACAATTTTAGGTCCTTTTTTCTCTGGAGTTTTAGTTTCGACAGCTTCTTCAGTTTGTGCTGTCTGCTTTTCTTCTACAGCCGCAGGAGTTTCAATTTCCTTTGGAGTTTCCTCTACACTATCAAATTCAAGAACAGGGGCATTTTTACTGACTGTTTTTTTAACCGGAGCAATTCGTGCTCTTTTTGGTTTGTCACTGTTTGCTTCCTTTTCTGCAATAGTTTCTGCTGGCGGTGCAGATGCCGCCTCCTGATGCGCTAATATCTGAGTAATCAGAGTATCTTTTTTAACGCCATTAATCTTTATAGTTTTAGCTAATTTAGCTATTTCTTGAAGCTCAGAAAGCTTCATTTCTTTTAATGCAGAAATATCAAACATGAATTGTTCTATGAGTTTAATTATTTTAAAGGAAATACTGTAAAAAGAATAGGTAGATATTTTTTTTCAATTGCCCGCAGTATGAAGTGCTTACGGTATTATGATGCAATAATACGAATAAAATTTAATCATACAATAGTATTTTAAAAAAAGAAAATATATTTTTGTAAAACAATTTTAGATCATGATACAAAGAATTCAAACCGTATATCTAATTCTTACCTTTGTTGTTACAGGGGTTTTAATGTTTTTTATGCCGCTTTGGACATTAAATACTGGAAAAGCTTTCTATTTTATGCAAGACCAGTTTTACACAATTTTACTAGGCTTAAGCACAATGCTTACGATTGTTAGTATTATTTCATACAAAAAGAGACAAAATCAGTTTGTGATGAACCGACTGAACATAATATTAAATTTAATTTTATTAGGATTATTTGTTTACCGCTCTCTAAATTTATCTGGAGATACAACAACAATTGTATCAGAGAAAGGTATTGGGATGTTTCTTCCTATTGTTGCTATCGTGTTATTAGTTCTTGCTAATAAGGCCATCAAGAAGGACGAAGATCTTGTAAAATCTGTAGATCGTTTGAGATAAACCTATAAACTTAATTTTTTTGTGCGAAGAGAACCCGAATTTATATTCGGGTTTTTTTGTGGTTAATTTTTACTGTAAAGTGAGAAATCTGAAATCATTTTCGAAAATCAATTTTGTAAGATAATTTATTCATAAATTTGCTTTTTGTTCAAAATTATTTATGTCAGATAAAATAAAGATACACCTTGCTGATGATCATCAGGTTCTTATTGATGGACTCACCAATTTACTGCAGACAGTTCCAAATTTTGAAATTGCCGGCAGTTCATTGAACGGTATCACTATATATGATGATGTAGTAAAGGATCAGGCAGATATTTTAGTTTTGGATATCAGTATGCCGCAAAAAGACGGAATCGAAGTTTTGAAAGAATTCAGTCAAAAAGGATTTCCGTGTAAAGTCATTATTTTATCAAGTTATGATGATCTAAAAATCATTAAAGAAGTAATGAAATTGGGTGCTAAAGGCTATTTAACCAAAAAATGCGCAGGCGAAAATATCATTGAAGCTATTGATGCAGTCTATCAGGACCAGGAATATTATTCTGATGCTGTGCGGGAAAAAATCTTTAGCATGTTTTCTCAAAACAATCCCAAATTAAGCAATAATGTTTATACTGAAAATCCCATTTTAAGTCCGCGAGAAATGGAAATTATAACATTAATCTGCTTAGAATACAGCGGAAAAGAAATAAGCGAACAGCTTTTTATCAGTATAAATACTGTCGAAACGCATCGCAAGAATATTATGAAAAAACTCAACATAAAAAACACAATTGGTCTTGTAAAGTATGCTTTAAAAAACAACCTAATAAACCCGTAAAATTAAAAATCAAGAGAATAATATACCGAAATATGTTTTTTATTAGAATTTTAATATCGATTATTATACTTATCTCTACTGGAGACAAGGTTTTCGGCCAGCAAAATAAAACACTTAAAGAATCTACTATTTCTATTGTAAAACCAGCAAAAAAAGAGGTTTTAGAACAATCAAAAAGAGAACAGTTACGAAACAAAAAAGTCGTAAGTTTATTTATTGTGCTAATCATTATTTTATTTTTTCTTTTCTATCTCGTTTATCAAAACAATAAACTAAAGCAAAAAATTAAGCGAAAAGACACCAAACAAAAAATCCTTTTAAATGTAATAAATGCAGGGATTGACAGTCAGGAAACCGAACAAAAAAAGATTGCAGCTTTTTTACATGACAACATCAATTCACTTCTGTCTTCTGCAGGATTACATTTGAATGTGTTTACAACCAAAAATAATATCCAATCTGAAGAAATTCAAAAGGCAAAAGCTATTTTATCAGAAGCCCACGATTTGCTGCGTGACATTTCACACGATCTTGTGCCTACTCTTTTGGTTCGTTTTGGATTAATTTATGCTTTAGAAGATTTATGCGAAAGAAACTCCAATTCGAGCATTCACTTTGAATTTACAAGTTCTGTTGCAACAGATACAAGATATTCTGAAAAATTTGAAACAAAACTGTATTTTATTGTTTCTGAATTATTCAACAATATTATAAAACACAGCGAAGCACAAAAAGCCCAAATTTCAATACACGAAAACAATAATCAGTTAATCATTATTATTCATGATAACGGAATAGGTTTTAATGCAGAAAAATTAAATGAAATTGAAGGTTTTGGCTTAAACCGAATTCGGGTGAGAATAAAAAAACTAAAAGGAAGTTTTTCTATTATTTCGAGAGCAGATGAAAATACAGGAACATCTATAAAAATAAAAGTTCCAATTTCATAAAGTCTTATTTTTTTCCAATCTCGATAATTTCCAAATCCTTTATTTTATCATCATCAATTACAAAACGAAGCATAGTTCGCATTTGATGAAAACCACTTTTTCCTGCCGCACCCGGATTCATGTGCAATAAATTATTCTTTTTATCAAACATTACTTTTAAAATATGCGAATGCCCGCAGATAAATAATTTCGGCGGATTCGAAGCCATTTCTTCCCTAATACTTGGATTGTATTTCCCCGGATAACCGCCAATATGCGTGATCCAAACGGAAACATTTTCGCATAAAAATCTGTTATGAAGCGGAAATTCTAATCTTGCTTTTGCATCATCAATATTTCCGTAAACACAACGAAGTGGTTTTAGCTTTTTTATAGTATCTGTAACATGCAAGTCGCCAATATCTCCAGCATGCCAGACTTCATCTGCTTGTGCAGCATATTTTAAAATAACATCATCAATGTGAGAGTGTGTATCGGAAAGCAGGAGGATTTTTTTCAATTTTTTTAAAGGTACAAAGGTTCAGAGTTACAAAGGTACAAAGGTTTTTTAAAAGGGGCTAAGGTTCTGAGGCGCTAAGATTCTAAGATTTTTTTTACGTCAGTATTATGTAGAGACGCACAGCAGTGCGTCTTTCGTCAGGTTTTCATTTCTTTATAAATACAAAAAACCGATCTGCTGGTGCAAATCGGTTTCAAACTATGTGTTAGACGCACTGCAGTGCGTCTCTACGATATACGATGTCTTTTACATTTCACATCTAACGTTTAACATTTTATAATAATTATTATTTCTTCGGGTTTTGATTTTTAACTTCTTTCAAATCCTTAGAATCTTTTGTATCCATCATTTCCATTAGTTTTAATCCTAATAAGCCACTGATAGAACCATCAGAACCGCCATTTCCAGTAATTAAAACATCTGGAATTACTTTGATGTTTCCTTTACCAATTTCCTCAGTTACTTTATATCTCGTAAAGTTATCACCGCCCATTGCGGTTACCTGTAGTTGGTATGCCTCAGCAGTCGATTTACCAATTGCCATAATCTTTTCAGCTTCTGCAAGACCGGTTTTCGAAATTCTTTCAGCTTCGGCACTCGCATTCAATTTAGTTGCTTCGGCCTGTGCTCCTGCTCTTGCTTTTGTTGCTTCGGCTTCTGCATTGGCACGCATTTTTGTAGCTTCTGCTTCTGCGTTTACATTCAGTTTTAAACTGGTTGCGTCCCCTTCTGCTTTCTTAACGGTAGCATCTGCAGTACGCTGAGCGATTTCAACACTTTGTGAAGCACGTACAATCTCTTTCTGCATATCAGCAATCGCCGTTTCTTTCTCCATACCCTGACGCTGTTCTTGCGCCATTCTTTGAGTTTGATACGTTTTTTGCTCTTCTTCAGCCAGTTTTCTATCTGTTAAAGTTTTCATCAATGAATCCGGCGGAACGATATCTCCAATCAAGGTATCAACTGCATTTACGTTATATTCATCAAGTACTAATTTAATATGATTTTTAGCTGATTCCTGACGCTCTTTTCTGGTTGTCAAAAACGAAATCACATCGCTGTCCTGAGCCGAGTTTCTAAAATAGTTACCAATCGTAGGTTCTAAAACCTGAGAAACCAAGTTGTTCATGCTTCCGAAACGTGCAATTACTTTTGGAGCTTCTGCTGCCGGAACGTGAATAATCTGCGCAACGTCAAGATTAAATGGGAAACCGTCTTTTGAACGAACCGTAATTGTAGAAAGATTTTTATCTAAATCGTGTGATTCGCTGCGTG
This sequence comes from Flavobacterium sp. CF108, assembly GCF_900129795.1. Taxonomy (GTDB): domain Bacteria; phylum Bacteroidota; class Bacteroidia; order Flavobacteriales; family Flavobacteriaceae; genus Flavobacterium. Next base: position 457,431 of record NZ_FQWW01000003.1, on the reverse strand, counting down.
CGTTTGCCCAGTTTAAAACTAAGTTCGTTGTTGGTACTGCTTCTAATTTTGTAGTGTATTTATTCAACGCATATTTTCCAGGTCCAAATGGTTCCATCCAAACACCACGCTGTCCTTTTGAAACAATGTTACCGTGTTTAAAAGTATCACCCGTTACGTCTTGTCCGTCTTCTCCAATATAAGAAATCACAACTCCAACATAACCAATTGGCACATCTGTCATTGGGTTTTGCTCAATTAAAACGCCCCATGTATTGATATAGTAAGAACCGGCTAACATAACTTGAGGCTGTAAACCACGATTTCCGCCATGTTCCAAAAACTTATCAAAATCCTGAAAGTTATTATGATCGTTAACAAATTTACCCGCAATTTGTCCCTGCGGAATTGGTTCACCGTCAAGAGCGGTTACAATACCAATCATGTTTTCAAAAATTTTGATTTGATCTGTAATTACAATCTCAAACAAAAATGTATTAATACGGTACGAACCCGTTGTGATAAAAGCAGTCTGACGTCCCTTTTGACCTCCATTGTCTAAAAAGGCAGTTGCATCCTGAAAATTATCACTATCTACTCTTCTGGCCAAGATTCTTCCGGTTGGAATTTCTTTTCCATCTTTACTTAAAACCAGTCCAATTTTTCCTTCCGGAATTATTGTAAAACTAGTCATATCAATTGAATACTGCCAAATCCACATTCCCCAGTATAAACCCGGAGCAAGTGTTTTTGCCTGATAACCGGCTTCGCCTTTTGTAGCGATAATTCGGCCGTCTGGTAATGATTTGTCCGTGCCAAACAAAACGAATTTTTTGGTCACTAAACCAATTTTATCTTCTGGAACCATCACCATTCCGAAGAAAACACGTAAAATAAATTTGTAAAAAACAATGGCGAATAATATTAAAAGTATCCACCAATAAGAAGTAATTTCATTCATAGTTTTTGATATTTAGTTGTGCAAACATAGGAGAAATATGAAGTGTTAAAATGAAAAATTTTAAAAATTAACACTTGGAATTTTCTTCCTAAAAATGTTAAAAAATGATTTTAATTATATCGTTGGAATTGTCAATTTCTGACACGATTTTTAGCTGAGCAAACTATGATTTGCATTTTGGGAGTTAACAGTTTTTTGAGTAGATTCTGAGATTCTGAGAAGCTAAGGCTCTAAGTTTTGTTTTTAGATTTTATTAAAATGGATGTTTATCGATTTTAAAATATATCGGAAATTATTATACCTATTATATATACAATTTGCCAATCTGACGTAAGACGCACTGCTGTGCGTCTCTACAAATCATAACGTATAAAAAACTTAGAACCTTAGCTTCTCAGAATCTTAGAACCTTTTTAAAACCAATCTGGCGTTAGACGCACTGCTGTGCGTCTCTACATAATACTGAGGTATAAAAAAACTTAGAACCTTAGCAACTTAGAACCTTAGCAACTTTTAAAAAAAACCTTTGTACCTTTGCACCTCAAAACCTCTGTACCTCAACAATGAGATATTTTATTCATTTTGCTTATAACGGAACTCATTATCATGGCTGGCAGTTTCAGCCTAACGCTTCATCAGTTCAGGAAACTTTAAATAAAGCGCTTTCAGTTTTATTAAATTCGGAGATAAACGTGATGGGTGCCGGAAGAACAGATACTGGCGTTCATGCCGAGGAAATGTACGGACATTTTGATTTAGAAAAGTCAATTGATATACCGGTTTTTGTACATAAACTGAATTCGTATTTACCAAAAGATATTGCAATATATAATCTGATTCCCGTTCACGATGATGCGCATTGTAGATTCGACGCTACAAAAAGAACGTATGAATATCATATCAATACGGTAAAAAATCCGTTTTTAGAGGAATTAAGCTGGTATGTAAATCAAAAGTTAGATATTGATTTAATGAACGAGGCAGCGAAGCTATTATTAAAACATACCGATTTTCAATGTTTTTCGAAAGTGAATACAGATGTAAATACTTTTGACTGCACGATTTTTGAAGCGTATTGGAAAAATGAAAACAACAAACTGGTTTTTACAATTTCAGCGAATCGTTTTTTACGAAATATGGTTCGGGCAATTGTGGGAACTTTAATTAATATAGGATTACACAAAATTACGCTGGCTGATTTTGAAAATATTATTGCCAGCAAAAACAGAGAAAAAGCTGGATTTTCGGTTCCGGCGCATGGTTTGTATTTAACCAAAATATATTACGACTATCTATAGCTTTAAGCTGTAGGCTGTAGGCAATAAGCTTTAAACCTTGTGCCTAAAGCTTATTGCCTAAAGCTTAAAGCTTAAAAATAAATGAAAGCAAAAGCATTTGATACTGGTTTATTTAAACGAATTTTAAAATATACGAAACCTTATAAGTGGCGCTATTACGGCGTTATTATTTTTGCGGTTTCGCTTTCCATATTTGCAGCACTTAGACCTTACTTATTAAAGCAAACGGTCGACGGCTATATCAAGACACACGACAAAGAAGGTTTGCTGTTATACATTATTTTAATGGGAGGCGTTTTGTTGATGGAAGTTTTCTCTCAGTTTTATTTTGTGTATTGGGCGAACTGGCTTGGACAAGATATTGTAAAAGATATTCGAAACAAACTTTTCAAACATATCTTAAGTTTTAGAATGAAATATTTTGATTTGGTTCCGGTTGGACAATTGGTTACCAGATCTGTTTCGGATATTGAATCGATTGCACGTATTTTCAGTCAGGGATTGTTTATGATTATAAGTGATTTGATGAAAATGCTCGTGGTTCTTATTTTTATGTTTTACATGAACTGGAAGCTGACTTGGATTGTCGTTGTTGCCATGCCAATTCTGGTTTACATTACTCGAATCTTTCAACGCAAAATGCAGGTTGCTTTTGAGGAAGTAAGAACGCAGATTGCTAATATGAATTCCTTTGTTCAGGAACGTGTAACGGGTATGAAAATCGTTCAGCTTTTTAATCGTGAAAAAATCGATGCCGAAAATTTCAGGGTTATTAATGACAAACACAGAGTTGCCTGGATTAAAACCATTTTATACAACTCGATCTTCTTCCCCATTGCCGATATTATTTCATCTATCACTTTAGGTTTAGTAGTTGTTTTTGGTGGATTTAAAATTTTAAACGGAGATAACTTTACGACGTTTGGAGATTTGTTTTCTTATACCATGTTTATCGGAATGCTTTTTAATCCGCTTCGTCAAATTGCAGATAAATTCAATGAGATGCAGTTAGGAATGATTGCTGCCAATCGTGTTTTTGATATTATTGATACTGAAGATCATATTCAGGATACAGGAAAAATTGAAGCTCCGGTTTTTAACGGAAGCATCGAGTTTAAACAAGTTCGTTTTAGTTATATCCCCGAAGAAGAAGTAATAAAAGGAATTGATTTATCTGTAGATCGCGGACAAACCGTTGCAATTGTAGGTTCAACCGGAGCCGGGAAATCGACTATAATCAATTTGCTGAATCGCTTTTATGAAATCAACAGCGGAACGATTTGCATTGACGGACAAAATATCGAAGATTATACTTTGGCTTCTTTAAGAAAACAAATCGCGGTGGTTTTACAAGATGTATTTTTGTTTGCCGATACGATTTACAATAATATTACACTTCATAATCCTGAAATTACCCGAGAAAAGGTTCTGGATGCTGCAAAGAAAATAGGCGTTCATGACTTTATTATGAGTCTTCCTGATAATTATGATTTTGATGTAAAAGAACGCGGCGTAATGCTTTCGTCCGGACAAAGACAATTAATTGCATTTTTACGTTCGTATGTAAGCAATCCGAGTATTTTGATTTTAGATGAAGCAACTTCTTCAATAGATACGTATTCTGAAGAATTAATTCAGCGTGCGACTGAAACCATTACAAAAGGAAGAACTTCGATTATTATTGCGCATAGACTGGCAACAATTGTAAATGCAGATAAAATTGTGGTTATGGACAAAGGATTAATTGTGGAACAAGGAACACATCAGGAATTATTAATGAAAACTGATGGTTATTATAAAAACTTATACGATTCTCAATTTTCGGTTGCGAATTAGGCTTAAATTATAAATGCTTTTTGAGATTTAGATTAAAAAAAATAACATCCCGACGTGCTTTCGTAATTTACGTCATTGTGTCTATTCTTATTATCGTTTTTTCTGTTTACATGTTAAGTAATTTGATTACTGATGTTACACAAAAAGCGAATGAAAGTGAGGCGCGATTGAACTTCATTAAAAAACATGAATTAATGTCGCGGGAATTTTCGAGGTTTCTGGAGCAGGAAAACAGAATCAAACATGCTTTAAAAATCAGCAGTAAATCTAATTTATCTGCTAATATAAAAGTACTCTCGTCTGTTCAGTCCATCAATTTAATGATAGTTGATAACTGGTTTCAGATTAATGATGAAAAAATAGAATTTGGAAACGATTCTGTTTCTGATGAAATAAAAAAAGACGTTGTCGAATTTATTTCAAAAAACCAAAACACTACGCGCAGCAATACCGTAATTAAACAAGGAAAAGAATGGGTTTGGAGAGTTTACTTTAAAATCATTTCCAAAAACTACACAACGGTTCGTTGCGGCTATGACATCAACTTAAAAAAATTGCATGATAATTTTGCGACTGTTGACAAAGCAGCTTCTAATTATGCTTTTGTATTTGACAACGCAGGAAGATGTGTTTATCACCCTGACTCTACTTTTATAGGAAAAAATATTTATGATTTTTCGGCTATTCAGCCATCAGATACGGTTTTTACTTATAAAAAAGATCCCGCCAATACTTCGGCATCTGATTTTTTAAAATTGGATTACACTAAAAAAAATACGATGTCTGAATTTTTAAAACTGGATGTTATCAGTTTTACAACAAGGTTAGATGTTAAAAATCTGCCTTGGTATGTCTGCATTAGTTTTCCGAAAATGATTGATAATGAAAATGTTTTTTTGGTTAAAAAATATTTGACCTGGATTTATTCGATTACAACAGTAATGCTTCTGCTGATTTTCTATTTATTCTCGTATGCCAACAGACGGGCCTATAAAGAGAAGGGAATTGCCATTAAAGAAAAAAACCGACTCCTTGTAGAGAATGAAAAAATTGTAAAAGAAAAAGCGCTTATTCAGCTCCAGCATTTAAAAGAGCAGATTAATCCGCACTTTTTATTTAATTCGTTAAACTCGCTTTATATGCTGGTAGGAAGTGATGTAAAAACAGCGCAGAAATTTACTTTGAATCTTTCCCGTATTTACCGCTATTTGATAGATCCGCCGGCAAAAAATATTGTACCGCTAAAGGATGAATTATTGTTTATCGAAAAATATATCTTTTTACAGCAGACTCGTTTCAAAGAAGAATTATTCTTTTCGATAAAAATCGAAAACGAAGAAGCTTTGGATAAATTTATCCCATATCTGGCTTTTCAGGTTGTGGTTGAAAATGCTATCAAGCATAATATGGCAACACAGGAAAATCCGCTGACAACAGAAATTCTAATTCAGAAAGATCAGGTTATTATCAGTAATAATCTTCAAAAAAAGGCACACGGTGAACCCAGTACTAATTTCGGTCTAAAATATCTCTCAAGCATTTATAATTTTTACTCCAGAACCAATTTAAAAACCTCAGAAAAAGAAGGCAATTTCGTTTGTATTTTACCATTAATATCCATTCACTCCTAAAAAAAAGCCATTCACTCCTTTTTGTTTTTTTTCTGAACTAAAATCGAATAGTTTCGATGAAAATTAACTTAAACTTAACACCAAAATGAGGGAAAAGGCATTCCTGCATAATGTAAAATTACTTTGCTTACTAATTTTATTATTATTCATTCCTGTTACAGTTCTTTCGCAAAAGAAAAAGAAAAAAGAAACAGAGACTGAAATTGTAAAAGATTCTACTGACTCCAAAAAAGGAAAAAAATATAGTGACCTAATAAAAAAGGGCACACTTAAAAAAGGACTGTTCAATATCATTCAGGTTAAAACCGATGTTTATTTTGAAATTCAGGATAGTTTATTTAAAAGAGAATTTCTGGTTGTAAATAAATTATCTCAGGTCCCTTTTCAGATTAACGAAGCTGGCTTAAATAAAGGAATGAATTATGAAAACAAAATCATTTCCTTTTATAAAGATACAATTGCAAAGAAAGTTTGGATAAAAACATATGTTCCTAAAGTTTCTTCACCAAAAGAAGATGCCATTACAGCATCTGTAATTGATAATTTCTCAGAATCTATTATTGAAGTTTTTGATATTGAAACCAAAAACAACGATTCGAGTGCTGTAGTTATTAAAGTAAATAAGATTTTTGACGGAAAACAAAAAAGCTTCAATGATGTTTTGAGCAGCATTGGTATTGGCGGTTCTGTAAAATCTGACTTATCATATATAGAGAGTTTAAAAGCTTTCCCTAAAAATATTGTAGTAAAATCGCAGCTGACAACTTCTATCAGCGAAGGCGGCGGACCGGCATTGTCGGTAACGCTTGGCGTAACAAGTAATATTATTTTATTGGATAAAACTCCAATGAAAGCTCGTTTTTCTGACAACAGAATTGGTTTCTTCTCTGAAAAGCATTGGTATTTTGCCGATGCACAGCAGGCAATGCTTGAAAAAGAATTGATTACCCGCTGGCGTTTAGAACCAAAGAAAGAAGATGAAGAACGATATTTGAAAGGTGAATTAGTAGAGCCGAAAAAACCAATCGTTTATTACATCGATCCGTCGACTCCGAAGCAATGGAGAAAGTATATTATTGATGGAGTTCACGATTGGCAGGCAGCTTTTGAAAGAGCGGGTTTTAAAAACGCTATTATTGCAAAAGAACCTACTGAAAAAGATTTAGACTTTGACATAGATGATGCTCGCTATTCTGTTATTACGTATGCGGCATCACCAAAATCCAATGCTATGGGCCCTTCGGTTGTTGACCCAAGAAGCGGAGAAATTATTGAAGCCGACATTATTTGGTGGCACAATGTGATGACTTCGCTTCAAAGCTGGATGCGTATCCAGACCGGACCAATTGACCCAAAAGCAAGAGGAAATGTATTTAGCGATGAACATATGGGAGAAGCCATTCGTTTTGTATCATCTCATGAAGTTGGACACACTTTTGGTTTAAGACACAATATGGGCTCTTCGTTTGCTTATGATGTTGAGTCTTTGCGTTCTAAAGAATTTACAGCAAAAATGGGTGGAACTGCACCTTCAATTATGGATTATGCCCGTTATAATTACGTTGCACAGCCAGAAGATAGTGTTACGGTAATTACTCCTAAAATTGGAGAATATGATAAATATGCTATTGAATGGGGTTACAGATGGTATTCGCCTAACGAAAACGAAACAGCAAAACTAAACGCCTTAATTACAAAACATCAAAATGACCCAATTTATTTTTACGGTGAGCAAGGCTCTCAAATCGATCCTCGTTCGCAGTCTGAAGATTTAGGAAACGATGCTGTAAAAGCAAGCGAGTACGGATTGAAAAACTTAAAACGTGTTGTAGATAATATCTTAAACTGGTCCTACGATAAAGATCAGTCTTACTACGAAACTGGTAAACTGTATATTGGAGCTATCGGACAATGGCAAACGTACAATGGACATGTATTAACCAATATTGGCGGTGTTTACTTAAACCCAACGGTTCACGGCGATAACAAACAGAGTTATGTTCCGGTTCCTGCAGCAATGCAAAAAAGAGCAGTAGATTATTTAGTAAAAAATGTAATTACAATTCCGCAGTGGTTGTTTTTTAATGACGTTTTAGACAAAACAAATCCGCTGAAAGATTCTCCTTTTGGGCCTTATGAGTACACGCCATATACAATGTCAAGAGCATTACAATACGATGTTATATATAGTTTATTCAGCGATGACCGTTTACTTCGAATGACAGAAAATGAATTATACCAGCGAAATAAAACCAACGAGAAGGTTTTTACCGTAAATGAATTGTTTAAAAAAATGCATCAGAATGTATTTGCAGGAACTATCCAAAACAAATCGCTTACTATTCTGGAGCGTATGACACAAAAGAATTATGTAGATGTTTTAATTGTTTCGACAAATAAATTATTTGAAAAAACGGATGTTAAAAAACCCGTCGAAATACAAGAAACATTACAAATGCCTCATTTATGTTCTTTAGATGATGCACATATGGCGAGAAACATTAATAATTCTTTCTTAAAAAGAGTTACAGAAGTAACATCTGATAAAAAAGGGGAATTAACAAAAGTACTTCAATTATTAAGAACAAAAAGAAGTACCGGAGATGAATCGACCCAAAATCATTACCGCGATTTAATACAACGAATCGACAAAGCTTTGAACAATACAACCTTTTAATACATAACCCAAACCCAAAACATGAAAAAAATTCTACATGCCCTACTGCTGTTCCTGGCCATCGCAGGATATGCGCAGGAAACCCGAACTATTACGGGGATCATTCAAGATGAAGCTGACTTGTCGCCAATTCCTGGTGCATCCATCTTTGTTGAGAACAATTCCATCTCAAATAAAACTGCTATGGCAGGTATTATTCAAAGTGAAGGAATCGGAACTACTACAGATTTCGACGGTAAATTCTCTTTGAAAATTTCAAAAAACATTACTTCTTTGAGAGTTACTTTCATGGGATACAAATCGTATACTCTTGAACTTTCTCCTCAAAAAAATTATACAATCAACTTAACATCTGAAACTGCAAAACTTCAGGAGGTTGTTGTAACAGGTTACCAAAAAATTGAGAAAAGAAAACTTACTGCTGCGGTTTCTAAAATCGACATGTCTGCAATCCAGCAGACAGGAGTTTCCAGTATTGACCAATTATTGGTAGGACAAATTGCCGGGGTTGCGGTAAGCACACCATCTGGAGCACCTGGAGCGCCTGCGAAAATCAGAATCAGGGGTACAGCTTCTCTTAACGGTACACAAGATCCTTTATGGGTACTTGATGGTTTACCATTAGAAGGAAATGAAGTTCCTAAAAATTTTGACAAAGACAATATCGACGTATTAGGCAACTATTCTATTGCAGGTTTAAACCCAGACGATATTAAAGATATTACGATTTTAAAAGATGCTGCTGCAACGGCTATTTACGGTGCACGCGCTGCAAACGGTGTAATCGTGGTAACAACTAAAAAAGGTAAAGCTGGTAAAATGGTAGTAAGTTTCAATACGAATACATTTATCACGCAGAGACCTCAGTTTTCTAAATTAAACTTGATGAACTCAAACGAGAAAATTGATTTAGAACTTAACATGGCAAGCCGTGCAGATTTAACTTACAGAGATACTGGCGGAGATATTTCTCGCATCTTAAACGGATCTGGTGAATTAGACGCTTACAGAGCTGGAGGATTTTCTTCTTTAAGCCCTGCAACGCAACAATCTATCAATTCTTTAAGAGGAAACAACACAAACTGGGGTAACTTATTATACCAAACAGCAATCAACACGCAGCACGGTTTAAGTTTATCTGGTGGTGGAGAAAAATCAGATTATTATTTCTCTTTAGGATACTATGATGAAAAAGGAGCAACTATTGGAACTGGTTTCAAACGTTACAACTTAACATTAAAAAACAACTATCAAATAACAGATAAATTTAAAGTTGGTGTTGGAATTTTTGGTTCTGAAAACAAAACTACATCTTACCTTACAGATACAGATGCGTTTACAAACCCATCAAATTACTCAAGAAACGTAAATCCATATTTAACTCCATACAACGAAGATGGAAGTTATAAATATGATCCGGATATCACTGGTTATTCTGGTCGTTATGTTCCTTTTAACATCTTAGAAGAAAGAGCAAATACTTCTTACGATTTAAAAACAAGAGCTATTAAAGCATTATTAGATGCTGAATATAAAGTTACTAAAGACTTAAAAGTAACGTCTCAATTAGGTTTACAATTAGACAATACTGCTAGCGAAAAATTTGCTGGAAAAGAAACTTATTACACAAGAAAACAAAAAGAAAAATCACGTTATTTTACTAACGGAGCTTACAATTATTTCCTTCCAGAAGGTGGAATTATTCAAAACTCAAATACAGACTTTTTTCAGTATAACTTAAAAACAATGGTGAGTTATAAAACTGAAATTGCTGAAAAACACGAAATCGAAGCAATGGTTGGTAACGAGTTAAGAAGAAACTACACAACATCTGTTTCAACTAAAGGATTTGGTTTTGATGAGAAAAATTTAACTACACAGCCAATTCTTTTCCCTAACGCTGGTTTCGCTAAGGAATCTGATTATAAACAATATGCTAAAAGTGAAAATGAAAATGCTTTCGCTTCTTTCTTCGCTACAGCTGCATATACTTACAACAGAAAATATAGTGTATTTGGAAGTGTGAGATACGATGGTTCAGATTTATTTGGTGTAGATCCTAAATACAAATATTTACCACTTTGGTCAACATCTGCATCTTGGGCAGTGTCTGAAGAAGATTTCTTAAAAGACAACCTAACACTTTCTAACTTAAGACTTCGTGCTTCTTACGGCTTACAAGGAAACATTGACAAAAATACTTCTCCTTATGTAATGGGTACTAACGGAACAACTATTATTTTGCCAGGACAAAATGAGCAGATTATTGATGTTCAGAGTCCGCCAAATGAAAAATTACGTTGGGAAAAAACAACTAACACTAACCTTGGTGCTGATATAGGTTTATTCAACAATCGTATTAGCCTTGTAACTGATTTATACGGAAGAAAAAGTTCTGACTTAATTGGTTTAAGAGCACTTCCATTAGAAAATGGTTTTGAGTATACAAATATGAACTGGGCACAGGTAAGTAACAAAGGTTACGAAATTACTTTGTCTACAAAAAATATTGACCGTCCAAACTTTCAATGGAATACAAGTATTAACTTTTCTCATAACAAAAGTAATGTAGACCGTATCGAAGTTCGTGACACAGATTACCTGCCAAATAGAGAAGGGCGTCCGGTAAATGCTGTATTTGGATTTAAAACAAACGGAATCGACGAAAATGGATATCCTTTATTTATCAACAAAAAAGGAGAAACTGTAAACTCTCAAACATTCTTTGGTTTATACGATCCATTTGCTGATATTTTCCCAGGAGAATTAGCGCAGTCAAATTTATCCGCTGCTGAATTTAGAGACTTATTTGTTTATTTAGGAGACAGGGATCCTAAATTTACTGGAGGTATTACCAATACTTTTAAAGTAAGTAATTTTGATTTAACAATTGCAGCTTCATTTAACATTAAACAGACTGTAACAAGAACTCCTCCATACAATGGAACAATCGTAGACAGAGGACAAAATTACAGTAGAGATATTTTAGATGCATGGTCACCAACTAATACATCTTCTAACTTACCAGGAATTACGAGTAAAGATTCAGGAACAGGAGATTCTTATATGGCATACCTATGGTATTCTGGACAAAATCAAATTACAACCTACAATTATTTAGATACATGGGTTAGCGAAATGAGTTATATGAGATTAAGCAGTATGCGTTTAGGTTATACATTCCCTAAAGCGTTTACAGATCAAATTAACATTTCAAGTATCAGACTTAATGTTGAAGCTAGAAACTTATTCGTAATCAGTTCTGATTACAAAGGTTACTTTGACCCTGAAACTTTCGGAAACATTTATGCACAACCAGTTCCTAAGTCATTCACTTTAGGATGTAATGTAACTTTCTAATAAAAATAAAGATGAAAAAATTCTCAAAATATATACTACTTTTTGCTGCAGCACTTGCAGTAACAAGCTGTGATGACTATCTGGATATCCAACCAGTTGGTCGTGTTATTCCAGAAACATTAGAGCAGTACCGCGCAGTTTTAACAAAAGGATACGACGTATATCCTGAACACAAATCATTAACGGCAGTTCGTACAGACGAATTAACGATGAATGAATTTAGTGATGACGTAACATACTATAGAGATATTTATATTTGGAAAGATGCAAATCCGGATCGTATTACAACTACTTTTCAATATGCAGATTTATATAAAACTATCTTTTATACGAACGTAATCATTAACGAAGCGTCTAAAAAATTAGATGTAACTCCAGAAAGAAACCAATTAGTTGGAGAAGCGTATGCTTTAAGAGCAATGGCTTACTTTGATTTAATTAACCTTTTCGGAAAACCTTACAATGCAGCAACTGCAGGTTCAGACAAAGGAGTTCCATTAGCGTTAGAGATTGATTTAGAGCAGGCTTTCGTACCTCAGACAGTAGAAGTAATTTATAATCAAATTATTTCTGATACTCAGGAAGCTGAAAAATTCATCAACAAAGATTCTCAAACAAAAGGTTTAAACTACCGTTTCTCTAAAGTTGCTTTATACAGTTTAGAAAGCCGTATTTATTTATATGTACAACAATGGCAAAAATCGCTTGACGCTGCAAACAAAGCGTTAGCAATTAACAACGCTTTAGTTGATTTAAAAGCTACACCTGTATTTGCAACAAAATACGATTCAAAAGAATCTATTTTAGCTCTTGAAGATGGTTTAATAAACAACTTAAAAGGTGCTGTTTATGCTTCACCAGATTTAATTGCTGCTTACAGCAAAACAACTGATTTACGTTTTCCTCTTTATTTCTTAGCAAGCGGAAGCCGTTACAGAATTCAAAAAGGTGGAAATATTGATCAAAAATGTTCTTTCAGAACTTCTGAGTTGTATTTAACAAAAGCAGAAACTTCATTAAAACTGAACAATATTGCTGATGCTAAAACAACTGTTTTAAGTTTTATCAAAAACAGATACACTGCTACAGCTTATGTACAACTTGAAATTGAAGTTAACGCAATGAATGCTGCAGATTTAACAAACTTCATTTATGAAGAAAGACACCGTGAGTTTGCTGTTGAAGGACAACGTTGGTTTGATTTGAGAAGAACATCTCAAAAACAAATCGTTCATACTTTTGACGGTGATAATTATACATTGATACAAAACGATCCTCGATATACCATTATTTACCCGGCAGACGCGAGATTAAACAATCCCAATCTATAAATACCTATTGTTTTTTTTTAAAGAGGTCCAGTTGCAAAGCTGGGCCTCTTTTGCATTTAAAAGAAACCTAAACACAATCAGATTTATTCATACAAGAACATAGCCCACGGTTTCAACCGTGGGAACGCAATATATTCACAATTCGTTTCCTGTGGTTGAAACCACAGGCTATATTTGAAATACAAAAATAGATTTTCATTAAAGCTTAAAAAAATATAGCCCGTAGTTTCAACCGCGGGAACACAATATATTCACGATCCGTAACCCGTCGTTCAATCCACAAACAATATTTGAAATATGACAAAAAAGATTAAATAACAACAAAACTGCAAACTCCTATAAAAACTTGTTGTAAAAAAACTATAGACAATTATATTTGCAAAATCATTTAAGAGCTTCTCACTTAAAAATGAAACTTTTTAACTTTATCTCAAAAGGAAAATGAAAATTGCCATTGTCGAAGACGAATATCTTGCATCCACTTACCTAAAATCAATTTTAGAACAGCAGGACATTTTACAGATAGCCGAAATTGCAGTTCTAAAATCGGTAAAAGAAGCAGTCGAATTTTTTAAACAAAACAATGTCGACTTAGCCTTTATGGACATTCATTTGGGCGACGGTAAAAGTCTTGAAATATTTGAGAAAGCCACAATCTCCTGCCCTGTCATTTTTGTTACCGCTTATGATTCTTATGCCATTTCGGTTTTCAAACACTTTACAATTGATTATCTTTTAAAACCTTTTGAAGAACAAGAACTATTAGAAGCCCTAACCAAATTCAAAAAAATAAAAGACAGTTTCAACGCCGATGCAACGCTGCAGTCTTTAGTGGCCATCGAAAATCCTGAAACAAGCAAAATACAACGTCATTTTTTAGTAAATCACGGTTATAAACTAATTTCAGTAAACGAATCTGAAATCACCTATTTTGCTGCATCAGGAAAGCATTTGTTTATTTATGTAAAATCAGGAAACAGTTATTTGTACAACAGCACGATTACTGATATTATAAACAGCCTTGATCCTTTTATTTTTTTCAAAATAAACCGAAAATATATCGTACACCGAAACATTATAAAAGAAGTCGTAAAACACTCGCATCAAAAAATAGAACTCATTCTTACCGTTCCTCCCATCGAAAACGACCCAATAATTATCAGTAAAAAAGAAATAAACAATTTCAAAAACTGGCTCGATCAATAAAACGGATCATTTTTTTGAATCGTAAAACGCTAAAATTTACGCTTTCGCGGAAAATTGAAAACTGCATAATTCACAATTTGAAGTTTTAAACTGACCAAATAAGTGTCAAAATCATTCTAAAAAGTTAAAATAGCGTTATAAGAATCATAAAGTTGATATTATGTAACTTACAGTATAACTTTCTTCATTTTAGAATTCTTTATCTTTGAGAGACAAAAATTTAAATGAAAAAGAAAATGCCACATAACAGATTTTATCCTAACGAAGAATTCAAAGAAATAGAAATAAACGCATCATTACAACTTAAATACGCAATTTCAAACAGAGGAAGATTAATAAGCTTTACAGATGAAATTGAAAACGGCCGAATCTTAAAAGGCGGTTTAAGCGATGGATATCCTACTTTTAGATTTAAGGTTAAAAAAGATGACAAAATCATCAACAAATATTTATTTCTCTACAAATTAGTTGCCCAATATTTTCTTCCAAAACAATCAGAAGATCAAACCTATGTTCTGCATCTCGATTACAACCGAAGCAATGACGATATCAGCAATTTACGCTGGGCAACAAAACAAGAAATGATGGCGCACAGCCGCAAAAGTCCGCGTGTGATTCAGGCGAAGAAAAACCTGATTGAACACAACTTAAAAGCCGACGGACGAAAATTAACTACCACAAAAGTCATGTTAATCAAAAAAATATTAGCAAGACCAGAACAAAAAACACGTCTTAAAATGATCGCTAAACAATTCGGCGTAAGCGAAATGCAGATTCGCAGAATTGCCAGCGGTGAAAACTGGGGACACGTGAAGGTTTAATTATTAATTGTAAATGGTGAATTGTTAATGACTGAGAATGTTTAATTAATAATTAACAATTTACAATTCACAATTCACAATTCACCATTATTTTGTCAGGCTGAGCGAAGTCGAAGCCCACGCAAACCTCTTCCATATAGTTCCATGACAACAAAATATAAGGCCACAGATTACACAGATTAAACGGATTTTAAAAATCTTTTTAATCCTGATAATCTGTGGCTTTATTTTTTTAATAATTTCTGTCACTCTGAGCGAAGTCGAAGAGCTTTTTTACAAGTAGCAGGGCTTCGACTTCGCTCAGCCTGACAAATGAATCAATATTTCAAATTTTCCACATTTTACCTTTTTACTTTTTTACATGATACTCTTTTTAAAATAAATCATTAAATTCGCAAGCACAAATAACAAAAGAAAATCGATAAGTGAGTTTCGGAATCTATAAACCTCATTTTCGATAGTTAATACTAAAAACACAAAAAATGAAATACGACGTTATTGTTTTAGGAAGTGGTCCTGGAGGATATGTAACAGCGATTAGAGCTTCACAATTAGGCTTTAAAGTAGCTGTAGTTGAAAAAGAAAACCTTGGTGGTGTATGTTTAAACTGGGGATGTATCCCAACAAAAGCATTATTAAAATCAGCTCAGGTTTTTGATTATTTAAAACACGCTTCTGACTACGGATTAAAAGTTTCTGAATTCGATAAAGATTTTCCTGCTGTTGTTCAACGCAGCCGTGGTGTTGCAGAAGGAATGAGCAAAGGTGTTCAATTCTTAATGAAAAAAAACAAAATTGACGTTATTGAAGGTTTTGGAAAACTAAAACCAGGAAAAAAACTAGACGTTACAGATAAAGATAATAAAGTTACTGAATACAGCGCTGATCATATCATCATCGCAACCGGAGCTCGCTCTCGTGAGTTACCAAACTTACCACAAGATGGTGTAAAAGTAATTGGTTACCGTCAGGCAATGACATTACCAACACAGCCAAAATCTATGATTATTGTAGGTTCTGGAGCAATTGGAGTTGAGTTTGCTCACTTCTATAACTCAATGGGAACAGATGTTACTATTGTAGAATTCATGCCAAACGTTGTTCCTGTAGAAGACGAAGATATCTCAAAACAATTTGAGCGTTCTTTGAAAAAAGCAGGAATTAAGGTTATGACTAACTCATCTGTTGAGCGTATTGACACAACTGGTGCAGGAGTAAAAGCATTTGTTAAAACTGCAAAAGGAGAAGAAGTTCTTGAAGCTGACATCGTACTTTCGGCAGTTGGAATCAAAACAAACATTGAAAATATTGGTTTAGAAGAAGTTGGAATTGCTGTTGACAGAGATAAAATCTTAGTAAACGCTTACAACGAAACTAACATTCCAGGATACTACGCAATTGGAGACGTTACTCCAGGTCAGGCTTTAGCTCACGTAGCCTCTGCAGAAGGAATTAACTGTGTAGAAAAAATTAAAGGACTTCACGTAGACCCAATCGATTACGGAAACGTTCCGGGTTGTACTTACGCAACTCCAGAAATCGCTTCTGTAGGTTTAACTGAAAAACAAGCAAAAGAAAAAGGTTACGAATTAAAAATTGGTAAATTCCCATTCTCAGCTTCAGGAAAAGCAAAAGCTGCTGGAACTCCAGACGGATTCGTAAAAGTAATTTTCGATGCAAAATACGGAGAATGGTTGGGATGCCACATGATTGGTGCTGGTGTTACAGATATGATTGCTGAGGCAGTTGTAGCTCGTAAACTAGAAACTACAGGTCATGAAATCCTTAAATCTATCCACCCTCACCCAACAATGAGCGAGGCTGTTATGGAAGCTGTTGCAGATGCTTACGGCGAAGTAATTCACTTGTAAAAATATACCGTTTTACGGTCATATATAATTTTCAATTTAAAAATCCGATTTGTGAAAACAGATCGGATTTTTTTGTTTTGTCATTTCGAGGAACGAGAAATCGCACTCGTATATCGACAGAAAAACTCAGCAAAGCAAATCGCCAATCTTTGTCTTAAAATCAGATTTGTCATATTTTAAGTTGACAACATTCTCAACTATTCGTTAGACATTTGGTCCTTACAAACTTCGTCTTAAAAAAACAACAGCAATGAACAACGAGAGGAAACTTAAAATTCACACCAAATATCAAAAAAGAACATACAAACACATTACAATTCCATCAATAAAACTGGAAGGTAAATGGCTTGAAAAACTTGGGTTTAAAAAAGGCGAAGTTGTAATTGTCGAACAAAAGAAAAACAAACTTATTATTACTAATAAAAAAAGCAAAAATTTAGGATTGACAAAACTTTGACAAAAATCATAAACTTTAAAATTTATAAAGAAAAATTTGTTAAAAACTTCACATTAAAAAATATTGAAGTCGTCTTATAATTCTTATTTTTATTCTTTATAAATAAGATTTTATGACATTACCTTTTATAGAAATAATCGAAGCCACGACCAGTGACCCTAATTTACTAATGTGGAAATTTTATGATGAAGATAAAGAAATAAAAAACGGAGCAAAACTAACCGTTCGCGAAAGTCAGCATGTAATGCTTTTAAACGAAGGTCAGCTTGCCGATGTGTATTCTCCGGGACTTCACACTTTATCTACAGAAAATATTCCGATTTTAAGCAAGCTGAAAGGCTGGAAATACGGTTTTGAAAGTCCTTTTAAAGTCGATGTTTATTTTTTCAACACCCATCAATTCATCAATAATAAATGGGGAACTCCCGCTCCTATTCTGCTAAACGATCCACAATTCGGACAAATCAGAATTCGCGCTTTCGGAAGTTTTGATATTCAAATTGTTGATGTTGCCAAATTCTTCCGCCAATATGCCGGAACGTATCAGCAGCTTACCATTTTTGAATTACAAAACCAATTAAGAGATTTTGTTGCGCCAAAATTTGGAGAAGTTCTGGCAAACGAAAACATAACCGTTACCGATATTGCCGGAAATATTACCCAATTAGGCAAAAAAATCGAACCGTATCTTAAACCTTATTTTCTTCAATTCGGAATTGAATTAACGCAGTTTGTAATCACCAGCGTTACATTACCCGAAGAAGTTACGGCACATTACGACAAAATCACCAATATGAATATGGTAACCGATATGGATAAATTTACCAAATTCAATACCGCAACTGCAATTGGTGATAAAGGAACCGCACTTCACGATGCAACCCAAAACGCATTAAGCATGGGAATTCTTCTAAATCAATTACAGCAAAATAAAGAAACACCAAAAGAAGAAGTAAAAGACGATTTAACTTCAAAACTTCAAAAATTGAAATCTTTATTTGATGCCGGTTTAATTGACGAAGACGAATTCAAAACAAAAAAATCCGAATTATTAAGCCAATTATAATGGAAGAGAAAAAAGTCAATTCGTTTTTAGACAGACTAAAACAAAAAGCTCAAAACCAAACTAATTATGGCGGTGAAATGGAAATCAACGACGCCAAAATGAATGCAAAAGACTGTCCAAATTGCGGCGCCGGAAGAGCAAAACAAGATGGCGTAACGCATTGCGCTTATTGCGGATTTGAATTCATAACCGTAAAACTTACAGACGGAGTTTATATTAAAAAAGAAGATAATTCAATTTAAAAATCATATCACGTGTTCGGACTATTTAATAAATCAAAAGGCCCAGAAAAAAACGAAGGAAGTAAAGAAACGTTTCCAGAATGGTACGCAGAACTTCAGGAATCACAGCAAAGATGGTTTGCCTTTTTAGAAAAACTCGAAGCAAAAATGGAAGAACTGGCAACAGCCTCAATTCCAGAATTGAAACAGCTTTTACAAGAAGATGAAGATCTTTATAAAAGAACTTTTCACAGAGTACTTTCGGGTATAAATGGCCAGTTAAATAACATTAGAGAAAAAGCCAGAGATACATATGACGAAAAAATTCTTGCTGTTTACCAAAATTACAATTCGCAGATTTCGGTTTTAAGTAAACATCACGATCTAGTTTCTGATTTTAGAAGTGATTGTACTGATCGTTACAGCGATTTTGACAATAAATATGATTATTGGAGAAAACAAATTGAAAAAACGCAGGAACGTGATCTTGAAATCGAATACAAAAAAATATTAGACGAATACGAAGCCATTAAAAACAAATTCAGTTGTACCCAATGCGGCGGAAATATCGAAATCGAAAAAATCTTTTTAATCGAAACCTATATTTCATGTCCGTATTGTAAAACGCAAAACACGTTTGCGCCAAGCACACAAGGCAGAAATTTGCAAAACATTGCACGCGGACTTGCTGAACAAAGAACAGCACACTTATACGAAGCTTTTGAAACGGAGGATAAAAAAGAGCGGGAATTATATCATCAGCGACATGAATTAAGTTTAAGCAAAATACATGAATCAGATAAAAAAGTGCTGAATGAAATTCAGGCAAAAATGGATGATCTCGAAGAACAAAGGCAATTTGTTATCAAAAATGCTCCAAAATTATATCAGGTTTATCTGCGCGCCATGTATGACGAGTGGAATAAAATTACGCCCGATTTAAAAGAGCACAACGAAAAAATGTATCAGAATCAGGTACACAATAAATAATTATTAATCCTTAAAAATCAACAAATGTTTAAGAAACTTTTTGGAGCTCTAACTGGAGACAGTAAACAGGAAAATCAAAATTTTGAGCAGGCACAAACATCAAACGAAAACTATGAAGATAATTACAGAAATGATTATCAGGAAGTAGAATACGATCCAGAAACTTTGCACGGAACGCATTATAATGTTGATGATTTTGATGCCGAAGTAGCAGAAAGAGCCGAAGCATGGATTGCTGACCAACGCGCAAGTGGTGAAAACCTTGAAGAAAAAGATATTAAAGGCATATATTTTAGTTACAGAAGAGAAATTTACACCGAATGGAATAATTGCGATTCTGACCAAATGATACGATTTGAACATGCTAATTCATTAAAATATACCGGAATTCAAACTTCAGGATTCATAAAGGTTGAAGAAAATAATCCGTTTCTTGAGCCTGTACACGGCGTAGATTTAAGAACGTATACCGCAATGTGCCTTAAAATAAGTGCCGGAATCGATTATCAGGAAGTTTGCAAAGCAATGGGCTTCGAATCTGTAATTTGGGAAGAGTTAAACACAATCTGGCCCCAGCGTATGGGCGAAGACACTTCATTTACGGTTACAACTTTGTTCGGGCAGTATTATGCAGAAAATGTAACGGTTCCGCAATTAGAAAACCTAAAAGCAGAAATTTCTGAAGAAGGAGCAGCAAATCTTGAAAGAATCAAAACAGACCGTTATTTCTACGAAGAACTTGCCGGAGCAAGACAAGCTGCATACGAATACGGAATCGATGGCGCGCAATGGATTTTAGAAACTTTCGGGATCAACCTTGCTGATTTCCAATCTGCAGCAATGCAGTGGATGACAGAGCAAAATCAAAACTGGAATTCTGAAAATATCACAGAATTCCATGATTATCAACAAGCAAAACAAAAAGAATATGCCGCAAAATTTGCTGCAGAACAAGGCGGCAATATCGCAGACGATGTAAATTTCTAAGTTCAGTTTCTTTAAATAGTAAAAAACCGATTTGTAAAACAGATCGGTTTTTTTCTTTACATAAATATCAATTTATCTTTTTATCCTAAACCAATAATGTGGTATTTTTGCAGCACCAAATCTAATCTTCGCCTGCGATGAAAAAAATATTATTCCTTATTATAATAATCTTGTTTCCAGCAAGTATATTATTTTCCCAAACAAAAAAAGAAAACACAGTTCCTGACGCCCAAAATGTTTTTTCAAGACCTTATGATTATGTAAATGATTTCGAAAAAATCTTAAATCCAGATCAAATTACAAACCTCACCAATATGCTAAAGGCATTTGAAAAACAATTTCTTTACAAAATTACGGTCGTAACAACCTCAACAATACAGCCTTATACAACTTTTCCTGATTATGCTTTAGAATTAGACAGATATCTGGCTAAAGACCCAAAACTAGACCCTACTATTTTAATTGTAGTAAGCAAAGAATTAAGGCAAATCCAGGTTCAAAGCATTGATCTTATCCGTTATAAACTAAGCGACAATGACACCCAAAATATTATTACAACCTATGCCGTTCCCGAATTTAAAAAAGGTGATTATGGCAAAGGTTTAGAACTTGCCGTCGATCAAATTATGAATAAATTAAAAACATATTAATTTCTTCTTTTAACCAAAAATCTTAAATTGTATTCGTTTAATCATAAAAAGAAAATTATGACATTAGAAGAATACAAAAAACAATTTTCAGAAGATGATGCTGTAGGATGGCTTGAAATCGATAAAGAATTTGAACGTCTTTATCCAGATCAGGAGCCCAAACATTTTGCTCCGGCCATAAGTTATATACTTGGCGGAGAACATCCGCTGGACGGCGTAAGCATTTACGAAAGCAAAAAACAAACAGATCATTTTCACTTTGTCACTTATGGATTTTCTGAATTGTATTACGACGAAAATAAAATCGAAGATGAATTTAGCAAATGGGGATTCGAACTCACTTTTAGACTAAAACCTTTTGCAGAAGATAACGGAAACCCAAGCTGGGTAATTGCCCTTTTACAAAACATTGCAAAATATGTTTTTGACAGCGGCAACTGGTTTGAAGAATTTCATTATATGCCTGCAAACGGTCCTATAAGACTTGATACAGAAACGGATATAACAGCTTTAGTAATTGTTGCCGATCCTGAAATCGAAAAGAAACAAACTCCGCATGGTGAACTTTCCTTCTTGCAAATAGTCGGAATAACTTCTGCTGAATACGAAGCCATAAAAGAAAATCCCGGAACAGTCGAAGAATTGGTCAATAAATTAAAAGAAAACAACCTGCTGTTAATTACAGATTTAACGAGAAAATCATAAAATATTAAAAATCCGATTGGTGAAAACAAATCGGATTTTTTGATTTCCGGCTGTTAAAAATAATTTACAGCAGCATTAATTTTAATAACTTTATCCGTAAATAATTTTGCTATGAAAGAAATATGCATTGTTGAATTCACTTCTAATTTAGGCCTAAAAGAACCGCAGACAGGAAAAGAACCAGGCGTAAATCGTTTGCCGGATTGGTTATGGAAACATAATTTGCATAAAGCAATTAACCCAAAAAACATCATAAGAGTTGATCCTCCAAAATACTCCAATATAAAAGATCCCGAAACCAATATTCTCAACGCAGATTCATTAGTAACCTACGCCAGAGAACAAGCCTATTTAATAAACAATTTATTGAGTGCCAATAAATTTCCGTTTATTTTGGGCGGCGATTGCAGTATTCTTTTGGGCCCTGCAATGGCTTTAAAACAAAAAGGCAATTACGGCTTATTTTATCTCGACGGCCATACCGATTTTATGGATGTTTCTCTTTCTGAAACCGGCGGTGTTGGTGGCATGGCGGCTTCAATTGTTACCGGAAACGGACATCAAAAACTAACCAATATTCTCAATTTATCTCCTTATATAAAAGAAGAAAACCTTTGGTGCGTTGGCAATCGCGAATACGATGATGAATACGAAAACGAAATACGGAAATCTTCGGCAACATATTTAAGTCTTCAGGAACTGCGAAAACAAGGCATTACAAAATCTGTAAAAACATTTCTTTCAGAAGTTGAAAACAAAAACTTAGATGGTTTTTGGCTTCATATCGATGTCGACGTTCTTAACGACGATATTATGCCATGCGTAGACAGCAGAACGCCAGACGGTTTAACCTATGATGAATTTAATGAACTTACCTCCTATTTATTTGAAAGTAAGAAACTAAGCGGACTTGAAATTACAATTCTTGATCCGGATTTAGACGAAACCGGAAAATATACCAAAGATTTCGTAAACAATATTACAGTTACTTTCAACAAACATTTTAACACTTGATTTAAAAACATAAACATCAAATAATCAATATTTTAATATTATTTTTACTACTGACAAACCGTTGTCACATTCCCATTTTACCTTTACTTAAAAATAAGATTTATGGAAACAAAAGACGGAAAATTAGCAGTATATGCCGAAACCAGAGCAGACTGGCGTAAATGGCTGACAGAAAATAGTGTAAACGAAAAATCAGTTTGGCTGATTTTGTTTCATAAAAAAAGCCAGACCAAAAGCATAAATTTAATCGAAGCCACAGAAGAAGCGCTTTGTTTTGGCTGGATCGACAGTTTGTGCAAAAAACGCGATGGCGAAAGTTATTATCTCACCTTTTCGCATCGCAACCCAAAAACCAGCAAATGGAGTAAACCCAACATAGAAAGAGCCGAACGCATGATTCAGGAAAATTTAATGACGGAACACGGACAAAAGTTAATTGACATTGCCAAAGAACAAGGAAAGTGGATTACCGATTAATAGAATAATTTGGGCGTTTCCTACGGCCGGACTGTACACTATATTCCCGATTAACAAAAACTACGGCTAAAAAGCCTTGTTTTTCTAAATCGGGAGATGCCGCTTCCATCCCTAACGCAAATCCGGTTTCATAATAACATTGTTTTTTAATTGATCATTTTAGACAAAAAAGATTATTTTTAAAACAAAATTCAACAACCCGATTTGATGAAAATAACAGAAATTACAAAAAGTGATTTTGAACCTTTAAAAATCCTGTATTTAAAAGAAAGACAAAGAACATTTTCGTGGCTTGATACATCAGAATTTAAATTAGACGATTTTGAAAAACATACGCAAGGAGAATACATTTTAGTGGCACATATTAATGAAATTCCCGTTGGTTTTATTTCGATTTGGATGCCAAATAATTTCATTCATCATCTGTACGTTGATCAGGAATATCAAGGGCAGAAAGTTGGAACCGAATTGTTAAAAGCAGCCATTCAAAAAACGAAATTTCCGCTCACCTTAAAATGTTTAGAAAACAACATAAAAGCCGTTGAATTTTATAACAAAACAGGATTTATTGAAAAAGAAAAAGGACGCTCTGAAAACGGAACCTACATTTTATTTGAGCTTTCAAAAGATATAAATTAAAATTCAAAACCATGAATCAGGAAATCCAGGCATATAACGACTCACAAAACGCTGAAGACAAAAAAATATGTGATATCTTAAGCGTTGAAATTAACGATTTCCTGCAAGAAGCCGAAAGCAAAATCTGGCATCGGCATCCGGTTTGGTTTTTAGACGGAAATCCCGTTGCAGGATATAGCAAACTTAAAGATTCTGTCAGGCTGCTTTTTTGGAGCGGACAATCTTTTGATGAAAGCGGACTTCAAAATGAAGGAAGCTTTAAAGCCGCCGAAGCCCGTTATACAAACTCAGATCAAATCAATATTGACGATTTAAAAAGATGGCTCGATAAAGCCAGAAACATTCAATGGGATTATAAAAATATCGTGAAACGAAAAGGCGTTTTAATTCGGTTGAAATAATTTAAACTTTTTTAAAACACTTTAAAGCAACTATTTAACATTTTTTTCATCTTATAAATAAACGAACCAAAATTTTAAACCGATGAAAAAATATTTACTTCTTCTTATTTTAATTGTATTCTCTTCCTGCCATGATAATGATGATAATCGTTCTGACGAAAATCGCTTAGAAGGCAAATGGAGCTGGATTCGCACTTCTGGCGGATTTGGCGGACCAACGAGTTCAGAAACATCAGATCAAAAGATCGTAATTGAGATCTCGAATTCTACAATTAAAACCTATATAAATGGAAATCTGTCGCAGCAGCAGAAATTTTTTATCATAACAAAAAAATCGGTTTTTGGCGGAGACAGAAAAATGATTGTTATTGATAAAGGTGATTCCATTACACAAGATTTTTATTTGGACAGATCATTTGAATTTCACAACAATAAACTGTATTTAATAGACGAATGTGTTGACTGCTCTACATCAGAATATGAACGCGTCAAATAGTTATGAATTATGAATTATACCAATTTATAGTAAATTTAGACGTGATGATGGACCAAACACAAAATGCCATTAAATGAACTTTCAGAAAAAGTTGATTTGACGTTATCTAATCTTTCCATATTAAAAACAGGCAAAGCAAAAACCGTTCGTTTCAGCACGCTTGAGGCAATCTGCAAAGTTCCGGAATACCAGCTGGTAGATATTTTAGAATTTGTCGAAGAATAAGGTATTAGAATTTTATTCGTAATTTCGTATTTAAGAGAACTTTAGGTTCTCTTTTTTAATTCAACAACTTTCTAAAACCATCAAAATGAATATCTTAATCGTATACAGTCATCCGAGCAAAAAGTCTTATACATTTCAGGTTTTAGAACAATTAAAATCTGCAATAGCAAAACAAAACTGGAATTTCGAAGTTTCAGATTTATACGCTTCTAATTTTCAAAGCGATATGTCTGAAGAAGAATATGATAGAGAAGGATTTGCAAAACTCAATCTTCCCATTTCTAAAGATATTTTAGCAGAACAAGAAAAAATCGAAAAAGCCGATTGCATTATTTTTCTATATCCCGTTTGGTGGAGTGATTGTCCCGCAAAACTAAAAGGCTGGTTCGACCGTGTTTTTTCGGTTGGATATGCTTACGGACAAACTGATGATTTTCCGAAGATGAAAATAATTCCGTTTGGACTAGTAATCTGCACCGCCGGGCATCCAAATGCTTTTTTAACCGAAATTAAAATGGCGCAAAGTATGGAAACCATAATGCTCGAAGATCGTTTAGGAAAACGCTTCGAAAATAAAGAAATGCTAATTCTGGGCGGAACTTTAGAACTGGAAAATGTAATGGAAAATCATTTTTTGCAGATTCATAAAACTGTTGAAAAAATTAAAAACTATATTGCCTAAAAAAACAGAAATTCATATTATAAAACAATCTAAAATAATGACAATAGAAGAAATTGTAGACTTACAGATGTCTGCTTTTAATAATAGATCGATACAAGAAATGATGCCTTTGTATAGTGATAATATAAAAATTTATAATTTTCAAGACCTTACATTAGCAATAAATGGTAAAAAAGAATGCGAAGAAATGTTTATCAACCTTTTTAAACAATCGCCTGCTATATATGCCGAAGTAATAAAAATCATTCATTTTGATAATAAAATAATAGTACATGAATATGTATCAGGACGAAATGGCGATGAAACTAAAAAAGAGCAAGTTGTTATTTTTGAAATAACAAATCAAAAAATAAGCAGAATGGATATAATGAGATAATAAAGCAATTATCTTTTTTATTCGTTTAGAGAAAAAATATCTTCTATAAAACCAACTTATTTTATGAACTTTCAAAAAATAAAAGCTTACCACCTATTCTGGATTACTGCTGCAATCATTTTATTAATCGGAATAGCCGGAATAAATAATCCAGACAGCACTTTAGATATTAATGTTCATGATACCTATTTTGTAATTGCTCATATT
Source organism: Flavobacterium sp. CF108 (assembly GCF_900129795.1). Taxonomy (GTDB): domain Bacteria; phylum Bacteroidota; class Bacteroidia; order Flavobacteriales; family Flavobacteriaceae; genus Flavobacterium. Next base: position 430,867 of record NZ_FQWW01000003.1, on the reverse strand, counting down.
TATATTGCCGTTGTTCTTTCACTGTTCTACTTTTTAATGGGACTTGGATATTGGTTTATTCAAAAAGTATTTAAAAAACAGCTTATAAAATATTTAACCGCAATACATATTGTTATTTTGATAGGAAGTTTTATTGGTTACTGGCTTTTAATGCTTTATTTTAAACTATTTCCAAGAGACATGGCTTTTCCATTATTTGACGATTACCAATTAGTTAATGTTGTTTTAATAAGCCAGTTTTTACTTATCATTTTTATTGCCACGCCGCTATACATTATTAATTTACTAATTGCCTTATTCAGCAAAAAGAAAGTGAATAATTAACCATAAAGTTGAAAAATCTAAAATCAACAATATAAAATCAAAACATCTGTCCGAAATACACCTTACAATTGTCTTATTAAAACCTAACTTATTGATTTTTAAAGAATAAATTTGATATTCAACTTTTAAAAACCATAAAAATGAGTGCATCAGATTTTACAACAGCAATATTAGTCAATCAATCTCCAGAGGAAGTTTTTAATGCAATTACTAACGTGCGAGGCTGGTGGTCAGAAGAAATTGAAGGAAATACAGCAAAACAAAATGATGAATTTAATTATCATTATGAAGATATTCATCGCTGCAAAATTAAATTGACAGAAGTAATTCTAAATCAAAAAATTGTCTGGCTGGTTGAAGAAAACTACTTCAAGTTTACCGAAGACAAAACCGAATGGACAGGAACAAAACCAACTTTTGAAATCACAGAAAAAGACGGAAAAACAGAACTTCGTTTTACCCATTTTGGTTTAAACCAAGAATACGAATGCTTCCAAATCTGCCGTGATGCCTGGACAAACTACATTCAAAACAGTCTTAAAAAACTAATCGAAACTGGAAAAGGTGAACCAAACGCAACTGGAAAACCCCAAACCGAAAACGAAAAGAAATTATCTCAAAACTGAGAGATTTATTTGGCCCACAGATTTTACGGATTAAACGGGTTTTCACTGGTTAATTTAAATATGCCACAGATTAAAATGATTAAAAAAAAATCTGGGCTAATCCTTTAAATCTGTGGCAAAAAAAAATAAAAAAGCAACCAGTGAAAACCCGTTTAATCCGTAAAATCCGTGGGCAAAAAAGCAAAACCTTAGCATCTCAGCAACTTAGAGCCTTAGCAACTTTTCCGGCTACAACAATAGTAGATTTGGCTACACCTATCTTTTTGATGTTGCGCAACTTTGTAACATCAAAAATTTAGAACTTATGAAAATTATAATTACAGGTTCTCTAGGGAACATCAGCAAGCCTTTGGCAAAAGAATTAATTCAAAAAGGACATTCCGTTACCGTAATTGCCAGCAGTAACGATAGAACACAAGAAATCGAAACCTTAGGCGCAAAAGCAGCCATTGGCTCAGTAGAATATGTAGATTTTTTGGCTAAAACATTTACAGACGCAGATGCCGTTTACTGCATGATTCCGCGTGCTAATTATTTCGATCCGAATTTAGATCTGGATGCTTTTACACGCAAAATCGGAAACGCTTATGCCCAAGCCATTAAACAATCTGATGTAAAGCGTGTTGTCTTTTTAAGCAGTATTGGTGCACATTTAAAAGAAAAATCAGGAATTATTCAGCGTTACAATGAAATTGAAGCCGTTTTAAATCAGCTTGCAGAAGTTTCGATTACGTTTATGCGTCCAACTTCTTTTTATTACAACTTGCTGGCTTACATTCCTGCAATTAAAAATCAAGGCTTCATTTCGGCAAATTATGGTGCCGATGAATTAGTTCCGTGGGTTTCTCCAAATGATATTGCCGAAGCTATTGCCGAGGAAATCACAACTCCGCTTGACGGAAAAAAAATTCGTTATGTAGCAAGCGAAGAATTAAATGGACACGAAACTGCTAAAATCTTAGGAACAGCAATTGGAAAACCAGATTTAAAATGGCAGTTTATAAGCGATGAAGAAGTGCTAAACGGATTAATTTCGGTAGGAATGCAGCCAAAAATCGCAGCAGGTTTGGTCGAAATGTACGCCGCACTTTACAGCGGTTTATTGGGCGAAGATTATTATAAAAACAAACCGGCAGTTTTAGGAAAAACAAAACTGGCAGAATATGCAAAAGAATTTGCAGCAATATATAATCAAAAATAGATAATTTAGGCTATGGCAAATCAACAACCACATCGAATAAAAAGTATCAGCGAATTTCATGAGTTTAGAGATTTGCCAAAGCCTGAACATCCGCTTGTAAGCGTATATAATTTTGAAGATTTAAAATTTCTAAACGAACAAGAACCTAAAAGTCTTATTCTTGATTTTTATTCAATCGCATTAAAAAGAAATGCAAATGCCGTAATGCGCTACGGACAGCAGGAATATGATTTTAAAGAAGGCGTTTTATTGTTTATCGCGCCCGGTCAGGTTTTTTCTATCGAAGGAAACTCAGAATTGAAACATACCGGATATTCCTTACTAGTTCATCCGGATTTTTTATGGAACACGCCGCTTGCGCAGAAAATAAAACAATACGAATATTTTGGATATTCGGTTTACGAAGCACTCCATCTTTCTGATAAAGAAGAAAAAATGATTATCGATATCATGAAAAATATTCAGCAGGAATACCAATCTAATATCGATAAATTCAGTCAGGATGTTATTATAGCACAAATAGAATTACTTCTAACCTATTCTGAGCGTTTTTATAACCGCCAATTCATAACCCGAAAAATAAGCAACCATGAGATTTTAGCTCGTTTAGAAAAACTGCTGGAAGAATATTTTACAAACGATTCCTTATCAAAAAAAGGCTTGCCAACCGTTCAGTTTATCGCTAATAATCTAAATGTTTCACCTAATTATTTAAGCGGATTATTGAACCATCTTACTGGTCAAAGCACACAGCAGCACATTCACGACAAATTAATCGAAAAAGCAAAAGAAAAACTTTCGACCACAAACTTATCTGTAAGTGAAATTGCTTATGAATTAGGCTTTGAACATCAGCAGTCATTCAGTAAATTATTCAAAACAAAAACAAACGTTTCACCATTAGAATTCAGGCAGTCATTCAACTAAAAAAAAATGGTCAAAACAATCTTAATTTTCCTATATTCGTAATATTAAAAATCAAAATTATGAATCCCGTTTTAAGGAATATATTGGCTGTTATTGCTGGAATTGTTATTGGAAGTATTGTAAATATGAGTATCATTTTAATCAGTGACTCCGTTATTCCACCGCCAGATGGAGTTGACAATACAACGATGGAAGGTTTGCAAAAAACAATGCATTTATTTGAAGTACAGCATTTTATTTTTCCTTTTCTGGCTCACGCAATCGGAACATTTGCAGGAGCAGTTACAACGGCTTTAATCGCTGTTAATCATAAAAAGAAATTAGCCTTAGTAATTGGCGCTTTCTTTTTACTAGGCGGAATTGTAAGTGTCTGCTCCCTGCCGGCACCAATGTGGTTTACATTTGTAGATTTGGTTTTTGCTTATATTCCAACGGCTTATTTGGCTTTGAGATTAGTTTGTAAAAAACAATCCTAATGCCTAATTTGGCTGCAAATTACCTTAAATACCGCCGCCATTTTATGATCTCAAGATTACTTTTATTTTTTTCAATACTAACCATTAGTATTGGAAACGCCCAAATGAATCATTCATTAATAGTTTTAAAATCTGGAGACTCTTTAAATGGTTTCGGAAAAATAAAATTCGATAGTTTTAAATATAAAAATTACGCAGGAACTGATAAACGTGAAATTGATTTTTCGCAAATCAAACTGGTAAAAATTAAAAAACCGGATAACGTTACAGAAGTTTATAAATTTTTTCAAACTACAAACAGTGATAAGTTTGTTGCTGTTTTAGAAGTAGTTTCAGGAAATAATGTTGAACTTTATTGTACTTATTCCAATTATCCCGGAATGGGTACTGGAATAAATACTGGAATGAGTGCCGGAGGAATGGGCATGGGTGCGGGAATAGGAATGTCAGGAGGAAATACCGTAACTTATTATTTTGCTAAAAGACCTTCTGAAGAAAAACTGACAGCATTAGGCAATTACAATCCTTTGTCCTCTACTTTAAGGGAAAATGTTTTAAAATATTTCTCAGATTGTAAAGCACTTACTGATAAAGTTGAAAATAAAGATTTTAGAATGAGAAGCGGCTTAGAACAAGTTGCCGCTTTTTATAACGAAAACTGTAATTAAGAATAAAATGAGCGAGAAACCATCCAAACAAAAACCGGCAAAAATGTGCTACGAACATATTGGCGGAAAACTCGGTCAATTGCTCGCTGTAACTTTTGAAGAAAAAGGATGGATCGCCAAGAAAAGCCCAACTGATAAACACTTTTATATTACCGATTTAGGCGAAAAAGAATTCACAAAATTAGGTATCGATATAACACAGATAAAACCTGAAGATTTATAAAAATTTTCAGGTTTTTTTAATTCAAAAAGTACTTCTAAATTTCATAACTTAGTTTGCTGTTTAATCCTTTAGATTATGACTAAGAAAGAAATCGTAGAAAACTTCTTAAAACTTGCTGCAAGCGGTCATCCGCATGAAGCTTTTAGGCTTTATGTAGGCGAAAATTTCAAGCATCATAATATTCATTTTAAAGGAGATGCGCAGACTTTAATGCTGGCAATGGAAGAATCAGCAAGAACAAATCCAAATAAAACTTTTAAAATTCATCATATGATAACCGATCATGATTTGGTCGCTGTACATTCGCATTTAAAACAAAACTCAACTGATTTGGGATTTGTCGTAGTTCATATTTTCAAATTCGAGTCAGATAAAATTATCGAACTCTGGGATTTGGGACAGCCAATTCCAAGTGAAATGATTAATGAAAATGGGATGTTTTGAATTAATTGTGAATTGTTAATGGTGAATTGTTAATTATTAACTGAGTCGAAAACTGAAAAACTGAGACTGAGACTGTGACTGAAAACTAAAAAACCGAAAACCGAGACTAAAAAAATGAACATTAAATACAAAATTCCTGCTTTATTACTTTTGACTTTTCTTTTGTCATACTACAATTCTTCTGCACAAAAAAAAGATAATTATACCGCTAAAATTGACAGTTTGGTTGAACATACAACTTCTCCAATTTTTAACGGTGTTGTTTTGATTTCTAAAAACGGAAAAACATTGTATTCAAAAGCAAAAGGGTTTGCTAATTTTGAAACAAAAAAACCTTTAACGGTAAACTCTCAATTCGAAATCATGTCAAACAGCAAACAGGTTGCAGCAGTTTTACTTTTATTGGAAGTTGAAAAAGGCAAAGTCGATTTAAATGCTCCAATTAAAAAATATCTTCCGGAATTAACGCAATCCTGGGCAGATTCTGTTACGGTTCATCAGCTTTTAAATCATACACATGGAATTGTCGATTTGCAAAAGCCTTTGGCTTTTAAACCCGGAACTCAATTTAGCTACGGAAATTTAAGCTTTAGCCTTGCTGAAAAAATTGTTGAATTAAGCACCAAAAAAAATTATACCGAAGTGGCGAATGCTCTTTTTAAGAAATTAAAAATGAACAATACATTTTGTTATGCTAAAGACAAAACTCAAAATTTAGCTACAGGGTATTTTAACTCTAATGGAAAATTTGAAGCTGTAAAAACTACGCAGATTACGCCTCAAAGTTTAGGCGCAGACGGAGTTGTTTCTACGGTTAATGATTTATCGGTTTGGAATAATAATCTTCATAAAGGAAAAATCCTAAAACCAGAAACGTATCAATTAATGCTGAAATATAATATATTGGCACAGCATAATTTCTTCGGAAAAGCAGATGAAGGCTATGGTTACGGAATTAAAATTATCGAAAAAGAAGCCGTAAAATATGTAGGTCATACAGGTTTAGGCGACGGATTTTCTTCGGTAAATTTATATTTCCCGGAAAGCGATGTCAGCTTAATTGTGTTAGAAAATCAAATGAACGAAAGCCGCGATTTGTTTTATATTTCTGAATTTAAAATCAAAAATATTCTGCTGAAAAGCGATTTAGTACATCAAAAATAAAAGGCGATGGCAAAGAATAAAACAGCAGAAACCCAAAGCAGTGTTATTGATTTTATAAATGCTGTAGATAGTGAAGCAAAAAGAAATGATGCTTTTGAACTGGTAAAAATAATGAAATCAATAACAGGTTTTGAACCTAAAATGTGGGGGCCAAGTATTATTGGTTTTGGAACTTATCATTACAAATATGCCACGGGACACGAAGGCGACGCACCTTTGGCCGCTTTTTCTCCCAGAAAAGCCGCAACTACAGTTTATTTTTATTTACCCGAAGAAAAGAGAGAAGAACTTTTTTCAAACCTGGGAAAATACAAAGTATCAAAAGCCTGTATTTACATCAAGAAATTAGCTGATATCGACATCGAAATCTTAAAAAAAATCATTTCGCTTTCGATTGAAGAAGTCCAAAATTTATATCCCTCAAAATAAAAATGATCACATTCTTAATTCTGTTATTAATAATAGTTCTTCTCGTTTACAACTTTTTACAACATCCAAAATTCGGAAAAAAGCCTTCCGGCGAAAGATTAGCTTTAATTGAAAAATCACCTCAATACAAAAACGGAAAATTTGAAAACCAAAACTTCACGCCAGACCTTGCTGAAGGTGCCGGCTTAATTGGCGTTTTATTCGAATTCATTTTCAAAAAAGTCGATAGAAAAATCCCAACCGATTTAATTCCGTCAATCAAGACCAATTTACATGAACTTCCTCTCGATCAGGATGTTTTAGTTTGGTTTGGACATTCGTCTTATTATATTCAGCTGGAAGGAAAACGTTTTTTAATCGATCCTGTTTTTAGCGGTAACGCCTCTCCTATTTCGGGTACCACAAAATCGTTTAAAGGAACAGATATTTATACGGTTGATGATCTTCCGGAAATTGATTATTTACTGCTTACGCATGATCATTACGACCATTTAGATTATAAAACAATCCTTCAGCTAAAACCTAAAACCAAAAAAGTAATCACGGCACTTGGCGTTGGTTCACATTTTGAATTTTGGGGATTTCCAAAAGAAAATATTATCGAAAAAGACTGGCATGAAAAAATAGAATTAGACGAAAATCTAACGCTTTATACAACGCCGTCAAGGCATTTTTCAGGCAGAAGTTTTAAACGCTGCAATACACTTTGGACTTCTTTTGTTTTAGAAGCCAAAGATTTTAAAATGTATTTAGGCGGAGACAGCGGCTATGATCAGCATTTTGCAGAAATTGGTGAGAAATTCGGACCATTTGATATTGTTTTAATCGACAACGGTCAATACAATAAAAACTGGAAATACATTCATAATATGCCCGAAGATGTTGTACAGGCGATACAGGATTTAAAAGCAAAACGAGCATTTCCGGTGCATTCGTCCAAGTTTTCATTATCGCTGCATGCCTGGGACGAACCATTAATTAAAGTAACGGAACTGAATGCAAATTCGGCAAATCCAGTTCCTTTAATTACGCCTATGATTGGAGAATTGGTTGAATTGAAAAATGAAAATCAGGAATTTAAACAATGGTGGAAAGGGGTTAAATAAATTTTAGATTGCAGATTTTAGATTTTAGATTGAAAACTTGAAACTTGAAACCTAAAACACTCTTTTGTCACCCTGAGCGAAGTCGAAGGGCACACAAAGGGCTTCGACTTCGCTCAGCCTGACAAGACTTGAAACTTGAAACCTGACACGAGGCTTTAGCCGAACTGACGAAGTAAACTAAAACATGAACACTTCAAACTATAATATTCGAAACGCTTTTCCTTCAGAATTTGAGGAAATTGGGAAACTTTTAATTCGCGTTTATTCGCAATTAGAAGGTTTTCCAAAAGAAAACGAACAACCCAATTATTATAAAATGCTGGCGAATATTGGTGATTTTACCAATCATCAGGAAACAGAACTTTTAGTTGCAGTTGACGAAAATAACACCATTCTTGGAGCGGTTGTTTTTTTTAATGACATGCAGTATTATGGTTCTGGCGGAATTGCAACTCAGGAAAAAAACTCGGCGGGATTTCGATTATTGGGCGTTGACCATAATGCGCGCGGAAAAGGAATTGGCAAACTGCTGACATTAGAATGCATCAAAAAAGCCACTGAAAATAAACAGAAACAGCTTATTATTCATTCGACACTTGCCATGAAAACAGCTTGGGAAATGTATGAAAAACTAGGTTTTAAAAGATCTTTAGATTTAGATTTCATGCAGGGAGAACTGGCTGTATTTGGTTTCAGATTATCGCTTATTTCAGAAAATTAATATCCAAAAAACAAAACCTTGAAACAAAAAATAACCTTCCTAACAATTGTATTTTTGATAACATGCAGTATGTTTTCTCAAAATACCTATGTGTTTTTAGGATCATACAATCGGGATAAAACTGCAGAAGCGATTCAGGTATATCAATTAGATACTTTAAACGGAAAACTGTCCAAAATAGCCTCGGTAAAAAACATTATAAATCCTTCATATTTAACTGTTTCACCAAACGGAAAATATGTTTATGCCTGTACCGATACCAAAACGCCAAATGCGGGAAGTATAAGCAGTTTTGAATTTAATCCTGAAAATAAAAGCCTTACTTTTTTAAACAGCCAGAGAAGCGGCGGCGAAAATCCGGTTTATGTTACCGTTCATAAAAGCGGGAAATGGATTGCAAATGCTAATTATACAGAAGGAAGTGTTTCGGTTTTCCCAATTCTCGAAAATGGAAAAATTGATTCTATCGCGCAGAATTTTCAATATATGGATGGAAGTACACATAAAGAAAGACAAACAAGATCTCATGTTCATTCGGCCGTATTTTCACCTCAATTCGATTATTTATTTTTACCCGATTTAGGTGCCGATAAAATTCGCAGTTATGCCTTCGATGAAAATAAAAAACAGCCTTTAACTGAAACTCAAACTCCATTTACAAAAACTGATTTAGAGGCCGGCCCAAGACATTTTACTTTTCATCCGAATCAAAAATTTGGGTATTGTATTGAAGAAATGGCGGGGCAGATAAGTGTCTATAAATACGAAAACGGAACTTTAAATAAAATCCAGCGCATTGCGACACATCCTGATAAAATAAAAGAAGGTTTTGAGAGTTCTGATATTCATATTTCGCCAGACGGAAAATTTCTTTATGCCACAAATCGCGGAAAAGAAAATAACATTGCCATCTTTTCAATTGACGAAAATGGATTATTAAAAAACATTGGTTATCAATCTACTTTAGGAAAACATCCTAGAGTTTTTGCAATCGATGAAACTGGAAAATTTTTAGTTGCCACAAATGTAAATAACGGAAATATTATCGTTTTTAGAAGAAATCCTAAAACCGGATTATTGAAGAAAACAGGAAAAGAAATTAAAATGGAGAATGTTTCGTGTGTGCAGATTAGACGGATTTGATGGCTTGATGGCACACGGATTTTACTGATTTAACGGGTTAACACAGTTTTTTGTCATTTTAATCTGTGGCAAAAAACAAACAAACAAACAAACAAACAAACAAACAAACAAACAAACAAACAAACAAACAAACTATAAAACGCTATAAAATAACATTATAAACAATGAAAAATATCACCGTTTTCTGCGGATCAAGTTTTGGTTCCGAAGAAATATATAAAGATCAAGCTGAATTATTGGGAAAAACTTTAGCCAAACAAAATATTGGTTTAGTTTATGGCGGAGCAAATGTGGGTTTAATGGGCGCTGTTGCGGATGGCGCTTTAAGTGAAAACGGAACCGTAATTGGAGTTCTGCCCAATTTTCTAAGATCGAAAGAAATTGCGCATTTAGGCTTAACCGAATTAATTTTGGTGGAAAGCATGCACGAAAGAAAAATGAAGATGAATGATTTATGCGATGGAGTAATTGCACTTCCGGGAGGTTTTGGAACTCTGGAAGAACTTTTTGAAATGCTCACTTGGTCGCAGTTAGGTTTACATAAAAAACCTATCGCAATTTTAAATATCAACGGATTCTATGATTCGCTTTTAGAATTGCTTCAAACCATGAGTGAAAAAGGTTTATTGAAAGAAGCTAATCAAAAAATGCTTTTGGTAAGTGATGATATTGACGATTTATTAAACCAAATGAAAAATTACACGCCGCCAACGGTTGGAAAATGGATTGATAAAAAAAATACATAAATCATAATTACATATATTCGCCGTCAAAAATATTCAACCAAAACAAACATGAAGAAAATTACATTTTTATTTTTTACAATCGTTCTTATCACATTTAAAACAACTGCGCAGGAATCAAAAGTTAAATTTAGTATGCAAGGAGGTTTAAACTATTCCAGCCTTAGAGGTTATGACGGTTTTGTAGACGACAACCCAGGCTTTGCTTATTTATTTGGTTTTTCGTTTCAACATGAAATTCAAGAAAACTTATCTATAAAAGTTGATTTAAATTATGAGAGAAAAACGCAGAAATCGAAAAGTACAATTAGTTTAATAGACAATGCAGAATCACCATTACCAATTGAGCAAACCTTTTATAGATCTAAAACTACAACATACTTAAACTATATCGTACTTCCTGTTATGTTAAAATATAATTTCTCTAAGAATAAAAGTTTTTACATAAACGGCGGACCTTATTTAGGTTATTTACTTAAATCAGGAATGAAATCAGAAAGTAATTTCTCTTCAATGTATAATGGTGATGTAGAAGATACAAAGAATAGAAAATCATTAGATTATGGTATCTCGGCTGGATTTGGGAAAGAATTCAGACTTAACGAAAAACATAATTTTTATATCGAATTGAGAGATAACTTAGGATTAGCTAATATTGCTAAAGGTGAAGTTATGAATGGCGGTACTATAAAAACAAACTCACTGAATTTATTAGCCGGATTTACATTTTAATTTATTTTTGACGTTTTTCCTATAGCAATTTCATAATTTAGAGGTTTAGAGATGTAAACCAACTTCTCGCATTAAGCTATAACATCTAACGTCGAAAAAATGAAACCAGAAAACAACAAATTCGCAAAAGCCGAAATGCTGATTAGAAAGCCTGTTTCAGAAGTTTTTCAGGCTTTTATTGATCCAGAAATTACCAGTAAATTTTGGTTTACAAAAGGCTCCGGGAAATTAGAAGAAGGTAAGAAAACCGAATGGACTTGGGAAATGTATGGTTTTTCACTTTCGGTTAAAACATTAGTTTTACAGGAAAATAAAAAGATTGTTATTGAATGGGGAAATCCTGACGAAATAACTTTAGTAGAATGGATTTTTACACCATTAAATGAAAATGAGACTTTTGTGAGTATTACAAACTCAGGTTTAAAAGGAGATTCAGACAAAATCATCAATCAGGTCCGTAATTCTACCGAAGGTTTTACGTTAGTTTTAGCCGGAGCAAAAGCGTATTTAGAACATCAATTGCAGTTAAATTTAGTTTTAGATAGATTCCCAAAAGGGCTGGCATAGAAAAGTTTCACGTTTCAAGTTTCTTTAGTTTCAAGTTCTCTACAGCAACCTGAAACTTGAAACATGAAACAAAAAAACTAAAAATCATGGATACAAAGAAACCCGAAAATATAGACGAATACATTGGTGCATTTCCCAATGATGTTCAGGAAATTTTAGAAAAAGTGAGAATGACGATTCAGAAAGCAGCGCCAGATGCTAAAGAAAAAATCAGCTATTCGATGCCGGCTTTTGACCAAAACGGAATCGTGGTTTATTTTGCTGCTTTTAAAAATCATATTGGACTCTATGCTTTACCAAGTGGTCATGAAGCTTTTGCTGCTGAACTTTCTAAATATAAATCAGGAAAAGGTTCTGTTCAATTTCCTTTGAAAGAAAAAATGCCGTACGATTTAATTACTAAAATTGTGAAATTTAGAGTAAAGCAAAATCTGGAGAAAGCGAAAAAGAAATAACCGAAATGGATTTAGCAGAACATTACAACCGGCTTTATGCAAGTTCTTCTGAAACTATTTTAAGCGGAAATTACAGCTTGGATTCCAAAATAAATGATCCTTCTGATTCCCGATTTGGAATTACGCTTCTCCTCCGCCCCAGCGAAAAAATAAAAACCAATATTTGGTTATTTTTAGATGAATTAAAAGCAATAGAAGCCAATCAATATTATTATCCAAACTCTGATATTCATATTACGGTAATGTCGATTATTTCGTGTTATGAAGGCTTTAGTTTAGATAAAATTAATGTAGAAGATTATATCAAAATCATCGAGAAAAGTTTAGAAGATTTAGGCGAAATCAAAATTGAATTTCGAGGCGTTACAGCTTCAAATTCTGCAATAATGATTCAGGGATTTCCTTCTGGTGAAACTTTGAATACTTTAAGAAATAAACTTCGGGAGAATTTTCGAAACTCGGCTTTAGAACAAAGTATCGACAGCCGATATTCAATTGCTACAGCTCATTCAACTGTAATGCGTTTTACAGAAAAACTTCAAAATCCTGAAAAATTAATTGAAGTTGTTGAGCAATTTAGGGATTATAATTTTGGAGAATTCACAGTCGATAAACTCGAATTAGTCTTTAATGATTGGTATCAGAGAGCAAAAAACACAATTCATTTAACTGAATTTAATTTGAGTTAAGTTTTTGCCACGAATTACACGAATTTTCACGAATTAAAAATAAAAATTAGTGTAATTCGTGGCAGAAAAATTATTTCTTAAACGTTCCAAAGTGCCACAAAACTCCAGACGGATCATGCAGAAAACATTCACTTCCCCAATCTAAATAGCGAATTGGTGTTAGTTTTACGCCATATTTTTCAGTTAAATTTAAAGCTAAAAGTTCCTTATAATATCGATCAGCATCATCAACTTCAATAAAAATCATCGTATTTTCAATCCAGCTTTTATCATAATAATCTTGTAGATAAAAGGCCGTTTCTCCTGATTTAAAAACAGAAAAATTAGATTCTAAAACTACTTCTTCAAATCCTAAATCGCGGTAAAAACTTCTCGAAACTTCAAAATCTTTAGCACCAATAAATGGTCGGATTGATTTTATATTATGATTCATTTTTATTGTTTTTGAAGTTATTTATCAAACCCAAGCTGTTTTCGTAAATCTAAATTCAAACTGTATTGTTCCTGAACCGAAATTATTTTTCGTGTATTTTTATTAATATCACTTCCTTCGGCAGTCCATAGAAACGGGTAAAAATTGAATACTTCATCACCTTTTAATTTAGAAACTTCTGTTCTCCAGTCCTTCCATCTGTTGCCTTCGTAAAACTTATCCAAATCATTACTAAAACAAAATCCTAAAAATTCAGAATAGGTAATATCAAGTTGTTCAAACTCCAGATTATCAGGAGAAAAATAATAAATTTTCCCAACATCAGTTCCTAATCCTCCTCCATTTAAAAAGTAAAAACCGCCAATTGCATCATCGGCAATTAATAAAAAAGCGGGAGTTTCTCCAAACTCATTAAATGATTTTCCTTTGTTCCAATCTGGCAGCGAACGATTAAATTTTGAACTTCCAGAACCCAAAATTCTAATCCAGCCATCATCAATTAAAATCCCTCCAGTATTAAAAATAACTGCTCCCATTGTTGAACGGGTTGTCACCTGAGTTTTATACAAAGCATCTTTTGCTTTTACTGCATCGACCGGTAAAATCTCAACTTTATTTGTTGCTGTTTTAATCCAATCTTCTACAAGAGTCCAGCCCGGATCTGCTTTGTCTATAAGTTCTTCGGCTTTTTTCATTTTGTTTTGTGCAGTCGCTGCAAAAGTTAAAAATGTCAATACTAGTAACGGAAACTTTGGTATCATTTAATGGCTTATAATTATTTAAATCTAACCTTTCTTCAAAATACTTCCCAAACCACGTCCAATTTGTTCGATTGCTTCCAAACTTTTGGTTAACGGTGATGCAGTAAAATCCTCATAGGCATCCATAGAACTGATTTTTCGATCGTCCTGCGGATAAACCAAGATGATATTATTATTGTTGAAGAATTTTTCGAATTTTTGAGGCAGTCTGTCAAAAATAGAATGATAGGAAACCGAACCTTTTCGGGATAAATTGAAAACAATTAAATCCGTTTCGCGAATTTCATCTGAAATCGATTCAAAATCATCCCATTCTATTACACTTTTAAAACCTAATTTGGCATTCAAACGAAGATTATTGGCAATCTGCTGAATGGTTTGATGCGTTTTATATTCGGCATAAACTACAATCGGGATACTTAATTCTTGTGATAATCGGCATATTTTCTGTAATAAAAGCTGAAATCCAATTCCTCTTTCTGAAAATGGCGGACAGATAAACACCAGTCTTTTATCTTCAATAAATGTTTTTTGAAATCTGCTGATAAACAAACTTTTGTCAACATTATTTATGATAGAATCTACATTTTCTCCAAAAATTTTATCTAAGAAACCCGTTTTCTTTGGCCAGCCCACAATCACAATGTCTGACATTATTTCTTTAGAAGTTCTGGCAATTCCACTCGCCGGATTATGATCAATCCTTGCAATTGTATTTATTTTTACTTCAGATGCCGAACCTTGAATCACAAATTTGTCCGCTGCTTTTCGGTATTTTAAAATGTTCTTTTCAGCCTGATCATTATTCGGTACAATGGTTAAAAGCGTAATCGGATTCGAAGATTTTTTATCTTTTATTAAAAGTGCAAAATCCAGCAAACTTGCTGCTGCAGAAGTTTTTGCCAGCGGAATTAAAATGTGTTCGTCTAAAATTTGATCTTTATCTGTGTCCGTATGTGAAATTTCTTCTTCACAAATGGCTATTTTCTTAGCCGCTTTTTCGGTTGCAAAAGAAGCCACAATACAAGTAATCAGAATTAAAATAATAGTTCCGTTTAAGATATTTTCATCCAGAATTTTGGCTTTAAAACCAACTAAAATTACGGCTAAAGTTGCCGCGGCATGCGCGCTGCTCAAACCAAAAATAAGCTGTCTTTCGGTTTTACTGTATTTAAAAACAACCTGTGTAAAAAAGGCTGCGATCCATTTTCCAAAAATAGCGACAACACTCAAAGTTCCGGCAACGATTAAAGCCGTTGGCCCGCTTAAAATTACACTGATATCAACGAGCATTCCAACTGAAATCAGGAAAAACGGAATGAATAAGGAGTTCCCAATAAATTCAATTCTGTTCATTAAAGCCGATGATTGCGGAATTAAAGGATTTAAGGCTAAACCGGCAACGAACGCGCCAATAATAGGCTCTACTCCTGCTACTTCTGCCAAAAAGGCTGCAAAGAAAACTACAGAAAGAACAAAAATATAATGGGCATGTTTTTCACTTTCCAGTTTTTTGAAAAACCATTTGGCAATTCGAGGGATCAATAAAAACATAATGGCAGAGAAAATTGCCAATGAAACGCCTAATTTGATCCAAAATGCCTGATTTAAACTTCCCTGGCTGCTTCCCATAATTACGGCCAGAATAATCAAAACAGCAGTATCAGTTAAAATAGTTCCTCCAACGGTAATGGCTACAGCCTGGTTTTTTGCAATTCCGAGTTTACTCACAATTGGATATGCTACTAAAGTATGAGTCGCAAACATACTCGCGGTTAAAAAACTAGCGTTGAAATCGTATTGCAGTAAATAAAAACAAACTGGAAAACCTATTGAAAGCGGCAGAATAAACGTAAAAAATCCGAATAATAAACTCTTGTTTCGGTTCGCTTTAAACTCATTCATATCCAGTTCCAGACCCGCAATAAACATAATGTACAAAAGCCCGATTGTTGAAAATAAATCGACTGCAGAGTTTTTTGCCAAAATATTAAGTCCGTGCGGCCCAATGATAACTCCAGAAATAATCAAACCAATAATTCCCGGAATATTTATTTTTTTAAGTAAAATGGGTGACAGCAGAATAATGAAAAGTATCAAAGAGAAAATCAATACTGGATTGCTGAGAGGTAATTCAAATTCGTGTATAAAATGCTTGAAAAATTCTATCATAATATAATTTTATCTTTTTATGGTATTCTAAATTTTCGTAAAAAGACATTGGTAGAATTAAAACGAAATCATCTACAGTTTCGGTTAATTTTCAATTTTGGGCAATTAAAAGAAACAGCAGATTTTGATAGTTGCATCTCTACAAAAATACCGAAAAAAGGTGAACTTTTTACGAAAACCCCATATTAAGGAATTAAATTTATTTCGTTGCTAAATTGATAAAATTTAATATTTTTTTTAACAAATACGCAAGATTAACATTCAAAATTAATTCTTCATTGCATTATTCAATTATCTTTGTCTTAACAAAAATTGCACAATGGAAGAATGTATCTCTGTTTTTGATATGCTTAAAATTGGCGTTGGCCCTTCGAGCTCACATACTTTAGGTCCGTGGAGAGCCGCCGAACGTTTTTTAGAAGAGTTAAAAAATGAATCAATTTTAGATCAGGTTAAACGTGTAAAAGTCGATTTGTACGGTTCTCTTTCCTTAACCGGAAAAGGCCACGCGACCGATTTATCTGTTATGCTTGGTTTAAGTGGTCAGGATCCTGAATATATTCCGGTGGAGAATATTGCCGGAATCATTAAAACTATTGAAGATACAAACGAGATCAATCTCGCAAATGAATATAAAATTCCGTTTTATTTTCTTCAGGATATTGTTTTCAATAAAGACTTTCTTCCTTTCCATGCAAATGGATTAAAATTCACGGCTTATAAAAATGATGATTCTGAATACGAATCTACTTTTTATTCTATTGGCGGCGGCTTCGTGGTAAAAGAAGAACGCGAAAATGCCAAAATCAAAGAAGTTATAAAATGTGCTTTTCCGTTTCCAATTCAAAATGCGGTTGAGCTTTTAAATTATACGGTTTCTGAAAACAAATCTATTTCTGAGATTGTTTATGAAAACGAAAAATCAATGCGTTCTGAAGAAGTAATTCATTCCGAATTAATGCGCATTTGGAATACAATGTTAGAATGCATGTACATTGGCTGTCATACCGGAGGAATCCTTCCGGGCGGTTTGCATGTTCGTAGAAGAGCTTTTGATATGCACCAAAATTTAATTGGTTTATCAAATTATAAAGATCCGCAATCGTGGCTGGAAGAAATCAGAAAAACGGAAGTAAAATTTCGTCAGATTTTAAAATGGGTAAGCTGTTTTGCATTGGCCGTAAATGAAGTAAATGCTTCGTTAGGCCGAGTTGTTACGGCGCCAACAAACGGAAGTGCGGGTGTTATCCCGGCTGTTTTAATGTATTATCTGGTTATTGAAAATCATGATGCCGGCGAAAAAGAAATCAAACAATTTTTGATGGTTGCCGGAGAAATTGGAAGTATCTTTAAAAAAGGTTCTACGATTTCTGCAGCAATGGGCGGTTGTCAGGCAGAGATTGGCGTTTCTTCATCGATGGCAGCGGCGGCTCTTTGCGAATTAATGGGCGGTACTCCCGCTCAGGTTTTAATGGCGGCAGAAATTGCAATGGAACATCATTTAGGTTTAACCTGCGACCCAATTGGTGGTTTAGTTCAGATTCCGTGTATTGAGAGAAATACAATGGGCGCTATAAAAGCCATAAATGCGGCTGAATTGGCTCTTGAAACTGATTCTAAAAATGCAAAAGTTCCGTTAGACAAAGTAATCAATACGATGTGGCAAACGGCAAAAGACATGAATTCTAAATACAAAGAAACCTCAGAAGGCGGACTTGCCATTGCGGTAAACATGGCTGATTGCTAAATATATTTTTTGCCATAGATTAAAATGATTTTTTCACGCAGATTCTGCAGATTTAAGCAGATTTTATTTAAAATTAAATCTTCTTATTTTTAAATCTGTATAAAATAAAAAATCTGTGAAAATCCTTTTAATCTGTGGCAAAAAAAATCAAAACAACTTAATTCAGTGTCCGAAAAAGCTTTCATTGAAAAATATGGGACTTATATCGATCCTTCGATAAAATCGCCGCATAATTATTCTATTATAATGGAAGACAGTCAGTTTAGATTAGAATTTAAAGACGGAAAACTTTTTTCTGTCGAAATAATCTTTTATTGCTGATTCTCAAGTTATAATTATTCAATACTTTTACATCTTCAAAAAAATATAAAATGTCAGTAGCAAAAAAAGATTATAAAAGAATCACAACAAAGTCATTAATTGAAATGAAAAGCAACGGAGAAAAAATCTCTATGCTTACGGCGTATGATTATACAATGGCTAAAATTGTTGATACCGCAGGAGTCGATGTGATTTTAGTGGGAGATTCGGCATCAAATGTTATGGCGGGTCATGAAACGACGCTGCCAATTACTTTAGATCAAATGATTTACCACGCTTCGTCTGTAGTTCGTGCTGTAGAAAGAGGTTTGGTTGTGGTTGATTTACCTTTTGGAAGTTACCAGTCTGATCCTAAAGAGGCTTTGCGTTCTGCTATCAGAATTATGAAAGAAAGCGGCGGACATGCTGTAAAACTTGAAGGTGGAAAAGAAATTAAAGAATCGATCAAAAAAATATTAAACGCAGGAATTCCGGTTATGGGACATTTAGGTTTAACGCCTCAGTCTATCTATAAATTCGGAACATACAGTGTGCGTGCAAAAGAAGAAGAAGAAGCTGAAAAATTAATTGAAGATGCTAAAATGCTTGAAAAAATAGGCTGTTTTGGTGTTGTTCTTGAAAAAATTCCTGCTGATTTAGCCGAAAAAGTAGCGAAAAGTATTTCGATTCCGGTTATTGGAATTGGTGCCGGAGGCGGCGTTGACGGACAGGTTTTGGTTATTCACGATATGTTAGGAATGAACAATGAATTCAGTCCTCGTTTCTTACGTCGTTATTTAAACTTATACGAGCTAATGACAAAAGCAATTGGTCAATATGCTGCTGATGTTAAGTCGAGTGATTTCCCTAATGCTGGGGAACAGTATTAATTTTTTTAAGGTGCTAAGGTTCTAAGTTGCTGAGATTCTAAGGTTTCTTTTTTAGGTACAAAGGTTCAAAGTGACAATCCCGAAGCTTCGGGACAAAGGCTTTAAAAGAATACGAAAAAAAATAATTGCCTCCAGCTTTAGCTGGAGGTGTTTTTTAAGCTTCACTGAAGGCTTTAGCCAAACTTTTCCAATCTACAATCAGAAATCTAAAATCTAAAATTCCCTCCATACGTCTAATATGAAAATTCTTTCGGATAAAAATAATCTCCAAATCTTGCATGAAGACAATCACATTATTGTGGTTAACAAGCGCGTTGGCGATATTGTACAAGGTGATAAAACAGGCGACAAACCTTTATCTGATGTTGTAAAAGAATACATAAAAGACAAATACAATAAACCGGGGGATGTTTTTCTGGGTGTAATTCATCGTTTAGATCGTCCTACAACCGGAATTGTGGTTTTTGCAAGAACCAGCAAAGCATTGACGCGAATGAACGAATTGTTCAGTAATCGCGAAACTAAAAAAACGTATTGGGCGGTTGTGAAGAATAAACCTGTTGAAGCTTCTGCCAAACTAGTTCATTTTTTAAAAAGAAACGAAAAAAACAATACTTCAAAGGCGCATTTAAAAGAAGTTCCAGACAGCAAAGCAGCAAGTCTGGATTATAAAATAATCAAAGAACTTCAAAATTATACGGCTCTGGAAATCAATCTTCATACGGGGCGTCATCATCAAATTCGTGCGCAGTTGTCGGCAATTGGATCTCCTATTAAAGGCGATTTAAAATATGGCGCCGACAGAAGCAATCCTGACGGAGGAATTCATCTTCATGCCAGAAAACTAGTTTTTGTTCATCCTGTTTCAAAGGAAAACATCACAATCATTGCTCCAACTCCAGATGAAACGATTTGGAATGCCGTCTGATTTTTATGATTAAATTGTTAATTTTTTAAATTTTATCGATTAACTTGCATATCCTAAAAAACAAGCTGATCATAAAATGGAATTCAAAAACGACATTGGTTACAGAAAAGAAACGCTGAAAAAGTTATTATATAACATTCAAAAAAGCGAAGATTTAATTGTAAAAGCTTTGTATGATGATTTTAAAAAACCAGAATTTGAAGCTGTTATAACTGAGACGAATTACGTTATTTCGGAATTAAAAGATACCATCAAAAACCTTAATTCCTGGGCAAAACCCAAACGTGTCTTCCCTTCTATTCTTAATTTTCCTTCTTCAGATTATATTTATAAAGAACCTTACGGAAATGTTCTCGTAATTGCACCGTGGAATTATCCGTTTCAATTGGCTTTATGTCCGTTGATTTCAGCCGTTGCTGCCGGAAACAGAGTCGTTTTAAAACCATCAGAACTTACTCCGCATACTTCTTCTATTATTGCTAAAATCATTGAGAAAACATTTCATATCAGCCATGTTGAAGTTTTTGAAGGCGGTGTCGAAGTTTCAAACAAATTACTAGCACAGCGCTGGGATTATATTTTCTTTACCGGAAGTGCTCCTGTTGGAAAAATCGTAGCAAAAGCTGCTGCCGAAAACCTAACTCCCGTAACACTTGAATTGGGCGGTAAAAATCCCTGCGTTATTGATGAAACTGCTAATTTAAAACTGGCGGCTAAACGAATTGTGTGGGGAAAATTTATAAATGCCGGACAAACCTGCATCGCTCCGGATTATGTTTTGATTCAAAAAAACATGAAAGTCAATTTCATCACCTTTTTAATGGAAGAAATTGTAAAAGCATATGGTAAAAAAATAGACAAATCGCCAGATTTTGCCCGAATCGTAAATACTAAAAACTGGGTGCGTTTAGATCAAATGATTGAACGCGAAAAGGTAATTTTTGGAGGAGAAACAAATGCTGACAAACTCTATATTTCTCCCACTTTAATTGAAGAACCAAGCCTGGACAGTGCCGTAATGAAAGAAGAAATCTTTGGACCTATTTTACCCATTTTAATTTATGAAACCGAAGCTGAGATTCATAATGTGATCAGCAAGTACGAAAAACCTCTCGCTTTTTATATATTCAGTGAAAATAAATCATTTGCTAAAAAATTAATTGCAAATTACTCTTTTGGAGGCGGCTGCATAAACGATACAGTAGTCCATTTTTCTAATAAAAGGCTTCCTTTTGGCGGTGTTGGACACAGCGGAATTGGGGCTTATCACGGAAAATTGAGTTTTGACATTTTTTCTCATCATAAAGCGATAGTTAAAAAAGCAAACTGGCTGGATCTGCCAATGCGCTATGCTCCTTATAAAGATAAACTGGCTTCTATAAAACGAATTTTAGACTGGCTTTAAATTAGGGAAACAATTTCGTAATATTTGTAGATTTTTATTCGGAATTGATTTAAAATATTATATTTACGTCAACTAATTTATGACAACGAAGAATATAAAACAACTCTACTTTTAAAATGAAATCTACACTTGAACAAATTGAAGACATCAAAAAAGATGGCTATTCGATAGACTTTTCCACTGTTTTCACATATGCTTTTGAAAATTACAAAAAGATAGCTTTGTATTCAGGATTGATAATTCTTGTGTTTTCAATTCTTGCTTTTATAGTAATCATGGGATTAGCCACCGTAGTTTATGGTATACAAGCACTCTCTGAAGATTTCATTAAAAACTTCGAAAACCAAAAACTTACCTACATCGAACAATTAGTTTCAACAGCTGCTGTTGCAGTAGTAAGCGCAATATTTGCGCCGCTTGGAGCCGGATTTCTTAAAATGGCAGACTGCGCAGATAAAGATGAAGAGTTTAATGTTTCAACAATTTTCACCTATTATAGAGCACCGTACTTTTTTCAATTATTTTCTTTAGCATTTCTGTTAGCCATTGTAAGTACTGGTATTTCGTATGCTTTAGACAGCACCGGGATAATGTTTTTAGGCGGCGGAGTATCAATAATGATTTCGTTTTTTACTTATTTTTCAATTCCCTTAGTGATTTTTGGAAATTTAAAAGCAATAGATGCCATTAAATCAAGTATTGTTATTGTAAGTAAAAATCCATTAATAATTTTCGCTCTGTTTGTCATAGGGTTTCTTGGCTCATTAGTGGGTCTTGTTGCCTGCTGCATCGGAGTAATTTTTACTGTTATATTCAATACATCAGTAACGTATGCTGCTTATTATTCAATTTTTACCGAAGAAGAGCAAGCAGATTCTATTGATTCAATTGGAAAATCGGATTTTGAATAAAAACAAAGTTCTAGTAAATTTCAAAGGGCTTAACCAACTCTATTATTAGGATTTAAATTGCTATTTACTAAACCAAACATATCCCAAAATCTATGGTAGAAAACTATAGTTTTTTCAATCTATTGGTTTCAGGTATTACCTGTTCTGGTAATACTCTGAAATCAATTATGACAAACTGGTATGTTTTCAATTCAGACATTATTTTTTATAATAACCCAAAATTTATAGTTCTCGGCTTTTCTTTGCTGGGCTTTTTGGGGCTTTTGGTTTATCAATTTTTTCGCATCAAAGCAAAAATTGGGAATTTCATTGAAAAAAAGAAAGAAGCAGAAACTGCAGGAAGGGAATATCAGCTTTATATTTTATTTTTTGGAATTGCAGTTATTGTAATCGAAATCATAAATGAAATTTTTAAAATCAGGCCAAAAAGTTTACTGGTCGTAAACGTTTCAATTGGTTTTTCTGTTCTTATTGCTTATGTAATAACCGACAAAGTAAAATGGCTGAGAGATAAAATTCAGCAAATTTTTGTCTTTAGTTTCTTTATTTACATTATTTATGTTTGTTACAACATCGTTTTTCTGGCAGAAGATGTTGTGCCGATAATCGTTTTTTTAATCTCGTTTTTCTTTTCATACAACATTTTAAAACCAATTAAAGTTTACTGGTTTTTTGTTGCTCTCGTTTTTATATTTCTCTTTTCAACAGTTACATTTCAATTAATTCCTTTAAAATCTTCTGTTTTATTAATTAATTTCTGTATCCTGATTTTTATTATTAACCAGGTAAAATACGCTGTTTTACAAAATAACAGGGACAATTTCAGGTTTGCAAACGAAATTGTACACAAAGGAAATTCCCTAACAATTGCAACAGATCAAAAAGGGGAAATCTTATTTTGCAGCGAAACAGTAACTCCTATTTTGGGTTATCAGCCCGAAGAAGTTATGGGACTTAATTTTTGGAAACTTACAAAAGGAGACGAATACGATAAAAGTATTTCTATAATACATCATGAAGAAAATAAAATTTATACCCGAAAACTAAAAACTAAAAACGGAGAATATAGATACATACAATGGAAAGATAAAAAATTCTCAGAGGATTTAATTATTAGTATTGGTCAGGATGTTACCGAGCAGATTATTGTTCAGGATCAATATAAAAATTTAATTCAAACGGCAACTGATATTATTTTTGAAGTCGATGCCGACGGTCATTTTACTTTTATAAATGAATTTGCGTATTCACTTTTAGGTTATTCTGAAGATGAAATACTTCAAAAACATTATTCAAACTTTATTCATGAAAAGTATACCATGAGTGCGGTTGATTTTTATGAGAATTTTGAAAGCAACGAAAATAAATTCCCAATAATTGAACTTCCTATTTTAAAGAAAAACGGACAGGAATTATGGATTTCGCAAAAGATTATCATTCGCAAAAATGATTTAGATCAAACTATTGGTTTTGCAGGAATTGCGAGAGATATTACCGATATCAAAAATGCCGAAAATGAGAAAAAGAGACGTCTCGAAAAAATTGAAGCATACAACAATTCAACTAAAAAATTATCAACAACAGACTTTAGCACTTACACTAACTTAAATACCGTTATCGATTATATTATAAAAGAAGCTTCGACTGTAAGTAAAGCTAACAGGGTGAGTTTTTGGAAATATTCCAGAGATTTGATTACCTGCAAAAATCTATACAGTGTTGACAATCAGAATTTAAACGATAAAAATATTCTAAACAAAGAATCCTATCCTATCTATTTTGAAACCTTAAAAAATAAAGCGATTATAAATGCTCCTGACGTTTTTAATAAATTAGAAACATCTGAATTTCAAAAGCTTTATTTCACTAAAAACAAAATTAAATCAATGCTGGATGTTCCGATTTTTTTAAGCGGACAGCTGGCTGGTGTTGTTTGTTTTGAAAGTACAGACGAACAAAGAGATTGGGATAATGAAGATATCAATTATGCCAGAACTATTTCTGACGTTGTTTCGCTGGCTATTTCGATGCAAATGCGTTTGGAAACAGAACGCCGATTAGAATTTAAAAGTCAGCTTTTATCGGCACTTTCACTTTGTACTGAGAAATTTTTGCTGAGTAAATCTACAGAACAAATGTTTCAGGAAACGTATGATTTGATTGGAAAAGCTTCAAAAGCAGATCATATGTTTTATTATGAAAGAGATTTTACGACCAATACTGTTATTCAAAAATACAAATGGTCCCGAAAAGGAATTCCGCATCAAATCACGCCTTTGCGCCATATGACAGAGGAAAATTTACAAGAAATTTTTGATGCCGCAAAAAACAAGCGAATTCTAAATACGTATACCAGAAAGCTTGAAGATAAATTTTTCAAACAATTACTCATCAATAATGAGATAAAATCAATTTTAATTCTGCCGTTGTACATCAATGATATTTTTACCGGATTTATTGGTTTTGATGATTGCAGCAAAGAGCGAAAATGGTCTGAAGAGGAAATTTATATTTTTCAGGTTTTGGCCAATAACATTTCATCCGCATTAGAAAGAAACCGAAACGAAAGTAAGATTATTGAAAGTGAAGAAAAATTCAAATTAATCGCCAATAATATTCCCGGAACCGTTTATTTATCGAAGTTTGATGCGTTTTCGACTAAGATTTTCCTAAACGATGAGATTCAAAACTTAACCGGATATTCTAAAGCGGAATTTATCGAAAATAACCTTTCATTTTTATCTCTTATTCATCATGAAGATCGTGATGAAGTTATTAATAATCAAATTGATAATCTTCAAAACGGAATGCCTTTGCATAATGTTTACCGCATTAAACGAAAAACAGGCGAATATATTTGGGTTGAAGAATTTGGCGACGTTATTAAAAAAGGCGATGAAATTGAATTTGTGGGTGGAATTTACTTTGATATCACCAATAAAAAAGAAACCGAAGACGCCATTAAAGCCAAACAATTGGCAGAAGCCGCCAATAAATCAAAATCGGATTTTCTGGCCAATATGTCGCATGAAATTAGAACGCCTTTAAACGGAATTATAGGCTTTACACATTTATTGATGAAAACTGAATTAGAAGAAATTCAGGAAAAATACATGACTACCATTAATCAATCGGCACATTCGCTGTTGGAGATTATCAATGATATCCTCGATTTTTCTAAAATTGAAGCCGGAAAACTGGAGCTTTTTATTGATTTATATGATATTAAAAAAGTACTGGGTCAGGTTTTCGATTTAATTGTTTTTGAATCCAATCAAAAAAACCTTCAGCTGGAACTCAATGTAGATCAAGACGTTCCTAAATATATCTGGACAGATATTGTTCGAATAAAACAAATCCTGATTAATCTGCTTTCGAATGCAGTAAAATTCACCAATGAGGGTTCTATAAAACTGAATGTTTCTGTTTTATCGAAAACTAAAAATAACTTTTCGACCATACGTTTTTCTGTAATTGATACGGGAATTGGAATTATGGAGAAAAATCAAAAGAAAATTTTCAAAGCCTTTTCGCAGGCAGATAGTTCTACAACGAGAAAATTTGGCGGAACCGGTTTAGGTTTAACCATATCCAATCAGCTTTTAGCTTTAATGGAAAGCCGATTACAGCTGGAAAGTAAGATTGGTGAAGGAAGTAACTTCTTTTTCGATTTAAATTTAAAAACCAGCAATCAAAGCATCAATGAAAAGTATAATACAGAATTAAAAAACTTACAGGCTCTACCTGATGAAAATCATAATGAAGCAACCAGCAAAAACATACGTTTTTTAATTGTCGAGGACAATAAAGTTAACATGCTGCTCTTAAAAACAATTGTGAAAAACCTGTATCACAATGCTTTTATTTTTGAATGCGAAAATGGTTATGAAGCTGTAAAACAATTTGAAAGCATTAATCCAACGCTTGTTTTTATGGATATTCAAATGCCAATTATGAACGGCTATGAAACCACAAAAGCCATTAGAAACACCACCACAGGAAAAGATATTCCGATCATTGCGGTAACTGCGGGCGCCGAAAAAGAAGAGCGCAACAAATGTATTTCTGCCGGAATGGATGATTATATTTCGAAACCAATTATGAAAGGCACTGTCGAAGAGACTTTGGTAAAATGGTTAAAATAATTAAAACTAAATCACCTCAAATCATAAGTTATTCCCAAAAATTATATAAATTCGTACAAGAAAAAACATAAAAAGCTTAAATACAATTTACTATGAAATGGAGAGGTTCAAGAGAAAGCGATAATGTAGAAGATAGAAGATCAGTTTCTGGCGGAAAAATAGCTGTTGGAGGCGGTGTTATTGGTATCATTATCTTGCTGTTGAATGTTTTTGGTGGTGAAAATGCAAAACTTATCACACCTGTTTTAGAACAAATGCAAGGCGGGCAGACTCAAACTGAAGCTGCTGCACCATTAAGCAAGGAAGATGAAGAAATGGGGCATTTTGTAAAATCTGTTTTAGCAAAAACAGAAGATACTTGGGGAAAAATATTTACCGAACACGGAATGACGTATAAAAACCCAAAATTGGTGCTTTTTAGAGGTTCTGTTCAAACTGCTTGCGGTGGAGCATCTTCTGCATCGGGTCCGTTTTATTGTCCCGCAGATCAAAAGGTTTACATGGATTTAGGATTCTTTGAAGAACTAAAAACAAAATTCGGTGCCAAAGGCGGAGATTTTGCCATTGCGTATGTTATTGCCCATGAAATTGGACATCATATTCAGACTTTATTAGGCACTTCTGCAAAAATGCATCAGGATCAAGAAGGTAAAAGTCAGGCCGAAGCCAATAAACTTTCTGTAGCTCTGGAATTACAGGCCGATTTTTATGCCGGAGTCTGGGCACACGACAATCAACAATATTTAGATGAAGGCGATATCGAAGAAGCATTAAGTGCTGCAAATGCAGTTGGTGACGACGCAATACAAAGCAAAATGCA
The DNA here is from genome assembly GCF_900129795.1 of Flavobacterium sp. CF108. Lineage (GTDB taxonomy): Bacteria > Bacteroidota > Bacteroidia > Flavobacteriales > Flavobacteriaceae > Flavobacterium. Next base: position 403,717 of record NZ_FQWW01000003.1, on the reverse strand, counting down.
AGGACAAATTGTTCCGGATTCCTTTACTCACGGAACATCAGAACAAAGAATGTACTGGTTTAAAAAAGGTTTCAAAACCGGCGATATCAAACAGGGAACTACCTTTGAGGAAATTTAAAAACACAATAAGCCAAATATAATAACCACTAAAGCATGATTTAACCGTCATGCTTTTTTTTGTTTTTTTATTTTTAACCATATAAGTTATGTAAGGTCATTTTAGATTGCTTTGTGGTTATTTTAATGTTATAATTATTGTAGATCATATAAGGAAACATGTCCAACGGTTTTAACCGCTGGGGCGTAAAGTATATCACACCTCAATACAGCAACGAATATCACAATACGTACCCTGAACGTCCTCGCGGTTGAAACCGCGGGCTATATTTGAAATGCAATAACATTTTAGAAGAAATTTAGATAAGCTGCATCAAACATAGCCAGCGGTTTTAACCGCTGGAACGTAATGTATAACACAAATGCAATATCTCACAACGCATATTATATATAATACGCATATCCCAAGCATCCTCGCGGTTGAAACCGCGGGCTATATTTTAAATGAGAAAAATTTTGAGATACAACAAATATTGAGCTATTCTCTTTTTAAACTTTTTAGTTACAGCATTAAAGCCTAATCTAAAATGACCTTACATAACTTATATGGTTCAAAAAAAATTAAACGCACAAAAAAAGCCTTGAATTTCTTCAAGGCTTTAAATTTCTGGGTGGCTGACCGGGTTCGAACCGGCGACCCGCGGCACCACAAACCGCTACTCTAACCAACTGAGCTACAACCACCATTTTTGCTTAGCGAGTGCAAATATATAACAAAGGTTTACTTCTACAAAGAAAAAAATGAAAAATTTACATCAAATTTTCTAAGCTATTGACTGCCAAACATCTTTCAACAGTAAAACCTTCTGCAAAATCTTTTCCAACTAGTCTTCCTAGGTCCTGCGCACGATAATTCAAACTCTCAAAGAAGTTTTTACTTGTAATTGGCGTTGCAGGTTCTTTTGAATTCGGATCGTAAAATTGTGTTTTATAAGCAGAAATCGCTTCAACCTTTTTGGCTTCAAAACCAGTAATATCTACCACAAAATCAGGAGTAATATTTTTCCACTGAATATAATGATATACCACTTTTGGTCTCCAGGCATCTTGTTTCTCTCCATCGATCGAAGTTTCGATTTTTACCAATCCAGATAAAAAGCACGCATCAGAAACTAGTTTACTTCCTTTACCGTGATCAATATGGCGATCATCAACTGCGTTGCACAATACGATTTCAGGTTTATATTTTCGGATCATTTTAATGACTTCTAATTGATGTTTTTCGTCATTCATAAAAAATCCGTCGCGTAAACCTAAATTCTCACGAATCAAAACCCCCAAAATCTTTGCTGCGGCTTTTGCCTCTTCATCTCTAGTTTCAGCAGTTCCACGCGTTCCTAGTTCACCGCGCGTTAAATCTACAATACCCACTTTTTTCCCTAGGGAAACTTCTTTTAAAATTGTTCCGGCACAACCCAATTCTACATCATCCGGATGTGCGCCAAAGGCTAATATGTCTAGTTTCATAATTTTTAATATCAATGTCAAAAATCAATTTCAATTACAATTCTGAAAATTAAAATCAATCTTTTGTCCTTATTCTTTACTCTATTCTCTATTCTCTATTCTCTATTCTCTATTCTCTATTCTCTATTCTCTATTCTCTATTCTCTATTCTCTATTCTCTATTCTCTATTCTCTATTCTCAAAACTCTTTTCATCGTCATGGATTTATTGACGCTTTCCTCCCACTCTTTTTCGGGAATACTTTCTCTTGTAATGCCGCATCCCATATATAAAATTGCTGTTTTATTCTGAATCTGCATGCTGCGCAAATTTACGAATAAATCAGAACTTGTTTTACTTCCCGCAAAACTGCTGTTTAATTCACCCAGAAAACCCGTATAAAAAGTTCTGTCGTAGTTTTCATTTTCTATAATAAACGCTTTTGCTTTTTTCTTTGGCAAACCGCAGACTGCCGGAGTTGGATGAAGCGTATCAATAACTTCTTCCAGAGTTGAATTCTCGTTTAAAACTCCCGAAATGTCCGTTTTAATATGCCAGATCGATCCGGCTTTTAAACTATACGGCTCTGTAACCACAACCGAATTGGCAACTTCTCGTAAACGTTTTACAATAAAATCAGTAACATATTGCTGTTCGTCTTTTTCCTTTTGTTCCCAGCGAATTTCGGTTTCTAAATTTGCTTTTTGTGTTCCTGCCAAAGCGGTTGTTTCAAAAACATTTCCGTTTGCTTTTAGCAATTGTTCCGGCGTTGCGCCCATCCAAAGTCCAATTTTAGGATGAAAAAAACAATAACAAAAAGTCGTAGGATATAATTGAACCAAATGCTGAAAAGTTGAAGCAAAATCAAATTCGGATAAATTTACTTTTTCGCTTCTTGATAAAACTACTTTTTTGAATTCTTCGTTTTTAATGGCCTCGATTCCTTTTGAAACTAAACCTTCATATTGATTTTTGGCTTCTGCATCAAATTTTTGATCATCAGATTCAGTTACTTCAAATGCAGTAATTTCCTTGTCAGCACTAATAATTTCCGATTCATTTTCGGGAATTAAAATAAGTTGCTTTTCATCAAAAGAAGCAAAAACAAATCCTTTTTCGCTGTAATCCGTAATTTTATATAAAGTGTCATTTTGCTGCAAAAGCCCAAAAACACTTGAAGTATTAGGTTTAGAATAAATTACAAAAGGTAAATTTTGATTGTAATGTTGTTTTGTTTTTGAGAAAAAATTATTCATGATTTAATAGTTGAACTTGATAATCTAAAAGTTCTTTTTTTGTTTGAAAGAATGTTTTTGATATAACAATCTGATAATTATGGATCGATTCAGATAATATCTGCAATAGTTCTTCCATGTATTGATTTCCATTAAAATAAACCCAATCTTCAGACAAATACTTATTAAAAGCAACTCTCATATCGATTGTTATGGTTTCTCTATACTTATTATCTTCTAAGATTTTTTCTATTTGATTTTTAAATTTTTCTTCTTCATTTTTAAGCAAAATCATATTCTGCTTAATTACATCAACCGTACATGTTCTATAAATAAATTCAGAAGCATTTATCATTTTAATATAAAAATCGACCTTTTCATCATAGCTTTTATCCAGTTCAAAAAGGTCTTTGTAAAGTTTTTTGAATTCTTCACGTTTATTTTGATTGTTTGCCAGCGCTAAAAAATGAAGATAGATTTGTTTATCATTTTCGATAATTTCATCTTTAGCTTTCTTTAAATCAACTTCCAGTTCATTCACTAATTCCTGCGCATTTTTAGCAGAAATTTTATGTCCGTCATACGAAAATGATTTTATTTTAAAATTACCGTTTGCGATTTGTTTTAATGTATCAATATCATTTTGAAGCGAAATTGTACTGTAAACTAAATCTACTTCCGAATTGCTGAATAAATCTTTAAGCTCTTTTTTTGAAGATTCTTCTCCTGAAAAATCTAAATCAAAAACCTCCGGATTTTTGCTGTCATAATACTTATTATAAATTTCATTAAATGAATTGGCAAAAAAATCATTCTTGTATTCATTAAAAAATTCCTCATTTTGATGAAAAACAACCGCATTCGAATAGGTAACAGAAGAAAACAGCTTATTAGTAAACTTACTTTGTAATTCAACTCCGTTTTGAAATAACCCAATCGCTAATGCTTTGCTGTCATTTACAACATCCAGATTCAATTTTTCTAACTCCTTAATTCTGTCTTCAGTACTTGGATGCGTTCCCCATTTATTTTCGATAACCAGTTTAGATTTATTAAATCTGTTTAAAAAATCAGGAGTTAATTGCGGTAAATCATTTTCAACTTCTAAATTACTGTTTGCAGCAATAAAATTCATTACAAACGACTGCTGTGAATATACGTTTTCTGTAGCGATAGAATCTGGGATTTTCTTTCCATAATAATCTAATACAGTATTAAAAGAATGATCTGCAAGGTCTAATCTTAATAAAGAAGTAATTAATGGTTTAGATCCTGTAACACTTGCTGCAACGGCATCTGCATGAAATTCCATTTGTCTTGACAACGCATGATAGCTAATATTAACCACATTATAAACCTGTCTCAAAACCCATTGAATTCCGGTAACAATTTTAACAGCAAGTGCAGTAAAAAAAGCAAAATAACCATTAACGCTGCCCCAGCTTTGAGCTATGGAATTATAGGAATCATTATCATAAAGCATGTTATGAATAATTTGATTTACATTGTAAACATAACTTCTTACTTTCATACTTTTTTGAGAGAAATGCCCAAATTCGTGCGCTAAAATTGCTTTAAGTTCTATCTCTGAAACAGAATTTACAAGTCCAACACCAATTTGCAGATTCTTTTTGATTGGCAGAAACATACTCCAAAAAGTAGAATCGTAAAATACACAAGCGTTTACATCAGAAGACAAATAAACTTTTTTAGGAAAATCTGTTTGGACTTTGTTGACAATTTCATCAATAAAAGCAAATAACCTTGGTTCTTCTTCGCGGGTTATTTCAATTAAATGAGAACGATCGACCTTATGTTTTACAAACATAAATTTAAAAAGGAAAATTAAAACAAGTATTCCCATACAGAGTAATCCTGCTCCAATCATAATGGTTATAAACGCTGGTTTTGCAATTATAATTGCTATTCCACCAGCAGCCGCGAGAGCTGTAATACCAATTCCGCAAAGAATTAAAAAGATATAAACTAGTAAAAAGAACAAAACAGAAAGAATCGCTTTTGTGGTCATCTTTTTGAAAGTAGAAGAAACTTGGGCCTGGTAATTTTGGGTCATTAAACTTAAAAGGTTAGATTATTAAGATATTTTTTAAATTTTCTTTTTGTCTAAAACAATATTCGTAAGCTTACAAAGCGAAATCAAATTCCCGGCTTCATCCGTAATTTTAATTTCCCAAAGATGAAGACTTCTACCTTTGTGAATAATTCTGGCTGTACCAAAAACTACACCTTCGCGAATGCTTTTTAAATGATTTGCAGAGATTTCTATACCGCGGACTTCTTGTTCTTTTGGATTAATAAAAAAGTGCGAAGCTGCACTTCCAACGCTTTCTGCCAAAGCTACTGAAGCTCCGCCGTGTAATAAGCCCATTGGTTGGTGAACACTTGGATTTACAGGCATTTTTGCAGTTAAAAAATCTTCCCCAGCGTCGATATATTCTATTTTTAGCGTTTCCATCAAAGTGTTTTTAGAAAACTCATTGCAGTACGCTATAATTTGTTCTTTTGTATAATTCATTAAAATGGACTTTAAAATCGTAAAATTAAAGAAAAGATGAGATACAAATTCGAAAATCATATTCTAAAATTAAACTTCAAACATGTAAGTTTTTTGCTATTTTTACAAAAACAATCAAACATCAATCTTTGGCTGGAAGTTTTTTTTGCCACAGATTACACAGATTAAAAGGATTTAAAAATATACCGCCACGACTCGACCGAAGGGACAGACGAAGTAATTGCAAAAATTTTCACAAATTAAAATTCGCAGAAATTTGTGCAATTCATGGCGAAAAAAAATCTTTTTAATCCTTTTAATCTGTGGCAAAAAATAAAACAAATATGCGTCAATACTTTGTACTCTTTATTTTCGGAATAATTCTAGCTTTTAGTTCCTGCCGAACTGATTTTGATACCGTTGTCAGTACCGGAGATTTAAAGTTTTCAAAAGACACCGTTTATTTAGATACTGTTTTTAAAAACATTGGTTCAAGCACGTATCAGCTTAAGGTTTACAACCGAAGTAAAAACGATATTTCGATTCCAATTGTACAGCTAAAAAAAGGTTTAAATTCAAAATACCGAATGACGGTTGACGGAATGAGCGGCAACAACGGAAAGATTTTTAAAGATGTTACACTTTTAGCCAAAGACAGTTTGTATATTTTTATAGAAACAACAGCAGATATTACAGATGCTAATCCTACTGATTTTTTATATACCGATGAAATTCAGTTTGACAGCGGTGCCAATCTTCAGGAAGTGGCTTTGGTAACATTAATTCAGGATGCTGTATTTTTATTTCCAAAGCAAAATGCCGACGGAACTAAAGAAAAAATACAGATTGAAGGTAAAGATGTCGACGGGTTTTATCTCGAAGAAAATGATCCTGAAAACGGAAATGAATTGATTTTTACCAAACAAAAACCATACGTTATTTACGGTTATGCCGGAGTTCCAGAAAATAAAGCGGTAACTTTTGAAGCCGGTGCCAGAGTGCATTTTCATGCTAATTCTGGTTTGTATGTTGGAGATAAAGCTACTCTTCAAGTTAACGGAACTGCATCGACAACTGAGAAACTCGAAAACGAAGTTATTTTTGAAGGCGATCGTTTAGAATCTCTTTATTCTGATATTCCGGGACAATGGAAATCTGTTCTTTTTGCAAACGGAAGTACAAACCACTCAATCAATCATTTGACTTTAAAAAATGCCATTGTTGGTTTGGATTTTAAAAATCAGTTAAATACAATTGAAATCAAAAATACACAGATTTATAATTGTGTCGAATACGGAATTTTAGCCCAAAATGCCCACATCAACGGTGAAAATATCGTAATCAATTATGCCGGAATTGCAGGTTTATCTTGTGTTTACGGCGGAAATTACAGCTTTACACATTGTACCTTTAATAATAACTGGCAAAGCAGTTCGCATTTTGCAGTTACCCTAAGTAATAGTTTAGCCGGAGCATCTCCAGAAACAAATCCGTTGACACAGGCGACTTTCAATAATTGTATTATTTATGGTTCCAGCACGAATGAATTCAATTTACAAAAAAATGCAAGTGCTGCTTTTGTTTATCAGTTAAATAACTGTCTGTTGAAATTTGGAAGCACAACAAATCCTGATTATCAATTTAAAACTGATACAGAACATTACACCAATATTATAGTAAACGTAAATCCGAAATTTTATAATGTTTCTAAAAATCAGCTGAATATTGATAAAACTTCTGCCGCTTTCGCGAAAGGGAATCCGGCGTATGTAATTCTGTTAGACATTTTAGGAACTACCAGAACTTCTCCCCCAGATTTGGGTGCTTATCAAAGTAAAGATTTCCCTAAATAGAAGTTTTGTCATAAAGGCACTGACGCAAAGTTTTTAAACCATATAAGTGATATAAGAGATTTAAGTTCTGTGTGAATTTTGCTCGCTAAGTCGCAAAGATTTTTTGCTTTACTTACAAATCAAACTTTGCGACTTTGCGACTTCGCGAGATTAAAAAACTTCGTGCCTTAGCGCCTTCGCGGCAGTAAATTCAACAGTAAGAAAATATACCTCAAAATTAAACATCGCTTAACGTTTCGTATTCATAAAAGTAATAGATTTGCTACAATACTTATTTAAAATTCTAAAATCCAGAACTTTAAAAAGTATTACAACCAAACTTAACCCCCTATTTTTATGAAAAAAAATTACTTTTTACTGTTATTGCTTTCTGTTACGATTGGCTTTGCCCAAATTCCTTCTGGTTATTACAACACCGCAACCGGAACAGGTTATACTTTAAAAACTCAATTGTACAACATTATTAAAGGTCATACTGATAATGGATATGCTGGTTTATATACCACGTACCAAACATCAGACGTTGACAATTTTTACGAAAATGACGGAACAGTATTAGACATGTATTCTGAAAATCCATCAGGAACAGATCCATACAATTACAGCACAGGAAGTACACAGCGTTGTGGAAATTATTCCGTTGAAGGCGATTGCTATAACAGAGAGCATATTATTCCACAATCTGTTTTTAATGAGCAGTCGCCAATGGTTGCCGATGCACATTTTATAACTCCAACAGATGGAAAAGTAAACGGAATACGTTCTAACTACCCGCACGGAACGGTAAGTTCTGCAACTTATACTTCTCAAAATGGAGGGAAATTAGGATCAAGTTCTGTTTCTGGATATTCAGGAACTGTTTTTGAACCTATCAATGCTTTTAAAGGAGATATTGCCAGAATGTATTTTTATTTTGCAACTCGCTACGAAAATACTGTTGCCGGATATTCTTATGCAATGTTTGACGGTTCAAGCAATAAAGTTTTTACAACAGCTTTCTTAAATCTGCTTTTGGCTTGGAATGCACAAGATCCTGTAAGCGCGAGAGAAATTGCAAGAAATAATGCCATTTATGCACGTCAAAATAATAGAAATCCATATATCGATCATCCGGAATATGTAAATCAAATTTGGGGCGGAACTCCTTCTGGAGATACTCAGGCACCAACTACTCCAACAAGTTTGGCTTCAACATCAAAAACAGCAACTTCAATTTCACTTTCGTGGACAGCTTCTACAGATAATGTTGCAGTAACTGGTTATGATGTTTATGCAAATAGCGTTTTAAAAACAACTGTATCTGGAGTTACGGCTACAATTACAGGTTTAACAGCTTCTACAGCTTATTCTATTTATGTAAAAGCAAAAGATGCAGCCGGAAATGCTTCTGCATCAAGCAATACTATTTCGGTTACAACCAACAGCAGCGGAACAGGAACTGCTACAGATTTGCTTTTCTCTGAATACATTGAAGGTTCTGGAAATAACAAAGCTTTAGAAATTGCAAACAATACAGGAAGTTCTGTTAGTTTGTCTGCTTATACTATTAAAAAACAAACCAATGGTGCTGGTTCATGGAGTACAGGTTTAGCTTTAAGCGGAACTTTAACAACAGGAAGCAAATTTGTAATTGTAAACAGTTCTATTTCTTCAAGCTGTTTTTCTCCAAGCTCTGCTAACATTTCAACAACGGCAACTGAATTAACTTTTAACGGAAATGACGCCGTAGGTTTATTTAAAAATGGAGTTCTAATTGACGTCATCGGAACTTTTAATGGAGGAACAGCTAATTTTGCTATAGATGTTACTTTAAGAAGAAAATCAACAGTAACTTCTCCAAGTACGACATTCAATTTAAGTTCACAATGGGACTCATTTACACAAGATACTTGTAACAATTTAGCAAGCAAAATAGCGAAACCAATTGAGGAAGAAGTGGTAGAACTTTCAGATGAAATTGTGGTTTTCCCAAATCCTTCTGACGGAATTTTTAATATTGTTTTAGACAATTCTGATTCTCCTTATTCGATAGAAATCCTTTCCTTTTCAGGACAAAAAGTTTTCGAAAAACAAAACGCATCAGATTCTGTAATATCTGTAAGTCATCTTTCAAGCGGAATTTATATTGCTAAAATTACAAGAGATTCAAAAACTATAATTAAAAAGATAGTTATCAACTAAATATTTTTGTTCACACAGATTTGGCGGATAAAGCAGATTAAAAATTTAATAAATATTGACACAGATTTATTAATAACTCTACCCAAAAAAATCTGCATAATCTGCTGAATCTGCGTGAAACAAAAAAACTTTGCATACAAGAAGACGCACTGCTGTGCGCCTCTAAATTCTGATAAAAAATTTTTTTTTCACGCAGATTTTGCAGATATAGCAGATTAAAAATTTAATAAATATTGACACAGATTTATTGATAACTCTACCCAAAAAAATCTGCTCAATCTGCAAAATCTGCGTGAAACAAAAAAACTTTGCGTCTTAGCGCCTTTGCGAGATTAAAACACTTTCCTTTTTCAAGAAAACCTTACATGCCAAAAGACGCACTGCTGTGCGCCTCTACACATGGTAAAAAAATACCCATCTTTTTTAAAAGAGTTTGTTATCAAATTTGTGCTTACTATTTATTTACACTAAATTTGCAGCTCAATACAACAAACTACACATCACAATGATCCATTTCTTTGAAAACCAAAGCAAAACTGTTTTTGCCGTACAAACGCAAAACGAAATTTCAGCTCAAGACATTTCAAAATTAAACTGGCTTTTTGCCGACTCTAATAAGATCGAAAAATCCGCACTGACGGGTTTTTTTGTTGGTCCCCGCGCCACTATGATCACACCTTGGAGTACAAATGCTGTAGAAATCACTCAAAATATGGGTGTTCCGGGCATTATCAGAATTGAAGAATTTCACCCGGCAACGGAAAATTTTACTGATTTTGATCCGATGCTTTTCCAAAAATTCAATGAATTAGATCAGGAAATTTTCACTATCAACATTCAGCCGGAACCAATTCTGGAAATTGATGATATTGCCACTTACAATAAAGTAGAAGGTTTAGCTTTAAGCGAAGAAGAAGTTGAATATTTAAATAATCTTTCGACTAAACTAGGAAGAAAGTTAACTGACTCTGAGATTTTTGCTTTCTCACAAGCCAATTCAGAACACTGTCGTCACAAAATCTTCAACGGAACTTTTGTTATTGACGGTGAAGAAAAAGAAACTTCTCTTTTTAAATTAATCAAAAAAACATCTCAGGAAAATCCTAACGATATAGTGTCTGCTTACAAAGACAACGTTGCTTTTGTAAAAGGACCAAAAGTGCAGCAATTTGCACCAAAATCGGCAGACAAACCTGATTTTTACGAAATAAAAGAATTTGATTCGGTTATCTCATTAAAAGCCGAAACACACAATTTCCCAACAACTGTTGAGCCTTTCAACGGAGCTGCAACAGGTTCTGGTGGAGAAATTCGTGACCGTTTAGCTGGAGGTCAAGGTTCGTTACCATTAGCAGGAACTGCGGTTTACATGACTTCATATTCTCGTTTAAAGTCTTTCGACTCCGCTCAGGATGACAGAAAATGGGAAAATGCTCTTGAAGAAAGAAAATGGTTGTACCAAACTCCAATGGATATTTTAATCAAAGCATCAAATGGAGCTTCTGATTTTGGAAATAAATTTGGTCAGCCGTTAATTACAGGTTCTGTTTTAACTTTCGAACATTCAGAAAACGACCGTAAAATTGGTTACGATAAAGTAATCATGCAAGCGGGAGGAATTGGATACGGAAAACTGAATCAATCAATTAAAAAGAAACCACAAGAAGGCGATAAAATCGTAATTCTTGGAGGAGAAAATTATAGAATCGGAATGGGTGGTGCTGCGGTTTCGTCTGCAGATACTGGAGCTTTCGGTTCAGGAATCGAATTAAATGCAATTCAGCGTTCAAATCCTGAAATGCAAAAACGTGCTGCAAACGCCATTCGTGGTTTAGTAGAAAGCGACAATAACCCAATTGTTTCGATTCACGATCACGGAGCTGGAGGACACTTAAATTGTCTTTCTGAATTGGTAGAAGAAACTGGAGGTTTAATTGATTTAGACAAATTACCGGTTGGAGACCCTACTCTTTCTGCAAAAGAAATTATTGGTAACGAATCTCAGGAAAGAATGGGATTGGTTATTGGTCAAAAAGATATTGATACATTACAAAGAATTGCCGACAGAGAGCGTTCGCCAATGTATCAGGTTGGAGATGTAACGGGAGATCACCGTTTTACATTTGAATCAAAATCAAATGGTTCAAAACCGATGGATTATGCTTTAGAAGATTTCTTCGGAAGTTCTCCTAAAACGGTTATGACAGACAAAACTATCGATAGAAAATATGCTGATGTTGCTTACAACGCAGGAGATTTTGAATCATATTTAAAAGACGTTTTACGTTTAGAGGCTGTTGCTTCAAAAGACTGGTTAACGAACAAAGTTGACCGTTGTGTTGGAGGAAAAGTAGCGAAACAGCAAAATGCAGGTCCGTTACAATTGCCTTTAAATAATGTTGGGGTTATGGCTCTGGATTATTTAGGAAAAGAAGGAATCGCAACTTCTATTGGGCACGCTCCTATCGCTGCTTTGATTGATCCGGTTGCGGGAAGTAGAAACGCTATCGCAGAATCTTTATCAAACATTGTTTGGGCGCCAATTAAAGATGGTTTAAAAGGAATTTCATTATCTGCAAACTGGATGTGGGCTTGTAAAAACGAAGGTGAAGACGCTCGTTTGTATGCTGCTGTTGAAGGCTGTTCGGAATTTGCAATTGAATTAGGAATCAATATTCCGACAGGAAAAGATTCACTTTCGATGAAACAAAAATATCCAAATGACGAAGTAATCGCGCCGGGAACGGTTATTATTTCGGCTGGAGGAAACTGTACAGATATTAGAAAAGTAGTGGAACCGGTTTTACAGAAAAACGGAGATTCTATTTATTATATCAATTTGTCTCAGGATGATTTCAAATTAGGAGGTTCATCTTTTGCACAAATTAGAAATACAATCGGAAATGAAACTTCTACTATAAAAGATGCTTCTTTCTTCAAAAATGCTTTTAACACAATTCAGGAATTAATCGGCGAAAGCCAAATTTTAGCCGGACACGATATCGGAAGCGGTGGTTTAATCACTACTTTATTAGAATTGTGTTTTGCTGATGTAAATCTTGGAGCTAAAATTGATTTCAGCGCTTTCGCGGAAAAAGACTTATTGAAAATCCTTTTCGCTGAAAACATCGGAATCGTATTCCAAGCTAAATCTGATACAACTGTTGAAGCTAAATTGAAAGCTAATAATATCGAATTCTTCAAAATTGGTTCAGTTCAACAAACTGCAACTTTGGAATTTGGAGATTATAAATTGGATATTCCAACTTACCGTGACGTTTGGTTTGAAACTTCTTATTTATTAGATCAAAAACAATCTAAAAACGGAAGAGCTCAGGCACGTTTTGAAAACTATAAAAATCAGGTTTTAAATTATACTTTCCCTGCGCACTTTACAGGAAAAGCGCCTGTCATCTCGAGCGGAGTCGAGAGGCCAAAAGCAGCTATTATTCGTGAAAAAGGAAGTAATTCTGAGCGTGAAATGGCAAATGCAATGTACTTAGCAGGTTTTGACGTAAAAGACGTTCACATGACCGATTTAATTTCTGGTCGTGAAACTCTTGAAGATATTCAGTTTATTGGTGCTGTTGGAGGATTCTCTAACTCAGACGTTTTAGGTTCTGCTAAAGGTTGGGCTGGAGCTTTCTTATACAACGAAAAAGCAAAAACAGCTTTGGATAATTTCTTCAAAAGAGAAGATACTTTATCTGTTGGAATCTGTAACGGATGCCAATTGTTTATGGAATTGGAAGTTATCAATCCGGAGCATGAAGTTCATGGAAAACTATTGCACAATGAGAGCCAAAAACACGAAAGTATCTTTACATCTGTAAAAGTTCAGGAAAACAACTCTGTTATGTTATCGACATTGGCAGGAAGTACTTTAGGAGTTTGGGTTTCTCACGGAGAAGGTAAATTTAAATTACCTTATTCAGAAGATCAATACAACATTGTTTCTAAATACGCTTACGAAGGTTATCCTGCAAACCCTAATGGTTCTGATTATAACACGGCAATGATGTGTGATAAAACGGGAAGACATTTGGTTATGATGCCTCATATTGAGCGTTCAACTTTCCAATGGAACTGGGCACATTATCCAAAAGACAGAAATGACGAGGTTTCGCCTTGGCACGAAGCTTTTGTTAATGCCAGAAAATGGATTGAGAAAAACTAAAAATATATTTTTATTAAAGCGCCCGAATTTTATCGGGCGTTTTTTTTGCCGCGAATTACACGAATTTTCACTAATTCTTTTTTTATAGCCACAGATTAAAGGATTAAAATGATTGTTTATTTTCCGTTAATGCTGGTAAATAAAAATTAATTCGTGAAAATTCGTGTAATTCGTGGCGATTTTTATAATCTTAAAATGCTTTTTTAGTCTTTAAATAAAATAAAAATACCCCGACGCTATCCCTAAATCGAGGCATTTTTTTTTAGTCTTTAAATGCTGATGCAATTCCGGTTATGACATTGGCTGCTCCAAATGCAAATAGCCCTGAGGCAACTGCATTTTGGCCTGCAAAAAATTGAATTTCTGCAATTGCATTACTAAAGAATAAGCCGCCGGCAGCTCCCGCAACCAGTCCTATTCCAATTAATACAATAGTCCACCACGGTTCCGGATCCGGAGGCGGCGGAGGGCTTCTCCAAAAGCGTTTCCACCAGCCTGGATATTTGGTACCGCACCAGCCCATTGCTAAATAGAAGGCAGTTTCCATAATTATTTTGGTTGATTAGTGCCTACTCTATGTGCTTTTCGGCTTCCGCATTTAATTCGGGTAAAAATAGAATAAGCCAAATCTAAATTAACAAGGTAATCTACTGTTTTTAAAAGGGGAAAAACACGGTATTTTTTAGTTGAATCAAATTCTTCTGTTTTAATCAAAATTTAAGTTATATTCGCTACATAAAAATTAGCCGCTGATTTTTATAAATGCCAAAGAACACTTTTAAACCTACATAGAAATGAAAGCCGTACATTTATTACTTATTACGTTATTTTTTGCTGCCTCAAAATCATACTCACAAGCTGAAGTAAATGTAATAACCCACAATTCAAAAGAGCGTTATATCACGACCACTATTGGCTTTCCTGTTCAGGGAACTTATGCTCCTATTGGTTTAAAACAGCCTGTTACCGTTTTAAATCCTGATGGAACAGGTTCTATTCAGGCCGAAGATTTAAGCAAGCAAAAAATCAATTGGGGAATTGAATGTACTGAAGAAGGAACTCCGGTCTTTAAAGAAGGTTTCAACAGTAAGTCTTATACATTTTGGTACAGGCCAGTTGAAGGTAACGAATGGTTCTATTCTCAATTCTCCATTCATTTTGTTAAGAAAAAAATGTTCTTAATGGGTGAAAGAGTAAAAGAATACGAAGATTATAACGTACAATAGTCTTTTAAAACTTCCTCGCAAATTAAATTTTTCTTGGTTTTTGGGAATATTTGCTATAAAAAAGAAAACGTTTTCGTAAATTTTTAATAGTCTCTATAAATTTTCCCATAAAATTCCATAAAATAAAAAATCATACCTTATTTTTATTTAATTTGCAGTAAAATTCAATATATTAAACATGGTTTCAATCACACGACTTTTTGATTTTCCCTATTATCAACAAGAAACTTATAACCTTCCGGTTGCACTTGCAACTAAAAAAAATGGAGTCTGGGAAAAAACATCCAGCGCAGAATATATTGCAAAAGCTAATGCCGTTTCGAGAGCATTATTGCGCATGGGCATTCAAAAAGATGATAAAATTGCCTTAATTACTTCAAATAACAGAACCGAATGGAATGTGATGGATATTGGTATTTTGCAGACTGGTGCGCAAAATGTTCCCATTTATCCAACTATTGCTGAGGAAGATTACGAATATATTTTAAACCATAGCGGAAGTATCTATTGCTTTGTTTCTGATGATGAAGTATATCAAAAAGTACAAGCTATTAGAGCTAACGTTCCTACTTTAAAAGAAGTTTATTCTTTTAATGAAATTCCGGGCTGTAAACATTGGTCTGATTTATTATTAGCAGGAGAAGACAACAGCAATCAAAGTGAAGTTGAAGCCAGAAAAGACAGCATCAAAACGGATGATTTAGCTACTATTATTTATACTTCTGGAACTACCGGAAGACCAAAAGGCGTTATGCTTTCTCATAAAAACATTGTTTCGAATGTTTTAGACAGTGCGCCAAGAATTCCGTTTGATCCGGGAAAAAGCACTGCATTGAGCTTCTTACCAATCTGCCATATTTTTGAGAGAATGATTTTATACATTTATCAATATTATGGGGTTTCGGTTTATTTTGGAGAATCGATTGATAAAATCAGTGACAACTTAAAAGAAGTTCGCCCAACAGTTATGACGGCTGTTCCGAGGCTTTTAGAAAAAGTTTACGATAAAATTTACGCAAAAGGAACTGAATTAACAGGTATCAAGAAAAAACTGTTTTTCTGGGCTATTGATTTGGGCTTAAGATATGAACCATACGGAGCAAATGGCTTTTGGTATGAGTTTCAACTAAAAATTGCCCGCAAACTTATTTTCAGTAAATGGAAAGAAGGTTTGGGAGGAAATTTAGATTTAATGGTTTCTGGAAGTGCCGCTTTACAACCGCGTTTAACAAGAGTTTTTGCTGCTGCAGAAATTCCGGTTATGGAAGGTTACGGTTTATCTGAAACTTCTCCGGTAATTGCGGTTAACGATCAAAGAAACAAAGGTTTTAAAATTGGAACTGTTGGAAAAGTAATTCGCAACGTTGAAGTTAAGATTGCACAAGACGGAGAAATTCTTTGTAAAGGACCAAACGTAATGTTGGGTTATTTTAAAGATGAAGAAAAAACAGCTGAAGCTTTACAAGACGGATATTTCCACACGGGAGATATTGGCGAAATTGACAGCGAAGGTTTCTTAAAAATTACAGATCGTAAAAAAGAAATGTTTAAAACGTCTGGCGGTAAATATGTCGCACCTCAACTTATCGAAAATGCAATGAAACAATCTCGTTTTATTGAGCAGATTATGGTTGTTGGTGAAGGTGAAAAAATGCCGGCAGCTTTTATTCAGCCAAATTTTGAATTTGTAAAAGAATGGGCTAAAATCCATAAAATTAATGTAGGAGATTCTAATGCAGAAATTGCTTCAAATGCAGACGTTATTAAACGTATTGATGAAGAAGTGGAAGGCATCAACGAGAAATTTGGACATTGGGAAAAAATCAAACGTTTTGAGCTTACTCCAGATGTTTGGTCTATTGATGGCGGACAGCTTACTCCTACTCTAAAATTAAAACGTAAAATCATTAAAGAAATCTATAAAGATCTTTACGCTAAAATCTATAATCACAATTAATCAAAATAATTTAACCAAAGAAAAAGGCTGTCTTAATAAGACAGCCTTTTTTAATTGTACTATAAAATTCTATTTCTTTTTAAGCTTATACTTCATTACATCTTTAATCATTGATTTGTTCTTTGGATTAAAAGAAATTAATTCTGAAGCAATTTCTGGTTTTGTACTAATTTTATCGGCTACAATTTCGTAGGCAATATTTTTAGTGAGTTCCTCTAAATCCTGATGCTTTTTAAACTCCTGTTTCATGACCTGTAAAAACAATTCAGAATTCTCATTTGTTACCTCAGCATTATAAATTGATGTGATTGCTCCGGATAATTTCTTTGTCGGTTTGATATTTGCAAAATAGTTATTCAAACAATTGGCTGCATCTTTTTTATTTTTCCAGCCTGTTAAAAGTACTTCTTGTGCTTCGTCTATATTCTTGATTTTATCCTTGTAAATAAACGATGCTTTTACGTATTGTCCATTTCCCTTATATTCCTCTATTACTCTGCCATAGTATTTATCAGCTTCTGGTTTGTCTTTTAAAATCGTGTACAAATCGCCAACTTTTTCATGTTGGTTAAGTTCTCTGTACAATTCGATTGCCTGTTTATAAACATGCCCTTTTTCATAACACTCAGCAGCTTTTGGCTTATTATTTAAATACTTTAAATGAATTGCTGCCGCTTCGCTATACAATTCTCCTTTTTCAAGAACTTCTGCTGCTTTATAACGATTTTTAAGCAGCTTCATATAAATATGTGCCGCTTTAGTATAGTCTTTCCTGTCTTCAAATTCCTGGGCTAGTTTTTCATAACGGCTTTGTATACTGGCAAACCTTTCAGAATCAATTAAAGCTGAACTTCCTGATCCTGATGATCTTTGCGGTTGTGAATAACTCACAGATGAACGGGAAGAACTACTATTGATAAGTGCCAGTGCAATAATTAAACCTATTGCGAACACAATAACCACCAAAATAAGAGATGAATCGCCACTAATATTAGTACGGCTAAAATCACATCTTTTCAAATTAAACAAAATCACCAGTACAAAAATTATCTTGAAAGCAACCACAAAAGGCTGGCTGTCAGATCCAGATCTATTCAAAGTATTTGTTTGTCTTCCTGCAAAAGAACCTCCGCCATAGTTATTTTCTCCAAAAGAAAACCTTCCGTCATTACCGCCTCTTGCGGTTCCTAAAGTATCTAGTGGAATAGCCATTTTTAAAGCCAATTCTGGATTTTTATCAAAAAACTCCAAAAACTTATCCATTTCTTTTTGATTACCATTCATCAATTCCTGCAAATCAAAAGGCAATTCTTTTATGGCATCTTCTTCTGAAAATGGATTTTCAATTGCTTCTAAAATTTTCTCCGTATCTGCTTCATAACGCATTGACGAAATAAACTGCGGAATATGAATCGTTTTTGAAGGTTCTATTATATCAATATTTCTTAAAGCCGGAGCTTCGAGTAAATTGATCCATGAAACCTCTTCTTTTAATTCAACCAAACCAATTTCAGGATGCATGAAATGATAGTTCTCTAAAAACAGATTGTGCCACTCCTCTTTTGTTAACTGAGGAGTCACAATCGTATTTTCTGGAATAAACAATTTGTTTTCTATCAATTGACAGAAATTATTTTTTCCAACAGTATATATTTTAGTCGAACGCTGATCTAAAACCAATAAGCATCCGAATAATTCGTTTGCATTAACTCCGGGAACTGGAAAAGCTTTAACCGAATGGAGCGCTAATCCGATATTCTGGATTTCCTGAAGCCAAACCTTTGGCAATGCACTTTTTATAAAAATCCCTCCTTTCGGAAACGTATTTTTAGAATTTATTCTAAGTTTAAGTTCCATGCTGTTTTACATTTTGTATAAATGGCTCCAAATATTTTTCGAGAAATTCTTTCTCTTTTATACTTTCCAGAACAGAATCTGAAATAAAATAATCGTTTCCGGAATACTCACTTTCTGTCGCCATAATGGTTCTTCCGTTTATTATGAAAGGAATATAAAATGTGGGTATTGCTTCTTTACTACTTTCAAATATTAGAATCCCGTCCTTATTAGTTACTTTACTGCCATCTTTAGACTCAAAAGACAAGGTTTGCATATAACAAACTGCTCCGTTACTTTCGATTGTTTTCTTCAATTCTTCTGCCTCTTTTTTTGTTACATCATTTAAAATAACACCAAATTCTGCATCTACTATAGCTTTACTCTCAGCCAAAGATTTACCTGTCTGCAGTTTCATCGTTTTAACAAGATCTAAAACTGATGTACCTTTGTTTTTCAAAATAAGATTTACTTTTTCATCAAATCGTATCGCATTTTGTCTGACTATACTCGAATAGTAAGTTCTTTTAGAAAACTCAAAATGTGTTAGGTTAAATCCGTTAATTTCGATACTATCCTCTACAATAGATAAACCTTTTAGTCTTTTTATAGTGCTGTATTTAAATCTACTTTGCATAAAATTACTTATGAAAGAATTAAGTTTTTCTGAATAATCATCGAAAGCACTTTTTACCAAACTACTTGTAGAATGCTGCATTTTAAAATCGGTTCCAATGTTCCAATATGATGTATAATCACTTAAATAAAATTGCCTGTTGAATACAAATGCCTTGATTTTTTTTTCTTCGTCTTCATTATAAGATACTGTTTCAGTTCTTAATTCCTGTGTTTCCAGATTTATTATACCTGCATTTTGGACTAAGTCATTGTTGTAATAACAAAACAAAAGTTTTTGTCCCTTATTATTTCTTCTTATGGCAAACTCTCCGTTTTCAAAAGGAAGATTTGAAGCAATCTTTTTGAATCCTTTATCAAACGTATTACTGACAAACAAGAATAAACTTCCATTCAAATAGATATAAAAATCCTCTTCATAATGAAAAATATTTTGATAACCTCTTTCTACCGGGTACAAAATCGGAAACTCATTTAATTCTCCATCTCTTACTCTGCGAGGCAAATTCTGCTTTTCTTTTTGCCATAATTCATCTAAAGGCATTATAATATGCTGGAGCATTTTTCTGCCTTTATTTTGGTTTTTATATACTTTGATGCCTTCCATCTCCATCTCAAAAACATACTTTATATCCGTAAAATAATTACTTATGATGTTTTGCATTCGAGCTAGTTTCAAACTGTCTTGTGAAGAAAAAAGAAACACTTCCTGATTTTTACTGCTGATTTTATTTTGCAGAAAAAATGATTCAAGTCCGTCTGAACAATCCAGTTTACCACTAAGTCTACCCAGCGCATTAATTACGTCATGAATGTTTTCTAAAGATACTTCCTTAAAATCCTGATCAAAAATAAAAACTCTGCACGCGATATCAGTCTTCGGGTGCCTTGCAATCGCAATTGCCGAAGCAAACGACAAAATCTTAGGATTTCCCCAGTTTTTTAGCGAGCTGTCGATTAACAAAATGCGTTCAAACTTATCTGACTGCGGCGGTACTTCTCTTTGAATATAAAGGGCTTCATTGTTTGCAATTCTGGACATAAAAATGTCATCGTCATAAGCAAATTCAGAAATTACCAGTTTATCAAAATCACCTTTGTTTGTCAAATCCGAAACTCCGCCCAAAGGCTGTTCACTCGGATGATTATGGTGCAGCGGAATATTTAATCCTGACCACAATCGTTTGATAAGGCTTCCTACTTCAAATGTCCTGTTATCTTCAATAAGCTGATCTACAAAACTCGCAGTATCAGATGGATTTTTCTCTTCTAAAATTTCCTCTTTCAGCTTATCATTCAAATTTTCATGCGGAAGATTTTCCATAGCATACAAAATCGACTGAACCGTTGGAAACCTTGTTTTTAATAAAGCCAGCGTTCTAAAATCTTTTATGAAATTAGCTTCATTAAAAGGATCTTTTACACTTGCTCTAACCAAATGATGTCTGTGTTCTTTGTATTCATCCAGAATCTTTTTTGCTTTTTCAGCTGAAATCCTGTTATGACATCCATCAAAAATGGTCTGAAACATTTTCAGCCTGTTTTCACCACTTTTATATTCTAATGGCAGAGCCGAAAGCTGTCTCAAAAAACCAATACTCGCGCCTAATCGAAACGAATGTTCTACCGGAAAAGATTTGGTTATTTCTCTGCTTTTTGCCCAATTATGAATCCTGTCAATAGCTTCTTGGCTATCATGATTGGTAGCCGTAATGGCTAATAAAAGGGTTCCGAATGGCGGAAAATTATTTTCTGAAAGAAATTCTAAAATTTCAAAGACAAATTTCTCATAACCGATAGTCTGTCCATTCGGAATTGTGATGGTTTCAAATACACTGTCCGAAGAAAATATTTGATTATCCCATTCCCAAAAATAGTCTGTGAACGATTGAAAATATCTTTGAAATTCCATTTTTATTTTATGAAAAAGTTAAGCGAAATGAACTAATTGATAGTTCTTTAATATTGTTTTTTGGAATTATAGAATAACTGTTATCCTTATTCCACAGTATTAGATTTTCCTGAAAAGGATTTAATTTTTCCTGCAAAGTCTTTGTTAAAACATGCCATTCAAAATCATATCCCGAAGGCATTAAAAAACCTTCTTTAAACCAAAACGTATTACCTTTTAAAGGCAGTAACGGAGTTCCGATAATTAATGCTTTATTATCAATAACAATCCATCGCAATGGTTCAAGTCGAAATTTTGGTGCAAATTCTATATAGGATTTCAATTCCTCATAATCTACCAGCAAAGCATAAGCTTCTTTGACTTCTTCTGAACGTTTTAAAGTTATTTGAAACGTATCGCTGATACCAAAAAAGTTGTGATTGAACTTTGGCTGCGAAACTGGCAAAGCACGCAAAATTGGCGTCCACAACAATCCCGAAGGCAGTTTTTTAGAAGGAAGTTGTTTCCTTTTCTCAAACAGCAAATTTTTCTTTAGCTCGTATATTTTGATATACGGAATCTGCAGGATCTCGGCTGAATTTATCTGTTCAGCCGAAAAATCCTTAATCCAGATTGTATTTGTTTCAAAAGCGATTTTGAGGTTTTCCCAATGTCGTACTGCACCTAAAAAATCTTTATGTTCTTTATTAATTTCTAGAAAATACATTTTAAATAGTTTGTAGAATTTTCTGCCACAAAGATTCTATATGTTCCTGTATATATTTTTTCTGTTCTGAATCCTTAATCCAGTCACAGCGGGTTTGAATGTATCTCAGTTTATCCTTTATTACATTTTGTTCTTCAAAAGAAAGCGAATCATCCTGCCATTTTTCGGTTAGATAATTTACTTCTTTCATCACACTTTCGGCATCTGGTGTTTTATTGTACAAAGCCTGTGGATGTGCTTCTGTCGAATTATCTTTTTCGATAATTTTATTAATAATCCCTTCCAGAATTTCAATCTGCTCTTCGTTGTCCCAGATATATTTTAAAACCCAGAAATCAGATACTATTGACTCTTTTCTGCCACACATTAAGGCACTTGCCGCAATAAGGTTTTGAAGTTTAACCGCACGTCGGTCAGACACTTTAATTCCCGTATTTCGAAGACTGTGAATAATATCTACATATTCGTTTCGGGTTGCAGTTAAATCTACCTGGCGGCAGAGCTTTTGCAGTTCCTGAACTTCGGCTGCAGAAATTGTCGGCACTTCCTCAGCAGCAGATCCTTCCAGTTTCCATCCCGCCAGCAATACCTGATGCAGCAGGTTTGGTTCTACATAATCACATTTTATACGAATTAGGAAACGGTCAAGCAAAGCATTTAGCGATTCATCTTCGGGCATAAGGTTACTTGCACCAACAAACATTAATGCCGGCAATTTTTTAGTTTCCTTTCCGCGGCGAAAGATTTTCTCGTTAAGTGCCATCAGCAAACTATTCAAAATAGCCGAGTTGGCGTTAAAAATTTCATCAAGAAATACCATTGAAGCTTCTGGCATCATTCCGTCAGTATTGGTGATCAATTCTCCTTCTTTCAGTTTTCGAATATCAAAAGGTCCAAAAATCTCATTTGGTTCCGTAAATCGGGTTAACAGATATTCGAAATTTTTATCCCCTTCAATTCCTTTAGACAATGATCTCACGATAGCACTTTTTGCCGTTCCCGGAGGCCCCAGCAAAAAGGCATTTTCTCTTGCCAGTAATCCAATCCCAAGAAGGTCGATAATTTCATCTTTACCAACAAAAGTTTCTTTAATATGTTTTAAAACGGCATTTAATTTAGCTGTAGCATTCATTAGTTTACTTCTATTTTTTATTCGTTTACTTGTTTTAAAGTTGTGACCAGAATAGTTTTTGGTAATCGCCAAATCCTATTTCTAATTGCTTTTTTATAAAATCAGGCTGTGCCCATTTTATGGATTTTCTTTGAACAATCCTGTCAATATAAAGCTGCAGCAAACAATCATTTGCTTCGATTATCTCAAAACTTACATTTTCAATATCTAATTCAGAACCAATGGCTGAATAATGAAATTGGGTTAAATGTTTTTCTAAAATTTCAATAATTAAATCTTCTGGATCTAATCTTTTTATTTCGCCAACAATCTGTGGTAAAAACCGAAGACAAAGATCAGCCGAAATAATTGCCGAAGCATCTTGTATTCCTGCATAATCTGGCAAAAGTATATTAAGGTCATCTCTTTTATGTTCCCTGTGCAATAACAATTGTGCGGCAAGATATACCGTTTTGGCAGCCCATAAAGCAGCTTCTGCATTAAAATCGGGTGCTGTTCCGGGGTATTCTAAAATTTCCTTTTCGTATTCTGTTTCAAGAAACAAAACGGCTTCTGTTTCTTCTGCTTCAGAAATCGTTATAAGTTTATCATACAAAATAACCTGTTCGATGGTTCTGAGATGATAAATAGTATCTAAAAAAGGTGTTTTTGTTTTATCCATATTTTTAAATTATGCCATTTGCATCAAATTATTATTTTATCGAAACCCAGTATTGGCATACTCTATACCGACAAATATATTATTAAATACGAGCGTTTGTCAAAATATTATTCTCACTTTTGCAATTGTTTTGAACACAAATAATATGTGCACTTATTGTGTTAAAATAAAAAGAGAAACCACAGCTGCAAAAACACCTGCAGTTTCCTTCTGCAGCTATCAACTATCCTTTTATAACTGCGATTAACAAATTAAATTCTAATTTTTAAGGCACCAATGCAAAATCTTAGCGATGTTTTTGGCATCGTCAATTCCGCGGTGATGTGTTCCTTCTAGTGGAATATTCAGCATATGTAAAGCACCATTCATTCCGGTTGACCTTTGCAGACCAAACTTTTCGGCAAAATGTTCTTTTACATTAATATGCTCATCTCCCATTGGGTATGAAATACCAAACGATTTACATTGTTTTTTAAGCATATTCAGGTCGTATTGACCGTAACTTGCCCACGTATATAAATCGGGATTATATTCGTCGATTAGCTCATTAATGGCATCTTCAAAACTTACTCCGTTTTTATCCAGTAAATCCTGAGTTATAGTCGTTAATTCGGTACAAAACGGACTCACGTGCGAACGCTGCGGTTTTATTAAAATACCTTTGTTCTTAGTAATTTGTCCAGTTTTAGAATCTAAAACGGCTAACCCGATTTCGATAATTTCGTTTTGCTGGCCCTGCGGGACCGCGCCCTGCCAACATGTGGCTTCTAAATCAATGATGATAATTTTATCTGTAGTTTTCATTTTTTCTAATTTTTAAATATTTTATAATTCTCTATCTCCAAAAGGAGCTTTCCAGTCTTTCTTCATAATGAGTGCTTTTACTTCATCATAAGAAAGTGGTTTATAATTGTGGCAGTCTACGCCAACATCAAAAGAACGTGATGTTTCATCGTCAAACAAATGACCGTGCGAGTGGCCGTACAAGTGCCATGTTCCTCTAAATGAACTTCTCCACACTTTCATGGCGTAGTGAAACAAGATTATTTTCTGTCTTCCGTTTGGCGCATCTGCATCTTCAACGCTTAACTCGTAGTAATCTTTAATCCACTCAAATCGCTTTTTATAACTCAAAGCCGATTTATCGTGATTGCCTTGTACCAGAAAAATTGAACCGTTTAACTGGTCTAAAATTTCTTTTGTTCGTTCTGGTCTTGCCAGAGAAATATCACCTAAGTGATAAACAATATCTCTCGGACTCACCTTTTCATTCCATCGTTTAATGAGTTCCGAATCCATTTCTTCTACTGAAGCAAACGGACGCTCGCTAAACTTAATTATGTTTGTATGACCAAAATGATGGTCTGACGTAAAAAATATTTTTTGATTCATTTTAAATTTTATTTTTAAACTAAAACCACCAGCGTTTCCGTTGATGGTTTTCCATTATTTCACGAAGATTTCCTTCAATTGACCAATTACGTTTCCACTTCCTGAAATTGTGATTTCTCCAATTTTATCGGCGATTTTTTCAACGTATTCCATCTCTTTCAATTTCCACAACATTTCGTTTTCTTCCATCAGCTTTGCTGTGTTCAATAAACTTCTTGTTGAAGCGGTTTCTTCTCTTCTCATAATACTGTTGGCCTGTGCTTTTTTCTCGGCAACCAAAACCTGATTCATGATCTCTTTCATATCTCCAGGCAAGATTACGTCACGAATTCCTGCATCAGAAATCGTTAAACCTAAATCTTCTATTTTAGTGGTTACTTCTGCTAAAATAGCTTCGGCAATGGTATCTTTTTTAGCCAATAATTCGTCTAAAGTTAATCCGCCTACAAAAGCTCTTAAAGCCAGCTGCATGGCAACATACAATTGTTTTTCAAAATCTTTGTTGTCAACTAAAGCTTTCATGATATTCACAACTTGGTATCTCACAAAAAAGTTGATTCTTAATCCTGCTTTATCTTTAGTCAATAATTCCTGCCCTGAAATTTCTACTTGCTGCTGTCTCATATCGATTGTTTTAACTTCGATTGTAATAGAGTTGTTCCAAAAGTAATGCGTTCCAGATTTTAATTCTTTAACGAAAGTTCCGTTCACAAACAACAAAGCTTTGTCGTTACTTGCTACAATAAATTTTCTAACAAAGTATTTCAATTGATTATGTTCCAATAAGTTTACCGGAATGTTTTCTGTAATTTCAATTTTAGAAAGATCTGCTTTTTTGAATTCGTTTTTTACAATTCCTTTCCAGAAAGGATGTCTTCCCGGAGTCAGCGTTCCTTTAAAGTTTCCGTTTACGAAATGTAAAACAATCTCGTTATCGGCAACCTCAACAACTTCAAGCATTGAAGCCAAAACTTCATTCTGCAATAAAATGTTCAATTCAAAAGGAGCGTGAAAAATGGCATTCATATCGTAAATCAATACGCTTTTGTTTCCAAAAGTCCAGTGTAAACCTTCTTCTAATACCTTAATTAATTTTCTGTTTTCGAAAAGCAAACCTACTTGGTACGCTTCGATTTTAATTCTTTTTATCATGTTGTTTTTTGTTTCAAGTTTTTCTTGTTTCAGGTTTCAGGTTATGAAACACGTGAAAATCTTTGTTTATTTTTTTGCCACAGATTTGTCAGATTAGAATGATTCTCTTTATTCTATTCTCTTTATTCTATTCTCTTTATTCTATTCTCTTTATTCTATTCTCTTTATTCTATTCTCTTTATTCTATTCTCTCTTTCTAAATAAAAAAACCTCTTTGTCTTTCTCCTCCGAAAAAAACGGATGAAGAGTTTGTAATTTGTTTACCCGAATTGTTTTCGATTGTATTTTGCAGCGACGATCCCCAAATCATCTTAACAATCATATCGAGAAGAAAACAAGTATTTCAAAAAACATTGCTTTTCGCACTGGCTTTATCATGAGTGTGAAATTTTAGTCCCGAAACCTCGGGAGAAAATCCTAATTTCACTGACAAAGACAAATCAGCTTTTTTTCTGGTCATCTTTTTAAGAGTGATGGTCTCTGGAAAAACAGATTTTCAGTCTGTAGTTGACTTACCGCTCGTCCAACTACCCCATCGGGAGTAGTGCAGGATTCGAACCTGCGTAAACTTCTATTGCTCTAACCAGACTGAGCTATCGCATTGCTGCGAATGGGAGTCGAACCCATGACCCATAGATCGATGAATAGTTTTTTGGAAAACCACCCGAAAACCTCCAAACCAAGCTGCATAGAAAAACATAATTCGCTTTCGCGGAAAGTTCCCTACAATGGTGCTATACAGAAACACGCAACTGGGCTTGTTTGATATTTTTAAAATTTCATTATTCTAAGATTATAATCATCTATAACTTCTTTTATAATAATATTGTTTAAATCGAAATTTATATAATGCGGTGTCCAGCAATCTGAAACTTCTGTTGCTACTTCATGACCATTTTTACAAGTCTTATTCATTCCATCCGTTCCAGAACTTCCACAACATCCTGTAAATCTTCTCAAATCTTTATGATTTCTTAATTCATAATCCTCAATAGCAACAATAACTTCTTTAACATTATTCTCGTTTTCATAAATTGAAAATTTACCTGAATTAATTGCTCTAGTTCCATCTTCAAATCTTAAATGTTTTGATTCTGTTTCAACTAAATTTTGAGTTAGCTGTTCTTTACATTTTTTACAATAAATTCTAATCGTTTTCATAACCATTATTTTTCTTGAACAAATATTCAAATTACACTGCGCAGTAATTTTGCGCAGTGTAAAAATTTTTAGTTAATCCATTCTATTACAGTCGATAAATAGACTTGTCTAACCTCTTCAAATCGGGTTATATTGGGAATATGATTGACTTCTAATAAATATTTAGAACCGTCTTTTGCAACGATGTAATCATTTCCTATCATATCCATCTGCAAAACATTCTTGATATAAAGCGTGTCTTCTAACAAATCCTGATCGACAGGCATAAAATTGGCATTATCAGGATGGATTGATTTTAACCAATCGTCACCTTCTAGTTTTATCTGCCAATAGGTATCGCCAATCATCATAATACGAACGGCATCACCTTCAAAATAAGGTTCAATGGTTGCTGTAAATTCGCTTTCCCATTCTCCGGTAAAACGATGTTTGTTTTCACCACAATGCCAGTTTCCCCATTTTGCAATGGTATCTCCAGTTGTGTTGACAGAAGTGCCTGCACTTATAAATCCGCGTGGGGCACTGAATCTTGAAAGAGACAAACCTTTTACCAGACAAGGAATTTTAAAACGGCAGTCCAGCATTGCTGAAGCCTTTGGATAACAATCGCCATTCCAGATCGCAAGACCTGAAATAAAATCAAAATCATTGTCGTAAATTCCGTAATAGACGACTTTATCTACAGGTAACATTCCAACTCCATTCGATTTTTCCATATACAAAACCTCATCCTTAACCACGATTTTAGGTATAGACTGATGCCAGATAATATGTCCTGAATACTGGGCTTTTATAATGTCATATTCTTCCTGTTCAATTCCAACAAGGGCTATTCGGTTGTATTTTTGTTTCATCGTTTTTAATTTTAAATGTTACTTGTTTTACCTGTTGAACGTAATTATTTTAACACATAGTGACATAGTTTTTCTGCCTTAAAAAAGGCGTTTCACTTGTTAAAAACACAGAGTTAGCTATGTGAGAGAAATATATTTCTCTTTTGTATCCTTTACTCTTATTTTAAATCTATGTCTCTATGTGTTGAATATTTTTTACAAATTACATTCAACAGGTTTGTTTTTACTTTTTAAACGGCTTCTAGTTTTAGGCGTTTGATTCCGAAATCTGTTTTTCTTAATTTGCACATTCTTCCATCTGAAATGTGGTGGAAAACAATTCCTTCAATATCATTTTCTGATAAGGTTTTTTCTAAATCATCGAAATCAAGACTTACAAAATCAAGAATTTCAGAACCGTGTTTTACCAAAGTATGTTTCTCAAAATTTTCAGGGTTACCTTGAACTTTTGGCCCGCATAACTCGTATGTTCCGTCTGTTTTATCTTCTAAACGGTCGAATGCTTCGAAGAAATGTTTGTCTTCAGATTTTGAACGATCACATTTTAACCAATGCGGGTGATGTCCTGAAATTAAATCTGCTTCCTGACACGGAATCGCATTCGCCGGAATCGTACGTCCTTTTTTGGCGTCGAATCTTTTGTATAATTCTCCGTTGATAATTGCCGAAGATGTACCGTCAAATTTTCTGGTTGCGATTGCTTCTCCGTTTATTACCCATGCATTTTCTGCATTGATTTTATTTACTACTCTTGCTAAGTTATTTGGGTCTTTAGCAAACAATGTGCTTATCTTTTTCATTCTTTAATGTTTAAATTAAACTTCAAATTTTTCTGCCGCCAAGGCACTAAGACACTAAGTTTGTTTTCTGTTTGCGTCTTTGTGCCTTTGTGGCTATAGTACAGGAAGAGAGACTCGAACTCTCAAAAAACTGATTCTAAGTCAGCCGCGTCTACCAATTGCGCCATTCCTGCATATGTCTGGGAAGCAGGATTCGAACCTGCGACCTCCCGCGTCCAAGGCGGGTAAACAACCACCGTTATCTTCCCAGTTTTGGGTGTTTTCGGGAATCGAACCCTGTTCTTCGGATTCACAGCCCGAGGTTTTACCTAATAAACTAAAAACACCATTTTATGTTCTGCCACGAAGACACTAAGACACAAAGGTTATTTTTCTTAGCGACTTTGCGCCTTTGCGAGAAAATTGCTCGCCAGCTCTTTTTACAATACTTTGTCAATCTCTCGCAAAGTCGCAGAGTCGCAAAGTTTTTACTTAAGTAATCTGCTCAATCTGCGTGAAACAAAAAACTTTGCGCCTTTGTGCCTTCGTGGCAAAACTCGCGGCCCATACGGGAGTCGAACCCGTTTCTCCCGAGAGACAGTCGGGAAGGTTAGCCAGTAACCCCAATGAGCCAGTTCCTTCTAGAGAACGAGTGATTTTGTAAGGATTCGAACCTTCGACCATCTGCTTAGAAGACAGACGCTCTATCCAGCTGAGCTACAAAATCATTAATTTTTGGGCATAAAAAAAGCACCCGGTTAAAGGTGCTTTATAAATTCAATATGATATAACTATCCTATTGCCTGTATTGATGCACCTGTGTTGTTAAACGTCCAAGATCGAATCTCGGGTCTAGCAGTTGTGTGTTATATATGTTGTTATGTAAAGCCATTTTATATGTTGTATTATATTTTGAAATTGTTGTTGATATTTGAATTTCTGTTTTCAGATTTTCTTCGGCAAAGATAAAGTCGAAAAAATCAATTATCCAAATCATTTTTAAAATTATTTTACTGATTACCAAATAGTTATACTTAAGATTAAAACATAGAAATCCTTGTCCGCATACTGGTGCAGATTCCTTTTTGTATCAAATGACTGTCTCTCATCAGATTACTTTTCAAGATTATATTTCAATATTTAGATTATGCATTAAACATTTGGTCAATTATTTTTTTAATTATTTTTAGTTATGGTTTATTTTTTATCATTTTTCTTGTCATTCTCGCCAACTTTTTGTCACACTCAGCGAAGTCGAAGTGCTTTTTAAACGAAATCGAAATGCTTAAAAACAAAAAAAGCGTCCCGAAATAAGGACGCTTTTATATTTTATGTTGAGTTGAACTCTAAAATTTACATTTCAATTTCATAAAAATACATGATACATCCTGATATTTTAGCCGGAAGATTTCCTGCTAAGTGATCAAAATATTGTCTTACTGAAAGTATCATCTGTATTTTTGTTTTTTTTATTACGGGTGCAAATGTAGAAGTTTTTTTCTATTTATATAATTCTCTTGTTAATTTTAAAAATGTTTTTTTAACTAAAGTAAGAAAAAGAGTATTTTTACTTTTTCAAAAAACAACACGAATTGTATTTTATCAAATCGATCTTGTATTTTACGGACAGTTATTTTTGTCAAAAATTTTAAATATCTTTGAATTATGAGTACAGAAACCAGACCCAGAAATATTGGCCGAAATATCAGCCGAATAAGAGAGCTTCGCGGAATGAAACAAGGAGCACTTGCGGATGCCATTGGCACAAGCCAGCAGACTATTTCAAGCATTGAAACCAGCGAAACTGTTGAATTCGAAAAATTGGTACAAATTGCAAAAGCACTTGGCGTGACGGTAGAAGCTATTGAAAATTTTACAGAAGAATCTGTTTTTAATTTCTTTAATAACTTTTACGATAATAGTGCTAATAATGGTGCTCAGGGAAATACAACTAATAATCATTGTAACTTCAATCCTCTTGATAAAGTTGTGGAACTTTATGAACGTTTGGTTCAGGCTGAAAAAGATAAAGTTGAATATTTAGAAAAATTGATGAAGGGGAAATAAAGGATTTCTTTTTCTTTTATATAGAATTTTAAAAGCGCAAACTTTTTAAAAGGGTTTGCGCTTTTTTTTATTGAAACTTGCCTGTTTAAGTTATGATCTTATAGGGTAAGATTCTTTTTAAAATCTAAAATTATTTTATTTATAATCATATAAATATTCTTTTTCATGAATACGCAATATTACATCATCAATTGTTTCTTTTAATTCTGGTGGAATTCTTAATGAGAGATTTTCCTCTTGATTATTATTTAGCAACAAAACTACATAATAAAATACAATATATTTTTCTTGCAAAATTTTACCAAAATCTTGATTTTGGAATAATTGAAAAACTATCTTTTTTTGTTGTTGAACTAATAAATCAAATAAAAAATCTTCCAAATCATTTCCTTTTTTTTCCGATACAATTGAATTTATCCTCTCTTCAATATTGCTAAAAATACCATTCCAAATTTCGACAATCAATTGGGTTTCTAAAGAAATAGTACTTTTTTTACTTTCTACACATTCTTCAATTAGCTTTAGAGATTCCTCTTTTTTAACATTTAATTCATAATATAAATATGCTAAATTGTTCAAAGAATTTACTTTCTTTTTCTCTATTGCTAATAGGTAATACTTTTCTGCTTTTTCGTATCTTTCCTGCTTGTGATACAATATTGCTAAATTTTCTAATGACTCGAAATATTGTTTTTTAATCGATAATAAATAATATTTTTCTGCTTTATCAAAATCTCCAATCTTTTCATACATCAAAGCTAAATCATCAAGTGCTACATCTATTCCATTTTTAGAAGCCAATAGATAATAAAATTTTGCATCCTCATATTTCCCTTGAGTTCTATATAAAATAGCCAAATTAAACATTGAATTTATATCATTATTTTTTATCCCAAGTAAATAATTTTCTTCCGCTTCATCATATTTTTTTTGATAAAAATATAAAAGCCCTAAATTATTATATGCCTCTACAACACCATTTTCAATTGCTAACAAATAAAAATTTTCTGCTTTTTTATTTTCATTTTGGTTTACGTATAGATTTCCTAAATTATACATAGCCATATTTATTCCCTTTTCACAAGCTTTTAGATAAAATTTTTCAGCATCTTCTATTCTATTCAAATCCGAATACAATAATGATAAATTAAAAAATGCATTCGTATGATCCTTATTAATACTTTTTAAATAAAATTTCTCTGCATTTATTGGATTGTCCAGCTTTTCATAAACATATCCTAGTAAATTAAACTTAACCCCATCTTCCTCATTTTCAATACCGTTAATTAAATCTAAAGCTTTTGAATACTTTCCAGCTTCTAAAAATTCCATAATATTATCATATATTTTATTGAATTTTTCTGGTAATTCAATCAAAAAACTGTTATTACCTGTATCTCTAATTCTCTCTGTAAGCTCTATAATACTGTCTCTTTCTAAAGTAGAAATATATCTACTTTGACATAAACCTTTTGAAAAAATCAATGCTTTATCCCAAGTTATGTCCTTATTTTTTAAATTCTGAATATGGATTCCTGCTATTTTTTTTAAATCTTTAGCATCATACCAATTTTCCAAAAAAATACTTAACCATTTTGCTTTTCTTTTTTGTTCAGGATTTCCTTGGGTTATAATCAACCACATATTAAAAAATCGTTCTGAAATTCTATATAAATGATTTTTTTTACTCGTTTCAATCCTATCAACAACTCCTTTCTCTACTAAGGTTTTTAAATTAGCTGAAATTAATTTACTTTCCATTTTCACCTTTTCGACTAATTTTTTTGTTGTACAAGCTTCCCAAACAAATGCCAATTCCAATACAGTTTTTCGCAATTGTGGCGGTAAACTATTTAATCGTTCCTGATAAAGAGGTGTAACGTTATCCATTATTTTTTTTAAATAATCATAACTATTTAAATCCGTATTTTGCAAAACCATTTGAATAAAAAATTGTAAAGTACGCGGTAAACCATCGGTAAGAATTCTTATATTTTCAATTTTTCCAATATTACTTTCTAAGTAAATTTTTAATTCCGGAATATCTAAAGAAGAACTCCAATGATTAAGTAACTTTAATATTTCTTCTTTACTTAATGTCTCTAATCTATGTCTCCTAAAAAACTCATAAAAAGGCATATCATATCTCCAGAAATGTTCATCCATTCTAGTGCTTCCAGCAATAATTTGAATATCATTATAGTTTATTAATGTCTCTCTTAATAAATTACCATCATCAATAAAATTCTCAACTATTCTATCAAAATTGTCTAGTATTAAGACAATTCTTTTCTTATACTTCTTACATATATCATGAATTAATCTATACAAATAATTAGTATAATCATCATTAGAATTAAATTCAGAAAATTCAGTTAATACAAGATCAATATTTAATTGATATTTTATCTCTTCGAGAACTTGTTCCCATAAGTCAAATAAACGATAGACACCTGCTTGCTCTTCAGCTAAATTAATTGGAATATATTTTTTATTTAGTTTAGCATTTTCACAGATTTCAATTTCTATTCGTTTTAACAACGTTGATTTACCACTTCCCCGTCTACCTAAAATAAGTTCATGTTGTAAAGGATCACTTATCTTTTTAGAAAGTAATGATTTTGCTATAATCTCAAATTCCATTTCTCTAATAATAAAATTATTTTTGACGGATTTAAAATCACTATTAGCGGATTGATAAAGATTCAATTGATCAATAAACCAATTTCCTGCTTTAAAATTTTCATTATTCATGATTAATGGGGTTTTTTCTTTTCCAAAATTCTTTTAAAAATGGTGATATAAAACTATAACTTTTCTTATTTTCTACAATATATCCATCTTTTTCTAACTCATCGATAATATCCATAAAATCATCTTTTTTATTATATGTTATAGCAAAGTCATGGATTTTTTGAATTGGAATTTTGTTCTTATGAGCTATGTGTGTTAGAATTTTATTGGCATAAGTATAATCTTCAGCTGGTAAATAATCTGATAGTCTTTTTTTCCAATCTTCGAAGTGATCATTATTTTTTATTGATACATTAAAAGCATCATCAATATCACTCTCGGTTATGTCAATCTTATTATTTTTTCTTGCTTTCTTATCAACTTCGTCAAAAATTATATTTAAAAAATATGGAATAAAATATTGGATTTTAGCTAATAAATATTTTTTTAAGTCTTGATTATATTGAACTGTAGCATCTTTAGTCGCCCAATCAATATATTGATTAGCTTCGTCATAATCTAAAGCATGGCAGGAAACTTTTTTTAGATCATTTAAATCAGTACTTCTGCCTTCTATAGTATTTACCACATAATGAATACCTATTGAACCTGCTAGTACAAATTTTAATTTACTAAATCTTTCTTCTTGCCTCCAAGATCTAAGGTTTTTCAATATACCTATTGCTTCTTCTTTTTTACTGTTTTTATTAAGATTATGTAATACTTCTGGCAATTCATCAATTAAAAGTACCACCGTTTCACCTTCTTTCTGTATATCTGAAATAACAACATTAATTTCTTCTAAATAATCAATTTCTTTACTGTCAATCTTGAAAGAACCTGTCAAATCAACTTCACTAATTGATTTATTTGCTATATATTTTTTAAAATAATTTTTAAGCTTGCTACTTTTACTTAAACAACTCAATATTAACCCATAGATAGTCTTATAAAATTCCTTTTCTGATTTTAAGCTTTGTACATTTTTAAAAATAACTCTATAATTTTCTTTAGGATATTTTTCTAAATGCTTCATTACTGAAGTTTTGCCAACTCTACGTGGAGCAGCCATTAAAACAAATGAGCCTTTGTCTAGTTCCGCCCAGATATCATTTACAATTTCTTCTCTTTTATAATAATAATCACCTGTTGCTACAGGACCTAAAACAATTTTAGGCGATTTCCAGTACATACTCATAGATTGATATTTTTTTTAAAAACTTTTGACAACAAAATTACTGTTAAAATAATTTGACAACAAATATACTGCTAAAAACAAATAACAGCAAATTTACTGTCAAATATTTTCTTTACCCAATAATAAAAAAACTATTCCCATTTCTAATAGTTTAGCAACAATCTTAATTCCTGAAATTCCTTTAAACTGTACAATCGTTTCTGCAACAAAAGACAGAAAAGCAGGTTCGCAGCAACGTCATAGTATTTCCTTAAAAGACTGTTCGGAGTGTTTTTTGGAAGCATAAACGGTACATTTGTTTCGATCATCATTCTGTCAAACCAGATGTATTGAATGATTTCATTTGAAATTTGATAGATGTACGGGACTCGAACCTGCAGCCTCCCCCCCTGCAAAACAGACATTCTTCCAGTTGAGCTAACATCTATATCTGAATATTTTTTTTGATTTCGTCATAAGATTCTAAGAAGAAAACCTTTTTTATTTTAAATTAAAGGTGTGCAAGGACTCGAACCCGCATCCTCCTGTTTAGCAAACAGACGCTCTTCCAGTTGAGCTAACACCTTTGTATGAATGCCGAGAAGTTTTTTTAAGCTTTAAACCTTTGCCCTAAAAAAATCAATCATCTATCTCTTCTTCTTTTGGAGCGGTTTTATTACGTGTTGCTATTTCCCAATTTTCTTTTTGATAAGGATTATCAATTTTGTCGAGCTGAACTAAGAAACGAAGTATATTTTTCTTTGGATCATTATTTTGTATTAAAACCCTAAAACCATATCCTTCTACAGATTCGATAAATTTGTCGGTTATTGGATTTTCCTGATAGTATTTGATCATAACATTAATTTCTTCAACAAACTGAGTATTGGCTGCTAAAAAGGTTAAGAGTTTTAAAGCCGTATTTTTTCTAAATTGAATATCTTTTAACTTATTTCTATCGACTTTGTATTCGGTATCAAAAGTTAGTGATAAGTTATCGCAGCCTCCTAAATCAGCTAAAATAAGCGTATCATTCTTTTTATATACTTCTCCAATGGTTTCGCAGTAATTATGCCAATCGATGTCGCGAACACGTTTAGTAACTTCGGGTATATCATCAAAAATTGTTTTAGATTCTAACTTTGCCAGCTTACAATCAGATAAATAGGATTCTTCGTATAGGTTTCCGTTTTTATAAACAAACGACAAAGAAGCTGTTTTTAAATTGTCGTTTGAATAAGTCCTGAAATTTTGCGTGATCTTGACTTTAAATTTATCTCCGGCAAATTCTGCTTCATCAATTATATTATAAGAAAATGGAGCATAGCCTAAAATGGTATGCTTTTCTTTATAATTAATGGCATCTTTCATGATGTAATAAACGTAGCATTGGTTTGTATTTGCGTTTCCGCCCAACATTCCGGTTGAATCTACATTTAGTACATAATCTATAATTCCGTCGTTGTTAAAATCCTGTTCTTTTATAATATCATACGAAACAGAATAAGGATCACCATCATTTGAAAAATGTACATCGTAAGGTGCTTTTTCTGTTTGCAGATTATCATATTTATCTTTTCCAATATCTTCTAACATGACTTGTTTCAGAAAATTACTTTGCGTTTCATTCAGGATTCTGCCTTCTATTTCCTCAGGTTCAACTGCTGCAACTTCTTTTTTATGACTTGTTTTAAGCTTTTTGGGTTTCTTTTCTTCTTTACAAGAAAACATTATTAGTAATACTGCCGAAAATAGAATTAATCTGCTTTTTTGAATGTTCATTGTTTTAAACTTTTCTGATATTTATTTTATTCCTGATTGTTCCAAATGTAATTAAACATCGAAGTTTTGAACCAAGTAATTACACGTGTTTTTTGTCTGCGTTTTTAAAATGCCACGAAGTCACAAAGCCACGAAGTTTTTTTAAGCTTTGAGACTAAAAAAGTAAGGTGTACGGGATTCGAACCCGCAGCTTCTTGCTTGCATGACAAGCGTTCTTCCAGTTGAACTAACACCTCTTTGTATAAATGCCAAGAAAAAAGCTTTGAACCTTTGTATCTCTGTAACTTTGAAGCTCAAAAAGAAAGGTGTGCCTGGACTCGAACCTGCATCCTTTCCCCGTGGTGGGGAATACTCTTCCAATTGAGCTAACACCTTAGTGGGACATTTGGGACTCGAACCCAAAACTTCTACGGTGGTTGTAATTGTTTTTCCAATTAAACTACTATCCCATTTTTACCATTGCGAAACTTTGTAGTTTTTCAACAAGACCCCAAATATACTTTTTCCTTCTATTCCCTGAACTATGGGATCTAAAATTCTGCTGGCTCCATCTACAGAATCTAACGGCGGAATATAACCCTCTTCAAATTGTTTTTTCCGTAAACTTTCCTTTGCTCCGGTCGAAATCCAGCCAACATCAACACTATTCATAAAAATAGAATCATCGGCAAATTCTTTGGCAGAAGTCAGCGTCATCATATTCAGCGCCGCCTTTGTCATATTGGTATGCGGATGAAAAACTGTTTTGTTTGTATAACTAAAAATCCCTTCAGATGAAGTTACGTTTATTATAAAGCGTTCCTGAAAAGCAGAGTTGAGAAATAAAGGTTTTAATTCTTTTATTAAAAAATACGGCGCAATTTGGTTGATTAAATTTACCTCAACCAATTCATACATACTGATTTCTTCTAAAGTCGAATTCCAGCTTGTTTTTTCGCGATTATCTACAGGCTGTCCAAAACGTGTTAGCTTGAGTTCTGTTTTTTCATCAGAACCATATTCTAAAGCTTTTACTTCCTTAACAACATTGGTTTGATTGGCAATAAGGTTTCCGTTTGATTTAAAGTTTAACAGCAGTTTATTTTCTTTGCTAATTAAAGGCACATAATATTCATCTGGATATTTTATGGTTTGCGCAGCATTGTTGATCAAAATATCTACGCTTTGAAATTTAGATTTATAAAACGAAACAAAATCGTTTATGGCGTTTAAATTTCTAAGATCTAAGCCATATACAATTAGGTTTTCTTTCCAAAGTTCAAAATCATTTTCCTGACGAAACTGTTCCAGAGCGAGTGCCGGAAAACGTGTTGTAAGCACAACATTGGCATTATTACGCAATAATTTTAAGGCTGTTGCAAATCCTACTTTTACCCTGCCGCCTGTTAAAATAACGTTTCTTCCTTTTAAATCTATTTTTTGAAAACGCTTTTCATAATTTTCTGTCGCACATTCCGGGCAAAGGCGTGTGTAAAAACTATGGGCAAATTTGTACGATTGATTACAGCAATAACAGTTTTTAGGAATTTTTAATGCTGTAAACTGCTGCTCATCTGGATTTTCTTTTTCGGCAAATAATGTTTCTCCGCTTAATGCTTTTGATGCTAATTCGGCATTTAAACTTGTGTTGAGATCTTCTTTTCTTTTAGAAGTATAACTGGCACTGCGCAAGTTCTTTTTTGCATTTTTATGAATCTTAGTAATCAGTCCTGAAAACAAATCATTATCAGGATTATCAAGCGGAACTTCTTTTAATGTCTTCAGAACCTTGATGCAAGCTTCCCATTCTTGATCACTAAAAGCATATTTTTTATTTTCTTCCATTTTATTCTTCTAAAAAATCTTCTAAAAATCCTATGAATTTTTTCCCATCGGCAGACCAGCGCATTCCTTGTCCGTTACTCAATCTGATTTCGTATACCAAATCGTGTTTGTAATGATAAAATATATTCCACCATGTTTTGTATCCAATCATATGATGCAATAATTTTTCTACCATAAGCCGTTTTTGATTACGGTTTCCTTTTATTTCTCCCAAAACACTTTCGCTGTCATTTTTTCTGCCCACATGTTTTTCCCAGGCTCTTTCAACAACAGAAATTTCATTATTAAAAGGTGCAAAACAACTTTCGAATAGATTTATTTTTGAAGGAGGAATTCCGGTTTCGTCACATTTGCTGGCCGAAGTTAATCTTTGTCCCAAAATAAGCAAAATAATATCAAAAGGTGTTTCTTGTAAAGCTTTGATAAGACTTGAATTTATTTCATTTGAATTACTTTCGAAATCCTCCAAAACTTTTTTAAAGTAAACCATTTTATCTTGTATCGAAATTATAATTTCCTCTTTAAAAAAAGGTTTTCTTGAAACTTCTGCATTTTGATTATGGAAGAAAATAAGGTTGACCGCAAAGAGATACAGATTTTCGTCGATTAAAAACAAAGCATATTTTGTTTTCCATGCTTTATTGAGATAAGGAATTACTTCTTTTAATTTATTAAATAATGGAATGGGATTCATATTTATTCACTGTAAATAATAGTTTCGTGGACATTTAGATCCTCTAAAATATGTTTTATCAAATTAAAATTAGCCGAGCAATTATCTAAAATCCAGGCATCAGAAGTTATGGCGATTAAATTTCTTTCGGCAATTATTTTATCTGGGTTATTTACCAATTCTACTGTCCAGTTATAGTTGTTTATTGAAGCTATTTCTTCAATTATTTGTTTTAGTTTACCACTATTTGAAACTGGTTTATCAAATAACCAATAGGCTTTTTTAATTTGTTGTTTTACAAAGAAATCGGCAATAATTTCAATTGCCTGCGAAGTCTGTTTTACTTTTTTGTAAGTTCCGTAAACACTTGATAAATCTCTAATAAAACCATCTAATCCTTTAAAAACATATGCATTTGACAAAATACTTTCCAGCAGAATCAATGCATTAAATCCATCGATGATAATTTCTTTTCCTGCAAGATTTTGAATTTCAATTTCTTTAGATTTCCGATCTTCAATTTGGTTTTGAGAAGCACTCATACCCCGAACAACCTGCTGCTGACGAGAATTAAGACGATACCGATTTCCTACCAAAGCTAATGTCGCTTTTTCGCCATAACCTCGGCTAAGAAAATAACGCATATCTGCAACGGCTTCTTTTAATTTTAACTGGATTTTTAAAGTCCCGAATAAAACATCATCGCTGGCTTCTTTCCCTCTATTTTTTAGATTTGTCATTTTACTAAATTATAAAACATATTGCATTTTAAATATTAAAAAAACTTTTAGCGTTCTTACTCGTTTCCTCTGCCACTTTATCTAAAGTAATTCCTTTAAACTGTGCAATTGTTCCGGCAACATACGGCAGAAAAGCTGGTTCACATCTTCGTTCGTGGTATTTTTTCAAAAGACTGTTTGGAGTATTTTTTGGAAGCATAAATGGCGCATCGGTTTCGATCATCATTCGGTCAAGCGGAACATATTGAATGACTTCTTTTAAATAACTGAAACGTTTGGTATCAGAAATCGCTCCGGTAAAACCAAGATAAAATCCGTTATCAATATAGGTTTTGGCTTCGGGGAGCGTTCCTGTAAAACAATGCACAACGGCTTTTGGCAATTGCGGTAAATAGTCTTTGGTGATATTGATAAAACTATTAAAAGCGGCTCTCTCGTGCAAAAACAAAGGTTTCTCGACTTCGATCGCCAATTCTAATTGGGCTTTATAACATTCTTCCTGTTTGTTTCTGGGCGAAAAATCACGATCAAAATCGAGTCCGCATTCGCCAACCGAAACGACTTGTTTCTGCTTTAATAAATTTCGCAGTTTTGAAATGCTTTGTGCATCAAAACTCTTCGCATCATGCGGATGAATTCCGGCTGTCGAATATAATATTCCCGGATATTGTTTTGCGATTTTTAATGATGCTTCGCTGTTTCGTATGCTTGTTCCGGTTAGGATCATTTGCGATACGTCGGCGTCGAGCGCATCTTGTACAACATCGTCTATGTGGTTTTGGAATTGTTTATTGGTTAGGTTGATTCCTATGTCTATGTATGTTTTCATTTTTTTAAGTTTTTGCCACGAAGGCGCTAAGACACAAAGTTTTTTTTATTCTTTGGTCCAATTATTATTGTATTAATCTCGCAGAGTCGCAAAGTTTTTATTTTTGCCACAGATTATAAAGATTAATAAGGATTATAAAAAATCTGCAAAATCTGCCGAATCTGCGTGAAAAAATTCTTTGCGAACTTTGCGTAAATCTTTGTGAACTTTGCGGTTAAAATCATCACAAAGAGTTAGACGCACTGCTGTGCGTCTCTACACTGAACACTAAAAACTGATCACTGACCACTAGTCTTCTCTACTTCCGTCATCTGCCATTCTCACTAATTTTGGGGTGAATTTGGCGACAACGTCAACTAAGTCTTGTTGTGCTTCCATCACTTGGTTGATATCTTTATAAGCCATTGGGGCTTCGTCAAGTCCTGCTCCAATAAGCGTAACGCCGTGATGTTTCAGGATGGATTTCATATCGGTTTGTGTGATGTTTTTTATGGCTTGAGTTCTGCTCATTTGTCTTCCTGCTCCGTGTGAAGCAGAATTTATGGCGTTCTCCTCCCCTTTTCCTCTCACTAAAAATCCCGGTGCGGTCATACTTCCCGGAATGATTCCCATAACGCCTTTTCCGGCTGGGGTTGCTCCTTTTCTATGTACGATTACTTCTTCGCCGTTCCAGATTTCTTTCCATGCAAAATTATGATGGTTTTCGACTTTGGCTAAAATTACTGCTCCCAAAGCTTTTTCCATTTTGTTATGAATAATCTCGTGACAAGCCGAAGCGTAATCTCCTGCAAGATTCATCGCCAACCAGTATTCCTGACCTAATTGTGAATTCATATCCAAGTAAGCTAAGTTTCTTGCCACTTCTGGAAGTTTACATTCGTCTTTGGCAATTTTGGTATAATGTCCGGCGATTGTTGCGCCCATTCCACGTGAACCTGAATGCGTTAACAAAGCGACATATTTACCTTTTAGAATATTCAAAACAGGATCGTCTTTTGCAAATTCCATGATTCCGAATTCGACAAAGTGATTTCCTCCACCGGAAGATCCTAATTGCGACCAGGCTTTATCTTTTAAATTCTTCACAAACGGATTCATGTTAAATGTATCGTTCTCCAAAACCGCATGATCTGATTTGTATTGACCGTGAAATCCGTGACCTGCTCCAAAAATAGAATTGGCTATTAATTCTCTTTTGAATTTGGCTTCGTTTTCAAAGTAAAAATCTTCTGGAATATCGTAAACCGATAACGCCATTCTGCAACCAATATCAACACCAACACCATACGGAATAATGGCATTTTTTGTGGCTAAAACTCCGCCAATTGGTAATCCGTAACCTTGATGTGCGTCTGGCATTAAAGCTCCGGCAACTGTCACAGGCAATTTCATGGCAACTTCCATTTGTTTTCTGGCTCCGTCTTCGATATGCTCTAATCCGTAAGCGGAATACGCATTTGGAGTTTCGTTTAAAGCGATGAAATCTTCTGGTTTTTCATTTGCTTTTTCGATTAATGCAACGGCTAGTTTGCTAAAGATTTTATCGTCTATATAGTTTTCTGGAGTTTCCAGTACGTTTTTAAAGTTTGTGATCATTTGATCGCGGTTAAATCCGTTTCTTTTGCTGTTTATTTTTAACGCAATTCCGATTATTTTTCCTTCCGGGAATCCTAATTCTAATATATCTGTACCGTTTATTTGTGTATTCATTTGTTTTTGTTTTTTTGATAGTACAAAGGTTGTTTTATACTGCGCAGTTATTTTGCGTAGCTGTTTTAATTCTAAGTTTTTTTGCTCAGCGAAGACGTATTTCTCGCAAAGTCGCAAGGGCACAAAGTTTTATTTTAAGTGATTAACACACAGTTTGTCATTTCGAGGAACGAGAAATCTCCACGAGAAGCTCTACAAAGATTGGACTCTCGTTACGGAGTTACTTGCGGAGATTTCTCGTTCCTCGAAATGACAAACCTGGTGTTTAATTTTATTTATTTGATGTTTATTCTACATCCATTTTAATTAATAATTTTAAAAGAGGTAATGTTTAGGAATGGTTTAATTTTCTTTGGAACGAAGGAACCATTTCCTGACGACACTCTTTTTTTAAGAGCAATATTGTATAAGTGATAATTTAGGACTCGAACCTAATAAATCAACCAACGAAGTAACACTTATAAACGGCATCTTATTTTTTGAAAAAGTAATAATTGATGAGAGTATTTTGAACCCTAT
The DNA here is from genome assembly GCF_900129795.1 of Flavobacterium sp. CF108. GTDB lineage: Bacteria > Bacteroidota > Bacteroidia > Flavobacteriales > Flavobacteriaceae > Flavobacterium. The sequence continues at coordinate 360,735 of NZ_FQWW01000003.1, read as the reverse complement.
ACGAAGTAACTCTCACACACGACATTTTCCATTTTTTAAAAGAAGTAAAAAGCAATAAGAGAATTGGGCGGGGCTTTGTCTGTGCCAGAGTCGAACTGGATAACCTTGCTGATTTTACAACTTCGTTATTCCTCCCCTAAAATTGGATACGAAGTATCTCTTATTTACGACATTCTTTTTATTTTATCGGGTTATGAGCGACAAGAGACTATTTTATGCGTGTTTCCACTTACACCATCAGATTACCTGAACAGGATTCGAACCTGTAACACAATTCCCTCGAAGTAACTCTTGTCTACGACACCAATGTTTTTTTAAACAAGGCAACAACCAATAAGTAATTGTTCATCTTGCTCTAACCACTGAGCTACATTTTTATTATTAACAAAAATGGAGAGAATCGAACTCTCGACCGAGACGTTTGGATCGAAGTAATACTTATCTACGACACTTGTTTTTTTCTTTATTTTTAATGAACTTTTCCTTTTACAAAGATTCAAATACTACTGCGCAATTATTTTGCGCAGTAGATTCTTTTTTTACAATTCTATTCGGTTGATGTAATTCAACGCGCTGTTTTTATCTTCTAAAGCATTTAAAACATCAAATACTTTATCGGACCAGCCGGCTATTAAATATACATCGTTTTTTTCGATGTTTATTGGCGAGTTACCGTAACCTGCCAAATCAAACAAATATAATTTTGCGTTTGGTGCGATAGTTTTGTATCGGTTCCAGGAGTTTGCAAATGAATCTTTTGTGTAAGCATTATTCCACATTTGAACATCTGTAAACAACATTACTTTATCTACAATTTCTTTTCGGCTGATTAAATCTTCTACAACCAAATGACCGTTTGTAGCATAACCTACTTCACCTTCGCGTTTGTAATATTCGTTAACATTGGCCAATATGCTTCGTTTTGGCATATTGATTATTTTCCAACGGTCACCAAACATACCGCTTACCACATTTTGGCAACGACTTTGCATTAACATACCTAACATCAAACCGATGTCGTAAAGCATTACTTTACTTTTTGGTGAGATCGCTTTTTGCATAGAACCCGAAACGTCGCAGGCAATTACAACCGATGTATTAACATCAAAACCTTTTATGTTTTGTGAACTCACCATAACGGCATCTTCCAAAGCATCTAAAACCATTGAAGTGTATTTGAAATTCAAATCTTTCACTTCACGATATGCTGCTAAAAATCGGAATGGCAATTGTTTTGAGTTTGCGACTGCTTTTTCGTTAGAAAGGTAATCGCATACTTTTAACATATGAAAACCGGAAACATTTGCTTCTAAGATATTTCGTAAGTTGCGTAACAAAGCCATGTAACCTATTTTACCGCTATCGATTAATTCCTCCCATTTTTGTTTGAATGCTTTTTGTTTTTCAATGTGGTTGTAAAATTTTACTTGACCTAATTGCGACAATTCTGTTTCCCATGTATATGGCGTTTGCAAAGTGTTGTTTACCAATTTATCAAAGATTAATTGCTGCGCTTTATCTTTTGCTTTTGGATGCACCAAAAACAAGGCATCTTTTAATTTCACTGCATCATCACGATTGTATTTTGCGAATTGGTATTCGTCAAATTTGTTGAACGAAACTGCTAAACCTTTTTGTATTTGTTTTGATAAACGGTTTAATTTCTTAACACCATTTCGTTCGTTTGCCATTTGATAGTAAGCCAATAATTCTGTTATTTCGTCTGAACGTTGTATAACATGTGTAATCATTTTACTGATTAATGAATCGCCAGAATATATCTTGGCTAATTCTACAATCAAAACTAATGGCACAGAACGCATATGCATTTCGTTGCGGGCATAGACAGCCAATTTTGCTACAAATACCGGATTGCTTTTTTTGATTAAGCTTTGTATTCTTTGTAAACGAGTTGTATCTTTTTCATAAAATGAAGCATTTAAACTTGTTGTTACAACTGCTGCATACAATTCGTATTCTGATGTTAAAGAAAAAGCTAGTGCATTTTCGTGATTAACTATATTGTTTTTTTCTTTTGCTAAAAAATTGAATTTCATAATTTCTGGTTTTTAAAATTAGACAATAGTTATTGTTTTATTTCCTGAGCAAAGATTTCAGAACTACTGCGCAATTATTTTGCGTAGTGAAAAAATAATTTTAAATTTGAGTAAAAAAGATCATGAATTTAGAGAAAATCTATTCTGAATTACTTTTAAATATTGGCTTTTCAGCAAATGATATTCAAAAAAACTGGCAGGATTTAGAAAAGACATATTCAACAAAATCAAGACATTATCATAACTTAACTCATATTTCGGCTATGATTGAGAGTTTTGAAACGTATCGTGATAAACTTCAAAATCCAAATGAGATATTATTTTCTATTTTTTACCATGATTTTGTTTATTTGGCTTCTAAAAAAGATAACGAACTCAAAAGTGCCGAATATGCTTTGGCGATTTTACCTGAAAATATCAGTATTAATAGACAATTAGTTTTTGATGCTATTTGTGCTACGCAGCAACATCAACATAATGACATTGAAGATATTAACTGGCTAATTGATTTTGATTTGAAGATTCTCGCTAAAGATTGGGAAGATTATAAAATCTATTGCGAACAAATCCGAAAAGAATATCGTATTTATCCTGATTTTCTATACAAATCCGGACGTGCTAAAGCGTTGAAACATTTTCTGGAAAATGAGTTTATTTTTCAGACTGATGAGTTTCAGAATTTATATGAAGAGAAAGCGAGAATTAATATTGAAAAAGAGATTTCTTTATTAACGTAAAATTATACACATAGATATTCTGTAGAGACGCACCGTAGAGGCGCACTGCAGTGCGTCTACGCAAAGTAATTCGACACCAATATGACGCAATAATTAAACCCGACAGGTTTTGAAAATCTGTTGGGTTTTCTGTATGTGCTTTATGTTGTGGATAATCGTTGCGGAGACGCACTGCTGTGCGCCTCTACGGAATATTTGGAACGGGAAATTGGAATTATTGATTTATATTATTTCCCCGAATAATTAGGACAGCCGAAACATTTTCTGCTTAAATCAAACTGATAGGTTAACGAAAGTTCGTAGATTCCGCCCGTTTTTCCAATTTTGGTTGTGTTTAAATCGTATGAAAGTCCAAATCTTAAATGCTCGTATTGCAAGCCTGTGAAAAGGTTTATAGATGTCAGCAAATCGCCATTGATTCCGTTTTTTGCGGGATTTGTTACCGCTGTTGCGCCAAAGAATATTTTCTCGAATAAAATCGAAGCTCCTAAATCAAGTCGGTTGTATCGGCCTTGCTGCATGTAATTTGAAGTGACAAAAAACTTGGTTTCGTACGGAAGCAGTAATACATCTATATAATCTATTACAAGGAATTCGTAACCTGCGCTTAACGAAAAAAAGGTATTTAAAGGCACATTTCCATCTGAACTAAAGGCAATATTCGGTTTGTTAAGATGTTTCATCGAAAGGCCAACCCAAGCATTGTCATTATTGAAAACCATTCCGGCAGAAACATCGAAAAATGTCATTTTTCTGTTTAATAATGTCGGATCCATTGTGTTTGAATTGATAACACCTGTTCGAATATTAATTTGATCTTCGAGCAATAAATTTTGAAATCCAAATGATTTAAGTCCGAAACCTGCTTCGACTGCGGGTCTAAAATACCAGTCGTCGTTTAGTCTTACTTTATAGGCGTAATTGGCGTTTATCTGCGAATAATTATAGCTGGTCAGGTTTTCTCTTTGGTTTAAAAAACTGATTCCTAAACCGCTGTTTAATTTGTCACTCCAGGTATTTACAAATGCATAATCGGTATCAATCCTTAAATCTAAATCCGGCCATTGTTCGCGGTGAATTATACCTGTATAGGTCGTTTCCATAAATCCTGTAAATCCCGGATTTAGGGTTTCCGGAATTAGAAAATATTGTGTAAAAATAGGATCTTGCGCTTTTGCCTGAGAATAGAAGCAACATGTAATAATTATAATAAATAGTTTTAATCTCATTGGTTATTCTGTTGCTTATTTAATTAGTGTAAATGCTCCTTTTTCTACTACAGTATGGTGGTAAAAGGTCTTTAAGGTTATTTTATAATAGTAGTTTCCGTTTTCGGCATCTATATCTTTTACTTTACCATTCCAGCCTCTGATGTTTGTTCCGGTTTCTGAATAAATAACAGCTCCCCAAGTATCATAAACGTCTAAGGTAATGTCTGATAAACCAAGGAATACGGGCGCAAACGTATCGTTCGTTCCGTCATTATTTGGTGTAAAGGCATTTGGCATAATTAAACTGTATCCTTTTTCTACTTTTAACGTTGTACTGTACGTGTATTGACAGCCAAAAGGATAAGTTACGGTTTGCTTTATAGTATACGTTCCTTCTTTAGTATAAATGTGTTTAGGATTTTCTTCGTCTGAGAAATTTCCATCTCCAAAATCCCAAGAAATTAAAGTGAAAGTTCCAGTCGCTAAATTGGTAAACGTAATAGGATCGTAAATTGAATACAAGTCGTACATGTCTTTTCCGTAAGAACCTGTAGAGAAGTTAGCAATACCTAAAACTGGCGTATCAACATTGTATGAAACATCGGCAGAACAACCAAAACTGTCTTTTACGGTAAAAATTACCAAACCATTATTGTCGGTATTCATGATTTCACCATTGGCTCCGGAAACTACTCCATCTGACCAGCTCAATGTATAAGGCGGAATTCCTCCTTTTACATGACCTACAAATGTTTGCTTAACATGTTTTGTGTCACAATTAAAATCTGTTAAGACTTCGATTGATGGCGTAAGCTGTTCGAAACGGGTAATTTTAAATGATGCTGATTTATTACATCCGTTGGCATCGGTTACTTTTACGGTATAATTATTTGGTATTAGGTTTTCTAAATCTTCAGTAGTTGCACCATTTGACCAGTCATATGTAAATGGCGGCGTTCCGCCTGTTACAACCAGATTGATAGAACCTGTATTGGCATTAAGACAGTCTAATGGGTTTTTAACATCAGCATTTAATTCTAAAAGCAACGGATTATCAATGATCCAAGAACCTTTAATGATACAGTTTTTTCCATCTGTAATGGTTACAGAATATGTTCCTGGTCCTAAATTATTTCTTTCGATTCCAGCTGTTGCATCATCATCCCAAACTAATTTTACCGGAGCTTTTCCGCCTACAAGATTTAAACGGATATGAGCGTCTTTTTCGCCATAACAAGATATTTTTTTAATATCTGGATTGATTTTAAAAATTGGTGCGTTGTCGATTACTATCGTAAAATCTTTAGGACAGCCAACTGCATCGGTAATAGAAATAATATAAGTTCCTGCTGATAAATTATTTTGTACAAGTCCGGTCCCTAAATTGCTCCATTTAATAATGTACGGATCTCCGGTTGCAAATGGAACTCCGCCAGTTATCTTGTTGATAGTTATCGAAGCATCGGCATAATCATAACACGCAATTTCGGTTTTGGTATATTCTAATTTTATTTCGTCGTTTTGAAGCAAAATAACATCAAGATCATCTGTACAACCCGAATTATCTGAAACGGTTAGATGATAATTTCCGGCAGGAACATTTCTTAGATTTTGAGAATAACTCGTATATCCGTTTGGACCTGTCCAAAAATATCTGTAGCTATAAACACCCGGAGAAGTTTCTGTTACTCTTCCGCCAACAGTTTTTACATCAATTTCTCCTGTAGAATAACCATAACATAAAATATCAACTTTGCTCACAAAACTAAGTTCTAATAATGGCGGTTCTTCAATCTTATAATTTCCATGTAGAATTCCACAGTTATTCTTTTCTGTAATAGTTACATCATAAACTCCCGGTTCAAGATTGCTAAGGTTTCCGGAATTTGCAGTAAAAGGATTTTCGTCTTTTGTCCATACATAGGTATAGGGCTGATTTCCGCCAGATACGTTTATATTAATTCTTCCGTCGTTAAGACCAAAACAGGTTATGTCTTGTTTGTATTCTCCTAAAATCTGGAATTTCCCCGGTTCACCAACATAATACGATCGTGAAAACGGACAATTTCCGTTATCTCCTACTCTCAAATTATAATAACCCGGTTTTAAGTTCGAAATGTTTTGGTTCGAACTCGTGTATCCATCAGGACCTGTCCACGTATAAGTATAAGGTGCGCCTGTTGTAAACGGAATTCCTCCCGCAACTGTTATGTTTATTGCACCGTCATTTGCTTCAAAACAAGTTCCCGGTTTTATAATTTCTGTCACATTTATCAATGGATCAACGGTTACTGTAATTGTAAAATCTGGTCCCGGACAAAGTTTAGAAATTGGTGAAACGGTATAAACAACTGTTGCGCGATTATTAGTAAGATTGGTTAAAGTTTGTCCAATGCTTGTTCTTGGTGTTGCTTCTGCAAATGCGCCGCTTATTGCTCCTGCAGGAGTAACTACAGGATTCGACCAAACAAAAGTTGTTCCGGCTGGTACATTATCAGTTGTTCCGTTGCTGACTGGTGTGATTTGAAATGAATTCCCGCTGCAAATTACTGCCGTTTTGGGCGTTATTACAGGCGAAAGAACCATATCTACAGAAAAATTCCTTGATACACTTGTTGTTCCACAACTATTTGTAACACTAAAAGTAGCTACATAATTTCCGGTTGTGGTATAATTAATAGAACCCGGATTAAGTGATGTAGAAGTTGAAGGCGTTCCTCCCGGAAAACTCCACAAATAGGTAATTTCTGAACTTGGCGAACAAGTTTCTACTACTGTACCTACTGGCCTGATTGTGGCAGATTTACAAAAATCAGAAATAGGATCTAATTTGATTACTGGTTTCTTTTTTACCTGAATAGATCTTGAAGTATATTGATAGACACCACAAGAATTTATTGTTCTTAATTGTAATTCGTATGTTCCCGGGTTACTAAAATTAATAACCGGATTTCTAACATACTGACCATTTACAAAATAATATTGTCCCTTTCCTTTTCCACAAAATCCTTCATAATAATTCAAAACTTCCCAATAATAAGTTTCTGTACCACAGCCTAAACTTGTATCTGTTGTATTCGTTATTTGAACATTTTCTGAGGCACAAGCCGTTGCATAAGTAAAACTTGGTACTAATACTGGCTCTACACAAATAGTCTGCGTGGTTGATCTTCCAATTCCGCAGGGAGTTTGAGCAGATAATTTTATGGTATAAGTTCCCGGTGTGGTATATACGTGAGAAGGATTTACTTCTCTGGAAACAGGTGTTCCATCTCCAAAATCCCAAGTGTATACATTATAAGTGCTGCAATCGTTTGTATAACCCGCCTGAGTTGTATTATAAAACGGCGTATATGTATTGGCACATGCAATACTTTGTACATTAAAACTTATTACGGGAACATCTAAAATAATAATAGGCCCGGCTGTTAAAAAAGTGCTTCCGCAAGAAGTTGTTATGGTTAATGTAACGGTATTTCCTGACGGACAGTTAAATCGCTTAAACGTATGCGGTATCGGGAAATTTTGCGACGCCTGCGGATTTAAACTATTATAATAAGGAGAGCTTTCTAATTGAGCCTGCGTATAACTTTGGTAGGTTCCATCGCCATAATTTACTTGATAATTAGTATCTGACGGGTTAAGTCCCCAAGATCCAATTGCAAAATCCATTGGCGGTACAGGCGTACATAAGTTTGTGGTGTTACCCGGTGCGATAAGTGCTCCAATTGGGTTATTAGAATTTTTTACAACATAGGTAATCGAATTATTGCAGGTACTTGTTCCCATTGCAGTAATTACCATGTTGAACGAACCTAGTTTTTTGTATTCGTGTTTTTTAGGAAAAACAACATTTGTTTCTGTACTGCCGTCTCCCCAATCAACATTATAAGATGTGATACAAGATGCAGAAGCCGAACTGTTTCCTACATTTATGGTATATTTTGGATTCGAGTTATTATCACCGCATCTTTCAAAAGGTTTTGCAGATGTCGGAGCACTTAAATCTACGAATTTTAAATCTGGTTTTTGCTTAACCGAAACGGTTTTGGTAACCGAATTTACTTCGCCATTAGCATCTGTAACCGTAAGTTTTACGCTAAAATTTTGAGAACCGCAGCCAAGTGCTGTAAAAGTATGGTTCGGGTTATTTATTGTTGCTGAAGTACCGTCTCCAAAATCCCATTTATAAGTAAAAGGTGCCGCGCCGGTAACTACTGCATTGAATGTCACAGGAGTACCTGAACAGGCATTGTTATTGGTAAAATTAAAATCAACAGTTGGGGGAACAGTAAGATTATAATAATCTTTAAGGGCTAAATTACTTCTGTCATTTGTATTAAAAGCAAATAATGAAGTGGTTATAAAAAAAACACAATATATGTGCAGCGAGTAAAGTTTCCCCATGTGGTATTGTTAAAATTTGTGCGGTAAAAGTAGATGATTTTATTTAACAAAAAAATAGTATAAATACTCATTTTAAATAAGTTTTAAAACTACTACGCAAAGCTATTGCGTATTATAATAAAATCACTATTTTTATCTGTAAATAAACACAAACTATCACCCGAAAAAATAAAAACACAGTACTAGTTTGAATCTCGCAAAGCCACTAAGTTTATTTAATGCCACAGATTAAAGGATTAAAATGAATAAAAAAAATCTGCTGAAATCTGTTAAATCTGCGTGAAACAAAAAATTAACGCTTTTGCGACCAAAACATATAATTTATGTCACAAAATAAAAACGCCTTAATTCGGTACAAAACAATTGACAAATGTCTACAGAATAAATACCGGCAATGGACTTTAGAAGATTTAATCGAATGCTGCTCTGAAGCTTTATTTGAATATGAAGGCCGTGAAAACCCCATAAGCAAACGAACTATTCAAATGGACATTCAATTAATGCGAAGTGAAAAGCTGGGTTACAATGCACCAATTGTTGTTTACGATAAAAAGTTTTATAAATATGAAGACGAAGATTTCACGATAACCGATATTCCGCTGACGGAAACGGATATGAATGTTTTGACCGAAACGGTTTCGATGTTAAAACAGTTTAAAGATTTCTCTCTCTTTAATGATGTATCCGATATTTTGCAACGTTTGGAAGATAAAATCTATGCTGAAAAGTCGCATACAAAACCTGTAATCTATTTAGATAAAAATGAGAATCTAAAAGGTCTGCATTATTTAGATGAAATTTATCAGGCAATTATAAAGAAGATGGTTCTTATAATTACTTATAAATCTTTTAAATCGAGAGAGGAAACCAAATTTCATTTTCATCCTTTTATATTAAAGGAGTTCAATAATCGATGGTTTCTAATTGGCAAAACTAAAGGCTCACAGCCAATTACCAATTTAGCACTTGACCGTATTATTTCGATTGATTACGATTTTAATCTTCCTTATTTAGAAGAAGATTTTAATGCCGATTCTTATTATAAAGATATAATAGGTGTAACAGTAAATTCTGGTTTGCAGCCCAGACGCATCGAATTATGGATTGATGCCGCAAATGCGCCTTATGTTACTACAAAACCACTGCATCCTTCACAGCGATTAATTAAGGAAAATGAAGACCAAAGTATTATTGTCCATTTATTCATTTCGCCAAATTATGAAATGGAGCGCCTTTTATTAGGTTTTGGAGATTCTATCGAAATTTTGAGACCCGAAAATCTTCGAAACCGAATGAAAAAAATTCTTCAAAGGGCAATTTCGAGATATGAACCTGAAAATTCTATTGAATTAAATTCATAATTTTTTGAAGAATGAAGAATTAAAGCCGATTTTAAAATTAAAAAAAGATTTTGACCGTACAAAAAATGTTAAAATCTAAAAAAAGAATAGTATATTTCACTCTAAATAAACCACCAAACCACTCTAAATCAGTGGGATTTTTTAACTAACCAAAAAATTATTAAAAAATTATATGCATGCATAGTATTTTTTAATTATATTTGAAATCGATATAGTTACCTATGAAAGACAAAACAATAGATTATATTTTGAGAGCTACATGGCAGGCTGTTTCAAGAATGTATAATGAAGAGGCTGCAAAGTACGATGCTACCATGGCAACAGGATTTGCTCTTTTAAGTATGGATAAGGAAGAAGGAACTCCATCAACCGCTTTAGGCCCAAGAATGGGTATGGAAGCAACCAGCTTAACGAGAACACTTAAATCTATGGAAGAAAAAGGTTTAATTGTTCGCAAAAAGAACCCAAGTGACGGCCGGGGCGTCTTAATCTACCTGACCGAATTTGGAAAAGAAAAAAGAGATTTATCTAAAAATACAGTTCTGAAATTTAATGAAACCGTGAGAAAACATGTATCAGACGAAAAACTGAAACATTTTATCGAAGTTTCTGAAATCATAAACGAATTAATTCAGGATAAAAATATTTTCAATCACACGAACGCCAGCGAACTGGCGAAGCAAACAGAAAACTCAGAAAATGAATAATCTTTTTTAAGAGAAATTCAAATTCTACCCAAAAAACAAATTTTACAAATATGAAACGCACAATTAAAAAAGTTGCTGTAATTGGATCCGGAATTATGGGTTCAGGTATAGCTTGTCATTTTGCCAACATTGGTGTTGAAGTTTTACTTCTTGACATCGTACCTCGCGAACTGACTGAAGCTGAAGCTAAAAAAGGATTAACACTTGAAAGTAAAGCCGTTCGCAACCGTGTGGTAAACGAACATTTGGCGAATTCATTAAAATCAAAACCTTCTCCTATTTACAGCCAAAAATTCGCAAGCAGAATCACAACTGGAAATACGACTGATGATATGGCAAAAATTGCCAATGTTGACTGGATTATCGAGGTTGTTGTAGAGCGTTTAGACATTAAGAAATTAGTTTTTGAACAAATCGAAAAATTCCGTAAACCGGGAACTTTAGTTACTTCTAACACTTCTGGTATTCCAATTCATTTTATGAGCGAAGGAAGAAGCGAAGATTTTCAACAACACTTCTGCGGAACACACTTTTTTAACCCTGCGCGTTACTTAAAATTATTTGAAATTATTCCTGGTCCAAAAACTTCAACTGAAGTATTGGATTTCTTAAACGAATACGGATCTAAATTCTTAGGAAAAACTTCGGTTGTTGCTAAAGATACTCCGGCGTTTATTGGAAACAGAATTGGTATTTACGGAATCCAAAGTTTATTCCATCTAGTGAAAGAAATGGGATTAACGATTGAAGAAGTTGATAAATTGACTGGTCCAGTAATTGGTCGTCCAAAATCGGCTACTTTCCGTACAGTTGACGTTGTTGGTTTAGATACTTTGGTACACGTTGCCAACGGTATTTACGAGAACTGCCCGAACGACGAACAACACGAATTGTTCAAACTTCCTGATTTCATCAACAAAATGATGGAGAATAATTGGTTAGGAAGCAAAACTGGACAAGGTTTTTATAAAAAAGTAGATAAAGATATTCTTTCTTTAGACTTAGATACATTAGAATACCGCGCTGCAAAAAAAGCAAATTTTGCTACGCTTGAACTAACAAAAACTATTGATAAACCAATCAATCGTTTTAAAGTATTAGTAAAAGGAACTGACAAAGCGGGAGAATTCTACCGTAAGAGTTTCGCTGGAATGTTTGCTTATGTATCAAACAGAATTCCTGAAATCTCAGACGAATTATACAAAATTGATGATGCCATGAAAGCTGGTTTTGGATGGGAAAATGGTCCATTCGAAATCTGGGATGCGATTGGTGTTGCCAAAGGAATTGAAATCATGAAAGCAGAAGGTCTTGAGCCTGCTGCATGGATTACTGAAATGTTAGCTTCTGGAAGCGAAAGTTTCTACTCTGTAAAAGAAGGAGCGACTTATTTCTATAACATTCCAACAAAATTACAAGTTAAAGTTCCTGGACAAGATTCATTCATTATTCTAAACAACATTCGCGAAAGCAAAAAAGTTTGGAGCAACAGCGGTGCAATCATTCAGGATTTAGGAGACGGAATCTTAAACTTAGAATTCCAATCTAAAATGAATACTATTGGTGGTGACGTTCTACAAGCCATCAATAAAGCAATTGACTTATCTGAAAAAGAATATCAAGGTTTAGTTATTGGTAACCAAGCAGCGAATTTCTCTGTTGGTGCTAATATCGGAATGATTTTCATGATGGCTGTTGAGCAGGAATACGACGAATTGAACATGGCAATTAAATTGTTTCAGGACACTATGATGCGCGTTCGTTACTCTTCTATTCCAGTCGTAGTAGCACCTCACGGAATGACTTTTGGTGGTGGATGCGAAATGAGCTTACATGCTGATAAAGTAGTTGCTGCTGCTGAAACATACATGGGATTAGTTGAATTTGGTGTTGGAGTTATCCCTGGTGGTGGAGGTTCTAAAGAAATGACTTTAAGAGCATCTGATTTATTCCGCAAAAACGATGTGGAGTTGAACGTTCTTCAAGAGTATTTCTTAACAATCGCAATGGCAAAAGTTTCGACTTCTGGTTATGAGGCTTTTGATACAGGACTTCTGCAGCATGGAAAAGATGTTATTGTAGTAAACAAAGATCGTCAGATTGCTGAAGCTAAAAAACATGCTTTATTATTAGCTGAAACTGGATATACACAGCCTATTAGAAGAAACGATATTAAAGTTTTAGGAAAACAAGCTCTAGGTATGTTCTTAGTTGGAACAGATCAAATGCAGGCTGGAAAATACATTTCTGAACACGACAAGAAAATCGCTAACAAACTGGCTTACGTAATGGCTGGTGGTGATTTATCTGAAGCAACTTTAGTATCTGAACAATATTTATTAGATATTGAACGTGAAGCTTTCTTGAGTTTATGTACAGAAAGAAAAACTCTGGAGCGTATTCAATATATGTTAACTAAAGGAAAACCACTTAGAAATTAGAAAATAGAACAAAGAGAATAGAATATAGATTTAAGACTTTGTAAAGTCTATCTTCTATACTCTATCTTCTATACTCTTAAAAAACAAAACAAATGAAAACAGCATATATAGTAAAAGCATATAGAACAGCAGTTGGAAAAGCTCCAAAAGGTGTTTTTAGATTTAAAAGACCTGATGAATTAGCTGCAGAAACCATTCAGTTTATGATGGATGAGTTGCCTGATTTTGATAAAAAACGTATCGACGACGTTATGGTAGGAAATGCCATGCCGGAAGCTGAACAAGGACTTAACGTTGGACGTTTGATCTCTCTTATGGGATTAAAAGTAGAAGATGTTCCTGGAGTTACCGTAAACCGTTACTGTGCTTCTGGACTAGAAACTATCGGAATGGCGACTGCTAAAATCCAATCAGGAATGGCAGATTGTATTATTGCAGGTGGTGCAGAAAGTATGAGTTTTATTCCGATGGGAGGTTACAAACCAACTCCGGATTATAAAGTTGCGGCTGCAGGTCACGAAGATTATTACTGGGGAATGGGTTTAACTGCTGAAGCGGTTGCAAACCAATATAAAGTCTCTAGAGAAGATCAGGATGAGTTTGCTTACAACTCTCACATGAAAGCATTGAAAGCGCAAGCAGAAGGAAAATTTGACAAACAAATCGTTCCAATTACTGTTGAGCAGACTTTCATCAATGAAAATGGTAAAAAAGAAACTAAATCATACGTTGTAAACAAAGACGAAGGTCCAAGAGCAGGAACTTCTAAAGAAGCTTTAGCAGGTTTAAGACCAGTTTTTGCTGCTGACGGAAGTGTAACTGCGGGGAACTCATCTCAAATGAGCGACGGTGCAGCTTTTGTTTTAATCATGAGTGAGGACATGGTTAAAGAATTAAATCTTGAGCCAATTGCAAGACTTGTAAACTTTGCCTCTTCTGGTGTTGAGCCAAGAATCATGGGTATTGGTCCTGTAAAAGCAATTCCAAAAGCGTTGAAACAAGCGGGATTAACTTTGAATGATATCGAATTAATTGAATTAAACGAGGCTTTTGCTTCACAAGCTTTAGCAGTAACTCGCGAGTTAAACATTAACCCAGAAATCGTAAACGTAAACGGTGGAGCAATTTCTTTAGGACACCCACTAGGATGTACAGGAGCTAAACTTTCTGTTCAGTTATTTGATGAGATGAAACGAAGAGGTAACAAATACGGAATCGTTTCGATGTGTGTAGGAACTGGACAAGGTTCTGCAGGGATTTACGAGGTATTGTAAAGAAGAAAATAGAATATAGAGAATAGAATATAGATTTTTAGAATGCGACATAATTATAAGAACTTGAAGATTTGGCAGATTGGAATCTCAATTGCTAATGAAATTTCAGATTTATTAGTAGAGTTTCCAAAACATGAAAGATATGATCTAAGTTCTCAAATAAGCAGATGTTCTGTTTCGATGCCTAGTAATATTGCCGAAGGTTCTTCAAGAACTGATAAATCTTTCAGCCATTTTTTAGACATTTCTCTAGGTTCGTCATTTGAACTAATTACGCAATTATTGATTGCGACACATAGAAAATATATAAACGAAAAACAATTTAACCAATTAGAAATTAAAATAGAAGAATTTCAAAGAATGACAATGGGTTTTCAAAACGGATTAAAGTAAGTCCAGTCAAAATCTATTTTCTATATTCTATTTTCTTTTCTCTAAAAAAATAAAAAATGGCAGATACAATCGAAAAAAACGTGACTCGTGGTGGTCAGTTTTTAGTTAAAGAAACAAAGAGCGAAGATATCTTTACACCAGAAGATTTTTCTGAAGAGCAGTTAATGATGCGTGACTCTGTAAAAGAGTTCGTAGACAAAGAATTATGGGCACATAAAGATCGTTTTGAGAAAAAAGATTACGCTTATACAGAATCTTCTATGCGTAAAGCTGGTGAACTTGGACTTTTAGGAGTTGCAGTTCCGGAAGAATACGGCGGATTAGGAATGGGATTTGTTTCTACAATGTTAGTTTGCGACTATATTTCTGGAGCAACAGGTTCATTCTCAACTGCTTTTGGTGCGCATACAGGAATTGGAACTATGCCAATTACACTTTATGGTACTGAAGAACAAAAGAAAAAATACGTTCCGAAATTAGCTTCTGGAGAATGGTTTGGAGCTTATTGCTTAACAGAACCGGGCGCAGGATCTGATGCTAACTCAGGAAAAACTAAAGCTGTTTTATCTGAAGACGGAACGCATTATTTAATTACAGGACAAAAAATGTGGATTTCGAATGCAGGTTTCTGCAGCGTTTTCATCGTTTTTGCCCGTATTGGTGATGATAAAAACATTACAGGTTTCATCGTAGAAAACGATCCTTCAAACGGAATTTCTATGAATGAAGAAGAGCATAAATTAGGAATCCGTGCTTCTTCTACTCGTCAGGTTTTCTTCAACGATACAAAAGTTCCGGTTGAAAACATGTTGTCTGAAAGAGGAAACGGTTTCAAAATCGCAATGAATGCTTTAAATGTTGGCCGTATTAAATTAGCTGCTGCTTGTTTAGATGCTCAAAGAAGAGTTACTTCTGGAGCTGTAAAATATGCTAACGAAAGAATTCAGTTCAATACTTCTATTTCAACTTTTGGAGCTATCCGTTCTAAATTAGCTGAAATGGCAACTAGCGCTTATGCTGGAGAAAGTGCTTCTTACCGTGCTGCAAAAGACATTGAAGACAGAATCGCTGCTCGTGAAGCTGAAGGAACAAGTCATCAAGAAGCGGAATTGAAAGGTGTTGAAGAATATGCTATCGAGTGTTCTATCTTGAAAGTAGCCGTTTCTGAAGACGTTCAAAACTGTTCTGACGAAGGTATTCAGGTTTTTGGCGGGATGGGATTCTCTGAAGATACTCCAATGGAGAGTGCCTGGAGAGATGCTCGTATCGCTAGAATTTACGAAGGAACAAACGAAATCAACAGAATGCTTTCTGTAGGTATGTTGATCAAAAAAGCAATGAAAGGTCACGTTGATTTACTTGGACCAGCAATGAAAGTTCAGGAAGAATTAATGGGAATTCCTTCTTTTGATACTCCGGATTTCTCTGAATTATTTGCAGAAGAAAAAACAATCGTGGCTAACCTGAAAAAAGTTTTCTTAATGGTTGCCGGAAGTGCTGTTCAAAAATATGGTCCGGATTTAGATTCTCACCAACAATTATTGATGGCTGCTGCTGATATCTTAATAGAAATCTACATGGCAGAAAGTACTATTCTTAGAACTGAGAAATTAGCTAAGAGAGAAGGTGAAGATAAAGTAAAAGAGCAAATCGCTATGGCAAAATTATACTTGTACAAAGCGGTAGATATCGTAAACTTGAGAGGAAAAGAAGGAATCGCTTCTTTCTCTGAAGGTGACGAACAACGTATGATGTTAATGGGATTAAAACGTTTTACAAAATACACTAACCTGCCAAATGTTGTGGCATTAAGAGAAACAATTGCCTCTAAATTAGTTGCAGAAAATTCATACTGCTTCTAATTCAAAAATAGTTTTTAGCTTTTAATTTGTTTAAACCCGCACAAGTCCGAAACTGTGCGGGTTTATTTTTTTTTGTTTTGAACCATATAAGTTATATAAGTTCATTTAAAAAGATTTTTTGCTGTAGAGACGCACAGCAGTGCGTCTAACTATGGTTTTTTTTTAAGTTTTGCCACAGATTGCAGGATTTTCACAGATTTTTTTAATCATTTTAATCCTCTAATCTGTGGCATTTTTTTCTGTAGAGACGCACAGCAGTGCGTCTACTATGTTTTTTTTATGTTTTGCCACAGATTACAGGATTTTCACAGATTTTTTAATCATTTTAATCCTGTAATCTGTGGCATTTTTTTGTAGAGACGCACAGCAGTGCGTCTACGCCATGTTAGACGCACTGCTGTGCGTCTCTACGGAATATTGGAACGGAATAAAATTAAGTTCAACCTAAAATGAACTTATATCACTTATATGGTTTTAATCAATTTCACAAATCTTTATTAAAATTGAGGTTATGTTACAGGATTGATAGTAAAATTTAAATTCTAATGTTTTATATTTAGCGTTCTAAAACTTCAAAAAACATAAAATGAAACAAATTAGCCTAATTGCCCTTTTATTTATCTGCCTTTTATCCACAAACATTTTTGCGCAGAAGAATAAGAAATTAGATATCATCGCTTATTATACTGGTGATTCTAAACTAATTGACGAATACGAAGTCAATAAACTAGATCAAATTATATTTAGTTTTTGTCATTTAAAAGATGGAAAACTAAGTGTTGATTCTCCTAAAGATTCTATTACCATAAAGCATTTAGTTTCTCTAAAAGCTAAAAATCCACAATTAAAAATCGTTTTATCTCTTGGCGGATGGGGCGGCTGCGAACCATGTTCTGATGCATTTTCTACTGCTGATGGGCGTTTGAAATTCGCAAAATCAGTAAAAGAAGTCAGCGATTATTTTAAAGTGGACGGTTTAGATTTAGATTGGGAATATCCAGCTATCGAAGGACTTCCTGGACATTTATACCAAGCTGCCGACAAACCTAACTTTACAGAATTGATCAAAATATTACGTTCTACTTTAGGTAAAAAATACGAGTTGAGTTTTGCTGCCGGTGGTTTTCAAAAATATTTAGATGAATCTATTGACTGGAAAGCGGTTGCACCACTAGTTAATCGTATCAACATTATGAGTTATGATTTAGTAAATGGATATTCTAAAGTTACAGGACATCATACACCATTGTACAGCACAAATCCAAAAGAAGAATCTACAGACAGAGCGGTTGAGTTTTTGTTAAAAGCTGGAGTTCCATCTGAAAAATTAGTAATCGGAGGCGCATTTTATACCAGACAATGGAAAAATGTAGAAAATATCAATAACGGATTGTATCAGGCAGGAGAGCATTTTCAAGGTGCTGACTTTAAAAACTATGCCACAACTTATACAGAAGCAAACGGCTGGAAATATTTCTGGGATGATAAAGCAAAAGCTCCATACTGGTATAATGAAGGAACTAAAACTTTTGCAACTTCGGATAATATTAAATCTATTAAAGCAAAAACAGAATATGTAAAGTCTAAAAAATTAGGCGGAATCATGTTTTGGGAATTGACTTTAGATAGTTTCCGTGACGGAATGGTTAATGCCATTTATGAAGTTAAAACGACTAAATAAGTTTCATTAATACAAATAAAAAACGGCAGTTATTTTTTTAAGTAACTGCCGTTTTTTTATAAAGATGTTTTTATTGGATTTTTGATTTGTCTAATTCTCCAATAAACGGAATTGATTCTAAAATCTCTGCTCTAATTATCGTCTGCAAATAAACTTCTAACTGAATAAATTTAGCCGCATTTATGGCTCCAATTGCTTTTTTTGCTTTGCTGTACGTTTTACAATATAGTTTCTCGTAAGCAATATGATTTTTTAAAGTTCCTTTTGCTAATTCATCTGCTTTTGCATCTGTAAGAGTTGCATAATTAGCAGCATAATCATTTATCAGTTGAAATTTACTTTGTCCCAAAGCTTTACGCTGTGTTTCATAATCATCATAAACCTTTGTAAAAGCTGCTGATTGTGTATCAGATAAATTCATATACTGCTTTACTAAATCGGCTTTAGATTTTCCGTAAACACTTTGTAAAACATCTACATCTTCTTTAAATGAAGATTGTGCATAAGACGAAAACGCGGCAATTGCCATAATAAAAATAAGACTTAATTTTTTCATAGGTTTGATTTTTAATGTGTTTCTAAAAATTATGCGTTCTAAAATATATTTGATTCTTAAAATTAAATTGATTTAAAAAATGGGAGTTTAATTATAAAAAAGCAGCTTTTAATTTTTCGTTTCTTCTGTTCTTGGTGCGCTTATTTCTCCATCATAAGAAATTGGACCTCTATTATTACTGGTGACAGAAAGTGAAGCACCTCCATCAAAAAAAATAGTAAATATTAAATCATAAACATCATCTCTGCCTCTAACCGTGGCTCTCACACTATAATTTTTTGATTTCTTGCCTATTTTTATATTTTCTGGTGTTCCTTCAAATTTAATTCCGCCGTCACTTCCGTAACCCACATTATATCCACGGCCAAAAAAAGGAAGATCACAGGTTGTTTTTTCAGCATTAAACTTCAAAAAATAAGTATTATAATCTAAAATAATAAGCCGTCCGCCTTGTGGTGTGACTTTTTGAGCTTCAAAAACAAAATTTTTAGAATCGATTAAAGCTTCAGTATCTTTTTGCTTTTGTAATTCTTTTTCGACTTTTAGTTCTTTTTTGCTTTTTTGCTGTGCAAATACAGAAAAACTCAAAAAGCCAAACAATACTAATAAAAGGTATAATTTAATTTTCATCTCACATCGTGTTAAGTAAAACTATTTGTTTACTTTTTAGTAAATCGCATCATTGCAATATCTCCTGAAATTAAATTCAGCGTTTTCCCATCATCTGTAATATCATACGATGTAATTTTTTGCAGCGTACTCATATAGGTTTGTTCACCTTGCTGTCCGTCCACACACATCATTTTAGTAACCGCCATTGGCTGCGTAAAATCAATTTTATTGTCGTTTACAACCAATTTTCCTGTATAGGAATTACAACTATTGTTTCCAGAAACCTGATTATCTTTTGTATTAAAAGTTATAGTCGATTTTTTATTCGAATACAAACCATCAAAAGTAATTCGTGGTCCGGTAATATAATTGAGTTCCCAGGTTCCGTCGAGTTTTGCAGCCGAATCTGTTTTTTGACACTTGCAGGAAAATAAAAACGAAGTAATAAAAACGAGGATAAAAATCTTTTTCATCATAACATTAAGTATTAAATATGAACGAATTAGATAAATTTAGTTTCAGAAATTTTTCGTTAAAACTATTACGAATTTAAACAATATTTTTCGTTTTTGTGCTCAATCGATCTTAAATTACGACGTATAGTTTGACTTTTTTTTAACTTTTAGAGTCAAATTATTCCGTTATTTTATGTTAAATTTACTTAATCTTTAATTTAAAATGCCCGTATATATGAAAAAACTGATCGTATCATTCGCTATAATTACAGCTTTAATCGTTGGCTGTAAGACCAATACAAAATCAAATGATGCCAAAACTTTGACTGTAGCATTAGAACCAAAAAGCAGTAGTAATGTAAGCGGAACTGCTACTTTTACGGAGAAAGATGGTAAAGTAACTTTTACTGCAAAAGTTTCTGGTTTACAGCCTGGAGTTCATGCTATACATATTCACGAAAAAGCAGATTGTACTGCTGCCGACGGAAGTTCTGCTGGCGGACACTGGAATCCAACTTTTAAAAAACACGGAAAATGGGGCGTTGGAGAATATCATAAAGGTGATATTGGAAACTTTACCGCTGATGAAAAAGGTAACGGAACTATTACATTAACTACAGACGAATGGTGCGTAGGCTGTGGCGATGCAACTAAAGATGTGTTAGGAAAAGGATTAATTGTACATCAGGGAACAGATGATTTTACAACTCAGCCAACCGGAAATGCCGGCGGAAGAGTTGCCTGTGCCGGGATAATTAAGTAATAAAAAATAATAAAACGCTAATAACCACTATATTTCACAAAAATCTAGTGGTTATTTTATTTTTAATTCACTCTAAAACAAGAAAAAGATATAGCTTTGCAGCAATAAATTTAATTCAATGATTAACCCATCAGCACACGGCTGGATCGATAAGTTTTTTAGTGAGCAGAAGTTTTCAGAAGCAATTCCTTTTGAAACTACAGATTCCTTTTACTATAAAGTTAGAGAAACTGGTTTTATCTATGGTCATATTATTGCAATTGATTCTCAAATTCCAATTCCGATAAAAGGCTGGTTTAAAACCGAAATTTCTAAAATTGCCTTATTAAATACACTTTATCATGTTTTTTGTTTAGAAAAAAGAAATTCTGAACCGAATAACTTTATTACCGAAGTTTTAAAATTCTATAAACAGATGAATCCGGAAGGGTTTAATTTGTTTAAGATTCTGCTTCCAAAAGACACTCCTTCTCATTCATTAGAAAGTATAATTGACGAAAGAGTGCAGACAAATGACAGTATCATTAGCAAAAATTTTTCGCATTTAGTAACTAATGCGCTTTTGTTTATTGATGTTTTGGCCTTTAGACAATATTTAGAACATGGAGAAATTCCTGAAAAATATCTAAAAAGAATTGAAGAAACGGTTCTTGGAATCGTAGGTTTAGCTTTAAAAACAAAAACAATCAAATCGCAGCACGACGATTTGCTAATTAAACTTTTTGAGGCTTCTATACGTTATTCCAAATTTTCGAAAGTTACCGTAGAGACTTTAGATACCTTACAATTAGATTATTTCAACAATACTCTAGAGCATTATTATTTAATTGACATGGCGGGAATGGCGTTGTGGAGCGATGGCGTTGTCGAAAATGAAGAATCGTATTTCTTGTATTCTCTAGGCTCAATGATGGGCGTTTCTGATGATTTTGTAAAAGCAAGTATCGACACCACTCATGATTTTATTACCACCCATAAAAAGAAGATTCCATACTTTAATTATTCAAATCCGGTTAAACATTTCTATGATCAGATGACGCACAGTGTTGTAAAACTGATTATAAGAAACAAAAACAGATTAATTAAGGAAATTGTTCAGAGTAAAGAATTAATGGTTCTATTAGCTTATTCTACAACAAGGGATTTAGATGCGAAAGAAAAGAAAAAAGTAAAAAAACAGCTTTTAGATATTTGTAAAACGATTCCGTCCCTGACTATATTTTTACTTCCGGGCGGAAGTTTATTACTGCCGATTTTAATCAAGTTTATCCCAACGATGTTACCATCTGCGTTTAATGAAAACCTAGACGAAAACGAATAAAAAAATCGCCCTTTTGAGGCGATTTTTATTTTTATAGATTAGTAAGCTGGTAAACTTCATCTAACTCATCATTTGAACTGATGTTTACATTTAAATCGGTTACAAAACCAGAATTTAATCCATAAACCCAGCCGTGAAGCATTAAGTCCTGACCGTTTTTCCAAGCTCCTTGTACAATAGAAGTTTTTGCTAAGTTGTAAACCTGCTCTTTTGCATTGATTTCTACAAAAGCATTAAAACGTTCTGTTTCATCTTCAATAGAATTCAAATATTTATCGTGTAAACGGTATTCATCTTTAATGTGACGAATCCAGTTATCGATAATTCCAACAGATAAATTACCCATAGCCGCTTTTACACCACCACATCCGTAATGTCCGCAAACAATAACGTGTTTTACTTTTAAAACGTTTACTGCATAATCCAGTACGCTTAACATATTCATATCTGAGTGAACAACCATATTAGCAATGTTTCTGTGTACAAAAACTTCACCTGGTTTTGCTCCAATAATTTCATTTGCAGGAACACGGCTGTCAGAACATCCAATCCACAATAGTGGCGGAGATTGTCCTTTTGCTAAATCAGCAAAATAATTAGGGTCTTTTGCTAATGAATCTTCGACCCATTTTTTATTGTTTTCAAGTATCTGCTTATAAAACTCTCTCATTTTTTTAGTTTTTTTTATAGAATTGTCAATGCTTAAGCATATCAAAAAGACTTTTTTGTAAAGTTATTTAAATTTTGATATTTCTCAAGCCTGATCAATATCTTTATTTATATAATTTGTTTAAAATTTTTCTTTTTGTTCTTTCTTAACCAATGCTCGTTTTGCAACATCATAATAATGTTCAATCGAAACGTGATTGTTGTTATCAGGAGTGTTTTCTAATTCGTATGCCTCTTTAAAACCTTTTAGTTTTACTTTGATATTTTCATCAATGGCACGGGTTTCTTTAAACTCGCGAATTAAATCTAATACATCATGCGCAATATATTCTGTATCGTGCGCATTAATAATTACTTTACAATTCTCTGGAATTTCATTCAACGTTTGTTTGATCGCGGCTTTATTTAAAAAAGAAACTTCCTGAGCTAAATCAATATGAATGACATCGCCGTCTTCATACTCTTCTTTTTTGAAGATGTAAGCTCTTTTTAAATTTCCTCTCAAAACAAAAATGATACTAATGATAATTCCTAAAGCAACTCCCTTAAGCAAATCTGTCGCAACGACAAAGACCAAAGTTGCAATAAAAGGGACAAACTGGTATTTCCCCTTTTCCCAGAAATGCATAAAGGTTGCTGGTTTTGCTAATTTATATCCAACCAAGATTAAAACCGTAGCTAAAGTTGCCAAAGGAATTTTATTTAAAATTGCCGGAATAGACAATACACTTATTAATAAAAGCACACCATGAATGATGGCCGACATTTTAGATTTTGCACCTGCGTTATTATTTGCAGAAGATCTTACCACAACAGAAGTCATTGGTAATCCGCCCAAAAGTGAACTTACCATATTACCTATACCCTGCGCCCTAAGCTCAACATTGGTATCCGTATAACGTTTTTGAACATCCATTCTGTCTGAAGCCTCAATACACAAAAGTGTTTCAATAGAAGCAACAATGGCAATTGTAATACCCACAACCCAAACCTGCGGATTTGTAATCGCTGCAAAATTTGGTGTAATTATAATTGATTTAAAATCATCAAAAGACTTTGGAACTGGCAAAGAAACCAAATGTTCTTTTGCAATTGCCAATGAGCTTCCTGTTGATATAAAAAATTCATTTAATAATACGCCCAGGATAACGGCTACAAGCGCACCCGGAACTAATTTTAATCTCTTTAAAAATGGAACTTTATCCCAAGAAATTAATATTACAAGTGAAATCAATGAAATCACAACGGCTCCTAATTGAATATGATTTAAGAGATCAAAAAGAAATGAAAATGAATTGCTTCCATCATTTTGAATAAAAGCCTGATCGCCTTCAAAATCAGCATCGTAACCAAATGCATGCGGAATTTGTTTCAGAATAATGATAATTCCGATACCTGCAAGCATTCCTTCAATTACGTTTGTTGGAAAATAATTTGATATACTTCCCGCTTTTAAAAATCCTAATGCCAATTGAATTAGTCCTGCAATAAACACAGACAGTAAAAACACATCAAAGGCACCAAAATCAGTAATAGCAGTTAAAATAATTGCTGTTAAACCAGCCGCAGGGCCAGAAACGCTAATATGTGACTGGCTTAAATAACCTACCACAAGACCACCAATAACACCCGCAATAATTCCAGAAAATAACGGCGCTCCAGAAGCCATTGCAATACCTAAACACAATGGAAGAGCCACCAAAAAAACCACTAAACCTGATGCAAAATCAGACTTAAGGTTGGCAAAAAGATTGATTTTTTTTGTCATAATACAATACTAAAAATTAATACATTAGAACCATGCTGCATTTGTCGTAAATACAGTTGTTCTTCAAATAATCGGAAGTATTATGCCAAGTTGGGTGGTGGAGCAAATATGCTCGGAGAAATATTATCTAGTTTTACAATGTTTTCAGAAACTATCGTTTTCTTTTGAATGTAAACAGGAAGCGGTGCTTCATGCTCTAAAATTACAGGATGCACTACAGATTTTAGTTCTTTATGCACTTCTTCTTCAGAAAAATTAAAAGATACGCACGAATTCCCTTTCTTAATCGCCTGAACAATTGTTGGGGTCGATAAGAAGGCAATAAATATGAATAATAATATGCGTGCTAATATTTTCATTGGGGCAAAAATAGCGTTAAACAAATAAAATCAAAGCGACTGGCTAAAAATTTTATACAATTTTAACAAAAAGATAAAAGCAGAAGGATCAAAAATGACCAATCTGCTTTTTAAGATATTCATAAACAATAAATTATAGCGATTCGTCTAGCCATGCATTCATCATCCAAATTGTTTTTTCCTGCTCTGCTATGAAGTCACTCATCATTGAATTTGTACCTTCATCATTAATTTCACCAGATTTATTCAGGATTTCTCTTTCAATTTTTAATAAATCAGATAATGAATTTACAATTAACTGAACTGCTTTTTCATCGTTTGAGATATTTTTCCCAACAGTTAATTTATTGTTGTTAATATAATCTTCAAAAGTATGCAATGGAGTTCCGCCAATTGTCAAAACCCTTTCTGCAATCATATCTATTTTTAATTGTGAATCTGTATATAGTTCTTCAAATTTTACATGTAAATCGAAGAAACGTTTTCCACGAATATTCCAATGAATTCCTCTTAAATTTTGATAGTATACCTGAAAATTTGATAATAAAACATTTAATTCTTTCACTAACAATTCTGACTCTTTTACAGGTAATCCTAAAATATTTGTTTTCATAATCTTCCTTTTTTATAACTAAGTTTACTACAAATTTAAATTATCTTCATTAAAAAAATTATAAAAAAAAATTATATTTACTTATTTTTGTATCAAAAATTACTATCAAAATGACGATAACTCAATTACAATATGTGTTAGCAGTTGCAGAGCATAAAAACTTTACTCTTGCGGCCGAAAAATGTTTCGTAACACAACCCACATTAAGTATGCAGATTCAAAAAATTGAAGAAGAACTTAATATTTTAATTTTTGACAGAAGTAAAAAACCTATCCAGCTTACAGATATTGGACAAAAGATTGTAAATCAGGCCAAAAATATTGTAAACGAAGCAGATCGCATTAAAGATATTGTCGAACAGCAAAAAGGTTTTATAGGCGGAGAATTTCGTTTAGGAATTATTCCAACGATTATGCCAACGCTTTTACCAATGTTTTTAAATAATTTCATTAAGAAATATCCAAAGGTTAAGCTTTTAATTGAAGAGCTCAATACAGATGAAATTATTGTAAAACTAAAAAATGGTCATCTTGATGCTGCAATTGCGGCAACTCCGCTTGAAGATGAAAAGATCAAAGAAATCGTTTTATACTTTGAGCCATTTGTAGCTTATATTCCGGAGCATCACCACAGTTTTCAAAAAGAAGAAATCGAAGTGGCTGATTTAAACATTAATGAGATTTTACTTTTACAGGACGGACATTGTTTTAGAGACGGGATTTTAAATTTATGCAAAAACGGCACTGATGTCGAGCAAAATAATTTTCAGATTCAAAGCGGAAGTTTTGAAACTTTAATAAAATTAGCCGACGAAGGTTTAGGCACAACATTACTTCCGTACTTGCACACCTTAGACTTAAAAGAATCCGACAAACTGAAACTACGAAACTTTAAGGAACCAAAACCTGCCCGAGAGGTAAGTTTAATTTACCCAAAGAGCGAATTAAAAATGCAAATCATTGACGCAATTCGATCTACAATTGCCGGCGTTGTAAAAGGCGCAATTGTTTTTCAGAATGTTCAAATCATTAGTCCGCTGCAAAAAAAGCAAGCATAAAAAAAGGAGCCAATTTGGCTCCTTTTCTTTTATACTTTAATTAGTAGTAGACTTTGTTTTAATTCTGGTTTTTCAATAATAAAATTTAATAACCATTCTTGCAATTGTTCCATTTCGTATGGTAACAGTGTTTTGATAGCTTTTTCTAACTCTCTGCAGAAAAGTACCGGGTCGAAACTTACTCTCTCAAGTATTGATTTCGTGTAATCAAACATCATTTTTGACATAATAAAATAAGATTTTTGGGGGTTATCTATATTTTTAAACTCGCACCAAATGTAAACATTAATCACATATAAAGTTTCATTTTAACTTATTTTTTTAAAAACTTTAGCAACGAATACGTTTTCTTAGTACAGATAAATCAATATAGAACCATTCTAAACAACTAAATTACACCTTTTTAAAGGCTCTAAACATTTCTCGTTTTCCCGGCGGGCCTGCCAATTTTTCGACTGTAAATCCAACAGAAATCATGCTTCTTTTAACAACTCCGCGGGCTGCATAAGTTACAAGGACTCCATTAGGCTTTAAACTATTGTACATTTTCTGAAAAATTTCAGTACTCCAAAGCTCCGGCTGCACGCGATATCCGAAGGCATCAAAGTAAATCAAATCAAAAATTTCAAAATCGTTTATTTCATCAAAAAATTGTTTCCTTTTAGTTAACGAGAATTTGCTGCTAATTTCGTTTTTCTCATTCCATTCCGTTTTATGCATTTTCTCGAAAATGTTCTCAAATTCCAATGCCTCAAGTTCGGCAACATAGTTCATTCCTAGAATTTCTTCGGCATTTACAGGATACGCCTCTACTCCAACATAATCTATTTGCTGTTGCTTATGTTCTGATTCTAAAAAAGTTATAAAAGCATTCAAACCAGTTCCAAATCCAATTTCAAGAATAGAAACCGGATTACTATCAAATAAGGCCAAACCATTTTTTATAAATACATGTTTTGCTTCTTGTATGGCACCGTGTTTTGAATGGTAACTTTCGTTCCATTCTTCTAAATGAATTGTGGTTGAACCATCTAGCGTTTTAATTATTTCTCTTTTCACAATTTTCGAATTTTGCAATGGATAATTATTGATTTATAATCCATTTTCTAAGTCAAATTTACTCAAAACAAATGCGTAAAGCCTTAAAAAATGATAGTTTTTTCATAAATTCCTTATAAAACTCTGCAAAAATTTTAGGTTTATTATAAGATAAATAAATCTCAGTTAAACACAGGAATTAATGCAGTTTTACCAAGTAAATTATATATTTTTCCGTAATTTTGCATTTAAGAAAACCTATTCTTCATCAGATCATTACGTTATATTTTCATCTGTTAAGAATACAAATTAGATAAAAACTTTACATAATTATGAGTACAACTCAAACAAGCAAAATTGAAATCAGAAAAGCTACTTCGTCTAAGATAAGTTCTGTAGACTTTGAAAACTTAAGCTTTGGTGCTGTATTTACAGACCATTTATTTGAATGTGATTACAAAAACGGACAATGGCAGGCTCCGGTCATTAAGCCTTATGCACCGATTTTAATGGATCCTTCTTCAAAAGTCTTTCATTATGGACAAGCGATTTTTGAAGGAATGAAAGCTTATAAAGATGAAAATAATGATGTTTGGTTGTTTAGACCTGATGAAAACTACAAACGTTTCAATAATTCTGCTGTACGTATGGCTATGCCTGAAGTTCCGGAAGATGTATTTTTAGAAGGTTTAAATGAATTATTAAAAATTGACCAGGAATGGATTCAAAGAGGAAACGGTGCAAGTATGTACATTCGTCCTTTTATGATTGCTACTGGTCCTGGGGTTATTGCAAATCCATCTGACGAATATAAATTCATGATTTTACTTTCTCCTGCAAAATCTTATTATGGCGGCGAAGTAAAAGTAATTATTGCTGAACATTACAGTAGAGCTGCAAATGGTGGAATTGGTGCTGCAAAAGCTGCCGGAAACTATGCAGCGCAGTTTTACCCTACTAACTTGGCAAACAAAGAAGGTTTCCAACAAGTTATTTGGACAGATGATG
Organism: Flavobacterium sp. CF108; assembly: GCF_900129795.1. GTDB lineage: Bacteria > Bacteroidota > Bacteroidia > Flavobacteriales > Flavobacteriaceae > Flavobacterium. The sequence goes on along the minus strand of NZ_FQWW01000003.1, from coordinate 332,384 downwards.
CAACGCATACAAAACTGGAAGAAGCTGGAACAATGAACGTTTTCTTCAGAATCAACGATACTTTATTAACGGCTCCAACAAGCGAAAGAATTTTAGATGGTATTACCAGAAAAAGTTTAATTGCAATGGCTGAAAAAGAAGGATTAAATGTTGAAGTTCGTCCGGTAATTGTTTCTGAATTAGTTGAAGCTGCTAAAAACGGATCTTTAAAAGAAATCTTCGGAGCCGGAACTGCTGCAGTTATCAGCGTAATTAAAGGGTTCTCATATAAAGGTGAATATTTTGAAATGACACCAATCGAGAATTCTTACGCTTCTTTCTTAAAAGAAAAACTAACAAGTCTTCAAAATAAACTTTCTGAAGATACTTATGGATGGACAGTTAAAGTTCAATAATTCAAAATAAGTTCACAATACAAACCCGACAGGTTTTAAAAACCTGTCGGGTTTTCTATTTATAGTAATTTCGAAAAATCAGGTTTAAAGTAATTTGGGCCTTTCATTACTTTTCCATCTTCACGATAAATTGGTTTTCCATCTTCTCCAAGTTTACTCATATTACTGCGTTGGATTTCATCAAAAACAGCTTCGATTTTATCCTGCAGACCATGTTCAATAATAGTTCCGCATAAAATATACATCATATCTCCAAGAGCATCAGCAATTTCGACTAAGTCATTATTTTGTACCGCTTCAAGATATTCTTCGTTTTCTTCTTTCATTAAATTATAACGAAGCAGTTTTTTAGTTTCTCCCAAATCAGCAATTGGAGTCTGGCTGTGACCTATTTTAAAAGCAGTATGAAATTCAGTAACTGCGTCTAGTTGTTTTTTCATGTTTTTATTCTATTAAATGAGTCGGCAAATTAGCAACAAATCGTATACAATTCTCTAAATTTGTCAAAAATTATTTTTAAGTATGTTTAGTCAAGGACAATTAATATTCGGACTCTGTTTTTTTATTGCATTTGTAATCGTAATGATTTTCGCTTACCGCAAAGATCTTGCACTTCACAAAATTTTTTACAAAGGAAATTATAAAGTATTACTTGTATTTCTTCTTTTTATTGCCCTTTTATTTGTCATCAAAATCTTTTTAAAGAGATAATACAATCTATTATTTTTAGTTATTAGTTTAGACTCCAAGAAAATTTATAACTTTACGAAAAACCTGCACCAATGAAGATTCTAAAATATTTATTTCTTTTACTTTTATTAAGTTTAGTTGCTCTTACCGTTTTTGTCGCTACCCAAAAAGGGATTTTTTCTGTTGAAAGAAGCAAAGTAATCAATTCGCCTAAAGCAACTGTATATAATTATGTAAATGACTTTAGAAACTACGAAGATTTTGAATCTTGGGCAGTTGAAGATCCGTCTTTAAAATTTACTTTCCCAAATAAAACTTCCGGAAACGGAGGTTCATTTTCTTGGTCTAGCGAAGAAGAAACTGGAAATGCCATTACATTAAAAACAAAAGACGGTGAAAGTATCGAGCAAAAAATGAAATACGACGGCACCGAAGCTGATGTAACATGGACTTTTAAAGATACTCTTGCAGGAAAAACAAAAGTGACCTGGAAAGCAAAAGGAACAATGAGCTTTTTGTTTAAAATATATGCAGCATTAAATGGCGGTTCAGATAAAGTTATTGGAACTATTTATGAAAAAAGTCTTGTAAACATTGACAAAAATCTTGATTACGAAACCAAAACTTACGCTGTAAAAGTGGATGGAGTAGTTAAAAAAATGGAGACACCATATATCAAACAGACATTTACAAGCGAGATTTCTAAGATTAATAAAAATGCCAGAATTGTAATTCCGAAACTGATTCATTTTAGTGAAACCAATGATCTAAATGCAAACGGAAAACCTTTTATTATTTATCATACTTATGATATTGCAAAAGGGCTGGCAAAAATCTCCATTTGTTTACCTATTAACAAAGAAATTTCGATTAGTTCAGGAAGTGATATTTTATCAGGAAAATTAAATGCTTTTGATGCTGTTAAAACAACTTTACAAGGGGATTACACTCATACAAATGAAGCAATTACAAAAACAATAACTTACATTAACAATCAAAAAATTATACCTGAATTGGGATGGTCACATCTTGAAATTCTATCGGTAAGCAAATTAGATGTAAAAAGTCCTTCTAAATTAGTTACAGAAATTTATTTCCCAATTAAGCCAAAAGTTGTTCCTGCTTCTGTTACAACACCAGTTTACACTTCTGGAACTGACACTGGAATTGAAGTTGACGCTGAAACTGGAACGCCAACAACACCAAAACCAGCAGTTCAAAAACCTGCTGTGCAAAAACCAGTTACACCAAAACCTGCAGCACCCGCAACAACAACTCCTGCAAAAACAGAAGAGGACTCTGAATTTTAATTTTTTTAAGGTTAGATTAAACCTTTTGCTTAAAATTCATTCTAAGTTAATATAAGGATTGATAAAACAAAAAGTTTGATCGACGAAAAGGAATTTATACAACAATTATTAGATCCTAAAACGCAAAACACAGCGTTTCAAAAACTTATATCTGATTATCAAAAACCTCTGTATTCTCATATTCGAAACATTGTTTTGAATCATGATGATGCAGACGATGTTTTGCAGAATACTTTCGTAAAGGTATTTCAGTATTTAAAAAACTTTAAAGGAGAAAGTAAACTCTTTTCCTGGATGTATCGAATTGCGACAAACGAAGCTTTGACTTTTTTAAATCAGAAAGCAAAATTAAAAGGTATAACTTCTGAAGATTTACAAAATAAAACGATCGACAATCTAAAATCAGATGTATATTTTGATGGAGATGAAATCCAAATCAAACTTCAAAAAGCAATCGTTACACTGCCCGAAAAGCAGCAGCTGGTTTTTAAGATGAAATATTTTCAAGAATTAAAATACGAAGAAATCGCAGAAATTCTTAGCACATCCGTTGGTGCATTAAAAGCATCATATCATCATGCGGTGAAAAAAATTGAATTATATGTTACAACAAATTAAACCTTTTATAGCAAATCTTATCTTACAGACATTATGAAAGAATTTAAATTAGAAAACGAACCGAAAGTAAAATCAGGATTTAAAACTCCAGATCATTATTTTGATACCCTTTCGGCAAAAGTTTTAGAAGAGATTAATGAAAGAGAAGTAAAAGTAATTCCTCTTTATAAACGCAAAAAAGTTATTTCGATAGCTGCGGCGGCGGCAGTTTTTATTGCCTTTTTGATTCCAACTGCAAATCACTATTATAAAGCATCAAAAGAGCTTGACGAAGCAACATTAGAAACATATCTTACTTATCAATCAAACTTAAATCAATACGATTTAATTAAAGAGTTGGACACTAAAGACATTGACAAATTAAATAAAAATGTAGCCCTTGAAGAAGAGACTTTAGAGGATATTTTGGCTACAAATCCTAATATCGAAAATTTAATTTCTGAATAAAAACAAAATTATACAAATATGAAAATCAAAAATATATTAGCATTACTTCTGTTTTTAGTTACTTTTTCATTTTATGCTCAAAATGAAAAAACAGATGATAAACGTGAAAAAGTTAAAGCTTTTAAGGTTTCTTTTTTGACTACAGAACTTGAACTTACACCAACAGAAGCAGAGAAATTTTGGCCCATTTACAATGCGTATGATGACAAACAGTATGAATTGCGTCATGATAAAATGAAAACGTATCTGAAAAAATTGGATGATGATAACATAAATTCAATTTCAGAAAAAGAAGCCATTACACTATTGTCTCAAATTGAATGCACCGATAAAGAATTATATCTTTTACGTGAAAAGTTTATGACAAACCTAAAAAAGGTATTACCAGCAAAAAAAATATTAAAGCTTAAAAAATCTGAAGATGATTTTAACCGAAAATTATTAAAACAATATCGGGATAAAGCAGGAAAATAAATTTCCTTGAAGAAACAACAGTGATAAGAACCCTAAATATAATACTTACTTTATTATTTAGGGTTCTTATTTTTTTATTTAAAGTTTAATCGAACTACTTTATTGTATCCGGCTGCAATTGCAGTGTTTCTGTTAACGAAACGAATGGTGAAAAGTTTAGAATCTGTTGATAATTGTGTCCAGTTTTCTCCACCATTTTGAGAATATTGAATTCCTTCAGAACCAACACAAATAATCTCTTTGCCATTTCCACCCGGAACGTATTGTATGCAAGAAGCATATCCAAAGCCCAGATCCTGACCAATTAATTCCCATGTTTTTCCACCATCTTTGGTAAAAGCTTTGTTTCCTGATTTTTTGTTTGGAAGGTCGTAATCACCACCTGCAATAAAACCGTGTTTTGAATCATAGAAATCGGCTGTATAAATACCCGTCATAGCTTTTCCCTGAACAATAGGAGTTTCAACTACTTTCCATGTTTTTGCTTTATCTGGAGAATAAAAAACACGTGCTTTTTTTCCGCCAGAAACCAGCCACGTATCATCCCCTTTTACAACTATATTAGTATTACTTGCGGCAAAAGCTGCTTCGCCGGTTGCATTTGTAGGCAATTTATCAGACAATAATTTTGTCCAGGTTTCCCCTCCGTCACGAGTTACAATTACAGAAAAAGTATCTTCAGTAGGATCTCCAATTGCAATTCCTTCTTTATCATTCCAAAACTGCATACTGTCATAAAAAACCTTTGCATTAACTTCTTTATAAACTAATTTAACTTTATGGTCTTTTTTAGAAACAGAATAAAGCAAAGCCGGATTAGAAACACTTAATAAAAAGATGTTTTTTGAGTTTTGTGCAATACTTCTAAACTCTAATTTTAACGTATCACGATAAATATGTTCTTCAAATTTTTCTTTCTTATCTAAATCGTAATAGCCAAAACGTGAGTTATCTCCTCCATACCAAACTTTATCTTTATCAATTAAGATTGCTCGTATGCTAATTTTATCCTGAAATAATGTATCAATTTTTACTGATATAAAACCACTGCTATAAGCTTTTTTATTGCTGATATTAAGCGTTCTAAAAGACATTAATAAAATAAAAACACCAAAAAATAAAATTAGTTTTTTCATAAAAATTAAGATTTGTTCAATGCTAAAATACAATTATTTCTAACATCTCAAATATGTTTTGTTTATTTTCAGAAAATAATAATTTCCAGTATTTTTTGTTCAATCAAAATTCAAATACAATTCAACAAAAACATAACAAACTACAAACGTGCCGTTTACAAACCAAAAGTATCTAATTTAATTTGTGGCACAGTAATTGGATATCTCCTATCACAAATAATTTAATATGATTTAGTCATGAAAACGAAATTACTTTTAATAGCGGTTGTAGCATTAGTTTTTAGTTCTTGCGGGGCACAAAACCAAACTACTGTTTACGCAAAAAACTCAGATATAAGCGATAATTTAGATTTAAGAGCAGTTGCTTCCATGTTTGGAGAATCTGCTAATCTTCAGGATTTTGAAAGAAGATTAAATGATCCAAAATATCAAATTTCAAACCTTGATTTAAATGGCGACGACGAGGTTGATTATTTACGTGTAATTGAATCTGTAGAAGACAGAACTCACGTTGTAATTATTCAGGCCGTTTTAGATCGCGATGTTTATCAAGATGTAGCTACAATTGATGTTGAAAGAGACAACTACAATAAAGTAAGCGTTCAGGTTGTAGGTAACACATATTTATATGGTGACAACTATATATATGAGCCGGTTTATAGTATAGCTCCAGTAATTTATACTTCATTTTGGGTTACTAATTACAGACCATACTACTCAACTTGGTATTGGGGTTACTACCCTGCTTACTATGCAGCGTGGAGACCTTATCCTGTGTACAGATACAGAAACAATGTAAATGTATGTATCAATGTTCACAACAATTACAATTATGTAACTACAAGAAGAAGTTACAGAGCTCCAGTTCTTTATGAATCAAGACGTACTTACGGTTACGAAAGAATGAGACCAAACTATAGTTTTGCTCAAAGACATGCTAATGTAAGCAACAGATATGATTTAGATCAAAGAAGAGTTGCCAGCAGAGAAGCTAACAGAACTCAAAACAATTACGATTCTAACAGATCAAATACAGGAAGAGTAACTTCTACTGAAAATAGAAATACAAACAGAGATTACAACAGCAGCAACAGAAATAATTCTGATAGAAGTTACAACAGTACGAATCGTGCAACAACTAACAGAGATAATGCCGGGACTGTAAATAATCCTGTAAGAACTGATAATACCCCAAGAACAGAGCCAAGAGGTGATTATAACAGAAACAACCCAACAGCTGCTGCTCCAAGAGGAAACTCAGAAAACAGAAACTATTCTAACAGAACATCTTCACAAACAAATGAGGCGCCTAGAAGTTATTCTGAAAACAGAGCAAGCAGACCAAGCCCAACTCAATCTGCACCTGTTCAAAGAACTGAAGCTCCAAGAAGCTACGAAAACAGATCAAGCTCTCAAAGCAATTCAAATGCTTCAAGACCTCAAAGTGCTCCACAGCGTTCTGAATCACCAAGAGTGAACCAGGAATCTAGAGCCAGCCAGCCTCAAAGAGAAAGCAATTCAAGCTCTAGAGGTGGCGGTAGAAGAGGTTAAGAATATTTCAATTTATATTAAAAATTAAAAGCACAATTTGGGGATTGTGCTTTTTTTTATCTTTTTAATTATAATTGTCGCTAATTTGTTTTAAAACAGTAAATTTGCAACCGTCTTTTATTAAAAATATACATGAGCGCATCGCATAAAAACTTACATAGTAAGTTGTCTATAGGGGGTTTATTGATAACATTAGGGATTATTTATGGAGACATTGGTACGTCTCCACTTTATGTAATGAAAGCTATTCTTGGCGATCATACCATAAATGCTGATATTGTATTGGGAGGTATTTCCTGCGTTTTCTGGACTCTTACTCTACAAACTACAATAAAGTATGTTCTTATTACCCTAAGTGCCGATAATCATGGTGAGGGTGGAATTTTCGCATTATATGCATTAGTCAAAAAGACAAAAATTCAGTGGCTCATTGTGCCCGCCATTATTGGAGGAAGCGCCTTGCTTGCTGATGGTATTATAACACCGCCCATCTCGATTTCATCTGCAGTTGAAGGTATTAGGGCATTCTACCCTACAATGGAAACAAAGACCATTATTTCTATTGTAATTACTATTCTTTTTATCTTGTTTACCATACAACAGTTTGGAACTAAGTTAGTTGGTAAGTTTTTCGCACCAATGATGCTGATTTGGTTTGCTATGCTTGGAACTTTGGGGTTTATACAAATTATTCACTTCCCGGAAGTTATTAAAGCCATAAATCCTTATTATGCTTATCATTTACTTTCGATTCATCCTGATGGCTTTTTTGTTCTTGGATTTGTATTTTTATGTACAACCGGAGCCGAAGCTTTGTACTCAGATATGGGACACTGTGGTAGAAAAAACATTAGAATCAGCTGGATTTTTGTAAAAGCTACTCTGGTATTAAATTACTTTGGTCAGGCTGCTTACTTAATTCATCATGAAGGAAGTACACTACAGCAATTAGGTGGAGAAAACGGGAATCCGTTTTATTTAATCATGCCGCATTGGTTTTTACCATTCGGAATTGTAGTAGCAACTTTGGCTGCAGTAATTGCATCTCAGGCACTTATCAGCGGATCATTTACTTTGATAAATGAGGCAATGCGTTTGAATTTTTGGCCAAAAGTAAAAATCAAATATCCTACAGAAGTTAAAGGGCAATTGTATATTCCGTCAATAAACTGGTTATTGTTTTTTGGTTGTGTTGGAATTGTATTGCACTTCGAAAAATCAGGAAATATGGAACACGCATATGGTTTAGCAATCATTTTATGTATGATCATGACAACCATTTTGCTGAACTATTATTTAATCATGAAACGTGTGAAATTGTATTTCATGGTTCCACTTATTACCATTTATTTATTGATCGAATTTAGTTTTCTGATTGCCAATATCACGAAATTTGCCGAAGGAGGTTATGTAACTTTAATCATTGCAACACTCCTTATTTCGATAATGACAATTTGGTATTTAGCTAAGAAAATTAACAAAAGCTATACTAAAATCATCAAAATTGAGGATTACAAAAAGGTATTGGTTGAATTGAGTAAAGATTTATCGATTCCTAAATATGCAACACATTTAGTTTACATGACAAATGCAAACCGTGTTGATGAACTGGAGGAAAAAGTAATTTATTCGATTTTACAAAAACGTCCAAAAAGAGCTGATATTTACTGGTTTGTACACGTAAACATTTTGACTGAACCTTATAAAACACAATATAAAGTTACCGAAATCGCTAAAGACGATATTTACAGAATCGATTTTAATTTAGGATTTAGAGAACCTACAAAAATCAATTTAATGTTTAGAGAAGTTATTCGTGACATGGTAAAACGCGGAGAAGTTGATATTACCAGCCGTTACGAATCATTAAACAAAAACAATATTATTGGTGACTTTAAATTTGTATTGTCTGAGAAATTCTTATCAAATGACAATGATTTAAGATGGCACGAAAATATTATTATGAACTCTTATTTCTTTATTAAGAAACTGAGTTTATCCGAAGAAAGGGCTTTTGGATTAGACAGCAGCTCGGTAAAAGTAGAGAAATTCCCGATGGTGCTTCATGCTCCGGAAAATATCGGATTGACAAGAATAACTACAAAAGAATAATCTGCTTGCAGAAATCTATTCAGAAAAACACTCTTTTAAAACTTTATCAGAGTGTTTTTCTTTTTTAAAAAGAAAGCTAAACAACAATCATAATTAAAAATTTAACTTTCAATCAATTAATAGTACCTTTGCAACTCAAATAATTAAAATGAGATTACACAGAAATTTAGTTTATACTACCATCGATTCTTTGAACGCAATTTTCAATGAAGGCGAATATGCAGATAAAGTGGTAGCAAGAGCATTAAAAAAAGACAAACGCTGGGGAAGTTCTGACAGGAAATTTGTTGCTGAAACGATATATGAAATTGTTCGCTGGAAACGTTTATATGCAGAAATTGCAGAAGTAAAAGAGCCTTTCGACAGAGACAATTTATGGAGAATGTTTGCGGTTTGGGCAGTTTTAAGAGGATACCCAATTCCGGATTGGAGACAATTAGAAGGAACTCCGGAAAGAAAAATAAAAGGCCGTTTTGACGAGCTTTCAAAAGTTAGAGCTTTAAAAGAATCTATCCCGGACTGGATGGACGAATTGGGTGTAAAAGAACTTGGCGAAAAAATATGGGCAAAAGAAATTGCTGCTCAAAATCAGCCTGCTAAAGTTATTTTAAGAACTAACACTCTTAAAGGAACTAAAGAAAACCTGAGAAATACATTGATGGATTTAAATATTGAAACAGAATATTTAAAAGATCAGCCTGAGGCTTTAGTTTTAAAAGAAAGAGCAAACGTATTTTTAACAGATGCTTTTAAACAAGGACTTTTTGAAGTTCAGGATGCTAACTCACAATTAGTTGCCGGTTTCCTTGATGTTAAGCCCGGAATGCGCGTGGTTGATACTTGCGCCGGAGCGGGTGGAAAAACATTGCATATTGCTTCTTTAATGGAAAACAAAGGACAATTGATTGCAATGGATTTGTACGAAAGCAAACTAAAACAATTGAAATTAAGAGCCAAAAGAAATGGTGCTTTTAATATTGAATACCGCATTATTGACACTACAAAAGTGATCAAAAAACTGCATGAAAAAGCAGACCGTGTTTTAATTGATGCGCCTTGCAGCGGTTTAGGAGTTTTAAAAAGAAACCCGGATTCTAAATGGAAATTACAGCCGGAATTTATCGATAACATTCGTAAAGTTCAGAGTGAGGTTTTAGAAAGTTATTCTAAAATTGTAAAACCAGGCGGAAAATTAGTTTATGCAACTTGTTCAGTTTTACCATCAGAAAATCAGGAACAAGTAGAGAAATTCTTAAAAACAGATATCGGAAAAGAATTTACGTTTATTCAGGATCGTAAAATACTAGCTTCAGAATCTGGTTTTGACGGATTTTATATGGCGTTATTAGAGCGTAAAACAAAATAAAATTCAATATTTTAAATTCTAATATTTTAAATTCCAAATTCCAATTTTATAGTTGGGATTTGGAATTTTTATTTTTGGATATTTTGCTGCCATAATTTATTTAGTCCCTACGGGACAACTTTATCGGTACTCACTTTTTTTCTACCGATATTTAATCTCTACGAGATATTCTTAAAAAATCTATTTTTTAGCAAATTATTATTTTCTTTCTTTAAACCCCGTTAGGAGTTAAATATCGGTAACAAAAAATACCTACTCCCAATATCTCGTAGAGATTAAATATCGGTAAAAACACAGGAGACGACATCAACATTTGTCCCGTAGGGACTTAACATTCCACATAAAAAATCCCAAACCCCAACTATAAAATTGGAATTTGGGATTTAAAATATTGGGATTTCCCTATCTCAAACTCGACTTACGCAATAACTTCCCATTTTCATTTTCCTTAAACTTCGGAACAAAAACAATTTCTTTAGGTTTTTCAAATTTTCCTAAAACATCAAAAAAATCAGCAGAGAAATCATATTTTTCACCTTCAATTACCAGAATCAGTTTTTCGCCTAAAACAGTATCAGGAACACCCGTTACAAAAAAGCGATTACTAATTCTGCCTATTAACTTCGCTTCAATCTGCTCCGGAATCAGCTTCACTCCTCCACTATTAATCACATTGTCAATTCTTCCCAAAAATATAAACTGATTTTCATTTACTAAATCAACTAAGTCATTGGTTACAATTGGCTCTTCTGAAATTGAAGAAACATAAATAACCAGACAGCCGCGATCGTCTTTTTCGATTTTAACATTTGGCAAAATTGTAAAAGCAGTTTCTCCTACTCTTTTAGCAGCAATATGCGTTATCGTTTCGGTCATTCCGTACGTTTCGTAAATCTCTGTTTTAAAAGGCAGAAGTTTCTCTATAAGGTCGCTGTCTGTTTTTGCTCCGCCAATAATTAACTTTTTAATGTTACCCAATTTTTCAAGCGAATTTTGAACCTGTAAAGGAACCATCGCAGCAAAATCGTATTGTTTATTGTTGTAAGCCAAAGGTTCTGTACTTGGAACTACAACATCTAATTCTAAACCTAAAATTAAACTTCTCACTAGCATCATTTTACCGGCAATAAACTGAGTCGGCAGACAAAGCAAAGCTTTATTTCCAGGTTCTAAGCCAAAGAAATCTCCCGTTGCTAATGCAGACTGAATCATGGCTTGTTTTTCTAATCTAACTAACTTAGGCAGTCCGGTAGTTCCAGAAGTTGTCATTTCAATATAATCTTTATGATCAAACCAATCCAGAAAAAATTCTCCAATGGCACGTTCATAAACATCACCTTCTTTAATAAAACTATATCCTATACGGCATAAATCTGCAGCATTTAAATGATAGCCATCAAGTTTAAAATAATTATGTACATTCTTATGTGTTAAGTTTGGCATGATCCTGTTAGTTTAAATTTAAAAATTCTGACATCTCATTGTTTGATTCATCAATTTTACCCGTTAATTTCTCTTTCCAATTAGTCCATTTGTACTTTTTACTAAAAATAAAAAGCAAAATAGGATAAACGATTATAACCGGTAAAATAACATCTGCACCGGCAGAAGGCTCTGACATATCTTTAAAAATAGAATGCGTTTGAAAAACCGACCAATCTGAAGTTACTAATAAAGCTCCAACAAGATTATTTGCAGCATGAAAGCCCAGAGCCAATTCCATTCCATCATCCATTAAAGTAATGATTCCAAGGAATAATCCCGTTCCAATATAATAAACCATGATAATATATCCCATCTTGGTTACTTCGGGATTAAGAATGTGCATGGAACCAAATATCAGCGAAGTCATAACTAACGGAAACCATTTATTTTTGGCCAGATTAGCAAAGCCCTGCATCAAATATCCTCTAAAAACATATTCTTCTGTACTGGTTTGAATGGGAATAAAAATTGTTCCTATAACCGCTAAAATCAAGAAAGGAACTAATTTAAAATTCCAGACAAATTTCTCCGGAGATTGAAAATAGAGTATCAGAAAACTAATTACAGAAAACAAAGCCCAAAGCAGAAAAGAAAATAAAATCCTGTTCCAGTCTACTTTTTTTCGTCCCGTTGTTACCGATAAAAGTGTTTGATGATGCATATATTTTACCACAAAATATATTCCCGCAAAAGCAAAAACAAACGAAAGCATTACTAAAAATAAGGTAAGATTGGGCTGAAACATTTTTAAAGCCGAATCATTGTCGGCTGGGAAAACGGCGTTTTCTTTAAAACTTTTATAAAGAACCGCAATAGAAAAAGGAATTTGACCTACAAATGAAGCTGTGATAATAAAAACAGATCCTAAAAGATATTTCCAAAAATGATTTTCAGGTTTAACTCCTTGCTCTAAAAACATACAATTAAAAATTTTAAAATGAGAATTCGATTTAAATAGGAAATCCTATTTTTGTTGTACTAAATAACGATGGTTTTTAACAGATCTTATTCTAGCAGACTTTAAATATAAGAAAATGATACAAATTTACCATAATCCACGTTGTGGAAAATCGAGAAGCTGTTTGGCTTTTATTGAAGATACCAAACAAGAATATGAAATAATTCCTTATTTAACAGATACTCCGAGTTTTGAGGAACTAAAAAAACTTCTTAAAGAATTAAATATTCAGCCCAATGAATTGGTTCGAACCAAAGAAAAAATCTGGATTGAAAATTATAAAGGAAAAGATTTAAGCGATGATCAAACTATTCAGGCAATGGTAGATCATCCAATTTTAATAGAAAGACCTATTGTTATAAAAGACGGAAAAGCAATTATTGGAAGGGATTTAGACAAAGTTGCCTCTTTTTTAGATTAATTATTTTACAATCAATTAACATTTTTTTGTGATCTTGCTCTTTAAACCAAAAGGTACATTTGCCATCTAAGAAGAAAAGAAACCAGAAAAAAATGAAACAAATCAATTTTGTTGTAATGCTCGTGCTGCTTTTTACAGGCTTTTACAACTATGCGCAACAAGGACCACCAGCAAGAAACAAGGTTAAGGTTACTGGAAAAGTTTTCGAAAAAGTAAGCAGGCAGCCGCTTGAATATGCTACTATTTCGATCATGGCTCCAAATGACACAAAAGTTATTGCCGGCGGAATAACCAACCCAAAAGGTGAATTTGAAGTAGCTGTTGCACCGGGAACTTATGATATAAAAGTAGAATTCATTTCGTTTAAATCGACAGAAATTAAACAAAAAAGTATTCAGGAAGACACCAATTTAGGTGTGGTAAATTTATCTGAAGATGCTGCACAATTAAACGAAGTTGTGGTTCGTGCCGAAAAATCATCAGTAGAAATTAAACTTGACAAAAAAGTTTATAATGTTGGTCAGGATATGATGGTAAAAGGTGGAACGGTAAGTGATGTTTTAGACAATGTACCATCTGTTTCTGTTGATACCGAAGGAAATGTAAGTTTAAGAGGAAGTGACAATATCCGAATTTTAATTGATGGAAGGCCTTCAAACGCGATAAATGTTGCTGAAGCTTTACGTCAGCTTCCGGCAGATGCCATTGACAAAGTTGAAGTTATTACCAATCCATCAGCACGTTATGATGCCGAAGGTGGATCTGGAATCATTAACATTATTCTAAAAAAAGGTAAAAATCAAGGTTTAAATGGAACTTTTATTGCTTCGACTGGACTTCCTGAAACATATGGTTTAAGCGGTAATTTAAATTATAAAACAGAGAAATTAAATTACTTCACAACTCTTGGCTACAACCACAGAACAAGCGAAGGTGCAGGTTTAACTAATACATCCTACTTAAATGCTGACGGAACTCCAAAAGGATTTCTTGACGAAGATCGTGATACTAAAAGAACTTCTGACGGATTTAACGGAAGGGCTGGTATAGAATGGACTGTTGCTCCAAATACGTTTTGGACAAACGCCATTAATTATCAAAAGAGTTCTGGTGACACAAGAGACTACATCACGTATAGTAATTTTGACGCAGCACATGATTTTACAGGTAATTCATACCGATTAAATGATGGTGTTACCGGAAGTGAAAACGTAGAATATACTTCAAACTTAATCAAAAATTTCAACGATAAAGGACATAAACTTACCGCCGATTTATCGATTTCAAGAAATACAGACGATAGTAATAGTTCCATTACAGCACCACCAAATTTCAACAATACATTGAACGATCAGGTTCAAAAACAAGTACAATTACAAGCAGATTATGTATTACCATTAGGCAAAGGAAGCCAGTTTGAAGCCGGATATAAAGGAAGTTTTGGCGACTTGAACAACGAATATGTAATAACCGACAATCAAGGCAACCCAGATCCAAAATTATCAAATACTTTAGAATACAAGGAAAACATAAACGCAATTTACACGCAATACGGTTTCAAAATCAATAAGTTCTCTTATTTATTTGGATTACGTTGGGAAGACACTAACATTCAGGTAAACCTTTTAGATACTAACGATTTCAATACTAAAAAATACAACAACCTGTTTCCAAGTGCTTTCATTAGTTACGAAATTTCAGACCAAAGCAACTTCACTGCAAGTTACAGCAAGCGTTTGACAAGACCTAGGGGACGTTTCATGAATCCTGCGACAAATTACTCCAGTAATGTTAATATTTTTAGGGGAAATCCGGACTTAGATCCATCTTTGACAGACAAATACGATATTGGATACATCAAACGCTGGGAAAAATTAACTTTTAATACCTCTGCATATTTCGAAAACACAAAAGACGTTTTCAGTTTCGTGAGAACTCCAACAGGTGACGTTGTAACTCCAGATGGTGAGGTTGTAACTCCTACACCGGCTAATCCAGTTGATGGAATTCCGGTTATTTTAAGCCGTCCAATTAACTTAGGAAGAGAGCAAAAATTTGGTTTTGAGTTTACTCTTAATTACACACCATTCAAAGTATGGAGAATCAACAGTAACTTCAATTTTTACAACGTAAAAACTACCGGAGAAAATACTTATACAGATACTAAAGAAAATATAGTGGTACAAGATCTGGATAATCAAGCTAATACATGGTTTGCCAGAATCAACTCAAAATTAACGTTACCATACAAAATAGACTGGCAGTTAAGTGCTGTTTACAATGGCGAACAAAAAACGGCTCAAGGTAAAAACTTAGGTCAGTTTGGTATGAATACAGCATTTAGTAAAGATGTCTTAAAAGACAAAGCAACAATTGCATTCAATATTAGCGATATTTTCAACTCACGTATCATGAGGTCCGACACCTATCTTCAAAATGATGTTACCCTTGAAAGTCAAAAATCGTACAGCGAAATGCAGTTCCGTAAACGTCAGTTCAATTTATCATTTACGTATCGTTTCAACAAACCAAAAAGTGAAAGAGACAGAAATGCACAGCCTAAAAATGACGGCGGCGGAGATGGCGGCGGCGATTTCCCGGGATAATATAAGTTAAAATCCAAAAATTAAAATTCCAAATTCCAATTTCACCGGATAAATTCCAATACTAAAAAATCCCAAATTCCAATTGATTGACTCTCATTGGAATTTGGGATTTTATTTTTGAAATTTAATAAAAAAAGGACTCGTTTTCACGAATCCTTTTATGAAATCAATTCAAATTAAATTGATTGTTCTTCTTGTCTTTTTTTAGCTCTCTTTTCTTTGAACATTTCCCAGCTAGCTCCCGTAACCCAATAAGATACGAAACCAACCAAGAAAAACATTAACCAAAACCCTATAGTTAGTATGGTTAAGAAAAGTAAAAAGCCTAAGTACTGTGAAAATTCAAACATGTTTTCCGGAATTTTTGAATGTTACGACAAATGTAGGCTATATATTTTTCCTCAGCAATAAAATCTAAATCAATTTTCGTGAAATAACATTTATACGTATATTTATACTCATTTTAAATAAGCTTATTTTTTGATAAATTATTCAACCATCTAAATTAGAAGAACATGAGTGTTTTCAGGAGCTGTTTCCCGCTATCTGCTGGTTTTTAAAGAAAAAACATAAAAGGATTTTCACTCCTATCGGGGCTAGAATCCGTATTCAAAAGAAAAATTTAAACACCAAAACATAAAATCCGTTTCAATCCGCGTCTTTACGAAGTAAATCAGCGTCATCCGCGTTCCATTTACACAAACAAATTACAACTCAAATATCACATTTCACAATTATAAACAATACATTTTTACAAACAACATATTTACAACAAATGAAATACAGAATAGAAAAAGACACCATGGGTGAGGTTCAGGTCCCTGCCGATAAGTATTGGGGTGCACAAACAGAACGTTCAAGAAATAACTTTAAAATTGGAAACTCCGCTTCGATGCCGCAGGAAATCATCGAAGGATTTGCTTATTTAAAAAAAGCGGCCGCTTATGCAAACTTTGATTTAGGAGTTTTACCAATAGAAAAAAGAGATGCAATCGCTGCTGTATGTGACGAAATTCTGGAAGGAAAATTAGACGATCAATTCCCACTTGTAATTTGGCAGACAGGTTCAGGCACGCAAAGCAACATGAACGTAAACGAAGTAATTGCTAACCGTGCTCAGGTTTTAAAGGGTTTTGAAATTGGCGAAGGCGAACAATTTATAAAAGCAAATGATGATGTAAATAAATCGCAATCATCAAACGATACTTTCCCAACCGGAATGCACATTGCCGCTTACAAAATGGTAGTTGAAACTACAATTCCGGGAGTTGAAAAACTACACGCAACTTTAGTAAAAAAAGCAAATGAATTTAAAGACGTTGTAAAAATTGGCCGCACGCACTTAATGGATGCAACGCCTTTAACACTTGGACAAGAAATTTCAGGATATGCAGCGCAATTAGCTTTTGGATTAAAAGCGCTTAAAAATACTTTAGCGCATTTATCTGAAATCGCTTTGGGAGGAACCGCAGTTGGAACCGGATTAAATACACCAAAAGGTTACGATGTAAAAGTAGCCGAATATATCGCTCAGTTTACCAAACATCCTTTTATTACTGCCGAAAACAAATTTGAAGCTTTGGCTGCACACGACGCTATTGTGGAAACACACGGGGCATTAAAACAATTGGCTGTTTCCTTAAATAAAATTGCTAATGATGTTAGAATGCTGGCATCTGGCCCACGCTCAGGAATTGGAGAAATTCATATTCCCGAAAATGAACCAGGATCTTCTATTATGCCCGGAAAAGTAAACCCAACACAATGTGAAGCTCTAACAATGGTTTGCGCTCAGGTTATTGGAAACGATATGGCAATTGCTGTTGGCGGAATGCAGGGACATTATGAATTGAATGTTTTTAAACCGGTTATGGCAGCAAACTTCCTGCAATCGGCACGTTTGCTTGGAGACGCCTGCGTTTCTTTTGATGAACATTGCGCACAAGGAATCGAACCAAACCACAAACGTATCAAAGAATTAGTAGACAATTCTCTAATGCTTGTAACGGCTTTAAACACTAAAATTGGTTATTACAAAGCTGCTGAAATTGCTCAAACCGCCCACAAAAACGGAACTACTCTAAAAGAAGAAGCGGTTCGTTTAGGGTATGTTTCCCCTGAAGATTTTGATGCCTGGGTGAAACCGGAGGAAATGGTTTAATTTAATTGTTAATTATAAATTGTTAATGGTTAATGGTTAATGGTTAATTATTAATTTTTCAGCCTAATTATTATAAAAAAAGAGCTTTCTAAAATTTAGAAAGCTCTTTTAATTAATTAACAATTCACAATTAAATAAATTATTTACCGTCTACATAATCTTGTAAGTAGCTGAATCTTTCGGTAAGTTTTCCGTTTTCGGTGATTTTGGCACGTTTTAAAATTCCGTCTTTATCTCCGTTGAAAAAAGCCGGGATTACATGCTCCATAAATTGTTCTCCAAAACCTTCGCTGGCATCTTTTGGTATTTCACATGGAAGATTATCAACCGCCATAACCACAACTGCTGCCGGATGAAAAACATCTACTTCTTTATCTTCTAAAGGAAAATATCCATAAATAGGTTCTGCAATTGTCGAAGAACGAAGTGTACTTGCAATTGGTCCGTTTACATCGCAGGAAATATCTGCCACCACTTTTAGTTTGCAGTCACTTGCGTTTAACATTTCTCTGGTCAAAATCATTGGAGCATTACTCGCATAAAAATGACCTGCAAAATAGATATCAGAAACTTTCGTAAATTTCTCAAAATCTGAAGTATAAGCTTCCGGGTTTTCAACAAAATCATTAAAATCTAAAACCTGACCGTCAATACGTTTGTTATATTCTAAAACATCTAACTGAACATAAACTGCCTGCGCATATTTTTTAGTGAGGTAATTATCTACAGTGATTTCTTTTACTTTAATAGCATCCAAAATTTCTTTTGCCCCGCTCCCAACCTTTCCTGTTCCGGTAATTACAAATTTTAAAGCCGGCATTGTAATACGCTTTAAATGCATAATCAAAGCTTCTTTTCCTGAAAGGGTTTCTGCTTTTGGAAGTTTAAATAATTCGAATTTAATTCCAAAAGCACGGATTCCGTTATATACGCCAACCATTCCGGCATATTTACCAAAACCAATTAATCTACGATCAAGTGAATCTACAATCGTTTCATGATCATATAAATCAATATTTTTTTCTAAAATAGCCTGTAGTAATTTCTTATTATGTGGCTGTTTTTTTATCGTATGAGAAAAAAAGAAATACGCTTTGTTTGGAATTAAATTGTCAACGGGAACTTCTTTTACACCAAATAGTACATCACAATCCGAAACATCTTCTGTAACGGTTATTCCCATATTTTTATATTCGGCATCAGAAAAAACTCTAATATCTGAACTTTCTACCTCAACAGAAGCTTCATGGTAAAGTTGTTTTAGTCTTGTCAGTTCATTTGGAGAAAAAACAACTCTTCTGTCTGGTGGGTTTTTTCTTTCTTTTATTATTCCAAATCTCATTTAAATAAATTTAAAGCATTTAATAATATAACTTTTTACATCGTATTTGTTTCAAATATAACAAATATAGTTAAATTTTTGTTTCTAATTTACTATTTAGAATGTTTAAAAACCGTTAGCAGCTGAAAAACAAAGAAATAAAAAAAACAGTTCTTAAAATTATGTTAAAACAATCCTTTTAAACCATCAAAAACTGAGAATACAACAAAATTGAATTCGATATATTTGTTTTTAAAGAACGATGCAAATGATTTTCCTTAAAAAAACAAAGATACCACAAATACTTTTCTCAGTATTAGTTTTAAGCTCTTGTGGTAATGACAATAAAACAAAAACAGCTACTACTCCAACAGTCGAAGATACATTACCTAAAATGAAGCCGTTAGGTCCTGAAAAGAAAATTTCACAGGCTTATAAAAATTCGGTAATTGGCAGAATAAATCATTTTTATTATAAAAACTGGCCCAACAACAGCATGAACGGAAGCTTTTTAGTTGCCCGAAATGGTCAGATCATTTACGAAAAATACAATGGTTTTGCTAATAAAAATGAAGGAACTAAAATAACAGCAGATACACCCGTACAAATTGCTTCTGTAAGTAAAGTATTGACTGCAACAGCCGTTTTAAAATTGGTGAATGCAGGTAAAATTGACTTAGACCAAAAAGTAAATACAATTTTAAAAACATTTCCTTACGAAGACTGCACGATTAGAATGCTTTTGAGCCACCGTACCGGAATGCGTAATTATGCTTACTTTACAGATCATGACAAATCGGTTTGGGACAGACATAATCAGTTGACCAATAAGGATATTTTAAATCTTTTGGCAACTAAAGATATTGGTTTAGAATCTAAAACCGGAACCCGTTTCAGCTATTGTAATACCAATTATGCAATGCTGGCACTTATTATTGAAAAAATTACTGGTTTGACTTATAAAGAAGCTATGAGCCAAATGATTTTCAAACCTTTAGGCATGACGCATACGTATGTTTTTGACGATGATAAAGACAGAAAAACAATTGTCCCGTCATATAAAGGAAATGGTGCAGAAATTGGTTTTGACTATTTAGATAATGTTTACGGAGATAAAAATGTTTTTTCAACAGTAAGAGATCTTCTAAAATTTGATCGCGCCAGACAATCACCTGATTTTTTAAAACCTGAATTACTAAAACAAGTTTATACGGGTTATAGTAATGAACGTAAAGGAACTAAAAATTACGGTCTTGGAATTCGAATGATTAATTGGGAAACGGGTCAAAACTATTATTTCCATAATGGCTGGTGGCATGGCAATACCTCATCTTACATTACTTTAATAAAAGAGCATGTTACCATAATTGCGTTGTCTAACAAAATGACAAGAAACACTTATGCTGTTCGTAAATTAGCTCCAATTTTTGGGGATTATCCTTTTAATTTTAAAGACGAAGAATAAAATAGTCATAAAGTCAAAAGTCGAAAGTTGTAAAGTCTTAAAATTGTTACCAATATTGACTTTGTTCTTTTTTAACTACACCAATTGGGTAAAATAAAAAGAAACAATCGTAATCAAGCATTTGACTTTAAAAACTTTACAACTTTCGACTTTTGACTTTCTAATTTTTCTGAAATTTTTAGTAGAAAGTAATTTCAAATACTCTAAATTTGCAGACTTATTTTTGGGGTCGACTGGTTTTGACAGCAAGTCGAATTGAACAGTAAGCACGTCGAGCATTGAGACCTTGCTCGTAAATATAAGATCTCAAACTTTTACACGGCGAAAATAATTACGCTTTAGCTGCATAATCCGAATCATAGTACGATTGCGCCACGTCTCTACAAGGTAGAGAAGCTGGATTCTCCTGGAAAGCCTTGGTTTGTGGCGTTCCGTCAAGGGGAACCGTAAAAATAAACCTAGATATCCATGAGCTTCGGGTGGGTTTCGAAACTTAAGAAGATAAGTGTTCGGTGGCTGTTTCTGGCCTAGCTTAACATCGAAAATCTAATCAGGAAATAAGCGTGTAGAAAGCTCTTTAGTTGCTTGTTTGGACCCGGGTTCGATTCCCGGCGACTCCACAAAAAGGAAGGTATCGAACACCTTCCTTTTTTATTTTATAAAACACTCCTAATCAATATTTTACATTCTTACAATTCAAAATTTTGATGCGTTTTTATTTGAAAAGGCATCAAAATTTCATTAAAAAAAGTTAATAGTCAGTGAGAATCGAACACTTTATACTATTAAAAACCAATACATTACAAACGAATAAAATAATTGTTCGACAGATTTTTCTTAATCCCTTTCACTATCCTTGTTTTTTCCATAGAATTCTTTTAGCGTTTGTGCAATAATAACTCTGACCAACCAATCAAGCAAAGCTTGTTCTCTCTCAGCTTCAGTCATTTTTTTCTTTGTTCCTTTTTTTGAAGATTTTCCAGATTTTGATTTCATAACAGTCGTATTGAATCAAATTGAAATTATTGACTTAAAGTTTAAAATTAGATTTAAACTGATCGTTAAATAAAAATGATTTTAAATCAGTATTCATCTTACTGAATAACAGATTTGCACTTGTAAATTAGGTATTTATACGGACTGTTTTATATTGCTAAATTGATACTTTTGGAGATACTCAATTTGAGACTTATGGTTTTCCGTAAAAAAGCTATGAATTAAATAGTAACATTTGCTTTATTGATCAAATGCAGTTAAAATATAAAAATTCAATATGGCATAGAAGCAAATTTACATCAGCCATGCTGCAGAATAATTTTCAATACGGACGACCATTTAAGAAATCATGGTTTCGTACTAACAAATACTATCCAGCATATGACATTAATCCATCTATTGATAAAATAGTTTAGCTTTAAACATTGATACGGATAAAAATAATCTTTATTTTGAATTAGCAAAATGCGTTAAAAGCTAATATAAATTGAGATTCTTCAATAGGGAAACGTTTGAATTTAAAAAAATAAAAAATCTTAATGAAAGATTTAAAACAATATAATTAATACAACAAGTATTATTATAAAGAAATATGCTATGACTCCATTAATAGACCCTAATGATATCCATTCTGCAGTCGATACTTGGAATGGTTTTATATATCAAGGTAAAGTAGCTCTTTACCATATATTAAAATTGCTAAATGAAAAAGGTAATGTTGATGGATTGCATTTACAGCTTGATTCATTAGAAGATTTTGCTATAGTAAGATATGAAAATAATAACCCAAAACCAGTTACATTACACCAAGTGAAAGCTGTCAAAAGTCATTATTATTCAAGATATAAAGAAGCATTTGAAAAATTAGAAAAACGAAAAGATGATTCCCTTGTGATGAAGAAGCTTATTTTCATTTAGCAACAAACAATGAGAAAAGTAAATTGGATATTGAAGCTTTACATACTAAAATGAAAATCTATAACTATGATGGTGATTCTTACTGTAAAATAGAGGATTTACAAGATAAAATAAAAGCCCAACTAAACAATTGCTTAACTAAATTTGGATTACCTCATTTATCTAATGATAATTATTTAGAAACTTTATCTAATGAACTTGAGTCACTAATCACTGATAATGTTGTTTCAATTCATGCTCAAAATCATTTACCAAATGGTGATTCAATTAATAAATCCGCCTATTATAAAACTATTTCTTTGAATAGATTTAGAGATTTTATTGCTACAGATTTGACATCACTTCACCAAGATAAAATTTATTTTACAAAAAAACTAAAAACAGATTTAAACAGATATTATCAGGAATTTTGTTTTGAAAATGAAAATGAAATTGATCAAGAAGCTCAAAAAAAACTCCATCTATATTTAGTTTATTTTAATAATTTAAACGATTCTTTGTTTGAATCATTTTTGCAAAAAATAATGCCTCATAGAATTGTTAAATTCTCAACGCTTCAACAGTACAAAGACAATTCACTCCTAAAAGATGAAATTAAAAAAGTTTTTTTCAATATACTTCATAGTATTAGACATTCGGATGATGATATAAATAAAATAGGTTGGATTGATACAGAAAAGAAGAAGTATTTTCCATCAACTATAATAGTCTCAAACACATCCCAAAGTAAACAAATCATTTCTGTTGAAATACTCAACACTGCATTAGAAACATTGATAGAAGTTCCCTTTAACACAGATTATATAATTACCGAAGGTTGTAATGTGCTTTCTATTTTAGAAGAAGCTAATAGATCAACTAGAATAAATCAATCCGATATAGACATTTTAAATGATTCAACATCTGCCGAATATGATAAAATTACAAAGTGGAAAAACATTACGTTGATTGAAATAGACCAAGCAAAACAAAAACTAAATGAAAACAATAATTAATAACTTATTCTCTCAATTAGGTCTTATAAATAAAGAGCTAAATTGTGGCGTTATACATTTTTTTGAAGGTGAAAATAAACATTCATATTGGTTGGTAATTGAGACCGATAATTTAAAAGAAGTTCTACAAAAACAATCTGAATATTTTAATTCTGCTAAAGAAATAGTCAATGATGAATGGTTTGACAAAAATGTGAGTATGCTAATCTTACATAAAGTTGAAAATTTTGATAATATTCAAAATTTGGTTCTAGAAATAGAAGAAAATCCATATTTATTTAAAAAGGAAATTATTCTATATAAGGAAATTGAACTAGAAAAATTATATCAGGCTTTAGAAGAACAAGAAATAACTATTAAAAATTTTATAGAGAATAAAATTTTAGACGAAGCTGTCTTTAAAGCACATAAAGATAATATCAATAATAATAATTTTGAATCACTCCTTTATCGCTTAGCTCATAAAATTCCATTTATCAAACTAGATATTCTCCAAGAAAATGGTTTAGTAACCTTGACAGATAATAATAGACAAAAAATTGAAGCAGGTTCCTTTGGAGAACTCAATAGACATATTGATCAAAATTTTTTCAATAGAAGTCTGGAAAATATTAATGAAATAGAATCTGACACTTTATATAATATATTACTAAGCACATTGAATTCAGATGAAAATTAAAAAAATAGTAATACAAAATTTCAAAGTTTTTCAAAATATTAATATTGATTTTGAATCTTCAGATTTAATTGTCTTTGATGGTCCTAATGGTTTTGGTAAAACATCTATCTATGATGCAATAGAATTACTTTTTACCGGTAAAATCAGACGGTTTGATGATTTAAGAAACAGATTGATTGATGGCCGAGAAAGTTTTTCCGAACATCCATTTCTATGTGATTATTCAAATGGTGATATTTCAATAACAATTCAATTTCTAAAAAACGATACTACACATATCTTGAAGAGGATAGCAAAAAGAGATCAGTTAACAAATTCTGTAGATTTTGGTTTATACAAACTTTATGAAAAAAAATGATTTTGAATCAGAAGAAAGTAATTTTATTCAAAATGAAGTAGAATATCTAAGTCAAATTTTAGGTCATAACTACAACCAAAATTTTCAATTTTTAAACTATATTGAACAAGAGGACAGTTTATTTTTATTAAGAAGCCAAGATAAAAATAGAAAGCAACATATATCTCATTTATTTAATGTCTATGAATTTGAAAACAAAATTGTAAAGATTGATAAACTAAAAAATAGAATCAGCGAATTGTGTAACGCTGAGAAAAAAAGTGAAATTGATAATTTAAAAGAATCAATGCTAAAAATTGAAAAATTTTTAGCAAATGAATTTAATAATACAGAGTACATAAAATTATTTTCTGAAAAAGAAATTTCTTGGGATTTAGAAGAATTCAACTTTCAGAGTAATAACTACGAATATCTTTTTAATGAAGACGGAGTTATTCCGAAATTAAAGAAATTAGTTGAAAATAAAGAATTGTTTAAAAGTTATATCCGAAATGAAAAGATTAATCGCTTAATTTCAGATACAGAAAAAATAGAAAACTTTTTATTGTATTATAATTTTCTTCCTCTAAAAGAATCTCTAAAAGAAGAAAAAAATGGATTCATAAGAATAAATAAAATGATTGAGGATTTAACTGAATTTTCAATTGAAAATATTAAAGATGATTCCTTTGAAATTAAATTCGAAGATTTTGATTTTATAGACGAAGATTTAATCTTAAATTTTAATGAAGGATATGAATCTTTAAATAACAGATTAAAAGAGTTAGATGAATTAGAAAATATCTATTCTAAAATAAATGAATCAAGGGAAAAATTAGTTGATAGCATCAAAAAACTAAAAGATGATGAAAATAATGAAATAACTGGAACTTGCTTTTTGTGTGGTTATGATTGGTCTAATATTGACGATTTATTAGAAAATATAGAAATCCAATCTCTTAATTTAGAAGAAATGACTACATCGAAGAGTAAAATCTTCAATGAAGAATTAATTAATTTTAAGGAAGATATTATATTTTCTATAATCGAAATTTTAAATCAGAAAATTATCGAAATTAAAGTTGATATTAACTTTTTAAATAAGTTTTTATCAATTGATGAAGTCTTTTTTAATAATGTTAAAAAGGAATTTGAAAGTATTGATTTTGATTATAGAGAACACTTAAACGAAACTATAAGTAGTGATAGTCTAATTGAAATTGAAAAATTTACGCCAATATTAAATTCACTTAAAATAGAAATTGAGTTAGATGGTATTGAATCTTATTACAGAGAATTTTTTACTCAGTATTTTGATAATAAGTTTGATTTATTGAATTCTATTAAAATAGAAAATTTTATACAAAAAGAAAATTACCTAAAATATAAATATTCACTATTACAAAATGAAACTCTCGATAAAAACAAGCAGGAATTACATAACAAAGAAGACAAGTTCAATAATGCAAAAACATTAGAAGACAACTTGAAAAACCTGAGTAACATATATAAAAAATCTTTAAAAGAATATCAGAAAAAAGTAATAAAAGATATTGAAATTATATTTCATATATACTCTGGAAGAATTATGCAAGATTTTCAGGGAGGTTTAGGATTGTTTATATTTTCAGATAAAGATGGTATAAGATTTCAAACTAATCCATCAAAAACATTTGATGCTGTTTTTTCAATGAGTTCGGGGCAACTTTCCGCATTAATTATTTCCTTTACTTTGGCATTACATAAAAAATATTCTCAAAACAAGATTATTTTAATTGACGACCCTGTTCAAACTATGGATGAAATCAATATTGCGGGATTTATAGAATTACTAAGAAATGAGTTTTATTCTAATCAATTAGTAATATCTACACATGAAGATATGGCTTCTGCATATATGAGATATAAATTCAAAAATTATGATTTAACACAAAAAAGAATTAATTTGAAATCATATTCAGTAAATCATAATGGCTAATTACGACTTTTCAACTTTAAACGATAGAGATTTAGAAGAATTAACAAGAGATTTGCTTTCAAAAGAATTAAATGTAAATTTTCAATCCTTCAAACCAGGACCTGACAAAGGTATCGATTTGCGATTTTCAACAATAAATGATGAAAACGAAATAGTAGTTCAAGTTAAACACTACATAGGTTCTGGTATTTCTAAATTAAAACTAGATTTAAAGAAGAATGAAGTTCAAAAAGTGGCATCATTAAAACCTAAGCGATATATTTTCTGTACTTCATTGCCATTATCTCCACAAGATAAAGAAGAAATTAAAAATACTTTCTTGCCATATATTCAATCAACATCAGATATTATAGGCAAAGAAGATTTAAATAAATGGCTAGATGACTATCCTGAGATTCAAGAGAGACATTTTAAACTTTGGCTGTCTTCTATTGATATAATAAAGAAAATAGTCAAAAATGGTGTCAAAGGCAGATCAGAATTTTATAAAGAAAAAATAGTAAAAGAGATTACAATATATGTTCCAAATAAAACTCATAATGAAGCCGTTAATGCACTAAACAACAATTATTTTATATTAATAACGGGTGCTCCGGGTATAGGTAAATCAACATTAGCTAATATGTTGACTTATCAGTTTTTAGCTGAAGATTTTGAATTAGTATACGTCAGAGAAATAACAGAAGCTGAAGAATCTTTTTCTCCTGAAAAAAAACAAATATTCTATTTTGATGACTTTTTAGGAGCAATTACTTTGGATTTATATAGTTCAAGAAATGCTGACTCTGCTATTGTAAACTTTATAGAAAGAGTTAGGGATGACAAACATAAACGATTAATATTAACTTGTAGAACAACAATTTTAAATCAGGCAAAAAACATTTCTGATAAAATTCAAAATTCTAATATTGATATTTCAAATTATGAAGTCAGAATTGAAAACTATACAGATTGGGATAAAGCAAGAATTCTATATAATCACATATATCTTTCAGATTTACAGGATGAACAAAAGTTGATTTTTTTTCAGAATGATTTTCATTGGAAAGTTATTAAGCATCGATACTATAATCCTAGGGTAATTCAAGACATTACAAAAAAGAGTAATATAATTGATTCCGATTATTCAGAAAAATTTGTTTTAGATATATTAAATGATCCAAAAAAAATATGGGAAAAACCTTTTAATATTCAGATTTCGCATATATCTAGATTATTGTTATTAACCATGTACTCATTGGGTGGTGGAATTTATTATATCACAGATGAAAGACTAAAAGAAGCTTTTAATAGTAGAATAAACCACGAAGTTATTTCTAATAATTATCAGAGAAAAGGAAATGAATATAATTTTGCCTTAAAAGAATTAGTAGGTGCTTTTATAATTAGAACTATTGATAAAAATAGTGTCAGATATAGTTTTTTTAATCCATCTATAGATGACTTTATTTTTGCATATTTTCAAAATTCTTATGAAGAGTATTTGCAACTACTTAAATCATCTGTATTTTTTGAACAATTCAAATACAGAATAGCAACTACAATAGTTAAAGGTGAAAAAAGAATAGACTTTTCTAATAAACATAGCAGAAAAGAATTATATGATATTTTTGAAGAAAAGAAAAAACTTCTAAAGGGATTTTATAGTGATTCTAATCTAAATATCATATCTACTCTTATTCGTTTATTTAACAAAAATGAAATTGAAGTAGAGTTATTAGAGAGAATTAATGATTTAGATGTAAGTTATTTAAGTTGGGATGATCGTGATCATTTGAATGAAATTTTAAAATATATAGCTCAAAATAATTTAGTTCAGCAAATAAATAATTTATCTGAATTAATACAAATTCTTTCAAGAGATGTCATTTCTTATTATCAAATAAAAAGCTTCGCAAGTCTGATTAAAGAGAATTCTAGTTATTCTGATATTATCAATGATTCAAAAATATCTGATTGTGATTATTACAATCAAATTCAGAAAAACATTAATGATTCTTGGGAGAAACTTTCAAATGATTATATGACAGATGCTTATGGAATTGATAAAACTTTAGAGAAAGACGAATTAGATGACATAATAAATAAAAGAAAAGAAGAAGCTATTCAAATTAATAAAGATATTGGATTAGAAGGTTCTGAAGCTATTATTGAATATGAGTTTGATACTTCATCACAAATTGAATTTAATAAAGAAAAAAGTAAAGAGAATGATATAAAAATTCAAGGATATAAAGAAAATACTAGAGATGAAGTTTTGGACATAAACAGACTATTTAATTCAAATAATAAAGGTGGAAATTTATTTATGGTTCCTTTTTAATCTCCATCTCTTAATCTAAAACAATATGTGTGCTTGATTTTTACTTTAATGATACTGTAAATTGGATAAAGTCTGATATAAAGAATATCTAATTAGACTAGTATATAGAAACAATGGGGAAAACACAATAAGATATAAAAAAGCAGACGAAACTATTGATTAAAAAAATGATTTAAGAATTGAAAATAAAATAACAAAACCGTATAAATAAAGAAGTTATCAGCTATTCTTTCAAACTCTCCAAAAACATCAACATAGGAATCAAATGTTCGATTAGAGTCCCATCCATCCCACAAAAAGGCAGAAAATCATATGATTTTCTGCCTTTTTTATTTGGTTTTCTATAATATGATGATACAGATCACAGGTAGTGATGTCAAAATTACAGTCAAGAAAAAAATTGATAAAATCTATTTCTTTCTTATCATGGGTATCTGTAAATTGGCTGGGCGGTTTGCTTCTGTATCAAATCCACGTCCGTCAATATTTCTTGCTCCCCAAAACATCATGTCATTATTCAGATAAATCAAATCATATTCTTTAAAAATTTGTCCTTCTGTCAAACCGAATGGGGCAAAAGCCTTCCCTAAAATATTTTGTGTTTCCCCTGCTTTCCATTTGTTAAATCCTTTTTTGTATTGATTCAGAACATCGGCAAAGCCTTGTAATAAAGGTGTTACAGCATATTCTTCATCAGCTATAAAATCGGCTTTTTGAGCATCAACTGCGATTGGATGTTCGCCTTTCCATTCCGTATGCACTTTAATTTTCATTTTTGCTAAAGGCACTTTGCCGTATGGGTCGGCAAAATTAATTACTATGAGTTCAAATTTGTCGTTGGATAAAAATGTAAATTCTCTAGTTAGGTAAAAAGGTTTCAAAGTCCCATCGGCGTTTTTTGCACTACTTGGGCGTACTTCTACCGTAATACTTTCCCATCTACCTAACGATTGCTGTTTTACTTGCTCAACTGTCATTACTTTTTATTTTTTAGAATACTTATTACTTATTTATGTACTAACGTTATTGATCCATGTGATGAATATTATCTGGGTAAATCGTACCTCTATAAGTTTCATTGTTTCTGTTTTTTAATGAAGCAGAGTTCTAATCCTATGGCTTTATTCTATTGGAAACATGGCGTTTCCATTTGCAGATTGTTCTGCAAGTACTTCTTCCTGCAATACATCCCAATGTTCCGTTATTTTACTATTTTCAATCTTGAAAATATCTACAGCAATCATATTCTTTCCGCTCCAATTCTCATAACGGCCATGTATCATCACAAAATTACCAGTTTCAGCTACTATTCCTGGCTGATATTTAAAATCGTCTGGGAATGTTGGGACAACTTGTTTTAAAAACTCAGTTCCGTTGGGAAAGCCTGGATTATGCTGTTTGTAATTTTCAGAAAAATACCTGTCAAAAGCAGTGATGTCCCTATTTACAAATACATCTGTAATTGCTGTTAAAGCGAGTTCTTTGTTAGTCATTTTTATAGATTTTATTATTTAAGTAAAATTAATACATTTGCTAAAATCAACCGATTAGTACACAAAATAATCCTTAGTACATTTTTTTAGACTTATGGAAAATAAAAGGAAAAATAAAGATTTTAACCCTAATAACTGCCCGGTTACTCATTTTATGAATATGGTTGGCGGTAAGTGGAAAGTATTAGTAATTCATGCAATCGACATGGGACATAACCGTTTCAGCATGTTACAAAAAGTAATCCCGGCGATAAGTAAACAAATGCTCATAAATCAATTAAGGGAACTGGAAGAAGATAAAATTATTGAGCGAACAGTTTTTGCTGAAATTCCCCCACGAGTAGAATATAATATTTCCGAATATGGCAGGACATTTTTACCAGTGATAATAACGATACAGCAATGGGGGCTGAAAGACATGGAAAGAGTTAACCGTTAATCAGGTTTTATTTTAGGGAAATATTCTCAAATTTTTAAAGGAATATTTTTGCAGCAGTACCTTTATTAATATTAATTTAGAAAACTTCAATTTTTTATTCTGCATACACTCAACAACAATTTTAAAAATGCAAAAAATAAATATGTTATATAGTTTATTTTAAACTTTAAAAAAAGTTAAGATTGGTATAGGGTGTTCGATTACAGCCCATCGAATCCACAAAAAAAGCCTGTAAACTCTACTGTTTATAGGCTTTTTTTTATATTTAACACTAATAGAATGACGGTTTTAAACGGGTTCAATTTCAATAATTCATTTTAACACAAAACACAATTTACTTATTAGCAATACCTTATTTTTATTTAGATAAAAATTTTACTTAAGTTATTGAACTCACTTATATAATTCTTAAAAAGATTAAACTAAAAATCAGGAATAATAAAAAACATGTAGAATTTTATACCACAAGCCCTCGGAGATAATCTTCACTGTGATCTATCAAAAGTTCAGTCCACATCGGAAGATGGTCAGACATCTGAAAAGTCTTCCACTCTTTATAATACTTCTTCAGTTTAGTTTTATTAGTTATCGTATCCTGTAGTGAATTTAATTGTTCTTGATATTCTGTTCGTTTGTTGCTGTCAGTTTCTGATTCCAAAAGCTTGTTTAAATCCACAATCTGTTTATTTATAGATAAAATCATAGCTTCCTCATATCTATCAAATTGCTGCTCAGTAAATACGTCTTTATAATAATCATAGGCACCGGCACTTTGTGGTGTCTCACCTAATTTAAAATGTTTTCCTTTCGAACAAACCCCAATCTGATCGTAATGTTTGGTTTTTGAAATATTTGTTGCAGTCTCACTTTCAGGTTTGCTTTTAAGTACAGCAGGAATTTCAAAACCATTTGTTTCCAGTGCCTTCATTGTTTCATGTTTGCGGTCAATAATATTAAAATCCCCAAGTACAATAAGGTTTTCCAAATCTGTTTCTGCTCTCTTTTCTAAAAATTTTGCTATGGCTTCGATTTCGTTTTTTCTTCTTTGCAGCTTCGCGCCTGTATCTGCACCATAGTAAATATGTACTGTACAAAGACTGAACTTGCTCCAGCCTGCCTGAAAAGAAACTAAAAACGGAGATCGGGCAAATTGAACATCGCCTTGAATTTCTTTTGTTTTCGGTAAAACAATTTCACCTGCAATTTTTTTAAAACTAACCCTTCTGGTATCATAAATAAATGTCATTCTTTCTCCGTTCCCACTATGGCCTTCAGTAACATCTGTACTTATATAATCCCATTCATCACCAAGAACGTACATTAACTGATTTAGCCCTGCAAGATTTTTATTCACCTCTTGAACTGCAATTAAATCAAAAGAAGATATAATTTGTGCCAAATAATAGAACGACTCCTTGAGTCGATAACCGTACCCAAATTTATTGGAATCAAAATCTCTTATATTCCAAGTGGCTATAAGAAGGTTTTTATCTGTTTTTTTCGGTGCCGTAATCGGCCCAATATTATTTTTAAGAGTTATAAGGTTGTCTACCACAAACCCTCTCCTTTCTAAAGGAATATCTTTTTGAATAGCATAATATCTCATAATCAGATAGTTAAAATTAAACAAGAACAAGTATAGATAAAAAAAAATTCCCCCTTACAGGTATTTCTACCTGATTTGATTCCTTGTTTAATAATAAAGATTATTCATTATAGAGTTAATCGCCATGAAAATAATAAAATGCTCTGATTCACAACACAATATTATGCTGTGCCTCAGCCAAAACCGGCAAATCAGTTTCCCCTAACATCTCTCTCAAATCAATCTCAATAATTTTAGATATTTGCGAAATAGGTACATCGTTGGCATTTCCTTCAAAAGGGTTTTCGGTGCTTTCTCCTACTTGTCCAAGTGAAGTGTACATCCAGGAAATAATAACACTAAACGGAATCACGAGCCAAACCATATTTCCTTGTGCAATGCCGGTAACCGTTTCGTTCATTTTATCAAACTCTTTTAGTAAACCAAAAGGCAGTAAAAAACAAAATAAATGCACTAATAAAGTATTTATAATCGCATATTGTCTCGGATAAGGAGAATCTTTTAACTGCTCGCTTCTGCCCTGCTGTGCGTAAAAATCTTTTATGGTTCTTTGAAAATCAACAAATTGAAGCAAGACAATTTCTTCATCATCAAATAACTTTTTTAAGGTTTTACTTTGAAGTGCCATAAGTTGTGTTGCTTTATTTTTAGTTTTTAGAATATATTCTAACTCTTCGGGAGAAAGAAATTTTGACAATTCATCTTCAAGACTAATTTCATTTTCGGGAATTACATAATAAAACTGCTGATATTCTGCATTATGTTTTTTCTGGCTTGCTTCCCAAATACGGTACGAACGCATTTCGTATCGCAATGCGGCCAGCCACGCAAAATGACGATAAATAAGCTGTTTCGATTTCTCAGGATCGTTTATAAAATCCCGGCTCATGATTCCCCATGAACGGCTGGTATTTAAGATAAAAGTCCAAATTTGCTGTGCTTCAACAGTTCTGTTATACGTCTGTGTGTTTTTAAAACCTACAATAAAGGCCGTTGCCGTTCCTAATAAAGCGACGACAGTCCAGGAAATTCCGAGCCATTTTAAATCAAAAACTTCATATAAAACAGTGGGCACAATGCTCAAAATAAGCAGTACATAAATGCTTTTTCTGGTCCAGATAATAAACTCCGATAATTTATACGATTTACCTATATACATGATGGTTGTTTTATTTTTTATAATATTGAAATAAGCATGTCTTTAGGGGTGCAGACATGCTTGTTTTATTTTTAAGAGATAGAAGTATAATCTTCTTCTTCGTTCTCCTCAAATGGCTGATCCTGCATGTGTACGGTTTCATCAAGCAATTCACAGCCATCAGTTAAATCGTGATGATGCAGATTGAGTTCATTATCGGGTTCGCTGCTATAAACAGGCGTTCTGGACAAACCCATTATTTTGAAAAGGTTGATAAGTTTCATGATTACAGTTTTTAAGGGTTAATTCAATTTCTAAACCGGCTTGATTACTTTTCGGTTTTCACCTTTTCTTTCAATAAAGCCCATTTTTCCATTTTTAAAATTTTCTGTGGCATTTGCTAAAGCTTCTTCAGAATCCATTACCAAAGCTCCTTTAGAAAATAAAGGTTCGTGCAGCGGTTTACCTGAAATAAATAGTAATTCGCTGTTTGTGATGGCGATAAATTTTATCGTTTCTTCAAAATCTGATTCTCCCATCGCGATTACCATTCCTTCCTCAAGTTCAGTTGTAGATTGGCTCGTCATAAAATCAAAATAACCTTCGACTGCTAAAACGGTTCCTGACCATTGTGCCGGAATTTGATGCGAAAACTCTTTTCCTGCTTCCAGAAAAACATGCAGCATTGTAAGTTCATCCGGAGTTTGTGTTTTATTTAAAGTTGTTCCGCTTTCGCCGCAAACCACTCTTACTCGTAAACCTTCTTGTTTTATTTCCGGTATTTTCGATTTGTCAATGAAGATACTTTTAGGTTCTTGCTGTTTTTGTGAAGCCGAAATATTTACGAACAATTGCAAACCTTCAACAGCGGCACCATCGGGAACCGGAAATTCAGAATGAACAATCCCTTTTCCGGCGTATGTCCAAAGCAGGCTTCCGGGAGTTATAATTACATTATTTCCGCGGGAATCTATACTGTGATAAGGAGCCGATTTTTCGAAAACGTAACTTATAGCCGACATTCCTGCATGCGGGTGTGGCCCGAAAATATCATGTGTGAGTTCAAAATGATCGAACCCAATAATAGGATCCATCAATCCGTCAAAATCATTGTTTCTTGCTTTTCTGGCAAAAAACTGCTCATCTCCCTGTACTTCGGGCATGATCACTGCTGAGAGTTTTAACTTGTTCATACTATTTGTTTTTGGGTTAAAAAATGCACCGCTGCCCATTGATTTGCCGTGTTGTTGATCAGATTCCGTTTTTTAACGCTGACGTAGGGTTTAACTGTACACGAACGGGTGGAAAGTGTACGCCCAATTACAACCGCCTCGACAAACTGCCTACCCGTCATCTTCGTTTCAACGGGCTTCGAAGCTTTTTATATTTTTAAGGGTTTAATTAAGCTCTTTGAGGACGGTTAGGAAACCATTCTTCAAAAGTTATGGCACCCAATTTTGCTGTTACAGCAGGAACAAGAGTAAGTTCTTGAAGTGGTGCGCCAAAGTACAATGCTTTTTCATCTGATATAACTTCCAGAGGGTCATTTGTTTTGATCAAATAATTTTGTAAAAGTTCTGAAAGTTTGAAACGCTCTGGTCCGCCAATTTCTACAATATCATTTATTGGATTCCCTAGTGAGAATTCTACCACTAAAGAAGCTACATCTTCTGAAGCTATTGGCTGAATTTTTGCCGGAGAAATTACAACGCTTCCGCCATCGTGAGCAGATGCTGCAATTCCGCCAAGGAATTCCATAAATTGAGTGGAGTGAATAATAGTAAACGGAACGCCTGATTTTCTAATTAAATTTTCCTGAGCTTGTTTAGCTCTAAAATAACCACTGTCCAGCAAACGGTCTGTACCAACTACCGAAAGTGCAATATGATGTTTTACGCCTGCATTAATTTCTGCTGCTAAAAGATTTCTTCCTGAGGTTTCAAAAAATTCTAAAACTTCTTTGTCTGCAAATGATGGGGAATTTGCCAAATCGATTACGATATCTGTTCCGCTAACTGCTTCTGCAAGTCCTTCGCCTGTTATAGTGTTAATTCCTGTTGATGGTGCAGCCGCAATTACGTTATGTCCCTGATCGCGAAGTTTGTTTACTACTTTTGATCCAATTAATCCTGTTCCTCCGATTACTAAAATTTTCATGATACTAATTTTTAAATTGTTATAAATTGATTTTCATTTTCACTTAGTAATAGCCAAGATGTGTACCATTCATTTAAACAACTAAAAGTCAAACACTTACAACGAAATCATGTTTTAAATTTTCCCTCTATAAAGGGAATTCATTTTAGCATTCACTTTATATAGTGAAAAAATAAAAAAGCCCATTGCTTTTATTTCGCAATGGGCTTTTTTATAGTTGTAATGAGTTTTAAAAATAATCGGCTTTGGTAATCTGTAGTTTTTTCATTTTAGAATGAAGTGTATTTCCTGGAATATCCAAAACTTCGGCAGCACCGCCGGCACCAGAAATTTTTCCCTTGCATCTTTTTAAAGCACTGATTATAAAAAGACGTTCCATTTCTTCAAGCGATTTGCTGAAAATATTTTCTTCTTCACTGGTTTTTTCTGTTTTTCTCGGAATGTACACTTCTCTCAAAACATTGTCTTCCGCCATTAAAACACTACGTTCTATAAGATGTTCTAACTCGCGCACATTACCGGGCCACAAATAACTTTGAAGCTGCTGAATGGCTTTTGGTGCAATTCGGTTAATGTTCTTGCGATTGTTTTTATTGTATTTGGCAACGAAAAAATTAGCGAGATGTTCTACATCTTCCATTCTTTCCCGAAGTGCGGGCAGGTAAATTGGAAATACATTTAATCGGTAAAAAAGATCCGAACGGAAACGTCCGGCTGCCACTTCTTCTTCTAAATTTCTATTTGTGGCGGCAATGATTCTCACATCAACTTTGATAGTATCTTTTCCTCCTACTCGCTCCAGTTCCCGTTCCTGAATAACCCGCAGTAATTTTACTTGTGCTTCAAGCGGCATTTCGCCTATTTCATCCAGAAATAAAGTGCTGTTATTAGCAAGTTCAAACTTTCCTATTCGTCGTTCTGTTGCTCCGGTAAACGCACCTTTTTCATGGCCGAACAATTCGCTTTCGATTAAATTGGCCGGCATTGCAGCGCAGTTTACTTTAATCATTAATTTATCTTTTCGTGGAGAAGCGTTATGAATGGCGCGGGCAATTAATTCTTTTCCGGTTCCAGTTTCTCCGAGAATTAAAACTGTAGAATTAGAATCGGCTACCAAAGACATTAAATGATAGACTTTCTGCATTCTTTCACCGCTTCCAATAATCTCCGAAAAATTATAAATATTCTTGATTTGTTCTTTCAAATAAACATTTTCATGTTCTAACTGCTGTTTATAAAGCAGTAATTTTTCGTTTGCCTGTATATTGGCAATCGCTACAGAAATTTGAGAACATAATCCTTTTAAAATGGAAGGGTTTAATTGATCTGCCAACAGCCACAATGTACCAACTTTTAAAGATCCCACTTTTAGTAAAGCGCCATAAGCATTTTCAAATCCTACTTTTTTCCACAATTGAGCAAAACCAGAATTGGTCGTTTTGAGTTCTTCTTCAACATTAAAAACAATCGCACTTTCGCTTTTTATAACTTGCGCCGTGTAAGGTTCTTTTATATCCAGCTTTATCGAAACCATTTTATCAAAATCAATTTCGGCTTTTACAAATAATGATGGATCATACATATAGGAAGTCAAACCAAATCCGTCATCATCAAAAATATTAAGCATGGCGAGTTTAGTATCCAGAAGATCCCGAAGTACATTAATAATGGCGTGTTCTAAATCGTCTTTGGTACGAACTCCGGCGATTTCATTACTAAACTGCAAGAGAACGGCTTGTTCATTGTTTTTGCTTTCCAGTAATTCATTGGCAATAATATTAGACATTGCCGTTGAAATCTGCGAACAAATTCCCTGCAGCAGCGAAATATTGATTTCCTCAATCGCCAGCCATAACATCCCTAATACAATGTCGCCGTTGCGAAGTGCAATCCCAACCATTCTTTTAAATCCTAAACTTTTCCAAAACAAAAGATAGGACGAAGTAATTCCTCGGTCTATTTCAATATCGACATTAAAAAGTAACGGAATATAGCTGTCCAGAACTCTGTTTTGCAATCCGTCGTTTACCGGAAATTTAGATTGTAATAATTCTTTTAAAATAGGATCATCATCGTTTGTAATGCTTT
The DNA here is from genome assembly GCF_900129795.1 of Flavobacterium sp. CF108. Lineage (GTDB taxonomy): Bacteria > Bacteroidota > Bacteroidia > Flavobacteriales > Flavobacteriaceae > Flavobacterium. Next base: position 294,721 of record NZ_FQWW01000003.1, on the reverse strand, counting down.
TGTCGTATATATAAGTACTTAAAGAATTTCCGTCGCTGTTTAATTTCCGGATTACATAACCTCTAAGCGGATTTATTCTTTTTAATGCGGTACGAACGGCCGCTTCGAGATCGTCTTTAGTTCTTACTTCTGAAATATCATTGCTAAAGTCCAGCAGAAATGATTTTTCCTGTTCCTTTTTCTGCAATTCTTCATTTTTGATAATATTAGAAACCGCAACAGAAAGCTGTGGTGCAATACCTTTTATAATATTTCGAAATTGTGGTGTAAAACTGCCTGGTTTATCGGTATAAATATGAATAAATCCTAAAGGTTCATCGGCATTCCAGAGCGTCGTCATCAATAATTCCCTAACGCCCCCATCGTAATTTACCTGCAAAAAATGCGGGCTTTGGGGTTTGTCTTTCACTTCTGCTACCATAAAAGAAATCGGATCTTCGGCAGCCAGAACTTCTTTTATAAAAGGTTCGTTAAGTGTAAAATGTGTTTTTTGCAGTTTCGCATACGATTCTTTCTCTAATATGGCATCGGCATCTTTATCTAATAAAAAACCCGCATACGTTTTATCCTTATGATCGATAAGTGTAATGGTAATATGAGTGAAATAAAAAAGGCTTTTGATTCTTTTTGAAAAAAGCAAAATCAAATCTTTCTTTTCTCTTACTTTGGTAATATCTTTTCCAAGGTCCAGCAAAATAGCACTTACTTCAAAAATGCTGTCGTTAGATTGTAACGCATCAACCTTTTGATCATTACTCACTTTCTTGGTATTTTGTTTTCTTTCCATTTAAAGCGTATTCAAAAAATTGATTAAAAAATAAATCAAGTTTTGGGTGCTATAAATGTACTTAATATTTTTTGCAACGAAAAAACATTGCCTCTTCAATTGAACTCTTATTAATCATACAAAACCTTAAAAACAAAAGTTCATCCAGCTTTTTTATTTCCATTTTATATCCATTTCAATCGAATTTATTTTTAATTTAGAATCAATTATAAATCAACTAATTAATTTCAGAATTAAGACAAAATCAAATGCAGATTTTACCTTCCGCCAGTTTAGCGCCGTATATAAAAAATTATACTGTTGTTACGATCGAAAAGGATCTTGACAATGAAGTGTTTTATCCAAGCGGTTATGTAGATTTCATTATCAATATTTCTGAAGGAATGGCGGCTACTATTATTAATGGCAGACGAAAAGATACTCCAGCCATCGAACTTTTGGGACATTTAACCCTTCCTACCCGACTTACCGTCGCAAAAGGAACTTCAATACTTATTACACGAATTTATCCGCATGCGAGTGCGTTGTTTTTCTCAGATCCGTTATCAGAATTTACCAATTATGCTACCGATATGTACGATGTAGCACAAGTTGAAAATAGAGAGTTGTACGAAAAAATAATGGAGGCAGATGGACTTACCTCCAAAATCAATATTTTAGAAAATCACTTTCTCCAACTTCTGAAAAAAAATGAAACCCGATTAAAAAAAGTATCGATACTTCAAGGTCTCAGTCAAAATCTTTTTGTTACTAATTCACTAAATCTACCTGCAATGGCTCAACATTCGGGATTATCAGAAAGATATATTCAAAAACTTTACCTGTCAAATATTGGGATAAGTCCTTCGGCATTTACTTCTGTAATACGATTTAACAAAAGTCTGCATTTAGTCCTTAATACTTCTGAGTCGTTAACCACTATAGCCTACGACTGCGGATATTACGATCAGGCGCATTTTATTAAAGAGTTTAAAAAGTTTACAGGCATTACTCCTTTTGCATCGCGATCTTCGCTGCTAAAAAATGGCACTGATTTTCAAGAAGCTGTTAATGTTGGTTTCTAGTTTAATTTTGCCGGATGGTTGCTGCTAAACATGTCGCGGTGCATTTTCCAGCCGTCTTTTGTTTTCTTCCAAATAACAATCACTTTTCCATCGTCTAATTTTTTACCTTCCAAATCAGTCATTTCATAATAACTTTCTTCTGTTACAGCTGTTTTACCGTCTCCATATAAATTTTGAATGGTAAACTTAACCTGTACTTTTGGACCGCCTTTAAAAAACACAGCAATTTGCTCGCTTCCGCATATTGGAGATGCATTTGGCGGGAACAAACAGGCATCATTGGTATACCTTGTTAAAATAGATCCGTCATTTTTATTAGCGAGATCTGCATAAATTGCATTACTGGCTTCTATAATCTTTCTGACGTTTTTCAGTTCAGAATTTGAGGTTTGTGCATTACACCAAAAGGTAAGCAGTAGTAATCCGTTTAAAATAAGTGCTCTTTTCATCTTAAATAATTTTTCTCAAAGTAATTGATTCCTTTGAGCGGAAAATTGTAAAATAACGAACAACTTTTGTTTTGATTTTCAAACAGACTTAAAACTCAAAATAAGTTTAATTTCCACACTTAAAAAAGTATCACAATATACCCTAAAAGTGAACTATTTTACTCCTTATGTTTCAGCATTTTTCTCTAACTTAGCGGTCTACATTTTAAAATGTAAGATTAAAATAAACTTTGTTTTTCTGCAAAACATTGATTGAAAAAGAATTACCATACTTTCTCTTACTTTTTGCTGCAAAAACATACTTCTAATAATTTAGTTAATTAAAAACTATGAGCAAATTTGATTTTGGAATTGTAGGACTCGGCGTAATGGGTCGTAACCTACTTTTAAATATTGCAAGCCATAACTTTGCGGCTGCAGGTTTAGACTTAGACACCGAAAAAGTCAACTCACTTCAACAAGAAGCCGATTCTGATCATACAATTGAAGCAACTACAGATGTGAAGCATTTTGTAGAGCTTATTCAACAGCCAAGAGCGATTATGTTATTGGTTCCTGCGGGAAAACCGGTTGACAGCGCAATCGCAAGTTTATTACCTCATTTAGATAAAGGTGATATTATAATCGACGGCGGAAATACTTTTTATACGGATACTGACAGAAGATTTTTAGAATTATCTGAAAAAGTAATCCATTTCTTTGGAATGGGAATTTCTGGCGGAGAAAAAGGAGCTCGTTTCGGTCCTGCAATGATGCCGGGCGGTGATCAAAAAGCATACGAAAGACTTCGTCCTATTTTTGAAGCGATTGCAGCAAAAGTAGACGGTGAACCTTGTGTAGAATATCTAGGAAACGGTTCTGCGGGTAACTATGTAAAAATGGTTCATAACGGAATTGAATACGGAATCATGCAGTTGATCTCTGAGATTTATGACCTTATGAAAAGAGGTTATAATCTGGATGATGAAACAATTCAGAAAACTTTTGAAGAGTGGAATCAAACGGATGATCTTAGATCTTATTTGATTGAAATTACCGGAAAAATCCTGAAACAAAAAGATGAAGACGGAAGTTTGTTAATCAATAAAATTTCAGATTGGGCAAAATCTAAAGGTACAGGAAAATGGACTTCGCAAAACGCAATGGATTTGCAGGTTCCGGTTCCAACTATCGACGCTGCGGTTAACATGCGCGATATGTCTAAAACCAAACCTGAAAGAATTGAAGCGGCTAAAAAATTAGTTTGGAACGCTGCTGAAAGTAATGTAAATACAAGCGAAGCAATTGCTGCCTTAAAATCGGCATTGTACCTTTCTATTGTTGTGACTTATGCACAAGGATTAGCTCAGCTTCATACGGCTTCTAAAGAATATAATTACGGATTAAACTTAGAAACTGTTGCCAAAATTTGGCGCGGCGGCTGTATCATTCGTGCTACTATTTTAGAAGATTTCAGAAAAGCTTATGTAGCAAAATCAGATTTGCCAAACTTACTTTTGGATGCTGGAATTGCTTCAAAATTATCGGAGAATCAAGCCGGAATGAGAACTGCTGTTCAGTTTGCTGTTCAAAAAGGATTACCTGTTGCAGGATTGATGAATTCATTAGCTTATTTTGATGCTTACAGATCTGCAAATCTGCCAACAAATTTAATTCAGGCGCAGCGTGATTTCTTCGGGGCGCATACTTACGAACGTATCGACAAAGAAGGAGTTTTCCATACACAATGGTCTGAATAAGCAACTTAAAGCAACACAACTACACACAATGACTAAAAATAAACTTAAGAATCCAACAATCATTGTTATTTTTGGAGGAACCGGAGATTTAGCAAAGAGAAAGCTCTTTCCCGCTTTTCAAAATCTGTACCTTGACGGACGTATGTCTGAAAAGTTTCAGATTATTGCTCTTGGAAGAGCAGAAAAAACCAATGAAGATTTTCGCAGTTATGTCTTAGAAAACCTAAATACTTTTTCAAGAAGAAAAGGAATTTCTGATCCTGAAACTGAAAAATTTCTTTCGCACATAACCTATCACAGTCTTGATATTGATAAGGAAGAATCTTATATTGGGTTAAACGAAAAAATCAACAATTTTGATCAGGCTTTTGGCGAACGTGCTAATCGTCTTTTCTATCTTTCGATTACACCTTCTTTCATTTCAACGATTTCAAGCAATATCAAAAAGATTGGACTTGCGGCAAATCCAAAACAAGATCGTATTATTATCGAAAAACCTTTTGGTTACGATAAAGCTTCTGCGATTGAATTGAACGAAATGCTTTCTGAGACTTTCAAAGAAGAACAGATTTACAGAATTGATCATTATTTAGGTAAAGAAACCGTTCAAAATATTTTGGCTTTCCGTTTTGGAAATTCAATGTTTGAACCTTTATGGAGCCGTAATTTTATTGATTTTGTCCAGATTACCGTTGCAGAAGAAGTGGGCGTTGAAGAACGAGGTGGATTCTACGAAGGTGTTGGGGCATTAAAAGATATGATTCAAAACCATTTGCTTCAGATTTTATGTATGACGGCTATGGAAGCGCCTGCTTCGTTAAATGCCGATGATATTCGTAATCGCAAAGCGGATGTTTTGAAATCGATTCGCAGAATCAAACCAGAGGAAGTAGATCATTATATTGTAAGAGGTCAATATGGTGCAGGTGAAATAAAAGGAGTTCCGGTTCCGGGATATCGTGAAGATAAAGGAATTGCACCAGATTCTAATACAGAAACGTATGTGGCAATGAAAATTTATCTGGACAACTGGAGATGGCAGGGAATTCCGTTTTATCTGCGTTCCGGAAAAAGAATGGAAGAAAAACAATCTTCTATTATTATCCAGTTCAAACCAGTGCCGCACTCTGCCTTTTCTTATGGAAAAGAAGGAATGACACCAAACCGATTGATTATCAATATTCAGCCTGCAATGGATATTAAACTACAGTTTATGACCAAAAAACCGGGGCTTTCGCTTTCGTTACGACCAGCAGAAATGGTATTTGATTATTTCTCTTGTTCTACAATGTCGCCGGAAGCTTATGAAACATTAATTGCAGATGCATTGTTAGGAGATCCTACCCTATTTATGCGTTGGGATCAGGTAGAAGAAGCCTGGGACGCTATTGATACGATTCAACAAGAATGGAAAACTATTGCGCCAACCAATTTCCCTAATTACAAAGCTGGAAGCTGGGGCCCTGAAGAAGCTGACGAATTGTTAGCCCGTCAAGGACACAAATGGATTCCGAATACACAAACAAAAGAAGAAGTTTTAAATGATACAGATTTATAATAACACAGAAGAAATTAATACGAAAGCAGCCGATCTTTTTGCAGCATCTGCACAGAAAGCTATTGCCGAAAAAGGCAAATTTACTGCTGTTCTTACCGGAGGTTCTTCTCCTGCAGGAATTTACAAGTTATTAGCTTCTGATGCTTACAAAACAAAAATTGACTGGAGTAAAGTTTTTATATTTTGGGGCGACGAACGCTGGGTTCCGCTAAATGATGATTTGAGTAATGCAAAAATGTCTTACGCTACATTATTAAGCCACGTTCCTATTCCCTCAGAAAACATTTTTGAAATGTATAAAGACGGTGTTACGCCTGAAGATTTTGCGGTTACTTACGAGCAGTCTATCAGAACTGTTTTAGGTGATGAAGGAAAATTTGACCTTATCTTATTAGGTATGGGAGACGACGGACATACGGCTTCTCTTTTTCCTCGTGAAGCGGTTTTAGACGAACAAAACAAATGGGTTGCTGCTTATTATTTAGCACCGCAAAATATGCATCGCATTACGCTGACTGCACCATTAATAAATAAAGCCGAAAAGATTATTGTAGTCGCTTTTGGAGAGAAAAAAGCACATGCTTTAAAAGAAGTAACAACAGGAGTATATAATCCTACGACTTACCCAATGCAGTTGATTAAACCTCTTTCTGGAGAATTATTATTTCTTGTAGATAAAAGTGCTGCGGGAACGAATTAGGAAATTTGTTTTTAATGTAAATACCGCTTTTGATATCTGGTTTCATTCCATTAGGAATGTTTCATAGGCTGCAAAAACAGAGGTCGGACACATTTACGTTCCGTAGGAACGTTTGATATGCCAGATTATTAAAAAACGATGTCAAAATCAAACGTTCCTACGGAACGTAAACGATGATAATAATATAATTTCTACCTATGAAATGTTCCTACGGAACAAAGAATATGTAAAATAAAAAGGGGCTGCTCCGACTTTTGAGACAGCCTCTTTTTTTTGCCTTTGTATTTAAAAAGTAACAAATTTTGCACCTAAACTGAACCATCTTGCCGGCAAAGGAAATGCTCCAATTTCATAATAGGTAGTATTGAAAATGTTTTGTGCATCAATAAAAATGATAAACTTTTTAATAGACTGACTAATTCTTACGTCATTAATCCAGTAAGAAGCTCCCGTAACTCTTTCGTTAAAACGAGTGGCCAATAATACGGAGAAGTCTTTATGTTGAAAATCTATCGTATTGGTTACCTGATGTTTTAAAGATGAAATTAAATATTTAGAATACGGTTCGTCGCGCGTATCTTTAAATTTAGAATCTAAGTAAGAATATCCTAAAGTGAAATTTAATTTTGAAACATCAGAAATATCAAATCTGTACGATCCGCGCATGTTGATTCCGTTTGTAATTAAATCACCATAATTTTGACTTTGCCACGGCACCGTTGTTACCATTCTTGTCCAGTCGATATAATTGCTTATTTCTCTGTAGAAATAATTCATGTTTAAGTTTAAAGATTTTCTGTTGAATTTAAACCCGAATTCACTTTGAAAAGCATTTTCTGATTCCAAATCAGGATTTCCAATATTTCCCGGACGCTGATTCAAGTACAAGTCTGTAAACGAAGGAATCCTTTGACTAGTCCCCACATTAGCAATAACCTTAAACTCGTCTGTCAACTCGTAACTTGCATCAAGCCCTGGATAAATCTGCCATTTATAATCGGAATTATAATTTAAATATGTACCTACATTCACGTTCAGTTTCTCAAACAAATACGTTTTGTATTCTGCATAAATCCCCACATTTTCACGATCGTGATCGCCAATATTTGAAGAATGAATATCTTCATTTCTAAATTCGGCACCAAAACCAATTTCTCCTTTTTCAGTTTTGATAGAAGAATTTAATTCTGCCGCAATAGAATTAGTATAATGCTGGCTTCTTCCAGCATTCAGATTATTATTTCCTAAATATCTGTAATCATCATAATTGTATCTGTACGTAACTCTTGGCATAATTTTCCAATTGTCTGTAATAGAATGTTTCGATTGAATATTAGCAAAAGTTGTCTGCACCACTTCCGTAGAATTTTTATCGCCCGGCGCAGCATAAAATCCGTTGGCTCCAAATCCGTTGTTTACGTAACCAAACGAACCTAAAATTTCGTTTGAATCATTCACCTGAACATTTCCCTGATACAAGATTTTATTGTTTTCAAAACCTGTATTATAGCGGTATCCGTTGCTTTTATCGTGCGATGCAAAAATAGAGTGCTGGTGCTTTTCTTTTCCTAAAACAGCTCCAACCTGAACTCCGGTTCCAAAAAATGTATCTCCCGTATCGTCAGAATCTTTCTCAAAATTAGAACCTGCATAAGTGCTTAGTAAAACTCCTGATTTGGTTGGCTTTTTAGTAATAATATTAATTGCCCCCGTTAAGCTGTTGATTCCGAAGATTCTCGCGGCCGGACCACGCAAAATTTCAATTCTTTCAATTGCTTCAACCGGAAGAGGCAGATTAAGCATATTGTGAGCCGTTTGAGAGTCTATTATTTTCGCACCATTTAACAAAACAACAGTCTGCTCAAAACTTCCTCCGTCTACACTTATATCAGCCTGTCCTCCAAAAGGTCCTCTTTGTCTTATATCAACTCCGTTTGCATATTGCAAAACTTCCTGAAGTGTTCTTCCCGGTAATTTTTTAATCGTTTCGTTACTAATAACATAAACGTTTCTGTTTTGTTTTGAAATTGGCGTGCTTAATCGGTTTTCATGGATAATTACCTCATCAATTTCTATAATCGAATCCTTTTTTGTCTGGGCATAAAAGTTGGTACATATTAATGCTGTAACAGCAAAATAGATTTTTTTCATTCTGGGTTTAATTTTTTTTGCAAAAGTAGTACCTTGCCGTACTAATCAAGTATACCAGTTTTGTAATTATGAGTGGTCCGGTTCAAATTCCTTTTAAAAGCTTTATCCTGCTTAAGCCCGAAGAAAGCACGGCAATTTACCTGCAAATCGTTTTTGAATTTATAAAAGCGATACAAACAGGATTTCTTCCCGAAGGAACAAAACTTCCGGGAACACGCATTTTATGTAAACTTTTAGCCGTAAATAGAAACACTTTAATAAAGGCTTTTCAGGATTTAGAATCGCAGGGCTGGATTGAAACACTTCCTAATAAAGGAACTTTTATCCTTTCTCAGCACAAAGAAAAAAGCAACGCCGAATTTATAATTCCAAAGGAAAATAAAACGCAGGAAATCAATATTGGTTTTGAATTCAAACGTTCGACCATTCTTGAAAACCCTACCGAAACCAGCACTCTGCCGTATCAATTTAATGACGGAATGCCGGATTTAAGATTGGTTCAAAATGATATTTTGGCGCGGCTTTATGTTTCAAAATTAAAGAGACAAAAAACGTCCAAAACATACGAACAGATTCAAATTCGGTCGCATTTAAATTTTAAAACGCATTTTTCGAATTATTTAAATCTTACTCGCGGTTTACGAATTGCTACCGCAGATTTATTGACGACAAGCAGCCATGAAATTAGTTTGTATCTGGTTACAAAAGTGTTAATTTCTCCCGGCGATAAAGTGGTTGTGGCTTCTCCCGGATATTATATTTCAAACATGACGCTGACGAATACCGGAGCGCAGATAATTACAATTCCGGTTGATCAGGACGGAATTGATACCAATCGGTTAAAAGAAATTTGTGAAGAAACCAAAATCAGGGTTTTATACCTGACTTCTAATTATAATTATCCAACCACTATTTCTTTAAGTGCCAAAAGAAGAAAGGAATTACTGGAACTCGCCAATCAATACGGATTTGTGATTCTGGAAGATGATTACGATTTTGATTTTCATTATGATAATAATCCTATTTTGCCTTTAGCTGCTTTTGATTCGAATCAAAAAGTGGTTTATATTGGTTCATTTGGAAGATCGCTTCCATCTGGATTTAGTTATGGTTTTGTGGCTGCTCCGCCCGAATTTATTACTGAATTAGAAAAACACCAAAACATTCTGGAACCCGGAATTGATGTTTTGAAAGAACAGGTTTTAACCGAATGGATTAACGAAGGCGAAGTGCATCGGCTTTCGAAAAAAAATAAAAAAATCTACAAAGAACGCCGGGATTATTTTGTTTCCTTATTGAATGAAAAACTGAAAGGCAAAATTAAATTTAAAGTTCCTGCGCGCGGTTTGGCGGTTTGGATTGAATGGCTTGATAAATTCAATTTGATTACACTGCAAAAAGAATGTGCCAAAAATGATTTGTTTCTGCCCAAAACCATTTTATACCAAACAAAAGATGTAACCGCTACAAGATTAGGTTTTGGACATTTAGAAAAAGAAGAAATGGAACAGGCTGTTTCTATTTTGTGCAAATCTATTGAGACGATTTAATTCCTATTTTTAAAACACATAGAAACATAGTTTTTGAGTTTTCATTTTACTCTTTTTTTTAAACATAGCCAGTGGTTTCAACCACTGGGGACGTATCGTGAATTATCCTGCGTCCCAGTGGTTGAAACCACTGGCTATATTAAATACAATGTCATTTTATTCCTTTTAAACATCGCTATTTATGTTTGTTTAGACAAGTGAAACGCCTTTTAGTTCAAAGAATATCTATATTTCTATGTGTTAAATTAATTACGCCCAACAGGTTAAAACATTAATTTTAAGATGTTTTTCTATAATTTAAAACCGCGGCAATATTCAAAACAATGGCAAAACCTACCATAATTATAATATGTTTTTGAACATCTTTAAAACCGCTTCCTTTTATCACAACCATTCGCATAACATCAATAAAATAACTTATTGGATTGAATTTTGAAACGGTTTTTGCCCAATCCGGCATACTGTCTATTGGGGTAAACAAACCGCCCATTAAAACAAAAATCATGACAAAAAAGAACATAATAAGCATCGCTTGTTGCTGTGTGTCACAGATTGTGGAAACCAATAATCCGAAACCTAAAATGGCGAGTAAATAAACGGCTATAAAAGCGTATAAAACCAAAAGATTTCCGACTGGAATTATTCCGTAAAAAATCCAGCCAACTAATAATCCTAATGTAAAAACAACGTTGCCGAGAATCCAGAACGGAATTAATTTCCCTAAAATAAAATGGTATTTTTTTACCGGAGAAACGTTAATCTGTTCAATTGTTCCGGCTTCTTTTTCTTTTACAATATTTAATGCCGAAAGAAAACCGCCAACAAGCGTCACCAAAATAGCCAGGATTCCCGGAACCATATACAATTGGTAATTTAAATGTGGATTGTACCAGTTTGATGATGTAATTTCTATGACAGGCATTGCATTAAAACTTGTTGGAACATTCATTTTTTTTCGCAGTCCGTTATTGTATTCTCTAATAATATCGCTGATATAACCGGCTCCTAATCCGGCTTTTGTTCCGTTAATGGCGTTTACACCTATAAAAAGCTGCTGTTTGTTTTCTTTGATAAGATCTTGTTCAAAGCCATGTGGAATTTCCAGAATTAAATCGGCATTGTCTTCTTCTAATTGTGTAAAAGCCTGTTTATATGAATCGTTGTACGCTCTCAATTTAAAATAACCCGAAGCAATAACCTGATTGATTAAATCTCTTGAATAATCAGATCGATCGTTATCAACCACCGCCAGATTAATATTTTTGATTTCATAATTTGCGGCAAGCGGCAAAATAATAAGCTGAATAACGGGCATTACCATAATTACGGCTAAAATGGCACGATTACGAAATATTTGTTTGAACTCTTTGATGAGCAAAAATTTGATGATTCTCATGACAAACGTATTTTAAAGCTTTTAAGACTTATAATCAATAAGAAAATGGTGATTCCGAACAGGATTAAGGTTTCTTTCCAGACATAGGAAAATCCTAATCCTTTTATCATGATTCCTTTTACGATAATGTAATACCATTTTGAAGGCACAACATTTGAAAACCACTGCAAAGGCAAAGGCATATTTTCGATAGGAAACATAAATCCGCTGAAAAGTAAGGTTGGTAGAAGCATTCCGAGTAATGAAATCAACATTGCGGTTTGCTGCGAATCGGTTTTAACCGAAATAAAAATTCCTAAAGTCAAACAGGTTATGATAAACAAAGTGCTTTCTGCAAAAAGTAAAAGTATGTTTCCTGCAATGGGCAAATCGAGCACAAATACGCTTAATAACAAAATCGAAACTACATTTACCATTGAAAGTAAAAGATACGGAACTGCTTTTGAAAGTATTACCATTAAAGGTTTGAAAGGCGAAACCAAAAGAATTTCCATGGTTCCGGTTTCTTTTTCTTTTACAATTGCAATTGCCGTCATCATTACGCAGACTAACATTAAAACCAAAGCCATAACACCGGGAACAAAGTTTGGCGCGCCTTTTAACTGCGGATTGTATAACATTTTAACTTCAGGTTTTATCTGCAACGGCACTGTATTTTCCTGATTCAATTGTGCCTGATAATCGTTTATAATTGACGTAACATAATTGGTTAATGTTGTCGCATTATTTGGGTCTGATGCATCTGCCAAAACCTGAATCTGTGCTTTATTTTGATGCAAAAGCTGATTATTAAACCCTTCCGGAAATATGACTGCCATTTTTATTTCTCCGGTTCTAAAGGCAGCTTCCAGTTCTTTACTTCCGGCAAGGGTTTTTCTAATTTCAAAATAACGGCTTGCTTCTATTTTGGTAATGATTTCTTGTGAGGCAATGTCTTTAGCATAATCAACTACTACTATTTGGGAGTTTTTTACTTCATTGGTTAAAGCAAAACCAAAAATAAGAATCTGCACTACCGGCATCCCGAAGAGAATCAGCAGTGTTTTTTTGTCACGCAGGACGTGCAAAAATTCTTTTTTTACGAATGTTAGAAACTGTTTCATATTCGGATTATTTTTCTTTTTTTTGAACTTGATCTTCTCCTGCAAGGTTTTCAAAACCTTGTAGGTATGCTATTATTTGGTGTACTTTATATTTAGACCTACAAGGTTTTGAAAACCTTGCAGGATGGAATTCGTTTAGAATATGGTCTATTCTTAATACTTACAAGGTTTTGAAAACCTTGCAGGACGAATAGCTATTCTCCGCGTTTGGCTTCTCTGGCAAGATGATAAAATACCTCATCCATTGTGGTTACGCTAAATTGTTTTTTTAGGTTTGTTGGCGTATCGAGCGCTTCTACTTTTCCGTCGACCATTATAGAAACCCGGTTACAATATTCGGCTTCGTCCATGTAATGCGTGGTTACAAAAATGGTAATTCCGTTTCCGGATGCTTCGTAAATCAAATCCCAAAATTGTCTGCGCGTTACAGGATCGACACCGCCTGTAGGTTCATCCAGAAATACAATTTCTGGTTTATGAATTATGGCGGTTGAAAAAGCCAGTTTTTGTTTCCATCCTAACGGAAGTGAACTTACTCGTTTGTCTGCCTGATCTTCCATTCCTAATTGTTTCAAAAGTGCCGCGCTGTTTTCTTTGATGGCTTTATCAATTAAACCATAAATTCCGGCAAAAAAGGTGATATTTTCCTGAACCGTTAAATCATCGTACAACGAGAATTTCTGACTCATATATCCTATACTTTTCTTTATTTTTTCGGTTTCTTTATAAATATCAAAACCTGCAATTTTTGCTTCGCCGGATGTTGGGTTCGATAATCCGCAAAGCATTCTCATGGCTGTTGTTTTACCTGCTCCGTTTGCACCAAGAAATCCAAAAATTTCTCCTTTTTCCACCTCAAAAGTGATGGCATCTACGGCGGTAAAATCTCCAAATCGTTTGGTTAATGCTTTGCACGAAATTACTTTCTCGTTCATATTTTTTTCTGTTGATTAGTTTTTTAAACACATAGGGACATAGGTATTCTTTGAGTTAAAAGGCGTTTCACTTGTTTGAACAAACATAGATAGCGATGTTTTAAAATGACATTATATTCAATATAGCCAGTGGTTTCAACCACTGGGACGCAGGATAATTCACGATGCGTTTCCAGTGGTTGAAACCACTGGCTATGTTAAAAAAAAACGAGTAAAATGAGCACTCAATATCTATATTTCTATATGTTAAAAAATCAAATTAACTTAAGAGTTTTATAAAGCTGTCTTCAATCGTTACGGCGGCTTCTTTTATCTCTATATTTTTAATTCCTTTTGTTTCCAAAAACTCTAATAAATCTGCTTTGTTTGGATTTTCCTTGAAAGAAAAATGAGCAAATTCTCCAAAAGCATAACTCATTAACCGATTTGGATATAATGCCAAAGCTTTCAAAAGCGAATACATATTATCTGCTTTTACGGCAAAAAGTGCGTCCGGATAATTCTGGATTATATTTTTCGGACTGTCAATCGAAAGAATTTTTCCGTCCTGAATTAATGCAATTCGATCACAAAGATTGGCTTCGTCCATATAAGGTGTCGAAACAATAATCGTAATATCCTGTTGTTTCAGTTTTTGGAGCATTTCCCAAAATTCCTTTCTGGAAACAGGATCAACTCCGGTTGTAGGTTCGTCCAGAAACAAAACATTTGGTTTATGAATTAAGGCGCAGCACAAAGCCAGTTTTTGTTTCATTCCGCCCGATAATTTTCCTGCTCTTCGGGTTTTAAAAGGCTCAATCTGAACATAGATATCTTTGATCAAATTGTAATTTTCTTCAATTGTAGTTCCGAATAATGTGGCGAAAAAATTCAGGTTTTCTTCGACTGTTAAATCCTGATACAAGGAGAATTTTCCCGGCATATAACCAATTGTATTTCTAATGGATTTAAAATCTTTTACCACATCAAGTCCATCAATTGAAGCCGAACCACTATCTGCTAATAAAACCGTGGTCAGGATTCTGAAAATACTGGTTTTTCCTGCACCGTCCGGGCCAATTAATCCAAAAAGTTCGCCTTTGTTTACTGAAAATGAAACATCATTTACAGCAACTTTTTTCTCCTTTCCGTAGGTTTTGGTAATATTTTTTACAATAACCGATTCCATTATTTTGAAAGTTTGAGTTTAATTTCGCCATACATTCCAATTTTCAAATAACCATCATTTTTAACTCTCACTTTAACGGCGTAAACCAAATTGGCACGTTCGTCTTTTGTTTGAATTGTTTTTGGCGTAAACTCTGCTTTATCGCTAATCCATTCTACAACTCCGCTGTATTCTTTATAAGTTTTGTTAGTATCGTCTACAAAAACTTTTACATTGTCGTTTAATTTTACGCCCGGCAATTGATCTCCGGTAATATAAACTCTTAAGTTTATCGTTGATAAATCTGCAATTTTATAAAGTGGTTTACCAATGGCCGCCATCTCTCCTACCTCAGCATATTTTGTCAAAACTGTTCCGTTCGTTTTATTGACAATTTTCGATTTAGCCAGCTGATCTTTAATTTGACTTATCTGAACTTTTAAGGTTTGGGTTTCATCGTCGATTCCGGTTGTGCTGATATTAAGCTGGGTTTGTAAAGCGGTAATTTGTTTTTGAATAACCGAAACTTTTGTCGTGGCATCATCCAGTTGTTTTCTTGTTGCGGCATCGGCTTTTACCAGATTCTGCATGCGCTGCTGATCTAATTTTGCTTGTTTCAGTTCTTCTCTGTAAACATCTAACTGCGAATTGATGTCTGGTTTTTTACTCTGCGTTGCTTTAATTTGTGCCAAAAGCTGATCTTGTTTCAGCGAAAGCTGTATCGTGTCAATATAACCTACGACTTGGTTTTCTTTTAAAATATTACCTTCTTCAACTTTTAATTCTTTGATTATACCGCCCGCTTCTGCCGGAATAATGGTTTCTACGGCTTCAAAAGTTCCTGTTGCATCAAATTCATTTTTATTATCAGAACATGATATTGCTGTTGCTGCTATTAGTATAAATGCTATTTTTTTCATCTTATGCTTAATTACCGGTTATTAATTTTTGTCTGTATTTTGCTAAAAGCAAATCTGTTTCATGAATAATTTTATTTTGCGTTGCGGCGTTTTCTTCGTTTACTTCACGCAGATAATCGCTGGAATCAATTACGCCATTGTCTAATTGTGCCAAAGCTGCTTTTTTAACATTGTTTCTCAGCGTAATAATTTCATTGTCAGAAACCAGATATTCTTCGAGTTTTGTTATTTCTGCACTTTGCTGTTTTATGGATTGATTGGTATTAAAAAGAAAAACTTCTTTATCAACTTCGAGCTGCTGCTTATTAATGTAGATAATCTGTTTTTGTTTTTTATCTGTATAAAGTCCCGTTAAAGACCAGTTTAGCCGTACTCCGCCAATGTAATAGGATTTCCAGCCCACTTCAAGCATATTCAGTCCCGGATTTCCGTAACCGCCCTGCACGAAGAAATTAAACTTTGGTAAATTGGCAATATCAACCGTTTTTTTGCCTAGTTCCAGACTTTCATTTCTGTATTTAAAAAGCTGTAACTCAAGACGATTAATTTCAATTGAATTTACAATATTATCCGGAGTTTCTAGTTTTGTGTTTTGAGATAATTCTAAGTTGATAAAAAGCCCCAGCATATCTAAATAGGCTTTTTTGTAATTGCGGATTCCAATTGCGGTTTGGTCGGCTTTTAGATATTCTGCTTTAAGCAAATCTAAACTGCTTCTGTATGCAGTTCCATTATTCAATTGCGCCTGAACGGTTTTGATTCCGATATTGATATCGTTTTTGAGCAAATCATTTTGATGCAGTTGTTCGTCAAAAACCAATATTCCAAAATAAAGCTCAGTTACTTTTTGTTTTACTGCATATAAATCAACCTGAAGCTGCTGTTCTGAGACTTTGGTTTGTTTTTCTACAACTTCTTTCTGCTGTTTTAAATTTCCTCCGTCATAAAGCAGCTGATTCACTTCTGCGTAAGCGCGATACTGATCTTTATTTAAAATGGGAACCTCAACGCCCGGAAGACTAATTGGCAGTTTGGTAACATCAGATTGATACGTTGCCTGACCAAAAATGTCGAATTTGGGATAATATCCTTTGGCAATGTTATCAATCGTGAATTCGCCGCTTTTGGCAATTAAATCTCGTTTTTTAGATAACGGATAATTTTCTTCTGCTAATGCGTAACAATCCTGCAGTCGTAATAACTTGTCATTTTGCTGTGCATAAAAATGAAATACGGGAAGAAAAACCAGTATAACTACAAATAACCTTTTCATACTCAATTTTTTAATTTTTAATAATTCGTTTTAATCATTTGATTAAATTTAGTCCAAAAAAATAGCTAGGAGTTTATCATAGCTTTAAACCATTGTACAATCAATATTTTTCTTTCTTCTGCAAAATCATTCATTTGACTTGCTGTCGCAACTCCGGCTGATTCTAAAACCGGTTTTGCTATAAAAGGAAAAATACACATTGATAAAAGATTGATAATAAAATGCAGCGGATTAATATCCGGTTTTCTTTCTATCAATTGTTTTATAAAAATGGATTCTGTCAATAATTTTCCGGCTTGCACTTTGTTTCCAAAATGTTCCGGATTATTTCTTATTTCGCTTAAAACAAATAAAGGCAGACCAGGATTTTGAATCAACATTGTGATGTAAGCATCAGCTATCAAGGTCACTTTCTCCTCTATAGAAGTTTTATCGCCATTAATTATGGGTGCAATTACACCAAATAATTTTGCTACTTTCTCTGACATTACCAATTCAAAAAGTTTTTCTTTACTTCTGAAATAATAATTTAAAAGCGCCAGATTAATTCCTGCTTCTTCGGCAATATCACGAGTACGCGTAGCAGAATATCCCTTTTGGGTAAATACTATTCGTGCTGCTTCTTTTATTTTTTCTTCGGTACTTGCGTCTTTGCTTTTTGAGGCCATATTGTTGTAAATGTTCGGCAAAGATATAAATGTTTTTGAATTAAACAACAGATTTAATCAGTTGATTAAAAAA
Source organism: Flavobacterium sp. CF108 (assembly GCF_900129795.1). Taxonomy (GTDB): domain Bacteria; phylum Bacteroidota; class Bacteroidia; order Flavobacteriales; family Flavobacteriaceae; genus Flavobacterium. The sequence continues at coordinate 277,208 of NZ_FQWW01000003.1, read as the reverse complement.
TATTTTTAAACTAATGATAAGGCTTTGAATCAATTACGCAAAAAATCCCTGTAAATTCAAGATCTGCAGGGATTTTTTATTTATAATTTCTTTGAATGTTAATTTTTCAATCTGTATTTATTGAAAATGATAAAAACGATACCTACAATTGCGATCAAAGAAATGTTTGCCAATCCTAATAAAAACTGGCTTTTTACAGCGTATATATTCACAAAACTGTAGCTAAAAAGAGCGCTTACCATATAGGCTCCTCCACCTGTTAATCCGCTGGCAACTCCGGCATTTTTTGAAAATCGGCTTAAACAATAACCTAAAACAATATTGTATATAAAACCTCCGCAGATATTCAATCCCATTGTAAAAGCAACCAAAGTATAAATATTACTTTCTAAAGAAGAGGTAAAAATCATCAGCAAAGCCAAAATCAGCTGAATGGTTATCGCAGTTCCCACTTTTTGTGCCAAAGGTTTTTTGATCATAGATTTTGCAGTAATTCCGCCAATCATAACTGACAATCCAGATAATAAAGCACTGTAACCCGTTGTTATGGCCGAATATCCAAAAATGCGTTCTATTATAAACGGACTGGTTAAATTGAACATGATAACGATTGCAAAAGTGATTCCCAGAATTACAAATCCTAAAGTAAAATCAGCCGATTTCAGCATGTTTGAATAGGTATTGGTAATTGCCTTAAATTTAAACGGATGCAGTTCTTTTATGCTTTCTCCGCTATAGCGAAGTTCTAAAAGTAAAATAAGTAATGATAATCCGCCGAGGAAATAAAAATTAGATTTCCAGCCGAAACTATGTTCCAGATATCCGCCTAAAAATGGGGCCATAATGGGTGCACTTGCCCAAATGATGGAAAACAAACTAATGTAGCTTTTTAATTTTTCGCCTTTAAATAAGTCAACAAAATAAGCACGTTTTGAGATTACAATAAAAGCAATGGCGATTCCCTGAATAATACGCATGGCATATATTACAAAAATATCCGGAACGAGTGCAATAACAAAACTGGTTATTGAGAACACGGCAAGTGATGCAATGCTGATTTTAAAACGCCCGAAACTGTCTAATATACTCCCTATAAAAATTTGGCTGATGCCGAGGCTGAACATAAAAAACACTAACGTAAGCTGAATGGCCGATGCCGAAACATTTAAGTCTTTTGCCATTGCCGGAAGTGAAGGCAGATAAATATCTGTTGCAAACCCTGATAACGGAATTAAGGCTAAAGCCAATATGGTACTGAATCCTTTGTGATCCTCTTTTAAATTTCTCATTCTTATTATTAATTTATTTATTACAAAACAGACCAATCGGTCTAAAATATTTTAAAAAAAATATGTTAAACAACATATCTTTCAAATTCATTTTTTAAGATTTCTAAAACAACTTCCATTTGGTCGTTGTTATCAAAAACTTTTCGGCACAAAATAGCGCCTTCTATCATCGCAAATGCCATTATAGCAAATTTTTCAGGGTTGATTTCTGCCAAAAGTTCTTTGTTTTCAACTCCCAATTCAATTATATCCGTATATCTTTTATGCGCTGAGAGAATAGCTCTTTTTACCTGCTCTTTTATAGCAGGGTTTGTATCATCTGCTTCAATTCCAAAATTTAAAATTGGACAGCCGTCCATCATGTTATCTTTATTTTCATAAACAGCCAATAATTTATAAAGCTTTTCTCTTGCTGTTTTTCCCTGCGAAACCGCATTATCTAATTTTGCCGCTAACTGCGATCTTAAATACAAAAACGATTCTTTACAAATTTCTTCTTTGCTTTCAAAGTTTCCGTAAATACCGCCTTTTGCCAGTTTTGTGGCTTCCATAATATCACTTAGAGAAGTTCCGGCCATTCCTTTTTTATTGATAATCGCAGCCGATTTTTCAATAATAAACTGTTTTGTACGTTCTGCTTTACTCATAATCTTTTTCATTTTGACACTGCAAATTTAGACCGATCGGTCTAAATTTGCAAGCTTTTTTTAATTTATTTTTCATAAATCATTAAAAGTCAAGCAAAATCAATGGTTTGTATTTCTGTTTTAAAAGAGAAAAAGAAGTAATTATTGAAGAAAATAGTCCGTTTTTAATTTTTCAAAAGCGATTTTATCGGTAGGAAGAACGAGTGGACAAGTCTCAGAATTAATATCAAACCATTCTAATTTTTCGATAGTGGAGATTTGAACATCTAATTCTTCCATATTAAGAATCTTAACAAGATAATAAATCGTAAAAATCTGCCTATTATCTTTCATTCTGGATACTATAAAATTTTCTTGTGTATAAATATGTTTTACAACTTCTATTTTTAAGTTTAATTCTTCCTGAAATTCTCTGTGCAGGCAGTCAATTGTTCCTTCGCCAAATTCAAGTCCGCCTCCCGGCAATTTGCAAATATTTGATCCGGCATAGCTTTCGTGCAGCGCTAAAACTTTATTGTCATTTACACAAAACGCATATACCCTGACGTTAAATCCAATTAATTCGCTCATAAAGTTTTAATTAATAATTTGCAGTTTTACAAAAATAAGCAATTGATCGCCGCTTCTCCATACTATCTATTTAAAAAATAAATGGTAACTTTTCATGCTTTTTATTCAAACCTCAACTTCAATTATGACAACCGATATTATAGAATTACATGATTGTATTGTTTTAGTAGAGCAATCTAATACTACAAAAACTATCGTCCAAAAATGTGAAATTGACGGAGACGCTGTTGGTTTTGCTTTTTATGGTTCAGGCAATGTTGAGTTGGAAATTAAACATAATAATCAGACCAAATATTTAATGAATACAACGGGTTTGGCAATTTGTTTCTTCGGAAATCAAAAAGTTGAATTCTCTCATAAAATTGAGCCAGACAAGCCTTTACAGTCCATTAGTATTTTTACAAAACTGAAGAATCTGAATTCGCTTCCACAGGCCGAAAGAGAGATTTTCGAAAATTATTTACCGCAGTTATTAAACCCGAAAGAGCATTTTGTAAAAGGCCCTTCTTTTTATATGACGCTTGAAATGCAATTGGCGGTTCAAAAAATCTTTAATACATCATATACCGGAAATACACGTTTTCTGTTTTTAAAAAGTCAGATAAATGAACTTTTGGCACATTTCTATGCGCTGCTAGCTTCTGAAAAAAAATCGGAATTATCAGAGATAGATAAAAACAAACTTTTTCAGGCTAAGGAAATTGTAACGACGCATTATTCTACGCCGCCTTCGATAACTCAATTATCACAAATGGTGGGTTTAAACAGTAACAAATTAAAGAAGAATTTTAAAGAACTTTTCGGGATTCCGGTTTTTAAATATGTTCAGGAAGAACGGTTGAATAAAGCGTATGAATTACTCCGCGAAAGCGAAAAAACAGTTCAGGAATCGGCATGGGAAGTTGGTTATGAAAGTCTGAGTTCGTTTTCGAATGCTTTTCATAAAAAATTCGGAATGCGTCCAAATGATGTAAAACAGCAATTCTTTTCAAACAAATTATAATTCTTTTACGACAAATGATTCTTATTTAATCTTGGCAACTTTGTATCAGTAATCATTTAAAAAAATATTGATATGAAAACCAAAATTTTAGTTCTGGGTTCTACCGGAAAAACAGGAAGCAGAGTTGCAGCAAGATTAGAAAACAATGCTGAAGTTGAACTTCGTTTAGGTTCACGAAATGAGAAAATTCCATTTGATTGGGAAAAACCAGAAACCTGGGAAAATGTTGTAAAAGATATTGAAACGGTTTATATTACTTTTCAACCAGATTTAGCAGTTCCTTTTGCTGCAGATGCGATAGAAAATTTCACTAATCTTGCCACAAAATCAGGTGTGCAGAAAATAGTTTTACTTTCTGGAAGAGGTGAACAAGAAGCGCAGGTTTGCGAAGAAATTGTAAAGAAAAATGCCAAAAACTGGACGATAATCCGCGCCAGCTGGTTCAACCAAAACTTTAGCGAGAGTTTCTTTTTAGATCCAATTCTGTACGGGATTGTCGCTTTGCCAAGAGCTGAAGCACTCGAACCTTTTACGGATGCTGATGATATTGCCGATGTTGTTACAACTGCACTTTTAGACGAAAGTCATAACGGAAAAACGTATGAATTAACCGGTCCAAGATTATTGACTTTTAAAGATGCCGTAAACGAAATTGCCAATGCAAGCGATAGAAATATTTCTTTTCAAGGCATATCTTTAGAAGAATATACGCAGATGCTGAAAGAATATCAAATTCCTGAAGATCATATCTGGCTGGTAAATTACCTTTTTGAACAGGTTTTAGACGGAAGAAATTCGAGTGTGACTTTTGATATTGAAAAAGTACTGGGCAGAAAAGCGAAAGATTTTAGCGCTTACGCGAAAGAAACAGCCAAAACCGGAATTTGGAATCCTGAAAATTAAAAAGATGAAATATATCAGAGCATTATTTTCCAGCATTTTGGTTTGGCTGGCCGTTAGTATATCTTTTTATATTTTAGGATTTATTCCCGTTGTAAAAGATTCCTTTTTCCGGCAGTCGGTTATTTTGGCGATTTGTATTGTGTTTTTCGCTATTGGCGGTGCGAAGTTTTATTATCTAAAAAATTACAAAATGAGCGGTTTACAACTCGGGATTATAATGTCTCTTACGGCTTTATTTCTGGATATTATTATTACGGTTCCTTTGGTAGAAATTCCTAAAGGAAAAAGTTATGAAAGCTTTTTTACAAGTCCCACTTTATGGATTTTGGTCTTTATTAATACGGTTTCCGTTTTTCTTTGGCGAAAGCTAAACAATAAAAAAACTCCTGTTTAGTGGTACAGGAGTTTTTCGGATTAATATATAATAGAGTAGTCAATGGAATTTATTATCCTCGTGTCAACCATCCTTTTTTACGAACTGTAATGATTGAGTATGGCGCAATCCAGAACAATGAAAAGGTATAAAAAACACTATATGAATAAGCCCAGAATGCTTCGCCTAAAGAATATCTTTTTGCATAGAATAAAACTGAAAAGCTTGATACTAATAATATTCCTAAAAGTGCAGAGCTAATGAACAATAATGGATGCGTTGCAATAAAATAGAACATGAATATAAAAAACGGATACGTTAAAATGATTCTCAAAGATTGTTCTGTAAACAATAATCTTGCTCCTAGTTTAGATTCTTTTCTAAAATCTTTCCAAACATATTTTGCCATCATAATGTTTTCACGAACATTGCTTCTTCCCCATCTTATAAACATTTTGTACAATCCTGTATAATCTTCAGGAACGTTTGTTAATACATAAGCATTACGCTGAAACAATACGTGATGTCCTTGTTTTAAGATCATATTGGTCATGGCACGGTCTTCACCGATGTCTGATGGCTGTCCCATAAAAGTCTGGTCAATCCATTCTGGCAGGCAGGCAAAAACAGCATTTCTTTTGTAAGCTGCTAAAGCTCCAGGTGTACAAAGTACAGAACCTAGTGAACTTTCGGCAGAGCGCATGAATTCAAAACTCATTACAAAACTTACGTTTAGCATTTTTGGTAAAATGGCTTTTTCATTGTTTAAAACCTGAACGTTTCCTGCAACGGCTCCGCATTTTTCGTCAACTACAAACGGACTTACTAAGTTTCTTAAAGTATCTTTTTTAACGATTGAATCAGAGTCAACAGTTACAAAAATTTCTCCTTTTCCTAAATTAAATCCACGGTATAAGGCGTGACGTTTTCCTTTGTTTTGCGGCTGCTGGAAAATAGAAACACGATCTCCTAGTTTTAATTTTGCTTGTTGAATCCAATACCAAGTGTCATCTTTACTTCCATCGTCAATTGCCAGAAGTTCTAATTTATGTGCCGGAAAATCACTTTCGGCCAAACTCATTAAAGTTTCATACACTAATTTTCCTTCGTTGTAAGCCGGAACAATTACGGTACATGTTGGCAGTAATTCATCAGATACAGATTCGATTGGTTTGTATTTGAAATACAAAACTACGTTGTACAAAAACATTCCGCCTTTAAAAAGAAATAAGGCTACGGTAATAGCAAGAAAAATCATCCCTCCGGTTGAATTTAATCTTTCTAAATGCAGCTGATCAAAATCGGGCTGAAATTGAAGGACTAAAAGAGATCCTGCAATTAATAATAAAAATGTTGCGGCAAGAACCATGAAACCAAAAAGGCTTTTTGGTCTTTCTATATGTATTTTGGTTGAGTTGTTGTTTATTTTAAAAATAGATGGGCTGATTACTTCGCTGCTAATATCGCCTCCTGCATAAAATTGTTTTGAAATAATTGTTTCGCTTTCCATGTCCTGTTTGTTTGTATTAATTCTCTAAAATGGCTTTTATCAAATCATCTTTTTTTGCATTTTTCTGAATAAACATCAAAAAATATTAAAGAGTGACATGTTCCCAATTTGCAAGCGTTGTGCCATTTAGGTTTTAAACTGAATTTAAGCGGTTTACGAATTATCACATAAAATGAGGTGTGTAATATTTTTACACTTTGTAGAATGTTTATACAGTTTTTTGTGTGTAAACAGTAGTAAAATAAGGGATTTTTGCAGCCGAGAATAAGTGTCGCAGAATATAAAAACGCACCATTAATTCAAAAATTGTATTTGATTTTGATAGTTTTCAAAATTTAAAACCTGTTTTTTAAAATTGAAAACTTTTACTTACAAAAAGATTTTAATACGAATTATTAAGACAGAATCTTTTCAGATTTTAATTTAAATGAGTTAATTTTATGGGTATTTAAGTAATTTTCCTGCGAAAATTAATTTTATTTTAGCGGGAAACAATTCATTTTTTGTTTCTATTTTTTATTCTTTAAAAACATTTTACACTGCATGAACCAACAGATTTACAACATTTTACTTGCTGATGACGATGATGATGACTGCTCTTTCTTTGAAGAAGCTCTTGATGAATTGTCGCTTGCAACAACTCTTGTAACTGTAAATGACGGAGTCCAGTTAATGAGTTTTTTAGATGAGAAATCCGGAGAACCTCTCCCTGATGTTCTTTTTCTGGATTTGAATATGCCCAAAAAAAATGGATCTGAATGCCTTACAGAAATCAGACAGATTGAAAGATTAAAAGATTTTCCCATTATTATATTTTCAACTTCTCTTGATACCAAAATTGTAGATGTTACCTACGATATGGGCGCTACATTTTATATTCGAAAACCCGGTGATTTTTCAAAACTAAAAACCGTTATTGAAAATGCACTTATCGCAGCTTCTCAAAATAATTTTAAACAGCCTGAAAGAGCGCATTTTATAATTCAACCCTAATTTATTTTGAATGAGCCAAGAACATAAGGGACATTATTTTCTAGCCGATGGCGGTGAAATGGGGGAATTAATTCGGTCTAAAGACTGGAGCAAAACTCCTTTAGGTGATCCTGAAAACTGGCCTCAAAGTCTGCAAACCCTAACTTCTGTTATGCTCAATAATCCTTTTGGAATGTACATTGCCTGGGGAAAAGATTTTACACAATTATATAATGATGCTTTTTTAAAAATTATTAGTTCTGAGAAACATCCACAAGCTTTAGGAAATTCTCCCAAAGATACTTTCTCAGAAATCTGGAACATTACAGAGCCAATGTTTGAAGAGGCTATGCAGGGAAAATCAGTTTCTTTTCCTGATTTTATTGTTCCTTTAAACAAAAATGGGATTGTAGAAACTTGTTATTTTGATTTTTCTTATTCTCCCATACGAATTGAAAATGGTGAAATTGGCGGTGTTTTAGTAACCGTTGTTGAAACTACTGCAAAGAAAAAAGAAGTTATAGATCAGGTTGAAGCGCGTGCGCAGCTTCAGGAAAGCGAACAAAAAATAAGACAGTTGGTAGAAAATGCCCCTTTTCCTATTGCGGTTTATGTGGGTGAAGAAATGCGCATTGAACTCGCTAATGAATCTATTATAAAAGTTTGGGGAAAAGGCGATGATGTAATTGGAAAATCCTATCGCGAAATTCTGCCGGAGCTCAATAATCAATCTGTTTTTGAACAGGTTCTGGGTGTTTTAAAAACTGGAAAATCTTTTCATAATAAAAATGCCCAAATTGATTTAACGATCAACAATAAACTCGAAACTTTTTATTTCAATTATAGTTTTACACCATTGTTTGATACAAACGGAAATGTATATGCGGTTATGAATACAGCTGCCGAAGTTACTGATTTGCATCTTGCTTCTAAAAAAATTGAAATAGCAGACAAACGCTTCCGTGATACGGTAAAACAGGCGCCGCTTGGAATTACTATTCTACGCGGCCCGGATTATATTGTCGAATCGGCAAATGAATCTTATCTTAAACTTGTTGCACGAGAAGAAGAAAACTTTGTGGGCAAACCATTATTTGATTCCCTCCCCGAAGTTAAAGACACGGTTGATTCCTTATTAAAAAATGTTGTAGCAACCGGTATTCCTTATCATGGTAATGAAGTTCCGGTTCCCTTAAACCGATATGGAAAATTAGGTATTTGGTATTTTGATTTTCTTTATCATCCTTTAAGAGAAGAAAATGGTGAAATTACAGGCATAATTGTCACGGTAACTGAAGTAACTGAAAAGGTCGAAGCCCGTAAAAAAATAGAACAAAACCAGGAACGCTTAAATATTATTGTTGAAGCCAGCGAACTAGGAACCTGGGAATTGAATGTAAAAACACGCGAGCCTCGTTATTCTCAACGATATCTTGAAATTATTGGCGGTTACAAGGAAGAAATTATGTTATCGCACGAACAATTGCTCCAGCATTTGCACCCGGATGATATGCATATTAGAAACAAAGGTTTTAAAGATGCGCTTAGATCAGGAGCTCTTCATTATGAAGTACGAACAATATGGCACGACAAATCGATTCACTGGGTTGAAGGAAAAGGAAAAGTTTTTTACGACGAAAATCATAATCCGGAGAAATTAATTGGAACGCTTAGAGATATTACAGCCGAGAAAAAGCACCAGCAGGAATTAGAACAAAGCGAAAAAAGATTCCGCAATCTTGTAATGCAGTCTCCTGTTCCAAAAGCTATTTTGAAAGGCAGGGAAATGGTTGTTGAAGTGGCTAATGTAGCTTTACTAACAACTATTTGGAACAAAAAAGAAAGTGACGTTCAGGGTAAAAAATTATTTGAAATTTTCCCGGAACTTCTCACTCAAAAATACAGTCAATTATTAAAATGAAGTTTTCACGACCGGAAAAACACATTCTGAAATTGAATCACCAATATTTATTAATGGAGACAATGGCGAAAAGCTGTTTTATATTGATTTTGAATATGCTCCTATATATGAAACAAACAATAGTATTTCTGGAATTAGAACTACATTAATTGATGTAACGGAAAAAGTTGAAACCCGAAAAAAAATTGAAGAAAGTGAAAACCGTTTCCGCTCGTTAACAGAAAGTATTCCGCAGTTAATCTGGGAAACCGATGAAAAAGGAAATGCATTATTTACTTCTGGAAAATGGGAAGAATATACCGGAATAAAACCTGCCGGAGAAGCGGAATGGAAAGCGATGATTCATCCTGATGATTATGAGGAAAATATTAAAATTTGGACTCATAGTTTAGAAACCGGACAAGTTTACAGAACTGATGTAAGGGTTTTAAGAAAAGACGGAAGCTACAGATGGCACGCCGTTATTGGCGAACCTGTTCTGGATGATGATGATAAAATTATTAAATGGGTTGGTGCTTTTACCGATATTCATACCGAAAAAGCTTTTACACACGAACTGGAACAACAAGTTACAGCACGAACCCGAGAGTTGAGCCAGATGTATGAATCACTTAAAAAAAGTGAAGAACGTTATCATTTAATGGTCGAAGAAGTTCAGGATTATGCGATTTTGTATTTAAACCATAAGGGAATTGTTGAAAACTGGAATGTGGGAGCCGAAAAGATTAAAGGTTACAAAGCACAAGAAATAACCGGAAAATATTTTGGCGTTTTCTATACACCGGAAGACCAGAAAAATAATCTGCCCAATACATTGCTTGAATTAGCCAGAGAAAAAGGCCGTGCGGTGCAGCAAGGCTGGCGCGTGCGTAAAAACGGAAGTTTGTTTTGGGCAAGTGTTGTAATTACAGCTGTTCATAATAAAAACAATGAAGTAATTGGTTTTTCGAAAGTTACGCACGACTTAACAGAGAAAAAGAGAGCCGACGATAAAATTAAATTGAATGCTTTAGAACTGGAACAAAAAAACGCCGAACTGGAACATATGAACAAAGAGCTTCAGTCTTTTGCTTATATTTCAAGTCACGATTTGCAGGAACCGCTTCGGAAAATTCAAACTTTTGCATCGCAGATTCTGGATAAGGAATTTCAAAATTTATCAGATTTAGGAAAAGATAAATTCAAAAGAATGCAAAATGCTGCGCAGCGTATGCAGACTTTAATTAATGATTTGCTTTCGTATTCGAGGACAAATATTCAGGAAAGGGTGTTTGAAAAAACGAGTCTTTCTAAAATCATTGATGAAGTACGGGAAGATCTTAAAGAAGAACTGGAGCAAAAAAATGCCGTGATTGAAAATAATGATGTCGGTGAAATTAATATTATTCCGTTTCAGTTTAGACAACTGCTTTATAATTTAATCAGCAATTCACTTAAGTTTGCAAAACCAGATATTCCGGCTGTAATAAAAATTAACAGCGAAATTGCAAAAGGTTCCCATTTTGAGGAAGAAGCTTTAGCAAAAGAAACTAGTTATTGTCATATTACTATTTCAGACAACGGAATTGGTTTTGAACCGCAATACAGCAAAAAAATCTTCGATGTTTTCCAGCGTTTACACGGAAGAGATCAGTACACCGGAACCGGAATTGGCCTTGCAATCGTAAAAAAAATCGTTGAAAACCATAACGGAATTATTACAGCAAAAGGCGAACAAAATAAAGGCGCTTCTTTTGATATTTATATTCCGCTGGAATAATTCTTCAACTAAAATTTATAAAAAAACGGAAATAACTTTACTAAGTCATTTCCGTTTTTATTCCTGATTCTCCTGAATTAGGAATATACCTTAATACCTATTTCTTATCTGGTATAAACTGTAATTATACCTGTAGCTTTGTCTTTAATTTTCAGCTCTTTATTAGTAAGGTTCATAATGTCGCTGGTTGTACTTGCATTACCAATAGTAATCGTTAAATCGTTATGTGATCTTACGTAAGTTCCTGTTGTTTCTACTAAAGCACAATTCTCACCGCTGTAATCACCTATAACTGCTGCATTACTTAATTTTAGTTCTAAATAATCTCTACTGCATCCACTTTGGTTTTGCGGAGCATCCACTAATACTTCATTTCCATTTTCAATCGTTCCGGTTTTACTTAAATTATATTTTCCTGCTAACGGTACAATTGTTTCTCCTTCATTATCATCGCTGCTGCAAGACGCAGCAAACATTCCCAAGCTTAAGGCTAATACGAATAATATGTTTTTACTTTTCATGTCGATTTGTTTTTTATTGATTTAATTTAATAATGCTAAATTAAAAGTATAATCTTACAGAAATTTCCATGATTTTAAGTTTATTTTACATAAAACGCATTTATTTCAAAAAACTAATGTTTTTTAAGGGATTATTTTTTTACTACATATTTATGGATGATATAAGGAGTTATGGGTCTTAAAGCTCTGCCGTTTTCCGGATGCATTCCATGTGTGTTAAAAAACTCAACACTATCTCCCACTTTAGCGTACCAAACAACAGCTTTTTCGTTTTTAAAAAAGGTTGTTGTATCGCAAACCTTAATCCTTCGAAGATCAATAATTCTTTCATCATAAGGTTCAGGCGCGTTAAATGTTCCTATTCCTTCCATTTTCAAATCACAGCTTACTTCTTCATAATGGTTGTCAGACCATTGCATGCAATCCTTTTTTTGTAAAGCCAAATAAATGATAAAACATAATACAACAAGAACAGCTGTGATTCCTGAATACCACCATATTTTAGTTGGTGGTTTCTTGCCTGTGTTGACAAAAGTTAATATAGGAAATGATGGTTCCGTTGACGCCGATTCTTGATTTTGAAATGATTCAGTTTTTTCAGCCTCAAAAGTTGGTTCTAATTCTTCATCTTGAATCGGTTCAGATTCCTCACTTTGATTTTCTTCTGGCTCTTCAATTTTCGGATCAATAACATTTTCCTTTTCCACCTCATCAATCAAATCATCAGAAGGATTTTGTGGATTAAAAAATTTGGTATCTCTAAGATCATCTATTAATTCTAATTCATCTGGATCATTTTGTTTTCTAAACTCGCGAAAAGGTCTTGGCTGAAGATCTACAAGTATTGCAGCCAATTGAATTGTATCTTCAGCAGGCTTCTCTGTTTTACCTAAAAAAAATCTTTTAACCGCTTCTAATTTATTCATCTCTTCATCTCCAAACAAATTCTTTTTATCCTTATCAAATGGAACATCAAAAAAAGATTCAAAAGCACTTAAGTCATCTTTATTATTGTTTGACTTGAATCTTTTAACACACAATTTTCTAAGATTTGCTGTAGTTGGAGAACTTAAATTATTAGAATGTTCCCCTTCTACTTCCTCCTCATATTTAGCTTTAATAGCTTTTTTATAATCTTCAAAAGTATAGTTTGACATAGGCATTTTAAACTTTTTAAAACTTTTTCTAAAGTACTTTATTCTACTTTTTACTACTTCTTAGAACTTATCCCGACTTTAAAAAAATATATTAGACTTTCCTGACTTTCTGATCAATGCAGGCTCAAAGCCGTCGTTACTTTGCCTCAACAAAATTAGTTAGCGCTTTGATCTGCAGGTCAAAAACAAATGTACAAAACTAGTTTATTCAAAAAGTGCGGAAAACCGTAAGACGGAGTTTATTCCGGGAAGTATAGATAAAAATCTTACTGTTCTACGCACTTCACTTCCCAAACAAATTTGGTATTGCACACAACCAAAAGCACGGAAAAGTTCCGGCCAGCAATGCCTTTGTCTAATTTTTAAACTTTAAAAAAATGAAAACTCTATATTTATTGGGAGCGTGCGCGCTATTGTCAACTACATTATTTTCTTGTACTGCTGACGAATTTGATACAACGAGTAAAAAAACTGAGATAAAAAGAGATGTCGTTCGAGACAGCATACAAGCAGATGTACCACCAGATGGTCCCGGTGATGCACCTATAATTGTTCCACCACCAAAATAATCTGAATAAGATTACATAATCTAGAATTAATTAGTATTTTCGGGGAAAGTAAGTGTTATGCTGCGTTCCCCGTTTTTTTATTCTCTTTTTTTTGTTTTTTTTCTTTCCTGCCAAAAAGAAAAAGACATTACTGTGCAGCAAAATAATCCCAGAAAAAAAGAAGCTATGATTATACGGGATAAAGCCATTTTGAATTTTCAGGATAAAAATTACAATAGTGCATTTTATAATTTTAATAAATCTAAAATAAAGTTTGAGAACATAAAAGACAGTTCCAACATTGTTTATAATCTTATACAAATGGCCTCTATTCAGCAAATAAATGGAGACTATTACGGCAGCAATGAAACGCTGACAGAAGCTTTGCCTTATATTAAAAAAAAGGACATTTACAGCGCTGCAATTAATAACCTCTTTGGCATAGCTTACAAAGAACTTGCTATATATGATGAAGCATTTTATTACTATAATGAAGCTTTAAAAGACTGTACTGATTCTGTATCAAGACAATCCCCTTTAAACAATATTGCGGTTGTTTACATTCAACAAAAAAAATACAATGAGTCTATAAAAATTCTTGAATCCATTCTAAGAGAAAAAGTGCTAGAAGAAAAAGTTTTTATTCCTAATAAAGCCCGTTTTATGGATAATTTAGGTTATGCCTATTTTAAAAAAGAAAACTACGATAAAGCTCTGATGTTAATGACAGAAAGCCTTAAACTTAGGGAAGAAAACAATGACTCATACGGAAGTATTGAAAGCTATCTTCATCTGGCAGAATTTTACGCAAAAAAAGACATTCAAAAATCAAATGAAAATGCTAAAAAAGCGTACCAAATTTCTACTATCCAAAATAGTGTTGATGAACGTTTAAAAGCATTATCCTTTCTAATTTCTAATGGTTCCGGCACAAAATATGCTCAGCAGTATATTTCAATAAATGATAGTATAATCAAAATCAGAAACAACTTTAAAAATAAGTTTGCTAAAATAAAATACGATTCAAAAAAAGAGAAAGACGAAAATCAGAAACTTCGATTAGAAAAAATAGAAAATGAGTTATCACTTCAAAAAGTTAAATATCAAAGGATATTTTTTATAATTGGGATTGTATCGCTTTTCTTTCTATTGTTATATTTAAGAAAGTTTTATCAAAATCGAAACCGAATCGAAAAAATAAAAACGGCCTACGATACCGAAACCAGAATAGCAAAAGACATTCACGATGAACTTGCAAATGATGTTTTTAATACGATAACTTTTACCCAGACACAGCCGCTGGAAATTCAAAATACAAAAGAAAATTTACTGCAAAAACTCGATCATATTTACAGTCGTGTGCGCGGCATTTCCAGAGAAAATAATGATATCGACACCGGATCAAATTACTCTAACAATTTAAAAGAAATGCTTTCTACTTATAATAGCGAGACTACCAATGTTATTATTACTAATATCGAAAAGGTAAATTGGGACTCTATTGAAGATTTAAAAAAGATAGCAATTCAGCGCGTATTACATGAGTTAATGGTCAATATGAAAAAGCACAGCCAGGCTCAATTAGTTGTTTTAAAGTTTGAAAATGCTCAAAATACTCTGTTGATCGACTATAAAGACAATGGAAAAGGCTGCGAAAAATCAAAAATTATAAAAAACGGTTTACAAAATATGGAAAACCGTATTCTGGCCATAAAAGGAACTATTACTTTTGAAACTGAACCAGATAAAGGTTTTAAAGTAAATATAACAATGCCTAAATAAAAGCCTATGTTTAAAAAAGTAATTATAGCCGAAGATCTTGATGCAATGAACTTAGGAATTCAGCAAGTTTTAAAAGATTTAAATATTGTAGATTTTCAGCATTCTAAATTTTGTGACGAAGCGTTTTTAAAAATACGCGCTGCCATTCATCAAAATGAACCCTATGATTTGTTAATTAGTGATCTTTCGTTTAAAATGGATCATCGCAAATCGGATATTGCTAATGGAGATGAACTGGTTCAAAAAGTTCGCGAGCTGCAGCCCAATATTAAAATTATTGCTTATTCTGTAGAAGATAAAAGTTACCGCATTAAATCACTTTTTGATAATGCCGAAATTGATGGTTTTGTCCTGAAAGGTTTAAACAGTATTGAAGAATTAAAAAAAGCAATCAATATCATTTCGACTTCAGATCAAATATTTATTTCTCCCGAAGTTGGTTCTGCACTTCAGGAAAAAAACAATTACGAAATTGACGATGTCGATATTAAAATTCTGAAATATTTATCTTCCGGCACTTCGCAAGATGAAATAATAGAAATTTTTAAAAGCACCGATATTAAACCCAACAGTAAAAGTGCTGTAGAAAAAAGATTGTCTAAACTTAAAGACTTTTTTAAAGCAAATAACACCATTCATTTAGTTTCTATTACAAAAGATATGGGGATTATTTAATCTCTTTTTATATTATTATTTCAAGCTCCTTCGGGGGCTTTTTTTATTTCTACAAATTAATTTATGGATTATGGATTTCCGTAAAATACTGGTTTTTATTGGTTTTACTTTTGAAAAAAATAAACAACTAATGAAAGTCAAACAATTATATATCGGTCATATTTTCACATTGCTGTGCGGAAGTTTAATATATATCTTATTCAGAACTTCAAATTTAAAAATGTTTATTTGGTTTGATGAATTAAAAATTTTAGACATTATAAATAGCCTAAGAAGTTTTACTGTCAGCTATTCAAGTCATCTTCCAAACATTATTCTTTATTCATTACCAGATGGTTTATGGATGTTTTCATATGTTAGTCTCGTTTTGTTTTTATGGAAAAACGAAATTAAAAATGAAAATCTATTTTGGATTCTTATAATCCCAATAATCTCTATTATTTCTGAATTAGGACAACTTATAAAAATTGTTCCCGGCACTTTCGATTCTTCAGACCTTCTCATGTATTTCTTAGGAACAACTTTACCATTTATAATTTACCGAAAATCAATAACCATAAATTTAATACACTAATGAAAAGAAAAGTACAACACTTATTTTCTGCACTTACACTTGCAGGATTTATCTTCATCGCATTTGGAAGTGGAGATGATGAAGTAAAACCAAAAACTTCAACTGAATCATTTTCTTCTCCATCATCAACCGAAGAAAAAGCAAAAGACATTCCCAATCAAATTGCTCAACTAAAAAGAGAAATAGCTTCTATAGAAGAAGGTGTTAATTTCTCAACTTATAGAAATACGGTTGAAGCTACTCAAATGGAATTAGTGCTATTTGCGGCATGGGCCAAAACCATTAATGAAGCATTATCATCAGAAAACGCCGAAGTTAAAACTTTAGGTAAAGAGTTGGAGAAAAAAGTAAAAAACATGCAGATTAAAGAATTTCCTGTTTTAAGGAAAGCCTATGCGAAAGCTATTTATCATAAGTTATGGGAACAGAACATTGAAACCCAAGTATTAGGTAATAAGAATAAAACAATTCAATTTACTGGAGGATATTTTGCAAATAATGGTAATAAAGCCCAAACACAACAAACATTACAAGAAGCATTAAAGATGTTTCGTTTTTCGAAAGTTAATTACAAATGGTATAAGTATGATGACGAATATACTTACTATGAAATTGATTCTCCAAACGACTCAGAATTAATGAGTTTCTAATAAAATCAGGTAGAACTACGCATTTTAAACAATGTAAATCTAGTTAGATTTATCACAACCTAAAAATAAAACAAAAACTAATCTATAACCTAAAACCAAAAACTATGGAAAGAGAATTTGTAAAGTCATCAAATATTAGCTCTATCGGCTATGATGATAAAAACCAAATATTAGAAATTGAATTCAATCATGGTGGAATTTATCAATACTTCGATGTTCCAGAATATATTTACGATCAATTAATGTCCGCTAATTCAAAAGGATCATATTTTTCATCACAAATAAGAGACTCTTATAGAACTCAAAAACTTTAAGATTTTATGGAAAGATATAGAAATAAAAGAGGTGAATCAGGAGTTTCAGCATATGAAATTGGATCAGATTATATTAGGGTTAGATTCTCCTCGGGAAGTATTTATCAATACAGTTATAGAAAAGCTGGACAGTCTCATGTTGAAAATATGAAACGTTTAGCTGTAGCAGGCTCTGGATTGAACAGTTATATCAATTCGTATGTAAAATTTAAATACGACTAAGTATGAAAATTAATAGTATAAAAATCTCAAATTGGAGATCTATAATTAGTGAAAATATTATTTTTCAAGATTTAATGATTTTTATAGGCCAAAATAATCATGGTAAATCTAATGTTCTTAGTTCCGTTTTATTCTTTTTTGGTGAAATCGCACATCAGTCTCTTGATTTTAATGGCGATTCAGAAGAATTATGGGTTGAAATAGAATTTACAGACCTATCAGAATCTGAAGGTATAACTTTTAAAAAATACGTTTCAGCGGACAATAGAATTAAAGCAAGGAAAACAGCTTTAAAAAATGGATCTTTTACTTACAATGGATATATTGAAGAAGCAAATGATGATTGGCTAAAAGAATCAAAAATTTCAGAATTTAAAAAACGAGAAATTGCTGAAAATCTCCCTTTAGCAGTTTTTCTCCCTGATAAAGGGGCAATTACTATTGATCATTTTAGGCTGGCTCAAAATCAATATATTCAGGAAAACATAGAAAATATTACATTTAATTATATTCTGGAAGAAACTAATTTCTTAGGTTTGAAAAATGTAGCTAAAGGAAGTTTTGGAGATCTTTTTTTTATTCCATCAATAAAAAATGCTTCCGATGAATTAAATCCTAAAGGCAGCTCACTCTTTGGTCAACTCTATTCTAGAGTAATTAATAAAATTTCAGAACACAATCCACAGTTTAGAGAGGCAAAAGAAAAAATAATAGAATTAACTAAAATTCTTAATAAAACAAACATAGATGGGGAGGTAAATGAAAATAGACCTGAAGATTTAACATCTCTTGAAAACTTATTAGATAAAGAATTAATAAGTTGGAATACAAAAATTGATATCCAAATTACAGCTCCAAATGTTGATGATATTTTTAGAGTTGGAGCAAATGTTTCCGTTGATGATGGAATTAAAACAGATATTGCCAGAAAAGGTCATGGTTTACAAAGAGCATTAATTTTTGCATTAATAAAAGCATGGTCAAAAGTTCTAAAAGAAGAAAGAGAAGGTGAAGATCAAGATCCTGAAGTATCTACAAGAAAATCATCAAAGTCTACTTATTTTATCTTTGAAGAACCAGAATTATTTTTACATCCACAAGCACAAAAAGAACTCTTTTTTTCTTTAGTAAATTTATCTAAAGATGAAAGTCAAGTAATTTTATGTACACACTCAAGTTCTTTCTTAGATTTAGAATTTCATAAATCTATTTGTATTGTAAAAAAAGAAAGTATTGATACCGGAACTAAAGTTCTCCAATATGTTAATGACATCTTTGAGGATGTTGATGAAAAGAAAAAGTTTAATTTAAGTTATTGGATAAACCCTGAAAGAAGTGAACTATTTTTTGCTAAGAAAGTTATACTTGTAGAAGGACAAACTGATAGAACAATTATACCAATGCTCGCTCAATCATTAAATATATTTAGATATGATTTTACAGTAATTGATTGTGGAAGTAAAAACAATATCCCTCTGTATATGAATTTACTGAATAAATTTAAAATCGAATATTGTGCAGTTTATGATAGAGATCATCAAACTGGTAAAAATGCAGATGGAATTGCTACTGCCGATTTAGTTTCTAAAAGCATTGAAGATGCATTAAATAATTCTTTTGGAAAAACACATATTTTAGAAAATGATATTGAAGAAGAACTGGGTATGACAGAAAAAGTTAGTAGTGGTAAAGCATATAAAGCGATAAGCTTCATAGCTGATGAAAATTTTATAATAAGTGATTCGTTCAAACAAAAAGTTATAGAAATATATACCGAATAATCATGTCAACAATCAAACTAAACCAACAACTCAAACGCTTGGAAATTCAAGAGTTTGAAATTGAAAACCAAATCGTTTTTAACTACTTTAACAATCTTTCTGCAAATGAAAGAGATGAAAAACTATTACGTGCAATTTATATTGGTGTTTTAGCATTAATGGAAGATCGTATTTCTTCTTTTTTGGCTAAAACTAACAATGAATTAGGAACAGAATTAGAAAGTCTTAAAATGATTTTCGAAATGAAAAAAGAGCTTTTTTATAAGTCAACAATCAAAGGTTCTTTAGCAGAAGATGACATTGCAGAATTTCTAAACAATTATTTTTCAGAAAAAAGATTAAAGGACAAGGCTTTCCTTACTGGAAATACTGCTGGAAATATCTCTAAAAATAAAACTGGAGATATTATTTGCGAAGTTAATGGAAGTTCAGATTTAAAAATTGCTATCGAATGTAAGTTTGACAAAAGCATTCGTTTTGGAGAAATTGAAAACAAAGAAATTTTCACTAGAAAAACAGATACGGCGTGGAGTCAATTAATTGAGACGCAAGCCAACAGAGATTCAAAAGTAAGTTTAATTGTTTTTGATATTTCATTGATAGACAATTCTATTCTCAAAAATTTTGACAATGTTGGTTACATTCCTGGAGTTGGCTTTATAGCAATTATAAATTCTCAAAAAGGAGATTACTCAAATTTAGCTATCGCTTATATGCTTGCGCGAGATATTGCTTTAAATTCTAAAGAAATTGAGCTGGATAAAGATGTTTTGGCAATGATTGTAAATCGAATTATCAAAGATATTAACGAAGTTCTTTCTGTAAAATCATTAGTCATAAATAATATTGAAAATAATAAAGTTATTCTAAAGCAACTTGAAAAATCCATCTTATTAATGGAATTTAATCAGGATTATTTGAAACGTTTTTTAAATATTGGAACCTTGACAAAAAAAGATTTGTTAGACTTTTATATGGCCGATGATATTAAGGATAAATATAAATTAATTGAAAGAGATATTAATGACATTTAAGTTTTAAAATAAGTTTGTTTTTTAACTTTCTGCAACTATTATTTCATTATGGATTTCCATAAAATCCCTACTTCATTTGGTTTTACATTTGAATAATACAAATCCTAATTACAAACGCCTATGTCAAAAAACTACTTCATCTTATTTTTATTATTTACATTTTATTCCTGTGAAAAGGCTTCTGCTCCGCCTCCACCGCAAATAAATACATTTTATAAACCGGTAATTACAGCAGACGATCGTAAAACAATTACGCCCGAAGAAGCTAAAACGTATCATGTAAATAAAACGCATCAATACGAGTACAGAACCGGAAATTCTGGAAATTATGAATACAATTATGATGTAAAAGGAATTAATATCAATGGCGATTCGGTTTTTGGGAATATTAACGTGCAGGGGAAATACGGCGCGGGAATTTTAACCGACACCGTTGCCGAAATAGAAATTAATACCGAATGGGTTGCATACGGAAAATTAAAAGCTACTGATAAAAAAGGAAACGAATACAATTTAATTGTCAAATAAAGACTAGCTGATGAAATATGCTTTACCCTTATTTTTTGTTTTTTTAACTTCGTTTTCTCCTCCAGATACCAGTGTTTATATCTGCGGATCAAGCGGATCGAAAAAATATCATTATAAAGAACATTGCCGGGGTTTATCGTCATGCAGGCAGGAAGTGGTAAAAACATCACTCAAACAAGCTCAGGGCCTTGGTTTAACACTTTGTGGATGGGAAGATTGATTTATCTTCCCGTTTTTTATTTAATTATTTGATAATAATGGCTTTACAATAAATTCACATTAGTTTTCGTAATTTGAATAAAACTAATCGTTATGAAATTCTTTAACCTAAATTTCCTGGTATCATTCAAAGAATGGCTTTTTTTAAGAGCTATGCAATCTTCTTTCCTTCATTAATAAACAGTTTAGAAAATAAAGGAAAGTACTATTGAATGAATAAAATTGAAAACTCATTTTTGAACAAAAACCAATTTGGTGAAGATTTCTTGTGGGGTGTTTCTACCGCCGCTTTCCAAATTGAGGGAGCACATGATTCTGACGGAAAAGGTTCTTCTATCTGGGACGTTTTTACTTCTCAAAAAGGGAAAATAAAAAACGGACATCATGCCCTAACTGCCTGCGATTTCTACAATTCTTACCAAAATGATATTGACTTAATTCGGGAATTAAATATTCCGAATTTTAGATTCTCTATCAGCTGGCCGAGAATTATGCCAACAGGGACTCATCCTGTAAATCAAGCCGGAATAGATTATTACAATAAAATTATCGACTCCTTACTTGCATCTGGAATAGAACCCTGGATTACGCTTTATCATTGGGATTTACCACATGAACTCGAATTAAAAGGAGGCTGGACAAGCCGCGAATCGGTTTCCTGGTTTTCAGAATATGTTGAAGTTTGTGCCCAGTATTTTGGTGATCGCGTAAAAAACTGGATGGTAATTAATGAACCTTCTGTATTTACGGGAGCCGGATATTTTTTAGGTATTCATGCACCCGGAAAAAAGGGAATTACCAATTATCTAAAAGCCATGCATCATGTAACGCTGGCAACGGCTGCGGGTGCTAAAATATTACGAAATAAAATTCCGAATGCTAATATTGGAACTACATTTTCGTGTACGCATATTGAGCCTGCAACAGATAGTCAAAAAGATGTTGAAGCCGCAAAACGTGTCGATACTTTATTAAACCGAACTTTTATCGAGCCAATTTTAGGATTGGGATATCCGCAAAAAGATCTTCCCGTACTTAAGAAGCTTAATAATTATATTTTAGAAGATGATTTAAACAATCTCGATTTCGATTTTGATTTCATCGGATTACAATGTTATACGCGTGAAGTGGTAAAATCTTCTATTTTAACTCCCTATATTGGTGCCGAATTAATAAGTGCCGAAAAAAGGAATGCAATTTCAACCGAAATGGGCTGGGAAGTTTATCCGCCAGCATTGTATCACGTTCTGAAAAAATTCAACGAATATGAAGGGATTCGAAAAATTATTATTACTGAAAATGGTGCCGCTTTTCCAGACACAGTTACAAACGGAAAAGTATTCGATATAAAGAGAACCCACTTTATTCAAGACAACTTAGAACAAATCTTAAAAGCAAAAGAAGAAGGTTTAAATGTTGAAGGTTATTTTGTGTGGAGTTTAACCGATAACTTCGAATGGGCTGAAGGTTATAATGCCCGCTTCGGATTGATCCACATTGATTTCGAAACGCAGAAAAGAACGATCAAAAACTCAGGATTATGGTTTAAAGATTTTTTATCTTAAGACATAACTTAAAATATTAATAAATTTTGTGACTTTGTGACTTTGTGGCAAAACAAAAAAACAGCCTTTCAGAATTTAACTTCCGAAAGGCTTTTTGAATTAAATATCATTTCTATCAATTAATGAAATCTATATTTATAAGCTTGTTTTAAGATTCCGATATGGATTTTCCCATTCTCTTTTAAATGAGCCGTTACCATAATGTATCTTTCTTCGGGATACTTTATATCATAAGTAAATATCGTGTCTCTTACTTTTACCTGAAGCTGGTGTTTTCCTTCGTCAGATACAGACAATTCAGCCGTTTCATAAGAAGGTAATCCATTTGTCGCTTTTAAGTTAATTTCCTGAACTTCCTTTTTATCCAGAAGTACTTCCAACTTTAAATTATCCAACTTCTCATTTGTTGGCTGCTCAAACGAAACAACAAATTTTTTGCACCCAAAAAAGCAAAAAATGATTAATAACAGTAAAACTTTTTTCATGGAAATAATCTTTATTATTTTATAAATATAAATATTTTTATTGATCTGGCTGCTATTTTTCATCATAAGCACTAACGCTGTTTAAATATAAAAAGCCTTTTGGAATTTAACTTCCGAAAGGCTTTTCTATTATTTCTTAACGGAGAAATTAATCTTCATTTAACGTATTCATCAACGGTCTAAGATCATAAAACATTTGTCTTGTGTCTTCTCCATTATCATTTTCAGAAAGAAACTTAAATCCAAGTTTTTCATAAAAACCTAATGATTTTTCATATGCATCTACAGTAAGTAATTGACACGCACATTTATTATTTTGTTCTAATGCTAAGTCAATAACAAAATTCACTAAAGCTTTGCCTATACCTTTTCTTTCTTTTTTTGTAGTCTCACAAACTGCTAATCTGCCTATTTTTATAGCTGGAAATTGTCTCAAATGACGTTTACGATGACTAAGAATTTCTTTTATCCATCTCTTAAACGCAGTTTTAGATGCAAACTGATTTTCCTGAACCGCTAAAGCATCATTATATATACTTAAATATGCGATAGTTTTGTTTTCGTTTTCAAGAATATAAGTAGTAGCTAATAAATCTTTTTTATAAGGAATTGCTTTGTCGTTTAGAAAACCATTCAAATCTGTATCACCACATTCAAAAGGTTTAATAATAGTTGCAGCGTGTAATTCGAAAAATGAAAATCCTGTAAAAGGCATTAGTTAACCTTTAAAAGTTCTTTTAATTTATTAGCATCAGTACGGATTGCTGTTAAAGAATCTACACTGACTTTTTTATCTCTATTTAAATCAATAGTTTTATAAAAGTCAATGGCTTCTTTACCTTTTAAAACAGGAGTATTTTTAATAGGCTTTGCCATTTGTCATTATTACTTGTTCCAAAAGTACAAACAAAAAATAGAAATACAATATTCTTGAATTAAAAAGTAAAAATATTCTTATAATTAAAAATTTTAAAGCATGAATAACAAAAAGCCTTTCAGAATTTCTTCTAAAAGGCCTTTTTCTTCAAAAAACAATAAAATTATAACCTTAATAAGCTTATAATGTTTCGTTTAAAACCGCTACAGCTTCTTTCCAATTGTTCACTCTTAAATGATGATTTTGATTTACATTATGAAATGCAGTAAACATAATAGGTTTTCCCATGCAGTGATCTAAATTTTTACAATGGTCGTCAATCATATAATCGGTATTGATAATTCTTTTGCTGCCGCATAAAATAATATTATCCCATTTAATAAAAGGGAAATGTTCTGCAAGCCATGCTATTTTTTCAGCAAGCGAGATTGGAAATTCTGTCGCTGCCGAAACAATAAAAATTTCAAATTTTTTTTGTAATTCAAGTAAACTTTCAACTGCGTCAGGCATTACTGGTAATGTTCTAAAGAAATTTTCTGTATTTAAAATCTCATATAGTAAATCTCTCCCATTAAAAGCATCTTCGGAAGTTAAGCCTTCGATACTTTCTTTTGTCAGTGTTGTTCCGTAAACTTTATTATAATGGTCAATTAATTGTGCATCTATATCAGCAAGCACACCATCCATATCTATTGCAATTGTTTTCTTTTTCATTGTAAAATTATTTTGCGGTAAAATTATGCAAAAATCGCAATATATTGCAATTTTTAACTTATTTTTGCAATATAAAACCGCAAAAAAAATGAAAAAGGAAGAGCGTCAACAAGTTATATTAGAATATTTATCTAAAGAACATCGGGTAACATCTATAGAATTAAGCGAATATTTAAGCGTTTCAGAAGATACTATTCGACGTGATTTAAAAAAACTTTCAGATCAGGGACTTTTAAAAGCCGTTCGCGGCGGTGCAGTTGCTCCTTCTCCAATTCCGCTGCATTATAGAAAAAGAGAAAAACACGATGTTGAAAATAAAAAGATCATTGCCGAAAAAGCGATTTCATACTTAAAAGACGGACAAGTTGTTTTTATTGATGGCGGAACAACTTCTGTAGCCTTAGTTGCGAGTTTTCCTTACGATTTAAAACTAACCGTTGTTACAAACAGTTTCCCAGTTGCTTTATTAGTGGAAGATTTACCGAATATTGAATTAATTTTTGCGGGAGGATTAATGAGTAAAACCTCTTTTACAACTTCTGGAATTGACACGATAGACTTTTTACGAAATTTTAGGGCAGATGTTTGTATTCTGGGAATTTGCAGTATTCATCACGAACGCGGTATTACAGGCGTTTTATATGATGATTCTCAAATTAAAAAGAGCATGATCCAAAATTCTAATTTTGTTATCGCTTTGAGTTCTATTGAAAAAGTAGGAACAGCAGAAGCTTATTATATCTCTCCAATTACAGATATTGACGTTTTGGTTACCAACATTTCTCCCGAAGATGAAATTTTAAAAACGTACAAAGAAATAGGCTTAACCATTCTTTAATTTTATAACTTTGACTTATACAATGAGTTAACACTAAAAAGTATTTAGGAATTAAAATCTAGTATAATGGAATTCCAACATTTTCTACCATCAGAAATTCTGAAACCTTATATAAAACATTATTATATTTTTGAATCAGATTCAGATATAGAATTTCAGGATACTGTATTTCCAAGTGGTGAAATGGAAATGATTTTTAATCTTGGCAACGGTATTTGGGAATCATTAATAGATGAAAAATTTCACAAAACCCCTAAAATTGAATTGTGGGGACAAATAACAAAACCGCTTGCTATAAAATCAAAAGGTAAACATACAATGCTTGGCATTCGGTTTTATACACATTCGGCAGCCTATTTTTTTAATGATGAAGTTGGGATATTTAATGACCAAATTTTAAATTTAGAAGATGTAATTGGAAAACCAATAACAACCCTGCATTTACAGCTTTTAGAAACTTCGGACATTAAAAAGAGAATTGAACTTATCGAAACATTCTTAATCAAGAAATTAGTAACAAACGATAATAAGTCTCAAAAAATTCAAAAAGTGGCTCATATATTATCTAATTTCGTCAAAGATCCATCGGAAAATAATATAAATATTGTTGCTGCTAAATACGGAATGACACCTCGTTATCTCCATAAATTAGTTTTTCAGCATACGGGTCTTGCTCCAAAATCATTCAACAAAATCAGACGTTTTCAGCATAGTTTAAAGCTCATTGCAGACAATAATTCTCCGTTAACATCTATTGCTTATGATTGTGGCTACTTTGATCAATCTCACTTTATAAGGGATTTTAAATCTTTTACAGGAACTACACCAACGGCTTATTTAGAAAATCAATTTCCAATAAACCATTTGCTTCTTTAAAAGTAATAAACAGCTTTTGTGTTATTATTTTTTTACCTTAAATCTTAGCAGCTTAGATTCTCAGAACCTTAGAACTTAAAAAGAAAAACTGTTCCGATTTGTACAATTTAGAAGTTTTTAGCCTTACTACCTTTGATTAAAATAATATCAATCTATATTTTTTAATTAAAACTAAAAACTACTATTATGAAAAATCATGCTCTTTTTACAATCTTAAAGCTAATTGTATTTACCCTATTATTAAGCAGCTGTAATTCTGCATCAAAAAAAGAAACCGCAAATTTAGACGAAGCAAGAAAAGCAATTCAGGAAAGTAATGCTATTTATTTTGATTCCTTTAAAAAAAATGATGCTTCGATATTTATAGACAGATATACCGAAGATACTTCTATATTACTCCCAAATGCACCACAAATTTATGGGAAAGAAGGAGCTGCTAAATTCTTTAGAAAAGCTTATGACGAATATGGTTTAAGAGGCGGTAAATTTATCACTACTGCCATATATGGCGATGGTGTAGAATATGTTACCGAAGAAGGTTTGTGGCAGTCATTAAATTCAAAAGGAGAATTAATGGATGACGGTAAATTTCTTGTTCTTTGGAAAAAAACTCCTAAAGGATGGAAAATGTTTAGAGATTCCTTTAGCAGTAATCGCAAAGCTAAATAAGAAGCCTCTGCAATTATGCAAAACTGATTTTTAGTCCTAATTTATAAATCAGGAGTCCTGAATTCCTATATTCGGACAGGTTAAAGTTTTACTAGTCATAGCTTTGTGAAAAATTAATTTTCAAAAAGTTTATGAAAAAAGTTATCTGTTTTATCGCGCTATTATTTTCGCCGGCTTGTTTATTGGCACAAACAGAAGAGGCATTAGTTAAAAAATGTATTGAAAATTACCTTGAAGGTACTTCTTATAACAAACCTGACAGCATCGAAAAGGCATTTTATCCCGAAGCTAATCTGTTTTTAAGCAGTAAAGACAAAGAATTATGGATTGTACCTGCCAGCGAATATGCCAAATGGTTTAAAAAAGACAATCAGGGACAGTTTAATGGCCGCATTGGCAGAGTTGTTTCAATTGATGTGTATAACAACATCGCTTTGGCTAAGGCAGAAATACTAATACCTGAAAAAAAAATGGAATTTATTGATCTGTTTTTACTCAAAAAGCTTCAGGGCGAATGGAAAATAATCAGTAAATCAGCAAGCAGTTTAAGTACTAATAAATCAGGACAGCGTATTCTATTTATTGTTTCTAATGCCCATTATTATGGTAAATCAACGATAGCCGCAGGAAATAGTTTTTCTGAAATAGTAAACGCCTACCATACTTTTAAAACAGGGGGATACACCGTCGATTTTGTAAGTCCAGAAGGAGGAAGTATTCCATTAGCTTATATCAATACATCCGACACTTTGCAAAAACAATATTTATTTGATCCTGATTTTATGTATGCCCTAAAAAACACTAAAAAACCCAACGAAATTGATTCAAAAAATTACAAAGCTGTTCATTACATTGGCGGAGGATCTGCCATGTATGATGTACCCGAAAATAAAGAAATTCAAACTATTGCTTTAAAAGTATATGAAGAAAATAAGGGCATTATCTCTTCTGTTTGTCATGGAACTGCAGGAATTGTAAACTTAAAAACTAATGATGGTAAGTATTTAGTAGCAGGGAAAAAAATTAGCGGTTACCCGGATTCATTCGAAAAACAAGATGGAGAATATTTTAAGTACTTTCCATTTTTAATTCAAAAAACAATTGAAGAAAGAGGAGGAATTTTTAAGTTTTCTGCTCGTAATGTCTCACATATAGAAACAGATGGAAGAATCGTCACCGGACAAAATTTTCAATCATCAAGCGGTGTAGCCTTAAAGATTATAGAATTAATAAATGGCGCAAAAAATGAGTAAACATCGAGCAAATAAAAAAAGCTTTTTAAGATTACTCTTAAAAGGCTTTTAAATTAAGACATAGAGTTTATATTATTCTATCACGCCATTTTCCAAGATGCTGAATGTTTTATTTACACAATCTATTTCTCCTAATGTACCAAACGGAATCGTAAATGTTGGGCAAGTATGACCAAAATCCATTTCTGTAACAATAACAAGATCAGTCAATTTTTCCTCATTCATAATTTTTAGAATCTCATCATTATATTCTTTTGCATATTTTGAATCGTACGGACGTCCAAAAATAATTCCTTTAACACGATGCAAAATTCCTTGTGCGGCATAATTTCTTAGCCAATATCTAAGCACACTCGGCTCAACCATATTTTCGGAAGTTTCTAAAAACAAAATACAATCATTCCATTCCTCTGCAGACGGCCAAAATTCTGTACCCTTCAAAAATTCTAAAACGTCTAGACAGCCTCCTATCAATTTTCCTTGAACTTTTTCTTTTCCCTGCAAAAAATTCCAGCCGCTGGATGCTGTAAGCTTTCTTTTTGTATTGGATAATGAAGCATCAAACCAATCCAGATACTCCGTTGTCCAGCCTTCATTATTCGGCATAATTTCACCTGCAGGTTTTGCAGAAAACAAGGTTCTTTTAATATCCTGAATTTGATAATCGTGCATGCCGCAATTCTCAGCAAATCCCACTAAGAGTGAAGTGCCATAAAAAGAAGTCAATCCTGCTTTTAAACAAGCAAAATGTGTTATTGTAGAATCTGAAAAACCCAAAAATATTTTCGGGTTTTGTGTAATAATATTTAAATCTAAAAAAGGCAGAATCCTAACGCTGTCCTCTCCTCCTATATTGGTAATAATTGCCTTAACCGATTGGTCTAAAAACGCTTCCATTAAATCTTCTGCACGTGCTTTTGGATTATTATAGATCCAATCTGCAGATTTCAATGCATTTTTAGTTTCAACAACTTCTAATCCAAACACCTCCTGAAGCTGTTTTTTTCCATATTCATATCGGTGCGGTAATTCTCCGGCACCTCCCCATGAAAGCGATATTACCGCAACTTTGTCACCTCGTTTTAATGCCTTTGGTTTAATAAGACCCTTCATAAAATAACTTTTGAAATACAAATATACAGAAGTAAAACTTTTTCATCCTGAACTGAAAAAGCCTTTTGAGATTACTCTCAAAAGGCTTTTTCGCTACAAATTAACAGGCAATATTATTTCCATCCGCCGCCCAGGTCTCTATAAACATGAACCGCAGCATTTAACTGTTCTTTTTTAGTATCTATTAATTCTAATTTAGCTTCTAATGCATCTCTTTGCGTCATTAAAACCTCAAAATAATCTACTCTTGCCGATTTAAATAAATCATTTGAAACATCAATTGATTTATTTAGCGCCTCAACTTGTTGAGATTTTAAATCGTAACCTTTTTGAAGATTATCAATTTTAGAAAGCTGAGTTGAAACTTCTAAATACGCATTCAAGATCGTACGATCATAATTGTACAATGCCTGAAGCTGTCTTGCATTAGCACTCGAAAATTCTGCTTTAATCGCATTTCTGTTAATTAATGGCGCAGCAATATCTCCGGCTAATGAATATAAAATCGATTCTGGAAATGTAAACAAATAAGATGGTTTAAAAGCCTGAACTCCAAAAGCTGCCGAAATATCCAATGAAGGATAAAATTCTGCACGAGCTGCTTTTACATCTAATTTTGCAGCAACTAATTCTAATTCTGCCTGCTTAACATCTGGACGATTTGTTAATAATTGAGATGGAATTCCAGAGTTTACAGCTGCCGGAAGCAAATCTGTAAAATTGGTTTTATCTCTTTTAATATCCTGGGGATAACGTCCTAACAAAAAGTTGATTTTGTTTTCGTTCTCTTTGATTTTCTGCAAAATATCAAACTCCAGACTTTTTGAAGTTAAAACCTCAGCCTGAAATTTCTGAACTCCAAGTTCAGTTGCTCTTGCAGCTTGTTTTTGAACTTTTACAATTTCTAATGCGTTTGTTTGTAAAGCAATAGTTTGTTTTACAATCTCTAATTGACTGTCTAAAGCTAATAATTCGTAATAATTATCAGCAATCTCAGCGATAAGGTTTGTAATTACAAAGTTTTTACCTTCAACAGTTGCTAAATAACGGTTTACAGCCGCTTTTTTAGAATTACGCAGTTTTTTCCAGATATCTACTTCCCAGTTTGCATAAGCTGCAATTGTATAATCCGGTAACGGATCTGGAGTTTCAATTCCTGGTTTAATTTCTGTTGTAGCATCACCTGCCCCCTGGCTTGTGTAGCGCCCTACTTTTTCGATCCCTGCACCCGCACGAACCCCAACTGTTGGCAATAGCGCCCCTTTACGAACTCTGATATCATTCTTTGCAATTTCAATTTCCTGCAAAGTCATATTCAGTTCCTGATTGTTTTTTAAGGCAACATCAATCAACTCTACAAGGTTTTGATCCTTAAAGAAATCTTTCCATTTTAAAGTCGATGTATTTGTAGTGTCCTGCGATTTTATGCTTCCAAATGCTTCCGGAACCGGAGCGCTTGTACTTGCTGTTTCAGCTGCAGGGGCTTTACATCCTGCCACCGCAAGACATAAACCCAATGCAATACTGTATTGATATAATTTA
This sequence comes from Flavobacterium sp. CF108, assembly GCF_900129795.1. Lineage (GTDB taxonomy): Bacteria > Bacteroidota > Bacteroidia > Flavobacteriales > Flavobacteriaceae > Flavobacterium. The sequence continues at coordinate 246,324 of NZ_FQWW01000003.1, read as the reverse complement.
ACTTTATACATGATTGTTATCAATTTCTTCTGTTAATGGATTTTCTTCTTCATGTTTTACCAGTTTGTGTTTCTCAGCAATTTTGGCAAATATGTAATACAAGCCCGGAATTACAAATACTCCGCAAATAGTTCCTATAAGCATACCTCCAGCGGCTGCAGTACCAATGGTTCTGTTACCAATTTTACCCGGACCAGTTGCAAATGCAAGCGGTAATAATCCCGCAATAAAAGCAAATGAAGTCATCAAAATAGGACGAAACCTTGCTTTTGCTCCTTCCATCGCTGCTTCTAAAACTGTTCTTCCTGCTGCGTGTCTTTGTATCGCAAACTCTACAATCAATACGGCATTTTTACCCAATAAACCAATAAGCATTACCATGGCAACCTGCGCATAAATGTTATTTTCTAATCCTGCAACTTTCAATAAAAGGAAAGCTCCAAAAATACCCGCAGGTAAAGACAGAATTACAGATAATGGAAGAATAAAACTTTCGTATTGAGCTGCTAATACCAAGTAAACAAATCCTAAACAGATTAAGAATACCCAAATTGCCTGATTACCTTGTGCAACCTCATCGGCAGAGATACCTGCCCAGTCAATATCATAACCTCTAGGTAATTTTTTAGCAGCGACTTCCTGAATTACTTTAATAGCCGTACCAGAACTATAGCCCTGAGCTGGAGAACCACTGATCTGTGTAGAAGTGTACATGTTGTGTCTCGTAATTTCCGAAAGTCCGTATACTTTTTCTAATTTCATAAAAGCAGAAAAAGGTACCATTTCATCACGATTGTTTTTCACATACAATTTTAAAATATCATCTGGCTGTGCACGATATTCCGGTGAAGCCTGAACAATTACTTTATAGTTGATTCCGAATTTAATAAAACTGATTTCGTAGTTACTTCCCACAAGAGTTGACAAAGTATTCATGGCATTTTCGATAGAAACTCCTTTTTGCTGTGCTAAGTCATTGTCGACTTTCATCATGTATTGAGGAAAACTAGAGCTATAAAAACTAAATACGTTTGATAATTCCGGTTGTTTGTTCAATTCAGCAACAAAATCGTTATTTACCTGTTCCATTCTCTTATAATCTACAGAACCCGTTTTGTCTAATAAACGAAGCTCAAATCCTCCGGCAGCACCATATCCAGGTACAGCAGGCGGCTGGAAAAATTCGATATTAGCTCCAGTAATATCTTTACATTTTTCCTCCATTTCATGCATAATCTCAACAACAGATTCTTTTCTGTCACTCCAGTCTTTAAGGTTAACCAAACAAGTTCCTGAATTAGAACCGGTGCCTTCAGACAGAATCTCATAACCTGCTAACGACGAAACTGATTTTACTCCATCGATATCTTCGGCAATTTTTTGAACTCTCTCAGCAATATTATTAGTCCTTTCTAAAGATGAACCTGGAGGTGTCTGAATTACGGCATAAAACATTCCCTGATCCTCATTAGGAATAAATCCTGAAGGAACTGAACTGCTTATTAACCATGTTCCAGCACAGAAACCTAGAAGTGCAACAATGGTAACAACTCTTCTGTTAACAATTTTGCCTAATAGATTTTGATATTTACCTTGCGCTAAATTGAACTTTTCGTTGAAAGCATCTATAAATCTATTTGCCGGTGTTTTCTTTTTAGGTTTTCCATGATTATTTTTTAACATCATCGCACAAAGTGCCGGTGTCAATGTCAAAGCCACAATACCCGAAAGGATAATCGCAGTTGCCATAGTTACAGAGAACTGTCTGTAAAATACTCCAACAGGACCCGACATAAAAGCAACAGGAATAAATACCGCAGCCATTAAGAAAGTAATTGCGATAATTGCTCCTGCAATCTCGTGCATCGCTTTTTTAGTCGCTTTAAATGGTGAGAGATGTTCTTCTTCCATCTTGGCGTGAACGGCTTCAATAACCACAATAGCATCATCGACGACAACCCCAATTGCCAAAACCAAAGCAAACAACGTAATTAAGTTCAATGAAATATCAAAGAATGTCATGAACACAAACGTTCCAACTAATGAAACGGGTACCGCAATTGCAGGAATAACCGTAGAACGCCAGTCTCCTAAGAAAAGGAAAACTACCAGACCTACCAGAATAAAAGCTTCAACAAGAGTATGGATTACTTTTTCGATAGAAGCATCAAGGAATTTAGAGACGTCATACGAGATTTCATAATCCATTCCTTTAGGAAATCTCTGTTTGATTTTTTCCAATTTAGCCTTTACTTCTTCAATAACCTGATTGGCATTACTTCCAAAAGACTGTTTTAATACAATCGCTGCAGATGGTCTTCCATTCAAATTAGAATAGATATCGTACATCGAGCTTCCAAATTCAACTTTAGCAACATCTTTCAATCTTAAAAGCTCTCCGTTTGAATTTGATTTTACAACAATGTTCTCATATTGTTCTTTTGTTGTAAAACGCCCCGAATATTTCAATACATATTCAAATGCCTGAGAACGTTTACCAGAACTTTCTCCTGTTTTACCCGGTGAAGCCTCCAAACTCTGACTAGATAATGCTTCCATTACCTCATCAGCAGAAATTTTATAAGCCAGCATACGATCTGGTTTCAACCAGATACGCATTGCATATTCACGTGTTCCTAAAATATCTCCAGAACCAATACCATTTACCCTTTTCAATTCTGAAAGTACGTTGATGTCAGCATAGTTGTACAAGAACTTCATGTCGGTATTTTTGTCTGTACTGTAAAGGTTCACGTACATCAGCATACTCGGCACTTCTCGGGTAATTTTAATACCCTCTCTAATTACTAATGGAGGTAATTTGTTCGTAACTGAAGCAACACGGTTTTGAACGTTAATTGCAGCCTGATTAGGGTCTGTCCCTAAGTTAAACACTACTTTTATATTAGCTTCACCATCATTTCCGGCATCAGAAGTCATGTATTTCATTCCCGGAACTCCATTTAAGGCTCTTTCCAAAGGAATAACAACCGACTTGATCATCAACTCACCGTTAGATCCCGGATAATCCGCAGTAACATTCACCATTGGTGGTGAGATTGTAGGGAATTGGGTAATTGGTAAATTCAATACCGACAATACTCCTAAAAAGACAATAATCAACGATATCACTATCGACAATACTGGTCTTTGAATAAATTTATTAAACATTTTTATATTTTTTTAATGATTAAACTTATTTGAAGTTTAAAAAGGGTTTCAAGTTTCAAGTTTCAGGTTTCAGGTTTTCAGTGCGAACTTGAAACCTGAAACCTGAAACAATTAAAACAAAAAACTTACTCTGCTTTTAAGCGCAGGTTGTTAACTACCTTTTTAGGAGACTCAAATTCGTATTTGATTTTGTCATTTTCTTTTACTTTCTGAACACCTTCAAGTAAGATTTTATCATTTTCATTAAGTCCCGTTTTAATCACATACAAATCAGGGATTTCACCTGTAATAGTGATTTCTTTTGAGCTTACTTTATCATTTTTATCAACTATAAAAACATATTTTTTATCCTGAATTTCGTAAGTCGCTTTTTGCGGAATTACGATAGCATTTTTAAGAGGAACCATCATTTGGACTTGTCCTGTTTCTCCGTTTCTAAGCAATTTTGCCGAATTTGGGAATCTTGCTCTAAAAGCAATGTTTCCTGTTTCATTGTCAAATTCACTTTCGATAACTTCTACGTTACCTTTTTCTTTAAAAGTATCTCCATTGGCCAAAACCAAATTCACTTTATTTTCGGCACGATCTTTAACATTTGTTTGATACTGAAGATATTCTGGCTCAGAAACGTTGAAGTAAGCAAACATTTGACTGTTGTCTGAAAGGCTTGTCAATAATTCGCCTTCGTCGATAAGGCTTCCTAATTTTAAAGGAATTCTGTCGATTGTTCCGTCAAACGGAGCTCTGATTTCTGTGAATGATAAATGAAGTTTTGCCAATGCAACTTCTGCTTTTGCAGATTGCAATTTTGCCTGAGCAACGCTCAATTCGTTTTTAGAAACGATATTTTTATCTGCCAATAATTTAGCATTTTGCAGTTCAATTTCTACTGATTTTTGTTCAGCCTGCGCTTTCAATAATTCTGCCTGATACATGTTTGGCATAATTCTGAACAACAGCTGACCCGCTTTTACAAACTGTCCTTCATCAACATAAATGTTTTGTAAAAACCCTTTTTCCTGGGCGCGGATTTCGATATTTCGAACAGATTTAATCTGCGAAACATATTGTTTTGTAAATGAAGTATCAATTCTAACCGGGTTTGTAACCGTGAATTTTTCAGCTTCTTCTTTTTCTTCTTTTTTAGATGTACAGCTAGTTAGGCACACTAGGGCAAACAAGCCCGTGAACACGATAATTTTTTTCATGATTTAGTTTGGAAATTAAGCGATTGAATGCTTGGAATAATGATTTCTTTAGATGATAAAATGCATCAGCAAGCCTGAAGTCAGAACTTAATTTTCATATAAGCAGAAGTAAAAAAATATACATCAACGAGATATGCAGATCACGACTTAGGTAACCGATGTATACTGTAAAATCAAATTCTTAATACTCGTTGAGTAATGTAGATAGGATTTGAATGCCCTAGAGAAGGCGTAAAAATTTTAAAACGATTGGAATCATTCGCTGCAGACTGATCTGAAAGTGCCAGATACAAATTGTCTACTAAGCTGTACGAAGCAGCAAAAAGCTTGTTCGTAAGTAAAGTATCATCATTTCCTAAAAGATCTTCTTCAAGATCAACATCGGCATCTTCAATTATAGAACTTCCACGATCCTGGCTCGTAAATTTAACTCTATGTTTCTGTGCAAGGTTATGATGATGAGAAAAAGTATTGGCATTAAGATATTGGCCTCCGCCTAGCAGAAGCAAATTCATGAATACTAAAAATACTATTAACTTTCTCATTTGGGTGCGAAAGTAGTAAAACTATCAAAACAAAAAAAGAATTTTTAACAAGGTTTAACAGTTATATAAAACGAAAACGTTTTCATTTTTTTATTACATTAAAATTACATTTAAAAACGACGTTTTTTAAAGTATTTTAAGACAATAAACATCTTACTATTAAATTATTAGAAGAATGTAGGAATCTATTTTAAAAAAATGATTTCCATAATGGTAAATTCCTGTCCAGCTTTAGTAAAAGTTTTAAAAGTATCTTTCATTCCAAATTTTTCATAAAAGGACTTTTTATTGGTTCTGGCATTGCACCAAACTTTTTCTAAATGCTTTTCTTTTGCAAACTGTAAAATATATTCTAAAAGATGAGAAGCAATTCCTTTTCCTTGATATACTGTTAAAGTAGCTAATTTTCGAAACTGCATTTCTTTACCTTCAATAAAACAGGAAACTATAGAAACTAATTTATCCCCTTCAGAAACTCCAAAATGAAATCCTGAATTGTCTTCTTCTAATTGTACAAATTCAAAAGGCTGATCCGGCCACATTACTTCATGTCGGATTTGCCAGGTTTGCGAAGCTTGAATTGCTTTAATTTCCATTTTATGTTTATTTCTGATATTTCAAAATTACATTAATTTTAAAATAAAAAAAGGGAATCTTAAAACAGATTCCCTCTCTAGTTATATTGATTTGCAGTATTACTTCGTTCTTACAAAATAAACTTCAGGATTGTTTTCGGTTATTTTTTTAACACCTTTTTTTCCGTATTTTGCTATATTAATGGCACGCATTACTTTATTATCTTCATTTAAAAGGCAATCCCAAACCCTTCCGTCTGATAAAATAAATGCCGAATATAAAGAATCTGATCTGTCAGTATTAAAGTAAAGCAAATCCTCTGTTTTAATTAGTGTTTTTACTTTCGATTTACGATCCTGCTCATAAAATAAAATTTTATCCTGCGCTACTTCAACTAATTTATCAACTTTTTGGTTTTTAAAATCCTCATGGGCAGTAACTGTCCAAATTGGTTTATCGCCCGTAACTAACCATGTTCCGCTTATTTTCTCTAAAATATCTTTTCTTAAGATTTCCTTTAAGGTATCAATCTCTTTTAATGATTCCTGTCCAATTTCATTTTCCGGTTTAATTTTGGATACTACCGAAAATAAATCAAGAGCTTTTACATACTCTGATTTTTTTAAATAAGAAAGCGCTAATTCGTATTTATTTTTCTGAAATGTCTCCTTTGTAGCATTTTGCGCTATACTTTTTACTGAAAAAAGCAAAATGATAAGGATCAAATAATTTTTCATCTATTTAAACTTTATTTTTTATTTTGCAATATTAGAATATTTTTCTTACAAAACGAAATAAAAAATAGGTTTAATCTGATATAATTTTAATTTGAAAATGAATTTAAAATTGTCATTGCTTTTGTAACATCTTTTTTATTGACAAAAATATGGTCGTGATAAAATGCCGCAACAACATTACAGCTTATATTGTTGTCTGAAAGTGCTTTTGAAAATGCTGCTGTTAAGCCAACAGCTTCAAGCGAAGAATGTACAGTAAGCGTTATCCATGACATTACTACAAAGTAATTCAGTTTCATTTTTACTGCTATTTCTTCTTTCAGAATAATGGTTATCGCTTCTTTTTCCCTAAAAAACATTTCAACTTCATCTAAATTGAAATTCTCTAATGTATCAACTTTACAAAAAACATAATCGCCCTGCTTGTGTTCAGGTTTCATTGTTTTAAGTAATTTTTGAAGATCTTTTTCTCCTGACATTTTCTCTGTTTTATTTTAAAAGCTTATCTAATTTTCCTTTTGTATCAGGAAAGTTTTTATCCATTGCTAACACCTTTTCATAATTTGCAATTGCGTTTTTCTTATCGCCGCTTGCTTCATAAAAATCGCCTAATGAATCGTATACATTTGGGCTTTGCGGATAATTGACAACATTAAGTTTAAATAAATACCCTGCAAATTCTAAATCTTTTTTCCCAAGCGATTGATACGCAAAATTATTCACTGTGTTTTCAGGCACATATACTTTATATCCTAAATGTTTTGAAACATCTTTATAGTGTTTTTCAATTTTAGTAAAAACGTTTTTATTAAAATTAATCTGCTCCGGTATAGAAAGCTTTAATTGATTGAATTTAAAGATAAAACGAAAAGCATCATAAGTTGCAATTAAAGGTACAGAACCGTGATTATCTTCGTTATAATATTTGTAATCATAATTAAGATTACTTTTTTTATGCTGCTTCAGGAAATCATTTAAATCTAAAATGGCCCTGATATGTCTTGTAAAAACAGTTGTATCTTTTCTAACTTTTATAACATCCATATTATCATCCATTGTATTGGCAGCTCCTAAAAACAATGAAATATTGGCTAAGTTTTTTGTGGTTAATTTTTTGGTGGTTTCTTTTAAAAACTGATCGTGATCCCACCACATACTTGGGTCAATGGAAACGTATGAATTGAATAAAGAAGTATGATTGGTCAAAATATTCATAACCGTTAATCCTCCAAAAGAATGGCCTACTAATGTTTTGTACGGCGCAGTTGGGTATTTAGCATCGATATACGGAATTAGTTCTTTTTCCAGAAACTCAGCAAATTTTTCGCCGCCGCCAGATTGTTCACTTAGATTTTTAGGCACAAACGGAAGATCAACCTCAGAATGTGTTGGCGTTAAATCCCGATTACGATTTGTATTTGTAATCCCAACCACAATCATTTCCGGGCAGTTTGTGTTTCCGTTTACTTCACTTAATTCTTCGATTATCCCAACAACCGAACTAAAATGACCATCGCCGTCGAGAAGATAAACTACAGGATATTTTTGTTTTGCAAATCCGATATTTTGAGCGCTTTTGGGCAAATGAATCCATATTTTGCGTTTCTCGTTTAATATTTTTGAAGAAATACTATCGATAGTTCCTATTTCGATTTTTGAGTTTTTCTGGGCAAATCCAAAATTAGACAGCATTAAAAAAACAAAAAACAAGGTTAGTTTATTTATTAAAATCCTAACTAAGCTACTTTTCATAATTGGTTATTTTATTTTGGTTGATTGTTAAAAGATTTTTATAACGGATAAAAAACCGTCTTAATCATTAGAAAAAGACGGCTTTTAATTTTTTATTTGGCTGCCCAAGTATTATTGTCTGGTGTAGCATCCATGAAAATGCCGCCATCCAGCGTAATTTTTTTAATTTGCTTTTTGCCCTTCAAAGCTACCGAAACTGAATTTTGGTTTTTCTCCCAAACTCCCGGATTTTGATGTACTATTTCTGTTGTATCATCAGCATAAACAATATTTACATCAAACGGAATGGCAAATCCTCCTTTGTTTTCGATAGAAACTGTATTTTTTGAAACGTCTTTAACCGAAAGATCAATGTAATTGTTTGTAAAGAACCAGTTATTGAAAAACCAATTCAGGTTTTTTCCTGAAGCTGTATTCATCGAATTAAAATAATCCCACGGAATTGGGTGTTTCCCATTCCAGGTATCCATATAATGATGCAGTGATTTTTTGAATAAATCGTCTCCAAGTAGATCTTTTAAAGCTATATAAGAAAGAGAAGCTTTTCCGTAAGAGTTATTTCCATAACCCGGACCAGAAACTTGTGTTGACATTGTGATTATTGGCTGATCTTCTTCTGTTGATTTATCATTGATATAATCTTCAACTCTAAATTCTTTATAAAATTTATCTGCTGCTTCTTTTCCGTGTTCAGCAATTCCGATTAAATATTCAAAAGTGGTTGCCCAGCCTTCATCCATAAATGCATAACGAGTTTCGTTGATTCCCATGTAAAAAGGAAAATAAGTATGTGCTACTTCATGATCCTGAACTAATTGAGCAAATTTTGGATCATTCATTTGTGAGTCGTTACACATCATTGGATATTCCATATCAGCAAAACCCTGAAAAGCTGTCATTTTAGAAAAAGGATACGGAACTCCAGGCCAGTTATTAGAAAACCAATCTAAAGCATATTGATTGTTTTTAATTGAATTCACAAAATCAGTTCCTTTTACATCATAAGCTGCCTGAACGCTGGCGCGGCGATTTGTTTTTTTATCTACCACAACGCTGCTCGCATCCCATAAATAGTGATCGCTTAAACCAAAACATACATCTGAGATATTTTTAACTTCAAATTTCCAGACATTCCAGTCGTTTTGTTTGGTCACGATACCGCTTTTCATTTCCTGTTCGTTTGCGATATGCAGGATTTCATCTGTTACGTATGATTTTTTCAAACGTGCAGCAAACTCAGGTTGTAAAACCTCATCTGGATTTAAGAAATCTCCAGTTGCATAAACCACGTAATTTTTTGGTGCTTTTACAGAGTAAACATAATCGTTGAAATCATTGTAAAACTCCTGACGATCTGTATGTGCTAATCTGTCCCAGCCATTATAATCATCAAAAACAGAAACTCTAGGATAACTATACGCTACAAAAAATGTAGTTTCGTCAATTTGCCCTTCTCTTCCGCTTTCTTTAGATAAAGGATAATTCCAGTCGATATTAATGGTAATTTTAGAATGTGGTGCAATTGCTTTTTTCAATTTTACATTTCCAACAGTTCCCCAGCTTCTGGCATCTTCTTTATAGACTACGTCAGCCACTTTTAGAGATGTAATTGTTAAGCCGTTACTTAAAAAATCGTCACTTACGCTTCCGCCTCTTGGTGAAGAAGGTTTATGAAGATTATTTACAAATCGAATCGCAAGATTTCTTAAACTATCGTTACTGTTGTTTTCGTAAACGATTGTTTCTGTTCCGCTGACCAATTTTGTTTTAGCATCAACGGTAATATCCATCGTATATTTTCCGTGGTTCTGCCAGTAGTTTTTTCCGGGTTTTCCGTCTTTCGAGCGAGTACCTTTGGCGTAAGCTTGTTGAATATTTCGGGGCATATAAAGCTCTTGTGCAAAGCTGGTTTGTGCCAAAAACAAAAATGCAATAAATGCAAATTGAGATAGTCTTTTTTTCATAAGTTGTTTTTTGGTTTGCTGATTAAATGATTTTAATAAGACCCAATTTTTGAAATAATGTTACAAAACTTTATAAAATTATATTTTTAAAGAATAAAAAATTAAAAAAACTTAGAATCTTAGCAACTCAGAATCTCAGCACCTTATAAAAAAAGAAAAACCGCCTAATTCAAGAAGAAAAAGACGGTATCTACAATTAATATATAACCTTGATACTACAAAATATAGTCGGTATTAATGAAGTTTGATTCCTTGCTGTTTAGCAATTCCTGCAAAATTTCATTGTTATAAGCGATATCTTTTGAAGCGACAAACGTACGAATTGAGAAAGAACGCAAAGCATCTGGAATACTTAAAGTACCTACTGCAGAATCTTTACGACCTGTAAATGGGAAAGCATCCGGCCCTCTTTGGCAAGAACTGTTTAAGTTCACACGGCATACTAAGTTTACCAAAGCGTCGATAAGCGGTGCAAGAGTTTTAATATCTTTTCCAAACAAACTCACTTGCTGTCCGTAATTAGATTCAGCCATATCTTCTAACGGCTGCTGAATATCTTTAAAAGAAATAACTGGAACTACCGGCCCAAATTGTTCTTCGTGATACACACGCATTTTGCTGTTTACCGGATATAAAACGGCTGGAAAAATAAAATTATCTGTATGTTTTCCTCCTTTTTCATTCAGGATTTTAGCGCCTTTATGAACAGCATCGTCAATTAATCCCTGAATATAATGTGGTTTATCTGTTTCTGGAAGCGGTGTTAATGCAGCTCCTTTTTCCCACGGATTTCCAAATTGTAATGCATCTACTTTTTCAGAGAATCTTTTATTAAACTCTTCTATAATTGATTCGTGAACATATAAAACTTTTAATGCTGTACAACGCTGTCCGTTGAAAGACAGAGTTCCAGTAATACATTCCTGAATTGCCAAATCTAAATCGGCATCCGGAAGAATAATCGCCGGGTTTTTAGCTTCTAATCCTAAAATCAAACGAAGTCTGTTTTTATTTGGATGTTGATCTTGTAAAGCAATCGCCGATTTACTGTTTCCAATTAATGCCAAAACATCAATTTTTCCAGATTTCATAATTGGAGAAGCTACTTCTCTTCCTCTACCGTAAACGATATTGATAACGCCTTTTGGAAAACTGCTTCTAAAAGCTTCTAACAATGGTGAAATACACAATACACCATGTTTAGCCGGTTTAAAGATCACAGTGTTACCCATAATTAAAGCCGGAATCAATAAAGAGAAAGTTTCGTTTAAAGGATAATTGTAAGGCCCAAGGCACAAAACTACTCCAAGAGGCCCGCGGCGAATCATGGCGTTTACACCCTGCACTTTTTCAAAATGCGCGCTTCGTCCGTTTAATTCTTTGTAGCTGGCAATGGTGTCATAAATATATTCGACAGTTCTGTCAAATTCTTTTTGAGAATCGCCAAGGTTTTTTCCAATTTCCCACATCAAAAGTTTCACTACTTCTTCACGTGTTTCTTTCATTTGGGTAACGAAATTCTCCATGCATTTAATACGGTCAGCTACTTTCATAGTTGGCCATAATCCCTGCCCTTTATTGTAGGCCGCATTTGCAGCTTCAACAACTTCCGCAGCTTCTGCTTCTGCCATAAACGGAATAGATCCTAATAATGTTGGCGTATATTTTTCTGTAGAAGAAATAGTCGAAAAAACAGGTGTGGTTTGCCCTGTCCATTGTTTTAATTCTCCATTTACAAGGTAAGTGTCTTGATTTATAAGGTTTTTAATCTCAAACTCTTCTGGAATTAAACTCATAATCTGGTAATTTTTATTTGGTTATTAATAGTGGTTTAATGAAAAAAGAGGCTTTTTTATGCCTCTTTTTCATTTTATGGTTGTACGGTTTCGCCTTCCCAGTCCAGGATTCCGCCTAGCAGATTATAGGCATTTTCGATGCCTAACTCATTCATAACCTGGCATGCTTTTGCACTTCTGGCTCCAGAACGACAATACACGTAGTAGTTTTTATTTTTATCTAATTCTTCGATTTCATAAATAAAACCCTGACCTTTATTGATATCAATGTTTAAAGCATTTTCAATATAGCCATCATTAAATTCGTCTTCAGTTCTTACGTCCAGTATAACTGCATTCTCGTCAGCAGCCAGCTGATTAACCCAATCTTCTTGTGATAAATTCATAATAAATGTGTTTTTGTAAAATTACGACGTTTCTATTAATTAAAAACGTGCCAAATGCGATTTCGATTATTATTCTCAGAAAACGTTTTAGAGAAAGTATTATAATCAGTGAAACACAAATTTACTTACTATTTTTAAAAATACACCCTATAAAATCGATAGAAAATAGGATTTTTTCATTTGCTCAAAATACCTTTAAATATAGTTTTCTGACAATTAATGACAGCTGAATCTATTATCTTTGTAAAAAATTATAGTATTTAATCTCTTTTTGATAAAATGGTTTGCCACGAATTACGCGAATTTTCACGAATTAATTTTTGGAATTTTGTAAAATTCGCGTCAAAAAAATAATTTTCAACACATAGTAAAGACATCCTATATTTAAAAAAAACATTCGTCATCAATTCAAGAATAAGCACTAAACTAATTCGTGAAAATTCGTGTAATTCGTGGCAAAAAAATATAATCCATGCAAAATTCATTAAAAACCATCTTTCCTAATTTCTCCAGCGAACTTATTGCTACTATTGAAGAAAACGGAAGCCATCAGGATTTTGAAGCCGGAACTATTTTAATGCGCACCGGACAATATATTAAAAACACGGTTTTGATTACGAAAGGAAAAATCAAAATTTACCGTGAAGGCGAAGATGGCGGCGAGTTTTTAATGTATTACTTACAGCCCGGACAAGCCTGCGCCATTTCGATGATCTGCACTGCAAAAAGCGAGAAAAGCCAAATCATGGCAAAAGTAGTCGAAGATGTTTCGGTAATGATGATTCCGCTGCAAATGATGGATAAATGGATGATGGAACACCGTTCTTGGTACGAATTTGTTATCGAAACGTATAGAAGTCGTTTTGAAGAAGTTCTGGAAGTTGTCGATAATATCGCTTTTCGTTCTATGGACGAGCGTTTGGAATTTTACCTAAAAAGACATTCTGATGCCTGCGGCTGTTCTGAAGTCAAACTTTCACACCAGGAAATCGCCACCGAATTAAACACCTCAAGAGAAGTGGTTTCACGTTTACTAAAAAAAATGGAACAGCGAGGTTTGGTCAAACTCAACCGAAACCAGATTGAGCTTTTAAAATAATTGCCCACAGATTTTACAGATGAAACGGGTTTTCGCTGATTTATTTTTTTTGCCACAGATTAAAAGATTTACATAGATTTTTTTTAAATATTCATTTCACGCAGATTTTGCAGATTTAGGCAGATAATCGCAGATTTTATTTACTTTTAAATTTAAATCTGCTCAAATCTGCAAAATCTGCGTGAAAAAAAATCTTTAATCTGTGTAAACCCGTTCCATCCGTAAAACCCGTGGGCAAAAATTTACTTCTGTGATAAATGTTACTGTAGATTCATAATTAACGAAGCAACTTTGCATAAAAATAAATGCAATGGAATATTTAGGTTATTTTGCTTCAATCATTATCGGGGTTTCGCTGGGTTTAATTGGCGGCGGCGGATCGATATTGACAATTCCTATTTTGGTGTATTTATTTAAGGTAAATCCAGATCAGGCCACTTCTTATTCCTTATTTATTGTTGGCTTAACCGCTTTATTCGGAAGCTACAGCCATTATAAAATGGGAAATCTTAAACTGAAATCAGCACTTTATTTTGCGATTCCTTCTGTAATTTCGATTTTGATAATCCGCGAAGTTATATTTCCTCAAATTGCTGCGACACTTTTTTCGGTGGCATCTTATACCGTTTCAAAAGATTTTCTGATTATGATTGTTTTTTCGGTTTTGATGATAACGGCGGCGATTTCGATGATTCGAAAAAACCTTCCAGAAGCAAAAAGCACCGAAACCAATTATGTTCAATTAAGTATCATTGGATTTTTAGTGGGAATTGTAACCGGATTTCTTGGTGCCGGCGGAGGATTTTTAATAATTCCTGCACTTTTGTTTTTTGCCAAATTACCAATGAAACAAGCAGTAGGAACTTCATTATTGATTATTACAATCAATTCTTCAATAGGTTTTGGAGGAGATTTATATATAGGAACTCCAATCGATTATTCTTTTTTATTAGGAGTTTCGGGAATGGCGCTTCTGGGAATGTTAATTGGAAGTCAGCTTTCTAAAAAAATCGACGGAACTAAATTAAAACCGCTTTTTGGCTGGTTTGTTCTCGTTATGGGATTTTATATAATTGCTAAAGAGGTTTTGTTTTAGATATTATTTTCTCTCGCAGATTTGGCAGATAATTCAAATCTTTTTCTTTAAATATTTTTGAATTTAGTTTCACTTGTAGATAATCTTTGTCAAAGTTTTAAACTTTGACAAAGATGAAACTATTTAGATTATTTTCTTTTCAGCAGTTCTAGCAATTGGTTTTCTATAAAATAAATATCTCAAGACCAAAGTATAAAAAGTAAAAATTGAAGTCGTTAAAGTTCCAACAACAAATAAAAACTCGGTTTGCGATAAAATAAAGAATTTATACGATGCGCCTGCTCCGTGTAGTAAAATAACAAGTGCAATAAAAATCGCCCATCTTGATGAAAAAATAAAAGCTTTTTTGGCGTTTTCCTGTCTTAGCTTTCGCTCTAAACTTTCGTTTGCCTGTTCGATTTCAAATCTTTTAAGTTCTATATATTCAGAATGGCTTTTAGGATCGTAAGGTCTCATTAAATAATCTTCTTTTTCGGCCTCTTTCGTTACATCTTTCGGAACATTAATAATATCGTTTCCTAAAGCACTTTCTGGTAATTTTTCTGCTAAAGTTCTTTCCATTAACTATTTAGTTTTTCCTGATAATATTCTTTAATTAAATCGTTTCCAATTACAACATCATGCGATCCGTCCCAGGTTTGCGACCACGGACTCCCCTCTTCATGCGTTAGTGCCGAAAGCTGCAATCCGGATAAACCTTTGTAATTATTCCAGATTTTTTTCAAGAACTCTTTATCTTCTTCATTTAATGGCGTTTTCGCAGATATAATCAACAAAAACGGATCAACTGGATCTTTCCCGAACATTCGTATGGCATAATACAAATCTGGAATAACCGCGCCATATTTCCAGGCCTGAATTTCATTTTCAAAAAGCGGCTTTCCGGTAATTCCTAAATGCCATCCATCTGAAATATAAGTAAGTTTTAGCAATTTCATCGGGTCAAGTCCCTGCCCTTCTGCTTTTGCTAATTCTATGAAATACTTTGCTATATCAAAACAATTATACATTTTCTAAAATTTTAATTATTTCTCTTCTAACAAAACTAAGAAAATCCCAACCAAATACAATATTTGTAAAAATTATATTAAGAAAAATTAATGTGAAGTCTTTGTGCGTTGCCTATTCCTATAACTATCGGAGGCTAGCCGCTATATTATGGAAGGGCAATAACAAAATATTAGATTTTAGTTTAGTATTTCTTCATTATCTAATATAAACTTTTCCTTATTTCTATAAACCGTAATAATTGTTTCACCTCTTTTCTTTACAACCGAATCTCCAATTTTAATTTTTGACCAAAATTGACCAAAAACTGAAAACTTAGTTTCATCGTTTAAATAAATCATAGCTGCATTATGATTATATTTTTCAAATCCTTTATCAATTACCAATCCCTGAAAGTTTTCTTCTTGAATATTTTTTAGTCCAGTATTATATCTCTTTCTGTCTGTATCTATTATAAATGATTTAACAAAAAGGAAAATTGCAAAAATAGCTACTCCAACATTTAGAACTATTTTCAATTGCTTATTTGAAAATTTAAAACTTTCTTTTTTCATATATTTTTTTCAATTGCCTCCAGCTTTAGCTGGAGGTAAACAAATCTATACAAATAAAAGGCTTTAGCCAAACTTTACGATTTTGGCTAAAGCCTTTTGAACACCAATAAAAAACCTCCAGTTAAAACTGGAGGTTATTGATTTTATATCAAAATAAAAATTCGTGAAAATTAGTGTAATTCGTGGCAAAAAACAATCAATGTTCCCCATACCCAATATCATCCATTTTACCGCTAAAAACTCTATACTGAATAATAAAATAAATAATCACAAGAAACAAAGCCACAAAAAACCAGCTCATTCCGGCGTTTAATCCGTATTCTCCGGCGGCAGTATTATAAATTGTTAACGACGGATTTACTTTATTGGTCGAAGGCAGAACATTCGGAAAAATTGAAACGGCTGTCGAAGCAAATCCTCCCACTAAAAAGAAAGTAGAAAACATAAATCCGTAACCGTCTTTTTGAAACGAACGAACTTTGAATAATCCCAGAATTCCAACGAAAGTCAAAAGCGGGAAAAACCAAAGAATAGGATTTTCAACGAAATTATGAAACGGTTTAGGTTCGATAAAATGCCAAACCTGTAATGAAATACAAACTAAAACCAGTAATACAATATTCAATGCAAAAACAACCTTTTTAAGCTTCGGATTTAGAGATGAATTCGTTTTATAAATAATCCAGTTGGCACCGTGAATTGTTAAAGCGACAGTGCTTACAATTCCAAGGAAAAGTGTAAACCAGTCTATAATTCCCAATTCATTTGCCTGCGGACTAAAAGTTGGATTCCACAAAGGCAGAAAGAAATAATGCGCTTCCTGTGTTGAAACACCATTTTGAACCATTCCGAGATTTACGCCACGAACAATATTTCCTAAAGCGATTCCAAAAAACAGTGCTAAGAGTAAACTCGCAATCCCGAAAGCTTTATCCCAAATGGTTTCCCACATTGCGTTATGAATCTGTCCGCGCATTTCCAATCCGATGGCGCGGAAAATCAAAAGCCATAAAATCATAATCAAAGGCAGATAAAATCCACTGAAAGAAGAAGCATATAAAGTTGGAAAAGCAAAAAACAAAACACCTCCTGCCGCAATCAGCCAAACTTCATTAGCGTCCCAAAACGGGCCAATAGCACTTGTAATTGCTTTTTTATCTTTTTCTGTATCGGCAAAAAATAAATGAATAATTCCTGCCCCAAAATCATAACCGTCTAAAACCAGATAAACAGCCAGGATTCCCATTAAAACTATGTACCAAAAAAATTCCATACTTATATTTTTTCTGTTGAAAGTTCCACATGATGAGGCCCTTTATTGATAATTTTTCCAATCAAAAGTAAAAACAACATTCCCAGTAAAAGGTATAAACCAATAAACCCAAGCAATGTAAACAAGGTATTTCCGGAAGAAACAGTTGGTGAAGCTCCGGCAGCCGTTCGTAGTAAATTGTAAACCAGCCACGGCTGTCTTCCTAATTCGGCCGTGTACCAGCCTGTTGTATTCGCGATATACGGAAACGGCATCATGAACATAAGCGACCATAAAATCCATTTGGTTTCAAACAATTTCCCTCTGATTAATTGAAAAAGAGAAAGAGCCATTAAACCAATAAAAACCGTTCCGAGTCCTACCATAATATGGTACGCATAATACAATCCTGAAATATTGGTTGGGTGTAAATCTTCTTCAAACTGATCTAAACCTTTAATTTCCTGATCCCAATTTCCATAAGTCAGGAAACTCAAAATGTTAGGAACAGCAATTTTATTATCGAGTTTTTTATCTTTTACATCGGGCTGACCAATTAAAACAATTTCAGAACCTTTCTCTTCGGTATGAAAAATTCCTTCCATTCCGGCGAAAGTTACGGGTTGGTATTTTACGACATTTTTCGCTAATAAATCTCCTGTTGGAACAGCCACTATTAAACTTGAAATCAATCCGAAGATAACTCCTGTTTTCAGGAACAATTTTCCAAAAGAAACATTCTTCTGACTCAAAATATAGAAAGCACCAATTCCGGCCACAACAAATGAACTTGTCACCAAAGAAGCGGCCTGATTGTGTAAATAAGAAGGCCAAAGCCACGGATTTAAAAATAAAGCCTGAAAATTATTGAGTACAAATTTTCCGTTTTCAAGGATTTCATAACCCACCGGATTCTGCATCCACGAATGTGTGGCAATAATTAAAAATCCGCTGGCCCAGGAACCAATGCAAATTAATAATCCGGTTACAAAATGCCATTTATGCCCGAGGAGTTTTTCTCCAAATAAAAATATTCCTAAAAAAGAGGATTCGAGAAAGAAGGAAAACATTCCTTCCATTGCGAGAGTCTGTCCAATGATTCCGCCTGTTAACTCGGAGAATTTTGCCCAGTTCGTCCCAAATTGAAATTCCATCGGAATTCCGGTTACAACGCCCATTGCAAAATTGAGAGCGAAGATTTTCATCCAGAAATGGGTGGCATGATTGTATTGTTCGTCTTTAGTTTTTAGGTATTTCCATTTGAAGTAAACAATAATGAGCGAAAGACCCATTGTAAGTTGCGGAAAAAGATAATGAAAAGTAATGGTGAACGCGAATTGCATTCGATCATAAAAGAGCATTTCTTCCATAAGTGGTAATTTGTTTATGAAGTTCCACAAATTTAACCATTACAACCCGAATTAATGCCTTTTAAAAGAAGTTTATCGCCTGATATTTGTTAAACTTTTCAACAATTTAAATGTGCAAATTGCACTTATACTTACAGCAATTTTGTCAAAGTTTGGGTATGAAGTTTTAAACACATAGAAACATAGAACTTTTTCTATTTTTATAAAGATTAAAAAAGAAACTAGTTTCCACACATAGCTATGCGCATTTAAACATAGCCCGCGGTTTGAACCGCGGGAACTCATGCTTGATCCTGATACGTTTCCCGCGGTTCAAACCGTGGGCTATGTTTAATCTATTTCTTCAAAATTCCTTTTTCTACGCTTTCATTTATCAAACCTTCTGCGTAATTCCATAAAGATGTTGAACCTTCTTTTATAATGCTCTTTTTCTCGTAAACCTTGTTATAATTTACACCAAACTCTTTCCAGGTTCCGCCATTGTTAGAAGTATTTTGTAATAAAGGTTCTAACCTGTCCATAGATCTTGCAAATTTAGCTTCGTTGGTTTCTCCGGCTTCAAATTCTTCCCAAATAGCAATTAGATCTTCTGCCTGATTTTTCGGAAGCAGGCCAAAAATTCTATTGGCTGCCAATCTTTCTTCATCTGTATTATCATGACTTTTCACCGTATCATAAATAAAAACATCTCCTGCGTCGATTTCTACAATATCATGAATCAAAACCATTTTTACCACTTTTAAAACGTCGATTGGTTCATTGGAGTGTTTAGCCAAAACAATAGCCATTAAAGCTAAATGCCAGCTGTGTTCGGCATCATTTTCACATCGGTCGCTGTTAAACAGCTTCGTTTTGCGCTGAATATATTTTACTTTATCAATTTCTTTTATAAAGGCAATTTGATCTAATAAGTCTGCTGTATTCATATCAATAATTTTCGTCAGTTGTAAAATTACATAGATTTTTTTTGTCCCATATAAGTTATATAAGTTCATTTTAGCAAAACGCAAATTACACGGCGTCTTAATTTTACTAATATCTCTTATATGGTTAAATTCCTTGTTTTTACACAAAAATCAAACTTCTGTAACATTAGTCACCTATTTTAAAAGAAAACACAGTTATCTTTGTATTCCCAATATTTTTCAATTTATATCATGAAAATAGAACAAATTTACACCGGATGCCTCGCACAAGGTGCATACTATATAACTTCTAACGGAGAAGCCGCAATTATTGATCCGTTAAGAGAAATCCAGCCTTATTTAGATCGTTTAGAACGCGACAATGTTAAACTAAAATACATTTTTGAAACGCATTTTCACGCTGATTTTGTTTCCGGACATATCGATTTAAGCAAGGAAACAGAAGCTCCAATTGTTTACGGACCAAATGCTGCCTGTGAGTTTGACTGCATTTCTGCAAAAGACGGACAGGAATTTAAACTTGGAAATGTAACGATAAAAGCTTTGCATACTCCGGGTCATACAATGGAAAGCACTACTTATTTATTGATTGACCAAGACGGAAAAGATAATGCAATTTTTTCTGGTGATACTTTATTTATAGGCGATGTTGGCCGTCCGGATTTGGCCCAAAAAGCGGCAGGAATGACGCAAGACCAATTAGCCGGAATTTTATTTCATTCTTTAAGAGATAAAATTATGACGCTGGGTGATGATGTCATCGTTTATCCTGCGCACGGTGCCGGAAGCGCCTGCGGAAAAAACATGAGTAAAGAAACGGTTTCAACAATTGGAAATCAAAAAGTTACGAATTATGCTTTGCGTTCGGATATGACGGAAGCTGAATTTATTGAAGAAGTAACGGACGGGTTATTACCTCCTCCAGCCTATTTCAGTATGAACGTTGCCATGAACAAACAAGGTTACGAAAGTTTTGAAACGGTTTTACATAACGGAATGAAAGCTATAAAAGCCGAAGAATTTGAGGCTGTCGCCGAAGAAACCGGAGCTTTGATTTTAGATACAAGAAAAAGCGGTGATTTTGCCAAAGGATTTATTCCGCAGTCTATTAATATTGGAATCAACGGTGATTTTGCTCCATGGGTTGGAACTTTAGTGGGCGATGTCAAACAACCTATTATATTAGTAACCGAATTGGGTCTTGAAGAGGAAACAGTTACACGTTTAAGTCGTGTTGGTTTTGATTCTATCATCGGACATTTAGAAGGTGGTTTTGAAGCTTGGGAAAAAGCCGGTTTTGAAATTGACATCGTTAACCGAATTTCGGCAGAAGAATTTGCTGCTAAATTTAATATTAAAGAAGATAAAGTTATTGACGTTCGTAAAGAAACGGAATACGAGGCAGAACATATTGAAGATGCTTACAGCAAACCTCTTGCTTATATTAATGATTGGGTAAAAGACATTAATCCAAATGAGCATTTTTATCTACATTGTGCTGGCGGTTATCGCAGTATGATCGCAGCTTCGATTTTACAGGCACGCGGTTTCAGAAATTTTAGCGAAATTGATGGCGGTTTTGGAGCCATCGCAAAAACTGAAATTCCAAAATCTGATTTCGTTTGCCAAAGCAAAGTTCTAAAATAGATTTTGCCACAGATTAAAATGATTAACACAGATTAAAATTAAATATAAATTAGCAGACAGACTCTACAGATAAAAAAGAAATCCTTTTGAATCTGTGAAATCTGTGGCAAAAAAACTAACAAATGAATATACTGGAAATTATTCAAAAGCCTTGGCCTTGGTACGTTGCTGGTCCTTTAATCGGATTGACTGTTCCTATTTTATTGATTATCGGAAATAAATCTTTCGGGATTAGTTCCTCGCTTCGTCATATTTGTGCAGCTTGTATTCCGGCGAATATTTCATTTTTTAAATACGACTGGAAAAAAGAAAGCTGGAATTTATTCTTTGTTTTGGGAATATTTCTTGGCGGTGTTATTGCGGCTTACTTTCTTTCAAATCCAAATGACGTTCAAATTACTCCAGAACTTTCGCAGCAATTATCATCTTACGGAATCACAGATCATTCAGGTTTAGTTCCGGTGCAGTTATTTTCCTGGGAGAGTTTATTAACGCTTCGCGGATTCATCATGATTGTTGTGGGCGGATTTTTAGTCGGCTTCGGAACACGTTATGCGGGCGGATGTACAAGCGGACACGCCATAATGGGATTATCAAATCTGCAATGGCCATCTCTTGTTGCAACAATCTGTTTTATGATTGGCGGTTTTGTAATGTCACTTTTGATTTTACCTTATATTCTTTCACTTTAAAATTTCAAAAATGAGCAATTTAGAAAATAAAAATACAGACGGCGAAGGAATCAATGCCAGTCATCAGAAAGAAACAGTATTTGCTAACCTTAAATATTTAATCGTCGGAATCTTTTTCGGGATTGTATTTGTAAAAGCCGAAATCATCAGCTGGTTTCGTATTCAGGAAATGTTTCACCTGCAGTCATTCTTTATGTATGGCGTAATTGGGAGCGCAGTTGCTGTAGGCGTTATATCAGTTTTCATCATTAAAAAATTCAATATTAAAACACTTCAGGGCGAAAAAATCGAAATTCAACCAAAGACTTTCAGCAAAGGACAAATCTATGGCGGATTACTATTTGGTTTTGGATGGGCAATTACTGGAGCTTGTCCGGGCCCGCTTTTCGCTCAAATTGGGACTGGTGCAACTGTAATTATTGTTACTTTATTAAGTGCCATTGCAGGAACTTGGTTTTATGGTTTGATTAAAGACAAACTTCCTCATTAATTTTTTGTTTCAGGTTTCAGGTTTCAAGTTGTTTACGAAACTTAAAAGAAAAGAAAATTCAATTTCATTCCGTAGGAATGTCTAGTTGGTAGAATTAAATTTGAGTTGTGGTAATACGTTCCGTTGGAACGTTTGATTAACGAGCTAGGTGTTTTTATTCTGGTGAAACAAGTGTCTCTACAGGACACGGATTCAAAACAATTCTGTTTTTTCTACCGATGAAATATTCCTAACGGAATATTAAAAATTGTCTTTAGACTAACTTAAATGAAAATATAATCTACATCAAACCCGACAGGTTTTAAAAACCTGTCGGGTTTATTTTTTTTAACCTAGTGAATCAACTTGAAACCTGAAACTTGAAACAAACTTTAACAATCAAGAAACTTCTTCATCTAAATCTAATTTCGTTTCGTTAAGTTTGCTTTAAACAATAAATCCCCAAAAATAGAACATAATATATGAACCGTTCAGAACAGCTATTGATATTAAAGAACACTGAAAAATGGGATGTAATTGTAATTGGAGGCGGTGCCAGCGGTTTAGGAACTGCTCTTGATGCCGCAAGCAGAGGGTACAAAACAATTTTACTTGAAGCAGTTGATTTTGCAAAAGGAACTTCGAGCAGAAGCACTAAACTGATTCACGGCGGTGTGCGTTATCTGGAACAAGGAAATATTCACTTGGTCATAGAAGCATTGAAAGAAAGAGGTTTAATAGCTAAAAATGCGGGTCACTTAGTCAAAAACCAATCTTTTGTGATCCCAAACTACAATTGGTGGAGCACTTTCATTTATACTATTGGATTAACAGTTTATGATTTATTAGCCGGACGTTTAAGTTTAGGCCGTTCAAAATATATTTCTAAGAAAAAAACAATCGAAATGCTTCCTAACGTAGAAGAAGCTGATTTACTAAATGGCGTTATTTATCATGACGGACAATTTGATGATTCGCGTTTAGCCATTAATATCGCTCAAACTGCTGTAGAAAAAGGAGCTTGCCTTTTAAACTATACAAAAGTTGTAAATTTAATAAAAGACGATAAAAACCAAATTATTGGTGTTGAAGCAGAAGATCAGGAAACAGGAGATAAATACAGCTTAAAAGGCGCTGCAATTATAAATGCTACAGGAGTTTTTACAAATGCCATAATGAAACTGAACGATACTGTTTATAAAAAATATATTGTTCCGAGCCAGGGGATTCATCTTGTGTTTGATAAATCTTTTTTACCAGGCGATCATGCTTTAATGATTCCGAAAACAAGTGACGGACGAGTTTTATTTGCAGTACCTTGGCATAACCGAATTGTAGTAGGTACAACAGATACTTTAATTAAAAAACAAAGTTTAGAACCCGTTGCTTTAGAAAGTGAAATCAAATTTGTACTAGAAACGGCCCAGCACTTTTTAGCAAAAAAACCAACCAGAGCAGATGTTTTATCTGTTTTTGCAGGCTTACGACCTTTGGCCGCACCCGAAGAAGAAGGTAAAAAAACCAAGGAAGTTTCCAGAAGCCATAAAATTATTGTGTCAAAAACCGGCTTAATAACGATTACAGGAGGAAAATGGACAACGTACAGAAAAATCGCTGAGGATATTATAAACAAAGCAATTACTATTGGTAAACTGCCTAAAAAACCATGTGTTACAGAACATCTTCCCATTCATGGAAATAAAACTACGACGACTTTAGACAGAGAAAATCATTTGTATATATATGGTTCTGATATTCCTAAAATAATCGAGTTACAACAAAACAATCCTGAATTAAAAGAAAAAGTTCATCCTGATCACGAATTTACTATGACAGAAGTGCTTTGGGCGATTCGATATGAAATGGCAAGAACTGTAGATGATATATTAGCCAGACGTGTTCGCTTATTGTTTTTAGATGCAAGGGCTGCAATTCAATCTTCAGAAAAAGTAGCAAAATTACTTGCTAAAGAGCTTGGACATGACGAAATGTGGATAAATAAGGAAGTTTTAAATTTCAAAAAAACTACAAAGGGTTTTCTTTTGTCTGAATTTCAATAATTCTTTATCCGGGTTTAGAGCTTAGACAAAGTTGGCAACAGCAAGTTTAATTTTTAGTTAAATATTTAAAAATCAACATCTTAAAATCAAAAAATAAGCTATTTTTATTCCAGTTTTTTCCATTCAAAATTGATTCATTTTGAATTAACAAAAAATTAACACAACATTTGTATATACAAATATTAAAACTCATACATTTGTATATACAAATTATACACTTACGACTATGACAATTGAAGAAGTTATTAAAAGTACAGTTAAGATGGATAATGCGAAAAAAGTTATTCTAAATATCATGTACACACAAAATGTGATTCAGGATCATTTTAACGAGTTGATAAAACCGTATGATTTATCCGGAGAGCAATACAATGTACTGCGCATATTAAGAGGACAAAAAGGAAATCCTGCTAATATGTGTGTGATACAAGAGCGTATGTTAGCTAAAACGAGTAACACAACCCGATTAGTTGATAAATTATTACTGAAAGATTTTGTAACCAGAAATGTCTGTCCAGGTAACCGACGAAAAATAGAAGTTTTGATTACGCAGAAAGGATTAGATGTTTTAAAAGAATTAGACCCAAAGGTAGATGAGCACGAGCGTTTGTTTGCCCAGAATATAAGCCAAGAAGAATTAGAATTATTAAACACATTATTAGAAAAATACCGAACCCAACAAAATTAAAATTATGAGTACATTATTAGATAATTTAAACTGGAGATATGCAACTAAAAAATATGATGCATCTAAAAAAGTATCTTCAGCAGATTTAAATACTTTAAAAGAAGCTGTTAGATTGAGTGCTTCTTCATACGGATTACAACCATACAGAGTTGTTATTGTAGAAAATCCGGAAATTAGAGAACAATTAAAAGCTGCAGCTTACGGACAAACCCCGCTTACAGATGCTTCGCAAATATTTGTTTTTGCAAATGATGTAAATCTTGGAGTACATTCTGTAGACAGTTATATCAATAATATCAGCGAAACAAGAGGCATTCCTGTTGGTGCTTTGGCTGGATTTAGCGATATGATGAAAGGTACTGTTGCAAACTTATCTGATGATGCTAAAAATGTATGGACAGCAAAACAAACCTATATTGCCTTAGGAACATTATTAGCTGCAGCTTCTGAATTAAAAATCGATGCTACGCCTATGGAAGGTTTCAATGCAGCAGAGTTTAATAAAATCTTAGGTTTTGACAAACTTGGCCTAAGTGCTACAGTAATTGCTGCTGTAGGTTACAGACATGATGAGGACGATACTCAGCATTACAAAAAAGTTAGAAAATCTCACGAGGAATTATTTATCACTATATAATTATTATTAATCAAATTCAATTTTACAACATGAAAAATTTAAAGACAATTGCAATTGCATTATTCGTAGCAGCAGCTGGTATCTCAGTAAACGCACAAACTAAAAAAATCGACGTAAAAGCATCTACTATCAAATGGGTAGGTAAAAAAGTAACTGGAGAGCACTCTGGAACAGTAAACTTTAAAGAAGGTGCTGTAGTTTTCAAAGGAAAAAAATTAGTTGGAGGAAGCTTTACAGTTGATATGACTTCATTAACTTCTACAGATTTAACTGGAGAATACCAAGGTAAATTAAACGGTCACTTAAAAGCTGACGATTTCTTTGGAACTGAAAAATTCCCAACTTCAAAATTAGTTTTCAAAACTATTGGTGCTAAATCTGCTGACGTTTACACAGTAACTGCTGATTTAACTATTAAAGGAATCACTAAACCAGTAACTTTTGATATTACTGTAAGTGGAAACACTGCTACAACTGCATTTAAAGTTGACAGAACTAAATATGATATTAAATACGGTTC
The DNA here is from genome assembly GCF_900129795.1 of Flavobacterium sp. CF108. GTDB lineage: Bacteria > Bacteroidota > Bacteroidia > Flavobacteriales > Flavobacteriaceae > Flavobacterium. The sequence continues at coordinate 220,171 of NZ_FQWW01000003.1, read as the reverse complement.
AGGAAGTTTCTTCGAAGGTTTAGGAGACAAAACTATCAGCGATGATTTCGAATTAACAGTAGCTTTAAAATTCTAATTTTAGGCTTACCTAATTTATATATAAGAAAAACCCCAATAGTTGATTCTATTGGGGTTTTTCTTTTTTTATTTATTTCTTTTAATATTTATTGGATTTTGTCTCGTATCAAATACATCCAAAATTTCAATTGAATTTCTTTCAGAATTAATCCAATAAATAATTTTGTAATTTTTAAAGATCAAATAACGAATTTCTTTAGAATAATTTTCTAAAAGTTCTTCTTTTTGTCCAATTTCAGATTGTCCTTGCAGCTTAATTGTTTCTTTCGTAATTCCTATAACAAGTTTTCTTGCAACGCTTAAATTGGCTTCTTTTTTATAATAATCAAAAATATCTTTAAGTTCTTTTTTAGCAAAATCAGTCCAATAAATCTTTAACTCCATTTCTCAATTTCAGAAATTAACTTATCCGATTCTGTTAAACGCCCATTTTTAGAGTCACTCATAGAATCATCAATTCTTTTTTGAAAATCAGTTATAGACATTGGTTTTAACTCAGAATCCATTTTCGTTTCTTTTTTTAAAAGTTTCTCAAATTGAGAAATAGCTTTCTCACTTTCAAGTTTAAGAAAGTCTCTAATAAAAATCACTTTTCGAGTATCTAAATCCATTTCTTTTATTTTTATCAAAGTTACAAATTATCTTTAAATGAAAATTTAATTGGAAACAATTTTGAAGTAGCGTTTTCTCTGGTTAAATATCTTATTTCTTTTCAAAATCATAACATTCTTAACGATAAAATAACGCTTTCATAATAACTATCCCCGTATTGATTAACATTCGGGGTCTAATTTTGAGCAAATTAAAAATCCAAAACTAGAAATTAAAATTATAGTTATGAAAACAAAAATACGTGTTATAATAATTACACTTCTAAGCACTTTTTTACTTCAAGCTCAACAACAAACAAAAGGAATAACCGGTACTAACAACTGGATGAATAATTGGACCAATTTTAATCCATCTAAATTAGAATATAGCGAAGCGACCAACATAATTGCCGGAACAATTGATAAAGATACCAGATTAGTAAAACGAAATACATATCAATTAGTAGGTATTGTTTATGTAACAAACAATGCAACTTTAACTATCGAACCTGGAACTATAATACGAGGTGATGACAAAACCTGCGGAACCCTTGTTATTACAAATGGTGCAAAAATTGTGGCCGAAGGTTTAGAAACAGATCCGATCATTTTTACTTCAAATAAAGAAATCGCAGACAGACGTCCGGGTGACTGGGGTGGAATAATCATTTTAGGAAAAGCTCCAATTAATTTTCTTGGAGGACTTCATACACTTCCTTTTACTTTAGATCCAATATTAAATCATTATGGTGGTCAGGATGCAGAAGACAATTCAGGAATTTTAAAATATGTCAGAATAGAATTTGCTGGTAGAAAATTGAGCTCTGAAAAAGAACTTAATGGACTTTCACTAGCTGGAGTTGGAAGAAAAACAATTTTAAGCAATATCCAGATCAGTTTTTCAAACGACGATTCGTTTGAATGTTATGGCGGTGATTTAAATATGAATAACTTAGTTTCATACAGAACAACTGATGATGATTTCGATTTTACGCAAGGTGCACAAATTAACATCAGCAATAGTATCGCTATTCGTCATCCTTTTTCATCAGATATCTCAGGTTCAAGATGTTTTGAAGTCGATTCATACGACAAGATTCAAAATACTGATATGAGTAAAAAAATGACAAAAATCACTGCAACTAATATCACTTTAGTTAATCTTGAAGAAAACAATCAAGGTCTGGTTAGAGAATCTGTTCATATTAGAGAAAATACTTTTTTTAGTTTAACCAATAGTATTGTTTCTGGTTTTTCTCCTTTTGTTTTATTAGAAAGTAATATTGGAAATGGAAATGATAACTTAGCAAAAATGAGTTTCAAAAATATAATTGTGAATAATTGCAATGGCGGAATTACAAGTGAATCATCTAGTTCTGATGCTGCAATTCAAAACTATTACAACCCAAATTCTGGAATAGAATACTCAAAATGGAAGAATAGTGAGTTGTTTACAATGCCAAATATCAAAGGAAATCCAGATTTTAGAGCAAATGTAAACAATACGATTGCGATTGGAAACTAAGGCCTTAAGCAGGTTTTAGATTTTAAAATTTAACAAATTTCAAAAATTAGAAAAGTTTTTTTTGAGATTTTATGTATTCTAATTCAAATTACATTTATATCTTTGTCACATCAAAATAAGATATGAGAACAATAATGAACAATACTTGGTGGTGGAACAATTTACGTCAAACGTCGTGAACTAAGCTTCCTATGGTATTTTCAAAACTATAAACAAAAAGGGCTTGTCATCACGACAAGCCCTTTTTTTGGGTCAAAACTTTAGCAGAAAAATATTAAAAACTAAAAAACAACATACTTTGAAACCTTTTATACTCAACACACATTACAAACAAATTCTGGCAGACACCATTACGCCGGTTAGTATATATTTTAAAATAAGAGATAAATTTCCAAATAGTTTATTATTAGAAAGTAGTGATTATCACGGAAATGACAACAGTTTCTCTTACGTTTGCTGCAACCCGATTGCAACAATTAAAATCGAAAACGAAACGATTTCAAAAACTTTTCCTGACGGAACTTTGGAACAAATTAAAATTGATGCTTCAACAAATATTCCGGAAGTAATTCAGGAATTCTCAAGCAAATTTCAGTCGGAGAAAAACGATTTTAAATTTATCAATAACGGATTATTCGGATACATTTCTTACGATGCTGTTCGTTATTTCGAGAAAGTTTCAATTGCTAAAAAAGACAATGCAACTTCAATTCCGGATGTTTTTTATGCGGTTTATCAAAACATCATCGCTATCAATCACTTTAAAAATGAAGCTTATATTTTCTGCCACAGCGTTGATGGAACAAACAACATTTCTGAAATCGAACAATTATTGCAATCCAGAAATATTGCTTCATACAAATTTTCAAAAGAAGGCGAAGGTTTCTCTAATTTAACCGATGAAGAATTTAAACACAATGTGGCTTTAGCTAAAAAACACTGTTTCCGTGGAGATGTTTTTCAATTGGTTTTATCTCGTCGTTTTACACAAGGTTTTAAAGGTGACGAATTTAATGTTTACAGAGCCTTAAGAAGCATCAATCCATCTCCTTACCTATTCTTTTTTGATTATGGAGATTTCAAAATATTTGGGTCTTCGCCCGAAGCACAAATTATCGTAAAAAACAGAAAAGCCGAAATTCACCCCATCGCAGGAACTTTCAAAAGAACCGGAAATGACGAACGTGACGCTCTTTTAGCCAAAGAACTTTCAGAAGATAAAAAAGAAAACAGCGAACACGTAATGCTTGTCGATTTGGCAAGAAACGATTTAAGCCGAAACGGTCACAATGTAAATGTTGAAAAATACAGGGAAGTTCAGTTTTTCTCGCACGTAATTCACTTAGTTTCAAAAGTAACCGGACATTTACACGAAAAAGCTACGACTATGCAGGTTGTTGCCGATACTTTCCCGGCCGGAACTTTAAGCGGCGCACCAAAACACAGAGCGATGCAATTGATTGAAGATTACGAAAAAACAAATCGTAATTTCTACGGAGGCGCAATTGGTTTCATGGATTTTAATGGAAACTTTAATCACGCGATTATGATTCGAACTTTCCTTAGCAAAAATCACCAATTGCATTGTCAAGCTGGCGCTGGAATCGTAGCCAGTTCTGACGAAGAAAGCGAAATGCAAGAAGTGTATAATAAATTAAGAGCATTGAATACAGCGCTGGAAATGGCGGAGAAAATATAAGTTTTCAGTCGCGGTTTTCAGTGACAGTGACACAGAATGATCAGCGATGTCTCCCGAGGTTGAAACCTCGGGCAATATTTGAAAAGCAGTTATATACGGAATGCTATATAAACATAGCCAACGGTTTCAACCGTTGGAGACAAAGATTGGTAAAATCTGAAACAATTAACAAACAAAGAATAAAACCATAAAAACCATGAGAAAAGCATTATCAATTCTAGTTTTAATCATTACTATAACCTCTTGTAATTCGGAAAAAAAAGAAAATCCTATTAAAGGAACCTGGCGTCTGATATCAGCAGAAACGACTGAAAAAGATTCAACGTTTTCGACTTTCAATTCAAAAACAAAAATGATTAAAATTATAAACGATACACATTTTGCTTTTTTCAATCATGATTTAAATAATGGTAAAGATTCAACAAATGCAGTGTTCTTTGGCGGAGGCGGAAAATATACTTTAAAGGATAGTATTTATACTGAGAATCTGGAGTACTTCAATAACCGTCAATGGGAAAATGGAAAATTTGAGTTTGTAGTAAAAATTAAAAACGACACTTTAACTCAAAAAGGAGTTGAAAAAGTAGAAAAATTAGGAATCGATAGAATTATTACTGAAAAGTACGTTCGAGAAAAATAAAAGAAAATTTAGTTTCAGGTTTTCTTTGTTTCAAGTTTCAAGTTGTTGGAACTTGAAACCTGAAACCTGAAACTTGAAACAAAACACACAATGAAAAAAATATTAGTTATAGACAATTACGATAGTTTCACTTATAATTTAGTACACTATCTGGAAGATTTAAACTGCGAAGTAACAGTTTACAGAAACGACGAATTCGAAATTGACGAAATTGCTTCTTTCGATAAAATATTACTTTCGCCAGGCCCTGGAATTCCTGATGAAGCGGGTTTATTAAAAGCGGTTATCGAAAAATATGCGCCAACAAAAAGTATTCTGGGCGTTTGTTTAGGGCAGCAGGCAATTGGAGAAGTTTTTGGCGGAACACTTTCTAACCTTGATAAAGTATACCACGGAGTTGCAACGAATGTAAAAACGGTTGTTTCAGATGAAATTTTATTTGAAGGTTTAGGAAACGAATTTGAAGTTGGAAGATACCACTCATGGGTTGTCGATGCCAATTTACCTGATAGTTTAGAAGCAACTTCTGTAGATGAAAACGGACAAATTATGTCATTAAGACACAAAACTTTTGATGTGAGAGGTGTTCAATTTCACCCAGAAAGTGTTTTGACTCCAAACGGGAAAAGGATTTTAGAGAATTGGATAAAGAGCTAGTTTACAGTATTCAGTCGCAGTCGCAGTAAAAACTCAGAACTTTAGTCCCGATAGCTATCGGGATAGCAACTTAGAACCTTAAAAAATGGAAATAACAATTTTAGAAACCAGAGAAATAAGCATTGACGACATTTTAGTTTTATATAAAGCTAATGAATGGAGTTCAGCCAGTAAACCGAATGAACTTTATAACGGATTATTAAACTCGGAAACTCTTGTGACGGCTTGGGAAGGAAAAAAGTTAGTCGGACTCGGAAATGCGATTTCTGATGGATTTTTAACCGTTTATTATCCACATTTATTGGTACTTCCGGATTATCAGGGAAAAGGAATTGGGAAAATGATTTTGGACAAAATGCAGGAGAAATACAAACACTTTCACATGCAAATGCTGACTGCAGACGGAAGATCAGTTGATTTTTATAAAAAAAACGGTTTTGAACGCGCCGGAAAAACTGAACCCATGTGGATTTATCAAGGAAATGAACATTAATTAAAAGTATTCAGTCTCAGTCACAGTAAAAAACTTAGCAACTTAGTTCCTTTGAACCTTAGCAACTTTAAAAAAAATGAAAACTATATTAAACAAATTAATCAATCACGAAGTGCTTTCTAAAGAAGAAGCAAAAGATGTATTGATTAATATTTCAAGCGGACAATACAATCCGAGTCAGATTTCGGCATTTTTGACCGTATTTATGATGCGTAGCATTACAATTGAAGAACTTTCTGGCTTTCGCGAAGCTTTATTAGAATTATGTGTTCGGGTTGATTTATCAGCTTACAATACAATCGATTTATGCGGAACGGGCGGTGATGGAAAAGACACTTTCAATATCTCGACTTTAGCCTCTTTTATTTCGGCTGGAGCCGGAATTAAAGTTGCCAAACACGGAAATTACGGAGTTTCATCTATTTCAGGATCGAGCAACGTGATGGAAAAAATGGGAATAAAATTCAGCAACGATCCTTCGTTTTTAGAAAAATGTATCGACAAAGCCGGAATCTGTGTTTTACACGCTCCCCTATTCCATCCGGCAATGAAAAATGTTGGACCAATCCGTAAAGAATTGGCTGTAAAAACCTTCTTCAATATGTTAGGGCCAATGGTAAATCCATCATTCCCACAAAACCAGTTAGTTGGAGTTTTCAATCTTGAATTAGCTCGAATGTATGCTTATTTATATCAAAATACCGATATCAATTTCACGATTTTACATTCGCTTGACGGATATGACGAAATCTCTTTAACCGGCCCAACCAAAACGATTACATCACACATGGAAGGAATGTTAAAACCGGAAGATTTTGGTGTTAGACTTTTATCCCAAACAGAAATTGAAGGTGGAAAAACAATCGAAGAATCGGCTGAAATATTTACTAATATTATTTCTGGAAAAGGAAACGAAGCGCAGAATAATGTGGTTTGTGCCAATGCTGCAATGGCAATCGCAACGGTTACAAAATGTTCTCCGCTTGAAGGATTTGAATTAGCAAAAGAAAGTTTATTGTCTGGAAAAGGATTAAAAGCATTACAGACATTACAGGAATTAAGTAAATAAAAAATAGTTTCAAGTTTTCTTTCTTTCATGTTTCAAGTTGTTGGAACGTGAAACCTAAAACCTGAAACCTGAAACAAAATAAACAATGAATATTTTAGATAAAATAATATTTGACAAACAACGAGAAGTCGTTCTCAAAAAATCAATCATTCCGGTTTCACAATTGGAAAGTTCTGTCTTTTTTGGAAAACAAATCATTTCTTTAAGCCAGAAACTAAAAGCAAGTTCAACTGGAATTATTGCAGAACACAAGCGTCGTTCTCCTTCAAAATCAGTTATTAATCACAATTTTACAGTGGAAGAAGTGGTTAAAGGTTATGAAAATGCCGGAGCTTGCGGAATTTCGGTTTTAACAGATGGAAAGTATTTTGGAGGTTCTCTAGACGATTTACTTCTGGCAAGAGCAAGTGTAAATATTCCGCTTTTGCGAAAAGAATTTATTGTCGATGAATACCAAATTTTAGAAGCAAAAGCACACGGAGCAGATTTAATTTTATTAATCGCTGCAGTTTTAACCCGCGAAGAAATCAAATCATTATCTGAATTTGCAAAAAAATTAGGTTTAGAAGTTCTGTTAGAAGTTCACAATCAAGAAGAACTGGAAAAATCGATTATGCCGACTTTAGACATGATTGGCGTAAACAACAGAAACCTAAAAACTTTCGAAGTAAGTTTAGATTTCAGCAAACAACTGGCTTCACAAATTCCAGATGATTTTGTAAAAGTTTCCGAAAGCGGCATTTCATCAATCGAAGCCATTCAGGAACTAAAACCTTACGGTTACAAAGGTTTCTTAATTGGGGAAAACTTCATGAAAACCGATAACGCCGGACAAGCCGCAACGGAATTTATAAGCAAACTAAGTCTTTGACGGTTTGCCACAAAGTCACAAAGGCGCAAATTTAATTTGTGTCAGTTTGTGAAATTAATAAAAAAAACTTAGTGTCTTAGCGCCTTCGTGGCAAAAACAAATATAAAATGAAACTCAAAATATGCGGTATGAAATATCCCGAAAACATTCTCGAAGTAGGCGCGCTCCTACCCGATTATATGGGATTTATTTTCTGGGAAAAATCCGCGCGATATTTTAACGGAACCATTCCTGAACTTATAAAAACAGTCAAAAAAGTGGGCGTTTTTGTAAACCAAAGTCAGGAAGAAATTCTGGAAAAAGTAACAAAATACAATTTGCAAGCCGTTCAGTTACATGGAAATGAATCCGTTGAATTTGTATCGGAACTAAAAAATCAATTATCAAAAAAAATCGAAATCATTAAAGCATTTTCCGCAGATGAAAATTTCGATTTTGAAGTGATAAAACCTTTCGAACCAGTCTGTCATTATTTTCTATTTGACACAAAAGGAAAACTACCGGGCGGAAACGGAACAACATTCGACTGGACGATATTAAAAAAATACAATTCGGATAAACCCTTCTTTTTGAGCGGCGGAATCGGAATTAACGAATTAAAAGCCATTGAAGAAATTTCAAAAAGCAATTTACCTATTTATGCTATCGATGTAAATAGTAAATTTGAAATCGAACCCGGGCTGAAAAACAGAAATTTATTTAGCAATTTCAAACGAAAATTTGATGTTGCCAACTTTTAAACTTTAAACAAAATGAGTTTTAACGTCAACGAAAAAGGATATTACGGAGAATTTGGAGGAGCTTACATTCCTGAAATGCTGTATCCAAATGTAGAAGAATTACGCCAGAAATATTTAAGCATAATGGATGAACCAGATTTTAAAGCTGAGTTCAATCAATTGCTGAAAGATTATGTAGGACGCCCAAGTCCGTTGTATTTTGCAAAACGATTATCTGAAAAATACAATGCCAAAGTCTATCTAAAAAGAGAAGATTTAAACCATACCGGAGCGCACAAAGTCAACAATACAATTGGGCAGATTTTATTAGCAAAACGTTTAGGTAAAAAAAGAATTATTGCCGAAACCGGAGCGGGTCAGCACGGTGTTGCAACGGCAACAGTATGCGCTTTAATGGGAATTGAATGTATCGTTTATATGGGTGAAATCGACATTGCGCGTCAGGCTCCAAACGTGGCTCGTATGAAAATGTTAGGTGCCGAAGTTCGTCCGGCACTTTCGGGTTCACGTACTTTAAAAGACGCTACAAACGAAGCTATTCGTGACTGGATTAATAATCCGGTTGATACACATTATATTATCGGATCGGCAATTGGACCTCATCCTTATCCGGATATGGTGACGCGTTTTCAGAGTATTATTTCAGAAGAAATAAAATGGCAGTTAAAAGAAAAAGAAGGACGTGAAAATCCTGATTATGTGGTCGCTTGTATTGGCGGCGGAAGTAACGCTGCAGGAACGTATTATCACTTTTTACACGAGCCGGAAGTTGGAATTATTGCTGTTGAAGCTGCCGGAAAAGGTGTTGACAGCGGACACAGTGCTGCAACAAGTAAATTAGGAAAAGTGGGTGTTATTCACGGTTGTAAAACACTTTTAATGCAAACTCCAGACGGGCAAATTACTGAACCGTATTCTATTTCTGCAGGATTAGATTATCCTGGAGTTGGGCCTCTACACGCACATTTGGCACAAACGGGACGCGGCGAATTTTTCTCTGTAACCGATGATGATGCTATGAATGCAGGTTTGCAATTGACAAAATTAGAAGGAATTATTCCTGCTATTGAAAGCGCGCATGCATTTGCAGTTTTAGATCAAAAGAAATTTAAACCTACAGATGTTGTGGTAATCAGTCTTTCAGGTCGTGGCGATAAAGATTTAGATAATTATATTGACTATTTTAAATTGTAATAAAAATCGTAATTTGGGCATTCGCTAACGCAAACAAATAACGAGAAAAAAGTAGATATGGAAAAGTTATTCTCTTACGGAACATTACGATCAAAACAAATTCAAATGCAGGTTTTCAATAAAGTATTAACGGGAACTGCAGACCAGCTTCTTGGCTACAAACTAAAAAGCCTTCAAATTGAGGAAGAATTTGGAATGGCTGATTATGTTGTCGTTGTACCAAGCGAAAATCCTTCGGAAATTATTCATGGAGTTGTTTTCAATGTTACTATCGCTGATTTAGCAAAAGTAGATTTATTCGAATCTAATGCTTATAAAAGAGTTAAGGTTACTTTAAAATCAGGTATTTCGGCCTGGATTTATCTTGAAAACTAATAATTGAAAATATAAAAATGATTCTTGCAGCTGCACAAACAAAACCAACTCGAGGGGATATTGATGCCAATTTATCAGATCATTATCGTCTTATAGAATTGGCTGTAAAAAATAAAGCGCAATTAATTGCATTTCCTGAAATGTCTATTACAGGCTACGAAAGAGAACAGGCACAAAAATTAGCTTTCCAGAAAAACGATTCGCGTTTGGATCATTTGAAAAAATTAGCTGTAGAAAATAATATTGTAATTATTGCCGGAGCGCCTATTGAAATTGACTCCAATTTGTTTATTGGTGAATTTGTAATTGCTCCGGATAATTCGGTTTCCATTTATACGAAGCAGTTTTTACACGAAGGCGAAGATGAATATTTTCAATCTTCTTTTGACAATAATCCGATCATTTCAATTGAAAATCAAAAGATTTCATTTGCTATTTGTGCTGATATTGACAATCCGCTGCATCCGGAAAATGCGCATAAAAGAGAAACTGACATTTATATTGCCAGTATTTTCTTTTCACCAAACGGGATTCCGAATGCATACAGCCATTTACAAAGTTATGCAGAGAAACATCAAATGAATGTTTTGATGTCGAATTTCAGCGGCGAATCCTGGGGATCTCCTTCCGCAGGTCAAAGTGCATTTTGGAATAATAAAGGTCAATTGATTGGACAAATGAATGACTCAGATTCCGGCTTATTATTGGTAGAAAAGCAAAATGATATTTGGAAAAGTAGAATTATTATCGATTAGCAGGAATTCCTGCAAGGTTTCCAAAACCTTGTAGGTATAAATAAAATTACTTAAAATAAAACACCTACAAGGTTTTGGAAACCTTGCAGGAGAAATAAAAGATATTAAAATGAACAGAATAACTCAAAAATTACAAGAAGACAAAAAGATACTTTCGATCTATTTTTCTGCGGGATATCCTAACTTAAATGATACCGTGCAGATTATTCAGGATTTAGAAAAAAACGGAGTTGATTTAATCGAAATTGGACTTCCTTTTAGTGATCCTTTGGCAGATGGGCCAACAATTCAGGCGAGTTCTACACAGGCACTTCATAACGGAATGACAACTCAAATTCTTTTCGACCAGCTGAAAAACATCCGCGAAAGCGTAAAAATTCCGTTGATTATTATGGGATATTTTAATCCGATGTTACAATACGGAGTTGAAGCTTTTTGTCAAAAATGTGCTGAAATTGGTATCGACGGTTTAATTATTCCAGACCTTCCGGTTGATGTTTATGCTGAAGAATACAAAGCAATTTTCGAAAAATACGGATTAATTAATGTTTTCCTTATTACACCCCAAACTTCAGACGAGCGTATTCGTTTTATCGACAGCGTTTCAAATGGATTTATTTATATGGTAAGTTCTGCAAGTGTTACGGGCTCTCAATCTGGTTTCGGAAATGTTCAGGAAAGTTATTTCGAAAGAATATCAAATTTGAATTTAAAAAACCCACAAATTGTAGGTTTTGGAATTTCAAATAAAGAAACTTTTAATCAAGCCACTAAATATGCAAAAGGCGCTATTATTGGAAGTGCTTTTATCAAACATTTGAGTAAAAGCGGTTCTGGAAAAATTAGTGAGTTTGTTGGAGAGATTAGGTAATTATATCTTATAAATATTTTATAAACGTCTAGTTTATCATAGAAATCGGAATGAAAAGATTGTAAAAAAAGCTGAAATACTAAGTGTTTCAGCTTTTTTTTTGCCTAAAATTGTCGAAACCGTTTTATGTTAATATTATGTTAAAACAAAATTAAACAAGTGTTTAAATTAAACAAGTGTTTAATTTTGTGCCCAATTAGAAAAAATACCATGTCACACATTGAACTAAACGATAAAAAAATTCAGATTCTTACTGTTGCTGAAAAGCTATTTTCTGAGAAAGGATTTGAAGGGACGTCAATACGGGATATTTCGAAACATGCAAAAATTAATATTGCCATGGTTTCCTATTATTTCGGTTCAAAAGATAAATTACTTGAATCTTTAATTATTCATAAAACAGCCGATTTAAAACTGCAAATTGAAAGTTTGCAACACGAAGATCTTCACCCTCTTGATAAAGTCAATAAATTAGTCGAAATTTATATTAATCGAATTAATTGCAACAGAGGGATTTTCAGAGTTTTACACTTCGAACTTAATTCTAAAAAAAGAGAGGAAAGCCTTGCTGCTTTTACGGAGCTGAAAAAGGGAAATCTAAAATCTCTTGAAACGATTATTAAAGAAGGCCAGTCAAAAGGAATTTTTAGAAAAGATGTCATTATTCCGTTGATTACACCAACGATTATGGGAACTTTTTTTCATTTCCATATGAACAAATCATTTTTTGAAGAACTCTTAAATCTAAAAACAGAAACGTTATACAACGATTACATTAAAAACAGTCTTACAAAGCACATTCAACAAACTATAAAAGCGCTACTTGTTTATGAAAATTAGTCAATTAATGCTCTTTGGAGTTTTCTTTATAGGAATTTCTTCAATAGAAGCACAAGAAAAAACAAGTTTAACTTTAGATGAAGCCGTAAAAATGGCGTGGGAAAAGAGTAACGAAGTTACGCTTGCCAACACTAAGGTAAACTCAAAGAAATATGAATTACAAACGGTTAAGAATAATCAATATCCAGATTTAAAAGTTTCAGGGCAATATCAGCGATTAACAAAAGCTTCAATCGATATGCCAAATCAGGGAGAAAGTGCTTCTTTAGCTTCTCCGGATCGTGCAATGCTTGGAATGGCAAATTTAAGTTTACCTCTTTTTGCAGGATTTAAAATCCAAAACAGTATTGACGCTTATGAAAGCTTATATGAAGCTGAAAGCGTTACTGCCGCTAAAACAAAAGAAGATGTTGCTTTAAGAGTAATTACTTATTATACAGCTTTGTACAAAGCACAAAAAACTTTAGATGTTTTAACTGAAAATCAAAAAAGTGCTAAACAGCGTGTTACTGATTTTATTGAATTAGAGAAAAACGGAATCATCCCAAGAAATGATTTATTGAAAGCACAATTACTGGTTTCAAAAACGCAATTATCTATTGATGAAGCTAATAACAACATCAACAACATCAATTTTTATCTTACGACATTACTTAAATTAGAGCCATCTGTAAAAATTCAGGTTAACGAAGATGATTTCTTTAACTTAAAAACAACTGGTGCTCCAACATCTGATGTTTTGGCACTTGAAAGCAGAAAAGATCTAGAGGCTATTCGTTTGCAGCAAAAAGTTTCAGAAGCTAATGTTAAGATTGCAAAAGCCGGATATTATCCAACAATTTCATTACTTGGAGGTTATACTGCTTTAGATCTTAAAGATATTATTACGGTAAAATATGCTATGAATTTTGGTTTAGGTTTATCTTATGATTTATCTGGGATTCTTAAAAACAGCGCACACGTAAAAGAAGCAGAAAGCAAAGCTTTAGAAGTAAAAAATACTGAGGCTATTATGACTGACCGTATAAAAGTTGAAGTTCAAAAATCTATTGAAGATTATGACTTAGCGATCAATCAAAGTGTGGTTTATGAAGAAGCTTTTCAACAGGCTGCAGAAAATTACAGACTGGTAAAAGATAAATTCGACAATGGTCTTTCAGATACCAATGATCTTGTTGAAGCCGATGTTGAGCAGTTAAGTGCAAAAATCAATACTGCTGTAGCAAAAGCAACCATCATTCAAAAATATTACGAATTACTTTCAGTATCAGGACAATTATCACAATCATTCAATCTTTCTAAAATATAATCGAAGCTCTCATGGAAAAGAAAAAGACAAATAAAAAATTCATCATCATACTAACCGTTTTGGTTTTAGTGGGAGGAACTTACGGAATATCAAAATACTTACACTCATTGGCTCACGAAGAAACGGATGATGCTCAAATTGAGAAAAAAATGAACCCAATTATTCCGAGAGTATCAGGATATATCAGCAAAGTATATGTGAAAGATAATGACTATGTAAAAAAAGGAGATACTTTATTTACTATCGATAAAAGAGATTATCAGTTAAAAATCGATGAAGCAAACGCTGCATTACTAGGAGCTGAAGGTCAATACGAAGCTGCAAAAGCTGATATTGGAAGTGCTTATGCAAGCATCTCTGTTTCAGACGCTCAAATGAAATCTGCTGGTGGTTCTATCGAAAGTGCTAAAATTAGATTGAGACAGCTTACAAACGATTTTAACCGTTACAGCAATTTATATAAAACACATACTATTACAAAACAACAATTTGAACAAGCTCAAACTGCAAAAGATGAAGCTGAAAATCAAGTACGTGTTTTAGAGCAACAACAAAGAGCAAGTTCTTACCAAAAATCTGTAATTCAGTCAAAATCTAAAGTTTCTGACAAACAAACAGAAGTAGCTTCTGCAAATATCAAAAAAGCAAAAACAATGCTTGATGTTGCTCACTTAAACCTTTCTTATACAGTAGTTACAGCAGCAATTGACGGTCAGGTTTCTAAAGTAGATATTCAGCCGGGACAACTAGTTCAGCCAGGACAATCTTTATTCTACATCATTAACAATACTGAAGCTTGGGTTGTAGCTAACTTTAAAGAAACACAATTAAACAAAATGGTTGTGGGACAAAAAGTAAGTTTAAAAGTTGATGCTTATCCAAACTATGAGTTTAAAGGTACTGTAACTTCATTTTCTCCAGCAACAGGATCACGTTTTTCATTGTTACCTCCTGATAATGCTACGGGAAACTTCGTAAAAACAATTCAGAGATTACCAGTAAAAATTAGTTTAGATCAAGCAAACGATCCTGAAAAAGTAAAACTTTTAAGACCAGGAATGAATGTTGACGTAGACGTACATTTAAAATAAATAAATGGCAGCAGCAGTACAAGCAGACGACGATTTAGTAGAATACGGTTACCGACGCGTAATTATTACCATTACGGCAGTACTTTGTGCCTTGCTGGAAATTGTAGATACGACGATTGTAAACGTAGCTCTAACAGACATGCGCGGAAGTCTTGGTGCTACCTTGACCGATGTGGCGTGGGTTATTACAGCATACGCAATTGCGAATGTTATTGTAATTCCGATGACGAGCTGGTTATCTCAGCAATTTGGAAGACGTAATTATTTTGTGGCTTCTATCATTATATTTACCGTCTGTTCCTTTTTGTGTGGAAATGCCAGTAATATTTGGGAACTTGTTGCCTTCCGATTCGTACAAGGTATGGGTGGTGGAGCTTTACTTGTAACAGCCCAAACGATTATTACAGAAAGTTATCCGGTTGCAAAACGTGGTATGGCACAAGCAATTTACGGAATGGGTGTAATTGTAGGTCCAACTTTGGGTCCGCCTTTGGGGGGATATTTAGTAGATAATTATTCTTGGCCTTATATCTTTTACATCAATATTCCGCTTGGAATTATCGCTACTATTTTAGCTTTAACTTTCGTAAGAAGTCCGAAATATGGAGAGAAATTAAAAGCAAATCAGGTTGACTGGTGGGGAATTTTCTTGTTGAGCGCCTTTATTGGTTCTTTACAATTCGTTCTTGAACACGGACAGCAAGATGATTGGTTTAACGATTCACTTATTGTGACTTTAAGTGTTGTGACTGTTTTAGGATTGGTTCTTTTTATTTGGAGAGAGCTGACTTACAAACATCCAATTGTAAACTTAAGTGTTTTAAAAGATGGGAATTTAAGAATTGGAACTGTAATGTGTTTCATTCTTGGTTTCGGTTTATATGGTTCAACGTTAATTATCCCTATTTACACGCAGTCGATTTTAGGATGGACAGCAACTGATGCGGGATTATTATTAATTCCGGGATCTATCACAACGGCGATTATGATGCCATTTGTTGGAAATATGATTCAAAAAGGTGTTCCGCAAGGATACATGGTTGGAGTTGGATTTTTTGTATTTTTCCTCTTTACTTTTATGATGTACAGTCGTATGACTCCTGATACCGGTGTTGAACATATGTACTGGCCATTAATTTTGAGAGGAATTGGTTTAGGTTTACTTTTCGTTCCCATTACAACACTTTCGCTTTCAACCTTAAAAGGAAAACAAATTGGTGAAGGAGCTGCTTTTACCGGAATGATGCGTCAGTTAGGAGGTTCATTTGGTATTGCAATTATTACCACTTTCATCACACGTTTCAGCCAGGAACATAGAGTTGATTTGATTAACAATCTAGATCCTGCAAGATATGATGTTCAACAGCGTATCGCAGGAATGCAAAGAGCGTTTATGTCTAAAGGATATAGCGCCGATGTTGCACTTAAAAAAGCTTATCAGGGAATAGAATATTCAGTATTAAAACAAAGTACTGTTTTAGCTTACATGGATATTTTTATGTATCTGGGAATTATGTTTTTATGTTGTATACCGATTATTCTCTTTATCAAAAAAGGGAAGAACAAGATTAGCGCAGCCGACGCAATGCACTAATAATAATAATTTTATAATACGCAAAAACGCCGAATTCAATTTAGAATTCGGCGTTTATTTTTTTAATTTAACCGCAAAGAGCGCAAAGAATTTATCTCTAAGATGTTTTAAAAACGCAAAGTTCGCAAAGCTTTGTGTAAAAACTTTGCGAACCTTGCGTAAATCTTTGCGTTCTTTGCGGTTAAAAAGTAAGTAAAAACTCTTAGTATCTTAGCAACTAAGAACCTTAGCACCTTTAAAAAATCTATCTCGTGAAAACCAAATGATTTCCTTTCGAAAGATTCGCATCAAAATGATAACCTTCGTAATTAAAACCTTTTAAGTCATCAATAGTTTCAGCATTTGTATCAATAATATAACGAACCATCATACCTCTCGCCTTTTTTGCAAAGAAGCTGATCATTTTTAATTTTCCGTCTTTGTAATCTTTAAAATCCGGAGTAATTACAGGAACTTTTAAAGCTTTAACATCAACTGCCGAAAAATACTCGTTACTGGCTAAATTCACGAACAACTCCCCTTTTGTCAATTCTTTATTTAAAGCTTTTGTAACAACAGGTTTCCAAAATTCATGCAGGTTTTTATATTCTCCAACAGGTAATTTTGTTCCCATTTCTAAACGGTATGCCTGCATTAAATCAAGCGGTTTTAAAACACCGTAAAGTCCAGATAAAATTCTAAGTTTATCCTGAAGAACATCTAATTTTTCTAACGGAATTGAATAGGCATCTAAACCTGTATAAACATCACCATCAAAAGTATAAACTGCCGGACGGGCGTTTTCAACTGTAAATGGTGTTTTCCAGTCTTGGTTTCGTTTCCAGTTTAAATCGGCAAGTTTGTCTGAAATTGACATTAAATGGGATAATTCAGCTGGCTTTTTTCCTTTTAATATTTTATGAACCTGACGCGCTTCTTTTAAAAATGAAGGTTCAGTATGTTGAGCAGTAGGTAATTCTTTTTCGAAATTCAGTGATTTCGCCGGCGATATAACAATTTTCATTTGTGCATTTTTATATGATTCAAAAATACAAATTGAATTTTTAAAAATATGTTATTGCAATTGATTTGTTTTATTGTTGTATATTTTTTTTGCCACGAATTACACTAATTTTCACGAATTATTCTTTCACATAGATTGCGAAGATTTTTGCCACAGATTAAAAAGATTTTCACAGATTTTTTTTAATCCTTTTAATTCTTTTAATCTGTGGCTATATTTTTCTGCCACGAATTTTCACTAATTATTCTTTGCTCAAATTAAGAAGATTTCCACAGATTTTTTTAATCTTTTTAATCCTTTTAATCTGTGGCAGAAAAAAAAATAATTCGTGAAAATTAGTGTAATTCGTGGCAGCCCTTTCTCAATTCATAAAAATCAACGCATCAAAATGTGAAATTGTTCAAAAAAGTGAGCTATAGATTATAATAGCGATTTTCTATGTTGTAAATTTGCATGCATTTCATTTCTTCGAAAATTGAAATCATCTTTATTCAAAAATTAGTGAATTCGTGGCTATACAAACAAATTATAAAACTGCTTTACAAAACAAAATCTTCGATATTATTTCGAAAGCTTCTCAGGAATTAAATGTAGACTCTTATGTGATAGGAGGTTTCGTTCGTGATTTGCTTTTAAACCGAGGTTCTAAAAAAGATATCGATGTTGTAGCAGTTGGAAGCGGCATCGAATTAGCGCTTAAAGTTTCTGACTTACTTCCGAATAAACCAAAAGTTCAGGTTTTTAAAACTTACGGAACAGCAATGCTTCGTTTTGAAGATACCGATATTGAATTTGTTGGTGCCCGAAAAGAATCTTATAATTTTGACAGCCGAAATCCGATTGTAGAAAACGGAACGCTTGAAGATGACCAAAATCGTCGTGATTTTACGATTAACGCTTTGGCTTTATCTTTAAACAAAAGCAACTTCGGAGATCTTTTGGATCCGTTTAATGGATTGGCACATTTAGAAAGTAAAACCATCAAAACGCCTTTAAATCCGGATATTACTTATTCTGATGATCCGCTGCGAATGCTGCGTGCCATTCGTTTTGCCACGCAGTTGAATTTTGAAATCGAAGAAAATTCTTTGAATGCGATTTCAAAAAATGCTGATCGCATCAAGATTATTTCAGGCGAAAGAATCGTAGATGAATTAAATAAAATTCTTTCTACACCAAAACCGTCTACCGGTTTTTTACTTTTATATAAAACCGGACTTTTAGATTTAATCTTACCTGAATTAACAGCTTTAAATCAGGTAGAAGAAATTGAAGGTCATACACATAAAAATAACTTTTACCATACACTTGAAGTAGTTGACAACATTTGCCCAAATACAGATGATGTTTGGTTACGATGGTCGGCTTTATTACACGATATTGGAAAAGCACCCACAAAACGTTTCAACAAAAAACAAGGCTGGACTTTTCACGGACATGAATTTTTGGGTGGAAAAATGGCTAAAAAGATATTCGAACGTTTGCACATGCCATTGAATCACAAAATGAAATTTGTGCAAAAAATGGTGATTATGAGTTCACGTCCAATTGTTTTGGCTCAGGATATTGTAACCGACAGTGCAGTTCGTCGTTTGGTTTTTGATGCTGGTGAAGATGTTGAGGATTTAATGACTTTATGCGAAGCTGATATCACAACCAAAAACCCCGCGAAGTTTAAGAAATATCATAAAAACTTTGAAATTGTTCGCAAGAAAATTGTTGAAGTTGAGGAACGCGATCATGTTCGTAATTTTCAACCGCCAATTTCAGGCGAAGAAATTATGGAAATGTTCGATTTAAAACCTTCTCGTGAAATTGGAGTTTTAAAAGAAGCGGTAAAAGAAGCTATTTTAGAAGGAGATATTCCGAATGAATATCAGGCTGCGTATGATTTTGTAATTAAAAGAGCTGCAAAGTTAAATTTAACTCTTAAGAAATAATGGATATTTTAGGTTTTGTTTTTTTAATTGTGCTTTTGATAATGATTACAATTCTAAACCTTCTTTTCATTAAGAACTTAAAAAACAACAATAAAAATCAAATAAGACACAAACTAATATTTGTACTTATTAGTATTGTTTTATTAGCACTAGTAATAACATTCTATTTATTTATTCAAAATGCTGTTTTAATAGATTTAATGCATCTTGATATTGATGATATTACAAACGGAGGAAGGGTCATTACATTATTAATAATTATTCTGCTAAATAGTATTCTAAATATATTTATTTCAAGAATCTACTTAAGAAAAATAAACAAAACAAACGAAATCGAATTAATCGGAAAAGAATGAAAAAAGAGAATAAATCAGTAATCGTTTGGTTACTATCAGGTTGTGTTTTATTATTTTTAATGGTTGTCGTGGGCGGAATCACGCGTTTAACCAATTCAGGTTTATCAATGACGGACTGGCATTTGGTTACCGACACATTCCCGCCTTTAACTGATGCAAAATGGCAGGCTGCTTTTGATGAGTATAAAAAGTTTCCTGAGTACCAAAAAATCAATATTCACAACGATTTTCAATTAGCAGATTATAAATTTATTTATTTCTGGGAATGGTTTCACCGTTTCATCGGTCGTATAATTGGGTTAGTTTTCTTCGTGCCTTTTGTTTACTTCTTAATCAGAAAAAAATTAGATACGCCAACAATTAAAAAATGTATTGTGCTTTTAGCAATGGGCGCTTTTCAAGGATTTTTGGGATGGTTTATGGTTCGAAGCGGATTAATTGATAATCCAGATGTAAGTCATTTTAGACTTTCATTACACTTAACTTTTGCGTTTATCACTTTCGCTTATACACTTTGGGTTGCGCTGGATTTGATTTATCCGGAAAGAAATATTAATAAAATATTACCGCTTCGCAAAATCGCCAGATATGCTTTAGTCGCTTTATTAATCCAGATTATTTATGGTGGATTTGTTGCCGGATTAAACGCCGGATTAATTCACAATCACTGGCCTTTAATGAGCGATGGAGAATTTATTCACGAATCGGTTTTTATTGAGCAGTCTAGTTTGATTAAAAATTTAATTGAAGGAAAAAGCGGTGTTCAGTTTGTACACAGAACTTTTGCTTATGTAGTAGTTGCAATTATTCTTTTTCTTTTCTTTAAAAGCAAAAAATATACGCTTACCAATACGCAGGCAAACGGGATCAATACTTTAGTAGTTTTTGTTTTTATACAATTCCTTCTTGGAGTATTTACATTATTATACAGCGTGCCTTTGGCTTTAGGATTAATTCACCAAATTATGGCGTTTTTCCTTTTAAGCGCAATGACTTATACATTGCACCGATTGAGCAAATAATGTTTTGAATAAAATAAAAAAATTATGTTTCGTTAACCGGATTGAAATCCGTCTCTACAATATAAATCGAGCCGTTGGCTCTTTATTGGGATAATTTTGAAATTTTAGGCGGAATAATAAATATTGCTATGACGGATTTAATACGTAGAAATCGTAATGATACGCCATAAAAAGTTCCGAAGGAACGATCTATATTGTAGAGACGGATTTCAATCCGTCAGAAATGATAATCATAAACACATACGTTCACGCAATCATTAAAACAAAAATCAATTTTACCCCAGCCAGGTTTTAAAATCCTGTACCTTTTCACGGCTTACAACAACCTCATCTTCTTTGTAAGTTGGTAAAATTACTTTTAAACGTGAATTGGTATACACCTGAATTTCTTTAATGGCCTGAAGCGGGACAATAAATTTTCTGCTTACGCGAAAGAAATCCTTCTTATCTAATTCCTGCTCCAGAATCTCTAAAGTCGAATCTATTAAGTAGTTTCGATTGTCGTAGGTATGAATGTAAGTTCCTTTGTTTTCACTAAAAAAACATTCAATTTCTTCTGTAGTAATTACTTTTAAATGCTGACCAATTTTAACCGTAAATCGTTTTTTATAAACTTTCTCAAAAGGATTTGACAGCATTTGGCGGATCTGTTCAAAGTCAAGCTGCAGATTTTGAGTTTCTGAACTTGGTTTTGGCAAGCGCGTTTTAAATTTAGTAACCGCCACTTCCAGATCGTCTTCGTCAATTGGTTTGAGGAGATAATCAATACTGTTTAATTTGAATGCTTTTAAGGCATATTCATCATAAGCTGTTGTAAAAATAATGGCGCTTTTGATATCTATTTTTTCAAAAATTTCAAACGATAAACCATCTGACAATTGAATATCCAGAAAAATCAAATCCGGATGATCGTTATTGCTAAACCAATGAAGGGATTCTTCTACAGAATGTAACATTGTTTTTACAGCAATATCTAACTTTTCAAGCTTTCGCTGCAACAATCGCGCAGCGGGTTTTTCGTCTTCTATAATTAATGTGGTCATTGACTAATGTGCAAAATTTGAAAAAAAATATAATTTAAAATTACTCCCATTTATTCTTATTCTGAACTTCTTTCTCCATATATTTTTTAATTTTTTTATCCTCCCACTCTTTATTGAAAAAAAGATCAGGTCCAAAAACTGAAAATGCATGAATGGCTAAAGCAATTCCCCAATAAAACGCCGTTGAAAAAATTTCCCAATCTCTAAAACCTCTAATTTCAAAATGACTTCCTATAAAGCCTCTGCTATTCAAACTAGAAATAATGATAATCGCATTTACTATAAGATAAACTTTCAAATGCGAATAAAAGCCTTTTATTCTTTTTACTTTTCTGTATGCGATATTGTAACTTTCATCTGTACTAAATTCATGTGCATAGTCTTCGTACATGCGTCTTCTAAATCGTCCCATTTTTATTTGAATTAAATTATTGCCATTTATTTTTATTCTCTTTTTCTTTTTCCATCAGTTCTTTGATTTTTCTTTCTTCCCAATCTTTACCTAAAACCGGAAATACTTCAAAAACCTTTAATCCGTGAAAAAGAACTCCAACTCCCCACCACAATAAGGGCCAGAAAAACCATAAATATTCTGGTGATGTCCATAAATTAATGACAATCAAAATAATATTTACACCAATATAAGAGGTAAGATTAGCATAAAAACCTTTTATATTTTCTACTTTCTTTTTTGCAAGATAGTATCTGTCTTCTTCGTTATATTTTATTTCCATGATTATACCCATTTTTGTTTTTTTTGTCTTTTCTCTAAAATACTTTTCAGCTTGCGTTCTTCCCATTCGTTTCCAAGAATTTTAAACGAAACAAATAAATCAATTGCAGAACATACAAATACCGAACTCCAAATTACCATTACAACATCGTTTAAAAAGTTTAACGGAAAAAAGTTCAACGGAGCTCCATAATATTCCTTTAACACAAAAACTGCCAATCCTGCTCCAAACATTAAAGCATGAATATAAAAGGATCTGAGTCTAACTACTTTTTTTCTAAAGATTTGCTCAAACTCAAATCTTTCATGTTCGTTGTTACAATTCGTTTCCATGATTACTCCCATTTTTGTACTTTATTTTTCTTTTCTAAGAGGCTTCTTAACTTTCGTTCTTCCCATTCTCGACCAAGAAATTTAAAAGAAACCACCATATCAATTACACAACTAATGTAAACTGCCGTCCAAAGACTCATTACAACTCCGTTTATAAATTGAAAAGGGAAAGAATGCAAAGGCAGTTCTGTATATTCTTTTAAAACATAAACAATTAAAGCAATGATGTAAAAAAATGTATATTTATAAAATGATTTCAGTTTAGCTACTTTTTTACTTGCTAATTGCTGTAATTCATTTTCTTCGATATTATTAGTAGAATTGTTTTCCATGATTACTCCCATTTTTGTTTTGGATTTTTTTTGTCTAAAATTGCCTGAATTTTTCGTTCTTCCCAGTCTTTATTAAAAATTGGAGAGAAATTAAAAGCTTTCATTCCGTGTAAAATTATCGGAACTGCCCATCCCAGTACAGAATATAAACACCATAAATAACCTGGCGAAGTCATAAGATTTACTACAATTACAATGGGATTACAAAGAAGATAAACCGTTAAATGCTGATAAAACTTCTTAATTTCAGCCACTTTTTTCTGAGCTTCATAATAACGTTCTCCTTTTGTATGATTCGTTTCCATGATTATTTCCAGTTTTTCTGTTGGTTTTCTTTTTCTAAAATCTCTCTAATTTTTCGTTCTTCCCAATCAGAGCTGTATCCAAATACTTTAAAAGCATGCATCACAACTCCAAATCCCCAACCTAAAGCCGAAAACCAAAACCATTGAAATCCAGGAGAGTACGTTAAATTTACAAAAATTAAGCACGGAATCACACAACAATAAGAAATTACGTTTGCATAAAATCCTTTTAATTCCTCAACTCTCTTTTTTGCTCTGAAATAAGCTTTAGTTTCGTCGCTATAATCTGCACTTGTTTCCATAACTGTAATTTGTTTGGTTAAAATTGGAATCTTAACCGTGAAATTTTTCTCGTTTTGTTCTACTATAACTTTCCTGTTCGTTACAATTTCGTAGCGGTTTACAATATTTTGCAATCCAACGCCTTGCCTGTCCTGTAACACTTCTTTCTTTTGAAAATCATTTTGAATGGCTAAATAATCTCCATCAATAAAAATCCTGATGTGCAGTGGTTTTTGCTCACTTACTACATTATGTTTTACTGTATTTTCAAGCAGAAGCTGTAACGATAACGGAACCACTTTTGCGTCTGGGTTAATATCTACTGAAGGTAATTCATAAAACAAACTATTCTCAAAACGCATTTTCAGTAAATTCATGTACGTTTTTGCAAACGACAATTCATCTTCTACCGAAACCAATTCTTTATCTTTTTGTTCTAAAACATATCGGTAAATTTTAGATAATGAAGTCGTAAAACGCTGTGCATTATCCGGATTTTCTTCAATTAAAGAACTAAGAACATTTAAACTATTAAAAAGAAAATGCGGGTCAATCTGGTTTTTTAAACTCTCGAATTTAGCACTTGCCGTTCCCGCAATAATCTTTTGCTGCGTGATTTCAAATTTTGATGCTTGTTTCCATTTTACCATAAAGCTTCGCGCCTGCATAAAAGTAGAAACCGCTAAAGCCAGCATGATATAAAACAGATGCACCCAAATCATTCGTTCGCTGAAAAACTTTTCTAACGAAACGTTTTGAAGAATAACATAGATGTAATAATTTATTCCTAAAACTACCGGAACCGTGTACAAAACTGTAACCAGAATTCCGTAATATACTCTTAAGTTTGTCTGCTCTAACCAATCCCATTTTTTGTCTAACAGTACATTAATATATCCGTTACCAAAACCTACCAGAAAAGAATAAAGACAGCTTATAAAAAAAG
Source organism: Flavobacterium sp. CF108 (assembly GCF_900129795.1). Classification (GTDB taxonomy): domain Bacteria; phylum Bacteroidota; class Bacteroidia; order Flavobacteriales; family Flavobacteriaceae; genus Flavobacterium. Next base: position 195,485 of record NZ_FQWW01000003.1, on the reverse strand, counting down.
TAATAAGAACGTTTTGTACATTTAAGTCATCTCCTAAACAAGCTGAAAATATTACGGTAAAGATCATAGAAATCTTAAACGAAACTATGGTTCCGCTTTTTAAATCTGCATATACATTTCTATTGTCTTTCATTATAATAATGTAGCTTATATTAGTTTTATTTTTTACAATTTTTTTGAGCTTCTAAAGCTCTGTCTAATCCCCATTTAGGAGAAAAAGGAGTTTCTGGTTTAAAAGCAGCAAAAAGTTCTATAGCTTTATCAACTTGAGCACAAAGTGGTTTTGTATCAACACCTGTCCATTTTGCACCGCCTAATTGGTAATCAGCTTCGCCAAAAACAATTCTTGGGTTGTTTGGGTCGATCGCTTTTCCTTTTGCGTAAGCTTCCATTACTTTAGCCGAATATTTCATTCCGTTTGTCATTGGGTCAGCCACAACATATCCTGTATAAATTAAAGCTTGCAAAGCATAAAGTTCAGCATTGTTTTGATCTTTAATAAATTCAACATCTAATGCATCTTGCGCTTTTGTCAATAACAAATCGATTTTTGTTTTATCTTTTTCAGTAAAAACCGCTGTTGCATTCATTAAAGCAATATAATAATTTGGCAGATAACTGGTTTTATCAGCAGAAGCAATTCTTTCAAATAATGCCGAAGCTTCTGTATTTTTTCCTTCTTTCCAAAGTGCAAAGGCTTTAGTCATTCCTTGTTCAAATTGAGTTTGAGCTGAACTTATTACAACAACAAATAATGCGATTAAAGTGATGATTTTTTTCATTTTATAAGTAATTTAAATGGTTAATTAATTTGTTTGTTAGTTACTATTTATAATATAATTTCAATTTTTGAATCTTTATCAAGAACAAATTTAGCATCTTTATAGGCAGGCGGCCCCATAAATCCTTTAGCATTGTTTGAAGCTGCATAATCTTCTGAAGGGATTCCCATCACGTTTTTATCCAGTTTTCCGTTATTGTTTTCATCGTGATACGTTGTAATTGCATATTCTCCCGCCGGAAGATTGTCAAATGTTACGGTAACTTCATTATTTTTAATTTCAGAAGCAAGGCTTTTGTAAGTCGTTTTAAGAAATGTACCGTCTGAGTTATACAAACCTACTTTTACAATTCCTGCATTATTTTTTAAACGAGAAACAGCAACAGTTAATTTTACATTTTGAGCAGACATTAAGCTGCAGATAAATAACATTGTAATTGTAATAATTTTGGTCATGGTTCTTTTTTTTAAGGTTCTAAGATTCTAAGTGACAAAGGTTCTAAGTTTTTTTGTTGATGATTAAAACTCTTTTTTTTTTGGTTCAAAGGTTCAGAGTTGCAAAGGGACAAAGGTTTGATTTTCTTATTATTGACATTCTAAAAAACTTTGAACCTTTGTCCCTTTGTTTCTTTGTACCTTTTAATTTATACTTCAAAAGTATATCTGATTTTACTGTTTTAAAATTAAATGATACTGAGTTGTTGATTTTTGCTGCTGAATTGTTTCTTTTTAAGGTGCAAAGGTCCAGAGGTGCAAAGCAACAAAGGTTTTTATTCTAAAAAACTTAAAAAATTATCATTTCAAAAACCTATGAACCTTTGTCACTTTGAACCTCTGAACCTCAAACTAAAGATTTTTCAACTGATTCTCACTCTTATTCTGGCTGATGGTCCAGAAGAAACCTACGAAGAAAAATCGGTCTGCGGTTGGTGTAATCGCTTGTCTGTTATACACTCCGTTTGGATCTGGTAATTTTGCATAATCATATCCAAAAATATTCTGTGTTCCCAAAAGGTTTGAAACTGAGAAATAAAGGATTTTTTGTGTTGTCAATAAATACGCCCAGTTAAAACTCAAACTATTGTATGATTTAGTTTTTCCGTTCATGAATTGTGTTTGATTTGGATCATTGTACGGACGACCTGAACTGTAACTGTTTGTAAATCCAATTTGTGATTTCCAGTCTGTAATAAAATATTTCGTTACAACAGACAATGTGTGGTTTGCAATAAAACTCGGCGTTGCCATTGCTGGGAAATTCTTATATTGTCTTTCTGAATCGATATAAGAATAGGATATCCAATATTCTAAGTTTTTATACAAGTTGCTGTCTCTCCAAAATAAATCCAATCCTTTTGCATACCCTTTTCCGTTATTATTGAAAACCGAATTGTACTGAATATCTCTTGTATCGTATTGCACTAAATTGGTGTAATCTTTATAATAAGCTTCGGCTCTAAAAGTTTGCCCCGGCTGTGTAAACTGATAATTTAAAATATAATGCTGTGCTTTTTCGCTTTCAAACTGATGGTATTTTGAATACTTAATATAATCAACAACAGGCGTTTGAGAAAAGTCTCCGTAAGCAAATGAAAACTGACTGCTTTTTGAAACTTTATAAGCTAATGATGCTCTTGGTGCAATATTATTTTCATTTAATAAACTGTTGTTAGAATATCTTAAACCAACTTTCATTGCCAGTTTTTTAGAGAATAAAATATCTGCTTCTGTATAAGCTGCAAAAATGTTAGAATCATATCCGTTTTTCACCTCAACAGAAATATTGTCATCAAAGTTTTCATTGAATTTGGTAATAAAATAATCTGCTCCAAAAGACAATTTGAAATAGTTCGAAACTTTCTTTCCCAATTTCAATTTCAACTGCGCTGCATTTTCATCTGTATTAATATCGTTGATATCGTATTTCGTTTTGTTTTTGCTGTAACCATAACTAATTCCAGACGTTAACTGCCATCCTGTTCCAAAAGTTCCTTTATAAGACGAGTTTAAATAAAAGTTATTATTGTTTAAATCTGTTCTTATTGGATTTTCGAAATTGATGTTTTTCTGATTCAAATCGAATTTTTCAGAATCAAAAGCTGCATATAATTTAAAAATTCCGTTTGTAAAATTGTATCGATAAACTGTTTCTCCGCCAAGAGATTGATATGGATTATTCCAGTCAACATTTTGTGGAATTACTGCTTGATAAGGCGCTAAATTAATATAAGCCATATTTACGCTTAACGAACTTTTTGTCCATTTTTGAGTATTTCCTAAACTCAAACCAACGGTCATTAAACCAATATCTGTTTTATTATGATCTGCTTCATCCTGTGTATTTAAAAGTAAAACACTTGATAAAGCTTCACCATATTCTGCCGAATAACCTCCTGTAGAAAAAGCAATTCCGCTGAATAAGAAAGGAGAAAAACGGCTTCTTGTTGGTAAATTATTGGTTGTTGCTCCGTAAGGTTGTGCCACGCGAATTCCGTCAACAAAAGTCTGTGTTTCGCTCGCTTCTCCTCCACGAACAAACAAACGTCCGTCCTCGCCTACGCTTTGTGTTCCCGGCAAAGTCTGTAAAGCCGCTATAATATTTCCGGCAGAACCTGCTGTTGTAACAATATCTAAAGGTTTTAAAACCGAAACTCTTGCTTTATCTCCAGATTCTAAAGTTCCGGCTGTAATGACAACGGCATCAAGAGTGTTTACATTTTCTCTCAGCTTTACTATTTGATCTTTATAATTGACAACGTCAATTTCTTTTTTGAAAGTTTCGAAAAGTAAAAAGCTTACTACTAAAAATTGATTTCCTGTTGAAGAAGTTTCAAAAGAGAAATCTCCAGTTTCAGAACTTGTTGCTCCATCGTAAGTTCCGTCTATATAAATATTTGCTCCGGCAACTGGTTTTCCTTTTTGGTCCAAAACTTTTCCTGAGATAACATTTTGTGCAAAAGTAAAAGTGCTTAGTAATAATAAAATAAAAGTAATTCTGGTTTTCATAATACTGGTTTTTGATGAGGCAAATGTATTTTAACATTTCCTGTTAAAAAATATATAATAACCCAATTGTAGAATTTTAAGGATGAGTTGTAAAATACTAATTTGTATCTTAGCTAGAAATTGAAAAACATCGTTAATCATGTCAGAAAGTAAAAGAGTTTCGAATTTGTATCAATCCATTTATAATGGAAATCCGTGGCTTGAAGTTACCTTAGCAGATACTCTAAAAGATGTAACTGCGGCTCAGGCTTATAAAAAAATCAACCCTAATTTAAACACGATTTGGGAAATTGTCAATCACCTAATACAATGGAGAAGAAACATATTAAAACGTGTTCAGGGTGAAATAATCACAACTCCCGATCATAATTATTTTGTACCCATTTTAGATTCATCAGAGCCGGCCTGGGAACAATCATTGCAAAGTCTGGCAAAATCTCAGGAAATGTGGAATGATTGTTTGAGTAATTTTAATGATGCGGATTTTGAGAAAATAGATCAAAATAATAATCATAATTTTTATGAAGATATTCACGGAATCATTCAGCATGACGTTTATCATTTGGGACAGATTGTGATTTTGAAAAAACTTCTTTAAAATATTAATTATGAAAAAATCCTTCTTATTACTCGTTTTTTTATTGATGACTGCAATTGGTTTTTCACAAGAAACTGAAGTCAAATTCGATGAAAATCTGGCAAAATCTCTGAATGCCGATGAATACGGAATGAAGAAATATGTCTTCTGTCTTTTAAAATCGGGAACCAATACAACGGCTTCAAAAGAAGAAACCAAAAAGTTGTTTGAAGGACATATGGCAAACATTGGCAAATTGGTAAAAGAAGGAAAACTCGTTGTTGCCGGACCTTTTATGAAAAATGATAGAAATTATCGAGGCATTTATATTTTTAACGTAGAAACTGTTGACGAAGCAAAAGCACTCGTAGCAACAGATCCTGCCATAAAAGCCAATTTACTCGAAGCCGAATTAACGCCTTGGTACTGCACCGCAGCTTTGCAGGAAACTGTAAAAATTCATGAGAAAATTGCCAAGACGAAAATGTAATACCTTATAATGAAAACTGAAAAAGAAAAAATGATTTCGGGTGAATATTACAACGCTTTTGACCCGGAATTAGTAAAAGGCCGCCGAACTGCAAAAAATCTTTTGCACAGTTTAAATGTAAAAGAATACAGAGTAACTAAAAAAGCAAAAGAAATTTTAAAAGAGCTGATTCCCAATACTGGAGCCGGTTTTTATATCGAACCGCCTTTTCATTGTGATTACGGTTATAATATTTTTTGTGGAGAAAACGTTTATTTTAATGTGAATTGCGTTGTTCTGGATTGTGCGCCTGTAAATATTGGTTCCAATGTATTTATTGCGCCAAATGTTCAAATTTATACAGCATCGCATCCGCTTGACGCTGAATTAAGAAAATCTCTGGAAAATGCTTATCCAGTTACAATTGGAGACGATTGCTGGATTGGCGGAAATTCTGTTATTTGTCCGGGCGTGACAATTGGAAAAGGCTGTGTTATTGGCGCCGGATCTGTTGTAACAAAAGACATTCCTGACAATTCATTAGCTGTTGGAAATCCGGCAAAAGTAATCCGAAAATTAAATCAAGAACCTGAATCAAAAAAATAATGCTTACCCTAAATAAAGTTCACCATATTGCCATTTTATGCTCTGATTATCAAAAATCAAAAACCTTTTATACCGAAATTTTAGGCTTGACGATTATAAGAGAAATTTACAGAGAAGAGCGCCAGTCGTATAAATTAGATTTGGCTTTAAATGGAATTTATGTAATTGAATTATTTTCATTCCCAGATCCACCAAAAAGACCTTCACGACCAGAAGCCGTTGGATTGCGTCATTTAGCATTTGAAGTAATTAATCTAAATGAAACTGTTGCTTTTTTAACTTCAAAAAACATAGAATCAGAACCTATCAGAATTGATGAAACGACTCAAAAACGTTTTACTTTTATCGCAGATCCTGATTTATTGCCGATAGAGTTTTATGAGAGATAAGTTTTTTTGCCACGAAGGCACTAAGGCACAAAGTTTTCTTTTAAAAATAAGTATAAATGCTGTTTTTACCTTCGTGTATAAAGGAATATTTCAATTTCGTCCAGCTTTAGCTGGATGATTTAAAAAGCCAAGCTTGAGAGGCTTTAGCCAAACATACATTTTCGGCTAAAGCCTTTTTCTATTCAAATTTTATTCCCCCAGCTAAAGCTAGAGGCAATTTATTTTCTTTAATAATTTTAAGCTAGTAAAAACTTTGAACCTCTGCTCCTTTGAACCTTTGCTCCTAAATAAGCAATATTCAAAGAAAAACACACTGCAAGAATTTTCCTGTTTTTATCAGTTTTAACACATTAAAATGAATATTTGCTATAAAAAACCGAATTTGATTCTTAATTTTGTAATCCGCATAAAAAAAGTGCGAATCAAATTTACTTCTGATGAACAAAACGGCGCAAATCAAAAAAAATCATCAATTCATTAAGTTCCGAAAATTAGTTATTGTTTCTATTTTAATTGGCTTCCTTTCTGCCTTCCTCGGAATTTCACTTAAAAAAATCACAGAGTATTACGAAGAAATCTTCTTTCATCAAGTTTCGGTAAACCCACTGTTTTACATCCTTTTTCCGGTTTTCGGATTATCTGTAATTTATTTTCTGAGACAATATCTTTTTAAGAAAAAAGAAAACAAAGGAATCAAAGAAGTTTTTGAAAGCACACAAACCACAAAAAATCTTCCATCTTATAAAATTCCATCACACTTTATCAACGGATTACTTACTGTAGTTTTTGGAGGCTCTACCGGAATCGAAGTTTCTACTGTAGTTGCCACAGCCACAATTGGTTCAGTTGCACACGAAAAAGAAAATGTTTTCCGTCAATATAAAACAGAATTAATCTGCGCCGGAGTTGCTGCCGGAGTTACAGCACTTTTCAGCAGTCCAATTGCGGGAGTTTTATTTGCCCTTGAAGTTATTTCAAGAAAAGTGACACGTGCTTTTATCATTTCAAATGTTATTGCGGTTTCCATTGCTTTTAGTTTACTTTCTATTTTAAATGAAGAACCTTTGTTTGCGGTTTCTATTGTAACCTGGCATTTAAAAGCGATTCCGTATTTTATTCTTTTAGGAGTTTTAGCCGGAATGAATTCGGTTTACTTAACCAAATGTGTATTGTTTTTTAAATCTCAATTTGGAAAAATCGGAACTCATTATTATAAAATTATTATCGGTTCAGCTGTTTTAAGTATTTCGTTATTTATTTTCCCTCAATTATATGGCGAAGGTTATCACGCTATAAAAGGCATTTTCGGAAATTCGGCACAAATTCCATTAACGATAACATTAGCTTTAACATTCATCGGAATTTTAATTCTAAAACCAATTGTAACTTCTATAACATTAGCTTCTGGCGGCGATGGCGGCGTTTTTGCTCCGAGTCTGTTTATTGGGGCTTTTTTAGGATTATTATTGGCTTCGGTTTTAAACAGTTTTTTCCATGTAAATGTAATTCCGGTTAATTTTATGATTATCGGAATGGCAGCAGTTTTGAGTGCCAGTATTCATGCTCCGTTTACAGCAATATTCCTAGTATGTGGATTAACAAACGATTATACATTGTTTTTACCAATTCTTGTTGTTTGTTTAATTTCAAAATACACCGCAAAAACGCTTTATCCTTATACTGTATATAGTTATGCCCCAAGCTTAACGAAATAAATTATATAGCCACAGATTATATTATTATGCCAACTCCTAAAATTAAAAGAAGCTATCGCAAAACACGTTACATTCTTTATAAAGAAACTTTAATTGATTATAAGGAACATTTTTGGTCGTTTTTAGGATCGTTTGTCGGAATTGGGATTTTGGCTTATGTACAGTCTTTACATTTTTCTGGAAGCGATGCCGTTTATTTAATTGGTTCTTTTGGAGCTTCGAGCGTTTTGGTTTACGGAATTATTCAGAGTCCGTTTTCTCAGCCCAGAAATTTAGTTGGCGGACATGTAATTTCTGCTCTAGTTGGTGTAACCGTTCACAAACTGGTTCCGGATATTATGTATATCGCTGCACCATTAGCCGTTTCTCTTGCCATAATTTTAATGCAGATTACCAAAACGCTTCACCCACCTGGAGGCGCAACGGCTTTAATCGCTGTTATTGGAACAGAAAAAGTAAAAGGTTTGGGATATATGTATGTGCTTTCTCCAGTTTTAAGCGGTGTACTTATTTTACTTTTAACGGCTTTGATTTTTAATAATATGACTTCTAGCAGAAGTTATCCTAATCATAGTACTTACCACAAACATTATCATAAAATTAGAAAGAGATTGATTGGGAAGTAAATGTTTCCTCGTATTCTCCTGCAAGGTTTTCAAAACCTTGTAGGTATAATTTTGGCTATATTCTTTGATAATTATTAAAACCTACAAGGTTTTGAAAACCTTGCAGGAATGTAGAATATACGGTTGTCACCCTGAGCGAAGTCGAAGGGCGCTCCTATTGGATCTGGGCTTCGACTTCGCTCAGCCTGACAATTGACTTCGCTCAGCCTGACAATTGATTTCCCTCTCTTCTTTACAAGAGAAAAATATTTTCAACAAATCGTAATTCACAATTCGTATTTCGTTTTTTATATTTTACCTTTGACCTCTCAATAAAAACAAAGATTATGGTTTATAAATTTAGAGTAATTCTAGACGCCGAAGAAGATATTTTTAGAGACATTGCTATTCTTGAAGACGATACGCTTGAGGATTTACACAATGCGATCTTCAACGCTTTTGGTTTTGACGGATCAGAAGTTGCTTCATTTTATACTTGTGACGAGACTTGGAATCAGGAAGATGAAATTCCTCTTTTTGATACTGGCGATGTTCCGGGTGAACAAAGAACCATGAACGATTATCCATTGTCTAGCATTTTAGATAAAGAAAATACGAAGATTATCTACGTTTATGATTTCATCAGCATGTGGACTTTCTTAGTTGAACTAGCTGCAATTGAAGATGAAGCAATTGGGGCAACATATCCTGAAACTTTATTCTCTCACGGAGAAATGCCAGACGAAGCACTTGAAAAAAACTTCGAAGCAGATGATATGCACAACGATATCTACGGAGAATTTGAAGATGATTTAGACGAAGATGATCTTGATATGTTCGAAGGCGACGACAGCTTTGAAGATTATGGATTTGAGGAAAATTGGAATTGATCTTTTTGAGGGACAGAGGTTCAAAGTTACAAAGGTTCAGAGGTTTTTTCTTTAGAATCTCCGATTTCTTATTGTAGGAATATTTTTATTTTTGTGTTTTATTTTTAAATACAAAATATGAATACTTTTAGAGATCTTTTGATTTGGCAGAAGTCAATGAACTTAGTTACCGAAATTTACCAATTAACAAATTCATTCCCGAAAGAAGAAATTTATGGACTATCTTCACAAATTAGAAGATGTTCAATATCAATACCGAGTAATATTGCTGAGGGATACGGAAGAGACGGAAATAATGATTATTTGAGATTCTTAAATATTTCAATTTCATCACTGTTTGAAATGCAGACTCAGCTTGAAATTTCATTCAATTTAAAATATATAACCAAGTATCAATTCAATAAAATAAATGGAGAAAGCAGAGAAATAGAACGAATGTTAAGCTCTTTTATAAGAAAAATAAAAGACAGAAAATAACCTTTGTCCCTTTGAACCTCTGCAACTCTGAACCTAAAATATATGATAAACCTATTCAACACCCACATCGAGACGCTTGCGATACACCGCGTAGGGAACAAAAGCCGTAACGAAGCTATTTTTTTATCAGAGCAGCCATTTAATCTAAATGATGAAATTGTGCCTTTGATAAAAGAGTACTTCTTTAAACCTTTTAGAGAGAAAGAAGAAAACTATTATCAGTTTGCGCACGAAGTGGACTTGGATTACAACGATATGTTTAAATATGCGACGGAGATTTTTACTAATCCTTCTAATTTACAGGAGATTTCAAAAAAAATCACGACACATTTATTTGAACAGTCGAATCATCCGCATATTAAAAACGGAGAGGTTTATGTAACGTACTTAACAAACTTAAGTATTGATAATAATGTAGTTGACGCAATCGGAATTTTTAAAAGCGAATTGCAGTCAGACTTTTTACAATTTGAAGAAAAAAACAGCAACCTTGAAATGATTTTGCAGCAAGGAATCAACCTGAGCAAATTAGATAAAGGATGTTTGATTTTTAATTATAAAAAAGAAGAAGGGTACAAAATTCTAACTGTAGACAGCAACCGTTACGACGCGCGTTATTGGTTAGAACATTTTTTATCTGTAGATGCTTTTGAAGATGAGAACTTCATCACTAAAAAATACTTGAAATTCTGCCAGAACTTCGCAAAAGATGTAGTTTTACCAGCAGAAGACAAAAAAGAGGAAGTAATGTTTATGAACCGATCTGTGAATTATTTTGCTAAAAATGATCAGTTTGAAGAGCAAAATTTCCTGAATGAAGTATTAGACAATCCAGACTTGATTCCTGAATTCAAAAACTATAAAGTTGATAAAGGAGAAAAATACAGCATCGAAGATGTAACCTCATTCCCAATTGCCAACGCAGCAGTTTCTGACGCCAGAAAATCGATTAAAAACGTAATTAACCTAGATACTCACATTCAGATTAAAATGGATTTTATCAATCCAGAAAGTGCAGAAAAATTTGTTGAAAAAGGCTGGGATGAAGAAAAACAAATGTATTACTACTTAGTGTATTTCAATAAAGAAGAAAAAAGCTAAGAAGTTTTCATTTTCTATTACTTACTTAAAACAAAAAATGGCAGTTACAAAATGTAATTGCCATTTTTTTATTGTTCTTATTTTCGATATTATAAAAGAGAAAAAACTGCTTTTACAATATCATCATAAACTTGTTTATCTCTTTCTCCGGCGCGGGCCAAAACCCTAATTCCGGAATAGTTATTAAAGATGAATCGGGCTAAGATTTTCGCATCTAACTGTTTTGAAATATGTCCAGCCTGCTGCCCTTTTTTTACTGCATTTGTAAAAACTTCTTCCATTGTCTGGCTGTTGCTTTTTACAATCTTAGCAATTTCTTCATCGTGCATAGCCAACTCTACCGAAGAATTTACCATAAAACAGCCTTTTGTAATTCTATCTTCGAGGCTTTCTATAACCGCTTGTTTAAAAATAGCATGCAGAGTTTCTTTGACATTTTCAGATTTATCCAAAAGCTCTTTTACAGCATCTTGATTCTGTTGCTGATAACGTTGTAAAGACTTTGAAAACAGTTTTTGCTTGTCGCCAAAAGTATCATACAAACTAGAGCGGCTTAAACCTAAATGTGTTACCAAATCCTGGGCAGATGTCCCGTTATAACCTTTGTGCCAAAAAATTTCAATTGCTTTATCTAAAGCCTGATCTTCATTAAATTCCTTCGTTCTAGCCATGACATCAAAATTAAATTTCTTTACAAATATAAGAATTAAATGGAACAATCGTTCCTGAATAGGTCGAAAAAATTATACTACAGCGTTTACCGTAAGTCCGCCATCAACAACAATTTCAGTTCCTGTAATAAACGATGCATCATCTGAAGCAAGGAAACTAACTGTTTTTGCAATCTCAGAAGCCTGACCAAAACGTTTCAATAATATTTTTTCTCCTAAAACAGCTCCAAAACCTTCTACTTCTGTTTTTTCTAAACCTAGTTTTCCGTAAAGCGGTGTTTCAACCGGACCAGGAGAAACAGCATTTACTCTAATTTTTCTTGGTGCTAATTCTGTAGCGAATACTTTATTTAAAGATAATACTGCTGCTTTGCTTGCTGCATATACACTAGAATTTGGCATACCAACATGAGCATTGATCGAAGTATTAAAAATTATAGAACCTCCATCATTCAGGATTGGTAATACTTTTTGAACTGTAAAATAAACTCCTTTTACATTCACATTCATAATACTGTCATAATGTTCTTCTGAAGCTGAATCTACCGGAGCAAAAGAGGCAACTCCTGCATTTAAAAATAAAATATCCACTTTTCCGAATTGTGCTTTTACTTGTTCTACTAAACTATCAATTGATTTTAAATCAGATTGATCTGCAACAATTCCGGTAACGTTCAATTCTGTTTCGGCTTTTGCCAAAGCTTCTTTGTTTCTTCCTGTTACAATTACTTTTGCTCCTTTTGATACTAAATCAGCTGCTGCTGCGTATCCAATTCCACTATTTCCTCCTGTTACAATAGCTACTTTGTTTTCTAAATTTTTCATTTTGTTTGTTATTTAAGTTATTGATTATTCAATTATTATGGTACAAAGATACAATAACGGAACGATCGTTCCGTTATTTATAAAGTTAATTTTTTGTTAAAATAATTATTTACTTCTAAAAGTGCCATTTTATAAGGGTTTATACCTATGAAACTATAAACGAAACAAATCGTAAAATGTCGCCAATTCTTAATTTATGCTTAATTTTGTAATTCTAAAAACAAAAAACAGATGGATCGTCTTTTACCAACCGAAAGTCCTTTCGAAACGATAATCTCATTTCATAAACTAATTGAATCTTTTGAGCAGATTGCTTTATCTAATGTTGATTACCGATCTAACTACGCCAAAGCGATTTTAAAAGAAATTGAAGCGTATCCGGAATTCAGAACAGGAATTCGCGATTACAGCACTATTAAGGATAATGAAGCTTTAATTAAAAACATTGCTGCTGACTTATTCCCTACGGCTTTAACAAACAATGAAATAAAAGCCATAACAATACCTTTTCAAAATATATCATTTAATTATACAGAGCGTTTCAAGAAAATTTTACGTAATGCCGGTGATGAGTTTTACATGGAAATTCGTGATTTTGATGATCACCAATTCTATATCAATAACTGCTGTTTGATTTTAAGCGCTTATTATCGTCAAAATATTGATTTTAATAAACCTTTTTTCTACGATATTCCGGATGAAGAAGGTGTAGAAAAACATTATCGTATTCTGTACAATGCCGATTTCATGGAAATCACACCTACAGAGAATGCACCACAGCTTACACAGGACGATATTGATGTTTTGATTGATAATTATAACGATATTGATTTATGGAAATCTAAATTTCCGCCAAGAAGCTGGATTTTAAAAGGCTTCGGAATTGTTTCTTTATTTGATGCAACTACAGAAAGTGCAATCTCTAATTTAAAAAGTAATCTTTTAAAACCAGAAACTTCAAGAGTTGCCTCTACAGAAATTATAGAGAACATCTTTAGATCTATTTTTAAAATTCCGAGTTTAAAAGTTGGTTTTATTATCTATAACCCTGAGGAAGAAAAATTTATACGACCAATAAAATTTGACAACCAAATGCAGAGTTTTTTACTTTCATCTGCTCAGGAAGTGGATTGTAAAAACGCATTTTTTGGATGTTCATTTGAAAATCTTTTAGATAAAAAGGAACCGTTTGTAATTTCAAACGTGAAAAAATTTATCGAAGAATCTTCAAACCAAAAACTTGGTGAGCATTTATTGAAACAAGGAATTCAAAGCTGTGTTTTTGCTCCAGTTATAAAAGACGACCATTTATTGGGCGTTGTCGAATTGGTTTCTGATAATATACGCGAATTAAACAGTGTAAATGCGACTAAATTAGAATTGGTTTTACCGTATTTAACAGATACTATTGATCGCTATAATACAGATATGCAGCATCAGGTTGAAGCTATTATTCAGCGTGAATATACTACGATTCACCCAAGCGTTTATTGGAAATTCAGAAAAGAATCTCAAAACTATTTCCAAAATATAAATCACACTAAAGATTATATTTTTAAGGAAATTGTATTTAAAAATGTATTCCCATTATACGGACAAATTGATATTAAAGGTTCATCTGAACACCGAAATGAAACGGTTAAAATCGACTTGAAAAATCAGCTTACTGCTCTTTTGGAAATTTTCGATAATCAAAAACCGAATTCAAATCTGGTACTTTTAGAGCAAAGAAAATTTGAATTGGAATCTCTTCGAAGTGAATTGGATTTTCCGCTAAAAGCAGATATGGAACAGCATATTCAGCGTTATATTGAAGATGAAATTCATCCGATATTGAAAAATACCAAAGACAATGCTAAAAATAAAAAGTTAGAAGAGTTGTACTTTGAAAGTCTGGATGAAAAAACCGGAATGTTTTATCAGGAAAGAAAGAAGTTTGACAATGCAATGTCGATTATCAATAAAAGGCTGGCTTCTGTATTAGACAAAAAACAGGTTGAAGCGCAGCAAATTTATCCGCATTATTACGAACGTTTTAAAACGGATGGTGTTGAGCATAACTTATATATTGGAGCTTCGATTTCGCCAACAAAACCGTTTGACATTATGTACCTGCACAATTTACGTTTGTGGCAGTTACAGACTTTATGCGAAATGGAATTAGAGCATCATCAGCTTAAGGAATCGCTTCCGTATGAATTAGATGTTACTTCGCTGATTTTGGTTTTCAGTTCGCCGCTTTCTATCCGTTTTAGAATGGATGAAAAACGTTTCGACGTTGACGGAACTTATAATGCAAGATATGAAGTCGTTAAAAAACGTATCGACAAATCGAACATTAAAGGAACAACTGAAAGAATTACTGAAAAAGAGAAAATTACAATCGTTTACTCTCAAAACAGTGAAGAGGCAGAATATTTAAAATACATCAAATATTTGCAGCACAAGAAAGTTTTGGAACCATCAATTGAACAATTTGAAGTTGAAGATCTTCAGGGAGTTTCTGGTTTAAAAGCGATTCGTGTAAAAGTAATTAATAACGTAAATAATTCGAAAATAAAGAAAATTACCTATCAGGATTTATTAGATGAGCTCAACTAAAAGTTGAGCTTTTTCTTATAGTCAAATTTTATAAAAATAGAACGCGGATTATACGGATTTATATAAATACATAAAAAATCTGTTTTTATCCGCGTCTTCGCGAAGCGAATCCGTATAATCCGCGTCTAATTTTTATACGTTTTAAAATTTAAATCGACTTAAATGCAATTACAAACGCAATTACAGTAACAATAATTCCAAACATAAATAGGTTGTACGCAATACGGAGCAGGTTATATTTTCGCTGTAAAACCAATCCCAGATAATATAAATCTTTAATCATGTTTGAATAAAGATAATCGCGGTCTTTCATCATTTCGTTCATAGCCCAGTCGTATTCTTCTAAAGGCATTTTGTAGAAATTTCCAAAAAACAATAAATTAATCTTTTTATTCTCGATATCTTCTCTTGTAAAAACACCCGATGTTACTTTTGGTCTTGTAGAAAGGATCGCAAAAATAATAGTGATTACACTCGACATCAGCATAATAAATGTCGGGATAACTAAATGTGCATTTTTCGGACTGTCTAATTTTGGAATGATAGATGAAAGTGCAATCGAAATAATAATGGCATTTACAGATAATAAAATATTCGCTTTACTATCGGCAATTCCGCTTAAACGGGTATGATTTCCAAGCGTAACACGAAATAATGTATCAACGCCTCGATCTGGTTTTTCAACTTTTTCACTTTTTTTGGTTTCTTTTTCAAGTTCTTCTGCAGCTTTCAATTCCTGTTTGCTTATTTTTTTCTGAATCAAAATGAGATTTTTTTCTTTTAAAGGCTGCCATTTTCTTAAAGCATAATCCGTATAGAACCTATGTTTATTCAGTAAAAAGTCCAGATTTTCTTTTGTCCATTCGGCATTCGAAAAATTTACAATTCCGGTGTTTTTTAGCTCTAAACGCAATAACTCGATGGTTGTAACATATTCTGTTCCCATTAAATGGGCATAATCAGCATCTTTAATTATTTTTTCTAAATGTGTTTTTGGATGGTAGTCTCTGGCTGTAGCCAAAATCAAACTGGAAACCAATTCGATAAATTTTTCTGATTTTCCTTTTTCCTTTAAAAAATCAGCTGCAATCTTTACGCTCTTAACTTCATGATTTTCGTAACCTTCAATATATCCTGTATCATGAAACCAGGCTGCAGCTAAAAGTGCCTCTTTGTCATCACTTTCTACATCTTCCTTTTTGCAAAGCTCTTTTACCGCTGTAACTACCGTGAAAGTATGGTTAAAATTATGGTAAGAATATAAATTAGAAAGTTTATCTTTGAGTAAATTACCGACGAAATCCTCGGATTGTTCTATTAGATTCATAAAAGAATATTTTTATACCACTAAATTATGAAATTGTTTTTGGATAATCATTTTATTGCTAAGGTTAAAAAATTTTCATTAGCAATTATAACTTTAACATTTATTTATTCTTGTGCCACACATAAGGCGCAGTACGGAAAAGATGTTAGCGCTAACGAAACAGAAAACGCAACAGATACTATAAAAATTGCCCACACTTTTTATCTTGTTGGAGATGCCGGAAATGCTGATGAAGAGCAGGCACAGCAAACACTTGAACTTTTACATCAAAAACTTAAAACAGCGAGTAAAAAATCGACTTTACTTTTTTTAGGAGACAACATTTATCCGAAAGGTTTTCCTACTGACAATGCTGATGATAAAGCTTTGGCAGAAACAAAATTAACGAACCAGTTAAAATTAGCTAAGGGTTTTAAAGGAAAAACAATTTTTATTCCCGGAAACCACGATTGGTACAGCGGTATAAAAGGTCTGGAATTACAGGCCGATTTTGTGACAAAAAATTTAAATGATAAAAAAGCTTTTCTGCCAAGGAAATCCTGCCCAATCGAAGATGTAAAAATTGATAGTATAACAACGTTAGTAGCTATTGACAGTGAATGGTTTCTGGAAGATTGGGATAATCACCCTACAATAAATGATAATTGCAGCATAAAAACGAGAGAAGATTTTTTTAAGGAACTGGAAAGCATCTTAAACAAAAATCAGGAAAAAACGGTTGTTTTGGCAATCCATCATCCTTTATTAACCAACGGAAGTCACGGCGGTCAATATTCTTGGGAAAAACAACTATTTCCGTTAGAGAAAAAAATCCCTCTTCCGGTAATTGGATCTTTCATTAATTTATTGAGAAAAACATCTGGAGTAAGTCCTCAGGATCTTCAAAATAAACAATATACGATATATGCAAAACGAATAAAAACACTTTTGCAAAAGCAGCAAAATGTAATTGTAGTTTCCGGACACGATCATAACCTGCAATATATCAGCAAAGAAAATATTCAACAGATTATCAGCGGCGCCGGATCAAAATCTGAAGCTGCAAGAGCTATAAATCCGTTTGATTTTTCGTATGGCGGAAACGGTTATGCCGCTTTAACTTTATATAAAAGAGGCGATGCTAAAGTTTCATTTTATGGAAATGAAAACAATAAAGAAAAACTGCTTTTTGAACGTGAAATTATAAAAGCAAAAGAAATTAACTGGGCTTCAAATATTCCGAATAATTTCCCTCCAAGAATTACAACTTCTATCTATTCTACTAAAATGACAGATAAAAGTTTGGTCCATAAATTTTTATTCGGACAGCATTACAGAAAATATTACAGCATGCCTATAAATGTTCCTGTAGCCACATTAGATACTTTAAAAGGCGGTTTGAAACCTATTCGCGAAGGCGGCGGGCATCAATCTGTTTCTTTAAGAATGTCTGATCCAAAAGAACGTGAATATGTAATGCGCGGCATGAAAAAAAGTGCATCGGTATTTTTACAATCTGTAGCTTTTAAAGATCAATACATTGTTAATGATTTTGAAGATACTTATACAGAAAGTTTCTTATTTGATTTTTATACCACTTCACATCCATACGCTCCATTTGTAACTGGCAGTATGTCAGACAAAATTGGTGTTTTGCATACCAATCCTGTTTTATATTATATCCCAAAACAAAACGGTTTAGGCGAATTTAATGCAGGTTTTGGAGATCAATTGTATATGGTGGAAGAAAGACCAGCTGATAATCATTTAGACGGCAAAGACTTCGGCAATCCAAGCGATATTATTGGTACAGATGATATGATGGCTAATCTTCATAAAGATGAAAAATATTCTGTTGACGAAAAAGAATATATAAAAGCACGTTTGTTTGATATGTTGATTGGCGATTGGGACCGTCACGCCGATCAATGGCGCTGGGCTGAGTTTAAAAAAGACGGCAAAGTTATTTACAGGCCAATTCCAAGAGACAGGGATCAGGCGTTTGCAAAATATGATGGTGCGCTGCTTTCTATTTTAATGAACATTCCGGCATTGCGACACATGCGTACTTTTAAAGATAAAATTGGCAATGTAAAATGGCTGAGCAGAGAACCTTATCCTATGGATTTGGCTTTTCTAAAAACTGCAGAAGAAAAAGACTGGATTGAACAGGCTAAATTTATTCAGGATAATTTATCTGACAGTGATATTGAAAATGCTTTTAAAGCGATGCCAAAAGAAGTTCAGGATGGAACGGTTGACGATATCATTCGAAAATTAAAAATCCGAAAAGGAGATCTTCAAAAATATGCGGCAAAATATTCTGATGTTTTGAGCAAAACGGTTATGATTGCGGGGACAGATAAAAAAGACAAGTTTGTTTTGAATCATAATGCCAGAAAAAGTATTGAAATTCAGGTTTTCAGAGTGAAGAAAGAAGGCGATGAATTAGTTTATACCAAAACAGTAAACGATGCTAAAACCAAAAATTTATGGATTTATGGTTTAGATGATAATGATGTTTTTGAAGTAAAAGGCGATCAAAAATCGAGAATTAAAGTTCGTTTAATTGGCGGTCAAAACAATGATACGTACAATATTGAAAACGGAAGAAAAGTTATTGTTTACGATTTTAAATCAAAAGAGAATACTTATAATTTAGATTCTAAAACCCAAACGCAGTTAACAGACGATTATGACGTTAACCAATATAATTTTCAAAAACCAAAATATAATGTTGTTTCCGGTTTACCAAATATTGGTTTTAATCCAGATGATGGTGTAAAATTAGGTGTTAACTTAAATTACACGGTAAATAACTTTAAGCAGAATCCGTACACACAAAGACATGTTTTAAATGCTTTTTACTATTTCGCAACTGGAGGTTTAGAGTTCAATTATGCTGCACATTTCCCGGGTTTATTAGGAAAATGGGTTATTGATGTTGAATCGCTTTATACGACTCCAAATTTTGCGATGAATTATTTTGGTTACGGAAATGAATCTCAATATAATGATGATTTAGGAATGGATTATAACCGTGTGCGAATCAGAAAATTTAATGCTTCGACTGCCATTCGCCACGTTGGAAGATATGGAAGTGAGTTTAGTGTTCAGCCAATTTTCCAGAGAATGACGGTTGAAGAAACAGAAAACAGATTTATCAACATCCCAAGTATTGTAAATCCTGATGTATTTAACAGTCAGAATTATGGAAGTTTAAAAATAAAATATCTTTTTAAAAACTCTGATTTTGCTGCAAAACCAAATCTAGGGATGGCTTTTATGATTGCCGCAACATGGACAACCAATTTAGATGATACAAAGAAAAATTTCCCAACACTGGAAAGCTTTTTAGGTTTCACCCATAAATTGGATCATAACGGAAAACTGGTTTTGGCAACTTATGTAAAAGGAAAAGCTATTTTTAATAATAATTACGAATTTTATCAAGGCGCTGCTTTAGGCGGCGATACTGATTTACGCGGTTTTAGAAATGAGCGTTTTTTAGGAAATTCTTATTTTTCTCAAAGCTCTGATTTGCGTTTAAGTCTGGGTAAAATCCGTAAAACGATTGCTCCATTTACGTACGGAATTTTAGGTGGTTTTGATTACGGAAGAGTTTGGCTTGACGGTGAAGAATCCAGAAAATGGCATCAAGATTACGGCGGCGGTTTTTGGCTGAATGCTATTAATGTTTTAACGGCCAGAATCTCTTACTTTAAATCTCCTGATGAAGTGGGGAGAGTTATTTTTGGAGCAGCTTACAGTTTTTAAAAAAGGTTCAAAGGTTCAGAGCGACAAAGGTTCAAAGTTTTTTTGCCACTAATTTCACTAATTTTCACTAATTTTTTGTTTAAAATTAATTCGTGGAAATTTGTGTAATTCGTGGCAAACTTTTTTTTAGAATCCTAGCAACTTAGAGCTTAAATTCGTAGACGTTCCCTCCTATTTTGTTTGTTTTTTCGTCGGCTACGATTAAGGTGTTGTTGTCTTTAAAAACTATTGCTTCTTTTTGAGAGAAATGGTTTAGGCTTATTTCGGCTTGGGTTCCTTTGTGGAATAAATCTCCTTTGAAATCTTTAAACAGAACTATTTTATCGTGACTTAATAAAACCACTTTTTTCCCGTCTGGACTTATAGTTGCGCTTGTTAAAACACAATGATTATAATTACTGCACGTTTTAAACTCTCCTATTTTAACTGCTTTTTGGGTTCCTTTTGCATTTTTGATTTTGTAGATAAAAGCAGTTCCGTCAAAACCTTTGCTTCGGTTTTTGGTGAAAAGATAAAAATAACCGTTGTGTTCAAAAAAACCTTCAACGTCGTAGAATAGTTCTTTTTTCTTTGGAGGAAATTCGGTTTGTTCCGGATATGAAAATGAGATTTTATATTCGGCGGAAGCCACATCTTTATTCAATTGATTTTTGGCCACTTTATAAATGCACAAATCTCTACGTTCGTTATCGTTATTTCCGAAATCACCAATGTAAATATTTCCTGTTTTATCTTTGGTAATATCTTCCCAATCCACATTTGTGGCATTTGAAATTGTAATTGTCTTTTCTAATTTTCCTTTAGAATTAATAGCATAAATGGCATTTTTATTTCCGCTGTCTTCCAAAGTATAAATCACATTGGTTTGCGGAAAATACGTAATTCCCGAAACTTCTTTTAATTTTTTCGGAAGCGAATAAAGCGTTTTCAAATCATCACCAGATTGCTGCTGACAAGCTAATAAAACAATAGAAACGGCTACTAAAAAAGTTTTTTTCATAAGATTGATTTTTTTGTTTAGCCACAGATTAAAATGATTTTTTTTTTAATTCTTTAATCCGTTCAATCTGTGTAATCTGTGGCCCAATAACTTTAAACTAAGTTCGTGTTTTTAAAATTACGGATGATAAATTCAAATGCCGCCTGCATGATGTGTCCCATTGATCTTGCGTTTTTAAATTTCATATCGTTTGTGTATCGGTACAATTCCATTTTTAATTGATTTAGATGTTCCTCTGTCGAAATGGTATCGTGACACATTATATTCAATAATTTCTTAATTCTGTTTTCGGCAGAATGGATTCGTTTGGCCAGAATCGCTCTTTCTTCATCTTTATATTGGATGATCGAACGTTCTTCTAGCTTCTCTTTAATCAGCTGAATCATGGGATAGTTTTCTTTAAAAAACTGCGGACGATATACTTTGAAGTTTCCTTCATAACACTGCTGGTCAAAATCGATAGGACGAATTTTATAAACTACCTGATCGAAATCGTGAATTGGGACAATGACATAATTATACGCTCTCATATCGCCCAAAAGCCTAATCATACAGCGTTCGTTAAATTTAACGAATTCTTTGGCGATTTGCGCTTTCTCCATTTCGGTACATTTATCGAGCAGCGTATCCATAAAAACATCGCCGGGAATCCCAATAATATGTTCTTCGATTAAAGTGTCGTTGTAAACCAAAAAGTTGATTTTATCCGGCGAAAGAATATCTTCTAATTCTAATCCGTAAATCCTTGAAGCATCGGCTTTTTTAATATAAAAGTGGACGTAGTTATCGTTGAGAATATTACGGACTTTAATTCTAAAAGGTTTTGAATTTCCAAAAGTACAATAGTCGATGGCATCAATATTTAGAAACTGAATAATCTCGTTGTTTCCATCAGAATGCAAAAGCGAGTAGATTTTCTTTAAATTGAGGTCAATTTCATTTCGTTCAAATTCATTATAGTAAACCCGAATCCATAGCGTATCGGTTTCATTTTTATCATAAACGTTAACCGAACCCGAAAATCGCAATAAGTCATCATAAAACACAGATACTTTCGAAATACGCTCGTATCTGTCTAAATAACTTAAAAGTGGCTGTGTTAAAGGAAAAGAAGGTTTCTTTAACACCATCAACGGTTCGCTCATTTTGAATATCTTTATTACAAATTTACATCAATAAGCTGATAAAAATAAATTTGGCGTAACAATATAGAATTTGAATCGTCATACTAAAAACTAAAACCGAAATAAATTTGGAAACCATCCTTACTATTCAGAATCTCAGTAAAAGATACGGGCGCATTCAGGCGCTTAAAAATGTATCTTTTAGTATACAAAAAGGCCACGTCTACGGAATTCTAGGCCCTAACGGAAGTGGAAAATCGACCACTTTAGGAATTGTTTTAAGTGTTGTAAACAGAACATCAGGCGATTATAAATGGTTTGACGGAAATGTACAAACGCATGAAGCTTTGAAAAAAGTAGGTGCTATTATCGAGCGCCCGAACTTTTATCCGTACATGACCGCCGAAGAAAACCTAAAATTGGTCTGCAAAATTAAAAGCATCAATTATTCTAAAATTGGAGAAAAGCTTGATCTTGTTGGTTTATCTGAAAGAAAAAACAGCAAATTCAGTACTTTTTCTCTGGGAATGAAACAGCGTTTGGCAATTGCATCGGCACTTTTAAATGATCCTGAAATTTTGATTTTAGATGAGCCAACAAATGGTTTAGATCCGCAGGGAATTCATCAAATTAGAGATATTATTAAAGAAATTGCCTCGCAGGGAACTACAATTTTACTGGCTTCTCATTTATTAGACGAAGTCGAAAAAGTTTGTTCTCATGTTGTTGTTTTACGAAAAGGCGAAGTTTTGTATTCTGGTTCTGTCGATGGAATGTCTGCAAATGAAGGTTTCTTTGAAATTTCTTCAGATGATAATCTGGCACTAAAATCTGCTTTATACAACCATCAGGCCGTTGCAGAAATAAAGGATGAAGATGGAAAAGTTTTGGTTTACTTAAAAGCCGATTTATCTGCTCAGGAATTGAATCAGTTTTTATTTTCAAAAAATATTATTTTAAGTCATTTGGTCAAACGTAAAAATAGTTTGGAAGCCCAATTTTTAGAATTAACCAAAAATACAAATCCAAAAATCTAACTAAGCCATGAAAAGACTTATCTCTATAGAATTGCAAAAAATCTGGATGAATAAAGCCAGTCGCATTTTAACTTTAACCTATTTTATTTTACTTTCATTTATAGCTTTAATCGCTTCTATTAAGTTTAATATTGGCCCTATTAAACTTCATTTGGCCGAGATGGGAATTTTTAATTTTCCTTTCATTTGGCACTTCAATACTTATGTTGCCGCTATTCTGAAATTATTTCTTGCTATCGTAATTGTTTCCATGATGGCTAACGAATACAGCTACGGAACACTGAAACAGAATTTAATTGACGGCTTGAGTAAAAAAGAATTTATTCTCTCGAAATTCCTTACTGTAGTTTTATTTTCAGCTGCCTCAACTGTTTTCATCTTCATCATGAGTTTAATATTAGGATTGATTTTTTCCTCCTATACTGAACTTGATATTATTTTTAGTGACTTAGATTATCTTCTAGCCTTTTTTGTAAAATTAACTGGATTCTTTTCATTCTGTTTATTTCTTGGAATTTTGGTAAAACGATCGGCTTTTGCATTAGGTTTTCTTTTAGTCTGGAATATAATCGAAGCCATAATTAGAGGTTACCTTGCCTTTACAGTTTTCCCAGACAGTGATACCGATGAAAAAATTACACAGTTTCTTCCGTTAGAATCAATGGCCAATTTAATTGTTAATCCTGGTCCAAGATTATCTGTAGTTAAGAACATTGGAACACAAATGGGAATTAATACCGATATCGATTATAGCGTAAGCTACTTTGCAATTTTAATTGTATTAATCTGGACATTTTTATTCGTATATTTTTCTTACAAATTATTGAAAAATCGGGATTTATAGTATATTTGTTATACTATGAATCAGGCAAAAAGTTTTTTAATTATTTTATTTTTATGCTGTTTATCTTCAAAGGTAAATGCGCAGTTTATCACTATTGATGATCAAAAAACACCGCAGCAGCTTATTGAAGATATTCTGGTGAATAGTTCATGTGCTGCTGCTACAAATTCAACAGGAAACGGAGATAATTTCAGGCCTGGAAAGCAGAGTTTTGGTTATTTTAACAGCAACGGAAGTAATTTTCCTTTTGCCGAAGGAATAGTACTGGCAACATCAACTGCTGAAAGTGCCGTTGGGCCTTTTGTTAGTGACCTGACCAGCAGCGACAGCCCTAACTGGCTTGGTGACAGCGATCTTGATCAAATATTAGGTATTCATTCTATCAACGCAACAGTATTAGAATTTGATTTTATTGCTTATACAAGTGCATTAAGTTTTAATTATATTTTTGCTTCAAATGAATATCAGTACGATTATCCATGTAACTTTTCAGATGGATTTGCTTTTTTAATTAAAGAAGCAGGAACAACTGATCCTTATAAAAATTTAGCTGTACTGCCTAATACAACTACCCCTGTTTCATCTATTAATATCCGCCCGAAAATTGAACCCGGAACAAGACCCGGCGGAATTAACTATCAAGGCTGTGCGGCTTCAAATGAAAATTATTTTCATGGTTTAAATAACAATACCAGTCCCGTAAATTATGCTGGACAAACTACTGTTATGACGGCACAGACTACCGTAACTACAGGAAAAACATATCATGTAAAATTGGTAGTGGCCGATGATACGTATAGATATCTGGAATCTGCTATTTTCCTTGAAGCCGGAAGTTTTGCTTCTAAAATTTTACTTGGGCAAGATCGTACAACTGCCACAAATAATCCTGCTTGTTTTGGAGAAGAAATTGATCTTAACAGCAATCTTGATCCTGCTACTTATACTTTTAGATGGTTTAGAAAAAATGACCCTACTAATACGCTTAGCACAAATGCAGCTTATAAGGTTACAAGTGCCGGAAATTATAGAGTTGAAGCTACTGTAATTGGTACAACTTGTATATTATCTGGAGAAATAAAAATTGATTACGCTCCAGAAATTCTTTCCTCAAATACTTCTTTATTTCAATGTGATGATAATACAGATGGAATTTCAATTTTTAACTTGGATAAAGCCAACAATATTGTTAAAAATAATGCTGCTTATATTATTAATGAAGGGTATTACGAAACATTAGCGCAGGCGCAGGCTAAAACCAATAAAATTGTAAAGCCTGAAATGTATATCAATAAATATGCAGATCAAATTGTGTATGCCAGATTAGAAAATGAATTTGGCTGTTTTAAAATTGCCGAAGTAACCTTAAAAATTGCTCCTACTTCAATTCCAGATCCGAGTCCGATAAGTACTTGTGACCGAGACGAAATTCAGGATGGACTTTATCAATTTGATTTAAATACAGAAGTTACGCCAGTAATAACTGCCGGGCTTCCAAGCGGATTGATTGCTACTTATTATTTAAATGCAAATGATGCTTTGGTTGAAATAAATCCATTACCGAATATCTTTAAAAATACAACTGCTTTTAATCAAAGAATATATGCAAGAGTCGTAAACGGGCCAGATTGTTATGATATTGTACCAGTCAATCTTGTAGTTAATACTTTTGATCCGCCAAATTTTCAGGATGAATCCGCATTTTTATGCCAAAATGGAGATACAACTTTATCTGTAGCAGCTGGTTTTAGCAGTTATTCATGGAATACTGCACCAACAAATAATACTAATATCTTGATAGTTACTACTCCAGGCGATTATTCGGTAACAGTAACAGATGCAAATGGCTGCGAAAAAACGAAAGATTTCAAGGTTATTTTATCTGAACCTGCAATTATAACCAATGCAGTTGTAAAAGATTTTTCAGGAAATGAAAACTCTGTTTCTATTGAATATACCGGAGTTGGAAATTATGAATTTTCGTTAGACGGAACTACTTTTCAAAACGAACCCTTATTTACAAGCGTACCTGCTGGAACTTACACAGCAGTAGCAAGAGATAAAAATGGCTGCGGATTATCTAATGCATTTGTGGTTTATGTTTTAGATTATCCTAGATTTTTTACGCCAAACGGCGATACTTTCAATGACTTATGGCTTATTGGAGATTCTAATTTGTTACCCAATTATACCTTAAATATTTTTGACCGCTACGGAAAACTCTTGAAACAAATGAACCAAAACAGTCCGGGATGGAACGGTATTTTTAATGGACAGCCGCTTCCTTCTGATGATTATTGGTTTACTTTAATTTTTGCAGACGGCAAAAATGTGAAAGGGCATTTTAGTTTGAAAAGATAATGTTTTTGAAATTCCAAATTATAAAATTCCAAATTTCAATCATAAAAAAAATCCCAAACTCCTAATTGGAATTTGGGATTTTTATATTGAAATTTAAATCTAATTAGATTTTAAATCTTTTTCTATCTGTCTCTGTTAAATAGATTTTTCTCAAACGAATAGATTTTGGTGTAACCTCTACATATTCATCTTTTTGAATGTACTCTAAAGCTTCTTCAAGAGAGAAAATAATTGGTGGAATAATTCTCGCTTTTTCATCATTTCCAGAAGAACGAACGTTAGATTGTTTTTTCTCTTTAGTTACGTTTACACACATATCATCACCACGAGAGTTTTCACCAATCACCTGACCTTCGTAAATTTCAGCATTTGGTTCAACGAAAAACTTACCACGATCTTGTAATTTATCGATAGAATAAGGAATAGCTTTTCCTTTTTCCATAGAAATCAATGAACCTTTGTTACGTCCAGAAATTTCTCCTTTGTAAGGCTCATATCCAATGAAACGGTGTGACATAATAGCCTCACCAGCAGTAGCTGTAAGCAATTGATTTCTTAAACCAATAATTCCACGAGATGGAATATTAAATTTAATAATCATACGCTCGCCTTTAGTTTCCATACTCAACATTTCACCTTTACGAACTGTTACGAACTCAACTGCTCTACCTGAAAGATTTTCTGGTAAATCGATTGTTAATTCCTCAATTGGCTCACATTTTTTACCATCAATTTCTTTGATAATAACTTGCGGCTGACCAATTTGCAATTCATAACCTTCTCTTCTCATTGTTTCAATAAGAACAGATAAGTGAAGTACTCCACGGCCAAAAACCATGAATTTATCTGCAGAATCAGTTTCACCTAACTTCATAGCTAAGTTTTTCTCTAATTCTTTTGTCAATCTTTCTCTAATATGACGAGAAGTTACAAATTTACCTTCTTTACCAAAGAAAGGTGAGTCATTGATTGTAAACAACATACTCATTGTAGGCTCATCAATAGCAATAGAAGCTAAACCTTCAGGATTTTCGTGATCTGCAATAGTGTCTCCAATTTCAAAACCTTCAATACCAACTACGGCGCAAATATCACCAGCAATAACTTCTGTAACTTTTTTACGTCCAAGACCTTCAAAAGTGTGTAATTCTTTGATTCTTGATTTCGTTACAGTACCATCTCTTTTTACTAAAGAAATTGGCATACCTTCTTTCAAAATACCTCTTTCTAAACGACCAATAGCGATACGTCCAGTAAAAGCAGAGAAATCCAAAGATGTAATTAACATCTGCGGAGTACCTTCAGAAACTTTAGGAGCAGGCACATTAGCAATAACCATGTCTAATAAAGGCTCGATGTTTTCAGTTTGGTTTCTCCAATCATCAGACATCCAGTTGTTTTTAGCAGAACCATAAACAGTTGGGAAATCTAATTGCTCTTCTGTAGCACCTAATTCAAACATTAAATCAAAAACTTTCTCATGAACTTCTTCTGGAGTACAGTTTTCTTTATCTACTTTATTGATAACTACACAAGGCTTCAAACCTAAGTCAATAGCTTTTTGTAATACAAAACGAGTTTGCGGCATAGGACCTTCAAAGGCATCCACTAGTAAACATACACCATCGGCCATGTTCAATACACGTTCTACTTCACCTCCAAAATCCGCGTGGCCAGGAGTATCGATAATATTGATTTTTGTTCCTTTGTATTGAACAGAAACGTTTTTAGAAGTAATAGTAATACCTCTCTCACGCTCTAAATCGTTATTATCAAGAATTAAATCACCTGTATTTTCGTTGTCACGAAATAATTGACAGTGATACATAATTTTATCAACCAAAGTGGTTTTACCGTGATCGACGTGGGCAATAATTGCAATATTTCTAATAGATTCCATTTGTGATTTTTAATGGGTGCAAAAGTACACTTTATTTTGATAAAAAAAACGTTTCTGCGATAGTTTGCGTATATACAAGTAATTAGTTCATTAATCTAGTGTTAATTTGAACCTCAAAATGAACTTTACTTATTGTTTAATTATAGTTAATTTAACTATATTTGAGTAATGAAAAGTAAAACTCTCCAAATTACTCTCGTTTACGTTATCATATCGCTAATTATGGCAATAGTCTGTCATAATTTACTCATAGACTACTTTTTTGAAGCAAAATACTCTTATTTCTTTTTTGCAAAAGATGTTTTATTCATAATCAGTACCGCATTCATTTTCAAATACATACTTTCGACAAATGAGACTAAAAATATTTCTGTATTTCAGAAATTAAAAAGTACAAACGAGGAAATTAAGGAATCAAACGAAAAATATGACATTGTTGCAAAGGCGACAAGTGACACTATTTGGGACTGGAAAATTCAGGAAGATACCATAAATTGGAACAAAGGAATTGAGAGCGTTTTTGGCTATAATCCAGAAGAAGTTGGAAAGACTTCAAAGTGGTGGTTTGATAAAATTCATCCTGAAGACAGCATTCGAATGTCGATCAAGTTATACTCTTTTATCGAACAAAAAACAGAAAAATGGCAGGATCAATACCGATTTAGATGTGCCGACGGAACATATAAATATGTTTTAGACCGTGGTTTTTTACTAAAAGATGAAAACGGAAGAGCTATTAGAATGATTGGAGCTATTCAGGATATTACTAAACAAAAAGAAGAAGAACAGCGATTAAAACTTTTAGAAACAGTAATTACGCAATCTAAAGATTCTATTTTAATTACCGAAGCCAACTCACAAGATCGAAAAATACCAAAAATTGTTTACGTGAATCCGGCATTTTCGCAAATGTCCGGTTATGAATCAAATGAAATTATCGGGAAATCAACCAATATATTCAAAGGTCCAAAATCTGATTCGGAAGAATTAAAAAAACTTTTGCGGGCTATAAAAGATGAAGAAGAATGTGTAATTGAAACCATAACGTATACTAAAACTCAAGAAGAATATTGGGTACGTTTTGCAATGATTCCTATTTTCAATAATGAAGGAGCAATCACACACTGGATTTCTATTCAAAGAGATATCACAGACGAAAAGAAACTGGAAACAGAAAAAGAACATCTTATTAGAGAACTTACACAAAACAATAAAGATTTAAAACAATTCTCCTATATAACATCGCACAATCTTCGTGCACCATTATCTAATTTAATTGGACTTTTAAATCTAATTGAAGATATCCCAATCGAAAATGAAGAACTGGAAGAAATTTTGGCCGGTTTTACAAAATCAACTCATTTATTAAATGAAACCATCAATGATTTAGTAAAAGTGATTATCATAAAAGACAACCCTTCTATGCAAAAAGAAGAGGTTTCTTTAAAAGAAGTTTTCGAAAATGTTTTTAGCCAGCTGTCTTTTCAAATTGAGTTACACAAACCTATTATCAAATTAAAATTTGACAGAGTTCCGCTTTTAATTACCAATAAAGCTTATATTGAGAGCATTTTATTGAATCTGCTTACCAATTCTATAAAATATAAATCTGAAAACAGAAAATTAAAAATATCAATTACAGCAGATCAAATAGATCATCACGCCATTTTAACCTTTAAGGACAACGGAATTGGAATTGATCTGGAAAGAAATCGTGATAAAGTTTTTGGACTTTATCAAAGATTTCATAATTATCCTGACAGTAAAGGATTAGGTTTGTATCTTGTAAAATCCCAGGTAGAAACTATGGGAGGAACAATTAGTATTGATAGTGAAGTCAATAAAGGCACCACGTTTACTATAACATTTAAAAATTAATACATTATGCTTGAGCAAATTTTATGCATTGACGACGACCCAATTACGTTGATGTTATGCAAAAAAGTAATTTCAAAATCTTCATTTTCGCATGAAATTATTACTGCTCAAAATGGCGAAGAAGCATTACACCATTTTAATACTTTAAAATATACCAACAACAAGAATAAAGTAAACAAAAAACCAGAACTAATTTTTTTAGATTTAAATATGCCTGTAATGGGAGGCTGGGAGTTTTTAGACCATTTCACTTCTGCTGATTATGCCGAATTCAACACCGCAAAAGTCATTGTATTATCTTCTACAATTGATCCCGATGATTTAGCGAAAGCAAAAAAATATCCCATTATAATAGATTTTCTTTCAAAACCTATTACTCAGGCAATGCTTGAATATCTTAAAAAGAAAAT
This sequence comes from Flavobacterium sp. CF108, assembly GCF_900129795.1. GTDB lineage: Bacteria > Bacteroidota > Bacteroidia > Flavobacteriales > Flavobacteriaceae > Flavobacterium. The sequence continues at coordinate 165,135 of NZ_FQWW01000003.1, read as the reverse complement.
CACATAGATTGGTAAATTCCAATATTTGAAATTCCAAATTCCAAACAAAATAAATCTACTATATAAAAAATCCAACTCTAGATTGGAATTTGGAATTTCAAAAAATTGGAGTTTTCAAACAAGTGTAAACAAAAAAAGTCCTCTAAAAGAGGACTTTTTGTATATTTAGGAAATTGTAATTAATTACAATTTAGCAACATGCTTAGTTAATTTAGACTTCAAGTTAGAAGCTTTATTATCATGAATGATGTTCTTTTTAGCTAATTTATCAATCATAGAGATTACAGTTGATAATTTTGCAGCTGCATCAGCTTTATCAGTAGCTATTCTTAATGCTTTAATAGCATTACGAGTAGTTTTATGCTGGTATCTGTTAAGAACTCTTCTTTTTTCGTTACTTCTGATTCTTTTTAATGCTGACTTATGATTTGCCATTTTCTTTTAATTTTAGATGTAATAATAATTATAAATACTAGTTAAAAAAGAAAAACCTCCCACAATTGCAAAACAATCACTTTGGTTTTAACTAATAAAACAAAAACCGAGACACCAATTTTTATTTTACAAAACTTATTTACAACTAATTTTGTAGTCTGTAAGGGAATCGAACCCCTGTTACCAGGACGAAAGCCTGGAGTCCTAACCCCTAGACGAACAGACCAGTTTCATTCTAAGTTTTCTTCAATTTAAATAAAATTGAAATTGTAGTCCGTGGGGGAATCGAACCCCCCTTACCAGGATGAAAACCTGGCGTCCTAACCGATAGACGAACGGACCATTAACATCAAGTATAATAACTTATTTGCAGAAAAAAAAGTAGTCCGTGGGGGAATCGAACCCCCCTTACCAGGATGAAAACCTGGCGTCCTAACCGATAGACGAACGGACCGTGTTTCTCTAATGCGGATGCAAAAATACAACTATTTTTAAGATGTACAATACCTGATGCAAAAAAAAATAAAAATTTTTAATACGCCTTAGCAAAAAGCACTCTTTTTGAAGAAGGATTCCCAGTAAAGACACAGGTTCCCGCCTCTTCAACAGCATCTAAAGGGATGCATCGAATCGTTGCTTTTGTCAAGTCTTTTATTTTTTCTTCAGTTGCTGCAGTTCCATCCCAATGAGCAGATACGAAGCCGCCTTTTCCTTCTAAAATTTCTTTAAATTCCTCAAAACTATTCACTTCTGTAATATGTGTATTACGATAGTCTAATGCTTTGTTAAATAAATCTGTTTGAATTTGCTCTAACAAGTCATTAATATAATTTACGATTCCGTCTCCAGAAACAACTTCTTTTGTCAAAGTATCACGTCTTGCAACCTCAAAAGTTCCGTTTTCTAGATCTTTTGGCCCAACAGCAATTCTAACAGGAACACCTTTTAATTCCCATTCAGCAAATTTGAATCCTGGTTTTTGCGTCGTTCTGTCATCATATTTAACCGAAATCTTAAGTTTTCTCAATTTAGCAGTTAATTCGTTAACCGCTGCCGTAATTTCAGCCAGCTGCTCATCTGTTTTATGAATCGGAACAATTACAACTTGTATTGGAGCTAAGTTTGGAGGAAGCACCAATCCCTGATCATCTGAATGTGTCATTACTAAAGCCCCCATCAAACGAGTAGAAACCCCCCAAGAAGTTCCCCAAACGTATTCTTGTTTTCCTTCTGAATTAGCAAATTTCACATCAAAGGCTTTTGCAAAGTTCTGACCTAAAAAGTGAGAAGTTCCAGCCTGTAATGCTTTTCCATCCTGCATTAAAGCTTCGATACAATACGTTTCATCTGCTCCGGCAAAACGTTCCGTTTCAGTTTTAAAACCTTTTATTACTGGAATCGCCATGAAGTTTTCAGCAAAATCAGCATATACGTTCATCATTTTTTCAGATTCTTCAATCGCTTCTGCTTTTGTGGCATGAGCCGTATGCCCTTCCTGCCATAAAAATTCAGCAGTTCTTAAAAACAAACGCGTACGCATTTCCCAACGTACAACATTTGCCCATTGATTAATTAGTAAAGGTAAATCTCTGTAAGACTGAACCCATCCTTTATATGTAGACCAGATAATTGCTTCACTCGTAGGACGAACAATAAGTTCTTCTTCTAATTTTGCATTAGGGTCAACTATTAATTTCCCTGGCTTATCCGGATCATTCTTTAATCTATAATGTGTTACAACAGCACACTCTTTTGCAAATCCTTCTGCATTCTTCTCCTCAGCTTCAAACATGCTTTTAGGGACAAATAAAGGGAAATAAGCATTTTGATGTCCTGTTTCTTTAAACATTCTATCTAACTCTGCCTGCATTTTTTCCCAAATTGCATATCCGTACGGTTTGATTACCATACACCCTCTAACTCCTGAATTTTCAGCTAAATCTGCTTTGACAACCAGCTCATTATACCATTTAGAATAATCTTCTGATCGCGTAGTAAGGTTCTTACTCATATTATATAGTTTGGCACAAATTTTGTTTTAATAATTTTAACTAAATAGTTTGACAAAACTAACTATTTTTGTAATGTGCAACAATAAAAAACACCACAGATATGAAAACTTATATTACTCTCCGCCAAAACTCAAGTTCTTTTTACTTAATTGGATTACTGAGTTTTCTAGCAGTATCCTGTGGTTCTTACCAAAACACTTCATATAATGACAATGATGGAGTATATGGTAATTCTACCAACAGATATGCTCAAACAAATACCACAAACGCAAACAATCAATATAAAGACTACTTCAAATCACTGCAAGATGATAACCAGCCTACTGAAATTTTTACAGATGTAGACAATTATGGTAATTATGCAGAAAGCGACAGCACACAAACTGCTGCTGTAGCTTCTTACCCGGCTTGGGGAAGCAGTAATTCAGATGTTTCAGTAAACGTTTATTCCGACCCAACATGGTCATTCGGATTCGGATGGGGATACCCTTACTACGGATACGGATGGGGATATGGCGGTTATTGGGGCGGCGGCTGGGGATATCCCGGATACGCTTGGGGATACCCTGGGTATTGGGGACCTGGATGGGGTTATCCTGGATACTGGGGAGGCGGTTACTACGGTAACTACGCTTACAGCTACGGAAGAAGAGGATCTGCAGCTTACTACGGAGGCAGAAACTACGCTTCAAACAGAAGTTATGCTACAAATAGAAATTTTGCAAACAGCAGAAACTACTCTAACAGAGGAAGCTATACTACAAACAGAAACTACACTAACAGATCAAATGGTTATTCTGATTACAGAAGAAGCTCTGCTGTAAACGGTAGAACTTATAATTCTGGCAGTCCAACATTTACAAACAGAAGAAGTTATTCTCAAGGTCAAAGTAACAGCTACGATTATTCTAACAGAAGATCAAACACTACTACTAATACAAGAAGCTACAGCAATGGCAACAATGGCAGTTCTTCAAGAACCTACTCTCCTAGCCCTTCACGCTCAATGAACAGCGGAGGAGGCGGAAGCATGAGATCATCTGGCGGCGGCGGTGGCGGCGGTGGAAGATCATACGGCGGAGGCGGAGGTGGAAGAAGGTAACATTTTCCTTCTTTTCCACATCTAGTTTATATATTTAAAAATCTACCCAAATGAAAAAAATATTATTCCTTTTAATTACAGGACTAACTGTCAGCGTCTCACATTCTCAGGATGTTTCTGATGCCTTACGATATTCACAAGATAACATAACCGGAACTGCAAGATTTAGAGCAATGAGTGGTGCTTTTGGAGCCGTAGGAGGTGATTTATCTGCCACAACCGTAAATCCGGCGGGATCTGCTATTTTCAACAATAATCAAGTTGGAATCACTTTAAGCAATCAAAACATTAATAATGGTTCAAAATATTTTAACGATGGTGAAACCCAGGACAAAGACAATTCTTTCATCCTAAATCAGGCTGGCGGAGTTTTTGTTTTCAAAGACCGAAATCCTAACAATAAAGGGTGGAATAAAATAGCAATTGGAGCCAGCTACGAGAACACTAATAACTTCAACAGCAATACTTTCTCTGCAGGAAGAAATCCTAACAATTCTGTAGCTAACTATTTCCTAGCTTATGCTAATGGAGATCCTTTAAAAAATAATGGTGTTGAGTTAGGAGCAATAAGAAACATAGATTATGCGGATCAAACTTACAAGCAACAACAAGCTTATTTTGGCTATGAAGGCTTTTTGATAAATCCAGTCGCTAATAATGACAGCAACACAAAATACACCTCTAATGTACCAACTGGAGAAAGTTATTATCAGGAAAACAATATTTACGAAAGAGGTTACAACAGCAAAGTAAGTTTTAACATTGCAACATCATATAATGATCGCATTTATCTGGGAGCAAACTTAAATGTACACGTAACAGATTACAGGAGATCAAGTAGTTTTTATGAGTTTAACAACGCTCCACTTACTGGAACACCAACTATTTCTGATGTAACATTTAATAATGATTTATATACTTATGGTAACGGATTCTCTTTTCAACTAGGAGCAATCGCTAAAGTTACTGAAGCTTTTAGACTTGGATTAGCATACGAATCAAATACTTGGTATGAATTATACGACGAAGTTTCTCAAAGCGTTTATACAACTACAGAAGCTACAGGTGGGGTACAGAATTTTTATGATGTAAATCCAAATATTATAAACGTTTACGAGCCTTATACTTTACAAACTCCTGGAAAATTTACTTTCAGCGGAGCCTATATATTTGGCAAATCAGGTTTAATTAGTGTAGACTACTCCATTAAAGATTACAGTAATGCAAAATTTAAACCAACAAATGATCCCGATTTTAGAGATTTAAATGCTGAAACAAGCAATCAATTAACCACTAATGGAGAATTAAGAGTTGGAGCTGAATTTAAAATAAAACAATTAAGCCTTAGAGGAGGATATCGTTTTGAAGGAAGTCCTTATAAAAACGGAACAACAGTTGGAGACTTAAACAGTTTTTCTGCTGGTTTAGGGTATAACTTCGGAGCAACCAAATTAGACTTAGCTTATGCTTATGCAGAAAGAAAATCTAACCAAGGATTCTTTTCTAAAGGATTTACTGACGGAGCAAACATTACCTCAACTCTGAATAATGTTTCTTTGACTTTATTATTTGAATTGTAATTAAGAATAAATAGATGAATGGAAATTTCCGTCAGGTTTTTACTTGGCGGATTTTTTTTGACACAAAATATCAAGAAGCTCTTCACAAAAAACACCTAAAAGAAACCGAAACAAGCGGTGTTTGAATAAAAAAGTGTAATTTTGCACTCCAATTTATAAAAGTATGAGAACCAAGTCTTTAAAAAAGAACAAAATTAACGTAATCACTCTTGGGTGTTCAAAAAATGTATATGATAGTGAAGTACTTATGGGTCAGCTTCGTGCAAACGGAAAAGAAGTTACTCATGAGGCAACTAAGGATGAAGGAAACATTATTGTAATAAACACTTGTGGCTTTATTGATAATGCAAAAGCAGAATCAGTAAACATGATTTTGGAATATGCAGACAAAAAAGACAAAGGATTAGTTGATAAAGTTTTCGTAACCGGATGTTTATCTGAACGCTACAGACCTGATTTAGAAAAAGAAATTCCAAATGTTGATCAATATTTTGGTACTACTGAATTACCTCAATTATTGAAAGCTTTAGGAGCTGATTATAAACATGAATTATTAGGAGAAAGATTAACGACTACTCCTAAAAATTATGCTTACTTAAAAATTGCCGAAGGCTGTGACAGACCTTGCAGTTTTTGTGCAATTCCGTTAATGCGCGGTTCTCACGTTTCGCAGCCAATTGAAAAATTAGTTAAGGAAGCACAAGGTTTAGCTAAAAACGGCGTTAAAGAATTAATACTGATTGCTCAGGATTTAACGTATTACGGTTTAGATCTTTATAAAAAGAGAAATCTTGCAGAACTTTTAGAAGCATTGGCAGCTGTTGAAGGAATTGAGTGGATTCGTCTGCATTATGCTTATCCTACTGGTTTTCCAATGGATGTTTTGGAATTAATGAAGCGTGAACCTAAGATTTGTAATTATATTGATATTCCGTTGCAGCATATTTCAGATTCTATTTTAAAATCAATGCGTCGTGGTACAACTCAGGCTAAAACAACACAATTATTAAAAGATTTCCGTGCTGCTGTTCCCGGAATGGCAATTAGAACAACTTTAATTGTTGGATATCCTGGTGAAACGCAGGAAGATTTCGAAATCTTAAAAGATTTTGTTCAGGAAATGAAGTTTGATAGAATGGGTTGTTTTGCTTATTCTCATGAAGAAAACACACATGCTTATTTATTAGAGGATAATGTTCCGGATGATGTAAAACAAGCAAGAGCTAATGAAATAATGGAATTACAATCGCAAATTTCATGGGATTTGAACCAAGAGAAAGTTGGACAGGTTTTTAGATGTATTATTGACAGAAAAGAAGGCGCTCATTTTGTGGGCAGAACTGAGTTTGACAGCCCGGATGTTGATAATGAAGTCTTAATAGATGCGTCTAAACATTACGTAAAAACAGGCGAATTTGTTAATATCAAGATAATTGAAGCAACAGAATTTGATTTATACGGAGAACCTGCTTAAATTTACCGTAAAACTAGTGCTAACCTTTGACAAAACAACTTTATGAAAGCTACTCAAAACTTAATTCTATTAGTTTTTACATTATTCTGTTTCAATTTTGCTTCGGCTCAATACGGAAACGGATATGGTAATGGTTACGGCAATGGCTATGGTGGAGGCGGCTACGGAAGAGGCGGCGGAATGGGCATGGACAGAAGTATGATGGGAGGTCCGCAAGGCAATACCAGCAAACCAAAAGAAATACCTGTTGAAGAAACTGCTGCAAAAATTGTCGAGCAAATGAAACCTGCGGTAAATCTTGATGAACTTCAGGTAATTGCAATTACAAATGTTTTTGCCGACGGTTTGAGAGAACAAGGAATTCTTATAAAAAATGAAAGCAGCAGCCAGGATGAAAAAATGGAGCAGTTAAAAGCTTTAAAAGAAAGTATGACTAAAAAAGTTACTGCTTTTTTAAATCCTGACCAGATAGAGAAGTACACTAATTTCATGGCTGATTTTAAAGAGATTAAAAAGACAAAATCAAAAAAGAAAAAAGATAAAGATTCAAAAGAGGATAAAGAAGAAGGAAAACCAGCTGAAAAAGTTCAGGAATAATTGTTCTTATTCTATTATAAAATGTAACTAACCATGGCAAAAAAACATTTTTGTTATTTGTTTTTAGCAATTATTATTACTTCTTGCTCAACAAATCCGTATAAGCATACTGAAAAAGCTTATGACCAGCAGTTAAAGACTTTAGAAAATCAAATTACGAGTAAAGAAGCACAAACAATTCCGTCGATAAGTCCGTTAATTATTGATACTACTTATGCTTCTCAATTAGGTATTATCAAAGATACGTTGTCTAAAACGGGTTCAACTGCTTTATTAAACGGAATTAGCACAGAATGGATTGGAACTGTAAACTTCAACTTGAGAAAGCCTAGTTTTGTTGTCATTCATCACACTGCTCAGGATTCTATTCAGCAGACTATAAACACTTTCACTAAAACCAAAACACAGGTTAGTGCTCATTATATAATTTCTGAGAATGGAAAAGTGGTTCAAATGCTGAACGATTATTTAAGAGCGTGGCATGCAGGAGCGTCTACTTGGGGAAAAAATACTGATTTAAATTCTTCTTCTATAGGAATTGAATTAGACAATAATGGTTTTAAACCTTTTACTGAGGCACAAATCAACAGTTTAGTAGCATTGCTGACAAAACTTAAAAAGGATTACAATATTCCAACTCAAAACTTTTTAGGCCATGCTGATATTGCTCCGGGAAGAAAACAAGATCCTAGTGCTTTATTTCCGTGGAAAACATTAGCTGAAAAAGGTTTTGGAATCTGGCCGGATGAAGTTCTCGAAGAAGCACCATTTGATTTTAAAATCGAACCTGCATTGAGAATTATTGGTTACAACACAAAGAACCTTTCTGCAGCTATTCAGGCTTTCAAATTGCATTATATTCAAACAGATGCAACCTCAACGCTTGACCGCAAAACAATTGATACAATATATTCTATATACAAAAAACAACTGCAGTAAGCATTTGTTTTAAAAGACATAAAAAACGCATTTCTAAATCTATAGAAATGCGTTTTTTTTGTTAGTTATTTCATAAAATGCGAAGTTTTGCCACAGATTAAAAGGATTAAAAAGATTATTATTCTTTGAGCTCATGTTTTTTTTGCCACGAATTTCACGAATTTCACTAATTCTTTGTGGTGAAAAGGGTATGCTAAAAATAGACTTAAGACTTATGCTAAAAGCTTTGTTAATAATTATTTACGCAATTATTTTCAAAAATTAAGCAAAATTTAATTCGTGAAAATTCGTGAAATTCGTGGCAAAAAAAATCTTTTTTAATCCTTTTAATCTGTGGCAAAAAAACATCAACTCAAAGAGCAAAAGTAAATCCCTTTTAATCCTTTAAATCTGTGGCAAAAAAAAACATCCAATAAAAAAGCTGCCAAAACATTAGTATGTTTCGACAGCTCCAAAAAAAAAAAAATATCAATCTTTATCTCTAGAAAGAGTATGTTGTAGCAAGCAAGGCGAAGAATGACCCTCCTGTTGGAGCAGCATCGCTGTCTAAAAAGATATCTTCAGAAGCAGCATCGTATCTTAGCTCAGGAATTATTGTTAGTTTTCCAACTTTGTAGTTTAATGAAACTGTGTTTGCAAATACATTAGATCCTGTTAATGTTCCTAAACTTGGAGCAGCATCTTTTGCATCAAAATATTCAACTCTGTATGCTAAAAGCAAAGATGGGCTGAATGAATAATTTGCATATCCTACTAATGAAAACCACTCACCATCTAAAGTACTATCAAAATCATGTTTCGTTTTAGCGTAAGTTGCATTCAATCCAAGTCCGAAACTGTCGCTTATTGTTTTTGAAGCAGTCAAATCGAATTGTGTTTTATTCTCATCAGAAACTGGTATTGTACTTCCAGGAATTGGATTTGTACTTCCTGATGTAAAGTTTAAATAAGCACTTCCTGTTTCGCCAACATAACCCACTTGTCCGATATACGTTTTTTGTGTTGAACCTGCATCCATTGCCGATTTAAAATCTGTTGGGTTTGTAATACCAAACATAGCAGTAAATTTACCTTTAGTATATTGTGCTTTCACCCCAGTATTAAAGAATGGTCCATAAGAGAAAGCATAAGACATACTGTAGTTTTTATTGTCTACGGCATCTACTAATTCATATCCTACGTGTGTACCAAAGCTACCGGCAACAACTTTAAATTCGTCTGTAATTTGGTAAGTGAAATATAATTGTTTAATTAAAAATTTAGCGTTTATATCTTTATCTGTTGTTTCATTGTATGAGAACTCTCCTGCTCTTTTTCCGAAACCTAAGTCTACAAAAACAGAAGCTTTTCCAAAAGTATGACTTGCTTCAATCGAAGCCATTCCTAATTCAAACGAATCCTGAGAGTTGGTAAAGCTCGTTAATCCGTTCATTTGTTTAGAAAAATCATATTTATAGTAAGCGTCCGCAGACCCTCCCCATGTAGTTGCTGGCGAAGTTGGTTTTTCATCCTCTTGTGCAAAAGCAAAAGAACTGGTTAAAGTGGCAGCTAAAATGTAAAATACTTTTTTCATGTGTTAATTGGTTTTTAGTTATTAATTTGATTTTGGTTAGTTAATCGTTTATATATCTATTTAATAGTATAAGTCATTTTTTAAAACCTTGAATCTCCCCCTAAAACCTCTTCATTTTCATTAGCGAATTTATTAACTTTTGTATGAGTAGAATAATTGGAAAGTACTTTTTTGGTATTTACAGTGAAGAATTATGGATTACAAAAATTAAACTGCCAATAATCGTTATTTGACATTAATAGCGTTTTGTTTTTGAAAATTCAACAACGCCTTTTTAATGTTTTAAGCCAAAAAACAAGGGTTAAACAAAATAATACATGCAAAAAAGACCAAAAATCATCTTAAAAACATTTTAAAAAAGAAATACCCCATAATTTTTTAGGGGTATTATTCAAAATAAAACATCAAAACAAAACCCAGTTACAAATACTCAGGAAATCCAACAGCATCAAAGCTTAACAAAAATTCCTACAAAAATAAATCACTAAAAACAGCCATTGAAGATGTAATTCAAGACTCAAAAAATGGTTCCTAAAACAAAAAAACCTGCTCAAATTTGAACAGGCTTCCTTATTATATAAAAAAGTTTTTTTTATTCTTGCATATTATATTTTCTTAAAAATTCCCGAACCTTAATTCCGGATTCTTTTAAATCTTCATCTTTCCACTTTCCTTCTGATTTTGCCGTTTTTTGCAAAATAGAACAAGTTTCATCTTTATCCGAAACGGACCATGTGATCCAGCTTAACTTTTTTGATTCCATCCAGTCAATATATTCCTGCCATGCTTTTACATTTAAAGGTCCATCGCCAGAAGCTTCCATTCCCGCAGATTCAGATATAAAAATTGGAGTACCTCTTTTTAATGCCTGATCTGTTCGGTCTCTTAATTCTTTACCATGCGTAGCGGCATAAAAGTGCATGGTATACATTATATTATTGTATCCTAAAATTGGGTCTTCTGCCGGAAGGTCAACATCCTGGTCCCAATGCGGCGATCCTACCAATATGATATTGTTGGGATCATTTTCTCTTATTACTCTTATTACTTCTTCGGCATAGGTTTTTACTTCCCACCAGGTTTCATAATCGGGTTCGTTAAATATCTCATATATTATATTAGGATACTTAGAGTATTTTTGGGACATTTCTGCAAAAAATGCTTTTGCTTCTTTTAAATTAACATTATGACTGTGCCAATCGATAATTACATAGATATCAGATTTTATGGCACCATTTATCACGGCTTCAATTTTTTCTTTTGAAAATTGAGGATCATTAGTATAGGAGTAATCTCCGAGTTCGATTCCCATTGCGGCACGCACAACATTGCAATTGAAATCTTTTTTGAGCCAGCTTACGGCTTTTTCATTATAAAATCTCGGCCACATACTATGCCACCCGAAACTTAATCCTCGCAAAACAACGGGTTCATTGTTTTTATCTACTAACTGAGTTCCCTGAAGACTTAATTGACCATGTTTTTTTACAAATTGTGCTTGTGCAAAGCAGCATACTAATAAGAATAAAATCGTAGTTAATTTTTTAAACCTCATCATAAATTTAAATTTTAAAGAGACAATTTCAATGTTATGCAATCATGTGAAGCTAATTCTGCTGTAAAATTCTTTTTCGTATTTCCTGAATCTTTATTTGTCCAAAGATTTTTTAATTTGAATGTAGTTTTGTTAAAATCAGCTTCATAGCCGAAATCTACATCTTTTATTGCATTCTTTTTCCAATCGAAATTAATTTTTTTAGGAACTTCGCTTCTGTTTAAAAAAGTAACTGCCCAATTTCCGTCTGACAAAGGTTTAACCCAAACTTCTAGACCGTCTTCTGCCGAATGTTTGAAGCCCTGAATTCCTAATTTATCCTGATTTACAGCGATTAATTCTTTATTGGTTAAAATCGTCAATGTTTCTTTTGACATTTTTCTATAATCATTTCCTGTAAATAATGGCGAAGAAAGCATACACCACATGGCAAAATGCGATTTATCTTCGGTATCGTTCATTTCGTTTCCAACTTCCATCATATCAAAATCATTCCAATGATCGGGGCCGGAATATTTACGAATGTCTTTTCTCATTTCGGCAATTTTCATAAATCCCCAAGAAGACCAATTTTCAGGATGTTTAAATTCGCAGTCAAAACAAGGATAAATATCTCCGGAAATTCTCCACAAATTTCCAACAGGTTTCCCCCACTCCCACGGCTGATTATCACCCCATTCGCAAAGACTGAAGACAATTGGTCTTCCAGCCGTTTTTAATGCGTTACTCATCGTTGTATACGCTTCTGGCGCAGTAATTCCTTTTGTATTACACCAATCGTATTTTAAAAAATCGATTCCTAATTTAGCGTAAAAACGAGCGTCCTGATATTCATAACCGCGAGTTCCCGGATACCCGGCGCAGGTTTGGGTTCCGGCACAATTGTACAAACCAAATTTTAAACCTTTACTGTGTACATAATCGATTAGTGCTTTCATTCCGTTAGGAAATTTAACCGGATCGGGAACTAAATCTCCGTTTGCATCACGTTCTTTGGCCATCCAGCCGTCGTCTAATACTATATAATTGTAACCCGCCGCTGCCAATCCAGACGAAACCATTATATCTGCTGTTTCTTTTACTAATTTTTCATCAATGTTGGTTGCAAAAGTATTCCACGAATTCCATCCCATTGGCGGCGTCATGGCTAAACCTTCAAATTTACCTCCTGCCTGTGTATGTGTATTTCCTTGGCTAAAGCCGAAAACAGAAACATATAAAGCTAATCCTAAAATAATTTTCTTCATTTTATAAAATTTAAAAAGACATTATAAAAAGATATTCCCTAACTTTTCAATTAGGGAATATCTTAAACTAACTCAAAAAAAGCAATTCATTTATTTTAATACAAATCCTATATCATCAAACAATACCGTATTACCGCCGTCATTATTAGATTCCTGGAATGTCAGCATAGTAAGACTTGTAGGGTTTCCTAATTCACTAAAAGGAATTTCCAGATAAACCCATGAACTTGTAACAGGTAAAACATAATTTACACCGCCGTTTACACTAAAATTAACGCGTCCGGTTTTTGCACCTTTAATAGCAATACGCAATGCTTTATATGGCGTTAAATCAACATTGAAACCCCAGTTTCCTCCATCCCATTGACCAAATTCCCACTGCCAAGATTTTTCACCCTGATAAGAATCTCCGTCAAAAGCAAAATTAACACCTTTTCCAGCCCACGGACCTCCCCATTGCATACCATATAATACATCATCATACAAGGCTGTTCCTATGGCTTCTTTTGATACGGCTGCTCCGGAGATATTAGCTACAGAAAGATATCTGTGATTTGCGTTTGCCGGAATTTTAACCACGATTTGCTCTAAAGTTGAAGATACTACCGTAACAGGAACTGCAGGTTGTGTTGCTGTTTCTGCCAAAGTTACTACAGGATTTAAGAAGTATTTACCTTTAATTATTACCTGATCTCCTTCTGCACAATTGATAGAATTAAAACCGCTAAAGGTAGGTACCGGAGGCGCAACTGTCAAATTATAAACAACAGTTCCTTTGTCTGTAACAACCTTTAACTGATTTGAAGCATTTGCATAAGGCGTGTCTTCATCTACCAATATAATGATATCCGTATCGGTTACAAATGTTGGTCTGAAATAGGTATCGAAGTCATTAAAGTATACTTTTTTGGTAGAAAGCAATCCTTTTCCGTGAATTACATAATAGTTTTTTGGATCTACTAATGTTACCGGAGTTAAGGGTTTAAGGGTTCCATCTGCATTATAACCAGAAGGCATAACAGATTCTATTACAGGGGCACCAGTAGAAGCCTCAGCATTGCTGTCATCACTTGAGCATGAAGTAAAAAGCATTAAAGATAACATCCATGCCATGCATGCTGCTAACGAAACAATTTTTATATTTTTCATATTTTTATTTTTAAAAATTATTTAAAAGTATACGGTGCTACTTCTGTTAATTTTGGATTTTTAATTAAATCATCTGCCGGATAAGGCAGTAAAAGATTTGTTGCCGAAATTGTAATATGCTTTGGCGTATCTTTATCTCCTCTGTTTTGAGCTTCTAAAATTGCTTTTGCTTTTGCAAATGGCAAACGTCCTAAATCAAAATAATAATCTCCTTCGCAAGCTAATTCTGCACGTCTTTCTTTAAAGATATCATCAAATGAAATAGAAGCTTTAATTGGCAGACCTGCTCTTTTACGAACTGCGTTGAATGATTTTAAAGCTGCAGGATCTGAAGTGCTTCCGGTTTGTGAACCTAATATCGCTTCGGCATGAATTAAAAGTAAATCAGCATAACGCATCATGTAACTGTTCATACTGCTTTCTCCATTAAATGGCGCATTGAATGGCCCTGTAATTGGTAAATTCTCTTTCCCAATTACATACTTTTTCAAACCAGCTCCAGAATTCTGAGCTTGATTTTCTTCTTCAAAAGTATATCCTAAAAGTTTTGGAGAATCTACTGCAAGTGTTTGTGCATAAGTTAAGTTTGGATAATAATCTCCAGGAAGCATAAATGTTTCGGCTCTTCTTTTATCTCCCGGCTCATAAACATTGTGAATTAAATCCTGAGAAGGTGCAATTTGACCTGAATAAGAAGTTTCTACTAATCTGTTCTCTGGGGCAAATAATGTGTTTGAAAAGTTTCCTTCAAAATAAGTTCCTGCTCCTGTCCACTGCCATGAAAAGATAGACTCTTCATTATTGTTATTTTTTTGAAGCCATAAATCAGCAAAAGATTTTGTTGGAAGTTCATCTCCACCTAATAATTTAAACTCTCCGCTGTTGATTACTTCCTGAGCCATAGCTCTTGCAAGCTCATATTTCTTTTGATACAAATATACTTTTGCCAAAAGGGCTTTTGCAGAACCGCTCGAAACGTGAGCATTTGAAGCATAATCAGATCCTCTGTTTTTAGATCTTAAATTAGCAATAGCAAATTTTAAGTCGTTCTCTATAAACGTATAAACATCTGTTGTAGGATTACTAGGAATCACAAAATTCTTAGAATAATCAGCATTATTTTCAATAATTGGCACATTGCCCCATAATCTTACCAAAAAGAAGTATGAAAAAGCTCTAATAAAATGCATTTCGCCTAAAGCATTGTTTAATGCTTCACTGCTTACATCCGGCCCAACACTTTGAGGTAATAAACCTATATATGTGTTACAATTTGCAACAGCCCCAAAACAAGATCTCCATGAATCTCCAATAAAAGACTGTGAATTAGTAAAACTCAAATCTGTGAATTTACCAAATTCATTATAAGGTCCTGCATACATATTGCCCGATATAACATCAGTAATACCATAAAAACCTTCTTTGTTCATATTAAACCAAACGATACCGTAAAGTCCGTTACTTGCATTATCTAATTTTACATCAGAATCGTAATAGTTTCCTATTGTTGGTACTCCTTCTGCAGGCACATCTAAAAAGTCCTGAGAGCAAGAAGAAGATATTAACATCAGTAGTGTCAAAGCTACAGCACCACTTCTTTTTATTATATTTTTCATATTAATTTCGTATTAAAATTCAACATTAAAACCAAAAGATATTTGTCTAGGCACAGGATAACGACCATTATCAACACCCGATAATAATGCATCTTGATTATAAGAACCAACTTCAGGATCGTATCCTTTATATTTGGTAAAAGTGTACAAGTTTTGTCCAGAAGCGTAAATTCTCAATCTTGTTAATTTTATTTTTGAGATGATGTCAGAAGGAAGTGAATATCCTAAAGTTACATTCTGAATTCTTAAGTATGAACCATCTTCGATAATTCTTGACGAAACCGCATTGTTAATATCATTATAAGCAGAAGGTCTAGGCAGTGAAGCATCTAAATTATCTGCAGAATAAAAATCAGCAGCATCAGTTAAATAATTAGTTCCTAAGTTACTGTTTAATGTACCAGACATACGAGTTAAATTCATCAGCTTGTTTCCGGCAGTTCCCTGAAGGAAAATAGACAAATCAACATTTTTGTATTTAAAGTTGTTTGTAAACCCGTAAGTGAATTTTGGGTTTGGATTTCCAATCGTAACTAAATCTTTTGTATCAATAATACCATCGTTATTTTGATCTTTATAAATTACGTCTCCTTTTATAAAGTTTGGCTGTAATGAATTTGTTCCGTTTTTCAAAGGTACTCTTGTACCTGAAGCATTTTCGTAGCCATAAGTCAATAAATCTTCGTCAGTTCTGTAAATCCCTGTCGCTTGATAACCTATAAATGAACCTATAGGCAGACCTTCCTGAGTTCTTGATACTGTAACCGTATTATAAGCCAGTGTACCCATTGTTTTAACAATGTTTAATCCTGCCATATTGGTAACTTCATTTTCATATTTTGTAAAGTTTGCACTTGCATTCCATGAAAAGTTTGGCGTAAATTGCTGTGTATAATTAAGCGTAACCTCAATACCTTTATTTTTCATACTTCCAAGGTTAAAAGATGGAGGATTTACACCACCCTCATAATCACCTCCTCCGGAAAGGAAGTTTGGCAAAGGAACCTGATACAAGAAATCTTTAGAAACTTTTTGATACACATCGATCGTTGCAGAAAGCTTAGAGTCAAACATTGTAAAATCTAATCCTAAATTGGTCTGTTCCTGAGTTTCCCACTTCAAATCTTTATTTGCCGTATTTGATGGCAGGTAAGAAGTTCCCATTGTACTATTAATTAAATGCAGGTTAGAATCGTAAAGACTATTACCAATCTGGTTATTACCAGTTTGTCCCCAGCCCACTCTAATTTTAATATTATCAACATACTCTCTCGTATTAGCCATAAAATCTTCATGAGAAAGTTTCCAAGAACCGCTCGCAGAACTAAAAACACCCCATTTATTTCCTACGAAAAATTTAGAAGAACCATCTGTTCTAACTGCTCCTGTAACACTGTATTTATCACCAAAGTCATAAACCACCCTTCCTAAATAAGAAGCCAAAGTCTGAGTCCCTGAGTAAACTCCGCTTGTAACCGCTTTTGATAAATCAGAGGCCGCTAACGATTTATCATTATTATCTTTATATCCATAACCTGTTATTGTATATCCTTCCCAGTGTGCTCTGTTTGACTCCTGAACCGCAAGAACAGTAAAATTATGTCTGCCAATAGTTTTTCTGTAAGTAAGCATGTTTTTTAAGTTCCATGAATTACCAGTAGATGGGTTGTGATATAAATTAGCAAAGCTTTTTACTGCATTCCCCAAGGAATACATCGGGTCAAATCTTTCTCCTAAATTGTCATATATATAACCACCCGCTTCAAAACGATATTCTAAGCCTTTTATGATATCAACCTGAGTATAGAAATTCCCTGAATAGTTTTTTCTAACCAATGTATTTGATCCTAATAAAGAAGTCGCAACCGGATTAACAAATGATGTTGCCCCACCAGCAGGCGGGCCGGCAAAAGCTCCCGAAAGTTCTCTAACCGCAACATCTGGAGTTGCTAATAATGAAGTCGCCACAACTCCGTTAAACTGTCCGTTAAGCGTTAATTTTTCATCTGTAATAGCACCGCTTACATTAACCCCAACTTTTATAAACGAATTAACTTTAGCATCAATATTGGCTCTAAAATTGTATCTTTTAAATCCTGATTCTATAACAATACCTTCCTGATTCAAAACTCCTCCAGATATATAGTAATTCACTCCTTCTTTACCACCTGAAAAAGAAAGCTGATTAGAACTCATAAATCCTGTTTCATAAATCGCATCCTGCCAGTCTGTACCTTTTCCTAAAAGTTCAGGATGAGCAAATTCAGGTCTGAAAGAAGTTGGATCGTATACAGCAGATAAAGCATTTTGATGTCTCGCATATTCCTGCAGGTTCATAGAATGTAGTCTTTTAGGCAGGTTACTTATAGTATAAGAATTCTCAAAAGATAATTTACCAGTACCTTTTTTACCAGATTTAGTCGTTACAATTACAACACCATTAGCTCCACGAGAACCATAAATAGCAGTCGCCGAAGCATCTTTTAAAATATCAATAGATTCAATGTCACTAGGATTAATAAGGGCTAAAGGGCTTTGTGTGATATTACCATTATTAGAGAAATTAGAATTTCCTTGTGCATTTCTTCCAGAAGTTGATGAGTTTCTTGCATCTCCTGAAATTGGCACACCATCAATTACATATAAAGGTTCGTTTGTTCCTGTTAAAGACGAAACCCCTCTAATTCTTACCGAAACGTTACTTCCCGGCTCACCAGAATTACTATTTACAACAACCCCGGCTGCTTTACCCTGCATCATTTGATCAAACGAAGCAACTTTTAGGTTTTCAATATCTTTTGAACTAATGCTGGAAATAGCACTGTTCACATCTTTTCTCTTTTGTGTACCGTAACCAATTACAACTACATCTTTTAAGTCTTCAGCACTTGATTTTAAAACTACATTGATTGTTCTTTTACCATCAACTGCAATTCTTTGTGTATTAAATCCAATAAAGGAATATACTAAAGTTGCATTTGCAGGAGCATCAATAGAATATTTTCCGTCAAAATCAGTTGAAGTAGTGGTCTTAGATCCTGCTATCGAAATATTAGCGCCAGGAATCGATAACCCTTTTTCATCAGATACCGTTCCCGATACTTTTACCTGAGCCGTAATAAAATTACTTGTCAGTAACAAAAATAAAATCAGAGGAACCGCTCTGTGGTTAGCGTTCCAATGAATAAAGTTAGTCATTAGTTTTTTCATAATAAGTGTTTGGTTAGTTTAAATTTGTTTCATTCCATAATTAAGCAGTAAGGGAAACTTTTACTTCGAAATTATTTAACAAATCTATAACAGATCCGATTATCAAATCGATAGTATTTCATCATTTAATGATAATATTTTCACTATATCTCTTTAAAAAAACACATAATAAAATAAAACCAAATAAAAAATGAATTATTCGCAATGAAACAACCCTTAACAACCGCTATTATACAGAAAAGTTAACGAAATCTTAAAAATCAAACGTTTTCGTTAAAAATAATATTTATTTATGCAAAAAAAGTATCACTATAAAATACGTTTTAATCCAGAAAAATCCTCACGATATTGACTAGGTGTGCAATTTTTAATAGCCTTAAAGCTACGATTGAAGTTCGCAATATTATTAAAGCCAGATTTAAAAGCCACTTCAGAAACACTCAAATCTTTCTCAACAAGCCAGCGGGCGGCATATCCTATACGGATATCATTAATATAATTGACAAAAGTTTTTCCGGTGCGTTTTTTAATAAAACGATTAAAAGAAATTATAGACATACTGGCAACATTTGCCACATCTTCTAAAGTAATTTTATCAGCAAAATGTTTTTGTACATACTCATAAACCAATTTCATTTTATCATAATCATCGAACTTATCGTAGTCAACCGTATAAGTAGAAAGCAATCGCTGATTTCTCGAATTGGCAAGATCATATAATAAGGAAGTAATTTCCAAAAAATAATCCATACCATCTAACTTAGAAAGACTTACTAATCTTGGAGTTAATTCTTCGGCAGCTTTTTTAGAAAATGAAATCCCATGAATAGATCGATTAAACATATCCCGAATTGGGTTCATAATACGCCTCGCCAGCAAAGATTCATGAAATAAATCATTATGAAACTGAATCGTAATTTCGTGTATTTTTTTGTTGGTACATTTATTTAATTCCCAGCCGTGATATAAATTTGGCCCAATCAAAACCAATTCAACATTATCAATTTCTTCAATATTATCACCTACAACCCTCCTTACTCCTTTTCCGTTTAAAATAAAATTGATCTCAAATTCAGGATGATAATGAACCGGAAAATCAAAACTATCTTTAACTCTGTCAAAGACTAAAAAACTATCTCCGGCAGAAAGCGGAGCGATTTCTCTATAAAAATTTTTAGCAGTACTCATCTCTTAAAACTGTTTTTAACTGACATCAGTTGGTTTTTTTCTGCAATAATATGATATATAATTGATAAAATAATATTAATTACGCTATAAACATACATTTATCTTTGAAAAATAGAATTATCAACTTTACAAAATCAGTATTAATAATAAACATTAATCATTTTTAATACTTAAACTTTTTATAGTTTTAATAATTTTATCCAGAAAACAATACCGAATTATAAATAGACAAATTCAGCTTCAGCAGTAAGTTGGCAATTTCAAACCAGAAGTTGAGAATGCACTGAAAAACAATATTTTCAAAAATGAAAAAATACATTTTTAAGCTTTTAGCCACCGCATTAATAGGAACTTCATGTTCTGCACAGTCTATTAATAGTAATACGAATTTGTCACTTTCAGATAAAAAAGCAACACCTGAAACCCTTTCATTATATAAAAAACTGAATCAGCTTACACAAAGAGGTTATCTTTTTGGACACCAAGATGACTTAGCGTACGGAGTAAACTGGAAATATGAAAACGGAAGAAGCGATATAAAAGATGTAGTGGGAGATTATCCTGCCCTTTACGGCTGGGATATTGCAGGTTTAGAAAAAGACGATGTCAATAATATAGACGGCATTCCATTTACCAAAATGAAACAATATATTATAGAGGCCAATGAAAGAGGCGGAATATCAACAATAAGCTGGCATTTTGATAATCCTGCAACTGGAAAAAATGCATGGGATAACCCCCGAAATTCCCTAAAAACCATTTTACCAGGCGAAGAAAATCATCAAAAATTCACTTCATGGTTAGATAAAGCCGCCAATTTCTTTCATTCCTTAAAAGATAAAAAAGGAAAAAACATTCCAATTCTATTTAGACCGTATCACGAACTTTCCGGAGGCTGGTTTTGGTGGGGAAAAGGAAACTGCACTCCTGAAGAATTCAAAACCGCATGGAAATTTACCTTTGAATACCTGCAGAAAAAAGGCGTACATAATTTAATTTATGTTTATAATACCGCTAGTTTCAGTTCAAAAGAAGATTTTCTGGCGAATTATCCCGGAGATAATTTTGCCGATATTTTAAGTTTCGATTCATATCAAAATAATAATGATAAAGAAGGAATAAAATTTATTGAAGAAGTTCAAAATCAGCTTAAAATTTTAAATGAAATAGGTCTTGAAAAACATAAATTAATTGCCGTTGCCGAAGCCGGCTACGAAGCCGTTCCAGACCCAAAATGGTGGACAGGAACTTTCTCAAAAGCCATTGGCGAGTATAAAATATCCTATGTTTTATTATGGCGAAATCACGGCTGGCAGGAAAAAGAACAAAAAATGCATTATTACGCACCGTTCAAAGGTCAAACGAGCGAAAAAGATTTTATTGATTATTACAATCTCGACAAAACCTTATTTGAAAAAGACTTAAAAAAAATTAAAAATTGAGAATTAAAAATTAAAAATTAAAAACCCGCGTCATCTGCGTGCTAAAGAATTCAAAAATAAAATCTGTTTTTATCCGCGTTTTTACGAAGTAAATCCGTTTTATCCGCGTCAAAAAAAACACACAGAAACATCAAAAATAATTAACCACCCAAAATAACAAAAGCCTAATGCACGACAAAATTAGTTTAAAAGAAAAAATCGGTTACGGACTTGGAGACGCTGCGTCATCAATGTTCTGGAAAATCTTTAGTATGTATCTTCTGTTTTTCTATACCGACGTTTTCGGATTGGCGCCTGCCGTTGTAGGAACCATGTTCTTGATTACCAGAATCTGGGATTCCTGCTTTGATCCAATTGTTGGAATCATTGCGGACAGAACAAAAACTAAATGGGGAAAATTCAGACCTTATCTTTTATGGGTTGCCATTCCTTTTGCCGTAATTGGAGTTTTAACTTTTTACACACCAGATTTTGACGAAAAAGGAAAAATAATTTACGCCTACGTAACCTATTCCTTAATGATGATGATTTACTCGTTAATCAACGTTCCGTACGCATCACTTTTGGGCGTAATGTCATCTGACCGAAAAGACAGAAACACATTATCATCATACAGAATGGTTTTTGCCTTTGGCGGAAGTCTTTTGGCACTTTGGTTAATTGAACCTCTTGTAAATTATTTCGGCGGAAGCTTAAATTCTAAAACAGGCTGGCTGGCAACAATTACCGTTTTTGGAGTAATTACAACAGCATTTTTCTGGGCTTGTTTTTTCTTTACAAAAGAAAGAGTAAAACCTATTGAAAACGAACAATCAAACCTAAAAGAAGATTTAAAAGATTTATTAAAAAATAAACCATGGTGGATTTTATTAGGCGCCGGAATTGGAACTTTAGTTTTCAACTCCATCAGAGACGGTGCAGCAGTTTATTATTTTAAATATTATGTAAGCAGCTCCGTAAATTTTGATTTCTCGCTTTTTGGAACAGATTTCCACATGACACCAACTTCCATTTATTTGGTTTTGGGGCAAGCGGCAAATATTATCGGCGTAATTGTCGCCACTCCTATCGCCAACAAAATTGGTAAAAAGAAAACATTTTTTGGAGCAATGGCAGTTGCCTCAATTTTAAGTTTAGCGTTCTATTTCTTCGGAAAAGAAGATGTTCTTCTAATCATGAGTTTTCAGGTTTTAATCAGTATTTGTGCAGGCTGTATTTTTCCATTAATCTGGTCGATGTATGCAGACAGTGCCGATTACTCAGAATGGAAACAAGGCCGCAGAGCAACCGGATTGGTTTTCTCAGCCTCATCAATGTCACAAAAATTTGGATGGACCATTGGCGGTGCCGGAACCGGATGGCTTTTAGGTTATTATGGCTTTCAGGCCAATGTTGAACAAACTGCCGTAACCCAAAACGGGATTCAATTAATGTTAAGTATACTCCCTGCAATCGCAGCTGCAATATCAGTCGCTTTTATATTATTCTATCCTTTATCTGAAGAAAAACTCCAGACGATAGAACAAGATTTAAACGAAAAAAGAGACCAAACAAAATAAAAACAAATCAGATACCGAATCAAAAATGACAACAATAACCTCTTCGACTACTTTTCTGGATCGAAAAGCAGCATTAGAAAAAGAACATAAAGCACTAATCGAACAAAAAAACACACCGGAACAAAATGCTGGAAACGGGATTTATGAACGTTATAAAAATCCTGTTGTTACTGCGTCTCACGTTCCGTTGAACTGGCGTTTTGATTTAAACGAAAAAACAAATCCATTTTTACAGGAACGAATTGGCGTAAATGCCGCTTTCAATGCCGGAGCAATGAAATGGAATGGAAAATATCTTCTTGCTGTTCGTGTAGAAGGAATCGATAGAAAATCATTTTTTGCTATTGCAGAAAGTCCAAACGGAGTAGATAATTTCAAATTTTGGGATAAACCCTGTGTAATTCCACAAACTGAAGAACCAGACACAAACGTCTATGACATGCGTTTAATCAACCATGAAGACGGCTGGGTTTACGGCATTTTTTGTACCGAAAGAAAAGACCCAAAAGCACCAAAAAGCGATACAAGTTCGGCTGTAGCCAATGCAGGAATCGTACGTTCAAAAGATTTAGTAAATTGGGAAAGATTGCCGGACTTAATTTCGAATACCGGACAACAGCGAAATGTTGTTTTGCATCCGGAATTCGTAAACGGAAAATATGCCTTATACACACGTCCGCAAGACGGATTTATTGATGTTGGAAGCGGCGGCGGAATTGGCTTAGGGTATGTTGACGACATGACAAATCCGGTTGTAAAACAAGAAAGAATCATCTTCGGAAAACAATACCATACCATTTACGAATTGAAAAATGGTCTTGGCCCTGCCCCAATCAAAACCGAAAAAGGATGGTTACATCTTGCACACGGCGTTCGTAATACCGCTGCAGGATTACGCTATACTTTATATATGTTCATGACAGATTTAAATGATATTTCGAAAGTGACACACGTTCCAGCCGGACATTTTATGGGCCCAGAAGGAATTGAAAGAGTCGGCGATGTTTCAAATGTTTTATTTTCAAACGGATGGATTGAAGATACTGATGGAACTGTTTATGTTTATTATGCATCATCAGATACAAGAATGCACGTTGCCGTTTCTTCTGTAGAAAAATTAGTTGATTATGTTATCAATACTCCCGCAGACACTTTTATTTCTGCAGGATCTGTTGAAACTATCATCAATCAAATTGAAAAAAATAACGCAATTTAAGTATCGTGTGTACCACTGTAAAACAGCTAAAAACGGAGCTAACAACAGAACTGGATTCTATTTTAAATTATTGGATAAAACATACGCTTGATACTCAAAACGAAGGTTTTATTGGTCAGATTGATTTTAACGATCATCTGATTGCCAATGCCGAAAAAGGTTCTGTTTTGAATTCAAGAATTCTTTGGACTTTTTCATCAAGTTATCAAGTCACCAAAAAAGAAAATCATAAAAAGATTGCCGAAAGGGCTTTTGATTTTCTTTCAAAATATTTTTATGACGCCGAATTTGGAGGTTTATTTTGGAGTATTAATGTTGATAAAACCCCAAAAGACACCAAAAATCAAATCTATGCTTTAGCATTTGCGGTTTATGGTTTAACGGAATATTATGCTATTTCTAAAGACGAAAAAGCTTTAGAAATAGCCAAAAATTTATACTTAAAAATTCAGAAACACAGTTACGATCCTGTAAACAAGGGTTATCTGGAAGCTTTTACAAGAAATTGGCGGCCAATTGAAGACTTACGTTTAAGCGATAAAGATGCCAACGAAAAAAAGACAATGAACACGCATTTGCATATTATTGAAGCCTATGCAAATTTGTATAAAGTATGGAAAGATGAAACGCTTCGAAAAAACAGCATCGAATTATTAGAAACGATCGAAAAGCATTTTATAAATACCGAAACCGGACATCTTCGTCTATTTTTTGATGAAAACTGGATCGAAAAACCGGATGTTATTTCATACGGACACGATATCGAAGCGGCGTGGCTTTTATTGCAATGTGCCGAGATTTTAGAAGAAGAAAATTTAGTTGCCAATTATAGAAAACATGCCGTTCAAATTGCCAAAGTTACCAAAGAAGGGTTAGATACTGACGGAGGTTTATGGTACGAATTTGATCCCAAAAAAAACGAATTAATTGCCGAAAAACATTGGTGGGTTCAAGCCGAAGCCTTAATTGGTTTTTACAACGCTTATCAATTAACTAGAAATGAAGATTATCTGGAAATCGTTTTAAAAAACTGGAAATTCATAAAAAAACACATTCTCGATCTTAAAAATGGCGAATGGTTTTGGGGAATTTACAAAGATTATTCTTTAATAGAAAAAGACAAAGCTGGATTTTGGAAATGCCCTTATCATAACAGCCGCGCTTGTTTAGAACTTATTACAAGGATAAAAACATAAAGTTTTCTGTTTATCAAAAAAATTATTGTACTAAAAAATATTGCTTATGAAACCACTCTTTCTTTTTAGTTTATTATTTCTAACTACAATAACAAATGCACAAGGCAACCTTGTTAAAAATCCCGGTTTTGAATATGAGTTTGTCAACTGGAACGGCAGCGACGCGGCCTATATTACTCCATATGATAAAAAATCAGGAAAAAGCTGCGCGGCAATCAATCAGTTTGTTGGTGCCGAATGGAAGGCCATTGATCAAACTATAAACATCCCAAAAAATATTTACGCTCTGGAATTTAGCATTTGGATTAAATCTGAAAGTATTGAAGAGCAAAAAGAAGCTTATAAAGCCGGTGCAGCAATTGCAGCGTTTACAAATTCAGCCAATAAAGAAATTATATCCGAAACTTTTGCTCAGGTAAAAGGAACAACTGGATGGACAAATTATAAAAAAACTGTAAAAGTTCCAGACGAAGCAAAAAAAGTCCGCATTATGCTTGCTCTGGCACAAACCAACGGCACCATTTATTTTGATGATGTAAAAGTTACCACTCTTTTAGAAGAAGAGTATTTAAAACAAAATACGCCTACAGTAAGTGAGTCTGAAAAATTAAGTTCTGCTCCAAAACTATTTCTTAATGGCAATTTTGAAGAAAATTTAGCATCGTGGAATGGTTCAGGTTCAATTACAGCTGAAGATAAAAAAGAAGGAAAATCAGCTTTAGAAATAACTTCGGATATTGCTGAATGGAAAGCTGTTGATCAAATTTCAGATCTCACTGACGGAGATAAAAGCTTACAGATTTCAGGATGGCTAAAAGCAAAAAACATTAAACAAGGAAAAGACAGCTGGAATAATGGTATGATTATTATCGAATTTAAAAATGACAAAGACAATAAAGCACAGGAAGATATGATGGCTGCAACTGTAACCGGCAATACAGACTGGACATCATTTCAAAAAACATTTACAATTCCCCAAGGGGCAATTAAATACAGAATTATGATTGCCCTAAGCAATTGTACAGGAACATTATTAGCTGATAACATCGAGATTAAAGTCTCTAAATGAAAATTTAAATGAAAAAATATTTTATAAAAACAGTACTTGCCAGCTTATCAATTTTAGCATTTGCAAGCTGTTCTTCAGATAAAGAAACAGAGGACGAAACTATAGTTATAGTAGATCCGCCAACGCAAAGCGATCCTTTAACAACGCAAAATGCTGCCACGTACATGGTTGATGCAAATCCTACTAAAGAAACCGTGGCTTTATTTTATAACTTAAAAAGACTGGCAAAAACAAAAGTGGCAATTGGTCAGCAGGATGCCTTTAACAGTTTTTATCAAGATGCCGGTGGAGATTCTGACATCAAAAAAAATACAGGTTTTGATCCCGCCATTTTAGGTTCAGATTTTATGTTTATTACTGATAAAAACAATAACAATCAAGCCGATAACTGGTTTTATCAGCAAGAAGTAAAAATTACAAACGATGTTAAAGCCGCTTACGCGAAAGGTATAATCAACACCTTCAGCTGGCATATAAGAGAACCTTTTAAAGACGAATCTTTTTATGCAGCCGATATGTCGGCACAAGAAAAAGCAACTGCTTTTAAAAGTATTTTACCAGGCGGAACCAATCACGAATGGTACAAGAAAAAATTGGACAAAGTAGCCAGCGTAGTTTTAAACTTAAAAGGCTCAAATGGAGAATTGATTCCGATAATTTTCAGACCTTTTCATGAATTCGACGGAAGCTGGTTTTGGTGGGGCGCAAATTACTGCACCGCTGACGAATATAAACAAGCCTATCAATTTACAGTTGATTATTTGAAAAACACAAAAGGCGTTCACAACATTTTATATGCGTTTTCTCCAGACAACTCCTACACAACAGAAAGCAGTTATTTAAGCCGATATCCGGGCGATAAATACGTCGATATTCTGGGAATGGACAATTATGGAGATTTCAACAATCAAGGTTCTACAGGTTCAGGCAAAGCCAATGCAAAACTGAAAATGATCTCTGACATTGCTAAAACCAAAGTAAAAATCACAGCTTTAACCGAAACGGGTTATAGAGTTACAAGTTCAATTCCGCCGGTTACAAACTGGTTTTCAACTTATTTATATGACGCTTTAACAGCAAACGATATTCAGGTTAGTTATGTAATGTTCTGGAACAATAACAACGATGGATATTATGTCCCAAATGGTTCGGTTTCAAATGCAGCAGATTTTAAAACTTTTAGCACCAAAACAAAATCGGCATTATTGAATTCCCTGCCGAAGATGTATGAAATGCCAAAATAATACAAAGCATCTCATTGCGAGGAACGAAGCAACCGCACTAACAATAAGCGGATTTGCTAATGAAATACGAGATGAGATTGCTTCGTTCCTCGCAATGACTAATAAAAAATAAACAATGAAAAACATATTTCTAAAACACCTCAGCTTTGCTTTAATTTTCTCCGCAATCGCTTGCCAGGCGCAGGAACGAATTACTGTAAAAGGAAACCAATTTTATAAAGGTGATAAACCATACGCTTACATTGGAACCAATTATTGGTATGGAAGTTTACTGGCATCTAAAAAAGTGGGCGACCGAAAAAGATTAATTAGAGAACTGGATTTATTACAAAAAAATGGAATCGATAATTTGAGAATTTTAGTTGGCGGTGATGGCGGAAAATACGATTTCACCGTTCGTCCGGCTTTGCAGTATGAGCAGGGAAAATATGATGAAGATTTACTGGACGGACTTGATTTTTTAATCAACGAAATGAGCAAACGTAAAATGTATGCCGTTTTGTATTTGACAAACAACTGGGAATGGTCTGGCGGAATGTCGCAATATTTAGAATGGAATGGAAAAGGACCAATTCCGGTTCCGGCAATCCCGCCTAATACATGGCCGCAATTTATGTCGTATACAGAACAATTCCATAGCTGCGAACCTTGTATGAAAGGTTTAGAAAATCATGCAAAATTCATTATTGGAAGAACAAATTCATATTCTAAAAAGAAATATACCGAAGATAATACCATTATGGCGTGGCAGGTTGGAAATGAACCCCGAACTTTTACGCCAGAGAACGAAGCAAAATTCACAGTTTGGCTAAATAACATTGTCAATTTAATTGACAGCCTAGACAAAAACCACTTAATTTCGACCGGTTCTGAAGGTAAAAACAGTTCAAATGACAGCATGGAAATTTTTGAACGCACGCATCAGAATCCGAATATCGATTATTTGACGATGCATATTTGGCCAAAAAACTGGAATTGGTTTAAAGCAAATAATGCCGAAAAAACGCTGCCAACAACTTTAGAAAATGCCGGAAAATATATTGACGATCACATTAAAGTGGCAAACAATTTAAAACGCCCAATTATTATTGAAGAATTTGGCTTACCAAGAGAAAACGAAAACTTAAATGCAGAATCTTCTGTTGCAAACAGGAATGTTTTCTATAATTATATTTTTGGCCGGGTTGCCGAAAGTGTTAAAAATAATGGTCCATTGCAAGCTGCAAATTTCTGGGGATTTGGCGGTGAAGGAAAAGCAATTAACAAAGATGGAAAATGGAATCCGGGCGATCCTTTAACTACAGATCCGCCACAGGAACCACAAGGTTTGAATTCTGTTTTTTCTTCGGATAAATCGACATTGAAAATTGTAAAAGATTATAATTTGAAATTCAAAAAATAAAGAAATCTTAAACCATATGAGTAATTTAAGAACATATAAAAGTCTGTCTCAATATATTGTAAAATATAAATAACATATTATTCATCCCCTATTTTCCGTAGAGACGCACGGCAGTGCGTCTTATGCGCAAAGAATATACGCAACGTAAACTGGACGTAGACGCACTGCTGTGCGTCTCTACAATATGCTTTGTGTGAAATGCGTTTTATGAAATATTTTTTACGTCAATATTTTCTCAATCGCATTCAATTCATCATTCGAAAACTCCATATTCTGCAAACAATCAATATTATTACACAATTGTTTTACCGAACTCGCACCAATTAAAACTGAGGTAATTCGTTTGTCTTTTTGTAGCCAAGCCAATGCCAATTGTGCTAAAGACTGATTTCTATTTTGAGCAATTTCATTTAACTGAATTAATTTCTGAATACGTTCCTGCGTAACTTCATTTTCTTTCAAATGTCCGTTTGGATTATGCGCTCTTGAATTTTCAGGAATTCCGTTTAAATATTTATCTGTTAAAAGTCCTTGTGCCAAAGGCGAAAAAGCAATACACCCTACTCCTTTTTCCTCCAGAACATCTAACAATCCATTTTCAACCCAGCGCTCTAACATTGAATATTTAGCCTGATGAATCAAACACGGTGTTCCTAATTGTTTTAAAACATCAACCGCAACGCGAGTCTGCTCTGCCGAATAATTACTGATTCCAACATATAGTGCTTTTCCGCTTCTAACAGCGTGATCCAGCGCCATCATGGTTTCTTCAATCGGTGTTTCAGGATCTGGTCGGTGCGAATAAAAAATATCAACATAATCAACGTTCATTCTTTTCAAACTCTGATCTAAACTTGATAATAGATATTTTCTGGAACCCCAATCTCCATAAGGGCCATTCCACATCGTATAACCGGCTTTTGTAGAAATCACGATTTCATCACGCAGATTTCCCTGAAAATTATGCCATAATATTTTACCGAAATTTTCCTCGGCAGAACCCGGAACCGGCCCATAATTATTTGCCAAATCAAAATGGGTAATTCCTTTATCAAAAGCTTCTACGGCAATACATTCCGCATTTTCAAAATTATCTACTGAACCGAAATTATGCCATAATCCTAAGGAAATCTCAGGCAGTAATAACCCGCTTCTTCCGCATCTGTTATATTTCATTGTTTTAGTTTAAGGGTTGGAGTTTTAATAGAATTTAAAGTTAGGAAAATATCAAAAACTATTAATCTCTAAAGTTGTGTTTTTTTAATCTCGCAAAGACGCAGAGTCGCAAAGTTTTTTTTAAAAAAATTTAAAATCAATAGCGTCCAGCTTTAGCTGGATGGAATTATAAACGCAAACAAAAAGGCTTTAGCCAAACTTTGTAAGTTTGGCTAAAGCCCTTTCTAACTTCCAATCTTATTCCCCCAGCTAAAGCTGGGGGGCTATTCAAAAAACTTTACGACTCTGCGCCTTTGCGAGATTAAAACTTTTAGTCTTTAATTTCAAAACCATCTTGCAAACCTTTATCAGAACTTCCTCCTACCATAATTTTAAAAGTTCCCGGCTCAACTAAATAATTTCCTTCATTATCATAAAAACCAAGTTCCTTATCTGTTAAAGTAAAAGTTACGTTTTTAGTTTCTCCCTTTTTTAAACTTACCAATTCAAAACCTTTTAATTCTTTTATTGGGCGAACGATACTTGCGTATTCATCATGAATATATAACTGAACTACTTCTTTGCCATCATAATTTCCAGTGTTTGTAACCTCAACACTAACTTCAACTTTTTCTCCTTTTGCAAAAGCAGATTTATTTAATTTCAGGTTTTTATAATCGAAAGTCGTATAACTCAATCCAAAACCAAACGGAAATTGAGGCGTTTTCTCTACATCCATATAATGTGACCAGAAAACATTTTTATCACTGTCTGTTGGTCTTCCTGTGCTGTATTTGTTATAATAAATTGGCACTTGCCCAACATTTCTAGGAAACGACATTGGCAGTTTTCCACTCGGATTATAATCTCCATATAAAACCTGGGCAACAGCATTTCCCGTTTGAGTTCCCAATTGCCAAGCCTCAACAATTGCCGGAACATTTTCTGCAGCCCAAGGAATACTCAACGGACGTCCGTTATTTAAGACCAAAACCACATTAGGGTTTACTTTATAAATTTCTTCTAATAATTCTTGTTGCAATCCTGGCAGATTCAAATCAGTTCTGCTTCTTCCCTCTCCACTCTGGAAGCCGTATTCTCCCAAAACTATAACGACAACATCGGCATTTTTTGCAGCTGTTTTTGCAGCTTCAAATCCGCTTTTGTCTGTGGTGTTGAAAACGGTTTCTGTTAAGAAAGTTGCTTTTTGTTTTAACAAATCGGCTCCTTTTTCAAAAACCAATTGATTGTCTTTGTATTGCTGCATTCCTTCTAAAACCGAAACCGCTGTATTATCATCAGCCGCAATTCTCCAGCTTCCAAGCGGACTGTTTTTATCATTTGCTAAAGCACCAATCAAAGCAATTTTCTGTCCTGATTTTTTTAGCGGCAATAAATTCTTTTCGTTCTTCAATAAAACGATAGATTTTTTTGCCATATCCAAAACACCTTCATTATTAGCTTTACTTCCAACAACCGCTTTCTCGCGTTTTTCATCGCAATATCTGTACGGATCATCAAATAATCCCAATTCAAATTTCACACGAAGAATTCTACGAACAGCATCATCAACCAAAGTTTCTTTTACTTTTCCTGATTTTACTAAATCGACCAATTTTGCAACATATAAATACGATTCCATATCCATATCAGAACCTGCAATTACCGCTTTTGCAGTTGCATCGGCTTCGTCTTTTGCATATCCGTGCGCGATCATTTCTCGAATCGAAGCGTAATCAGAAATTACAAATCCGTCAAACTTCCATTTTCCTTTTAAAATATCTCTTTGTAAAAAGACATTTCCAGTCGCAGGAACACCATTCAACGTATTAAACGAATTCATAAACGTACGAACTCCAGCCTGAACCGTCGCTTCAAAAGGAGGTAAAACGGAATTGTATAATTTAGAATTACTGATATCAACAATATTATATTCCAGTCCGGCTTCAACGTAACCGTAAGCGGCAAAGTGTTTCGCACAAGCGGCAATAGTATTTACTTTGGCTAAATCGGCTATTGTTTCACCTTGAAAACCTTTTACTCTTGCATAACCTACTTTACTTCCCAAATAAGGATCTTCTCCCGAACCTTCCATCACACGTCCCCAGCGTGCATCATTTGCTACATCGACATTTGGTCCAAAAGTCCAGTTAATTCCAGATGCCGAAGCTTCATCTGCCGCAATTGCCGCCGATTTTTTAATCGCTTCCAAATCCCAGCTAGCTGCTTCTGCCAACGGAATCGGACTTAACGTTTTATAACCATGTATTACGTCAAATCCAATAATTAACGGAATTCCCAAACGGGTTTCTTCAACTGCAATTTTCTGCACTGCACGAACTTCTTTTACACCGCGCACCGTCAACATCGAACCGACTAATCCTTTTCTTAAATGTTCATATTTTAATTCAGCCGTTCCGCCTTTTGGAGCTGGTCCTGTAACATCCCAAAAACCATTGTATTGGTTCATCTGTCCAACTTTCTCCTCCAATGTCATCAAAGGCAAAAGCAAATCAATTCTTTGCTCAATAGTTTTGTTTTTATCCAAATACGGCTTTTTTTGTGCATTCATATTTCCAACAGTAAACAGGGACAAAACCCCAATAATTATTATTTTTTTATTTTTCATGGTTAGTTAGTTTTTTTTGAGGTGCTAAGATGCTAAGATTCTGAGGTACTAAGTTTTTTTTCAAAGCTTTGCGGGGCTTCGACTTCGCTCAGCCTGACAAAAGCAAACAAGAAATCTGCGCTAATCCTTTAAATCAGTAAAATCAGTGGGCAAAAAAATCTAAAATCTAAAATCCCTTCACTCCGTGATAAAACAAGAAGCCGGCAGATTTGCTTTATTAAATAAATCCGACTGCGTAGTGTTTCCCCAGGCAAATCTCACTTTTGCTGGGTTTGTTACTTTTTTACTTGTCAAAATCACTTGATTATTTTTTATTGAAGCTTCTGCAGGAAAGAAATTCCCTTCGGCTCCAGCCACTTCAAATTGATTCGAAATTTTATCCTTAAAATACAATCCCTCAGCATAATCAAAAGAAACTGACACTTTGTTTTTGTCTATTTTGATTTCCTTGAAAAGCGGGCCATTTACCAAATTTGAATTCACTTTATAGGTTTCGGCTAAAACCAAATTTGCCAAACGAATTCCAACTGATTTTTTATTCTTTGGATGAATGTCAATCGTATCTGAAATATCCGAAGTCAAAACCATTCCTGTTTTTGGAACTTCTTTTAAAATTTTTCTTTGAGAATTTCTAACCGTTACGTTTGAAAAATTATTTGTTCCTGTTTTATACGGCGCAATTTGAACGAAATAAAAAGGAAATTCGTCATTCCAGTTTTTTCTCCACGAAGTAATCAAAGCCGAAAGTGTTTTATCATAAACTAAAGAACCAACATTCGATTCGCCTTGATACCATAAAGTTCCAGCAATTTTAAATCCAACAATTGGAGCAATCATTGCATTATAGGCACGTCCGGGTTGGTGTGGGCCGTATTCTTGTTCATATAGTTTTTTGGCATTTTCTAATAAAACCGTATCGTTTTGAACGACTTCTTCCGGCATCCAGATTTCAGCAGGAGTTCCGCCCCAGTTGGATGAAATTAATCCTATGGGAACATTTTTTAAATCTTCGCGTAAGCGTTTAGCAAAAAAATAACCAACGGCGCTGAAATATTTCATAGTTTCTGGAGTCGATTCAACCCAATTTCCTAATACATTATTCTGCGGACTTGTTGCGGTTGATTTTGAAACGGTAAAAAATCGAATATTAGGATTCGTGGCATTTTTCACTTCTTCGTCGCCGTTATCAATTCCCCAGCTTGCAGACATTTCCATGTTTGATTGCCCGGAACAAATCCAGACTTCGCCAATTAAAATATTTTTTAAAATAACTTCATTATAGCCTTTTATAGAAATCGTGTAAGGCCCTCCGGCTTCTGGAGTTTTAATTACAAGTTCCCATTTTGCCTGATTACTTGTAACCGCTTTATATTCCTGATTGTTCCAGCTCGAAACTAATTTTATTTCTTCTTTCGGATTTGCCCAGCCCCAGATTTTTACTTCAGAATTGCGCTGTAAAACCATATTGTCTCCAAAAATATTCGGAAGCGTAACATTTGCTGTTATGATATTTGAAATCATAAAAAAGAAAAGAAGTTTAAGTATATTATTTTTCATTTAACAGCTTTTTTAAAAATGGTGCATATTCCTCTGCCAAAACTTTATGATCTGCCACATCAGGATGTCCTGTGCAGCCTTTTGGCGTCATTGGTTTGAATTTGAAAATCTGAATTGGCTTATGTGTTTTGTCTTCTGCGAAAGCGTTTTTCACTTTATTTAAACAGTTTTCAAAAACAACGGCTCTTTCTCCACCAACCATTGGGCTGTTTGTAATTACAATCTGTACATTTGGATTGTGTTCGTAAAGCATCTTTATAAAGTTGATGTAATTCGAAACATACTTTTCGGGATTAAAAGGCAGACGCTCTTTTTTTCCGTCTCCGCCAGAAAAATCATTTGTTCCTAAAGCAATACTGATAATATTTGGCTGAAAAGCAAAATCATATTTAGGTTTTGATACGTCTTTTGTTAAATAAAGATTCTGATAAATATCTGGCATTATGGCTTCATCTTTGTTTTCGTCGTTCCAGTTTCTGTAAATTCCAATTCCCGAAACACAGCTCATTAAATAATCTACACCAATTGTTCTCGAAAGCGTTGGTCCATAAGCATAATAACCGTTATGATGATCCATATATTCGCCTTTATCACACGGAATATCTGATGGATCACTGGCTGCACCGCAAGTAATGGAATCGCCTATAAATTCGATTTTCTTTTTCTTTTTAGATGAAATTGAAGTCAGTTTTGCCGTTGTTCCAGCAAACAAAATATTGCCGCTTTGTGCTTCGGTATTTTTATAGATTTCTAAATGATGCTCTTTTTTATTGGTAGTAACTTTTATTGGAAATGATTGAACGACTCCTTTTTCGATTCTGATTTTTCCAATGTATTTTCCATCTAAAACCAGCTGAACATAATTATGATGTTCATAAGAATCTACACTTTGAAGTGAAATTGAACATTCATTTCCAGTAAAATTAAAGGATACTGAAGAAGCTGTTCCGATCAAAATAACCTGATCGTTTTGAAGTTTATCCACTCTTCCGGTATAAAGAAAAGTATTTTGGTTTTGTGATGTCGAAACAACTGAAATCAGCAAAAACAGAA
Organism: Flavobacterium sp. CF108; assembly: GCF_900129795.1. Lineage (GTDB taxonomy): Bacteria > Bacteroidota > Bacteroidia > Flavobacteriales > Flavobacteriaceae > Flavobacterium. Next base: position 129,936 of record NZ_FQWW01000003.1, on the reverse strand, counting down.
TTAAAAGTGCATTTTTTTTTAGAAACATAATTTATTTGTTAAAATATAAATACGATTCACAAATATATTTGAAATGTATTAGACAAAAAGATACTAAAACATCAAAAAGCAATAAAAAAACACCACATAAACACATCATTTAAATACTAATTCTTACAATCAATAATCAGGTATCCTTTTGATTTATAAAATAACAGCTTACTTTTATCGTTTAAATATTTTCTTACTTAAATAAAATGAAAGCCTACTTTTTTATCATCTTAATTTCAGTTATTGGTTTTTCTTCTTTTACACCTAAAGAGAAAAACAAAAATCTGACTCAAAAAGAACAATCGACAATTGATCGGGATTCTGTAATTGTTTTTGCCAAAAAATATTTAGGAACGCCTTATTTATATGCAAGCAGTAATCCGCAAAAAGGCTTTGACTGTTCTGGTTTTGTGAATTATGTTTTTGGCAATTTTGGCATGACTTTGCCGAGAAGTTCAAGTAGTTATAAAAATTTAGGGACGGCTCTAAAACCTGAAGATTTTAAGGTTGGAGATATTTTGGTTTTTTATGGTTATAAAGACAAAACCGTAATTGGTCATCTTGGCATAATTTGCAAAGCTGACGGAATGCATTCTAAGTTTATTCATGCCTCTTCTGGAAAAGCGCAGCAGGTTACTATTACAGCTCTTGATACAGAACATTATACGAACCGTTTTTATAAATGCATTGATGTTATTTCTAAATAAAAAAGCTCCAGATATGTAATGTCTCTGGAGCTTTCACTTTATAACTAACCTTTATTTTTAAATAACCGTTCCTTTTAACGTAAGTATTTTTGGAGTTGTTTCAGCACTTGTTGTTACGGTAACTGTTTTTGTAAAAGCACCTTTGTTTGCTGCATTATAAGTTGCTGTTACTTTTGCAGATTTACCAGGTAAAATTGGTTCTTTTGTATAGTCTGTTGCTGTACAACCGCATGAACCTTGAACTTGTGTAATTACAACGGCAGTTTTTCCTGTGTTTTTAAATTCATAAACGATTGCTTTTGGAGTTCCCTGTGGAATTTCTCCAACATCGATTGATTCTGCTTTCCAAACAATTGTCGAAGCTGTTTCAGTAATTTTTGTTTCAGTTACTAAAGATTTTACTGGAGCAATTGCTGAAAAAGACATTAGGCTTAAAGCCAAAACCAGCATAGAAATTTTGATGATTTTCATAGTTAAATATATTAATGGTTTATAGTTCGATTTTTACATTACAAAGATATTTCAGACAAAAAGAAATCGCTGTTAAGCGGTTTCAAATGTTTGTTAATGACTTGTTAATCGCTGTTTTTAACTATATTTTTGATTAATATTACACTCTCAAAAGTCTGTTTTCTTGAAAATTAATAAACTCAATAGTATTATCGTTCTAGGTTTGGTCGCCATAATTAGCATTTTGGTGGCGCAATTGCTTTGGACAAAAGAAGCTTTTACGATAGAGCAGAAAAAGCTGAGTCAAAAAGCTCATATTGCTCTTCTTGAAGTGGCTAAAAAACTGTATGAAGGAACTAGTCACGAACTTCCGGCGCAAAGCCCTGTGCAGAAAATTTCAAATGATTATTATATTGTAAATGTCGACAATGAATTTGAACCTGATATTTTAGAATTTTATCTAAAAACAGAATTCAAAAAAATGAACATTACGACAGATTTTGAATATGCGATGTACAATTGCCAGAGTGATGAAATGATTTACGGCGATTATATTTCTTTATCGAAAAAAAAATCAGAATGTAAAAAGACGGTTTATTTCCCGAAGCATAAAAATTTAGTCTATTATTTTGCGGTTCGTTTTCCTAATGAAACGACTTATTTATTTAGTTCGATGCGTTTTTGGTTTGTGCTTTCGATTATGTTGATTTTGATTTTATTGATTTACGTTTATTCGATTTTTACGCTTTTACAGCAAAAAAAATATTCTGAATTGCAACGTGATTTTATCAATAATATGACGCATGAATTTAAAACGCCTTTGTCTTCTATTTTAATTGCATCCAAATATTTAAGCGAACAAAATCCTATTAAGGATGATAAAAAACTGCATACTTATACGGAGATTATTATTAATCAAAGTAACAAGCTGAATCATCATATTGAGAAGATTTTAAATATTGCAAAATCAGATTATGCGCCTTTAGAATTAAAAAAAGAACCTGTTTTAATTGTTCCAATTATTGAAGAAGCAATTGAAAATATTCAGTTAAAATATCCTGAGGCCATTATTACTATTGAAAGTCCTTCTAAGGAGTATTTATTAGAAACAGATATTTTTCATTTTGGCAATCTGATTTACAATCTTTTAGATAATGCAGTAAAATATTGCAATAAAAAGCCTGAAATTACGATTAGAATTTATGAGGATAATTCAATTTTAAAATTAGAGTTTGTTGATAACGGAATTGGGATTTCTATTAAAAAATTATCTTATATATTTGATAAATTTTATCGCATTCAAAACGAAAAGAGTAATGAAGTAAATGGTTTTGGATTGGGATTATATTACGTAAAAGAAATTTGCAGTTTGCAAAACTGGAAAATAAAAGCTGAAAATAATACTGAAAACGGGGTTACTATAACTTTGTCAATTCCTTATAAAAAATGAAAAATTTCAAGATACTTTATACCGAAGATGATGAAACACTGGCGTTTTTGACCAAAGATAATTTGGAACAAAACAATTATGAAGTGGTTCATTGTACGAATGGAAAATCTGGTTTGGAAACTTTCAAAGATGAAGATTTTGACATTTGTATTTTTGATATTATGATGCCCAAAATGGATGGTTTTGAACTGGCTGAAGAAGTTCGTAAAATTGATACAGATGTTCCTATCATTTTTCTTTCGGCTAAAACTTTAAAAGAAGACCGAATAAAAGGGCTTCGTCTTGGTGCCGATGATTATTTGGTAAAACCTTTCAGTATTGAGGAATTAATCCTGAAAATTGAAGTTTTTCTGAAACGTTCTCAAAAGAATAATAAAGTCGAAAAATCGGTTTACGAGATTGGTAAATATCAATTTGATACCAAAAATTTTATTCTTTTTAATGAAGAAGAAAAAGTGGGACTTACGCAGCGTGAAGCCGAATTGCTTAAACTGTTTCTTGACAATAAAAATTTAGTTTTAAAAAGAGAGCAAATATTAACTGCACTTTGGGGAACTGATGATTATTTTATGGGAAGAAGTCTTGATGTTTTTATTTCGCGCCTGCGTAAAATTTTATCAAACGAAAAAGGCATTTCGATAGAAAATCTTCACGGAATTGGGTTTAGGTTTTCAATAGCGTAATTGTAAAGTGTATTCTTGCAAATAATCACAATTCTGTTAAAAATAAAGAATAATCTGTAAATAGATTTTGAAAAATCTTTGTATTTTTAAGTTCTAATTTTCCAGATATGAAAATACATCATTTGCGAAATGCCACATTGGTTATTGAGACAGAAAAGCATGTTATTCTTGTAGATCCGATGTTAGGAAAGAGAAAAACAATTGCTCCTTTTACTATTTTTCGTTACAATCCAAAACGCAATCCTCTAGTGGCCCTGCCTAAAAACAGCAGGGAAATTTTGAGCAATGTTACGCATTGCTTAATTACGCATTTACACCCGGATCATATCGATAAGGCCGGAGAAGTATTTTTAAGACGAAAAAGCGTACCTGTAATCTGCAATGCTAAAGATGAAAAAACTCTTTTACAAAGAGGTCTTAATATTGTGCAGACTTTAAATTATTGGGAACCTCAGCCTTTTTTAGATGGAAGAATTATTGGAATTCCTGCTCTTCATGGTTACGGCTGGATTGCAAAATTGATGGGAAATGTAATGGGGTTTTACATTGAACTTGCAAACGAAAAATCGGTTTATATAAGTTCTGATACTATTTTTACAGATGATGTACAAAAAGCATTAATCGAACTCAAACCTGATATTGCAACGGTGGCCTGCGGAACTGCCAGACTGGATATTGGACAGCCTTTGCTAATGCGAATGAATGATATTTTGAAGTTTACCGCTCTTGCACCAGGAAAAGTTTTTGCCAATCATCTTGAAGCTTTAAATCACTGCCCAACTACTCGTGACGAATTAAAAAAAGCATTGACGGAGAATAATCTTTTGTCTAAAGTTGCTATTCCGAGTGACGGAACTAGTGTAGATTATTGATATTAAAAACGTTACACTTTTTCTGCAAAATAGTTTCATTTCAATATTCCTCATTCCTTATTAATACTATATTTGGTTTTCAAATTAAATGAAAAACAAATGGATAATTTTTTAAGGAAAATAAACTTAGTTAAAGATATTACAATACAATTACCCGTTTCAAAAATAGATTTTACTGAAAAATTCAGAAATAATGTTGATGAATCTGATCTGAGTTTTGTGCCTTTTGAAGTTTTTCAATCAAGCAAAAATGAATACAAAGGAAATATTGACGGCAGTGCATTTGAATTAAAAAAAAGAAGACGATTATTTGACACTAATTATTCATTTGCTGAAGTGACTGGAAGTTTAATTGAGAAAAATGACAATTTAGTTATTGATGCTGAAATTTTAGGTTTCAAAAAAAGAATGATTATCATTTTTGCATTTATAGTTTTATTCTATCTCATAATTTTTACAGCAATGTTATTAGGCGGCGATACTATTTCTTTTATTTTTTTGCCTTTTTTACTTTTTCACATGGCAATTATGCTGGGTATTCCTTACTTGGTAATTAGAAGAAGTGTAAACAGAATGGCTTATGATTTAGAAAGAGATTTTCATTATTGGGTAACAAAAAATTAATTCATTTTTTTATAAAACCAATAAACCAAATTCCCTTAAAGTATTGATTGGTTTTGAATACCAAAATAATTCAAAATCTTCTAATGAAGTTTCGAAATCATTTTTGACTTCCTGAAAAGTATAATTTTTAGTATTCGAAATTGATATTTTTGTTAAAATATCAATTAACCATTCGCCTTCTTCTTTACTGGTTTGAATAGTAAAACTTTCTTTTTTATCATGAAAAGTTAAAGACATCATTTCCCAGCTTCTTCCTTTTTTTGATTTTGTAAAGATTTCTGCCGAAGGTTTTCCGCCAAGCCAAACTACTTTTGCATTCGGTTTTGTGTTGAAATCGTTTTGTTCTTCGAGTGCATTAAAAATGAAATCAGGATGGATTTTTGTTTTCGGAATCTTGAAATCGAACCAATCTTGCAATTCGTAGTCAAAACAAATTCCGTGCATGAAATTGAAAAGCGATTTCTTTAATCCAAAGCTGAATTTATCGTGATTGATTCCTGTTGAATCTGTATACTCTATATCGTTATTGGCAAAAGTTCCAATTAGTTCTGTTTTTTTGGTAACGCCAAATTGCTCTGGATATAACCCAACCGGACTATGAGCCGTCAATGCAAACTGATGCCAAAATCCTGATTGTAAAACTCCCGCTTCAAATAACTGACGAACCATTTCAAGACTGTCAATCGTTTCCTGAATGGTTTGTGTTGGATATCCGTACATTAAATACGCGTGAACCATAATTCCTGCTTCGGTAAAATTTCGGGTTACTTTTGCAACTTGTTCTACCGTTACACCTTTGTCGATTAATTTTAATAATCGATCTGAAGCTACTTCTAAACCACCGGAAACGGCAATACAGCCAGAAGCTTTTAATAACAAACATAAGTCTTTAGAAAAGCTTTTTTCAAATCGAATATTTGTCCACCAGGTTACTGCCAGTTTTCGTTTTAAAATTTCAAGAGCCAATGCACGCATTAAAGCGGGCGGCGCAGCTTCATCAACAAAATGAAAACCGTTTTGACCTGTTTGTAAAATCAATTCTTCCATTCGATCGCAAAGCAAACTTGCCGCAACAGGTTCGTAAACTTTTATATAATCAAGTGAAATATCACAGAAAGTACATTTTCCCCAATAGCAGCCGTGAGCCATGGTTAGTTTATTCCAGCGTCCGTCGCTCCACATTCTATGCATTGGATTTACAATTTCAATAACTGAAATGTATTTATCCAATTGTAAATCAGAGTAATCCGGAGTTCCTACGTAAGCTTGCTTGTAGTCATGTTTTAGTGAGTTATTTTTGTAGACAACTTCCCCATTTTCTAATAAAAATGTTCTTTTATAAGAATTGGAATTTGGATTTTCTAAATTGAATATTAATTCTTCGATTGGAACTTCTCCATCATCCAAAGTAATAAAATCAAAAAACTCAAAAACGCGTTTATCCGAAAGGGAACGCAGTTCTGTATTTGGGAAACCTCCTCCCATTGAAATTTTAATTTCGGGATGATTTTGTTTTACCCATTGTGCACAACGAAAGGCACTGTATAAATTTCCGGGAAAGGGAACTGAAATTAAAAACAATGTAGGTTTTACAGCTTCAATCTTTTCTTTTAAAAGTGAAATTAAAATCGAATCGATATAAGTTGGATGTTGCTGTAAAGCACTGTATAATTCATCAAAAGAATTGGCGCTTCGGCCTAAACGTTCGGCATATCGGCTAAAGCCAAAATTTTCATCTACACATTCTACAATATAATCCGAAATATCTTCAAGATACAAAGTCGCCAAATGTTTTGCTTTATCCTGAGTCCCCATTGTTCCGAAAGCCCAATCAAGTTCTTCTAATTGTACAAAACGAGAAGCTTCTGGTAGAAAATCTTCCTGACAAATCTGCAAAGCTAATGTTGGATTTTTCCCTTGCAAAAACTGAATCACAGGATCAATAGTTTTGATATATTCATCCTGCAAAGCAAAAATACGCTTTGAATTGTCTGAGATTTCGTTTCCAACAACCTGAAACTTGAAACTCGAAACCTGAAACAAATCAAAAAGTCCTTTCTTCGAAAACAATTCTAAAATAACATCAATACCCAAATCTGCCTGAACCGATTCGATATTTTTTGTATTCAGAAAACCTTTTATATACGCCGTTGCCGGATACGGAGTATTCAGCTGTGTAAATGGCGGTGTAATTACAAAAAGTTTCGTTTTCAAAAGAATTTATTTTTTGCAAAAATACGGGATATTTAGAGACTTTTTAGGAAAAGATTTTAATGGTTTACGTTTTTATTTTTTGATTTTGTATTGTAGATATTTAATTACATTTGCCTTAGCCAAATTATTCAAATGAAACATAAATTACTCTTTATCTTTTTATTATTTTCTTTATTTTGTAATGCTCAGGAAAACTGTAATAATGGTCTTGATGACGACGGTGACGGAAAAATAGATTTGAATGACAGTGATTGTATTTGTAATAAAACAACTTCTATCTTAGCTAATCCTTCTTTTGAAGAAAAAACAAATTGCCCGTATAATTTAAACGATTTAAGTGCGGTAACTTCATGGGTAAAAGGGACCCAGCCTTCTCCTGATTATATGAATTGTGAAAAACAAAATGCTATTTACAATAAACAACTTCAAAATTTTCCTGATGGTGACGGAATAATCAGGGCTGAGTATAAAAATAGCAGAAAAGAATACCTCGCAACTAAATTACAAACCCCTTTAATTGCAGGAACAAAATATCAGTTAAAATTAAATATCGCTACGTTAACTAGTATCTACATAGATGAAAGTAATAATAAAGAATTTGATTTTAATTACTTAGAACCTGTTAATATTACCCTTTTTGGATCCAATAATCGTGATAATTTACCATTGTATACCAATTCAAGTCCAGATGCTTTTGATCCGAGCTGGATTGAAATTGGGCATGTAACATATCAACCTCAATCTGTATGGGGAGAAATCACCATGACTTTTACTCCAAGTGTAAACATAAATTCAATAATGCTGGGGCCTCCTTCAGGAAAATTACCTCCATTATTTGATACGTTAGAGACCCTTTCATTTCTTTATGACAATTTAATTTTGAACACTTCCGAAAATTTTGGGGTAACTATTAATGAAACGGGTTCCTTTTGCAATGGTAATTTACAACTAACGGCTAACATAACTAAAAACCTAAACTCAAATACCACTTATCAATGGTATAAAGATGGAATTGCTATAAATGGAGCAACAAATAAAACTAATTCCATATCATCAATCCCATCTAATATTGGAGCGTATTCAGTTAAAATAACGAATGGAAATACTTGCTTCGTTAGTTCAAATTTCACAATAAACAATTCACTTTTAAGTCCTGAAACGACTGTTGTTCAACCTAACTGCAATAATATAAAAGGAAACATAACTGTTAAAGAAACAGGACTAAATTATAGCTTTGACAATGGTAAATCATGGCAGACTGATCCTATTTTTATTTCAACTAGTCCAGGAAAATATTACGTTAAAACTAAATCTACAGCTGGATGTATTTCAGCACCCTCTATTGTTACAATAATTGATCCGGTACTGCTGGACAGACCTTCATTTTCAATTGTACAGCCAACATGTAATACCAAAGGCAGTATCACTATTACAACTCCCGGATCTCAATATAGTTTTGATGATGGATTAACCTGGAGTACGAATCCTGCTAAAGGAAATTTACCAGAAGGAGATTACAACATTAAAGTTAAAAATAATTTAGGTTGTGAATCTTATTCGCAAAATGTATTGCTCTTTATTCCTCATTTAGATTATCCTAAATATACCTTTACAGTCCCTAGTTGTAGTTCAGGAGGGAGTATAACTATTACAACACCTGCAAATGAATATAGTTTTGACAATGGAGTCACATGGACAACAAATCCAACTGCAACAAATCTGCCTTCAGGTTATTACTATATAAAAATTAAGACCCAAAATGGCTGTGAATCCAATACACCTCTTGAATATATTTATTTGAAAAAGTTTTACGCCCCTTTTCCGAAAGTAAGATCCGTTAATCCTTCTTGCGCAAACTTGGGCTCAATTACTATTTTAACCGCTGCAGAACAGTATAGTTTTGACAATGGCATAACATGGACCACAAATCCTAAAGCCGTAAATCTGGAATCTGGAACTTATATAGTAAAAACAAAAAATGAGTTTGGCTGTGAAACTGAACCATTATATATTTTCCTTAAACCTTATTTTCTGCCAAATCCTACTTTCTCACTTGTTCAATCTACCTGTAGCACTAACGGAAGTATCACAATTACAACTCCTGCAGCTGAATATAGTTTTGATCGCGGTTTAACCTGGACTACGAATCCAACAGCAACAATTCCTACTGTTTTTACAGATTTTTTTATTTCTATAAAAAATGAGTTTGGCTGTATATCAGATCCTCAATATGTATATATGTATCCTGAAATTTATACTGAAGACACTAGATATATAATAAACAAGCAAGTAACGTGTGATTCAGGTGCCAGTATAACTATTACATCACCAGGTGAAGAATATAGTTTTGATGATGGTCAAACCTGGTCTACAAACCCAACAGCTGTAAATTTAAAAGCTAGTGATTATTATTTAAAAACAAGAAACAGTAATGGATGCATGACTTATCAAACAAGGGTTTCTATTTATGATCATTATTTAGATTTTCCAGCTTATTTGGTTACTCAGCCTGACTGTAATAATAATGGGACTATTACAATTACAACTACTGCTTCTTTTTATAGTTTTGATGGTGGTGCAACATGGGGAACAAATCCAAAAAAATCTAATCTGGAAGAAGGTAATTACGAAATTGTAATAAAAAATGCAGAGGGCTGTATTAGTATTCCTTTTAACGTTCATATTAATTCTGTTTTCTTTGAACCTCCATATTTCAATATTACACAACCAAATGTTTGCGATAATAATGCAACTGGCAGCATTACAATTACAACTCCAGCTTCCTTTTATAGTTTTAATGATGGCGCAACATGGACTACAAATCCAACTGCGACAAATTTACCTGTAGATTCTGAATATCGGATAAGAATAAAAAACAGTAACGGATGCATCTCCGAAAGTATTTATGTAAATTTTATACCTTTTGCATTAAAAGACGCAGAATACACTTACACAGATCCAACTTGTAACAAAGGAGGAAGTATTACTATTACAACTCCGGCTCCTTTTTACAGCTTTGATGGCGGACAAACTTGGGGAACTAACCCCACAGCTATAAATTTACCACCGGGTTTTTACTATCCAAAAATAAAAAATGAATCTGGCTGTATTTCACCAACTTATTATAGTGTAAATTTTAAAGAGCCAAAATTAAACTTTCCAGACATACGCATAACCCAGCCTAAATGTGGATCACCAGGAAGTATTATAGTTGATACTCCAGCGGCACAATATAGTTTTGATGGCGGAAGAACATGGAGTAATTCAAATAAAGTTTTAAATATTCCGGCATCAATTTATTCGAGTAATTACTATATTATAACAAAAGACGAAACGGGTTGCGAGTCTTATCAAGTCGTTGCTCCTATTTACCCAATATTTATAGAAACACCCGAATATACAACTACAAAACCAACATGTGAGAAAGGGGGAAGTATTTCTATTGATCCAATTGGTGATGAATATAGTTTTGACAATGGAATGACTTGGACTAAGAACCCAATTTCTACTGATTTAGACGAAGGGATTTATTATATAATATTAAAAAATGCATTAGGATGTCAGTCTTATCCGCAAGCTGTCAATATATCACGATTTTATCTTGATGAACCTTCAATTACCTTAACCCAGCCTAATTGCGAATCTTTAGGAAATATTAAATTTACTTCACCCGCATCAGAATACAGTATCGATAATGGTGAAAACTGGAGTTCAAATCCTGATTTTTCCAATTTAAAAGCTGGTGATTATTATTTAATAATAAAATCAGTATTGGGATGTGAATCCAGCCCTAAATTTCTTTCTCTTAAAGATCCTAATCCTGCTCCTCAACCACCAGGTATTTTAGTTTCGCAGCCAAGCAGTTGTACCGCTGCAAAAGGAATTATAACAATATCAGCAAATGCTTATCAATATAGCTTTGATAATGGGGCAAACTGGGTAACAAATAACAAATTAACGGGCTTAAATCCCGGAAATTATTTTGTTAGAATAAAAAATAGTGCTACAGGATGTCCTTCTACTGCTATTAAAGTAATAATCGATCCTCCATTAGATGCCATAACGAATCCCGTTTATACAGTTTCCCAGCCCACAAGTTGTACAAATCCCTTGGGAAGCATTACAATAACAACTCCTGCTCCAAAATATAGTTTTGATAACGGAATAAGCTGGAAAACAAATGCAGTTTCTGGTAATTTAGCTATTGGAACATATAAAATTAAGATTCAAAACTCGGCTGGATGTATATCTGATCCGGTTACTGTTCAGATAAATGCACCTGCAGATTATCCTTTTCCACCTTCATATAACAGTATTCAGCCAAACTGTAATAATAGTAAGGGAAAAATAAATATTCTTTCTAGTGCATCAGAATATAGTTTTGATAATGGTATAACGTGGACTAACAATGCGACGTCAGGATATTTAGAGCCGGGTGAATATTATCTAAAAATTAAAAATTCAAGTGGTTGTATTTCTGAATCTACAAAAGCAACTATAGTGCCTTTTATTAATTCTTTACCGGTACCGGAAATTTTAAATTCCCTACAAACTTTCTGTGTTGACAAAAATGCTACAGTAAACGATATCCAAATTACAGGACAAAATATAAAATGGTACAGTAACCTAACAGGAGGAACACTTGTGCCTACAACAACTGTAGCTCAGGATAAAGCAACATATTATGCTTCACAAACTATAAACGGATGTGAAAGTGAAAGAGTTCCTGTTACAATTAATATTCAGGTTACTTTTCCTCCAACAGGAAATATAAATCAACCATTTTGTTCAGGACAAAATCCAACTATTGCAGATCTTCAGGTTACGGGAACTGCAATAAAATGGTACGATTCTTTAAACAATGGTTCTTTATTAACCAAAACTACAAATCTTGTTGATGGACAAACTTATTATGCTTCACAGACAGAAAATAGCTGTGAAAGTCAAAGACTTGGAATTACTGTTTCAATAGTAAATACGCCTTCTGCACCAGTATTAAATGGAAATACAGAATTTTGCAAAAAAGAAAATGCAACTTTAAGTAATATTCAAATGTCAGGACAAAATATAAAATGGTACGATACTAATTTCTCTGCAGCTAGTTTACCAAACACCACTTTATTAGAAGATAACAGAACATACTATGCTTCACAGACAATTGGATGTGAAGGTGACAGAACTCCTGTTTTAGTTAAAGTTTATGATACTCCACTGCCAACTGGAAATAATAGCCAGCCATTTTGTATTGATGAGATTGCAACAATCGCAGATATTTCGATTACAGGAACAACTGTTAAGTGGTATGATGCTGCAATAAATGGAAACATTTTATCTGACACAGATTTATTACATGATGGTATTTATTATGCAACCCAAACACTAAATAATTGCGAAAGTAAAAGATTTGCTGTTACCGTAAAAGTACAAGACACCCAAAATCCAATAGCTGATTCGCCACAAACATTTTGCATTCAAAAAAATGCATCAATTAAAGATATTGATATTACAGGGCAAAATATAAAATGGTACGAAAGTAGTTCTTCAAACATGTCATTATCAGAATCTACATCTCTTGAAAATGGAGTTATTTATTACGCTTCGCAAACCATAAATAATTGCGAAAGTGACAGAATTCCAGTTTCGATAACTATTCTTGAGGCAACAATTGGCGATTGTATAAATTTTGTTGATGAATTGCCTTTTCCAAAATTCTTTACGCCAAATAATGACAACTTCAATGATCATTGGACAATTGATTCGGCTTATTTAGCACCAAACACAGTAATTAGGATATTTGATCGTTATGGAAAATTAATAAAAGAATTAGTTCCAAATGCTTCTTGGGATGGAACTTATCTTGGTCACCAAGAACCAGCTTCAGATTATTGGTTTACTGTTACAAGATTAAACGGAACAGAATTTAGAGGACATTTTAGTTTAAAAAGATAATTTCAAATAAAAGGCGCAGATTAAACTAGACTGCACCTTTTTTTATTTCAAGAAATTTAGAATTCTATTATTTAAAATTTATGTTCCTCCTTGCTAATTACCAAAAATGAAACTAAGGAAATAACTGCGGCAATTGTTAAATACAAACCAACATAGCTCACACTATAAGTAGACGCTAACCAAATTGCGATCATAGGTGCAAAAGCTGCACCAAGAATTCCTGCTAGATTAAAAGTCAAAGACGCGCCAGAATAACGGACATTTGTTGGAAACAACTCCGACAGAAAAGTTCCTAAAGGTCCATAAGTAAATCCCATTAAAGCCATTCCGATACAGGCAAAAGTGGTAACTAAAACAATATTTCCAGAACTTAAAAAGTAAGAAAAGAAAAACCCGAAAATTGCAATAGCTGCTGTAGCTATGATAAGCATTTTACGTCGGCCAATTTTATCTGCAACTACAGCCGAAACCGGAATAAAAATAGCAAAAAACAATACCGAAAACAATTGTATCAATAATCCATTTCTTTTAACAATTCCTAAGTCTGAAGTTGCCCAGCTTAATGTAAAAACAGTCATCAAATAAAAAACTAAAAATGTTGTGATGGCTGCAAACGTTCCAAAAATCAATTGGTTTTTATATGATTTCACAATTGTTAAAAAAGGAACTTTAACTTCTTCCTGTTCTTTTTTAGAATTTTCGAAAGATGGGGTTTCTGTAATTTTTGTTCGGATATAAAACCCAACAACAACCAATAATGAACTGGCAATAAACGGAATTCTCCAGCCATAATCCATAAAATCTTCATTGCTCATGGAATCGGTTAACAATAAAAAAGTTCCGCCAGAAAGCAGTAATCCTATTGGAGCGCCCAGTTGTGGGAACATTCCGTACCAGGCACGTTTATTTGGCGGTGCATTTTCTATCGCTAATAAAACAGCACCTCCCCATTCGCCGCCTAAACCAACGCCTTGTCCAAATCGGCATAACATTAATAATAACGGAGCCGCAACACCAATACTGGCATAACTTGGCAAAAATCCTATTGTTACCGTTGAAATACCCATCGTTAATAAAGCGGCAACTAAAGTAAATTTTCGTCCAATTTTATCTCCATAATGTCCAAAGAAGGCAGAACCTAGCGGACGTGATAAAAAGGCGATTGAAAAAGTTGCTAAAGATTCCAGAGTCGCCATTGTCGAATCTGAACCAGGAAAAAATAATTGAGGAAAAACCAATACTGCAGCATTGGCATAAATATAAAAGTCAAAAAATTCAATTGTGGTGCCAATTAGGCTTCCAAAAAGAACATGTTTAAGTGAGTTCTTCTTTTTAGGGTTTGTTTCCATGCAAAATCAGGTATATCTTTTTTTGTTTACAAAAATATAGTTTCGTTATTAATATTTCACATTTAAGACAATTAGTTTCAGAACACTTCTGTGTTTTTAACAAATTTCATGTATTTAGCATTTTAAACAATGTTTAATTTACTCAAATTTAAAAACCTGATTATAGGAACTTTAAAACAAAAAATAAAAATCAATCTTAAGCAATAGTTAAAACCGCTTTTAACTCTATATTTTCATTAAATTTACAACTGTCAAAAATAAATTTAAAATTATGCCTACCGACTGTATCAGCTATCAAACATCTAGATATTTCTCTAAATTGATACAAGATTATTTAGATCAGAAATCAGAATTAAAACCGCTGTACAACAATTTTCCAACATTAGAGAATTTCGAAAAACAGATTGCCGAAAAAGCAGACAACTTTGATAACAGTAACCGAATTCCTTTGGTTACAACTTTAAAAAAGCAATATCAAAGCATCGAAATTTCTGACTCAACAAAACAAAACATTGAGCTTTTAGCACTCGAAAATACTTTTACAATTACAACCGGACATCAGTTAAATTTATTTAGCGGGCCATTGTATTTCTTATATAAAATCATTTCGACCATCAATCTTACTAAGGAATTAAAATCGAAATATCCGTCGTACAATTTTGTTCCAATTTATTGGATGGCGACAGAAGATCATGATTTTGAAGAAATCAACTATTTTAATTTTAAAGGAAAAAAATTTAGATGGAACAAAGAAAGTAACGGACCAGTTGGACGGCTTTCAACGGAAGGTTTAGATGAATTCTTTGAAATTTATTCTCTGGAATTAGGCTCAAGCACAAACGCCAATACTTTAAAAAAGCTTTTTGAAGATGCTTATTTAAAACACGATAATCTGGCAGATGCAACCCGATTTTTAGCTAACAGTTTATTTGCTAATTATGGTTTAGTAATTATAGATGCTGACGATGCCGATTTAAAACGTGTTTTTATCCCGTATGCAAAAGAAGAACTAGAAAAACAGACTTCATACAAAGCGGTTCAGAAAACAATTGAGCAATTAAAAGAATATACGGTTCAGGTAAATCCGCGGGAGATTAATTTATTTTATATTGAAGATAATCTACGTGAAAGAATCGTTTTTGAAGAAGGTAAGTACTTTGTAAACAACACAAAAATTTCATTTTCTAAAGAACAAATTCTTTCAGAATTAGAAAATCATCCTGAAAAATTCAGTCCAAATGTTATCATGCGTCCACTTTATCAGGAAATTATTCTTCCGAATCTATGCTACATTGGCGGAGGCGGAGAAATTGCTTATTGGCTGGAATTAAAATCTTTTTTTGATGCCGTAAAAATTACTTTTCCAATGATTTTGGTTCGTAACTCTGTTCTTTTGGCAACCGAAAAACAAGAAAAAAAAGCAGATCAATTAAACTTAAGCTGGGCGGCTCTTTTTACCAAACAAGAAAATTTAATAAATGTGATTACTCACAAAATTTCTGCATTTCCAATTGATTTAACGCCTCAAAAAGAAATATTGAAAACCCAATTTCAATATCTTTACGAATTAGCAAATCAAACCGATAAATCTTTTTCTGGAGCTGTAAAAGCACAGGAAGTGAAACAGACAAAAGGTCTTGAAAATTTAGAAAAGCGTTTATTGAAAGCACAAAAAAGAAAACTTAACAATCAATTGCAGCGTGTAGTAGATCTACAATGCGAACTATTCCCAAATAATAGTTTACAGGAACGTCAAAGTAATTTTTCAGAATTTTATCTGGAAAAAGGCGAGCAATTAGTTCCGCTTTTATTGCAAAAACTGAAACCTTTAGAAATGAATTTTAATATCATAACAATTTAAAATAGTTTGTCACAAATTACACGAATTATCACGAATTATTTTTTTCTTGTAAAGAATAGAAATTAGTTTAAATTCGAGAAATTCGTGGCAAAAAATAAGTAGTAATTCTTGAGAACCAAATAACCACCTTCTTCTCGAAATTATTGCCTCTCTAAACCAAATAGAAAAATTTATAAAAACAAAAAAATTAACCTATTTACCAAAACTATGACCAGAGAGCGCTTGATTTCATTGGATGTCTTTAGAGGACTCACTATTTTATTGATGACAATTGTAAACAACCCCGGAGATTGGGGCCATGTTTTCCCGCCATTATTACACGCCGAATGGCATGGCTGCACCCCGACCGATTTAGTATTTCCGCTTTTCGTTTTTATAATGGGAGTTGCCGTTCCGCTTGCAATGCCTGATAAATTTTATGACGGCACAACATTCAACAAAATTTTAGTTCGCTCTTTGCGAATGCTTTGTTTGGGGATTTTCTTCAACTTTTTTGGAAAAATCCAATTATTCGGACTTGAAGGAATTCCGCTTTTAATTGGCCGACTTGCTATTACTATTGGGGTTGGTTATGCTTTAATGGGAAATTTTAGTTCAAAAGTCAAAAATATTTTAGCATTTTCAATTCTGATAATTTATCTATTTCTTGCTTACAGCGGTATCGAAGCCTACAGCAGTGTGCGACTTCCGGGAGTTTTACAACGAATTGCAATTGTTTATTTTGTAGTTTCTCTTTTGTATTTAAAAACATCTCAAAAAACGCAGATCATAACCGGAATCGTTTTGTTATTAGGATATTGGGCAATCATGGCTTTAATTCCTGTTCCCGGAATTGGCGACGCAAATCTCGAAAAAGGAACAAACTTAGCATCTTGGCTGGATAGCGTTTTATTAAAAGGACATATGTATCGCGGAACTGTAACCTGGGATCCAGAAGGAATTTTAAGTACACTTCCGTCAATTGTAAACGGAATTATTGGTTTATTGATTGGTCTATTATTACAACAAAACTTTCCAAAAACTAAAAAAGCGCAAAAAATGGCAATTGCCGGAGTCGCTTTGATTATTGCTGGTTTACTTTGGAACATTGTTTTCCCAATAAATAAATCACTTTGGACAAGCAGTTATGTTTTATATACTACCGGATTAGCCACAACATTTTTAGCTATTTTATATTATATAATTGATATTGCCGATTATAAAAAAGGATTCAAACCATTCTTAATTTGGGGTGTAAACCCAATGATCGTTTTCTTTACCTCGCAGATAATTCCGCAGGCATTAGTAATGATTGAATTTCAAAATCCACATAAAACCGGAGAAAAAATTAATTTATTAAATTATTTATATAGCTTTTGGATTGCACCGTTTTTCAATAATCCTATGATGGCTTCATTAGCTGGAGCATTAGTTTACGTTTGTATCTGGACATTTATTTTATGGATATTCTACAGAAACAAATTAATATTCAAAGTATAAATTTAATTAACCATATATGTAGAGACGCACTGCTGTGCGTCTCTTTTCATTTAATCCTACTTTGTGTTGATGCACTGCAGTGCATCTCTACTATAACTTATATGGTTTAGAAAAAAGCTTTTCTTGGTTAAAACATCATTCTACCTTGTTTTAATTATGAATTTATTAAAATCAATTCATAAAAAAAGTCTACTTTTGCACAAAATTTAATAAAATATAAAATGGCAACAAATAGAACTTTTACAATGATTAAACCAGATGCTGTTGCAAACGGACACATCGGGAATATCTTAGCAATGATCACTAATGGTGGTTTCAAAATCGTTTCATTAAAATTAACTCAATTAACTGTAGCAGATGCTCAAGCATTTTATGCTGTTCACGCTGCAAGACCTTTCTACGGAGAATTAGTTGAATTCATGTCACGTGGACCAATTGTTGCTGCAATTTTAGAAAAAGATAACGCAGTAGAAGATTTCAGAACTTTAATTGGAGCTACAAATCCAGCTGAAGCTGCTGAAGGAACTATTCGTAAAGCATACGCAGCTTCTATTGGAGAAAATGCAGTTCACGGATCTGACAGCGACGAAAACGCTGCAATCGAGGGTGCATTTCACTTTGCTGGTAGAGAGCAGTTTTAATTTATGATTTTAGAATTCAGATTTTAGATTACTGAACTTTGTAAATAAAAAAAATCCATTTCAATTGAAATGGATTTTTTTGTTTAAATACAAATGTCGATTAAAGCTTGTCTGACTTTTTAACAATTTTCTCCAATTTTTCATCAAGATCTTTCAAAAGCTCTTCTAATGCACTTTCACACATAGGTAATACTTTATCAAGACTTAAAACAGGAACTCCACCTACGATTGTTCCAGTTTTCTTAGAGTTTGCTCCTTCAGAAAAAGCAAATACTTTTTTTCCTGTTTTATCGTATAAAGCGATTCTGGCATAAGCTTTCATTTTTATTGTTCCAGTTCCGCCAACAGCGAATCCTTTTACTACAGCAAAATGAATTTCTGTAAATAAAACACCATCAGCTGCTTCTTTAAACATTTGAGCAGATGCTACTTCATTTGCAGAACCATTCATTCCTTCATAAATATATTTATATCCAGGATAGTTAATAATAGTACCACTTTCTCCGCCTTCTCTTGCAAATTTAGGAGTAAAAGCAATGTATTCCGGTTTTTGAGTTACTTCAGTTTCAGGAAGTAAATCAAACGGAAATTTTTTAGAATAATCATTAAAAAATGCGTTGTGATATTTTTCTAAAATTGGAGAAAGATTAAAATTTGGGTTGTTTCCTAAATCAGCTATCGCAGCCAGTCCATTTAAACCCAACTCCGAAAGATCAATTGTTTTATCCGTATAAAACGAAACAACAGCAACTTTTTTCTTTTGTGAATAACTAGTTAAGGCAAATAATACAGTTAAAATAAGTAATACTTTTTTCATGTTTTGGTTTTGTTTTTATTTGTTTATTATTAATCAGGCATTTATAAAAAAAATGCTTAATGCTCAAATATATCATAAAAAAAACACTTCCATAATGGAAGTGTAAAATTTATTTTTAAGTTTCAAATCACAATTTGATCAGCGCAAAACCACATCTTTTACCACTTCACGACCAAGTTCTTCATTAATCATTTTAACAATTTTAGACTTTCCATGACTTAATTCCTCTCTTAAAACAGCCGATCCAAGTTCAACATACAGCGTGCTTCCTTTCAAAACAACATTCTTAGTATACGTTTTTACACCATTCCCCATTAATTGCGTCCAAGCTTCTTTTACATCAATCTGATCCATTCCAGGCTGTAATTTATTAACCTGAATAATTTGTTGTAAAACAGCCCCAATCGTACTTTGGTTATTTAGTCTTTTTGCCATCGTTTAAAATATTTATTGGTCCCGTTTTTTTATAATAATATTCTTTGTTCTGATCATTTTTTACTACAAACTCTTCATCCGAAATCGAGATTAATTCCTCAGTCCATTTAGCATAATCCGTATTATAATCCAGAAAAGTTCCTTTATCAGTAAATCTTACCGAAACATTTTCAAAAGTATCAGTAGTCAAAAAAGTTCCGTCAAGCTGAGCCATTACTTTAGTTCGAGTTCCTTTTGTGCCTTTAATTTTAAAAAAATCAAAGTTTTCATTCATGCCATAAGCCTTTTCCTCCCCTTTATCAAAAACCACTTTTTCAATTTCCCAGTAACCATTTAGTTTTTCAATATCTGTCGGTTTTATTTCCTCTTTACAGCTCACAAACAAAAGCGACAAAACCAAAATCATAAAAGCATTTTTCATAGTAAAATATAATATTAATAAGGAGCTGTTTCCTGCTGTCTGCTATATCTTTTATGGTGAACCCCACCATAAAAGGATGCCGCTCCCATCAGGGCTAGGACTCCCGTTTTCAAAAGAAAATTTAGTGAATTACAAAGGTAACTTTATAAATTTCAAAAGAAATACTTTAATCAATAATTATCTCTTTTTTCTAAGACTTTATTTCCTAAATATTTACAGGCTACAAAAAAGCCTATTTTAACAATCTTATGTCATATTATGGCAGATTTTCAGGCAAATCTATCAGACTTTTGCAGCAAAATTATTTCAGTTACATTTTCCTCTAAAGAAGACAATTTCAAATAAAATTTTATTCATAAATCCTTTTATTAAAAATAGAATGAAAAAATATTTCATAATAACATTAAGCACTCTGCTCTTAATTTTTGGATGTAGTAAAACAAAACCAAAAAGCATTGCACACACTAAACCTGTATATGTCCAAATAAATAATCATCATCAACCTGAAGAGAAAGAAAATAGTACACCCTCCATAAAAGATGATTTTTTACAAAACAAAAATTCAAAAAATTCACCAGTCACAATTGTAGCTTCTAATCTATCAAGAGCGCAATACTCCGATCATAAGGATATTAAAATCGTCTTTAAAAATTCAAGTAAAAAGGATATTCAGGCAATTAAGCTGGAATGGTATTGCGAAAATTCATTTGACGAGCCTGCAAACGGGAGATATTTCTATGGAAAAGGAAGATCTACTGGTGAAATAGCTTATTTATTAAAAACAGGCGAAACAAGCTCAAAAACATGGGAAGATTTTTCTACAGATGCAAACCGTATTATAAAAGTTAGAGCATATTATGTAGTATTTACAAATGGCACAAAGTGGGAACTTAAATAAAACACTTCATGGTTAAATATGTAAAATAAGTTTTCCCACTCATTAAACTATTTTACATATTTTTGGTCAAACCCCAAACCAAAAACAAAAAACCATGACCAAAACTCTTTGTACAATCCTGACTGCCTTATTATTGATAGGCTGCAGTAAAGATTCAGCAGAACCAGATCCGGTTCCTACTCCATCAGAAAACATGTATTTCCCTCCATTAACCGGAACAACCTGGGAAACAAAATCCATCGCCGATTTAAAGTGGAACCAAAATGCCGTACAGCCGCTTCTGGATTACTTAGAGCTAAAACATTCTAAATCGTTTATCATTTTAGTAAATGGCCGAATCGTTTTAGAAAACTACTTCAACGGACATAATGCTTCAACAAATTGGTATTGGGCGAGCGCCGGAAAAACATTAACTTCAACCGTTACCGGAATTGCACAACAAGAGAACTTACTAAACATCAACAATAAAGTTTCTCAATACATCGGTACTGGCTGGACAAGCGAAACATTAGCACAAGAAAACAAAATTACCTGCAAGCATTTACTAACTATGACATCCGGTCTTGATGATTCAACCGATGATGTAGATCCTGCAGATCTAATTTACAAAGCCGATGCAGGAACAAGATGGGCTTATCACAATGTTTATGTAAAACTACAAGATGTCGTTGCAAGTGCAAGCGGACAGACTTGGGAAAATTATTTCAACGCCAAATTAAGAGATAAAATCGGAATGAATGGTACTTGGTTAAAAATTGATGTAAACAGCGTTTATGCAAGTAATTCACGAAGCATGGCACGCTTCGGGCTATTAATGTTGAATAAAGGGAAATGGGAAAATAATATTATTTTAAATGAAACCTACTTCAATGAAGCTACAACAACTTCACAAAACATCAATTTAGGGTACGGTTATTTATGGTGGTTAAATGGTAAAAGCTCCTATCATTTACCACAATCACAACTTACTTTTCAAGGAAGCGTAATTCCAACCGGACCAAGCGATATGTTTATGGCTTTAGGAAAAAATGATCAAAAAATATATGTAGTACCAAGTAAAAACATGGTAGTTATCAGAATGGGAGATGCAGCAGATAATGAAAATCCGGCCTTATCTGATTTCGATAAAGTTTTGTGGGAAAAAATTAGTGCTTTGTATCAATAAAAGGACTGCACAAAGTTTAAATCAATTGCCAGCCTTTAGATTTTAAAAAGCTTTTACAATCATTGCAAAAATCTTTTTCTTCATCCAGTGGGTTTCCTCCTTTAGCATCGCGCATAAAACACGTTTTTATTGCACAATGCGGTAAACCCGCTGTATGACCTAATTCATGTAAAACTAGTTTATAAAACTGTTGATTTTTATTTTTGACAGACAATCTAAAATCTGAGACTACGCAGGCTTTTCCGGGTCTATAACCTAATCCCATTACACCCCAGTCTTTAATTCCGTTTTTAGTAGTACTTATATCCGAATTTGATAACCCAACTATTACAGAATCTTTACCAATATTATCCTTAAGACTTTTAATAATACTATCAGCGCGGTATCTATTTCTTGGTTTATAATAGGAATTTTCAGGAAATGAAATATTTGATCTTAAAACTACTTTTGGATTTATAGCTTTAATTTCTTTAAAAACCTTTTTAGCCTGTTCAGTTTTAAAACTGCCTAAAGGCTGAATAACAATTACTTTTTGATTGTTACTATTTTCATTTTTTCCGTTTGTACAAGAAAGCACAATAAAAAGAAAAACAAAAAAGCAGTATTTCATAATCAAAAATGTGTCAATAAATTATTGCTTAGTTCTCAACCTTTTAAGAACTCCCATAAAAAAGAAACCTATCCCCAGAACTAATAAAACGTAGTAAAAAGAAAGACTATTATCTCTCAAAACATTTGCTAAAACAAAACATATAACGCTTGCAAAATAAAAAACAACAGCCGATATATTTTTAAAAGAAGAAAAACTCATTATAAATTATTTAAAGAAACTATCAACGAATTCATATTTATTAAAGACTTGTAAATCTTCAATTCCTTCGCCAACACCAATATATTTTACCGGAATTTGAAACTGATCTGAAATACCTATTACAACACCGCCTTTTGCTGTTCCGTCTAATTTTGTTACTGCTAATGAAGTTACTTCTGTTGCAGCAGTAAATTGTTTAGCTTGTTCAAAAGCATTTTGACCTGTTGAACCGTCTAAAACCAAAAGAACATCGTGAGGTGCATCTGCAACCACTTTTTGCATTACACGCTTCACTTTTGTCAATTCATTCATCAAATTGATTTTATTATGTAAACGTCCGGCAGTATCAATAATAACAATATCGGCGTTTTGAGCTACAGCAGACTGTAAAGTATCAAAAGCCACAGAAGCCGGGTCGCTTCCCATATTTTGTTTTACGATTGGAACGCCTACACGATCTGCCCAAACTTGTAACTGATCGATAGCTGCAGCACGAAAAGTATCGGCAGCACCTAAAACCACTTTGTAACCGGCTTTTTTAAACTGATAAGCCAGTTTACCAATTGTTGTAGTTTTTCCAACACCGTTTACTCCAACAACCATTAAAACGTAAGGTTTTTTATCTTTTGGAATATCAAATTCGGTTGCTTCGCCTGTATTGGTTTCAGATAATAATCCGCCAATTTCATCACGAAGAATTTGATTTAATTCTTCTGTTCCTAAATATTTATCTTCAGATACGCGTTTTTCGATTCTTTCGATGATTTTCAATGTTGTATTTACACCAACATCTGAACCTACCAAAACTTCTTCAAGATTATCTAAAACATCATCATCGACTTTAGATTTTCCTGCAACAGCTTTGCTTAACTTAGAGAAAAAAGTAGTTTTTGTTTTTTCAAGACCTTTATCTAAAGTCTCTTTTTTTTCGGTAGAGAATAATTTTTTAAAAAAACTCATTTTTAATTTATTGTTAGTTTTAGATTGTTTCTAAGAGTTTTGAAACAATCTTAATGTTTTATAGAACGCCTTTTGTTTTAATTTAACCCCAACTTCATCTATCCTTTTATGTTTTCTTTAAACAAGTAAAGATAAAGAGTCTGGCGGAAACAAATGTTTAAAAAAACACAAATTGATTGGTTTCTATAAAATTTTAAACAAATATAAAAAATAAAAAAGCTACTTCCGAATGAAAGTAGCTTTTCTATATATTGTAATTGTAATTATTTCTTTTTCAAGAAAGTATCAACTTCTTCAGGAGCCATAATAGATTCTACGAATGTATATGCACCAGTTTTAGGAGATTTTACCATTTTGATGGCTTTTGATAATCTCTTAGAAGATGTTTGTAACGATGCTACGGTTTTCTTTGCCATGATTCAAATGTTATTTGAAGCTTTTATAAAACTCTAATGGCCAAACCATTGAGATTTACAAAAATCTCTAATTATTACTTAATTTCTTTGTGAACAGTTACTCTTTTTAAGATTGGATTAAATTTCTTAATCTCTAATCTGTCTGGAGTATTTTTTTTGTTCTTAGTTGTAA
This sequence comes from Flavobacterium sp. CF108, assembly GCF_900129795.1. GTDB lineage: Bacteria > Bacteroidota > Bacteroidia > Flavobacteriales > Flavobacteriaceae > Flavobacterium. The sequence continues at coordinate 105,532 of NZ_FQWW01000003.1, read as the reverse complement.
TATATCTAGAAGTCCCTGGAACACCAGAAGTCTTGTGCTCAGTACATTCTAAAATTACTTGGATTCTATTACCTTTCTTTGCCATCTTGCTATATATTTATTTAGGAAAAGATTATTTGATAAATCCTTCTGACTGTGCTTTTTTCAAAACAGCAGTGATTCCATTTTTATTAATTGTTTTTATCGTAGATGCTGCTACTCTAAGAGTAATCCATCTATCTTCTTCTGGAAGATAAAAACGCTTTTTAACTAAGTTTACAGAAAACTTTCTCTTAGTTTTGTTCATAGCGTGAGAAACGTTATTTCCTACCATCGCTCTTTTACCTGTAAGGTCACAAACTCTTGACATTATACTTATCTTTTATCGTTATTCAAAATCAGGGTGCAAAGAAAAGAAAAATAAACCATTGTAGCAAAAAATTATTGCACAATTTTTAAAATTTCTTTTTGTAATATTTCTAAACTCTTAATAGTTGCTCTATCTATCACTTTTTCACGTGGTTGGCCAAAGTTAAATTCTTCTGTGATTACTCCCTCCGGTGTAGCCAAAGCGATAAAAACAGCGCCAATTTCAGCATTTGAGTCTCCTTTTAACGGACCAGCGTTCCCGGTTGTCGCGATTGCATAGTCGGTTTTGAGTATATCTTTCACATTCAAAGCCATAGCTGCTGCAACCTCAGCACTTACTACCGAAAATTGATCTATTAAGTCTTGCGAAACACCCAAAACATTGACCTTTGCTTCTGTTGCATAGGAAACCACACTTCCTTTAAAATATCTTGATGCTCCTTGCACAGATGACAAAAGCGAAGCAATTTTTCCACCAGTGCAGCTTTCTGCTGTAGAAATCGTTTTATTATTTTTAGCCAGCAGTTTTCCAACTACGGTTTCAATCGTTTCATTTTCTTCATAACCCACTATAATATCATGAATTATAGCATCTAGTGACTGAACATTTTCTTCAATTGCTTTTTCTAACTCTTCTTTATCTGCTCCGCGGGCAGTCATACGCAGACGAACTCGTCCCGGATTTGGCAGATATGCTAATTTGATAAATTCAGGCAGATTATTCTCCCAGTTTTCGATACGTTCTGCGACTAAACTTTCGCCCTGACCGTATGTTAAAATGGTTTTATGAATAATATAAGGACGTTTATATTCTTTTACAATTTTTGGGATTATCTCATTTTCTACCAGATATTTCATTTCGTACGGAACTCCCGGAAGCGAAACAAACACAGTATTTTCCTTTTTCATCCACATTCCCGGTGCAGTTCCCATTTTATTATGAAGAACGGTACATTTTGAAGGAACAAGAGCCTGATCTTTATTTAACTGTGAAATGGGTCTTTTATAAAAACCTTCAATAAGTTCCGTTACATGAGCCAGAACTTCGGGATTTACAACCAATTGATCGTCAAAATAATCACAGAAAGTTTTTTTTGTGATATCATCTTTTGTCGGCCCTAAACCTCCGGTAATAATTACAATATCAACTTTGTTTTGCAGCAGTGCAAAAGTATTCAAAATATGCTGTTTGTCATCACTTATTGAAATCATTTCATAAGTTTCGACACCTATTCGATCCAGTTCTTTGGCTATAAAATTTGAATTTGTATCTACAATTTGACCAATTAAAATCTCATCTCCAATGGTAACTATTGTTGCTTTCATATTATTAAAAGTTTTACTTATAAAGATATAAGTTTATTTATGAAGTAGGGTTGTGGAAATGATTTGAGGCAGAAAAATTTAAAAGACAATTTCTTTTAAATTTTAATTAAGAAGTTAAAACCCTAAAAAATGGATTAAAATAAAATAAAGAAAAATGATTCCGCTTTTCAGTTTAAAAAAGCGGAATTATGGGAATTTTAGACGTCAAAATCTTTTTTGATTTCTTTAATCGCGTCTTTTACCTGCACTTTTATACTTTTAAAAGTCTCGATAATATCTTTTTTCTTTCCTTCTGCTTTTGTCCACGCTTCGACTTGCAGGATTTCTTCAAATGCAACATTTAACCCCATTAAGTCTAATGTAGGTTTAATTTTATGCGCATACGAATAAGCGTATTTATGATCCTTTTTCTTGATTCCTTCTTTGATTTGTTTCAAATCCTCAGGAACTTCTGTAACAAATAATTTTAGAATTTCGTTTACAAATTCGGGGTCATTGTCTGAAAGCGCATACACTTTCGAAAGATTATACTTTAAAGCCATTATTTTACTTGTATTCTGAATAATTTTTTATCTTCTAAAAAGCCTTCCAAAACATCATTTGGTTTAACTGGTGCAACACCTGCAGGTGTTCCTGTAAAAATAATATCTCCAATTTTTAAGGTAAAAAACTGAGAAACATAAGAAACCAATTCATCAATTTTCCAAAGCATAAAACTTGTATTTCCTTTTTGAACTGTTTCAGAATTATTTTTGAGCTCAAACGTAAGATTTTCTAGCGAAACAAAATCACTTTTTGGTAAAAAATCTCCAATTACAGCTGAACCGTCAAATGCTTTTGCTTTTTCCCAAGGCAGCCCTTTTGCTTTTAATTTATCTTGTAAATCTCTGGCAGTAAAATCAATACCTACACTTATTTCGTCATAATATTTATGTGCAAACTTAGGCTCAATATATTTTCCAACCTTATTAATTTTCACAATTATTTCTAATTCGTGATGAACTTCCTGAGAAAATTCCGGAATTACAAACGGATGCTGCTTCAACAAAACCGCCGAATCCGGTTTCATAAAAACCACAGGCTCATCCGGACGCTCGTTTTTTAATTCTTCAATATGATTGGTATAATTTCTACCGATACAAATGATCTTCATTCTTTTAAGTGTTCAGTTTTCAGTTTTTAGTGTTCAGGAAAACTTAGCACTCAAAAAAACTGAACACTAAAAACTGAACACTGAATACTTTATTTTGTATTTAATTTTCTCAATTTAATTCCTGTCAAAACTTTTTTGGTGTACAAAGGAAAATCGGCATTTTGAATCCAGCTAAAATAGCCTGGTTCTGTTTCCAGTACTTTTAAAACTTTTGCACCTTTATGTTTTCCGAAAGTAAAAATTTCTTCATCGTCTTTATCAAAAGCAATCATTCCGGCAAAATCGGCTATTTTTTTACGAGTTGTAAATTCAGATAATGATTTCATATCATTTTCCAGTTCAGGATAACGATCTAACTGCGCTTTCAAAATCTCGTAAGTTGCCATTGTGTCTGCTTCTGCCGAATGCGCATTTTCAAGACTTTTTCCGCAATAAAACTTCAAAGCAGCACTTAAAGTACGTTCTTCCATTTTATGAAAAATAGTCTGAACATCTACAGAAACTTTATTTTTCATATCAAAATCAACTCCGGCGCGAAGTAATTCTTCTGCTAATAGCGGAATATCAAAACGATCTGAATTAAAACCTCCCAAATCGCTGTCTTTTATCATATTATGAACCAGCGGTGCCAATTCTGCAAAAGTAGGTTCGTTTGCTACTTTTTCATCAGTAATTCCGTGAACGGCTGTAGTTTGTGGAGGAATTGGAATTGTTGGATTAACCAGCCAGGTTTTACTTTCTTTATTTCCGTTTGGAAAAACTTTAAATATCGAAATTTCTACTATTCGATCTTTACCGATGTCAATTCCAGTTGTTTCAAGATCAAAAAAGCAGATTGGTTTGTTAAGTTTTAATTCCATTTTTAATTTTTATAAGATTACAAATGTAAATTTTTAAAGCCAAAGTTCCCGCCCAAATTTCTATTTTTTTGACTAAAATTGGCTTTTTTTGTTGATTTTACGTTTAAAATTAAACCTTAACAAGTCCATTTTTAGTTTTTCTTATAAACGAAAAAACCCGAAAAATTTTTAAATTTTTCGGGTATCAAATTTTATTTATAAATCGATTAGAAATCTCTGTCTATATCAAAAGCTTCTAAATATTCTGCTACTCTTTTTACAAAACTTCCTCCTAATGCACCATCTACAACTCTGTGATCGTAAGAGTGTGATAAGAACATTTTTTGGCGGATTCCGATAAAATCTCCTTCTGGAGTTTCAATAACCGCAGGAACTTTACGAATTGCTCCAAGAGCTAAAATCCCTACTTGCGGCTGATTGATAATTGGCGTTCCGAAAACACTTCCAAAAGTACCAACATTTGTAACTGTATAAGTTCCTCCTTGTGTATCGTCTGGTTTTAGTTTTCCGGCTTTTGCACGGTTTCCTAAATCGTTAACCGCTTTTGCCATTCCAACAAGGTTTAACTGATCTGCATTTTTAATTACAGGAACAATTAAGTTTCCGTTTGGTAACGCAGCAGCCATTCCTAAATTAATATTTTTCTTTTTGATGATATACTCGCCATCAACAGAAATATTCATTCCAGGGAAATCTTTTAAAGCTTTTGCAACCGCTTCCATCATAATTGGTGTAAAAGTCAGCTTCTCGCCTTCTCTCTTTTCAAAAGCCGTTTTAACCTTATCTCTCCATTTTACAATGTTCGTTACATCAACTTCAATAAACGATTGTACATGAGCCGAAGTTTGTACAGAAGCCACCATATAACCTGAAATCAGTTTACGCATTCTGTCCATTTCGATGATTTCATCACCGCCATTTACAGAAACCGGAACTGCCTGCTGGCTTTTTTGAACTACTGGTTCTGGTGCTTTCGCAGTTTCAACAGCTGCTTTTGGAGTTTCAACCACTGCTTTTGGCGCTTGTTCAACTACTTTTGGAGTTTGAACAATTCCTGCTTTGCGGTCTTCTATATATTTTAAGATATCATCTTTTGTTACTCGGCCGTCTTTTCCTGAACCTTGAATATTATCTAATTCAGTAAGAGAAACACCTTCTTCTTTTGCAATATTTTTTACTAAAGGAGAAAGGAATTTTTCTGATCCTGAAAAATCCTGAGGAGCAGCAACTTCTTCTTTTACTGCTTCAATTGTTTTTTCGATTTCTACAGCTTCTGCAGGAGCAGCAGCTTCAACAACTGAAGTTGCAGCGGGCACATCACCACCTTCAGTTTCGATAATTGCAATAGTCTGCCCTACCTGAACTAAATCATCTTTGCCAAATAATTGTTCAACTAAAATTCCAGATACTTCACTTGGCACTTCGCTGTCAACTTTATCAGTTGCAATTTCCAGTACAGCTTCATCAGCTTCAATTTTGTCTCCCACTTCTTTCAACCAGTTAGTAATGGTTGCTTCAGCGACGCTTTCTCCCATTTTAGGAAGCTTTAATTCAAATCTTGCCATATTATTATTCTAAAGGGTGATTTTGATTTTCTGATTGCGAAATTACTGAAAAATTTAAATATAAATTACACTTAATATAATTTTTACCGAATTTTTTTGATTTGCCCTCTGTCATTTCTCGAATTACTTCCAATAATATAATTGGTATTTTTGGGGAAAATCTTAAAAGTAATGTTCTTATCTTTAAGAGTTTCTATGATATTGATACATTTTTTGAATGAAACATAGTGATTATCCAAAATGATCTCTGCCTTTTTTCCCTTTAAAATCAGCGACGAATTTACCATTTTTTCTTTTTTGAAATCTAAAAAACTAACTTTATTTTCTAAAATCGAAGCCAACTTTTCAGACAAATTCTCATTTTCAGAGTATAAAATATAACTTTCCGGCAATGGTTTTATTTTACTCTTTCCCTGAAACATTTTTATAAATGAAAAAAACCAGGTTCCAACTTGAATGAAAAAGCTAAAAAACCATGATTTTTTAAAATGCTTTTGGTAGAAAAAATTCATTGCATCCTGAAAACGTTTCATATACAATTCGTTTTTAACGGTACTTTCTCCTTTATAATGTAAAACGGTTGTTTCGTGAAAATAATAATTAGATTTTTTTAGTAGAAGTGCCCTGTAAGACAAATCAATATCATCTGCGTACATAAAGCAGTTTTCATCAAAACCATTTAGTTTTTGGTACAAATCTTTTTCTAAAAACATAAAGGCGCCAACGAGAATCTCAACTTTTCCGGTTTGGTTTTCATTTAAATGCTGTGCATAATATTGATTAAAAAGATTCCATTTTGGAAATACTTTATACAAACCAAAGATTTTGGTAAAAGCAATCCAAGGCGATGGAATGCCGCGTTTACTTTCGGGCAGAAAATTTCCTGTTCCGTCAATTAATTTACATCCAATAATTCCTAAATCTTGTTTTTCTTCGGCAAAAGCCAAAATTTCAGTAAAAGTATCTTCGGCAACAACGGTGTCGGGATTTAAAATGCAGATGTATTTTCCGCTGGCTTGTTCAACTCCAATATTATTTCCTTTTGGGAAACCAAAATTTTCCTGGTTTTGGATCAATTTTACTTTCGGAAATTGGGTTTTCATCATCAAACAGCTGTCATCTGATGAATTATTATCGATAACAATAATTTCGGCATCAAGATTAGCAATTGCTTCCTGAACACTTAAAACACATTGTTCCAGAAAGTAACGCACATTATAATTAAGAATGATAACCGATAATTGCATTGAAATTTTTGTAATTGATTTTGGGGAAAGTTAGAAATTTTCGGCCAAACCTAATCGCAATGACCAGTCGTTTTTACTAATTCCGTAATCAAGGACTAAATTACTGTTGTTTTTCTTGTTCCATTTAATACGTAATCCGGTTCCAATGGCAGGATTCCATTTTTTAAACTGATACGTATCTAACTTTGAAACAGAGGAAACATTGGTAAAAAATACAGCGCCCCAAAAACCGTTTTTAGAAATATCAGTTCGGTATTCTGTTTCAAAATAAATCAGCGCATTGCTGCGAAATCTGTTTCGGGTAAAGCCGCGTCCGGTTCTTCCGTCGCGATCCCAGCCAATACTTGGCAGATCTAAATAATGTGGTTTTCCGCCAAAGGTTGACCAATAAAAAGCTCTGTAAGCCAAAACCCGATGTTTGTATTTATGAAAAGAATGGTATTTGCGGGCATCAAAATAAATCGAATTCCATTTTTTTCCTTCCACTCCGCTTGTATTAATTCGGTAATCTGCTTCGACATATAAACCTTGTTCGGGATTTACGTTGTTTTCGCGAGAATCGTAAAGTCCCTGAATAGCAATTCCGAAGGAACTTTCGTTAGAAAAATCTCCGTTCATATATTTAGAATAATCGGTTTCTTCATCGATATACGATTCTTCAGAAATATTTTGATAATTGTCAAACAATAAACCAAGCCCAAGTCGATAATTCCCAATTATTTTTCGGGTTGCAAATTGGTAAAAGCGCCATTGCTGATAATCCAGAGTTGACATTTTTTTATCTGTATTATGTCCGCCCAGACCATACGTATCCTGCGGATAAATCATATACCGATAATCACCTATAAAATTCCAGTAATTATCCTTCGTATAAATATAGGTTTGAATGGGAAAAACATATTGTTTAGTGAAACTAAAATAAGGTGAAAACGAAACCTGAGACATTTTGGTCGTGTTGCTGTCGCCGAGATAAAAAGTGGTTAAAAAAGAAACTACTAAACCGGCATTTTTATTAGCATCGATTGGAACGGGAAGTAAAGAAAAAGCTATTTTTTTATCCTGATTTTTTCGTAACGAATCGTTTTTATTAAAAAGCTTGTACAAAACATCCAGAATATCTTTATTATTATGTGAAATGGAATCGTTTTGGCAATAGCTGAAATGCATTTGAAAAAAGAAAAAGAAACCTAATAGAAGTTTTGCATTTTTCATAACGTAAGTTTTTCAGATACAACTTCTTACAAATTTAAAATTTTATTCAGAATATACGCTTCTTTCAAAATAAATAAAAAGAAAATTCTATTTTTGAAGTAAATCAAAATCTCTTTTTCAATGAAAATCAAAGCAGTTGTTTTACTTGGTTCTCTTTTTTTTTGTGTTTGCAATTTTAAGTTCCGCTTCCGCGGAAGAAGTTTCGAACTCCAATACAGATTTAGTAAAGACCTCAACTTGGTTTATTGCTGGTCCTGCCAAAGAAAATCAGGAAACAATTAATAAAATCCGAAGAGAAAAAGGGATAATTAAAGTTACAGCAAAAGATAATCCTGTTGGAGAAATTGAGCTGAATGTGATGCTTACAGAATCTGATTCAAACGATGACAAACCAACAAATTTGTCTGAAAGCTCAAAATATCTAAGTATTACGTATAAATCATCGCATCTTGTAAAATTGCAGGCACGTGAAGGAAATGCAGAAGGAACGGGATGTGTACACGGCGGCTCGCATCCGAGAGTAGATTTACCTGCTTCTGCAAAAAAGTTCACAACCATTAAAATTCCATGGACGGATTTCAAACAAGACGGCAATCCAAATGGAAAGAGTTTAGATATTCACAATCTGTGTAAATTCAATTTTGTGAATTATAATCCGGTTTCTGGAGCGACTTTAGAGATAAAATCTGTTATTTTAAATTGAAATGAGGGTGTTTTTTTTTAACGCAAAGAGCGCAAAGGATTTTCGCAAAGTTCGCTAAGATTTTTAAGTTGTAGCTAAAAAATTAGCTGAAGTTCTCAAAGCTTTGTCAATACAAAGCTTTGAGAACTTTGCAGTTTGAAAAACTCACTTAGAAAAAAACTTTGTGAACTTTGCGAAAATCCTTTGCGCTCTTTGCGTTACAAAAATCGATTTTAATAAAACTATAAGTGAAGCTGAATCTTAAACCTGTTGAAGATTTTCATTACGAATAACATTATTGTTGAAAAAACCAGCGCCCAGATAATTCCCGGAACTCCTTCTTTGAAATATTCTGGGATAATAGAGATTTTAAAAGCGAGATTAAAATAGTAAATAATGCCCGGGAGAATATAAATCAATAACGGATTTGCTGCTGCAGGCATAAAAAAATTACTCCATTTGGTTTGTTTTTTAATTTCCATTAACCAATACAAAAAGTAAAATAAAACGGTGCAAATTCCGGCAGAAATTAATGTCCATGAAGGCGTTCCTTGTATTTTTGAGATTCCGTAATGTGGACGAAGAAAAAAGCCAACGGCGAAAAACAACACAATAAATCCTATTACGGGCCAATTGATTTTATTTTCGATTTTCTTGTCAAAAAATAACAGTGAAATTATTATTCCGGCCGTTACTAAAGTTACATGTGTTAAATGTCCGGCAATAAAATGCAGCCATTCCGGCATGACTAAACCTTTTGTCAAATTAGCCGAATTTGCGGCAACACAAACTACAAGAAAAGCAATCATCGCCCATAATCTGCCTGAAACCAGCCAATAATAAATTACAGAAATAAGATAAGCCCAGCCAATTAAACCCAAAATTCCCCACCATTTTGGCGTGATTCCTATTTTTCCGGTTTCTTCCTGAATGTATAAAAAATAAAGTGTGATTAAAACCAGTATGCCGCCGTATTGCAGTAAGTATTTTAACCAAACTGAAAAATCTTTTGGGTATTTATTCCAAATAGGAATTGGCATTGCATAAGCTAAAAGTCCCCAAAAAGCCGGCATGATTATCATTTTTGAAGCATCATAACCATATTCGGCGTTGACCATATAAATACCGATTATTATTAAGGCTACAGCACGTTTTAAAGTATGTGTCCAGATTACTTTTGGGCTGTCGCCTTTTATCAATCTGGCATTAAAGGCAAACGGAACTGACATTCCAACTATAAATAAAAAAGCAGGGAAAACTAAATCGACAAAGGTCATTGCATCGGCATCTGCGGGCATGTGTTTCATCCACTGTGGTACATTTTTGACACTTGCTAGTTCATTTACAAATATCATTACAAAAATGGTAATTCCGCGCAAAGCGTCAATCGAAATAATCCTTTGATTATATAAATTCTCTTTAATTTTCATAAAATATTACTTTTTTATCAAATATAATATAATTCTAAAATGTCAGTTACATTGTTACATAAATTTTCTTTTGCAATATTTCTTTAAAGCAGAAATAAAAACAATATCAATTCTTTACTTTTGCACTTATGCTATCATTCTTTAAATCAAAACCTTTTTTAAAAGACCTTCTGGCGGGCGATTATGTCGATATTCACTCACATTTGCTTCCGGGAATTGATGATGGCGCATCATCAATCAAAAAAACAATAAAACTCGTAAAGGCGTTTGAGGAATTGGGAATTTCTCAATTTGTTACTACGCCGCATATTAATCATTTTGTCTGGGATAATTCTGAACAGGGTATTTTAGACAAACAAAAAGAAACTGAGATTTTATTAAAAGAAGAAAACCTCAACCTTCCGTTTAAAGCCGCATCAGAGTATTTTATGGATGACTGGTTTGAAAATCATGTAAAAACAGAAAAGCTTTTAACCTTAAAGGACAATTATGTATTAGTTGAAATATCGTATTTAAGTGCGCCTTTAAACTTATACAAAATTATTTTTGAGATACAGCTTGCAGGATATATTCCGGTTTTGGCACATCCGGAACGATATTTATATTTTCATAATAACTTTGAGGAGTATGAAAAACTAAAGAAAGCAGGATGTTTATTTCAGCTTAATTTATTGGCTGTTATGGGTTATTATGGCAGCGAAATCACAAAAACTGCTGCGCTTTTATTAAAGAAAGGAATGTATAATTTTTCGGGAACCGATGTGCATCACAGTAATCATATCGAATCTTTACATCAAAAAATCAAAATAGATTCAGTTGTAAACTTAAAAGAAGTTATTGCCAATAATCAGTTTTTTAGATTCTAATTTTTCCAAATTTAAAGCATAAAAAATGCTAAGGATTCTACTGTTTTTTATTCTATCTGTTTTTTCAGTTAAAGCCCAAACTTCAGGCTGTACAGATGTGCTTTCAAAAAATTACAATCCAAATGCATTACAAAACGACGGAAGCTGTTTTTATGAAAATTTAAAACTAAAACCTGAATATTCAATTAAACTTAGCGACTCGATTAAAGAAACTTCGGGTTTAATTGCTTTTGATGATTTATTGTGGACTCATAATGATGATCACGATAAAACGATTTACGGATTAGATTCTTTAGGGAAAATCAAAAAGAAAATCATTCTGGATCAGGTTATAAATCATGACTGGGAAGAGATTTCGCAAGATAGTTCGTATTTATATATTGGAGATTTTGGGAATAATTATAACGGAAACAGAACGGATTTAAATATCCTGAAAATTGAAAAAAAATCATTTTTAGAAGGAAATCCCATTATCGAAAAAATTTCATTTCAATATACTGACCAAACTGATTTCTCGGCACAAAAACCAAATTCGACCGATTTTGACTGTGAAGCTTTTCTAGTTTCTAAAGACAGTATTTATTTGTTTTCCAAACAATGGAAATCGTCTAAAACTAGTATTTATGTTTTACCCAATCAACCCGGAAATCATATCGCACAATTTAAAAATACGCTGGACACTAAAGGTTTAGTTACGGGTGCAACTTATTTTGAAGAAAAGAAAATCGTAGCTCTTTGCGGTTATTCTAAAACGGGAAAAACATTTCTTTATCTTTTATACGATTTTAAAAACCATGATTTTTTATCGGGAAATAAACGAAAAATTGATCTCAAACTTCCATTCCATCAAATAGAAGGAATTGCGACAAAAGATGGTCTTCATTATTTTATTACCAATGAATCTTTGGTTCGAAAACCTATTTTAAATGTTCCACAGCAAATTCATTATTTAGATTTGAGCTCCCTTTTAAATCAATATGTTAATCGGCAGAAATAACGCTATTTTTCGCTCCCATTATTAAGAGCCACAAACACGTTCCGATTTCACCAAGACTTGCCGGAAGTCTTACGTATGATGATATTCCAAGTTCAGAATAATTCGAAAACAATGCATTTCCGAAGAAATTTATTAAATAACTCACGCAGCCAAGCATTAATAATATTCCGAAAAACTTGGGAATTATTCCTGATTTAAAAATTAAATATCCCAACGGAAACAGCCAAAGTCCCCAAAATACCTGAACGATTAAATTTCCGTAATCATATTGATTCAGATAAAACATTACCAGATCTTTTTCTTGCCCGCCCGAATTAATTATAGAGAGAACTGCAAATTTATTCTGCATGTTTATAAAAGAAATCGGCACGCTTACAATAGCCAAAACAACCATATATATTGCAAACGTTTTATGAACTGGCTGCAATAATTTGTACAAAACCAAAGGCAGAAACAAAAAGAAGGTGTAACAGATTAATCCGCTTACAATACCAAGTCTAAAAAGAAATTCAGAATTAACAATATTGGTAAAAGTTGCAGCAGCATCGTTCCAGACAATTAATTTTGAAGGAACGTATCCTAAACTAAAAATCCCGGTTATTACAACTACTAAATATAATAAACCTGAAATTCTTCCTGTATTTCTAAACGATAGTTTTGATTCTTGATTCATGCTTTTATCTTTAAATTTAAACTTGTTTTGGCCATTTAAGTGCAGTCCAAAATATGATTGATGTAAGGATACTTTCTATTATTGCCAGAAAAATGTAAAAACTCCACCAAGCTCCAGTTGTAGTAAATGCTATTAACAGCATTATGGCAGTATAAATAATTCCGAAAATGAGATTAAGCAAGCGGTTTATTTTTGGTTTTAAAACTACCGATACAAAAATCATTAATGCCGGAATTGTCATTAAAAGTGTCGCGAGAAATAATTTGACAGGAGAATCCAGCAATGTGTCTCCGCTTATAAAATCTTCGACTTTTTTTGGAACATAGAGCGAGAAATAATCTCCATATATATAACAAAACATTACGGAAGTCCACAATGCTGCAAGTTTGATTTTTGTGTTTATTTTAAAATCTTCAAAACTACCAGTGTTTATTTCTTTCTCACTCATATTTAAGGAATTAAATTTTCAAATATGTCGGAGATAGTTCTAAAATGTTACATGATTTTTCAACTTTAGAAAAAGATATAAATTCTAAAAGTTCAACGTAAAAGATAGTGTCCGGACGACAAGTATCATTTTGACTATTTTTTCTACTCCAGTTTTATAAATTAACTTGCTGGGTGTAGTTCATAAAAATTTTGTTTAATATATAAATGAATTACACCCAACGAGTTAATATTAGACCTATAACATCTTTTACTGCGGGTCAAGGCTTGAAGCAGGCGGTAGTGGCAGTTTCTCCGAAAACTCATTAATTTCACGATCGCTGGTGTGAATTTTACCATGCAAACCATATTCACCTAAAACCCTCATATTTGGTATATGTCGAATGGTTGTTTTTGATTCACCAGGTTCCTTGAAAGACAGATAAAGTTTTGGTCCGCTCCTAAACTTGATAATTCGTGCATCTTGGGGCAATGGTGTAGATTTTTCTATAACATTTGGAAAGATGTCCCCATCAACACCCCAATTTGAACCGAAGATAGAATTTGCAGTTTCAGGATTAGGAATGTAGCGTAATACCCCATCAATTATAAGATACACCATTCCGGTATTTGCATCATGTATACGTTTTCCGTTCAGGTCCGGGCGTTTTAGAATTGCATCTGGAGATTGTAACGGTGCATGCCTGTCGTAATTATGTTCGCTATTTGCTGGCAATGTAAGGACACTACCATAAAAGCTGTACGCTTTTATTATAGTGGCGTTAAGTATAGGTCTTATGATAGACCGTGTCGCATTCAGTTCTGTAAAACAGAGATAAAGCTCAGGCATTTCCCCGAAACGGACAATACGTGTATCTAAAGGTAAGGAAGATCCTGTCGTAATTGTTACCAAATCCAATTCATTCCGTACTCCATCACCCCATTGCTCCCCAAAAAGCCTTATTGCGACAGTAGGGTTTGGAATATAGCGAAGTATGCCATCTAATACCAGATATACCATACCGGTAAATTTGTTGGTAAATTTGTTTCCGTTGAGATCTGGTCGATAACATGGCATAAAGGTATTTAGTGTTACCAACTTTTTAATTACATCTGTGTCATTGGGAAATTCCGGAAAATCCATCGGTATTATGCCATAACGATTATTTTGCTCATTTTTAATATGGTTCAAAAGCATCTTATTGATCCCTTCAAAGTATACCCAATCTATATAACCATTGGAAAGTGCTTTAGGAAAGACACCTTGTGCGAAAATATTCCCCGTACCACTGGTAAAATTGATAAATAAACTTTCTTTATATTGCTCTCCCGCTGCCAATTTCAACGTGGGTAATATCCAGTTAATAAATTTATTTTTTGGTTGTCGCTCCTCAGAACAGCCCCAATTTTTAAATGCATCCTGAACGTAAAAAGGAGTGCCGTAATTATTGAACTCTTTCTGTGTATCAGGAGGCCAGTTATCATAAAGATCAATACCTATCTGATTTTGTTTTCCAAGCCCGAATCTTCTCAAGAGGACAATTTTGCCCCGTACAGCATCCAGCCGTGGAATCTTGGTACCAGTATAAAACAGCGCTGCTGGATGTTCATTGATGGACAACACAAAATCCTCATAAAATTTTTCCTTCTGCTCTTCATCACTAGGATCGTTCTCATTCCTTACAGACATGATAATTGTTTCGGTTTTATTGGCTGTCAGAAATGCTTGACAATCTCCCAAAACTCTTCCGCTAAAACTAATATCCATATCGGCAAAACCGTGGTACACCCATAAAACATGGTCCGTATTTGCTTGTATGCCCCGCTTGAGCCTAATATCCAAAAACCTGATACCAGAATTTAACTGTGTAGGCAAATCCATTGTTTGGCATTTTGCCAGATAATTTATGTCAGATGCAGGATAAGTACCGCTGTCATGAGTTCCGGGAATAGTGAGCTCGAATATTTTTTTACGGCCGTCAATGTATTTCATCCATTGTGAAAAGAAGCCGTATGTTGGTTCGTAAGACTGGTTTTTCATACAATTAATTAAAGTTATGATATACTGATAAAAATAAGAAAAAAACTACCAATAAAATCCCGTATAAGTACCTGATTATTATTTTTTAAAACAACCGAAGTACTAGATTATCAAACCATTATATATTCAATATCAATATGTAAAGCTATACTGGATATCCAGTACCAAGTGACACTTCAACCAAGCAGTTTAGAATTTCCACTAACAAATTCAAGCATAATAGTTTGTCTGTAATGAAAAATTTGTTTCAAAATCAAAATGGCTGCTACTGTTTCTCAGCCTAAAATCATAGTGATGTATTAACCTAAATACAGAAGCCTAAATCAACCTAACATGAGTTTTAATATTAGATAGTCTATCTATCTTTTTTTGTTCCATTCAAAGGAGTATCTTTGCACTCTCGTAATTAAACTCCTATTTAAAATTAGAGACCTAATTAGAGACCTCTTTGATTTTAAAAACATAAAAAGCCTTGTTAGGCAATAAATTACAATGAATTACCTATCTGTAGAAAATATATCGAAGTCATTTGGCGAAAGAGTCCTTTTTGACAACATTTCATTTGGAATCAACAAAGACCAAAAAATCGCTTTTATTGCTAAAAATGGTTCTGGTAAAACCACCATTATGAGCATTATTAATGGCTTAGACGAACCGGATACGGGACAAGTTGTTTTGAGAAAAGGAATTAGAATGGCGTTTCTTTCGCAAGACAATAATCTACAGGATGAACTTACGATTGAAGAAAGCATTTTTGCATCTGATAACG
Organism: Flavobacterium sp. CF108; assembly: GCF_900129795.1. Taxonomy (GTDB): domain Bacteria; phylum Bacteroidota; class Bacteroidia; order Flavobacteriales; family Flavobacteriaceae; genus Flavobacterium. Next base: position 89,937 of record NZ_FQWW01000003.1, on the reverse strand, counting down.
AAACGCTTAAAATAATCGAGGCTTACGAGAAAGCACTTGAAAATCCAAATGACGAAGAAGCGTATCAAAAAGCTTTTGACGGAATGGATCAGCATAATGCGTGGGATTTTGAAACGCAGTACAAGCAAATTTTATTTAAATTAAAACTGGAAGATTTTAAACTAAAAGTAAAAAATCTTTCGGGAGGACAAAAAAAGCGTCTTTCATTGGCTATCATATTAATCAATCGCCCTGATTTATTGATTCTGGATGAGCCAACCAACCATTTAGATCTTGAAATGATCGAATGGCTTGAAAGTTATTTTGCTAAAGAAAATATTACATTGTTTATGGTAACGCACGACCGTTTCTTTTTAGAGCGTGTCTGCAACGAAATCATCGAATTAGACAACGGAAAATTATACCAATACAAAGGAAATTACTCTTATTATTTAGAGAAAAAAGAAGAAAGAATTACTTCTGAAAATTCGAGTATTGACAAAGCTAAAAACTTATTTGTTAAAGAATTAGAATGGATGCGCCGCCAGCCAAAAGCGAGAACAACCAAATCTAAATCGCGTCAGGATGACTTTTATGTAATTAAAGAAAAAGCTCAAAGCCGACGTAAAGAAAATAAAGTGGAGCTTGAAATTAATATGGAAAGAATGGGAAGCAAAATTATTGAGCTTCATAAACTTTCTAAAAAATTCAAGGAAAAAGTAATTCTGGATCATTTTAGTTTTGATTTTCAGCGTGGCGAAAGAATTGGAATTATTGGTAAAAACGGAACTGGAAAATCTACTTTTTTAAATCTTCTTACAGGAACAATACCGCCAGACAGCGGTCGAGTTGTAAAAGGAGATACTATTAAAATTGGTTATTACACGCAATCTGGAATTAACCCAAAACCGGGTCAGCGTGTTATTGATATTATTAAGGAATACGGAGAATATATTCCGCTTGCAAAAGGGAAAATTATTTCGGCTTCGCAATTGTTAGAGCGTTTTCTTTTTGATGCTAAAAAACAATACGATTATGTTGAAAAATTAAGCGGAGGAGAATTAAAACGTCTATATTTATGTACGGTTTTAATTCAGAATCCGAACTTTTTGATTCTCGATGAGCCAACAAACGATTTGGATATTGTAACGTTAAACGTTTTGGAAAGTTTTCTTTTAGATTATCCGGGATGTTTATTGGTTGTTTCGCACGACCGTTACTTCATGGATAAAATTGTTGATCATTTATTTGTTTTTAGAGGACAAGGCGAAATCGAAAATTTCCCTGGAAACTATTCTGATTTCCGTGCTTATGAAGACAGTGCCGACGTAGCTCAAAAAGAAGAAAACAAGGCCGAAAAGAAAGACTGGAAGCAAAATAATCCAACCGGAAATTTGAGCTTTAACGAGCAAAAAGAATATCAAAAAATCGAAAGAGAAATCAAAGATTTAGAAATCGAAAAAACTAAAATCGAGCAATTATTCGCTGACGGAAAAGTTGCCGATGCGGATATCGAGAAAAAAGCAAATGAGCTTCAAAATATAATTAATAAAATCGAAGCGAAAGAAGAACGCTGGTTTGAACTTTCTGCTAAAATCGAAGGATAAGTTTATTACACAGAGATTCACAAAGAAAGCACAGAGGTGCACGAAATTTTTTGTGAATCTTTGCGTTTTCTTTGTGAATCTCTGTGAAACCAAATATTTAATTATTTCAAAAAAATAAAATATGAAACAACTTTTAACAGCATTATTAGCATTGACTCTTTTCGTTTCTTGTTCTAAAGATAAAGATGAAGTTAAAGATTATACAGCTCAAAATGAGCAAGAAATAAAAGATTACTTGGCTAAAAATAACTTAACTGCAACAAGAACAGATTCTGGTTTGTATTATATTATAGATGAACCGGGTGAAGGCGAAAAATTCCCTGATCCTAATTCAAATGTAACGGTTGTTTACAAAGGTTATTTTACAAACGGAAATGTGTTTGATGAAAGTGACAAAAATGTAGCAGAAGAAGATAAAAAAGGAGTTGCATTTGGTTTAAATCAGGTAATTCAAGGCTGGAAAGAAGGAATCCCGTTTTTTAAACCGGGAGGAAAAGGTGTTCTTTTAGTTCCTGCACATTTAGGTTACGGAAGCAAAAATTATAATGGAATTCCAGGCGGATCTGTTTTGATATTTGACATAACATTAAAATCGATTAATTAAGATATTTTCAAAATTTCGGCATGCTTTTTCAAATCAAATCTTATTTAAAATTTCTTTGGAATTCTAAAAACGAACACGGTGTTCATTCGCCTTTTGTTTTTAGTTTACTTACCAAATGCTTTTATGATAAGAAACCGAAACGCGAATATCTGATCCTAAAAAATTATAGAAAATCGCTTCTTGAAAATAAAAATTTTATTGAAGTAACTGATTTTGGCGCAGGCTCTAAAGTTTTTAAATCAAACAGAAGACAGATTTCTAAAATCGCATCTACAGCCGGAATTTCTCCAAAAAGAGCTGAATTATTATTTCGCGTTACTAATTATTTTCAACCAAAAAATATTCTTGAAATTGGAACTTCTTTAGGTTTGGCAACCGCTGCCCTTGCTCTTGGAAATACAGATGCAAAAGTTATTACAATTGAAGGCTGTCCAAACACAGCAAATACGGCCCAAAATCAATTAGATAAATTTGACTGCAAAAATGTCGAAAATATAATCTCAGAATTTGAATCTTTTTTAATTTCAGAGAATCTAAACTCTAAAAGCTATGATCTAATATACTTCGACGGAAATCATTCAAAAAAAGCAACTTTAACTTATTTTGAAATTTTATTGCAAACAATAAATAACGATTCTGTGTGGATTTTTGACGACATACATTGGTCGCCTGAAATGGAAGAAGCTTGGGAGATTATAAAAAATCATCCAAAAGTAAAAGTTACGATCGATACTTTTCAATGGGGTTTTGTATTTTTTAGATACGAACAGGAAAAAGAACATTTTGTGATTCGCGCCTAACAAATTTCAGTATACAATTTTTATTACATTTGTTACCATACGAAGTTTATATGAATGCAATAAAAATTGATACACCTTTACAATATTCAATAGCTGTAACTGAATTTCTTTCAGACAATCCAAATGCCAATTGTGTTATTATTGCTTCTGCCACAGGAGTTAAGCAAAATTATTATCAGAATTTTTCAAAGTTTTTATCTAAAAACAATTATTCTGTTTTCACTTTTGATTACGGAGGAATTGGCGATTCAAAACCAGAATCTCTAAAGAAGTTTTCTACAACAGCCACAAATTGGGCACAAAACGACTTTGAAAGTGTGGTTCAGTATGTCAAAAATAAAAATCCAGACAGCAAAATATTCATCATAACACACAGTATTGGCGGTCAGCTTATAGGTTTAGTTCCTTCAAATAATTTATTTGAAGGCGTAATCATGGCTGTATCACAATCTGGAAGCTGGATTCACTGGAAAGGATTTGAAAGACTAAAAATGCAATTTTTGTGGTATGTTACTATACCTTTATTTTGCAGAATTTTCAATTATCTGCCTTCCAGCCATTTTACCCGCATGGAAGATTTACCAAAAGAAATGGCTCTGGAATGGGCAAAATGGTGTAAAAAACCAAATTATCATTTTGATTGTATCGACAATGTAAAAGAGCATTATGATAAAATTAAATGTAAAATTATTTCTTATAGTATCGATAATGATTTTTATGCAACTGTCCCGGCAGTAAATTGGATTGCTTCACAATTTAAAAATGCTGAAGTAACCAGAACGCATTTAAAAGCCGAAGAATTTGGCGTAAAAGATATTGGCCATTTTGGCTTCTTTAAAAATAAATTTAAAGAGAGTATTTGGAAACTTTTTTTAGACGATTTAAGGAAATTTGAGAATTAAGCTCTTTTAGAAATTTTACAATAAAAAAATGGCAATCATTTCTGATTGCCATTTTTTTCTAATTCAAAATATTTACAATTATTTTTTAGCCTCTTTATTTTCTTCAGATTTTGCACCCATTCTGTTAACAGTATACATTGGTGCAAATTTAATTTTTAGACCGGCAATTTTTCTATTATCTTCTGCTGTAAGTCCTTCTTTTTCAACTGTATTTTTACGGCTGTCAAGTGCTTCATACATCAGTTTAACTTCATCCCAGTCTTCTCTTGAATATTTATCTTTGTTATCTTCAACAGTATGAACAAATTGTTGGTACACACTGTGAATATTTTGAGCATTAACCCAGTCAAAGTTCATATCATCGCCAATTTTTCCTTCACCAAATAAGGCGTTTCTTAATTGTTGTTTCGGACTTGGAGCTGGAGGGGCAAAAACGGTGGTCATCTCATTTTTAAACTCTTCATATTTAACTTTACTTGCATTTATTTTTTCGGTCGCAGCCGAATTATCTTTTAAATCTGCTAACGCTGCCTGAGCTTCCTGAGATCTTCTATCATATTCAGCATCAACTGCTTTCCAGTCTGCTTTTAAATTTTCTGCTGAAACATTTTTAACTGAATCAACGTAAGCTGCATAAGCGTCAACTTTTTTCTGAGCTTGTTCTTGTTTTTCATCTTTACACGATGTAAAGCTTAATGCAATTAATGCGATTCCTAATACCATTTGAATATTTTTCATAATACTGATTGTTTTAATTAATTATAATCAAATTTACCAAATAACTAACCAAACAAATTACATTATTGTCATGTTTGAAATTTTAAAAACATTTTAATACTATAAAATTCATAAAATAATGACAATTATGCAAAATCAATCGAAAATGATATAACCGTTTCTGCTTTAAAAAACATATTTATTTTAATACATATCTATTAAAAAGCTTTTGTAACAAAATCCATTTCTAAACTACTTATCATTTTTATGAAAAGTGTTTTGTACTTTTAAATCCAAAATTGTAAAACGAAATGGCAAATCCATTAATTAAAATAACCGACATAAGACGAAATTTTGTACTTGGTAATGAAATCGTCTATGTTTTAAAAGGAATTGATTTAGAAATCAACAAAGGCGAATACGTCGCTTTAATGGGGCCTTCGGGATCTGGAAAATCAACTTTAATGAATTTATTAGGTTGCTTGGATACACCAACTTCCGGACGTTATGTTTTGAACGGAAAAGATGTGAGCCAAATGCGTGATGACGAACTAGCCGGAATTCGTAATACAGAAATCGGATTTGTTTTTCAAACTTTTAATCTTTTACCAAGAACTACGGCTTTAGATAATGTTGCATTACCTATGATTTATGCCGGATATTCAAAATCGGACAGAAATGCGAGAGCTACTGAGGTTTTAACACAAGTAAATCTAGCTGACAGAATGGATCACCAGCCAAATCAGTTATCTGGAGGACAACGCCAGCGTGTTGCCATTGCCCGTGCTTTGGTCAACAAACCTTCGATTATTTTAGCCGATGAACCAACAGGAAACTTAGACAGTAAAACTTCTGTAGAAATCATGAAACTTTTTGGAGATATTCATGCACAAGGAAATACAGTAATCTTAGTAACTCACGAAGAAGATATCGCTGCCTACGCACACCGTGTTATTCGTTTGCGTGATGGTTTAATTGAAAGCGACACGACGAAATAATTTTAGATTGTAGATTTTAGATTTCAGATTGAATCCTGTAAATCTAAAATCTAAAATCTAAAATCAGAAATCTAAAATCTAAAATAACCATGAAAGTATATACCAAAACAGGCGACAAAGGAACAACGGCTCTTTTTGGAGGCACGCGCGTTCCTAAAGATCATATCAGGATTGACAGTTATGGAACTGTTGATGAACTTAATTCTTATATAGGATTAATTCGCGATCAGGAAATAGATTCGCATTATAAAACTATTTTAATAGAAATTCAGGATCGTCTTTTTACTGTAGGCGCCATTTTGGCAACTCCGCAGGAAAAAGAGGTTTTAAAAAACGGAGAACTCCGCTTAAAAAATCTCGGAATAATTGACTCAGATATCGAATTACTCGAAAACGAAATAGATAAAATGGAAGAAAGTCTTCCGCAAATGACTCATTTTGTTTTACCAGGCGGACACCCAACCGTGTCACATTGTCATATAGCGCGCTGTATATGTCGTCGAGCAGAACGTTTGGCAGTACATTTAAGCCATAATGAACACGTTCCTGAAATCGCAATTATGTACTTAAACCGACTTTCTGACTACCTTTTTGTCTTGGCACGGAAGTTGTCGTTTGACTTAAAAGCGGAGGAAGTGAAATGGATTCCGAGAAAGTAAAATTTTAGATTTTAGACTTAAGATTTTAGATTTTTCAAGATTCTATAAATCTAAAATTAACAATCTAAAATCTGCAATTAACAGGACGTTCTTAAATTTTATTAAAATAAATCAAATTTTACTTGTCTTTTTCAGTAAAAAATTTATTTTTGCACAAACTAAACAGATAACAGATGTATTGGACATTAGAATTAGCATCTTATTTAAGTGATGCGCCATGGCCTGCTAACAAAGACGAACTTATTGACTACGCTATTAGAGCTGGTGCTCCATTAGAAGTAGTAGAAAACCTTCAGTCAATAGAAGACGAAGGCGAGATATATGAATCAATGGAAGAAATTTGGCCTGATTATCCAACAGACGAAGATTATCTTTGGAATGAGGATGAATATTAAAAAATAAACCAAAGGAAAAAGTCTCATCATAGAGGCTTTTTTTTTGGTTCAAATACATATTATATAATAAAGAAATACAAATAAATTATGAGTTTCATAAATAGCATCATTAAGGTCTTTGTAGGTGATAAATCTCAAAAAGATGTCAAAGCTTTACAACCTTACTTAAACAAAATTAAGACTTTCGAAACTAGTTTAATGGGTTTATCTCATGACGAACTAAGAGCGAGAACCGCTTATTTTAAAGAAAAAATTAAAGAAGCAAGGGCAGATAAAGATGCAAAAATCGCTTCTCTAAAAGCTGAAGTTGAAAATATTGAGGATATCGACAAAAGAGAAGATATTTATGATGCAATAGACGCTCTTGAAAAAGAAGCTTATGAAATCTCTGAAAAAACTTTATTGGAAATTCTTCCAGAAGCGTTTTCTGTAGTAAAAGAAACGGCTCGTCGTTTCAAAGAAAACTCTCATATCGAGGTTACTGCAACTGCAAAAGACCGCGAATTCTCTGCAACAAAACCATATATTACAATTGACGGTGAAAAATCTGTTTGGGCTAACAAATGGAATGCTGCCGGAAAAGACATTACTTGGGACATGATTCACTATGATGTTCAGTTGATTGGTGGAATGGTTCTGCACGAAGGTAAAGTTGCCGAAATGCAAACGGGTGAAGGTAAAACTTTGGTTGCTACACTTCCATTATACTTAAACGCTTTGACAGGAAACGGAGTTCACTTAGTAACGGTGAATGACTACTTAGCAAAACGTGACAGCACGTGGAAAGCGCCTTTATTCGAATTCCACGGTTTATCTGTAGATTGTATCGATAATCACCAGCCAAGTACAGAACAAAGAAAGAAAGCTTACGATGCTGATATCACTTATGGAACCAACAACGAATTTGGTTTTGACTACTTAAGAGATAACATGGCGCACTCGCCTAGTGATTTAGTTCAAAGAAAACACAATTATGCTATTGTCGACGAGGTCGATTCTGTATTAATTGATGATGCAAGAACACCGCTTATTATTTCAGGACCAGTTCCGCAGGGAGATCGTCATGAATTTAACGAGTTGAAACCAAAAATCGAAAACTTAGTTGCACAACAACGTCAGTTGGCGAATGGTTTCTTGGCAGATGCTAAAAAATTAATCAAAGAAGGAAATACTAAAGAAGGCGGATTCTTATTGTTAAGAGCTTACAGAAGTTTACCTAAAAATAAAGCATTAATTAAATTTTTAAGTGAAGAAGGAATTAAACAATTGCTTCAAAAAACTGAAAATCAATACATGCAGGATAACAATCGCGAAATGCATAAAGTGGATGAAGCTTTGTATTTTGTAATTGAAGAAAAAAACAATCAAGTTGAATTGACTGATAACGGTATCCAATACCTTTCAGGAGATACAGATGCTGACTTTTTCGTGCTTCCGGATATTGGAACTGAAATTGCTGCAATCGAAAAACAAAAACTGGACAAAGACGGTGAAGCAGAAGCTAAAGAAAGATTATTCCAGGATTTTGGAGTAAAAAGCGAGCGTATTCACACTCTTACCCAGCTTTTAAAAGCGTATGCTCTTTTTGAAAAAGATGTAGAATACGTTATCATGGACAACAAAATTATGATTGTCGATGAGCAAACAGGTCGTATCATGGATGGTCGTCGTTATTCTGACGGTTTACACCAAGCGATCGAAGCTAAAGAAAACGTAAAAATCGAAGCTGCAACGCAGACTTTTGCAACAGTTACATTACAGAATTATTTCAGAATGTACAGCAAATTAGGTGGTATGACGGGTACAGCGGTTACAGAAGCTGGAGAGTTATGGCAGATTTACAAATTGGATGTTGTTGAAATTCCAACTAACCGTCCAATTTCAAGACACGATAAAGAAGATTATATCTATAAAACTACACGTGAGAAATTCAACGCTGTAATTGAAGACGTTACCGAATTATCAAACGCTGGAAGGCCAGTATTGATTGGAACAACTTCTGTAGAGATTTCAGAATTATTAAGCCGTATGCTTAAAATGAGAGGAATCACTCATAACGTATTGAATGCTAAAATGCACAAGCAAGAGGCACAAATCGTTGAAGAAGCTGGTAAAGCCGGAGTTGTAACTATTGCAACAAACATGGCTGGTCGTGGTACCGATATTAAATTATCTCCAGAAGTAAAAGCTGCCGGAGGTTTAGCAATCGTGGGTACAGAACGTCATGATTCACGTCGTGTTGACAGACAGTTACGTGGTCGTTCTGGTCGTCAGGGAGATCCGGGAAGTTCTCAATTTTATGTTTCTCTTGAAGATAACCTAATGCGTTTATTTGGTTCTGAAAGAGTTGCTAAAGTGATGGACAGAATGGGATTGAAAGAAGGTGAAGTTATTCAGCATTCTATGATGACTAAATCTATCGAACGTGCTCAGAAAAAAGTAGAAGAAAACAACTTTGGTGTCCGTAAACGTTTATTAGAATATGATGACGTTATGAACTCTCAGCGTGAAGTAGTTTACAAACGTCGTCGTCACGCATTGTTTGGCGAGCGTTTAAAACTGGATATCGCTAATATGCTTTATGATACCTGCGAATTAATTGTAAGCAACAATAAAATTGCAAATGATTTTAAAAGTTTTGATTTTGACTTAATTCGTTATTTCGGAATTACTTCTCCAATTTCAGAAGCTGATTTCCAAAAATTATCAGACATTGAAGTTACTGGAAAAGTATACAAAGAAGCTTTAACTTTCTACACTGAAAAAACAGAAAGAAGCGCAAGAGAAGCTTTCCCAATTATTAGAGGAGTTTATGAAGAGCCAAACAACCATTTCGAAAGAATTGTAGTTCCTTTTACAGACGGAATCAAAACTTTGAATGTTGTTACAGACTTGAAAAAAGCTTACGAAAGCGAAGGAGCGCAATTAATTGCTGATTTCGAGAAAAACATCACACTTTCTATTGTTGATGAGGCTTGGAAAAAACACTTACGTAAAATGGACGAATTGAAACAATCTGTTCAATTGGCTGTTCACGAACAAAAAGATCCATTACTTATCTATAAATTAGAAGCTTTCAACTTGTTTAGAGGAATGTTAGACAACGTTAATAAAGAAGTTATTTCATTCTTGTTTAAAGGTGATTTACCAGCTCAAAACGTTACTTCTGAAATTCACGAAGCAAGAGAAGTTCGTCAAAAAGAGAATTTACAATTAAGCAAAGACGAAATTCCTAACAGTGAAAGCATCAACCGCGAAGCTGGAGAAACACAACAACGTCAGGTTACAGAAACGATTGTGAGAGATATGCCAAAAATCAATCGTAATGATACTGTAACAGTTCAGGAAGTTGCAACTGGTAAAACAGAAACAATGAAATTCAAAAAAGCAGAAACTCTTTTAGCTTCTGGAGCTTGGGTTATTGTTAAGGAATAATTTTTTAGTATTCAGTGTTCAGGTTTTTAGTGTTCAGTTACAGTTTTTAGACTGATACTCAAATTATATATCAAACCCGACAGGTTTTTAAAACCTGTCGGGTTTTTAGTTTACAAACCGGACTGAACACTAAAAACCTGAACACTGAACACTTTCAAAAAAAACTTTTCCCGAAACTCTTGGTAATAAATGCGAATTAAATGTATTTTTGCATTCGAAACATAGAAATAGCGTTTTGAAACGATTTTTGATCATATTGCTTTCATGTACACTTTTACTGCCTTCTTTTGGCAGCTTCTTTGTTTACACTTCTTTCAAACTTAATCAGGAAGAAATTTCAAAAACGATTTGCGTACAGCGAAAAATGGTTTTTAATTCCTGTAACGGTCGATGCGAACTTCAAAAAAGTTTAAAAAAATACGCTGATAACGAAAAAAGAATGCAAAACAACCTGAAAGAAAAAGCAGAAGTTGTTTACATTCAACATACTACTACGACTAATTTTAAATTAGTAACTCCAATTGAATCAAGAGCAAAAATCTTTGCTTCTTTTGATACAAAACCTATTTCGATTTCAAACACTACGTTTCGACCTCCATCCTATTTTATATAAATTTCTGATAACCGCTTTTCAATCGTTTTTGAAAAGATTTTTTCTTGTCGTCAAGTCAGGAAAAGCACACGTTACTTTAAAATTTATATAAATTTAAAATGAAAAAAATATACATTATCCTATTACTTATAGGACAATTTGTCTTTGCGCAGAACAAGCCAGAAAAAGACACAACAAAATCTCAAGAGCTTGAAAACGTCTTTATAACTGCCAACAGAACTGCTACTAAACGCAAAGAAACTCCTGTTGCAATTAGCAAATTAACAGCCAAAACTATTAACGAAACTAAGGCTACTGCTGTTTATGAAATTATAAACAAAACGCCGGGAGTTTTAATGGTTAACTTAGGAAACGAACAGCACATGATGTCTATTCGTCAGCCAATGACAACAAATGCTTATTATTTATATCTCGAAGACGGCTTGCCAATTCGCCCAATGGGAATCTTCAATCACAATGCTTTATTAGAAATCAATCAATATAATCTGCAAAGTATTGAAGTGGTAAAAGGTCCGGTTTCTTCTTTATACGGCCCTGAGGCTGTGGGCGGAACAATCAATTTAATTTCGATAAAACCACCTGTTGATCCCGAATTTAAATTTGGAGTTCAGGCAGATAATTATGGATACAGAAGATTTCAGGCTGCCGGCGGTGCAACCGTAGGAAAAGTTGGTTTTCATATTGCCGGAATTTCGAGTTTACAGGAAAATGGCTGGATGACTTATTCTGATTACAACAAAGATAATTTGAATGCGAGAATCGATTATAACATCTCTCCTTCTACCCGATTAATAAGCAATACGATGTATGGAAAATATTATTCGGATATGAGCGGAACGGTTAACGAAGACGCTTTCAATAACAGAACTTATAAAAGCACTTCTAATTTTACTTATAGAAAATCTGATGCTTTAAGAACTCGTTTAACGCTTGAACACGATTGGAACAGTAATTCAAGCAGTTATATTACAGCTTATTTACGTGATAATAAATTAGGTCAAAATCCTTCTTACGGAATTAAATGGAGCCCGACTGTAAATCCTACAACTGCTAAAGGTGAAGTAAATTCAAATAACTTTAAAAGTTACGGAGCAATTGGACAGCACACTCAAAAATTTGATTTTCTAAATACAAAACTTGTGGCTGGTGCTTTATATGATTATTCTCCAGTTACGTATTGGTCTTATGTAATTGATTTGAAAGCTAATTTAAATCCGGGAGAAGCTGGTAAACAAACTGTTGATTCTTATGAAATAATTGCTGAACATCCAGATTCAAAATTAGCAGATTATATGGCAGATATTTTCAACTCAGCAGGATACGCGCAATTGAGTATTAATCCAATTGAACAATTAATATTTACAGTTGGCGGTCGATACGACAACATGAAAGTAGACTATGATAATGCTTTAGACAAATCTACAGGAAGCAAAGTCTACGATAAATTCACTTTTAAACTAGGTGCAAATTTTAATCCAGTTGAGTTTGCAGGCTTTTATGGCAATTATTCTCAAGGTTTTGCACCTCCCGGAATTACCTCTATTTTTAGAACTAAACCCGGAACTGGAGGAACAACAGGCGTTCCAGCTGATTTTTATTACAATTTAGAACCGGCAACTTTTGATAATTATGAAGTGGGCGGATGGCTTTCTTTCCTTCAAAACAAATTAAATTTTGATTATGCCTTTTATTATATGGAAGGCAAAAATGAGTTACTAAACATTAAACTTCCGGATAACTCAACAGATTATCGTTCAGCAGGAGAAACGGGTCATAAAGGAGTTGAATTTGGAGCTTCATATCGTCCTTCGCAGCAATTTAATTTTCGCTTGGGCGGAACTTACGCGCAGCATACTTATATCGATTTTAAACTTTCGGACAAACCAACCGATCCTGTTCAGGATTTAAATGGAAAAGAAATGCCGGCTGCTCCAAAATGGTCTGGAAATTCAGAGGTAAGTTATTATCCAAACTGGCTTCCTAATTTAAGGACTTCTATCGAATGGCAGCTTGTGGGAAGTTATTACCAAGATCAGATCAATACGGTAAAATACGACGGTTATAACATTTTCAATGCAAGAGTTGGTTATCAATGGAAAGGAATTGAAGTATACGGAAACGTAATGAACCTTACTGATAAATTATACGCTTACAACGTTTCGAGAGCTAATACCACAAACGCACAGCCAACATATACGGCGGCAGCTCCAAGAACATTTGTATTTGGAATTCAGTACAATTTTTCATTAAAAAAATAAAATTATTTGCCCACAGATTTCACGGATTAAAAGGATTAATCACAGAGTTTTTAAATAAAAAAATCATTTTAATCCGTGAAATCTGTGGCAAAAAAATAAAAATCAAAACAACTCAAGATGAGTAAAGAAATCAAGAAAAAATCTTCTAAAAAGAAAGATCCTAAAATCGTAAAAAAAATCAAGCAGCACATGTACAAGTGGCATCGTGTTATTGGCTTAATTACCATTGTTCCTGTTATTTTCTGGACACTTTCTGGTTTAATGCATCCATTTATGGCGCACTTTTTCAAACCTGAAATTGCACACGAAAAACTGGAACAGCAAATAATAGACAAAAATCAACTGAAATTATCAATTCAGGAAGTTTTACAAAAAAATGAAATCACTCAATTCAAAAATTTCCGAATTGTCTCTTTTAATAATACTACCTTTTATCAGGTAAAAACCATTTTTGGCGAATTGTGGTATTATGATGCTTCTAACGGAAAAAAACTGGAAGACGGAGATCAAAAATATGCTGAATGGCTTTCTCGTTATTTTTTGGACGATCAAAAAAGTGCCGTTAAAAAGAGTGAAGTTGTAACCGAATTTACGTCGCAATACAAATATGTGAATCGTTATTTACCGGTTTATAAACTAACTTTTGACCGTCCTGATGCCATGCAGGTTTATGTTGAAACATCTTCAAGCAAACTGGCTACTTACAATCCTACTTCAAGACAAGCTTTTATCTGGTTTTTTGATACTTTTCATAATTGGTCTTTTATAGATGCAATATCGAACAATAGTATCAGAATCATTACCATGATTTTCTTATTGTCAATTATTGGATTTTCTGCTTTAAGCGGCATCTTGATTTACGGTTTACTGTGGAAACAATTCAAAAAAACAGATAATGCAGCGCCTAAAAAAGGGCTTAGAAAATACCATCGCCAAATTGGGATCTGGGTCTCACTTTTTACTTTGACTTTTGCTTTTAGCGGAGGATATCATGCTACAACAAAATGGGCACCTTATACTTTATCGCAAATGGTTTACGAACCTACATTTGTGACTAAAGAAATTCCGTTAGCTAATAATGCGTTGGATTTAGATTGGACCCGTTTTCAAAATACAAGTATTATTACTTTAAACGATACAACTTATTTCCGTTGTCAATTGCTTGAAAAAAGTAAATTCAAGACTTCAAAAGTAGATTCTAATTCAAAATGGAATAAAAAGAAAGATCAAAAATCGGAAGTAATTTACATTAATCCTGCGACTAATAAAGTTGTCCCAAATGTTGATCTTCACTATGCCGAATATCTGGCTTACTATTTTACGGGCGGGGCTCCGCAAGCGGCTTGCTGCGAAATGATCGAAACTTCTGATGAACCTGAAGAATCAATAGAAAACGTAAAATTATTAGAATCAAAAGTTTTAACTGACTTTGAAAGCAGAGAATATGGTTTTGTAAATAAACGTCTGCCTGTTGTAAAACTAGCGTACGACACTCCTGAAAAAACAACGTATTTTATCGAAACGTCAACTTCAAGACTGGCAGCTGTAGTTAAAAATGCAGATAAAGTAGAAGGTTATTCATTTGCCATATTACATAAATTTTTATTCATGGATTGGGCAGGAAAAAATATTCGTGATCTGGCCACAGTTTTAGCTGCATTGAGCATTTTAATTGTCAGCATCTTAGGTTTTATTTTATTCTTAAAAAAGTAAAAAAGATTCTAAGGTTCTAAGTTGCTGAGATACTAAGTTTTTTTTGCCGCGAATTACACGAATTTCCACAAATTTTTAAATCAATTAATTCGTGTAATTCGTGGCAAAACTTTTCTTATTTAAAAGAATACCAAGATACCTACAAGGTTTTGGAAACCTTGCAGGAAAGCACTATTTCGAATTTTCCTGATAATAACGTGCTTCGATTCGTTTAATATCTTTAATTGAATTTTTAGCCCAAGCCAGACGTTTTTCTAGTATTTCTTCATCAGATAAATGCCAGTCAATATCTGAATTTCGCAGTCTGTTGGTTAGATTTTGAATAATGATTGCGGCAGAAACAGAAATATTCAAACTTTCAGTAAAACCCGCCATTGGAATTTTAAGAAAACCATCTGCTTTCTGTAGAATTTCTTCAGACAATCCGTCTCTTTCCGTTCCAAAAAATAAAGCACTTGGTTTTGAAATATCAAAATCATCAAGCAGACAATCATTTTCGTGAGGAGTTGTGGCTATGATTTGATAACCCTGATTTTTTAAAGTCGAAAGACAATTTGTAACCGAATCAAATTTATTGATATCAACCCATTTTTGAGCGCCCATTGCAATTTCTTTATCGATTCGTTTTCCGTAACGCTGTTCAATAACATTAAGTTCCTGAATTCCAAAAACCTCACAGCTGCGCATTACTGCACTCGTGTTATGCATTTGAAAAACATCTTCGACTGCAATAGTAAAATGTTTGGTTCGGTTTTCTAATACTTTTAAAAATTTCTCTTTTCGGTTGTCTGTCAATATATTTTCGAGAAATGCCAGGTAATCTAAATCAATCATTTTGTTTGTATTTGGCGCAAAAATACATATAAATCAATAGAAAGTAAATTCATCTGTATTTTAGCTTTCCTGATGCTCCAGAAACGTGTTGTTTAATTTTTCGTGCAGCAGATTAAGCTTTGTAAAATTAATTTCTAATTCTTCTTCTTTAAAAGAATCACCATTAAAAGCTTCATTTTCGTTTTTAGAATGGGCATTTAAACGCTCAAACATTTTATCAAGTTCGGCATAAGCATAATTAACATTAATAAACGAAATAAATTTTTCTACAACCTGTTTCATTCCTCCATTATAATAAAGAGCCGTAACATTTTTATCTGTTTCATAAAACCCCAGAAAGCCTTCAAAATATTTCTCTAAAACTAAGGCTCCATACTGCTGAAAACTTATTCTATTTATTTCCTGAGCTGTAATTCCAAAAACGCTCGGCGGCAGTAAATTCGGGACCATGTGCATTCCCATCTTTTTTTGATGCGATTTCAAAACTTCTGTTGGGTTTCTGTAAAGAAGTGCAAAAGGTATTTCAGTAAAAATGCTTCTTAAATAACCCGCATCAAAAATATGCCAGGCATCCAGTTTTAAAATTAAATTGTTTTGTTCCGGAAATCTTTTCTGGCCCAATAATTTAATGACCGCTTTTAAAAGTGCCGTCTTTTTATCTAAACCAAACAAATTACTTCGTAAAATTTCATCCACAATTGGTGCTTCAGAAATCATAATATTTTCTGATGAAGTGGCCAGAGACTGACTCAGCATTGTTGAACCACATCTTGAAACGTGAAATACCAAAGATTTTAAATCGACCGAAATTATTTCTTCAGACCATTCTATAAGATTTTCAGGAGTACTTATTACTTTAAACGACTTTGAATTGCATTCGTGGCCTCTGCATTTTGAAATTGTTTCATCAAAAAAAGGATCGACATATTTTAAATCTCCCAGATAAATCCATTCAAAATAGATTTCGTTATTTTTTTCAATTAACTTATAAGGAATCCAGTTAGAAAGAGGATGATGTATGTTTTCCATTGGTGGTTTATTTTATTTTGACTGAAGATCTGCGATAATTTTTGCTGTCATTTCTGATGGATTCCGCGAAAGTTCAGCAATGATCTGTTGTTTTATCTCATCAGAATATTCATTTTTATTTGAAGAAGCATGAATATCAAACCCCATTTCGGCAAATAATTTATCAGACCAGTCGTTTCGAATACAGTCAAGAGTAAGATGAATTCTCGGTTCGGCGCTCTTATTTTCAACACTATGCGGAAGCTGGAAATTAGCATACCAGCACTCTCCCATTTTCATAGGAACAAGTTTTTTATCTACATAAAAAAAGACTTCTGAATTTGTTATGATAGGAACATGAATTCTAAAAAATCCATCTTCGTAAGAAGTATCATTATCCGTATGTTCTTTGATTTCGCTGTTTGGCCCTAATCGCAATAATCGTACAGCTTCTTTTTCGCATTGAAACCAATCCATAATTTCTTTAAAATAATGACAGCGATCCAGCAGCGGAGTATTTTGGTATTCCTTGTTTGAAAAAGAGGTAATATCATTTACCAAACCCGATTGTGATCGTAAAGAAACGCTTGTCCAGTTTCCCTCATACCGATTGGTGTTAAAATGAGGAGTCCATAAATCATTTTCGCAAATTGTAAGTTCTTGCTGTAATTTTTCAATCGAAAAGATAATAGGAAGTATGCTTGACGAAGGATTCATAAGCTTAGGGTTAAATTTGAGATTTGTTTTGGTCCTGTAAATATATAAAATACACCAACCCATTCATCGAATAGATAAGCAAAATTTTACAAATTCAGGAATTCGTTTTTAAAAACTAAAGTCCTTTCCTTAAATTATCAATAATGAAGTCGTAAAGCTTATTTGTTGAAAAAGATACCGTTTCTAAATCGGTTTTTAAGACTAAATCTGCTTTTTCTGGAGTTTCAAAAACATCACTTATTCCCGTAAAATTTTTAATTCTGTCAAGATCATCTTCCGGCAATAATGCTTTTTTATATAAACCTTTCGGATCTCTTTTAATCAAATTATTTATCGAGCAGTCTAAAAAAACAGTTCGCACAAATTCGTGAGTTCTTAATTCATTTCGCAGACTTTCGTACGGATTTATTACTGACATTAATGTAATGGTATCTTCTGCAACAAAATTTCGTCCTACATTAAAAAGACGTCTTACATTCTCGCAGCGGTCTTCTTTAGAAAATCCTAAATCTTTACAAATCGTTTTTCGGTACACATCGCCGTCAACAATTTCAGCTTTATAACCGTTTTCGATTAATAAATGCTGAACATTTTGGGCCAATGTCGTTTTTCCTGAACCTGATAATCCTGTAAACTGAATTAAAATCATTTAGAATTTCTTTTGTTTTTATGAGGCATTAAAACTAAATAATCTGCAAAGTCAAAACAATAAGTATAATTACGGTTTTATTGTCTCTCAAAAATATTAAAAAAGAATCGTGCAAATGTGCCGTTAGGCATTAAATATCGGTAACTATTGGTAATTATCGAAATTTGTTGGCGTGCCGTAGGTACGCGACAAAACGACAGCTGTTGCGTACCTATGGCACGCCAAATTTATTTCAATTCCTATTTTTCTACCGATATTTAGTGCCTAACGGCACAAAATATGCGTTTTTAACTGGCTCACAAAAATCATTATTTTCAACTACTAAAAGAAACGTGCCGTTAGGCACACAATATCGGTAGACCATAACGTTTGAGGTATGTTAGCGTGCCGTAGGTACGCAACATAACGACAGCTATTGCGTACCTACGGCACGCTAAATTTATTCCATTCATATTCTACCGATATTTAGTGCCTACAGCACAACTCTTAATTCGTATAAATTACTATTTTTATCTTTTAATAAATAAGCATGAAAAAGAAACTTGTTGTTTTAACCGGCGCCGGAATTAGTGCCGAAAGTGGTATTAAAACATTTCGTGACAGCGATGGTTTATGGGAAGGTCACAACGTAATGGAAGTAGCAACTCCCGAAGGCTGGAACAAAAATCAAGAATTGGTTTTGGATTTTTACAATAAAAGACGCCAGCAGCTTAAGGAAGTTCAGCCCAATTTAGGACATCAAATTTTAGCTGAATTAGAAAAAGATTTCGATGTTTATATCATCACTCAAAATGTGGACGATTTACACGAACGTGCCGGAAGCACCAAAGTTTTGCATTTGCATGGAGAATTATTAAAAGTGAGAAGTACCCGAAATCGTGATTTCATTTTAGACTGGACAGAGGATTTACTAACGGGTGATTTAGACGAAAACGGACATCAGTTACGACCGCATATTGTGTGGTTTGGAGAAGAAGTTCCGGCACTTGAAGAAGCAATTGACATAACCGAAACAGCAGATTATTTTGCAGTAATTGGAACTTCGTTACAGGTTTATCCTGCAGCAGGTTTAATTTCTTATGCTCCAAGTACAACGCCTGTTTTTTATATTGACCCAAAACCTATTTCAATTCCAAATATTCGAAATAAAGTAGAAACAATTGCCAAATTTGCATCTGAAGGTGTTGCAGATTTAAGGGAAAAATTAAAATCGATTTAAGAACATAATTTATTGAACACGAATTTCACGAATATTATTTCTTTTGAATTTATTTACTATCTATAAATTAAAAAATTAGTGCTAATTCGTGTTTTGCCCTTTTAAATTGTCTTCAATTGACTTTCTCATTACTTTAAATCCGCAAATTCTGTTTATATTTGCACCTTTCGAAAAACAACATAACAATGACTACTCTAAACGAATTGAATGCTATATCGCCAATTGACGGAAGATATAGAAATAAAACTCAAAATTTAGCACCTTTCTTTTCTGAAGAAGCTTTAATAAAATATCGCGTACTGGTTGAAATTGAATATTTCATCGCTTTATGCGAAATTCCTTTACCTCAGCTTTCTGGCGTAAATTCAAATTTATTTGACAGTTTAAGAAATATCTACAAAAATTTCTCTACAGAAGATGCACTTTGGATTAAAGAAACAGAGAAAGTAACCAATCACGACGTAAAAGCGGTTGAATATTTTATTAAAGATGCTTTTGAAAAATTAGGATTATCTCAACATAAAGAGTTCATTCACTTCGGATTAACATCTCAGGATATCAACAATACTGCCATTCCGCTTTCTACAAAAGAAGCTTTTGAACAGGTTTATACGCCATCATTGATTGCTTTAATTTCTAAATTGAAAGAATTAAGCGTTGAATGGAAAGATATTCCAATGCTTGCCCGTACGCACGGACAGCCGGCTTCTCCTACTCGTTTAGGAAAAGAAATACTTGTTTTTGTTGAGCGTTTAGAAGAGCAGATGCGTTTGTTGTTCAATATTCCGTTTGCGGCTAAATTTGGCGGTGCAACAGGAAATTTCAATGCACATCATGTGGCATATCCGCAAATTGACTGGAAAAAATTCGGAACTAATTTTGTTGAAAATGAATTAGGGTTACAACATTCTTTTCCAACAACTCAAATAGAACATTACGATCATTTTGCAGCATTTTTTGATGGTTTAAAAAGAATCAACAATATCATTATCGATTTAGACCGTGATATCTGGACGTATGTTTCAATGGATTATTTTAAACAAAAAATCAAAGCTGGAGAAATTGGTTCGTCGGCAATGCCGCATAAAGTAAACCCAATTGATTTTGAAAACTCAGAAGGAAACTTAGGAATCGCAAATGCTATTTTTGAACACTTATCTGCAAAACTTCCAATTTCAAGATTACAGCGTGATTTAACAGACAGTACGGTTTTACGTAATGTTGGTGTGCCAATTGGCCATACAATTATTGCTTTTGAAGCTACGCTGAAAGGTTTGAACAAATTATTATTGAACGAAAGCAAATTTGCTGAAGATTTAGAGAAAAACTGGGCAGTTGTGGCTGAGGCAATTCAAACGATTTTACGCCGTGAAGCGTATCCAAATCCGTATGAAGCATTAAAAGGTTTAACAAGAACTAACGAAGCTATTGATAAAAACGCAATTCATAATTTTATTGCGACTTTAGAAGTTTCTGATGCTGTTAGAGCTGAATTAATGCAGATAACTCCTAGTAATTACACAGGAATCTAAAGAAAACCTAAAATATTTTGTCAAAAAAAGCTATCTTTATCGGGATAGCTTTTTTTATGTACAAAATTTTTAAATGTTATGCTCTTTATAAACCCTCAATGGCAAGGTTCCGGAATAACAAATGAATTAAAAGCCGGGGCAGAAACCTTAAAGTTATTTTTTAAAGATTATAAATTCAAAGAAATTTCTCTTTATGAAAAAGATTTAGAAACACATCATAATATTATTGCCTATAATTCTATTTTAAAACAAACTGAATTCTTTAAAAATGAAATTGCAGGAAATAAATTAAAAAAAGTTGCAACTATTGGAGGTGATTGTGGAATTGAAATTATTCCTATTTCTTATTTAAACAAAATTTACGGCAATGATTTATGTGTAATTTGGGTTGATGCACATGCTGATTTGAATACCCCGGAGAGTTCGCCTAGTAAAGCATTTCACGGAATGCCTTTGAGAACACTTCTTGGTGAGGGAAATGAAAATATAAAGAAACTTCTTTTTTCGACCATTAAACCACGGCAAATAAGCTTTGTTGGATTAAGAGATTTAGACAAGCCAGAAATAGAATATATAGCCTCAAATAATATCAAATCTGTTTTAAGATGTCATTATTCCCATTTAGAAAATATAATCCAGTCTTTTAACAATGTTTATATTCATCTTGATTTAGATGTTTTAGACGAATCAGAATTTAAACACACCCTGTTTCCATCAAGTAATGGATTTAAAATAAATGAAGTTTATGATTTAATCATAGAAATCAAACAAAAATCAAATGTAGTTGGAATGTGTATTACCGAATCGACAGCTACAAAATTAGAACAGCTGGAACCTATTAGAAAAGTTCTGGAACAAATAATAATTTAGAGTATAAATCAAAATTGCAAATCGAATTATCACTCACTAAAATACCACGTTTATGATTGCCTTAAATGCCGCTGCAGAAACTACACACCATTTACAACCTTTAATTAGTGATCTGGGATTAATCCTGATGACTGCCGGAATTGCCGTTTTATTATTTAAATTAATTAAACAGCCCTTAGTTTTAGGGTATTTAATTGCGGGATTTTTGGCCGGAAATCATTTTGATTTTTTTCCCACTATTACTGAGATGAAAAGTGTTGAAGTCTGGGCAGAAATTGGTGTGATCATTTTATTGTTCAGCCTGGGTCTCGAATTTAGTTTTAAGAAACTGATGAAAGTGGGCGGGACTGCCTCGATAACGGCAATTACTCAGATTATCACGATGGTCGTATTGGGCTATCTGGTTGGGCGATGGATGGATTGGGAACAAATGGACAGTATCTTTTTGGGTGTAATTTTATCCATTTCTTCTACCACAATCATTCTAAAAACCTTTGATGAACTTGGTGTAAAAGCACAAAAATTTGCCGGAATTGTAATTGGGTCATTAATCGTTCAGGACCTTGTAGCTATTTTAATGATGGTTTTACTTTCGACTATTGCAGTAAGTCAGCAATTTTCAGGAAGCGAATTAATGATGTCGGTTCTAAAACTAATATTCTTCCTTACAGCATGGTTTATTGGCGGAATCTTTTTTATTCCAACACTTCTTAAAAAAGCCAAACATTTACTTACTGACGAAATGCTGCTGATTATTTCTCTTGCACTTTGTTTAACAATGGTAAGCTTTGCCTCAAATGTTGGTTTCTCTCCGGCTTTAGGAGCTTTTATTATGGGATCAATTATTGCCGAAACTACTCAGGCAGAACATATTGAACATTTAGTAAAACCTGTAAAAGATTTATTTGGCGCGATTTTCTTCGTATCTGTCGGGATGCTTATAGATCCCAAAATGTTATACACACATGCACTGCCTGTAGCAATTTTAACTTTAGTCACAATTATTGGTCAATCTGTAAGTTCTACCATTGGTGCACTATTAGCGGGTCAGCCGTTAAAGCAATCCGTGCAGACAGGAATGAGTTTGTCGCAAATTGGAGAGTTTTCGTTTATTATTGCAACACTCGGAATGACCCTCAATGTTACCAGTTCTTTTTTATATCCCGTTGTTGTAGCAGTCTCAGCTGTAACAACTTTTACAACACCGTTTATGGTGAAATATGCTGTGCCATTTTCTCATTTTCTGGAACAAAAACTTCCTAAAAAATGGGTCAAAAACATCAACCGTTACAGCTTAAATGCACAAGCGATAAAATCTGTCAGTATTTGGCAAAAAGTCCTAAATGCTTATCTTATTCAGATCATATTACACACTATTATTATTACAGCCATCATTTTATTGTCGGCTAAATTTGTTGCTCCTTTGGTTGAAGACACAAGATTTGGCAACACATTGGCAGCTCTTATTACTATGGTTATTATTGCTCCTTTTTTATGGGCATTATCGCTGCGCCGTGTAAAAGTTGATGAAGTCGAAATACTTTGGGAAGAACGTAAATACCGAGGTGCACTTTTAATGCTTATTTTAATCAGAATGAGCCTTGGATTATTTTTAGTTGGTTTTTTATTGAATATCTTTTTCTCACCTTTAGTAGCTTTTGTAGCTTTGATTATTGCGATTGGAGTGTATCAGCTTTTTCCAAAAAAACTGAACGAACAATATCATAAAATTGAGAATCACTTTTTGAAAAACCTCAACGACCG
Source organism: Flavobacterium sp. CF108 (assembly GCF_900129795.1). GTDB lineage: Bacteria > Bacteroidota > Bacteroidia > Flavobacteriales > Flavobacteriaceae > Flavobacterium. Next base: position 66,664 of record NZ_FQWW01000003.1, on the reverse strand, counting down.
CGAAAACAAAAAAATCGACAGACGTTATGCCAATTTAATGCCGTGGGACGGTCACATGTCATTTTTTGATATTGGAAAAGAATCGAATCTGGCAGGAAAAACGCTTGAAGAATTAAGAATTCGTGAACAGCTCGGAATTAATATTGCTGAAATAAAACGAGGTGATATTACGATTCCTATACCAACTAAAAATGAGCGTTTGTTTCCTAGCGATGAAATTTGCGTAATTGGTACAGATGCCCAAGTAACAGAATTTGCCAAATACTTAAATCAAAATGAAATTGAAGCTCCGCCTGCAGTTCAGGAATCTGAAATTGTACTGCGTCAGTTAGAGGTTTCTCAAGAAGAATTTATTCAAAAAAGTATTGGTCAATTCAGAGGGAAAACCGGCGGTCTAGTCGTTGGAATTGAACGAAACGGAAACCGAATTTTAAACCCTGAATCGAGTTTAATTTTACAGCCAAATGACATCATTTGGGTTGTAGGAGATAAGAAAAAGATGAGTGAGCTTCTAAGGAACTAAGGTTCTAAGCCGCTAAGGTTCTGAGGTTTTTAACTTTGCGAATATCTCTTACAAAAGCTCTAAGGCGCTAAGATTTCTTTTTTATATACTTAAAAACTTAGAAACTTTACAACATAAAGAAATTAAAGGTACTAAGTTTCTAAGCCACTAAGAGTTTAACCTCTTAATAAAAAACTTAGAAACTTAGCACCTTAACATCTTAAAAAGTATTAGTACCTCAGCACCTTAGACCCTCAGTACCTCATTTATTCGGCTGCGGGGTAATACGCAAATAAGGCTTAATTGGTGTATATCCTTTTGGGAATTTCGCCGGAATATCACTATCAGGAATTGCTGGAGCAATTACCACATCTTCACCATCTTTCCAGTTTGCCGGAGTAGCTACGCTGTAATTTGCTGTTAATTGTAAACTATCAATAACACGAAGCAATTCGTCAAAATTTCTTCCTGTAGAAGCCGGATAAGTCAATGTTAATTTGATTTTTTTATCGGCACCAATAACAAAAACAGAACGCACTGTAAATTTATCGCTCGCATTTGGGTGAAGCATATCGTACAGCGTTGCTATTTTTTTATCTTCATCGGCAATAATTGGGAAATTAACCTCTGTATTTTGAGTTTCGTTAATGTCTTTAATCCACTCCAGGTGCGACTGCAAACCGTCTACACTCAAAGCAATAACTTTAGTATTTCTTTTGGCAAATTCCGGAATATAATTCGCTACAGTTCCCAATTCAGTTGTACAAACAGGAGTAAAATCTGCTGGATGCGAAAATAAAACGCCCCATGAATCTCCCAAGTATTCATAAAAATTGATTGGTCCTTGTGTGGTTTCTGCATGAAAATCCGGAGCTATATCGCCTAATCTTAATGTTGACATAATTTAATTTTTTAGTTCCTTTAAAATTAACTAAAAAATACATTTAGAAAACACGTAAGAATTAAAAAAAAGTTAAAATTCTACATTCTCTATATAATTAGTATTTTAAATTTACTTGGATGTTAAGTTTAACACATAGAAACATAGCTTTTTGTAATCTTAAAAAGGCGTTTCACTTGCATTAACAAACATAGGCTATGTTTGAGATACTAGTTTCTTTTGATCTTCTCTTTAGATAAGGAATCCCGATAGCTATCTGGACTATTGTGTTGAAAATAATTGCACCCAACGGTTTATAATAAATTAAATAAAACCTACCACAAAGTACCAAATAGCAAGAGTTACAAACGAAACAGGAATCCCAAAACCAATCATCATACTGCTTAATTTTGGCTTTAAGCCATAAGTCGAAGCCAAAATTGCGCCTGTAATCATGGGAGCCATGGCGATTTCTATAATTGTAATTTTTATAGCTTCAGAACGCTGGTTAAAAACAAAAACATAGAGAATGAAAATGATAAACGGCGTTACAATAAGTCGGAAAAAAAGTCCGAGGCGTAAAAATTTCCAATGTTTGCTTTTTCGATTAAAAGTGAGCTGTAATCCAACCGAAAATAAAGCCAGAGGTGTAACCAAACTTCCTAGTTTTAATAAAAGAGGCTGTATATTCGAATATAAATCATAATCAAAAACGTTGAGTAAACACGCCGCGACGAATGTAATAAACGGAGGAAATAAAAGAATCTTCTTTGAAATACTTTTAAAATCAGGACTTCCTTTAGAGTAAAAAGCGGCAACAAAAACACCCAAAGTCGAAACCACCACAAAAGTTCCTGGCTGATCTACCAATACAGCCGTTTCTAAACCTTTTTTTCCAAACAAAGCTTCAACAATAGGATATCCCAAAAACGATGAATTACTTAATCCGGCGGTCAGGATCAAACAGCCAATTAGTTTATTGGACCAGCCCAGTCGTCGCCCTAAAAAATGAAAAAACACAAAAGCCAGAAAAAAACTAATCCACCCCGCTCCTATTGGGAACAATAATTCGCTGCTCCATTTTATTTTCGGAATATGATATAGAGTTATCGCCGGAAGGCAGACATAAATAACAATTTTATTGATCGTTTTATAAATATGAGTTGGAAACCGCTTCACATTCTGCAAAAGCAATCCTAAAAACAAAAAGAAGAATATTATAATAAAGTTGTTCATATCAAGGCTTAAACACAAAAATAGGTATTTATAAATTGATGCATAAAACAAATTACACACCTTCTCTAAGATTTTTGTTATTTTTAACTCATTGAGCATAATTAATATTAACACATAGAAACATAGATTTTGAGAACTAAAAAATAGGCGTTTCACTTTTTTTTAATTCACATAGCGCTCTATGTGTTAGAAACCAGTTTCTTTTGATCTTCTTTTAGACAAAGAATCCCGATAGCTATCGGACTATGTGTTAAATGTTTTTTTTGCGATTACACCCAACGGGTTTATTTTTAATCTGAAATTTTAAAAATCAATGCAGCAAATAAGAGATAATTTTGAGCGAATGGCAAAACTTTCTGATGATGACTGGAATATTTTTTCGTCAAAGCTCATACGCCGTGAATTTTCAAAGAAAGCACCAATACTCCAAACAGGCCAAGTTGAAAATTACCTCTCCTTTATAGAAAAAGGATTGGTAAGATATTATATTCCTCGTGAAGATAACGATCTCACTTTTGTTTTTGTTTTTGATGGTGAATTTACAAGCGGCTACGATTCCTTTATTACAAGACAACCTGCAAATTATACCATTGAAGCCCTTGCCGACACTGCTCTTTGGTGTATATCTTATAATGACCTGCAGGAAATTTATGCCGAAACAAAAATTGGCAATACCATTGGCCGTCTGGCAAGCGAAGGGTTATTTCTTCAAAAATCAAAAAGAGAACTTTCGCTCCTCAACGATTCTGCAGAACAACGGTATCGCAACCTATTTATTGAACAGCCGCAGCTCATTCAAAAAATTCCTCAAAAATATCTGGCTTCTTATATTGGTATTACACCACAGGCATTGAGCAGAATAAGAAAACGAATTTATTAACCCAGGTTCATTGTTTCAGGTTTCTTTATTACGCAGCTTTGTATAAAAAAGATATGGAAACCTTAATTGTATTATTAGGAACTTTTACGATTGCCCTGCTTGTTATAAGACTTATTACCAAAAAAACTGCAATTTCACAAGCTGGCAGAATTGCTATGGCGGCCATGCTTGTATTAACTGCCATAGGTCATTTTCTATTTACCAAAGGAATGGCCATGATGATCTCTTTTTTACCTTTTGCAGTTACAATTGTGTATCTTACAGGAATAATAGAGTTTACAGCAGCGGCCGGGCTTCTGATCCCAAAAACAAGACTGCTCACAGGCAGGCTTCTTATTCTGTTTTTTATAGTACTGCTTCCGGCAAATATTTACGCTGCTTACCACAATATAAATCTGGAAAGTGCCAACTATAGCGGCGAAGGCATGTCTTTCCTATGGTTTAGAATACCATTACAGCTTCTTTTTATAGCCTGGGTATATTTTTTTTCCATCAAAAATCAATCAAAAACTGTATAGTTAATCAAGAGAATGCGCATCACTCAAATAGATGATGTGCATAATCTCCCGCTTCTTTTTTATCAAATCTTAACTTACTATCTATAACCACTTTAACACATAGAAACATAGCTTTTATTTACTTAAAAAAGGCGTTTCACTTGCATTAACAAACATAAGCTATGTGTGAGAAACTAGTTTCTTTTGATCTTCTCTTTTAGACAAAAGAACTATGTTTCTATGTGTTAAAGTTTTTATGCCCCAGACAAAAAAGCAAACTGAATTAATTTTTAGTTAAAATTTGTTTTTGTGTTCTAAAACTCATTATATTTGTAATATATTTTATTACAGTATGCTTTCAGGTAAATTTGCCATTACGATTCACATCCTTACGCTCCTCAATAAATTTCCAAATGATTATTTGTCATCAGAATATATTGCGGGAAGTATTAATTTGAATCCGGTTTTGGTTCGAAAAGAAATTGCAAACCTAAAAGCGCATCATATTGTAGAAAGTAAAGAAGGAAAAAACGGCGGTACAAAACTGGCCATAGATTCATCAAAGTTGACTTTAAAAGAAATTTTTGAAATGACTTTTGAAACCATCAATCTCGGTTATGCTAAAAATCAGCCTAATCCGGATTGTCCTGTGGGGAAAAAAATCAATCAAAACCTAGATGCTTTGTATGCCGACATAAATCAAAAAGTAAGCGCACAATTGCAGGGAATTTCTTTAGAAGATTTTTCGAACCAGTTTTAAAACTATTTTTTTACACTAAACTGTAACATTTTTTATTACTAAATAAATTTATATATTATGAAAATCGCAATTATTGGAGCTACAGGATTTGTAGGCTCAGCAATCTTAAATGAATTAGCAGGCAGAAATCACGATATTACTGCTATTGCAAGAACCCCAAAAGACACCGCCGGCATTAACTGGAAAAGTGCAGATATTTTTAATGTAAACGAATTAGCAGCAATTTTAAAAGGAAACGACGCTGTGATCAATGCGTATAATTCTGGATGGACAAACCCTAACATTTATGATGATTTTATTGCAGGATCTAAAGCCATCCAGGAAGCAGTAAAAAAATCGGGTGTAAAACGATATATCACAATTGGCGGTGCAGGAAGTTTGTTTGTTGCTCAGGGTTTACAAGCGGTTGATACTCCAGATTTTCCAAAAGAATTTTATGCCGGCGCTACTGCAGCAAGAGATTATTTAAATATTTTAAAAGAAGAAAAAGAGCTAGACTGGGCGTTTTTTAGCCCCGCTTTCGAAATGCACCAAGGTATTACAACCGGAAGAACAGGAAAATACCGTTTAGGCTTAGAAAATCCTGTTTTTAACGACAAACAAAGAAGTATTTTATCTGTAGAAGATTTAGCAGTTGTTATTGCTGATGAAACTGAAAACCCAAAACACCATCAGATTCGATTTACTGCGGCGTATTAAAAACACGCATAGTCATTGCGAGGAACGAAGCAACCGCACTAACAAGAAGCAATCTTCGTGTCATACTTCGTGAGATTGCTTCGTTCCTCGCAATGACATAAAAATTCGTGTAAATTCGTGTAATTGCTGCCTGTTCGCTATCTCTCGGGTTGTGGCAAACCTAACAACCCACAATTTCAAAGAAATCCTTTTTTTGAAACTCTTTTTGTTTTCTGTACTTTTACGACACATAAAAGTGTCGTTTTGTCAAGTTCAAAAAAACAATCAAGCAGTTTACAAGAAAAAGTTGGAATTTCATCTCCTGAAATCACCAATGTTTCGGCTATCAATCAAATTAAAAACAAACGCAGGCAGCAGCCTTCTGCGGCCGAATTAATCTCTGGAATCCTTTCTGGAAATATAACCGCGTTAAGCCGCTCGATTACCCTTATCGAAAGTACAAATCCCGAACACTCACCAAAAGCAGACGAAATTATAAAAGGCTGTTTACCTCATGCCAATAAATCAATCCGCATAGGAATCACTGGTGTTCCCGGTGTTGGAAAAAGTACTTTTATAGAGGCTTTTGGAACTTATTTGACTCAGGCAGGAAAAAAAGTGGCCGTTCTCGCCGTTGATCCCAGCAGTTCAATTTCGCACGGAAGTATTCTGGGCGATAAAACCCGAATGGAAGAACTGGTAAAAGATGAAAATGCTTTTATTCGTCCAAGTGCCTCTGGAGAAAACCTAGGCGGTGTTGCCCGTAAAACCCGTGAAACGATTATTTTATGCGAAGCTGCAGGTTTTAATACCATAATTATAGAAACGGTTGGTGTGGGACAAAGTGAAACCGCTGTTCACAGTATGGTTGACTTTTTTCTTTTATTAAAAATTTCCGGCGCGGGCGATGAACTTCAAGGCATTAAACGAGGCATTATAGAAATGGCAGACGCAATCGTCATCAACAAAGCAGACGGAGATAATATCAAAAAAGCGAATCAGGCGAAACTGGAGTTTAATAGGGCTTTGCATTTATTTCCGCCAAAAAAATCAAACTGGCAGCCCAAAGTCACGACTTGCAGTGCTATTACAAAAGAGGGCATTTCGGATATTTGGAACACTATTTCTGATTACTTTGAAATGACTAAAGAAACTGGTTTCTTCCAAGAAAAAAGAAATGAACAAAATCATTTCTGGATGATGGAAACCATCAACGAACAATTAAAATCAAACTTCTTCAACCAACCCGAAATCATTACGCTTCTAGAACAAAACAAAAAAGCAGTGCAAAATGATGAGATTTCACCTTTCGCTGCTGCTTCTGATTTATTAAAATTTTATTTTAATAAAAGTCGCTAAGTTACTAAGATGCTAAGGTTCTAAGTTTTTCCTCAATCTTGTCATGTTATATTTTTTTTTACGATTTGTCAGTTCGAGCGAAGTCGAGAACCCGCAAAGCATTTCGACTTCGCTCAATGTGACAACGTTTTATAAGTCCTCTAAATAACAACTTAGAACCTTAGCATCTTAGTAACTTAGCGTCTTAATTTATATTTGTTTTCCTTGTATAAATTTCCTGCTGTAATTACATGCGCCAACGCATCTTTTGCTAATTCTTCATTTAATTTTACCGGAATTAAAGTCGTATCGTTTTTAATTTCGAATTGAAGCGGTTTCAAATTCGGCTGCATAATTACAACCTGATTCTCTACTCTAAAAGCGTTGATATCATTAAACTGCATAATGGATCTCCCTTGCACTTTTGGATCTAATTTATTTAGGTTTCTACCTACCATTGGTGTTTCAAACGAAAGTCCTAAATAACTTAATAACGTTGGCGGAATATCTATTTGACTTGCCAGTCTGTCATAAACAGCTCCTTTTGGAACTCCAGGTCCCATAATGAAGGCTGGAATATGGAATTTATTTATTGGCACTAAATTTTTTCCGTAAGTTCTGGTATTATGATCTGCAATTACAATGAAAATGGTGTTTTTGAAATACGGTTCTTTTTTAGCCATTTCGAAAAATTTACCAATCGAGAAATCGGCATATTTCATGGCGTTGTTTACCGTTGCAGCTTTTTTATCAAACTGTTTTATTCTTCCAGCAGGATATTCAAACGGTTCGTGATTTGAAGTCGAAAACATTAAAGAGAAAAATGGTTTGTCTCCTTTTGATTTGAAATAATTATTGGCTTTGGTTACCAAATCTTCATCAGAATACCCCCAGGTTCCCTTAAAAGCGTATTTATTTCCATCTGATTCAAAATCTTCCTGATCTACAATATCGCTGAAACCGTTTCCGTTGAAAAATGAAGCCATGTTATCAAAATTCGCCATTCCGCCATAAATGAAACTCGTATCGTACCCTTTTTGTTTTAAAGCGTCGGCAAGCGTGAAAAACCCTTGCTGTGAATTCCCAAGTTTCACTACACTTTCAGACGGTGACGGTAAAAATCCGGTTACAACAGCTTCGATTCCGCGAACACTTCTGGTTCCGGTGCAGTATAAATTGGAAAACAATAATCCTTCTTTTGATAATTTATCAAATTCCGGCGTTAAAGGTTTTCCGCCTAAAATTCCAACATATTCTGCGCCTAAACTTTCTTGTAGAAAAATCACCAAATTATATGGCTTTTTCTTAACAGAATCCGGCTGCTGTACATGCAGAAACGGAATTTCGGCATCTGTAAAATCTGTCGGGCCTGCGATCATGTATTTTTTTACACGGGCAATGGCTTCGGCTTCATCCATTTTTCCGTACATTTTTGTGTTTCCTTCATTCTTAATAGAATAAGCGGCAAATGCAACAGTATAAAATGAATTTAACCCTAAAGTATTTGTCAATTGATCTGTAGAAAAAACAGCATTACTGGCATTGATAGGACGTTTTGAAGTAAGACTTGAACGCGCTCCAAAAAACAATAAAAATGCTACTAATGGAAAAGCGATTAGTTTGAATTTATATTCAGTGCTTGTAGTATGAAAATATTTTTTCCCTTTTTTGAAGGCAAAATAAATCGCTGCCCCCAAAATTATAAAAGTAACGATGATAGAAATTAAGTAACTTTTTAAAAGCATTCCAACCACTTCTTTCGGGTAAATTAAATAATCTAAGAAAATCTTATTTGGACGTGTGTCGTATTGTTTTACGAAGTCCGGCGAAGCTAATTCTACAAAAAGAATCAAAAACAGGAATAAGAAACTGTAAATTACTAAAAAACTATTGGTGAATTTCAACCATTTATTTGGCAGAAAAGTAATTAAAACAGCCGGCAGAAAGGACAAATAACAAAGTAAAATCAAGTCCATTCGCAAACCGATTGGGAAAATATACCAGAAATCAGGCGTCTGCTCTACCCTTTCTTTAAAAAGGAAAAATAAAAATATTCGGCTTAAGGTTGTAATCAGTAATCCTAATACTATAAAATTGAAAATAGGTTTTAAATAACTTAATTTTTTCATTAGATGATTTACATTAATTTTTTAATTGAGATTATGAAGTTGCAAAGTTTTTTTAATCTCATAATCCCGATAGCTATCGGGAGCAGAGCAGCAAAGTTTTTGTTTCACGCAGATTTTAAAAGATTTGAGCAGATATACGCAGAATTTTGTGCAGCAAATTTTAAAATTAAATCTGCAAAATCTGCGTGAGAAAATCCCGGAAACATTGAAGGCGCACTGCTGTGCGTCTCTACATGCACGGCTCTACTCTTCGTAACGGTTTATTTCTCTGTCGTAAAATTCATTGGCTTTAACGATAAGGCCTTCCATTTCGGCATTTAATTCTGCTTCATCAAGATCTTCAGCTTCTTCCATAAATTCAACCTCATCATCTTTTAAGTTGATTATAAATCTAGGATAATCAAGGTGAATGATAAAAATATCATCTGGAAAATCAGTATTATCGCCAAGTAAAAATTTAGGTAAGTCCATTTTATATATGTTTATTTTTTTAATTTATAATGTTTGTTTTTGGCCCACAGATTTCACAGATTAATACAGATTAAACAGATTTATTAAAAACACAGCGTTCATCTGTATTAATCTGTGACATCTGTGGCCTATATTTTTTTAAGCCTCAAATTTAGTTATTTGAAACTGAATCCGTAATTAATTTCTTAGTTAAGTAATGAAAGCGCATGTACAGGAAAATTGCCGCTGTGGTTAATCCTGCCAAAAGCCCTATCCAAACGCCCTGCGCCTTCCAGTCTGTATATTCTCCCAAATAATACGAAATAGGAAAACCAATAACCCAATAGGCTGCAAAAGTGATATACATGGGGATTTTAACATCCTGCAAACCACGTAAAGCGCCTAGAACGACAACCTGAACTCCATCTGAAATTTGAAAAATGGCGGCAATCAATAATAATTTTGAAGCAATTTCGATTACTTCGGTATTGTCTAAAATTTGTCCGCTGTTTTCCATATTTAAAAAGATATGCGGGAAAAAATCATGAAAAACGACAAACAGAAAAGCAAAAAATATTTCGATAACAATGGCAAGCAAAAATATAGAACGGGCCACAACAACAAGGTTTTTATAATCCTGCAGTCCTCTTTGATTGCTTACTCTAATCATCGACGTTACGCTTAATCCCATCGCAAACATAAAAGTAAGCGACGATAAACTCAACGCAATTTGATTGGCCGCCTGACTGGTTTTACCAATATTACCGCAAAGCCAGATGGAAGCGGTAAACAAAACGACTTCAAAAAGCATTTGCATGGCAGATGGAAATCCTAAGTTTATTATTTTTTTGAGCGTTGCGCTTTTAATTTCACTGAAGCTGAAATTTTTGAAAAAATGTTTTAAATCGTTTCTTCTTGACAGCATAATGTGCATGAACATAACCAGAAATATTCTCGAAATTACGGTACCAAGCGCCGCCCCAATAATTCCCATTTTAGGAAAAATCCAAATACCGTAAATTAACAGATAATTTATGCCTACGTGAAGTACGTTTGCCATAATCATGGCGTACATTGAATATTTTGTCATCGATTTTCCGTCGGCAAATTGTTTGTAACCTTGGTACATTACTAACGGAATAAGCGAGAAAGCAACCCAGTCTAAGTATGGTTTTGCCAGTACAATTACTTCTTTAGGCTGTTCTAATAATTCCATTAATGGTTTTGCCAGAACAATTAAAGTAAAAAGCAATAGTCCAATAATGGCGCATAAAAACAAACCGTGATGAAATGCAGAGCGAATTTTGCCATCGTTTTTTTCGGCATCGCCTTCGGCCACAATAGGTGTAATGGCTGTAGAAAAACCAATTCCTAAGGACATGGCAATAAAAATCATACTGTTTCCAAGTGAAACTGCCGCCAATTCTGTACTTCCTAATTTCCCTACCATTATATTATCGACAATACCAATTAAGGTATGGCCAACCATACCTAATATAATAGGATATGCCAGCCTGAAATTATACGAAAACTCTTTGGTGTACTGCTTTAGATTCACTTTAATACTTTTTTAGTGGGCAAAGATAATCAGAAGCTTCGAATTCTATCCTATTAATAAAAAGATAAGCCAATTTTAAGGCTAAAATTAGCATACCGTAATATTATATAACGATTTTTAAAAATTATATAACAAGTCCAAAAGACCTCTATTCTACTTTTACATTATTAATAATTCAAAGATATATGCCATGAAAAAATTACAGTTTATATGCCTCGCTGCATTCGCATTTTTATATTCTAATGCCAGTTTTGCTCAAGATAATGCAACAACAAATTACGATCAGGGTTTTAGATTAGGAATTGGTTTAAACGGAGGTATCCCAACTGATACTGACGATTATGATTTTTCACTTGGTGGAGACGTTCGTTTACAATATGACTTATCTAAAAGAACATCTTTGACATTAACAACAGGTTTTACAAACCTATTTTTAGGAAAAGATGATTTAGGAAATAACATAAAAGATTTAGGGTTCATTCCTGCAAAAGCCGGTTTTAAAGCTTTTTTCTGGGAAGATCAATTTTATGTTCTGGGTGAAGTAGGTGCTGGTTTTGCTGTAACAAACGGGTATAATGACACCACATTTTTATGGGCTCCAGGAATTGGGTATGCCAACAAATACATTGACGTTAGTGTCCGTTATGAGGACTATGACAAGTTCAACACCAATCAAATTGCGCTTCGTTTAGCGTATGGTTTTGATCTATAAAAAGAAAAGGTTTATTTTATTTTTTTGTTTTTGGTAACAAACCCGGAAGTTCTCATAGTCTTCCGGGTTTTGTATTTTATAGAAGTTCCTTAAAAAGCAAACCCGACAGGTTTTAAAAACCTGTCGGGTTTAACGCGTTGAACCAATTATCTAATTATCTAATTCTTATTTAAGAACTTTTTATCCGTCAAAGTTTTCATAAAGGCTATCAACTGCTTTTTTTCTTTATCAGATAAATTCAATTTGTCTTCGGGAAGTGTTTGATTTGGGACATCGAATCCTAAACCTAGTCCTCCACCCTGATCATAAAAATCTATTACTTCTTCCAGCGTTTTATAAACTCCATTATGCATGTAAGGGGCTGTAAGTTCGATATTTCGTATCGTTGGGGTTTTAAACGAATTTTTATGGATGGCAGCCTGCGTGATTACAAACTTCCCTAAATCTCCATCCAGTTTTTTAGTTTTATCAGGAATTCCTAAAATTTCACTTTCAGATTTGTCAAAGTTTGGCGGAACAGTTCCGTTTGTTAACGGAATAAAATGACAGGTTGCGCATTTACCTTTTCCGGCAAATAAATTAAAACCTGCTTTTTCATCTGCAGTAAAAGTTGTTTTATTCTGCATGTAATTATCAAATTTTGAATCATAATGGCTCAAAGAACGAATATAAGATGCCAAAGCATTTTTGATGGCAAATTCGTTTATTTCCCCTTTTGGAAAAGCTTTTTTGAACTCTTTTACATAGTCAGCATTCTTTTGAATCGCTAAAGCTGATTTTTCTAAAGATCCATGCATTTCATTTTCATTTTTAATTACTGCAACGGCCTGATCTTCTAGATAACTTACTCGCGAATCTGTAAAAAACACACGCTGAAAAGCAATATTAGTAAGCGTTGGTGTATTACGCTGAATCATTGATTTTCCGTCTAATGCAACTGCTCTTTCTAATCCATCTGTAAAAGCTTTTTCAGCATGATGGCAGGAAGCACAGGAACGTGTATTATTTCCCGACAAAATTGGGTCATTAAATAACTTTTTACCAAGGGCAATTTTTTCAGGTGTTGTTTGATAATCCGGAAAACCTGAAAAGGCTTCGGGATCAAAGGCGTCTTTATCAAATAGCGTTTGGGCTGTTGGTTTTAAGCCTCTTTGCTCTTTCATTAACGGAATTTCTAATTCTGCCTGCGTTTTATAAAGTCCTTTACTTAACGGATTTAAAATTTCTTTGATAAAATAAGCACGATCAAATGCATCAAAATTGTTGTTCGCCTGCAGATATTTTTTTCCTTTTTCTAAAATTTCAAGTACTTGATTAGAATTTGAAACCTCTTTATTCTCCAGATAAACACGATAATATTTTTCGATTGTTTCCAGAGATATCTTAGCTTCCGGAAGCGAGTTTAACACAACCGGCGAATCAAATCCTGTAATTCCCAAAGTAATAATTCTATAAACTTCTAATCGCATGGCATCAAAAACATGAGCATCGGTCAATTCATTTGAATTTGAAACTTTTTCTAACCGAATTAAATTTGCCGATAAAACGCCTAATTCCTGAAGCAGTTCTTTTTTATTGTTTTTATCGTATTTCGGAAAAACTAATTCTTCAACAACCTGAAATCCTTCAGGAGAAACCGTTTTACTATCATTTTCTTCAAACTCAGGTATTGCCGGTCCGTTAATCGATTTAGAAACTGCCGGTGAATAATACTCACTTAACAATTCGACTTTTTTATAACTTTTATGTGCTTCGAGAAATTGCTTTTGAATTTGAGCTTCTGCGGTATCAGATGCTACGGAATGTTTTAGTTCATTAACTTTTTCGATTAATAAAGTAATGTCTTTTTGAAACAATGTATTTATTTCCTGATGTTTGTCTTTTTTCTGACAAGCAGCAAACACAAGCAGGAAGAACAAACAATATATTTTTTTCATAGTATATAATGACAATTAAAAGAGGAATAGGTAGAAAAAACAGAAACCACTACCTCAAATTGAAATAGTGGATAACTGTTTTACGATAACTTAACAATTTATCTTGCCAAACCTTGTATAACTACAATTTGACTTGCCTGGTTTTCTTCAGGACGGTTTGCTCCGCCATCAGGTTTTAAATATTTTGTACCAGTCCATGAGTGAGGCTGTATACTTAACATAAAAGTATCTGGAATACCTAACTGTTCAGAAACATCAATTAATGCCCCATATTCCCAAACTCCTTTTTTGCTTGGATCAAGGTCTTTTGTAGCTACGTTATATTTAGCTGCATCTGCTGCTGTACGACGGTGATCTAATTCTACCACAACTTTCAAATCTTTAGTCGCAATATTATATTGGTAGATATAAGCATCATGAGTTTCGTCTCCGTATCCGTTGGCATCTTCTTCAACATAAACGTAATTTTTAGTCACACAAATGTTATCCGGATTCTGGAATTTACCAGCAATTCCGCTGCGGTTATCACCGTCAAGAATCACTTCAAGATTTCCTTTTAACGGGTCAGCAGGATCAAGATTTAATCTGTAAACCCTGCCGTATTTAGTTCTTGAACCATCGGCGTTAGTTTTATTAATATCTTGTCCTGTTACGTTAAAATACAATTCACGATCTGCATTATCGCCGCCTTTACGGTAATCTAAATCTTCTACACGACCAAATTTAACCGCTTTTAAAGTATTTACAGCCGCATTAATCTGCGCACCTGTAAGTGTTTTATGATCGTCAATTTTCACAAAAGAAACTGGGTAAGTTTTACCAGTCTCCATATCTTTTTCTCTCTGGTTATCGTCGTTTCTTTTTAGCATATACAAAGACCCATTGGTTAAATCACCCACAGTATTTGATACATACATAAAAACCTGACCACCGTAAGTTCCAGAATCGTCATCGCCAATTACAACAACCGTTTTACCTTTGTAAGCAGAAGAACGTAATGGCAAAGCATTCTCTGCACTTAAACGTCCGAAACCAGCTAATTCTTTAGATACAGATGCCGAACCTGCGCTCCCGTATGGATCTAACGCATGTGTACGAGATTCTTCTCCAGATTCTCCACAAGTTAAATAAACTGGTCCAAAACCATGTTCTGCTTGTGTAGCCATAGTTGCGCCGCACAATCTCCATGTTCCTCCGCTTGAATTTAACAAATACTCACCTTTAGTAGGTTTGAATGTTTTATCAAGTGTAATTCTTGAAACCGCATAGTTGTCTTCGTTATTTACCAAAAAAGTAAAAGTTCCATCCGTATTTTTTAATAAACCAGAACCATCTGCAGATCCTCCAAAAATATAATTTGGACTATCTGGAAAAACGTCATCTGAACTAAAAAGAGAGTAAATCTTCAGATTTTCAAAACCTGCTTGTTTCTTTAATAAACTTGGCGTTACAGATTGATCTTTTAACACAACACTTGTTGTTTCTGTTTCGTCTTTAGAATCGTTGTTATTACAAGATGTAATCACCGAACCTAAAATAAGTAGAGGTAAAATAATTCGTTTCATTTAGCTAAATATTGGTTTTTATTTTTTTACAAAGTAAATCCCTACTCTTTAACTTAAAATGACTTTGATATTATCAAAAAAATAAGGCTTTTAGCAAAAACACCTTATAACATCAAAAAAATTAACATTAATTTAGTAATACAAAATACACTTAAACTTGCAGTAACATAAAAACGAAAAAAGAGTATTACTTTATGACTCCCAAAAAACAAACCCGACAGGTTTTAAAACCTGTCGGGTTTTATAACGTTAAAGAAATTTGACAAATTATCTAATTCTAACTCTTCTCCAAAGTTCTTTTATACGTTTCAAAATTGTCTTTAATCTCTTTAGGCAATTCTGGAACCTGAATATCGGTGTATTGTTTCATTTCTTCCCAAATAATCTTCGCTGCAATATAACGCGCCATATCTTTATCATCTGCAGGAATTACATACCAAGGCGCATGCTCTTTAGAAGTCTCGTTTATCGCTTCTTCATAATAGTGCTGGTATTCATCCCAATGTTCACGCTCTTTTAAATCACCGGGAGAAAATTTCCAGTTGTGTTTTCCTTCTTCTAAACGGCGGAGCAAACGATTCTTTTGTTCATCCTTGCTTAAATGCAGAAAAAACTTCATGACAACAGTTCCGTTTTGAGTAATGTGTTTTTCGAAATTATTAATCTGCTCAATTCGGTTTTTCCAGAACTTAGGTTTAATATCCTCAACCGAATTAATTCCCGGTAAATTTTCTGCCAGAATAAATTCAGGATGCACTCTCGTTACCAAAACATTTTCATAATGTGTTCTGTTAAAAATTGCAAATTTTCCTTTTTCCGGTAAAGCAATATAATGACGCCATAAATAGTCGTGTTCTAATTCAGTTGAATTTGGTGTTTTAAAACTATGCACCACAACCCCACGCGGGTTAAATTCTTTAAAAACTTCTCTGATTAAACTGTCTTTTCCAGAAGTATCCATTCCCTGAAGACAAATTAAAACGCCATATTTATTGTGCGCATACATCACATCCTGAAAATCGCTCAATTTTGCCTGAACTTTATCTAGTTTTTCTTCCTTTTCATCATCGTCGGCATCAATATCTAATAAAGTTGGAAGTTTACTTAATTTAATTTTATCTGTGACTTTAAAATCTTTCGGGTCTATTGATTTCATATTTTTTGATTTTTATTTTCAAATTTTGTATCATAAATATAGTAATTTTACGAAGCATATTCCTGCTATTCATTGCAATACTATCAGGGCTAGGCAATTATTTTCAAAACAACATTCATGGAAAAATTCACATTAGAAATATTATTTCAAATCATCGGAATCGGTTCGGCATCAGGATTATTTTATAATAATGATGCACTTTATATTATTGGCGACAACAGCGGATTTTTATACGAATACAATATGCAGAACCAGCAGTTAAATCAGCATCCTTTAATTGATAATCCAACACAAAATATTCCGAAAAACCTAAAACCTGATTTTGAATCTTTAACACATCATAATGATACTCTGTATGTTTTTGGTTCCGGCTCTACCGAAAACCGAAACAAAATGATTGAGTTTGATATTAAATCAAAAACAGTTTTACAAAAAAATAATCTGGTCGATTTATATGCCGTAATGCAGAATTTCGGTTCTATAAAACCAGAAGATTTCAATCTGGAAGGTGCAGTTTTTGACGGCGAGAATTGGTAC
Source organism: Flavobacterium sp. CF108 (assembly GCF_900129795.1). GTDB lineage: Bacteria > Bacteroidota > Bacteroidia > Flavobacteriales > Flavobacteriaceae > Flavobacterium. The sequence continues at coordinate 49,849 of NZ_FQWW01000003.1, read as the reverse complement.
TTATTCAACCGTGGAAACGGAATTTCAAATAAAAACACCATTTTTACCATTCATGCCAAAAGTCTTGGAGATGAATTTGCTTTGGTTGCGACCAATTATAAACTGCCTAAAATAAAAGGTGTTCGTTCCAGTTTTACCGATGCAATTTTAGTAGAAGATAAAATCTATTTCCTTTCTACTGCCGAAGACACAAAATCAACTTACGACGACGGAGAAATCCTTGGAAGTTTTATTGGAAGAATTGATCTTAAAACCATGAAAATCGATTTTACTCAAAAAATAACTTCAACTAATAAATTTGAAGGTTTGACTTTCTATAAAAAAGAAAATAACAAAATTGAGTTTTTGCTTTGCGAGGATAATGACACGGATCTTTTAGAAACTAAGGTTTTTAAATTGACTTTGCCGATAAAATAAAGATATATCATTTGTTTTGCGAATCTCTGTGAAAATCTTTGTACTGCTTTGTGTTATAATTTTACCGCAAAGATTCGCAAAGAAAATACGCAAAGATTCACAAAGCATTTCGATGACAATACTAACGTAGAGGCGCACAGCAGTGCGTCTCCGCAAAGAATGTAAAAATAATGATGCCAAGATTGCAGATTTACGAGACGTTAGACGCACTGCTGTGCATCTCTACAAAATGCAATCGTTGAAAAATATTAGGTTTATAAAATAATTTCAATTTTATGAAAAAAGTAATTCTTTCATTGATAATAATTCTTACTCTTTCGGCAGGCGGTTATTTATTTTATACCTTTAAAGGAAATAATAAAGAAAAGAAAAGCTTAAGCACTTTAAGTATAGAAGAGTTAACTTCAAATGTGAAAAAAAATCACACGATTTTATCTCCAAAAGATTTAGATCCAAAATCATTTATTCTTCTTTTTAAAGAAAAATACAATAAAAAGTCTCCACTAAATTTTGTATCAATACTTGGAGATTTTCCTGATAACTGGGTACAGCCAAAAGATGTTGAATATTTGATTTCAGTGATGAATTCTAAAGAAAAATGCTGCGGATATATGAACTTTTTTTCTTCAACTCTTTTAACTGAAAATGCTGAAGTTGGAGGTTTTGCAATAATTTTTCTTAACTCATATATTTCTCATACAAAAATTAACCTGGGTTCAAACAGTAATCCAAAAATTGACAAGGAATCAATTAAGAAAATTGAAGATTGGTATCGGAATACAAAAAAATAAAAATTGAATTATTTTATTTTATTTCGGATTTACGAGACGTTAGACGCACTGCTGTGCGTCTCTACATAAAACCTTTGTAACTTTGAACCTTTGAACCTAATTTTTTTTTCATACCCGTCCCAACCTTTTTATCTTTTTCGCTCTCTTTATAATTAAAGACCAATATTGTGATAAACGAAACGCTAATTTCTAACTGCAAAAAAATGAACCGCGATGCACAACGTCAGGTTTATGAGCATATGGCTCCAAAATTGTATCGCGTTTGCAAACGATACCTCAAGAAGGAAGAAGAAATCGAAGAGGCTCTGGCCGACGCTTTCTATACCATATTTACAAAATTAGATCAACTCAAGGAAGAAAAAGCCTTTGAAGCCTGGGCCAGAAAAATTGCCGTTAATTACTGTTTGGCTTCCATCAAGAAAAACACCAATTTCAATATGTATCTTGATGATGTAAAAATGCTGGCGCAGCCATTTACAGAAGAAATGAACTCGTTAGAAGAAGAAGACTTACTTAATTTATTAAACCATATTCCGGATGGCTGTAAAACTGTTTTTAACCTTTTTGTTATAGAAGGTTTCGGACATAAAGAAATTGCGGCAATGCTTAACATCTCCGAAGGCACTTCAAAATCACAATTGAATGCCGCGAAAACCAAGCTAAAGGAATTAGTAAATAAATTGTATTATCAAAAGCAAAATAGTCATGGACAATCAAGATAAAATATTCAACAGATTTAAGGAAGCTGCAGATAATGCAGAACCAAAAGATTTTCCGGGAATGGAAAAAGTCTGGTCACACCTTGAGGACAAACTGGACCGAAAAGAAGATAAAAAAAGCATTGCACTTTGGAAAAAAATCGCTGTCGCAGCTTCACTTTTATTAGTAATTTCTTTAGGTTATCAGTTTTTAAAAACAGACAAAAAAGCGATTATTGAAACTCCTAAAGTTGTGGTTAATGAAGCTGAAAAAGAAACAATTAATAATTCAGCTTTAGAAAAAAACAAAACTGTCGTTTCGACAGATTCACAATTAGTTCCAAAAGAAGAAGCTGCTAAAATTTTGGAGAAACAAATTAAACAACAAGAAGGAGTTGCAATACATGAAATTGCAAGTTCTGCTGATGTAGTTGCAGCTCCAAACGTTGATGCAATGCCAGCACTTCAAGCTCCTGCTGCCGTTGCAGCAGAATCAGTATATTCAGAAGAAGAAACTGAAGTTTCAAAAGCAAAAGACAAAATAGATGTGGGTTTTGGATACTCAAGAAAAACAGAAAAAGAAACTTTTAAAGCCTCTGCGGCAGAAACGCAATCTGTAAGAGCTAAAAAAAGTGCGCCTTTGGTTATCCTTAACGGAAACGCAATGGCTCACAGCGACGGTGCAAAAAGAGACCAAATGATGCAGAAAGAACTTCCAAACTTAAGTCCTGAAAACGTAGATTCTCTGGTCATTTTAGATGAACCGCTTTATATTATTGATGGAATTTATTATTCAGAAAATGATTTATTCGGTGCAAACCCAACAAGTCCTTACGCTCCATTAAACGAGCAGGAAATAAAAACCATAACAATTCTTCAGGATCTTGAAGCCACATCGAAATATGGTGAAAAAGGAAAAAAAGGAGTTGTTATCATAACTACAAAAACAGGAAAACCGGCTTTAAAGAAATAGCCAAAACTCAACAAATCTTAGTCAAAGTTTAAAGCTTTGACTAAGAAAAAAAATCCGAACATTAATTTAAAACTTACTATCATGAAAAGTCTAAAACTTATTTCATCAGCCATTGCTATGCTTATATGTTTCGTGTCAATGGCGCAGGAAAGAACGATTACAGGAATTGTTACAGATGCAAGTTCGATTGCGCTTCCGGGAGTTAGTGTCTACATTCAAGGGACAAAAACATCTGCTGCTACAGATTTTGATGGAAAATACAGCATTCAAGCTCAAAAAGGCAATGCTCTTGTTTTTTCTTATATCGGAATGAAGACTGAAACAATTATTGTACAAGATTCAAATGTTATCAATGTTGCATTAAAAGACGAATCTAATCAGCTGCAAGAAGTTGTTACAGTGGCTTACGGAATTTCAAGAACTAAAAGGAAAGCGGCAAAACAATCAAAAAGCGAATATACGCCAGCTCCAAGTGTCACGGAATCTGTTTCTCCTAAAAATGAACCGATTTATATTGTTGACGGAGTTGCGATAAAAGCCGATCAAATGGCAAAAATTAATCCGAATGATATTGATAATGTATCTGTTTTAAAAGATGAATCGGCTACTTCCATTTACGGAAATAAAGCGGCAAACGGCGCAGTAGTTATTGCAACGAAAAACGGACTTTACAAAAATCTTTCGGAACAAGAATTAGACAAAAAATTAAATATTATCAGAACAAATCCTGTTCAGCCAACTCAGGAAGATTATGATGCTTTTGTAGAAAATGCTTTTGAAAGTCCAAAAACGGCTCCGCTTTCTACTTTTTCTATTGATGTTGATAATGCTTCTTATACCAATGTCAGACGTTTTTTGAATAGCGGACAACAAGTTCCAAAAGATGCTGTGCGTGTAGAAGAAATGGTAAACTTTTTTAAATATAATTATCCGCAGCCTAAAAATGAACATCCCTTTTCTATTAATACAGAAGTAAGCGATTCGCCTTGGAACTCACAAAACAAAATCCTTAAAATTGGTTTACAGGGAAAAAACATTCCAATTGAAGATTTACCTGCTTCAAATCTTGTTTTCTTAATTGATGTTTCGGGTTCAATGGAAGACATGAATAAACTGCCTTTGCTAAAACAATCCATGAAAATATTGGTAAATGAATTACGCCCAAATGACAAAGTAGCAATTGTGGTTTATGCGGGAGCAGCCGGAATGGTTTTGCCTTCAACTTCTGGAAACGAGAAAAAAACAATTATTAAAGCGCTGGATAAATTAGAAGCCGGAGGAAGCACAGCCGGAGGCGCAGGAATTGAACTGGCTTATAAAATTGCAACAGAGAATTTCATTAAAAGTGGCAACAATCGTGTAATTCTGGCAACTGATGGCGATTTTAATGTGGGAAGTTCTTCCAATTCTGACATGGAACAATTAATTGAAGAGAAAAGAAAAACTGGCGTTTTCTTAACTTGTTTAGGTTACGGAATGGGAAATTACAAAGACAGTAAAATGGAAATCCTTGCCGATAAAGGAAATGGAAATTATGCGTATATCGATAATATTCAGGAAGCAAATCGTTTTTTAGGAAAAGAATTTAAAGGTTCGATGTTTGCGATTGCAAAAGATGTAAAAATTCAGATTGAATTTAATCCAAAACAAGTTCAGGCATATCGATTGATTGGTTACGAAAATAGAAAACTTCGTCCAGAAGATTTTAAAAATGATGCAATTGATGCCGGGGAATTAGGAAGTAATCATACCGTTACGGCTTTGTATGAAATTATTCCGGCTGGTGTAAAAAGTGGTTATTTAAACGTGCAGCCAGATGATTTAAAATACACTCAAACTGAAACAAGTTCAAACAATTACAGCGGTGAACTGGCTACAATAAAATTCCGTTACAAAAAACCTGACGGCGATAAAAGTATTGAAATGGTTCAGATAATCAACAACAAATCCGTTAGTTTAGACAGAGCTAGTGATGATTTTAAATTCAGTACGGCTGTGGCTTGGTTTGGATTAAAACTAAGAGATTCAAAATTAATTGCTGATAAATCATCTGAAGCTATTGCGGAATTAGCACAACAAGGAATGTCATTCGATAAAGGAGGTTACAAAGCCGAATTTATTCGTCTTATTGAAACTTCTGAACAGTATAATTAATAAATATTTCTTTACATTTGGATTTTAATCGAATCATTAATTTTAAAAACGTATGAATCCAATTTTAAGCCAAAATCTATTTTTAGTTAAAGAACATATCGGAATGTTTAAAGCTGCTAACAACTACGACATTTATGACCCGGAAACGAATCAAATAATTATGAACTGCCGAGAAAACAATCTTGGTTTCTTTACTAAAGTGTTTCGTTTTACAGATTATAAAAGAGCAACGCCTTTTAATGTTGAAATTACAACTGCTTCGGGTGAAAAATTAATTTCGGTAAAAAGAGGAATTGCAATATTCAGATCAACAGTTGAAGTTTTTGACGAAAAAGACAGATTAATTGGAACCTTCAAACAGAAATTTTTCTCATTTGGAGGAAGATTTGAAATCTTAGATAAAAATGATAAACCTGCAGCAACATTACAAGGAAAATGGACAGGCTGGGATTTTAAATTTTCTCACGAAAATAAACAGCTTGCACAAGTAAGCAAGAAATGGGCCGGATTAGGAAAAGAGTTTTTTACAAGTGCAGATAATTATGTGCTTCAAATTGAAGAAACTGTACCATCAGATAGTCCGCTTAGACAATTAATTCTTGCTGCCGTAATGTGCATCGACATGGTTTTGAAAGAATAAAAAAGTTGTTAAACTTAGATTAAGAAAACACCTAAAAGCATCATTTTAGTTGGCAAAAGCTTTATTTTTGTTAGACTTAAAATGATGCTTTTTGCATTTCTAAACATAAATCATGACAGACTTAAAAAATAAAAATGCGCTTATTACAGGCGCTGGTAAAGGAATTGGTAAAGCAATCGCCATTGCTTTGGCAAAAGAAGGCGTAAACGTAATTCTTGTTGCGAGAACTCAAGCCGATGTTGATCAATTAGCCGCTGAAGTAAATCAATTTGGCGTAAAATCTTTAGCATTATCTGCAGATGTTTCTGATATCAATTCTGTAAATGCTGCCGTTGAAAAAGCTTTAGCCGAATTTAAAACTATTGATATTCTGATTAATAATGCCGGAATTGGTGCTTTTGGAAAATTTATGGAATTAGAACCTGCTGACTGGGAAAGAATTATTCAGGTAAATTTAATGGGAACGTATTATACAACCCGCGCTGTTATTCCTCAAATGATCGAAAGACAAACGGGTGATATTATCAATATTTCTTCAACAGCGGGATTAAACGGAAATGCTGTAACAAGTGCTTACAGTGCCTCAAAATTTGCTGTTATGGGTTTAACAGATTCTTTAATGCAGGAAATGAGAAAGCACAATATTCGTGTTACTGCCTTAACGCCAAGCACAGTAGCAACAGATTTAGCGATTGATTTAAAATTAACGGATGGAAATCCAGAAAAAGTAATGCAGTCTGAAGATGTTGCAGAACTGATTGTTGCACAGCTTAAACTAAACCGCAGGGTTTTTATTAAAAACAGCAGTATTTGGTCGACTAATCCTTAAATTTAAAATTCCAAAAAATTAAATTCCAAATTCCAACTGTTAATGCAATTGGAATTTGGGATTTAAAAATATTGGGATTTTTTAAAAATAATATGATGGAACAATATTTAAGACAATTAATTGCGATAGAATTTCAGGATAAAAAAGAAATTTTTACCGGATTTCTTATTGATTATTCTGATGACTGGATTTTACTTCGAAATAATCCGGTTGATTATATTTTGGATGGTTTTGTTATTTTGAAGAATAAAAATATCGAAGCAATTCACCGGGATGAAGATCTCGCTTTTACCGAAAAAGTAATTCGGCTAAAAGGAATAAACATTAATACAGAAGATATTATTCCGATTCAGGATTTGAATGCTATTGTAAATTTTCTTGACAGAAAGTATACTATTTTTCAGATTGCTAAAAAATCTTCAAAAGCTGTCTATTTAGGCAAATTGATTTCTCTTACAGCAGATGAATTATTAATTGATTTCCTTGAAACAAAAGGTAAATTTGGCGGAGAATTAGGTTTTAATCCTGAAAAGATTAGAGTTATTGAATTTGATACGGATTATATTAATTCTTTGAAATTAGTGATTCCTGAGAATCAGAAATAGATTTTTTGATACAATAAAAAAGCCCTTTTTAGAAAGGGCTTTTCTTTTTCTGTCATTGCGAGGAACGAAGCAATCACACGCTGCATATCTCTTGTGCTTTTGTTAGTGCGGTTGCTTCGTTCCTCGCAATGACAAACTAGATGTATATTTTTTTAAGCTTCCGCCAATTTATTTACAAACTCTAAACGAACACTTCCATCTTCATCAATTTTTGTCAAATTGATTTCGTGCAAAGTATTAATCAATTCAGGATTCCATGGCGTTTTTACTTTTACGTAGTTTTCAGTAAAACCGTGAATGTATCCTTCTTTATTTTCACTTTCGAATAAAACAGTTCTGTTTGTCCCTATTTGGCTTTCGTAGAAAGCACGGCGTTTTTTAACCGATAATCCGCGCAACATTTTGCTTCGTTTTGCTCTTACATTCGCAGGAACAATTCCCGGCATATCTGCAGCTTCTGTATTATCTCTTTCAGAATACGTGAAAACGTGTAGATAAGAAATATCCATTTCGTTTAAGAAATGATACGTTTCTAAGAAATGTTCGTCTGTTTCACCAGGAAAACCAACAATTACATCGACACCAATACAAGCGTGCGGCATAACTTCACGAATTTTATTTACACGGTCTGTATACACTTCACGTAAATAACGACGTTTCATTAATTTTAAAATATCGTTGCTTCCTGATTGCAGCGGAATATGGAAATGCGGTACAAAAGTTCGGCTTTTTGAAACGAAATCTATGGTTTCATTTTTCAATAAATTCGGTTCAATAGATGAAATACGAAGACGTTCGATTCCTTCAACTTCATCTAAAGCTTTCACTAAATCAAGAAAAGTATGTTCGTGTTTTTTATTTCCGAATTCGCCTTTTCCGTAATCCCCAATATTAACTCCGGTTAAAACAATTTCTCTAATATTTTGTGCCGAAATTTCTTTGGCATTTTTTAAAACATTTTCTAAAGCGTCACTTCTTGAAATTCCACGCGCTAACGGAATAGTGCAATACGTGCATTTATAATCGCAGCCGTCCTGAACTTTCAAGAAAGCTCGCGTACGATCTCCAATGGAGTAACTTCCCACATAAAAATCAGCTTCGGCAATTTCGCAGGAATGAACTTCACCCATATCATTTTTGCTCAAATCATGAATATAGTCTGTGATTTTAAATTTTTCTGTAGCTCCCAGAACTAAATCAACACCGTCAACGGCTGCTAATTCTTCTGGTTTTAATTGTGCATAACATCCAACTGCAGCAACAAAAGCTTTATCATTAAGTTTCATTGCCTTTTTTACAACCTGCTTAAACTGCTTATCTGCATTTTCTGTTACAGAACAGGTATTGATAACATATATATCTGCAATTTCTTCAAAATCGACACGATCAAAACCTTCATCATTAAAGTTTCTGGCAATCGTAGAGGTTTCTGAGAAATTCAATTTGCAGCCAAGCGTATAAAAAGCAACTTTTTTTCTATTTTCCATAGGAATGCACTACATTTATAGTAGTAAGATATTATATTTACATCTCTATTAAAGAGTTTGCAAATTTACATACAATATTCTTGAAAATAAAATCAATAATACACTATATATCAATATTTTGCATAAAACATCAATTTTAAAACGCATTAAAAAATCAAATAATAAATCAATTATTTCTTAAATTTTGTATTTTAGGAGGTGATAAAATTTAATTCAATAAGAATAAAATGACAAAATTATCGATTAAGTGCAAATTTTATCGATTAAATACGTTTTTTTGTCTTTTAAATTAAAATTTTCTTACATTTAACTTTGCTTAGAAAATTTCAGTCTTATATTGAGTTTTTATAAATTTTAAACTTTAATATTAATATAATAACAATTCATATAAAACAATTTTGATTTTCAATCGTTATGTTGTTGTTTTGTTATTAAAAAACGAATGGGAACGCCGAAAACCATAAAGAGTAGGCAAAAATTAAAAATTAAAAACTCCATTATGAAAGCATTTTTACCCACGATCTGCTTGATGTTCTTAACCATTTTTAGTTCGCAAGCGCAAACTAATGCCCCAGCTGCAGCTGCAAACCCATTTCCATCTATTAGTACTTTAACAAATTGGGCGAGTTTAAACTCTCAGTCACAATTTGATATTGCCATTCGTGCGGTCGGGTTTAAATTTGAAGTAAAGGAGCCAGGTGAAGGATCAACTGCTTACACTTACATTCGTAAAGTAACTGTAAATGAAGTAAACTATACAGATAGAATTGTTTACAGAATTACTAACAATAATTCAGCAAGTATTATCTCTTTAGTTACTGCTTCTACAGATTTAGTAAGTTTATATACTCCACAATTAGCAACATTCAAAAATAACAATTGTAAAACTGAAATGTCTAAAGACAAAAATACAACTTGCAGCTGTTACGAAAGTGTCGTTTATGCAATCGATCTTTGCGACGAGCGTGTAAAACTTACAATGGGTGACGGAAATAAATATTTTGTTTCTGTAGCTAAAAAATAATTCAAAGAAACTACGTTTTCCAAATCTTTGCAGACTTTTATAGTTTTCAAAGATTTGGAGGAACGCATTTCTTAAAATACAATTCCTTTATAAGTTTGGATTTTTGAGTTCGTACCAAACTTCTATTTCTCCTTCATATTCGAAAGAATTCACAAAATGGAAACCTAGTTTTTCTAAAATCTTTCTGGAATTTTCATTTCCCGCATCCGCGAAAGCGTAAAGCTTCTCTACTTTCATTTCGTTAAAAGCATAATCGATAAAAGCTTTTCCAGCTTCAGAGGCGTATCCTTTTCCCCAATGTTTTTCGATAAAACGATATCCTAACTCGTAAAAGTTTTTATGATTATTGATTTCGTCTGTAATATACTTTATTCCTGACCAGCCAATAAATTCATTGGTTTCTTTTAAAACTACAGCCCAGCGGCCTGTTCCTAAATTGACATATTGTTTCTGAATATTCTCAATCATATCAATACTTTCCTGAATATTCTTTACGGGATTGTTTCCAAGAAAAAGATGCACATTCGGATTCGAATCCAATTCGAACATTCCTTCTGCATCAGAAAGCTCTAGTTCTCGCAATATCAAACGTTCTGTTTTGATTGGATTTTTCATCTCAAATTTAATTTAAAATATATTTCTGTACCACTTCGGCAACGCCGTCGTTGTTATTTGACGCTACAATTAAATTAGCTTTGTCACGCAATTCTGGCGTTACATTATCAACCCAAACACCTAAACCGGCATATTCAATCATAGTTAAATCATTTCCAGCGTTTCCAACGGCGATAATTTCACTTTGATGAATTCCGAGTTTATTTGCTAATTGTTTTAAACTTGCCGCCTTATCAATTCCGTTTTGCGCAGCTTCAAGGAAAAAAGGTTTAGACATCGAAACACTTAAATGCGGCATTGCGGCTAATAAATCTTTTTCGACTTCTTTTAAATAAGCCGGATCTTCAAGTAAAATACATTTTACAGCAGGTCTGTCAACATAATCTTTAAAACTCGAAACTTTGCGGTGCGCCATTCCTGTAATATCTTTTTCAATCTCGATATATTCAGAATCGGTTTCGCTTATAATTTCGTCATCTAAATACGTTATAATGTGCGTTTTCATTTTTACACTATAATCGTATAAAGCGTGAATTTGTTCTACAGTAAGCTTCTGTTCAAATAAAATCAAATCATCTTTCACCTGGCTGATAATTGCACCGTTAAAAGAAATCATATAAGAATCATTCAAATCCAATTCCAGCTCTTTAGCGTAAGCAATCATAGCCGATGTTGGTCTTCCCGAAGCCAAAACAACATAAACGCCTTTTGCCTGTGCTTCTAATAAAACTTTTTTATTTAAATCAGAAATTTTGTGGTCGTCTGTCAACAAGGTATCATCCATGTCGAGAACTAACATTTTGTATTGCATATTTTTTCAGTGTTTAGTACTTAGTGTTCAGTTTACAGTTTACAGTGTTCAGCATCAAAACCGTGACTGAACACTAACTACTGAACACTGAATACTATCTAAATACTCATTCTAAATTCTTCAATAACCGGATTTGCTTTTGCAAAATCTGTTTCCTGAATAAAAACCTCAACGGCTAAATCTGTACCGCCAAAACCTCCTAAACGAGCTGATTGAATATTATCTTTTTTTACAGTTTCTACGCCGGCTTCCTCTAATCTTTCCTGCAAAGCAATTGCTAATACTTCGCTTCCTGAAAACACCTTCATTAATCCCATGACATTTTATTTTATTAATTATTAATCTATTCTAGTATTGTTTTTAATTGATTTTGAAAATCTTCATTTTCATTTACTCCAATATGTTCCTGATTTTTTAATGGATAAAAAACAGCATTTGATTTCAAAAGTTTTTTTAACCGACTGAATTCTCAAAAGGAATTAATTGGTCTGCCGTTCCATGAAAAATATAAATTGGAGCTTTTATCTTCGGAAGATATATATTGGTTTCTAAACTAAACTTTTTCATAAAGTCCGGAAACATTGGTACTCGTTTACTTGATAATTCTAAAAAATTATAATACGGCGCCTGCAGCAGTAAAGCTTTTGGTTTATTTTCAAAAGCTAATTTAGCCGCAAATCCGGAACCTATCGAATATCCGGCAATTATGATTTTATCTTCTGGATATCTTTTCGTCATCGACTGATACACAATCGTAATATCTTTTGACAATTGTTCTTCATTTTCGATTTCGCCTTCGCTTTTCCCGAAACTTCTGTAATCTAAAATAAAAATATCGTATCCTAATGAAGTATATACTTTTGCAATTTTACCCCAGGTTTCAAGCGTTCCGGCATTTCCATGAAGATAAAAAACGAGTCCTTTAGAATTTTCAGCCTTAAATAATAATCCGTTAAGAATAGTTCCATCAAATGATTTGATGTTTATTTCTTCGAACTTTTGCTGATAATCAAACTTGTAATCTTTTGGCAATCTCGAACTATGAAAAATCAACTCAACCTGATTAAAATAAACATACGAAATTATCAAAAAATAAATAATCAGAAAAAAGCACAAAAGTACGATTGACAAGAATTTAAACGTTTTTAATATTTCCATGTATTATTATTTAGTTTTCAGTTCAGTCACAGTTTACAGTTTTTCTTATTGCAAACTGTGACTGAAAACTGCGACTATTTACTCTTCTTCAATATCGTCTTCTTCTTCATCCAGTTCCTCCTCGCCTTCTTCATCCATATCAAATAAATAAGGTTCCAATAACATTTTATCTGCCAAAATTTCGATGCGTTCTGTCAAAGTTTCAGCAAAAATTAAACGCTGCGTTTTGGCAATACTGTTAGAAATACGCATGATTTTAGTTTCATGGCGCAATTTCAAAATAGGATCTGCATCATCAAGGATAAACATTTTCAAACGGTTTACATTATAACCTGCAGTAGAAAACATATCGCTCAATTTATTTGGCGTTCCAATTAAAACATCAATTCCGGTAGAAACGTAATTTTTATCATAATCCATATCGCCTTTGTCATGAACACCATACACTTCGAGATTCGTATATTTCCCGTATTTCTCAAAAAGCTCTTCCATTTCAAGCACTTTTGCTTTGTCTTCAACAATAATCAAAGCACGTGGTGATTCTTCATTTTTTCCAGCCAATTGCTGAATCACATTCAAAACAATTGTAGTTGATTTTCCGCTTTTTTCTGGAGAAATAACAATACAATCCGCACCACTTTTTATGGTCGAAAAAGTTTCCAGCTGCAAAACATTTGCTTCTGTTAATCCATTTTCAATTAAAGCGTCTTGTAATTTCTCGTTTATTTTTTTTAGTTTCATTTTTTTAAGCTTTAAGCTATAAGCCATAGGCTGTAAGCAAAAGTTATCTATATTTTAAAAGCTTAAAGCCTAAAGCTTAAAGCCTACAGCGCGAAGCACCATCTATTTGCTTGCGAACATTTTCACGTCGCCTTCAGAGATTTCGTTTCCTCCTAAAATGATTAATCTTTCGACAACATTTCGAAGTTCACGAATATTTCCTGTCCAATCGTATTCCTGTAATAATTGTATGGCTTGCGCCGAAAATACCTTAACCACATTTCCTTGCTCTGATGCAATTTTCTCTGCAAAATGCCTTATCAAAGCCGGAATATCGTCACGTCTTTCATTTAATGGCGGAACTTTAATTAAAATTACAGCCAGACGATGGTATAAATCTTCACGGAAACGGCCTTCGGCGATTTCTGTTTTTAAATCTTTATTGGTTGCGGCAACCACACGAACATCAACTTTAATGTCTTTATCGGCACCAACTCTTGTAATCATACTTTCCTGAAGCGCACGTAAAACTTTGGCTTGCGCCGAAAGGCTCATATCTCCAATTTCATCTAAGAAAATAGTTCCTTTATCTGCTGCTTCAAACTTTCCGGCACGATCCTTAACTGCTGATGTAAAAGCACCTTTTACGTGTCCAAATAATTCACTTTCGATCAATTCACTCGGAATCGCCGCACAGTTTACTTCAATTAAAGGGAAATTAGCGCGTTCGCTTTTTTCGTGTAATTGATGCGCTACTAATTCTTTTCCGGTTCCGTTTGGTCCCGTAATTAAAACTCTGGCTTCGGTTTGAGCTACTTTATCAATCATCACTTTAATATGATTAATAGATTCGCTGTCGCCAATCATTTCGTAATTTTTGCTGACTTTTTTCTTTAGAATTTTATTCTCAACAACTAATTGTTTTTTATCTAAAGCATTACGAACCGTATTCAATAAACGGTTTAAATCTGGTGGTTTTGAGATATAGTCAAAAGCGCCCAAACGCATGGTATGAATTGCGGTTTCCATATCGCCATGACCTGAAATCATAACCATCGGAATCTCCGGTTTTATTTTTTTTACTTCTTCTAAAACCTCAACACCGTCCAGTTTTGGCATTTTGATATCGCACAAAACCAAATCGTAATCGTTATTTTTTATTTTTTCAAGACCCGCAGCCCCATCTTCGGCTTCATCAACCTGATAGGTATCATTTTCTTCTGATAATATTTTTACCAAAACTCTTCTAATCGCTGCTTCGTCCTCAATTATTAGTATCCTACTCATTCTTCGTAATTTTCAATTTTAAAAATTCCAAAATCCAATTATTGGAATTTGGTATTTATTCCCATTCTTTGAGAATTGGAATTTAATACTTTAACCATTTATATAGCTCTTTCCAAGTTGGTTTTTTACCGTACATTAAAATACCTACTCGGTAAATTTTTGCTGCGAACCAAACGACAAGGAAAAAGGCAGCAAACAATAATGATACCGAAATTGCGATTTGCCACCACGGCACGCCAAACGGAATACGCATTAACATAACTATTGGTGATGTAAGCGGAATCATGGAGAATACAACGGCAACAGTTCCGTGCGGATCGTTTACAACCGTAAAAAATCCGATATATACACTCAGAATTAACGGCATTAATATTGGCAGTAAAAATTGCTGTGAATCGGTTTGATTGTCAACAGCGGCTCCAATTGCGGCATAAAACGAACTGTATAGAAAATAACCTCCAATAAAATAAATTATAAATCCAATTAAAATACTTGCAATGGGTAAATTCCATGCTTCTCTTAATCCCATTTGTAATATTCCAGAAAAATTATGTTCCACTGATTGCATTAATACAGGCGGAATATTTGATCCCGGCCTAATATTTATACCAAAAAATGCCGAGGCCGCAAACATTAATCCTAAACCAATAATAGCCCAAATTATAAATTGTAAAATTCCCGCAAGAGAAGTTCCAACGATTTTACCAATCATTAACTCAAATGGTTTTACAGATGAAATAATGATTTCGATAATTCGGTTTGTTTTTTCTTCGATTACGCTTCGCATTACCATATTTCCGTAAATGATGATAAACATCATAATCAAATAACCGAATGCACCGCCTATTGCGATTTTTATTTCATTTAATCCTTTTAAACTTTCTTCTCCTGAAGCTTTAACTAAATGAATATTGACATCTGACTGTGCTTTTTGAATTGCAAGTGTATCTAGTTTGGCGCTTTCGAGATTTAGTTTGGTAATTTTTGTTCCGATGATTTTCTGCGTGCCTTCTATAAAAGAAATACTTGGACTGTTATTCGAAATAAACTCAATTTTACTTTCTAAATCTTTTGTTTTATTTGTTTTTGGAATGACAATTAATCCGCTGAAATTTTCTTTTGTAATGCTGTCTTTTAAAGCTTTTACATCAATTTCAGATAAATTCAGATATTTGAATTCGGCACCTTTTTTATTTTCCTTTAAAAAATCGGCAGCAAAAAGTCCGGTTTCGTCATGTATCGCGATACGTTTTGTTTCGGCTTTCATCGTGCTTAAATAACCTATAAAAACGGCTATCGCAACAAATAAAAGCGGACTCAAAAAAGTCATGACAACAAAAGATTTATTGCGGACTTTGGCAATAAATTCTCTTTTTATAATTAATGAAATAATACTCATTTCTTGATTTTAGATTTTAGATTGTTGACTTTAGATTTTTAGATTTTAGGCCTTCACTCTAAAATCTAAAATCTGAAATCTAAACTTTATTCTCTGTAACTGTTTGAATAAAAATATCGTTTACACTTGGAATTTTTTCTACGAAATGCGTTACTTGTCCGCGTTGTGTCAGGATATTTAATAATTCGTTTGGTGCTGCATTTCCTATTTGAATGTTTAATTTTAAATCATCATTTAAGGATTTAAAATTCGCAGGTGAAACGGTAAACTTTTGTGTAATATCGTACATCAAACCTTCAACATTATTGGTCAGGATTCCAACTTCAAAACTGTTGGTTTTAAACTGACGTTTTACATCGCCCACTTTTCCTTCAATCAGTTTATTTGATTTGTGAATTAAAGCAATATGATCGCAAAGTTCTTCTACACTTTCCATTCTGTGTGTCGAAAAAATAATGGTTGAACCCTGCTCTTTTAATGCCAAAATTTCATCTTTTATAACATTGGCATTTACAGGATCGAAACCTGAGAAAGGCTCATCAAAAATTAACAATTTTGGTTTATGTAAAACACAAACTACAAACTGAATTTTCTGTGCCATTCCTTTAGAAAGTTCCTGAATTTTTTTATTCCACCAGCCTTGAATCCCTAAGCGGTCAAACCAATAATCCAATTGCTTTTTGGCTTCGGCTTTTGAAAGTCCTTTCATTTGTGCAAGATATAAGCATTGTTCCCCCACTTTCATCGAGCTGTATAATCCTCTTTCTTCCGGAAGATAACCAATTGTCTGTACGTGTTTTGGCTGCAGTTTTTCTCCATCTAAAATTACTTCGCCGCTGTCTGGCATTGTAATTTGATTGATGATTCTGATTAGGGAAGTTTTTCCAGCTCCATTAGGACCTAAAAGTCCATATATACTGCCTTTTGGCACATTTAATGAAACTTCGTTAAGCGCTACATAATCGCCATATTGTTTTACGACTTTATGTACTTCGAGTAAGTTGCTCATTTTGTTTTTTTGGATTTTCTTGCGCTGGCTTTTGTTATTTTTACCAACAGTCTGTAAAAGTAAATAATTACTAGCGAATCTGCATAATAATACACAAAAAACCCATTCTATTTATGTTTAGAATGGGTTTTAAATTTATTTAAACATTTTAGAAAAGTTTAGATTATGAGAACATATCTTTTACTTTTTCAAAAAATGATTTTTCTGATTTTTCAGGGCTTGGTATAAAATGCTCGTCATTTAAAGCATTTTCAAAGAATTGTTTTTGTTCTTTGTTTAATGTTTTTGGTGTCCAAACATTTACATGAACTAATAAATCTCCGCTTCCGTAACCGTTTAAACTTGGAATTCCTTTTCCTTTTAATCTTAAGATTTTTCCAGATTGAATTCCTTCTTCCAGCTTAATACGAACTTTTCCGTTGATAGCTTCAATATCTTTTGAAACTCCTAAAACTGCTTCTGGGAAACTGATATATAAATCAAAGTGAATGTTTTCACCTTCACGTTTTAAGAATTCGTGTTCTACTTCTTCAATGGCAACGATCAAATCACCCGGAATACTATTTCCTGGCGCATCGTTTCCTTTGTTTGAAACTTTCAACTGCATTCCGTCAGTAACACCTGCCGGGATTTTGATTGATACTGTTTCATCTTCCTGAACCATTCCTTGTGCATCTGCCTCAGAAGGTCTTTTATCTAAAATTTGACCAGAACCACCACAAGTAGGACATGTTGATGCTGACTGCATTCTTCCTAAAATGGTATTGGTTACACGCATTACCTGACCTTGACCGTTACAAGTCGTACAAGTTTTATACGTTACACCTTTTGCCTGAACTTTACGTTTTACTTTTACTTTTTTCTCAACACCATTTGCAATTTCTTCTAAAGTAAGTTTTACTTTAATTCGAAGATTGCTTCCTTTAGCGCGACGAGGACCTCCGCCTCCGCCGCCAAAACCGCCAAAACCGCCACCAAAAATGTCACCAAACTGGCTGAAAATGTCATCCATATTCATACCTCCGTGACCACCGCCAAATCCGCCAGAACCATCAAATGCTTGATGTCCGTACTGATCATATTTAGCTTTTTTATTTGGATCGCTTAAAACTTCATAAGCTTCAGCAGCTAATTTAAAGTTTTCTTCTGCCTCTTTGTCGCCTGGATTTTTATCAGGGTGGTATTTAAGCGCACTTTTTCTATATGCTTTTTTTATTTCGGCAGCGTCAGCATTTTTTGAAATGCCTAGTATTTCGTAAAAATCTTTTTTCATAGTTAGGTTTAAATTCCAAATCCAAAAATTCCAAAACCCAATTTAAAACTGGCATCTGAAACTTCTGTTTGTATTTTTTAGTTTCCGATTACTACTTTAGGGAAACGAATAATTTTGTCTCCTAATTTGTATCCTTTTTCAATAACATCAACAATTTTCCCTTTTAATTTATCAGACGGAGCCGGAATTTGGGTAATTGCCTCAGCAAAATCAGCATTAAAAGCATCACCTGCTCTTACTTCAACTTGCTCTAAACCTTTAGAAACTAAAGTACTTTTAAGCTTTTCATGAATCAACTCCACACCTTTTGTTAAGGTTTCATCTTCAGATTTGTTGATTTCTACAATCGCTCTGTCAAAATCATCTAAAACAGGAAGCATTGCTAACAAAACTTCTTGATTTGCAGTTTTAAACAAATCGATACGCTCTTTTGAAGTTCTTTTTTTGTAATTTTCAAATTCGGCAAATAATCTCAAAAACTTATCTTTTTCCTTTGCCAAGTCTTGAGCTAATTGCTCTTCAACACTTAATTCTTCAACAATTAACTGCTCACCGTTGGCATTGTTCTCTAACGTTACATCGTCTAATTCCTGATCGAATTCTGTATTTTCAGTAGTCATATTACTTTTATTTTTAAAAATATTCTTAAACTTCATTTTTATTTCTTTTTGTTGGATTGCAAAAGTACTGCCAAATCTTCTAAAATGTCAAATTGTCACTTTATTAAATATGAGTGTTTTAAAAAGCGAAAATAGGCAATAAAAATTTATTATAATTTTAAGACTATTACGATTTAGTTTGTCGTATATTTGGTATCCAAATTGGGAACATAAATTATTACCTATCAAAATTGAATTTAAGGGTTGGCTAAGGCCTCTAAATAATTATTAATTCAAGTTTACCTTATATTAAAAAAAGCTTCGCCTTACAGAGACGAAGCTTTTTTTTTATGCTTTTTTATCTTGAAAAAATAGCGCAAAGAACGCTAAGTTTTTTTTACTCTTAAGCTTTTTAAAAAGGACAAAGTTCGCAAAGCTTTGTATTGATTTAGCTTTGCGAACTTTATGTTTTTAAGTATTCTTGGCAAAAACCTTTGTGTTCTTTGCGGTAAAAAAATATTGCACGGGCGGAGGGATTCGAACCCCCATCAACGGTTTTGGAGACCGCTATTCTACCCTTGAACTACGCCCGTAACTTGTAACTTAAGGTCGGCAAATTAAAAGTTTTTTTTCTTTCCCAGCAACTATTTCACGCAGAGATTTAAAAAGAAAATCCTTTAAATTTTCACAATCTGAGACAAAAACCTTCGTTCCAAATAGTTAACCTAACAAAGTTTTTTTCAATCCGTCAAAATATATTTACTTTTCACTAAAAAATTTATTTCACGCAGATTTTAAAAAGATTTAGGCAGATTAAAGCAGATTTATTTAATATAAAAATCAAATTAAATCTGCTAAAATCTGCCCAATCTGCGTGAAACAAAAAATCCTTTTAATCCGTGTAATCTGTGGCAAAAAAACTTCGCTTCAAATAGTTAACCTAACAAAGCATTTTTCAATCCTTCGAAATCTATTCGTTTGTTACTAAAAATTTTTATTTCACGCAGATTTTAAAAAGATTTAGGCAGATTAAAGCAGATTTATTTAATATAAAAATCAAATTAAATCTGCTAAAATCTGCCCAATCTGCGTGAAACAAAAAATCCTTTTAATCCGTGTAATCTGTGGCAAAAAAACTTCGCTTCAAATAGTTAACCTAACAAAGCATTTTTCAATCCTTCGAAATCAACCGAAACCTGCTCGCCAGTCACTAAATTCTTTAAGGCGTAAGAATCTGATGCAATTTCCTGATCGCCTGCAATTACTGCAAACGGAATCAAGCGTTTATCTGCATATTGAAATTGTTTTCCCACTTTTACATTATCTGGATACAATTCTACTTTTATATTTTCTTGTCTTAATTTCTGAATGGCTTTTGAAGCATACAAAGCTTCTTTATCTCCATAATTGATAAATATTGCTTTTGAAGTTGCTGCAACTGTTTCCGGAAACAATTGTAATTCTTCTAAAACTAAATAAATTCGATCCAATCCGAAAGAGATTCCGACACCGCTCATATTTTTTAAACCAAAAATACCCGTCAAATCGTCGTATCTTCCGCCTCCGCCAATAGAACCCATTGAAACCGTTTTTGGCGCTCCAACTTCAAAAATAGCTCCGGTATAATAATTTAATCCGCGTGCCAAAGTCACATCAAGATCTAAAATTGCGCTTGACAATCCTAAAACTGCAACATTGTCACAAATAAATTTCAATTCTTCAACACCTTTCATTCCTTCTTCTGATGAAGCTAATAATTCTGAAAGCTGCTTAATTTTATCTGCGAAAGTTCCGGTAAAACTAAAAAGCGGCTGTACTTTTACCAGCGCTGTTTCAGAAACACCTTTTTCGATCATTTCTTTCTTTACGCCATCTTCTCCAATTTTATCTAATTTATCAAGAGCAACTGTAAAATCAATTAATTTATCTGAAGCACCGATAACTTCAGCGATTCCAGATAATATTTTTCTGTTATTGATTTTGATCGTTACGCCTTCTAAACCTAAAGATGTAAAAACCGTATCATATAACTGAACTAATTCTACTTCCTGCCAAAGTGATGTTGAACCCACAACATCGGCATCACATTGATAGAATTCTCTGTAACGTCCTCTTTGCGGTCTGTCAGCTCTCCAAACTGGTTGAATTTGGTATCTTTTAAAAGGAAATTCAATTTCGTTTTGGTGTTGTACCACGTATCTTGCAAACGGAACTGTTAAGTCATAACGCAATGCTTTTTCTGAAATTCTTCCTGTAAATTTATTTAGCTCAATTCTTTGGCTCAAATCAATAGTTTCAGCAGAATTAACTTGCAGCGACTCTATAGATTCCGGTAATTCAATTTTATTTTTATTGAAGAAAAAGTTACCTGAATTCAGGATTTTAAAAATCAAACGATCTCCTTCTTCCCCGTATTTTCCCATCAAAGTATCTGAGTTTTCAAACGAAGGAGTTTCTATCGGCTGGAAACCAAATTTCTCAAAATTAGTTTTTATCGTCTGAATAATATATTGACGTTTTGACACCTCGGCAGGCGAAAAATCTCTTGTCCCTTGTGGAATACTTGGTTTTGAAGCCATTTTGATTTAATATTATTAGATTGTTGATTTTAGATTTTAGATTTCTTTGAGATCTAAAATCTAAAAGCTTTAAAATTATTTTATTTTTAGATTTTTTTTGATTGTTGGTTTTTACACTTTCGACTTTATGACTTTCCAACTTTCGACTTAATTTAAAATCGACTGCAAATATCTTACTTTTTAAAATAAATAATAGCGGTTCGAAAACAAACTTGTAACAAAAACCGTATTTTCGTGACAAATTGGTCATGATGCTAAAATTATTTAAAGAAAATATCCGAATTGCTTTTGGTTCTATCAAAACTCAATTGCTGCGAACCATTCTTACTGTTTTAATTATTGCTATCGGAATTACCGCTTTGGTTGGAATTTTAACTGTTGTAACGGCACTTGAAAACACGGTTTCGACCAATTTTGCTTCGATGGGAGCGAATACTTTTAACATCAATCAATATGAAAATACGGTTCGTAACCGCGGTGGAAACGAACGAGAAATCATAAATCCAATTATTTCTTATCCTGAAGCAGTTGCTTTTAAAAACAAATACAAATATCCTTTTACCGAAACTTCTCTTTCCTTTACAGCAACATCAAAAGCCGAAGTAAAATATTTAGATACCAAAACAGATCCTGAAATTACGGTCGTAGGCGTTGACGAACATTTTATTTCAAACTCCGGTTTAGAAACTACTATAGGGCGTTCTTTCAATCAGTTTGATATTGACAACAATACGTATTCCTGCATTGTGGGTTCTGATTTTGAAAAAGGTTTATTAAAAGATGTGAACCCAATTGATAAAGTAATTTCAATTCGCGGTGCCCGTTTTAAAGTTATTGGAGTTTTAAAAGAAAAAGGTTCAACATTTGGAAACAGTCAGGATTTACGTGTCTTAATTCCTATTCAGGTGGCACGTTCTTTATTTACGGCTCCAAATATTAACTACACTATAAGTGTTATGGTTTCTAAAAAAGAACTTCTAGACCAAGCGATTGACAATGCAACAAGTACGATGCGAAGAGTTCGAAAACTAAGTCCGGTTCGTGATAATAATTTTGGAATTGGCCGAAGCGATGATTTAATCAACAGAATTTTAGGAATTACAAAATACTTAGGCTGGGCATCGTGGATTATTTCTGTTATCACCATTTTAGGTTCATCAATTGCTTTAATGAATATTATGATTGTTTCGGTTACAGAACGAACTCGCGAAATCGGTGTTCGTAAAGCTTTGGGTGCAACAAAAGTCACAATCTCTGTTCAGTTTTTTATTGAAACTTTATTAATTGGACAAATTGGCGGTTTGGTTGGAATTGTGCTAGGAATTCTGATAGGTTTCGCTTTTGCAGCCGCAATGAGTTTTGCTTTCGTGATTCCGTGGATGGCAATTTTTGCCGCTTTTGGAACCAGCTTTATGGTTGCCATTGTTTCCGGTTTATATCCAGCAATTAAAGCTTCGCAATTAGATCCTATTGAGGCTTTGCGATATGAGTAATCTTCACGTTTCCTGCAAGGTTTCCAAAACCTTGTAGGTATTTTATTTTCATCATCTATCTAATTTAAACCTACAAGATTTTGGAAACCTTGCAGGAATCTGAACTAGTTTTCATAAGTTTTCTTTTCTCAACTCCTATTATATCAAATTCAAAATAATCCTCGAACTCAATTATTTCATGAGGCTGCTCATTTACAATTGTATCTATTGTCTCACCATCAAATGTTGTAGTTTCAGCAAATAGATCATCTACAATTAAAATACAATTTTCATGCAGATAAAAAAAAGGAAAATCTAAGGAGTAATCAATTACATTTCTTTTCAATCTTCTATTTTTCAAATCAATTATTCCCCATTGATAAATGAATCTGAAGAAAATTAGATCTATATTTTTGAAATAAACAAAGTTAAATTCAATTAATTCATCATTATTTTCATTAAGAAAAAATTTAGCAGTGATGTTATAGTTTGGTTCTTCATCAAACTCAAAATCAACATAGGAAACCTTTAAATCTGAAGAATCGTCAGCAGGAATTACGATGTCAAATCTTTCAGATATTTGATTTGTGTTAAAGTTTCTGATTTGTAATTTCATATTCCACTGCTAAAATAACACCTACAAGGTTTTGGAAACCTTGCAGGAGATCATGCGGTCGTTATCATAGATATCTTTGCGGAGATCGATGTTTATAAAATCCATTTTACCTAATAAATCGATCATTTCTTTTCCTAAATACTGATTGATCTCAAAATATAATTGTCCGCTTTCTAAGAGATTATTATGTGCTAAAGAAGCTATTTTTCTATAAAAAACCAGCGCATCATTATCGTCTACAAACAATGCCAAATGCGGTTCGTAATCGAGAACATTTTTCTTGATTTCTTCTTTTTCAAGATTTCGCACATAAGGCGGGTTTGAAACAATTACATCAAATTGACATTTCAATTCTTCTGTTTCTAAAATATCCTGAAACATAAAAGTAACATCAACCTTATTTCTGTTAGCATTTCGTTTTGCTGTTTCAATCGCTTTTTTTGAAACATCCATCGCATAAACATCTGCATTTGGCAGGTTTTTAGCCAGCGAAATAGCAATACAGCCGCTTCCGGTCCCGATATCAAGGATTTTCAGTTTTTTGGTTTTATCAAATGGTTTATTTTCGTTAATAATCCATTCAACTAACTCTTCAGTTTCCGGTCTCGGGATCAAAACATTTTCGTTTACTTCAAATTCTAAACCGTAAAAACTGGTTTTACCCAATAAATACTGAATTGGAACTTCTTTTTTTAGCTGTGCTAATAATAAATCCCAAATAGCAAAATCAGACTCAGAAAAAAATAATTCGTGATTTAAAGCTAAATCTATTTGACGCAGCCTGTGTTTATCTTCTAAAATTAAATAGAAAAAACTTTCTGCTTCGTACGCATCGTACAAAGGAGCTAACTCTTTAATAAACTGAGTACGATATTGTTTGATTTTCATTACGTTTATTGCGTATTATTTTTCAGCCAAAGCTAATTATTCTTCACATAAATATTTCACAAAACCAATTCATTACAATTAGTTCTGCAAATTTTTCAACATCCAGACAGGGCAAGAATTATGCCCGGTACAACCCATTGGTGCATCTAAATATTCAAAACCTGATTTTTTATATAATTTTTGTGCGGCATGCATAAACGGCATTGTTTCTATGTAACATTTTTCAAAACCAAAAATTCTTGCCTGTTCTAAGCATTTATCCATCATTTTACTTCCAATTCCTAGTCCGCGAACTTCTGGTAAAAAATACATTTTTTGCAATTCACAAATTTTAGGATCTCCATTTTCTAACGGTGCAATTCCGGCACAGCCTAAAATTTTGCCTTCACTTTCAACTACAAAATAGACTGATTGCGGTTTATTGTATTCTTCAAACATTAAATCTAAATACGGATCTTCGTAAGCGGTTCCTACTTTTGGAATTTCCATTTCATCAAAAACAGATCGTATTAATTTTGCAACTGCTTGATTGTCTTCTTTTTCAATTTTTCTGATAATCCAATTTCTCATTTTATTTCTTCACTTGTATCTACAAAAATAAAAATACTTTTCCGATAGTTTCATAACATTTTGTTTTGTTTCACAACAATAATTGCAATATTAGACTCAAAACTCAAAAATAATTACTTTTGCAGGGTGAATATACATGAGAAATATATCAAACGATGCATTGAACTTGCTAAAAATGGTTTTGGAACAACTTATCCAAACCCAATGGTAGGCAGTGTAATTGTTTATGAAGATAAAATTATTGGCGAAGGCTGGCACAAAAAAGCAGGCGAACCACACGCCGAAGTAAATGCGGTTCGATCTGTAAAAAATAAGTCGCTATTAAAAAAAGCAACTATTTATGTGAGTTTAGAACCTTGCTCGCATTTTGGAAAAACGCCTCCCTGCTGTGATTTAATTATTGCAAATGAAATTCCTAATGTGGTTATTGGAACGGTTGATCCTAATGAAAGAGTAGCCGGAAAAGGAATTAAAAAATTGGTTGAGGCCGGAGCAAATGTAACCGTAGGCATTTTAGAAGATGAATGCAACGAGCTCAACAAACGTTTTTTTACTTTTCATCAAAAAAAGAGACCTTATATTATATTAAAGTGGGCAGAAAGTCAGGACGGATTTTTAGCTCCCGAAAAACAAGAAAATCAGGAACGTAAACCAGTTTGGATTACTAATCAATATTCCAGACAATTGGTTCATAAATGGCGAAGTGAAGAGCAGGCTATTTTAGCTGGCACGCAGACAATTGTTGATGATAATCCGAAATTAAATGTTCGTGATTGGTCAGGAAATAATCCGGTTCGGGTGATTTTAGATCAAAACAATCGAATTTCAAAAAATAGTTTTGTTTTTGATGACAGTGTAAAAACGATTGTATTTTCGAAATTTGAAAATAATGTTTCGACTGAAAACACGATTTTTGAAAAGATAGATTTTAATAAAAAAATGATTGAGAATATTTTATCTGTTTTATATCAGCATCAAATTCAATCTATAATTATTGAAGGCGGAAGACAGACTTTGCAGTCTTTTATAGATCAAAACATTTGGGATGAAGCCAGATTTTTTGTTGGAAAAAATATTTTTGAAAAAGGTACAAAAGCACCAAAACTTCAAAAGAAAAATGCCATTAAAACTTATATTCAAAACGACGAATTAATATACGTAAGAAACCATGATTGATACGATAATTTTTGACTTTGGAGATATTTTTATCAATTTAGACAAACAAGGAACGATTTCAAGTTTGCAAAATTTAGGCTTAACAGAATGGAATGCCGAACTTGACCGTTTGAATTTATTGTTTGAAACCGGAGATATTTCATACGATGACTTTGTAGGCGGATTTCAAAAACAGCTTCCAAATGCTTCTATTGAAGAAATCCTAAAAGCCTGGAATGCGGTTTTAGCTGATTTCCCTTCTTATCGATTAGATTTCTTAAAAGAGCTTTCTAAAAAATACCGTTTGTTTTTATTAAGTAATACGGATGCTATTCATATTGCTACTTTTGAAAAAACGGTTGGCATTCCTTTTTATACTGATTTCTATAATTGTTTTGAGAAAGTTCATTTTTCATTTGAAATCAGAAAACGAAAACCAAATGCTGAGTCGTTTCAACATTTAATCGATGAACATAATTTAATTCCTGAGCAAACGTTATTTGTTGATGATAAAAAAGAAAATACTGATGCCGCTGCAGCATTAGGTTTGCATGTTTGGAATTTACAAGTTGGACAGGAAGATGTTGTTGATTTGTTTGATAAAAACATACTTTAATATATTTAGCCACAGATTAAAAAGATTCACACAGATTTTAAGATTAGAATGATTTTTTCACGCAGATTTAAAAAGATTTAAGCTGATCTACGCAGATTATAATACAAACTAAATCTGCAGAATCTGCGTGAAAAATTCGTGGAATTCGTGGCAAAAAACAAAACAATTTAGAATATAAGATTTGGAATATAACGATACGTATCAAACCATTGCCAGTGAATCTGAGGAAGTTCTTTTTAAGGAAAAAGGAAGCAAATTCTTTGGTTATGCATTTCCTATAGAAACTGAGGATGAAGTAAAACCGATTATTGAAGACTTAAGAAAACTTCATCCGCATGCTGTACATTATTGTTACGCTTATCAATTGGGTACGGCTCCAAAAATTTCTTATCGTGCCAACGACGATGGAGAACCAAGTAATACTGCCGGTGCGCCTATATATGGACAAATACAATCTTTTGGCGTAACCAATATACTTGTAGTTGTGGTTCGTATTTTTGGCGGTACAAAATTAGGCGTTGGCGGTTTAATTGCTGCTTATAGAACAACAGCGCAAATGACATTAGAAATTTGTGAAATTGTTGAAAAAACAATTGATGTGCAGTTTTTAATTTCCTTTGATTACAAAAACATGAACAAGGTAATGCGTGTTATAAAGGAAAAAAAGCTGGACATAATTTCTCAGGAAATGGAAATCGATGAAGGGTCCGGACTGCCAATTGGCAAGATAATGACCAAAACACGCAAAAAAAATGCCGAATCTATATTCGACATTTTTGATTTAATGTTTGAAATCGATATTAAAATTGTGTAATTTAGTATAAAAACGTGCTTCGTTTTAACAATTACGTTAGCGTTTTAAACAATTCCAAAATATAATCTGGAGGGGCAGTTGGGCGACCCGTTTTTAACGAAATAAATACTAAAATAAATACTGCAGTTGTTAATAACTCATTTGCTTCATTATAGATTTCGCAGTCGAATTCAATCTTAACAGACGACTGACTTTTGAATGTTGTATGAATTGTTAAAAGCTCATCATAACGCGCTGATTTTTTATAATTGATTTGCATGGAAACAATCGGGAGTCCAATTCCGCTTTCTTCCATACTTGCATATGAAATCCCTTTATTCCTAAGCCATTCCACGCGGCCAATTTCAAAATAGGGCACATAATTTCCGTGATAAACGACCCCCATTTGGTCTGTTTCGGAGTAACGAACACGCACTTGCGTTTGATGATTTTTCATTATTTATACATTAAAAAAATTAAAATTACTGAAGTTCTCTTACAACTTTTTTTTATAAAATTAGATACCAAAATATTTTTTTTTACAGAAATTTGTTCACATATTTGTTATCCTGAAAAACGGAAAAATTTTGCTCCTATTTTATAGGAGAATCTTTATCAATAATAAAAAAATTTATTTGAATCTATGACTAAAACTGCTCAATCGGTATGGGAAAACTGTTTGTCTTTTATAAAGGACAATATTCAAGATCAAGCATACAAAACTTGGTTTGAACCAATCAAATCAGTTGAGCTAACCGACAACGCGTTATATATTCAAGTACCAAGTAAATTTTTCTACGAATGGCTCGAAGAGCATTACGTAAAATTATTGAAAGTTGCGCTTACCAAAGAACTGGGAAAAAACGCAAAGTTACTCTATAAAATTAAAATGGAGAACACTTATGGAAATAAACAGCCGTTTACCGAGCAGCTGCCAAGTTCTAACAGAGTTCCTATGAAACCGCAAGAAGTTGACGCTCCGTTTAAAAACTTAAATCCTGAACTTAAGAATCCGTTTGTAATTCCGGGTATCAGAAATTTAAAAATTGAATCTCAGTTAAACCCTAATTACAGCTTTGATAATTTCCTTGAAGGAGACTCAAACCGTTTAGCCCGTTCTGCTGGTATGGCCGTTGCCAACAAACCTGGAGGAACTTCATTTAATCCGTTATTGATTTTTGGAGGAGTTGGTTTAGGAAAAACACACTTAGCACACGCTATTGGTGTTGAAGTAAAAGACAAATATCCTGAAAAAACGGTTTTATATATTTCTGCCGAGATTTTTACACAACAATATATTGATTCGGTTAAAAAGAATAATCGTAATGATTTCATTCACTTTTACCAATTAATTGACGTTTTGATTATTGATGATGTTCAGTTTTTATCTGGAAAATCTGGAACTCAAGACGTATTTTTCCACATTTTCAATTATTTGCACCAAAACGGAAAACAGGTAATTTTAACTTCTGATAAAGCTCCTGTCGACATGCAGGATATTGAGCAGCGTTTATTATCTCGTTTTAAATGGGGATTGTCTGCAGAATTGCACCAGCCTGATTATGAAACCCGTATCTCGATCTTAAAAAATATTTTATATCGTGATGGTGTTGATATGCCAGAAGATATTTTAGAATATGTTGCCCGTAATATCAAATCTAACGTAAGAGAATTAGAAGGCGCTATTATTTCCTTAATCGCTCAATCTTCTTTCAACAAAAAAGAAGTGACGATTGAATTAGCAAAAAGTGTAGTTGAAAAATTTGTTAAAAACGTAAAGAGAGAAATCTCTATCGATTATATCCAAAAAATTGTGTCTGATTATTTTCAGCTGGATATTGAAACACTTCAATCTAAAACCAGAAAAAGACACGTTGTTCAGGCGAGACAATTGGCTATGTTTTTTGCAAAGAAATTTACAAAAGCTTCTTTGGCAAACATTGGCTCACAAATTGGAGACCGCGATCACGCTACCGTTTTACATGCATGTAAAACCGTTGATAATTTAGTTTCTACAGACAAACAATTCAAAAAATTTGTCGAAGACATCAACAAAAAACTAACGCTATAAACGCGAATCATGCCAGTAAAAGTTTTAATGGTTTGTTTAGGAAATATCTGCAGATCTCCTTTAGCAGAAGGAATTTTAGCATCAAAATTACCTAAAGACAAATTTATTGTTGATTCTGCCGGAACAGGATCATGGCATATTGGCCACGCTCCAGACAAACGTTCGATTGCTGTCGCCCAAAAAAACGGTTTATGTATTGACGGTCAAAAAGGAAGACAATTTAAAGCTTCAGATTTTGACGAATTTGATTATATCTACGTCATGGACAGCTCTAATTTACGCGACGTCCTTCATCTTGCTAAAACTCCAGAACATAAAAATAAAGTTCGTCTTATTCTAAACGAATTATTTCCAGACGAAAATGTAGATGTTCCAGATCCTTATTACGGAGTCGCTAACGGATTTGATAATGTGTATCAAATGCTGGATGAAGTCTCTGAAATAATTGCACAAAAACTTATCGAAAAACATTCATAACTAAATTTGTATTTCAATTATACCTTAATATATAATTGAAATACATTTTTTGTTTTAATTTATAAAATATCTCAAAATGAAACTCCTAGGAAAACTATATTTAATTCCAACCACAATGGGCGAAAGCGATCCGATGGATGTTTTACCGCAGACTGTAAGAAGAGCAATAGAACTTATTGACCACTATATTGTTGAAAATGATAAAACAGCCAGAAAATCTATAAAAGCAGTTTATCCTGAAAAAAAACAATCGGAATTGGTACTTTTTACCTTAAATAAAAGAACAGAACCAAGCGAACATTTAGATTTTATAAAACCTTTGTTAGAAGGAAAAAATATGGGATTAATGAGCGAAGCCGGATGTCCGGGCGTTGCTGATCCCGGCGCTGTAATTGTAAAACTGGCACACGAAAAAGGAATTCAGGTTGTGCCTTTAGTCGGTCCTTCTTCTATCCTATTGGCTATGATGGCTTCTGGAATGAACGGTCAGAGTTTTACTTTCAACGGTTATTTACCTATTGATAAAGACGAGAAAAAATCGGCATTGAGACATTTTGAGAAATTATCTCAGGATAAAAATCAATCACAGATTTTTATTGAAACGCCTTATAGAAACAATAAATTAGTTGAAGATATTCTTCAAATCGTAAATCCTTCAACACATTTATGCATTGCGACAGATATTACGCTGCCAACAGAATTTATTAAAACAATGAAAATTTCGGATTGGAAAAAATTAAAAGTAGATTTACATAATCGCCCGACGATTTTTATTATTCATAAAATGTAAGCTAATCTCAAAACCTTCATAATGAAAAAAATTTTATTCCTAATTTCAATTTGTTTTATACAAAGTACTTTTTCTCAACACAAAGAGCCAACTATTAAATCAGATCCTGATGCAATAGTCAACAGCAGTACAAAAAATTCACGCGTGGATTCACAACCTGAGTTCCCTGGCGGACCAGAAGCTTTATATAATGATTTTATAAAAAACAATTATAGAATGCCGATTGTGAAAAACTTAAAAGGAAAAGTGTATGTCTCTTTTATAGTTGAAACAAATGGAACTTTAAGTGATATAAAAATTTTAAGAGACATTGGATATGGGACGGGTGAAGAAGCAATTAGAGTATTAAAATTATCTCCTAGATGGACTCCTGCAAAAAGAGACAACAAATATGTGAGATGGAATTATTCATTTCCTATAACTGTAAACGGTATTAACTCAGATGAATCCCTAGAATTTTATGAGCGCAATAATAACAACCGTGTTTCAGAAGTTATTGAGGATGAAAACCCTGTTTACAATACCGCAGGTATAGAAGTAAGACCTGAATTTCCAGGAGGTCAAGAAGCTTTAAATAAATACTTAAAAGACAATTATAAAAATCCACAAAAGGATCTAAAAGGAAGGGTTTACGCCACTTTTATTATCGAAAAAGATGGGTCTTTAACTGATATAAAAATCTTAAGAGACCTTGGGTATGGAACGGGTGCAGAAGCTATTAGAGTGTTAAAAGAATCTCCAAAATGGACACCTGGAAAACAAAATGATAAGGTCGTTAGAGTTTTGTACTCTATGCCAATAGCTGTAAATTAATATTGTCTGCTTTCTCACACAAGTTTTCCCTTAATCAAACTTCAACATGAGTAAACTCCCAAACGTAACTACAAGCATTTTTACGGTAATGTCAAAAATGGCAGCCGAATACAATGCGATAAATCTTTCGCAGGGATTTCCTAATTTTCCTGTTGACGAAAGATTAACAGATATTGTTGCAAGATTATCAAAGGAAAATGTACATCAATATACACCGATGGCAGGTTATCCGCCATTGATGAATAAAATTGCGAAGTTAATTCAGGAATCTTATAGTAGAACAATCAATCCTGATTTAGAACTTTTGGTTACAGCGGGCGCAACGCAAGGGATTTTTACTACTATTTTAGCTTTGGTAAAAGAAAACGACGAAGTAATTATTCTCGATCCAAGTTATGATTCTTATGAATCTCCTGTTTTACTTTGCAAAGCAAAACCTGTTCGTGTAGCTTTAAATGACGATTATACGCCAAATTGGGAGACAATCGAAAAAGCTTGTTCGGAGAAAAGCCGAATGATTATCATCAACAATCCGCATAATCCAACAGGAAAAATATTAACAGAAGCTGATTTTCTTCAATTAGAAAAAATACTTTCAAAATATCCAGATATCATTGTTTTATCTGATGAAGTTTATGAATACATTACTTTTGAAGAGAAACATATCTCGGCACATACCAAAAGCTTTCTTTTAGACCGCTGTATTATGGTTTCTTCTTTCGGGAAATCATTTCATATTACAGGCTGGAAAATTGGTTACACAATTGCTGCCGAATATTTAATGAAGGAAATCAAAAAAGTGCATCAATTTTTAGTTTTCAGCGTAAACAGTATTTCACAATTTGCGATCAGCGAATATTTAGATGTTGTTGATGTAAACTTGCTTGGAAAATTCTATCAGGAAAAAAGAGATTACTTTCAAAAACTTCTCAAAAACAGCAAATTTGAATTAAAACCCTGTGAAGGAACTTATTTTCAGGTTGCTTCTTATGCCAATATTTCCAATGAAGATGATATAACCTTCTGCAAAAATCTAATCATCAATCATGGCGTTGCTGCGATTCCTATTTCAACTTTTTACTCCGATCATAAAGATCAAAAATTAATACGTTTTTGCTTTGCCAAAGACGATTTTACTTTAGAATCTGCCGCAAAAAAACTATGTGATATATAAAGTTTATCAAAATTTTATAACAATATTATGCGTGCATCCTATTTTTTTAATTAATATTGTAAAAAAAGAAAAGTATGAGCTATACAGATAAAATGTTACGTGACGACGCTTTAAAGGGAAAAGTCATTGTAGTTACAGGCGGCGGAAGCGGTTTAGGAAAAGCAATGACTAAATATTTTCTTGAATTAGGCGCACAAGTTGCGATAACTTCAAGAGATTTAGAAAAGCTGAAAACTACTGCGGCAGAGCTTGAAAGTGAAACTGGCGGAAAATGTTTACCGCTTCAATGTGACGTTCGTCATTATGAAGAAGTAGAAAATATGCTTCATGAAACTTTAAAAGTTTTTGGAAAGGTGGATGTTCTTTTGAACAATGCAGCCGGAAATTTTATTTCTCCAACAGAACGTTTATCTGCAAATGCATTTGATACTGTTATAGATATCGTACTTAAAGGTTCAAAAAACTGTACGCTTGCCTTTGGAAAACACTGGATTGATACCAAACAAACATCGGCAACGATTTTAAATATTGTAACAACTTATGCCTGGACTGGTTCTGCTTATGTGGTGCCAAGTGCAACTGCAAAAGCAGGGGTTTTAGCCATGACAAGAAGTCTTGCTGTAGAATGGGCAAAATACGGAATTCGTTCTAACGCAATCGCTCCGGGACCATTCCCAACAAAAGGTGCTTGGGATAGATTATTGCCGGGAGATCTTTCAGAAAAATTCGACATGGCAAAAAAAGTGCCTTTGAAACGTGTGGGAGATCATCAGGAATTAGCCAATTTAGCGGCTTATTTAGTATCAGATTTCTCTGCTTATGTAAATGGTGATGTCATTACGATTGACGGCGGTGAATGGTTAAAAGGTGCCGGACAATTCAATTTATTAGAAGCAATTCCAGAAGAACTTTGGGATCAGCTTGAAATGATGATTAAAGCAAAGAAGAACAAATAATTACAAGTGCTTACTAAATTCAGAATATTTTATTAAAACTATACTGATTGCACCAAATCCCGAAGGTTTTTACTTTCGGGATTTTTTATTTTTTGACCATATAAGTAATAATCTTTTAACCATATAAGTGATATAAGTTCAATTAAGTAACGTTTTATTTAAATATTTGCTTGCTTAAATTTACTTACATTACTTATATGGTTAAATAAATTAATATGTTTAGCAATTCAGTTAAATTATTATTTTTGCCAAACAAATATCAAACAAAAATTTTATGCTCATTATTGGACTTGCAGGAGGAACAGGAAGTGGAAAAACAACGGTAGTACACCAAATCATGAACGAATTACCAGACACTGAAGTAGGTGTAATTTCTCAGGATTCGTACTATAAACAAACCGATAATTTATCATTTGACGAAAGAGCATTAATTAATTTTGATCATCCGCGTGCAATCGATTTTGAATTATTAGTAAGACATCTTAAAGCTTTAAAAGCGGGAGAAACTATCGATCAGCCGGTTTATTCTTTCATAAAACACAACAGAACTGACGATACAGTGGCAACACATCCCAGAAAAGTTATGATTGTTGAAGGAATCTTAATTTTGACAAATCCGGAATTACGTGAACTTTTTGATATCAAAATTTTCGTTCATGCAGATTCTGATGAAAGATTAATTCGTCGTTTAAAAAGAGATATTTCAGAACGCGGACGTGATATCGATGAGGTTTTAAATCGTTATCAAAACACGTTAAAACCTATGCATGAGCAATTTATAGAGCCATCAAAAGCATTTGCAGATATTATTATTCCAAATGATAAATACAATACGGTAGCAATTGATGTAGTTCGCGCTGTAATTAATCAGAGAATTTCATAATTTTTATCGTAAATTTAAACCATAATAATTAGGAGCTAATCCCGCTATACGTTACAATCTTTTGTGCCGAACCCCGGCACAAAAGGATTTTCACTTCTATCGGGGCTAAAAAGACCAATCGAATTCAAAAGAAACAACAGGTTTATAAAAAATGAAAATAAAAAATCCATATAAAGACAAAAAATGGTTCAGATATCTAGGCAATAAATATGTCTGGGTTTTGCTGTTCTTTGTAATCTGGATGTTATTTTTAGATAATTACTCCTATTTTGATCATCGCTTTTTAGACGGACAGATCAATGAATTACAAGACAATAAAAAATATTATCAGGAAGAAATAAAGAAAGATCAGGAACAGATCAAACAACTTAAAAATCCTGAACAAATAGAAAAATATGCTCGCGAGAAGTACTTTATGAAAAAAGACAGCGAAGATATTTACATCATCCAGTTTGAAGGAGATACCATTCAAGATAAAGAATAAACACAAAAAACACTAAATGGCCACTAACCTATTCGACGATTTTAATCCGATTTCATCCAAACAATGGAAACAAAAAATTCAGTTTGAATTAGATGGAGCCGATTATAACCAAACTGTAATTTGGAATTCTCCAGAGGATATTCAGGTAAAACCTTTTTATCACAGCGACGAATTTACCAAAAGTGCTGCTGTTCAAACTCAGGCTTCAGAATTTAAAATCTGTCAAAATATATTTGTTCACGACGTTGAAAAATCTATCAGCAGAGCAATAAATACGATTGAAAGAGGTGCCGAAAGTTTACGTTTTACGATTCAGAACGAAAATACCGACATTCAAAAATTATTAGAAAATCTTCCTTTAGAAAATAAAATTGTTTATTTTCATTTGAGCTTTCTCTCAATCGATTTCGTAAAAAAACTGGATGCTATTTCTAGTCATAAAAAAGCAATATTTTATTGCAATTTAGATCCAATTGGACAATTAGCCCGCGACGGAAACTGGTTTACAACATCGGATAAAAATAATTTTGAAACGCTTGAAAAAATATCTAACCAAACCAATCTGCCTTTTCTGAGTGTAGATTTAGGTTTGTATCAAAATTCAGGAGCAAATATTACACAGCAAATTGCCTACAGTTTAGCGCATGCTAATGAATATTTAAACCGTTTCCCTACTTTAGCAAAACCAATTGTTTTTGAAATAGCTGTTGGAACTAATTACTTTTTTGAAATTGCAAAACTTCGTGCTTTGCGAATGCTTTTCAAATTAATTGCTGCAGAATACAATCCTGATATAGACTGTCATTTTTTGGTTACGCCAACCAAACGAAATAAAACCATTTACGATTATAACGTCAACATGCTTCGAACCACAACCGAATGTATGTCGGCAATATTAGGCGGAGCCGATGCTGTGGCAAATTTACCTTACGATGCTTTATATCATAAAGACAATGAATTTGGAGATAGAATTGCCAGAAATCAGCTTTTAGTTTTAAAACACGAAAGCTATTTTGACAAAGTCGATAATCCAGCCGATGGAAGTTATTATATTGAAAGTTTAACAATGCAATTGGCAGAAAAGAGTTTAAACTTATTTAAAGATATTGAAGCTGACGGAGGTTTCCTGAAACTTTTGAACGACGGAACGATTAAAAAGAAAATTCAGGAAAGTGCCGCTAAAGAGCAGGAATTATTCGATTCTAAAAAAGAAGTTTTATTAGGCACCAATAAATATCCTAACAAAGAAGACAGAATGAAACATGATCTAGAATTGTTTCCTTTTGTAAAAATCAAACCTAGAAAAACATTAATTACACCTATTATAGAAAAGAGATTAGCTGAAAAATTGGAACAAGAACGTTTAGAATCTGAAGAAAAATAATGAAAACACTTAAAATTATTACAAGAATTATTTTGGTGATTTTAATTTTATTATCTCTTTTTATGTGGGTAATCATAGGTGCATCAAGTCATAATATAAAAACAGAAATGAGAGTTCTGCCATTAATTTTTGCTTTAGTATTTGCAATTTTTCTTTACTTAACTAAGTATTTAAAACGAAAAGAAAATTAAGACCATAAAAGAAATTGAAAGCAAATTGAACCTATTCTAAGAAATAATTTTAAAATTGAGAAAAGACCTTACACATATAAAGCTAGATGCAAAAAGTGAAACGTTAGATAAACTGACGCATAACTCTGAACCGATAACGGAGAACTTCACCACAGCCGAAGGAATTGAACTTAAAAAAAACTATTCTGAAAAAGACATAGAAGACTTAGAGTTTCTGGATTTCGGAGCTGGCTTTACGCCCAATTTACGCGGGCCTTACGCTACCATGTACGTTCGTCGTCCGTGGACGATTCGCCAGTATGCCGGATTTTCGACTGCGGAAGAAAGTAATGCTTTTTACAGAAGAAATCTTGCTGCGGGACAAAAAGGACTTTCCATAGCTTTTGATTTGCCTACGCATCGCGGTTACGATTCAGACCACGAAAGAGTTGTTGGAGATGTTGGGAAAGCAGGTGTTGCCATCGATTCTGTAGAAGACATGAAAGTATTGTTTGATCAGATTCCGCTTGATGAAATGTCGGTTTCCATGACTATGAACGGCGCCGTTTTACCCATTATGGCATTTTATATTGTGGCTGCTGAAGAGCAAGGTGTTGAATTAAACAAACTTTCAGGAACTATTCAAAATGATATTTTGAAGGAATTCATGGTGCGTAATACTTATATTTATCCGCCAACGCCTTCAATGAAAATTATTGCCGATATATTTGAATTTACGAGCAAAAAAATGCCGAAGTTCAATTCTATCTCGATTTCAGGATATCATATGCAGGAAGCCGGAGCAACAGCTGATATTGAATTAGCTTATACTTTAGCAGATGGTTTAGAATATATTCGAACTGGATTATCAACTGGAATGACGATTGATGAATTTGCTCCACGCCTTTCTTTCTTTTGGGCAATTGGAATGAATCATTTTATGGAAATTGCAAAAATGAGAGCCGGCCGAATGATTTGGGCAAAACTATTACAGCAGTTTAACCCGAAAAGCGATAAATCATTAGCATTAAGAACACATTGCCAAACCAGCGGCTGGAGTTTAACAGAACAGGATCCGTTTAACAATGTAGCCAGAACTTGTATTGAAGCTACTGCTGCAGCATTTGGCGGAACACAGTCTTTGCATACCAACGCACTTGATGAGGCAATTGCTTTGCCAACTGATTTTTCGGCGAGAATTGCACGAAATACACAGATTTATTTACAGGAAGAAACGAAAATCACGAAAACTGTCGACCCTTGGGGCGGAAGTTATTACGTAGAATCTTTGACGAATGAAATTTTAGAAAATACCTGGAAATTAATTGAAGAGGTTGAAGAATTGGGCGGTATGACAAAAGCGATTGAAGCCGGAATTCCGAAACTTAGAATTGAAGAAGCGGCTGCGAGAAAACAAGCAAGAATCGACAGCGGGCAGGATATTATTGTTGGTGTCAATAAATTTAGATTAGAAAAAGAAGATCCATTGCATATTTTAGATGTTGACAACCAAATGGTTCGTAAACAGCAAATTGAACAGCTTGAAAATATTAAAGCAAAAAGAGATACAGAAAAAGTAAATCAATCACTGGAAAAATTAATTCATTGTGCTAAAACCGGAGAAGGAAACTTATTAGAAATTGCCGTTGAAGCTGCCAGAAACAGAGCAACATTAGGTGAAATAAGTGATGCTTTAGAAACTGTTTTCGGGAGGTTTAAAGCGCAAATTAAATCATTTAGCGGTGTGTATAGTGCAGCAATAAAGAACGATGAGAATTTTGAAAAAGCAAAACAATTAGCAGATGCTTTTGCAAAACAAGAAGGACGACGCCCAAGAATTATGATTGCCAAAATGGGACAAGATGGTCATGATCGCGGTGCAAAAGTTGTAGCAACCGGTTATGCCGATGTAGGTTTTGATGTGGATATAGGCCCTTTATTTCAAACTCCGGCTGAAGCGGCGAAACAAGCTGTCGAAAATGATGTTCATATTTTAGGTGTTTCATCACTTGCTGCGGGACATAAAACATTGGTTCCACAAGTTATTGAAGAACTTAAAAAACACGATCGTGAAGATATTATGGTAATTGTGGGCGGTGTTATTCCTGCACAGGACTATCAATTTTTATTTGATGCAGGCGCAGCAGCTGTATTTGGGCCAGGAACTAAAATAAGTGAAGCGGCTATTAAAATTTTAGAAATCTTAATTGACTAAAAATATTCAAAAAAAAATCCCGAATTATCATTCGGGATTTTTTTTTAGTTTTTAATCGTTTATTGTCGCATTACTGTCTGCTTCAATAAAAGAAAGATCATAGCCGGCAAAATCTCGCATATAACTTTTTAAAGAAGTTCCGAAAGCATCTCTAAAATGCCTGTTTCCTCCATGTTTAAAAAAGTTTTTTACTGATCCTGCACCTCCTAGATGCGCAGCTGCTAAAATACCAGATTCTGTAATTTCGACACCATTAATCACTTTTCCTTCGTACTTTTCTATTTCATTACGTAAAATCCATTTGTTTTTGGATAATAACGCAACAAAAGCTTTTTCTTGTAATGCCGGATCTGTTAAGAAGTCTTTTTCATTTCTGACTCCAATGGCGCGTAATGCTTTTGAACCAAATTGATATTTTCCCATGTAACCCAGTGAATTTACCATTCGGTATTTTCCCTGAGATTCTTTGAAAGCTACTGCTTCTTTAAAACCGATAAGATGATTTCCAGTGTATGGGACGTTTAGATTTACTTTAGGATAATCATCCTTTTCTAAAGATGGAAAAATGTATTCTGATCCATCTGTTTTTTCTGTTAGAAACCATGGTTTGGTTTCGACACTAAAGGGTTTAAAACCCAAACTTAAAAATGTAATAATAACGATTAAACTCGCATAAAAATACCACTTCTTTATCATAAATTGTTTTTCTTCAAAACGCTGTCACCTTTTTGAAATTTCTACGGTGCAAAGGTAATGAAAAACAAAAAAATCTGATATTCAGTAGTTTAACCGAAATTAAAAATAGAGCGCATGTGCTTTGAAGCCTTTATTGGCGGAGTATTCGAGAGTTGGTGCCGGAATTTTTATCGTGTTAAAAACAGAAAAAATAGTTTTCAAAAAATGCGATTTTGTGTCAATTTTAGCTAAATTCACATCAAATGAAAGAAAAAACTGACGGTATCTTTCAGGGTTTTCGACCGAAATTGGAATATCATCCTGAACATTTCCGGAAATCATTCCTTCGGCTCCATATCCAAAAGCAACATTCAGCCACTTCGGAATTTTGCTCTCTTTTGCAAAAGAATGAAGATTGACAGAAAGCCAATAAGTTTGTCCGTTATAATCTTTTAAAATTTGTTCATTTAATGATTTTCCTAAAAGATTCGGACGCATACTTGCATATTGCGTTGTATGAAATGAAAATTTTGGAATGATACGCTGTTCTTTCCACAATAATTCCTGAGAAACATACAAACCTGTTCCGGTAGCATTCGCAATAATATCACCCGGAGAAGCTCCCCATTCTGATGAATATCCGTCTAAAACTTCAACCGCAGTTAAAAAGGCAAAACCCAAACCTGCACCGTATATCAATTGCTTTTTTTGATCTGCACCACTCCAGCTCAGCATTTCGGCACCAAATCTTCCTAAATGATAAGCAGAATACATATGCCCCATTTTATCCATTTGGAGCCATTCGTTGTTATCATTTATAAAATGAAACTTTGATCTTGGATAATCAGCATACCAAATTTGATTTAAACCCAATAATGTAGCTGAAGCCAAAGCGGTTTCAGTTACTATTACTGTGTTTTGTCTTTTTTTATTTAATGTATCAGAAGGAGTTAAAAAGCTTTCAATCTTATTTTGAGAAAAAGATTGAAAGCTTAATATAAATAAAACCGATAATAAAAGGTATTCTTTTAAATTCAAAACTATCTTGTTACGCCTTGACTAGCAATCCAGTCTGAATATTTTTTTGCATTTTTTGTGTGCTCTGCATAATTTGAAGCAAATTCATGGTAGCCAAAACGATCAACGCTTGCACAAAAATAGATATAATCGTTTTTCTCCGGATTTAAAACCGCTTCAAGTGCCGTAATATCAGCCATAGCAATTGGTCCCGGAGGAAGGCCGATATTTACGTAAGTATTGTATGGAGATTTCATAACCAAATCATTATAAAAAACTCGTTTTATAACCTGATCAAAATTATTGTCTCTTAATTTTAAAGCATAAATTACGGTTGGATCTGCCTGTAATGGCATTTCTAAACGCAAACGGTTTAAGTAAACACCTGCAATACGAGGTCTTTCGTCTTTTTTAACTGATTCTTTATGAACAATTGAAGCTAAAATAGAAACCTGAACCGGAGTTAAACCTTGTTTTTTTGCCTGCTCAATTCTTTCAGGAGTCCAAAAATTATGATATTCCTTGATCATTTTATCACGGAATTTTTCTGCCGATGTGTTCCAATATACTTCATAAGTATTTGGAATAAACATAGCGAAAACATTTTCTTCATTAAATCCGTTGTCTGATAAAAATTTAGGATCTCTAAAAGCTTTCAATAAAGATAAACTGTCGGCTTCGATTTCTGAACCAACTCTTCCCGCAAAATTTTCCAGACGTTCCTGATTGTTAAAAGCTAATTTAACAGGAACATTTGAACGCATTGCACGAACTAAGTCAATGTTATTCATATCTTTTTTCAAAAGAAAACGTCCTGATTTTACATTTTCAGGGTAACTTCTTTTGCTGGCAACCAGTTCAAAATTGTCAAAGTTTTTGATATATGGCTCTAATATTTTTTTTACATCAGTATAATTTGCCCCAGTTGGAACGTAAACGTAAACTTCTTTTTCTTCAAATTTTGTATTGGCACTAAAAATTTGGCTGATTAAAATAAAACCGTAAATCAGTAAAACAGAAATTACGGCTACGGCAGCTAGTGTGATTATTTTTTTTAATTTCAAAGCTATTAGTTTAAATGTTTTTATTGATTAACTGAAAAATTGCTTCATCTTGATAGTGGTTATTTAGCAAAATCCAGTCTTTTTTAATTCCTATTTTCTCAAAACCAAATTTAGTAAAAAGTGCTATACTTGCTTCATTATTTGTACTAATATTTGCATAAAGCTGATGCAGATTTAAATTAAAAAAAGAATATTTAATGAGAAGTTCTAATGCCTCAGAACCAATATTTTGTCTTCTGTTTTTATTTTTTTGAATAACAATCCCAACTCCTGCCCTGTTATTTCTTGGGTCAAATTCAAATAAATCGATCAATCCAATCGCCGGAAAATCTTCGTCCTGACAAATTGCCAATCGTAATTGTTTGGCTTCATAAATATCCTGTTGTGCATTTTCAAGATATTGACGAATCAAAAAACGACTATAAGGCGTATTGGTATTGCTGACTTCCCAAATGCTCTGATCATTTTCCATCGAATGCACAAACCCTAAATCTTCAGGTTCAAGTGCACGCAGATAAATGGTTTCGCCTTTGAGTGTGATCATTTTGCAATTTTAGATTTTAGATTGTTGATTTTAGATTGCTGATTGTCAATTTTGGAATTTGGAATTTTAGAATAGTTGGAATATTGGAATTTTATATTTCTATAGTTCCTTTGAAAACAAATTTTGCGGGTCCGGTTAGAAAAACATTGGTAAAATGATCTCCTAATTTATCGAAAGAAACTACCAATTTTCCTCCTTCAACATTTAAGTTGATTGAAGTTTTATCTGTTTGCCCAATTGCATTCATTGCGATTGCTACGGCTGTTGCTCCTGTTCCGCAAGCTAAAGTTTCGTCTTCAACACCTCTTTCGTAAGTACGAAGAGAGAAAGTATCATCATCTACTTTTTTAACGAAATTAACGTTGCTTCCTTTTTCTCCGTATAAATCTCCGTAACGAATCGCTGCTCCGTTTTCTTTTACATTATAATGTTCTAAATCGTCAACAATCTGCACGTGATGCGGAGATCCTGTATCCAAAAAAGTATAAGAGTCATTTTTTTGCACTTTATCAACATCAATCATTTGAAGCGAAACAATCGCATCATTTCCTACTGAAGCATGGTGTAAACCGTCTGTCGCGATAAAAGTAGTTTTATCGTCGATAACTCCCAATTGATTTGCAAAAGCTACCAAACAGCGTCCGCCATTGCCGCACATTGAACTTTGGTTTCCGTCTGAATTATAGTAAACCATTCTAAAGTCAGTTTCAGAATCATTTTCTAACAAAATTAGGCCGTCAGCTCCAATTCCGAAACGTCTGTCGCACAAGCGTTCAATCAACTTTACATCTTCTTTTGGGAAGAAATTAAATCTGTTGTCGATCATTACAAAATCGTTGCCTGTACCTTGATATTTATAAAATTCTACTTGCATTTTTTATTCATTAAGAAATACAAAAGTACGAAGAATCTATGAAGATTAATTAATGAAATGTTAATCAATGTTAAAGAGAGTTAAACCGTTTTCTCAAATAATTTTTTGGTATAATTTTACGTTATAAATGTTAAAAACAAATTCCTAAATAACTCAAAAACATAAATGTAATATGAAAAGATTTTCAACCTTATTTCTAGTTTCACTACTAAGCGGTGCTACTACGCTTGGTGCTTATAAGTTATTATTTGACGGCAGTGGTTCTTTTTTTGGAAAAGGAAACTCTGTTGTTACCTTAGCTCCTAATTCATACGGAAGAACCGTTGGGTTACCTGGCGAAGCAGTTGATTTTACTGAAGCTGCAGATAAAACAATTCACACTGTTGTTCACGTAAAAAATGTTTCAAGAAGAACGGTAAGTAATCCTATGATGGAATTTTTCTACGGTTATGGCGGACAGCAGCAGCAAGAACAAGTAGGAACCGGATCTGGTGTTATTATTTCTGAAGATGGATATATCGTGACAAACAATCACGTTATTAAAGATGCATCTGAAATTGAAATTACCTTGAACAATAAAAAATCGTACAAAGCAAAATTAGTTGGTACAGATTCTAAAATGGACATCGCATTATTAAAAATTAGTGCCAATGAAAAATTACCTTATACTGCTTTTGCAAATTCTGATTCTGTAAAAATTGGAGAATGGGTTTTGGCAGTTGGTAATCCATACAATTTAACTTCGACAGTTACTGCCGGAATTGTTTCGGCGAAAGCCAGAAATTTAGACCAAAGCGGTATTCAATCTTTCATTCAAACTGATGCTGCGGTAAATCCGGGGAATTCTGGTGGTGCATTAGTAAATACAAGAGGTGAATTAATTGGAATTAATACTATGATTTCGTCTATGACAGGATCTTATGTTGGATATTCTTTTGCTGTTCCATCAAATATTGCTCGAAAAATTATTGAGGATATTATGGAATATGGAAATGTACAAAGAGGAATTCTTGGTGTTGAAGGCGGTGAATTGAACAGTACGGCTTCAAAAGAATTAGGAATTACTGAAACGCAAGGTTTCTACATTAATAAAGTTTCTAAAAATTCTGGTGCCGAAAAAGCGGGTCTTACAAAAGGTGATATTATTATAAAACTGGACGAGCAAAACATTTCGACTTTTGCTGATCTTTCAGGTTACATTAACACAAAACGCCCGAATGATGTTGTAAAAGTGACTTATATTAAAGAAGGAAAAACTAAAACTGTTCCGGTTACTTTAAGCAAAAATGAGTTTTTTAGTACTGAATTTAAAGGAATAGAATTAGAAAATATTGATGCTGCTGATAAAAAGAAATTCAAAATTGATTATGGTGTAAAAATTAAAAACATCACCAATGAGAATTTAATGCAGTACCAAAATGAATTGCAGGGAAATATTATTTTAAGCATCGATAACGTAAAAGCGACAAATGTTGAAACTGTTTCTAAACTTTTAAATAAAAAAGACGAAGGACAAAGTGTACGCATCGAAATGATCAATAAAAACGGAGAGATTTTTAGAATTATTATTTAAAAATTAGTCGCAGTATTCAGTCACAGTATTCAGTTCTTTAAAACTGTAAACTGTGACTGCGACTGAAAACTCAAAAAAAAGTCATCTTAAGAAATTAAGCTGGCTTTTTTGTTTTATAAAATAAATGCTAAAATAGTTTACGAAATCGATTGAAATGGATACTTTTGCGCCAAATTATAAAATAAGTGAGTGTTTTATTATTTCAATTTAATCAATTATGAGCAAAAATTCTTTGTACCAAAAAGAGGTATCATTACAAGTCGACCGAAGAAGAGCTGGTGTCGAATTAATTAAAGTGATCAGTGATTTATGGTA
This sequence comes from Flavobacterium sp. CF108, assembly GCF_900129795.1. Classification (GTDB taxonomy): domain Bacteria; phylum Bacteroidota; class Bacteroidia; order Flavobacteriales; family Flavobacteriaceae; genus Flavobacterium. The sequence continues at coordinate 5,192 of NZ_FQWW01000003.1, read as the reverse complement.
TGACAAATCCATCGAAATGGTTTTATTTAAAAATCAATTACTGGATAAAAATGTCAGCGATATTATCAATCTTCATCAATATGCGGGTGAGTTTGTGGGAAAACCAATTACCATTTTCGATTCGGTCGAAATTGCAAAAGTTGTTTTGTCTTTAGATCTTCCGCCTGCGAAAATAGATCTTGGAAAATTAACTTACGAGTATCATTTAGAAGATGAAAAATATCCGGACGCAAGATATTTTGTTATCGAAAAATTGAAAAAATCAAAAACTTCACAAGAAATTCAGCCCAAAGATGTTGTTCTTTATGGTTTTGGAAGAATTGGACGTTTATTGGCCAGAGAGTTAATGTCTAAAACCGGAAAAGGAAATCAATTGCGATTGAGAGCGATTGTGACCCGAGATAAAAATGACGCTGTAACTTTAGAGAAACGTGCTTCTTTATTGCGTTATGATTCGATTCACGGAGATTTTCAAGGTTCTGTAATTGCCGATGCCAAAAACAATGCATTAATAATTAATGGAACTACTGTTCATATTATTTCTGCAAATTCTCCAGAAGAAATTGATTATACCGATTATGAAATTAATGATGCTTTAGTAATTGATAATACAGGAGCATTTACAACAGAAGAAGCTTTAAAAAGACATTTAACATCAAATGGGGTTAATAAAGTTTTATTGACTGCTCCGGGAAAAGGTGTTCCAAATATTGTACACGGAGTAAACCATAATGACTATAATCCAGATGAAAATAATATTTTCTCTGCGGCATCTTGTACAACAAATGCTATTACACCGGTTTTAAAAGTTATCGAAGATACTTTGGGTGTTGTAAAAGGACATTTAGAAACTATTCATTCTTATACCAACGATCAAAATTTGGTTGATAATATGCACAGAAAATACCGTCGCGGAAGAGCTGCTGCTTTAAATATGGTTATTACTGAAACTGGTGCAGGAAATGCTGTTTCAAAAGCTTTACCATCTTTAGAAGGAAAATTAACTTCAAATGCTATTCGAGTTCCTGTTCCTAATGGTTCTTTGGTGGTTTTAAACTTAGAAGTTAAAAAAGCAACATCGATTACTGCGATCAATAAAATCATGAAAAAATATGCTCTTGAAGGAGAACTCGTAGAGCAAATTAAATATTCACTGAACAATGAATTGGTTTCATCTGATATTGTTGGAACTTCGGCCCCTTCAATTTATGACAGTAATGCAACTATTGTTTCAAAGGATGGAAAAAACGTTGTACTCTATATTTGGTACGATAATGAATACGGTTATAGTCATCAAGTTATTCGTCTTGCAAAATATATTGCCAAGGTAAGACGTTATACTTATTATTAATTCAATCTAACTACTTACTTAAACCATCAAGTTTACTTGGTGGTTTTTGTTTTTAATTAAATAGGTAAAACAGTTGTGCTTTTTACTTCTGATATAACAAAGACGGTATTTATAAGTGAAACTTCTGGCAGCACAGATAATTTTTTTTGATGAAAGTGATGATAGCTTTCCATATCCGGAATTATAATTTTAAGCATATAATCAAAGTTTCCCGAAACGTAATTACACTCTACAACCTCAGGCAAATTTAAAATGGACTGATTAAATCCTTCAGAGGTATCATAAGTCTGTTTAGTAAGCGTAACCTGACAGTAAACGGTTAAATTATTTCCGAGTTTTTTCTTGTCTAAAATTGTAACGTATTTTTCTATAATCCCATCTTTTTCAAGACGTTTAACCCGATCGTGAACCGGAGTCAAAGACAAATTTATTTTGTTTGCAATGTCTTTTAATGTATAGTGCGCATCTTCCTGTAAAAGACGTAAGATTTTTTTGTCAATTTCATCTAAAGCCATAACGAAAACGTTTTATTAGAGTAGTATTTTTTAGTTTTTTTTTCTTTTTGAAGAATAAATTACAGGTCAAAACAGAATAATTTTCTGTAAAAGTAAAAAATAAAATAATATTTTCTTATTTATTAATCAGTAAACCATAATTTATTCTCTCTCTGTAGCTTTGTAAAACAAATTCAATAAAAAACAAAAAAATATATCAAATGATAATAGGTGTTCCAAAAGAAATAAAAAACAACGAGAACAGAGTTGCTTTAACTCCTGCAGGTGTTTCTGAAATGAAAAAACATGGACATACAGTTTATGTACAAGCTACTGCTGGTTTAGGTAGTGGTTTTGCTGATGAAGAATATGCGCAAGCTGGTGCTGTAGTTTTACCAACTATTGAGGAAGTTTATGGAATTGCAGAAATGATCATTAAAGTAAAAGAACCAATTGCATCTGAATATGAATTAATCAAAAAAGATCAATTATTATTTACCTATTTCCACTTTGCTTCATCTGAGCCATTAACTCACGCAATGCTTGAAAAAGGTGCAGTTTGTTTAGCTTATGAAACTGTTGAAAAAACAGACCGCAGTTTACCATTATTAGTTCCAATGTCTGAAGTTGCAGGCCGTATGGCTATTCAACAAGGAGCAAAATATCTTGAAAAACCATTAAAAGGAAGAGGAATTCTTTTAGGTGGTGTTCCGGGTGTACCGCCAGCAAAAGTATTAGTTTTAGGTGGAGGAATCGTAGGAACTCAGGCAGCAAAAATGGCTGCTGGTTTAGGAGCTCAGGTTACTATCATGGATTTAAGTTTGCCACGTTTACGTCAATTAGATGACATCATGCCAGCAAATGTAAATACAGAAATGTCTAACCATTATAATATAACAAGAGCAATTAAAGATGCTGACTTAATTGTTGGAGCAGTTTTAATTCCAGGAGCAAAAGCACCTCATTTAATTACACGTGATATGCTTAAATTAATGCGTCCGGGAACTGTTGTTGTTGACGTTGCAGTTGACCAAGGTGGATGTATCGAAACTTGTACTCCTACAACTCACGAAAACCCAACTTTTATTATTGACGATATCGTACACTACTGTGTAGCTAATATGCCAGGAGCTGTTCCTTATACATCTACTTTAGCTCTGACTAATGCTACTTTGCCTTATGCAGTACAATTAGCAAACAAAGGATGGGAAAAAGCTTGTGCAGAAAACGAAGAATTGAAAAAAGGTTTAAATATTGCTAACGGAAAAATCCTTTACAAAGGAGTTGCTGAAGCATGGAACCTTCCTTTTAATGAAGAATTAGTATTGGCAAACGCATAGTGCCAATATTAAATAAGTGCTTACTAAGCAATAAAGTAAAAGGCTTTTCGTAATGAAAAGCCTTTTTTATGCCATAAAAAAACCTGTCTTGCAAGACAGGTTTTTATTCTTTTATATTTTATTTCTTTTCATCTAAAACTTCCTGCAATACTTTTGCTTCAGTTCCATTAGGGAAAGTAACTTTAATTTTTTGTGCAATTGTTGGAGCTATCTCCGTAATTGCTTTTTTATCGTAAGATTCTCCTTTTTTAATATGCCATCCGTAAAAAATAGCTGGCACATGAGTATCATAGCTATATATTGTACCGTGTGAAGTTCCGGTAGTAGTATATTCGATATCTCCTGGCTTGTCAACAATAACAAGATCTCCATTTTGAGTTACATCATAACCTTTAGCTACAAAATTTAGAGAATAATCGTTTCCGGCATTGGCTAAAATTTCTTCTTCAGTATATACTTTTTTAACTTGTGGCTGAGAAATTAAAAACTCTTTAAAGGCTTGTTTAACTTTTGTCAATTCTAAACCTTTTTCTTTTATAATTTGCTTATTAAAGAAAACATTGAAATTTGAATAGTTTTGAACTAAATCAACTCCAAAAGTTTGAGTTGAAAAATCCTGCATGCTTTTCTTTACATCTTTTGAAGGATAATTATCTACATTATACTTACGGTCTTTTAAATAAATTACATTCTCGGCACCTGCATGGTCTGCAGTTAAGAAAAGCAAATAGTTTCCTTTTCCAACTGTTTTATCTAAATAAGCTAAGAAATCGGCAATGGTTTGATCTAATCTTAAATAAGTATCCTGAAGTTCCATTGATCTTGGCCCAAGTAAATGTCCAACATAGTCAGTAGAAGAAAAACTAACTGTTAAGAAGTCAGTATTATTATCTTTTCCAAGTTGTTCTTTTTCGATTGCTCTTTTAGCAAAATCAGCAAGTAAATCATTTCCATAAGGAGTTACACGAATAACTCCTGCATCATTTTTCTCATACATTGATTTTAAATCATATGGGAAAACTGGGGCAGCACTTCCATACAATTTACCTTCATAAGGATTATTATCAGGAAGACTTTCATTATATACAGAAGCCGGTTTATATAAATCCCAGCCTTTATTAATGTATTTTAGGTAGTTTTTTTCATTATTGAATTCTGATACCCATTCCGGCAATTTTTCTCCGTAAAAAGTACTAGAAATAAATGATCCGGTCTTACTGTACCAAAATGCCCAATTTGCAAAATGTCCAGCTGGCAAAATTGCACCACGGTCTTTAAGACTCATTCCGATAACTTTTCCATTAAAATTGGTAGCCATACGAACTTCATCTGTAATTGTAGTAGCTTGAAGATTTTTAGGAGACATTGCGCCTTCCTCTACAGTACCATCACCAACAGTTTTCACTCCAGCGTCGTCTGTACAATACATCTCTTTTCCAAGAGTTCTACTGAACCATTCGTTACCAACGATTCCGTGTGTAGCAGGTGTTGTACCAGTATATATAGAAGCATGTCCAGGCGCAGTATAAGTTGGCATATAGTTATAATGCATATTCTGGAAAACGAATCCATCATTCATTAATCTTTTAAAACCATTTGGGGAAAAATCATCTGAAAATCGATATAAATATTCCATTTTCATTTGATCAACTACTATACCTACGACTAATTTGGGACGTTGTTGCGCACTTAAATTTGTAATAACAAAAAGTGTCAACAGTAAAATACTTTTCTTCATGTTTAATAAATAATTTAAACACAAAAATACTCAATCCTATTTAAAACTTCTAAAGTATGAATGATGAAGAACAAACAATTGACTATAATTTAACAGTTTAGTCTTCTCATATAAGTTGCTTTTAGCAAACCCATATAAAACAAAAAATCCTCATCAACTAAATGATGAGGATTCTTCAAAAGAAAGGCGACGACATACTCTCCCACAATGATGCAGTACCATCTGCGCAGGCGGGCTTAACTACTCTGTTCGGGATGGGAAGAGGTGAG
>NZ_FQWW01000010.1 GCF_900129795.1 Flavobacterium sp. CF108 | reverse complement strand
TATTCAACAATCGCTTGTCTTTTAAATTTTCAAAATATCTAGTCTGCACTTTTTATCAAATATAATCAAAAACATATTTGTGTCCAGACGGTAGCTCTTTTCAGAGTCTTTTTAGTTTGTTCTTAGTCAAATTTTGATTTTTGTTCAACTTTTGGCCATGAATTATTTGTTACATCGATATCAGCCGTAAGTAATTTTGGATCGATCTGAATGCTTTTTACAGCTTTTGTAGTTGCATAAACTTTTTTAGCTGTATCATTACTTTTTCTCCAAATTTGTGCCGGATATTGGTAATTATTTTTTGTACCATCTTCATAAGTAATTTCAACAAGAATTGGCATAATCATTCCGCCTGGTTTGTTGAATTCAACTTCATAAAAATATTTCGGTGATTTGATGCTTGCTTTTTCCTCTGCAGTAAAAGTCTGGTCAACATAATCAGCCAATGGTTTTACATCTTCTAATTTTAATGCTTTTTTGCTTGAAGCGCTAACTTCTGGATTATCTCCTGAAACTAAGTAAACAAAAGGGCCTTTTTCAAATCCAAAACGGCCTTTTCTCACTTTTACATCTTTAATATCAGCAGTTGGAGTTTCAGAAACATAATATTGTTTTACCTCTTTAATTCCGATATCTACAAAATCAGTTGAGTAAAACCATCCTCTAAAAAACCAATCTAAATCTACCGCAGATGCATCTTCCATTGTTCTAAAGAAATCCTCTGGAGTTGGATGCTTAAATTTCCATCTGTTTGCATATGTTTTAAATGCATAGTCAAACAATTCTTTCCCCATAACTACTTCTCTTAAAATATTAAGACCCGTAGCCGGTTTTCCGTAAGCATTATTTCCAAATTGGTGAATCGTTTCAGAGTTAGACATAATTGGCTCTAAAAACTTTTGATCACCACTCATATAAGGAACAATATTTTTTGCAGGCCCGCGTCTTGAAGGGAAAGTTGGATCTAATTCCTGCTCAGCTAAATATTCTAAAAATGAATTTAAACCTTCATCCATCCAAGTCCATTGACGTTCGTCAGAGTTTACAATCATTGGGAAGAACGTATGTCCAACTTCGTGAATAATAACACCAATCATTCCGTTTTTAACCTCTTTAGTCGTAACACCGTTTTCATCCGGACGACCAAAATTCCAGCAAATCATTGGATATTCCATTCCCTGATCTTCTGCAGAAACAGAAACCGCTTTTGGATAAGGATAATCAAAAGTATGAGATGAATAGCTTTTTAAAGTATGTGCAACTGTAAGTGTAGAAGTTTCTCCCCAAAGCGGGTTTGCTTCTTTTGGATAAACAGATTCTGCCATAACAGTTTTGTTTCCAATTTTTACAGCCATTGCATCGTAAATGAATTTTCTAGAAGAAGCAATTCCGAAATCACGGACATTTTTAGCGCTGAATTTCCAAGTTTTTTTCTTTTCAGAAAAACCTTTTTCAGCCGCTTCAGCTTCAGCCTGAGTTACAACAACAACAGGTTTATCAAATGATTTTTGAGCCTGTTCGTAACGTTTAACTTGTTCTGCTGTAAAAACTTCACTCCTATTTGTTAATTCTCCTGTTGCATCAATTACGTGATCTGCAGGAACTGTAATACTTACATCAAAGTTTCCGAAAGGAAGAGCAAACTCTCCGCTTCCCCAGAACTGCATATTCTGCCATCCTTCAACATCGTTGTAAACTGCCATTCTAGGATAGAATTGTGCAATTACATATAATTTATTACCGTCTTTTTCGAAAAATTCATAACCCGAACGTCCGCCTTCTTTTCTGTAATTATTGATGTTATACCACCATTTTACCGAAAACGAGATTTTTTCTCCCGGTTTTAAAGGCGAAGCCAAATTGATACGCATCATCGTTTCGTTGATCGTATAAGACATTGGAGTTCCTTTTGCGTCTTTTACCTGCTCGATATTAAAACCACGTTCTAAATCTTTTTTCAAATATTTAGATGAAAAACCATCAAGGGCTAAAACCTGATTGATTTTTTCTCCTTCTGCTAAAGAAGTCTGTCCATTTGCTTTGGCTTGATTTTGATCTAACTGAACCCATAAATACTCTAAAGTATCTGGTGAATTGTTAGAATAGGTGATCGTTTCAGCACCCGTTAATTTTGAATTTTTATCGTCTAATTCAACATCAATTTTATAATCTGCCTGTTGTTGGTAATAAGCAGGTCCCGGCGCTCCAGACGCTGTACGAAACATGTTTGGTGTTGCCAGCAAATCGTACATCTGGCTGAATTTATTAGTGTCGTATTTGCCTTGCTGTTTAGGTGTCGCAGCTTTTTCCTGAGCAACTAACATTGCAGGAAAAATTAATAATAATGAAAGCTTTTTCATAAAAGTCTAATGGTAATTTTTGTCAGGGTGTGAAAATAACAATTAAAACATTAATTTAACATATTAATTAATACTTTAACAATTCTTTCCTTGAAGATTCTGTAAAGAGGACACTTCTTTTAGTGCCAAATGCTGAAATATGTGTAATATTCTGTTGTTCAGAACTCCAGTCCACCAATATAGTATTTGAAATTTCGATCAATTTAAATTTTTCGATATCTTTTATTCGCGAATAACAGATTAAAACATCGTCACTTTCCACTTCTTTTGACAAAAAAGTAATTGGCTTTGATTGCCCGTTTATCTTAATCGTGAAATTTTCAGCAAGATATTTTTTAAACAAATCAAGATCTGCGGGAGTTTCCTTTTCGGTTCCAACGAAAGTTTTTTTATGATATTTTTTCTCCAATGCATTATTCAAATCATCCACAAAAATGCGGGATGTAATTTGAATCATTTTTTTCTCTGTCGCATATTCAACCTGAAAAACACCCACATAAAATTTATGAAATGCAAAGGACGAAAGCGACAGAAACAATATCCCAATAAAAGGATAAATCAATATTTTTTTCATTATTGAGAGGCATTCACTTTTTTAAATTCAGCATTTTTGTTGATTAAAAAATCAATCAACTCAAATTTTTGATCTTCATTAAGATGTCTTTTAGATTCCGGATCATTAGAGCAGAACATCAAAAACAAATCGACTTCGTCTTTTTTCAAACCTAATGTTTTAGTGAAAAAATCAGGTTTAAAATTAGCCTTAGAATATTCTACAAAGGCAATATCTGTGATTTCTTCTTCTTTTACTTCATCATTTTTAGAAAGAAGTTTTTTAACATCTTTAAAAATTCGAACAAAGTCCATTCCGTATTTAATGGTTTGATCAGAATACATTACCGTGTTTTTTGCAGTTGATTGTTTATCATCTTCAAACTGCATATCAACATATTGCTGTGTATTACTGTCTAATGATTTCACTTTTAAATCTTTACGAACCACAACTTCTTTTAATTCATTGCTTACCAAATCTAAAGGCACAGAAAAAAGTATCTGCGCGCAGTCTTTCTCTGTTAAAACAATTTTTTTAGACTGAAAAGCCAAACCGGTAAAAACTAAAGTATCTTTTGGCTGTGCCAAAATATCAAACAATCCGCCCGGACCTATAAAAGTTCTGGATTTTGCATTAATATTCATAACATATCCACTTTCTATAGCAAGTGATTTGTTTGTAATCTGACCGTGCAGCGACCTTCTTGATCCATTTTGCCCAAGCATTATTTGACAAAATAAGCAAACAACGAATACTCCTAGTTTATTTTTCATTTTCGAGAATTATTAGATATTTTCGAGCTAACTCTGTTATTAAAAACATACTCATTGTTTTATTCTTTGTATTCAAAGATACGGCAAATTCGGCATCATCCACACAATATAATTGAAATCCTTTGATATCATCTGCCGGAATTTTTAATCTTTCGGTATAATAATTTTCATCAAAAAGATACTCAATTTTTCTGAAAAGCATCTCCTTTTTCTCCACTTTTACCTCTTTTTTTAACATTGCCGTACGCCCTGAAATTTTATTGAGGATTTTATCTATAGAAGTCGAAGTTGCGGTATAGACTTTTCTTTCTGCAGGTGTATATGTTTTTTGCCCATGCGGAACAATTCCCAAATTTTCAGTCGTAATTCCGTAATTATCATTTACCTTAACTTCTTTCAATTCAATTTCTTTTGCCGTCATTTTAATCACGAGCAGACTTACAGTTAAATCTTCAGCCGAAATTCTGCGTTTATAAGGCTCTAAATTTACTGCTGAAAAAACCAAAACATCGCCTTCCTTAGCCGCAATAGAAAATCTCCCGTCGGCATCAGAAATAGTCGAAACTTGTGTAGTGTTATTAATAATATTCACTCCGTCAACCGAAGTAGTTTTTTCGAAGATTTGTCCTAAAATTTCTTTAGAAGGTGCATTTTGCCCAAAACTAATTTGAACAAAAAATAGAATTAAAATTATATGTAGGGTATTATTTAACTTCACTCGCAATTATTTGTTTATACTTTTCCGCTAATTCACCTAGCAAAAATTCGGTCGAAGTTTTATTTTTAGAGTTTAAAATATTCGTAAACTGTTTATTTTCGACAGCATAATATTCAAAACCTTTTACATATTCAGCCGGAATTTTTAAGCGTTCTACAAAATGCTCCAGCGTAAACATTTTCTCTAAAAGTCTCATAAAAAATTCTTTCTGCTCTACTTCCACTTCTTTTTTCAACATAGCGGTTCGGCCCGAAAAAAAGTTCAGCAAAGGATCTGCAGAAATTGATCCGCCTACCATCCCTGTAGCACTTGCTGTGGCATCTAAAGCTGTAGCGGTACGTAATTTTCTTTCGGCTTCTGTATATGTTTTTTGTCCCGCCGGAATAATTCCTAAAGCAACTGCATTTATATTATCATATCTTTTAACAATAACTTCCTGTAATTGATGCACCACTAAATTCATTCTTACGATAAAATTCAAATCGGTAAAATTTTCGCAGGCAAGAGAAACCCTATTTTCTTTAAACTGAATTGAAGAAAAAATCAGCACATCATCTGGTTTTGCCAAAATAGAAAAGGCTCCGGATGCATCTGTAGTCGTCATAACTTCTGTTTGAGAATTGACAACATATACCCCTTCCAAATCATTTGTATTTGCCGTAATTTTCCCGTTTATAATCGTACGTTCCTGATTTTGAGACCAGGAATTCTGACTTATAACTGCAACTAAAAAAAATACAATATTCTTTGTCAAAATAAAAATATTAGGGAATTATTAAAAAGGTAAAAATATCCTAATGTCTTCCAAATTTAGTATTAATGAGTTGGTAAAAATATGTTAATTAAACTCCAATATCTCAATTATACTAGACAGACTTTTTTTAATATCTTTATCAAATAGAATTTGAGTTTAGAATTATGAAAAGCATTATCATCGCCAGCACATCTACCCTGCACGGCGGCAGTTATTTAGATTATTTACTACCTACGTTACAATTACATTTTAAAAACTGTACCACTATTTTATTTATCCCGTACGCACGTCCTGGCGGAATATCTCACGAGGAATACACCAAAAAAGCCGCAGAAGTTTTTGCTTCTATAAATATCAAACTTCAGGGAATTCATGAATTTGAAAGTCCTGAAAAAGCCATACAAAATGCTGAAGGCTTTTTTACGGGCGGCGGAAACACTTTTTTGCTTGTTGCACAGCTATATAAAAACAACATTATGCAATTACTTGCAGAAAAAGTTAAAAGCGGAACTCCTTATTTAGGAACCAGTGCGGGAAGTAATATTTGCGGTTTATCAATGCAGACCACGAACGATATGCCGATTATTTATCCGCCGAGTTTTCAAACTTTAGGATTAATTCCATTCAACTTAAATCCGCATTATTTAGATCCTGATACAAATTCGCAGCATATGGGTGAAACACGCGAAACCAGAATTAAAGAATTTCATGCTTTTAATTCAATTCCGGTTTTAGGTTTAAGAGAAGGAAGCTGGCTAGAAGTAAAAGGAGATAAAGTAACTTTGAAAGGTTCTCTAAAAGCAAGACTTTTTAAACAAAACCAAACTCCGGAAGAACTAGAACCAGAAAGCGATTTGAGTGACTTAAAATAAAGTTTTTTTACCATTAAGATATTAAGAAAATAAAGAACTGGACTTAATTCTCTTATTATAAAAAACAGTTAAGACATATTCAAACTTAACTTTCTTAATATCTTAATGGTAAAACAACAAAAAAGCCTCAAACAATGTTTGAGGCTTTTGAAGAGCGAAAGACGAGGCTCGAACTCGCGACAACCAGCTTGGAAGGCTGGAGCTCTACCAACTGAGCTACTTTCGCATTAACAGGGTGCAAATATAAATAATTAATTCATTTTAAAAAACAAAAATCAAAAATTATTTAAGTTTGATAAAAAAACCGAAACGATTAAATTTCGGTTTTTTAGAGCGAAAGACGAGGCTCGAACTCGCGACAACCAGCTTGGAAGGCTGGAGCTCTACCAACTGAGCTACTTTCGCATTGCTGGTGCAAATATAAAAATAAAGTTAAGTTCAAAACAAGCTTTTTGGCAAAAAAAATTAATTAAAACCAACATTTTCTTATAACCTATTTAAAATTAAAAAGTTATAAAATCAATTATTTTTAAAAAATCATGAATATTATTAAAGAAATCCCATCAAAAGAAACTTATATCGTTCGCCAGCCTGTTCTAAGAGAAGGCAAACCTATCGAAAGCTGCATCTTTGAGGGAGACGATCTTGACACGACACATCATTTTGGTTTATTTAATAATGAAGATTTAATAGGAATTATTTCGTTATTCAATAAAATCAATCCTATATTTGCCGAAAAAAGTCAAGCTCAAATTCGAGGGATGGCAGTTTTAGAAACGCATCAGAAAAAAGGATTGGGAGAAGCTTTAGTTAAGCATTGCGAAACCTACTGCAATGAAAACAAAGTCGATTTGATTTGGTTTAATGCTAGAACCGCCGCAGTTGGCTTTTACAGAAAAATGGGATACCAGCCCCTAGGTGAACCATTTGATATTAAAGATGTTGGCGAACATTATTTAATGTTTAAAATTTTATAAAATGAAGAAATTTTACTTTCTTTTATTGGTATTAAGCTTAATTAGCTGTAAAAAAGATGCTCCTAAACCAGCTCCTGCTGCAGTAAAAAAAGCACCGCCAATTATACTTACTGATGAACGAAAAGTAGAAGTTGATACGGCACTTTTAAGCACTTTTAAAAGTGAAACCCTAACGCAATTTTATACTTCATCTGAAAATAAAACCGTTTGGGGGAATCTAAAAAAGAGACAATATGTATTATCTCAATTAGAAAAATCGGAAGAATTAGGACTTAATCCCGAAGATTATAAAGCTACAAGATTAGAACAACTAGAAAAACGCATTGGCAAACTAAACGATGCTGATTTAGCAACGTATGATATTTTACTGACTTATAATTTTGAGAAATATCTAGAACATTTATATAAAGGAAAACTTGATCCTAAAAAATTGTATACAGATTGGGATTTAGACGAAAAAACTTTTGATGTAAACAGTGTTTTGATTAATGCTTTTAATAAAAACAAACTAGACAGCATTGTCGAAAATGTTCAGCCAAAATCTATCGTATACAAAGAATTATTGAAATCACTTGAAATTATTAATTCGTTTCCTGATGAAGATATTGCTACTATTGAATCTTTAAAGAAAATCACTTTAAATGATACAAACAATGCGGTAATCAACATTAAAAAGAAACTTTTATTCTGGAAAGACATGACTGGAAAAGATAGTCTTACGGATAAATATGATCAAAAAACTTTCGAATCAATTAAAAAATTTCAGGCAAGACATGGTTTAGCCGATGACGGCGTTATTGGTCCGGGAACTATCAGTGCTTTAAACTATTCTAAAGAAAAAAGAAAACAGCAGATTATTGCCAATTTAGAGCGCTGGAGATGGTATCCTGCCGAATTTGCCGAAAATTATTTTCTTATCAATATTCCGGATTACAGCTTAAATGTTGTTGAAAATCAGGATACAACTTTGGTACGAAATATTGTGGTGGGAACAAGTAAAAGAAAAACACCTATTATTACGTCTGTTTTAAAAACGGTTGTTTTTAATCCTACATGGACCGTTCCGCCGACAATTTTAAAAGAAGATGTTGTTCCGGCAATGAAACGCAACCGAAATTATTTAGCGAAGAAAAACATAACCATTTACGACACATCAGGAAATGTTGTTGAACCGCATGCCTGGAACGAAAACAAACCTAATAATTACAGATATGTTCAAAGTCCGGGTTATAATAATTCACTGGGATTAATGAAAATTTTGTTTCCAAATCACCACAGTGTTTATCTGCATGATACCAACCACAGAAATTATTTTGAACGTAATAATCGTTCACTAAGTTCTGGCTGTGTTCGTGTTGAAAATCCGCTGGAATTGGCTGAGCATATTTTGGATGATCCTGAAAGGTTTTCAAAAGAAAAAATTGATACCATAATTGCTTCTAAAAAAACCATGAGTTTTAAAATCACCAAAAAATATGCTCTATATCAATGGTATTGGACGGCTTGGAGCAAAAAAAATCAGCTCATTTTCAGAGCTGATATTTATAATCTTGATTCAGATTTGTATGCTAAACTAAGAGATTAGCTTCTCTTCCATCGTAAAGCTTCTTGACGGATGGTAGATATACAAACATGATTTGTTTTTAATAGTTTCGATTATTTCATCTGTCAATTCAACAGGAACAGCAGGACAGCCTTGGCTTCTGCCTAATCTTTTGTGGTCTCTGATAAATGATTCAGATACATAATCAGCTCCATGCATAACAACCCCTCTTTCACGGGCGTTGTCGTTTAAACCTCTTTCAAGACCGTCTAAACGTAATGAAGCACCATGTTTTCCTTGATAGATTTCACCTGTTGCATAAAAACCTAAACTACTTTTAAAAGAAGAATTTAAGTTTGAAAATGCTGAGGCAAATTCTTCTCCTGTATTTCTTCCGTGGGCTACCAAAGAATTAAATAACACCGTATTTGTAGTCATATCAATTACCCAAAGACGTTTGGTGTTTGACGAAAGACTAAAATCAATTACTGTTAGAATGTTTTTTTGAACAATTCCTCTTTCTTTCAAAAGATAAAATCCTTTCATTGCTTCAGTAAAAGTTCTAAGCTCAGGAAGTTTACAATTGTTTGAATTTAATGTATTATAAACATTTTCAATTCTTGCTTCAACAGAAAGGTTTGTTTCAACTTTTGCAATACTTTTTGTTGTTACAGATTTCAATTCGGGAGTGTTTTTTGAATCTTTACCAAAAGATAACAGAAAAAACACCATCAGCGGATAAATTTTGTAAATCATTGAATTTCTTTAGGTTAATAATAAATTTGGGTAAGGCAAAAGTAGAAATTTTTGAAAATACTCAAAATAAAACCCTGTAAATCAGGCTTTTTTTGTTGAAAATTTAACATTATTAACACAAATAAGATCTTTCTGTAAGATTTTTTCTCATGCAAAAAATCATAACATTTTAGCTGGTTTTCTTAAAAAAAGCTGAAAAAAGTGGAAATTTTGAAACTTAAACTGTAACAAGTGAAACAAAATGAAGTCTATTATTCTTAAATTAAAGTACTTTTACAATCATTTTTCGCTCAAATTTTCATGAAAAAACTTGTTTTTCTAACGTTTCTTTTATCTACTTTTTTGTGTTTCAGTCAAAAAAAAGCATTGCAGGCGAAGTCTATTTCGCAAAACATTTCTATTGACGGAAAACTAGAAGAAAGCGCATGGGAAAATGCTGCAATTGCCTCAGACTTTATCACATTAGAACCTGATAACGGAAAAGCTGCTCCGGAAAACAAAAAAACTACTATCAAGGTTTTATATGATAATGACGCCATTTATATTGGCGCTATGATGTATGATGATGAACCTGATAAAATTTTAAAAGAGATTTCGCAGCGTGATAATTTTGGAACTGCAGATATCTTTGGTGTCTTTATAAATGGTTTTAATGACGGTCAGCAGGATTTTATGTTTTACGTTTCTGCGGCTGATGTTCAGGCAGATTGTATTATGACAGATGCAAATGGCGAAGATTATTCGTGGGATGCCGTTTGGATCAGCAAAGCTTCGATTACCGAAAATGGATGGGTTGTTGAAATAAAAATTCCTTACTCTGCCTTACGTTTTTCACAAGAAAACAAACAAACCTGGGGAATTAATTTTTTCAGAGAAGTAAAACGTACACGTTATAAATATACTTGGAACTTTGTCGATAAAAAAATTGGAACTTTTACGCAGCAAGCCGGAACTTTAGAAGGAATTGAAAATATAAAACCTCCTACCCGATTATTTTTTATGCCTTATGCATCTTATTATTTGAATGCTGGAGAAGGACAAAAAACATACGGAACTGTAAAAGGCGGAATGGACATAAAATACGGAATCACAGATGCTTTTACTGTTGATGCTATTTTAATTCCCGATTTTGGACAGACTAAATACGACGATCAGATTTTGAATTTAGGTCCGTTTGAACAGCAGTTCAATGAAAACCGAGCTTTTTTTACCGAAGGAACTGATTTATTCAATAAAGGAAATATGTTTTATTCGAGAAGAATTGGCGGTAAACCTTCTGTTGAACCAGATTTAAAAGACAATGAAGAAGTTATTGAAACCGTACAGAACGTTAACCTTATTAATGCTTTAAAACTTTCCGGAAGAACTAAAAACGGTTTGGGAGTTGGAATTTTAAATGCGGTGACCGAAAAAACTTTTGCCACTATAAAAGATACTATTTCTGGCGAAACCAGACGTGAGGTTGTAGAACCGCTCACAAACTATAATGTTTTGGTACTGGATCAACGTTTTAGAAAAAATTCATCGGTTACTTTTATAAACACAAATGTTACCAGAAACGGTCATTATAAAGATGCGAATGTAACGGGTTTAGCATGGGATTTAAATACTAAAGCTAACACTTACAGCTTGTTTGGAAATGTAAAATATAGTACTATAAATGATACTGAAGACACAAACGGCATTTTCTCAACTGTGAGTTTTGCAGAAACAAGCGGTAAATATCGCTATAGTTTAGGTACTGATTTTGTTTCTAAAGATTTTGACCCGAATGATCTGGGAATTAATTTCTATACCAATTATTACAATATTTACGGAAATGCCAATTACAGGATTCTAAACCCAACAAAGCTTTTTAATAGTTTTAGAATTGACTATGAAATGTATTCTGAATTCAATAAAGATTCCGGAAAAGTTCAGGCAAACCGAATTGAGGCAGAAGTAAATTTAAGCACCGTAAAAAACAATTATTACGGAGCGGGACTCTCTGTTTCACCATTAGAATCCCATGATTATTACGAACCAAGAGCAGACAACAAGTATGTTATAATTCCGAGAAAATTTGATTTTTGGGGAAGTATTTCAACAAATTACAATCATAAATTTGCTATCGATATAAATCCGTCATTATCTGTTGCTGATGAACCCGGAAGAGCAGCTTACGGCACAGACATTAGTCCTAGATATCGCTTTAGTGATAAACTTTTACTGGTTTATACTTTTAGTTTTCTTAAAAGAAACAATAACAAAGGTTATATCGACGGCTACGATGACGATGATAATGAAAGTACTCCCGAAACGGTTGTTTTTGCTAATCGTGACGTTATTACATATGCCAATACCATATCGGGAAAATATGCTATTAACAGCACTATGACACTTAATTTAGCCGTTCGCCAATATTGGTCTTCGGCAGAAAATAAAGATATTTTAAAGCTTGAAGCAGATGGAACTTTAGACCCGTATCCGCAATATACCGAAAACAAAAACTCAAGTTTTTATTCCTGGAATGCAGATTTATCGTATTCATGGTGGTTTGCGCCCGGAAGTCAGCTTTCGGCTTTATACAGGAACAACGCTTCTAATTTTGAACGTATTATTGATAAGAATTTCAAAAACAACGTAACAAGCTTGTTGACAAACGATGCCCTAAAACATATTTTTTCTGTTAGTGTAAAATATTTTATAGACTATAACGCTGTCAAAAATAAGGTTAGAAAAAGAGCTTAGCGTGAATTAATTTTAAAAAATAAAGAGTTCTATAATTAATTTAGTATTTTTTGTTACACTTCATTTTATTAAACATAAATGTAATGAAGCTCTCTCTTCAAATTTTAGAAATGGCTTATCTTTGTAAAAAACAAAAATGTAATGAACAAAAAAGTTATCCTTATGATTTTAGACGGTTGGGGAAAATCTCCCGACCCTAAAGTATCTGCAATAGACAATGCAAATGTTCCATTTATAAATAGTCTTTACAAAAATTACCCAAGCGCACAATTGCGTACTGACGGATTAAACGTTGGTTTACCTGAAGGTCAAATGGGAAATAGTGAAGTTGGGCACATGAACCTTGGTGCCGGAAGAATTGTATATCAGGATTTAGCAAAAATTAATTTAGCCGTAGCGCACAAAACACTTGCTAAAGAACAAGTTTTAATTGACGCTTTTACTTATGCTAAAGACAACAATAAAAAAGTACACTTTTTAGGATTAGTTTCTGATGGAGGTGTTCACTCTCATACTTCTCACTTACGCGGATTAATCGACGCTTCGCAAGAGTATGGTTTAGATCAGGTTTATATTCACGCTTTTACAGACGGACGTGACGTTGACCCAAAATCTGGAGCAAAATACATTCATGATTTAGATGAATATATTAAAGATACTCCGGTAAAAATTGCTTCTATCGTGGGTCGTTATTATGCAATGGACCGTGATAAACGTTGGGAACGTGTAAAACTGGCTTACGATTTAGTAGTGAACGGAGTTGGAACTCCATCTACTAATGCTGTAGCAAGTGTTCTTGACAGTTATGCACACGATGTAACTGACGAATTTATCGAGCCGGTTGTAATCGTAAATGAAGAACAAAAACCTTTAGCAACAATTATTGAAGGCGATGTTGTTATCTTCTTTAACTTTAGAACAGACAGAGGACGCGAACTTACTGAAGCGCTTTCTCAGCATGATTTCCACGAGCAAAATATGCACAAGTTAAACTTGTATTATGTAACGCTTACCAACTACGACGAAACGTACCAAAACGTAAAAGTGGTTTACAATAAAGATAATATTACCGAAACTCTTGGTGAAGTTTTAGAAAAAGCGGGTAAAAAACAAATTCGTATTGCTGAAACGGAGAAATATCCACACGTAACTTTCTTCTTTTCAGGCGGTAGAGAAACTCCTTTTGAAGGTGAATCAAGAATTTTGAGAAATTCTCCAAAAGTAGCAACTTACGATTTACAGCCAGAAATGAGTGCTTACGAACTTGCCGATGCTCTTGTTCCTGAATTGAACAAAGGTGAAGTAGATTTCGTTTGTTTAAACTTTGCAAACGGAGACATGGTTGGACATACGGGAATCATGAGTGCCGCTATTCAAGCTTGTGAAGCTGTTGACGCTTGCGCGAAAAAAGTAATCGATGCTGCCCTTGCAAACGACTATACTACAATCGTAATTGCTGATCACGGAAACTGCGAAACAATGATCAATCCTGACGGAAGTCCAAATACTGCGCACACAACAAACCCAGTGCCGATTATTTTAGTTGACAAACAATTGAAAAATATTCAAGATGGTGTTCTTGGTGACATCGCTCCTACTATTTTAGAATTAATGGGAGTGCAGCAGCCAAATGCAATGACTTGTCATTCACTTTTGTAAAAAACACTTAAATTATTTTTAAACCATATAAGTGATATAAGTTCATTTAATTGAAGCGCTAAAGCTTTATTAGACTTATATTTCTTATATGGTTTTTAATTTTATATACCCGTTTTGTCACCCTGAGCGAAGTCGAAGGCTTATGGAACCAAAAAGGGCTTCGACTTCGCTCAGCCTGACATTCTTGTTTTTATCAGATAATAAAATAATGATACAATTGTTCAACACCATAAATCACAAGTCCGATTATACCGCCGACTAAAGTTCCGTTGATTCTGATGTATTGAAGATCTTTTCCTATTTCTAGTTCCAGTTTTTCAGAAACCTCTTTTCCGTCCCAGGTTTTTACGGTTGATGAAATTAAATCTCCAATTACTTTTTTATTGTTTAAAAGAACCGATAATAAATCATTTTTGATGAAATTATTGATTTTGTCGATCATAATCGTGTCTTCTTTAATACCATTCCCAAAAGTTTGAATTAAACCCGAAATACTATTTTTAATAGACGATTCGTCGCCTTTGTTTAAATCATTAGTTATTGAAAGTTTTATTTCGTCCCAAATTCCGTTGATGTAATCCTGAACTTCTTTTTTTCCGGCAAAACTTAAAATCATATCGTTGATTTTAATTCGCATTTCTTCGGAGTTTTTTACTTTTTCGAGAAAGTTATAAACGTATTCATCTATTTTAATTCTAATCTCACTTTCCGGTTTTTTAGCTTCGTTTAAAAAATCTTGCAAACCATTAAAAACACCTTCTGTAATACTTTTATCAGCCAAACCAAAACTCAAAAAAGGTGTTGAAGCTTTTACTTTTTTCCGAATCAAATCTTTGTTATTCGTCAATTCAGAACTTATAACTTCCAGAAGATTGGTCAGCAATTGATCTTTTACATTTCCTTTTTGTAAAGGTTCCAAAGCCAAAGCAACCCAGTCTCCAAAGTTTATTCCTTCCAGTTTTTCTTTAAATTGAACCTGAATAAATCTTCTGACATCTTCGTCCTTAATCGTTTTTAAAATTCCGGGAATAATATTTACTGCAACTGCATTGGCAATTTTATCGGCATTTTCTTCCTGCGAAAGCCATTCTGAAGCTTTTGTCGCAAAGTTGAATTCATCCAATTTAATTTCCAGTTTTTCCCGATTCAGGAATTCTTCCGAAACAAAATTTCCAAGGTTTTCTCCAATTTCATTTTTCTTCGTCGGAATAATAGCCGTATGCCAAATCGGAATACCAAGCGGATGACGAAACAAGGCTACAACCGCAAACCAATCGGCAATTCCGCCCACCATTGCAGCTTCGCTAAAAGCCTGCAGCATTGGAATTTTAAAATAAATAGCAATTATAAAAAGAAGCACCGCAAAACCTAAAAGCGCCAAAGCACTTCGCTGCATTCTTCGTAAAGCTTTTATTTTAACTATATCCTGATCTGTATCCATTTCCATGATTATCACATTTTACTACTAATTTATGGCTTTTTTCTGAGATATTAAATTAAAAGCACAGCTCATCGCAATGAAAGGGGTTGCCACGAATTACACAAATTTTCACGAATTACTTTGTCTTTAAAAATTATTCCAAATTTAGAATTCGTGCTAATTCGTGAAATTCGTGGCGAAAAAACCTAATTCGTGGCAAAAAAAATTACTCAAAAAATAATATTAAAAATTGTACTTTTGCGAACTGAAAATCTGAAAAATATGATTATCCAAAAAACGAGAGAGGAAATCGAATTAATGCGCGAAAGTGCTTTGATCGTATCGAAAACATTAGGAATGATTGCTTCTGAAATTAAAGAAGGAGTTACTACATTATATCTGGACAAATTAGCCGAAGAATTCATTCGTGATCACGGTGCAGTTCCTAGCTTTTTAGGATTGTACGGTTTCCCGAATTCGCTTTGTATGAGTCCGAATTCTCAGGTTGTACACGGAATTCCGAATAATACACCTTTACAAAGTGGTGATGTAATTTCTGTAGACTGCGGTGCGTTCAAAAATGGATATCATGGAGATCACGCTTATAGTTTCGAAATTGGGGAAGTTGCACCAGAAGTTAAAAAACTTTTGCAGATAACTAAAGAATCTCTTTACGTTGGAATTAGAGAATTTAAAGCCGGAAATCGCGTAGAAGATGTTGGAAATGCGATTCAAAAATATACAGAATCTCACGGTTACGGTGTGGTTCGTGAATTGGTTGGACATGGTTTAGGGCAAAAAATGCACGAAGAACCTGAAATGCCAAATTACGGAAAACGCGGCCGCGGAAAACTTTTCGTTGAAGGAATGGTGGTCGCCATTGAACCTATGATTAACATGGGAACAAGAAACATCAAACAACATAAAGACGGCTGGACAATCACAACTGCAGACGGAAAAGCAAGTGCGCATTTCGAACACGATGTGGCATTAATTGATGGTAAACCAGAATTATTATCGACTTTCCAATACATCTACAAAGCTTTAGGAATCGAAAGCAATGAAGAAGACGAATTCAGAAAAGTGCCGTTAGTTTTATAGTTATACCACAGAGATTCACAAAGATATACGCCAAGATTCACAAAAATTATTTATAAGCCTTTTAAAAATGTATTCTCAAAGTTTAGTTACTCAAGATGAACTAGATGCTATTTCATATAAAATTATTGGTTTAGCAATCGAAGTTTACAGACAATTAGGTCCGGGTTTATTAGAATCTGCTTATCAAGAATGTTTGTATTATGAAATTATGAATTCTGGTTTAATTGTTGAAAAACAAAAAGCTTTGCCCATAATTTATAAAGACATAAAATTAGATCACGGTTATAGAATTGATTTGTTGATTGAAAACAAGATTGTTATCGAATTAAAAACTGTTGAAGCTTTTACAGATGTCCATTTTGCACAAATACTAACATATCTGAAACTTGGAAATTATCCATTAGGATTACTCATTAATTTTGATTCAAAAATATTAAAAAACAACATAAAAAGATTTATAAACACTTTGTGAAACTCTGTGTCTCCTTTGTGTAACTCTGCGAAACTGCCCCATGAAGAAACTTTTTAAATTAGTACTTAACACAATCCCGCGTCCATTATTAATTCGTTTGAGTTATGTCGCGCGCCCAATTCTAGCTTTATCATTAAGAGGAAATAGATTTACTGATCCTATTGATGGGAAAAGTTTTAGATCTTTTCTACCTTACGGATACGGAAAACAACGTAATAATGTACTTTCGCCAAGTACGCTTTCTTTAGAAAGACACCGTTTACTTTGGCTGTATTTAAACGATCAGACTGATTTTTTTACAGCGCCGAAAAAAGTACTTCATTTTGCTCCGGAACAAGCTTTTTATAAAAGATTTCGCAAGCAGAAAAACCTGGATTACACGACAACCGATTTATTTTCGCCTTTAGCAGATGTAAAAGCGGATATCTGTAATTTGCCTTTTAAAGACAACGAATATGATGTGATTTTATGTAATCACGTTTTAGAACATATTCCGGATGATACAAAAGCAATGCAGGAATTATTCCGTGTTTTAAAACCGGGCGGAATGGCGATTTTGCAGATCCCACAGGATTTAAACCGTGAAGTTACTTTCGCAGATGATTCAATAACAGATCAAAAAGAACGTGCTAAAATATTTGGTCAATATGATCACGTTCGTATTTACGGACGCGATTATTTCGACAAATTAAGAAGCATTGGCTTTATTGTAATTGAAGAAGATTACACCAACAAAATTTCACCAGAATTAGTAGAAAAATACTGTTTGGCAAAAGGCGAGATTATTCCGCTTTGCTTTAAACAGGAAAACTAATTTTTTTTCACCATATAAGTGATACAAGTTCATTTTAAAAGAGTTTTCAAATTATTGATATTTTGAAAACTCTTTATTTTTTTGCCCAATAACTAATTTATAAGCCAACCAAATCCCTAAACCTTGGAACCTACAAAATCATTTCAGTTCTGTTTTGACATCAGTTTTGAAAAAAATCTGAATGTTTATATTCCAACATCCTACATCGTTGAGAATACCGATGAAATCAAATATCTGGATAAAAAAGCAACCGCCGGAATAATTCAAAGTTTCGGAATTATTTTTGACGATTTAGATTCGAATACAAAAAAAATACTGACTGCCTGCGAGTCTTTAAAACCTGAATTTATATTCAAAAAATTCAGTGCTAAAATCAAATCGGCAAAAACCATTGCTGATTTACAAAAAGATTCTAAAATTGAGTTTGCCATTCGTCAGCATTTAAAATTAAATCTGTCTTCTTTTTACAGTTTAATTGTTGAAGGACAATTTCCGTTGTCCATAAACATTGGCCCTGAAAAAGATTTTTATCGTTCGAGAGTTGATATCAGTCCGCTTTATTTTGAACCTCAAATTCAATTTGACAAACACGCGGAAGGAATTACGTATACGCTTTGTTTAAAAGAAAATGAAACGGCTTTTTCACCAATGGAAAGCAATGTTGATATCCTTTTGGATGAACCGGGCTGGTTAATTATCAATAAAAAATTAGGTCAGTTAACAGCCCTTAATGCTAAAAAATTGATGCCTTTTTTAAAGAAAAAATCAATTGAAATACCTTCAAAATTAGTTGATGATTATTTTAAGAATTTCATTCCCGAAATAGCTAAAAAAATTGATATCGAGGCAACAGGTTTTGAAATCGAACAGCGTGATGAAATCACTTCCTGCACGATTCAGCCGGTTTACGATTTCTTTAAAAACTGTTATTACCTCAACCTTTATTTTGATTATAACGGATATTCATTTGATGCCAGCAAAACAAAGAAAACACATTCGTTTGTAGATTTCAGTGTTGCAAATGAACCTAAAATAATTCAGTTTAAACGAAATGCTGATGAAAATTTGTATGTCGATAAATTAACCGAAATTGGTTTAATAAAAATCAAAAACGAGTTATTTGGATTGAATTCTGATGCTGAAACTTCTGATCCTTATATCAACATTCAATTGATAATTGACAATAAAGAAAAGCTGGAAAGTTTAGGTTTTAATATTCAAAATTTAAAGCTCGAAAGCAAAGAAATTATTACATCAAACCATACGGTTATTACGTCAAAAGACACAAATGGAGATTGGTTTGACATCAAAATTATCATTACAATTGGGCCGTATACGATTAATTTCAGCGAAATTATTCCAAATATAAAAAGTAAAGAAAGACTCTTTCCTCTGCCTGACGGAAATTATTTCCTGATTCCGTTAGAATGGTTCAGCAAATACAGTTCGCTGGCAAAACTCGGAAAAATAGAAAGCGGAACTTTACTTTTACGTAAAAGTAATTTTACAGCTCTTGATGCTATTGCCGAAATCAAAGACGATGTAACTTATAAAGCTGAATATGTGGCTTCTGATTTATTGAAAGCAACTTTAAGACCGTACCAAATTGACGGTGTAAAATGGCTTTTAGGGCATTTTAATTCGAATTTGGGCGCTTGTCTTGCCGATGATATGGGACTTGGAAAAACATTACAGACTTTAGCCGTTCTTGTTGCCGTTCAGGAACAATTAGGATTTACAACTAAAACTACCAATTTTGATTTATTCGCAAACGAAACTACTGTAGAAAGAGAACCGCTTAAAACTTTGATTGTTTTACCTTCTTCATTGGTTTTTAACTGGTACAACGAATCTGCAAAATTTACACCGCATTTTTCAAAAATGCAATATGTGGGTAACGACAGAAAGCAATTAGCCGCAAGGTTAGCAACAACTGATTTAATTTTTACCAGTTACAGCATTATTCATCGTGATATTTCAATTTTAGAAAAATATGATTTCCGCTATTTGATTTTGGACGAAAGTCAGTACATTAAAAATAAAAATTCTAAGATTTTTAAAGCCATAAACAAAATAAGTACAGGTCATAAAATAGCGTTGAGTGGTACGCCTATCGAAAACTCGCTGGACGATTTATGGTCGCAAATGCAGTTTATAAATCCGGATATTTTGGGAACTTATAATTTCTTTGCTGAGAATTTTAAAGTTCCGATTGAGAAAAAGCAGAATGAAGATGTTTTATCAGAATTAAAAAATCTGGTTCAGCCTTATATTTTGCGACGAACAAAAGAACAGGTTTTAAAAGATTTACCCGAATTATCAGAGCAGATTTATTATTGCGAAATGGATCCTGAACAGGAAAAATTATATGAGCAGGAAAAATCAAAAGCGCGTAACTTTTTATTAAAAATGGATGGTTCAAGTCCTGACAAAATCAGCATTATCAATACGTTGATGAAGTTACGACAATTGAGTAATCACCCGAAAATGGTAGATCAGGAATCTGAAATTGATTCCGGAAAATATATTGCCGTTACCAATTATCTGGAAAATTTGGTAAAAGCAAAACAGAAAGTAATCATTTTCAGTTCGTTTGTTACCAATTTGAATTTCTATACGGATTGGTGCAAAGAAAACAAAATAGCCTATTGTGAAATTACTGGTGAAACGCCTGCCAGCAAAAGAGAACAACAGGTAAAACTGTTTCAGGAAAAAGAAGAACCTTTATTATTTTTTATTTCGCTAAAAGCAGGAGGCGTTGGTTTAAATATTACAAAAGCTTCTTATGTTTTATTTTTAGATCCGTGGTGGAATCCTTTTGCAGAAAAACAAGGAGTTGGAAGAGCGCACCGAATTGGACAGTTGATTAAAGTCAACGTTATTCGTTTTATTTCGAAAAACACAGTCGAAGAAAAAATCATCAAACTGCAGGAAAATAAAAAGCTTTTATCTGATTCACTTTTAGAGGAAAGCTACATAAATGATGAGATCGAAGCTAATTTAGAATACATTTTAAATTCTTAATAAATCGCTCCGTCCAATAAATGGCATCTTATTACGTTTAATAAAATTCTTATATTTACAATCTTACAACGTAATAAGATGCCAAAATTTTTATATCAAAGTTTGCTTTTGTTTTTTGTTTTTACTTTCGCGAAAGCTCAGGAAATACAAACTGAAGTAGTTCCTCCATACAATATCAAAACCGTTACTTTTGTTCAGAATGGCAATAATGTTGTTCCGATATTTGAATTGAATTCTACTTTTGAATTTCAGTTTGATGACTTATTTGGCAACGAAGCCAATTATTATTTTGAAATCACACATTGCGATTATAACTGGAAACCAACTGATATTCCGAAAACAGATTATTTAAGAGGTTTTGACGGTCAGAGAATTACAGATTATTCGAACTCATTTAATACGCTTCAGGTTTATTCGCATTACCGACTGGCATTTCCAAATCAATTTACAACCCAGATACGCTTATCAGGAAATTATATCCTGAAAATTTTAAATGAAGATAAAGAAGTTGTTTTCTCCCGAAAATTCATTTTATATGAAGATCATTGTACGGTTGCAGCACAGGTAAAACGAACCCGAAACCTCAGCAATATTGATTACAAACAGAATTTAGATTTCTCGATTGTTTCTAACGATATTACTTTTCAAACTCCAATTCAAAATGTAAAAGTTCTTTTATTACAAAACGGAAATTTCAATACGGCTATTAAAAACATTCCACCACAATACACCATTGGTAATCAATTGGTTTATAAGTACGATGCTGAAACGCAATTTTGGGGCGGAAACGAATTTTTATATTTTGAAAATAAAGATATTCGTGCAGCAAATAATAACGTTGGTAAAGTGGGCGCTAACAGCGATATTTACAACGCCTATTTGTATACCAATGCTGCAAGAGGAAATCAAATTTATACCAATTATCAGGATGTAAACGGTAATTTTGTTGTGAAGAACATAAACGGATCAGACAACAGCATTGAAGCTGATTATGCCTGGGTTTACTTTTCACTTTCGGCCCCGGCTTTCAGGCTTAACAAAGACATTTATGTTACTGGAATGTTCAATAATTACAGCCTTTCACCAGAATATAAACTGGATTATAATACTGATAAAGCCGTTTTTGAAAAAGCTGTAATGATCAAACAGGGTTTTACGAATTTTCAATACACCGTTGCCGATAAAAAAGGCAATATAGATAATGAAAATGCCGTTGATGGTAATTTTTATCAAACAGAAAATGAATATACTATATTAGTTTATTACAGAGAAAGTACAGATCGTTATCAAAGAGTTATAGGAAAAGGTAATGCAAACTCGATAAATATCGTTAATTAAAACATTGTTAAGGTTTTAGGTTTCCTGTTTTTTTTTCGTAGCTTTGTACCTATAACTCACACAGATTTACTAGGTTAATATGGTTTCTCAAATTACACGAGGCATAAAAATATCGGTTCTAACTAGTTTTGAAGGTACTTACTTCAAGAACTACAAGATTCACTTTGCTTTTAGTTACGTGGTTACAATCGAAAATCACAGTAAAGATTCTGTTCAGTTAACTTCTCGCCACTGGGAAATCCACGATTCACTAAATGATTTAGATATTGTTGATGGTGAGGGCGTTATAGGCAAAAAACCTGTTTTAAAACCAGGTGAAAATCACACTTACAGTTCTGGTTGTTTATTATCATCTCCTTACGGTGCTATGAAAGGTCATTTTAATATGATCAATTTCACTACAACTAAAACGTTCAAAGTAATTGTGCCTACTTTTAGAATGTGTGCTCCTTTTGCATTGAATTAATCCAAGCTTTTTTTTAGAAAAAACTCAAACTTAAACATTTACATAGATAGATGTTTTACAATTTACCCCAATTAGTTTATTAAATTACAACTTTTTAATATTGTATTGTGATTTAATCAAATTATCATTTGTACTTTTGTAGAAAATTAAACAATTCGTAAATTTTAAAACAATTTATCCCATGTTAAAAGGATTCTTTCATGTACCAAAAGCGGTAAACGAACCTGTAAAAGGTTACGCACCGAACTCACCAGAAAAAGCAGCTGTTCAGGCAGCTTACACTACAATGTGGAACTCTCAAATCGATGTTCCTTTATATATTGGAAGCGAAGAAATCAAAACTGGAAACACAAGAAATATTACAGCTCCTCATGATCACAAACACATCGTTGGAAAGTATCATTTAGCTGAAAAACAACATATCGAAAAAGCGATTGCAAATGCACTTGAATCAAGAAAAGCATGGGCAAACATGGCATGGGAACAACGTGCTGCTATTTTCTTAAAAGCTGCTGAATTAATTGCTGGTCCTTACAGAGCACGTATTAATGCTGCAACTATGATTGGTCAATCTAAAAATATTCACCAGGCAGAAATTGATGCTTCTTGTGAATTAATTGACTTTTTACGTTACAATGTTGAGTTTATGACTCAAATCTACAACGATCAGCCAAAATCAGATTCTACTGTTTGGAACCGTTTAGAATACAGACCTCTTGAAGGTTTTATTTACGCTATTACTCCTTTTAACTTTACTGCTATTGCTGCAAATCTTCCTGCAAGTGCTGCTATGATGGGTAACGTTGTGGTTTGGAAACCAAGTGACAGCCAAGTATTTTCTGCAAAAGTTATTATCGATGTTTTCAAAGAAGCCGGAGTTCCAGACGGTGTTATCAACGTTGTTTTTGGAGATGCTTTAATGATTACAGATACTGTTTTAGCTAGCCGTGATTTTGCTGGTGTTCACTTTACAGGTTCAACTCACGTATTTAAAGATATCTGGGCTAAAATTGGAGCAAACATTCACCATTATAAAACGTATCCAAGAATTGTTGGAGAAACTGGTGGTAAAGATTTTATCATTGCACACCCAAGCGCAAACGTAAAACAAGTTGTTACGGGTATTACTCGTGGAGCTTTTGAATTTCAAGGTCAAAAATGTTCTGCAGCTTCAAGAGCTTATATTCCGCAAAGTTTATGGCCAGCTGTAAAAGAACAATTAATTACTGATGTAAAATCTATGAAAATGGGTTCTCCGGAAGATTTCGGAAACTTTATTACAGCAGTTATTCACGAAGGTTCTTTTGATAAATTAGCTAGCTATATCGACCAGGCTAAAAAAGATGCTGATGCTGAAATCATTATTGGAGGAAATTACGATAAATCTAAAGGTTACTTTATTGAGCCAACAGTTATTGTAACTACAAACCCAAAATATACTACAATGGAAACCGAATTATTCGGGCCAGTAATCACGATTTATGTTTACGAAGATGCTAAATGGGAAGAAGCTTTAGAATTAGTTGACACTACTTCTGAATATGCTTTAACCGGAGCAGTTTTCAGCCAGGATCGTTACGCTATTGAAGTAGCTACAACGAAACTGCAAAATGCTGCCGGTAACTTCTATATTAATGACAAACCAACCGGAGCAGTAGTTGGAATGCAGCCTTTTGGCGGAGCAAGAGCTTCTGGAACTAATGATAAAGCAGGTTCTGCATTGAACTTATTACGTTGGGCCTCTCCAAGAACTATTAAAGAAACTTTTGTAACTCCAGAAGATTACAGATACCCTTTCTTAGGTTAATTTTTTGTTTCAAGTTATAGGTTTCAAGTTTTGAGACCTGTCCTCATAAAAAGCCGAATCTTTTTCAAGATTCGGCTTTTGTTTTTTATCCCTTAGATATTAGAAGATGCTTCTGATAATAATAAAAATTAAGTTTCAAGTCTTTGTGAGTCTTACAGATAGGACAAGCTTTAAAAATGTAGTATTTTTCTTATTTAATTAAAAATCAACGAGTTAACCATCTAAAAAACCGTATTTTATTATTTTAAAAACTTCTTGTTCCGTTCTAAAAAAATACATGATTTTAAATTTGTCCTTGTAAAAAAATCACAATTTATACAAGATAAACAACTAAAGAAATATGAGAAATTTAAACAATGTACCTGCTGTAATTTCAGAAGCAAAAAGTATTGGACATCCAATTAATTTTAAATGGACGAAAAAGAAAATAGATCAGCTTTTAGATCCAATTGAAGGTAATGATGCATTAGAAAGTGTATTAATGCAAATTAATCACAAAGCTTCTGTTGGTTTAACAGCTGCTTTATTAGAATGGGTTTACTGGCGTTTTACAGGTTATACACAATTTACAGCAGATACACAAAAACGTATTGAAGCACTTTGGTGCTCAATAAACGATCGCGAGCAAACAAATCCTTTATTATTTGATTGTAATCTTGACATACCTGCTAATGGTTTAGTAAACGGGGCTTTATGGATTGCTTTAATGAATGTGAGAATGGTCGATGTAAAATACAGAAAAGGATCTTACCTGCTTCAAAGCGAGCTTGTAGGTCTAACATTACTAGCACGACACGTAACTCCAAAAAAGAAAACATTTGATAAATGGTTCGAAAAAACAATTGCCGAATTAATTCGTTTATATCCTTGTCAATACAGCTATGATAACCTTGATGAATCAGATGAAGCAATTTACGACTCATCAAACGAGCCGGTTTTATGCAGAGAATTATTTTTTGATGCTGAGTTTAAATACTCTGTTGAAGCGTCAGAAAATGCCATTCATAACTTTATTGATAATTTAGACATAAAAGCAAATCCTTTTCTGGATTTTTCCAGGAGAGCATCTTAGTAGTAGAAACTATTAATTCAAAAAATAACCCGGAAAGAAATTCTTTACGGGTTATTTACTTTTATCTATCACTTAAGGTTTAAATTTTAAAGGAAGATGAACCACTTTTTTAGTTTCAAAAAATTCATCATCAAATATTGCTGCTAAATCATACAAAGTCGCATTTGGAAAATCTTTTAATTCTTCGGCCAGGTCGCCGCCTTTTAAATATAAAATTCCATTTTTTAAAGTATGCTTATGCTGTTTTTTAATTTTATCATTTATCCACGAAACAAAATCCGGCATATTGGTTACGGCACGGCTTACGATAAAATCGAAATCGCCTTTTACCAATTCAGCACGTTTTTGTTCGGCTTTTACGTTCTTTAATTCTAATGCATCAACAACACCCTGAACTACTTTTATTTTTTTAGCAATAACATCAATTAAATAAAAACGGGTTTCCGGAAAAAGAATCGCCAGCGGAATACCGGGAAAACCGCCTCCGGTTCCAACATCCAGAACTGTGGCTCCGGGTTCGAACTTCATAATTTTAGCAATTCCTAAAGAATGCAAAATGTGTTTTGTATATAAGGAATCAATGTCTTTACGCGAAATCACATTGATTTTTTCATTCCAATCGTGGTATAAAAAGTCTAATTTTTGAAATTGTTCTATTTGAAGATCGGTCAAATCAGGAAAATATTTCAATATCTCATCCATTGCAGTAAATTTTTAACAAAAGTACTACTTTACGATTGAAATATTTAACTCAATTTTGCAAATTGAGAATTTATAATAATTACCTTTGAAAACTATTTAAAACAATTATGAATAACACTGCTCCAACTTTTGCAAGGCAAGACAATCTGAAGTTTTTCAGAACACTTAACTCACGGGTAAACAATTACTTTAAGGAGAACAACATTCAAAAAACAGGAAACTGGAAGTTACACTTAAAAGCCGTTATTCTATTCGCAGTTTTTTTAACTCCATATTTTTTAATCCTTACCTTAAATATGCCTTTTTGGGTAATGCTGCTTTTATCAATCGTCATTGGCGTTGGAATGGCAGGCGTTGGAATGAACGTAATGCACGATGGTAATCACGGTTCATACTCAAATAAAAGCTGGATTAATAAATTTATGGGCGGAACCATTTATGTTCTTGCCGGAAACGTTTACAACTGGCAGGTTCAGCACAATGTGCTTCACCATACTTATACCAATATTCCGGGACACGACGAAGATTTAGATGCCGGAAGAATTATCCGTTTTACAGAACATGCAGAATGGCATAGTTTTCACCGTTTTCAACATTATTACTCTGTTTTCTTATACGGATTATTGACTTTCAATTGGGCTATTACTACTGATTTTAAGCAAATGAGAAATTATCTTAAAAGAAAATTATCTTACGGAGAACCAAAAAGCCCAAAAATTCTTTGGACAACTTTAATTATTACAAAAGTAATCTACATTTCAATCTGGATTGTTTTACCAATACTTATTGGAATTACCTGGTGGAAAGTGCTTCTAGGATTTTTCGTAATGCACTATACAGCCGGATTGATCTTAAGTGTTGTATTTCAATTAGCACACGTTGTAGATCATACTACAAATCCGTCTCCAAATGAATTAGGAGAAATGGACAATACATGGGCAGTTCACCAATTGTATACTACAACTAATTTTGCACCAAAAAATGCAATTGTAAACTGGTACACTGGCGGATTGAATCACCAAATCGAACATCATATTTTTCCAAATATCAGTCACATTCACTATGGTAAAATTGCAAAAATCGTAAAGGAAACTGCAAAAGAATGTAATTTACCCTATTATGAATACAAAACAATGAGAAGTGCTATCGTAGCTCACTTCAAACATTTACGTGACTTAGGAATGAAACCTGAATTATCTGTTTAAACTAAAAAAAATCTATTAATAATTAACCATCCTTAGTTTAGCGCAGCAAATTAAGGACATTCAAAATTTTTATAATGAACCATATTCTTTCGGACAGAATCAACAACTTAGCAACATCACAAACTTTAGCAATGGCTGCTTTAGCACGCGAGCTAAAAGCACAAGGAAAAGACATTATCAGTTTAAGTTTAGGTGAACCAGACTTTAATACACCAGACTTTATTAAAGAAGCTGCAAAAAAAGCAATTGACGATAATTACAGCACATATTCTCCTGTTGATGGATACCAGGATTTAAAAGAAGCTATCTGCAGAAAATTCAAAAGAGACAATGATTTGGAGTACAAACCATCTCAAATCGTAGTTTCTACAGGAGCAAAACAATCTTTATACAACATTGCACAAGTAATGTTAAATGATGGTGACGAAGTTATTTTACCAGCACCATACTGGGTTTCTTATTTCGAAATCGTAAAACTTTCTGGCGGAGTTCCGGTTGAAGTTCCAACTTCTGTTGAAACAGATTTTAAAATTACTCCAGAACAATTAGAAGCTGCAATCACGCCAAAAACAAAAATGATGTGGTTCTCTTCTCCTTGTAACCCTTCTGGATCTGTTTACAGCAGAGAAGAATTAACAGCGCTTGCAAAAGTTTTAGAAAAACACCCAAATATTTACGTAGTTGCCGATGAGATTTATGAGCACATCAATTTCTCTGGAACTTTCTGCAGTATCGGTTCAATTCCGGGAATGTTAGAAAAAACAATCACTGTAAATGGAGTTGCAAAAGCATTTGCAATGACAGGATACAGAATTGGATATATTGGAGCTCCTGAATTTATCGCAAAAGCGTGTACAAAAATTCAAGGACAAGTAACATCTGGAGCAAACTCTGTAGCACAAAGAGCTACAATTACCGCAGTAGATGCTGACCCAAAAGTATTAAATGAAATGGTTCAGGCCTTCCACGGTCGCAGAGATTTAGTTGTTGGATTACTAAAAGAAATCCCAGGAGTAAAAATCAACGTTCCAGAAGGTGCATTTTATGTATTCCCAGACGTTTCTTCTTTCTTCGGAAAAACATTAAAAGGAACTGAAATCAAAGATGCAAACGACGTTTCGATGTATCTTTTGGCAGAAGCAAATGTTGCAACAGTAACCGGAGACGCTTTCGGAAATCCAAACTGTATTCGTTTCTCTTACGCAACAAGCAACGATATTTTAAAAGAAGCATTACGCAGAATCAAAGAAGCTTTGACTGTATAACAATATTCTAAGTTTTTATAAAAACGGCTTAAGGTTCAAAAGTTTCATCACTTTTATATTTTAAGCTGTTTTTTTATGGGCGTGTCCCTTCGGGTCGGGCTTTCGGCTATATCTTTTATTCCGCTCCGCTCCATAAAAGGATACCGCCTCAATCCCTCACGCAAACCGTAAACGAGAAAATTAATTTTCAAAAGAAATAAAAACAACATTTAGTTTAATTACCTCCAGCTTTAGCTGGAGGTTAAGATAAGCTTCCATACTGGCTTTAGCCAAACTACACATTTGGCTAAAGCCCAATCCTAATCCATTTAACTTCCTCCAGCTAAAGCTGGAGGCAATTAAATCTGAATAAAACAAATCAATATTTTCAAAATTCCCATTCCATAATATTATAAAATCCTAGTTATAATCCTGTAAAACATAACACTTTAGAAATTGCCAACTTTGTAATGTATTAATTTAAAAACTATTAGTCATGATACATACAGATGAAACCACAAAAGAAACAGTAAAAACTTTAGAAGGATTAATTTCAATTCTTGAAGATGGGAAACTAGGATATACAAATGCTGCAGAACATGTTGAGAATTTAGCCATTAAAGCTGATTTTCTGGAATATGCCCGCGAAAGAGCTTTATTTATTGTAAAATTACAAGACGAAATCAACAAACTTGGAAAATCAACAGACACTTCCGGCGGCGGACCATTAGGAGCTTTACACCGTACATGGATTGATATCAAATCATCTTTCACTGGCGGAGACACCGAAGCCATTATAAATGCCTGCATTACCGGAGAAGAAGCCGCTATCGAAAAGTACAAAAAAGCACTCGAAGACAATGAATTAGAACACAGTCAGGTTTTCATTGTTTCAAAACAATTAAACAGTATTCAAAATACTTTATCGCAAATTAAAATGAAAGCGAACTAATTATTATTGACACTTTTATTTTAGGAAAACTATCTGGTTTAAATAATCAGGTAGTTTTTTTGTTTTTATATATTTGACATGAATGAGCGGATTAAAATCCGCCCCTGCAATATGTTCCGAGCTTACAGCTCTTCTTAATAAAGTTCCGAAGGAACGATTCATTTTACAGCAACGGATTTTAATCCGTTGATAAGAAAATAACATTAACTCATTCCATATTAAGTTAACAATTTCAAAAAAATCCCTTCATCATTAGCAAACTCAAATAATTTATAAGACCTTTGCACACTTTTTTTCGGGAATACCACAAAAGTCTAAAGTTTTAGAAATGAAGAAGAAAATCGAAATATTAGCTCCTGCTAAAGATTTAATTGGAGGAATGGCCGCCATAAACAGTGGTGCCGATGCTGTATATATTGGTGCACCGCAATTTGGTGCACGATCTAACGCCAACAACTCTATTGAAGATGTTGCCGCTCTAGTACAATATGCGCATTTATTTAATGCTCAGGTTTTTGTTGTTATGAATACCATTTTGTACGACAACGAACTTGAAACTTGTCGTTCGATGATCTGGGAGTTATACGAGATTGGTGTCGATGCCCTGATTATTCAAGATATGGCGATTATGGAAATGGAGCTTCCTCCTATCGTACTTCACGCCAGCACACAAGCCAATAATCGTGACGCCGATAAAATTAAATTCCTTAAAGATGCCGGAATTAAACGTGTCGTTTTAGCACGTGAATTAAACCTGCATCAAATTAAAACGATTTACGACCACGCAGATGTTGAATTAGAATTTTTCGTAACTGGAGCTTTATGCGTTTCTTTTAGCGGAAACTGTTATATGAGTGTGGCAAATGGAGAACGCAGCGCTAACCGTGGTTCTTGCGCACAAAACTGCCGTTTACCCTATAACTTAATCGACGGAAACGGAGAAACTTTAATAAAAAACAGCCACTTACTTTCGATAAAAGATTTAGATATTTCAGAGCAAATTCCGAATTTAATCGAAGCCGGAATCGTTTCTTTTAAAATTGAAGGACGTTTAAAAGATGTAGTTTACGTTAAAAACAACGTGTCTTATTTACGTCAAAAACTAGACAGTTATTTAGAAGGCGAAGGAAGCGAAAAATACATGAAAGCTTCTTCCGGAACTTGTACTTATACTTTTGATTCTTCTTTAAGCAGAACTTTCAATCGTGGTTATACAGACTATTTTGTAAACGAAAGACACAGCTCGATTGGTTCTTGGGAAAGCCCAAAATCCAAAGGACAATATATTGGTAAATTAATCCGAACTGTTGGAAATGCTTACGAAATCGAAAACGGTGAGTTACTAAACAACGGTGACGGACTTTGTTTCATTAACGAAAACAACGAAGCCGACGGAATTTACGTAAACAAAGCCGAAAACGGTAAAATTTATCCGAATGTTCTAAAAGAAGTAAAAGACGGAACTTTCATCTACAGAAATAACGACGCTGCTTTCATCAAAATTGTAGAAAGAGAAGACAGTGCTGTTCGTAAATTAAGCACCACTTTATTGCTTACTGAAACTGAAAATGGTTTTGAATTAATCGCAACTGACGAAGACGGAAATGTAAGTATCGTAAATTTAGAACATGCAAAAGAGCAGACTAAAACCGGCGAATCAATCGAAGAAAACATCAAAACACAATTAGCAAAAACAGGTTTCACTCCTTATACTGCTAATGAAATCAACATTATGTTTTCTCAAAACTGGTTTCTTCCTATTTCAAAAATCAACGAAATGCGAAGAACTGTTTACGACCAGTTGACTGAAATTCGTTTAGCAAACTATAAACGTGAAGAACACCAAATGGTAAAAACGTCACATCCGTATCCTGAAACCAAATTAGATTTCATGTACAACGTTTCGAACAAAACGGCTCGTAAATTCTACGAACGCCATGGTGTAACCGAAATCGAAAAAGCATTCGAATTACAATGGGATCCAGGAAAATCTCGTGTAATGACAACGAAATATTGCATCAAATACGAATTAAAAAAATGCCCGATACACCAAAAAGACATAGTAGGTGTCAAGGTAAAAGAACCATTAGTATTGAAACAGGGAGAATTAGAATACAAACTAAAATTCAACTGCAAACCCTGCGAAATGGAAATTTGGGAAAAAGATGCCGAATTTGAAATTGAAGAAGATCATTTTCATTAGGATTTAACTACAAAGTTTTTTTTACCGCAAAGAGCGCAAAGGAATACGCAAGGTTCGCAAAGATTTTAAAATAATCTTTGTGAACCTTTTCATTTACTAAAAAAACAAATACTTTGTGTGCTTTGCGTAATCTTTGTGAACTTTGTGGTTAAATTAAAATCTCCCGAATCTCCAAAATCTGCGTGAGAATAAATTCCATTTTTTATCTTTACTCTTCAAACTAAATTTAAATGGAATCCAAAAATAACATTCAAAAACATGCAATTATTACTGGAATTTTTATTACCTCTTTTTTTCCATTATTAATATTTTCGGATAGTTATTTCATCGATTTATGTATTCAAATATGCGATTTCGGTATTTTTTGGAATCCAATTTTCTGGGGAATCTTATTTCCAATATTCATTATTTTTCTTTTTTGGAATACCGCTAAAAAATTAAGATATTCATTAAACCAAATAACATATTTCCAAGCTTGTTCTCAATTTTCTTTTGGAGTAAGTTCTAAACTTATTCTATCCCTTTTTACAATTTATATAATTGGGAAATTGATTAACGGAATCTCTTATGCATTAAGATCTCAACTTCCAGATATAATTTTATTTTCAATGCTAATGATCTTATTTCTATCATTTGTATTAATTGTTTTAGCTTTTATCGCCAGTTTAATAATTGTAAAACTAAACCAGAATACCCAATCTTGAATTGAATTGCCTTCAGCTTTAGCTGGAGGTCAAAAAGGAATCTCTCTATTAGGCTTTAGCCAAAAAACAAGAATTTTGGCTAAAGCCTCTCTTTTAATCTATTAACTTCCTCCAGCTAAAGCCGGAGGCAATTTATCCTAAAAAAAATTAAATCTGCCGAATCTGCAAGATCTGCGTGAGATACTTTGCGAACCTTCGCCTTCTTCCTTAACATCAATACTGTGCGTTCTTTGTGTAATTCTTTGCGAACTTTACGGTTAAACCTAGATTACGTAGACGCACTGCAGTGCGTCTCTACACCAATCCATGCGAATAGGCTTTGCGGTTAAAAACATTTTTCGCTACTTTTACTACTCCATTATTTACAAAATTCCAAAATGAAAATACTACTCCTAGGTTCAGGTGAATTAGGCAAAGAATTTGTCATTGCCGCCCAACGAATCGGACAAACCATAATTGCAGTTGATAGTTACGAAAATGCCCCAGCCATGCAGGTAGCACACGGCTTTGAAGTCATCAATATGCTCGACGGCGAAGCTTTAGACCGAATCGTAGCCAAACACAAACCAGATTTTATAGTCCCTGAAATAGAAGCCATTCGCACCGAACGTTTTTACGATTACGAAAAACAAGGAATTACCGTTGTTCCTTCTGCGAAAGCGGCAAACTTTACCATGAACCGTAAAGCCATTCGTGATTTAGCTTCAAAAGAATTAGGTCTAAAAACAGCCAAATATCAATATGCCACTTCAACAGAAGAACTGCAAAAAGCGGTTCAGGAAGTTGGAATTCCGTGCGTAGTGAAACCTTTAATGTCTTCATCAGGAAAAGGGCAATCAACAATCAAAACAGAAAATGATATCGAAAAAGCATGGCAATATGCCGTTGCAGGTTCTCGTGGCGATGTTATCGAAGTGATTGTAGAAGCCTTTGTCGATTTCGATTCAGAAATTACACTTTTAACGATTACCCAAAATAACAACCCGACTTTGTTTTGCGCACCAATTGGCCACAGACAAGAACGCGGCGATTATCAGGAAAGCTGGCAGCCGGCACAAGTTTCTGAAGCAGATTTATACGAAGCACAGGATATGGCCGAAAAAATTACCGAAGCACTTGGCGGAGCTGGACTTTTTGGCGTTGAATTTTTCTTAACTAAAGAAGGTGTTTATTTCTCTGAACTATCTCCACGTCCGCACGATACCGGAATGGTAACTTTAGCCGGAACTCAGAATTTTAACGAATTTGAATTGCACTTAAGAGCGATTTTAAGTCTCCCTATTTTTGAAATTACTTTAGAAAAAGCCGGAGCAAGTGCCGTAATTTTAGCATCAAAGGACTCTACAAACCCAACTTTTACCGGAATCGAAAAAGTAGCAGCTTTACCAAAAACTGATTTCAGACTTTTTGGTAAACCAACTTCAAGACCGTATCGCCGAATGGGAGTTGTTTTAGCTCAAGATTCTTTATCAACTCCAATCGAAAAAGTAACCGAACGTGCCAAAGAAACGGCAAAATTAATAACTGTAAATTCTTAAAAAATGAAAAAACTTATATTCCTGCTTTTCCTGTTTATCGGAATTGCTGCTCAGGCACAATCTAAAAAAGTAATTGACAAACCAACAATCGTTGAAGCTTCATGCGGAGAATGTCAATTTGGAATGAAAGGTAAAAGCTGTGATTTAGCCGTTCGTATTGACGGAAAAACGTATTTCGTTGACGGAACTACGATTCACGATCACGGTGACGCACATTCAGAAAAAGGTTTTTGCAATGCAATCAGCAAAGCTTTAGTTACTGGAGAAATCGTAAACAATAGATTTAAAGCGACTTCATTCACTTTAGTAAACGAAAAATAATGGCATTAATTCTTGAAAATATTGCCAAACATGTTTCTTTGACACCAGAGGAACAAGCACTTTTTTTATCTAAATTAGAAACGAATACTTACAAAGCCAAAACAATTTTATTAAACGCTGGCGAAGTATGTAAACATTCCTATTTCGTAAACTCTGGAATTTTAAGAAGTTTCAACATCAACGATAATATTGTCGAACATGTTTTATCTTTTGCCTGCGAAGGCTGGTGGATGAGTGATATGTACAGTTATTTTTCGCAAAAACCGGGACAGCTTTTTATTGAAGTTCTGGAAGAAGCCGAAGTGGTTTCTTTATCCAAAGAAAATCAGGATCAATTGTTTATTGAGATTCCAAAGCTGGAACGTTTCTTTAGAATTTTAATTGAAAATTCATTAGTAGCTAATCAACAACGATTAATGGACAATTTAAGTTTACCTGCCGAAGAACGTTTTGAAAAATTCACTAAAAAATATGGAACATTAGTTCACAAAGTTCCTCAAAAACAAATCGCTTCTTTCATTGGCGTAACACCAGAATTTTTCAGTAAAATGAAAGCTAGGCTTTTAAAGAAATAGTTTTTTTGCCACAGATTTCACAGATTAAAAGGATTAAAAAATGTTGCCACGAATTACACAAATTTCCACGAATTAATTAATTTAAAAATTAAAATAAAATTCGTGGAAATTTGTGTAATTCGTGGCTAAAAAAAATCACTTTAATCTGTGAAATCTGTGGCAAAAAACAAAACACGGCTCAAAACTGAACCGTGTTTTTTGAATTAAAATTGCTCAACCTCAGTAGAATGTTTCATTGCTGTAATTGAAGATCTTCCTATCATAACCGTATTTTGAACTGCATCAAAATAAGAAGTCCCTACAAAAGCCTGATGTTTTACCGCTCTGAATCCGTTTTTCTGTAAAGCAAATTCGCGTTCCTGCAATTCAGAGTAACCCGCCATTCCGCGTTCTTTATACGCTTTAGACAATTCAAACATACTTGTATTCAAAGCATGGAATCCTGCCAAAGTGATGAACTGGAATTTATATCCCATTGCTGCTAAATCTTCTCTAAACGTTTCCATTTCGGCAACTGTTAATTTTGCTGCCC
Source organism: Flavobacterium sp. CF108 (assembly GCF_900129795.1). Classification (GTDB taxonomy): domain Bacteria; phylum Bacteroidota; class Bacteroidia; order Flavobacteriales; family Flavobacteriaceae; genus Flavobacterium. The sequence goes on along the minus strand of NZ_FQWW01000010.1, from coordinate 117,225 downwards.
AATTAAAAGATGGAGAACAATTGTAAGCCAGCATTTTATCCGGGAATTCTTTTTTCATAGCCGTTGCAAACTTTCTCGCAAACTCTAAATCCGGATTGCTTGTTTCCATCCAAATTAAATCAGCATAAGGCGCATAGCTCAAACCTCTTGCAATTCCCTGCTCGATTCCGTTTTTAACGTAGAAAAAGCCTTCGTCCGTTTTTTCTCCGGTTAAGAATTTCCTATCTCTTGGATCTGCGTCACTCGTTAATAAATTAGCTGCCTCCGCATCTGTTCTGGCAACGATTAAAGTTGAAACGCCCATAACATCTGCTGCCAAACGCGCTGCAATTAATTTATTGATTGCTTCCTGAGTTGGAACCAAAACCTTTCCGCCTAAGTGTCCGCACTTTTTAGCAGAACTTAATTGATCTTCAAAATGAACTCCAGAAGCTCCGGCTTCAATCATCGATTTCATTAATTCGAAAGCATTTAAGTTTCCTCCAAAACCCGCTTCAGCGTCAGCTACAATTGGAACCAAATAATCTTTTTTATCTTCAATTTTATTTACAGTTTGAATCTGATCAGCACGCAATAAAGCGTTATTGATCTTTTTTACCACCATCGGAACGCTGTTTACAGGATAAAGCGATTGATCAGGATACATTTCTCCAGCTAGGTTTGCATCAGCAGCAACCTGCCATCCGCTCAAATAAATCGCCTCTAAACCCGCATCGACTTCCTGAATTGCCTGATTTCCAGTCAACGCTCCCAAACCAGCTACATAATCCTGACTTTTTAACTTTTTCCATAATTTTTGCGCTCCCATTTTGGCAATAGAATGCTCAATATGATAAGAACCTTGAAGTTCAACTACTTCACTCGCAGTGTAAGGGCGTTCAACACCTTTCCATCTTGGGTTCGTTATCCAATCGTTAATCAATTCCTGAATTCTGTCTTCTGTTGTTTTCATAAGTATAGTTTAAGTGGTTAGTAAGTAATAGGTGTTTTTAATTTCCTGCAAGGTCTTTTTTTGACCTTGTAGGTATTTGTAATTACGATCATGATACCTACAAGGTTTTGAAAACCTTGCAGGAATTCTAATCAATTCTTTTACAAATATTTGTAACACGGAATAGTCAAAAAGTCAACGAAATCAGTATTTACTACTAATCTTTCCAGTACTTTTTCAGCCAATGGAAATTGTTGTTTTTCGTGATTTTCTTCTCCCAGTTCTTCTTTTATTTTTCTGAATTCGTCTAAAGCCAATTCATGATAATACGCCAAATCTAATTTTCGTCCATTATCCAAAAGCACTTTATTCTGAAGCCATTGCCACAATTGCGATCTCGAAATTTCGGCTGTTGCCGCATCTTCCATTAAATTATGCAATGCTGCGGCGCCTTGTCCGTTTAGCCATGAAGCCAGATATAAAACCCCAACATTGATATTTTTTCGAACACCATTTTCAGTAATGATTCCAATTGGTGGTTCAATTAAATCAGCTTCTGTAATTTTTCGATGTTCTCTTTTAATATGAATTTGATTTGGAGTCGGCATTCCTTTATCAAAAATTTCTTTTGCCAGCGCAACTAAATCAGGATGCGCAACCCAGGTTCCGTCGTGTCCATTTTTTACTTCTCGCTCTTTATCGGTTTTTACTTTTGCGAAAGCGACAGCATTGGCTTCTTCATTATTTCGAATCGGAATCTGCGCCGCCATTCCGCCAATCGCATGAATTCCTCTTTTATGACATCTCTGAATAACTAAATTTGAATACGCATTCATAAAAGGTGAAGTCATATTTACCTGATCACGATCCGGAACAATGAATTTTGGATTTTTTCTAAACTTTTTGATATAAGAGAAAATATAATCCCAACGTCCGCAATTCAAACCAACGATATGTTCTTTCAATTCGTAAATAATTTCATCCAGCTGAAAACTTGCCGTTATCGTTTCAATTAAAACCGTCACTTTTATCGTTCCTCTTTTCATTTTCAAATAGTCCTCGGTAAAATCAATAACATTATTCCACCAGCGCGCTTCCAGATAATGTTCCAATTTCGGAATGTAGAAATATGGCCCAGAATTGTTTTCTAAAAGTCGTTTATGATTATGAAAAACATACAAGCCAAAATCTACCAAAGAACCCGAAACTTCATTTCCTTCAATTAAAAGATGCTTTTCTGGCAAATGCAAACCTCTCGGGCGTACAATTAGCGTTGCAATTTTTTCATTTAAATGATAGGACTTTTGCTTCACCAAATCGGTATACGTAATTGTTTTGTTAACCGCGTCGATTAAATTCAGCTGACCTTCCATTAAATTTTGCCACGTTGGCGAAGTGCTGTCTTCAAAATCGGCCATAAAAGTTTTCGCTCCTGAGTTCAATGCATTGATAATCATTTTGCGATCAACCGGACCTGTAATCTCTACTCTTCTGTCCAATAAATCTTTTGGAGTTTCGGCAGCTGTCCAATTACCTTCTCTGATATTCTTCGTTTCCGGAATAAAAGTCGGCATGATTCCCTGATCAAAAGTGACTTGTTTTTGGTCACGCTGTAAAAGCAATAGTTTTCGCTGTGATTCGAATTTTCTATGCAATTCAGTTATAAAAACAATCGCTTCTTCTGTCCAGATCTTTGGATAACGAAGCTTCATTTCGGCTAAAAATTCCATTGCCGTTTCGGTAATTTCTAATTGGTTTTTCATAGCTGTGGTTTTTAATTTTCATTAGTAACAATTGAATCGTTTATATGTTTTTCAAAACACTAAACCATAACAATCTGATATCTAATAATTTCTACACCACAATATTAGAAAAAAGTTTTTTACAAAACAAGCGAACGTTCGCTAAATATTAAAAATAATTTTTTGGCGATTATTTTTAGAATAACTATATTTGATTCATGGATATCGAAAAAGACTATATAAAGCTGATCTTCGGACTAAAATTGAAGCAAGTCAGAACGCAAAAAAATCTGTCACTTTTTGGCCTAGCCAAATTGACAAATCTTTCAAAATCGTATTTAAACGAGATTGAAAAGGGAAAAAAATATCCAAAAACAGATAAAATTTTATTGCTCTGCGAACATTTGGACGTGACTTACGACCAAATGGTATCTTTAAAACTCGACAACAACCTCGCTCCAATTGGCGAAATCTTAAAATCTGGAATTCTAAAAGAGATTCCGCTAGAGCTTTTTGGAATTCAGGAAGCTGATTTAATTGATATTATTGCCAATGCTCCTGCAAAAGTCAATGCGTTTATTAGTACGATTATCGAAATTGCACAGCATTATAATTTAAGCCGTGAAAGCTTCTTTTTGGCCGCTTTACGCTCGTATCAGGAAGCACACAGTAATTATTTTGAAGATTTAGAAGAAAAAGTAATTGAGTTTTCGAAGTCATTTCAAATTAATCTGAATTCTAAAATAAGTACAGAAGAATTAGAAGATATTCTAAAAGAAGAATACGAATACAATATAAAAGAAATCGCTTTTACAGATCAGGAAGCTTTAGACGATTTACGTTCGATTTATGTTCCGAAAAGCAAAACGTTATTACTTTCTACAGAACTTGATGCTCCCCAGAAAGCTTTTATTTTAGCAAAAGAAATTGCTTATAATTACTTAAAAATTTCAGATCGATTATTGACTTTCAGCTGGATTAAGTTTGAAAATTTCGATCAGGTTTTGCACAACTTCTACGCTTCTTATTTTGCCGGTGCTTTATTATTGCCGAGAAAATCATTGGTAGATAGAATCAATTCCTTTTTGGAAAATGAAAACCCAAAACCGGAAGAATTTGTAGCGTTAATAGAAAGTTTTGAAGTTTCGCCCGAATCTTTTTATCAGCGATTAACCAATTTATTACCGAAAGATTTTCAGCTTAAAAACTTATTCTTTTTAAGATTATCTCACCGTGTTGGTTCGGATGTTTACCAAATCAATAAAGAATTACATATTACACATCAGCAGGAACCACACGCCAATGAAACCAATGAGCATTATTGCAGAAGATGGGTTTCGGTTAAAACGATTGACGAAGCCATCAAACAAAATAAATCTCATTTTTTTGACGCACAAATATCCAGTTACGCTAATAGCGGAAATGAATATTTAGTTTTTTCATCGGCTACAAAAGATCCTTTTGCAGAAAATTATATTAGAAGTATTTCTGTCGGCATTTTAATTAATCCGACTATGAAAAAGAAATTCAAATTCATTGAAGGAAAGCCTTTAGTGAAACGAATTGTTGGTGTTACGTGCGAAACTTGTGCTGTAAAAGATTGTCAGGAAAGATCCGCTCCTCCGATTGTTTTAGAAAGAAAGAAACGTCATGAGAATACTGACATTGTAGTACAGCAGTTTATAAATCAATTTAGTTAGAATCCTATGAAATATTTCGCTTTAATAATAATATTCCTTTCTATTAACTTCAATCAGAAAACAGATAAACTTAACGGTCGTTACAATTATTTATTAGAAGATGACAATTCCTATATTCAAAAAGATAAAATTACTTTTAAGGATAGTGTTTTCATTTTTGATAACAAGTACATGCCAAAAGGAAAAATCTCTTATGGCAATGTAATACTGTTGGATAATTTCATTAATACTGATTTAATTATAAGTATTTCAAAAGATCAAATTGAAAGAGATACTATTTCTTTTTACATGCATAATAAAAAACATCCTGCCATGAATTATCTTGATGTAGTGGTTGGAAAAGGGAAATTGATTAGAATTAAATAATTCTTTTTTTAAGGCTTAGCCACAATTTTGTCATCTCGACGAAGGAGAGATCTTCGCAAGTAGCTCGACAAAACAAAATCCACAACTAAAAATGATAAAATTATTCAATCCCATTTTACTCTTACTTTTAATGACATTTTCAAGTTGTTTCAGCCAAGTTGAATCAGACAAAGAGAAAACCAATAGTTTTAAACCGAAAGCTAATATTGAACAATTAGAAATGGAAGTAAATAATGGCGGATTTAATCAATACTTTTTAAATTGTGGTCAAAATTGTTTTGAAACATTAAAAGCATTAAAGAAAAACAACAAACCAAAAACTGCAAAAATCCTTGAATCAGCAATTTCCTTAATTAATCCAAAGAAATTATCAAATAAGATTTTAATTGAAAAATTACGAAATCAAGAAGTTGAAGAACTTTACAATGAAGAAATAAGTGCAAGCTTGAACAAATTAGATCTTGAATTTTACAAATATCCTGATGGCAATTTAACCAATAATTCCGAACATTAGAAACTCCTAACAATATTGCCAATCTTTGTAGAGTTACTTGCGAAGATTTCTCCTTCGTCGAAATGACAAACTACAAGGCTATACTTTGCGTACAAAACACAACTTCTAAAAACTAAAACTTCTAGTATAGCCCCGATAGAAGTGAAAATCCTTTTGTACCGGGGTTCGGTACAAAAGATTGAAACGGATAACGGGACGTCAGGTCTTTTGAAAACTAAAATTCCTGCTCCAAGAAAAAACCTTTGAACCTCTGCAACTCTGAACCTTTGAACCTCTCAAAAAAACTTCTTAATCTAGGTTAAGTGCGTTTCCTTGACCTCGGCAGTATCTTTGTACTATAAAATTACAAAACATACAAGATCATGGAAAATATAGTATTACATAAAGCAGAAACAAGAGGAAATGCAAATCACGGATGGCTTAATGCTTATCATAGTTTTAGTTTTGCGAGCTGGTACAACCCAGACAGAATTCAGTTTGGAGCGCTTCGTGTTTTAAACGATGATACAATTGCTGCGGGAATGGGATTTGGAACGCATCCTCACGATAATATGGAAATTATTACAATTCCGTTAGAAGGAGATTTGGCACACAAAGACAGTATGGGAAATACTGAAATTATCAAAAATGGTGATATTCAGGTAATGAGTGCCGGAACTGGAGTTCAGCATAGTGAGTTTAATCCGAATGCAGATCAACAGACTAAATTGTTACAAATTTGGTTGTTTCCAAATAAAAGAAACGTTACACCGCGTTACCAGCAAATTACTTTAGATGTTGCTGACAGACATAATAAATTGTCTCTAATTTTATCTCCAAATGCTGATGACGAGGGAGTTTGGATTCACCAAGATGCTTGGTTTCAAATGGGAAATTTTGACTCAGGTGTAACGACTGAATATAAAATTAAAAAAGAAGGAAACGGAGTTTATACTTTCGTTTTAAAAGGAAATATTACAATCAACGGCCAGGAATTAAACACTCGTGATGCGGTTGGAATTTCAGGAACTAAAATCTTAAATATAAAAGCAAATACAGATGCTGAATTTTTATTGATGGACGTTCCGATGAACTATTAATTCAATAGCAATTTTTCAAACAATAAAAACAAAACAAACTAGGAATCAAAGATTTATTTCGTCTTCATTTCTTAATCTAGGTTAAGTGCCAAATGAAGACAGCCGAAGTAACTTTGTCCTATCAAAATGAAATTAATTATTTAAAAAATAAAATTATGGCAGCTACAAAATGGTCAATTGACCCAACACATTCAGAAATTGGTTTTAAAGTTAAACACATGATGTTTACAAATGTTTCAGGTAAATTTGGAACTTACGATGCAACAATCACTACACAAGGAGATGACTTCGAAAATGCTGCAATCGAATTTTCTGGCGATATCGCTTCTATCGATACTGCAAATGCAGACAGAGACGGGCATTTAAGAAGTGCAGACTTTTTTGATGTAGAAAACAATCCGAAATTAGCTTTTAAAGCTTCTTCTTTCAAAAAAATTGATGCTGGAGATTATCAATTAACTGGAGATTTAACGATCAAAGGAATTTCAAAAGAGGTAAAATTCCCAGTAGAATATAGCGGAATCTTAACTGATCCTTGGGGAAATACAAAAGTAGGTTTAAGCATTGAAGGAAAAATCAATCGTAAAGATTGGGGTTTAAACTGGAACTCAGCTCTTGAAACTGGAGGTGTTTTAGTTGGTGAAGAAGTAAAATTAAACATTGAGTTACAATTTGTAAAACAAGCTTAATACTTTATAATTAGGTTTTAATTTGGTTGGTTAAGAAGCCTGCACCTTTTCTCGGGAGTGCAGGCTTTTTTTTTGAGGGTTTGCCACGAATTACACTAATTTTCACGAATTTTTTTCTTTCAAACTGGAAATTTTTTTTTTGCCACAGATTAAAAAGATTAAAAAAGATTTTTTTCTGTATTGTGAGAATAAATAATCTGTGAAAATCCTTTTAATCTGTGGCAAAAAATAATTCGTGGAAATTAGTGTAATTCGTGGCAAACTTAAAACTTATCGCGCTGTATTTCGAAATTCTGTTGGTGATAATCCTGTTTGTTTTTTGAAGAATCGGGAGAAATACGAGTAATCTTCGTAGCCGACTTTAAAGGCTACTTCGTTTACGGCTAATTGTTTGTCGATTAACATTCGTTTTATCTCTAGGATTACACGATCTGTGATAACTTCTGTGGCTGTTTTTTGTAGAATTTCATTGCAGATTCGGTTTAAATGTTTTAGCGTGATATTTAGTTTTTCCGCGTAGAAAGACGGTAGTTTTTCAGTTCTGAAATATTCCTCTAAAAGCGATTCAAACTTGTTGATTTTAATATTGTACGAATGCGTTTGATGCGAATACGTTTCGCCATATTTACGGGAAATTTCGATGTGAATGGAATCTAATAAATTCAGCATTTTGTCCAGCTGATATTTATTATTTTGATTGTTTTCCTGAATTAATAAATCAAAATAAGGGAGGATTTTTGGGATTTCTTTTTCTTCGAAAACCAATTCCGGTCGGTTATGAATGGAATGATAGAAATTATAATCATTGATATTTTTTTGTCCGAAATATAAATTATACAATTCCTGCGAAAAGATAATTACAAAACCTTCAACATCTTTAGACAAACTCCAATGATGCATTTGTCCGGGCTGCAGTACAAACAGACTTCCTCTTTTTATTTCGAATTGGTCAAAATCGACTTCGTGCTGTCCGGAACCTTTTGTAAAAAACACCATTAAATAGGAATCATGACGATGCGGTTCTTCCACAAAACTGTGGCTTTTTAAATGCTCTGTAAAAGTATTAACGTAAAAATCGCGATGAATATCATTGCAGCTAAAATTCTGAACGCTGTAAACAGGGTACTTTTTCATAAATAAAATATTGGTGTGCCAACTATATCGCGTTTGCCTACTGATTAAAATGAGAATCGCACGCAGATGACGCAGATTTATACCGATTCAAACTGATTTGTTTATTTGCTATTTGTAAATCTGCTTAATCCGTGTCATCTGTGCGCCATTTATAGCAGGTTTTACACAAGTCTAAAAAACAAAACGGAACAAATGTCTTTATTGTGCTATAATAAGCGAAGATACTAAAAAGACTTTTATCCTGCTCTGAATTACCTTTGTATAAATAAAAAACATCAAAGTCATGTCAAATTCATTAACTCATATTTTAAGCAACGAATGTCCTGTTTGTCATAAAGGGAAAGTATTTACAGACAGAAATATTTTTTTATCTTTCGGTCTTCCAAAAATGAACGAATACTGCAGTCATTGCAATTACAAGTTCCAAAAAGAGCCTGGTTATTTCTTTGGCGCGATGTATGTAAACTACGGATTAACAGTCGCTCAGGGAATCGCGACGTATTGTGTTGCTCAGTTTTTCTTTGAGACAAATTTCGATTTAAGAATTATTCCAATCATAGCTGTAGTTATTACTTTACTTACTTCTTTCAATCTTAGATTTTCAAGATTAGCATGGATTTACATGTTTAAGGATTATACGAAATAAAAAAATAGTACTTTTGCCTTCCAATTGAAACTAATTTTCAATTTTAAAAAAAGTAAAAATTAAATTAGACAAATGAAAGCATACGTATTTCCAGGTCAGGGCGCACAGTTTACAGGAATGGGCAAAGATCTATATGAAAACTCGGCTTTAGCCAAAGAATTATTCGAAAAAGCCAATGAAATTTTAGGTTTTAGAATTACAGATATTATGTTCGAAGGCACTGCCGAAGAGCTAAAAGAGACTAAAGTTACACAGCCGGCAGTATTTTTACATTCTGTTATTTTAGCTAAAACTTTAGGCGAAGATTTTAAACCAGAAATGGTTGCGGGACATTCTTTAGGAGAATTCTCTGCACTGGTTGCTAACGGAACTTTATCTTTTGAAGATGGTCTTAAATTAGTTTCTCAACGTGCTTTGGCAATGCAAAAAGCTTGTGAAATCACGCCATCGACAATGGCTGCGGTTTTAGGTTTAGCAGATAATATTGTGGAAGAAGTTTGTGCTTCTATCGACGGAATTGTGGTTGCAGCAAATTACAACTGCCCAGGACAATTAGTGATTTCAGGAGAAACTACTGCTGTTGAAAAAGCTTGTGAAGCAATGAAAGCTGCGGGAGCAAAACGTGCTTTAATTTTACCTGTTGGTGGTGCATTTCATTCACCAATGATGGAACCTGCAAGAGAAGAATTAGCGGCTGCAATTGAAGCAACTACATTCTCTACTCCTATTTGCCCAGTATATCAAAACGTAACTGCAAATGCAGTTTCTGATGCAAACGAGATTAAAAAGAACTTAATCATTCAATTGACTGCTCCTGTAAAATGGACGCAATCTGTACAGCAAATGATCGCTGACGGCGCTACTTTATTTACTGAAGTTGGCCCAGGAAAAGTTTTAGCTGGTTTGATTAATAAAATTGATAAAGAAGCGGTTACTGCGAATGCATAATCGTAGAGGCGCACTGCAGTGCGTCTTTCGTATCGAATATCATATAAAAAATCCTCATAAATAACATCTTATTTATGAGGATTTTATTTTTTAATTTATTTCTAAAGTTATTTTTTCCAAGGATAAGCTTTTATTCTTTTAGACATTTCAGCTTTAAACTCCTCCGGTGTTAATCCTTTTGCAAACTCAGCATCAAAATCAAAAGTTTCAGGATCTATTCCTTTAAATTTAGGCTTTTGAATTTCGTATTCTATTCTTGGCTCTTCAACCTTATCATTCTTTTTATTTTCTTTTTTTGAGCCCATAATTCCTACAATTTTATCTTACAAAATTACAAAATAAATTCAATTAAAATAAAAATCCCAAACAATCTAAAATGATTATTTGGGATTTCTTTACATACGTTAGACGCACTGCAGTGCGTCTCTACGGAATATCTTTGTGTATTTTATTTACGAACGAACCTTCTGTTCCCATTTCCAGGCACTTGCCATTGCTTCGTCTAAACTTAATTCTGCTTTCCAGCCTAAAACGTTGTTTGCTTTATCTGTGTTTGCATAAGCTTCCGTGATATCACCTTCACGGCGCGGTTTAATTACGTATGGTAATTTTTTATCACTTACTTTTTCAAAACTATGAATTACTTCTAAAACTGAACTTCCTTTTCCAGTTCCTAAATTAAACGTTTCCACTTTTTGTAAATTCTTTTTGTTCAATAAACGTTGTAAAGCAATTACGTGTGCTTTTGCTAAATCTACAACGTGAATATAATCACGAACTGCAGTTCCGTCTGGCGTTGGATAATCATTTCCGAAAACTGATAATTCCTGACGTAATCCTACTCCTGTCTGCGTAATAAAAGGAACTAAATTTTGAGGAACTCCTAATGGTAATTCTCCAATTTCAGTTGAAGGATGCGCTCCAACCGGATTAAAATAACGTAATAAAATTGCGCTGATGTTCGTTACTTTTGCTGTATCTGCAATTATTTCTTCTCCAATTTGTTTCGTGTTTCCATAAGGAGACATTGCTGTTTGAACCGGGGCATCTTCTGTAATTGGCATTTTTTCGGCTTGACCGTAAACTGTACAAGATGAACTAAAAATAAAACTTGCCTCAGGTTTTTGCTGTAATTCTTGTAAAAGATAAACCAAACTGCTAATGTTGTTTTCGTAATACAACAAAGGCTGTTCAACACTTTCACCAACTGCTTTTGAAGCAGCAAAATGAATTACCCCAGTAACATCATTATGTTTTTTAAAGAAATCCCGAACGGCACTTTTTTCTCTTAAATCAATTTTCTCGAATAAAGGCGTTTTTCCCGTTATAGCTGTAATTCCTTTTAAAACATCTTCTGAAGAATTTGAAAGGTTATCAATTATCACAACTTCAAAGCCTTCATTTTGCAATTCGACTACCGTGTGAGAACCTATAAATCCTAATCCTCCTGTTACTAATACTTTCATTTATTTGGTTGTTTATGTGGTTATTTTGGCTGTTACTTATTTATTCAAAAATTCTAAAACTGAATCTGTTATAAATTTGATTTGTTCGTCGTCAAGTTCTGTATGCATTGGCAAAGCAATTACTTCCTGCACTAATTGATTTGTAACTGGAAATTGCTCTTCTTTATAACGAGGATCTAAATATGCTTTTTGAGAGTGCAATGGAATTGGGTAATAAATTGCACATGGAATTCCTTTATCTAATAAATGCTGCATTAAAGCATTTCTATCAGCATCTAAAATTCTTAAAACATATTGATGAAAAACGTGATCGTTTTCATTTGCATCAAATTCTGGCGTAACAATATGTTTATTTCCAGCAAAAGCTGCATTGTATTTTGTTGCCGCTAAACGACGTGCTTTATTATATTCATCTAACAAAGGTAGTTTTGCATTTAAAACTCCCGCTTGGATACTATCTAAACGTGAATTTACTCCCACAACATCGTGATGGTAACGCTCGTACATTCCGTGATTTACGATTCCGCGGATAACGTGAGCCAATTTATCATCATTTGTGAAAATTGCCCCGCCGTCTCCGTAGCAGCCTAAATTTTTAGAAGGAAAAAATGAAGTTGCCGCAACGTGACCAATAACACCAACTTTGCTTTTTGTTCCAGATTTTGAAATATAATCAGCACCTATTGCTTGTGCGTTATCTTCAATTACATATAAATTATGTTCTGCCGCAATTTCCATGATGGCATCCATATTAGCAGCGCGACCGAATAAATGTACCGGAACAATTGCTTTAGTTTTTGGCGTAATTGCTTTTTTTACTGCATCAATATCGATGTTCATATTATGCAAATCAACATCAACTAAAACCGGAGTTAATTGTAGCAATGCAATAACCTCAACTGTTGCTGCAAAAGTAAAATCGGCAGTGATAACTTCATCTCCTGGTTTTAAATCCAACCCCATCATTGCAATTTGCAAAGCGTCGGTTCCATTTGCACAAGGAATCACGTGTTTTGCTCCTAAATAGTCTTCAAGATTTTTTTGAAACTGATGAACTAAAGGTCCGTTAATGTAAGTATTTGTGTCTAAAACCTCTTGAATTGAAGCATCTACAGTCGTTTTTATTTTTTCATATTGACTTTTTAAGTCAACCATTTGTATTTTTTTCATTTTCGATATTTTATTTAAAAAAGCCTTTCTACTAAACCAGAATGTCAGAAAGAAGGAACAAAAATAGTTATTAATACCTTCAAACCAATGAAAATAAACGAAAGAAATGTAATTTAGCTGCAAAAATTACTACATGCTTTTTTTATACAATTTAGCTGTTTCTTTAGCAGCGTTTTTTCTTAAAATAGTCGCACTTTTTAGTCCGAAAATTAAGCTTTTTGTTGAAGGTCGGAAAAATGTATTTTCTATTTTAGAAGAAAAAATAAAAGCCGAAGACAAAACGATTTGGTTTCACGCTGCTTCGCTTGGTGAATACGAGCAAGGACTTCCTGTAATCGAAAAAATCAAAGAAAAACATCCTTCACATAAAATTATTATAACCTTTTTTTCCCCTTCAGGATACGAAGTGCGTAAAAACAACATGGTTGCCAATGTTACCATTTATCTTCCTTTGGACACAAAAAGCAACGCCAAAAGATTTTTAAAATTGGTTCATCCTGAATTTGCTTTTTTCATTAAATATGAATTTTGGTTAAACTATTTAAAGGAATTAGAAAAAAGTAAAACTCCAACTTATTTGATTTCCGGAATTTTTAGAGACAGCCAGATGTTTTTTAAATGGTACGGCGGTTTTTACAGAAAAGCGCTAAAAGCTTTCACTTATTTCTTTGTGCAGAATGAAAGTTCTAAACAGAAAATTGAAGCAATTGGTTTTAAAAATGTAATTGTATCCGGCGATACGCGTTTTGATCGAGTTTCTGCGATTTTAGAAAGAGACAATACGCTTGATTACATCGAAAATTTCAAAAATAATCAGCAAACCATAGTTATTGGAAGTTCATGGCCAAAAGATGAAGTTTTAATTGCTGAATACATCAATCAGGCTCCTGAAAATGTAAAATTCATTATCGCGCCACATAATATAAAAACGGATCAAATCTCAAATCTTAAATCCCAAATTACAAAATCGACAGTTTTATTTTCTGAAAAAGAGAACAAAGATTTATCAAGTTATAATGTATTTATAATTGACACCATCGGGATTTTAACCAAAATATATAGCTACGGAACGGTCGCTTACGTTGGCGGCGGATTTGGAAACCCGGGAATTCATAATATTTTGGAACCAGCGACATTTGGAATCCCAATTGTAATTGGGACTAATTATTCTAATTTTGCCGAAGCGGTTTCTTTAGTTGAACTTGGCGGGTGCATGCCAATTTCTAACGTTTCTGAACTAAAAGAAATTTTAGACCGTTTACTGACTGATCCAACATTTCTTAAAGAAAAAAGTCAAATTTGCGAATCTTTTATTCAGGATAACAAAGGAGCTACAAATGCGATTATGAAAGTTGTTTCGGAGTAAGACAGGATTCAAATTAAATTTTGGGAGCGATTATTTTAAAGAAACGATTTAAAAGCAGGTAATTTTCATTATTTAAGATCAGGTAATAATTCTTAAAAAGCAATATAAACTGCAAATAAGAGAAATGAAATAGCCAATTCGACCATAGAATTTTCAACGAAAAATTATTTATACAAAATATTAGATAATTTAAGAAAATTTTATAGTTTTGGCATATTCTTTGATAAATAAGATAAACGTGAGCTAGGAAAATATTTTAAAAAAAAAGTGAAAAAATATTTTACATATTAAAAAATTTATATCTTTGCCACGAATTAATAATTAACCTTTTATAATAAAGTAAGATGAAAAAAGTATTTTTAAGTTTAGCTGTTGTTGCTGTTTTAACTGTTGTATCTTGTAAAAAAGCTGACGCTGCAGCTACTGAAACTGTAGATTCTACTGCTGTTGCTGTTGATTCTGCTGCTGCTGTAGTTGATTCTGCTGCTGCAACTGTTGACTCAGCTGCTACTAAAGTTGATTCTGCTGCTGCTAAAGTAGAAGAAGCTGCTAAAGAAGTAAAAAAATAATTAGAACCTAAATTCTAAAGATTTTAAAACCATCGAAATCGATGGTTTTTTTTTGCTCAAAAATTAACAAAGCAAAATCCCAATATTTCCTACTTAATCTTCCACTTCTTCTTCAACAGAAACCTCTTCATCTTCAAAAATCGATTCACTCGACGAGAAATCCAAAATTTCCGCTTTTGAAGCATAAGTTACAATTTCTTTTATTCCTTTTTGCAAAAGCAATTCTGTGGTGTATTTTCGACTTGTTGCAAAGTGAACACCATCTAACATCAATTTGAAAAAATACTTTCCTCCAGAGCCTTTAAATTTTAAAAATTTAGAAAGCTCAATTGTTCTTCTAAATCTTTCAATATCTTCTTCACATTCAAACCTCAATTCATAACTCAAACTTGTAAAAATCACTTTCCCTTTTCTGGAAGTAAACACAAACTTATATTCATCATTAAATCGCCTGCTAATTACAAAAGCACCCATATTTGAATTTTAGATTTTAGATTGTTGATTTTAGATTCTCCGAACCTTAGAATTTCAGCACGTTAGCACCTTTAAAGAATTCACACAATAAAAAAAGCCTCTTCAAAAGAAGAGGCTTTAGTACTCAGAGCGGGACTTGAACCCGCACGAACATTGCTGTTCACTGGATTTTAAGTCCAGCGTGTCTACCAATTTCACCATCCGAGCATTATATGGTTTTGAGCGAAAAACGGGGCTCGAACCCGCGACCTCGACCTTGGCAAGGTCGCGCTCTACCAACTGAGCTATTTTCGCGTTTCAAATTCTAGTAAAGAACTACAATACTTGACTTGTTTCGTATTGCGAGTGCAAATTTAGGACATTTATTCAATTACACAAGCCTTTTTTCAAAAAAATATTTACTTATTTTATAACTTTCTGATAACCTAAACTTTAAACTTGAAAAATTTTTTCGATTTATTTCTTAACCAGCATTCTTTTTATTTCATTCAGCTTCATCAAGGCTTCAACGGGTGTGATCGCATTAATATCGAGACTTAAGATCTCTTCTTTGATTTCTTCCAATAAAGGATCATCCAGATTAAAGAAACTCATCTGCATTTCATCATTAGCAGATTTCACTCCGTTTAAAGCATCGCTTGAATGATTTTTTTCTAATTTCTTTAAAAGTTTCTGTGCTTTCAAAATTACAATCTGCGGCATTCCGGCCATTTTTGCTACGTGAATTCCAAAACTATGTTCACTTCCGCCTTTTACAAGCTTTCTAACAAAAAGAACGGTGTCTTTTAATTCTTTTACCGCAACATTATAATTTTGAATTCTCGAAAGCGATTCTGTCATTTCATTCAATTCATGATAATGCGTCGCAAACAACGTTTTTGGTTTTGACGGATGTTCGTGCAAAAATTCAGCAATAGCCCACGCAATTGAAATTCCATCATACGTACTCGTCCCTCTTCCAATTTCATCCAGAAGCACTAAACTGCGATCTGAAATATTATTCAAAATCGAAGCCGTTTCATTCATCTCAACCATAAAAGTCGATTCTCCCATCGAGATATTATCAGAAGCTCCTACCCTTGTGAAAATTTTATCTACAACTCCCATTCTTACGCTGTCAGCCGGGACAAAACTTCCCATTTGAGCCAAAAGCACAATTAAAGCCGTTTGCCTTAAAATTGCCGACTTACCCGACATGTTGGGTCCGGTAATCATTATAATCTGCTGTGTTTCTCTATCCAGAAAAACATCGTTTGCTATATATGGAGTTCCAACTGGTAATTGTTTTTCAATTACAGGGTGTCTTCCGTTTTTAATATCCAATTCAAAAGTTTCATCAATTTCAGGGCATACATATTGGTTTTCAACCGCCATTTGTGTAAACGAACATAAACAGTCTAATTGTGCCACCAGATAAGCATTCATTTGAACTGGCTTGATATAAGTTGCAATCCAGGCAACTAATTGTTCAAAAAGCTCCGATTCAATTTTATGGATTTTTTCTTCGGCACCTAAAATTTTGGTTTCGTATTCCTTTAATTCTTCGGTAATATAACGTTCTGCATTTACTAAAGTTTGTTTACGAATCCATTCTTCCGGAACTTTATCTTTATGCGTGTTTCGAACTTCAATATAGTAACCAAAAACATTATTGAATGATATTTTTAAAGATGAAATTCCTGTGCGTTCTGATTCTCTTCTTTCTATTCCTTCTAAAAATTCTTTTCCAGATGTAGAAATTGCTCTCAATTCATCTAATTCTTCATTAATTCCTGTTGCGATTGCATTTCCTTTTGAAATAGCAACCGGCGCATCCTGATTTAATGTAGTTTTAATTTTCTCACGCAATAAATCACACGAATGCAAACTGTCTCCAATAACTTTTACTGCTTCCTGCGGACTTTCTAGTGCTAATGTTTTTATCGGAATAATAGCATCCAGAGATTCTTTCAAATAAACAATTTCGCGAGGAGAAACTTTTCCTGCCGCAATTTTAGAAATCAAACGCTCTAAATCTGAAATTTGTTTAATTTGATATTGAATATTTTGTAAAACATCCTGATTGGATTCCAAATAGGCAACCACATCATGACGACCTTTTATTTTATTACCGTCTTTTAGCGGAAGCGCCAGCCAGCGTTTCAACAAACGTCCGCCCATTGGCGAAAGCGTTTTGTCAATTACATCTAAAAGCGTTACTGCATTTGGATTATAGCTGTGATACAATTCTAAGTTTCTAATCGTAAAGCGGTCCATCCACACATAAGCATCTTCGGCAATTCGCTGAATCGCTGTAATATGCTGCACTCTGTTATGCTGCGTTTCTGATAAATAATAAAGGATTGCTCCCGCAGAAATAATTCCTTCTTTTAATTCTTCTACACCAAAACCTTTTAATGAATTGGTTTGAAAATGTTTCGTCAACGTTTCTAAAGCATAATCTTCTTTATAAATCCAGTCTTCCAGATAAAAACTATGAAAATCTTCTCCAAAAGCGTTTTTAAAATCACTTTTGCAGTTTTTAGGAACAAGAACTTCACTCGGATTAAAATTCTGCAATAATTTATCTATGTATTCTGCATTTCCCTGAGCGGTAAGAAATTCTCCTGTCGAAACATCTAAAAATGAAATCCCAATATTTTTGTTAGCAAAATAAACAGATGCTAAAAAGTTGTTTGTTTTTGATTGTAAAACTTCATCGTTTAAAGAAACTCCCGGAGTTACCAATTCTGTAACACCTCGTTTTACAATTGTTTTAGTCATTTTAGGATCTTCAAGCTGATCGCAGATTGCAACACGAAGTCCGGCTTTAACCAATTTTGGTAAATAGGTATTGATAGAATGGTGCGGAAAGCCCGCAAGAGCAGTCTCTGTATCAGATCCTGCGCCTCTTTTTGTTAAGGTAATCCCAAGAATTTTAGAAGCTCTGATGGCATCTTCTCCAAAAGTTTCATAAAAATCCCCTACTCTGAAAAGCAGACAGGCATCAGGATATTTTCTCTTGATCTCGTTGTACTGTTTCATTAAAGGTGTTTCCTTCACCACTTTCTCTTTAGCTGCCAAAATTGATATGTTTTTAAATGAAAATTAAGACAGCGAATTTATAATTTTTTAGCGGCATATCAGGCACTTCAAAAATTAAAATATTTTAAGAATTTTTTATGTTCAGATATAAGAATTTTATATAGCTTTGTTCATCATTAAAAAAGACCCTTAAAAATGAAAAAAATAATTTTATTCGCTATGTTAGCTGTAGCTGGTATTACGGCTGCTAATGCACAAACAACTAAAAAAGCTAAAGCTGCTAAGGTTGCAAAAGTTGAAGGAGCTGGAATGCTTTTCGAAACAGAAACTATTGATTACGGAACTATCGCTCACAATGCTGATGGTAAACGTGAATTCGTTTTTGTTAACAACGGAACAAAACCATTAATCATTACAAACACTCAAGGTTCTTGTGGTTGTACAGTGCCTACAACACCAAAAGAGCCAATCGCTCCGGGTGCTAAAGGTATTATTGGTGTAAAATATGCTACTGACAGAGTTGGTGCTTTTACAAAAACTGTAACTGTTACTTCAAATGCTGAAGGACAACCAACAAAAGTACTTACAATTAAAGGTACTGTTTTACCAGATCCAGTAAAAAGCTAATCTGAGAAACAACAAAATAATTGAAAAAGCTTCCTTATCTTTGGAAGCTTTTTTTATGACCTGAATTTAAACCAATGAGAAAACTCGAAAATAGCGAATTAGACAGAAAATCAATCGAAGATTTTAAAAAATCAGACAAAACTCCTTTAATATTGGTTTTGGATGATATTCGCAGTTTGCACAATATTGGGTCTGTTTTTAGAACTGCCGATGCTTTTTTAATCGAAAAAATAATTCTTTGCGGTATTACAGCAACTCCTCCCAATAAAGAAATTCATAAAACTGCTCTTGGCGCTACAGAAACTGTTGCGTGGGAACATCACGAAAATGTATTGGAAGTGATCGAAAACCTGAAAAAAGAAAATGTGTTGACGCTTGCCATTGAGCAGGTTGAAAGCGCCATTTTTCTTCAGGATTTTAAGGTGGAGAAAAACCAAAAATATGCTTTAGTTTTTGGAAATGAAGTTTATGGTGTATCTCAGGAAGCAGTTGCTATTTGCGACGGCTGTATTGAAATTCCGCAGTTAGGAACAAAACATTCTTTAAACATTTCTGTAAGTGCCGGAATTGTAGTTTGGGATTTATTTCAAAAATTAAACTGGCCGAACTAACAATTAAAGAATATTTTTACCAAAAAAATGTGATTTTTAAATTAGTTTAAGCTTTTAAATGTTAGAAATATAAATATATTTTTTTATTATTAAGAAATTGATACTTTTATAAAATGAAAACTATCAATTTCCTAAAACCACTACGTTTATTCTTTTTATTGCTATTTCCTTTTGCAGGATTTGCACAATATACATCTATTCCAGATGCTAATTTCGAAAGAGTACTCATTACCTTGGGAATTGACAATGGCGCTATTGATGGTCAGGTTTTAACAGCAAATATAAATAGCATTAAAAGTTTAGAAATTCGGTTCGAAAATGTTTCTAGTTTATCTGGTATTGAGGATTTTTCGAACTTAGAAACTTTGATATGCAATAACAATAATTTAACGGCATTAGATATTTCTAAAAACACAAAATTAACCTATTTAGACTGTCATGAAAATCACCTAACAAGTCTGGATGTTTCAATGAATTACAATTTAAAAGATTTCAGTTGTAATCAAAATAATTTAACCGTTTTAGATATTTCTAAAAATCTGGCTTTAGAAAATTTGGGTTGTAGTTACAACCAATTACAAAACTTAGATATTTCTAAAAATGCAGCCTTAAAAACATTTTATTGTACCAATAATCAAATAACAAATTTAGACACTTCTAATAATGTAAATTTAAACTTGTTTGTTTGCTATAATAATCAATTGACTAGCTTAGATATTTCAAAAAATCTAAACATAAATATGTTTTCGTGCAGCAATAACAAATTAACCAGTTTAGATATATCTGCAAATAAAAGTTTAAATTCATTTCAATGTGCCAACAACGATCTGACAACATTAAACTTAAAAAACGGAATTAATAATTTTATGCTTGTTGTAGATGCTACTTCCAACCCTAATTTAAAGTGCATAGAAGTAGATAATGCCGTTTATTCTAATGCAAACTGGTTATCGTTCAAAGATGCGACAGCTAATTTTTCTAATAATTGTAATAAACCTGCAGCAACAACCGCCCCTATTGTTAAAGCTACCGGAGATCAATTATACTGCCCACAAAATACAATAAAAATTGTAACAAGTTTTACCATTACGCACGATCCTGCAGAAACAGCAACTGAAGGTGTTTATATTCAAATTTCATCTGGTTATTCAAGCGGTTTAGATCAGCTTGCGCTTTCAAATCCGGCAGCACACCCTAATGTAACAACAAGCTGGGATGCAACAGCAGGAAAATTAAGCATAACAAGCCCAACAGGTGCAAATGTTTTATATTCTGACTTAGTTGACGCTGTAAAAGATGTTGTTTACTCAAATTCTTCTGCTTCAGCTTCTGGAACAAGAACTTTTTCAATAACAATTGGTAATGCCAATTATTTACCTTCAACACAGCACTTTTATTTATTTGTTCCAAGTATTGGTATTACATGGACAAGTGCCAAAGCCGCTGCAGAAGCAAGTACATATTACGGACTTAAAGGATATTTAGCTACCATTTTATCTGCAGATGAAGCCCAATTAATTGGTGAACAAGCCTCAGGAACCGGATGGATTGGCGGAAGCGATGCTGAAACCGAAGGCTTATGGAAATGGGTTACCGGCCCTGAAACAGGAACCATAATGAATTATACTTTCTGGAACTCTGGAGAACCGAATAATTTAGGCGAAGAAGATTATGCTCATATTACACAGCCCGGAATTGGAATTAGAGGTTCGTGGAACGATCTTTCTAATACCGGATCGTTAACGTCCGGCGACCCTTATCAGCCAAAAGGTTATGTTGTCGAATATGGCGGAATGCCGGGAGAAGCTCCGCTTGAAATTGCGGCAAGTACTAAAATTACAATTCCGGTTGCAACACCTTCAGCAAATCCAAATCCGGTTTGTGATTCAGGAAGTTTTACTTTTACTGCGACAGCAACTGCCGGAGCAACAATTAGCTGGTATGATGCCGCTGTGGGAGGAAATTTATTAGGAACAGGAAACACGTATACTACTCCAACAATAAATACAACAACAACTTATTATGTAGATGCCGGCTGTGAATCAAACAGAAAATCGGTTACGGCTACGGTAAACATGACTCCAACAACTCCTGTTGCGGGTCAGCCTTCTTATTCAAACTGCGGGCCAGGATCTGTAACTATTTCTGCTGCTTCAAATATTGGAACTATTAATTGGTTTACAACCTCAGTTGGAGGAACAAGTGTTTTTAACGGAAGCAGTTTCACAACACCAATAATTTCAGCAAATACAACCTATTATGCAGAGGCTTCAAATTCCAGCTGTATTAACCCAACTCGTACGCCTGTAAATATTGAAATTTACACGCCACCCGTTGTTCATGACGAAAGCTTTCCGTTATGTCAATCTCAAACTATAATACTAGATGCGGGAGTTTCGGGAATGGGTTATGCATGGTCAAATGGAGATTCAACACAAACAACACCCGTTTCAAAAGGCGGTACTTATACTGTAATTGTAACAAGTCCGGAAGGTTGCCCAAGTACAAAAACAATAATAGTTGAAGAGCGTCCGGTTCCAGAAATAGACCGAATTGATGTAAGCGGAACAAGAGTTGTAATTTACATTAAAAAGCAGGCTCCGTATTTTGAGTTTTCTGTAGATGGTGTTAACTTTCAGGATTCGAATGTTTTTTATGATGTTCCGGGCGGATTGCAAACGGCGTATGTTCGCGAGAAAAGCGGCTGCGGCGGAGATACGCAAAACTTTGTTGTTCTTGTTTTTCCAGCATTTTTCACTCCAAATGGTGATACTCATAATGATTTATGGGAAGTAACCGGAATGGAAAATTATCCACAGGCAGAAGTCACTATTTTTGACCGTTACGGCAAACTCATAGCACAGCTAAACGCTTCAAATATGAGTTGGGACGGAACTTTTGAGAGAACACCGCTTCCATCATCAGATTATTGGTATGCTTTAAAAATAGACAATACAAAACCTATTTTACGAGGACACTTTTCATTAATGAGATAATTTCTTAATTAGAGAATGTGTCAATTAGAAAATGAGATAATTAAAAAACATCTTAAATAAAATTATCTAATTGACACATTCCCTAATTATCTAATTAATTCAGCTTTTTCTGAATTTCACTTAAAACAAAAAGATAATCTTCCTGTTTTTTCACAAAATCACGATCAGAAACGTCGATAATTAAAACATTCAAATCGGTTTGCGATTTAATATATTCCAAATAACCGTTGTTGATTTTATCTAAATAATCAGCCTGAATGTTTTGTTCGTAAGTACGTCCGCGTTTTTTTATGTTTTGAAGAAGACGTTCTGTATTTTGATACAAATAAATATACAAATCCGGTTTTGGCATTTCTTTGTAAATGATGTCGAATAAATTTCGGTACAAACGATATTCATCTTCCTGAAGCGTAATTTTAGCAAAAATCAACGATTTAAAAATATGATAATCGGCTACGATAGAATCTTTAAATAAATCAAACTGTGCCAAATCATCAGATAATTGCTGATAACGATCGGCCAAAAAAGACATTTCAAGCGGAAAAGCATATCGGTTTTGATCTTTGTAAAACTTAGGCAGAAACGGATTATCTGCAAAACGTTCTAAAACCGTTTTGGCATTAAAATCGTCTGCAAATTTGTGAACCAAAGTAGTTTTTCCAGCACCAATATTTCCTTCAAAAGCAATATAATTATATTTCTCTAACAGAATTTCACTCAGCGGACATTTCAAATCCTGAACAACAGTACAAACGCTGTCATCTGGAGAAATGGCAATTAATTCTGAAATAGATTTCTGCAAAACAGGATGTTTCCAGTTTAACTTTAAATCCTGCATGGGCAATAAAACAAAATTTCGATTTTGCATTAAAAGATGCGGAATATGAAGTTTTTCGGTCTCAATAATTTCATCATCAAAAACAATTACATCAACATCAATAATTCGGGATTGGTATCCTTCCTGATTTAATCTGATTCTTCCTAACTGTTTTTCGACTTTTAAAACCTGATTTAATATTTTTTGTGCCGATGAAGTAGTGTGTAAAAGTAACGCGCAATTATAAAATGCATCACTCTCAAAACCCCAGGCAGGCGTTTCATAAAGCTTAGAAACCCTAATTACAGTTCCCACTTCCTGATGTATTAAAGCGATACAGCTTTCAATGTTTTCTAACCTGTTTCCCTGGTTGCTGCCTATAGATAAAACGACTTGGTGCTGTGATTTCATAATTAATGCAAATTAACTAAAACTATTTTAGAATTAACCAATATATTTGTGAAACGGCACATTGAAACCGATTAAAATTTATGTGCGAAATTTGTAACAAATAGCCCTTTATCGCTACTTATTAAAAAAAATATACTTATGAAGTTTTTAGGAAATGTAATTGCCACAGTTATTGGTATTTTTGTATTCATTATGCTCTTCTTTTTTGGAGTGATCCTAATTGGGGCCATTTTTGGCGGAGAAGACAAAGTTTCGGTTAAAAATGATTCAGTTATCGAATTAGATTTAAAGCAGATCAATAATGATTATGCCGGAAAATATAAAGATCCGTGGGTAACTGTTTTTTCAGATAAAAAAAGTGTTGGTTTAACAGATGTTATCAATGCAATTGAAGCGGCAGAAACAGACGATAATATTAAAGGAATTTCGATCTTAAACGATGAGTCTTCTTTAGGGCTTGCGCAATACAAAGATTTGAGAAACGCACTTGAAAATTTCAAAAAATCAGGGAAATTTGTCTGGGCTTACGCCAATACATATTCACAGAAAGAATATTATTTAAATTCTGTTGCCAACGTTGTGTATTTGAATCCGGCTGGAGATTTAGATTTTAAAGGACTTTCGTCAGAAGTGATGTTCTTTAAAGATTTTCAGGAAAAATCAGGAATTCACATGGAAGTGATTCGTCACGGAAAATACAAAAGTGCCGTTGAGCCATTTTTAGAAAACAAAATGAGCGATGCCAACAGAGAACAAGTTACAGCACTTTTAAATTCGATTTGGTCAACAGTTTGCAGCGATATCTCAAAAAGCCGAAATATTCCGGTTGATAAATTAAATGAAATTGCAAACGGATTATTAGCCAGAACTCCACAAATGGCAAAAACACAGCATTTAGTTGATATTGTAGCTTATGAAGATGTTTATCACAATGCCATTAAGAAAGCGTTGAAAGTTAAAGACGATGAAGATTATAATAAAATCTCAATTTTAGATTATACTCAAAATAATGTAACAACAGCATTAACCAATGTTGCTAATGATCAAATTGCGATTATTTACGCTCAAGGCGAAATTGCCGGCGGCGAAGGCGACGTAAATGTTATTGGCGAAGGTTCAATGCGTCGTTCGCTGCAGGAAGCCAGAAAAAATGAAGATGTAAAAGCGATCGTTTTAAGAATTGACAGCCCAGGCGGAAGCGCACTGACTTCTGATTTAATCTGGAGAGAAATTGAAGTAACTAAAAAAGTAAAACCGGTAATTGTTTCAATGGGAAATTATGCCGCTTCCGGAGGTTATTATATTGCTTGTAATGCCAATAAAATTTTTGCAGAAAGCAACACCATTACAGGTTCTATCGGGGTTTTTGGAGTATTACCAAACTTTACTCCGCTTGCCAACAAATTAGGAATTAATACCGAACAGGTAAAAACACACGAAAACTCAGCAAATTACAGTCCGTTTGTGCCAGTTGATGAAAAATTCAAAGCCTTTACACTTGAAGGCGTTGAACAGATTTACAAAACTTTTGTAACGCATGTTGCCGAAGGAAGAAAAATGACTTTTGCACAAGTAGATTCTATTGCACAAGGAAGAGTTTGGTCTGGATCTGAAGCCGTAAAAATTGGATTAGTTGACAAAATTGGAGGTTTGAACGATGCCATTGCAGAAGCTGCAAAAATTGCTAAAATCAAAGATTACGGCACGCAAAACTATCCTGAATACGAAAAAACATTTGGCGATTTAATGGCTAATTTACCTTTTGCTCAATCTAAAGAAGCTTTTATAAAAGAAGAAATTGGGGAAGAAAACTATATGCTTATTGAGCAGGTAAAAAGGTTTCAGAGACAAAAAGGAGTTCAGGCCATGATGCCTTTCGGAATAAACATTAAATAATTCCACTTAAAGATGAAAAACATAATTCTGTTTTTAACCGTTTTGTTTCTAACATACGTAAATGCACAAAGCCCGAAACAAGATACTTTTAAAGAAACACCCGCAATTTTAAAAATCAATAATGATCAGATTTTTGGTACGCTTACCGTTCCCGACGGAGTAAAAAAATGTCCGGTTGCGTTGATTATTGCTGGTTCTGGCCCAACAGACCGAGACGGAAATAATTCGATGATGAAAAACAATTCCCTGAAAATGCTGGCTGAAGAATTAGCCAAAAACGGAATTGCCTCTTTACGTTTTGATAAACGCGGCATTGGCGAAAGCAAAAAATCGGCAGTAGCAGAATCTAGCTTGGTTTTTGAAAATTATACCGAAGATGTAAAAAGCTGGATTAACTATTTGAAACAAGACAAACGTTTTACACAACTAACAGTTATTGGTCACAGCGAAGGTTCTTTAATAGGAATGATTGCGAGTGCAAAAGCTAATAAATTTGTTTCGATTGCCGGAGCCGGAGAATCTGCCGATAAATTGATAAAGACGCAAATTGCTTCTAAATCAAACAAGCAGATAGAAGATATGACGTTTCCTATTATTGATAGTTTAAAAGCTGGCAATAAAGTAAACAAAGTCGATCCGCTTTTAAATTCGCTTTTCAGGGCAAGTATTCAGCCGTATTTGATTTCGTGGTTTAAATACGATCCGCAGGCAGAAATTAAAAAACTGACGATTCCTGTTTTAATCATTCAGGGAAATAATGATTTACAAATTTCGGTTAAAGATGCTGAAAACTTATCGAAGGCTAAACCGAATTCAGAATTGGTAATTGTAGATAAAATGAACCATATCATGAAAATAATCGACGGTGACCAAAAGGCGAATATCGAAAGTTATAATAATGAAACTCTTCCCATTTCTGAAACCCTGGTTCATAAAATTGTTTCCTTTATTAAAAAATAATTACAATAATAAAAAAGCAAAATCCGTTTGAAAAGTATCAAGCGGATTTTTTTTATTTAATACTAACATAATTTTCTTACGTTATTAAGAAAATTTTATCGCCGTACTTGAATAAAAAAACTATTTTTGCAAGAGTCAATTTTCAAAAATAAACCTCAAATCTATAAATATGTTAAAGAAAATTTTAAAAGTAACTGCCATTGTTCTAGTGGTTTTTGTGGCCGCCCTATTTGCCATTCCGTATTTCTTTAAAGACCAGATCAAAGCAAAAATTGCCGAAGCCATCAACGAAAGTGTTGATGCAAAAGTCAGCTTTGCCGATGCTGATTTAAGCTTGTTTAAGAATTTCCCGAATGCTGCAGTAGGAATCGAAAAATTGGTGATTATCAACAAAGCGCCTTTTGAAGGAGATACTTTGGTATCATTAGGAGAATTAAATCTTAAAATGAGTATTAAAGAGCTTTTTAAAGGAAAAGACGAACCTTTAAACATTCAGGGAATTACATCTGAAAACGGTTTAATCAACATTATCTTCAATAAAGATGGCGTTGGGAATTTTGATATTGCTTTAAAAGACAAAAAAGAAGAGAAAACAGATGAAAAAAGCAGTCCGCTTTCTTTAAAAATTCAAAACTATAAAATCGAGAACTTTACCTTTAGATATATCGATCAGGGTTCAAAAATTAAAATGGTTATTGATAGTTTAAATCACGAAGGAACTGGGGATTTTACCAATTCAAAACTAGATTTAAATACAAAAACTACAGCAAACGTATCTTTAGATATGGATAAAGTTAATTATATGAAAAATATAAAATTGACTTTAGATGCTGTTTTAGGAATTGATTTAGAACAAAGTAAATACACTTTTAAAGAAAATAAAGCTTTAATTAACCAATTGCCGTTAGAATTTGACGGATTTATTCAAATGGTTAAAGAAGGTCAGATTTATGACTTGAAATTTAAAACGCCAACTTCGTCGTTTACCAATTTCTTAGGATTAATTCCTTCTGCTTATGCATCAAGTCTTGATGGTGTAAAAACAACCGGAGATTTTACTGTTGTTGGTTTTGCAAAAGGAAAATTAACAGACACAACAGTTCCTGCATTTAACATTGCCATTGCTTCAAACAATGCTTCGTTTCAATATCCGAACTTACCAAAATCAGTTCAGAATATTGTAATTGATACTAAAATTATCAACGAAACCGGAATTTTAAACGATACTTATGTAAACTTAGATAAACTGTCTTTCAGAATCGATCAGGATGTTTTTAGCGCTAAAGCAAATGTTAGAAACATTACCGTTAATCCGCTTGTAAATGCGGCTTTAAAAGGAACTATCAATTTAGCTAATCTTTCAAAAGCATATCCAATTAAAATGGATAAACCGCTTGCAGGTATTTTAAAAGCTGATGTTACTACAAATTTTGATATGGCATCTGTAGAGAAAAGCCAATATCAAAACATTAAGAATGCCGGAACTATGAGTTTATCAGGATTTAAATATACTGATGAAAACAATAAATCAATGAATATCAGCACGGCTTTGGTTGAATTTAATCCAAGCACAATCAACTTGAAACAGTTTAATGCTACAACCGGAAAAAGTGATATTGCTATAAACGGAGTTTTAGAAAATTTCTACGGTTTTATGTTTAAGAAACAAGAACTTAAAGGAAACTTCAACATGAGTTCAAATCAACTGGCTGTTGATGATTTTATGACTTCTGGAGAACCTGCAAAAACAGAAGAAAAAACGCCTGCTAAACCAGCTGAAGCAATGAAAATTCCAGCGTTCTTAAACTGTACTTTGAATGCAAAAGCTACGACTGTTTTATATGACAATTTAAAACTAAAAGATGTTTCTGGAAAATTGATTATCAAAGATGAAAAAGCACTTTTAGAAAACTTTAAAACGTCAATTTTTGGAGGAACAATTGGTTTGACAGGATCAGTTTCGACAAAAGCAAAAGTGCCAACGTTTGATGTGAATTTAGGTTTCAATCAGGTTGATATTGCGCAGACTTTTACGCAGTTAGACATGATGAAAAAAATTGCACCAATTGCCGGAATTATCAATGGTAAATTGAATTCGACTATTAAATTAAACGGAAATTTAGATGATAAGAAATTAACTCCTGATTTAAAATCTATTTCTGGAGATTTAATTGGCCAATTACTTTCTACAACTATAAATGCTAAAAATTCTACGGTATTAAATTCTTTAACTTCAAACATTAAATTCCTTGATATGAATAAAGTGAATTTGAATGATATTAAAGCTGCCTTGACTTTTGAAAACGGAAAAGTAAACGTAAAACCTTTCGATATTAAATATCAGGATATTAAAGTAACGGTTGGCGGAACGCACGGTTTTGACCAAACGATGAATTACAATTTAAAATTTGATGTTCCTGCTAAATATTTAGGAAGCGAAGCAAATGCTTTTCTTTCTAAATTGTCTCCGGCAGATGCTGCGAAACTGGAAAACATTCCAATCAATGCTGTTATTGGAGGAAACTTTTCAAATCCAAAAGTTACTACGGATATGAAAAGTGCTGTTACTAGTTTAGCATCGCAAGTGGCAAATCAGCAAAAAGAAAAACTGACTCAAAAAGGCGCTTCTGCTTTGACTGATTTACTTAATAAAAACACAAAAGCAAAAGATACAACACAGGCTGCAAAAACGGAGAAAGAACAAAAAACTCAGGAAACTACTAAAAAAGCAACGGACTTAATCAACGGGCTTTTCAAAAAGAAGAAATAAGTTTTAGTCAAAATAAAAAACTGCTCTCGAAAGTAATTTCGGGAGCAGTTTCTTTTTATAGCAATCTGATTTGAATTTATTTATTCAATATCTTATTTATGGCATTAATATAATCCGGAATCGCTAATTGATTGGTATCAATTCCTACGCTGTTATTTCCGTATGGCTGATATTTTTTTAGAATTGAAATTGAAAATAAACCAACAGTTGGCGCTTTTGAAGCACTTGACAAATGCATAATTCCACTGTCTGCACCAATAAAAACATCTACATTTGCTAATACAGATCCTATTTCGCGAATATCCTTGCTGTAGAATGAAGGCGCCTGAAAATCAATTTGAGATACATTTTCAACAGGCAAAACTTCGAAGATATTATAATTATAATCCGGATATTCCTTTTTTAAAGCTGTATAGAACTCTTCCCACCACGAAACGCAATAACATTTTTCTCCTGTTGCAAACGTAAAAATTGCGATTGTTCTTTTCTGCTCGTCAACAATATTGTGGAGAATTTCTTTTCCTTTTGATATTTCTTCCTGAGTTAATTTTAAATCAAGAAGCGGAACTGGTTCTTTTTTATCTTCTATACCCAATTGGCTTAGAAAATATCTTAAATTATAAACAGGATATTTTGCAATATGTTCATGATCTTCATAATTGGACTGCACGTTTTCAGGAAGGTCTCCAAAAAATTTATATTTTGCACTTGAGAATTGAACGGCTAATCTGCCCGAAGAAGAATTTTGATCAACATTAATTACAAGATCGTAATTCTGTTTTTTTATTAAAGTCCAGACTTTAAAATATTTGACTAAATCTTTGAAAGGTTTTTTAGGGAGATCGATTATTTTATCGACATTATCATACTTTTCAAAAACAATTGGAGCCAGAGTTCCTTTTACAAACAAATCGATTTTTACACCCGGAAATACAGCAGAGACTTCCTGAATAAGTGGTGTAACTAAAAGCATATTTCCGAGTCTGCCGTTGGGTCTGCAGATTAGTACTTTCTTAATTTTGCTTTTATCAATCGTTCCGCCTTTACTAATGTTCGCATTACCAATATTCTTGGTTAAAATACGCATTAGGTTACGCCTGACTTTGTTAATGCTAACTTTTTTTAAGCTACTCATTGTGGTATTTATTTCGAGATTATTTTGGGGAACAACAAAAACATTTTAGCTAAAAAATAAAGCCTAAATTATTTAAAACACACTTTTTTAAATGTTTCCAAATTTAGCCTCTTTTTTTGCTCAAAAATAAATTCTAATAATAAGCAATTATTACAAAATTGTAATAAAATCAATAATTA
The DNA here is from genome assembly GCF_900129795.1 of Flavobacterium sp. CF108. Lineage (GTDB taxonomy): Bacteria > Bacteroidota > Bacteroidia > Flavobacteriales > Flavobacteriaceae > Flavobacterium. Next base: position 87,005 of record NZ_FQWW01000010.1, on the reverse strand, counting down.
TTCACATTTTTGTGCCTTCCAATGAAATAAAATTACAACAATTAACAAAACAAATGACAAAGAATAGACCATTTGTCGTTAAGAATCGACAGAGAATAGAAAATACTAGACGTTGATATTTACGACATAACCTTCTGAACCACGGATATTAAATACTGTCCCATTTTCAAAAATTAAATACTGGCCTTTGATTCCTACAAGTTTTCCCTGAAAAATTGGCGTTTTATCTAAATTCAAACTCGCCACTTTTGCCGGATAATTTAAAACCGGATAATTTAATTCGTATAAATCATTTTTCTGGCTGAAAAAGTATTCCTTAACTTCTGCCGGAATTAAGTTCTCTACTTTTGACTTTTCAAAAACCAAGTCGCAGGATTCTGTTGTATACTGCAGCATTTTTCGCCAGTTTGTTTTATCTGCATAATGATCTTTTAACGCTACCTCAGTAATTCCCGCCAAATAACGGTTAGGAACCTCAACAATTGCAATGGCCTGCGTCGCTCCCTGATCGATCCAGCGTGTTGGGACCTGGCTTTTACGAGTTACTCCCACTTTTATTTCGCTCGATAAAGCTAAATAAACAACATGTGGCTGCAATTGTGCCTTTTGTTCGTATTCTAAATCACGGTCTGCAATTCCTAAATGTGCAGTACTCAATTCAGGTCTCATAATCCAGTCGCCTACAGCCGGACTTGAGTAGAAACAGTCATAACAAAAACCTTGTCTAAAGATCTTTTTCTTCTTTTGACAATTTAAACATTGAAAACCTGCAAAACTAATTTCAATTTCTTTATCTAATAATTGATTAACATTCAGGAAACTATCTTCGAAAACTAAATAATATTGAATTGGGTTACCAAATTCAGTCTGCATTTTTGTAAGTACGCCTTGATATGTCATTAGGATTTAATTGTAGATTTTAGATATTAAATTTTAGATTGCTCTTTTTTTTGAGTTAATCTTTAGTTTACAAGTAGTGGTTTTTATTACAAAAAACACTATTTTTGATACAATGACAAAGTTAATATTTGCTGCTTGATATTCAAATTTTAAGTTTCGATTTATATGAATCGTAAAGCTTAAATTTAAAATCAGCAATCTAAAACCTAAAAACCACTCATGCCTTTATCAATAATAAATTCTTTCGCTTCCTGGGTCCTTAAACAAAGGATACATCAAATCGAACTTTTTTTAAAATACCCAAATGAAGTTCAGGAAGAGCTTTTGCATAATTTATTATTGGCATCTGAAAATACGGTTGTTGGGAAAAAATATGATTTTGAATCGATAAATTCTTATCAGACTTTTACTGAAAGAGTTCCGATTGCGAGTTATGAAGAATTACAGCCTTTGATTGAGCGTACGCGTCAGGGCGAGCAGGGTGTTTTTTGGGAATCGCCTATTAAATGGTTTGCAAAATCAAGCGGCACTACAAATGCTAAAAGTAAATTTATTCCCGTAAGTAATGAAGCTCTTGAAGATTGTCATTATAAAGGAAGCAAGGATTTACTTTGTTTGTATTTAAATAATAATGAAGATTCTGAATTGTTTTTGGGTAAGAGTTTACGCTTGGGCGGAAGTTCTCAGATTTACGAAAACAACAATACTTTTTTTGGTGATTTATCGGCAATTTTGATTGAAAATATGCCTATTTGGGCCGAATTCAGCAGTACGCCAAGCAGTAAAACTTCGTTAATGAGCGAATGGGAAACTAAAATCGCTGCAATTATTAATGAAACCAAAAATGAAAATGTAACGAGTTTTGCCGGAGTTCCTTCATGGATGCTGGTTTTGATGAATAAAGTACTGGAAAATACGGGCAAACAAAGTTTATTAGAACTTTGGCCAAACCTTGAAGTTTATTTTCACGGCGGCGTGAGTTTTTCTCCTTATAAAGAACAATACAAGAAAATTTTACCAAGTAAAGATTTTAAATACTACGAAATCTATAATGCATCTGAAGGTTTTTTTGCGATTCAGGATTTAAATAATTCAAGTGATTTATTGCTGATGCTGGATTACGGAATTTTCTATGAATTTATTCCGATGGAAACTTTTGGAGCTTCAGATCAAAAAGTGATTCGTTTAGCCGATGTTGAATTGAATAAAAACTACGCAATTGTCATTACTACAAACTCTGGTTTATGGCGTTATTTAATTGGTGATACGGTTCGTTTTACTTCGTTAAATCCGTATAGAATTAGAGTTACGGGAAGAACTAAACATCATATTAATGTTTTTGGTGAAGAATTAATGGTTGAAAACACAGATCAGGCCATTGCCAAAGCTTGCCAAATTACTCAAACCGAAGTGATTGATTATACCGTTGCTCCTATTTTTATGCAGGACAAAGAAAAAGGTGCTCACGAATGGATGATTGAATTCAAACAAAAACCTGCCGACGTTGGTCTTTTCCAAAAAGTTCTGGACGAAACTTTACAGACTTTAAATTCTGATTACGAAGCGAAACGCTACAACAATATGACATTGAATCCTTTGGTGATTAATGTGGCGCGCGAGAATTTGTTTTATGATTGGCTGAAAGAAAGAGATAAACTGGGCGGACAGCATAAGATTCCGAGACTTTCTAATCAAAGAGATTATTTGGAACAGTTGAAGGAGATGTAGATTTTAAAAAATTGGCACGCAGATGACGCGGATTCACTTTGTGAAAACACGGATTAGAACGAATTTCAATATAGATTCTATACAAATTTTCAATAGCCCCTAGCTTTAGCTAGGGGTTTATAATATAATAATACTAGGCTTTAGCCGAATTCTACGTTGCAAATAATTTGGCTAAAGCCTTAATCTTATCAATTATTATTCCTCCAGCTAAAGCTGGAGGCAATTGATCTCGTATCCTTTTAATTTATTTTCTCTTTAAAAATGTTTCTTCCGCTGAGTTGCATGAGGGATAGAAGTGGAAATCCTTTTTGTTTTTTCATTAAAAACAAAAAGATTGGAACGGAAAGCCCGACCCAGAGGGACATGCCATTATTAAGATTCTAAGGTTTTCCCAATATTGTCACTATAGACGAAGTGTAAAAGCACGCAGCTTACACGGATTCGCTTTGCGAAAACGCAGATTTACACAGATTTTTTCTCATTTTGTCAGGCTGAGCGAAGTCGAAGCTCTTTTCAACATAAAAGCCTTCGACTTCGCTCAGGGTGACAATAGTATTACATCATATCAATATATCTGTCGTGATATCCTAGAAGATATAAAACACCATCAAGTCCTAAACTTGAAATTGAGGTTGATGCACTTTCTTTTACTTTTGGTTTTGCGTGGAAAGCGATTCCTAGACCTGCTAAGTTTAGCATTGGCAAATCGTTTGCACCGTCGCCAACTGCAATAGTTTGATTGATGTGAATTCCTTCTTTTTCGGCAATTGCTTTTAGGTATTCTGCTTTCTTTTGTCCGTCTACGATATCGCCTAGATATTTTCCGGTTAGTTTACCGTCTTTAATTTCTAATTGATTGGCGTGAACATAATCTATGCCCAGTTCTTTTTGAAGATAATCTCCAAAATAGGTAAATCCTCCAGAAAGAATTGCGGTTTTATATCCGTAATATTTTAAGGCTTTCATTAAACGATGCGCACCTTGTGTAATTGGTAAATTCTTGGCAACATTTTGTAAAACGTCTTCGCTCAAACCTTCAAGCAAAGCCATACGCTGTTTGAAGCTTTCGTTGAAATCAATTTCACCATTCATCGCCGATTCTGTAATGGCTCTTACCTGCGGTCCTACTCCGTTTAGTTCTGCCAATTCGTCGATAACTTCGGTTTGGATTAAAGTAGAATCCATATCGAAGCAAACCAAACGACGGTTTCTTCTGTAAATATTATCTTCCTGAAAAGAAATATCAACGTCTAAGGTTCTTGAAATCTCCATAAAACTTGCTGTCATAACAATTTTATTTACAATTTCGCCTGTTACAGATAACTGAATACATGAGCGAGGATATTCTTCTTTTTCTACAATCGAAGTTCTCCCTGTTAAACGTATAATAGAATCGATATTTAAATTTTGGTCTGACATTATTTTAGTAACCGCTGCTAATTGTGACGCTGCTAGTTTTTCGCCTAAAATATTGATGATGTAACGCTGCTTAGATTGAGATTTTACCCATTTCTCATAATCTTCGATAGAGATTGGAATAAACTTTACCTTAATTTCTAATTCATAAGCTTTAAACAGCAAATCTTTTAAAACTGGCCCTGAAGATGAACCCGCTTCGATTTCGAATAAAATACCTAAAGATAATGTATCATGAATGTCGGCCTGGCCAATATCTAAAATATTAGCATCATATCCCGCCAATACAGCTGTTAAACCTGCTGTCACCCCTATTTTATCGTGTCCTGAAACTTTTAATAAAATAATCTCTTTATCTTCTATTGCCATTTTATCTAAATTGATTTTGAAGCGACAAAAATCGGCAATCTCTTGGTGATAAAAAAGAATAATCATTGTTTTTTTTGCAAAGAAAAAGCGCATATTCATGCGCTTTCCTGAGTAATTTAACAATAATATGTTACTATTGAAATAACGTAACAAGTGAATTTGTTTTTTTAGCCACTAATTCACGAATTATATAAAAATATACTGTTTAAAAAAATTCGTGAATTAGTGGCTAAAAAAAAATTATTGTGGATTTTGGTCAAAATTTACCATCCAGTTGATGCCAAATTTATCGGTGAACATTCCAAAATAAGCGCCCCAAAATGTTTTATCCATCGGCATAAAAACGTTTCCGCCTTCTGAAAGTCCGTTGAAGATTCGGTCTGCTTCTTCTGTACTTTCCACATTAACCGAAACAGAAAAATTTCCTCCAAATTTCACATCGCCTGATTGTTCGCTGCTGTCACTTCCCATTAAAATGGTATTTCCAATTGGCAGTGAAACGTGCATGATGCGGTTGGCATCTTTTTCTGAAACTTCAGTACAGCCTCCATCTTCAGCGGCAGGCATGTCTTTAAATTTTCCGATATATGGAAATTCTCCACCAAATACGGATTTGTAATGTAGAAATGCCTCTTCGCAATTTCCATTAAAAACTAAATAAGGATTTACTGTTGTCATGATATTTTGTTTTTTGTTTGTTTGTTTCTATTTTCTTTACTCTATAATCTTTCTTCTATTTCCCTTCTTCTGAAAGTTCTTTTACCACTTCCAGACCTCTAGGAAAAACGTCTTTAAAATAATCGACGTATTTTTCGACCGAATCGTTACGAGCAATCAAATCTGTAAATTCATCATCTGGAATTAATCTGTAGGTTTCCATTGCGCCGCTCCATTTTTTTGTTTCTTCATCGAGAGGCAGTTCTTTAAAATCTTTTATTTCGCCTATATGCTTAAAAGCCATATATTCGTTTGGAGTTTTTGTTTCAATTATACTATACATTCCTTCTCCGCTTGGTGTCATAAAATGTATTTTATCACCTTCGTTCCAAGTACTTATGGTATGAGATCCTTCGCAAAAAACACTTGTCCATTTTCTATAGGTTTCATCATTCCATAAAACATCCCAAATCTTTTGAGCCGGGGCTTTAATTCTTATTTTAAATTCTAACGTTTCCATAATTAAGATAGTTTAGTAAAATCCATAAATAAAACATTCCAGCGATGTCCGTCTACATCAGCAAAACCAAAACCGTACATCCATCCCTGACTTTCGGCTGGAGGAGAAAAAATAGTTCCTCCCGCATCCTGAACTTTTTGAGCCAGTTCATCAACTTCTTCTTTACTTTCGGCATCGATCGAAATCAAAATTTCAGAACTTGCTTTTGTATCGGTAATGTTGTTTTGCGAAAAACCTTCAAAAAGTGATTCTTCAAACAGCATTACTACAAAATGTGATTCACCCACAACCATGCAGGTTGAACTTGGCGTATCGTGCTGCTCATTAAAAGAGAAGCCTATTTTCCAGAAAAAATCTTTTGCTTTTGCCACGCTTTTCACAGGCAGATTTAACCATATTTGTTTCGTCATTTTTTGATATTTTTCATTAAACATTTTTTTTAAACCATATAAGTGATGTAAGCTAATTTAAGATTGGGGAAAAACCTTTGAGCCATTGCTGCTTTGAACCTTTGTACCTAACAAAAACTAATTTGCCTCGACATAACTTTTAAAGTTATCCAAAATTGCCTGCCAGCCTCCGCGCTGCATTTCTTCTGGATTTTGAGTTTCTGGATCGAAACTTTCTGTTACTTCTACGCCGTCTAAAGTTTCTTTGAAGGTAATTTCAACTTTTCTTCCGTCGGCCATAACGTATTTTATTGTTTTGTTTGGTTCTACGAAAGTATATTCTCCTTCAAAATCAAAACTCATGCTTCCGTCTTTTGCGGCCATTGTTGATTTGAATTTTCCGCCTTGCTTTACATCATTTTCAGCATAAGGCGTATGCCAGTCTGGAGCAGCAAAACTCCATTTTGTAATATGTTCTGGTAATGTCCAGAAATCCCAAATTTTGTTTATTGACGCATTAATCGTATTCTGTACTGTTATCATTATTTATATATTTAAAAAATTATACTTTATTCAATACCCCATTTTAATTACATCTGATCTGGTATCTGACTTTCATCCATATAGAAAACTTCCCAATGATGTCCGTCTAGGTCCAGAAAAGTTCTCTGGTACATCCATCCATAATCATTGTCTCTTTTATAATCAGTTCCACCGGCTTTAACTGCTTTCTCAATCATTTCATCAACTTCCTTTCTTGATCCTAAAGAAATAGAAATAAGAGCTTCGCTGGTTGTATGAGAATCGCAAATCTTCTTATCTGTAAAAGTTTGATAAAACTCTTCTACCAAAATCATGAGATAGATATTTTTACCAATAACTATACAAGCTCCTTTATCATTTGTAAATTTCGGATTCGTAGGAAAACCTAATTCATTATAAAATTTTATCACTTTATCTAGCTCTTTTACAGCCAGATTTAAATACATTTTCGTTTCCATAATATATAAAGTTACAATTTATTTAAAACAAATTTAGAATTTTAGAATGGCCTTTATGATACATTAAAAGTCAACTTTAGGGGCATTTAAGACATTTTTATTACTTTTGTTGTAAAGCCAATCCTCTAAAAAACCACAAGATCATGAGCAAGAAAGTAGGTTTAATCGTTCCTCACGACTATAAATTACTAAGTATAGCCGCAATTTTAGAAGTTTTTGAAACTGCAAATAAATTGAGTCCGGCAATTGACAAGCCATTTGAAATTATGGTTTTTCAATTGGCAGAACAAATCAGTCAGGAACACTTGTTTGGATATGAAATTAATTTGATCGAGGATTCTGATAAACTTTTAGAGCTCATTTTGATACCGGCTTTTACTACCGATAATATGAGTGAAATGATTGCGAAAAACAAAAAATTTATTCCGTGGCTGCAAAAACAACATCGGGCTGGAGCTGAATTGGCAAGTTTTTGCACGGGGGCATTTTTGTTTGCTGCTTCGGGATTATTAAATGAAAAGCTGGCTACCACTCATGTTGACGCCTGCAGCGCTTTTACCAAAGCTTTCCCAATGGTGAAATTGAAACCTGAAGAAACTTTAACGGCAGATGGAAGTTTGTATACCAGCGGCGGATCGACCTCAACGTTTCATTTATTGATTCTTTTGGTTCAAAAATATTGCGGAAATGAAATTGCAGTACAAATTGCCAAGATTTTCTCGATTGATTTAAACCGATATAAACAGAGTTATTTCAGCACTTTTAGACCGAATCATTTGCACAATGATACTTTGGTTGCGATGTTACAACAAAAAATAGAAAGCCAGTATCACAGCATCGAAAAACTGGAAGAAATCACCAAAGATATTCCAACGAGTGCCAGAAACATGACACGCCGTTTTAAACAAGTTACCGGAATTCCTCCAATTGAATATTTACAGAATATTAGAGTTGAGAGTTCAAAAAAATATTTGGAACAAACGCAGCTTTCAATTTCAGAGATTATCGAAAAAACCGGATACAACGATCCGAAAGCTTTTAGAAAGGTATTTTATAAAATGGTAGGTATGAAACCTATTGAATATCGAGAGAAGTTTAGGGTTCAGTAGTTTATTTAGGAGCAGAAATTTCGTTTTTTATAAGAACCTTCAGTCCTGCTCTACACTATATCTTTTGCTGTGAACCCCACAGCAAAAGGATGCCGTTTCGATCAGGGCTATTTTAAGACATTTTATTTTCATTAGAAAAAATCTTTCAAACGCTTACGATTTAATAATCCACATCAGGACTTTTTTATTTGTTTTTAAAAGTTCGTCAATTTCTTTCATGCTTTCGTTTGAAACTGCCGGGCAGCCCCAGCCTTCCGGCGTTCCTTCTGGATAAACTTCATTTTCAGGAACTGCTTCCCAGGAATGCAAAACTATGGCGCGGTTTCTTGCATTTGAATTTGTTTTGTCTTTTCCTTGTAAAATATAATTCACTTTAATTCCCCATTGACTTACACCTCTGTCTAAAATGACATATTTACCGAGCGAGGAACAATGCGAATCAAATTCATTACTAATCTGCGGTTTTTCTTTAGTTACTGTTGCGCCCCATCTATTGTCGCCACAACCGTGGCTTACCATAGATGATTTTACAACTAGATTTTTCTTGAAATCATAAATAAAAAATCTCTTTAAACCAGAATGCAATCCTAGATCGATTAAAATAAATTTATCCTTATTCAAATTATTTTGAAGGCAGTATTGTTTCGCTTCTTTATAAAATTTGCTGTAATCAACTTCAACACGAGGTTTCTCTTTTTCAATTACTTCTATTTTGTTTTCATTTTTAGAAACCATTGTTTCTTTTTTATCTTTTTGATTACAAGATAAAATCAAAGCTAAACCAATTACAAAAATCATATTTTTCATGCTTACAATTTACGCAAAATCCGAAACGGAAATCTTACTTTAAAAGTATAAAAAAAACCTGCTCAAATAAATGAACAGGTTTGATAATGAAATTTATTAAAGTTTAAAACTTTGACAAAGTGATATGAAATTTACGAAGCAATTTCCATTCGCTTCAATAAGTTTTTACTTAAAGTATGTTCTGCATAATCTTTATCGATTAATAAAACTTTATCGTCAGAACTTGGCAATTCGTACATTGCATCTGTCAAGATTGCTTCACAAAGCGAACGTAATCCACGCGCGCCTAATTTGTATTCTAATGCTTTGTCGACAATAAAATCTAAAGCTTCATCGGTAATTGTAAATTCAACTTCATCCATTAAAAATAATTTCTGATATTGTTTTACCAATGCATTTTTAGGCTGTGTCAAAATAGCACGAAGTGTTTCTTTATCTAAAGGATCCATGTGTGTCAATACCGGTAAACGACCAATGATCTCCGGAATCAAACCAAAATCTTTAATGTCTTTTGGGATAATATATTGAAGCAGATTATTTTTATCGATATTGTCTACATTTTTAGAAGTAGAATATCCAACTGCCTGACGGTTTAAACGTTTAGAAATAATACGTTCTACTCCATCAAAAGCTCCACCTGCAATAAACAGGATATTTTGAGTATTTACCTCAACAAATTTTTGGTCTGGGTGTTTACGTCCTCCTTTTGGCGGTACGTTTACAACTGTTCCTTCTAATAGTTTCAATAAAGCTTGTTGTACACCTTCACCAGAAACGTCACGTGTTATCGATGGATTATCGCTCTTACGGGCAATTTTATCAATTTCATCAATAAATACGATTCCTCTTTCTGCTTTGGTTACATCATAATCGGCAGCTTGTAAAAGACGAGTTAAAATACTTTCAACATCTTCTCCAACATAACCAGCTTCTGTTAATACCGTTGCATCAACAATAGCCAACGGAACATCTAACATTTTTGCAATTGTTTTAGCAACCAATGTTTTTCCTGTTCCGGTTTGCCCCACCATAATGATGTTACTTTTTTCAATCTCTACTTCATCGTCTAATTGCTGCTGCATTAAACGTTTGTAGTGATTATAAACCGCAACCGACATTACTTTTTTTGTCTGGTCCTGACCAATAACGTATTGATCCAGGAAAGCTCTGATTTCTTTTGGTTTCTTTAAAATTAAGTCGCCAACAAGTTTCGCGCTTCCACTTGATTTTAATTCTTCTAAAACAATTCCGTGTGCCTGTTCAATACACTTATCACAAATATGTGCATTAATACCGGCAATTAATAAATTAGTTTCTGGCTTTTTTCTTCCACAAAACGAACATTCTAATACTACTTTAGCCATTCTTTTTTAGTTACTAAGCTGCAAAGTTACTAAGTTTCTGAGATTTATCACTAAAACCTCAAAAACTTAGTAACTTATTAACTTATTTATTTTTGTTTCAAGTTTAAGATGTTTCAAGTTTCAAGTTAACTACAGCAACTTAAAACTTGAAACCCGAAACTAATTTTTAGCTTCTTCTCAATACTTCATCAATCATTCCGTATTCTTTTGCTTCTTCAGCAATCATCCAGTAATCACGCTCACTGTCTTTGTGAACTTTATCAAAAGTTTGTCCTGAATGCTGAGAAATGATGTTGTATAATTCATCTTTTAATTTCAACATTTCGCGTAAGTTGATTTCCATATCTGTTGCAACACCTTGTGCTCCTCCAGATGGCTGGTGAATCATTACACGTGAATGTGGCAGAGCCGAACGTTTTCCTGCTGCTCCTGCACATAATAAAACTGCTCCCATAGAAGCTGCCATTCCTGTACAAATTGTAGCTACGTCTGGTTTAATAAATTGCATTGTGTCATAAATTCCCAATCCTGCGTAAACGCTTCCTCCTGGAGAATTTAAATAAATCTGAATATCTTTTGATGCATCAGCACTTTCTAAAAATAATAACTGAGCCTGAACGATATTAGCGATTTGGTCGTCGATACCTGTTCCTAAAAAGATAATTCTGTCCATCATTAATCTTGAAAAAACGTCTAATTGAGAAATATTCAACTGACGTTCTTCAATGATATATGGAGTCATATTCGTTGGGTTCATCGCTGCTATGATTTTGTCATAGTACATAGCGTTCACTCCTTGGTGCTTTGTAGCAAATTTTTTGAATTCTTTACCGTAGTTCATATTTTTAGTTTAAAGTTTGAAAGTCTAAAGTCTGAAAGTGACTTAAACGAATTAAACAAAGTTCATACCTTTTTATAAAGGATGCCAATTTGTCTTCTTTTTTATTTTTAAAGTTTTATACTTGGAAATTTAAGAAATAATAATTCAAAATTACAAGATTATATAATAAAAAAAAGAGCGTCAAAAATATCTTTTGACGCTCAAATATAACTTTTTTTATCTTTCAGTTTCTGTAATAAAATCTTAAATTTTGAAATAGAGCTTTTACAGTATTCTCGTCAACTTTTGACTTTATAACTTTCGACTTTAGACTAAAATTTATTCTCCGTAAGAAGCTGCAATAAATTCTTCGTAAGTAACTTCTTTAGTTGTTGGATTTGCTTTCTCTTTGAATAAATCTAACAATTTAGCTGCTACAACTTGCTCAGAAAGTCTTTTCACTTCTTCTTGGTTAGATAAAACTCTAGCCACGATTCCCTGAACTTCTTCGTCAGTTGGATTTGTTTGTCCAAATTGAGCCATTTGCTGTCTGATTGCGTTTGATGTAAACTCTTTCAAATCTTCAAATGTAATTTGGATATTACTTTGAGCCATTGCTTTTCCTTCGATTAATTGAAAACGTAAACCTTTTTCAGATCTTGCGTATTCAACTTCAGCTTCTTCTGCAGAAAGTTTTTTCTCTCCAACAGTTTGTAACCATTTTTTAAGGAATTCAGCTGGTAAATCAAATTTTGTGTTTTCGATTAAGAAATCCTGAACGTCTAATAATAATTTTTGGTCAGCTTGCTGTGCAAATTGTGATTCAGCATCTTCTTTAATCTTAGCTTTTAAATCTTCAAGAGAAGCTACTTTTCCTTCACCAAAAAGTTTATCAAATAAATCTTGGTTTAATTCTGCCAATTCAGCACCGTTGATCGCTTCGATTGTAAAGTTTACTTCAATATCTAAACCGTGAACGTCATCATGAGATACTTTTAAGTAATCCATTAATTGGTGATCGTCTTCAAATAAACCTTTTGTGCTTACTTTAACAACATCTCCAACTTTTTTACCAATGAATTTATCCCCAGCTTTTTTGTTGAATGTAGAAACAGAAATTGTAGTTGTATTGCTGATACCTTTTTCTTCGTTTGTAAAAGTTCCCGTTAAATCTGAATCAGCATCTACTTTATCCTGAGGAATTGCTTTTCCAAATTGTTTTTGGATACGCTCTACTTGTCCGTCGATTAATTTATCATCAGCAGTAACGATATATTTAACGATATTGTTTTTAGCTTCTAAATTAATTTCGAAGTTTGGCACCAAACCAATTTCATATTCAAAAGTTAGTTCTTCAGCATCCCAGTCAAAGTTTTCATTTTCTTTAGCAAGAGGAGTTCCTAAAAGGTTTAATCTTTCAGATTGAACAAAACGCTCTAAAGCCAAATCAACTACTTTTTTAATTTCTTCCTGCTTAATTGCTTTTCCGTATTGTTTTTCAACAAGATCTTTAGGAACTTGTCCTTTTCTAAAACCTTTTACGGTAGCCAATGGCATTTTTTCGTTTATTCTTTTTGCTACCTGACCTTTATAATCCATGTGAACAACTGTCAATACAATTGTTTCATTCACAGCGTCTGTTGCTACTCTTTTAATATCCATCTTCTTCTTTAATTTACATAATAAAATTGGGTTGCAAAATTATAAAATTTTTGCAACCCAACCAAGTTTTTAATCTATTGTATTTGAAGCAGTTTTATGTGCTTTTAATTTTGATTTATTTATCGTCTCCCAATATTTTGTAAGTAATTGACTGAAGAATAGATAAAATAATGCTGAAAAATAATGCTGTCCAGAATGATTCAACCGCAAAACCTCCCACAATATAAGTACAAAGTATAATAATTATGGCATTGATGACCAATAAAAATAGCCCCAGCGTAATTACTGTAACAGGCAAAGTTAATATCACCAAAATTGGTTTTATAAAAAGATTTAATAATCCTAGAACCACTGCTACTATTATTGCTGTTCCAAAACTGGTAACAACAACGCCCGGTAATAAGTTAGAGATTAATAAAACCAAAGCAGCAGTAACAAGAAGTCTAAGTAATAATTTCATAACTTTTTCTTTTAAAATTTTAATAAAAGTAATGATTTTTTATCTAAATATTTACTCAGAAATGGTTTCTTGAATTAAATTTTCAGGTTACTGCAGCATATTATTTTGATTCAATTTATATTCTCTTTGATAATCTTTTACTGTTTTTCCTTGTCCGTTTGGTTTCCAGCCAGGAGCATAAAACACATACTTCAATCGGTTTTGCCAGCCGATGTTAGGCTGTTTTATATCTTTCCACATTTTTTTCCATTCGTAAAACAAATTCTCAAAAGCACTATCATCTTTTGGCTTTGGGTAAATTCCAAATTTTACAGGTATTTCTGGTTCTTCTTTCTGAAAAGTTCCAAACATTCTATCCCAAATTATTAATGCCATACCCATGTTTTTGTCTAGATATTTGATATTTCTGGCATGATGCACCCGATGATGCGATGGCGTCACTAAAACCCATTCTAAAACACCCATGCTTTTTATACTTTGTGTATGTACCAAAGTTCCATAAACCTGAAACAATGCATAAGCCGCCATAATATGCCAAGGATTAAAACCTAAAAAAGCCAAAGGAGAAAAATACAAATAACGGTAAAGCGGCTGAAAAACAGGCGATCTGAATCCTGTAGAAATATTATAGTATTCTGAACTGTGATGTGTAATATGTACTGACCAAAAAAAACGCGATTTATGATCTACAACATGCAATACATAATAAGCGAAATCCTGCAGTAAAAAAACAGCAGCCCAGTAATACCAAATGTGTGTATTCCAAGAAAAAATGCGGTGTTGAAAAAAGAAAAACATAACCCCAAAAGCAAATGATTTCATTATAAAATCTAATGCAAAATTAAGCACCGCAAATGTGACATTTACAAAAACATCATTTTTAGTATACAGGTTCTTTTTACCAAAATGACTAAAGAGCATTTCGACAAAAATCAAAAGTGCAAAAAATGGAGAGGAATACAAATAAATCAACCCTAAACCACTTTCGTCAAATAAATTATAAAAATTGAAATCCATTAAATTATAAACATTAAAATTCAAAAGGCAAATTTATGAATTTTAATGTTTATATGTAGGTAAATTCTTATTTTTAAGATTTCTTTAATTAATAGCACACTATCAATTTACCTATATTACTAAAGGCTAAAGCATTATAAAAATTACTCTTTCAAAAACTCGGTTGTCAGTTCAAAAAACATTTTAGGGTTTTCGGCATGAAGCCAATGTCCTGCACCTGGAATAGTTTCTAATTTAAAACTCGGAAACTGCTTTCTTATTTCATCTAAATCTGCATCTAAAATATATCCAGATTCCCCTCCTCTAATAAATAAAGCAGGTTTATTAAAAACTAAATTTTCTGCCAAAGGTTTCCCGATAGCATCGAGATTGTTATTAAAAACTTCCAAATTAAAACGGAAAGCAAGTTGTCCCGGTTCTTTCCAATATAAATTTTTCAATAAAAACTGGCGTGTTCCAAAATCAGAAACATATTGGGCAACGATTGCTTCAACGTCATTTCGGCTTGGTTTTACAGAAAAATCAACTGCATTTAAACCTGCCAAAATATCCTGATGATGCTGTTTGTAAAATTTCGGACCAATATCTGCCACAATTAATTTATCTACAAGATCTGAATGGGTTGCTGCAAAAAGCATAGCCACTTTTCCGCCCATCGAATGTCCAAGAATATCAATTCTAGTTAACTGGTTTGCCTGACAGTATTCAAAAACATCCTGAACCATCGCTTCATAACTCCATTCGTCAGAATGAAAACTGCGTCCGTGGTTTCTTAAATCTAAAATATGAACCTGAAATCCAGCTTCGACATACTGTCCTGCCAAGGTTTTCCAATTATCAGACATTCCAAGAAATCCATGCATGATGATAAATGGTTTTCCTTCGCCTTCTATTTTTGAGTATAACATTTATAATTGATTTTTATCTTATAACAAAGGTAAAAAGTTCTACTAATCTGTAATAGAATTTAATTATATATTTTTTTAAAGCATTTATATATTTATACATAAAAAACTTACTTTTTAACAATTAAATTGTAGGTAAAATACTTATTTTTATTATATTGCCTGTTCAAATCAGAACTCGTTTGATTTGAATTAATTTAATAACTATAAACCATGATTAAAAAATCTTTATTCTTAGCCGCGATTATTTCTCAGCTTACAATTTCATGCTCAAGTGATGATCATTCAGAAACAACTGAGCAACCTTTAAACGAAGAAATGTACCTATGTTCCTTTGATCTTCGAAATCAAATTCCAGATGTTCATGCACAAAACAATAAAACTGCGAAATCAGGAAGTACCATCGAGTCTTGGACCGGTTGGAAAACAGGTCAAACAATTCGAATTAAGTTTTTAGATGGAGACGTTACAGATCATGACATAGTTAAAAGAATTGCTGTTGAATGGACTAAGTATGCTAATCTTAAGTTTGAATTTGTTCCAGCTACGGAAAATGCAGACATTAGAATTGCTATTATACAGGGAGCAGGTGCATGGTCATATATGGGAAAATACACTAATACCCCGCAACAACAAAAACTACCTACAATGAGGTTAGGACAAGTTTCGAAAAGCTTTAATGAAGAAGCAGCCAGAAGAACAATATTACATGAATTTGGACATGCTTTAGGGTTATATCATGAAATGAAAAACCCCACTTCAACTATAGCATGGAATAGAGCAAAAGCCTATAAATATTTCGATCAGTATAGTCAAGAAGAAGTAGATCGCCAGATAATAGAAAAAACCGATATTAATCGTACAAACTATAGCAAATATGACCCATTATCAATAATGCATTATTACATCCCAAGTTCTATAACATTAGACGGAATAGGTGTAACTGCTCAAAATGATCTATCAGAAATTGATAAGAGATTTATTGAAAAACAATATCCTCGTGACTTAAAATTAAGTTTATATCCCGGCGAACGATTAGACAGAAATAATAAATTAAGTTCACCAAATGACAATTATTCACTTTTTGTAGAAGTAAATAAGTTAAAATTATACAATTATAAGGATTGTAAACAAGAGGGGGAATTTTTAGCAAATATTAAATTTAATAATTTCACATCTACTAAAGAATACTTAGAAATAATTGGAAACAAATTATTGTTATATAAAGGAAGTGTTCCTAGAACATTATTCGAACACCCTAACCCATTATTTAAAATTGACTACATCACTCTAAGTGATTCTGGAAAAATTAACTTAATATCACAAGGAATTTTACAAAGCTCAATTGAAATGCCTAAATAATTTTTCAAATAAAACAACCTCTTAACTTACTGTTTTGAGGTTGTTTTTATTTGAAGGATTTGACACATTCCGAACTAAATTTGAAGATTTTATTCAAGCTTTCGAAAAATAATATTTTCTAAAACTACTACTAGCACCGATTTGAAATATTTCAAATCGGTGTTTTTTTTTGTAAAAAATTTGACAATCAATACAATAAGTTTAATATTTTGATAAAAACATTTTATTAAAATAAAACTTACCAATTTACGGTTTCCCGTAAGGATTAGATAAATCGAAAGTGTATATTCGCATTTTAAAAATCAAAACCAAAAACTTGATTTAAATCCAATTAATTAATACCACCTTTATGATTAAAAAATTCCTTTTATTATCATTAGTTGCTTCGCAGCTTATGGTTTCATGTTCAAGCGACGAAAGCAATGATGAAGAAACTAAACCTGAAACAGAATTATCATTAGAAGAGCAAATTGCTGCATTATTAAAGCAACCGTACTCTAGCCTTACTCCTTCTCTTCAAAAAACAAAATTAGAAGCTGAAGCTAATCAAATGCTTGTTGAGCTTGATAAAACCAAAAGCTCTGGAGCTATCGAAGCATTGGCAAATTTATCAAGACTTTTAGGTGTCGATGAGATTGATGTTTTTGGTGGAAAACGCAGCAACAAAGTAGAAGATATATTAAATGTTTCTGGTGTTTACGGTATTTATACATGGAACAATGCAGAACAAGTTTGGGTTAAAACAGCTTCAACTACAGAATTAAAATTTGTTTTTCCTGCTAAAGAATCTCAAACTGCTAACAATGCTGTTTTATCTGCAAAAGGTATTTCTTCTGATGTAAAAGTGAAATCTTATGACAGCTGGGTAAGCGGAACTGAAATATATGATTCCCTTTTCCTTCCTAGTTCTGCAGACGCAGTTTTAACAATCGATAATGGTCAATCTGCTACTTTTGCATTAACTGCAAAGTATTCTAATGGGAAAGAAGTTCCTAATGAATTCTCATACAAAATGGTGTTAAACGATGGTTACACTTGGGAAATGAGCAGTATTAAAGCAGCACAAAACACTGCAAAAGCATCTCTTATTTACAATGGAAAAACTCTAATTGATTTTACCGCTGGAAGTAATGCAAATATTGACAATTTGCTTGACAACAAGGAACTAGTTCAATATAGAGGTAAAGCAAATGGTTTATTCCAGTTAATGGACAACTTTGTTATTGTTGCTGATATGGATTTAGCTACAGCTGCTGCAGATGATATTGCTTTAGAAAAAACTTTACCTAATGTAAATTACAACAGCAAAACTTATTATACTGATCACAATGCTTATAATCTAAAATTAGCAGAAGGAGAAGCAGCTAACTTTAATAAAAACATGAAGTTAATCTTAGTTTCTAAAAAAGATGGAACTAAAATTGCTGATATTGTACAGCATGCTGAAAAAGAATACAGCTATGACAGATACAATAAATGGGTAACTGCAGACAATGAATATGGCGGATACTGGGAATATGATCAAAATACGCCACAAATATTAAACTACTATTATGTAGTAAACTATTTAAGATTCAATGATAAAACTGAGGTAGAAATGGGAGCTTATTTCTCTGAAGGATTTGATACATTCGAAAGTAAATTTGAAGATTTCATTAGTGCTTTTAATAAAGAAGAAAAATAGTTTTAAAAAAATATAATTTAAAGCCGATTTGAAATATTCAAATCGGCTTTATTTTTTTGGAGGTGTTCTGACTATGATGGTACTTTGTCCATATCCTGCCCAAATACCAATTCCTCCTTTTATATTCGATTTTAAACTTGTGTTTGAGGGATAAATAGGATTTTTGCTGTTTACGATTTCGTTTTGCCAGCTGTTCCAGAAATCTAATGCTTCTTTCGTTTGTGTTCTTAGTTTTACATAAATAACGTCTCCATCAGCAAAATAAGGTGTGAATTTTGTTTTAGGAAATAACAAAACTCCTCTGTTTATCTGCACAGAAACCGAAGAACTTTTAAAGTTTTTATCGTCTAAATTGCCATAAAATGAAGGAACAAAAATAGGTTCTTCACCATCAATTTTTGTAGCGATTTGATAATAGTTTTTTTCGGCTGACGGATCATCAAATTTTACAAAAATATAGCCGGTTGTATCTGCAGCATTCTTCTTTATATATTCCGCACTTTTAAGCGGCACTGATTTCGGAATTGAGGTTACAGCTTCAACAACACGATTTAAGTATTCAATTTTAATAGAATATTCTTTTCCGGCTTCACCTTTTAAAGTTGACCCAAAATACACAAATGGAGGAATTCTGTTTTTATCGTTTTTCACTCTTAAAACTTCTGAATTCTGACCGTCAGAAATTGTGATTTTTGCAGATCGAATTACATGATTTAAAACATTTGTAGAGTCAATAACATCTGTAACAGGAATACTGCTCGACAGCAAAACATTGGCAAAATCACCTTCTTCAATCCAGCCTTCAACAACTATTTTTGATTCCAGGCTTTTTTGTTCACTAAAGTCATCTTTTGAACAACTTGTTAGCACTAAAGCAAAAAGAAATAATATATATTTTTTCATCTCTTAAAATTTAAATCTCCAGCTAACAGAAGGAAGAATTCGGTATAATACTTTTTTTTCCTGCTTTACCACAACTTTGCTTTTATCCTCATTTACTTCTACATCTAAAACAACATAAACTGGGTTTGATACATTGAATGCATTGTAAATAGAAAAGTTTAAAGCACTTTCTTTCTTCAGCGTTTTTATAAAATAATAATTCGCAGAAATATCTGTTCTAATATAATCTGGCATTTGTGCATTATTATATCCTGAATATTCTTTAACAGGATTATTATTTATGAAATACCAGGAAGTTGGCATTGTGAATCGATTTCCGGAACCAAATATTTGAGTAACTCCAAAATTCCATTTTGAGTTTAAATCATACATTCCAACAACAGAAAGATTATGGCGTCTGTCGTATTTTGCGAAATACGTTTTCCCATTATTCAATTCATCAAAATTTCGATCAGACCAGCTTAAGGTATAACTCAGCCAGCCAGTAAATTTTCCGTTACTTTTTTTCAACATCATTTCAAATCCGTACGCTTTTCCTTCTCCCACATACAAATCATTTTTAAGCGTTGTAATTTCATTAAACTGCGTTATTCCATACGGATATTCCAGCAGGTTTTTCATCGAACGATAAAATCCGCCAAAAGAAGAAGAAAAATTTCTGGTAATATTTTGATTAGAACCAACAGCAAATTCATTAGACGACTGCGGCTTTATTCCATCAGAACTTGCAATCCAAAAATCCGTTGGAATTCCTACGCTTGAAGTTGTAATCAAACTCAAATATTGGTATTGTCTGTTATAAGAAGCATAAAACGAATATTTTTCATTCGCATAATAATTCAGCACAGCACGCGGTTGAAAATGTAAATAAGAGTCTGGCCCAGAAGTATAATAATTAATTCGAAGTCCTAAATCGGCTGTTACATTTTCAAATAACTTAGGTTTTGCGTTTACAAAAATTGCTGCTTCATTGGCATTAATTATTCTTTGGGAATAATTATCAAGCGTTGTCAGGTTTTCTACATTCACTTTTTGAGGCTGTAAATTGTGATAAACATATTGCAATCCTGTCTCAAATGGAATATTGTTAATTAAAAATCGTACGGTATTTGTAAACCCAAAATCTTTTACAAAAGAAGAAACTCCAAATTGAATTGTTGCCTGTTCCATACTTAAATCATTAGAATAATGACTAAAATAAACAGAATTAGACATGCTTACTTTTGGAGAAAATGTTGTGGTTAAAGATGGTGAAACTGTAAAATTGCTCCATTTTAAATTCGTTCGCAGCGCCAGATTCTCATCTTTTATTTTCAATTCGTCTCCGCTAAAAAAAGCATCTAATGAAAATAGATTCTTTTTAGAAATTTGGGATAAAAAGGTGAAATTCGCATCAGAAAAATCATATTTCATATCCTGAACATCATTACTTTCTGAACCTGATTTTAATATTGGGCCTACAACTTCATCAATATAGGTTTTTCTTCCGGACACATAAAATCCTGTTTTATCATTAAGCGGAACTGCCAATGTTACTTGCGAAGCTAAAATTCCTGCATTTCCCTGAATCGAAAATTCTGACGGTAATTTTTTATTGGTGCTTAAAACTGTTGTTGAACTCAATCGGCCGCCATATTTTGCATTCGAACTTGATTTATCAAATTCTACATCCTTAATATGATCTGCGTTGTAAAAAGGAAAAATCCCGAGTAAATGAGACATTCCATAAATGGGAGCTTCGTTATATAAAATTGCATTATGTCCGGGATCACCGCCACGAACGTATAAATAACCATTTGCATCTCCGGAATTTTGTACTCCGGGGGTAAGCTGCAAAAGTTTAATAATATCTGTAGTTCCTAAAAGTGTTGGAACAGCGTTTAATTCTTTTAAATTAAAAGAAAGTTTTCCGCCGGATAAAGTTTTGATGCCGCTTTTTTTATCATTTGAAATAATTACTTCTTTTAAAAGTGAAATATCTTTTTCTAAAACAATAGAAAGTATGGTGTCTTTTTGCAGATTGCAATAAATAGTTTTTGGCGTAAAATTTAAATGATCAATTTTTATAACCAAATTACCTCCAGGAATACTTTGTGAAAAGTTACCCAGAGTATCTGTAATGGCATGCAGCTGTTTTTTGTTTATCTCAAAAGAGACATTTGCACCAATTAGGTTTTGGCTTTCAGAAGATTTTACATTTCCCTTTATTCGGACATTTGACTGTGCAAAAAGGTTGGAAAAGGAAAACAATAAAAAAAGAATAATAAATTTTGACACTTAATTTTAATAAGAAAAGTGCGAAAGTAAACAATTATAACCCAATTATGTCAGGTTATAATTGTTTAATTTTAATCTTACTTCAATTTATTCAAATACATATTCACAACATTATCCAAACCAAGATAAAGTGCTTCTGAAATTAAAGCGTGACCAATAGAAACCTCTAATAATCCCGGAATATTTTGTTTGAAAAACTGGATATTATCTAAACTCAAATCATGTCCGGCGTTAATTCCCAAACCTAATTCGTTTGCTAATTCTGCAGCTTTCACATACGGATCGATAGCATTTTTGTTTCCTAAATCGTATTGATGCGCAAAGGCTTCAGTATACAATTCGATTCTGTCTGTTCCTGTTTTTTTTGCTCCTTCGATAATTTCTAAAACCGGATCAACAAAAATCGATGTTCTAATTCCGTTTCTTTGAAATTCCTGAATAACTTCAGTTAAATAATCTTGATTTTTAATGGTATCCCAGCCTGCAGAAGAGGTAATGGCACCAATTGCATCTGGAACTAAAGTAACCTGATCTGGTTTGCATTCTAAAACCAAATCAATAAAATTATGCTGCGGATTTCCTTCAATATTATATTCTGTAGTAACAATTGCTTTTAAATCGCGCGCATCCTGATAGCGAATATGACGCTCATCCGGACGTGGATGAATGGTAATTCCCTGCCCTCCAAAACGCTGAATATCGACAACAACTTTTAATAAATCAGGTACATTTCCGCCTCGTGCATTTCGCAGCGTTGCAATTTTATTGATATTAACACTTAACTTTGTCATATAAATAGATAATTAATTCAAGTAACACTATATTTGTTACGACAAAAATACAAAGTAAAACGCAGCAGTTTTTGGTATTTTTTGATTATTTTGCATCAAATATCTTCGATTGATTTATGACAGAAATTACAAACTATATCACAAATGATTTCAGAGCGATTGATAGTCAGGAAACGATAGCATCGATTCAGGACTTTTTTATCGATGTAAATTTTTCTCATTTTCCGATTTTAGAAGATGGGATTTTCATTGGAAGTATTTCTTCTGATGATGTTGAAACGTTTGATACCGATAAAAAAGCTATTGACTACAAATATACTTTAGAACGTTTTTTTGCCAGAAAATCAATGATCTGGCTGGATGTTCTGGAAGTCTTCGCAAAAAATCACACTAATATTATTCCAATTCTTGATGAGAATAATAGCTACATAGGCTATTATGAAATGGAAGATATTATGAAGTTTTTTCAGGAAACGCCATTTTTAAAGGAACAAGGAGGAATTATCATTGTTCAAAAAGGGCTGCTGGATTATTCGATGAGCGAAGTAACCCAAATTGTAGAAAGCAATAATGGTAAAATTTTAGGTTGTTTTGTTTCTGAAGCCGATCTAGAAAATGTTCAGATTACTATAAAAATAGGTTTGGGAGCGATGAATGAAATTATTCAGACGTATAGAAGATACGGTTATGAAATTATTTCAGAACATCAGGAAGATACCTATATTAATAGCTTAAAAGAGCGCTCTGATTATTTAGACAAATACCTTAATATATAATATTGTTTGTTGAATCGGTTAATTGTTTAATCGTTTTAACGAAGAAAATTAACGATTAAACAATTAAATAAAAATCGATTAAACACCAGATGAAAATAGCCATTTACGGACAATATTATCAAAACAGTACCGAACCTATTATAAAAGACATTTTCTCGTTTTTCAATTCTAATAATGTAGAAATGGTAATTGAAGAAAATTTTCTGGACATGCTTTACGATAAGCAGCTTGTAAAAAAGGAATATAAAACTTTTTCTCCAAGTACTACTTTAGATAATAGTTTTGAAATGCTGATTAGTATTGGCGGTGATGGAACAATTTTGAGAGCTGCGGCTTTTGTTCGTAATTCAGGCATTCCTTTATTAGGTATAAACGCAGGAAGATTAGGATTTCTTGCAAAAGTTCAAAAGGAAAACATTGACAGTTTACTGCAATATGTTATCGATCAAAACTATACAACATCCGAAAGAACTTTGCTTGGCATAACCTGCGAACCTAAAAATGATGCATTCGCAGAGCTTAATTTTGCTATGAACGAGGTTACTGTAAGCAGAAAAGATACGACTTCGATGATTACTGTTGATACCTATTTAAACAATGAATATTTAAATTCTTACTGGGCAGATGGATTAATTATTTCAACTCCAACGGGTTCTACAGGATATTCATTAAGCTGCGGCGGGCCTATTTTAACACCAGATGTAAAAAGTTTAGTAATTACGCCAATTGCACCACATAATTTAACCGCCAGACCACTTGTTATACCAGACGATACTGAAATCACTTTGCGCGTAACAGGAAGAGAAGACCAATATTTGGTTTCATTAGATTCCCGAATTTCTTCGGTAAAAAACGAATCAGTTCTTAAGATTAAAAAAACTGATTATAAAATAAAAATGATTGAAATCCCGGGCGAAACTTTCTTAAAAACCTTAAGAAACAAACTGCTCTGGGGAGAAGACAAGAGAAATTAAACTCTTTTCTCCTTCATCACTATACGATAATACCACATTTTCTCGTTCTGCATATAGCGAATCATCATTAAATTGCTCAAAATCATAATGTAAATTGAAAAAAAAGCACATTTATCTAAAGGAACTTTGATTCGTATTGATAATTATTATATTTGCACGCAATTTTGAATTAAATGAAGAAAATTTTTAATTTATTGTTATGTTTTTTCCCTTTTATTACACTTAATGCTCAAATCAATGAGCTTGGTGTTTTTATTGGCGGAAGCAACTTTGTTGGTGATGTTGGAAGCACAACTTACGTTAATCCAAATAAACTGGCTTTAGGTATTTTGTACAAATGGAACAAAAGCCCAAGACATTCTTATCGTTTCTCTTATACACAATCTAGTATCACCGGAAACGATTTAGATTCTGACGAAACAGGACGCAACAGAAGGGGATATCGTTTTGATAATGATGTAAAAGAATTTTCTGCTGGTTTAGAATTTAATTTTTTTGATTTCAATCTTCATGATTATCATACAAAAGTTACTCCTTATATATATTCAGGTTTAAGCTTTTTTCTTTATGATGGTTTATATCGTTATGAAACCAGCCCAAATATTACGCAAAAAATCAACTCAAATTCATTTGCAATACCCATAACACTTGGAATTAAATCAAATGTAACTCCTCATTTTGTTATAGGTGCTGAAGTTGGGGCACGATATACTTTTACCGACAATATTGATGGCAGTAATCCTGATACCAGCAATGCAAACATTCTAAAATTCGGAAATTTAAATAATAATGACTGGTATGTCTTTTCAGGTATTACTTTAACTTATACCTTTGGACAAAAACCTTGCTACTGCGCAGAATAATAAAAATGAATTTACTAGACTCTATAGATCAATCAAACTTACCAAAACATCTGGCCATTATTATGGACGGAAACGGGCGCTGGGCTAAACAACAAGGCTTTTTAAGAGCTTTTGGACACGAAAACGGCACCAAATCTGTTAAAAAAACAATTACAACTTGTGCCAAACTAGGTATTGAGTACCTAACCTTGTATGCTTTTTCTACAGAAAACTGGAATCGTCCTAAACTGGAAGTTGAGGCGTTAATGAAAATATTGATTAATTCCTTAAAAAAAGAGCTAGTTACACTTCAGGAAAACAATATCAGACTTAATGCTATTGGAAATCTTGACAAATTACCAAAATCGGCACAAAAAGAACTTTTAGACGTTATTGAGAAGACTAAAAACAACACCAGACTAACGTTAACCCTTGCTTTAAGCTATGGTTCCAGAGAGGAATTGGTAAATGCTGTTAGAGTGATTAGTGATAAAGTTAAAAATAATATAATTTCAATAGACACTATTGACGATTCAATTATAAATGAGCATCTTTACACGCAAAATTTACCTGACGTAGATTTATTAATACGAACAAGTGGAGAACATAGAATAAGTAATTTTCTGTTGTGGCAGATTGCCTATGCTGAATTATATTTTACTAATGTCTTGTGGCCAGACTTTAAAGATCAAGATTTATATGAGGCTATTATTAGTTATCAAAAAAGAGAACGTAGATTTGGAAAAACCAGTGAACAAATTAAATAATTTTTTAGTGTTACAAAAAAGAATACCACAAATAATCTGTACCCTTTTATTATTGGGTAGTTTTTCACAAGTTAAAGCTCAAGATAGAGTTCCTTTTGACCAAGGAAAAAAATATATTCTGGCTAAAGTTTCTGTTGTTGGTAAAATAAGCTTCAATGAGCAGACTGTTGTTACTTTCTCAGGTCTTCAGGTAGGTCACGAAATAACAGTTCCAGGTGAAGAAATCACTGGTGCTATCAAAAAATTAGGTAAACTAGGTCTTTTCGACGAAATCTCTTTTTATATTAATAAGGTACAAAATGACAGTATTTATTTAGATTTAAATATTGTTGAGCTTCCAAAATTAAATGAAGTTAAAATCACCGGTGTTAAGAAGAGTAAAATCGAAGGATTAATTAAGGATAACAATTTAACTAAAAATAAAATTGTAAACGAAAACTTAATTACGACTACTAAAAATTATATCGAAAATAAGTATAAAAAAGACGGCTTTTACAATACAAAAGTTACCATTACTACTACTCCGGACAGTACTGCTGGAAATCAGGTAAACATGCTTGTTAGAGTAGATAAAGGAGATAAAGTTAAAATTAAAAGTATTGATTTCATAGGAAATCAGCAGCTTAGCGACACAAAATTAAGAGCCGCAATGAAGGACACGAAACAGAAAAACTTTCTTCGTGTTTTTAAAGCCTCTAAATTTATTCCTGAAAAATACAAAACTGACTTAGAAAAAGTTATCGCTGCTTACAAAGAAAAAGGGTATCGTGATGCACGTATTATTTATGACTCTGTTAATTACATCAAAGACAAAAATATGCTTGCGATAAAAATTAATGTAGAAGAAGGAAATAAATATTACTTCGGAAATATTAAGTTTTTAGGTAATACCGTTTATTCAGATCAACAGTTAAACCGTTATTTAGGGATCAAAAAAGGAGAAACTTATAATGGTGTTTTACTAGAAAAAAGAATCGCTGATAATTCAAAACCTGACGGAGAAGATATCACGAATTTATACCAAAACAATGGTTATTTATTCTCAAAAATTAATGCTGTAGAGGTAAAAACTGTAAACGATACAATTGATTTCGAGATTAGAATTACTGAAGGCCCTATCGCCTATTTCAATAAAATCTATGTTACTGGAAATGACAAAACAAATGACCACGTTATTTACCGTGAGTTAAGAACTAAGCCCGGAAATAAATACAGTAAAGAAGAATTAGTTAGAACAATTCGTGAAATTGGTCAATTAGGTTTCTTTGATCCGGAGGCTATTAAACCAGAATTTAGAAACGTTGATCCTTCTGCAGGAACAGTTGATATTGAATACCAATTAGTAGAAAAAGGATCTAGCCAGGTTGAGCTTCAAGGTGGTTATGGCGGAGGAGGTTTCATTGGAACTTTAGGTTTGTCATTCAACAACTTCTCGGCTAGAAAATTATTTGATAAAGATGCATATAAACCACTTCCAATGGGAGACGGACAAAAAGTAGCACTTCGTTTACAAGGAAGTACTTATTTCCAAACGTATAGTTTATCATTCTCTGAACCATGGTTTGGAGGTAAAAAACCAGTACAGTTTAGTTCTTCTATATCTTACAGTAAACAGTTCAATAACAATTATGTAACCAGAACTGTGGATAAAAGCCAAAGTTTTAATATTTTTACAGTACAAGTTGGTTTAGCGAAACGTTTAACTGTGCCGGATGATTATTTCGTTCTTTCACAATCTGTGAGTTATCAGCATTATGACTTAAACAATTACTATACAGGGTTGTTTACATTTGGTAACGGAGCATCAAGAAACCTTGCTTATACTATAGGACTTTCAAGAAGTAATAAAGGGGTAAACCCAATATTCCCAACTTATGGTTCTGAATTTAGTATCTCTGCAAAAGTTACGCCTCCTTACTCATTATTTAATGGTGTTAATTACGGCGACTTAGGAAATCAAAAAGAATATAAAGTACAATATACCGGAGAGGCAAAAACTGGTCCAGACGGTCAGCCTATAAATCCTGGTGATTATATGAAAGCTGAAACTATAAACGGATCTTCTCAATATGTGAGTGTAGGATCTGACTATAAGAGCGCTGACACAGATGCTGCGAAGGTCGATCAAAAGAAATATAACTGGTTAGAATACTATAAAGTAAAATTTAAAGCAGACTGGTATACTAAAGTGTATGGAAAATTAGTTTTAAGAACATTAACAGAATTTGGTTTCTTAGGAGCTTATGATCAATCAAGAGGTGTTGTTCCGTTTGAGCGTTTCTATTTAGGAGGAGATGGAATGGCAAACTATTCTATGGATGGTAGAGAAACAATACAATTAAGAGGTTATCCGAACAATTCGCTTACACCTGTTAATTCATTGGGACAACAGATTGGAGCAACTGTGTATAACAAATTCTCGATGGAATTACGTTATCCTATTACATTAAAATCGTCTGCATCAATTTATGCATTGACGTTTTTAGAAGCAGGTTCGTCTTATCCAACGTTTAGAGATTATAACCCGTTTGACTTAAATCGTTCTGCTGGTGCTGGTTTACGTGTATTCATGCCTGCATTTGGATTATTAGGAATTGATTTCGGTTACGGTTTTGATGCTCTTCCTGGGTCAGTTACAAACAAGGCAAATGGCTGGGAAACACATTTTATTATTGGTCAACAGTTTTAGTGCGGGTTTTAGTACAAATTTTAATACCTTTGGCTAAAAATTCAAAATAAAGTAATGTTATGAAACAACGGTTTTTATTTATATTTTTAGTTTTGATTGCGGTAAATACAAGTCAGGCTCAAGGTAAGACGACTAGAATCGGTTACATTGATATGGAATATATTTTGGAAAATGTTTCTGATTACAAAGAAGCAAAAGCACAATTAGAGCTAAAAGCTCAAAAGTGGAAACAAGAAATAGAAGCCAAAAAATTAAACATCAATACTCTTAAAGAAAATCTTAAGGCAGAAAAAGCTTTATTGACTAAAGAATTAATTGATGAAAGAGAAACAGAAATTAAATTTCAGGAAAACGAAATGCTGGAGTATCAACAAAAGCAATTTGGTGCTGACGGAAATTTAATGAGACAGAAATCAGCTTTAGCAAAGCCAATTCAGGATCAGGTTTTTACAGCCGTTCAAGATATTGCCGAAGCTAAAAATTATGATTTCATTTTTGATAAGTCATCAGATCTGACAATGCTTTTCAGCAATAAAAGATTCGATATCAGTGATCAGGTACTGCGTGTTTTAAACAGAACTGAGAAAAGAGAGCAATTGACTAAAAAACAATTGAAAGATCAGGAAGCTAAAGAGAGCAAGGAAAATGCAATTGATGAAAATCCGGCAATGGCAGATCGTCAAAAAGCATTAGATGAAAAGAGAACTGCGAGAGAAAAACTGATTGAAGACAGAAGACTGGAGCAGGAAGCTAAGAAAAAAGAATACGACGACAGAAGAAAAGCAATTCAGGCAGAGAGAGAAGCTAAAAAAAATGGCACGGTTTCTGAACCAGCAAAAACAACCGAGGCAGCAAAAACAACTGAAACGGCTAAACCTGCTACAACAACTACTGAACCTGCAGTAGATAAAGCAGCAGAGAGACAAAAGCTTTACGAACAGCGTAAAAAAGAATTAGAAGAGAGAAGAAAAAAAATACTCGAGGAACGAGAAGCGGCTAAAAAAGCAAAAGAGGCCGAAACACAAAAAACAAATACGACCAATAATTAATTAATTTTTTAAAATGATGAAACAAATCAAAACTTTACTAATTGCTGCAATACTTATTTTAGGAGCAAGTAATACAATGAACGCACAGGCGAAGGTTGCCCATGTTGATGTTAGCGAGATTATGTCGAAAATGCCTGCTATGTTAGATGCTCAAAATCAACTGCAAAAATTAAGTGGGACATATGATGCTGAATACAAAAAAATGGTTGACGAATACCAAACTAAAATTAAAAAGTATGAAGCTGAAGCTGCAACTGTAACTGAAGCTGTAAACGGTGACCGTTCTAAAGAAGTTCAGGATATGCAAAAAAGAATTGTTGATTACAGAGACAATGCTCAAAAAGAACTTCAACAAAAAGAAACTGATATCGTAAAACCTTTAATGGAAAAAGTAAGAGCTTCTATCCAAAAAGTTGGTAAAGCTAAAGGTTTCCAATACGTTTTAGATGGTTCTACTCTTTTATTAGCTGATGGTCCAAACATTACTGCTGATGTGAAAAAAGACTTAGGATTCTAATAAACGAATTCCTTTTAATTAAACTGCTTAAATTTTAAAAATTTAAGCAGTTTTTTTTTACATTTATTTAAAATTAAAATCCATTAATATTTCCAGATTTCTACTAAATTGGAATATATTTTTATTTCAAAAAATACTAATTTTGTATTATGACAAACAATAATCCTATAGGCGTTTTCGACTCTGGTATTGGAGGAACTTCAATCTGGAAAGAAATTCACGATTTACTTCCAAACGAAAAAACAATTTATTTAGCCGATAGCAAAAATGCTCCCTACGGTCAAAAAACAAAAGAAGAGATTGTTGCCTTAAGTAAAAAAAATGTAGAGTTTTTACTTGAAAATAATTGCAAATTAATTGTCGTTGCGTGTAATACTGCAACAACAAATGCAATTTGGGAACTTCGTAATGATTATGATGTACCCTTTATAGGGATTGAACCTGCAATAAAACCTGCTGCCAATAATTCTAAGACACAGGTTATTGGAATCCTGGCCACAAAAGGAACCTTAAACAGCGAACTGTTTAATAAAACGGCAGAGATGTTTCAGCATACTACAATTATTGAACAGGTTGGTTACAACCTGGTTAAATTAATTGAAGACGGCAATTTACATTCTCCGGAAATGACCCAATTATTAAAAGAATATTTACAGCCTATGATCGATGCCAATATTGATTATCTTGTTTTAGGCTGCAGTCATTATCCTTATTTAATTCCGCAGATTAAAAAGATACTACCTGACCACATTCAAATCATAGATTCTGGAGAGGCAGTAGCAAGACAAACACAAAATATTTTGCGTGAAAAAGTCGGTTTTACTGACACTCCAAAAAGCGAACCTATATTTTATGTCAATTCAAATCCAGCGGTTTTAAAATCAATTTTAGAAGATAAATATCCGGTAATTGAAAAAGACTTTTAATTAATCAAACTTTCGTTTCACAAACCAAATTCCGTCTAAAGATAAATTAAGAGATATCTTATGGTAATTCTCTTTAATAAGATTCTCTGATATCCTGCCTCTTTGTCCATAGGAATAGGAAATATTTAAGGCCGAAGAGGTGTTTTCGATTGGCAGATTAATTCCGACTGAAATTGAGGCATTGTTAACTCTTTTCCCGTCGACTTCAAGATAACCGGTATCAAAATTTGCTCCCGCAGAATATGTTATTCTATCCCAATATTTGCGAATATTTCTATTGGCATTAAAATAAGAAAATCCGAGGGCAAACCTGTCCTGGTTTACAAAATCACCATAAAGATCAGACTGTCTGGTATCATTCCACAAACTTTTTTCGTAATCTAAAGTCATGTTCAAAACATTCTTAAATCGTTTGCTGATCCCTATTCCTATTTCTAAAGGCATATAATAATCATCCACATCCGAAGCTGCTTCAGACTCAATAACATTAGTAACTCCATCTGTAGACGTTTGAACAGATTGAACTTTTGAGCCTTTAATTTGTGCCGGAAGTTTAAAAGTTGTTCCAATTGTTAATGTGGAATCGATTTTATACTGCGTTCCTAAAGTAGCACGAAATCCATTATAATCTGTTTTTTTATGAACATTAGTAATTGAATTCAAAATAGTAAAGGTGCGGTCGTCTGTAATATTTCCAAATAACAAAGCGGCAGTAGCTCCAACCGTCAGCTTTTTACCAAAACGATATCCATACGAGAAATCGAAGTCATTTAATCCTCCTGAACCTGCGGCAGATAAATTATACGATTCCTGGCTATCGGCAATAGGCAGTAAAAGATTTGAAATTTTATAAGTAGAACTCGAATAAGGCTTGAGTGCGATACTAAACCCTGAATTTTTCGTTACCGGAAAAGCAAAAGCTAAATGCGAAAACTGAAAATTATTTCGTTTCTCTGTTTTGGATTTACTTTGGTAAGTTGTTCCAATGGCTTTTCCACCAACATCAAGCATAAAATGATTTAAAGGCATAAAACCTAAAGACGCCGGATTTAGATTATTGATAAAACCTTCTGACGGCAAAGCAATTCCAGAAGATCCAATGGATGAAATCGCACCAAAATCGGCATCATACACACTTCCTAAACCATACAATGAATAGGGCGAACTCGAAATACTTTGAGAAAATGAAGTCAGCGCCATTAAAATGAAGCAGCTTACAAAAATTATTTTCTTTTTCATTTAATAGGAGAGGTAATAAATTTTTATTAGAATTTTATTTTCGGGGTGTTTTTGATCTCCTAAAACAAGTCTGTTAACTGATTTAGAAATTCCGGGCAATGTTAATATCAGGGATGACCTTGAATCTGATGCTTTCAGCATTTCTTTTTGCAAAAAACTGCCAAGCGGAATGGTATAACCTATATTTTCATTAAACTCATCGCTTTTCTGGCTCAAAGTTCCATAAACTGCCGTTCCTGCAGCATTAAGTAAACTGCCGCTAATTCTGTTTAAATTATCGCCTACATATACTTTTAAAGAATCTGCCAGAGGATATTTATCAGAATACGAATTGTTTACAGGTTTTATAAACATTTGAGCGTCAACAATGGCTCCGTTCGATGAAATATTTTTAAGCTGTTTTATGTTTGGAAAATCAATCCGGCAGGCAACTCCGGTTCCGGACTGAATAAATCCTTGTTTGTTTGTTAAGGAACTTGAAAGTTTACTGGTCGAAATGGGGAGATTTTGAATTATAGTTCCTGTTTTATCGAGCGATATAGAGTTAAATTGTGTCGATGTATTTGACATCAGGAAATCGATAAAAAAAGAATCGACATCTGCATCACCCTGATATTTTGAATAATACATTCGAACTTTACTGGTAGTGGTATGAAAACCTATTACACTCGACGAATTTGAACTTGAAGGAACAAGCACTAATCCTTTTAAATATTCCGTCAGATTATCCAACCCTGTAATTTCTCTCTTTTTTATTTTTTGAAAAAGGGCATCTCCAAAAGCATCACTCATTCTAATATTAATAGAATCTTTTTCTATTGGGCGGGGTTTATACGAAATAGTACCCAGGCTTTCGTCACTGTAACTTAAAGTTGAGTTATTATAAAAACTATCATCATCAGTATTTGGTTTTACTTTTTGGGTCAATCGATGAATGTCAAATTTTTGAACCT
Source organism: Flavobacterium sp. CF108 (assembly GCF_900129795.1). GTDB lineage: Bacteria > Bacteroidota > Bacteroidia > Flavobacteriales > Flavobacteriaceae > Flavobacterium. Next base: position 54,132 of record NZ_FQWW01000010.1, on the reverse strand, counting down.
GCGTAGTATCTCCGTAATGGTAATTATCATATTTTAAAATCATTGAGATAGAATCAAAAACGAAATTTACAGCCTCGGTATCTGAACCTGAATTATTCAAAGCATAAGAACTTGCAGAAAGCTGGAAATAACTGTTTGATTTTACTTTTCCAAAAACAGGATCATCATAATTACCTATTAAAATACGGTTTTGTCCCGAAGTAATAAGTGAATCAAAATTTATGGTTGACATTTCGACTGTCAGCGTGTCGATTAAAACAACTTTATTATTTATAGCCAAATAATCAGAACCAACAACAAATTCTCCTGCATCAGTATCTGTACCGCATGAAAATATAGTAAAAGCAAAAACTAACATTAATAAAAACTTGCTCATAATCAATTTTTTGAGCAAATATAAAATGCAGTCTTCTGCACCACACTATAACATATACAGTCTCGTGTTTTTAGACTATCAACGGCGAAAAAACATCTACAATGGAATATCGCAAATAAATATTTCATTCGACCTTAAAAAAGGCTGTTTTGTCTATCAAAAAGAGCCATACATATATCTTCTTTTTTTTAAAACCTTCTCCAACCTACTTTTGAACCAATAAATAAGTAATGAAAATAAGGTTTATAATTTGTTCGGTTTTTTTAGTGTCATTTCTAAATATGAAAGCGCAGGAAAATTTTTCAGTACACCTGAATTTAAAAACAGAGCCTACTGACAAAATTGATTTTACTGAAACAAGTATTGGAATCTCGCTCAGCAAAAAAATAAGTTCAAAAAGCCTGATTACAAATACACTGGAATATTCGAATTTGAATATAAACTATGATTTAGGTCGTTATGAATCTTTTGAAGATTTAGACAAGCTGCAGCTGATTAAGGGCAAATTTGAATTTTCGCAGAAAATATCAAATTCGACAAAACTGAATTTTACGTTTACGCCAATGTTCAGTTTTCAGGAAAATTTAAGTTTTTCTGATTTTACACTTTTAGGAGGTTTTGAAATAAAACAGCAATTAAATTCAAAAACAACTTTAAGTATTGGAGCAGCCAGAACAAGTATTTTTGGAAACCCAAAATTTCTGCCGTCAGCCTCTTTAAATTATAAAGTGAATGACAACGCTAATGTGCTTATTGGTTTTCCTGATTCAAGGATTTCGTATTCGAATAACATACGCAACAAGTTTAGTTTAAGTAACAGCTTTAACGGAAGTTTTTACAATTTAAATATTCAGAATGAAATTGATAAAAATGCTGCAAAAGCTACTTTATCACAAATGACAACCTCATTTGAATATGAAAGAAATGTTGACAAAAACTGGTTTTTAAATTTTAAAGCCGGATATGATTTTGACAAAAAATACAAATTAACCGATGGTGAAAATCATACCGTTTATGATTTCAACATAAGCAACGGTTATATTTTAGGAATTGGGATCAAATACAAACAATAAATAAATTTTAAACACTATGAATAATCTAAAAAAAGGAATATTATTCGCAACCCTGCTTTCGAGCCTCTTTTTTATAAGCTGCAGCAATGATGACGATGATGATGATTTAGTAGGTAACTGGATTAAAAAATCAGCGTTTGACGGTCCTGCAAGATCTAGTGCAACAAGTTTTGTAATTGGAGATTTTGCTTATGTAGCAACGGGTTATACCGGAGATGAATATTTAAAAGATTTATGGGCTTACAACTCAACTGGAGATTACTGGGAACAAAAAGCTAATTTCACAGGTGTTGCAAGAAGTTCTGCATCTAGCTTTACATTAAATGATAAAGGTTATGTTGGGCTTGGTTATGATGGAACTAATAAACTGAAAGATTTCTATCAATATGATCCATCTGGAAACACCTGGACTCAAAAAGCTGATTTTGCAGGAACCGGCCGTTATGGTGCCGTTGGTTTTCAGGCTGGCGGAAAAGCTTATTTTGGAACTGGTTATGATGGAAATTATTTAAAAGATTTTTATCAGTATGATGACCAGGCAAATACATGGACGCTTGTAAACGGATTTAGCGGTAATAAAAGGCGTAATGCAACTGTATTTGTAATTTCAGATAAAGCTTATTTGGTAACTGGAGTTAACAATGGGGTTTATCAGGAAGATTTTTGGGAATTTGATCCTGCAACCGATGTGTGGACAAGAAAAAGAGATATCGATAAAGATACTGATGATGATTACACTTGGAATGATGAATATGCCATTACAAGATCTAATGCTTCTAGTTTCTCAATGAACGGATTAGGATATGTTGTTGGTGGTGAAAACATCAAAACAGTTTGGGAATACAATCCTTCAACAGATCTTTGGGAAGAAAGAACAGCTATGGAAGGCGCAACAAGAACTGATGCTGTTGGTTTTACAATTAACAATCGCGGTTTTTATATGTTAGGAAGAGTCGGTTCTACTTACTTTGACGATGCATGGGAATTTAGACCACAAGATGAACAAAGCGACGATGACAATTAATACTAAACAATTCTTCTGGGGTAAAATCCAGAAGAATTTATTGCTTTTGGTACTGGTTTTACAAATCGTTTCCTGTACAAAAAAGGAGGCTTTTAAAACCGAATCATTTAAAACAAATTCAGGCTGGGGATATTCGATTTCTTATAAAGACAAAATCATAATCAAACAATCGATCATTCCTGTAATAAATGATAACAAAAGTTTTTCGACAGAAAAAGACGCCTTAAAAACAGCCCATTTTGTGGTTGAAAAACTCAAACAAAACTTATCTCCAACGGTAACCAAAAATGAATTAATTTTATTAAAAATAAAATTATAAATGACACTAGATACCATTAAAAATACAAATTCAAATAAAATACTATTCCATTTTATGATTTGGATTTTCTTTATTCTAACATCGCTGATTCAATTTTATGAAAGTCCATTTAGAATCAATAATGATTTCTATGTACAATGGGCAACGGGAATTCTGCTGTTTTATCTGAATTATTTTTACTTGGTACCTGCCCTTCTTTTACAAAAAAAATATTGGAAATATTTTCTGTTTATTTTTATTATTATCGCCGTATTTATGATTATCAGGATTCATTATTTTATTCCTGAGTTTAGACATATGAGAACAAGAATGATTCCGCCCGAAGCAATTAACCTGTTTAAGCAAAAAGGCAGAGTAATGATGGCACCTGCGAGACAGCCATTGTTTTTTAAAATTGGCCCATCTTTTTTCTATATTCTAATTATTACCATAAGCGCCGTTATTAGAACATTGACAGAATTTTATAATAATCAGCAAAACAAATTAATCGCCGAAACACACAGAACGAATACAGAATTGATCTATCTGCGTAAGCAAACCAATCCGCATTTTTTATTCAATTCCTTAAACAGTATTTATTCTCTGGCACATAAGAAATCTGATTTGGTCCCTGACGCCATCGTAACCTTATCTGAATTAATGCGCTATATGCTCTACGAAACAGATAACAAAACGGTGGCTTTAGAAAAAGAAATCAATTACATTCAAAATTATATTGAACTGCAAAAACTCAGGCTGAATAATATTGAAGACATTGTAATAAATGTTCACGGCAATACCAAAAACAAGTTTATTGAACCTTTGCTTTTAATTTCTTTTGTTGAAAATGCTTTTAAGTACGGAACCGATTACAAAGGTGCTACGCACGTAAAAATTAAGATATTCATTTCTGAAAATGATCTGGATTTTTGGATTGAGAATACTATCGAAAATTATGAAAAAGATCCTGACAATTCTGGCATAGGACTTATAAATATTCAAAACCGATTAGATTTACTTTATCCCAACGCCCACGAACTAACTATTAATCAGGACAATCATTTTTATCGGGTTCATCTAAATTTAAAATTAGACGAAATCAAAACGACATAAACGTTAAATTGATACTGGAATTAATTCCGTATTTTTATGATAATTTTAAAACTTAATTTATTGGTTTAAAACTACTTTTGACTGCCAAAACAAATTTAAAAACTTAATTTTCAACAGATGAAATGTGTAATTATAGATGATGAACCTTTAGCAGTTGAACTATTAGAAGATTTTGTCAAGAAGGTAGATTCGCTTGAATTGGTCAGTACTTTCAATAATGCGATCGATGCCGTTTCCTTTATCAATCAAAATAATATCGATTTGATTTTTCTTGATATTCAAATGCCGCATTTTTCAGGAATTGACTTTTTAAATACAATCGAAAAAAAACCTTTGGTAATTTTTACAACCGCTTATTCTGATTATGCCGTTGAAGGATTTAATCTTGGTGCGGTTGATTACTTAGTAAAACCCATTCCGTTTCATCGTTTTTTAAAATCTGTGGTTAGAGCGCAGCAAATCAGTAATCCTGCAGCGGCTGTTCACCCAATTTCTGAAAATATTGCCGCTCCGGAAGTAGAACAGGATTTTATGTTTGTGAGAGCTGAATATGAAAATGTAAAAATGAATTTTTCGGATATTCTTTTTATCGAAGGTTTGAAAGATTATGTAAAAATTTACACGACAGATAATAAATTCACGCTAACTTTAATCAGTTTGATAAAATTAGAAAACCTGCTTTCAAGCAAAGGATTTTCGCGAATTCACAGATCTTATATTATCAATATAAAACACGTAAAATCAATACAAAAAAATAAGGTTTTGATTAGCGATAAACGAATTCCAATTAGCGAAAGTTATAAAAATGCTTTCTTCGAAAAAATCAATTTGTAAAGTATTAAATTCCAAAAATGAAAATTCCAAATTCCAATAGTTATTGACACTTCATTGGAATTTGGAATTTTTTATTATTGGAATTTTATTGAATTTATTCTTTAAACCAGCCAGAATACATTACGTAGTTGTTTGAAATACGTTCAATTTCTCCGGCAAAATCAGACTGGTCAATATCTTTTACTTTTTTAGCAGGAACGCCGGCAAAAATAGTTCCTGAAGGAACAACCGTATTTTGGGTTAAAACCGCTCCGGCCGCCACAATCGAATTACTTTCGACAACGCAGTTATCCATTACGATAGCGCCCATTCCTATTAAAACATTGTCGTGAATTGTACAACCGTGAACAATGGCATTGTGCCCTATTGAAACATTGTTTCCTATAATTGTTGGGTGTTTTTGATACGTACAGTGAATTATTGCACCATCCTGGATATTTACTTTATGTCCTATTTTGATAAAGTGAACATCGCCACGAACAACTGCATTAAACCAAACGCTGCAAGATTCACCAAAAGAAACATCGCCCACTATAGTTGCATTTTCGGCTACGTAACAATCTTCTGGAATTGCAGGTGATTTTCCGTTTACAGATTTAATAAGCATAATAAAATTTTAATTAATTGCCGGACAGTTACAATCGTAACGTTCCTTTCTACAAAATATATTAACTCCTAAAGTAATCTGGTGGTATCCGCCAGTATCAAATTTTACATCGCCCGTAACCTGAGAATAGGTATAAGCAAACATAAAGTTTTTAAAATTCACGCCCACAATTGGGGTAAAATATTGTAGTTTTTGATTTGAAACTCCACTTCCAGTACTAAATTGAGCTCCGTCAAAACTCCTTCTATAAGATAAGGCCGCCCATAAACTTCCAAAATCTAAATTCTTATAAGCTTTCAGGTTCAAGTCAATCGATTTTTCTTTTGTTTGATCAAACAATTGGAATAAAATAGAAGGTTCCCAGGTAATTTTATCTCTTTTTCCAAATACATAACCTGCACTGAAAAGAAACTTTCTTAAATTATCACTTTCGTAATCTGTATACAATTCTCTTCTCGTTTCAAGAACGCCCTGAACTGTAGCGTGCGCATAAAAATCTAAATAGTTATATGAAGCTCCAAAATCTACATTAAAATAAGAATCTTTTTGAATCGAACCAAAAACAATTGGATCAAAAGTACCGCCAAATTTTGTTTCATCTAATTGATTCTGAATCAATCCTCCGCTAATACCAAAAGAGAGCTGATTTAAATCGACTTCATCTCTTGAAAACATAATATGATGCGCATAGGTAAGCTTTACTCCTTTTTCAGAATGATATCCGTTTTTATCATTAAAAACAATAATTCCGGCACCAGAACGTTCTCCTATCCTTCCGTTAACACTTAAAGTTTGAAGTGTAGGCGCATCTTCCTGACCAAACCATTGCTTTCTGGCTGTTAATCTAACTTTTGTGCAATTAGCAGCTCCGGCCATAGAAGGGTGAATTAAGTAGTAATTATCTGATAAATAATCAGAGTAAACAGGAATTCCTTCTTGAGAATAAGTATAAAAAGTCGTTATTAAAAAAACAATTAATAACTTAATTTTTAATTTCATAATGGCGGGCTAGTTAGTCTAATTTTTACACTCTTAATAATTTCGTACGAATTATTTGAATAGAGTCTTAATTATTTTATTAAAAAATCAAATATAGGTAATAGTAGAAAATAACTTTAGTAAATTTGCAAAAAATTACTACCATGACAAAAATCACTATAAAAGAGACTCAAAATCCTACTATCCTAAAATTCGAGTTTGAAGATTTTATTACTCAAAATCAAAACTTTGAATTCAAAAATATTGATGAAGCCCAAGCTTCGCCTTTAGCACAGCAATTGTTCTATCTGCCATTTGTAAAAACAGTTTATATTTCAGGAAATTTTATTGCAATCGAAAGATATAGCATTGTAGAATGGAGCGATGTTCAGGACGATGTTGCAGAGCAAATTGCAGCATTTGTAGACAAAGGCGGCGTTATCATTAAAGTTGACGAAAACAAAGCAAAAAAACAACCTATTACGGTTTACGGAGAAACAACTCCTAACCCTTCGGCACTTAAATTTGTGGTAAGCAGAATGTTGACTAGAAACGCGGTTGAATACAAAAATATTGATCAGACTGCTTCTTCTCCGCTTGCACAGGAATTATTCAAATTTCCTTATGTAAAAGAGGTTTTTATTGATGAAAATTATATTTCGGTTACTAAATACGAAATCAACGACTGGTCTGAAATCACTTTAGAGGTAAGAACATTCATTAAACAATTTATTGAAAACGGAGGAACTGTTTTAGATGAAAGTTTAATTCAGACCACTACTAAAAATGATGTTACAAAAGATGAAGCATTTGACAAATTAGATGTTACGTCTCAGCAAATTATCAATATTTTAGAAGAATACGTAAAACCAGCGGTTGCGGCCGATGGTGGAAATATTGCTTTCGATTCTTATAATGAAGAGGATAAGACTGTAAAAGTGATTTTACAAGGTGCGTGCAGCGGTTGTCCATCGTCTACTTTTACTTTAAAAAGCGGTATCGAAAATATGCTGAAAAGTATGCTGAATGATGAAGGTATTAAAGTTGAAGCTTTAAATGCATAAAAATTTCAATTGTATATAATTTTAAGCGTCTCATTTGAGGCGCTTTTTTTATTTTATAATTAATTAAACGAAAATTAAATTGTTTCTCTCCAAAAATAATTAATATTGTAACCTTAACTAATCATTTTAAAACCATGGGATTATCATCATTTTTCAGCAATTTGTTTGGCTCGGCAAAAGAAACAGCAGTAGATTTTGCAGATCAGGCCGAAAATACTTTTGAAGAAGTTAAAGAAGCCTCAGAACCTATAATCGATTCTGCTGCCGAATATCTGGAACATACTAAAGATGCCGTGAGCGAATATGTAGAAAAAGCATCTGACTCTATACACGATGTGATTGATTCTATCAAAGAAGTAATTACTGAAACGGCGAATGAGGATTATAAATTGGTTACAGAAACTGTAGTGGATGTGAGCGAAGACGGAGTAACAGATTCAGACTCTGAAGAAGAGAAGTAACGGAAAGTATTTTTATATAAAAACAAAATATAGCTATATTTGCAAAATCAATTTACCTTCTCTTTGAGAAGGTTTTTTTATTCAAAATAATATGTACATCAATCCTGAACAGTTTAGCGGTTACGCTACAAAATTCATCAATATTTTAATCGATTATTCGCCAAAATTAATCTCGGCACTGCTGATTTTATTTGTTGGTTTATATGCTATTCGATTAATCAACAGAATAATTAGAAAAGTAATGGTTAAGAGAAATCTTGACCCAACATTAACAAAATTCCTTGCTGACATTTTATTGTGGGCGCTTCGGGTTTTATTGTTTGTTACTTTTATTTCAAAACTCGGAATCGAGACGTCTTCATTTGTAGCTATTCTGGGTGCAATGGGTCTGGCAATTGGTTTATCACTTCAGGGTTCACTTTCGAATTTTGCGGGCGGAATGCTGATTATCGTTTTCAAACCTTTTAAAGTTGGAGATACAATCGAAGCTCAAGGAGTTATTGCAACGGTTTTAGAGATTCAGATTTTTGTCACTAAAATGCTGACCGGAAATAATCAAACGGTTTTTGTTCCGAATGGTGCTTTGTCAAACGGAACTATTATTAATTATTCGATGCAGGGAGAAAGAAGAGCCGATTTGACATTCTCAGTTTCTTATGATTCTGACATTAAAAAGGCGAAAGAAGTTTTATTGGATGTTTTAAATAAAAATCCAAAAGTACTTAAAAAGCCGGCACCGGAAGTTTTCGTAAAAAATTTGTCTGCAAGTTCTGTTGATTTTGCGGTTCGTCCGTGGGCAAAAAATATTAATTACGGAGCTGTTTTTTCTGATACTTTAGAAAATTGCAAAACAGCTTTAGACGAAGCAGGAATTTCTGTTCAGCCGTTTACTGTTCAAAAATAAAAGTAGTTTATTGTTTTTTTGATGGCAGTGTCATCATAAAATCTTTTAAATAATAAGGTTCAAAATAAGCGACATCAACAGTGTCGCTTTTTTGATATTTATCAAAACTGATTTTACTCATTTCTCTTGCCGAAGGGTATTTGATTTCTTCTAAAAACACAAAGTTTTCTTTAGTTAAAACTGGTTTGCATTTCTCTGCACAATCTCCAACGAAATAAATCTTTTCTGTATATGCTGCAAAAGATTCTTCTGTAATAATCTCCGCTTGAATTCCTCTTTCAACTTCTAAATCAGCATTAAAAACCTCGCTGTAAACTTCCATTCTTCTGGCGTCCAGCATCGGAATAATTTTTCCGTCAGAAACATTCGCTTTTGAGGCCAAAGTCTGTAAAGTATCTACAGCAATTAATGGAATATTTAATGCAAAACACAGTCCTTTTGCTGCCGAAACCCCAATTCGTAAACCTGTATAAGAACCTGGTCCCTGACTTACTGCAATGGCTTTTAAATCCTGAACTGAAATACCTGATTCTGCAATAACTTCTTCAATAAAAACATGAAGTTTTTCAGCATGCGAATATCCTTCTTCAGCAATTTCTTTACAGAGAACAGTTTCTCCATTTTTTGCAATTGAGACTGAACAGTTTTTGGTAGCGGTTTCGATATTGAGAATGAAAGACAATGTGCGTAATTTTAAAATTAATATTATGTCAGGCTGAGCGAAGTCGAAGGCTTATAAAGCAACGAGGCTTCGACTTCGCTCAGCCTGACAAATATCTTAAATATATCTTATTATTTATTTCTTAGGAGCTTCTGCTTTTTTAAGCTTTACTTTATCTCCAGAATTTAACTCTTTAGAAACTGTTGTATATGGCCCAGTAATTACCACATCTCCCGGTTTCAAACCAGACATTACTTCGATATTTGTATCATCCTGAATTCCAGTTTTAATAATTCTGATTTTAGCTTTGTCTCCTACTTTTACAAAAACGCATTCGAATTTTTTATCGCTTTTTGGAGCTGCTTTTTTCTCATTTGGATCTTCAACCGTAAAATCTTTTACAGCAGTTGTGTCAGATTTTACCACAACAGAACTAATTGGCACTGCCAAAACATTGTTTTTAGTCGTTGTAATAATATCAACAGTAGCTGTCATTCCAGGTCTAAAAGGCGAATACGCTGCTGGTTTTCCTTCTAATAAATCCTGATATGATTCTTTTAAAATACGAACTTTAACTTTGAAATTGGTAACCTGATCTGAAGTTAATGTTGTACTTGCAGAATTTGAAATACTGGTTACAACACCTTTAAATTTCTTTTTTAAATAAGCATCGACTTCAACATTTGCCTCGTCCCCTATTTTAATTTTTACAATGTCATTTTCGTTTACATCAACTTCAACTTCCATGTTATTAAGGTTCGCAACTCTTAAAAGCTCCGTTCCGGCCATTTGCTGCGTTCCTAAAACACGTTCTCCCAATTCAACATTTAGTACCGAAATTGTACCATCTGCAGGAGCATAAATTGTTGTACGTCCTAAATTGTCTCTAGCTTCTGTTACAGATGCCGAAGCACTTTGAACATTATAGTAAGAAGATTGTTTTGTTGCCTTTGCAACTTCATATGTCGATATAGCTTTATCCCAATCTGATTTTGAAATTACACCTTTATCATAAAGCGTTTTGTTACGCTCATAATTTGCTTTTGCCTCTTTAAAACTGGCTTCAGACTGCACTAAACCGGCTTTAGTTCCAGATAAATTTGCTACCGATCTTTCTAAACCTGAAGTATACAAATCAGGATTTATTTTTACCAGTAAATCGCCTTTTTTTACAACTTGGCCTTCTTTTACATTTAATGCAATAATTTCACCGGAAACCATTGATGAAAGTTTTACTTCAATTTCCGGCTGGATTTTTCCTGTTGCCGAAACTGTTTCTACAATTGTCGAAGCGTTTACTTTTGATGTTTCAACTTCTTTTCCTTCATCTTTGTTTCCTATTACTCCTGCTTTGGAAAGCCCTATTAATGCTATGATAATAATTACAGCTCCGCCAACTAAGAAGTAAATTGTTTTTTTTGACATAATAAATTATTTTGTAATAATTGGAACAATTGGAATTCCGAAATAAAATTCAAGTATTTTTATTTTGAACATGTAATCGTATTTCGTTCTGATAACATCAGATTGTGCATTTGTCAGCAATGTTTGTGCTTGTGTAAAATCGAATGAATTCATTAAACCAACATCGTACTTTTCTTTAGCATAATTATATGCCTGCTGTCTTGCTTCTAAAGTAATTGTTGAAGATTCATAAGTATTTAAAGCGCCTTTTGCATCTGTAAATGCTGTATAAACGTTACGTTGCAAATCTAAACTTTTTTGCTCTAAATCTATTTTAGATTTCTCTAAACTTACTTTGTTTCTTTCAACATTGTTTCTTGTAGCGAAGCCATTAAATATTGGAACCGATAGCTGTAAACCAAAAGACTGCCCTTTATTATCTTTAAACTGGTCTAAAATTGGTGCAGCATTTCCTAAAACAGAACTGTAATTATCGCGTACTACAGGTTGATTTGTTCCTTCAACATATCCAATTTGCTGGGTAGGATTTGCTGTGTTTAAAGTCGATCCGGTAATAATATCAGAATAACTTGCTCTGGTATTAAAGTTATAGAAAGCACTTAATGTAGGCTGATAAGCTCCACGTGCTATTGAAACATTTTTTTCTGCAATTTCAAGATTCGTTTGTGCTAATTTTAACTCTGTTCGAGTTTCCTTAGCTTTATTATAAATATCAATTGGGCTTTGCGCCATGATATTATTTTCGTCTTGTAAGTTTGTATTATCTATTACATCAAAATCTGCAAATTCTTTTAATTGTAAAAGCTGAGCCAAACTTAATTTCGAAATCAATAAATTGTTTTCAGAAACTGTAATATTTTGTTTATCTGTAGCTACAGTTGCTTTTAGATCAAATAAATCTCCACGCGGAATTGTTCCTGCATTTACCATTTCTTCAGAGCGGGCATAACGTTTTTCATCAATTGCTAACTGCTCTTTTTTTACTTTTAAATCTTCTTTGTTAGATAAAATCTGTAAAAAAGCGCTCGCAACATTTAATGAAATATCTTCCTGCATTTTCAACAATTGATATTTTGAAGCTACAATAGAAAGATTTGCTCTTCGCAGTGTATTTTGATTTTGAAGTCCTTTGTAAATATCAACCCCAACAGAAGCTCCAATAGATGAATATTGTGTAGTTTGATTTTCAAGTAAACCTGTTGTGATATTTTGGTTCAAACCAATATTCCAAGAGTGTGACGCATTTGCATTAACTGACGGAAGATAATTACCTATTGCCGTTTTTTTATCAATCGACGCCGTTTTTAAATCTAGCTCAGTCAACTTTATTGTAATGTTATTATCTAATGCATATTTCACACATTCTTCTAGTGTCCATTGTTTTGATTGCGCGTGTCCGGCTAATCCAAACCCAAACAACATAGCAAAAATAAGACTATTATATTTATTTATTTTCATATATTTTGAATGAAAGCGCAGTAAACCAAACCACGCAAATTTAACATTTTTTAAACCCAAAAAACTCTTTACAGCTTCAAATTACTTTTTCTCTTCTTTCTCGTCAATTAAACCCTGATTCCAGATTTTAATTTTATCCGTGTTTTTTATTCCGCTTTTAACCTGAACGTAAATTCCGTCACTTACACCCAAAACTAAATCTCTTCTTTCAAATTTTTGAGGTGCTGTTTCAACTTCTACATATGGTTTTTGAGTTTTTTTGTCAAATTGAACTAATGATTCTTTTATAGCCAGAACTTTATCTGCTTTTTCAAGAATAATAGATGCATTTGCACTTAAACCGGCTCTAATAAATGTATCATCTCTATTTTCTAATCTTGCTTTTATTTCAAACTGAATTGCTCCGTTTTCTACAACTCCTTTTGGTGCGATATCAGTCAAAACTGCTTCGAATTTTTTATTTTCAATTGCTCCAACAGTAATTTCAATTGCCATTTTTTCTTTGATTTTCCCAACCTCAGATTCATCAATTTTTCCAATAAAAATCATTCTTCCAACATCGGCAACACTTGCAATTGTAGTTCCTTCGTTGAAATTATTACTTTCAATAACCTGGTTTCCTACTTTTACCGGAACCTGTAAAACCATTCCGTTTACTGTTGAACGAATTAAAGTATTAGCATAACTTCCTAACGAAGTAGTTGTACCTGTTTTTACAATATCTAAGTTTTGTCTTGCAGCCAGATAGGTTTGTTTTGCTTGTTTGTAAGCTACTTGCGCTGCATCAAAATCATTGGCAGAAATTACATCTTTATCAAAAAGTATTTTTTGTCTTTGATAAATTTTCTCCTGATTATCTAAAGCAATTTTAGCAGTCTGAACCTGATTTTGAGTACTGCTTACGTTAGAAACGTTTGCAACCACTCGAATTTTAGCGATCATATCTCCTGCTTTGATTTTTTCTCCTGCTTTGATATAAACTTCTTCAATAATACCTGAAATATTTGGTTTGATTAATACCTCTTCATCAGGTTGAATGTTACCAGTCGCAATTGTATTTTTTACGATCGTTTTAATCTCTGCTTTCTCCGTTTTAAAAACAATTGGCGATTCTTGATTCTTTGCGTATAAATAGTAAAGCGCGCCAAAAAAGACTATAGCAATTAAAATTAAAATGGTTACGGTTACTCCTTTTTTCATTTTGTTTTTTAGTTTAATCGATTATTTTTTTGATTGATAATTTTATTCTGTTCGTAAAGCATCTACAGGCTTTACATTAATTGCGGTCTGCGCCGGAATAAATCCTGCCAGCAAACCAGATCCTACTAATATTACTAAGGCAACAAATACAACTCCTAAGTCAACACTCGGGTTGGCAAACATGGTATCGTTGCCGGGCGGCATCGAATCTAACGCCAAATTTAAGAGAGCTATAATTCCTGTTGCCACGGCAATACCAAACATTCCTGAAATGATCGTTAAAAATATAGATTCAGATAAAATCTGACTGCGAATTGCTCCCGGGGTTGCGCCTAAAGCTCTTCTGATGCCTATTTCTTTTGTACGTTCTTTAACTACGATCAGCATAATATTTGAAATTCCAATTACCCCCGAAATCAAAACTAATGTCCCAACAAAATAGGCAATGATTTTTAAGATATTAAATAAACTCTGCACCTTGTTGAACTGCTCGTACAAATCAAAATTTCCTACTGCTCTGTCATCTGCAGGATTTATGGAATGAAGCCCTTTGATTATTTCTAAAATTTTAGGTTTCAAGGCGGTAATAGAGGTTTCATCTTTTGCCGTAAGTGCCATCCATCCTACTTTATCTCCATAATTAAAAGCCTGTTGAAATGTTGTAAACGGAATAAAAATATTCTTTTGTTCCTGTTCTGCATTTCCTCCTTGCTGTTTAGATTTATAAACGCCAACAACCATAAAGTTGATGCCGTTAATCTTGATATAAGTCCCTACAGCTTCTTCTTTTCCATAAAGTTCGCTGATAACACCTTTACCAATTATGGCTATTTTTCTTTTATCCTGAATATCCTTCTGGTTTATAAATCTGCCGTTTATAATATCCATTGGCTGTTGTTTAATCAACTCCGGATAATCTCCATAAATAGTAAAAGCAGACGTTTTTGTACCTCGAACTACATTATTTGTTCCGTTAAAATCTCCTAACTGATTTCTTGGCGAAACATATAATAAATCCGGCAGCGCTGCTTTTAAAGCTGCAACATCGCTATTTCTAAAATCATAACGACGTGTTTTTGGCAGTCCTTTATACGCTTTAGAGGTTGTCTGACTCCACATAAACATAGTATTTGTGGCAATTCCGTCAAATCCTTTTTTAATACCGTTTTCTAAACCTTGTCCTGCTGCAAGTAATATCACCAATATAAATATACCCCAAAACACTCCAAATGCAGTTAAGATTGTTCTAAAAACATTTGCTGTCAGGGCCTGTAAAATCTCATCCCAATTATCTTTCTTAAACATAATTTATTCTTCTCTAAGTGCTACAATAGGTCTAATTTTGGCTGCTCTGTATGCAGGAAAAAAACCTGCCATAGCGCCTGCAAACACAAGTAAAACAAGCGTCGTGAATGCTACGCTAAAATCAACTTGCGGATTCACAAAATATTCGCTCTGTACTTGCGGCCCAACAAATTCAAGCAATAACAAACTTGCCAGCAAACCAATAAAACCAGCAACAGTAGTAATAAAAATAGATTCATGAAGGATCATAGAAATAATAGAGAATGGTGAGGCTCCAAGGGCCTTTCTGATTCCAATTTCTTTCGTTCTTTCTTTAACAATAATAAGCATAATATTACTTACCCCTACAACTCCGGCTATAATCGTACAAATTCCAACCCACCAAAAGAATAACCTGATATAGAGATTCAAATCATAAAATTGTTTAACATCTTTAACTGAATTATAGGCATTTATCCCTCCATCATCATCAGGAGCTACCATATTTTTACTTCTAAGTAAAGCCTTTAAGTCTTGGGTAAATTTCTCAGATTGAGCCAAAGCTTCATCATAATCTTTTGTTTTTTTTAAGGTAAAGAAAATGTTACTTATTTTATCTCCGCCTCCGTACGCTCTCTGAACAGTCGTTTTAGGTAAATACGCTCTGGCTTCCTCTCTCTCTCCTCCCGGATCTGTAAAAACTCCTACTACTTTAAAATTGACATTATTGATTGAAATTTCCTTTCCCAAAGGATCTTTGTCTTTAAACAAATCTGTTTTTATTTTCATCCCAATAGCAACAATTTTTTCATTATTTGTCAAATCATTGCTATTAACAAATCTACCTTGAACAATAGTAAGATTTTCGACTCCGGCATAATCCGGATCTACTCCTTTATATTGATAAGTCCCCGATTCTTTCCCATATGTAAATGAAGCACCCCAAAAATTATATGATGCAGACCTTAATTCTAATTTATCACCAAATTTTTGAACCGATTGATTATAATCGCTATTTCTAAATTGAATTTGTCTGCCAGGATTTAATCCTTTATATTCTTTAGTTGTAGTTCCTGACCAAACTTCAATAAGACCAGTAGCATCACGCTCAAAACTTTTTTCAATACCATTTTGAAGCCCTTTTCCGGCCCCTAGCAAAATCACCAAAATAAAAATTCCCGAAGCCACCGAAACCCCTGTTAGGAATGTTCGTAGTCGGTTTTTGGAAATTGCATCAAATATTTCCTGCCAACGCTCAATATTAAACATAAGATGAAGCTCTAACTTGTTCTACTAATTTATCATCGATAATTAATCCATCTTTCAGGACTACATTCCTTTTGCACATTGCGGCAATATCAGGTTCGTGTGTAACGATCAAAATTGTTTTTCCTTCATCGTTAATTCCTTGAATAAGCTCCATAACTTCATACGAAGTTTTGGTATCTAAAGCTCCCGTTGGCTCATCGGCCAATAAAACTTTTGGGTTCGAAGCCAGTGCTCTTGCAATTGCAACACGCTGTTTCTGTCCTCCAGAAAGTTCGTTTGGTAAGTGATGAGAATGCGAACCCAAACCTACTTTTTCAAGATATCTCATTGCAATATCGTAACGTTCTTTTCTTTTCACACCCTGATAATACAAGGGCATAGCAACGTTATCCAATGCTGATTTATAGTTGATCAAATTAAAAGATTGAAAAACAAACCCTAAAAACTTGTTTCTGTATTTTGAAGCCAGGGTTTCGTTTAATTTTTTAATTGGCGTATTGTCTAAAATATAACTACCAGAATCGGCTTCATCCAGAATTCCTAAAATATTAAGAAGAGTCGATTTTCCAGATCCTGACGATCCCATAATCGCTACTAATTCTCCTTCGGCAATATTAAAATTTATTCCTTTCAACACATGCAGTTCCGAACTTCCCATTTTATAGGATTTATGCAAATCTTTAATTTCGATCATGGTATTGTTAAATTTTTAAAACAATAATAATATATTTTATAAGTAAATTATGATAATAAAACGTTAATAATTGTGTTTCATTATCTAAATAAGACGGCAGTTGTTATCAAATGTTACACTTTATCAAGATAATTTAATAGTTTTCTTAATTTTGCTTCACTTAAAAAAATCATTAATTATGAAATTTTTTTCCATAATCTCAGTGTTTGCGGTAACTGCCACATTCTTTAGCTGTTCAACTTCTCAAAAATTAGAAACTTTAAAACCAGAACCAGATGACGCAAGTCCACTAATTTATGATGCCAATCCTTCCTTTATAAATCTGCCTATTACGGTTAAACTGAATGACATTGAAAATCAAACCAATACACTTTTAAACGGATTAATTTATGAGGATAATAATATTGAAGATGACGATATTGAAATGAAAATCTGGAAACAGGCTCCAATAAAAATTCAAAATGATCCTGCAAATCCGGATAAAAAAATAAAAACGATTCTTCCGTTAAAAGCGACTATTAAATACCGAATTGGAACAAAAAAAATGGGGATTGAACTTTACGATACGAGAGAATTTAATCTAAATGGCGTTATTACATTATCCAGCGATGTTGCTTTAACGAATTGGAAACTGAATACTAAAACCGAATTTAGATCTTTAGACTGGAACGAAAGTCCAACGATGACAGTATTTGGAAAAAACATGCCGATTACTTATTTGATTAATCCGGCAATTTCCATTTTTAAATCTAAACTGGAACATAAAATTGATGAGGCTATCGAAAAATCTATGGATTTTAAACCGAATGTTTTATCGGCTTTAGAAAAAATCTGTACGCCTTTTCAAATGAGCGATACTTATGAAAGCTGGTTAAGAATTGTTCCTGTTGAAGTTTACTCTACCAATGCAAAACTGAAAAATGATTCTTTTTTACTCGAAATGGGAATGAAATGCAATATGGAAACTATTGTAGGCAAACAGCCTGAATCTAAATTTAATGCGAGTAAAATTATTTTGAAACCGGTTACCAAAATCCCAAATCAGATATCGGCAAATATCGCGGCGATTTCAAGCTATATGGATGCTTCAAAAATTATGACGAAGAATTTTGCCGGACAGGAATTTGGTTCAGGAAGCAAAAAAGTAACAGTTAAAAATGTTTCGATCTGGCATAAAAACGGAAAAATGATTATTGCTCTTGATGTTCTGGGCTCTATAGACGGAACACTTTATTTAAACGGAATTCCGCAATATAATGCGCAGACAAAAGAAATTTATTTTGACAAACTGGATTATGTTTTAGATACCAAAAGCAAACTAATGCGAACTGCAAACTGGCTTGCACAAGGTTTTGTTTTAAGAAAAATGGAAGAAAGCTGCCGATATTCGATACAGCCTAATTTAGAAGAAGGCAAAAAGAGCATGGCGGCTTATCTTAAAAATTATTCGCCAATGCCGGGCGTTTTTGTAAACGGAAAAATGGAAGATATCCAGTTTGATAAAATTCAATTAACGAATCAGGCGATTATCGCTTTTATCAAAATAAACGGAACTGTGAATGTTTCGGTAAATGGATTGAAATAAAAAGAAAAAGCAAAACAATTATTTAGTCTCAGTCGGAAGAAAAAATCTTCCGACTTTTTTATATAGAATATCTTCCCCTAAATATTTAAATCAGTAATAAATGCAGAATAGGAAGGACATTCTCTTTTTTTAACCATGATCCATAAAGCTATTAAAAATAAGAAAAAAGAGATATTAACCATAGATATTTTTTTGTTAATATCTATTAAAGTAACAATAGTTATTTTAACAAAAATTAAGTCTAAACTTGTATTTTCTTACAAAGAAATATATTAATTTAACATTTTAACACGCCATTACCTAATATGTTTAAGCTCACTTTTTTTAAGTTACTGCTATTTGCATTGTTTTTACCCAATGTAATTTTTTCTCAAATTACTAAAGATCTTCCTAATTATTTTCCGGTAAGTCCAAATGCAGCTTCTTTCGCAAAACAAGGTTTATACCCTATAGACTATTCTACAGGAAAATTAAATATTAGTATTCCAATATACACTATCAAAACCAAAGAACTAACGGTACCAATCTCTCTTAGTTACAATACTTCTGGAATTCAACTAAATGAAACTGCTTCATGGGTAGGTCTTGGATGGAATTTAAATGCTGGTGGGGCAATTGTACGTAATGCAAAAGGAAGGCCAGATGGTTTAAATTATTGGACTCCTATTCCAATATTATCAAGCAATTTCGCATTTACAAAAGAGAACTACCAAGTTTTATTTGATATGCAAAAAGGCGATAGAGATACCTCACCGGATGAATATATTATTAGTGCCCCAGGGTTATCTGGTTCATTTTATTTTGACCAGAATGATTCTTATAAAGCATATTTCAGAGATTTTCAAAATACAAAAGTTAGAATAATTTCAGACACTGAAATTGAAATCACAAAAGATGATGGGACTATCTACAAATTTGGGAAAAACCTTCAAAATGCCGAAGTTCTTGAAATTACATCAAATCCATCTGAGTTAGTTCAATCTTGGGGAAGTAGCTTTATTTCTGCTTGGTATTTAACAGAAATAATTTCTGCTAATGGTAAAGAAGTAGTTTCTTTTTCATATAAAACGATAAACAGCACGGATTATCCCGTAATAACAAGCGAACATTTAGAATTTATAGATGGAGGATTTTCTCCTTCCACTTTACCAAATTATCCATTAGGAAACGGATATTTATTTCCAATTAAAAAACAATTTTTACAGACTATTACATTTCCTAATGGTAAAATAGATTTTATATCTACTCTTGACCGACAAGATTTGATGGATGACTATAAATTAAACTCTATAGAAGTTAATTCAATATTAAACAATCAAGTTACTTTAGTTCAAAAATCTAGTTTTACTTATGATTATTATTTAAGAACTGGTGGAGGAAATTTTAGTGTATCTTACTCAGACCCACTTGCCAATAATACAAAAATACAAAATAGTAAATCTTATGCTTTACGGTTAAAAGAAATTATTAACAATAAAACTAACACAAAACATAGTTTTGAATATAATTCGTCACCGATACTACGAAGAGGAACTACGGGTCAGGATTACTGGGGATATATGAATGGCAACACTGGTTCATTAATACCCCCTACTTCAGCAGATATAAAAAGTTCTATTCCGGCAAATGAAAGAACAATAAACTTTGGCACCGGTAACAGAAAAGGTGATGAAAATATAATGAAGTCAGGGGTTTTAGAAAAAATCGTTTATCCTGAAGGAGGTTATACAATATTTGAATATGAAGCTAATAGATATATTAAAAACATAACTAATATTTTAACGGAAGAGAAAAGTGCTAGTATATCGGCTTCTGGTGTCGGCTGTACCCCTAATTATAATGAGATATCTTTTACGGTAGGGTCCAATTATGTAAACCAAAGTGGTAAAATATCTTATTACTTCTCTAGTGCAACAAATGAGACAACTGGTAATAATTCCTACGTTCAATTTAACACTACCACTTATTACAGACTCAATTACGACCCAGTACAACAAAAATATCCTACTTCGTCAGGAACAGTTGCTACTAATTTTGGTATTGGATATTCAAATACACTTAAGGCGAGAGATTATAGAAGTGGTATTTCTGGTCCTTCAGGGTGTCCATTCTTAAATATAAATGCTACATGGAAAGAAACTACGGGGACAGTTATTGTTCCAACTACAATTTTCATTGGTGGTCTAAGAATAAAATCAATCAAAAACTTTTTACCTGGAATAACTCTACCAGTAACCGAAAAACAATATACTTATGAGCAGGAAAATGTATTGAATGATGAGGGAATGGGGATATATGGTCGAAAAATAATATTCCAAGATAACATTTCAGTCGCAAAACCGACATATTCTTCTTCTACAATTTACAATTCCAACATTGGAAGCGGTCCTAGTATGACTTATGGAAAAATCACAGAAACTGATATAAACTCAAGTAAAAATGGGAAAATTGAATATTATTATGAAAACATTCCTACTCAACGAGAAATTGGTATTCAACCTACAATTTTTATGCATCCACAATATAACACTCTATCGCCTTTATTCAGCATAATTTCTCCTTATGCAACACAAATTAGCGATTTTGGTTATTATAAAAGTGATACTTGGAATTATGGATCCCTTATAAAAACTAAATATTATAAAAATGATTCACCTGTTTCTTTTAAAGTTATAAAAACCATTGATAATACTTATCAAAAACTAATCGAAAAAACTTTATCTACTAATATAATTTTTAATATTGTTTCACCACCATATAATGTCTCACAAAATTTCCCATCTGGAACTTATAATCAAGTATGGGATAGTCATAGCTATCAATTTTTCTATTTTACAGGAGGTATTTCATTAGGAAAAAAAGTACTAACAAGCACTACAGAGACAGAGTATGATGATAATGAAAATCCTACCAACCAAAAAATCACGACTTACAGTTATGAAAACCCGCTTCATTATCAGCTGACCAAAACAGAAACAGTAAACAGTAAAAATGAAACATTAAAAACACAGCTGAGCTACCCTCAGGATTTAGTTTCTACAGGACAGACAGCAGAGATGCAGGGTTTGATAAACCAAAACAAAATTGACAAGCCGATAAAAACAGAAACTTTTGTCAACAACGTACAGACATCTGAGTCTATAACCAAATATGAACAGAGTACCGCTACTGGCAATCTGCTTTTACCAAAAGAAATCCATTCTTCAAAAGGATTGGTTGAAACCTTCCCTTTCAATAATGCAAACCGTAAAATAAACTTTACTCTATATGATACTGATGTAGTGAGTGGGGTTACACTTGGAAACGGAAATGTCCTGGAATATTCCCTTGAAAACGGTACTCCTGTTTCAATTATCTGGGGATATAACAAATCACAGCCTATTGCCAAAATCGAAAATGCTGCCTACAGTCAGGTTTCATCATATGCTGCAAACCTGCAGAATCTTTCCAATACTGGAACTGAAGCGGATTTGATCTCTGCTCTTAATACTTTGAGAACCGCACTGCCAAATGCCATGGTTACCACTTATACCTATCTGCCGCTTGTTGGAGTCAGCACTATTACAGATCCAAAAGGCTATACAACAACATATACTTATGACAGTGCAGGCAGACTAGAATTTGTAAAAGATAATGCAGGCAATATCCTTTCAGAGAACCAATACAATTATAAGCCATAAATAAAACCAAAAGCATCATGAAAAATCTAATCCAATTCCTTTTGGTTTTGTTTCCTTTTATGGCAATAAGCCAGACACAAACCCAGAATTACATCAAAACGGTAACCTATAAAAAACCTTCTCTTGTAAAGATACCAGCACCCACAATTTCTGAAGCTTCTCAAAATGTCACTTATTTTGACGGATTGGGAAGACCTGTTCAGCAAATAGCAGGACAGCAGTCTAAATCAGGAAAAGATATCATCACCCATATTGAATACGACGGTTTTGGAAGACAGGTAGAGGAATACCTGCCTTTTAAATCGTCTAACACCAATATGACTTATGATACAGCTGCTGAGGTGAATGTTCTATCTTATTATAAAACCCCTAGTCTGGCTGTCACTGGAAATTCTGCTATGGAGGCTACTGATTATCCTTTCAGCCGAAAAGAACTGGAAGCTTCTCCGCTGAACCGTATGCTGAAACAAGCCGCACCGGGCAATGACTGGAGATCAGGATCTGGGCATGAAATAAAGATGAGCTATCAGACCAATATTAAAGATGAGGTAAAATTATTTACCGCCGTTACAGCATGGGATGCTGCATCTGGATTGTATAAGATCTCTTTTGTGGACAGCGGATCTTATACCGCAAATGAACTCTATAAAACCGTTACTTATGATGAAAACACAGCTGCTTCCCCTCTTGAAATAGACGGTTCAACAGTTGAGTTTAAAAACAAAGAAGGACAGGTTGTACTCAAAAGAACCTATGCAACGGTTGGAACTGGGGCAGTGAATCAAAAACATGATACCTATTATATCTATGATATTTATGGAAACCTGACTTATGTGATCCCGCCAAAAGCTGTGGATTTAATTGGAAGTACCGTAAGTACTGAGACTGATATAACTTCTACTGCAGTGGTTACATCCTCAAGTGCTGCTTTGAATTTAACGGCATCCAATTCTATCCGTCTTCTGCCGGGATTTCATGCGCAGGCAGGAAGTACATTCTCAGCTGTCATTGACAATGCAAACCAGACGGTTTTAGATAATTTATGCTATCAATATAAATATGATCACCGCAACAGGCTGGTGGAGAAAAAACTACCAGGAATACAATGGGAGTTTATCGTTTATGACAAACTCGACAGGCCTGTAGCTACAGGACCCGCTAATTCTCCATTTTCGGATTTGACTTCTGTTGGATGGCTCATCACCAAATATGATGCTTTCAGCCGTCCGGTATATACCGGGTGGTCTACAGCTGCAGCGGCTACGCCTGCAGGAAGAATAACCCTGCAGAATGCGCAGAACAGTGCGTTACTTATTAACGAAAGTAAGCAGACAAGCGGAACAATCGACAATATTGCTGCCTATTATACCAATACAGTAGAGCCGAAAACCTTTAAGCTCCTTACAGTTAATTATTATGACAATTATACTTTTCCAAGTGATAAGCCTATTACAATTCCTGCCAAGATACAAGGAGATGATGTTCTGAGTACATCACAGATAAAAGGACTGGCATCTGCCTCATGGAAAAGGGTGCTTACCACAAGCACTGCCGGGCTAGGAGAAACTGCCGTTACTTTTTATGACCTTAAAGCAAGACCCGTTGGAAGTTATACCTTAAACCACTTGGGAGGTTATACTTCTGTGGAGAGTAAACTTGATTTTTTAGGCAAGACACTCTGGACTGTTACAACACACAACAGGTTAGGCACACCGGGACTGGATCTTATCACAAAAGATGTATTTACCTATTCAGACCAGGACCGATTAATGACCCAGACCCATCAGATAAACTCAGGGACAGTTGAGCTTATCCTAAGTAATACCTATGATGAACTGGGACAGTTAATATCTAAAAAAATTGGAAACACAGAAGCCCTGCCAACCCAGAATATTAATTATACCTATAATGTACGCGGATGGCTTACTGCTATTAATGATATAACATCGCTTACAAAGCCAAACGACCCGAAAGATTTGTTTGCTTTTAGGATCAATTACAATACAATCCCGTCTGGAATTACAGATGTAAAGGCATTGTATAATGGAAACATTGCAGAAACATCTTGGGCAACAAATTCAGATAATGGCTTGGTTAGAACTTACGGCTACAAATACGACAACCTTAACCGATTAAAAGAAGGTGTTTATAAAAAAGGGACTGTATTGAGCGCTTACAATGAGGCTTTATGGTATGATAAAAACGGAAACATTACAGCTCTTACCCGTAACGGGAACAGTGAAACTGCCCAGCAGATTGATAATTTAACCTATACTTATGCCAATAGCAGCAACAGCAACACGCTGATGAAAGTTGCTGACAGCAGCAGTAAAACATTAGGTTTTG
This sequence comes from Flavobacterium sp. CF108, assembly GCF_900129795.1. Lineage (GTDB taxonomy): Bacteria > Bacteroidota > Bacteroidia > Flavobacteriales > Flavobacteriaceae > Flavobacterium. Next base: position 29,798 of record NZ_FQWW01000010.1, on the reverse strand, counting down.
TGGACAGCGCAGCCAACACCGTTGATGATTACAGTTATGATGTCAATGGCAATATGACCAAAGACAGCAATAAAAATATAACCGCCATAACCTATAACCATTTAAACCTGCCAGTCAAAATTACCTTTGCTGCTACAGGGAATATTGTTTATATTTACAATGCTGCAGGGCAGAAAGTGCAGAAAATTGTAACTAATGTTTCTCCGGCAAATATTACAACAACCGACTATTTAGATGGTTATCAATATACCACGGACTGCCAGTCTTGTAGTGCTGTATTGAAGTTTTTTCCAACAGCAGAAGGTTATGTTGAAGTTTCTGGAAGTTCTTTTAAATATATATATCAATACAAAGATCATCTTGGCAACATTCGTCTTAGTTATGATAAAAACTTGGTCATTCAGGAAGAAAACAATTATTATCCTTTTGGATTAAAACAGGAAGGCTATAATATTTTGAAAAATTCTACTAATGATGCTTTAAAGTTCAAGTATAATGGAAAAGAACTCCAAGATGAACTGGGGCTTAACTTCTACGATTATGGTGCACGTAATTATGACCCTGCACTTGGTCGTTGGATGAACATTGACCCATTGGCAGAAAAATATTATGGTATTAATCCATATGCATATGTTTTTAATAATCCAATTGAATTATTTGACCCAAATGGTATGGAGGTTAAATATGTGCGCCAAGAAGGACAAACTAGAAAAGAATTCCGAGAGATGAAAAGGGAATTTAAGAGAGAGAATCGACAACTTATGAAAGATTCAAAGACCCATCGCGATAATTTTAATCAATTAAAAGACTCAAAGAACGTACATAATATTACTTTCAGTAGAAGTGGCGGTTCAGTAACGGAAACTGTAGGGGATATAAACCGAAATGGAGGAAATGGGACAAATATGAATATTGACTTGAGTCAGAAAGGTGCAGAAAATGAGTTTGTTGTTGCTCATGAAGTCGGTCATGGAGTAGATATTGATAAAGGAGTAGATTCTCCAATCGAAATGCCTAGCATATCTATAAAGGATAATCCTAATGATGTAGTTCAAAAAACATTTGACACTAATAATCAAAACAAAGAAGTCAATGAGAGAAGCGCCTCTCATACTGAAAACATTGTAAGAGGAGAAGTAAGTAACTCAAGGGGAGTTACAGTTCCATTACGAGAAACATATACTTTGGAAGTACAATATATCAGTCCTTTTTCTGGCAAGGCTGGTGTTAAAAATAAAACTATCAACGTTAAAAATGAAAGTTATGACTATTATAAAAAGAAATAGGATATTATTTATTGTGATAATTTTTTTTGGATGTTCTACACAAAAACAATCTAAAAACGATATTTGTAAAAAAGTTAATATTGAATCCGAGGATGAATACAATGGGAATAATCAAATTATTTTAAATAATTTTTCTGATTTTAATTCAAAATCGAATAAAGTACTAGATATAATACGTGTATCTAGTACAACAGGATATGAACATAAGGAGAACTTTAAAAGGATTTTTATTGAAGATAACAAAGTATTTATAATTGAAGATAACAAAACTACTCAAGAGGCAAACTTAAATTCAAAGCAATTACAAGAGTCTTTTTTAAAATGCAATGAAATTAAATCACTAATAAATTGTACTAGTAAAAAATCTCAAAATTATCTATATAGATTTTTTGTAAAGAAAGAAAATAAGATTGTTATGACATTTACGGCTAATAACCAAATAAAAAATATTGATTCTGATTTAATTAAAGAAGAGCTTTTTTTTATTAATTTTTTTGAAAAAATAAAATAGTGGGATAAAAATATTTAATAATACTAAATTGTATTGTGAGGTACTGTTTCAGAGTTAGCGATACGAGATTTTAGATTTCTAACATGTTGAAATAGAGCGAATGTTATCAATAAATAATTTAAAGATGAGCATTACTGCTCATCTTTTTTGTTTTAATATTGCCTTAAAGGAACTAAAATGAGTAAAAATATTTCCTCGTGTTACAGAGTTAGTGATGATTTTAATTGCCGCTTCAGGAACTGCGTCTACGGTTGTATCAAAAGCAACAGAAAAAAAGAAAACTACTGGTCAATAGAGAAATAAAAATATTATGATAAATAAATTAATTAGTTGGATAAAAAAACCAGAGAATATAATATTATTAGTTATATTTTCTGCAATAACAATTATGGGCATAATAGATGGTAATCTAATTATAATAATAAAAGTTTATGCGGGAATTGCCTTGTTTAGTGTATTTATAGTGTTAATTCTTTATTTAAAGAGCAAATTTTGGTAACGTTTGGATTATGTAACGTACCCGCTCTCCGAAGTGTTCAACTGAAAAAGTTGCGCAAATGTCTCTGACTTTGCGCAATTATTTTGTTCTTAGAAATTATAAGCGTTTCAAAAGTCTCTGACTTTTTGAATAGGCTTTTTGATGAGATTACTATTAAACTTATATCTAAATTATTTTAAAGTCAGAGACTTTTAGACGTCTACGTTTTTTAAATATATTTATTTTTAGTAGCGAAAAGTCAGAGACATTTGTGGAGCATGTTGCATAATAAGAACCCCCGCTCCCGCACGAATCCTTTCGTGTGTCACAAAGATAATCGGCAAAGAATATAAGGAAAAAAACTTTCATCAATTGTAGTCCCTTGGTGCGATACGTTCTGAAAACTAGATTTTAACTAGTATATATAGCCACACGAAAAAGAATTCATGCGAGAGCAAAGGAAATGTTTCAGTAAACGGATTAAAATAAACAAATTGAAATAAAAAAATGCAGTATAATTATACTGCATTTTTCTTTTTAGATCGGTACATCTTATAAATAAGAAAACCAATTATAGCTACAAGTAAATATGGGATTATCATTAAAAAAACGATTCCGTCATTTACAGCTTCTGCTTTCTTTATGTTAGAATCTCCTGCAAGTGCGGCACGGCACATAGCACATTGGGCATTCGCCGAAATTCCAATTAGGAAAATACAAATTCCAAAAATAAAGCTTTGGAATTTGGAATTTGAGTTTTGAGTTTTAGTTTGCATAGTAAGGAGAAATCATTAAATAAACTACAACACCAGTTACCGCAACATATAACCAAAGCGGGAATGTTATTTTAGCTATTTTTTTGTGTTTATCAAAACGCTTCGCAAGTGCTCGTACATAGGTTACCAATACAAACGGAATGATTATAATGGATAAAAGAATATGTGTGATTAAAATAAAGGCATATAAATATCTAACAGCACCAATTTTGGCTTTTTCTACTGCATCTAAAATTCCGTCATGATTTACATCACCAAATTTAGTAGAGTCAGCAGTCATATGGTATGCAACATACATCGCCAAAAAAGCCAATGACAAAGCAATTGCAAAAGTCATTAAACGTTCGTGCAGTTTAAGTTTTCCGTTTTTAACGGCAATTACTGCAGCAACTAAAACAATCGCCGTAAGACCATTTGTAGAGGCATAAATTGGAGGTAAAAAGGAAAGCGGTTCTACATTTATTCCGAAATCTTTTAATTTGATTGCAAAAAGAATTCCTACGAGTACCGGTATAACAATTGAAACCGCAATGATGTATTTATTGTATTTTTTTTCTAATGAATGATCTTCCATTTTTATTCTTCTAATAATATTTTAATATCTTCCTGAATTTCTCTAACGCCTTTTTTATCTAAACCGTCGTAATAGATATTTGGGTTTCCAAATTCATCTTTTCGGCAGCGAATGTTTCCGTCTTTGTCAATTAAAGCAAACAATCCTGAATGTTCAAATCCACCGCTAACTTTTGAGTTTTCTCCAGCATAAAGATTAAAACCTTTGTTCGACAAATCCATAATTGTAGCTCTGTCTCCGGTTAAAAAATTCCAGGTAGAAGATCTTACTCCTAATAATTTTGCATGATCTTTTAAAACCTGCGGTGTATCATGATTTGGATCAATGGTAATGGAAACGATTCCGAAATTAGGATTACCAAAAAATGTTTTTTCAATTTCCAGCATGCTCATATTCATCTTTGGGCAGATTGACGGGCAAGTTGTGAAGAAAAATTCTAAAACATATACTTTTCCTTTATAAGTCGCATTAGATATTTTAACGTTATCCTGATTGGTCAATTCAAATTTTGGAGCTGCACCTATCGTTACTAATTTTGTATCTTTAGAACTTTTAGAGCCAACATTATCTAAACGATTTCCTTTTACAACATCATCATTTTTAATTCTATCAACAATTTTTGGCACTGCATAGATTCCGAAAATCAAAATAATAAACGAAATCCCTATGTAAGATTTATTTTTGAACATTATATGTGTATTTAAAGTTGTTTTGTGGCGTTATGGTTCTTTTTAAGAGCGGCACGGTATTCATACAAAATGATTTTAAAATCATCCAGCATTTCGTTACTTAGTTCTGACGGATGAAAAGTATCATAACCTTCTTTATATTCGTCGTCATTTTCATTTTTATTTCCGCCTTTGCGGCCTCTTAAATTTCTTTCTTTATCTACAATGAAAACATTTGATGTACCCAATTTATCATCCAGTTTTCCTTTTAAATGTAATTGATTATAAAATGCCTGAATATCATCTGGTGAAGCAAAAATAAACTCCCATCCAGAAACATCTGTAAAAGGTTTAAGGGCATCAACAAGCTTTTGAGCTTCATTTTCTGTTCCAAGCGGACAGATTACTACAAACTGAAGATCTTCGAAACCGTGGTAGCGTTTATAGATTTTTTCGTTAAGGTTAAAGTAGTTTCCTCTATTGCCTAAAATATCAGTACCGGAAAAACCTAAAACAGTAATTTTTTTATCTAAAGAAACTTTTTTGCCGTCAAGAGATTTCCAGTTTCCAAAGTCAGCAATTTTTGGGGTAATAATGGGAAGTTTTGTAAAACTATTTACACCTGAAGCAAAAAACAAATAGGCTACAATGGGTAAAACAAAAAGCACAAAAAGAACTATATTTTTTTTCATTGTTTTAACGGAAGTTATTGAGGTACAAAAATAAAAAAAGCTCCGTTAAACGGAGCTTCTTTTCGAATTAATATCATGTTAAAAATTCCATTTAATAGTAGAATCTTTAAAAACCCCATAAATATAGTGTCCTTCTGTCAACAAGATGAACAATAAATATAATACTAGGAAAACAACTGGTGATACAACAGCCCATCTAAGGCTGCTTTTTTCACCTTCCATGTGCATGAATGCCCATACAATATAATAAGCTTTGAATATTGTTAAGATATAAAATATCCAGTTTAACAAATTCAAACCAACAAAATGATTAAACTCTAATACTCCCGGTTTGTAAATACCAAGGATAACTTCTACTGTAGTTACTACTGATAGTAATGCAAAAACAAACCAGATTCTTTTTGTATTTGATACGTGTTCGTGTGACATAATAATTAAAATCTAAAATTAAACTAAGTAGAAAACTGTAAATACAAATACCCAAACTAAATCTACAAAGTGCCAGTATAAACCAACTTTCTCTACCATTTCGTAGCTTCTTCTCTTTTCGTAAGTTCCTAATAACACATTAAAGAAAATAATGATATTAATGATAACTCCAGAAAATACGTGGAATCCGTGGAATCCTGTGATGAAGAAGAAGAAATCAGCGAATAGTTTACTACCGTATTCATTTCTAGTTAAGTTTGCTCCTTCTACTACATATTTTGCGTCAACTAAACGAGCTTCAGATTCTGCTCTAGTTAAAACAGTTTTTTTCTTTTCAGCAGTAAGTTTTTCAGTTCTGATTAATACATCAGGGTGTGCTTTAAAACCTGCCTGAATTTCAGCAACAGTATAAGTTGGCTGTGTCTCTGCATCCTGAACAAACCAAGTTGCATGGCTTCTTGTTAATTCTTCTCTTTGTTCTGGCAATTTTACTGCAAAATCTGCAAGAGCAACTCTTGTTCCATCTGCTTTAACAAACTGTAATAAACTTCCTCCTTTAGTTTCAACTGCACCGTATTCTCCTTTAATGAAGTTTTTCCACTCCCAAGCTTGAGAACCAACGAAAATTAAACCTCCAATAATTGTTAAGAACATGTACACAGCAACTTTTGTTTTCTTTAATTGGTGACCTGCATCAACAGCTAAAACCATTGTTACAGATGAGAAAATCAAGATAAAAGTCATTAAGGCTACATAATACATAGGAGCCGAAACACCATGCATAAAAGGAAAGTGAGTAAACACTTCATCAGCCAATGGCCATGTTTCAATAAATTTAAATCTAGAAAAACCGTAAGCACCTAAAAATCCAGAGAATGTCAAGGCATCCGATACGATAAAAAACCACATCATCATTTTACCATAACTTGCTCCTAGTGGCTGGCTATGCTCTCCGCCTCCCCAAGTTTTTTCGTCGTTATTTGCAGTAGTAACTGTCGCTTCCATAAAAGATATTCGTTAAAAAGTTCCCAAATTTACGTTTTTTTCTTATTTAAAGAAATATAAAAATAAAAATAATAATACCCATAATAAATCCAAAAAGTGCCAATACATCGCACCTAGTTCTATACCAAGAGTTTGAGTCGGATTGTATTTTTGTTTAAAATGATTATAAATTATAATTAAAAGCGAAATTAATCCGCCCGCCAAGTGCAATAGGTGTGTAAACGCAATTACATAAAGGAAAGTTGTAGTAATTGAGCTACCTTGTCCTGTCATATAATACCCGCTTTCTACAATTTGCCCAAAACCTCTGAATTGTAAAATTACAAACAGAATTCCCAAAGCAAATGTCCCTAAAAGAAACGCAGAAGCAGCACTTCTGTTTCCTTTTTCGATTGCCTTTTTCGCTAAATAAAAAGTAATACTGCATCCAATAATAACTGCTGTACTAAAATAAAACGCAGTTGGTATTTGAAAATTAGTCAACCAGTCTGCTCTTGATTTACTTACCACAAACGCACTTGCAAGTCCTGCAAACATCATGGTCATACTTACCATTGCGAACAACAAAATCAGTTTGGCTGATTTTGATTTTTGTACCTGTTCTTCACTTACTTGAATTGTCATTTCCATAACTATCTTAAAAATTTATCTACTATAAATACAATCTGCAGTAACGAAATATACGATACGCTTACCAGCATTAATGTTCTTGCGGCTTTTGGTGTTCTTAATTGGTACAAACGCACCGCATAAAACAACATCCATAAACCTAATAAAAACACTAAAACTGCAGCGATTGGTGAAATAAACAACTGCCCTGTATATCCCAAAACTGGCAATAGAGAAGCTATAATTAACCAAATCGTATATAAAATAACCTGCAAAGCTGTTTTTCTATCCTTCTTTCCGGTTGGAAGCATGTAAATGCCTGCTTTTGCATAATCATCATACAAAAACCATCCAATGGCCCAAAAATGAGGAAACTGCCAGAAAAACTGAATTAAAAATAACGTTCCGGCTTCGATACCAAATTCTCCGGTTGCCGCAACCCATCCTAACATAAATGGGATTGCTCCGGGAAAAGCTCCAACAAAAACAGATAATGAAGTTACGGTTTTTAAAGGAGTATATATGCTTGTATATAAAAATATTGATACTGCGGCAAACATTGCCGACTTTGCATTTATGGTATACAACAATGCAATACCTATTATAGTAAGCAAACTTGCAACAATTAATGCTGTTACGGGAGACATTCTTCCGGAAGGAACCGGACGATTTTTTGTTCGATCCATCAAAGAATCGATATCTTTTTCAATTACCTGATTGAAAGCATTTGAAGCTCCAACCATGCAATAGCCGCCAATTGACAAAATAATCAAAACACTCCATTTAAAAGGATGTTCGTCATTAACTCCTAATAAATATCCGGCGATTGAAGAAAACAAAACACTAATAGCCAAGCCGGCCTTAGTTATCTCTTTGAAATCCAGAAATATTGATTTGATTGAAATTGTATTTTTAGCAGCGTTCAATACCGTAGTCTTTGTATATTTTTTTTGAGTGCTGCAAATGTACAAATTAGATTATAGAATTTGGAACTTTAAATTTAGATTTTTTCCAATAAAACCTCTACAAAATAAGAACTTTCCAATCTTTAACACTATTATTTCGAAAAATCTTATTAAAAATTCTAGTAATCAAAATACCAGTTAAAGATATCAGAACGTAAACCAATAGTAAACCAGGTTGTACTTTGCTTAAATGTTGTTGCCGTTTCCTGAGTTGGATCAAAATTCCTGTAAATAAAACTTCCGAATAATTTTAAATTTGTGATCGGATTGATCAAATATCCTCCTTGGATATCAGCAATAAAAATACTGGTTTTATTTCCCTGACCTACTTTTACGCCAGTATCATACGGACGGTTTAAATCGTAATCTTTATAGATATTTCCTCCGTAATTATAACTGTTTTCTGCGGTATCAAAATCTAAACCTCTTTTACCAACTGTAAATTTAGCATCGGCAAAAAGACGTCCTTTATGGTAACGGCCAATTGCCATAAATTCTTCAAAATTTCCTCCCCATTGATGTCCAATACTTTGATTATTATGACCATAATTCGTAATTGGATCGCTATGAGAATACACATAAGGACGAACGTGATTGTATTCTAATTGTAAAAGCAAATCTTTTACATGAAAAGCGTTGTAATATTTAGCGCCTAACTGGTAACCAAATTTATTTTTCCAACTTTGATCTCCAGACTTCATATCACCAATCGAAAATTCATCTAATAAAAACTGAGCATATAAATTGACATTGTTATTCCATTTGTATTTAGATGTCATTCCTAAAAGCGCATTTCCGCTTCGTGATGATGAAGCAAACTCAACAGAACGGTAAAAAATAATAGGGTTTACAAAATTAACATCAAACCCTCTGTTGTTGGTATCTGTCCAAACTACTGATTCAAAGAAACCTAAATTCAGTTTATTCGAAACATTCCAGCTCAAATAATGATTCGCCATATATTTGCTTGCATACGTTCTGTCCACCGTTACGTCTGGGCGAACATCTTTAAGCCACATATAAGTATTGGTATATTTAATTTTCCAGAAAGTCGTATTGATTTTAAAATAAGGATAAGGACTTGCTCCGTCCGTTTCAAGCAACGAACGATATCCGTCTCCAATAAAATTTCTGCCGTAACCTAATTGCAAGTCAAATATTTTACTTGGCGCAAAAGTAATATTGGCTTCTGCCAAAGGAAAATCGTAAGCATCTGTTTTAAATCTCTTAGCAATTCCCATTCCCGGAATAATCGCCGGATTTCCTCCAGAAGGTTTTAATGTTTCTGCATAATCGTTATAATAACCTGCAAATCTTCCCTGACTTTCAAAAATAGTTGTGGTAAAATTAATCTGTTTTCCTAAGCCTCCTCTAAAATTAAGTCCACGCGTATTTACATACGAATAAGACGCATCAAGATCTGAAGCTTTTCCCATTTGTAAATCAAGAATTGGGTTTAAGGCCAGCCAGTAATCTTCACCCTGAATCTGAACCAGGTTTTCATTCCAAAGCTTTCTGCCCCACCAGCCGGAAACTTTTTTCTGAAGCGATTCATTTACTGCTTTTAAATTATAATATTTTGAAACCTCAGCATAAGTATACGGTTTTGAAGCAGTATGATTATTACTCCCTACTTGGTTCATTGCGCCATCAAACTGTGCATAATAACTATGCGAAAATGGAATATTTAAATGACTTTCAAATTCAGGCATATTGTATTTTTTGTATACAATACTGTCTAATTCCGTCATTGGTTTTTCAATTGGCTTTTCAATTTCAGATGCTGCCAAAGCTTCTGCGGCAATCTGATCTGCGCTTTTTAAAGGAATATCAATTGAAATAGTATATTTTGAATAAGTCGGTTTTCCGTTATAAGTCGAAGGTTTTATTTTCGGGAATTTTCCAAAAACACGTTTTGCTTCTTCAACTAGTAAATCATCTGCTGCATTTACGTAAATTACTTTAAACTCACCGTTTGCATCCACTTCAAAAAGCACTTTTACTTCTCCTTTGTAATTGTTTTGTTTTAAGTTTTCAGGAATTTGAAAATTATCATATACAAAGTTCTGTACTTCTCTGTAAAAACAATTTTCTAAATTTTTAGACTGAAGATTTTCGCAATGCGGAAAAATAGGAAACTGCTCTGAAGTAAAAGCAGGTGTGACATTAGTCTGCTGTGCAAAACTAAGCAAGGTAAACAGGCTGATAATAAAAGATAAAAAAAACTTATTCACTAGATTGGGGCTTAATGATTTAATATTGATTTGTAGTATTTTTTCCGTCTGCGATCGCTTTTGCTGCCGAAGTCCCGATACGTTTAACTCCTAAACGAATCATTTCTACTGCATCTTCATAAGAGCGAACACCGCCGGCAGCTTTTACCGGCAAAGGCGATGCGTTTTCGAGCATCATTATAATGGTAGGAATTGTGGCTCCGTTTGGCAGATCATTTTCGGTTTTATAAAAACCTGTTGATGATTTTACGAAAACAAAAGCATAATCTTCTTCTTTAAAATTCGATATAACAACATTTTTTATTAAAGCCGAAAGCTGGATAATTTCTTTATCCGTCAATGCTGCGACTTCAATAATCCATTTTACTGTTTTATTACTGGCTAATCCTATTTGGCTTCCTATTAGAATTTCTTCTTTTATTAATGAAACGTCTCCGTTTTTAAAAGCTTCATAATTGCAGACAAAATCTAAATCATCGGCGCCATTTTCGATCGCTTCATTGGCTTCTTTGATCTTAGATTCTAGACTTGAATTTCCCTTAGGAAAATCTATTACCGTTCCAACCAGTAAATTCGAATTTTCTTTTAAGATCATTTCTTTGGCCAGACTCACATGTTCAGGTCGAATCATGATGAGTTTAAACTTTTCCTGAATTGCTTCTGCAATTGCATTTTTAACTACAATACTATTCTCCTCTTCCGAAATTCCGGCTTGAGCAGCAGTTTTTAAATAAGTAGAATCTAAGTATTGCTTAACATTCATAATATTGAAGTTAGATCGAATGGGGCAAAAATACATTTAAATTCAGAAAAAATACTGTTTTAAAAGCTTGATTTTACGCCAATAAAAAACCCACCGAAGTGGGTAATTATATTCTTATATTTTATCGATTTGTTTTTTAAAAGCTATCGCTGAAAAAACTCCTACGAATGCACCTAATGCATTTGCTAAAACATCTGTTACATCTGATGCCCTAGTTGTTGTCATGATACTTTGTAAAATTTCGATTGTTATTCCGAAAAAAACAGAAAAGATAAACGAAATCAAATACGCTTTATAATCATTAGCATCTTTTCCTTTAAGTTCTTTCTTAAAGAATAAGATCCAGGAAATCGTAAAGCCAAAGTGAAAACAAAAATGCACAATCTTGTCAATACTCGGAAAATTTACCGCCGGAATATTGCTTGAATCTATTAAACAAAAATACGCAATGATTCCAGAGCAGATAATTGCCCAGATTAACAATAATTGTTTAGGCACCGATAAGTTGTTTATAAGCTTCGTCAGATAATAAACTATCTATTTCTGATGCATCAGCAATTTTAATTTTAATCATCCATCCAGCTCCGTAAGGATCAGAATTTACAGTTTCAGGAGCGCTTTCTAATTCTTCATTAAAAGCAATAATTTCTCCAGTTAAAGGTAAAAACAAATCAGAAACTGTTTTTACAGCCTCAACTGTTCCAAAAACCTCATCTTTATCAAGTGTCTGATCTAAAGTTTCTACTTCAACATACACGATATCCCCTAACTCTTTTTGTGCAAAATGAGTAATTCCTACAGTCGCAACATCTCCTTCGATGCTAACCCATTCGTGATCTTTTGTGTACTTTAAATTTGCTGGTATGCTCATAATAGTATGTTTGAAAATTGATATTTTAATAATTCAGCAACAAATGTAATAATCTTCTAATAAAATCCCGATTAGAAACCTAAATTTAATTTCCGAAATTATATCGAAGCGTAAAACCTGATCGAATGTTCGTTAACGGGAATGATGTTGAAATCACTGCCTTTGAGAACGAATGATCGTAATAGAATATTGCTGTAAGGTTTTTACTGAACGAATAATCTGCTGTTAATTTTAGTGACCAGATATTTTGCCCGGCCGCTAATTGATTGTTATCGTAATCTAAATAGCGAACTAAAGTTTGATTGTTTCTAAATGAAAAATCAGCTTTTATATTAATGTCACTTTTAATAATTCCTGTTGGATTATCAGCAAGTCTTGATGAAAATATAACGTCTTTAAATCGATACCCTAAACCAACTACGTATTCAATACCTTTAACTTCTGTCAATAAATTATTATCGAAACTCATTGATAATGCTCTGTCTTTTTTAATTTCAGAAAGAACTCTCAGCGAGCTTTTCAATTCAAAATCCATTCTAATTAATGGGCTGAATTGTTCTACTAAATTGATATTAGACATAATAATTTCATTGAAGAAATTGGTATTAACATCCTGCACTTTTGGCGAATCATTATAATCAAAATTTGATCTAAACTGATTGATTGTGTATGACGCTCTATAATTATGCTGTAATGAAAAACGCTTGAATTTATCTTTAAAATATTTATAACGCATTAACCCATTGTACTTAATACTCCAGTTTGGAATTGGGAAACTTCTAAATATATCTGTTGATGAATTAGAAGCATCATTTCCTGCATATGCTGCAAGGAATGAAGGCAATAATACGGCCTGATTACTCTTAGTATATCCTATTGGATATCCTTGATTGGCTGTATAAATCGCATAATTTGCATCTGTCTCTGCCGGAATTGGATTGTTTGCATCTCCATATCTTGGAATTACAACACCAGATCCATAATGCTGCTCTGCTAAACGGTTTGCAATTATTAAACGGTTATTTCTAAAGTCATCAAATGCAGCCGACTCATTTTCGTTACTGGTTTGAAAAGCTGTCTTTATTAATACTGTCGAAATAGAGAACATTCCGTAAGTATAAGGAGACAATGGCATATATTCACGTGTTGCCGGATCAACCGTATATTGTTCTGAAGTATTTTCAGAATACGAACGGTCCATTGACAAATCAATTTTTAAATCTGGCAGTAAATCAATATTAGCTGTAATCTTCAACAGTTTATTAGTAACCTGTGAATAGCTTTGGTTGAAATCCTGATAAGTTGTTAACCATCCGTTTTTAGCTGCTTCGTAACGCACATCATCCTGACTTCCGAAAATAAATCCTAAACTTGGTTTAGATGTTCCTAAGAAACCAATACTTGGCGTATAACCCGGTAAAACCGTTCCGCTGTTTTTGGTATAATTAATCTGTACCATTTTAAGACTTGTTAATACTCCAATTAAACCATCGTAGAATGGACTGCTGTTTACTACTGGTTTAGCTGTATTTACAATTTTTTCTCCCGGTTTTGGCGGCGCTGTTGGTTTAGGCTTCGCTTGCTTTTTTGCACCAGGAACTAAACCTAAATACTTATACAGCGTAGCCATAGTTAAGGTCGTTGTAAGCGTATTTGAGTTCGCATTTTGAATTGTATTTCCTAAATCATAAATAGTACCGGTATTAGGATCTTCGTATTCAGAAAACGCTGTTGATGAACGCTGCCAGTTATAATCTGCCGTATAAGAATAATTCGCTTTTACAAAACCAAAAATTGGAATTTTATTAATTGGAATTTCATAATTCAAGACCAATTGCTGTGCATGCTGGTTTGGCGTTCCAATATCGAAGTAATCATCCCAGATATTAAAATCTTCTTTTGGAGTATTGTCATCGTTTAAGAAGTTTCGAACAATGTTATTTGATGTTGCACTATAATTAAGCTTTAAAGATTTAGTTAAATTAAAACCAAAACCATATTGATAATTAAAGGCAAAATTTCTTCTGTAAAGCGGATCAAGTCCAATACTATTTTCAGTTAACTCAACTTCTCTAAATTGTTGACGATTGCTTTGTCTTAAAATATTAGAATTGAAAGATATATTTGAAGGAAGATAATTAAAATTGAAATCACTTAATAATTTCCAGTAATCACTTTTCTTCATAAATTTAGTACTCTTAAACGGAACAACTTCTTTTGGCTGGAAGGTATAGGCATAGTTTACCGCCGTATTTGATTGTTCGTCTTCATAATTTTCTACTTCATAATCATGGCGTTCTACCTGATTGTATGATTGTGAAAATGTAAAGTTTTCAACATCATAAACATGAGGTTTTTGCTCGGCTGCCCTGTCTTTTCTTACTCCGATAAAGTTGATACTTTTACGTTTTGTATAATCTACAGCACGAGTTCTAATATTGTCTTTTTCTGCCTGATCTGTCGTTTCTCTAATTAATTGATCTAACTTAATATCCTGGTTAAACGGATCATATTCCGGAGTAATTACTTCTTCGCCAATGGCATAATTAAATGGCAGGTTAATTCCCCATTTTTTAGGCAGTAACTTTCCTATGTTTAAATTAGTAACGATGTTATACTGCTGAATATCTTCACGGCTGCGTTCGTTTGCTCCCTGCTCTAAAGACCCGAAACCAATTGTACTTTTTCTACCCGTTGCAGAAAGTGTAGCAAGATCGGCCATATTGGTGTCGACATTTAATATCGCCGCCATACCGCCTTTGTTTTCTAAATCAGACATACGAAGTTCGTTAAACCAAACCTCTCCTTTAATATCTTTATGATCTGCCCTACTTTTTACTCCGACCATTAAATTTCGAACTAAACCGAAGTTAGGATTTCCTTTAATACCTAAAGTTAATCTGTCGCTTCCGTCACCGCCTTCAGCATCTGGATCATTATCCGGGTAATAAATACCATTGACATCTCTTTTAGTAGAATTGATATCAATGCTCATCCCTTTGATTTTCATTTTTGTCAGCAATTCGAGCGCCAAATCAATATCATTCTCTTCCATCCAAACCTGATCTGGACTTATAGCGCAAGACCCTCCTGTAGGAGTTACTTTTAATGGAATTTCGACTTGATAAAAGTTTTGTGTAAAGTCATTTCCAAAACGAATGAAACCTACCATTTCATCATTTTGAAGTGTATTTTCATTTGGCAGAGATTCGGCGTGTAAAAACATTTTCAGTTTTTTATACTGACGCATATCGACACTTACGTTTTTGAAAACTGCTCTCGAATCCTGATATTGTAAACCTGAACCTGCAACTCTTACTGCTAATGCCTGTTCGTTTTGATTAATAACCGTATTGTTATTGTACAACTGCTCTCTTTGTACTCCCGGAGGAATTACATAGTTAACTGGACATTTATTACTGTTTTCCTGAATATTTACCGCTGCAACATCAAATTCTACAGTAGAATCGTCTGGTTTTGGGTGATTAACATCTAGTGTTCCTGTATATCTTCTCCATTCCCCTCTTACTAAATCTAAAGCACCAAAACGTACCGTTGCCTGACTGTTAAATCCGGTCATGAACATACGCATGAAACGAATAGATCTAAAGTCTGTAATATTACCAATGGTATTTTGCGGCTGTGAAACAGGAATTTTAAACTGAATCCATCTCGCAGTTGTGGTGCCGCCATTTGGCAATTCTACAGGGCCTACATCACCTGGTTCACGAATGTCTGTAATGTAATTTTGACCAATCTGCATTCCTGGTTTAATATCAATACTATATTCATAATAGGCATTGATTGTACTCATCGTGTTGTCACGGTTAATATCTTCAACATCCGGCAAAGTTGTAGAACCACGATTAGGATCATCAATGCTTACTGCAGAGTTTCCTTCAGTACCGTTATAATTTTTATAGCGCTCTAAAACACCACCGTCTGTATTTAAGTAATAAGTATAATCATCTGCAGCTGGATCTGCCTCACCGGCATAATTTGTATACACTTGTCCTTCTTGAGAACTTGGTAAACCATCTAAACCAATGTCCTGATTTTTTCTATTGTCAGGATTGGTGTCAAAAGCATAAATTAAAGATTGCGAAGCCGGAACATCACCCCAAAGCGGCCTCGGATTAACCTTTATCTGATCTGGCCCTAATCCGTTTTCGTATTGTTTTCTTCCGTCTTTTAAAACATCTTCAGAGATTTCTCCTAAGTTGAAGTAAATTTTACCTGTATTATTTGCCGGAGCTTCTGAATTTCCAACATAAGGATCAAGAACCCAAAACTGAATGTACTCGACATTTCCCTGCTCAAAATTGGTTGAATTTAAGGCACGCATAATTCCACCAAAATTTGTTGCGGGATTAGTTGTTCCAAAATCAGGATTATCATTATACGGACCTCTTTCAGATGGATAATACGTTAAATCAAGTGTATTAACCACCTGTATCTGCCCTTGTGCAATATCTGTATTTGGATATAGCTCTCTGCTATAAATTCTTCTTGTTGTATTTAATGATAAATCATCATTTGAGATTCCGGATGGTTTTGAGGTATAAAATATAGGGTCAATGGTATACCATGATAATTTTGCTCTTTTATAACCGTATCGTAAATCATTAAAATTAGCATTAAAAGTAACATCTGCATCATTAGTGATAAATGGAACAGAAGCTAAACTCCATGCATAGGCAGAACGCATATCTATGGTTGACTGTGAACCTTCAAAATCGTCAATATAAATTGTTGCTTCTCCTTCAAAATCACTGGCTTTTGGCGCATCTGGTTTTAAAAATGCGATCTCACCACGAATAGATAAATTCGAAGGAACATCTGTATCAACATTTGGAAGCTTGTTGGCTAATCTGGTTAAGAATGGAACTTCTGTTGAATAGTTTCCGTTGAATCCAAAAATGGTATTGTTTACTGATTCCTGACCATAACTTGATTTTTGCGTAAATGGTCTTTCTGTCATTTTTAAGAAAGTTCCACCCACTACAAATTTATCCGAAATTTTATGCTCGACATTTAATCCCATAAATCTTCGAGTCTGCTGTCCGAAGATTGAATTATTTTCTAATGAAACTTCAATTGGTGTATTTGATGCCTGCAATGAAGGGTCAAGAATTTGAACCCTCCCTAATTGATAATCTACGCTGTAATCTATTCCTTCAACTAAAACTCTTCCGGCTGCTGTAACTACAACAGAACCTTGTGGTACATTGAATGCTCCAATAGGGATTCCGTTACTTCCAGATGATTTGTATTTTCCTCTTAATAAGAATTTGTTTTTATCACTGTCCTGCAATGCACCAGCTTGTGTGTTTCTGTACATATTTCTAAACACGTACTTCTGCTGGTTTGCATTATAGGTTGATGGATCATTATAATTTTGACCACCATCTTTCAATTTATTGAATATAAGTTCCCCAAAAGGTTCTTTTGTGGTAAATATGATTCGTCCGTTTTGAACATCAACAGTTATTCCCGGAATATAATCGAAGAAACCATCACCACCAGCTTGTGGATCGTTATTATAATTTAAACGGTCTAAGTTGAAAACATTTAATAATGGGGTTTGATCGACTTTCATATCCGATGTTGGGTTTGAAGGAAAACTCGATCCCTGAACCGGCGTGATATAATTTATTGGCGAAGGATCTGTGTAAAGGATATTTAGTCTGAAATCGTCTTGTTTAATTTGATACGCTTGTGGAATTTGATAAACGTTTTTCATCATCAGGTTCCAAACCGGATTTTGAACGTTTGTCAAATTACTTTTCAGCATTTTTAAAACTAAACTCTGCGTAATAATTGCCTGATTTGCGTTGTTATTTCCTGTTACAACAGTTCCGTCAACACCATCACTACCAAATTCCCCAACCTGATATACTTTCCCTCCAATTGTGTATTCGAAAGCAACGGCCAGAATTTCATCATTTGCCAAACGCTGCTGTAAAGACAGGTATCCTAACTGTGGATTAAATGTATATTCTGCAGTGGTTAATTTTCTGGCATTTTCTAAAACAGAATAATCTGTTGCTTCGCTGACATTTGTGTTATTGAATCCAGATTTTGCTGTTACAATTTCTCTAATTTTAGAATTTAAAAAAGAGCTAGCCTGGCCTATTGTTGCCGGATCGTACTTATTGTTATTGTTATTAGTTGGTGAATCTATCGGATTATTGAAAAATCCTGCAGTTGAACTAATAACTACAACTTCGTTATCCGGTACTCCTGTAATTTGAGCTTCACCTAAATCCTGAAGCGCAATAATGTTTCTAAGGTTATTATTATTGGTGCTTACACGATTTTGTTTATTGGTTACCCAAACTTCTAATCTTGTAATTTGAACACGGCTGTCAATAAATGGATATTTTTTTAATGATGCATCGTACTTATTTCTAAAATATTGCGATAAGAAAAAGTGACGGTCATTATCGTAGTCTAAAGCATATAAATCAAAGTTTTGAACCGTTCCTCCGTTTTCTGCAACGACACTTTTTGTCTGTGATTTTTGTTCGGAGAAAACCCCTGTAATGGTAGTTTTTCCAAATTGCAATTGTGCTTTTACCCCAAATAAACTTTGCGCTCCACGTATTAACGTACTGTTCAGCGGCATGCTGACGTTACCAACTTCTACTTTTTGAATAATATCATCTTCTGAAGGAGTGTAAGCTAATTTAAACAAGTTTTGAAATGCAAATGTCGATTGGGTATCGTAATTGGCATTTACTTCTAATCTTGTTCCCACTTTTCCCATTAAACTCATACTGATACGCTGATCAAAGTCGAAGGTAAGACTTGATCTGTTTCGAGGAGAGAATGAAGGATTGTCTTGTTTGGTGTAACGAACACCTAAATCCATTTCGACAGAACCTGTAGGTTTTACATCAATGGTGTTACTTCCAAAAACGCTTTCAAAAAGACTTGAATTGATATAGTATCTTGGCAGTAAATCTTTTTTAGCTGCTTCGGCCCCGGTTTTTTTACCATCGATTGCATCCGCCTTTTTTCTAAAATAATCTCTTCGTGATTCTTTTAGAACTAAATCTTCGTATTCTTTGGGAGTTAAAACAATAGGATAATCGATTGAAAAACCATCAACCGAACTGGTGTAAATATATCGATCTGTAATAGGATCGTATTTATAAGCCGAAAGTATGCTTGGAGGATTATCGATCTCGAGTTTCCCTACAGAAAACTGAGTTTTAGT
The DNA here is from genome assembly GCF_900129795.1 of Flavobacterium sp. CF108. Lineage (GTDB taxonomy): Bacteria > Bacteroidota > Bacteroidia > Flavobacteriales > Flavobacteriaceae > Flavobacterium. The sequence goes on along the minus strand of NZ_FQWW01000010.1, from coordinate 10,715 downwards.
TGTATCTTGAACCGCCGGATTTACTTGTGATCGTATAACATTACCACAAAATAAAACCAGTAAAAAAATACAAATTTTACGCATACAATTGGTTATAAAAAATTGGTTTTATAAGCTTTTTAAAGCCTTTTTAATGATCGTTTCTACAGTAGCTTCCGGATCTTCTTTGACGATCTTTTCTACTACTTTTTCTGAAGTTTTGCGAACGAAACCTAGAACTTCCAAAGCAGATAACGCTTCATCTCGATTTGTATTGTTTTGAACTACTGAAACTTCATCCAAATCGTACAACTTTAACACTTTTTCCTTCAAATCCAGTATTACACGCTGTGCAGTTTTGTTTCCAATTCCTTTTATGGATTGAATTAAACCTACATCTCCTGAGGCAATTGCATTAATAATTTGTCTTGGTTCTATTGAAGAGAGCATTGTTCTGGCAATGTTTGCCCCAATTCCCGATACAGACAAAAGCATTCTAAATATTTCTCGTTCAGATTTTTCTACAAATCCGAATAAAGTATGCGCATCTTCTTTGATTTGAAGATGCGTATACAATTTTATAAAATCAGCATTAGGGATTAATGAAAAAGTATGTAAAGAAATATTTACGTGGTATCCTACTCCACCGCAATCAATTACAACTTCTGTGGGATTCTTTTCTACTAATTTCCCCTGCAAATGTGCTATCATAGTATTATTAAATAAGTATCAAATATAATAAAAATGCAATAAAAATAAGACAATATTATTCGATCCTTAATTTAATGCTGCTATTGAGCCAACTTATTTTTTTTATTTTCTTTTTCCTGAGCGTCGATAACAGCGATTGCTGCCATGTTTACCATTTCTTCAACGCTTGCTCCTAATTGGAAAATGTGAACCGGTTTGTTCAATCCCATCATAATTGGCCCAATAGAAGCTGATTTATTCAATTCTTTCATCAACTTATAGGTAATATTTGCTGACTCTAAGTTAGGGAATATCAGTGTATTTACTTTTTTTCCTGCTAGTTTAGAGAAAGGGAATTTTTCCTGAAGCATTTCTGAATTTAAAGCAAAGTCTGCCTGAATTTCACCATCTACGACCATCTCTGGGTGATTTTTATGCAAATACGCTACAGCATCTCTAACTTTTGAAGCATTTTGATGTGTTGATGAACCAAAGTTTGAATACGAAACCATTGCAATCACAGGTTCAATTCCGAACATTTTTGCTGTTTTAGCAGTCATCAAGGCAATGTTCACTAAATCTTCAGATGATGGATTAATGTTTATTGCAGTATCTGATAAAAACATTGGCCCACGAGAAGTTAACATCATATTTGCTGTTGCAACAAGTGAAGCTCCGTGTGCTTTTTCAATTAACTGAAGCATTGGTTTTACTACACTTGGGTAACTTCTTGAGTAACCTGTAACAAGAGCATCTGCTTCGCCTTCGTTTACCATCATGGCAGCAAAATAGTTTCTTTCGCGCATGAATTTTTGGGCATCAAGCAATGAAACTCCTCTGCGTTCTCTTGTTTCCCAGTATGAAGCTGCAAATCTGTTACGTCTTTCTTCTTCTTCGTTTGTTTTAGGATCAATGATTTCTAATTCTGCATCAAAACCTAGTTCCTCTTTTAATTCTAAAATAGTCTCTCTGCTTCCTAATAAAACCGGGATACCAATCCCGTCTTCATGTACAATTTGTGCTGCTTTTAATACATTTAATTGATCAGCTTCAGCAAAAACAATTCGTTTAGGTTCTAATTTAGCACGATTTGTAATTAAACGTACCATTTTATTATCATTACCCATACGTTCGCGAAGCTTATCTTCATAAGCAGCCCAGTCTGTAATAGGATTTTTTGCTACTCCAGATTCCATTGCTGCTTTTGCAACTGCAGGCGCAACAATTGTAATTAATCTAGGATCAAATGGTTTTGGGATGATATATTCTTGTCCGAAACCTAATTTTGTTGCTCCATAAGCTACGTTAACCTGTTCTGGAACTGGTTCTTTTGCCAAAATAGCCAATGCTTTTACAGCGGCCATTTTCATAGCTTCGTTAATTTTTGTAGCACGCACGTCTAACGCTCCTCTAAAAATGTAAGGGAATCCTAAAACGTTATTTACCTGATTAGGAAAATCTGAACGGCCTGTAGCCATAATAACATCTTTACGAGTTTCTACAGCTAAATTATAATCGATTTCCGGATTTGGATTTGCCATTGCAAAAACAATCGGGTTATCTTTCATGGTCAATAACATTTCTGGCGAAAGAATATCTCCAGATGATAATCCGATGAAAACATCGGCTCCATTTACAGCTTCTGCTAATTCAATTTTTGGACCGTCGATTGCATATTTTAATTGTAAATCTGATAATGAAGGATTGTCTTTTGTTAAAAGTCCTTTACTATTAAACATTAAAACATTCTCAACTTTTACACCTAATAATACGTATAAATCTGTACAAGCAATTGCTGCAGATCCTGCTCCGGAAACTACTACTTTTACGTCTTCGGCTTTTTTTCCTGCTAATTCAAGTGCATTGATTAATGCTGCAGAAGAAATAATTGCGGTTCCGTGCTGGTCATCGTGCATTACCGGAATATCTAATTCTTCTATTAATCTTCTTTCGATTTCAAAAGATTCCGGTGCTTTGATATCTTCAAGATTAATACCTCCAAAAGTTGGAGCAATATTTTTTACAGTCTGAATAAATTCTTCAACGTCTTTTGTGCCAACTTCGATATCAAAAACGTCAATATCTGAGAATATTTTAAACAACAAACCTTTTCCTTCCATTACAGGTTTTCCTGCTTCTGGACCTATGTCTCCAAGACCTAAAACAGCTGTACCGTTTGAGATTACGGCAACTAAATTTCCTTTTGCGGTGTATTTGTAAACATCTTCAATGTTTTCTGCAATTGCTAAACAAGGTTCAGCAACTCCTGGCGAATAAGCCAGCGATAAATCTCTTTGGGTTGCATATTTTTTTGTTGGAACTACCTGAATTTTTCCTGGAGTTGGCTCTGAGTGATACAGTAACGCCTCTCTTTTTTTACTCTCTTTGTTCATTATTTTAGCTTTTATTCTAGCTTACAAAGATATAAGTCTTACTTTTAAAATGGGGCGTTTTGGTGCTTTCTTTTGTTAAAATATCAAAATTGAGAAGTCAAAAAAAATAGTCCGAGCTGTTTCGGACTATTGAAAAAAGTATTTTAAAAAGTGTATTTACTGTGAGATGTAAGAGTTTAAGTGATTAATAGTGTCTTTTTGAATTTCGATAATTGCCTTAACAACATCGCTAATTGAAATAATTCCCACTACTGTCCCATCTTCTAAAACAGGAAGATGTCTGATCCTTTTTGAACTCATGAGTTCCATGCAGTCTTCGATATTATTTGAAAGCAGTACCGAGAAAACGTTGCTTTCCATAATTTCATGTACAAAAGTTTCTTTTGAAGATTTGTCTTTTAAAACAATTTTTCGAGCATAATCCCTCTCAGACAAAATCCCTTTTAAATCGTTTCCGTCAATAACAAGAATGGCGCCTATATTTTTATCGCCCATTACTTTTAAGGCTTCAAAAACGGTTGTTGTTGAACGTACGGAATAAACATTCCTTCCTTTTGCATTAAGTATTTGATGTACAGTCATATCTGAAAAATTTTAGATTTATAAAGTTAAAATAAAAACAAATACGATGCGCAACGAAATCGATTTTTTAAAATCTCAACTTGTTCATTTTAAACAAAATACATAAAAATTGAAGTTTTCGAAATTATACACTAAAGAAAGAAAAGATTTACAAAGTTTTTTTGTAGAAAAGTAGATTTTTTAACGTTTTTACGTGTTCGTGATAAAATATGAATTTCATTATATATTCCTGTTTTTGTCGACGATCAAATGTCCCTATGGGACAAAATGCATGTCGGATATTTTTTTTTGCTACCGACCAGTCACTCCTAGCGGAGTGTTTGTAGAAATTAAATATAATAGTAGAATTTCGCTAGAAATAAAATATCGGTAAAATCAAATGTTATAATTTTTGGAATACTCCGTTAGGAGCAATTAGTTGGTAAAAAAATGAAATCATTCATCCAATAATATCCCGTAGGGAGGTAGGGAGATATGAAACAATATTAAACGTATAGTCCCTATGGGACAAAATGTGTGTGGATATTTGCAATAGTTACCGATATATAATTTCTACAAAATATTAAATGATGATAAATTGAATATAAATTTTTAGAAAATACTCCGTTAGGAGTAATTGGTTGGTAGAAAAAAAAGAAATTTCAACCCAAACAATTTCCCGTAGGGAGATATGAAACAATATTAAATGTATAGTCTCTAAGAGACAAATGCATGTTGATATTTTAAATGGCTACCGATATATAATTTCTACGAAATATTAAATGATAGCAAAACCGAATATAAATTTGTATAGAATACTCCGTTAGGAGTTAAATATCGGTAGAAAAAAAAGAAATCCCAATCCAAAAATATCCCGTAGGGATTATATAAAAGGATAATTTTAATTTGGAAGTCTAATTGATTTATTGTGGGTTTTCAAAAAATATTTTACCTATTAATACGCTCGATTCTATTTTCAATGAATCTGATATTGAAAAAAGTAAACTAATGGTAATATTTTGTTGTCCTTTTTCAATGCGCTGAATAGTCCTTACATCAACATTGCACAATCTGGACAATTGTTCTTGTGTAATCTTTTCTTTTAATCGAAGTTCCTTAATTAGTAAACCCAATCTAACAATCTCTAGTTTGTATTTTTCATTTTCCACAAATCAAATCTATCAAACTGATGAAAAAAATAAAACGACATATATGTCGTATATAAATAAAATCTTATATTTGAAAAAAAATATCGTCATGGAAACAAATGAAATTAAAAATTTAGAGCAATTACACAAATTAACCGCCAGATATTTCAGCACCTTAAAACCAGCTGACGATAAAACAGAAAATAATGTCGCTCAAATTAAATTCTCAAATTATTTTGAACTTGGTTGTGTTATAACCAATATGCTAAAAATGTGCATTTTGACATTAGACCAACAAGCAGATAAAATTTCGGAAACAAACAAAAATCCCGTGAATGTGTCTCTGATTTTAGAAACGGTTTTAGAAATGTTTCCTTTAGATGAATTTGAGTTTTTAAGTGAAATTAGTGAGATGCTTATTGAGAAATCTAACAACATCAATTCATAAATAAAAAGCCCTTTTCTAGATTGAAAAGGGCTTTTTTTATATTATTAAATTACATACTTGTAATTATAAATTCGCTTCGTCTGTTTTGCTGGTGTTCTTTTTCGGTACATTTTACACCATCGGCACATTTATTAACCAGTTGCGTTTCTCCGTATCCTTTTGCTGTTAAACGGCTTCCATCAATTCCTCTTTGCTCCAGCCAGTTTTTTGAAGACTGTGCTCTTTTATCTGATAAAATCTGATTACTTTCTGTAGATGAACGACTGTCTGTATGTGAACGAATATCAATTTTTATAGTTGGATATTGTTTTAGCATATCAACGATTTTTTGAAGTTTAGGCTCAGATTCTTTTTTAATTGTTGCTTTACCTAAATCGAAAAAGTTCATTGGGATGTTTAAAAGTTTTACCAAATCGGTTCCTATTGTAATGTTAACTTTAACTGGTTTGATAGAATTGCCTTTTATTACAACCGGCATTGCTTTTACAATTGGTTTTGGTTTCTGCTCTAAAGCTATTGGCAGCGTAGTTGAACCTGTTGCTTTTTTTAGTGTTAGAGAAACTTCTTTAAACAAATACTCTTCTTTTGATGTTTTAATAAAATATTTTTTTCCGCATCTTACATCGGCAAAAGCATAATTTCCATTTGCATCTGATTTTGTTTCAACTGCAGTTTTACCAGCTTCATCAAATAAAATCAAATTAACATTTGATAGTCGTGCGTTTGTTTCCTGATCTGTAACTATTCCTGATAATTGCTGCTCACAGATTAATCTGCGGTTTTCTGTAAAACGGTAAATATCATCAAGTCCGTGGCCGTTTACTCTATTTGAAGAGAAAAAACCGTTTCTGTTTTTACTATCAATTATAAAAGCAAAATCGTCTTGCTTACTGTTTATTGGTTCTCCAACATTTAGTACTTCATCAAATAAACCTTCTTTGGTTATTCTTGAAACATAAATATCAAGTCCGCCCAAACCTGGTCTTCCGTCGCTGGCAAAATAAAGTTCGTTTTCATCTGAAATAAAAGGAAATGTTTCTCTTCCTTCTGTATTAATTTCAGGTCCTAAATTTTCTGGTGTACTAAAAGTTCCATCGGCAGCTATACTTACTTTGAATATATCCGAAAGTCCAAATGTTCCGGGCATATCTGACGCAAAATACAATGTTTTTTCATCAGGACTTAAGGCTGGATGTGCTACACTGTATTCGTCGCTATTGAAAGGAAGTTCCTGAACTTCTTTCCATTCGTTATCAATTAAAACTGCTTTATAAAGTTTTAAAAACGTAATGTTATTTTCGTTTTGTCTTCTTTTACCGTTTACAGAATTGTTTCTGGTAAAATACATGGTTCGTCCGTCTTTTGTAAAAACCGGAGTCGATTGATTGAAGTTTACTTTTAAATTTTTTTTGTGAAATAGTACTGGTTTTTCGATACTTCCGTCAGCATTTAATTCTACTGTATATAAGGTCGAAATGGCTTTGTTTGTCCATTTAAAATTCTTTTTGATAATCGCACCTGTATCTCTTGCAGATGTAAATACTAATTTATTGTCTAAAATTGTACTTCCATAATCTGAATCTTTTGAATTAACCCCGGCATCGGCAATATCAAATCGGCCTGAATTTGCTTTAATATCTTCCAGATAACTTTTATTCTTTAAAAACAAAATGGCTCTTTTATCTGAAGGTGCTTTTTGGCTGAATTTTTCTAAAACTTCATCTGCTTTACGGTAATTCCCAATTGATTTTAAGCATTGAGCATATTTGTACCTATACTCAGCTTCCTGGTTCTCATTTAAATTAAATAGTTCCTGATAGTAGTTTAGGGCTTCTTCTAATTCTCCTATGAAATAGTAGGAATTACCAAGTCTTTGAAATATTCTTTCTTCTTTAACTCCTTTTTTTACTAAACTTCCGTACGCTTTTATAGCATCCGCGTAAGCGTAATTATCATATTTTTGATCTGCATTTTTTATACTGGCAGTTTGTGCATTTACATTGAAGAAATAGCAAAAGAACAAAAAGGAATAAATTAAATTTTTCATCTTCATATTTAAATATTAAAAGAATCTTGGTGAGGTTAGTTTGCTGTAGTTATTAAAGAAATCAAAACGAAGGAAAATTTCATGTGATCCCGAATTGTATTTTTGTAAACGTGTGGTTTCGTGATCATAACCGTATCCTATATACATTCCTCTTGTAACCTGAAAACCTGCCATTGCACTTACAGAAGCGCTCCAACGGTAAGCAAGCCCCACGACAAATTTGTCATTAAACATAAAATTTCCTGAAAGGTCTACCTGCAAAGGTGCTCCTTCTACCATTTTTGTTAACAATGCCGGTTTGAATTTTATGTATTCTAAACGATCTAAATTGAAAACATAACCTGCCATGAAATAGTAGTTTATTTTTTCTTTGAAGATGGCAACATCGTTATCATCGTATCTATTTGTTTCGATAAAATTTGGAACTGATAATCCTAAATAAGCACGATCTGAATGCCAGTAAATTCCGGCTCCAATATTTGGTGTAAACTTGTTTCTTAAATCCTGAAACATCTCATCATTTTGATCTTCATAACTTAATTTGGTTTTATCAAGATTGAAAAGATTTGCTGTGGCTTTTATACCAAATGAAAGTTGAAATGACTCCGAAGTTGGAACGCTATAAGACAAATCTGCAGACAAAGTATTTTCAGTCGTTGGTCCGATTTTATCATTTACCAGCGAAACTCCTAATCCTAACTTACTATTGTCCAGAGGTGTATTTACTGAAAAAGTACTTGTTACCGGCGCTCCGTCAAGTCCAACCCATTGTGTACGATATAAACCGAAAGCACTTAATACGCCGCGCGAACCTGCATATGCCGGATTGATTTCGATTGTATTATACATATATTGTGTGAATTGAGAGTCTTGCTGAGCAGAACACACAATTGTAAAAAACATGAAAATTAAGCCTAATTTTTTCATTTATAAGAGTTTTAAAAACGGCTTAACTTATACTAAGCCGTTTATAATTTTTATTTATTGATATATAAATAACCTGATTTTTCGTGAGGGTTTGAACCGCTGTCTTTATATTTTAGAATATAGAAATAGGTTCCTACTGGCAATCCTTCTGATTGTTTCATAGTTGTGCGCCCTTCTGAATATCCTTTAAATACTCTGTCTTCATTATTGTAACCTTGCTTTTCGAAAACTAAAACACCCCAGCGGTTGTAGATTTCTACTGTATTATCTGGGTAACATTCTAATCCCTGAATGTAGAATCGTTCATTTTTGCTGTCTCCATTTGGAGAGAATGCGTTAAGAACATTGATTTCACAACCGTTTAATGTTATTACTGTAGGTTTGTCTCCATTGATACCTGAATCGTCTGAGATATCTTCAACCACTACTCCTTTTGCACTGCTTCCTTTAACACTTGCCTGATTGGTAACTTTTCCGTTATTAATATCGGTTTGTGTTATTTTATAAACTGCACTAAAGTTTGTATCGTTTGATTCGCCAACAGCTAAACTAATAGCTTGTCCTGAAACGATCACTCCCGGCAGTGGATCTGAAATTGTAATTCCTGTTAACGGTACATTTCCTGTGTTTGTTACTACGAATTTGTATGTAATTGTTTCACCTGCATTTGCAATTTTGTTATCGTTATCGTCATTAAACACTGCCGTTTTAACAATTGCAATTCCTGGAACTTCTACAAAAACTGATAATGTTGCTGAAGCACAATTTCTTGTCGTTGCTGCTTTCTCACAAATTTCATATGTAATTTCATAAGACCCGCCTGGTGTATTTGGTTTTACATTTACGGTTCCGTCAGCATTAAATTCAAAATTTGTATTGTTAGATGTGTTTGAAATCGTAACATCTGCAGGATTAACTGCCAATCCGTCTAGTAAATCATTATCTAAAACATTTATGAATTCAAGAGAACCATTAATTCCATCAACCGATATTACTCCGTCATTGTTAGCCACAATTGGTTTTGTTGGTGTAACCGGAATAACTGTATTCAAGACTTCAATAGTTACAACTGCCTGACTGCAATTAGATGAACTTAAAGCATCACATATTTGATAAGTCAAATGATAAGTTCCCGTTGGTGTTCCAGGTTTAATATCAACTGTACCATCTACATTCAAAATTAAATTAGCATTTGGAGTAACTGTACTTAAAGTTACGTTTGCTGGAATAACTGCTGATCCGTTTTGTGTATCATTATTAAATACATTTATACCTCCGCTGATTCCTTTGCTAATATCTATTGGTCCTGCTGTATCGTTATTTGCTTGGATAGCAAAAGTTGGTCTTGCATTACAATCTGCTGTAGCTGCTGGGTAATTTACCAGCACACTAACTGTTGGGTTTAATGATAATACCATTGTAACCGCTGGTCTTGTTTTCTCAAATCCATCAGCACCTTCTGTCCATTGACCATTTGTGTTTATCCATCCCGGCCAGTCTACTCCGTTTCCGCTACTATCAATAGCTGCACCCGGCCATAAAATATTTCCGCTTAATGGCAAGTTAGTTTGAGTAGCCACTACATTATTTGCACTATCAACCCATTGAATTGTTAACAAATTAGTAGGTGTGAAATTATCTGCTACAACATTGTATGTTACATAAGGAACGTTATTAGAACAATAACTACTTGCTGTTACTGTCATTGTTGGTTCATCAACTGTTACTTTAATCGAAGCTGAACTACAATTTGTTGGGTTCAATTTTTCACAAATCTGATAAGTCAATTCATATGTTCCTCTTGGTGCATTTGCTCCCAAAGTAACTGTTCCGTCAGGGTTCAATGTTAAGAATCCTGTTGGATCTGGAGTTACAACTGAAAGGTTCATATCATTTGCAACAACTGGTAATCCGTTGTTAGTATCATTATCAAAAACATTAATAATGGTTTGAGGATGATTTACTCCAACTACTGATCCCACTACGTCATCAATTGCTTGTAATACTGCACCGCTAATTACTACAACTTTAGAAATTACTGCATCACAGTTTGTCGGGTTTGTAATCTCACATATACGGTATTCTACATCGTAGATTCCTGCCGGTGTATTTGGTGCAACTGTTACGGTTCCGTCTGCATTTAGTGTTAATCCTGTTGGAACACTCACTGCTGTCAAGGTTACCTGTCCTGCTGAAGTGCCGATTACAACCGGGTTTCCGTTTAAGGTATCGTTAGCTGTTAAAGCTATTGTTGTGCCTCCTGTATTTCCGTTTATTGATGCTGTAGTTTCTGTTACTGCATCAATTACTGGTGTTGGTGTCGGCGCTCCTACTGTTACACTTACTGTGTTTGAACTGCAGTTTGCTGGGTTTAGTTTCTCACAGATCGTATAAGTTAACTGGTAAGTACCTGCCGGAGCATTTGCACCTAATGTTAAACTTCCGTCCGGGTTTAAAACTAAATATCCTGTCGGATCTGCAGTAGTAGTTGTCAGATTTACATCTGATGGAACTAATGCTGT
>NZ_FQWW01000005.1 GCF_900129795.1 Flavobacterium sp. CF108 | reverse complement strand
CTCACCTCTTCCCATCCCGAACAGAGTAGTTAAGCCCGCCTGCGCAGATGGTACTGCATCATTGTGGGAGAGTATGTCGTCGCCTTTCTTTTGAAGAATCCTCATCATTTAGTTGATGAGGATTTTTTGTTTTTAGAACATTTTTGGAAATGCGAAACAGTCATGCAGCACAAACCTGCGGTTGAAACCGCAGGCAATATTTTTACGTTAGAATCTCCAAAAACTGAAAAACTGTTGTGATATGAATGCGCTAAATATCGAAGCGTATTCTTTTCTTTTATATCAAAATTGTATAAGTTGTATTTTTAGATAGATAATGCCTTAAATCTTATTTTTTGCTTGTTAATTTTTAGGTTTTATAACTATTTCATTTCTATTTTATCTTTAGATAATATATCGTTCTATTTTGTTGGACTTTTAAATGTACCATTAAATCAAAAAAAAGTTTTAATTTTAAATTTAAATCTTTCTCCTATTTTGAAAGAGTAATTTAAAAAAAGTTTGGGATGTCACAAGTTAATGCAAATCCAAAAGTTGACTTCTTTTTTGATGAAGCGAAGAAATGGCAGGCAGAATTAGAAATAATGAGGACAATTGTCCTAGATTGTCAGTTGTCTGAAGAATTAAAATGGGGAGTTCCTTGCTATACTTATAAAGAAAATAACGTCGTACTAATTCATTATTTTAAAGAATATTGTGCCTTTTTGTTTTTTAAAGGGGCTTTGTTAAAAGATACAGATGGTATTTTGATTCAACAATCTGAGAATGTCCAGGCAGCTCGTCAAATACGATTTACGAATCTTCACGAAATAGTTGATTTGAAAACTGTTTTAAAAACATATATTTATCAAGCAATAGAAATTGAGAAAGCAGGTTTGAAAGTGGAGCTGAAAAAAACTTCCGAATTTGCTGTTTCCGAAGAGTTTCAAAAGAAATTAGATGAAATGCCAAATCTCCAAAAAGCTTTTCATGCTTTAACCCCAGGAAGACAAAGAGCTTATCTGCTCCATTTTTCGCAACCGAAACAATCCAAAACCAGAGAGGCGAGAGTAGAAAAAAATATTTCAAACATATTAGACGGTAAAGGACTTAATGATTAGAGATATGCATATAAGTTTTTAAAATTATTTGTGATAACATAAAATAAAGAAAGATGAGTCAAAAAAATAAATTATCACCAGAACAGCAAGAATCATTATTAAGTGTTTTAGAAGCACGTTTTGAAAATAATAAACATCGTCATAAAAATATAGAATGGGAAAAAGTTGAGTCAAAACTAAAAGCTAATCCTGAAAAACTTTGGTCTCTTGACGAAATGGAAAGAACCGAAGGCGAGCCAGATGTTGTGGGTTTTGATGAGAAAACAAATGAGTATATTTTTTATGATTGTGCAGCAGAAAGCCCAAAAGGACGCAGAAGTATTTGTTACGATCACGAAGCATTAGAAAAAAGAAAAGAAAATAAACCCAAAGACAGTGCAGTAAACATGGCTTCAGAAATGGGAATTCAAATCTTGAATGAAGAAGAATATCACGAACTTCAAAAATTGGGAAAATTTGATACCAAAACATCAAGCTGGATTTTAACTCCCACAAACATCAGAAAACTTGGCGGAGCAATTTTTTCAGATTTTCGTTATGATACCGTTTTTGTATACCACAATGGTGCTGATTCATATTATGCCGCGAGAGGTTTCCGTGGTTCATTAAGAGTTTAAAGAGTAAAAATAGAAATGATATTAGCCTTCGATACTTATTATTTTGATAATAAAGCAAAAACTGTCTGCCTTGAATTTGAGAATTGGAATGAAGACAAAAACTTTAAAGTTCACACAGAAATAATTGATAATGTTTCAGAATATATCCCAGGAGAATTTTACAAAAGAGAACTTCCGTGTATTATCAGTTTGTTAAATCAGATTGATTTGGAAAATATAGAAGCTATAATTGTGGACGGATTCGTATATTTAGATGATGATAAAAAATATGGATTAGGCGGACGCTTATATGAAAAGCTAAATAGTAAAATTCCGATTATTGGTGTCGCTAAAACTAATTTTGCAAGTATCGAAAAAGATAAAAAGCCTTTGTTAAGAGGCGACAGCGCAAAACCATTATTTGTAACATCTATTGGAATTGATTTAGAAGAAGCTTTCCAAAAAGTTGAAACTATGGCGGGCGAATTTAGAATGCCGACTTTATTGAAAGAGTTAGATCGTTTAACGAAAGAACTTTAATTTTTTATGGATATACAACTTTGGAATCAAATCGAAAATTTTGATCTCGACAACCCAAATGATCAATACGGATTTTCAACAAGATTAGCATTCGAAAATAGTTGGACTATTTATTTTACTAAAACAGCGATTTTAGAATATAAAAAATTCATGTATCTGGCAGCAACTTCAAGCGAAATGGTTTCTCCTTCAGAAATTGTTGATATTGTCTGGCATCAGCATTTAATTTTTACAAATTCATATTCTGATCTTTGCACTATTTTGTCAAAAAGAATTGAGCATATTCCATCAACACATAATAAGGCTGAACATGAGAAATTCCATAAAGCAAAAGAAGTTACTAAAAACTTATATGAATTAAATTTTGGAAAACAGCCTGAAGAAATTTGGACTCTTAGAAATCCAATGGATTCACTTCAATTAGACAACGCTAATTATAATCTCGGAATATTAAAAATAATTTTCTTAGGTGCATTTATACTTTTAAGTTTTCCTATTTCTCTTCTTCTAAAACCAATTTTGATTCAAATTGATAATCCATATTTTGCATGGTATTACATATTCTTGTTTGCTTTAGTAACATTTTTATTAATGCAATTTGTCAAGAAAACTTGTGATTCGCTGATTGAAAAAATTAAGCCTAAATTAATCATTAGTAATCTTACACCTTTAGAATTGGTCTTCTTTCAAAAAAATAATCTAGACTATGTAATTCATGGAGTCGTAAATAATTTAATTGAAAATAGAAGAATTGAGGTTACAGGCAATAAATTAAACTTAATCGATGATACACTAACAAATAATCAGTATGAGAATTGTGTTATTGAAATCATGAAAGAATATGATTTAATTTCTTATCTACAGTTACATCAGTTAATTATAAACAAACCAATATTTCAACAATTAAAAAAAGGAGTTGAAAAAATTAGAGAAACGATTTTAGATTCTAAACAATTTTTATTTATCATAAAAACAGCGTTGCTGGTTTTTGGACTTCTTTTAAGTATAGGCTTTAGCAGAATTATTACAGGAATTTCCAGAGATAAGGCTGTAACTAATATTGTTATTATAACCATAATTTTAGCTGCTATCTCTTATCGTTACTATAAGAAAGTAGTGAACTATTTATTTTTTCATACAATTCACTCCTCTTTTAAAGAAGGAAAAAGTAATACTAATGTTGAACAAGACTGGCAGTGGAATTATTTCTTATACGGAGGTCTGGCAGTTTCTTTTATGCCTTTGGTTATGCCTGCAAATAACAACTTTATATCATCAAACAGTGGTTCAGGATGTGGAAGTTCTGGTGGAAGCTCGTGCGGCAGTTCTTGTGGGAGTTCGTGCGGAAGCTCATGTGGCGGCTGTGGTGGAGATTAATTGAGAGTCGTCATTTTGGCTAACCAATTGTCCAAAACGACTAAAAACAACTTCAGGGTTCGGCTGATCTTTGCATTATAATTTTAAAACAATTAAAAATGCAAAAGACAATTTTTATTACAGGGAAAATAACTTTTATGTTTTGAATCATTTTTGCCAAATGACAAATTCTGCACTAATAACTTTGATTAACTTGCCTCTATGAAAGAATTTATAGATTATATATTGCAGTTTGGGACTTTAAATCAGCATCAGCTGGATTTAATTGCGAGTAAAGCAACTGTATTGGAACTTAAGAAAGATGAATATTTTTCGGAAGCTGGTAAAATTGCTCAACAAGTCGGTTTTGTTTTAGACGGAATTACCCGCGTTTGTTATTACAACAATAGAGGTGAAGAAATTACCAAATACTTTATCGACGAAAATAATTTGGTTGTCGATATGGAGAGTTTTGACAATGATATTTGTTCCAATGCTTATGTGCAGGCAATAACGGATTGTAAACTGCTGGTTTTTTCTAAAAAAGACTGGAAAGAACTTTTAGCAACGATTATTGGCTGGGATGCTATAGTACATAGGATTATTTCAAAAGCATTGAGACAAAAAGTAGAAAGAAGAAGTCCGCTGGTTTCAGAAGATGCCACTACACGATATTTAATGTTTTTGAAAATTTATCCAAATGTAATCAATAGGATTCCGTTATCTTATGTAGCTTCTTATTTAGGGATTACACAATCATCATTAAGCAGAATTAGAAAAAACATCAGTTAAAATTGCTTTTTGCCAAATGACAAATGATTCCATTTTCAAAGTAACCAACTTTGTATTATAATTTTAAAACAAATTAAAAATGAAATCAGTATTAATAACAGGAGCAAATAGAAGCATAGGATTAGAAATCACAAAACAACTTTCAAAGCAAGGATTGTTTGTTTATTTAGGAAGCCGCGATCTTGAAAAAGGAAACGAAGTTGTAAAAGAATTAAATGGAGATGGATTTCAAAACATTAAAGCCATTGAGATTGATGTTACCAATCCAGATTCAGTTTTAGAAGCAAAGAATATTGTAGAAAGCGAGCAGGGAAAATTAGATATTCTGATTAACAATGCGGGAATAAGCGGCGGCCAGTTTCCTCAAACCGCTTCAGATACCAGCGTAAAAGACATTAAAGATGTATTTGAAACAAACTTTTTTGGTGTTATAAGTGTTACTCAGGCTTTTTTAGAATTACTTAAAAAATCAGACAGTCCGAGAATCAGTAATATTACTTCAGGACTTGGTTCTTTGACTTTGCATAGTGATCCATCATGGAAATATTACGATTTCAAATCGGCAGCTTATGGAACTTCAAAGACAGCATTAAATGCATATACGATTGTACTGGCTTATGAACTAAAAGATTTGTCTTTTAAAGTAAATGCAATCGATCCGGGTTATACCGCAACAGATTTTAATCATCATAGCGGACCTGGAACTGTTGAAAGTGCCGCATCGTTTATTATCAAACATACCGTAATAGATGAAAATGGACCGACTGGACAATTCTTTAGTAATGACATTGAAGATGAAACGGGAGTTAGTCCTTGGTAAAAAGTTCAAATTGATTTTATAAAAAGACTCCAATTCTATTGGAGTTTTTTTTATGGCTAAAAAACAGCATTATTGAAAGATATCTTTGTTTAAATGATTAATTTAATCTTCTCTAATATGGATTAAAAAAAATGGATACTAAACTTGCTCAAAAAGTTGTCGACGAAGAAATAGGAAGTGATTATACAATTTATAAAGTAGAAGATTCTGAAAAATATACTTTTGCCTATTATAAACATAAATATTATGAAGATGATGATGAAAGAGGGCATTTGGTTGGCGTTGGTCCTGTAGCGTTTAATAAACAAACCAAAGAATATAAACTACTTGATTCAGGAGACATTTTATGTGGAGATTACTTTGATTTTCAAAAGAATATTGAACAAGATAATCAGGAACCGGAATTTCCAGATTTTGATGAAATTAAAAAAGGTATTCTTAGAAGGAAATACGTTAATAGTGATGATATATTTTATTTAGGAATTCATTGGGATAAGCAGCTTAATGATAAATCAGATGTTCATCTTACCTTTAATAAGGAAATTGATTTTAAACAATTTTTAATAGCAAATTCATCCAACAAAGATTTTTTGAGTTTTATGGAAGAGTATTGGAAAGACTTAAATTTAGATTCTCAAAAAAAGGATGACAATCATATAATCTTGAGAAGAATATTTTAAATGTTTTTTATTTAATCAGAAACAAAGTAATAAAGATGAAATTTGAAAATGTACAATTGGATTTTTATTCTAATTTTTTAGGAGAAAGTGAAATACGTTTGTATTGTAATGAAAAAGATACCGAGTTCAAATTAAATATTTTTGAGAAAGGACCAAATTCGCATGAGATTATTCAGCTTCGACAAGGAGAAAATCAAATTTACCATTTTAGCTTGTGGGATGGATATTTCAATCAAATTAATCACTTTTTAGCTGAGAGAGTAAGTTTTATACAACTCCCGAAATTTATTAGAGATTATCAAATAGGAGAAGGATGGGATTGGAATTTGTTTTATGAAAAAATTACAATAGCTGAGTTGGATTGGGTTTTAAATCAAATGGAATATTTGGTGAAAAATATAGATAAATACAAAATGAATTTTTGGAACTTTGATTGTGTAGAAAACCTTTATTTATTTTTGAAAATCGTTAAAGAAAATAATCTTCAGTTGCATATATCTAAGGAATAAAAAAATAAGATATTATTTAAATTGTTTTTCAAAAAGGTAAAAAGCAAAAACTCCAATATTTAAAGGAGTCTTTGCTTAATATTTTAGAGAATATACTATTCGTATTTTAAATATTTCAAAATATCAATTTTAGTTACCTGATACGCTTTTGCCAAAACAATTGTCAAAGTCAGAAGCATTAAAAAGGCAAACGCAACTAAAAACGGAAGCAACGGAATATCAATTCTGTAAGCAAAATCTTCAAGCCATTTTCGCAGTAAAAGGTAAGCTGGAATTATCCCGATTAAAAAACCAATTACGCAGAAAACTACATATTGCTTTGATAATTCTTTTAATAAAAGATTCGTTTCTGCACCTAAAGTTTTTCTAATTGCAATTTCTCTTAAACGTCTTTCCATCGAATAAGAAGCCAAAGCAAATAACCCGAAAACGGCAATTAGAATTACAATCCCATTTAAAAGTGAAAATAAATTACTTTGATTTTCATACTTTTTATAGGTTCGGGCAAAGTTTGAGTCAACAAAATTATATTCAAACGGATATTTGGTATCTACTTTTGCTCTCCAAAATTTATCCAGAGCAGCGATCGTTTTAGACATTTCCTGCGGTGCAATCTTAACAGAAATAGTTTTGATTTCTTCTTCTGAAGAATTGTATGCATTGATGTGAAAGAAAATCATTGGGGCAATTGTATGTTCCAGACCGAAGTAATTAAAATCCTTTACAATTCCAACGACCTTAAATTTGTGGTTATTCCAGGTTATTTCCTTGTTTACAGGATCTTTTTCTTGCATGGTTTTAGCCGCAGCTTCATTTAGCAAAATATTAGAAATACTGTCTGAAGCTAATTTGTCACTTAAATTTCTTCCCTTAATTATCTTTATTCCCAGAATATCCAAAAGCCCAAAGTCAATTCCCATTTGCTGTGTTATAACTTCTTTATTTGCTTTATAATGCATGCCCGACCAAGAATTGTTTCCACTTCCAATAGAAAATGTTCCTGTCGAAACTGCCTCAATACCTTTTATTTTTAAAAGCTCTTGCCTTATAGTTTTATATCTTTCAAATTGTTCTTTCCCTTTTTGGGGTTTAAAAGAAATATCTATGACCTGCGCGCCTTTAAAACCCAAATCCTTTTCGGCCATATAACTTACTTGTTTGTAAACTATAAAAGAGCCAATAATAAAAAAGGCCGCTATTGCAAATTGTAGGATCAACATACCATTGCGAAGCCAGACACCATTTTTGCTTCTTGAAAAATTTCCTTTTAAAACCTTCAAGACTTCAAAATTTGAAATATATACTGCAGGAAGAACTCCGGAAACAAATACAACAAGAAAGAATATTAAAATTAACTGCAGGTAAAATTGAGATCCAATAAGAACCAGATTTTTATTTAAAAAAGAATTGTAAAAAGGCAGCGAAAGCTCCACTATTACCAATGCCAGTAAAAGCGAAAAAAGCGTAATCAATATCGTTTCAAATACAAACTGGGCAATAATTTGAAATTTTGCAGCGCCCACAATTTTTCGCACGCCAACTTCTTTTGCACGTTTTACTGCATTTGCCGTCGCCAGATTAATATAATTTACAATCGACAATAATAAAATAAGTATCGATAAACCCATTAATATTCTCAAAAACTGAAGATTTCCGGTTCCCTCAGGAAAAGGATAATTTCCCTTAGAAAGTCTGGATCCATTTAAAGGAAGCAATTGTGCTTTTACAGGATCACCATACATTTTTATAAAAGCATCAAGTGATAATCCTTCATCCTTAGCCTGTTTTTTATAGTTTTGTTCCATAAAAATTTCATCTAACTTTTTGATGACAGCAGTTGTATCACTTTGTTTTTTCAGTTTAAGTATTAAACCATAACTAAAACCCCAGCTTTCTCTATTTTTTTTCAGTTCGTCTTCAACAATAGTAGTAATTGCTGCCGGCATAACAACCGATTTTCCAGATAAACGATACACTCCGCGAACAACAAAAAATTGATCAGCATACTTAACCTGTTTTCCCATTGGGTCTTCATCTTTAAACAAACGAGCTGCAGTTTCATCAGATAAAACAATACTATTGCGATCATGAATAGCCGTTTTTCTATTGCCGCGAATAAATTCAAAAGGGAAAAAAGAAAAGAAACTGCTTTGTGCAGAAAAAATCTTATCGACTAATTCCTGTTTACCATTATAGGTTATAATTTCCTTAGTATAATACGTTCTGAAATAGCAATAATTGTCTAAATAAGAAGTAGAAGATTTTAAAGCCGGAGCAGTTATTGGGGAGTTTGTAGCCCAAACACTTTCGTTACCAATATCATTTAGAACAATATACGTTTTATCTTTTTCGGGATTCCATTTATCATATGAATATTCCTCATTCCAATACAAAATCGCAAAAATTAAACCCGCAATTCCAATACTTAATCCCAAAACATTCAAAACCGTAAACAGCTTATTGTTTTTTATATGATACGTAAAAACATTAATCCAATTTTTCAGCATGACCTTAGTTTTTAGAAGTTACTAAAACGTCCACATTTCTCTGATTTAATTTCTCAGAAAGAATAACGCCATCTTTCATCAAAATTATTTTTTGCGAAAAAGAAGCATCATAATCAGAATGCGTCACCATCAAAATCGTAGAACCGGCAGCATGAAGATCTGTCAATAATTCCATTACTTCATTTCCGTTTTTACTGTCCAGATTTCCTGTAGGTTCATCGGCAAGAATAATTTTCGGGTCATTAATTAAAGCCCTTGCAACGGCTACACGCTGCTGCTGACCACCCGAAAGCTGCTGCGGAAAATGTTTCAAACGATGTGAAATACCTAAAACACTTGCAATATGCTCTATTTTTTTCTTTCTTTCAGATGACGGAACATTATTGTAAATCAATGGCAGTTCGATATTATCATAAACCGATAATTCATCAATTAAATTAAAATTCTGAAAAATGAACCCAATATTTTCTTTTCGGGCTTTCGATTTTAATTTTTCTTTTTGGCCAATCATTTCCTGTCCCAGCAATTCATAACTTCCGCCAGAAGCGCTGTCTAATAATCCGATGATATTTAATAAAGTTGATTTCCCGCTTCCGGACGGTCCCATTATGGAGACAAAATCGCCTTCGTTTATGGTTAATGAAATTTCGCTTAAAGCATTTGTTTCTACTTCTTCGGTTCTAAAAATTTTTGAAAGTTTTTTGATCGTAATCATAATTGATTTTTTAATGTTTGATTGCTATTCGTTTTCTGATTTTTTTGTCTTCTGAAGCAAAAGAAACACACCCGAAAATTAAGATAATTAACAATGCGATTTATAGATATTTATTTTGTTATTTTTACTTCAGGAAGGCGTTAATAATTAATGATTTACAAGTCTAAATGTGATTTTCATGCCAGAAATTTAAACTTTGTAACTGCCTTATTTTTAAAATTTTATTTTCCGAAAAAAATCTATAGTGTCCACAATTGGACACCTTTTGTCCAAAACCGAACAAAAATGAAAAAGACAAACGCATCAATATTAATCATCGACGATCAGGAAGACATACTTTTTGCATCAAAAGTCTACCTGAAAAAGTATTTTGAGAACATTCACACACTCAATAATCCGAAAAAAATAGTCGAATTATTGTCAAAAAATGCCATCGATGTCGTTTTGCTCGATATGAATTACAGAATAGGTTTTGAGGATGGAAGAGAAGGTTTATATCTGCTGAAAGAAATAAAAACGCTTTCGCCGAAAACGGTTGTGATTTTAATGACCGCTTTTGGAAAAGTAGAAACTGCTGTTGAAGGCTTAAAATCTGGTGCTTTTGATTATATCTTAAAACCGTGGGAAAACAAAAAGCTTTTAGAATCTGTAAAACAAGCCGTTGATAAATCCCGAAAAGAACAAAAAAAGAACAAAGAGATTGAAACCGATAATGACTTTTTTGTCGGCACTTCTGAAATAATAAAAAAAGCATATTCGCTGGCAGATAAAGTCGCTAAAACTGATGCCAATGTTTTAATTCTTGGAGAAAACGGAACAGGGAAATTTGTTTTGGCACATCATATTTACAGCCAATCCGAAAGAAAAAACAATCCGTTTATAGCCGTCGATTTAGGTTCGCTGAATTCGAATATTTTTGAAAGCGAATTATTCGGTTATGCAAAAGGCGCTTTTACCGATGCAAAAATGGATACGCCTGGACGTTTTGAAATGGCGCAGAACGGAACTATTTTTTTAGATGAAATAGGAAATGTTCCGCTGCATTTGCAATCTAAATTATTGCAGGTTATTCAAACCAAAACCGTAACAAGATTGGGTGAAACTAAAGCAAGACCTTTGAATGTTAGAATAATTACGGCAACTAATTTGAATTTGAAACTGGAAGTGGCTGATAAAAGCTTTAGAGAAGATTTGTATTATCGCATTAATACGATGGAGATCGTACTGCCGCCGCTGCGCGAAAGAAATGAAGATAAAATCCCGCTGGCAGAATATCTTCTCGATAAAATGATTGAAAAATACGGAAGAAGTGAAATTACTTTCGACAAAAAAGTCTTGGAACAAATTGAAAAACACGCTTGGAACGGAAACATCCGCGAAATGGAAAATAAAATTGAACGTGCGGTTATTCTTTGTGAAAATAACACAATCACAGTTTCTGATTTAGATTTAGAAACCATAACAGCTTATGATGAAAACCCAGATTATATTCAACTTTCGTCTGTAGAAAAAGCGACGATTGAAAAAGCGCTTCTTAAGCACAATAATAATATCAGCAAAACTGCCGACGAACTAGGTTTGTCAAGAGGTTCTTTGTACAGACGTTTAGAGAAATATAATATCAATATTAACTAGTATGTTTAAAACACTGCAAACTTATAAACTGCTTTTTTTTCGATTAATTGCTATTATCTTGGTGATAGAAATTTCGATTTATTTCTTTAAAATCGATTTGCTTTTTACGGGTATATTTGGCTTTTTTATTGTTTTTCTGCTCACTCGCGAAATGTATTTTTATGTTCGCAATTTTGTTCTAATTTATGATAAAACCATTTCTTCGATCCTGCAGGATGATTTTTCATCAGATTTTACCAAACATAAAAACAATAAAAATTACGGTGATTTATTTCAATTATACGATACGCTAAAAAACAGACAAAACGAACAGATTTCAAAAGATATTATTTACCGTTCTATTTTAAACAATATCGAAACCGGAATTATCATTTTGGAAAAACAGGAAAATGAATGGGATATATTTTTAATGAACGATTATTTCTCGTCTCATTTTAATGTACCCAAAGTTTCAAAATGGAAATATCTTAAAAATCAATTACCATCGCTTTGTGAAATTATTGAAGAAGATAATTTTCACGAAATAAAAACGTCGGTCGAAATTAGTATAAACGAACAAGCCGCACAGACATTTGTTTTACAGGCATCTAAAACGGAGATTTTTGAACGTGAATATTGTATCGTTTTACTCGATTCTATTCAAAATGTAGTAGAGAAAAAAGAAAAAGATGCGTGGGTTAATTTGATGAAAGTGATCTCACATGAACTTCTAAATTCAATAACGCCAATTCGTTCTATTTGTCAAAACCTGCAGGATTTAGTAGAACAGGATTCACTTTCGGTAGAAGATTTAGAAGACATCAAAAACAGCGTGGAAACCATGTTAAGACGAAGCGATCATTTACAAAAATTTGTAGAAGGTTACCGAAAACTGGCCATGCTCCCATCTCCAAAAAAACAAAAAACAGAATTACAGCCTTTGATTGAAAATTGTCTGCAAATCATGAATCCATTATTTAAAAAAGACGGAATTGAAGTTGTAAACTCAATTTCCCTAAAACGACCAATTAATGTTGACTCGCAACAAACGGAACAGGTTATCATTAATCTTTTAACGAATTCTGTCTATGCATTAAAAAATACGACTCAAAAACAAATTCTAATTTCGGCAGAAGCCAAAGAAAACAGAACTTACATTAAAATCACCGACACCGGAAGCGGAATCGAAAAAGAAATCGAAAATAAAGTTTTCCTTCCTTTCTTCACCACGAGAAACGAAGGCGCCGGAATTGGTTTAACGCTTTCTAAAAATATTATTGAAGCGCATGGTGGTTATGTTTCGTTTAAAACTGAGAATGGGAAAACGATTTTTGAGATTTGTTTGGTGGAGGGGTGAGGTTTATGATTCTTTAAAAACAATTCAATAAGTTATACATTAGCAATTAAGAAATATAGAAAATGAGTAATGTCATTAATATTATTATTTTGTTTTCCTCTTCAGAAGATGAAGATAAAATAATTCATGAATTGAGTCAATTTGAATATAAAAAAGATTTCTTTTTTAATGTGAAATCTATTAAAGATAAAAATCTGCCAAAAAATTGGCATGGAGGTTCTAAAGGTTTTGAGGCTTCTGTTTTAATTGGAGCATATAATTATTTGAGTATATCAGATTTGATTAATTATATGATAAATATAAAATGGGAATACATAGAAGATGTTCAATTACTTTATAAAGAAGAGGGTGATTTTGTTTTTAAATTGGCTAATTTAAAAGAACCTGAATAATTTATATTTTGTCTAGTCCCTACGGGACAAATATCTAGTAGTCATTATTTATTTACCGATATTTAATTTCTCCGAAATACTCCGTTAGGAGTTAAATATCGGTAGAAAAGTATAAGAGCCAAATAAAAGAATATCCCGTAGGGATTATACTGATAGCTAATAAAAAACCTCCAAAATTATTGCTCAATAATTTTTTTTCGATGTTCAATACCCCAATCAGTCAAATTATTGATAATTGTCTGCAGCGTTTTTCCATGATCTGTAAGTACATAATGAACACTTACAGGCTGTGAGTCAAGAACCAATCTTTTAATAAGTTTATTTACTTCCAGTTCTTTTAATTCCTTACTCAGCATTTTGTTTGAAATGCCAACAACATCATTTAAGATATCCGAGAACCTTCTTTTGTTATAATAACAAATAGAAGAAATAATAGATATTTTCCATTTTCCGCTCAACACATCCATTGAATCCTGCACAGCCATCATCTCTTTTTTGTGCTTCTCTTTCTCACGTAAATTACATTCCATAAGGTTACTTTGTTACTTCAAGGTTACTGTTACTTTTAGTTACAAAGTTACTAAAATAAATTAAACTGACATAAATTTGCATCAGTAACATAATTTAATATTATAAAAATGAGCAAATTAAAAAATAAAGTAGCCGTAATTACGGGAGGTAATAGCGGAATAGGTTTTGGTATTGCCGAAGCATTTAAAAACGAAGGAGCTTCTGGAACTATAACCGGAAGAAATGAAGTAACATTAAACGATGCTGTTGCGGCCTTAAAATCAGATTTTATAGGTGTTGCCGGTGATGTAACCAAAAGCAGCGATTTAGAAAATATATTTAGAAAAACTTATGATAAATTTGGAAAAATAGATGTATTGGTAGTAAATGCCGGCGGTATTGTCGATGGTGTTCCTATGGCTGATATCGAAAATATTACCGAAGAAGGTTATGACCGATATATGGATTTGAATTTGAAAAGCTCCTATTTTACCGTTAAAAAAGCACTTCCATATTTAAATGATGGAGCATCAATAATACTGATTGGGTCGAGTGCCGCACACAGGGCTGTGCCGGGAATGGCTATTTATTCGGCTGCAAAAGCGGCAATTATATCATTGGCAAAAGGGTTATCATTAGATTTATTGCCAAGAAAAATACGTGTTAATACACTTTCTCCCGGATCTATAGACACACCTGTATTTGGAAAAATCGTGCCGGAAGAACAGTTGGATGCTGTAAAACAAATGTGGATAGATATTACTCCTGTAGGCAGACAAGGTCTTCCATCTGACATTGGAAACGCTGCTGTATTTCTGGCATCAGATGATTCAGCTTTTATAGTGGGAACCGAAATCTTATCAGATGGAGGTTTAACCAACATCAGCCTAATGAAATAATAAATAACATTTTTTAAATGAAAAACTCCAAAATCAAATGACTTTGGAGTTTTTTGTTTTATCTAATTATTTTTAGAAATGCGGTATAAACATCATCTTTAATGGAAGTTCGCATATAATATAAATCTTCATCTTTGGTGCTTAAATCAAATTTAATTAAACCGGCATCACAATAATAAAATATAGTATCATCAACCGGAAATTCAATATTCGAAATAGGCTGCGTTGTTAATTTAAGTTCAAATGCTATTTCACCATTGTTTATATCTAGCTGAAAAAGCCTTCCTTTTTTAGTATAACCCCAAATATTATCGCTGTCCTCCGTTATGTATTCTACATTATCATTTTGAAAATCCCTTTTCCAAATTTGAGTTCCCGTTTTTGAATCTACCGCATATACCGAAGAAACTGTTGTGCCTTGTGCAGCAAAATATAATTTTTTGTCTTTAGTAAAGATGCGTTCTTTAATATTATATTGATCTTCGGGTAATTTAAATTGCCATAAAATGTCTAGTTTATCTGGAGTTAACGCAAAAAGTACATCTTTTTCATTGGCTATAAATACATTTTCACCATCGGTTACAGGTTTGCTGTGCATGCTTTGGTCAAAGCTTTTTTGAGTAAGGACTTTTCCTGTATTGGCATCAAAGACATATAAATTGGACGCACTTGGAACAAAAACTTTGTTATTAAAAAACAGTATCGGAATGTCATTAGTTGGAGTATCCAGCTTGTAAGTCCATGCTAAACTTCCATCTTTTGTGTCAAGGGCATAAATATTACTGCTTCCGTTTTGATTTTGAGCAGTTATATACAGCTTTCCATTATTTACAACCGGAACCTGATCTTTTAGAACAATTTGATCTGTGATATTTCCTAATCTTGATTTCCAAAACACATCACCACTTTGGTTGTCTACTGCAACAATTTCACCGTTTATAAACGGAATGTACACAACGCCATTAGAGATAGTTACTTTATTGGCGCACATTTCAGTAAAAGGACTTGTCGCTTTTACAGTCCAGCCAATTTGTTCAGATTCTAAATCATATGAAAAAAGAGCACCGTCGTAATCATAAATTAAAATTGACGCTTCATCTAAAGGAACTTTTTTAAGCCCGCTTACAGCTTTATTCGTGACTTGGTCACTAGGCGGTAAAGTTTTATTATTAGTATTGGTAGTTTTTGACGCGGCTGGAGTTTGTCCAAACGTATTTATAACAGCAAATACAAATAAAAGAGTTATTAGGTTTGTTTTCATTTTTAAGATTTGGGTTTGATGATTTGATTTTCTTTTCAGCAAAAAAGCTGCCAAATAAAACAATCAACGTCAAATATAGTTAAAAATTGTTATAGGGTTTTAGAAGTTGTTTAAGATGAAACGGCTAGGAACCTTAGTTGAAAACCTCAAAAAATAATTACAAAAGAATCGCCAATGAATGACTAAGTTTCTTTAGTTTTATCGAATGAACAAAAAACATTGGAATTGCTCATATGTTTTTTGGAATATTGTATAAAAGCCATTAAAAAACTTAAAATGAAAATCATAAAATTATTTTTAATTGTATTTGTTTTTGCATCATGTAAAAAACAAACTGAATTCATCAAAACGCAAACTATTCAATCAGAAGTAGACAATTTAAAAACTAAATTAGAAATAGAGAAATTCATTCAAAAAATTGATACAAATTACAAAAAATATAAATTAAAAAGCCTTCAGGATTTTAATAGAAATCATGAAAATGATAGCATTAATAAGATTTTAGCAAATAAACTTAATGTCAAAACATTTTATACAAAAGCTGATTTTGATAATAATGGCTACACAGACCTGCTCGCTATTGGAGATAATCATACATGTTATGGAGAAGGAGAAAAATCATGTAGTTTCTCGCCAATTGTAGTAATGAATTTTGGAAAAAATAAAACCAAAATATTTAATATTGATTTAGAGTGGGGAAAATCAATAGTGCCAAAAGTTGAATATATAGATTCTCAGCCTTTTTTAGTTGTTTACAAGAAAAAATTAGTGGATTGGCAAAAGAAAAGTTATTCAGAATTAAGAACTGTTTTAACTTTCAAATTTGGAAATTTTATTGAATACAATGAAAATCCAAAAAAGAATAAAATTACAAAAATTGAATTTAGTACTTCGGGTTGTTTTGGTACTTGTCCGGTTTATAATTTAAAGCTAAACAGAGATTCCTTATCAGTATTTAATGCTCGATATTATAACTTCAATGAAAATGAAAAAATTACTTATGGTAAAGAAGAAGGAATATTTTCGACAAAGATTAGTAAAACTGAATTTGACAAATTAGAAGAATATTTAAACTACTGTGATTTTGAAAATTTAAATAAGGAATATTATGTAATGCATACCGATGACGAAACAGGAGATTTAAAAATAACTTTTAGTAATGGTAAAGTAAAAACTATAAGTGATTATGGGATGGTTGGGACTTACGGTTTAAAAAATCTTTATGAGAAGCTGGCGAAATTAAGATTTAGTGAAAAATGGAAGAAAAATAATTAAATCTGCTGGCATGAGCGTCTCGCTTGTTTATAAACTGTATTCACGAACGAGGTGTTCATGCCAGCAGGGTTAATTAATTTATTCTTAACAGCCGCCTTTGCGAGGGATACGTTTAAAAATTACTTTATTATCTCGTTCTACATAGCTGCCCGATATTATTGGATAGGAATACTTGGGCGCGTATGACACACCATTGCTTTTTAAAATTATTGTGTCGTTAACTTTCAGGCTGTACAATTGCTGAAGTTGGGACTTTTCCGGCTCAAATCTTAGAATATAATCTTCACCATCAATCCTGGCCATCACTCCGAAGCCCAATAGTGATCCTGGCGGAAGAGAAAGAGACGTTATAACAGCCTCCATATTGGTATGCTTGCTTATTTTAGCAGCGCCGGCAAGCACTTTTTTACCTTGGGGAGACATTTCCCAGTTTTTGAACTTTACACCATCAGGGGTTGCTTCCCATTTTTTCAATTTGGCTTTCCTTTCAGCAATAGAGAGTGTCTTTGAAATTGGTTTTTTAGGAGTTTCATTTTTAATTTCGCAATTTGCAAACACTAATCCACTTACTACAACCAGCGGTAAGATTACCGCATAAATGATTTTTTTCATATTTTTTATAGGTTTAATTAAAATAGATCTATCTACTGATAAATCTTGTTCATGTAAGGCATTCTTTTTATTTTTCACAATCTTTAAAGCTGTTGTAGCAAAATTACTTTGATATATTTCAGCCTGAGGAGTTTAGATTGTAAATAAAAATGTAAACTTTGTAAATAAAAACTTGACACTATGCATTATAGTCGAAATCCCCTATCTGGAAAAGGCAAGTACATCTTTGGATTAATATTGCTTTTGTTTATATCAGTAATCTGCATAGCTTTCAGTAGGGCTGATAGTGAAGACTTTGCTATTGCAAGAAGGGAAATTTTGCTCCGCAGAATCGGACATGAACTACTTTTACAATCGGGAGACAATACATCAAGGGTTCTTCCCATAAAAAAGATTGCTGAAAATGAGTATCAGATCAGGTTCGAGAATGATTTTACTTTTCAAACGGACTCTTTAGTGAATATTACGCATCGTTTGTTAACCCAAGATCCACTCGCACGTGATTATGTTGTTAACGTAGTGAACTGTGGAAATACCAATGTAGCTTATGGATATGCTATATCAGAAAATAAGAAAGATGATATTGTACCATGTAAAGGAAGAAAGCAGCCCAAAGCATGTTACATGATTAATATCAAATTTAAACCATTGGGTATTTATACAGCAAAGAATACATGTTTTTTGGTCGGCGGCCTGTCATTTTTAGCGTTTGTTGGATTTGTTTTTTTTAGACATGCTAAGCCGAAAGTAACTTTACCTAATGATTCTACTAGTTGGTTCACTTTAGGCTCGGTGGCATTTGATGCGAAGAACCGTAAGCTGATCATAAATGAAAAAACATTAGACCTCACCGGAACGGAAACCCGTTTATTGCTCATTTTTGCATTGTCTCCTAACGAAACGATAGAGAGAAGCCGACTGCAAAAAGAAATATGGGAAGATGAAGGTGTTATTGTGGGCCGTAGTCTGGATATGTTCATATCGAAACTTAGAAAAAAACTGGAATATGATCCGAATGTCCAAATTGTTGTTATACGCGGAAAAGGGTATAAGCTTAATATTGTTTAAATAAAATCAATGAAAGAGATAGCAAAAGAATTTATTGATGCTAAAGCTGAGTTTTTAAAATCAAATGGTTCCGAAAAAAGTGTTGAAGAACTATATGATATCATCTATTTTTTAGAGGATGTGAAGAAGCCAACTTTTGAAGAAGAATTTATTCTAGCCAAGATTTATAATATGGTAGGGAGTAACATATTTGCTTCTAAAATTATTGATAAAAGTTTAGAAAAAAGCAACATGAATATGATGCAAATAGCAGAATTAAAAGAATTAAAATCAGAAATAGATGGTCGAGATATTTGGAATGTTAAAATTTATAGAGATTTGCGTGATTCTAAGATAAAAAAAGACCCTACAAAGTTAATAATTGAAGATTTCGTTATTTCTCAAACTAATAGTGGGAGTTATGATATTAAAATTTCTGAGAAAATTAAAAACATAGTTATTTTAAATAAGAATGTGCCGAATGAAGCTGTATGGGGAGATGAAGCATGTTTTATTTTTTCAGATAAAAAGCCGGATCTCTATATTTTGTTATTATTAAGTGAGTATATAATATGGTTGGGACAGGTAAAAGATGAAATACTTGATTTTTATAATGGGGCTGATTTTAGAGATAAACTTCGTAATGTTTCAACAAATTGGTTTGATGGTTTAAAAGTTTCTGATTTTTATATTAGCATTGATGAAAATGATAATTTTGATACTCAAATTATTTTGCATGATTATCTCCAAAATGATTATGGTTTTCGGTTAAAAATTGAAAATTTTATTGTTAAACAAATAGAATATGATCCGATTTTATAAAAAAAATATAGATAATGGATAAGTGCGTAAAAGGGAAACACATACTGGCGCGAGCATCTCGCTCGTGTATAACCGTGAAAAATGGATAAACTATCATTATAAATTATATTTTGATTTGACTTTTCAAACCATTAAAATAAATACATTCAAAAATTTATGTCTCAAGATATATCGCTATTAATCTTTAAAGAAAATAATTTAGAAATTCCAGAAGCAATTCCACATTTTGTTAAAGAAGGAGTTATATATCTACCAATCTACAACCCGACAGGATATCTGTTTGGGGAATTAATAACAATGGCTCTTGATAAAAAGAAATATGAAGTACTGGATTATAAAGATGAGTTTAGTTTTGTGAAATTGGCTTACGAGCTTGGTATTGAAAACTATATCGCTTTTCATAGCTCAGATTTCGGAATGATGCCAATTAATCACTATGAGTTTGCTATTGTTGAGAATGTCTTTATAAAGGATTCGGTTTGGAGTACAGATGGTATAATAACTCCTGAAAACATTGATGATTTTGAAGATAATTATGAGAAAAATAGAGGAGATATTTTATTGGATATAAAAATAGATCATAATTACAGAGATTATTTAAGGAGTTATGATGGCTGTAAATCGGTTTATGAAAAATGGGGAAACCGAGTTGATTTTTATGAAGTTCAAAGAAGTTACTATCAGAAAAAAAATGACGATATAAATTCAGGATTTGATGATTCGGGAAACAAATTTTTTACTGGCGAAATTTTCAAGGACGAAATTACAGAAGTTTATTATTCAAAAGAAGAAACAGGCATAATGAAAACATTGTGGAAACTTATAAAACAAAAATTAGGATTTTAAAATACCGATACAAATAAAATTAACTCAAAAATAAGCATAAAAAAAACACGAGTGAGACGCTCGCACCAGCAGGAGTATTTTATTAATGCAAATTCTAATAAACTGGAAATGGTTAAAGAGAATAGAAATCGTTCTATTTCTTGCGGTTTTTGATTCATTTAATAAACATCCGATAGAAAAAAGAAGTTATAAAAACTCCTGTAAGAGTTGGTTTTTTCTATGTTAGCTTAACCAAATACTGATTAATTAGTCCTAATAACACTGAGATAAAATGAAAATTGAGAAAAATAAAAAAATATCAATGAAATTATATATTGAAGATTTTATTGTCTCAAAAGATATTGATAATGGTTACGGTATTAAAATTTCTGAAAAAATTAAAAAAATTATTCTCTTTGATAAAAATTTTCCCAATGAAGATGTATGGGGTAATGATGAAGCCTTTTTTATTTTTTCAGAAAAAGAGCCAGATAAATATTTATTAGAAAAAGTAATAGAATATATTTTATGGCTAGGAGAAGTAAAAGAAGAATTACTTAATTTTTACAATAAGGAAAATTTTAGGCATAAGCTTCCAAATGCTGGAGAAGATTGGTTTGATGGATTAAGTATTTTTGATTTTTCTATATGTATTGATAAAAATGATGATTTTAATACTGAAATCCTTTTGCATGATCATATTCAAAATGATTTTGGTTTTCGATTAGAAATTGAAAATAAACATTTCAAACAAATTAAATACGATCCTAATTTATAGTAATACTGTTTTAATAATTCCAATAAGTTTCCGGCGAAGAAGCTGTTGTCTTCATTTCTCCATTAACTAACAATCTTAAAAGTTTAAATGAATGCTGATACCTATCTTTAACTTTTGATAATTCAAGTGATAATTCCCATCCTGAGCTATTAACTGCTTTTTCAAATTCTTTTGAATCATTAAAGTCCAATTTTCCACTTTCGCAAATTATATTTATAGCTCTTTTTCTCATTTCATATAAATTAGAACCTGTTATATATTTGTCGGTTGATACAATTTTTTCAATTATTATATCAATCAATTCAATTATTTGAGCTTTTCTTTCATCAGTAGTAATGAACTCTTCAAGTTCCATTGACATTCCTCCAAATATAATAGGTAATGATTGTATGGCCAATTCAGTTTTGAATTCATTAATCCATTCTATTGAGTCGAGTTTTTGGGTTTCAATTTCATTTATTAAGCATAATTGCATAGCTTCAATAAATGCATCTTTTGCCCAAAAACCAATTTCTTTAATGTTAACGAAACTGCTTGCCATATTTTATGTATTGCTAATTTGTGTATTTATACGAAGATAGAAAACTATTATTTAAGAACAATTCAAATGATTTTTAATAAATCGATATAAAAGATGTGAAAAAATAAAGACATAAAAAAAACTCCTTAATTTCTTAAGGAGTTTCTTGGTGGGCTGTCAGGGATTACAATCGAACACTTACTGCCAATTTTAATGTTTTTTGAAACTTTAAAATAATATTTCATGACAGTTATATATTTGAATGTAGCAGCTATAAAAGGAATGAAAAATTTTATATACAACAAGAAAGATCGATAATCAAGCTAATAATTATTTGAATAAATTAATTAAATTTTAATTGGTACATTAAAATATATAGATACCATTTTTTTTAATTACGCAATGATTTTTTACTACTTGCAGAATTAATTATTCCAAAAGCAATTTTTGGGAAAAATCTGCTAACAATGTAAAGTATCTTTGTGTCTCCCACACGTATTGTGAATATATCTTTTTTAAGACCTGAAATAAGAGCGTTGACTAACTTTTCAGGAGTCATTTTTTTATCCTCTCTGCTTGCCGTCATTTCTGTTGCCACTACTGGCGGTAATAGTTCAAATACTTTTACGTTGCTATTTAGAACTTGTAGATGTACTCTTAATGTTTCTGTATAAAACCTCAAAGCTACTTTTGATGCCGAATAAGTTGCTTCTAATATTGATGGAACATAACTTAAAATTGAAGTCGTGTTAATGATTGCACCTTCTTTTCTTGATTTCAACATATCTAAAAAAAGATTATTAAGACGAATTACTCCCAAGTAGTTTACATTGATTTCATTTTCTGCGTTCTGAATGTGCTTGTCATTAGTCAACCCAAGGTTAATAGGGGCACTTAAAACCCCTGCATTATTGTATAAAATGTCAATTCCGCCCAACTCTTTCACTTGTTTATAAAGTTGAATCGCATCGTCAGCATTTGATACATCACTTTTAATAGTGGTAATGTTTGGGTATTTCTTTTTTACTTCATCAAGTCTTTCTTGATTTCTACCTGTAATTATTACCTTGGCACCATTAGCCAAGAATTGCTTAACAGATTCTAATCCAATTCCAGCTGTTCCACCAGTAATTAATATTGTTTTTCCTTTTAATTCCATTTTTATTTCTTTTTAATTTATTATTTAACTTTTTCCCAAATAGCTGTTCTTCCTAGTAAAGATATACCTATGTAACCTCTAATATTAAGCTTTCCCTTTTCTAACTTCATTGTACAACTATACGTTTTACCACTGTAAGCATCATAAATTTCGCCGCCATCCCAAACACCATCATTGTACTCAAAATCTTTGAGCATTATCAAGTCTTTTAGATTACGTGATCGAAGTTTTTCATTTTTGTTTTTCACATCTTTTTTAGAGGTTTTCCCATCAGCTTCATACATTGTTTTGCCCCAAATTAATTTTCCGAAATATTTATTCCCAGACTTGTAAATTTCAATTTTTACATCTTTTTCTTCACTTAACCAAACACCTTCTATTTTATCCGAAGGAGTATTTTGAGCAACAACATTTGAAATTGTTAGAATTAATAGGATTAATGCTAAATACATTTTTTTCATAACTTATTTTTTAGTGATTAATATTATTAGTTGGCCTATAATTATAAGAGTAGTTGCCACTTTGAGCTTTTGTTGTCATCATAATTTCATAATTTAAGCGATACTTTACTGTTTAAGTATTGTTTTTTCTAAGAAGCCATAAGCAAAGTGTTGTAGTGTAATTAGCACAGGCAAACCCTTTCTGTGTAGATCATTTGCGATTAGAAGCCCAAACCCCGATGAAGCTCCAGTTACTAAAATATTTTGTTTCATTTTTAGTTGTTTTTAAATTAAGTAATTATCTTTGCTTGCTTTTTGCAAGTGCAAATATATGTAAAACAACTTTCAAAAAGCAAGTTA
The DNA here is from genome assembly GCF_900129795.1 of Flavobacterium sp. CF108. GTDB lineage: Bacteria > Bacteroidota > Bacteroidia > Flavobacteriales > Flavobacteriaceae > Flavobacterium. Next base: position 513,863 of record NZ_FQWW01000005.1, on the reverse strand, counting down.
ATTTTTAAATATTTTTAGTTTATTTTATGGAAACAAGTAAAAAAAGGTCTGACTGCCCATTGAGTTGTTCATTGGATGTGTTTGGCGATAAATGGTCTTTGCTTATTATTAGGGATTTGATATTTCACAAAAAACACACCTACAATGACTTTTTAAAATCGGAAGAAGGCATTGCTACCAATATTTTAGCATCGAGACTAAAGGCATTGGAAGAAAACGGCATTATTGAGAAATCAGCACACCCTGACAGCAAGGCAAAAATTTTGTACAGACTGACTGAAAAAGGAATTGATTTATTTCCTATAATTATGGAAGTTTACATTTGGTCGGACAAATATTTAACTGTTCCTGCTGACATAAAAGCGACAATTAAGGAAGCCAAAAAAGACAAAGACAAATTTGTAAAACAGTTAACAAAAGAATTGAAATCAAAATGACGGGAAGAAAGTATTAGCAAACTTACTCTGGTTTTAATGGCTTTTTTTATTTGATATTATGACCGAAGTGATAGTTGAAAAACAGAATTACAACAATTTTTATTTTTTCAATGCTAGTTATTGCTGAAAAATTGAGCGTAAAGTTCAAATTGTTAAAGAGAAGCGAAAAAAATTGAGTTAGAATTTAAAAAAAATGATACTTTATCTAAAGTAATTTAGTGGTCGGATGTATTTTTATTACATCGTTGGAAATTATAAGTACAAATACAATTTTAAAAGCAATTTACAACTGAAGAATAATTCAGTAATGATTAAAAAAAAAACGCCACTGTCTTCCAATGGCGTTATTTGTCTTTAAGTGGGCGATGAGGGGTTCGAACCCCCGACCACTTCCGATGAAAAATCGGAATGCTCTGAACCAGCTGAGCTAATCTTTATTATCAATTAATTTCTGAATTTTAATTCTGCTTTTCCAAGATTTAATTTGTAATTCTCTTTTATGTGCAAGTTCTTTTGTTTCGTAATTTTCAGTATAAACAACTCTCCAATCATTTACATTTCCAGTAAAACCTTTGCTTTTTTGATTATGACGAATAAGCCTTTCTTCTAAATTAGAAGTAAATCCAATATAAAATTTATTCTTGCTTTCGCTAAATAAGATATAAACAATAAAATTCATGAAATGTATATAAAGCAAAAAACTCCAAAATCAAATGACTTTGGAGTTTTTGGAATTTCTGTGGGCGATGAGGGGTTCGAACCCCCGACCCCCTCGGTGTAAACGAGGTGCTCTGAACCAGCTGAGCTAATCGCCCTATTTTACTAGGTTGCTATCGTTTGTGATTGCGAGTGCAAATATACGCTAGTTTTTGAGTTCTGCAAAGAAAATCGAATAAAAAATAAAACTTTTTTAAAAATAAACTATATCTCGCTGTTTATGAATTTGTTATTAAATCGGTTTTTTTAGACTTTTTTCTAAGATTTAAGTTTTGATTGTTATAAAGGTAATTCGGCAACGACAAAAGTGCTTCCGCCAACGTAAATAAAATCATTTTTTGAAGCATTTTGTTTGGCTTTCGCGAAAGCGCTTTCAACAGAATCGTATTTTTCTCCCATTAAATTAAATTTTTCTGCCGCATTTTGCAATGTTTCGGTCGGTAAACCTCTTGCCGAATTTGGACTGCAGAAATAATATTGCGCTTCTTTCGGGAAAAGTGGTAAAATAGAATCCAAATCTTTATCATTTACAACACCCAAAACAATATGCAGTTTTTCGTATTTTTCATTTTGAAGCTGATTCATTACAACAGCTAATCCGTGTTTGTTGTGCGCCGTGTCGCAGATAATTTTTGGGTTTTCGCCAAGCTGTTGCCATCTTCCTTGTAAACCCGTATTTTTTACAACATTCAATAAACCTTCTTTTAATTGTTCTGTTGAAACTTTAAAATCGGTTTGATTGTTCAGAATTGAAATCGTCTGCTGAACCGTCTTTTTATTATGAAACTGATAACCTCCAATTAAATCAGACAAATAAATTTGATCGATCAAATCTGAAGCAAAAGAAATCGGTGCGTTATTTTCTTCGGCTTTAGCCAAAAATACAGGCTGCGTTTCCGGAGTATATTCGCCAATAACAACCGGAACATTTGGTTTAATAATTCCCGCTTTTTCGCCAGCAATGGCTTCAAGCGTATTTCCTAAAAATTGCGTGTGATCTAAACCTATATTTGTTATTACCGAAACCAAAGGTGTAATAATATTCGTTGCGTCAAGTCTTCCGCCCAAACCAACTTCAATAATTGCGATATCTGTTTTTTCAAAAACAAAATAATCAAAAGCCAAACCAACCGACATTTCGAAGAAACTCATATCATTGGCTTCAAAAAAATCTTTGTGTTTGGAGATGAACTCGCAGACAAAATCTTCGGAGATTTCCAGACCGTTTACTTTGATCCTTTCCCTGAAATCTTTTAAGTGCGGCGACGTATATAAACCTACTTTATAACCCGCTTCCTGCAAAACCGAAGCCAGCATATGCGAAGTTGATCCTTTTCCGTTTGTTCCCGCAACGTGAATTGTTTGTAATTTCTTTTCGGGATTACCAAGATGTTCTGCCAGTAACTTGATGTTTGTCAGGTCTTCTTTGTATGCCGAAGCACCCTGAAGCTGATACATTGGTAATTGATTAAACATCCAGTTTGTTGTTTCCTGATAGTTCATTTTGTTTGGATAAAATAGTTGCTGATTGAAATAATTTCCAGTTTTTTTAGTTTAATATAACAATGAAAATTATCTTTATTGCAAAATTGAAATATTTTTTAGAATTAATTATTAAAAACCAGAATTAAAATATGTTTAGCTCCATTCAATTACAAGCTGATACTCTCGCAAACGCCTCAAACGTAGTGATCGAAAAAATTGCTCACCCCGAAACCGAAATTTCTGTTTTAGGATTTATCTTAAAAGGAGGTTTCTTCCTAATACCAATCGCACTTTTATTGTTTTACACGATTTACGTAATTTTTGAACGCTACTTGTATATCCAAAAAGCTTCAAGAATTGATGCCAGATTAATGCAGGATGTTGCCGATAAATTACACGCCGGAAACATTGAATTAGCCAGAACAATTGTAGAAAGAAACGACACAGCTGTTGGAAATATTTTAAAAGAAGGCGTTTTAGTAATTGGAAGACCAATTGCAGAAATCGAATCTAACATGGACCGCGCCGCCGATATCGAAATTGGCGAAATGGAAAGACGTTTAGGTCATTTAGGTCTTATCGCTGGTATCGCGCCAACTCTTGGTTTCATCGGAACTATTTCTGGAGTTATTAAAATTTTCTATAGCATTTCGGTTACAGAAAATATCAGTATCGGAAATATTTCCGGAGGTTTATACGAGAAAATGATCAGTTCTGGTTCTGGGCTTATCGTGGGAATTATTGCCTATAGTGCTTACCACTTATTGAACGGAAAAATTGATGATTTTGCTTTAAAAATTCAGAAACAGATATTAGAATTTGTAAACATAATTCAAAGATCATAAGGTATGTCGATTAAGAGAAAAAGAAGATTTCACGCTGAGGTTGCGACTTCATCTTTAAGTGACATTATGTTTTTCCTGTTGTTGTTTTTCCTAATTATCTCAACACTGGCGAATCCGAATGTTATTAAGATGACGCTTCCAAAAGCGAAATCAAATGAAAAAACGAATAAACAATTAATCAGTTTATCGGTTACAGAAGACAAACAGTTTTATATCGACAAACAGCCTGTTGCTTTTGAGGAACTGGAAACCACTTTAATGAATAAAATGGGCGCCGATAAAACACAGACTGTCGTAGTTCGAATTCCGTTTAATTTGCAGGTTCAGGATTTAGTTGATGTTTTGCAGATAGGAGTGAAGAATAACTTGAAGTTTGTAATTGCTACAAGTCCGAAATAAAAAATGAACACAATCAAAGTCCTTGTGAGGAACGAAGCAATCTCATTTCTATAAGTAAGTGCAAAGATATACTTAGTGAGATTGCTTCGTTCCTCGCAAGGACATACGAGATAAATAAATACAAAAGGCCTTCTGAGAATCAGAAGGCCTTTTGTATAAGAACAGATTTCGTGAAAATCCGTGAAATTCGTGTTTTAATTCAAATTAAAATTATAAATAATCTTTCCAACTTGTTTTGCGGCTGCATTTTCATCGGCTGACCATTTTGTATTTAATGCGGCTATTTTTGCTTGTTCTAATAAACAACTTGCTTTATTTGTAGTTCCTTTTATTCCGGCAGTTGCACTCACGGTTTTTCCATTTTGATCGACCGTAACTTCAACTACAACTGTTCCTTCTTCATTACAAGTATATTTAGGAGCTGGTTTAGATAATGCTTTTCGACCATTTAAAGAATATCCTGATCCACCGCCAGAACCTCCGCCACTTCCAGGTCCGTAACCGCTTCCTGTACCAATTCCATTTCCGGTTCCGTTACCGCCTCCGGTTCCTCCGCCAGAGCCTCCAGATCCGTAATAACCTTTAGAGTTTAAGTCTCCCCCGGGTTTTCCTTTGTTTCCAGACGCTTTATCATCGCCGTCACCGCCTTTTTTCGAACCTTTTAAAATGCTGGATAAAGCATCGTTTGTAGAGTTTGAAACTTTTGGTTTTTCGGGAACAGGTTTTTGGATTGGTTTTTCAACCGGAACAGGTTTTTTAGGTTTTTCTTTTACAGGAATAACAACGTCAGTTTCATCGGCTTTTGTATTTTCCTGAGAAATAATAGCTTCTTCTTCAACTGCTTTTGCCGGAGCTTGTTTTACTTCATTTTTCACCTCCAAAACTTCGCTTTTATAATTGGCTCCCGAACCTAAATCACTGTCGCCAAAATTTACCGTTACGCCGCCACCGCCACCGCCGCCATCTGCAAGAGCAACGTTATTTTCCGGATTGTATGGAGGCCAAAAACGTATAAAAAACAGCAATACAATGATTGCCGCATATATAGCAGTTGTGAGTAGTAATGATTTCTTTTTATCTGAAGAAATAGTGAAACTCATTGTAATTCTGAATTTTGAAATTGTATTAAATAAAAACGTTTAAAAGTACTAAAAATTGTTTAGAACGAAAGTTACTGGGCGAAATTTACCGCAAAGTTCGCTAAGGTTTTACGCAAAGAACGCAAAGTTTTATCTGTTTAGATTTGTGTAAATCTGTGGGCTCAATAGGAGGCAAAGTTCTCAAAGCTGGGTTTTGTTTTTAACCGCAAAGTTCGCTAAGGTTTTACGCAAAGGAACGCAAAGTTTTTTCTGTTTAGATTGTGTAACTCTTTGTTGTGAATTGAAGGCAAAGTTCTCAAAGCTGGATTTTGTTTTAACTGCAAAAGAAACAAAGGTTATCTGTTTAGATTTGTGTAAATCTGTGAGCTAAAAATTCACAAAGTAAGTAATCCAAATAATCCTTTTAATCTGTGGCAAAAAAAAAACGAGCCAGATTCGGCTCGTTTATGTATAAAGTATAAAATAGATTACACTAATTGTTTCAATGCAATTTCGAAAGCTGTTGCGCTGATATTTGTTTTTGATGAATTTAAAGCGTGCGCTTTTACAATTGCATTTTTTATAATTTCAGATGTATCATTAAAAATAGCTTCATCTGTCATTTGAACTTTTTTCTCCATGAAATAAGCAAAAACTCTCGCCATTCCGCAGTTTGAAATAAAATCCGGTATTAAACTCACTTTATGATCTACTTCTTCCATAATCGATCCGAAGAAAATTTCTTTGTCAGCAAAAGGAACATTCGCGCCACAAGAAATAACTTCTAATCCGTTTGCAATTAAGCTGTCGATTTGGTTTTGCGTAACCAGTCTTGAAGCCGCACAAGGTGTGAAAATTTCAGCGCCAATTGTCCAGATTTTAGAATTAATTTCTTCAAACGGAATCATATTATTGGCAACCAATTTATTTCCGTCTTTATTTAAAAACAACGTTCTGATCTCTTCAAAAGAAAAACCATCTTCTTTAATTAATCCGCCATCGCGATCAATAATTCCGATCACTTTTGCGCCCATTTCTGCTAAATAAAAAGCAGCAGCAGAACCAACATTTCCAAAACCTTGTACAATTGCTTTTTTACCTTTTATGTCTCCGCCGTAGGTTGCATAAAAATGACGAACTGCTTCTGCAACCCCATAACCGGTAATCATATCAGCAACAGTATATTTTCTTGTAACGTCTGGTGAGAATTTGGGGTTTTCGATAACCTTAATTACACCCTGACGTAATTGGCCAATTCTATTAATTTTATCAGCTTCTGTAGGTTTAAAATGTCCGTTGAAAACACCTTCCTGCGGATGCCAGACACCACATTCCTCTGTCATTGGGATTACTTCGTGAATTTCATCAACATTTAAATCTCCTCCGGTTCCGTAGTAACTTTTTAATAATGGAGAAACCGCTTTGTACCAACGTTGTAAAACTCCTTTTTTGCGAGGATCATTCGGATCAAAATTTATTCCAGATTTAGCGCCGCCAATAGCCGGGCCTGAAACAGAAAATTTAACTTCCATTGTTTTGGCAAGCGACAAAACTTCGTTCATGTCTAAGCCTTTTCTCATTCTTGTTCCTCCGCCGGCAGCTCCTCCGCGCAGCGAATTAATTACAGTCCATCCTTCAGCTTCTGTTTCAGAATCTTTCCAGTTAAAAACAATTTCAGGTGCTTTATTTTCAAATTGTTGTAATAAATCTTTCATTTTGTTGTGATATGTTTATTTTGTGTAAATGTATAAAATAGAATAATGCGAATAATGTATTTTGTATCAAATTTATTAAACAAAAAAGAAAAGCCGAAAACTATTCCGTTTTCGGCTTTCTGAATATGTAAAATTTTAAGGATTATATTCCTAATAAGTGTTTTTTCAAAGTTTCATCAACTGGTTTATCAGAAAGCCAGATTCCGAATAATGCTTTTTTGAAATCAAATCCCTGAACTTTTCCTTTCAAAACTTCATTTTTAAAAACATTAATAGTTTGATCCAACGGATTGTAAGCTAAAACGAATACATCTTTTTCTGTAATAGCATCGCTTAAGTATGTTTTGAATAGTTCGATTCTTGGTCGTAATTGTTCCAGATTACTTCCTGCAGATTTTTCAAAGCCAACATTCATTGCTTTGGTTAATTTATTTGAAGAAACCATAGACGAAGTAATTTCAATTCGGATCGCCATTTCGGTATCGCTGTCAATAATAAACTTTGGGTCCTGGCTTAATTGCGATAAATACAAGGCTTGCACATAAACTTCTAACCACATTTTAGATCTGCCGCCAGCGCCGTTAAGCTGCAAAGTTTTGTTTTGATATTCTATTTTTCTAGGAACAGTAACGCCGTTTACTTCTAAATGAGTCTGGGCAGAAACTGCTGAAAATTGTAAAGTTAAAAGGAGTGTAAGTACTAGTAAAATCTTTTTCATGCTCTGTCAATTATTTAATTTTAAGGCAAAAATAATGTTAATTTATCAATATAATCATCTTTTTTTAGAAGTTTTTTTTCTGCGTTTTTTGATTTTTTTCAACTCTATCGCTTTAGTAATCAAATTAGTAAGACTAACTTTACGTAGATTTACGCCCTTTAGGAATTGTTTAATCTTTTCTGCGAAGGAAATGTCTTAAATTTTACTTTTTTGAAGTTTTTAAATCGCATTTTTTAATCTTACATTTTAGAAAAAACGCTGCAAAATTATAGCCTGTTTGAAGCAAATGATAAATTATTACGAAAACGTTATCGTTATTCTTGCCGATCCATTAAAATTATATGCATGCATTGTAAAATCCGCATTTAAAAATTATCTTTGGAAGCCTTTTGACCATAAATTGGCTTTTCAAAAAAAACAAATAAAAACCACAAAACTGAATTCTAAATTTGGTTTAGAAAAACAATAAAATAAAAACTATGGATTTTAATCTTACCGAAGAACATTTAATGATTCAGCAAGCTGCAAGAGATTTTGCTCAAAATGAATTATTACCCGGAGTTATTGAACGCGACGAGAAACAAATTTTTCCAACCGAACAGGTTAAAAAAATGGGTGAACTTGGGTTCATGGGAATGATGGTTGATCCAAAATACGGCGGAAGCGGACTTGATGCAATCTCTTATGTTATTGCAATGGAAGAAATTTCTAAAGTTGATGCTTCGGCTTCTGTAGTAATGTCTGTAAATAATTCTTTGGTTTGCTGGGGATTACAAGAGTTTGGAACAGAAGAACAAAAACAAAAATATTTACCGGGATTGGCTTCAGGTCAAATTCACGGCGCTTTTTGTTTAAGTGAGCCAGAAGCAGGAAGTGATGCAACTTCGCAAAAAACGACTGCGATTGATATGGGCGACCATTATCTAGTAAATGGAACAAAAAACTGGATTACAAACGGAAACACAGCTTCTGTATATTTGGTAATTGCTCAAACGCATCCTGAATTAAAACATAAAGGAATCAATGCTTTGATCATGACGAAAGATATGCCAGGTTTTTCTGTTGGTCCAAAAGAACAAAAAATGGGAATTCGCGGTTCTGATACACACTCTTTAATGTTTAGTGATGTAAAAGTTCCGAAAGAAAACAGAATTGGTGAAGACGGTTTCGGATTTAAATTTGCTATGAAAACGCTTGCCGGAGGTAGAATTGGTATCGCATCTCAGGCATTAGGAATTGCTTCTGGAGCTTATGAACTGGCTTTAAAATATTCTAAAGAGCGCAAAGCTTTTGGAACAGAAATCTGCAACCATCAGGCAATTGCTTTTAAACTGGCAGATATGGCTGTAAATATTGAAGCGGCTCGTCATTTATGTATGAAAGCGGCTTGGGATAAAGACCAGCATAAAAATTATGACGTGAGCGGTGCAATGGCAAAACTATTTGCTTCGCAAGTTGCAATGGATACAGCGGTTGAAGCGGTACAGATTCACGGAGGAAATGGTTATGTAAAAGAATACCATGTTGAACGTTTTATGCGTGATGCAAAAATCACTCAGATTTACGAAGGAACTTCGGAGATTCAAAAAATCGTTATTTCAAGATCTGTTATCGCTGGATAATCTTCTATAAAATAATTCATAAAAACCTTTTGAAGTTTAGGCTTTAAAAGGTTTTTTTTGTCCTGCTAACTATAATTTGAACGCTGATGAGGCGGATTCGTTGTCGCGAAAACGCTGATAAAACGGATTTCTATTATTTTTGAAAATAAAAAATCCGCCTCAATCTATGTCTTCGCGGCAGCGAATCTGTATAATCCGCGTGCTTAAAACTTATCAGAAAGATAAATGTAGAACGTTTTATGCGTGATGCAAAAATCACTCAGATTTACAAAGGAACTTCTGAGATTCAAAAAATCGTTATTTCAAGATCTGTTATCGCTGGATAATCTTCTATAAAATAATTCATAAAAACCTTTTGAAGTTTAGGCTTTAAAAGGTTTTTTTTGTCCTGCTAACTATAATTTGAACGCTGATAAAACGGATTTCTATTATTTTTGAAAATAAAAAATCCGCCTCAATCTGTGTCTTCGCTGCAGCGAATCTGTATAATCCGCGTGCTTAAAACTTATCAGAAAGATAACCACACAGAACTGTTAAATGAATTACATTTACACCAAAAGATTTAATTTTTATATACGAAGAGTTAAAATATTGGTACTTGCGGGATCATAAATTGTTTAGAACGCTGAGTTATTCACAAATCAAACAATTGTGTATTATTACCGGTTTTAAAAAGCATCAAAAGGAGAAATCATTTATTTTTCTTCTTTAGATGTGCCTCGTATTTTTTTACTTAAAAAAGGGAATATAAAAATTGTTGCCATTGATGATTATGGCAATGAAACGATAAAGGACATTATTCAAAAAGGAGATTTATTTATTTTACGCTGCTTTTTGCTAAACAACTCATGAACAATAAAAAATTAATGAAGATAATTGATTTTTTTATTGTCTTAATTTTTTACAGCTGCCTTTTTGGGCGAGCTGGAATTTATATTTGCTTAACGGAAAGTACATTACCATCGAAAGAAAGTTAAAATATTATTATATTGCAGGAACTTTGATTGGTGTTTTTTTTGGGATGTTTAGTTTGATTGTAATTTTGCAGACTTTTTTTCAAAAAACAAATCATTTTTCAAAGTACATAATGCCGGTTTTTATTCCAGTATTTTTTATAATTCTGGGAAGTATTCAGGTATTTAAAGTGTATAAAAAATATTTTAAATCAGCAGCTTTAGAAATTTAATCTAAAGAGCATCAAATTTTCGTTTATGAAAAAACTATACTTTCTTCTTCCATTTGTTTTTATTGCCTGTAAAACTAGCACATCCACAGTTAGTCAAAAAGAATCTAAACCAGAATCAACTGAGATCACTTATAAAGTGGAAGAATCTGAAGTTTCAGATTTTTTAAAATACCTTTCTTCGGATGAACTAGAAGGACGTGAAACGGGAACAAAAGGAATAGAAAAAGCGGCAGTTTTTTTAGAAGATTTCTTTAAAAAGAATAATGTAAAACCGTATTTCGCTTCTTATCGAGATACGTTAACTAATTTTAAATCTCCGGCTTTTAATATTGTTGGGGTTTTAGAAGGAACAGATCCGGTTCTTAAAAACGAATATGTTGTTTTAAGTGCACACTACGATCATATCGGAATTGAAAAAAAGAAACAAGCTGACCAAATTTTTAATGGTGCCAATGATGATGCTTCGGGCGTAACCGCTGTGGCGCAATTGGCAAAATATTTCAGTAAAACCCATTCTAATAAAAGAAGTATTCTTTTTGTGTTTTTTGCCGGAGAAGAAAAAGGTCTTTTGGGATCAAAAAGCATGGCTCCGAAACTGAAAGCAAAGAACTTCAATTTATATACTCAATTAAATATCGAAATGATTGGCGTTCCTATGAAACGTGATTATTTGGCATACATAACAGGTTTTGATAAATCGAACATGGCCGAAAAAATAAATGAATATACCGGAAAAAAGACAATTGGGTTTTTACCAAAAGAAGCGGAATATAAATTGTTTTACAGATCTGATAATTATTCGTTTTTTGAAGCTTTCGGGAAACCGTGCCAATCGATAAGTACTTTTGATTTTGAAAATTTTGATTTTTATCACCATGTTTCGGATGAATTTAAAGTAATGGATATTCCGCACATGACGGCTTTTATTCAGGAGTTTTTACCAGCAGTAACTAAAATTGCAACAACTCCAACAGAAGAAATTACAATGAATAAATAACAGTTCATTATTTTGGTTTTGCTTATTTTTGCTGCATGAAAAATATTATTGTTACCGGAACGAGTAGAGGAATTGGATATGAATTAGCATTACAGTTTGCCAATGCCGGAAATCAGGTTTTAGCGATTTCGAGAAAAATTCCAAAAACACTTTTAGAACATCAAAACGTAACCTGCTTGTCAATTGATTTAGCCAATGAAACAGCTTTGCAGGAAGTAGAAAATTTTCTTTCTTCGACATGGAAAAAAGTCGATGCAGTAGTTCATAACGCTGGGGCTTTGTTATTAAAACCTTTTGCAGAAACCACACAAGCTGATTTTGAAAGTATTTATAAAGTAAATGTTTTTGCTGTAGCCAATCTTACCAGAGTTTGTCTGCCCTATTTACAAAAAGGAAGTCACGTTGTAACCATAAGTTCAATAGGCGGAGTAAGAGGAAGTTTAAAATTTGCCGGATTAGCGGCTTACAGCTCAAGTAAAGGTGCCGTAATTACTTTAACCGAATTATTAGCAGAAGAATATAAAGAACGAGGTATTTCTTTTAATGTTTTAGCTTTGGGTTCGGTTCAAACCGAAATGCTGAATGAAGCTTTCCCAGGTTATCAAGCCCCAATTTCTGCTGAAGGAATGGCGACTTACATTTATGATTTTACATTAAATGGAAATAAATATTTTAATGGGAAAGTACTCGAAGTTTCATCTACAAATCCGTAATTAGTTTTGAGTTATGAATTATGAGTGATAATAATATTAAATATAGAACATACAAAACAAGTATAAATATTCTCATTTTTTCTTTTTACACTAATTCAAAAGTATATGAAATACCAAATGGAAGAAGTACAATTTTGCCTGGAATTAAATATTCTATTTTAACTATTTTATTTGGATGGTGGGGATTTGGATGGCCTTGGGAAAAATTCAGGGAAATTAAAAATTCGATAATCGCCTTACATATTAATTTTGATGGAGGAGAAGATTACACAAAAGTGTTTTCTGAAATGGATTATGATGAAAAAACGGTTTGGGTTTTTAATAATCTAAGACGAGAAATTTTTGAAAAAGTAGATATTCAAATCATTGATATAATGATAGATTTGCAAACGGAATTTATCAAATCAGAATCAGCAGGATTACTTGAAAAGAATATAATGTTTATGAATGAAAATTTAAAAAAGCTAAATATTATAAATCTAAGGAATTCAGATTTGGAAGAAATAATAAATAAAATGGAAGCATTTGAATTTAAAAGTAACTAAGAAATTTATAATTCATAACTAATAACTAATAATTAATAATTGACTTGAGCGATACATTAGCAAAATATATTCCGGAACATGCTGTAAAGCCTGTTTTTGATTTGATTGTAGCCAATCAAGTTCATCTTAAAATCGTAAATGAGCGTCAGACGCGTCATGGCGATTATAGGAGAGGACCGAGTGGTAAACATGAAATTACGGTTAATGCGAGTTTAAATAAGTACCGTTTTTTAATTACGCTCATTCATGAAATTTCCCATCTAGTTGCTTTCGAAAAATTTGGAAGAAATATAAAACCGCACGGAAATGAGTGGAAATATTCTTTTCAACGTTTAATGGTTCCATTTATACGACCAGAAATATTTCCAAGTCATTTGCTGCCTTTATTGGCACGTCATTTTAAAAATCCTTCGGCAAGCAGTGATACAGACACCACTTTATCTTTGGCATTAAAACAATACGATAAAGAGAGTGATAAGAACTATGTTTTTGAAATTCCCTACGGAAGTGTCTTCCGAATCAAAAACGGAAAAATATTCAAGAAAATAGCCGTTAGGACCAAACGTTTTGAATGTCTCGAAATAAGTTCAGGAAAAACATATCTTTTTAACCCAAATGCTGAGGTTGAGCTATTACCTGGAAATCACTAAAAAAATAAATTCCAATTAAACAGGAAATCTCAATAAAAAAAATCCAAATTCAATCTTAATAAAATTGGAATTTGGATTTTTTTATTGGAATTTAAAAAAGATTAACCTTTCAAATAAGCTTCTCTTACTTTCTTAAACAAGTTAGAAGAATAAACAAACTTCACAATGTCTTTGTTGTCAGTTCTAAATATTTCTTCTTTATTTCCTTGCCATGCTTTCAAGCCTTTTTTTAGAAAAACGATATTTTCACCAATTTCCATTACAGAGTTCATATCGTGTGTATTGATAACGGTTGTAATGTTATATTCTCTAGTGATTTCCTGAATTAAGTTGTCGATCAAAGTTGAAGTATTTGGATCAAGACCAGAGTTTGGTTCATCACAAAATAAATACTTCGGATTGTTTACAATAGCACGTGCAATGGCAACACGTTTCTGCATACCTCCAGAAATTTCAGAAGGTAATTTTTTATGAGCATCTATCAGATTTACTCTTTCTAAAACAAAATCAACACGTTCTTGAATTTGAGCTTTGTTTTTGTTAGTGAACATTCTTAGCGGGAATGCCACATTTTCTTCAACGGTCATCGAGTCAAATAAGGCACTTCCCTGAAATACCATTCCGATTTCAGTTCTTAACTCACGTTTTTCATCTTTGTCTAAATCAGAATAAACTCTTCCGTCAAATTCAATTGTTCCTGAGTCTGGCGTGTGAATTCCTAATAACGTTTTCAATAAAACTGTTTTTCCAGATCCACTTTGTCCAATAATCAAATTGGTTTTTCCAGTTTCAAATACCGTTGAAACGCCTTTTAAAACTTTGCTGTCACCAAACGATTTTTCTATGTTTTTTACTTCTATCATTATCCTAATAATAATTGGGTTAATATATAATTTAGGAGAATAATAGTAACAGATGTCCATACAAATGATGTCGTACTAGCCTTACCAACTTCTAATGCGCCACCTTTCATATAATATCCATGAAAAGATGGAATTGTTGCCAATAACATAGCAAAAATTAAAGTTTTGATAAATGCATAAGTAATATGAAAGGGTATGAAATCTTTCTGAGCTCCCATAATAAAATCGGCTCCTGTTGAAAATCCTCCGTAAGCACACGCTAGCCATCCTCCAAAAATTCCTAAAAACATACTTATCCCGATTACAAATGGATACATTAATAAAGCTATGATTTTTGGGAAAACAAGATAATTTACCGAGTTAACTCCCATAACTTCTAAAGCATCAATTTGCTCTGTAACGCGCATTGTTCCAATACTGGAAGTAATGTAAGATCCCATTTTTCCGGCCATAATTACCGAAATAAAAGTAGGTGCAAATTCTAAGACTACAGATTGACGTGTAGCGAAACCAATTAGATATTTTGGAATTAAAGGGTTTGTTAAGTTTAGCGCTGTTTGAATTGCAACAACTCCTCCAATGAAAAAAGAGATAAAGCAAACAATTCCAAGTGAGTCAATAATTAAATCGTCGATTTCTTTGAAAATTAATTTTTTCATAACAGACCATTTGGTCTGTTTATTAAAAATTTCTTTCAGCATTAAAAAATATTTTCCTATTTGGGATAAATAACGAATTAGCATCATAAGTTTTACAAATATTGGCTAAGGTAAAAATAAGTTATGAGTTTTGGGTAATGAGTTCCAGTTTTTCGAGTGTTTTAGCAATCAAATTAACTTTTGTTTCATTTTTTCAAAACGATATTTTCTGATAAATTTAGCCTGTTCAGGGGTAACTAATAAAGGAGTTTTAGCTTTTTTGGCTTTCCAAAACCCTTTTATGTAATCTAAAAATAAGAATGGTTTTTTCTTCATCATTGCCAATTTTGCCGAAGCAATTGCAGTAATCCAGAAACCATATCCTAATGTATAAAAAGCTTCGCCTTGTTTATAACGAGCTGTTTTGTTGTAGTTTGCACCTGTTGGTTTTAAATGTTTTACATGTAAAGATTCGTCGGTGACAACTTTCCAATCGTAATATTTACAAAGCAGTTCATCAACAGTGTCCCAACCCATTGCAGGGCGTAATCCACCAATTTGCTGAAAAGTTGCTGCTCTGTAAGCTTTCAAAGCGCCGCGAATGTGATCTTTATCGGTTAGATTTTCCAAAACCCATTCGCCGTTTTTATCGATATAACAGAATCCGCCAACCATTCCAATTTTTGGATCTGACTCGAAATGTTTGATTATAGTTTCAAAATAATTAGAAGGAAAAATTAAATCGCCGTCTATTTTTACAATAATATCGTAATTAGAATCCAGTGTTTCAAAGCCTTTTTGAAAAGCCTGAATTACTTTACTTCCCGGCAAATGAATCGCATCTGAAGTTTTGTTTACAACAGAAATGAAAGGATTATCCTTTGCAAATTCCAAAACAACTTCTTCTGTTTTATCAGTAGAATTGTCATTTACAACCACAACTTTTGATGGCAAAACGGTTTGAGAAACCAATGATTGTAAAGTCAGGCCAATTAAATCTTGCTCGTTGTGCGCGGGAATGACGATGTAATATTTCATTTTAAGAATTTTAGATTTTAGATTTTAGATTTTAGATTGTGTGGAAATCATCTAAAAATCAAAAATCAAAAATCGTTAATCTGCAATCTTAGTTCTTAACTTTTTCAGCAGCAACAATATAATATCTCGGAGTGAAATATCTTAATAAGGGTCTCAATCCAAACTTTTTTACCGGATGTGTAAATTGCAGACGATCTGTTATTTTCCATCCCGTTTTTTCTAAAAGCCAGTCTAACTGCCAATCTTCAAATTCGTGATAATGTCTGTCCCACATATCAGTTTTTGAGCGGTATGCCGGTGAAAACCATAAACGTAACGGAATTGAAATTAGCAATTTATCACATTTTACATTTTCTAAAATCGTGTATGGATTTAGTAAATGTTCGAAAATTTCAAATGCCGTAAAAACAGTATAATCTTCTGTTTGTAAAGCCGTTTGATCGTTGTCTAAATCTTCGCCTTTTGTGTTTTTTACAGTATAACCATTTTCTTCCATTATTTTAGAAAACGGATTTGGAACGCCAAAATCAAAAATGGTTTCTGATGTGCTAACGTGCTTTTGTAAAAACTCTAAGGTAAGTTTGAATCTTTTATTCGGAAATGTTTTTTCGTACATTTTTTATTTTTTATCAGCAAAGGCGCAAATATACTAAAAAAGTCCGCACTATTAAGATGCGGACTTTTTTAGTTTTCAGTATTCAGTCGCAGTTTACAGTGTGTTGAACTAATCTCTGCGACTGAATACTGTGACTGCAAACTAGTATCGATAAACAAAAGCATTAATATTCATTCCCGCTCCAACCGAAGCAAAAATGATAACGTCGCCTTTATTGATTTCATGGTTTTCAATTTTTCCCTGAAGGATTAAATCGTATAAAGTAGGAACGGTTGCAACACTGCTGTTTCCTAAATCATGAATACTCATTGGCATAATATCTTTAGGAGCCGTTTTGTCGTATAATTTGTAGAAACGTTCGATAATCGCTTCGTCCATTTTTTCGTTTGCCTGATGAATCAGGATTTTTTTTACATCGTCGATGGCAATTCCGCTTTGATCTAAACAGCTTTTCATTGCTAATGGAACGTTACTTAAAGCAAATTCGTAGATTTTACGACCGTACATTTTGATGTATTTAATATCCGGATCTAAATCTGGATTGTATGATTTTCCGAAGAAAAGGTAATTTGCTTCATCATTAGCATAAGTGGCACTTTCATAAGATAAAAGACCAGATTCATCGGTTGAAGCTTCTAAGATAGAAACTCCGGCTCCATCAGAATAAATCATCGAATCACGATCATGATCGTCAACAACTCTTGAAAGCGTTTCTGCACCAATTACCATAACTCTTTTTGCCATTCCGGATTTGATAAAAGCATTTGCTTGTAAAACACCTTCAATCCAGCCCGGACATCCAAAAAGAATATCGTAAGCCACACATTTAGGATTCTTAATGCCTAATTTGTTTTTAACACGAGTCGCTAAACTTGGTAAAATATCAGTTTGATGCGTTCCGGTTTTTACATCGCCAAAGTTGTGGGCAAAAATAATGTAGTCTAAAGTTTCGGCATCGATTTTTGCATTTGCAATTGCTTTTTCGGCTGCAAAAAAGGCTAAGTCTGATGCTGTATATTGAGGTTCGGCATAACGGCGATTTTCGATTCCGGTAATACCTTTGAATTTTTTTATTACGACTTCATTCGGGTAACCAAAAGGAGTTCCATCTTCATTCAAAAAAATATGCTTGTCAAAATCTGTGTTTTTTACTTCTAAACTAGGAATATAACTCCCAATGCCAATAATTTTTATTTTCATTTTTTCCCTTAATTATCCGATAAATTTCCTGCTAAAGTATAAATAAAAACATGATAACTATCATAAAAAATACTATGCATGCATATAATTATGGAATAACGATTTTTTGAATGATATAATGGTTATTTTCTAATGATTTTTTAATTTTTCCGAGATTTCAAACGATTGAAGTCAAAGTGGTGCTAAAAGTTTTTTTTGTTTCAGGTTTGTGGTTTCAGGTTTTTGTTGAGACTTGAAACCTGAAACTTGAAACAAAAACAAAACCCGACAAGTTTTTAAAACTTGTCGGGTTTGAATATTAATAAGAAAACTTATTTCTTAGTTTTCCATGTAAGCTTCAATAGGAGTACAGCTGCAAACTAAGTTTCTGTCACCGTATGCATCATCTACACGACGAACTGATGGCCAGAATTTATTTTCAGCAATATACTCTAATGGGTAAGCCGCTTTTTCTCTAGTATAAGGGAAATTCCAAGAATCTGTAGTTAACATTGCCAATGTGTGAGGTGCATTTTTCAATACATTGTTTTTATCATCGGCAGTTGCAGCTTCAATTTCTTTTCTAATTGAAATAAGAGCATCACAAAAACGATCTAATTCTGCTAAATCTTCAGATTCTGTAGGTTCAATCATTAAAGTTCCTGCTACCGGGAAAGAAACCGTAGGAGCGTGGAAACCGTAATCCATTAAACGTTTTGCGATATCACCAACTTCAATTCCGTTTTCTTTAAATGAACGGCAATCTAAAATCATTTCGTGAGCTGCTCTTCCACATTCTCCAGTATAAAGAATTGGATAGTGTCCTTCGAAACGAGATTTCATATAGTTAGCATTCAAAATTGCATGCTCTGTAGCACTTTTTAATCCTTCAGCTCCCATCATTGTAATGTAACCGTAAGAAATTAAACATACTAAAGCAGATCCGTAAGGTGCAGATGAAATAGCTGTAATAGCTTGTTCACCACCTACTTTTAAGATTGGGTTTGTTGGTAAAAATGGAACTAATTTTTCGTTCACACAAATTGGTCCAACTCCAGGTCCACCGCCGCCGTGAGGAATAGCGAATGTTTTGTGTAAGTTTAAGTGACAAACGTCAGCACCAATTGTAGCAGGATTTGTTAATCCAACTTGTGCGTTCATGTTTGCACCATCCATATATACTAATCCGCCATTATCGTGGATTAATTTAGTGATTTCAATAATTGAAGATTCAAAAACTCCGTGAGTAGAAGGATACGTTACCATTAAACAAGATAAATCATCTTTGTGTTCAATAGCTTTTTCTCTTAAATCTTCTACATCAATATTTCCTTCCGGAGTAGTTTTAGTAACGATGATTTTCATTCCGGCCATAGCTGCAGAAGCAGGGTTTGTTCCGTGAGCCGATGAAGGAATTAAACATACATTACGGTGACCTTCGTTTCTTGACATATGGTAAGCACGAATAGCCATTAAACCTGCATATTCTCCTTGAGCTCCTGAATTAGGCTGTAATGTTGTTCCGGCAAATCCGGTAATTACATTTAATTGCTGCTCTAATTTTTTAAGCATTGTGATATAACCTTCCGCTTGTTCTACTGGTGCAAACGGGTGAATGCTGTTCCAGTTTGGCATTGATAAAGGTAACATTTCTGAAGCTGCGTTTAATTTCATCGTACAAGAACCTAATGAAATCATTGAGTGATTCAACGATAAATCTTTACGCTCTAACTTTTTGATATAACGCATTAACTGACTTTCTGAATGATGGTTGTTGAATACATCATGTGTTAAGAAAGGCGACGTTCTTTCTAATGAAGCAGGTAATTGACTAGCAGTTGCTAATTCAGAAACAGTAAAAGTTTCTTTTCCTAAAGCTTCAGCAAAAATGGCAATAATTTGGTTAATGTCGGCAATTGAAGTTGTTTCGTTTAACGAAATAGAAATTGTATCGGCATCAACATAGAAGAAGTTTACTTCGTTTTTCTCAGCAATAGCTTTTACTTTTTGAGTGTCTGCTTTTACCGAAATAGTGTCAAAGAAAGCTGTGTTAGTTTGGAAAACTCCTAATTTATTTAAAGCTTCAGAAGCAGTAACCGCCGATGCGTGAACTTTGTTAGCAATATATCGTAATCCTTTTGGTCCGTGGTAAACCGCATACATTCCGGCCATAACAGCCAATAAAACCTGAGCTGTACAAATATTTGAAGTAGCTTTTTCACGTTTAATGTGCTGCTCACGAGTTCCTAATGCCATACGTAAAGCGCGGTTTCCATTTGTATCGATAGAAACTCCAATGATACGGCCTGGCATAGATCGCTTGTATTCGTCTTTAGTTGCAAAAAACGCAGCATGAGGACCACCATAACCCATTGGCACACCAAAACGTTGTGAAGTTCCAACAACTACTGCTGCTCCCATTTCTCCTGGAGAAGTTAAGACAGCTAATGATAAAATATCAGCAGCAAAGGCAACTTTTATTTCATTTTCTTTTGCTTTAGCAACAAAAGCGCTGTAATCGTTTACCTGACCATATTTTCCTGGATACTGTAAAATAGCTCCAAAAAACTCAGTTGAAAAATCAAAAGTTTCATGGTTTCCAACAACTAATTCAATTCCAATTGGAGTTGAACGTGTTTGCAGTACCGATAAAGTTTGTGGTAAAATTTCTTCAGAAACGAAGAATTTATGTGTATTGTTTTTCTTTTGATCACGAGTACGAACGTCAAATAATAACGCCATAGCTTCTGCAGCAGCAGTTCCTTCATCAAGTAAAGATGCATTTGCAATTTCCATTCCTGTTAACTCGATAACAGTAGTCTGGAAATTTAAAATTGCTTCAAGACGACCTTGAGCAATTTCTGCCTGATAAGGTGTGTAAGCTGTATACCATCCTGGATTTTCGAAAATATTTCTCTGAATTGGCGCAGGAACGATAGTTGGATGATAACCCAAACCAATATATGATTTGAATACTTTATTTTTCTTTCCTAATTCCTGAATATGATTTGCAAATTCGTACTCCGTCATTGCAGGATCCAAATTCAAAGGCGCTTTTAAACGAATATCGTCCGGAAGGGTTTCATAAACAAGTTGTTCGATCGAGTCAACACCAATGGTTTGTAACATGTGTTGAAGATCTGTTTCTCTTGGGCCAATGTGTCTTAAAGCAAAAGCATCTGTTTTCATCTGTAGCAGTCTATTTTTTAAAGATCAAAAGTAATTTGCCGAGTGTTTCTATACGATTTTACAAGGTTTATTACAATTTATAGTAAATGTGTTGTTTTTTTGTGGCGCAAAATTAAGTATTATTAATAATTTAATGGGTATTTTTAACTTCAATTTTTATCAAATTTATAACTAAAGAGTTGATTTGTTACCAATTGATTAGATTTGAGGTATGAAACTTCTAAAACAAATATTAGATTTTTATTTAAATAGCAGTATTCACGTGGCTTTATCGTGTTATGCTTTGGTTCGTATTACTTTTCATTTCTTTCATATTCAGTATGATGAACCTATGGCATTGTTTGTTTTTTTTGGAACAATTGTAGGATATAATTTTGTAAAATATGATGCTTTGGTTCGCGTGAAAAGAAAACCGGTTGGCATTCAATTAAAAATTATCGCTGTTTTAAGTTTCATTTCGGTCATTTTAGTCGGCTATTATTTTTTTCATTTAAAGCGAATTACTCAAATTGTTTCCGTAGTAATTTTTGCCATAACGGCACTTTATACTTTACCGTTTTTTCCAAACAGAAAAAATGCCCGAAACTGGGCAGGAGTAAAAATTTATATCGTAGCACTTTGCTGGGTGGGAGCCACTTTGGTTTTACCCTATATAAATGCTGAAATCCCTTTTACAGCCAACTTTTTTATAAAATGTATTCAGCGTTTTGTATTGGTTTTTGTCCTGATTTTGGTTTTTGAAATAATAGATTTAGCAAATGATGATCCACATTTGCAAACCGTTCCGCAGACCATTGGTGTAAAACGAACTAAGATTTTAGGATTCTCACTTTTAGTTCCGTTTTGGGTTTTAGGAATTTTATCTTTTACGCTTCACGACCTTATTATCAACCTGATAATGGTTGTGACTTTAATGCTTTTTATCTTTTTTGCTAATACAAATCGCTCTCGATATTATACTTCTTTTTGGGTCGAAAGTGTGCCGATATTTTGGTGGCTGATGATTGCGTTTTTGTAAAAAGAAGTCAAAGTTTCTAAATAATTTGTGCGTGTCCCTTCGGGTCGGGCTTTCGGCTATATCTTTTATTCCGCTTCGCTTCATAAAAGGATACCGCCTCAATCCCTCACGCAAACCGTAAAACGAGAAAATTCATTTTCAAAATATATTGAGATAATATAAAATATTAGTAACATAGCCAATGGTTTCAACCATTGGGACGTTTTGTATACATAACGTTTCCCGCGGTTGAAACCGCGGGCTATGTTTGAATTGTAGAGTTTGAAAAATAAATTTGTTTTTAATTGCCTCCAGCTTTAGCTGGAGGTAAAAAATGAGTCTCCCAAGAAGGCTTTAGCCAAAAGATAAAGTTTGGCTAAAGCCAGGAATATTTAATCCTATTAACCTCCAGCTAAAGCTGGAGGCAATTGAAAATATCTTTTTAATCTGCGAAATTTGCGTGAAATAAATGCCCAGTAATTTATTTCGCTTTTTGTTCAGCCAAAGCTTTATTCAAATCAGCTTTAGCCTCATCAAGTTTTTTTCTTTTTTTGTCGATTTTTTCTTTGCTTTCTTTGTCTTTAATAGCTTCATTCAAATCGGCAGTTCTTTCATTTACTTTTTGCTGTTTCTCTTTTACCTTTTTATCAAGATCTTTATTGACTGTTTTTGTAGTACAGTTTTTCTTGGTCTGTGCGATAGCATCTTCAACTCCTTTAATCTGGTTTTGATTTCCGGCTTTTTTCGCGGCAGCTAATTTTGTATTTAACTCACATAATTTTCGTTCACAATCTTTTAGGTTTTTGCAATTGTTCTGCGAAAAACCAATAAAAGAAATAGAAAAAAGAAGTACAGTTAATATCGTTTTTAATTTCATAAGTATGTTTTTGATTAATTTTTCTGAATCATTCAGAAGTGGATTACTTAGAAAAGTAAGAAAATTGTCTTAAAAAAGTTTTTCTGAAACTTCTTTCAAAACCTTATTTCTTTCCAAAAGAAAATTAGTAAGATGCTTTTCTAAAAATAAAATATCGAAAAGTTCTCCAAATATCCCAAACGGAGTTTCGTACTGTAATACATCTTTCATGATCGTTACGCCATTTTGTTCCTCAAAAATATGTTCATGTCTGAAAGATTTGAATTTTCCTTCTTCCATTTCATCTACAAAATAATCATAAAAATCCATTATAGGAATTCGGGTTTTGTGCGTGAGATAAACCCCGAAGTGCTTACCTCGCCAAGTTACCGTTTCATTTAAATTTATTAAACCAGAAGTTACGCCGGCGATTGCTTTTTCTTTTGTAGGACTGGCAGATTGCTGGTGAATATCGATATTTCGTGATGCATCAAAAACGATTTGTTTTGAGGCTTTTATTTTTGTTGTTAGGTGTATTGTTGTCATTATTTGTTAGGTTTAACTTTGTCAAAGTTTATAACTTTGACAAAGTTGTTTAGCGTAATAAATTTTTAAAAGCATTATCAATATCTCCAAACTTAAATTGAAACCCATTTTCCAAAAGCCTTTTCGGAATCACATTTCTACTTTTCAAAACCAATTCAGGTTCTGTTCGAATAAAAAATGCTCCAATTTCAAGAAAGAATTTGTTAAGCGGAATTCCAAAAGGAAAACCAACTTCTTTTCTAAGTTTCTGTATAAAATCGATATTTCGAATTGGTTCTGGAGAAACAATATTGATAACGCCTGTAATTTCTTTTTCAATAACAAGATCAACCGCATTCGCAAAATCTTCCTCATGAATCCAGCTTACAAACTGATTTCCCTTTCCTTGTTTTCCTCCAAAACCAATTTTAGCCAAAGTTTTCAACGGAATTAAGGCGCCTCCATTTTTTCCTAAAACTATAGAAGTTCGCAAAGCTGTTTTTAACGTATTTGGAGTTTCGGTTTTAAAAAATGCTTTTTCCCAGGAAAGTGCCACATTTATAGAAAAATCATTTCCGATTTCACCGTCGACTTCATCCATTTGTTTGTCTAAAGAAAAACGATAAATAGTTGCCGTTGATGAATTAAGCCAATGCTTCGGCGGATTTTTGCAATTCAAAACAGCTTTATTTAAAATCTTGGTGCTTTCAATTCTAGACCAAAGAATTTCTTTTTTATTCTCTTTGGTATAACGACAATCAACAGATTTTCCGGCGAGATTAATTAAAACCGAAGCATTTTCCAATTCCTTTTCCCAGCCTGAAAAAGTTCTGGCATTCCAGTTTGCATATTTAATTCCGTTAGTTGTCTGCGATTTTCCTCGGGTCAGAATTACAATTTCTTCGAATTTATCTTTGATATGATTGACTAAAACTTGTCCTAGAAAACCTGTTCCGGCTGCGATTATGAGTTTTTTCATTGAGGGTAGATTTTTTGCCACGAATTACACGAATTTTTTTGGAAGTATTTTTGCGGAATATTAATTCGTGGAAATTAGTGTAATTCGTGGCAACCTAATATTTTACAATTAAAAAGTGTTCTTTTTTTCAATATCAGGAAATACATTATCAATTCGTCTTGCCAGTTCGGGTAATTTAATTGTTGGAACAGCCGGAAATAAATGATGTTCTAAATGATAAAACATGCTGAACGTAATTTTGTTTTTCCAACCTTCTCGTTGTGTTCTGGCAAATTCAGGAGAATCTTCTGTATCATGATGCACCGTCCAGACCGCAAAAAAAGCCATTAAAAATTCGGCGAAGACCATCATAATGAAATGATAGATCAGAAAATGAATTTGAAAATAGAAAATTATAAAGGTTACTACAGCAATTGAAAAAAGTTCTAAGATTACATTTTTGACATAATTTCTATTCCCTTTCTGCAAAGTCACTTTATGAATCAAAAACATATGAACTGGCCCATAAAGAATAGCTCCGTACCAAGTCATTTTTGCTGATTTTCCTTCGTAATCTTCCTCAGACAAACAATATTTATGATGTCGTATATGATTGAATTTAACAGCATGAATTGAAACCATCAATAAAATACTGTTTGAATAAAGTGTAAACCAAGTCAAGAATTTATTTGTTCCTAATGAATTATGAAAACCATTATGTACTTGTCTTAATCCGGCTAGAAAGAAAAAAGCTGAAAACGGAATCGCTAATAAATAATATCCGAAGTAAGCAAGTGTCATAGAAACTAGAAACCACGGAATTGTCAAGTTGTTTTCAATTAGCATTTCTTTAAAGCTAAGAGTTTTCAAATCTTTCCATTGCACTTTTTTGAGTATTTCCTGATGTGTCATTTTTTATGATTTAAGGTTTTCTTTAAACCCGACAGGTTTTTAAAACCTGTCAGGTTTGTTTAGGAATGGTTATGCTTTAAAGACCAATCTTTCTTCTCTTTGTACTTCTTTGGCTTTTCGTTTTCCTCTAAAAAAGAAATACAAGTTGAAGAATAACATGATACCAAGATAAATAGAAAACCCACCAATTTTATAACTTAAATTTTCAATTAATTCCTGATATGTATCGTTGCTTAATTGCAATTCTAAGATCATTAAGGCAAAACCAATATTTAAAAGATAAAATCCGGTTTCAAAAAGTTTGTTGGTTGCTTCTGCAATTTCTTCTCTGCCTTTAAAGATGTCAAGCATAAAGATTTTTCCGTTTTTAAAAAGCGTTTTAGAAACGTAATAAGTTAGAAATAAAGCGACTGGTAAATAAATACTGTAACCGATTAAGATTTTTGTAGTTTCCATAATATTTAGTTTTTGTTGTTATGAATTAGTTTTTGAATGTATTTAGTTATAATTAAAATGTTGAGGTAATGCAGGATTGAAATAATAAAAATTATGACAGCCGTTTTTATACAGATCGTTTCAATCAATTGTGTTGATGAAATAATTTTCTGCCAGGAGATTAAAGTCATGGCACAATAACCAATATTTAAAAGATAATAAGCTAAAAGCAAAACCTGATTTATTTTTTGGCAGAGGTCAGCATGATTTGGAATTAGATCTGCCACATAAATATTTCCATTTTTGTAACAGATTTTTCCAACTTTTAGAATAATGAAAGTCGTAATGCTGAGATATATTAAATATCCAATGATGTTGAAATTCATAATCAAAGTAGTTTATAGTGGACAATTAAATTATAAATAAACAAGGCTGAATTTACTGTTGCAAACAATACAAAAAGCATATTCATAAAGTAGCTTCCAATTTTGAAAATTATTCTTTGAGGAATTTGATACATTGGATAATAAGCAATTTGGGTTGCAACTTTTCCGACCCAATAAAAAGCAATTAACCCTGTTAATGCAACTGCTAAAGCTGATTGTTCTTTTAGTTCAGTTGTAAATAAGATGGCAATTAATCCAAAACAAAAGTTTAGTCCCTGAATATATCGTCCGTAAGTTTTAGCTATTTCCTGATTTAATGGTTTAAGTTGTTTTACATCATTGTACCAGTCAAAAACGTTGTGGCGAATATAAGGGTAAATAAGTGCTGTAAATATTTGGCCTATTCCACTTAGGATTATCAACCAATTAGGTATTGTTAAGCTCATAATTTCTTTTTTTGATTGTAAATAATAAACGTAAGGAAGAATATTAATGAAATAGGCAATAAGAAAAGCCAGCTAAACTCTCCGTTCCAGATCAGGAAGAAAAGAATTACCAAACCAAAATAAATATAAATCAGTCTGTTTCTTGGAAATAGTATTACAAATAAAAGAGCAG
This sequence comes from Flavobacterium sp. CF108, assembly GCF_900129795.1. Lineage (GTDB taxonomy): Bacteria > Bacteroidota > Bacteroidia > Flavobacteriales > Flavobacteriaceae > Flavobacterium. The sequence continues at coordinate 487,545 of NZ_FQWW01000005.1, read as the reverse complement.
CTAAAACTTGCAATCCACCTGTAACGGCTAAGCCATAACCGCCAAGTAATAAAAACATTAAGGCAGCTATATTTATAATTTCTAAAACTTTGAAAGTTGTTTTCATAACTATTTATTGTTTTTAAACTTTCAGAAAAAAATGAAAGTTTTGATTAAATTTTTTTATTTCATCATTTTTATAACCAATTTCCCTAACCAGTTTTCATTGAATTCAGTCACTTTATCCAGCATATTATCTGCCTTTAAAACGAAATCGTATAATTTGGAAGTTTGGTCAACAAAGTGTTTTTCTTCTGCAGAATCTTTTGCTTCAATTGTCGAAACTTCTTTTAAGATTTTAAGTGCAGGTTTAATTTCTCTTTTGCTTCTTTCTCTGGAGATTTTTGCTGCTAATTCATCTAAATCTTTTTCGGCAGTAAAAAATTCTCTTCTTTCGCCGGCTTTAAATTCTTTATATACAATTCCCCAATCCATTAATCCTCTCAGATTCATGCTTGCATTTCCTCGTGAAATTTGCAATTCTTCCATAATGTCTTCCATAGAAACAGCTTCGTTTGAGATCATTAATAAAGCGTGGATTTGCGCCATCGTTTTATTAATTCCCCATTGAGAACCTAAAGCTCCCCAGGTTTGTACAAACTTATTTTTTGCTTCTTTGAATTCCATAGATCAAAAGTAATTAAAAGTTTTTAAACTTTCAAAAATAATTGAAAGTTTGTTTTTTGAATTGTTTTATTCTTTTTTAGACTAAATAAAAACCTGTTTCATGTATTGATTTTAATTGATTGATAACCAATATTCTTTGTTCTGCGGCAATTTTTTTATTTGGCTAATGCATCTGCAATAATTTTGAAATCAGAAAAAATAAGCTAGCAATCTTTTTTTCAAAGCTTGTTTCAAGTTGAAAAGAATAAATTTTATGACATTCTCCCTGAAACAGCAAATCAAACAAAATCACTAAGTGGAGCTGTCTCGCACAGAAAAAAAGCGGCTGCGTAAACCGAAAAGCAGAAATAGAGTAGGTCATAAAATTTTAAAAATTAATTATCATGGCAATTCAAACAGTAGGAAAATTTAAATTAAATCAACAAGGCGGATACGTTTGCAGAACTGAGTTTGTATACTTAGACTCAAATGGTCAATTACAAAGTTCTTCTCAAACTGGTAATGAACTTTTAGGTCAGTCGTATACGACAGATCCGGGAAGCCTTGGCGTACCGGACGGATCAACGCTTTGGATGAAAATCTGGGTTATGGCCGGACACGATAATCAGGCGCAGCAAGCGTTTATATATCAGTCGGGAAATTCGGCTGTTGCTGATTACACTTGTTCAGGAACTACACTTTCTAATCATTTAGCTTTAGATGGCGTAAGTTCATAGTAACTTAAATAAGTTTTAAAACCACTGATATTGCAATACAATATTGGTGGTTTTTTGTTTAAAGCAGGTGTTTATACGGGTAAAATTTTCTTGTGTCACACTTAACCTGTTTCATGTCAAAGAAACTCCATTTCACATCATTTTTTCTTTTATGTCTACTTATCTGATATAGTTTTGAAGTAGAAATAAACCAAAGTATTCTTATTTAAAACACTCGATATTTAAATAAGAATATAAAAATAAAATATCAAATAGGTGGAGCAGAACCCACTTAAAAAAACGAGGCGGTTCCGAAAAGCCTTATGAGTAGGAAAACCAAAAATACAAAAGTTATGGAAGATTTATTAGCAGGTGCTTATTTAGCAAAAGGCACAATAGGAAATGTAGGAACACCAGGTGCTCCTATCGCATCATTTAGTTTAGTTGTTGTACCATCACAAAATTCTGTTTCTGGTACAGTGGTAGTTACTCAGGCAATAAATGGTCCTGATAGTCATATTGTTGTTCAAGTAACTGGAAAAATATATGCAACTGGATTTGGGCAATTTACACAAGTTGTGAGTTTACAAGGGAAATATGTTCATACTTTCCCTCCACCGGCAATTGGTGCTTTTTTAGCAGATTTTGATGCTCATTTAGCAATCGATGGTGCATGGAACGGAACTGGAGGTTTTTCATACTATGAACATAATATTGAAAACGTACCAGTTAAAGCAGTAAATGTATTACAAACAGAGTTGGCATAATATAACAGACCCCAAATATTAACAACTCGAATCACGAAACATTTTAGGATTTAATTACGCCTGATTTGGTTACAGTTTTGATTGAAAGGGTCGTCTTTTAGACGACCTTTTTTATTACCAAAAATAAATAAATCACAAAAACATGAAAAGAAAACCTATTATTATCATCTTATTAGTTGTCTTTATTGCTGCAGCTGTTTCATTATTTTTCTTGAATAAAGAAAAAATTTTGGGAAAAGCCGGAGTTTCAGGATATGCTAAAACAGAAGCAGCTGCACCTTGCGAATGCGAAGCAAGCTGGTTTCCGCACGAACAGACACCGCCGCCTGCAGAAGGAGACGGAAGCCCGTTTGATACTTCAAGTACAACAAATTGTATTTTCCATCAATGGTCATGGCAAAAATTCCTTTGGGTGACAAAACCTCTTCCATCCGGAAATCCTTTGTTTTTAGATTCTTTGGATGTAGTTAGTCCTGAGATGGCACCGGTTGCTCCGCAATTGGGATTAAAATTAGTTTTAAGCTCAATTAATCAGGCAGGTCCAGAAGGTGTGCTAGTTTCTAACCCAAAATTTGTTTCTGGAAAAACGGCTGGCGATACGGTATATTATTCTATACATGTAAATAAGACATTACATGATAAAGCCATTATTGCGGCTTCTGAAATTAACAGCGGAAAAGTTCCTTATTCTAATTTAGACACATTTCCTGTTGGTTCATTAGAGTTAAAAGTTTCATGGATTAGTACAGATGCAATCCCGAAAGAAAAAATTGCAGAGTATTTTGTTACTAAAGCAGCATTCAAAAATAAGCAAGGGCAATATGTGGCAAAATCTGTTGCTTTGTTAGGAATGCACGTCGTGGGCGTTGTAAAAAACCATCCTGAATTTATCTGGGCAACTTTTGAGCATAAAGAAATGGCTCCGGTTTATGACTGGAAAAACAATTCTGTAACTTCAGCAACTGAAATGCTGCTTTATGAAAGCGGAACAACTTCTGGCTTGAAAGGAATAAAATGGGATAAAAAAAGCAAGAAACCATTAGAGCCGTATAAAGCTTTTGTTCTTTATGAATATGGAGTTCCTAAAGTGATAAGTACAAATGCTTATATGACAACAAGCCAGGCTGAACCTGCTAATTTTGACAACATTGATACGATCAATAAATGTGTAGCTTCAAAATTAACAGATGTTTTCAAGAATTACTTCTATAATGGATCGATTTGGTTAAATACAGACGGATTAACTCCGGCACAGCAAGCACAAACTATTGTAAAAAGTGATATATCAAGTGTTCTTCCAGATTCATTGGCAAGAGGTTCTGCTAATTTAGCAAACATTACAATGGAGACTTACACGCAGACTTTTGAGAATAGCATACATCAAATTAATGTGGGTGATTTAGCAAATTGTTTTAGCTGTCATCAATCTCAAAATTATGATACTACAAGAGGAATTGGAAAATCTCCTTTGTATTTAAGCCATGTGTTTGAGTCTTATTTGTATACTACAAAACCTCAACCAGCAACCACTGCTAAAAATGTTAACTTGAAAGCTAAACGTATCGAAGAAACAAAAGCACTTAAACTTAAACAGTTTGAAGAAGTGTTTGTTCGTCGACATAAATAGTTCATTTTTTGAAAAAAAGTGTCTTATTTTAATTTTGCTCCAAATGAAAAGCCGAAGTATTACTTCGGCTTTTCTATTTTATCTTCTTTTAAATGATTAGAAGGATCATTAATTGGGTTTCCTAGAAGATGAGGTTTCCAATTTCTTAAAACATAACATGATATTCCAATCTTGATAAACGGGGTTTCTTATTATAACAATCTGTTATGATAAGAAACCCCGTTTTGTTTTATATCTCCATTTAGGTCCGCTGTAAATCTCTCTTCGGATTTTATTTATCTCAAAAATGAAAAACTAAATCTCAGGTTTGAAAAAAACTTTAAAGCCTTATAAAAAAATGTAAATAAAAACTTATTTAATGAATTTATATTTTTTAAGAATAATCTTATGTATTGTTTTTTCTGTTTCATGACAAAAAATATTCTTCTTATAACATTTTTGAGGTAAATATCTGTATATCAATATTAATTTTAAAGTATAGAATAAAAGCAGCCGGCAGAATTTATTTTATTAATTATTTCTATTTGATTTTTAAGAACAGCTCTTTTTATGTCATAGGCAAGTATAGTTTCTTAAAATATTCATTGTGAAATTACAGTAGTAGTGGAGCAGAACCCACTTTAAAAAACGAACTGTTTCGCACAGGAAAAAGCGAAGGCGGAGCCGAAAAGCCTTACGAGTAAGACCCAAAAAATTATAATTATGCAACCTATACCTAGAAAAGTTAAAAATGTAAATGTGTATCCTTATATAGACTGGAAAGGCGGAGGCGTTGGCCCTGTTATCCTTCCTGTTATCGAAGGAGCCAGCGGAACGTATGCTGTTGGTACACTTATTACATCTGTATTTTACAATCTTGATCTTACTTCAGTTACCCAAAAAACTAAACTGGTAGTACACCAAAGATATGTAGCAATTGGAGAAACAGAAGACGGAACTTCTTTCACTACTCCATGGATGTACTGTACAAATGCAGGAGATAATCCAGAATTTGGAAGAACTATCAACCTTCTTAAACCAGAGTTAGACGCTATTAACACAGAAATTTTACCAGATTATATCATACTGGGACCACTTACTGATATTACCGTAACGCAGTCATTTCCTCCTCCGGCAATTGGAGAGATTCTCCTAATCGAAAACGGAAAAGGAAATATCATCGCAACAAGAACGGGTACTCCTCATGAAATGGGAATTGAAGTAACCGGCGGTAATCGTGTTGGACAATTAAGAACAGGATTGAAAAACATCATGATTTCTGGAAAAAACAAAGATGGAAAAACGGTTACAATGGGGAATTTAACTTGTTTAAACCCAAATGATCCAGCCATTTTTCTACATCAGTTTGGAGGTTAATAATTTATAAAACAAAATAATTATGGGAATAATGATGCCTTACGGTGTAGCAGTGAGAGAAGCAATAGCTTCTAATGATTTAGCAAAAATGGAAGCTATTGCAGAACAAGTAAAACAGGTGATAAAAGATCAAGGCGACTTAAGTGCCGCTTTGTTAGAATTACTGGAAGCAATAGAAGCTCTAAAGAACAAAAAGTAAAAATAAACACGAAAAGCTGACTTGTTCAGTATAACAAGGGTGAATCCGAAAAACCTCAAGAGTAGGAATAACTAAAAAACAAAAATGTTATGGGAGTAGTAATGCTTTACGCAGCAGGAATCAGAGAAGCGATAGCTTCAAATGATTTAGAAAAAATGAGAGCAGTAGCTGAACAAGCGAAACAAACAGTTAGAGAACAGGGAGACCTGAGCGCTGCTTTGGTAGAATTGCTGGAGGCTATTGAAAACCTTAGAAAGTAATCTAAAAAGAACGGTTTATTAAGCTTTGCTTTTTAAACCGTTCTTTAAATAAATCAATAAAAACCTAAATCAATTAAGATGGATAAGACTTCTATACGATACAGAGTACGAGATGATTATAAAACAGCAACCCCGGTTCATGTTGTTTGGGAAATTACTCTTGCCTGTAATTTGAAATGCTCGCACTGCGGATCCAGAGCCGGAAAGGTGAGACCTGGTGAACTAACTACCGAACAATGTTTTGACGTAATTGATAGTCTTAAACGTCTTGGTACAAGAGAAATAACAATTATTGGCGGCGAAGCTTTTTTAAGAAAAGACTGGCTTGAAATAATTGCAAAAATCCACGAAAGCGGAATTGAATGTTCTATGCAGTCTGGAGCTTATAATTTAAATGAAGAGCGAATTAGTGATGCAAAAAAAGCAGGAATACGAAATATTGGTGTTTCTATTGATGGAATGCTGGAGACTCACAATAAAATAAGAGGAAGAAGAGATTCTTTTGATCATGTAATTCATTGTCTGCAATTACTAAAAAAGTATGATATACCTTCTAGTGTAAATACCGTAATTACAAAATTAAATCAAAATGAGCTAAGTGAACTTCTGGATGTTTTGATCGAAAATGGCGTAAGAAACTGGCAGATACAACTGGCAGTTGCCATGGGAAATGCCGTTGACCATTCTGAAGAATTGATCCTTCAGCCTTATGAACTAATTGGTTTTTATGAAAAACTGATTGTTATATACAGAAAAGCATTGGCAAATAATGTTTTAATACAAGCAGGAAACAACATTGGCTACTTTGGACCTTATGAGCATATCTGGCGACAAGGCAATGAAAAATATTATACAGGATGTTCTGCTGGACATACCGGAATTGGTATTGAAGCCGATGGAAAAATAAAAGGCTGCCCGTCATTACCCACAACTGAATATACAGGAGGTAATGTAAAAGACATGAAACTGGAAGATATTTGGAGATACAGTGAAGAAATGGTTTTTTCCAGATACAGAAATAAAGAAGAATTATGGGGAGGATGTAAAGGCTGTTATTACGAATCTTCTTGTCTGGCTGGCTGCACCTGGACAAGCCATGTGTTATTTGGAAAAAGAGGGAATAACCCTTTTTGTCATTATCGCGCCTTAGAATTAAAAAAGAAAGGACTTCACGAAAGAATAAGAAAAATAAAAGAAGCACCCGGACTCTCTTTTGATATTGGTTTGTTTGAAATCATAGTAGAAAATGAAAAAGGAGAAGTAGTCGAAGTGCAGTCACCTCATAATGCACCTCTGGTTCCGGTAGCAAATACAGACAGAGTTCCAAGAATTCCAAAAGCGCTTAAACTATGCAATGGCTGTGATAATTATGTTTATGAAGAAGAAACTACCTGCACTTTTTGCAGTGCCGACATTCAAAAAGTAAACGATGAATATGCCGATAAAATGGAAATAGCCAAACGTTCATTGGAAAAATTAGAACTATTAATGATGAAATAATATGGAACTGCTAAAAAAGATTCAATCAGAAATTGACCAATATTCAAATACTATTGAAGGAGCTTTAAGCCTTTCTGAAATTACAATTAAATATGGTCTTAATTCGTATCGATACGGTTCCTCCAGTTTTTTATCTGATCTTTTTGATCCTATCGAAATAACAAGCGAAACCGTATTTTACGATTTAGGTTCCGGTTATGGAAACATCATTTTATACGGAGCTGTAAAATACCCCAATGCGCAGTTTAAAGGAATTGAAATTCTGAAAGAACGACATGAAGTTTGTGCCGGTTTAATTGAAAAAGAGCAAATAACAAATGCCGTTGCAATTTGCGGCGATATTTTAAAAACTAATATTTCTGACGGGACTATTTTTTATCTCTACAATCCTCTTTATGATTTTCAATACGCCGAATTATTGAACAAACTGCATCAGATTTCATTACATAAATCGATCATCGTAATTGCAGAATCCAGATGTAATTTTTTTGATGAAGCCGAATGGTTAGAACAATACCATCTTAAAGATATTGATGTGGTTAGAAAAATTAAATACTATCGTTCAGTTAGGATTTTTTAAACCATCCAAACCAAGATTCCTAATTTTTTTTCATTACAGAGATTAACCAACTCATACCTGATATTAATGTGTTTGTGGCATTTTTTAAAATCTGTAAAAACTTAAAGAATAAGTTTACAAAAAGAAATAGAAACAAACCAAAAGCAAATTTAAAACTAATCAAAAATAAACCCTAAAACCCCAAGAATCATGACAAATCTAAGTTCAATTATTCTTCCGGTTCTTCAAGATATGGAAGAATCTTATTTAAAAGATCAACTATTAAAGTTCCTTCCAAATCAGGAAGAATCATTTTCAAAAATCGAAAAAAGCTTCAAACAATTAACTTCAAAAGTTCAGGACAAAGAGCGTTTACAGCTTTTTTTTCACAGTTGGAGCCAAACCAATAACAGTGCCATGACAGTTGCAGGAATCAGCAACCGTATGACAATGCTGGTTCATAAAAACCAACCTATTGCAGACAAAGAAGCACTTTTGCAGTCTATTACAAGTTTAAATAGAATTGTAGACGAAGATTTAGCAGTTGTGGGGAGAGTTTTACACTCTCAGTTATTTTATACCATGGCAACTAATATTTGTACAGACGATGACTGGCTTTCACGTAAATATTTAAACCTGAGTGCTTACGATTTTAAAGCGTGGAAAGACCAAAATTCTTTGCGAAATAAAGATATCATGATCGCTTTATTGACAACTTTGATTCACGAAATTTATACACATGGAGAGGTAGAATATATTCTTCCAAAGTTTGAATCATGGCTTACAAACGATTACGGTTTCTCAGAAGAAGATCGTGACAAAACATTAGCCTGGATAAGTGTTCACTGCGGTCCAACAGAGAAAAATCACTTCTTTTTTGCCGTAAGTTCTATTTTCCATTACGCTAAAGCCATGAATGTTGATCTTGAAACCTACGATCTGGAACCTATCATTAAGGATTATTTAGCTAAAAAATCTGCCGTAATGGAAGATGTTATGGAAATTGAAGAACTTAGTTTATAATTCATATTTCAATACATGATTTATACAAAGAAAGAACCAAAAGCGCAGCTCATTGCCCCTAAAATAAGTCTGCAGCAAAATCAGCCTGAAAAACAGAAAAAATGGAAGGAATTATTTTCTGAATATTTTGAAAAAAATACAGGATTGGGGAGTCATTTTTTTGCTAATTCTTCGGTAAAACTACCTTTAGGATATGAGAACGAAATGAATCGTTTGTGTTCTATTTTAAATTACGCTTGTAAAGCAATTGTCCAGAATTATTTTGAAGACGAAAGGATTCGAAATTATTATCAGCTGGACAAAGACCTTGAAGCTTTATTGAAAAAAAGCTACAGCGCAAGATACAATCAGGGCTTTTACCGCCCTGATTTTTTATATGATACAAACAATCAGGCAAAAATTTGCGAGATAGGTGCCCGTTATCCGCTAAATGGCTGGATGATTAGTTATTATTTGAAATTGATGAACGACGAAATAAGTGAAACCAAAGATGGGCTAACTTTTAAAGATCCCGATTTAAAAAACCTGATCGACGATTTATACTATCAATTTGCTCCAAATAAAAAACTGGCCCTTGTTCACGACGACGAAAAAGGAACCGAGATTTTTTATCTTCAAAAAGAATTAGCAAAACTGGGAGTTGAATTAATTTCAGTAAAACCTCAGGATTTAATCGTTTCAAACAATTCTATTTATGTAAATGGAGAACCAGTTTCGCAGTTTATATTAGAAATGGATCGGGAAGAACTAAAAAAAATAAAACCGGATGTACTTGATAAACTGATTGAGCAAAACTGTTATTTTAATGATATCAGAACCTTAATTTTAATTCATGACAAAAGGGTTTTATCCGTAATGTACGATGCCGAAATAATGTATGATTATCTAAGCGAAGAAGATTACGATTTTTTAAAACAATATCTAATTCCAAGTTATGTAATTGTTGATCCTGCCGACTGCGATGCTTTTATAGATAACGATCAGAACCTGATTTTAAAATTAAATAGTGGCGGAAGAGGAATTGGAGCTTACGTAAAAAGTGATTGTACACCCCAGGAATGGGATACCATTATTAGAGAAAACTGGAGTAAATATCTAATTCAGCATTTTGTAGAACAGAAAGAATTTAGAGATCTAGAAAATGATCGTCAGATTCATTTAGTAGGAATGTTGTTGTGTAAAGACGACAAAAACTATGGCCCCGGTTTGTTTCGCGGTTCAGATGAATCAGTTGTAAACGTGCATCAGGGCAGAGCTTTAATTTATCAATTAGCAGAGTGAAAAATCATGAAACATACAGTTGTAATTCCTCTTTATAATAAAGAAGCGTTCATATACGATACGATTCGGTCGCTGGCTTTTCAGGAAAAAAAAGCCTCACAAATTATTATTGTTGATGATTTTAGTACAGATCAAAGTATGTTTTTGCTAAAAGATGCCTTGTCATTTTTTGCACCACAGTTTTTACTAACAGAAGTTGAGGTTATTGAATTAAAGGAAAATAAAGGCCCGGGTCATGCAAGAAATATAGGGATGGAACTCGCAACAGGAGATCTGATCAGTTTTTTGGATGCCGATGATTGTTATACTTCTTCCTGTTTAAAAGAAGTCGGCTTAATTATGGAACAGGAAAATATAGATGTTTTGTTACTTGGACTTTTATTAATTCCGTCTGATTATTATCTGCCCAACATTTCATCTTTTAAAAAAGAAATGACTTCGCTCTCAAATGAACTCTTTTTGATTCCTAATATATTACACACTATTAGTTCTCCAGATTTTATTATGGGAGTTGGCAGTAATGTTGTAATCAGAAAAAAACATTTAGAAAATATTCGTTATGAAACCAATGTATCCTTAAACGAAGGAATTGATTTTTGGTATCGTGTCCTGAAAAGTTTAAAAGACAAACCGAAAGTGGCATTACTAAACAAAGTCTGCATAGAAGTAAGAGAAGTTGAAGGCAGTTTGTCGAGAATTAAATATTCTAATTGGAAAGAATTAAAAATTCCCGTTAGTATAGAACGATTTCGTAAAAGTACAGATCAATATGACCAACAGCTCATGGGAATGTTATCGCAGCGATGGCTCGAACATGCTATGGAACGATTACCATCATGGCACCAAAAAATGTTATTCTTGGTAAACCACTCTAAAAGCTTGATTAGAAATTGGTATTATTTCAAAAAAAGACCGAATTAAAATAAAAACTATGTCCCCAGATATTCCAAAAACAGAAAAATCAGAATTGCAGGATTATTTTGAATTGGCAAAAAAGAATCCCTTATATATTGATTTCTATAAAGAACATAATTGCGCAGAGAAAGCTCCGGTTCTTAATAAAAAAGAGCTGATGCCCATTTTGAAAAACAATTTTAAACTGCACGAAGAAAAGACAGGAGTATATTTAGTACGCTCCGGCGGAAGTACTCAAAATCCTTTAGTTTTTCCGGTAGACATACAAGAAAATCAAAATCAGCGTTTAGCGATGGCGAGGGAATTAACTAAGAATAATTTTTTTACCTCGAAAACAATCGCTTTAAATATTTTCGGATATTCAGACATGTACCGCACGGCCGCCATAATGGATGATATTTTAGAAAAATGTCAATCAACAACATTAGCACTCAGTGCACACGCCAGTTATAAAGATATGGAACAAGCTGCGGCTTATTTTAAGCCGGACTTTATAATGGGAACATCTTCAAAATTATTGTGTTTTGCACAATTTTTGCAGGAGAATAATCAAAAAATGCAAATCAAAAATTTGTTATATGCAGGAGAGTTTTTAAGACCCGAAGTTCAAAAACTTTTAGAAAAAGTATTTGAACTTCAGCAAATTTATTCCATGTATGGTTCTGCCGAAACCGGAATTTGGGCGTGGTCAAATTTTACTCAAAATCCTTCTTTATTTTCAGTTATAGAAGGCATTATAATCGAAATCATTAATCCAGATAGTGAAGGATATGGCACAATTGCCGTTACGAATACTTTCCGAAAAAGATTTCCCGTTTTTCGATATGCTATTGGCGATTTAGGACGATGGGTTAATGTACACGGAAAAGCTTTTCTGGAATTAAAATCAAGAGAAACTAAATCGTTTATACTCTCTGAACAGCATTATGATTTAGATGAATTTAATTTTCTTACGAGTTCTGCAACAGCTTTTCAGATTCAATTATCTAGTAAAGATTTTAAAGAAGTTGTAAAAATGTTACTTGTACAAAATGTTCCTCAAAACCAAAAAACAGAGTTTATTGCAGAAAAATCAAAAGCATTAAAAAAGCGCTTAGATTACAACGAACGTTTTATGGAAGTTGAGGTTTTACTGGTTGCGGCCGCTGATTTATATACAGACCCTAATACAACCAAAACCCCTCAATTATTAGATTTGAGATAATAAAACAAAAAGTTTGTTATCGTTTATCTTCTTTGGAATAATTAGAAAGACCATTAATGTTAATTGGATTTCCCAGAAAACGAGGCTCACGATCTCTTAAAACATCAAAAAAGGATTTAAAAATGGAACCATATTCTCTAAAACAAACATATTTATATCCGTGATATTCTCCATTGTTTGCAGAGTATCCGGCCGATTTTATTCCAAGTTTTTGCCCGATATAAATGGCTCGGTTCAAATGATATTCCTGAGAAATTAAAGTAGCTTTTTTAATCTTGAAAATATGTTTCGCACGATACATAGTAGAGTAGGTGTCGAACCCGGCATAATCAACAAATATTTTTGTAGTGTCAACTCCGTGATTGTAACAATAATTTTTCATTACAGTAAGCTCATCATATTCATCGCGGCCGTTATCTCCCGAAAGTAAAATTTTATTGATGCGCTTCATCTTATACAATAAAATTCCCGCATCAAGACGATCTTTTAAATATTTACTCGGCTGATCTCCATTAATTCCCGCACCAAAAATAATTCCCACATCATTTTTTGGAAACTTTTTAACCGTATAATAAATCTTGTTTTTGGTCGAAGATCTTACATAATAATTCACAGAAACAATAGCAATCAATCCAATAATTGCAAGATAAAGAGCTATTCTAAAATATTTTTTCACGGCTTGTATTTGTAAGATTAAGATTTAAAAACACGAAGATAGTTAAAGTGAAGTCAAATAAAAAACCGAAGCGTTTCTGCTTCGGTTTAATCTAAAATTTATTAGAGTTTGAGATCAAAAATCTACAATCTAAAATCAAAAATCTGCAATTACAGAAGTCCTGCTCTTTTCAATAAAGCTTCAGGTTTAGGTTCTTGTCCTCTAAAACGTTTGTATAAAGTCATAGGATGTTCTGTTCCTCCTTTAGAAAGAACATTATCTTTAAATTTCTTCGCTATTTCTTCATTGAAAATTCCGTTTTCATGGAAATATTCAAAAGCATCAGCATCTAAAACTTCTGCCCATTTGTAGCTGTAATACCCAGAAGAATATCCGCCTTGAAAAATATGAGAGAATGCTGTACTCATAGCATTTTCTTTTACATCAGGATACAATTGTGTGTTAGCAAATTGCTCTGTTTCGAAAGCTTTTAAATCTGTAATAGAAGTTGGATCTTGTCCGTGCCAAGCCATGTCTAATAATCCAAAACTTAACTGACGTAACGTTGCTAAACCTTCTTGGAAACTCGCGCTTTCTTTGATTTTCTGAACATATTCAATCGGAATAATTTCTCCCGTTTCATAATGATTTGCAAACAAAGCCAAAGCTTCAGGCTCATAACACCAGTTTTCCATAATCTGACTTGGTAATTCTACAAAATCCCAGTAAACAGAAGTTCCAGATAAACTAGGATAAACCGTATCAGCCAGCATTCCGTGTAAACCGTGTCCAAATTCGTGGAATAAAGTTGTCACTTCATTAAATGTCAATAAAGAAGGTTTTGTTTCTGTTGGTTTTGTAAAATTACAAACGTTAGAAATGTGCGGTCTTTCGTTTATGCCATCTTTTATAGATTGTGATTTAAATGAAGTCATCCACGCACCGTTTCTTTTTCCTTTTCTTGGAAAAAAATCAGCGTAGAAAATCGAAACCAAATTGTTTTCGGCATCTCTTACTTCATAAGTCGTAACTTCTTCGTGGTATTTGTCGATATCAAAAACTTCCGTAAAAGTTAAACCGTATAATTTTTTGGCAACCGTAAAGGCACCGTCTAAAACTTTTTCTAATTGAAAATAAGGTTTCAGTTTTTCATCGTCTAAATTAAAAAGCTGCTGTTTTAATTTTTCAGAATAATAAGCACCGTCCCATTTTTCTAACTGTTCGATTCCGTCCAGTTTTTTCGCGAAAGCAGTTAATTCAGCAAATTCTTTTTGAGCTGCTGGTTTTGCTTTTGCCAATAAATCATTCAGGAAAGAAAAAACTTTCTCTGGACTTTCGGCCATTCTTTCTTCCAGAACAAAATGTGCGTGCGTTTTATAACCTAATAAATTAGCTCTTTCAAAACGAAGTTTAGCAATTTTTAAAACATTTTCCTGATTGTCGAATTCATTATTTTGAAATGCTTTCGCTCCAAAAGCAATTGCCATTTTTTTACGTAATTCACGATTGTCAGCATAAGTCAAAAACGGAACATAACTTGGATGATCTAAAGTGAAAACCCAGCCTTCTTTTTCCTGATTTTTAGCTAATAATCTTGCGGCTTCGATTGTGCCTTCAGGCAAACCAGATAAATCCTTTTCATCAGTTAAATGCAATTCGAAGTTGTTGGTTTCTGCCAAAACATTTTCGCCAAACTGCAAACTCAATTTAGACAATTCTTTATCGATTTCTCGTAATTGATTTTTCTTGTCTTCTGGCAAATTCGCTCCGTTTCTTGAAAAGCTTTTGTATTTTTTATCTAATAAAGTAGTTTGTTCAGCATTCAGATTTAAACTTTCTTTTTGATCGTAAACCGCTTTTACTTTTGCAAATAAATCCGCGTTTAAGCGAATATCATTTCCGAATTCTGAAAGTAAAGGCGAAACTTCCTGAGCAATTTTCTGCATTTCGTCATTCGTTTCAGCCGAATTCAAATTGAAGAAAATACTAGAAAGACGATCTAAAATATCGCCCGAAAAATCCATTGCTACAATGGTGTTTTCAAAAGTCGGCGCATCCGGATTATTTACAATTGCATCAATTTCGGCTTTAGCCAAAGCAATTCCTTCGTTGAAAGCAGGAACATAATCTTCAATTTTAATTTGCGAAAAAGGTGCGGTATTATGTTTAGTTATAAATTTTGAAAGTAAAACACTCATTATGATATTATATTTTTTATTAATAGAAGTCGATTTTTTTGAATTTCAAAGATAGCAATTTATAAAAACCTAATCATCTAAACAAGATCGATTCTCGGCATAAAATCCTTTTAAATTGTGTTATAGATATGTTATTTATTTCTGTAGGCGTTTTTAAAAGCGTAAATTGAAAAAATAGATTTAGCATTATAAAATGCTAATCATAACTAAAAATAAAATAGGATGAATTATCAAGTTGTAATAAAGAATATTGATACGGTTAATGAAGTTGAAGGGTATTGGTCAGACGAAGATTTTATTGCGTTATTAGAAAAATTCAATTATCCCGATGGTGCAGCGGCAGAGAAAAGTAGTTTGCCGGAATTATTAGAAATGGCGATTTCTGATTATGAGCCTAACGAAGCTGCCCAAATAGTTTTACAATATAAATTGGGAGATCAATTAAGTGAAGGTCAAATAGAGCAAATAGCGAACAATATGTTAATTGACAAGGTTTGCGAAGAATATCCTGAAATACACATGCAAGGCACTTTGTTTCATGTAAATCAATTGCTTTTTAAAGCGTACAACGGAAAATTTCCAAATGCAAAAGCTTCTATTGTCCATTTTTCATTAACTCCAACAGATGGAGAAGCACAAAAGCTGACAGCCGAAAATGTGTTGAAATTATTGAATAACGGGTTATCTGATAGAAATCTTATAAAGAGATTGTTTGAAAATCAAATATCGCAAAATATCCCGTTTCCAGAAGCAGAAGGTATTGTTTGGGATTTGAAGACTGAAGACAATATAAATTACGATTTGGTGACTTCAGAAAATTGGATAAATAAGGAAGATATAAAAGAATCTGAATTTGAATCTATTTTAGAAGAGGTTGAAGATGTCGCTTAATTCAAAAGAGGTAAAATCTTAATTTAGTTTCACAAAGATTCTCAAAGAAAAAACACAGAGATTCATAAAAATTTTGTGCGTCTCTGTGTTTTTTCTTTGTGTATCTCTGCGAAATTACTTTTTCAAACCTTCAGCAGCTTTATTAACCGCCGCTTTTAATTCTTCTTTATAAGAAATAATAGTATCTAAAACTTTTTTATCGTGACTTCCGATGATTTGTGCTGCTAAAATTCCGGCATTTTTTGCGCCGTTTAAAGCTACAGTCGCAACAGGAACTCCGCCCGGCATTTGCAGAATCGATAATACCGAATCCCAGCCATCGATAGAATTACTTGATTTTACAGGAACTCCAATCACAGGAAGCGGCGACATTGAAGCTACCATTCCAGGTAAATGCGCCGCACCGCCCGCACCGGCAATAATTACCGAAATGCCGCGAGTATGTGCATTTTTACTGAAATCGAATAATTTCTCCGGCGTTCTGTGTGCCGAAACGATATCTACTTCAACTTCTACATTAAATTGTTTTAATATGTCGATTGCATCCTGCATAACTGGCATGTCTGAGATGCTTCCCATTATAATGGCTACTTTGCTCATGTGTGTTTTTGTTTGTTTTGTTTCAAGTTTCAGGTTTCAAGTTGTTGGAAACTGTACACTTTAACTGAAATTATTATTCTATTTCTGGAATCATGTTCCAAATATCAATACCGAATTCTTCTTGAATTGCTCGTAAATATGATATTTGTCTTATATCGTCTTCAAGAAGTATAGAAAAAAAGTCTTCTGGGGAAACTCCAAACTTCTCTATTTCTTTTCTTTTTCTAACGATGAAATTACGTCTCTGTTCAATTTTTTCTGGTATATTTAATTCTAAAAAATCGATGAAGTTTTTAACTTTTATGTTTGAACTTTCTTCAAAGCGATATTCGCCAATTATATATTTTAGTTTTTCTTCAAAATCATTTTCACAAGGATGTAAAATATCATCAAAAGAGATGTTATTTTTTTTAAATTCTAATTCTTTTAATCTTTTTCGAAAATTAACCTTGTTTTTAACTTTAAACCAATTTGAATATGAATCATCATCTGAACATTTTAAATCTGGATTAAAATGTTCGATGTCATTAGCGTCACTAATTGGATCTATAAATTCTTCTGAATAGGCACAGAAACTTTTTTGTTCTTTTAGAAGAATAGAACCTAATACACTATTATTGGCTCCCTTTTTACAATTGTATTGTAAAACATCAGTAATAATTTTAGAATTATTGGAGTCTTTCTTGATTTTTTTCATCTAAAATAAAATTGTACTGATTGCCTAATTTAGAAGCTTCTAAGATATATTTTTTCTTTAACTCTTTATTGTCTTCGGATTTTACTTTATCTAATAACTCTATATATTCTTTAAATTTTCCTTGAACATCTTCGTTATAATAGTTTACACCAAAATCATTAAAAAGTATATCATTTGGGTCATCACCAATTGGAGAAGTTCCTCTACGAACAGCTACTTTTCCCTCTTTATCAAAATATAAAATAAAACGTTCCTCTGGCTCAAATGAAGCCGCAATAAATGGAGAATGAGTCGCAACTATAAATTGTGCTTCTGGCGCAAGGTTTTTATAGTGATCCATTAGTTCCATTTGAATGTCAGGAAATAAGGAGCGTTCGGGTTCGTCAATAAGGATTATTGAGTCTTTAGTATTTAGTTGATATAAAGGAAGAGATGTTAATAATAATTGTTTAGTTCCTGTACTTAAGTTACTTATTTGTATTACCTCGTCTTTTCGAATGTTTTTAATCGGAACGGCAAAACGTGTATCAACTGTGTCAATTTCTAATCCTAGCTTAATTAGAATAGGATTTAATTTTTCAGCAAAATCTAACAACTTTTTTGGATTGTCATTTTCCCATATTTTATATTCTTTCTCCAGTTTTTTTGAATCTGAAAGTAATCCTTGATGAATTAGTTCAGACATTTTTTGTGTGAAATTCTTAAGATAAATTATATACTCATTGAGTACTTTTAGCCAAATCTTTTCATCAATATTATTGTCAAAGACATAACTGCTTTGTTGAGGAAGTAGAGTATTGAGTGAAACTGTATTTAGGGAATCTATATACTCCTTATTTTTTTCATATAAATCGTTTGGGTGTGTGCTTATTGATTTTAAGTTTTCTTCTGATAAAATATTTGCCTTAAAATAATATAACGGCTCAACTTCACTTAAAGGAATAAGCTTATCAACTTTTCCACCATTGCCGTTTTCATATACATAAATATTGTCGTCAATAGATATACTATCATTCTGTAGTTTGATGTTGCTTTTGTTTTTATTGTTTAAAGAGAATTCTAAAATTCCATCAAGATTTTTTGCATTAAAACGAGCGCCTATAAATCTTTTATTAATTCGTTCACAATTGAACGTATAATTAATGTAATCAAAAAAAAGATCAAGCAATCCTGTTTTACCAGTAGCACTTTGTCCAATAAAACATATTTTGTCTAAAGGCTTTCCTCTTTTTTCTTCAATATGGAAATCTTCAGGATATGTAAAATCAAAATCTAGATTTTCTAAATGTCTAAATTGATCGATATGTAATTTTGAAATTTTCATTTATTGAATTTTTACAAATCTAATTAAAATATAGTTGCTATTTAAATTGAAAAACTGCGACTGACCACTAAAAATAACTACGCACTAATCACTTTAATCGTGTTCTTAACTTCTTCAGCAATTCGTCTTGCTTCCTGCATGTTTTCGTTTACAATCGTAACGTGACCCATTTTTCTAAACGGACGTGTTTGTTTTTTTCCGTAAATATGTGGAGTAACGCCATCCCATCCTAAAATAGTTTCGATATTTTCATAAACAACGTCTCCAGAAAATCCTTCGGCACCCACTAAATTTACCATAATTCCGGCAACTTTACTGTCTGTGTTTCCTAACGGAAGATCTAAAATAGCGCGTAAATGATTTTCGAATTGTGAAGTATAACTTGCTTCAATTGAATAATGTCCCGAATTATGTGGGCGAGGAGCAACTTCGTTTACCAAAATTTCATCTTCCTGAGTTTGGAACATTTCAACGGCTAAAAGTCCAACGTGATTAAATTTTTCTGAAACATTCAATGCAATTGCTCTGGCTTTTTTGGCTACTTTTTCATCGATTCTTGCAGGGCAGATTACGTATTCAACTTGATTGGCTTCTGGGTGAAATTCCATTTCTACAACTGGATAAGTTTTTATTTCTCCCGATGGATTTCTTACCACAATTACCGCCAATTCATTTTTGAACGGAACCATAGTTTCTGCAATACATTCTACATTTGGTAAGTCGTCCATGTCAGAAATTTGGCGAATCACTTTTACTCCGTTTCCGTCGTAACCAAACTCGGTGCATTTCCATACAAAAGGTAATTTTAGATCGCTGATTTTAGATTTTAGATTTTCTAAATTTTCAAATCTTTCAAATGGTGCAGTTGGGATATTATTTTTAGCGTAAAATTCTTTTTGAACACCTTTATTCTGAATTCCTTTTAAAGTTTTTGGAGATGGATATATTTTTAGGCCTTCGTTTTCTAGTTGCGTTAAAGCCTCTAGATTTACCAATTCAATTTCAAAAGTCAAAACATCGACTTGTTTTCCAAAGTTGTAAACCGTTTCATAATCCATTAAATCGCCTTGAAAGAATTTGTTGCAGGCAATTTTACTCGGCGCTTCATCACTCGGATCTAAAACATAAGTTTGTATGTCAAATTTTCTGGTGTCGAACAAAAGCATTTTACCCAATTGTCCGCCGCCTAATATTCCTAATTTAAAATCAGAAGAAAAATAATTCATTTTGTGTTGTGTTTTTGCAAAGATACCTTTTAATCTTTTTTTAGCCAAAATTTAGTGGTTTTCTAGTTTTTAGCCACAAATTACACGAATTTCCACGAATTATATTTTTAAAGTTTTTGCCACAGATTAAAAGGATTAAAATGATTTATCTCTGTGCGGATTTGTGTTTGCCACGAATTACACGAATTACCACTAATTTTTAGGTTGAATCTAAAAAAATAATTCGTGAAAATTAGTGTAATTCGTGGCAAACAAAAAATCCTTCTAATCCGTTTAATCTGTGGCAAAAAACTATTCAATTTTCTTCAAAACTTCGCGGGCAACGGCTTTGTAAGCTGCGGAATGATCTCCGTAATCTTTATTTAAAATAACTCGAAGTTCAGGATGAATCCAGTCGTAATAATTTCCTAAGACATATAAAGTTCTTATAGAATACGCTTTTGTCGCCACTTTTACATCATTTATAAGCCAATCGAAACTGGCTTCAATACAATCCTGAAGATTTTCTTCGGATAAAGAAATGCTGTTTTCGTCTTTTTTAAAATGTGATTTTACTAAAAGCTGTACGACTTTTGCAATTGGCCGAAGCGAACTTTCATCTTTCAGAACTTTCAAATTAGAACAGAAAAAATCAAGATGGGGCTGAAGCCAGATTAATTCTTCGTACGATACAAATTCAAGGATCCAGCAGGCTTTATGATTGTTTTTATTTTCGGGCGAAAAGCAAATCGAAACTAATTCTTCAAATAAAGATGGATTTTCGAGAATGTCTTGTGTGCACTTTAATCGGTTTTCCCGATAGGCATTTACATAATCCAGTTTTTCTTGTAATACAGAAAGCATTTTTTTAGGTTTGGGGGTGATTTCAAGCATCTAAAATAAATAATTTAATGAGATAGTTCCGTAATAATTTATAGGAAGTCCGGGATAATAATAGCGGGGTGCCGCGTTTCCAACCGCAACGGCATTTGGCAGTATTAGAGACGCATATTTTGTATTTGTTACATTATTTATTCCGGCAGAAAAATGTGTTGTTAGCTGCGGAAAAATTTCAAATCGATAACCGCTTTTTAAGTTGATGATAGAATAAGAATCAGAAAAAGCAGTATTAGCATCGTTCATCGGAATTTCATCCACGAATTGATAATCGGCATTAAAATAAATTCCAAGATTGGTGTTTAAAGTAATTCCGGCGTTAACTTTGTTTGCCGCAACTCCGGTTAATTTGTTTCCGGAATAATCATTTCCGTTATCAACAAATTCCTTAAATTCATAATTCCCTAAAGATCCGGCTAAATAAGAATTCAGAGAAAAGAAACGATTCATTTGCCAATTGTGATTTAAGGTAATTTCGATTCCTTCATGAAATGTTTTCCCCGCGTTTAAACCTATGTATTGATCATCGCCAACTCTTTTTGCGACCAATAAATCTTTAATTTCCATTCGGTAAACCGCAATTTCTGTGTAAAGTTTTTTATTGAAGAAATAGAACTTTCCGCCCACTTCAAAATTATAACCGTTTTCAGGTTTTATATTCGTATTGATTGTGCCTTCGCTTGTGAGAGTTTCTTCTGTTGCTGGTAATGAAAATCCCCGGCTGACCGAAAAATAAACAGTCTGCTGAGAATTCGGTTTAAATAATAAAGACAATTGCGGCGAAAAAATGCCGTCATAACTATATTCCTGATTCGTGTTTGTATTATAATTGTCGAGGCTGAATTTAGTTTTGTTATAATTTAAACCAGCCTGAATTTCAAATTGATCTGAAAGTAAAGTTCGTAATTGAGAAAAGATATTATAGAAATGTCTTTTTTGCCCAGTTTCATTAAGCTGATCGCCTTGCAGACTTCCTAAACCATTATTTTGCTGATACAGATTTTCGAAAGTATTACCTTTATAAGTATCCGTAAAATATTCAATTCCGGTAATGAAGTTATTTTTTATTTTTCCTATTTTAAAATTCCCGGAGAATTGCGTTCTCGCACCCGTTGCAAAAGTATATTGACGTAAAATGTCAAAAGGTCTCGGTTCGTTGCTGTCTTTATAATTAATAAAAACAGAAGTGGAGTTTTTTAGATTTTCATTAATCGAAAAATCATAAGCCAATCCGCCCAAAGTCGATTTGTATTCTTTATAACCTTTTGATGCAACCCAGGTTGGCGCACCAGATTTTGGATTGTTCTCAAAAGAATTTTTATTGATCGAACTCGGAATAAAAGCTTTTAAAAAAGTATAGTTTGAAAAGTAAGTCAGTTTGCTGTTTTTCTTTCTAAATAATTCTCCTGCAAGCGTAATTCCTTCACGTTTGTATGCGCTGTTTTCACGCCAGCCATCGGTTTTTAAATTGTGATAACTAAGGTTTAAACTTCCACCTTTTTCATCTAAGCCAAAATTCAAACTATTTTTTAGTAATCCAAAAGAACCAAAAACAGAACTTATTCCCGCACTTTGCTTTCCGTTTTTAGAAAGCTGAGGTGAAATTAAAATCGCACCGCCCAATCCTGCGCCATAAACACTCGAAAGCGGCCCTTTTATAATTTCGATTTGATTGAGATTTTCAAGATCAATATCATCAATAACCGTTTCGCTGTTTCCAGAAGTCAGCGGAATACTGCCATAAAAAGCCCTGATTTTATTGGTTCCGTAAGTGGTTCGCGCACCAATGCCACGAATCGAAATTCGGGTTGTGGTAAAATTAGACGATTGCATAAAAACACCCGGAATTGTATTGATTACCGTTGTAATATCTGTGGTATTATTTTGCAGTAAATCTTTTTTAGAAAGAATACCAATCGAAGCAGGAGTGTTTAATAAATTATTATCAATATGAAGCGAACTGATCACAACTTCTTTCAGTTTTTCGGTTTTTAGAGAGTCAATATTTTTGCCTTCTCTTTTCTGCGCTTCAATGTTTTGGAAAACAAAAAACACAAAAAGAAAAAGACAATATTTTTTTAAGGTCATAAATGATTCGAATTAAAAATGTAGTTTTTTAAAACACATAGAAACATAGGATTCATGGAGGCAAAAAAGGTGTTTCGCTTTTAACAAAAAAATAAAATCTATGTTTCTATATGTTTAAATTATCTGTACGGAATTGGATTTTATTTATTCGCTGTAACCTTCCAAACCGTATTACTACTATCATCATTTACTAAAAGCGATCCGTCGTTCATAACGGTTACTGCAACCGGACGTCCGTAAACTTCAGCTTTATTTTCATTTGAAACAAAACCAGTTAAAAAATCTTCTGGTTTTCCCGATGGTTTTCCATCTTTAAAAGGAACAAACAGTACTTTATAACCTGAAATTTTAGAACGGTTCCATGAACCATGCTGCCCAACAAAAGCACCGTTTTTATATCTCGCCGGGAAAGCATCTTTAGTATAAAATGCCAATCCAAGCGAAGCAGTATGTGCGCCAACCGAAACATCAGGGACGATTGCTTTTTCGACCAAATCTTTTCTTTCACCTTTCATTCTCGGATCAGGAATACTTCCAAAATAAGAATAAGGCCATCCGTAAAAACCATCTTTTTTTACACTTGTAATATAATCAGGAACCAAATCGTCGCCCAAATCATCACGTTCATTTACAGCAGTCCAAAGCTCTTTATTGACAGGATTCCAATCCATTCCAACAGGATTTCTAAGACCCGAAGCATAGATTTTTTCGCCAGTTCCGTCAGGATTAATTTCAAGGATTCCGGCACGACGTACTTCTTTGTCAACACCATGTTCGGCATTGTTACTTCCTGAACCTACAGAAACATAAATTTTGCTTCCGTCAGGGCTTCCTAATAAATTTCGTGTCCAGTGATTGTTGTAACCTCCGGCAGGAAGTTCAAGAATTTTTTCACCTTTTGTTTCCAGTTTAAGCGGATTGTTTTTATAAGGATAACGGTATAATCCGTCAGTATTTGCAATGTAGAAAAAGTCCTTTAAAACCAGCATTCCA
Organism: Flavobacterium sp. CF108; assembly: GCF_900129795.1. Classification (GTDB taxonomy): domain Bacteria; phylum Bacteroidota; class Bacteroidia; order Flavobacteriales; family Flavobacteriaceae; genus Flavobacterium. The sequence continues at coordinate 463,945 of NZ_FQWW01000005.1, read as the reverse complement.
AAAGGTCTGTTTAAGCTGGTAATAAAAACTTGGCGGGTTTCAAATTTCCCGTCTTTGTCTTTGTCTCGAAAAACTGTGATTTGATTTTTGCTCGATCTAGTTCCGCTTTCTACCACAAAAATATCTTGGTTTGGTGCGATATAAGTCCAGCGCGGGTTTTCAAAACCGTCGGCAAATTTGGTAACCGTAAAACCTTCAGGAGCTTTTGGTGTAACTCCGTTTGGCCAGCCAATAACTTTGCTGTTATTCGTTTTAGATTCAGTAGCATATGGCGGAGGAAGCGTAATGTCGCCAACAGCAGTTTTTACAACATTTCCGGGTTGTTTTGCTAACGCTTCTTTTTCTTCTTTTTTAACTTGTCCGTTGCAGGAAGTCATTAAAATTAATAATGATATAGAAAATAGTGGTAAGGAATTCTTCATTGATATTTGGAGTTAAATGATTATTCAACAACAATTTAGTAAATTAAAAAGTAGCTGCAAGAACGATTTTGTAATTATTAACTGATATTTAACATTCACAAAAAAGTCATCTTTCGATTCTATTTTCATGTGGGCAGATTGGTTGTAATTCTGTATCTTTGTCCATTATTTTAAATTTAAAAATAATGATACAACTTCACGATAAACAATTTGTTCCGTTTATTTCGGCTAAGGAAATTGATTTTGCTTTAACCAAATTAGTTGCACAGGTAGAAGATGATTTTGGAGATGATACTCCAATTTTTATTGGAGTTTTGAATGGCGCCTTTATGGTGGCTGCCGATTTCCTGAAAAAATATAAAAGTCCCTGCGAGGTTTCGTTTATCAAAATGGCCTCTTATGAAGGAACTGAAACAACAAATTCAGTTAAAGAATTGATTGGAATCAATCAGGATTTATCTGGAAGAAGCGTAGTGATAATTGAAGATATTATCGATACAGGAAATACGCTTGAAGAATTAAAACATTTATTTAAAGCACAAAATGTAAAACACTTTAAAGTGGCTACTTTGTTCTTTAAACCAGAAGCTTATAAAAAAGACATTAAGATAGATTATATCGGAATCAGAATCCCGAATAAATTTATCGTTGGTTACGGATTAGACTATGATGGTTTAGGCAGAAACCTGACCGAAGTATATAAATTAGCAGAATAATATTAAACAAAACACAACTATATATTCATTTTAAACTTCTTCAAAAAATAAGAAGTCACACAACTCAAACGTACTATGATTAACATTGTTTTATTTGGAAAGCCTGGAGCAGGAAAAGGAACTCAGGCAGAATTTTTAAAAGAAAAATACAATTTAACACATCTTTCTACAGGAGATATTTTTCGTTTTAATTTAAAAAATGATACTGAACTAGGTAAAAAAGCAAGAGTTTTTATGGACAACGGAGAATTAGTTCCTTGTGAAGTAACAACTGCAATGTTAATTGACGAAGTAAATAAACACCCAGATAGTGCAGGATTTTTGTTCGACGGATATCCAAGAACTTTAGATCAGGCTGAGGCATTAGATAAATTTTTACCAACAATTGGTTCAAGCGTAACAGCAACAATTGCATTAGAGGCCGATGACGAAATTTTAGTAGCACGTTTACTGGAAAGAGGAAAAACAAGCGGAAGACCAGATGATCAGGACGAAGAAAAAATTCGTGTAAGATACCAGGAATACAACGAAAAAACAGCTCCATTAATTGGATATTATAAAGAGCAGAATAAGTTTCACGCCGTAAACGGAATTGGAACTATCGAAGAAATTACAGAGCGCTTAACGTCAGTTATAGATAATTTGTAACAAAATCTGTTTGAAGTTAAAAGTTAAATGTTTAGAAGAAAATTTGAAATAAGTTCTGAAAAACATTTAACTTTTGGCTTTTAACTTTAAACTTAAAAATGGAAATACTAATAATATTTTTTCTAATACTATTAAACGGAGTTTTCTCAATGTCTGAAATTGCATTGATTTCGGCACGAAAAAATAGACTGGAAACAGCAGCAAAAAAAGGGAACAAAAGTGCCAAAACAGCGCTGGATCTGGCTAATTCTCCAAACAAATTTTTATCAACGGTACAAATCGGAATTACCCTAATCGGAATTTTGACAGGTATTTATTCTGGGGATAAAATCACATTAGATGTAGAAACATTTGTGAGCGGTTTTGCAATTTTAAAACCATACGCTCATTCCGTTGCGGTTGGAATTGTGGTTGTGGTTTTAACATTCTTCTCTTTGGTTTTAGGAGAATTACTTCCAAAACGTATCGGATTAAATTATCCGGAATCGATTGCCAAAATGGTGGCGATGCCAATGAAAGTAATTTCGATTATCACGGCGCCGTTCATTTGGTTACTAACCTCTTCAACAGATTTTTTATTGAATGTTTTGCAGATAAAACCAACTGCTGATGGAAAAGTAACTGAGGAAGAAATTAAAGCCATCATTAAAGAAGGGACTGAAGTTGGAGAAGTTCAGGAAATTGAACAAGATATTGTGGAGCGTGTTTTCCATATTGGGGACAGAAAAGTAAGTTCGTTAATGACGCACCGAAAATCAGTAGATATGCTTCCGCTAAATGCTGATAAAACCAAAATAAAAGAATTGGTTGTTCAGGATCTGCATACGGTTTATCCGGTTTACAATGAAAATTATGATGATATTGTTGGTGTTGTAACGCTGAAAAATATATTTGCCAATATCGAAAATGATAATTTTGATTTTGCTGCTATAATTTCTGATGCACCTTATTTAATGGAGCAGACAACGGCTTATAAAGCGTTAGAAAATTTCAAAAAAACGGGTGTTCACTTTGCTTTAGTTTCAGATGAATATGGTGTTTTTCAAGGTTTAATTACTTTGAATGATATTCTTGAAGCTTTGGTTGGTGATGCGTCTGAATTTTATAAAGATGAATTTCAGCTTATAGAAAGAGAAGACGGATCATGGCTGGTTGACGGACATTATTCATTACACGATTTCTTAACGTATTTCGAATTAGACGAATTAACAAACGATTACGAAGTAAACACCGTAAGCGGCATGATTATGACCGAACTTTCGCATATTCCAAAAGAAGGTGAAAAACTAATTTGGCAAAAATTCGTTTTAGAAGTTGTCGACATGGACGGCGTAAAGATTGATAAAGTGCTGGTAAAAGCGCTTAAAGAGTAGAGGAAATAAAATAGTTTTCAGTGGCAGTTTTCAGTTGCAGTTTGTGCTGAAAATCTAGACTGAGACTGAAAAGTAAATAAAATAGAGTTTAGATATAGAATTTAGAGCAATCTGAAATCTAAAATCTAAAATCTGAAATTCAGAAAAATGACAGAAGGAAATTTTGTAGATTACGTTAAGATATATGTTTCGTCCGGAAAAGGGGGAAAAGGATCTACGCATTTACATAGAGAGAAATTTATTGAAAAAGGCGGCCCGGACGGTGGTGATGGTGGTCGAGGCGGACATGTGTATTTAGTGGGAAATAAAGGACTCTGGACATTATTTCATTTAAAGTTTGCGCGTCATATTAAAGCGGGACACGGTGGAGACGGTGGAGGAGACCGCAGCACGGGAGCAGATGGAGATGATAAATTTATTGAAGTGCCGCTGGGAACTGTTGTAAAAGACAAGGAAACCGGAGAAGTGCTTTTTGAAATCACGGAAGATGGTGAAAAGAGAATTCTTGCAAAAGGAGGAAAGGGAGGTTTAGGAAACTGGCATTTTAGAAGTTCGACAAACCAAACTCCGCGTTATGCACAGCCAGGTTTACCAGGCTTAGAAATGGACGTTATTCTGGAACTTAAAGTTCTGGCAGATGTTGGATTGGTTGGTTTTCCTAATGCAGGAAAATCTACTTTATTATCTGTATTGACTTCTGCAAAGCCTAAAATTGCCGATTATCCTTTTACAACCTTAAAACCAAACTTAGGAATTGTAGCTTACAGAGATTATCAATCTTTTGTAATTGCTGATATTCCGGGAATTATTGAAGGCGCTGCAGAAGGAAAAGGTTTAGGACATTATTTTCTTCGCCATATTGAGCGTAATTCAACTTTACTATTTTTAGTTCCGGTTGATACGCCGGATATTAAAGCAGAATATGATATTTTGGTAAATGAATTAACGAAGTATAATCCTGAAATGCTGGACAAAGAACGTCTTTTGGTTATCTCAAAATGTGATATGCTGGATGACGAACTTAAAGCAGAATTGAAAGCAGAATTAGACGTTTCGTTTAAAGATATTCCTTATATGTTTATTTCATCTGTTGCACAGCAAGGTTTGACAGATTTGAAGGATAAACTTTGGAAAATGCTTAATGAATAAAAAAGATAGTTTTCTTAAAACAAAAACCACTAACAAATAATACTTGTTAGTGGTTTTTTTAATTTAGCTAAAAAGTATTTGTGAATACATTTAGTTTTTATAATATTCTATTCTTCTTTCAGCGATTGCGTCTGGAACTTCATTTTTTTGATTAACGTACATTTTGCAAAGAGTCCAGTTATTAGTGTTGTCAAAAGTGTAATCAAATAATATAGAAACAAGTATTTCGTCTCCCACATCGTTATCGTAACAAGTCATAGTTGTAACATTTCCAAAATCATCATATTGGTACACTACCTTGTTGCTGTCTAATTCATTATGGGTATGTTTGCTGTCAACAAGTTTTTCCATTTCAATTACCTTGTTGTTTTTGATTTTATAAGTTTCCTGGTATAGAAACTCCTTCCTCTTATAAACAGTCATTTTAACGAGTTGGTCTCCATTATCATAAACATAATTGACGTTTAAAGTATTGTCGTTATAAATCGCCCGATCATAAAATGCTTCTGTGCTGCGATCGTTATATATGTCAAGCGGAATAATAATCTGCTTTTTAATAATCTGTCCTTTCGGATTGTAGAAAAATAAAGTCCTGCGGTCGAATTTTAAAGAATCTTCTTTTGGAAATTCTTCACTAATATAATCATTAAAATAGAGCTCTTCAGTAATCTTTTGATTTTCTGTTTTGTACTCATATTTCATCTCTTCTTTTGAGTCGTCATATGTATGTGTTCTGTTTGGATTCATTCCGAACAAAAAGTTGCATTGCAGCGCCATTTTCTGTTTATTAAAAAAATCAACTGAATCAATTTGAAATTTAAAAACCTGGCCTTTTTCAAATTCTTCGCTTAAGCTAGAAATTCTTTTATCAGAACGTTCAGTGATCATGCCGTATGTATTGAATTTTTTATAGTATAATTCACGATCATATTCGTCAGTAGCATAATAATTATGAAGCACAGGATTGTATTTTAAAAATAAGTTTGAATCCCAGCGTTTGTCATTAATATCTCTTAAAACTGTTTTCACAGATTTCACGTTGCCTTTTAAACCAAATTTATCCCAGTCATTTTTAAAGATATATTCAGAGCCAACTTGAGCAAAACCATAATTTACGAATAGGAGAGTCAGAAATAAAGTTTTCATTCTATTCATAATAAGTGATTTCTTTGGTTATTAAAGTTTCTTGCTTGGTCTGTTTTTTTCCGTTTTCAGAAAATGTGGTTGAAATATTTAATTTGATCCAGTTTCCGTTTGTATCATATTCATATTTATAAACCCTGTTTTCAATGTAATTGTTTCTGTTAGTAATGGTTCTCTGGCTTATCTGACCATCTTTAAGTATGGCAGAATCGGTTTTAGGTCCTTCTACAAGAACTTGTTTTATTAAAACATTTTTAGGGTCGTAATTATAATTTGCTTTGTAAGCCAGAGTTTTATAAAAACAGCTTTCTTCGATAAGATTATCTTTAAGGTCGTATTTATAGCTGTATTTAACGGGTATTTCTTTTGGAGTAATTAAAAAACTAAGAAGTTCTCCATATTTTGCTTCTTCTATAACTCTGTTTTTAGTGTCATATTTAAAATAAGACCGGGTTCCTATCTTTTTTTTATCCATTTTAGGCCCATAGAATGAATATGTGACAGCTTCTGTTTTTTTACCTGCCGCATTATATTTATACGACCAGTAATCATTACTGAGATAAGAATCCTCTTCTTTTTGAATTTCTTCCTGAGAGATTTTATCTTCTTTATCATTAAACTTTTTAATAAAATGTACTCCCATTGAGCTAGTATAAAAAGATTTTTCAAGTTTTCCTTTATCGTTATAAACCAAGCTATCGCCGCCTATTGTATCCATTGGAAAATAAACCGGAGGATAAAGCTGTACTTTTTTGGTCAGTCTTCCTAAAGGATTAAAAGTTTCATATAAACCATAAATATTCGGGTTTAAAAGTCTTTTAATATTTTGCTGTTTTGGAGTATTTTCGATTGTGAAAAAACAGGTTTTAATTGTTTTCACTTTTCCTTTCAGTCCTCTTTCTTTTAATTGTGTTTTGGATTCAGATTTTTCAATTAGAAATTCCTGAACTATTTGCGAATTTAAATGACCGCTTATGAGAAAAACTATAAGTATAATCTGTTTTTGAAAGCAGTTGTATAGAGATTTTTTTATCATAAAATGAAATATGACTTTTTAAGTTGTTGGATTTTTTGTTTTGGGAAAGATAAAACATTTATTTTTCAAAAATAATTTTTTTAAAAGGTGATGACCACATAAAAAAGAAAACCCGACAATTTCCATTGTCGGGTTTTATACTTTTTGCGCGAAAAAACAAAAAGTATAAAGGATTTTACTTTCTAACTTAAATCCTGTGAAATTATAGTCCAAAGTTTTTAGAGATTCCAATGTTTAAAGTTTTTCCAAAATTGAAACCTAAACGCTGTTCTCTCGCAGTTTCTTTTCCGCTAAGATTATCGTAGCCAATTCCTCCAATAGAAAAATTTAAACCAAATCCGTTTTTCATATTGATAAATAAGGCTGGCGTTAAACTAGCATAAACACCTTTAGTTTTATCAATACTTCTTTCTTGGTATCCAACTCCTAAATCAGTGTAGAAAGAAAATAAATCAGAAAGAGGCACTGAGTAACGAGTAAAAGCGCCAACTCTGTATGCTTCTTCTCTTTTAGATCCAGATTCTTTATAGTTCAGGATTGAACCTTCAACTCCTAAAGTCCATTTGTCTGTAAATTGATATCCTGCTTTTGGAGAAAATTCAAAATTTTCATATTTATCATCTCCAATTTTTTCTGAACCAAATCCAACATTTCCGCCAAGTAAAATTGATCCCTTTTGCGCACTCATCATAGTTGTCACTAATAGTACAACTGCTACTAATAATTTTTTCATTTTTATTTTTTTAATTAGAAAGGCAAATTAAAGGAATAATTATTTGTAAGAAATGGATTAAATTAAATATTTTTAATTGAAGGTTAATTTTTACAATTTTTATTAAGATTTAAAATCATGATTTCATTAAAGCTAGAATTTTATAAGTTTAATTGGCTTTTATCTTTTTATATTCTAATAATTTTTCTTTTTCATCAAATTATGAATTTCGCAAAATCATCTTCATATTTATTTATTATGTTTTGTTTTTAGATCGAATGTTTATTTTTTTTGCGAAAATGAGTTATATTCGCAGTACTTAAACAAAATAACATGAAAAAAATAGTTTTATTCTTGACCATGTGCCTTATGGCTTTTCCTGTAAGAGCTGATGAGGGAATGTGGTTCTTGATGTTTATCGAAAGATTGAACCATAGAGATATGGAGAAAATGGGCTTGCAATTAACAGCCGAAGAAATTTATAGTATTAACCACCATAGTTTAAAAGATGCAATTGTACAGTTTAATGGTGGGTGTACTGCTGAAATCGTTTCTAAAAGCGGACTGGTTTTAACAAATCACCATTGCGGATATAACGCGATTGCAGAACTTTCTACTGCAGAACAAAACTATTTGAAAGATGGTTTTTGGGCAAAAGATAAAAGTGCCGAAATGAAACCTAAATCTTTATACGTTCGTTTCTTTGTTCGTATGGACGATGTTTCTAAAAGGATTTTATCAAAAGTAAATGATACTATGACGGAAACTGAAAGAAACAAAATCATTCAGCAAGAGATTAGTTTAATTGAAAAAGAAAATAGTGAAAACGGAAAGTATACAGTTTCTGTTCGTCCGTTCTTTCAAGGAAATGAATATTACTATTTTGTTTACCAAGATTACACAGATGTTCGTTTAGTGGGAACACCTCCGGAAAGTGTTGGTAAATTTGGAGGAGACACTGACAACTGGGAGTGGCCTCGTCAAACAGGAGATTTTTCTATGTTTAGAGTTTATGCTGATAAAGACGGAAATCCTGCAGCATATTCTAAAGATAATGTGCCTTTACAGCCAAAACATTATTTGCCTGTAAGTATTAAAGGTGTAAAAGAAAATGATTTTGCGATGATTTTGGGTTACCCAGGAAGAACAAATCGCTGGATGCCGGCAGGCGGAATAGAGCAGAATATAAAATATGCTTATCCTGCGTGGGTTGAAGGTGCTAAAACCGGAATGGATGTAATGAAAAAGTATATGGATACAGATGCAACAGTTCGTTTGAAATATGCATCTAAATATGCTTCGACAGCAAACTACTGGAAAAACCGTCAAGGTATGATCGATGCTTTAACAAAAGCGGGAACGGTAGATACAAAATCAGAGCAGGAAGATAAGTTTTATGAGTGGGCAAGCAAACCTGCTAATAAAGATAAGTATGAAAATGTAATTCCTACTATTAACGATTATTACAGAGAAACAAATTTAAAAGCGCGTCACGATAATTACTTAACGCAGCTTTTGCGTACTTCCAGCTATGCGGCTGGTCCTGCAAATTTAGGAAATGAGCTGATTGCTTATTATAAAGAAAATGACGCAAAAAGAGCAGAGATGTTACCGAAGATTAACACAATGATTGACAATATCTATGGTAATTTTTATGCTCCGCTTGAAAAAGATGTATTGACAGCGCAATTAAATTTATATGCTTCTAAAGCTGCTGAATATGGACTTGCTCCGGAAATTGCTAAAATGAAAACTGCTAATAATGGTGACTTTACTGCTGACGTAGCCAAAGCAACTGAAATTAGCTATTTTACAACTAAGGAAAAAGTATTAGCATTTATGGCTGATCCAAAACCTTTGGCAATTGTACACGATCCATTATATATTATTTCTAATGATTTATTGACAAAGTCGCGTGCAAAAACAGATGACCAAAAGAAAGCGGATGATGGTTTTGCAACTGCTTACCGTGAACTTGTTGAAGGTTTAAGAGAATCAAAATTAAACGCAATTAAATATCCTGATGCAAACTCTACTTTGAGATTGACTTACGGAAAAGTTCGCGCTTTACCTGCGGATCCTCGTAACGATGCTGCGATCAACAATTATACAACTATGGAAAGCATGGTGAAAAAGTATAAAGCGGGAGACCAGGAATTTGATTTACCAAAACGTTTGTTAGAATTAAACAAAGCAAAAGATTTTGGACAATATGCTGATAAAGCAGGTTACATGCCAGTAAACTTCTTGACTGATAATGATATTACCGGAGGAAACTCAGGTTCACCGGTTTTAAACGGTAAAGGAGAATTAATTGGAATTGCTTTTGATGGAAACATTGAAGCGATGGCAGGAGACGTAATTTTTGATCCTAAATTACAAAGAACTATTAACGTTGATATTCGTTATGTACTTTGGATTATTGATAAATACGCTGGCGCTAAAAATATTATTGACGAATTGACGATTTCTAAATAATCTCAGTTTCATTATAAAAGTAAACCCGACAGATTTTAAATCTTGTCGGGTTTTTTGTTGTTTTTAATTTTGAAAAAGAATGTCATCCTGAGCGAAGTCGAAGGCTTGTATGTTGTGAAGGGCTTCGACTTCGTTCAGCCTGACATAATGTAATTATGAAAATTTATTGTCACCCTGAGCGAAGTCGAAGGCTTGTGTGATGAGAAAGGTTTCGACTTCGCTCAGCCTGACATTCAGATTCAGTAAACCCGGCAGGTTTTTAAAACCTGCCGGGTTTGTTACATCAATTAACTTTTACCCGAATTCCTTTTGTATGACTCGCAAACTCCGGAGCATACATACTTTGAATTGTGGTAATTCCGTTTGAGAATTCACCGCTGTTATTTACTCTAATATCATATTCTAACACATAAGTCCCTTTATCAATTTCATCAAAAAAGAAATGCGTTGCAGCATCTTTTGTACTTATATAATATTCTAAACTATCTGAGGATTTATATTCTGAAAGAACATTTACGGGCTCAAAACAAGAAGCGCGCATATCTTTTAAATGAACATATTCTGTGTCTTCTTTTGACGTAATAATTAAACGTACCGTAACCAAATCTCCGGTTTTTAAAGAATTTTTTGCTGTAATTCTTTCCAGTTCATCTCCTTTTAAAGTGCTTTTCTTTAGATAAAGTTCTTTTGAAACAGATAAAACGGCTCCCGAATTGTTTTTGATTTTATCCAAATCTTCAAAATACTGCCAGTAAATACCGCCAAATCCCGGAACTTTTGATTTATTCTGAATGCTGATAGAAGCCATTTCTTTTTTAACTTCTTCACCTTTCCAGTTTAATTTGATATAACCAGTTTCGGCTTCTTTTTGATTTTCGGCTAGTTTTTTGGTCATGATTTTTTCGTCACCCAATTTTATAACTGTATTATCTTTTACAGAAAGCCAATCTGTTCCTTGCAATAATAAAGCATAAATGGCTTCGCTGGTTGATTTTGTCGTTGGCCAGTTTTTAGTTTGTTTGTTTTTAAGCAGCCAGATTTTCATCGCATCTACAGATTTGGTGTCTTGCGTAACTTCGGCGAAAGCCTCAACCAATAAAGCCTGAGTTTCAATAGGAGCCTGATACCAATACCAGCCAGATTTGTTGGCAATCCAGTACATTCCCCAATCTTCATTGTTTGAAGAAGTTTCTTTTAGGCTTTCAATGATTTTTTTAGCAGTTTCTTTTTCTCCAAAACGGTTTAAAGTTAAAGCCGCCAATCCTTTTTCGTAAAGTGAATAACCAAGCCATTCTTTTTTAGCTGTTTCGAGATATAATTTAGTAACCTTTTTTAAAGTGTCAGACAATGGATATTTATCCAGATAAAAACTTCTGGTATACAAATAATGAAGGTCAGAATACGGATTAATCCAGATTAGTTTGTCGGTTGTTTTTAAGTTTTTGGTTCTAAAACTATGATAGCCTAAAAATTTATTGTCTAAAAATGGAATTGCTGTTTTTGAAATTTCATTGGTTTTTGCAGTATTGTCTTTACTCAATTTTGCTAAATGACCTAAACCAGCCAGAATATGTCTGGTGATGTATTCACTTTCATAACCGCCGTCAAACCAAGAAAACCCCCCAGATACTTTTTGTTTTTGTTTTAATTTTTCGAATGCAGTTTCCTGAGAAGTTTTCATTTTCTCCAGATCAAATAAAAGCGCAATATTCTTTTTCTTTTCATCTTCATTTTGAGCATCATTTAACCAAGGCGTTTCGGCTAAAATTATTGATTTTAATTCGTCGTTTTCTTCTAGTTTAGAAATTGGTTTTCCTTTTTTTCTCCACTCTTCAAAAACAGTCGCAATTTTCGGGTTACTTGAAATTATTTCTGATGCTAAAGCATTGGCATAAAAACGTGCAAAAGTTTGTTCTGCACATTCGTGTTCGTATTCCATTAAATACGGTAAAGATTGAATCGCAATCCAGGTTGGGTTTGAAGTGTATTCAAACGTAAACTGGTGGTTTCTTAATGTTGTAGAATTATTGTTTTTTAAGTTTTCGAATGTATATTCTTTAGTCGAATTCTCACGAACCCAAACCGGAATGCTTTCTGTAACGAGCATATTGTTGGTCAAAACAGGAATAATGTTTTCTTCTCCATCTGAAAAATTTCCAGATTTTGCCAAAATTTTATATTGAATTCCCTGCAAGCCTTCTGGAATTGTAACAGTCCAATTTACAGTTGTATTTCCGTAAGCAGGAATCGTGAAATTTCGAATGTTTTTTGTGTTTAATAATTTTGCATCGATTGGCTGCATTGTCGCGGCATCAAAAAACTGCAAATTGGCGATTCCGACTTTCGCGTCAGCGGTAACATTCGAGATTTTGGCACTAATAACAATTGTATCTTTTTCTCTAAAAAAGCGTGGAAAATTTGGCATCAACATCAACTCTTTTTGTGTAATAACGCTTTTCTCCAAATAACCGGAAACAGCGTCTTTGTTATGGGCCAATAAACGAAGTTTCCAGGCAGTCAATGCTTCTGGAGAAGTAAAGTTAAAACTCACTTTTCCATTAGAATCTGTTTTTAAATTCGGAAAAAAGAAAGCAGTTTCAGAAAGGTTTTTTCTGGCTTTTACTTGTGTTAAAGCTTCGAGAGCACTCTTTGTTGTAACAATTATTACTCCATTTACTGCTCTGCTTCCATAAAGAGCTGCTGCTTTATCATCTTTTAAAACATCAATTGATAAAATGTCATTTGGGTTTAAATTTTTTATTTCACTTACTATTTGTCCATCAACTACATATAAAGGATTGGCCCCTTTAACTGTTGACGCTCCTCTAATTTGAACGCCTTGTGCGATTCCTGCTAATTGTTGTGAAAATCCAGCGGAATCATAAACAGCATTGTCTTCTGAAAGAACTTCGGAGCTTATAATTTGGGTAGCAGAAGCCATTATTGACTTCTTTTTTTGCGTGCCATAACCAACTACAACAACTTCTTCTAAGTGATTTGATTCTGCTGTTAATTGAAAATTGATGGTTTTATCTTTATAAACAATTGCAGATTGATTTTTATAACCAATATAGGCGAAAACAAGTTCTTCATTTTCTTTTGCTTCAATTTCATAATATCCGTCAAAATCAGTACTCGTGCTTCTTTGCGTACCTTTGATAGTTACGCTCACGCCTGGAAGAGGCAATTGATCCTGATCAGTTACAATACCAGAAATCAATTTAGCATTTAATGGCTTTGTGATTTTTTTTGTTAATTGTCTTTGATATTCTCTTTGTAAATAAATTACATCATTGCTGGTGTTGGCAAAATCAAATCCAAACCAGATTAGTTTTGTGCTTTCATTTTTTAGTTCAATACGCTTAGATGGAGTGTTTAAATTAGGAATTGTGGTATATGTTTTTTCGTAACCTAAAAGCGCTTTGTAACTATGCCCAATATTATATTGATCAAGATTTAAGCTTGGCCAGTTTTTGGTAGTAAATTGATCTAATGAGCTGTCATACATTGATGCTAAAACTTCGGATTCTTTTTTTGCAGCTGTTCCGGTTAATTTAAAAGACCAGTTTTCGTTGCTTCCGGGCTGAATTTTAGTTCGAAATGTTTCTACATCAAATTTAAATTCAGGCTTTTCTCTTTTTAAAATAACAAAAACATTATTGTCAAATTTTTGATTCTCGTATATGCTTGTGAAATCAATTATTACCCCATTTTGAAATTCTTTTTTTATCGGGACCTTAACTAACGCTTCATTATTTTGAAGGTGATATATTTCTTCTGAATATAATTTGTTTTCATAATTAGCCGTCCCAGTAATATATAATTCTGGAAGAACAGAAGTTAGTTTTATTAAAACAAAACCGTCTTTTAAGGCATCTTGATTTATTTGCGTTACATTAAATAAACGACTTGTATCAAATTTGTCACTGCTTTGAAAAAGTCTGAAATTTGAATTACTTTCTATTAAATTACCAAAACTATCTTTTGCAGAAAAGACAATTTTATAGTCACCTGATTTATAATTTGAAATGAAATCTAAAGCCAGAGTTTTGTCTTTTTGTGTATCTATATTTTTAGAATACAATAAGGTTTCGGTTGTTTTTTCTTTTGAATTTTGATTGTTTTCGTATGGAAATAATTTTTCAAAATCAGAATTTGAAATAGATTCTATTTCAGGATTAGGAAATACTCTGCCCTTAAATTTTGTAGAGAATGGGTTGAGATAGTAAATTTTTATTTCTCCTTTAATTGCAGTAAATTCTCCATTTAAATTAGTACTTACAAGTTTAATCTCATTTTTATTTTTAGTCGAGATTTCATTATCGATTACAGCATTTAATTCTAAGTCGTGGTAACCAACTTTTACAAATGTACTGGCATCATGAGTTTCTCCGTTGATATCAGTAACAGAAGCTTTTATTTCATAATTAAAAACAGGCAATAGTTCTTTCTTAGAATTTTTAGCAGGAACGGCTGTAAAATCAATTGAAAATTTTCCTGAGGCATCAGTTTTAGTTTCTTCAACAGCCAAAACTTCATTTTCAACTTCCTGATTATAGAAATGTCTTAAATAAGTCGTATGTCGGATAACAGTATAACTTACTTCTGCATCAGAAATATTACTTCCTGCAAAAGCTTTTGCAGTTCCTTTTACTTTAACTAGTTGATTAAGCTGAAAGCTTTCTTTTTTAGGTTCAAAAGTTACCTCAAATTTTGGACGTTTGTATTCCTCAACCTGAAAATCGATTTGGGAAGTTTCAAAATCTACATTTTCCCAAAATGGATGTTCATCTTTTGTTTTATCATAAACTTTATCATTTTCATAGTCAGTAGGTTCATCGGCAGTAATTAAAAAACTACCTGTCAGGCCAGATTTTGGAAGAACAAATTCACCGGAAAAAGAACCAAACTCATTTGTTGTAACATCAAATTCTTTAATTTCTGTATTGTTAGGGTCTTCAACAATAATTTGAAATGTTGTAAAGGGAACTACAGCCGATTTGTTTTTAATTTTTTGTGTCGCAATTCCTTTATAGTAAACGGTTTGTCCCGGACGATAAATTGCACGGTCTAAATAAAATTCTACTTTTCCTTTAAAATTATTCTGATCCTCATTTTTATCATTGTATTGGTTATTGTAAGCAAGATATTTGTTTTCAATATAAAGAGTATCTTTTGGTGTGTAAACAGTAATTGGCTGATAAGTATACTGGTTAATTTTCTTTTCAAAAACCGCAATTCCGTTTTTATTTGTTAGAACATTAATTGACTGAGATTTGACATTTACATTTTCTAATGGTTTTCCAGTTTTTCGATCTAGAACCTGATACGTTTCCGATATGTCATTTTGAGTTCCTAAAATTATAAAGTCAGAAACTGTAATAGTTTCAAAGGCGTAAGCTTTCCTGTCATTAGAATCAGATTCACTTTCAAAATATACTAAATAAGAACCTGTCTCTAATTGTGGCAGTAAAACTTCTGTTGAATATTCAAAAAAATCTTTTTTATTGGTTAATGTATAAGATTGAGAAATTGCAGGTTTTGTTTTTTGAGTGATTGAATCTCTAATACCATCTCTTGTGATATAAGATTTTGTGAGTTCAATAAGCTGTGTTTGTGAAATTTTGAAAAAAGAAATTTTAAGTTTTTCGATATTTTTATATTGAACAAAAGCGCGCGTGTTTTCGTTATTGTAAACATATTTTTGAAGCTGTATATTTAAATTTTTATACAAAATGTTTTCCTTTTGTTGTATGGCAAGTTTATAAGCATTTGATCTATTGTTGATTTGTAAAATGCTGTCTAAAATTGCAATTGCTTTTATATTATAATCAGGGTTAGTTTTTTTTGAGGCTTTTTGAGATAAAAAAGAGGCTCTTTCTAACTGAATGTTTTGTATTAAAAGCACATTGTCAGTTTTGTTTTGAAGAGCAGCTAAAGCCTGAATGTAATCTTCATCTGCATCTAGAATATTTTTTTTGAGAAACTGAATTCTTCCCCAAATATTTTCGGCAGTTGAATTGTTAATTTCTTGTCTTTGATAGAGTTTTAAAGTGATTTTAAGATTTTCGTTTGAAACAGAATCAAAGTTTAATTTTATAAAATCAGTTGAATTACCTAAAAGATCTTTTTTAGAAGATAAAAAATCGCTTTTTTGAATTTCCCACGAGCGAATTTTTTGCGATTGAAGGTATATGTTTTCTGATATTACATAATTTAATAAATTAAGAGTTTTAAATTTCTCCATAGTTGGATAATCAAAAATAGCTTCGTACTTAGTCAGGGAAGTGTTTTTTAAAACAGTCTCGTTTTCCATAGAACTTTTTAAAGCGAGATCAATTTGAGCATTGAAATTTTTTGCAGTCCAGGTTAGGAAATCATCATCTAGTTCTACGGTATTTGTTCTCTTTTCAATTTGATATTTGTTTCGGGCATAATAATCAGTTAAACATTTTGCGTAAACCAAATTCAAAATTGCTTTTGATAGAACAGAAACGCGGCCAATATCAGTTTTTAGATTATTTAAAATTTTAGTTTGTGCATTTTCATCAACAACCTGAAGGTATTTAGATTGATAAAAAAAGCATTTTATCATTTGAACCTCGTCTTTTTGACTTATTGCTTTTTTATAAATTTTAGAAACAATTTCGTTTGCCGATTTTACTTTCCCTTCATTTTCAAGAGCAATAACTTTGTCCCATCTTTTATCATTTTGCTGTGCAAAAATTACTGTCGAAAGCAATAAGAATACAAATAATATATTTTTCATAAGAGAGTTTTAATCTATAGATGATCAAATTTTAAAAAAGGTTGGGAAGTCGAGAATTATTTCTAAAATATTTTCTCTACAAAGTACTAATTTATCTCTAAAAGGAAATAACACATTTTATATTTCCTTATTTTTGAAAAATAATTATTGGAGTTTTATTAGTTATTGGCTTTTTCGATTAACCAATTAAACAGTTTAACGATTAAACATTTTAAATGAAAACACATTTCATCGCTATAGGCGGAAGCGCGATGCACAATCTAGCATTAGCATTGCATAATAAAGGTTATCAGGTTACAGGAAGCGATGATGCTATTTTTGAACCTTCAAAATCAAGATTAGAGAAAAAAGGAATTCTTCCTGCTGAACTGGGCTGGTTTCCTGAAAAAATCACTGCCGATATTGATGCCATAATTCTTGGAATGCATGCAAAAGCCGATAATCCGGAATTGTTGAAAGCGCAGGAATTGGGACTTAAAATTTATTCTTATCCAGAATTTTTATACGAACAATCTAAAAATAAAACCCGTGTTGTAATTGGTGGTTCGCACGGAAAAACTACCATTACTTCGATGATTTTGCACGTAATGCATTATCATAATATTGAGGTTGATTATATGGTTGGTGCACAGTTAGAAGGTTTTGATACTATGGTTCATTTAACCGAAGAAAATGATTTTATGGTTTTAGAAGGTGATGAATATTTATCTTCTCCTATAGATCGTCGTCCGAAGTTTCATTTATACCAGCCCAATATTGCTTTGATTTCGGGAATTGCCTGGGATCATATTAATGTGTTTCCAACGTATGAAAATTATGTAGAACAGTTTGAAATCTTTATTTCGAAAATTACAAACGGAGGAATTTTAGTTTATAATGAAAATGATCCGGAAGTAAAACGAGTTTCTGAGGCTGCTGCAAACCCAATTCGTAAATTGGCTTATCATACTCCTGAATATACGGTTAGTGATGGTGTAACATTATTAAAAACACCAGAAGGGGATATGCCAATTGAAGTTTTTGGGGCGCACAATTTAAATAATCTTGCCGGAGCAAAATGGATCTGCCAAAATATGGGTGTGGACGAAGCTGATTTTTATGAGGCAATTGCCAGTTTTAAAGGCGCTTCTAAACGTTTAGAAAAAATTGCCGAAGGAAAAGGGAAAGTTGCTTATAAAGATTTTGCGCATTCGCCAAGTAAAGTTGCTGCAACAACTAAAGCAGTAAAAGAACAATATCCAAACAGAACTTTGGTGGCGTGTTTAGAATTACATACCTACAGCAGTTTAAATGCTGAATTTTTAAAAGAATATGAAGGAGCTTTAGAATATGCTGATGTTGCGGTTGTTTTCTATTCTCCAGATGCTGTAAAAATTAAACAGTTAGAAGAAGTTACATATGAACAAATTGCAACTTCATTTAATAGGGAAGATTTAATTATTTATACAAATCCAGCTGAATTTAAAGAATATTTATTCAATTTGAATTTAGATAATTCTGCACTTTTATTAATGAGTTCAGGAAATTACGGAGGTTTAAACTTTGATGAAGTAAAACATTTGATAAAGTAAAACAATTGATAAAGTAAAACAATTGATTGAGTAGTTAATCAGTCAATTTGAAAATTATATAATTGCCGGCTGTTTTTACAGCTGGTTTTTTTTGGAATTTTAGGTTTTCTAATTTGGAATTTTTCTAATTTGGAATTTCTTTAGAATATTTAAAATGTCCCACAATTTTATATTCAAATAAACAATCTTGAAGAACTTGCCCATTACCAACATTATGGACAATTAAATTTCGTTTTCCGTCTTTTGATTTTTTGTTGGTTACTATTCCAATATGAGGCAGTTTATCATTAATCATCCATGTTACAATTTCACCAGTTTTATAATCGTTAGAATTTTGAGTTACGACTAGTTTTATTCCTTTTCTTTCAAAAAAAACTTCCAGATTTGGAACTCTTCTGTGATCAATATTAGTATCGGTTTTAGTCATTCCCCAATTTTTTAAATTCGGATATGCGTCGAAGTTTTCTACCATATCTTCATGTACTTCTTTTTGAAGATCAATTCCTAATTTTCGATAAGAGCGAATAACAACATCGGTGCAGACTCCTTTTTTTGCAGGAACATCTCCGTTAGGATATTGAATTGAAAAGTAGGCCGGATCATAATCTATTGATGGATCAATAATTGAAATTGCAGCTTGAGAGAGTTTTTCCTCAAAATTATTTGGCTGATTTTCATTACTCTCATTTTTTGCTATTTCCTTCTTTTGACAGGATATAAAAAGAAATAGAAGGAAAGAAATACGTAAAATTTTCATTTAGAGATAAGTTAGTTTTTAAAGTTAAACAAATTTAGAAATGATTCAATTTTTTGAAAGATTTTTCTTCTTTTTAATATATATTCGCTTCTTAAAATATATTATTATGGAGGGAGGTCATTTTCCTATTACGAATTGGTCTGAAGATGACAAACCAAGGGAGAAATTAATGCTTAAAGGAAAAGATGCTTTAAGCGATGCTGAATTATTGGCAATCTTAATTGGGTCAGGTAGTCGTAATGAATCGGCTGTTGCATTAAGTCAACGGATTTTAGCTGATGCGGGAAATCTTAATTCTTTAGGAAAAATGTCTATTTCTCAATTAATGCAATTTAAAGGAATAGGAGAAGCAAAAGCAATTACCATTATTGCTGCTTTAGAATTAGGACGAAGAAGAAGAGCAGAGGATACCGTTAAATTATCTAAAATTATCTCAAGTAAAAATACTTTCGAAATTATGCAGCCTATCATTGGAGAATTGTCTCATGAAGAATTTTGGGTGCTTTTTCTTAATAATTCGAATAAGGTTATTTCTAAATCACAATTAAGCAAAGGAGGAATTACAGGAACAATTGTAGATATACGATTGGTTTTTAAATTAGCCTTAGAAAATGGCGCTACAGGTTTGATTTTGTGTCATAATCATCCTTCCGGAAATTTAAATCCAAGTGATGCTGATAAACAAATTACAAAGAAAATAAAAACAGCAGGAGAGATTCTAGATGTTAAAATTTTAGATCATTTGATTATTACTGAAACAAAATATTATAGTTTTGTAGATGAAGGAATTTTTTAATCTATGAATACCAACATTACAGACATTTTTTTTGATTTAGATCACACGCTTTGGGATTTTGATAAAAATTCAGAAATGGCTTTTGATCGTATTTTTAAAAATAATTTCGGAGAAATTAAAATTGAAGATTTTATTAAAAAATATGTTCCCATAAATCAGGAATGCTGGAGGTTGTATCAAAATGATGAAATTACGCATCAGGAATTACGTTATAACCGATTAAAATATTCTTTTGATGCTTTAAATTATTCCATTTCTGATGAAAATATAGATCAGATCGCTAATGATTATATTGAGTTTTTGACCGATAATAATTATCTTTTTGATGGAGCAATTGAAGTTTTGGAGTATCTTAAACCTAAATATAAACTGCATATTATTACAAATGGGTTTGCACACGTTCAAACCAAGAAAATAAATAATGCTTCGCTTGGCGGTTATTTCAGTACCATTACAAATTCTGAATTAGCCGGGGTTAAAAAACCAAATAGTATTATCTTTGACTATGCTGTCAATTTGGCCCAAGCCTCAAAAGAAAACAGTGTCATGATTGGCGATGATTTTGATGCGGATGTTAATGGCGCCTTAAACGCTGGTATGGATGCTATTTTCTTTAATATCAGAAATATTGATGTGCCTAAAAATTTAAAACAAATTAATCATTTACTAGAACTAAAAAAATACCTATAATTATGAAAATAAAAGTTTTACTGGCTTTACTATTTTGTTCGGCTATTGGGTTTTCGCAATCTGTTAACGATTATAAAGCCGTTATAATTCCTCTTAAATACGATTTTATTAAAACAGATAATCAATATCGATTAGCAACGTTAACTAAATCAAATTTACTTAAAGCCGGCTTTGAAGCTTATTATACTAGTGAGCAAGTACCTGCAGGTTATGATAGATGTGAGATTTTGTATATCGATGTAAAAAGAGATAATGCTTTTTTAGTAACAAAACTTTTTGTTCAATTTAAAGACTGCTACGGAAAAGTAATTTATACTTCTGAAACAGGAAAGAGCAGGGAAAAGGATTACGAAGTAGCATACAAAGAAAGCCTTGAAGGTGCGTTTGTTTCTATTATTGGATTGCACTATAAATATAATGGAAAAACTATTTCTTCAACTTCTTCGAGTGTCGCGCAAACTGCAGCTCCAGTTGCTGCTGTTGCAAGTACTCCAGTTGAAAAACCTGTAGTTAATCTTTCAGATCCAAATTTATTGTATGCACAGCCAACAGAAAATGGGTTTCAATTAATTGATAAAACACCAAAAGTGGTAATGAAATTATTGAAAACTTCACGTGCAGATTCTTTTATTGCCATTAAAGATGGAATTCAGGGATCTTTAAACGCAAAAGATAATCAATGGTATTTTGAATATTATCAAAATGATAAATTGATTTCAGAAAAAGTTTCGGTAAAATTCTAAAATATACTATGGTTTAATAGCCATATTTATCTTTCCAACGGTTCTTTAAAAATTCGCGGTTGCTGTTCTCTCTAGAATTGCTCCCCGGATTGTAAAGAACCGTTTCTTTTATAGCATCTGGCAGAAATTCTTGTTCGGCAAAATTATTGGCATAGTCATGCGAATATTTATAATCTTCGCCATAACCTAATTCTTTCATCAATTTTGTTGGAGCATTTCGCAAATGAATAGGAACTGGTAAATCTCCTGTTTGTTTTACTAATTGCTGCGCATTTCCAATAGCCATATAAGATGCATTGCTTTTTGGAGATGTTGCCAAGTATATGGCACATTGACTCAGTATGATTCGGCTTTCCGGATAACCAATCGTTGAGACAGCCTGAAAAGTATTATTAGCCATAATAAATGCCGTTGGGTTTGCATTTCCAATATCTTCACTAGATAAAATCAACATTCTTCTGGCAATAAATTTTACATCTTCGCCGCCTTCAATCATTCTTGCCAGCCAGTAAACTGCACCATTTGGATCACTTCCTCTTATAGATTTTATAAAAGCAGAGACAATATCATAATGCTGTTCACCCGTTTTGTCATACAAAACAGTATTTTGCTGAACCAGTTCAAAAACACGATCGTTGGTAATAACTACATTATCGCTTGGCGAAGCATTAACTACAAGTTCAAAAATGTTAAGCAGTTTTCTGCCATCACCGCCAGAAAGTCGCAATAAAGCTTCCGTTTCTTTTAAAGTAATTTGTTTAGAGGCTAGTTCTACGTCAATTTTCATTGCACGATGTAATAAAGCTTCTAAATCGTCTTTTGTAAATGCATTTAGGATATAGACCTGACATCGGGATAATAATGCGGGAATAACTTCAAAACTTGGGTTTTCTGTAGTTGCGCCAATAAGGGTAATCCATCCTTTTTCAACGGCAGCTAAAAGGGAATCTTGCTGTGATTTACTAAACCTGTGAATCTCATCAATAAATAAAATAGGGTTTTTGGCAGTAAATAAACCACCGCTTTGTTTTGCTTTTTCAATTACGTCTCGAATATCTTTAACCCCAGAATTAATTGCGCTTAAAATATAAAACGGACGCTTAGATTCTTGTGCAATAATTTGTGCCAAAGTTGTTTTGCCAGTTCCGGGCGGTCCCCAAAAAATAAGTGAAGGAATTATTCCTTTTGAAATTTGCTGTGTCAATGAACCATTTGGTCCAACCAAATGACTTTGACTAACATAATCCTCTAATTTCTGTGGGCGAATACGCTCGGCTAACGGTGCTTCCATTTTGTAAAATTACTATTTTCAAAATTAATTTTATTACATGAGATATTATATACTAATTCGATTTTAAAGTTTTAACATATAATAGAATAGCTGACAAATTATCAGTACTTTTTATTTGGATAGTTTTTTGATGCCAGAACATAAATCAGAATCGAAACTATATGAATGATAATCAATTTAAATTTTCAACTGCAGTTATTGGAGTTCCAGTATTTTTTGTGCTTTTTCTTTGGGTTATATACTGGATTCAGATTCGATTTGATTTTGACTTTTATCAAAACGGAATTTATCCCAGAGATTTTTCCGGATTGCAAGGCATATTGTTTAGCCCATTTATTCACGAAAATTTAGAACATTTATATAACAACTCAATTCCGCTATTTGTTTTGCTGACAGCTTTGCAGTTTTTTTATCCAAAACAGTCATTAGGTGTTATTTGTTATGGGATTCTATTTTCTGGATTAATAACCTGGATTATTGGCCGGCCAAACTTTCATATTGGTGCCAGCGGATTAATTTATGTTTTGGTAAGTTTTATCTTTTTTAAAGGAATACAAACTAAATATTATCGTCTAGTAGCACTTTCGTTATCTGTTATTTTACTTTACGGAGGAATGATTTGGTATGTTTTTCCAGATGTAGATGCTGCAATTTCCTGGGAAGGACATTTAGGCGGATTTATTACAGGATTTGGACTTTCTTTATATTACAAAACTTCTGAATATACAAAACCCATAATTTACGATTGGCAGAAACCAGATTTTGATCCATCTCAGGATGCTTTTATGAAGCATTTTGATGAGGATGGAAATTTCGTAAATACAGAAATTCCTGAAGAAGAAATTGAAAATCCTGACGCGTATTTTAATTCCAATATTATTGTGAATTACATTGTAACTAAGTCAGAGCCAGTTGATAAAGGTTCTGAAGGGTAATTTTTATGGATTAAAATGATTAATTTTGTTAAGGACCTTTTAATTTGATTATACCAACTCATGAAAAACGCTTTTTTTTCTGTTTTAATTTTATTGATTTTTGGAAGTACTGAATCTTTTGCTCAATGCGATGTGAAAAATAAAGTACTTGCCGACGGTTCTATGGTTTATTATTTTGACCCGGCAGTTTTTTATACCACAAATTCTAAATCTCTAAAAATAAATATTGTTACCGATAAAGAAAATTATTTTGTTGCTCTTCAGCCCATGCCTTTTCCCGGAAAGAAAGTAGGAAAAGAAATTACAGATGATTTGATCATACACCTAGCTGATAATAATGCATATAAATTAACGCATTATGATACCCAGTATATAAAAAACGACTCTATTATGCAGGTTTTGTATCTAATGGATAAAAAGGATTTAAAAGCATTTTCTGAATTCGAAGCTGTTGTGGCTACTATAAATATGAAGGGGACTGAGTTTATGCGTGATTACAATTTCAAATTACATAAAGATGAAATTGTAAAACAGCTGGCTTGTTTTTTAAAAGAAGAAGAGAAGTAGATTTAATCGTCACTTATAGTTTCTGATTTGTGTAAGAACTTTTTGTTTAGATTCTCAAAAAAATTATTAAATGTAAGAGTGAATGCTGCGGCGTTTATGATTTGATTTCCGTTATCCCTTGGAAGGTATTCGTTAGCATATGTTAGTTCAATTTGTATATTATCTGTAAAAAGATAACCAGCGCCAATATTTAATCTGTTTCTGTCAAAAAAACTAAGACCGGTAACTTTTGTTCCCGATTTAAAAAACAACTCATCGGAGGCAATAGCATATACAACACCTTTTCGTAAAACTTTACTGTTGATGGGTTTTAAGTATTTAATTTGCTGACGATATCGAAACACGTTTTCGTAGTCGTCATCTTCATTTTTCATATGACGAAGTTCGAGCCGCATTCTTGTGCTTAATGTATATCCGGTTTTATGAAAATAATAAATGCCTTGTAAGGCAAATCTCCACTCCGGAGATGCATATTGTCCGATTTCAGGAACGTCCTTATTATTAAAGTACCCGACAAAAGAGGATAATTTCCAACGCGGAGATAGATAGTAATGTCCCCAAGCTCTAAATGATCGTTGTGTATTTTGCTCAAAAATGTTTGGGGATGATTCAGTACTGCTATAACTCGTTCCTAAATTAAGTTCTGTTGACCACTTTTTGGTAATGGTTCTGTTAAATTGAATTTCACCCCAAAACTGATTGTATTTTGTTGTTTGTCCATAGTTCATGGTTGTAATTAGAAAAATTACAATTGCAGAAAAAAAGTTTTTAAATACTATGTTATGAGTGGATTTTGAAGACATTTAATAGTTATTAAGTTGTCATTCTACTTCTGTATGCTTTGTTAACTTCTTTGACGAACTGTTTCGTATAAAAATGCACCACAAGCAACAGAAACATTAAGAGATCCTATGGAACCGAACATTGGTAACTTTGCTTTCTCATCTACGATTTTTAAAACAGAAGGATTTATACCTCTGTCTTCAGATCCCATTATAATAGCTAAAGGTTCATTTAATGATAAATCATAAATGTTTTGATCTGTTTTTTCTGTAGCAGCTACAGTTTTTATTCCAGATCCTTGAAGATAGAATATTGCATCTTTGATATGCTCAACTTTACAAATAGGCACATTGAATACTGCACCTGCAGATGTTTTGACAGTGTCACCATTTACCGGAGCAGAACCTGCTTTTTGAACGATAATTCCATTTACTCCTGTACACTCTGCAGTTCTGATAATAGCACCAAAGTTTCTCGCATCTGAGATTTGGTCTAATATCAAAAATAAAGGTTTTGAACCCGAAGCAATAGTCGACTCTACTAAATGTTCTATATCAATAAATCCAATAGGCGAAATTGTTGCAACGGCACCTTGATGATTATTTGGTGTTAATCTATTTAATTTTTCAACTGGAACATAAGAGAAATTAATATTGGCACGTTTCATTACCTTCATTAAATCTTTCATTAATTCTCCAGAAATCTCTTTTTGTATAAATACTTTGTCAACTTCCTGACCAGCTTGTATCGCTTCTATAATGGCTCTAATACCAAATATTTGATGTTCTTTTTCCATGAGGCAAATATAGGTATAATGTTTATATAAAAAAAAACCACCCCGAATGAACGGGATGGCTTTTCAGTATTATTAAAGAAATATATTATTGTAATAATATTCCTTCTTTGTATGAGAATTGTAATTCTTGACTTGTAGTTCCTTGGATTTTATCAGTAACTTTCAAGATTCCATAATAATCATCACCATCTCTAGTAATTTTGTAAATGATAACGTCTCCAGTTGCAAGATTAGTTAAGCTTGTTACTTTAGCTCCAGCTGTGTAAGCAGCGTCAGCATCAAATAAGTCAGCAGTATCAAAATCTAAAGTTGATTTTACAAATGTAATACCGCTAGTAGCTCCTGCTGTTATACCAAATGGACTAACAAAAGAGATCTCTGATCCAGTAGTTCCTTTAGAGAAGTCAAAACTGTTTGAGTCTGCAGCGTTAGAAATACTTCCATCGTGGTCAGCACCAAACTCTTGATTAACAAATTCAACAGTTGTAGAAATAACATCAGTTTGAGTTCCAGCAGTTACAGTGAATCTGTAAGTGATTTTGTCTCCAACTGCGATTCCTCCGTAAGTAGAATATGGAATTGCTGCAATATCAAGATCTTGATGAGTAATAGGCAATGTTCCTGGTAATGCAGAAAAAGCACCTCCATTTTTTGACCATTGTCCAACTATACTGTTAACAGTTGTACTTGCTTTTTTAACTGGTGCAAAAGTTATGATTACAGGTGTTGGGTCAAGATATTTAATTGTTGATACACCACTTGTAGCGTTAGTAACAGGATCTCCATCAGCATTGTATATCTGCCATACGATTCCTTTTCCAACTGTAAGAGTCCATGTTGCTCTTGTAGTTGTACCATCAGAATAAGTTGAAAGAATTGCTAATGCATAAGTTCCTGTTTTACCTGTTAGAGTAGTTGTACCACCAGAAGTTACAGGAAATACATCAAAGCTTCCTAATGAAGAAGTATTGAAAGTAGCTTTTCCGTCAGTAAGAGTCGCATCTGCAACTTTATCTCCAAATACTATAGGATCTGAAGTAGTTTTAGCAGCGTTCTTATAGATTTCAACTTTAGATATAGTTACACCTTCTTTAGCATAAGTATTAAGAGGCAAATTATAGTTGTTGTCTAAACGACTAATACTTGAAGTTGTTGGAACTGCGTTCCCTCCCGCGGTTGAATATTCTATATTATCATCTGCGGAATCACAAGAAGCTAAAATTGCAATTAATGCGAATGCAGCAATTTGTTTTATAAATTTTTTCATATTTCTAATATTAAATATTAATGTTTATCCCAGAAAAGTTTAGTAGTTACATTATTGTTACCCAATTTTGCAACTGCAGCTTCTAGATTTGCAGCATTTAATGTTTGCTCAATTCCTGGATAAGAGTAACGTTTTGGAACTTCAGTGATATCACCAAAAGTTACTGGAGGCGCTACTAAAGCAGGGAAGTCTAATCTTCTGTAAGAAGTCCAAGCTTCGAAACCTCTGTTAAAATAAGAGATCCATGCTTGTTCTCCAATTTTTTGTTGCCATGTTCCCGCAGCAGTTGCATATGCTACATCAGGTCTTACTAAGTAAGCTGCAATGTTAGCAGAAGAAACTCCCCAATCTTGCATAGATGCTGTAATAGCTGCATTATAGTGAGATGCAGCAGTACCACCAACAGCGATACCTCTTTCTACAGCTTCAGCTAATAAAAATTCTACTTCAGAATAAGTAAGAAGTACTCCAGGATATACAGGATCTTTAATAGTTGCAGTTAAATGAGAGAAATCTCCATAAACGTTAACAGTTCCGTATACACCACCTTTGTATTGTCCTGAACCTGCAGGAAATTCTGTAAAGTATTTTGCTCTTCTTGGATCAGAAAGAGAATTCATTTTGTTTACGAATGTATTAGCTGGCAAGAAATCATCACGACCACTAGCTACTAAATCAAGATATAACGGGTTGTTATTTGTTGTGTTTGTAGTATATGGCATATATGCTCCATCTGTACTAGCTGCAATTAAACCATCAGCTTTTGCTGCTAATGCTTGTGCGCTAGCATAAGTATTATCTGCATCATACATATTGATAGCTAATCTAAAACGTAAAGTGTTAGCAAATTTAGCCCATTTAGCAGTATTTCCAGTAAAAATAAGATCAGCTTCTCCGTAGCTACCAGCACTTTGATCTAATTTATGAGATGCTGCAGTTAATACAGCAATAAGATCTTTGTAGATAGTTTGTGCATCATCATATTTTGGTTGTGGATGCCCATCAATATCTAAAGCTTCGCTATAAGGAACATCTCCAAAAGTATCAACTAAAATAGCATATGAATAAGAAGATAAAATGTCAATAATTGCAATTTTATTATCAAAAACTACTAAACCTTCTGGAGCCCCAGTGTAATTAGCCTTTTGAGATATCAAAAGTGATTTAGCTTCTTTGAAATCTCTTAATACATCACGGTAATAAGTTGCCCAATGACGATCTGGAATTGTACGTCCAGTAAGGTCATATTGTGTTTCTTGTGGATATTGTACTTCAGTCCATTGTTGAGCGTATAATCTGAAAACGTTAAAGTTTACAGATGTACTTGTAACCTGATCCACCATAGTTTTTTCTGCATTGGTGAATAAGAACTCAGGTGAAGTAATGGTTGGGTTTTTTGTGTCTTCGTTCATTCCTCCAAAGTCATCAGAGCATGATGCAAATAAGGTTATAAACGATATTAATATTATTAGTCTATTTTTCATAGCTTAGAATTTTATTGTTAAGTTACAACCAATATTTCTAGTTGTTGGTAAAGAACCGATAGAAAGACCTTGTGATCCTACGTTAGATCCTAATCCACTTTCTGGGTCTGCATCTGGAAGATTTTTTTGAATTATCCATAAGTTAGATCCGATAAGTGAAACTTTTGCATCAACCAATTTCATTTTTTGTACTAATGAAGATGGCAAAGTATAAGTAATGTTTACCTCTCTTAGTTTAATAAAACCAGCATCGTAAACATACTGACTTCTTGGTCCGTTAGTATAAGCATTTGTGATAGCTCCACCTGTTGAGTAAACAGTTCTGGTTGTGTTTGGAGTTCCGTCAGCATATACACCAGGAAGGATTACACCACCACCATTAACAAGTGAGTTTCTTTTTGGAAGTCCAAGGTCATTGTTACCAGCAGTTCCATCACCAAGTCCAGTTCCAACACCGTACCATTGGTCAGTAGAGAAAACATCTCCTCCGTGTTTAGTATCAATTAAGAAACTGAAAGATAAGCTTTTGTAAG
Organism: Flavobacterium sp. CF108; assembly: GCF_900129795.1. Lineage (GTDB taxonomy): Bacteria > Bacteroidota > Bacteroidia > Flavobacteriales > Flavobacteriaceae > Flavobacterium. The sequence continues at coordinate 435,286 of NZ_FQWW01000005.1, read as the reverse complement.
CGAATTTGTTACGAATACCTCCAATCCAGTCAGGATTGATGTTTCCAATAATATTGTTTGTTGAAGTGTTAATTACATATCTACCAGTTGATGGGTTAATGATTTTTTGCCCGTCAGCAGTATAAGTGTAATCAGTTCCTTTTAATACTCCAAAAGGTTGTCCAACTACAGCGTTTAAAGTTACAGTTCCTGGGAATGAAGCAATTTGTAAGTTAGAAACTCCATCAGCTAAAGCTGTTACTTCGTTCTCGTTTTTAGACCAGTTTACGTTAATATCCCAAGAGAAATTGTTTGTTTTAACTGGAGTAACATTAAATTGAATCTCGATACCTTTATTTTCAATTGTTGCAGCATTTACGTATTTAGAAGTATATCCTGTAGCAGTTGAGTAAGGAACTCTTACAGCTTCACCATCATTTACGTTTTTGTATAAACTCACATCAAATCCAACTCTTCTGTTTAAGAACTGCATCTCAAGACCAACCTCTGTAGTGTTTGTCTTAATAGGCTTTAAGTCTGGATTGTTTTTAATTGAGTTTACAGAATACATTTGATTATTGTTGAATGGGTCAAATTTAGTGTAAGTATCAACTAATGCTAAAGCAGGAGTTCCAAGTGGGCTTTCAGAGTAACCTCCTCTTAATTTACCAAAAGATAACCAGCTAGCGTTTAAGTTTTTAGAGAATACCCAGCTACCAGAAACTGAATAACTAGTTAAAGTATTGTCATCAGCAGGAAGATTTGAGAAAGCATCTCTACGTGCAGTTGCATCAATAAAGTAAGTATCTACATATCCTAATGAAGCAGAAGCATAGTAACTGTTTACTGATGTTCTTGTTTCTCTTTCATATGGATATGGACTAGCAGAACGTGAGTTTGATAAACTGTAAATTCCAGGAATAATTAAACCTCCTTGAGTAGAAGCTGTAATTTGGTTGAAATAAGTATTTCTTATTGTACCCCCAGCTACTCCAGTTAAGCTAATGTCTTCTCCAAAGTTATGTTTGAAGTTAAGAAGTAAATCATAGTTTTGCTCAGAGAAATTACCATTATAACGTTGGTAACCTGAAGTTTCGTCAAGAGCATTAATACCAAAAGTTTTTGCTACAGAACCTACAGCAACTCTTTCTTCACGTAACTCATCATAAGTATCTGTTGAGATTTTTCCTGTTGCAGAAACCCAGTCAGCAATTTTGTATGTCAAGTTTGCATAACCAATAAAACGGTTTCTTCTATCATTTTGATAGTTTTGATAACGCTCAAAGTATGGATTATTCCAGTAAGCTGGAGCTCCGTTTTCAGGAGATTTTCTGTTCCAAGTAATGTTTTGTTGACCTGAATTGTTATAAGCTTGTTCAAGTTGTTTGATGTCAACGTTAGTCTGCCACCATTGACGGAAACCAGAAACGATATTGTCGCTGTATCCTGTCATGTTTCTACCAGTAGTTTGTTGAGCAGAGAAGTTAGCAAATGTGCTAAGAGATAGTCTGTCAGTAAACTGATGATTTAATTTTAAACTGAAGTTGTTTTTTCTTAATTCACTGTTGATTAATGTACCAGTTTGGTTTGTGTTTGTGTAATTGAAAACAACGTTTGTTTTTTCGTTACCATCTTCAAATGAGATACTGTTTACTAATGAAAGTGAATTTTTGAAGAAAGAATTTGGGTCATTAGCTGCAGCTTTCCAAGGTGTAGCTTTTCCGTAGTTACCGTTTCCTGGGTAAGCAGAGAATGCATCCCATTGGTAAACATTTAATGATGGGTCAAATCTATCTCCAACAGAAGCATCATCTCCCATTGCAACAACTAGATCTGGAGTACCATCACCGTCAATATCTTGCTCACCGAAAGAACCTCCGTAACCAGCTCCGTATTCTTTTTGATATTTCACGAATGTGCTTTTGTCTGGAGAACCTGTTACTACTTCAGATGAAACTGTAATTCCTAATCCTTTTTTAGCTTTACCTTTTTTAGTAGTAATCATTAAAACCCCATTACCAGCTAAATAACCGTATAATGCAGATGCAGCAGCACCTTTTAAAACGTTAACGCTTTCGATGTCTTCTGGGTTAATGTCCATACCATTATTTCCATAATCGTATCCTCTTGCTCCTGAAGACTGAGTAGTTAATCCATCATTTGTATTGTTTCCGTTGTTGATAGGCATACCATCAATAACGATTAACATTTCATTACTTTGACCAATTGCTTTAACCCCTCTGGAAATTGCACTTGTAGAACCACCAAAGTTTGTGTTTCTTGTAATGTTAACACCCGCAACTTTTCCAGAAAGTTCGTTTAAGAAGTTACCACTAGATGTACCATTTCTTAAATCTCCTCCTTTAACCTCTTGTGTGGCGTAACCAAGAGATTTTTTCTCTCTTTTTACACCTAAAGCTGTTGTTACAACAACGCTTTCAAGTTCTTGTGCATCTCCAGCTAAACTTACGTTAACTGTTGATGAAGTTGCAGCTATTTCTTGGGTTTTCATCCCAATGTAGCTAAATACCAAAATTTGGCTTGATGATGCTTTGATAGAGTATTTACCATCAAAATCGGTTTGTGTTCCGGCTTTTGTTCCTTTAACTAATACACTAACACCTGGTAAAGGCATTCCTGCATTATCAGAAACTGTTCCCGAAACAGCTCTTTCTTGCGCAAAAGAAAGTTGCGCAACTAGTACTAATAAAAGTACTAAGAATCCATTGAACTTTAGTTTCATTTTTAAATATTTTGAATTAGTATCGCAAAACTCTTAATAATTTGTTAACTTTCCTAGTAAAATATTTTTTTTTTTCGTTAAAGGTCAAAATTTAACATTATAACATATGTTTATGATAGTGTTATATAATTGTAATTCCTGTGTTTTGTTTCCTCCGTTTGTGAGATTAATATTTATTAATCCATTTGGGGTTTGTATTGAGGTTCCAATTCCAATTCCTATTAATTTTTTTATCTTGTTTGGGTCTGAAACACTTGTCAAGTCTTGATATATTCCATAATCCAAGATTGAATTAATGTAAAGGTTTGATGAAACGATATATCGGTACTCTGTAAGAATGGACGCTGTGAAATTTGCCTGAAGACTATTTTCTAAAAATCCTCTTATTGACCTGATTCCGCCAAATCTGAATAATTCGTTGGAAATATAGTTCTTGCTTTGCAGGTAAAAATTTTGTGAATTTATGTTAATATAGTTTTTTTTGTTGAGCTCAAAATTATAGCCGGCATTTAAATTTATGTAAAATTGTTTGCTTGATCCTGCTGTTTCCGAATCATTATTTGTGTTCCTTTTTCCATAGCCGGCTGCCAAGTTTAAAAATGCTTTTTTAGGCATAAGATAATTGTTGTAATCTGTTTTTTTATATTCGAAAGTTGATGTGAAATACGAATTGTCGAAATCACTAATAGTTGAGTTATTTGTGTTTTGGATGTCGCTTGATTCTGTAGCTTGATATCCCAGATATACTTTGGAGTTGTAATTAATATAATAACCTAAATCGATAGCGGTTTTTGTGTTTTGAAAAGTACTGTCTTGTTTGAATATGTTTAATTGGGCCTTTATCCCGAGTGGTGATTTAAATATGTATGGGATTTCGAGTTTAGTGCTAAAAGTCTTTTGTTGATTTCCATCACTTTTCCAGTATAATGAAAATTGTTCTCCGGCATGAAGTGTGTTGATTAATAGAATGTCAAGATATCCGTTAAGAGTTGCTTTTTTGTTTTCGTCATTTGAAAATCCAATAAAACCGTCAAAAGTGTTTGCTTTTCTTTTTTCTACGTAAGTGTATATTTTGGTAGAATCATTTGTGAAAAGTATTTCAGGGTATTTTGTTTGAGAAACAAACTCAAAATTATTAATGTCTTCGTAAAGCTGTTTTGTTATTTCCTGATTAAATGTTTTATTTAGGTATTTTTTGTTAAGCTGTTTTAAGTGACCTTTCGGAAAAAAGTCGCCAGAATTGCTATTCGCGTAATTTAGAATAATAGAATTTACATTGCGTTTTTTTTCGGATTTAAAATTTAAGTCGGCATAAATTATCAAATTCTTTCTTCGAATATTTTCGAGTTTAATTTTGCTTAGTGCAAAACCGTCTTTTTCAGCTTGGATTATTTTTGCATTTAAATAATTTTCAATTTCAATATAAGGGAGAATTATGGAGTCATTTTGATTTTTAGGAGTATTAAAAAAATGATTATTTATACCTATATATATATGTATGCTTTTTATTCTGTTTTTTAGACTGAAAATTACAGTATATGTACTATCGTTTATTCTGTTGTTTTCTAGTATTTTATTGTCAAGAAAGCCCTTTTTCGAAAGTTTTTCAGAAGTGTTTTTTATTTCGTCAAATAGGGATTTGATATTTGGGTGAGCTGTGGTATAATTTAAGGAGTCGATAATTTTGTTTTCAGCTTCATTTAATCCGTTTATTTTCAGATGAAAGGTTTGAGTGTAAGCAGAAAAGCTTATAAGCAAAAAAAACAATGTATTAAAAAACTGTTTCAAGTGAAAATGTTTTATTTAATTAAAGTGTATGCAAATATCTATTGTTTGTTTGTAAAAACATACTAATAAATAATGTTGTTGAAAATTAATAGATTAACGTTTGTATAGTGAAAATTATTTTATACATTTGCAACCCCGTAAAAAGCGGGAATTTAATAAACATAATAATTTTTAGTATTAATTATGCCAACAATTCAACAATTAGTAAGAACAGGAAGAACTCAGATAACTAAGAAGAGTAAATCGGTTGCTTTAGATTCTTGTCCTCAAAGAAGAGGGGTTTGTACGCGTGTTTACACTACTACACCAAAAAAACCAAACTCTGCAATGCGTAAAGTTGCGCGTGTACGTTTGACAAATGGTAATGAGGTGAATGCTTACATTCCTGGAGAAGGACACAATCTACAAGAGCACTCGATAGTATTAGTTAGAGGCGGAAGGGTAAAAGATTTACCAGGTGTTAGATATCATATCGTTCGTGGAGCGCTTGACACGTCAGGAGTTGCAGGAAGAACGCAAAGAAGATCTAAGTACGGTGCTAAACGCCCAAAAGAAGCAAAAAAGTAATTTAAAACTTTTAAGAAAAAGACATGAGAAAAAGAGCGGCAAAGAAAAGACCACTTTTACCGGATCCAAGGTTTAACGACCAATTGGTAACGCGTTTTGTAAATAACTTAATGTGGGATGGTAAGAAATCTACAGCTTTCAAAGTATTTTATGATGCAATTGATATCATTGAAACTAAAAAGCAAGATTCAGAGAAAACTTCATTAGAAATTTGGAAAGATGCTTTAACTAATGTTATGCCTCACGTAGAAGTACGTAGCCGTAGAGTTGGTGGAGCTACATTTCAAATTCCAATGCAAATTCGTCCAGACAGAAAAATTTCTATGGCAATGAAGTGGTTAATACTTTATTCTAGAAGAAGAAACGAAAAATCTATGGCACAACGTTTAGCGTCAGAATGTTTAGCTGCTGCTAAAGAAGAAGGTGCTGCGGTTAAGAAAAGAATGGATACTCACAAAATGGCAGAAGCTAACAAAGCATTCTCTCACTTTAGATTTTAATTCGTAAGAAATGGCTAGAGATTTAAAATATACAAGAAATATCGGAATTGCTGCTCACATTGATGCTGGTAAAACAACAACTACTGAGCGTATCCTTTTTTATACTGGAAAGTCGCACAAAATTGGTGAGGTGCACGATGGTGCTGCAACAATGGACTGGATGGCTCAAGAGCAAGAAAGAGGTATTACAATTACTTCTGCTGCAACAACTTGTGAGTGGAATTTTCCAACTGAACAAGGTAAGCTTTTGCCTGAGTCATTACCATACCACTTTAATATTATTGATACTCCTGGGCACGTTGACTTTACTGTAGAGGTAAACCGTTCTTTACGTGTACTTGATGGATTAGTTTTCTTGTTTAGTGCTGTTGATGGTGTTGAGCCTCAATCAGAAACTAACTGGAGACTTGCTGATCAATATAGAGTTCCTCGTATGGGATTCGTAAATAAAATGGACCGTCAAGGATCTAACTTTTTGGCAGTTTGTCAACAAGTTCGTGATATGTTAAAATCAAATGCTGTTGCGATCACTTTGCCAATTGGTGAAGAGAATGATTTTAAAGGTGTAGTAGATTTAGTGAAAAACCAAGCTATTATTTGGCATGATGCTACTCAAGGGGCAACTTTTGATATAGTTGAAATCCCTGCTGATATGGTTGCAGAGGTTAAAGAATACAGATCTATTCTTATTGAAGCAGTTGCTGATTATGATGAAAATCTTTTAGAGAAATTCATGGAAGATGAGAACTCTATTACAGAAGAAGAGATCAATAACGCTTTAAGAGCTGCTACTATGGATATGGCTATCATCCCGATGATTGCTGGTTCTTCTTTCAAAAACAAAGGAGTTCAATTCATGTTAGATGCAGTTTGTAAATATTTACCTTCTCCAATGGATAAGGAAGGTATCGAGGGAATTCATCCTGATGATGCTGAATTATTAGAAGAAGATCAAACTAAAATTTTACGTAAGCCAGATGTAAAAGAGCCGTTCGCAGCTTTGGCATTTAAAATTGCTACTGACCCATTCGTTGGTCGTTTAGCTTTCTTCCGTGCTTACTCTGGTCGTTTAGATGCTGGTTCTTACGTTTTGAACACTCGTTCAGGAAATAAAGAAAGAATTTCTCGTATTTACCAAATGCACGCTAACAAGCAAAATCCAATCGAATTTATTGAGGCTGGAGATATTGGAGCTGCTGTTGGATTTAAAGATATCAAAACTGGAGATACATTGTGTGATGAAAAACACCCAATTATTCTTGAGTCTATGAAATTCCCTGCGCCGGTAATTGGTATTGCGATTGAACCTAAAACTAAAGCTGACGTTGATAAAATGGGTATGGCTTTGGCTAAATTAGCTGAAGAAGATCCAACTTTTACTGTTAGAACAGATGAGGCTTCAGGGCAGACTATTATCTCAGGTATGGGTGAGCTTCACTTGGATATCTTAGTAGACCGTATGAAACGTGAATTTAAAGTTGAAGTAAACCAAGGTGAGCCTCAAGTTGAATATAAAGAAGCGTTTACAAGATCTGCAACACACAGAGAAACTTATAAAAAACAATCAGGTGGTCGTGGTAAATTTGGTGATATCGTATTTACACTTGAGCCAGCTGAAGAAGTTGATGGTAAAGTTCCTGTAGGATTGCAGTTTATTAATGCAGTAAAAGGTGGTAACGTTCCTAAAGAATATATTCCATCTGTAGAAAAAGGTTTCCGTGAAGCTATGAAAACTGGTCCTTTGGCTGGTTATCAAGTGGATAGTTTGAAAGTAACTTTGACAGACGGATCTTTCCACCCTGTCGATTCTGATGCTCTTTCTTTTGAATTAGCAGCTAGAATGGGTTATAGAGAAGTAGCTAAAGCTGCTGGAGCAATTATTCTTGAGCCAATCATGAAAATGGAAGTTATTACACCAGAAGAAAACATGGGGGATATCGTAGGTGATATCAACCGTCGTAGAGGTCAGGTTAATGACATGGGTGACAGAAATGGTGCTAAAACTATTAAGGCTGATGTGCCTTTATCAGAAATGTTTGGATATGTAACAACGTTAAGAACATTATCTTCTGGTAGAGCAACTTCAACAATGGAGTTTTCTCACTATGCAGAAACACCTTCTAATATTTCAGAAGCTGTAATTAAAAAAGCAAAAGGTAACGCTTAATTCTTAAGAAAATGAGTCAAAAAATCAGAATAAAACTAAAATCTTACGATCACATGTTGGTAGATAAATCTGCTGAAAAGATCGTAAAAACAGTAAAAACTACTGGAGCAGTTGTAACAGGTCCAATCCCGTTGCCAACTCACAAAAAACTTTTCACTGTGTTACGTTCTCCGCACGTTAACAAAAAAGCGAGAGAGCAATTTGAAGTAATGTCATACAAGAGATTGATTGATATTTATTCATCTTCATCTAAAACTATTGATGCTTTAATGAAACTTGAATTGCCAAGTGGGGTTGAAGTAGAGATAAAAGTGTAATTTTTATTATTATATTTTATATATAAAAGCGAGGCAGAAATGTCTCGCTTTTTTGTTTGTATAAAGTCGGCTTTTGGTAAATGATGAATTTGTCAAAAGAAATGAATTATTGTGATTTTGTTTAAAATGCTTGTTGTTTTGCATTGGTGAAGAGGTTTTTTCTTTAGTAGATGAAGTAATTGTTAAGAATAATATATCTGTTGGTAAAAAGAAGAAAAAATATTTTTAGAACATATTGCGTATTGTGAATACTGGGTTTGATCGTTGGATTTTGATTATGAGCGATTTAATTTTTGTAACTGTTTGGTATATTCAATTTTAATGTATACTTTTGCACTCCCTGTTTGGAAATTTCTGTTATTTTCAAATTGAAGGGAATTTTAGTAATTAATAATTAATATTTATGTCTGGGTTAATTGGTAAAAAAATCGGCATGACTAGCATTTTTGATGAAAACGGGAAAAACATTCCTTGTACAGTAATCGAAGCTGGGCCGTGTGTTGTTACCCAAGTCAGAACCAAAGGTGTTGACGGGTACGAAGCGTTGCAACTTGGTTTCGATGACAAAAACGAGAAACATTCCACTAAAGCGGCTTTAGGTCACTTTAAAAAAGCTGGAACTGTTGCTAAGAAAAAAGTCGTTGAATTTCAAGATTTTGCAACTGAACAAAAATTAGGAGATCTTATTGATGTTTCTATTTTTGCTGAAGGAGAATTTGTAGATGTACAAGGTGTGTCTAAAGGTAAAGGTTTTCAAGGGGTTGTTAAACGTCACGGATTTGGTGGTGTTGGACAAGCAACTCACGGTCAACACAACCGTTTAAGAGCGCCAGGTTCTGTGGGAGCTTCTTCATATCCATCTAGAGTGTTCAAAGGAATGCGTATGGCTGGAAGAATGGGAGGAGACAATGTAAAAGTTCAAAACCTTAGAGTTTTAAAAGTAGTTGCTGAAAAGAACCTGCTTGTTATTAAAGGATGTGTTCCTGGACATAAAAACTCTTATGTAATCATTCAGAAGTAATGGAAGTAAAAGTATTAGATTTCAACGGAAAAGATACTGGAAGAAAAGTTCAACTTTCTGATTCAGTATTCGCAATTGAACCAAACAATCACGCTGTATACCTTGATGTTAAGCAATATCTTGCTAATCAAAGACAAGGAACTCACAAAGCTAAAGAAAGAGCTGAAGTGACAGGAAGTACACGTAAGATTAAAAAACAAAAAGGAACTGGTACAGCTCGTGCGGGAAGTATCAAAAACCCATTGTTTAAAGGTGGTGGAACAATTTTCGGACCAAGACCAAGAAGTTATTCGTTTAAATTGAATAAAGGTTTAAAAAGATTGGCAAGAAAATCTGCTTTCTCAATCAAAGCAAAAGAATCAAATATTATCGTTGTTGAAGACTTTAATTTTGATGCGCCAAACACTAAAAATTTCATTAACGTTTTGAAAGCTTTAGGGTTAGAAAATAAAAAATCTCTATTTGTGTTGGGAGAGTCAAATAAAAATGTATATTTGTCGTCACGCAATTTAAAGGCTTCTAATGTCGTAACTAGCTCAGAATTAAGCACTTACGCTATTTTAAACACTAATAATTTAGTGCTTTTAGAAGGTTCTTTGGAGTTAATCGAAGAAAATTTAAGCAAATAATAGGAGTATGAGTATCATAATTAGACCTATAGTAACAGAAAAAGTAACCAAAGAAAGTGAAGTTCTAAACCGCTTCGGATTCGTTGTTGACAAAAAAGCAAACAAAGTTCAAATTAAGAAAGCTGTTGAGGCTGCTTATGGAGTGACTATCGTTTCAGTTAACACAATGAATGTGAGACCAGATAGATCTACTAAATACACTAAAAGTGGTTTAATCAGTGGAAAGACAAATGCAATTAAAAAAGCAATTGTTCAAGTACAAGAAGGAGAAACAATTGATTTTTACAACAATATCTAAGATAGAAAAATGTCAGTAAGAAAATTAAAACCTATTACCCCAGGTCAGCGATTTAGAGTTGTGAATGGTTATGACGCCATTACAACTGATAAGCCGGAACGCTCTTTGATAGCGCCGATAAAAAACTCTGGAGGTAGAAATAGTCAAGGAAAGATGACCATGCGTTATACGGGTGGTGGTCACAAGCAGAGATATCGTATTATTGATTTCAAAAGAACTAAAGACGGAATTCCGGCTACAGTGAAATCAATCGAATACGATCCAAATCGTACTGCGTTTATCGCTTTATTAGCTTATGCTGATGGAGAGAAAACTTATGTTATTGCTCAAAACGGATTGAAAGTTGGTCAGAAATTAGTTTCTGGCCCAGAATCTCAACCTGAAATTGGTAATACATTACCTTTAAGCAGAATTCCTCTAGGAACTGTTATATCTTGTATTGAGTTACGTCCAGGACAAGGAGCAGTTATTGCTCGTTCAGCTGGAACTTTTGCTCAGTTAATGGCAAGAGACGGGAAATACGCAACAATTAAAATGCCATCTGGTGAAACAAGATTGATCTTGTTAACTTGTTCGGCTACAATTGGAGCTGTTTCTAATTCTGACCACCAATTAGTTGTGTCTGGAAAAGCAGGTAGAACAAGATGGTTAGGAAGAAGACCTAGAACTAGACCAGTAGCGATGAACCCAGTTGATCACCCTATGGGAGGTGGTGAAGGACGTTCTTCTGGAGGGCACCCACGTTCAAGAAACGGATTGCCAGCTAAAGGTTACAGAACTCGTTCTAAGAAAAACCCGAGTAACAAGTATATCGTAGAACGTAGAAAGAAATAATAAGATATGGCACGTTCATTAAAAAAAGGACCTTTCGTTCATTATAAATTAGACAAGAAAGTTCAGGAAAACGTAGAAAGTGGTAAAAATAGTGTAGTAAAGACTTGGTCTAGAGCTTCTATGATTACTCCGGATTTCGTTGGACAAACTATCGCAGTTCATAACGGTCGTCAATTTGTACCAGTTTACGTAACAGAAAACATGGTAGGTCACAAATTAGGAGAGTTTTCACCAACTAGATCTTTTAGAGGTCATGCTGGAGCAAAAAATAAAGGTAAAAAATAAGAAGCAATGGGAGTTCGTAAAAGAGAAACAGCAGATGCGAGAAAAGAGGCTAATAAGTCTATTGCTTTCGCAAAATTGAATAACTGCCCTACTTCACCTAGAAAAATGCGCTTAGTAGCGGACTTGGTAAGAGGTCAGAAGGTAGAAAGAGCACTTAACATCTTAAGATTCAGTTCTAAAGAAGCTTCAAGAAAATTAGAAAAACTATTATTATCTGCAATCAATAACTGGGAGCAAAAAAATAGTGAAGGTAATTTAGAAGAAGCTGGATTATTTGTTAAAGAGATCAGAGTAGATGGTGGAATGATGTTAAAAAGACTTCGTCCAGCTCCACAAGGTCGTGCACACAGAATAAGAAAACGTTCTAACCACGTAACAATCGTGCTTGGAGCTATCAATAACACACAAAGCAATTCTTAAGCAGCATGGGACAAAAGACAAATCCAATTGGAAATAGACTTGGTATCATCAGAGGGTGGGACTCAAACTGGTATGGTGGAAATGATTACGGTGATAAACTTGCCGAAGATCACAAAATCAGAAAGTATATCCACGCTCGTTTATCAAAAGCTAGTGTATCAAAAGTAATCATCGAGAGAACTTTGAAGCTTGTAACCGTTACTATCACTACTGCTAGACCTGGTATCATTATCGGAAAAGGTGGACAAGAGGTAGACAAGTTAAAAGAAGAACTTAAGAAAGTTACTGACAAAGAGGTTCAAATTAACATCTTTGAAATTAAAAGACCTGAGTTAGATGCTTATCTTGTGGCGACAAGCATCGCTCGTCAAATCGAAAGCCGTATTTCTTACAGACGTGCAATCAAAATGGCTATTGCTGCTTCTATGCGTATGAACGCTGAAGGTATCAAAGTTTTGATTTCTGGTCGTTTGAATGGTGCAGAGATGGCGCGTTCAGAAGGTTTCAAAGAAGGTAGAATTCCTCTATCAACTTTCAGAGCTGATATTGACTATGCTTTGGCTGAAGCTCACACTACTTACGGTAGAATGGGTATCAAAGTATGGATCATGAAAGGTGAAGTTTATGGAAAGAGAGATCTTTCTCCACTTGCTGGAATGGATAAAAAACAATCTGGTACTGGCGGTGGTAAAGGTGGAGATGCCCCTAGAGGTAAATCTAACTTTAATAAAGGTGGAAAACCGGACGCTCGTAAAAGAAAGTAAATTTTTAAACTAAAGAAAAATGTTACAGCCTAAAAGAACAAAATACCGTAAGGTACAAAAAGGTAAGATGAAAGGTAACTCTCAAAGAGGGCATGAACTTTCTAATGGAATGTTTGGTATTAAATCTGTACATGAAGATGGAATGTTCTTAACTTCTCGTCAAATCGAAGCTGCGCGTATTGCTGCAACTCGTTACATGAAGAGAGAGGGACAATTATGGATCAAAATATTTCCAGACAAACCTATTACTAAGAAACCTCTTGAAGTACGTATGGGTAAAGGTAAAGGAGCAGTTGAGTATTGGGCTGCTGTTGTTAAACCAGGAAGAATTATGTTTGAAGTTGGAGGAGTTCCATTATCAGTTGCAAAAGAGGCTTTACGTCTTGCGGCTCAGAAACTTCCAGTAAAAACTAAATTCGTCGTTGCTAGAGATTTCGAAGCATAATTTATATTTATTATGAAACAATCAGAAATAAAAGATCTTTCTGCAGCGGAGTTGCAAGAAAAGCTTAGTCAAACTAAGAAAGTATATGCTGACCTAAAAATGGCTCACGCTATATCTCCAATTGCTAACCCACTTCAAATTAGAAGCGTTAGAAGAACAGTTGCAAGATTGGCTACAGAGTTAACTAAAAGAGAGTTACAATAATTGTATTCTGCTGAAAGATGGAAGAAAAAAGAAATTTAAGAAAAGAAAGAATAGGTGTTGTTACTTCGAATAAAATGGATAAATCTATTGTTATTGCTGAAGTAAGAAAAGTAAAACACCCATTATACGGTAAGTTCGTGTTGAAAACTAAGAAATACGTTGCACACGACGAAACAAACGACTGTAACATTGGAGATACTGTAAGAATTAGCGAAACGCGTCCTTTAAGTAAAACAAAATGTTGGAGATTAGTTGAAATCTTAGAAAGAGCTAAATAATTATGGTACAACAGGAATCAAGACTAAAAGTAGCAGATAACACGGGAGCAAAAGAAGTTTTAACTATCCGTGTTTTAGGAGGTACCAAAAGAAGGTATGCCTCTGTTGGTGACAAGATTGTAGTATCTATTAAAGATGCAACTCCTAACGGTAACGTTAAAAAAGGAGCTGTTTCAACTGCAGTTGTTGTACGTACCAAAAAAGAAGTGAGAAGAGCTGATGGTTCTTATATCCGTTTCGATGACAATGCATGTGTTCTTTTGAACGCTGCAGGGGAAATGAGAGGAACTCGTGTTTTTGGTCCGGTAGCAAGAGAACTTCGTGAAAAACAATTCATGAAAATTGTATCATTAGCACCAGAAGTGCTTTAATTCGTTTTAAGATGATAAAGCTAAAAATAAAATCAGGAGATATCGTAAGAGTTATTGCTGGAGACCATAAAGGTGCTGAAGGTAAGGTTTTACGTGTTTACCGTGAGAAAAATAAAGCGATAGTTGAAGGTGTAAACATGGTTTCGAAACATACAAAACCAAGTGCTAAAAACCCTCAAGGTGGTATCGTTAAGAAAGAGGCTTCTATTCAAATTTCTAACATTTCACTAATTGATCCTAAAACTAAGGAAACAACTAGAGTAGGTATTAGAGTAGAAGGAGATAAGAAAGTAAGATTTTCAAAAAAATCTAATCAAGTACTATAGTAATGGCATATACACCTAGACTAAAAGAAGAATATAAGAGTAGAGTAATCTCTGCTCTTAAAGAAGAATTCGGATATACAAACGTTATGCAAGTTCCAAAACTTGAAAAAATCGTTTTGAGCCGTGGAGTTGGTGCAGCTGTATCTGATAAAAAACTTATTGACTATGCAGTTGATGAGTTAACAAAGATCACTGGACAAAAAGCAGTATCTACAATTTCAAAGAAAGACGTTGCGTCATTCAAATTGAGAAAAGGGATGCCTATTGGAGCAAAAGTTACTTTACGTGGTGAAAGAATGTATGAGTTTTTAGATAGACTTATTACTTCTGCTTTACCGCGCGTTAGAGATTTTGGTGGTATCAAAGCTACTGGTTTCGACGGAAGAGGTAACTACAATCTTGGAGTTTTGGAGCAAATCATTTTCCCTGAAATTGATATTGACAAAGTAAACAAAATCTCAGGAATGGATATTACATTTGTTACTACTGCAAAAACAGACAAGGAAGCAAAGTCATTATTGGCTGAATTAGGATTACCTTTTAAAAAGAATTAAGACATGGCTAAAGAATCAATGAAAGCCCGTGAGGTGAAAAGAGAGAAAACGGTAGCTAAGTATGCTGAAAAAAGAAAAGCTTTATTAGAAGCTGGAGATTATGAAGGCTTACAAAAATTACCTAAAAATGCTTCACCAGTTCGTTTGCACAATCGTTGTAAATTAACAGGTAGACCAAGAGGTTATATCCGTCAATTTGGTATTTCGCGTGTAACTTTCCGTGAGATGGCTAATAATGGATTAATTCCTGGAGTTAAAAAGGCATCTTGGTAATCTCGCAATAAGTTACTACTTTTGCAAACCAAAAAATAATTTTAATTGATTAAAGGTTCGGGAGGCGGGTGTCTCCCGAAAACCATAATCGCAATCAAATACATATGTATACAGATCCTATTGCAGATTATTTGACTAGAGTTCGTAACGCTGTGGCTGCAAACCACAAAGTTGTTGAAATTCCAGCTTCTAATCTTAAAAAAGAAATAACTAAGATCTTATTTGATCAAGGTTATATCTTGAGTTACAAATTTGAAACGAACACTGTTCAAGGTTCTATCAAAATTGCTTTAAAGTATGATAAAGATACTAAAGAGCCTGTAATTAAAGATATCCAAAGAATTAGTAAACCTGGTTTACGTAAATATGCAGGTGCTGCCAAATTACCAAGAATCCTTAACGGATTAGGAATTGCAATTGTTTCAACTTCAAAAGGTCTTATGACTGGAAAACAAGCGAAACAATTAAATGTAGGTGGTGAAGTAATTTGTTACGTATACTAATTTTAAAGACTAGATAAGATGTCAAGAATAGGTAAAAGCCCAATTGTAATCCCTGCTGGCGTAACTGTAGAAGTTAAAGACGGTATCATTACAGTAAAAGGAAAAAAAGGTCAACTAACTCAGGAGTTTTCGGACGTAGATGTAAAAGTTGAAGGCGATCAAGTACAAGTAGAAAGATCGTCTGATCATAAAGACCAAAGAGCAAAACACGGATTATACAGATCATTAATCAATAATATGATTGTTGGTGTAAATGAAGGTTTTACAAAAGAACTTGAATTAGTTGGAGTTGGTTATAGAGCTTCAAACCAAGGTCAAAAATTAGATTTAGCTCTTGGATATTCTCACAATATTGTTTTAGAAATTGCTCCGGAAGTAGTTTTAGAAACAATATCTGAAAAAGGTAAAAACCCTATCGTAAAATTAACATCATTTGACAAACAACTTTTAGGACAGGTTGCTGCGAAAATCAGAGGTTTCCGTAAGCCTGAGCCATACAAAGGAAAAGGTGTTAAATTTGTGGGTGAAGTATTAAGAAGAAAAGCAGGTAAATCAGCTTAAAAAATAAGATTATGTCATTAACAAAATCTGATAGAAGACAGAGAATTAGATTCAGAATTAGAAAATCGATTAGTGGTACTGCTGCTAACCCAAGACTATCTGTATTTAGAAGTAACAAAGAAATTTACGCTCAACTTATTGATGATGTAAATGGAGTTACTATTTTAGCTGCATCTTCAAGAGAAAAAGAAATAGGAAAAGGTACTAACGTTGAAGTAGCTGCTGCTGTTGGAAAATTAGTTGCAGAGAAAGCGTTAAAAGCTGGGATCGAAACAATCACTTTTGATAGAGGTGGTTATTTGTATCACGGTCGTATTAAATCATTAGCAGAAGGCGCAAGAGCGGCTGGACTTAAATTCTAATATATTATGTCTAAATACAAAAATGTAGAATTGGTAAAACCAAGTGGTCTTGAACTTAAAGATCGTCTGGTAAGTGTTAATCGTGTTACTAAAGTTACAAAAGGAGGTAGAGCTTTCGGTTTTTCTGCTATTGTAGTTGTAGGTGATGAAAATGGAGTAGTTGGTCACGGATTAGGAAAATCTAAAGACGTTTCTGAAGCAATTGCGAAAGCAGTAGAAGATGCTAAGAAAAATTTAGTAAAAATTCCTTTGAATGGACAATCTGTTCCTCACGAACAAAAAGGTAAATTCGGTGGTGCACGTGTATTCTTGATTCCTGCTTCTCATGGTACAGGAGTTATTGCTGGTGGAGCTGTTCGTTCAGTTCTTGAATCAGTAGGTATTCACGATGTATTATCTAAATCTCAAGGATCATCAAATCCTCATAACGTAGTTAAGGCAACTTTTGATGCTTTATTACAAATGAGAAGCGCTCACACTGTTGCAAAACAAAGAGGTGTTTCTTTAGAAAAAGTTTTTAAAGGTTAATTCAAGGAAATTATGGCTAAATTATTAGTAAAACAAGTAAGAAGCAAAATCAACTGCCCTCTTTCTCAAAAAAGAGGATTAGAAGCTTTAGGTCTACGTAAAATGGGACAAGTTGTAGAGCATGATTCAAACCCTGCTATCCTTGGTATGATAAACAAAGTTAAACACTTAGTTTCTGTAGAAGAAGCTAAATAACAAATACTGTTATGAATTTAAGTAACTTACAACCAGCTGAAGGGTCAACGCACAATCAAAATAAAAGATTAGGTAGAGGAGAAGGTTCTGGAAAAGGTGGTACTTCTGCAAGAGGTCACAAAGGAGCAAAATCTCGTTCTGGTTATTCTAAAAAGATTGGTTTTGAGGGAGGACAAATGCCACTTCAAAGACGTGTACCTAAGTTTGGTTTCACAAACATCAATCGTAAAGAATACGAAGGTGTTAATTTAGATACGCTTCAATTATTAGTAGACAATGGTGTGATTACTGATTCTGTTTCTATGACAGATTTCGTAGCAAATCGTCTAGCTACCAAAAATGAAATCGTTAAGATTTTAGGTAGAGGAGAATTGAAAGCAAAATTAAAAGTAACTGCCCACAAATTTACTGCTACTGCAAAAGCTGCTATTGAAGCTGCTGGTGGAGAAGCTGTAACTATATAACTTATCTATTAAGATGAAGAAATTTATTGAATCAATAAGTAATGTTTGGAAAATCGAAGAACTGAAAAACAGAATCTTAATTACATTAGGATTGCTTTTGGTATATCGTTTTGGTGCACATGTAACGCTGCCTGGAATTGACGCAACTCAATTAACAGGTTTAGCGGGACAAACTAAAAATGGTTTAGGATCTATCCTAGACATGTTTACAGGAGGTGCTTTCTCTAAAGCTTCAGTTTTTGCTTTAGGTATTATGCCTTATATTTCTGCATCTATTGTTGTTCAGTTAATGGGAATTGCGATTCCTTATTTGCAAAAACTTCAAAACGATGGAGAGAGTGGTAGAAAAAAGATTAACCAAATCACTCGTTGGTTGACTATAGCTATTACACTGGTTCAAGGTCCAACTTATATCTATAATTTATACAGAACGTTACCTGGAAGTGCATTCTTACTAGGATTTAATTCACCTGAATTTTTGTTCTCTTCTGTTATCATCTTAGTTACTGGTACAATTTTTGCTATGTGGCTTGGTGAAAAAATTACGGATAAAGGTATTGGAAATGGAATTTCATTATTAATTATGGTTGGTATCCTAGCTCGTTTACCGCAAGCTTTTATTCAAGAGTTTACAACGAGAGTTACCAATAACAATGGAGGTCCAATGTTGTTAGTTATTGAAATTATTGTGTGGTTATTGGTAATCATTTCTTGTGTATTGCTTACAATGGCGGTACGTAGAATCCCGGTTCAATACGCTCGTCGTACTACAACTGGTGACTATGAGCAAGATTTAGCAGGTGGTAACAGACAGTGGATTCCTCTTAAGCTTAATGCTTCTGGAGTTATGCCTATCATTTTTGCTCAGGCAATTATGTTTATCCCTGCAGCAGTAGCTGGATTGTCTAAATCAGACACATCACAATCTATTGTTGGTGCATTTAGTAATATGTTTGGTTTCTGGTATAATTTTGTTTTTGCAACTTTAATTATTGTATTTACATTCTTTTATACTGCGATCACTGTACCTACTAACAAAATGGCTGATGATTTAAAAAGAAGTGGTGGTTTTATTCCTGGAGTTCGTCCTGGAGCTGAAACTTCTGAATTTCTTGATAAAGTGATGTCTTTAATAACTTTCCCAGGATCTTTATTCCTTGCTTTGATTGCTGTGTTCCCAGCTATTGTTGTAAGTATTATGGATGTACAACAATCTTGGGCAATGTTTTTTGGAGGTACCTCATTAATAATTATGGTTGGAGTTGCGATAGACACTATTCAACAAATCAATTCATACTTGTTAAACAAACATTATGATGGTTTAATGAAGACTGGTAAAAATAGAAAAGCAGTAGCTTAATATATTTATGGCAAAACAATCAGCAATAGAACAAGACGGATCAATCATTGAAGCATTATCTAATGCAATGTTCCGTGTGGAGTTAGAAAATGGACATATTGTAATTGCTCATATTTCTGGAAAAATGCGTATGCATTATATCAAATTATTACCTGGTGATAAAGTGAAACTAGAAATGAGTCCTTACGATTTGTCAAAAGCAAGAATTACTTATCGATATTAAAGGATATTCACTATGAAAGTTAGAGCATCAGTAAAAAAGAGAAGTGCCGAGTGCATTATCGTGCGTAGAAAAGGAAGATTGTACGTGATAAACAAAAAGAATCCTAGATTTAAACAAAGACAAGGATAATTATGGCAAGAATAGCAGGGGTAGATATCCCAAAAAACAAGAGAGGTGTTATAGCACTTACCTACATCTTCGGATTAGGAAAAAGTAGAGCTATTGAGATTTTAGAGAAAGCTCAAGTTAGCCAAGATAAAAAAGTTCAAGATTGGAATGATGACGAGATCGGAGCGATTCGTGATGCTGTTTCATTTTACAAAATTGAAGGAGAGTTACGTTCTGAAGTTTCTTTAAACATCAAACGTTTAATGGATATTGGTTGTTATAGAGGAATTCGTCATAGATCTGGTCTTCCATTAAGAGGTCAAAGAACTAAAAACAACTCTAGAACTAGAAAAGGAAAAAGAAAAACTGTTGCTAACAAGAAAAAAGCAACTAAATAATAAGTAATATGGCTAAAGCAACTGCAAAAAAACGTAAAGTTATCGTTGAATCAACGGGTGAAGCTCATGTTTCTTCTACTTTTAACAATATTATTATTTCTTTGACAAATAAGAAAGGTGAAGTTATTGCTTGGTCTTCAGCTGGAAAAATGGGTTTCAGAGGTTCTAAAAAGAATACTCCGTACGCAGCTCAAATGGCAGCAGAAGATTGTAGTAAAGTAGCTCTTGAGGCTGGACTTAAAAAAGTAAAAGTTTATGTAAAAGGACCAGGAAACGGACGTGAGTCTGCTATCCGTTCTATTCATAACGGTGGAATTGAAGTTACTGAGATTATCGACGTTACTCCAATGCCTCACAACGGATGTCGTCCTCCTAAAAGACGTAGAGTTTAATACTCAAAATTTATAGTATAACCTAGATTGAAAATAGATTATCGAAGGATAAGACCTGAATTCATAATCTCAATCTTAAACAATTCAAAATGGCAAGATATACTGGTCCTAGCACAAGAATCGCTCGTAAATTTGGCGAAGCAATCTTCGGAGATGATAAATCTTTCGAAAAAAGAAATTACCCACCTGGACAACACGGGATGGCTAAAAAAAGAGGAAAAAAATCTGAGTACGCTGTTCAGTTAATGGAAAAGCAAAAAGCTAAATATTCTTACGGAATTTTAGAAAAACAATTCAGAAATTTATTCGAAAAAGCATCAGCTACTAAAGGAGTTACTGGTGAAGTTTTATTACAACTATGTGAAGCAAGATTAGATAATGTTGTTTTTAGAATGGGAATTGCTCCATCTAGAAGAGGTGCTCGTCAAATAGTATCTCACAGACACATTACAGTAAACGGTGAAGTTGTTAATATTCCTTCTTACCACCTTAAGCCTGGTGATAAAGTTGCAGTTCGTGAAAAATCTAAATCTTTAGAGGCTATCGAGCGTTCTTTATCAAATTCAAGTCATGTTTATGAATGGATTACTTGGAACAATGATCTTAAAGAAGGAACTTTTGTTTCTGTACCTGCGAGACTTCAAATTCCAGAAAACATTAAAGAACAATTAATCGTAGAGTTGTACAACAAATAATAATTGACTTAGTCGAAATTTATGGCAATATTTAATTTTCAAAAGCCCGATAAAGTTATCATGATCGATTCAACCGATTTTGAAGGTAAATTCGAATTTAGACCTTTAGAACCTGGTTATGGATTGACAGTTGGTAATGCACTTAGAAGAGTTTTGCTTTCAGCGTTAGAAGGTTATGCAATTACATCTGTTCGTATCGAAGGTGTAGATCATGAGTTTTCTACTATTTCAGGTGTTGTTGAAGATGTTACCGAAATTATCCTTAATCTAAAACAAGTACGTTTCAAACGTCAAATTGAAGATATCGATAATGAATCAGTTACAATTTCTGTTTCTGGTAAAGATCAATTAACAGCAGGTGATTTTCAAAAATTTATCTCAGGTTTTCAAGTTTTGAATCCAGACCTTGTTATCTGTAATTTAGATTCTAAAATCAAATTGAACTTCGATTTAACAATCGAAAAAGGTAGAGGATACGTTCCTGCTGAGGAGAACAAAAAACAAAATGCTGCAATTGGAACGATTTTTACAGATTCTATTTTTACTCCGGTAAAAAATGTAAAATATGCAATCGAAAATTTCCGTGTAGAGCAAAAAACAGATTACGAAAAATTAGTTTTTGAAATCAAAACTGATGGATCTATTAATCCAAAAGATGCTCTTACTGAAGCTGCTAAAGTTTTAATTCACCATTTCATGTTGTTTTCTGATGAAAGAATTACACTTGAGGCTGACGAAATTGCACAAACAGAATCGTATGATGAAGAGTCATTGCATATGAGACAATTGCTTAAAACTAAGCTTGTTGATATGGATTTATCTGTAAGAGCATTAAATTGCTTGAAAGCGGCTGAAGTTGATACACTTGGTGATTTAGTATCGTTCAATAAAAATGACCTAATGAAATTCCGTAATTTTGGTAAAAAATCTTTAACTGAACTTGATGAACTTGTTGCAGTGAAGAATTTAACTTTCGGAATGGATTTAGCTAAATACAAATTAGATAAAGAATAATTTACTTCATATTTTGCTCTCCATAGTGGATTGTAGCAAGATGAAGATAAAAAAAACACGTCATGAGACACGGAAAAAAATTCAACCACTTAAGCAGACAGACTGGACATAGAAAAGCTATGTTGGCTAATATGGCTTGTTCTCTTATTGAGCACAAACGTATTAACACTACTGTTGCTAAAGCAAAAGCGCTTAAACAATTCGTTGAGCCTTTAATCACAAAATCAAAAGAAGATACGACTCACAACCGTCGTATTGTTTTTGCTTACTTACGCAGCAAATATGCAGTAACTGACTTGTTCAGAGATGTAGCAGCTAAAGTTGGAGACCGTCCAGGTGGATACACTCGTATCATTAAAGTTGGAAATCGTTTGGGAGATAATGCTGATATGGCGATGATCGAACTTGTAGATTTCAATGAACTTTACAATGGAGGTAAAAAAGAAGTTAAAAAAGCTAAAAGCCGTCGTGGTGGTAAAGCTAAGAAAGCTGAAGGTACTGCTTCTGAAGCTTCTGAATAATTATGAAAGTAATGATTCTATAGAAATCAAGGATAAGCTAATTTTTAGTTTATCCTTTTTTTTTGATTTTTTTTAGAAGAGTAAAATTTAACTTATTTCAGTGTCAAGGTTTTATTTTTATGAATGAAAAATTTAAAAAATCTTGGCAGCACTCTTTTAAAGAAGTAAATTTGCAAAATATCTAATTACAAATGAAACATCAAAAGTTTCATAAGACGATTAAAAACAATACAAATTAAAGAATGAAATACACAACACGACAAAGCGCCATTTTATTACTAAGTGATGGAACTATTTTTCATGGTAAATCTATCGGAATCAGCGGTAAAACTTTTGGTGAAGTTTGTTTTAATACTGGAATGACCGGATATCAGGAGATTTTTACAGACCCTTCTTATTTTGGTCAAATTATGGTTGCGACTAATCCGCATATTGGTAATTATGGTGTTAATGATTTAGAAGTAGAATCAGACAGCATCAAGATTGCTGGTTTGGTTTGTAAAAACTTTAGCTTTAATTATTCTAGAGAAGGTGCTTCTGGAAGTCTGGAAGATTACTTTACGAAACAAAATCTGATTTGTATTTCTGATGTTGATACAAGAGCTCTTGTAAGTTATATTCGTGACAATGGAGCAATGAATGCTGTTATTTGTACAGATGGAACTTCAATTGAGGATTTGAAAAAAGAACTGGAAAATGTTCCAAATATGGAAGGTTTGGAATTGGCTTCTAAAGTCTCTACAACTGAACCATATTTTGTTGGAGATGAAAATGCAGCTTATAAAATTTCGGCACTTGATCTTGGAATCAAAAAGAACATTTTGAGAAACCTTGCAAAGAGAGACTGCTACATTAAAGTTTTTCCATACAATTCAACTTATGAAGATTTAAATTCGTTTAATCCAGATGGGTTTTTCTTGTCAAATGGACCTGGAGATCCAGATCCATTATTTGGAGCGATTGAAGTGGCAAAGAAAATTCTTGCAGAGGATAGACCTTTATTTGGAATCTGTTTAGGGCATCAGGTAATTGCTTTGGCAAATGGTGTTCAGACTTATAAAATGTTTAATGGACATCGTGGAATTAATCATCCGGTAAAAAATATCATTACAGGGAAAGGTGAAATTACGTCTCAAAATCACGGTTTTGCTGTAAATAAAGAGCAGTTAGATAATCACCCTGATTTAGAAATTACACATTTACATTTAAATGATGGGACTGTGGCAGGTATGAGAATGAAAAATAAGAATTGTTTTTCAGTACAATATCACCCAGAAGCAAGTCCGGGACCACATGATTCGTCATATTTATTTGATCAATTTGTTGAGAATATAAAACTAGCTGTGTCTAAAACGATGTAGTTAATAAATAAAGGTGTTTAATAAAGAAAATACGTTTTTAATATTAAATATTTTTCTAATTTCGAAAAAAAATCTATAATCTATTAATAAAAAACAAAAATAATGAGTATTATAATTAAAGTTCACGCAAGACAAATTTTGGATTCCAGAGGAAATCCTACTATTGAGGTTGATGTAGTAACTGAAAACGGAGTTTTAGGAAGGGCTGCAGTTCCATCTGGAGCATCAACTGGAGAACACGAAGCTGTTGAATTACGTGATGGAGGTAAAGCTTATCTTGGAAAAGGAGTTTTGAATGCAGTGAACAATGTAAATACTGTTATTGCTGAGGAACTAGTTGGAACTTCTGTTTTTGAACAAAATACAATTGATCAATTAATGATCGATTTAGATGGGACTCCAAATAAATCAAAATTAGGAGCTAATGCAATTTTAGGAGTTTCTTTGGCTGCTGCAAAAGCTGCTGCTAACGAACTTGGATTGCCTTTGTACAGATATGTAGGTGGAGTTTCTGCTAATACATTACCAGTTCCAATGATGAATATCATCAATGGTGGTTCTCACTCTGATGCGCCTATCGCATTCCAAGAATTTATGATTTTCCCTGTAAAAGCAACTTCTTTTACACATGCTATGCAAATGGGAACTGAAATTTTCCACAGCTTGAAAAAAGTTTTACACGACAGAGGTTTAAGTACAGCTGTTGGTGATGAAGGTGGTTTTGCTCCAAACTTAGCAGGGGGTACTGAAGATGCTTTAGATACTATCAAATTAGCAGTTGAAAAAGCTGGATATACTTTTGGTGACGAAATTATGATTGCTCTTGATTGTGCAGCTTCTGAGTTTTATGTAAACGGTAAATACGATTATACTAAATTTGAAGGCGAAACTGGAAAAATCAGAACATCTGAAGAGCAAGCTGATTATTTAGCTGAACTTGCTGCTAAATATCCAATTATTTCTATCGAAGATGGTATGTATGAAGATGACTGGGATGGATGGAAATATTTAACTGAAAAAATTGGAAATAAAGTACAATTAGTAGGTGATGATTTATTTGTTACTAATGTTGCACGTTTATCTACTGGTATTGAAAAAGGTATCGCTAATTCAATCCTTGTAAAAGTAAACCAAATTGGTACTTTAACAGAAACTATCGCTGCAGTTAACATGGCTAAAAATGCTGGTTATACTTCAGTAATGTCTCACCGTTCTGGAGAAACAGAAGATAATACAATTGCTGATTTAGCAGTTGCTTTAAACTGTGGACAAATTAAAACAGGTTCTGCTTCTCGTTCTGATCGTATGGCAAAATACAATCAATTATTAAGAATCGAAGAAGAGTTAGGAAGTACTGCTTATTTCCCAGGATTAAACGCTTTCAAGATCAAATAATCGTAAGAGTTATATGTTGAAAAGAAACCATTCGTGTTAACGAATGGTTTTTTTTTGGGTTTTAACAAATTCATAGCAGGATTCTTTTTTTAGTTAGTCTTAAATTCCTTAGATTTGATAAATTATTATTTTATAGAATTATTTCCGATTATATTATGTCAAAAATAGCTACATTAGAAGTAGATGGTCAAAAAATTGAACTTCCAGTAATCACAGGAAGCGAAAATGAATCAGCTATCGATATTAACAAATTACGTGATTTAACAGGTATTATTACAATTGATCCGGGATATAAAAACTCTGGATCTTGTAAAAGTGAAATCACTTTCTTAGACGGAGAACTAGGAATTTTACGTTACAGAGGATATTCAATCGAAGATTTAGCAGAAAAAGCTAGTTTCTTAGAAGTTTCTTATCTTTTGATTTTCGGAGAATTGCCAACAGCTCAGGAATTAGAGCAGTTTGAAAATGGTATTAAAAAACATACTTTGGTAAACGAAGAAATGAAAAATATCATTGATGGTTTTCCAAAAACAGCTCACCCAATGGGCGTTTTATCTGCTTTAACAAGTGCTTTAACAGCATTTAATCCGAAAGCGGTTAATGTAGAAAATGAAAAAGAAATGTACGAAGCCATTTGTAAAACAATGGGTAAATTTCTTGTAATTGCTACTTGGACTTATAGAAAATCTATGGGTTATCCGTTAAACTACTACGATAATACAACTGGTTATGTAGAGAATTTTATGCAGTTAATGTTTAAATTGCCTACAGGACCTTATGCAGCAAATCCTGTTGTAGTTGATGCTTTAGATAAATTGTTTATTCTTCATGCAGATCACGAGCAAAACTGTTCAACATCTACAGTAAGAATGGTAGGTTCATCTCATGCTGGATTATTTGCTTCTATTTCTGCAGGAGTTTCTGCTCTTTGGGGGCCACTTCACGGAGGGGCTAACCAAGCAGTACTTGAAATGCTTGAGGAGATTAATAAGGACGGTGGAGATACTGATAAATTCTTGGCAAAAGCTAAAGATAAAAACGATCCATTCCGTTTAATGGGATTTGGTCATAGAGTTTATAAAAACTTTGATCCAAGAGCTAGAATCATTAAAAAAGCAGCTAAAGAAGTTTTAGAGACTTTAGGTGTTGAAGATCCGATTTTAGAAATTGCTAAAAAATTAGAATCAGCAGCTCTTGAGGATGATTACTTCAAATCAAGAAATTTATATCCAAACGTTGATTTCTATTCTGGTATTATTTACAGAGCATTAGGAATTCCAACGGATATGTTTACTGTTATGTTCGCAATTGGCAGACTTCCGGGATGGATTGCACAATGGAAAGAAATGCGTGAAAATAAAGAACCAATAGGAAGACCAAGACAAATTTATACTGGCCATCCTTTAAGAGACTTTAAGTCTAACAAATAAAAAAACTAAAGCTTTACTTAACTGTAAAGCTTTTTTTATCTTTGTCAAAAATATAATAAAGTTATGTTGCAATTAAATGTAAAGAACGAAACGTCAAGATTACGTGCTGTAGTTTTGGGTTCAGCCGTTCATAATGGGCCAACTCCTTCATTAGATGAAGCCTATGATCCTAAATCATTGGAACATATTAAAGCCGGAACATATCCTATCGAAAAAGATATGGTTATTGAAATGGATGCTTTTAATGCTGTTTTTCAGAAATACGATGTAACTGTTTATCGTCCTGAAATGATTGAAAACTACAATCAAATTTTTGCTAGAGATATAGGATTTGTAATTGATGATGTTTTCATAAAATCAAATATTTTACCAGATCGTGAACGCGAGTTAGATGCAATTCAATATGTGATTGATCAAATTGATGCAATAAAAGTTGTACGCCCGCCAGAAGAAGTTCACATAGAAGGCGGCGATGTTATGCTTTGGAACGATCATATTTTTATTGGTACATACAAAGGAAGCGACTACAAAGATTACATTACTGCCAGAACAAATATGCATGGCGTAAACTATATTAAAGAATTATTTCCAAATAAGATTGTGAAAGAGTTTGATTTAGTTAAATCGAAGTTAGAAGCTCGTGACAATGCATTACATTTAGACTGTTGTTTTCAGCCAGTTGGAAAAGATAAAGGAATCATTTACAAAAGAGGTTTCCGTGAAGAAGCAGATTATTTGTATTTGGTAAATCTATTTGGAAAAGAAAACTTATTTCATATTGAAAGAGAGGAAATGTACAATATGTTTTCGAATGTATTTTCGATTGATAAAGATGTTGTTGTTTCTGAGAAAAACTTTACCAGATTAAATAACTGGCTTCGTGCAAACGGTTTTACTGTAGAAGAAATTCCGTATGCAGAAATTGCAAAACAAGAAGGTTTATTGAGATGTTCAACTTTACCATTAATTAGAGACTAAAAATAGTTTTTGGGTTTCAAGTTTCAGGTTTCAAGTTTTTGCAAGACGTGAAACCTGAAACTTAAAACTTGAAACAAAAAATATAAAAAATGAAACAAACAACAAATGCAATCGTAATGATACGGCCTGTTGCTTTCAGAATGAATGAACAAACAGCTGTAAATAATTATTACCAAAAAGTATTAGACGGACTATTGCCAAGTACAGTTAATGCAAAAGCGCAGCAAGAGTTTGATACTTTTGTTGAAAAACTAAGAGCTGTTGGTGTTGACGTGACCGTAATTGAAGATAATTTAGAAACAGATACTCCGGATAGTATTTTTCCAAACAATTGGGTTTCATTTCATGAAAATGGAGATGTCGCACTTTATCCGATGTTTGCAGAAAACCGCCGTTTAGAACGTCGTGAAGATATTTTAGATACTTTGGAGGAAAAAGGTTTTGAGATTTCTAATATAATGGATTACACATCTGCAGAAGATGATGGTTATTTTTTAGAAGGAACAGGAAGCTTACTTTTAGATCGTGCCAATGCAAAAGCATATTGTGCCTTATCTCCTCGTGCTGACGAAGAATTGTTTATTGAGTTCTGTGAAGATTTTGATTATGCTCCGGTAATTTTTGAAGCTTTTCAAACTGTTGATGGTGAACGTAAACTGATATATCATACAAATGTTATGATGTGTTTGGGCGAAACTTTCGCGGTTATTTGTGCAGATTGTATCGATGATAAAAAAGAACGTAAAATGGTTCTTGATAATCTAAAAGACGATAAAAAAGAAATTATTCTAATTACAGAAGATCAGGTTAATAATTTCGCCGGAAATATGTTGGAAGTTCGAGGAACAAACGATAAAAAATATATCGTTATGAGTGCATCAGCTCATCAAAGTTTAACTCCAAAACAAATTCAACAATTAGAAAAACATGCCGAGATTTTAAGTTCAAGTTTGGATACAATTGAAGCTTGCGGTGGCGGAAGCGCAAGATGTATGATGGCTGAAGTATTTTTGCCAAGAAATTAAAACTAATCATAAAATAGAAAAGGGATAGAAACGCTAAGTTTTTATCCCTTTTTTGTTTTATATGAATGGAAACATTTTAAAAATTTCCTTTTATAATATTAACGATCGAACTTACAATATATTGAATTCCAATAGAAATTACAATAAAACCGACAATTCTTGAGATTGCTACAATTCCAGATGCGCCTAAAATTCTTGCCAGATAATGTGCGCTTTTTAGGATAACAAAAATAACCACGGCAATTGCTAAAATTGCAAGACAAGAAAAAATGATTTCCTCCACTTGATGATGTTCCTGATAAAATGCAATTAATAAAGAAATAGATCCTGGTCCAGCAAGCATTGGAATTGCTAATGGAGTTAAAGCAATATCATTTCGTTGCTGTACTTCATTTTCGATTTTTTTATTGATTCCTCGTTTTTTATTGAATTTACCAGAAAGTAATGAAAAACCAGAATTTACAATCACGATTCCGCCTGCAATTCGAAGAGCATCAATGCTTATTCCAAAAAATGTCAAAACATATTGGCCAATAAAAAAAGAGACCAATAAAATAATACCAACATTTATGGCAGTCCATAAAGAAATTCTAGAGCGTTCTTTTTGTGAATCATGCTGTGTTAATCCAACAAAAATGGGAACTGTCCCAATTGGGTTTAGTACTGAGAAAAGTGCAGCAAAGAGGTAAATAAATAAATCCATATAATATTGGTTAGTGAAGTAAAAATAGTCAAATTTTAATATCTGCGTGTAAATTTATATTATGATATTATTTTTTACGGTCAATATTCTAAATCAATAGAATAAATTATGCTCGTCCTTTTTGACTACTTTTGTGGAATATTTAAAGATAATGAAAAATAAAAAAACATTGTTGCTTGGTGCAACCACAAAACCTGATCGTTATGCTTTTAGAGCGATAAATGCATTAACACAAAAAGGACATACAGTTCTAGCAATTGGACAAAACACTGGAGAAGTGGCTGGAGTAAAAATTCACACCAAAGCCGTTCCTGTTAAAAATATAGATACAGTAACTTTATATCTAAATCCTAATCGTCAACGTGATTATTATAATTACATCGTTGAAGCACAGCCTAAAAGAGTAATCTTTAATCCCGGAACTGAAAATCCTGAATTATATCAATTATTAGAATTGAATAATATTGAAGTTGAAGTTGCATGTACGTTGGTTTTATTAGCGACGAATCAATATTAATTTTATCTCAAGTATCATTATATCTTTTATGGCCTCCCGAAATTTTGGGATCGCCATAAAAGGATATCTTTTTTATCGATGCTAAAATAAACTTACTAATAATATTTAATCTTTTGAATGCTGATTTTAGATGTGTCAAAGTCTGCTATAGCATTAAAAGTATTACTTTTGTCGTCATGGAATTTTCATCAAAACTTATTGAAAAAGCGGTCAACGAGATGTCGCAATTGCCAGGAATTGGTAAGCGTACAGCATTGCGTTTAGTTCTTCATTTGTTAAAGCAGCCAAAAGAGCAAACAGGATTTCTATCACAAGCGTTATTAAATATGCGTGAGGATATTAAATTTTGCCAAAATTGCCACAATATTTCAGACACAAAGATCTGTGAAATTTGTGCAAATACTACCAGAAATCATCAAACGATTTGTGTTGTAGAAGATATCCGCGATGTCATGGCGATTGAAAATACTGGACAATACAGAGGGATTTATCACGTTTTAGGAGGTAAAATTTCTCCAATTGAGGGAGTTGGCCCAAGTCAGTTAAATATTTCTACTTTAGTTGAGAAAGTAAAATCAGGAAAAGTGGTTGAAATTATCTTCGCTTTGAGTTCTACTATGGAAGGCGATACCACAAATTTTTACATTTATAAACAAATCGCTGATTCAGAAATTGTAATTTCTACTATAGCCAGAGGGATTTCTGTTGGAGATGAATTAGAATATGCTGACGAAATTACACTTGGGAGAAGTATTTTACATCGTGTTCCGTTCGAAAAAACTTTCAAAAGCAATTAAATACAATCAAATAATATATAGATTTCCTGAAAACTAAAGGAAAAACTATATTTGCGTTAAAATTTTCAAAATGACAAAAAACAGCCTCTATATATTATTGCTGATTAGTACATTATTCACCTCTTGTATTCCACTAAATGATCTTGTGTATTTGCAGGATAAAAATACTTCATCAGAACAAAATAATATTGCATCAGTAGAATCTAAACCTTATAGATTGCAAGTAAATGATGTTTTAAGTATTACTATAAAAGCTATCGATCCTAAATTGGTTTCGATTTTTAATACAACAGAAGCATCTTCTGTTGGTAAATCAGAATCGTCATTATATTTCGATGGATTTACTGTTGATGATCATGGTAATATCAGGATGCCAATTTTAGGAGAAATTAATGTTATTGGTTTTACTTTAGAGGAAGTTCGTGTTAAAATAGAAAAAAAATTGCATGAAGAGTATTTTAAAAGTGAAGCTAACATTTTTCTTACTGTAAAATTAGCAGGATTTAGATATACAATCAACGGAGAGGTTGGAAGTACTGGAACAAAAACATTATTTAAAGAGAATGTAAATATTATGGAAGCTATTGCCAACGCGGGTGATATCACCACTGTAGGTAATAGAAAGGCTGTAACTGTAATTCGTCAAACACCAACAGGTGTACAGATGAATGAAATAGACCTTACAGATGTTAATGTCATGAAATCTCCATATTATTATCTACAGCCAAATGATTATATATATGTCAAGCCTTTAAAACAAAAAACGTGGGGAACTGGACAAACTGGTATACAGTCTATAGGAACCGTTATTACTTTGTTGTCATTGGCTACAACAGTTTATTTGATAATCAGAAATTAAAAATAATTTATTTAAGATGTTAGACATAAAAGATTTTTCCATTTTTGAGAATCATTCAAATTTTGATTTTAAAGGATTTTTATTAAAAATCTTAAGTTACTGGAAATGGTTTTTGGCAAGTTTGATTATTGCTTTTACAATTGCATATCAGGTAAATATTCGAAAAGAAAAAATTTACGGAATGCAGACCATGATTTCTATTAAAGAAGAAAGCAATCCGTTTTTTACATCTAATACGAGTTTAATTTTTAATTGGGGAGGGATTTCAGATCAGGTTAATGGAATTTCTACCATATTGCAATCAAGGTCGCATAATGAGTTGGTTGTTGATAAGTTACAGTATTATATTGATTACCTTGAACAAGGAAAATATAATTTAATTGATTCCTATGGGGCAGTTCCTTTTTATATTGATATAGATAAAACAAAGGGGCAGCTTGCAAATACTCTAATTAGTATTAAATTTCTAAGTGAAAATGAATATCAAATTCAAATACCATTCGAAAGTAATTCAGTTTCGTTAATTACTTATTCTACTAATACTTATAGTAATACTTCTGTACAGCCTGTAACCTTTATTAAAAAATACAAAGTTGGAGAGCACGTTTCTCTGCCTTTTTTAAATTGGAAATTACAAATTAATGATAATCCGGGATTTTATAAAGGAAAAGAATATTTTGTAAAATTTAATGATTTTGACGGAACAGTTTCTCGTTACAAAGGAATAAGTGTAGATAGTGATAAAAATGGCGGATCACTTTTAACTTTAGGAATGCAGGGAACTAATAAAGCCAGAATGGTTGAATATTTAAACGCAACAGTAAAAATGTTGATAAAAATTCAATTAGATGGTAAAAATCAGTTTGCAACCAATACAATAAGATTTATTGATAGCACACTTGTTGCTATGGAAGGCCAGTTGAAACAAACTGGAAATGAATTGAAAACTTTCAGAAAAGATAAAAATATTTATGAAATTGAAGGAGGAGCCGCTAAGTTTTCAGATAAAATAATGGACTTTGATGTTGAAAAAGATCTGGTAACACGAAAAATTGCATATTATAATTCTTTAAAATCTTATTTAAATAATAGTGTTGATTATTCTAGACTACCGGCACCTTCTGTAGCTGGTATAGATGAT
Source organism: Flavobacterium sp. CF108 (assembly GCF_900129795.1). Classification (GTDB taxonomy): domain Bacteria; phylum Bacteroidota; class Bacteroidia; order Flavobacteriales; family Flavobacteriaceae; genus Flavobacterium. The sequence goes on along the minus strand of NZ_FQWW01000005.1, from coordinate 402,990 downwards.
CCTAATATTGTCACAAATATTTCTAAGCTTATTGCTCTTTCTACGCAAAGATCCGAGATGGCTTACGCTGTAAAAAGTGATAAAATTTTCAAAGATTTTGATAATCAAATGCAAGCTGTTAAAAGTGTTTTGTTAGAAAATATAATTTCAGCTAAAGCTTCCTTACTTTATGATCTATCGCTGGTAAATGCAAAAATTGGACAGGCAGAAAGTACGGTTAAAAGACTTCCTGAAGAACAACAAGAGTTGTTGAAAATTAAAAGGAAATACGATTTAAATGATAATATTTATACCGAATTTCTTCAGAAACGAAATGAGGCAGAAATTGTAAAAGCTTCAAATCTGTCGGATATTCATTTTATTGATCCTGCAAAAGATATTGGTGAAGGATTAATTGGGCCAAAAACTTCTGCAAATTATATTTTAGCATTATTTTTAGGGATATTAATCCCATTAATAATTGTATCTATAATTTTCTTTATTAATAATTCAATTCAAAATACGGATGATATTAGTAAGTTGACAGAAATACCAATAATAGGTGTAGTGGGATTAAATAAAGATGCAGTTAGTTTAGCTGTATTTGATAAGCCAAAATCTGCTCTTTCAGAAGCTTTTAGAGGGATACGCTCTTCGTTACAATTTTTATATAAAAGACAACAGCTTCATGGTTCAAAAACTTTAATGATCACTTCATCTATAAGTGGTGAAGGAAAAACATTTTGTTCCATAAATATTGCCACAGTTTTTGCTTTAAGTGAAAAGAAAACAGTTATCGTTGGTCTCGATTTAAGAAAACCAAGATTAGCAGATGAATTTTCTTTAACAAATCAACAATTAGGAGTTGTTAATTATTTAATTAAGCAAAACACTTTGGATGAAATTACAAATTCAACACAAATTGCAAATCTTGATGTCATACTTTCCGGGCCAATTCCTCCAAATCCATCAGAACTAATTCTAAGCGATGTAATGAAAGAGTTAATAGATGAATTAAAACAAAAATATGATTATATAATTCTTGATACACCACCAGTTGGGCTGGTCTCAGATGCATCAGAACTTGTTCAATATGCAGATGTTACATTGTATATTGTGAGACAGAATTATACTAAAAAAGATATGATAACGTTGCTTAATAATAAAGTAAAAAGAGGAGAATTAAGCAATGCAAGTATTGTTTTTAATGGTTTCGAAAACAAAGCAAAATATGGTTCTACATATGGATATGGTTATGGAGCTTACTCGAATGGATATCATGAAGAAGAAAAACAAAGAGGGTTTTGGAGCTTGATTTCTGGTAAATTTAGAAAAAGATAATTTTGAACAAATGAAAAATTCAATTCAAAATACAATACTGATTACTGGCGGAGCGGGTTTTATAGGTTCGAATCTATCAGAATATTTTCTAGGGTTAGGTCATAAGGTAATTTGCTTAGACAATTTTTCTACCGGCCATCGTCATAATTTGAAAGATGTTATTGAGAATCCAAACTTTAAATTAATTGAAGGAGATATAAGAAATATCGAAGATTGTATTTTGGCAGTTGAAGGTGTTGACTATGTTTTGCATCAGGCTGCATTAGGATCTGTTCCAAGATCTATAAATGATCCGATAACAACTAATGAAGTAAATGTTTCAGGTTTTTTAAACATGTTAGTTGCTTCTAGAGATGCAAAAGTAAAACGTTTTGTATATGCAGCTAGTTCGTCTACTTATGGAGATTCTGAAGGATTACCAAAAGTTGAAGATGTAATTGGGAAACCATTATCTCCTTACGCAATAACTAAATATGTAAACGAGTTATATGCTGAAATTTTCAGTAAAACTTATGGTTTTGAAACAATAGGATTACGTTATTTTAATGTTTTTGGAAGAAAACAAGATCCAGATGGAGCTTATGCGGCTGTAATTCCAAAATTTGTTAAACAATTAATGAATCATGAAAGCCCAATTATTAATGGTGATGGTAATTATTCACGTGACTTTACATATATAGACAACGTGATCCAAATGAATGAACTGGCAATAACGACTCAAAATCAATTTGCTTGTAATACAGTTTATAATACTGCTTTCGGAGATAGAAACACATTAAATGATTTAGTAAAATATTTAAAAAAATATTTATCTGAATTTGATTCAAAAATTGCTGATGTAGAGATTGTATATGGCGTGAATAGAGCAGGAGATATTCCGCATTCATTGGCAAGCATCGATAAGGCAAAAAGTCTTTTAGGCTATAATCCGAAATATTCTCTTCAAGAAGGATTAAAAGAAGCGGTTAGTTGGTATTGGAATAATTTGAAATAAATAAAGATAATAATTATAGTAAATGGAAATTACAAAAATTTGCTGCATAGGAGCTGGATATGTTGGAGGTCCTACAATGGCCGTAATTGCACAAAAATGCCCACATATTCAAGTTACTGTTGTAGATTTGAATGAACAAAGAATTAAAGATTGGAATGATCCAAATACTGATAATATTCCTATTTATGAACCTGGACTTGCAGAAATTGTTGCAGAAGCAAGAGGAAGAAATTTGTTTTTTTCAACAGAAGTAGAAAAAGCAATTGACGAAGCGCAAATAATCTTTATTTCGGTTAATACTCCTACGAAAACCTATGGTAAAGGAAAAGGTATGGCAGCTGATTTAAAATATATTGAGTTATGTGCGAGACAAATTGCAAAAGTTGCCAAGCAAAATAAAATTGTAGTAGAAAAATCTACTTTGCCAGTTCGAACAGCCGAAGCTATAAAAAGCATATTGGATAATACGGGTAATGGTGTACAATTTCAAATTTTATCAAATCCTGAATTTTTAGCCGAAGGAACTGCTGTTACAGATCTATTAAACCCTGACAGAATTTTAATTGGTGGAGACACAACTCCCGAAGGAGAGACGGCAATTAATGCTTTAGTAAATGTTTATGCAAATTGGGTTAGTAGAGATAAGATTCTAACGACAAATGTTTGGTCATCAGAATTATCTAAATTAACAGCTAACGCATTTTTAGCACAACGTATTTCATCTATCAATGCCATGTCTGAACTATGTGAAAAAACTGGAGCAGATGTAAATGAAGTTGCTAGAGCAATTGGAATGGATAGTAGAATTGGGCCTAAGTTTTTAAAGGCGTCCGTTGGTTTTGGAGGGTCTTGTTTTCAAAAAGATATACTAAACTTAGTTTATATTGCTAAGACTTATGGTTTAAATGAAGTGGCAGATTATTGGGAGCAGGTTATAATTATGAATGACCATCAAAAAAGAAGATTTTCAAATAAAATTGTTCAGACTTTATATAATACTGTTGCTGATAAAAAAATTACTTTTTTAGGCTGGGCTTTCAAAAAAGATACAAATGATACACGCGAATCTGCTGCAATTTATGTGGCTGATGATTTAATAAATGAACAGGCAAAGATTTCTGTATATGATCCAAAAGTATCAAGAAATAAAATGCTAAGCGATTTAGATTATTTAGAAACCAGAAGCGCTGAAGAAAATATTAATTCGTTAACAATATTTGAGGATGCTTATGATGCTTGTAAAGATTCACATGCTATAGCAGTATTAACCGAATGGGATGAATTTACAACTTATGATTGGCAAAAAATATATGAATCAATGCACAAACCTGCATTTGTTTTTGATGGAAGAAATATTCTAGATGCTAAAAAGTTAGAATCAATTGGGTTTGTATATAAAGGAATAGGTTCTTAATGGAATTTTCTATTGGGATAAGATTTAATATGAAGAGAGAAGAAAGCGGTTGGTTTAAGGTTTATTTTCAATAAAAATAGAAATTATGAATTGGTATGTGATTTATACAAAACCGAAATGGGAAAAAAAAGTTGCTGAACGACTTACTGAAATAGGAATAGAGTGCTATTGTCCATTAGTAACTAAAATAAAACAATGGTCAGATAGAAAAAAAAAGATTGAAATGCCACTTTTCAATTCTTATGTTTTTATACAATTACCAGATAGCGAGAGAAATTCAGTATTTGAAATAGCGGGAGTTGTGAGATATTTATTTTGGCTAGGAAAGCCGGCAATTGTTCGTGATGAAGAAATTAATATAATAAAAAATAGTCTTAAAGCTTCAAATATTGCCGACGCTTCTGTCTTACCATTTCATGTTGGTGACAAAATAAAACTAGAATCAGGTGCTTTTAATAATCAAAGTGCGATTGTTCAGGAAGTTTCAAACACACATTATATTTTAGTTCTTGAATCTTTGGGATGTGTATTAAAAATTAAATACAAGTAAAATAAATAGGTCTAGTACATAGAGATTTCTTCTTTTGTTATCTTTCTAAAATTATAAAGAGAATAAAATTTCATTATATGAGTTTTATTCTCTGTTTTTTTTGTAAACATTTTATTACACATTGGTTATTAAGGTATTATGGTTTTAAATGTCTCTAATTCTATGTTTTACTAAGTATTGCAAAAAACTGTAGTGAATAAATTGACTTTTATCTTATATTTGCCGAAAATAATTTTACGTAGTCTGGTCTCATTTTTTGTGACTCAGAAGGGCGAAGCCGTGAATTTTAATGACTTGGAGGGAGAAAATAAGAATACCTATTTGAGGTTAAATGTGTTTTTATTTTTTTTTAATCAGATTTTTGCAACACATTAAGGAATTGAAGATGAATATTATCTTAAGGTAGATTATCACAGGATATTCACATAGCTTAAAAAATATTTATTTTAATGATACGTATACGTTAATCTAGATTTCATAATGGTTATTTCAACAATTCAGGCAATTATTTGATCATATAGGGCGCAAGAATTTGAAGATCATTCTGAAATAATTTTAATAGTACTACGTTTAAATGACAGCAAATCGAATTCTTGCTTCGCATATTTGTAAAGCTAATGATAAAAAAAATCTCAAGTACCTAAGCTGAGCTTTATTTTTTTGAAACATCTAGATGTTAAAAATAATAGTTACAATATTTGATGCTATAATTTTAGGAGTAGCATATCAGGAATTTTAAATTAAATTTTTCTGAATTGCAAAAGAGAGCAGTTTATTATATGATGTAAAAAGAAGTTTAAAGTTGCTGGTCATAATAGGCTGTAGTGCTTTTCAACCTTTATTTAATTTAAAAAAATGAAAAAAAAAGAATCGATTATACATGTAATTTTAACAGGAGGAGTAGGAAGTCGATTATGGCCTCTTTCTCGTAAAAGCCAGCCAAAGCAATATTTAGAAATTTTTGAAAATAAATCTTTGTTTGAGATGACAGTTGATCGTAATAGTCATCTTGCAGATAAAGTAATGGTGGTTGGAAATGTAGATAATCATCATTTGAGTGGGAAAGTAATGGATAAAACTAAGACTGCTTATGTAAATATTGTTGAGGCTACTCCAAGAAATACTGCAGCGGCAATTGCTTTTGCAGCATTTGCTTCAAATCCGGAAGACATCTTGATTATAACACCATCTGATCACATTATAGATAAGATGGATGCCTACAATGATGCTATTCAAGCAGCGGTTTTTAAAGCGCGAGACGGTTTTATAGTTACCTTTGGAATTATTCCAACTAAGCCAGAAACGGGTTATGGTTATATAGAATCAAAAGGAGATAAAGTATTATCATTTAGAGAAAAACCAAATAAAACTACTGCAAAAGAATTTATAGCAAGAGGTAATTTTTTATGGAATAGCGGAATGTTTTGTTTTAAAGCAGGAGTTCTATTAGAAGAATTGAAGCAGTTTCAACCAGATGTTTACAACAAATCTAAAGCTGTTTGGGAATCAAGTAAAGATGGTTTTCTCGATTTAGATTTATCGTTAGAAATTCCATCTATTAGCATAGATTATGCCGTAATGGAAAGAAGTAAAAAAATTAAAGTTGTTCCGGCTTCTTTTTCGTGGTCAGATTTAGGTTCGTTTGAATCTGTTTATGAATATTTGGTATCAAAGGATTATCCAATAGATAAAAATGGCAATATGGTTATAGGCTGTGAAAGTCATACAACTTTTTTAGGGTTAAGTAATACTATATTTGTTCATACTAATACAGCTAATTTAATTTTGCAAAAAGAAAATTCACAAGACGTAAAAGATGTGTATAATGAATTAGAAAGGCAAAATTCAGATTTATTAAATTAATTGAAGTTTAAATGAAAAAAATTCTTATAACTGGCGGCGCTGGCTTTATTGGTTCTCATGTAGTAAGGCGTTTTGTGAATAAATATCCAAATTATCAAATTTTTAATTTGGATTCTTTAACTTATGCAGGAAATCTTGAAAATATAAAAGATATTGAAAATAAATCAAATTATACTTTCGTGAAAGGCGATATCGTTGATGAAAGCTTTATTAATGATCTTTTTTTACAACATAATTTTGATGGTATTTTGCATTTAGCAGCAGAATCACATGTTGATCGTTCTATTGAGGATCCTTTAGCTTTTGTAAAAACAAATGTAATTGGGACCATGAATCTTTTAAACGCAGCAAAGAATCAATGGAAAAATAACTTTGAAGGAAAAAGATTTTACCATATAAGCACTGATGAAGTTTTCGGATCTCTAGGAGCTGAAGGCCTTTTTACAGAAACCACAGCTTATGATCCAAATTCACCTTATTCAGCTTCAAAAGCTAGTTCTGACCATTTTGTTAGAGCATATGGAGAAACATATGGCTTGCCATACGTTTTAACGAATTGCTCAAATAATTATGGATCTTATCATTTTCCAGAAAAACTAATTCCACTTTTTATTAATAATATTATTAATAATAAACCATTACCAGTTTATGGTGATGGAAATTATACTCGTGACTGGTTATTTGTGGAAGATCACGCTATGGCAATAGATTTAGTTTTTCATGATGGTAAAAATCATGAGACTTATAATATTGGCGGTTTTAATGAATGGAAAAATATTGATTTGGTTAAATTATTATGCCAAATTATGGATAAAAAATTAGAAAGAATTGATGGTACTTCTCAAAAATTAATTACTTACGTTAAAGATAGACCAGGTCATGATTTAAGATATGCAATCGATGCTACAAAAATTAATAAAGAGCTAGGCTGGAAGCCAACAGTTACTTTTGAAGAGGGACTAGAAAAAACAATCAATTGGTATCTTAATAATGAAAAGTGGTTAGAAAGTGTTACTTCTGGCGCATATAAAGATTATTATAAAAAACAGTATTCTTAAAATATTTGAATAGTTTAGCCTTTAATTAAATTAATAATTAATTATGAAAAAAATAAGATACGTTCTTACTTTAATTTTTATTATAGTCTCATTTAGTATAAATGCGCAAAATATTTTTAAATCAAAAGATTTAAGTACTATAAATGTAGATAACTTATCCCAAGATGATATTGTTAAAATTGATGCACAATTAAAGAGCAACAATATGACTGTTGATCAAGCCGAGCCAATGGCTATATCAAAAGGTATGAGCCAGAATGAGTTTAATAAATTACGAGTTAGGTTAAACAATTTGTCAAATGGACCTGCAAATAATGCTAATAACACTCGTCAAGATATTGAAAATAAAAATAAATTTGGAAGAAATCAAGAAAAAATCTTAAATAACAAAGTAAAAGATTCAATAAATGCATTAATTTTTGGTTCTGAACTTTTTGATAACCCCACATTGAACTTTGAACCAGATTTAAAATTGGCAACCCCAATGAACTATATATTAGGGCCTGGTGATGAATTACAAGTAAGTATTTATGGAGTGCAAGAATATAATGCAAGTATTGCAGTAAATGTTGAAGGCAAAATTACAATTCAAAATGTAGGGCAAATTGCTGTTTCAGGAATGTCAATTGAGGCTGCAACTCATAAAATTAAATCAGCGATAGCAAGAGTTTATAGTACAGTTCAATCTGGACAATCTCAAGTTAGCGTTAGTTTAGGTCAAATACGTACTATCAAGATAACAGTAGTTGGAGGTAAGCAACCTGGCAATTATTCAATATCATCTTTAGCTACAGTATATAATGCTTTACATTTGGCAGGAGGTCCTGGTAAAAATGGTAGTTATAGAAATATTGAATTAATTCGAAACAACAAAGTTTACAAAAATATAGATATCTATAGATTTTTAGTTAAAGGTGATCAATCTGATAATATTAGTTTAAAAGAAAATGATGTTATTCGAATTCCGGCATATAGCCATCGAGTTATTGTTGAAGGCGAAGTGAAGCGTCCGGGAATTTTTGAAATGAAAAACAACGAAACGTTTTCTGATTTATTAAATTTTGCCTCAGGTTTTAACGAGTTTGCCTATACAGCTTCTGTTAATGTTTTACAAAAAACAGGCAAAGAGTTTAAAGTTCATGATATAAACGAAAGTGATTTTAATGCTTATATACCACAATCAGGAGATGTATTTAGAGTTACTAAAATTCTGAATCGATTTGAAAATCGTATTAAAATTGATGGTGCAGTTTTTAGACCGGATTATTATTCTTTCTCTGAAGGAATGAGGGTTTCGGATATTATTGCACGTGCTGAAGGGCTTAAAGAAGATGCATATACAAAAAGAGCTAGGATAATTCGTTTGAAGCCTGATTTAACAACAGAAATTGTAAATATTGATTTGAGTACAGCATTAACGGGTAATCTAGATTCAGATATTGAATTAAAAAGAGAAGATATCATTACAGTTTACTCGGTTTTAGATTTTAGAGAGGACTATAAAGTAACTATCGATGGAGAAGTGAAAAATCCTGGTGAATATGATTATTTTGAAAACCTAACATTAAATGATTTAATAGTTCAGGTTGGTGGGTTAACAGGTTCTGCATCTAAACGAGTTGAAATTGCAAGAATGGTTAAGTCTGATGCGATAAAAGATTCTGATTTAAATAGAGTAGAATTACTTCAATTCGAAATGACCTCTGATAGTAATGAACAAGTCAATAATTTTATTATAAAACCTTTCGATGTTATTAATATTAGAAGATTGGCTGTATATGAAAAACCTCAAATGGTGACTATAAGTGGAGCTGTTATATATCCTGGAAAATATGTCTTGGCGAATAAAAAAGAAACGGTTTACAATATTGTAACAAGAGCCGGTGGGTTAACTTCTGTAGCAAATATTGAAGGGATGAAGATTAAAAGGCCAATTAAACAAGAACAAATTGATAAGATAAAAAGTATTGATTTAAATTTATCTCAAAATGATACTCTAAGCGAGAAATTGTCAAAAAAATTGGAGACGGACTTAAAGTTTTCTACAATTCCTGTTAATTGGGAGAAAATTGTTAAAGACAAAAATCACTTTTCTAATGTTACCTTATTTCCTGGAGATGAAATTATAATATCTACTTACAGTGAAGGAGTTAAAGTTACAGGAAATGTATTACTTACATCTGAAATTCCTTATCAAAGAGGAAAGGGATTTAAATATTATATTAATGCTGTTGGAGGTGTTGATAGTAAAGGCTGGAAGAAAAAAGCCTACATTATATATCCCAATGGTAATGCATCAGTTACAAAATCTTTTTTATTTTTCAGAACGTATCCAAAAGTTACACCAGATTCACAAATTGTTGTTCCGGAAAAACCAGAAACAAAAAAAATGTCAACAGGTGAATGGGTTGGGATTGGCAGTGTGTTAACAAGTTTGGCCTTATTAATTGTTACAGCTTTTAAATAATTTTTTATGAATAATGTAATTGATGAAAGTAACGAGATTTCGTTAAAAGAATTAATAGAAAAAATAAAGGAATGGTTCTTTTTTATGTTATCAAAATGGAAAATTATACTGTTGGCTGGATTTATTGGTGGTTGTTTAGGGATTACTTACTCTATTTTAAAAAAACCTATTTACACAGCTACGCTTTCTTTTGCCTTAGAAGATGAAAAAACGGGAGGAGGTTTAGGTAATGCATTAGGTTTGGCAACCTCACTAGGTTTGGATGTTGGTGGTGAAGGAGGGGGGATTTTTACAGGTTCAAATTTGACCGAATTATTTAAATCACGCAGTATGGTCGAACAAACGTTATTGAATCCTGTTAAAGTTGATGGGAAATTAATTTCTTTGGCTGAGATGTATATCCAAAATAATAATTGGAGAAAAAAATGGGAAGATGATGATAAATTTAAATCATTAAAATTTTTACCTAATACCAAAAGAATTGGTTTTACAAGAATACAAGATAGTATTTTAGGTAAAATTTATGAAAACCTATCTAAAGAAAGTTTAAATGTAGGCCAAAAAGATAAAAAAGTTGCGATTATTACTATTGATGTTTCTTCAAAAAACGAATTATTTGCTAAATATTTTTGCGAAGCATTGGCCAAACAAGTGGGAAAGTTTTATGTTGAAACCAAAAGTAAAAAAGCAAGGTTAAATATGGATATACTTGAAAGGCAAACAGATTCTGTTAGAAGAGAGCTTAATAGTGCTATTACTGGAGTAGCTGTTGCAAATGATAATACTTTTAATTTAAATCCAGCTCTAAATGTGCGAAGAACTCCGTCTGCGAGAAGGCAGGTTGATGTTCAGGCAAATACTGCAATATTGACAGAATTAGTAAAACAAGCCGAATTAGCAAAAGTTGCTCTACGTAAAGAAACTCCCCTTATTCAAATAATTGATTCACCCATATTACCATTAGCAAAAGAACATTTAGGAATATTAAAAGGATTGATTATAGGAGCTTTTATTGCAGCTTTTTTGACTGCTGTTTTTTTAGTATTAAAAAAAACTATAAATACAATTTAATGAAAATTTTAATAACAGGAGGAGCCGGGTTTATAGGTTCAAATTTATGCGAGTATTTTTTAGCAAAAGGAAACCAAGTTATTTGCCTTGATAATTTTTCAACAGGACATAGACATAATATCGAGCCTTTTTTTGCTAATAATCAATTTACCTTAATTGAAGGAGATATTAGAAATCTTGAGGACTGTAAAGCGGCAGTAGAAGGAGTTGATTTTGTTCTGCATGAAGCAGCCTTAGGCTCTGTCCCACGATCTATAAATGATCCAATAACGACTAATGATGTAAATGTTAGTGGTTTTTTGAATATGTTAGTTGCTTCAAGAGATGCTAAAGTCAAACGTTTTATATACGCTGCAAGTTCATCAACTTATGGAGACTCAGAATCATTACCAAAAGTTGAAGATAAGATTGGTAATCCGCTTTCTCCATATGCAATTACTAAATATGTAAATGAATTATATGCTAACATTTTTAGTAAAATATATGGATTGGAAACAATAGGGTTGAGATATTTTAATGTTTTTGGTCGACGTCAAGATCCAAATGGAGCATACGCAGCAGTAATTCCGAAATTTGTTATGCAATTTATGAATTATGAAAGTCCTTTGATTAATGGAGATGGTAACTATTCTAGAGATTTTACATATATAGATAATGTAATACAAATGAATGAAAGAGCCATTTTAACTCAAAATAGTGAGGCTGTTAATACAGTTTATAATACTGCATTTGGAGATAGAACAACTTTAAATGAGTTAGTATATATGTTGCGTGATAAACTTTCAGAGTTTGATTCAAATATAAAAGATGTTGAAATTCTTTATGGGCCAAACCGTGCAGGTGATATTCCCCATTCTTTAGCAAGTATTGAAAAAGCAAAAAGATTATTGGAATATAACCCGGAATATTCAATGGAAAAAGGGCTTAAAGAAGCCGTTAATTGGTATTATAAAAATCTAAAAAAAATAAACTAATAGTAAAAATAGTTTCATTTACTAATTTAAAAGAATAATTACAAATATGAAAAAAATTGCCATTATTGGTTTAGGTTATGTAGGCTTACCATTAGCAAGATTATTTGCTACGAAATATCAAGTAATTGGATTTGATGTTAATAAGAAAAGAGTTGACATACTAAATGCAGGTCATGATTCTACACTTGAAGTGTCTGATGAAGTTTTGAAAGCTGTTTTAGTAGACAATCCTAATAGTGAATCGGGTCTTTATTGTACTTATGATTTAGAAAATTTAAAAGAATGTAATATATTCATTGTAACTGTACCTACTCCAGTTGATAGAAATAACAGACCAGACCTGACACCACTTTATAAAGCAAGTGAAACGGTGGGTAAAGTTTTAAAAAAAGGAGATATTGTTATCTATGAATCTACGGTTTATCCTGGTGTTACAGAAGAAGAATGTGTTCCCGTATTGGAGAGAATTTCAGGGCTAATTTTCAATGAAGATTTTTTTGCGGGTTATTCACCAGAAAGAATCAATCCAGGAGATAAAGAACACACTGTTGAAAAAATCTTAAAAGTTACAGCAGGTTCTACTCCCGAAATAGGAATTGTAGTGGATAACTTGTATAAAAGTGTAATTACAGCGGGGACACATCTAGCGCCGACTATTAAAGTTGCCGAAGCGGCTAAAGTTATTGAGAATTCACAAAGAGATATCAATATTGCCTTTGTAAATGAATTAGCAAAAATATTTAACTTAATGAACATCAATACAAATGATGTATTGGAGGCGGCTGCAACAAAATGGAATTTTTTACATTTTAAACCTGGTCTAGTTGGGGGACATTGTATTGGTGTAGACCCTTATTATTTGGCACAGCGTGCACAGGAATTTGGGTATCATCCAGAAATTATTTTAGCAGGACGAAGATTAAATGATAGTATGGGAGAATATATTGCTTCTCAAATAATCAAGTTAATGATTAAAAAAGGGATAGCTATTAAAGGTACAAATCTATTAATGCTGGGACTAACATTTAAGGAAAATTGTCCCGATATACGTAATACTAAAATTGTTGATGTGATAAGGGTTTTAGGTGAATATGGTATTGAAGTAGTTATATATGATCCTTTAGCAAATCCTTTAGAAGTTAAACATGAATATGATTTAGATGTCTATTCTGATATACCAAATCAAAAATTTGATGCAATAGTTTTGGGGGTAGCACACAATGAATTTCTAAATTTAGATTTATCTAATTTTCAAAAAGAATTAAGTGTTATTTATGATGTGAAGAATTTTTTAAAATCTCATGTAGATGCTAAATTGTAAATATTTAAAGAAGAATTAATGAAGCCAGAAATTATTGATTTTCCTAAAATTCAAGATCCTAGAGGTAATCTTACATTTATGCAGTATTCTAGTCAAATTCCTTTTGAAATTCAAAGGACTTTCTGGACCTATGATGTTCCGGGAGGCGAAATAAGAGGGGGGCATGCATATCATCAGCAAGAAGAAATTTTAATTGCACTAAGCGGAAGTTTTGATGTTATAATTACAAAGGAAGACTGCACTACAGAAAAATTTTCCTTAAACAGAAGTTATTATGGGCTTTACTTGCCAGCAAAAACATGGAGACATATTGAGAATTTTTCTACAAATGCCCTTGCTTTGCATATTTCTAGTAAAAAGTATTTTAAGGAGGATTATATAAGAGATTTTGAAGATTTTAAAAATCTATTTAAATGATAAAACAAATAAGTGTTTTTGAATGTGATCTTTTGCATTTAAAACAAATAGGAGATCGTAGCGGGCATATTACTTCGATAAATAATAGTCTGGAGATACCTTTTGATATAAAACGAATTTTTTATCTATACGATATACCTGGAGGAGAATCTAGGGGGGCACATGCACATAAAGAATGCCACCAATTTTTAGTTGCTGCCAGTGGGAGTTTTGAGGTTTTGTTAGATGATGGTGCAACAAAAAGACAAGTTTTATTAAACAGACCTGATTTAGGTTTACATATACCACCAGGTATTTGGGCTTCTGAAATCAATTTCTCTAGCGGGTCTATATGCCTGGTGCTTGCTTCTCATGAATATAGTGAAGATGATTATCTAAGAGAGTATGACGATTATTTAAAATATATTGGAAATGTATAAAGTTCATCCATTAGCAGATGTTCAAACAAGGGATATTGGAGACGATACTACGGTCTGGCAGTTTTGCGTAATCTTAGGTAGTGCTTCAATTGGAAAAAACTGCAATATTAATTGTAATGTCTTTATCGAAAATGACGTTAAAATTGGAGATAATGTTACAATCAAGTCAGGTGTGCAAATTTGGGATGGAGTTTATATTGAAGATAATGTTTTTGTAGGTCCAAATGTAACGTTTACTAATGACCTGATACCCAGGTCTAAATCATATCCAATAGAGTTTTCTAAAACAATAATTGAAAAAGGAGCTTCAATTGGAGCAAATGCTACAATAGTGGCAGGGAATAATATAGGTTCGTATGCAATGATTGGTGCGGGTAGTGTAGTAACAAAATCAGTATTACCATATCATCTTTTTTATGGTAATCCAGCAAAACATAGGGGATATATAACAGAAAAAGGTATCATTTTAGATTTAAACTTAAGAGATGCGGATGGAAATGTTTATGTTTTTTTTGAAGATAAATTATCTCTAAAAGAAAACCTTATTTAAGAGACTTAAAATAAAATATTATGATTAAATTTTTAGATTTACAAAAAATAAATCTTACACATCAACAAGAAATTGAAGAAAGATTAATTAATACTTTTCGCAGTGGATGGTATCTATTAGGAACAGAAGTTAAAAATTTTGAAGAAAATCTTAAAAATTATATTGGTTCAAATCATGCTATAGGGGTAGCAAATGGGTTGGATGCTTTAAGATTAATTTTTAGAGCATATTTGGAGCTTGGGTTGATGAAAAAAGGAGATGAGGTCTTAGTTCCTGCTAATACATATATAGCTTCCTTGTTGGCCTTATCAGATAATGGTTTAGTTCCAGTATTAGTTGAACCAGACTTAGATAATTATAATATTGATATTTCAAAAATAGAATCTAAGATTACTTCTAAAACTAAAGCGATTTTGATTGTACATCTATACGGACAAATTGTTTTCTCTGAAGAGTTAAAAGAAATCGCAAAAAATAATAATTTAAAAATTGTAGAAGATAATGCACAAGCTATAGGGGCTTCATGGAATAAAATTAAAGCTGGGAATTTAGGTGATGCAGCGGGGTTTAGTTTTTATCCTGGGAAAAATCTTGGAGCTTTAGGAGATGCCGGTGCAGTTACCTGCAAAGATGATGACTTAGCCAAAGCAATTAGAGCAATTGCAAATTATGGGTCAAATTTAAAATACGTGAATATATATCAAGGATTAAATAGCAGATTAGATGAAATTCATGCTGCAGTACTGGATGTAAAATTAAAATATATAGATAACGAAAACCAAATTCGTAGAGAGATTGCGAGCCGATATTTGAAAGAAATTAAAAATAATAAAGTAATTCTTCCAATAGAGCCTGTTGATAAAAAAGAACATGTATGGCATATTTTTGTAATAAGAACAAAAGAAAGAGATGCCTTGCAATCCTATTTGCAAGAAAATGAAATACAAACTTTAATTCATTACCCTATTCCTCCTCATAAACAAGAGGCTTATAAAGACTTGAATCATTTAAGTTTGCCAATTACTGAAGTTATTCATGAAGAAGTCCTTAGTTTGCCAATTAGCCCTGTAATGACTGTAGATGAAGTTTCTAAAGTTATTGAGATCATTAATAAATTTATTTAGATTTGAAAGAAAAGCATTCTTCTTATCAACAGATATTTAAAGCAACCTCAATTTTAGGAAGTGTACAAGTATTTAATATCATTATATCTGTTTTAAGAAGTAAAATTGTAGCAGTACTATTAGGTCCTGCCGGTATGGGAATCGTTTCCATTTTTACGTCTACAATAGGATTACTAGGGCAGATAACCAATTTAGGATTAGGAACTTCTGCTGTTAAGAATATTTCCAAAGCTTCAGAGACCAATGATCAAGAGAAACTTGCAAAAACAGCAACAGTTTTTCGTAAACTAGTATGGATAACAGGTTTATTTGGCTTTGTTGTTGCTTTAATATTGTCTCCATTTTTAAGTGAAATTTCGTTCGGGAATAAAAAATATACATTTGCTTTTGTATTATTATCTATAACATTACTTTTTACACAGGTTAGTACCGGACAAAATGTGATTCTGCAGGGAATGCGGAAAATACAGTATATGGCAAAGGCTAGTGCATTAGGGGCATTGTTAGGATTGATCATATCAATACCTATGTATTATTATTGGAAAGAAGATGGAATTGTTCCGGCAATGATATTAAGTTCAATTAGTATCGTGGTAATTTCGTCTTATTATGTTAAGAAAATTGCTATCCCAAGTATTTCAGTAAATAGCTCTGATTTTAAAAGTGAAGGAATGGACATGCTAAGAATGGGGTTTTTGATAAGTTTTAGCTCAATTATCTTATTAATAGTAGGATATATAGTTCGTATATATATTAATAAAATTGGAGGAATAAAAGATGTTGGGTTATATACAGCTGGATTTGCTATTATTAATACTTATGTTGGAATGGTCTTTACCGCTATGGCATCTGATTATTATCCTCGATTAGCAAGTGTTTCTGACGATAACATTAAAACAAAGAAAACAATAAATGAGCAAGCAGAAATTGCAATACTTATTTTGTCACCAATATTAGTAGTTTTTTTGGTGTTCATTCATTGGGGAATTATATTGTTATATTCAAATGATTTTATTGAAGTTATTCCAATGGTGCATTGGGCAACCCTTGGTGTTTTCTTTAAGGCATTAAGTTGGACAATTGCATTTTTATTTTTGGCAAAAGGAGCATCAAAAGTTTACTTTTGGAATGAAGTAATAGTAAATACATATATGTTGATTTTGAATATGTTGGGTTATTACTATTACGGGCTAACAGGTCTTGGGATTTCTTTTTTGATTAGCTATTTTTTATATTTCATACAAGTTTTTTTTATTTGTAAGATATTTTACGAATTTGATTTTAATAAAGAAATTATTAAAATTTTTTCAATTCAATTTACATTAGCATTATTCTCTTTTATAGCAGTTTACTTTTGTAATATTTATGTGGCTTACTCCGTAGGTTTATTAATTATTCTAGTATCTAGTTGTTTTTCGTTAAATGAATTAGATAAGAAATTAGATATAAAAGGTATAATTAGTAATAAATTTAAGAAGAAGTTTTAATTTTATAAATCGATTGATTAGTAGTTAAATGAATAATGAGAAAATGACAATTGGTTTCATAACTCCGTTAATGATTATTGGAGGTGCAGAAACCTATATAATTAATAAATGTGAATGGTTAATAACTAATGATTTTAATGTAATAGTTATTTCAGAAGGTGGTGAAAATGTCTCGAATTTACCTCAGGGTACAGTTCATGTAAAATTGGAAGGAATAAGTTTACCTCCTTTAGTATTTACAAATGCTCAATACGACAGCTTTAAACAAAATCTAAAGACAATTTTATTAAATAATAGAATAGATGTTATTGAAGCTCATAATTCATACCCAATTGTTCATGTGGCTTCGGTGTATAAAGAAACTAAAATTCCTTTTTGTGTAAATATATTATCAGAACTTTCGTATAGACGTAATCCTTTATTGAAAATTATTACTAAGAAAATGGATAAGTTTGGGCTATTTTATTCACTAACTCCACAAATGAATGAATATATTGAAGGAGCTACGAAATTAAAATTAAATCCCAATATAATACCTATTCCTGTTAAAGCAATTCCGGTCGATAATTCTGTTTCTATTCAAAAATATATTTTATCTGTCAGCAGATTATCTGAAGATAAAGACTATGTAAAATATTTAATTCAGGATTTCTATGAATTGCATAGAAAAAATGAAAGTTTTAAGGAATACAAATTAGTTATTGTTGGAGATGGTAATTTATTCAATGAATTAAATCAATTAGCGCTTAATATAAACGGAGAAATAGATCAGGAAATTATTCAATTAAAAGGAACGGTAGTTGGTAAAGATTTAGAGACATTGTATCAGGAATGTACAATGTTTGTAGGAATGGGAACTACGCTTTTATTAGCAGCTTCATGTGCAAAACCCTCAATAATAGCGGGGTTTACTCCTGAGACAAATAAAACTGCTTGGGGTTTTTGGGGCGAAAATAACTTAGATAAAGAGATAATAGTCATTAATTCTCCAAACGACAGATCTCCAGTAAGCTTTCAGTTCGCGATACAAAGTGTAATAGAATCAGATTCACGTCGTATTAGTGCTGGTAATGCAGCTATTAAAATGTTTAATGAAAATTACGATTATAACGCTATAATGACCTTATGGAAAAGTGAATATGATAAGATTATAGAAGTTTGTAAAAAAAATGAGACAATGATAGAAAAAGAACTTAAAAATTATGAATGGGCAATTCATTTTTATCGCCAAGTTCGTCGAGTAGTTAAGTTTTTTAAGATATAATCGTGTTTAGAATTTTCTAAAGAATAAGATAATATAAAGTAATTTAAATAGTTGTAAATATTATAATGAAAAAAAATTTAATTGTTTTTGGGACAAGGCCTGAGGCTATAAAAATGGCTCCTCTGGTTCAAGAGTTTAAAAAACATTCAGATATTTTTGAAACTAGAGTTTGTGTTACCGCTCAACATCGGGAAATGCTAGATCAAGTTTTGGACTTTTTTAATATTCAGCCAGAATACGACCTGAATTTAATGAAGGCAAATCAAAATTTATATTCACTAACAGCAGATATTATAATCGGCTTAAAAGAAGTTTTGGAGGATTTTAAACCAGATTATGTTTATGTGCATGGTGATACAACGACAACAATGGCAGCTAGTTTAGCATCATTTTATTCTGGAGCTAAAATTTGTCATGTTGAAGCAGGTCTTCGTACAAATTTTAAACGAACACCCTTTCCTGAAGAAATGAATAGACAATTGACAGGAAGAATTGCGGATTATCATTTTGCCCCAACAGAAGCTTCTAAAGAAAATCTTTTAAAAGAAAATATAGGATCTGAAACAATATTGGTAACAGGTAATACGGTTATTGATGCGTTGATTGATAGTTCTAAAAGAGTAGAAGATATCTATAATTTGGAAATTGAAAACTTAAAGAAGATTGTAAAAAAGGATGTAAAAACAATTCTTGTTACCGGTCACCGTAGAGAAAATCATGGAAATGGTTTTATTCGAATTTGTGAAGCTTTAAGAGAAATAGCTTTAATTAATCAAGATGTAGAGATAATATATCCAGTGCACTTAAATCCTAATGTGAAAGGACCTGTTTATGAAATACTATCTGGAATTGATAATATTAAGTTAATAGAGCCTTTGGCTTATCCTGCTTTTGTGTGGTTGATGGATAAATCGTATTTAATTATTACTGATAGTGGTGGAGTTCAGGAAGAAGCACCAAGCATTGGAAAACCTGTGTTGGTAATGCGTGAATCAACCGAAAGACCTGAGGCTGTAATTGCAGGAACAGTAATACTAGTTGGAACGAATAAAGAACTTATAGTGAATGAAGCAAATAAATTGCTCCATGATGCTGATAAATATACAAAAATGAGTGTGCTTCACAACCCTTATGGTGATGGAAAGGCATGCGAGAGAATTGTTAGTTTTATATCAAATTTATCATAAATGAGTAATATTTTAATATACAACCATGATATACAAAAATACCCGCCTATAATTACTGCAATTAAGGTTTTACTTTCTTTAGGTCAGAAAGTTGTAGTTATAGGTTATTGTAGCGATAAAAATACAATCACTGATTTAGAATCTAAAGGAGTAATTTATTTTGAAACAATTATAAATGATATCAAAGAAAATAAAATTATAAAATTTTTTAAATTATATTCTTACAAGAAAAAAGTTGAAGAAATTGTTACTAAAGAATTTAAAAGTGATTCTGTTTTGTGGGTATATGGGAATCAAAATATTTGGCTTCTTTATAAATTGATTTATAGATTTAAAAGTATATTATATTTGTTCGAAACCCCACAATTAAAAGTAGGGCTAAGATATAAAATTTTGAGTCCTTTTCTAGACTATGCAAATACAATGCAAAAAGCTTGGAAAGTAGTATGTTGTGAATATAATAGAGCTCATGTAACAAAAGCATATTTTAACTTGGATAAACTGCCAATAGTAATTCCTAATAAACCAAATTTTGACACCTCAAAATTAAGAGAGATTCTTGAAGGTGAAATTGAAACTCTTTTTTGTAACAAAAAAGTAATTTTATATCAAGGAATTTTTAACTATCCTGAAAGAAGATTAGATGAATTATGTCAATCAATTAATTATCTTCCTGAAGAATATATAGTTTGCATAATGGGAGGGGATGACATCAATAAAAAGAGACTGATGGATAAATACAAATCTGAAAGAGTAATTTTTATGCCTTTTATTTCAGCACCTAAGCATCTAGAGATAACTAAAAAGGCTTATATTGGTTTTTTAAGTTATTTTCCAACACAAGGGTCAATAGAAAATGTAATAAACACTCTGTATTGTGCTCCTAATAAGGTTTATGAATATTCTTGTTTTGGTGTCCCTATGCTTTCTAATGATATTCCAGGACTTTCATTATTATTTGAAAAGTATAATGCAGGGAGAGTAGTTTCTAATTTTACACCAGAAAATTTGGCATCCGCAATTTTAAATATTGATTCAAGTTATCATCAAATAAGCAAAGGTTCTATTGAATTGTATAATTCATTAGATATAACTTCTCTTTTCGAAGAGTTAATAAGCTAGATTTATGGATTTTTTTAGTTTTCCATACCTCATTTTGATTTTAACATATGCCATTATATATATAAACGAAAATAGTAATAAACAAAATAATACAACCAATAATAAGAGAATAAGATTTATAAGTGCTTTTATCTTTCTTATTTTTTTTGGTTTTAGGGGTTATGTAGGAAGTGACTGGTTCAATTATGAATATTATTATTCAGAAACAACATTAGATTCATGGACAATTCAGGATTATGAATTAGGATTTTCTTTTTTTGCTAAACTTTTCCACGATTTAGGTCTTACTTATCATTTTTTTATTTTTTTTATTACATTAATACAAGTCATACTTTGGAATAGATTTTTAAAAACACAATCAAATCAAATAGCCTTATCATATATTATCTTGATAAGTTTGTTTCCTTTATTAATTATTGATTTATTAAGAAATTTAACATCTATACTTATTGCAATACAAGCTATTGATTATATTAATAAAAATAGAAAGTTTAAGGCGGCAATTATAATTTTACTATCAGTATTATTTCATACTACTGGAGTATTTTTCTTCTTACTCTTTTTAATAAATAGACAATATTTTAAAAGAAGTAATTTAATAATTATTTTAATTTTAGGTATAATTGTTTACATTCTGCAGTTTAATTTTTTTAATAGTATTGTAGCATTTATAGGACAACACATAGGAGGAAGATTACAATATTTAGCAAGTACAATTACAGATTCTGATAAGACCTACGGATTAAGATTTGGAATTTTAGAGAAGCTTTTTATATTGGTATTAGTTTTAATGAATTACAATCGAATTGTTAGAAACAAACTTATTAAGCCAATATATTTTAACGGTTTTTTCTGCTATTGTTTCTTACTGCTTTATTTTAGTACATCGGACACTATAATTAATAGATTTTCTTTGCTGTTTTTTTGGGCCTACTTAATGATCCTCTGTAATTTTAAAATATTAATAGGAAACAATAATATGAATTTGATTGTAATATTTATTTGTGTTCTCAAGACTTTTGTAACCTTTAATAGAGATATTTATGAATATTCAAATAATATTATAACAGAGGATTCTTATTACGAAAGAAAAGTAATTAGAGAGAAAGCATACGAAGATAGTATGTAAAGGAAAATTGTCAATTGATGTATGAAATTGTGAGGACCAAAAATATTCAGGAAAGACAAATAAAAAAACAAAATGAAAATAGCAATAAATTGTATTTATTACGAAGCTGGTGGAGGAATCAAAGAATATATTCATAATTTAGTAAAAGAGCTTATAAGCTTAAATAATGATTTTGAATATGTATTTTACATATCAAAAGCTGTTGAATCTACATTTATTGAACTTACGAAAGGAAAAGGAAAAATTAAGATTTTTCCATTTGAATCGAATAAAAAGATAAAGAGAGCATTACTTCAAAAGTATTTTTGGAAAAAAGAAGAAAAGGAAGAGAAATTTAATATATTTCATTCGACATTTTTTCATTCCCCGAAATTTAAAAATGCAAAAGTTATTTTAACAGTTCATGATTTAAGATTTTTAAATTTCCCGAAATCTTATGAATTTAAAAGATATTTTTATCTAAAATATGCTGTCAAAAAATCAATTAAAAATGCTGATAAAATTATAACGATCTCCAATTTTACCAAAGATGAAGTTATTAAATTTTATAAAATTGAGGAATACAAAATAAAAGCTATTCATGAAGCGGTAGATTCTGATGCTTTTGTTTTAAAAAATAATTCAAATGAAAGAATGATTAAGGAAAATTTAGTTGTTTCAAATAAATACATCCTTGCTGTTGGACATCTAGAACCACGAAAAAATTATATAAGATTAATTGAAGCTTTTTTAATATTACCTCAAACTATTCAAGATAACTATAAATTAATTATTGTCGGTAAAAAAAATTATGACTACGATGATATTTTATCGACGATAAGTAAAACCACAGAAGTAATCTATCTGGATTTTATTTCTAGAGATGATTTAGTGTGGCTGTATGCAAATTGTAAAATTCATGTTTTTCCATCTTATTATGAAGGGTTTGGTTTCCCTTCACTTGAAGCAGGATTATTCAGCAAACCAACAATTGGTGCAAATCAAAGTTCAATTGCCGAGATTTCCGGAGAAGGTGGATTGTATTTTGATCCCTTTTCTGTAGAAGATATAAAAGAAAAAATTAAACTTGCTTTAACTGATGAAATTCTTTATTTAAAATTATCATCAAATGCGTTGTTAAATACAACAAAATTTTCATGGAAAAGAAATGCAGTAGACACCTGCGAAATTTATAATCATTTTAGAAATAAAGAGAAAGAATTATTTAGTTTATAAAATATTAAGAAATGAAAAAGCTCATTTTTTTATCCGTATTTTTTGTTATTACAATTTCATGTAATTGTCAGGATAGCAATTCTGCTTTTATTTACAAGAATGTAAATAAGAATTTAATATATAAAGTTAATGTACAGACGAAAGTTGGTAAAATTAAATTTGTTGATATAAAGTCTTATTTGCCAGTTAATTATGTGCAAAATGGATCTGTTGATTATACCACTTATATACAAAAAGGAATAAATGAAAATCAATTTGTAAAATTACCGAATTTTCCAATTTTAATTTCAGAGAAAGGTTTGTCATTAAAAAGTAATTCAATTCTCTATTTTAACCAAAAGTCAAAATTAATAATAACTCCCAACTCCTTACCTAAATATCAAATTTTAGATGTTAGAAATATTGAAAATGTTAAGATCTATAATCCAAAACTAGTTGGTGATAAAAATAAACATAAGGGAGCTGCTGGAGAATGGGGTATGGGCATAAATATTATATCATCTTCAAATATTACAATATACAATCCGGAAATCATAAATTGCTGGGGAGATGGTATATATATAAGTGGTGTGTCAACCAAAGAGTCAGAGAACATATATGTTGAAGGAGGCTTACTAGATAACAATAGGCGTAACGGTATTTCTATAATTAGTGGAAAAAATATAAATATTTCTAACCTATATATAGCTAATACTAATGGTACACTGCCAATGGCTGGGATTGATGTAGAGCCAAATGAAAATGATAATACTTTGGAAAAAATAAATTTAACAAAGATTAATACATTTAACAATGGTGATGCTGGAATAGCAATTATTTTATTAAATATGATAGGGAAAAAATATCATGATGTAGATGTAAATATTAATTCACATAAAGATACATTTTCAAAATATGGATTAATAATGGGAGGGTCAAAAACTGGATATAAATACCCAGATGATATTAAACCGTTAGGAGGATCTGTTAATATTAATAATTCACAATGGAATGATAATTCTGGTAAAGTTTCCATAGCAGCGGATTTTAAATATACCGCAAAATATAAATTTTCTAACTTAAAAATAAAAACTAACGGTAAGGAAGACATTAAAGAAACTGAGTCAAAAACAAAGAAAATAAAAGAACTGGGTTTTACCGTTAATTAAACTAATGGTCGAAAAAATATAGAAGTTATTATTTGAATGATAATTTAAAATAAACTCATACAGCATTCTAAAATTATTAAGAATATTGTTACAAATGTTTATTGGATTTAAAAAAAACATCCCTAAAATTTAGAAATGAATCAAATAATTCAGGGCAAAAGTAAACAGAAGTTAATACGTATTACGACTGTTCCGCTATCACTAAAAACCTTATTAAAAGGACAAAGTAGATTTATGTCTTCTTATTATGAAGTAATCGGAATTTCATCTGCAGGCAAAGAACTGTCAGATGTTAATTTAGATGAAGGAATTCGTGTTTTGCCAGTAGAAATGACTAGAAAAATTTCGCCTGTAAAAGATTTAAAATCCCTTTATGAATTATATAGAATTTTAAAAAAAGAAAAACCTTTTATAGTCCACTCTCATACACCAAAAGCAGGTATTATTTCAATGCTTGCTGCAAAGTTTGCGCACGTACCATTTAGATTACATACAGTTGCTGGTTTACCATTAATGGAAACGACTGGAAATAAAAGAAAACTGTTAAATCTTGTAGAAAAATTAACTTATCGATGTGCTACAAATGTATATCCAAATTCAAAGGGGTTATATGATTTTATAGTAGAAAATAAATTTACAGATAAAACAAAATTAAAAGTTTTAGGGAACGGAAGTTCTAATGGAATTAATACCAATTATTTTGATGTTAACTTAATTTCATTAGAACAAAAAACTTTATTAGCGAAACATTTAAATATTATTTCAACAGATTTTGTCTTTATTTTTGTTGGAAGACTTGTTTCAGATAAAGGTATAAATGAACTAATTAAATCCTTCAATGAAATTAGTAAGGATTATAATAATGCTAAATTAATTCTGGTTGGTTCTTTTGAAGAAGAATTAGATCCCTTGAATTTGGATACTCTTCAGATTATTAATGAGAATTCGAAAATTCTTTCAGTTGGTTTCCAGCAAGATGTTCGTTCTTATTTTGCTATTAGCGATTGTTTGGTTTTTCCTAGCTATCGAGAGGGATTTCCAAATGTTGTGATGCAGGCAGGCGCAATGGGATTACCATCTATTGTCTCTGATATAAATGGTTGTAATGAAATTATTGAAGATGGAATTAATGGAATAATCGTGCCTGTAAAAAATGCCCAATTGATATATGATAGTATGCAAAGAATGATTAGTGATTCAAAATTGAAAAATACTTTAAAAGAGAAATCTAGAGAAATGATCGTATCTCGTTATGATCAAAAAGTCATTTGGGATGCTATTTTAGATGAATATAAAAAATTAGAAAATTTATGTACAAAGTAGTTTTTAAACCTGCACTTGACTTTTTAGTTGCATTTATTGGTTTTCTAATTCTGAGTCCAGTTTTTTTTATAGTAACAATTGGCTTATATTTTGCAAATCAAGGAAAACCATTTTTTTTTCAAGACCGTCCAGGGAAAAGTGGTAAGATTTTTAAAATAATTAAGTTTAGAACCATGAACGAGAAGAAAGATTCTCAAGGAGAATTATTATCAGATGCAGAACGATTAACGAAAATCGGTCAATTTGTTAGAAAAACGTCTTTAGATGAGATACCTCAATTATTAAATGTTCTAAAAGGTGACATGAGTATTATTGGTCCTCGTCCATTGCTACCCGAATATTTACCATTGTATAGCGAATTTCAAAAACAACGACATGATGTCAAACCAGGTATTACAGGTTGGGCCCAAGTAAATGGCAGAAATGCAATTTCGTGGCAGGATAAATTTACATTTGATGTTTGGTATGTTGAAAATGTATCATTTCTGTTAGATTTAAAAATTATTCTGAAAACTTTTAAAAAAGTGATTGTAAGTGAAGGAATTAATGCAACAAATGTTGCGACTATAGATCGTTTTAATGGAGAGTGTTAAATATTTATATGGAGCGAGTGGTCATTGCAAAGTAATTATCGAGATATTAAAAAGCATAAACAATAAAGTTGGAGCAATTTTGGATGACTATCCAAAAAATAATTTTCTTATGGATATTCCTGTAATTGAATTTTCTAAAACAGAAATTTTACCAGAAGATAATATTATTATTTCGATAGGAAATAATGAGACTAGAAAAAAAATTGCTTCAAACATTAATGCTGACTTTGCTGTTGCATTTCACAATAAAGCAATCATATCTGAAAGTGCAAAAATTGATAAAGGTTCTGTTGTTATGGCAGGAGTTGTTATAAATGCTTCTGTAAATATAGGTAAGCATTGTATCATTAATACGGGTTCAATAATTGACCATGATTGCGACATAGCAGACTATTGCCATATTTCTCCCAATGTTTCTCTAGCAGGAAACGTTACAATTGGAGAAGGAACACATGTTGGTATTGGTACTTGCGTTATACAAGGTGTTAAAATTGGAAAATGGACAACGATAGGAGCTGGATCGGTAATAATCGATGACGTTCCAGATTTTGCTGTTGTTGTTGGTAATCCAGGCAAAATAATAAAATATAATCACAAAAATGAATAATTCGAAAATATGGTTGTCATCTCCACACATGGGAGGGACAGAAGAAAAATATGTACAAGAAGCTTTTGATACAAATTGGATAGCTCCATTAGGACCAAACGTGAACGGTTTCGAAAAAGATTTAGAAACATATTTGGGATCAAATGTTCAAGTAGGCGCACTAAGTTCAGGAACAGCTGCTATTCATTTAGGGCTAATTCTATTAGGCGTTAAAGCTGGCGATGAAGTTATTTGCCAGAGTATGACTTTTTCAGCATCTGCAAATCCAATTATGTATTTAGGGGCAACTCCTGTTTTTGTTGATAGCGAAAGTGATACATGGAATTTATGTCCAATCTCACTAGAAAATGCTATTATTGACAGAATCTCGAAAGGAAAAAAACCAAAAGCAATAATTGCGGTTCATCTTTATGGAATGCCTTATAAAGTTGTTGATATTAATAATGTCGCTACAAAGTATAATATTCCTGTTCTTGAAGATAGTGCAGAAGCATTAGGAAGTTATTTTAAAAATAAGAAATGTGGAACTTTTGGCGAAATAGGAATTCTTTCTTTTAATGGAAATAAAATTATTACAACATCTGGAGGCGGAGCAATTGTAACAAAAAAACCAGAGGTAAAAGAAAAAGCAGTTTTTCTTTCTACTCAGGCTAGAGATAATGCACCTCATTATCAGCACAGCGAAATTGGATATAATTACAGAATGAGTAATATCTGTGCAGGTATTGGTCGTGGACAAATGGAAATTTTAGACAAGCATATACAACTTCGTAGAAAAATGAATAATTTTTATGCTAATTACTTTAATAATATTGAAGGAGTTGAGGTTCTTATAGAACCAAATGATGATTATTTTTCAAATCATTGGTTGTCTGCCATTACAATAGATCCAGCAAAATCTAATGGAAAGACAAGAGAAGATTTAAGAGTTGCATTTGAAGCAGCTAATATTGAAAGCAGGCCTCTTTGGAAACCAATGCATTTGCAGCCTGTTTTTGAACAATATCCATATTATGGTAAAAAAGTGTCTGAAAAATTATTTGAAAATGGGTTGTGTCTGCCTTCTGGGTCAAATTTAAGTGATGAAGATAGAAAAAGAATACAGGCAGTTTTAGACGTTTTTTTTAATGTGAAATTTTAATTAAATGAAAATTGAAAAAACATTTATTGAAGGCTTACTTATTGTCGAACCTATTATATTAGGAGATGAAAGAGGTTATTTTTTTGAATCATACAGTAAAGCTAAATTTCAAGACTTAGGTGTTGAAGTTGATTTCATTCAGGATAATCAATCTTTTTCACGATATGGAACCCTGAGAGGTTTGCATTATCAAAATCCACCATTTGCTCAAACTAAACTAGTTCGTGTTTTACAAGGCGAAATAGTAGATATTGTAGTTGATTTGAGAAAAGGTTCGCTAACTTATGGCAAAACATTCAGTGTTTTATTATCAGCCGAAAATAAAAAGCAATTATTAATACCACAAGGTTTTGCACATGGTTTTTCAGTTATAAGTGAA
This sequence comes from Flavobacterium sp. CF108, assembly GCF_900129795.1. GTDB lineage: Bacteria > Bacteroidota > Bacteroidia > Flavobacteriales > Flavobacteriaceae > Flavobacterium. The sequence continues at coordinate 374,853 of NZ_FQWW01000005.1, read as the reverse complement.
ACCGCTTCTGTAATGTATAAATGTGATCAGGTTTACAATAAAGCTTCTGAAGGAGGTATTAAATATGATGATCCTTTATTAAATATTGACTGGGTGATAGATTTAAATAAGGCCATTATTTCAGAGAAAGATCAAACTCTTCCTTTCATTCAAGAATGCAATAGTTTATTTTAATGAAGAATATACTTGTAACTGGCTCGAATGGTCAATTGGGTTCTGAATTGTATGTTTTGTCTTTACAATATTTACGGTATAATTGGGTTTTTGCAGATCGAAGTAAAGTTACACTTGATGATATTAAGTTGTTGAAAGCGCAACTCAATGAAATTCAGCCTGATATTATTCTGAATTGCGCAGCATACACAGCAGTAGATAAAGCAGAGACTGAAAAAGAAATAGCTTTTACAATTAATCATTTAGCTGTTGAATCAATCGCTAAATATGCTGAGGATAATAATATAAAATTATTACACATTTCGACAGATTATGTGTTTGACGGATCTTCATCAACTCCCTTAAATGAAGAAGCTGTAACAAATCCTATTAATATCTATGGTAAAAGTAAAAGAGCAGGAGAAGTAGCTTGCCTTAAAGAAAATCCAAACTCAATTGTAATTAGAACTTCTTGGGTTTATAGCAAATTTGGCAATAATTTTGTTAAAACAATGCAGAGATTAATGCAAGAAAAAGATGAAATTAATATTGTTAATGATCAAGTAGGATCCCCTACCTACGCGGCTGATTTAGCGAAGGCAATTATTGATATTGTTGAATCTGAAAAATGGATACCGGGAATTTACAATTACTCAAATGAAGGCGAAATAACATGGTATGAATTTGCGTTGGCAATAAAAGAGTTTGGCAAATATAATTGTAAAGTTTATGGAATACCGTCATCATCTTACCCAACTCCTGCAAGACGACCAATATTTTCGTTGTTAAGTAAAACAAAGATAAAACAAACTTATAACGTTGATATTCCTAATTATAAAGATAGTTTAGAAAAAATGTTCATTATATAGATTAATCTTAATATTTGTTCCTGCATTTAGTGACAAATTTTTAAAATCTAAAAAACTTAAAGATATTATGAAAGGAATAATTTTAGCTGGAGGTTCGGGGACACGTTTACATCCCTTAACACTCGCAGTCAGTAAGCAGATGATGCCTGTTTATGATAAACCAATGATTTATTACCCATTATCTACATTGATGATGGTAGGAATCAATGAAATATTAATTATTTCAACACCTCATGATCTGCCAAATTTTAAAAAATTATTAGGTGATGGTTCTAATTTAGGGTGTGAATTTAGTTATGCAGAACAAGCAATTCCAAATGGTTTAGCACAAGCTTTTGTTATTGGCGAAGATTTTATTGGGAACGATGATGTGGCATTAATTTTAGGGGATAATATATTCTTTGGAGCTACAATGCAGGAATTATTAAGATCTAATACCAAACCTAATGGGGGAGTTGTTTTTGCATACCATGTTTCAGATCCTGAACGTTACGGTGTTGTTGAATTTGATGGAAATTTTAATGCGGTTAGTATTGAAGAAAAACCAGAAAATCCAAAATCAAATTTTGCAGTTCCAGGATTGTATTTTTATGATAATTCAGTAGTTGAAATTGCTAAAAGTATAAAGCCAAGTGCAAGAGGAGAATATGAAATAACAGATGTGAATAAAACCTATTTAGAAAAAGGGAATTTAAAAGTTGGCGTCTTAGGAAGAGGTACAGCTTGGTTGGATACTGGAACTTTTAACAGTTTAATGCAAGCGGGACATTTTGTTCAGGTTCTTGAGGAAAGACAAGGTTTAAAGGTTGGCTGCATTGAAGAAGTGGCGTGGAGACAAGGGTTTATTAATGATGAACAATTGAAGAGTTTAGCTTTGCCATTAGTTAAATCTGGTTATGGAGAATATTTGAATGAACTTTTAAAACAAAAGAAAAATGGGGTTAAAATTTAATTTTAAATAATTAATAAATTTATAATCCTTTAATTCGTATTTTTGTAAAACAGAGAAAGTCTGTTAAAATTTAATTAAATCAAAAATTGGGTACAGATAAACTAACTAAAATAGCATCCTTTTTGTATAATTCTTTTTCCCCAAGGAATTTGAGAGCAAATATTAATAACCTTAGTTATTTACCAAGGTGGATTATTGTTGCCATAGATGTAATGGTACTTATTTTTTCATTTACATTTACCTATATGCTGTTTGAAGGTACAGCTTTAGGATATATTATTGTTTCTCATGATTTTTATTTTGTTACGAGTTTAATAGTTGTTAATGTTTTCTTCTTTTGGCTTTTTAGAACTTATTCAGGAATTATAAGACATTCGTCTTATATTGATGCAATAAAACTCTTGTTTTCTCAAATGTCAGTTTTAGTGTTTTTTTTGTTTGTCAATCTAGTTTATGAATTATATGCGGGGGAAAAAGCATTTTTAAATACAGCATTATTTATAAATTTAGTATTGTCTTTCTGTGGTTTGTTCTTATATCGTGTAATTGTAAAGCAAACTTTTGAATTGTATTTTTCAGAAAAAACAAATTCAAAACTTATAAGAACTGTAATTTATGGTACAGATGCAAATGCTATTTCAGTTGCAAACGCCTTAAAATTTGAAACCCCATCTAGATTTAAAATTGTTGGCTTTGTAGATAAAAATAATCAAAATGCATCAAAGAGAATGTTAGATCTTCCTATTTTGATTTTAAGAAAAAAACTTCCGGCTTTAATGCGATCTGTTGCAGCCGAAGGAGTTATTATAGCTGATAAAAGTTTGTCAAAAGATGAACAATTAATTATAGTAGATCAATGTCTTGAATTCAATTATAGAGTTTATACAGTTCCTCTAATTTCAGATTGGGAAAATCAAAAAGAGATTTCTCAAAAAGTAAAAAATATTCAGATTGAAGATTTATTAGAAAGAAAACCTATAGTTTTAGATAGTAAGTCGATTTCTAAACAATTGAAAGATAAAACAATTCTTATTACTGGTGCCGCTGGATCAATTGGTAGTGAGATAGTAAGACAAGTTCTTGGATTTAATCCGAAAACGGTTATTATTTTAGATCATGCAGAAACTCCTTTACATAATCTTTGCTTAGAAACATTAAGCATGGATACAACTGCAAAAATTGTGGCAGTTATTACAGATGTAAAAAGTAAAAAAGCATTAGAGAAAGTATTTAAAAATTACAATCCTCATGTTGTTTTCCATGCTGCGGCTTATAAGCATGTTCCTTTAATGGAAGAGAATCCAGCACAAGCTATATTAACAAATATAAAAGGAACCAAAAATCTAGCAGATTTAGCATGTAAATATCATGTCAAAAAATTCGTAATGGTTTCGACCGATAAAGCTGTGAATCCAAGTAATGTTATGGGAGCCAGCAAACGAATTGCTGAGAAATACGTTCAGTCTTTATATTTAAAAAATCAAAAAGAAAATATACCTGGAGTTACAAAGTTTATTACTACACGTTTTGGTAATGTTTTAGGATCTAACGGTTCTGTTGTTCCTTTGTTTACTAAACAAATTGCAGAAGGAGGCCCGGTTACAATTACGCATCAGGATATTATTCGATACTTTATGACTATTCCAGAGGCTTGTCAGTTGGTTTTAGAAGCAGGAGCAATGGGTAATGGTGGTGAGATCTATATTTTCGATATGGGTAAACCGGTAAGAATAATAGATTTAGCAAAAAAAATGATTAAGCTTGCTGGATTTATACCGGATAAGGAAATCAAAATAAAAATAGTTGGATTACGACCTGGTGAGAAATTATATGAAGAATTATTAAATGATACTTCTAAAACGTTACCAACATATCATAATAAAATTATGATAGCTCAAGAAATACAGGACGAATATGAAAATCTGCATACTGATATTGATGAGTTAATTGGAATTGCTGATTTTTATGATAATGAAGATATAGTGGCAAAAATGAAAAAAATTGTTCCTGAATTTAAAAGTATGAATTCTGCTTTTGAAGTTCTTGATAAATAATTCTGACAAATTCGATAGATATATTAAAAAGGTGTTTTTTTAAAACGCCTTTTTCCTTTTTAATTAAATAATAAAAGGCTAAAAATCTTGTTAAATCAAAGGCTGGCTTAACATCTATTATTAAAAATTGATTATATAAAAATATAAATGAATAATAATTCTAATGACTGGTTGTTTGAAATAACACCAAAAAACAAGTTCTTTTCATTAAATTTTAAAGAAATTTGGCAATACAGAGATTTACTATTTCTTTTTGTTAAAAGAGATGTAATTACTGTATATAAGCAAACAGTATTAGGGCCGCTTTGGTACTTAATTCAGCCATTATTCACTTCAATAACGTTTACAATAATATTTAATAATGTCGCAGGTATAAATACTGGATCAGTCCCTCCCTTCTTGTTTAATTTAGCAGGAATTACAGTTTGGAACTATTTTACGGCTTGTTTAAATGGAACTTCTGATACATTTAAGGCTAATGCAGGCATATTTGGAAAGGTCTATTTTCCGCGAATAATTACACCTCTTTCAGTCATAATTTCGAATTTGATTAAGTTAGGCATTCAACTGGTAATTTTCATTGCTTTTTATATTTTTTATTATTTTAAAGGATCCAATTTAAGTTTAAACAATTCATTGTTCCTTTTCCCATTATTAGTTGTCATTATGGGAATTTTAGGATTAGGCTTAGGGATGCTTATTTCTTCTATGGTAACAAAATATCGAGATTTTAGTTATTTGTTAGGGTTTGGAATACAATTGCTTATGTATTTATCCGCAGTAATGTACCCAATGGAGCTTATTAAAGCAAAGTTACCCGCTTACGGATGGATCGTAGAATATAACCCATTAGCATATATTATTGAATCGGCACGTTATATGCTTTTAGGTGTCGGAGAAATTTCAATATTAGGATTAAGTTATACAATAACGGTCACTATAGTTATTTTCTTTCTGGGTGTTTTAATTTTTAATAAGACAGAAAAAAGCTTTATTGATACAGTCTAGACTTATATTTTCAGACTGTATTTTATATAATTAACATTTAGTATTATAATTGAAAAAAGATATTATTTTAAAAGCCGAAAATATCTCTAAACAATATCGTTTAGGAGAAGTAGGAACAGGTACGTTAACTCACGATTTAAATAAATGGTGGCATCAAATTCGTGGTAAAGAAAATCCATACTTAAAAATAGGTGATACTAATGACCGCTCTACAAAAGGAACTTCAGAATATGTTTGGGCTTTACAAGATATTAATTTTGAAGTAGAACGTGGAGAAGTATTAGGAATTATTGGTAAAAATGGGGCTGGAAAGTCGACTCTTTTAAAAATACTTTCAAAAGTAACGGCACCTACAACTGGGAGTATAAAATCTCGTGGTAGAATCGCATCATTATTAGAAGTAGGAACTGGATTTCACGGAGAGATGACTGGTCGTGAAAATATCTTTTTGAATGGTGCCATTCTCGGAATGACCAAAAAAGAAATTGCATCTAAACTTGATGAGATTATTGAATTTTCAGGCTGTGAACGTTATATCGATACACCTGTAAAAAGATATAGCAGCGGAATGACCGTTCGTCTTGCATTTGCAGTTGCAGCTTTTCTAGAGCCTGAAATTTTAGTTATAGATGAGGTTTTGGCTGTTGGAGATGCTGAATTTCAGAAAAAAGCAATTGGTAAAATGCAGGATATTTCTAGAGGAGAGGGAAGAACCGTTTTATTTGTTAGTCATAATATGGCAGCAGTAAAGAGTTTATGTACAAGAGGAGTTATTTTAGAACACGGAAAAGTAGTTTTTGAAGGAGAGATTGAAAATGCTGTAAGTTATTATCTTGGAGGAAATACTGAAACAATGAACTCGAGAACATTTGGTCATGAATATGATTTTCCGGTTTTTAAATTAATCGAAATTTCTTTAAAAAACTATGGAAGAAATTCGGATGACGTATTGCGTGAAAATGAATTAATTATTCTAAATACAAAACTAGATATAAAAATAAACGAACCAGAAAGATATCATATAACTTATCATTTGCATAATGAAATGGGTGAAGCTATGTTTTCATTTTCTAATGCAGGATCATTTTCTTTAAAGAATGGTATAAATGATATAACTTGTAATTTTCCAATATCTTTTTTTCAATCTGGGCAGTACTTTTTGTCTCTTTTTATTGTTGAAGATTCAAAACAACCAATTTTTATTGAAAGTGATGTTATTGCTTTCACAGTAGTAGATGCTGGTAGAGAATTAGGAACTTATATGGGTAGGGAACCGGGATATATAAGACCACAATTTGAATGGAAAATAGAATAATATTTAAATAGAAATACGACAATGTCAAAAAGTATAAAAGTCAGCGTATGCATGATAACTTACGGTCACGAAAAATTTATTGAAGAAGCAATAAATGGTGTCTTAATGCAAGAAGTTGACTTTCAGGTTGAATTAATTATTTCTAATGATGCCTCACCTGATAGAACACATGAGATTGTAAATTCAATTATAGGAAACCATCCTCGAGGCAATTGGATTAACTATATAAAACATGAGTCAAATATTGGTATGATGTTAAATTCTCAGTTTGTATTACAAGCTAGTAAGGGAGAATTCATTGCAATTTGTGAAGGAGACGATTATTGGACTGATCCTTTGAAGTTAAAAAAACAAATTGATTTTTTAGAAGCAAATCCTGATTATGTAATGTGTTTTCATCGTTGTCAATTTCTTACACTTGAAAATGGTAATCTTAATCTTTTTAATCAAAATCTAAAAATGATCGATTATGAATACAATTTATATGGATTATTATACTATTGGAATATTCCTACTGCTTCTATTGTCTTTAGGAATGTCTTTCTTAAAGAAGAAAATGTTTTTCCTCAAGAATTTTTGAATGTTAAAAGCGGAGATATAGCACTTGCATCTTATTTATTTCAATTTGGTAAATTTTTTCTTTTTAAAGAAATGATGTGTGTTTATAGAATCTTTGGATTAGGAGTGTCTGTAACACATAAAGATTTTAGAATGATTCATTATAGAGCAGAATTATATTGTAAAATAAATGAATATTACAATTTTAAATATGAAAGAGAAATATACAAAGCATTGCACGATATAATGAATGTATATGAACCAACTTTATGTATGGAGAAAAAAAGGTTAACAAATTTTTCAACAAGAAAGTTGATTAATGATTTATTTAGCCTATTAAAAAATAAATAGCTAAAAGGCGGATTTGTTTTTATATTATTATTCTCGGCTTTAATTGTTGAGTTTTGTTAATAAAAAAATAAAAATAACCACTTGTAAGAGAAATATTTTATGAAGCCTCAGTTTGATATGGCTATGATAAAAACAATATAAAAAATGCCAAATACGAATTAAAAAGATATGAAAATACCATTAGTATCCATCTGTATTCCAATATATAATGGAGCATTGTTTTTAGAAGAAGCTTTAAATTCAGCTATTAGCCAAACATATCCAAATTTAGAAATTATAATTTCTGATGATCATTCAGTCGATAATAGTCTAGAAATAGTAGAAAGTTTTAAGAATATAACACAAATTCCATTTTATATATACAGCCATATACCAAATGGTATTGGAGCTAATTGGAATAATTCTATTAAATATGCGAGTGGAGATTATATAAAATTTCTTTTTCAAGATGACTTAATGCGTTCAGATTGTATTGAAAAAATGATGGAATTAGCCGTTTCAGATAATGACATAGGATTGGTTTATTGTAAAAGAACTATTTTACATGATCCAAATAATTTAGAACACAAAGCTTGGGTTAATTATGGAGGAGTATTACACAAGAAATGGCAGTATTTAGAAATTAATGAAGGTGTTCTAGATGGAAAAAAATATTTATCAGATTTATATCTAATGAACAGTCCTCTAAATAAAATTGGTGAGCCTACAGCTGTTTTATTGAATAAAAAATGTTTTCAGAAAGTTGGTTTATTTGATGAAAATCTTAAACAAACTTTAGATATTGATTATTGGTATCGCTTAATGAAATACTATAAAATTGGATTTATAGATAAGGAATTGGTTTCCTTTCGATTACATAATGATCAGGCATCTTCTGTAAACCAAAGAAATCAAATTGATGAAACTGCTTTACTCACGCAAAAATTTTATAAATCTCTTTTTTGGTGTTTTCATCCTAAAAAGAGATGGAAACTTTTTAAAAGCCATAGTTGGATAGGAAATTCAGTAAGATATCTTAAAGGGATTTTTAAATAAAAAAGTGAATCATTGAAAACGAAACTAAAAGATAAATTTTACTTTCGTAAAAGTGCATTTTTAATATATTTAAAATAATGAAGATAAGTATAGTCATTGTTACCTATAATGGTATGAAATGGATTCAAAATTGTCTAGATTCTATTCTTGAAAGTACCTTATTACCAGAGATCATAGTTGTTGATAATTGCAGTACAGACAATACGAAAGATTTTTTGAAAAGTAATTATTCTCAAAAAATCAAACTCATTGAATCTAAAGAAAATGTAGGATTTGGACGGGCTAATAATTTAGGTATTTCGTTAGGACTTGAATTAAATAGTGATTTCATTTTTTTATTAAATCAAGATACGGTTATACAAAAAGATACCGTTGAGAAACTCTTAGAAGTATCAAATAGAAATTTAAACTTTGGGATAATAAGTCCGATACATTCAGATGGATCTGGCGCTTTATTAGACGTTAGTTTTTTATATTATATAAATCGTCAAGGCGAAAATTTAATTTCTGATTCTATTTTAAACAAAGAGATGAAAGAAATTTACGAGGTTGAAATGATAAACGCAGCAGCTTGGTTTATTCCTAAAAAAACTTTTGAAATTGTTGGAGGATTTGATCCTATGTTTTTCCTCTATGGCGAAGATGATAATTTTTGTCAAAGAGTATTATATCATAATTTAAAAATAGGCATTACACCAAAAACTATAATTAAGCACGATAGTGATAATAATTATACAGTTAATTTTTCTAAAGGTTCTGAAAAATATTATAATAAGTTTTTAAACAGAATCAGAATACAATATGGAAATGTGAATTCAGAAGATTATAGAAAAATTAATAAAATCAGAAGACACTTTATTAAAGAAGCAATAGTTAGTTTATTAAAATTAAATTTTAGTGAATATCAAATTAACAAAACTAAATACAAACTCATAGACAGAAAAAGTATTGAGTTAAGCGTTTTGAATAACAGAGAAACCGGGAAGAAATATTTAGCTTAAAAGTATGGAATCAAATTTTAGTTTTCTAGTATCTGTAGTTATACCTTGTTATAATGATTATAAATATATTCATGAAGCAATAGACTCAATTAATAATCAGACACATAAAAATGTTGAGATTATTATTGTAGATGATGGTTCAGATATCGTTACACAAAATGTTCTCAAAACAATAAAACAAGAAAATATAACGATTCTATATCAAAAAAATTCAGGTCCTAGTGCAGCAAGGAATACTGGAATAAAGTTAGCTAAAGGAGATTATATTTTAACATTAGATGCTGACGATTATTTTGATCCTGATTTTATTTCAAAAGCTTTAAATATCCTTACAACTAATAATAAAATAGGTTTAGTAAGCTGCTGGATAAAGGTTTTTACTGAAAAAGGTATTATAGAAAGATTTAAACCAGAAGGCGGAGATTTGAAAATACTAATTTTAGGAAATGGGGCTTCAGCAGGAAGTGTGTTTTTTAGAAAACAGTGCTGGATAGATGCAGGAGGTTATGATGAAAACATGAGAAAAGGTTATGAAGATTGGGAATTTAATATCTCAGTAGTAAAAGCCGGATGGAAAATTGAAATAATAGAGGAATATTTATTTAACTATAGAAAAAAGATTCGGTCAAGAAATTCACAAGCTGATAAATTTCATAAATACGAACTTTGGAAGTATATTTATACAAAACATAAAGATCTATGGAATAATTACCATGAATTAATGATTGAAAATCTTTTTTCGCAAATGGAACTTTTAGAATTAGGTTCGCACAATCTTCGAAAAACAGTCGACTTTAAATTAGGAAAAACAATCTTGATGCCCTTCAGATTTATTAAAAATCTTTTATTCTAATTTTAAAATTAAATTGATAAAGTGAAAAATACAAAATTAGTTTCAATCGTTATACCTTGTTATAATGACAAAGATTATATTCAGGAAAGTGTAAATTCAGCTTTAAACCAAACCTACAAAAACATTGAAATTATTATTGTAGATGATGGCTCAGATCAAGCTACAAAAAAAGTCTTAGCAGGTATTAATCATGAGAAGGTAAAATTAATTACTCAAGAAAATAGAGGATTAAGCGCAGCCAGAAATACTGGAATAAAAAATGCAAATGGAGAATACATAACTGCTTTAGATGCTGATGACCTTTTTGAAGATATTTTTATTGAAAAAGCAGTATCCGTTTTAAATCTTGAATCTACAATTGGGGTTGTAGGCTGCTATTCAAACTATTTTGTAGGGAATAAAAAAATAATAAGCAAAATTTGTCCGGAAGGAGGCAGTATTGAAAATTTCTTATTTTGCAATAATACCATGGCAAGTTCTTTATTTAGAAAAAAATGTTGGGTTGATGCTGGAGGTTTTGATGAAAACATGAAGAAAGGATATGAAGATTGGGAGTTTTGGATATCTGTTACCAAGCAAAACTGGCAGATACACATTATAAAAGAGTTTCTTTTTAACTATAGGAAAAAGGAAAATTCAATGCTTCAGACAACCAATCTTTTGCATGAAGAGGAAAATTATCAATATGTATTAAATAAGCATAAAGATTTATATATAAAAGATTTTGACAAAACGATAGCGTTTTTGCAAAAAAAAACTTTGAAATATAAAACGAATGAAATTAAAAGATTAAAATCTATCAATTATAGAGTTGGAAATGCAATTTTAAAACCTTTAAGGTTTTTAAAAAAAATAATTTTAAGATGAAAAAAGCTATTTATAAATTGGTTACAAGATTAGGATACAGAATTGAAAACAAAAAACAGGATCAAAAGAGAAGAGTTTTATTTTTATCCAAATTTAATATTGAAACAGGTTTACAATTAGCGGTCAAAGCATTTCCTTTTATTCAAAGTCTAAACGGGCTCTATGATGATTTAAAACTTAAAGACTACAAAGAAGGAATATTATTAGAGTTCGAAAATTTAAAAATCTATGTAGAAACGTATGAAGAAATTTTGATTGTTAATGAGATATTTGTGAAAATGGATTATAACTTTTTTGTCAATGATAAAGTAGTTTTAATAGATATTGGAACTAATGTTGGAATAGCATCTTTGTTTTTTTCCAGATTTAGTAATATTGAGAAAATATATGCATTTGAACCCGTTGACGATACTTATAAACAAGCTTTGTTAAACTTTAGTTTAAATAAAGATATGGTAAAAGTGAGCGATTTTCAAAACTATGGTTTAGGAAAAAGTGACAGGAATGAAGTTTTTCTTTTTAATAAAAATGTGAAAGGCAATACAGGAGTAAGAGGAAAAATGAGTTCAAGTTTTGATGCTTCGGAAGTTGTAGAAAAAGAAGTCTTAATAAAAAAAGTTTCATCTGAAATTGAAAGGATAAAGAAAGAAAATCCATTGAGTAAAATTGTCGTAAAGATGGATTGTGAAGGTGGGGAGTATGAGATTTTTGAAGATTTACAGGAGTCAAACAGTATTCAAAACATTGATTATTTTCTTTTAGAATGGCATGATAAAGGAAGTAAACCAATACATAAAGTTTTAAAAGAAAATGGATTTGGGTATTTCTCGCAAAATTTATCTCACAATGCGGGAATGATTTATGCTTTTAAAAGTAAAATATGAAAGAACCGTTAATTTCGATAATTATACCGGCTTATAACCGTGCTTCTTTGATTGGAGAAACTTTAGATAGTATTTTAGTTCAAACTTATAAAAATTGGGAATGTATTGTTGTTGATGATGGTTCAGTTGATAACACCGAAAATATTGTTGCAGAATATGTAAAAAAAGATAATCGTTTTCAATTTTATAGAAGGCCCGAAACTATGAATAAAGGAGCTAACTCTTGTAGAAATTATGGATTTAGCCTCAGCAAAGGAGAATGGATAAAATGGTTGGATAGTGATGATTTGATGTATATAGATACTATGGCTATTGAATCAAGATTGATAAATGGTTATTCTAACATTGTACTATCACCCCTTGTACTTTATGATTTTGGTAAAAAAGAAGAAATTAAAAAAAGTAATATTTTTTCATCTAATTTAATTCATGATTATTTCATTGCTAAGGTTGCTCTTTACGTTTCTGGCCCTCTGTGGGAAAGAAAATTTTTAAATAAACAAGAGTACCTTTTTGACGAAAAAATATCTAATGTAGACGATTGGGATTTTAATATGAGAATGTTGTACAAAAAACCAATAATTCGCTACAACGAAAAACCAACAATTCTTTATCGTATGCATGACAATTCATTATCAAATGAAATAAGGAAAGGGAATAAAATAGAAATAATTTCGGTTTTAAATGCTTTAGAAAAACATTTGAAATTGATCAAGATAAATAAAATTACACCTTATAAACCCTTACTTCAATATACTATAAAGTACTATAAAACAACTATTTATAATTCGTTATTAGCAAATAAAAATTATTCGTTTTATATATACTCTCGTTTAGTTAAAATTCATTTTTTTAATTTTTACAATTTTAAAGAATTGGCTAAAGTCAGTTTGGGGTTTTTAGTCTATAAAGTTTGTAACAAAGGATATGTGTTTTTTAAGTAAGAATTGATATGTTGATATTTAATAGTTTAGGCAGAAAAGGAAATCTAGGGAATCAATTGTTTCAAATTGCTTCAACTGTTGGTTTGGCTGTAAAACATAATAAACCATTCTCATTTCCTGAGTGGGAGTATGAGGAATATTTTGATTATGAATTACCAAAGCAGGACAAAAATAAAAAGCTAATTCAGATAGTTGAGAAATCATATGAGTTTCATGATTTCGAAATTGGTAATGAAGATTATGATATAAATGGAGCATTACAATCAGAGAAATATTTTGATATCGAAACAACTAAAAAAATGTTTAAGTTCAAAGATATTTTTGTAGATGATTTAACAACTAAATATAGTCATCTGTTTAAAAATAATCCCATTTTTATATCTGTAAGACGAGGCGATTTTGTTCATCACCCTCATTATTATCAATTACCGTATTGGTATTATATTTTAGCTTTAAAAAATAATTTCTCTGATTGGGAAGAACGAGATTTGATTTTTATGAGTGATAATATTAATTACTGTAAGAGTCATTTTAAGTTTTTAAAAAAGGCTGTTTTTTTAGAAAATCTTTCAGCTGCAGAACAATTAATTTTAGGAGCTCAAGGCACAGATTTCATAATAAGTAACTCAACATTTTCATGGTGGCTTGCATGGTTGGGCGAAAAAAAGAATAGTAAGATTGTTAGACCGGTAAAGAATTTTAGAGGCTCATTTGCAAAACTCAATAATGATAAAGACTTTTTTCCTGAAAGATGGCTTTCATTTGATTACAAAAAGTATTGTATGAAACCAACAAACTCTAGATTGTTTATTCAGGAAGTTTATTTTCAGTCAAATGATTTTATTTGTCAAAAAGCAGCAATAATTACTGATGTAATTAATAGAATTAAAAAACGAATTTCCAGATGAAAATTCTCTTTATTTCAATGCATTCTATTCATACTGTGCGATGGATTGAAAACTTAAAAGAATCTGAATATGATCTTTATTGGTATGATATTCTTGGAAAAGGAAAGCTGGAAACATTACCAACTGTAAAACAATTTATAGAAACAAAAAAGAGAAAACTTCCACATATAAAAGGAGAATATAGCTTTTCAAAAAAAATGCCTGGATTGTATGGTTATATTCGTCCTTTTTTGGAAACTACTGAAAATGAAGTACTCGAAAGAATTATAAAAGAAATCAATCCAGACGTTATTCATAGTTTTGAAATGCAATCAGTTTCTTATTCCATATTAAAAACAATGAATAAATTTCCTGAAATAAAATGGATATATTCATGCTGGGGTAATGATTTGTTTTATTATCAGAATTTTCAAAATCATAGAAACAAAATTAAGAATGTTTTAAAGCGGGTAGATTACTTACACACAGATTGTTTAAGAGATTACGAAATTGCTAAAGAAAATGGTTATAAAGGCATACATATTGGAGTGATTCCTGGAGGTACAGGCTACAAAATAAAACAGTTTAAAGTTTATAAGAAACCAATTAAAGATAGGAATATAATTTTAGTTAAAGGCTATCAAAATATATTTGGCAGGGGATTAAATATCATTAAAGCTCTTCAAAAATTAAAAACAAAAATTGAAGATTACGAGATTTTTGTCTTTGGAACTCATGTTGTAGTTGAAAAATATATTATTGAAAATGATTTAGATTATAAAGTTTATAGTCGGCATGATTTGACACACCAGCAAATAATGGAATTAATGGGCAGTTCAATATTATATATTGGAAATAACATTTCAGACGGTATGGCAAATACTTTACTGGAAGCAGTTGTTATGGGAGCTTTTCCTATTCAATCTAACCCTGGGAATGTTTCGGCAGAAATTATAAAACATGGAACAAATGGTCTTTTAATTGAAGATCCTGAAAATATTGATTCTATTGCTCAATTAATTATTCAAGTTATTGAAAATAAAGAAATGCTGATCAATGCCTACGAGTTGAATAACAAAATTGCTCTTGAAAAATTAGATTATAATATTAATCAACAAAAAGTAATAGCTTTATATAAAAACCTTGAAAATAAATTAAGTGAGAGTAGGCTTTAACCCAAATAAAGACAAACTTCAACAGCCAAATGATTTTTTTCATCAGGTCATTATTCCTGTTTATATACCTAATAATGAAGGTTATTTTAAAGACAGTCTCAAGATTTTTGAATATTGTCTTGAATCATTATTTAAGACAAGTCATTCAAAGACATTTATATCAATAGTCGATAACGGAAGCAGCGTTGAGATTATAAATTATTTAGATAAATTATATAAACAAGGCAATATACATGAATTAATACATACTCATAATATTGGAAAACTTAACGCTGTTTTAAAAGGAGTTTCAGGTCATAATTTTGAAATAGTAACGATCTCCGATGCCGATGTTCTTTTTTTAGATAATTGGCAGGAAGAAACATATAAAGTCTTCGAAGCATTTCCAAAAACGGGTGCTGTGTGTCCAACTCCATCTTCAAAAGTATTAAAACAACATACTTATAATGTATTGTTTGATAATTTCTTTTCAAAAAAATTAAAATTCACCTTAGTAAAAAATCCTGAGGCTATGTTAAAATTTGCAGAAAGTATTGGAAATACAAAATTTTACAAAGAACATCATTTAAAATATAATTTGACTATTTCTGCCGGAAAAACAAAGGCAGTTTTGGGAGCTGGCCATTTTGTAACTAGTTATAAAGGAACAATTTTTAATAAGCTAAATGAACGTTTTACTAATTTTGGACTTGGTGGAGAAAGCGAAGAAAAATTTCTGGATAAACCAGTAGCAGATCAGGGATATTGGAGATTGTCAACAGAAAATAATTTTGCATATCATATGGGAAATGTTTTGGAACCTTGGATGCAGGAACAATTGAGTCAGTTAGAAGGAAATCAACAAAAAGTTAGCCCTCCTTATTTAAAAAAAATATCTGTTTCAAAATTCTCGAATCTTATTAAAAATAAAATTTTAATGAGAGTTTTGATAAATAAACGCATCTGGACATGGTTCTTACAATTTAAAGGACTGAGTAAAGAAATCTCAAGAAAATATTAATATGTTAATGAAGTTAAGATTATTTGTTCGAAAATCTTTGTATTATTTTTTGAATACTGCTGTAAAAACAGATAAAGTACTGCTTTCTGGTTTTTCAAGAGGTCTTCAAAATGTAAATTTTGGAGGAAAAAACGCAGTACCTGATAAATGTAACTTTTCAGGAAAAATAAGCATTGGTTACGCAACGACATTAGGATATAATAACTTTTTTGCTGGTAATATTAAAATTGGAAAATATTGTCAGATAGGTACTGATGTTGCCATTCATGCAACAAATCATCCTATACATCATCTTACAACTTATATTAATTATAATTTGTTTCAAGGAGATTTAAATCAATTTAAAGAAGAAAAGGAAATACAAATAGGACATGATGTATGGATTGGGCACAATGCTATAATAGTTGGAAATATTACTGTCGGAAATGGAGCAATTATTGCGGCAGGTTCTGTTGTTACTAAAGATGTTTTGCCTTATTCAATTGTTGGTGGAGTTCCTGCAAAACAAATTGGTAAAAGATTCTCTGAATTAATAATTAGGGAAATTGAAGAATTGGAATGGTGGAATTTTTCAGAATCTGAGTTAGAAAAAATAAAACCTCTGTTTTTTAAAGATTTTCAAAATAAAAATAGTATTTATGAATAAGACTATTGCTATAATCCCTGCCCGTGGAGGTTCCAAGCGCATACCTGAAAAAAACATTCAGTTTTTAGGAGAATTACCTCTGCTTACTCATTCGATATTATATGCAAAAGAAAACAATGAAGTAATAGATGATGTTTATGTTTCGACTGATGATGCTGAAATAAAAAAAATAGCACTGCAATTTGGAGCAAAAGTTATTGATCGTCCCATTTCTCTTTCGGGGGATTTAGAGCCAACAGTTTCAGCATTAAAACATGTTTTACAATCAATTAACTCAGATGTTGAAAATGTTGTTTTATTACAAGCTACAAATCCATTACGTCCTCAAAATTTATTAAAAGAAGTTTTTGAAAAATATCAAAATGATAATTTAGACAGCATATTTACTGTTTCAAGAAATCATCAAAAATTTGGAAAAATTGTAAACAACAAATTCCAGCCGTTTAATTACACTATCGGGCAGAGAAGTCAGGATTTAGAACCACTTTTTTTTGAAAACGGATTACTTTATATTTCAAAAGCTTCCTTAATTCTAAAAGATATTATTATTTCAGAAAATGCATTTCCATTCGAAGTAAATCATATTTTTGCACAAATTGATATCGATAATTCCGATGATTTAGATTATGCAAGATACTTTTATCAAAAACAATAAAACCCCAAATCCTAAAAATAATGAATCCATATATAGAAATAGCAGGTCGTAAAATTGGACCAGATTTTCCACCATTAGTTATTGCTGAGATCGGAATCAATCACGAAGGCTCTTTAGAAGTAGCAAAAGAAATGGTTGATGCTGCATACAGAGCAGGAGTTGAGATAGTAAAACACCAGACTCATATTGTAGAAGATGAAATGTCTGGCGCAGCAAAAAAAGTAATTCCAGGAAATGCAGATGTTTCTATTTACGAAATTATGGAAAGATGCTCGCTAAATGAATCTCAAGAACTAGAATTGAAAAATTATGTCGAAAGCAAAGGCATGATTTTTATTTCGACACCTTTTTCAAGAGCAGCTGCAGAAAGATTAAAAAAATTTGATATTCCGGCTTATAAAATTGGTTCTGGAGAATGCAACAATTATCCTTTGCTAGAGCATATTGCTTCATTTGGAAAACCTGTAATTTTAAGCACAGGAATGAATACAATAGAAAGTATTCAAAAAGCTGTTGCGATTTTTGATAAACACAACATTCCAGTTGCTTTATTGCATACTACAAATTTATATCCAACACCAATTCATTTAGTTCGTTTTGGAGCCATGGTCGAACTTCACGAAGCTTTTCCAGACAAAGTATTAGGATTAAGCGATCATACTCTTAATAATAATGCTTGTTTAGGTGCAGTAGCGCTTGGGGCAAGTATTTTAGAAAGACATTTTACAGATCATATGCAACGAACAGGTCCGGATATTGTTTGCAGTATGGATGAAAAAGCATGTGCCGAATTAATTGTTTCAAGTGCAGAAATTGCCTTAATGCGAGGCGGAACTAAAAAACCTGCTCTTGAAGAACAAGTAACAATTGATTTTGCTTTTGCTACCGTTTGTGCTATAAAAGCAATTAAAAAAGGAGAGATTTTATCTAAAGAAAATATTTGGGTTAAACGTCCCGGAACTGGTAAAATTTTAGCAGAACACTTTAATGATTTAATTGGAAAAACTGCTGTGAGGGATATTGAAAATGACGAGCAATTAGATTTTACTGATTTTGAGTAATCCGCCAAAAAAAATATTATTTCTTACCGGCACCCGTGCAGATTTCGGGAAAATAAAATCTCTTATTCAAACTCTCGAAGAACAGCAGGATTTTGAAACTTTTGTTTTCGTTACCGGAATGCATCTGCAGGAAATTTATGGCTATACATTGATCGAAATAGAACGTTGCAATTTTAAAAACGTTTTTACTTTCGAAAATCATACGCACGAAACTACAATGGATTTGACATTGGCAAAAACCATTGAAGGTTTGTCAAATTATTGTAAAACCATAAAGCCAGATATGATTGTCGTGCATGGAGACAGAGTAGAAACACTTGCCGGAGCCATAGTAGGATCATTAAATAATATTTTAGTAGCTCATATTGAAGGCGGTGAAGTTTCCGGAACTGTTGATGAATTAATTCGTCATAGTGTTAGTAAACTAAGCCACATACATTTTGTATCAAATAAGCAAGCCGCAAAAAGGTTGCAGCAAATGGGAGAGGTAAAAGAATCTATTTTTACCATTGGTTCGCCAGATATAGATATTATGTTTTCTAACAATCTGCCTTCTCCTGAAACAGCAAAACAATATTATCAGATTTCTTTTAATGATTATGCACTTGTAATGTTTCACCCAGTTACAACAGAGTTCAATTCGATGAAAGAGTATGCCGTTACTTTTGTTGACTGTTTATTAAAAGATAATCGTAACTATATTGTTATTTTTCCAAACAATGATTTGGGAAGCCAATTCATAATTGACGAATTTAAAAGACTGGAAGGAAATAAAAGATTCAGAATTTTCCCATCATTGCGATTCGAATATTTTCTAACATTATTAAAAAACAGTCAATTTATAATTGGCAACAGCAGTGCAGGAATTCGCGAAGCTCCTTATTATGGAATCCCAATTATAAATATAGGAACCCGTCAGCAAAACAGAGCTGTTCATGCAGATATTATCAATGTCAATTATTCAAAGAAAGATATTCTTGAAGCTCTTTCTAAAATAGATTCTCACAAAGTTCAGGTTTCAGATAATGATTTTGGAGAAGGAAATAGTAACGAATTGTTTTTGCAATCACTAAAGAAAAACGATATTTGGCAGCTAAATCACCAGAAACAATTTAGAGATATATAATTCTCGGTTTACAAATACCATTTTAAGTACTTATGTTTTTTAACTCCATAGCATTTGCTATCTTTTTACCAATTGTCTTTTTCCTGTATTGGTTTGTTTTTAACAAAAACAAAAGCACCCAAAATGCTTTATTAATCATTGCCAGTTATTATTTTTATTCTTGTTGGGATTGGAGATTTCTGTTTTTATTGGTTTTCTCAACTTTTCTGGATTATTACACAGGAATTCAAATTGAAAAAGGAAAATCAGAGAAAAGCCGAAAATTTTGGTTTTGGTTAAGTATTTTGGTCAATCTGGGATTTTTAGGAGTTTTCAAATATTATAATTTCTTTGCCTCTTCATTTTCAGAATTATTAAATTCAGCAGGAGTAAAAGCAAGTCCATTTTTACTGAATGTTATTTTGCCTGTCGGAATTTCATTTTATACTTTCCACGGACTTTCTTATGTCATCGATATTTATTTTAAAAGAATAAAAGCCGAATATAACTTTGTAGATTATTCCTTATTTGTGAGTTATTTTCCACTGCTGGTTGCCGGACCAATTGAAAGAGCAACACACTTACTCCCAGAAATAAAAGTTAAGCGTGAATTTGATTTAGAAAATGCAAAACAAGGAGTTTATCAAATTATTTGGGGCTTAGTAAAAAAGGTAATTATTGCAGATACTTGTGCGCCTTATGCCAATGCGGTTTTCGATAATTATACTTCAATGAATTCCTTCTCACTTATTTTAGGAGCTGTATATTTTGCTTTTCAAATTTATGGAGACTTCTCAGGATATTCAGACATTGCACTCGGTGTATCCAAATTGTTTGGTTTAGATTTATTGCGAAACTTCAATTATCCTTATTTTTCAAGAGATATAGCAGAGTTTTGGCGTCGCTGGCATATTTCACTTTCTTCTTGGTTTCGAGATTATTTATATATCCCGTTAGGAGGAAGTAAAGGCGGACTTTGGATGAAAATAAGAAACACATTCATCATTTTTGTTGTGAGTGGTTTTTGGCACGGTGCAAACTGGACATACCTAGCCTGGGGATTCATAAATGCAGTTTATTTTCTGCCATTGCTTCTATCAAACAGTAATCGAAATAACATGGACACAATTCAGCTCAAATTTAATTTTGATTCTGTAAAAGTATTCTTAAGCATACTTTACACCTTTGCATTAACCTGTATTGCTTGGGTATTTTTTAGAGCTAAAACAATTACAGATGCTGTTTTGTATTTAAAGCGAATTATTACCAGTAAAGATTTTAGTTTTCAGTATTTAGATAACGAGCGTTATAGTTACGAATTGTTACTTATGATTGGAATATTTGTTTTAATCGAATGGAATAATCGCAGCAAAGTAGAACCACTTTCTGGAAAATGGAGCACCTTAAAAGTAGCGTTGGCAATCTTAGCCATTATGGCTTTCGGAACTTTTTCAGATTATAAAGAATTTATATATTTTCAGTTTTAATGAAGAAGTTTTTAATTTATATCGCTAAAATTATTTTAGTAACCGTTTTAATTGCATTTCTATTAGATGGTTTGTATACTTATGTTTTTATGCGTTCTAATAATAGAGGAAAAATTGAAAAGGTATTCAATTCAAAAGCCCAGAAATATGATGTTGTTTTTTTAGGATCTTCAAGAGCAAATAATCATTTTGTGGCACAAATGTTTGAAGACAAAGGACTAAAAGCATTCAATTACGGAATGAGCGGCGGGCATTTATTTGAGGCCTCTTTGATGTTGAAATTAATGATTGAAAGAAAATACGAAATCAAAAATGTCATCCTTGAAGCCGACTTGAATTTGTCTAATGAACATCAGGCAGAAGGGATTTCTGCAAGATTCCTGCCTTATATTCATAATTCAGAAGTTATTAAAGATCACTTTTCAAATGAAGCAGATTTTAATGAACTCTATTACATTCCATTTTATAGATATATTAAATATGATGGCAAAATAGGGTTTAGAGAAACTTTTTTTATTTCAATTGATAAAAAAACAAACGCTTTAGATAATTTGGGTTATTATCCTTTGGTAAAACATAAAAATGGCAATATGAAAAATAATATTGTCAATTTAAACCCATTAAAACACAATAAATATTACGAAGAAATTAAAAATATTTGCAAAGCTAATAACATTAATTTCATTTCAGTGATGACACCAATGTGTGAAAATACTAAAGGAATGAATTACTTTGATAAGGTAAAAAAAATATATCCTGAAATTCATAATTATGAAAATGTTGTAATTGAAGATAAATACTTTGCATCCTGTGGCCATATGAATGATGCTGGTTCAAAGAAGTTTACGGAAAGAATTTTAAAAGATTTTTTTAAGAAATAATCTTTTTTCGATGGAAAAAAATAAAATAGTATTGCTGTTTCCTGATGGAGTTGGAATTAGAAATTATCTTTATTCTAATGTTTTCAGTAATTTAAAAAAAGATACAATTCTGTTTCATAATTTCGATCCAGAAACCATAACAGCTATTAAGAAAAACATTCCAATTAATGAGGAATTTTTAATTCCATCCTATAGGGAGTCTGTTAGAGAAAAGTTTTTAAGAGAATTAATTTGTCTGTCAAGATTATATTACAACAATTCTAAAGTTAATAATCCAACCTTATTAACAAATTGGAATTGGAAACAGAAAGGATTTTCAAAAAAGATATTCTATAAGGTAATAGAGTTATTATCAGTCTTTTTTAAAAAGTATTCAAGCATTTTAAAACTTGAAAAAATGTATCAGAAAGCTATTCGTCAAAATTCATTTTACAATGAAGTAAGAAATATTCTGAAACATGCCCAAATTGATCATGTTTTCTGTTCACATCAAAGAGCATTAAATGCAGCTCCAATTTTTGCTGCAGCAATTGATTTGGGAATTAAAACAAGTACTGTGATTTATTCTTGGGATAATTTGCCTAAAGCTCGGTTAGCATTGCGTGCAGAGAATTATTTAGTGTGGTCTGATTATATGAAAAATGAATTGAAACTATATTATCCTGAAATTCCAACAGAAAATATTCATATTACAGGAACTCCACAGTTTGAGTTTTACGATGAACCAAAAAATATAATTGATAAAGAAATTTTCTATCAGAAATATAATTTAGATTTAAACAAAAGAATTATTTGCTTTTCTGGGGATGACACTAAAACTTCTCCAGATGATCCAAGTTATTTGAAAGATATAGCCGAGGAAATTATCAAAGCAAATTTGCAGAATGAATATCAAATTTTATTAAGAAGATGCCCGGTTGATTTCTCAGGAAGATTTGATAAGATCGTAGAGCAATACAAAGATTTAATTAAAGAAGCACCGCCCTTATGGTATTTCAGTAAATCAAAAGAGTGGAATACAGTTTATCCAACTTTCGACGATGTAAAGTTGTTAGTAAGTACAGCATTTTATTCTGATATAGTTATAAATGTTGGTTCTACTATGGCTTTTGATTTTGAAATGTTTAATAAGCCCTGTATATTTATTAATTATGACCAGTCAAATAAAAACGTGAAAGATTGGTCTGTAAAAACCATTTATCAATTTCAACATTTTAGAAGTATGCCAAATGAAAATTCCATTATTTGGTTGAATAGTAAAGATGAAATTGCTCAAAAGGTTGTTTTGCAGATAAACAAGAATGTTGATATGATCCATTGGAAAGAAATAATACTTGGAGATTATAAAAATGCATCTAATAATATTCGCAAAATAATAAATTAGATAGATATGCACATCTGTTTCATAACTAATGAATTTCCAAAAAAAGGGCATCCCCATGGAGGAATAGGCAGTTTTGTTAAAACGCTGGCAGTTTCGTTGGCTAAAAAAGATTTTCAAATATCAGTTATCGGAATTAACTATACTCCAAATAATGAATCTGAAATTGTAGAAGGAATAAATGTTTATCGATTAAAAAAAAGCACAATAAAAGGATTTTCCTGGTATTTTAATTCGAAGGCACTGAATAAAAAAATTAAAGAGATTCATAAAGAAAATCCGATACACATCATTGAATCTTCTGAACTTGGACTTGCTTTACTTTCTAAAATAAAAGATATAAAATACATTATCCGTTTACACGGAGGACATCATTTTTTTGCTGAAAGTGAAAACAGGAAAATTAATAAATGGAAAGGATTTCAGGAAAAAAAATCTTTTAGTAAAGCAGATGCTTTTATTGCCGTTTCTCAATATGTAAAAAAACATACGGAACAATATTTAAGCTATAATAATAAACCAATAGCTTACATAAGCAATCCTATTGATACAGATTTTTTTCAACCAATAATTGAAAATGAATCTGACAACAAGATTGTTTTTGCTGGAACGGTCTGCGAAAAAAAAGGAATACGCCAGTTGATTCAGGCTCTTCCATTCGTTAAGAAAGAATTTCCGAACGCAACATTAGAAATTTATGGTAGAGATTGGTTTTTTTCAGATGGCACATCCTATATAAAAATGTTGAAGGACAAAGAATTAATAAAACTTGGAGAAATTTCTAAAAGTATTAATTTTCATGGGGCTATTCCTTATTCTGATATTCCGAAAGCATATTCAAGTGCTTCGGTTTGCGTATTCCCTTCTCATATGGAAACTCAGGGATTAGTTGCACCTGAAGCAATGGCTATGGAAAAACCAGTTGTTTTTACAAAATTGGGACCTGGTCCTGAGGCTATAGAAAATTATAAGACTGGATTATTATGTGATCCTTACTGCCCAAAGGATATTGCTGAAAAAATCATTTGGATTTTATTTAATAAACAAGAAGCAAAAGAAATAGGTAAAAAAGCCAGAGAACAAGTTCTTAAAAAATATGGACTCGAAAATATCGTTTGTCAAAATATTGATTTTTATAAAATGTAATTTTGTATAGAAAGCATTCGAGGTATGATTCACAAGCCGAAGATGTGAATTTGACAGTTTTAATGAAATATAAAAATGAAAACAATTTTAATTGCACATAATTATACCAAGGGGTCATTTGCTTATATGAGTTATTGTTTAGCTCAAAGTTTGGCTAATGATGGCAGAAGAGTTGTCTTTATATCTCATAAACCTTTTTTTAGTAAACCATTCAGAGAAAATATTGATAAGGGAGAGTTATTAGTTTATTCTTGGCCAACAGAAAACCGACCTGTTAAAATTTCTGATGCGCTTTGGTATGCAAAAATTTATCTTAAATACAAGCCAAGTATTGTAATAAGTCATTTTGTAAATGTTAATATTACTACAATAGTCTCAAAAATACTTTCGTTAGGAAGAGTTAAAACCCTTCCTTATTATCATACATTATCAAGTCAAATTAATGAAGATGTTTCGGTATCATCTTTTAAAAAGAACCTTAAAAAAAACAGAAAGAAATTACTTTATAAATGGTTTGCTGACTTGATAATATGTCCTTCAGATTTTGCTAGGGAAGATTTGAAGAAATATTTTCAATGTAAGAATAGTGTAAAAATTCTTAACCCAATGAGAGATAGATTCAGTGGAAAAATAGTTATGGATTCGAATTTTATTGTAATTTCTTATTTGGGACGTTTAGAACCCTCAAAAGGAATTATTGAATTAATAAATGCTTTTTTAGCTTATAAAAAGAAGTTTCAAATGTCGAAGATTATTCTAAATATTGCTGGAAGCGGAAGTCAATATGATCAAGTATTGAAATTATGTAATGTTAATACGGATATAAATTTTCAAGGAGCATTATCCTATAACGAAATAGATCAGTATTTAAACAAAAGTCACTACACAATTATACCGTCAAAATTTGATAATTTACCAACAGTTGGTTTGGAGTCAATGATGAACCATACACCACTACTAATTTCAAATAATACGGGGTTGACTAAAGAACTTAAAGATGAAATAGATTGTTTTAAATTTAATCCAACTTTAGAAGGAATGATCTCATTATTTGAAAACGTTGAGAATAATTTTGATAATCACATTAATATGGGAATCGAAGCAAGAAAAACATATTTGAAAAAATTTGGAACAGATAGCTATTGCACAGTAATGAAAAAAATAATTGAAACCTTATCAGTTATTAAATAAAAATTCAAACTCCATGAACTTTACCATCATTACTCACGTTATTCATTATAAAGATGATTCGCTCTTATTAGGCTATGGACCTTATATTAGAGAGATGAATATTTGGTTAAAACATGTTGATAATGTTACTATTGTAGCTCCTTTTAGTAAAGAAAAAGGAGGGAATATTGATTTGGCTTATCAACATTCTAAAATAAGTTTTAATGAAATACCTGCTTTAGCATTTAATCGTCCTTTACGGATTTTAAAAAGCATGCTCAATTTACCCTTGATAATCTGGAAAATATTTATGGCAATGCAAAATTCTGATCATATTCATTTACGCTGT
The DNA here is from genome assembly GCF_900129795.1 of Flavobacterium sp. CF108. Classification (GTDB taxonomy): domain Bacteria; phylum Bacteroidota; class Bacteroidia; order Flavobacteriales; family Flavobacteriaceae; genus Flavobacterium. Next base: position 349,066 of record NZ_FQWW01000005.1, on the reverse strand, counting down.
CCTGGAAATGTAGGATTGATTAGTTGTTTCGTTCAGGTTTTTTTTCCTAATAAAATAAAAACAGCAAAATATGCAGGAAACTGGGACCCAAAAAGTAAACAGCCTTGGACTTATAATTTGCAAAAATATATATTAAATAATACATTTTTAACCCGAAATATGCAGGTTTTAGTGTATGGCGAATGGGAAAATCAATCAAAAAATATAAAGTCTTTTTTTACGGCAACTTATTCAGATTATGAAAAAGGAGTAATACAAAAGAGAAACTTAAACCTGGGAGCAGAATTTGTTTTTGTGGGAAGTTTAGTTACAGGTAAAAATCCAATGTATGCTTTAAAACTAATAAATGGTTTAGTTAAAAAAGAAACCAAGGTTATGCTCAACATATTTGGCGAAGGACCGGAAAGAAATAATATAGAAAATTATATTCAAGAAAATAAGCTTGAGGATTTGGTTTTTTTACATGGGAATCAAAATCAGGATATTATAAAAGATGCTTATAAAAGAAGTCATTTTGTTATTTTACCATCAAAAAGCGAGGGTTGGCCAAAAGCTGTTGCTGAAGGAATGTTTTGGAGTAATGTTCCCTTGTCTACAAACGTTTCATGTATATCATATATGCTTGATAAAGGTAAAAGAGGAATTTTGCTGGAAATGAATTTAGAGAAAGATTTGGTGCGAATTGAAAATTTACTTTTAGATCAAACCAATTATATTAAAATAGGTAAGTTAGCTGCTGAATGGTCCCAAAATTATACTACTGAGGTTTTTGAAACTGAAATAGAAAAACTGATTATAAAATGAGAGTTGTTCAAATAATAGATTCTTTAGAAGCAGGCGGGGCTGAAAGAATGGCAGTAAATTATGCAAATGCCTTATCTGGAAAAATAAAATTTTCAGGCTTAATAGCTACAAGGAAACAAGGCCAATTGGTTAAACAGATAAATGGTAAGGTATCTTATTTGTTTTTAAATAAAAAAAAAGCGATAGATATAAAAAGCACTTTTAGACTGCGAAAATATATAAAAAGCAATAAAGTTGAAATTATACATGCTCATGGTTCTTCATTTTTTATTGCAGTTTTAGTAAAATTGACTTTGCCAAGAATTAAAATATTTTGGCATGATCATTACGGAACCAGAATAAAAGAATCAAAATTTAAAAACAAAACCTTAATTTCTTTGTCTCTTTTTTTTTATTCAATTTTTGTAGTTAGTAATCAATTGAAAGAATGGAATAAAAAAAATATGCTATGTAAAAGAGTAACCTTTGTTCCTAATTTTACCACCGAAAAAAATGACTTGGAAAAAACTACCAATTTAAAGGGAATAGAGGGAAAAAGGATTGTTTTTTTAGCAAATTTAAAAAATCCTAAAAATCATATTTTAATTCTAAAATCTTTTTTTGAATTAGGATTAAAAGATTCAGATTGGAGTTTGCATTTAATAGGAAAAGATTATTTTGATGCTTATTCAGAATCCATAAAGTCATTTATCAAATCAAACTCTTTAGAAAAACATATACATTTGTATGGCGAAAGAAATGACATTCCTTATGTTTTATCTCAAGGAACAATTGGAGTTTTATCCTCAACAGAAGAAGGTTTTCCGGTAACATTGTTAGAATATGGTTTAGCAGGTTTAGCTGTTGTTACTACAAATGTTGGTTATTGTTCTGAAATTATAAAAAATGATTATTCCGGTTTATTATTTAACCCGGAAAATGAATTGGAAGTAAAATCTCAGTTATTAAAAATAACAGGAAACGAACCATTAAGAAAGAGAGTTGTCAAAAATTTAAAACAATCAATACTTAATAATTATTCAGAAGAAGAAGTAATTAATAAGTTGATACTTTTGTACAAAAGTAATTAATCATGAAAAAAACATTATCATATAGTCATCTTGTCTTGATTCATGCTGCTATTGCTTTGGCTATTTTTGTTGTGCCTTTTTTATCTAAAATTTATGGGCTTCTTGTACCAGTATTAGGACTTCTATTTATTGTTAGAAATAAAAATAAAAATAATGAAGTACTTTTAGTAGTAGCCTATTTAGTAGGTGTTGAGGTTTTCTTGAGGATGACAGGAGGTAATTTTAATAATGAATATGTCAAGTTTCTCGTTATCTTTTTTATGCTTATTGGAATGATCTACAGTAATTTTTCGATAAACGCATCAGTATATTTGGTTTTTTTATTATTATTAATTCCAGGTATTTTGGTTACAACTGTCTCCGAAAATCTAAATACAGACATTAGAAAAGCTTTAGTTTTTAATTTATCAGGCCCCCTGTGTTTGGCAATTGCATCAATTTATATGTATAAAAGAAGGATATTATTTTCCAACTTACAAAATGTTCTAATTGTTATGGGCTTACCTATAATTACAACAATCACATATTTATTTTTATATAATCCAAGTGTGAGAGATGTTGTAACAGGAACGCAGTCGAATTTTGAAACTTCAGGAGGATTCGGCCCTAATCAAGTTTCAACAATTTTGGGATTGGGAATATTTATATTTTTTTCACAATTTGCTCTTTCTTCAAAGTCAAAAAAAGAAATAGTCTTAAACAGTATTTTGTTAATATTTGTAAGCTACAGAGCAATAGCAACTTTTTCAAGAGGAGGAGTAATAACAGGAGTGGTAATGATTATTTGTTTGTTATTCTTACTGTATTATTTATCAAATAAAAGAGGAAAAAATAAAGTAGGTCTAATTTTATTACTTATAAGTGTTCTTGGAATGGGGATTTGGAGTTATACTTCATCGCAAACTAGAGGGCTTATTGAAAAAAGATATGCGAATAAAGATGCTAAAGGACGAGAAAAGAATGATCGTTTAGGAGGAAGAGAAGCTATTATTGGTGCTGATTTAGAATTGTTTTTGGAGAATCCGATTTTAGGAATTGGTGCAGGAATGGGAAAAGACATAAGAAAAGAATCACTAGGACAATCAGTTGCCGCTCATAACGAAATATCGCGTATGTTAAGCGAGCATGGTTTATTTGGAATTTTTGGTTTTTTGATTTTGTTTATTGTTCCATTTGTAATTTATATAAACAATCAACAGCATTTGTATTTTTTTTCTTTCTTTCTTTTTTGGCTTCTTACTATAAATCACGCTGCTATGCGAATTGCTGCTCCTGCTTTTGTGTATGCTCTTACACTTCTTTCAGTACAAGTTAAGATTCCTGAAAAAACAAGTAATAACCTAAAGTAAGTTTCGTTTTTTATAATACATTTGCCCCAAGTTTAAGCCCCTAAACCTGCCATAATATGCGTTCAACTAATAAAATGCATTTTGAAATTTCAGAACGAAAAGTTTTGCTTTTTGCTTTTGATACTATTTTCGTTTTGTCTACATTGTATTTCTTAAGTTTCTTTTTTGACTATCATTATTTTGCTTTCGAAATACAGACTATTTATCGACCTATAATCCTTGTTGGATATCTATATATTTTTGGAACGATTTTCGAAATGTATAATCTACAGGTTGCAAGTAATCAGTTTCAAATACTCAAAAGTGTTGTCCTTTCAGTATCTTCAACAGTTTTAGTATATCTTCTTACACCGATTTTATCACCTGAACTCCCAAAGCAAAGACTAGTAATATTAATCTTTTATTTCACATTAGTTTTTACAGTTCTATTATGGCGTTTTTTCTATGCATTATTTCTGGCATCACATCGTTTTTCTCAAAATGTAGTTTTAATATGTGATCAAGGTGAGGTGGAGGAATTAGTATTAGGATTGGAAAATGTTGACCCGCATTATAAAATTATAGGATTTGTTAATTCCGATTCTCTTTCTACAACAAATTCTGATTTTCATTATGTAAAAGAAATTGATAAAAGTGAATTAGAAGATTTTGTAATCAAAAATAACGTTTCAGAAATTGTAATTGCCTCTCAAAAAACCGATGGAATCACCGCCGATTTATACCAGCAATTACTTCACTTACTAGAATCCGGAAATGTAATTCGAGAATATACACAAGTTTACGAAAGCAAAACACAACGTATTCCTGTACATTATATAGCTCGTGATTTTTATCGTTTTTTTCCTTTCAGCCGCAGCAATAACAATAAATTGTATTTGTTTTTAATACGTTTCATAGAACTCTTGTTCTCTTTTACAGGTTTAATAATCTGCACGGTTTTCATTCCCTTTATTTCTATCGCAAATCTTATCGGAAACAAAGGCAGTCTTTTTTATACACAAGACCGCGTTGGAAAGAACGGCAATGTTTTTAAGATTTATAAATTCAGAACCATGATTGAAGCTTCTGAAACAAATGGTGCTGTTTTTGCCGTTTTTAATGATAAAAGAATTACTCCATTTGGAAAATTCATGCGTAAATCCAGAATAGACGAATTACCGCAGTTTTATAATATTTTAAAAGGAGATATGGCTGTAATTGGCCCAAGACCCGAAAGACCATTTTTTGTGGAGGAAATAGCCCGAGTAATGCCTTTTTACGAAACTCGCCATGTAATTAAACCGGGACTTACCGGCTGGGCACAGGTAAATTATTCCTATGGAGAATCGATTGATGAAAGTTTGATAAAACTGCAATATGATTTATACTACATCAAACACAGAAGTGTTTTCCTTGATTTAAGTATTACTTTTAAAACAATTACAACTGTTTTATTTTACAGAGGCCAATAATGTTAGATTATTATTGGTATACGTTTTACATTTCGTATTACAACCCTTACCAAAACAAAACCACTTGTAATGATCATTGGCAGTACAATTAAAAAATGTGCCTTATTGATCATAAATAGGCTGTAGACAACTAGAAAAATTAAATGTAAAACAGCAAATCTATAAGTCCATCTTTTGTTCTTTACAATAGAAAAGAAAATCAAAAGCAGTAAAAGCGGACTAAATAGTAACACGTTATAATTCATCGCCAGTTCTTGGTGAAAAGAATAAAATCCAACCGAAACAAAAAAGATTCCCATTAAAGATAAAATCAAAAGATAGATTTTATCTACAATTTTGTTGTGTACAACAACTACAAACCCTAAAATAAGTAAATAAGTATAAATGTTATTCCACCAAGAAGTTGGAGTTTCTTTCTCAAAACTTAAAAGTGTTTTACTCTTTCCCGCTAAAAGATGACCTTGAAAGGTTGTTTCGTCTAAACTATTTTTTAAGTCAAAAGGAAGAAAAATTCTAGTGGCTAATTGATCTACTTTAGTTCCAAAAATAATACTGGTTCCCAATTGATCATAAAAATGCCCTTTAAAATAAGGGAACAAAACAGAGCGATAAGTTTTATCAGTATCATTCTTTTTTACAATTACATTTCCGCCTAAAGTTGAATTGATAACATCAACAACCATCGATGTACAATTTTTATCAATAAACTTATAAGTATAGTAACGTTCTTCGGATAATAAAACAGTATTTAATTTATCAAAAAGTTTCTGTTTTAATTCAGGAGAAAGAAGTAATTCCTGCTCAAAAACACTTCTTTTTTCATAAGTATAATCATTTAGAAAATCCGCAAATGAATGAGCGACTACAAAATACTGCAAGTCACCTTTTGTAAATTTGGCAACAAAATTGGGTGTTCTAAAATCAAAAGCACCGTAATTATAAACTACATCAAGATTGTTTATTGGGTCTGCAACACGAATGGCAGTATGTCCAAAATAAGAATACGTTTCATTCCCTAATCCGCAGGTAATGACGCTTATTTTAGCGTATTTTGATAATGGTATGTTTTGACCAAAACCAATAGTAAAACTTAGTAATAATAGTAAACTAAAAAGTGTTTTTTGTAAAAGGACTTTTTTCATAATTTAAAATTTTAAGAAGTTTATTATCTAAAAATACCAAGATCAACTTTTATAGAGAAAATATTAGAATACAAAGCCGCACTTTGATTTCCTAAATCAGTTAAAGCGTAATCAATCTGAATGCCTTTGTATTTAAATCCAAGACCAATATTAGGTTGAAAACTTAATTTTTCGCTATTATCTAACTGCATCACATTTTGAAAATTTCCAGCTCCGGCTCTTAAAAAGACAATATCGGTATAGCCAAATTCAAAACCAAGTGAAGGATCAATACTCACAGCTTTAGACGAAATAATATCGTTTGTCTGTTCAAAACGCATGTTTAAATTTCCTGCCGCCAAAAGGCTGTAATCATCATGGAATTCAAATTTTTTAGAAACTCCTAATTGCGCTTTTGGTAAAGTAATTTCGGTACTTTCTGGTAATTCGTTATTTTCTCCCGGAATCGCATTGGCAATTTTTGCATATTCTTCCTCATCAATATTCCAAACATTATAAGTTGTCGTAATATCGCGCAGCATCAATCCAAATTTCCAGTCGTTATGTTCAAACTGAAGTCCAACATCAAAACCAAAACCCCATGAATTGGCAAATTTTCCAATCACTCTTCGGATAATTTTTGCATTTACACCATATTGAAATCCTTCAACAGGAAGTTTTCTGGCATATGAAAAAGTAAAACCATAATCGGCTGTAGAAAATAAACGAATTCTGTTGTAATCAATATTTCCCTGACTGTCGATTAATTGAGTCGTATCCATAATATCATCAACTCCAAAACGAATCATCGAAATTCCCCAGGCACTTCGATCATCAATAGGACTTGCGTAGCCAATAAAATCATATTGCGCAATATTGGCAAAATAACTAGCGTGCATTAACGAAACTTGGTGGTCTTCCAGATGCGTTAAACCAGCCGGATTCCAATAAACAGCATTTACATCATTTGTAGAAGCAGTCACAGCACTAGACATTCCCAACGCTGCAGCATCGACACCAATATTCATAAACTCATTCGAATATTTTCGAACGGTTTGTGCATATTGCGAAGTTAAACTCCAAAATAATAAAAACACAGAAAGTTTTTTCAAAAGCTGTTTTTTTGCAGACTAATGCCTGTTTTTAATTTTCATCAAAAATATAATATTTTACCCATCTAATTTCTTCCTTTTTAGAAATATTGCGAAAGTTAGAATTTCAAATAAAAAACAATTGCGAAAACACGTTTTTCATGTGCATATTATGCTAAATTTGTTCTCCAAGATTATCAAAAATTTATAAAACATGAATATTAAAAAGTACATTCCGAATTTAATTACCTTAATTAATCTTTTTTGTGGATGCGTTGCAATAGTTTTTATTTCTCAGGCCAATTTCGAAATGGCTTTTTACATGGTTTGTTTAGGAATCTTTTTTGATTTTTTTGATGGTTTTTTTGCCAGATTATTCAAAGTTTCAAGCCCGCTTGGTTTGCAGTTAGATTCATTGGCAGATATGGTAACCAGCGGAGTTGCTCCGGGTTATGTTATGTACAGTTTGTTTTTGAAAAGCGCAAATCCACATGATATAATTTCATCAGTATATATTCCTTTTTTAGGATTTATAGTGACATTGGGTTCTTGTTACCGTTTAGCCAATTTTAATATCGATACACGTCAGACAGATTCGTTTATAGGGCTTCCAACACCTGCAAATTCTTTGTTTATTTTAAGTCTTCCTTTGGTTATTGAATTTTCAGGATCATTAATGATTTTCGAAATTTTAACCAATCACTGGGTTTTATTGGCCATTACTTTATGCAGTGCTTATATTTTGAATGCAGAAATCCCGTTGTTCTCTTTAAAAGTGAAGAAGTTTAATTTGAAAGACAATGCTTTGCAGATCGTATTTCTTTTGATTTCTTTCGTTTTACTTTTATTATTCCATTTTGGAGCCGTTCCGTTAATCATCATTTTTTACGTTTTACTATCGATCGTAAATAATTTGTTTTTGAAAAAAAAGTAGTTTTATCCGAATGGCAAGAAAAACGACTTATCGTAAAACATATTCGAGAAAACCAGCTGGGAGATCGCTTCTGAGTAGGTTTTTTCGATCTCTTTTATTGATTTTCTTTGCGCTTCTTTTTATCGGAATTGTTTATCACTATCGCAAAGGACTAGCTTATTATTTAGGATTTAAATCTGAAAAAGTTTTAGATGAAGATGAGGTAGACAAACATCTTTCTGATGTGAGGAATATTCGCGTTCTCGAAAATCATAAAGGAAAAGTGGTTGGAATTGACGTATCTGAATTTCAGGGAAAAGTCGATTGGGATGAAGTTGAAATTCTGGACGAAAAATATCCCGTACAATTTGTTTTCATTCGTGCGACTGCCGGCAACGATCGTGTTGATGGTCAGTTTAAACGTAATTGGGAAGGTGCTAAAGAAAATAAAATTATACGCGGCGCTTACCATTATTATCGTCCAAACGAAAACTCAATAGAGCAGGCCAATCTTTTTATTAAAACCGTAAAATTGCAAAAAGGCGACCTGCCTCCAGTTTTAGATATAGAGAAACTACCAAAAAATCAATCTCTGGACAGTTTAAAAAAAGGTTTAAAGCGTTGGTTAACTAAAGTAGAAAAACATTATCAGGTACGCCCAATAATTTATTCAGGAGAAAGATATTATTCTGATTTCTTAAAAGAAGAATTTGGAGAATATTTGTTTTGGATTGCCAACTATAATTTCTACCGAGAAAAAATCGAAGATGACTGGCTTTTTTGGCAGTTTACAGAAAAAGCTTCTCTGCCGGGAATCAAACATCGGGTTGATGTTAATATTTACAATGGCGATTTAGAACAGCTGCAGTTTATTACCGTTGAGTAGTTTTTAGTCGCAGTTTTGAGTTTGCCGGGAATGAAAATTGAGATTGAATATTATTTTGAAAATAAAAGCGCTAGCGGAATTAAGGCAATGAAAGCTAGAAAAATTAAAACTGAATAAGGATTCGCAAAATTTACTGTATATCCCATCCATTGAATTCTTTTTGGCGGAAGCAATCGTTTGTCTTTCGGGTTATAATAAAAGCATCCCAAATACCAATTGTTTGGATCTTTGTGCCAATTGTCGTAATCTTCCTGAGTTGGTTTTTCTGAATTCATCGTATTTTAGATTAGTGATCAGTGTTCAGTTTTCTAGTGTTCAGTCAAAAAACTGATTACTAAAAAAAAACTGAACACTGACCACTTTTTTTAAAACTCCAGTTTCTTTTTACGAAGTTCGAAGTTTTGTCCAAGATAAACACGGCGAACCATTTCATCTTCTACCAATTCTTCCGGAACTCCCGCTTTTAGGATTCCTCCTTCAAACATTAAGTATGTTTTATCTGTAATTGCTAAAGTTTCCTGAACGTTGTGATCTGTAATCAGGATTCCAATATTTTTGTTTTTTAACTGCGCTACAATTCTTTGGATATCCTCAACCGCAACCGGGTCAACTCCGGCGAAAGGCTCATCCAATAAAATAAATTTTGGATCTGTTGCTAAGGCACGAGCGATTTCGGTACGACGACGTTCCCCTCCAGAAAGTAAATCGCCGCGGTTAGTTCGAATATGTTCTAAGCTGAATTCTTCAATCAAACTTTCCATTTTAGCAATCTGCTCTTCTTTAGAAAGTTTAGTTAATTGTAAAACACTTAAAATGTTATCTTCAATACTTAATTTTCTAAAAACAGAAGCTTCTTGTGCCAAATAACCAATTCCTTGCTGTGCACGTTTGTACATAGGATAATCGGTAATATTTAGATCATCAAGATAAATGTTTCCTGAATTTGGTTTTACCAATCCTACGATCATATAAAATGAAGTTGTTTTTCCGGCACCATTTGGCCCTAAAAGCCCAACGATTTCTCCTTGGTTTACTTCAACAGAAATTCCTTTTACAACACTTCGGCCTTTGTAGGTTTTTATTAAATTATCGGCTCTTAATTTCATTTTTTAAGTTTAATCGTTTAATCGATAAATCGTTTATTCGGTGCAAATTAACGAATAAACGATTCAAGAGTTAAACGTATTAACAATTATTTATTTTCCAGCTTCTTCTAAAGCTTCCCAGAATTCGTAAGCTCTTCTTAAATGCGGAATTACGATTGTTCCTCCAACAAGAGTTGCAATTCCCATTGCTTCCATCATTTCTTCTTTAGAAACACCTTCTTTATAACTCGTTTCTAAATGGTATTTTACACAGTCGTCACAACGCAAAACTGCCGATGCAACTAAACCTAAAAGTTCTTTTGTTTTTACATCAAGTGCTCCCTCTGCATAAGCATTGGTGTCAAGATTAAAAATTCGCTTTACAATTTTGTTGTTGTCAGCTAATAATTTTTCGTTCATTTTAGAACGATAGTCGTTAAATTCTTGAATTAATTCAGACATTATTTTCTTTTAATTTATTTCTATAAACAATCCTTGAAATCAGGATACTCACTTCGTAAATAATCAGCATTGGGATAGCTACAATAGTCTGGCTCACAACATCTGGCGGAGTCACAATTGCAGCAATAATTAGAATTATTATAACAGCATATTTCCAATATTTTCTCAAAAAATCAGGACTTACTAATCCTAGTTTTGTTAAGAAATAAATAATAATAGGCAGTTCAAAAAACAGGCCGCTGGCCAGAACACTCGTTTTTACCATTCCCATATAAGACTCTATAGTAAATTGGTTTACAACAACATCACTTATAGAGAAAGTAGCGACGAAATTCACTGACATTGGTATTACTACATAATAACCAAAAATTACTCCTAAAAAGAAAAGTAGTGAAGAAGTGAAGATAAAAATTTTAGCATGTTTTCTTTCTTTCTCATAAAGGGCCGGACTGATAAATTTCCAAAGTTCCCATAAAATATAAGGGAAGCTTAGTATGAAACCTGCTAAAAGACACATCCAGACAAATATATTTACCTGTCCTTCCATTTCAGTGTTTTGGATAATGAAATTTAGTTCAGTAATACAAATACTGTCGGCAAATCCTAATTGATGTGATAAGTCGCAAAACCACACATAAGTAAAGAAACTTGGTCTTGTTGGACCTAAAATGATTACATCAAATAAGTAATCACTAACAAAATAAGTAACAAATGCCATAATACATATTGCAATTGTACTTCTAACTAATAACCATCTTAATTCTTCAAGATGATCTAAAAATGACATCTCGCCAAGGTTTTTCTTTGCCATTATACGATTCCTTCTTTTAAAATGTCATGTAAATGTAATACTCCTTTGTATTCGCCGTTGTCAGCCACGATAAGCTGTGTGATAGAAAAATCTTCTAATATATTTAAAGCATCAACCGCCATAGTTTCTGAAGAGACTAATTTAGGATTTTTTGACATAATATCTTTAGCCGTTAAATCTGCTATAGTATCGCGGTCGTTTAACATTCTTCTAATGTCACCATCTGTAATAATTCCAACAATTTTATTGTCTTCAATAACTGCAGTAACCCCAAGTCTTTTTTCAGAAATTTCGAAGATCGCTTTTTTGATTGAAGTATCTGGAGTTACGGCTGGTTTTAACGAATGCTCGATCATATCTTTTACACGAAGCAAAAGTTTTTTTCCTAAAGCACCTCCCGGATGATAAACCGCAAAATCCTCTGGTTTAAAATCGCGCATTTCCATTAAGCAAACTGCCAGAGCGTCGCCCATTACAAGTTGAGCTGTTGTACTGTTTGTTGGGGCTAAATTTATAGGACAGGCTTCTGTGTCAACTGTTGTGTTTAAAACATAATCTGAGCCTTTAGCCAGAAATGAAGTTACATTTCCTGTAATAGCAATTAAGGTATTTCCAAAACGTTTTAATAACGGAACCAAAACTTTGATCTCTGGACTATTACCGCTTTTTGAAATACAGATAATGATATCGTCATTTTGAATCATTCCTAAATCACCGTGAATTGCTTCTGCAGCATGCAAAAACATTGAAGGTGTTCCCGTAGAGTTAAAAGTAGCCACCATTTTTTGAGCAATTATGGCGCTTTTTCCTATACCGGTAACGATCAATCGGCCTTTAGTTTCGTAAATACGTTGTGTTGCTTCGAAGAAATTTTCGTCCAGAAAATCAATTAATTTTATAATTGCTTCACTTTCAGAGAGTATGGTTTTTTTGGCGATTGCCAGTATATTTTCTTTTGAGATCAAAACAGAATATTTAAAATTTGTATGTATAAAAGAAAGTTGTATCTTTATGTGTTGCAAATTTATACAAAAATATCCATTTAAATAAAGAATGAATTCAAACGAAATTGAAATACACAAGGAATTAAAGAAGTATTTCGGCTTTAGCCAATTTAAAGGCTTGCAGGAGCAAGTCATTACGAGTATTTTAGGTAAAACGAATACTTTCGTAATTATGCCTACGGGCGGCGGTAAGTCTCTTTGTTATCAATTACCCGCTTTAATTCAGGACGGAACAGCTATTGTTGTTTCTCCTTTAATTGCTTTGATGAAAAATCAGGTAGATGCGATTCGAAGCCTTTCATCTGAAACCGGAATTGCGCATGTGTTAAATTCCTCTCTTACCAAAACAGAAATTGCACAAGTAAAAAAAGACATTAGTTCTGGTTTAACTAAACTCTTATATGTTGCTCCCGAATCTTTAACGAAAGAAGAATATGTAGCCTTTTTACAAAGTGTGCCTATTTCTTTTGTTGCAATTGACGAAGCACATTGTATTTCAGAATGGGGACATGATTTTAGGCCGGAATACAGAAACCTGAGAAGTATTATTAAACAATTAGGTAAAGTGCCAATTATTGGACTTACCGCAACTGCAACCCCAAAAGTTCAGGAAGATATTCTTAAAAATCTGGACATGTCTGATGCCAATACTTTTAAAGCATCATTTAACAGACCCAATTTATATTACGAAGTACGTACGAAAACGAAAAATATCGAATCAGATATTATTCGGTTTATCAAACAACATAAAGGCAAATCTGGAATTATTTACTGCTTAAGCCGTAAAAAAGTAGAATCGATTGCCGAAGTTTTACAAGTAAACGGAATCAGTGCGGTTCCTTATCATGCAGGTTTAGATGCCAAAACGAGAGCAAAACATCAGGATATGTTTTTGATGGAAGATGTTGATGTTGTTGTGGCAACAATTGCTTTTGGGATGGGAATCGATAAACCAGACGTTCGTTTTGTAATTCACCACGATATTCCAAAATCATTAGAAAGTTATTATCAGGAAACGGGTCGTGCCGGTCGTGATGGAGGAGAAGGACATTGTCTCGCTTATTACTCCTATAAAGATGTAGAAAAACTGGAGAAATTCATGTCTGGAAAACCAGTTGCTGAACAAGAGATTGGTTTTGCGCTTTTGCAGGAAGTTGTGGCTTACGCCGAAACCTCAATGTCGCGTAGAAAGTTTCTATTGCACTATTTCGGAGAAGAATTCGACAGCGAAACCGGAGAAGGTGCAGATATGGACGATAACGTCCGTAACCCAAAAAGCAAAATTGAAGCTAAAGATCAAGTTGTTAAATTACTTGAAATTGTTCGCGACACCAAACATATCTATAAGTCAAAAGAAATCGTGTTCACTTTAATTGGCCGAATCAATGCGGTAATTAAAGCACACAAAACAGATATACAGCCTTATTTTGGTTCAGGTTCAGACCATGACGAAAAATATTGGATGGCTTTATTGAGACAAGTTCTTGTAACCGGATATTTATCAAAAGATATCGAAACATATGGTGTGATAAAAATTACACAAGAAGGTTTAGATTTTATCAAAAAACCGGTTTCATTTATGATGTCTGAAGATCATGAATACAGCGAAGCCGATGATGAAGCAATAGTAGCATCAGCAAAATCATCTGGAACTGCAGATGAAGTTTTAATGGGAATGCTGCGTGAACTTCGTAAAAAAGTAGCCAAAAAATTAGGCGTTCCTCCGTTCGTTGTTTTCCAAGATCCTTCTCTCGAAGACATGGCTTTAAAATACCCAATTTCATTAACTGAATTATACAACATTCACGGAGTTGGTGAAGGAAAAGCTAAAAAATACGGCGGCGAATTTGTTACCTTAATCAGTAGATATGTCGAAGATAACGATATCATTCGTCCAGACGATTTAGTTGTAAAATCTACCGGAGTAAATTCTGCCAATAAATTATACATCATTCAAAATATAGATAGAAAACTTCCATTAAGTGATATCGCTTCCGCGAAAGGTTTAACTATGGATGCTTTAATCAAAGAAATGGAGCAAATCGTATATTCTGGAACAAAATTAAATATCAAATACTGGATTGACGATATGCTAGACGACGATCAGCAGGAAGAAATTCACGATTATTTCATGGAATCAGAATCAGATAAAATCGAAGACGCTTTAAAAGAATTCGACGGTGATTACGATATTGACGAATTACGATTAATGCGTATTAAATTTATTAGTGAGGTCGCTAATTAAATTCCAATTTTTGAAATTCCAAATTCCAAAAATAATAGAATATTAAAAAATATAAATTCCAAATTCCAAGCAATCTAAAGCATTGGAATTTGGAATTTTTTTATTGGAATTTCTTCAAGTTTGGAATTTTACTCCGTATAAACTTCCCCACGATGCGGTTTCAAAGCATCTCTTACCTGAATCATATTTTCATCGGTTACAACCATAAATGCGATTGCATGCATTTCATTTATGATTGTAAAACCCGTAATATTCAAAGGTAATTTTTCGATTGCGATATATTCTTTCAGATGAATTTCATGATGTTCTGCAGTTTTTGCAGCAACCGGACCACGGAAATCCCAAATCAGTTTTATTTTTCTAGACATTTTTTTTATAGGTGCAAAGGTTCAAAGAAGCAAAGGTACAAAGGTTAGTTTGAAAAAAAGGTTCTGAGGTTCTGAGTTTTTTCTGTAGAGACGCACTGCAGTGCGTCTAATCGCTGTTGATAAAAATCTTTTTAATCCAAATAATCTGTGGCTAAAAAGAACAAAGATCACAAAAAATGCTAAGCATAAAATCTGTTTATATCTGCGTAAATCTGTGGGCAAATTTTACAATTGATAAAATCTCATTTCAAAATAGTATTTTTGCATCTTCTTTTCATAGAAAGAAAAGCTAATAGAATAAATAAGATACAATGCCAAGAGAACTTTTACTTCAGGTAACACCGGAAATTGCAGCAAACGAATCGTTGCTTAAAGACTATTTGTCTAAACAAATAAAAGTTTCTCCGCAGGAAATTCAGCATACTACCATTTTAAAACGATCAATTGATGCGCGCCAAAAAGCGATTAAAATCAATTTGAAAGTTATTATATATTTAAAAGGAGAACCGTTTCAGGAAACTAAAATTGAGCTTCCTCTATATAAAGATGTTTCTTCTGCCCAAGAAGTAATTGTAGTTGGCGCAGGTCCAGCCGGACTTTTTGCGGCTTTGCAATTAATTGAATTAGGCTTAAAGCCAATTGTGCTTGAACGCGGAAAAGATGTTCGCGGACGCCGACGTGATTTAAAAGCAATAAACGTAGAACATATCGTTAACGAAGATTCTAATTATTGTTTTGGAGAAGGCGGAGCCGGAACGTATTCAGATGGAAAATTATATACCCGTTCTAAAAAACGCGGCGATGTAACTAGAATTTTAGAGCTTTTGGTGGCCTTTGGAGCTTCAGAAGATATTCTGGTTGAAGCACATCCACATATCGGAACAAATAAACTTCCGAAAATCATTGAAGATATTCGAAATAAAATCATCGAGTTTGGTGGTCAGGTTTTGTTTGATACCAGAGTTACTGATATTTTGGTGAAAAATAATGAAGTTGAAGGAATCGTAACCCAAAACGGAGATAAAATTCTGGCTAACAAATTGATTTTAGCAACTGGACATTCAGCTCGTGATATTTTTGAATTACTGGATAAAAAGAAAATTTTAATTGAAGCTAAACCTTTTGCTTTGGGAGTTCGTGCAGAACATTCGCAGGAATTAATCGACAGTATTCAATATAGCTGTGATTATCGTGGCGAATATTTGCCGCCAGCACCATATTCAATTGTGAAACAAGTTAACGGACGCGGAATGTACTCATTCTGTATGTGTCCGGGTGGAGTAATTGCGCCTTGTGCGACAAGTCCGGGTGAAGTGGTTACAAACGGCTGGTCGCCATCTAAACGTGATCAGGCAACGGCAAATTCCGGAATTGTGATCGAATTGAAATTAGAAGATTTTAAACCTTTTGCAAAATTTGGTGCTTTGGCCGGAGTTGAATTCCAAAAAAGTATCGAACAAAAAGCTTGGCATTTGGCTGGAAGAACACAAAAAGTTCCGGCACAAAGAATGATCGATTTTACCCAAAATAAGGTTTCGGCAGATATTCCAAAGACTTCTTATGTTCCGGGAACAACTTCGGTTGAAATGGGGCAGGTTTTTCCTGGGTTTTTATCGCAGATTTTACGTGAAGGTTTCAAGGAATTTGGAAAATCAATGCGCGGTTATTTAACCAACGAAGCCATTTTGCATGCGCCGGAAAGCAGAACTTCGTCGCCAGTTAGGATTCCGAGAGATGCTTATACCTTAGAGCATTTGCAAATAAAAGGATTATATCCGTGTGGAGAAGGTGCAGGTTATGCCGGCGGAATTATCTCTGCAGCAATCGATGGTGAAAAATGTGCTTTGATGATTGCTGAATCTTTGAAGTAATTTTTTGATCAGGTTTTTTATTTATTAGAATAGTGTTATATTTAATTCTTTGAGATTTGATTCTAAGATCAATTCTGAAAATTAAAAGCCTGTAATAATTCTATGAAAAACTTCTTTTCCAATTTATTTAATAGAAATAATGATCCAAAATCGATTATTTCTTTTGATGTTATAGATCCAATTTATTTGCATTTATATAATGAACAGCCCAATCTTGAATTTAAAGTAAAAGGAATTCAGGATAATGTCTCTGTTAATCTGTATTGTTTTCCCGGTTCACTCGATCATGAAGAAGGAAGAGCAGAGATTAAAAAAGCGGGTTTTAATAATGCTTATGAGGTTTTAAATGAACTTTATAAAAAAATCGATATTGGGGTTCTTTCCCAAGAAACAATAGAACAGGGTTTAGAATACGATTTTATACATATTGAGTTTTATTCGGAACCGAGTGCTGAAGTAAAAAAATATTTAAAAAGGGTTGTCAATAACTTTATAATCTTCTTTTGCTGCACAAATAGTCTGGAAACAAACGATTTCAAAATTTTATATTCAAGCAGTCATTTTTTGGATTATACAAAAGGTTTATTGGATGCTGAATTACTGGATATAAATAATCCTAAAAATGAAACACAACAAATTGCAGTTAAAGATTTTAAAATAGTATTGCAGGGAATCTGTCAGTATTTAAATATCGAAATTCTACAAAGTGTTGAACTTCCTTCATCAGAAAATTTAATAGAAAATGAAGAAGTTACAATAGAAACGTTTGAAGAGTTTATCAAATTAGTTTCAAGAGAAAATATCGAAGAAAAAGAACTGAAAACGCAATCTAAAAAGCTTTTTAAAAATTATCAAAAAGAGATAAAAGAATATCACACAATTATTGAAGGACATTATGATTTGTTTGAAATCATAAATACATGGAACAGTGACTGGAAATTTGATCCCGAAGATGCTGAATATTTCATTTCTGAAATGATTGGTGAAGATTTAAATTTCGAATATCCAGAAGAAACCTATAGCCATGATTTATTTCCGTACATTCAATCAACATTAGAAAAACGTGGTTTTGAATTGATGAGTTATAATACGAATGGTGATAATTATTTATTTTTTATTGCCAATAAACATGATGTTGGCAGGATTTTAGAATTATCTGAATTGACGAAAATTGAAATTGATCAATTGTAATAGTATTTATAAAATATACACCCTGTAATTTGTGTAGCCCCTACGGGACAAAATTTTATTTATTAATTGTTTTTTCTACCGATATTTAATCTCTCCGAGATATTTTTCTGTCAATATTTATTCGTGTAATCAAAACTACGTTAGGAGTTAAATGCCGGTAGAAATGCATGAATGTCAAAACGCAAAAATGTCCCGTAGGGATATCTCTATAATACAAGAATTAATTAAATAATCGCCACGAATTCACGAATTTCATTTTGAATAATTCGTGAATTCGTGGCGAAAAAAATTACGGAATCAAAATAATTTTCCCTGTACTTTTTCTGCTTTCGAGAAAATCATGTGCCAGTTTTCCTTCTGATAATTTGAAAGAAGTTGGTTCTGAAAGTTTAATTTTTCCTTCAATAATCCAATTGAATAATTGAGTGGCACGTTTAATTCTTTCTTCTTTAGAATTTAAATAACTCCATAAATCGCCTCCAGTTAAAGTTTTCGAGCCATCCATTAACATTCTTGGATCTACAGGTTCAGGATCTCCGCCCGCCATTCCGAAGAAAACGACTTGTCCGCATTCTTTTGTAACTTCGAAGCTTTCTTTTAAAGTGCTTCCAATACTGTCGTAAACAGCATCAACGCCATTTGAAACAACTTTAAAGACCTGTGATTTCCAATCGTCGTTATAAAGAAAAACATGATCTGCACCTTGATCAAAACCAACTTTTGCTTTTTCGGCAGATGAGGTTAATCCAATAACAGTTGCACCTAGAAGTTTGCTGATTTGTGTTAGAATTTGCCCAACGCCGCCGGCAACTGCGTGAATTAAAACTGTTTCACCTTTTGCCGTTTTATGACTGTCTGTTGCTAAATAATGTGCAGTTAAACCTTGTAATAAAACAGAAGCTGCGGTTTCAAACGAAATATTTTCGGGTAAAGGAAGGACGTGATTTATATTTACGGCAACCAATTCTGCGTTTGCAAAAGGAGCATCGGCAAAAGCCACACGATCGCCAATTTTATATTCAGGATGATTATTGGCATCGACAACAATTCCTGCGCCTTCGTAACCAGCGATAAAAGGCGGGTTCCCTTTTAAATGATAATTTCCCTTTCGTCTGTAAACGTCAGCAAAATTTAATCCGATGGCTTTCATCTTGACTAAAATTTCATCGTTTTTTAATTGAGGATTTGGGATTTCGATATATTCTAAAACATTTGAATCTCCGAAAGTAGAGAAGGTAAGTGCTTTCATTTTTAATTAATTTAGAATACAAAGTACGTGAAAAATCAAAAAAGAAGCCTCACTTAAAAAGTTAAATGAGGCTTTTAATGTTTTTTTCTTGCCACAGATTAAAAGGATTTTCACAGATTATATTTTTAAGTTTTAAGCTTTCAAAAAAACCTTATAATCCTTTTAATCTGTGGCAAAAAAAACAAACTATATCTTAGGAAATTTCATTTCATTAAAAGTGCTTTTTTGTTTTGCCAAAGCTTCAACATCTTGCCATTTTCTTGGAGATTCTGCTGAAAGATTTTCGTAGGAATCTTTTTTGATTAAAATATCATCTTCGATACGAACACCAATATTCCACCATTTTTTATCACATTTACTGTTTGCCGGAATATAAATTCCAGGTTCAACAGTCAAAATCATATTTTCTTTCAGGGTTCCACTATAGTTTCCTTTATCGTGAACGTCTAAACCAAGAAAGTGTGAACAACCGTGTGGGTAATAAATTCTGGTATCTTTAGGATCTGTAATAATTCCTAACTTAATTAATCCTGCCGCCACAACTTCTCGGGATCTTTTGGTTAAATCCTGAATTGGGGTCCCTTCTTTGCAAAGTTTAAAAACTTCTTCCTGAGCGTCATAAACGATTTGATAAATTGCTTTTTGCTCTTCGGTAAATTTTCCATTTGCCGGAACTGTTCTGGTAACATCGGCAGAGTAACCGTGATATTCTGAACCAACATCCATTAACAATAATTGATTGTCGATTTTTACGGCATTGTTTTCTCCGTAATGCAAAATACATCCGTTTGCTCCGGCACCAACAATTGGCGGATAACCTTCGCCTTCGGCACCATATTTTCTGTGAATATAAGCGTGGATTCCGTCAGCTTCATTTTCGCTCATATCCGGGCCAACTGCTTTCATAACTTCGTTATGCGCAATGCATGAAAGTTTAACGGTTTTGCGCATTAAAACCATTTCTTCGGGAGTTTTTATTTCGCGAAGTGAATTGGTAATGTTTGTAAATAAATCTATAGAAGCTTCATTTTCTTGAATAATTTCTGCTTTTGCTCTAAAAGTTTGAATTAATGCATGAAGATTGTCAATATTGTTGTCGCCAGAAAGATCTGTTGGGATTTTGTCGTAAATTATTTTGTCGAACTTTTTAAAATCAATAGGAAAGCTGCTAAAATCTTTCCCATTATAAACTGTTGTAAAACCTAATTTAGATTTTGCGCCTTCAATTCCTAAACGTCTTCCTGTCCACATTTCTCTTGTGGCATTTCGTTCTCTCACAAAAAGGACTTCATTATATTTTTCAGTTCCCTGCTTTTCTTTAAAAATCAATAAAATTGCGTCAGGCTCTTTATAACCTGCGAGGTAATACATATCTGGATTTGCGTGGTAATTGTAATTAATGTCTTTTGAAAAAACTCTTTCAGGATAAGAAAAAACTACAGCTGCAGAATTTGCCGGCATTAGGTTTCTAAAAGCTTCGCGACGGCCTTTGTGAAATTCTTTTGAAAGATAATCTGTTGGGAGGTTTTCCTGTGCCTGAATTTGGAATGCACTAATTAAGAAGGCAAAGAATAAAAGAAATTGCTTCATTTTTTTGGTTTTTTATTGATGATTTTTGATTTTTTGATTGATGCAAATTACAAAAAAATGCAATCACATATTGGAATTTAAATACTTGATTAATATTTTTTTAAATAAAATAATGTAAATTAGATGTCAGAAAATTACTATTGGTGTTAAAATTCAGTTGATACTAAAGCGTACTATTTTTGACTGGATTTTTTAATAAGGCATGGATATTGAGAAGAAATATTGTACAATAATTTTAATCTTTAAGAAAACTAATTATATCAATCTTTTAAAAAGTAAATTTTATGAAAAAGTGTACCATTGCAATTGTTTCGGTTTTAACCTTATTAATAACTTCGTGTATGGCATCAAAAGAGACAAAAGGCGCTGCCAGTATTTATGATACAACTTGGGAATTAGAATATATTTCGGGGCCAAGAATCGCTTTTGAAGGATTGTATCCAAACAAAAAACCACAGCTTACTTTTGATCAAAAAGAAACAAAAGTTTACGGCAGCAATGGTTGTAACGGCTATAGCGCGTTATATACTTTAAACGGAAAATCTCTAACCTTTGGAGAGCCGGGGCCAACTACAATGATGTTTTGTGAAGGCGGTGGAGAACAGCAATTTTTGCAGCAAATGAAAAAAATCACTAGTTATTCTATTGATAAAGATGGAAAACTAAATTTAATTGAGGGCAATGTGCCAATGATGAGATTTAAAAAAGTGGCAAAACAATAGTTTTAAAATCTATATATAAGAAAAGGGGAAATGAAAATCATTTCCCCTTTTCTATTAGCTGTTTTGTTTCTTTTTCAGCTTGTCTTTAAAAACCTTTTCAAATTTTTCTATTTTCGGCTGAATTACCATTCTGCAATATGGCTGATTTTTATTGTTTGCATAATAGTTTTGATGGTAATCTTCGGCTTTATAAAAAACTTTATAAGGTTCGATTTTTGTTACAATTGGATTATTGTACACTTTTGCTTTATTCAATTGGGCAATAATGCTTTCGGCAGCTTTTTTCTGTTCGGCATTTTTGTAAAAGATTACAGAACGGTACTGCGTTCCAACATCAGCACCCTGACGGTTTAAAGTTGTTGGGTCGTGAACGGTAAAAAAGACTTTAAAGATCTCATTAAGATCCGTTACGTTTTTGTCGTACGTAATTTGTACAACTTCTGCATGACCAGTTTCTCCTGTACAGACTTCCTCGTAACTAGGATTAGCTACATTTCCTCCTGAAAATCCCGAAACAACAGATTTTACTCCGTCCAAATTTTCGTAAACAGCTTCAACGCACCAATAGCATCCTCCGCCAAGTGTAATAGTTTCGTAATCTGGTTTTTTATTTTGTGAAAAGCCACTTTGTGATAAAGCAAAAAGGCAGATTAAAAGTATATTTTTCATTTGTATATTATTTATTATCAGGAATAAAATCAAGAGCGATAGAATTCATGCAGTAACGTTTTCCGGTTGGTTCCGGGCCATCGTCAAACAAGTGGCCTAAATGTCCGCCGCAGCGTCCGCAAAGTGCTTCGATTCTTTCCATTCCAAGTGAATTATCATTTTTATAAACAACACTTTTTTTGTTGTCTTGTTCAAAAAAACTAGGCCATCCGCAGCTGCTCGAAAATTTGGCAGTCGATCTAAAAAGTAAGTTTCCGCAAGAGGCGCAGTAATATGTTCCTTTTTCATCTGTGTTCCAGTATTTTCCGGTAAAAGGTCTTTCTGTATCGGCTTCACGCATTACGGCATAAACATCTTCGGGCAAAACCTTTTTCCATTCGGCATTGCTTACATTTAGTTTAGTCGTATCGGTGTTTGAATAATAAGGATTTCCGGGTTTGCTTATTTTGTTTTCCATAGTAATCATTTTTGCAGGTTCTTTTTTTGTGTTTTGTCCGCATGCCTGCAAAATAAAAAGCGGAATTAAAAAGCAAAGACTAAAAATTAGGTTTTTCGATTTCATAAATTTTTGGATCATTTATCTGAATTTCAAAGATACGATGAGATTTTGCTTAGAAATGTCGCCTATATTACAATTCAGATATATTTAAGTATGTTTTAACTTTTTATTATTTACGTAAAACAAACACCTGTAGTTTTTATATCTTATTTTTAGAGGATTTTTGATCTGAAACAAAACATAGTTTGCTGTGAATCAAAATATTATGAAAAGTAATCAGTAGTTAAACTTTTCACAATGTTTTCTAGGATTTTATAGCCATTTCTTTTTTCGTATTTTTGTTTCATCAATACACCCTATGACAGAAGAAAACGTAATATTAGTTAATCAAAACGATGAACAAATTGGCTTAATGCCAAAATTAGAAGCACATGAAAAAGCACTTTTACATCGTGCATTTTCGGTTTTTATTTTAAATAATAAAAATGAGATTATGCTGCAGCAGCGCGCTCATCATAAATACCATTCTCCTTTACTGTGGACAAATACTTGCTGTAGTCATCAGCGCGAAGGTGAAACGAATATTGAAGCCGGAAGCCGAAGATTGTTTGAAGAAATGGGTTTTAAAGCAGAGCTAAAAGAGTTGTTTCATTTTATTTATAAAGCTCCTTTTGATAATGGTTTAACGGAGCATGAATTAGATCACGTCATGATTGGCTATTATAATGAAGAACCCAATATAAATCCGGATGAAGTAGAAGACTGGAAATGGATGAGTATTGAAGATGTTAAAGCAGATATTGAAAAACAGCCCGATATTTATACCGTATGGTTCAAGATAATTTTTGATGAATTTGATCATTATCTCGAAGACCATAAATTATAACCAAACCAACCAAAGACCTAAATGAGAGTAACCATATCAAGAAAAGCGCATTTTAATGCTGCACATCGATTGCACAGGAAAGATTGGTCATTAGAAAAAAACAATGCCGTTTTTGGAAAATGCAATAATCCCAATTTTCATGGTCATAATTATGGTTTAACAGTAAGTGTTACAGGAAAAATTGACCCGGAAACTGGTTTTGTTTTAGATGTGAAAGTATTAGCGGATATTATACGCGAAGAAGTAGAAAATCCGTTTGATCACAAAAACCTGAATCTGGACGTTCCGGAATTTCAGGATTTGAATCCAACTGCAGAAAATATTGCGGTTGTGATATGGAATAAAATTAGAAAAAGAATTCAGCCCGATTTTGATTTAGAAATCGTGCTTTATGAAACGGACCGCAATTTTGTAACTTATAAAGGAGAATAATAAATGTCATTAAAAATAGGAGATATAGTTCCGAATTTTACTGCAAAAGATAGTCACGGAGAAGTTTTTGAAAGCAAAAATGTTTTAGGACGAAAACCTTTAGTGATTTATTTTTACCCAAAAGATAATACACCAGGCTGTACGACAGAAGCTTGCAGCTTTAGAGATCAATACGAAGATTTTGCAGCTTTAGGTGCAGAAGTAATTGGTATAAGTGCCGATAGTGTAAAATCGCATCATAAATTTGCCAATAAACACAAACTGCCATTCATTTTACTTTCTGATCAGGATAAAAAATTGAGACAGCTTTTTGGTGTGAAAAATAATCTGTTCGGACTTTTACCGGGAAGAGTAACTTTTATTATTGACAGAAACGGAGTGGTTATTTATATTTTTGATAGTATGAATGCCGCAAAACATATCCCGAAAGCGTTGGAAATAATAAAAGAATTAGTATTGTAGATTTAGAAAATAGTATTACATCATTGTTTAATTAATATAGATATTAGCCGAAAACTTAAAAAATTATGAAACCAGAAAAATTATATCCGCTTCAATTTGAACCAATCCTGAAAGAAAGAATTTGGGGTGGAGAGAAATTAAAAACATTATTAAACAAACCAATCACTTCTAAAATCACTGGTGAAAGCTGGGAATTGTCTACAGTAGAAGGAGATGTAAGTACTGTTGCTAACGGAGACTTAAAAGGGAAATCGTTAATGGAGCTTATTGATGAAACTCCAAATGAAATTTTAGGAACAAGAGTTTACGAGCGTTTTGGAAAACAGTTTCCATTACTTTTTAAATATTTAGATGCACGCGAAGATCTTTCGATTCAGGTTCATCCAAACGATAAATTGGCAAAAGAACGTCACAACTCATTTGGTAAAACCGAAATGTGGTACGTAATGCAGGCTGATACTGATTCTAGAATTATTGTTGGTTTTAAAGAAAACTCCAGTAAAGAGGAATATTTAAAACATTTACAGGATAATACTTTGGTTTCTATTTTAGATGGTGTAAAGGCAAAAGCTGGAGACGTTTTCTTTTTAGAAACAGGAACTGTTCATGCTATTGGTGCCGGTTTGGTGGTTGCCGAAATTCAGCAGACATCGGATATTACCTACCGTTTATATGATTTTGATCGTGTAGATGCTCAGGGAAATAAAAGAGAACTGCATGTAGATTTAGCACTTGATGCAATTAACTATAATAAAGTTGATACGCAGAAGAAATACGATTCAAAAGCAAATACTTCAAACGTAGTTGTAGATTGTCCTTATTTCACAACAAACCTTATTCCGTTAGATGGTAAAGTACAAGTTTCTAAATCTGGCAAAACATTTACGGTTTATATGTGTATTGAAGGAAGTTTTGAAATTGAATACGACGGATTTAAACATACTTATATAAAAGGAGATACCGTTTTAGTTCCAGCTGCGATAAATGCATTTAATTTAAGCGGAAAAGCTTCAATTTTAGAAATTTACATTTCATAGCACGTAATCTAAAGATTATGTGTATTTTTGCAGACGCAAATTAAAATTATAATAAAAATGGCAAACGTTAAGAATTTAAAGAAAGACATCAATTTTGTATTAGGAGATATTATTGAGGCAGTTTACTTGTTTGAGATGTCTACAACAGGAAATCCTACTCCAGAAACGAATGCTTTAATCGATGAGGCTATCGCTGCATTTGATACTTTGATTACAAAAGTTAACGCTAAAAACGTTGAAAATAAAAAAGCACACTTCAAACAAATCAATGTTGAATTAGAACAAACTGCTAATCAATTGATTGAAAAAATCAACGCATTGTAAGCAAAAAAAAGTGTAAAAAAGTGCAAATTTATTTTGGGAAAACGAAAAACCGCTTTATATTTGCACCCGTAATGAGGCCGATGTAGCTCAGCTGGCTAGAGCAGCTGATTTGTAATCAGCAGGTCGTGGGTTCGAGTCCCTCTATCGGCTCAACAAAAAACCATCACAGAAATGTGATGGTTTTTTTAATTATAGAGAGAGGTGTGAAATTATTTTTGGAAATATAAAAAACAATTTTATCTTTGCACCCGTAAAATAGGCCGATGTAGCTCAGCTGGCTAGAGCAGCTGATTTGTAATCAGCAGGTCGTGGGTTCGAGTCCCTCTATCGGCTCAAAAAACCATCACAGATTGTGATGGTTTTTTTATGCCTGAAAAATTCCAATTTTTTTAAATTTCAAACTCTAAATTCCAATTTTCATTTTTAGATTTACGGAGTATTATATTTTTATCGATTCAGAAACAACGCAAAGTATTTGTCATTTCGACTGAAAGGAGAAATCGCACAAGAAACTCCGTAACGAAAGTCGCCAATCTTTGTCGAGCCACTAGTGCGATTTCTCCTTTCAGTCGAAATGACAAGATTGCGGAAAACCTTTTAGTTTATAGTATTTGAAACTGTTGGCAATAATAAGTTTTAGTATTCAAGTTTGGGGCTACAAACCACAATGGTGTTAAAAGTATAATTGTAATATAATTTCCTTATGTTTGTTTCTTAACCAAAAACATATAAAAAATGGAAGAAACCTCAGTATTTGAAAAATTTGAGATGCAGCTCGACTCAACTGCAAAAGACTTTTTAAGAGAAGCTACTAAGTGGGCTTATTTCTTGGCTATTATGGGTTTTATAGGAATTGCTTTTTTAGTGATTATTGCAATTTTTGCAGGAGCAATTTTCTCTACGATGGCAAGTACAGTACCAGGAATGGGGATTTACGGCGGTTCTTTTGGCGCAATTATAAGTTTTGTTTATTTATTACTTGCTGCTATTTATTTCTTCCCAGTTTATTATTTATTTAAGTTTGGTTCAAATGGAAAAAGAGCTTTTAAAGAGAATGATTCAGAAGCCTTAACAGCATCATTTGGGTACTTAAAATCTCATTACAAATTCGTCGGAATTTTTACGATTATATTGTTGTCTTTATATGGACTAATAATTGTATTTGCTGCTTTAGGAGGGCTTTTAGCAAGATAATTTTTTCTCAGAATTTAAGCATAAAAAAACGCCCTGAATTTCAGGGCGTTTTTTTATGTATTACTCTGCTGCTGCAGGAGTTTTTTGTTCTTCTTTTTTAATGTCAGCGACATATTTAGTAAGCTTTTTTCCGTAAAGCGACTGTGCTACTTTTGGAGTCATTGATTTTTGAATCGTATCAAGGAATTTGATGTTGATGTCATAAATCTCTGCTAAAGCAATATAAGGCGATACCTCGTGATCTTTATTGTTAATGGCAAAGTTTGTAGCGTACAAATATTTTCTTTTAATATTTGACTGTTGTTTTGCGTCAATACTGTCAATTGCTTTTTGATCTTGTCTTTTAATAGCTTTAAATCTTGCTTCAACCATTGTTAGGTTCTCATCAATAAAACGAGAATTTACTTTTTTGTATTCTTCAAATAATTCCTGATTTTTAGATCCGGTAATTTTTGCACTATTGATGAAACTATCTAAATTGGTGTCAATATTAATAGTTCCTGGTTCTGCAAAGAATAAAATATTATTGTCTAAAGAATTTGTTACGCCGCGATCCAAAAACAGATAAAGCATTTCTGGAGATTCTAATTTGATATCTCTTTCAAAAGATGCATTTCCGTCAATTTTGACACTGTCGATAGCAACAAGCGATGTATCAACGATTCTTTGAATATATAAAGTTCCGGTTTTTAAACCTTTTATATTTCCTGTAAGGTGTAAGTTATCTGCAGCAGATTCTTTTTTGCCACATGATGCAAGTAGTGCAAGGACAGCAAAGGCAATAATTGATTTTTTCATTAGTTTATTGGATTTTGGTGCAAAATAAAGAAAATAGTTTGAATGTAAATAAGTAGCTGTTTAATTTTTCTAAAAAATAAAAATCCCAATCTATTTCTAAATTGGGATCTCTATATTTTTTTAAAAATGAATTAGTTACATTGCTAAAGTGTAAGTTGCTCCATTTTCATGTGTATACGTATATTTTGCGTCGCAGTCGTTATTTCCATAATCAATAACACCGTTTAAAAATCCGCCCTGAATTTTTAATTTTCCTTTAGAAACATACTCGCAAGAATATTTTTTAACTAAGGTTTCCTGCACGGTTAAAGTCAAAGTTCCTCCTTTTTCTGAAGTAACAGTATGGGTTCCTTCCGGCATTTCATAAATATTATCTTCTAATACGTACGGAGTGTCAACACCAGCAGTTTGCTTTATGGTGTGTGTGCCTGAGTTTGTAAAAACTCTTCCAAGTAAATCTGTAAATTTTCCGTTTGTTACTTTTCTGCTCCATTGCGGTACAGTTGCAACAGTAGTTGAGTTAGTGTATTCTATAGTTCCTTCCAGTTTATATCCGTTTATAGAATAATCGATTCTTTCTACCGTCATTTTACTTCCGGTTGTAATTACCGGACCAGAAAGTGTAATTTTTAGTTTTCCTTTTCTTGTAATTTGATTTATGGTACAGCCTGTGCCATAATCAACAGTAAATACTTTTGGGTAAGCAGTTCCGTTTGGAGTTGTAACCGTAATATTGGCACAAGTTTCGGGAGAAGTTTCAGATGGTTTTGCAGCAGGATTTGTATTCGTTACAGTCAATCCTGTTTTAATGTCCATTTCATTTATAGCGTCAATTACAACAGATGCGCTGACAGCTGTTGTGTCTGCCTGATTGACCACTTCATCGCTCGAGCATGAAACATAAATAAATGCCGAAGCACACATTACAGAAAGTAAAATAGCCGTTTTTTTCATATTGGTTTTTGTTTAAAATTAGATTAAAGGCCTTCAAATGTAATAAAAAAAATAATCCGCAAAAAAAATCCTGAAAATTCTACTTTCAGGATTTTGATTTTTAATGATTTGCAAATCAACTATTTTTAAACGGTTTTGTAATATTCGCTTTTGGCTTTTCTGATTTTTTTATATTCTTCCCAATCAAATTTATTTAAGAACTCTGCTGCTTTTTGCGCGCCGCGAATGAACAAATCAATTTTGGCATCATCGGTAAGATTAAAATTCAGCCAGTTGTGGTTTCCGGTATCAATATATCCGATAAGATTTTTGAAATCGGGATTTTTTCTTAGAAACTCTGAATCATAACCAAATCTTGCCGTGTCAAACATAGAGCTAATAACATTGGTGATTTTTTCGTTTTTATTGGTTTCATTTTTATCATATCCGAGTTTTATGCCAAAAGTAGGCGACGCCGGAACATTCATATTTTCATGAAAAATATCAATTGGAAAATTTGAAATTATTCCGCCATCCATAAACATAACTTCTGAAGGAACCGAAGCGCGCAAGCATGTTGCTTCGTTCCATTTATTCCATGCTTCAATACCGCCGGGAATATTTTTAATTCTAAATGGAGTAAAGAAAAGCGGAATCGACATGGAAGCCCTAACAAAATCGGCTGGATTTTGAACATCCGGATTAGAATAAAACAAGTCAATCATTTTAGGGAAAATAATTTTGCTTTCTGTAGTAATATCAGCGGTTATTATAGCTATTTCGCTCCAATGATCTTGTCTGGTATAATCTTTTTTATCTTCTGGCTTTGGTCCCATTATTCTAAATAATTTATTGTCGCCTGAAACGCCTTTTTCGCGCAGCGCTTTTAAATCTCCATAATTTTTAATTCCTTTCTGCGAAAGCAAATTCGTCATCCATTGATGAAAATTAGTACCGGGATTTAATCCCAGATCATCTTTAAAATTATCTACAACCTGACAGCCTTTAATAACTAATTTAAGATTTCCTGCATCGCTCAATAAGGCGTCAATAAATTCGCGCGCATCCTGATCGCCATCTACAAAATCATATAAATTTTTATTGCACAAACATTCTAAAATCCATTCTGACTTTGTAATATCAATTGGTCCGGCAGCCGCCATCAGCATGGTATTAATACTTCCGGCAGAAGTTCCGGCTAAACTCAAAAACCGAATTCCCATTTGTTCCAAAACATAGACATATCCAACCAATGCCACACCCAGAACGCCGCCGCCTTCCTGAACTAAATCGACATATTGATTACCATTTACATCTACAATATCTGAGAATGTTTTTTTCTTCTCTTTAATCTGTTCTTTTAAATCTTTTATAATCGATAAGACTTCACCGTTGTGTATAAACTTTTCTTTCTCCATGATTTCCAGAATTTAGGTTTTTGGTTTGTTTTTTGCAAAATATATTTATTTAATTATTTGATTTTCAGATATGTAAAATTATAAATTCGATTATCGGCATAAAAGGGGAGAATTCCCCTTTTTTAAAATATTTGAAATTAGTATAAGGCAAAAAAAATCCTGCAGAAATTAATCTGCAGGATTTTAAGATATTTTGAGAAGATTGTTTACAATGGTTTTAGATTTTCAACAGCTTCGACTGCATAATCCTGATATCCAAAAATGGAATAGTCTACAAACATATTTCCCGTTAAATCAGGAATATCTTGTCGGTCTCTAATACCGTTTGGATAATCTAATTTTTCAATAAAAGAAGTCAGGTAATAACCAATTTGGTCGTCTTTCTTATTTTTTGCGATATCTAAAATAACCCCAACAACTAATTTAGAAAGTTCAACAACGGCTCCGCTAACAGGATTACTTGCTTTTGCGAGTGCTTGTATTCCTTTTGTGATTGTGTCAACATTAGAATCAGTTAAAACCGATTTAATTAATGCGGCATTATCACGGGTTTTTTTGTCTAATTCGACAGCGACAATCTGCCAGCTAAAATCTTGTGGAATTTTTTCGTCTTTGTAAACAATATATCCGGTATCTCCAAAAGTGATAATGCTTTTATCTTTTACTTTGTCGATTGTCATCAAAATTCGGGATTGGATAACTCTTGATACAGAATCTTTAATGATTTCTTTTTTTCGATCTTCATCATTGGTTTCGAAAAATTCGTTTAGATTCGGCAAACTATCATTTGATTGGTTTATAAAACTCATGAATTGGATTTCACCTTTTCCTATTATATCACCATTCTTGATGATCCTTAATTTGTTTAGTCTTACATAAAACATAATCTTAGAATTTATTTGCCTACTCTATTTAGGATTTTTGGCTCGCTCCAGTTATAAGTTTCTATTGTTTATAATAGAAAAAGATAGTAAAGAAAATGAAGTTAAAAATATGTGATTTTTCTTAAATCACTACATGTAAAGCAGTCTATTTTTTAAATTTTTATGATTTTGTTTCTTGTAAAAATAAAATAGCCCGCAAGTTTTACCTGCGGGCTATTTGGAATACATTATTTTAGAATAATCTTATTTGATCATTTCAAAGCTTCTTTTTACAAAAGCAGTCAACGCTTCACCTTTTAAAAGGTTTTGAGATAACTTAGCTAAATCTAAAGCTTGTTTTACCAAATGTTCCTGATGTGTTTTATCTTCGGTATTTAAAATACTTGAAGCTAAATCAGAATTAGTGTTTACAACCAGATTGTACATTTCCGGCATATTTCCCATTCCGAACATTCCACCGCCGCCTGTTTGGCTCATTTCTTTCATTCTACGCATAAATTCTGGCTGCGTAATGATGAATGGAGCTG
Organism: Flavobacterium sp. CF108; assembly: GCF_900129795.1. Lineage (GTDB taxonomy): Bacteria > Bacteroidota > Bacteroidia > Flavobacteriales > Flavobacteriaceae > Flavobacterium. The sequence continues at coordinate 317,720 of NZ_FQWW01000005.1, read as the reverse complement.
CCTGGCTGTCCATAGCTTCCAGCTGAACGCTGTATGCTTTAGGAATATAAGCTTCTAATGAAGTTTTTAATGCTGCTTTTTCGTCATCAGATAATTTAGAAATCGTGTTTTCGTCTTTTTTGATTAAATTATCAATATGGTCAGAATCTACACGAACAAAAGTTAAGCCGCTGTTATCGCCTTCAATTTTTTGAATTAAATGCGAGATAATTGGAGAATCTAAAAGCAGTACTTCGTATCCTTTTTCTTTTGCAGCTTCAATGTATGAGTGCTGTGCATCTTTATTACCGGCATAAAGAATAACTAATTTACCATCTTTATCTGTTTGGTTTTCTTTTAGTTTTTCTTTTAATTCTTCTAAAGTAAAGTAAGTATCGTCTACCGTTGGGTATAAAACAAATGCACCTGCTTTTTCGTAGAATTTATCTTCAGAAAGCATTCCGTACTCTAAAACGATTTTAATATCGTTCCATTTTGCTTCAAAATCAGCACGGTTTTCGTTAAATAAAGCTTTCAATTTATCAGCTACTTTACGAGTAATGTAGTTAGAGATTTTCTTAACTGCACCATCTGCCTGTAAACCAGAACGAGAAACGTTTAACGGAATATCCGGTGAATCGATAACTCCTTTTAACATTGTCAAAAATTCAGGTACAATTCCTTCTACGTTATCTGTAACGTAAACCTGGTTTTGGTACAATTGAATTTTATCTTTCTGGATTTGCATATCTGTACCCAATTTTGGGAAATACAAAATACCAGTTAAGTTAAACGGATAATCTACATTTAAGTGAATGTTGAACAAAGGATCTTCAAACTGCATTGGATACAATTCTCTGTAAAAGTTTTTGTAATCTTCATCAGATAATTCAGAAGGCTGTTTTGTCCAAGCCGGATTTGGGTTGTTAATGATGTTATCAAGTTCGATAGTTTCATTAACGTAATCTTCCGGAGCATCTTCTGGTTTTGGAAGAGTTTCAGTTCTTGTTCCAAATTTAATTGGAATAGGCATAAACTTGTTGTACTTATTCAATAAACCGCTGATTTTAGAATCTTCTAAAAATTCTAAAGAATCTTCGGCAATGTGCAGAATGATTTCTGTACCACGTGAAGTTTTGTCAGCTGGCTCTAAAGTAAATTCAGGGCTTCCGTCACAAGTCCAGTGTGCAGCAGGTTCATCTTTGTATGATTTTGTAATGATTTCTACTTTTTCTGCAACCATAAATGCAGAATAGAAACCAAGACCAAAGTGGCCAATAATTCCAGAGTCTTTTGCAGAATCTTTGTATTTATCTAAAAATTCTTCAGCTCCGGAAAAAGCAACCTGGTTAATGTATTTTTCAACTTCATCAGCTGTCATACCTAAACCTTGGTCGATAATATGGATTTTTTTTCCTTCCTTATCTACTTTAATTTCGATAACCGGATTTCCATATTCTACTTTTGCTTCGCCAATACTAATTAAATGTTTTAATTTTAAGGTAGCATCAGTTCCGTTTGAAACCAGCTCACGTAAAAAGATTTCGTGATCGCTGTATAAGAACTTTTTGATTAAGGGAAAGATGTTTTCTACTGAAACATTAATTTTACCTGTTGTCATATTTTTTTTGATTTTTTGATTTAACTTGATGATTTTCATTTAGTCAAATAAAATACCAATTTTTTTTAGGTGACAAATTGGCGTAAATGTTAATTTTGAAAGAAAATAATTAAATTTTAAAAAACAAATTCGCCCAATGAATTGTATATTTGTGGTATAATAATTGTTAAACGTGTAAGTATTAACTTAAATAAATGTACAAAATGAAGAAAATAATTTTCATTTGCATGATTGCCACGATGTTATTCGCGTGTAAATCATCTTCGTCTACAGCTTCAACTTCAACAGAAGCAACTACGCTTTCAACTAAACTTGACAGACCTACTCAAGTAGCTATTAAAGGGAACTGGGTTCTTACAAACGTATCTTATGCTGGTTCAGATTATATCAAAGTAACCTCATTTGATCTTGCAGATTCTAAATGTTTTATTGGCAGTACCTGGAATTTTATTTCAAATAATAATAAAGGTACAATGAATCTAAATTCTCCAAATTGTACAGCTTTTACTTCTCCAATCGTTTGGAGTATTAACAATCAGGGACTTTTTGTTCTTAAAATTGTAGATCCGGGATTAAAATCTAAAAATGTAAAATCAGGGTATTTACTAAAAGTTGCAGGTTTAACAGATAACTCTTTTCAGTTAATCGACAATATTAATGTTGGCGGACAAACAAAGGATGTTACTTACCAATTTCAAAGAGCTAATTAATATTAAAAAGGATAAAGATGAAAAAGATAACAGTTTTAGGTTTAAGTAGTTTACTTGTATTAGTTAGTTTATTTACAAGCTGCGATTCAGTTAAAAATGCAAATAATACTCAAAAAGGTGCCGGAATTGGTGTAGTTGCCGGTGGTATTATTGGAGGTATTTTAGGAAATAATTTAGGTAAAGGCGGAAACGCTGCTTTAGGAGCTGCAATTGGAGCTGCTGTAGGTGGTGGAACAGGAGCCTTAATTGGTAACAAAATGGATAAACAAGCCCGTGAAATTGATCAGGCTTTACCAGGTGCTTCTGTAGAAAGAGTAGGTGAAGGAATTCACTTAACTTTAAATGAGAACGCTGTTCGTTTTGATACTAACAAATCAACTTTAACTCCTCAGGCAAAAGCAAACTTAGATAAATTAGTTCCTGTTTTTAATGAGTACGGAGATACTGATATTCAAATCTTTGGTTATACTGATAACACTGGTAAACCAGAATATAATTTGACACTTTCAGGACAAAGAGCAGCTTCTGTGCAGTCTTATTTAGTTTCAAAAGGATTAAAATCAAGCCGTTTTAAAACTTCAGGTTTAGGTATTGTTGATCCTATTGCAACAAATGATACTCCGGAAGGAAGAGCTCAAAACCGTCGTGTTGAATTTTCTATTACAGCAAATGACAAAATGGTTAACGATGCAAAAACTGAAGCTGGAAAGTAATTTCAGATAAAATAAAATATAAAAAAAGCTGTTTCATAATTGAAGCAGCTTTTTTTTGACTTTAGAAATTAAACATCGTAAATTTGACCTCTCTAAATACAACACATGCTTGATATTCAAAATATATCTTTTTCGTATACTGATAAACCAGTTATAAATAATGTTTCTTTTACGATCAATAAAGGCGAAAATATTGCCATTATTGGCGAAAGCGGTTGTGGAAAAAGTACGCTGTTAAAGCTTATGTACGGTTTGTTCGATTTAGACGAAGGCAAAATATTTTATAACGAAAAACCTATTCTGGGACCAAAATACAATTTGATTCCTGGAATGCCGTATATGAAATATCTGGCGCAGGATTTCGATTTGTCTCCTTATGAAACCGTGGCAGAAAATGTTGGAAAGTTTCTTTCGAATGGTTTTGCAAACATGAAAAAACTTCGTGTTCAGGAATTGTTGGAGATGGTTGAAATGGAACAATTTTCTAATGTTAAAGCTAAATTTTTGAGCGGCGGGCAGCAGCAGAGAGTCGCGTTGGTAAGAGTTTTGGCTTTAGAGCCAGAAGTAATTTTGCTTGACGAACCTTTCAGCCAGATTGATGCTTTCCGTAAAAATGCTTTACGCCGAAACTTATTTAAATATTTAAAACAAAAAGGAATTACCTGCATTATTGCAACACATGACAGTACAGATGCTTTGTCTTTTGCAGATGAAGCGATTGTAATGCGACATGGCGAAGTTATCATAAAAGGCGATCCATCAAAAATATACGAAGATCCGCAGACTAAATATGTGGCTTCGTTATTTGGAGAAGTAAATGAAGTGGCAACACATTTATTACTTCCGTACGAAGATGAAACCCATAAAACGCTGGTTTATCCGCATCAGTTTAAAATGGTTTCAGAATCTAAGCTTCCGGTAAAAATTAGAAGAACTTATTTTAGAGGAGGCCATTATTTAATTGAAACGGTTCACAAAAGGCAATTAATATTTTTTGAAAGTGAAATTGATCTTCCGCTTGAACAGGAAATATTTCTTGGACTGAATTATCTTTAATGAGGTAATTTGACAATTAGATAATTAGATAATTAGATAATTTTTGATCTTAAAAAAAATAAACCCGACAAGTTTTTGAAACTGTCGGGTTTATTTTTTATAATCGTTTAAGAAAAATTAGTTTTTCAAATACTTTTCTAAAAACTGATCTTGTTCCCAAAGTAAGTGCAGGATATTTTCTTTAGCAACATAACCATGCGATTCTTTTGGTAAGATCACCATTCTCGCAGGCGCTCCTAAACCTTTTAAAGCCTGAAAATAACGTTCTGTCTGCAAAGTAAAAGTTCCCGGATTATTATCGGCTTCGCCATGAACTAATAAAATTGGAGTTTTCATTTTTTCTGCATTCATAAATGGCGACATAGCATTGTAAACTTCTGGGGCTTCCCAGTAATTACGCTGCTCAGATTGAAATCCAAAAGGTGTAAGCGTTCTGTTATAAGCGCCGCTTCGTGCAATTCCGCAAGCAAAAAGATTAGAATGTGTCAATAAATTTGCAGTCATAAACGCACCGTATGAATGTCCGCCAATAGCTACTTTTTTACGGTTAATATATCCCAGAGCATCTACTGCATTAATTGCAGCTTCGGCATTGTCTACTAATTGAGAAATAAAATTGTCGTTTGGTTCTGTAGTTCCTTCGCCAATAATTGGGAAAGCGGCATCATCTAAAACAACATATCCCTTTGTAACCCAATAAACAAACGATCCGTAATAGGGAAACGTAAATTCATTTGAATTTTGAGTGGATTGGCCAGCGCTGTTTCTGTCTTTATATTCTGCCGGATAAGCCCAGATTAATAAAGGCAGTTTTTCTTTTTTAGCTTTATCATAACCCGCAGGAAGGTATAAAGTTCCCGAAAGTTCCAGTCCATCTTTACGTTTGTATTTAATTACCTCTTTGCTGACATTTTTAATGCTTTCAAACGGGTTTTTAAAATCCGTTATTGGAGTTAAACTATTTGGTTTTTTAATGTTTCTGAAAAAATAATTCGGATATTCTGTTTTTGATTGAATCTGAACCAGAACTTTACCTGATTTAAAATCCTCAATTTCTAAAATTTCTTCTTTTTTATCCTTGTATGGTGAAGTATAAACACGTTTTGATTTTAATGTTTTAAAATTAAATTCATCAATAAAAGGAAACTGGCCATCTTTTGTATAACCGTCTCCAATTCGGTATAAATTATCTTTTTCAAGAGCTAAAACATATTTATTGTATTCATTCTTTCTGGTTTCAAAAACACCGGGATCAGAATAAACGTCTTGCGAATTTCTATCAGTTATTAATTTTGGCTGTTGATTGGCATCCGAAGGATTTATCAAATACGTTTTCTCATTTCGGGTATCGTACCATTCATCAGAAATAACGGCAACATTGTCATTTCCCCAAGTAATAGTATTAAAACGCTGAGGTGTTTTTACTAATGATGCAGCTTCTTTATCAAAAGGGGCATCCCAAAGAAAAACTTCGTCTCTAAAATCTACTTTGTTTGCAGGATCTCCTTCGTCTAAAGCTGTTACATACGATAAAGTTGCCGGTTTATCATTTCTCCATGTCATTTCTCTTTTTCCTTTTCGAACAGCCATAAAACCTTTTGGCATAATTTCATTTAATGGCACCTCGTTAACCGTTTTAATTTCTTTTCCTCTAATGTCGTAAACAATTGTTTTAGAAGGGAACCTGTTTAAAGGCACCACATACGAAAATGGTTTTTGAATTGTAGTCAGCATAATATAATTACCGTCTGGCGAAATTTTCTCGCTGGCAAACATGGCTGCTTCTTTAAATAAAACTGCATCGCCATCTAATTTGACTTTGTATAATTCAGACGTAACACTGGTTTCAAAATTAGCTTCGTCATTTTTGTTTTTCAACATATCAGGATACGTTCTGTTTTGAGATTTTTCTCCAGATGTATTAGAAATAATTGGTCCGGTTGGTAAATCTTTTTTAGAATCTAAAAGCGGCTGTCTGTTTTTGGGAAGCATTTTTACCAAAATCGTTTCGTTGTCTAAAAACCAGTTAAACGGATTTCCAAGATTGGCATTTACAGTTGCTTCCGTAAGTTTTGTGGCTTGCGCAGATGCAACATCTAAAACCCAAAGTTCAACACCAGTAGTTGTAGTGTGAGAAAATAGGATTTTTTTATCGTTTGGCGACCAAAGAATATTGGCAATTTTTGGATTTTGCGGCAAACCAGAAACCTGAATTTCTTCTTTACCATTTATTTTTCTAAGTTTCAAATTGGTAACATACGTTACAGTACTTGATATATTAGTAACAGGGTTAATTCGTATTCCGGCTAAACGAATTTCGTCCTGATTTAAATCGTCGAGAGTTTTGTATGTGTTTCGGTACAATAAAAGCATATTTTCTTTTTTTGTATCCATTGAAACGGTTGGGGCTCTTTGGTAATCGGCCAAATCTAAAATAGATTTAGAAGGCTTTTGGTAAGTTAAATTCTCTTGAGCAAAAGAGAAAAAACCGATATTTAAAAATAGGAACAACGTAACCTTTAATTTCATGGGTTGAATTTTTTGGGTTTAAAAAGAATGGTATTCAAAATGTTTGTCTAAGATACTTTAGTCTTGTTACATTTTAAATCTTATTTTTCATTCTTTTCAATGAATTCCTCAAAAAACTGTTTTTTCAAAAAGTAATTGTTTTTAAGCAGTCTGATAATTAAAGTATATTAAATTGCTAATACCGAAAAAAATAGTAATTTGTACTCTTATGTTTTAAAGTATACGTAAATTTGCATTCTAAATTTTTAACAAATAACAATATTATATGTATCATTCAAAAATAGCAGGCTTAGGATATTATGTTCCTTCAAATGTTGTGACAAACGATGATTTGTCGAAGATAATAGATACCAATGACGAATGGATTCAGGAACGAACAGGAATTCAGGAAAGAAGACATATCATTCGTGGAGAAGATACTACGACTTCAATGGGTGTAAAAGCTGCTAAAATTGCTATAGAACGTTCTGGCGTAGCCAAAGAAGATATTGATTTTGTAGTTTTTGCTACATTAAGCCCGGATTACTATTTTCCAGGACCTGGAGTTTTGGTACAACGTGATTTAGGTTTAAGAACTGTTGGAGCTTTAGATGTTAGAAACCAATGTTCTGGCTTTGTTTACGCAATTTCTGTTGCAGATCAATATATTAAAACCGGAATGTATAAAAATATTTTGGTTATTGGTTCTGAGGTTCATTCAACTGGATTAGATATGACCACTCGCGGACGCGGGGTTTCGGTAATTTTTGGAGATGGAGCAGGAGCGGCAGTTTTAAGCCGTGAAGAAGATTTGACAAAAGGAATTTTATCTACGCATTTACATTCAGAAGGACAGCATGCCGAAGAATTGGCTTTGCAGGCACCGGGAATGGGAGCGCGCTGGGTAACGGATATTATTGCAGACAACGACCCAAATGACGAAAGTTATTATCCGTATATGAACGGTCAGTTTGTATTTAAAAATGCAGTGGTTCGTTTTGCCGAAGTAATCAATGAAGGTTTAGAAGCTAATGGTCTTCAGGTTTCAGATATCGATATGTTGATTCCGCATCAGGCCAACTTGAGAATTTCTCAGTTTATTCAGAACAAATTCAAATTAAGCGATGATCAGGTTCATAATAATATCCAGAAATACGGAAACACAACTGCAGCATCTATTCCAATCGCTTTAACAGAAGCTTGGGAACAAGGTAAAATCAAATCTGGTGATACCGTTGTTTTAGCCGCTTTTGGTAGTGGATTTACCTGGGCAAGTGCAATCATCAAATGGTAAATTAATTCATCTTACATTATATTTAAACCTGCTTCGTTTTGGAGCAGGTTTTTTTATACTTTAGTACTGTCATTGCGAGGAACGAAGCAATCTCACGGCTAATATTACGTTACTAATTAAAAATGAGATTGCTTCGTTCCTCGCAATGACAAACTAGGAGAAAATAGATTATAATTACAATGAAAAAAAATCAACTTGAAATAGCATGCTTTAATTACGAATCGGCCATAATAGCTCAGGAAAATGGCGCAGATCGAATTGAGTTATGCGAAAACATGAAACTTGGCGGAACAACTCCAAACTCTATTTTAGTCGTGAAAGTCCGCGAAAGCTTAAATATTAAAATGCATGTTATCATTAGACCTCGCGGGGGCGATTTTGTTTATTCTGATGAAGAACTGACAGAAATGAAACAAGACATCAAACAGTATAAAAAACTAGGTGTTGATGGTTTTGTTTTTGGAATTTTAAAAGACAGCGGTAATATTAATAAAAGACAAAATAGGGAATTAGTGCATTTGGCACATCCGCTTCCTTGTACTTTTCATCGTGCTTTTGATGTGGTCAAAGATGTAGAAAAATCTCTTGAAGATATTATCGATTGCGGATTTAAAACGATTTTAACTTCTGGGCAAGCGATAAATGTGGAAGAAGGGATTCTAGCTTTGGAACGAATTCAGGATCTTGCTAAAAACAGAATCGAAATAATGCCGGGCGGCGGTTTACGATCTTCAAATATTAAATTATTACAGGAAAGATTAGATTTGACTTTTTATCATTCATCTGCAATTACAAATAATTCAGAAACTGCAAATCCCGAAGAAATAAAAGAATTAAAAAATTTCCTATAGTACTTCTCAAAAATAAAAAAGCCTGAAGCTGGCAAACTTCAGGCTTTTTTCTACAAGAAAATTATTTAAAAATATTAAAATTGATTCTAATAAAAGCAGCGATTAGAACATTCCGCCACCACCTTGATTAGTGTTTTCTTCTCTTTGTTTACGTTCTAATTTTTTGATTTTTGCTCCACCAAAGTTATAAGTTAAACCTAAATAAACTGTTTGGCTTTCCCAAGTAAACTGACCAGTTTGAGGATAAGGGGAAACACCGTCAAATGAATATTTCATTGTGTTGAAAACGTCATTAAAACGTACACTGATATTCATCTTATTGTCTAACAATGTATAGCGTGAACCAATATCCATTTTGTACATTTCATTTCTATGCTGTTGAACTTCTTCAACGCCGCCTCTGTAAAAACCGAATAATAAAAAGCTTAAACGTTTTGCAGGTTTAAAGTTTGAGTTCATACGAGCATTGAATGCTGAAGTTGTAACGGTCTTTTCCTTAGCTTTACTTTCGCCCGAGTCAGGATCAATTTCAAATATAACACCTTGCTGGTTTATGCTGGAAAAATCAACAGATGGCTGGATATCCCACCATTTAGTAATTTTATAGTTAGCAGAAATGTCAAAACCATAAGCACTATTGTGATCGTAATTAGCAAAGCCTAAGAGTTGTTTCTCAGAAGGGTCGTCAGGATCTGGGCTTAAAGTTCTGCTTATTTGATCGTTGATAGCTCTTACAAATACTCCAGCGGTAATACTTCCTTTTTCAAGAGTTTTAGTATAATTTATTTCAACAGAATTAGTAAACTGAGGTCTTAATTCTTGATTTCCGTATGAAGTTACTAATGGAGTAGAAAACTCACGAATAGGTTTTGTCTGCTCTAAACTTGGACGGTCAACACGACGGCTGTAGCTTAATTGTAAAACATTTTTCTCATTTAAGTTATAAGTTAAATAAGCTGATGGATATAATGTAATATAGTCATCATCAAATTTTTTGAAACCATGATTTAAATCAGAAGTAACTTTATAGCTTTCAAAACGAGCTCCTAACTGATAACTGAATTTTTTATATTTCTGACCAAAAGTTACATATGCAGAATAAATATCTGTATCATAAGTATAAATAGAATTACTAAATGCAGCATTGGTTGTGTTGTAAATATTGTCAGTTCTTGTTATTCTCGCTTCTGCACCTGCTTCAAGAGTTGTTTTATCATTTAACGGGTTTACATAATCAACGTTTACTGTTCCTAATTTTCTTTTGTCATTAATATAATCGTTATATAAAAGAGAGGTAGCAGTATTATCTGGTTTTGTTGTTTTAGTATCAAAACTTGCATCTTGAGTTTCTCTGGTGTTACTAAAGTTTCCTTCAAAATCTAAAGTATGACCTTCTTTTTTAAAGATATGTTTGTACGCTAAATTATAAGTTCCGGTTTCGTTTGGACCTTCGTATCTCGATTTTTGGTAGATATTTTTAATATCGGGATTTCCGTTATTGTAATCAATATCTGTATTTACTAATCCAGTTCCTTTTGATTTATTTTGATTGGTATAGAATGATAAAGTATTGTGGTCGTTGATTAGATAATCCATACCAACTTTATACAAATAGTTATCATTGTCATTGGAAATATCTAATTTTTGAACCATATCCTGATCTAATCTTTGAATGTGACCATCGTTAAAATAAGTTCCAAAATTATTACCAGCATTTCCAAAGAAATTTACTTTTCCGGTTTTATAGTTTAAATCTAAAGACTGATTGTATTTTGCCGTTTCTCCAAAAGTAATACCACCGCTGTAACTTCCGTTAAAACCAGTATTAGCATTTTTGTGTAAAATAATATTGATAATCCCAGACATTCCTTCCGGATTGTATTTTGCACTTGGATTTGTAATCAACTCAATTTTTTTGATAGAAGTTGAAGGAATTTGTTTCAATAACTGTGCAGGATCAATATTAGAAGGTCTTCCATCAATCAATACACGAACATTGTCATTTCCGCGAAGCGAAAGTTTTCCGTCCTGATCCACATTTACAGAAGGAATATTGCTCATAATATCTGATGCAGAAGCTCCGGCAGTCGTTAAATCTTTCCCTACAGTAATTACTTTTCGGTCAATTTTTTGTTCCATTGTCGAACGTTCTGCAACAATATTAACACCTTTAAGCTGCGTTGCTTCTTCTTCAAGAGAAACATTTACAGCTGCAGATTTTTTATTTTCGGCTAAAATTACAGAACCAATATATTTTCTAAATCCAATATATTGAATTTCGATAGTATAACTTTTTAGGGCTACGTTTTTAAAAGTAAAATCTCCGTTGTCATCTGTATTAACTCCTGATACTACTTTTCCGTTTTCTTTAAGAGAAACTGTTGCGTAAGAAATAGGTGCATTGTTTGATTTTTCGGTAATTTTCCCCGTGACCGTTCCGGTATTCTGGGCTTGTGCTGTTGCAATTACCCCCAGTAATGCAAGCAGAAAGAATTTTAATTTCATAATGAGATAATGATTGTTTTGATTTGATTGATGATGAGGTTGTTTTTTTGTTTTTGTTTTGATTTTTTTTTTTTGCTTCAAATAAAATTTAAAGTCTCTATTAAGACTATTTTGTTGTCGATATGTTACATAAAAAGTAAAAAAAACTTTTTGTTTTTTTGGGAAGTTCTGTTTTGTAGCAGGTTAGCGTTTTGATTTTTTGATAATTTTAACATTCAAAACAAAACGTTTTTTAAGAAATTCTAACAGGATTATGTGATTTAATATGTTTTTCATTTTCTGTAATTGATGAATAAGCAGTATCTTTGCTCACTTTAAAATAAGTTTACATGTCATTATCACAAATTCTTACACCTTCTATACAAAAAGCAATACAGGCATTATTTGACGTTTCTGTTGATAAAATCGAGTTTCAAACTACCAGAAAAGAGTTTGAAGGCGATATTACAATGGTAATTTTTCCTTTGTTAAAAATGATTAAAAGCAATCCTGCCGAATTAGGAAATAAAATTGGAAACTACTTGGTTGAAAATGTTTCTGAAGTTGCTCGTTTCAATGTAGTTTCGGGGTTTTTGAATATTGTAATTTCAGATAGTTATTATCTGAATTTCTTCAATGAAATAAAAAACAATCAAAAGTTTGGATATGTAACGCCAGATCCTGCCGACAAAGCTATTATGGTTGAATATTCTTCGCCAAACACAAACAAACCTTTGCACTTAGGACACGTTCGTAACAATTTGTTAGGATATTCTGTTGCAGAAATTATTAAAGCTTCAGGTAAAAAAGTATATAAAACACAGATCATCAACGATCGTGGAATTCATATTTGTAAATCGATGCTGGCTTGGGAGAAATTCGGAAACGGAGAAACTCCAGAAAGTTCAAATTTAAAAGGCGACAAATTAGTTGGTAAATATTATGTTGAGTTTGATAAAGCTTATAAAGCAGAAATCAACCAATTAATAGAAACTGGTAAAACCGAAGAAGAAGCTAAAAAGCAAGCGCCAATTATTATTGAAGCGCAAGAAATGCTTAAAAAGTGGGAAGCTGGAGATGAAGCGGTTATTGCGCTTTGGAAAAAAATGAACCAATGGGTTTATGACGGTTTTGCAACTACTTATACCAATCTTGGAGTTAATTTTGATAAATATTACTACGAAAGCAACACGTATTTATTAGGAAAAGATGTTGTTCAGGTTGGTCTTGACAAAGGTGTTTTCGAAAAAGATCCAGATGGTTCTGTTTGGATTGATTTGACAGATGAAGGACTTGATCGTAAAATTGTATTACGTTCTGACGGAACTGCGGTTTATATGACGCAGGATATTGGAACAGCAATTCAGCGTGTAAAAGATATGCCAGATGTTGGAGGAATGGTTTACACAGTTGGTAACGAACAGGATTATCACTTTAAAGTTTTGTTTTTGATTCTGAAAAAACTTGGCTTTGACTGGGCTTCAAGTTTATATCATTTATCATACGGAATGGTTGATTTACCTTCTGGAAAAATGAAAAGCCGTGAAGGAACTGTTGTTGATGCAGATGATTTAATGCAGGACATGACAGATACAGCTAAACAAATTTCTGAAGATTTAGGAAAATTAGACAGCTATTCTGCGGATGAAAAAGCAAAATTGTATAAAACAATTGGTCTTGGAGCTTTGAAATATTACATTTTAAAAGTAGATCCTAAAAAACGTATTCTGTTTAATCCGGAAGAATCTGTAGATTTTGCAGGAAATACAGGTCCGTTTATTCAATATACTTACGCTAGAATTCAATCAATCATCCGTAAAGCCGATTTTGATTTTTCTGAAAAAACCAATATTGCAGAGCTTCATGAAAAAGAAAAGGAATTGGTAAAACAAATCGAACTTTTCCCGGAAGTAATCCAAAATGCAGCACAAAATCACAGTCCGGCATTAATTGCAAATTATACTTACGATTTAGTAAAAGAATATAATTCGTTTTACCAATCTGTTCACATTTTAGGTGAAGTTGATTTGACCAAAAAGATTTTTAGAGTACAGCTTTCGCAGAAAGTTGCCGAAGTAATAAAATCAGCTTTTACATTATTAGGAATTGAAGTTCCGGAGAGAATGTAAAAACTTTTTACAAGAATTAAAAAAGCCGATAGTTTTAAACTATCGGCTTTTTGTTTTAGAATTGTTCACTAAAAGGATGAAAAATAATAAGATAAGACATATTTTAAGTTAAATATTGCTTTCGCATATGAATTAAAGATAATTCATGTTAATTTTGCGCTCGCAAATTCAAAAGTATTCAATTAAAACCTTTATAATTTGTTGTTTTTTAGTTAGTTATTAAAGTATTAAATACTTGTAAGTTTTCTAAATTTTCAGCTGTGTAAGATTAAAGATATTTTCCTTATATCATTTTTATCTATTTTGAATTAGTACACTTTTTAGTAAGAATAGTAAGGATCACAAACCGTCTAATTGATTTTAGACGGTTTTTTTATTTGTAAAAATATCACTACAATTTTAATGTTAAAACGAAATAAAATCTTGTTAAAATTAATTTAATTTTATAAGTTGCGCCCCTTAATTCAAATAAACTATAATGAAAAGAAAAATTAAAGGGCTGTTAGTTCTAGTGTTTGTTCTTACTACGCATTTATTTTTTGCGCAAGAAAGAACAATATCTGGAATTGTATCAGATAATGCAGGAATTCCATTGCCTGGTGTGAATGTTTTGGTGAAAGGAACAAAAAATGGAACGCAAACAGATTTAGACGGTAAGTACTCTATCAAGGCATCTTCCGATCAAGTTTTGGTATTTAATTATATCGGAATGAAAACTCAGGAATTACCTGCTGGTTCAACTTCTATAAATGTAAAATTAAAAGATGATTCGGTAGAATTAGAAGGTGTAGTTGTTACTGCTCTAGGAATAAAAAGATCAGAAAAAACACTTGGATATGCAGTATCGAAAATAAATTCTGATGAAATCAGCAGATCAGGAGAGCAAAACGTTATGCAGGCATTAGCAGGAAAAGCTGCCGGTGTACAAGTGGTTGGATCTGGAGGAACACCAGGTGCTTCTAGTAAGATTATTATTAGAGGAGTTAATACAATTACAGGAAGTTCAGATCCTTTAATTGTAGTTGATGGAGTTCCAATTGACAATAGTACTAGTCAAACTAGCGCAGGAGATAATCCTTTTAATGCGAATTTGTCTGGAATCAATAATTCAAACAGAGCCTTAGATATAAATCCGGATGATATCGAAAGTGTATCTGTACTTAAAGGTCCTGCGGCTGCAGCGTTATACGGAGAGCGAGCAGGTAATGGGGTTATTATTTATACTACTAAAAAAGGGAAAGCCGGAAAAGGTTTAGGTATTGATTATTCTACTTCATTAGCTATTGATAAAGTAAGTCAATTGCCAGCAAGACAAAATAAATATGTTCAAGGTGGTTTAAATCCTAAAACAGGTATTCCTGAATATAATGGAGGAACTCCACAAAGCTGGGGGCCATCTGCGGAATCTCTTGGGATGCCAATGTATAATAATACAAGGAATTTCTTTAAAGAAGGCCTGACATTTACAAATAACATATCTTTTTATGGTGGTGACGAAAAAGCTGTCTATAGGGCTTCTTACGGAAATGTAACTCAAACAGGTATGATTCCTGAAACTGGTTTAAAAAGAAACACTTTAAGAGTTGTTGGAGATTTAAAAATTAATAATAAGTGGAAAACAGGAGGAAGTCTGCAATATACTCATACAACAAATACATTAGCTCAAAACGGAAGTAATTCTTCTGGAGTGATGTTAAGTTTACTTCGTTCTCCCGGAAACTATGATCTAAGAAATTATAAAGATGCCGAAGGAAATAATATGAACTATTATTCTTCTTACGATAATCCTTATTTTACTGTTAACGAAAACCCAGCAACAAGTGATGTAAATCGTGTTTTTGGAAATATGTATTTAACCTATTCACCTGATACATGGTTGTCTTTAACTGCAAAAGGTGGAATAGATGCTTATTCAGATTATCGAAAACAAGTTTATGCAATTTCATCTAATGGAGATAATCTAAGAGGAATTGGAGAAGTTGCGTTTAATAATATTAATAATAAACAATTTTACGGAGATTTTATAGCAACCGGATTATTGCCATTGAAATCAGAATGGTTTAAAATAAATTATACGGCAGGTCTTAATTTGCGGTCTTCTCAAAATACAGATGTGTTTTCAAGAGGTAAAGAACTTGCGGTAAGAGGAGTATATAATTTATCAAATGCAACACAATTATATGCATCAAATGTAGAGTCAGATATTATGTCTAGAGCTTTATTTGGTCAATTAGAATTTGATATTAAAAATCAGGTTTTTGTTACAGGATCTCTTAGAAAAGAATGGTCTTCAACTTACGGGACTGATGCTAATAGTGCATTATTCCCATCAGCATCTGCTTCATGGGTTTTGTCAAGTTCATTTGATTTACCAGAATGGACAACTTTTGCAAAATTAACTTATGGATATGGAGAAGTAGGTATTGCACCAAGAGCATATAGAACAATTAGTACTTATTCTCAACCATTTATGACAGATGGGTTTACAGATGGTTTAAGTTTTCCATATAATGGGGTTAATGGTATGGGACTTTCAGGAAGTTTAGGAAATCAACAATTAAAACCTGAAAGAGTTTTAGGTCATGAAGTTGGTCTAAATACTAAATTTTTTGAAAATCGTTTAACCTTTGATTTGAATTTATATTATAAAACATCTAAAGACTTATTAATAGACGTTCCATTGCCACAATCAAGTGGATTTGCGGTTGTTTACCAAAATGCTGCAGAATTAGTAAACAAAGGTGTTGAGGTTGAATTAGGTTATGATGTTTTCAAAAAAGGGAAGCCATTACAATGGAATGTTAATTTGAATTGGGCTAAAAACGAAAATAAAGTTACAGATATTTATGGGGGCTTAGATGAAATTTCTATTGAAACAGCTTTTGGATCAATTGGATACTATGCCGTAAAAGGACAGCCATTAGGAAGTTTCTATGGTACAAAATGGGAACGTGATGAAAATGGACAAAAAATAATAGGATCTAATGGTTTACCAATAATTGCCGACGAAACAGGAAATTTAGGTAATTCAGCTCCTAAATGGACAGGGGGAATTAGAAATACATTCACTTATAAAAGAGTTACTTTATCGGGATTGTTAGATTTCAGACACGGAGGAGTTGTGTATAATGGCACATTAGCAAGACTGCACAATTTTGGTGTTTCTGAAGCCTCAGCAGATAGAGAACATAACTATATTATTGAAGGTGTGAAAGAAGATGGTACTCCGAACAATATTGCAATTTCTGCTAAAGATTATTACCAAAAATATTTAGGTGATGGAGGAGGAGCTTCTGAAGAAGCTGTAACAGATGTAAACTGGATAAGATTGCGTGACGTGACATTAAGTTATGACTTTAATGTGAAAAAATTTACCGCAATTAATTCAGCTCAATTATCATTTACGGGTAGAAATTTGTGGTTAAATACTAATTATAAAGGTGTTGATCCTGAAACTAGTTTAACAGGTGCAGGTTCAAGAATTAATGGATTGGATTATTTTAATAACCCGGGAAGCAAATCATTTATAATGACTCTTAAAGTTGGATTCTAAATTTTAAATTTAAAAAAAATGAAAAAATATATAAAAAGTTTAATCTTGACAGCTTTAAGCGTCGGGATACTTTCAAGTTGTCAATCTGAATTGGATCATTTTAATGAAAACCCAAATGATCCTATGTCAAGCAATCCAAGTTTATTATTAGCTGCGATGGAAGTTTCTACTTTTTCAACACATACAGCAGGTTTAATTAGAACTTCTAATATTTTTGATCAGCATCTTGCAGGAACTACTATAGGTCAATTGGGAGATATTCAGCGTTATTTTGTTAGTGAGCAAGATGTTAATAACGAATGGAATACTTTATATGGCACAACTTTAATGAATGGTCATATCTTGACACGTGATTTTGCAGCTGAATATCCATATTATACAGGTATGGGGCAGATATTAACGGCGATAAATTTAGGATATGCAACTGATCTTTGGGGAGACGTTCCATATGATGAAGCTTTTAAGGCTGATCAAGGAAATAGAACTCCTAAATACAATACTCAGGAAGAAATTTATCAAAGACTGCAAGCAATTCTTGATGAAGCAATTTTAAACCTGCAAAAACCTGTTTCAAATAATCTTTCTGTACCAGCTAAAGATGATTATATTTTTAATGGAGATACAAAAAAATGGATTCAAATTGCTTATGTATTAAAAGCAAGATATTCATTAAGATTAACAGAAGTTGATACTCAGGCAGCTCAAAAAGCATTAGATAATCTTACTGCATCAGAGATTAGTTCAAATAATGATGATGCAAATACTTTTTTTCCAGGTACTTCAAATGGGCTTAATCAATGGTATGCTTTTAATGAAAGCCGAGTTAACTATCTTAAGACAGGAGCTTATTTTGTTAACTCTTTAAAAGATAATAGTGATCCTAGATTGTCATTTGCAATTGCAAAAGATAAAAATGGTAATTATACAGGTAACGCTGCAGATGATTTAGATACTACTTCATCTTCTTATATTGGTTCAGCATTTGCAAGTGAAACTTCCTCGATTGGCATAGTAACATACGCAGAAGCAAAGTTCATAGAAGCTGAGGCGAAGTTTAGATTAGGATTAGATGCAAAACCAGCATTACAAGAAGCTGTTGCTGCTTCAGTACTAAAAGTTACAGGCAGTACTGCAAAAACAGAATTTTTATCTGCTGTAACTACAACGGTAAATTTAGAAACGATTATTCAGCAAAAATATCTGGCTCTTTTCTTAACTATGGAACCTTATAATGACTATAGAAGAACTGGATTTCCTGTGTTAGTCCCAAACCAGTCTTCACAGACAAAACTTATTCCTGTAAGGCTTCCAACTCCATCAGATGAAAGACAATACAATCCAAATGCTACAGTAGTTAGTAATGTAACTACTAATGTTTGGTGGGATAAAAATTAACCAATTTTAGTATAGAAAAAAAAGCCGGTAATCTTAAAATTACCGGCTTTTTTACAACTAACACAAACATTTTTTATTTTACGAATTTGTCGATAATTGCATCAGATTCTGCTTTTGTTGCTGTTGGTTTTAAATCAAACAAAAGAGAATAAAGCGCTTTTCTATCAACTTTAGCTTCTAAGTTTAAGTCTTTATTTCTGTCAAAAAGAGTCTGCCATTTATCACGAACATTTTTCCAAAGAACATTATTTTCTTTCCACCATTTTTGAGCAGCGACACATTTTATATCTGGAACTTTAGTATAAACGTCAAATCCTTTTTCTTGTGCTAACAAAACATCTTTTCCAGCGTCATCACGAATAAGTTTATCATTATCTTGCTCATGATTCCATCCTGTAGCAGTAATTTCGTGAATATTTCTTCTTTTTAAAACATTATAGTCATTACGTTTTGTCTGCTCTCTTCTAGGAAGTGGAGCATCAGCAACGTTAGTCCAGTAATCTTGTCCGTCAACATGTACCCAAGTTGAAGATCCTTCATATCTTGGACTATCATCTACCTGATATACTTTTTGAGTCCATTGACCTTTAACAGCTTTTTTGTCAAGCTTTTTATATTTCCAAGATGTTCCTTTATCAAAAGAATATAAGTCTGTGTTTTCAAATAACCAATCTTGTCTCCAGTGTTTGATAATCATATCATCACTTACGATTAATAAGTGCTGCATAACGATTTTGTTTGGAGTATCTTCTAACAATTCAACCCACTCTAAAGCAGATTCATGTTTAGTTTGTGAAGGTTTGTATGTAGCCGAATCTTTAGCATATTGAAAAGTTTCTGCAAAGTTGAACTTCACTTCATAACAACCACACATAGATTTAATTGATTTTATGTCTTGTTGTTTTTTTGCGTCCTGACTGAAACCTAGGCTGCATGTTAAAGCCATAATGGCTGAAAAATAAAGGCTTTTTGAAATCATAACTTATTATTTGTTTTTAATTTTTGCAAATATATAAATTTTATTTAGAACAATTAAAAATAGTTATATATTTGCATCGATTATTAAGACTGAATAAAAATAATGAAAATAAAACTACCACTTTTTGCTGTATTAACTTTCTGTCAAATTTCTTTTGCACAGCAAAAAGACACTATTGCGTCTCGAGAAAAACTTTCTGAAGTGGTTGTTACAGGCCAGTTTGAACCACAATCTATTAAGAAATCTGTATTTAATGTTCGAGTGATCTCAAAAGAGACTATAAAACAATTGGCCGCAAATAATCTTTCGGATGTTTTAAATCAGTATTTAAATATTACTATTAAAACTAGTGGAGAAGATGGACGTTCTACAGTATCTATGTTTGGACTGGATTCACAATATTTTAAAATTTTAGTTGACAATATTCCTTTAGTAAGTGATACTGGAATGGGAACAAATGTCGATTTAACTCAAGTAAACCTTGATGACGTTGAGCGTATCGAAATTATAGAAGGCTCAATGGGGGTTACACATGGTGCAAATGCTGTAAGCGGTGTTTTAAATATTATAACAAAAAAAGGAGGCGGATATAAATGGCAGATAGCAGCAACTGTTCAGGAAGAAACAGTTGGGAATGAATATGCTCTGTTCGATAAAGGTCGTCATATCCAGTCTGCTAAAATAGCACACAATTTTAACGAAAATTGGTTTATAAATGTTGGAGGAAACCGCAATGATTTTGCAGGATATTTTGATAATAGAGAAGGTAAAGATTACGATTTAAACGATGGTTTAAGAGGATATACGCAACTTCCAAAAGAGCAGCTGGTAGGAAATGCAATTTTAGGATATCAGAAAAATGATTTTAGGATTTTCTACAAATTTGATTACTACGGAGAAAATGTTCATTATTACAATCCAATCTTAGTTCCTCAGGATAATTACCCTTTTCCAGAGACTTATTTTGCAAATGACAGACGCTACATTACCAACCGTTATTTTCATCATTTAAATTCTAACGGAAAACTTTTCTCTAAACTAAACTATAATATTTCGGTTTCTGAACAAAAACAAGAACGTGATGTAGAGAAATTCAATTATCAAATTGAAACAGGAAATGAATTTGATAATCAGAGACAAACTTATCAATCTAAAGAAGTCTTTTATTCTACGGGAACTTTAAGCAATTTCTTTAACAGTAAAAAAGTTGATTTTCAATTGGGATATGAGATCACAAATGAAAATGGATTTTATGATGCAACGGCCGGAACCTTTAAAGATGATAACCAGCAATTAACAGATATCAGAAGGAAATTCGAAAATTACGACATTTTTACAGTAGCCGAAATTAATTTGACAGACAAATTCTCTATTCGTCCAGGAATCCGATATTCTTTTCAATCATATTTTGATAATCAATATGCAAGTTCTTTAGGTTTAAGATATCTATTCAAAAAAGGTTTAGAAGCTAGAGCCTCAGTTGGAAAAGCGTATCGCACACCAAATTTTGATGAATTATACACCTATTTTGTCGATTCAAATCATAATCTTCAGGGTAATCCGGATTTAGTTCCAGAGCAAAGTACTTCTTATGAATTAAGTTTTAAAAGATCTTGTCTTTTTAATTCAGGAGCTCAAATTGCAAATAATCTGGCAGTAACTTATATGGATGTAGATGACAGAATTGATTTGGTAATGACTCAAGCAACTCCTACTCAAAATTACAGATATGTAAATATCAATAAATATAAAATGTGGAATATTTCAACTACAGAACAATATTCTTATAAAAATTGGAATGTGCAAGTTGGTGCTGCTTTAGTTGGAATTTCTCGAAAATTAGATTTAGCAGCTGTGAATGTAACTTCGGATGATAAATTCCTGTATTCGTTACGTTTAAATTCTAATATTTCATACAACATTCCTAAATGGAATACTTTGATTGCTTTGTTTTATAAATACAATGGAGAACAACAACAATTTGTAGCAGGAACAGATACAGATGGAAGTACTAAATTCTTTTTAAGTGAAATAAAACCTTATAGCTGGATGGATGCTTCTATTCGTAAATTATTCTTTAAGAACCAATTTGAAGTCACTATTGGAGCTAGAAACTTATTTGATATTACAAGTGTGCAAACGATTCAAAATGGAGGAGGTTCCACTGGAGGAGGAGCTCATGCTTCTGGAAGTTCAGATTTGCTGTTAGGATATGGGCGCTCCTATTTTCTTAAACTTACGTATAACCTAAATTTTAATTAATATATAAATACCATGAAAAAAAACTTTATTTTAATCCTTTCTTTCGTTTTACTTGCTTTTACAGCTTGTAATAGTGACGATGATGCACCTGTTGTAAATTCAATTGCTTTTGCAGCAACTTCAGTTAACTTAACTGCTGCAGCAACTCCAATCGAAATAAAATTTGCTACTCCTACTGCTGCTGCAGGAACAGTAACATTATCATTTGTTGAAACTGATGTTGTTAGTGGTACAGACTTTACAACTTTACCAGCTGCTATAGCAAAAACGGTAGTAGTTCCTTTTGGACAAAATGTTTCTTCTGTAAGTTTTACTTTTAACAAGTTAATAGATGCTGTAGAAGGTGAAAATAAAACTAAAAAAGTTGTTTTTACAATTGTAAGTGCTACTATCAATACTACAATTGCTGAAAACAAATCTATCCAGGTAAACTTTACTGAAACTGCTTCATTAGGAAGCGCTTTGTCTCCAGAAGTTGGAGGTTCTTTAGAGCCAAATCAAGTTTATGTTGATTTGAGCAGTGGAACTATGACAAAAGTTGTTAGAACATCTTGGGATTTAGGATTCTATTCAGGAGATAAATTTAGAGTAGTATTAAACAGCTCTTTAAAAATGGCTGCTAAATTATTACCAACTTCAAATATTGATGAAGTTCAGGTAGCTGATGAAACTATGATTATTTCTCAAGGACAAGGAAATGCAACTCAAATTGATGATCCAACTGGAGATTTTACTAAAACAACTGCTATTGCTGAAGTTTCTGCTACAGATTCTGAAAACAAAGTTTACTTAATCAATATGGGAAGTAATCCTTCAACAACTACACCTGCTTCAGGATCTGAAGGATCTGCTGGTGGAAGTTCAAGAGGATGGAAAAAAATCAGAGTTTTGAAAAGTGGTAATGATTATAAAGTTCAATACGCTGATATTGCTGCAACAACTCATAGCGAAGTTATAGTATCTAAAAACGCAACATTTAACTTTACATTCTTTAGTTTATTAGACAAGAAAACAGTTGATGTTGAGCCTCAAAAAGCACAATGGGATCTTAACTTTACAACGTTTACAAACATAATTCCAGGTGCTACGCCTACACCTTACTATTACCCAGATTTTGTATTGAGTAACTTAAAAGGAGGTGCAAAAGCATATCAAGTACTTACAACTGCTTTTACATATGATGCATTTACGTTAGCTAATGTTGATAACGCTAAATTTACAGAAGACCAAAGAAATATTGGTTCAAACTGGAGAAGTACAAGCGCAGTAGGAGCTGATGGAATTCCTGTTTCTCAATTTGTATTAAAAACGGATCGTTTCTTCGTAGTTAAAGATCCTGCAGGAAATATCTACAAATTGAAATTTACTGGTGGAGCAAGCGCTACAGGTGAAAGAGGTTTCCCTAAATTTCAATACGCTATCTTAAAATAATTTATAATGAAGAAATATAAAGATTATTTCATTCTAATTTATGATGCTTCAACATAAAAAATTTAGTTAATCATTAGCTTTGTTTTTTTATTTTTTTTTGATTTAGAGGTTAGATTTATCTAACCTCTTTTTTTTATTTCTTTATTATTAAAAATGAATGTTTAATTCTATCTTTGTCTACATTTATACATTACGAATTAATAGGAATTTTACAACAATTTTAAATATTCGTAGTTATTTCTTTAAATTTAATTTATTAAGTGAATACTAAGTCATATTTCTTTCAATCTTTCGCAATCGTAGCATTAGCATTTGTTGCTTTTATTGGTTTTAAACAAATCTTACCAGATAAAATATTTTCTGATAGTAAAGTAGATTCCAAAAATGTACTTATAGACAGCCTGCTTCTGGAGTCAGTAGCAAAAGATTCATTGTCGCTAAAGAGTGACAGTATCGAAGAAAGCGAGCGTAGATTAGGCCAGCAAAAAATTGTTTACGATGCTTCTGAAGGGATCGAATTTCCGTCTGAAACCTTCGATAATTACAAAGGATATCAATACCTGATTTCTTTTTACGAAAAATTATACCAACTGGAGCAGAATCCGCAAAGGCATGTTAGAATTGCTTATTACGGAGATTCTATGACCGATGGAGATTTAATTGTTCAGGATGTGCGTAACAATTATCAGGACCGTTTTGGCGGAAACGGAGTTGGTTTCGTATCCATAACTTCAGAATCTGCAGCGTCAAGAGGTTCAGTAAAAGCTACCTATTCTAAAAACTGGAAAACACAATCGTACCTAAATGTAAAAAGACCGGCAAGTCCTTTTGGTGTAAACGGACATGTGTTTTTTGCAAATGATCAGACAAACCCAACTTGGGTTCAGTATGAAGCCGGACTTCCAAAACATACAACGACTTTAGATAATCCAACCTTATTTTACGGAAGATCATCTAAAAGAGGAAACGTAAATTTCATTATCGGAAAAGATACCTTGAAAAAAAGTCTTTCTCCAAACAACTTAGTAAACACTTTAAAAGTTACTTCGGGAAGTATAAAAGCTTTCAAAGCAAACTTTATTCACGCCGATTCAATTCCAATTTATGGATTTAATTTTGATAACGGCATTGGTGTTCATGTTGATAATTTCTCTCAAAGAGGAAATTCAGGATTACCAATTTCTATGTTTGATGCCAGCGTAATGCAGGCTTTTGATAACAACCTGAAATACGATTTAATTGTACTTCATTACGGAACTAACGTTTTGAATTACGGAACCAAAAACTATTTCTGGTATGAAAAAGGAATGACAAAAACCGTAAATAAAATAAAAGAATCATTTCCTGGAGTTTCTATTTTAATTGTTTCAACAGCAGATAAATCGACTAAATATGATTTAGAAATGAAAACAGATTCTGCAGTTGTTCCTTTAATGAAAGCGCAGAAAAAATACGCTTTAGAAACCGAATCAGGATTTGTAAATTTATATACCTTGATGGGCGGTGACGGATCGATGGTAAAATGGGTGGATGAATCTCCGGCAAAAGCGAATAAAGATTACACACACTTTAACCAAAGAGGCGCAAAAGCAATTGGTAATTTGTTATACAGTCAGTTAAATAAAGGATACGAGCAATATAAAGTTTTACGCGAAAAACGTGAAACTGGTGTTCGACCTAAAGCGATTAGAAAACCCAAAGCAGATTCCGTCTCTGTAGAAAAAGATAGCGTAAATGAATAAACTTATTATTTTCTTTTGTTGTCTGTTTTTCTCAACAAATGATAAACCGCAAAATCCAGTTTCACCTCCAATAACTAAAAATATGGTTAGTAAAGTCGATTCAACAACAGTTGAATCTTTCAACGGAAATAATATTTACAACGCGACAGTTTTAGAAAGTTTTTTTAAGAAATTAAAAGACAATGAAGGCGACAACAATCAAAAAATAAATATTGTTCATATTGGAGATTCTCACATTCAGGGAGATTTAATGACCAATGAAATTAGGAAAAATCTGCAAAGAAAATTTGGAAATGCAGGCCGTGGATTAGTTTTTCCGTATCAATTGGCTAAAACAAACGGATCTTATAACGAGCGTTTTCGCTGCAACAGAGTTTGGGAAACATATCGAAACATTTATCCGGTTAGAAATTATCCTGTTGGTTTAAGCGGTATCGGACTTTGGAGAGATTCTGGCGGATTTGTTTTAGAACTGAATATTAAAGATCCGGTATATAAGTTCAATTCAATAAAAATAATAACGCCTCAAAACGAAGACATGTTTGATTTGTCAACAGCATCTCAAACAAAATTTATTGAAACAGCTGAACCAAAAATAATTAAACATAAAATTAAAAAAGGAGAAGCGATCTCTGTAATTGCAGATAAATACAACGTTTCGATTGCTGAAATAAAAAGAGCAAACTCGCTAAAATCCAATAACATTCGTGCAGGGAGAATATTGAAAATT
This sequence comes from Flavobacterium sp. CF108, assembly GCF_900129795.1. Taxonomy (GTDB): domain Bacteria; phylum Bacteroidota; class Bacteroidia; order Flavobacteriales; family Flavobacteriaceae; genus Flavobacterium. Next base: position 292,283 of record NZ_FQWW01000005.1, on the reverse strand, counting down.
CCAACAAACGAAACGCAGTCAAGAAATATAAAAACATCTGAATATGTTTCTTTAAATATGGAAGCTGATTCGTATTCACATTATTATAATTCAGAAAAAGCTTTAGATAAGATTTATTTAATTCCGAATAAAAAAGCTTCAAAATTCGAACTAAACGGAATTGTTTTAGAAAAAGATGCGCCGGGATTAATTTACAGCGGCATTGGAGTAAACGGAGCAAAATATTCAGATTATAATAAATATCCATTATTTTTTGAACAGTTAAAAGCTTTACATCCGGATATGCTGGTATTTTCACTCGGAACAAATGAAAGTTACGAAAAACTGGAATCGGGAAATTACATTAAACAATTAAGAGAGTTTATAAGCAATATAAAAGCGCAGAATATAAATGTTCCAATAATTGTTATGACGCCGCCGCCGTCTCTGCTTAGAAAAAGACCAAACACATTTATTCACGAATACACCAAACAAATTATCGAAATCGCGCAGACAGATGGTTTTGCCGTTTGGGATTTATATGATGAATTTGGCGGAATGGAAGGAATCCGAAAACTGAAATCAGCAAAATTAATTGGACCGGATTGGGTTCATTATTCTAAAAAAGGATACGAAAAGCAAGGAAATTTGTTTTCAGAGGCATTTTTAAAAGCATACGATAATTTTAAATTAAAGAAGTAAGTTGATAACAATAGATAACATCAATAATTGGTTCATCCAAAATTTTGGTGCAATTACAATAGAACAAGTTAAAAGCTGGTTTATTTATAATCCAGACGAAAAACTATTATTTAATACAGGTTTATTCTTAGGACTATTTCTTGTTTTTTATTTTGTGTATGGCTTTTTACGCAAAACATTTTATTTAAGACTAACGTATGTTATTCTCTTCTCGCTTTTCTTTTATTACAAGTCAAGCGGAATTTACTTTTTACTATTATTACTTTCTTCTGTTGTAGATTATGGCTTGAGCCAAATTATTTATAAAGAGACTAAAGTCACCACCAAGAAAATATATTTGGTAATAAGTGTAATCCTGAATTTAGGATTACTGGGTTATTTCAAGTACATGAATTTTATGATTGGAACATACAATGATATGTTCAACGGAGATTTTAAATTTCATGATATTTTCCTTCCTGTCGGAATTTCGTTTTATACCTTCCAGTCGATGAGTTACATTATTGAGATTTATCGCGAAGAAATTAAACCAACGAAAAGCTACATCGAATACTTGTTTTTCGTTTCGTTTTTCCCGCAGTTAGTTGCCGGGCCAATCGTGCGCGCAAAAGATTTTCTGCCACAGATTTATCAGAAATTAAACCTGACAAAACAAGATGTAAACAGCGCTTTGTTTTTAATTATTGGCGGATTAATTAAGAAAACGGTTATTTCAAATTACATTTCTATAAATTTTGTAGATCGTGTTTTTGATACCCCACTGACTTATACTTCGTTCGAAAATTTAATGGCATCTTACGGATATGCTATCCAGATTTATTGCGATTTCTCAGGATATTCAGATATGGCAATTGGTATTGCTTTGTTACTCGGATTCAAATTACCAGCCAACTTTAGAACGCCTTATAAATCAACTTCGATTACAGATTTTTGGAGAAGATGGCACATTTCACTTTCAACCTGGTTAAAAGATTTCTTATACATTTCGATAGGAGGAAACAGAGAAGGTTCATTCGCCGGATTCTTATTCCCAAGTTTATTTTTCTTCGGATTATTGCTTTGGGGAATTACAAGTTACAATACCAGCATAATTCCGTTGATTATTGCATCCATTTCGATTGCGTTATTTTGTTTATCATTTCTGCTTTCGAATAAAAGAAAACAAACTTTAGTAACCAATCTAAACCTTTTCACCACAATGCTTTTAGGCGGATTGTGGCATGGAGCCGGAGCGCAATTCATTGTTTGGGGTGCTTTACATGGATTGGCTTTGGCGGTTCACAAAATCTTCCTTGAATTCTTTCCTTCTAAAAAAGACGAAAAAAGTAATTTCTTATGGAGGTTTTTCTCAATTCTAATTACATTCCATTTTGTGGTTTTCTGCTGGATTTTCTTCCGCGCCAGAGATTTTGAAACAGCATTACAAGTAATCAATAATATTGGTCAATTAACTTTCGAGCCGCAAAACTGGAAAGCCATAGTTTTAGGATATAAAAATGTATTCTTATTAATGTTATTCGGATACGTTTGGCATTTCTTACCAGAAGTTATCACAGACAAAATGAAATCAGTTTTCGATAAAACGTCATTGCTAATAAAAGCAATAATTCTGGGCTTCGTTTACTGGATCGTTTACGCAACAGCAGTTGCCGGCTCACAACCGTTTATATATTTTCAGTTTTAAAGGTTCAAAGGAACAAAGTTACAAAGGCGCAAAGGTTTATTCTTTGCGCTTTTTTATTTATAGCCACAGATTAAAAGGATTAAAAAGATTTTTAAAATCTGCATGAAATAAAAACTTTGTGCCTTAGTGTCTTTGTGGCAAAACAACACACCTTCGTGGCAAAATTGCGCATAAATAAAAATTGCCTGAAATATCTAATTAGATTATCTTTGCACTTCAAATAAAGAAAATAGTATGTTTGATAATTTAAGTGAAAAGTTAGATAAAGCGTTCCATATATTAAAAGGACACGGTAAAATTACAGAAGTAAACGTTGCCGATACCTTAAAAGAAGTTCGTCGTGCCTTACTTGATGCCGACGTTAACTTTAAAATTGCTAAAGATTTTACAACCAAAGTAAAAGAAAAAGCAATTGGTCAGGACGTTTTAACAACGCTTCAGCCAGGACAATTATTGGTGAAGCTGGTAAAAGATGAGCTGACAGAATTAATGGGAGGTGATGTTGCCGGAATTAATTTATCTGGAAATCCAAGCGTTATATTAATGTCTGGACTTCAAGGTTCTGGTAAAACTACTTTCTCAGGAAAATTAGCCAACTTCTTAAAAACTAAGAAAAATAAAAAGCCACTTCTTGTAGCGTGTGATATCTACCGTCCGGCGGCGATCAACCAGTTACATGTTGTAGGAGATCAAATAGGTGTTGAGGTTTACTCAGAACCAGAAAATAAAAATCCTGTTGAGATTGCTCAAAACGCAATTAAACACGCAAAAGCAAACGGTTTCAATGTAGTTATCGTCGATACTGCAGGACGTTTAGCAGTAGATCAGGAAATGATGGACGAAATTGCACGTGTACACAAAGCAATTCAACCGCAGGAAACATTGTTCGTTGTTGACTCTATGACAGGACAAGATGCTGTAAATACAGCAAAAGCTTTCAACGATATCTTAAATTTTGATGGAGTTATCTTAACGAAATTAGACGGTGATACTCGTGGTGGAGCAGCAATCTCGATTAAATCGGTTGTAAACAAACCAATCAAATTTGTAGGTACAGGCGAGAAGATGGAAGCAATTGATGTTTTCTATCCAGATCGTATGGCTGAGCGTATTTTGGGTATGGGGGACGTTGTGTCACTTGTAGAAAGAGCTCAGGAACAATTTGATGAAGAAGAAGCAAGAAAACTTCAAAAGAAAATTGCTAAAAACGAATTTGGTTTTGATGATTTCTTAACGCAGATTCAACAAGTAAAGAAAATGGGTAATATGAAAGACTTGGTAGGAATGATACCAGGAGCTTCAAAAGCCATGAAAGACGTAGAAATAGAAGATGATGCTTTTAAACATATAGAAGCAATCATTCACTCAATGACGCCGGGAGAGAGAAGCAAACCAGCCATCATCGACGTAAAAAGAAAAGCCAGAATCGCAAAAGGTTCCGGAACGAAAGTCGAGCAGGTAAATCAGTTAATGAAGCAGTTTGACCAAATGAGCAAGATGATGAAAATGATGCAAGGTCCGGGCGGAAAAAACCTGATGAAAATGATGGGAGGCATGAAAGGAATGCCAGGAGGAATGCCGAGATAATAAAATTAAAAGTTTCAAGTTTAAGGTTTCAAGTTAAGAGACCAAAACTTGAAACTTTTTTAATTACATAAATATTTAAGTTTCGCAAGTAACGTGAAACATGAAACTTTAAACCTGAAACAATAAAAATGCAACTACTAGACGGTAAAAAAACATCTAACGACATTAAAAACGAAATTGCAGCCGAAGTTCAATCCATAAAAGCAGCCGGAGGAAAAGTACCTCATTTAGCAGCCGTTTTAGTTGGAACAAACGGAGCAAGTTTAACTTACGTAGGAAGTAAAGTAAAATCATGTCAGGAAATCGGATTTGATTCAACTTTAGTAAGTCTGCCGGAAACAATTACCGAAGATGAACTGCTTGCTAAAATTAAAGAGCTAAACGAAGACGATAACTTAGACGGGTATATCGTGCAACTTCCTTTACCAAAACATATCGACGAGCAAAAAATCTTATTAGCAATCGATCCAGATAAAGACGTAGACGGATTTCACCCAACAAATTTTGGAAGAATGGCACTTGAAATGGAAAGTTTCATTCCGGCAACACCATTCGGAATTATGGAATTGTTAGAACGTTACAAAGTAGAAACTTCAGGAAAACATACCGTTGTAATTGGAAGAAGCCACATTGTAGGACGTCCAATGAGTATTTTAATGAGCCGTAAAGGAAATCCGGGAGATTCGACAGTTACCTTAACACACAGCCGTACTAAAAACTTAGAAGAATACACTAAAAATGCCGATATCATTATCACAGCTTTAGGTGTTCCTGAATTTTTAAAAGCAGATATGGTAAAAGATGGAGTAACGATTATCGACGTTGGAATTACTCGCGTAGATGATGCATCAAACCCAAAAGGATACGTTATAAAAGGAGATGTTGATTTTGACGGAGTAAGTAAAAAAGCATCGTTTATTACACCAGTTCCTGGTGGAGTAGGACCAATGACAATTGCAATGTTACTAAAAAATACACTTTTAGCACGTAAAATGAGAAGCCAAAAAAACAAGTAATTTGTTTCTAATATATTACAAAGCCTGTTCAAACGAACAGGCTTTGTTGTTTTTAATATATAATTAATACTTTAAAGTTTTGGTTCTTAAAAATAAAGGATACTTTTGCCACACTTAAAAAACACTTCTCCAAATGGACGATTATTATTCGTTAGTATTAAATTAAAAAGCAGCTTTTGAAATCTTTCAAAATGCTGCGTTAAAACCCTGTATTTTGAAATGAAAGCCTTTTACACAAACAACAACGGATTACTAGAAATACCAAAATGGACTCCAAACTGCTGGATCAACATTGAAGATCCATCAGAAATAGAAAAAAAATACTTACTAGAAGAACTTCAAATTCCCGAAGCTTTTTACAATGATATTGAAGATATCGATGAAAGACCCCGTATCGAAATCGAAGACGGCTGGACGCTTATCATCATGCGCGTTCCTATAAAAAGTAACGATATTAAACTCCCTTTTCAAACCATTCCGCTAGGCGTAATTTTTAAAAACGATGTCTGCGTAACCATAACTTTTTACAAAACAGAAATCATATATGATTTTATGTTGTATTCCCGACGCAAAAACATTCAGGTTAAAGACAATTTCGACTGGGTTTTGAGATTGCTTCTTTCATCAAGCGTTTGGTATTTGAAATACTTAAAACAAGTCAATCAAAAGATAAAACTGGCAGAAGATAATTTGGAGAAATCCATAAAAAATGAAGAATTGCAGGCATTGCTTCAAATCGAAAAATGCTTGGTTTTCTTTATTACATCATTAAAAGCAAACGACGTTTTGTTTCATCGAATAAAAAATCTAAGAGCATATAAAGCGAGCTACGACCCGGACTTGTTAGAAGATGTCGAAATCGAATTAAGCCAGGCGCAGGATACAGCCAATATTTACAGTAACATCTTAACCGGAATGATGGATGCTTACGCTTCTGTAATTTCGAATAATATGAATAATATCATGAAGCAAATGACTTCAATTTCTATCATATTAATGATTCCAACCCTAATTGCCAGTTTGTACGGAATGAACGTACCAAACGGTCTGGAAGAAAGTAAATACGGAATCTGGATTCTACTTTTAATCTCTGTAATCTTATCGACTTTCGGAGTCTTTTTATTCAAAAGAAGAAGATGGTTTTAAATTGAAATTTCACAATAATATAAAAGCCTGTTCATTACGAATGTTTTTTTTTGTTTCTATACTTTGGTCGGGCTATCCGCGCTACTTCGGTAGCCAGCTTCTATCCCTCACGCAACACTCAGGTAACGACAAATCCCGTTCCTACAAGGTTTTCAAAACCTTGTAGGTATTATTTCAAGATTGATTAAATGGTAGTCCCTACAGGACAAAAATTCGTGGCATATGTTTTTATCTACCGATATTTAATCTCTCCGAGATAATTCGCTATGAGTTGTAATATTTGTGAATGGAAAAAATTAATGTCAATAATTCGCATTTAATATTTAATTTCAGGGGAATACTCCGTTAGGAGTTATATATCGGTAGCAAAAAATATCGGTAGCATAATATTGATGCCTCCAGTAAAAATATCCCGTAGGGATTACACATTTCATCCCTATGAATCGCAATTCATTATTACACCCACAAATAAATTAAAATAAAAACTCATTTTTTTATTTGTCAATTCAAAATAAATAATAACTTTGTAATGCAAAGTACTTTAATTATGAATCAAAAGCACCAAGAAGATTTAGCACATATTCGTTCCATGATGGAGCGTTCTTCAAGATTTATATCGTTAAGCGGACTTTCAGGAGTTTTCGCAGGACTTTCGGCGTTAATAGGCGGATTATATGTCTATCAGCTTTTTAAAGTAAACGGAATAGAGTATTTTACTGATGAACATATAATATTATCTGGCAGCTTAGTTTCAGAATTAATCTGGATTGGCGTAATAATTTTAGTTTGTGCGTTTGTATTCGGAACCTTTTTTACGGTTAGAAAAAGCAAAAAATACAATTTACCAATTTGGACTTCTGCTACAAAAAACATGTTGTTTAATCTGGCAGTTCCGCTTGCAGCAGGAGGAATATTTTGTTTAGCATTAATATATCACGGATACTACGGTTTAGTAGCACCGTCTACTTTACTATTTTACGGACTAGCGGTTATCAATGCCGAAAAATATACATTTTCAGATATAAAGTATTTAGGATTTTCTGAACTTTTTCTAGGATGTATTTCGCTTTTTTATATTGGATATGGTTTAATATTTTGGATCTTAGGATTTGGTATCCTGCATATCGCATATGGATTGGTGATGTTCAAAAAATACAAATAACCCAATGGGAATTATTGATAAACTAAATAAAGATTTTGAAAGCCGTGTCAGACTGGGTATAATGTCCGTTCTGATGGTTAACGACTGGGTAGACTTTACCGAGATGAAAACGCTTTTAAATATCACCGATGGTAATTTAGCAAGTCATTCCTCTGCGTTGGAGAAATCTGAATATATCGAAGTTAAGAAAGAATTTGTTGGGAAAAAACCAAAAACATCTTATCAGGTAACACCGCTTGGCCGCGCGGCGTTCAAAGAACACCTTTCTTATCTCGAAAAATTAATGAAATCGTAATAACTATATTTTTTTACCTAAAAACTTTGAATTACAAAGTGCTTTTAAAAACTAAAGTCATGAAATTGCCGATAGTGTTTTTACAATTAGCAGATAAGGCAATTACATTTTTGACCAATAACAAATAAAAATCTACAAAAATGAAAAAACATCAAATTATTTTAGCTTGTACGGCGGTTTTTATACTGCTTTTTTACAATGAATCTGTCGGAATCAACATTTCTATTTTTGGAGTAATACTCACTCTGTTAATTAGTTATTTCTTTCAGGAAAAGTTTGTAAACAGATCACATCTTGTTCTTGTAATGACTTCTATTTTGTCTTGTTTCGCCTTTGCATGGTATGGAGACGCCGCTTCGTTTTTTGCTTTAGCATTATCAATTCTGTTTTTACAATTTAAAACGCAGGATGGAGAACTTAAAATCGTTCAGATTTTTCCCTTAATATTTCTAAACGGAATCACTACATTAGGACGTGTTTTTATATTTAACCAATGGCTTCCTGAACGAAAAATACACAATGACTTCGCTAAAAAACTAGTAGCGTTTGTAATTATTCCGTTAGTATTTCTTGGATTATTTTTTATCGTTTATTCTTTCGGGAGCAATCATTTCTCTTCATTATTTACTGATTATACATTAGATATCAATCTGCCGCAATTAATTGCGATGTGTATTTTGGGATTTTATATCTCATTCAGTTTTTGGAATTACTGGGTTCCGGATGTTTCTTATCAGTTCAACCCAAAACTAAACAATGAATTCACTAATATTTCTGAAGTAAAAAATCAAAGTACATTCTCATTTTTAGATTTAGATTTTGAAAGAAAGAGCGGCGTGATCACATTATTTATGTTGAATATTATGCTTCTAATTTTCATTGGAACATACAATTACGAACAATTTTTTGAAGTAGTCGAAAAAACTAATTTAAGCGCAGATACGCACGAACGTGTAAATGCAGTTATATTTTCAATTTTAATGGCAGTTGGCGTAATCTTATTTTATTTTAAAGGCGGATTTAATTTTGATGAAAAAGCAACAACATTAAAAAAACTGGCAAAAGTATGGATTATATTAAATGTAGTTTTAATTGTAAGTGCCATCGTTAAAAACTCAGAATATGTTTCTTTCTATGGTTTAACATACAAACGTCTCGGAGTTTATGCTTTTTTAATTTTGGCTATTATCGGTTTAGTTTATTCTTTCTTAAAAATAACGAAACAGAAAACAAATGCCTACCTTTTCAATCAAATGGTTTGGTATTTCTACGGAACAATTCTTTTATGTAGTTATGTAAATTGGGGAAATTTAGTAACCAGTTATAATATTTCGGTAAACAAAGGAGTAGAGCCAGTATTTTTAAGCGGATTAAATTTTAATGATGATGCTCGAAGAGACTATTTTGCAAAAAATAATCTAAGCGGAGGTTATGATGAAGGCATAAGAGAAGAATTAATTTCAAATTATCAAAATGCAGGTTTTTTATCTAAGGCTCTGTATTATGAATTTTTAGATAATAAGAAATAAATTAAAAAGTCCCATTTGAAATCTCAAATGGGACTTTTATTTAATTGTTATCACCTCTTTTTCTAAATCGGGGATCGTGTTTTGAAATAAATGTTGTTCTTCGATTAGAACTTTGACTTGGAGTTTCAACTTTAGGGAAACTCGCTTCTTCCGTTTTACTCGAAGGCTCAATTAACTGATTTAATTCTTTAATCTCAGCATCGGTTAAATCACGGTAACGCCCAACCGGAATATCCAAAGAAATATTGATGATTCGGATACGTTTAAGAGCCGTTACTTCGTAACCTAAATATTCAGACATTCTTCTAATCTGACGGTTTAAACCCTGAGTTAGAATTATTTTAAAAGTGTATTTGCTGATTTGTTCTACTTTACATTTTTTGGTAACGGTATCCAGAATCGGAACACCATTTCCCATTCGTTGTATAAAGCGATCTGTAATAGGTTTGTTTACCGTAACCGTATATTCTTTTTCGTGATTGTTTCTGGCGCGTAAAATCTTATTTACGATATCGCCGTCATTCGTCATAAAAATTAATCCTTCACTGGCTTTATCCAATCTTCCAATTGGGAAAATACGTTTCGGATAATTGATATAATCCACAATATTATTTCGAACTTCAAGATTGGTGGTGCATTCGATTCCAACCGGTTTGTTGAAAGCCAAATAAATCATTTTTTCGTGCTTTTCCACGATTAATTTTCCGTCTATGCGTACTTCATCATCTGGCGAAACTTTAGTTCCCATTTCCGGCACAGCGCCATTTATTGTTACACGTCCTTCTTCAATCAATTTATCGGCTTCACGACGAGAACAGTATCCCGTTTCACCAATAAATTTATTAAGACGTTTAAGATTTTCTTCCATACTGCAAAAGTAGGCAAAAAAATGATTTTAGATTTTAGAATTCAGATTTTAGATTTTTACAAGCAAAACTTAGAACCTTAGCAACTCAGAACCTCAGAACCTATAAAAGAACTTTGTCCCTTTGAACCTCTGCACCTTTGAACCTTTTCTCAGTCATGAAAAATCGAACTATCCTCAGGAGTTTCTTTTCTTTCAAACATTCCATAATCACGAACAACTGTTGCAATTCTTAAATGATAATCTTTAAAAACTTCATTTCGGCCTTTTGCCTGTGCAGCGCGATGCATTTCAAGATTTCTCCATTGCTGAATACTTTCTTCATCCCTCCAAAAAGATAAAGACAAAACTTTTCCGGGATCAGTAAAACTCTGAAATCGTTCTATCGAAATAAAACCTTCAATGTGGTCTAATTCAGGACGCAGACTTGCTGCGATATCAAGATATTCTTCTTTTTTTCCTTCGTTTGGAATAACTTCAAAAATTACAGCTATCATATTTTTATTTTTTTATTGTAATGAAATCCAGATTGTTTTTGGTAATCGGGTGTTAATCATTGGTTCGTATTGAATATTATTTTCTAAAATTTTTACGGTTTTAAATTCATTAAATAAAAACCATAAAGCTTCGGCAGCTAAATGAATGGAGAAATGTTTTGCCAGGCAAATATGTCCGCCAATTCCAAAAGTTAAGTTTTCGGCATTATTATTTCTTTCCATATCAAAATTGAACTCCTTTTCAAACTTTTTCGGATCTCGATTTGCCGATGCAAGTACAACCAAAATCGAATCATTTTTTTTAATTTGGCTTTCGCCGATAAAAATATCTTCAACAGCAATTCGTCTTGTATTATGAATTGGCGGATCGAACCGCAAAGTTTCAATAACCGATTTTTCAATTTCTCTTTTGCTGAAAAAAGTTTTATGATTAAGAATTTGTAATAATGAATTGCTCAAAATTCCTTTTCCGGCATCAAAACTCTGAATAAATAATCCGATTAAATTACTAATGCTTATTGTTTTAATTTCGCTAAACGAAAGAGAATTTGTTTCTGAAATTTTGGTTTGTATAGATTCGTAAAAATGCAATGAAGAGAGCTGTTTTTCAACAATTGAAAAGATTTCTGGCGTAGCTTCATTGATGTATTTTATCTGTTCTTCTGTTTTCTGCGGAAGCATTATTTTAACCAAAAACTCCATTTGGTTTGAGATAAAATCACAATCCTTTTCTTCAAAACCAAAACTTTTTAAAACAACTAAAACGGGCAGTTTTTTGCAAATAGAATTTACCCAATCCATTTTATTTTCGACTAAATTACTTTGTATTAATTGAGAAATGATTGAATTGATATCAACTGATTTCATGTTTGAAAATAATAGCATCGCGATTTCTTTTGAAATTTCATGCCGAATTCCATTTGATAATCGTGTCAGATTATTTAAAATTTCTAATGCCGTTTTATTCAGTTTTTGTTTATTGTCTGGATTTACTGGTGGAATCTCAGCTTTAGGATTTTTTAAAATCGAAACACAATCTTCATATGAATAAATCGCCCATATTTTATTTGTTTCATCCCAATAAACAGAGTTGTTTTCTAGCATGTTTTTATAGATCAAATAAGGATCGGCGGTATTAGATTGAAGAAATAAAGCAGAAATCATATGGAATGTTTTTAGCAAAGTTATTTAACTTTACAAAGCAATAGTTCATTCTGCACTTAACTATCGATATCAAAATGGAAGATCAATTTATAAAAACGGCATCTTTAATTGGCGACCCAACGCGTGCCTTAATTCTGTGGACTTTAATGGACGGAAGAGCTTTTACAGCGACAGAATTAGCAGTTAGTACAAATACTTCGCCGCAAAATATAAGTATGCATTTAGGAAAACTTCTCGATGCCGATTTGCTTTGTGTAGAAAAACAAGGCCGTCATAAATATTATAGATTTTCGAATAAGGAAGTTGCGTATGCGCTTGAAGCAATGGCAAATCTAGTTCCGAAGCCAGAAGTTTCTTCAAAAAAGAAAACCGAAAATTATCCTCCAATAAAATTCTGCAGAACTTGTTATGATCATTTAGCCGGAAAAATTGGAGTTGCTTTAACGGATAGTTTATTGGAACAAAAAATAGTTGTAGAAAAAAATAATGCGTTTGAAATTAGCAAGGAAGGAGAAAAATGGTTTTCTGATTTTGGAATTAATTTACAAGAAGCGCAAAAACAAAAAAGGATCTTTTTAAAACCTTGTCTGGATTGGAGTGAACGAAGAAATCACATTGCCGGTTCAGTAGGAACTTTGCTTTTCAACAAAATGATAAAGGAAGACTGGCTCAGAAAAACCGTTAATTCCAGAGCAATTACTATTACCGGAAAAGGAGAAAAGGAGCTGTTTAAGTATTTTAAAATTGTTGTTTAGATAATTTAGACTTCTTAGATTGTTAGAATTTTAGATTTTTCCGTAACGTTTGTCATTCCGAACGTGGACACGAGCGATAGCGAATTGGCGAAGCAATCTTCGCAAGAAACTCCCTTCCTAAAATCGCCAATCTTTGTAGAGCTACTTGTGAGTCCTTCGACTTCGCTCAGGATGACAAAAATGCGGTTTCAGTAAGAGAAACCTCTGAACCTTTGTCTCTTTGTACCTTCAAAAAGAAACTCAATCACTTTTTGATACAATTCATCATCATGCATTCCGTGGCCCAAGCCTTTGGTTTCAATAAACTGACTATTTTTCCAGTTGCTTGCTATTTTTTTTCCTTCTTCAAAAGCGACTATTTTATCTGAAGTATCATGTGCAATGAAACCAGGAATAGTAAATTGGGATGCAAATTTTTGCCCTGAAAAATCTTCCAGTTTAAAGTTGAAGCGATTTATGAATTTACTTTCTAAAAGAGGCAGCATTTTGGAATTCAAACTCAGCATTGAAATGTAATTGTCAATCAAAGTTTTTAAATCAGAAGGAGCGCCAAGAATAACCATTTTATTAATGCTCGTATTCGGAAATAAATATTGATGATAAACGCAGGCCGCACCTCCAATAGAATGTCCAATAATAATTTCAGGCTGATATTTTTCTACAGCTTTATTGATGAATTCGGCATAAAGCGGAACATTAAATTCTTTTCCGCTGCTTTGACCGTGGGCGGGAGCGTCAATTGCAATAATGGTACTTCCTGATTTTTGTAAATGGGGCAGTGTTTTTTTCCAGCGCGAGGCATTACTTTCCCAGCCGTGAACCAGTAAAATTTTGGTTTCATTTCCTTTCCAGATATAGGTTTGAAAATGATGTTCGTTATGGTGAAAAATTTCTGTTTCTGTATTTCTTAAAACTTTTGGAAGTGTTTCTTTTTTTAATCTCCCAATTCGGGGCTGACTAAAAAGAGCATAAGAAAGTTCCATGGCTTTTTGCGGACGCACATAACTCAAAAAGTTAATATAAGATCCAACGGATTTTAATGTAATAAAACGAATTCCTTTTTTAATTCCCAAAACTTAAAATTTTTTTCTAAAGGTAAAAAATGTTTTGCCACAGATTAAAAGGATTAAAAAGATTTTATTCAGCGTAAGAATAATTTAATCTGTGTTAATCCTTTTAATCTGTGGCAAAAAAATAATGGCAAAAAAAAGTCCCGATTAAATCGGGACCGTTTATTTAGAATTTTGAGAACAATTGTTCCATTTTTTCTTTTTCTTCTTCAGCTAATTGAGTATCAACTAAAATTCTTCCAGAGTGCTCATCAGTAATGATTTTCTTTCTAGAGGCGATTTCAACCTGAGTTTGTGGTGGAATCGTAAAGAAAGATCCTGCAGAAGCTCCTCTTTCGATAGAAACTACAGCTAATCCGTTACGAACACTGCTTCTGATTCTGTTGTAAGCAGCTAATAACCTGTCTTCGATTTGAGCTGAAAATTCAGCTGATTTCTCAGATAAGAAGATTTCTTCTTTTTGAGTTTCAGCCATAATAGCATCTAATTCAGATTTTTTATGTTTTAAATGAGAGCTTTTAGCATCAAGTTTTTCTTTTAAATTAGAAATAACTTCTTTTTTATGCTCGATAGAAGCTTTCATTTCTTTGATTTGCTTTTCAGCTAATTGAATTTCTAATTCCTGAAATTCAACTTCTTTTGTCAAAGAATTAAATTCTCTGTTGTTACGAACTGATTCTTGTTGTTTTGTGTATTTCTTGATAACCTCTTTATGCTCCTCAATAGCAATTTTCTTTGCTTTGATTTGCTCCTCAATCACTTCAAGTTCACTTTTCAGTTTCTCTGAACGAGTGCTCAAACCTGCAACTTCATCTTCTAAATCTTCAACCTCTAAAGGAAGTTCTCCTCTAACGTTTCTGATTTCGTCAATTCTAGAGTCAATAAGCTGTAAATCATATATTGCTCTTAACTTGTCCTCAACACTTAATTCTTTCGTATTCGTCATATTCTATAAGTACTTAACTGGATTTGTATTTTCTTCCGATAAAATGATCGCAAAATTAAGAATTTTTTTTCGAAGATAATCAACAATATAGTTTTTTGTATAGCGTTCGCTCTCAAAATGACCAATATCGGCCAAAAGTAACTTGTTTTCTGCTTCATAAAACTGATGATATTTTAAATCAGCAGTTAAAAAAGCATCGGCTCCAGCCTGAATTGCATTTTTTATAGCAAAGCTTCCTGAACCTCCCAGAACGGCTACTTTTTTTACTTTTTTCCCTGTAAAGGCAGAATGACGAATTCCGCGTGCAATCATAATTTCTTTTACATAAAGAAGAAACTCTTTCTCATCCATTTCATTCTCCAATTCCCCAATCATTCCTAAACCAATATTTTGATGTGAATTTTGAAGATCGTATATTTCATAAGCCACTTCTTCATAAATATGATTTGTTAAAAGAGCTTTTAAAACCTTAGATTGTAAATGTTTTTCAAAAATAACTTCGATTTTTATTTCGGTTCCGGTATGTAGTTTTCCTTTTTCTCCAATTACTGGATTGCTTTTTTCATTTCCTTTAAAAGTAAAAAAGCCTTCAGAATTAAAACTGCAGTTATCATAGTTTCCTATAGTTCCGGCACCGGCTTCAAACATGGCATTTCGAACTTTTTCCGAATTTTCAGGAACGGTATAAGTAACTAATTTTTGTAGAAATTGCTGTTTTGGAATTAAAATTTTGGTGTTTATTAAACCTAAGGTATTACAGAAAATATTGTTAACTCCCTGTGGATGATTGTCTAAAGCGGTATGAACGGCATAAATAGCAATATCATTTTTAATGGCTTTTAAAATAGCACGTTCGACATAGTTTTTGCCGGTAATTTTTTTAATTCCGGAAAATAAAATAGGGTGAAAGCAAACTACGAGATTGCAGTTTTTAGTTATGGCTTCTTCAATTACATTTTCCAATGCATCATGACAAACTAAAACTCCGTTACTTTCGTTTTCCGGATTTCCCACTAAAAGTCCCACATTGTCAAAATCTTCTGCATAGGCGAGAGGCGCCATTTCTTCTAGTACGGTTATGATGTCTTTGATCTTCATTTTTGTTTCAAGTTTTTTTGTTTCAGGTTTCAAGTTTTTTCAACAAGGATTAAACCTAAAACAAATTAACGAAGAAACATATCAACTTTAAAATATTTGATATTTTTTTGTAGAAATTAGTAATACTGGTAATACTTGAAATACGTGAAATACTAATTTTGTATCTTTGTATTTAAATCGATAAACATGACTACAATAACAATAAAAATTAACGAACGCACTAAAGCGGGAAAAGCTTTTATCGCTATGTCTGAATCTTTTTTTAAAAATGCAGATGGAATAGAGATTATTGAAACAGATTCAAAAAAAATTAAAAAAACAGAGAGTATATATAGTCCTGAATTTGTTGCGAAAATTAAAAAAGCAGAAGCAAATATTAAAAAAGGAAAAACGACAAGATTAAATCCTGATGATATATGGGGAAGTATTTTGTAGACTTTGAAGATATTGCTCGTAAGGATTTAAAAAATCACTATAAATCAGGAAATAAAGCTACTATTAAAAAAATTGAAAAAATACTTTTAGAATTAACGGAAAGTCCTTTTTCCGGAGAAGGACAGCCAGAAGAATTGAAATACAATTACGCAGGTTATTGGTCGAGAAAAATCAATAAAAAAGACCAACTAATTTATAGGGTAGAAGAGGAAATTGTGACTGTTATTATTGTTTCTGCAATGGGTCATTATTCAGATAAATAATTCTATGAACTTACTTCGAAAAATACTTTTCCCCTTCGCGATTCTATACGGATTCATTACCAGCATTCGCAATTTTCTTTTTGATAAAGGAATTCTAAAATCAACTTCATTTGATATTCCGGTTATTGCAGTTGGAAATTTAAGTGTAGGCGGAACTGGAAAAACACCCCAAATAGAATATTTGATTCGGTTATTAGCTGATAAATATAATGTGGCGACTTTAAGCCGAGGTTACAAAAGAAAATCGGAAGGTTTTGTTTTGGCAGATGATAATTCTAATGCTGAAATTCTAGGTGATGAACCTTTTCAGTTTTATCAAAAATTCCCAAATGTTCAGGTGGCGGTTGATGCCAATCGTACAAACGGAATTACACAATTGCTTTCGCAAAAAAATAAGCCACAGGTAATTTTATTAGACGACGCTTATCAGCACCGAAAAGTAAAAGCTGGATTTTATATTCTGCTGACTTCTTACGGCGATTTATATGCAGATGATTTTATGCTTCCAACAGGAAATTTAAGAGAAAGCAGAAGTGGATCTAACAGAGCTAATATCGTTGTGGTTACTAAATGCCCAAATACTTTATCAGAAGAAAAACAAGAAGAGATTCGTTTAAGGTTAAAACTAAATTGTTCACAGCAAATCTTCTTTACTTTTATTGATTACGATATTGTAATTTATGGTGAAAATGAAAAGCTTGCTGTTGATGAAATAAAATCAGAATCAAAGTTACTTTTAGCCGGAATTGCAAAACCAAAACCATTTTTTGATTATTTAAAAAATGAAAATGATGAATGTTTGACTTTTCCGGATCATCATCATTTTTCTGATGCCGATTTAGATTCCATTCAAAATAAGGCAAACGGAAGAAAAATTATTACAACTGAGAAAGATTATGTTCGTTTAAAAGATTCGAAACGGGTTTCTCAATTGTATTACCTGCCCATAAAAAGCACGTTCATCAATCACCAGCAAAATTTTGACGTTTCGATTTTAGAATATGTCAAAACAAACTAAGAACCTTAGCATCTCAGAATCTTAGTCCCTTTTAGATCAATCAAAAAACTTAGCAATTGTACTGTAAAATTCGTCAGGAACAAAAGGTTTTGTAATTACGTCGTTCATTCCAAAAGATAAAAGCATATCTCTGTTTTCGTCAAGCGAAATAGCAGTCAATGCAATAATAGGAGTTGTTTTATCGAAGTCTCTAATGTATTGTGTTGCAGTAGTTCCGTTAATTCCTGGTAAATGAACATCCATTAAAATCATGTCAAAACGTTTCACTTTTAAAAGCTCAACCGCATCTTCGCCATTGTCAATAATTTCACAAGTTATAGCTTTGTTTTCAAGCATTTTACGCGTAATCATTTGATTGATTTTGTTGTCTTCAATTAGTAAAATAGACTTGTGTTTTAATTGTTTGTCGTTATATGGTTTTTCTTCTGTAACAGCTTCCAAAGGTTCGTTATTAATTTTAAAATTTAATTTGAAAGTAAAAGTTGATCCTTTACCAACTTCACTTTTTAGTTTGATTTCGCCTCCTAAAAGTTCGATTAATTTTTTAACAATAGTAAGGCCTAATCCTGTGCCGCCGTATTTTCGGTTCACTTCAATAGAACCTTGAGAAAAACTTTCAAATACGGTTTGCAGTTTATCTTCGGGAATACCAATTCCGGTGTCGACTATCTCAAAATAAACGGTTGCATTTTCATCTTCCTGACCAAATAATTTAGCAATTACATTTACATTTCCGTTTTGTGTAAATTTTAATGCGTTGTTAATTAGGTTTAATATAATTTGAGATAATTTGGTTGGGTCGCCAATTAAATTGTCTGGAATGGCATCATCTATTTCCAGATTGAAATAGTTTTTATTAGCCGTTGCCAGTTCTTTTAAAGAGCTTTGAATATTAAAAAGCAATTCTTTTAAATTAAAACTAATGTTTTCGACTTCAACTTTAGTCGAGTCGATTTTATTAATTTCAAGAATTTCATTGATAAAAGTAGTAAGGTAATTTCCGGAGAATTTTAGAGATTCTAAATATTTTAACTGCGCTTTTTTCGGGTTATCTTCAAGAAGTAAATGCGTGATTCCGTTAATTGCATTTAACGGTGTCCGTAGTTCGTGACTTACAGTCGATAAAAATTCTGATCTTGCTTTTGATGCTTTTTCGGCTTTGTTTTTTGCCAAAATAAGTTCTTTATTTTTTTCTCTTAAAAGTAAATTATTCTGATTACGAATAATATTGTTTTTGTATAACGCCAGACTCAAAAGAGATAGAATCGAAATTAAGGCAATTGCTAAAATGCTGACTAATTTAGAATAGCGATACGTTTTAAGCTGGATTTTTTCTTCGCTTTCCCGCTTAAGTGTATTGTTTAAGGTTTGATTTTTTTTGAATTTTTGAAATTCGTTAAAATCTATTTTAGCATTTTTTAATTTTAGAATATAATTTTCTAATTGATAATGTTCATCTAAATAAGAATAAGCTAAATCAAAATTTTTGCTTTGTTTATAATATTGACTTATCGCTAAAGTTATTTTTGATTTTTGCGAAAGGTCGTTTGTTCTCTCCGTATAATCAAGAGCTTTTTCAAAATAAACCATGGCAGAATCATTCCGCTTAAGCTGCGTTTCAATTAATCCCAGTTGATAATAAGAATCACTTTTGGTTTTTAAGATTAATGGATTATCAGGCTCTCTGATGATTTTGCGGAAGGTCTTGGTCGCTTGATAAAAATTTTTATTTGTTTTAAATGCGATTGCTTTTTGATAGTCCAAGATTTCAGAACTATCAACAATACCAAGCTGTTTTAAAAGTTTTTGTGCTTTTGCATAATAAATATCTGCAGTTTTATAATCGCCTTTTGCGGTATTTACAGCGCCAATATATTGCAATGCTAAGATTTTGGTACAATTTGGTTTTACACTGTCAAAGGAAGAAACACTTTTGTGAAAGTTTTTTAACGCCTCGTCATATTTCCGCTGATTGTAGTAAATTTTTCCAAGCTTAAAAGTTTGGTTAGCTAAATTTTCAGGGATGTTATTAGTCTCACAAAAATCAATTGATTTTTTAGTGTAAAAAACAGCCTCATTGTACTCTTTGCTGTTAAGTTTTTTATTGGCCAGTTTATTATAATAGGAAATACTATCTGTATTCTGTTTGATTTGAGAATACAAAAATGAATTAAAAAAACAAACAACAGATAAAAGATAGTACTTCATGTATGGCAGTGCATTTACAATGAATTCTTATGTTCTTCTTATCAGTAAAATCAAATCAATTAATCTTGATGAATAGCCAATTTCATTATCATACCAACCCACAACTTTTACCATTTTATCAATGACAGAAGTTAATTGTGCGTCGAATAAGCACGAATGTGTATTGCCAATTATATCAACAGAAACGATAGGATCTTCTGTGTAATCTAATATTCCTTTTAAATTTGTTTTTGAGGCTTTTTGAAATGCAATGTTAATTTCTTCAATCGTAACAGCACGCTTAACATTGAACGTGATGTCTGTTAATGAACCATCTGGAACCGGAACACGAATGCCGCAGCCCCCGATTTTCTCATGCAATTTAGGAAAAATTTTTGTTAATGCCTTAGCTGCACCCGTAGTTGTTGGAACAATTGACTGACTTGCACCTCTGGCCCTGCGTAAATCCTTATGCGGCTGGTCATGAAGACTTTGGTCTGTTGTGTAAGAATGTATCGTTGTAATGTATGCTTGTTCAATTCCGCACAATTCTTCAATGATTTTTATCATCGGAGCGGCGTTGTTTGTTGTACAGCTTGCATTTGAAACGATATTTTCTGTTCCGTCTAATATATTTTCATTAACTCCAAGAACTACTGTTTTAATAGTGTCAACTTCTGATGGCGCAGAAAGTATCACTTTTTTTGCTCCGGCTTCAATATGTGCATTTAATTCTTCATGCGTTTTATATTTTCCGGTCGATTCAATTACAAAATCTATCGAATGGCTTTTCCAGTCCAGATTTGAAATGCTTTTTTCATGAAAAAATAAAATATGTTTTCCGTCTACAATAATTCCTGTTTCATCATAACTTACAGTAAAAGGCAGAACCCCATGTATACTGTCGTATTTTGTTAAATGCGACATGGTTTTATTGTCAGCAATATCATTAATCGCAACGACTTCAATTTCAGGATGGTTTATAAGGAGGCGGAATAAATTTCTTCCAATTCTTCCAAAACCATTAATAGCAATTCTTGTTTTCAATGTTTTGTTTATTTGTTTAACTGTTTAATCGTTAATTTGTTTAACCGTTATTCCGATTAAACGATTCACCAATTAAACAGTTAAACTTTTTTATAAAATATGTTTTTGTGCTTTGTATGAAGAACGAACAAGCGGTCCGCTTTCTACATGACGAAATCCTAATTCAAGACCAAATTTTTCGTATTTGGCAAATTGCTCTGGAGTAATAAATTCTTTTACAGGTAAATGTTTTTTACTTGGCTGTAAATATTGGCCAATAGTAACAACGTCAACATTTGCATTTCGTAAATCAGTCATAGTCTGGAAAACTTCTTCTTCGGTTTCACCAAGACCAAGCATGATTCCAGATTTAGTTCTGTTTATTCCTTTTTCTTTCAAATAACGTAAAACCTCTAAACTGCGATCATATTTTGCCTGAATACGAACTTCGCGTGTTAAACGACGAACGGTTTCAACATTATGAGAAACTACTTCAGGATTTGCTTCAACAATTCTGTCAATATTTCTTTCAATTCCCTGAAAGTCCGGAATCAAAGTTTCAAGAGTAGTATTTGGGTTCATTCTACGAATTGCTTTTACAGTTTCTATCCAAATGATAGAACCTCCGTCTTTTAAATCATCTCTGTCAACACTTGTAATTACAGCGTGTTTAATATTCATGATTTTTATAGAACGGGCTACTTTTTCAGGTTCGTCCCAATCTACCGTCTCCGGGCGTCCGGTTTTAACACCGCAAAAACCGCAGGAACGCGTGCAGACATTTCCTAAAATCATGAAAGTTGCTGTTCCTTCTCCCCAGCATTCTCCCATATTTGGGCAGCTTCCAGAGGTGCAGATCGTATTTAAGCTGTATTTATCAACTAAACCACGTAGTTCAGTATATTTTTGTCCAATTGGTAATTTTACCTTTAACCATTTCGGTTTTGCAGGCGGTATGTTTTCAATGACTGTTTCCATATATCATAAATCTGAATACAAAGATACGGAATGTTGTTTATTTGATGATTTGTTTGAAGTTTATTTTGATGATCTGAACTTTTGTTTTTTGTCTGGCAAATTGAAGATTATTTTATTATGAAGTTAAAAAGCTGCTTTTTGTGAAGTAAAACTGTTTTACATTGTGTTTTTTGTTTGTATTTTAAATCTTCACATATTAATAATCATAGTTGGTTGATTATTACTCGTTTAATTTTTATACCTTTAATTGTTATAAAATAAACTTAAAAGAATTTATTTTGAAATTTTATTTGTAATACATTTGGTGTTAAATTGTAAATTGAATTAGACATGAAAAAGAAAATTATCGTATTAGGGGTTTTGTTTGCCGCTTTTGGTTTTACAAAAATAAATGCACAGATTAATTTTGGTGAAAAAGCGATAGGAGCGGTTCAAAAAGGCGTAACGGCTTTCACATTGACAAATGCAGATGCAGCAACATTATCTAAAGAAGCGGTTAGAAAATTAGACTCTACCAATCAAGTAGCAGGACCAAATGATGGTTATGCTTTGCGATTAAACAGAGTTTTTGGAAAACATACAGCAGGCGATGGTTTTACTTTAAATTATAAAGTATATAAAGTAAAAGAAGTAAATGCTTTTGCAACCGCTGACGGAAGTGTTCGTGTATATTCAGGATTAATGGATATTATGGATGATAACGAATTATTAGCTGTAATTGGTCATGAAATTGGACACGTTGCTAATAATGACTCAAGAGATGCAATGCGTGCGGCTTACCAAAAAGAAGCTTTAATTGATGGTGCGTCATCACAATCTGCTAAAATATCTGCAGTAACAGACAGTCAGTTAGGGAAAATTGGAAGCGCTTTAATCGATAGCAAACACAGCCGTAAACAAGAAACCGAGGCTGATTTATACTCTTATAACTTCTTAAAGAAAAACGGTTATAATGTAAATGCCGAAGAATCTGCTTTTAGAATTTTAGCTAAAATGAGCGAAGGAGCAGAAGCTTCATTTATTGAGCAAATGATGAGTTCACATCCAGATTCTAAAAAAAGAGCAGATGATGCAAAAGCAAGAGCTGAAAAAGATGGAGTTTACAAACCATACGTTCAGCAAAAGATTGATAATACAGTTCCTAAAAAGACAACAACGAAAAAAACGACTACAAAGAAAACTACAACTAAGAAAAAATAGTTTTTGACATAAAATAAAAACGGCAGATTCAAATCTGCCGTTTTTTTATTCTATAAATTAACCTAAAACATGATGTGCTAAAACTTTTTGCACATCGTATACGTTTACAGATTTATTGAATTGTTTTACAATACTTGGATTTAACTCGCTTGAAACCCAGATTTTTAATTCAGCATCAAGATCAAATGTTCCCGCAGTTTCAACACTAAAACGAGTAATACTTTTGTAAGCAATAGATTTGTATTCAGTTTTGCTTCCTGTTAATCCTTGTACATCAACCAAGATTAATCTTTTATTGGTGAAGATAAAAGTATCTCGAATAAGTTTAAAACCCATTTCAATTTCTTCGTTATCCGTCAAAAGCTGACCGTATTTTTTAAGTAAATCTTCCTGACTTACTGTACCGGCATTGCCCATAAGAGCTGAAAATATTCCCATTTTATTGTTTTTAAAAGTTGATTAATTGTCTTTGAAATATCTTGTAAAAATAAGTAAAATGCAGAATAAAATTTTTTTCTAACCATTAAGAGATTAAGAAAAATTAAGTTGTACATTTAATATGAGTCTTAATTTCTCTTAATCTCTTAATGGTTAAATTTTATTTTTAATCATAAAAAAAGCAGAACCTAAATTCTGCTTTTCTTTTTCTATATTTTATTTTTATTCAGTTTGTCCTGTTTGTATTGTTATTGGAAGATTGTACGCTGTACGAACCGGTTTTCCAGCTAATATACCCGGAACCCATTTTGTTTTTAATGATTTTAAAACTCTAACAGCTTCTTTTCCCATTCCAAATCCTGGATCGTTTTTAACAATAATGTCAGTCATTGTACCGTCTTTTTCGATTACAAATGAAACATACACACGTAATGTTTTTTCTGCATCCAATTCTGGTTTTGTAAAGTTATTTCCAACATAGTTGTAAAACTTTTTAATTCCTCCAGGGAACTCTGGTAATTTGTCTAAAACGGCTACGTTAACAATTGTAGTTCCAGTATCTCCCGTATCAGCAATTGCAGGTTCTCCTCCAGTAGTCCCAGGTACTGCATTTACTACAGTTCCATCAGTTCCGTTAGCATTGTCAACATGAGGAGTGTTAGCTGTGTTAGGCGCAATGTCAGGTGTTGCCTGATTTGATGTAACCACAACCGGATTTACCAATTGACTTGATGTTACTGGTGCTGTTGCTGCCGGTGGAGTTGATTTCACAGGTGGAGCAACAGGATCCTTTATTTTTGGAACCACTATTGGATCAACATCTGTTAATACAGTAGGCACAAAAGGAACAGGTTCTTCAATGGGGTCAATTGTTCTAAATTTATTAAGCAACATCGATACACTTCCTATGGCGGTTAGTAACAACAAGGCCATAAATAATGCCGTAACTGTTGTTTTAGAATTTTCCTGGCGTAATTGGTACGCTCCGTATTCTTTGTTTTTGTTTTCGAAAACAAGATCGATCCACTTGTTTTCATAGATGCTTAATTTAGTCATGATTTTTGGATTTTAAGGTTAAGTAACTTTAAATCATACGCGATAGTGAATTGGGTTTAAGCAAACAACGTAGAAGTTGTTGTTTTAGTGTGTGAATAAATTATTTTTTTAAGAAAAAATATGATTATATCTTATTCTTTTCTTAAAGATAATAAATTATCTATTACGTTCAATGATTTCTGCCAATAATTTTTTAGCACGAAGTAATTTGACCTTTACGTTGCTTAAAGGCTCATTAATTTTGTCAGCAATTTCCTGATAGGACATTTCCTGAAAGTAGCGAAGGTGAATTACTTCCTGATAATGGGGTTTTAATTCTTTGATGCATAAAAGCAAACGGGAAAGGTTTTGCTCTTTAATTAATGCGTCTTCTGCAGATGGAGTAGTGTCGGCAATATTGTATGCCTGTTGGTCTTCAGTATCAGTGATCTCTATAAAAAGATTGGTTTTCTTTTTACGTAATAAATCAATATAAACATTTTTTGCAATGGCAATTAACCAAGTGTTAAACTGAAATTCCGGATTATAAGAACCTATTTTATCGAAAGCTTTTGAGAAAGTTTCAATGGTAATATCTTCTGCGGTAGTTTCATTTTCTGTACGTTTAAGCATAAAGCCATAAACTTCATTCCAAAAATAATCTAATAAAAAAGTAAAGGCGACCTGGTCACCTTTTTTTGCTTTTTCTATTTTAGAATTTATTTCCAATATACAGGTTTTGAAAAAATATTAGTTATAAAGATATTAATTTGCGTTACAATAAGCACAATTTCTAATACTGGAAACCAAATTTTAATATCATTTTCTTTAAGTTTTCCTGCAGAAAAACCAATTACAGTCCAAACTACAGTATAACGAGTTGCTAAAATTGCTGCAACAGCGATCCATTGAAATTGAAAAGCCAGCAGGATTATAACTGATAAAAAGAAAAATAATTGTGAAAAGAAGAAAAGTCCTAATTGAAATTTATCAAAAAACTTATAATGTTCAGCCGTAGAAACGTGTCTTCTTTTTTGTGTAAACCAGTCTTTAAAAGATTCTTTTGGTTTTGAATAAGTAAAACTTTCAGGTGTATACGATATTGCAGTATTCGATTTGTTTGCAGCCTGATTGATAAATAAATCATCATCGCCGGAACGAACCTGAATATGATCAATAAAACCATTTACATTAAAAAACTCATCTTTTTTATAAGCTAAATTTCGCCCAACTCCCATATACGGAAGTCCGGCTTTTGCCCATGAAAAATATTGAACAGCAGTTAATATCGTCTCAAAACGAATAATTTTATTTAATAAAGAATTTTCTATTTTTTCATAACCTCCGTAACCTAAAACAATAGTTTTTTCTGTATCAAATTGTGAAGTCATAGATGTGATCCAATCTTTTGAAGTTGGATAACAATCTGCATCTGTAAAAAGTAAATATTCTTTTTTTGCGGCTTTGATTCCTAAGGTTAAAGCGTATTTTTTATTTCCCCAAAAAGCTTCGTTATTTTCAACTTTAACCAAGCGAATGTTCGAATATTTTTGCTCAAATTCTTCAAAAACTTCAAGCGTTTCGTCGCTTGATGCATCGTCAATTAAAACAATTTCAAAATCAGGATAATTTTGCTCTGCTAATAAAGGAATAAATTTCTTTACGTTTTCTTCTTCATTTTTTGCACAGACAATAACAGAAACCGGAATATTCTTTGGCGTAACGTCTTGAGGTTTAGCAAAAGCAAATTTTCCAAAAATTCCTAAATAGTAGAAAAGCTGAATAAAAACAATGGCACTAAAAAAGTAAAGTAAAATTATAAGCATATGGTTTTAATGTCTGTTAATGTTCCAAATTTTGCGAGAACAAAGGTAGTTATGAATTCCTAATTTTCAATGTTTAATATCAATTTACTTTCGGCACTTTGACATTTCTTTTGCAATAGCAATAGACTGAGGGTTTTCAGTCTTTTCTAATTCCGAAATTATGTTTTTATAATTATGATCGTCGCGATTTTGAGACAATTTTTTAGTAGCCTGAATTTCATCAATTTCTATTTCAAAACCAAAAATCCCTCTGGCTTCGCGCATGGTTTTTTCAGATAAATTTTCAACACGAACAGGATTTTCAGAATTTGCTTCGTATTTGTCAACAAGCTTTTTTAGCTGTTCTACAGTTGAGCCGTAATCTACAATCTTGATTCTTCCGTAAACATGTACAGCTATATAGTTCCATGTTGGAACATTTTCATGATCGTACCAGGAAGATGAAATATAACTATGAGGACCTGTAAATACAGCCAAAACCTGATCGTTTTCTGCAAAACCTTCAGCTTGCGGATTCAGTTTAGAAATATGTCCCTGCAGGATTTCTTTTCCATCAGCATTAATTTCTAATTCTATCGGAATATGTGTTGCACATAATTTTCCGTTAGTCTGATTGATCAGGATTCCAAAACTATTTTCTTTTAAAAAAGTTCTGATTGATTCCGGATCTTCATCTTTATAGATTTCAGGTGTGTACATTTTGCGAATTTATTTTCAAGATTTCTTTGTTGCCGCATTCATTTTAGCATTAATATGAATTCTTGAAGTTTTCAAAACGAAGATAAAGATTTGCTGATAATTCAAAGGTACTTTCTATAACTTTTTCGGTTTTTGATGTGTTAATTTATAAGGAAAATTTTTTAATCTTCAATCTAAATTTCAGCTCAATTTTTTTGAGTTCAAATAAATCTGAATTACACTTAGGTATAAAATAGTAACTCCAATAAAAGTAAAAATTATTCCTTCGATCAAACACTGCGTTCCAAAGTCATCAGAGCAAAAAGTTCTGATGGGACGGAATAATTGAGAAATCATTTCTTTTCTGAAAAACTTAACCCTTAAGAGAATATATAATACAATTGCCACTATAATTGTATTTAAGGATGAAAGTTTGCTCTTCCAGTTTACAAAAGCAAGTATGCAGATTCCTATTAGTGAACCTAAAAATATCCAAACGTATACACTAGGCCAAAAGTTAAAAACGCCTTCATTTGCAGGTAATAATTTGTTCCAATATTGCGAATGTTGATATTGCGAATGAGTTTCTGCCCAGATGATTTTTTCAGATA
Source organism: Flavobacterium sp. CF108 (assembly GCF_900129795.1). Lineage (GTDB taxonomy): Bacteria > Bacteroidota > Bacteroidia > Flavobacteriales > Flavobacteriaceae > Flavobacterium. Next base: position 265,093 of record NZ_FQWW01000005.1, on the reverse strand, counting down.
CAGTGTAAAATCTAAGCTGCAGAATACCATTAATCAGGAAAATCATTCCGAATATTTGGAGTAAAATAACTTTGATATTTAATTCTTTCATTAAGGTGTGGTTGGTAAGCTAGTAAAGTCTGAGTTTTTTTAAATCACATTCACTTCGGCTTCAATTTGAATGCCAAAGATTTCAAAAACGGTTTGCTGGACTTGTTTCGAAACATCTAAGATTTCCCGACCCGTTGCATTTCCGTAATTGACTAAAACCAAAGCCTGATTTTTATGAACTCCGGCATCGCCAAAACGTTTTCCTTTAAAGCCAGCCTGCTCAATAAGCCATCCTGCGGGAACTTTTACTTCGGTTGGAGAAACTTCGTAAAATTTCATTTCAGGGAATTTTTGATGAATTTTTTCAAAATCAGATTTCAATAAAATGGGGTTTTTAAAGAAACTGCCGCTGTTTCCTAATTCTTTAGGATCAGGTAATTTACTTTGCCTGATGGCAATTACAGCGTTGCTTACATCTTTTAAAGTAGGTTCAGAGATATTATTCTTAGCCAATTCAGCCAAAATATCTCCGTAAGATGTATTGATTTTATGATTGCGTTTTGTCAATTTATAAATTACCGAAGTAATAATAAATTGATCTTTAACTTCATGTTTAAAAATGCTTTCACGGTAACCAAAATTACATTCAGTATTAGTGAAAGTTTTTATTTGCTGCGTTTCAATGTTGATTGCCTCGCACGAAACAAAAGTATCTTTGATTTCAGTTCCGTAAGCACCAATGTTTTGAACCGGAGTTGTACCAACATTTCCCGGAATTAGGGACATATTTTCTAATCCGCCAAAATTATTGTCGATTGTCCAAAGTACGAAATCATGCCAGGTTTCACCAGCCTGACTTTCAACCCAAACAAAATCATCGTCCTCTTTAATGATTTTTTTTCCTTTTAAATCGATATGAATGACCAATGCGTCAATATCTTTTGTTAAAAGCATATTGCTCCCGCCGCCAAGAATAAATTTCTTCTCGTTTTTGTTTTCTTCTAAAATAGTTTTCAGTTCTTCAACTGAATGTACTGCGACAAAATTTTTGGCTTTGGCTTCAATACCGAAAGTATTGTAGTTTTTTAAAGAAAAATTGGATTGGATATGCATGTGTAAAAGGCTTTTTAATCTGAGGTCAAAAGTAAGGATTATAATTTATTTCAATTAAGTTTTAACCTTAGAAAGTCTTTTTAAGCGAATTTACTTTATCGCTTCAATAAATTGCTGCATTTCTTTCATTGTTCCAATAGTAATTCTAGTCCATTTTCCGTTTTCTTCATAGATTTTGGTTCCCTCAATATTATTGGCTTCTAATTGTTTAAAGAAATCCTTTTTATAATTTTCAAGAGAAAAATAAATAAAATTAGAATAAGACGGAATGCAGGTTAAGTTAAGCCGCGTAAGTTGGTCAATCGTATATTTCTTAACTTCTTCATTTAAAGAATAAACTTCCCTAATAAACTTGTCATCATTTAAGGATGCCATAGCAGCAGCGGTTGATACCACACTAACAGATAAATTGGGAGATGATTTTAAAGCACTGAGTTCGTCAATAGTTGATGAAGCTGCAATGGCATAACCTATACGTGCGCCGGCTAAACCATGCATTTTTGAAAAGGTTTTAGTGATAATTAAATTTTTGTTTTCAATTACAAGACAGCTTAGTGATTGTTCTTTTGTGAAATCGATATAAGCTTCATCTACAAAAACAATTGCATTTTTAGATGCTTCTTTTACAAAAGAAACTAACTCTTCGTGATCGCATATTGTACCTGTTGGGTTATTAGGATTGCAGATATAAATCATTTTTGTATCTGAATCCATTGCTTTTAACATTGCCGCTAAATCATGTTTTTTATCTATAGTTAACGGAACCGTAATTTTTTTTATCCCTAATTTTTCAGAAGGAAATGTCCAATAGTTAAAAGTTGTTTCGGCAAGTATGTAATTTCCCTTTTTTAAAGCAGTATGTTGAAGAACCAAATCTAAAATTTCTGTTGAACCTGCACCTAATAGAATATTATGATCTGAAACATTATTCTTTTTTGCAATAAGAGAAATTAATTCTCCTGAAAGATTCCAACCGTATCGATTACTGCTATTGATGCTTTTTTGCATTGCAATACGAGCGAGTGGAGAAGGACCATAAGGATTTTCATTTGATCGTAATAATATAGGAGATTTGTCTACATCCAAAGGAATATAATTTTCTGGCGAAGGATTTGCAAATGTTTCAAATGAAGTTAAACCTAATCCTATTGTGCCTAAACCTACTTGTTTTAACCAATTTCTTCTATTGCTCATATTACTTAAGAATTAAATTACACAATCCGTTATAATAGTATGTCGTGGAGATTGAGGAAAAGTTACGATGTGGTTTTTTAACCGCAAAGACACAAGGTTTGCGCAAAGTTCGCTAAGCTTGGTTTTTATTGTGTGAATGCCTGAAAGTTTTTTTGGTTAAAAACAGGCTTCTATAAAAATTACACCATTATAATTTGCTATACCGGCTTGGAAATCTTCTATTTTTGATAAAAGAGATTCTGCATTTTGGCTGAAATAATGAATTGAATCGCTGTACATTTTAGAATAATCACTATTCATGTCTTTTAAAGTCTCAAAAAATAAACATGCAGCTTCTTTTAGTTCTGTTTTTCCTTCTACACTTTCTAGCTTGTTAATTAATTCAAGCTGTTCTTTTGTATTAGTTTCTGTGTTAGAAATTATAAACTTAGTCATTAAGAAGGTTAAAAAATCTAATACTAAATTCATTTCTTCTGTATTTGAAGGAGTGTCTAATTCTTTCCAAAAATTGTCTTTTTTAATTGTACTATAGTAGTTGTTTATACCATTGGTACCAAAAAAGAATAAATCATTTTCGAATCTAGTGTTAAAAGATTCAATTTCTTCTAAGCCTAATTCAATAAGAAATTTATCAATGTCTTCATTATCATTATAATATTTATGTACCCAATCCATTATTGCCTCAAATTCAGAAGGGTTAATTTTGTAAAAATCTGTTTTTACTTTGAAAATTAATTGTTCAAATGAAATTTTTGTAAAAATTGAATTTTGGGTTATTTCAATTACATAATCTCTGAAGTTGGTAATTTGTTTGTCTTTAAAATGATATAATTGTTTAGGTTGCAATTTTATATCATTCAGTTTTGATAATAATGTAACGGATGTTTTATTCTTGTCGACTTTATAATAGTTGTAATGTCCACTCATTTATCTTGTGATTTTATATAGAAATAAGATTTTATTTGTTCAGCAACTCATGATATCGATCAGCAATAACTTTCATGTTAATATCATAATTAGCATTTTCCTCTACAAATTTTCTATTTCGAATAATGGCCTCATTTCGGGATTCAGGATTTTCAAAAGACCAAATTAATTCATTGGAAAGCATTTCAATATCGTCGATTGTAATTAATTGTCCGTTTTGTCGATGCGTAATCCAGCTTTGATTTCCCTCAATATCAGAAACTACAGGATAACAATTACAAGCCATGGCTTCAAATAATGATGCCGAAACCCCTTCGGTAATTGGCATGCTGATGTAAATATTCGATTGCTGTAATAATTTAGGAAGTTCAGTATTTGGGATTCTTCCTGTAAAAATTACTTTGTTTTCGATTTGCAGTTCTTTGGCTAAATCTTTTAAAAACTGCAATCTTGTTCCGTCGCCAACAATAGTCAGCGAAAAATCAATTCCCTTTTGGTGTAAAATGCCAAATGCTTTTAAAATAGAATCATGTCGGTATTCCGGCTGCAGCGAACGAGTGACAATTGCTTCAATTTTATTTGAATAGTTTGTTGAAGGTGTAAAAAGCGATAAATCAATCCCTTTCGGAAGAACCAAAACTTTGCTCATGTCAACGCCAATTTCTTTCATAGAAATGGTCATAACTGGTCCCCAAGCATGAATTAAATGCGCTTTTTTGAAAGCATATTTCTGAATAAACTTTTTAAATGGATATAAAATAGAATTTTCCGGCCATAAATCAGTTCGGCCCTGCTGTGCGATTGCTATAGTTTTTGAACCGGATAAAGCGGCAAGAAATCCATAACTTGTAGTTCTTTCGGCAATAACCATATCGGGTTTTTCATTTCTGATTATTTTTCGAATAGAAACAGGAGCGAAGAAATATTCTAAAATACGTTTGAATCGGTTGAGTTTTGAATTACTTGGAGATTGAAGCTCCCAGGTGATAATTTCAAAATTGCCAAATTCTTTCAGGCCTTTCATCCATGTTATAGCGTCGGCACGATACGATTCTCCAAGAAAAAGTATTTTTCTTTTCATTCATTAAGTTTTTTTGCCACAGATTAAAAAGATTAAAAGGATTTGTAGTAAAGTTGCCACGAATTGCACAAATTTCCACAAATTTTTAATTGTGATTGGTTTAATTTTGACAAAGTTTTAAACTTTGTCAAAGTCATTAATTTGTGCTAATTTGTGTAATTCGTGGCGAAAAAAAAATCATTTTAATCTTTTTAATCTGTGGCAGATAAAATTAAAATTCTTCCTCAGTGTCTAAAGCACGATTTATGAATTCGTTTAAAGGTTTTAAAGCAATCAGTTTTTTACTCATTTTTGAAACGAAATCTTTTTGAGTCACTTCAGAAATATCATATTTTTGAGACGCTGTAAAACTTTTCAGTTTTAAAAACTCAATTGCCGGATGATCTTTTTCATAACCTCTCGGCGGATTTTTAAGCGAATTATTTTCATCAACATCTAAACTTCCAAATTCTTTCTTAAAGTTTTTATCGGCTACAATTGCTTCCAAATCATCATGGAAAAAAGCAATTTCCTTGCGGACTTTTTTTAAATCTTCTGCTTCAGGCGAATAAAATCCTCCTGCTATAAAACTAGCTCCTTTTTCAATGTGAACATAATATCCAGAACGGTTTAAGCCTTTTGCGCCAGATGAAAGCCAGACACCTAAATGTGCTTTATAAGGAGATTTGTCTTTAGAAAAACGAATATCACGGTTAATTCTAAAAGTACAATTTTTAACTTCCAATAATTCCAGCGAAGGATCCAGAGGTTTCATTACATCCAGAAAATCACTCACTAACTGGTGATAATCTTTTTTGAAGATTTCATAACGTTTTTTATTGTCCTGAAACCAATCTCTATTGTTGTTCTTTTTTAAATCGTCTAAAAATTGCAATGATTCTTTCGTAAGCATATTATGTGTTTTTATTGCAGTTGTTTTAAGTTCGCCACTAATTACACGAATTTACACTAATTTTTTAATTGCTTATCGCTCAACTTTGACAAAGTTTTGATTCGTGAAAATTCGTGGAATTAGTGGCAAAAAAACTTTACAAATTAAATATCTTATAAGTTTGATGTGTCGATTTTACAATCGCTTCGGTTCTTTCCGGATGCGTATCTGAAATAAAAAGCTGTCCAAAAGTTTCACTGTTTACCATTTCGACAATTTTGGCAACACGGGTTTCGTCCAGTTTATCAAAAATATCATCAAAAAGTAAAATGGGTTTTACACCACTTTGTTTTTTTAAAAATTCAAACTGGGCCAGTTTCAGCGCAATCAAAAAAGATTTTTGCTGTCCCTGCGATCCGAATTTTTTTATAGGATGTGAATCAATTTCAAAAGATAAATCATCTTTATGAATTCCGGAACTTGTATAATGCAGCGCGCGGTCTTTATTGATATTTTCCTGTAAAAGCGTTAATAAATCTTTTTCGAACAAATGACTTTCATAAACCAGCTGAACCGTTTCTTCAGAACCCGTTATTGCTTGATGATGTATATTAAATATAGGTATAAATTGTTCCAGGAAATCTTTTCTCTTTTCAAAAATCGATTTGCCGTATTCATTTAACTGCTCATTATATATAGATAAGGTATCATTGTCAAAAGTATGATTGAGTGCAAAATATTTCAAAAGCGCATTTCGCTGTACAATTACTTTTTGATATTGAATAAGCTGATGCAGATAAGTAGAATCTAACTGCGAAATAACACTGTCCATAAACTTACGGCGTGTTTCACTTCCTTCAACAATTAAATCACGGTCGGCCGGAGAAATAATTACCAGCGGAATAAAACCAATATGATCTGAAAATTTATCGTAAGCCTTTCCGTTTCTTTTTAAAATCTTCTTTTGCCCTTTTTTTAAACTGCAGACAATTTGTTCTGTTCTGTCGTTTTTTTCTAATTCGGCATCAATAACAAAAAACTCCTCTCCGTGTTTGATATTTTGAACCGCCAGCGGATTAAAATAACTTTTTCCGTAAGCCAAATGATAAATGGCATCAAGGACATTGGTTTTTCCAATTCCGTTTTTTCCAACAAAACAATTGATCTTGATGTCGAAATCAAAACTGGCTTCAGAGAAATTTTTATAATTGAATAAAGAAATTTTGTTTAAATGCATTTTAAGAGACGCTAAAAAGATAAAATTTGATGTTGTTCCATGTAATTCTTTCGAACTTTTTTGTCTGCCACAGATTAAAATGATTAAGAAGATTTTTTGCATAGACTTTTAATCTGTGTTAATCTGTAAAATCTGTGGCTAAAACCAAGTTCTAGCTCAGAAAAGTATAATTTGAAATCATCAAAAATTTGAGGGTGCAAATTATCGAAAATTATCGATATAAAGGACTTTTGGTGCGTTTCAAGTTGATTTATTTTGGTGCTGAGGTGAAAGGAGTTAGCATTATTAAAAATATTTGTTTTAAAATAGTGATAAAATTGATTTTTTTTGCCTCAGTTTCAAGAAAAATTTTATTTTTGCCGTTCACTAAATTAATTTTAAATGGCTACTTACAATAAAAGAGGATATAAAGCACCAAAAGAGAAGGAAGTTAAAGAAGTAAATGAAGAACAACAGGTAATCATTGACGAAAAAGACAGCACAACAGCTGGTGTTTTTTCTAAATTAGACGAAACTGCTTCAAGAACTGAGGATTGGGTTGCTAAAAATCAAAAAATCATTATTGGTTTAGTTGCTGGTATTGCAGTTGCTACTATTGGTTATTTGGCTTACCAAAAATTTATTGAAAATCCTAAACAAGACGAAGCTGCAAACGAAATGTTTGTTGCACAACAGAACTTTCAAAAGGCTGTTGATGGTGTTGCAAGTGATTCATTATATAAATTAGCATTAAACGGATCTGAAGGTAAATTCGGATTTGTGAAAATCGCTGACGAATATTCTGGAACTGACGCTGGAAATTTAGCAAATTACTATGCTGGTATGGCATATTTAAATACAGGTAAATTTGATGATGCTATTAAGTATTTAGGAGAATTTAAATCAGATGATTTAATCTTAAGTGCTTTATCAAAAGGAGCAATTGGAGACGCTTACTCTCAAAAAAACAATCAAAAAGAAGCTTTAGACTATTATGTAAAAGCTGCTGAAGCTAACAAAAACGATTTTACAACACCTCGTTTCTTGTTAAAAGCTGCTAAAACTGCTATCGCTTTAGGTCAAAAAGAAGATGCTTTAAAATATTTAAACGATATTAAAGACAACTTCGATTCAACTCCAGAAGCTGGTGCTGTTGATGCTTTGATTGGATTAGCGCAATAATAAAATTTCTAGAGTTCAGATTTTAGATTTTAGATTCGTATTTTAGCAATCTGAAATCTATATTCAAAAATCTAAAATTTAAAGATGGCTACCGAAAATAAAAATTTATCAGAATACGATAAAAACACAATCCCAAATGCGAAAGACTTTCGATTTGGGATTGTTGTTTCTGAGTGGAACGATGTTATAACAGAAGGACTTTACAATGGCGCTTTTGACGCACTAGTTGATTGTGATGTTCCTGCGCAGCAAATTATTCGCTGGAATGTACCAGGGAGTTTTGAACTTATTTATGGCGCAAAAAAAATGCTGCAGACACAAAACGTTGATGCTGTAATCGTAATTGGATGTGTAATTCAAGGAGAAACCAAACACTTTGATTTTGTTTGTGAAGGTGTAACGCAGGGAATTAAAGATTTGAATGTTCAAACTGATATTCCGGTTATTTTTTGTGTTTTAACAGATAATAACATGCAGCAGTCAATTGACAGAAGCGGCGGCGTTCACGGAAACAAAGGAACAGAAGCTGCAATTGCTGCCATAAAAATGGCATACATTCGTCAGCAGGCCTCTATCTCGCATGCTTTCAAACAGCCTTTATTAACTTCTGGTGCACTTCAGATAGAAGATTCTCCAAGAAAGATAGAGAACGAGTAAAAACACATTTGTTTTAAAAATATTAAAACCTATACTGTGTCACAATAGTATAGGTTTTTTGTTTTTTTTATGATTTCACATATTCAAAAAGCCAATAGAAATTCACTAAATTTGTGCTGCTTGGTTTAGATTTAAATCAAAAATCTTAAATCGTTAATCTACAATCTAAAATTTTCAATGTCGAGTATTATTCAATTACTTCCTGATCACGTTGCTAACCAAATTGCTGCTGGAGAAGTGGTTCAAAGACCCGCTTCAGTCGTAAAAGAGCTGTTAGAAAATGCTGTTGATGCAAAGGCAACTGATATTAAATTGATTATAAAAGACGCCGGCAAATCATTAGTTCAGGTTGTTGATAATGGTGTAGGAATGACCGTTACAGATGCGCGTTTGTGTTTTGAACGTCATGCTACATCAAAAATACGTCAGGCCGAAGATTTATTTTCACTTGCTACCAAAGGTTTTCGCGGCGAAGCATTAGCTTCTATTGCGGCAATTGCGCATATGGAAATGAAAACAAAACAAGAACAGGACGAACTAGGAACACATATTATTATCGAGGGAAGTAAATTTGTTTCGCAGGAAGTGGCAGTTTTACCAAAAGGAACATCATTTGCGGTTAAAAACCTGTTTTTTAATATTCCGGCACGTCGTAATTTCTTAAAATCAGATACAGTTGAATTTCGCCATGTTATGGATGAATTTCAGCGTGTAGCTTTAGCACATCCAAATATTCATTTTAGTTTTTATCATAACGGAAGCGAATTGTATAATCTTCCCGCAGCAGGATATCGCCAGCGTATCGTTGGGATTATGTCTGGTAAAACCAATGAAAAATTAGTTCCTGTAAATGAAGATACAGAAATTATAAATGTTCAGGGATTTGTCTGTAAACCAGAATTTGCCAAGAAAAATAGGGGAGAACAATTCTTTTTTGTAAACGATCGATTCATTAAAAGCGGTTATCTGCATCATGCAGTTATGGCGGCTTACGACGGACTTTTGAAAGATGGTTCTCAGCCAAGTTATTTCTTATATCTGCAAGTTCCTCCAAACACAATCGATATCAATATCCATCCCACAAAAACCGAAATTAAGTTTGATGATGAACAAGCCTTATATGCTATTTTAAGAGCTTCGATCAAACATAGTTTGGGACAGTTTAATGTCGCTCCGGTTTTAGATTTTGACAGAGATTCAAATTTAGATACACCTTATCATTATAAAGATGTCGAAGCAGAAGTGCCAACAATTCAGGTTGATGGAACTTTTAATCCGTTTACAGATGATAAAACCAATCAGCATTATGCAAAAGCGGGTTCAGGATCAAGTTCTGGATATAGCTCTGGATCTTCTTCCTCTTCAAATTCATCTTCGTCTTATTCTGGCTACTCAAAAAGAGTAGAACCAACGGTAAGCTGGGAGAGTTTGTATGTTGGTTTAGATGTAGAAAATGCCGAAAGTACCGAAAGCTCGCCATTTACATTCGAAAATGAAGAAGTAACATCTTCTTTATTTAATGATGATGAAGTTGAACAGGCAACTCAGAAAACGTATCAAATTCATAAAAAATATATTGTTTCGCCAATAAAATCAGGAATGATAATCGTTGACCAGCAGCGTGCGCATCAACGTATTTTATACGAACAATTTTTGTTGAATATGACTGTGAATCAGGCTTCAAGTCAGAAATTGCTTTTTCCTTTAGATTTATTTTATTCTTCTACAGAAATGAAATTAATTGAAGAATTAAAACCTTCGTTAGAAACAACCGGATTTATTTTTGAAGAAGCCAAAACAGACCATATTGTAATTTCGGGAATTCCGGTAAACATTACCGAAAGCGAAGTTTCTCTTGTAATTGAACAATTATTAAGCGATTTGCAAGACGGAATTCCGGCAAGCAGTTACAGTCAAAATGATACCATTGCCAAATCGATGGCAAAAAGTTTAGCGGTTAAAACAGGATCTTATTTAACCGAAAAAGAACAAGATAATCTGGTAAACGGTTTGTTTGCATGTAAAGATCCTAATATTTCACCTTTTCAAAAACCTACCTTCATTACCATGCGTGTTGAAGATATAGATAAAAAGTTTGCCTTATGATGAACATGACTCCAGTGGTTAAACAACTGCTAATTATTAATATTATATTTTTTATTGGTGCTCAATTGGTGCCGGTTTCGTATGAATATTTCGCGCTCTTTTTTCCGGAAAACCCTGGATTTAAAGTTTGGCAGCCCATAACGCATATGTTTATGCACGGCGGATTTACTCACATTGCATTCAATATGTTTGCATTGTATTCATTTGGATCAACATTAGAACATTTTTGGGGAGCAAAGAAGTTTTTGTTTTTCTATATTTCTTGTGGTTTGGGAGCGGCTTTAGTAAATTTTGCTGTAAATTATTATTTCTATCAGGATGGTTTAAATATTTTATTGGCAAATGGTTATCAAAAAGTTGATATTCTTAATTTGTTAAATAGTGGTAGAATAGATACAAGATGGGAGCAGGTTTTAACAGTTTCAGAATTTAAGCATTTCACGAGTGCCTATGTGGGAACTGTTGTAGGCGCGTCTGGTGCTATTTATGGTTTACTTGTAGCATTTACTTTTATGTTTCCTAATGCTGAACTTGGAATTTTGTTTATACCTATTCCAATAAAGGCTAAATATTTTGTGCCAATTTATATGTTATTATTTGATGGTTTTTTTGGGATTTTTGGAAGTTCTTTTATGGGAATAGATTCTGGAATAGCTCATTACGCTCATATTGGTGGGGCTTTGTTTGGATTTTTGATTATGTGGTACTGGAAAAAAAATCAGTTTAATAACAATCGATGGAATTAATTTTTAACTTTAATTAAATTTAAAAACCAAAAGAAGACTTTATGAATATTCTTGACGATTTGAAACTTCAATATAAATTAGGCGGCATCGCAATGCAGGTTATTTATTGGAACATCGCCTGTTTTCTTATTTCGCTAATTTTTTTCTATCAGTTTTCTACCGGTCAGTTTGTTTTTCCAAATTGGCTTGCATTATCATCAGATCCTCAGGTTTTCATGTTTAAACCGTGGACATTTTTAACCTATGCATTTTTCCACTTCGGATTTTTGCATTTGTTATTTAATATGATGGTTTTAAACTTTGCAAGCAATTTGTTTCTGACCTTCTTTACTCAAAAACAATATTTAGGATTATATATTTTAGGCGCAATTTTTTCGGGAATTGTTTTTGCTTTAAGTTTTTACGTTTTAGGAACTTCTGCTTCAATAGTTGGTGCATCTGCCGCTATTATGGCAATTTTAGTTGCTGCAACAACTTATCAGCCATTAATGAATGTTAGATTATTTCTTTTTGGAAATGTTAAGCTCTGGCACATTACTGGTGTAATTTTACTTTTAGATTTAATGCAGCTGCGCCTTGAAAATATGGGCGGGCATATTTCGCATTTAGCCGGAGCTTTTTTCGGTTTCATTTTTATTAAACTGCTTCAAAACGGAACAGATTTAAGTATTATTGTTTCTAAAGTATTAGACTTTTTTGCTAATCTTTTTAGAAAATCCCCAACGACCCCATTTACAAAAGTTCATAAAAATTACAAAAAACCTACAGAAAAAGTTACATCAAGAATTGTTACAAAAGACAAAACGCAGCAGCAAATTGATGAGATTTTAGATAAAATCAGCCAGTCTGGATATGACTGTTTGACAAAAGAAGAAAAAGAGTTTTTATTTAAAGCAGGAAAATAATCCTTAGCAAGAAAATATGAAAAACCTTTCGTGGTTTAATAAAATAATGTTCTTTTTGAATATAGTACTGACTGTGCTTACATTTAGTGTCTATATTTTGCCTTTTTTAGCACCTAAGAGCTTTCCGCTTTTATCGGTGCTTACTTTGTTCATGCCGGCCTTTTTTGTGGCAAATGGACTCTTCTTTTTATACTGGGCAATTCAATTTAAAAAACGCCTTATTTTATCTGGTTTGGTTTTGCTTACCGGAATTACTTTTATCAGCAAATTCTATAAATTCTCTGCCAAAGAATATGTAAAAGACGAAAGAGATTTCTCTGTAATGAGTTATAATGTGCGTCTTTTTAATGTCTTTAAATGGCTGGATCGCGATGATATTCCAGAAAATATAAAAACATTTATTGATGAAAAAGATCCTGATATTTTATGTGTTCAGGAATATTCTAACTCGGCACATTTGGATTTAAAAGTCTATCCGCACCGTTATATTTTTATTGAAGGAAACCAAATTAAGACGGGACAAGCCATCTTTTCTAAATTTCCTATTATCGACGAAGGAAATATTATTTTTCCAAAATCAGATAATAATGTAGTTTATGCTGATATTAAACGAGGAAAAGACATTATTCGCGTTTATAATATGCACCTGCAGTCTATAAAAATTTCTCCGGATGTAAGTGAGATTTCTGATGATATTGATAAAGTAAACCAGCAAAAATCACAGCGTATTTATGCTCGAATCAGTAAAGGTTTTACGCAGCAGCAGGAGCAGGCTGAAATTTTTAAGGAGCATATAAAGAAATGCAAATACCCGATTATTATTTGCGGAGACATGAATAACAGTCCATTTTCATACGTTTACCGAAATATTAAGGGAAAACTCAAAGATGCTTTTGAAGAAGCAGGAGAAGGCTTTGGAGCCACTTATAAGTTTAAATATTACCCAGCCCGAATTGATTATATTTTTACCGATACTAAAATGAAAGTAAAGCAGTTTGAAAGCTTTTCCGATTTCGAAAATTCCGATCATTACCCAATAATGACGAGACTTTCGATTGATCAATTTTAGATTATTTTCTGCGTTTTTAAATAATCCATTGCAAATTTCCCTTCGTTAAAAAGCAAATCTAAAACACTTAAATTGTTGATAAAACCATGTTTGTCATCAAAAACCTGAGTGTATTTTTCAAAAGAATTTTGATCTTTTTTTCCGTTTGCCAAATATCTGAAATCAGAAATGTTTTCAACTACATGAAAATATTCAGCCGTTTTGCCAAATTCTATTTTCATTCGAAGACATTTTGTAACGATATCAAAAACTTCCATGTTTAAATCCATCAGGAAAGTATGTTTCTTTTCGAAAATAGGCACGATATCGTCTTCAAAATACTCAAAGAACGGCGAACTTCTATAAGCGGCTTCTAAGGATTTAAAATGCTGTTTCTGCCAGTCAAATTCGTTTTCAATCAATACATCTTTTGTCTTTTGATGCGCAGATTTAGAATGCTTAACAGGAATGTTTAATAATTGAATTCCATTCGGACTATAGATATAAGTTCTGTTTCTATTCGTCTGTTTTTGAAAATTATCTTCCATTTCAAAAGTTATACTCTCAGATTGAGCCATAACTGCAAAGTGGCTAATTGATGGGAAATAAGTAGGAAGTAATAAGGAATTCATAGTGTGTCTAAAGTTTTAAAGTCAAAAGTCAAAAGTCATAAAACAAGTTTTGAAGCTTGGCTTTATGACTTTAGACTTTTAAACGTTTGGCTATATTTGTTTAAAAGTTTCAGGTTTCAAGTTTCAGGTTGTGAGAACTTGAAACTTGAAACCTGAAACAAAAATAACTTTTTTTTAATTATGCTTTATTCTGTTTTCTTTTTCTCCAGAAGAATTCTCCAACAAAGTATAGTGCAAGAATAATTAGGAAATATTTGAAATACGATTGCGGTTGTCCTTCACCGTCAACAGTTGTGAAAACTCTGCTCCAGCGAATTTTGTTGATACCTTTTCCGTTAGTATCCCAGCTCATCCAGATGAAAACTGGTTTTCCTACGATGTGATTTTCAGGAACGTAACCCCAATAACGACTATCTTCAGAGTTGTGACGATTGTCTCCCATCATCCAATAGTAATTTTGTTTGAAGGTATAAGTATTAGTTTCTTTTCCGTTAATGATAAATTTAGAACCGCTTAACTCTAAAGTATTTCCTTCATAGTTGGTGATAATGTCTTTGTAAAATGGAAGAGATGTATTTGTTAAAGCAACTGTTTTACCAGCCTCAGGAATGTAAATTGGACCAAAATTATCCTGATTCCATTTGTTAATATGCGGGAAAAGAGCATTGTCATTTCCTTTGTCAATCTCTCTTTTTACAGCAGTAACGCCGGGAGTGTTTTTCAAACGCTCAGCACTTGCTTCTGTTAAAGCTCTAAAATAAAGCGTATCTCTTTTTTCAGTTCTAAAACCTGCCGGGTCTGTAATGTCTAATTCTTTAAATAAAGATTCAAAATCAATAGATGTTTTTCCGTCTAAAGCTACAGAATAAGAATATTGAGGTTTTGCTCTTTCTGGTAAAATAAGTTTTTTTCCGTTGATGAAAACAAAGCCGTCTTTAATTGATAAACTGTCGCCAGGAATACCAACACATCTTTTTACATAGTTTGATTTCTTATCGATTGGCTTAATAACGCCAGGTCTTCCTTTTGGTTCATAAAAATAATGTACCGTGTCAACCGGCCAGTTGAATACCACAATGTCATTTCTTTTTATCTGTTCAAAAGCAGGAAGCCTGAAATATGGTAATTGCGGCCAGCTTAAATAAGATTTTCTTTTTGTTAATGGAATAGAGTCATGAACCATTGGCAATGCAATAGTAGTCATAGGAACTCTTGGGCCATAATTTACTTTACTTACGAATAAGAAATCCCCAATTAATAATGATTTCTCTAACGAAGAAGTTGGGATTGTATAAGGCTGAATAACGTAAGTATGAACTAAAGTTGCAACAATAATTGCAAAAAGTAAAGAGCTTACAGTATCAGCTGTTTTGTTTTCAGGAGTTAATTTTCTGTCAGCGTTATATTCTAATTTCTGTGTGTAGTTTACATAATAGATATAAAAGCCAAGAGTAAAGATTCCTAAAATAGTATCTAAAGTTGATTTTTTACCAAAGGTTCTAAGTGTTTCAACCCAAACAACCGGAAACATAATCAAGTTAATAATTGGAATGAAAAGTAATAATGTCCACCAGGTTGGGCGGCTGATAATTTTCATTAAAATAATTGAATTATATACCGGAATTGCCGCTTCCCAGCTTTTTCTTCCTGCTGTTTGATACAATTTCCAAGTACCAACGAAATGAATAATTTGAACAGCTAAGAAAAATACGAACCAAGAGTAAAGAGTCATAATATAGTATTTTAAGTTTCAAATTCGGGATTGAATATTTGTTTAACCCAGAACTTTTATCAATTTATTGTAAGTTTAATACATCTTTCATAGTGAAAATTCCCTGCTTTCCAGCAAGCCATTCTGCAGCGATAACAGCGCCAAGGGCAAAACCTTCACGATTGTGAGCAGTATGTTTAATTTCAATGCTGTCGATAGCAGAGTCGTAGTTTACGGTATGTGTACCCGGAACTTCTCCAATTCTTTTAGCTTCAATATGAATTTCACCTTTTTTTGCTTCGTCTAATGTCCAGTTAGAATAATCACTGTTTTGAATAACGCCTTGTGCTAAAGAAATTGCAGTTCCGCTTGGTGCATCCAATTTGTGAATGTGGTGGATTTCTTCCATCGTAACTTTATAAGAATCAAATTGATTCATGATTTTGGCTAAATATTCATTTAACCCAAAGAAGATATTCACGCCCAGACTGAAATTTGAACTGGAGATAAAACCTCCTTTTTTCTCGTTGCAAAGCGCAATCATTTCATCATAATGTTCCAGCCATCCTGTTGTTCCGGAAACTACAGGAACATTAGCATTAAAAGATGCAGAAATATTGTCGACTGCCGCTGACGGAACACTAAAGTCAATCGCAACATTTGCAGTCGAAAGTCCGTCGTATGTATTGAATTCGTCTTTCTTTAAAACAATTTCATGACCTCTTTCTAAAGCAATTCGTTCAATTACTTTACCCATTTTTCCGTATCCTAAAAGCGCAATTTTCATTTTGTATGTATTTGTGAGTTTTTAAATAAAAGAAACTATTTAAAAACGATAATTAAAAGTTAGTCCGACATTTGGTTTAAATGTTACATCGGCGGGGTAAATTTCTGGACGAAGTGATAATCTTTCGTTTACGTTAAATTGAATCAAAGCCGCATCAACATTGGCATCGATAATATTTAAAACATAAAAACCAACAACAAATAAGGCAGATAAATCCCTGTTTCGCTGATAAAATTTCTGACCGGCAATAAGTCTGCTTTCGTCAAGAAATTGGTATTTATCATCATTATAGCCTTCAAGTCTTCGTTTGTAGGCATCGCGATAATCATGATATTTTTTATTGTTATCAATATAAAAGTATAAACTCGTACCAATTGCTCCGTAAACAAGCGGAACTTTCCAGTATTTTTTATTGTATACCTGACCCAAACCAGGTAAAATAGCCGAATAAAAAGCTGCTTTTGCAGGTGTAAGCGGATCTATTTCTATTAATGCAGTTGTGTCTTTAACGACTAAAACCGTGTCTTTTTTTACCTGGGCAAAAAGAGAAACGGTTCCTATGAGAAAGAACAATAGACTTATGGGGACAATTTTATTCACTATCCGTTTATTAATTTTATAATTCGATTAAAGTCGGCCTCAGAATTAAAAGGAATTGTGATTTTTCCTTTTCCGTTACCAGCGACTTTTATATCAACTTTCGAACCAAAATAATCATTGAAAGTATTTTTTTGTGTTTCTCTAACCACAAATGAAGATTCAGCTTTAGGTTTTCCTTCTGCTTTTGGCTGCTGACCTTCGTGATAATTTTTAACTAAAGCTTCAGTTTCACGAACAGACAAATTTTGACTTACGATTTTTTGGTAAATATCAGTCTGTACGTCTAAATCTTCAATATTAATAATAGCACGGCCGTGTCCCATACTAATGAAACCATCGCGAATACCAGTTTGAATAATTGGATCCAGTTTTAAAAGACGTAAATAATTGGCAATTGTAGAACGTTTTTTTCCAACGCGCTCGCTCATTTGCTCTTGTGTTAATTGAATTTCGTCAATTAAACGCTGGTAAGAAAGTGCGATCTCGATTGGGTCTAAGTCATGGCGCTGAATGTTTTCAACCAATGCCATAACAAGGGACTCATTGTCATTAGCAATACGAATGTATGCCGGAACATGAGTTAAGCCAACTAAAGTTGAAGCACGTAAACGACGTTCTCCAGAAATTAACTGGTATTTATTAAAGTCTAATTTTCGAACAGTAATAGGTTGAATTACACCAAGTTCTTTAATAGAAGTGGCTAATTCGCGTAATGATTCTTCATTAAAATTGCTTCTAGGCTGAAACGGATTTATTTCGATAGCACTTATTTCAAGCTCAATAATATTTCCAACAACCTTATCAGCATTTTTGTCTTCTACTGATGTAATGTCGTTTTCCGGATCTTTTAATAACGCTGATAATCCTCTTCCTAAGGCTTGTTTTTTAATTGCTTTTGTCATAAAAACTATTTACTGTTTTTCTTTATAATTTCTTGAGCTAAATTAATGTAATTAACCGCACCTTTACTTGTAGCATCATAATTAATGATACTTTCTCCAAAACTTGGTGCTTCACTTAATTTAACATTTCGCTGAATAACGGTATCAAAAACCATATCGTTAAAGTGTTTTTGAACCTCTTCAACTACCTGATTAGATAAACGTAATCTTGAATCATACATTGTAAGTAATAATCCTTCAATGTCAAGATCAGGGTTATGAATTTTTTGAATACTTTTTATAGTGTTCAATAATTTCCCTAATCCTTCAAGTGCAAAATATTCACATTGAATTGGAATTACTACTGAGTCGGCAGCTGTTAAAGCATTCAAGGTTAATAAACCTAATGAAGGCGCACAGTCGATAATGATGAAATCATATTCTTCTTTTGCTTCTTCTAATGCTTTTTTAAGCATATACTCACGGTTTTCTTTGTCGACCAATTCGATTTCGATAGCAACAAGGTCAATGTGAGCAGGGATCACGTCAACATTTGGAGCCGAACATTTTAAAATGGCTTCTTTGGGTGTTATTGTATGTTCAAGAATTTGGTAAGTTCCAAGTTCAACAGATTCTACGTCAATTCCAAGGCCAGATGTAGCATTAGCCTGAGGATCAGCATCGATCAATAATACTTTTTTCTCTAAAACACCTAATGAGGCTGCAAGATTTACAGATGTTGTAGTTTTTCCAACGCCTCCTTTTTGATTAGCAATCGCAATGATTTTGCCCATTTATTTTCTGAATTTTGAACCGTAAAAATACAATTATTTATGGTTTTTGAAAATCTATTTTGTTAACATTTATGAAACTTCGCTTAATCGTTGTTTCGTGCGTGTTCGGCAGAAATTAATTTGAGTTTTGAGTATAATTACAGACCAGATTTTGGTCATGATGAAAGTTGTTTTTGCAGTAAAAGCGAACGAATTTAAAATTTGCTTTGTAGAAATGATCTCATTCTGTTTTCTTTTCTAAAATATCAATAATAAAAAATAATGAACAGGGTTTTTATTTTATAATCTCAATTTTTACATAAACTAAGCCGCTTTTTATATTTGAAGCAATGTTCATAAAAGCCCTTTTGCTTAAGTCAATTTCTCTTCCTTTAATAAAAGGTCCTCTGTCTGTAACTACTAATATAACGCATTTGTTATTTTTTTCGTTTGTGACCCTGAGTTTTGTGCCAAAAGGAAGTTTTTTATGGGCAGCAGTCAAATCATCATTGTTGAATCTTGTACCGCTTGCTGTTTTTCTTCCGTTAAATTTATCATGATAATAAGAGGCATGCGCATTTTCTTTATATAAGATATATTGGTCGTTTTCAGTGCTTGGATCTGTATCAATTGAATTTTCTTGTGCTGCGGCTGCTGCTGAAAAGGCTAAAGCAATATAGAGTAGTATTATTTTCATTTTCTAATTTCTATTGGGGGGCAAAAAAAATCTATTATAAAAAAATGAGAATATGGTATACGGTTTATTTATGTTATTAAAAGGCATATTTAAGCTCGTTGTATAGTTTTTGATAAGAAAATTGAAAGATACAGGTTAAAGATTATGACTATTTTAGAAACCCTAAAAACTATTAAACCAAAAACAATTTTTATGATTAAAAAGTTAACCTCAGTATTTACTGCATTTGCGTTTATGCTGATTCTATGCAGTTTTGCACCATCCAATTCATCTAATAAAAAAGTACAAGAGAATAAAATAGAAGGTAAAATTGTTTACAACAAGAAAAAACATAACATAACATTATCGTGGCCGGCATTTGGCTCTTCGGGAAATTATGTGATTACAAGAGGAGGAAGTCGTCTGGCATCCCATTTTGTGTCTGTGAACTCAACTTCTAAATTAACCTTTACAGATAATAAACGGAATAAAGATAAATACGAGAACTATTATAAAATAACTCGTAACGATATAACAATACTGCTTTCGTTAGAGAATCAAATTTTTGGAAGTAATATGTATTTCTACGATCGAAAATATGAAAAAGCTGAAACCGCACGAATTGATATTAATTCACAATTTAGTGCTATTGGTTTGGGTGGAGCAAATGGTGAGTGGACAACAAAACGTCAGGCATATTATTTAAAAACAAATATTGATGGTCAGACTTACGATTCAGGCGGATCGGGTTCTGCATCATCGGCAGAGGCTAACTCAATAGAATTAGGGTTTTATTCTCACATTGGAGGTTTGGGCAAAGTGCCGTCAGACGTTAAATTGGGTTCTATTTTTACAAGGCCTCACCTTTCGGGCGGAGCAAATGCTACGTGTACATTTTGGCGTTCTGTAGAAAATGTAGAAGTAATGCGGGATTTTGCATGGACAGTTTCTCAATCAACCAGTGCACGAAGAATGCTGATTGAAAGTACTTCGAAATATATTTCAGATATTGGAAACACCAACTTTTGGGGCAGCGGTGGTTTTATTGCTGATACTCATTATACATCAAACAGACCAAATTGGGCTGGACAGCAGCAATGGTATACCAGAAATGCTATTTTTCCTTCTGGTTCCGGAGCTATGGGCGGTTCCTATAATATGGTTTGGCAAGGCTGCGTTAATCCTCCGCAAGCAGATGATACCAATTCTCCAATTCCTAATACGCCTATTATAAGAGAAAAACCTTTTCTTTTTATAGATAACGATGGTGAATACAAAGTGTTTGTTCCGGCATGGCAAAAAGATAGAGTAGGAGTTTCGTGGTCGTCAACAGACATGGGTAAAGGAAAAGTTCAAGATTTGCTTACTGATTGGTATGTTGCTAAAGAAGGCGACACCGATGTTGAAATCAATAATGCGTTAAAAGCAGGTAAAAATGTGTTTTTTACTCCAGGGCATTATGCGTTGAATGCTCCTATCCAAGTAAATAGAAAAGATGCGATTCTTTTGGGTGCTGGTATAGCTTCGGTAACATTAGAGCCTACTGAGAAAAATACTTGGGGATGTATTTATGCTGATGACAAGGACGGAATTATCATTGCCGGACTTCTTACAGATTCATTTAATAGTACAACGTATCAGGTTAGAATTGGTGAAGAAGGAGCAAAAGCAGACCATGCTGCAAATCCTATCTTGCTGTCAGATATTACTTGTAGAGTAGGCGGGGTTCAGTCAAAAAATATTCAAATACATACTGCTATGCAAATAAACAGCAGTAATGTTGTGGGCGACCATTTCTGGTTGTGGCGTGCTGATCATGGTTCGCAGAAAGGCGGAGATCTACGCTGGGTAAGAGACAGATGTAAAAACGGACTTATCGTTACGGGGAATGATGTTACGCTTTATGCACTGTTTACAGAACATTTTCAGGAATATGAAGTTTTATGGTTAGGAGAACGCGGCAGAACTTATTTCTTCCAAAATGAACCGCCATACGATGCTCCAAATCAAGCAAGCTGGAGCTGTCAAGGAGGTAAAGTTGATGGCTATGCAGCATTTAAAATAGCCAATACTGTAAAAGATTATCATAGTATAGGAATGGGGTCTTATGCCGTTTTTACAGGAACTGATGGCAATGTGAATAAAAAAAATGGCTTTGAAGCGCCTAATAACCCAAATGTGAAATTGGAGAAAATGTGTATTACTCGTTTTGCTGGTCCGGGAAATATTCAAAATGTTATTAATGGTATTGGCGGAAGCACAGCAACTGGTGTAAAGCGTGTGGCATTATACAATAATGGCGAAGGTACACAGCCTTTCGACGAAGAATTTAATTTGCCTAATCGTGAATCGTATCCTGCGTATATTGATATGGAGAAATAAATAAGATATAGATATTTGAAATAAAAAACCTCTGGAGGACGATTGTCTTCAGAGGTTTTGTCTTTTAATATAGTCCACGGTTTCAACCGTGGGGACGCATTATATTATTCATGATACGTTTCTCGTAGTTGAAACCACGGGCTATATTTTAAATGAGATAAATTTTAGAAATTAGGAATTTTGAGATTGATTTGGTTTTCAGTTTGTTGCAAAAAAAAAAGTCTTTCTAGTAAATGATTATGGATTATAAATGCCAAAATGCAAGATAGATTAAGCAATAACAAAACAAATTCCCCTGTTATTGATTGGCAAGTAAAAGCATCTTTTTTTCCTTACGTAACGTTTCACCCGTAAAATTGTCCGTTTGACTTTATTTTTTATGACTCTTAAGAAACTGTCCTATTACTTTCGCAAGCAATATCTTAAAATTTAAATAATGATTCAA
Source organism: Flavobacterium sp. CF108 (assembly GCF_900129795.1). GTDB lineage: Bacteria > Bacteroidota > Bacteroidia > Flavobacteriales > Flavobacteriaceae > Flavobacterium. The sequence continues at coordinate 243,130 of NZ_FQWW01000005.1, read as the reverse complement.
ATGAAAAAAAACGGTCTTTGATTTTAAGATTACTTTAAAAAATCAAAACAACAAAATTGCCATTAAGGTAAAATATATGTAATCGGATAAAAACAAAGTAAAACTTAAAATTATGAAAATTAAAACAATCTTTATTAAATTAATTCCTGTAAGGGTAATGGCTATTACATTCCTGATATTTTTATCATCTTGTGATAATAATGAAGTTGATCCTTTTGGTTCAGCACACCTTAAAGTTGTAAATGCTGCGCCCAACTCAGGTTCTCAAAAATTTGTTATGGCCAATATTCCTTATATTGGTAATCTGGATTATCTAGAGCATTCGGTGTCGTATCATGATGTAGCGGTGGGAAACAATCTGGTAAGCCAGTTTAGAGATGAAAATGATAATGATTTATATGCTTCAGAAGAACTTGATCTGGATGATGACAAAAGATATACAGTATATCTAACAGGTGAATCAAGAAATGATGCAGAAGTGAGGCTTTATGAGGATAATATAACCGCTCCAGCCAGTGGGAAAGCTAAGGTCAAATTTATTCATTTAAGTGGCGGTGCTCCTGCAAACGTTGATTTTATTGACGCTCAAGGCAATAACCTTGCTTTAAATGTTGCGCGTTACAGTCAAAGTGGTTACTCTGAAATTAATGCAGGTTTATTAGGTATTCAAGTACGCAGCAGCGGGGGATCTGAAAATCTGGCAACCCTACAAGCAACTGATTTTGTTGCTGGAAAAGTTTATACCGTTTTTATAGCAGGATCTTCTTCATCAGGATATACAATCAAACAGATTTCACATAATTAAAATAGTATGGACTAAAAACTAGTTCTTTCAACCATAATTGGGTGAGATAAAGAGAAACCCCTCTTAAATTATACGATTTAAGAGGGGTTGACTGTTTTTAGAAGACTTTTGTATGGCTGGCAGGATTCGAACCTGCGGCCTTCCCGATTTCCAATCGGGACGCGATAACTAGACTACTCTATAATTGATACTCGAAATCTATATCTTGAAGATATCTTTTTGCGCCTCGTTTTTTTATTTTAGTTTCTAAAGCCACTGCTTCAGATCTTGAATTTAGTTGAATTGTATAAATGATATTCCACGGTGCGCCACTTTTTGTAGATAATGATTGCCTGGCATTATGTCTTCTAAGTCTATTCTCGATGTCATTTGTCTGGCTAATATAGAATTTTTCTTTTGTAGCGCTTAAAGAATATAAACGAAAAACATAGAGAAATAAATTAAAGAAAACAAAAAAGCCGAACATTTCTGTTCGGCTTTGTCGGGGTGGCAGGATTCGAACCTGCGGCCTCCTGCTCCCAAAGCAGGCGCGATAACCGGGCTACGCTACACCCCGTAGCATTTGCTTATGGATCGTTACTGTGGTCTTCCCGCCTTAGAGCGGGACACGATAACCGGGCTACGCTACACCCCGAAGATGTATTTGTTGTAGTACCCGAAAGCGGATGCAAAGATATAAATAAAATTTGTTTACAAAAGGAAAAAATGAAAATAAATAAAACTTATTTTAACATAGCTATTTCAGATTTATTTTCGGTGTTATTTTTTATAATAAAGTTTACATTTGCATCACAAAAAAACAATACACATTATGTCAGATACAATCGAAAAAATTAAATGCCTTATTATAGGTTCTGGCCCTGCAGGTTATACTGCAGCTATTTATGCTGCCAGAGCAAACATGAATCCGATTTTATATCAAGGTATGCAGCCTGGAGGTCAATTGACAACGACTAATGAAGTAGAAAATTTCCCTGGTTATGTTGATGGTGTTACAGGACCAGAAATGATGGTTCAGTTACAAGAACAAGCAAAACGTTTTGGTGCTGATATTCGTGATGGCTGGGCTACAAAGGTTGATTTTTCTGGAGATATTCATAAAGTTTGGATTAACGATTCAATCGAATTGCACTGTGAAACTGTTATTATTTCTACAGGTGCTACAGCTAAATATTTAGGATTACCATCAGAGCAGCACTATTTAAATATGGGAGGCGGAGTTTCTGCCTGCGCTGTCTGCGACGGATTTTTCTACCGTAACCAAGAAGTTGTAATTGTTGGAGCAGGAGATTCTGCTTGCGAAGAAGCACATTACTTATCTAAACTTTGTAAAAAAGTAACAATGTTAGTAAGAAGTGAGAAATTCAGAGCTTCAAAAATTATGGAAGAACGCGTTCGTAAAACAGAAAATATTGAGATTTTAATGAATCACGATACTGTTGAAGTTTTAGGAGATTCAAATGTAGTGCATGCTATTAAAGCTTTAAATAAAACAACTGGTGAGACTATTGAAATTCCTGCAACAGGATTTTTTGTAGCAATTGGTCACAAACCAAACACAGATATCTTTAAAGATTACATCACTCTTGACGAAACAGGTTATATCATAAATACACCAGGAACTTCTAATACAAATGTAGCAGGTGTTTTCGTAGCCGGAGATGCTGCAGACCACGTTTACCGTCAGGCAATTACTGCTGCAGGGACTGGTTGTATGGCTGCACTTGACGCAGAACGTTATTTAGCTTCTAAGGAATAAGTTTTTTAGTTTCAGGTTTCAGGTTTTCTTTGTTTCAAGTTTTCTGGAGTCTATAAAACAGCAATAAAAAAATCCCAGTCTAAATTTTAGACTGGGATTTTTTTATAATTAAGGTTCCTAATTTCAACTTGAAACCTGAAACAAGAAAAACTTGAAACAAATTACTTAATCTTCTTAATCAGCTTAGCTTCTTCAGAGAAACGGGTTAATTCGATTTTTGGATTTCCAAATAAAGATAATTCCGCTTTATCTCCAACGGCAATAGAAACAGTAGTTTCGGCTAGGATACTTCCAACAGAACTACTTTCGGCAGTTACATTAGCATCTTTCAAAGTAAATTTTGTTCCGTTGAAAACCGAATTATTATCTAAACGTATTGTTGCTTTTTCGGCAATTCCTTCAATAGCAGCATTTGCTTTTTGGTACAAGTCACATTTAAATTTAATAGCAGAAACCAAAGTTTTAATAGAAGCACTTTTGCTCAATTGTAAACTTCCGTCGTCAGCTTTTAAGTTTAACTCTGTTTTTGATTTGTCATCAGCAATTAAATTGAATTTTTTTGAATTGACATTCAGATATAATCTGGAATAATCAAAACTACTAAAAGTGATGTCATCTAATTGAACTTCCTGAATGGCATAAATTTTTGCTTCATTTTTTGCAATTACTTTCGTTAGTGAACTCGTATAAGTGACTTTTACAGAAAGCTTTTTGAAAATTGTACTTTCTTTTGATGTATATAAACGAAGCGTTTTATCTCTTAAATCCATTCCAATGATTTCATGAAGATTATCATCTGCTTCAATTTTGATTTCGTTTTTCTCACCTTTTTCAAGATAAACTTCAATATTATCATCGGCTTCAAGAGCATCAAAACTTCCTACGTCCTTAATAGAGGTAGTTACAATTTTAGAACCTTTTACTTTTTCTCTTTTTTGAGCAAAAGTTAATGTTGTAACCAAAAGCAATAGGAATAGGGCTGTATTTTTTTTCATTTATTCTAGATTTGATTTTGGCAAATATAAAAAAATCATCCACTTTAGATGAATGATTTTTTTTATATTTAACAGTTTAGAGATTTTCACTTTGACTAACGGTTCCTCCGGAACTTGTCTCTTTATTGATCGTTTTTGGAACATTATTATAGTTAATATTTCCACCGCTGCTCGCTTGTGCTTTCAGACTTAAAATAGGATGAACGCTTGTCACTGACCCGCTTGAAACTTCTGCATCAACATCATTTGCTAATAATTTTCCGGCTTCGATTGAAGATCCGCTAGAAGCTGAAGTCTGCACTTTTAATGCTTTTCCTTTAATGTCGATTGAGCTTCCGCTGCTTGAATTACAAGAAATATTATCAGACTCTACATCTACATGCATAGACGCTGCACTTGAAGTTTCTAACTCTATGTTTTCTCCTTGAAGTGTATTTTTACTTAACACACTCGCAGCGCTCGATGCCTCGATTTTACCAACATGAGGCATTTTTACGGTTACTTTTTTCTGAGTTACATTACGGAAAGAACTGAATTTGCATTCAATGATCAAAGTCCCGTTTTCAACTTTTGTAATGATTTCTTTCTGCAGATTATCATCAGCTTCAACTGTAATGTCTACCGAATCAGATTGCTGAATAACTAAATCTATTGCATTGCTTACTTCGATGTTTTTAAAATCTCCCTGAACAATTCTTTTTTCAGTCGTTACATTGCCGCTCCCTTCAATTGTATTCAGGTTAAGGTTATTACATGAAGCAAACAATAGTGCAGTAATTGTGGCAATAACAAATTTCGTAATATGAATGATTATTTTTATCATGGCTTAGTTAATTTTAATTATAACTCCGTTTTTATCAGTGGTTAGCTTTCCGTTAGTTTTTTTACCGTTTAAAATTTCTTTTCCATTTACTTTAATAGAAACTTCGTTTATGGTATCTTTTTCAATATGATTTTCTTCATTATAATCTCCGTCATGATCTTCATCGCCCATTTCTTCTGCTGGACAGTTCAAACATTTAATTTTTGAACCTTCTACTTTATAGTTGTAATTTCCGCTAAAGTGCAAGTCAAAGAAATTATCGTCAGTATCATCATATTCTTGTATTGATGCATCTGGTTTAAATAATTGACCTTCTGGTAAATATAAGAACACATCAACTTCCTGACCTCTGAATTTGTTTTTAACATCTGTCAGAAAATAATTATCCAAAATTAAACGATTTCCACTAATCTGGTATTTAAAATTGATTTTTTCTGCTCTTTTTTTAGCGTTAGTTAATGAATTTCCTCTAGCGCTTTTTTCTATCTGAATATAAGGAGAAGCTTCGTCAGTACGTAAAACGTGTAAACGTACATCTGTTGAATAGATTAAATCATTTCCAGCTGAATCCTGTACAAATTGAAAATCTCCGTGACGATATAAATCTTTAGCGTAATAGTCATTGTATCTGAATTTTACATACAAAGTATCTTTTGGAGTAATGGCAATTATTTTCTTTTCTACCACTTTATTGTCGCGAGAGATCTCTGTAGCTTGTTTAATTCCAATACTAATTGCGATTGCAACAGCAATAATCCATACGGCTAACAAAGTATATTTTGTAATGTTACCAATTGATTTTAAGTTTGGAGACAACAATTTAAATCCTAATAATGTTAAGAAGAAAAACGGAATTCCAACGGCAAAAAGCATTAATAAACCAAAAGACCAAATAGGATATTCTGTAAAGTTTCCGGCTTCAATAAAGTTCTGCCAAGGGAAATCAACAAAAGCATTCGTTCCCAAGGTAAAAACCCCAACCATTAACATGATTAAAACTGCAATACCAGACATGATTAAAACTACTCCTAAAAATTTAGCGAAGATTTTAAAAACCGTCATGATAAAGTCTCCAAATGAACTACTTATTCTCTCAGCTCCCGACTTTACCTGGTTTCCCATTTTATCATAATCTGCATTTTTAAATTTCTCAGATAATGAATCTATTTCTTCGCGAACTTTTTTTTCGATGTTCGAAATCGTAACCGGTTCTCCTGTCATCTCTAATTTTTCAGAAGTTGTAACAGCCTCAGGCGTTACAATCCAAAGAACGAAATAAGCTAAAATCCCAGTTCCAAAACCTGCAAAAACAAAGATTAAGAATACGATTTTGATCCATACAGCATCAATTCCAAAATAGTGTCCTAATCCTGTTGCAACACCGCCAATCATACCATTTTCTTTGTCACGGTATAATTTTTTGTGACTTCTTCCTCTATAATTATTAAAAGACTGATTTGATTTTTCTTCCTCGTCAATGATATAGTCTTCAGGTTGTCCCATCACCGCAATCACTTCGTCAACGTCTTTCAGTCCAACAACATGTTTCTCGCTTTTTTGTTTTTCTGTTAATAATTCAGAAACACGCATTTCGATATCTTTAATAATTTCATCCTGTCCAGACGAGTTGTTAAGTGATCGTTTTATAGCGTCAAAATAGCGTGTCAATTTTAAATATGCATCTTCATCGATGTGAAAAAACATACCGCCTAAGTTAATATTTACTGTTTTGTTCATGACTTATTGATTTTGATTGGTGATTAGTTTTACGGCGTCAGATAATTCTGTCCAGGTACCGCTAAGTTCGTTTAAAAATGTTTGCCCTATTTCGGTTAATCCATAATATTTTCTTGGTGGTCCAGATGTCGATTCTTCCCATCGATAATTTAGTAAACCGTCGTTTTTCAATCTAGTTAAAAGCGGATAAACTGTTCCCTCAACAACTAGTAATTTAGCGTTTTTTAAAGTGTCTAATATTTCAGATGTATATGCGTCTTTTTCTTTTAGAACAGATAAGATGCAAAACTCAAGAACACCTTTGCGCATCTGTGCTTTTGTGTTTTCAATGTTCATAATTTCATTTTGTTTTTTTTAGATTGAACAATTCGTTTTTTGATTGATGATAATTGATTGATGATTGATTGTTTTTGTGCTATAACCTTTAATCTTTTTGTCACACTGAGCGAAGTCGAAGTGTTACTTTATAAAAGGAATCGTTAGCGGATATTTATATAATTCTCCGTTTGAAGCTTTTATCGAAGCATAAATCACTAAAAAGAATTCAACAAATTTTAAAAGTCCAAAAAGTACCACTGCCGTAGCTCCAATACTTAAAAGGCCAATGTTTCCTTCAAAATTGAAATTTCTGATGTAGAAATCTTCATTGTCATTAAAAACAGCTTCGATTGGAAGGTTTTGTAAAAAAACCGTAACAAAAACCGGGATTGCAATTAAAGCTAAGATTAACGTGTAAAGCAATAAACTTAACTGAAAGTTCAAAGCTTGTTTTCCGTGATGATCTACAAACTCCGATTTGTCTTTATAACTTGACCAAATGATGATTGGAAAAATATAATTTCCAAACGGAATAATGTATTGACTTAATGTACTTAAATGTGCGAATGCCGAAGTATTCTTTTCTGATGATTTTTCCATGATGAGTGGTTTTGATTGAATGATTAAAAGCATATAGTAATTTCTTATGCAAATATATATCTAAAAGACAGTATCTTGTTTTGCATAGTACTAATTATTAACAAAATTTTAACAAAGTTAAAATGAATTTTAGAAGTATAAATAATTGAAAATCATTGTAAAGCATTGATTTTACTGGCAGTTTTATAAAGTAATATCAATTTATTGTGCATGCATAGTTTTTTTGTATTTTTACATAAAAAATATATCAAATGGCAATATCTGTATCTAAACTTAACAAATTTGTATTATTCAAATTACCGTCGGCATACTTTTGCGGCGTACGTGTAAAAGCAATTGATAATGACAGATGTGTAGTAAGTGTAAAACACCGCTGGATTAATCAAAACCCTTTTAATTCGATGTATTTCGCAGTTCAGGCAATGGCTGCCGAGTTAACAACAGGCGCCTTGGTTATTTCACAAATAGAACAAAGCGGTAAAAAAATCTCAATGCTTGTCGCTAATAATAAAGGGAACTTCACCAAAAAAGCGACAGGAAGAATAACTTTTGTGTGCAATGACGGACATTTAATTGCCGAAGCCATTCAGCAGACCATCGCAACAGGCGAGGGACAGACTTTCTGGATGAAATCTATTGGAACTAATGAAGAAGGCGTTCAGGTTTCAGAAATGGATTTTGAATGGAGCGTTAGATTGAAATAATTTTTTACCACGAATTTCCCGAATTTCCACGAATTTTAAAGTTTTAAGTCTATACTGCATTCAATGTAGATAAATAATTCGTGGAAATTCGGGAAATTCGTGGCGAAAACAAACATAAAGAAAGACCTCAAGCAATTGAGGTCTTTTTTGTATTTATTTGTTTGTCAGTAAGCTTTGTTGTGTTTTGTTGTTTTTTTGAACTTTTTCTTTTATAATTTTATTTTATAATTTCTGCTCTATAAAAATTCAGTCTGCTAATTTTATCTTCATTTATCAATACTAGTTTTGTATCTAAATTAAATTACATTTGTAAGATAAATATTTCATAATAGAAAAGCGGAATTTTATCAAGTTGTTTAAATCTTCAGGATTTACAATTAATTTTTTGATTTATCTTTTTAATAGTATTTATCTAAAAAAGTAAAGTATATGGATGATAAAAAACAAATATTTCAGACGGTTACCCAAAAACGCTGGAAAACATTTCAATGGTCAAGCAGGCTTATTTTGTTTCTTCTTATTTTAATGGTTCCCATTTTCTTTATCACTTTAAAAAGAGGATTGAAACCGCCTTTGCCGCTTTTGGCCAACAGCAGTCGAGCCGGACATAGCCTTGAAAACCCCATTACACCAAAAGATTTAAGTGATAAAGAACTCAAAAAGTTTAAAGGCTTTGATTATTTTTTAAGAGAAAAAAAGAAAATAGAAAAATTACGAAAACAGCCAATTGCACCAAAAACAACTGAAGAAGTTCGGGCTGCTTTTTATGTCGACTGGGATCCGCAGAGTTTATTTTCACTCCAAAAAAATATTGACAAACTCAATATGGTGATTCCTGAATGGTTTTTTATTGATCCCAAAACCGATTTGCTGCGAACAGAAATTGATACGGCAGCATTGAAAGTAATGAAAAAAGGGAAAGTAAAAATCCTTCCGTTAATCAACAACATTAACGAATCTTTAGGTGAAGGCGAATTTGACGGTGATCTTATTCACCGCATTCTTCATGATAAAAATAAAAGAGAAAGGCTAATTAATGATATTGTAAAAGCATTAAAAAAATATGATTTACAAGGAATTAATATCGATTTTGAAGAGTTTAAAGAAAACAGCGATGAACCTATAATTGCTTTTCAAAAAGCCTTATACGAAAAACTGCATCCGCTGGGTTATCTTGTTTCGCAGGATATTATGGCATCAGACGATGATTTTAATGTAAAAGCATTGGCAAAATACAATGATTATATGTTTTTGATGGCTTATGATGAACATTATGCCGGCAGTGTTCCGGGAGACGTCAGCAGTCAGAAATGGATAGAACGTATCGTAGACAAAACGGCACAGGAAATTCCATCAGAAAAAATTATTCTTTGCTTTGCCGGTTATGGTTACGACTGGCAGGAAAAACAAGAAGGCGAAACCATAACTTACGATCAGGCAATTGCCATTGCAAAGCAGCATAATGCTGTGATAAAGTTTGATAATAACAGTTACAGTAATTCTTATAGTTATAAAGATAGTAATGGTAAAAAACATGTTGTCAATTTTGAAGATGCTGCCACTAATTTTAATACCATAAGGTTTAGTGACGAATATGGTTTGGGAGGAACTGCTTTGTGGCGCTTAGGAAGCGAAGATCAGCGTTTGTGGAGTTTTTATCAGCGAAGCTTAACAGACGAAAGCATCAATAAAAAGCCTTTCGATTTTAATATAATGAAACGTGTCGATACCCGAATCGAAAGTCCCGCTTATATTGGAGATGGCGAAATATTAAATGTTATTGCAGCTCCTGCAGCGGGGAAAATAGAATTAGAAATCAATAATGACGAAGACATTATTACGGAACAGAAATATGTAGAATTACCTACCAAATATGTAATCAGCAAATTTGGAAATGTAAACAAACAAGTCATTTTAACTTTTGATGACGGACCGGATCCTACTTATACGCCTCAGATTTTAGATATTTTAAAAAGAGAAAAAGTACCCGCAGTATTTTTTGTAATTGGTATTCAGGGAGAAAATAATATCCCGCTGCTGCAAAGAATTTATAAAGAAGGCCACGAAATAGGCAATCATACTTTTACACACCCAAATATTGCTTTGGTAAGTCCGGAACGAGCTGCCAAAGAAATGGAAACGACTCGATTATTAATCGAAGCTGTTACCGGAAAAAGTACAGTACTTTTTAGAGCGCCTTATAATGCAGATGCTGAGCCCACAACAGAAGCTGAACTAAAACCAATTGCCTTAAGCAAAGCACAAAATTATTATACCGTTGGAGAAAGTATCGACCCAAATGATTGGGAAAAAGGCGTAAGTGCCGATTCGGTTTACATTAGAACCATAAAACAATATGAAGCAAATCCCGATAAAGGAATTATTTTGCTTCACGATGCAGGCGGAAACAGAGAAGCTACCGTTATAGCGCTGCCGAGAATTATTAAATATTTTAAAGACAGACACATTCAGTTTACAACTGTTGCTCATTTGCTTGGTAAAACCAAAGACGAAATTATGCCAGAAGCAAAAGGTCCTTTTATTTCAGTCGATAATTTTATTTTTGATTTCGGATATTGGTTTGGACATTTTATTACGGCGACATTTTGGGTGGCTATTTTTCTGGGTTTTTTCCGCATTGCATTAATGGCAATTATGGCTTTTATTAAAAAATGGAAAGATCATAAATACCCGCCGGTTTATAAACCTTCAAATGGAGTTCTTCCAAAAGTGAGTATTATTGTTCCGGCTTATAACGAAGAAATAAATGCGGTTAAAACTATCGAAAATTTATTGGGTCAGGATTATCCGGATTTTGATATTGTTTTTGTAGATGATGGATCGAAAGACAAAACTTTTGCCATGATTAATGAAGCCTTTGGCAATAATCCAAAAGTAAAAGTCAATACCAAACCAAACGGAGGGAAGGCATCTGCCTTAAATTACGGAATTAAGTTAACCCAAAATGAGTATGTGGTTTGCATAGATGCAGATACGCAGCTAAAAACCGATGCCATTTCACAATTGATGAAAGGTTTTACCATTCAGTTAAAAAATAATGAGGAAATTGGTGCTATTGCCGGAAATGTAAAAGTGGGTAACGAAAATACAATGCTTACTAAATGGCAGAGTATTGAATATACAACCGCACAGAATTTTGATCGCAGGGCTTTTGATTTAATAAACGGAATTACGGTTGTTCCCGGAGCAATTGGTGCCTTTAAGAAAGAAGCAATTGAAAAAGCAGGAGGTTTTACAACCGATACACTTGCAGAAGACTGCGATTTAACAATTCGTATTTTAAGAAACGATTACCGCATTATAAATTGTATCGAAGCCGTTGCAATAACAGAAGCTCCGGAAAGTTTGAAAGAGTTTATGAAACAGCGTTTTCGTTGGAGTTATGGGATTATGCAGGCTTTTTTTAAAAACAGGGATGCGTGCTTTAATCCAAGATATAAAGGATTAGGAATGGTCGCATTACCAAACATCCTTCTCTTTCAAATCGTTTTGCCAATCTTTGCGCCTTTGGCAGATTTAATTCTTATTTTAAGTTTAATCTGGAATTTCAATGATCCGGATAGTCTTCATAAAATATTGGTTTATTATATCGCTTTTATGCTGGTAGATATGCTGGTTAGCGTGATTGCTTTTATTTTTGAAAAAGAAAAACTGACTAAATTAATATGGTTAATTCCGCAGCGATTTGTGTACAGACAATTAATGTATGTAATTTTATTTAGAGTATTAAGAAGAGCTATAAAAGGCGAAAGCCAAAGTTGGGGAGTACTTACCAGAACTGGAAATGTAGCAACGGTGAAATAGTTTTTTTGCCACAGATTAAAAGGATTAAAAAGATTTCTGAGTGAAGAACTTTGACAAAGTTGGACGAGTTTTTCGCCACGAATTACACGAATTTACACAAATTTTTAAAGTTTGAATCTAAAAAAATTAATTCGTGAAAATTCGTGTAATTCGTGGCGAAAAAAAACACCATAAAAAAGGCCTCAAATATTTGAGGCCTTTTAAATTTAATGCATGTTGCGATTATTTCTTAGCGCAGCATTTTTTGTCTTTTTTTGAATCTGTTTTTTTACAGCAAGATTCTTTTTTAGCTTTTTCTTTCTTAGCAGGCGTAGTATCCTGAGCTTGTAATCCAATTGTAAATAAAGCGATGGCTAAAACGGTAAATAATTTTTGCATTTTTTGTATAATTTAATTGTTAGTATTTTTCGTTTTTTGATTGAAGATGTTAGTTCAAATATAATACGATTTAGTTTTGGAAATTGTCAACAATAAGTTAATGTAGAAATGTTTATGTAGTCCCTACGGGACAATTTTAAAAGGGTTTATTTTTTCTACCGATATTTTATCTGTACGAGATATTTTCTAGTAAACACTCCGTTAGGAGTATGATATTGTGAGAAAAGGAAATAGTTTTACCAATATCTTATCTGCAGCAGATTGTTAATAGATTTCTAATAAATACTCCGTTAGGAGTATAAGGTCGGTAGAAAAATAAAATCCCTAAAAAATGTCCCGTAGGGACTACACCTCTTTAATAATTCAAATTAACCCCAAAACCAATTCCCATATCGCTGTCATAATGCGTCGTGATTCCAAAGTTTCGACCAACAATATATTTCAATCCCGCCATATATTCTTTATCGGTATTCCACATCAAATTCATTCGTAAACGTTTGGAAAGCGGAATATCTTTTCGTTCAAACTGCACTCTCACATTTCCATCGGTATACATTTCAACTTGGGCTTTTACAAGCATTGGCAAAGTATATTCAATACCTGCGCTAAAAACCGAACGATTGTCTTTGGTGTTACTTTGCCCAAAGAGATTTTGTTCCTGTTCGTCCATTCCCATTTTTCGGTATCGCCAGTCAAAACCTATAAAAGGCATAAACCATTGCATTTTACCAATATATCGGCCAACATGCGTTTCCGTTTCATAACCGTGTTTATCGTTATAACCCAATCTCCATTCTGTTCCAATGCTCCAGCGCGTGTTGCTGTACATCGCTTCTCCGTCATTTCCGTTGGAAGCAAAATCATTTTCGGCCATAAAATGAAACATTCGATCGTCCATTTTTAGCATTTTATAAGCCATTTCAGGATGATGAATCAACGGATTTGGAGCCGAATTTTCATAAGTAAAAATACGTCCCATTCCGGCCATCATGTGATATAAGATGTGACAATGAAAAAACCAGTCGCCATCGGCATTGGCCTGAAACTCGATTGTATCGGTTTCCATTGGCATAATATCGATCACATTTTTTAGCGGAGAATAATCGCCATGTTCGTTTAAAATCCTAAAATCATGTCCGTGTAAATGCATTGGGTGGCGCATCATCGATCCGTTGTATAATACAATCCTGACGTTTTCTCCTTTTTTAATTAAAATTTTATCCGTTTCAGAAACTACTTTATTATCTAAACTCCAAACATAACGGTTCATATTTCCAGATAATGTAAAACGTAATTCTTTTACCGGAGCGTCTTTTGGAAGTGTTGTTTTGGTTGGAGATTTTAACATTCCATAATTCAAGGTCGTGATCTGGGCCGTTTCTGTGGTATCGCTGGACATTTTCATATCGTCGTCCATTTTCATGCCTTCCATATTATGCATCGAATGATCTTCAGTTTTTGCAGATTCTTCTTCGCCGGAAATTTCAGGATACATTACAGCATTCATGTCCATTTTGTTCAGCGACATATTCATACCCATATCATTCATTTCGCCGTTCATCTTCATCATGTCATTCATCATTTTCATCCCTTCAAAATATTTTAATTTCGGGAGATGAGAAACAGATTGTTTGGTCCCTTCACCTAAAAATAAAGAAGCAGATCCGGTTCTGTCTTCGGCTGTAGCCAAAAAAGCAAAGGATTTTTTATCTTCAGGAATCGTAACCACAACGTCGTAAGTTTCAGAAACGGCAATAATTAAACGGTCCACTTCTACGGGCTCAACGTCGTTTCCGTCGCTCGCCACAACCGTTATTTTTCCTCCGCCATACGTCAGCCAGAAATAGCTTGAAGCACCTCCGTTTGCAATTCGTAATCGAACTTTCTCTCCCGCTTTAAACTGCGAAAGCTGGTCTTCATTTTTTCCGTTAATCAAGAACTTTTCATAATAAACATCACTCACGTCCATGGCATTCATACGTTTCCATTCGTTGGTGACTTTGGTCGAAAACTGGTCTTTTTTAATCGCCTCGGCATAACTCTGCGTTGTACCTTTTTTTATGGCAAACCAATCGTTGGCATTATGAAGCATTCGCTGAACATTTTCCGGTTTGAGATCTGTCCATTCACTTAAAATAACCGGAACAGTAGGCAAATCGTCAATACCTTTTCTAAAAGTCGAATCGTCTTTCTTTTTATTAATAATGAAAAGTCCGTATAAACCAATTTGTTCCTGCAATCCCGAATGGCTGTGATACCAATACGTTCCGTTCTGGATAATTGGGAAAGTATATTTGTGTGTAGTTCCTGGTTTTATAGGCATTTGCGTTAAATATGGAACACCGTCTTCTTTATTCGGAAGAAATAATCCGTGCCAATGCAAGGCTGTATCTTCATTTTTTAAATCGTTATGCACATAAATTTCGGCAATATCGCCTTCCGTAAAAGTTAATGTCGGCATCGGAATTTGTCCGTTAACGGTAAGTGCGCGTTTTTCTTTTCCCGAAAAATTCACAATAGTATCACGAACGTGTAAATCATAACGAACTACTTTTTGAGCTTTTGCACTAAAAGCAATTAAAAAGACAAGTAAAATAGTATGTAGTTTCATATCGATTTTTTAAAGGTTGAGGTTTCGCAATCGCAAAGCATTTACAATTACCGAAACTGAACTTAAACTCATAGCCAGCGCCGCTAACATTGGCGAGAGCAAAATCCCAAATACAGGATATAAAATTCCCGCTGCAATGGGTACTCCCAAAACATTGTATATAAAAGCAAAAAATAGGTTTTGCTTAATGTTTTTCATAACTGAAAAGCTCAGTTTTTTAGCTTTTACAATTCCGTTTAAATCGCCTTTTACAAGCGTTATTTTGGCACTTTCAATAGCAACATCAGTTCCTGTTCCCATTGCAATTCCAATATCAGCTTTAGCTAAAGCCGGAGCATCGTTAATTCCATCGCCGGCCATCGCCACCACTTTTCCTTCGGCTTGCAAACGTTCAATTTCTCTCAGTTTATCTTCTGGAAGACAATCCGCTTTAAAAGAACTTAAATGAAGCTGATCTGCCACTGCTTTGGCTGTATTTTTATTATCACCCGTAAGCATGATAACTTCAACACCCTGATCAATTAAATCTTTAATTGCTTTTGCGCTGTTTGTTTTTATGGCATCTGTAATAGTTACGTAACCCGAAACAATATTGTTTACCGCGATGTATGAAACTGTCTTTCCCAGATTTTGTTCGGCTGTAATTTTACTTTCAAAATCATCAGAAATCAAAGCGTTTATCTGCTCCATTAGTTTTTTATTTCCTAATGCAATTTTTGAATTATTTACGGTTCCTAAAACTCCTTTTCCGGCAACAGCTTCAAAATCGGGAACTTCAAGTAAAGATTGATTTTTGTCTTTGGCAAAATTTACAACGGCTTGCGCCAAAGGATGTTCGCTGTGCTGATTTAGCGAAGCAATGTTTTGCAATAGAATATCTTCGTTATTATCAATTGCATAAATTTTTTCGACAGTTGGTTTTCCTTCTGTAATTGTTCCGGTTTTGTCGGTAATTAAAACATCGATTTTATTCATGTTTTCAAGCGCTTCGGCATTTTTAATTAAAATCCCGTGCTGAGCACCTTTTCCAACTCCTACCATAACCGACATTGGAGTCGCCAATCCTAAAGCACAAGGACAGGCAATAATTAAAACGGCAATCGCATTGATTAATCCGTAGATATAAGAAGGTTCAGGGCCAAATTTTGCCCAGACAATAAAAGTCAATATAGAAATGGCAACAACCGTTGGAACAAAATATTTGGCAACACGGTCAGCTAGTTTTTGAATTGGCGCTCTCGAACGGCTGGCATCATTAACCATTTGAATAATCTGCGAAAGCAAAGTTTCTGAACCTACTTTTTCGGCAGTCATAACAAATGATTTTGTTCCGTTTATAGTTCCCGAAATTACAGTATCGCCCGTTTTTTTGTCAACCGGAATAGGTTCTCCGGTAATCATGGCTTCGTCAATACTGCTTTCGCCAGAAGTTATTTTTCCGTCAACCGGAATTTTTTCTCCCGGTTTTACTCGTAATAGATCCCCCTTTTTAATATCGTGAATGGAGATGGTTCTGTCAGTTCCGTTTTCTACCAAAGTAGCTTCCGTTGGCGCTAATTTTAGTAATGCTTTAATCGCACCATTGGTTTGTCCGTGCGCTTTGGCTTCTAATAATTGCCCCAATAGAACCAAAGTTATAATAACGGTCGCAGCTTCAAAATAAAGATGAATGGTTCCGTGATGCGATTTAAATTCGGACGGAAAAAGATCCGGAAAGAACATTCCCGCAACGCTGAATATAAATGCGACGCTGGTTCCAATACCTATTAAGGTAAACATATTGAGATTCCAAGTAATAATTGATTTATAAGCGCGAACAAAAAACATCCATCCGGCATAAAACAAAACCGGAATTGAAAACAGAAACTGAACCCAGTTCCATTTTTCAATCGACATGATTTTAAAAAGCGGATTATCTGGAATCATTTCTGACATTGAAATAATGAAAATAGGAAGTGTGAACAATGTCGCAATTTTCATTTTCCTTAGTAAGTCAGTATAGGTTTTGTTTTCTTCAGATTCAGATGCCTGCATTGGCACTAAATCCATTCCGCAGATTGGACAGTCACCGGGTTCATTAGAAATAACTTCAGGATGCATTGGGCAGGTAAATTGTGTTCCAATAGCAATTTGAGGCACCAAATCCATTCCGCAAACCGGACAATCCCCAGGTTTGTTATAGGTTTTATCGCCTTCGCAATGCATCGGGCAGTAAAAAACTCCGGTTGTATTATGAGGAATTACTGTTTTTTCTTTTTTATGTGAATGTGCCGAATGATCTTCTTTTTTATGACTTGAACAACATGATTTTACTTCAGACTCGTCTTTTTTAGGAGAATCCATTTCTATAGTATATTTTCCAACGGCAGATAAAACTTCCTGAAATTTTTCAGTTGGAACATGTTTTTCCATCGTTATGGCTGCCAATGGCGGATCTAACGTTACTTCGGCGTGAATTCCTTCTACTTCATTTAGCGTTTTTTCGACTTTGGTTCGGCAGCCATTGCAAGACATTCCTGAAATTATATATTGATGAGTCATTGTTTTTCGTTTTTAAGGTATTACAATGCAAATTTCCGAAGTAAGATTTACAACGGTTTGTATAATTTTGAGAATGATTTGTAAGATTTACTAAAAGGGTTTTTTTAACGCAAAGAGCGCTAAGGTTTTTGGATATGTTGGGTTTTGTAAAAAGTGCAAAGTTCGCAAAGCTTTGTTGGAATAACTTTGCGAACTTTGCGGTTAAAATTTTTGCTATCGAAGAAAACTGCATGATTTTTGTATCTTTGTAATAATAAAATTAAGATTATGACAACTATAACTATAAATGAAAAAACAAAAGCTGGCAAAACATTGCTTGAGCTTGCGAAGTTGTTAGCTGTTACAAATAAAGGGGTAAAAATAGAAGAGGATGAAAGTCCTTATAATCCTGAGTTTGTGGCTGAGATTCAAAAACGATATGCAGATTATAAAAGTGGGAAATCTAAAACAATAACGGTTGATCCGAATGATATATGGGGAAGTTTAGGGTTGAAATAATTCCAGAGGCTAAAGAAGAAATTTCTAAACATTTAAAATCAGGAAACCAAGCGAGTATAAAAAAAATTGCAAAAATTTTAGAAGAACTTAGTGAAACTCCATTTGAAGGAGTCGGGAAACCAGAAGCATTAAAGCATCAATTTTCAGGATTTTGGTCTAGGGAAATAAATAAAAAAGACAGACTTGTATATAGTGTCGAGGAAGAAATTGTAACAGTTGTTGTGATTTCGGCAATGGGACATTACTCAGATAAATAAAAAAACGTGCTAAAACTTTTAGTGCGTTTTTTTTTTCACCGCAAAGTTCGCGAAGTTTTTTAAATATGCTGGGCTTTATAAAAAGCGCAAAGTTCGCAAAGCTTTGTCTAAAATAACTTTGCGAACTTTGCGGTTAAAAAAATTACAAATTCTCTATTTGAATACGTTTTTTATCTTTCAACTGTTTGAAATAGGTAGGAGTAAAACCCGTAATTTTCTTGAACTGATTGCTTAAATGCGCTACGTTGCTGTAGTTTAAAAGATCTGCGATTTCACTTAAAGACAATTCATTGTAAATCAATAACTCTTTTACCTTTTCTATTTTCTGACTGATAAAATACTTTTCAATTGTAGTATTTTCAATTTCAGAGAAAAGATTGCTTAGCGAATTATAATCCTGATGAAGGTTTTCGACTAAATAATCAGATAAATTGATTTTGAGTTCGTTGTTTTTATGATGAACCAAATCGACAATAAGATTTTTTATTTTCTCGATGGTTTTGGTTTTTTTATCATCCAGTAAATCAAAGCCCAGAGTCTGCAGATTTTTAAGCAAAACCTCTTTTTGAGAATCGTTGAGGTCATCTTGCAGTTCAACTTCGCCTAATTCGACAGAAATAGTCTGAAGTCCGAGTTTTTCAAACTCAGACTTCACAACCATTTTACAGCGGGCGCACACCATGTTTTTGATGTAGAGCTTCATATTTATTTGATGGTTTCTACCACGTTTCCGCAAGTTAACATCGAAGAACCGTAATATGGATTCTTAACTGCTTTTTCTTTGCTTAACCAGTCGGCATCGGCCATTGGGCAATATTGTTTGTAGACAACATCAGTTGATTTTGAAACTTTAATTAAAGTATACGTGTTTTTTGAAAGCGATTTAAAAGTCTCACGCTGCTTTTTTAAATCCGTTGTAGTCGAAATACTTTTAGCATCGGCAGTTAGTTTTTTTACCACTTTCATCCAGGCCGTATGTTCGTCAGTTTTTAATTTGTCCATTTTTATGGCAGTGATCGCGTCTAATAAATCTTTGGCTTTCGCCGAAGTTGTTTTTGCATCGCTTTTAATTAAAGCATCTTTTACAGTAAAATAAGCATCATAAACAGATTGCAATTGACTTGAATCAGCGATTTCAATTCCTGTTTCTGTTGTTTTTATTGTATTGGGCTGAATTGTATTTGCAGTAAATAATAATGTGATTATTGCTGCTATAGTTGATATTGAATTTTTCATTGTATGTAAATTTTGATAGAGAATTTAATTTTTCTCTAAGTTAAATAATTTAGGATGTTTTAATCTCGCAAAGTCGCAGAGACGCAAAGTTTTGTATTTCTTCGAGCCTTTGTGCCTTAGCGGCAAAACACTATTATGGCTGTCAGA
Source organism: Flavobacterium sp. CF108 (assembly GCF_900129795.1). Lineage (GTDB taxonomy): Bacteria > Bacteroidota > Bacteroidia > Flavobacteriales > Flavobacteriaceae > Flavobacterium. The sequence goes on along the minus strand of NZ_FQWW01000005.1, from coordinate 223,896 downwards.
AATAGAATTAGTTTATTTTAGGAATTAACCAAATAGAGGTAAAACCATCAGAAATGCTGGCGGTTTTATAGTAAGATATAGATCTCTCAGGCGAGAAATTAAAGAGGTTATTTTCGAATTCAAATTCGTTTGTGGTAAGCAGACTAAATTGCAAAGCAGTAGTTGTACAGCTCGAATGATCGCATTTTCCGCTGCAGCCGTGCTGATCTTTAGAATCATGACCTTTCTTGCAGCAACCTTCCTGACAAGAATGGGATTTTTCTTTTTTAGAAGCAGCTTTTTTTTCGCATGAAGTTTTTTCAGAAGATTTTCCACACGCATAACCTGAATTGGACATCAAAAAGAAGCCAAGAGTTAAAAGGAAAAATAATATGTGAATTTTTTTCTTCAATGAAAATGCTTTGGAATTACAAATTTAGATATTTTTTTTAAGAGCTGTTACTTATTTAAGATTTCAAATTTTATGTTTTCTTAAAATCAGTCGGTTTCATGTTTTTCTTCTTTTTAAAATAATTAGAAAGATGGCTTTCGTCAGTAAAACCAAATTCGTAAGCAATTTGTTTTATAGAAAGTCTGTCGTTATGAATACGTTTTTCAATTAAACTTGTTCGCAGATTATTAATGTATTCGCGATAACTGATAGAAAAAGTCCTTTTGAAATAAGCGCTGAAATAACTTTGTGCAATATTAAAATGTGCTGCAATAACTTTTATCTGAACTAATTTTGGATGATAAATATTCTGATGTATATAAGAAGTGATTTGCTCATTATCAATAGAATTTCCTTTAACAACGAGATTCATACCACGCATGGTTTCTTTGATTAGTCCAAAAATCGAAAGAATCTGATAAAATACAATGGGAGAAGTCGAGACATCGGTTTTACAATTATAAGCAGCAATGTTCTCGATAGTATTTTTTAATATAGTTTTACAAGGATCATCTAATTTAAGAACCATTTCTTTGAGTGTTTTATCACGCATAAAACTTTCCGGAGTATGAATTAAAAAATCATCACAGGTAAGGTTCTGTTTGGAGTTAAAATAATTATCCGTAAACTTAATATAGAAAAATCGGGTACTTTTTTTAATGTCAAAATAATGCTCATCTTCGGGCGAAATCACAAATAAATCTCCTGCTTTGTACGGAAGCAGGTTTTTGTTGAGGTGATGAACGCCATTTCCTTTCTTAATATATATGATTTCATAATAGGTATGAGTGTGCGGCGGCAGATGGAATTTTTCATCTTCGAACTCATCAATTACGAGTGTTTTAAATTGATTTAATTTAGGCATGTCTTAATTTTACAATTTTATGTTGTAAATGTACAACTTTTTTAAAATTTAACGGTGTTAAATTTGCATCGTAGAAAGTCTTTCCCTTTCTCATGAAATCAAAATGAAAAAAAGTCTTATTGCACTCTCTTTTGGAGGTTTAACAATCGGTATAACCGAATTTGTAATGATGGGTCTTCTTCCTGATATCGCTTCAGATATGAAAGTTAGTATTCCTGTTGCCGGATATTTAATTTCTGCTTATGCACTTGGAGTCGTTATTGGCGCTCCTTTATTAGTAATACTTGGAAGAAATTTTCCACCTAAAAAAATGCTTTTAATTTTAGCTTTAATGTTAACGGTTTTTAACGCGCTTTCGATTATTGCACCTTCTTATAATTTTTTATTTGCTTCGCGATTTTTATCGGGATTACCGCATGGAGCGTTTTTTGGAGTGGGTGCGGTAGTTGCAAGCCGCTTGGCTGATAAAGGAAAAGAAGCACAGGCGATCGCGATTATGTTTTCGGGTTTAACCCTGGCTAATTTAATTGGAGTTCCAATCGGAACTTACATTGGACATAATTTTATCTGGCGTTATACTTTTGTATTAATTGCCATTGTGGGTCTGTTAACCTTTTTGCTTATTTCTTTATGGATGCCAAAGCTGGATAAAGGTGAAACGGTAAATATGAAAAAACAGTTAGAGTTTTTCAAAAGAACCGAAGCTTGGCTGATTATCGGAATTACTGCCATTGGTTTTGGAGGATTATTTGCCTGGATTAGTTATATCGCTCCTTTATTAATTAATGTTTCGAAATTTGGCGAAGGCGATGTTTCGTATATTTTAATTCTTGCAGGTCTTGGAATGGTAGTTGGAAATTTTGCCGGAGGAAAACTGGCAGATAAATATTCGCCTGCACCAACCACTTTAGCATTGTTGTTTGTCATGTCAATCGATTTGGTTTTGGTTTACTTCTTCTCATCAAATCAATATGTTTCTTTGTTTTTAACATTCTTAACGGGTGCTATTTCTTTCTCTGTTATTGCGCCAATTCAAATGTTGATGATACGAACTGCAAAAGGAGCAGAGATGATTGCTTCGGCTTCTTTGCAAGGAAGTTTTAATATCGGAAACGCTTTAGGAGCTTTCTTAGGCGGATTACCTTTAACAGCCGGATACAGTTACGAATCTCCAAATCTTATAGGAGTTGGAATGTCTATTGTTGGAATGCTGATAACAGTAACATTAATCAAAATACGCAAGAACGATTTGAGGCTTCAAAGTGCATAAATTTTATATCTCTATAAATATCAAACCCTTAGATTATTTCTAAGGGTTTTTTTATGCCCAAAATTTATTTTAGGATTTGTTTAGGGTTTTGAATGCTTGTTTTAGAACTGTAATAGATACACAAAAACAAGTTGTAGATTCCTTTTTTGAAAGAAAAACTTGTTAAAAATGATGTCTGTTAAAAATTTTATTTGATTTTTTCAGCCACATTAAATGTTGAAAATACACTTAAAAATTTATTAAATTGTAAGCTTGTAATCGATTGTTTTTTTAGATAAAATCGTAACAAATCATTGAATTAAGATAATATATTTAATATTTATATATCGATAAAATTACATAAGTCGTATAAAAAAGCTATTTTATTCTTGATATATAATTCTATTTATGAAATTTTTATGAATTTTAATTTTTTATATTAAAAAAATATCTATGTTTGTGTAATCGATTACAACTTTTTTAAACATAGTTAATGAAAGTTTCTATTCTTACAAAAATAGAATGATTAAAATTCCAAAATAGTATAGACATACTCTTTGTTGTTAATGGCAGAGACTGGGCTTGCAAACAAAAAAAGAAACCACAAAAACCACTTTTAAACAATTTACTAACTTAAACAAACAACCATGAATTTTAAAGATTTATTAAACAAGGGAGCAAATCATTGCTTTGCATTTGTTTTTTTATTGTGCTTGCTGTTGAGCAATCGAGCGAATGCTCAGACAGTGACAATAGAAGGAACCGTTAAAGATGCAGCAGGACTTTCTTTACCAGGGGTTAATGTACTGGAGAAAGGAACGAAGAACGGAACTTCTACAGATTTTGACGGCCACTATAAATTAAAATTAACCAATCCAAAAGCGGTTTTAAGCTTTTCATTTATAGGATTTAAAAGTATTGAAATACCTACAGAAGGGAAAGCCAAAGTAAATGCAACAATGTCTGAAGACTCAAATAACCTAAACGAGGTTGTTGTAATTGGATATGGGACTTCAAAAAAATCTGATTTAACGGGTGCGGTGGCTACATTTTCTGGAAATGAAATGCGTAAAATTCCTGTTCCTAACGTAGCAGAAGCTTTAACAGGACGTATAGCAGGGGTTCAGGTAACTTCTTCTGAAGGTTCGCCAGATTCAAACGTGCAGATTAGAATTCGTGGAAACGGATCTTTAACGCAGGATGCTTCGCCGTTATACATTGTAGACGGTTTTCCGGTAAACAATATTAATGACATTTCTTCTTCGGATATTGATACGATGACCATATTAAAAGATGCATCATCTACAGCAATTTATGGTTCAAGAGGAGCTTATGGGGTTGTTATTGTTACGACTAAAAAAGGTAAAGATGGTAAAGTCACCGTAAACTATAACATGTTTTACGGTATGAAAAAAATAGCCAATACGATTGATGTTACAGCTCCGGAAGATTATGTGAAATGGCAGTATGAGTACGCTTTACTTAAAGATAACACTGATTTAAGTTCGTATGAAAAATACTTTGGATCATGGCAGGATTATGACATGTACAAAGGCATGAAAGGTAATGACTGGCAAAGACAGGTTTTTGGGCGTACAGGAGAAGTTCAAAGCCGTGACTTATCTATTCGCGGTGGTTCAGACAAAATGAACTATAATTTCAATTATGCTCATTATGATGAAAAAGCGATCATGAACGGGTCAGATTTTAATAGAAATAACTTATCGCTGGCTTTAAACAGTAAAGCTTCTGATAAAGTTGATTTGAGTTTTACAATGCGTTACTCAGATACTGAAATTAATGGCGGAGGAATGAACGAGCAAAATGAGGTTTCATCTGCAGATTCGCGTTTAAAAAATATTGTGGGATACGCTCCAATTCCGGTTCCGGGTTTAACAACTGATGATACAGATGAAGCAGTTTCTGATAATCTCGTACATCCTTTTGTGGCTATTGCTGATACGGATCGCCAGCAGTTTAGAAAAAACTTTAATATGCTGGGAAGTTTTTCATGGAAACTTACTTCAGATTTAGTGTTTAAAACAGAATTAGGCTGGGATAATTACAATTATTTAGACTATCGTTATTTTGGACGCTCAACTTATTATGTAAAAAATAATCCGGCGGCAGAAAGACAAGGTATGCCTGCTATGATAATGGGAGACAGAAAAGATACTCGTTTTAGAAATGTCAATACGCTGAACTATGATTTGAAAAAATTCGTTGGAGAAAATCATAGTTTAAAATTACTTTTTGGTGAAGAGTCTATTGAATATAAAAGAAATGATGTAAACACTGCCATTCATGGATATCCATTAACTTTTGGTTTAGATCAGGCGAAAAAATTAACGACTCAGGGAACACCTGTTTCAGTGGATAATTTCTATTTCCCGGATGATAAATTACTTTCATTCTTTGGTCGTGTAAATTACGATTATAAAGATCGTTACCTTTTTACAGCAACATATCGTGCCGATGGTTCAAGTAAATTTTTAGGCGATAATAAATGGGGATTTTTCCCGGCGGCTGCGGCAGCGTGGAAAATTTCGGGAGAAGAATTTATGAAAAATGCTTCATGGGTTAATTTGCTTAAACTTAGAGTAAGTTATGGTGAAGCAGGAAACAATAATATTCCAACTGGACAAATGGTTCAGAGTTTTACTTCAACCACATCTACATGGATTAATGGTGTTGATAATTACTGGGCACCTTCTAAAACAATGGCCAACCCAGATTTGAAATGGGAAACTACTGTTACTCAAAACTTAGGTTTAGATTTCGATTTGTTTAAAAATCGTGTTACAGGATCTGTTGAGGTGTATAAAAACATTACAAAAGATTTATTGATCAACTTTCCAATTTCTGGAGGATATGATTTTCAGTTCAGAAACATGGGTGAAGTTCAAAACAGCGGAGTTGAAGCCACTTTAAATCTTAACCTAATTGAAAGAGAGAAATTCGGCGTAAGCTTATCGCTTAATGCTGGATTCAACACCAATAAAATTAACTCACTTGGTGTAATGAGCAACTTTGGTGCAAGTTCTGGATGGGCTTCAACGGCTATTGGAAATGATTATTTAGTAAACGTAGGTCAGTCAATAGGTGTTATGTACGGATATAAAAGTGACGGACGTTACGAAGTATCTGATTTCAATTATAATGCAGGAGCTTACACTTTAAAAACCGGAGTGCCAGATGGTACTACAATTGTTGGGCCTATGAAACCAGGTGCAATGAAATTGAAAGATATTGACGGCGATGGTAAAGTAAATGCAAACGACCTTACTGTTATAGGAAATGCTAACCCAAAAACTACAGGTGGTTTTGTACTGAATGCAAATGCGTATGGATTTGATCTTTCTGCAGCATTTAACTACAGCATTGGAAATGATGTCTATAATGCAAATAAAGTTGAATTTTCTACTTCAATTCCAAATGGACAATATAGAAATTTAGATACTGAAATGGCTGACGGGACAAGATGGACAAACTTTGATCCTAACACAGGACAATTAGTAACAGATCCTGCAGCACTTACTGCCTTAAATGCAAATACTACAATGTGGTCTCCTTATATGCCGCGTTATGTTTTTAGTGACTGGGCTGTTGAAGACGGGTCTTTTTTAAGACTTAATACTTTGAGTTTAGGTTATACTACACCAAATGATTTAACTTCTGCTTTAGGCATTTCTAAGTTAAGATTTTACTTAACTGCCAGTAACGTATTTGTCTGGACAAAATATACCGGACAAGATCCTGAAGCTTCAACAAGAAGAAATACACCGTTGACTCCTGGGGTTGATTATTCAGCTTATCCAAGAAGCAGACAGTTGATATTTGGTTTAAACCTTAATTTTTAATTCAGTAAAACTTTCACAAGATGAAACATAAAATAGTAATCGCAGGAATGTTTGTTGCAAGTCTTTTTTGTTCTTGCTCAGATGACTACTTAGATGCTCCGGCACAATCAACATTAGACGAATCAGTTATTTTTTCCAGTCCTGATTTAGCTGCAGGAGCAGTAGACGGAATTAAAATTCCGTTTGCAGAAACTAACTCTTACAGAGGTCGTTTTCTTCCTTTTTATGGATTAAACACCGATGTAGAATGGTATAACTCTTCACAAACCGTAAGTGATGCATCAGATTTATGTACGTATGATGCAAAGGCAAATAACTCTCAAATGAATACAACCAACAATGCATGGGCAATGATGTATTCAGGAATTGAGCGTGCCAATCTTTGTGTTCGCGGTTTACGTACTTATGGCAACCCAACACCGGGATCAGACTTAGGGTATTTATTAGGTGAGGCTTTAACATTGAGAGCTATTTATTATGCTGATTTGGTAAAAGCTTTTGGAGATGTTCCGTATCGATTTGAGCCATTAACAAATGAAACACTTTATATAGGAAAAACAAGCCGTGACGAAATTTACAAGCAGTTGCTTAAAGATTTAGCTGAAGCTGCAACATTAGTACCGTGGCCTGGAGAAACTACAGCAACAAGCAGTGTAGAAAGAATCAATAAAGCATTCGTAAAAGGATTCCGTGCTCGTTTAGCAATGGCTGCGAGCGGTTATCAGCAATATCCTGACGGAGTAAGAAGAAGTACAGATCCGCAGCTTTCTGTTGCCAATATGTACGCATTGGCATTAGCAGAATCCCGTTCGGTAATTGAAAGCGGATCTGCACATTTAGAATCTTCTTTCGAAACATTTTGGAAAAAATACAATCAGGAATATTTAGTAGCAGGTGGAGAGTCATTGTGGGAACTTCCATTTTCAGAAGGTAGAGGACGTATGTTATTTACATTTGCTGTTCGCCATACTACAAACGATCAATTTCATGCTAATGGACCAAACCGCGGAGGAACTGCCGGACCGCTTCCTTTCGTTTTTTACGATTATGATCAGGCAGATACACGTAGAGATGTAACCTGCGTTCCGTACAAATATGGAACAGCTGTAAATAATATTGCAAAACAAGAATTAGGGACTTTAAATACATGGTATTTTGGAAAATACCGTTATGAGTGGATGACACGTTTTGTGACTTCAACAAACGATGATGGTGTAAACAAAATTTATATGCGTTATGCCGAGGTTCTTTTAATAGCGGCAGAAGCAGCAAACGAATTAGAAGGTCCAAGCGCAGCAGCTCCGTATTTAAAAGAAATCCGCAGAAGAGCATTTCCTGCAGCAGCTCAGCCAGTAAAAGTTGATGCTTATGTAAATGCCCTAACAAGCAAAGATGCTATGTTTAAAGCATTGGTAGAAGAAAATAAATTTGAGTTTACAGGAGAAATGGAACGTAAACAAGCTCTTATTCGCTGGAATCTTCTTAAAACAAAATTAGACGAAGCTAAAGTTAAAATGACAAACTTATCGCAGCGTTTAGGAGAATATGCCACAGTGCCAACAACCTTATATTATAAATTTAAAGCCGATAACGTGAGCTTAGATATTTACGGATTAAACCGTGGAGAAACTGTTGATCCGGGAGCGGCTTACTCTTCTGTTGCATGGACATGGACAGGTGCCGCTACAGATACAAAAATCAATAGTTTGTATAAAGCCGGCGTGAATCCTGATAACAAACAATTCTGGCCAATTTGGCAAGTGTTTATTGACGGAAGTAACGGCAAATTAACTAATGATTAGGGTTATTAATCTCATACAATTATTTATTAATTATAAGGCATCATGTTTATGAAAACAAAATATATAATAAAAGGATTAATAGCTTCAATCGTATTGACAGCTGTTATTTCAGGCTGTGAAAGTTATAACGAAGAAGTTATAGACAGCATAAATGAAAGCAGGGAATTTTCTCCAATTGGTTTAACAGCAAAAGTGAGAAACCAGACTACAGTTGAATTAAACTGGTCAGTAAAAGAAGAAGAAAATCCAGATCATTATGTAGTAGAATTTAGCGCAGATGATCCGGACTTTAAAACCATTTTTAAAACCATTAAGGTTACACCTGAACAATTACCAATTCAGGTAGCTTTAGAAGGAGAAACAGTTTATTCTATCAGGGTAAAAGCAGTTGGTTCAACAGGATTAGAAGACTCAAAATGGTCTGTTGTAACCGCAACTACGCTTTCAGAACAAATTTTCTTCCCGGTTCAGGATGCTGATATCGATGCTAAATTTGTTACCTTGAGGTGGACACCAAATAGCAATGTTACACAAATTTCTGTTGCTCCGGGCAATATCATCCATACTATAACACCTGCAGAAAAAACGGCAGGAGCCGCAACAGTAAACGGACTTACTGGTGAAACAGACTATACAGCAACATTGTTAAACGGAACCAAAACGAGAGGAACGGCGACTTTTACAACTGGAATCGATATTACGAATGGAATTGTAGTGAATCCGGGAGATGATTTAGAAGCAAGCATTGCAGCCGCGCCTGCAGGTTCAAGATTATTGTTAATGCCGGGAACTTTTAGTACTACTGGAGAAATAATTTTAAATAAATCACTTATTATAAGAGGATTAAAAACAGGTGATAAGCCAAAACTAAATGTCAAGTTTACAGTCAATCCGGGAGTTGCAAACCTTTCGTTGGTAGATTTAGATTTGAATGGAACAGGGATGACAAATGCAGCTGTAATAACAATTGCCGGAGCAGCATCAACTTATGGAGATATTTTAATTAGTAAAAGTACTATTCATGACTATACCCGTGCATTAATTGCTGCCAACGTAACAAATGCAAAAGTGACATCATTTACGGTTGATAACAGTATTGTTAAAAATGTAAATACAAATGTTGGTGCTGATTTTATCGATTTCAGAAATACCTACATTGCAAGCATAGTGCTTAAAAACAGCACATTCGACAGTTGTTCTACAGGTCGTGATTTTATTAGAGTCGATGCAGCAGCTAATGTGTCTGGAACAGGTTTAGTAACCAATACTTTAATTGATAAATGTACATTGTATAACGTATCAAATACTGCAGCTCCAAAAAGAATCTTATACATTAGATTCTTAGATAATGCTTCAACAGTAAAAAATACTTTGATAGCCGGGACAACAGCGATTTATACCAATCAGGCGAATACAGTTCAACCAGTTTTTAGTAAAACCTATTATTACAACGCCCCAAGTTTTATGGATGCAACGATTCCTTTAAATAAAATCGATGCCTCAGGAACTACAGCAGATCCGCAGTTTGTAAATGCAGCAGGAAGTGACTTTACAGTAAAAAATCAAACCCTGATCGACAACCAAATTGGAGACCCACGCTGGTTAGATTAATATTCATTTTTTTCATATTTAGTTTAAAAGGGATGCCAAAACAGCATCCCTTTTTATATAAAATAAACCCGTTCCAATCTGCGAAAATCCGCGTGCCAATTACACACAAACCGAGACTGAAAACTGCGACTGAAAACTCATTCAATCTCCAAGTCAAACTTTTCCAGCAAACCCGCAAGAGCAATATGCGAAACCTTAGTTCCTTTAATTTTATTTTCAGAAGGATCAAAAGCGTAATTTTGAGACGATCTAAAATCAGTCTTTTCCAGAATACATTCCACGAAAGTGGCATTCGATAAATCACAGTTTTTAAAAACCGCAAAAGACAAATCAGTATTCGAGAAATCAACATCTTTAACAGAGCAGTCAATAAAGCTCGTTTTCTTTAATTTCTTATAAATGAAAGTCGAATAATCTAAAAGGCAATCCTGAAAACTCATGGAAAACAAAAAGCTGTTACTCGCGCTGAAATCCAAACCCATCAGTTTACAGCCAATAAACTTGATATTTTTTAATCCCGTGTTTTTCAGAATCGCCAATGAAAGATTGCAGTTTTTAAAAGTAGAATCCAGAAAATCATTATGACTTAAATCGCTTTTAGAAAAGTTGCAATTGATGAATTCGCAGTTTACAAATTCAGTATTCGATAAACTCTGATCAGCATAATCTACCGTGTCAAAAGTTCGGTTTTGATATAATTTTGTTTCCATTAAATGGTATGAAGAAATTGAAAAACGGGAGAAATGAACTTGATTTTATTCTAATTCGATACAATCAAAAATGCCGTTGTTTTGAATTAAATTAGGAATATCAAGTTCGCTGTCGATTCTTAAAATATTATCGCAGTCCTCGAGATCAAAATTCCATAAAGAATTTGGGAGTAATTCCTGAAGCAGGGCAGAAGCCGACTCAAACTTGGATCGACTGTCAACGGAAGTTTTAAAAACATAAATCATAATATGCATTTTTTGAGATGCAAATTTCAGAAAAATGTATTGTTATTTATTAGGATGCAATAATCAATAATTAGGATTTATCAATCATTTTTCGATATTGAATAGGACTAATTCCTTCATGTTTTTTGAAAAACCGACTAAAGTACGATTGGTCTTCAAGTCCCACTTGTATGGCAATTTCACTTACAGAAAGTGTAGTTTGAAACAATAGATATTTAGCTTCCAGCAATATGGTCTCGTCAATCCATTTTGCTGCCGATTTTCCGGTAACCGTTCGAACAGATTTATTCAAATGATTTGGCGTAACACTGAGCAGTGAAGCATAATAATGAACAAAATGATGGGTTTTAATATGCTCATGAATCAGTTCTTTGAACTTATTGGTAATAACCTCTGCGGCCAAAATACTTTTAGCACTCTTAACCGAATTTTTATTCATTTCATAAAACAAAGCAATCAAATACGACTGAACAATATTCAAATTTGCAGTTGTTGTTTCAGAATATTCTCTTTGAAGACGTTCTAAAACAGCAGTAACATTTGCTACATCTTCTGAAGCTAAAGTAATTTTTGGGTTTCCGGAAATTTTCATGAAATCAAATTCATTAAGCATTTCGCGGCTGCCGTATTTTCCAATTAAAATATCGGGATGAAACTGGCAGATGTAGCCTTTGTGTATACTATTTACATTGTCAAGGGAAAAAATCTGACCAGCTGGAACCATAATCATTTCGTTATCGGTAGTAATGTATTCCTGATAACCCAATTTCATAACATGCTGACCCGAAGAAATAAAAATTAAAGTATGACAAGAATGTTTTGATGGCGGCACCGGATATTGCATCTGCATAATTTCCTCAATCTCCAAACAGAAAAAATGATCTGAATTTGATTTGAAAAGCAAATGAATAGGATTGTCCTCTCCCAGAAACTTCTCTCGAAATCTTGAAGGATTATAGGTTTTTATTTTCTCAGTTGTCTTGGCGCTCATACTTAATAATACAATCTAAAATCAAGTAATTTGCAAAGCGCATAATGTTTTTGGTACAAATCTTCTACCACTTCCGTAAGATCATCGTTTTCCTGATACAAACTAAAAAATGCTTTGTCGATTGTACTGCAGCTGGCGATTTTATTATAAGTTGATCCGTAACCCGAAATGGCACGCGCGCCGGTAATATCCAGAAAGTATTGCGCTTCTTCGTTGTTGAGGTCGAGTCTTTTTTTATTGGCAAAATGAATAATTTTTCCTTTCATCTTTCCTTCAAAAAGTTCAGCTATTTCTTCGAGGCTGTAATAATAATCATGAAGACAAATGTTGTTTTCCTGCCCCGGCATTACAAGATAAATGATTTCATAATCCTTAAAATTATGATCGTCATAAAGCAGGGTATTCAAGCTTTCCTCCAAACCTTCAATCGTATCGCAGGCTTTATAAATACTTGCAATTCCCTGGTCAATAGCAATTTCTTCCAGATTTTTAACCACATCAGTAGTTATAACGGTATCTACGTCCTGTACGCCTTCAAGGCAGAAAATAAATTTTTCATTATCCATACAAATGTCTTTTCGGTTCTTGGGGAAACTGCTTTTGACAAATATATTTTTTTATATGGAAAAACCGCTATTTGATTGGGATTTTAACGTGGTTTTTAGAATTAGAAGAAATACATTAAATAGAAAAAGTTTTTAAATGTATTTTTGCTGACTGAAAATCCAAATTAAACATGATCAAAATTAATCAAAACCAATCTTTTACCATCGACGATATATTATTCTCTTTTGCTCTTGAATCTGAAGCGGCAGAAGTTTTTAAAAACTACAATACATTGATTACAGGAATTGGAAAAGTTAATGCAGCGTATGAATTGTCTAAAGCTATTCAAAATAAAAAGCCTTCATTAATAGTTAATTTAGGATCTGCTGGAAGCAGCTTTTTCCAAAAAGGAGACGTTATCTGCTGTACTAAATTTGTACAAAGAGATATGGATGTTCAGGGATTAGGTTATGCACAATATGAAACGCCATTATCTGGACTGCCTACAGTTTTGGAATATGGTTTGAAAATGGATAACCTGAAAGAAGGAATTTGCGGAACTGGCGATAATTTTGAAATGGGACATTGCTCAGATGCCTATAATGTTGTAGATATGGAAGGCTATGTTTTAGCCATGATTGCAATGAAAGAGAATATTCCGTTTTTATGTCTCAAATACATTTCTGATGGTGCCGATGATAATGCTGCCGAAGACTGGTTTGTTCAGGTGCATAAAGCAGCCGTAGCTTACGGTAAGATTTTGGGATTGAATAATGAAGAGACTTTAGTATAGTTTTAAATTAAAGATTAGTCTTTTTAAAAATGCAAAGTTGTTGATTGTTTAATGTAGCTCATTACAAAAGAACTCTGAACCTTACTAATATTTGGAATCGTCGAAAGCTTTTGAATAAAAACATTAAAAGCCTCGGGGTCTTTGACTACAACTTTTAATATGTAGTCGAAAATTCCTCCCGTAACATATCCTTCTACAACTTCATCGAGTGCAGCAACTTGTCGGGAAAACTCTTCTACGAACTCTAAACGCTGGCTGATTAATGAAACATTGATAATTACGGTGAAGTTTAAGCCTACTTTCTTTGGATCAACAATAGCAACGTAATCTTTAATATAACCTTCATTTTCCAGTTTTTTTATCCGGTCGTATACAGAAGTACGGGACATGTTTAATCTTTCTGTTAAGTCAGTAATGTCAAATCTTGCATTTTTTTGAAGGATTCGAAGTAATTCAATTTCTTGTTTGCTTAATTCTTGCATTGGATTTTTTCCAGTTAAATTATAAAAAATAATCTAATTTAGAACAAAATTCGAAATTATAAATACTTTAAAGGAATTAATACATATTTATTTGTAAAATATATATCATTGTTCTGTAATTAATACTTTTGTCAGGACAAAACAAAATTTTACTTTAAAAATGAATAAATATATTATCATCGTAGCATTGGGTGCATTAAGTTTTGGAATGCTTTCTTCTTTTGCTAAAATTGCCTACGGACAAGGTTATACACCTGGTGAAATAACATTGGCACAAGCTTTTTTCGGAACATTAATTTTATGGACAATTGTATTTTTTAGAAAAATAAAAAATGGACAGAAGCTGCAGTTAAACTGGAAATTACTTTTGGCCGGAACTTCAATGGGATCTTCAGCTTATACATATTATCTTTCGGTAGCTTATATTCCTGCATCTTTAGCAATAGTTTTATTAATGCAGATTACCTGGCTTAGTATTTTAATTGAATGGATATTTTTCAAAAAGAAACCAAGTGCAGTAGAAATTTTTTCAGCAGTTTTTATAATTTTCGGAACTGTTTTGGCTGGCAACCTTATGGATTTAAAGAATTTGAATATTTCGATTACAGGAGTTCTACTAAGTTTGTTATCAGCAATACTTTACACACTTTATATTGTTTTTACAAGTAAAATTGGAAAAGAAACGCCTATGTTTGAGAAAAGTGCTCTAATGACAAGCGGTTCGGCGATGATTATTTTTCTAATTAATTATGAGTCAATTACAACAAGTACACATTTAGATTTCGGGTTATTGCAATGGGGAACTTTTTTAGCAGTATTTGGAACTGTAATTCCGCCAATTTGTTTTACAGTCGGAATGCCAAAAATTGGTGTCGGATTAAGTTCTGTATTATTAACTTTAGAGCTGCCTGCGGCGGTTTTTTGTGCACATATTATTTTGGGTGAAAAAGTATCTTTTATGCAAATCATAGGTATTGCAATAATGCTTGGTGCAATTGTGTATCTTAATATATCCAAAGCAAAAAAAGAAAAAGCAATTCAAAAACAAACTATCACATGTTGATTGATATAAACGGAAGTAATCTTTATGTTGAGTTTCATAATAATTTTGAAAATCGACCAGTAATTGTCTTTTTGCATGATTCTTTAGGCTGTGTTGAACTCTGGAGAGATTTTCCAAAGCAGCTTGCCGAAATTTCTAAATGTAATGTTTTAATCTATGATCGTTTGGGTTATGGAAAATCTGATTCGATGAACACTTATATCAGACCCGTAAATTATTTAGAGTTAGAAGCCGATATTTTAAATGATTTACTAGAAACTCTAAAAATAGAAAATGCTGTTTTGTTTGGACACAGCGATGGAGGCTCAATTGCATTAATCGCAGCCAGTAAATATAAAAACAGAGTTAAAGCATTAATCTGCGAAGCTGCACATATTTTTGTTGAAGATATTACGCTGCAGGGAATTCGGGAAGCTGTTCATACTTATGAAACTACAAATCTGCCTTTAAGGCTTGGGAAATACCATGGCAAAAAAACAGAAACAATATTTAAGGCTTGGACAGAAACCTGGCTTCGAAATGATTTTAGAGATTGGAATATTGAATATTTACTGCCAAAAATCGATTCGCCTCTTTTATTTATTCAGGGTGAAAGTGATGAATATGGAACTTTAGAGCAGGTCAATAAAACTATAAATTTGGCAGGCGGAAAATCTGAGAAATATATTATTCCTGAGACTGGACACACACCGCATAAAGAAGCAGCAGAATTGGTTATAAACAAAGTCACATTATTTATTAAAAACAGCTATTAAGCCGCTTTTTTCACACATTGTTTTTGTTCTAAAAGCTTAATCTGCTCCACTGAACAAAGAATTTGTTCCCTAAGATCATTTCTATAGACTTCAATCAAATAATGAAAAGTCATTTCTTTCATTGCAGATTTTTTGATAAGCCCTTTTTTAAAATCTAATTTTCTTTCTAATACAATAGCCCTGTAAGATCTCCCGCTTAAAGTTGTGTAGGATACATCTTGTCCTTTTTCAAAATTCATTGCTTTAGCTTTTTTGATTCTTTTAATTTTATTCGCTAATACAGTAGTCTCAATTTTATCAAAAAAAGAATTGAAAAATAATCTTAAGGGGGTTATAAAAATTTTTCATAACTGTTAGTGCAATGTATAAATATTCAAAAATTTTGGACCAGGTATTTATACCTGTTTTTAAACTTTAACTCATTTATTTTGAGCGAGATAATTATTAAGAAAAGCTTTGTTATTGTTAGCTTTAGCCTGAAAATTTGATACAATTTAGAACAGTGATTTTCAACTCTTCTCGATGCCAAATTCCTAATTTTGAAATGATGAAATTTCATTCCAAAAACAAAAAAACGTCAAAATGGTACACGAAAGAGTGATGGAGAAACTGGCTATTTTAGCCGATGCAGCAAAATATGATGTTTCGTGTTCGTCCAGTGGCAGTAAGCGAGAAAATAAAGGCAAAGGACTTGGCGATGCAATGGGAAAAGGAATCTGCCATGCGTATACCGAAGACGGTCGCTGTGTTTCGCTGCTTAAAATTTTACTGACCAATCATTGTATTTTCAACTGTGCGTATTGCGTGAGCAGAAAAAGCAATGATGTAAAACGCGCTGCTTTCACTGTTCAGGAAGTGGTGGATTTGACGATTGGTTTTTACCGAAGAAATTATATCGAAGGTTTGTTTTTGAGTTCGGGTATTTTTGATAATCCCGATTATACAATGGAACGTTTGGTGAGAATCGTAAAGAAACTTCGGTTAGAAGAAAACTTTAATGGATACATTCATTTAAAAGCGATTCCGGGCGCGAGCGACGAATTACTAAAAGAAGCAGGACTTTATGCAGATCGTTTAAGTGTAAATGTCGAAATGCCAACAGAACAAAGTCTTAAACTATTGGCTCCCGATAAAAATCATATTGATGTGATTAAACCAATGGAATATCTCAAAAATGAAATTGTTGGTTATAAAGAAGAAAAAAAGCTAAACTACAAAGCGCCGCTTTTTGCTCCGGCGGGCCAAAGTACGCAAATGGTAATTGGTGCAACCAAAGAAAATGACATGGAAATTCTAGGAATGGCCAATTATTTCTACGAACAAATGAACATGAAACGTGTTTATTATTCCGGATATGTGCCAATAAGTTATGACAATCGGCTTCCGGCAATTGGTACGCCTGTTCCCATGATTCGGGAAAATCGATTGTATCAGGCCGATTGGCTACTTCGCTTTTACGGATTTAATGTCAATGAAATTGTAGGTTTCGATCAGCCGAATCTTGATTTGGATATTGATCCAAAACTAGGCTGGGCTTTGCGAAATCTGAATCAATTTCCAGTTGATATCAATACCGCCGATTTAGAATTGATTCTCCGAATTCCCGGAATTGGAGTTTCAAGCGCGCATAAAATTGTCTCCGCGAGAAAATTTAAAAGATTGCAACCCGAAGATTTACAGAAATTAGGAATCGCTTACAGCAGGTCAAAATACTTTTTGGCTTTTGCTTCGCCTTTTCAATTACAGCGGGATTTAACTTCTATTCAAATAAAAGATCATATTTTGAATACACAGAAAAGCAAATACAAAAATGATTTCTCAAATCAGCTTTCTTTATTTTAAACGAAATGACACAAATAATTTACGATAGTACTTTTGAAGGCTGGCTTTCGGCTGTATTTGAAATTTACGAACTTAAACTCGATGATATTGTTTTTGCTAAAAGCGAAGTCTCAAATGCGTTGCTTTTTTCGAATAAACATTTGGTAACAACAGATTTAGTAAAAGCAAAACGGGTTTTAAACGGATTAAAACAAAAGCTTTCAAAAGAAGGTTTTGCAAATATTTACAGAGCATTTTTATCTGAAATTGATAAAATTGACGAAACCTTATTTCAATACGTAAAATATATTTTTTCGAGTTCCATAAATGTGGAAAGGGATTTATCTAATTTACCAGTTTTAGAAGTTAGAAAAGCCGCTCATTTAACGGGAAGAGAAAGCCACCGAATGGAAGCGTTTGTCAGGTTTAAATTGACCAAAGACAATTTGTATTACGCAATTGTCGAACCCGACTGCGATGTTTTGCCTTTGATAGAAAGTCATTTTAAAAACCGTTATGCCGATCAACGCTGGTTAATTTATGATGCCAAACGCAAATACGGCATTTATTATGATCTCGAAAATACAACATCGGTACAATTGGAGTTTAATGCTGATACCAATTCCTCTAAATTTTTAGCCGAAATATGCGACGACAACGAGGAGTTTTTTCAGAATTTATGGCGCCGTTATTTCAGCAGCGTCAATATCGAATCCAGAAAAAATACCAAACTGCATTTACAGCATATGCCAAAACGTTATTGGAAAAATTTGACGGAGAAAATTCCGAATTTAAAAAGATAATAATTTGGACGAATTTAATCTTCTAAAGGCAAAACTATCTTACAATCCATAAACGAAATTTCCGGATTCCATTGAATCGTCCAGTCGCACATTTGTTTTAAAACCGGAAGAAAAGATTTTCCTTTTTCTGTTAAGGAATATTCTACTCTTGGCGGTACTTCTCCAAATTTCTGTCTCAAAATAAAACCATCCTCTTCAAGTTCACGAAGCTGATCGGTTAATACTTTTCTCGAAACACCTTCCATAAAGAAAAGTAGTTTTCCAAAACGCACACTTTTATTAGCCAATAAGTATAGGATAAGAGGCTTCCATTTAGTGCCAATTATATTTATGGTGTGAAGCATTGAGCAAGAATCTTTGTTCTCAAGTAGTTTTCGTGCCATAAGTTACTTTTTAGTTACCGCAATTTTTCTTAAATCAATTTACATTAGTTGCAAATATAAACTATTGATAGTTTATTTGTAGAACTATTGGAAACAAAAGTAGTTAAGAAATAGTAATAAGCCATTTTTCTGCAGAAAAAACGACTGAAAAACATGAAAAATTATGGAGACAAATAATGAAGAAATGGTCAAAGGATTAACAACATCCGAAATAGAATCAATCAAAACCTTTTATGCGCTTTGGGGAACAAAACAGCCGGAATTATTAGATAAAATCTGTACGCCGGACTGGAAAGATATGCCGCTTTTACCCAATCAGGCAGCAGGTCCAAAAGGTTTACAAGATATTATTAAAGGTTTTACAACTGATTTTCCCGATATCGAAATCAATATTTTAGAAATTTTCGGAACGCATGAACGTGCGGCGGTAAGAGCTGAAATTGTATTTACACATAATAAAGAATTGATAGGTATACCGGCAACGAGCAAAAAAGTGTCGGTCGCAATACATGAATTTCATTATTTAAAAGATGGAAAAATAACACATACCTGGCATTTAGAAGACTGGTTTGGTTTACTAATGCAAAGCGGCGGATTTAAACCCAATAATTAATTTAAGATAAAAACGAAATGAACAAGTTATATAAAACAGCTGTAATAACAGGAATTAGCAGCGGAATAGGTTTAGCATTGACTAAAAAATTACTAACTGAAAATTTTAATGTAATAGGAACAACAAGGTCAGGAAAGTTAGATGATTTTTCGCATTCGAATTTAAAAGTAATTCCATTAGAAGCGACAAATCAGGAAAGTAGAGAGAACGCTATTAAAGAAATTTTAGCCATTACAAAAGATATTGATTTACTGGTAAATAACGCTGGAATTGCTCCCGATGCTTTTTCAAATCAACCTGATTTTGATTCCTTTACCGAAACCATTAATACAAATGTGACGAGTGTAATTTTCTTTACAGAATCATTATTAAAAAATATTAAAACGGGCGGAAAAATTGCTTTTATTTCAAGCAGTATGGGATTATTAAAAAATGCAGCTCCAAACGGAACAGCTTATCGATTATCAAAAAATGCGATCAATATGTATGCAGCAATGTTGGCAACCAGAGTAATTGATGAAGAAATTACTGTAACACCAATTCATCCGGGCTGGGTCCAAACTAAATTAGGAGGAAACCAAGCGCCATTTACTACACAAGATTCTGCAGACGGAATTTATAATGCCATTCTTTTAAACACAGCATCAGGTAAATTTTGGGATATTACCATTCCTGGTTTAGATTAATTATTCTGAGTTTTAAAACTATAAAGCCCTTAAACAAATCAATGTTTAAGGGTTTTGTTTTTCTGAGTTAAGACTTTATAGTAATTGTAATTTCTTTTCTTTTTTTCTGTTTATAAGCGAAGGCTGTTCAAAATAAGAGGTTAGTTCTAAGGAATAAATGACGCTGGTAATTTTCCATTTGCCGTCTCTTTTTATTAGAGTTAAATATTTACCTCCAAAATTGGTCATTTTATTATCGGCCCAAAAACTATAATCCATTGTTACGGCGGCGACAGTTCCATCTTCAATAATATGAATGTTGTTAAATTTATCTTCGGTAGATTGGTGGCGGAATAAACTTCTCATAAAACCTTTATAACTTCCGGAAAAATAATTCGATCGGGCTTTTTCTTTTCCGTTTGTTTCTATTTCTTTATTTTGTGATTTATCCATAAGCGCAGCGCACCAAGTAACAGTTCCGTCATTAAATAAATCGTAAAACGCGATAGAATCTCTTTTAATCACGCTTTCGCTGTACTTTTCTATAATGACATTTATTTCTTTTTTGTTATCTGTTTTTTGCTGTGCGTTTGTATTTTGAATTAGAATCAAACAACCAAAAATCAATGGTTTTATATGTTTCATTTTTCTAATTTTATACGATTATGAATCAGTTTGTATTCAATAGTTAATCCTTCATAACCGTACGCATCAGCTTTCATTTCTTCGATTGCCGTATAACTTACGGGATGAATCCCACCTAATCGAAGTGCCAACGCCTTGTGAACAGCATCGATATAATTGGCTTTATCGTTTTTTAGATTAGTAGAATCGGAAATTTTAATCGTAAGATGAAAACTTTTTGTTTGTAAATCTCCCAGCGATTCAGAATTAATAAACCAAAAATTCTCTGGAACAAATGATACCGTTACAACCGTAACTTCGGGTTTTTTATTCAGCACCTTTTTGGTAAGGCCGCTAATAATTACCGCTAATTCTTTTGCTAAAGCAGCATCTTCCTTGCCGCTGACTTTTAAACTTATAATAGGCATACTTCAAATATTTAATAATTAATGAAGTACAAAGCTCATTATAACAGCAGACTTATTTATTGATGTATGTTAAGAGTTTTATTCGGCTTAAAGACTCCGGTTTAATTCCTAAATAGGAGGCAATATGGTATTGCGGTACTTTTTGCTCAATTTCGGGATAAAGCTTTCTGATCATTTCTAATCTTTCGGCAGCAGAATTTTTTAGGAAAGATGTTTCTCTTTTACATTTTCTGATGAAATAATTATCAGAGATGTATTTAGCAAGTTTTAAATAATTAGGGTCTTTTTCGATCAACGAATGAAACTGCTTATGTGTGATGTAATATAATTCAACATCGGTTAAAGCTTCTATATTACAGTTTGTTGGCATTTGTGTTAAAAAACTCGTATATGCACTGGCAAAACTATTTTCGAGATAAAAATCGTTATTAAATTCTCCGTCATTATTTTGCACATACGATCTCAAGGTTCCCGAAATCACGATAGCAATAAAATCACAAACAGAACCTTCCTGAATTAAATGTTGTTTTTTCCTGAGGGTTTTAAGATGCAATTCTTTTAAGAATTCTTCAAAATGATCGGAACTTAATCCTAAGGTTTCGGTGAAAATAGCGCGTAGTGATTCCATTACTAATTGGTATAGAATAATCTGGGTAAAGATAAAGTAATCTCACTTTAGTGCTGATTGAATAAAAGAAAAATTTGTTACTTACTCTTCTTCAAAGCATCCAGCAATTCCACCATATCAACCACGCCATAAGTAGACGAATAATCAGAAACAGCATAAGGTAATATCAAACTATTATTGTGAATAATAGCCCCGCAGGAATACACCACATTCGGAACATAACCTTCGCGTTCGTCTTCAAGCGGAGAAAGCAAAGGCTCGCTAAGTCTTCCAATTTCTTTTGACGGATCATCAAGATCAAAAAGTGACGCGCCAATGCAATAACGGCGCATTGTACCAACACCGTGCGTAATAACAAGCCAGCCTTCTTCTGTCCAAAGCGGAGAACCGCAATTTCCTATTTGGGTAAGTTCCCAGGTGTAACGCGGCTGCTGTAATAAAACGGGATTGTTCCATTGCGTTGCGCGGTTCGAATACATAATGTAATTGTTTACACCGTCGATTCGGGCAAGCATGGCATATTTTCCTTTTATTTTTCTTGGAAACAAAGCGAGGTTTTTATTTTGGGCGCCTTCTCCGTGTAAAGGCATTACTCTAAAAGAATAAAAGTCTTCTGTAGAAATCAGTTTTGGTAAAATAGCATGACCATTGTAGGCAGTATAAGTTGCCATTACACGAACAGAATCATCATCATCCGTAAAACGGACAAAACGCGCATCTTCAATTCCGCGGCTTTCAGAGTCGGATATTGGGAAAATAACACGTTCGGTAATATCAGAATCGTGTTTGAATTGCAAATCATAAAATGAATTGGCTAACCAAAGAATTTCTTCGAGCGCAACTCTTCTTTCCTGAAGAATTATCGGATCGCTTAAAGCCGTAGTCAGTAAATTTTTAAGAATAGCAAACTCAAATTCATCCGGCAAACCCTGCATGATTTGATCGATATATTTGTCCTGCGTATGCATTTCGATCAGCTTAGTCAAAAAGCGCTCTTTATTGAATAAAGTTTTATGTTCAATTTCAGCCTTGTCAATATGATGGCCAATTTTCATGATCTGCAAATTGTTGTCTCTGTCCAGAATTCCTCGTCTAAAAACAATAGATGAAATATGGCCTTCGCCCGTAGCACGAAAAGAAATAATAACTCGTTTTTCGCCAACTTCTAAACCCGACTGATCAAAATCTTCTACAATGGAGGGATTAAAAATGGCTGCAGATTCTATCGCATATTCCATAGTACAATAAGAACCAATAAGCATTTTTCGATTCAAAGACATCGCTTCATAATCGACCTGCATGGCTTCGATAATAGGCCTGATTTTTTCGCAGTGTCTAAAAAATATAGCCGAAATATTGCGATGACGTCTGGCAAATTCACGAAGCGTCTGCTCTAAAGTTTCCAACACTTGTTTTTCATCCAATGTCATAATCCGAAGTACCATTTGCTGGGTTCGTTCATAACCGTTCATAAAATATCGGGCAACAACTCTTCTGGAATCTGGGGTGAATTTTATACTTTTTCGGACTACTGATACTCGCATAGTTTTGTTTTTTTAGTACAATGAGTAAGTGGATTTTCTAGTGTTAGAAAAATTACTTCGGGTATAATTTGTTTTGAAAAATCTAGAAATAAACCGCATAAATACGGTGGTATTAGTTCTAATTCTATAACAAGTTAATGATTTTGGTAACTAAAAAAAACTTTTTTATGAACTATTTGGCTGTGTTTTCTTTCTCTATTTATTTTAAAAGGATATCAGAGTTCAAAGTTTAAACTACAGATGGCTCTCTGTATTGCTCTATAAAAGCATTTAGTGCTTTAGAATGGAGTTCTTCATTTCGGTAAACTAATAAAGTTGTCATTGTGTTCAACTCTTTGCTTACCGGAAAAGTTTTTATATTCCTGCCGCTGTAATACGTATTAATTACTTCTTCTGGGAGAATGCTGATTCCTAAACCTGCTTCAACAAAATTGATAATTCCTTCAATTGAATTAAGCACGGTGCTTTTGTAGCGCGTGATTCCTTTTGAACTTAACCAGGTTTCAAGTCTGGATCTAAAAACACAGCCTTTTTCAAAAACTACAATTTTTAAAGGATCTTCGTTAAGAATATCTTCCAATTTATTTGTTCCAGATGGAGAAAGTATAAGCAGCTTTTCGTTGCGCACGACTACTTGTTCCAGTTCGGGAATATTTATTGGCGCTATAACAAACGCAGCATCCAATTTATAATTTAATACATCATGAACAAGTGTCGATAATGCTGCCGAATGAAACTCAAGTTCAACCGCAGGATAATTTTCGCTAAAACTATTAATAATATCAGGCGCTTTTAATGCCATCGTAGTTTCAATACAGCCAATACGTACCGTTCCTCCAATCTGATCTGAATTCTGAATATCATTTTTTGCGTCATTCAACAGATTTCCTATTTTCTTGGCATATTTTAATAATGTTTCGCCGGCTTCCGTAAGTACAACTTTGCGGGAAACTCTTTTGAAAAGTTCGGTTTCAAATTCTTCTTCCAGACTTTTTATGCGCGCCGTAACATTCGATTGTACGGTAAAAGTAGCTTCTGCAGCTTTTGTAAAGCTTCCGAGTGTTGCGGCAGCTTCAAATATTTTAAGATCATTACTATTCATAACATCATTATTAGTGATTAATATGATCACAACATATCATATTTAGATATCAAAAATACAAAGTAAATTTGTGTCAAACAATTGAAAATATGAAAAACACAATTAAGTCTGCAGTGCTAATATTGACTTTAACAGCGCTGCCCGGAATAGATGCAAATGCACAAGAAAAATCTTCTGCAGCAAAAAGTAATACTGAAATTCAGGCAGTACATTTTAATACCACAAAGGTAGACGGCCTGAATATTTTTTATCGTGAAGCGGGCCCAAAAGATGCGCCAGTTGTATTATTGCTTCATGGATATCCAACTTCATCGCATATGTATAGAAACCTGATTCCTATTTTAAGTAAAAAATACCGTGTGATTGCTCCAGATTTACCTGGATTTGGTTATTCTGATGCGCCAGATCATACGCAGTTTGCCTACACTTTTGATAATTTGGCTAAAACAATGCAGGGCTTTATCGATCAGCTTGGTTTAAAACGTTTTGCGATTTATGTATTTGATTACGGAGCGCCAACGGGTTTTAGACTTGCTTTGGCAAATCCGGAAAAAATTACGGGAATCATCTCTCAAAACGGAAATGCGTATGAAGAAGGTTTAAGCAGCGAATGGAATCCAATTCAGAAATATTGGAAAGAGCCAACACAAGCCAATCGTGACGCACTTAATATTTTTGTTTCTAAAGAAGTTACCCAGTTTCAATACTTTCACGGAGTAGCGGATAAAAGTCTTATTGCTCCAGAAACTTATATACTGGATCAGCACTTTTTAGATCGTCTGGGAAATATTGAAATTCAGCTTGATCTTGTAAAAGATTACAGAACTAATGTGGCACTTTATCCAAAATTTCAGGAATATTTTAGAACTAAAAAACCAATGATTCTGGCTGTTTGGGGAGATAAAGATCCTTATTTTTTACCTGCCGGAGCAAAAGCGTATAAAAAAGACAATCCAAATGCTGAGGTAAAATTTTATGATACCGGACATTTTGCGCTTGAAACACATGTAAACGAAATAGGAAATGATATTTTAAAATTTCTTGCTAAACTTCCTAAATAAGACGAAAACTTTTTAGTCTTAATAAAAAAACAGCCCCAACTAGGGGCTGTTTTTTTATTGTTAAATCTAAAGATATCGCAGTTTTTCTTCTTCAATATCCAGATAATGCATCTGCCTGCGAATAATAGATTCATCTAAAGTCTGGTCTTCTTTATTTCTATTGATGAGCCATTGTCTCTGCTGATTTAATAAATCAAGATAAATATGTTTAAGATCCTGACTTATCGATTCATCATCGATTCCTTTAATATGCTGTTCCCATTTTTGAATAAGATGCTGCAATGAAGTGTTATTTTCTACCTGACCGTCATAATTCGTTTTTAAATAGTGTAAAGCAAATTCAGCTAATTCTTGTCGTATTTGATGATAAGCTTCTTCACGAGGTACATCATAGATATTAGGGAGTTTAATTTTTCGGATAAAATAAGGAAGCGTTAATCCCTGAATTAATAAAGTCAAAAGAATAACTATAAAAGTGATAAATAAAATAAGATTTCGCTGCGGAAACCCATTGCCAT
Organism: Flavobacterium sp. CF108; assembly: GCF_900129795.1. GTDB lineage: Bacteria > Bacteroidota > Bacteroidia > Flavobacteriales > Flavobacteriaceae > Flavobacterium. The sequence continues at coordinate 198,303 of NZ_FQWW01000005.1, read as the reverse complement.
TATTCAAATAAACGGGTATAGATAATGCCGCTGCCAATGATACAACGCCACGCATTCCCGTCCAGCCGAGAATAAAAGGCGTTTTGTAACCGGGATGTCTTCTGTCGGCAACTGTGATAAAATTTCGGGCAATTAAGGTGACAATTACCGCACCGTAAGAAGATATCATTCGGCTTACAATTAAAACAACCGTAATTAGTACGCCATATCCAATTGCTGTTAAAAGACTTACACCTTCAAGTCCTTTTGTAATTTGGGGTAAATCTAAACCAATCAGCATAAAGACCAATCCGTTTAAAATAAAACAAAGACTTTCCCAAACATTTACGCCTTGTATCCGCGATCTGCTGCTCAAAAAACGATGTCGGTTATTAGACAAAAGCAATCCGCAGCTTACAACTGCTAAGACTCCTGAACTATGAACTTCTTCAGCCGCCAGATAAATAATGTATGGCGTTAATAAGGACAGCACAATATCGGCATTAGCATCTGTTGGCAGGTATTTGTGCGCTTTCATAAAAAGCCAGCCAATTAATAAACCAATGGCAACGCCGCCAAAAATCATCCAGCTAAAACTAATTGCTGCTTTATAAAATATAAACTGCTCGGTCGCTACGGCAATCATCGCAAATCTGAAAATAATCAGGGACGAAGCATCATTCAATAAACTTTCGCCTTCTAATATGGACGAAATGGTTTTGGGTACCTTAACAAATTTTAAAATCGCTCCGGCACTTACGGCATCCGGCGGTGAAACAATTCCGCCCAAAACAAAACCTAGCGCTAATGAAAATCCGGGAATAATATAATTAGCCACTAATGCGACTGAAAGGGCCGAGATAAAAACGACAATAAAAGCAAAACTTGTAATAATTCGCCGCCAGCGCCACAACTCTTTCCATGAAATTGTCCACGCTGCTTCGTATAATAGAGGAGGAAGGAAAATAAAAAAGATAAGTTCCGGCTCAATATTTATAGCGGGAATGCCCGGAATAAAACTGATCACCAATCCTGCCAATACTAAAAGTACAGGATAAGCTACTTTTATTTTATTGCCCAGCATAATGAGCAATAAAATGATAATTAAAAGACCGAGATAAAATGGAAAGTCGTCCAGCATTCGTTTAGTTTAGGTTTCTATATTCAATTGGTGTGTAACCGGTATTCTTTTTAAACATTCGGTTGAAATGCTGCGGATATTTAAACCCTAATTCTGAGGCAATCTGACTAACTGATTTTTCTGCATCGAAAATTCGTTCTTTGGCCAGATTTATCAACTTAAGATGAATGTGTTCCTGAGCCGATTTCCCTGTTTCTTTTTTGATTAAATCTCCAAAATAATTAGAAGAAAGATGCAAATGATCTGCAAAATAGCCAACAGAAGGCAGTCCTGAATCTTGTGCCATTTCTGATTGAAAATAATCGTTTAACAAATTCTCAAATTTTGATAAAATATCAGAATTGATGTTTTCGCGGGTTATAAACTGTCTGTCATAAAAACGCACGCAATGATTTAAAAGCAAATCAATTGTATTGCTTATAATATTTTTGCTGTGTTTATCAATAGACTGGCTTAATTCATATTCTAATTTACTAAATAAATCTTTTATGATTTGCTGTTCTTTTAACGATAAATGAAGCGCTTCATGCGAATCATAAGAAAAAAACGAATATTGATTTATATTTTTAGCCAGAGCAGTTCCCTTTATCAAATCAGGATGAAAAAGTAAGGTCAAACCTGTCGATTTATAATTGTCTGTATTATTAACCTCAAGCACTTGTCCGGGTGCTACAAAAACCATTGTACCATCATCGTAGTCGTAATTATTACGTCCGTATTTTAATTCGCCGCAATGACCTGCTTTTAAAAATACAGCATAAAAACCGAAGTGCAGGCGCGTATTATTGGGTAATGCGTTACTATTAGAATTATCAAAAACACTAATTAAAGGATGCTGCGTTTCAACACCTTTTAACTGATTGTACTGTGTAACTTGTTCTAGTTTTAATTGGTCCATGATCTATTTAAAAAAAATATCTACACAAATATACTATTCAGATTCTTAATAACTTAGCGTGATTATTCAAATCAGTAAAAATGGTAATAATAGCAGTAATCTGTATTATATACGACTGGTTTTATTAAAGGAAATTTGTACTGTTAAAAATAACAATAAACTTTTATATAAATAAAATCATGGAAAAGAGAATATTAGGAACACAAGGATTAGAGGTTTCTGCATTAGGATTGGGCTGTATGGGATTAAGCTTTGCTTACGGTACAGCGATAGATAAAGAACATGGGATAAAATTAATTAGAGAAGCATACGAACAGGGAATTACTTTTTTTGATACTGCTGAAGCTTATGGTATTGCCAATGAAGAACTGGTAGGAGAGGCTCTGGCCCCGTTTCGAAAAGATGTTGTTATTGCAACCAAATTTGGTTTTAAAGGCGGACAGGCTTTTAACGGACAAGACAGCAGACCAGAAAATATCAGGGCTGTTGCCGAAGAATCTTTAAGACGTTTAAAAACGGATGTTATTGATTTGTTTTACCAGCATAGAGTCGATCAAAATGTGCCGATTGAAGATGTTGCTGGAACGGTTAAAGATTTGATCCAAGAAGGAAAAGTAAAATACTTTGGAATGTCTGAAGCAGGTGCAGCATCAATTAGAAAAGCACATGCCGTTCAACCGGTATCTGCTTTACAAAGTGAATATTCTATTTGGTGGAGAGAACCAGAATTAGAAGTTTTACCGGTATTAGAAGAATTAGGAATTGGTTTTGTACCGTTTAGTCCGTTGGGAAGAGGGTTTTTAACTGGAGCAATAACTGAAAGCACCAGTTTTGAAGCTACAGATTTTAGAAATAATTTACCTCGTTTTAGTGAAGAAAACCGAAAAGCGAATCAAAAGTTAGTTGATTTATTATCTGTAATTGCTTCTCAAAAACAGGCAACTCCTGCACAAATCGCATTGGGCTGGCTTTTGGCACAAAAACCTTGGATTGCTCCAATTCCGGGAACAACAAAATCACACCGATTAACAGAAAACATTGGCGGAGCTTCCATTAATTTATCTGTAGATGATGTGAAAAAAATTGATGATGCTTTTGCTCAAACTACCATTCAGGGAGATCGTTATCCTGCTCAGTTGCAGCAAACAGTAGGGAAATAATCATTTAAAAACATAAAAGTGCTAAATTGAAAAATTTAGCACTTTTAAATAACTAACAACCATGAACTAAAAAAAGTATTACATTTTTGTAAGCGACAGGTTAAAACTTACATTTACTTTATCTGCAACTTTTTTAGAAACCAGTTTTGGAATTTCAATATCAAAGTCTTCTGCTTTTGCCTCAAAACTTCCTGTTACTGTAATCTTATCATCAGATTTTGAAATTTTGGCATTTGCAGTAATTTTTTTTGTTTTTCCGTGCAGCGTTAAATCTCCCGAAATTTTAACTGCTTTAGCTGTTGATGAAAGTTTTGAAGCATCAAAATCTTCGATTTTTCCTTTAAATGATGCTTTTGGAAACTTATCCGATTCTACATAATTTTCATTAAAATGTTCTTCCATTAAGGCCACTTTAAACCGAAATCCTTTCATAAGTGTTAACACTGCAATATCTCCCGTTCCTGAATCTAAAATGGCTGATGTGTTTTTGTTTTCTGCAGCAACTTCCTCAAAAGAAGCAACAGAAGCTTCAAACTTTAAGTTTCCTGTTTTTGTCGCATATTTTTGTGCCGAAACATGAAATATTCCAACAAATAAAAATAGCAGTATAATTTGTTTTTTCATTTTCTATTGATTTAATTTTCACTTTCTAATAATCCATCCGTATTCCATTGCAGAATTGTATTTATTTTATCCTGAGGCATTCTGCCTCCTTTTGGCATTTGTCCAGAAGCTCCGTTTGGACGCTGGATTCTGTCTAATAAATCTGTATTTAATACGGCGTTTTTAACTTGCGCATAAGTTACTAAAGGTGTAAAACTTGCTTCACCACTTGGGCTGTGGCAGGCAATGCAGTTTGCATCAATAATAGATTTAACATTAGCATTGTAAGTAACTTTGCCTACTATTACAACCGGGTCTTCCTGCAGACTTTCATAAGTGTTCGATTCACAGCCGTATAAGGATAATATAATACCAGATAAGAAGATATATTTTTTCATATTGTATACTTTTTAAAAAACTCTATATAAATTAAATCCAAAGAAAAAATCGCCTTTTCCCCAATCGCCGGCTGCATTTGTCAAATAACCGCTTTCAGTCATAGATTGCGAATTCGTAAAAATTAATTGAAAAACGTGGCCACCGGTTTCTATGTCCAGGCCAACAGATAATGGATTGTTATAAAAAGAAGGTTTATTGAAATTCGCACCGTATTCAAGATTTAGAGAAAGTCTTTTGGTTAATTTTAATCTTCCGCCGGCGCTTAACGTAAATTGATCATCGTTTTCATTATCCGGATTGTATAAGTTTTTATGGATGAATGAAGGTGCCAGTTCCAGAGATAATCTATTAGAGAATTTTCTTGAAATCAAAAGCTGATTGATATACGTTAATCGGTCAGAAAACCCAATTTTAGGATAATCGTCTTTTTTTAATCCGCTGTTAATATCGATTGTATTGTAGCCCACAATGTCAAACGGAAATTCGTCGTTTTGTCTGGCAAGTCGATATTTAACCGATGTTTCGTAAATTTTTAGCAAAGTATGGCGTGATGCGCTTACAGAAAGCCAATCGGTTACACCATAAATCCCACCAATTTTTGTAGTGGCATCATCAAAACCAAAAAATTCAGAGATTCCGCCTTTTACCGAACCAAATCGATGCGATATAACAATATAGAGCTCTTTTTTGGCCGCTAGTTTTGTCGATTGCAGTGTAATAATCTGCAGCGCTTTAAAAGTGGCAGTTGCGTTTTTATCAACTACTTGTGTCGAGTCCAGACTGTTAAGTAAATCTTCTTGAGCATTAGCATATAAGCAGATTAAAAAGCTGGCAATTAAGAATATTTTTTTCATATTTAGTGTTGTTGTATACTGCATTGATCTAATTTTACGACTCCGAATAAATCATCATAACCTATACATCTTCCTTTTATATTGATTTGTTTATTCATGTAATTTGTTTTTACTATTTCATTCATTTTACAAAATGCTTTTCCGTCAATTACCATCGAAGAATCAGTAACTTCTGTAGCTGTTCCTTCAATTTCAATTGTTTTATTTAAGTATTTTGAATCTGCCAGCGAAGCATTTTTCGCATACTGGCTTTCTAAATTTTTAGCAGAAATAGTAACTATTGATTTTTCATTATTGATGTCCCTGGCATCTTTGTAAATAATGTTTTGATAGATGTAATAGGGGCCAAAACTTATTACTAACAACACTACCAAAATTGTGATTTTTCTTTTTGTACTCATGTCAATTTTATTATTTTAAATTTTACAGCAGTGTATCAGAATTTCTTTTTATTATTTCAAATTAGTTCAATTTCAATTGGATTAATTTGAAATTAAATGTCCATTATAAACACAATTAAAGAATGTTAAGGTTCTTATATCGCAAGCGGTATGTCTTTTACAGGAACCGGCCAAACACCAGGAGCAGGGAAACTGATTCCTTTGTTAGCGCCTCTTACGTTTGCATCTTGTCCAAAATAATACAAAGGCCAGCCGTTGTAAACCAATTGTGATTTTCCAAATACGGTAATAACAGAAAATTTAGATTTGTCAAGAACAGAAGGAACTACAATTTTGTCTGTTTCATATATCGGCCAGACTGCATTGTTTGAAAAATCTGCATTTGTGAAATTATTTTTCTTGAAATTATCATTTTTAAAAGTATACAGTGTAATTCCTTTAGCATCAGTAAAGTATGTTGTAACACCATCTCCAACCGTATAATCTGATTTGTAGTTTTTACCGTCATGCCCAACAAGCTGGCTTCTTACAATCATGATAGAATAATCTGGTTTTGCAATAAACCAAATACCGCCAATTCCGTCTCCTCCTGTTTTTCCGGCAGCTTCTGGTGTATTGGTTACGTTTCCATATCCATCATCTCCAGAACTTGGTGAGTAATAGTATAAAGGCCATCCTTTGTAAGTAACTTGTTTTTGTGTACCAACACTAACAGTTCCAAAATCTGATAATGATAATCCTGCACCCAATTTATCTGCAGTTAAATTATCTACAAAAAATGGAGGCCAAACTTTTAGACAGTCACCAGTACAAGATACTTGTCCATTTGCATCTGTTGAGAAAAAATATAGAGATCTTCCGTCTTTATCTACAAGGTAAGAGCCTAATGTAGTACTTGCAGCAAGGCTAACAGCTTTTTTGACTTCTGGAGTTGGAGGATTATTATTTCCACCATTGTCCCCACTGTCTCCACTGTCACTACTGCAGCTTAAAAAGAAGGTTGTAATTACAAGAGCTGCAGCGAATTTAAGTTGTTTTAGTTTCATTGTTTTTAATTTAAGTTATTTCGAAAAAGAAATAAAAAACTTTACAGAAATAGTAAAGTGATTTGTTTTAATGATTGTACATCAAGATGCTGCTCATGTTTTTAATGAATCTCGTTCAATAAATTGTTTACTGCTACGAACTGTCATAAAAAATATAACCTTGATGGTACGGTATCAAGTTTTTTAAGAGAATCATTTTTTACTCTTTTGATAGATTCAATAGTAAAACAGTTTTGATAAAGATTACCCTACCAAAAAAATGATGTTTTTGTGAAAAAAAATGAAAAGAAGTACAGGATTTTTTAGAATCCCTGTCTGAATAAAGTTAAAATGAAACCCTAAAACTCATGTTTGGAGTTCTTTGCAGTGAAAAAGTTTCGACTTCTTCTATAGAATTTGTCAGCGAACTTATTCTGTAATATTCGCTGATTTCATTTTTTCTGTTTAGGATATTTAAAATAGAAATACCTAATTTGTATTGAATGCCATTGGCAGTTTCCCATTTGTAGGTTGAGGAAAAGTTAACCTGCGAAAAAATATGCACGTTGCTGCTGTTGGGTCTGTTATAAACCAATATAGGATTTGAATGGTCAATTTGAGAATTATCAGGCGGAGTTTTTGGTCTGCCCGAAGTCCATTTTGTTCCCAAAGCAATTTTAAAATTGTTTTTCTCATAAATTCCTGCCCATGATGCGGTATGCATTAGCTCAAAATTGTTAGGAAAAATTGGGTATTCGTAAGTAGAAAATTTATAATTATTATGATTATACGTATAGCTTAACCAAGTCAAAAAATGGTTCATTTTTTTTTGAATAAGCATTTCTGTTCCCCATACTTCATAGTCGCCGGTAATTTTAACAAACTCTAACTGGTTTTGAAAACCCTGGCTGGAAGTTGTAATTCCGACTACTTTTTTATAAAAATTTTCAATATCAAAAAGCCAGCTATTTTTTGTATAAGATAAGTTTAAAGATATTTGTCTGCTTTTTTGGATAGGGATTGTTGTGTTATTAGAGATAGTCCAGCGCCTTTTTTCAATTCCAAAATAATCTTTTTGTAAATTAATGATTTGTTGTGAATTTTGGCTTTTTAGTTCGCCCAGCAGTTCTGCATTTAGACTTTTGGTTATACCATAGCTAAACTGCATTCGCGGCTCTACAATATATTTTTTAAATTTTTCAATATAATTAATACGGGTTCCTGCCGTAAAATATATTCTGGAAATTGTATCGTTGTATTTTCCTTCTAAAATTAAGGCATGGGTTCTCAGTACTTCTTTCACTCTGCGATAAAAATCAGGATTAGTTACCTGCTCTAGGTTAGTAACGCCAATTTCGTTAAATTGATACCCATCGTTAAAGGTAAATTTAGGGTTAATGATATGGTTGTTCTCTAAATTAAAACCATTATTATATACAGTATTTTCCTGAACAACAATTTGATCTTCAAGGGTCGTTCTTTGATTGGCGCGAAGTTCGTAAGCTGAGTTATAGATGTTAATTTTAGTTGTATTGAAGCTGTTCCAGTTTCTTTTCCATGCTAAATTCCCGCCATAATTCTGCTGGCGTAAAATATTATTTTCAGATCTGTTTATGTCATTTAAAGTTGCACTTTGAAAAACTTCCAGGTTGTCTTTAATCGTAATAAGATCTAATACTATTTGGTCTTTAGTTCCTATTTTCTGAACATATTTTAGTGTAGCATCGTAAAAACCAAATTTCTTGTCACTTTGATAATCGACATTTTGTTTATTTGAAAAATCAGTAATTGTAGTGTTTTGAAATACTTTATCGAAATATTCTTTATACGTAGGTGTTTCTACAAAATCAGTAATCGATTTACGTGCCGAAATTTCGATATAACTTTTTTTCGAAAGATTGTATTTTCCATAAATATCAGCATTAATCATATTGATTCCTGCGCTAAACGAGTTTTTTTCAGCCGTTTCAGGAGTAGACGAAATAGCCACAACGCTGGAAACACTTTCTCCGTAAAAAGCAGAACTTCCGTTTTTATAAATAGAAATAGTATGTGCCAAATTAGGATTGAATGCCGATATTAAACCAAAAAAATGTCCCGTTTGAAACATTCGTATACCATTCCATAAAAATAAATTCTGGTCGTGTGTACCGCCGCGAACGTTAATGCTCGAAACGCTTTCATCAATACTGTTTACACCCGGAATTTGCTGCATAGTTTGCAAAGCATCGGGTTCGATAAGCCCGGGAAGAATACCAAATTTCTTAGGTTTAATTTCAAATGATCCATCTTTGCTTTTTGAAATCCCCGAAGCCAGAATGGCGTTGGTTTTAATTTCCTGAAGCTGCGTGATTTCCGGTTCTAAAAATAGTTGAAGACAATCTTTAGAGTCGGTATTGTCTGCGGTCATTTTTTTAGTTTCAAACCCTACGTGGCTGATTAAAAATATGTTTTTGTCTTCTTTTTTAAATTCAAAATAACCGTTTGCATCCGATGAAACCTGAGTTTTATTAGAGAGACTAATATTAGCGTTTTCAATTGGTTTTTTATCCGTATTAGAATAAACATAACCACATATTAGTGATTCTTCATTTTCTTTTTTATAAACATTAATGAATTTATTGCTTATGTTTTCAAAAGATAAATGGGTTTTTTGAGCCAGATATTCCAGTTTTTCTGTTAAAGAAAGTGATTTTTTTGGTGGAACTAATTCCAGTCCGGCGATATTATCCTCAGTATAATTAAAGCTAACCTGATGCTGTTGTTCAATCTCAATTATTATTTTTTTAAAAGGCACAAGTTTCCCTTTGTCCTGAGCAAAAACGTTTAGGACAAGGAAAAATAGACAAAACAAAAAATGAAATCGTTTTGAGAGCAACATTTATTTTTCGTCAAAAATTATTTTATTTTTTGAGACTTGTTTTGCCTCTAAATGATAAGTTGTACTAATAATCTGCAATGTTGTGTTTAAATCTTTAGCGGGTAACTTCCCTGTAAATAATGATGTTGTATCTTTTGTATTTAATTCGATTGTAATATTATATTGTCTTTCAACTTCGTCTAAAAGGCTTCTGATATTTTCTTTATAAAAACATAGTTGATTGCCAATCCATTCCGGCTGCGTTGAACTTACGTCTATTTTAACTTGTTTTCCGTTTTCAAAACTAACGCTTTGTCCGTGAGTTAATAAAATTTGAGTATCAGCATAATTTACTTTTACACGTCCTTCATAACACACAACATCAAATCTGTTTTTTCTAGCTTTAACGTTAAATTGAGTTCCTAAAACCGTTACTTTTCCAAGATTGGTCTGTACTTCAAATTTTCGTCCTTTGGCTACTCTAAAATAAGCTTCTCCTTTTAATTCCAAATGTCTGTTGTTGTCCCAGTTCCATTTTTTATACTTTATTTCAGAACCGGAATTTAATACTACTTCAGAATTATCAGGTAATGAAAAAGTAGTCTTTTTTCCAAAATCTGCCGTCTCTGTTTGAGGTATTAAAACTTTCATCGCAAACGTAATACCAAGTGCCAGAACAAATACAGCAGCAGCTCTAAATGCCCATTTTTTGTATAGCGGAATTACTTTTGGAGCCGCTTTTTTCTGGCTCAAAATGTTCGACAACATCGCGTTTTGATCAAAATCACCTACTTCCAAATGAGCTGTATAATCTTTAATTTTTTGGTATTTTTCAAAATCGGGACTTGTCTCAAATTGAGTTAATTCATCCGGAGATAAATCATTGTTGAGCCATTTTGCTAATAAGCGATTTTTTTTCATTGTATTGTATTATATCATTAAAACAATTAAAACTAAATTTACCCTACTTTTTTTATAAATCAATTTCTTTGCGTAAACTTAACAAAGCTAGATGAATGCGTTTTTCTACAGCCTTTACACTAATATTTAAGTCTGCGGCAATTTCGCTGTATTTTTTTCCGTCAATTCTATGCATTAAAAAAGCTTCACGCTGTTTTTCGTTTAAGTTTTCAATAGCTTTCAAAAGTTTAGTCTGAAATTGTTTTTCTTCCAGGATATATTCGGGACTTTCATTTGTTTTATCTAAACCTGTGAAATTTTTTTCATACTTTAAAACCACTTTCTGATGTGCAATTTCGTTGAGACTGTTGTTATTGGCAACTGTATAAACATATGATTTTGCTTTTTCCAGCGGTATAGATGCACAGTTTTGCCAAAGTTTTACAAATGCTTCCTGTGCTACATCTTCTGCCTGATTGACATTGCCAAATTTGTAAAAAAGAAAATTTCGAAGTGCTACTATATGACTTTTGAAAAAAGACGAAAAAATTATTTCATCGCAGGTATTTAATTGGTTTTTAACTGGCATTTATATTTTCAATTGGTTGGTACAAAAGTATTTCTTTTTAGTATAAGTAGGGTAAAAGCAATGCGGATTGTTTTATAGAAGAATAAAATGTTATTGGCTTTTGATAATTTAGTATTAAAAGCGGCCGAAACCCTTAATATTAATTTATTTAAAACCAGTTTCTTTAAATTTATTACCTTTGTAAAAATATAAATATGCTCCCTTTTAAAAAATATTTATCAATAGCAGTTTTCTTTTTTTTATTGTCTTGTCAACACGAATCTGATGATCAGGATGATAATAATGCGCAAGGAACAATTACGAATGCTTCTCCTCTTACTTCGTATATGCAAAGAGTTGCAATGGTTCAGACGGTGCAGGATAATGTAATTGACGGATCTACTTATTGTATGATAAAGTTTCCTTACACCGTTACGGTTAACAACGAACAAATTGCAGTTAACAGTGCTGCTGATTATCAAAAAGTAATAGATAATATTAATGCAAGTAATACTGATGATGATATTGTAAATATAACTTTTCCGGTAACGATGGTATACTATAATTACTATGAAAAGTTTATTCCTGACCAAGCAGATTTTGATTCTTTAATTGATTACTGGAATCAATATCCTGATCTTTTATCTAAAATTAACGGACTAAATATCAATTATCCGATAACAATAAATATTTATAACAGCGCTAATCAAATAGGAAGTTCTCAAACGATTATAAGCGATCAGGCCTTTTTTAATTTTATTAAAAATTTGAATGCCAGTCAGTATATTTCTTTAAAATATCCAATTTCGATAGTAGATTACCATGGCCAAACGAAAACCATTAGCAATAATCTGGATTTCGAAAATGCTATAAAATATGCAATTGATTACTGCCCGGAAAACAATATTGTAACGCTTGATTTGAATGAAGTAATTACGAAAGGTTCCTGGGATATTCCGTATTATTTTGATGATTCTGAAAAAACTTCCTCTTACAGCGGTTATTCCTTTGTGTTTAAAAGTGATAACTCTGTAGTAGCTACAAAAGCAGGAACTTCAGAAACGGGTCAATGGGAAAGTACCGTACAAAATAATGTTAGAGAATTAAAACTGACTTTTAGTTCAGCGTTACTGAGTAAATTGAATAACAGCTGGAAATTGTTTGAATTTAATAACTCGCAGATTAGATTGCGCGATATAAGCAGCAGTACCAATTATCTTTACTTTGAAAAGATATAAATTCTTATTCAATCTCAATTTTAAATAGAGTAGATCTTAAATTTACTTTACTTGTATTAAGTATAAAATAATACTAAGATTATTTTATACTTAATACAAAGTTGAGCCTATAAACTTATGCTTTTGTCAAAACAAAAAGAGCCAGACTTTTAAAACATAAATCTACAAACTACACCCCCAATTAATAATTAAAATTTTAAAAACAAATGAAAAAAAAGCTTTTGACAATGGCCTTAATGGCAGTATTTCTAATTTCTTGTAATCAAGGTAATAAACAAGAAGAAAAAACACAGCCTGTATCTCATGTAATGACGAAAGAAGAACAAATAAGACTTACACCTGATGAAGTTTTACAACAATTTATCGATGGTAACAAAAGATTTCGAAGAGGTATTACAACAGTAAGGGATCATAGTGAACAGGTTCGTAAATCTGCCCCGGGACAGTTTCCAAAGGCTGTTATATTAAGCTGTTTAGACAGCCGTGTGCCGGTCGAAGATGTTTTTGATCAGGGTCTGGGTGATGTATTTGTAGGTCGCGTGGCAGGAAATTTTGTAAATGAAGACCAGTTAGGCAGTATGGAATTTGCCTGTAAATTAGCCGGAGCTAAACTCGTTTTAGTTATGGGACACCAGCATTGTGGTGCAATAAAAGGAGCTATCGATGATGTAAAACTTGGAAACATAACTGCTATGCTGGCAAAAATTAAACCGGCTGTAAAGATGAGCCAAGATTTTCAAGGCAAAAAAATATCTAAAAATGATGAATATGTAAAGTACGTTGCAGAAAATAATGTAAAATATGCGATCCAGCAAATCAGAGAAAAAAGTCCTATTCTAAAAGAAATGGAAGATAAAGGAGAAATAAAAATTGTTGGGGTATTTTATAACCTTACTGACGGAACTTTAGAGTTTTTAAAATAATGAAAAGAAATACAATACTATTTTTCACGGTTATTTTGTTCATTTTTGCTCAATACACATTTGGGCAAAATACTCGCTTGAATACCAAAAACACTATTGGCTGGTACAACTATTTTGGTACTTTCAAATTGTCTGAGAAATTTGGATTGCATACCGAGTATCAATGGCGCAGAGATAACGTAATAACGGATTGGCAGCAAAGCCTTTTAAGAGTTGGTATTAACTACAATTTAAATCCGCGTGTTTTATTTAGAGTTGGTTATGCATGGATTGAAACCTTTCCTTACGGAGAATACCCAATTAATGGCTTAGGCAGAGATTTTACTGAACATAGAATTTTTGAAATGATACAATTATCCTATAAGGAAGGTATTGTCGATTTTTCTCATCGCTTTATGCTGGAACAAAGATTTGTAGGAAGATATAGTTCTCCAGATATTACAAATGAAGATGAGTTTCCTTTATTCAATAGAATGCGTTATATGATAAGAATGCAGGTTCCTTTAAAAGGAAATGAAATTAAAGACAAAACGCCTTACGTTGCGCTTTATGATGAAATTTTTGTTGGTTTTGGAAAAAACGTAACTAACAATGTATTTGATCAAAATAGATTAGGGGTATTATTAGGATATCGCTTTAATAAAACCGTTAGGATAGAAGCTGGATACCTTAATCAAATTTTACAGTTTGGACGACAAATTAATTCACAAAATGTATTTCAAACCAATAGCGGTTTAATTGTAAATGCAAATTTCAATATAGATTTGACTCATAATACTAAATAAGCTCCTAAAGTTTATTTATTGCGAATAAAAACTAAAAATCTCCATTAGCAATAATGGGGATTTTTTAGTTATAAAAAAAGGACCACACAATTTGGTTTGAATCGTGCGGTCAAATCAAGTTAACTAATCAGAAATTATTATTAATTGGGCGTAAAGGTCAAATAATCTAAATTCATATTACCGTTTTCTACGATATGTAAAGTGAGCAATTGCTTTCCTTTTTCTAATTTAATTGTACCAATATTTTGAGAACTGTTCCAATGATGCCATTGTCTCCAGGCAACAGGATCTTTATCATCGTGGGTAGAAACAATTTTCATGTTTCCGGTAGCGTCTTTTCCGTTTACAGCAATAGAAATTGTTCCGTCTCCGTTTGCCGTATATAAAACACCAATTTTATAAGTGCCGGATTTTTTAACCTCAACCGTATAATTAATCCATTCCGTTGGCTGCGTCCAGCCCACATAAAGCTGTTTCATTTTAATCGGAACTTTGGTGTAAGGCGTATCGTCAATACTGTCTGTTTTGGTATACGAAATATCAACACCTTCTTTTAGTCGGAACTCGTTTAAAGGATTTCCGTTTACCGGATTCAATTTTCCGCTTCCGTTATTAACGGCATCAGTATCGTGATACGAAACGCCTTCGCCTCCCAAATCATAAAACTCACATTCTATTTTTCCGGGAATTTGCTGCGTTTTAAAAGGTTTTGGCTTTTCAGCCGATGATTGAGCAAACGTTGAAAAACAATTTACCAAAACAAAAACATTCAGAAAAAATAATACCTTTTTCATAGTAGTCAATTTAGAACTAACGTATTTCTAAAGTTGCGATAGAATGCGCAAGGCTCGTTATTTTTGAAGCTTTTCCTTTTATCCATAGAAAATATTCTACGTCATTATCAGTTTGGTTCATTACCACAACTTCAAGATTATTATCCTGATTTACAAAAGCTGTAGACAAAAGTTTATTGCTGCTCGAATTACAAGCCACACGTTTTGCACCCGGTTTAATGAATTTAGAAAAATGCCCTAAATAGTAATATCCGTTCGTGTAAATCAATTTTCCGGTTTTTAAATCAGCGTGAATAGGAGACATGCAAAAGTTTTGAACGTGATTTGGTCCGCCTCTTTCATCCAGCAAAATATTCCAGTCTGTCCAGGCAACCGTTCCAATGTTGAAATCGTTTATCATCGACATTCCGTATTTTTCACCGTAACTCCATTCCGTTAATAATTTTTGATCAAAATCTGCCGCGCAGCCTTCCGTAAGAATAAGTGGTTTGTCTGGAAAAGCTTCTGCAACGCGGCGTTCGCCTTCAAAGTTCATTCCGTTTTTCATCCAGTCTTCGTACCAGTGATATCCAACTCCCCAAACATATTTTGCAGCATCTTTATCTTCTAAAACAGTACTAACACGCTGATACATTAAATCACGATTGTGATCCCACATAATCAGTTTCTTTTTAGATAAACCTGCTTTTTGCATCGTTGGTCCAAGAAAGTTTTTTATAAAATCACGTTCTTCCTCCGCAGTAAAAATGCACGACTCCCATTTTTGAATCGCCATTGGTTCATTTTGAACAGTATAACCCCAAATAGGAATTCCTTCTTTTTCGTATTCATTAATAAACTTCACAAAAAAGTTAGCCCAGCTTTGGTGGTATTCTGGTTTTAAAGTTCCGCCCTGTAAAACATTATTGTTGGTTTTCATCCACGCCGGCGGACTCCAAGGTGAAGCATATAAAGTTAATTTTCCTCCGGCTTTTGCAATAGCTTCTTTAATCAAAGGAATCCTGTATTTTCTGTCGTGGCTGATATCAAAGGTTTTTAAATCTTTGTCGCCTTCCGCAATATAACTGTAAATATCACTTGAGAAATCACAGCTTTGCATATTCGTACGGGCCAAAGTATAACCAATTCCTTTGTCTTTATCGTAATAAGCCATCAGGATTTCTTCTTGTTTATCTTTTGGAAGTGCGTAAAAAACTTCTGCGGAAGCGTCAGTAAGTGCGCCGCCAATTCCTAACAAAGTTTGATACGTTTTTGAAGGATCAACAAAAACAGAAGTTTCTTTTTCTGTTGGCTGGGGTTTATCAAAAAACGATAAAGTTTCGGTTTTTGTTAGTTTATTCTCGGTGTTTTTTGCCGTTACAAAAACGGTTACACTCTTATAATCGGGTGCTTTAGTCTGCTTTTTCTGCGCCGTTAAACTTGCCGCCAGAAAACTGGATAACATGATGGTCAGGCATGTGTTGAATTGGTATGTTTTCATAATTATGGTTAAATAGTTAGTATCGTTTTAGGCTAGAATGTTATCAATTTTCTGAAGCTCATCTGCAGAAAAAGCAGTGTTTTTAAGACAGCCAACAGAATCTAAAACCTGTTCTGGTTTGCTTGCGCCAATGATAACCGAACTGATACGTTTGTCTTTTAAAACCCATGACAATGCCATTTGCGCCAAGCTTTGTCCGCGCTCTAATGCCATTTCATTTAGCAGACGAACTTTTGCAATATTCTCCGGCGTAATTGCGTCTTCTTCAATTGCTCCGTTTCCACGGTGTGCATTTGCTCGTGAATTTTCAGGAATTCCGTTTAAATATTTATTGGTAAGAAGCCCTTGTGCCAAAGGCGAAAAAGCGATGCCGCCAACTCCGTTAGTTCCCAAAACATCCAGTAAACCGTTTTCGATAGTACGCTCCAGCATCGAATATTTAGGCTGATGAATTAAACAAGGCGTTCCTAATTCTTTCAGAATTTTAATTGCATTTTGAGTTTCTTCAGGATCGTAGCTCGAAATACCCACATAAAGTGCTTTTCCCTGACGTACAATTATGTCAAGTACTGCCATAGTTTCTTCTAATGGCGTATTTGGATCTGGTCTGTGATGATAAAAAATATCCACATAATCTAATCCGAGGCGGGAAAGACTCTGATCTAAACTCGCAACTAAATGTTTTTTTGATCCCCAATCGCCGTAAGGGCCATCCCACATAGGCCATCCAGCTTTGGTAGAAATCACAAGTTCATCACGGAAAGGTTTGAAATCTTCTTTAAATAATTGACCAAAAGTCTGCTCTGCAGATCCCGCCGGCGGACCATAATTATTGGCCAAATCAAAATGACTTATACCATTATCAAATGCAGTGTGCAATATTTTACGGGCGTTTTCGATATTGTCAATCGCGCCAAAGTTGTGCCACAAACCAAGAGAAAGGGCAGGCAGCATTAATCCGCTTTTACCGCTGCGGCGGTATTCCATTTTTTGATATCGGTTTGAATCAGGTATGTAACTCATATTTTTGTGCTGAATTTTTATATTTTTTTAAATGCTTTAATTACAATTTCTAAATCGCTAGTGCCTCTAAAGCCGCTAAAACCAACAGAAAGTTTTGTTCCGTCGGATAAGGTTAAAGGTTGTCCGCCCTGCCAGCCAATAAGATCTGGAGCGTCAATTCCGTTCGCATTTTCATCTACAATATTATTAAAAACCAATTTTTCATAATCTCCCGTTTTTACTCCGGTAAGCCAAACCTGACTCGCTTTTGTCCACGCAATTTTATACGATTGTCTTTTTCTGGCTTTATCATTTCCGTACATGCGGCCATAAACGGTTCCTTCTTCGTCAATAATACATACGGCTACATTTCCGTTTGAAATTACTTTGTCTTCCTGAACGTCCATGTAGCTGGGGATCAGATCTTCAATAGCCAATAAAGCTAAAGCAATTCTTAAGTGTAGAATTTGATCATTCATTATTTTGATTTATAAAATGTTAGGGATTCAAAGATGAAATAATTTGTTTCCTCATTTCTTAAACTAGATCAAGAAATATTAATAAATAAATCATCTTATATTTACATCTTGTAAATCAGTAAAACAATGTTTCAAAGAATACGAGAATATCTTTCAAGGTCTGTCCGCCTTTCTGAAAAAGAGATTAAAATTTTTGAAAACAGTCTGGAATTGAGACTGATTCCAAAAAAAACAATCTTATTACAGGCTGGCGAAGTATGCAATTTTGAAGCTTACATTAATAAAGGCTGTATTCGTGAATATTTTATTGATGATGCAGGAATTGAACTTACACTGCAATTTGCAACCGAAGATTGGTGGGTAAGTGATATTACCAGTTTTGAAGATCAGATTCCGAGTGATATGTATATTGAAACGCTTGAAGATTGCGAATTATTGGTTTTAACCCGTCAGTCTAAAGAGAATTTGATAAACGAAGTTCCGCAATTAGAAAGAATGTTTCGTTTGATGATTCAAAGGCATTTATCGAAATTGCAAAAACGATTGTTTAAAACCGTTTCTTCAACG
Source organism: Flavobacterium sp. CF108 (assembly GCF_900129795.1). Taxonomy (GTDB): domain Bacteria; phylum Bacteroidota; class Bacteroidia; order Flavobacteriales; family Flavobacteriaceae; genus Flavobacterium. The sequence continues at coordinate 180,247 of NZ_FQWW01000005.1, read as the reverse complement.
GCAATGGATCAATATATTGAATTTGTAACGCGTTATCCAACAATTTCGCAAAGAGTTTCACAGCAGTATATCGCTTCTTATTTAGGAATTACACCTGAATTTTTAAGCAGATTGCGTGCGAAGCATTTAAAGAATGGCTAGAGTAGTTAGGATTTTTTTTAATCTGAATTTATTTTGGACGATTTGTAAGGTATTCGAACTTTGTTTTTCCACGTAGTTTAAATACCTTTTCACTTAGTATTCTTCCAGATTTCCTTATTTCAACAACCGAATCGTTTTTATCATAATAGTATTCAGTAAGGAATTCAATATATTCATTTGGATCATTTGTTTTGGAATAGCTACTGTCTCTTTTGCTAAACAGTTTATTATTGGAATAATATTTATAAAATACTTTCATTTTGTTTTTCTTGCTGAAAACGTAAACGTCTGTATTCAATTTTTTTGATTTATCGTAAGCGTAGTTATGAACTTCCAATGTGTCGCCATCTTCAATAATTGTTTTCTTAGAGATTAAATTGTTTTTATACTCATAAAATATTTCCTGGCGAGGGTAAATTTCTTTAATAAGTTTTTTGTCCCGATTATAGGTAAAATAAGAAGTCGTGTCATTTTCATCCAATATAAAACGAAGATTTCCATTTAAGTCATAAATGCGTTTTTCATTTATAACTTTTGCTAAACCTTTCCCTTCTCTTTTATAGACTGATTTTATATTTATAAGTTTATTATTCTGGTCATAAAAAAGAAATGAATTATTGTCAATATTTATTATTCTATTGTATTTATCAAAAACTTTAAACTGTTTTCTCTCTAAGTGTAAATGATTATTTTCATCTAAGTCTTTTTCTGTTGTTGTAATTCTAAAGTTTTCGTTCTTTTGAGATTCAGAAATGAGATTGTTTTCTTCAATGTTACCACAAGAAATAAAAAGGATGCAAAAAATAACAAAGACTATATTTTTGTTCATTGTATATTAATAAGCCTTAATTCCAAATCTCATTCATTTCTGTCAAAATAATAGGTTTTCTATCAGTAACAATAATCGTATGTTCGTGCTGCGCCATAAAACCACCTTTATTTCCAACCATTGTCCAGCCGTCTTGCAGAGTTTCGGCAATTGTAGAAGTTGTTGAGATAAAAGTTTCAATGGCAACTACAGAATTTTTCTTAAATCTGGTTAAGTTAAATTTATCTCTGTAATTGGCAATTTCGTGTGGTGCTTCATGAAGACCTCTTCCAATACCGTGACCAGTTAAATTTTTGATGACTTTGTAACCTCTTTTCTTGGCTTCGGTTTCCATTATAAAACCAATATCAGAAATACGAACGCCGCCTTTTATATTGTGAATTGCTTTATGCAGAATTTCTTTTGAAGCTTCAATCAATTTTTGATGACGGTTTATATCTTCTCCAATAACAAACGAACCTCCATTATCTGAAAAAAAACCGTTTAATTCTGCCGAAACATCAATATTGATTAAATCGCCTTCTTTCAATATTCTTTTATCAGAAGGAATTCCGTGGCAAAATTCTTTGTTTACGCTGATACAAGTCCAGCCGGGAAATCCATATGTTACATATGGTGCCGATTTTGCGCCTAAATCATTCAGGATTTTTCCGCCGTAATCGTCTAATTCTTTTGTTGAAATTCCGGGTTTGGCATAATTTCTCATTTCTCTTAAAGCGTATGCTACAGCTTCGCTTGCCTTTTTCATTCCGATTAATTCTGCTTCTGTTGTTATGGACATGGTATTTTAAGTTAAGCTCCCGCTAAGATACAACTATTTTTATTTGTTGCTTATTCCGGCTGATAAGTCAATTCTACAACTCCAGATTTAAAAACTCTGGTATCAATTAGTTTTAAGCCAATACGTTTTGATAAATTTTCAAATAAAGGCTTTCCCGAACCTAAAGCAACCGGATGAACAGAAATTTTGTAAATATCAATAAGGTTTAAGTTTATAAAGGTCTTGATAAGACTTGCCCCGCCATACAGCCAGATATCTTTACCTTCCTGATTTTTTATTTCGGCTACTTTACGGGCAATATCCGAAGAAATAAAAACTGCATTTTCATCATTTCGATTTTGGCTCGAAAAAACAAATTTGGTTTTAGAATGAATGCTCTTCCATATTTCTTTTTCATCAGGATCAGCATTTTCATCTGCCTGAAAATTTCCCCATGCATCATAACTTATTCTTCCGTAAAATATAGTGTCGATGCTATTGAGGAAGGCATCAAAATTCATGTCGTCATCCATTATACACCAATCAATTTCTCCATTTGGACCTTCAATAAATCCGTCTAATGTAGCCGCAAGGTTTAGAATTACTTTTTTCATATGTACAGGTTTATATACAAAAGTAAAAATAGAATTCTAGACTTTCTTCATCGATTTTAAAATGCTGAAAATTTTTTAGTTTTGTTTTTTTACACCAGGTATTTTCCATTTCCCATTCACCATTTCTTCTTTCGGCCAATAAACCCTCAGCATTAAATTAAAACTAGCTTTTGGGGCAGGCAGCCAGTTGTTTTGCTTGTCATTACCGGGATTTTCGTTTTGGATATAAATATCTATAGAACCATCACTGTTTTTCTTTAATGGATTTCTGTCGCCAATGGAGTAACGATTTATAGAATTGTCATAAAAAAATCCTGTAGCATCATAAAGTGTTAAACTCCAAAAAGCATTGGTAGGTGGAGTCTGGTCTTTATCAAAATGTAAAATGTATTTATTTTTGGTACCATCATAAGGATTGTTGTTGATGTCAACAGTCGAAGAAGGATACATTGCATCTTTATCGAGATTAGCGCCCCAGCCTGTATAGGCGACTCCGGCACGAAATTTATAATTTGTACCATAATTCCCTAATCCACGTTCTAATGACCAGCCATTAACAGCTTTGCTTGAACCAAAACCATTTTTAAGCATTTCTGTTTTTGCCCAATCTGAGATTACATTTATAGAGTCCTGTACCGCTTTTGAGAATTTTGAAATCTCAAACTTGGCGCCGGGAGCAATACCAACAAGGGCTAGCTTTTTTACAATTACTGAGTCTGCAGCGGCAGGCGGATTAGTAACGAGTAATTTGTTGAATGTATTAAAGAATTCTTCTGCAGACATATCCATTACGGCATCTCCGGGAGCTTTACGGTGAATTGCAGGATCGATTGTTCCTTTTGGTGGAGTATAGGGTTTCCCGTAGGCACTTAATGGTGTAATTTTGTATCCTTCTTGTATTTTTCTAACAATATCTGCTCCATCTTTTGGACTATTAACTTGTGTTCGTCCAAGCAATACAATCATATTTGTTGGAGCTTTTACCTGCTGCATTCCTGAAGGGACCTGACCATTCCATCCAGGTCCTGTAATTAAATAAGTTTGGGCTTCAGTACCGGTGCTTCTTTTTCCCGGTGAAAAAAATACGTTTGACCATGCGTCCAGCATTGGTACGAGGTAATATCGATTATTTGTATTGGGAATCTGGAATACTAACGGTTCTTTTTCTAAATTCATCCAGGATGAGGTGTAATAAGTATCGACATTCATTCTAATAACGGTATGATCCTTAGCATCCGGAAAATGACTTGCACTCACCAATTGATTTATAGGAGCTCGCATAGGTCCATTATCAACGACAATTTTTTCAGTATTAGTCATTACTCGCTGAGTGGCATAAAATAGTATAACAGGATATGCAAATTCATAGCCTCCTCTTACTGTTTGAATTATTTGCTCATCACTTAGAGTTTCATTATTTTTTTCGGAGATAGATTTTTTTTCTGTTTTGTTGCAGGCGATAAAAGCTATCATGCAAACTGATAAAAGAATTTTTTTGTTCATAAATATGGTTTTTAAATTTATAAAGCATTTTAAAAATTTCTATTCTCTTTTTAAAACCGTTGTAATTTTTTAATTCATTTTATGGGGTGTATTTTCTTGTAATTATCTGCATAGTAGTTCTTTGTAAGAAGAATAGTATTAGCTAATTTAGGAAATAATTATGAGGAATCGATGGATTAGTATTATTTTTTTTGGGAAGTATGGTGTTGTCTATTAGTTAGTTAAGTTTATATTTTCTTCATCGATTTTAAAATATCAGATGGCGAAAACCCATATTTCTTTTTAAAAGCAAAAGAAAAATGGGAGAGATCTTCAAAACCAAGATCAAGATAAATGTCCGAAGGTTTTTTGCCTTTCTTTTCCATTAAAAAATAACCTTCTTTTAGTCTACGCTGAATGAGCCAGCGGCTTGGAGTATCTGAAAAAATGGAAGCAAAATCACGTTTGAAAGCCGAAATACTTCTTCCGGTTAAATACGCAAAACGTTCCATGCTGATATTAAACTTATAATTACGGTTCATATAAGCTTCTAAATCTATTTTTTCCGGCGGCGCAAAATCAAATAAAATGTCTGTCAATTGCGGATTTTCTTTTAGAAGAATCAAAAGCAATTCTTCCCGTTTTATATTCGAAAAAGTCTCGTCGATTTCGCCGCCATCATTATAATAAGGCATTAAGGAAAGAATGAAATTCGGAACCAGATTTGTTTTCTTTAAAGCAAAAAATGCCGCTTCATCTTCACTTTTTTGAGCTTTGGTTTTATGTTTTGCGGCAAAAGTTTTTAAAAACTCAGTATCAAAAATTACCACGACTTTTTCAAATTCTCCGTTTTGTTTTTGTTTGTTGTATCGTGCGAGATGATTTTTTCGGGCAATGCAGTATTCGCCTGGTTTTAAGTTGTATTTACTAACTCCGTCATAACCTTCAATAGTGCCTTTTGCCAGATACAAAAAGAAATGTTCTGCAATAAAATGTTCCGGCGATATTTCGGGACCTATATAACAACTTTTGATTTCTGTATATTTCATAAAGCGTTTATTTTTCAGGATTAGTTTTCCACCATTGTTGGAATACTTTAGGACTATCAAAATTAACGATTTCTCCCATAATAGGCGTAATCAGCGGAATGTGATATTTTTCATTTAAACGAGTGATCTCATTTAACGGTTCGTTCCATCTATGTTTAGCCAATGCAAATTTCGAATTATGAACCGGAACAACACTTTTGGCGTTTAGATCTTTCGCGGCTTGAAGAGTTTCTTCGGGAAGCATGTGGATATAATGCCAAGCTTTATTGTATTGTCCGTTTTCCATAATGGCAACATCGATTGGACCAAATTTCTTTCCGATTTCGGCAAAATGTGTATCGTAACCGCCATCGCCGCTGTAAAATACTTTCATTTTGGGAGAACTAATTAAATATGACGCCCATAAAGATTGGTTTTGTGTGAATCCGCGACCAGATTTATGTCTTGCCGGAAGTGTATGAATCGTGAAATCTTTTCCAACCGTGATGGAATCGTTCCAGTCTTCTTCTATAATCTTATTTTTAGGATATCCCCAGCGTTCAAAATGCGCGCCAACACCCAAACCGCAAATTACAGTTTTGACTTTATCTTTTAATGCCAAAACAGTTTCATAATCAAGATGATCGTAATGATCGTGAGAAATCAGCAGATAATCAATTTCGGGTAAATCCTCAACATGATACGAATTTGTTCCTGCAAAAACGGTTACACTATTCGGAATAGGCGATGCATTATCGCTAAAAATAGGATCGATTAAAATTTTCTTACCATCAATTTGCAAAAGGGTAGAAGAATGCCCAAACCAAACCAACAAATTCTGATCTGCCGGTAAATGTTTCAAATCTCTTTTTACCGACGGAATTTTGCCGGTAGGTTCAGTTGGAACTTTTTTATCAAAAAGCTGTTTTCGTATTACGCCCCAAAAAGTATAACCGGGCGCAAATGTTGGTGTGTAAGTATTATTTTGAAATTCTCCATTTTTATAATGAGATGATTTTTCAATTCGAGCCATACTTTCGTCTGAAGGTAAACTTCCAAATGTTGCTTTTTGCATATACAACCAAGTACTGAAACCAAGAATCAGAATTAGTATTACGAGAACAATTAGTATTCTTTTGATAATTTTTAGAATTCGCTTTTTCATTTTTAGTTCGCGGCTTTTTTAATGTCAATTGCTTCCAATATTTTTTGAGAGAATCCGAATCGTGCTGTCGAAATCATGGCGCGGCCAATTTCTCTGGTTTCGCAGCCTGTGTAAAATAATCCCATAATCGGGTACAGGAATTTGATGTATTTATTAAATCCTTTTAAGTGAATTTGCGTTGGATCCGGTTTCATTAATCCCGGACGGAAATTGTATTGTGCTTTGAAAGACATTTTTTGCAAAGCATTTTCTGTTTTTCCTTTTACACGCGCCCACATTACTTTTCCGTTTTCAGAACTATCGGTGTGCGATCCCGAAATAAAATTGAAAACAAGATTCGGATTTTGGTTGAGAACAACTTCTGCAAAATGTATTGTTGTATCATAAGTAATATAAGTGTATTGGGCTTCATCAAGTCCTACGCTGCTAATTCCGGCGCAATAAAAACACGCATCATAACCAGAAAGCTTGGTATCATCGCTTTTCAGCGAAAGAAAATCAGGAACAAGATATTCCGTTAGTTTAGGATGCGATTTTCCGCTTGGTTTTCTTCCCACATATAATATTGATTCTACTTGATTATTTTCAAGGCATTCTATTAAAACGCCTTCGCCAACCATTCCGGTGACACCGGTAATAATTACTTTCATCTTTTATATTTTAAGAGATTTCCATTTTATTAAACTTATGACTGTGGCGGTTATCGCTTCTTCATTGCTTCGGGGTTTCCAGCCTAATATTGTTTTTGCTTTTTCGTTGCTGGCATTCCGATAAACACCAACTAAAGGCAAAATCGCTTTTGCCTGATCGTTAAATAATGCCGTTATACGTATTATAAAGGTAGGTAAAGATTTTGTCGATGCCTTTTCGGTTACATACGGCATTTTTTCTTTCAGCAGTTTTACTATTTCCATTAAGGACATCGTGCCGCCGGATAATGCCAGAAATCGCTGTCCTTTTGCATCGGGGCTTTCCATTGCCAAAATGTGTAATTCGGCAGCATCTCTTACGTCGACAATTCCTAATCGAATATCCGGAATTGCTTTCATCGAACCGTCTAATATCTTTTTAAGCAATTCAAAACCACTCGATAAATCAGGATATAAGGAAGGTCCAAAAATTCCCATAGGGTTTACTACAGAAAGCTCTAATGCACCGCCTTCATTTTTCATAAAATTCCAAGCAGCTTGTTCTGCCAGAACTTTAGATTTATTGTATGTTGAAAGTCCTTTTTCGTTAGGGTTTGTCCAGCTTTCTTCAGTAATAAGTGAATTTTTATCTTTATGACTGTAGCCGACAGCTCCAAAGTTAGAAGTCATTACAACACGTTTTACACCTGCGTTTCTTGCAGCTTTTAGTACACGTAAAGTGCCGTCAACGGCTGGGCGAATCATTTCGTCTTCGTTTTTGGGTAATCTTAAAAATATAGGCGAGGCGATGTGCAAAATGTAATCGCAATCGATCATAGCTTCTGTCCAGTTAGTATCACTGGTTAAATCAGCTTCAATAAATTCTAAATCACTAAAATCTGTAATGCCGCCGTTTTCGAGCATTTCAAAAATCTTTTCTTTGCCTTTTAGCGAGCGAACAGTTGTTCTCACTTTGTAACCACGATTGAGTAATTGCAAAATGCTGTGTATAGCAACAAAGCCTGTTCCGCCGGTAACTAATACTTTTTGATTGGAATTTATCATCGATTGTATTTTTATAGGGCAAATTTCAGGAGAATGCAGAGAAGTTATTTTGTTGAAAAGTCCAAAGTTATTTTGTTGAGAGGTTCAGAATGCTGAAAACGAAACGAATGGGCTTTTGTGAAAAAATCTTATATTCGCTTGAACTTACAAAGAGGAACCAATGTCTAAAGAAATAATTTTATTTAAAAACTTACACGAAACCTATAAAAATATGGGACTTCCTGTAAACGAAATTATTGACAATGATGGTTTAACAATCAACAATTTAAAAGATCTGCATCCGGTACTGCCTTTTAAATCGATTGGATATAGGCCGAGTTATTTTTCTTTTTTATTTGTAAAAGATGCAAAAGGAAAATATACAACAGATGATGTTTCGTTTACGACAGAACAGGGAACGGTATATTTTACAAATCCGGGGCATTTTAAATCTTTTGAATGGGATGAGATTACTGATGTTTATTTGATAACGGTTACAGAAAGCTTTTTAAAAGAAAATGTTCATACGGATATCTTCAAAGAATTTCCTTTTTTATTGTCGGAAACAGTTTATCCGAGAAACTTGAATGAAACCGATTTTAAAGAGTTTGAAACAATTTATCTTCAAATGGAAAAAGAATTTGCTTCGACATCTTCCATAAAAAATAAAGTAATTGGCAGTTTTTTGGTCATTTTACTTTTGAAGATAAAAGAAGCTTTTTGGAACAATTATAACCCGATATACGAAGGAAATAAAAGTTCTCAAATTGTAAAAAACTTCAAGAAAAACCTCGAACAGCATTTTAGGGAATTGCTGGACGGAAAAACGGATAAACAGCTTCGGGTAAAGGATTATGCTTTGGCACAAAATCTTCATGAAAATTATCTTAACAATGTTATTAAAAGTAAAACCGGAAAATCAGTTAGTAACTGGATTTCGGAAAAATTGATTGCAGAAGCAAAATCGCTTTTAAAAAATTCCACGCTTTCCATTAAAGAGATTGCCTATAAATTGGGTTTTATAGAAACTTCGCATTTTAGTAATTACTTCAAAAAAAACACTAAAACCTCGCCTGAGGAATATAGAAAGTCTGCCGATTTATAGCATGCTTTGAAATTTGCATTTCAATCTGTAATCTTCGCAACAGCCACCTTCCTGTCTATTTGCAATTTTGTACTGTCGATAATGACATAACAAAATTTATAAATAATCATGGAAAATTTAAAAGACAAAGTAGTTTTAATTACAGGTTCATCAAGAGGAATTGGAGCCACAATTGCATTAAAAGTATCTCAGGCCGGAGCAAAAGTTATTATCAATTATGCAGGAGGTAAAGAACCTGCCGAAAAACTGGCTCAGGAAATCATTTCTAACGGAGGCGAGGCTTTGGCCATTAAAGCAGACGTAAGCAATTCTGCAGAAGTTAAAAATCTTTTTGACGAAAGTATCGCGCATTTTGGCAAAATCGATGTTTTGATTAACAACGCTGGTATTATGATTACCAAATTAATCAAGGATACTACAGATGAAGATTTTGACCGTCACTTTAATATCAATGTTAAAGGAACTTTTAATACGATGCGTGAAGCGGCTACAAAACTGGCTGATAACGGAAGTATTATCAATTTTTCGACTTCTGTAAATCGTATTATGCTTCCGGGTTACGCGACTTATGTAGCCACAAAATCTGCTGTGGAGCAATTGACAAGAGTTTTTTCTAAAGAAATTGGTTCAAGAGGAATTAACGTAAACTCCGTTTCGCCCGGACCAACAAACACAGAATTATTCACAAACGGAAAATCGGAAGAAGTGATCGCAAGATTAGCGTCATTATCAGCATTCAACAGAATTGGAGAAACAAATGATATTGCAAATGTTGTGGTATTCCTTGCTTCTGACGATGCAAAATGGATCAATGCGCAAAATATTGGTGTTAACGGCGGAATGGCTTAATCTTAAAATTAAAAATTATGAAAACATACATAAACGCAATAATATTAGGATTGTTTGGCGCTGCTGCCGTTACGGTTTCATTCATGTTACAATGGCCAACGTGGACGATGTTCCTGGCTTGGGTAAGTTATTATTTATTCGGAAAATCAATTAAAACTTCTATTCCGGTCTTCGTACAAATAATCTTCGGAATACTGATGGGAGTTGGAATAATGGTTTCGGCGAAATTTTTTGAAAGCTTCATTGGAGTTGCAGGTTTTCAACTGGCTGTATTTTTATTCATTGGTTCATTAGCTTTTTTATCCAAAATAGAAGGTTTAAAAAGTATTCCGGCTTGGTTTATCGGATTGATTATCATTTTCGGAGTACATCCGGAACTTGAATTTGTGGCTATTGTCAGCCTTCTGATTCCGGTAATTGCAGGATTTACATTTGCCTGGCTCAATGATTCTTCACTTCAAATCGTATCAAAATCATTCAACAATTAAAATTTAAAAATCATGAAAATATTAAATAATAAAGTGGCAGTAATTACAGGTTCTGCCAGAGGTTTAGGAAAAGCTATTGCAGAAAGATATGCATCATTAGGTGCTAATATTGTAATTAATTATTCAAAAGACAAAGCTTCTGCAGATGAAGTAGTGTCAAACATTACGGCTATGGGCGTAAAAGTAATTGCTGTTCAGGCCGATGTAAGTGTAGTTGCCGATATCGAAAGATTATTTGAAGAAGCTATTAAAGCTTTTGGAAAAATTGATATTGTTGTTGCTAATGCCGGAATCGAAATGGTAGAAACTCCGGTTGCAGAATTTACAGAATCTCAGTTTGATAAGCTTTTTTCTATCAATACAAAAGGAGCTTATTTCACAATGCAGCAAGCCGCGAAAAAAGTAGAAAACAACGGAAGGATAATTTATATTGCTTCAAGTACAACAGCTTTTCCAATTCCGGGAATGGCGATTTATGGCGGAAGTAAAACTACGCCGCGTTATATGGTCGATGTTTTATCTAAAGAAATTGGACATAAAGGAATTACGGTTAATACGATTATTCCGTTTGCTGTAGATCATTCGGGAATTTTTGCAGATGAAAACAGTTATCCTGAATTAAGAAAATCATTAATCGACAGCTGTCCAATGGGAAGATTGGCAGAAGTGGAAGATGTAGCTAATATTGCTGAATTTTTTGCAAGTGATTTATCTTCTTTCGTAAACGGCCAGCATTTACTGGTAAACGGCGGGGCAAATCAATAATAAACTTTGATTGAGGAATCTTCAAAGTGTTTTAAAAAAGTCAGATTTTTTGTTTATCAAAATCTGACTTTTTTATTTTTATTCTAATTACAGACTTAAATCCAAAAATCTATTCTATTTTAGGAAGAAATTTGGCAGAAATTAAATACATGTAAAATTCTACATTCGCCAAGTCAAAATTCAAACTATGGAGTACTTTATACTTTTTATCTTATTTGTCTGTGTTATCGTCCTGTTTAATAGTCTTTCGAAAGTAAAGGAAGAAAACGAACATCTGGATTCTCTTTATAGAAAAAGCAGAGAAGATTACAATTCTTTAAAAAATGAAATTAGTGAGATTAAAAAACAGATTTCCCAATTTGGTTTTACTGCTGATTTACCGCAAAAAATTGAAATTGAAGAAATTCCTGCACCAGTAGTTGAAATTTCACCTCCAATTCCAGATCCTGTTAATAGTCTTGATGTTCTTCAAGATGAACAAAATAGGATTAATGAAGAAGCTTTAGAGAAAATTGCTTTAAGCTTTGATTCGCAAGGAATTCCTGTTCGTGACACCAACAAAATTGTTGAAGAGAAAGAAACTCCTGCCCCGATAGAAAATATCGAAACACAGTCAATTCCTGAATTTGAAAAACAAACGGAACCTCAGCATAAGGAAGAAGAAGTGTATGTAGAAAGTGCTTTTTCAATTTTTATAAAAAAACTAGAACAGCAGTTTGCCGAAAACTGGACAGGAATTTTAGGAACCGCCATAATGGTTTTAGGAATTGGTTATTTAAGCATTTATACAGCTTTGAAGGTTTCGCCAATGTTTAGGGTTTTAATTCTTTGGCTTTATTCTGGAGTTTTAGTGGGTTCTTATTTCTTTTTAAAGAAAAAAGAAAAATGGTTTAAAACGGGACTTTGGCTTCGCAGTGCCGGAGCAAGTTTGTTTTTGTTTGGATGTTTTGGCGCTTCGCAAATTCCCGCGCTTACTTTTATAGAAAGTATTCCGCTCGCTTATTCACTCATTGGGGTTGGAATTGCCATAAATTTATATGTAGGGTATATTATAAAACAACAAACCTTTTTATCGCTTCATGTCATTTTAAGTATTTTGGTTTTATGCGTTATTCCCGAAAAACTTCTGATTAAATTTTTGCTGGCAGCTTTAACCGCGACGGCGGGAATTATTTTAGCGTATAAAGAAAAATGGGAATATCATTTATTGATCGTTATTTCTGCCTTTATAATATTTGATATTTGGTTTACACAAGGAGTACATAGTCTCAGTCCGTCTCAAAATATATTTGCGATATTGGGCATTATTTTGGTTTCAGTAAGTTGTATGTACATGCAATACCGAAGCATTTATGCGAATACACGCTTTGACCGAATTGCTTTTATAACACATCTTACGAACTGGATTTTATTTGCTTTAGGTTTAATTTTGCATTCAACCGGAAGTAAAATCAAAATATTTGTTTTGTTTGCTGCGGGAATTCTTTGCCTTTTTGCTGCTCTTTTTGCCAGAAAGAAAAAGATTTTCTGGCTGTATCATTTAGACGGAATGGTTTCATTTTTACTTTTCTCATTAAGTATTATTATGCTTAACGACTGGAAAGTAGGTTTTGATGTTATTGCTTGCGTATTATACTTTTTGGTTATCACTTGTTTATTTATCGTTTACAAAAGCGGAGAAACTTTGCTGCATAAAATATTTTTAGGGCTTAATCACATTTTAGGTTTAATCATTTTTGGATTCTTTATTGTGCAGGTTAATGCACCTTTTGAGCAAACGAATAGCACCAGTACTTTTGTGTCGTTGATTGTTATGACTTTAATTACATTAATCGTTCCTGTTTTCTGCGCTGTAAAAAAGGAGTTCTTAGAAATTGATTCTTTAATTGTTAAGAAAGATTTGAGCTTAAACGGAATTTTCTCTGTGCTGTTCTCTGCATTGTTTTTTGTAAGCTGGTATCATACGATCGAAATTTCGTTTTATTATCCTCTTGTGTTTTTTGCTTTATTATGGTGTTTATTACGATTCAAATTCAAAACCAATACTTTTGATTTAGGACGATTCCTATTTTTAAACACAACTATAATTGCAGGTTTACTATTAATTTTCCAAAACTCTAAATCTAATTTAGACCTGGTTTTTGCTTTAGGAATTATTGCTGTGATAACCTTTAACTGGTTTGTAAAATTATTTTATACAAATGAGCATACCATAAAAACCATTGGGATTATTGGTGTAAATGCTTTATTAGTTTTGTTTAATTATAAATATTTAGCGGGTTATGATATTATTCAAATTTTCGGATTATTTACTGCTGCGCTGCTAAATCACGAATTTCTTTGGATTCAGTTTAAACGAAAATCACTTTCTAATGACAATCAAGTATTGTTATATCTTTTTTGTCTTGCTTTTTCAATATTCGGAAGTGCCTTGTTTTTATACAATACCCAGTTTTTAAATAATACCGAAATTGCTCTAACCGCCGTTGGGCTTTCTGTTATCGAAGTTTACATTTTGTTTGCAGATAAAATCAGGAATAAATCGAATGAAGAAATTTTAGACTGGAAAAATTTCGGCACACTAAATTCTGAATTCATTCTTTTTAATGCATTGGTTTTTGGATTCTCTTGTATTCAAATAGATTATATTCCGGTTTATTTAGGAAGTTTAGCGTTGGTCACTTTTTGGATTTTCCAAAAAACCGAAAAAATGAAACGCTATAATATCTATTCTTTTATACTGTTGATAGGCTGCGTGCTTTTAAGTATTTATTTAGCTGTTTTTGATGCAGATAAAGGGTTGAATAAAAATATACTTTATATCACACAAACAATAAGTGTTTTGATATCTGCCGCTTATAGTTATCTGCAGATGAAGAGTCAGAAAGAACAAGGGAAAATGTTTATTGCAATTTTACCTCTTATTCAAAACTTATGGATAATTGCTTTATTATTTATTCAGGTAGAAATAGTCTATCTGCCTTTACTATTTATGTTTTTGGCAATTCTTAATTTTGGTTTGATTTTATACAAAAAAATAGAATTGGTTTCAGAATCAATATTGGTTATTGGGCTTTTATCTATTTTAACTTCTGTGTATTACAGTATCAAAGTACTCAATCATTTTACTTTGCAGGATTGGGTTTTACAACTTTCGGCAATTGTATTATTGATTGTTTTAGTTTTTCTGACAAAGAAAAAAGAGTTTATTAAATCCTTGCTGCTAGATTACCAAATAGCGGTAAATATCTGGCTTTCTATTATTATGTTTTCCCAGTTGGAACATAAATGGCTTCCTGTATTTTGGGCGGCGACAGCTATTGTGAATCTATTGCTTTATTATAAAAAAATAGGGAACAAAAAAGAAATCAGCATTGTTTACTATTTGCTGGCTAACTTTCATTTAGCTTTTGTAAGCTTTAATTATTTCGAAGCTAAATTTGAATTCGTTTATTTGATCATATTTGCTCTGCTTGCTTTGTATATTTTTATCATTTACAAATACATTGAAGATTTCAAATTAAGAAATAGTATTATTATTTATCCGGCTACTTTTAGCATCGGATTGTTTTTATTTCTTTCGTTTGATAAAGGAATCTTGACCTTCTTCTGGATTTTAGAATCTTTAGGATTGCTGATCCTCGGAATTATCCTGAAAGAAAAATATTTCCGTTACGTTTCACTTTCCTTAGTTGGTGTCTGTGTAATTCGATTAATGTTTTTCGATTTATCAAATGCCGATTTCCTTATAAGAGCATTAGTTTTACTGGGCGTTGGAGTAGTGCTTTTAGTAATGAATACATTATTTAAAAAATACAAAGAACGATTTGATTAAAAATAATACTAAAAAGAAGCCCTTAAATAGAAATATTTAAGGGCTTCTTTTTTATAGGGAACTTTATTTATTCTTCGTTTTCTAAATTATCAACAGCCGAAATCTGATCCAGAATATTAGTCTGATTCGGCGAAATGTAATTTTTATTTTCCGGAGGAGTTTCTTTCTTAAACAAAAGATCTAATGCGTGGTAAAGTTTTAATAAAACATCTTTGTCTTCTTTTGCAATATCTAAGGCAGTATTAAAATTAAAAACATAATTATTCGAATTGCGTACTTCTACTTTTATCGTTTTTGATGTAATTTTAAATTTAACTATGTCCATGCTGTTTATTTTGCTTAATGAAATTGCAAAGTTATTGTAATTAATTGTATAAATAAAAATATGAATAATTTAAAATAACAAGTTGAGGTTCTGATTTGCAAAATAAAAAATCCCGATTTTCATTTTGAAGTGAAAATCGGGATTTTTTTAAGAAGTAACTATTTATTTTTTCACAAACTTAAAGTTTTGAACCTTATTATCTGCCGATGAAACTTTTACCACATAAACACCTTTTGCAAGATTGTTTACCGGAATTTCAGAACTAATCATATCTTCAGCAGCCAAAGATGTTTTTGATACTTCTTTACCAGATATATCGTATACTGAAATAACAGCAGGTCCGCTAATCGTATGATCAAATTTAATCCTGAAAGTTGTTGAAGCAGGATTAGGGAAAATATAGTTTGTAGCAGCAATTCCCCAGTTAAAGTCAGGAGTGCTCAAAATTGGGCCGTCATAAATAGCATACAAAGCAGCATCGGCCTGAGGAAGCTGAGCACTTAATGTACCTTGTGCCGTACTTACTGTCCCGGAATATAGTTCTTTAACGTTATAAGTTCCAGAACCTAAGCCAATTCGGCTTAAACTAATATTGTTTGTTGTCGCAGCATTGCTGTAATTAAATACGGCAACATAAGTAACATTGTTGTGTGTTGCGTAGAAAATATTCGCGGCATTGTATCCCGTATTACCATCAGACGGAATAAAATGCATATCATTACGGGCTGCATCCATAACATCATCATTTTGTAAAAGATTCTGTCCTGTAGCTTTCCATGCACCTGCAACAGAAAAATCATCACCCGTTGTAACAGTTCCTGTTACCACACTGCTTAATAATCTCGCACGATTTTGCCCGATAGAAGAATTACCAAACACAACATGATCTGCATCCAGATAATCATAAATCTGATTTTGCCACCAGCCATAAGTTGTACTGTTTAAAGTATACTCAGTATCGCTGATTGTGCTGTACGCATCACAAGCAATACGACGCACATGAACAAACGGACCGGTTGCTAAATTTGGAGAAATCGCAGCCTCAACCAGCATTGTTCCGTTAATTTCATCAACTAAATATTTCATACCTTCTTGATACGCTTCCATACCCGTATGAATTTGGTAATTTACAAAGCTGTCTGCTTCGACACTAGCGTGAGTCAAAAAGTCAATTTTAACCATTTCAAAACCTGCTGCTTTAAAGCGATTTATAAAATATTTTATTCTGGCTTTAGTTCCCGGACTTGTCGGGTCCATTGCATACGCACCATCCAGTTCAAGTGGAGCTCCGTTAACCATTGTCCAACATTGATTGTAATTGTATGAACTTCCTTCAACCTGACGATTGTATTTTCCCCAATCCACAAAAGGAGCCCAATAAATACCCGCTTTAAAACCTTTGCTTTTTGCATACGTAACAAACTGTGCAAGTTGAGCATCGGTCATATTATCCCAATAAGAATCAAGATCTATAAATAAAGTATTGTCTTGCGTTTTGAATGCAGGGCAGTCATCATGAAAATAATCTACAACTGCTTTTGCTTTCGTTAAATTTATACTAGTCTGCATGGCGCCCCAGCTATTCCAGCCGATAGGTTTTGGTGCCGTCCAGTCAAAAATATATTTGGGCTGCAATGCGGCATTTGCCTGAGCAAATTCTTCAAAACCTGTTCTCCAGTCGTCACCCGCATTTATCATTACTTTAGGCGAAGGACAGCTTGTTTGACCCACATTTACCCAGCCATGACCACGTTTATCCCTTGTTATATCTTGCTTTGTCCATCCTGCTATAACCGAAACATAAGCAGATGATGCACCGCCGCCATTTACTGTAATACCTGTTTTCCATTTTGTATGTTCAAGAGAGCCAATAACCAAACCTTTACGATTGGTATTATTGTAGATATTCGTAACCTCAGATGCAGTAAAATCAGCCGAGTTTAAAGCGTTAGCATTATAGCGAATCCAGGCATCATTATCATAAGGAACAAATACAGCTCTGGTATCGCCTGTACCAAAATTTGGCGTTACCTGATAACTTGTTAAAGGAGACATTCTATAACAGTTCGATCCATTTCCGGTAAGTACAACTTGTACCGCTACATATTCTTTATTAGTATATGTATAAAATATTTGCTGCATACCTAAAGTATAATTACCGCTTAACGTAAAAATATGTTTTGTTCCGCTTCCAATATTATCTGTAAATGGTGCTGATGTGTAAGCAGCTGTAGCAAAGTTACCGCTCAAATACTGCTGATCACTATTTGCGTAAGCAGATGCATTCGTAATAACCGTAGCTCCATTAAATTTTACACTATATGTTTTCGTAGCTAAATTGTAAACGATACTATTGTTTGTACCAAAAGTAATAGTTTGAAGACTCGAAGAACTAAGCGGCGTTAAAACAAACTTATCTAAATTGGGCGCCCATGAATTTGTATTGTCCCAAAGCAGTGTTGTGGTTCCGCTGTTTAGATAAACGCTTATGTTTTTAGACGCGGCAGTACTCCATCCGCCGCTTGGATCACACGGAATTGATATTGCTGAAGCTGAACCGGCCGTTAATCGAATGGTACGCGGATCTCCGGTACAATAAAATAATTGAAGATTGTACAAACCCGCAGCCGAAACCGTAACATTTGTAGATACACTGCTGTTGCCTCCCAAATTGCCGACAATTTTGCCGGAACAGGAATCGCAGTTTTGTATGTCAGCGCTATTAGTACGTGTACCGTTTTCAAACTCATAAGTCTGAGCTGAAGTATATAACGCTATAAAGAGCATTGCAGTGGTAAACAATGCCTTAATAAATAATCTTTGTTTTGTAATTTTTTCTTGCATAATAATTTTGGTTTAGACAGTTAGAATGCAGTACTATACTATACTGTGCTACAATGATAAGAAAAATAATAATATATTGTTAAAAATTTGAGGTATTTTATTTTTGAAGCTGCCAGAATTATGTTTTTCGTTTTTAAATAATCTTTAAAATAAGTATGGATAAATTGAATAATCAATTTGGTGAAAAATAGAAAACAAGCATTGAAGTTGGAATATTTTGACCAAAGAGAAGCGTAATATTGTGGATATCTATCGTGCTATTTTTTGAAATTATTTGAAAAAATTGTAAAATTTACAATTATTCAGGAAATAAAAATTTCTTTCGGCTGCGTTAGCTGCAAATTGAATACATTAGTAGCTATATGCTTTATTTTTAAGGGGAAAGCAAGATTGAAATGCTAATTTTTTAATCGTATAAATTATTTTTTAATGCCTTTTCAAAAGAAGATTTAGTGAAATATTTTTTGAAGTGCTTGCGAAATAAATTTTAATTTGTATCATTGTAGTATAGAATAGTATAATAACCAAAATAACCATTTAATGAAATCCAATTTTTTTCTGTTCAAAAATGTGTTTTTGTCCATTTTGTTTGTGGCATTTTTCTTTAATTCGGCTTTAGCTCAAAAAGACATTAAAATGATTTTTGGGAAAAACGGAATCATAACTTATGAAGCAAAACAAAAAACAATTGCCGTTAGCCAATCTGGGAAAACTATTTTTTCAGATGCCAAAGCTTCAGTTATTGTAAATGGTAAAACAATTTCGGTTACTGATTACTCAGAGGCAGTTTTATCAAAAGAAACTTTGAATGATAATTTAGGAAAAGGAACAAAATACTCACTTACTTATACGGATAAAAATAACCCAACTCTAATCCAAAACTTCTATACTTATAACAATCAGTCCTATTTTATAACTCAAATCGAAATTTTAGGCGCAGGGCAGCAAATCGCAGCCAATTATATTTCGCCATTAGATTTAGGGAAAATCAGTTTTGATAAAATAGAAAATCTGCAAACTGTTTTTGTTCCTTATGATAATGATGCCTTTATCAGTTATAATTCAAAAAAGTTAGATACAATTTCGAATAATACAAGTGCCGAAGTTGGAATTTTATTCAATAATACTTCCAGAAATGGTTTTATTATAGATTCTCTGGAACATACGGTTTGGAAAAGTGCCGTAAAAACTACCAATAAAAAACCAGAAACTTTATTTTCTGCATGGGCAGGATATGCTGAAAAAGAAATTACACGCGACAGTATTGCACACGGTTTGGTAAAAGGCAATAAAGTTTTATCTCCAAAATTCTTTGTGGGTTATTATTCAGATTGGCGAAATGGTATGGAAGAATATGCTAAAACGAACCGCATTGTAGAAAAGCCTTATGTTTTTGAGTGGGACAAACCAACTCCGGTCGGATGGAACAGCTGGGGCGTTTTGATGGAGAAAATTAATTTTGAAAATACGACAAAGGTTGCAGACTTTTTTGCAAAAGAAATCCCGCAGTTTAGAGTAGGAAATACGGCTTATATCGATTTAGATTCTTTTTGGGACAATATGGTAAAAGGCGGTTTTACGGGAGATTTCAGCAAATTAAAAGAATTCGCAGATTATTGTAAAAGTAAAGGTTTAGAACCGGGAGCATATTGGGCGCCTTTTACAGATTGGGGATGGAAAGATGGCCCAAACCGCAAAGCCGAAGGAAGTGATTATACTTTTGGAGAGATGTGGACCAAAACCGGAAACACCTATTTTGATTTTGACGGCGCCAGAGCGATTGACCCAACACATCCGGGAACATTGAAGCGTGTTGATTATGTCATTAATAAACTAAAAGCGTGCGGTTTTAAAATGATCAAAATTGACTTTTTAGGTCACGCTGCCGCAGAATCTACTTCGTTTTACGATAAAAATGTTACTACAGGAATGCAGGCTTACAAAGTGGGAATGGAACATTTGGTAAATGCATTAGACGGACAAATGCTTATTTATGCTGCTATTTCCCCAAACATGGCAACATCTCGTTATGCCCACGTCCGTCGTATTGCATGCGATGCCTGGAAAACAATCGAACATACTCAATACACGCTGAATAGCGTAAATTATGGCTGGTGGCAGACTTATTCCTATGATTATATTGATGCCGATCATGTGGTTTTTGCAGATGTAACAGAAGGAGAGAACCGCGCCCGATTAATTTCGGCAGTTATTACAGGAACTTTAATTACCGGAGACGATTACAGTAAAGATGGAATTTGGAGCGTACGTGCAAAAGAATGGCTTCAAAATAAAGAACTGCTTAAAATTGTTTCTCACGGAGTCGCTTTTCGTCCGGTAGAAGGAAATACAGGAAAACATACCACAGAAGTTTTCGAACAAAAAATAGGAAACGATTGGTATATAGCGGTTTTAAATTATGGTAGCACACCTAAAAATTATTCGCTTTCTCTGGAAAGATTGGGTATAAAAAAGGGTAATTATCAACTGCAGAATCTTTTTACAAATCAAAATACTAATGTAAAAAATAATATAAATGTAAGTCTTGGTTCTAAAGATGCTCATTTGTACAAAATCATAAATCGTTAATTGAATGTATATGAAAAGACATTTTTTTAAGAAAACCATTTTAGTTGTATCGTTGGTGATACTTTCGGTAAATGCAGTAAATGCTGCCGTAACACTGCCTTCTTTTTTTACAGATAATATGGTATTGCAGCAAAAAAGCGCAGTTCCGTTTTGGGGAGAAAGTGATAAGCAATCCGTTTCGGTTACAACTTCTTGGGATAAAAAAACATATAAAGCCAATGTTGTAAATGGCAAATGGAATGTGGTTTTAAAAACGCCTGTTTACGGCGGACCGTATTCTATTGCTATAAATGACGGAGATGTAAAAGCGCTTCAAAATATTTTAATTGGTGAAGTCTGGCTGTGTTCCGGGCAAAGCAATATGGAAATGCCTCTTGAAGGATGGGGAAAAATAGATAATTATAAAGAAGAAATTCAAAACGCTGATTTCCCTCAAATACGATTATTACAAGCCGAACATATTGAAAGTACTTTACCATTAAATACATTAAAAGTACAGCACGACGGCTGGAATGTATGCAGTCCAAAAACAATTGCCGACTTTAGCGCAACAGCTTATTTTTTTGCCAGAAAGATTTACAAAGAAAAAAAGATTCCGATAGGATTAATTCATTCTTCGTGGGGAGGAACGCTTATAGAAGCCTGGACAAGTTCTGGAGCGTTAAGTACAATTCATGATTTTGATACCGAAATCGAAGCCATGAAATCTGAAACGAACAGAGAAGCTTTACAGCAAAAATACAATGCTGATTTAGCTATTTGGGAAAAACAAGTTGCAAATGCCGACAAAGGAATGCAGCAGGAAAAAGCAATTTGGGCAACAGAAAACTTTGATGATACATCTTGGAAAATCATGAAACTGCCTTCTTTTTTTGACAGCAACGGATTAGCCAATTTTGATGGAATAATCTGGTTTAGAAAAAAGTTTACAATCTCTGATAATAGTAAAGATTTTAACCTGAGTTATTATGCAGATGATGATGATATACTTTGGATAAATGGAAATTATGTTGGCGAAACCAAAGGTTATAATGTAGAGCGTCGTTATACAATTCCGGCTAAGTTTCTGAAAAAAGGCGAAAACACCATCACAATCAGAGTTTTTGACGGAGCAGGAAACGGAGGAGTTTATGCCGATGAAAAAATTACATTAAAATCTGAAAATGAAACTCTTTCGTTAGCCGGAGACTGGAAATATAATATTGGTGCAGACAGTAAAGATTTACCGGAAAAACCGTATTTGGCGCAAGGACAAAACAGACCAAGTGCGATTTATAATGCGATGATTTCACCTTTATTAGATTATAAAATAAAAGGAGTAATCTGGTATCAGGGAGAAAGCAATGCGGAAAGAGCTTTTCAATATCAAAAATTATTACCGCTATTGATAAACGACTGGAGAGCTAAATTTAAAGATAAAAACCTTCCGTTTTTGTTTGTCCAGCTGGCTAATTATAAACAGCAAAAACAACAGCCGGATAATTCAGATTGGGCAGAGTTACGAGAAGCACAATTCATGGCTTTGAAACTGCCAAATACTGGAATGGCTGTAACAACCGATATTGGAAACGGAGAAGACATTCATCCAAAAAATAAACAAGATGTAGGCGGACGTTTGGCAAATATTGCTTTGGCAAAAGTTTACAATACTAAAATTGATTATTCGGGGCCGCTTTATAAATCGTATTCTGTTAAAGCAAATGTGATTACGATCGATTTTGATTTTAATGAAAATATAAAAGCAAAAGACAATTCTTTAAAAGGATTTTCAATTGCAGGAGCAGACCAAAAATTTCATTGGGCAGAAGCCAAAATTGTCAACGGAAAAGTAGAAGTATATGCACAGGAAGTTCCGAATCCGGTTTCGGTGCGATACAATTGGGCAGACAATCCAAACGGAAATTTAACCAATGCCTCGGGATTGCCGGCTTCTTCTTTTAGAACCGATAACTGGGAAGGAATTACACAAAAAAAGAAATAAGAAAATAACACATAATAAAATGAAAAAACACATTATCACTTTAAGGCAGTCTTTTGCGATAGCATTTTTTATTCTCTCGAGTTATTGTTCAGTAACTGCACAGCAGATTATTACAGTAAAAACAAAAAACAACGCATTGGTTTTACAAGTAACTCCGGGAAAAGAAATAAACACTATTTATTTAGGAGAAAAACTGGCAAACGATTCAGATTACACAAAAATACAAGCTCAGTTTCGTCAGGGAACAGATTACTCGGGTATTTATAATGCAGCTTATACGGCATCGGGATCTAAAAATTTGTTAGAACCTGCCATTACCGTAACGCACGCTGACGGAAATACTTCGCTTGATTTGTTATACGTAAGTCATGAAACAAACAAAATTAGTACAGGAGTTTTTCAAACTGATATTACGCTAAAAGATCCTGTTTATCCGGTTGAGGTTCATTTGTTTATCCAGTCTTATTTTGACAATGATGTAATCGAGCAGTGGACAACCATTCAGCATAACGAAAAAGCAAGTATTACTTTAAATAAATATGCTTCGGCTAATTTATATCTTAAAGGATATAATAACTTTTACCTGAACCAATATCATGGCGATTGGGCAAAAGAAATGCAGCCGGAAGAAACCAAGTTAACGCACGGAATCAAAGTGTTAGATTCTAAATTAGGATCTCGTGCTAATTTATTTCAACCTTCGGTATTTATGGTTTCTTTAGATAAACCAGCTTCAGAAGATGAAGGAAAAGTTTTGTTTGCAGGTTTAGAATGGTCAGGAAATTTTAGAACCGATTTAGAATTAGATCCGCTGAATAATCTTCGTGTTATTTCAGGAATTAATAATGCTGCGGCAGCTTATAAATTAGCTAAAAGTGAAGTATTTACAACGCCTAAATTTTGGTACACTTTTTCATCAAAAGGAAAAGGAACTGCAAGCCGTAATTTGCACGATTGGTCAAGAAGTCATAAAATCCTTGACGGAAAAGGAGATCGTTTAACTTTATTGAATAACTGGGAAGCGACTTATTTTAATTTTGATGAAGAAAAGCTTAAAGTGCTTATCGCCGATAGTAAAAAACTGGGTGTTGATATGTTTTTGTTAGATGATGGATGGTTCGGAAATACTTATCCACGTAATAATGATGACGCAGCTTTAGGAGATTGGGACGTGAACAAAAAGAAATTACCAAACGGAATTGGAACTTTGGTAAAAACAGCGAAAAACAATCAGGTAAAATTCGGAATTTGGATTGAGCCTGAAATGGTAAATCCAGCGAGTGATTTGTATAAAAAACATCCGGAATGGGTTATTAAACAACCGGGAAGAGCAGAACATTATTTCCGTAATCAATTGGTTTTAGACTTATCAAATCCAAAAGTTCAGGATTTTGTTTATGGAGTTGTTGATAATCTTTTTACTCAAAATCCAGAATTGGCTTATATCAAGTGGGATTGTAATGCAGTGATTTATAACGCCTATTCAGGTAATTTAAAAGACAATCAGAATAATTTTTATACGGATTATGTAAACGGACTTTATAAAGTTTTAGAACGCATTCGCGTAAAATATCCAAAAGTGCCAATGATGCTTTGTTCTGGCGGCGGCGGAAGAGTGGATTATGGAGCTTTAAAATACTTTACTGAATTCTGGCCAAGTGATAATACAGAGCCTTTAGAGCGTGTATACATGCAATGGGAATACTCGTATTTTTATCCGGCACTTACTATTGCTGCGCACGTTACAGACTGGGGAAAACAGTCTATAAAATACCGTACAGATGTTGCCATGATGGGAAGATTAGGTTTTGATATTGTGGTTAAAGATTTAAACGAAAAAGATTTAGCATTTACACAACAAGCCATCAAAAACTACAATGCATTAAGCGGAACAATCTGGCAGGGAGATCAATATCGTTTGCAAAATCCGTGGGGCAATGATGCAGCATCGGTAATGTTTGTGAATAAAAACGGAAACGAAGCCGTAATGTTTAGTTATTCGGTTAATTCAAGATACGAAGCCGGAACACATCTTCCGATAAAATTAAAAGGATTGCAAGCAGGACAAAACTACAAAGTAGAAGAAATCAATGTGTATCCAGATAAAAAAGCTTCTGTAGAAACAGCAGTTTATTCTGGTGATTTTTTAATGCAGGTTGGAATTAATCCAAATGTAACAGTATCAAATAACAGCGTTGTTTTAAAAATCACGAAGGCCTAAAATAAATTTCAAACATTAGTATATATTTGTACTATATATTTTCTAAATAAATACCTATTAAAACGTTTATGAAGCAAATTATTCAACAGATAAAAAACCTTGAATCAATTAATTCCCTATCCAAACACGAGCAGCTGGTTCAGGGAATAATTAATGCCATTGATGAAAAGGTAGTAACAAAAGGTGATCTGCTTCCATCTGTAAATACTTTTATAAGCGAACTGGGTTTTGCAAGAGAAACTATTGCCAAAGCTTATAAAGAACTTGTTCACAGAGGAATTATCGAATCAAAAAACCGACTTGGATATTTCGTTGCTACAAACGATGTAAAGCAAGAGTTGAAAGTGGCGCTGCTGATATTTGCATTTGATATTTTTCAGGAAACGTTTTATGAAAATTTCAGAAAAGGGCTTGGAAAAAATGTACAATTGGATATCTTTTTCCATCACAATAATTTTGATACGTTCGAAAATATTATTCAAAGTATAAAAGGAAAATACGGAATGTTTGTTATCGCTCCGATTCCGAATAAAAAAACACCGGATGTTTTAAAACAGCTGCCAACAAACAGAGTATTGCTGGTTGACCGTTTTATAGAAACAGATGAAGATTACAATTATGTTGCACAAGAGTTTGGAGATTCGTCATACAACGCTTTTGTGCAGCTTAAAGATAAAATTAAAAAGTACGATGAACTTGTTTTCTTCTTCAAGCCTTCGTCTGCAGAACCTAATGAAATTTTAAATTCATTTAAAAGATTCATGAAGGATTATGATATCAAAGGAGTTATAAAAGAAGAATACACCGCAGGTTCTCTGGAAAAAGGAAAAGTGTATTTTACGATTCACAATCTCGAACTTTGGGAAATGCTGAAAGACTCTAAAATAAAAGGACTTAAGATTGGTACAGACATTGGTTTTATTTCGCACAACGATGATATTGTAAAAGAAATCATCTTTGACGGTGTAACCACATTTTCTACAGATTTCTCTGAAATGGGAAAAAGAGCAGCTGATTTTGTGTTGAACAGAAAAAAGACACAAGAGATTATTCCAACAATTCTTATTGATAGAAATTCGTTGTAATTTATGAATGTTTTATCCATTGTTAGTTTTTTACTGATTACAGGTTTAGTCGCTGTTATTTCAGTCATAAAAACACGAAAAAGAAAGGTACAAACCACAAGCGGACTTTTTTTTGCAGATCATAACAATAACTTTTTTATAGTTGGAGGCGCTTTATTGCTCAGCAATATAAGCGCCAACCAATTTATAGGCGAAAACGAATCCATCTACACTAACAACATGAGCGTTATGGCTTGGGGCGTAAGTTCTGTGTTGGCCATGCTTCTTGTTGCCGAGTTTTTTCTGCCTATTTATTTTCGTACCGGAGCCATGACAATTCCGGATTATCTGGGAAAACGGTATGACGATTCGACTAAAAGACTCGTGTCGATTATCTTTTTATGCAGTTATATTGTCAATTTACTTCCGGCAGTATTATATGGCGGTGCAGTCGCTCTAACCGGAATGTTCAATTTTTTATATCCTTTAGAATTAACCTACTGGCAGAATATCTGGGTTATGGTTTGGCTGATAGGCCTTACAGGCTGCGCTTATTCGGTTTTAGGAGGTTTGCGAGCCATATCGATTAGTGATACCGTTTTAAGTATTGGCTTATTGACGATTGGTATTGCTTTTCCTTATTTTGGATTTAAATTTTTAGGAAATGGAGATTGGTTCAAAGGGCTTCATGTTTTACTTTCAGAACATAAAGAACATTTAAATTCTATTGGCGGACCAAAGGATGAAATTCCGTTAAGTACCATTTTTACAGGAATGTTTATAATGAATCTGTACTATTGGGGAATGGAGCAGTTTATTGTACAGCAGGCACTTTCGGCAAAAAGTTTATCACACAGTCAAAAAGGAATGGGACTTGCCTGTTTAGGAAAACTACTATGTCCTTTTATCATTAATATTCCCGGATTAGTTGGGGTTCATCTTTACCAAAATCTAGAAAATACAGCCGAAGTTTTCCCACTTGTTATCAAAGACACACTTCCCGGAGTTATGATTGGTTTAACGGCCGCAGTTGTTTTGGGAGCAGCAATTAGTACTTTTAATGCTGGACTTAATAGCAGCAGTACATTATTTGTGTTGAATCTTTATAAACCGTGGTTAGAGAAGAAAAACAAAGAAGTAACAGAGAAACATTTAGTTTATACCGGACGTAAATTCGAAATCATTGTATCGGCTTTAGCCATGTTTTCGGCTCCTTTTATATTGTTCAGCAAAGCTGGTTTTTATACTTATTTACAGCAATTGAGCGGTATGTTCTGCCTGCCTATTTTTACCATTATTCTGATTGGTTTTGTATTCAAGAAAGTACCGCCGCAGGCCGCAAAAATGGGAATGATATTTTTTATTTTAGGCTATATTACTTTTAACTACATATTCGATATTAAATTACATTATCTGCACATGCTGGCACTTTTATTTGTGCTTACTTCTGTATGCATGCTGCTGGTTTCTAAGTTTTATCCGAAATATAATTATGTCGAAATAAAATTAGAATCGGTTGAATTGTCGCCTTGGAAAAATCGCTATTGGTACTTTACTGCTTTAATAATTGGTATGGTGAGTATTTTTGTTTTGTTTTCGAAATGGGGGATAGCTTAGTTTTTAGGTGCTGAGGTTATAAGATTCTAAGGTTCTGAGTTTTTAGGGACAAAGCGACAAAGGTCCAAAGGGACAAAGGTTTATGTAGAGACGCACAGCAGTGCGTCTTGCGTAACGTAACCACAATATTTGATATACTTGACGTAGACGCACTGCTGTGCGCCTCTACGGATATGCGTTGTGGATATAATTAATTATAAAATTGACAATTCAAACATCCCAATTTTTTGTAGAGACGCACAGCAATGCGTCTTTTTTTATTCATATTTGGGTTGAAATATCTTGAAAATTGTTCAAAAAGGCCTTTTTGATTTTGCAGGTAAATTATACCTGTTTTCTTTGTTTTAGATTAAAACGCTATTCGGTTTTGTCTGAGATTTCTTTAAATTAATTATTCCTTTATTTTCTTTTTCCTTTTTAAAGCTTGGTATTTCTGTTAAAGCCGAAATAAATCATCAAAAAAAATATGAAATTCTTAAAACATAAATTTGGATGTAATGAAAATATTTGTATGTTTGTAATGTTGTAGTATAGTATAGTATAAGTCAATTCGTTTTCTCATATTTTAATGCTCAATAAAAAGAATAAAACTAACTCACTAATTTATTAACTAAAAAACCAAATTATTATGAGAATTGCAATAAGATACTTATGCTTCTTAGTAGTTATGATGTCAGTCGGGACACTTTACTCCCAAACCATAACCGGTAAAGTTACAGATAATGAAAATTTACCATTGCCGGGTGCCACAATTCTGGTAAAAGGTACACAGAATTCTACAGTAACAGACATAGATGGCAGTTATAAATTGTCAAACGTTAAATCCGGCTCAACTTTAGAGTTCAAGTTTATAGGATTTAATACGCAGACCGTTGCAGCCAATAAATCGGAAATTAATGTCTCTTTAATTCCAAGTCCACAGGAATTAAATGAAATAGTAATAGTTGGAGCCTCAATGAAAAAAGGAGATTTAACGGGTGCAGTAAGCAGCGTTTCTGGCGATAAGCTTAGAGAGGTTCCTACTCCAAACGTAGTGCAGGCGCTGCAAGGACGTGCCTCTGGAGTATATGTGCAGCAAAGTGCTGTGCCTGGTCAAACAGGTTCAATAAGAATTAGAGGTAATAACTCTTTGAACTTTGGCGGTAACCCAATATTTGTAATCGATGGTTTAGTTACCGACAGTAATTTTGAAAACATTAATCCTGACGATATTGCGAGTATGGAAGTTCTTAAAGATGCTTCTGCTACTGCACTATATGGTTCAAGAGCAGCTAATGGAGTAATCGTAATTACGACAAAAAAAGGTTCAAGATCGGGTGAAGCAAAAATACAGTATGATACATGGACAGGTGTATCTGAATTTGCAAAAACTATCCCGTTGATGAATGGCCAGCAGTTATTTGATCTAAGAGTTGATGCTTATGCAAATCGTTATATGGATGAGAATCCTGGAGCTGATCGTGCTGCTTATGTTAATCAAATTAAATCAGATGGTTCGACTGTATTTGCACCTTATGAACTGGAATCTTACAGAACTGGTAAAAGTTACAATTGGCTGGATCAGGTAACGCGTTCAGGTTTTCAAACAAATCATAATTTAAGTTTTAGCGGCGGGGGAGAAAAGGGAACTTATTTCGTAAGTTTTAATTATGTTAACCAGGAAGGACTTCTTAAAAATTCTGATTTTAAAAGATATAATGGAAAAATTAACCTTACGCAGGATTTAAAATCATGGCTGCAGTTTGGTACCAATACTACTTTTTCAAGAAGTAAGAGTGATTATCAGGAAGGCAGTGCTTTTGGTGTGGCATTGGGAGCAAATCCATTATTGCCTATAGACCCTAAGGCTACTTATCTTAGATACGGTGAAGTATTTGACCAAAACCTTTATAATCCGATAAAAAGTCTTGATATCATAAATACAAGTACACGTAATAGAATTACAAGCAGTAATTTTTTAAGTGCAAAACCAGTAAAAGGACTTGATATCAGAACCAATTTATCTGTAGATATTACAGATCAGGCAAATTTTGATTATGTACCAAGTTACACAGGACAGTCACTTAGAAATTCTATGAATGGGGAAGCGCACCACTATAGATATTCACAATTTAATTATCAGTGGGATAATACCGTAAGTTATAGCAAAGTTTTTGTTGCAAAGCATGACGTAAGTGTAATGGGAGGATTTTCTGTAATGAGTAATTCAGGAAATACTACTGATGTTAGAGCTCGCGGATTTGTTAGCGATGATTTGACCTATATGGCATTATCAGGAGCATATCAAAAAGATAATGCACAGTTAGGTTCGAATTTTACAGATTATTCAAACCAATCGTATTTTGCAAGAGCGAACTATACTTATGATGGCAAATATAATATTACAGGTACAATAAGAAGAGATGGTTCTTCTAAATTTGGTCCAAATAATAAGTGGGGAACTTTCCCTTCAATAGCAGGAAGCTGGGATATTGCTAAAGAAAATTTCCTTTCAGGATTTGAAAAATTAAATCAGCTTAAATTTCGTGTAGGTTACGGTATGGTGGGTAATCAAAATGTAGATGCTTACAGATATTTTGCCTTATATAATGCACAAGTTAGTAATAATTCTGGGACTTATGTGTCTGATAATTATATTGATAATTTTGATTTAAAATGGGAAAAACAAAAACAATTCAATGTTGGATTGGATGCTGGTTTCTTTCAAAACAGACTTACTGCAAGTGCTAATTATTTCCATATAAATAATGACGATCTTTTAATGCTGCGTAATATGCCGGTTTCATCTGGATATAAATATAAGCTGGATAATATTGGTTCTACAACTAATGAGGGTATAGAATTAGAACTTAGCGGTGACATTATTAAAAACAAAGATTTTAAATGGAATGTTTCTGCCAATATATCATCGGCAAAAAATAAGGTTACAAAACTTTATGGAGATGCTACAGAGATATACAACTTGGGTGGTTATAGTAACAATGAGATTCAGCGTACTGGAAACTTTTTCTTAGGTCAATCGGTAAACACAGTTTATGTATTTCAATATGATGGTATTGCACAGCAGGGAGAAAACCTTAGTGGAGTAAATTATGGAAGCCGAACTGTTCAGGCTGGGGATATTAAAATTAAAGACCGTAATGGTGATGGTGTAATAAACGATAAAGACAGATACGTGGTTGGTGATTTGAATCCTGATTATTATGGAGGTTTTTCTACAGATCTTAATTATAAAGGTTTTGCATTAAATGCAGTATTTGCTTATTCAATAGGAGGTAAAAGGCCAAGTGGTATTTACGAAAGTTATATGAACTCAGGAGGAATGAGTGCTGCACATACAGATCTTTTGGATCGTTGGACTCCAACCAATACCAATACAGATGTACCAAGAGCTTATTATGGAGGAGGAAGATACACTTTAGGTGAGACAGATAAGGCAATACAAGATGCTTCATTCCTAAGATTAAATGCACTTACATTATCGTATACATTACAAGATAAAGTTGCAGATAGTGTTTTTCTTAAAAATGTAAGGTTTTATGTAACGGGATCTAATCTATTTATTATAACTAAGTATAAAGGTTATGATCCTGAGGGAGGAGATTCTTATCCTTTATCTAGAATGGTAGTTATGGGATTAAATGTATCTCTTTAATCAAATTAATTTTAAAAATTATTTTTATGAAAGCAAAAATTATAGCCTTTATGGCCTTAGCAATATTATCAGCTTCCTGTTCTTCAGATTTTTTAGAAGAAGAGCCTAAAAGTTCACTTACTGCTGCACAGGCATATGGCAGTTTAGGTAAAATAGAGCCTGTTCTTTTGGGAGCTATAACGAATTGGAGAAATATGCAAAAAGACCGTGCAGGACTTTATGCTTCTCTAGGTACAGACGAAGCACAACAAGGAGCTTTGCAGGTAACCGGAGATGCAAACCAGGCGGGACTTGATTTATACAATGGTTTTTTAAGCCAGGAAAATCAGCCAATTGGGCAATTGTGGAATGACAGATGGCCAGTAATTGAAGTAGCTGCACAATCTGTTAGAGCATTATTGATCAATACCGAAGAAGATAGTGCAAAACGTGACCTTTTAATGGGCGAAGCTAGTTTTTTAAGAGCAACGTTAATGTTTGAACTTACGCAATATTGGGGCGAAATACCTATTAATGATAAAGCAAAAACTGCAGAATATGGTTTAAAACGTCAGCCTCTGAATTTAGTTTATTCTACTATAGTTGCCGATTTAGAAAGAGCAATTCAAAAACTTCCTGTAACACAAAGCAATCCTGCATTTCCTGCAAAAGGTGTAGCTCAGGCACTTTTAGGAAAAGTATATCTATATGCTCCAGAAGCGTCAGGATACCGTGATTTTACTAAAGCAAAGCAATGGTTTGAAGAAGTTATTAAATCTGGCAAGTACAGTTTACTGCCTAATTACGCAGATGTTTTTAGTCCGGATCATGCTAATTCTTCAGAATCTTTATATGAATGGCAGTATAATAATAACTGGCCTGATAACAACCAGATACAATGGCAGACAGGTTCAAGAGTTTTGGCAAATATGGACCAATATGCTTATTTTGGAGGTTATGACCTTATACTTCCTACTCAATATTGTTATAAAGACAAAACTGACGGAGGATTATGGGAAGCTGGTGATGTACGTAAAGCGGCGAGTATCCGTTATGATTTTACTTATAAGGGAGTTAAACCAACACTTCCTGCTGGTTTTGGCGGAGACGAATTGGATCCACACATTAAAAAATACGAAGATATTCGTGTAGATGGAAGACAATCGTTTTGGAATTCAGGAAAAAATAAAGCATACATCAGATACTCGGATGTATTACTTAACTACGCAGAATGTTTAAATGAATTAGGAAGCACACCAGAAGCCGAAGGATATGTTAATCAGGTTCGTACAAGAGCTTTTGGAGGAACATTACCTGCAGCAATGAAGTGGAGCGGACTTTCTCAATCTCAGTTTAGAGATCAAATTCTTGATGAACGTATGCGTGAATTAGCATTTGAAGGCTGGAGAAGAATGGATCTTATTCGTACAGGAAAATTGGTAGAATTAGTAAGTGTCCGCAACAAATGGGCAAAACAAAACGGTACAATTGCCGCATTTCATAACCGTTATCCTATTCCTATTGGAGAAATCAAGCTTAATGATGAGATAAACCCAGAAGATCAAAATCCTGGTTATTAATATCATTCAGACAAGTTTTTAAAATAGTTTTTATCGTTTGGTTATGTGATTTTTTGGTTAATAATCACAGTTTTTGATTTGTAATGCCATTTTGGGTATAGGTAATAAAACAGTCCTGAGAATTCTGTTAGAAAAACTTATTCCAAAATGGCATTCTTATTTTTAGTTACAATTTTTCATCATTCAAATAACAATATGAAATTCAATACAATTCAGGTTTATATCACTTTATTTGTTTTAAATGCCTTATCGTTCCATTTTTATGCTCAGAATAAAGTAAGTCTAAATTCTTCAGATATTGTCTGGAAAGTAAAACCGCAGGCAGAATTAGGAAAAGACAGCCTTAAAATAACTGCTGCAGATTATTCAGATAAAGACTGGGTAAAAGCAGTAGTTCCGGGTACGGTTTTTAATTCTTATGTAGTAAGCGGTTTAGAAAAAGACCCCAATTTTGGCGACAATATTTATCAGGTCGATAAATCAAAATACGACCGCAGTTTTTGGTATCGTTCAGAATTTAGTATTCCCGAAAATTTTACCAAAGAAATTATCTGGCTCAACTTTGAAGGAATCAATCGCGAAGGTGATATTTACCTCAACGGAAAAAAACTAGCCACGCTCAGCGGAATGATGCAGCGTGGTAAATTTGATGTTACAAAATTGGTGCATCGTAAAGCAAAAAATGTGCTGACGATTTTAGTAAGTATTCCAAAACAGCCTTTAAACAATTACGGAAGCCCAACATATATTTCAAGCGCCGGCTGGGACTGGATGCCGTATGTTCCGGGATTAAATTCAGGAATTACAGATGATGTATTTTTAAGCAATACAGATAAAGTAACAATTGCAGATCCTTGGGTTCATACAAATCTGCCAACTAACGCCCGTGCAGATTTAGATGTAAAAGTCGACCTTAAAAATTCATCTGCACAAAATCAGGAAGGAGTTTTAACAGGCGTAATAATGCCTGGAAATATTACTTTTTCTAAAAAAATAAGTCTTGATGCCAATGCAGTTACAAGTGTAAAATTAAGCAAAGAACAGTTTCCGGAACTTTCGATTCAAAATCCTAAATTATGGTGGCCAAATGGTTACGGAGATCCTAATTTATATACCTGCCAATTCACTTTTAAAATTGGAGATGTAGTTTCTGATTCCCAAAAAATAACTTTCGGAATCAAAAAGTATACTTACGATACAGAAGGCGGTGTTTTGCATATTTCGATTAACGGAAAACGCGTTTTTCTTAAAGGAGGAAATTGGGGAATGAGTGAGTATATGCTTCGCTGCAGAGGTGAAGAATACGACTTGAAAGTCAAACTTCACAAAGAAATGAATTACAATATTATTCGTAACTGGTTAGGATCAACAACAGATGATGAATTTTATCAGGCTTGTGATAAATATGGAATTATGGTTTGGGATGATTTTTGGCTAAATGCAAATCCGAATCTTCCTTTAGATATTCACGTTTTCAACAGCAATGTAATTGAGAAAATAAAACGAGTTAGAAATCATGCGAGTATCGCTATTTGGTGCGGTAACAATGAAGGTTTACCACAGCCTCCGCTTAATGGATGGATTGCTGAAAACATTAAAACTTTTGACAACAACGACCGTTATTATCAGCCTTGTTCTAATACAGGAAACTTAAGCGGCAGCGGGCTTTGGGGTAATAAAGATCCAAGGTTTTATTTTACAAAATATCCGGAACCTTATGTGGGAACAGGAGACGGCCCAAGCTGGGGTTTAAGATCAGAAATTGGTACAGCCGTTTTTCCGAATATAGAAAGTTTCAAAAAATTTATTCCCGAAAAAGACTGGTGGCCAAGAAACGATATGTGGGATAAACATTTCTTCGGACAAAAAGCCTTTAATGCTTCTCCCGATAATTATGATAAAAGCATAACAGAACGTTACGGCAAGCCAAATAATCTGGAAGAATACACCAGAAAAGCCCAATTATTAAATATCGAAACCAACAAAGCCATGTACGAAGGCTGGTTAGACCATATGTGGGAAGACGCTTCGGGGATAATGATCTGGATGAGTCAGTCCTCTTATCCAAGTATGGTTTGGCAGACTTACGATTATTACTATGATTTAACAGGAGCTTATTGGGGCGTAAAATCGGCTTGTGAACCTATGCATATTCAATGGAGTCCGGTAAATAATTCGGTAAAAGTAATCAATACCACCGGAACTGATTTCAAGAATTTGACTGCCGAAGCAACGGTTTATAATTTAGATGGAAAATCTGTAGCGAAGTTCAATCAAAATGCCATTGTAGATTCTTATTCAAATACAGCGACAGAAAGTTTTGTAATTCCGTTTTACTCTAATCAGAAAGATTTAGCGTTTCAAAAAAATGTTATTGCATCTTCAACAGATGGCGGAAACACTAAAGATATTACAGACGGCGATTCAAATACCCGCTGGGCAAGTAAATCAACAGATGACGAATGGGTTTATGTCGATCTTGAAAACGAATATATCATCAATCGCGTAGTTTTAAACTGGGAAAATGCATTCGGAAAAGAATATAAAATTCAAATAAGTACAGATGCCAAAAACTGGACAGATGTAAGTACGATTAAAGATGGAAAACAAGGACTTCAGAATATTTCGTTTGATGAAACAAAAGGCCGTTATGTTCGAATGTTGGGAATAAAAAGAGGTTCAGGCTGGGGATATTCCTTGTATGATTTCAAAGTTTTTGGAGCAGAAACTAATGCCGATACTTCAAGTTTAAGTCCGGTACATTTCATCCGATTAAAACTAAAAGATGCACAGAATAAAGTAATGAGTGAGAATTTTTATTGGAGAGGTTCTAATATGAAAGATTTCACAGAATTAAATAAATTGCCAAAAGCAAACGTAAATGTTTCCAGTAAAGTGGTAAAACAAAACGGGAAGTATGTTATTAAATCGAAGATTTCAAGCCCTTCAGGAATTGCATTCGGAATCCAGATACAAGCAGTAAATGAAAAATCCGGAACTCAAATATTACCCGCAATTGTAAGCGATAGTTACTTTACCTTGTTAAAAGGAGAGAGCAAAGAAGTTACAATAGAATTTGATGAATTAGCTTTAAAAAATGGAGAAAAACCAGTTGTAAAAGCGACTCCTTATAATAAATAATCAGTCTTAAATCCTGCAAGGTTTCCAAAACCTTGTAGGTATTTTTTAAGATTAGCACAAACAAAGCAACATGAATATCAAGAAATACAAAGCATTACTATTTATACTAATCCCCATTTTAGGTTATTCGCA
Source organism: Flavobacterium sp. CF108 (assembly GCF_900129795.1). Taxonomy (GTDB): domain Bacteria; phylum Bacteroidota; class Bacteroidia; order Flavobacteriales; family Flavobacteriaceae; genus Flavobacterium. The sequence goes on along the minus strand of NZ_FQWW01000005.1, from coordinate 144,385 downwards.
AAATAATCCGTTAGAATTATGGTATAAAAAACCAGCCTCTCAATGGGAAGAAACATTACCCTTAGGAAACGGACGTTTAGGAATTATGCCCGACGGCGGTGTTACAACCGAAAAATTGGTTTTAAATGATATCACCCTTTGGAGCGGATCACCACAAGATGCCAACAATTACAAAGCATTTTCATTTCTGCCTCAAATAAGAGAATTGCTTTTAGCAGATAAAAATACTGAAGCCGAGAAATTGATCAATGAAAATTTTGTCTGCACAGGTCCGGGATCAGGAAGCGGAGACGGTGCAAATGTACAATTTGGGTGTTATCAGATTTTAGGAAATATGACCCTGAAATTTGATTACAAAACTAAATCGGAAGCCACAAATTACAGCCGAAACCTAAACATACAAACCGCAGCCTCAGCAACACAATTTACCATTGACGGAGTTACTTACAAACGTGAATATTTTGCAGGTTTTGGTGATGATGCCCTTTTTGTAAAACTGACTTCAAGTAAAAAAGGAAAACTAAATTTTACCGTACAGTTAGACCGACAAGAACATTTTAAAACGGCAAATGAAAACGACAATTCTCTTGTTATGACAGGGCAGCTGAATAATGGAATTGACGGAAAAGGAATGAAATATAAAGCCAAAGTAAAAGCTAAAACAAGAGATGGAACAGCTTTATATACCAATAATTTAGTTGAAATAAAAAACGCAACAGAAGTGGTGCTTTACATATCCGCAGGAACAGATTTTAAAGATAAAAGTTTTGAAACTTCTGTAGATAAAATTTTAGATACAGCAATTCAAAAGAAATATCAGGATCAGAAGAAAATTCACATTCAGAATTATCAGAAACTATTCAATCGTGTGGCTTTAAATTTTGGAAAATCAGATAAAAAAATACTGCCTACAAATGAACGTCTGGATGTCTTTTTAAAAGAACCAGATTTAGATACGGAACTTCCGGTTTTGTTTTATCAATACGGACGTTATTTAAGTATCAGCAGCACAAGAGTTGGATTATTACCTCCAAATTTACAAGGATTGTGGGCGTATCAGGTGCAGACACCATGGAACGGAGATTATCATCTTGACGTAAATGTTCAGATGAATCATTGGGCATTGGAAACCGGGAATCTTTCAGAATTAAATCTTCCATTAAAAGATTTGGTAAAAGGAATGGTTCCTTACGGAGAAAAAACAGCGAAAGCTTACTATAATGCAGATGGCTGGGTTGCGCATGTAATTACCAATGTCTGGGGATTTACAGAACCGGGTGAAAGTGCTTCATGGGGAATTGCAAAAGCAGGTTCAGGCTGGCTTTGCAACAACTTATGGAACCATTATTTGTATACAAACGATAAGGCTTATTTAGCAGAAATTTATCCAATCATAAAGGGTGCTGCTCAATTTTACAACAGTATGCTCGTAAAAGATCCAATAACGGGCTGGCTGGTAACTTCGCCATCAGTTTCTCCAGAAAATTCATTTTTCTTGCCAAATGGTCAGGATGCTCACGTTTGTATGGGGCCAACAATTGACAATCAAATTGTTCGCGAATTATTTAATGATGTAATCACGGCCTCTCAAAAACTGGGAATCGATAAAAATTTGAGCAATGATCTTGAACAAAGATTAAAATTATTACCGCCGCCGGGAGTTATTAGTCCTGACGGAAGAATTCAGGAATGGCTAAAACCTTATAAAGAACCAGACGCGCAGCATCGTCACATTTCTCATTTATACGGATTATATCCGGCCTCTTTGATAACTCCAGAAAGCACGCCGGAACTTGCCGAAGCAGCTAAAAAAACTCTTGAAGTTAGAGGAGATGACGGGCCAAGCTGGTCAATTGCTTATAAAATGCTGTTTTGGTCTCGTTTGAAAGAAGGAAACAGAGCGTATAAATTATTAAAAACAATTTTGAGACCAACATTAGCTACCAATATTAATTATGGAGCAGGAGGAGGAGTTTATCCAAACTTACTTTCGGCAGGTCCGCCATTTCAAATTGATGGCAATTTTGGAGCCACAGCAGGAATTGGCGAAATGCTGATTCAAAGTCACGCCGGATTTATTGAATTATTACCTGCTATGCCAGATGTTTGGTTAAAGGAAGGCGAAGTAAAAGGGCTTAAAGCCGAAGGAAATTTTACCATTAATATGAAATGGGAAAAAGGAAAAGTCATCAAATATGAAATATTATCTCCTATACCAGCAAAAGTAAAAGTGAAAGTAAATGGAGAATTGAAAGAGATAACTTCTTCCAAACTATAGAGCATGATTCCTGCAAGGTTTTCAAAACCTTGTAGGTATTAAATTGTAAAGTGAGATAAAAAACTAGACCTACAAGGTTTTAAAAACCTTGCAGGACTCAGAAATATCAATAAAAAGATATTTAAATCAAGTTCTAAATTAATTGCCTCCAGCTTTAGCTGGAGGTTTAAAAGAGTTTATTAGCAAAGGGCTTTAGCCAAAATAATAGTGTTTTGGCTAAAGCCCTATTTGAATCTAATTTCAATAACCTCCAGCTAAAGCAGGAGGCAATTAAAAAGGAAGAATGAAATTATCATGTCATTAATTTTTATCTTAAAAAAAATGAATTTCAATAAAATAATAATCTGTGGTGCAATGCTAAGTTCTATACTTCTAACAGCGCAGACAACAGAAAAAATAACCTCATACGTAAATCCGTTTATTGGAACGGGAGCAGCACACGGATCACCGCTTTCAGGTAATAATTATCCCGGAGCGACAGTGCCGTTTGGAATGGTGCAGCTTAGTCCCGACACCCGAAATACACCAGATTGGAGCGTTGCCTGCGGTTATAATTATAACGATAATACCATTGCAGGTTTCAGTCACACGCATTTAAGCGGAACTGGTGTTGCAGAATTATTTGATGTAATGCTAATGCCTTTTAGCGGTGCAATAGTGAAAGAAGCAGAAGGACAAAATGCCTATCAATCTAAATTTACACATGATAAAGAATGGGCAAAACTGGGTTATTACAGCGTAGAACTTTTGGATTATCAGGTAAAAGCAGAATTGACGGCAACAACACACGCTGGTTTTCATAAATACAGCTTTCCTAAAAATAAAGAAGCTCATATTATTATCGACCTAGATCATTCTATGAAAAAATCAGATTGGAATACACGTATTATTGCTTCGCAATTGTCGTTTCCTAATGATCATACTGTTGAGGGATATCGCATTATTACAGGCTGGGCGCCAATGCGAAAAGTATATTTTCATGCTGAATTTTCACAGCCCATAATTCATAATCATATAAAAGACGGAAGTAATGTTTATGAGAATGCAAAAATCGTTAATGGAAATGCAATCAGGGCTATTTTAGATTTTGATACTTCAAAACAACAGGAAGTTTTGGTGAAAGTTGGAATCTCTGCGACAAGCATAGAAAATGCACGTTTGAATGTACAAGCAGAAATTCCGACTTGGGATTTTAACGCAGTCGTAAACTATGCAGATGCTGTTTGGGAAAAAGAACTCGGCAAAATAAAAATTGATGGGACAAACGAGCAAAAACAGATTTTCTACACCGCTTTGTATCATACTTTTATTCAGCCGAATACCTTATCAGATGTAAACGGAGATTATCCATCGGCTGATTTTACAGTTAGAAATTCTTTGGAACCTTATTATTCAACATTTTCTTTGTGGGATACGTATCGTGGCGCACATCCTTTGTATACCATTTTGCAGCCGGAACGTTCTGCTGATTTTGTAAACAGTATGCTGGAGTATTATAAAGTCTTTGGCTATTTACCAATCTGGCAGTTATGGGGTCAGGAAAATTATTGTATGATAGGCAATCACGCTATTCCAGTTGTGGTTGATGCTGTGCTTAAAAATCTATCAGGTATTAATACAGACTTAGCATTTGAAGCTGTAAAGAATTCGGCGACTCGTGAACATCCGGGATCACCATTTGACATTTGGGAAAAGTACGGTTACATTCCCGAAAATTTAAAATCACAATCGGTTTCCTTGACTTTAGAAATGGCGTATGATGATTGGTGTGTGGCAGAATTAGCTAAGAAACTCGGAAAAACAGATGATTACAATTATTTTACAAAACGCTCTCAATTCTACAAAAATCTTTATGACAAACAAATAGGTTTTTTCAGGGCCAAAGATGACAAAGGCAATTGGATCGAACCGTTCAATCCGTTAAAATATGGTGCAAACGGGGGATATCCTTTTACCGAAGGAAATGGCTGGCAGTACTTTTGGTATGTTCCTCAAGATGTAAAAGGACTTGTAAATCTAGTTGGAGGAGATAATGTTTTTACGAAAAAGCTAGATACTTTTTTCACTTTAGAAGATAAACCGGAAGAAGTAAATGATAATGCATCAGGTTTTATTGGTCAATATGTGCATGGAAACGAACCAAGCCATCATATTGCTTATTTATACAATTATGCAGGTCAGCCTTGGAAAACGCAGCAATATACAGCTGAGATTTTGAAGAAAATGTACAACACAACTTCATCGGGTTATTCGGGAAATGATGATTGCGGAGAACTTTCGGCCTGGTATATTTTTAGTGCAATGGGATTTTATCCTGTTAATCCTGCGAGCAGTATTTATGTTATTGGTTCTCCATTATTAAAAGAAGCTTCAATTGAATTGAAAGATGGTAAGGCTTTTAAAGTTGTGGCAAAAAATGTTTCAGATAAAAATATTTATATCCAAAGTGCCAAGCTAAATGGTAAAACATATACTAAGACTTTTATTCATCAATCTGATATTGATAATGGCGGTGTTTTAGAATTTAGTATGGGATCAAAACCTAATAAAAAATGGGGAATTAAATTAGAGGAGAGACCGGTTAATTAGAAATTGCCCGCGGATTTTGCGGGGTAAACGGGTTTTAGCAGATTTTAATTTATTATTGTACGCATTATTATCGTCTTGACAGAGCTCCTGCAAGGTTTTCAAAACCTTGTAGGTTTCTAATATTCATTTTTTTACGTCTCTAAAATTTATACCTGCAAGGTTTTGAAAACCTTACAGGATCAAAACCACAAGCCCCGACAGGTTTTTAAAACTTGTCGGGGCTACTACTTAAACTTAAATGACCAATACTAACTTAAACAAAAACTGATTCTTCATTTTTCAATAAAGACAAATGTATTGTAACGCCTGAATGACTTTTTTCTTCATCAAGAACGGTGTTGAATGTTTTTTCTGCTTGTGGGTTTTTCTCAAGACCCAAAAGCCCTAATCCCTGCATGTATAGACAGTGAATTTTGTTTCTTTTATCTAAATCATCTTCCCAAATCATAAGATCTGGCAGCGATACAGCAAAATAATCGATTGTGATAGTATCGTTTACATGTTTTTGGGCATAAGCAACTAACTTTTCAAAACGTTTACCAGCTTCGGCAGCATTGTTTAATTTTAGGAAAGCTAAACCTTGATAGAAAATTTTGTCCGGCTGCTGATCGTTATAGAAAATAGCGGCCGTTGGTTCGTCTAATCCTAGTGTGGCACTTTGCCACCAATTATTAGCTTCTTTCAAATCATTTTTCTTTTCATAAGCAACACCAAGCCAGTAATGAATATCATTTTCCTGTACACCCGGCAGTTTTCCTTCACCTAAATTATCAGGATAAATTTGAGCCTGTTCCAAAAGTTCTATGGCTGTGTCGTAATTTCCTTGTGAGATCTGTTGTTTTGCAATTTCAGTTAAAGAAATAAGATATTGTCCGCTTACTTTTCCTTCGCCGCCTTCCCACGGATGGAAAATTCGGTTTTGTAATAAGGTTAACGCTTTATCATGTTTTCCTAAAAGATTATAAATAGCAGCTCTTTCTAAATAAACATCATCACGCTGAATTACTAATTCTAAATGTTTCTCTAAGAAAGCAAGTCTGAAAACCAAATCTCTGTTCAAACGTTTGTACAATTGATCTAATTCCATTAAGATTCTTGAATCTTCTAAATCCAATGAAAATGCTTTTTCTAAACTCGAAAGCGCTTTTTGTTCGTCGCCCAATTTGTTGTAATATGCCAATGATAAATTACGGTGTACAGTAGGGAAACTATTGTCTATCTCGATAGATTGTTCCCAGCAGAAAATAGCATCATCATAAAACTTCGAAGCGTACCAAAAGTTACCTAAATAATACAAAGCTTTTGCATCATTGGTTTGTTTCTCAATTACATTTTGAAGTACCAGCGCAGCTTCAACCTGATTTGGGAAACAATAATCTGGTTTTGCCTCAGAAGCCATTTTGAAACATTTTTCGGCTTGACCGAAATCATTTAATTTTTCATAAAAAGAACCTGCAAAATACCACGCCATTGGGTATGTATTTTCATCTTTTAAACCTTCATTTAATAATTCGGCAGCTTCTTCATAAAAACCTGCGGCATTATAATCTAAAGCATATTCGATATACGTATGAATATTGTTTCGGATTAGCGAATTAAAATAGCTGAGGTCTTTTTTGTCACTGCTTAAAAGATATTTCTCATAAAGCAATCCAAAATTAAAACAGTCGTCTTGTAAATAACCGTTTGTAAGTGCAAGAGCCTTTTCTTTTTGATTTAATTTTCTCAAAAGTGCCACTTGTAAATGCAATGCTTTATGATCCTCAGTATTTTTAGAAATCGCTTTTTTAATATGCGTTAATGCCAAATCATAATCACCTTTTAATGCATCAAGCTGTGCAACATAAAAATAGCCCTGATTTTGCCAAGCCGCATTCCATGTTGATTTATAGAATGCACTGTAAGCATCTTCATTTTTATTTTGATATTTAAGACATAAACCTAAATTGAAATAAGCTTCGCCTTCATACGGATTTGGATTTCGCTGTGTCAGCGTTTTTATGGCTGCTCTAAAATAAGGTTCAGCTTCTTCAAATTTTGCTCGGCGCATTAACCATAATCCCATTGCATTGTTCGAACGAATATCTCCCGAATCACGTTTTATTGCTTCTTCGTAATACGGAATCGGACTGTAAGTAGCATGTCTGTATTGTTCTAAATGCTGAGCCGTTAGAAACAATTGTTCGTTATTCTCGATATCTTCCGGAGCAAGAGCAGGTTTTGCAGCTTCGGGAATTTCGTCTTCGTTTTGACCTTCGTAATTCCAGTCTACCAAAACTTTGTTATCAGCATCGGTTACAGCAATCGATAAACCTTCTAAACCAAAATTAAAATCAATTGTTTCTTCGAATGAATTGTATGGCGATGCATCATATTGTTTTTGGAATACAACAACATCATTATTTTTTAAACTGACAGTAGTTTTAGGATAAACGCCTGTTGTATAAGCTTTAATGACTAATTTATCATCAATACTTTCTAAATTAACCATCGCATTTTTGGTCGCATTTTTTACAATACCCAAATCACGATACGGCATAAAATACTGTGTAAAATCCTTTTGTTCGCCTGGCATAATCCACGTAAAATCCGGCTGGTTATCCGTATAAACACCACACATTAATTCAATATACGGGCCATCTTCATCCGTAAGGTTACGATCCCACGCACGGCCGAAATCGCCGTGTCCCCAAGTCCATTGTTTTTTTCCCGGAGAAACATGATGATTCGCTACGTGAAGTAACCCGCCTTTAGAATCATTTTCGTATCCGCCCACAAAATTATATTTCGAAGCAATCGCCATATAAGATGTTGGAACCGGAATATTTTTATAACGGGAAATATCTGTTCCCGGTGAATAATCGACTTTATAATATGTTCCTTTTGCAATTGGGAAAGAAGAAACATCGCGTTTTCCATGATCAAAAACAGCATTTACATCTGGCGGAAAAACCGATTGATAATCATCGTTTACTTTAACTGCCGGATTTGCCCACCATAAAAATGTCTGTGGAAACGATGTTCTATTGTACAACTGCGCTTTGATTTCCAAATAAGCTTTATCAGGATATAATCGGAATCCAGCCATACCTTTGGTTCTAAACATACGTTCTACTTCGCTGCACCAAACTGTTGCGCTTCCGTCTTCGTGTTCTTCTATCGTAAAATCAACCGGATCAAAAGTCGTTGGTCTGTGATGCTGCGGCCAGTTAAACTCGATTCCGCCCGAAATCCACGGACCTGTAAGTCCAACCAGAGCAGGTTTTACAACCTGATTGTAATAAACAAAATGACGATTTTTAGTTTTATCGTACGCCATATGAACTCGTCCGCCAAGTTCAGGCAAAATCATTATTTTAATAAATTCATTTTCAAGATAAACCGCCTGATATTCTTTGTTGGTTTTTTCATCTGCTATTTTTTCAATAACCGGATACGGGTATACAGATCCGTTACTTCCTTGATACACTCTTTTCTCAATAAATACAGGATTTTTTTCAGGTTTGCCCACCTCATAAGTTGGCAGGATTATTTTTTCCTTCCAAACATTTACTTTTTGCATGATGTAATGAAATTTAGATTATTGAATATTCTTCGATTGACGATCAGAAACCATTAGTTCCTCAATCTCTTCAAGACTTTTGTTTTTAGTTTCAGGGAGTTTTCTGAAAACAAAAACAAATCCTAAGGAGCAGATAATACCATACACCCAGAAAGTTCCTGACGTGCCGAGGTATTCGTTAAAAATTGGAAATGTTTGCACCAAAAGAGCAGAAGCAATCCAAAGTGCAAATGTGGCAATTGACATCGCAACACCTCTGATTCGGTTAGGGAAAATTTCAGATAAAATAACCCAGGTAATAGGAGCGAGTGACATTGCGTAAATGGCAATGGCTAATAATACCAGTAATAATAAAGGAAAACCGGTAACATTGGTATAATAAAAATAGCCTAATAAAGCATAAATTATCGCCAATGCAGCAGAGCCAAAAAGCATTAATTTTTTACGCCCAATTTTATCTACAGTTCCCATGGCAACCAAAGTAAAAACTAAGTTGATGCTTCCGGTAATAACGATATTCATAAATAAATCGTTGATGCTGTAACCTGCGGAAACAAAAATTTCCTGAGCGTAATTAAAAATGATATTAATACCGCACCATTGCTGAAAAGCTGCCAGAACAATACCAATTGTCAATATTGGTAAAGCTTTTTTGTCAAGCAGCATTTTGAAATCGGTTTTCTCGGTTTCGTCTGTAAAAGTTTCTTTTATTTTTGTGATAGCTTCTTTTCCGTAAGCTAACCCGCCAATTTTGGTAAGTGTTGCTTCTGCTGTATCGTTTTTTCCTTTTTTAGCCAGATATCTAGGGCTTTCGGGAATTAAAAACATTAAAAGAAAAAATAAAACTGCCGGAAAAAATCCTGCCCAAAACATCCATCTCCAGCCTGTTTGTCCATTCCATGAAACCAGAATTTGAGCGTGTGTATATCCTGCAGGAATAACTTCGGTAATCAGCATATTGGTAATTTGTGCGGCCAGAATTCCTATAACTACAGTAAGTTGGTTAATTGATACAAAAAGACCTCGGGTTTCCTGAGGTGCAATTTCTGCGATATATAAAGGTGATATTGTAGAGGCAATCCCAATTCCGATTCCTCCAATAATTCGCCAGATAATAAATATGGTAAAAGTTTCTGAAGCTCCCGTACCAATGGCACATAAGGAGAATAATACGGCGGCAACAATTAACATAGGACGTCTTCCGTAAGTGTCTGCCAGTTTTCCGGCAACTGCTGCTCCCGCCACACAGCCAACAAGAGCACTGCTCATTGCCCAGCCTTGAAGAGCCGGAGAATCTGAAATGCCAAAATAAATTTCGTAAAATGGTTTTGCACCACCTATTACAACCCAGTCGTAGCCAAAGAGTAAACCACCCAATGCTGCAACAAGGCTAATCGATAGTAAAAAGGTATAATTATAATTTTTCATAAAAAGGGTTTAATAGCTTTTGTAAAATTAGCGGAATAGAAACCTTTGATTTATGGATATTTTTTTTGAATAGATGGATTATAATCTGATTTTTTGATGCAGTGTGTTAAAATACGAAAACCATTGCGTTACTGTTTGTATTCTGTACGATATTGTATAGGCGAAGTACTCATTATTTTTTTGAACAATCGGGAGAAATACAACGGATCATTGAAGCCGAGATTAAAACTGATTTCTTTTATACTCATCGTAGTAAAACTGAGATACTGGCAGGCTTTCTGCATTTTTAAATAATTGAAATAATGTATGGGAGAATAGCCTGTCTGCTTTTTAAATAAGGTAAAAAAATGAGACGAGGAATAATTAAAATAAGCAGCAACATCATTGATTTTTAACGAAAGATCCAGATGTTTTTTCATATAGTCAATTGCGGATTCAATAGTATTATCCTCTGAAAATTTTCGGTTCTTCTGGATGAAAAATTTCTCATATAAAAAAGCATTCAGCAATTGCCATAACGAAAGATTGGCAAATTCGAGATTATTGGCACTGTAACCGTCTTCCATAACATCAAGTATATTTTCAAAAAGTTTGATACGTCTTTCTTCAAGTGAAAGCTGCGGTGCAGAATCCGGAAATTCCGTTATGAACTTCTCATAAAAATGTGGCGCCTGCGGTCCGGTAAAATGAATCCAGAAAATACTCCACGGGTTTTGTTTTAAAGCATAATAATCATGCGCAACTTCTGGAGGTATAATATAAAAGGTATTCGCTTTGAGCGTTATGGTTTTGTTTTCTTTGCTAATAATGCCTTCTCCTTTATAACAATAAATCAGGATATATTGTTTACTTCCGTGTTTTCGTTTCATGGAATGATGGCTTGCATTGGGGAAAACTCCAATATCTGTAAAATACAAACTCGCAATAAGAGGATTCTTTTTGATGTTTGAAAGAATGTTTTTAGGAATCACAATCATACGCTGTCCTAAGAAACCTTCTTTGACTTTTGTTTTTTCTTTTTGAGATGAATTTTTCATTTTCAGGATTGTCTTTTCCAAATATCGTAATTTAATCCATGCTTTTAAAAAAAATGTCCATTTTGAGACGAATAATCAAAAGTACATTTGAAACACTATTATAACCTTGGTGTTTTCAATCCTTTTTTAAAACAATATGAATCCTTTAAATACAATTGTATATAAGCCTTTTGGCTGGTATGCAGAAAAAGAAATTTTTAAATTCACACTTACAAACGTTCACGGGAATTATGTAGAACTGCTTAATTATGGAGCCATAGTAAAATCCATAGTAGTGCCGGACAAAAACAGAAATAAAGAAAATGTAGTTTTAGGATTTCCAACTTTAGAAGGATACATAAAAGATCAATCTTATATTGGAGCAACTGTTGGTCGTTTTGCCAACCGAATTAATAATGCCGAATTTTCTATTGAAGATAAAACCTATTATTTAGATAAAAATGACGGGAAGAACAATAATCACAGCGGTTCGGCAGGATTTAACAGCAAGGTTTTTGATTTTATTATAAAAGAGGATGCTGTAATTTTTACTTTAGAAAATGAAAGCGGCGACGGCGGTTTCCCCGGAAATTTAAAAACGAAAGTGATTTACAAATGGACGGATAAAAACGAACTTAAAATTGAATTTTTGGCTGTAGCTGATGAGCCAACACCAATAAACTTTACAAATCATTCTTATTTTAATTTATCGGCTTGTACTGAAAAAATACAAAATCATTATCTAAATATTCAAGCTGACAAAATAGTTGAAAGTACAGAAGATTATATTCCGACAGAAAGAATTATACCTGCAGAAAACTGTTCTTTTTACCATTACAAATTAGGAGATGTTATGAAAGATGGCGGACTGAATACGTATTATATTTTTAATAGAAATAATGTTGATGAAGATTCTGTTTGTGAATTATTTGAAGAAATATCAGGAAGAATAATGCGTGTGTTTACTTCTTATCCGGGATTACAATTGTATACGGGAGATTATTTAAACAGTGCCGAAATTGGGGAACATTCTAAGTTTTATGGACCTTTTGACGGTCTTTGTTTAGAATGTCAATATTATCCGGATAGTCCTAATCATGGACATTTTCCTAATACAATATTCAAAGCAGAGCAGGTTTATAATGAAACGATTACTTATGCTTTTGATGTTATGACTCTTGAAAATTAAAAATATTTATGCCACAGATTATGGGGATTAAAAAGGATTTTTTTTTGCCACTAATTACACAAATTTTCACTAATTAATTCGTGCTAATTCGTGTAATTCGTGGCAAAAAAACTTTACAATCTTTGCGAAAATCTATGCTTTAAAATAACAAATTTGAATTATCACCTTTAAAAATTATATAATGAGAAAAATGTTTATTCATCGAACATTGAGCTTACTGATACCCGCAGTGTTTTTTGTACTGACAAGCGGTAAAGCTCAAAACAAAGACCTTTACCTGAAGTCTAAGGATAATTTAAATAAAATTACTTTGTCTTTAACCGAAGATGGAAAGTTGTTTTATAAAGTTACCCGCAGAGATAAAACAATAATTCTGGATTCGCCGCTGGGATTGAATCTTGAAAATAATGATTTTACATCTGGTTTATCGGTTGTGAAAGTTTCGCCTATTGAAGAAAAGCGTGAAAAATATGAGCTTAAAGTCGCCAATAATAAAGTTGCCGATCATGTTTTTAAAAGTAAAAGCATAACGTTTAAAAACAAACAAGGAGCTTTAATTACAATTGATTTAATTGCTGGTCAGGAAGGTGTTGCTTTTAGATATAAGTTTACTGAGAAGGAAGAGAAAACCAGAGTGGTAAAAAATGAAATTACCGGATTTCATATCGATCAAAATGCAAAAGGCTGGCTTCAGCCCTACAACAAGGCTGGAGATTATACTCCGGGTTATGAGGATTTTTATGTGAATGTAAAATCAGGAGATCCAATAAACGGTGCTCGAAATGTTTCGGTTGGATGGTGTATGCCGGCGCTTTTTAATGTAAACGATGCTAAAAATTGGGTTTTAATTGCAGAATCGGGAGCAGAAGGCGTATTTCCGGGCTGCCATTTACAGCCGGATTCTAATGGTGGAATGTATAAAATTGCTTTTGCTGAAAAAGATGAAAAATTCACTTTGCCTTTACCGGACACAAACGCTTATCCTGAATCAAATTTACCGTGGACAATGCCTTGGAGAGTTATTTTGATTGGCGATAAAGCGGGAGATATATTATTATCAACTTTGATTACAGATTTGGCCCCGGCTTCTAAAATTGAAGATACTTCATGGATTGTACCTGGAAAAGCAGCCTGGTCATGGTGGTCGCATCCTGATGATTTTACACCAGAAATGTATAAAAAGTTTACTGACGTTTCGGCTTCATTTGGTTTTAGATACACGCTTTTTGATGCAGGATGGGAAAAAGCTAATAAAGAAGGAAAAATTATTGATCATGCTTTGTCAAAAGGAGTTCAGCCATTAGTTTGGGGATATTCAGCAGAATATTTTAATCCTGAAAAAAGGAAAAAAAGATTTAAGGAACTGGCGGATATGGGTGTAAAAGGCGTTAAAATCGATTTTTGGTGTTCAGACAGACAAGAGGTTATGAGCACGCTTCAATCGGTTTTTGAAGATGCTGCAAAAGAACATTTATTGGTGAATCTGCACGGGACAACAGTTCCAAGAGGCTGGCATAGAACATGGCCAAACTTTGTAACGGCAGAAGCTATTTTAGGAACTGAAAGTTATTTTTACGAACCAAGATTTCCTGAAATGGCAGCGCAGCAAAATACAGTTTTGCCTTTTACAAGAAACGTTGCGGGACCTGCAGATTATACTCCGTTTGCATTGACGTTTAGAAAGTTTACCCGTTTAAATACAGCAGTTCATGAATTGGCAATGGCAATGATTTATACATCGGGAATTATTCATTTTGCCGATTCTGAAGAGGTTTTTAATTCACTTCCTAATGAACTTAAGGATTTATTAAAAGAGATGCCGGCGACTTGGGATAAAACAGAATATGTAATTGCAGAACCGGGAAAAGAAATTGTTTTATCTCGCAAAAAAGATAATCTGTCTTATATTATTGGAATAAATGGTACTAATTCAGTATCACCAATTTCAATTGATTTGGCGAAATATGGTAAGGGTTTTTCTAAATTCAGGGTTATTTCTGAAGGTGCGGATCCGTTAATGGAATTTAAGATTTCAAATTATCCTATAACTTCAAAATGGCAGTATAATTTAGCTCCAAAAGGAGGATTTATTATTCAGTTTATAAAATAATTTGAAGATATTAAAAGTAAAAAAGCCTTTAAACGTTTGTGTTTAAAGGCTTTTTATTTCTATTGGCTGAAGGTTTTTAAGCTTTAATCTTTTTAGTTTTTTTCTTTCCTTTTTTCCACCAAATAATAAATCCGGTTATAGGAAGAGAAGCTCCAATCAAACTTACCAGACTCCAGATTATTTTCCCTGTAAGACCAAAGAAAACTCCTGTGTGTAAATCATGATTACTGGCTTCGTATACATCTGCAGCATTGTTGTCTTTGTAAAGTTTTGTGCGAAGCATTTGGCCCGTTTTTCCGTCAAAGAAAAGGGTGTTTTGATTTCTTGCCCAATCATTCGGATATGTCATTCTAACTCTCAATTCTCCCGTTTTTCTAATCGAAAATGAAACAGAAGTTGCTCCCGGATATTTTGAGTTGGCATTTTCGTATATGTTATTGTATCGAACCGGAATTGTGGTTGAATCAATTTTTTCTTTAGATAAAACTTCATCTCCTTTTCTAAGTTTGCTTCCGGTTACTATACTAACCGATTTTTTAACCGTATCAAATTTAAAGTACGTTCCTGAAAAAGCGATTAAAAGCAAAATAATAGAAGCATAAAAGCCTAAAACCTGATGCAGATCGTAGTTAACTCTTTTAAAAGAACCACTCCACTTTATTTTGAGAGACTGCTTTAATAATCGTTTTTGATTCGGAAACCATAATACAAGTCCGGTAATCAGCATGATGATAAAAATCACTACCGACCAGCCTTGAATAAATTCGCCAACGTCTCCAAGTAATAAAGTACGATGTATTTCGAGAACAATATTCAGCCAGTCTGAACTTTGCTTGTTAATTAAGCTTCCGTCATACGGATTAAAATAATAGGTCTTTTTCTTTTTGGTTGAAATTTGAACCGCTGCATTGGGTTCTTCTCTGTTTACTTTTAAAGCTGTAATTTTCTGTTTAGGTTCCAGTTTTTTATAATTTTCAATTATAGTTTTTAATCCTATAAATGATTTTTCCTGAACCGGAACATGCAGATATTCTTTCTGTGAAAAATCACGGATTTCTTCTTCAAAAACATAAAGAAATCCAGTGATGCTCACTATAAAAACAATGAGGCCCGATGCTAAACCGAGCCACAAATGTATTTGTCTTATTGTCTTTTTAAAACCTTTGGTCATAACTTATTGTAAAAGCCAAATGTAAATAATATCAGTCGAAATAACGAACTGAGAATGTTAGAATTTAAAGGTAATATTTCCGGTAACTCTCGTTGGATTTTGAGCCGCTAAACGGTATGACCAGTATTTTTCGTTTGTTAAGTTATCTACTTTTAAACCTAATCTGTATTTTGGTCTGTCATAAAAAACAGAAGCATCTAAAACAGTGTATTCAGGAATTTGGAATTTAAAAGCAGCTGTATTAGTCTGGAAATATTTGCTTCCGTAAATTCCTCCAACACCAAATCCAAGACCAGATGCAGCACCTTGGGTTAATCTGTAACTTGCCCAAAGATTGGCAGTTGTTGGCGAACCAGCAGTTGTTGGTCTTAATCCGTTAGTAGTTGGATTTGATTTCGATAATCTACTGTCGTTATACGTATAACCAGCCACAATATTTAAACCTTTAATTGGGTTTGCAATAAGTTCAGCTTCAAAACCTTTACTCAATTGTGTACCATCCTGAATTTGAAAATTTGCATGATCTGGGTCATTACGCGTTACGTTAGTTACTTCAATATTATAATAACTCAAAGTAGCACTAATTTTACTAAAGTCGAATTTAACTCCTCCTTCTAACTGATTCGCATGGTTTGGTTTAAAAACATCTCCGTTAAAATCTGAACCGCCGACATTATTAAATCCGTTCATGTAATTAGAGAAAACAGAGATTTTCTCTTTAACAATTTGATAAACCGCTCCAAATCTGGGAGAAAATGCGGTTTGGTTGTAATTCCCCGTAGTAAGATTAGTAGCTGGATAATACAATCCTTTATTAATATAACGGTCAGCTCTAAGACCAGCCATTACAATTAATCGATCAGTAATATTCAATACATCAGATATATATGCGCTGTATGTTCTTTCGTTGTTAGATGTATAATTTGTGTAAGTAGCTGTTGCAAATAATGGCTTTATTTTATCGATGGTAAAGTTATTATAAGCATCTCCCGGTGTTCTAAAATTGATAGCCGGCATATTTACCGTTGCATCATTACGCGTTGCACGTACGCTGTAGAAATCTAAACCTGCTACAACTCTGTTGCGTAAGCTTCCAATTTTGAAATCACCATTAAAGTTTTGCTGAATATCTGTACCGTAATAAGGAAAGTCTTGATTTGTAACTTGTTGTCTTAATGTTTCGTTGCTCATAGCTGTCAATGCTACAGTATATCCTTCTGATGATGATCTTGTACGCGAAACAATTGTTTGTGACGTCCATTCATCTGAAATTTGATATTTTAACTGTGCAAATATATTATACTGCTGAGCCGTGTAATTTACAGTATTGTTAGCAAATGAAAGTTTATAAGGAATTTCCATTTCTTCAATGCTGTGTGCAGTAGCACCAGCTCCGGTAAAAGGAGCTAATCTCGTTGGTGAAACTCCTTTTGATGCACTAAACTCAGCATCAATAAGTAAAGTAAGTCTTTCGTTTACCTGATAAGAAAAACTTGGAGCTATAAAAAAGCTTTTATTAAAACCTGCATCCTGAAAACTTCTTTCGCTATGCAAAGCTGTATTAATTCTAAAAAGAGCTGTTTTATCATCATTAATTGGTGTATTAATATCGGCTGTAAAACGATTTAAATCCCAATCACCTGCAGAATACGATACTTCACCTTTAAAGAAATCAAAAGGTTTTTTTGTTACCCTGTTAAACAAGCCACCAAAAGAAGAAATCGTGCTTCCAAACAATGTTGCCGATGGCCCTTTGATAACTTCAATACGCTCTAAGTTAGAAGGATCAATTGAATTATAAGTAAAACTTCCAACTCCGTTTCTTACTAACTGAGGTGTTACAAATCCTCTCGAAATATTAGTCGATCTTCCCTGGTTTCTAACCTCAGAAATACCTGCACCCGGAATGTTTTTAAAAGCACTATTATAATCCGTGATTACCTGCTCCTTCATAAGTTCTTTACTTACAATGCTGTAAACCTGCGGATTTTCCATATTTTTAAGTTTCATTTTAGAAACCTCTTCACTTTCTTTTCTTGCAAATCGGTTTCCTCCAGAGCTTACAATAACTTCCTCTAATTTTTGTGAAGTATAAGCAAGTTCAAAATCAAGAGTTGGATTTGAATTGTTTTGATCAACCAAAACAGAAGCCGGAGTAGACTCATAACCGTTTAGTTTTATTTCAACTAAATACGTTCCAAAAGGAATGTTTTTTAGTAGATAAGTACCATCAGAATCTGTTGTTGCTATTTTATTTAATTCTGAAATTTTTACCGTAGCACCTTGTAAAGGATTTCCGTCTTTCAGGATTGCTTTACCTGAAATAGTTCCCAAAGTTGACTGAGAAAAAGCAGTTTCTGAACACAAAAAGATAGTCAGGAACGCTAGAAACACTCTTGTTAAAACATTGTTTTTAAGTGTTTTAAATGTTGTTTTCATGTGAGATTTAGTAATTTATTCTTATTTAGACTGATTACAAATATATAAATAGAAGTATAAAATCATATAGCAGCATTAAAATTTTCTTAAAATAATATTAAAAATAGTAAGGCGAAAAATTCAGAAACTTAAAATTGATAGTCAGGAATATATAAAAAGAAAAAACCTCATTGTAAAATGAGGCTTTAATTTTAGCGAAGAAAGTAACTAATGCTAATTTTGAGCGTTAAATTTTGCGATAGCTTCTGCCGTGACTGGTGTAAATAAATTCACAAGATTACCGTCGGGATCACGAAATAAGAATGATTTATTGCCCCACGGCATTGTAGTAGGTTTTTGAACGATATTATTTTGAAGATAATCTTCTAGTCTAATATAATCTTGTTCTACATCTTCTGATCTAAATTCTATAATAACACTGCTGTTTTGAGCTGGTTTTGCAACCTCATCGCCGCCAAAAAAAAGTAAAGTTTTGGTACTTCCTATTGCTAATGTTGTGGTAGGTGTTTTAAGTTCGGCAAAATCTGGGGTATATTGTATTGCAGTTACACCAGTAACCTGCTCATAAAATTTCACTAGTTCCTCTAAACGGGCAGTAATAATGCGAATCGATACTAAATTCATATCTTTATTTTTTTAAGTTATAGGACAAAAGTAATGGGGCATTATGACAGCTGTTTGTCAGGAGTCTTGAACTTTTTTCCAAAGAAGATAAATAAAATGATATGATAAACGATTATAAAAAACACGATCTATATGGCAAGACGCTAATTCAGAAAATTGAATTAACGCCACCGTTTAATTTTGATTTTCCGGTTACGGAGCAGGCTTGTTTTTTATATATAAAAGGAGGAGATGTTGAATATCAAATCGATGATGAACAAATTCACGTTGCTACAAATTATTCGTTATTACTGAACTGTATAAATTCGGGAAAGCAAATACACAATTCAAAATCAAACAGTAATTGTGAAATCGTGATTGTTACGTTTTATCCGGAAATATTAAAAAAAATATACGACAGAGAACTTCCGTTATTGCTTCAAAAACCTAAGAATGTAATATCGAATAAATCAAGTGAAAAAATAAACAACGATTTTCTAATTCAAAAGTACATTGAAGGATTATTGTTTTATTTTGAAAATCCTTCATTGATCAACGAAGATATTTTGGTGCTGAAAGTAAAGGAGATTATACTTTTGCTTTCTCAAACACAAAATTCAGAATCAATACAACTGATATTGTCTCAGCTTTTTTCTCCTACGACTTATACTTTCAAACAAATAATTGATGCAAATTTGTTTTCGCAGTTAACAATTGAAGAACTGGCGCAGCAAAACAATTTAAGCGTTTCATCATTCAAACGTGAATTTGCAAAAATATACCACGACACACCAGCCAATTATATTAAGGCTAAAAAGCTGGAAAAAGCTGCCGAATTGCTGCAAGTTTCTGATCAGCGTATTACTGAAATAGCATTTGACTGCGGTTTTAATGATCTGGCAAATTTCACTAAAAGTTTTACCAGCAAATACAATGTAAGCCCAACAAATTACCGCCAAAAACTGAATAACAAAGAGTAATTGTAAAACTCATTTTTATAATATTTAAGCATCTTTCATTTATTTGAAGGATGCTTTTTTTGTGAACCAAATTGCCAAATAGTTGAACTAATTGACAAAACCATTCTCCTTGATCTATCGGAAGTTTGCTATGTATTTTAAAACAAATTTAAATCATAAAACATGGGATTATCAAGCTTAGGAATTTTTCACACCATTATAGGTGTTGCCGCAATTGTAGCGGCAATAGTAGATTTTATCAAATATGGTAAAATCAATTTGAACACATTATCCGGTAAAATATATTTTTACGGAACAGTCGTAACCTCACTAACTTCATTAGGAATCTCAAAACATGGCGGATTTAATCCGGGACATGTCTTTGCTATTTTTATTATCGTTCTAGTATTAGCAGCTTATTTTCTAAATTCAAAAAGAAAAAACAGCGGAAGAGCGCGTTATTTTGAAAATTTCTGGTTGTCTTTTAGTTTTTTTCTTTCACTAGTTCCAACGGTTAATGAAACTTTTACCAGAGTTCCGGTTGGGCATCCGCTGGCTAAGGATATAACAGATCCGGTAATTGGGAATACACTTCTTGTTTTATTGTTACTCTTTGCAGCCGGTTCAATTTATCAGTTTAAAAAACAGAAATCCATCAATAAAGCATCAGGACTTTAATTAAGAGAGATATTTTTATTGAAAAGAAAATCTAATCTTTTTGATTTTATACCAATAAAAAACCCTTAAACATTTCTGTTTAAGGGTTTTGCCTTTTTCTAAAAGTATCATTAATTAATTTTAACCAAATGATTTTCGATAGCAGCTCTATGAGATTCGTATTGAGCAGGAAGTTTTAAGTTTTGACCTAATTCTTCTAAGCTTTCATCTACAGTAAATCCAGGATTATCTGTAGCAATTTCAAATAAAACTCCTCCCGGTTCTCTAAAATACAAAGAATGGAAATATTGTCTGTCTATCTGTGGTGTAATTGACAATCCGTAAGCTTCGATTTTTTCACGGAAGTGCATTAAAATTTCATCATTTTTTACTCGGAAAGCAACGTGATGAACAGTTCCATTTGCGTTTAAACCGCGTTTTTCATCAGCCAATTCTACCAAGTCAACAATTGCAGCATTTTCTACAGTATCTGTAGCATAACGGTAACGGTTTACATCCTGATCGATCAATTTGTAACCAAATATTTCCGTTAAAATTGCAGCGGTTGGTTTAATATCGTTTAAAGTCAGCGTAATGTTATGAAAACCTTTTGTAGCCACATCTGCTTTTACTTCATCTGTTTCCCAGGCTTTTCTGTTATCGTCTGTTTTAGATTCGATTAATTCTAATTTTAAACCATCAGGATCTAAGAAAGTAAGATATTTTTCTCCGAATTTTTCAGCTGGTTTATTATAAATTACATTGTATTGTTCGAAACGTTTCTGCCAAAAATCCAAGCTTCCTTTTGGAACAGAATATCCTATTTCTGTAGCCATTCCAGAACCTTTTCTTCCTTGCTGAATTCCTTCTCCCCAAGGGAAAAAAGTTAAGATTGTTCCGGCACTCCCAACCTCGTCGCCAAAGTAAAAGTGATACGTTCCCGGATCATCAAAATTTACTGTTTTTTTTATGAAACGTAATCCTAAAATATTGGAGTAAAAGTTGAAGTTTCTTTTTGCGTCACCTGCAATTGCAGTTATATGGTGTAAGCCTAAAATTTTATTTTCCATGGTATTGTATTATTAAATTGTTATTGATTTCTTATACAAATTTACCTCCATTATCGCTCTGGATCGATTAACCTAGATTAAGAAATAAAAGCCTCTTTTTATTATTCGTAAACCAATAACCAAATAGCATTCCAAGTGTGCTATTTGTTTGTTTATTAGTGTTTTACTTGTGTTGTGGTTTTTTGTTTTTACGATATATCGCAATTTTATAAATGAAGTTGTTTTATTTAGAAAATCGATAATAATCTAGGGAAGACTATTTCTTAAATTTTTGTAATTGCAACATAAAATACCAAACTAAATAGTGGTAAATAAAAAAGCCGACAGAATGCCGGCAGTTTATAATTTTATAAATATTGATTTTCGAAGTTTGAGTTCAATATTTTTTGTTTTGTGTCCTTTTCCGGTGGTATCTTCAACCAAGAGAATAGATCCAGTCTCAAACTTTCTTTTTTCTCCTAAAGAAGTTTCGATTTCTACACCGCCTTCCAATAAAACAATGTACTGACGGTCTGGCGCATTGTGAAAATCATAGTCATAAGAAGGTTTGACTTCTCTAAAAACGATAGATTTTACAGGTTCATCATCAGATAAAAATCCGATATCGCCATTGTTTTTCAACGGAATTTCAAAATCTTCAAAATGACTTTCGCCATTATTATCGCTGTAAACTCGTGTTATCGTAATCATTATCTTTTATTGAAAATCAATGCATTTGCACAATCTACTTCGTCCTGACTTATGGTATGTCCCATATTTGGATAGATTTTTTTAGTAACGTCAGCTCCTAATTTTTGAAGAAGTGCTTCAGATTCATTTACTCTTTCAACAGGAACATGAAAATCAGGATCACTTGTTCCAATGAAAATTGGTGTATTTTCGAAGTTTCCGGCATAATGATTTTCATATACTTTATCGCCAATAAGCCCGCCTGTAAAAGCGACAACGCCTCCGTATTTAGCAGCATTTCTGGCTGTAAATTCTAAAGCAAGACAAGCACCCTGCGAAAATCCAAGAAAATAAATGTTCTCTTTTTCGATTCCGTTTTGCTGAATTGCCACCACCACCTGATGAATAGCTTCTAATGATTTTGAAAAAGAAGGTTCATTTTCATTAAGAGGAACTAAAAAAGAATGTGGATACCAGGTTCTGTTTTCGGCTTGAGGTGCTACTAATGCAAAGCCATCAACTTTAAGATGTTTTGCAATTGATAATATATCATGAGCGCCCGCACCACGGCCATGAATCATAATCAAAGCTTTTTTAGCTTCGTTTAAAGGAATACCATCGGTTAAAATTTCTGTATTCATAATGTTATATTTTTAAAATTATGAGGCTGATTAAAGTGAATTTTTTCGCCACAGATTATAGAGATTAGTACAGATTTTTTAATCTATATAATCCGTATAATCTGTGGCCTATAAAAAAAAATAATTATTTTTTCCAGATATCCTGATATTCATCCGGATGTCTTGTGAATTGCGCATGAACATAAGGACAAAGCGCTAAAACCATTAAATTATTAGCACGAACATAAGATACCATTTCGTCCAAAAGTTTTTTTGCATAACCTTTTCCTTCAGCTTCCGGTTCAACTCCTGTATGATAAACTGTCAATAAATCAGGCTTAATACTTACCGTCATTTCACCTTGTTTTTTGCCATCAACATAAAGATTAAAAGCCCCATGTTTTTTCTCGTCTAATTCTAGTTTTATCGTTTCCATATTATTTCAGTTATAATTTGATGTTGTTAATTTCTTTTACAAACTTAGGCAATACACAAAAGTTTGTTGATTAATCTAGATTAAGAAAAACTTCACTAATCATATTTAAAATAGATTCTATTTGTTCATTATTTATATTTCACTATCAGCAAAATTTTTTAGCGAAATATAGTTATTAAAATAATTTTTTAAAAGTATATTTATTTGATTATCAATAAATTAGTAAATTAGCATAGTGCTTGCTTTATCTGTTTCCATGATTAGGCACAGGAAAGAAATCAGAATACTTCTAAAGTATTGGAATTCTTAAATAAAATGATTGAAATCTGATTTTTACTAGGTGCTTTGCCCGGATTATACTGCTAATTTAGAAGTAAGGTACGTCATATTTTATAAATCTCAATTACTCATTAAATATTAATCTTATGACAAAATCAAAATCTATTATTCTGATACACGGAAACTTTGTAAACCAAATTAGCTGGGAAAAGTGGAAGGACCGATATGAACAAAAAGGCTATACGGTTTACACGCCGGCTAATCCCGGACATGATGGAATTCCTTCTGACTTAAGAAAACAAGTCCATCCTGATCTTACCAAAACGGGTTTTATAGATGTGGTTGGCAATATTATTAAACTGATTGAAACCCTGCCCGAAAAGCCATTAATTATTGGGCATTCAATGGCAGGAATGGCAGCAATGAAATTATTAGAATTAGGTAAAGCTGCTGCGGCTGTAAGTATTGATGGTGCTCCTCCAAAAAATGTATTCCCTCCTTTTACAACATTAAAGTCAGTTATACCGGCATTTGGTTTTTTTTCATCCAAAAAATATTTCATGGGCAGCCGCGAATGGTATGACAAATGCTTTTTCAATACACTTCCGGAAAGAGACAGAGCAAATGCTTTTGATAGTATTGCCGTTCCGGAAAGTTATAAAGTAAGCCGTGAACTGGTGTTGAATTCTTTTTCTAATATTGATTTTAGCAAACCTCATAATCCCATTTTATTTATTGGCGGCGGCAGTGACGCTATTTTTCCTTCATCACTTACCACTACACTAGCCAGAAAATATAAAGACAGCAACAGCAAGGTTGACCTGAAGATTTTTGATGGCAAAAGTCATTTTATATGTGGTGAACCAGGCTGGGAAGCTGTAGCAGATTATATTTTGGACTGGTACGAACAATTATAAATTTCGATAATGCATACTAACAATTAAAACATAATACAATGAGCAAGATTACAGTTAAAGACGGAACAGAGATTTATTATAAAGATTGGGGTACAGGAACACCTATTTTTTTTCATCATGGCTGGCCATTATCAGCAGATGATTGGGATGCACAAATGCTATTTTTCTTAGATCAGGGATTTAGGGTAATTGCACATGACAGAAGAGGACACGGAAGATCTACACAAACTTATGCAGGAAATGAAATGGATACTTATGCTGCAGACGTGGCAGAACTTACGGAGTTTTTAGATTTAAAAGATGCTATACATATAGGACATTCTACAGGCGGAGGAGAAGCGATTCATTATGCCGCAAAATACGGTAAAAACCGTGTATCAAAGGTAATACTTATTAGTGCGGTGACGCCGTATATGATCAAAAACGAAGGCAATCCGGGCGGAGTACCAATAGAAGTATTTGATAATATTCGTTTTAATACGGCTAATAACAGACAGCAGTTTTATCACGATATTACTTTTCCGTTTTATGGATATAATAGAGAAGGAGCAGATATAAAAAAAGGAATTCAGGACAATTGGTGGCGTCAGGGAATGAATGGCGGGATTAAAGCACATTATGACTGTATAAAAGCATTTTCTGAAACAGATTTTACCGAAGATCTAAAAAGTGTTGATTTCCCTGTGCTTATATTACATGGTGAAGACGACCAGATAGTGCCTTATAATGTTACTGCACTAAGAGCGATTAAATTGGTGAAAAACGGAAAAATAATTACGTATCCGGGACTTTGCCACGGAATACCAACAACAGATGCTGATAAAGTGAATGCAGACATTCTTAATTTTATTAAGCCTTAAGTATTTTATTTAAAGATTTTCTATCAAAAAAAGGAGAACTTTACCCACTTACACATTCAGAGATTTATTTTATTTATAAATTTCTGAATGTCTTTTTTTAGATATGCTTTTTCTGGTTTGTTAATTTTTTCAAGAATATAAATCCAACTTTTTTAAATGTTTATTTGTTTAAGAGTGTAACTGTCAAATTTTCAATGTTTTATATTGGTTTTGTGTTGAGATTTTTTACCTTTGATGACTTCTGAATAAAAGAATCGCTTAACGCTTAGCCCCGAAACGTTTGCAGTAATGATTAAGAATTGAATTATTAATTAAAATTACAAACATTAAACAATAGGAGCTATGGAACAACATCTTCAGGAAATTCGGGAACAGCAAAAAACTTCATGGAATAAATTTTCTCCAGGCTGGAAAAAATGGGATAAAGAAATGATGGATTTTCTTAAACCAATGGGAGAAAAAATGATTGATCTGCTTGATTTGAAAGCAACAGATCATGTTTTGGATATTGCATCCGGAACAGGTGAGCCGGCACTTAGTATAGCCAGTTATGCTAAAAAAGTAACCATTACAGATTTATCTAATGATATGCTGATAATTGCAAATGAGAATGCTGAAAATAGAGGTATAAAAAACGTTGATTTTCTTAATTGCGACGTTTGCGAACTTCCTTTTTCTGATGAATCTTTTGATGCAGTCAGCTGTCGTTTAGGTTTTATGTTTTTTCCGGATATGGATCTAGCTGCAAAAGAAATTTTTAGGGTTCTTAAACCCGGCGGCAGAATTGTAACTTCTGTTTGGGATATTCCCGAAAAAAACTTTTGGGTCACTGCTATTGGAGGGGCAATTAACAGGAATATGGAATTACCTCCTCCCAATCCAGATGCTCCGGGTGTTTTTAGATGTGCAAAATCTGGATTAATAGAAGATTTATTTCATAATGCAGGTTTTAAAGAAATCAAGGCTTATGAAGTACAGGGAGAATTAAATTGTCAAACTCCGGAAAGATACTGGAGCATGATGACTGAAATTGCAGCTCCTGTAGTGGCAGCTTTAAGCAATGCAGATGATCAAATGCGGCAAAAAATTAAAACTGAAGTTTTAGAAATCGTTCAAAAAGCTTATCCGGATAAAGTTATTATTGATGGTAATTCTTTTGTGATCCTGGGAGTAAAATAATCTTTTCGAAACATTAGTCATCAAGTAATAAATGTTTTCTATGAAAAAATTCTGGATTAACCCAAATAAAAAACCCTTAAACATTTCTGTTTAAGGGTTTTGCCTTTTTGTAGCGAGGACGGGAGTTGAACCCGTGACCTCAGGGTTATGAATCCTGCGCTCTAACCAACTGAGCTACCTCGCCTGGACTGCAATTATTGAATTCCTGATTGCGGGTGCAAAGATAGAAATAATATTAAAGCTTACAAGAATAAAATGAAGAAAAAAAAATATTTTTAAAAACGCATTGTTTTTGGACATATATTCTTATATTTCGAAAAAATTAAAAGTAGCACATGGATTCAAAAATACGTTACGAAATCGAGTTTCCGATCAATTCTTCGCCACAATTATTGTATCAATATATATCAACTCCGTCAGGTTTATCAGAATGGTTTGCTGACAATGTTAATTCAAGAGGTGAATTTTTTACTTTCATCTGGAACGATTCGCAGGAAAAAGCACGTCTTGCTTCTAAAAAAACAGGTGAAAAAGTAAAGTTTAAATGGGTTGATGAAAGCAGTAAGGATACTGAATACTTTTTTGAACTCCATATTTTAGTTGATGAATTAACTAAGGATGTATCATTAATGGTAGTTGATTTTGCAGAAAAAGAAGAAGTAGGCGAAGCTAAACAATTGTGGGAGAATCAAATCTCAGACCTAAAACATCTTATAGGATCTGTTTAGTAAAAGTCTATTTTATGCCTTATATTTGCCCTGAACAAAATTCAGGGTTTTTTTATGATCAATTTTAACGGAAACATTGCACAAGAAGAAAATATACTAACTCAAAATCGTGCCTTTTTATACGGAGACGGCGTTTTTGAAACAGTAAAAATAATCAACAATAAAATCTTGTTTCTCGAAGATCATTATTTCAGGTTAATGGCTTCAATGCGTGTTGTTAGAATGGAAATTCCGATGAATTTTACAATGGAATATTTTGAAGAGCAGATTTTAAATCTTGTTCAGCAAAAAAACATTGCTTCATCGGCAAGGGCCAGAATAACTGTTTTTAGAAACGATGGAGGTTTATATCTGCCAAAAACTAACGAAGTTTCTTTTTTAATTCATGCAACACCGCTTGATAATACTTTATACGCTTTAAATACGGCCGAATACGAAGTTGATTTGTATAAAGACTTCTATGTGACAAAACAATTATTATCGTCGATTAAAACGACTAATAAAATGATTAATGTTACGGGAAGTATTTTTGCTCATGAAAACGGATTAGCGAATTGTATTTTAGTAAATGACACTAAAAATGTTGTCGAGGTTTTACAGGGAAATTTATTTATGGTTTCGGGTAAAAAACTAATTACACCTCCAATCTCTGAAGGATGTTTAAACGGAATTATGCGTAAGCAGATTTTAGCCTTAGCGAAGAAAGTGGAAGGTATAGAAGTAGTTGAAGAAATAATTTCACCGTTTGATCTTCAAAAAGCAGATGAATTATTTCTAACAAATGTAATCACAGGGATACAACCGATAAGCAAATATCGAAAAAAAGAGTTTACAAGTAATCTGGCTCATTTATTAGTACAGAAACTAAATGAATCCATATCCGAAAATTAATTCAGATATGGGTTTTCAGGTGCATTTGACCAAATAACATAATCACCGCCAAGTTCAATAATCTGCTCTTTCCAGAAATGGGTAGTAGATTTTCCAATAATTTTGTTTTTGTAATTATTGTCAGCAATGATCCAGGAGTTGCCCTGCATTTCGTTTTCAAGCTGATTTTCGTCCCAACCGGTATAACCTAAGAAAAAACGAATATTGTTCTTATTGATCGATCCGTCGTTAATTAAGTCTTTGGTTGATTCGAAATCTCCTCCCCAATAAATCCCGTTTGAAATCTCGACACTATTCGGGATTAAATCAGGAATATTATGAATGAAGTACAGATTGTCTTGTTCAACTGGGCCTCCGTTATATATTTTAAAGCTGGCTTCAATTTCAGGTATTAAATCATTAATAGTGTATTTTAATGGTTTATTAATGATAAAACCTATTGATCCTTCTTTGTTATGGTCTGCTAATAAAATTACCGATCTGTTGAATGATAAATCTCCAATTATTGAAGGCTCGGCAATAAGCAGGTGTCCTTTTTTTAATTTTTCTGAAATCATACGGCTACAATTTTTATTAAATTTAATCATAAATTTTTTAAATTCACAAAAAAAATCGTTAAACCGCACAAAAAAACCCTCCATAAGGAGGGTCTTAATTATATTATTTAGTTTAGAGAACTTTCTTACTTAGTTCACTGCACCTTCTAATTCAGCTCCAGCTTTGAATTTTACTACATTTTTTGCAGCAATTTTGATAGTTTTTCCTGTTTGAGGATTTCTACCGTCTCTAGCAGCTCTCGCAGATACTGACCAAGATCCGAAACCTACTAATGAAATTCTTCCGCCTTTTTTCAAAGTAGTTCCTACATTTCCTAAAAATGACTCTAAAGCTAATTTAGCCGCAGCTTTTGTAATTCCTGCATCAGCAGCGATAGCATCGATTAATTCTGATTTGTTCATAATAATTAGTTATTAATTGTTGGTTAAAAAAAATTGTTAATACACAAATTTAGTAGGAAATCCGTTGCGTGCAAGTGTTTTCTTTAATTTTAGCAATAATTGTTGATAACTTGTTTTTTTTGTTCATAAAGCGTGTTGTTTATCGATCAAAAACAGGTAAAAACCCCTGTTTTACTGACCTTAATAGACTTTTGCGCTATCAGAAAATGTTATCCCATTTAATAATTCTGCTACTTGCATTCGTTTCTTACCAGGTAATTGTAGACTTAATAACTGAATGAAGCCCTCTTTTATTGCAATTTTGATTTCTTTTTTATTACTGATTAAAGTTCCCGCTTCATAAGAATGAACCTCTAAAACCAGTTTGGCTTCATATATCTTTATATTTAATTCTTCATTTTTATCTTTCAAAAAGCACCAAGCTGCAGGATAAGGACTTAAGCCACGAATCAAATTATTGATTTCATCTCCAGATTTTGTCCAGTCGATTTTACAATTTTCCTTATTTAGTTTGTAAGCCGTTTTGATATCGTTATTATCTTCCTGAATTGTAGTAGTGACATTTCCGTTTTCAATCACTTTTAAAGTATCAATAACAGTTGTGCTTCCTAAATGCATTAATCTGTCGTGCAGCTGCCCGGCATTTTCTGTTGGTTCAATAACAATTTCCGAATTTAAAATCATGGCTCCGGTATCAATTTTATCATCAATAAAAAATGTTGTAACACCAGTTTTGGTTTCTCCATTAATAATAGCCCAGTTTATTGGAGCCGCGCCGCGATAATTTGGTAACAATGAAGCATGAAGATTAAAAGTTCCTAAACTTGGCATTTCCCAAACTACTTTTGGTAACATTCTAAAAGCAACAACAATTTGTAAATTAGCGTTCAAAGCTTTTAATTCTGCCAAAAAACTTTCGTCTTTTAAATTTGTTGGCTGTAATAAAGTAAGATTATTTGCCAGAGCATATTCCTTAACAGCCGAATATTTTATTTTTTGTCCGCGTCCAGCTGGCTTGTCTGCCGCTGTAATAACGCCAACAACTTCGTAATTGTTTTTAATAATGGTGTCCAGAATGCCAACTGCAAATTCTGGAGTTCCCATAAATATAATTCGTAATTTTTCCATTATGATTTTAAAGCGTATTTATTATTGGCCAAAATAATGATATGATTGTTTTCAAGTAATTCCTGAAGAACCTCAATAACATCTTTAGCATCTAATTTTATTTGATTCTGAATTTCGCGCGAAGTTAGTGCAGTTGCCTTTAATAAGTGAAGAATTTTATCGGCAATTGAATCAGCTTCGGTGATTTTTCCTTTTTGAGTAATACAGAAAGAGCAAACGCCGCAATTCGATTTAGTTTCTTCTCCAAAATAATCCAAAACCAATCGGTTCTTGCACGTTTTATCTTCCTTTATATAATAAAGAACAGATGAAAGCTGATCGCGTTTTAGTTTGTTTTGTTTTTCCAGATATTTTGAAACTCTGTTTATTGTCAAATCATCTTCGCGTACTTCATTAAATAAAATCGTTGCATCGTTGTTTTTAGATTTGTATTCAATAATATCTTTCTCTTTTAATTTTTCTAAAAGATTCGTAACCTGTTCTTCGGTGTGATTTGATTTTTTTGCAATCAGCGAAAGATTAAGCGGTGTTTTCATTTCATGAATTCCCGGATAGGTTCTTAAAATAGCCAGAATAATTTCTTCATCATTCGGATTCAGGCTCATGTATCGAATTACTTCTTTCGATTCGATTAAAAACTGCATTGAAACTTTTTCTGAAAATTCCTGAGACATTGTGATGATCCCCTGCTGATTTAAAAACTGCAAAGCATTATACGTTTTCAAAGTAGGGAAGTCGTATTTATGGCAAAAATGATTCATTTTAAAAGAATACGAATCGTCTAAACCTTCGCCGTAAGCAATCTGAAAATAATTACACAATTTAATGTACATCGTTTTCAGAAACTTTTTATCGGGAAGAACACTTATAAATTGCTGTTCTGTTTGATTTGCATCTGAATTATTAAATAATAAAACCGAAAATGATTTTTCGCCATTTCGTCCCGCACGTCCAGATTCCTGATAATAGTTTTCTAAGTTTTCTGGCAGTTGCGTATGAATAACCGTTTTTACATTGTCTTTGTCAATTCCCATTCCAAATGCATTGGTGGCTACAATGACCTGCGCTTGTTCTGACATCCACAATTGCATATTCTTATCTTTTTCCTGAGCCGAAAGTCCTCCGTGATAATATGTTGCCCGAAATCCCAACGATTGCAATTGCGTTGACATATTCAAACACGATTTTCTGTTTCGGACATATATAATAGACGGCTGCGGATTTTTCTTCAAAATCTGTTCAACACGATATAATTTGTCTTCAACTTCAAAAACCATGTACGCAATATTCTTTCTTTCAAAAGACTGTTGAAAAAGTTTGGTGTCTTTTAATCCCAATTCGGTTTTAATATCTTCGACAACTCTTGGTGTTGCAGTTGCTGTTAAGGCTAAAAATGGAATTTTAGGAAAGTATTTTTTAAGTTCTGAAATTTTTAAATAAGCCGGTCTAAAATCGTGACCCCATTGCGAAACACAATGAGCCTCATCAATAGCAATTAAATTTATAGGAAGATTTTTAATGCGCTCTAAAATCCAGTCAGACTGTAAACGCTCTGGTGAAAGATAAAGGAATTTATAATTTCCGAATTGGCAATTATCCAGAAGATCAATAATTTCTTCTGTGTGAATTCCGCCTGTAAGGGCAATCGCTTTAATATCTCTTTTCTGCAAATTCGCTACCTGATCCTTCATCAGGGCAATTAAAGGAGAAACTACCAGACAAATTCCATCTTGCATCATCGCCGGAACCTGAAAACAAATCGATTTTCCGCCTCCAGTTGGCAGCAGTGCAAAAGTGTCTTGCCCTTCTAAAACCGAATCAATAATTTCTTTTTGCAACGGTCGGAAACTTTGGTGTTTCCAGTATTTTAAAAGAATTTCCTGTGCGTCCTGCATGGCCTGTGTTTTAAAGTTAAAAATGTAGAAATCAGTTTCTAGTTTTGCAACTTTAAAACCGGCTGCTAAATTTTGTCTAAGATATAAAGAATTCTGTTTTCAACCGTATCTTTCGGAACCTCAATTAAATCGTAACCATATTTTTTATACGTTTCAATTAAGTGCTTCTGAATCGTAAGTGCCTGCTCGAAATTTTCATAACGCTCAGTGTCGCTCTGATAAATTTCTTCCCAAGGCGGTAAAATAAAAGTTTTAGAATATTTATAATTCTCACATGCTTTTACAAAATCTTCGGGATATTCATCGCCAATATAATCCATATAAGCCACAACATCAGGAATACCGCGATCTATAAAAACGATAGTATCGGGTTCTTTTTTAGCGTTTTTAAATTGCTGAATACGCCCTTCTAAAAGCATTTCGCTAAACAATAAAGGCTGTTCCAGAAACAATTGTTCGACGCCTCTTTTTTGGGCTTCGAGTGTAACTTCTCTGGAAATTTCAGGGTAACAACAATAGCCACGAGCGACTAATTCGTTTATAAGCGTAGATTTTCCTGTACCAGGACCGCCAATGAGAACTATGATTTGTTTTTGCACTATTCTAAAAATAAAGCGCAAATTTACCTAAACTTATTCGTATTTAAAAAGAATATTTATCAAGAGCGAATAAATTAGCATTTTTGTTAGGTAAATATTCCTGCTGTAAGCTTAGGTTCGATATATATATTCTGGTAAACTGGACTGAAGTCCAGCTCTACAATATGGATCGTTCCTTCGGAACTGAATTGTGAAAAGAGCTGTGGGCTTGCTAAATATTGGGGTAACTGGACTGAAGTCCAGTTCTACAATATGGATCGTTCCTTTGGAACTAAATTATGAAAAGTATTTGGTCAATACTGTAATCATTACTGTAATCATTGGACTATGTGCATCTCTATAATATAGATTGTTCTTCTGGAACTAGATTGAAAAGAGAGCCATAGGCTCGCCAAATATTGTAGGGCTGGACTTCAGTCCAGTTTGAGAATGTTTGTTTTAGATACCTAGCCGGAAACAGAATAATAATTTTGACATGATCAAATTTTTCTAATCACAAAACAAATATTTCCCAGAAGCATTTCCTTTTTTAGAAGGAACAATCAAATGCGATTCAAATTTCTTTCCTTTCAAAACATCATTCACAAAATCCAGAACATATTGTTGACCGTCATGAA
The DNA here is from genome assembly GCF_900129795.1 of Flavobacterium sp. CF108. Lineage (GTDB taxonomy): Bacteria > Bacteroidota > Bacteroidia > Flavobacteriales > Flavobacteriaceae > Flavobacterium. The sequence goes on along the minus strand of NZ_FQWW01000005.1, from coordinate 111,537 downwards.
AAAGATAGCCAGAGAATTCATGTCCGCCGCCACAGAAAGTAATCAACTCAACATCTTTATGTAAATCCTGCATGTGATTGTAAACCGCATATGAACCAAATAAAATTAACCAGCCCGAAGCATTTGTTGGACAAGATCGGTGTGAACCAGCACTGTAAGGAACCGTATCGTCATTACTGCCATGTGCTAATAACATCGGAATTGCTTTTTCTTTGGTAATCAAATTGATATCCTGAATAGCGCCTGAGCCTCCAATAAATCCGGCATACTTAAAATTTTCCGGCAAATTGTTTTTGTATAAATTCATGAGTTTATAATCCCAAAATGAAGCGTGAAAACCAATTTCTGCCCCGGCACTAATTCCCGAAATAAAGATTTTCGAAGAATCAAGATTGTATTTGTCAGCGTTTTCAATTAAAAAGGAAGTAGCCTGCCACATATCGCTCACGCCAATTTGAATCGCTTTTATCTTTTCGGTTAAAACACCTTTGCATCCAAAATCTTTCCCTTTCATATATAAACTATACGAAATACTGGCAACCGCATAACCGTTTTCGGCCATAAACATTCCGAAGTTTTTTTCGCTCGTACGTTCTCCGCCAGAAAATCCACCGCCAAAAGCAAACATAATCAACGGGATTTTTTCGTTAGATTTTTTCTTTGGCAGATATAAATCTAAATCTAGTTTTAAAGTGTCATTTTGAAAATAGGTTAAAGTTTTAATTTCTTGTGCATGAATATTGTTGAATATGAGTATTATAAAAAGTAAAAGATTCTTTTTCATTTGTAATGGGATTTAGTCTCGTAATTTCGATAATTATGGGAAGCGAAGTAGCAAAGTATTTCAAATATAAAGGTTTGCCACGAATTCCACGAATTTTCACGAATTTTAATTTTAAAATTAATCAAAAGTCAGTAAAATTTATGAAGATATTCACCACAATATAATTAGTGTAAATTAGTGAAATTCGTGGCAAAAAATCTACAGTTTCTCCAATGAAAAAAATCTAAAATCTAAAATCTGAAATCTGAAATCAAAACCGTATATTTGCGTTTATTTTTAATTACGAATGGAGAACGATAAAGAAAAAAATACCGCCGAATTTTTCGAAAGATTAAAAGTCGAATTAGACAACGCAAATACTTGGCCAGCAGAATATTTGTACAAATTTATTGTGCCTTCTGTAGGCGATAATGTTGAACGTGTTGAAAAAGCTTTTGACAGAATGGGCGCGGTTATTAAAACAACAAAATCTAAAACTGGTAAATTTACCAGTGTTTCTGTAGATGTTACCATGAACAGCTCTGACGAGGTGATTGGTAAATACAAAGAAGTTTCTACAATAGAAGGTATAGTTTCATTATAAACTTATGGTCGAAAAATATAAAAAAGAAGTCGCAAATGACGTTGTGTATAATTTAGAATACAATTCTGAAAGACAGCGTTTGATTATTCCGGAGTACGGTCGTCATTTACAAAAACTGATCGATCAGGCTACTGCAATCGAAGATGATGAAACACGCAACAAAGCTGCGAAATATATCATTCAGGTTATGGGAAGCTTAAATCCGCATTTGCGTGATGTGCCGGATTTTCAGCATAAATTATGGGATCAGCTTTTTATCATGTCTGATTTTAAACTGAATGTTGAGTCTCCGTACCCAATTCCTTCAAGAGATGTACTGCAGTTAAAACCAGATGTTTTACAATACCCTCAGAATTTTCCAAAATACAGATTTTACGGAAACAATATCAAATACATGATTGATGTTGCCAATAAATGGGAAGATGGTGAAATGAAAAATGCATTGGTTATGGTAATTGCCAACCACATGAAAAAATCATTTTTGAGCTGGAACAAAGACACAGTAAAAGACGATGTTATTTTTGAACATTTATACGAGTTGTCCGGAGGAAAAATAAACTTGCTGCACAGTACAGAAGAGCTGTTGAACACAACAGATTTAATGCGTACAAACAAACGTGTGTCAAACAAAATCACGCCTGCAGGACAGCCTAAAATTCAAAATAACAAAAACAATAATAAAGGCGGTAAACCTAAAACTTTTCAAAAAAACAATAATCAGAAATAAAAAAGGGGCTAAGATGCTAAGTTACTAAGATGCTAAGATTTTAGCTCAGAACCTTAGAATCTCAGAACCTTAGAACCTAAAAAGAATCTATGGGAATTTTTAAAATCGAAGGAGGAACTCCTTTAAAAGGAGAAATCACTCCGCAAGGAGCAAAAAATGAGGCATTACAAATTTTATGTGCCGTGCTTCTAACAGGAGAGAAAGTAAGAATTAATAACATTCCTGATATTATAGACATCAATAAATTAATCACTTTGCTGGGTAATTTAGGTGTAAAAATTCAACGCAATGAACCGGGTTCCATTACGTTTCAAGCCGATGAGGTTAATGTTGGATATTTAGAAACCGAAGCTTTCAAAAAAGAAGGTGGAGCGCTTCGTGGTTCTATTATGATTGTTGGACCGCTTTTAGCACGTTTCGGAAAAGGATATATTCCAAAACCGGGAGGAGATAAAATTGGCCGTCGTAGATTAGATACTCACTTTGAAGGTTTTATTAACCTTGGAGCAAAATTTAGATATAACAGAGAAGATCACTTTTACGGAGTAGAAACTCCAGAAGAAGGACTGCAAGGAACAGATATGCTTCTAGACGAAGCTTCTGTAACAGGAACTGCAAACATTGTAATGGCTGCGGTTTTGGCAAAAGGAAAAACAACAATTTACAACGCTGCATGTGAGCCTTACTTACAACAGTTATGTAAAATGTTGAACTCTATGGGAGCTAAAATCACCGGAGTTGGTTCTAACTTATTGACTATCGAAGGTGTTGAAAGTCTTGGAGGATGTGAACACAGAATTCTTCCTGATATGATCGAAATTGGTTCTTGGATTGGTCTTGCGGCTATGACAAAAAGCGAAATCACGATCAAAAATGTAAGCTGGGAAAATTTAGGTTTGATCCCGAATACCTTTAGAAAATTAGGAATTACTATCGAAAAACGTAACGATGATATATATATTCCGGCTCACAAAGACGGATATGAAGTAAAAACAGATATCGACGGATCTATCTTAACAATTGCTGATGCACCTTGGCCAGGATTTACTCCTGATTTATTAAGTATCGTTTTGGTTGTGGCAACACAGGCAAAAGGAGATGTTTTGATTCATCAAAAAATGTTCGAAAGCCGTTTGTTTTTCGTTGACAAATTAATTGACATGGGAGCAAAAATCATGTTATGTGACCCGCATAGAGCTGTGGTTATGGGACATAATTTTGAATCTCAATTAAAAGCAACTACAATGTCATCTCCTGATATTCGTGCAGGAATTTCATTATTGATTGCGGCACTTTCTGCAAAAGGAACAAGTACAATTCAAAATATCGAACAAATTGACCGTGGATACGAGCGTATCGATGAGCGTTTAAGAGCTATTGGAGCAAAAATTGTAAGAGCATAAAAATATTTGCTACTCCTGATAGCGATCGGGAGTGGCGAAAAAAAATGTCTTTAAATGACAGATGAACAAAAAGCTATAAAAGCTACTATTTTTAGTATAGCCGGAAACACCTGCTTAGCCTTGATAAAAGGGTTGGCAGGTTTTTTTGGCAATTCATACGCCTTGATTGCAGATGCAATCGAATCAACAGCAGATATATTTTCGTCCTGTTTGGTTCTATTTGGGATTAAATATTCTAATAAACCGGCAGATGAAAATCATCCTTACGGTCACGGTCGTGCAGAACCTTTAATTACTTTTTTGGTTGTTGGTTTTTTAATTACTTCAGCAACGATTATTGGATACGAAAGTATTGCCAATATTCAATCGTCGCATGATTTACCAAAATCCTGGACATTATATGTTTTAGGAACCATAATTATTTGGAAAGAATACTCGTATCGTTTAGTTATGAAACGAAGTAAAGAAACCAATAGTTCGTCTCTTGCAGCAGATGCCTGGCACCATCGCAGTGATGCTGTAACTTCTGTTGCGGCATTTATCGGGATTTCGATCGCACTGATTATGGGAAAAGGTTATGAATCTGCAGATGATTGGGCAGCTCTTTTTGCCGCTTTTTTTATCTTATATAACTGTTATAAAATTTTCAGACCTGCGCTTGGCGAAATCATGGATGAAAACATGAACGATGATTTAGTCGAAGAAATTCGTGTAAAAGCTTTAACAGTACCCGGAATTCTTGGAACTGAAAAATGTTTCATCAGAAAAGCCGGAATGCGTTATCATGTCGATCTTCATGCCATTGTATCAGCTGAAATTTCAGTAAAAAAAGGACATGATTTATCGCATAAATTGCAAGATACTTTAAAAGAAAAAATTCCACAGTTAGGAAATGTTTTGATTCATATTGAACCAGATGATTATCATTGAGATTCTAAGTTACTAAGGTTCTGAGATGCTAAGATTCTAAGTTTTCTTTTAGTAGGATCTAATTTTTTTGTCAGGCTGAGCGAAGTCGAAGCCCTTCAAAGTTTATCAAGTTTCAAATAAAAATCCGCTTTATCTGCCAAATCTGCGAGAAACAAGATTGCAGATAAGCGGATTTTTTTATTATTTAAGATGTTATAATTCAAAAGAAAAAAACTTAGAATCTTAGCATCTCAGAGCCTTAGCACCTTAATTAAGAACATTCAAAATCTTCAACCCAAACACAACACCATTTTGCTGAATTCCGCCTTGGTAAGAGTGCACATAATCAACCCTGAATAATTTAAATTTTCCGAAACCTAGATTATCTAAACCAACTGTAAATTCAGTATACGGTTTACGATCTGGAATTGCCAGCGAATGAAAACCAAGATTCATTGTTGATTTTAAAAGATTCAAAAGCGGAATTTTATTCGTTACAAATCCCATATCGTTATGTTCTAAATGCATTTCAAAATAACTATCGTTTGTACTATTGTCATAATACGGCATTAAATTGAAAACATTCAAATAACGATCGCTGGTGCCAATGTGAGTTTGGTTTCCGTTAAAATGTCTGTAATCTATAAAAGAAATATTTTCGGCATTAAAGAATTTACCCGCTCTAAAATTCATTCCTAAAATACCTTTGTTATTCAATGATAAATCATATTGAACAGCAGCGCCGATTCTTTCAAATTCATATTTTTTTTCACTTGCAGCAAATGCCTTTTCAAAAGCTAAAAATACAGTTGGATATTTTTCATCTTTAAAATTATACCTTCCGTCTGGTCTTGAAATGTATTTGTTTCCAAAATTAATTCTGGCAGTCAAATTAGCTTTCATTAAATGATGTTCATCAAAAGCAGGCGTATTGAAATCATTCGGCGCCAGCGGATTATTTGATGAATAAATATCATCTCTTTTAAAGAACGAATAATCGGTAGTGTTAAAAAGAGGCTTTCTTTGTTCGTAAGCTATTCTTGCGTTTAAATTTAGTCCGTTTGCAACATCTTGTGCATAATTAATTTGAGCAAATTCCAAATTATACAACTTCATATAATTATCTTTAAAGAACAACGAACTTACAGAATTGATTAATTTGCTAATAGGTTCAGTACTATTAAACTGTGCAGTTTTTGTTCCACCGGAAGCCGAAATTGTTGCGTAATTTATAGTGTTAAATCGGTGGCTGAATTCACCAATAACGCGAAGACATTCGTCAGAAAAACCATAATTGAAATCTGTACTTATTGAAGTGCTTTTTCCATTTTCTTCATTCCATTTTTTAAACGAAAATCCGGTTCCCAAATTAAAACCCTGAACCGTATTAAAACTCAAAGAAGTTGGACTTAGTAAACCGTCAAATTTAAAAGAGTATTTCTTAAACGTATTTTTATAATCGTAACCGCCAAGAATATCTAAAACCTTAAACTTATTATCTTTTGCATCAATAGAATCGGTATATTTTTTAGACTTTCTGATAACCTGTAAACTGTCTTTTTTGGTATAATCGGTACTTTCTTCTAGGGTTAACGGAATCGGACGAATTTCATTCCAAAACGAATCGTCTTTTTTATTGGCATTTAAATCAAAAGCTACGATTTCGTTTCCAAAAGTTTTTTTAGCAAACGATTCCGGAAATTCATAATTGGAATAAACATAATTAAACTGACCCGAAAATTTTATTCCAAGGCCACCCGCATTAAACGAAAGCGTTTGTGCATTTTTTGACCAGATTTTGTTTTTTGCATTGTAACTAAAGCTTTGTTTTAAATTCATCACTTCAGTAAATTCATTTTTCATTCGATAACCTTTAATGTCGAAATCAACGGCATAAATGGCAAAACTGTCATCGACAATGTAAATGTAGCCTTCAAAAACAGGTTCTTTATCTCGTTTTGGAATTACTTTAATTTTGTAAATCTGCTGTTTATTATCATCATAAAAACTTCCTTCCAGTTTGTATTTATAATAACTGAAAGCATTATTAGCAATAGGAGAGATGAGGTTTACATCAAATTCTAATGTATTATCATAGAAATCATAAGTTGATAAAGCGGCAGTATTATAGCTGAAACCTTTATTGTTTCCAGAGATTTTAGAAGCAATTATAGTCTCCTTTAATTTATCTGGTTTTTGATAGGAAACTTTCGAAATGGTTTCGGATAAATATAAAATTCCCGTTCCGGTTGAATCTAAATTAGAAGATAAATCCGGGCCAAGATCTACTTTTTGACCTAATATTTTCTTCGGAAGATCTTTTACTTTTAAGATTCCTTTCGAATAAAAATCGGCAGTAAAGCGAGCCGTTTTTTCAGAGTTTTCTTTTCTGTTTGCAATCGCGTTTTTAATGATGGCATTCGCAGGATTGTTTTTTGCATCAATAACAACTTCGTTTAATGCAAAACTTTCTTCCTGCATTTTTACATCTAGAGTTACTATTTTTGAATCTGCAGAAACGGTTATTTTCTGAGTCTTAAATCCCAGATATTGAAAAACGATTCTGTTTTTACCAATTTCTTTTACCTGCAATTGATATTGTCCTTGTTCGTTTGAAGTTGTTCCGCGATAGGTATTCTCTTCAAAAATAGAAACAAACGGCAGTGGATTCCCTTTCTCATCGGTTATGGTTCCTTTGATTTGGGCAAAATTGGAAAGCGAAAAAAATAAAAAGGCGAATAAAATAAAGTTTTTCATGAAAGTGGTTTCTCTCACAAAAATAAAAGAAGTTGAAAATGAGCTTATTAATAATTTGTTAAATTGTAATCAGGAAAATCAAAGTCGTTTGTCAGGCTGAGCGAAGTCGAAGCCCCTCACACACTATAAGCCCTTCGACTTCGCTCAGGGTGACATTCGTATAAAGTTTTTATAAAAAAGACTGAATCGCCAGTTCGTAACTTTTTAATCCAAATCCTAAAATAACACCTTTTGCATTTCCAGACAAATAGGACTGATGTCTAAAACTTTCGCGGGCATAAGTATTCGAAATATGTACTTCGATAACTGGAGTTGTAACTGCTTTTATAGCGTCGCCCAAACCTATAGAAGTATGAGTATAAGCGCCAGCATTTAAAATAATTCCGTCAAATGAAAAACCAACATCCTGAATTTTTCCAATCAATTCTCCTTCAATATTACTTTGGTAATAAGAAAGCTCAATGTTTGGAAATTTTTGTTTCAACGTTTCAAAGTAATCTTCAAAAGTCTGACTTCCGTAAACTTCAGGTTCACGTTTTCCTAAAAGATTCAAATTTGGTCCGTTGATAATGCAGATTTTCATAGTTTAAAATTATTTATTGAAATATTGATATTGCTATTGATTTTTGCAATTGCAATTGAATTCTGTAAAAATAAAAAAACCGATCTAATTAATAGACCGGTTTTTATTAAAGTATGTGATATTTTCTAGAACAAGAATCCTGCAGATACTTGAACAGTTGAGTTTTTAACGTCAGCATTTTTTGAAGCTTCAGTAAGTCCTAAACTATAACGACCTTGTATGAAAATATTTTTAGTTATTTTTAGACCTAAACCTGCGTTTACTGCAAAATCAAATGTACTGGCATCATCAAATCTTACATCATCTTTTTGGCTTAATAAAAACGAAGCCTGTGGTCCAACCTCTAAACTTAATGATTTTGTCATATAGATTTTAGCCATTACAGGAACTGATAAATAAGCTAATTCATTTTTAAAATCTTCTTGAGCATCGGCAAATTTATAAGTTGCTCCTTGTGTAGAATACAAAAGCTCTGGCTGAATTGAGAATTTCTCTAATAATTTAATTTCTGCAACTAGACCTGCATGGAAGCTGGTTATTCCATCTTTGTTAAAATTTTGCTCTGGAAATGCATCTCCGGTTTGGCTTGCAAAGTTTACCCCCGCTTTAACCCCAATTTGTAATAATTGTGCCTGGATTGTAGCTGTTGTTGCAATGAACAATACAGCTGCTAAAAGTATTTTCTTCATAAAAAATGTTTTTAGTTTGGTATTTAAATGTTATTCTATAGTTCAAAACTACATTATTTTGATTTTATTGTTTTATATACAGGAATATAAATTTATTAAAATTCTCACATTTTTTCAACTTTCCTCTATTTAAACTATTGTTGTTTGTACAAATGAACTGAAAATTAATAGGTTATTCGGAAATCCATTTTGCCTTATTTTAATACTTTAATTACTTTTAGGGTTACTTTTTAGTAAGTATAATCTTGGTTTTAATGTCTGGAAAAATGATAAACAATATTTTGGCTAGTTTTTAAAAAAGGCTTCTTCATCTTTGAACTGCCCCCAAATAGTGTCTAACTTTTTGGGGGCAGTCTACTTTGAGGGGCCTTTTTTATTTTTTTAAAAGGACATTGATTTTCACTTAAATAATTTGTGCTCTTTTTTCTTTTCATTTAAAGGCAAATTGACCTTCAGTTAACAATTTGTATGCTTATTACTATTTTTTTTGTTAAATTCCAAATTAGTTTTTGTGAAGAATTTTTTTATATTTGATTATTAATTTTAACCAAAATAAATAAGATGAGAAAAATTATTTTATCAGCAATTGCTATTCTTGCATTTGGATTTACTAATGCACAGCAAACTAGATTTGGAGTAAAAGGAGGTCTTAATATCACAAGTTTTAGTGGAGATAATGACTCAAATGCATTAATAGGTTTTCAGGTTGGCGGTTTTGCAGAAATAAAAGTTATTGAAAGATTATCGATTCAGCCAGAGCTTTTATTTTCTACACAAGGTGCATCGTTTGATGCTATTGGAAGTAATAATGATATTGATTATAAATTGAATTATATTAATATTCCAGTATTGGCAAAATTTTATATTACAAAACAATTTACTGTTGAAGGAGGTCCGCAAATAGGATTTTTAGTTTCTGCTAAAAGAGATGGTAATGATGTAAAAGGCGCTTATAAATCTACTGATTTAGGTTTTAACTTCGGGGCAGGGTATAATTTTACAGATAATTTTTCTGTTGGTATACGTTATACAGTTGGTTTATCGAATGTTGGAGATTATGATACAGATGATATCGATGACTATATTGATAGCCCAAAAAATAGCGTTTTAGCTTTAACAGCTGCATATAAATTCTAATCTGAATTTTAAAAATATTTAAAAAACCTTCCGGAAATGGAAGGTTTTTTTATGCCCAAAAATGTTTTACTTTGTAAATATGAAATGGAACAATTATATAAAAGACTATCAATCGTATCTGCGAATAGAAAGAGGTTTGTCTAAAAATACAATTGAAAACTACAGCTTTGATATTGAGCGGTTATGTCTTTTTTTAGAAACCAATCAAATTGATGTTTCGCCTATAAAAATTACGGATGAAACCGTTCAGCAGTTTATATATTCAGTTTCAAAAGAAGTAAATCCACGTTCGCAGGCGAGGATTATTTCTGGTTTGAAAAGTTTTTTTAATTATCTGGTTTTTGAAGATTATCGAAATGACAGCCCGCTCGAATTAATCGAAAGCCCAAAAACCGGACGAAAACTTCCTGATACATTATCGATCAAAGATATTGATGCGCTTATCGCTGCTATTGATTTAAGCAGTAATGAAGGGGAACGAAATCGTGCCATTTTAGAAACATTGTATGGCTGCGGACTTCGGGTTTCTGAGCTGGTTTCACTTAAAATATCAGATTTGTTTTTTGATGAAGGTTTTATAAAAATTACCGGAAAAGGAAATAAAGAGCGTTTTGTGCCCATTGGAAAATTAACTAAAAAATATATTGAAATCTATCAGGACGAGATTAGGGTACATCTCAATATTAAAAAAGGCTGTGAAGATACTTTGTTTCTAAACCGCAGAGGAAATCAATTAACCCGCGCCATGATTTTTACTATTATAAAAGATTTGGCAGTAAAAATTGGTTTAAATAAAAATATAAGCCCGCATACTTTACGTCATTCTTTTGCAACACATTTACTGGAAAACGGCGCCGATTTAAGATCTATACAATTAATGCTGGGACATGAATCTATTACAACAACAGAAATTTATGTGCATCTGGACAGAAGTTTCCTTACAGAAGTAATGCATTCGTATCATCCGCGGAAGTAATTTTTTGGAAAGAGTCTGGTTTTTTTACGTCAAAAGTTATAACTTGGTATCACATTTGTATTCAAAGGAAGTAAATTAAAAGGATTTTGAGGATTTTTTTAACCCAGATCCAATAAGATAATTATTTACTTAAATAGCGATATATGATTTTTGACTTATACAGTAATGAAGACTGCCTGGAAGTAAATAATTTTTACAGAAAATTATTTGCCGAAATGCCAGATTTGCTTTTCCAATTTGTTATAGATCCTAATAATCATTATACTTTTCCCCTTGTCAGCAAATCAGTTGATGAGATTTTCGAACTTTCCTTCAAAGAATTTACAGACGATACTAAGGATATTATTTACGAACGGGTTTTTGAACAGGACAGAGAAATTTTTTTTCAGTCCCTGGTAAAAGCGCGTAAAGAAATTGTGCCTTGGAAATTAGAGTTCAGATCTGTTTTACCGAAAAAAGGACTGCGATGGTTTAAGGTTTCTGCAAAAACAGAATTATCTCCTGATGGAAAAGTTAGTTTTTTTGGACATATTTCTGATATTACTGATTTAAAAGACAAAGAAGAAAAACTCCGAATTTCTGAAGAACGTTTTCAATTTGCACTTGAAGCATCAACAGTAGGGATTTGGGATTGGGATATGGTAACTAATAATGTTTTTTATTCTTCGCTATCATTAAAAATCTTAGAATTAGAATCGGCAGATATTTTTGATGACCCGGAGCGTTGGGATAAAATTGTGCATCCTGATGATCTCCCAAAATACTATTCAGACATTAAAGAGCATTTTGATAATAAGATTCCGTATTATGAAAATTACCATCGTGTAATGACGTCAAGCGGTAATTATAAATGGATTCTGGACAGGGGTAAAGTAATAAAACGCGATGAAAACGGTAAACCATTACGCGTTATTGGAACCCATACGGATATTTCTCTTCAAAAAGAAAAAGAGCTGGAACTTTTAAGAACGATGAAATTGTACAGCGATCAAAATAGCAGGTTGTTGAACTTTTCACATATTGTTTCGCATAATTTAAATACACAGGCAGGAAATATAAAATCGATTTTAGATTTTATTGATGAAGATGGAGATAAAGGAACTGTTGGCGAAATGCTGGAACACCTTAGAACCGTTTCAAATGATTTAAATGAGACGATTTCTAATTTAACGCAAATTGTAAAAACACAGAGCAATATTAATATTGCAGTTGAGCCTTTAAAGCTTTGTGAATATATAGAGAAAACAGTTTCGGCTATAAAAGGATATGATAAACAGAAAAAAGTTACGATTGTAAATAATGTTCCGAAATACTTGACCATTAATTTTAATCCGGCTTATCTTGAAAGTGTCTTGCTCAATTTTACCACAAATGCTATTAAATATGCACACCCGGATCGGGATCCTCTTATTGTATTTGATTTTGGAATCGAACCTGAAGGGTATAAATCTTTAAAAATTACAGATAACGGTTTAGGAATCGATTTAAAAGTTTACGGTGAATTATTATTCGGAATGTATAAAACGTTTCATAAACATGACGAAGCACGCGGAATTGGTTTGTATATCACCAGAAATCAAATAGAAGCGATGAAAGGAACAGTTTCTGTAGAAAGTGAAGTTGGAGTAGGAACGAGCTTTAAAATTGTTTTTAACGATCTTTAAATAATTAAAAAGGCTGTCATTTGACAGCCTTTTTAATTTTATATAAATAAAAGAGAATTATTTAGCAATGTTAACCGCTCTTGTTTCTCTAATTACAGTAACTTTTACCTGACCTGGATAAGTCATTTCTGTTTGGATTTTTTGCGAAATCTCAAATGATAGATTTGCAGCATTATCATCAGAAACTTTTTCGCTTTCTACAATAACACGTAATTCTCTACCGGCCTGAATTGCATAAGCATTTTTTACACCGCTAAATCCGTAAGCAACATCTTCAAGATCTTTCAAACGTTGAATGTATGAATCTAAAACCTGACGTCTTGCACCTGGTCTTGCACCTGAAATAGCATCACAAACCTGAACGATTGGTGATAACAATGATTTCATTTCAATCTCGTCATGGTGAGCACCAATAGCGTTACAAACTTCTTCTTTCTCGCCGTATTTCTCAGCCCACTGCATACCTAATAATGCGTGTGGTAAATCACTTTCCGTATCTGGAACTTTCCCAATATCGTGAAGTAAACCAGCTCTTTTTGCCAGTTTTACATTTAAGCCTAATTCAGCTGCCATGATACCACAAAGTTTAGAAACTTCTCTCGAGTGCTGTAATAAGTTTTGTCCGTAAGAAGAACGGTATTTCATTCTACCCACAACTTTAATCAATTCAGGGTGTAAACCGTGAATTCCTAAATCGATCACAGTACGTTTACCAACTTCGATAATTTCGTCATCGATTTGTTTAGCCGTTTTAGCAACAACCTCTTCAATTCTTGCAGGGTGAATACGTCCGTCAGTAACTAATTTGTGTAAAGACAAACGGGCAATTTCTCTACGAACCGGATCAAAACAAGAAAGGATAATAGCCTCTGGCGTATCATCAACAATAATTTCAACTCCAGTTGCAGCTTCAAGAGCTCTAATATTACGACCTTCACGGCCAATAATTCTACCTTTTACATCATCAGATTCAATGTTGAAAACAGAAACACAGTTTTCAACTGCTTCTTCCGTTCCAACTCTTTGAATAGTGTTGATAATGATTTTTTTAGCTTCTTGCTGAGCTGTAAGTTTAGCCTCTTCAATAGTTTCCTGAATGTGAGACATAGCCTTGGTTTTAGCTTCGGCTTTTAAGCCTTCAACTAATTGCTCTTTTGCCTCTTCTGCAGAAAGCCCTGAAATTACTTCAAGCTGTTGTAATTGACTTTTGTGTAATTTGTCAACTTCAGCTTGTTTTTTGTCTAAAACTTCAATTTTGTTATTGTATTCTTCTGTTTTAGCTTCAAAATCGTCGTTTACTTTTTTAGCTTTAGAAAGTTCATTAGAAACCTGAGATTCCTTATCACGTACACGTTTTTCTACTTCGGCTACTTTTTTATCACGTGCCAGAATAACTTGTTCGTGTTCAGATTTTAATTCGATAAAACGCTCCTTTGCCTGAAGGATTTTATCTTTTTTTATGTTTTCAGCTTCTAAATTAGCATCTTTTAAAATGGAAGCTGCTTCTTTTTTAGCATTTTTGATTAGGTTTGAAATATTGCTTTTCTCGATGATTTTAGCTATTGCAAAACCTGCCGCAATACCTACAATACCTGAAATAATGATCGTTATGATGTCCATGTTTGTTAGGGTTTATATATAAAAAAAGCCTACATTAATTGCTTGTATAAACTCGTAAAGACAAGTTTTGAGCTAACTCACTGTTCAAGTTTCCCGGTCAAAGCTGGGCATACTATAGTAGCGACGATTTGCTCATTCTAAATTGTTAGTGTTGAGTTTACCAATTGTGAACTAATGTAGGCAGTATCTTAGTTTATGTAAAGAACGTTTAATTTTCGAGATATTGATCTAAAAGCGAATTTAATCTTTTAATCCTTTCAATGGTTTCTTCGCCATCGATTGCGTTATCAATTTGTTTTTGTTCCACCTGCGATGCAAATTGCAGTGCGCACATGGCTAATACATCTTGTTTGTCGCGAACTGCGTAACTTTCTTCGAATTGCTTGATCATAGCATCAATTTTTTTTGAGGCGCTTCTAAGGCCTTCTTCCTGACTTGGTTCAACCGTTAAAGGGTAAACGCGGTCGGCAATTGATATTTTAATTCTAAGCTTTCCGTCCATGTTTTCTAATCTGATAGTTGTGCTATACAGTAATCAATTTCGCGAATTAATGAATTTATTTTAAGCTTTGTCTCTCTCTTGTTGTTGTCGCTGCCAAGCAACGAATTGGCTATCTTAAGTGTTTCATATTGCTTTTTCAAAGCTTCCATTTCTTCAGATTGTTTCTGGATAATTTGCACCGCTTTGTCTAATTCTAATCGTAATTCCTGATTGTTTTTTTCGAGGCCTTTTGATTTTTCAAAAAGCTTCTCGACTTTATATTCAAGAGTATCAATTATTTCGGCAATTACACTCATTATAAATCCTATTCATTACTTAATCATACAAAGTTAGTATTCCTTTTTATTAATGCAATTTTTTCTCGATTTTTTTGCATTAAAAATAGACAAATAAATGAATTTCAATCAATTGTGTTTTTGTAAGTTTTTCTTCGGTTTTTACCTGTTAATTTTTTACCTTAGCAAAAATGTTACCTATGAAATTTTCAATATTTGCCTTTTTATTTTGCCCATTTCTATTCGCCCAGACACAATATCCTAAAGATTACTTTCGACCGCCGCTGGATATCCCCATGCAGCTTTCGGGGAATTTTGGCGAGTTAAGACCTAATCATTTTCATGCAGGTTTTGACTTAAAAACGAATCAAAAAGAAGGATTAAATGTGTATGCGATTGCTGATGGCTATATATCAAGGATTAAAATTTCGACTTTTGGAAACGGAAAATGTATTTATATCACGCATCCAAATGGGTATACTTCTGTATACGGACATTTGCAGACAACCGTTGGGCCAATTCAGGATTATGTAAAAAAAAGACACTATCAGGAAAAAGCCTATGAAATTGAAATGCTGCTGAAACCAGATGAACTTCCGGTTACAAAAGGACAATTAATCGCGCTTTCGGGAAATACAGGTTCATCTGAAGGGCCGCATCTTCATTTTGAAATTCGTGATACCAAAACCGAGTTTGTCATCAATCCAATATTCTTTGGCTTTGACCAAAATATTAAAGATACTAAGAAACCAACATTATCAAGTTTATATGTGTATCCGCTGGATAATGCAACGGTTAATCAGTCTAAACAGCCGCTGCTTGTAAATATGACGCTTCAAAAAGACGGAACTTATCTGGCTGCAAAAGTAAAAACAAACGGAAAAATTGGTTTTGGAATTAATGCATCTGATACTGATGATGTTTCTTTTAATAAAAATGGCGTTTTTAATGTTTCAACATTTTTAAACGGAAACCAGAATTATAATTACCAATTCAATACGTATTCCTTTGATGAAATGCGTTATATCAACGCTTTTATCGATTACCCGCGATATAAAAAGACGAGCCAGCGCGTGCAGAAACTTTTCATGAAAACGCCTTTTGCGTTGAGTATTATTAAAACAGATTCATTGAGAGGGATAATTTCGGCTGTGCCAAATCTGACTTCCAATTATAGAATCGAAGTTTCTGATTATTTCGGAAATTCAAATTCGATTTCAGTGCCGATTGAATATGATTTGGAAACACCGCTTGTTCCAGCAGAACCTGTAACATCAAAATATTTTGTTCGTTACAACAAAGATTCCAATTTTGAGAAAGATAACATGTCCGTTTTCTTTCCTGCCGGAACTTTCTACGATGATTTTAATTTGAATTTTGATGTAAAAAACAACAAAATTTATATTCATGACGATACCGTTCCCGTGCATTCTAATTTTACAATTACGATAAAAGATACCGTTTATCCGGAATCTTTAAAGGATAAACTTTATATAGGAAAAGGTACAAGCTATAACGGAACTCTTAGAAAAGGTGACATTTTTACTGCCAAAGCCAAAATATTAGGAACGTATGGTTTGGTTCTCGATACGATTGCTCCGGTTATAAAAATTGCAAAACCTGTTGAAGGAAAATGGATCAGCGATCAGAAAAAAATTGAGTTTACCATTAGTGATTCTTTGTCTGGAATAAAGTCGTACAACGGATATTTAAACGGAAGCTGGGTTTTATTTGAATATGAAAATAAAAATAGAAAAATTACACATACTTTTGATGATCAATATTTGACAGAAGGAGAAAACTTTTTAAAAATTGAAGTAGTTGACAATGTAGGAAATTCTACTATCTTTGAAACTCATTTTTTTAGAAGTCAACAAAAATAAAATCCAAATCTTTGAATAAAAACAGGTTAATATTCGCTTTACTTTTCTTGTGCTTTACTTGTATTTCATTTGCTCAAAATGCTCATGTAAAAGGTATTATTTTAGATAATGAAAATCATCCTGTTTCGAATGTCAATATAACTTCGGGTAAAAACAACACACAATCTGATGCGAATGGTTTTTTTGAAATTGATGTGATTTCGAATAAAAAGGCTTCGATCATTTTTACACATATTTCGTTAAAAATGATTAGCCTGACGGTTACTTTAAAACCTGATGAAGTTTTTGTTTTTAATCCTGTAATGAATAATTCTCAGGAACAAATGGGAGAAGTTTTTGTTTCTTCCCGAAATAAAAAACGTGTTCAGGGAATTACAACTATTGATGCTGCCACTATAAAAAAGATTCCGGGAGCAAATGCCGGTATCGAAAATATTCTAAAAACACTTCCCGGCGTAAATTCAAATAATGAATTAAGTACGCAATATGCCGTTCGAGGCGGAAATTATGACGAAAATTTAGTTTATGTAAATGAAGTCGAAGTTTACCGTCCGTTTTTAATTCGTTCAGGTCAGCAGGAAGGATTGAGTTTTACCAATACAGATTTAGTTCAAAATGTTGATTTCTCAGCTGGAGGATTTCAGGCAAAATTTGGAGATAAACTTTCATCTGTTTTAGATATTACCTATAGAAAACCAACTCAGTTTGGAGCTTCGTTTGAGGCAAGTTTTTTAGGTGGAAGTGCGTCTGTAGATTTAGTTTCTAAAAATAAAAAATGGTCGGCCGTAACCGGAGTTCGTTACCGAAATAATAGTTTATTGGTAAACAGTCAGGATACACAAACGAATTATACACCAACTTTTGCGGATATTCAAACCAATATAAATTATGATATTTCTGAAAAATGGCAGGTTAGCTTTTTAGGGAATATTTCGCAGAATAAATATTTATATCAGCCCTTAACCCGCGAAACCAAATTTGGAACCATCGATCAGCCAATGGCTCTGGCGGTTTATTATGAAGGTCAGGAAAAAGATCAATACGATACTTATTTTGGAGCCTTTAAAACAACGTATAAAGTTTCGCCTTCGCTGACTTTAAAATTTATCGGTTCGTTATTTCATACCACAGAAAAAGAACATTTTGATATTTTAGCCCAATATCGTTTAGGAAATGTGAATGCCGAAAATCCAACAGATGCATCGTCAATTGATTTTACACGTGGAATTGGTTCGCAGTTGAATCACGCCCGAAATGATTTAGATGCTTTAATCGCAAATGCTGAAATTAAAGGTTTTAAAGACTGGAAAGAAAGTCAGCTAGAATTTGGATTAAAATATACCAGAGAATCTATTCGAGACAGAATAGTAGAATGGGAGATGATCGATTCTGCAGGATTTTCTATAAATCCGCCTTTGGTGATTCTGCCAGAAAATAATCAGCCGTATTCGCCTTATACAGGTCCGCTTTTGCCTTATCAGGATATTCGTGCTGCGAATTTTAATACAATCAATAGATTTTCCGGTTATGCACAATGGAACAAACAGTCTGAATTGGGTTCAAGCCAAATTTGGTATCATGTTGGAGCACGTTTTCAAAGCTGGAATGTTACTGGAGCCATAGAAGAAGGAAAAAATCAGTTTGTAGTAAGTCCGCGTGCGCAATTTGCCATAAAACCAGATTGGGATCGTGATATGGTTTTCAGGATTTCTGGAGGATTATACCATCAACCGCCATTTTATCGAGAACTTCGTGATCTTGATGGCGTTGTAAATCCAAATGTAAAAGCGCAGGAAGCAGTTCATGTTGTATTAGGGAATGATTATAATTTTAAAATGTGGAACCGTCCTTTTAAATGGGTGACGGAACTTTATTATAAATCCCTTTCTGATGTAAATGTATATTCGATCGATAACGTCCGCATTCGATATGTTGCCAATAACAATGCAAAAGCTTATGCACAAGGTCTTGATTTTAGATTGAACGGAGAATTTGTGCCGGGAACAGAATCGTGGGTAAGTTTTGGATATTTAAAAACAGAAGAAAACTACGAAAACAAAGGTTATATTGCTCGTCCGACAGATCAGCGTTTAAAATTTGCGATGTTGTTTCAGGATTATATGCCAAATATTCCAAGTGTAAAAGTTTATCTTAATGTAGTTTACAATACTGGTTTGCCAGGCGGCGCGCCAGCATATTCTGATCCGTATTTATATCAAAACAGATTAAATGATTATAGAAGGGCTGATATTGGTTTTGCTAAAGTTTTTGTAGACAGCAGCACACAAAGTTCTAAAACAAGCTGGTTGAAAAACTTCAAAGAATTAGCTGTTGGACTGGAAATTTTCAATCTTTTCAATAATCAAAATGCAATTACAAATACCTGGGTTCGCGATGTGTATTCTAAAAGCCAGTACGCGATTCCAAATTATATGACTTCGAGAGTTTTTAATATAAAACTGAATGCGAGACTATGATCGCAAAACGTGAGAAGAGAAAGAAGATTTTTTACGTTCCAGGAATGATTTCTTTGGTTTTAATCCCTTTGTTTTGTTTTTATCATTTTTATAAAGTAGATGCTTTTAAGATTGAAGGCAGTATAGATATAAGTTTACCAGATTCTAGCCAGAAAGAGGCGCTTTTAGCAATCAAAAGGAATTATCATGTGTTTATTTTAAATAATACTGAAGATCTAGAAAAACCAAAATTGAATGATCTTCAGTTTGCTTTAAGAAAAATGAAGCGAGAACACGATACTATAAATGGTATTAAGATTCATTTAGGGAATGAAATGCGCTATGAAGTATACATTAGGCTTTTAGACTTTTTTGCAATAGAAAAGATGCCTATATTTATTCAAAATGATAATGATTTTTTGGTTTTTATGATGCCAAAGCCTAAACCTAGAAAAGACTTAAAGACAATAGTTCCTTTTACGTGTTCTTATGGAGAAGTTAATAGAGAATATTTCTTAGAGCAAGCGCGAAAAAGAAAATTGCAACATAATTTGTCTTTGTATAAAAAGAATTGGATTTTATTTTTTGCTTATTTCGGAATAGTGCTTTTAAATATCTTCGCACTAGTAAAATTCAATAAAAACCAAAATTACAATCAAAAATAGTATATTTGATAATTGAATATAATTTGTCGATGAAAAAGTACTTTAAATATATAGCCTTAGCAATTGTTGGAACATTAATTAGCTGTCGTGAAGAAGTTAAAAAGCCAAAAGTAAGTTACGATGTGTCAAATAAAGTAAGTGTTGCGAAAACAGATTCGACTCAGATTGAAGTTGCTGATCTGCCTATTCAAATGGAAGGAACAGATTATTTAATTCATCCGGTTGGGGATTTAAGAGTTTTTGAAAAAGGCTCAAAAGCACGTTACGGATCTTCAAGTGTAAATGATGTAAGTTTTACAATTTCTAACTTAGGGGAATATGAAATTACAGGATATTTACAAAACCTTAAATTTCAAAAAACAGATTCAGATTCCATTCATGCTTTATCAGATAAACCTGTTTTGATTTTAACGGCAACGTATTTAAAAACGGTTGCAGATAAAACTAAAAATAAAGTTATGGTGTATACTCTAACAGATTCAGATACCAACAAAGACGGAAAAATTGATACCAGTGATATCAAAACTTTATATTTAAGCGATATCAGTGGAGAAAACTTTACAAAAGTCTCAGCAGATCTTCAGGAATTAGTTGACTGGAGCTTGATTGAATCGAAAAACCGTCTGTATTTCAGAACAATCGAGGATACCAACCAAAACGGTCAATTCGACAAAAATGATGTACTGCATTACAATTATATCGACTTAGCTTCTAAAAAATGGGAAGTTAAAAGTTACAAGCCTATCTAGGATTTTAGATTGTTGATTTTAGATTGAAGAATTGCAAGATTATATTATTAATTACAATATCAATAATTTCGAAGAAATTAAAAAAAAGAGCCGTTAGGCTCGATCAATTTTGTAGGGCTGGACTTCAGTCCAGTTCAAATGTAATTAAGATTCGCAGGTAAAAAATCAAATCAGAATGTCGCTTTCTAAATCAGATTTTTCTATTTCAAAACCAAAGTCTAAGCGTTCAACCAATTCGATTACCAGTTTTTTATACCAGTTTTCAGATTTTGGGTGAATGTATATTTTCTCAATTAATTGATTGATATCAACATTGATTTTTATTCCGTCATTTAGTTTGATGCCGCTTTTTGAAGTATCGGTTAGAATACGGACTTCGCGTTCGTATTGAAAGCTTTTTCTTTTGAATAAAAAAGGAAAGAACAAATCCTCAAACGGAATATATTCTTTTTTATAATCGATGTAGTTTACTTCGCCAATATACTGATCAAAATTATTCTCAGGCTTTAAAGCTTTTTGCAATCTTCCAATTGTAGACTGAATAGCTAAACCTTCGCTGTTTTGAGTAAATATCTGCCACATAGCAAACGATTCGTATTCGTTAATATGCCAGCTGCTTACGGCAACCTGTTCGCGATGCGTTTTATAATAATTTAAAAAGTCAGGATTGTCAACCGCAAGCTTTTTAATCTCTTCATAAGTAGGCTCGCTAAAAGTACCCTCATATTGATCTTCAAATTTATCAGACCGCGACATGAACAGTTTTTTAGAAAGCAGTAAATCAAGAAATTTAGATAGGTCAAGATATTTCCAAACAATAGTATCAGGATCGTCTGGCAGTTTGATGTTAGGGCTGCTAAGATACATTTTCCATAAGAATTAAATGATTTTAATCTTTACTACCTAAAGTTATAAAATAAAACACAGATTAAAGAAATTAAACTGAGTTTTAATATTTCCTTAATCTGTGTAGATTTTTTAGTTATGATGTATAAGTCTTAAGATTCGAAAGACTGCATGGTAACCAGTTTATTATAAGTTCCGTTGAGTGCAATTAATTGGTCATGCGTTCCCTGCTCAACGATTTTTCCTTTTTGCATTACCACGATAACATCTGCTTTTTGAATCGTCGAAAGTCGGTGTGCGATCACAATCGAAGTTCTGTTCTGCATCATGTTTTCAAGCGCCACCTGAACAAATTTCTCGCTTTCAGTATCCAATGCCGATGTTGCTTCATCCAGAATCATAATCGGAGGATTTTTCAATACCGCTCTGGCAATAGATAAACGTTGTTTTTGTCCGCCGGAAAGTTTGTTTCCACTGTCACCAATGTTGGTGTAAATTCCTAAAGGAAGGTCTTTGACAAACTCATACGCATTTGCAATTTTAAGTGCGTCGATAACTTCATCATCTGTGGCATCTAATTTCCCTAATGCAATATTAGCTTTGATCGTATCATTAAATAAAATACTGTCCTGAGTTACTAATCCCATTAAACTACGAAGCGACTGCAGGTTCATGTCTTTAATATTGACATTGTCAATAGAAATAGAACCTTCGTTTACATCATAAAAACGGGTTAATAAGTTAGCAATGGTACTTTTTCCACTTCCAGACTGTCCAACAAGAGCAACAGTTTGTCCTTTTTTAATGTCAAGAGAAAAGTCTTTTAAAACATTTTCATTTTCATATTTAAAGTTGATATGCTGAATGCTTATGTCATTATCAAAAGTTGTTTTTTCAATCGCATCAACTTTGCTTGTAATAGGGTTGTGCTGATCTAAAATTTCCAAAACGCGTTCTGCAGCAGCATTTCCTCTTTTTACTCCGTATGAAGCTTTAGAAATCGCTTTTGCAGGAGTTAAAATATTATAAGCTAATCCCATGTAAGCAATAAATGCAGCGCCGTCTAATGTTTTATCAATTAAAACCATCTGACCTCCGTACCAAAGTAAAACGGCAATTACCGTAATTCCCATAAATTCACTGGCTGGCGAAGCTAAGTTCTGGCGATTACCGATGCTGTTTGATAAATTGAAAAAACGCTCTGTAGAGTTTTGAAAAACAGTACCGAAATAATTTTCAGAATTATAACCTTTTACCACTTTCAATCCGCCAATAGTTTCTTCGATAGTAGATAAAAAAGTACCTTGTTCCTGTTGTGCTTTTGTCGATTGTTTTTTAAGTTGTTTCCCAATTAATGAAATAATGTAACCAGAAACCGGAATAAATATAAAGACGAACAAAGTTAATTTCGGGCTGATAATTAACATTGTAACGATAGTAAAAATAATAGTCAGTGGTTCTTTTACAATAAGCTCCAAAATTGCCAAAAAGGAAGTCTGAACCTCATTTACGTCGGCAGAAATTCTGGAAATTACATCTCCTTTTCTTTTTTCAGAATAAAAAGACAAAGGCAGTTCAAGCGTTTTTTTGTACATCGCATTTCGCATATCTCTCAAAACACCATTTCGTAAAAAAGTAATAAAAAACATTGCAGCATAATCGGCTAAGTTTTTTAATAAAAAGATAGAGATTATAATAGCCACCATTATCGATAAAACATACCCGGATTCGTGTGTGCCTTTTGTTGTTGTAATGTAGTAACTTAAATAATCTTCTCCGTATTGCTGGATTTTCATAATCCCGTGAAATACCGGTTTTACTGTGTTTTGCTTTGTTTTGTCAAATAAAACCTGAAGCATTGGTATTAAAGCAACGAATGAAAGTGTGCTGAAAAGTGCATACAAAACATTGAAAAAGATGTTTAAGAACGCATATTTTTTATATGGATATATAAAAGGAACTATTTTTTTGAAATTACTCATTTATTTTTGAATGTTATTTTTCTGCTATGGCAATGCTCTTACGAGTTTTTAGCAATATAATTTTGTGGTTATAACTTAATTTGTTCTGGCGGTTTTTCACAGCACAAAATTAATCCAATTGATTAGTTTTCAATTTTTTTTTAGTTTTTTTTATTAAAAAACTCTGATTTGCATTTGTTCTAAATGTAAACCAGAGTTCTAAATATCAAAATTTAATCAACTGTGCAGAGAATGTCTGCACAGCTGTAATAGGTATTTAAAGAGCTTATCACTCGTTTTTTTATTTCAATTGCATGTCTGCAATGATATTCTGTATTTTTCCGTCTAAGAAACTTTCGGCAGCATCAAAATCTAAAACCGATTCCAATTCAGCATTTACGCTGATGTAGAATTTAATTTTAGGTTCAGTTCCACTTGGTCTTGCACAAATTTTAGATCCATCTTCTGTATAGTAAATCAATACATTCGATTTTGGAATATCCATCGTAGATACTTCATCTGTCAATAAATTCAATGCCGTTGATGATTGATAATCTTCCACCATAATCACACGCTGACCGTTGATTTCTTTTAAAGGATTTTCGCGTAAATCAATCATCATTTGGTTAATTTCCTGCAAACCTTCCATTCCTTTTTTAGTTAGTGAAACTAAATATTCTTTGTAGAAACCATTTTCAACATAAAGTTGTAAAAGTTCTTTATAAACAGAGCTTCCTGCAGCTTTTGCCTGAGCAGCAACTTCACATATTAATAAGGTAGCCGCAACTGCATCTTTATCTCTAACCGCGTCGCCAACCATAAAACCAAAACTTTCTTCACCTCCGCCAATAAACTGAAGTTCAGGAAAATCTTTGATCATTTTAGCGATCCATTTAAATCCTGTTAATCCAACTTTGCACTCAACGCCGTAGCTTGTAGCCAGTTCCATCATCATTGGGGTCGAAACAATAGTCGAACCTACAAATTGTTTTCCGTTAATTTTTCCTGCTTTTTTCCATTGTTTTAAAAGGAAAGAAGTCATTAAAATCATCGTTTGATTTCCGTTAAGCAAAATCATTTTACCGTCGTTATTTCTAACCGCAACACCTAAACGGTCGCAATCAGGATCTGTACCCACCACGATATCAGAATTTGTTTTATCTGCCAGGGCCAAAGCCATTGTTAAAGCCTCAGGCTCTTCCGGGTTTGGAGATTTTACAGTTGGGAAATCCCCGTCTGGAACCGCCTGTTCCGGTACAATATGAACATTTTTATAACCTGCCTGCGATAAAGTATCAGGAACAGATTTTATAGAAGTTCCGTGCAATGAAGTAAAAACAATATGCAGATTATCTTTGGCTTCAGCCGGAGTATTAAAACTTGCGTTTTCGATAGATGATTTTACAAACGCTTTGTCAATTTCAGTATCGATATATTGAATTAAACTTTCGTTTGAGTTGAATTTAATTTTATGGTACTCTAAATTTTCGATTACATTAATTATAGCATCATCTTGTGGAGGAACAATTTGTCCGCCATCTTGCCAGTATACTTTATATCCATTGTATTCTGGCGGGTTGTGCGAAGCCGTAAGAACAATTCCGCATTGGCATCCCAAATATTTAAGTGCAAAAGACAATTCCGGAGTAGGTCTTAAATCTGAGAATAAGTAAACCTGAATTCCGTTTGCCGAAAAAACATCAGCAACCACTTTTGCTAAAGTATTACTGTTATGACGACAGTCGTAAGCAATAACAACTTTTAATGGCTGGTTTGGAAAAACCTCATGTAAATAATCAGATAAACCCTGAGTATTTTTTCCAAGTGTATATTTATTAATTCTATTGTTTCCTACGCCCATAACGCCGCGCATACCGCCGGTTCCAAATTCAAGGTTTTTATAAAAACTTTCCTCAAGTTCCTTTGGCGAAGTAGTCATTAATTCTTTCACCGCAGCCTGCGTTTCCTGATCAAATGTTGGCGTAAGCCATTCGTTTACTGCGTTTAATATATTAGGTGCAATATTCATGTAAATTTTCTTTTATGTTTTAAATAAAGATAGTTTTTCTTCAAAGGTTAATTTGATTCAAAAGGATTTTTTTTTCCTGATTTGTGTCAAAAATTCACTTCTCGTGCTACTTTATATCTTGCTTCGTTGCTTTTAGTTCTCAAAATGATTTCGCCTAAAAATCCAGCTAAGAAAAGCTGAGTTCCCAGAATCATTGTTGTTAATGCTATATAAAACCACGGATTATTAGTTACCAGGCTGTATTTTACTCCGCTATACATATGGTATAGTTTTGAAACTCCAATATATCCGGCAGATAAAAATCCAATAATAAACATAATCGAACCCATTGCACCAAATAAGTGCATAGGTCTTTTTCCGAATCTTGATAAAAACCAAATCGTAATTAAATCAAGGAATCCGTTAATAAAGCGTTCCATTCCAAATTTGGTTTCTCCGTATTTACGAGCTTGGTGAATTACCACTTTTTCTCCAATTTTTCCGAAACCTGCATTTTTTGCTAAAACAGGAATGTATCGGTGCATTTCGCCCGAAACTTCAATGTTTTTTACAACGGCATTTTTATACGCTTTTAACCCGCAGTTAAAATCATTTAACTCCACACCAGAAGTTTTTCTGGCAGCCCAGTTAAATAATTTTGAAGGTAAATTTTTAGCTACAACAGAATCGTAGCGTTTCTTTTTCCATCCCGAAACCAAATCGAATCTCTCTTTGGTAATCATTTCATACAATTCTGGAATCTCATCCGGACTGTCCTGCAAATCGGCATCCATAGTAATGATAACGTCACCTTTTGCTTTAGCGAAACCAGCATGTAAAGCCTGAGATTTTCCAAAATTCTTCATGAAACGAATTCCTTTTACATTTGGGTTTTCGTTAGAAAAACTTTCAATAATATTCCAAGAATCATCCGTACTTCCATCATCTACAAAAATGATTTCATAAGAGTAATTGTTAGACTCCATCACTTTAATAATCCATGTGTAGAGTTCTTTAAGCGATTCCTCCTCGTTTAGAAGCGGTATAAGTATAGATAGATTCATTTATAATTTTTATTCTTGTGTAGATTTGCTTTTAAAAAATGCTGCTAAAATTAATCCTAAAATAGAGTAGCCAACAATACTAAAAACTAATGCTTTTAATTGTTCCGTAGTCGAGAAAGGGCTGTTTTCTTTCATTTTAGCTAAAGCTTCGTTGATAGCTGCAGCCGGAGTTCCAAATTTTTGTAATGTCTCGGCCATATATTTAATAAGTAACTGGTTTACCGTTTCTTTTGCTTCCGGATCAATTACGTTAAATAATACGATACTGAATAAAGTAGAAATTGCTATAGCAATTATTGTAGTTATAAAAAAAGTGGTAAAGGCATCTTTAAAAGAGAAAAAACCAATCTCTTTTTTTGTTTTTGTAAGTAATAAAATACCAACTACTAAATAAATAACAAATGACAGACCGCCAATCCAGCCCGAAACAAACAATTTTAAATCAACGGCATATATTGTTGCCGTAATCAGCGCCAAAATAACACCTAAGATAATTCCGTATGTAACTCCATTCTTTTTTATAACTTCATTAATCATATTTATATATGTTTTAAAATTAATCCACAAATATAGCAATTCCCAATATAATCAAGGAGAAAAAAAGCTTTTTGAATTTAACTAAAAAAAAGTACGCTAAGTATTTGTTTATTAAAAAAGAATTGTAAATTTGCAAACTCAAAATTAATTAAAATTTTAAACAAAAAGAGCATCGTTTGTTTATACCTTTTTCTAACCATGAAAAAGCTTCAAAATGAAAATGTTCTAAACAATAAATAAAAAGAAAAGATGAAAAAAGGAATTCACCCAGAAAATTACAGATTAGTTGCATTTAAAGACATGTCAAATGATGACGTTTTTATCACTAAATCTACTGCAGATACAAAAGAAACAATTGAAGTTGACGGAGTTGAGTATCCAGTTGTAAAAATGGAGATTTCTAGAACATCTCACCCTTTTTATACTGGTAAATCTAAACTTATCGATACTGCAGGACGTATTGATAAATTCAAAACTAAATATGCAAAACACGCTAAAAAATAATAGCTGTTTAAAATTATATAAGAAGCCTTCCAATTTGGGAGGCTTTTTTTATGGGGTTATTTTTTGTTAGCCACGACTCGACCAAAGGGACAGATGAAGTAATTCACGAATTTTCTTTTTCAAATTTAAAATATTGCCTGTGGTTTCAACCACAGGGTGCAAAGAGATAAGGATTGTGAATATATTGTGTTCCAGCGGTTGAAACCGCAGGCTATGTTTTTCTTGTTGTTGAGATTGTTTATCCCATATGGAGAAGATTTGGCTAAAGCCGTAGCAATGTTGATTAAGTTACCAACATCTAAAGATGTTGGCAATTGATTATTCAGGAAACATTTTTTCAATTGCCTTCAGATTTATCTGAAGGTTATAAAATCAAAACCCAAAATAGGCTTTAGCCAAATAATCACAATCTAAATCAATTAAAATTAAGAGAATGTAAAAATTCGTGATTTCGTGCCTATCAGAAAAAACATATATTAATGAAACACATAAATATTTGTAACTTTGGCCTCGGTAACCAAACAAATTTTAACACATTAAATTAATTTTATGAATTACATTCTTTTTGACGGTCCCGTCCGGAATGCTCTCTTACCTTTTACTTTTACCAGGCCCGTGGCTGATATTTTAATCGGAATTATGACGATTCGCCAAAAATGGGAAACTCGTTTAGGTTCGACTATAACAACAATTACGGAGGATTACCTTTCTGCTAAATTCCCAATGGTAGAAATGGAAGAAAACGTAATGATAAATGCTGCGTATTTGCCAAATGATACGCTTGCAGAATTAGTTTCGGACTTAAAACCTAATCAGGCAATTTTTAAAGGAGAAGATGTAATTGCTTTTTTTACAACAGAAAACCAAGAAGAAGTTGATTTCGATTCGTATGAAATCATTCAATATAATGATGAATGTTTGACAGTAGAGCACACTTGGGATATTTTCTCAAAGAATGATGCTGCTATTCGTGCCGACTTCGCTTATTTGACTGAAGACAGAAAATCACAGCCAATTCCTAAAAGTGTAAATACAATTGCGCCTGAAAATATTTTTATTGAAGAAGGGGCAAAATTAGAATTTGTAACCCTAAATGCATCAAACGGTCCTATATATATAGGTAAGAATACCGAGATCATGGAAGGAACTGTAATT
Source organism: Flavobacterium sp. CF108 (assembly GCF_900129795.1). Taxonomy (GTDB): domain Bacteria; phylum Bacteroidota; class Bacteroidia; order Flavobacteriales; family Flavobacteriaceae; genus Flavobacterium. Next base: position 83,100 of record NZ_FQWW01000005.1, on the reverse strand, counting down.
CGCGGCCCTTTTGCTTTGTGTGAAAATGCACAGGTAAAACTAAATGCAAAAGTTTACGGAGCAACAACAGTTGGTCCGGGATCAAGAATAGGAGGAGAGGTTAAAAATTCTGTCCTGTTTGCTAATTCAAACAAAGGGCATGACGGATTTCTTGGAGATTCTGTTTTAGGCGAATGGTGTAATATTGGAGCTGACAGTAATAACTCAAACCTGAAAAATAATTACGAAGAAGTGAAATTGTGGAGTTACGAAACAGAAGGTTTTGCTAAAACCGGGCTTCAGTTTTGCGGTTTAATGATGGGTGACCACAGCAAATGCGGAATCAATACAATGTTTAATACCGGAACTGTTGTTGGAGTAAGTGCCAATATTTTCGGATCTGGTTTTCCTAGAAATTTTGTTCCGAGTTTTTCCTGGGGTGGAGCTGCAGGTTTCACTACGTATATTACCAAAAAAGCTTTCGAAACTGCAAAGTTGGTAATGGGAAGACGTAATATTGATTTTGATGAAATAGAAGCTTCAATATTAGAACACGTTTTTGAAGAAACTAAAAAATGGAGAAAAGATTAATTAGATAATTAGTCAATTTGATAATGAGATAATTTCAACCCGACTGGTTTTAAAAACCAGTCGGTTTTTTTTTTTACATATTAGCCAAATAAGCCTACTCCAACAATATAGAGCCCCAAAAATTCTCAATTAAAGTTCCGAAGGAACGAATTATATTGTAGGGCTGGACTTCAGTCCAGTTAAGAGCGGCAATATAGAATTTGATGAAACAGAGATAATTTCAACCCGACAGGTTTTTAAAACCTGTCGGGTTTATTTTTTTTACAGATCAGCCAAATAAGCTCACCCCAACAATATAGAGCCCCAAAAACTCTCAATTAAAGTTCCGAAGGAACGAATTATATTGTAGAGCTGGACTTCAGTCCAGTTAAGAGCAGCAATATAGAATTTGACGAAACAGAGATAATTTCAATTCGACAGGTTTTTAAAACCTGTTGTTTTATTTATTTTACATATTAAACTGGACTGAAGTCCAGCTCTACAATATAATTCGTTCCTTCGGAACTTTAAAGAGCCTTCGGCTCGATCTATGCTGTAGGGCTGGACTTCAGTCCAGTTGAAAAAATAATTCGTGAAAATTCGTGTAATTCGTGGCAAAAAAAGAAAATCTTCTAATCGTCACATTCTCAAAATTATCTAATTATCAAATTGCCACATTTTCTAATTGCCTAATTATCTAATTAATCTATCTTTGCAGCACGAAAAAAATGGGTAGTCAAATAAACGATTAACCGATAAAACAAATTCACAGAAGATAATGATTACAGTTAACGATATTTCGGTTCAGTTTGGTGGAACTACACTTTTTAGCGATGTCTCTTTTGCTATCAATGAAAATGACAAAATTGCTCTTATGGGTAAAAATGGTGCGGGAAAATCGACACTTTTAAAAATTATAGCAGGACAGAGCAAACCATCTACCGGAAGTATTTCTACACCAAAAGATGCTGTTGTAGCATACCTGCCTCAGCATTTATTAACAAAAGACGGTTCGACCGTAATGGAAGAAGCATCTAAAGCCTTTGGTGAGATTTTTAGAATGAAAGCCGAAATTGACGAAATCAACGAGCAGTTAACCGTTCGTACAGATTACGAAAGTGACGAATATATGAAATTGATCGAAAGAGTTTCGGACTTAAGCGAGAAATATTATGCTATTGAAGAAGTAAATTACGAAGCTGAAGTAGAGAAAATTTTAGTTGGTTTAGGTTTCGAGCGTGAAGATTTTACAAGACAAACTTCTGAATTTTCAGGAGGATGGAGAATGCGTATCGAACTGGCAAAAATCCTATTGCAAAAACCAGACTTGATTTTACTGGATGAGCCAACCAACCACATGGATATTGAAAGTATCCAATGGTTAGAAGAATTTTTAGTGAATTCAGCAAAAGCAGTTGTAGTAATTTCGCACGATAGAGCGTTTGTAGACAATATTACAAACCGTACAATCGAAGTAACAATGGGAAGAATTTACGATTACAAAGCAAAATATTCTCATTATTTAGAATTAAGAAAAGACCGTCGTATTCACCAGCAGAAAGCTTACGACGAGCAGCAAAAAATGATTGCTGATAACAGAGCGTTTATCGATCGTTTTAAAGGGACATTCTCAAAAACAGATGCCGTTCAGTCTCGTGTAAAAATGCTGGAAAAGCTTGAAATCGTTCAGGTTGATGAAGTAGATACGTCAGCATTACGACTAAAATTCCCGCCCGCAGCACGTTCTGGACAATATCCGGTTATTGTAAAAGAAATGGCGAAATCATACGGAGATCATGTGGTTTTTAAAGATGCTAATATTGTAATCGAAAGAGGTCAAAAAGTAGCTTTTGTTGGAAAAAACGGAGAAGGAAAATCAACGATGATCAAAGCGATTATGAAAGAAATTGGCGTTGATTCAGGAAGCGTTGAAATTGGACATAATGCACAAATTGGATACTTTGCACAAAATCAGGCTTCATTATTAGATGAAAATGCAACTATTTTTGAAACAATCGATGCCATTGCAGTAGGAGATATCCGTACGCAGATCAAAAATATTTTGGGAGCATTTATGTTTCAGGGTGATGATATTACCAAAAAAGTAAAAGTACTTTCAGGGGGAGAAAAAACACGTTTGGCAATGATTAAATTATTGTTAGAGCCCGTTAACTTGTTAATTCTGGATGAGCCTTCGAATCACTTAGATATGAAAACCAAAGACATCATTAAAGATGCCTTACGTGATTTTGACGGAACTTTGATTCTGGTTTCTCACGACCGTGATTTCCTTGACGGACTGGCGACTAAAGTATTCGAATTTGGAAACAAACGAGTAAAAGAACATTTTGAAGACGTAGCAGGTTTCCTTGCCCACAAAAAAATGGACTCGATGAGAGAGATCGAAAAATAATTTTTTCTCATAAAAAATATAAAGGCTGCTAAAATTTAGCGGCCTTTTTTAGTCTTTACCATTAAGATATTAAGTTAATTAAGCTGTTCTTTATAAATAAAAACGTTACTAACTTAATTTTCGACCCATTAATAACGCAAAGCTTAATACTCTTAAAGATAAAAACACACTAAGCTTAATTACCTTAATATCTTAATGGTAAAAAAAACTCAGCGTAGAAATGTGATTTTAGTGCAATAATTTTTACAAGACATTACTATTTTTCTTATTTTCGTAAGATATTTCTAATTACATTTTAGTTATTTTTAGGTTTTTTCAAACAATTAGCTAAATTCATTTTTTATTTCTGGAGCGTATGAATACACCTTTACTAATAAGAATTGCTTTTATCCTTTTTTTAATACCACTTATCACGAATGCACAAACTGCCGAAACTCAAAAAGCAGCCGATTCTGAAGATGGTGTTAAATATCCCCAATTTCAGTTTAAAGGGCTTTTTCAGGCACGATATCTCGAAAGTTTTGGAGATAATGTGGATGTTATGGGCGTTCACCATTCTACGGGCGACGTAACCCAAAGTTCCTTTGACATTAAAAGAATGCGTGTTGGGTTAAATACAAAATTAAGTGAAGCTACAGAAGTTGTAATTCTGGTAAACCTTGCCGATTTTAAATCAGATACAAAAGGTAAAGTTCTCGAAAATGCCTACGCAAAATACACCTTCAATAAATACATTGCTGTTTTAGGAGGGCAGTTTCGACCGGCTTTTGGTATTGAGGAATTAGTTCCCGTTGATATTATAAAATCATTTGATTTCTCGAATCAGTATTATGAATTTGGAAAAAATGGCTGGACAAGCTTTCAAATAGGAGCTTCTGCAACCGGAAATTTTGATCTTGGTAAAATCCCTGTAAATTATTCGGTTTCGGTTTTAAACGGAAACGGAAAAAATCAGGAAAAAGACAACGATAACGGAAAACAATATTCTTCGAGACTGGTTTTCGAATTATCAAAAAAACATAAAATAAATCTCGGTTTAAACGGCGGTATTGGTAAATATTCTAAAGAAAAAGTATTTGCCTTTGGTGCAGATATTACCAGTGATTTCAGACTTACAGACCGTTTTACTTTTGATTTGCAGGTAGAATACAAACAAGGAACAAATCACAACTTATATTTTTCTTTACCTGTTGATACCAGAACAGCCGATGTGGCAGATTATCAAATGCGCGGAATTTATTTCCTGCCCAATGTGCGATATCAAATCGATTATAAAAAATTAACCTCTTTAGAAGTATCCTGTCGTTATGAAAGATTTGATCCTAGTTTTAAAATCGATTCAAATGTTAGACAGACTTATACTCCTATGATAAGTCTTGAATTTGGAAAAAACTATACAGGTCGTATAGAAATGGGATTTGAGATAGACCATTTCGACCGAAATATCCCGGATACATCAACCTATAACGACAATTTATTTTTAATTCAGTTTCAATGCAGGCTGTAGTTTAATTTAATTCCAAAACCATGAAAGAAGTACAAATTCCTCAAACCCTGATTACACTTGCCGTTGGAACAGCAATTTGGTTTATTCCTGCGCCAAACGGTGTCGTACCCGAAGCCTGGCATTTGTTTGCCATATTTGTTGCAGCCATTTTAGGAATTATTCTAAAAGCCGCCCCAATGGGAACTATGTGTATGATTGCCATTGCCTTAACCGCTTTCACACAGGTTTTAGCGCCGGGCGATCCGGGAAAATCAATTACACTGGCCTTAAAAGGTTTTGGGGACAAAGTAATCTGGCTTATTGGGATTTCATTTTTTATAGCCCGCGGATTTATAAAAACAGGTTTAGGAAACAGAATTGCTTTTCTGTTTATTCGATTATTCGGAAAAAGTTCTCTTGGATTAGCTTACGGTTTAGGTCTTGCCGATTTAGTTTTGGCACCAGCCGTACCAAGTAATACCGCTCGTGGCGGAGGAATTATTTATCCTATAATGAAATCAATGTCAATGAGTTTTGGCTCTCTGCCGGAAGAACCTGAAACACATCGAAAACTAGGCTCGTATTTAACATTGAACTGTTATAATATGAATTTAATTGCGTCCTCAATGTTTCTTACCGGAACAGCGAGTAATCCTATGTGTCAAAAATTTGCCCTTAATCTCGGAATAAAAATAACCTGGATGTCCTGGGCTGCGGCGGCAATCGTGCCAGGTTTGTGTGCCTTTTTTGTTATTCCATTTGTGTTGTACAAGATTTATCCGCCGGAACTTAAAAAAACCGGAGATGCACCACAAATAGCTTCTCAAAAACTAAAAGAAATGGGACCAATCACCAGAAACGAATGGATGATGCTCTTGACTTTCTTTATCTTATTATTTCTTTGGATGACAGGAGATCTGTTTTCTATTGATGCCACCACAACAGCCTTTATTGGTTTAGTGATTTTACTGCTTACTTCCGTTTTAACCTGGGATGATGTAAAAGCCGAAAAAGGAGCATGGGATACCATCGTATGGTTTTCGGTATTAGTAATGATGGCAAGTTCCTTAAACGAATTAGGTTTTATTGGCTGGTTTAGTAATGTGGTTAAAGCCGAAATTGGCGGACTAAGCTGGCAGATGGCTTTTCCTATTATTATATTAGTATATTTTTTCAGCCATTATCTCTTTGCAAGTGCAACTGCGCATGTGGCGGCAATGTATGCGGCACTTTTAGGCGTTGGGGTTTCGCTGGGAATTCCGGGGTTGCTTCTCGCTTTTATGCTTGGTTTTGTGGGATCAATTTACGGAACATTAACGCATTACGGACATGGTCCGGCTCCCGTTTTCTTTGGGAGCGGATATGTCGATTTAAAAAGCTGGTGGGTCAAAGGTTTAATAACCGGACTTATAATGCTTTTTATTTATATGGTAATTGGCGGATTATGGCTTTGGGTAATTGGCGATTTTTAAATCCTGATTCCCGGCGGCAGTAAATCTTTGTATTTTGGATTTTTTTTGAAAAAAGCCGCGATTTTTGGATGAATCGGCACAACTCTAAATTTTTTCTCAGTACTTAATTCTAAAATGCTTTTAAGTAAATTGTCAAGTACAGGCTGGTTTTCAAAGTTTTCGGGCGTATTGATTTTGGTTAAAAAAATCTTTTTTTCCTGAAAAGAATACTCAACGCTTAATAATCCTTCAGGGACCACGGTTTCAAATTGTCTTGCAAAAGTGTTGTCTTTGATTTCCATAGTTTCGGTAGGTTCCATATTTGTCATGTTTTGGGGTAGGTTAAAAAATATTAGAAAAAGAACGAAAAATATAGTCAGCTAAAATCTTTTTAAAAGACGTTTAGCTGCGGCTGATTTGGAATGCAAAGGTAATCATTTGATTTTCAATATAAAATTATTTTTTGGCGGTTAAGTTCATTGCAAAATCGTTTGTTTTTACAACTCAATTTGTTTTAATATGCAATTAAGGTCTTCTATTTGCTGTAGATATTATTAAAAAAAGTAAATTTAGCTTGAAATAAAAGCTGTAGTTGTAATTCTATTTTAAACAAATGAGCAAAATTCCTGTATATTTTATGCCTGGTCTGGCGGCTAGCCCTGCTATATTTGAAAGAATCAAATTAGATGAATCTATTTTTGAAACCTGTTTATTAGAATGGGAAATCCCGCATCCAAAAGAAGCTTTATCCGATTACGCACTCCGAATTTCAAAAAATATCAAACATGAAAACCCTGTGTTAATTGGCGTTTCTTTTGGAGGAATTTTAGTGCAGGAAATTGCAAAACATGTTCAGGCCAAAAAAGTAATTATTATTTCGAGTGTAAGAAGTAATGCCGAATTTCCTAGAAGAATGAAAATAGGGAAGACAACAAAAGCTTACAAACTGATTCCTATGAAGCTGATTTTGAATATCGAAAGTCTGGCTAAATACTCTTTTGGAGAAAAAATCAATAAACGAATTAAATTATACGAGAAGTTTTTAGCCGTTCGCGATCTTAATTATCTGCAATGGGCTGTAGAATCGGTTATTTTATGGGAGAGAAATATAGTAGACAAAAATGTGATCCATATACATGGCGATCAGGATGAAGTTTTTCCTATAAAATATATCAACAGCTGTATAGTAGTAAAAGGCGGGACCCATATTATGATCCTCAATAAATACAAATGGCTCAATGAGAATTTACCGTCTATTATATTAGAGGAATGAGTGATGAATTAAAAATTATGAATTAAAAATTCTGATTCTTTGTTTACCACAATCATTGTCAGCCTGAGCGAAGTCGAAGGGCGCAAAGTAACTCCGCAATACAACCCAGACCCGACAGGTTTTAAAAACCTGTCGGGTCTCTTTGCGTTAAAACTATGTGGTTAGGTAATTTGGTCAAAGTTTAAAACTTTGACAAAAATCTGCACGCATTGTCATTGCGGGGAACGAAGCAGCGGCACTAACAAGGAACAACTTTAGTGATAAATGGAGTGAGATTGCTTCGTTCCTCGCAAACATACAATAGGTTTAAACAATCCTTGTCCTCTTGAGCGAAGTCGAAAGATTGCACTACAAACCCTTCTTTTTTTTTAGTTCTTTGTTGAGCCACTCAATCTTTTCATCTTTAAGACTAATAATTTCAAGTCTTGCTTCGGCTAATTCTTTGTAATTAATATTGATTTCAATACTGCTATTCTTTATCATAGACCCCTCACCAGTTAAAAGCCAGTTTGCATCAATGTCTTTATATTTTTTTATTAAATTCTGTATAGGAATCATTCCTGCATTGGTTCTTTTTTTACTGATTTCTGTAAAAAGAGAAGTACTGATATTCAATTCATTAGCAAAATCTCTCGAATTCTTAACAATTTTTTTTGTTTTTAAATATTCGTAAACATCTAGAAATCTGGAAGTTGCATCGTTCATTTCGAAAAAATTACAGATTATTGTATTTTTGTAAGGTTTTTATGCAGAATTCTGCATATATTTGCATATTATTCAGCATTCAAAGATAAACCTTTTGTTATGACAATCGAACAAATTAAAGAGAAAACGCTGTATGGTGACTACACTTTACTTGGTCAGGTAATGGGTATTAATGCACCTGCAGCGAAAATGAGATTTTTTAGAGGAGATGAAATTGCGAAAAAAGCTTTGCTTAAAATAATTGCAAACCGCGAGGCATTAATCAAAGAATTTCAAAAGAAAACAAAAATAGGCAGTATAGACTAACTTCTCCCAAAAAGTACTGCCGTCAGGGTAAAATTAAGATCATTAATAAATGAAAATAAGTAAGACAATGGGTAAAAGTAAGACAAAAGTTTATGGCTCCTATGATGCGAATATTTTGGAAGCCTTGTTTGTAAAGTATGGGCTGTCAAAATATTACATCCGTCAATGTGTAAACGGAACGGTACATGGAATAACGCCGGACAGCATTAAAAAAGATTATGATACTATGCAGAAAGCACACAAAGATGTTATTATGAACCTTATTCAGACAACACTTAAATAAGCAAGCCAATATACCAGAAAAACCAAAAAATTATTACACTCCTTTATCAGCCTTAAAGCCCCAAGTTTTATAAGCAGATTATAATAAAATATGTCTCGTTAAATTAATAAACAGGCAGACCTTTCATCTTTATAAGCCGTATTGACAAGATTCAATAGCGCCTATTTTTTACTCAACAATACCACAAATACCACAAAATATATACGAATATCCCAAAAGGATATCGCTCAGGTATGTCTTTTACGCTGTTATTCTATGAATAGCAGTTAGAAGTCTGCCGCCTAAAATAATTAAATAATTTAAAAAATGAAGAAAAATCTATTTTGTATGTGGCTTTCCCTACTAGCCATATTATTTTCGGTAAACATGCAGGCCCAAATGACCATTGGGGGCAAAAAGGAGCCTGAGGCTTTCTCTGTGCTTGAACTGCTTAACAAAGGCGGACTTCGACTGCCTCAAATGACTACTGCAGAACGTGATGCTTTTGCAGTAAAAGCTACTGACAAAGGAAACGGACTTACTATTTATAACAAAACTACTGACTGTGTCGAATATTGGAACGCCTCACGCTGGGTAAGTTTATGTGATGGAACATCCCAGACAACGATTAGCCCGCAGCCATGTGTAGATGTAGCGGCTGATGGTACAGGCTGCGACTAAACATTTAATGTTAAGGATCCTGACTGCCCTAATGGGCCATTTACGATCAGTATTACGGCCGGTTCAGAATATGCAGCATTGACTGATGTAGATAATGTTAATGGAAGCTTTAAAATTAACTTTTTCCCAAATGAAACGGTAAACATCCATACCGTTTTGGTACGTGTTACCAGTAGTTGTACCAGTTTGTACAAAGAGTTTTTATTCTCTCAAAAAGGGGTAGACTGCAGCTCTATGTCTTATGCCGTACCTACAATGACGGCATCTGCAACAACTTTATGCGCAGGCGGTGCCGTATATTTGTCGGTTCCGGCAAATACAGCTAACCTTGATAAATTAATCTGGACGCGTAACGGTAAAGAAGTTGCTCGTGGCATTAATTATTATGTAGCCACGCTAACAGGAAACTACAATATTTCTATGGGAGCTGTAGGTTGTAATACGAATGCAGCAAATGAAAAAAACATTACATCAGGTGGAACTATAACACCAATTACTCTTTCTGCATTAGCATCTAATAATGGTGTGATTTGCGGCACGGGCAAAGTAACGCTTTCGGTATCAGGAAACGGTACTGCTTCTGTTGTTTGGTTCCATAATGGTAAAGAAGAGAAAACAGGGGAATCTATACAAATAAGCGGTGACAGCAGTGTGGGTGAATGGTTTGCAGCTGTAAAAGACGGAAGCTGTTATTCTAAACCTTCAAACAGTATTCAGGTTACTAAAAGCGAAGCAACAGGACAAGTGCCTCTTGATCCTAGTGATGTATTGGTAAATGGCGTGCCGTTAAATACCTTTACAAAATTTTGTTCTGGAGGAAGCTTATATTTAAGTATTAAAAATCAGCAAAGCGGAGTTGCCTATACATGGTATAATGGCAATGATGTGATAACTGCTAATCCATTTACTGTTCCGGCTTCTCAGTCAACCATTTCACTTCGTATGGTGGCGACCGATAACAGCGGGGCTAAATGTGCTGCAGAGCAAAGTGTTTTAAAGGCCGATATAACTCAGGGCAGCACTCCGGAAAACCCAAATATTAATACCACTAGTACACTTTGTAAAGGCAAGGCAACTTTAACTGTTTTAAATCAAGGAAATTATACCTACACCTGGTACAAAGGCGGTGCAATAATAGAGGGGGAAAGCAGTAATGAACTTAATGTAACGACTGAAGGAACTTATGGGGTTACTATAACTAATACAACTGGCTGTTCAAGCCCAATGATAGAAAAAACAATTTCTGGAAACTCAGACGGACCTAATGTTTCGTGGGATCCTCTGGTAAATCCTCCTGCTGATCAAACTTTTGGTTCATCAATTACTCTTACCGTTACTAATTCATACGATTCCTCTTATATCTGGACTATGGATGGAGTTGTAGTTCCAAATGCTACCGGAAAGACTGCAACAATAGATCTTCCAAAGACTGGAACTGAAGGTCAAAAAGTAAAAATTGCAGTAACAGCAAAAAACGAATGCGGCGAAAAAACGATAGAGAAGGAAATCACGATGAACAATGGATGTCCTACGCCTGTTATTCTTTCAATATCATCTGCGCAGACTATAGTAGCAAAAACAAGCGTTACTGTAAGTGTTTCAGTAGATAAAACTAATACAGAAACCTATGCATGGTATCAAAATGCAACTGACAGTACGACAGGAGGTACTAAGGTAGGTAATGGAGCTTCGTATACTACAGCCAGCCTTACAGAAGGTACTTATTATTTTTACTGTATTGTAACAAACGGCTGTACAGGTAACCCAAAAGCAACTTCGGCAACAACAGCTAAAGTTACAGTAACCAAAAATCCAGGCGATATCTTGCCAGGTGGCGGTAGTTTAAGCGGTAAAACTTGTTTTGATGTTGTACAAATAAACAACACTGATCAGTGTGGTACGCTGGCATCCCGTTCATCTATGAAAGCAGATTTTGCTCCAACTTATACTTATACTTTTACCCCAAGTGGTGGTGCAATAAGTAATTTTCATTTTCAATTTGTAGAATCATTGGGTACAGGTAAAATTGTTGATTCATATACAACTAACAATTACAATATAACGATAAAATATAATGCAGATTTATACAATACAGCAAAAGGTACGACTAATGCAGATGCGGTTAAACTAGACATATATGCCATTTTTAATGACGCAGCCGGCGAAAAAGCAGTAAAACTAACAGTACAAATAAAAGACTGTATGTGCTGTGGTGCAAAAATTAATGCTACAGAATGGAGAGAGTTTATGTGTCATAACTTAGGTGCAGATACATCCTTGCCTCCGTTATCGCCTGATCCTAAATTAGTTGGAGTCTATTATTACTTTGGGAATTCAAGCCCTGATGCAACTACAGCACTTACAGGAAGCAACTGGAAACCAGAGAATAATCCATGCCCTGGAGGTTACCACATACCTACTCAAGCAGAATGGCAGGCGGTCCTAACTTATAATGCCAAAAATCCAGCAAATAATAAAACAAGTATAGGAGATGGAGGGGTGTTAATTGGTACTTCTTTGATGCTTCCAAATGCTTCAACGTTACTTAGTAGTTCTTGGCAGTACCTCTATTGGTCTTCTACTTCTGTTTATTCAGGTGGTTATAATTATGGTGTAGCTTTATTTGGAGGTAGTCCTTCGTCATTACAAGTTAATACTGCTGGAAGCTATAAAGCACCTATACGCTGTATGGCAAATAAATAGAAAAACTATTGTTTTAAATAGTTTTTAATAAAGATTCGTTTAAAAAAATCCTGAGAGAAGTTTTTTTTCTCAGGATAAAATAAAAGCGACAGTTGTATTCGCAGCTAAAACAATATGATTACCAAAAAAGACTGCAACGTTTTTCATTTCCTGCCATGAGTAGGAATGAAAGACGTTTCGGTATTTTATAAAATTTTCAATTAATTGTTTAAAACAGATAAATAAAACATGAAAAATATACTTTTAAGAAGCCTTGCTGTTTTTGGGGTAATGACTTCTGTGCATTCGCAAACCATAAACGTTAACTTCTCTCATTACGGAGGAAAACAATATGTGTATGTGCTCGAGAGAGGCAGTAAAAAAGACACTATTGCCACAGGCAAACTGGATCCGGCTGGTAAAGCCGTATTGGTTATTCCGCAGGCAAAAAAAGGCTATGCCGGTATTTCGCATTTTGTCCTTACAGATGGCGGCGGTATGGATTTTATTGTAAACAAGGAAAATTTCTCAATTTCCTGCCTTGAAGAACAGCCCAATTTTGAAAACACCAAATACACAGGCTCACCAGAGAATGAGTTTTTAAACCAAAAAATACAGCAGCAAAAAGCAATTCTTGACAAAGCCGGTTTTGTGCAGTATGGTCTTAATTTATATAAAAAAGAAGAACCTCTTCATGCTGCTTTTCAACAGGAAAACGAAAACCTGCAGGGTCAGTTTACGGCACTTAGAAACGAAACGGCAAAAAGTACTTTATATGCCGCACGCTTTATAGAAATATACCGTTTTTTAATGGGTATAGGCAGCATTTTTAACCAGCCCGAAGAAGAAAAAGCAAAAGAACTTAACCTTTTTATAAAAGAAAAACTCGATATGCAGGCACTTTACAACAGTGGTTTCTGGAATCAGACCATAGAAGGCTGGGTCAATTTGCAGCAAAGTGTAATAAAAGAGGATACTGCTTTACTGGCAGATACCAAACAAATTCTCTCACGCATCAAAAGCAATGAAATCTATACCGCCTTTACAGAAAAAATCGTGGCCGTGTTTACCAAAGAAGGAAAAGATGAAATGGTAACAGCCATAAGCCAGTATACTGCAAAATCAGGAAGGCTTGAAAAACCGGCCAAACAATTAACAAATGCAATTAATGCCCCTGTAATTGGCGGTTCGGCGCCCGCTTTACAAACCGCTGCAGGCAAAAAAATAATCAATAAAAAAACCTTATTATTCTTTTACGAATCGGGCTGTAACAACTGCGAAAACGAAATTCACCAGTTATTAGGCAATTACGAAATCGTAAAAAACAAAGGCTACGAAATCATAAGCGTCGCCGCAGACATGACCAAAGATGCCGGAGACGGCCATGATCACGCCTTTCCGTGGAAGGAACAATTATGTGACTATAAAGGTTTCGCAGGACCAAACTTCCAAACCTACGCCATAATAGGGACCCCGACTTTTTTCACCATAGACGAAAAAGGCAAAATCACAGGAAAATATGCGAGACTTATCGACACTAAAATAATTAACAATTAATAATTCACAATTATTTTGTCACCCTGAGCGAAGTCGAAGGGCGCAAAGTAGCTCCGTAAAGTTAATCAGACCCGACAGGTTTTAAAAACCTGTCGGGTCTCTTTGTGTTGAAACGGTGTGGTTATATAATCTTTGTAGAGTTGCTTGCGAGTCCTTCGACTTCGCTCAGGATGACAAACTGTACGGTTACACAATCTTCGCTCAATCTTGTCATTGAGAGGAACGAAGCAGCCGCACTAACAATAAGCAGCTTTGGTAATAAACTATGTGAGATTGCTTCGTTCCTCGCAAGGACAAACGGTGTGGTTAATACTATCAGTGTCACCCTGAGCGAAGTCGAAGGGCGCAAAGTAAAGACGCAATACAAATCAGACCCGACAGGTTTTTAAAACCTGTCGGGTCTCTTTGTGTTGAAACTATGTGGTTATACAATCTTTGTAGAGTTACTTGCGAGTCCTTCGACTTCGCTCAGGATGACAAACTGTACGGTTACACAATCTTCGCCCAATCTTGTCATTGCGAGGAACGAAGCAGCCGCACTAACAAGAAGCAATCTTTATGTTATACTAAGTGAGATTGCTTCGTTCCTCGCAAAGACAAACGGTGTGGTTAATACTATCAGTGTCACCCTGAGCGAAGTCGAAGGGCGCAAAGTAACTCCGTAATAAAAGTCAGACCCGACAGGTTTTTAAAACCTGTCGGGTCTCTTTGTGTTGAAACTATGTGGTTATACAATCTTTGTAGAGTTGCTTGCGAGTCCTTCGACTTCGCTCAGGATGACAAACTGTACGGTTACAAAATCTTCGCTCAATCTTGTCATTGCGAGGAACGAAGCAGCCGCACTAACAATAAGCAGCTTTGGTAATAAACTATGTGAGATTGCTTCGTTCCTCGCAAGGACAAACGGTGTGGTTATACTATCGTTGTCACCCTGAGCGAAGTCGAAGGGCGCAAAGTAACTCCGTAAAGTTATTCAGACCCGACAAGTTTTAAAAACCTGTCGGGTCTCTTTGTGTTGAAACGGTAGGGTTATAGAATCTTTGTAGAGTTACTTGCGTGTCCTTCGACTTCGCTCAGGATGACAAACGGTATGTTTTGGGGGATAAAAAAATCTAAAATCTAAACTCAGAAATCTAAAATAAAAAAATCCCAAACTCTTTTTGGGATTTGGGATTTTTAATATTGTAATTTAAAGAAGATTTAGATTTTCTTCATTTGTTCTTTCATCATAGAGATTTGCTCTTTCAGCATTCCCTGCTTGTCTAATTTTTTAGCTTCGGCTAATAAATTAGTAGCTTCCAGTTTTCTGCGGCGTGACATTGCAACTCCGGCAAGGTTTAATTTTGCTACGGCAAGATCCATATCCATTGATAGTCCAAGTTCGATCGCTTTTTTGAAATGTTTTTCAGCCTGAATTAAATTAGTCTGCGAAAGCATGATACCGTGAAGGTAATTAAAATATCCTTGTTGTTTTCTTACTAAAGCAGTTTCCGGATTTTTGATGTATGCTAACCATTTTTTAGCGCCTTCGAAGTCTTGTTTTCTCAATTTAAGAAAGGCTAAAAGGATAAATTCATTTTTAAAATAAAGAAAAATAGGAATTGCAGACAATAATATAAGGAAGATACCATTACCGGTTTCTTTATCTACAATTTGCCAAACGCCAGCTATAATAAGAAGTCCGGCCAGAATAAGTTTGATAATTTTGTTAAACATAATAGATGTATATTTGTGATTGCAAAGATAGTAAAAGGAATTAAAAATATTTTTATAAAACTACTTGCCAGAAAAAAAAGTCTTTGTATATTTGCACTCGGTTTTTGAGTAACGATATCCAAAACCAAGAAAGAGTTAATTAGATACCATTTTTAAAGATACAAAGCAATGAGCAAAAGAACATTTCAACCATCGAAAAGAAAAAGAAGAAATAAGCACGGATTTATGGACAGAATGGCTTCTGCGAATGGAAGAAAAGTTCTAGCGCGTAGAAGAGCAAAAGGAAGACATAAATTGACTGTATCTAGCGAGCCTAGACACAAAAAATAATGTTTGTATAAACATACATAAGGCGATTACTTTTTTAGTATCGCCTTTTTTTATACCTTGTCGGTAAAAATTTTCTCAACATTCTAGTTTTTAGTACACTAAGAATGTTTTTTAAAATACTTATATAACTACACAATACATACAAAATGCCTAAAGACACATCAATTAAATCAGTTTTAATAATAGGTTCGGGACCTATTGTTATTGGTCAAGCTTGCGAATTCGATTATGCGGGATCTCAATCTGCACGTTCGATTCGTGAAGAAGGAATTGAAGTTATCTTGATTAACTCAAATCCAGCGACAATTATGACCGACCCATCTATGGCCGATCATATTTATTTGAAACCATTAACTACAAAATCGATTATTGAAATTCTAAAAGCACATCCGCAAATTGATGCAGTTTTGCCAACAATGGGAGGGCAGACCGCTTTAAACTTGTGTCTGGAAGCTGAAGAAAAAGGAATTTGGCAGGATTTCGGAGTAAGATTAATAGGGGTTGATGTAAACGCCATTAATATTACCGAAGACAGAGAGCAGTTTAAACAGCTTTTAGAAAGAATAAAGGTGCCAACTGCACCTGCAAAAACAGCTACTTCATATTTAGAAGGAAAAGAAATTGCACAAGAATTTGGTTTCCCGCTTGTAATTCGTCCTTCGTTTACACTAGGAGGAACCGGAGCAGCAGTGGTTTACAAAAAAGAAGATTTTGATGAGCTTTTAACACGCGGACTTGAAGCGTCTCCAATTCACGAAGTTTTAATTGATAAAGCTTTAATGGGATGGAAAGAATACGAATTGGAGCTTTTAAGAGATAAAAATGATAATGTTGTAATTATCTGTTCTATCGAAAATATGGACCCAATGGGAATCCATACCGGAGATTCGATTACCGTTGCGCCGGCAATGACATTATCAGACACAACTTTCCAAAAATTACGTGATTACGCCATCTTAATGATGAGAAGTATCGGAAATTTTGCAGGAGGATGTAACGTACAATTTGCAGTTTCACCAGACGAAAAAGAAGATATCGTAGCGATCGAGATTAACCCTCGTGTATCTCGTTCATCAGCATTGGCATCAAAAGCAACAGGTTACCCAATTGCTAAAATTGCTTCTAAACTGGCTTTAGGTTATAACTTAGATGAATTACAAAACCAAATTACAAAATCGACTTCGGCTCTTTTTGAACCAACTTTAGATTATGTAATCGTAAAAATACCACGTTGGAACTTTGATAAATTTGAAGGATCTGACAGAACTTTAGGTCTTCAGATGAAATCTGTAGGTGAGGTTATGGGAATTGGACGTTCTTTCCAGGAAGCACTTCACAAAGCAACCCAATCTTTAGAAATTAAAAGAAACGGTTTAGGAGCTGACGGAAAAGGATATAAAGATTACGAACAGATTATCGAAAAGCTTACGTATGCAAGCTGGGACAGAGTTTTTGTAATTTATGATGCTATTGCAATGGGAATTCCGTTGAGCCGTATTCATGAAATTACAAGAATCGATATGTGGTTCTTAAAACAATACGAAGAACTTTATGTTTTAGAGAAAGAAATTTCAAACTATAAAGTTTCAAACCTTCCTAAAGAATTATTACTGGAAGCAAAACAAAAAGGTTTCGCCGACAGACAATTAGCTCACATGATGAACTGTCTGGAAAGTGAAGTACATTCTTTGCGTATGGAGAAAAACATTAACCGTGTATTTAAACTGGTTGATACGTGTGCTGCTGAGTTTAAAGCAAAAACACCTTATTACTACTCCACTTTTGAGGCAGAAATCGAAAAAGCAAACGGAGAGCGTTATGTAGATAACGAAAGTATCCTGACAGATAAAAAGAAAGTTATCGTTCTAGGTTCCGGACCAAACAGAATCGGGCAGGGAATTGAGTTCGATTACTCTTGTGTACACGGAGTTTTAGCAGCAAAAGAATGCGGTTATGAAACAATCATGATTAACTGTAATCCTGAAACAGTTTCGACAGATTTTGATACTGCGGATAAATTATACTTCGAACCAGTTTTCTGGGAGCATATTTATGATATTATCCAACACGAGAAACCAGAAGGTGTAATCGTTCAGCTTGGAGGTCAAACTGCTCTTAAATTAGCTGACAAATTATCTAAATACGGTGTAAAAATCATCGGAACTAGTTTTGATGCACTTGACTTAGCCGAAGACAGAGGAAGATTCTCCGATTTATTGACAGAATTACATATTCCTTTCCCAAGATTCGGAATCGCTGAAACGGCAGACGAAGCTTCGAATTTAGCAGATACTTTAGATTTCCCGCTTTTAATTCGTCCTTCTTATGTATTAGGAGGTCAGGGAATGAAAATTGTAATCAACAAAAAAGAGCTTGAAGAGCACGTAATCGACTTATTGAAAACAATTCCAGGAAACAAATTGCTTTTAGATCACTATTTAGCCGGAGCAATTGAAGCTGAAGCGGATGCGATTTGTGATGCTGACGGAAATGTGTACATCATAGGAATTATGGAGCATATCGAACCTTGCGGAGTTCACTCTGGAGATAGTAACGCAACATTGCCTCCTTTTAACTTAGGAGAATTCGTAATGCAGCAGATAAAAGACCATACTTTTAAAATTGCAAGAGCTTTAAAAACAGTTGGTTTAATCAACATTCAGTTTGCGATAAAAGATGATACAGTTTATATTATCGAAGCAAATCCAAGAGCTTCAAGAACGGTTCCGTTTATAGCAAAAGCTTACGGAGAGCCTTATGTAAACTACGCTACAAAAGTAATGTTAGGACATAATAAAGTAACGGACTTTGATTTCAATCCGCAATTAAAAGGATATGCAATCAAACAGCCGGTTTTCTCTTTCAGTAAATTCCCGAACGTAAACAAAGCATTAGGGCCGGAAATGAAATCAACAGGAGAAAGCATCTTGTTTATTGATGACTTAAAAGACGATCAATTCTACGAATTGTACTCTAGAAGAAAAATGTATTTGAGTAAATAAGCTCAGATTCTATTATAACAAAAAAGCTCCAATGAAAATTGGAGCTTTTTTTTGTTTTTTACTTTGCGCATAAGACGCACTGCTGTACGTCTCTACAATATGCTTTGTGTGATTTGCTGATCGAATAAAATAGAAATAAATTCATCCCAATTTTCTGTAGAGACGCACAGCAGTGCGTCTACGTCCAGTATTTACGATGGTTATTTTACTTTGCGCATAAGACGCACTGTTGTGCGCCTCTATGATATGCTTTGTGTGATTTGCAGGTTGAAAAAAAATAAATAATTCACCCCAATTTTCTGTAGAGACGCACAGCAGTGCGTCTACGTCCAGTATTTACGATGGTTATTTTACTTTGCGCATAAGACGCACTGCTGTGCGCCTCTACGATATGCTTTGTGTGATTTGCAGGTTGAAAAAAAATAAATAATTCATCCCAATTTTCTGTAGAGACGCACAGCAGTGCGTCTACGTCCAGTATTCACACGTGTTTTGAAATATACTTTACGCATAAGACGCACTGCTGTGCGTCTCTACGATATGCTTTGTGTATTTGTTTGTCGAATAAAATATATATTCATCCCAATTTTCTGTAGAGGCGCACAGCAGTGCGTCTACGCCCAGTATTCACAATATGATTAAAAATAAAAAAAGCTCCCATTAAAGGAGCTTTTCTCGTTTAAAAGTAAGATGTTTTATTTAACCAACTGCTGTAAAGGTTTCAATTGTTCCATATCTATTTTTGATTCTTTCAAAACAGACATTAACGTCATAATGTTATTTGGGTTCATATTGTTTCCTAAAACGCGAACCACGGCAAAACCATTTTCTTTTCGGTTTGCAAAAACTATGAATTCTTTGATGTTTTCATCAGAGCCGACATAACTAATTGATGCACCGTCTTTACCGGAACCAACTTTCATTAATTCCTGATATTTTGGGTCTTTTAATATTGCCTTAACTTTATTTCGTTCTGCTTCAAATTGCACCTGATTTTTATCATTTGCTTTAAAGGCTAATATGTTCATTTTGTCGAATGAATTTATCGCTTCTTTTTGCTCTGCAGACAATTTAGTATTGTCGAGGTTTAAAATAGTAGACGAAACATCGAGTGCAATAAAGTCTTTTTTATCTGTGTTTTCGACAAAATACTTTTGCAGTGAAGGCTCAGAATTACAACTTACAAAAGTTAGTAATGCTAAAATGGCTGTGGTAAAAACGCTGATTTTCATAATTATTTTTTGCCTTTAGAAGCTTTTTTCAAATCAGTTCCACCAGGAAGCTGCATTTTGTCTGTAAGCACTGAGATTTCATTTAAATCGAAATTACCTGTAAGTGATAACAAAACAGATTCTTCGCTTTTTGCACCGTCAATAAACATTAGTAATTCTTTTACCTGCGTATCTGTAGCGCCAGATTTTACTAATATTTTTACGTTTCTTCCGCTGTCATTTACTCGCATTAATTCTTCTAAACCGGCAGATTTTACATATTTGTCGGCAGAAGCTTTCATGTCTGCTTCGATTTTAGGGTTCTTTGTTGTAAACACTTTTAAGTAGTCTAATTTTTTAATCAGATTAATGTATTGCTGTGTTTCTTTGTCAGAAGCATCAACTTTTACTTTACTCATTAAATCAAACATTTTTTTGTTTACAATTACTGATGTTACATCGTCCTGACCGTCATATTTGTCAAAGGCACTTTGAGCATAAAAAGCTTGTGTAACGAATGCGAAAACTAGTGTTATGATGAAATTTTTCATTTTATTTTTGTGTTTAATTACTGTTTAAAAATTTTGTTTTTTGATTGTTCATATTCGCCAATGTATTGTACACTTTCAATACCTACATTAACATTGTTTGACAATAGAGCCAAAGCTTTTTGCGTTGCTGCAAGGGCTTCTTCAGGATCGTCGTAGGTTCCTAATTCTGACTGCGCGACAACCGGAGTTGTTTTTTCGCCTGCAAAATAATAGGTTCCAATTCCTAGTAAAACAACAACCGAAGCTGCAATCGATAACCACGCCACTTTTCGTTTATTAGTTTTTAGTGGGATCTCCTGCGTTGATTTTTGTTGTTTTACCTGAGAGAAATAACCAAAAATTGGTTTGTACTGCTCCAAATGCTGCGCAACATTTGATGAAGAAAAATATTCTTTTAATTGATTTTCTTCGGCAATAGAGGTTTCTCCCTGAAAGTATTTTTCTAATATATTTTCTATTTTATCTAATTCCATAACTGTGTGCATTTACCATTGATTCTCTTATTTTTTTTCTCGCTCTCGAAAGCGCTACCCGAATTGCTGTTTCGTTCATGTTAACGATTTTTGCAATTTCTTCAAATTCATATTGTTCAACATCCCGTAACTGAATTAATATTTGAAGCTGTTCCGGCAGCTGATTTATAATTTTTCCAACCCATTCTAAACTATCAGCATCCTCTAATTTCCGGTCTAACTGCGGCTCACGATCTGTAAAATTATTATGCACAATCTGGAGGTTTCCGGCTCTTTTAGATTTTAACTGATCTAAACAATAATTTTTTGTCATCGTCATCGCCAGTGCTTCAACATTATTGTAAGTGTCCAGATTCTCTTTTTTATTCCATAATTTTACCATTACTTCCTGAGTAGCATCTTCGGCTTCTTCGGTACTGGTAAGCAATCGTTTTGCCAGACGAAAAACTTTGTCTTTAAAAGGATTAACTAATTCTATAAACACATTCTGGTTCATAAATTAAAAGGTTATTCGTTAGCTTATATAGTCAAGACGAGCCACAATTATTTTTGTTACAGGAATAATGTAAAATTTTTTTAGGTAAAAAGAATACTACTTAAAACTAAAGGTAGTATTTTTACGTTAATAGAATACCAATACACCGAAACCTAATTTCTATGAAACCAATTTTAAAGTCAATACTATTTTTATTTGTATTAACATTTGCCCTGCAATCTTGTGAAGATGAGGATGATGTTAGAGCTCCTGCGGAGTTACAGGTAAACGATTTTGTTTGGAGAGGATTAAATACGTACTATTTATGGCAGGCAGATGTGCCTAATTTAGCCGATGATCGTTTTGGTACAAAAAGTGAATTAAATTCTTTTTTAGCCGGATATTCGGCTCCTGAAGACTTATTTCAGGATTTATTAAATAAACCGGTAAGTAAATATCCCAGTAATGCTATTGATCGTTTCAGCTGGATTGTAGAAGATTATACCGTTTTAGAACAAGAACTTAATGGGATCACTAAAAATAATGGTGTTGATTTTAAACTGACCAGAGTTGCCGAAGGATCTAATGATTTAGTAGGTTATGTTCGTTATATTATTCCAGGTTCTGATGCTTCTGGTAAAGATATCAAAAGAGGGGATTTATTTACAGCTGTAAACGGAACTAAATTAACCGTTTCAAATTACCAGTCGTTATTATTAGGGCCTGATACTTATACTTTAAATTTTGCCAGCTCTAATGGCTCTTCTTTTGTTTTGAATGGAAAATCACTTTCTTTAACTAAAACAACTTTAGAAGAAAATCCAATTTTAATTAATAAAGTAATTACTTCAGGCAGTCATAAAATAGGTTATTTAATGTATAACGGTTTTTATCAGGAGTATGATGGTCAATTAAATGAAGCATTTGGAGAATTAAAAGGGCAGGGTGTTACAGATTTTATTTTAGATTTAAGATATAACGGAGGAGGTTCTGTACGTACTGCAACACGTTTAGCAAGTATGATTACGGGACAGTTTGACGGCGAAATATTTTCGAAAAGACAATATAATTTTAAACTAATGGCTGGTTTGAGCGCCGAAAGATTAGAGGAGTTTAATGAAAGATTTGTTACTAATTTTGGCGGTAATTCTGTAAATAGTTTAAATATGGCCACGGTTTATGTTTTGACAACTTCAAATACGGCATCTGCAAGTGAATTGGTTATAAATGGATTAAAACCATACATCAACGTTGTTCAAATTGGCGAAACCACTATTGGTAAAAATGTTGGATCTATAACTCTATATGATTCAAAAAGTTTTGATAAAATAAATGTAAACCCAAATCATAAATATGCGATGCAGCCTTTAGTATTTAAAATTTCTAATGCTGCAGATTTTGGAGATTATACAGGAGGTTTGGTTCCAACGTATGTTCAGTATGAGTATATTAATAATTATGGTGTTTTAGGCGATCCTTCTGAGCCATTGCTGAATTTGGCAATCTCTAAAATTACAGGTTCTGCTGCTAAGAAAATCCAAACAGATCATAACGCAGTTTTACCATATATAAGCGATTCTAAAAAAATCAATGGATTACGAAATGAAATGTATTTGTAAAATGATCTAAAAGGGTTTTAAAAATATAATAGACAGAAATAAAAAAAAGGCTTTCAGAAATGAAAGCCTTTTTTTTGCCAAAAACAAATAAAAACTAATTCAAAAATAAATTAATTATTAAAGTAAAAACCGTTTGGACCTACTCCAACAGTTAATTCTTTTGTGAGACTCCTTAAGTTGTATAACCAAGCTTTTTTCTTATTGTGAATTATCGAGTATATTTAAAATCGCAACTTGCTGTTAAAAAAGGTGCAATTTTTGTTCTAAAGAGTGCATTAATATAGCCACCTTCTGTTTGGTATGCTGTCCATTTTTGCCCACCAGTATTTCGTACTGTAGTTCCTTTGCCTGAAGGATATTCCATTGTAAATGCAAAGTCACTTAATGGGTTACTTCCAGTTTGTGAAAAACCAGCGTACGAATTACTGATTATAATAAAATCCACAGGATAAGGGATGTATTGCCCTGTTTTAGTATCTAATAAATACGCATTAAATTCAGTAAAATATCTAAAAAAAGTTTTTCCAAAATCATCCTTATGTTTTTCTCTTCCTGTTGAATAGTCAACTCTCAAACCCATATTAGTTGAATATGCAGCTACACCAGTTTTGACACTTTCATCGCCTATATATTTACCATTTTTTGAAATATTGATTTTGAAATCTTCAATTTTGCCATTAATCAAAACTTCTCCTTTTGTGTTAATAACATTTGCTGTTCTATTTTCAAAAATGGTTTTGACTTGAAGTTCATTTTTTGTTAGTAAATTCTTGTAAGTTTCAAATAATTCATTCGATTTGATTGGATTTATTATTACTAGAGAATTAATTTCATCTGCAATGCTTTGAATGCTAGTGAAATTTAGTTTCTTTCTTAAACTATATATATTATTTATTCGGTCAGTATGGTAGACTTTTAAACCCTCTGAAATTGTATTTCTAGAAGTGTTTTTATCACTAATTTGAGTATATTTATCTACTGTTGCTGTTTCCATTTGCTCTTTAATTAGAGAAATTTCATCTATTTTTTCATCCATTTTGGAATAAGATGAAAAGTTAAAAGTTTCAATTTTTTCTTGTGTTAATGATGCTGTTTCTGAAGAAGAATCATCTTTGCTGCATGAAATAAAAACTATGGATGTAATAAGAAGTAATAAATAAATTTTTTTCATTTAATTGGTTTGATGTATTTATATTAGGTTTTTCTTTTAGTGAATTAATTAAAGTAAAAGCCGTTTGGTGCTACACCAACAGTTAATTCTTTTTGTAACGCTCCAGTCAAATTATAGATGTAAGCTTTACTATCTGCCTTATAATCTCCACTATCCGCTAAATAAATTTTATTATCATTAACAGCAAATCCGTATAGATTAGCAACTGAAGAAGCTGTAAATATTGCAGAAGAAGAAATTACAGTTGCAGAAGTGTTTATAGAATAAACTGAACTGCCAACAGTATAATATATTTTGTTGTCAGAAATGTCTAAAAAACCTGCACTATCTAAAGATTCCGGAAATGTAAGTTTAGTAGTTGTTTTGTCAGAGATCTTAACTTTTACTATTTCACTGATTTCTCCATATGGTTTTCTTAAAATATATATAATACCATTTTCCTCTTCTAAAGAATCTGCGCCAGAACCAATAACGATTGGTGTTTCTAAAGCTTTTGTGATTGTATTTACTATTAATAGTTTATCACTGTTGTATTGTTCTGTAATATACAGTTTACCATCTTCTAAAATAAGTCTGTCAGCTGTTGCGTTTAGATTAATTTTAGACTCATATGTATTTGTAGCTAAATTGATTACAGCAACATAATCATCAGTATTTCCGTTTGGATTACTTGCAGAGAAATAAGTATTTGCATTGGTAACATAAGCTTTACCATCTTTTACAACACCATATCTTGGATTTGCAAGTCCAGTATCGATTTTAGCAATCAATTTAAATGTGTATTTGTTTACCACATTTATAACATTTGAACCACCTGCAATAATATAAGCCCTGTCTCCGTCAAAAAAGATATTTTGAGCATATTTTCCAAGTAAATCCGATCCGTTTGCAGCAGTGTAAGTGTCTTTTTCAAAAACGTTGAAATCATTGCTTGAAAAAGAAACACTTCCTTGTCCTGCGCTTCCTTCATTTAAAATAAGGAATCCGTTTTTATATTCTACCTGGTCATTATCGTCATCACTTGAACAAGAAACGAATAACGAAACGCTAAACGCTATTAAAAGTAATTTACTAAGTTTCATAATTATTAAAATTTTAGAGTTAAATACATATTGAAATTTCGACCCGGCATTGGTCTGTCTTCCAGACTTTCATAATTTTTATTGAAAATGTTTAAAACCTGAAAACCAAGTTTGAAAGAGTCTAGGAATTTAAAATCATAATCGATCCCAAGATTTGAAATGTTATAATCGTTTATAATTTCGTCCGGATTATTATCGGCTCTTGTGTAAACAAAACCGTTGTATAAAAATTGGTAATAAGCAGAAATTCTGTTTCGTGAATAAGCAACAGAAGCCGTTACTTTATTATAAGGGACAAAGAAAAGCTGCTTTTTAGTGGCTTCATCTTTTGAAGCTGTATAAGCATAAGAAGCATTGGCACTGAAGTTATTTTTACCATATTGTTTTTTCCAGTTTAATAAAGTTTCTGCACCGTAACTATTAACATTGTCTTTATTAGTAGGACTCCAAATGCCGTTTTTGCCCGGAACCCATTGCAGTAAATCTTTAATTTTGATATAGTAGAAATTCTGCGTAAGCGAAATATTTTTGAAAGTAAACACGTTTCCAATTTCTGCCTGATACGAACTTTCAGGTTTTAAATCCGGATTTCCGCCTTCTTCCCAATACAAATCATTATACGTTGGAATTCTGAAATTTCGGGATATATTCAGTTTGAAATTATACAATTTACTAAACTGATACGAAGAGCCTAAAGAGAATAAAACCGGAGATTTGTAGTTGTCTGTAAACTCTTTTCGGATACCAAGCTCATTTTTCCAGGCTTCAGAAAAATCTTGTTTGATCAATACTCCCGCTGAACTGATTTCGCGAACGTGATCGCCAAAACTGCTTCCGTAACCTTTAGTTCTGTTATAATCTAAAATTCCATTTATTTGAGTTGATTTGAATAAAGTATATCCTAAATCAAGTTTTGTAATTAAACTTTCCGTTTTTCCGTAAGTGTAAATATTGCTCGAATTATCAGCAAAATACTGATAGTTTTCAAAGATATACGCCGTTTTAAAATTAGTTTTAAATTTTCCAAAATCACCGTCGTACTCTAATAAACTCCGATTGAAACCATTTACATATTTACTTTTTGTATCAGTTTCTACAACTAAAGAAGTATTTCTGTCTGTATTTGAAAACTGACTATAAAGTTTTAAGGTGTTTTTTGAGTCGATTTTATAACCAGCATTAGCGCTCATGGTTATAATATCATATTGACCGTTTTGGTTCCAGCGCTGTTCGCCTCGCCAGGTGTAACGGTTTAAATACTTATAATCGTTTGTAGAACTGTTTTTAGAAAAGCCAATTTGCGCGCTCCATTTTTCGTTAGAAATATTGGTTTTATAATTTATTCCAATAGTATTGAAACTTCCGTAATCTAGTTTTAAATTATTCTCAAAACGATTATAAAATGCCAGATCGTTATTTAAATGCACCGTTCCGCCAATCGCACCGCTCCCGTAAATAACGCTTCCGCCACCGGCTTTTACGCTTATTGAATTATAATCAGAACCCGAAATTGTATTGAAATCGGTGCTTCCGTTCATTTGCGAATTAATATTGATTCCGTTCCAGATAACAGCGGTTTGAGAAGATGTAGTTCCACGAAAAGAAACCGTAGAAAGCATTCCGCGTCCGTATTCCTTAAAATAAATAGTTGAATTAAAATTTAAAAGATCAGTTAGTAAAGCTTCATTTTTATTGATAATCGAATCATTAAGCTTTAAAACCGATTGTGAATTGGAGTATTTTTTAAGATTGGCATCAGAAACTATAACTTCTTTTAATTTAATAGAATCGCTCTGCGCCGAAATAAATTGGCACAACATTAAAAGTGAAAAAGCAAAACGTATTCTTAAAGTCATAATTTCTACACTCTTTTTCCCGAGAGCTCGATATTTGTTACAAAGGCAGGTCTCCTGGCTTGCGTCTTGTTGTTTACCTTCCCATTCGCCGGGGCGAGCAGTGGTTTTGTAGTTTACAACAAGCATTCTTTTTAGAACTAAGCTTACAGTTGCGGGAACAGCTCAAGATTTTACTTGATTCCCTTTTAATGTGTTTTATAAAAACACAACCTTAATTTGCTGCAAAGATAAAGTTAAAATTATTGAATATTCAAATTTGTTTTACTATTTCAATTAAATACTAAACAAAACTAAATTAAAATGTAATTTTTATAACTTGCCCAAAATCAACTTTATTTTGAAAAGCCTCTTTTAATGGCAGTGAAGTTTGATGGCATAATATGCTTCTGATAATTCCGGCATGAGCTACAATAATTACCGGCTGCTGAGTTTTTGACGAAATTTGTTCTGCTAAAAAATCACCAACTCTTTGATGTAATTCTACAAATGATTCACCATTTAAAACTTGAATGTTTACAAAATCTTCCATCCATGGATTTAATTGTTCTGGCGGAATTTCGTTCCAGTTTTTCAATTCCCAGTCGCCAAAATTCATTTCTTTTAAACGCTCGTCTTCCTGATAAGAAATTGTTTTTATATTTTGCTGAATGTGTTTTGCTAAAATAGAACAGCGTTTTAACGGACTTGAAAAAATAATGGCTTCGGCAGGTAATTCTGAAACAATTCGGTTAAAAATTTCATCAAAAGGTTCCGCAATATTTACATCAGATTGTCCGTAACAAATTCCTTTTTCGCAGATAGTTTCGGTGTGGCGAACTAAATAAATTTCCATATAAAAAGAATACTTAAATAATAAATTACTTCGCACACTTGCTGTGTTGCGCCAAGACAATCTCCCGTATAACCGTCAATCCATTTTTGGAAATATCGAGCGAGAAAATATCGGGTTATAAAAACAGGAATTAAAGCTAAAAGAACTTTATAATTGAAATAGGAGAGTGCCAATAACGGAATTAACCCAAAGAAAAAAGATCCAAAAACTTCTTTCCAGCTATGCTGTTTGGCAATTGGTTTGCTTTTGCTCGAAGCATCATCACGAGAATATTGATGTGTAAAAATAATGCTGATAGCCGCCAAACGACTTAAAGAATGTGCCGAAATAAATAAAAGATAAATCAGTAAAATGTTATTAGTGAAAAGTGAAATGGATTCTGAAAGCAGTTTGAATTTCGCCAGAAAAAGTAAAACTAATCCAATTGCTCCATAAGCACCAATCGCGCTGTCTTTCATAATCATCAGGATTTTTTCTTTAGTCCAGCCGCCGCCAAATCCGTCGCAGACATCTGCAAATCCATCTTCATGAAATGCACCTGTTGTTAATACCGAAATTATTATTGCAAAAATTACAGCTGTTTCTGTTGAAAGAAAAAGGGAAAAAATATAAAAACCCAGAAATGAGATTGAGCCAACAATCCAGCCAATGAAAGGAAAATATCTTGTTGCTTTGTTTAAATAATCTGGATCGTGAGTGATGTTTTTTGGACAAGGAATTCTGGTGTAGAACATTAAACAGGTGAAGAAAATGTGTAGTTCTTTTTTCATTTAGATTGTGGTATTTGGCTAAAGCCTTTTGAGAGGCAATTATTTTATCCCAACATCTAAAGATGTTGGCAATTGATTTTTGTGTTTTAATTTATCGTGAATGATTTTGCATAAAATCTTTTTAAAATAAAAATTAAATTTAATTGCCTCCAGATTTATCTGGAGGTTAAAAAGAAATGACACATTCAGGGCTTTAGCCAAATTCCATTAAGATATTTTAAAATAAAAATTCTTTACAAATTTATTTGGCTAAAGCCTTTTTAGGTATCATAATTTTCACCAACATCTAAAGACGTTGGCAATTGATTTTTTTTAAATGATTTCTTTGTTGAAAAATATTTGAAAAAAAAATGTTTAATTGCCTTCAGATTTATCTTGAGTTCTCAAAATGCCATATATGAAAGGCTTTAACCAAATTTCATCAAGATATTTTAAATCCAAATTTGGCTATAAATTCGTCATATTCCTCTTGAAATGTTTTCTTTTTATGATGTTTTTCTTGATTTATAATATAATCTCTCACTTTGCCAACAATAGATTCTGATACCGATACCGCAAAATATTCATCCTGCCATTCAAATTTTTCTTTTGTTAGTTGATTTTTATTAATCCAATAAGAGGATTCACCTTTTAATAATTGAATTGTTTTCTGAATTGTTTGATTATTTCCAAGTGAAATCAAACAATGACAATGATCAGAATATCCACTAATATAATCAAGATATATTTCTTTTTTTAATGCATTTTCTTTTATGTGATGCCAAATTTTTTGGCGAAGATCAATCGAATTTAAAAATGGGAATCTGTTTTTAGTGCTCCAAACGCAATGAATATAAACTTTAGTAAAAGGCATGTATGATTTTTTAAAATAATTTCAATTTATGATTCAAAGATATAAACTGTAAATCAAAATTGAAAACTATTTCCTACTAACTCCAGCACTTTCAAAACTAGCCATTTCATTTAAAAAAGCCTCAGCCGATTTTAAAATAGGAAAAGCAATTGCACAACCCGTTCCTTCGCCAAGACGCAAATCTAAATTTAAAATAGGTTTAGCGCCAAGATAATCTAATAATTTTTGATGTGCTTTTTCGGCAGAGCAATGACAGAAAACAGCATTTCTTTTAATATCAGGATTTATTTTAGAAGCAATTAAATATGCGACAGAACAAATAAAACCATCAACCAGAATCAGCATTTTATTTTCATAAGCCGTTAACATTCCGCTTGCCATCTGCATAATTTCAAAACCGCCAAAGTAGGCGATTTGCTGTTTTAATTCGGCTTGACCGGAATAATTCCCGATTGCTTTTTTTAGAATATTTTGTTTATTAAGAAGTTTTTGATCGTTAATTCCGGTTCCTTTTCCAACACATTCTTCGATTGAAAAACCAGTTAAAAGGCTCATTAAAACGGATGCTGTAGAAGTATTTCCAATTCCCATTTCGCCAAAACCAATGCAGTTAGAACCAGTTTTAGCAATATTTTCTACAATTGATTTTCCTTTTTCAAAACACAAATTCAATTCAGTTTCGCTCATGGCGGCAGCATGAAGAAAAGATTGTGTTCCTTTTGCAATTTTGGTATTAATCAATTTTGCATTTGTTGGGAAATCATAATTTACGCCCGAATCTACAATCGATAATTCAATGTTATTTTGTTTACAGAAGACATTTATTGCGGCACCGCCTTCGAGGAAATTAGTTACCATTTGACGTGTCACATCCTGCGGATAATCACTCACGCCATGATTCGCAATTCCGTGATCTGCTGCAAAAACAACAATATTAGGATTTAGGATTTTAGGGTTTAAAGATTCAAAAACGGTTGCCATTTGAAAAGCCAAAGTTTCTAACGTTCCAAGTGAACCAACAGGTTTTGTTTTAGAATCTATTTTTTCTTGTAAAAGTGTGCCGAAATCAGTTTCATTATCAATTTTATTTTCTGTTTTTAAATCAAAATCAGAAATATTGATTTGATGAATTTCGTTGATTTCTTTACAGTCGGCAGTTTCAGATTTTTGTTTCCAATGCAATTGCTGCAACATAGGTTGATTGCCATAATTTGTAGCGGGTTTTCCAATACAGAAATAACCAAGGGGTTCTATATTTTCTGGTAAATCTAAAATCTTTTTAAACTGAAAATAATTTAAAATCGAAACCCATCCCATTCCGTAGCCTTGTTCGGTTAACGAAAGCCAAATATTTTGTGCCGCACAAACCGAACTGAATTTTACCGCTTCGTTACTGCCAATAGTTCCAATCGTAAATTGATTTAAAACTGAACGATCATAAGCAATGATAAGACCAATTGGTGCTTCTTCAATTGCTTCTAATTTTAGTGATCTGTAAAGTTCTTTCTGCTCAGGATTATCGGTAAGTTCTTCGGCTTTTTTATTATAATCTAAAAACAGGTTTTTAATCGCACATTTAACTTCATCGGATTTAATGATATAATATCGCGTTGCATCAGTTAATCCAACAGAAGGCGCCCAATGTCCGGCCTGTAAAGCTTTTTGAATTACTTCATCAGGAACTTCATCGGTTGTAAAATGTCGGGTATCGCGACGTGATTTTAATATATCGTCTAAACTAGTCATAAATTCCAATTTTTTAAATTCCAAATTCCAAGGTCAATTGCAATGCAAAAAATTAATATCAATTTTGGAATTTACGTAAAGATACTTCACGATATTGGAATTTGGAATTTTAATATTGGAATTTCCTCTCAAGGATTGGAATTTGGAATTTAAAATTTGGAATTTTCTCCTTTGATTTTGACTGGAATTCCAGAAACCATTAAAACAACTTCATCTGCATTTGAGGCGAGAAACTGATTCATCCAGCCTTGAAGCTCAGTAAATTTTCTGCCAATTTCGGTTGCAGCGTGAACACCCATTCCAATTTCGTTGGTTACAATAATTAGTGTCGCGTTTTCTTGATTGGCAATTGAAAGAAATTCTTTTTTTGCTTCTTCCAGGCTTAAGGTTACATCGTTTTTATTGTCTACAAAAAAGTTGGTAAGCCAAAGCGTTACACAGTCAATTAAAGCGGCTTTTCCAGAAAAGTTTATTTCGCTTAAATGTTTTTCCTTTTCAATATTCGTCCAGCGTTCATCTCGTTCCTGTTGATGACGATCAATTCGATTTTGAAAATCTGAATCCCATTTTCGGGCCGTCGCCACATATATTGGAGAATTGGAAAGCTGCAAAGCCAGATTTTGAGCATAACTGCTTTTTCCTGATCGCTCCCCGCCGGTAATTAAGTAAATCATTTTTTTAATTGGTTATGAGTTATGAATTATGAGTTATAAGTTTTGTAATGTTAAGTGATAAGAATATTTTTAAAACTCATAACTCAACACTTATGACTCATAACTAATTAATAAGGGCAATGACGGCATTTGTTTCCACAGCAGGTTCCTCGTTTTAAATGAAACCAGGCCTTAAAAACCATATTGCCATCTTCTGTATAATAGTCAATTCCCTCAATTAGTTTTTCTGTTTTGGGTAAAGATATGGCTTTATTTTTAAGGGCATTTTTAGGAGTAATAGTTTCAAGGTAAGCATCGATTTTATCTTCGCATGCTTCTTTAAAACAAACGGGACACAGACAGTCTTCTCCTTCAGAAAGATTGAAAATAGGCGGGTAATCATTACACCAGCATTTATTTTCAACCGAAATATCTCCACAGCTGAATTGAGATTCACAGCTTGAGCAAACTTTAATTTTTGTGGTATTCATGATACAAAGATACAAATTGTTGAATTTTGTAAGAATAAAGATAAACAAAAAATTTAGAAAATGCTTTACCTTTGTTCCTTTCGAAAACGTAAAATATGAGACATTTATTCCCTAAATTGATTTTTATTTCTTCTTTTTTTATTCTCTTCGGATGTAAGAAGAACGAAACGAGCGAAGTAGCTAAAATTGAAATTGCAAAAAATAGTATCGAATACGCATCTGGACTTTCTATTGTAAAATATGATGCTTACTCAGTCGTAACAGTTTCAAATCCATGGCCTAACGCAAATAATGACTTCAAATATGTTTTAAAAGAAAAGGGAGCAAAAGTACCGGATAGTCTTCAATCTTATACTACAATTCAGGTTCCGTTAAAATCTGTTGTGGTAACTTCAACAACTAATATTCCGTTTTTAGAAATGCTTGAAATAGAGAATAAATTGGTTGGTTTTCCGCATACCGATTATATTTCATCTGAAAAAACCAGAGCCTTAATTGACAAAGGTTCTGTGAAAAACGTTGGACAAAATGAAAAATTAAATATTGAACAATTAATAGAATTATCGCCAGATTTGATTGTGACTTTTGGAGTAGATAATAATAATCCGATGCTGGATAATTTGAAAAAAAGCGGTTTAAATGTTTTTATTCAAGCCGACTGGATGGAGCAGTCTCCACTTGGAAAAGCAGAATGGATAAAGCTTTACGGAGCATTATTTGGTAAAGAAGAAAAAGCAAAAGAATTGTTTGATAAAATCGTTCAGAGTTACGATCAGGCTAAAAAACTAGTCGCAGAAAAATCAGCAAATTCAACCGTTTTATATGGTTCGATGTACGAAGATGTTTGGTATGTTGCCAAAGGAAACAGCTGGGTTGCCGAATTTATGAAAGATGCGCATGCCAATTATTTATGGGCAGATTTAAAAGGAACGGGAAGTGAAGGTTTGTCTTTTGAAAAAGTTTTAGATAAAGCAAAAACGGCAAATGTCTGGATTGCTTCGGGTTCTTTTAAAAGTTTAGATGAATTGCAAAAAGCAAATCCGCATTATAGTGAATTTGATGCTTTTACAAATAAAAATGTTTATAGTTTTGAAGGGAAATTAGGTGCGACTGGCGGAACGGTTTATTATGAATTAGCACCAAGCCGTCCGGATTTAGTTTTAAAAGATTACATCAAAATTTTTCATCCTGATTTAATGTCGAGTTATGAATTTACTTTTGCATCAAAACTGAATTAAATTGGCAAACAAAAAACGAAATACCATTTTATTTGTTGTTTTAAGTCTTGGTCTTTTGCTGATGTTTTTTGCAAGCATTAGTTTAGGGTCTGTAATGATTCCGTTAAAAGATGTTTTTACAAGTTTAACAGGCGGACATGCCACAAAATCAACTTGGGAATATATTATCATAAATTATCGTCTGCCAAAAGCGATCACAGCAGTTTTAGTGGGAACAGGACTTTCGATCAGCGGACTTTTAATGCAGACTTTATTTAGGAATCCGCTTGCCGGGCCTGATGTTCTGGGGCTCAGTTCTGGTGCTAGTTTAAGTGTAGCATTTGTAATTTTAGGAGCGGGATTTTTACCTTCGTTTTTAAGTGCAATTGTTTTATCGTCTTACGGAATAGTGATTGCTTCAACGTTTGGGAGTACAATGGTTTTACTTTTGGTTTTAGTAGTTTCACAAAGATTACGTGATACCATGGCAATTTTAATCATGGGGTTAATGTTTGGGAGTTTTACGATCGCAATCGTAAGTGTTTTGACTTATTTCAGCACGGCAGAACAATTGCAGAAATTTACATTTTGGTCAATGGGAAGCCTTGGCAATTTTTCGTGGTCAACTATAGGGATTTTAAGTTTCTGCGTGTTATTTGGCCTGCTTTTAAGTGCTAATAGTATCAAACCTTTAAATGCATTACTTCTTGGCGAAAATTACGCAAAAAGTATGGGTTTGAATTTTAAAAGAGCGAGATTAATAATTATTATTGCAACCAGTATTTTGTCTGGAAGTATAACGGCTTTTGCAGGCCCAATTGCTTTTGTTGGATTAGCG
This sequence comes from Flavobacterium sp. CF108, assembly GCF_900129795.1. Taxonomy (GTDB): domain Bacteria; phylum Bacteroidota; class Bacteroidia; order Flavobacteriales; family Flavobacteriaceae; genus Flavobacterium. Next base: position 48,849 of record NZ_FQWW01000005.1, on the reverse strand, counting down.
GTCCCGCATATTGCAAAGCTGACTTTTCAAACCAGTAATCATACTATTTTGTTTTGGAGTACTTTGTTCTTTGGATCGATTATAATGTTGTTTTGTGATATTGTTTCGCAAATGCCGGGATTTGATGTTACGCTGCCAATAAATGCTATAACGTCTATAATTGGGGCGCCGGTTGTAATTTGGCTTTTAGTGCGAAAAAGAAATTTTCAATAGATATTAATTAGCCCACGGATTTTACTGATTAAACGGGTTTTCGCAGATTATTTTTTTAATCATTTTTTATCCTTTAATCTGCGGCAAAAAAACTTTAGCAGCTGGTCCACAGATTTTACAAATTAAATAGATGTTCACAGATTGTTTTTTAATCATTTTAATCCTTATAATCTGTGGCAAAAGAAAACCATAGTAACTTAGAACCTCAGCAACTCAGAACCTTTAAAAAATGAGAGATATCTTAAAAACTTCAAATTTAAATATTGGATATAAATCCAAAAATGCGGTTGTGACTATTGCTGAGAATTTAAATTTGAATTTAAGTTCTGGAAAACTCATTTCTTTGATTGGAGCAAATGGAATAGGGAAATCGACTTTATTGCGAACGATTACCGGAATTCAGCATCCTTTATCTGGGAATGTATATTTGAATGATAAAAATATCTCAACATATAATCCTTTAGATTTAGCGCAGAACTTAAGTTTGGTTTTAACCGAAAAATTACCGCCAAGTAATCTTTCTGTTTTTGAATTGGTTGCGCTTGGCCGTCAGCCTTACACAAATTGGGTTGGAACTTTAACACAAATCGATATTGAAAAAGTTCAGGAAGCTATGGAACTGACGCAAATCGAACATCTTTCACATAAAAAACATTACGAAATAAGTGACGGACAATTGCAAAAGGTTTTAATTGCCAGAGCTTTGGCACAAGATACGCCGCTGATTATTTTAGATGAACCAACAACTCATCTTGATTTACTTCATAAAGTTTCCTTATTTAAACTCCTGAAGAAACTAACTCAGGAAACTCAAAAATGCATTTTGTTTTCAACGCATGATATTGATTTGGCAATACAATTAAGCGACGAAATGATTGTCATGACTCCAGAAAATGTAGTTCAGGACGAACCTTGTCATTTAATTTCAAACGGAAGTTTTGCAGCTTTGTTCAAAGATGAACATATTATTTTTGATACCGAAAAAGGGAAGTTTATTGTTACCTGATTCGTTTCCTGCAAGGTTTGGAAAACCTTGCAGGTATCTGTTTTGAAGTTGATAATGGATAATAAATACCTACAAGGTTTGGAAAACCTTGCAGGAAGATCAAGATTTATTTCAATCCTTATCTTTCTAAAAATTCTAAATCAAGGTAGTTTTTATTCTTGTCTTTTAAATCTATGTATAAAGTGGTTTCTCTTTTTATTGCGAAATGCATTTTTAATATGGTTGTATCCATATCAATATGAAGACTATAACGTATAGAATCACCTTTGTAAGGGATTTCAAGTTCAATCAAATTATAGTTGATATTTACAGAAGAAACTTCATCTTCATACTGTGATGTATGTCTAACTTCTTCTTTCCATGAATTTGATTTTATTGGAATATTCTCAAGATTAACAATTATTTTTTCTCCATATTTTTTCAGCTTCTGGATCTCTTCTTTATTATTTTCTATTGCTTTTTTATCTTTTGAATTTTGAATAAACAACCAAATACCAAAGGGTAATAAAATAATTATTCCTATTCCAACAAACATTAGATTTCCGTCAAGTCCAACACGAAAAATTAGCACTCCTAATAAAAGTATTCCTAAAAATATGTATTTGAATAAGCCTTTTAGATTTTCTTTGAAATTTATATTCATGCTGAATTAATGTTTAATTTGATTTAGAAAACTAGACTTTATTGGATATTATTTTCTCTCTTAAATCTATTTCGGTGTATAGTGAGGGTGTGTTGTAATTCAAGAAAATTAGTGCTCAGACTTGAAATGTCAAACCGCATTATCTGATTTGGTTCGATAATATGGTAGACAAAATAATAGGAGCTCCTTTGATTACCAGGTTTAATATCAACTCTTTCATTTTCAATGTTGCTCCAAGAAACTAAAGCTTGTTCTTTATACTGGATTCCCTTAGAATTTATTCTAAACTGAATTTCATCAATTGTTTTTATGGATTTAATCAGATAATGAATCGGGAACACAGAAATAAAAAAAATGATCGATGCTATCGCGAATTCATTTTGTTTTAAAGCACTAATGCTCCAAACAAATAAGACAATCACTATTAGTATTCCAATAAGAATATTTGCTCTTGTCTTATAAATCAGAGTTTCTTTGGAATAGCTAAGGTTATTTAAATCTATAAATGGCCTCATATTATTTCTTTAACCCAATCTGCCTCTTAGCTTCACCAACAACAAAAGCAACAGAATTCGCAATATTAAAAGAGCGAATAAGCGTAGACATAGGAATCGTTAAATGATTTTCAAATCGAGCCATAAATTCCTTACTCAAACCCACGCTTTCTTTTCCGAAAACTAACCAGTCACCATCCTGAAATTCATTTTCTAAATACGATTTGTCAGAATGTGAACTCATCAAAAATACACGGGAATGATCAGGAATTTGAGCAATCCATTCTTCAACATTTTGATATTCGGTTACATCAAGATGAACCCAATAATCCAAGCCGGAACGTTTAAGGTTTTTATCATTAATTACAAAACCAAAAGGATGAATTAAATGCAGTCGGCTTTCAGTTCCTACGCACAATCTTCCAATGTTTCCGGTATTATTTGGTATTTCTGGTTCTACAAGAACTACGTTTAGCATTATCGTTTATTTGTTAATTCGTTTAATCGTTTATTTGGAAATCGTTTACTTCTAAAACCTCACCGGCTTTTAAGTTCTGCAAATATACATTTCCTATTCGAACGCGAACTAAACGCAATGTGGGAAAACCAACAGCGGCGGTCATTTTGCGAACCTGGCGAAATTTCCCTTCGTTTACAGTAATCGAAGCCCAGGAAGTTGGGCCGTGTCGTTCGTCCCTGATTTTTTTAGCTCTCGGCCCAAAATCCGGAATTTCAGTAACGATAAAAGCAGTGCAGGGTTTTGTTTTGTATTTTCCGCCTTCAAAACCTATTTCTACACCTTTTTGCAATTGTTCAATTGCTTCGGGCGTAATTATTCCGTCAACTTGCACATAATATTCTTTATCGACCTTTTTACTTCTTATCTGCTCGCTTACTTTTCCGTCAGTTGTTAATAAAAGCAAACCCTCAGAATCTTCATCTAATCGGCCAATTGCCATTGTACCTTCGGGAAAATCATGAAGTTCGCCCAAAAGCTTTTTCTTTCTTTTCAATTCATAAATAAATTGACTTAAATAGCCGTAAGGTTTAAAAAGAATGAAGTGTCGGTGCATGTTTTATTTTTTGCAAAGATAGCTTTGTTCTGCAAGTATTAAAGCAAAACTAAAGAATCGATTACTCGTTTTTTGCTTTCATCTTTTTCAGCCATTCATAAACAAACCAAATTACCGTGATTCCGAATACAACTAAAAGCGGGATATAATAGTTTTTGAAGAAATCATGAAAGTAACTTCCAATAAAAATATAGATTGAAGCCATGCATAATTTTATCAAAATAAATTCGGCATTTGACCAGCTTGTTTTGATTTTAAAAAATTTCATAAGACTGTTTTTTAGTTCATCATTAAAGTTATGAAAAATGCTTTTTAAACTAAATGCTATGTTAAACCTTTTCGTTTTAAAATTTAGAATTCGTAATATTAATATAGAAATTCAAAGTGATAAAGATATGGAAACTAATAATTTAGGCTCTAAAAAGATAAATGGAGTACAAAAAAATATAGATAAAACGAAAGGTAAAAATATTTCACATGACGGAAAAGCAGATGATGCCAACCTGAAAAAAGAAGTGGCAGCAGATAAATACGGAAATAAAGAAATTGTAGACAGGGCGAGAAATGAAAATGAAGATATTCAAAAAGTTAAAGACGATGTAAATCCAGATAATCCAAATGCAAACCGTGGTGTTTCAAATGATGAAGATGCAAAAAAGACGGTAGAGAATAAAGACAGAAATTCTGATATTGAACCAAATCGCTATCCAAATTCGCATCCGGATAATCATGAAGATCGCGGCAATATGAAATTAGACGAAGAAAAATAATTTACGAAAAAGCTGTTCTGTTTGGAGCAGCTTTTTTTATTGCAAAACAACTTAAAATAAAGTTTTTTCTTATAAAAAATAAAACCCTGTTTCTGGATTTTATAATTATTAAAAAAGAGTGCGAAAACGCATTCTGCCTAAATCAGAAAAATTTTAGAATATAAAATTAGACTTGTTGTTAATAAATATTTATGTAAAAACTTACAATTAATTTAAGTTTTTACAATATTCCCTTAACTTTAAACAGTATAACTTTGATTTCTAAACCCCTATTATTAAATTTATGAAAAACATTTACTCAATTCGCCATTTCGTGGCTTTTTTAAGTTTTTTTTGTTGTTCGCTAAGTCTGGTAGCGCAAACCTTTCCAACTCCTCAGGATTTGCCATACCAGCAGAATTTCGCTATTGCTCCAAGTGTTACAGCATATCCTGCTGGATTTCAAGGATGGACAGCAAGTACAGCTCCCGGATCTGCTTTTAATACAAATGCAGCATTAGTGGCAGACAGACCTTTAGTGGCTAATAGTACTGCGGTAACTAATAGCGGTAATTTTCATAATTATGATGGCAAAATTGGTTTTTTAAACACAGGCTCATTAGACCTTGCGATTGGTTTTGCTTTTGATGCTACAGGAGAAACAGCCATACAAGTTCAGTATGATGCCATGACAATTCGTAATCCATACGATGTACCGCCTGCCACAACTAATACGCGTATTAATGAAATGGTTTTACAGTATAGAGTTGGTACAAGTGCTCCTTTTATTTCGTTATTACCAACTGCTTACGCAAATAACGATGTAAAGCAGACAACTGCGGTTACAACGCCTCAGAATTTAAAAACCATAAAAGTAACTTTGCCTGCAGAGTGCGATAATCAGCCAATAGTTCAAATTAGATGGATTTCAAGACAAGTTTCTGGAGCGGGTGCGCGTCCATCATTTGCAATTGATAATATTGATATTAAAAGCGATGTTGCAGCTCCGGTAAATGCGACAGGTTATCCAAAAGCAGATAACATTTTAGCACAAAGCTTTGATTTTATTAATAAACTAGACGAACCTGCAAAAACGTATTATGTATTATTACCAGGCGGAAGTGCAGAACCTGCAATTGCTCAGATAAAAGCAGGACAGGATGCAGCAGGAACAGCAGCTTTGCAATCTGGATTTTTAGATATTACAAATGCATCACAGGAATATGTAAAAAGTTTTACAGGATTAAGTTTAAGTACAGCGTATTCTGTTTTTTCTATTTCAGAAGATCCATATGGAAATATTCAGTCTACAGTAAATAGAATTGATGCGGCAACTTCAAGCGTTGCGCTTCCTAATTTAACACCATCGGTTGTTTCTTTAAATTTAGGTTTTTCTGAAACAAATTTTGATTCAGATATTTTTTCGTACCAGCTTCAAGGTTTAAATCTTACTGATGATGTTATTTTAACTTCAACAGCAAATTTTACCATTTCTAAAGATAACAGCACTTTTGCATCGACATTAACTTTTACAGCTGCTGATTTTGCTTCAAACGCAACTCCAACTGTTTATGTAAAATTTACACCAAATGCAATCAACAGTTTTACTGGCGAAATAACGCATGAATCAAATGGTGCTGCAACAAAAATTGTTACACTGACAGGAGTAGGAATTAATCCGTACGTACAAGGATTTAATGATCCTAATGTTTTATCTAATAGCGGATGGACACAATATAATGTTGCCGGAACGATAAACAAATGGTCGCCAACAACGGTTGCAAGAAATGTAAATTCAGGTACTGGAGCCGTTTTAATGAACGGATATTCTGATTCTGGAGCGAGTAAAGATTGGCTGATTTCACCAAAATTGCATTTAGATACTTTTGGACAATTTGCATTATTATCTTTTTACTCGCGTAAATTTTATGCTGGTTCAGCTTTAAAATTAGTAGTATCTACGGATTATGATGGAAAAAGTAATCCTGAAACGGCAACATGGACAGAGATACAAGGTAATTTTCCAACCGTTACGGGAACTTACACTAAATCGCAATACATCAAATTAAACGATTACAAAACAAGCAATACCTATTTAGCCTGGGTCTATGAAACGACAGCTGGCGGAACTAATTTCGCAGCCGAGTGGTCATTAGACGATGTAGCAATTACAAGTGAATCAGGTTATGTAGCTTCAAATCCTGTTTTAGATTTTGGAGATGTTGCACCAAATACTGTTTCTGCAAGCCAGTCTTTTATTTTTAATGCAGAAGGTCATAACGATATTACAATTACAGCTCCGGCATCTTTTGAATTGTCATTGGATAATATTTCATTTCAATCCAGTATTGTAGTTACAGGTGCCGAAGCTGCAGCTGGAAAAACGCTTTATGCAAGATTTGTACCTACTACAAAAGAGCTTTTAATATCTGGACAATTAACAGTAACCGGAACTTCGTTAAACAAACAAATTGGTTTATTGACAGGTTCTTCTTTACCAAAAGCAGATACATTTGATGTGGTAACATATAATTTAGAATTTTTTGGAAGTGATGTAAAAGGAACTGACGGAGTAGAATTTGGACCAACAGATGATGCCTTGCAAATTGATAATGTTGCCAAGGTAATGAACAAATTAAATGCAGACGTTTACGTAGTTCAGGAAGTTTCTGATGATCCTTCGATTGATGCTTTAATTCAAAAAATAAACATCAACGGAAAAACATTCGGAAAAACAACTTCAACATCATGGTCGTATTCTTTTGAGGCACCAGATCCAAATTTCCCGCCGCAAAAACTAGTAGTACTTTACAACACGCAGACAACAACAGTAAAAAAGACTCGTGTTATGTTCAAAGAGTTTTATGATGAAGTTCGTGCAGGAACAAAAACATTACCTAATTATCCTGGTGGAAACGGTTCTAGCTTTTTCTCTTCTGGACGTTTGCCGTATTTGGTAACAATCGAAACCAATATGGGCGGATTTACAAAAGAAATCAATTTGGTAGATCTTCACGCGCGTGCAAACAGCGGAAGCGATATCTCACGTTACAACATGCGTAAATATGATGCTCAAGTTTTAAAAGACAGTTTAGATGCACATTATTCAAATTCTAATTTGATCATTTTAGGAGATTATAATGATGACGTAAAAGCATCTGTAATTACGCCAAATCCTTCATCTTACGAAAGTTTTGTTACCGATACGAATAATTACAATGCACTTACTTTAGGAATCAGCCAGGCTGGAGCTTACAGTTTTTTAAGTTCAGGCGGATTTTTAGATCACATTATAATTTCTAATGAATTAAGCGATCAATATATTCCTAACTCCATTGCTGTTTATGATCCTCGTAATGATATCCCGAGTTATACGACAACAACATCAGATCACGGACCTGTAATTGCCCGTTTTGAATTAAAACAAGATGTTTTATCGACTCCTGATTTTGGAACTAAAAACGGATTTTTTGTAAAAGCATACCCAAATCCGGCTGTTGATGATTTAAATTTTGCAGTAAAAACAAGCGAAAACAGAAATCTTAAACTAAGACTTTATGATATAAACGGTCGTGTATTAGGAAATCCTATTGAAATTAAAAGCAGTCAGGAACTTTCAAACACCGTAATGTCAGTTCGTAATTTATATCCGGGACTTTACATTTATACTTTATCAGAAAACAATAAAGTAATTTATAAAGAAAAAATCCTGAAAAAATAATCTAAGATTAATTCATAAAAAAGGCAGTTCAATTGAGCTGCCTTTTTGTTTATCTATTTGCCAAGTAAAAACTGAACACGATTTATATCTATTGGATCAGAAATGGACAAAAAATAATCCAATTGCCATTGCTGGGTTTTTTGTGCCTGTTTGCTTGTTGTTTCATCCCAAGGCGGATAAACTCTTGTGGCTCTTATTCCATCTTTTACAGTTGTAGTGAAAATCCCTTTTTTGAGCAAAATCTCTTTCGGAAAAATAAACTGCCCTAAAAGATTTTCTTTTTGAACACTTACAATTACAAAATCTATTGCATCAGAATAATCAAAAGGTTCGATAATTCCAGCTTTATTTCGTTTCCATAAAGTTACAAACTGACCTGTTTTGGCAGGCGTAATTTTAGCCGATCTAAATTTAATCTGGCTTTCGCCGATTTTAAAATCAAAAGCGTCATATTCCTGACTTTCTTTTTCGGGTTGAGGTTCAGAACATTCGAAATCGCAAATGTCATAAATCAGTTCTTTTGCAATTTGTAAATTCTTCGGAATAAATTTTAAATCATTCCAGTTGTTTTTAAAGGCCATTTATTGTTTTATTTTTCCTGAAAATTACAATAAATCAAACATTAATTCAATAAAAAAGGCAGTTCAATTGAACCGCCTTTTTGTTATATCTATTTGTAATTAAAAACAATAAACTATAGATATTAAAAGTTAACATTCAATCCAAAATTCAATCCCCATTGAAATTGATTAAAAGATTGATTGCTTAAAGGATTTGCATAATAATTAACAGCAGGTTCAACAAAAACGTTTGTTTTTTTATAAACTCTATATTGTACCGTACTGCTCAAAGTTGTACCATAAACATAATCGTTTGCATTTACGTTTTCACCCATAGAATTTCCATCAATTGCGATATTGTTCGAAATCAGTTTACCAACAAATCCGCCTGTGTTTAGATTAATGTTTGTTCTGTTTTTATTAAAAATAGAATAGGAAACTTCTAAAGGCATTTCGATGTATCGTAAATTTTGGTCTAAATTCCCAGTTTCAATGTTGTCACTTTTCAAAACATCTTTTGTGCTGTTTGAAACCAAAACATAATTTGCTCCATTACTTGCAATTTGAGGAACACTTTCGTTTTTTACAAAATAATCGCTTGAGCTGAAAAGAGCTTGTTTTCTTGCGTTTAGATAAGAAATATTTGCCACACTTTGCCCCAGTTCGTTAATCTTAAAACCAGAAGCAACGGCCCATTTTTTATTGATTTTATACTGCGTTTTTACACCGTACGAATTACTTTGTTTAGAATCGTTTACGTTTCCTAAAGTTTTATTGTTTTTATAATTTTCAGAATTGGCAACACCGGCAAAAAGCTGTAAAGCCCATTTTTCTGATTTAGATAATGTTTTGTCTTCTTTTTTCTTTTTCTCTTCTTCCGGAGTAATTGTAGCAATTCCTTTTTCTAAATTTTGAAGTTCAGCTAACTGCACAGAATCTTTTTTGCTCAAAACATTTGAATTGGCAAAAGCAGTATTGTTTTTTGAATTACCATTTTGAACATTTGCAATACTTTTGTCAGCAGTCGTTTTTTGAATATTTTCTTTCTCTTTATTCAACGAAGGACTTAAAGCATTTGGATTTCTCTTTGCAGCAGAATTTGATGCATTAAGTGCAAGCGCATTTTTGCTTTTTGAAGTTGAAAGATCCTCAAAAATTGAATTCGGTACCTGATTTCCTGAAACAGCATTAAAATTATTTGTTTTTGCCGGAGCAAACTTCTTCTCTGCTAAAATCTTGTCAGCATTTCTTTTTTCAACGTCTGACTGACTTTTTGAACCGTAATTAAAAGAATCCGATTTGTTTGGGGCAAATGATTTTTCGGCAACAGCCTTGTTTGAATTCTCTTTTTTAGTGGTCGAAAGTTGATTTTTAGATGCCGCATTAAATCCATTTTCTCCAGCTGAAACAAATGTTTTTTCGGCGACAGCGCGATTTATATTTTCTTTTTTATTGTTAGAAATTTGACTTTTAGAATCTGCATTTAACCCATTTTCTCTAGCTGGAACAAATGATTTTTCGGCTACGGCATTATTTCTTTCGACATTTACTTTTGGTTCAAAGCTGTTATTATTTGTTTTGTTTTGAGAACCCGTTTGAGCTTTAACTGTTTTTGAATTTTGATTTAATTGATTATTGCCTGATTGATTTGTTGTTTTTTCTGATGACGAAACTCGATTATTATTAGATTCTTTTTCAAGGATATTTTCTTTAGTTTCAATACTTCTGGTTTTATCTGTATCCTTATTTTTTTGATCCAGAACAACATTATTATTTTCAGTAGAATTGTTTTGTATTGTTTTGATTCCTGAATTATCAGAAGTAAAATGCAATACAGAAGGGAGCAGTAAACCTAATAATAAGCATGCAGCCGCCGACCACCAAAGAATTGCTCTCTTCTTCTTTTTAGGTTTGTCGAGTTTTTCTTCAATCTGCCCCCACAATTCAGGAGGCGGAACACTCGAAAAGTCTTCCATTGATGAAAAAATATCTTCTATTTTTTGCTTCTTCATGCTATCTTAAAATTTTTTATGCTCAGTATTCTTTTTTGCAAAATATGCTTGGCTCTATTTAAATTTGATTTTGATGTTCCTTCAGAGATTTTTAGTAATTCGGCAATCTCTTTGTGTTTCATCTTTTCAAAAACATAGAGGTTAAAAACCGTTCGATATTGATCCGGTAAATCTCTAATATATTCTAACAGTTTTTCTTGTTCTATTGGGATAACGTCCAGTTCCTCTTCTTCGATAAAATCAGTATCGGGATCAAAAACATCAAGAAAGAAACTCTCTTTTTTCTTCTTATTTAAAGTTTCAATCAGCTTATTAATGAAAATCCGTTTTAGCCAGCCTTCAAAACTTCCTTCAAATTTATATTGGCCGATTTTTTGAAAAACAATTACAAATGCTTCCTGGAAAACATCCTTCGCATCGTCTTCGTTTTTCATATATTTTAGGCAAATACCATATAAAACAGGAGAGAACAACTGATATATTTTCAGTTGTCCTCCTCTGTCATTTTTCATGCAAAGCTTAATATATTTCTCTAAATCGTCTTTCAAAAAATGGATTAATTTGGTTTTGCAAAAATAGTTCTTAAAAGCTTACAAAACTACATTTTGTAAATAGTTAGAACTAGTGGTATTTTGTGTTAGTTTTTGATTATCAAGTACATCTGTATCTTTTGTTGGGTTGCAAAAGATACAGACGATACTCAATGAGTATTATTTTAAGCTGTTGATTTTTGCCTTAAGCGCCATTCTGAAAGCTTTTATTTCGCTGCTCATATCTGCAGTATCATTATTGTCAATAGTAATTTTAGTTACCGTAATTCCCTGACGAAGCTCAAAATAAACACCGCCTTGAGCACCTGGTGTACCATACGTTTTTGTCTGGCCTTTAATTGCTGTAATTTCTGTAGGGATCGTTTTTGACAATGTAGTATATTCACTTCTTACCGTTTTAGCATTGTATTTATATTGCTCAAACTCATAGTTTCCGGTAGTTACACCTAGGAATTTTAAAACGTTGTAGTCATTGATCTGAAAAAAGTCATTTGTGGTTCCAAAGCTTCCAATTACGATATTGTCAGGACTTTCGTTTGTTCTGTTAAACAAAATTGCTTTTGCAGTTTTCGGGATCAAAATGAAATCTGTTGGATAAGTTGGAGTCTGCGTTAAAGTTTCTCCTGTTTGTGGTCCTTTTTCGTAGAAATTAACAATGATTTCGCAGTTATTTTGTACAATTGAAGTAATTTTTATTGCGTAACCATTTGTAGGTTTTACTCCTGCAAAAAGTGCAATCATATAGTTATCACTAAAATTAATGTTTGGATCGCTTGCAACTGTGCAGGTATTTGCATGTTTTGTAAAATAGGAGTCCATTTTTTCCTGTGAAGTTATAATAAGCGCACTTGGATTATTAGGAAAAGTTTTTACACTATAGTTACATAATAAAGGGAAGCCCGAAAAAGGTAAATCTGCATTAGTTCCACAATCAACATTCAGGTCGTCATTACTAAGAGAGCAGGCGCTAAATCCAAAAGCGATAAATAAGCTCAACATTAATTTTTTCATGATTATTTTTTAATAGGTTATATAATGTAGATGGAGCTGCTTTAAAATGGTTGCGTTAAATTTTTTTATTTAATTTTTATTAGAATGATTTTTCTAAAAAAGTATTGTTTGATTAATTTAGAACCGACACTAATTCGTGAAATTTTAATTTTAAAAATTAAGCACTACGTATTATTGCGTACTTTTACTTAAAATAAACTTAGATATGATAGAATTTCTTCCACTTTTATTGGCTTTTGTAATTGCTCTGTTTCTGGGGATATACTTAGGAAAAATGTTGTTTTCGGCTAAATTTCAAGCAGAAAAAGTAAGTTTAGAAGAAAGACTTAATGCAAATACAAATCAGCTTCAATTACAGAAAGAACAATTTGAAACGGAAAGAAATAATTTTCAGAAACAACTTCATTTAACCAATTCTGAAAAAGAAAATATCAGAACAGAAAAAGACAGTCTGGCGATTCAGCTTTCTAAAAAAGAAGTTGATTTTGAGAATCTTTGGGAACGCCATAAAGAACAAAAAAGTGAAATAAACGAACTTCAGGAAAAATTTACCAAGGAATTTGAAAACCTGGCCAATAAAATTCTTGAAGAAAAATCGGCAAAATTTACAGAACAGAATAGTGAAAACATGAAAAACATTCTGCTGCCGCTTCAGGATAAAATTCATGTATTTGAACAAAAAGTAGATCAAACACATAAAGAAAGTATCGATTATCACGCAGCATTGCGCCAGCAGATTATTGGTTTAAGTGAAATGAACGCTCAAATGAGCAAAGAAACCTTAAACTTGACCAAAGCATTAAAAGGCGACAGTAAAATGCAGGGAAATTGGGGTGAACTTGTTTTAGAACGCGTTCTTGAAAAATCTGGTTTAGAAAAAGGAAGAGAATATGAAGTACAGCAAAGTTTTGTAAATACCGAAGGAAATCGTGTTTTTCCAGATGTTGTAATCAATCTTCCGGATGGAAAGAAAATGATTGTCGATTCTAAAGTTTCTTTGGTCGCTTATGAAAAATGGGTAAACGAAGAATCTGATTTACTTAAAATCGATTGGCTTAAAGAACATGTTTCATCCATTAAACGCCACGTTGAACAACTCGGAAATAAAAATTATCACGATTTATATCAAATAGAAAGCCCGGATTTTGTATTGCTTTTTATCCCGATAGAACCGGCTTTTGCGATTGCGTTAAACGAAGATTCTACTTTATATAATAAAGCTTTCGACAGAAATATTGTAATTGTTACGCCAAGTACATTATTAGCAACGCTGCGTACCATAGACAGCATGTGGGCAAATCAAAAACAGCAGGAAAATGCTTTTGAAATTGCCAGACAAGCCGGAGCTTTATACGATAAATTTGAAGGTTTTGTTACCGATTTAGTTAGAATTGGAAACAAAATTAAAGATACTAAAACAGAATATGAAAGTGCCATGAATAAGCTTGTTGACGGCAAAGGAAACTTGATTTCGAGTGTTGAAAAATTGAAAAAAATGGGTGCAAAAGCAAAGAAATCACTTCCCGAAAATATTATCAACAGAGCTTTAAATACGGATGAAACCGAATTATTGAATTAAAATAAAATACCAAATATTCCAAAAACAAAAAACATGACTACAGATTTTAAACCCGTTTCTTCATCAAAAATCAGCATTTCTGAATTAATGCTTCCGTCGCATACTAACTTTAGCGGTAAAATTCACGGGGGATATATTTTACAGCTTTTAGATCAGATTGCATTTGCTTCGGCTTCAAAATTTAGCGGTAACTATTGTGTAACGGCTTCTGTTGATACGGTAAACTTTCTTAAACCAATAGAAGTAGGAGAATTAGTAACCATGAAAGCCTCAGTAAATTATGTGGGAAGAAGTTCGATGATTGTGGGCATTCGCGTTGAAGCAGAAAATATTCAAACCGGAGTAATCAAACATTGTAATTCATCTTATTTTACAATGGTTGCCAAAGATAAAGAAGGAAAAAGCGTTCCCGTTCCGGGTCTTATCTTATCTAATCTCGAAGAAGTGCGACGTTTTAGAAAAGCAATCAAGCATATTGAAGTTAGAAAAGAAGTAGAAGAACATGAAAAAGTTACCAGCGTTAACTCTATTGAAGACTTAGCAAGCTTGGATAAATACAATGTACTTTTAGAAATCAGCTAAATTTTTCTACCAATCAGATATCTCTCCGAAATTTTTCTTTCTTATTTAGTTGTAATTTTTTTATTCAATGATTATATTAGTAATATAATATCTCGTCGGCAGTAGACGAAAAAGATATGCATCCACACATTTTGTCCCAGGGACATCTCATTTTTATTAATCATTCATTAAATAAAGAAATCATGGTAAAGTTTGGATATACAATTTTGTACGTTGAAGACGTAGAAAAATCAATAGAGTTTTATGAAAATGTATTTGGATTTGCAAGAAAGTTTATAAGTCCGGATAATGATTATGGAGAATTAAATACTGGCGAAACCACTATTTCGTTTGCATCAAAAAAATTAGCATCGCAAAACTTAAGCGAAGGTTTTATAGAAAGCAGTTTAGAAGACAAGCCTTTTGCAATTGAATTAGGTTTTATTACAGAAGATGTTGGAGAACTTGTTCAAAAAGCAACTTCGTTTGGAGCTGTTTTAGTTGCAGAACCAAAGAAAAAGCCGTGGGGACAAGTTGTCGCGTATGTAAGAGATACAGACGGGTTTTTATTGGAGATTTGTACGCCAATGCATGGATAAAATGTCATTAATAATAGCAGTATAGTCCCTACGGGACATTTTGGGGCTATTCATTGTTTTTTTCTACCGATATTTAATCTCTACGAGATATTCCGTTAGGAATTAAATATCGGTAGAAAAATTAAAATTTACAATTTCATTTTGTCCCGGAGGGATTATGAGAAATTTGTTTTTTTACCGTCAAAAAAATATCTCGTAGAGATTAAATATCGGTAGAAAAAAATAAATTACCGATACCGTTTTTGTCCCGTAGGGACTTTATATTTCATATTTACAACCACCATTTCACACCCCAAAAACATTCACAAATATTTAGCACTAGTTCAAGAACTCTGCATCTGTAAATTTCGTAACTTTAAGTATAAACATTAGGTTACGAATTTTTTCACGGAGTACTGCCGTTCTATTTTTGAACTTGTAAAATTCTTCTTAGAAATAGAATGACATAATTGTTTAATTGATGACGATTATGAAAAGAACTACATTGCTTATTTTATTTTTTACTGCATTTTCATTACTTGCCCAAGACAAATTTAAAACCACTACGGCAGTTGTAAATTTTGAAGCTTCTGTTCCTTTTTTTGAAGAAGTAAAAGCAGTAAATAAACTCGGAACTATTATTCTCGAACCTGAAACAAGTACTTTAATCTGTACTGTTGTAATCAAAGATTTTCGTTTTAAAATGGATTTAATGCAAGAACATTTTAATGAAAATTATATTGAAAGCCATCGTTATCCAAAATCAGTTTTTAAAGGGAAAGTTCAAAAATTTGACTTAAAAAACGTTGATGAAATTGAAAAGGAATATGACGTAAAAGGAAAACTTTACCTTCACGGAAAATCGAAAATCATTGAAATGAAAGCCTTGATAAAAAGAGTTCCGGAAGGAATACAAATTTCGTGTAATTACCCAATCTCAGTTTCAGATTTTAATATAGCAATACCAAGTGTTGTTGCCAGTAAAATTTCAAAAACGGCCAATACTCATTTACTTGGAGTTGTACAAAGTGAAGATATGAAGTATTTAACTTTGAAATGATTTTAATTGATGCTTGCTATAAGCGCTTTTTCTAAATCAGTAAACTGAAATTCAAATCCGGTTTTTTGTATTTTTTCTGATGAAACCCTTTGGCCTGTTAAAACAGCTTCGCTCATTTCTCCTAAAACAATTTTAAGAATAAAAGGAGGTATTTTAGGAAGCCAGATAGCATACCCGTATAATGTTGCCAGTATTTTAGAAAACCTCGAATTTGTAGTGTTATCTGTCACAGCCGCATTATACGGGCCATGCATTTGGTCATCTGAAACTGCTTTGCAATAAATTTGAGATAAATCCTCGATATGAATCCATGGTAAATATTGTTTTCCTGATCCTAAAACGGCACCAAAACCAGCTTTAAAATTAGGATTGACTTTTTTCAAAAATCCTTCATCTTTTCCCAATACAATTGCAGTTCTGATTTTTACGGTTCGAATGCCTAATGCTTCGATTTTATCAACTGCATTTTCCCAAATTTGGCAGGTTGTGCCTAAAAAGTCATTTGCTGCAGGCGTTTCTTCCGTACAAACTTTGTGACTGGTAACAGCGCCGTAAATACCAACTCCCGAAGCCGAAATAAAAGCGTTAAGTTTTTTATTGTTTTTTTCTAAAACTGAAAAGATCAAATCAATGGGTTTTATGCGGCTTTCTAAAATTGCTTTTTTTCTCTTTTCTGTCCATCTTTTTTCAACGATTCCTTCACCCGCAAGATGAATTATGAAATCAGCATTTAAAACAGCATTTTCGTCTATATAATTTTTGTTTAAATCCCATTTGTAATACGTGATTTGAGCAGTGTTTTCTTTATCAGAACGACTCAAAACAGACACAGAATATCCAGCTTCAATAAGAACATTTGTTAAATGTTTTCCAATGAATCCGCTTCCTCCGGTTAATAGAACATTTTGAGTCATAATAGTTTATAATATATTTAACAGTGCTTGCCGTTTAATCATTAGTAAAGGTACTTAAACAATGTTTACCTTTATGGCAAATTCTAAATTTTAAATAAAATGACGACTAAAAAGAAGGTAATTACCAAAGATGATATCGTTTCAAAATACATGGATGAAGTTTTAGAAAAAGGCCAAAAACCAAAGTCAGTTTATCATTTTGCCAAAGAAAATGATTTTACCGAAGCTGAGTTTTATTCCTTTTTTGGAACATTAGAAGGTTTAGAAAAAGAAATATTCCGACTGTTTTTTGAAAACACAGTCAGCTTACTTCATAAAAACGAAGAATATCAGGAATATGACATGAAGAATAAAATGCTGAGTTTCTATTTTACCTTCTTCGAAATCTTAACCGCAAACAGAAGTTACGTTTTACAATCGCTTAAAATTGATAGAAATCCGCTTAAAAACCTGGTTCAGTTAACTACACTTAGAAATAGTTTTAAAGAATATGTTTCAGAAATTCTAACTGATGATTATAGATTAGAACAAGAAAAACTGCAGAAATTTCAGGAAAAAGCCATTCAGGAATCGGCATGGTTACAATTAATGCTGACCATTAAATTCTGGATGGAAGATGAATCTGCCGCTTTTGAAAAAACAGACATCTTTATCGAAAAATCGGTTAATGCATCATTTGAATTAATGAATGTTGCGCCAATGAATCATTTAATAGATTTTGGAAAATTTCTATTCAAAGAAAAAATATACAGCAAACAATGAAAACAATCGATTATATTCCAACTTCAAAAATAGAAAGAGCCGGAAAACTAGTTCAAACCGGCGCCAAAATCGGAGTAAATTATATAAAGCACTATGCTGAAAAAGTAGTAAACCCAGATTTAACCCGAGATAAACTAAACGAAAATAACGCTGAAGATATTTACGACGGACTTAAAAGCTTAAAAGGAAGTGCCTTGAAAGTGGCGCAGATGTTAAGCATGGACAAAAACTTTTTGCCTCAGGCTTATGTGGAGAAATTTTCTTTATCGCAATTTTCAGTTCCACCGCTTTCTGCACCTTTAGTTTTAAAAACTTTCAAGACTAATTTTGGCAAAACACCTTATGAAATTTTTGATGAGTTCAATGCAAATTCCGTAAATGCAGCAAGTATTGGTCAGGTTCATCTGGCTAAGAAAAATGATAAAAAATTGGCTGTTAAAATTCAATATCCCGGCGTTGCCAACAGTATTTCTTCAGACTTGGCTTTGGTAAAACCTATTGCGATCAGAATGTTTAATCTGCAGGGAAAAGACTCAGATAAATATTTTAAAGAAGTTGAAGATAAACTTATTGAAGAAACCAACTATTTGTTAGAATTAAAACAAAGTCAGGAGGTTGTAGAAGCTTGTAATAAAATTGAAAATATCATTTTCCCGAATTACTATCCGGAATTTTCATCAGAGAAAATCATTACAATGGATTGGATGACAGGAATTCATCTTTCTGAATTTACCGCTAAAAATACAGATCAGGAAGTTGGCGATAAAGTAGGGCAGGCGCTTTGGGATTTTTATATGTACCAAATTCATGTTTTGCGAAAAGTACACGCAGATCCGCATCCGGGAAATTTTTTAGTTAATGATGAAAACCAATTAATTGCCTTGGATTTTGGCTGTATGAAACAAATTCCTGAAGAATTCTACACGCCATATTTTGAGTTAATCAACAAAAATGTAATTACAGATGAAAAACGTTTTAATGAGAAATTATTCGAATTAGAAATCCTTCGTCCAGATGATAGTCCGGCAGAAGTGGAATATTTCACCGATATGTTTCATGATTTATTATCACTTTTTACAAAACCTTTTCAAAATGAAACTTTTGATTTTGCCGATGAAACTTTCTTTAACGCGATTGCAGAATTAGGCAAACGCTTTTCTGAAGATACAAATTTGAAAAAAATGAACGGAAATCGTGGCTCTAAGCACTTTATTTATATGAACCGTACTTTCTTCGGACTTTATAATTTAATGTTTGATTTAAAGGCGAAAATTGTGGTTGATAACTATTTAAAGTATTAGTTTTTGTTTCAGGTTTCAAGTTTCAGGTTATTAGATTGAACACAATTTTTGTCCTCCTGAGCGAAGTCGAAGGATTGCAAAGTGAGGACACACTGGATGTAACTTGAAACCTGAAACAAAAAAACTTATTTCAAAATCCCCGCCTTATAAGTCGCAATCGCGCGATCCCTCGCAAAGGCATGATCAACCATAGGTTCATTATAACCAAAATCAAACTCAGGAATCCATTTGCGGATGTATTCGCCTTTTTCGTCAAATTTCTTTTGTTGGATTTCAGGATTAAAAACTCTGAAATACGGCGCGGCATCGCAGCCTGTTCCCGCTGCCCATTGCCAGTTTCCTACGTTTGAAGCTAATTCAAAATCCAATAGTTTTTCAGCAAAATAAGCTTCGCCCCATTGCCAGTTAATCAATAAATGTTTGCATAAAAAACTGGCCACAACCATACGAACACGATTGTGCATATAACCCGTTTCATTGAGTTGCCGCATTCCGGCATCGACCATTGGGTATCCAGTTGTTCCGGAACACCAGCGTTTGAAATCTTCTTCATTATTTCGCCATTGAATTCCGTCGTAAGCCGATTTAAAATTGTGATTCACACAATTAGGAAAACTAAACAGAATCTGAATAAAGAATTCCCTCCAAATCAATTCACTTAAAAAAGTCTGATTTTTTCGATTTGCCCAGTTTACCAGTTTCCGAATACTCACGGTTCCGAAACGCAAATGCGGCGAAAGGTAAGATGTACTGTCAAGAGCCGGAAAATCTCTTGTTTCTTTATAATTGACAATTTGTGTTAAGTTGTGCGGCTGAACTTTTATCGAGCTTCTTTCAAAACCAATTGCTGCTAATTCAGGAAATGTAAATTGATTTTTTGCAAAATTAGATTGAAATGGTTTCGAATCATATTCTGGAGCCGATCCTAAAAAATGATATTTTTCGAGCCATTTATTTTTATAAGGTGTATAAACCGTGTACGGAAGCCCATCGGCTTTTGTGATTTCTTTTTCTTCGAAAATAACATGATCTTTAAAAGAGAAACATTCGATATTATTTTCTTTTAATAAAGAACAAATTGCTGTATCACGCTGGATTGCAAAAGGCTCATAATCTTTATTGAAAAATACGTTTTGAATATCAAATTCTTCTAAAAGTGATTTCCAAACGTCTTTTGTTTTTCCTTTTTTGATTAAAATCGAAGATTCAAAAGTATTTAATTCGGTATTTATTTTTTGAAGAGAATCGTAAATAAAACTTACTCTGGCATCGTTTTTCGGAAGATTGTCCAGAATATCATCATCAAAAATAAATAATGGAATTACAGGAAAATTCGATTGTAAAGCGTGAAATAATCCGGTATTATCTTCTAAACGTAAATCACGTCTGAACCAGAAAAAGGAAACTTTTTGTTTTGTCATTATGTTGAGAATTCCGTTTTGTTTTTTTGCCACAGATTAAATGATTTAAAAGGATTAAATCTGTGTTAATCTGTGAAATCTGTGCCTTTCTTTTTAAATGCTTTTTTGCTCTGCATTAATCTGAATAATCTTTGGCTGTGATTTTGAATTAAACAATTCTTCGATTTTGTTATAACGGAAATCAAAAATTGTTTTTAGTTTGTTCTTCACTACTAACCGATTCATAATTCTTCCTAAAATCCCGAGTGGGAGCGCATAATGAACAATGTCTGTCATTTTGGTTCCGCCGTCGATTGTTCGTTCAAAAAAGTGTTTGTGATGCCATAATTTATAAGGGCCAAAACGCTGAACATCGATAAAATAGTGGTTCTCTTTGCAGGCTGTAATTTCGGTGACCCACGAAATTTTGATACCTAAAAGCGGTCGTAAAGTATAAGTTATAATCTGCCCGTGATACATTCGCTTTTCATCGAAATCTTTGATTTCAAAATTCATATTGTCGAGTGTAATCGTCTGCAGGTTTTTTGGACTGGAGAAAAAATCCCAGCAGTCTTCGACCTTGGCGTTTACATATTGTACGGTTGCTATCTTGTATAATTTCATCTTCTAACTAAATCAATTGTTACAAATGTATCTTTGGGAACGCTCAAATAATCTACATTTTATAATATTTTAAGGGTACAAACAACATTCCGAAACATTCTCCCTTTTCTTTATTTAGGTGTTTGTGGTGTGTTTTATGCGCCTTTCGGAGTCCGATTAGGTATTTGTTTTTAGTGTTTTTGAACCATTTAAAACGCTGATGAATTAATACATCGTGAATTAAAAAATAACAAGCTCCGTAAAGCGTAATACCGCAGGCAATAAAAAATAAATAATTGAACCCGCCTTCAACCCCAAAATAAAATAAAAGAATACTTGGTGTCGCAAAAATGACAAAGAAAATGTCATTGCGCTCAAAAGTATGCTCGTATTTTGGCTGATGATGATCGGCGTGAAAATACCACATAAAACCGTGCATTACATATTTGTGCGTAAGCCAGGTAACACATTCCATAAACAGAAAAACGCCTAAAAAGATTAAAAAAGAAATCATTTTATAAATGTTGTTATTAAAATTATGATTTAAAATATGTAGAGCTTAACTTTAGTTTATAAAAGATTGACTCTAAAGATTATTTTTTTGTTTTATTGCCTGATTCTCTCATTTTTGTCATCCTGAGCGAAGTCGAAGGACCGTAAGTAGCTCCGCAATCTAAAGTGACAATCTTTGTCGAGCCTCTCGCGTTCCTTCGACTTCGCTCAGGATGTCAAACTGTTAGCTTAATCAGAATGACAAAACTGAACGAAATTATACTAACTTCAGTTTATACGTTACAAACGACTGCGCTAAAAGCCCTGCTTTTGTATAATTTGAAACCCGGATTCTTGAATTCCCAATTTCATGAGACGGTGTATTTTTTAGTTTTTTAAGCAATTTTCTATAATAAACATATGCGGTATAAACTCCAAATTTGGCTTCTATTGGCAATTTTATAATTCCCTGATACGCAATGCGGAAATCTTCTTCGATTTCTTTGATGATCTGTGTTTTTGAATCTTCGTTGAAATTGTTGAGGTTAACACCCGGGAAATAAGTTCGGTTCAAGATTGTATTGTCATCTTTTAAATCTCTCAAAAAATTCACTTTCTGAAAAGCCGATCCTAATCGCATGGCTTCATTTTTTAACTGCTCGTATTTTTGTTCTTTTCCTGTAACAAAAACCTTTAAACACATTAAGCCCACAACATCGGCAGAACCGTAAATGTAATCTGTGTATTCGGCTTGTGTGTTGTAAGTTGATTTTATAAGGTCGAGTTTCATGCTTTTTAAAAATGCCTGAACCAGATCGTCGGTAATATTATATTCTTTCACAGTATGCTGAAATGAATTTAAAATAGGATTTAGGCTGATTCCTAATTTCATTGCTTTATAATATTCTTTTTCAAAATCGTCAATTAGGGATTGTTTATCATAATCATGAAAAGAATCCACAATTTCATCAGCAAAACGAACAAATCCGTAAATGCTGTAAATAGCATCACGAATGCTTGGTGACAGCATTTTTACAGCAAGCGAAAAAGAAGAACTGTAGTTTTTGGTAATCAGTTTGCTGCATTTAAAAGAAACGGCGTCGAATAGTGATTTCATTTTTTAAGATCTTAAAGATTTTTGAATTAATTCAGCGGCTAGTTTTCCTGAAATTAATGCAGGCGGAACACCTGGGCCGGGAACAGTCAATTGTCCTGTGAAATATAAGTTACGTACTTTTTTGCTTTTTAGTTTTGGACGCAAAAATGCCGTTTGCAATAATGTGTTGGCCATTCCATAAGCGTTGCCTTTATAAGCGTTATAATCTGCTTCAAAATCGTTTTTACAAAATGATTCCTTAAATATAATGTTATTTCTAATTTCCTGCTGTGTAAGCAATTCAAAACGGGTAATTATCTTTTCAAAATATGCTTCCCTTAGGGTTTCGTTATCTTCAATTCCGGGTGCAAGCGGAATTAGGAAAAATCCGGTTTCCATTCCGTCAGGTGCAGCGGTTTGATCTGTTTTAGACGGGAAGTTGGCATAAAATAACGGAGCTTCCGGCCATTTTGGATTGTCATATATATCAGCTGCATGCTGATTAAAATCGACATCAAAAAATAAGGCATGATGCGAAATGTTTTCAATCTTCTTATTGAAACCCACAAAAAATAGGAGAGAAGACGGTGCAAAGATCCGGCTTTCCCAGTATTTTTGAGAATAAACCTGATATTTTTTTTTCAGTAAAGTTTCAGTATGTTGATAATCGGCACCACTTAAAACAATATCGGTATTTATAATTTCGCCGTTAATAACAATACCTGTCGCGGTTTTATTTTCAACAATTATTTTTTCAATAGGGGAATTTGTCTTGATGGTAACGCCAAGTTCTACGGCTAATTTTTCGATTCCTCGAATGACATCAAACATTCCGGTTTTAGGATGCCAGGTTCCGAGTCCGAAATCGGCATAATTCATAAAATTGTAAAATGAAGGTGTTTTGGTTGGCTTTGCACCGAGGAATAAAACTGGAAATTCGAGAATTTGAATCAGCCTTTCATTTTTAAATTTCCTGCGAATATCAGAACTCACATTGCTAAAAAACTGATTGAGCTTTAAAGCGGTTTCTTTTGTAATTAATTCAAGTGGAGAAACTCCGGGGCGGTAAACTAAATCTTTTATGGCAATATCATAATTGCTTTTAGCTTGATTGATAAAGGTTTCCAGTTGTTTACCGCTTCCTTTTTCAATTTCTTCAAACGTAGCTTTAATATCTTCTAAATTGTCATAAATACTGATAAAATCATTTATTCCAAAATAAACACGATAGGCAGGATTAAGTTTTATAAGCTCGTAATAATCTGATGTTTTTTTATTAAAGTCATTAAAAAAACGTTCAAAAACATCTGGCATCCAGTACCAGCTTGGCCCCATATCAAATGTAAAACCATCTTTTTTGAATTGTCTTGCCCGACCTCCAATTGTTGGATTTTTTTCATAAATAGTGACCTTGTTTCCTTGTTGTGCCAAGTAACATGAAGCGGCCAACGAAGAAAAGCCAGAACCTATAATTGCGATAGTTCTTGTCATTTTTGTTTAATAAATATGCAAAAACTTTAAACAGAAAAGATTAAATAGTTTCTATTGTTTCTTCCATTGAGTCAAAAATACGGATTCTTTCCGACAGTACTTTTTGATCGATATATTCGACCATTTTACCCATAAGCCAGATTTCATTGTTTTTTTGCAGCAGTTTTTGTCCCATTGACTTAACGTATTGATTAATAACGCTGCGATCCGGCTGAATAGTCATGAAGGATACAAAAGTGATGTTTTCAAAATGTTTGGTTAAATCCTGCAGATTTTCAATTGGCATACTTTCACCTAAATAAATGGTTTTGTAACCTTTAGATAAAATTTCATATTGGAGATAAAGTAATCCTATTTGATGAATTTCATTTAATGGAAGTGAAAGAACAAAAATTCTGTCTGTTTTTGTTGGTTTTTGAATCTGAAGGCTTTCAGTATAGATTAAGATTTTCTGTTTAATTAAATGACTCATAAAATGTTCATTTGCCGGCGTTATCGTTTCTGACTGCCACAATAATCCCAATTCTTTTAACAAGGGTAAAAAATGTTCTTTAAAAACTTCTTTAAACGTTTTTTCAGAAATAAGCCAGTCAAAAGTGTTGAAAAACAGTTCTTGATCAAAATTCATCATGGCCATTTTGAAAGATGTAATGGCGTAATTTTGAGAGTTTTTCTTTGAAATAATTTCACGAACCAACTGCGGAATTTTTTCTTCCGGGTAAGTTGCTATTTTAGAAATTTTATAACCGTATTCGTGTAATAATGTGATGTTTAGGAGTTTTTGTAGATTTTGCAGATTGTAAAGTCTGATATTGGTATCAGTGCGCATTGGCTCCAAAATGTTATATCTTTTTTCCCAAATACGAATCGTGTGCGCTTTTATTCCGGATAAATTCTCAAGATCTTTTATACTGAAAACAGTTTTTATATTGTTTACCATTTGATACGATTATGTAAACAAAAGTAAAATAAAATCTCAAAAAACCTTAAAAACTTGATAAAAATGATTCTCTATGAGAAGTTTGTAGTATCAAACTGATCTAATTTGTCTAAATGTAAAATCGTTTTAGTGTTATCTTTGCTTCGGTTGTACATAATTTTGAATTTTGCACCGTAAATGATTTCGCTAAAAGTATACGAAGTTCGGGCTGCCACGGTATTACTAAACATATCATCAAAAGTGGTGATGAAAACTAAAATCTCGCCGTGTGTGCTTTTAAAATCTTCTTCGGTAAAATTGTATAAAGGGCTTTTTTCATCAATGGGGTGAACTAATGTCCAGCTTAGTGAAAGTGCATTTATACGATCTATTTCAAGATTAAGATTATAGAATTTATTTACTCTCTGGCCGTTTTCTTCAACGCTCATTCCCAAAGTAACTTTTGCTATTGCATCTGTAAAATTGGTGTTTTTAAAAGGAACAAGACGTATCATTAAACCTTTGCCTTTTCCGTAAGGAGAAATTAAAGCATTGTGTGAAAATTTTAAAAAAGCGGTTGGTTTGCTGAATCTTCCAAAGAATAAACCCGTTGCAATAGCAAAACTGAGCAAACCAATTAAAGCTTCGGCTGCAGATAAAGCGCTTGTCAGGAATCCGGTTGGGCTTATATGTCCGTAACCAACAGTTGTAAAAGTTTGTGCACTAAAAAAATAAGCCTGCCCAAACTGCGTTAAAAGACTTCCGGATGGTGAAATTCCGTCCAGATGTTCAATCCCGATGGCATAATAAACAACTGCAAAAATAAAATTGATCAGAATATAGAAAGAAAATAAAATAAGCATGAATTTCCAGTTGGGCATATCGATCATGGTATGATACCAGCTTATTCGTCGAAGCAGGTTCATACCTCTTTTTTCGATATTTGGAGTTCCGTTTTTATTTACAAATCTTCCGCCGTAGCTTCCGGCATTAGTTCCAAATCCCGAATTTTTATCTGTTTGAAGGTTATTTATTTTTCTTAAAATTGACATGCAGTTTTTACTGTTATTGTTTGATTATTTTTTTGGTTTTGTATTAAAAATGTGCACTATTTTTTTATGAATAAAATACGAAAAGCAATCTACAAATATATTCTTTTGCAGATTGCTTTTGTCAATACAATTTTGATTTGTTATTTACAAAAAGTGCTTTTGTTTTTTATAGCACTTTGACTTCCTAATTCGATTGCTTTTAAGAAATCTTTGCAGGAATTGGCTTTGTCTCCAATTTTATTGTAAGCTAAACCTCGTAAATTGTAAGCAACATAATCTCTTGGGTTTAAACCAAGCGAGGATGTACAGTCTTGAATAGCTTCGTGGAATTTTGACAGTTTGAAGTTTACATTGGCTCGGCCCGTAAAAGCATCGGCATTCATATCGTCAAGTTCAATTGTTTTGCTAAAGTCGGCCATTGCGCCTTGTAAGTCATTCAATTGGTATTTTGCAACGCCACGATTTTGATACGCTTCAACAAATTTAGAATTTTTGCGAATGGCTTTTGTGTAATCAGCAATTGCGCTTTTGTAATTTCCGGTTGCAGCTTTGTTAAAAGCTTTGTTAAAATAAATTTCTGCGGTTTGTGACCACGACGAAAAGCTTATCATAATAAATGATAATAATAGTAGGTTTTTCATAAAACTAATTTGGGATTAGCGGGTTAATTATTCTACAAACGAATTTAGCAAAGTTTTGTTTTTGTGAAAGAATTCTTTTGTAAAATAATTACTAATTATGAATTATGAATTGTGAGTTGTGAGTTGTCTTTTGGATAAATGCTTATTTTTTCTCAGTTCCTATTAAATACAGTACAACTCCGGGGCCGGATTTTACTCGGTTAATCTGCCAGTTATAAGATTCTGTATTATGTAGGTCTTTTACAAGATCATTCATTTCCTCAACAGAATAAGTTCTTAATGAAGAAATAATGCCATCCCACAAAACAAAAAGTGGAACTACAGGAATTAAATAAGTAAAAATAATTCGGCCAATTTTAAAAGGCCTGATAAATGGAGTAGTCAATAAAACACTTATGGGAGAAAAAATCATGGCTGCGATACTGGCAAAACTTCTTTCCTGAACTTCAAAAATGGAGATTGGAGATTTAGAATCTACTGCATTTTGCAAAATCTGTTTCGCATCGTTTGGTTTAAAATGATGTAAAGAAAGAAATTGAGTTCTAAGTCCGTTTAATTCGGATGGAACATTTCGTGCATCGACAGAATGACTTATATATTCAAAATTATCAGCTTGTTTTTTAGTGTATTCAAAAGCAGGAATGTTAGGGTAATAATCGGTTAGAATGATTTTTAAGTTTGGGATTTCTTTTTTTAATTCACCGTTTAACCAAATAAGTCCGCCGCCTCCACCAGAAGCAAGATCAATAATTGTTGTTGTGTTGTTGGTTTTTAAAACATCTACGAGCAAAGGAACAACAGGTTTATACATTCCGGTTTTGTTCGAGAGGAATTGCAAAAAGTCGGTTATGTAATTTCTTAAAAAAACAAGAAACCATTTTTGGTCTTCAAATTCAAATAAATGTATTCTTGCCATACGTTTATCTTTTAATCAATAATTTTAGAGAAATTTAGTTTGTAATTCATGATGAATTTACAAAAAAGTTTGAAAATGATATATTTAAATTTCAGCTATAAATAATTGTGATTAAAATAAAAGGGTGCAAAGAAACTCTTTGCACCCTTTACATTTTTAGCTTAAGTTACAGTTACAATTCATAATACTGCATCCATGGTGTTTTGGTGTCAAAATTATCTATGGCTATTACCTTACCATTTCTATATATTCTAATGTCAGTAAAGGCGCCTATGGTGCCTATGAATTTTACATCAAAATCCCTTAATCTATTTATCCCTGATGGCATTTTTAAACCAGGAGTATTCAAAACGAATTGGCCATCTTTAATATGAAACCTTATAGTTGTGTCTCTGTCAAAAGCATTATTGGTAAATGTAAAATGTGGTAAATAGCCATCTGCTGAATAACGGTAAGTTTCTCCTATACTATTTGTATATCCTATACTATTTGTAAAAACAGCTGGTTTATTTATTCCTTCCATAGGGATAGTACAGGTCATAGTTTGAGCAACTCCTCCATAAGCACCATTCCATAAGTTTAATTGAATTCCTTTTTCTAAATGAGCAGGATAAGTAGTATTTTTGCTTGCTTCTATTCTTATTCTTACCTCAAAAGTAATATCCCCATCTATAGCAATTCCTACATTATTAGCAGGTATGTGATATCCTAAATATAAGGTTGGGTTAGTATACTCGTTAAAATATGGTATTACTGAATCGTTATTCCAGTAAAATTCTCCATTTTTTATAAATGGAGCTGGCTGCCCCATAGGAAAACTAAAGTTGTTGGTTAGAACACTTGCATCCCTACATACAATAATGGAAGGTTTATCAGTGCCCGTAATTGTCAATGGGTTATCTTTTTGTATTACATAAGCCTCATCACGTATAGCTTCTTCTATTTTGCTGTAAGTAGCCCAGATATATCCATTTTCTCCCCAATTAGATCCCCAAGAATTAAGAAGTCTAAAAGCTTGTTTTTCATCGTCGTAACCCGTTAAAACAACAGCGTGGTTTCCATAAAAAGCGGAATTGTTTTTGTCCCATAATCTAATTGAGTTGGAAACAAAATCTTCATCGACCCTCATTCCTATAATGACCGGATTTCCTTTTGCTATTTGTCTTTTCATATCTTCCACTGTTGGTTTAAATCCTTCAGATGGACTTATCGCGAAATAATCAAATATTCTGTTTTTTGGCGCATTATTTTGTTGAGCAGCATTAGGAAGAACACCGCAGCTTACGAATCCCATATCAGTATAACTTGGCGTTCCTTCTGTTTTTAAAGCGTCTAAGGCATCTGGAAAGTAAACACCATCTTTACAGCTATTTCTATCGTCCTTATATTTTTCATATATATAATCTCCACTAGGATAAACACTAAAGTCTGGACTTCCATTGGCTAATGTTTTCGATTCACTTTTTAATAAAGTAATAGCATGGGCGATTGAATAAGGAACGCAAGACCCTTTTGAACGTTGGTTAAGAGCAGCAGGCAGTTCTGGCAGTTCGTAATGTGCAGGAATTGTCTCTTTTCTTGTGAGTGAAGATGTTTTTAAAGTTCTAAGTTGTGCCAGCTGTTCACGGGTGGATGGAATATACCCAGTTGCTTTTTCTTCTTCAATTAATGTACTGTCATTTTTTGCATTTAATGGGAGTTCATCTTTTTGACAAGAATGAATCAACAATAAGGCGCAAAATGCTCCTGCTAATTTTAAAAATTTTGTTTTCATAAAAAGGTTTTAATTAATTTGATTAGCTGCTAATGTAGTAATTACATTATTATTTAATTGTTAAAATGTAATATTTAACTTATAAAAATATATAAAATATAATTGAAGATATATCTTAAGAAAAAACATACTTTTTGAACTTCTGGTGTTGATGTATATTTTGAAATAGATAAAAAAAATCAAATAATAAGTGAAACCTGAGAAATAATAATTCATGTTCTGTTACTAAAAAACATATCATACATTTGTCTCACAACAAGCAAAATAAAAAATAGTGAGTCAAAAATTACGTCAAATAATTTTCTTTTTCTTCTTTCTTGCAGGGCAGGCGTCGAACGCTCAAAACGCTAAGATTGATAGTTTGAAAAGAGTGCTTATTTATACTAAAATTGATACTTCAAAAGTCAATGAGTATAATAAAATAGCCGATTTGTATAAAGAAATCAATCCTGATTCAACATTGTTTTATGCTCAAAAAGCAACGAATCTAAGTTTGAAATCGGACTTTACTTTTGGACTTGCGACTGCTTATGTCAATAAAGGAAACGCTTCCATAATTTTAGGGAATTACCCAAATGCTTTAAAATATTTTAAGACTGCACAATTAGAATTTAGAAAAGTTTTAAAAGAAGATTCAGGTAAAAAAGTAAAAAGCGGCCTGGCGCGTGCTTATGCGAGTTCTGGCGTGGTTTACTCGGAACAGAGTAATCAAATTTTGGCATTAAAAAATTACGAAGAAGCACTGCAGTTATATCAGGAAATTGATGAGCAGGCGAATGTTTCTAAAGCACTTAATAATATTGGGATTATTTATAAATCGCAGTTAAATTATCCAAAAGCGCTAGAATACTTAAAAAAAGCTTCTAAAATTCAAACTGAAACTGGAGAAAAAAATGCTGCTGTTACGCTTACCAATATTGGTGCAATTTACTTTGAAACGGGTCAGAATAAAAATGCGATTCTGTATTATAACAAAGCCAAAAAACTTTTTGAGAATACAGATAATGCGCGAGGCTATGCACTTTTGTGTAATTATTTAGGAGATTATTACAGGAAAGAAAACGATTTAAAACTGGCCAATGAATATTACACGAAGTCATTGGATTTATATGAAGAATTGCAGAATAAATTTGGAGCTTCACTTTCTTTATATAATATCGCAGGTTTACTTCAAGATCAAAAGAAATATAAAGAAGCAATGCCTTTTGCAGAGAAATCTCTTGCTTATGCAAAAGAAATAGGTGTTCTGGATCAAACGTATCATTCTGAAAAGTTATTGAGCGAATTGTACGAAGCTTTAAATGATCCAAAAGCAGCATTAGAACATTATAAAAATTATGTACAAGCGCGAGATAGTATTATTAATGAAACTACCAGTCAAAAATTTGCTTTGGCAGAAGTCAATTATGAGTACAGAAAAAAGGAAGCTTTATTATCTGAAAAGAACAAAAGACAGATTCAATTTGTTATTTTCTCCATTTTAGGTGCTTTACTTTTAATTGCCTTGATATTGGTAATTTATAATCGAATGCAGGTTAAACGTCAGCTCACATTGAAAAAAGAAGTTGCCGAATACGAGCAAAAAGCACTGCATTTACAAATGAACCCGCATTTTGTATTTAATTGTTTGAGTTCAATTTCTAGTTTTATTGTTCAGAATGGAACAGATTCGGCTTTGAAGTATTTGTCTAAATTTTCCAAGTTAATGCGGCTTACACTCGAATATTCAAAAGGTTCCTTAATTCCGATTGATAAAGAAATTGAAAGCCTTCAGAATTATCTGGAATTAGAAAAACTCCGCTTTCATGACAAATTTGAGTTTGAAATAAGATCAAGCGAAAGAGTCGAATTTAATATGGGATTACCGCCTTTACTGATTCAGCCCTTTGTAGAAAATGCCATTCTTCACGGAATTGTTCCTAAAGATGGAACCGGAAAAATTAAAGTTGACTTTGATGTAGAAAAAGAACAGTTGATCTGCACGATTAAAGATGATGGAATTGGTTTATCTGAATCGAAACATTTAAAAGAAAACTCGGTTACGGCCCATAAATCAATGGCTTTGGGAATTACAAAAAAGCGTTTGGAAATTATGGAATCCATAACCTCCAAATCTGCACAAATAGAAATTACCGAATTACAATCACAAAATAAAAAAACAGGAACAAAAGTCGTTCTGCGTCTGCCTGTTCAATACATACCTTAATTTTTAATAAATGATAACAGCAGTATTAATAGAGGACGACAAACATTTGAGAACGGGTTTAAAAGCGCTTTTAGAACGTTATACAAATGATATTTTAATTATTGGCGAAGCCGAAAGTGTAAAAACCGGAATTGCCGTGATTGAAAAATTAAGGCCTCAGGTTATTTTTCTGGATATTCATTTAACCGACGGAACTGGTTTTGATATTCTCGAAAGATTAAATAAAGTAAACGGAAAACTAAATGCTCACGTCGTATTTATCACTGCACATGAACAATACGCCGTAAAAGCATTTAAATTTAGTGCGCTTGATTTTATCTTAAAACCTGTTGATCCGGAGGAATTGCAAGATACAATGGCAAAAATTAAAGAAGCTGTTGGGAAAAACAATTCATTCGAAAATATTGATTTGCTGCTGGAAAACATCCGAAAAAAAGTGGACAATTTTAAACGTATTGCACTTTCTACCAGCGATGGAATTCATTTGTTTGAAGTTTCGGATATCATTCGCTGTGAAGCAAAAATTAATTACACGCAGTTTTTTATTAAAAATCACAAACCCATATTAATTTCTAAAACGCTTAAGGAATACGAAGAATTACTTTCAGAACATGGTTTTGAGCGCATTCATCAATCGCATTTAATTAATTTATCTTATCTGAAATCTTATATAAAAACAGATGGCAGTTATGTGATTATGGCTGATAATTCGAATATTCCGATTGCACAGAGCAAAAAAGAAAAATTGCAGGAATTAATAAATGCCCTTTAACGATTTCCCCAAAAACCAAAATATCACTAATTATGAGAAAAAAATTACTCCTATTTTTACTGTTCTTCACAGTAATACTAAAAGCACAGATTTTAAATTTTACCGATCCAACATTTAAAAACATGCTTGTAAATGGCGGTGCGGCAAATTTTACGGCTTATTCCGGCGGCGTTGCTGTTACGAGAATCGATACTAATTTTGATAACCAGATTCAGGTTTCGGAAGCGGCTTTAATTGACAAACTTTGGATTGAAGGTACCAATGCTTATGCGGTAACCAATATTCAGGGAATTGAAGGTTTTACGAATGTAACTGAATTGGGTTTTAACGGAATCAGCACGACTTCGATCAATTTAAGTGGTATGCCGAACTTAAAAACGATTTATGTAAAAAGCCCAACTTTGACTTCTGCAACAGTTTCCGGAATGAACGGATTAACGGGAGTTACTTTTATGGAAAACCCGCTGCTGACTTCTTTGACTATTTCAAATTGCTCCAGTCTTTCTAATATCGTGGCGCAGCAAAACCCGGTTTTTGCTGCATTAAATTTCAGCAGTCTTTCGGCTTTGAAACAATTGTATTTAGAAGATAATGTTTTGACTGAACTTGATTTAACAGGCTGTCCAAATTTGGAATATTTTAATGCGGTAAATAATAAATTGACGGCAATAAATGTTTCGGGATTAACAAAACTGACTACTTTTTTAATAACTGATAATCCAACTTTAGAAGATATAAATGCTTCGGGATGTACACTGCTTAATTTTCCGCAGTCTACTTTTCTTTCTTATAATGTATTAAAAACTGCTGATTTTTCAAATTGCTCCAGTTTACAAAATCTTCTAATTCAGGATAATCTGCTGACTACTTTAAATTTATCAGGCTGCAGTTCGTTACAGGGATTAAATGTGTTTAACAATGCATTGACAAATTTAAGTCTCACAGGATGTTCGGCACTTTTGACTATAGAGTGCTCCAAAAATCAATTAACGGCTTTAGATTTGAGTTCGTCTCCAAATCTTACTCAACTTAGAGCAAACACAAATTCTATTTCAAATTTGAATTTGACAGGTACTGTGAATTTAAAAAATGTTTTTTTGGTTTCTAATCAAATTCCTTCGCTTGATCTTTCGGGAAATACAAATTTGGAAATTTTAGAATTGGATATTAATCCAACTGCAAATCTAAATCTTTCAGGATGCACGAAGTTGAAAGTTTTAAGCATTCAGAATGTTCCGTTGGTAACTGCCGACTTTTCAAATTGCAATGCGCTTACAGTTATTAGTAATACTAGTGAAGCATTGAATTCAATAAATGTTCAGGGCTGTAGTGCGCTTGAAACACTTGTACTTTTAGGGACAAATGTTCAAAAAGCACCCTTGACTTCGTTGAACCTATCTGGATTGACCAATTTGAAACTTTTAAACTGCAGTTATAGCAACATCAATTCGATTAATTTAACAAATTGCAGTGCGTTGAAAACTGTGCTTTATTCTGATATGCCTTTAGCAACAGTTGATTTCTCTGATTCGCCAAATATTACGACTTTAAATATTACTAAAACAGGATTGCAAAATATTGATGTTTCGAATTTTTCAGCCCTTCAATCTTTGACAGCAAATGACAACCCGAATCTCAAAATGGTGTTTGCAAAAAACGGAAGTGATGAAGAACTCTATCTTAATACCGGAAATTCAAATTTAATTTTCGTTTGTCAGGATGATGCAAATGTAGCTGATACAAAAAGTTATTTGGTTGGGATTGGTTTACCGGCAGTTGTGGTAAATTCATATTGCAGTTTTAACCCGGGCGGAAACTATAATACGATAACGGGAACAATTGCTTTTGATGTAGATAATAATGGCTGTGATGCTGCTGATTCTAAACAAGCTAACGTAAAAGTGAATTTAAATGATGGTTCTTCTCTAAGTTCGACTTTTACAGATTTGAGCGGAAAATATACTTTCTTTACCGATGCCGGAAATTTTAATATAACAACAGCGGTTGAGAACCCGGCTTTCTTTTCTGTTTCGCCAACATCTCCAGTTGTTTCATTTGCAGATAACAACAATAACACCGCACAGCAAAATTTCTGCGTAAGCGCATTAGGAACGAACAGCGATGCAGAAATTGTGATTGCGTCCATATATCCTGCAAAACCCGGATTTATGGCTTGGTACGAAATTTTGATACGTAATAAAGGAAATCAAACGCTAAACGGTACAGCCAATTTAACCTACAACCAAAATATATTGCATTATGAAATAGCAACGCTGGCGCCAAATGTTCAAACTCCAGGCAATATCGGTTGGAACTATGCTAATTTACTTCCGTTTGAAAGCAGAAGAATTTATGTGGGATTAAATGTAAATACTCCGGTACAAGTTCCGCCGGCAAACATTGGAGACATTTTAAATTTTACTGCTTCAATAAATCCAATTGCTGGAGACAGTAATCCGGCAGATAATCAGTTTGTTTTTAATCAGGAAATAGTGAGTTCATTCGATCCAAATGATATTACTTGTTTAGAAGGCGAGAGCGTTTCTCCTTCAACAATTGGGGATTATTTACATTATGGAATCAATTTTGAAAATACAGGCACGGCAGAATCTGAAAATGTGGTTGTAAAGGTTGTTATAGATCAAAGTAAATATGATATTAACTCGCTTCAGTTATTAGATGCTTCGCATGCAGTACATGTTGTCATCAAGGGAAATACAGCCGAATTTGTTTTTGCAAAAATTAAATTAAGCACCTCAAAAGCGCCGCCGGTTGGAGGGCATGGAAATATTTTATTTAAGATTAAAACATTGCCATCGCTTAATTCAGGAGATGAGGTTGGACAAGATGCCAGTATTTATTTTGATTATAATGAAGCAGTTGATACCAATACAGCCGAAACCATTTTTAAATCATTAGGTAATAAAGATTTTGAAAAAGACAGCACTATAAATATATATCCAAATCCAACAAAAGGTGAGGTGTTTATTAATTGTGATAATACGATAAAAAGAATTGAATTGTTTGATGTTCAAGGAAGAATACTTCAATCTGTAATTGAAAACAAAAACAGTTCGAAAATTAATCTATCCAATAAATCAAATGGATTGTATTTTATCAGAATAACTTCCGAAAAAGGAATCTCTGTAGAGAAAATAATTAAGGAATAAATTTAGGTTACAATTTTATTTTGATTTAAAAGCCTTTCAAAGTTTGATGACTTTGAGAGGCTTTTTTATGATAAATAATAAAAACCCCTGCAAATAACAATTTGCAGGGGTAAATTATGATGTTTTATTTTTATTAAATTTTAAATTTCTCAATTCGTTTAGAATATAAATTAGCACCAAAAATTATTGCTCCAATAACGAATGGGACAAAGTGAGAAATTTGCCAAAAAAGATCTGATCCGGTTTTCAATCCTTCATTTGATACTTTAAATATACCCAATCCTATAAAGAATAAGCATATAACAAATAAAACAAATTGGATTTTATAATTTATCTTAATCATAGATTTTAAATTTTATAAGAAAAATCAACTAATTTAACTTGAAATGCTTTAATAAAAAAATATTTTGAGAATTTTTTATATAAGAAATTTGTAATTCTTTTCAGCACCTTTTGTGAAAGTAAAAGAAATCGTGAAATAGATAAACTTAGATTTTAGCGGTTTAAATTCAAAAGCACTAATTTATTCTGAATGGTTATAAATTCCTGCATCGCATTTTTTAAATCAGCCGGCATAGAATCAATTTTCTTTTGTTTAGCATAAAACTCATTTTCATCTTTGTAATGTGTAATACTCACTAAAAGATTTTTATCTTGAAAAACAGGTAATCTTGGAAAATCATTTTCAGCCATTTCGCTTACCCAAAGTGTTATATCTTCTATTTTTAAATTTTTAAGAAAAGGAATATAAGCAGTGTCAAATAAGTTAATAACCTTTTCAAGTGTGTTATTACAAATATAAAAATCTATAACGCTGAATGTTTTATCAGTTTTTAACAGTCCACTATTAATTTCTTTTTTTAATGGTCGTAATAAATAAACATTATCAGAGTTTATCATCATCTCGTTTGCACCTTTGCCATATTCTTTCCAGGTTGTGCTATTGATATAAAAATCATTCAGAAATTCTAATCGGGTTTTCATATCAGTAAAACCACGAAACCAAACAAATCGGTCATTTATGTTATCAATTTTGAATTCTCCCAGTGTGTAGCCGCCAAATTCATTCATTGGATCGACAAATTTCGAATGAAAATAATCGCGGAACTTATCGGTTAAATTTGGCTTTAATAAATAATTTCGGATTTCTAATACTTTTATGTTTTCTGAATTTTGCGGGGCTAAATTACTCATAGTGTTTTATTTATATGTATTAGTATGGGTTTGCGAGAAATTATAATGAATAAACATAAATGATGCTGACTTTTCATATTCATCTTCTTAAAGCCTTAACAAATAAAGTAATTTAATATCTTTATCGCAAGTACATACATTTTAGTTCTTTAGGTGCTAAAAGTATACTATTGTTGATTATTAGTGTTTTATAAAATAAATAGTAATGGAGAAAAAAAATATAAAAGTTTATTGCCCTGTTGATTATGCTTTTCAAAGAATAGGAGGGAAATACAAAGGAAGAATTTTGTGGTATTTAAAAGATGGTTTGATGAGGTATGGTGAATTAAAAAAAGCTGTTGAAGGCATAACGCCAAAAATGCTTACTCAAACACTTAAAGAGTTAGAAGCTGATGATCTGATTTCAAGAAAGGTTTATCCTGAAGTTCCGCCTCGTGTTGAATATACTCTTATTGAAAATGGACAAGAATTAATTCCTTTTATCAATCAAATGAGGATTTGGGGAGAAAAGCAAATGGGTTTGAATATATGATTCAATTGTTTTGGTTTACTTCTGAAAAGGGAATCTTTGTAGAAAAAATAATTAAGGAAATAAATTTAGGTTAAGAATTTATTCTGATTTAAGAGCCTTTCAAATTGTAGAATTTGAGAGGCTTTTTTAATGAAACATATTGATGTAAAATTGAAAAACCTTCGCTTGAATATTTTAGGGTTTATAAATGATTTAGCCGAATTTTCGAGAAAAACACATAAATCAAAGTAATATTATTCTTTCATATTGTGTTATTCAATAATAATTAATATATTAGTATTTGTTTTGTAACATGCTGATTTTTAATGATTAAGAATGTATTTTGTGCCGTTTTTTCTTTTTAACTGCCAATTAGGAGTTAGCATTTGTAATAGTACCTGCCATAATTAAGACTTCATGAAATTTTCAAATGGTAATAATGTAGAAATATGTTATTCGATAAAATTCTTTAAGAATAAACCATAAAATTGAGGAGAACAAATAAGTGGTTAGACATCTTCTTGACACGGTAAATTACACTTCCAAAAAGACCGAATAAAGCAACAATAACACATACAGCTTTTTTTAATATTACTTACACCTTAATCAATTAATGTTATGAAAAAATCAACCTTACAAACACTTACAGATGAAGAGCTGCTTACTATAACGCAGCAATATACTTTTAAACACTTCTGGGATCATGCAACAATTTCAGGAATGGTAAACAACCGCATTCCTGTTTCGGGTACACTTGGAACTACGACTACATCAGGAGGTACAGGATTTGGGATAATGGCTATTTTAGTAGGCATCGAGAGAGGATTTATTACCAGAGAACAAGGGCGTCAGCGTATTGAGAAAATTGTTGATTTCTTAACTAATTCAGCTACAAATTACAAGGGGGCTTTTGCTCATTGGATCAACGGAAATACGGGTAAAACTGTTCCGTTTAGTGCAAAAGATAATGGAGCTGATTTGGTTGAAACATCATATCTGATGCAGGGCTTTATTACGGCACGCCAGTATTTTAACCAGCCCATTTTGGCAGAACAGGATTTGGTTGTTAAAATCAATGTACTCTGGAACAATGTCGACTGGAATTACTTTACATTCGGATCGGATAAGTTGTACTGGCATTGTGATAATGAATTGCAGAACGTAATTCAATTACCCATTATTGGCTGGAACGAGTGTATGATTACCTATGTGCTGGCAATTGCTTCGCCCACTCATGCCATAGATCCTAGTTTGTGGCAAACTGGCTGGTCATCTGGTCGTAGTTATAAAAACAAAAATCAAAAGTTTTATGATATTACTCTTCCTCTTGGTGGCGGAACTGCAAAAGGCGGACCTTTATTTTTTGCTCATTATTCTTTTTTAGGATTCAATCCAAAAAACTTAAGGGATACTTATAATGATGTAAATTATTTCCAGCAAAATGTAGCTCATACTTTAATTAATAGGGCGTATTGTGAGGAAAATCCGCTGGAATATACCGGATATGGAGAGAGCAAAGCCTGGGGATTGACTGCTTGTGATGGATATACTGGTTACAATGCCTTTTCACCTGGAAATGACAAAGGTGATATTGCCCCTACTGCAGCTATCTCGTCAATGCCCTATACACCCAAAGAGTCATTAGCTGCCCTGAGATATTTTTATGAGAAATTGGGAGCGAAAATCTGGAATGAAAGAGCAGGATTTGTAGACTCTTTCAATGAAACTGCCGATTGGTTCGATGGTTATTATTTAGCTATAGATCAGGGGCCGATTATTTGTATGATCGAAAATTATCGTTCGGGTTTACTTTGGGATTATTTTATGTCTGCTCCTGAAATTCAAACAACGCTGGGTAAACTAAACTTTAAGCCAGACTACTACCCACGTCCAATAAATAGAAAACCACTTGTAATTGATAATTTTGAAAACGGACAGATCAATTTTACAGATAAAATAACCTCAAATCCACCAGCAGATATAAAGATTACGGTGGTAGATAACCCGAATAAAACGGGGTCTAACCAAAGTAATAAA
This sequence comes from Flavobacterium sp. CF108, assembly GCF_900129795.1. GTDB lineage: Bacteria > Bacteroidota > Bacteroidia > Flavobacteriales > Flavobacteriaceae > Flavobacterium. Next base: position 9,787 of record NZ_FQWW01000005.1, on the reverse strand, counting down.
GTTCTAAAACTTGAACGTCTTAACAATACCTATAAATGGGCTGGATTTATGTGTACATTAAATGAAACCGTCTCTGAATATAAGTATTTGTACATGAGATATTATCGCAATAATCCAAATTCTCAGATAAGACTTAGTGTTTCAAGTGAATTTATGCCTCAAAGTCCACCCAGTAAAGTGGGCGAATGGGAGGTGGCGGTGTTTGATTTATTATCACATAAGGTAAAGGATATCTCTTATTTTAGTATTCAACCCGATTTTACTGATAATCGTGCCGTTGGTGATGTTGTTTATATTGATGAGCTGACTTTTAGCGATACTGAAATTGATATGGATCCTTTCTATAACAATAATCCTAAAGAACTTAAAGTAATCGATGTACAAACCAATTCCATTTCTTTATCATGGGATACACTTCCTGAAGCAACTTCATACGATGTATTTAAAGATGGTGTTTTTTATCAAAATGTTAGGGTCAATTCGATAACTATCCATGATTTGAATTCATTTGATATTTACTGTTTCGCAGTAAAAGGCCGAGATGACAACCAGAATCTTTTTACTAAGATGAGCAACAATCTTTATGCAGCCACTCTAGAGACAAAAGTACATAAAGACGAACGAATGGCCTGGTGGCGTGAGGCGGGCTTTGGGCTATTTCTGCATTGGGGTACTTACTCCGGACTGGCAGGACATTATACAGGGCCAACGTTAATGAAAACAGGGCCATATGTAGAACCTGATTACTGGATGCAGGATTACTATTCAAGTTATCGTCCTGAATGGATTAATCCGGATGGAACTATTAAAATTGATCCAACAACAGGGGAGCCTTACAAACAGGGGCAATATGCGGAATGGATTATGTTTGCAGCTCAGATTCCCAGAGTTGAATACAAATCGCGCTGGCAGCAAAATTTTACGGCTCAAAACTTCAATCCTGCAGAATGGGTAAGAATGGCAAAAGACGCAGGAATGAAATATATTGTTATTACTGCCAAACATCACGAAGGTTTTGCCTTAATGCACACACATCATGTTGGATATAATGTTCAGGATGATACCAATATTTCAGCCGATATTTTGAAAAATCTGGTGACTATAGCTCACGCAGCAGGTTTAAAAATTGGATTTTACTATTCACAATGTCTGGATTGGATGAATCCGGGAGGAATGGGCTGGATTCCTCAGAATGCTACAGCAAGTAATGAGGCTTCTTACGAGGATCAGTCTAAATATACAGATACAATTGTAATTCCTCATATTCACACTATGATTAATGATTACGGTATTGATTTGATATGGTGGGATATGGGAGGAGGAAGTACACCAGAATTCCGTTATCGAATGATGAAAGCCATTAAAAACATTCCCGGATCTGATCGTTTGATATTCAATGACCGAATGGAAGATGGCCTGACTGGAGATTATGCAACTCCGGAACAAAATATTCCTAACATACCACCAAACGGAGACGGAACAGATTGGGAAACCTGTATGACCATGAATGATAATTGGGGGTATGATGCTTACGATCCGCGCTGGAAAACCGAAACAGATTTAATTCAAAAATTCATCGATATTGTAAGTAAGGGAGGTAACTTTTTGCTTAATATAGGCCCAGAAGGAGACGGGACATTTCCACAAGAAGCTATAAACAGACTTGAGGGGTTTGCGGTCTGGATAGCTGTAAATAAAACAGCAGTAGAAAAAGTACAGCCCAGTCCGTATACAAAGCAATTGCCTTGGGGACGAGCTACCCGTAAAATTATAGACGGAACACAATACCTTTTCCTGCATGTATTTACAGAGAATTGGCCTAAAGATGGAAAATTAATTGTTCCAGATCTACTTGACGGAAGTATTGTCAAAGCATATTTTCTTGCAGATAATGCCAAAACAGCATTAGATATAGCTCCAAAGGACAATGCTTTGGGATATATTATTTCGATACCTGCCAATCCTCTAGATTATATCAGTACAACTATTGTCCTGGAAATGTCAGGAATCGTAGATATACTTGTCCACTTTGTTGAACAATTTAACGACGGTACACTTAATTTGAATGCAGTCGATGCTACTCCAACGGGATTAAGCATTGAAAATGGGCCTCTATATAATTTAGGAGGATGGACTGATGATACTAAATTTGCGACATGGCATGTTGAAGTTAAACAATCAGGAAACTTTTTCCTGGATGCGGTTGTATCAGGCTATTCTGGACAATTTGTGCTAAAAATAAAAGGAGTAGATCAAGGTCCTTATCCGTTTATAATTGCAACAAGTGGTTTTGATAACTATGAGGACTTATCCATAGGGAAAGTTGATTTACCTATTGGTGTTTATGAGATTGAACTGCATCGTATTTCTAATGGCGGCTTTGACCCTGTTAATGTGCGTCAAATTTCGATTCATCCGGCAGTTGATAAAACTCCTATTGTAAATCAAAATGCAGATAGAAGCCTTGTTCTTCCTGCTAAAAATGCCATACTGTACGGAAGTAATATTGTAATAGAACATGCTCCTAATTATAACATTGGAGCATGGACAAATGCAAATGATTATGCGGCATGGAGAGTGAAAGTGAATGTGGCGGGCATTTACCATTGGCAAAGCGAATTGGCAGGGTATTCGGGCAAATTTCAACTGGTTATAAATGGTATTACAACTATTAAATATTCGTTTACTACAACTAATAATAATTATGAAAACTATCAAATTAAGCAATTGGGTGATGTTTATTTGGAAGAAGGTATTTATTATATCGAATTGCACCGTATTTCAAGCGGCTGGGATCCTGTCAATGTACGTAATATTACATTCTATCAAGATTTGCTTCTTAAATAATCAATATAGGTTAGGAATTGTTTCTATAAAGAAGTAATACGTAAAAAGGATGTGCCGAAATATAATTTGGCACATCCTTTTTTAAATTGTTTTACTGTCAGTATTTCATTTTTTGGATTTAATGATGAATCCGAAAAATGGAAAGTTGAACACCATGGTACAAAATTCGAATCTTTTGTTCGAAGATTTCCAGATTTTAAGTAAGTTGAAAGGGATTTAAAAAGAGAAGTATTTGATTTTCAAAGTTTGCCATAAGCGTTAAATAGACTTGAATCTCTTAATTATGTAATTGATTTTTGAGAGCGTATAGCTTGCTTCTAAGATTTTTTAACATTAGAGGATCGGAAACTTTACCTCTAACTCTGGTTAAAATAATGGTTTCTCCGATAGTCATCTTCAAAGCATGTCCTTGTTTGTTAAAGAGTTCCGAAATCAGTTTTGATGTTTGTAACATCGGGTGAATTGATTTTAACATACTGAAGAAAAAACCATTATTTCCATGAAAATATATAGGTAGAATAGGAACGTCTGCTTTACAGATAATTTTCCCTACCACAGGATGCCACTCTGGATCTGTGATTTCACTCGTCTTAAAATTATAAGATGAAACTTCTCCCGCAGGAAATATTGCAACAGGAATACCTTCTGATAAAGCTTTGAGTGTCATTTTTAATCCCGTAATGCTCGCAGAATTTTGTACATTTTCAAATGGATTTACCGCAATAATGCATTTTTCCAGATTTGGGATTTCCTTTAATAAAAAATTCCCCATATACATTGTGTCAGGACGTATTTTCGCGATTGTACTTAATAAAGCTAATGATTCGATACCTCCATAGGGATGATTTGCAACAACTATAAAAGCACCTTCACGAGGAATATTTAGTAATTCGGCAGCATCAAATTGGACTTTTACACCAATTTTCATTAAGACATAATTAGCAAAATCTGCACCCTCAAGATTACCTGCTTCTTTTACAATAGTATTTAAATTGTTAATTTTCATTACTTTCATCAAATAAGAGGATAATCCTGGAATAGGAATTTTAGAAAGGCCGGCAGCTTCAGAAAATTTTTCTTTGGATATCAATGTCATATTATAGTTTATTAAGGTTGAATGCGAAAACTAATAAAAAACCTAAAAGGAATGAAACTAGCAATAGGTTAATGTTTATTCGTGAAATTTTGTTATTGTAACTTTATGACTTGAAACAAGAATTTGGAGTTATGAAAAGGAGAGATGGTCAATCATCTGCATATTCTTTATCGCAATCACGGGTAAAGATACTCTGATTTTATATGCGAACATTGAATATGCAAATAAAAACAACGTTGAAGAGGAAGGATATTTGCCTGACATCCAACTTTTGTATTTCTCGTAATACTGACTTTGTAATTATAGAAATAAAAAAAGGTAAAACACATAATGTGTTTTACCTTTTTTGTGACCATGGAGGGATTTGAACCCTCACGCCCTTGCGAGCACCACCCCCTCAAGATGGCGAGTCTACCGTTTCTCCACATGGCCTAAATGCAAAAAAGGTCAAGTAAATTAATACTCGACCTTTTTGTGACCCGACTGGGGCTCGAACCCAGGACCCCATCATTAAAAGTGATGTGCTCTACCGACTGAGCTATCGAGTCATTGCTTTCAAGAAACTTATTTTGTTAATCACAAATTTTGTGACCCGACTGGGGCTCGAACCCAGGACCCCATCATTAAAAGTGATGTGCTCTACCGACTGAGCTATCGAGTCATATTCGTTTCTTGAATGCGGGTGCAAATATAAGGAGTTTATTTTATTATTTGCAAGCAATTTTATTATAAATTTGTCTTTTTTTAACCAAAATTTACAATCCCTTAGTTTATAGGGTTTTATTAAAATGAAAAAAATCGTATTATTAGGATATATGGGTTGCGGAAAGTCAACAATTGCCCAAAACTTGTCAAAAATTACAAATATTCCCTTTCTCGATTTAGATAATTGTATCGAAAAAAAAACAAATTTGTCTATAAAAGAGATTTTCGAAAAGCATGGTGAGATCTATTTTAGAAAATTAGAGCACGAAATGTTTCTTGAATTACTTCAATCTTCAGAAAATAGTATTATTGGTTTAGGAGGAGGAACTCCATGTTATGCAAATAATCATTTATTATTGCAAAGAGAGGATATTACATCTATATATTTAAAAGCTTCAATAGAGACTTTATATAATAGATTAGTTTACAATAAAAGTAAACGCCCTTTAATTGCAGATATGAATGAAGATGAAATGAAAGAATTTATCGCAAAACATTTATTCGACAGAAGTTTTTATTACAACCACGCACAACACAAAGTTGTGGTAGATAATAAAACGGTCGATGAAACAGTTGATGATATTTTAGAAATCTTAGCTTAGAAAGGCGTAATTGTCTCCGTTTTCATCAAAAACAACCTGAACGTGCTCTAATAAAGACGTAGATAAAGAAATGCCTTTAAAATCGGCTTTTACAGGATACTTTTTGTGATTTCGGTCTACAAGCACTGCAGTTTTGAATTTTTTAAGCGGAACGTCCAGAAAATGACGAACAGCGTAGATTAATGTTGTGCCTGAGTTTAAGACATCATCAACAAGAACTAATCCTTTATTGGAATATTCTTCTGCAGATAAAGAAGTCTGAATAGGCAGCTGCGGATTTTGTTTGTCAACCCGTACTTCGCAAAGAGAAATTTTTAAAGTAGATATATCGCTTAATACAGTTGCGATTTTTTGAGCAAAAACAGAACCGCTGGAAGCAATTCCGGCAATTACAACTTCTTCTTCGTCAACAAACGTCTCGTAAATTTGATAAGCAATACGTTTTATTTTGTGTTCGATTTCTTGATTGGTTAAGATGATGTTTTTGCTCATGATTTATTTTTTTTTTGCTAAAATACAATTAGAATTTTAGATTTTAGATTTTAGAATTCAGATTTTTTGATGAAATTCCAATAAATGAAATTCCAAATTCCAATTTAATGTTGAGGTTTCCGATCATCAATTGCTTGTGTTTAACTTTAGGTTTGCTGAATTTTGGAATTTAAAAATTGGAATTTACTCTGTTTCTTCCTCGTCAATAAAATCACTTCCATAATCATCAATATCCCTTCTGTCTTTTTTAGTTGGTCTTCCGGTTCCGGTTTTGCGATAATGCTCTTTAGATAGTTTTAATAATTCTAAATGTTCGTAAGCTTCTGCAGGGGTTTCATTTTTGCGGTAAATATCAACAAGTTTAGCTCCCACACGACTTTCCGGAATATCGAGTACGGTAATAATTTGTGTAATTTGATCTTTTCTAAAAGTAATTCTATCAGTAGGAAAAACTTCTTTAGATGGTTTTGCGACTTGACCATTTACCGTAACGTGGTTCTTTTTGCAAGCCTCGGTTACCATGTTTCTGGTCTTATAATAACGCACGCACCATAAGTATTTATCTATTCTCATAATTTTTCTAAAATCCAAGTTAAATTTTTTACAAAAATAAATCAATATTGTATCTTGCGCACCTAAAAAATTAACAATAATGAATAAATTTAAATATTATTTTATTTTATTACTTGCAGGCATAGCTATAGTTTCTTGTAGTAAAGACCATGACGATCCGGAAACAGTTCCTTTGAGAGATTATAAGGCACAATATCTAGCTGACAACGATTCTATTGTTAAATATTTACAGACTAATTATATAAAAGAAGTTACGGCTAATTTCGATATTACAATTGAAAAAATTCCGGCAGGAGGAACACAAACTTCAATCTGGGCTCAAACAGTATATCCTTTGCAAATCAGAGATGTTTATAATCATGATGTTACATATAAAGTGTATTATCTATCTTTAAATAAAGGTAGTGGAGATGCTCCTTTAAATACAGACAGAATTTTTGCTTCATATGAAGGAAGTTTGCTAAACGGAACCGTATTTGACTCTTCTTATGGTGTAGGAAGAAGTTTTGAATTATATATGCATTCTGCACAGTCTGTAATTGATGGCTGGGGCGAAATTTTTCCGCAGTTTAAAACAGGTACGCCTAGTGCTCCGGGTCCTGATGGTACAATAACCTATACAGATTTTGGTGCAGGAGTAATGTTTTTACCTTCTGGATTAGGATATTATGGTTCAGGACAAGAAAATATCCCTGCTTATTCGCCTTTAGTGTTTAGTTTTAAATTGTTCGGACTTCAAAGATTAGATCATGATTTTGATGGTGTTTTCGATTATCAGGAAGATTTAAATGGAGATGGCTATGTGTATGATTTTAGAGATACTGCAAGATATCCAACTCCGCCAGCAACCATGGTGCCTGATGATACAGATAAAGATGGTATTCCAGATTATGTAGATACAGATGATGATGGAGATGGTTTTTCTACTTTTTATGAAATTACAAAACCAGCAAACCAAATTGGCTGGGTAGATAATGTGTTTAATGGATCAAGTACTTATTACCCTTGGGATCCTGTTGTAGATAATCCAAGTACGCCAAATGCAGATGAAACGGAACCAAGAGGAATTCCTAGAAGACCAACAGGGCCTCTTAAAACTGAAGGACAGCCCGAATCAATTGATAATCCTAAAAGTTTTGTAGAAGACGATTATAAAGCTGCGGTAAGAACGAGAATTCATTTAGATAAAACGTATCCTTATCAAAAGAAGTAATAAAATATAAGACATAAAAAAAACCTCGAAATCACTTTCGAGGTTTTTTGTTTTTATAAAGTAAGAAAACTAAAAATTATTTTCTTTTGATTACTCTTTCTACAGCTTCAACAATTGCTTGATTGTTTAGTTTGTATTTTTCCATTAATTGCTCTGGAGTTCCAGATTCACCAAAACTATCTTGTACTGCTACAAATTCTTGTGGAGTTGGATTCTTTAAAGCTAATACACCTGAAACGCTTTCTCCCAAACCTCCAAGATAGTTGTGTTCTTCAGCAGTAACTACACATCTTGTTTTAGCAACAGATTTAAGAATAGCTTCTTCATCAAGTGGTTTAATAGTATGAATGTTGATTACTTCAGCAGAAATTCCTTTTGCTTCTAATGCTTCAGCAGCAATAAGAGCTTCCCAAACTAAGTGTCCAGTTGCAATAATAGTTACATCAGTTCCTTCGTTTAATAAAATTGCTTTTCCAATTACAAATGGTTCGTCAGCAGGAGTGAAGTTAGCCACAACCGGACGACCAAAACGTAAATAAGCAGGCCCATGATGATCTGCTAATGCTAATGTTGCAGCTTTGGTTTGATTGTAATCGCAAGTATTGATTACAGTCATTCCCGGTAACATTTTCATTAATCCAATATCTTCTAAAATTTGGTGCGTTGCTCCGTCTTCGCCTAATGTTAAACCAGCGTGAGAAGCACATATTTTTACGTTTTTATCTGAATAAGCAACAGATTGACGAATTTGATCGTAAACTCTTCCTGTTGAGAAGTTAGCGAAAGTTCCGGTAAATGGAATTTTTCCTCCAATTGTTAAACCTGCAGCAATACCAATCATGTTAGCTTCTGCAATACCAATTTGGAAAAAACGCTCTGGGTGATTTTTTTTGAAATCATCAAATTTTAATGATCCAATTAAATCTGCACAAAGTGCTACTACATTTTCATTTTTTTGACCTAGTTCAGTCATTCCCGCTCCAAAACCAGAACGAGTATCTTTACTTCCTGTATTTTCGTATTTTTTCATTTTATATTTTGCTGTACGCAATAAGGCTGTAGGCAATAGGCATAAAGCTTACTGCTTAAAGCTTAAAGCTGGTTTTTAATAGTCTGCTAAAGTTGAGATGTTTTGAGCTAAAGCACTTGCCAACTGGTCGTTGTTTGGTGCTTTACCATGCCAAGCATGAGTGTGCATCATAAAATCTACTCCATTACCCATTTCAGTATGTAGTAAAATGCAAACTGGTTTACCTTTTCCTGTTCTTGATTTTGCATCATTTAAACCTGCAAGAATTGCATCAATGTCGTTTCCTTTTTCGATATCGATAACATCCCAGCCAAAAGCCTCAAATTTAGCACGGATACTTCCCATTGGTAAAACTTCATCAGTTGTACCGTCAATTTGTTTTCCGTTAAGGTCAATAGTCGAAATTATATTGTCTACTTTTTTAGCAGAAGCATACATGATAGCTTCCCAGTTTTGACCTTCTTGTAATTCTCCATCTCCGTGTAAAGAATAAATTAAATGATTGTCTCCATTTAATTTTTTAGCTTGAGCTGCTCCAAGAGCTACAGATAAACCTTGTCCTAATGAACCAGAAGCTATACGAACTCCAGGTAACCCTTCGTGAGTTGTTGGGTGTCCTTGTAAACGTGAGTTTAATAATCTGAAAGTTGCAAGTTCTGAAACAGGGAAATAACCGCTACGTGCTAATACGCTATAAAAAACTGGAGAAATATGCCCATTAGAAAGGAAGAAAAGATCTTCTCCAATTCCGTTCATATCAAAACCTTCTTTGCGGTCCATAATATTTTGGTATAGTGTAACCAAAAATTCAGTACAACCTAGTGATCCACCTGGGTGGCCAGAGTTTACAGCATGTACCATTCTAAGAATATCTCTTCTTACTTGGATCGTTAAATCGCTTAATTGTTGTGTGTTAGGCTTCATTTTATATGTAAAAGTTAAACTGTTGCAAAAGTAATCGTTATTTTGCGGGCTGACAAATGATTTTCTGCTTTAGTTTACCACAATTGTTAAATTCTATTTCTTTTTTTATTAATCTTAAAAAAAAAGCCAATTTGCTTTAGATTTTCTAAATTCCGCATTTTAGATGTTATGTTTTTAAGTAAATTCCTAAACAAAAAAAGCCCTTTGAAAGCTACCGTCTGGACACAAATATGTTTTTGATTATATTTGATAAAAAGTGCAGACTAGATATTTTGAAAATTTAAAAGACAAGCGATTGTTGAATA
>NZ_FQWW01000011.1 GCF_900129795.1 Flavobacterium sp. CF108 | reverse complement strand
TTTGTGTTGAAACTATGTGGTTATACAATCTTTGTAGAGTTGCTTGCGAGTCCTTCGACTTCGCTCAGGATGACAAACTGTACGGTTACAAAATCATCGCTCAATCTTGTCATTGCGAGGAACGAAGCAGCCGCACTAACAAGAAGCAGCTTTGGTAATAAACTATGTGAGATTGCTTCGTTCCTCGCAAGGACAAACGCTGTGGTTATACTATCGTTGTCACCCTGAGCGAAGTCGAAGGGCGCAAAGTAATTCCACAATCAAAATCAGACCCGACAGGTTTTTAAAACCTGTCGGGTCTCTTTGCGTCAAGACAAACAATATGTTTACACAATTTTTGTCCTCCTGAGCGAAGTCGAAGGACACACTAGAAATTTCGCAAAGAAAGTCTCCAATCTTTGTCGAGTTACTTGCGGAGATTTGCTTCGCCTGTTCACTATCGCTCGAGTCTCCTTCGTCGAGAATTGTAAAAGTTACATATTTCAGTAATTAAAGAAGGGCTGATATTAAGTTCCTGAGCGAACTTCGCAGGATTTGAAATAATACCCGTCTTCTTCAGGTATTCGTAGATAATTAAAAATCTCTAAGTTACATCGTTCATTACAATAGAATTAAAGATTTTTGTCCCTTTATAAGTTTTTTTAGAATTGTACAAATATTTCTTGCTTTATAGAATTAAAGAGAAATCGTTATTCTAATCTAATTATACCGATTACAATTGCGACAGAAAGCAGTTTAGATTTGGGCAGTTCAAACGAATCGTAAGCTGTATTATCGCTCACAAGAGTTATAAAGTTATCATTATTAGACTTGCAGACACGTTTAACCAGCATACCTTATTCGGTATTTAAAACATAAACTTTGTTCCATTGAAAAAAAGTATCTAGCAGCAAATGCCTGCAGGCAGCAATATCTCCATTATTATAATTTGGATACATTGAGGAACCTATTATGTTAATTAAGTAATCAGCCCCTTCAAAAGCTGGTACTAAAAATGGAGCATCATTATAGTTTGAAACAATTTTATTAGCATAGTTGTATGCGGTCATGTTTTCGGCAGATATAAGTGATAAACTTTTATTTTTATCAAAACCGGCATTTATGCTGCTATTTGCAATATTATCTTTATCGATGTCCTGGCTGGTGTCGATGCCGTTTTTTAGAATATTCCCTTTTCCGGTTTTAATCCGGTCTTTGTCAATTAGTGAATTTAAATTGCATAGCTTATTAATAAAATCAACAGGTAAATTAACTTTTCCGTTTATTACTTAAGAAAATGACGATTTGTTAGAATAACCCAGCAAGCTTCCAAGCTCTTCTTGATTTTTGGCAGTACCTAAACTTATTAAGGTCTTTAATGATATTTTAATTCTTTGTAGTTCAGTCATTGTTTTTACTTCCTTAAACTTCAATTTGTTTTTCTAAGTAAGAAATTACTTTTTGCAGGCCCCCTATCGTTTTCCTTTCTCTATTTAGCTGGATCTTTAAAATTTGCAAGATCATCTAATGATGATATAGGAATGTTTGAATTTTTAATCATTGGCGTTCTCATTATTAATCATTCGCCTCTTAATATTTAGCGAATAAAGGTAAAAAGCTGCATAATGTAATTCTGTTTATTTAGGTTTTTTAGTCTCTAAAGTGTTTTTTTGGACAAAGAATCAATAAAAACCTTAATCTATGGTTTATTAAACGTTTATGGACTATTAGTACAATAGTCATCAATGATATTTGCAGTATTATTTTTCATTACTTCTAAAGGAGTAAAATAATCTTTTTGGTAATTGTTTTCTTAAGAGGGGAAGTTTCGGCTTCCTCTTTTTTTTGCGGTAGTTTTTACACTATAGGCTGAACTTATAATATGTTTTTCTTTGATTTATGATGCTGTATTTTAGTGATTTGATTCTTGATCTAAAAAAAATAGGATCAAAAAATAATGATTCATAAAAGTCAGCATCTGCCACATTTTTCAATTAGTTTTCTTTTTTCTGGATGTATAAAATGTCCTAATCTGCAATTCTAAAAACTTTTTAAGGTTACTGCCCAATCATCTATGTAAGAATTTTGCAGCGTAAAATTAATTAAATCCATGACAGCTAGTTGTTTGTGGTTTTGCTGCTCAAAAAAGAGGTTAAAACGGTACTAACATTTAAACCTATTTTAATACACTAATGACTTTGACAGGTTATTGGAGTTTTGAGCCCGAAGTAATTTTACATCATAATTTGAAAACAATTTATACCAAAAAAATATATAGATATGAAAAATAATACTTTATATAAAGTAAACAAACAAAACGATTCTGAGTCCTTGTTTAAACAAGGTTCAGTTTGTGGCTTTTTGGTTTTGGCCGGTCTTTTGGCTTGTCAGGAAAGTCAGGCTCAATTCTATAATACGGGTGATGTAAAAGTAGAAGGGAATACTATAATGTCCGTTTATGAAGATTATGACAATACTGCTTCAGGAAAGTTTACCAATGATGGTGATGTCTATATTTTTAAAAACTGGAACAATGACGGAGAAGTTGATTTTACTGCAGGAAAAGATGGTAAAACAACTTTTGAGGGAGATACATTACAAAACATTTTAGGTTCTAAACTAGCAGGATTTCAAAATTTAAAATTTGATAATAGCGGTTCTAGATATGAAAAGAAAGATGTTAGAGGGTTAATGCCTTTTTTATTATCAACTTCAATTTCTGTAAATAAGAACGCTGATTTTTCAACAGGAATAATTGATGCTATTACGACAGTACCTCCTGTAAATGGCGCTGCCGATTTTACGAAAAACGGAATAGTAATTTTTGAAAAAGATGCTGTTCATGAAAATGCAAGCGATGTCAGTTTTGTTGACGGAAGGGTTCAAAAGTTAGGTAAGAATGAATTTGAGTTTCCGGTTGGAAACGAATTTTATTTTAGACCCTCTTATCATGCTAAAGGTGATAATCCAGGCAATATATATACTACACAATATTTCTTTAAAAACTCTGATGACAAAGACCATAGTCACTCCAGTAAAGAAAGAGAAATTCAGCTTATAAATAATCAGGAATACTGGACTGTAACAAAAGATAAAGGAGCAGAAAATATTGTACTGACTCTTACTATGGATTCCAGAACTACACCTTCAGAGTTTTTTAATTTAAATGATGATAAAATAGTTGTTATTGTTCGTTGGGATGGTACAAAATGGGTAAATGAAGGTGGTGAAGTTGATATAAATAAAATTCCTAATTCAAAAAGCGATGGAGGTTATACACAATTGTTAACTGCAAGGGTAAATGGATATGGAATGTTTACCATGGCTATAGTTGATAAAACGTTTGGTGCAGATGATGGATTAGTTGTGTACAACGCAGTATCTCCTAATGGTGATGGCATAAATGATACTTTCCATATTAAAGGACTGGAGAAATTCCCGGACAATACACTTGAAATTTACAACAGATGGGGTGTAAAAGTATATGACGCAAAAGGTTATAATGAAAGTGATGTAATGTTTGCGGGTTATTCAGATGGGCGAGCTACAATTAATAGAGGTGAAAAACTTCCTACAGGTACTTACTTCTACATATTGAAATATAATAACGGTAAAAAAGCGAAGGAGAAAGCAGGTTACCTGTATATCAATAACCAATAATTCTAAAAATAAGTATTGAAAACAATTAAGTAATGAAAAATATATATCACATAGTAATAATATTGTTAGCTGGGGTTTTTAGTGCCTCAGCACAGCAAGAGTCACAGTATTCGCAGTACATGTACAATACAATGACATTTAACCCTGGTTACACAGGTTCAAGAGAAGTAATAAGTGCCTTAGGATTATACAGAACACAGTGGGTAGGTCTGGAAGGTGCACCAAAAACAATGAATTTTTCTATTCAAAGTCCGTTAGGAACTCATGCTAACGGTATAGGTTTAAATGTTGTAAGCGATCAAATTGGCCCGGTAAAAAATACTGGGGCTATGGCGAGTTTTGCTTATACTATTTTAGGAAGCACAGATGTAAAATATTCATTTGGTGTTTCTGGAGGTTTTGACAATTTTAGTGTTGACTACAATAAAGTAAATCGTGAACGCATGGATGATCCTTATATGGTTGGGACAGTTTCTCAATTTTCTCCAAATGTAGGTGCAGGTTTTTATGTACATGCTGACAGCTGGTACGTGGGTATTTCATCTCCAAAACTATTAAAAACATCTTATTATGACGATGTAAAAGAAACAACGTATTCTACTAAATCACATTTTTATTTATTAGGAGGTTATGTATTCGATCTTAATCCTTATTTGAAATTCAAGCCGGCAGTTTTAACAAAATATGTTTCAGGTGCTCCATTAGCAGTTGATGTTTCTGCAAACTTTATGTTCAATGACAAATTTACGCTGGGTGCAGCCTATCGTTGGGATGCCGCCGTAAGTGCATTGGCAGGTTTTCAAATTACTGATGGTCTTATGGTTGGTTATGGTTATGATCATGATACAACGAAACTTGGAAATTATAACTCAGGGTCGCATGAGATTTTCTTGAGATTTGAATTAACAGGTTCTTCAAAATCAAGATTAGTAACGCCAAGATTCTTCTAATAATTACCTAATACCAAAGATGATGATTTATAAAAATATAAAAATTGCTTTTATTTTCCTGATGGCTTGTATAATGAATATTAGCGTACAGGCACAGGATAAAAGATTAGAAAAAGCAAATAAAGCATATGACAAATTCGCTTTTGTTGAAGCAGCGAAATTGTATGAAGAACAGATTAATAAAGGAGTTAATACAACAGAAGTTTATACAAAACTTGGAGATAGTTATTATTATAATGGAAATTACCCTGAGGCAGTAAAGTGTTACTCTAAAATTGTTACTTCTACTACAAAAGTTGATCCGGAATATTATTTTAGATATGCACAGGCTTTAAATAATACACAAAATTATAATGAAGCTGAAAAAGTCATGAAGTTTTATTACTCTAAAGCTGGTAAGAATGATCTTAGTGCAAATTGGGGCGAAACTAAATTGATGCAGGCGATCAAAGCACAATCTGGTCGTTACACTTTAAAACCAGTAGAAATTAATACACCGTTTTCAGATTTTGGAAGTGCTTTTTATGGCAAAGACAAAGTAATATTCGCATCTGCTAAAGATACCGGAACGGTAATCAAACGTAAACACAGCTGGAATGAAAAAGCATTTTTAAAATTATATTCTGCTGATGTAACAATTGACGGAGGACTTCAAAATCCGGTACTGTTAAAAGGAGATGTAAATACAAGATATCACCAAAGTACACCGGCAATTACAAAAGATGGTAAGACAATGTTTTTTACCAGAAATAATTACATTGACGGTAAACTGGGTGCAGATAAAGACGGTACAAGTTATTTGAAAATTTATGTTGCTCAAAATGTAAATGGAGAATGGGCTAATATTAGAGAATTGGGTTATCCAATTAACAGTGATGGATTTTCATCGGCACACCCTGCATTAAGCCCTGACGAAACGGAACTTTATTTTGTTTCTGACAGAAATAATAAATTTGGTAACTCAGATATCTATGTAGCAAGTTTAAATAAAGGCGGTTTTGTTGGTAACGACGTAAGAAAACTAGGTGACGAGATCAATACTCCGGGAAGAGAAACTTATCCTTATGTAGATGCATCAGGTATATTGTATTTTTCTTCTGACGGGCATCCCGGATTAGGTGGTCTGGATGTATTTGCTGCAATGAAAGATACTGAAGGGAAATACAAAGTGGTTAATGTAGGAGATGGTGTAAATACAGCAAGTGATGATTTCGCTTATGTAATTGACAGCAAAACTAAAAAAGGATATATGTCATCAAACAGAAGCGGCAATGATGATATCTACGGATTTACAGAAAACAGTCCAGTTAATTTTGACTTTAGTATAAATCCAATTGTATTTGGAACATTAAAATATACATCTGGAGGCCCAATTGAAGGCGCTGAAATTCAGATTTTTAATGAGAAACAAGAACTAATAAATACTATTTATACAGATGCAGAAGGTAAATATAAAACGGAATTAGATCCTTATATTAAGTATAAATTAGTTTATAAAAAACCTGGAATTACTGAAAAAAATCAGGATGCACCACCATTTAAACCAATGGAGAAAAGAGAGTACTCATTTGAGTTCCTTAATGAACTGGAAGTTGTAGTTAATGGTGAAACAAAACAGATTACTGAAGGAATTGATTTGAATAAAATTTTGAACTTAAGTCCTATTTATTTTGACTATAATGGTTACAAAATTAGAGAATCATCTAAGGCTGAGCTGGATAAAGTAGTTGAAGTAATGCGTACAAGACCTAGTTTATCGTTGACTATTAATTCACATACAGATAGTAGAGGACGTGATGATTTTAATATGAAATTATCTGAGAACAGAGCCAAAGCAACTGTTGATTATATTGTAGCACATGGTATTAATGCTGAGCGTGTTTCGGGTCATGGATATGGAGAAACTAAAATATTAAACAGATGTACAAATGGTGTAACATGTACAGAAGCTGAACACCAAGTGAACAGACGTTCAGAATTTATTGTAAGTATAAATGCGCATTAAAAAAATATTAATAGCAATAACAAAAAAGGGTATTCATATGAATACCCTTTTTTGTTATAAGAGCTATAATTAACAATTAATTTTTAGTGTCCTTTTTTTACAAAATCATCAATAGGTTTTCGATTAAAAAGCTCATAATATTTTGAAGTAAAATAGCTTAATTTACTATAGTTTAACTCATACATAACTTCGGTTAAAGTATGAAACTCCCCGCTTTTAAGAAGCTCTCTTCCTATTGTCATTTTTTCTTTGATGAAAAAATTATTTGGTGTGGTATTAAAACATTTTTTAAATGCGATTTTGTATTTTGATTCAGACATTCCGGCCATTGTTGCCAAAAATACTACTGAAGGAAATGGGCCATAAATATTATCCAGAAGAAACTCTTTTGTTTTATTCATTGCTTCATTTTCTGCCTGAGTTAATGCATTGGTATTATTTTCCAGATCATAAAATCGGCTGAAGAAATTACCAAGTAATTTTAAAGTAGTGCCTTTTATAAAAGAATCAAACGATAAATCATATACTGATTTAGTTTTAAGCGATTGCAGTAAAAGTGTGCTGTTGCTGTCAATATTGCCATAATGATAGAATTCGTCTTTTTTTTGAGCTTTATCTTTTGTGCGGGGTTTGGGTTCCTGACTTGTATATTTGGCAATGAAATTGGCTAGTAATTTTTTGTCTACTAATATTCGTACAGCAAAGGTTCTTTCATGTACTGCAGGCTTATACGAACTTTCTATTTGATTATCAATAATAGCAAGATCTAACTTGTCGTAAGATCCAATTTCGTAATCTTCATTATTAATCTTAATTAAATTTACATGTTCACTTAAGTCAAAATGAAAAATATACAAATCATTTTCGGATACTTCCCGGCATATTTTTAAAGGTATATTAAGGGATAAATCAATAAAAAATACAGAAATGCCTGGTGTAACCTGTGTAAAATAAGATTGCCCTTTGCCGATTTTTTCAGGAAATACAATAATCTTATTATCTATAACTTTTGTTTCTGTCTGTTCGGCCAGTTTATGCTGCCATTCGGGCGTGAGACTATAATAGTGAAATATTTTTTTCATATAGAAATTTTTAAAAATGCAGTATGTATACTGTACTTATTTAAAATATTTTTTATAGGTCTTGGACAAATGTTTTAGGAGAAACTCCAAAGTATTCTTTAAATTTTGAGGCAAAATAAGAGTTGTTGGTAAAATTAAGCTGGTCTGAAATTTGAGATATAGAAAATTGTTTAGTTTCAAGCAGTTCTTTGGCTCTCAGTAATTTATTTTCTATGAAAAACATATTAGGCGTACTTCCTGTTATTTTATTGAACAGCGTTTTAAATTTAGATTCAGACATATTTGCTTTTTCTGCCAGTAGTTTAATACTTGGAAAATGATCTTCAATGTTTTCGATTAAATACATTTGCGTAGCAATAATGCTTGTTAAATCGGGCTGGTTTACAGTTTGAATAATGATACGTTTGGCTGCCAGTTTTTTAAGATAATTGGCAATAAGCATATGAACAGTTCCAACTAAATTTAAGTCAAAAATTGGCCCTCCAACTTTCTTTTTCCTTAAATCGTCAAGAATATGAAAGCTTTCATTGCTCATCCTGTCAAAGCGGATTATAGTATTTTTTTCAGGATTTATTATTTCATCGATATTAGGCAGTTTAAGACGGTTTTTTATGGCATATTCCCTTATGGAGCTTTTTTTGATAAAGATGCATAAAGCAAATGTTTTACTCCCTTTTGTTACATTATAATCAGATTCTAGAGTACCGTCAATAATAGATAAATTGTACTGCCACCTGCTTACATTGTACATGGAATTATGAACAGATACAGTGGCTTCGCCATCTGTTAAGTTATAATAAAATCCAACAAAATCGTTGCTTGAATTTTTTTGTATGAGGTGTAAATTTTTCTTGTATTCTACATTAATGTAATAGGCTATAATTCCTTCGCCGCAATCAAGAAAATACCTTGTTCCGGATTGGATATCCTCAGGAACAATTATAAAATTGCCCTCGACTTTTCCGTCATACTGTTTTGCAAAATTTTCTACCCAGCTTAAATCGGCACTATAAAAATGTTCTATTGTTTTCACAGGAAAAGTAGTTTGTATTATAAAATTAATATATTTTTTGTTAAGTTGTTGATTAATAGTATTGTTTGGTTGAAATAAATAAGTTTTTTCGTTTTTATATTAAACTTTAATCAATTTACTTATTTGTACTATAAATCTTATTCTATTGTTTATTTGACTTATAGTAGGCAAAACATATGCCTCATTTTTTTATTTTTGATTAGTAGTTGGGTATCAATTAATTATTTTTTTGACAGACAAAAAGACCGTATTTTAAGCATAGGAAATTATTCCCGACTGGGGATTATTTACTCGTTATGTAATTTTTTGATTGAGTGTTTTACGGTC
Organism: Flavobacterium sp. CF108; assembly: GCF_900129795.1. Lineage (GTDB taxonomy): Bacteria > Bacteroidota > Bacteroidia > Flavobacteriales > Flavobacteriaceae > Flavobacterium. The sequence goes on along the minus strand of NZ_FQWW01000011.1, from coordinate 132,516 downwards.
TATATTTAAAATCTTTGCCGCCTTACTTTTATTATTGCCAACAGAGTTAAGTACTTTTACGATCTGCTCTTTTTCATATTCTTTTAAGGTTTTAAAAGAATCGTTTTTATGAGGAATATGATATTTTAAATCATCAGGTACATTCTTAAGCGTAATAATTTCATCGCTCATGATAATCATTCTCTGCATTATGTTTTCAAGTTCCCTAATATTTCCCGGCCAGTCGTAACGTATTAAAACTTCCATAACTTTATCATCCATTACTACTTTTGGATTATGATACTCTGCGGCATATTTTGCAATAAAATTATTGGCAAGAAGTACAATATCTTCTTTCCTTTCTCGTAATGGGGAGGTTTGTATGTTTATAACATTTATTCGATAAAAAAGATCTTCTCTAAAAGTTCCGTCCAGTACCATTTTACGGAGATCACTATTTGTAGCTGCAATAATTCGAATATTAATTTTTTCTGGTGTTGTAGCGCCTATACGCGTAATTTCTTTTTCTTGTAATACACGCAGCAGTCTTGTTTGAAAAGCCATAGAGGCATTACCTATTTCGTCTAAAAAAATTGTGCCTCCGGCTGCGGCCTGAAATAAGCCAATTTTAGATTCTGCTGCACCGGTAAAAGCACCTTTTGTATAACCAAATAATTCTGATTCCAGAAGACTTTCAGGTATACCGCCGCAGTTAATAGATATAAAAGGCATTTTTGCCAAAGCACCCATATTGTGTATTGCTTTAGCAATTAGCTCTTTGCCTGTTCCGCTTTCTCCTTCAATCAAAATATTGGCTTTGTTGTCTTTAACACGTTTGATCATCTCTACCAATTCTTTAAATTGAGAAGACTGGCCAATTAAGGCAGAATAGCTGTTTTCTTGAGGAACTAAGAAAGAATCACTATTAAAAGCTTTAAAACTGTTTTTCATTTTTAATAAAGAACTCTTAATAGCATTGTTAAGTTCTTCATTTGTAAATGGTTTTATGAGATAGTCTAAGGCACCCGATTTAAGGGCATTTATGGCATCATTTACGGTAGGAAATCCGGTTATAACCAATTTAGGGACAACAGGAAAATGTTCCTCTGTATATTTTAATAATTCTATACCGTTTACTTCCGGCATATTAAGATCTGTAATTAATAAATCTATAGCACTTGATTTTAAAACATCAATAGCCTCATTAACAGATGATGCTTTATAAGTATTAAAATTTAATGCCTTTATAGTACGCTGAACAAAATCAAGCGTTTCATAATTGTCATCGACAATGAGTATGTTTTCTTTTCTTAAATTCATTTTTAATTAACTTAGGGGAAGTTTTATTGTAAAAATTGTACCCGATGGTTTGTTGTCTTGAACTATTATTTCTCCATTATGGGTTTTAACAATTCCATGAACAACGCTTAGTCCTAAACCTAAGCCGCTGGTGGTGGTTTTTGTGGTAAAGAATGATTTAAAAATTTTTTGTTTAATAGCATCAGGTATTCCGTGACCTTCATCTTCAATAGTAATGAATAGGTTTTTAGCATCATCTTCGACAATTGTTTTAATGATGCTTTTTTGTGGTGAGGCGTGTATGGCATTTATAAGTAAATTAAAGAGAACCTGTGTAATTTGTACGGCATCTATTTTTGCTGTTAATGAACAGTTTTTAATTATTAATTCACTTTTAATTTCTTTTTTTTGAAAGTTCTGTTTTAAAAAGGATAAGGCAAATGTTACAATTGGCTTGATTTCTTCTTGTCTGGGCTGATAGGGCATTTCACTCGAAAAAAACATTAATTTTTTTACTATTTCCCTGGTGTAAATTGCTGATTTAATGATTGTGGTAATATCAGAATCGATTTCAGGATCAACATTACTGAGTTTTATAAGTTCAGCATATCCTAAAATATTTCCTAAAGGATTATTGAGTTCGTGTGCAATTCCGGCGGTCATTTCACCAAGGGTAGATAATCGGTCTATTCTTTCGATTGTTCTGCGTAAACGGTCTTTTTTTTCTAAAGTTTGATATTTTTCAATATAATTTCCAATTTCTATTGCGGCCGTATTCAATAGTTTTTGTTCGTCTTCAAGGAATTGGTCAGGCTTGTATTTATTCTGTGGATAATGAACTTTAATATTTCCCGGTTCTGTACCTGGAATATTTATCGTACTGCTTTGAAATATTGTGTTTTTAGATAATATGGAGGTTAAAAAATGATAATCTAAAACCTGGATTTCTACAATTGCATCGTCGTTAAATTTCCATGCATTTTTAATGATGAAAATAATTTTTTCAAGTACTTCTTTTTCTATATCATTTGATTGCGATATTGTTTTTGAAATTTCGTAAAGGCAGGTTAATTCCTTAACGCGTTCTTTTAATTTTTCTTCTGTCTGCTCAGATTTCATTTTGTACGAAATAGTTTATAATCATTTTAAATTACAGGCCAAATGTAATTAAATAATTGGGTTTAGGTTCTTAAAGATTGTTTATAATTAACTATTTGAAAACAAAATAAATAGCATTTATTTTTATAGCTTATTTTGGTATTTTTTTGACTTATTTAGGTTGTTTTTTTAATTGTTTTAGTTGATGAAAAGAAACGATTTTTACATTTTTAGATTAAATGATATTTCTTACATATGGAATAATCTTTTTATTATTCTTAACTTTTATAAAAGATTTTTTTTGATTTAGCAGTTTGCATTAATGTCCTATTTTAATAAACTTATGTCGTTAGGGGGAGTTCATGGCTTTCTGTTTGTGGTAATTTTGTCCTATACAAAAACAAACGCAATCTTTTGCCGCATAAAAATGAATACTCCTAATTTTTCATTAGAGTTTGGGTTGGACGTTTCTGAAATTCAAAAATTGAATAAGATGTATTTTAAACATCTATACAAAGAAAGAATTTTAGCCCTCTTTTCTATTATATTATTCTTCTTGATTTTTATTGACCTGAAAAATGGTAAAGACTTAATTGATTGGATAATAAGGAGTTTATTGTTTGTTGTTTTGTTTTTAATGATTCAGTACTCTGTTGTAAATTCTATTTGTAAAATCATTTTTAGACTGGCAAAAAGATTACTTCAGTCTGAAAATTTTATAAACAAATACCGGTTTAACTTTACTAATACTTTTATCTATGTGCAGTCACCATTAGGAAGATTTAAACATAAATGGAGTAAAATTGAAAAAGCAATGCTTACTAAAGATTTTTTCTTTTTGTATGTGAAAGAACGAAACGGTTATATTATTTCTATAGCTAATAATGCCAGAAATGAACGAGATATTGAAAAATTAGTCGCATTTGTAGAAAACAATGTAACGCATGTTACAAAGGTTTAATTGAAGTCTTTTTTAAAATAATTTTATAAGAAACAATGAAAAAGGAGAGTGTTTTAGTTAGAGATAATCAGGGTGTTTTTTTAAAAATGTTTAGAAGAAGTTTTAAAAAAGAGTTTGAATTTTCTGAAGATTCTTTCTTGTTAGAAAACGGAAGTAAACCCAAAGATTTTGAACGTTCTATATTTGTTGTATATGACAAATCAGAATTAATAGATTTTTTAAAATTAGAAAAAAAGGGAACTAATGTAATGGTTTGTTTCTTCAATAAACATTTACATAATAGTTTGCTTTATTTTAACGAGATTAAAAATTTAAAACTTATAGATGCATCAAAATCAAGAAATGAGCTTTTAAAAGAATTAAATTCCTATTTTAAAGACACTTCAGATTTTATCTCAAAAATTCCGGAAATTAAATTTTCGAATCCGGCAGTTAGCCATACCCAGCTTGACAGTTTTCAAAAAGCTTTGTTTTTTATGACACAGTTTTAAAATTGCAAAAAAACTTTTTGCATTTTATTTAAACCAAACAGGGAAGCGCAGGATACAGAAAATGTTTTTGTGCTGTAAATTTAGAGAGGAATTATAATTAATTTCATTTTAATACTTAAATTGGTTTAAAATTAAAAGAATGAAAAGTACAATTAAACTTTGCACCTCAATTGCATTCTCTACACTAATTTTTGCGTCGTGCCAGGCGCAGCAAAAACTTTCTAAAGAAAATAAGATTGTTTTAAAAAACACTTCTAATATAGAATTATTTCAAAAAGCGATTACTGTAAAAAGAAATCAGCTTACAACAAATAAAGATTTAGGAACTTATCCGGTTTTACTTTTTAAGGATGATACTATTCCTGCACAGGTTAATGACCTAAACAGTGATGGAAAATGGGATGAACTTTTTTTTGTAACCAATTTTTCTCCAAATGAAGAAAAAACAATAGTGCTGAATTGGTCAAATAAAAATCCTAAATATCCAATAAAAACAAGTGTACGATTTGGAAAAAGAGAAGGGAAAAACCTTCCTGTTCATCCGGATACGCAGGAAGTTTTAATGGCAGACCAAGTACATAAAAAATTAGGCTATCAAAAATACCAAACTGACGGACCAACCTGGGAAAATGATAAAGTAGGTTTCAGGCATTATTTAGATGGAAGAAACTCAAAAGATGTCTTTGGAAAAAAATTACCGGGAATAACGCCGGAAGATGTTGGAATCAACAGCAAAGGCGCCGTTGAAGATAATTATCATGTAATGTACGACTGGGGAAGAGATATTTTTCCTGTTGGAAATTCGGCTGGTTTAGGAGGTTTTGCCTTATTGACTAATGACAATAAAATCAACAGACTCGGAATACTTGCGGCTGACACTTTAAATAATATTGAAAAAACAACTTTTAAAATCGTAAGCGAAGGTCCGGTTAATTCGGTTTTAAGTTACAACTATCAAAATTGGAAAGCCTCAGGAAATAAATATCAGGCACAGGAAACAACTTCGATCTGGCCGGGAATGTATGGCTATAAAAATACAGTTTCGCTGAATGGTTTAAAAGGAAACGAAATGCTGCTTGTAACGCTTTCTAACCTTAACAACCAAAACCCGCTGCAGGTAGTTGAAGCTGGAGATTTTGTGTGTTTTATTCAACATGATAAATTGACTTACGAACGTCAATGGATTTTAGGAACAGCTGTTATTGTTCCTAAAAATGTTTATAAAGGTTATATTGAAGCACCAAAAACGGGACAGCTGACAGATTCTTATCTCATAAAACTGAAAATAAAGAACAAGGAGGAAATAAGTTACTATCCGATAGCGGGATGGGAATTAAGCGCAGATACAAACTTTAAGGATTCTGTTTATTTTACCAATTATGTAACCAATCTGGCAAAGCAGCTTTCAGCTAAAATTAAGATAAGCATAAAATGAGTTTGATATTAACCTCATTTAAGATAGATAATAACAAAATCTTAATATTTAACCTGTATTTTAAAGTTCTGCATGTAAATAGACAATCAATTGGGGAAAAATTCCACACATTCTCAGTGGCGAAATAAAAATTTAAGCGAAAATCTTATACTTTAAAATCATTTTATTTTTTTATAAACCTATTTTAAAACATGTTTAAATAAGTTCTGAAATTTTGTTTTGATAATAATTGTCTGATTAATAGTTTATTGCAAAAAGATGATTTAGCAAAATGTGATTCGTAAATTTTAGGTTAATTTAAAGAACAAAAAACAATGATAATTTTAACAGCAAATATGTTGTAACTATCAATCAAACTTCTATTTTTGCGCCTTAATTTAATAATTATAAGCATGAAAGATCTATTAGTAAAAATCAACGCCGAAATTGACACATTCAAAGCAGAAGCTGAATCTTTAACTGAAAAAGGTATCAAAGCTGCAGGACCAAGAGCACGTAAAGCTACTTTAGAAATCGAAAAACTTTTAAAAGAGTTCAGAAAAGTTTCTATCGAAGAATCAAAAAAATAATACAACTAAAACCTCGTCAACTGGCGAGGTTTTTTTTTACTTTAATATGTAGGTTTTAAAAACCTTAGTATCTCAGCACCTCTAAAAAGCTTAATATTGTCTTGGTCCAATAGCTATTAATTCTTTAGTTTTTAAATCATATGTTTTAGTTTTATTACTGCATTGGAACTTAATTTGCAGTCGATTTTGTTCCATTAAATCAAACTGATACGTCCAACGATCGTTTTTGTCTTCTTTTAATTTTATAATTTCCTGTCCATCTTGGTTGTATAAAGCATATACATCATGCTTATCTTCATTTTTAACCGTAAAATAATAAAAGTTTAATAATTTATTATCCTTGAAAAATTGGAATAACTCTTTACTTGGCTGATAATAAAAATGTATTGTCTGCATCCCTATTAGATTAAATTCGGCAGGCAGGATAATCTTTCCGCTTTGATCAATAATTCCCATTATAGCTCCTTCTTTTTGAAGTGAAAAAGCAAAAAGTTTATCTACAATGATGTCATAATTTGGATGGATATCAGCATAATGAGCTGCTCTCTGTTTTACAGACTCAAGAAAAGGATAGGCAAAAGGAGAAATTGTTCCATCAAAATCAACAATCTGAATCCCTTTTTCAGTTTCAGAAAAATAATATTTATCATAAGCCATTAGTACATTTTTGGCAGTATTAGGTTTGACGTTTAATGTACTGTCAATAGCGGTATCATAATATGGATTTGGTTTTCCGGTTTCTGAATTGCTTTTCTGCGCCCAAATTTCATTTTTCTTTTTTACATATAAATAGCTTTGAAAATCTTTATACAATTTTAATAGAATCTTTTTATCTGTATTGAGATCGAAATATCCAAATTGATTGTCACTATTAAGATAAATCATATTTTTATCAAGGTGTGTTATTACAGGATAACTACAAATTTCACTCGCTTTATTATCATCTAAACGAAGTAATTTGTCATCAAATTTTATAAGATTGGTCTGCTCGGGAATTGTTTGTTCACCTAAAAATTGTTTTTTGGTTATAAGATAAAGCTGTTTATTATAGTGAAAAAGTGATTTTATACTTTCACCTTCATCAAAAGTATATATCAACTTACCATTTACATTAAATAGAAAACTTTTGGAATTCCAGGTAATGGTGTCTAGCGGATAATATCCAATATAAAAAATCTGCTTTGATGTTGGCGGGTAAGTTTCACCAACCAAATACCGATCTATTGTCTCATAGTTTGGCGGAATAAGAACTTGTTTGGTAGAAGTAACCATTACGCCGCTTTTAGTACCTTTCATAAATATAGAATAAGGCGTATCTGAAAAAGGGTAATATTTTAATTTTGCCTTGCAGGAATTAAAAAGTATACAAGACAGAATCAGCAATACATAAAGTATATTTTTCATAGACTTACTTTTATTATAATGATATAATAAATTGTAAAAAGGTTGGGATTGAGTTTTGTTTTATTTACTTAAAATAAAAACCTCCAAATTCATTGCATTTTGGAGGTTTAATCTATGTATAAAAAAACTTAGAACCTTAGTAGCTTAGATAGAATTTCTATCAATAAAATTAAAAGGCACCTTAAACTGGCCTTTCTCTTTATTCAAAATCATTCTGGCAGCAGTTTCTCCCATAATATTAAAATCAGTAGACATTACGGTTATGCCCAGTAATTCTTTTAAAGGTGTATCATTATAAGAAATAACTCCGATATCTTTCCCTAAAACATATTCTTCATCCCGAATCTGTTTCATTAAATTAACCAAATCTGATTCTTCAATAGTAATAAATAAGTCCCCCTTTTTAAGAATCATATCGTCATAAACTTCACTAAGAATCTCAAAGTTGATTTCGTGCTCCACACAAAATTTTCTGAAACCGTGCAAAATTCTTCTCGGATACGGATAAACTGCTTTATCAGGATATACTAAAATTAATTTTTTGTATTTGGTGATTTTCGTTAAACCTTCTTTCAGCGCATTGTAAATATCATTTTCAAAATCCTGATAAATTTTAATGATTTCACCTTCATGCGAAAGTTTGATATTATCCATTAAAACCAATTTCTCTTCCGGAATTCTTTGAATGGCTTTGGCAACTTCATCCGTAAAACTTAAATGTTTTAATTCATCTGTTTTAAAATGCGTCGTAATAACATAATAATCATAAGCCCCCTCAAACTTATCCAATAAATTTAAAAACAGCGTTTCGTCGCAATGGTAAATATGAAGATCAGTATGCGCATTGGCACCAAGAGTATCAATAAACGAGCTGTACGTTTTCATTTTGTAAGCGCTCAGTTTATTAAACAAAAACAAAATATTTACTTTCGACTCCAGTTTTGTTCGGGTAATATAATAGCCTTTTCCTCTAATCGAAGAAATGATTTTTCTTTCCTTTAAAATATTATAGGCTTTTTCAACCGTATCACGCGACATGTAAAACTCTTCGCTGAAACTGTTTATTGAAGGGATTTTTTGGTTGATTTTTAAATTTCCGTTAGCAATATTCTGCAAAATCGAGTCAACAATTTGTTTGTATTTGGGAATCCTCGAATCTTCGTCTATTTTAATTAATTTAATCATGCTGGTATTTTGCAATCTGTTTCAGGTTAGGGGTATGAAACATTTTTTTTTAATTATAATTTTATAAAAAGCAATCCTAAAAACGGCTTCATATACTGATTTTACTACTTTCCTTACAAACAACAGCGATAAAATAAAAGTACTCTTTATTTTCAGGCAGTTATACTAAATAGCGGATATAATAATTACGAAATCGATTGCTAAAGTAGCACTTTTAAATTTATTTTTCGAATACAATTGAATTGATCTTTGCAATTAATGCGCACTTTTAACAAAAAATACACGAATCATAAAGGATAGTACAGGACAGTTTTCTTTTCTACATTATATTATTTTACAAAACGAAATTAACTATCGCAATTAACCACAAACAAAATTATTAAATGGAATCATTATTAGGAATCATTTTTCATTCTATCGGAGGATTTTCTTCAGGTAGTTTTTATATGCCTTTTAAAAAAGTTAAAGATTGGGCTTGGGAAAGCTACTGGCTTGTAGGCGGTTTTTTTTCCTGGTTAATTGTACCGCCAATTGCAGCTTATTTAACGATTCCAAATTTTACTGAAATTATCATTACAGCTTCGCCAGCCATCAAAACCTTTACTTTTTCAATGGGGTTGATTTGGGGAATTGGAGGATTAACATACGGTCTTGGCGTTCGTTATTTAGGAATGTCACTTGGAAACTCCATCATTTTAGGATTCTGTTCTGCATTTGGAGCCCTAGTTCCTTCTATATATTATGATTTATACCCAACAGAAGGTAAAATTTCGTTTAGTGATATGTTGTCAACTACTGGCGGACGATTGGTTTTACTAGGTGTTGCAGTCTGTCTTTTGGGAATTGCAATTTCTGGAAAAGCCGGAATCCTAAAAGAAAAAGATTTTGCAGTTGGACACGAAGATAAAGACAAAGATTTCAGTCTTGTAAAAGGTTTAATCATTGCGGTAATTTCTGGAATTTTAAGTTCTTTTTTTAATTACGGAATCGAAGCTGGAAAACCAATGGCAGAGCAGGCCGTCATAAATGGCTGTAATCCATTATTTCAAAACAATGTAACCTATATCGTTTTGCTTTGGGGAGGTTTAACAACCAATTTTATTTGGTGTTTGTACCTTAATTTTAAAAACAGATCAATTGGTGATTATACCAATAAAGAAACACCAATAACCAAAAACGTTTTGTTTTCTGCACTTGCCGGAACAATGTGGTTCTTGCAGTTTTTCTTCTACGGAATGGGCGAAAGTAAATTAGGAAACGGTGCCAGTTCATGGATTCTGCATATGGCAACCATTATTTTAACAGCAAACTTTTGGGGATTCTATTTGAAAGAGTGGCAGGGTGTTTCTAAAAAAACATTCAGAACTTTTATTTGGGGGATCGGATTGATAATGCTTTCGATCGTTTTGGTCGGAATTGGGAATTCTTTGTAAATACTTGAAAAAATATATGATAACAATGTCAAATACAAATACAAAAAATATGAATTTTAAGCATGTGAGCTATCTTTGGGATGAAGCTAAAGCAGCAGCATTAGCAGGAGATGAAGTAGCGCTTTTCATTTATCGTTCGAACCTTTTAGGAGCCGATTTAAGATTGACTAACTATGGAGGAGGAAATACTTCTGTAAAAATTACAGACAAAGATCCCTTAACAGGAGCAAGTTCAGATGTTATGTGGATTAAAGGTTCTGGAGGAGATATTGGTACATTGACAAAATCTGGCTGTGCAGCATTATATTTAGACAGATTACGTAATCTTGAAAAAGTTTATAAAGGAATCGAGTTTGAAGATGAAATGGTAGAATTATTCAATCATTGTATTTTCGATTTGGCTTCAAAAGCGCCATCTATTGATACGCCTTTGCACGGTTTTTTGCCATTTAAACATATTGATCACCTTCATCCAGATGCGGCAATTGCAATCGCTGCAGCAAAAGACGGTGCAAAAATCACCGAAGAATTATTTGACGGAGAAATTGGCTGGGTAGGCTGGCAGCGCCCGGGCTTTGACTTAGGACTTCAATTAAGAAGCTGTTTAGAAGAAGCTGCAAAAAAAGGAAAAAAACTACGCGGAATCATGCTAGGTTCTCACGGTCTTTTTACATGGGGAGAGACTGCATACGAAAGTTATATCAATACGCTGGAAGTAATCGAAAAATGTGCTGAATATTTAGAGAATAACTACGGCAAAAAACGTCCGGTTTTTGGAGGTCAGAAAATCGAAAGTCTTCCAGAAGCAGACCGTAAATTAAAAGCAGCAAAAGCAGCTCCAATTTTAAGAGGTTTCTGTTCATCAGAACGTCAAATGATAGGACATTATACAGATGATGCAAGAGTATTGGAATTCATTAATTCAAATGACCTTTCAAAATTAGCTCCGTTAGGAACATCTTGTCCGGATCACTTTTTAAGAACAAAAATCAGTCCGCTGGTTTTAACATTAGATCCAAACGAAGACTTATCAGATGTTGATGCGGTAAAAGCAAAATTAGCTCCGGCTTTTGAAGCTTACCGTGCTATGTACAAAGACTATTATAATGCCTGCAAGAAATCGAATTCTCCTGCAATGCGTGACCCAAATCCGGTGGTGATTTTATATCCGGGAGTAGGGATGTTCACTTTTGCAAAAGATAAAACGATGGCACGTTTAGCATCAGAATATTATATCAATGCCGTAAACGTAATGAAAGGTGCTGAAGCAGTTTCAGAATATACTTCATTACCGCACCAAGAAGCATTTGATATTGAATATTGGTTATTAGAAGAAGCAAAATTACAGCGTATGCCAAAACCAAAAGCATTGTCAGGAAGAGTAGCTGTAATTACAGGTTCTGCAGGCGGAATTGGTAAAGCTATTGCGAAGAAATTTGCTCAGGAAGGTGCTTGTGTAGTAATCAATGATATCAACGAAGAGCGTTTAGAAGGCGCAACAGCTGAGTTTATAAAAGCTTTTGGTAAAGATGCAGTTTCAAGCACTTTATTAAATGTTACGGATGAAAAAAGTACAGAATTAGCTTTAGACCAAGCTTCTTTAGCTTTTGGCGGTGCAGATATTATTGTAAACAATGCCGGAATCAGTATTTCTAAATCTATTGCAGAACATACGCTTGAAGAGTGGGACAGATTATATGATATTTTGGTAAAAGGACAATTTATTGTTTCTAAAGCCGGAATCGAAGTAATGCGCAAACAAGGTTTTGGAGGGGATATTGTAAACATTGTTTCTAAAAATGCAGTAGTAGCCGGTCCAAATAATCCGGGTTACGGTTCTGCAAAAGCCGCTCAGGCGCATTTAACACGTTTAATGGCCGCCGAATTAGGAGCCGATAAAATTCGTGTAAACACTGTAAATCCTGATGCTGTAATCTCAGATTCAAATATTTGGTCTGGAGGATGGGCAGAAGGTCGTGCAAAAGCATACGGAATCACGGTAGAAGAATTACCGGCATACTATGCAAAACGTACGTTATTGAATGAAATCATATTGCCGGATGATATCGCAAATGCTTGTTTTGCGTTTGTTGGAGGTTTCCTGAACAAATCGACAGGAAACGCCTTAAACGTAGACGGCGGCGTAGCAATGGGCTTTTATAGATAAAAATTATTTAAGTTTTTTTATAAGTTTGTTTAAGCAAAAGTGGTTTTTTGTGGTCTAGCGTTCGAATTCTTTCGAACGTTAGATTTTTTTAGACATCCCATTTTTATAAGCAGACCAATTGCCATAAAATAGTAAAGTTAAACCAGAGTTCAGTGTAAAAATTTTAAGTGAAAAATATTAAATATAAGGACATAGAACGCGGATGAAACAGATTCGCTATCGCGAAAACGCGGAAAAAAACGGATTTTTTTAATTCAATCTTATAAAAATCCGTTTTTTTCCGCGTCTTCGCGATAGCGAATCCGTCAAATCTGCGTCTAAAATTCATATATTGTAACTCTATTAAAATATCAATAACTATGTTAATCGGATCAAACCACATCGAATCTCATAACGAAGATTTATTAAAAAAACACCAAAACAAACTTGTTTTTACAACATCAGAAATTGATAATGCAGAAGCGATTATCCAAAAACTAATCGATTTTCAAATCGCAATCCCATCTTGGGCTTTAGGAACAGGAGGAACAAGATTCGGACGTTTTGCCGGAGGCGGAGAACCACGTTCAATCGAAGAAAAAATCGAAGATGTTGGATTGCTTCATAAATTAAACAACGCTTCAGGAGCCATTTCGCTTCATATTCCGTGGGATATTCCACAAGATTATAAAGCAATCAAAACATTAGCGTCACAGCACAATTTAAAGTTTGATGCCATGAACTCGAATACATTTCAGGATCAGGCAGACGCAGAACATACATACAAATACGGATCATTACAAAACGTAAATAAAGCCGTTCGTAAACAAGCAATCGCACACAATATTGAAGTGATTAAACACGGAATCGAATTAGGATCTGAATCTTTAACCGTTTGGCTTGCAGACGGTTCTAACTTTCCGGGGCAGTTAAACTTTCGTAAAGCATACCAAAATACCTTAGAAAGTTTAGAAGAAATCTACGATGCATTACCTTCAAACTGGAAACTATTTTTAGAATACAAATGCGCCGAACCTAACTTTTATTCTACAACAGTTGCAGACTGGGGACAATCGTATTCTTACGTAAAAAAACTAGGAGATAAAGCACAAACATTAGTCGATTTAGGACATCATTTGCCAAACGCTAATATCGAACAGATTGTTTCCTTATTATTAATGGAAAACAAACTGGGCGGATTCCACTTTAACGATTCAAAATACGGCGATGACGATTTAACAGCCGGAGCCTTAAAACCATATCAATTATTTTTGATTTTCAATGAATTGGTAGAAGGAATGGACGCAAGAGGAATGAACCACGCCAAAGATTTAGGCTGGATGATTGACGCTTCGCACAACATTAAAGATCCATTAGAAGATTTATTACAATCTGTTGAAGCCATTATGATTGCTTACGCACAGGCACTTTCTGTAGACAGAAAAGCATTAGAACAAGCACAACAGGAAAATGACGTAGTAAAAGCACAGGAAATTCTTCAAAACGCTTTCCGTACAGACGTTCGCGCATTAGTTGCTGAAGCTCGTTTGCGTTCAGGAGCCGCTTTAAATCCGGTAGAATTATACAGAAGCCTTTCTGTTAGAAAAAATCTTATTGGAGAAAGAGGATTAAAAACATTAGCTACTGGTTTGTAATTATGAGTTTTGAATTATGAATTATAAGTTGATAAAAAAACTTAACAAAAACATAATTCGTTAACTCATAATTTATAACTCATAACTCATAACTAAATTAAATGAATGTAGTTGCAATTTTTGATATTGGTAAAACAAACAAAAAAGTATTTTTATTTGATGAAAACTATAGAATTGTTTGGGAGAAATCAGTCAATTTTGACGAAACGGTCGACGAAGACGGTTTTCCCTGCGAAGATATAGAAGTGCTTAAAAACTGGATTTTTGAGCGCTTGTCAGAAATAAAAACTTTAACTAATTATGTTTTAAAAGCCATCAATTTTAGTACTTACGGTGCTAGTTTTGTCTACATTGATAAAGAAGGAAAAGTTTTAACTCCTCTGTATAATTATTTAAAAGATTATCCAGAGGATTTAAAAAACGATTTCTATAAAAAATACAAAGGAAAAGAAGCATTTGCCGTAAAAACAGCTTCTCCCGTTTTGGGAAGCTTAAATTCAGGAATGCAGATTTACCGTTTAAAAGAAGAAAAACCGGACTTGTTTAAAAAGGTGCAATATTGTTTACACCTGCCGCAGTTTTTGAGTTTTCTTTTAACCAATGAAGCTTACGCCGATATTACAAGCGTGGGCTGTCATACCAATCTTTGGAATTTCAAAAAAATGAAATACCACAAATGGTTAAAAAATGAAGGCATTTCAGGTAAAATTCCGCCGCTTTATAACGGAAAAGATGTTATAAAAAATAAAGAAGGTTTAGCTGTAGGAGCAGGGCTTCACGATAGTTCATCGGCGATAATTCCGTATACCATAAACTTTACCGAGCCTTTTGTTTTATTATCAACAGGAACCTGGAGTATTTCCTTAAATCCGTTCAACAATAAACCGTTGACTTTTGAAGAGTTACAACACGATTGTTTGTGTTATTTACAATACACAGAAAAACCTGTAAAAGCTGCGAGACTTTTTGCAGGAAACGAACACGAAGTACAGACCAAACGTTTAGCAGAACATTTTAACGTTCCGGTTGATACGTACAAAGATGTTTATTTTGATAAAAATGTCGTTTCAAATTTAAGAGCTTTAAATTTTCAAATTATTTATCCTAAAAAGTATAATTTTGACATCCTGAAAGAATGCCCTTTTCAAAAAAGAGACCTTTCAACATTTAAAAGCTATGAAATCGCTTATCATCAATTAATGTTAGATTTAGTAGAACAACAAGTTTTTTCAACTAATTTAGTCATTCATAACAGTCCGGTAAAGAAAATATTTGTAGACGGAGGTTTCAGCAAAAATTCCATTTATATGAATTTATTAGCCGAAGCTTTTCCAGATGTAGAGGTTTATGCCGCATCAATGGCGCAGGCAAGTGCTTTGGGAGCTGCATTGGCAATTCACCAGAACTGGAATCCTAAACCAATCCAGAATGATTTGATTGATTTGAAGTTTTACAAACATTAAAAATTTATGCCACAGATTAAAGGATTTAATAGATTTTTTTCACGCAGATTCTGCAGATTTAAGCAGATCTAATTTAAAAAATCTGCGTGCATCTGCCTAAATCTTTTAAAATCTGCGTGAAAAAAATAATAATTACCAAGAATATGAAAATCGGACTATTTATACCGTGTTATGTCGATCAGTTTTATCCGAAAGTGGGGATCGCGACATACGAACTTTTACAGAAATTAGGCTGTGAGGTTCATTTTCCGATGGGACAAACCTGCTGTGGCCAGCCAATGGCAAACAGCGGTTATGCGCATTTAACAAAAGGCTGTGATGCTAATTTTATAGCCAATTTTACCGGATTTGATTATATTGTCTGCCCTTCAGGAAGCTGCGTACTTCATGTAAAAGATCATTTGCATGACGAAAAAAATGAAGAAGCAGCGGCAAAAATTAGAAACACCGTTTTTGAACTAACAGAATTTATAACTGATATTTTAAAAATCGACCATATCGACGGAAGTTTTCCTTTTAAAGTGGGAATGCACGTAAGCTGCCATGGACAACGTGGATTACATCTTTCTCAAATGTCGGAATTAAACGCACCATTTTTCTCCAAACCAGAACAATTACTGCACAACATAAAAGGACTTGATTTAGTTGCTTTAACGAGAAAAGATGAATGCTGCGGTTTTGGAGGAACATTTTGTGTAACCGAAGAAGCCATTTCTGTAAAAATGGGGCAAGACCGAATTAAAGATCACGAAAGCCACAATGTAGATTATATTACAGGCGGTGATATGTCGTGTTTAATGCATTTAGAGGGAATTTTAAAAAGACAAAAAAGCAGAATAAAAACCATTCATATTGCTGAAATATTAAATTCACTCGAAAACGAAGTAAATTTAAGATAAACATAAATTTCTTTTTCTACCATTAAGATATTAAGTTCATAAAGCTTGACTTAATGCTAAAACAGAGAAACTATTTAAAATTGAAGCTTAATTTTCTTTTATCCTTAAGCATTTAAGTTCATAAAGTTTGGCTTAATTAACTTAATACCTTAATGGTAAAAACATTTAACTGACAAAAGATGTCTTCAGAAAAAATAATACAGCACAGCGAAGCCGCAGCAAAGTTCAACAAAGATGTAGAGCGTGTCAACTGGCATGATGAAACACTTTGGTTTGTTCGTGCAAAGCGTGATAAATCGGCACATCAAATTAAGGATTGGGAATTATTACGTGAAACAGCATCCCAAATAAAGGCCAATGTACTTTCTAATATTCATGATTATTTAGTTGAATTTGAGGCTAATGCGCAAAGAAATGGAATCATTGTACACTGGGCAGCCGATGCAAAAGAACATAATGAAATAGTGCATTCGATCATGGCAAAACATGATGTAAAGCAAATGGTAAAATCAAAATCAATGCTTACAGAAGAATGTCATTTAAACGATTATTTAGCCGAAAAAGGCATAGAAGTTATCGACTCAGATTTAGGTGAATATATTGTGCAGCTTCGTAAAGAACCGCCAAGTCATATTGTTTTACCAGCTATTCATCTTAAGAAAGAAGACGTAAGCGAAACTTTCCACGAACACTTAGGAACAGAAAAAGGAAATTTTGATCCGCAATACTTAACCGAATCGGCACGTCATAGTTTAAGAAATACCTTCTTAACCCGAAAAGTAGCTTTAACCGGAGTTAATTTTGCTATTGCAGAAACCGGAGAATTTGTAGTTTGCACCAACGAAGGAAACGCCGATATGGGCGCGCATTTAGCTGATGTTCATATTGCCTGTATGGGATTTGAAAAACTAATTCCGCAGCGTAAACATTTAGGTGTTTTCCTGAGATTATTGGCAAGAAGCGCAACAGGACAACCGATAACGACTTTTTCAAGCCATTTCAAGAAACCAAGAGACGGGAAAGAACTTCATATCGTAATTGTCGATAACGGCAGAAGCAAGCAGTTAGGACGAGAAGATTTCAGAAATTCCTTAAAATGTATTCGCTGTGGTGCCTGTATGAATACCTGTCCTGTTTACAGACGAAGCGGAGGACACAGTTATCATAATGCAGTTGCCGGACCAATTGGTTCTATTTTGGCACCCAATTTAGATATGAGCAAAAATGCCGATCTTCCTTTTGCCAGTACGCTTTGCGGTTCTTGTACGAACGTTTGTCCGGTTAAAATTGATATTCACGATCAATTGTACAAATGGCGTCAGGTTTTGGTAAAAGACGGTTATACGCCAAAAGTAAAAACCATTGCAATGAAAACGATGGCAACAGTTTTAGCCAACCCAACGATTTTTAATATCGCAGGAAAATCAGGAAGACTTGTGATGAAAAATGTTCCCGTAATGGTCAATAATAAATTGAATAAATGGTACGATCAGCGCGAAATGCCAGATGTTCCCGAGGAATCTTTTAGAGAATGGTACAAGAAAAATTCGAGAGAATCTAAAGCAAAAGACAATGAGCAGTAAAGCTGAAATTTTAAATAGAATAAAACTAAACCAACCCGATTTAGTGACAGACCTGCCGGATTTAAGTGTTTTAGGTTCAGAAGATTTTGATATCCTAGAGACTTACAAAACAGTTTTAAAAGGTATTGGAGGAGATCCCGTTGAGGTTTCTAATTACAATGAAATCATTAATTATATAAAATCACATTACAATCTTCAAAAGAGATTAATTACAACGCTTCCGGAGCTTTCAGAAATTGCTTCTCTGGATTGGAATAATGTTGATCCGCATTCGCTTCAGGATGTTGAATTAACTGTTATAAAAGCTCATTTTGGAGTTGCAGAAAACAGTGCACTTTGGGTAACCGATGATATTTTAGGACAGCGAATTGCGCCTTTTATTGCACAATATTTGGCGATAATTGTTCATAAAAAAGATATTATTCGCACAATGCAGCAAGCTTATGATCGAATCGGAAATCAGGAATATGGTTTCGGAACTTTTATTGCCGGACCTTCAAAAACTGCTGATATTGAGCAATCATTGGTTTTAGGTGCGCATGGCGCACGTGGATTGATTGTTTTTTTATTGGATTAATATTTACAGTTTCATCATAAAATAAACTGTGTTAATGTCTTTTGACTTTGCACAGTTTTTTTGTTTTATATCTTTAAGATTTTTATAAAAGCTAGGCAGCGTTTACGTTATATTTGTTTAATATCGTAGTAGACAAATTAGTAAAAAGAATAATTATGAAGGAAATAGGACTTAAAATAATTGGAAAAATCTCAGTAGTTCTTATCATTTTAGGCTTTTTATTTTTTTTATTTTTACTTTTTGAAGGATATCTTATAAGAAAAGATATTAAGTTAAATGGCAAAGTTACAGTTGGAAAATGTATTTCACACAGCAAATATAAAGGGGCTAAAATTGATTATTTGATTTACAATATTGACGGAATAAGATATAAAGCAGAAGGAGGTTCTTCAATAGGTTCTTCTGAGAGTGTTGGAAAATTCTACAAGATTCGTTATTCTGAAAAATTTAAAGGATCTATAGAAGCCTCTTTTGATCAGGAAGTAACAGATACTATAGAAATCTTGAAAGCCGGATTTGCAAAAAGAGATATGAATGCTTTCGGTAATGATTCCATAACTGCTCGTGAAGCATCACTTAAGCAAGAAATTTTTGCAATACTCAATATTAAAGAATAAGTATGTTTTTATTGGATTAAATGTGTAGTCCCTACGGGACAAATTTTCAAGATGTGATCTTGAATGCTGCCGATATTTAATCTCTCCGAGATATTCTATGAGAAACAATTAAGACATTATAGATTAACTCCGCTAGGAGTTTTATATCGGTAGAAAAAAAATCAACACATAACGAATACTCCGCTAGGAGTATTTGATAATTGCAAAAAACATTATGCAATAATCAATTTCTAGGTCAGTTTTAATTAAAAGTATAACTTTATATTTCAGGATTAACAAAAACAAATTAGGAATGAGTAACGAAAAAAAACTTAAAGCTATTGCTTACGGTGAAGTGCTATGGGATGTTTTTACCAATGAAAAAAAGATAGGCGGCGCACCGTTGAATGTAGCTTTAAGAATGAAATCATTAGGATGCGATGTTGCCATGATTAGCTGCGTAGGAAATGACGAAGACGGAAAAGCCATTCTAGAAACCGTAAAAGATTTAGGACTCGAAACCGTTTCCATAATTGCTTCAAAAGATTTCCCAACCGGATTGGTAAACGTAACTTTAGATAAAACCGGATCTGCAACTTATGAAATAAAATATCCGTCGGCTTGGGATAAAATTATTTTAAATGATGAAGCCAGAAAATTAACCGTCGATGCCGATGTTTTAATTTATGGAAGTTTGGTCTGCAGAGATGAAGTTTCAAGAAAATCACTTGAAGAACTTTTAAAATCAAATGTCTACAAAGTATTCGATGTCAATTTAAGAAAGCCCCATTATACCTATGAAATTCTCGAACAATTAATGAAATCTGCCAATTTTGTTAAGTTCAATGATGAAGAAATTTTAGAAATAGCATCGGCTTTAAACTTTCCACATACCGATTTAAAAGAGAATATGAATTTCATTTCTTCTCTGGCAGACGTAAAAGGAATTTGCGTAACAAGAGGAAAACATGGTGCTTTACTATTATGGGAAGGCATTTTTTATGAAAATAATGGTTACCCAATCGTAGTTGCAGATACCGTTGGTGCCGGAGATTCTTTTTTAGCCACTTTAGTAACCTCTTTACTTACAGATAAAAAACCGCAGCAAGCTTTAGATTTTGCTTGTGCAATGGGCGCTCTGGTTGCAGGTTCGCCGGGTGCAAATCCGAAAATTTCTTTATCTGAAATTGAGAATTTAATGAATAGAAAATAAAAATAACCTCAAAGAACGTCATTGCGAGGAACGAAGCAACCGCACTAAAAATTGATTCAGCAAATAAGATTGCTTCGTTCCTCGCAATGACAAAAACATAGGTATAAGTTTATTAAAAAGAACGAACCGCTATAAAAATCCTATAAACAAAGGGCAAAATATAATTTTTATATTGTAATTTTTGTAAAATATTATCAAATTAGCTTATAATTGTACTTTTTACAAGTATTTTAAAAATTACACTTTGAAGCATTTTGTTCTATATCTTCTGCTGCTAGGCTTTTCATTTACAGGATATTCGCAAGATTATCCCGTTAAGTTTTTGGATATATCTGACGGATTATCAAATAATTCCGTAACTACAATATTTCAGGACAGCGAAGGGTTTATGTGGTTTGGAACTTACGATGGCTTAAACCGATACGACGGCTATAATTTTAAGGTTTTCAGAAACAGAATAAACGACGAAAAATCACTGCCTTTTAATACAATCTATAATATAGAAGGTGATTCTAAAAAAAATATCTGGGTTGGAGGTGCAAATGGTGTCTGCGTTTACAATAAAACCAATAACAGATTTAATCCTGTTCAGTTTACTTTATCGGATCAAAAACCAAAAGTTCTAAAAGATATCATTCATCAAATGAGGTCTGTGTCTGAGAATCTGGTATTAATTGCTTCTCAAAATTTAGGCTTAATTACTTTTGAAAATGGCTCTTTTGTCGGAAAACATATTCCGTTAAATGTATTGGGCAGTAAGAGTGTCAGCAATTATGATGCGATTGCACTTCAGGATGATAAAAGGAAGGCGCATTGTTGGGTTTACGTTAGAAATGTTGGAGTTTGCAGTTACAGTTATACTGCTAAAAGTTTAAAAGTAGTTTTTCCACTTTCCAAAGAAGTAAAGGCAATGAAATTAGCTTCTGATGGAAATCTCTGGTTAGGAACTGATGAAGGACTTTTTCTTTTCAATACAAAATCTGGTGCACTTTCAGGAAATTATTTTACAGTAAAATGCAGTGTTACCGATATTCTTTTGGATAAGAAAAAAGAAATCTGGATCACAACAGACGGCTGCGGGATTTTTAAAGTGGACAGAACAAATCAAAAAGCAATTGCCCAAAATAACATACAAGACAATCAGCTGGCCAAAAGCAATTCGGTTTGGAGTTTATACGAAGATAAGTCAGGAAACAAATGGTTTGGCTCGTTACGAGGTGGAATCAGTATGTTGAGCAACACACCTAAATATTTTAAAAGCATTAGATACAATGCAAAAGACCCTGCCGAAAACTTTATTTTGTCTTTTTGCGAAGACGAAAAAAGGAATATATGGGTGGGTACAGATGGTGCAGGTTTAAAATACTGGAACCGAAAAAATAATACGTACGTCAATTATAGCAACACCCTTTCAAGCACTTTTATAACCGGAATTACCCGCGATAATAATAACGATATCTGGATTTCGACCTGGGCTGGAGGAATAAACCGCATTAATAAAAAAGATAATAGCGTAACACGATTTTCTTGTTACAATCCGTACACGAAACAAATTGAAAAGAATATTTGGTTTGTTTATAAAGATTCAAAAGCTAATATCTGGGCAAGTGCCACTAACGAAGGTTCTTTGTATCTTTTTGATCGTACTAAAAATAATTTTGTTCTTTTTGACAGAACCATTAATAATCTGCAATGTCTTATAGAAACTAAAGACGGGAAACTTTGGGGTGCCAATTATGGTACATTATTTTCAATAGAAAAAAATATCAGAAAGATTGTAAAAATGGCTTTTAGCAATCCAATTCGATGTATTCATGAAGACAAAGACAAAAATCTTTGGCTCGGAACACAAGAAGGCGGATTGGTATTGTATGACCGTAAAACTAATAATTTCAAGAGATTTACATCTGATGACGGACTTCCATCCAATACCATTTTAAGATTATTGGAAGATAAAGAAGGAAACCTTTGGATGAGTACGTATAATGGCATTTGCCGATTTGATAAAAAAAGAAAAACCTTTCGCAATTTCTCTGTAAACGACGGACTTCAAAGCAATCAGTTTAGTTTTAATGCCGGACTTCAGTTATCGACGGGAGAATTTCTTTTTGGCGGAATAAACGGTTTCAATATCTTTTTTCCCGAAGCGATAAAAGGGTTCAATCAAAAGAATAATGTTTTGCTGACTGATTTTTATGTAAACAATCAGCCAATAGAAGAAAGCAAAGCAGCAATTACAACTGATTTTGAAAAAATAAAAGAAGTTGAACTGGCTTACGATCAAACCACTTTATCATTAGAATTTGTTGCACTGGATTATAATAATGCCGATAAAATAAATTATGCTTATTTTTTAGAGAACTGGGACGAACAATGGAATTATGTGGGTCAGGCCCGAAAAGCAAATTACTCAAGACTTCCCGAAGGAAAATATACATTTAAAGTAAAAACAACCAATTTTAAAGGAGGCTGGAACAAAGAAGTAAGCCTTGTTTCGATACAAGTCCTGCCGCCTTGGTACAGAGCCTGGTGGGCTTATTTATTGTATATCCTGAGTATTGCAGGTCTTCTTTTCGTTTATCTGGATTATCATAAAAACAAAGAAAAACTAAAATATAAAGTAAAAATTGCAGAGTTAGAAAGTAAGAAAGAAAAGGAAATTGCCGAAAAGCAATCCTCCATGTTTACTTATATTTCGCATGAATTTAGAACACCGCTTTCACTGATTATAAATCCGTTGAAAAAAGCAGTTCAGAAAGAAAATGTTCAAAATGGTTCTTCGGGAAGTGATTTGGCCATTGCGC
The DNA here is from genome assembly GCF_900129795.1 of Flavobacterium sp. CF108. GTDB lineage: Bacteria > Bacteroidota > Bacteroidia > Flavobacteriales > Flavobacteriaceae > Flavobacterium. The sequence continues at coordinate 109,726 of NZ_FQWW01000011.1, read as the reverse complement.
ACCGAAATGCCAGAAGGCTTTTAAGCCTTGTTGACCAGCTTTTACTCTTTAGAAAAGCCGAAAATGATGCCGATTCGCTGCGTTTATCGCCAATAAATGTTAATAACCTTTGTAATGAAGTATATCAATGTTTTGTAAATCAGGCAAAAGATAAAAACATCAACTATAATTTTACAATTCCGGATCACGAAATTGTGATTATCGGCGATTATGAAAAAATTGAGATTTCGTTATTCAACTTAATGTCAAACGCTTTTAAGTACACACCAATTGGCGGGAAAATAAATCTTATAGTAACAGAAAGTGATGATGAAGTTTTTCTTGAAATCTCTGATAGCGGTGATGGAATCGAGAAAAAAGATATTGAGGTAATTTTCGAAAAATTCAAACAAATCAATTCAAAAGTTTCAATAGGAACCGGTTTTGGAATCGGGCTGTTTATTGTCAAATATTTTGTAGATAAACACAAAGGCCAGGTAAGCTGCGAAAGTGAAATAGGGAAAGGAAGCACCTTTAAGCTAACTTTCCTGAAAGGAAACAGCCACTTTGAAAATGTTGAAATTACAAATGACGTTCCGCAAAGAAGCCAGTTGTTTGATGAATTAATAATTGATGATGCTGAAGAAAATAATGCAGCCTCAAATACTATAGTTTCAGAAAGTGATTTCCAAAAAATCATGCTTACTGAAAAACGCACCGTTTTAATTATTGATGATAATGCCGAAATCAGAGCGTATCTGATAAAATTATTCTCGGAAAACTATGTCGTTTACAGTGCCGAAAATGGGGAAGAAGGCTTAAAACTAACCAAAAAACACATGCCGGATCTTGTAATAAGCGATATTACAATGGAAGAAATGAATGGTTTGGAATTATGCCGAAAAATAAAAGAAAGCAACGATTTGTCTCATATTCCGGTAATTCTGCTCACGGCATCAAAAAATCCTGAAACACATTTGCAGGGAATAAATGATGGTGCCGATGATTATATTACAAAACCATTTGACGATGATATACTCAAAGCACGTGTAGAATCTTTACTGCGAAATAGAAGCAACCTGCGAACGTATTTTTTAGACAGCATTACACTAAAAGAGAATACCCAGAAAGTTCCGGTAGAATATCAGGTAATGCTGAAAAAATGTATTGATATTGTAGAAGCCAATATTCATAAAAGAGACTTTACCATTAAAAACTTTGCGCTCGAAATGGGAATGAGCCACAGAACGCTTTACACAAAAATCAAAATCATTTCGGGGCAGACTTTAAATGCTTTTATACGTTCGGTTCGTATTCGAAGAGCAGCCATGTTAATGCTCACCGAAGATATGAATATTACGCAGGCAAGTGCCGAAGTTGGGTTTGAAGATCCTAAATATTTCAGACAGCAGTTTGTAAAACTCTTTGGAATGACACCATCAGAGTATATTAAAAAGTATAAAAGCTCCTTTAATTCGGATTTGAATATTATAAAACAATAGTTTTTGAATTCAACAAAGGTCTAATAGTTTTTTTAAACCTGTTAGGTCTGATCAATTAAAAATTTACATTTGACTTTTGTATCTCAGGCGATATTCTCTCGGCGATATTTCCATAACCAATCTGAATGTTTTTGAAAAATGAAACGGATCATAATAGCCTAAATGATAAGCAATCTCTTTTATTTTCATAGTACTGAATTGCAAAAGCGAACACGATTTCTGAATTTTCAACTGGTTGTAATAATCCATAGGGGTGCAGGATGTTCTTTCAAGAAATAAAGCTCCAAAATAAGAACTCGAATACCCTGTATGCTGTGCGATTTCATGTAGTGTTATCTTATTGGTCAGGTTGTTTTTCATATAAATGATGCTCATGGGTATTACATCTAAAACCTCTGCATCGGCTGTTCTTATTTTTAAAAATTGATCTGTATATTTTATACTTGCCAGAAAATGCTGTAAACAAATGCTGGAATATTCCAGATTATCAGGATAAAAGCCCATTTCGAGATTTTGATAAATTTCTTCAAACAGGTTCAGCCTATCGGATAATCGTGCGTCGTTCATGTTTATAATTTTTCCCGAGATAGTATTATGTAAAGAAGTATTTATTCCTTTAAAATGCAGCCAGTAAATGCTCCAGGGTTTTGATATTTCGGCTTCATAACTATGTGCTTTATGGGCAGGAATAATAAAAGCTTGATCTTTAGTAAGAGAAAATTGTTCATCTTCAAAAGTGATAAAACCTTTTCCGTTTTCGCAATAAATAAGAATGTTTTCAAGAGCGCCTTTTGATCGTTTTCTGAAATGATATTTTGCATTGGGATAATAACCAATATGGGTAATAAATACATTTTTTGTCAGTTCATTTTCCGCCTGAAAATTACGTACACTATAAGGAACAACAATGGCTCTTTCGCCTTTAAATCCATCTGCTATCTGATCCATATTTTTAAAATGAGAATCATTTATTATGTATTAAAAAACAAATCTAACAAATAATATGCTAAAATCTAAATTTTATCAAACCGTGAAAATTTACATATTATGATAAAATAGTGATCGAAATTACATAATAAAGGCTCATGCTATAATATTAGCAAGATATTTTTTATGTTACGTAACTTTTTTATTTGTAGTTTTTAACATTAAAAATAGATTTAATATAAAAAAAATGATTTTTTATTTTGGGTATGATGAGTTTTTGTTTTAAATCGGTGTTTTATACATGTTTTACATAAATATTACATTTTCGTAACCTTACTAAGCAGCGATATTTGTAACCATAATTAATTTAAAATATAAAATATATGAGCAAGTTCAATTCTTCGTATCTGCTTTTCATTGCATTGGTTTCGGCAATGGGCGGTTTACTATTTGGATATGACTGGGTAGTAATTGGAGGTGCGAAACCTTTTTATGAAGCCTTTTTTAATATTACAAATTCGCCTTCCATGCAGGGATGGGTAATGGGAAGCGCCATTTTAGGATGTTTGTTAGGTGTAATGATTTCCGGCAGTTTGTCTGATAAATACGGAAGAAAACCTTTAATGATTGCAGCATCCATCTTTTTTACACTTGCGGCAGTGGGTACCGGATTGGCTGATACTATTGAATGGTTTATTATCTGGAGAGTAACCGGCGGTATTGGTATTGGAATTGCTTCAAATTTATCTCCTATGTATATAGCAGAAATTGCACCAAGTGAATCACGAGGAAAATTCGTTTCTATCAATCAATTAACGGTTGTAATTGGAGTGCTTGCCGCTCAAATTGCAAACTGGCTCATTGCAGATCCCATTGTAGAAGGACAGGATATTTTAAATTCATGGAACGGACAATGGGGATGGCGCTATATGTTTTGGGCAGGAGCAATTCCTTCAGTCGCTTTTTTTGCTTTGATATTGATTATCCCCGAAAGTCCAAGATGGCTGGCAAGTCAATACCGATATGCCAAAGCAGAAGTGATCTTTTCTAAAATTGGAGGAAGCATTTTTGCAGCTGAACAAATAGAAGATCTAAAATCAAGAGTTAGTGAAGTAAAAGAAAAAGTAAATTATAAAATGCTTTTTGAAGGCAAAATGCCTAAAATTCTATTATTAGGAATTGTAATTGCTGCTTTTCAGCAATGGTGTGGTATTAACGTAATTTTTAATTACGCTCAGGAAATATTCTCTGCCGCAGGTTATGGTGTTTCAGATATTTTATTCAACATTGTTATAACGGGGTTAACCAATGTAATTTTCACATTAGTCGGAATGTATTTTGTAGACAAATTAGGAAGAAGGACCCTGATGCTTTTCGGGTCAATCGGATTGACATTTATCTATGCTTTATTAGGGGCATGTTATTATTTTGGAGTAACCGGAATTGCCGTTCTAGCACTTGTAATTGCAGCAATTTCTTGTTATGCCATGACATTGGCACCTATAACCTGGGTGGTTCTTTCAGAAATTTTCCCAACAAAAATACGTGCAATGGCAATGGCAGCTGCAACTTTCTCTCTTTGGGCAGCCTGTTTTGTATTAACCTATACTTTTCCATTATTGAATAGCAGTTTGGGATCATACGGAACATTCTGGCTTTACGGAATCGTATGTTTATTAGGCTTTGTTTTCCTTCGTATTTCGTTGCCGGAAACCAAAGGAAAATCTTTAGAAGAAATAGAAAATGAATTGACAAAGTAATTAGAATCAACAAAATGGAAAATATAATTTCAGATGTAAATCAATCTAACGTGATTATAGAAAATTTACAGACAGAACAAGCAATAAATGAAAATGTCCAGGACGAAAAAATCACGGCCTATCTAATACAATCAACGGTTAATGAAGATGGCGTTGTTCGTGTTTGGGAAGAAGATATACTATTGCCAACGTATCAAATTGGCGAAGAAGAAAAAAATCCGATATTTCTTGAAAAACGTGTTTATCAGGGAAGTTCAGGATCAGTGTACCCTTATCCTGTCGTCGAGAAATTATCAGATGAAAAATTAGACAAACTCTATAACGCTGTATTTTTAGAAAATAAATACATCAAAATAATGATTTTGCCTGAATTGGGCGGTCGTGTGCATATGGCATATGATAAAGTAAAACAACGCCATTTTGTGTATTACAATCAGGTAATTAAACCGGCTCTTGTTGGGCTTACAGGACCCTGGATTTCGGGCGGAATTGAATTTAACTGGCCGCAGCACCATCGCCCGAGTACTTTTTTACCGACAGATTATAACATTGAAGAAAATGCTGATGGAAGTAAAACCATTTGGTGTAATGAAGTCGAAAGAATGTTCAGAACCAAAGGAATGCAAGGTTTTACGCTGCATCCTGATAAAGCATATATTGAAATTAAGGTTAAAATTTATAATCGTACCGCTTTTCCACAAACCTTTCTTTGGTGGGCAAATCCGGCCGTTGTGGTAAACGATGGTTATAAATCAGTTTTTCCTCCGGATGTAAATGCGGTTTTTGATCACGGAAAAAGAGATGTTTCTAAATTTCCAATCGCAACAGGCGAATATTACAAACAAGATTATTCGGCTGGAGTTGATATTTCAAAATATAAAAATATTCCGGTTCCAACTTCATATATGGCGGTGCAGTCCAAATATAATTTTGTTGGAGGTTATGAAGATAACGTTCAGGCAGGATTGCTGCACGTTGCAAACCATCATGTTTCGCCGGGTAAAAAGCAATGGACTTGGGGTAACGGCGATTTTGGACTTGCCTGGGACAGAAATTTAACAGACAAAGACGGTCCGTATATCGAATTAATGACGGGGGTTTTTACAGACAATCAGCCTGATTTTTCCTGGCTGCAGGCGTATGAAGAAAAATCATGGGTACAATATTTCATGCCGTATGCCGAAGTAGGATATGTAAAAAATGCCACAAAAGATGCCATCATCAATATTGAAGTTGAAGGTAACGAAGCTGATTTGGTTTTATACACTACAAGTCTTTACAAAAACTTGAAAATAGAATTAAAAGACAATGAAAATAACATTTTGTTTCAGGATGAAATTACCATTTCTCCTGTAAATCCGTATAAAAAAAGAGTTGCTATTGGAGAAGTTTTATCTCAGAATTTAATTTTCACGGTATATACTTCTGATGGAAAAATTCTGGTAGACTATCAGGAAGAAAAAGCCGAAATAAAACCAGTTCCGGATCCTGCAAAAGCAGCTTTAGACCCGAAAGATATTGCTTCAATGGAGCAATTGTACTTAACAGGATTGCATTTAGAGCAATACAGACACGCAACTTACAATCCGTTAGACTATTATCTTGAGGCTTTAAGCCGGGATTCAAAAGATGTGAGATGTAATAACGCGGTTGGTTTATTGCTATTAAGAAGAGGACAATTTGAAAAAGCCGAAGCCTATTTCAGAACAGCTGTTGAAGTGTTGACACAACGAAATCCAAACCCAATTGATGGCGAGCCGCTTTATAATTTAGGATATTGCTTAAAACTTCAGGGTAAAAATGAGGAAGCTTATAATTCGCTTTTTAAATCAACCTGGAATGCTGCCTGGCAAGATGCTGCTTTTTATACATTGGCACAAATTGACAGCATAAAAGGAGAATGGACCGAAGCTTTAGAAAGGGTTGAATCATCATTAATAAGAAATTGGCACAATCATAAAGCACGTCAATTAAAAGCTTCTATTTTGAGAAAATTAAACAGAAGTCAGGAAGCTTTAACGTGGATTGAAGACTCGATCAAAATTGACCGCTTTAATATGGGATGCCGTTTTGAAAAATATCTGATTACAAAAGATCAGGCAGTTTTAAATGAAATGAATACTATTATGCATCAATGGCCGCACGGATATATAGAATATGCACTTGATTTTGCTGGAGCGGGATTGTATGAAGAAGCGAGTCAGTTATTGCAGGAATCTATTCAGGATGCTGATGAAGTTTATCCGATGGTATATTACGCGTTAGGTTATTTTGCTTCTAAAAACGGAAATACAACTGAGGCGAAAGAATGGTATAAAAAAGCTGGTGCACAATCGTCAGAAAAGTGTTTCCCTAATAGAATTGAGGAAGTAAATATTCTGCAAGATGCTATTAAATTAAATGCTGAAGATGCAAAAGCGCCGTATTATTTAGGGAATTTCTGGTACGCTTTCCGTCAATATGAGGATGCTGTAAAAAGCTGGGAATTGTCATATAGTATCGACAGTCAATTTCCGACTTTACTGAGAAACCTTGCATTGGCCTATTTCAATAAAACAAATGATAAAGCCAAAGCTCAGGAAATGTTAGAAAAAGCTTTTGCTCTGGATACAACAGATTCAAGGGTTTTTATGGAATTGGATCAGCTTTATAAAAAGATAGGAACATCGCCGGAAGACAGATTGTCGCTTTTAAATCAATATCCAAATTTGGTTGAAGAACGTGATGATTTGTGTATTGAACGCATTACACTTTACAATCAAATTGGGAAATATGCTGTTGCAAAAGATCTGATTTCGAAAAGAAAATTTCATCCTTGGGAAGGGGGAGAAGGAAAAGTAACCGGGCAGTATACCTTATGCCGAGTAGAATTGGCCAAAATTGCTATAGCAGAAAACCGTTTTGAAGAAGCGATACAACTGCTAAAAGAAACAGAATTTTATCCGCACAATTTAGGCGAGGGGAAACTGAAAAATGCCGAAGAAAATGAAGTGTTTTATTATAAAGGTTTAGCGTATAAAGGACTTGGAAATATAGAAAATGCCAATAGAAATTTTGTTGAAGCAACATTAGGATCTCCGGAACCTGTTCAGGCGTTTTTCTATAACGACCAACAACCGGATAAGATTTTTTACCAAGGATTGGCTTGGCGTGAATTAGGAGACGAAGACAAAGCCTGCAGCCGTTTTAACAAACTGCTGGCACACGGAGAAAAGTATCTGTTCGAAAAATCCAGAATCGATTATTTTGCAGTTTCACTGCCGGATCTCGCTATTTGGGATGATGATTTAAATGTGAGAAACCAAGTGCATTGTTATTATGTAATGGCTTTAGGATACAGTGGATTAGGAAACGAAGCAGAATCTGAAAAATACTATCAAAAAGTGAAACAATTGGATATAAACAAACAAACGTTTCGCAAATAACTCATTATTTGATAAGATCGCAAATAAAAATATCAATCATAAAATTTAATAAAATGCAAATCAAACACATCATAATTTCTGTTTTGCTTTTACTTTTTCTGTCATCCTGGGATGCTGAAGATAAGTCAATATTGAATATTTCAGGCGACTGGACAGTTCAATTAGACAGCACTGATATAGGACTGAAAAATGGCTGGCAAAATAAGAGTTTTGCACAATTAATGAAATTACCCGGAACAACAGATGATGCAGGACTAGGAATAGCTAATAAGTTAAAACCAAGTTTAGAGAAGCTTCAAATGAGTCATTTGACCCGAAAAAACAGTTATCTGGGCGCAGCTTGGTATACTCGTGAAATCACAATACCAAAAGATTGGAAGGGAAAAGACCTTATTTTAAAATTAGAGCGCGTCATCTGGAAAACCAACGTCTGGATTGATGGTAATGAAGTTGAAACAGAACAAAACAGCCTGATTGCACCACATTATTTTAATCTTTCAAAATATCTTACGACCGGAAAAACGCATCGCATCACGATTCGTGTTGATAACCGTAAACTGTTTGATATTAGTGTAGATAATATGGCGCATGCATATACCAATGAAACACAAATTATTTGGAATGGCATTATTGGTACTATGGAAATTGAAGCATTTGATGTTGTTCGTATTACTAATTTACATATAAAACCGGATATTGAAGAAGGAAAAGCAAAATTGACTTTTACGCTGAATAACAATTCAAAAAATACAGATAAAGGAGTTTTAACGATTACTGCTATTAATAAAAAAAGCAAAATTGCAGTAGAATCGCTTAAAAAGGAAATTCAGCTAAAAGAAGGACAATCTGTAGTAGAGCTTGATTATAATATGGGCAAAGACGTAAAACTTTGGAGTGAATTTTCGCCGGAGTTATATGAATTAAAAGCCGAATTAAAAACAAAGAAAAGCGAATCGCAGATTGCTGTAGATTTCGGGATGCGTAGTTTTTCTAAAAAAGGATCGGTTTTGACGATTAATCATCAGCCCGTATTTTTAAGAGGAACTTTAGAGTGTGATATTTTTCCGCTTACCGGACATCCGCCAATGGATAAAGAAGGCTGGAAAAAAGTATTTGGGACAGCTAAAAACTGGGGATTAAATCATTTGCGTTTTCATTCCTGGTGCCCTCCGCAAGCTGCTTTTGAAGTGGCTGACGAAATGGGGTTTTATCTACAAGTTGAACTTCCGGTTTGGAGCCTTAAAATTGGAGAAGATCAAAAAACAACTGACTTTTTATACGCCGAAGCACAACGTATGATTGATGAATACGGAAATCATCCTTCATTTTGCATGTGGTCAATGGGCAATGAACTGCAAGGCGATATGACGGTTCTGACAAAATTAATGAACAGTTTAAAAGCAAAAGACAGCAGGCATTTATATACAACAACTTCTTTTACTTTCGAAAAAGAACATGGTGTTTGGCCGGAACCTGAGGATGATTTCTTTATCACACAATGGACAAAGAAAGGCTGGGTTCGCGGGCAGGGCGTTTTTAACAGTGAACCGCCGGCTTTCAATAAAGATTATGCCGCTTCTGTAGAAGGAATGACGGTACCTTTAATAACACACGAAATTGGGCAGTATGCTGTTTATCCTAAAATAGACGAAATTTCGAAATATACAGGTGTTTTAGAACCTGTCAATTTTAAATCGGTTAAAGAAGATTTAGAGCGTAAAGGATTAATTGCTAAAGCTGCAGATTATACAAAAGCTTCGGGTAAACTGGCTGTAATCCTTTATAAGGAAGAAATAGAACGAGCATTAAAAACAGCCGGAATCAGCGGTTTTCAATTATTGGATTTACATGATTTTCCTGGTCAGGGAACTGCATTGGTAGGACTTTTAGATGCTTTTTGGGATAGTAAAGGGCTGATTTCGGCAGAAGAATTCCGTCAGTTTTCTGCACCCGTTGTACCGCTTTTACGATTTTCAAAAGCTGCTTATACAAACGATGAACTTTTTACAGCTTCTTTAGATGTCAGTAATTATTCAGAAACTAATTTAAAAGATCAGGAAATAGAATGGACTATCAGTGATAATGCTGCTGTAATAGCTTCTGGCAGTACAAAAGCAGCTATTGCAATTGGGTACAATCATAAAATTTTAGATTTAAATGAAAGCCTTCAAAAAATATCCAAGGCATCCAAATTAACAATTAAAGTAAATCTGAAAGGAACAAACTATAAAAATCAATGGAATATTTGGGTTTATCCTCAAAAGCAAGCCATTGATCACGGAAAAGTGGTTTACACCAGAAATCTTGACGAAGCTTATAAACAACTGAAAGCCGGAAAAATAGTATTATTAAATCCGGATTGGAAAAAACTAAAAGGTATCGAAGGAAAATTTGTTCCTGTATTTTGGAGTCCGGTTCATTTTCCGAAACAGGCCGGCACAATGGGCGTTCTTTGTAATCCTGCGCATAATGCATTGGCTGACTTTCCAACAGACATGAATACAGACTGGCAATGGTGGGATTTGAATGTAAACTCGACAACAATTATTACAGATAACATTATTGGTGGAAAACCAATCGTAGAAATGGTAGATAATTTTGCCAATAACCGCAAATTGGCTTCGCTGTATGAAGGAAGCATAAATTCCGGAAAATTGGTAATCGCTTCGTTTGATCTGGCAGCAGATTTAGACAAACGTCCTGTTGCAAAACAAATGTTGATTTCAATATTGAACTACATGAACAGCACATCATTTAATCCGGAAGTTATAGAAAATCCGGAAGTTTTAAAAACAATCCTGGCAGACCAAAAGGAAAAAGAAAAAGAAGCAGCTACTAGTATTTATAAATAAAAGAGCAAACCTGTTTACATATACTGCGTGTCAAAAGTGAATTTGAATTCATTAAAGTCACTTACTAAAACGTTAGAGTTGGAAATGAAGGTTTTAGATAGTAATTGTATATTGTGTAAAAAAATACTGTTATTTTTTAATACTTAATAAATTTTACTGCAAAATAATGGTTAATTACAAATTTGACCTCTTTTTTTTTCCATTTTACCCCTGCTTGAGAGTTTGAATTAAACATTTCTTTGCAGTAATAGTAATGGGGTTAGTCACATTGCTATGTTAAAATCATAAGTGTTTGTTTCGATAAGTTTTTATCAGTTTAAAGAATTGAGCCTTCTTTAAATATTAGTAAGAGTTGGTTTTATAATATAACTTATCATACCCGCAGCCCTTAAAAAACTGCGGGTAAAATAACAAACAACGAGATACGCTAAAAAAAGAAAGAATTAAAGAAGAAACAACAAAGATCATAAGAAAAAAATATATACTAACAATTAACCAAACTCACTAATATGAAAATAACCAGTTAACCATTTGCAGTCTGTTTTTGCCTAACAAACAGACCAGCCAAACTTAAAAAATGACCTACAAGTTTAAACCAACTTACGTTTTTATAAAAAAAACAAACTAACTAAACCTAACCTTAAAAATTAAGAAAATGAAAAAAAATGTATTTTTATTTTTTCTTACCCTTTTTGCCATCTTTTTTACCGGATGCCAAAATAACGAATCAGGATTTCCAAGTTCTGATGATCCTACGGTAGTTGTATCAACAAAAGAAATTTATGGTGCACCAAGCAGAAAATTTGAAATTAAAGCCGCTCTGGCTGATGACTTAGGATTAAAAAGTGTAGAGATTCAAATTCCAGAATTATCGCTTGATAAAGTAATCTCATTTGCAGCAGACCCTCTTTTAAAATCATACGATTTGAGTTACTTTTTTGAAGTTCCGGCAAACAGAGGAACTTCTGAAGCATTCAAAATAAAATTAATTATTACAGACGTTTCCGGGAATGTTGTAAACGAAGAAGCGAATCTGCGTTTAGACGGCGAATTTGCAGCTCCATCTATAACAATGGTTACGCCAAAAGAAGGTGCCGTAATTTTGTTATCAACAAGTAACCTAATGCCAGTAAATTTTGTAGTAAACGACGATTCAGGAATTGATTATGTTCAGGTGAAATGTGAAGCACTTGGTATTGATGAAACTGTTACGTTAACAGGTTCGCCTCAATCCTATACTTTCAATAAAACTTATACGCTGCCGGTAACTGCTGCAGATTATGTATTGACCATTACAGCAAAAGACAAATTTGCGATTCCAAATACTGGAACTTTAAGCGTAAATATTGTAGCGACAAACGAATATCCGGCGCTCTATTTATGCGACCAGCCAAAAGGAACAAACTTAACTACAGATGCAGTTGGAGTTCCGATGTATTTCCACGAAAAAAGCGGACAGGATTTTGAATTCAAATATTACGCAGATAAAGACAATAAAGAAATTTATTTCTTAGGTCAGGAATCAGATTTTGCCCCACATTGTTTTGGTTTAAATACGTCTGGAGAATTAGTAGATGATGTTGCTTCAACAGCCATTATTCTTCCAACAAAAGGATATTATAGTATAAAAGTAAATCCAAATACTTTAAAATATACAGCCACAAAATACACACCTTCGAGCAAAGTCTGGGCAGATATCGCCAACGGATTATGGCATGATGACGAAGCTTTAAGAAAACCTTTTGTGAGTGTTTGCGGCGGCGGAATTCAGGGTGCAGATTGGGATACATGGACAGCATGGGTTCAAACAGGACTTCATTTGGCAAATAATCCAAACAACCCTTATCAATTAGTGGGAGAATATACCTTAACCGGAACAATGGAAGCAACCTTTACAGGTCAATGGTGGAGCCCTTCATGGAGATTAATTAAAAATGGTATTTGTACCATGTCACCGGGAGAAAACGGAAATGCTAAATACCCAGCGGCGGCCGGAGTTTACAAAGTAGTTCTTGATACAGAGTTAGAGAGAGTTTTTATAACAAAGAAATAATTTGTTATCAGGCTTTTATAACATTAATAAATAAAACATCTAAATATGAAATTTAAATATATATGGTTTTTTATTGCCCTTTTGTGTACTGCTGTATCATTTGGACAAATAAAAATAAAAGGAACTGTAAAGGATAAAGCAAATGTACCAATTCCGGGAGTAAACGTAATTGTAAAAGGAACTTCAACATCTGCAGCAACAGATTTCGACGGGAATTATGTAATCAATATTCCAAACAAAAATGCTCAAATTGAGTTTTCATTTGTAGGTTTTACAACTCAGTTAGTAGCTGTTGGAGATAAAACTGAGATCAATATTGTACTTCAGGAATCAAGTCAGGCCTTAGACGAAATTGTGGTCGTAGGTTATGCCGCTGTAAAAAAGAGCACTGTAACAAGTTCTATTTCTTCTATAAAAGGAAAAGAATTACAAACCATGACTGTAGGTAACGTAACTGAATCATTACAAGGAAAAGTTTCCGGAGTTCAGGTTACTGGACAAGGAGGCCCGGGCGCACAGCCAAGAGTCTTGATCCGTGGAATTTCTACAGTAAACCTAAGTACAGACCCGCTTTATGTGGTAGACGGAATCCCGATGGGAACCAGTATCAATTTCTTAAGCAATAATGAAATTGAATCTATGGAAGTTTTAAAAGATGCTTCTGCAAGTGCTATTTACGGTTCTCGTGCATCAAACGGAGTTATCCTGATTACGACCAAAAAAGGTAAAGCAGGTAAAACGAGATTCAATTTTGATTTGAGTTCAGGTATGCAGATCATGAAAAATCCATATGATATGGCTGATGCCGAAGGTTATGCAACGATAATGAATAAAGCTTACAACAATTCAGGCTATTCAGATTATCTGCCAAACCCTTCTCAATACAAAGGAAAAACAACAGACTGGTGGAGAGCCGGAATTAAAACCGGAACTCCTGTTACGAATGCTTCTTTTGGAGTAAGCGGCGGTTCAGACAAACATACTTATGCTATAAGCTTGAACTATTATAACTCAGAGTCTATGTACGGAATAGGCGGATGGGAAAGAGTGACCATGAGAATTGCAAATGATTTTAAATTCTCTGATAAATTCTCAGCAGGAATCACTTTAAATCCTCGTTACGAAACTTGGGGATCTCCAAATAACTGGGCAGATTTTGATAAAATTGATCCAATTACACCAATTTACAAACCTGCAGATCAGTTAACAGGATTAGAAAATGAATACAGTATTTATGCACGTTCTCCATCGTATGTATGGAATCCCGTTGCAGCCGTAAACCGTTACGATGATTACACAGATCAGTACAATTTAAATACAAACGGATATTTACAATACGAACCAATTAAAGGTTTAGTAATTCGTACGCAGGCTTCTGTTGAAGTTGGAGATAAAATTTGGAGCAAATTTACTCCGGATTTCGTAATCGACGCCGCACACGAAAAAGCCGAAATTAATACGATCGAAAGAAGAGCTACAAACAATGTAGACTGGACATGGCAGAATACTGCAACATACACCAGAACATTTGCAGATAAACACAATGTTTCTTTAATGATTGGTAATACAATGGAAGAATACAACGGAAACGATGTTTGGGGTTACGGAGAAGGCGTGCCAAATAATTCAGATTTGATGAGAGAGTTAAATGCTGCTACTAAAAACCGTAACAGCGGTGGAAACAGCTGGTCAAGTTCTATAATGTCTTATCTCTCTCGTTTTTCGTATAACTACGATGGTAAATATTATTTCACAGGAACTTTTAGACGAGATGGTTCTTCAAAATTCATGGCCAATAACAAATGGGCAAATTTCCCATCAGCTTCTGTTTCATGGAGAATTTTAAACGAAGGATTTATGGAACCTGCAAAAGATGTTTTAAGCGATTTAAGATTTAGAGCAGGCTGGGGTAAAGTAGGAAATCAAAATTTACCAAGTGCTGTTTATCAGTCCAATATTGGTCAGGGATTTTATATAATCGACGGGCAGGTTGTTGATACTTCTTTCCCTTCATCAATGGCCAATAAAGATATTAAATGGGAAACGGTAGAAGATGTAAGTTTTGGAATTGATTTCGGATTATGGAAAAACAAACTTTCAGGATCATTAGAATATTACCAAAAGAAAACAAATGATATGTTGTTCCTAAAACAATTTCCAACATACAGCGGATTCCCGGGATATTCTACAATGTGGACAAATGTTGGTTCAATGCAGTCAAGTGGTATTGATTTATTAGTTTCTTATAAAGATAAAAAAGGCGATTTCTCATACGGTGTAGACTTAACTTTTACAACTGTAAATGTCGAAATGCTGTCTTTATCATCTGAAGGAGAAAAACTATACGGATCAAGCAACAGAACTTTAACCGTAAAAGGGGAAGAGCCGGGATATTTTTACGGATATGTTGCTGATGGTTTATTCCAAAATCAAACAGAGTTAAATTCGCATACAGATGAACACGGAACAAAATTACAACCGTATGCACAATTAGGAGATGTTCGCTTTAAAGATGTAAACGGCGACGGGAAACTGGACGAAAAAGACAGAACAAAAATTGGTTCTCCTTGGGCAGATTACAATGTAGGTTTGAATTTGAATTTTGGATACAAAAATTTCGATTTAGTAGCTAACTTTTATTCAAGTATTGGAAATGATATCGTAAACCAAAACATTTCAGATTTATACAACGGGGCAAGTTTAACAAACAAAGTAAACGGATTAGATCAAATGGCTTGGCATGGTGAAGGAACTTCAAACTACATTCCGCGTTTATCAAAAGACGACAACAATGAGAACTATACAAAATTCTCCTCTCTGTATGTTGAAGATGGTTCTTTTGTACGTATGAAAAACCTGCAGTTAGGTTATTCTTTCTACAACAAATTTGGTTTAGATAAACTTAGGATTTCATTATCTGGACAAAATTTATGGACATGGACAAACTACTCAGGAGTTGATCCTGAGGTAGCTGGTGGAGATCCTGATAAAGGGGACAGAGTTAAAGGATCAGGTTTTGGCGGATGGAATTATCCTGTACAGCCAACAATTTTGATGGGTCTTAATGTTGCATTTTAATAAAAAACGATCATGAAAAAAATAATAGTATCCATAATAGCTTTAGCTGCATTTACAGTTTCTTGTGACGATTTTATCGAAAAAGAAGAAAGAGGAACGCAGACTTTAGAAAATTATTTTCAAACGGCACAGGAATGTGAAAATTATACCAACGAATTAACTCGCAGATTGTTAATTACTAATGATTGGTATACCTTACTTGCTCCTCGATTAGTTAGCGAAACCGCGACAGATGATGCCTGGATGGGGAATACAGGTCAGGACAGTGGCGCATTCAGACCTTGTGCACAGTATTTAGTTACTCCTGATAATATGGGAGCTATGAACAGCATTTATACAGCGCATTTCTATACGATTCAATCGGCAAATATTGGTTTAGAGAAAATGGCTTTATCACCAATTTCTGATTCTCAAAAAAATCAATATATGGGAGAATCATTATTTGCCCGTGCGTATTGCTACTACGAATTGGTAAACCTTTTTGGCGGAGTTCCTTTATATACAAAATCTTTAGGAACTGGTGATTTGACTTTACAGCGCAGCTCTGCAGCAGATGTTTATGCTCAAATTGAAGCAGACCTTAAAGATGCAGCAGCAAAATTAGAAAGTGCTCCTGTAGCAAGAAACGGAAGGATAAACAAATGGGCTGCGTATGCATTATTGGCTCGTGTAACATTGTTTCAGGAAAAATGGGCCGATGCCAAATTATATTCAAACAAAGTAATTACAGAAGGACCATTTCAATTGGAAGCTGATTTCTTAAATATCTGGAATGTAAACAATCATAACGGAGTTGAATCAATTCTTGAAGCGCAGTCATCATCTGTACAAGACAAAAATTTAGGATCTATGTTACCTACTTTCTCCGGAGCAAGAGGCGAAGACAAGAAAAATTTTCCAAGTAATGATGCCGCAGATGTTATTGACGGCTGGGGATGGTGTATGCCAACCAGCGATTTAGAAAATGCTTATTTATCTGAAAATGATGTTATCCGCCGTAGAAGCACCATTACAAAATGGGGTGAAGCTGCTTATGGAGATGAGACTTTAAACCCAACGCACAAATTCAGTTTAAACGATAATAAATCAGGACGTATCTGTCGTAAATATTATATTCCAATAGCAACACGTCGTGCATTAGATAAAAAAGACGGACACTTACCATTAAATGTTCCGTTGATTCGTCTGGCAGAAATGTATTTAACAAGAGCAGAAGCAAACTACCATACAGGCGGAGATGCATTGGCAGATATTAATATCATCAGAGCGCGTGTTCAGTTAACACCAAAAACAGGAATTTCCGGTCCAACACTTTTAAAACAAATTTACAAAGAGCGTCGTTTAGAATTAGCTTTTGAAGGATTACGTTTATTTGATATTCGTCGTGAAAAAGACCCAACAACAGGAAGACCGGTAATCGAATCTCTAATGGGACCAAACGGAACTTTCGTTCAGTACAACCTGAATTCTACAGATCCGTATGAAACTACAAATACCAGAGAATCACAAGACAAAGGAATCAATTTTAATCCGGCTAAAAACTTATTGTGGCCAATACCACAGTTAGAAATTGACTTAAGCGGGGGACTAATCACTCAAAATCCTAATTACTAAAATGAGGTTTTTAAATAACAATAAAGTAAGTCTGCTGTGTGCAGGCTTGCTTTTCACTAGTGTTTTATTTGTAAGCTGTGATTCTGAAAACGATCAGAATTCAGCAGAATCTGGTACGGCAGAATTAAATGTAAATCTGGATATGCCTTTGCAGACAATGGAAAGCTTTGGAGCTTCTGATGCGTGGCAGTGTAATTTTATCGGGAAAAACTGGCCCTCAGACAAAAGAAACAAAATTGCCGATTTATTATTTAGCAAAGATTTTGATGCCGATGGAAACCCAAAAGGAATCGGATTATCATTATGGCGTTTCAATATTGGAGCAGGAAGTTCAGAACAAGGCGATGCCAGCGATATTACAGACGAATGGAGACGTACAGAATGTTTTACAACAGATGGAGTAAGTTACAACATGAACAAACAAGCCGGACAGGTTTGGTTTATGAAAGCCGCCAGAGAACGCGGTGTAGAAAAATTACTGGCTTTCGCCAATAGCGCGCCAGTTTACTTAACCCAAAACGGAAAAGCACACGCCACCATCAAAGAATTTTACAATTTAAAAGATGGGAAAATGCCAGATTTGGCTGATTTCTGGGCAAACGCTTTAGATAAATTAAAAACAGAACAAGGTTTAACAATCGATTATGTAAGCCCGTTCAACGAGCCGCAATACGAGTGGGACGGAACAAATCAGGAAGGTTCTCCGGCTACAAACGCTAACATTTACAACTTCGTAAACGTTTTATCTCCAAAATTACAGTCAAAAGGAGTTGAAGCACAAATCGTAGTTGGCGAAGCGGGAGCTTACGAACCTTTGTATAAAACAGTTTCGGGAAAAGAAAGCAGATCTAACCAAGTTGATTATTTCTTTGGAGCCAATTCAGCTAAAAAAATCAGCGGATTAAGCAACGTAAAGAAAACTATTTCTGCACACAGTTACTGGCAGGCATGGCCGTTAAACGAAATGGTTTCGTCAAGACAATTAGCAGCTTCCAGAATTCAGGGAGCCGGAAATATCAGTCTTTGGTCATCTGAATATTGCGTTTTGGAAAGTCCGGGAACTGCAGAATTACCTGGAGGAGCAGGAGCAGGAAGAGATTTAGGAATGTCATTGGCACTTTGGACAGCGCGTATCATCAATACTGATATTGCAGTTGGAGGCGTTACGTCATGGCAATGGTGGACAGCGATTAGCCGAGGCGATTACAAAGACGGTTTAATTCACGTAGACGATGGCGCAAGCAACGGAGCCGGAAACTCAGATTATTGCAAAAACGATGGTTATATCAGAGATTCAAAAACACTTTGGGCTTTAGGAAACTTTTCATTCTTTGTAAAACCGGGAATGGTTAGAGTTCAGATTCCGAGTGTAGATAATGCCACTTCCGTGAATGATGTAATGGTAACCGCATACAAAGATGCAGCAAATAAAAAGCTGGTTGTTGTGGCAGTTAATATCAGCAAATCGGCAAAAGCCTATAAATTAAATCTTGCCGGAGGAGCTTTGGTTGATAATAAATTAACACCTTATACCACTTCTGAAACTTTAAGTCTGAAAAAAGGAACTGCTGTTGATGCTGCTAATATTCAAATTCCTGCAAGGGCTGTTGTGACTTTTGTTGGGACGTATAAGTAAGAATAAAAAATTAGCCGCAAAGGTCACAAAGAAAAATCGCAAAGTTCGCAAAGTAGATAGTAAACTTAGCTCCCGATAGCTATCGGGATTGCGTAAACTTAGCGCCTTTGCGGTTAAATAAACAAAAAAATAAATGAGAAAAATATATATCTCGCTTTTATTGATAACAAGTTCGCTGTCATTTGCACAGCGAACTGCTATCATTAGCACAGATAATGTTGTACAAACCATGGATGGTTTTGGAGGTTCTGATGCATGGAGAACCCAGTTTGTGGGGAAAAATTGGCCGGAGCAAAAAAAGAATGCCATTGCCGATTTGCTTTTCAGTAAAGAAATTGATGCAGACGGAAATCCAAAAGGAATAGGGCTTTCAATCTGGAGATTTAATCTCGGAGCCGGAAGTACAGAACAAGGAGAAAACAGCAAAGTTTCTGACGAATGGAGAAGAAGCGAATGTTTTTTAAATGCTGATGGAACTTACGATTTCTCCAAACAAGAAGGCCAAAGATGGTTTCTGCAGGCAGCGAAAAAACGTGGTGTCGATAAATTCCTCATTTTTACAAATAGTCCGCCAGTTTTTATGACAAACAACGGATTATCTTTTGCATCTCAAAAGAATAAACTGAATCTAAAAGATGGTGCAATTCCAAAATTTGCCGATTTCTTAGTTCAAAGTATTCAGGGATTAGAGAAAAAAGAAGGAATTAAATTCGATTACATAAGCCCAATAAACGAACCGCAATGGGAATGGATGCCTAATAACGGAGACAAAAACAGTCAGGAAGGAACTCCGGCGACAAATGACGAAATTTATGCTTTGACCAAGTCACTTTCTGAAAAACTCAAAGCCAATAAAATGAGTACCGATATTGTAATTGCCGAAGCAGGACAAATCAATTATTTATATGAAAATGTAAATGCCGAAAACAGAGACAATCAAATTGATTATTTCTTCGGAAAAACAAAAATGAATATTTCCAAATTCTCAAATGTAAAAAATGTCATTTTAGGACACAGTTATTTTACAACGTGGCCTGTTGAAAAACAAGTTTTAAGCCGAAAGCTAATCGCCGCAAATATCAAACAAAATCCGGGATTAAAATACTGGCAGTCTGAATACTGCATTTTAGAAAATCCGGGAGAAGCAGAAATTCCCGGCGGCTCAGGCGGAGGAAGAGATTTAGGAATGCAGACCGCTTTATTTGTAGCACGTTTAATTCACAATGACATTGCAGTTGCAAACGCGGCTTCATGGCAATGGTGGACATCCCTAACCAGAGTTGATTATAAAGACGGTTTAATTTACCTAGACGACGGAAAAAGCAACGGAGGAACCGAACCTAATTATGTTAGAAACGATGGAGAATTTCACGATTCAAAACTGCTTTGGGCTTTAGGGAATTATTCGCTTTTCGTTCGTCCCGGAATGCAGCGAGTTGACGTTCCAAATCAAAACGAATTAGATGCAGCAAACGACGTAATGTTAACCGCTTATAAAGACGTTCAAAATAAAAAACTAATTGTAGTAGCAGTCAACTGCGGAAAATCTCCCCAAAAATACAAGTTCAATTTATCAAAAGGAACAATTAAAAGCAACGAATTAACGCCTTATATAACCTCTGAAAATTCAAATTTAAAAAGAACAGCAGCTCAGAAAATTAATGATTTAGAAATACCCGCAAGGTCTGTAGTGACATTTGTGGGAGAATTAGAGTTTTAGTTTTCAGTCGCAGTATTCAGTCTCAGTCTCAGTTTACGGTCACAGTGAGAAACTGAAAACTGAAAACTGAGACTGAGACTGAAAACTAAAAAAACTTAGAAACTTAGCATCTCAGCACTTTAGAAACTTAAAAGAAATGTTTACAAAAAAGACCTTATTACCCGTACTTCTATTCTCGTGTTTATCGGCATTTAGTCAGATATCATTTGGAGATTCACAAAAAATCAATGACAACTGGAAATTCAATCTTCAGGAAACTCCAGATGCAAAAAATACAACCTTTGACGACAGTAAATGGCAATCAGTAAATGTACCACACGACTGGAGCGTAAAAGGACAATTGAGTCCAACATTGGCAAGCTGTACAGGATATCTTCCGGGAGGAATTGGCTGGTACAGAAAATCAGTAACTATTCCGCAAAGTAAAAGCGGCGAAAAAGTCTATTTATACTTTGAAGGCGTTTACAACAGAAGCGAAGTTTTCATCAACGGACATTCGTTAGGAAAACGTCCAAACGGATATATTTCTTTTGCTTATGATGCCACACAATATGTGAAATTTGGTGGAGAAAATACAATTTCTGTTCGTGTCGACCACAGCCAAAGTGCTGATTCACGCTGGTATACCGGTTCAGGAATTTACAGAGACGTTTATTTAGTATATGCAAATCCTGTTCATATCGGGCAATGGGGAGTTTACGCTTATCCAGAAGTAAAAAACGGAACAGGAATTTTAAATGTTGAGGTTGATGTAGAAAACGATTCAAAAGCAAAATCAAGCCTTACCGTTGTAAACGAATTAATTTCAAAAGACGGGAAATCGGTGGCAAAATCTTCTTCAAAAGTGGAGGTTGCAGCGAGCCAAAATGGAAAAATTTCGACTAAATTAAGCGTAAAAAATCCTCAAATATGGGATTTAGAAAATCCGAATTTGTATCAGCTAAAAACAACCGTTTTAAAAGATGGTAAACAAATCGATCAAACCGTAACAAAAACAGGTTTTAGAACTTTTACTTTCGATCCAAATAATGGTTTTGCCTTAAACGGAAAATGGATGAAAATGAAAGGCGTTTGTTTACATCACGATGCGGGAGTTTTAGGTTCAGCTGTTCCTCGTGAAGTTTGGGAAACAAGATTAAAAACACTTAAAGAAATTGGTGTAAATGCAATCCGTACAAGCCATAATCCGCAAGCTCCCGTTTTCTATGAACTTTGTGATGAACTAGGAATTTTAGTTTTAAACGAAGCTTATGACGAATGGGAATTCCCAAAACGTAAATGGTTAGAAGGTTGGAATTACGGGACTCCGGGATTTGAAGGTTCATTTGATATTTTTGCAGAATACGGAGAAAAAGATTTAGAAGATTTTGTTCGTAGAGACAGAAATCATTTATCTGTTTTTGGATGGAGTATAGGTAACGAAGTCGATTATCCAAACGATCCGTATTCACACCCAGTTTTAGATAAAGGAAAAGACGGTTTTGGGCAGGCAGCTTACGGCGGTTACAAAAAAGATGCACCAGATGCCATGCGACTTGGAGCAATTGCAAAACGTTTGGTTGCAGCAGTAAAAAAATACGACAAATCACGCCCAACAACTGCTGGATTAGCAGGAGTAGCCATGTCAAACGAAACAGAATATCCGGGTGCTTTAGACATTACAGGATACAATTACACGGAGAGTAAATACCAGTCAGATCACGAAAAATATCCAAACAGAGTTATTTTCGGAAGTGAAAATGTGCATGATATGGATCCTTGGCTGGCCGTAAAAAACAACAAACATATTTTCGGGCAGTTTTTATGGACAGGAATTGATTATTTAGGAGAATCTGGAAGATGGCCTTCAAGAGGATTTTACTCTGGTTTAGTTGATTTTGCAGGCGTAATCAAACCAAGAGGATATTTCCGCCAGTCATTATGGTCAGATAAACCAATGGCATATATTGGAACTTATCCTTTAAAAAATGAAAAAGACATTTCTAAAGATGCATGGGCAATCTGGAATTATAAAGACGGAGAAAAAATTCGTGTAGTTTGTTATACAAATGCTGTAAAAGCACGTTTAGAATTAAACGGAAAAGTGGTTGGTGAAACTAAACTTTACGACGAAAAAACCGGAATTATATATTGGGATATTCCTTTTACTTCAGGAAAATTAGAAGTAATTGGTTTAAGTAAAGAAGATAAAGAAGTTAGCAGATATGCCATTACAACAACGCAGCAGCCAGTTGAATTAACGATTGTAGATAAAAATATTACCATTTCTAAAGACAAAGGTGTTGCTAAAATAATGGTTCAGGTAAAAGATCAAAACGGTTTACCTGTAATGCTTTCAGATAATGAAGTGACTTGCACGATAAGCGGCCCGGGAACTTTATTAGGACTTGAAGCAGGAAATAACAGTGACATGACGGATTATACAGATAATGTACAGCGTGTATTTCACGGTCATATTGCGGCTTATATTCAGGCAACTGGAGAAGCGCAGCCAATTAAAGTAACCTTTACAAGCCAATGGTTAAAACCAGTTGAAGTTACGATTAATGTAAAATAGTTATTGGTAAAAATGTTCCGTAGGAACAATATATCGGTAGCTGAAGTTACCATTAATGTAAAATAGTTATTGGTAAAATGTTCCGTAGGAACTACATGTTGGTAGAATTTTTTCTAAAGCAGAGAAATATTAGTTAGTTTTTTTAGATTGTCAATTAACCTGTTTGTATTTTTGGTTTACAGGCAGGTTAATTGCATTTTACGACTAAAGTTTATTATATTTGAAAGTGTAAATTTTACATTTATTAACATCTAACCACATTATAATGAAAATCAAGAATAAAATTACTCTAATTTTAGGAGTTGTTTTGGCATCAATTTGTTCCAATGCACAAAATAAAGTTTTCAAAAAAGACGAATTTAAACAATGGGCACAAACCCCTCCAATGGGCTGGAACAGCTGGGATTGTTACGGACCAACCGTTGAAGAACACGAAGTAAAAGCCAATGCCGATTATATGGCAAAAAATCTAAAGAAATTTGGCTGGGAATATGTTGTGGTAGACATTCGATGGTTTGTAGAAAACGACAAAGCAGGAGGTTATAACCAAACAGACCCGCGTTATGTAATCGATCAATACGGAAGATATTTACCAGCTGTAAACCGTTTTCCATCAGCAAAAGACGGACAGGGATTTAAGCCTTTAGCAGATTATATTCATAAAAAAGGCCTGAAATTCGGAATCCATATTATGCGCGGAATCCCTAAAAAAGCCATTGAAGACAAACTGCCAATAAAAGGCGCAAACGGGGTTACAGCAGATCAAATTTATACGACTGCTTTACAATGTGAATGGTTAAAAGATAATTATACAATTGTTGCTGACAAGCCGGGAGCACAGGAATACTACAATTCTATTTTTGAATTGTATGCACAATGGGGTGTAGATTTCATTAAAATTGATGATTTGTCAAGACCGTATCACGAAGGCGAAATCAACTTAATTAGAAATGCAATCGACAAATGCGGACGTAAAATTGTTTTAAGTACTTCACCTGGAGAAACGCCAATCGAAGCCGCGCCGCACGTAACCACACACGCCAATATGTGGCGTATGGTTGACGACGTTTGGGACACTTGGCCGCACATTACCCATTTAATGGATGTGGCTCAAAAATGGTATCCGTATATAGCGCCGGGAACATGGCCAGATTGCGATATGATTCCGCTTGGTCGTATTTCAGTAAGAGGAGAAAGAGGCGAAGACAGGATGACGCGTTTAACAAAAGATGAACAATATACGTTGATTACGTTTTTCAATATTTTCAAATCACCATTGTTTTTTGGTGGAGATTTACCAAGTAACGATGCTTTTACTTTATCATTATTAACCAATAAAAATGTGGTAAAAATGCACAACGAAAGCACTTCTGTAAAACAACTTTTCCAAAAAGAAGGTAAAATTGCTGTGATTTCAAAAAATGCAAAAGACGGCAGTATTTATCTGGCTTTATTTAATATTTCAGATTCGGCAACACAGAATGTTTCAGTAAATCTTTCTGATCTCGGAATTTCAGGTTCGGCTGAAATTTTAAATATGTGGACAAACGAAAAATCCAAAACAACATCAACAACAATTGCAGCCGACTTAAAACCGCACAGTTCCGTTTTATATCAATTAAAAAGTAAAAAATAATGAAGAAAGCACATTTTAGTCTTGTATTATTTTTATCGATTTTTAATTTTTTACAAGCCCAGAATACAAAAGGAATTCCGCCCGTAATTGCCGAGAAAGATTTAACAGCCTATTTGTTCGTTTATTTTACAGGAAATTCTGTTGAAGAAGAGGCAGTTCGCTTCGCCGTAAGTGCAGATGGTTATCATTATTATCATCTCAACAATAATAAACCCGTTTTAGACAGTAAAACAATAAGTTCAACTGGAGGAGTTCGTGATCCGCATATTTTAAGAGGCAACGACGGAAAAACTTTTTATATGGTTTTGACCGATATGACTTCTTCAAAAGGCTGGGACAGCAACCGCGCCATGGTTTTGCTAAAAAGTACAGATTTAGTAAACTGGAAAAGCAGCGTAGTAAATATTCAAACAGCTTTTTCAGGAAACGAAAACCTAAAACGAGTTTGGGCTCCGCAGACTATTTATGATGCTAAAGCTGGAAAATATTTAATTTACTTCAGTTTGCAATATGCAGGAGGGCCAGATAAAATTTATTACGCTTACGCGAATAAAGATTTCACAGCTCTGGAAAACGCACCAAAATTATTGTTTGTACCAAAATCAGAAAGAGCCTGTATTGACGGCGATATCATTGAAAAAGACGGAGTTTATCATCTTTTTTATAAAACCGAAACAGAAACTGCAGGAATCAAAGTCGCTACAACCACTGATTTAACTTCGGGAAAATGGACTGAAAATGATAATTATCTGCAGCAGACAAAAGATGGAGTTGAAGGTTCTAGCGTTTTCAAATTAAACAATTCAGACGAATATATCTTGATGTATGATGTATATACAAAAGGAAGATATCAGTTTACAAAAACGAAAGATTTAGAAAATTTTACCGTAATAGATAATGATATTTCAATGGATTTTAATCCGCGTCACGGAACGATTTTACCTATTACACGTTCTGAATTAAAAAGAATTACAGACAAATGGGGAATGCCAGCAAAATATCCAAAAGTAAACAATAACCCAGTTTTAGAAGGTTATTATGCCGATCCGGAAATTCTGTATTCAAATAAAACCAAAAAGTATTATATCTACCCAACAAGTGACGGTTTTGACGGCTGGTCTGGAAATTATTTTAAGACTTTTTCTTCAGATAATTTGAAAGACTGGAAAGACGAAGGAATTATTCTCGATCTTAGAAAAGATGTAAGCTGGGCAAACCGCAATGCTTGGGCGCCTTGTATTGTAGAGAAAAAGATAAAAGGCAAATACCAATATTTCTATTATTTCACAGCAGCACAAAAAATAGGTGTGGCAGTTTCAGATAGTCCGACAGGACCTTTTAATGACAGCGGAAAGGCATTAGTAAGCACAAGACCTGAAGGAATAAAAGACGGTCAGGAAATAGATCCTGATGTTTTTACAGATCCGGTAAGCGAAAAAAGCTATTTATACTGGGGTAATATGTACATGGGTGTCGCCGAATTGAATGCTGATATGGTTTCCCTTAAAAAAGCGAGTACTAAAGTAATTACTGTTAATGATTCATTTCGCGAAGGAACTTATATATTCTACAGAAAAGGAACGTATTATTTCCTTTGGAGTGAAGACGATACCAGAAGTCCAAATTATAAAGTGAGATACGGAACTTCAAAATCGCCTTTAGGACCAATTGAAATTCCGAAAAATAATATTGTGATTCAGGGAAAACCAGATGTTGGAATTCACGCAACAGGGCATAATTCTGTTTTGCAAATTCCAAATAAAGATGAATGGTATCTTGTTTATCATAGATTTTCCTATCCAACGGGAATTAAAATGGGAGAAGCAGGAGGATTTCATCGCGAAGTCTGCATCGATAAATTAGAGTTTAATCCAGACGGAAGTATAAAAGAAGTAATTCCAACTCATATTGGAGTCGACGGTTTAAAATAATTTTGTAACTTTATCCTTTCTAAAAGCCATTCCTTATAAAAGGAGTGGCTTTTTTTATGTATTACTTATATAAGTAAAACGCCATATTGAATTTTTAAATCATAAGGTAAAATTTATAATTAGATTTAATTACAACGTCTGGTTATATTCTATAAGCTGACTTGTAAGAAAAAAAAGCTGATTATGCGTAATATTGTGAAATGATGTGTTGTTTACCACTACAGCATTTTCAAATGTATTCATTTAAGCCGAAAACATTTTTTTAGACAGCTTTCTCACCAGGCTTTCTTTAAAAAGATTTAATTATTTATTATTATGTTCATTTCCCTCACTCATGATCAGGTACAGTTTCAGTACGGATCAAAACAATGGCAGTACAATTTTAATGAAATTGTAGAACTTGGACTGCTCAAAAAAAAGAAAACTTATCTTTTTGAAAATGGCGCTTTTATGGCCGTAACAGTTTTAGCTTATTATTGCATGATTTTTACCAATGTAATGGAACTCTATTACTTAATTCCAACTTTATTGTGCTATTCTTTTTTGATTATTCTGCGGTTTAACAACAAGACAGAATTTGACTATTTTGTGATTGTAAAAGACATCTACAAAAAAGAAACTAAAGTAAAAATAAATGCTTTAGACCGGCCAGTAATTGGAAAACAAATCGATCAATATTTAAATTTTCAATTCGAACGGATCTTAAAAACAACAAACTAAATATAGCAATGAACCAACTATTAAATGAGATTTCCAGTTACGATCTGGCTTTTATAGTTATCGCTCTCGTATATGGTTTCATAATTATAATTAAAAAAAAATAAACAAGTTCTGTTTCATCGACCTACAGGAACAGAACTGTAATTACCCCAAAAAAATAAGGCTGCAATACCCCCCTAAGTTTAGTTGCGGCTGTTTAAGTTACACACGCCCTCCTCCAAATCAAACTTATGGCAACTTCAATAAAAAACAAAATTAAAAGCATTAGAGAGTTAAAAAATTACACTCAGGAATATATGGCAGATCAACTTGGTGTCACTCAGGCAGGTTATAGTAAAATAGAAAAAGGAAGAACAATGTTATCCTATGTTAAATTAGTAGAAATAGCACGGATTTTAGAAGTAAGCGTAGAAGATATTATAAGTTTTGACAGTCAGAGATATTTCAACAACTATAATACCGTAAAAGGAAATAGTAACAACGGAAGCATATTAATTAATTCTAACAATGATGAAGCCCTGAAAGAACTCTATGAAGATAAAATAAAACTTCTGGAAAAACTTTTAAATAAAACAGAAGAAGAACTAGACCGTTATAAAGTAAAGTTTGGTCACATATAAAAAAACGAGGCTCTTAAGCCTCGTTTTTAATTTGTATCTTTTAACAATTAAGCCGTTTGATCATCTGTATCTGCATCAGGAGCGTTCTTTTTTACTGACTCGATTCCGTTTTCTCTGGCAGCAGTACTTTCATACATTTCACTTGCACCAATATTTTGCCCGTTGCTGGCTTTTAAGTTAAAATATGGTTTGCCATTACTAGATTCTTTTCTGTCATAACGATTATCGTCCTGAGAGTTTGTTTTAACAGATTCAATTCCGTTTAAGGCTCCCGCTTTAGTCGTATAACCTTCACTAGTCAAAATTGTCTGGCCGTTTCCAGCTTTTAAATTGAATTGAAATTCACCATTGGTTCTTTTAGTAATTACAAATTTTCCCATGTAGTTTTTTATTTAAGTTAACTATAATTATTGTTATTGATAAAAATACAAAACTTCATAATACAAATGATATTGCAGGAAAAAATAATCGTTTACAATTTGTTAACTATAATTGAGATTTTTTAAAAGCTGATAGATTTAGTTTTTAATTATAAGAAAATTCTTTAAATTTGAAATAATATTAAAATTAAGAAATATGAAAAATGTATTGATTTTGCTAATCACTGCAGTTCAATTGATGTCTTGTAACAGCAAGAAAAATGAAGAAAAAACAAATGCTGCAGTACCAGATTCAACTAATATAAAAGTTGAAAACAGCACAACCGAAAATGTTTTGGTTTACGAAGGATTACTGCCCTGTGCAGATTGCAGCGGTATTCAAACCGTTCTTAAAATTTATCAGGGAAACGGAACAATGGAAGGACAAAAATTTGAACTATCAAGTATTTACAAAGGAAAATCGCCTGAAAAAGAGTTTGTTGAAAAAGGAAATTTTAATACAGAACGAGGTTTAGAAAACGATCCCGACGGAACCATTTTTGTTTTGAATTGGGATAAACCAGTCGAAAAACAATCGTATTATGGTTATTTAAGTTCAGACACCAAAAAAATCTATATGCTCGACCGTGATCGAAAAATAATAAAATCGAAGTTGAATTATTCTTTAGATCTAAAAAAATAAATCATGCCGATTTTTAATTCAGAATATTATAAACTTAAATAGCTTTACTGCCTTTAAGTTTATAATATTTTTTATTTTTAGAGGATGAAAGATCATCAATACAAATTTCTGTTGATGGACATTTATTTTTATGAAAGAAATCAGCGAAATTCTTAAAGCATACACAGAAGCAAAATCGGCAGGAAAAAAAACAGCTTTGGCAACAGTCGTTAAAGTTGAAGGATCGTCGTATCGCCAGCCCGGAGCACGCATGCTCGTTACAGAAGATGGAGAATTAACAGGAGCCATAAGCGGCGGCTGTCTGGAGGGCGATGCATTACGAAAAGCGCTTCTTTCGATTCATCAAAAACAAAACAAACTAATTACCTACAATACGAATAATGAAGAGGATATTGAAGTAGGTTTACAGCTTGGCTGCAATGGAATTGTTCATATTCTGTTTGAATATATTGATGAAGAAGTATCAAAAAATCCCATACAACTTTTGCAACAATTAGAATTAGAAAGAAAAGAAGCCGTAATCGTGACTGTTTTTTCTTTAAAAAGAAATGCCATTCAGCTCGGAACAACACTTTTTTACAGACAGGAAAATCAAATTCGAGTTCACAGTGATGAGGTTCTGGATTTAATTTCAGATGTACATGAAGTCTTGAAAAGCAAAACATCAATTGTAAAAAAACTTCAAACAGAAAGCGAAAACGAAGCTTTAATGGAATATATAAATCCGCCAATTTCACTCGTAATTGCCGGAGCAGGAAACGATGTTCAGCCTTTGGTTAAAATGGCATCCATTTTAGGCTGGAAAATTACAGTTGGTGACGGACGTGCGACACATGCAATAGAAAAACGTTTTCCAAAAGCAAATAAAGTAAATGCAGTAAAACCAGAAGAATTTCTGGAAAATATTACCATTGATAATCAAACGTATTTTGTTTTGATGACCCACAATTACAAATACGATTTAGCGGTTCTAAAATTACTTTTAAAAACAGACTGCCAATACATTGGAATTCTCGGTCCAAAAACAAAATTAAACCGAATGCTCGATGATCTTCAAAACGAAGGAATTAATGTAAGCGAAGAACAATTAGAGCGAATTTACAGTCCGGTTGGATTAGACATTGGAGCAGAAACATCCGAAGAAATTGCACTTTCAATTGTATCAGAAATCAAAGCTTTTTCGGCAGGAAAAACAGGAACTTCTTTAAAGTATAAAGCAGGTAAAATTCATGACGAAATTCATTATGAAAGATAAATTTAAATATAAAACCGCTATTATAATTTTAGCTGCAGGTAATTCTTCAAGATTAGGAAGACCAAAGCAATTATTAAAATATAAAGGATCAACTCTTTTAAAGAACACGATTTCTGAAGCTTTAAAAGTGTACAATTCATTTGTAATTGTGGTAACCGGTGCGAATCATAATGAAGTAGAAAAACAGCTTAATACTGAAGAAATAAACATTTGTTTTAATCCCGAATGGGAAAACGAAATGTCATCTTCAATTGTAAAAGGATTAAATGAATTATTGCTTTTAAAGCCCGATTGCGATGAATGTATTTTTGCCGTTTGTGATCAGCCCTTTGTTACATATTTAATTTTTGAACATTTAATTAGGCACTATCATAAAAGCAAAAAAAGAATTATTGCTTCGGCTTATTCCGAAACCTTAGGAACTCCGGTTTTATTTCATAGAAAATACTTTAATGAATTGCTTGAATTGAGTGGGCAGGAAGGAGCAAAAAAAATCATTAAAAAACATCAAAATGACGTCTATTCAATTCCTTTCGAAAAAGGGGATATTGATATTGATACTGAAGAAGATTACGATAAGCTTTTTAAATAGAGGTTCAAAGGTGCAAAGTGACAAAGGTTCATAGGTTTAGTTTATCATTTCGAGGAACGAGAAATCGCACTAGAAACTCCGCACAGAATGTCACCAATCTTTGTCGATTCAGGAGTGCGATTTCTCGTTCCTCGAAATGACAAACAGGACTTAGTAATAAAAGAAAAAAATCTGCTAAATCTGCAAAATCTGCGTGAAACAAAAAACTTTGCGACTCTGCGAGATTATTTCTCAAAGCAAACAAAAAACTTAGTGCCTTAGCATCTTAGTGGCAAATTCTCTCGCCAAGCTCAAAACCCGCTCAACAGCAATATCAATTTCTTCCGAAGTAGTAAATCTCCCCAAACTAAACCGAATCGAACTCAAAGCCTCCTCATCAGACAATCCCATAGCTTTTAAAACATGCGAAGGCTCAGACGTAACCGCAGAACAAGAAGCCCCATTCGAAACCGAAATATTCCCCAAAGCCATGATAAGTTTTTCTGAATTTACGCCCGGAAAACAAATATTAGAAGTATTATAAACTCGGTTTTGAATATTTCCATTTACAAAAGAACCTTCAAATTGCAATAAACCCTTTTCTAGTTTATTACGTAATATTTCGATTCTGTTTTTATTTGTTTCTAATTCATTTACAGCTATTTCTGCAGCTTTACCTAAACCGATAATTCCGGGAATATTCAGCGTTCCGCTGCGTAATTTTCGCTGATGACCGCCGCCATGAATTTGAGGAACTAATTTTAGTTTGGCTTTCGCCGAAATATACAAAGCACCAACACCTTTTGGTCCATAAAATTTATGTGCAGACAAAGTCAAAAGATCAATTCCAAGAATTTTTACATCAATCGGAATTCTCCCCGCCGCCTGAGTTGCATCACACAAAAATAACACATTTTTATTTTTAAGAATCGTTGAAATTTCGCTGACATTTTGTATGACACCCGTTTCATTATTAGAAAGCATTCCTATGAAAACCAGTGTTTTATCTGTAATAATTTCATTTAAAAGATTAAGATCTAAAATCCCTTCACAATTAACAGGTAAGTAACTGACTTCAAAGCCAATACTTTCCATAAAACGACAAGTTTCTAGAGCTGCTTTGTGTTCTGTAGCAACCGTAACAATATGTTTTCGATCCTGATCAGCCAGACCTTTTATCGCCAGATTTATCGCTTCTGTAGCCCCCGAAGTAAAAACAATTTCATCAGCATCGGCATTAATCAAATCAGCGGTTTGCCATGCAGCATTTTCAACAGCTTCGTTTACCGATAATCCCGCAATGTGCTGACTTGTAGAATTGGCATAAAAATCAGTAAAATAGGGAAGCATAGCTTCTAAGACCCGCTCATCAACACGAGTTGTAGCATTATTGTCAAGGTAAATGTGTTGCTGATTTGGCATAATAAAAACTTAATCTCGTAAAAATACAATTTTCAATGTAAATAATAAATCTGTTTCTGTGTGTAGTTTTTTCTGTGTGTAGTTTTTAACGCAAAGTGCGCAAAGTTTTTTATCGCAAAGTGCGCAAAGTTTTTTATCGCAAAGTGCGCAAAGTTTTTTTTAAAGTTAATTATCTAGATAATTGCAAAGTTCGCAAAGCTTTATCAATCCCAGCTTTGCGAACTTTGCCTTCGCTTAACATAATGTGAGATAAAAACCTTTGCGCGCTTTGTGTTAAAAAACATCCACAGAATATCAAATCCAGCTTTGCGAACTTTGCCTTCGATTAACTAAAGTGAGATAAAAAATCTTTGCGCGCTTTGCGTTAAAAAAACACCCGTCGAATATCAATTCCAGCTTTGCGAACTTTACATCTACTTACCACAAACTGAGATAAAAAACCTTAGTGTTCTTTGCGTTAAAACACACACCGAAATTGTAATTATTCTAAATAAGCTCAATGTTTGAATTTCATAAGTTTTTGTGGATTAAGATTGTTAAATTTGTTAGAATACCCAAGAGTTTTTGCTAATTTAAAAGAGAGATGGAATGGCTTCTAAAAAAACAAATCCAGATAAAGTAACAGAGAATGACTCAAATTCCCGTCGTGACTTTATAAAAAAATCAGGACTTTTTACCGCCCTTGCTCTGGCGCCGCCTTCACTGGTTATGGCTTCAGAGAATAAGTGGGATGAAAAAATAGCGGAGTATTTAGAAACAGTACCGCTTTCTATCGAAGTAAACGGAAAAAAACACAGTCTTAATATCGAGCCAAGAACTACTTTACTCGATTTATTAAGAGAACAATTATTGCTTACCGGAACAAAAAAAGGCTGTGACCACGGACAATGCGGTGCGTGTACGGTTCACGTAAACGGAACCCGAATTTTATCGTGTCTGACTTTGGCAACCATGCAGCAAAATGCTCAGGTCACTACAATCGAAGGACTTTCAAAAGGAAAAAAACTGCACCCAATGCAGGAAGCTTTTATCAAGCACGACGGCTTTCAGTGTGGTTATTGCACACCCGGACAAATCATGTCGGGAATTGCGTGTATCAAAGAAGGCCACGCGAACAGCCGAGAAGAAATCAGAGAATATATGAGTGGAAACATCTGTCGATGCGGTGCTTATCATAATATCGTTGATGCCATAACTGAAGTGAAGGAAGGAGGGAAGGAATTATGAAAAATTTTCAAATAATTAAAGCATTATCTTCGAGTTCAGCGGTATCGAGCATCAGCAAAGAAAAAGAAGCTATGTTTATTGCCGGCGGAACAAATTTGGTAGATTTAATGAAAAAGAATGTGGTGGCTCCAGACAAACTGGTTGATATTACAGGATTAGATTTAAAGAAAATAGAATTCTTAACCGGAAAAGTTTCAATAGGAGCCTTAGCTAAAAACAGTCAGGTTGCCGAAGACGCATCGATAAAAGAAAAACATCCTTTGTTAGCTTTGGCTTTAGCGGCTGGAGCATCTCAGCAAATCAGACACATGGCAACGGTTGGCGGTAATATGCTGCAAAAAACACGTTGTTCATATTACTACAATACCGATATGCCATGCAATAAAAGAACTCCTAAAAGTGGCTGCGGTGCCATTGGAGGTTCTAACAGAATGCATGCCATTTTTGGCGCTTCAGACAGCTGCATTGCCGTTCACCCGAGTGATATGTGTGTGGCATTGGCAGCATTAGATGCAAATGTTTTAGTCGAAGGCCCAAAAGGAAAACGACAAATAAAATTTACAGATTTTCATCGTCTGCCGGGAAATACACCTGAAAAAGACAATACTTTAGAAAATAAAGAATTGATAACTTCGGTTGAGATTCCCGATAATAATTTCACTAAAAATGTACATTATTTAAAAGTTCGTGATAGGACAAGTTATGCTTTTGCATTGGTTTCTGTTGCTGCGGCTTTAGATATAAAAAATAATGTAATAAATGATGTTCGACTGGCGATGGGCGGTGTAGCACATAAACCGTGGAGATTAACTGAAGCAGAAGAATTCCTGAAAGGAAAAACAGTTTCAGAAGAGATATTTAGAAAAGCGGCAGACTTGTCAATGAAAGGCGCGAAAGCGTACGGAGGCAATGATTTTAAATTAACGCTTGGTCCAAATGCAATAACAGAAGCACTTACAATAGCAGCATCAAAATAATTAGAATTATGAGCAAGACAAGTAATATTAATAGAGTTGACGGATTTGCTAAAGTAACGGGTTCAGCAACTTATTCTGCCGAATATAAAACGTCCGGAGTAGTGTATGCCTGTTTGGTTGGAAGTACAATTGCAAAAGGAAGAATCAAAACCATCGATACTAAAAAAGCAGAATGGGCGCCGGGAGTTCTGGCTGTTATTACGCATTTAAATGTGGATAAACCTGCCGGATATCAAAAAGCAAAAGACAAACATAATTTTGGACAGCCGCTGCAGATTTTCAAAGATGATTCGGTTTTGTATTACGATCAGCCAATTGCGTTGGTAATTGCCGATACTTTTGAGCGTATGCAATATGCAGCGAGTTTAATTAAAGCAGATTATTTTAAAGAAGAGCATTCGACTGAACTTCAAAAAGCTGCGGATAAAGAGAAAAAAGTTGAAACAGATAAAGGGAATGATTACCACAGAGGAGTTCATGACGGTTACAAAAATGCAGAAGTAATTTTAGAAGCCGATTATACGATTCCAACTGAAGTTCATAATCCAATGGAACTGGCGAATATTATCGCAAAATGGGACGGAAACAAACCAATTTTATACACCAAAAGTCAAGGTGTTGAAGGAACGCGCAGAAGTGTTGCCGGAGTTTTTGATGTACCTGCAGAAGATGTAGAAGTACACTCTGAATATCTTGGAGGCGCATTTGGAATGGGATTACACACATGGCCTTATGAAATTGCAGCTTTAATTGGATCGAAGAAATTAAACCGCCCTGTAAAATTAGTTTTGCACCGCGAGCAGATGTTTACCAATGTTGGTTTCAGACCTTATACCATTCAAAAAATGGGTCTTGGTGCAACAAAAGCCGGAAAACTAACTGGTTTGACTCACGAAGCCGTTGCGATGACTTCAAGCTATGAAGATTTCATGGAAGGAACCGTAAACATGTCCCGATTTATTTACGATTGTGAAAATGTTTCGACACGTTACAGAATTGTTCCGTTAGACACTTGTACGCCAATCTGGATGCGTGGTCCGGGCGAGGCTACGGGTTCTTTTGCATTAGAATGTGCAATGGACGAACTGGCCTATAAATTAAACTTAGATCCAATTGAATTTCGAAAGCTGAATTATGCAGAGAAAGATTTGGAACAAAATAAACCGTGGAGCAGTAAATATCTTTTAGAATGTTACGAAGGTGGAATGGAACGCATTGGCTGGAAAAACCGTAAAAACGAGCCGGGTTCTGTAAAAGAAGGAGACTGGCTTGTAGGTTACGGAATGGGAACCGGAACTTTCGGTTGTTATAGAAGTCCAACTTCTGTAAAAGCAAAATTTTTACCCGATGGAAATTTAGTGCTTCAGTGCAGCGTCAATGATATGGGACCGGGAACGGCAACTATGATGACGGCAATTGGTGCTGAAATAACTGGTTTACCTGCTGAGAATGTAATTATTGAAATGGGAAAAAGCGGATTGCCAAAAGGCCCAACACAAGGAGGTTCGGCAACGACTTCTTCGGTTGGTTCTGCAGTTCACGATGCCTGTAATTTATTAGTAAGCAAAGTGTTGGGATTAGCAACTGAAAACCCGGCTTTAAAAGGAACTCCAATTACTGATTTGACTTTTGCAAATGGAATCGTTTCTTCAACAAAAGATAACGCGAAATCTGTTGCTTTAACTTCTTTGCTTAGTGCAAATAAATTAGATGGATTGGAAGTTGAAAACCAATCAAAAGGAACGGAAGAAGCTAAGAAATATTCGATTTATTCGTTTTCAGTTCACTTCGTAAAAGTATTAGTGAATCCGAATTTGGGTAAAATACGTTTAGCTCATGTTGTTTCGTGTGCCGATATTGGAACGGTTATCAACCAAAAAACATCAGCTGGACAAATGTACGGCGGTGCAGTAGGAGGTATCGGAATGGGATTAATGGAAGCATTGGAAATCGATCATCGTTTTGGTCGTCCAATCAACAATAATTTTGCCGATTATCATGTTCCCGTAAATGCCGATATTGAAAAGCAGGAAGTTTTCTTTGTCAATAAAAAAGACCCAATCAGTAACCCAATGGGAACAAAAGGTCTTGGTGAAACGGCTTTGGTTGGAATGGCGCCTGCAATTGCAAATGCTGTTTTTAATGCAACCGGAAAACGTGTGCGAGATTTACCAATTACGCTGAATAAGATTATTGAAACTGTTAAGGTTTAGGAAATAATAGTTTTATAAAATTAAAAAATCCGTCTGATAATTTCAGACGGATTTTTTTATGCAATTAAATAAAATAGAAAGAAAAATACTATAATTTATATTTTGTAAGAAAATTGTTTTAATTTAGATAAAAAAATTATGAGTGGAAAACATGTAGTAGTTCAAGGTGCAACGCTAAAATGTAAGTTTAGTGAAAAGCCTCAAACGGATATTTTAAAAGTAAAATCACAAAATAAACATTTTGCAAATGATAAAGATGCATCAAAAAAGCTAATTGCAACCACGAAAGAAATAGGACAAACTTTAGAGAAAAACACCTTTGGTAACTGTAAACTGCAGCCTACAGGAAGTAGTTACAAACCTTGCCAGGCCGTAATAAATCAATGGAGTGCTTTCTACGAAAAAGTGACCCTAAGTAATCAGAGCAAAATATTAGTTGAAGACAGTAAGGCAACTTGTCCAATTGGAGGGCCAGACTGCATAAGCGTTGTTAAACATGGGCAGAAGGTGGAGATAAGCAAACAGAATGTCAAAAACGCAAGAGAGCTTTTGAGTAATCAAACCAATCCATTAGTTAATATGACTGAATTTAAAGAGAGTTTAGAAGATCAGGATTCAATTTGTAAGTAAATAAAAGCATCATGTCAGATTTTAAAATAATAGGGAATCCAAACCCTGTAGTTGGAGTTCTAGAAATATATGCTGTAAGTGATTTTTTTGAGAAAGTTCCAAGTAGTACTTTCAGTGAAGAAAATAACTTTTCTTATAATCCTGTTAGTTGGGAAGTTTATGTATTAGAATTGGGTAAATGGCGAAAAACAAAAGAGAATGATAAGAGAGGAAATAAGGTTTCTTACACTTTTTTGGAAAAAAGCCTGACAAGAAATGGTATTCGTATTTTGGCAAGAAAAGGCGACAAAGTAGCCCAACTTGATATAAAACCACTTTCTGCAAAACCAAAAATTGATCATATCGAATTATTAGATAAAAACGGAGCCAAAATAAACGGGCATTTATCATACGGACAAACCGTTAAAGCAAGGATATTTTGTCTGAACATGGAAAAACGCAGAGTATCTGTTACTATGTGGGAAGATGATGTAAAAGGCGCCGGGCATAATAAAGCCAATGAAAAAAACTTTATAGAAATACTTTCGGGAATTGTAAAATTCGGAAAGGCAAATGTTGATTTTTTATTAAAGCCAAGTTTTGCAAAAATTGCTGAAAGAGGAGGTCACGAAAAAGATAAAATTCATGAGTTTTATGTAACCGCAGAGTACAACGATGGTAAAATAGCCAGCAATAATATCAATGTAAATGCGCTTGAAACGCCAGTTGCCCCATACAAAGGAAAAACAACTCCACAGCAATCTGTTAAAAACAAACCTGCAGAGCAGAAACCCAGAAATGATTCACAGAAGCCTACTGCCCCAAAAGCTGTAAAAGGCAAAATTAACGCTGTACATATTACAGATACTGCCGGACATCAGATTAAAGGTGTGTTTAAAGAAAAACAAATTAAAGTCTGTATAAATTCTACAGGATTAACAGGAAAAGAAGTTCGCCTTAAATTATACGATGAAGATTTGGTTAGCCATGACCTGTTGTTTACTGATAATTTCACTATTAAATCTGACCTTCATACAGTAACGGTACCATTAGATACTATACCTAGAAGTTTAGGCGGAAGCAATTGGGCTGAAGGAAACGAGCAGGAATTATTTGCCGAAATCGAAGTTTTGCAGACACATGATTTTATCAAAAGCGTAGTTGTAGATGTTGATGCTACTGTTTTTAAACAAGATCCTGTTGAAGTTACTAATAAGGTTTTGAAGGTTGATGTTGAGGATAAAAAGGAAAAGAAACAGGAATCAAAAGGAAAATGTTATTGTAACAGAGATATAACTGTGGATGAACTTAGTAAAATGGTAAAAAACATTAGAGATAATACCTTCTACGATGGGAAAACAATAACTTTTTTTCATAGTGATAAATTATTCTATTTATATTCAAATGTTCCAAAATCAGACAGAACATTTGAAAAATTTGCCGAAGCTATAAACAAAGCATTTAAGAAATATGAAATAACAACATGCGCAAGAAAAATACATTTTCTTGCAAATATGTATGTCGAAACAATGTATTTTACTGCAACCCGTGAAGGAAAAGGAACTTCTGGTTTTAGATATGATCCTTATAGAGGAAGAGGATTTCAACATTTGACTTGGGAAGACAATTATAAAAAATATAAAAAAGAAACTGGAATAGATATAATCAGTAATTATGAAAAGGTCGCAGATGATTTAAATATTTCCGCAGATACAGGTGCTTGGTATTGGAAAAAAACTGGAATAAACGAGTACGCTGATAAAGACAGCATTTTTGATACTTCTAGACTAATTAACTATCCAGGAGCAACAAAAAGTTCATCAATAAATGGTTATAAAGATAGAGAAATAGCATGGAGAGAATTGAAAAAGATATTTAAATTTCCTTTTGATTGTGTAAGCAAAAAGAGCATAAATATTACCTCAGATAACTGTCCAAAATGTAAAGTTAGCCATTATGACTTAACCGACAAAGTAGAATGGCAAACTCAATTTGACTCAAAATGGGGTGGTATTGATGCACAAAATGTAGCTTGCAAAAAAACTTGTGATGATATATTAAATAAGCAAGGATTGACTTCAACATCTCCTACAAATAAATTTCAGACTGCATTAGAAAATAGTAACCATACTTTATTAGTAATAAATACTGAAGAGTCTAAAAGAGGAATTAAATATTTGGATTTGCAATTAAAAGAAGGAAATCCGGTTCAGGTCGGAGTAGATCATGCCTTAAATTATAAAGGAGG
This sequence comes from Flavobacterium sp. CF108, assembly GCF_900129795.1. Taxonomy (GTDB): domain Bacteria; phylum Bacteroidota; class Bacteroidia; order Flavobacteriales; family Flavobacteriaceae; genus Flavobacterium. The sequence goes on along the minus strand of NZ_FQWW01000011.1, from coordinate 70,132 downwards.
AAAATTAAATGAGGGAACAACCGACCATTTTGTAGTAATCATTGGAAAATCATGTGAAAATGGAAAAGTATATTACAGATTTTACGATGTAGGCACTCGTAATAAAAGTAAAGGAACAAGCAGTGATAATCGCCTTTATCTCGACACTTCAAATTATTCATTAAAAGGAAAAACCGCTTATACAAATCATATTTATACAGTTACACAAATAAGAAATAACAAAAAAGGATGAAAAAATTAGTATTAATTATATTTTTATTAAGCATAGTAATATGCTGTAAATCTCTAGATAGCAACGAAGATTATGTAGGAACTTGGCAAGAAGTTCAGCAAAAAAATAATGAATTTGCAATAGTAGATTGTGGTTATGATGGAGAAAGCATAAAGGTTTCCAACGATTCAATTTTTGAAAAAGGAATAATGGAAGATTCAAATTCTAAAATTGATCATGTAAAACAAGACGAAGCTAGAACAACTTTATTTATCGATAAATTAGAAAAGTCTTACTATAGATTTATTTGGGTAGATAAAAAGAAAGGAATATCAAAATGGGAAATTCAAAATAATGAAAACACTAAAATTGTTAGATATTTTATTAATAATTTGAATCTGAAAAATATAAGGATTGTAAAAGGGACAAAAACAGATTGCATTTCAAGTGATGATGTTGGAGATACTGTTAATGATTCTCTTGTCATCAAAAATGAAAACATAACTCTTCTTATTGAAGATGACAATTGTATATCGCTAGAAAGTAAAAAAGGAAGTTTACTTTTTGAAAGATGTTTTGAAAATTGTATTGTTAAAATTAGGCATAATTCAAGCAAAGGAATTCCATTAACGTTTATAAGTGGACAAAATTCAATGGACATTGATTTTCTAAAAAAAGAAAATAATTGGTTTTCTAATTCAATAACCTATTACAGAAGTTCATCAAGTGGCGAAGAAAAAGTAGTTCAACAAATAGCGGTATCAATTAAAGATTTTGATTTTAATAATATTGTCGAACAATTTAGCAAAACAACTAATAAAAGCACTGTTTCACTTTATGACATCTCTAATAAGGAAAAATTAATGCAACTCGATATTTATAAGATTGCAGATATTTTAAAAGCTTACCCGATTTCGAATAAAAATATTACTATTTATAATGATGGTGCATATAATTTAATTGAAGGCGGAAATTTTAATGAAGCCAGAATAATCCTTTTAGATATTGTAAACTTTTCTCCAGATAGAGTTGTCGCTTATTTAAATTTAGGAGATGCACAATGGGGATTTGATGACAATGAAAATGCAAAAAAATCGTATTTAAAATACATTTCATTAATGAAATCTCAAGGCAAAGATTTGAATAAAATACCGAAAAGAGTTTATGAGAGAATTAAATAATGATATAACCCTCGCGCGCACGAGCGAGACGCTCGAGCCAGCAGGGGGGAAACGGCTTTGGTTGGAATGGCACCTGCAATTGCTAATGCTGTTTTTAATGCAACCGGAAAACGTGTTAGAGACTTGCCAATTACGCTGGATAAAATAATTGCTTAATTGTGAATTGTAAATGTTAGTTGGTAATTAACCATTTACAATTAACCATTAATAACTAATCATTGCTTACTTTTTTTTATTGAAAGATGGCAGGATATATTTTTGAATCAATTCATCGCTTGGTGATTGTGAGTTATAATTTCCGCCAGTAATTACGGTTATCATATTTTGATCTTCCCAAATATAAATTTTCTGGCCGCCGTTACCTTGGGCAGCTTTTCCATCATATCGAACACCATCAACATTCAGGTATTTTAGCCACCATAAATAACCATAATTCACGCCTTGCACAACAGAATGTTTTGTTAAGGATTCCTGAACCCAGTCTTTAGATATTACTTGTTTCCCGTTCCAAACCCCTTTATTAAGATACAGCATTCCTAATTTTGCCATATCTCTTGAATTCAAATAAACCTGACAGAAAGTTTCGGCACTCGATGCATCGGGTTTAAAATTCCATTTAAAATTTTTAATGCCCAAATCTTTAAAAAGAGTCTGTTTGGCAAATTCAGGTAAAGGTATTTTTGTTGCTCTTTCAATGATTTTTCCCAATGTTATAGGATTTCCGGAACAATACATTCCTTTGCCGCCCGGAACATCTATCATCGGAAGATCTAAGGTAAATTGTATCCAGTCATCAGAATAGTTCATAGTAGTTTCATTCCCAACTGACTTTGGATTGCTCACATCACAATCAAGTCCGCTTTGATTGGTTAAAAGGTTTTCAATCGTAATCTGTCTTTTATCAGAAGTAAGGTTTTTAAACGTATAATCAGGAAAAAAGGAAAGTACCGTTTCATTTTTGCTTTTGATAAATCCCTTATCTATAGCAATTCCTGTAAGTGCCGAGACAAAGCTTTTTGTAGCCGAACGAATTTCATGAAGTTTGGTTTTGTTGTACTCATAAAAGTATTCTTCAAAAACCAGTTTCCCATCTTTAATAATTAAAACGCTGTGAACGTTAGGATAAGTTCCGTTAACAATTTTTTGCATCATTTCATTTAATAATGCTTTGTCCAAACCAGACTGATCCAAATTCCCGGTTACTAAACCATCAAGATCTTTTTTAGGCTGCTGATATACATATTTATAATCTTTAGAAGCATTAAGTCTTGGATACCACATTTCTTTCGGGAAAACGACTTTTTTACTAATTAATTTGAAGGTTTTTCCATCAGAAGTATAACCCGTAATCGAAGCAGTATTATTTCTGATAAAAGTTACTTTTTCTTTTGACATATTCAGGAAAATATCTTTCTCATGAGGTTTTAATGAATACTTACTTTCATTAATGATAGCATATAAAATAGTATCTTTTGGTGATGCAGCAATTTGAAGCGTGGTATTATTTTCATATTCATAAATACCTTCATACTCTTTTAATTGTTCATATGTAATTTTAAATTTTTGCTGAGAATAGCCGTAAAAAACGGATAATAAAAAAAATAAAAGTAAAGTGGTTTTTTTCATTCTTTTTGGTTTATGGTTAGTTAATTAATAGTTAGTTATGGTATAATTGACTCTTATAAAAGCAAAAAAAAGAGACACTTAATTTAAATTAGTGTCTCTTTGTATATAGTTTATAATCGTAAACAATTATTTAACCGTAATAGGCAATTCAACCGTAGTTTTATCCCATCCAATAACTAGATTAGCTATATTACCTTGAGTTGTAAAAGCGATTGATAAAGCTTCGATAGTTTCGTTTACAGATTTAACCGGAACAGAAACTCTTACCACGTCTTTGCTTTCGTCATAAGCATAACCGCCCCATAAATCTAATTCTTTATTGATAATGATAGTCCATTTGTCTTTTTCAGGAATAGCAAATAAACTGTAATATCCAGCTGGAATATTTTTTCCGCCAATTGTTACTGCTTTGTAAAATTTAATTTCTGTATTTTCATTAGCACCAACTCTCCAGATTTCTCCGAATTTCACAACGTCACCAAAAATAGTTCTCCCTTTTGCAGAAGGTCTTGCGTAGATAACTTTTACAACCGGACTAGGATTGTCTGTTTTTTTGAATTTAACAGCTTTGTTTGGGAAATAAGAAATATCAACCGGACTTGCATCAAGCGGAGCAAATTTTACTATATCTTGAGCTTGAACTGTAAAGGCAGCAAATAAAGTAACTGCCATTAAATAAAATTTTTTCATAAGGTTACAATTTTTAGAATTACTACAAAGTAAGTTAATAATGAAGAAAAATCATATAAATACAGTTTGTTTTTTGTTAATGAATTGGTAATGGTTCTTAATTTACTTTTCTTCTTTTTTCTTTTTATCGTACCAATTCTGCATAATGTAAAAAGCTTTCTTCTTTTCACCATCGTTTGAGATTAAACCTTTACGATTGTAACCGTCCTGAATACCCGGAAGTAATCTTTTTGGCGATCTGAAATCAACTAAAATCCACGGACTCAATCCGCTTAGATGAGGGATTTTTTCAATCATTTTTAAATTCTGGATGTATAAATATTCCTGATATTCTTCTGTCCAGCGTTCGGTTTTATCTCCGTGAAATCCTGCTTTAGCATCACCTCCAAATTCAGAAACAAAAACAGGTTTGTTGTATGGTGTAGTCCAGAATGTTTTTTCAGCATTTTCAAGATTACCGCCGTACCAGCCTAAATATTGGTTGAAAGCAATAATATCAAGTGATTTACCAATTTCATCGTCAATTTTTCCGTTACGCGTTAATAAAGCCGCACTGATTAATCTTGTATTATCCAATGATTTTGTATGCGTTACCAAATTCGTGATAAAAGTGTTTCTTGCGTCAGAAACAGGAGTTTCATTTGCCATAGACCAAATCACGATACTCGCTCTGTTTTTATCTCTTGTAATGGCAGCAGTTAACTGATCTTGGGCATTTTGATACGTATTTTTATTGGTGAATTCAACTGTCCAGTAAACCGGAATTTCTTCCCAAACCATTAATCCCATTTTATCAGCCTCTCTAATAATGTTTTTGTTATGCGGATAATGCGCCAAACGAACATAATTACAACCTAATTCTTTTGCCCAGTTTAATAAACGTAAAGCATCTTCCTGAGAATTTGCACGTCCGCCTTTTGCATTTTCTTCATGAATCGAAATTCCTCTTAAAAAGACCTGTTTTCCGTTTAATAAAATTTTGTCTTCCTGTGTTTCAATCGTTCTAAAACCAATTTTATCATTTAATTTCTTTCCGTTAAAATCGATTGTAACATCATATAATTTTGGATTTTCCGGTGACCAATACGAAATCTTTTTAGCTGGAATTTCAAAATTCAAAATTCCGTCAGCGCCAATTTTTCCTTTGTAATTGATCTTTAATTCTGGAATAGAAATAGAAGCCTGATTTTGCGTAGGATTCAAATTATTGATTTTGATAAAACCAGAAATAATATTGGCATTATTTTTTTTAAGCTGAATGGTGTAATCTTCAATAAATGCAGATTCTTCTTCAATTAAAGTTACATCGCGCGTAATTCCGCCATAATTCCACCAATCCGTATTAACTGTTGGGACATCTTCTTTATGGCGTGTATTGTCTACTTTAATAACCAAATAATTGTCTTTTGGTTTTACAATCGTGGTAACTTCATAATTAAACGGAGTAAAACCGCCTTCGTGAGTTCCCAGTTTTTTTCCGTTTAAATAAACATCGGCTTTGTAATTGATGGCTCCCAAATACACAAAAAGACGTTTATTAGCGGCCAAATTGTAATCAAAAGATTTTTTGAACCAAACATTTCCTTCGTAATATTTTAGTTCCGTAACCTGCGAATTCCAGTCGCCCGGAATATTTATTGTTGGCGATTTATCAAAATCATATTCTACTAATTCCTGTTTGTTTGCCGCGTGATAATTAGTGAAAAATGCGCCTTTTGCCGGTTTTTCCTGTTTGTCGTATTGATCAAGGTGAAAACTGTAAAAGCCTGTTTGATATGGATCAACAATATAATTCCAAACGCCGTTTAAAGAGGTTGTGTTTCGGTTTGGAACGTTTGAAATTAAACCTTGCGATTGTCCGGCAGCGAACGTTGTCAGGAATAATAGTGTTAGAATTTTTTTCATTTTTTGTAATCTTTGTTTGTGTAATATGTATAGTTCCTACGGAACATTATTTATGGGCATAATATTCATTTTTCAACGGATTTCATCCGTTGCTACCGATATGTAGTTCCTAACGGAACTTTTTTAAAATCTTTTTAATCCTTTTAATCTGTGGCAAAAACTTTGTGTCTTAGCGGCTAGAAATCTTATTCAACAGGAATTTTCAAATATTCCCCTTTAAAACTTTGGTTCAGCGCCGTCATTTCAATAGGATCATTAGAACCATCAGGAATAACTTCAATAGAAGCTTTTCCGTTTGCCATTTTAATCGATTCACTTCCGGTTGGTGTTCCTTGATTCTTCAAAGTTTTTCCACCTTTTAAACATTGAAAATAAACACTTTCTTCATAATCTAAGCAGCGTAAATTGTTATTATCAATCGCAATTGCCGTAACCAGATAATTACCATTTTTTAGTTTCTCTGAAGACAATTGTAAAGACGAAGCCGTGTCATTTTTATTGAAACGATAATTAACCTTAATCGTATCAGAAACCGTTTTGCCGTCTTTATTTTTACCAACAGCAACTAAAACATTTTCTCCTTTTTTAAAATTGACATCCCAAGTTAGTCCGTTTGCAGGATACAGCGAAAGATTTCTTAGCTTTTCTCCAAGAGATTTTCCGTCGTGGAATAAGGTAACTTTTTCGCAATTACTAAAAACATTGATTGTTCTTGGTGTATTTTCAGGACCTTGACGTTCTGTCCACGTATGCGATTCTATGTAGGCGAAAGGCTCTTTGCCCCAATAACTTTTAAAAACATAATACGCATCTTTAGGATTTCCGTTTCGATCAACCAATCCTTTTTGATTCATGTACGGAATATCATCTTCCGGACGTAAAGGCGTTGCAAAATCCTTAAATGCCCATTGTACATTTCCCACAAAATTTTGGTCATTCTCGGATATATGCAAGTGCCAGTCAAATAAATCAACGATATAATTTTCGCTCCAATCACCAATTTGGGCAATATTCGCAACTTTAGTTTGTACAATTGCTTCTTCCCAGCCTTCCGCTTTAATAACATTTTCTCCTGTTACCGGATTTTCACTGTGACGCCCAACGTGGCTGTCTCCGCCATATTCAGCGTGAATGAAATGTTTGTATTCTTTTTTGTAAACATCAATTGCTTTTTGGTAGCTTTTGTAACTTCCTGAATACCATCCAGACCAGATAGAAGGAGAGAAGACATCCACAATATGCGAACCTTCATAATATTTTCTAATGGCCGTTTTTCTGGTTGGGTCCAGTTTATGCGCAATGTCGTTTAGTTCCGTTAAAAAGACATTTGTTTTTTCGGTATTGTCTCCGTTTGGAAAATCAGGAAGCCAGTTCATTTCATTTCCAAGCGACCAGATTATAATACTCGGATGATTGTAATTTTGATTGATAATTTCTTTAAGCATGTTTTTAGTATTCGTCTGCCAAAGTTCATCACCAATTCCGCCGCGGCACCACGGTAATTCATCCCAAACTAAAAGTCCAAGTTCATCACAAGCTTTGTAAATTTCAGGATCTTGCGGATAATGTGCTAAACGAACAAAGTTAGCACCCATATCTTTTATCGATTTCATGTCGGCCCAATGCTGCGCGTTGCTCATGGCAGCGCCAACTCCGGCTTGTTCTTCATGGCGATGTGTTCCGCGAATCAATAAACGTTTTCCGTTTAAATAGAAAGGACCGTGATCTTTAAACTCAAACCATCTAAAACCTACTTTCTCAGAAACGCTGTCTTTAATTTGATTTTTTTCAGATAAAACAGCCGTTAAGGAATATAAATTTGGTTTTTCGGTATCCCAAAGTTCTGGGTTTTTGATGTTTTCGAAAGTGATTGTCGAAGTTTTATCTGAAACAGAAATAGTTTTACTTGCTACTTTTTTTCCTTTCGGATTTTTAAGTGTTACGGTTAACGATAAATCTTTTGAATTATCAACATTTACAAAAGAAGAAACAATTTGTACCGAAGCACTTTTAGCCGAAACTTCAGGAGTTGTAATCTTCAAATTATCAATATGGTTTTTGTATTTCGAAACGAACCAGACATCGCGTGTGATTCCGCCATAAATAAAGAAATCACTTTTTTGAGACGGAATAATTTCGATGTCGTAACTATTATCAACACGAACAAAAATATCGTTGTTTCCTTCTTTAATAAAGTTGGTAATGTCTATAGAAAAGCCAATATAACCGCCAATGTGCCCGCCGGCTTCTTTTCCGTTTACATACACTTTTGTTGTAATATTTGAACCTTCAAAGTATAACGAATACACTTTGTTTTTATCAATTTGCGGAATATTTAATTTCTTTTGATACCAGCTTGCGTCACGTCGATAACCCGGGTATAAATCGGTTGCATCTTCGGCGTTCCAGGTATGTGGTAAATTTAGCGAAGTCCAGTTTGAAGCCTTTTGAGCTTCGGTAAGATTTGAAGTATGATTTTCAAGATACAGCCAGTTATCGTTTAAATTCATCTTTGTCTGAGCAAAACTGCTGCTCAGACAAATCTGAAAAAAAACAAAAAGCGCAAAAATTGAAAATGTATTGTTTTGATAATTCTTCATGTGTGTTTAGGTTCAAAGGTTCAAAGGTTCAAAGGGACAAAGGCTCAAAGGTTCATAGGTTCAAAGGCTGAAAACCTTTGTCGCTTTGTACCTCTGTACCTTTGTTACTTTTTTCTAAGTAACGCTTCCAGAAAATAATAGTCGGCGTAGATTATTGGTTCGTCAATTTCGTCGTGTTTTGGCCAGTTTCCTGTGCTGTGATCAAATAGAAAAGGAGCCTTGATTTTAGAATCTAAAATATATTTATCAGTTTGAACCGATGCTATTAGTTTATCGGCGAAAGCCAGATAACTTTTATTTTTTGTATAACTGTACAATTCATATAATCCTGACGCCATTACCATTGCGGCAGAAACATCTCGCGGCGAATTTGGAATACTAGGATCTTTTAAATCCCAATACGGAATTCCGTCTTCCGGCAGGTTTTTATTCGTCATAAAAAACTTTGCTGTTGCTTCAGCTTGTTTTAAATAGGCAGGATCTTTTGTGTATCGGTACGACATTGTAAATCCGTAAACTGCCCAGCCTTGTCCGCGTGCCCAAACCGAATCGTCGTTAAAACCTTGTAAAGTAGTTTTCTTTCTAACTTCACCTGTATTCGGATTATAATCAATTACGTGATAACAGCTGTTGTCTTCTCTAAATTGATTTTTTAAAGTCGTATTAGCGTGCTGAATGGCTACATCACGATATTTCGGATTTCCGGATATTTTAGATGCTTCAAAAAGCAATTCCAGATTCATCATATTATCGATGATAACCGGATAATCCCAAATCTCTTTGTTAAAATCCCAGGAACGAATGGAACCTACTTTAGGATTAAACCTTGTGCATAAAGTTTCGGCGCCTTTAATAATTACCGCTTCGTACTCTTTCTTGTTTTCCACTTTCAGCGCTTCTCCGAAACTGCAAAACACTTTAAAACCTACGTCATGCGAATTACTGTTAACACTTTCCTTTTTGCTGAAAGGAGTCCATTTTTGAGCTTGTTCTTTATATTTTGAATCGCCAGTCAATCGGTATAACTGCCAAAGATTTCCGGCAAAAAAACCGCTTGTCCAGTCTCTTGAAGGGACTTTGCGAATCTCATTGGTTTTGATATTCATACTTCTTGGCATCGACAGAGAATCAACCGGATAATCGAGTAACATTTTGTAACGCGTTTCCAGTAAATTATTTGCCGCTGCAGTGCTTTTTGTTTGAGAATTAATCCCGGACTTGCACGCTGTTACCAGCGATGCAAACCCAAGGATTAAAATGAAACTAACTTTATTCATACTTACTAATTAATCTAATTTTTAGTTTCTAGACTTTGTTTTTAGACGCGGATTTTACGGATTCGCTTTCGCGAAAACGCTGATTTCCGCAGATTTTTTTTAAGATAAAACTATATTTTAAAATCCGTTTTATCCGCGTTTTCGAGAAGCGAATCCGTCAAACCCGCGTTCCATAATTATGCTAAATTAATAACCAGGATTATTTGGTTTTAAATTTGGATTTATTGCCAATTCTGTTCCCGGCAATGGCCATAAATAATCTTTGTTTGGATCAAAATTCGCATGCGGTTCTAAACCAGCAGGACCAAATACTTCAGGGCCATTTTTCAATCTTTTGATATCATACCATCTGATATATTCAAAAGCTAATTCTAATCTTCTTTCGTCAATAACCATTTTTTTGAAATCAGCTTTTGACAAACCAGGTGTTACATTTGCTGGGAAAGAAACTAGTCTTCCGCCTTTATTTCTTGCTCTTGCACGAACTCGGTTTACATAACCATCGGCTTCTGCAGTTCCCGGATTAATTTCGTTTAAAGCTTCTGCTGCTGTCAATAAAACTTCGGCATAACGCATTGTAATATAGTTGTGCTGAGAAGTTCTTCCGTTTGCACCTGCTTTTCCCGGAAAACGGAAATATTTTGCAATATGCGGACGAGGCGCTTTTTCGTTATCGCTTGAAGGATAAACCTGCAATGATCCGCCCGGACCAGTTTTCTTTCTAATAATAGTATCAAAACTTACTGCTCTTCTGTAATCTCTTTGATCCCAAGTATTAAACACTTTTAATGAAGGAACGGCAACCGAAAATCCTTGTCCATAACTGTAACTGTCATCTTTTAATGAACCTGTAAAAAACGCGGTATAATCCTGACCGTAATTTCCAGATGTTAAGTTATTAAAATCTACTGTAAATAATGGTTCTTTTAACGAAGCTGCTTTTGTAGCGTTAAATAAATCCTGAAAATCTGCATCAAGACCTAAACCAAATTTTGTTTCGTTTGTAATCACATATTTTGCTTCGTCATAGGCTTTTTGATATTGACCCAAAGTTAAATAAACAGAAGCTAAATATCCTGCTGCAGTACCTTTTCCCGGAACCGCTTTTACTTTTGGTTTGTCATCCAGCCATTGTTTTGCAAATTCTAAATCGGCAATAATTTTTGGATAAACATCTGCTTCTTTTGTTTTACTGATAGAGTTTACCTGAGAAACATCATTCACCACAAAATCAATGTATGGAATATCTCCAAAAAGACGTACTAAATGATAGTAAGTAAAAGCTCTAGCAAAATAAGCCTGAGCTACAATTGCGTTTACTTTTGCAGGATCTCCCGGCGTTTTTTTAGCACCTTCAATAGCCTGATTTGCGGCTGTAATGATAACATACGATTGTGGCCAAAAGTTAGCAACAAGCGCATTTGTATCGTTCATGCTCATATCGTTTACATCGATACGTGCGGCTTGTGTAGTTCTATCGCCAATGTCAGACATATCGTCGCGTAGCATTAAGGCAATTGTAAATTCTCGTCCCCAATAATTGTTATGTGCAATGTTAGCAAAAGCCCCGTTTACAGCTGCCTGTAAATCATCGGTATTATTGAAAAAGTTTTCTGGACGAATGACCCCCACCGGATGTTCTTCTAAATCAGAACATGCAAAAAAAGTAAGTGTTCCCAAGAAAAGAAAAGCTATATATTTTTTCATGATATTTTTATTGTTAGAATTTTACGTTTAGACCCATTGTAAACGTTCTCACGTTTGGATAACCTCCATAATCCAATCCTAAATTGGTATTACTTCTTGAGTTGTTGTCGTTTAAGTAACTCGTTTCAGGGTCAGTTCCCGGATAATCAGTAATAGTCCAAAGGTTTTGTGCACTGATGTAAAAACGAAGTTTGCTTAATCCGAATTTAGAAACAACTTTCTCATCTAAACTATATCCTAAAGAGATGTTTTTTAAACGGATGTAACTTCCGTCATAAACAAATCTTGACGTAACTCTTTTCGTTCTTGCAGCATTTTTAGGAACATTTGTATCTGTATTTGTCGGCGTCCAGGAATCTAAAACTTCTGTTGTAGCATTGTTGTTTCCAGATGCTAATTCCATTAAAGTATAGTTTAGGATCTGTCCGCCTTCTGAACCTTGGAAGAAAATATTCAAATCAAGATTTTTATACGTGAAATCATTGTTTAAACCAAAGATGAAATCAGGATTTGGGTTTCCAATAATCGTTTTATCTTGTGAATCTAATTTTCCGTCACCATTGTAATCCCTGAATTTTTCACCACCCGGAGTAGTTTCAAAGTTTCCTGGTAAAACAGTTTCTCCCTGCTGAATTACACCATCATAAATAAATCCGAAGAAAGAACCAACCGGCTCACCAACTCTCAAAATTTGAGATTCTGTTGCCAAAAAGTGACCTGGAGTTGAGTTGATCAATAAATCTTTATTATCAGCTAATTTTAATACCTTGTTTTTGTTTGAAGAAATATTAAAACTTGTATTCCATGTAAAATCCTGACCAATAAAGTTTTTAGAATTAATACCTAATTCCCATCCTTTGTTTTCTAATTCTCCAACGTTTTGAAGCTGAGAAGCAATTCCAGAAACTCCCGGAAGCGGTCTGTTGAATAATAAATCTTTCGTGATCGTTTTGTAGTAATCTGCCGTAATGCTGATTCTGTTATCAAATAAACCTAAATCAATTCCGTAATCTTGTTGGTATGAAGTTTCCCATTTCAAATTCGGATTATCCAAAGATGTCAATTGAACCGCATTTACAATAACGTCACCGCTCACATCATAAATTTCAGAGAATCTTGATAAAGTAGAGTAGGCACCAATTGATGGATTTCCTGTTGCTCCGTAACTTGCTCTCAATTTAAGATTAGAAATTGTTTTGTTGTCTTTTAAGAAATTTTCTTTACCAATATTCCATCCAATTGCTCCAGAAGGAAAAGTTCCGTATTTGTAGTTTTTACTAAAGCTTGAAGAACCATCTCGTCTGGCAGTAAAAGTTAGTAAATACTTATCATCATAATCAAAATTCAACCTTCCGAAAGCAGAGATTAATTCAGTTTCAGATAAATTAGAATCTGGTTTTAAGAATACAGTTCCCGCACCAAGATTTCTATATGAATTCGTATTTGTTAAAAAACCTCTTGAAGCTGCGTATGAACTTTCGTTTTTGTTTTTTTGGTAAGAGTAACCTCCAAGAACCGTTAAAACTCCTTTTTCGATAATTTCACGTTTAAAAGTCAAATAATTCTCTGTTAAGAAAGAAGAAAAACGAGTGTTGTTTACAGAAGCTTCTCCTTTAATATTTTTTCCGGCAATTAAAGTTGAAGGAATAAATCTTCCCGTTTGAGAGTTGTTATCCGTTAAACCTAAAGTCGTTTTAAAATCTAAATCTTTAGTGATTTTGTATTGTGCAAAGAAATTGTTTCTGTTTACAATAGAAACTGTTTCCAGAATATTTTCCATCGCCGTTGCATACGGGTTGTCAATGTCATCACCAATTGGCGCTGTTGTTGTATACGTTCCGTCTTCATTATAAATTCCTTTGTCTGGCATAAAACGGTAAGCCGATGCAATTACACCCGCAGCTCCAGTTCCTCCAGCTCCAGTCTGGCTCACAATTCCGTCTTTGTTTTGTTTACTTGTAAAAGTATTTAAACCCACTTTAAATTTTGGGGATAAATCAGCTTCAAGATTAGCAACAATCGTATATCTGTCAATTCCTGAATTAATTACAACACCATTTTGGTTGAAATAAGTTCCGGAAACATAATATTTCACAGTATCAGATCCGCCAGAAAATGATAATTGTGTATTCGAAATCATTCCGTCACGATAAATAACATCCTGCCAGTCTGTGTTTGCAGGACCTTGTGTATGCGTTGTAAAACTTTTTCTGTACGCTGCAAACTGATCTGCATCTAATAAATCCAGTTTATTGTTTACAGTTTGAATAGAAGTAGAGTTGCTGAATTCAATTACCGGTTTTCCTGGTTTACCTTTTTTAGTGGTAACCATAATAACCCCGTTTGAACCTCTTGATCCGTAAATTGCAGTTGCCGAAGCATCTTTTAAAACCTCAATAGAAGCAATATCCTGTGGAGCTGGCATAGAAACTCCTGCAAAACCGTCTACAACTATAAGAGCATCTCCGCTCGCATTAATTGAAGTCCCGCCACGAACCCTGATTTTTACAGGCGCACCCGGCTCACCACCATTATTACTTTGTACCGAAACCCCCGCTGCACGACCTTGTAAAGCTTGTTCTGCATTTAAAAGTGGATAAGCAGTCAATTCTTTTGCCGTTACAGAAGAAACTGAACCTGTAATGTCGCTCTTTTTACGAGTTCCATAACCTACAACAATTACTTCTTCAAGATTTTTAGTATCTGGTTTTAAACTTACATTGATGGCAGTTTTGTTTCCAACCGGAATTTCAACGCTTTGATATCCTACGAAATTGAATACTAAAACAGCATTTTTCTCAGAAACAAAAACGGTATAATTTCCATCCATATCAGTAGTTGCTCCAACAGAAGAATTCTTGATATAGACATTTGCACCAGGTAAACCGAGTAAATCTTCGCTCGAAGTTACTTTTCCTGTAACTTTTCGTTCCTGTGCACTCATCATGATACTTGCCAGTAAAAAAGATACTAGTAAATACCATCTAAACGATTTAATTTGTTCGTCTGTAAACATTCATTTTTTGGTTTTAAGGTTAATGTTAGAGAAAGTAGAAAAGCAATAGACTCATTCCGATTATCACAATGACAAACAAAATTTGCAGCAATAAAAAGTTTGTTTTCCTGATTTTCATATCGCAAATGTATAAGCCGAAAACGATATAGAAATACAAAAAAGGGTATCTAAAAATACAGATACCCTTTTTTAAGCCCTTTAAAAATGCGGTTTTTAAAATTTATGACAATTAATCCTGCAAGGTTTTCAAAACCTTGTAGGTGTAAATAACTGCAATGTTTTTTAACCGTGCAGGTATTAAAATTATCGTTATGTTTTTAGTGATTGGTAAGTATTGAAATTATACCTACAAGGTTTTGAAAACCTTGCAGGAATACATCAAAAAGTTTTTTCGTAAAATTTGTCAGCAAATTGCGACGGAGTTTCTCCGTATCTTTTTTGGAAGCATTTACTAAAGTATTTGGGATTGTTAAAGCCGACTTTATAACTGATTTCTGAAACGTTTAATTTGTTTTGTTCCAATAATTGAGCGGCACGTTTTAACCTGATTTCATGAATGAATTCGTTTGGCGTAAAATTGGTCCAGGCTTTTACTTTTAAGAATAACATGGTACGGCTTACACCTAATTCTGAACAGAAAAACGGAATATCAAATTGTTCGTTCGAAATATTATCTTCTACAATTTTAAATGCTTTTTTCAATAATTCTTCGTCCAGAGATGAAACTGTGATTTCTGAAGGAATAAAACTATCTTCGCTTGAAAACTTGAGTTTTAAACGTTCGGTTGAATTTAAAAGGTTTTTAACGCGAAGCCTGAATTCCATTAAATTAAATGGTTTACTGATGTAATCGTCCGCACCGCTTTCTAAACCTTCAAATTTATAAACCAATGAGGATCTCGAAGTCAGTAAAATAACCGGAATATGACTCGTTTTTAAGTTTTCTTTTATTTTGGAACAAAGCTCAGTTCCTACCATTTCGGGCATAATAACATCGCTGATAATCAAATTCGGAACAAATTTTAAAGCCTTTTCAAAAGCAATTTTTCCATTTTCGGCTTCAATAATATTATAATCTTTTTTGAGCAGGTTTTTCATGAACTTTCTCAAAACCTTATGATCTTCAACAAGCAGAATCGTTTGTTTTTCTTCATTAACAATCAAATCGTCAATGTCTTCATTTTCTATAGTTTCCGAAGGTTCAAGCTGCGCCGTGTATTGGGCAATATCATCGCTGATTTTAAAATCAGGAATAATCTCGCTGTCTAAAAGATGTTCACGCCCAAGCGGAAGCGTCACTTTAAAAACAACACCGCCCGAAGTTTTATTCGTAACTTCAATCGAACCTTTATGCAGTTTTACAATATTCTTTACAATTGAAAGCCCAATTCCGGTTCCTTTATTATAGTTTTTCTGAACCTGATTATGCGTTGGCACTTCAAAAAACAAATCGAAAATTTTGTCAATGTGTTCTTCTGAAATTCCCACTCCCGAATCTTCAACTGCAATAAAAAGATTTTCCTGATCGTGATTTATTTTAATGTTGATCGTTCCGCCTTTTGGCGTATATCTGAATGCATTCGAAATCAAATTATAAAATACACGCTCTAATTTATATCGGTCAAAATAAACCGATATTTCTTCATCCGAAGTTTCAAAAGTATAATCGTAACCGCCGTCTTTGGCATATTCAATAAACGATAAAAAGATTTCTTTGGTGAATTTTACAATATTTCCGTTAGCAGATTCTAATGTAACCTGATCATTTTCAAGTTTTCTGAAATCCATTAAACGATTAATTAAGCTTAAAAGATGATTCGCGCTTCCTTCAATCACCAAAAGCTTTTTATACATTTCATTCGTTCCGTTATAATCTGCCAGAATTTGCTGTAACGGTCCTAAAATCAACGTTAAAGGCGTTCTGAATTCATGAGAAATATTAGTGAAGAAATCCAGTTTTGCACGGTTATTTTCTTCAATACGTTTCGTTTCAAGATATTCCAGTTCCAGTTTCTGTTTCAGTCTCGCTTTCGATTTCATAATCCAGATCAAACCATATAATCCTAAACCAATTACAATTCCGTACAGTAAAAACGCCCAGATACTGCGCCACGGAGCCGGATTTACAACAACGGTAAGTGTAGCCGGAGTTTTGTTCCAAACACCATCGTTATTAGCGCCGCGAACTTCAAAAACATAAGTTCCCGGATTTTGAATCGCAAAATTAGCTTCGGCATTTTTAGTCGTTGTCCAGTTATTTTCCAAACCAATTAAACGATAACTGTATTGATTGTTTTTTGATCGAATGTAATTTGGAATCGCAAAGTTTATAGAGAAATTCGCCTTATCATAATCCAAAGTAATAGTTTGAGTAAAACCAATGCTTTTTTCTAAAATTCCATCTTCATCACTTGGATTTACAGTTTCGTTTTTGATTTTCAAATCGGTAATTAAAACCTGCGGTGCATATTGATTTAAGGAAATTTTTGCAGCATCAAAATAGGTAGCTCCAGACGGACTTCCGAAATAAAACTGATTCGAATCTAATTTTAAAGCCGAGTTATCATTGAATTCATTACTCGCCAATCCGTCTTTTTGATCATAAATTACAATATTTTTTTTCGTTGTATTGTATTTGATAATTCCCAAATTAGTACTGATCCATAAGTTTTTATCATCATCTTCTAAAATAGAATGAATAGAAGTGATTACCGTATTTCCTACTTTAAGATTGATGTGAATGAATTTTTTTCCATCAAAATAATGCAATCCTTTTGCTTTTGTTCCCACCCATATTTTATGTTGAGAATCCTGAAACAAAGTCAAAATGTCGTCGCCGGACAAAGCGGCATGATCATAAAAGAAATGCTGAATTTTATATTGCTGCGGATTGAAATTTTTTAACGGAATTCGGTTTAAACCATTTTGAGTTCCAACCCAAACGTAATTTTGTTTGTCAACTAAAATAGTTCGAACAATATTATTGGTTAGAAAAACAGGTTTTGTATTGTCATTTCCGATAATTTGAAAAATCTTATTTGCTGTATCGTAACGAATTAAACCTTTTCCGAAAGTTCCAATCCATAAAACAGAACCTTCTGTTTTAAGCGAATAAACACCGCTTTCTTTCAATAATGTCAATAAATCTTGGGTAATTCGATTGTCTTCAATTCTTTTTGAAATCGTGTTGTAAGCTGATAAACCTTTGCTAAAAGTTCCAATCCACAAAATATGATCGTCAGAAAGACACATCGATTTAATGTCATTTTTATTGGCCTGACCCGTTTTGCTGTTGATATAACTTACGGCTTCGGTATTTTGATTGTAAATTGTGATACCGCCGCCTTCGGTTCCAAAATAAATATTATGATTTTTATCGGCAATTATTGAGCTTACCACATCAAAACTCATCGGAATCTTTTTCGAATTTTGATTGTAATTAGAGAAATTGACATTTGAAACGTCCCAAAGATTCACGCCTTTGTAATAACAGCCAATCCAGATCGAACCTTTTTTATCCATATAAACAGATTTTACTTTGTCGATTCCGTTGTTGTTATTGCTGTTGTTTATTTTTTGCAGACTTTTATTTTGTCCTAAAATATAAATTCCGTCATAAGCACCAATCCATAAAGAACCTTGCTTGTCAATTATTAAAGATCGAATATCAGTATTGAGTTCGCTGAATTTCGCGGCATCTAAAAAAGAAACAAAAGCTTTTTGTTTTTGATCGAATTTTAAAAGTCCTTTGTTTTTTGTCCCAACCCATAAATTACCAGTTTTATCTTCAATAACCGATTGTACCGTTAATAAATCAACAGGATTTAACGGATAGTTTTTAAACGAAAATTTACTGCCTTTTCTGCTTGTTAATTGACATAAACCTTTTGTTGTTCCAATCCAGATTTCGCCTTTTTTTGTTTTTACAATACTTAGAATATTATTGCTCGGAAGCGTAGAAGTATCGGTATCTGAATGAAAAACCGAAGTAAAATTTCCAGTTTTTTTATTCAAAATTGTCAATCCTTTTGAAGTACCGAACCACATTTCGTTACCAATTTCTTTAATCGTCCAAACCGCATTATTGCTTATCGTATGATTGGCTTTGGTATGCAGATATCTGGTAAATTTGCTAGAAACCGGATCATAACAATTCAAACCATTGTAAGTTCCAACCCAGATTTTTCCCGAATTGTCTTCTACAATTGCCAGAATATCATTGTTGCTGATGGAAGATTTATCATTAACATCATTCCTGAAAATCGTAAATCGGCTGCCGTCGTATTTATTCAATCCGTCGCGCGTACCAAACCACATCTGCCCAAACTTATCCTGATGTATGGCAATAACAGAACTCTGCGAAAGCCCGTCGGTTGTAGAAATATTTTTAAGGCGGTATTTATTTTGGGAAAACATATTTCCGAAAATAAGTACGGTTACGAGAAAAGCTATTTTGTATTTCATAGCATTTATTTTTTTAGGTTCAAAGAGGCAAAGGATCAGAGGTTCAAAGGTTTTTATATTGATATAGAATTTAAAACACAGCCAGCGGTTTCAACCGCTGGAACACAAAGTTTTTTCTCCTTCGTAGAAATGACAAAGAATACTTATTAATCATGAAAATGAACAAATAAAACTTTGCGTCTTAGCGACTTTGCGAGATTAAAAAAAAAATTACTTCAATCGCTTTTTTAATTGATAATCATAAAGCGATGGGATTTTGTCTATCGGCGTGTTTAAAAATTCAATATATGGATCGACATCGTATTTGATTTCAAATTTTGTATTTCCGTGTACTCCAATAATTCTGGCAAAAGCACCGTCTTTCATTCCGTATAATAGAACAGGTTTTGACTGATCTGGATTTTCGACTTGTACATTCAAATTCCAAAACGTACTGAAAGGCCCATGCGAAGGTTTCCAGTAATCAGCACCGCCGCCGCCAAATAAAAAATAACTATTGTTTTTATCAGCCGTAATATGAACCGTGATATTATCAAACAAATTTTGATGATTCGCACCGGAATGCTGATCTAAAAGCGCATCGGCAAATATTTCACAATCCTGATATACATTTTTAGTAGAAAAAGTATTGAAACTCAACGGATGAACCGCTTTATTGTAGATTTTAAGATTCTTCACCAAAACATTATGAACACCTCCTAAAGTTACCGTATAATGTGATAAATGAGGGCCGTCGGTAATAATATTCTGAACCGTAACATTTGATATTTCTTCGCCTAAAATTGCACTATCGGCATTTGTGATTTTTACATCATTAACCCAGCTGTTAAAAAGGCGAGTCAGGAAAATAGCATTATTCCCCGGTTCAACGTGGTGCGCCACTCTCGGAATATCAGGAAAAGTAAAGCGAAGATGTTCGATTCCTACTTCGTTTAAATGTTTCCATTCTACCAATTGTGCCTGATAACTTGGTTTTATTGAAATGGTTAATGGAGTTTTAATCGTAATTTTAGAATTTGAAATCTTCACAATTTCAACTTGTTGTCTCACAATTGGAAGTTTTGGAAACTGCCAATGATGTGAACCCGGTTTTACTTTTGCACCCTGATATAAATCTTTAATGATTTCGCCATTTTCACCATCTTTATTAAACAATTGCAATTCGACAATATCACCAACTTTTAGATTTTTTACATCAGAAACATTGATCGTAAATTCGCCCATTTTCCCAGAACTGACTTTCGCCAAAACATTAGAATCCGGTTCGTATTTATCCAAATAAGATTTTACACGCTCACCCGGAATTTGTGTCCAGATAAAACCGCCAGACCACGCATATTGCGAAAAAGGCAAATCGACATTATTTTCAGGTTCGCGTTGTCTTTTATCAAAAGAGGTAAGATATTCACGAAGTTCCGCCAAAGATTCAGGATCTTTAATATACATCATTGGTCTTGGGCAGTAAATTTCAGTTCCGTTTTCACCAGAACCTGTACCGCGAAGCACAAAATTGCTTCTTTCGATATAGACAATTTCACTCAGAATAATTTTGCCTTGAGGCAATTGTAAAATAACATTTCCGTCAACAGCATTGGCTGCTTTTAAAGCCTTCAATAAAGCTTTTGAATCGTCTAAATTGTCGTTTGCTTTTACGCCAAAATCAACAGCATTTATAATTTTCCCGTTAGTTTCAGGAATTTGGCTTTCGCCGAAATGATATCCCGCAAAACTAAAATCAGGAAGGTAATCTGTTTTTGAAGTAATAATTTTAGGTATTTCCTGCGCCAATACAGCGTTCATAAAAAGGCTGCAGGATATAAGGATGGTTTGGCGAATCATGGTTTTGTGGTTAGTTAGTTTTATTGTGGTTTGCCACGAAGGCGCAAAGGCGCAAAGGTTTTTTGTTTTTTCTTTCACGCAGATTTTAAAAAAGATTTAAACAGATGAACGCAGATAATTTATTCAAAATAAAATCTGCTATAATCTGCCAAATCTGCGTGAAAGAATCTTTTTAATCCTTTTATCTCGATAGCTATCGGGAGTGACTTAAAAAAAACCTTCGCGCCTTTGCGCCTTCGTGGCAAAACTTTACACGGATCGCTTAATCCCTAATTCAAGTCCTCGTAATTCTGCAAGACCTCGTAAACGGCCAATTGCGGAATACCCCGGATTTGTTTTTTTCTTTAAATCATCCAGCATTTGATGTCCGTGATCTGGGCGCATTGGCAATTTGCTCTTGTTTCTTTTCTCCACTTCCAAAATCGCTTTTACAACTTCGTACATATCAACATCACCTTCAAGATGATTTGCTTCATAGAAACTTCCTTCTTCATCTCTTTGTGTACTTCTTAAATGAATAAAATTCATTTTATCACCGTGACGTCTCACAATTCCCGGTAAATCATTATCCGCTCTTACGCCATACGAACCTGTACACATTGTAAACCCGTTTGATTTAGAAGGCGCAGCATTCATTAATTCAATCAAATCTTCCTCCGTACTCACAACTCTCGGCAAACCTAAAATCGGGTAGGGCGGATCGTCAGGATGAATCGCCATCAAAACACCTTTACTTTCGGCAACCGGAATAATCTGTTGTAGAAAATAGAATAAATTATCTTTTAAAGCCTGTCTGTCAATATGATGGTAACCACTTAAAGTAACTAGAAAATCTTCAACAGAATAAGCTTCTTCAGCACCCGGAAGTCCAGCCAGAATGTTTCTTTGCAGCTTTACTTTATCGTCATCTGTCATCGCTTCAAAATAGCTTTTGGCTTTTTGAGTCTGCTCTGCAGAATATTCTTTTTCTGCGCCCGGTCTTTTCAAAATGAATAATTCAAAAGCCGCAAAAGCATTAATGTCAAAACGTAAAGCTTTCGATCCGTCTTCAACTGTATACGACAAATCGGTTCTTGACCAGTCTAAAACCGGCATAAAATTATAACACACGCATTTTATTCCGCATAAAGCCAGATTACGAATGCTTTCCTTATAATTTTCAATGTATTGAAGATAATTTCCCGTTTGTTTTTTAATGTCTTCGTGTACCGGAATACTTTCCACAACCGACCAAGTCAAACCCGAAGCCCCTTTTTTAGGATCTCCGTTTTCGTGTTCAATTTCCACTTTTCGTTGAATGATTTCGTCAATGCTCCAAACTTCTCCGTTTGGAATATGGTGTAAAGCCGTAACAATTCCGGTTGCTCCGGTTTGTGCAATATCTTGTAAAGAAACAGGATCATTTGGCCCGAACCATCTTAATGTTTGTTCCATTTGTTATATGTTTTTGGTTTGTTCTCCTGCAAGGTTTTCAAAACCTTGTAGGTCTAAATTATACATCTATATAAATAAAAAAATAATACCTACAAGGTTTTGAAAACCTTGCAGGAACGTAGCAAGTCTTAAATACTTGTTGCGGCAAAACCTCCGTCAACTTTTAAGATTGTTCCTGTAACGAATTTTGACATGTCGCTGCATAAAAATAAAAGTGCGCCGTCAATATCTTCAGGAGTTCCAAATCTTCCCATTGGCGTATGATCTATGATTTTTTCTCCTCTTGGAGTCAGTTTCCCTTCTGGGGTTAATAATAAAGCACGGTTTTGTTCTCCAATAAAAAATCCCGGTGAAATGGCATTTACACGAATTCCTTCGCCGTATTTTTGAGCTAATTCAACTGCCATCCATTGTGTAAAATTGTCAATTGCCGCTTTTGAAGCCGAATAACCTACAACTCTCGTTAAAGGTCTTTGTGCCGATGCCGATGAAATATTGATAATGTTTCCTGATTTCTGTTTCGCAAAAAGCTCCGCAAAAACCTGAGTTGGAAGCATAGTTCCAATGATATTCAAATCGACAACTTTTTGTAAATCATCCGTTTTCATATCATAAACGGCCTGATCCGGCTGAATCGTTGCGCCCGGCATATTTCCTCCGGCAGCATTAATCAGGATATCTAAACGACCATATTTTTCAACAATAAAGTCTTTTGCTTTTTCTAATTCTTCTTTGTTTAAAACATTGGCTTGAACAGCAAAACCTTGTCCGCCATTCGCTTCTATATCTTTTACAGTTTTGGCTGCTTTTTCAATCGATTGAGAAACAATCCCCACAATTACGCCTTGTTTTGCCAAAACGTTTGCAAAGTTGCTTCCTAATACTCCGGCACCTCCGGTTATAAGTGCAATTTTTCCTTTTAGTTTAAATACTGAATCCATTTAGTTTTATTTAAAAATTTCAATACTTTAAATTCCAAATTCCAAACTTCTGGAAAGTAAAGTATATTTATATATGTTTGATTTTATGTTTAAATCTCAATATTTTAAATCCCAAATTTCAATTTTTGAAAAATAATGTTTTAAGTTTTCACTTGGAATTTGGAATTTAAAATTTGGAATTTTTCTCCGTCAGGAGATTCTAACTTTAAATACCAGTTTTTTCAAAAAGCCTTCGCCAATCATCGCGGCATGAACATCTTCTGGAAATAAAATTGCAAATTGCTTTTCCTGAAGTTCAAAAAACATATCCGGTTTATCATGGAAAAAACGAACATCTCTTTCGTCGCTGTAATCGCCATTTGGACTGACACATTTTTCTCTCGGTTTCCACGCAAAAGTTTCAGGGCCTTGTATTGAAATCTGAATGTCAATGTTTTTATCGTGGCATTCAAAACCTTTAATGCTTTCTTCTCTCGTACTTCCGTCGCCGTGAATTACAATTAGTTTTAATCCTTCATTAATTTCTATAGTTCCCGCTTCAAGATTTGCAATGTCAGTTTGATTTACGTACTCAAAAGCTTTTTGAAAATTAGGATGCAGAGCGTAATATTTTGCTGCATTGTGTACTGAATCTATTATCATTTTGTATGATGTTGTAATTAGTTTTTAAATAAATAATATAAAAATTAGATGTCGTTTTTATATTATGTGTATTTTTACGTGTACGCACACGGTATTTTACAAATGTATGTAAATTGTAATCTAAAACAACTTATTTTTGCTAAAAAAAATAATTTATACCAAAGAGCTTTTATTATTTTAACTAAAAAAGAATCAATATCATAACAATTAAAAAAATTGCCGAATTAGCCAATGTTTCGCCCGGAACTGTTGACAGGATTATACATAATCGCGGTCAGGCTGCACAGGAAACTGTAGATAAAGTCAATGCTATAATTGAAGAATTTGGCTATAAGCGAAATATTCTCGCCAGTAATCTGGCTTTAAATAAGAAGTTTCATTTTGCGGTTTTTCTTCCTAAATATGAAAAATTAGAATATTGGAGAAGTCAGGTTGAAGGTATTGAGAAAGCTGCTTTGGAATTTAGCAAATTCGGAATTGTGCTGGATTATTTCTTTTATGATTTTAATGCAGCTTCTTTTAAAGAATCAGTCAAAAAAGTATTGGAGTTCGATTGCGACGGATTATTATTTGCACCGATATTTTATGAAGATTCCGTTCAATTTTTAAATGAATACAAAAAGAAAAATATTCCCGTTGTGATGATCGATTCAAATATTTCAAATGAAGACGATCATGCTTATGTAGGTCAGGATGCTTTTCAAAGCGGTTATTTGGCCGGAAGATTAATCAGCTTTGCGGTGAAAAATGAAAGACATGTTTTGATTTTTAAAATTACCCGTGAAATCGAAAGTACATCGGTTTACTTACAGCGAATCGACGGATTTTATTCTTTCTTTAAAGGAAATGAAGAACTTACGAATTTTAAATTTTCAGAAGTCACCATTAAAGATTCGGGAATCGATCAAATGAATTTGGAGATGTTTTCAGGAATCAGCAGTATTTTTGTACCCAATTCAAGGGCTTATATTGTTGCAAGATTTTTGGAACAAAACCATATAAAAGGCATCCGAATTATTGGTTACGATTTATTAAATGAAAATATTGAATACCTAAATAAAGGCGTAATTGATTTTTTAATCAACCAAAGACCCGAAAGTCAAGGTTACATGGGAATCAATTATTTATACAAAAAACTGGTTCTTCAGGAAGATGTAGAACGTACACATTATATTCCGTTAGAAATTATCTTAAAAGAGAATTATTTTCCTGCGAGGCGGTGATTTTAATTGCCCACGGGTTTTACGGATTAAACGGGTTTGCACAGGTTATTTTAAAATATATAACACTGCCTGTAAGCAAAGTATTTCAAACATAGCCCACGGTTTCAACCGTGGGACGCAATTCATAACCACAATACGTTTCCCACGGTTGAAACTGTGGGCTATATTTGAAAGCTAGAAGTTATCTTAAAGTAGAATTAGTTTCCTGCTAATTTTTTTGCCCACAGATTTTACAGATTAAACGGATTGACGCAGATTATTTTAAAATAAACCAGTGCAAACCCGTTCAATCCGTAAAACCCGTGGGCTATAAATTATTTCTTAACCTTTGCAACCAAAGGATTATTTATCTTTTCAGCAAAAGAAGTCAAATAAGTTTCCCATTCTTGTTTGGTTTGAAACGGACTTCCTTTTTTCCATCCAAAACCAACATAATAAATGGCTTTATTGTTTTTAACCGAGATATCTCCGTACAGATTACTCAAATCTTTTTCATTGGTAACATGATTATCAAAACTCGTTAAGGTGCCTTTTGGAGCAACCAAACCTAAACCAATTTCAGAATCGTCGATTGGTTCCCAATAACTCAACCAGCCCTCTTTTAAAGTCGTTCCAATCGTTCCTTTTTTCTCATGAAGCGTTATTCCGGCAGAAATAGTTTTAGTTCCTGTAATATTGATTTCGAAACGCGAAAACTGACTTCCGTAATCTAAACTGATTAATTTTGATTCTGTTATTTTATTTCCTTTTGCATCCCAATCCGCATATGTTAAAATAAAACTCGTTCTGATTGGTCCGGTTGTAATGGTTTTCCAGCTTACGAAATTCTTAGAAAAATAATATTTGCCATCTACTTTTACAGCAATTCCGCCAATTCCGCGGCTGTCGCCAACATGAAAATTATCCAGACCTTCGCCAGTATCTTTGTGATATGTACCTGTTCCGTTAGTTGCTTTTTCGTACCATTTATTGATAATAGGATAATCGACTCTTTTTAGCCAAGCGTCAATTCCGCTGGTTAAAGTTCCGCCCGGAATTTTGTCTTCTACCATTTTTTGAGCCACAGGCCCGTAAGTTCTAAACGCCACTTTATTGTTTTCCCAGGCATAATCATCAGTTCGTTCCGGAACAAATCTTGAGTAACAACTAATAACTTTAGAAGCCGAAGGATTGGTTCCAACAAAAACTTCAAAATCTTGTTTTGACGAAGCCTTTACTTTAGGTTGGAATAAAAGAACATCCGCAGTTCCGTCGCCGTCATTGTCTACGGTTTGGGTTTCTAAAAAGGAATTATTGCTGATATCTTTTACAGCATAATTTTCAAGTTTAGAATCTGCAGCTAATCCGAGTGATTTTTTTGTGAGTTCAACGGTTTCAAATTCTCTGTCAACTTTAAGATTATTGCTAACCGTTATGATTTTATTTTGAGACTGAATGGTAAAACTACCAGCCAGAATTGCGGTGAATAAAAAATGTTTTTTCAAAATATAATAGTTTTAATTTTTTGCTTTTTTATTTCATAAAAATACAAATCTAAACGGCATCATAAATACATAAATGGAGTAATAATGTACAAATCATTGATTGTGAATTTTATATAAGTATTTTTTTTCTACTTTTAAGAGGTCAATTTTAATATTCTAAAAGCATGAAAAATAGATATTTATCCATTATGTTCTTCTTTTTGGTTTTTACGAATTTAGAAGGACAAAATATTAAAAATACGGAGCAGTTAAAAGAAAAACTAAAAACCGTAAACAGCCAGATAGCAGATTCTTTTTTGCATAATGACAATACTATTATAGTGCAGTATTATGATGATGAAGCGCCTGTTTGCATGCCCGAATATCATAAAGCCTTATATACAAAAGAAGATATAAAATCCTATTATGAGCAATGGCTTTCTAATTTTAAGATCAATGCTTATAAACGAGATATTTTTGAAGTTCAGCTGATTGATAATTACGGAATTGAAATTGGAACTTTCAATATTGATGCGGTAAACGATAAAGGCGGGGCGCTGGTTTATGATGGAAAATATTTGAATGTGTGGAAAATAGGAAAAGACGGTAAACTCACTTTAATATCAGAAATCTGGGGAGCAAACAAAGCAATTGACGGAACTAATTTTGCTTCCATAAAAACAAAAGAAAGTGATACGCCAAAACCTGCTGTAAAAAAGTCTTTAGAGGATGAAGTCAATAAACGAAATCAGCGTATTGCCGAACTTGTAACGAAAAGAGAAGGTGAAAAACATGCGGTTGAATTCTTTACAAAAGATGCCATTTACCTAACATACGATACGCCAATGTTTATTGGATTTGAAAATATTAAACCGTATTTCGTTGAACACGAAAAACCAAATGGAGTTTCAATTGATTCGATATCTATTAAAGCAAGCAGAATTATTCCTGTAAAGAATTTTGTTATTGAGTACGGTTATTATTATGTCGATGTTTCGTGGGACAATAAAAAGGGAAGGGCAATTGTAACCGGAAAAAGCATTAATCTTTGGAAAAGGGATGAAAACGGAATACTAATGCTTTACCGTCAAATGGTTAACCATAATTAAATCCTGATATTCCAAAAAGTATAACGATATTTATAGACTAGATTTTTGAAAAAATAAATAACAGACTCATGAAGAAACAAAGCGCCGGCATATTACTGTATAAGTTTGTAGACAAGACTATTTTTTTCTTTCTGGTGCATCCGGGCGGGCCGCTTTGGAAAAACAAAGATTTAGAAAGCTGGTCGATTCCAAAAGGTGAATTTACAGATGATGAAGATCCGCTTGACGCTGCTATACGCGAGTTTAAGGAAGAAACGAGTTTTGAGGTCGATGGTGATTTTATTAAACTGGAATACGTAAAACTAAAATCGGGTAAAATTGTTCATGCCTGGGCGGTTGAATTTGACGTGGATGAAACTTTGATAAAAAGTAATGACTTTGAAATGGAATGGCCACCGAAATCCGGTAAATTAGAAAGTTTTCCCGAAGTAGACCGAGGCGAATGGTTTCAAACTGCCGAAGCCTTAAAGAAAATAAATCCTGCACAAGCCGATTTTATAATTCAGATGGTTTCTAAAATTTCGGCTACGTTATAAATCAAAAGTAGTTTTTGAATTAATTTTTGTAATTTCCATTTTGGTCATCTGATTGAATTGATCAGATTAATTAAAGTTTAAAATAAGATATGGAAGTTAAAGGTATTATTTTCGATTGTGATGGGGTTTTAGTCGATACAGAAAAAATTGGTAACGGAATTTTGCTTGAAATGGCAGCAGAACATGGTTTTGAAATGGAACTTGAAGATGCTTATCGCAATTTTAACGGCCGCAATTTAAAAGACTGTTTCCGACATATTGAAGAAGCAATTGATCAAAAACTTCCCGAATCTTTTGAATCAGATTACCGCCAGAAAAGTTTTGAGGCTTTTAAAACGAAGGTTAAACCAATGGAAGGTGTAGTTTCGTTTATCGAAAAATTAAAGATTCCGTATTGCGTAGCTTCGAGCGGGCCGGTTGATAAAATCAGATTAAATCTTGAGGTTGCTGGATTATTGGATAAATTCGAAAATAAGATATTCAGCTCTTACCAAATCAGCAGTTGGAAACCAGATCCGGGAATCTTTTTATTTGCAGCCAAAGAAATGGGTTTTGATGTAAAAGAATGTGTTGTTTTAGAAGATAGCAAAGCGGGTGTAAAAGCTGGAATTCAAGGAGGATTTAAAGTGTATGGTTTTGCTAATGGTTATAACAATGCTGATTTAGAGGAAGAAGGTGCGGTACTTTTTCATAGTTATGAGGAGTTGAGTGAGATGTTGGAATTTTAGATTTTAGATTTAAAGTCCCGTTAAACCCGACAGGTTTTTAAAACCTGTCGGGTTTAGTCACACTGAGAGGGCTTCGACTTCGCTCAGCCTGACATGGCGGGAGCGTGAGATTAAGTATTTAAGTTGTCAGCCTGAGCGAAGTCGAAGGCACACAAAGCATATCCGCAATCTTGTCATTCCGAGGAACGAGGAATCGCACTCGTAGATCGACAAAGATTGGTCTTTGCGAGGAACGAAGCAATCTCACGTGCTAAATCAATCGGTGTTCTTTGTTAGTGAGATTGCTTCGTTCCTCGCAATGACAAGGTTAGTTTTGAAATTTTCCTCTTACAATTACTAATTTGTTTGATTAAATTGTAATTTGTTGCATTAAAATAAATTTTTATATATTTGAATTTCGACATTCTCTATTTTGGTTTGATAATAATGAATAATTGTTATTGATACATTTAAAAAATGAATGTTTTTTGCCTGGAAAATGGCTTTCCCCAAGAGTCAATTTCCTAAAATGTGATTCCCAAAAATCACACAATAACCTACAGACAGAAACAAAATGACGAAATGTATAATTAGAATTTTAGTTTTATCGATAATACTCGTTCCTCCAATTGTAAAGGCGCAGATTAAAAAAATTGGAGTTCCTTTTATAACCAATTATAATCCGAAAACGTATAAAGCGGCTTCCGAAAACTGGGATGTTTTACAGGATTCTAAGGGAATGATGTTTTTTGCCAATCATTTCGGGATTATGCAGTTTGACGGTGTGCGCTGGAGCATTGTAACGCAGCCGGAAAATAAAAGTATGGTTCGTTCGCTTGCCATCGACAAAAAAGACAAAATGTATGTGGGCGCACAGGGCGATTTTGGCTATGTCATTCAATTACCTAATGGACAATACCAATACACCTCTTTAGTAAAATTACTTCCGGAATCGGCGCGAAATTTTGGTGATGTTGTGCATACCGTTATCCGAAATAATGAAGTGATTTTTTTCTCTTATGAAGAAATTTTTATCTACAAAAACAATAAAATCAAGGTTGTAAAGTCTAACGTAAAATTTGATGATTTCTTTGAAGTCAATAAGGAAATCTATGTTTTGGACAATGCAAAAGGTTTATTGCAGTTAAAAAACAATGCTTTAACTGCGATTACAAACAGTGATCAATTTGCCGGAATGAAGATTCGAAAAATCTTTCAAACCAAAAACGGACTTTTAGTACTGTCACAAAAAAACGGACTTTTTACTTTTAAAGATAATCAGCTAAAGCCATTTGTAACAGAAGCAGATAATGTTTTAAAGCAAAATCAAATTTCTACAGGTATTCAGCTTTCTGATGGATATTTTGGAATTGGAACTAGACAATCGGGGTTGATAGTCATAGATGGTTCGGGACGTTTGATTCAGCATATCAACAAACAAATGGGTTTGCAAAATGATTATGTAACTAATTTAAAGGTTGATAAAGAAGGCAATTTATGGGTTACGCTTAAGGAAGGAATTTCGCTGATTCAAATTTCTTCGCCTTTATCCAGAGTTTTAGACACTTCAAATTCAGAAACCAAAATATACTGCAGTCAGATTTATCAGAATAAATTATATATCGCGACAGACAACGGTTTGTTTTGGATGGATTGGCTTTCTTATAAAAACGGAAAACATGAAAATGCAAACTTTCAGCACGTTTCAGGAATGTCTGAAAATGTTTGGAATATTGGTGTTTTTGGAAGCTCACTTTTGGCTTTCGAAAAAAACGGAATCTTTGAAGTTTCCGGTAATTCGGCAAAATTATTGGCAAAAACAGATGGAGCTTGGAAAGGAATATTGGTTCCTAATCATCCTGATTTATTGATCGTGGGCGGCTATAACGGAATGTATCTTCTCAAAAAAATAAATAATACGTGGTCTTATCAAAATAAAATAAAAGGTTTTGAAGAAAGCAGCCGTGTTATCGAAACCGATAAAAACGGCGATTTTTGGATTGCTCACGGTTACAAAGGCATTTATAAAATTCAGTTTAATAAAATATTCGATGCGGTTTCAAAAGTGGAGTTTTACAATCAAAAGAATGGTTTTCCGTCGAGTTTGTTTTTGAATACTTTTAAAATTGATGATCAGATTCTTTTTGGAACAACAAAAGGAGTTTACAAACAAGATTCTCATTCGAAGAAAATGATTCCCGAACCCGTTTTCAGGAAATATCTTGGAATGGAAAACCATATTCGCTTATTAAAATCGGATAATCAGGATAATATCTGGTACGTTTCTGGAGAAAACACAGGAAAAATAACTAAAAACCCAAATGGAAGTTTTGAGGTTGAAGAACTGCCTTTTAGAAAACTCAGATATTTATACGTTCCGGGTTTTGAGAATATTCAAACCACAGCCAGCGGCGATGTGTTTTTTGGTACGCAGGATGGTTTAATTCATTATAACACTATTAAAAACAAGCAATATCAAACAAAATATAAAGCGGTAATTTCAGAGGTTAAATGTATTTTTCCGAAAGACAGTCTGTTATTTTCCAGCCGATTTGATGTGCTTCCAAATAAAACAAAAGAGGCATGTGAAGAAATTTCCAATGTTTTATCGCATTCCCATAATGCGCTTCATTTTTCTTTTTCATCTCTTTTTTATGATGAAGCCGATGCCACAAAATACGAATACTGGCTGGAAGGTTTTGAACCAAAATGGTCAGAATACAGCCTTCAGACGGAAAAAGAATATACGAACTTACCTGAAAATGAATATGTTTTTCATGTAAGGGCAAAAAACATTTATGATGTCGTAAGCGAAGAAGCGGTTTTTCGTTTTGAAGTTTTACCGCCTTGGTACAGAACGATCTGGGCTTATATTTTGTATTTAATACTTTATAGTGTTGTGATCTATTTTATTATTAGATATCAAAAATCTCTGGCAGAACGTGATCGTCAGCAATTAATTCTGAATCAGGAAAAAGAACTGCTTCGCAGCCGTGCAGAACTTAACGAACAAAGATTGACATTGGAACAGGAAAATATGGCTATTGTTCGCGAAAACCTTCAAACTACGATAAATCTTAAAAATGCCAAAGTTGCTTCAAATACCGTGAATCTTATTCATTTAAATGAAATTCTGCTTTCGATAAAAGAATTGATTGGGCAGATGGATAAGAAAAACGACCCGAATGTGAACTTTAGTTTATTGACCAAAATAAACAAACTGATCGATCACGAATTGCAGGGTGATAAACATTGGAACGAATTTGAGGAAATCTTCAATCAATTGCATGATAATTTTATGCAGAGGATGAAAACAACTTATCCGGAATTGACTCCTCGCGATATGCGATTGTGTGCGTATCTGCGAATGAACTTTAATACAAAAGAAATTGCTCCGCTTTTAGGAATTTCTGTTCGTGGAGTTGAAGATACCCGATATAGAATTCGAAAAAAATTACAGCTTCCGTCTGACGCAAATATCACAGAATTCATTCTGAATTTTTAATTTTTTATTGTGATGTAAAATCCTAAGTAGTTTTACGCGTTTTTTCTTCATTTTTTTTAAATCACCGTAGTCAAACCGTACTCAAAAATGTAAGTGTAGCCTGATTTATTTGTTAATATTGTGGGATTATTATTAAAATAAGAACCCATTTCTGCAAAATAGGTTTTTGTTGCGGTAATAAACTTTACTAACAAAAAACTAAAAAAAATGAATCAAAATGACCCTTTTTTCGGCCGACCACCGGAAGACAATTTCTATTATTTTAAACGATTTTTGGCTGCGGCGATATTTGTGCTGCTGCCAATTTTGAATGTCCAGGCACAATGTAAAACATTGGTTTGGTCAGATGAATTTAACGGTACTACTGTCGACCTAACCAAATGGCAGAGTATTTCAGGAAACGGTTGTCCGGCACTTTGCGGATTCGGAAATGCTGAGGCTCAGCGTTACGACCCAAATCAGGCGACAATTGTAAAAGAAGGCGCAAACAGTTATTTGAACATTCAGGCAAAATACGAGCCGAATGGCGCATTTCCAGATCAGCCTTATGCTTCTTCAAAATTAACTACAGAAGGAAAGTATTCCCTTAAATACGGAAGGGTTGAAGCCCGAATGAAGTTATCTAGCGGACAAGGTGCATGGCCTGCGTTCTGGATGCTTCCAGTTGGAGGAAACTGGCCGTTTACTGGTGAAATTGATATCATGGAAGCCAAACACAGAAACCCACAATCTGTAGATGGAACGATTCATTATGATGGAAACGGATATCATTATACGGGTAGAAGTTATAGTTCTCCAACAGATTTATCTACAGACTTTCACGTGTATGCGGTAGAATGGGGACCAAATTTTATAAGATGGTATATTGATGATATATTATTTCACACCGCAACTCCAAATACTACAGTAAACGGCGGATGGCCTTTTAATGATAATCAGTTTTATATTATTTTAAATCTGGCTGTTGGTAGTGCAGGAACGCCTTATACAAGTGTAAATGGGGCAGGAGTAGCACCAGTTCCGGCTGATTTCCCTGCAAAATTACAGGTAGATTACGTTCGTGTTTATGACGGAAGTTATAAATATGGCGTTGCCGGAGATGCAAAAGTGTACCAAAACGAAACGGGTAAAACCTATTCTATAAGCGCTATTACTGGCGCAACGTACAATTGGACAGTTCCTGCGGGAGCGACAATTACTGCCGGACAGGGAACAAATGCTGTAACAGTAAATTGGGGAACTGCAGGCGGAGATGTTTCGGTAACAGCAACAACTTCTGGCTGTACAGCAAATACGTATAAATTGGCTGTAGCGACAGAACCTGCAATTCCTGTAGAGAAAATTCAGGAAGATTTTCAAACGAACAGAAATGTTGTTTACGGAAACAAAACGGGAGTTTTAACAGAAGCCGTAGCAAATCCTTCTGCAACCGGAATCAATACTTCGGCTTTGGTAGGAAGATATGTTCGTAATTCTTCTGAATTGTACGATGTTTTCAATATCAAAAACGTAGTAATCAGCAATGCGAACGATTACGTATACGGAAGAAAAAGAATTTCTTTTGATTTGTATACTTCGGCTCCGGTTGGAACTAAAGTTTCACTGCAGTTAGAAAATAGCAATGTAACCACAGCGACAAATTATCCGTTAGGAAGACACAGCGGTTACAAAGCGACTACAACAGTTCAGAACAAATGGGAGACGATTGAGTTTGAATTCGAAAAAATTATCGATGCCAATACAAGCGCTTTAACGATTAATAATGTGGCTTTACTTTTTGAATCAAATTCAAATTCTGGAGCAACCTATTATTTTGATAACCTGTTGACAAGAGCTACACCAGAAAAACCAATTGTTGCCACAGACGTATTGCAGAATTACGACGGCATCAACAAAATTATAAAAGGAACTACAACGGGAACGTATTCTGTAGTGGCAAATCCGGGTTCAAACGCTGTTAACTCGTCTGCAAATGTGGCGAGATATGTTAGAAACGTAACTGAACAATACGATGTACTTTTCTTTAATACGCAAAGCACAATAGAAGATGCTGGTTTACTAAAAAATCAGACCAATAAAATCATGATTGATGTGTATACATCGGCACCAATTGGTACGGTTGTAAGTTTGAATTTAGAAAACAGCGCAACTTCACTTCCTGCCAATTACCCAACAGGAAGAAACAGTAATTACGTTGCGATTACAACGAAACAAAACCAATGGGAAACGTTGACTTTCTATTTCAATTCAAGCCCGGATGCAGGAACTTCGAATTTGGCAGTAAACCAAATGGTTTTATTGCTTAACTCAGGTTCTTTTACAAGCGATACGTATTATTTTGATAATATCAGAATTGGAGCAACCAAACTTCCAGATACATTCACACCTGGAGTTGTTTATGAAGATTATCAAACTGTTCACAATATTACATTTAGAGACGCTATAGGAACTTATACAGCAAACGTAGCTAACCCAAGTGCGACAGGAATTAATACATCTTCAAACGTTGGAAGATATGTTCGTAAGTCAACAGAATTGTATGATAATTTCTCATTCAATACGACTTTAACCAATATTGGAGATTTCAAAAGCGGAACTAAAAAATTCGCTATGGATGTTTATACATCGGCTCCGGTTGGATCTGTTATTTCATGGCAGGCAGAAAGCAGTGCTTCGGTTCCGTCAAATTATCCGGTAGGAAGACACAGTATTTATCAAGGAGTTGTAAAACAAACCAATACTTGGCATACCGTAACTTTTACGTATGTAAGCACGCCAGACGCTTCGACTTTAGACAGTGAAGTAAACCGTTTTGTTTTCTTATACGAGCCGGGAACAAATTCTGGAAACACGTATTATTTTGACAATTTAAGAGCTTTAAATTTAGTTTCGACAGAAACTCCAGTTGGATTACCTGCACCATGGGTTAGTACAGATTTAGGTGCGGTAACACCAGCGGGCGAAGCAACACATTCTAGCGGAACTTTCACTATTAAAGGTTCTGGAACGGATATTTGGGAAACCAGCGATCAATTTCAGTTTGTAAATCAATCTATTACTGGTGATGCAGAAATTATTGCCAAAGTAAATTCGTTAACCAATACGAATACATACGCAAAAGCGGGAGTAATGTTTAGAGAAACACTTACAGCGACTTCTAAACACGCTATGACAGATGTTACACCAGCCGCTGGCGTTGAATTTTTATCAAGAAATGCTACTTCGGGAGTAACGGTTGCAGATGTTGCCGCGGGAACAGCTCCAAAATGGGTTCGTGTGGTTCGTGCAGGAAATGTATTTACATCTTATACATCTGATAACGGTACAACGTGGACACAACTTGGAACTCCAAAAACAATTGCAATGGCAAATACCATTTATGTTGGAATGGCAGTTACCTCTCACGCAAACGGAACTTTAGGAACAGGAGTTTTCAGCGATGTTATTGTTAGAAATATCACAGCAAATCCGAATGTAAATTTAGCTTTGTCGAAAACGGCTACAGCTTCTACAGAAGAAAATGCAACATTGTCAGCCAGTAAAGCTACAGACGGAGACGGAACAGTTTCAAGATGGGCAAGTTCTTTTGCGAATGCGACAGAATGGATTTATGTTGATTTAGGAAGTAACTACAACCTTAATCGTATAGTATTGAAATGGGAAGCAGCTTTTGCAACGCAATACAAAGTACAGCTTTCTACAGATAATGTTTTTACCGAAAACGAAACTATCAATACACAAACTGCCAGCGATGGAGGAACGGATGATTTAACCGTAAGCGGAACAGGAAGATACCTGCGTATTTTATGTACAACAAAAGCTTTGGCTCCTTACGGATATTCATTATATGAAATTGAAGCCTACGGATCTGCTTCTGCAGCTAAAAAAGCAAATGTTATAGTTGAAGAAAGTGCGCCTGAAAGTGTTGTTTTTGCCATCTATCCAAATCCCGCAAGTAACTACATTCAAGTTGCCATTCCTGAAAATTTAGATAATAAAATCATCACGATTTATGACAATTCAGGAACGCTGGTTCTTCAGAATAAACCGGAGAAAGAAGCAAGTGAAAGCGTAATTGATTTGAGCAGACTGACAAAAGGAATTTATATTCTGAATTTCAAATCAGATCAAAAAAGCTGGACAAAAAAGCTAATTAAGAAATAATTAAAAATCCGTTGGGTGTAGTTTGTTTTAAAATAAACCCTCTCATTCAATTGTAAGCTGGAATTAAATTTAAATGGATAGCACCAAATAATTGCACCTGACGGATGATTAAAAAGTCATTGTTTAGAACATGGCTTCAGTTTAGAATCTATTTACATAAACCCACAATTATTTAGATATGAAAAAAAATAAACTTCAAAGATTTTCACTACTGACAGCACTGTTTCTGGTGTTTTCAAATTTTATGTTCGGGCAGGGAGCAATTCCTTTTACGATCAG
This sequence comes from Flavobacterium sp. CF108, assembly GCF_900129795.1. GTDB lineage: Bacteria > Bacteroidota > Bacteroidia > Flavobacteriales > Flavobacteriaceae > Flavobacterium. Next base: position 33,613 of record NZ_FQWW01000011.1, on the reverse strand, counting down.
TAATACTTCTACATTTAATGATAATGAATTGTATGTAGCTATTGTTGGTATTGATTATACCACCGGAAACCATGTTTGGGTAAATGCCAAAACAAGTCAGGTTTTACCAATGAGTTCTTCTTACAATACCGTTACGGGGCCAACAATTGGAGGAAATACCGGACCGGGACAAAATTCAAAATACGCAGCTTGTTTTACCAAGCTGAGCGAAATTCCAAATAAAACTTTCACACTGCCATTAATTGCAGGCTGCAGGGTTTTTATTTCTAAAGGTTCGCAGTTGTATTTTTACTTTTTTGGTGCCAATGGAGCTCCTTCGGGATATACATCGCCAAATCCGTTGAATGCAACAGATCCAAATCAGGGAATTTTATATGAAATAATCGAATTAACGAACAATCAATATGGTTTCTTCGGAAATCCTTCAAGAGTAGATTCATATAAATATCCAATGGGATTGGAATTATTTGGTGCAAACGGATATCAAAAGAAAGTTGGAGAATTAAAAAACCACGCTGATATTGTTGCCGCTTTTAAAGCCAATGTTCCATCAGAATTTCAAGGCTGTGTTAACAATACAACAGGTGAAATTACAGCTCCGTCAAAAACACCAGCTTTTGCAGATGGAACAGGAGGAACAACAGTTGGGCCGCAAGCCAATTATTTAAAATCTTATATCGACGCTATTTGGAATAAATATAAAAATGAAGATTTAATTTTTTATGCCGGAGATGCCGGAGTTTTTAAAGGAAGAGTTATTGGCGAACAGCTTGAAATGGTTGGGCAATCTGGAGGATTTGTTGGCCGTACAGGAAGAGTTCAATACAGACCAAGTACTCAGGAAGCACTTGAAGGAAAAGGTGTTCTGGACAGAAGATTAGTCGACGGAGATTTAGATCTTGTTATTCAGGCACAATTAACAGCTGCAATTAATAGACACGTTGTAAACACTACAACAGCAAATCCAGGACAGCAAAACTGGTATGATGCTTCAAAATATTATCAGGTAAACCCAACAAACCATTATTCTAAATTCTGGCATTTACCGGGAATCAGCATTGATAATTTAGCTTATGGTTTTGCTTATGATGATGTTGCAGATCAGTCACCATCATTGCATTCGCCGCAGCCAACAAAAGTAATTGCAGTTTTTGGAGGTTATGCAGGAACGGTTCCTTCGGTTCCGGCTTCGACAGATGTTATTACAGTTTATAAAGATTGTAACTACACAGGTTTCTCTGGCGGATTAACTATTGGAGATTATAACTTGGCTCGTTTAAATACTTTAGGCGTTTTAAATGATGATATTTCTTCATTAAAAATCACGCAGGGTTATCAGGCGATTTTATATCAGGATGATAATTTTACCGGAGCTTCAACAGTAATTAATTCTGATAATTCTTGTTTAAACACAACTTGGAATGATAAAGTAACTTCTATCAGAATCCTTGCAAACGGAACTACAACTTTAGGAAACCAGACTTTCTTTTTACAAAACAGAAACAGCGGTTTATATATGGACGTTTGGAACGCAAGTTTATCTAACGGAGCAGGAATTAATCAAGGTGCGTTGAATTCAGGCAACAATCAGAAATTCACTTTTACACATTTAGGCGATGGATTGTACAAAATTATTGCGAATCACAGCAGTCAGTCTTTAGATATCAATAATTTCAATAAAGCAAATGGCGCGCGTTTAGAGCAATATCCATACAATGCAACAACAAATCAGCAGTTTGTATTGGTTTCTACAGGCGATGGTTTCTATAAAATTGTAGCAAGACACAGCGGTAGAATTGTTGAGGTTGCAGGAGCAAGTACAGCTTCTGGCGCAATTGTTCAGCAATGGGATAATAACAACCAGACTTGCGGACAATGGAAATTAGTTCCGGCAACAAGTTCTCAGACTTCAGTTTTAATTCAGGCCGAAGATTACTCAGCAATGAGCGGAATTCAGGTTGAAGCAACTACAGATACTGGTGGAGGCTCAAATGTAGGTTATACAGAAACAGGCGACTGGTTAGCGTATAACAGCATCAATTTCCCAACAACAGGTTCTTATTTAATTGAGTACAGAGTGGCAAGTGCAGTTACAGGCGGCAGATTATCATCTGATTTAAACGGAGGAACCATTGTTTTAGGAAATGTTGATATTCCAAATACAGGAGGATGGCAAAACTGGCAGACGGTTTCACAAACGGTAAATGTAAATGCAGGAACATACAATTTCGGAATTTATATTCAAAATACCGGAATGAACATCAACTGGATTAAAATTACTAAAGTTGGCGCGGGCGCAGCTGCTAAAACAGCTTCGGTTCAACCAGCAGAAGAACCGGCAGAAATTGCTTTAAATGTTTATCCAAGTCCGGTAGAAAATACACTTTATGTAACGACAGATCTTTCTGGCGGAAGCGTAAAAATAGTCGATTCACAAACGGGGTCTACTGTAGCAACTCAAAAAATCAATAACAACAGTTTTGACGTTTCGCATTTGAAACAAGGAATTTATTTTATTGTTTTTGAAAAAGATGGTAAACAGACGATCAAACGTTTCATCAAGAAATAATTTTAGATTTCAGACTTTAGATTTTAGATTGATTTACAAAATCAATTAATTGAAATTTGGCACAGCCAAATTCCGATCTAAAATCTAAAGTCTGCAATCTAAAATCTAAAATTTTTCATTTCCCCCAATATTTACAAATTTTTATTAATCTATTAAACAATTTATTATGAAAAACAATTACCGAAGAATGCTGCAGAAATGCATTATTATTTTAGTGTTGGGTGTTTTTAACTTAGCTGCGGCCCAGCAGAAAAAAGTAATCGCTTATGTCCCGAACTGGGTTGATCTAAATGCTTTAGCAGGAACTATCCAGTACAGTAAATTAACGCACATTAATATTGCGTTCGAAAATCCTGATGCAAACGGATATTTAAGTTTTAATTCTGGAAATAATGCCATTATTAATACTGCACATGCTCAAAACGTTAAAGTTTTTGTTTCCCTTGGGGGAGGTGCCATTTCTGAAGGCGGTGCTATTCGTGACAATTATTTTAATTTAATTACGCCGGGAAACCGTACCGCTTTTATTCAAAAACTGTACGACTATGTGGTCGCTCACAATTTTGACGGAATCGACGTAGATTTAGAAGGTCCGGCAATTAACGGCGATTACGGCGGATTTGTTATTGCCTTGGCGAATAAACTGCATGCCAATGGTAAATTGATTTCGTCAGCGCTTTCAGAAGGATATGGTGGTGCAAATGTACCTGCATCTACTTTTGCTGCTTATGACTGGATCAATATCATGGCATACGATGCAACTGGTCCATGGCAGCCAAATAATCCGGGACAACATTCTCCATACAGCATGGCTGTAAACCAATTTAATTACTGGACAGGAAGAGGATTACCTGCAAGTAAAGCTATTATTGGATTACCATTTTACGGATATGGTTTTGGAGCATCAGCAAATCAGGGAATTTCTTATGCTAATATCGTAGCTCAATATCCGGGAGCAGAAAATCAGGATCAGGTTGCAAATACAATCTATTATAACGGAATTCCAACAATCAAAGCAAAAACAACTTTTGCGATTCAAAACGCAGGCGGAGTTATGATTTGGGAATTATCTCAGGATGCAACAGGTTCTAAATCATTATTAACAGCCATCAATCAGGTAATTACTGGAAGTAATCCTCCTGGAACAGGAACTTTAATACAAGCCGAAAGTTATAATACAATGAGCGGTGTTCAAACAGAAGCTACAACAGATACTGGCGGAGGTTTAAATGTAGGTTATGCTGATACAGGAGACTGGATGGCATATTACAATATTAACTTTCCAACATCTGGTAATTATGTAATTGAATACAGAGTGGCAAGTGCCGTTAACGGAGCAAGATTATCATCTGATTTAAATGCCGGAACAATTCAGCTTGGTGCTGTTAATGTACCAAATACTGGAGGATGGCAAAACTGGCAGACGATTACGCAAACGGTAAACGTAAATGCCGGAACGTATAATTTCGGAATCTATATTCAAGCTTCGGGAGTAAATTTAAACTGGTTTAGAATCACAAAATCAGCTTCTGGTTTAGTGGCTAAATCTGCTCCGGCTGCAGAAACTTCTGCTGATATTGCAAGCGTTACTATTTATCCAAACCCAACAGAAGATACACTTTTCTTTAGTTCAGAAGTTTCCGGAGCAAATGTAAGCGTTATCAATTCTGAAGGCGGCGCTACAGTTTCATCACAAACAGTAAACAACAACAGCATTAATGTTGCTGGTTTGAAAAAAGGAATTTACCTGATTTCATTAGAAAAAGATGGAATCAAAACGGTAAGACGTTTTATTAAAAAATAAGTTTTCAAAAAGCACTATTTCTTCTTTGTTTCGGCAGAGAAGAGTAGTGCTTTTATTATTGAATATTTTTTAATACACATAGAAACATAGATTTTTTCTTTTGAAGGAAAAGGTTTTTAAAAACTAGTTTTTGCACATAGTGATCGTCAAACGCTATGATTGCTAATGCCAAGTAAAAAAGTCTTTATCCATTAAGATATCTATGTCTCTATGTGATTAAAAAACACTCAATCTATATTGTAACCCCCTTTAACCCCAATTATATGAAAAATAATTACAGATTTCGGTTAAGTTTACTCTTGATTCTTTCCTTAGGATATTTTGCTGCGGCGCAGACTTCTTTAGGTTCGAGCAAAACATTCTTGAATAAAATAAAAAATGGATTAGTTTCTTCAACAACTGCAAAAGGTCCGGAGAAAACAATTCTGCTTCAGGCAGCCGATTCCAAAAGCTTTAACGGAAAAATAAATTATAAAGAATCAGATCAGTCAAGTGAATTTTTAATTGGAGAAATTAAAAATGTTGCAGAATCTTCTTTTTATATTAGAATAAAAGATCAATCTCTTGAAGGTCATATTATTTTAAAGAAAACCAGAGAAGCCTACAAATATTACTCTGATGCACAAGGAAATGCTTTTGTTTCAAAAGTTGATATTAATACTTTGGTTTGTATTGATTATAAAAATCTTCCATCAAAGGCAGCAAATAAAACAACAGCGGCGGCAGAAATTGCTCCGGCATTATTAAACCTTCAAAGTTTACCGGGTGCTGCAGGCTGCGTTTTATTAGATTTTGATGGTTATTATATGCCCGCAGGAAATCTTTGGAACAATGGTAATGCGATTAATGCAGCCGCTTCTGGAATGAGCGATGCAGCAGTTCAGCAGCATTGGGAAGTAGTTTCAGAAGATTACAGACCTTTTAATCTAAACGTAACGACAAGCGAAGCTGTTTTTAATTCCTACCCAAGAAACAGAAGAATGCGTGTTGTAGTAACGCCAACAAATACTGCGGCCCCGGGTGCGGGTGGTGTAGCTTACATTGGTTCTTTTAACTGGGATAATGATGTGCCTTGCTGGGTATTTATTACTTCAGGAAAATCGGGTGGTGATGCTTCTTCTCACGAAATTGGACATACTTTTGATTTGGGTCACGACGGACGTACGAATCCTACTGAAGATTATTTCGTAGGTTTAGACGGAACTTCTTGGGCTCCAATTATGGGTGCTGGATATTACAGACCTGTTGTACAATGGAGTAAAGGTGAATACAATTTTGCTAACAATTTACAAGATGACGTAGCGACAATTGCAGGTTCTAAATTTGGAGTTGGATATCGCGGCGATGATTATGGAAATAATACTGCTTCTGCAGCTACTTTAGATTATAATGCAAGTGGAGCAATCAATCAAAAAAATGGAATTATTTCAAGTGCAGCTGACTATGATTTCTTCACATTTACAACTGGCGGCGGAAATGTTTCTATAAATGCCAACACTGTTTCAAGAGACGGAAACCTGCATCTTTTATTAAGATTATATAATTCGGCAGGAACAGAAATGGGAACGTATTGGAATTCTGATCCGTTTGCTTTAAATGCTTCTATGAATGTAAATCTTCCGGCTGGTAAATATTTTGTTGGCGTTGATGGAAACGGAGCAGGAAATGCCGGAAGCGGTGGATATTCGGCTTACGGTTCTATCGGAAGTTATTCGGTTACAGGAACAATTCCACCGGGAGGAAATATCAATCCAACAACTGGGGTAATTACCGCTTATAAAGATTGTAATTATACAGGTTTCTCAGGCGGATTAACTATTGGCGATTATAATCTGGCACGTTTAAATTCTTTAGGCATTTTAAATGATGATATTTCGTCACTTAGAATTACGCAGGGATTTCAGGCAATTTTATATCAGGATGATAATTTTACCGGAGCTTCAACTGTAATTAATTCTGATAATTCATGTTTAAACACAACCTGGAATGATAAAGTAAGTTCGATTCGAATTTTAGCAAACGGAGTTACCACTTTAGGAAATCAAACCTTCTTTCTACAAAATAGAAACAGTAACCTAAATATGGACGTTTGGAATGCCAGTTTAACAAACGGAGCTGGTATCAAACAAGGAACTGCAAATACAGGAAACAATCAAAAATTTACGTTTACACATTTAGGTGATGGTTTGTACAAAATTATTGCAAATCACAGCGGACAATCTTTAGACGTAAATGGTTTCAATACAGCAAATGGCGTAAGTGTAGAGCAATATCCGTATAACGGAACTACAAATCAGCAATTCATTCTGGTTTCTACAGGCGATGGCTTTTATAAAATCGTTGCGAGACACAGTGGAAGAATCGTTGAGGTTGCCGGAGCAAGTACTGCAAATGGTGCCAATGTGCAGCAATGGGACAACAACAACCAAACTTGTGGACAATGGAAATTAATTGCCACAACTACTTCTCAGACTTCTAGTTTAATTCAGGCAGAAGATTATTCAGCAATGAGCGGTATTCAGGTTGAAGCTACAACAGATACTGGCGGAGGTTCAAATGTAGGCTACACAGAAACGGGCGACTGGTTGGCGTATAACAATATTAATTTCCCAACTACGGGTTCTTATTTAATTGAATACAGAGTGGCAAGTGCCGTAACTGGCGGCAGATTATCATCTGATTTAAACGGAGGAACTATTCTTTTAGGAAATGTTGATATTCCAAATACCGGAGGCTGGCAAAACTGGCAGACGGTTTCGCAAACTGTAAATGTAAATGCAGGAACGTATAATTTCGGAATTTATATTCAAAATACAGGAATGAATATCAACTGGATTAGAATTACAAAAGTTGGAGCAGGAGCGCCTTCAGCAGTTATAGAGGATGAAGTTAAAGATGTTGTATTTAATGTTTATCCAAATCCGGTTTCAGAAACGCTTTTCTTTACAAAAGATGTTTCAGGAGGAAATGTTAAAGTAATAGATTCTCAAGGTTCTGTAGTTTCATCACAAAAAAGCAATGATAATAGTTTAAATGTTTCGCATTTGAGACAAGGAATTTATTTTGTTGTTTTTGAAAAAGATGGAGAAAAAATAATAAAACGTTTTATAAAGAAATAATCCATTTCGCCATAATGGTTTTATACATTAAATTTTAGGTTTTAATGTAAAGGCTGTCAGTAATGACAGCCTTTTTTATGATTAAAATTTTACCGCAAAGTCCGCAAAAAATACGCAAAGTTCACTAAGATTTTATAAACATTCTGAGGACAGCTAACTAAAGTTCGCAAAGCTTTGTGATCTTTAGTTTATTTAAAACTTACTTTAAAAAGCTTAGCGAACTTAGCGAAAAACCTTTGTGGACTTTGCGTTAAAAATTTTACCGCAAAGCACGCTAAGATTTTATAACATTTTGAACACAGCTACATAAAGTTTGCAAAGCTTTGTGATCTTTAGTTTATTTAAAACTTACTTTAAAAAGCTTAGCGAACTTAGCGAAAAACCTTTGTGGACTTTGCGTTAAAAATTTTACCGCAAAGCACGCTAAGATTTTATAATATTTTGAACGCAGCTATCATAAAGTTCGCAAAGCTTTGTGATCTTAGTTTTTATTAAAAACTTACTTAAAAAATCTTCATGAACTTTTCGAAAAACCTTTGCGAACTTTGCGTTAAAAAATAACCTCAATAAAAACATTATCATTCGATAACAATAACATAAACTCATTTCATCTTTAAATCGATAAAATTGCTGCTTATTACTTTTAATAAATTCCCCATTTTGCAAAAGCTTAAAACCTATGAATTTAAAATTTACTTCGCCAATAATTATACTCTTTATAATAATCTTCAATCATAGCATTTCAGCCCAAAACCAAAAGAATTTAGACGGCGTTCAGGTTGCATTTTTATCTGATGTTCATCTTCAGGATTTGTTTGGAAGCTTCTCTGATAATGATTTTAAAGGTGTTTTGAATACCAAAACCGGAAAATATGCGTTAATAAGAACGATGGCCTCGCAGTTACATTCGACGAGAATTTTCAATGAAAATTATTTTGCCTTCATCGCCGCTCTTGAAGATATTGCAAAAAGAAAAATAAAATATGTTGCACTTCCGGGCGATTATACCGATGATGGACAGCCGATACACGTGCGCGGATTGAAGAAGATTTTAGATCAGTACCAAAAAAAATGCGGTATTGAATTTTTTATAACGACCGGAAATCATGATCCGGTTGGACCATTTGCTCAGGAATCGGGAAAAGAAGATTTTTTAGGAAAAGAAGGAAAAAGCCAACCCATTTTTAGCAAAGACGGCATGTATAAGCCAAACATGAATATCGAACAGCCAGTTGTCATAACAGCCGATATTGCTAAAATGGGTTATTTAGGCATAACCAATGATCTGCAAAACTTCGGTTTTTATCCGAATAAAAAATACAAATTCTGGTCGACTCCTTTTGCCAGTTACAATTCCCAAAACTACAATTACAAAAAAGCTGTTGAAGCTTCTCAATTAAATAAAAGAGTTTATAATGTTGCGCCTGGATTTGAAGTTCCGGATGTGAGTTATGTCGTTGAACCAATCGACGGACTTTGGTTAATGGCAATCGACGGAAATGTTTATATTCCGAAGAAAACTGATGGAGATCCAAAAGATTCTAAAAGTTATTCGGAAGCCAGTACAGGTTACAATAATGTACTTTCAAACAAAAAACACCTTATAAAATGGGTTCAGGATATTTCGGCGGAAGCCAAACTTCGCGGAAAAACTTTGGTTGCTTTCAGTCATTTTCCAATGATTGATTTTAATGATGACGCTTCCGCAGAAATAAAAGAATTATTAGGTCCGAATAAATGGCAGTTAAACCGAGTTCCGGTTGAAGAAGTAGCGCAGGTTTTTGCCGATGCAGGTTTGAAGATTCATTTTGGCGGACACATGCACATCAATGATACAGGATTGCGTACCACTGCAAAAGGCAATACTTTGGTTAATATTCAAACGCCGTCGCTTGCGGCATATATTCCGGCTTATAAATTATTGACGATTAAAAAAGATAATCTTGTAGATATTCAAACCATTACAATTGATGAGGTTAAGGGATTTGATGAGCTTTTTGATTTGTATAAAATGGAATATCAGTTTTTGCAAAGTCAAAATGCAAAAGACATTTGGAATATAGATATTCTGAAAACTAAAAATTACCACGATTTCACCGATTTCCATTTGAAGGAATTGGTTCGATTAAGATTTTTATCTGATGACTGGCCTTCTGCTTTTAAGGATTTTATTCTGAATGTTTCTGCCAATGATTTATTGGTTTTGGCAAATATTCAATCCGATAAAGATTTTGATTTTATTCTTAAAAATAAATCTCAGTTTCAAAAAGAATGGAGTGAAGCTGAATTGAAATCGGAACAAATTTTAGCTCAAAATAATCTCAAAAAAGAAGATTTCAACTGGACAGGAAATGATCTTTTAATAGACTTTTACCGTTTTAGAAGCGCCGATGAATTGGCTCTTGTAGATGTTGGAGAGAAAAGAGTTGCAGCTTATAAAGTTTTATCGAAGCTGTATTTAGAGAATTCTAAAGATGATGTTTCTAAACCTTTGCAAAAACAGATGAAGTTATTTCTTGTCATCTTTAACAAATTCATGCATGAAGTTCCTGCAGATCATTTTACAGTTGACTTAAAAACGGGGGGAGTTAAAAGTTTAAAGTAATTTTAACCGTAAATACTAAACCCGACAGGTTTTTAAAACCTGTCGGGTTTGTTGTTATGGGTGTCATTGCGAGGAACGAAGCAATCTCATTTGCTAAGTCAAACTTTCTATTTTATTGGTAGTGAGGTTGCTTCGTTCCTCGCAATGACATACTTTATGTGAAAAAAAAATCAAATTTCAAGTTCCAACAGGAACCTGAAACTTGAAACAAATAAAACTTGAAACTATTTTTTACCATTAACCGGATCAACTCTTACATAAGTCCCATCATCATATTTAATTTGATAAGGAGAATTAAAGAAAGTACTCGGCAGGTAATAATCGGTAGTGATGATTTGTGCTCCTGACGTTTTTGCAGCGTTGAAATGCGTATAATCATTTGCTCTTGCTTCTTTAGTGTCAGCATCGGCTCTCGTTCTTATAATGTAGCCTTTTTTAACTAAATCAGCTATTGAAGCATCTTCTGGATTATTTCTGAAAATCGTTGCTGCTTCTGGTTTTCCAGGCTCAGCATTAATGAAAACCGCACGACCTTTTAATGACGGATGATTTAAAGCATATAAATCTCTTTTTGCTCCGTTATTATCCAAAATAAACAAGAATTTACCTTTTGCTTTTTTCAGCGTTGGCCAGTTGTTGTTTAAAACCGCTTCTTCCAGCGTTTTGTATTTTCCACGAACCATGTCTGGCGTAATCAGTTTATTTCCTAAACCTTTACGAAGTTCTTTGTCTAAAGCATCAAAAAGTTCAGATGTGAATTTCTCTGCTTTTGTTCCCAAATAGCTATCATCGTCTTTTGGCTCTAAAGTAATAAAGACAGGAACGTGATCAGGATTTGCGTCAGACCATTTTTTTAGTTCAGCAAGACAGCGTTGAAGCGTGTAGCAAGAAGTTCTAAAATCGATATCAATCATATGAAAAACTTTAAAACCCGGTTTTTTCATTTCTCCATTTGGATCGTAAGCTTCTTGTGATTTTACAATATCAAGACCTTTTGGATGTACAAATTTTCCACCTTGAGGATCGCCCTGAACATCAATTTCTAATTGGCGTAAACCTTTATTCAACTGATCTGTAAGACTGATGTGTGTGTACTGTAAACCTTTCAGCGAACGTGTAGTATCTTTTGCCTGAATGAAATTGAATAAGTCAGGTTCGATATTATGGCGGTAACTGTTGTGTGAACCGATAACTTGTATCTGGTTGATTTTTAAATTCTCATTTTGCGCTTGACTCAATTGTACTGTCCCGGCAAAAAGCAATGCAAACAAAATTTGTTTCATGATTTTTAGATGAAATTAGGATTAAAAAGTATGGAGACGCAGCAAAAGAGAATTGCATTTTAGAGATTACTAATGTAGCGCCGCAATTTAATTTTTGTGTTAGCTAAACGAAAAGAAATCGCAAATCGATTATCATTTTTGCCCGAAAATCGTAGTATTAATAAAACAAAACAATTCAAAATTTAATTTAAAGATAACTTTCAGGCAAAAACTATTGGTATAACATTTCCTTATTTTACATCACTTAATGTGATTAAAATAACCAATGAAGAATCCTGAAATTTTTGAAAAAACGTATACTGATTACTGGCAGAAACTCAATGCCTTCTCCTATACGATGACTCAGGATAAAGACTTGGCGCAGAATATTGTTCAGGATGTTTTTATTGATTTATGGGAACGAAAAGACGATTTGAACATTAATGCAATCGAACCTTATTTATTCAGAGCGGTAAAAAATCAGATCTTTAAACATTATCAAAATAATCGTTTCGATAAGACGATTATGGAAGATAAATTTGAAGATTACATTATTGACAACTTTCAGTCAATTGATCCCGAAGTAATGGATTTACTTTATTCCTTATTAGACCAGCTTCCGGAGAAAAGAAAAGAGGTTTTATTAATGTATAAATTTCAGGATATGTCAATTGATCAAATTGCAGAAGAACTTGGGATTTCAAAACAAACGGTGAAAAACCAAATTTCATCGGCTTTAAAACAATTACGCGAAGGCTTGAAAGATCTGGCCTGGATAGCTCCAATTATCTTTTTTAAGCAAAATTTTTAAGATAACTTTCTGTTAATGGTTTCATAATATTTCCGGATAGTACGATTTTAAACTTTCGGTACTTATAGGTAACAATAAGTATTATGATAAAAAGAATTAAACATAGTTTAGAATATCTTATAGATAAAAGTTCTCGAAATAAAACTTCAGAGGCAGAAGAAAATCTGCTGAATAATTTTGCTTTAAGCGAATACCAAAATTCAAATTGGGATGAATCTTCAATGGGAAATTCTGTTGAAGTTTCTAAAAATATATACGACGGAATTCAACTTCGAATGGTGAAGAAGAAAACATTCAATCCGTACCTAAAATATATGGCGGCTGCCAGTATTCTTTTTCTTGCTGGTTTAGGTTTTTTCTTTAAGCCTGATTTTGCAAAAGAAAAACAATTATCATTTAAAACGTCATCGAATCCCAAATCTATCAAATTAAGTGACGGCTCGAAAATTTATCTGGCAGCAAACTCATCATTTCAGTATCCTGAAAAATTCGAAGGCGACGAAAGAAAAGTCGTTTTGTTAAAAGGAAATGCTTTTTTTGAAGTTGCTAAAGACAAAAAACATCCTTTTATAATTACTTCTGGCGAAGTTCAGACTAAGGTTGTCGGAACTTCATTTCACATTCAGTTATCAAAATCAAAATGTGAAGTCATTGTTGTAACCGGAAAAGTAAATGTTACTTCAAAAGGGCAGAGCGTTGATTTAGTTCCAAATGAAGAAGCATTGTTTGAATCGCAAAAACTGACGAAACAACTGGCTGATAAATCATTTTTGGTCAATTGGTACAATACCGATGTGACGCTGAACGAGACTACACTTAAACACGTTATCACCATTTTACAATATAAATACGGGGTTTCATTTCAATATAATAATGAACAAGTATTAGCAGCGCCGTTAACGGTATTCATTAAGAAAGACGCAACATTAGAGAATGTTTTAGAACAAATAAATTATATCACAAACCTAAAATTCAAAGTTTATGACGAAATAGTAAAAGTGGATTAAAAACAAAAAAAAGCAGTTGCTGAGAACAACTGCCATTAATAATTAAGTATCGTAAAAAAACCAATAACTTAAATCATGTATTTTAAACCTTCTTATTTAAATCTAAAGAGTTGTATCTTTTTAGTACTAGCGTTACTAACCATTCAGAGTGGTTTTAGTAAAACTAACTTAAAAAAATCAAAAGTAGAAAATAAAATAGAAAAAGCTACACTTGTTTCTATTTTTTCAAAATTAAGCCAAAAAACTGACTATAAGTTCAGTTACGGACAAGCTGTAATCGCTGATAATACATCGTATACTGTAAATTATAATGAAGAATCGGTTACATCAATTTTGAGTGATCTTTCAAAAAAAGCTAATTTCAATTATAACATCAATGGAAAATTAGTTTTAATTCAGAAAACAGCTGTCACTAAAGTTTCTAAACCAGTAGATGCTGAGAAAATCAAAGTAAAAGGAAAAATTGTTGACGAGAACGGAGTACCAATGCCAGGCGTGACAATTTTAGAAGCTACGACTAAAAATGCAGCAGTTAGTAATTTTGACGGAGAATTTGAAATTTCTGTTGAAGAAGGAAAAACGCTGGAAGTTGCTTATTTAGGATATAAAACTAAAACAGTTACTGCTCAAAAAGGTTTCATGACTATTCAATTAGAGCCAAACACATCAGAATTAAGCGAGGTTTTAGTTGTAGGTTACGGAAAACAATCTAAAAAAGATGTTACCGGAGCGGTTACACAATTAGAAGCAGCTAATTTCAAACAAGGAGTTAACGTTTCTGTAGATAATTTAATTCAAGGTAAAGTTGCGGGTGTACGTGTGGTAAACACAAGTGGTGAGCCTGGAGCAGGAGTAAATGTTACCATTCGTGGAGTTGGATCTATTAGAAGTGGTAGTACACCTTTATTTGTTGTTGACGGAATGCCATTGACAAATGATGATGTGAGCCCTTCTGGAAGTAATGTTGGATTTGGTACTTCATCTGCAAAAAATCCATTAAACTTTTTAAATACAAGTGATATCGAATCGATTACAGTTCTTAAAGATGCTTCGGCTGCAGCAATTTATGGTGCAAGAGGATCTAACGGAGTTGTATTGGTTACAACTAAAAAAGGTTCAAAAGGAGAAGGAACATTGACTGTTGACTCTTATATGGGAGTTTCGACTGTAGCTAACAAATTAGACGTTTTAAGTGCAAGTCAATATAGAGGTGCTATTAAAGATAAAGCATTTGACCATGGTGGAAATACAGACTGGCAAGATGTAATTTATAGAAGTGCTGTTACTACAAACAATGCGTTGTCTTTTGCAAAACAAACAGAAACAGGAAATTATTATGCATCTGTTGCACAAATGGATCAGGAAGGGGTTATTCGTAACAGTAATTTCAAACGTCTTTCGGGTAGAATCAATGCTGCTGAATCATTTTTAGACAACAAACGTTTAAAAGTAAAAATGAACCTTACTGCAAGTGAAACTAAAGATGATGGTGTACCTACAAGTGATGATGGTGGTTCAAATGGACAGTTAATCGTTCATACTTTAATGGCAAATCCAACAAGATCAGTTTTTGATGAAAACGGGAACTACACAAACTTTAACATGAACGCACATTATAATCCTGCTTATTTATTGAGTATTTATGAGGATCAAACGCGTACGTTGAGAGTTTTAGGAAATTTTGAAGCGTCTTTAAGAATTATTGACGGATTAGAATATAAATTAAATGTTGGTATAGATCGTTCTACAGCAGAAAGAAACACTACTATTTATCCAAACGTGACAGATTTGAATCCAAAAGGAAAATATGTTCAAAATAATTTAGATTCTAAAAATTCTTTAGTTGAGCATTATTTGACTTATAATGTTTCATTAGACAAACATAAAATTGAAGCTTTAGGTGGTTTCTCATATCAAAAATTTGAAAAATCAGGAACAAGTTTCAGTATTGACGGAATTGCTGCTCAAGGAGTTGGTATAAAACCATCAATTAACCCTGGATTTGCCGGAATTCAATCTGGAACTACAGGTTATGCTCAGGAAAATGAGTTACAATCGTATTTTGGCAGATTAAATTATTCATTTAATGACAAATACCTTTTTACAGCTTCGATGAGAGCTGACGGTTCGACTCGCTTTGGTGACAACAATAAATATGGTTACTTCCCATCATTTGCTTTAGGATGGAATATTTCTAAAGAAAGTTTCTTAGAAGATGCAACTGCTATAAATAACTTAAAGCTTAGAGCGAGCTGGGGACAAACAGGAAACCAGGAAGTTCAAAACAAACTTACTAAAGCAAGTTATTCATTATCTGGTCCAGACGGATATTATTTATATGATGATTTGAATTTGGTTAACGGAGTTTCTGTAACAAGAACAGCAAATCCTGATTTGAAATGGGAAGTTGTTACACAATACAATTTAGGTTTAGATTTTAGTTTATGGAATGATAAATTGTACGGAACTCTTGATTATTTCAACAAAACAACTACAGACGCAATCTTAAACGTTCCTTCAAGTCCTTTGAAACCAACAACAACTGTGTGGACAAATATTGACGGAAAAATCGTTAACAAAGGTTTTGAAATTATGTTAGGTTCAAAAATCGTTGATACTAAAGATTTTAGCTGGAATGTTGATGCAAACGGAGCAACATTAAACAATAAAATTGAGGACTTGCCGGTTTCAGAAATCTTAACAGGAACTATTTCTGGTCCTGGACAATCTGGGGTAAATGCAAACATTTACAAAAGTGGTTATGCAGCAGGTTCATTTTATTTGTTACAACATGTTGGTTTTGATGATAAAGGCGGAAACATCTTTAAAGATCAAAACGGAGACGGTAAAATCGATAACAGCGACAGAATTATTATTGAAGGAGCTTTACCAACTTTTTACTACGGATTTAATAGTGATATGAGATACAAAAACTTTAGTTTTTCATTCTCAATCATTGGGCAGACAGGAGGTTACTTGTTGAATAATACAGGATTAAACGCATTAAATATTAACAACCTTGCTTCTGACAGAAACGTTGCGACAGGTTATTATGAGTCTGGTGCAAATCCAACAAACTCACCAATTTTATCTACACTTTTCTTAGAAAAGTCTGATTTTATTAGATTGAATGCAGCTCGTATTGGTTACAACTTTGATTTAAAAGGTCTAAACTGGATCAACGGATTAACACTTTATGTAACAGGAAATAACCTGATCACAATTACAAACTATACAGGATATGATCCGTTAATCAACAGTCCAAAATCAAGCGGAGGAAATCAATCTATAGGTATTGATTACGCTGCTTACCCAACTTCGAGAACATTCAGTTTTGGAGCAACTTTAAAACTATAAATTATGAAAACAAAGACATTTTTTAGCATAAAAATTATAACGATATTCTCTTTTATTTTTCTATTAAACAGCTGTACAGATCTTAATGAAGCTGTATTAGATGAAAAATTAGGAACTGATGCTACAGACCCTGCAGGTTCGCTTGCTGCAGCATATGACAGACTTGGAGACGGAACTTTTACAGATCATGGAGCTGTTTTTGCAATGCAGGAATATACTACAGATGAAGCTATTTTACCAACTCGAGGAAGTGACTGGGGAGATGGTGGAAAATGGAGAGACATGCATGAATTTACATGGAGTTCAAGTAATGCTATTATAGTAGGTAACTGGGATTTATTGACAAACGGAATTACACGTTCTTTAACTGCAATTAAATCATCTGAAGAAAATACTTTTCCTGAAAAGAAATTATTTTTAGCAGAAGCAAAAGCTCTTTTAGCGTATTATACCTATACTACATTAGATCTTTACGGACAAGCTCCATTTAGAGATCCGTTGAATGTAGATGCACCGATACAAATCTTAAAAGCAGATACTCAAATTGACCAATTAATCAAAGATGTTGAAGCTATATTACCTGATTTGGCTGATATTGGAACTCAAAGAACACACCACGGAAGATTTACAAAACAAGCTGGTTATGCTTTTTTAGCAACAATGTATTTAAATCGTGCGACATTCAAAGATCGTTACAATGCTTCATCAAACTTCAATTTTAATGAGCCGGCAGTATCAGGTACAGGAACAGATATGGACCGTGTTATTTATTACACTTCATTATTGATTGATTCAGGGAAATTTAGTTTAGAAAGTGACTTTTTCAAAAACTTTGCAAGAGATAACGATAATGGTAAAGAGCTTATTTTCGCGATTTCTCAAAAGATAGATTATATCCGTAACGGTTCAAATAGTTTTGCTTATGTATGTATGGAGCGTAACCAGAGAACATCTGCTCTAAACAGAGGAACAAATGCAGCATGTACAACTCCTGAATTTTACGCTAGCTGGGACGGAAACCATGATGATCCAAGATTTGAGCAGCATTATCAATATGCTGATGGTACATGGTTTATGAATGATGGTACAGATGTAAGTGTTCCTGCAACAGATATTGTTCCTAAAAGTAGTCCCGCTACTCCGTGGTTCCATTTTAACAGAGGTATTCAGGCCGGGCCTCAATATGGTCCTGTATTATTGACTTCTGCAGCTTTTCAAATGGTAGGCAATCGTATTAAAGTTTCTCCATTAGTTATGGAAAAAAGTACTACTACAAGAATGGATTTTACACCATCATTAACGTTTGCAGATCCTACAAAATCTGTTTTTGCTCAAAACGAAATCAATCAAGGAGCTCGTGTATTTAAATATGAGTTTGACCCGGAAGGAGGAAACGGAAACAGTAATGTTGATATCCCTTTATTCCGTTTAGGTGGAATGTATGCTATGAGAGCTGAGGCATATTTTAGAAAAGGAGCTGCAGGTTTAGCAACAGATGATTTAAATAAATTGCGTACCAGCAGAAAAAGAGAATCATTATATGCAAATGCTCCTGGAAAATTGCTTACTGCTACTGTAGATGCAGCACAATTATATAAAGAATTAGGTTTCGAATTATACTGGGAATTACAAAGAAGACCAGAAAGCATCCGTTTTGGAAAATTTGATTTAGCCGGAACTGCAAAAGCTGCAACTCAGCCATTCAGAAGATATTTTCCAATTCCACAAACGGTTATCGACCAAAAACTGTTTAAACAAAACCAAGGATACAATTAAGAGTTTGTGTTAGTTTATTTTTTATTTTTTTTTGAAAAAAGCCTGTCTTCGAAAGAAGCAGGTTTTTTCTTTTGAGGGGACAAAGGTTTTTTCTTTTGAGGGACAAAGGTTCAGAGATGCAAAGGGACAAAGTTTTTTCTGTAGAGACGCACAGCAGTGCGTCTCACGTCCAATATTCCGTTACAATATTCCATTCCAACAAAACACGGTATTGCCTCACGTGATGTTAGACGCACAGCAGTGCGTCTCTACGGAGAATCTTTGTCGATTTAATTTATCATCGTTTGGTACTGTAGAGACGCACAGCAGTGCGTCTCACGCCCAATATTCCGTTACAATATTCCATTCCAACAAAACACGGTATTGCCTCACGTAATGTTAGACGCACAGCAGTGCGTTTCTACGGAAAATCTTTGTCGATTTAATTTATCATCGTTTGGTACTGTAGAGACGCACAGCAGTGCGTCTCACGTCCAATATTCCGTTGCAATAATCTATTTCAACAAAACATGTGCTGCCTCACGTAATGTTAGACGCACAGCAGTGCGTCTCTACGGAAAATCTTTGTCGATTTAATTTGTCAACCTCCAATATCCCGTTCCAATAAAAAACCTTTGTCCCTTTGCATCTCTGAACCTTTGCACCTTTAAAAAGAAACTGAAAAAAATATAATAAACAATTAAGAAAAATGTAAGATTTAACCGCTTGGAAATGAGTAAATTTGAGTAGCATTTGATAGTATATATCAAAATGATAAAACAACTATTTAAATAACTCAAAAAAGTGTAAAAAATCATGATACATCAAATTGACACTACCGATAACATTGTTGCTTTTAGAGCATTGGCAGAAGTAACAAAAGAAGATTTTTTAATAACTGTGGTTCCAGCAGTAGAACATTTGGTAAAACAAACTAACGAAATCAATTTTTTATTGGTACTTGATACTGATATTGAAAATTTTACGGCCGGTGCGTGGCTTCAGGATGCACTTGTGGGATTAAAACATTTAGGAAAATGGAATAGGGCAGCCATCGTAACAGATTCTGAAGATATTATCTCTTTTACGAATGGATTTAGTTATGTAGTTCCCGGAGAATTCCACGGATTTAAAAAAGAAGCTTTCAATAAAGCCTTAAATTGGGTTGAAGGAAATATTAATTTGCCGGCAAATTAATTGTCAATTATAAATACTCAGCAAATAAATTTATAAAACATGACATTAATAGAAAATGCCCGTTAGGTATAAAACCTTAACGGGCATTTTCGCAATTAGCAAACGTTTTTCTTTTATTACTTTGCTATTTTTTTATAAACAGCGGCAGATAATAATGGAAGTGCAAGACTTCCAACAATTGCGGCAGCTTTATTATGTCCGGTTTTCTTTAAAACAGCTCCAATCAAAATAGAACCAATTCCGGCAGCAGCCAGTTGTTTTACAGAAAGATTGTTATTGTTATTTTTGATAGGTTTTATTCCGTGCAATAATGGGTCAATGAATTGTAATTTTTCCATGATTTTTATTTATTTAATTAAACGTATTTTTATTTGTTGCTATTCTTTTCGTTATCAGTTTCAGTCTCAATTTTTTCAATTTCCACTTTTTCTTTTTTTATAGCTTGTCGAAGAAGTGCAAAAAGGCTCATATAGATGTTTGCCATAAACACCAGCGAAAATCCCGCCAAAATATAACCGCGCCAGTCGTTTAACAAAAGTTTATAATCTGTAAAAAATAAAAAGCCAATTGTGACGTAATGACTAAAGCAATATTCGCAGGTAAAAAGATAAAAGAACTTTCGTGTCAGTAAAAACCTGTCATTTTTAGAATGTCTGACACACCATTCGTGAAGCTCTCTAAAAATTTCTTCGTGCGTTACAGTCCAGCTGATACAGGCTATTGGAACGGCCAGTACAAAAAGCCAGATAATTTGAGTTGCTATAACCATAAACTGATAATGCTTTAACTAGTTTTTTACTCCCTTGGATGATTTTCAGGATAATGTTCAGCGTCAAAATCATCTAATTCTTCGTCTTTGTCTAAATCATCTTCATAATCAAATTCCGGGTCGTAATTGTCATCAAAATCATTTTCATCATCATCATTTGTAACAGCATCATCTTCATTAATAATTCTTTCCTGATTCGGAATATTTTCAGAATTTACATTCGGTTTTTTTTCGAAATCCTGTTCGTGATGTTTCAAATCTTCAATAAATTCTTCCTGATATTGATACGGATCTTCATCTCTAGCATAATTGTCATTATCAATCAGCATGTTTTGTTCTATAACATCAGGATCGCTTTCGCCAAATTCCCAATTGTTCTCTTTCATTAAATCCTGTTTGTATTGATCTTCATTAGAATACGTCCCATCTACAAGCGTATTTTGATCTATAAAATCGGGATCAGTATAACCGTAGTCATAATTGTTTTGCTTTTCCATGGCTTTACTTTTTAAAAGTTGTGTTTTACAAAATTACCTTAGAAATCAGACGGAATCCTTACAAGAAATTTGATTATAGTTGCATAATTAACAGCTGCTTACAATCTAATGATATAAAAAATATTTTTTACAGCTTTTTTATTTCATTAAATTTGACCTATTGTAACATATTAAATTTTTTGCAGGAAATGTAATGCTATAAACAATCCTAAATTTACTTAGGATTACTACACAATTAAAGAATAAAAGAATATGAAAAAGCTATTTTTAATTTTACTGTTTTTAATGCAAATTCCTACAGTTTTTGCACAAAATCAGGTTGATGAACCTTCATCAAAAAAAATTATCGGAACTTGGTATAATGATGCGAACCGAAATGCAAAATGGATATTTGGTTCAGATGGAAAACTTTATAATTACGATAAAGATGTTTTCAAAGTTATGTTTCGCTATACTATTTCACATAGCTGTCAAAATAATTCAGATGATAATACTGAATTTATAACTTTAATGGATAAAGACGGAAATGAATTTTGTTTTAAAATAAATGGCATAAACGAGAATAAAAATGGAATTTTATCTTTACTCAAAATGGATACTATGCAGCCACTTTTGTTTGTTAATAATGTAAATATTAAAAGCGGAATGTAATACTAAACGTTCCTAAGGAACGATATAAAAAAAAATATTTTTTCGACCAATGAAATGTTCCATAGGAACATTTTTTTGTTTCTAAGAAATAAAACTTTGCGTCCTTGCGCCTTTGTGGCAAATTTTTTTCTGCATTAAATTTTCATTAACAAAAAGTAAGATTTCATTAGTTTATATTTGTAAGGCACAAATTAATCCTAAAGCGTTGTACCTCATGAAAATCAAGTCTTTTTTGTATATATTTCTATTTGGTATTTTTTCAATTTCAGCTTACAGTCAGAATGTGAAGCTGTTAAATATCAATCAGCTTAATGAAAGGATTAAAAACGGAAAAGACAGCACTTATGTAGTGAATTTTTGGGCAACCTGGTGCGCACCCTGTATTAAAGAACTGCCGCATTTCGAAAAACTTGGCGCAGAACACAAATCAGAGAAATTGGCCGTTTTATTAGTAAGCCTTGATTTTAAATCAAAATTAAGTTCGAATGTCGTTCCGTTTGTAAAAAGAAAAAATCTTAAAAATGAAGTATTTCTTTTAAATGAAAGCAGCCCGCAGGAATTTATTGACCGAATCGATCCAAGCTGGTCAGGAAGTATTCCTGCAACACTTTTTATCAAAGATGAGAAACGAAAATTTGTAGAAAGTGAATTTACCTATGAACAATTATTAACTGAATATAAAAAACTGTAAACCCGTAAACCATGAAAAAAATAATTCTATTATTCGCATTGGCTCTTTCTGCCTTTTTAGCGCAGGCACAAACTGGAACAACTCTCAAAGCTGGTGATAATGCACCGGATTTTAAGTTAAAAAATGTAGACAATAAAGAAGTTTCTTTTGGAAGTTTTCCAAATGCAAAAGGTTATATCGTTGTTTTTACTTGTAATACCTGTCCATACGCTGTAGGTTATGAGCAAAGAATTATCGATTTAGATAAAAAATTCAAATCACAGGGATATCCGGTAATTGCCATTAATCCAAACGATCCAGAAGCTTCTACAGCAGATACTTTCAATAAAATGCAGGATTTGGCAAAAGAGAAAAAATATCCTTTCCCATATTTATTTGATGCAGGACAAAAAATTACTGACGAATATGGAGCAAAACGTACACCTCATATTTTTATCGTTTCTAAAACTGCAAAAGGAAACGTAGTAGAATATGTTGGAGCAATTGATAACGATCCGGAAGGAACAAAAACGGAAAAAGTAAAATATGCCGAAGATGTAATTGCATCTTTAAAAAGCGGTCAAAAACCAGCTGTAACTCAGACTAAAGAAATTGGCTGTACAGTAAAAAGAAAAGCAAAAGCTTAATTACGAGAATTTAATTTGTTTAAAAACGCCTCAGAATATGAGGCGTTTTTTTATGCAATTGTTTCGCTGATTTTCTGTTCCTTTAGTTCCAGTTCAGCAATAATTTGTCTTTTCATTATCGTCTGAATATAATCTTTTGCTTCGGCATAAGAAATATCATATTTGCGTGGAATATCCTGTAAATGAACCGGAAAACCAGCCAGTAATTTATCGTAATAAATATCCAGTTCTTTTTCGTTAGGCATTTCAAACTTTAGTTTAATTTGAAATCTTCGCAGCAAAGCGGTATCAATACTGTTGTAAAAATTCGTAGCACAAATCAATAAACTATCCGTTGGCAAATAATCAATTAACTGGATTATGGTATTTACCAAACGTCGCATTTCGGCAACATCTTTATCGTCGCTTTCACGGCTTTTTCCAATTTGGTCAAATTCGTCCAGAAACAAAACTGCTTTTTCGCGAATTGCTTTGTCGAAAATAGCTTTTACATTTTTAGAAGTTTCACCAATTTTAGCATTAATTAAAGTACTCAGATTAATAATAACAATACTTTTATTTAATGCCGTTGCAATGGCTTTTGCAGTTGTTGTTTTCCCACAGCCGGAATGTCCATGAAGCAGGATTTTATTATCGACTTTTAGCTTGTACTTTTTTAGTTCCTCAATGTATTTATGCTCTTTTATAGTTTGAAGCAAAGCAGATTTATTTTCTTCGCTGAAAAGCAGATCATCCAACGCAATTTTTTCAGTATCGTTTACAACAAGTTCGTACAGATTCATTTGAGATTTTATTTGGTGCAAAATTAGGTTTTATTCTGCAATATTCTCATTTCAGTTTTGTTTTAAAAAAATCGATAGTTCTTGTCCACGACAGCGTTGCCGCTGCTTCATCGTATCTTGGCGTTGTATTATTATGAAAACCGTGATTTACATTTGGATAAAAATAAGCGGTATTTTCGACTTTATTTTTGTTTAAAACTTCCTGAAATGCAGGCCATCCTTCGTTAACGCGTGTATCTAAACCTGCGTATTGCAATAGGAGCGGTGTCTTTATTTTTTCGGCTTCTTCTTTTGTTGGCTGTCCGCCGTAATACGGAACCGCAGCTTTTAAATCGGGAATTTTTACCGCCATCATATTCGAAATCCATCCGCCAAAACAAAACCCAACTACGCCTATATAACCGTTACAATCTGGGTGAGATTTAAGATATTTGTAAGCGGCAATAAAATCTTCGAGCATTTCTTCTTTGGTACGTTTCTTTTGCAATTCACGCCCTTCATCGTCATTTCCGGGATAACCACCTAATGGCGACAAAGCGTCGGGTGCAAGAGTAATGAAACCTTCAATGGCAGCTCTTCTTCCCACATCTTCAATATACGGATTAAGTCCGCGATTTTCGTGAACTACAATTATACCGGGTAATTTCTTTTTGGCTTCAACAGGCTGCGATAAAAGTCCTTTTATAGAACCGCCTCCTTTTGGAGAATCGTAGTTGATATAACCTGTTTTTAATCTTGGATCTGTCGGCGGCACTAAAATACTGTCGACATAATTGGGCGTCATAAAACTTAAAAGTGACGGAAGTGTAAGCGAACCAACAGCAAATATGGAAAGTTTTTCTACAAATTGTCTTCGGTTAATTTTATTATGCGCGTAGTCATCATACAAATCAAATACTTCCTGACTGATATCTTCTTTGGTTATTTTGTTATCCATGATCTTGATTTTTTGGGATAACTAAATTAGGGAATAAAAAGTAAATAAGTGAATAATGGGTAGTAATTAGTGACTAGTAAATAGTGAATAGTTTTATCAAGAGAGACTGAAAACTGTCACTGAAAACTGTGACTGTAAACTTGCGCTTAAAGACTTTTTAACTTATTCATGAAAATTGGAAAAACTTCGTTTAATTCATCAAATAAAGGATTATTTCGGTGTTTGAGTTTTATTTCGCTGAACAATTTTAATCCAAGTGCAAATTGTGTGGCTTCATGCGGGTTTTCGAATATATTTTTGTCTTTTATCTTTTGTATAATTCCAAATATTTCGTCGTGATTGTCGAATTCTATTCCCAGTTCTTTTGCCGGATGCGTGTCGCCGTTGGCATATTCTTTTAAGCTTAGGGTTAGATAATATTTGTTAGATCTTTTTTGCATGATATTTTTATTTTCAATGTTATTTCAGCCATTTATCGACAATAGTTTTAAACGTTTCTTTGTATTGTTCGCCCACAGTAATTTCAGTTTTTCCAATGAAAATTGAATTCTTGGTAATGGCGTTTATTTTGTCAAGAGAAACGATAAACGAACGATGAACGCGCATAAATTTTGCCGATGGTAATTTTTCTTCTAAAGCTTTTAAGGATATCAGCGAAAGCACTCCTTTTTGAGAATCGTCAAGATGTACTTTTACATAATCTTTTAAACTTTCGATATATAAAATTTCTTTAAGCGGAATTCGAACCCATTGGTATTCTACTTTTAAGAAAATAAATTCATCATCTGCCGCAACGGTCTGGAAGTTATTTGAAGCCTCTTCTGTTATTTGTAATACCTTATTGGCAGCACGCAGAAATTCCTCATAACTAAAAGGTTTTAAAAGATAATCGACTGCATTTACTTTATAACCTTCAATAGCATAATGATTGTAAGCCGTTGTAAAAACAATTTTAGGAACTAAACCCGGCTGTTCCTGTAAAAGTCTCGCCAGTTCCATTCCTGTTAAATTAGGCATATTGATATCTAAAAAAACAAGATCGGGCTGTTTTTCCCGTATTAAACTCATAGCTTCAACTGCATTATCGCAGCTTGCTGTTAATTGTAAAAAAGGAGTTTGTTCGATAAAAGTTTCGACAAGTTTTAATGCGAGAGGTTCATCATCGACTGCTATACATTTTAATACTGTCATTACTCTAAGTTTATTTGCAGTTTTACATCGTACATTCCGTTTTTACCAATGCCGGCTGTCAGCGTATGTTTATTTGGGTAAATTAAATGAAGTCTGCGTTTTGTATTCGTTAAACCAATTCCGCCTTCATCAGTAGTTGATGTTTTTTCGAAATACGTGTTTTTTACCTCAAATTCAAGATTGCTGCCGTCTTGTCTCAGCGAAATATAAATTTCACTTTTATCCGTTGCATGAATGCCGTGTTTAAAAGCATTTTCTACTAAAGGTAGTAATAACATCGGAACAATTGGGTAATCGTGTATCTTTTCTGGAATATCGGTTGTAATCGTTAATTTTTTGTTTGCACGAAGTTTCATTAACGCGATAAAATCTTTCATGAATTCAGCTTCTTTCAGCAATGTCGTTCTTTCTTCTGTGCTGTACAGCAAGTAACGCATCATTCGGCTTAAAGTATGAAGCGCATTTCGGGAATCTTCAATATTAGTATAAGTAAGCGAATAAATACTGTTTAGGGAATTAAAGAAAAAATGCGGATTAATCTGCGCTTTCAGCATGGCCAGTTCGGCCATCGTTTTATCCTGTTCCAGTTTTTGTTTGTGCTGTGCGGCTTTCTGCCAATGCTGTAACATTGCCCAGCTCGTGCTGATTCCTAAAACCAATAAAGTGAGCATTAAAACATAATTGTCAAAATATGGATTTCGGTATTTTTTAAATCCTAAAACTAAACTGATTTTATTATGAAGATCCGTTTGTGAAGTATAAAAATAAGCGATTACCTGCATGACAAAAACCGTAAGAAAAGCCCAGATCAAAAAAGGAGAAGTATTGTCTTTTATAATCGTTTTTGGAACTATGATTTTGGCATTAGAATAAAAAATAATGATTAGTAAAACCAATACAATCATCTGCCAAAGCCAAAAGACCCCCGGCAGAATTACATTCCAGGTTAAAGGCATGTAAAACAACATGATGAATCCCAGTAATAACCAGCTCAAAATATGAAGTCCGGTAAAATAATAAGATCTGTATACTTTTGATGCCATTTTGAATTTTATCTTTTGGCAATATTACTGTTTATTTGAATGCAATTTTGAACCAATCGCTAAAAACAGAATTACAGTCCTTAAAAAGCATTTTTGAGCCGATGAGTTTAGGAATTAAACGCTTGTTTAACTTTTAAAAAATCCCATCGTGTGTCAGGCTATCTTTATCGATTGTCATTTGCTCTCCGTCTATTTCAAATTTTTTGCGTGTTATATTTTATTTCATTTGCTGTCATATAATCGATAATTAGATATTATTTCAAATGAATAAGCAATCATTTTTAAGCATTCTCGCAGCATCAGTTATTATCGCATCTTGCGGTAAAAATGATAAATCGGCTCAGGCCGGAGGCGCACCGCAGGTTAAAGAGTATAAAACGCTGACTTTACAGCCGGAATCTGCTACATTAAACAGCGATTATCCAGCTAGTATTCAAGGACAGCAGAATATAGAAATCCGACCTAGGGTTGAAGGATACATCGATAAGATTTTTGTTGATGAAGGAGCAGTTGTAAAAGCCGGGCAGCCATTATTTAAAATAAGCGCACCAGAATATGAGCAGCAAGTTCGTACCGCATCTGCCAGTATTAAAAGTGCTCAAGCTGATTTAAGTTCAGCAAAATTAGCTGTAAACAAAGTAAGGCCATTGGTTGAAAAAGGAATTATAAGTAAATACGATTTAGAGTCGGCACAATATACTTATGAATCTGCTGTAGCTTCTTTAGCTCAGGCAAATGCCGCTTTAGTAAATGCTAAAACCAATTTAGGATATACAACTGTAACAAGTCCGGTTGACGGCGTTGTAGGTTCGATTCCGTTTCGTTTAGGAAGTTTGGTAAGTTCTAATACAACAGAACCTTTAACTACAGTTTCAAGCATTGGTAATGTATATGCTTATTTTGCTTTAAATGAAAAAGCACTTTTAAATTTTACTAAAGATTCTGGAGCTTCATTAAATCAAAAAATTAAAAGTCTTCCGGCAGTTTCTTTATTGCTTTCAGATGGTTCTACATACGATCAAAAAGGAAAAATAGAAACCGTAAACGGATTAATTAATACTGAAACCGGAACGGTAAATATAAGAGCTCGTTTTCCAAATCCGAGTGGAGTTATCAGAAGTGGAAGCAGTACAACAGTTAGAATTCCAAATGACGTTAAAGACGTAATTATTGTTCCTCAAAGCGCAACATTTGAGCTTCAGGATAAAATATTTGCAGTGGTTTTAGGAAAAGACGGTAAAACTAAAAATGCCAATATCACGGTACTTGAAAACACAACTAATAATTATTATGTAGTAACAAGCGGTTTAAAAGCAGGTGACGAAATTGTATTAGAAGGAGTTGCTGCTTTAAAAGAAGGAAGCGAGATTAAAGCTCAAAATCAAAAAGCAGAAACAGTATACGCCGATTTAAAATAAAAGAAATGTTTAAAAAATTTATACAAAGACCTGTACTCTCGACAGTAATATCTGTTATTATTGTCATTTTAGGTGTTTTGGGCCTAATTGAGTTACCTATTTCTCAGTATCCGGATATTGCGCCGCCTACGGTAAACGTATCGGCAAGTTATACGGGTGCCAATGCAGATGTGGTATTAAAAAGTATTGTAATTCCGCTTGAAGAGCAAATTAATGGTGTAGAGAACATGACGTACATGACTTCTACAGCAACAAATGATGGAAATGCATCGATCAAAATTTTCTTTAAAGTAGGAACAAACCCTGATTTAGCAGCGGTAAACGTTCAAAACAGGGTTTCAAGAGCAACAAGTTTACTGCCAGTAGAGGTAACTCAGGCGGGGGTTACAGTAACTAAAAGCCAGAGTAGTAACTTATTGATTTTCTCTTTATACAGTGAAGATAAAGCTTACGATCAGACATTTCTTCAAAATTATGCGAAGATCAACCTTGTACCGCAAATTCAGCGTGTAGTTGGGGTAGGAGATGTAACTGTTTTTGGTGCCAAAGATTATTCGATGAGAATCTGGCTGAAACCAGACGTAATGCAGCAATACAAACTGATTCCGAGTGATATTTCGGCTGCTTTGGCAGAACAAAATATCGAAGCCGCACCGGGTAAATTTGGTGAAAACGGAAATCAGGCTTTTCAATATGTAATTAAATATAAAGGACGTTTAACAAGTGCTCAGGAATTTGAGGATATTGTTATAAAATCAGTTGGAAATGGACAAATGCTCCGCCTTAAAGATGTGGCTAAAGTTGAGTTAGGATCTTTAAGTTATGCTTCAACTATTAAAACAAACGGTGTAGAATCGGCAGCGATGGCGATCAGCCAGACTCCTGGATCGAATGCGCGTGACGTAATCAACAACTCTAAAAAGCTGATTGACGAAGCTGCAAAGAGTTTTCCAAAAGGAGTAAAATATACGATTCTGGTTGACGTTAACGAAAACTTAGATGCTTCTATTGAAAAAGTAATTCATACTTTGATCGAAGCTTTTATACTGGTTTTCATTGTAGTATTTATTTTCCTTCAGGATTTTAGATCCACTTTAATTCCGGCAATTGCGGTTCCGGTTGCGATTGTGGGAACATTTTTCTTCCTGAGTTTATTTGGGTTTACGATCAACTTATTGACGCTTTTTGCAATGGTACTTGCCATTGGTATTGTGGTCGATGATGCGATTGTGGTCGTCGAGGCGGTGCATGCCAAACTCGATCACGGCTATAAATCGTCTAAAAAAGCTACGATTGATGCCATGAGCGAAATTTCGGGAGCGATCATTTCGATTACTTTGGTAATGGCGGCGGTATTTATTCCGGTAACTTTTATAAATGGATCAACAGGGGTTTTCTACAAACAATTTGGTATCACGCTGGCTGTTGCGATTATTCTTTCGGCAGTAAATGCCTTGACTTTGAGCCCGGCTTTGTGTGCTTTGCTTTTAAAACCGCACGTTGACGATCATAAACATAAAAGTTATCTGCAAAGATTTTATACGTCGTTTAACGTTGCATTTGAGAATGTAACTGAAAGATATAAACGTTCAGTAAGTTTCCTTTCGGTGAAAAAATGGATTGTATTAGCTGCTATTTTAATTGCCGGAGCGGGGTTATTTTATATGATGAAAACTACGCCATCTGCTTTCGTTCCTGCGGAAGATCAGGGAACTGTTTTTGCCAATATTAGTTTACCGCCATCGGCTTCAATGGAGCGCTCTGATGTAATTGCGAAGAAAGTAGACAGTATTGCGAAAACCATTCCGGGAGTAAAAAATACGCTTCGTATCGTGGGGCAAAACTTTACAGCCGGAGCGGGAAGTGCCTACAGTATGGTTATTGTGAAATTGTATCCTTGGGATCAAAGAGAGTTAAGTGTAAATGATGTTATCGGGCAGCTTTTTGCTAAAACAGGCGGCATTCGCGAAGCTAATATTTTCTTTATTTCACCGCCAACGATTCAGGGTTTTGGACAAAGTGGTGGATTTGAATTTCAGCTTCAGGATAAAGGCGGACACACGACTGCTGAATTCTTTAAAGTGAATACAGAGTTCCTGGAAAAATTATCAAAACGTCCGGAAATACAATATGCCACAACGCCGTTTAATCCTGGTTTCCCTCAATATATGATGGATATTAATTTGGCAAAAGCCAAAGATGCTGGAGTTTCGATAAATTCGATTTTATCAACCATGCAGGGATATTATGGCGGATTGTATGCTTCGAACTTTAATAAATTCGGAAAACAATATCGTGTTATGATTCAGGCTTCTCCGGAATTCCGAACCAATACAGAAGGACTGAACAAAATCTTTATTAGAAACAGTGCCGGAAACATGGCACCAATTACAGAGTTTGTAAAAATGACCAGAGTTTTTGGACCGGAATCTATTTCGAGATTTAACCTTTTCTCTTCTATTGCTATTACCGGAGCACCAAATCCTGGATTTAGTTCTGGAGATGCAATTAAAGCGATTCAGGAAGTGGCAGCAGAAAATCTTCCGGCAGGTTATGGATATGAATTCTCAGGATTAACTCGTGAGGAATTAGCATCTGGAAGTGAAACGATTTTCATCTTCATTTTATGTTTGGTTTTCGTTTATTTCTTATTGAGTGCACAATACGAAAGTTATATTTTACCATTTGCGGTATTATTCTCGATTCCGTTTGGATTAGCCGGAGCGTATTTGTTCTCGATTATTTTTAAACTGAACAGTAATATTTACCTGCAGATTTCCCTAATCATGTTGATTGGACTTCTTGCCAAGAACGGTATTTTGATTGTCGAATTTGCTTTAGACAGAAGACGAAAAGGTCTGCCAATTGTTCAAGCCGCAATTGAAGGAGCTGTGGCGCGTTTACGACCAATTTTGATGACTTCTTTTGCCTTCATTTTAGGATTAGTTCCATTGATGTTTGCGACCGGAGCAGGAGCTGTGGGGAACAAATCGATTGGTACAGGAGCAGTTGGAGGTATGTTAATAGGAACCATTTTAGGAGTATTTGTTATTCCGGTTTTATTTATCATTTTCCAGACTTTACAAGAAAGAGTGAGCGGCCCTGCAAAAGATGGTTATGATGATGAAGACGATGACGAGGAAATTCAGTTAATAGAAGCTCACAAAGAGTAAAATTAAATTAAAACAGAGATGATTAATAGTTCAAATAAATATATTCTTATGGTAATTGCAGCCGCGCTTTTGAGTGCGTGCTCAATTACCAAAAAGTACGAACGGCCAACAACTCTCTCGACAGATAAACTGTATCGTGATGAGGCTTCTGCCGATACGACTACGATTGCAGATATGCCGTGGCAGAGCGTTTTTAAAGATGAAAAACTGAATGCATTAATTCAAAAAGGATTAGACAATAACCTTAATTTGAAAAATGCAATTGAGAATATCATACAGGCACAAGCTTCACTTCGTCAAAGTAAATTAGCATATTATCCAACTTTACAATTGGATGCCAATGCAACTCATACGAAACAATCTGAAGCAGGACTTAACTTTCCGGCGGGAATCAACATTAATACGTTAACTACAACTTATAAATTAGGTTTAAGTACGTCTTGGGAAGCTGATATCTGGGGAAAATTAAGCAGTTCTAAAAGAGCAGCTTTAGCGACTTATTTAGCAACAGATGCAGCGAAACAAGCCGTTCAGACGCAATTGATTTCAGATATTGCGAGTAATTATTTTGCGCTGCTGGCTTATGATAAATCGTTAAAAATTACTCAGGAAACATTAGAAAGCCGTATTAAAAATGTGGCGACCATAAAAGATTTAAAAGAAGGCGCAATTGTTACCGGAGCAGCAGTTGTGCAGAGTGAAGCCAACCAGCATGCGGCAGAAGTTTTGATCCCGGATTTGAAGCAAAGTATCCGTGAAACCGAAAACGCTTTGAATATCTTATTAGGACAAGCTCCCGGGCCAATTGACAGAGGCGAATTAGGAACGCAGATTATTCCGGAAAATATCGCAATTGGAGTGCCTTCACAATTATTACAAAACCGTCCCGATGTTCGTCAGGCTGAGTTTAATTTCAGAGTTGCTTTCGAGTCTACAAATCTAGCTAAAACCTATTTCTATCCAAGTTTAACGCTTACAGCAAGCGGCGGATTTTCGAATTTAGAATTAAAAGATTTCTTTAGTAATTCTATTTTTTATTCGATTATTGGAGGATTGACACAGCCAATTTTTAATCAAGGGAAGAATAAATTGAGATTAACAACAGCGCAGTCTCAGCAATTACAGGCATATAATAACTTTCAGCAAAGTCTTTTAACAGCAGGTCAGGAAGTTTCGAATGCTTTGTATTCGTATCAAATGGCTGTTGAAAAAGAAGATTCAAGACAAAAACAAATTGAGGCTTTAGTAAAAGCAGTCGATTTTACGCAGCAGCTTTTAGAATATAGCTCTGCAACCAATTATACAGATGTATTAACTTCTGAACAAAACCTTTTAGCAGCGCAATTGAGCGGAATCAATGATAATTTACAAAAATTACAAGCCGTTGTCAACTTATACAGAGCTTTAGGAGGAGGTTGGAAATAAAATTGTTTCAATTAAATATTTACGTTCGTCGTTAAAATATGGACCTTGGTCTAAATAATGATTTAGTATAAAAAAAAGTATATATTTTTGAATGGTTAAAAATATTAGTATCCGCCGATAAAGTTAAATTAAAACATGACTTAAAACGCCTCAGTAATGAGGCGTTTTTTAGTTAAATGCATGTCATTTAAAAAATACCTTTCGTCGATTAGTTTAGTAATTTTATCTATTAAATGCGGTAAATGTAAAAATTGGCACTACTTTAGATTAATATCTACTAAAATTAATATTTAAAACTCAAAATCATGAAAAAATTAGTATTCGCCTCAGTATTATTTATGAGTGTATTTTTTGCTCAGGCGCAAGTATCAGTTAATGTAAATATTGGAACAGCTCCAAGCTGGGGACCAGTAGGATATGATGACAGCAGATATTATTATATACCGGACATCGATGTATATTATGATATAAACCTAAGTATGTTTATTTACGACAACAACGGAAAATGGATTCGTGAAAAAAGACTTCCTTCAAGATACAGATATTATGATTTGTATTCTGGCTATAAAGTAGTTTTAACTGATTATAGAGGAAACTCTCCGTATACTTATCATAAAAAACACAGAGCTGATTATCCTAAAGGTTATCATGGAAAACCTCAAAAAAACAGAGGAGAAAAACCGGGAAAAAATAAAGAATATAAAGGGGAGCAGAAACATGACAATAAAAACAAAAACAACTCCAAAAAACAATCCGGAAAAGGCCATGATCACCATTAATTAAAATTAAACATGACTAAAAAACGCCTCAGAATGAGGCGTTTTTTAGTAAATCTAAAATCTAAAATCTAAAATCTAAAATCTAAAATCTAAAATCTAAAATCTAAAATCTAAAATCTAAAATCTAAAATCTAAAATCTAAAAT
>NZ_FQWW01000007.1 GCF_900129795.1 Flavobacterium sp. CF108 | reverse complement strand
CTTCCGTGTTTTGCGGGGTGCAAATGTAAAAAGCATTTTCAAATCTCACAAGCTTTTCTCAATCTTTTTTCTGAAAAAATTTTCAGTTTTGATTTTCTTTTCCTGCCAGTGTTTCAGTGAACGTCTTTCGTTGTTGCGGGTGCAAAAGTACACAACAATTCCAGTTACGCAAGCCTTTTTGCAAACTATTTTTAATCTTTTTTATAAGTTGCTGGTTATGCGTTTTTTACAAGGCAAAGTTTTTTTCGTGGTTTTGGCCTTATTGCGGTTTTTAGCCGTTTTGCTCTGCTTTGCCTGGTTCTGCCGCGAAGGTGCTAAGGCGCGAAGTCTGGTTTTTTCTCTGCTTTTTTTAATCTCGAAGAGGTGCTGAGGCGCTAAGTTTCTATTTTTTCTTTGTTTTTTCTTCTGGAAATGTCTTTTCCTTCGCAAATTTTCTTCTGAAAACTCATGCACTAGCCCCGATAGAAGTGGAAATCCTTTTATTTTGGGGTTCAAAATAAAAGATTGAAACGGATAGCGGGATTAAGCTCCTTATTAATCTTCAAACTTAAAAGGCATCGACTTCGCTCAGCCGGACATAATGTTCGTGAATTAGATTTCCTGTATCGATGCACTGCATTTTATACGTGACGTAGACGCACTGCGGTGCGTCTCTACGGAAAATTGGGATTCAATTTATTCTATACTTATATATATGTATAAAAAACAAACCCGACAGGTTTTTAAATCTGTCGGGTTATGAGAATGAAATCTACACTCTTATATATACGTATACTTATATATGTATGTTATTTTTTGTTGAGCTCTTTGGCTTTTGTTTCCCAATGTTCCATGAGGTTATTATAATTTACAGGATTGGCTGGAGTTTGATTTAATAGACGTCCTGATTCGAAGCCGCGAACTAGGATTGTTTCTATTAAATAGTCTTCGTTTACTTCGTAGGGTTTGTATTCGGTTTTTAAACTTATGTCGAATAAATTGGCTGTTGTATTTGAAACGAAGGCTTTAAAACCGCTTTTTAAGTTTTTGATTAACTCATAAGTTGTTTTTCCGGTTTGACGATGCACAAGTTTCACAAGAATCTGTCCTTGTTTTCTGGAAAGCTTTTTAAGTCTGTCTTCGAATTCATTATTAAGGTAGTCTTCTACGATCTTAAAATATTTCTTTTTTTCACGATTGGTTTTCAATCGCGCCATTCCGTTGTTTAGTGCCGTTAATCTATCTGCTGCTAATCTTGCATAAGGATAGACTTTGTAAACTCTGTTTTGCAAAATCTGAAACTGCTTCATTTCTTCGGCACTCATTCTCTCTCCTTTTGAGATAATGATCTCGGGCAGCTGAATGGTATCATTCAGAATAGAATCTTGTTCGGTTAATATATAGCCCATTTCCTGATTTTCTTTTGGAGTAACCTGGGCTTGACTTGAAAATGCAATCAATAGTAAAAACAAAATACTGGTAAATCTCATGGAGTCTTAATTTAAATGTAAAATTATATATTTATATACAACTCTAATACCAAATTTATAAATTAGCGCAAAAATATTTTTATGAGTACGAAATCTAACTTAACTGATACTTCTGTTGCTTTCCTGGAAAGCTATCTAAATAACGCTTCGCCGACTGGATACGAGAGTGAAGGGCAAAAATTGTGGATGAATTATTTGAAACCTTATGTTGATACTTTTATTACTGATACATATGGTACGGCTGTGGGAGTTATTAATCCGGATGCTCCTTTTAAAGTTGTAATTGAAGGGCACGCTGATGAAATTTCATGGTATGTAAATTATATTACGGATGATGGTTTACTATATGTAATAAGAAATGGTGGTTCAGATCACCAGATTGCTCCTTCGAAAAGGGTCAATATTCATACTAAAAAAGGAATTGTTAAAGGTGTTTTTGGATGGCCGGCGATTCATACTCGTTTGCGTGATAAAGAAGAAAATCCGAAATTGAGTAATATTTTTATTGATTTGGGCTGCGAAACTAAAGAGCAGGTTGAAGCAATGGGCGTTCATGTGGGCTGTGTGATTACTTATCCTGATGAATTCATGATTTTGAACGAAAACAAATTTGTTTGCCGCGCAATTGATAACAGAATGGGTGGTTTTATGATTGCTGAAGTGGCTCGTTTATTACATGAAAATAAAAAGACACTTCCTTTTGGTTTATATATTGTAAACTCGGTTCAGGAAGAAATTGGTCTTCGTGGCGCCGAAATGATTGCGCATACGATTAAGCCAAACGTTGCAATTGTGACTGATGTTTGCCACGATACTACTACTCCAATGATTGATAAAAAGGTTGAAGGCGATTTAAAAATGGGAAAAGGTCCTGTTATTGCTTATTCTCCTGCGATTCAAAATAAGCTTCGTGATTTAATTGTAGATACTGCCGAAGAAAATAAAATTCCGTTTCAGCGTCATGCAACTTCGAGAGCAACGGGAACTGATACTGATGCTTTTGCTTATAGTAATGGCGGTGTAGCATCGGCATTAATTTCTCTTCCGTTGCGTTATATGCATACAACAGTAGAAATGGTTCACAGAGAAGATGTAGAAAATGTGATTCAGTTAATTTATGAATCGCTGTTGAAAATAGAAAACAATCAGAGTTTCTCTTATTTCCAATAATATTTTTAAAAACATAAATTCGGCTGTTAGTTTTAGACAGCCGAATTTATTAACAAACAAAGCATGAAAATTTTACTACTCGAAGATGATTTTACTTTATCAAAAGAAATCTCCGCATTCTTTACTACTAAAGAATTCGAGTGTATACCTTATTATGATGGTTCTTTATTATTAAAAAAATATTTTCCTTACGAATATGATTTAATCATTCTCGATATTAATGTTCCCGGTACAAACGGTATTGATGTTTGCAAAGGAATTAGAGAGGTTGATAAAAAGACTCCTATTATAATGCTGACGGCTTTTAGCGAAATTGAAGATAAACTGGCTTCTTTTGATAATGGTGCCGATGATTATTTGGTTAAGCCTTTTCATTTTGATGAATTGTACGCCCGAATTTTATCTTTATTAAGACGAAAAGAAATTCCGCAGCAAACAGAAAAGAAAATCATTATTGAAAATTTAGAAATTCTGGAAGAAGAAATGAAGGTTTTTCGTTCTGGCGAAGAAATTAAACTTACCCCAAAAGAGTTTAAATTGATTTTAATTTTGGCTCAAGCGAAAGGAAAAGTTTTGTCTAAACAATTTATTGCTGATAAACTTTGGGATTATCATATTGAAACGAATCAAAATACGATTGAAGTTTATATTAATTTCCTTCGGAAAAAAATCGATAAAGATCACGAGATAAAACTTATCCGAACCAAAATTGGTTACGGGTATTATTTAAGCAGCGAAGAATGACTTTAAAAAACAGAATATCACTTTTAGTAAGTTTACTATTTACGATCCTTTTTGGGTTGGCTTCTACGGTGATTTTTGTTTTGTATTCTAATTTTAGAAAAGAAGAATTTCGGGATCGTTTGGAAATTAAAGCACTTTCTAATATCAAACTTTTGGTTAATGTAAAAGAGGTCGATGACCAGCTTTTGAAAATGATTGATCAAAATTCGATCAATAAATTGTATGATGAAAAGACTTTGGTCTTCGATTCTCATTTTAAACTTATCTACAGTAGTATTGATGATGCTAAAATAAACTGGTCTGTTGAGGATTTAAAATATCTTAAAAAACATAAAACTTTCTTTAAACAGCAGGGAGATTATGAAGTTTATGGTGTTTTTTACGATACCAAAGATCAGGATTTTTATGCTTTAATTTCGGCTACAGATGATTACGGAAAGAGAAAACTGCTTTTTTTAAGATATACTCTCATTATATCTTATATTCTATTTACTTGTATCTGCTGGGTTTTAACTTCGTTTATGGTTAAAAAGGCCATGAATCCTTTAAGTTTATTCCATCAGAAAATAAAAAACATCAACGAGAATAATCTTGATACTCGTATTGCTTCAAAGAGCAACAAGGATGAAATTGATTTGATTGCCAATGAATTTAATTTCATGATGGACCGCATTGAGGTTTCTTATCAAAAACAAAAAGAATTTACGGCTCACGCTTCGCACGAACTTAGAACGCCGCTTTCGAGAATTACGGCACAAATAGAAAATACAGTTGCTGATCCTGCAACATCTGCAAAAGGAAAAACTTTCTTAACTACTATTTTATCAGATGTAAATCACTTAACGGAATTGATTAGTTCTTTATTGATATTATCTAAAATTGATAACAATAAAAATAATGAGGACAATGAAGTTCATAGAATGGATGAAATTCTATTCTCAGCAATTGAAAATTTAAAGAAAAGTTTTCCTGAATTTATTATTTTATTCGAAATTGAAGAAAGTGACAATTTAGATACTGCATTAGAAGTTAAGGGCAATAAAAACCTTTTGGAGATTGCTTTAATTAATGTTTTAAAAAATGCCTGCGTTTATTCAGATAATAAACAGGCTTTGGTAAAAATAAGCACCCAGGAAAATCATTTGGTTATTTCTGTCCTAAATACTGGAAAAACTTTAAGCGAAGCCGAACAAAAAAATCTTTTTCAGCCTTTTATGCGCGGAAAAAATTCTAAAGGAACATCTGGTTTTGGTCTTGGTTTACGTATTGTAAACCGTATTTTAACGCTGCACAAATCTTTTATAACTTACAGTATACCAAACAGTAAAGAAAATTTATTCCAATTATTCTTTCATTAATATTTTATTTTAAGCTAATTTTAAGGTAGATTTTAAGCACTCTTAAAGTCTGGCGATAGCATATTTGTACAAAATAAAATAGATACAATGAGAAAACTATATGCATTATTACTACTTGTACTCCTTAATCAGGTAGTTATGGCTCAAAAAACAATCACACTTCAAGATTGTGAGAGTCAGTTTCTTAAAAATAATCTTTTTTTGCTTGCATCTCATTATAATATCGATGCTGCAAAAGCCATGACCATTCAGTCCCGAATATGGGACAATCCAACAATTACTGCAGAATTAAATGCTTACAACCCCGAAAGAAACAAATATTTTGACATTGGTAAAGAAGGACAAAAGGTATTTGGTATTGAGCAGTTAATTTATTTAGGAGGTAAAAAACGCAATGAAGTTAAACTGGCACAGACTAATGAACAATTAGCTGAACTTCAGTTTAATGATTTACTTCGAACATTAAAACTGCAGTTACGCCAAAGTTTTTATACGGTTTATTACAATACAAAAAGTCTTGAAATAACAGACAAACAGCTTGTTCATATTGAAGACTTAATTAA
Organism: Flavobacterium sp. CF108; assembly: GCF_900129795.1. Lineage (GTDB taxonomy): Bacteria > Bacteroidota > Bacteroidia > Flavobacteriales > Flavobacteriaceae > Flavobacterium. The sequence goes on along the minus strand of NZ_FQWW01000007.1, from coordinate 400,069 downwards.
CTCCTACTCTATTCAGGCCCAAAAAGGAAATATTCCTTTGCGAGATGTTGTGCGTTTACAATCTCTGTATCTGAATTTTAAAAATGAAAGAATGGAAGTTGTGAATAGCAGTATAGAAGAACAGGCAAATTTAAAATTGTTGTTGAATTCAACTGAAACGATAATTCCCGATGTTTCTAAAGATGATTTTAATAAATATCTAAAAATTATTCCATTTGATTTAAAGTCTTTTGAAGATGATGCTATTGCCAATCGTCCTGATTATTTAGCCAAACAAAAAGAGATTGAAGCCAATGAACTGAATGTAAAATGGCAAAAATCACTTTCGATTCCTGATATTACTTTGGGTGCAAATTATGATCAGCGAAGCGGTGCTTTTAATAGAGAAGCAAATGTTTCTGTTGGAATTCCGCTGCCACTTTGGAACAAAAACAAAGGAAATATTAAAAATGCTCAGGTTGTCCTGGAACAATCTAAAGTAGAAAAACAAAATTTTGGACTTCAACTGGAAACTGAAATTACATCGGCATGGAATAAATGGGATGAATCCCGTAAAAACTATGCGGTTATTAAACCAACGGTAAACTCCGATTTTGAAGCTGTTTATAATGGAATCTTAACCAATTTTCAAAAACGAAATATCAGCTTATTAGAATTTACTGATTTTATGGAAAGTTATAATCAGGCTAATATTCAGTTAAATGAATTGAAGAAAAAACTGGCTCTATCAGGCGAAGAATTGAATACTACCATTAACAAGGATTTATTTTAAAATTAAATAATAATGAAACATACACTAATTATAGGAATTGCAATTGTAAGCTTATCGCTTACGAGCTGTAAAAAGGAAGTAGAAAATCCTCAAACGAATACTTCTTTCGCCTTGAGCGATAGTATGCTAAAAACTACAAGCACTGCAACTGCAGAAAAACAAACTGTAAAAAATGAATTAAGTTTTTACGGAAAAATTACAGCCGACAATAATAAATTAATTGATGTTTACCCGCTTGTGGGCGGAAACGTGATTAAAGTAAATGTGGAACTTGGAGATTATGTAAAAAAAGGACAAGTTCTAGCAACGATAAAAAGTACTGACATTGCTGATTTTGAAAAGCAGTCTATCGATGCTAAAAGTGATTTACTGGTTGCAAAAAATAACCTGAAAGTTGCAACGGAATTATTTGACGGAAAATTAAATTCTGAAAGTGATGTATTACAGGCAAAAGCTGAAGTAAATAAAGCGCAGTCTCAATTGAGTAAAATTCAGGAAACCTATAAAATCTATAATATTAAAGCGGGTTCTATTTATGAAGTAACAGCACCTATCAGCGGATTTATTATTCAAAAAAGTATCAATCAGGATATGCTTTTACGTTCTGATCGTTCTGAAAATATTTTTGACATTGCTGAAATCAGTGAAGTTTGGGCGATGGCCAATATTAATGAAATTGACATTAATAAAATTAAGCTGGGTATTGATGCAAGCGTAACAACCTTAAGTTATCCTGATAAAGTTTTTAAAGGGAAAGTGGATAAAATTTTCAATGTAATTGATCCTGAAACCAAAGCAATGCAGGCCCGTATTAAACTTCAAAACCCTGGTTTTTTATTAAAACCTGATATGAACGCGAATATCAAATTATCATATAACGAAAATGAATCAATGATTGCGATTCCAAGTAATGCAATTGTTTTTGATAAAAGTAAAAATTTCGTCATGATATTTAAAGATCGCCATAATATCGAAACAAGACAAGTTGAAGTTTACCGAGTTGTTGGCGATACAACTTACATTTCAAGCGGTTTAAAGGAAAATGAAAAAGTCATTACCAATAATCAATTATTTATTTATCGCGCTTTAAACGATTAAGACATGAACAAATTCATACGAAATATAATTGCTTTTTCACTTAAGAATAAAGCATTTACCTTTTTTTGGGTTGGAATATTGGCTGTTGCCGGATTCATTTCCTTCAAAAATATGCCAATTGATGCTTTTCCTGATGTAACAAATACTCAAATTATCATCATTACACAATGGAATGGTAAAAGTGCCGAAGAAGTAGAACGTTTTGTTACTACTCCTATCGAAATCTCGATGAACTCGGTTCAGAAAAAAACAAGCGTTAGAAGTATTACGATGTTTGGTTTATCTGTTATCAAAATTATTTTTGATGATGGTGTCGATGATACTTTTGCACGTTTTCAGGTAAACAATTTACTTAAAAATGTGACGCTTCCAGATGATGTTGAACCAGACGTTCAGCCGCCTTACGGGCCAACTGGTGAAATTTTCAGATATATTGTAAAAAGTGACAGCCGCGACAGTCGTGAGTTGTTAACTTACCAAAATTGGGTTATTGACAAACAATTACGTGCAGTTCCCGGAGTTGCTGATTTGAACGTTTTTGGAGGACAAACAAAAACTTATGAAGTTGGTGTTGATCCTGTAAAATTGGCTAAATACAATATTACGCCGCTTCAGGTTTATAATGCTGTAAATTCAGGAAACTTAAATGTTGGTGGTGATATTATTGAAAAAAACGGACAGGCTTTTGTAGTTCGTGGTGTTGGGCTTTTAAAATCAATATCAGATATTGAAAACATTATTGTAGATGATGCTCACGGAAATCCAATTTTAGTAAAAAATGTAGCTTCTGTTTATGAAAGTTCAATGCCAAGAGTTGGTCAAACCGGAATTGGTAAAAATGATGATGCCGTTGAAGGGATTGTTGTAATGCGTAAAGGAGAAAATGCGCAAGAAACTTTAGCCTTGATTAAAGATAAAATAAAGGATTTGAATGATAATGTTCTTCCGAAGGATATTAAAATTGAAACTTTTTATGATCGTGATAATTTAATGAATTTCACTACCGAAACGGTAATGCACAATTTATTTGAAGGTATTATTCTGGTTACATGCGTTGTGTTTCTTTTCATGGCCGACTGGAGAACTACTTTTACAGTATCGATCGTAATTCCGCTTTCATTATTATTTGCCTTTTTATGTTTAAAAATGATGGGAATGAGCGCCAACTTGCTGAGTTTAGGTGCTGTCGATTTCGGAATTATCATTGATGGTGCGGTTGTAATGGTCGAAGGATTATTTGTTGTACTCGATCATCGAGCGCATCAATTAGGAATGACAGCTTATAATAAAATTGTAAAAGGAAGCATTATTAAGAAAACGGGAACAGAAATGGGTAAAGCCATCTTTTTCTCTAAATTGATTATTATTACAGCTTTACTGCCAATTTTCTCATTCCAAAAAGTAGAAGGAAAAATGTTCTCTCCTCTAGCCTACACATTAGGATTTGCCTTAATGGGAGCATTACTTTTTACCTTGACTTTGGTTCCTGTTTTATCTCATATTTTATTGAATAAAAACGTAAAAGAAAAAAATAATCCATTTGTAAACTTTTGGGACAGGAATGTTGCAAAAGGTTTTGCCTGGACATTTAAACATAAAGTAAAAACTTTAGTTATTTCATTAAGTGTGATTGCTGCAACTTTTTTCTCTGCTACGTTTTTAGGAACAGAATTTTTACCTCAGTTAAATGAAGGAGCTTTATGGGTAACCGCTGAATTACCAATGAGTACTTCATTGCCTGAAAGTGTGAAAACCGCGGCAATGATTCGAAAAGATCTGGAAAGTTTTCCTGAAGTAAAAAATGTGCTTTCGCAAACTGGACGAAGTAATGACGGAACGGATCCAAACGGATTTGGATTTATTCAACTACAGGTTGATTTGAAGCCAAAATCAGAATGGACACGAAAAATCACAATGGATGGTTTAATTAATGAAATGGATGATAAACTAAAAGTTCATCAGGGAATTACTTATAATTATTCTCAGCCTGTAATTGATAACGTTGCCGAATCTGTAGCTGGTTTTAAAGCTTCAAATGCGGTTAAGATTTATGGCGATGATTTAGATAAATTAGATGAATTATCGAATCAGGTTTTAGAAAAAATCAAAAATATTCCTGGTATTAAAGATGTCGGAATTCTTAGAAATGTTGGTCAGCCTGAAATCAGCGTAATTCTTGATCGAGAAAAAATGGCTGCTTATGGCGTAACCTTAAGCGATGCACAGGCGGTTTTAGAATTGGCTTTTGGTGGAAAAACTGCAACTCAGAAATATGAAGATGAAAAGAAATTTGATGTTCGTGTTCGTTTTTCTAAAGAATACCGTAAAGATGAAGAAGATTTGGCCGAATTAAAAGTTCCAACAATCAGCGGTGCAAAAATTCCGTTGAAAGAAATCTGTGATATTAAAACGATAACTGGTCCGGCTTTTATTTACAGAGATAATACAAAGCGTTTTATTGGTGTAAAATTCTCAGTTCGTGACCGAGATTTAGGAAGTACCATTGCCGAAGCACAATCTAAAGTGGCAGAAGTAAAAATGCCGCCGGGATATACAACAGGCTGGACTGGAGAATTTGAAAATCAGGTTCGCGCCAGTGCGCGTCTGGCTCAGGTTGTGCCAATCAGTTTAATTGGAATATTTGTGTTGTTATTTATTTTGTTTGGAAATTTCAAAGATTCGCTGTTAGTTTTAGCCAATGTTCCGTTTGCCGTAATTGGAGGAATTATAGCTTTACACTTAACTGGAATGAATTTCGGAATTTCGGCAGGAGTTGGATTTATTGCTTTACTGGGAATTTGTATTCAGAATGGTGTAATCCTAATATCGGAATTTCATCATAATCTCAAGGCAAAATTCTCACTTGAAGAATCCATTTTTATGGGAGTAAAAGCCAGAACGAGAGCGGTAGTTATGACTGCGCTTATGGCTTCGATAGGTTTAATGCCTGCAGCAATTTCAACCGGAATTGGTTCTGAGTCGCAAAAACCTCTTGCAATTGTTATTATTGGAGGTCTGGTAACAGCAACAATCCTGACGTTATTAGTATTCCCTATTTTATTCTGGATTTTCAACAAGAAAAAACATGCTCCTATAGAATAGCAGCATTTGCAATAAAATTAATTTTTGGTTAGATTAATTTGGTTTAGAAAGAAAAAGTATCATTAAAATTAATGATGCTTTTTTGCTTATATAAATTATGTAACGAAACAATAATGCATAAAAAAACGGCCTTCTGCTCAAAGAAGGCCGTTTGTGTACTAACTCAAACTTTTTAAACTATTATTATTTTGCGTCTTTTAAAAGTGCAATAGCTTCTGTTGCATTTGATAATTGTGCATATTTTAATGCAGTATATCCTTTTTCATTTTTGTCTGATGGACGAGCACCAGCTGCTAATAAAACTTTAATGATTTCAACTTTATTGTAACGAGCTGCAGTCATTAATGGAGACATATCATCAGCTCTTTCGTTTACATTAACACCGTATTCAATGAATTTTTTTACTGTTTCGATATCTCCTTTGCTTACAGCAACTACTAGAGGTGTTCCGTCGTCGTATACAGCTGATACTGCAACTTGATTTTTAACAACTGATGTGTTATTTGAAGCTGTTGCTACATTTACAAATGTTACTAAAGCTAATCCTAAATAAATAACTGAATTTTTCATAATGATTGGGTTTGTTAAATTGATTGATAATGAATTGATTTAAATTCTTGACAAATGTAATCTAATTTTAGTAACTTGTATTACCAAGTACTTTGTTTTAACTAATTCTTAACGTTTTATTAATGAATTCGAAATATTGTCTTTCTAAAATTGAAATTCTATATAAAAGACGCTGCAAATGTAGAAATGTTACACGAATTCAAATATTTTTTCAATTTAGATAGTAGATTTTTTAAGAAAAATTAAAAGCAATACTCTACCTTTTTAACTATACAATATTATTATGCATAAAAAAGGCAGAAATTTTTCATTAAAACAAAATTTTTAAGCAAGATTTTGTGGATTTCTCACTAAAATAAAAAACTTTCATTGCAGGTATATAAAATAAGAAAAATCCTAAAATACAACGAAATAGTTTTTAGTCATTAATCAAAAAAAGAGGGAATTATTTAAAATTTCCTCTTATAAATGTTCTTCAAATCGTTTTCAAATAAAGTGTAGGGATCATTATAAAATTTAATAAAGTCCTGTTCACTTATCTGCCCCGGAAATGGAGCATAATAATGTGTTGGACTTTTGGCATCATTTCGCCAAACTAAAACATAACAGAGTGCAATTTTTTCTTTTTGCAGAGATTTCAACAGCGTTTCTGTCCACCATGTGGCGTTTGGGATTGATTCTAAACCTGTTTCTGTAAAAGCCGCCAGTTTATTCTTTTTGATAGCAATATCAGATATTATTTTAAGTCTTTTAATACCAGCATCTAAATCATATTTTCCATCACGTCCAAAATCGCCATAATCGTCCATTCCAAATAAATCTACATAATCATCTCCGGGATAACGTTCTAAATACTCTGATTCAGAATTAAATCTGGTGTCTGGAGAAAAAGCGTAAATAAAATTATGGACTTTTAAAGTATCTCTTAAATACGAAACAGTAAACTGCCAGACTTCTATAAAATCTTCACGGGAAGTATATTTTTTTCCCCACCAAAACCAATCACCGTCAAATTCATGAAAAGGCCTGAAAATCATTGGAACCAATTTTCCGTCTTTTGCTTTTACAGAATGAGCAAAATCGGCAATCGTTTTTAAAATTTCCTTGTATTCTTCGTGATGTGAGCCTCCTTTTTTGATTAATGACATTGCTGCTACAGAAACTGAATCTTTCCAGTAAAATCCGTCTTTGGAAACCGGATTATTAAAATGCCAGGAAACAGTTGTGATTCCGCCGCGTTCGTAAGTATCAATAACATTCTTTCTTAAAACCGCTTTTGTCTTTTCAATTTCTTCTTTTGAATGCCCTGAAAAACCGCTGAAATCAATTCCAATAACCGCAGGATGTGAACCCGTAACTAATTTAACATCCGATTTATTGGGGTCATTACTCCATCCGTGGCCATATTCTAAGGCGTGTTGATGACCAAACAGAATATGTTCTTTTGAAATGGCTTTTAAATTATGATATAAAATCCTGGTTTCTTTTGTTGCATTTTTATCAATCTGCGCAAAAAGAAAATGCCCTGTTATCATTAATACAGATAACAAGGCATTTGTTTTATTTGAAATAAAGTTCATGGTTTAAATAGTTAGTTTAAACCCGAAAATTACTATTTAGAAGCTAAGTATTGTAATACGTTTTTATCAATACGTTGGTCAATATTATCAATATCTGCTTTTACGAATTTTTCTCCTAAAATGTTCTCGTACAACTCGATATATCTTTCAGAAACAGATTCGATGTAAGCGTCTGTCATATCTGGAATCTGCTGTCCTTCTTGTCCTTGAAAACCATTTTCAATTAACCAGCGGCGAACAAACTCTTTAGATAATTGTTTTTGCTCCTCTCCTTTTTCTTGTCTTTCTGCATATCCTTCAGCATAAAAATAACGAGAAGAATCCGGAGTGTGGATTTCATCAATTAAAACAATAACGCCGTCTTTTGTTTTTCCGAATTCATATTTGGTATCAACTAAAATTAATCCGCGAGAAGCAGCAATTTCAGTTCCTCTTTGAAATAAGGCACGAGTATATTTTTCTAAAACTAAATAATCTTCTTCTGAAACAATTCCTTTTGCTAAAATATCTTCACGAGAAATATCTTCATCATGAGAACCATTATCTGCTTTTGTAGTTGGCGTAATAATTGGTTCCGGGAATTTATCATTTTCTTTTAAACCATCTGCCATAGTTACACCACAGATTTGTTTTCTTCCTGCTGCATATTCACGTGCAGCGTGTCCTGAAAGATAACCGCGAATAACCATTTCTACTTTAAAAGGCTCACATAAATGTCCAACAGCAACATTTGGATCTGGAGTTGCAATTAACCAATTCGGAACAATATCCTGTGTTAATTCCATGAATTTTGTCGCAATCTGGTTCAAAATTTGTCCTTTGTACGGAATTCCTTTTGGTAAAACCACGTCAAATGCCGAAAGTCTGTCAGTTGCTACCATTACTAAAAGATCGTCATTGATGTTGTAAACTTCTCTAACTTTACCGCGGTAAACTGATTTCTGATTCGGGAAATTAAAATTTGTGGTTGTAATTGTATTGCTCATTATCTTGTTGTGTTGTTTTTTATGAATGCAAATTTAAAATTATTTCACAGAGTTACATCATCAAAGAAAAAGATAAATAAGAAATGTTATTAATTGGGTTTGGTTTGCCACGAATTACACGAATTTTTACGAATTGTTTGTTGAAGTAATTGAGCTGATTAACCAGCTAAAAATTTGTACTAATTTGTATTTGTTTTGCCACGAATTACACAAATTTTCACGAATTGTTTGTTGAAACAATCGAACTAATTTTGCTGCTAAAAATTTGTGGAAATTCGTGTAATTCGTGGCAAAAAAACTCTAGACTAGTTCTTTATCTAATATTTTTGAAGCGATATATTTTGCTACGCCATCTTCGGCATTTGTTTTAATAACTTCTAAGTCAGGCAAAGTTTCTTTTAATAATGCGGGTGCGTTTCCCATGATTAAACCTTTTCCAGATGCTGATAACATTTGAACATCATTAAAACCGTCCCCAAATGAAACTGCTTCGGCTAAAGTGAAACCTTCTTTTTCTAAAACTTGTTCAATCGCAACGGCTTTATCTATTGATTTATCCATAAATTCCAAACAAGTTGGTAAACTGAAAGCATGGTGTAAATGTTCTGAAGAATTGGCTAAAACGTCATCTTTTAGTTTTACTAATTTTTCATGGTTATCGCATGAAAAGAATATTTTGATGGCTCCAAAATCTTCCAGTGTTTTATAATCTACTAATTCCGGACGATAATTTAATTCTGACTGATAAGCATTTAGTTTTTCGCTTATTCTGTTGGTCTGCCAAACATTTTCTTTAAACAAAACTACTGTGATTTCGGGATCGATTTCAACATTTAAAGCTGCTTTTACAACATCACTATCTAAGTTAAATGCAAAAAGTTCTTCTTTGTTTGGCGAATGAATTCTCGCTCCGTTTGAACTCACTAAATAAACGGGAACTTCAAGCGTTTCAACAATAGCGATTGCATCAAGATGATGGCGGCCCGTTGCAACAACTAAAAGATAACCTTGATTGTGAAGTTCCTGAAAAATGGATTTGGTATAATCTGAAATTTTGTGTTGAGTGTTGAGTAAAGTTCCGTCTAAATCACTTACTACAACTTTTATATTTTTAAGTTTTGTCATATCAATATCAAATATTTATGATGTGCAAATTTACGGCTTTACGCTCAGCTGAGCAAAGATTACAAGCCTTGAAAGCCAAAAATGGGGCAAGTTTATTATTTATTTAACTATTCCGTTAAATACTGCATTTTAAACAATTAAACTTTAATAATTCCAGATTTGTATAAGTTTATCGCTTTCTGAATAACCAATTCTATTTGTTCTAAAGGCAAATCTTCCTCAGAATTAAACATCATAATTTTCATTCTCGAACGTTTTTCCTGAATCAAAAAAGACTCTTCAAAATGTTTTCCTTCCACAATTCCAATATAAGGTTGTTTCAGCTTTTTGTGAATCCATAAATAACCGAACATTTTTCCTTTATAGCAGAAAAATGGCATTCCGTATTTTAAAACATGTGTAATGTCTTTGTCTTGTTTTAAGATAATATCTTTTAATGCCAGAAATGTTCCTTTTATGGGTTCTTCTTGGTTTAAGTAGAAATCATCTAGTTGTTTCATTTTCTAATCTTTTGAGTTTTAGCAAAAATAATTTTCAAAGTATCGGGACAATTCGAACTTGGCTTTAATTTATAAACTAAGGAATCATTTTTAATATAAAATCTTTCTTTAGCAAAAATTAAAAAATATGTATCTCCTTTAGGATTACAATTTGGTATCGTTAGTATATCTTTCTTTTTGCTAGTTTCAAATGGTATACAATTAACAAACGGAGACATTTTATAACAAGTATCGCTTTTTGTATTATTTAGTTCTATTGAATCTCCAACCATTTTCCATTTCCCTTTAGAAATTACGCGCCATTGACAACCTGCACTTTGATAATCAAAAGAACTGTCTTTGTTAATTTTCAAGATCGTTTTACTTGGAATTATATATTCTGTATCATACCAAACACCAACAAATTTATTGGGCGGAGTTTCTGATTTTTTGCAAGAAATAAAACAAAGAAATGATACGAAACTTAATACTTGAATTTTCATTTAATTTTTACTTATTTAAATAATATAGAATTGCCTTAACTTCACTATCATTAAACTTAAAACTATGAGAATAACTATTGTTGTTAGACCATTCTTTAATTGCTAAAGCGTTTTTATTTCCATGTTTTAATAAACTATCTTGTTTTGTTATATAATCAATAAAAAATCTGTTACCATATTTTTTGTCTCTAACAGCACTTGCCAGAAAATTATCCTTTGCATCCTTTCCTGCGTGACAGCTTACACAATTATTCTCATAATATTTTTTTCCAATATTTTCTAATAGCATCTCTTTTCTCTGCATAGCAATTTCTTCAAAGAATTTATTTCCTTCTGCTTCTTTCTTTTTGCACGAAATAAAAAAAACTAATATTATAAAACTGAAAATTCTAGCTGTCATTTATTTATATTACTTAAAAAAAATATTCGTTTTACTCATCCCTAAAAAGAAAATGAATAAAACGAATATTAATAAATGTTAAAACACATTTTACGATTTACATTTAACATTTCACTAAAAATAAAACTTAGTCGTGGTTTTCTATTTGCTTATAAGCGTCGATTACCTTTTTTACTAATCTGTGGCGTACGATATCTTTATCATCAAGATAAATAATTCCGATGCCGTCTATATCTTTAAGAACCAAAATAGCTTCTTTAAGACCCGAAATAGTTCTGCGTGGTAAATCGACCTGACCAGGATCTCCCGTAATCATAAACTTGGCGTTTTTTCCCATACGGGTCAAAAACATCTTCATTTGTGAGTGCGTTGTATTCTGCGCTTCATCCAGAATTACAAAGGCGTTATCAAGTGTTCGCCCGCGCATAAATGCCAAAGGCGCAATCTGAATAATTCCTTTCAAAATGTAATCTTCGAGTTTTTCGTTTGGTAACATATCTCTCAAAGCATCATAAAGAGGCTGCATGTAAGGATCTAGTTTTTCTTTCATATCGCCGGGTAAAAAACCAAGATTTTCTCCTGCTTCTACCGCCGGACGCGTTAATATGATCCTTTTTACTTCTTTGTCTTTAAGCGCTTTAACAGCCATTGCAACACCCGTGTAAGTTTTTCCGGTTCCAGCTGGTCCAATTGCAAATACCATATCATTTTTTTTAATGGTATCGACCAACAGCTGCTGGTTGGGTGTCATGGCTTTAATTATCTTACCGCCAACTCCGTGAACTAATATTTTATCATGATCGTATGCTTTTTTTTCATCCTGACCATCACTCATTATTACACGTTCAATTACATTATCATCAATGTTGTTGTATCTGGTAAAATGAAGCATAAGCCTCTGAAATCTCTTTTCGAATTCATCTAAAACATCTTTTTCGCCAAAGGCTTTCAAAGTTGTCCCTCGCGCTACGATTTTAAGCTTTGGGTAGTACTTTTTAATTATTTCAAGATGAGAATCCTGCGCGCCCCAAAAGTCTTTTGGAGCGATGTCTATAAGCTCGATAATTCTTTCGTTCAAATGAGATAAATTTAAATTAAAAATAAATTTGTTTTGAAAATCTATTGTTGTCGGGTATGTTCATATCTTTAAGTGCAATTTGTTTTTTCTACTTTCAATTTGCATTTAGTATTATTAGATTTGCATTTCTCAAATTTAATGAAAATTAGATTTAAATACTATCAATAGTTATAAACAAAATGATGTCAATAATTACCCTCACTACTGATTACGGCTTAAAAGATCACTTTGTGGGTTCGCTGAAGGGTAAAATCATTTCTGAACTTCCAGAGGCAAAAATTATTGATATTTCGCATGACATTGATCCATTTAACACTGCCGAAGCAAGTTACATTATTGGAGCCTCTTATTTGAGTTTTCCAAAAGGTACCGTACACTTAATTGGAGTCGATATTGAACGCAATAAAGAGAACCAGCATATCGCTATGCAATGGAACGATCATTTCTTTATTTGTGCCGATAACGGAATTTTAAGCATGCTTACGCAGAAGATTGTGCCGCAAAAAATTGTCGAAATCAATATTCATGATCGTTTCCCAATTGAATTCAGTGATTTGGATATTTTTATTCAGGTTGCCTGCCATATTGCAAAAGGCGGTTTACTGAATGTTATTGGCAAAGAAATTCCTGCTGTTAAAGAAGTAACTGAATTACAAGCTGTAATTGCAGCCGATGGAAATTCATTAAAAGGTTACGTTATTTATATTGATCATTTTGGAAACGTTGTTACTAATATTTCAAAACAACAATTTTTAGAGGTAGCTAAAGGTCGTCCGTATGAAATTGTGATGAAGCCAAAAAGTATTAAAACCATTCTGCCTAATTATTCTGCTATTGCAACTTCAGACAAATATCCTATTAAAACGTACGAAGGTGAAAAACTGGCCATTTTTAATGAAGCTGGTTTTCTTGAAATTGCTATTTTTAGAAGTAATCCTTCTAAAGTGGGTTCTGCGAATAGTTTGTTGGGATTAAATTATCGTGATGTGATTACTATCAAATTTTCATAGAAAATTTAAATTATTAATTCCATATTAAAGAAAGGCCTTCAGATGGAAAAAATTAAAGATATAGATCGAGGAAATCTTTTGACATTTACAAATACAGATAATAAATACAACATTATTCTCTGTACAAGTACCAATAAAACTGTAAGTCCTCATAGTTACACTTTTTCTCTTTTAGATTATAATGATATCCAAAAACCGACTATAGAAACAGTTAAGAATCTAGATTTTTTTGGAGTAGGAAATATGACCAAAACCAATCTTTATAACTATTCAGATCAAGATCTCATCAATATGTGGGAATATCATCCTGAAATAAAGCCATGTCTGTTAGGGACATATGCACTTATTATATGGAGAAAAGATTTTATGAAATTTCGTGATAATCTCGAATTCATTGGCAATCTTGACATCCTTATTAATCTTGACAAAAATGGAAACGGTGGTGTTAATGCCAGCAGTTGGGACTTTTTACAGAAGTTTTTTAATGGTGAAATCATTACTGCAATGAATGAAAGAAATCAGGAAAAATTTAAATTAAAAGCAGTTATAAAGTCTAGCTAGCCACATAGAACTTATTTTTACACAACAATTATAATTTTTATAAAAACAACAATCAATTTTGGTATTTTTGCGCACCCGTAAGACTTTTAGGTTTCGAACAAATCTAAAATCAACAATCTAAAATCTAAAATTGAATACATGTTCGTAAGAATAGTAAAAATGAGTTTTCACGAAGAAAAAATTCGTGATTTTCTGGAGAATTTTGAATCGGTAAAAGATAAAATACGAAATGCAGACGGAAATCGTTTTTTAGAATTGTATCAGGATAAAAATGACAAATGTATTTTCTTTACCTATAGTTATTGGGAAACCGAACAAGATTTAGAAAATTACAGACAATCTGAATTATTTAATACAGTTTGGGATTTTACAAAAAAACTATTCAATGCAAAACCAGAAGCGTGGAGCGTTGATAAATTGGTTTCTTTAGTTTAAAAGTTTCAGGTTTCAAGTTAATTGAACAGCCTAAAATTTTACCGCAAAGAACGCAAAGATTATATTTAAAAGGTTTTAGTAAAGCATAAAGTTCGCAAAGTAAAGCAACTTGAAACCTGAAACATGAAACCTGAAACAATAAAAACAAAAAACACAAATGAAATCAATCATTTTACGAGAAATAAAATCCTTTTTTGGCTCTCCTATTGGCTATTTGGTCATTGCGATTTTCTTAATCAGCAACGGACTGTTTTTATGGGTATTTAAATCAGACTACAATATATTAGATACCGGTTATGCCGATTTAACTCCGTTTTTCACTTTAACACCGTGGATTTTAATTTTCCTGATTCCGGCTGTTACCATGAGAAGTTTCTCTGATGAAAAAAAACAAGGAACTCTTGAATTGCTTTTAACCAAACCATTATCGATTTGGGAAATTGTAAACGGGAAATTTTTAGGTTCATTCTTTCTAATCATTTTAGCGATTATTCCAACTTTTATTTATGTAAAAGTAATTTCGAGTTTAGGTCTGCCAGAAGGAAATATTGATATGGGAAGCACAATTGGTTCTTATTTCGGATTGTTGTTTTTAATTGCTTCTTATTCTGCAATTGGCATTTTCACTTCTACTCTATCAGAAAATCAAATTGTTGCATTTATTATTGCCGTGTTTTTATGCTTTTTATTTTATTTTGGGTTTGAAGGTTTAGCTTCATTAGTTCCAGGACAATCGAATATTATTTCGGCATTTGGAATGCAGGATCATTTTAAAAGTATGAGCCGAGGCGTTATTGATACACGCGATGTGATTTACTTTTTAAGCATCAGCGTTTTGTTTTTATCTTTTACCGTTTATCAATTAAAATCTTTTAAAGCGTAATGAAAGCATCTAATAAATTAAATTTAAAGACATTAGGCATTACAATTTTTATTTTAATTGTTTTAAATGTTCTCGGAAGCTTATTTTTTCATCGTTTTGATTTAACGAAAGACAAACGATATACTTTATCACCAACTTCTTTACAAATTGTAAAACAGGTTAAAAATCCGCTGTCGATTAAGATTTATATGCAAGGTGAACTTCCTGCAGATTTCAGACGTTTACAACTGGAAACTAAACAATTACTGGAAGAATTTCAGGCTTACAACAGCAATATTGTTTTTGAATTCGTTAACCCAATGGAAGACGGAGAAGACAATATGGAAGTTGTAAAATCTCTTTATCAAAAAGGACTTACGCCAATAAACATAACCGTTGACGATAAAGGCAAACAATCTCAGGAAATGGTTTTTCCTTGGGCTGTTGCAGTTTACAATAATAAAGAAGTTAATATTCCTTTGTTGAAAAACATTATGGGAGCTTCGACTACGCAAAAAGTAATTGGATCGATTCAGCATTTAGAATATTCAATTGCCGATGCAATCAATAAAATTACCAAAGACAGACAAAAGAAAGTTGCGATTATAAAAGGAAATGGCGAATTGTCTGAAATTCATATTGGTAAATTACTAAGACAAATTAAGGAAAGTTATTATATCGGACCTTTTACTTTAGATTCTGTTGCCAAAAATCCAAACGGAACTTTAAATGCCTTGGAAAAATATGATTTAGCGATAATCTCAAAACCAACTGAAAAATTCTCAGACGAAGAAAAACAAGTTCTGGATCAATTTATCATGAACGGCGGTAAAACTTTATGGCTGGTTGATCAGGTTGCGGCAGATATGGACAGTTTATACAATCAGGCTGGTGCTACTTTGGCTTATCCGAGAGATTTGAATTTAAACGATATGTTCTTCAAATACGGATTCAGAATTAATCCTGATTTGGTTAAAGACGAAAACGGAAGCCCAATAAAACTGGCAACTGGAGAACAAGGAAGCGCAACACAATATCAGGATTTTATCTGGAAATTTGCACCGTTGGTTCAGCCATCAAGCCAGCACCCGATTGTAAAGAATTTAGGTGGAATTAAATTTGATTTTGCCAGTCCGATTGATACTTTGAAAAACGGAATTAAAAAGACCGTTTTATTACAATCATCACAATATTCTAAAACAATTGGAACACCATCAGAAATTAATCTGAATATTGTAACAGAGAAAACTACACCGGCAGATTATGCTAATAAAGGAAATATAAATCTTTCTGTTTTACTAGAAGGAAGTTTCCATTCGGCATTTGAGAATCGAGTTTTACCTTTTAAAGAAAGTTCATTTCAGGCAAAAGGAAAACCAACCAAAATGATCGTTGTTGCTGATGGAGATATTGCCAGAAATCAACTGGATAAAAACATGATGCCTGTAGAATTGGGCTATGACCAAAGAACCGGAAACCTTTATGACAATAAAGATTTTATGATGAATTGTGTCAATTATCTTCTTGATGATACAGGACTTATTAACATTAGAAGCAAAGATGTTGAACTGCCTTTATTGGATAAAGAAAAAGTTTACGAAAATTATACGACAACGCAATTCATAACTATCGGGCTTCCAATCCTTATTTTATTGGTTTTCGGATTAGTATTTACCTTTCTCCGAAAAAAGAAATACAGTCGATAGATGTTAATAAAAAAATTGCGAAACTAAGAATGTTTACGATATATTTGTAATCCGTATGCCCAGCGCCTAAATGCTCGGCATTACCTCAAAAAATAAAACAAAAGAGATGAAATTTATAGTATCGAGTTCGTACTTATTAAAACAATTACAAGTTTTAGGTAGTGTAATTAACAGTAACAATACGTTGCCTATTTTAGACAACTTTTTATTTGAACTAAACAATAGTGAGTTGACTGTTTCGGCTTCAGATCTTGAAACGACAATGTCGGCTACATTATCAATCGATTCTAAAAGTAAAGGAAGCGTTGCTGTACCGGCAAAACTTTTACTTGAAATTTTAAAAACATTTCCAGAGCAGCCTTTAACTTTTACTGTTGCAGACAACAATACAGTTGAAATTAGTTCTAACTCAGGTAAATATGCATTAGCATACGCAGCCGGAGAAGAATTTCCTAAGTCTGTAAATCTTGAAGATCCGTCTGTAACTTTAGTTCCTGCTGATGTTTTGGCAACTGCTGTAAGTAAAACGATCTTCGCTGCCGGAAACGATGATTTACGTCCGGTAATGTCTGGAGTATTTTTTCAGTTTTCTCCAGAAGGTTTAACTTTTGTTGCTACAGATGCTCATAAATTAGTAAAATACGCTCGTGCAGATGTAAAAGCGTCTCAGGTTGCTGATTTTATTATGCCAAAGAAACCTTTAAATATCTTAAAAAGTATTTTAGGAAGTTCTGATGCTGAAGTAAAAATTGAATATAACGATTCAAATGCGACTTTCTCATTTGACAATTATATCTTAATGTGTCGTTTAATCGACGGAAAATACCCTAATTACGAAGCGGTAATTCCAAAAGAAAATCCAAACAAATTATTAATTGATCGTTCTTTATTTTTAAGCTCTGTTCGTCGTGTTGCGATTTTCTCAAACAAAACTACACACCAAATTCGTTTAAAAATTGCAGGAGCTGAATTAAATGTTTCTGCTGAAGATATCGATTACTCAAACAAAGCAGAAGAAAGATTGACTTGTGATTATCAAGGTGATGATTTACAAATTGGTTTTAACTCCCGTTTCTTAATCGAAATGCTGACAAACCTTCAATCTGATGTGATTATGTTAGAGATGTCATTACCAAATAGAGCCGGAATTTTAACGCCTGCAGACGGTTTAGAAGAAGGTGAAACGGTAACAATGTTGGTAATGCCGGTAATGTTAAATAGTTAACATCAAAACTTCTTTTTGTTACAGGGATTTTTTTAAATTTGAAATTAAAGACATATCATTGTAAAAAAAAATATCGCTATTAACCAACCATTTTTTATACCTAGAAACCGCAATTCTTTAAAAGAGTTGCGGTTTTTTATTTTTGATGGTTTTTGTTTCAAGTTTTAGGTTTCATGTTTCAGGTTCGTTGTGAAATTTAACGCAAAGCACGCTAAGTTTTTTTTGATATAGACTGTATTTACAATGCGCTAAGTTCGCAAAGCTTTGTGTTGATATAGCTTTGCGAACTTAGCGGTTTTATAAAAACCTAACTTAAAAAAATCTTAGCGTGCTTTGCGTTAAAAATCAGCACAAAGTTTAATCGCATTTCAACCTGAAACCTGAAACTTTAAACCTGAAACAATTCACCAGCCTTTTAATCTTTCTTCTTGAAACCAAAATAATAGTTCAATCCAAATCCTAAAGTGCGGCTGTCGTATCTTGTATTGGTACTTTCTACTTCACCTATCGCTTTTCCCATATTCACACCAGTATAATATAGATTGATCGCCAAAGAATCATAATTTTTATCTGAAAGAATAATATCTATACCAAGTCCAATACCTACAGATTGCTGCCATTCTGTAACAATATCCTTTTTGGTTTTCGATTGAGATGGATTATTCTGGTTGATTGTGGTATAATTCTGCTGAGCTTCGATTCTTGATATATTATACGTAGGAAGAATTTGAAGAAGAACATCTCCAGCACTATATTCGCCACAAGAAAGACATATTTTAGGCGTAAATCCAAAATTTAAAGCTTTTGCATTTACTTTTGCAACACTTGTGATGTTTCCAACAGCATCTGTTTTATTATAATCTTCGAGAGTTCCATAATAATAAGTTACCCCAAACTCAGGTTTTAAGAACTTGTATACTTTAGCTTCTAAACCTAACCCACCCTGAATATAACTAGAACCTTGAAAATCAGTATGCCGATAAAACGATAAATCAATAAAACCTCTAATCTGGGCATTAGAATTGGCTGAAAGTAAGATCAATAAAAAATAGATAATGTTTTTCTTCATAATAAATTTTATAATTACATCTAAATCAACAAATTAGTTTTCCACTGACTTTTGTACTAAAAATACTTGTTTTTTACATATGAAAAGGATTTTTCTTTTATCATAAAAATAAACTTCAAAGCAGACAAATGCATCATTGCGTGGAACGAAGCAATTTCAACTGCAGTGCAAAACACTGCTACAAACTTTATGCAGTTTTTTAACGCAAAGCGCGCTAAGTTTTTTATAATAAGCTAGGTTTATAAAACCGTTAAGTTCGCAAAGCTTTGTGTTGATATAGCTTTGCGAACTTAGCGAATTCTGAATACAATCTATATCAAAAAATCTTAGCGTGCTTTGCGTTAAAAAATTCCACAAGCTATGCAACCTGAAACTTCAAACCTGAAACAAATTTTTCTTTAACTTTGCACTTATGAAAATAGAAATTTGGTCGGACATCATGTGTCCGTTTTGTTATATCGGAAAAAGACAGTTGGAAACGGCTTTGGCTGAATTTCCAAATAATGATTTTGAAATTGAATGGAAAAGCTTTCAGCTTGATCCAACTATTACGCCACAACCAGAAAAAGACGTTTACACGTATTTAGCGGAACGAAAAGGCATGTCTGTTGAACAATCAAGAGAAATGCATAAAGGTGTCGCAGAACGTGCTAAAAGTGCAGGCTTAGATTATAACTTTGATAAAGCGGTTATTTCAAATTCTTTAGAAGCGCATAGAATTATTCAATTGGCTAAAACTAAAAAATTAGGCGACGAGATGGAGGAAATCTTCTTTAAAGCTTATTTTACAGAAGGAAGAGACTTAAATGACGGTCCAACTTTAATTGAATTAGCTGAAAAAGCAGGATTAAACAAAGATGATGTTTTGGAAGTTCTGGAAAGCGAAAGTTTATATTTAAAAGAAGTTCAAAGCGATATTAAAGAAGCGCAGGAAATTGGCGTGCAGGGAGTTCCATTTTTTGTTTTTGATCGAAAATATGCAGTTTCGGGCGCTCAGCCTGTTGAAGCTTTTGTTCAGACAATTAAAGAAGGTTTAAAATAATTTAAATAGAAATAATAAAACAAAACGGATGAGTAATTGCTCATCCGTTTTGTTTTGTTTTAGTCTAATCGCGAAGAAAACTTACTGCTCCTAATAAAGCTGCAATTTCATTATCTGTAGAAATAGAAACCTGTGTTTCTAAACCTGATTCTTTTACAGTTTTATTAAATGTAGACAGAAACAAATCACTTGCATTGGCAATTTTACCGCCAATAATAATACGCTCTGCCGAGAAATTCTTTATCCACGGAATTACAACTTCGGCTAAATCTTTACCCATGGTTTCGAATACTTTCACAGCTTGCTGATCTCCACTAACAGCTAAATCATAAAGCTCTAAACCATTCTTGAGCGTAAAACCACTTAATGTTTTATAATGAGACAAAAGACCTCTCACAGAAACATAATCTTCGGCAATCCCTTCTTTATATTCAAGATTGTAAATTTCTCCATCTGTTGGCACCTGATTTCCTGTACTTATCGAAACTCCTTTATCAATAAAACAAGCTCCTAAACCTGTACCTAAAGTAACTGCCATTACCTTTTTAGAAAGATTTTCCTGTTGCTTAAAAACTTCTCCTTTTCCAAAACAAACAGCGTCATTTTCAAAAAGCACCGGAAAATCATTTGGAAAATTAAGACTTTCTAAAAGTAATTCTCTAACATTCAATCCGTAAAAATGTTCGTATTTAGATTGATCTTTAATCCAGCAGATCCCTTTTTCATAATCAAATGGGCCGGGCATGCAAACAGCAATTCCTGTAATATTTTCAACTTTTGAATTTTCAATTGCTGTATTAATGACTTTTTTCCAAATAGTTATTACTTGATTTACTGGTAAATTAGAGTCAAATGATTCTTTATATAATGAAAGTTCCATGACTTTCATTTCTGTTTTATTGATAACTGCTGCGGTAATATGTGTTCCTCCTATATCTAGCCCTATGGCATATGATGTGTTCATTTTTAATCGTTTAACTTTTAGTACTAGATATTTTTTCTTTTAAAATTTGAGGGTAATGAATACTCGTGTGCACAATCATTTCTCCAAATAATGTATTTGCCCATGCAAACCATTTACGGGTAAATTTGTTTACATCATCTTTATGAAAGGATTCGTGCATAAATCCGGTATCGGCATTTGTTTTAATCAAATTGCTGATGCAAGTTTTAATTTCATTTTCGTCTACACTTGTAATCGCTCTCAAAACAATACTCATTGGCCAAATGGTATCAACTCCGGTATGTGGGCCTCCAATTCCTTCTCCGGCTTTTCCTTTATAGAAAAACGGATTGTTTTCTGATAATACTACTTTACGTGTATTTAGATATAAAGGATCATTTGGAGCAATCGCACCTAAATAAGGTAATGACAATAATGAAGGAACATTGGCATCATCCATCATGTGGAAACTTCCGAATCCGTTTACTTCAAAAGCAATGATTTTTCCGAATTTTGGATGTTCAATGATTCCGTTTTCTTTTAAACCTTTTTGAACCTGATCTCTTAACTCAGTAGCTTTGGCGACTAAATCATTGTCTTTTAAAGCTGGTAAAGAGAAAATCTCGATTAAATAACCTAATATTTCAATCGCAAACATATTGCTTGGAATTAAATACCCAAACAAAGTACTGTCGTCACTTGGTCTAAAAGTAGAAACGATTAATCCACAAGGTTTTACAGGATAGCCATAACCGCCTAACGGAACTCCGTCTGTAGCCCAAGCCGTTTGACGCTGAAAACTATACGGGCCGCCTTTTCCATCCAGTCTTTGCTGCTCTTTAAAAGTCTGCAGAATCAAAAGCATCGCTTCTTTCCATTTTGCATCAAACAAACTAATGTCTCCGGTTTCTTTCCAATAGCCGTGCGCTAATCGAACGGGATAACACAAACTGTCAATTTCCCATTTTCTTTCGTGAATTCCGGGCTGCATTTTGGTAAGGTCATTTTTCCATTCGCTTTCTTTGGTAAAATCTTTATAAAAAGCATTTGCATAAGGATCAAGCAAAATACATTTCGCCTGACGATTGATTACTCCTTTTACTAATTCTGCCAGTTTTGGATCTTCTGTTACAAATGGAATATAAGGCCAAATCTGTGCTGTACTGTCACGCAGCCACATTGCATCAATATCTCCCGTAATTACATACGTATCGGGTTTTCCGTCGATGATTTCAAAATCGACTGTAGTGTCTAATGTATTTGGAAAACAGTTTTCAAATAACCATGCCAATTCTGGATTTGCTATTTGTTTTTTGATTCTCACAATTGCCGCTTCGACTGCTTTACTTGTAAATTTTCTTTCGGCAAGCGGAGGTCTTTTGCTAATGAAATCTTTTAAAGGAAACTGAAATGCATCTGAATTAAGTCCAAAAACATCGGTTTGAAGCGCTAATAATCCTGCGGAAAAAATTCCTGTATTTTTTATAAATTTTCTACGTGACTGCATAAATTTTACTTTGAAGTTGAATAAGAATATGGATACGCCTCTGATGTTGTACCTCTTTTTAAATTTGGAGAACTTGTCATATCAAAATTCAATTCTCCGCCTTTTAATACATCAAAATGATTGATATAGTTTTTAGTATAAGATGAATTATCCCATTTCAATTCATTTACATACTTGCTTACATCTGAATTATTTGGAGCGTTTATAATAAGCTGTTTTCCGTTTTCAAGCTGTAAAGTTGTTTTCTTAAATAATGGTGCACCCAAAACGTATTCTTCTGTTGCCGGACAAACCGGATAAAATCCCATTGCAGAGAAAATATACCAGGCAGAAGTCTGTCCGTTATCTTCATCACCGCAATATCCATCAGGAGTTGGTTTGTACAAACGGTTCATCACTTCTCTTGACCAATATTGCGTTTTCCAAGGCTCGCCAGCATAATTATATAAATAAATCATGTGCTGAATTGGCTGATTTCCGTGTGCGTATTGTCCCATATTCATGATTTGCATTTCTCTTATTTCGTGAATAACTGCTCCATAATAAGTATCATCAAAAACCGGAGGAGTTGTAAATACAGCATCTAATTTTGCAGTAAATTTTTTCTCTCCGCCCATCAAATCAATTAAACCCTGAATGTCATGAAACACACTCCAGCTGTAATGCCAGCTGTTTCCTTCTGTAAAAGCATCTCCCCACTTAAACGGATTAAAATTGAGTGGAAAACTTCCGTCTTTATTACGTCCGCTCATTAATCCGATAGATGGATTAAATAACTTTTTATAATTCATCATTCGCTTTTCAAGCAGATTAATTTCTTTTTTCGGGCGATCTAAAGCTTTGGCTAATTTCCAGATTGCAAAATCATCATAAGCATATTCAAGCGTTCTGGCTGCATTTTCGTTAATCTCAACATCGTAAGGAACATATCCTAAAGTATTATAATACTGTACTCCTTTTCTGCCTACGGCTTCCAGCGGGCCTTCGTTATTAGCTCCGTGCTGTAAAGCTTCGTATAAAGTATTAATGTCATAACCGCGTAATCCTTTCATATAAGCATCAGAAACTACAGAGGCAGAATTATTCCCAACCATAACGTTTCTAAAGCCCGGACTTGACCATTCCGGTAAAAATCCACCTTCTTTATAATCGTTTATTAAACCTTCCTGCATTTCTTTATTTATAGAAGGATAAACTAAATTTAGCAAAGGATATAAGGCGCGGAAAGTATCCCAAAAGCCTGTTCCTGCATACATATATCCAGGCAGAACTTTTCCGTTATACGGGCTGTAATGCACAATTTGGCCTTCTTTATTTATTTCATATTGTTTTTGTGGAAAACAAACGGTGCGGTATAAGCAAGAATAGAAAGTTTTTAACTGATCTTCGTTTGTATCTTCAACCGTAATTTTTCCTAAAACTTTATTCCATTCGTTTTTAGATTGTGCTAAAGTTTCATCGAAAGATGCTGCACCTAATTCGTTCTTTAAAGTCAGTTCCGCCTGTTCTGGGCTTATAAAAGAAGAAGCCACTTTTACGTTAACTTTTTCTCCTTTTTTGGTTTTAAATTCAACTATTGCGCCTGTGTGAAGTCCAACTGCTTCTAATTTATCTTTTGTCAGGACTTTATCAATCCATGTAGAATTGGCTGCAAATGGTTTATCAAATACTAATACAAAATAGTTTTTGAAATTTTGAGGAACACCGCCGCTATTACGGGTTGTATAGCCAATAATTTTATTTTCTGACGGAATTATTTTGATATATGATCCTTTGTCGAAAGCATCTATTACAATTGAAGACTTTTCGTTTTCTGGAAATGTAATCTGAAAATGTGCTGCTCGTTCTGTTGTTGTAATTTCTGTTGTTACATCATAATCTGCCAAGTAAACGCTGTAATAATACGGTTTTGAAACTTCTGCTTTATGACTAAACCAACTTGCACGTTCATCTTCGGCGAAAGCCACTTTACCTGTAACGGGCATAATTGAAAACTGACCGTAATCGTTCATCCACGGTGAAGGTTGATGCGTTTGCTTAAATCCTCTTATTTTTTCTGCGGTATAGGTATACGCCCATCCGTCGCCCATTTTACCGGTTTGTGGTGTCCAGAAATTCATTCCCCAAGGTCTGCAGATTGCGGGATAGGTATTTCCGTTTGAAAGATTATGCAGCGACTGTGTTCCCATTAACGGGTTTACATATTCTACGGGTTCTTTAACTTGTGCATTTACAGAAATGCAATACTGTATTAATCCAAAAAAAATTAAACTTTTTATTTTCATAGTTTTTACTTTTTATGCCATACGCTTTAAGCTTTAGGCTTTAAACTGAACTTTAAATTTATACCTACAAGGTTTTTAAAACCTTGCAGGAAAATGAATGGTCTTACTTCTTAAATCTAAAATCTAAACTCTTAAATCTAAAATCAGTTAGGTCTATTCTCTTTCTTTACTCCAAATGTCAAGGAAGGTTTGCTTCCCATATATAATTTCAAGTCTCCCCCTTGAGCTATCATTTCCTGTGTGATATATGATTTTGTATACGGTTGTCCGTTATACTCAGCACTTTGAATATAGATGTTATCTGCACTATTATTAATTGCATTTATGGTAAATGAAATTCCTTTTTTATAATTTATAACAGCAGTATTTACTAACGGGCTTCCTAAAACGTAAATTCCGTTTGCAGGATTTACAGAATAAAATCCCATTGAAGATAAAACATACCAAGCCGACATTTGGCCTAAATCTTCATTACCGCATAATCCGTCTGGTTTTGTGGAGTAGAATTTATCATCAATTTCACGGATTAATTTTGCTGTTTTCCAAGGCTGTCCTGCAAAAGCATACAAATACGGAATATGATGATTTGGTTCATTTCCATGAGCGTACTGTCCAATTAAACCGCTGATATCTGGTGAAACATCTTCTCCTTCAACTTTATCAGTTATTAAAAACAGAGCATCTAGTTTGTTTAAAAAGCTTTCTTCACTTCCAAACAAATCGATTAAACCATACGGATCCTGAGGAACCAACCAAGTATACTGCCACGCATTTCCTTCTACATAATCATCTTTTCGGTGTGCTGATGAAAGCGGATTAAATGGTGTTCTCCATTTTCCATTGGTTAATTTACCTCTCATGAAAGTGGTTTCTTTATCAAAATAAAGCTTGTATAAATTGGCTCTTTTGGTGAAATAAGCGTAATCTTCTGTTTTATTTAAGGCTTTTGCCATTTGTGCAATGCAGTAATCATCAATTGCATATTCCAAAGCATTTCCAACAGATTCCAGCATTTTATCGGCTGGGATATATTCTAATTTTTGAACATAATCCATTCCGTCGCGAGTTTGCATGGCTGTTTTTTTGATGGCTTCGTAAGCTAATTCGGTATCATAATCACGGTATCCTTTTAAGTAGGCATCAACAATAACGGCAATTGAATGATTTCCGTTCATTGTGTTGGTTTCATTACCCATTAAATGCCAAACCGGTAATCTTCCTTGCTGCTGATAAATTGCCAAAAATGATTTAACAATATCATTAATTTTTTCCGGCTGTGTAATGGTATATAAAGGATGCAGACCGCGATACGTATCCCAAAGTGAAAAAGTAGTGTAGTTTGTAAAATTCGCTTTTTCGTAAACTTTTTTATCTGCTCCCAGATAATCTCCGTTGGCATCATTGAAAATTGATGGTGCAAACATGGTGTGATACAAGGAAGTATAAAAAACTTTCATTGTTTTTTCGTCTCCTTTTATCTGAATTTTATTAAGTTCTTTATTCCATTTTGAATTGGCTTCTTTTGCTGTTTTATCAAAATCCCAATTCGGAATCTCGGCTTTTATATTCGCTGCGGCGTTCTCTGAACTTACTGGAGATATTCCAACTTTTACCAGAACTTGTTTATTTTTTAAGGCTGCAAAATCTAATACCGCTTTCATTTTTAAACCTTCGCCTCCATTACCTCTTACTACTGCGGTACTGTCGTGTAAAGCAATATTTGCAATTGGTTCAGAAAATTCCATGGCAAAATAAATACGCTGATCTGCCGCCCAGCCTGCTGAATAACGATAACCTTCAATTTTAGTTTCATCAACTTTTCTTATAAAGGTTTTTACGGGTCTGTCCCAACCAATTCCGTCTGCAAGGTCTACTAAAACATGAGCATCATCATCTGAGTTGAAAGTGTATTTATGAAAACCTACTCTTTCGCTCGCCGTTAATTCTGCTTTGATGTTGTATTTATCTAATAAAACGCTGTAATATCCAGGTTTAACAATTTCGTTATTATGGGAGAAGTAAGAGCCATAACCAGTTGTCATGTCTTCTTTTGTTCCTTTGGTAAGTGCTGCTTTTCCTGAAACTGGCAAAAGCAAAATATCATTTAAATCGCCAATTCCTGTTCCGCTTAAGTGTGTATGCGTAAAACCTAAAATTGTATTACTCGCATAATTATATCCGCTGCACCAATCCCAGCCTTCAAAAACATTTACTGGCCCTAACTGCACAGCTCCAAACGGAACATTTGCACCAACAAATACGTGACCGTGACCCGCAGAACCTATCAACGGATTTACATATTGTGTGTAATTTATATCCGTTTGTTTTAGTTGTTTTGTTGGTTTTGCCTTTTTATGCTGTGATATTACTGGATTGGCAAAAAATAGGCTTAAAGCTAAAAAGCCGCTAAATATTATTCTCATGTATTTTTATTTTTGATTGCGTATTGTTTTAGCCCACTGATGGAACGGATTAAACAGATTGACGCAAATGTTTTTTTAATTTCTTTGTGTTAGACGCACTGCTGTGCGCCTCTACGGAAAATCTTTGTCGCTTTTATTATATTGGTTTAGCCCACGGACGACACGGATTAAACGGATTTACACGAATGTTTTTTAATTTCTTTGCGGAGATGCACAGCTGTGCGTCTCTACGGAAAACCTTTGTCGCTTTGTCACTTTGTCACTTTCTTAGCAACTTAGAATCTTAGCATCTTAGTACCTTCCTAAAACCTCATATAATGAAAAAACCTTAATCTCTGGGTTAACAATTTTCCCTTCAAATGAAATTATTTTCTCTTCTCCGGCGGCTAAATCTATATAATTATCGCTCCATTTTCCGGTGTATCTTTTCATGGAAATATAAACATATTTTGCCTGCTTTTGGGCTTTTAAAATTACTTTATTTCCTTTTATCTGCCAGCTTATTTTCGGGTCTTCTAATTTTAAATCTATTGGGCGTGTAAGATCAATTTCTGGCGTTTTATCATCTCTGTAAGCTTCCCGAATGGCATACCAGGCCGCTTTTGGCTGTCGGTTTTCATAATCTGTTATGCTCCAGCTTGCAACGGGCCAGCAATCGTTTAACTGCCAGACTAAAGTTCCCATATTATAAGGCGCTTTAGACCGATGAATACCTACAATATTTTTTATCGAATAATATTGTAAACATTGTGTCAGATACGTATAATCTTCCACATTCATCTTTTTTATTTTGGTTGAATCGATAAAATATCGGTTCAAATACGAATTCAGTTTTATAAATCCTTTGCCTGATTTTTGATGTGCATTTATTACATCTGAATATAAATGTCGGTCTTCCGGCAATGTAAAATTTTCTGTAGAAGAATAATTCGGCATAGACAACATTCCATATTCGCTCACAAATCGTCCTGTTTTTTTCTGTGTTGCTTCAATATCTTCTAATCCCCACCATAAACCCCAATAATGACTGTCGCCTTCTGTAATACTTTTTTGTTTGGACCAATGATGTAAAGGTGAAGAACTTAAGTACGGACGTTTATCATCGACTTCTTTAACCCATTTTGGAATACTATCCTGAAATAAACGAACGTAATCGTGCCACAAACGGGTTGAATCTTGTTTTGACAATTTCATGCTTCTCATCCATCCCCAGTTTTTAAAGGCTTCGTCTGATTCGTTATTACCGCACCACAAAACGATACTTGGATGATGACGCAGACGTTTTACCTGATATTGTACTTCTTCTTTTACATTATCAAAAAATGCTTTATCGCCGGGAACCATTGTGCCAGCAAACATAAAATCCTGCCAGACATTGATGCCGTATTTATCGCATAAATCATAGAAATAATCATCTTCATAAATTCCGCCGCCCCAAACACGAAGCATATTCATATTGGCATCTTTGGCAGATAAAATTACTTTTTCGTATTCTTTTTTGGTTACGCGAGAAAGAAATGCATCTGACGGAATATAATTAGCACCTTTCATATAAACCGGTTTTCCATCTATTTTAAAATAAAAAGATCGGCCAAGACTATCCGGTTCTTGTACTAATTCAATTTTACGATTAAGAACGTATGGTTTCTCTGGAATTTTTTCGTTATAAGCCTCAAGTCTAGGTATTTTCCATATTCCGCAGGTTGTGAATTTTGGTCCCCAATCCCATCCAAAATGATACTGCGCTTTGCGAACATAAGCACGAGGATTGTCCGGAATTTTAAATGGCAGATCTTTTTTAGCAAGTGAATCAGCAACATTTTGTGCCGATTGAAATACTATAACTAAATTATTATCGCCAGATTTGAGTACTTTTTTAACATCAACACGCCATTGACGAAACATATTATCGGCTTTTAAAACCAGTTGATTATTTAGGTATACAGATGCATACGTATCTAATCCGTCAAAAACCAATTCTGTGTTTTTCTTTTTCAGCATTGCTGCTGTTGCCTTAAATGTGGTTTTATATTCCCAGTTTTTAAGTTCTATCCACAATAACTTTTTTTCGTTGTCCCTGTAAAATGGATCCGGAATTAATTTATTGTTCAGTAAATCGGTATGGATTTCGCCCGGAACTGTCGCTGGAAACCACTTTTGTGTTTTTTCTTCCCGATAACTCCAATTGTTCTTCAAATCAACATTTTGTGCAAGGGCAGTCAATGAAAAATTTGAAAGACAAAGGAAGATTAACCCAAGAAGTTTTGTTTGAAAATTCATTTTATTCTAATGCTTTTTATACCTTTTAAAGTTACTAAAAAAGGTACAACTATTTAATCATTTGGCAGTTTAGAGAAGGAATTGAACGTACTAAAGTTATTCCTTCTCCTCAGAATTTATTTTTTTGCTATTAACTCAAAAAACAACTAGAAATATTTTCCTTTACTACTGCCTTATGTATTATTTTAATTTGATGCAGATTAAGTTATTTTAATTCTGATTATCAATGAACTTTAAAACATCTGTATTGTTCTGAGATTTTTTTAATTTTTGAAAACAATCCCATCTTTTTCAGCAGAAGCACTCTTTGCGGCTGCGAAAAAAAAGGTTTTTAAATCAATAAATCAGACTCGTTTAATACTGATTGTTATTGGCGCATTCATAAAGAGATTTAAAAATAAGCCGGGCATGCTCAGTACCCGACTTATTTTAACTAACCAACCAATTTAAAAATTATTTATCCCACCAGATTCTAGTGGTCATTAAATCTAAACCTTGACGTTGAATTGCTTCTCTATAATTAGCCCCGTTTGTTACAAGCTCTGACTGATCATAAATTAATCTTCTTGGAATAGTTCCCTGAGTATCTCCTGTTGGGTCATTAACCGGAACTAATACTGGGTAACCTGTTCTTCTGTATTCTGAAAATGCTTCAAAACCATTGAACAATAAAACAATCCATTTTTGAGTAATAATCTGCTCGATTTTTTGTGCATCTGTTCCAGCAGTTTTAAAAGGATACGTTGTGATGTAAATGTTGTATTCTGCAGGTGTAACAGCAGGTACTTTATCTCCAAAAATCGTTAAAACGTTCATGGCAGCTCTTACTCCGTTGTCGTAATAAGTCTGTGCAGATCCGCCAACACTCCATCCTTTTACTGAAGCTTCTGCCAATATAAATTGAACTTCTGCATAAGACATAATTAATGTAGGTGCGTCTAAACGTAATACTGTTGATGTATTAGGATCTGAGAAAAGTTTTTTGTCTCCTCCCGGAAATTCTTTAGCATCATTTGCCAAACCTTGCTGACTTGCAGGGTTGTTATCTCCAGTTGCTTCAAGTTTTGCATAAATTCTTAAACGTGGATCGTTTGTATTTTTCAATAAATCGATAAATGTTTTACTGAATTTGATGTTTGATTCTCCACCATTTAAGTCATTTCTAACCCATGAAGAAGTAATTGGATTTGTTTTAACCCCAGCAGGACCTGCATCATGTTTTAAAACTAAACTGTCATCGTTTGAAGTAAAAACTCCTTTTGAGTACGCTTTTTCTACATATTCTTTTGCTTTCGCAGGATTTACTTTAGACAAACGCATCGCTACTCTAAGCATTAAAGAGTTTGCTAATTTTTTCCATCTTGCTACATCACTTTGGTAGTACAAATCGGCATTGCCTACAAAAGGTTTAGTCGCATCTAAAGCAGTTCCTGCTTCATCTAATTCTTTTAAAAGATCATTGTAGATCGCTTCTTGTGTATCATATTTTGGAGAAAAAACGTTTCCGTTATATCCTTTTCCAGCGTCGAAATAAGGAACTTCACCATACGTATCTGTCAATTTTTGGAACAAGAAAACTTTCATGATTCTACATGCCTGAATCATGTTTGAATTTTCAGGAGTATTGTCTACTACAGATAATAATTGGAAAATCTGATTTAATCCTTTTCCGTATGTTTCTCCAAAAAGTGCCGCTGAATATTCAGAAGAATACGTGTACTTAGAACCTGGTCCTCCAAGTGAAGAAAACTGTTGTACAATTTGCGCTGCGTATAAGTTATTTCCTCTGGTATTAGAAAAATCCTGTCCGTCAACATAGATCTCAGCAAGTGTAAACATTGATTTTACAGCCGGATCTGTTAAAGCATTTGGATTCTTATTCATTTCTTCGAATCCTTTATCACATGAAGCTAATGTCAATACACTAACAATTGCGACACAAAATATTTTTATATATCTATTTTTCATCTTTTTAAATATTAGAATTTGACATTAAGAGCAAAACCATAATTTCTTGTCAATGGCATTGAAGCTCTCTCCATACCTTGTGCATTACTATTAGAGTAGTTTGACTCTGGATCAATATTTGGCACTTTGTCATAAATTGTCCATAAATTATGAGCAGAAAATGCTAAACTAACAGACTGAAAAGGTGTTTTTTGTAAAAACATTTTTGGGAAATTGTAAGCAAAAGAAATCGCTCTTAGTTTCACAAAATCAGCATCGTATACAAAGTTTGACGTTACATCACTATAACTTCTCCAGTAATCGTATGCAGAAACTGTTGTGTTAACTGCATTTCCGTTTACATCTTTTCCGCTTACTGCCACACCGCCTTCACGACCTGGAAGTGTGATTTCAGATAATCCGTAACGAGCTCCTAACTGGTTTGTAGCAGAATAGATTTCTCCTCCAAATTTAGCATCAACAAAAACCGAAAGTGTAAAGTTTTTATAAGAGAAATCATTTGATAATCCCATTGAAGTTGGTGCAACACCTTGTCCAGCAGTGATTAAATTTCCTCTCATGAATTTACCATTTGTATCAAGTACAATATTTCCGCTTGCATCTCTTAAATAATCATAAGCTTTAATTATACCAAAAGGCTGTCCTTTTTCTAAAACTACAGAAGCTCTTCCGTCTCTGTTTCCTTCTAATGATTTTGTTGTAATTTTATCAGAAAGACTGACAACCTCACTATCGTTATAAGCAAAATTATAACCCACAGTCCATGAAAAATTTGGTGTTTTAATTGCTTTTGCTGTAATAGCAAACTCCACCCCTTTATTCATAATTTCTCCAACGTTGATTTTTGTTGTTCTGAAACCAGAAGCCATAGAAATATCTGCATCAGCGATATCTTTTGTAGTTTTCTTTTGATAGAATGTCAAATCAGTACTTATTCTATTATTAAAGAATGTATTTTCAAAACCAAATTCGATAGTACTTACATTATAAGGTTTTAAGTATTTGTTTGGAACTACATCTCCATTAATACCTAAAATTGGCTGTCCTAATGAGTCAGTTTGTCCGTCTGGCGTAGTATAAGTCAATGTTAAGGCATAAGCTTCTTGCAAACCGCCACCTACATTACCCCATCCTGCTCTAAGTTTACCATAAGACATCCATTCTGGTAAATTAATAACTTCAGAATAAATAAAACTAGTACTTACAGAAGGGTAAAAAATACTGTTATCCTCTATACTTAAAGTTGAAAACCAATCTTGACGACCTGTTAAACTAAGATATAAGAAATCTTTATACCCTAAATCTGCCGAGTAAAAAAGAGAGTTTACCTGTCTTTCAGAAAACAATTTTTCAGTTCTGTCCGGCTGTGTATTAGCATAGAAATATTCAAATGGAACAATGAAATTATTTCCTTTCATTTTGATACCGCTGTATCTGTTATCCTGACGGTTTGCTCCTACAAAGGCATCCAATGAAAGATTTTTAACGATATCTCCTTTGTATCCTAAATATCCTGAAGCATTTACTTCTGAACGGTTTTCTATTCTGTTTTCATAAGATCCACCAGGACTGTAATTAATTCCTGTTGGCTCAATTTCAGTATATTCATAATTGATATCATCAATTCCAATTACACCTTTTGCATAAATCTTATCCGTAATATTGTAAGTTACTTGTGCAGAACCAATAAAACGCTTTCTAAGATCATCATTTAATGGTGAATCTACAGCAAAGTAAGGATTTGTATGATATACGTTTGCTCCTAAATAATCTTCTTCACCGCCGTTTGCATCGTATGGATTACTTAACCATCTAATATCTGTAGCTGGTGTCATGAAAGTAGTTGGGAAAGACGGGTTTCTTGGTGAATCGTTCAAATAAGGTCTGTTATGACTTTTCTCAGAAATATATTGTGCATTTGTCTCTACAGTGATTCTTTTATTTGGAGATGAATTTAAACTCAAAGCCACGTTATTTCTACCAAAAGTAGTTCCAGGCATGATAGATTCATCTTTAGTATTTCCGAATGACAATCTGAAATTTGTTGTCTCATTTCCACCAGAAAATGCTAAAGTATTACTGAAAGAATACCCAGTTCTGTAGAAATTTTCAACATTATCTTTTCCGTATGCTTTATATGGTCTGGTTGTACCGTCTAAACCAAGAGAAGGAGTTCCGTCATATTTGTCACCCCAGGCAAAATAGTACGAATCTCTAAGTTCCTGCAAATTGGTAAATCTTGTTGGAACGCCACTTGCATTTGGAGCTCCTGACCCATATTGATCCTGCCAGTTCAAAAGACTCGCCGGAGTATTAAAAGTTGAATTTGTGCTAAAATCAACTCCTACACCTGTTCTGTTTTTACCTTTTTTAGTTGTAATTAAGATAACACCATTTGATCCTCTGTACCCGTAAAGAGCAGAAGCGGCACTACCTTTTAATACTGACATAGAAGCAATATCATCTGGATTGAAAGAAGACATACCGTCTCCCTTGTCGGCACCTCCCCACATTCCTGCATTTCCCTGCTGTGTATTGTCAATTGGAATTCCGTCTACAACATACAATGGCTGGTTAAGCCCAGAAGCAGAAGTTGCTCCACGAATAACAACACGGCTTGAACCAGATGGTCCTGTAACCGGCGCAGAAACGTTTACCCCTGCAATTTTACCTTGCAAAGCATTTCCTAAGTTAATTTCTTTATTTTTTGTCAGGTCGTCGCCTTTAAGTTCTCCAACGGCATAACCCAGACTTTTCTTTTGTTTTTTCACCCCGAAAGAAGTTACTACAACATCTTTAAGTTCTTGTGTAGTTTCTGTTAAAGTAACAGCAACTCTTGTTTCATTCTCCTGAAGTACTACTGACTTTGACTCAAACCCTATAGAAGATACGTTTAGGGTAACTTTACCTTCAGGAACATTCATTCTAAAGCGCCCTTCGGCGTCTGTAATTGCACTAAATGGTTTTCCTTGAACCTCGATTGATGCGGCAACAATTCCTTTGTTCTCTGCATCTGTTACTATGCCTGTTATTAATCGGTTTTGCGCTGCGGCACTTAAGCTGCTCAACAATACCATTGCTAACACTGCTAATATTCGTTTCATAAGCATTCTTTTTGGTTATTGGTTTTGGATTTTGTTTTGTTTTGTTTCGTTTGTGTTTTTGTTTTGTTTGCTTTAAATAATTAATAAAATTTTGAACTCAATTTTGGATAAAAGACCTTGCTGATAGTACGATGAATATTCAAAAAAACGCAGCTATTTCAAGGTTTTTACTATATAAATATTTCTCAGAAAATCAGCTGTAACAGCAGTAAAATCTAGGAATATTTTCACTAAAACGATTTAGTAAAATGATTAAAAAAAAGCCTAAACTTTTTTGATCATTTTTAATTTATGTTAAACTGATTCTCTTACAATCAATCTTCCTTTTTTGAGGATTTTTTCTATTTTAAAATCATCAAAATTTGTCATCTGGCTCATGAGCAGTTGTATTGATTTAACTGCTATATCTTCAATGGGCTGAGCTACTACCGAGATCGTAGGTGTATGCAGTTTGAAACTATCATGATCATCAAAACTGATAACGGCTATATCTTCTGGAATTTTGTATTTTAAACTCCTAAAAGCCTGAAGTCCCGCAAGTCCAAGATAGTTGGCCAAAAATAATACAGCATCAATCTCTGGATTTTGTTTAAAAAAACTTATAATCGCATCAATTCTATTTTTTTCACTCGAGTGATAATCTAATTGCAACGTATAATTCTCATTATAAATTCCTTCTTCTTTTAACGCTTCTATATATCCTTTTTCCCTTAATTTCATCTGGATCATTCCAGATTTATTATTTACAACGGCTATATTTTTTCTGCCTTTTTCAATCAAATATTTCACTGCAGAATAAGAGCCTTCATAATTATCCATCAAAACGTGACTTACTTTTTGATTGGCAAAATACCTATCGATCAATACAACCGGTTTTTGCATTTTTAAAAGCATGCCAATTGTTTTCTCTAAATTTCTGGTTGGTGTAATAATAAAACCTTCAACATTTGCCTGCAGAAGACTTTGAATCAATTCTTCAGAACGATCATTATCATCACCCGTACTGCAATAAAAAACCCTGTAATCAATATTTTTTGCTTCATCCTCAATTACTCGTGCCAAATCTGCAAAAAATTGGTTCGAAATATCCTCCACAATAAGCCCAATCGATCTTGTTTTTCCAGTTCGTAAACTGCTGGCAATCATGCTTGGTTTATACTGAAGTTTTTGGGCAACGTCCTGAACTTTTTTTATTACAGCCGGACTAATGGCCATTTTCTCGCCTTTTCCATTGATAACAAAAGACACTGTAGAAATAGATACTTCTGCCTGTTTAGCAATATCTCTAATTGTAATCTTTTTCATCAAGTATTATATTTATTGTTGTATATTTTAGTACATCGCAAATATAACAAACGAAACTTACAAAAACGTTTTAGTAAAATTTATTTTTAATAAATCGTTAATTTATTGCTAAAATAAAACACAATACTCAGTAAATACTGGTTTTTAGTTAGTTATTGTCATTTTGACTTTTATCACGCTTTTAGTAACTTTTATGATAATTTGATAAGGTTTTGATGGGGTAAAAAAGTTGCTTTTTATGCCAATTTTAAAAAAATAGATCTAAAAAATTGAGTTTAATTTTAAAGATATTTTGAAAATAAAGTAAAAACTGACCGAAAATTGTAAAAAAAAATGCCTGACGAATATTAATAATCGTCAGGCATTTTTATAAGTAAATTTTTTGTTTCAGGTTTGAGGTTTCAAGTTGCAATCTTGATGTGCAATTTTAACGCAAAGCACGCTAAGATTTTTTACAATAGATTGTATCTACAATACGCAAAGTTCGCAAAGCTTTGTACTGATCAAGCTTTGCGAACTTTGTTTTTTATAAAACCTTACATTAAAAAAACCTTAGCGTGCTTTGCGTTAAAAAAACACCCAGCTCGGAATCTAAAATCTACATTCTAAAATCTAAAATTCTAAATCACTCCCATCTTCTGCATTAAAAAAGTCGCGCTTTTATTTTTACAGATTCCGCTGCGGAGTTTATAATCAAAATGCAGTTCGTTATTTTGAATTTCGACTTCAAAACATTGATTAGTTAAAGTATCAGGATATTCGTTAGTTGTTAAGCAGACTTCAATATCGTGTGTTGCAATGGCACCAATTGCTTTTTTTGCAATTACTTTTTTAACTACTTCAATAGTTCCGTTACGTTTATCATCAGAATTTGTTCCTCTTAAAATTTCATCTAATAAAACAAAGGCAGGTCCTTCTTCCAGGGCATCCATAATTTGTTTCAAACGCTTAATTTCTGCAAAGAAATACGATTCGCTGTCTGCCAAAGAATCCGATAATCGCATTGAAACCAATACTGGAAGTGGATGAATATTAGCTTTTGAAGCGCAAACAACTGAACCAATTCCGCCAAGAACCATATTGATTCCTAAACTTCTTAAAAAAGTACTTTTTCCAGACATATTAGACCCGGTTAAAATCATAAAAGATTCCGGATAAAAATGAGTATCATTCCCTACTCTGGTCGCTGGATTTAATAACGGATGACCTAAATTTTCAAACCCAATTTTATATTCTGAATTGATTTCCGGAAAAACAAAATCTTCATTGTTGAACGCTAAATTTGCAAAACTATTTAAGGCTTCAAATTCACCAATAATGTTAATCCAGTTCTCTAGTTCATGCGCATAATCTTCTTTCCATTTTAAAAGCGCTTTTAAAACATGCAGATTAAATAGAAATGATCCGTTAAAAACAATCGCAGTAACAAAATTATTGATCGTATCCATTCTCGAAAACAACTCTGACAATTGTTTTAAATGAGAACTCGCCGATACATTTTTAGAAACTAACTGTTTTTGTAATGCAATTAGTTTTTTTGATTCAAATTTTTCCAATTCTATCTTTTGCACTAATAAACTATAATGCTTAATAGTTTTATCAATATTATCTGCTTTGGCAATTTCAGATTGAATTCGTTTTAATGATCTTCCTAAAACAATCAAATTGAAAATAAAAACATAAGTCGCGTAAGATAAAAGTATGGCTTTTGAAGTAATAAAATAAGCAATGACAAAACCAAAAAAGAGTGCCGGAAGAATAATCGAAAATGAAACTAAAACTTTAGATAAAGAATTATTTTTAAATGAAATCCAATGAATTAATGAATCATAAGAACTTTTACTGTCAGTACTGACAATAGCAAGAGCTTCAAAATCCTGACGCCAGTCTATTTTGGATTTTAATTCATTTATTGCTTCCTGATTTTCAAGAATAACTTCATTAGATGATAAGCTTAATAATTTATCTGCTAATGTTTTTTTACCTATAAAAACAGCAGTTCTGTTTAAATTCTGGAATAAAGAATGTTCTCCAAAAATATCCAGATCATAAGCATAAGGATGATGAAAATCGTTGAATTCAAATCCGTTTTCAAACGGAAGCTTTTCTCTTTTTAAATACGATATTTCATCTTCATTAATTTTTAAAATAGCTTTTGTCAATTCTCTTTTAAAAGACAATTTCGAATGGATTCGCATTAAAAAAAGAAAACCGGCAAAAGATAAAAAAGCAGTTACGGCATATCCAATTTCATTAGTTTTGATGTAATAAAACAACATAAACAAACAAAAAAATATGCTTAAAAGTCGTAAGAGACTTATGCTGTTGTACCTTTTGCTGGTTTGATTAAAAACTTTTGAATAATGCTCGACCTTGCTTAAATATGCTTCCATTTTTTAAATTTAATGAAATACAAATATAGGTTTTACACTTACAAAAAAGCTATACATTTAAAGTAGAATTTTAATTCTCATGCATTATCAATACTGGAATAGAAACTTCTTTTGTGATTTTTTGACTAAAACTTGAATCAAAAATAGATTCAAAAAAAGATCGTTTATGCGTAATTGTAGTTAAGATATCGATGTCTTTAAAAAGCACAAAATCAAGAATTGTTTCTTTTACTTCGTCACTTGGCAACACCAGGAATTCTACATTTTCGTTGGCAAATTCAGTCTGCCATTCTTTAATAGTCATATCCGAAACATCTGTGCTTGAAGATCTAACGTACAAGCTTTTTACTTTTGCATCAGTTTTCTTCGCAATTTTAAGAACTTTTCTAAGTTCCGCTTTATCTTTTTCACGATATCTTGTTGTAAAACCAATTGTTTTGATTTTCCTGAATTTAGCATCAATAGGAACACATAAAACCGGAACTTTTACTTCTGAAATTACCGAATTAGTATTTGATCCGGTAAAGAATTTTGTCCAGTCAGAAACACCTGTGGTTCCC
Organism: Flavobacterium sp. CF108; assembly: GCF_900129795.1. Taxonomy (GTDB): domain Bacteria; phylum Bacteroidota; class Bacteroidia; order Flavobacteriales; family Flavobacteriaceae; genus Flavobacterium. The sequence continues at coordinate 361,698 of NZ_FQWW01000007.1, read as the reverse complement.
ATTATTACAAAATCAATTTCATCTTCTTCAACGGCATTTTTCAGGTTGTAAATCAAATCACCATCCATCAGTCGGTGTTTTATTACGATGCTATCAAGATTACGCTCGGCTGCAATTGCCCGAAGTTTTGGGATTTCATCCTTAAACATTTCAAATTTTGCCAATTCTATAGAACTGTATATCGATGCATAATTTTCTGGAAAAAACTGGCTGTCATAAACCGGAATCTCAAATGTATGCAATAAAATAAGTTCGGCTTTCACAACTTTGGCAAATTCTAAAGCATGTACAAACGCATTTGTAGCTGCTTCAGAAAAATCGGTAGGGAATAATATCTTTTTCATTTTATTTCAGATTATAGGTTTGTTACTCAAATTTAATCATTCTAAATGCAAAACAGCCTGATAATTATCAGGAATTTAACAGTTAATGATTTCTTAAATAATTACCATTTTCAACCTTTTTACAAGATAACTAACCTGTGATTAAGACTTTAGAAATTTCTGCTTTTTTCTTACCTTTGCACCATGATAAATCAAGATTCTATAGTGGCATTAGCGACTCCATCTGGAGCCGGAGCTATTGCTATCATTCGTATTTCAGGCGCTGAAGCTATTTCAATAGGAAATTCTGTTTTTAAATCCATAAAAAATAAAGACTTAACGAAGCAAAAAACACATACGTTGCATTTGGGTCATATTGTAGATAATGAAAAAACGCTTGATGAAGTTTTAGTTTCTGTTTTTAAAGGACCAAATTCGTATACAGGCGAAGATACTATTGAAATTTCCTGCCACGGATCTACTTATATTCAACAGCAGATTATTCAGTTATTATTGCGAAAAGGCTGCCGAATGGCTGATGCAGGAGAATTTACGTTAAGAGCTTTTTTAAACGGAAAACTGGATTTATCACAGGCAGAAGCCGTTGCCGATTTAATTTCATCTGATAATGAAGCATCTCACCAAATTGCCATGCAGCAAATGCGCGGTGGTTTCAGTAATGAAATTGCTAAATTACGTGAAGAGCTTTTGAATTTTGCTTCTTTAATTGAATTAGAACTTGACTTTGCTGAAGAAGACGTAGAATTTGCAGACAGAACACAATTTCATGAATTATTAAACCGAATTGAATTTGTTTTAAAACGATTAATCGATTCGTTTGCAGTTGGAAATGTTATTAAAAACGGAATTCCAGTTGCGATTGTTGGTGAACCAAATGTTGGTAAATCGACTTTATTAAATGCATTATTAAATGAAGAACGCGCCATCGTGTCAGACATAGCCGGAACAACCCGTGATACTATTGAAGATGAATTGGTAATTGGCGGAGTTGGTTTTAGATTCATCGATACAGCCGGAATCCGTGAAACTAAAGATGTTGTAGAAAGCATCGGAATCAAAAAAACTTTCGAAAAAATTGAACAGGCACAGGTTGTAATTTTCTTGTTTGATGGTTTCAAGTTTCAGGTTTCAGGTTCTGATTATATTGTCGAAATTGAAAAAGTTAAAAATAAATATCCTCTAAAACCAATTTTGGTTGTTATAAATAAGGTTGATTTATTGAGCGAAAATGAAATTGATTTAATCAATAAAAAACTCGAAACTTTAGAATTAACACTTTTAAAAATTTCTGCAAAAGAGAAAATTGGCGTTGAGGAATTGAAAGACAAATTACTGTCTTTTGTAAATACTGGAGCTTTACGTAACAACGAAACTATTGTCACAAATACAAGACATTATGATTCTTTATTAAAAGCTTTAGATGAAATACAAAAAGTAAAATTCGGTCTTGAAACAAATCTTTCAAGTGATTTAATTGCGCTTGATATCCGTGAGGCTTTATATCAATTTGGACTTATTACAGGTCAGGTTTCAAATGATGAATTACTGGGAAATATTTTTGCTAATTTCTGCATCGGAAAATAAGACTGTAAAACAACACAAAACACATTACTAAATAAAACGTTAAAATACTATAAATAAACATTATAGCATTTTTTTATGCGGTTTTCTATTTGGAGGAAATACTATTTTTTGCATATTTTTGTATCTCAATTGTACCTCAAAATCAATTCGTTACGATCAATATGAAATTTGGACAAATTATGTCCCTTAAGTTCCCTTAAAGGAACTTATATACTCTTATTGAGAAAATATTGGGGCAAATTATAAAAGAGATGAGTTCAAATATACAAGTGACCAGAATCTGTCAATTTTGCGAAAAAGAATTTACAGCAAAAACAACAAAGACAAAATTTTGTTCTCTAACATGCAGCAGTAAAGCGTACAAAAGAAGAACCAGGCAACAGAAAATAGCTAGCAGTAATCTTGAAACAACAACTATTAGAAGCAAGCCAATACTTGATCTTAAAGACAAAGAATTTTTAACTGTAAAGGAAGTGGCTTTACTGCTTGGTTTTGCACCAAAGACTATTTACCGCTTAATTAACGAGAACAAAATTATTGCTTATAATTTCTCCCAGCGGATGACAGTAATTAAGAGATCTGAATTAGACGCGCTATTTCAGATTATCGAACCTAATTATGAAATTGTAATACGCCCAAAAGAAAAGAAAAAAAATACAGAGATATCAGACTGTTATACTATAACAGAGATTCAGCAGAAATTTAATATTTCAAGTGGCGCCCTTTATAACATCATCAAGCGAAACAACATTCACAAGTTTACCAAGGGGAAATTCACTTATGTTGCTAAAGCGGATATTGAAACAATATTTAAAAAGTAGTTATCGTGGTACAAAAAATTAATATAACACTTAGAAAAAAGGCCATATCAAAAGGCAGAAAATCTCTATACCTGGATTTCTATCCTCCTATTAAACATGGTCAGACTAATCAGCTAACCAGGCGTGAGTTTTTAAAACTTTACTTATATGATAAGCCAAAAAGTGCAGTTGAAAAAATGTCAAATGAAGAAACACTAAGAATTGCCGGACTGATAAAAATTAGAAGACAAACAGAACTTAATAAAGATAATATTTATAGTGAATTTGAAAAAGAACAGCTATTGATGCAGGAAATAGCCGCAGAATCTTTTCTTGACTATTTTAAAAAAGAAGCAGAGAAAAGAAATGGTAATAATTATCAGATATGGATTATCTCAATTGGATATTTTTCAGATTTCCTAAATAACAATGATATCACATTTTCTGAAATTACAATCCAGTTGATTGAAGACTTTCGCCTATATCTGCTAAGAGCCCAAAGCAAAAGAAATCATGGGAAAAAATTATCCAACAATTCTGCACTCAGCTATTTCAATAAGGTTAAAGCAACACTGAAAAATGCTTACAAGGAAGGAAAATTAAGATCCGATATTAACGCCGCCGTTGTCGGTATTACTGAAAAAGAGTCACAAAAAAATTTTCTGACTATTGAGGAAGCCAGAAAGCTCTTTAATACAGACTGCAAGGATCCAATTGTAAAATTAGTAAGCCTGTTTTCAATCTTAACAGGACTTAGATACTCCGATATTTCAAAACTGCAATGGTCAGAAATCCAATTTATGGAGGGATACGGTTTTTTTATTCGATTTAAACAGAAAAAAACCGATGGACAGGAAACCCTTCCAATACCAAAGCAAGCCTATGAGCTTCTTGGAGAGCCTCAACCTGGAAATGAACCTGTATTTAAAGATTTGAAAAAATGGGATTTTGACCGTACTATACCTAATTGGATTAAGGAAGCTGGTATTTCAAAGCACATTACTTTTCATTGCTTCAGACATACATATGCGACACTGCAGTTATATTCGGGTACAGATATATATACTCTGTCTAAAATGCTTGGACATAAAAGCATCCAGACTACCCAGGTCTATACAAAAATTGTTGACGAAAGAAAAAGAGAAGCTTCTGAGAGAATAAACCTCTACTAACAAATCAGAGTTAATAACCTCTTTATTTGAAAAGTGCGACAGTATCCGTTAGGTCTTCTTTGGTAATGAAAGCTTTAATAAATTCCTGGACTTCATTATTCGTTTCTGATGGAGTTTCAAAAGAATTGATATGAAAGTCTTCATCCTGATCCAGAATATGTATAATTTCGGTGTAGCCCTTAGAGATCAGACTACCTTTTAATTTAATTATATTCAACTGTTGTCTAGCATCTAATTCCTTGCGAACTTTTAGTTTTATAGCTTTATCCATTGCAAATATTTTTAAATTATAAATGATTAATTCGAAATCAAAGATAAAAATTAATTGATATTGATTTTGCCAAAAAGATAATGTTAATGGCACAAATTGTAACAATTTCACAGACAAAAAAATTAGAGTTTTAATTTTGAATGAGGATTTAATTTAACTTCTTTTGCGATTTCAAGGCTAGTCTTTACCCTGCCTGATTTTATCCATTCCTGGAGTTCCGATTTATAAAAATACAATTGTTTGCCTTGTTTGTTAACTGGTATTTCTCTTCGACATACCTTGCTGTAAATTGTAGCAACGGAAAGATTTAGCATTTTTGAAGCGGCTGAAATAGTCATAAGCTCCTCTTTCTGAATAGATTCATTAGACAAATGTTCTAGAAACTTTTCTATATTATCCAATTTTTCATATAAATGAGATACTGCTTCAGGTAACTGATCAAATGTAAAATGTCTCATAATTCAAAATATTAATTATTATTTGATTTTAATCTACAAAATAGACCTTGCTGCCTTGGGTTTTCTTGAAGGACGGTTCGTATTTAATATAACCATAATCACTTAATTCCTGAATACATTTATGATAAGTATACAGTGAAGAAATTTTGGCAATTGGAGTCAATTCTCTTCTAAATATTTGTATTGGATTAGCAAAACCCTTATCTACCCTACAATGCAGCAAAGCGGCATACATAGCAATATGCGTTGTACTGATCCTAAAATCATTCTCAATTGCTGTAAAGAAATCCGATAAGGGTTTTAAATTATCCATAACATTTAAATTGAATTACCCTGCTTCTTTTTTTTAGCGTTTTTTTTCGGACTTGAATCAGCATCCGCATCCTGATTCTGCTTTGCTTCCTTACTTTCAGTTTTAGCCTGCGTCTGGTTCTGCTTCTGATCTTTACTCTCACGGTCATTAATTCTCTGCATTGCACTATCGTATACATTAATTGTTTTGAACTGCGGATTTGCTTCAACAAACTGTTTTCTTTCTTCCCCAGCGATGACAAACGTAACGGATTGAATGTTACCTTTTTTGAGTGAGTTCATAAGATCTTCCTTGTACTTTGGGGTCTCCAGTTCTTTAATTGAATGCTTTGAAAGACTGGCTTCCAGATCGTAGCCATAATTTTGATGGTAATGATTAAGTTTGAAATTGCCTTTATCGTCTGCTTCTTTATAGTCGTACTTAAGCCAGACATTGTACACTTCTCCTTCTTTATTTTTGAGATCCTTGTTAACTGCCCTGCCTTCCATTAAATTATAGGCTTCCTTCGCTGTTATATTATTATCCCTATTAATATAAAATGTCTGCGAAAATTCAACTGGGCGTCCTTGCTTTTGGACATCCATATCATATGAATTAAAAAAGTACATATCACTCTGCTCTGACTTTTTGAAGTTTAATGAAGTTAAAACAGTATCAGTTCCATATTTGGTTTCGTGATCCAATTTAAATTCAGGGCTTCCTTTTTGGATATTCTCTACAAGTGCATTTTCCAATCCGTCGCCAAATCCAGTATATTTCAACTGATCTTTCAAGTACTCTACATTTTTCTCGTTCATGATCTTTAATTTTAAATTAGTATTTGATTATAAGTTTGACAATATTTCCAAACGAGTCAGATCACTGTTTTTGATATTTAATTCCAGATGCCTGCCTCCGTTTTTCTCAATTAACTGAAGTGTAAAAAGTTTTTTCTCCGGAATAGTGAATTTTGGTATTGCAAAAACAAGAGTTAACTCCGAATTATCTGAGATTTTAGAAATATTTGAAGTTGCAGAAAGTGGCAGTATTTCCAATTCCTGTGAGGCTGTACGTTTTGATTTTTTTTGATCCCTGATAAAAAAACGCAGCTGGTCTACATCATAATTAATTCTTGAATTATTTCCAATCAGTACTCTGAAATACATTACATCCTGATGTATGAATATCCCATTTACCCTGAGCTTTAGAGAAAACTTGCTTGCACCGAGTCCTGACACTTTTTTTTTCTTTGACAATGCCAGCTGGGAATATTGCTGAATTTCTCTTTGGTTTTTATGCTCTGCAGAAAAAAGTACATCTCTATCTAAGTTCGGACCGAGTTCTAGTGTTAAATTTAAAGTGGGACACAGCTCATCAAAATTTAAAACGAAACTGTAGAGCTTTCCATCTGAAGTAACAACAGTCAGGTTAGTCTGTGTAAAGTTTTGTTTGCCAGCCTTTAATAACAATATATTTTCTACTCCTTTTGCTTTTTGAACCAAAATATCCTGACTACCTCGATCCACACTTTTGACAGCGTATGGAAATACAATACTAGTGGTTTTAGCGTAACTTAACTGCACATTATTAGCTTTAATGCTTTGATTATCCTGAGCAGATACAGCAATAGTAATTATAAAAATTCCAATGGTTAACCATGATTTAATATTTTTCATCTTTTAAATATTTTAGTGTTATTTGGCATTTTTTTCTTTCTCATCATAAAGTAATACCTGATAGCCTGCTTTTACAGCCACCTTTATTAATTTTACTTTTTTACTCAGAAGGGTTTTGGCAGCTTCAACACCCATTGTTGCCGCCTGTGCGCCCCATGAATCATTCAATCCTTCAATACCAATACTCTGCATAGAACGGTCTGCCGAGGCTTTTGCAACATCTCTGTTTATAGCTCCGGGAATATAGATACCACTAATGCCATCCATATCATAAACAGAGAGTTCAACAGGAAAAATCGAATTCTTAAATTTTATTGAGCTGATCTTAACTTCCAGCCTCTCCCCTTTTAAAGTAGCTGTTCCAAAAACAAAACTATTTTTTGGAATCAGGGTCCCATTAATAAATACATCGCACGTTAATCTGAGCTTTACTATGGAGCCGTTAATAATAGACTGCGTTTCATGAACCACCGCTTCCAGTGCATTTTGAATCTCATCATTTACACCGGTATCCTCTAAAGAATAAAAAGAATTAGCTTTTAGTGTGGCTGGGTGATTTATACCTGTACCTTGTAGTGAGGTAATATGCTCTTCCTCTACCTTTTTATTGACAGCAAACACTTTTCCCTTTTGACTTTTTGAGGTTTGCCTTAATCTCTGCTGTACACGCTCAGGATGCTGAATATCAAGAATATTCTCCAGCATTCCTCCGAGCTGTTTGAGTTCAGGATCCGGTTCTGAAGGTGCATTCATTACAGACATCACCTGTTCTAAACTTTTCATCTCTTGTGATGCAGTATCGGTAGAATTTCTATATTCAAATTCTCTCATGTCCTGATCAGTATCTATGAGTTTTGGAGGCTCAGTAATTGCCTTTTGAAGCGCTTCTAATTTTTGATACATTTTCTGTTCAGTCTCACCCCTTAGAGAACTTGTGTTTAAAGCTGTTTTTCCTTTTCTAAACATTCCAGGATCTATTTCCAATTCGTTTGAAACCAATAAAGAATCATGAGAAAATCCAGTTATTGAATAATTTGGATCTTTTTTGATCTGCTCTTGTAGTTTTAGAGAATCAATTGCTGCCTGATCATAATAGCTCATTTTATCCAACGACGAATCTTCCTTGAATTTAGGATCAGGAAGAGCGATATTAAAACCTCTTTTATCCTCTGTTATATTAACAGCAGCAGTACCTTTGCCTCCACCTAATGTCCAAAATAACATCGTTAAAAACGGGAGTATTAAGATAGGCAGCACAAGTAGCATTTTGCGCTGTTTAAGCTCTTTGATTGTTATTGTTTTCTTTTCCATGTGTTTATTTTTTTTTAATTCATTTTATAATAATTTTCAATAAATATCAGGCTGTCCAAAAGACCAGGTCTGTAATTCTTAATACTGTCGTAAATTTTTCTTCCTCCTTCTGACTCTTTAAGACTGTCTAAATAGATGCTGAAGCTTGTAATATTTTCAAATTTTTCTTTTGGCAACAGAGTTTCATTTGCTCTATTCAATGAGGGCTTGGGCACAATTAAAGACTTGAAATTAATTCTAATTCCAATACCTGTCTGCTTGTATTCTTTGGAAGAGAAACCACTGTAGACATTATAAAGACTAATACCTCCGGTGATAAGTATAAATAGGATCAAATAAAAGACAAGACTTTGCTTTGATAAATCCGAAGTCAATACGCTCATTTTTTTTGCCCACTTATCCTGCAGAAGCAGATAATATTTTGGACTTATTCGAATCTCTCTATTTTTTCTAAATAGTTGCATTATTTCCTGTTTTCAACTCCTAAATCTTTGTTCTCAATAGTATTCCAGCGTTCTATCAAAAAACCATGAGGGTTATTATCGCTTCTGGAAACATTTCTGAGTGTTCCTTCCGTAACTAGGTTTCGATTTAAAATACTGGTAGTCCTTATGATGTTTTGCTTTGCATAGCATTTAAAATGATAGGGGTATTCATTAGTATCAATATTGATGCTGTCAATTGAAATGGTCTGGCTGATATTCCCGGAGATAATACCTGAGTAATAACCATTTTCCTTAAGATCATCATACACTCTTTTTGCAGAATCATCCGCCAGATAAAGAGCCTTAGTTACATTGGTCTTGATAACTTTATCATCGGGGTCGAGGGTAAAGAAAAATAAGTGAAATGTTTTTACATGATCCCTTGCCTCAACAGGCACATTATCTTTTCTTTCCGAGGAATAAGCCTCCAAAGCTTTCCCATTTACCAAGATGTAAACCCTGTCCTGCATCAGGGTAACAGTTGTAAAACTTTTATAAAGTGTGTAACAGCAGATAATAATACAGCTGACAATTACAAGCATTGTAAATCCCCTGATATAGCGGAATGCTGTGTCAATATTTTTCATCTTGGTAAACATGATTATTTCTGATTTAAATTATTTAGAATTTCCCTTGAGCTTGTCACTCATGTAGTTTCCCTTTTCTACAAAATATGGATTGCTACCTGCCGTTGCAGCCATACTCTTTGTCATTCTGCTGTCAGCATCACCCATTACATCCATTACCATCCCCGCCCCACCCGATGTTCTTGTAATTATAGAAGTAGCTGAGTTTCCAAAAATGCTGGTCACTTTCTGCCCAAGCGCTCCACCTCCGCCGGCATGCACAATATAGTTAGCAACAGACGGTACTGTAAAATAGCCTACAATTCCAATGATCATAAAAATGAGATATCCCATGTCAGTCCTGCTGAAAAATGTATCTCCCGAAGTATTGATCTGCGTGATATCCAATTTGAGCATCTGCTCTTGGATTTTACCTATAATACTTCCAAAAATGTTGGCAACGGGAAGCCACAAATAAATATTGATGTACCTGGCCAGCCAAACAGTAAGGGTATGTTGAAAACCGTCAAAAACTGCAATTCCAAAAACCAAAGGTCCCAATATTGAGAGCACTACCAATTGAAAAGTCCTAAGCGTATCAATACACAATGAAGAGGCCTCGAAGAGAATTCTCAGAACTTCGCTCACCCATTCCTTGACAGAATTTCTAAAACTATACGAAGCCTTCTCCATTGCAAATTTGACATCATTCCCTATTCCTTCCAGCATACCTTCATCGGCGGGATCGGAATCATTATGTGTATACTTGTACCATCTGTCCCTGTCACCTGTTCCTAAAACACCGACATACATCTTCCATGGATCGCTTTCTTTTACTGCTTTTTCTTTCTCCTTTAAAAGAACTTCAATTGCCTTATTGGATCCTTCTACCATAGCCCCTGTAGCCGTAACTGTCGGTTTCATAACCCCATTGATCAAATAAAGAACTGATGGAAAAATCATGATGCAGAAGCCAATCACAAAGGGTCTGAAAAGCGGGTAAAAATCAATCGGCTCCGCATTAGCAATATGTCGCCAGACTCGTGAGGCTATATACCAAATCGTTGCAAATCCGGCTATACCCTGCCCTACTCCAATCAGGTTACTGCACAAAGGCATCATCTCATCATAAAGCTGTTCCAGCACACTATGCAGACTTCCGATCTCGCCTCCGATTCCCTGCGCATGGCTTAAAAAAGGTATAAGTGATGCCAGGACTGCAAAAGCAGTCCTCTTATTTAGATTTACCATATTGACAAGAATTAGTTTTTTATCTCGTAAGTATGACGTAGTGCAGTTACATCACTTTTCTCCTTAGCACGCTGTAGCGCCAGAACATTGGATGAAGAATTAAAAGCTTTAAGAAACAATACTTTCTCCTGCATATCAAGATATATTTTGTCAATGGCCTCCAATCTTTCATCGTCCGACATTCTTAGTTTGTCGGCCGTAACTATTGTAATGAGCTCGTCAAGATTTCTAAGGCTTTGCCTTGACAAGTTGGAATATATCTTTTCAAAGTAGTTAATTTCCTGGACTGTAAAACTCTCGCTTTTATTAAAGCGATTCAAAGCAATTTTACTTTCCTTCATAAGAAGTAGTTGATATTTAACGATATCTCCAACCCTTTTATAATTTTTAACCACTGGACTTACCTGCATCAAGGCATCGAGAAAAGTTTTATGAAGAGAAAAATTTCCCTCGGACAGGTCTTTTACTACTTTGTATCCGCCATTTAAAATATCATAGCCTTTTTTCATATCACTCAGGATCTTCTTAAACTGAGAGAGCTTTTCGATATTCAAAATCAGCTGCTGGATTTCCTGAGACTGCGCCCGCGTTTTAAACGGGAAGCATAACAGCAAAGACAATACAAAAATTAATACTAACTTTTTCATGATTAATTACTTTATAATCCCAGTAAAAGCTGGCTTTGTTTGACATCATTTTTATCTTTAGCTTTTGACAATGACAATATTTTTATCTCCCGGCTAAAATTTTCGCAGAAAGAATAATCTTCCATCATTGTTTTATGCAAGTCGTCAATACGTTCTATCCTCTCATCATCTTTCATTTCAAGTTTGGTATCGGTTGAAATTATTAACAGCTGGTCAAGCGTTTCATTACAGTTATCAATTAAATGCCTAAAAGTTTTCTCTATATAATCCAGCTCATCCCCATGGAATAAGTCATCATGACTTAGATGTTCTAAAGTCTTTTTATGAACTTTTAAGATTTTAATCTGTAAAGAAATAATCTCCGCAGATTTAAGATAATTTCTCACCTTTGGATTCACTTTTTTAAGTGAACTAAAATAATCTCCATGAAGACTGACCTCTCCATTTTTTACATCTCCTATAAAATTCAGTCCGTTTTTGACAACTGTATATCCTTTTTTAGCATAACCAATATAAGTCTGCAGTGCTGCTATCTGCAGCAGCAGCATCTTTCTCTGCTTGGCCTGAGCCTGAATTTCCCCAGAACATAACCCCATAATGCAGAGTACTAATAGTATCTTTTTCATGTTTTTTATGTTTGTTTACGGAATTCCGTAAAATTGTTTGACTTTATTTACATCATTGGCGATTTTGGCTCTCTGCAGACTCAGAAGAACATTCTGTTTATTAAAAAGCGTCAGATCATCGTAATTGGCATCTATCTGATCAGCTGCATCATTAATAATCTCCAGTCTCTTTAGATCACTCATCTGGGTTGTAAAAGATTCAAGGATGGAGAATATCTGATCAATATTTTTCATGCTCTCCTCCAGAATTCCAGCATAAACCTTTTCCATATATTCCAGTTCAGAAGCATTAAAATGACGGTCCTGTTTAAACAAGTTCCAGGCTCTTTCATATTCTTCAATTAATTTTGTCTGCTTAGCTGTAATTTCTTTTATTCGCTGATAATAGGTAATTATAGATTTTACTTTCTGAAGTTCCTCATAGTAGCCTTTATAGAGGTCTCGCTGTTTTTTTGTCCAATTTGAGATCTCATCAAGCTTTAGTTTTGAGAGTGTATTTTCAACCTGCTTTTGTGCATTCTGCAACCAGATGGTTTTATTCTGCAATCGTTGGATTCCGAGGTCAATAGCTTTTATTACCTTTTTTGTAACCGCTTTTACTATCTCGAGTATTGGAATTGCAGCATTGGTTTCGGCTGGTCTGACAGGTGCACTTACCAGTAAAAAGCAAAGCGCGTAAATCATCAATTTCATTTTCGTTTTCATTTTTCCTTCATTTAAGTTGCATTTCTCATATCAAATGCCAGAGCGGCGATTCCTTTCTTAATGTCTCCATCATACTTTTTAGCATAAGCATTCACTTTTACCTTCTCACTTTCTTCAGTTGTATACGCCAGATACTCTTCAAGCGAAACTTCCGTTCGATACACTTTGGAAAGCATTCCTCCCAGTGATATAAATACTTCCTTATATTTTTTATCAGGGTCATTGGATTTATTTACCGACAGCACCAAAGCCTTTTCCTTTTCGGTGAGTCCCAGAAGTTCCTGAATCTGATCAAATTTATTTTGATACTTGCTTTGATCCAAAAGGATCTTGCAGTCACTGTTATTGATAATCGCCTGTTTGACTACAGGCGAAGAAATAATATCTTCAACCTCCTGAGTCACTACAATAGCCTCTCCAAAGAACTTCCGCACAGTCTTGAACAAATACTTAATATATTCAGCCATCCCTTCCCTCGCTATTGCTTTCCACGCCTCTTCGATCAATATCATTTTACGAATCCCTTTAAGCTTTCGCATTTTACTGATAAATACTTCCATAATAATGATCGTCACCACCGGAAAAAGTATAGGGTGATCTTTGATATTATCAAGTTCAAAAACTATAAACCGCTCTTTCAAAAGCTCCAGATTTTCGGTCGCATTCAGCAGGTAATCAAACTCACCGTTCTTATAATACGGACGGAGCACGTAAAGAAAATTATTGACATCAAAATCTTTTTCTTTTACCTTATCACTTTCCAATATGGGAACAAAGTCATCTTTCAAAAATTCATAAAAGGTGTTGAAACAGGGAAAAATTGAAGAATCAGCTTCCAATTTCTCATAGTATAATTGTAGTGAATTTGACAGAGCAACATATTCACTCCTGTTGAAAGTTTCATCGTCTTTTTTCCAAAGAGCCAATAAAAGCGTCTTAATGCTTTCTTTTTTCTCTGTATCCAGGCTGTCCCCTTCGCTGATGTAAAAAGGATTGAACCTGATGGGATTCTTTTCATCATAAGTAAAATAATAGCCGCCAACCATATCACATAATCCCTTGTAACTGTGCCCGACATCCACCAGCACAATATGTGTTCCCTGCTCATAATAGCTTCTTACCATATGATTGGTAAAAAATGATTTACCGCTTCCTGATGGCCCCAATATAAACTTATTGCGATTCGTACATATACCCATTTTTACAGGTTCATCACTAATATCGACATGAACAGGTTTGCCAGTTAACCGATCTCCCAGTCGGATTCCCATAGGACTCAAAGAAGATCTGTAACCTGTTTCCATATTTAAAAAACAGACAGCCTGCTCGGTGAAAGTATCAAAGGTGTCATTCATTGGAAAATCAGCTGCGTTGCCGGGTATTCCTGCCCAATAAATTTGTGGTGCTCCTACTGTTTCCTGCTTAGCTGCAGAATCCATCTGTGCCAGAGCCGATGATACTTTGTTCTTGATATCCTTTAATTCCTCCAGATCTGACGTCCAGGCCAGTACATTAAAATGCGCTTTAACTGGAAGTCTCTGCTGAGAAATAGCTTCATTTAAAAAATCGTTTGTAGCATCTCTGGCTATTAGATTCTCCCTGCTATAGGCAGATAACGACTGCAATCGCAGTCTTTTACTTTCCAGTTTTTGAATGGTTTTCTGAGCATCTTCAATGAAGATGTACTGATTATAGATATGATTACATGATAATAATTGTCCAAGAGTCGAGGCAAATCCTACGCTGAACTTTGTTTTATCTGTGGAATACCGGTCATAATTGATTCTTGATCCGCAAAGGGCGGGCAAGTCAGCAGCGTCTCCTAATGTAAATAATTGACAGTTCTTATCTCCTACCTGTAATCCTTCACTAAATTTAATATCCTGATACACAAATGAGTTTTCATTGTCAGATAAAAAACAATATTTCTCTACAAGACCAATATTACGGTTCTGGCTCTTAAGCTTGTCGTTTCTTAAGCGGGTTAGCTTTACAAAACCGCTGTCTTCCATAATTCTCTTAAACTGGCCTGTGCTGTCAATAAAATCTTGAAGCAATTGGGTTTTTAGTGTTTCCTCCGGTGCAATGGAACTTCGGATTAGATTAGAAAATAACGAACTTGAGTTTTTTCTTCCTATCGGTTTTTTAGTTATTATAATATAGCAGGAATGATCCAAAAACGGTCTTTCATTAAAAAACCGCTCACTGCTTCTGGTTAAAAAACTGCTGTCATCATTTCTAAAATCTGCCTTATATTGACTCTCCAAAAACCAGTCCTGCTTATGGAATACACAAAACTTTGGAAGTATTTTAATCGCTTTAATCCAGCTCTGATGAAACACCTCATATTCCTGGTCCGATAAAGTAAAAATCTCAGGAAGTTCTGCTTTAAAAACTACCGTTACATCTCCCTGCTTGGACAAGATACAGTCATGCTGAACGTCCATAATTGGTAAAACATCATCTATCACTTTCTCCATCACTACTTAATTTTACCATTAAGATCCCATAACTATCCATTAGTGAAAATTCTCCTGCTATAGACTTTTACATTCTTTGGAATCTGCTTTTTGGCTATGGCTTTCATCATGCCGTATTCTCCATACTGATGGCTCATTTTGTAAATTTTGACAACCATTACAGTTCCTGCGACACCAATAAATGCAACACAGATTAGAGAAGGAATTCCAATAAAAAAAAGAATTGCAAAAAGAATCATAAGCCCAACCATACCTCCACCCAAGTACCATATGTACTGAGCTTTTAGCCCTTTAAACTCAATTGATTGGTTAATTCCTTTATTGATTTGGTATACGCTGTTGCTCATTTTTCAAAGTTTCATATTTTTAAACTCCAAAAAAGGATTTGATAACTGTAGCCACCACAACTAAAAAAACACAGCTCCCAAACCAGGCAGCAGCAACTTTACCAGTATCCGGATCGCCAGCATTCCATTTCTGGTACACTTTCACTGCACCAATTAGTCCAAGTAATGCTCCAACGGCATACATAAGTTCCGTACCGGCATCAAAGTAACTCCTGACCTTTTGATTGGCTTCATTTATTCCGGCAACACCATCCTGACCATATCCTTTGAAGTTTATAAATAGCAACAGCATTACTGCTAGAACTGATATTAATTTCACTTTCGAAAAACACTTTAGATCCTTTTTACATTTTCTCATCACACATCATTTAAAGTTTCGATTATTTTCAATAATAAGCGGAGGAATACTCACCGTTACAGCTCTATTTCCTGTCACATTAAGCCATACCGCACCAGAGAGAACAGGGATTATTCCTCCACTATATTCTTTATGTTTAAATAGCATCATCCCACAAACTATCGGTCTGCGGATATGTCAAAAGAAGGTTTGGGTATTTTTCAGATTCTGAAACAATAAGTTTATTTATATTTTCCCGTAAAGCTGAAATCTTTACAAACGGGTATTCGGAAAGCAATAATCTAAGATAATTTTCAAACTCTTCCTTAGATAAATTTCGCTCGATACTTTCAGCAATAGCTTTTGTAAGCCTGTCTGATAATTCCTCTGTATCATCCAGAGTGTCAAATGATTCTGGATAGGATGAAAATATTGATCCTTTTAAATTGTTTTCTCCTGAAGAATTGGAGATAAATTGACTTTCATTTTTATTTCTAAAGTTTAGAAATTTAATTTTTTGTTCACCTGAAATAATCTGTTTGAAATCAAAAAAATAAAACTTAAATCCAACAACCAGGTACCAGATAAATACCAGCACACAAACGGCAATTATATAATTGCTCCATGAAATATTCGTAAACATAGCCTTTCCATTAATCATTCAACATCCTTTTCATCCTATGCATAAAAACCGTTACCAATTTTGATATGATTTATTCTACAGACCAAAGGAACAAATTGAATAAATTTTCTACAAGTACAACTTTTGTTGTACCCCAGTTGTACCCTCAATTTTTTCAGTAAAATCAATAAAAAAACCTCTAAAAAAAGAGGCTGGTTACATGTATAAAAATTGAAATTTTAAAATTTTATCGTTTCATTGAAGTGACTAATTTTAATATACTTTGAAATTCATAAGCTCTACATCTGACTTGTCGATAATCTGCCAGCCGTTATCCGTAAAATAAAAATATTCTTTACGCTTGCTATTATTATCTAAATTTTGCCATAATGGCCCAAAGTCATTTTTATCCCGTACTATGGTATACTCTACAATGGTTATTTCTTTATTAGAGGTATTGGATAGAATCCTGGTAATTTTGCCAAATTTTTCATCAGCAACCTTTACTCTTTGAATATTGTATTGTCTGTCCTCTTTAGGAGTTTCTAATAAATAAGGCTTAGCCGAATCGGTAAAATGAATTAAAGGGTTTCCAATATCCTTTAGTTTTTGCGTTCGATCCACAGTCACTAGTCCTTTTTCTTCCAATCCTGCATCAATTGCTCTGCGCGCATGTACGGGATCACCGCAGAATACATCATAATACACAACTTTAGGATACTTATATTTTTGAATTATAAGATCTGCTGCTGTCTTGTTATCTAAGCTCTTACTATTACATCCTGCTAATATAAGACTTAATCCTAATAAAATTTTTACTGCTTTTTTCATGTTTTAATATTTAGTTATTAATACTCCTTTATATGTTTTATTATACGTTCTAATGTTTTAATCGCAATTTCCTTATCCCTTTCTTCTGCCACATACGATTTGCTGCGCATAGCATTATATGACAAATCTTTTTTTTGTGAAGTTGCAAGATGTGGAACAATCGTTTTAAAAACATGGCTCATTGATTTTGCCTTCAAAATTCTGGACTCATCGCCAGCCCTTAATATCAGGGCCATTTGATCTGTTGATAAAATACATTCAATCTTATTCTGCTTATTCATTTGAAAACTGCTGATTATCATGTCATCAGTTTCTAAAGACAACTCTATTTTTCTTTCTAAATAAGCGATCTCATGTTTAAACCAATTTTCTAATACATATTTAATATTTTGCTGACTCGGATCAAACGTTCCCTTTTCATTCGATAACAACTGACTGAACTCCTTATAATAAAAGAGAAGTTCACTCATCTTACTTTTCAAATTATCCTGAGAATTAAGTTCAATGGAAATTTGATCAATAAAATGATTTATGTATTTATGACAGTTAAAATTTTGCGCTATTAATACTTCATGCAGACCGGAATAAAAATTTGATCTTTCATTTGTCTCTGCAAATATTTCTAAGCTCTTCAAAAGTTCTTTTTGATAAAAAATCTGTCTATAGGTAATTTTATGCCCCATACCGGATTGGATTGTTTCGGAAAGAACATCAATTATAATTTCCATCACTTTCTGATCTGAACTATCACTTATTTTTCTTTTTTTGAGCCTCTCCAATCTTAAAAGCAATTCTTTTCTGGAAACTATTAAATAAGTCACTGGCGCTCTTTCATCAAGACTTAAATAATTGGAGTATCTATTTTCAACAAACGAAAGAAGTTCATCTAAACTGTTTATTATTAAATCCACAATTTTTAAAACTGCGCTTGATTTTAGCATTTCATCCTGCTGATTCTCTACTATATTGTCGAGAAGAAATATTAACGTTGAGTGGTATTTGCGTACCAGCAGTCGAATATGTCTCTTCTTATGTAAAGAAAAAACCTCTTTTTTAAGTTGAATTTGAACCTTTTGTGATTCTTTTAAAACATTTTCAGATATTAGAAATAATTCACTCTTTGACAGCATTTTGACATTTGTCTTCTTTGGATTAAAAGTATACAATATCAGAGAGTCTAACCATTCTAAAGGATACATACTAATCATCATACTGTTGTTTTAATTTACATTTAGTGCAACGAAAACTAACGGTTCTTGAACCTCTCGATAGTATTCGAACGATATTCAGATGGCGAAATGGAAGTATGTTTTTTGAAAAATTTACTAAAAGTATATGCATCGCTAAATTCCAATTCTTCAGCAATCATAGTAATTGTTAAATGCAAATCTTCGAGAAGATTCTTGGCTTCAATAATGATAGCATCTGCAATTATCCCTTTAAGAGTTTTTCCTGTTGTTTGTTTAACTATTTTACTTAAATATCCAGAGGTAACAAATAAAGATCCCGCGTAAAACTTCACGCTGTGATGTTTCATACAATGAATTGTAACAATGGTAAGAAACTCAATTGTAAGGCTTTCCTTTCTTGCTAGATTTAGTATTAAATCATTATTGTATCTTACATATATCTGTTTTAGTTCATATAGAAATAGATTAAAACTGATACGCTGTAATTCCTGATCAAAAACACTTTTTTCCACATCCTTAATAACTAAATAAATAAGTTTATAAATGAGCGACAGTACTAAAAAGTCCTTTTCTTCCAGTTGAATTTTCATTGAAGATTTTGCAATCAAAAAATAAAAAGATTCCACTAATTCTTTCTTTAAAGAATTTTTAAAGACAAAATCTGACGTGAATGAAATTAAAAATAATTGCATTTTATCATGAACTTCCAATAGCGTACAAAAAGAATTTTTAGGAATAATCATTAAATCTCTTGCCGTTAATTCCTGTGTAATTTCTTTTAGCTGAATTTTAAACTTACCTGATTTTATAAGCAGTATTGAAAAATTATTGACAATGAAGGATTCATCACTACTCGTTTTAATCACATATTTTTTGATGATGTGAATATCCAAACCTTCAACAGGCAGGTCTTTTAGTTCAATATTTATTAAATCTTTGATCATGTTTAGAATAGTTCAAAAAAACATCTTATAAAAGCAGAAATAATACTGATATCTTACCCTTAAGAGACAGCATAAAACCCCTTCTAAATGACAAGAAACAGGTATTGATTTCTATTATAGATAAATAAGTTTGGATTTTCTGGGATTAGAGTTATAATACTGGCAAAAGTTTCATCCTAATTAGAAGGTTTTAAGATGAAATAAAGACTCACATAAATAGGTTTTCTCTAGCCTCTAAAATGAGTCTTTATTTCATCACAAAAACTGAGCTAAATGATTGCATCAAGCAATGCAATGAGAGAAATAAGGGGCGTCTGATTATAATCGAAAAACGGTTTTGGTTCTCTGTTGCCTACTGATGTTTCCCAATCTTTATCTTTCCGTTTTGATTCTCCTTCAAGTGCGTAGGTTGAAATTGAGGAAATAATAAGAATGCTTTGCTTTTCTTCGGTACTCAATTCTGTATTAGCAATTACCTGCGTTTCATAAGAAATGATGTAATTATAAATTTGCTCATATTCTTCTTCCTGAAGATCAATTAAATTTTCAATGAAACCTACAACTTCTGCCTTCGCCTGCATACCTAAAGAGGAATTCTCAATAGTTCCTAATAATTTATTTATCGGGTCATTCATAATTAAAGAAACATGCTCAGGGGTAATGGTCAAATTATTATTTGAAGTTGTATACTCTTCTGAAATAAATTGAATTTGAGCGGTTAATTCTTCTATCGTATCTGGGGCTTCATTATTTTGTAAATAAGAAAGAAGTGCATCATCGTATTTTTTACCATCCCCATCAAATGGGTTTGATTGATTGCCTGATAGAATAGAAGACTTTTTTGATGTACTAGTGTTGTTAGATGGATTGTCAGATAATTCTATATCTGATTCTGTTGAACATGAAACTAACATACAAAAGAAAACGTTGCATAATGATAACTTTTTCATGATTAAGATTATTTGAATGTGAATGAGAAATAATTCTCAGTTCATTTCACCCGGGTCAGCAGAACTATTATTTAGCACGATGCTAAATTTTTTGCTTTTGAATTCAAAGCAAATCTAGACGCACTATTTTTTATACACAACACATTACTTGTGGATTTTAGAAAATAAAAGTGTGGATTTTACTAAAATCAACACACCATTTTACATCCAAAAAAGCGCTCATTTTCAATTGTTTATATTAAATTTGAGATCCTTTTTTTATATCTGACATTTATTTTAACAGCATATAAAAAAGCAAATGGTATCTCTTAACCTATAATCCACTACTATGATCAAAACACTTTATTTAATAATCTATCTATCTTTGGCAGTTAATCTTTATGGCCAGAAAACTGCAATTCAAATTCCTGATACAATTCAAAACAAAGACTATGATTACCTTTTTCAACGTATCGAGGATTCTCATAAAAATTCCAAAATCCAGGCTCTTTACTTAAAATCTTTTCTTTATAAAGCGAAATCCGAAGAGAACTCTGAGGAGATTATAAATGGATATAAAAATTATCTGCATTACTCAAAAGACAATTTAAAGCTGGTCTATGCAGACAGCATGATCTATACAGCAAAACAAACGGACGATAATGCTCTAATCGGTTCCGCCTATTTAACTAAAGGGATTGCTTACTATGGTATGAAACAGCATAAATCTGCTCTGGATAATTACTTAATTGCAAATAAGTTCATTTCCCAAACCCGCGATGAATATTTAGTTCATAAAGTGAAATATAATATTGCTCATATTAAATACTATTTGGGCTTCTATAATGAGGCTATTTCATTGTTTAAAGAATGCATAGACTATTATAAGGATGAAGATTCAAGACCATATCTAAACTCAGTCCATTCCCTTGGACTTTGTTATAATAGGATTGGAAATTACGGCTTATGTACAGAAATGAACAAAAAAGGACTTGCAGAGGGGAAAAAACTCAATAATAATGAAATGGACATTTATTTTATTCACTCTGAAGGTATCAATCAATATTTCAAGGGTAACTATCAAACGTCGATTGAGAAAATTACGTCTGTAATTAATCCTCTTAAGGAATCAAAGGATTTTGCCAATGAATCTGTAGGATATTTTTATATAGGTAAAAGTTACTGGAAGCTTGATAAGTTTCAAAAGGCACTACCCTATTTTAAGAAGGTCGACAAAATTTTCGGTGATAAAAAATACATACGTCCTGATCTTATAGAAAATTATCAATTACTAATTGATTACTACAAATCAAAAAAAGACCTTAACGAGCAGCTCCATTATATAAAAAGGATGCTTAAGGCCGATAGTATTCTTGATAATCGATATCAATATTTAACCGGCAGAATCTACAATGACTATGACAGTCAGAAAATATTGAAGGAAATGAAAAATATTGAGTATTCCCTTGAGTTAAGAAAATATAATGACCTAATTTTTACTCTTATCGTTACCGGATTGCTACTTGCTTTCTTATTTATTTTTTACAGATATAAAAGAAATAAAAGCAAATACAAACAAAATTTTATCGAGTTAATGGAGAAAAAAGCAGAGACAAAAACAGATAATAAAACTCCCACCAACAGCATCGAAGACATCAGCCAGGATACTATCTCTTCGCTTCTTTTAAAATTGGAGAAATTTGAAAAAGAAAAAAAGTTTCTTGAAAAGAATGTGACTCTTGCAAAACTTGCAGTTTCTTTTAATACCAATATTAATTATTTATATAAAATAGTATACCATTTTCGTGGCAAGAAATTTACTGACTATGTAAATGATCTAAAAATAGATTACATTATCAACCTTATGAAACAGGACAAAATGTTTCAGAATTATACCAATAAGGCGCTAGCAGAGGAAGTTGGTTTTAGCACTATCCAGCGTTTTACAAATGCTTTTTATGCCAGAACCGGCATAACTACCTCCTATTTTATTAAAGAGATAAAGAAAAATATAGAAATAAAAGAAGAATAAAACTTTTGGTTTTATTAATATCCTTTAACTGCATAAAATACAAAATTTAAAAAGCTTAATCTTATTTAAAAATCAAACATCTAAAAATCAAGTATTAATCACATATATATGATCTAATAACAATAAAATATTTACTCGATTTTTTGTGTCCTTTTTTAAAATTAACTGATAAAATACCTTTACTACTTAATTTTAAAAAAAGAAATATGAGTTTAAATTTTATTAAGATTCAAATCGAATCTCAGAAGAAATACTTCAGTAATTATATAAAGCATAATGCTATAAGATACTGTAAAGACACAATTAAATCCGGTGAATTAGACCGACTTAAAATCAAAGAAGTTCAAAAACTATTACTAAAAATAGAAGCTGTCGAAGACCCTTGGAATTGGAACGGAATTCCTAAATCTAAAGAATCACTGGATATTATTAAATTATTAGAAAAGTTAGAACAAATTATTTGTTAACAACAAAGGGATACAAATTGTATCCCTTTATTTTAAATCTAGTTTTTGTTTTTATAATAAAATTTAAATCTACAAACTCCTTTATTAAATTTACTTCAAATTTTTATAGCAACATATTTCCAATAGTTAGCAATAAACTTATTATGGAAATGATTAAAGGCCAAAATCTCGTTTTGGCTAAATATTTTGATATTTTTAAATCATATTGAGCTTTCAATTCAACTCTATCTTGAACTTTTGCCTCATGTTCTAAATATTTGATCCAGCCTCCGTAGTTAACAATAACATTTCTCCCAAATTTTGTAAGATATAATGTTGATTTTTTACTTTCAAAATTGTTTATTAGTCCCAATTCTTCAATCATAATTTCAATATGATTTACATATAATTTGTATTCTTCATTTGACTGAAAATCATCTGCAAGGGGCATTATGTAATAATTTGATTTATGAATTTCAATCAGCAAACTTTCAATCTTATTATGATCTATTTTCATTTTTTACTTTTTATTTCTATACAATTTTTACAATTTACAAAGCATTTTTAGACATAGCAGTTTCTATCATTTTTTTTGTAATATCTGTATGATCGAAATAAGGAACCATATAATTTATACCAATTGATGAGCCAGGAAGTGGATGATTCAATTTTATCATCAGTGGCAAATATTTTTCTACATTAATTTTGTTGCCATTTTTGAAATCTAACCAAAATCTCATAATAAAACCTGAAAGTAAGTCAGCAACCTGAATTGATATATCAGTTTTCGAATCTATAAAACTTAAGCTAATACTTTCATTTAAATTAAATGTGCCTTTTGATGCAAGTTGAGTATTCTCAACAATTGAATCTAAATTTAATTGCATCATCGATTGAATAGTTTTAATATAAATGACATCAAATTGCTTTTGTTCATCATGTATTATATCAAAATAATCTTTACTTGTGAAATCAATAACATATTTCTGGACTCTGCCAATTAAATTAGTGAACGCATTATAATTCGGTAAAAGATGTATTAGTCGATTGTTTGGGTTTTCATCAGGTATTGGGAAAAATTTACGCAATGCAGCTTCTGGATTTATTGCTTTTTCGTCAAAATAGTCCTCTTTAGTTAATTCAACATTTTTTTTCAATGCATTCTCATTTATTGCATCAAAGTGATTAATTAAAACCTCATAAAATTCTTCTAATGACTCATGCGAATTAATTTTAATTGCATTTAGAAATTTATCATAAATATCTTGATTTAAAAATTTCCCAAGTTCAGCAGAAATTATTCTCTTCTTCTCAATATTTAAGTTATTAAATTCCAAAGAATAATAAGGAACAATAAAATATTCAATTAACTGAGTATCGAGATAATATAGTTTATCCATTAATTCCGTAAATACTGGAATTTTTTTATCCGTTAAATAATCAACTAACTCTTTTAAAAAGTTAGATTTAGTTTTATAAATTCCTTTTGATTTGAGCTCGTTTCCTTGTATATGATATTTTACCTTCAATTGAGAAATGAATGATTCCAGAGCGACTTTAGCCGTATCATTAATTAATAAGCCCGAAAGCACATAAAATGGTTGGTCAGCAAAATTAAAATTTCCATCTTGGCTCAACGTTTCGCCTGTGTTTCCACTTTCGTCTATATATAATTTCATTTTTATAATATTTCGATTTTATTTTTATTTTCAGACAGTCTAAAAAGCCTTTTTAACTAATTTATTCAACTAACTGAATTTAGCTTATAAACCCTTTTTATCTGTACATTTTTCAGGTATCAAAAGTATTTACTGCTAAAATTGAATTTAATTTTACTTTCTTAAAGTAATTGGCTTAATTCAACTATTAATGAAGTAATTCCTGAAACATTTGCGCCTATTTCTATTAATTGCTTCATGGAAAATTTAGGCTTTTTACCAGCATCAATTGACGTCTCAACCTCCTCTAAACAATCTAATAAATCAGTTCTAGTCTCATCATCTAAAGTCGCAGAATTTATTGCATCTTTTATCTCGCTAATTTTTCCTTTTATACTTGAATAATTGGTAAAATTAATAGTAACATTTTTTGATTCTGAAACTATATTGCTATTTGGACTGTTAGAAATAGAAATATAGTTATTTGTAATAAGAGAAGAACCTTTATAAGTATAGGAATCATCCTCACAATATTCTACACCATAGCTAGTAATCTCTGCTAAACAATCATCCAATGTAAAATTTCCAGTAATAAATCCGTCGTCTATCAATCTATGAGCTAACAATCTCACTTCATTGTGTGGTTCTATTGGGAGATCCTTCTCTTCACATATTTGCGTTAAAGAATGAACATGCCCATCAAATTTGTGTTTGTAAAGTTCTCGAAGTAATAAATCTAATTTTTCGGTTTGTTTCATATTTATTATGTTTGGTATTAATATTATTTACAATGTAAATATTTATTACTCAAGAAATATAAGATCGTCCTAATGTATCATTTTTACAAATCTAATACTACACGAACTAATTCTTTATCTTCCTCTTTGGCCGAATTAAAAAGTCGTTGCTTTAAGGCTTGTGACAAATCAGCAACTGTTAGGTATTCTTCAATATTTTGCCCACCAGGATAAGTATGTTTATCGTATAGATGTAATATTGTCCCATCATTATATAAAGTATAGTCATCATCTAATATACCTTTCATGTTATGGGACATTGAAATTGCTTTTCTTTCCATTTTATTGATTTTTATTTATTTTATTTATTTACAGATTCTAGATACGATATTTAGAATTGTAAATTAATTCTTTAATAAAAGAATTAATTTCATATAAATACCCGTTTGAGATCCTAACTGACTTTAAAAAAAGCCCTTGAGTTAACAATATACTGTATACTTATTTAAAAAATGTCGTTTAGTCACTATTTGATTTTTTTGATAATAACATAAATCCTCTTCATCCAATCATAGTATTGTATAAAAATATAAAGGAGACTCAATCTCGTCATAAAATGCACTGTTTGTAAGCCAAGTATTTTAAAAGCTCAGTTAATATTATTTACATTCCTCCACATAGAGTAACTCTAGTCATTATGTGGATTCCATGGAAGTACGATGCAACTTCATATAATGCATCTCTAACTTCTGGAAGAACATTATCTGCTTTGTGAAAAGCTTCAATTATATTATCTTGATTGTCAAAAACAAGCATTGTTAAGTTACCTTTTTTATCTCCATTTTTTTCTTGCATCTCATTTATCAAATCCTCGATATTGTCCTTTGCTTTAAATTTTTGCATTGTGTTTTTTTCATTATCTAAGGCTGAATTTTTAGTTATTGGGTATCTGAAATAAGAACTATCCTGATCGTATTTTGAAATTATCCTAAATAGAGTTGTTATTTTTTTATATTCTTGCCAATCACCTTTAGGAGCTAAATCAGTCAGTTTTTGAATGTTTGGAAGAAGTAAATTGTTTAACCAATAATCGTAGAGTTTGTCTATAAAGTGAGAAGAATACAGTTTTCTCCATTTTCCATCGACAAAAGCTTCTGGATCATCACTATCGAAAGCTACGTTTCCATAATCAATATTAAGCTCTTTATGGAAAATTATTATTAGAGATTTTAGATATAATTCTATAGAATGTCTAAATAGAAAATTTTGAGGCATTTCTACTTGTTGTGTCAAATCATAATGTTCAAAATGATTTGTCATTAAATGTTCAGCACTGTGATAATACGAGTCGGCTGTAATTCCAAAACCTAAATCAGGATGAACTTCTATCCCAGTAAGCATATATTTCATATTTTGTGTATTATGATTAGAATTCAAATTAATGTCTGTAGTAATTTAATTCTTAACTTGTTTTTGATAATTTAAGTTTTCTGCAATTTTTTTGACAAAGTAGTTCTTTAACGAATGAATTCCGCAAGTATAATTACTCGTTTTTTACGTGATACTTTCTAATTTATTTTATCTAAGTATTTTAATTTTACCCAACCTTTACTTATTAAACCACGATTATTTTTAAACTCAATATATCCAAAACTGTTTGAAATTTTTTCAACAAAAACTTTTTCATCGCCCACTAAGAAAGCTTTTCGAATAAAAGTGTCGTCTGGTTTGTCATAAAAATAAATTTTGTCAATCAGGTTGCTTACCACGACATAATATCCAGGTCCCAAATCAGCGGAAGTTTCCATTTCAACCTGATTATTGTTTGGCAATTTAGTAAAGACAAATAACTTACTAATTTTTTCAAAAGTGTCAATGAATTTAACACTGTCTTTAGGATATGAAAATGTAATATCATAATAATAAGGATTAGCAATAACTTCATAGCTAGTCACTAAGATTTCAATATTTTTTCCTGAAACTTTTGATGAAGTTTGCTGAATTTTTATTGCCCTTACATTTCCAAAACTTGTAATTTCATAATTTTCAAGTTTGAAATCATCAAAATTTCGTCTATTATTTTCGTTAAATGATTCTGCGAAGGCTTTTAAATTCTCGCTAAAATCATCTATTCTTTTATCTTTGCTTTCTTCATCCAAAAATTTCCCTGTTATTGTTAGCGACAAATATTGAGAGTCATCAATGTAGACTTGGCTTTCTGAATTTGATAAACTTTCTTTAAAAAACATATTCTCCGGAAGTTGAAACTCAGTGTTACCAAAGCTTTTTTGACTCCACAAGATTTCTTTTGGGATCTCTTTTTTGATTTCTGTTTTCGTTATTGTAGGCTGCGAAATCGGATAAGGGTCCGATACAATGGATTCTGTATTAGTGCTTCGATGATTATTTTTAAAATAAATGTTTACCAGAATTCCGCCCAAAATTATTATTCCTAGTAAATATGGTCCATAATTATTTTCTTTTCCACCTTCTGTCCTTATTTGATCATTTTTACGCTTTAGTTCTGACCACCATATAAATATTTTGAATAGTAAAAAAATACCCGCAATAATCAGTATTGGGATAAAATTACCTTTGAATGTTTCGACAATTACAAGTATTATAATAACGATCGCACCGAAAATTCCAAAACACCCATCATCAGATCTTGCCATATTATAATCTAGTTTTTTAATTTACAATCGATCGAATTTTGTCCAATTATCTCTCTCATTTTATTTTAAACCATCAAATATATATCCACCAATCCATTACAGCTCTTGAGTATAGCTGTTGTATAATTCTTCCAACTCTTCTATAGGATGAAACCCTAGCTCCATCTTTGCATGCACAAATAAACCATCTTCATAAGTTACTTCCGTAAGTGAATGAGGCAAATCCTCAACAGAATCTTCTTCCGTAAGTTCATCTATAGGGACAGGCACATGTTCTCCATCCTTGTCTTCTATCCATACATAAGCAGCCTTTGTCATTACATAAAGTGTCTTCTTATCTTTTGAAAATCCCCTTTTTACGACTATATATTCTCCATTATGGTTTCTAAAGAATGGCGCTCCAGCAATCAAACTATCAAAATATGCTGTCAATGGATCACCATCAAACACTTGTGGTGTACTCGGAAATTCGTTTGGCTTATCATTAAGAAAAATAATACGTTGTGCTGCATTAGGAGTTTTCGACATCATGTAATTGGGTTGTACGGGAGGTGGAGTTTCAGCCATCTCTCGATTAAATATCCATTCTCCTAATGAACCTCCTTTTAGTGGTTTGTAACTATTTGCCCAGGACAACATCCGTTCTAAACTTATTTGTGCTTCTTTTGCTGAAACGGTGCACATCCACTCATAGTTTGGGTCTGCAAATTTGTCTCGAAATTTTGAAGGATTGGCAAGAAATGCTTCAACGCTTCCACAAATAATTTCAATACGTCTTGCTGTAATTGGATTAAGTAAAATGTTTTCTAATCTCGTTACCCAACGTAGATTGCCTGGCCTATTATTTTGTTTGTTCGTGTCAATGTGATCAACAACATGTTCCTTTGTTGGTGGTTCGCTATGAAATGCCGTCGCAACTATTCGGTGAATTCGAACAGAAGCAATTTCTAAATAGCCTGTCTTATTGTTTAGTTTGCCAAAAGTCCAATTGTTGTCTGTTGGTCTTGGTCGTTTTCCGTCAAGTGGGTAGCGAAATACTGCTCCGTTGTCCCGAACACAATAACGCTCACTTTTGTAAATACATTCACTTTCTTGTTTAAAGTCTTTCAAGTCAACCATAGTCTTTCATAAGTTTCTTTATCAGTTTGATATTCTTGTCAAAGCGGCTCGCCATATGCTGACCGCTAACGTTTTCTCGCCGGTGGCTGTTCGTCAACTTCAATTTTTCTACTTTTCAAAAAGTTGATACAAAACAGCAATTCAACTAATTCAACACAACCATAAACGTCTCTTAGCAAAAGTTTTTATGAGTTCAATTTCTGTTTTAATAAGTCTATAGCTTTATCTATACCAACTTGTTTTAAATCAATATATCCAACAGTTTCATTTAATCCGTCTATTTCTGTTTCATCTATTCTTAGGGGTAAGATGTATTCTTTATTGTTTAGGAAAGCTTTTGTTTGAGCGGCCTTTCTTTCATGAGAGGTCCAAACTTTTTTAGAATAATTTTCGGAAATAATCATTAAACAATATCTTGCTCGATTTTTATATACATCATTTAAATGTGCATATAAATCTTTGCCCCATAAACTAGCTTGTTCGTATTCATCATAGAAAACCTTGTAATGTTGTTTTGTTAATTCGTCAGCTATTTTTTTTGCTATTGGTCTATCTTCTCCTGCAAATGAAAGTGCGACATCATAATTTTGTGTTTCGTCTTGGTTTGAAATTATTTCCATAATTTTTATTTTATTGTATAAGTTGGGATATAACAAATTGAATATTTCTTTTACATCACTTTTACAGATGATTTGGTTTTTAATACATTTTTCATAAATATCTATTATTTGAAAAGCATTATAGATTTTTTTTTGAACGAAAGTTTCGTGAAAATTGGTTGTGTCACCACCATTATGCCTAAGAGCAGAAATTCCTGCTAAAAACTGAAATAACATACTTTGAACAATAGAGACTTGTTGATAATATTTTATTAGTTCTCTAATATCATCATGAGTTAAATATTGCTTTTTTAAAATCATATCAACTTCTAAAGAATAATTCAAGCTATCAATTATTTCACATATAATCCCCTCTGTTTTTTCGGTTTGATCAATTCTAAGTTCTTGTAATATTTGTTTACCAATTACTGAAAGAGGTTCTGTTTCATCTTTGTACCATTTGTCTTCTTTTCTTTTAATTGTAATTAGAGCAGAAACAAACATATATTTTTCTAAAGGAGTTCCTTGAGTCCTTTTATAAATTTGTATATCCCAGTAACCACTTTCATTTTTTTTATAGTAAATATCAGCACCTAAGTAAATTTCATAATTTACTTCTCCAATATTTATATTTAAATCAGATATGATTTTTTTGTATATAGTTTTCAATATTTATCTCATTATGTCTTTAAATTCTCTATTTTTATTTTTGCACGCAGTTGCAAACTGCGGAACTGATTATTTCTATTAAAGAAAATTTATGCGAAATGTAATCTTACTACAAAACTCGCAATTGTGTCAAACAGCTGTTACTTCACGTTTTTCAATTCAGTTATGTATGCCTCCTTATGAGCTTTTTCGATGAAAAGTTCAATAAATTCAATCAGCGCTGTTTCAAAATAACTCATATTTCCCTTTAACAAATTTACTGGAGAAATATTAGTTTTTTCCTTTGAGACAATGCAGTCAAAATCAGCAATCTTATAGTCGATTTCTTTAGTTGTCTCAGAAACTCTAAAAAAGAATGCATCACTAAATAATTCTATTCTATTATCAGATGCTCTTTTCATGTCAGTTTTTAACTTAATTAAAAAACTATTAAAATTTGAAATTACACTAATTTTATTTTCATAAACATATTTTTCCGCGCCTTTTAAAATTTTTATCTCAAGCAATTTATCTCTATCATTAACTGCTTTTTCAGGATCCTTCATATAGTCTAAGATAACATCTTTATACTCATCAGGTATAATTGGTTGACTACCATCGATATATTTTACTAATAAACTGGCTAAATTTTCAGATGTCCTTACTGTATTAGGACTAACGTAATAACCATCACAATTTTTTGGGTTTAAATCTTCTGCTTCTATGCCTTCAACTCCGTTAATATTTTTTTTTGAAAACTTTGACAGTGTAGGTAAGTTACTTGATAATACTAAGTTATAGTTCTCAATGTTTTTATCTGAAGTTTGATATTTTAGAGGCTGTTTAAAAACTATAGAAGTAGATAAGTCTTTTTCGTCAGTTGTAATTCTATAAACTGTCCAATGAGCGCCATTACCAATATGTTCTTTTTTCATTTAATATTAATTATTTTGTAAAAATGTGTAGAAAGTTCTGGTACTAAAGGGGTTTGAAACTAAATTAAGTCTATTCCTTTGGATTTACCAAATCATCACAAAGACCAATCAGCTTCACTTTAAGTCAATTACCCGAATCTGTTGTAGCTGTTGTAGACTATATTTTTATTTTTTTCAAGTTTCTACACTTTCAGTTTCAAAAAATAAAACTCATTTATGTGCTTCCATTTAAATTCATAATCTTGGTTTAGTTTTAAATCTTCTCCATATGGTTTTCCTGTTTTATATTGCAATACAGTTCCAGATTTATACTTATGATTATCTCTAAAATTAAAATCTGCTGTGTCGACTGAATAATTTTCTTGATTTACATAATGCAAATGATCAGTTGCCAATATGAAATAGCAAATATCAATGCCATTCTTTTTATATAATTCTAAATTTGAAATATCTTTAAAAACATCATATCGATTATTTGGCTCTCTATGATTTCCTTTCTTAAAAAATTTTAGTTCAATTGCAGTTTTTGTAATTGTTTCATCGTCTTTATATGTCAATAACAAATCAACTCTCGCTTTATTACTTTTGCTTTTTATACTTTCATTATTTAGATCTATATAAGTTTCAAATTCTAAATGGAATTTATCTTCAAGCCTAAATTCATATAACTGTCCGAGAGTTTTCAAAATATAACCAAATTCTAGTTGAAACGAAGCTTCGTTTTTTGCTGTTAATCCCCCAAATGCTAATTTATTAATTAATAAATGAAACGCAGTTTCAATAATTTCTTCGGATAATTTAATTTGAGTTTCTTTATTCATTTTAACTTTTCGATTACGTTTCGGTTTTCAATTTATCTTATACCTCTATGCCGCTTGGTTGAGGAATAAAGAAGACTAATTTTGCGGTTAAAAAACTGAACTTTAAAAATACAGAACCAAGTTCAAATTAAGTATAAAAACATAAATCTTGCTAAACGGCTGTTAATCATAATTTTCTATTCGTTTTATATTTTTTATCAGACTACCAATTCCAATTACACAAAGCAATCCTGAGAGGAATTGCCAAAAAGAAAATCCATCGAGTTTCCAAATTAAAATAACTGTTAAAATTCCAGTTAATAGTGTAATTATTACTCCTATTCTAAAATTCTCCTTATTATAAAAACCTATTTGATAGAAGACAACTTCCTCTTCTTTTTTATTATCATTGCTAAAAATCATAGTCAGCCCAATTAAACAGCAGAGCAAAGTCAAAATTATCCAACCGTTAAATACGATAGAACTTCTAAATATGTCAACAGTCCAAAATCCGAAACCTACAAATACAGCAATTCCAACAAAAAAGTTGGTCAAGTTTTCTGATTGGTTCCCAAATGCTTTTTTTAGTTTATAATTAATTTTCTCTTCAATTTCGGAACTTTCAAAATTGTCATTTGATTTTAATTTTTCCAAAATCTCCAAATCAAGTTTCAATTCTTGTTTTCTTTTTATTGAAGCAAAACTTTCTCTTAATTTTATAAATGCAGCAATTATTCCAATTATTCCAACGAATACTTTTAAGTAAGTTTCTACATTATTTAAATTTTCCAAAATTGTCTTTTTTTTAAATTGTGGCTAACGTTCCGCGGCTTCACGCAGTGTAGACAACTTTATAGTTAGTTGTTAATATGTACAATTTTCCGGTTGAGTAATCTCCGGCTTAGAAAGATAAACCAGCCATTGAGCGAAACCGCTGTTGGCAGTAGTGCTCATATCAACTTAGTTCATAATCTATCTCGGTCAAGTAAATTCCAATAATGTTCTCCGAGTATTGTTAATTTACATGCTTTTGATTCCATTGCGGCATAATACATATGTTCAGCATCAACAGGTATAACAAGATTTATTCGGTTAAACTTTTGTAATATTTTAAATTGTAATACATTGTCTTCATCAGGGTTAGCACTTTCAGGTTCAAATGAAGGATCTAATTTGAAATTTTGACCTTTTACTGGAAAAAGTTTTATCAATTGTTTTAAATCTGACAATGCTATAGGTGGCTGAACTTTTCGTAGTGTAGTAAAGGTTGTAACATTTGTTTTGAAAATTGGTCGTTGTTCCCAAGAGCCAAGAGATTGATCAATATGAGCATAAATACTACCAGGTGTTATATCTCCAACTAGATTTGATGCACTACCATTCATTGCGTCTATAAATAAAGTTGTAAAAACTCCAGAACCGTTTTCTTCTATTGCATATTGGGTTTCACTTGATGCTGTTAGAATCGTTAACCCTTCTGAAAGAATTGATCTGTCTCCTTTTTGAGAAGTTTTACCAACCATTCCTGAATGACAACAGTCAAGAATTATAATTTTATTTCTTGCAGGAGAGTTATTTGCAATTTCTAATAAATCATTCATTGAAAGTCCGTCATCTCCATCTTTGCATTCAGAGGTAATTAAATATCCTCCTGTGCTTTCTACATAACCGTGTCCTGAAAAATAAAATAATGCGATATCACTTTTGTCTTTAAAAAGTTCTTCTACTTTATTCTTTAATTCTTTTCTTTCAATTGTTGCTTTTGGACCAGTTGCTATTTCAATAACTGCATCAAAATTTTTAGTCCCATCACTATGTCTATCGAGAACTGTTTTAACCGCATAAGCATCATTAACACAACCGTGTAGTGAGTTTATTGTTTCATAATAATCAATTCCGATAACTAATGCTTTTCTCATATATTATTGATTTTTACCTTCTTTCATAACTTGGTCAATTGCAAAAGCAATTTTTTCCCATTCCCAAGCCACAACTCTTCCTGTTGTAAGACCACTTGGTAATGTTGATGAAGAGTTAGCTCCATCTACATACACACCAAATACAGGCACATTATGTTCTTTTGCAAAAGCTATCTCTTTGGCTACTCCTGTTGCTGAAAACATACTTTTTCCAACAAGTACAATTAACATATTACACTTATTAATTTTTTCATGGATTATTTTTTCCCACTCGTTTTGGGGTAGTGAAGATTTTGATGACCAATCTTCAATATTGAAAGGAGTTTTTGAATTTATTGATTGTCCAACAAAATACTTTTTTTGTCCTTCGTTATTGTCAAAGTCAAAACTTATGAATGCTCTTGGGTTTGCCATATTTATAATTTATTTATGAATTTTTCTAAATTGTTCCAACTCCAAACTATAACTCGTTTGCCTTGTAATTCTATTGGAATTGCACCTTTGTCATTTTTTTTGATATGCATTCCAATTATTTTTATGCCTTCTTCCCTTGCGCATTTTATTTCCCATCTTGCTCCACCAGCTCTGTGAGTATTTTTACTTAGTAATGCAATCACACCATCGCATCTTTTTATTTTATTTCTACATCTGTCTTTCCACTCATTTTGATTCCATTCTTTCTTTACCGACATATCTATAAAGTCAAAAGGTGAATGTTTTTTTCTTGCTTGTTGCACTAAATAATCTCGATACTCAACGTCCTCAATTGCAAAACTTATAAATACCCTTTTTCGTGTATCTTTTTTTGCTTCTTCTACTTCAAATAGCCAGTCTAAAAGTCCCATTAATAATATATTTATCAGTGTATGGTGTTCTTAGCATTATTGCCAACTCTTTTATTCTTACCATAAAATGGTTTATTACCGAATAATTTTAAATAATTTTATGCCATTTAGAAGCTTTAATACCAAACTTACTTAACCACTTTCATTTTCTTTTACGGTTTTCCATAATTGTCCCTTGAAATGGCAAATTAGTTTTTTAATAAATAGAGAGCCCCCGTATAAATACGTGTTTTTTTTGTAATTTCAACTAAATAAAAAAAGATGTCTAAGCACCTTTTAAATATTTCATCTTAAGTCAGTCTCTAATTTTATCTTTTTCGGATTAAAGAAGCCAAAATCTTTAGTTAAACAATGACTTTACAAATCCTATTCCATCTTTACATAAAGCCAATTACCAAAATCAATTGTAGCAAATCTTACTCACAGTTATTCCTCACTATTTTTTATAAAATCAATAAATTCAATTCCAAATTCTGTTATGCCCATATGGCCAAAAGGAAGGTTTCCTATTCTATTCATCCTGTTGTCAATCAAAAGACCTTTTGAAAAAAGTCTTTGTTTATAAAACATAAATTTATTTTCCGATAAGCCATAAAATTCAGATTTCTTATATTTAGCAAAAGAAAGAATATACTCTTTCTTCGTTTCATATTTTATTTTGACTTCATCGTGTGGTTTTCTAAATTTTGATTCATTAATAATTATTGTTTCATTTTTCATTTGTTGTTCTAGTGAATTTAGATTGTCTTTCAATAAATTCATTTCATCAATTTCTTCTTCATATTTTATTGTGAAATATCTATGATTGTAAAGTATTGTAATTTCTTCTTCAGTTAAATTACTTATCAAATCTAGAAAATGATCAATAAGTTCAACATTTTCTGAAGGACAGTTTAATTCCTTTATTAAAATATCTTTGAATCTCACTAATTTTAATTCAGATTTCGTTTGAACAACTCTTCTTAAAACTGATTCGAACAAGTCATTGAAATCTTCTGTTTTAATATTTTCTAAATTTATCTCCCTATCTTTTGTGAAGTTATCCGCTAATATTTCCACAAACCTGTTAAGTCTTTTTTGCTTTATTCTTCCACTATATTCAAAAAACAATTCATCAAGTGCATTTCCACCATATGGTATTACACCGAAAATTGATTTTAAAACACTAACTGAGATTTCTTTTTTATCCATTTTATATATTTTGGGTTTAACGTTTTCCATACATCGAGTTTGATTAAATTAAACGCTAATCTAGGATTTGCCAAATTATCCTGAATACAAAAGTATATTCCCATTGAGCCTATTCCCTAAATCCGTTGTAGTGCTGTTAGCTGTAGTATTTATTTTTTACCACTTCCTCCACATCCACCACAAGTTGCTCGACCACTTCCATTGCAACCAGAACAATTGACAACTTTAGTTTCATTAAGACCTTTATTTTGGCTCTTTGCACCTCTTCCTCCACAACCTGGGCAAGCTATTTGACCGTTTCCATTACATCTTGAACAATTTTCACTCATAATATTTTAGTTTTATTTAATTTGATATTATTTTTTTTAAATATTTTTTCTAATTGACTTTTGAGTATTACTGAGTTTGTTAGGTCAGCATCTGTTAGGTCAGCACCCTCAAAGTCAACAGTGGTCAAATCAATATTTACTAATTTACATCTGATTAATTTAGTATACGATAAATCAGTGTTTTGCATTGATGAATCAGTGAAATCTGTATTAGTAAAATCACAAGCTGTAAATACGGAACGATCTAAATAAGATCTTATAAATTTTGAATTACAAAAATAAACACCTTTTATTATTGTGTCTTTTAATACTATTCCAGAAACTTCAGAAGTTCTAAAATTAGCACCTATCAATTCTATAATATCTTTATCTATTAATTTAGATTCATATAAAAATTGTAGAACTTGCCCTTTTCTTTCATCGTTAAGATTTTCTATCGCAACAATTGTACGAGTTCTAGCAATAATTTTACTTTCTTTATTTAAATGAATATCAAGCAAATTTGATTTTATTATTAAGTCAGAAATAACTCTGAAGTAAGAATCTAATGTCTCATTTTGTTTATTTTCAAAGTCCTTTTTTTCATCTTTGGATTTTTCATATTCTTTATATATCCAGCCGATTGTTGCAATTGATAAAGGAACAATTAGTAAGTCTAACCAGTCCCATAATTTTTTTGGTTCTGCACCACTTTTGACTGCATCATATGGGGCGAATCCCATCCATTCAGGAGAATTATATGGAAAAATTGCGTTATATCCGATATATAATGAAAATGCAATTATAAATAAGATAATAATTGATTTTATGTATTTCATATAATTCTTTTTTTCTGGAAATATTACAGCTAACGTTCTGGTGCCTGGCGAGGTTGGGAATAAAGATGCGAGATTTTTCGGTTAAACACAAATTTTCCAAATACAAAACCATCTTTAAATTCAGCCTAAAACCCCAATATCGCCAAGCTGTTAGGGGCTGGCATTCGTCGCTTATTATGTGAAGTTCTTGAATTGCTTAAAAGCACTACTTGCAATAAATTCCTCTTGTGGATACATGAATTCTTTATTTATTGGCCATGGTCTATTCTCTGTTAGGTGTCTAACTACGTATTCGTTTAAGCTCTTGTGAATATTCCAACACTTCATTTTTGGTAGTTGAAATGTTGATTGAAAACCTGTCCCAGAACCACCGCTAAAAAAATCTTCTAAAGGATGTGTTGGGTCGGAATTAAATACAAATAATCCCTCTTGATTAATTATATTAAGGTTATGTTGATTGTAAACTAATTTAAAATTGGGTTTGTTAGCAATAGTGAAAGAAGTGCCACCTTGAATATATCCAGGGAGATAAAAAAGTGTGAGTTCATGAAAATGACTGTATTGTAATTGTTCAAATTTGTTTAAGATTTCTGTAGTATCAATTTCGATTTCCTTGTTACTTTCCAAGATACTGTCAATTTGCAAAATACTGGAATCTAAATGTGAGATAAATGAAGTGAAGTCTTTTTCCTCTGTATTGATTGCATATATAGAAAAATAGTTACCAATGTCTGTTGATGGACTATGAGTTAATCCGTCAGTACCAAAGAATAATGCACTGTCGAAATTATAAGTGAAATCAAGTAATGGAGTGGGTGCTTTATAGTGTTGTAAAAAACTTAAAATTGACAAATCATAAGCTGTATGTCCAAAAGCATCGTAAAATTTTATCAAAAGGTTGTTCTGAAATGTTTTGGCTTTGTCTATTTCAGTTTGAATAAAATCTTTATAAGTTCTTCCAAGTTTGTCTAATTCTTCTCCATTCCAAAAACGTTGAGCAGAGTTAATCAGTTTATATTTGGCTTCCGTCAATCCGCGAAAAATCATTTTTTTATCATTGTCCTTTTGTGTCCATTTTGCAATTAGATTGTCAAGGTCTGCTTTGTTGTCAATATTAACGGTGTCAAAGTGGTTTGCTTTTTCTGCTAAATTTGTATATGTTTCAATTATCATTGTGAATTCGTTTGGTTAATTGTTAATGTGTGTCATTTTTGATGCTTGCCCTAACGTCTTGGTGCTACAGCGGGTTTGGTACTAAATTAAGCCCATTCTTAGGATTTACCAAATCATCCCAAATCCAAAACCAACTTTCCATTAAACCAATTGCCAAAATCCATTGTAGCTGTTATGCGTTCGTACTTTTTTTATTATGTTCTATTTTAGCTAATTCTAAATATTCAACTAAGTTTGTTTTCTCAAAACTTGAAATATGATAATGCAAGTTTATTATGTTTGGTGATAATACCGTAAATGGGTCTTCATTAATTTCTTCAAACTTTCTAAACATTTCTTCTTGTTTTTGGTCTGCAAAATTTCTTATTGTTTGTTCAGATGTACTTCTAAGCTTACTAAGAATATTAAATGTAATGTCTAAAATTCTTTGTCCATATTTTATAGTTTCTTCATAAGTTGGAAATTTTCCTTTATGAATAATATCGTTTCTAAAGTTTCTTTCATTACTATTTAAAGTATCTGGAATAGATTTGTATTTCTGAGTATATAAAAATATAAATGCGCCTAGTTGTCTTTCTGATTGTTGACTCACTTCTTTCCATGACGTTTTAAAGAGTTCATCTGAAACTTCGCTTTCTTTACATAATACTTTAATAGCAAATTCTTGTAAGCGTTCTAAACTTGCTGACATTGATGAAACAGCTTCTCTATAATAACCATCAAGAATTGCATATACAGCAGATTCCATCAATAACTCAAACTTTTCATTTTTTTCAAAGTATACATTTTTATGACCTTGCGAACAAGTGTAAAAATATAAACTTCCGTCTTGAACTTGAATAAAATCTATTGTTTCTATGCGTTCAATAAAACATTTTGAACAAGGGAATTTAATTTTCATTATAGATTCTTCTGATATTATTTATTTTAGTTAGTTTGGGCAGTATCACGCATAACTCGTTTATTCTTGTCATAGAATGGCTTAGTAACGCACATTATCAGATAGCTTTATGCCATTTATAATCTCTTACTATCAAACTTACGTAACCAATTTCATTTTCTTTTACGGTTTTCCATAATTATACCTTGAAATGGCAAATTAGTTTTTTAATAAATAGAGAGACCCCGTATAAATACGTGTTTTTATAATTTCAACGAAATAAAAAAAGATGCCTAAGCATCTTTTGTATTTAATATAGTTTTTTCTAATTTTTACGTAAATCAAATTGAAATGGAGTAGTTTTTTAAGAGTAATTTATACCTATTACTTTATACAAATAGATCCTTTATATCAACTTTTAAGGCTTTTGCAATTATGGTTAGGGTTTTGACTGTTGGGTTTGTTTCGCCTCTTTCAATTCTACTCACCTGATTTTCTGACATGCCAATTTCAACAGCTAACTTAGATTGTGAATAATTAGTCCTCTCCTCTCTAATTTTCCTTATAGTAGCTCCAAGAGCAATTTGTACCTTATTTATTTCTTTTTCTTCCACAAGATAAATTTGCAGTATAAAAAAATATTAATCCTACACATATATGTGTAGTTGTGAGTTTTTTTTATTATATTTGTGATTGAATTTATATATTTGCGATTCTTCACATAAAAATATTTGAAGCATTCGCTTAGAATCTCGACTTGAAAACTGGAAATTTAAAAGGAACGAGAGGATAAGTAAGATGCTCACGCCTATGGCGTGGGCTCACTTATTGTTCCTCGGTATTTCCAGTACCTCAAGTCAATAAGCTGAGTTCCGCGCCTTTTTTATTACCCAAACTCTCTTATTATTCTTGGCAATAGCTTTTCTTTTTTAAAGTTTCGTATCAAAGAAGTCCAACCTTTAAAAACAATTATTGCTTATGTTTTAAATAAATCTTCTTTATGTCAATTAAGACTTCCACTTAATGCATAAAAAATGGCCCTCTACTTCGTCGCCAAACAACCATAGAGGACCGTAGCCAATCAAACCATCGTTCAACTAACCAATCCAATATTATGAATAATTTTTCATTTTACAAGGATGGGAAAGATCTTTATTGCCTAATTTTTATGGGTATGCTCTTGTCTTTTTCATCCGTTTATGCTAAAAAAACTTTTAGGCATAACCTCTCTAATTTCCAACAGCATCATATTCAGGGAACTATCACAGATGGCATCAATCCATTGCCAGGAGTTACTATTGCTGTAAAGAATAAAACTAATTCTACAGCTATTTCAGATTATAGTGGGCAATACAGTCTTTCTGCCTCCCCGCAGGATACTTTAATAGTGTCGTTTATTGGTTTTAAAACCGTACTAGTACCTGTAAATGGTCGTACAAAAGTCGATGTTCAATTGATATATGATACGACCACCCTGCAGGAAGTTCGAGTTAACGCAGGATATTATTCTGTAAAAGAAAGTGAACGTACAGGAAATATAGCCCGTATTACTTCTAAAGATATTCAGACGCAGCCTGTAACTAATGTTCTAGCTGCCATGCAGGGCAGAATGGCCGGGGTAAGCATAACTCAGACCACAGGTGTGGCCGGCGGCGGTTTTGATATCAAAATCAGGGGTCAGAACAGTGTGCGTTCTACTGCAAATGCTCCGCTCTACATCATTGACGGTGTTCCCTATGCCTCTGATCCAATTGGATATAGACAGACCTCTACCATATACCCAACTGCTACCAGTCCGCTCAACAGCATCAATCCAGATAATATCGAAAGTATTGAAGTCCTGAAAGATGCCGATGCAACCTCTATCTACGGATCTCGTGGAGCTAATGGGGTAGTATTGATTACAACTAAAAAAGGAAAAGCAGGGAAAACAAAATTCACCATCACAAGTTCGACCGGGGCCGGAAAAGTAACAAAATTTATGGATCTTATGAATACCGGACAATATCTGGCTATGAGAAAACAAGCTTTCATAAATGATGGTATAGAGTACGGTGAAACTGATTATGACATTAATGGAACATGGGATCAGAACCGTAATACCAATTGGCAGAAAGAGCTTATAGGTGGAACTTCTCAAATCAGCGATATTCAGGGAGCGGTCTCTGGCGGATCAGAACATACCCAATTTCTCTTAAGTGGTAATTACCATGATGAATCAGTAGTTTATCCCGGAGATTTCGGTTATAACAAAGGAGGTGCACAGATTAACATCAATCATCGCTCGGAGGATAATAAGTTTCGTATGAATTTTTCAGCTGTCTATAATGTGCAGGATAACGATCAGCCGGCCTTTGATCTCACCTATTATGCGCGTACCCTTGCTCCTAATGCGCCCGCACTCTACAATCCCGACGGTTCTTTGAACTGGGAGAATGAAACTTGGGAAAATCCCCTTGGAAACCTCAACGCTCAATTTAAATCCAAAACGAAAGATCTTGTCGCCAATACTGTATTGTCTTATGAACTTGCTGATAATCTTACAGTAAAAAGCAGCTTTGGCTATACAGATTTAGGTACCACAGAAACACGTACTTCTCCTTCATCTGTTTATAACCCTATTTATAGCGTGAGCAGTTCGCGTTCTACTATCTACAGCAATATAACCAATCGTTCTTCGTGGATTGCTGAGCCGCAAATCAATTGGGAAAAAGATATTGCAAAAGGAAAATTCGGTATCCTTTTAGGAGCTACATTTCAAAACCAAAGTAATAAAACCCTATATCAGTCTGGCAGCGGCTTCAGTTCTAACAGTCTTATTTACAACTTAGCGGCTGCCAAAACCCTTACAGTACTGCAAAATGATGAAACACAATATAAGTATCAAGCCTTTTTTGGAAGGTTAAACTATAATTGGCAGCAGCGCTATATTTTAAATCTTACCGCACGCCGTGATGGTTCAAGCCGTTTTGGACCTGGTAACCAATTCTCCACATTTGGGGCTATTGGAGCTGCCTGGCTTTTCACAAACGAAAGTTTTATGAAATCCAGCACTTGGCTGAGTTTTGGAAAAATACGAGCAAGCTATGGGACAACAGGAAATGATCAAATTGGAGATTATCAATTCTTAAATACCTACACCACTACGGGTATTAGTTACAATGGAAGTATTGGGTTACAGCCTTCAAGGCTCTTCAATCCTAATTTTGGGTGGGAGATCAACAAAAAACTGGAGTTTGCAATGGAATTGGGCTTTTTAAATGATCGCATTTTTACAACAGCATCATGGTACCAAAACCGTTCTTCAAATCAATTGGTAGGCATACCGCTGCCCGGAACTACAGGCTTTACAACCATACAGGCTAACCTCGATGCAACTGTTGAAAATAGTGGATTGGAGCTGACACTCCGTACAGTGAATTTCAATAAAGGAAATTTTCAGTGGACAACAAATTTCAATATCACATTTGCCCAAAATAAACTGGTTAGTTTTCCCGGATTGGAAAGCTCTACTTATAAAGAACAATATAGAATTGGCGAACCGCTCAATATTGCGCTGATTTATAAATATAAGGGTATTAATTCTCAAACAGGCGTTTATGAATTTGAAGACCCCAACAATGATGGTGTTATTTCATTTCCTGAAGACAGACAAATTACCGCTGACCTGAATCCCGAATACTTCGGTGGTATCCAAAATCAATTGACTTATAATCGCTGGAGCCTTGACTTTCTTTTTCAATTCGTAAAGCAAAAAAATCGCCTGTTTCCCA
The DNA here is from genome assembly GCF_900129795.1 of Flavobacterium sp. CF108. Classification (GTDB taxonomy): domain Bacteria; phylum Bacteroidota; class Bacteroidia; order Flavobacteriales; family Flavobacteriaceae; genus Flavobacterium. The sequence continues at coordinate 319,253 of NZ_FQWW01000007.1, read as the reverse complement.
TGGGTCCTGCAGGAATGATGTCCAATCAGCAAAGCAGGATAAGTAACTCATGGCAACAAGCTGGAGACAGCTCGCTTTACCAAATTAACACCACAGGTTACAACAGTGATGCATTAACAGCCGATTTTTATTATTCTGAGAGTGATGCCATCATAGCAGATGCTTCTTTTATTCGCTTAAAAAATATTTCCCTTACCTATGAAGTGCCGTTAAATCTTAAAGAAACCAATTGTAAAATCATGCTTCAGGGCCAGAACCTTTTGACCTTCACAAAATACAAAGATGGAGATCCTGAATTTACAACTTCCGGTTTCCTTCCCCCTCTTAAAGTGATTACAGCTGGCGTACAAATAACATTTTAATTCAATGAAAATGATACATCTAACTAAACAATGCGTAGTGGGATTGAGTTTCCTATTTATAATTAACGGTTGTGATTCTTTTGTAGAAGTTGATCTTCCAAAATCACAACTCACCAGCAACGCTGTATTTGAGAATTATGAAACCGCGAATGCAGCACTGATAAACATTTATGCTAAAATTAGGGATACGGGTCCTTTAACAGGTACCAATACAGGATTAACCAATCAATTGGGAAATTATACAGATGAAATAATAGCGTATGGAAACCCATCTAATCCAAGTATGCAGTTCTACAATAATGCAGTATTGCCTTCCAGCTCAATTATAGCAGGGTATTGGAATACTTCCTACAATCAAATTTATGCTGCCAATTCACTAATGGAAGGTGTAGAAAACAGCACTTCGCTCTCGATTGAAAACAAGAATCAGCTCAAAGGTGAAGCCTTGTTTATACGTGCGCTGGCTCATTTTTATCTGACCAGTCTTTTTGGAAATGTTCCTTACATCAAAACAACCGATTATCAAAAAAACAGTACGGTAAGCAGGGATCAAAGCAGTGAAGTATATGCAAATATTATTGCTGATTTGGAAAATTCCATTTTGCTTTTATCAGAGACCTACAGCAGCAGTGACAGGACGCGCCCAAATAAATTAGTTTGCCAGGCATTACTGGCACGGGTATACCTGAATAACAAATTGTATGCTCAGGCGGCAAACCAAGCTTCAGCAGTACTGAACCAAACGGAAATATTTTCTTTGGAAGATCCGACAAAGGTTTTTCTAATTTCTTCAAGAGAAACGATTTGGCAATTGCAGTCAGCTGCAGCTGGACAAAATACCAAAGAAGGTTCCTTATTTATTTTCCAGACTGGTCCGCCAACCACTATGTCTCTAAATCCGGCATTAGTCAATTCATTTCCAATGGGTGATTTGAGAAAAACGAATTGGATTCAACCGATCACCAAAGGAAGTACCACATGGTACCATGTCTTTAAATACAAGGAACAAAATAATACAGCTGTATCAAAAGAGTACTCTATCATCTTTCGTCTTGCCGAGCAGTACCTTATTCGTGCCGAGGCCAGGATTGAGCAAGGGGATTTTATTGGCGCAAAGGAAGATCTGAACAAAATTAGAAACCGCGCGGGATTAGGGAACACCATTGCTTCAAGTAAGGAAGAAATATTAAATGCAATAGTACAGGAAAGAAGATGGGAGTTTTTTGCAGAGCATGGCCACCGGTTTTTTGACCTTAAACGCTTTGAACAATTGGACGCTTCACTCTCTACTATAAAACCGGGATGGAATTCTACTGACAGCTTATTGCCTATTCCCCAAAATGAATTAAGTACAAATCCAAATCTGCGGCCTCAAAACCCAGGATATTAAAATTTTATATGATGTTTTTTCTCAATACAACCCTGTTTTTTAAAGAGTTTTTTTTAAGAGCATTGTCTCTGGTTTTATTTTTTATTTTGCCATTAGTAGCCTGTCCCTCATGGGGGCAGGTGGTGCAAAAAAAACAATTGACAGCAGCTGACTATCATTTATGGGGCAGTCTTGAAATGGATAAAATAGCTCCAGATGAAAAATGGACTAGTTATAAGATGAGTTATCAAAGTGGAGCCGATACATTGTTTGTTCGTAGTACTGATAATGATAAAAACTTCAGCTTTCCCTCTGCTAATCAATCTGTTTTTACCAAGGATAATTATTTTGTCTGTACTATAAATAATGAAATCCATGTTACCGATCCGGTAACAGGCAGAAAAGAAATCACTCCCAAAGTTGGAAATTACTCCTACTGCCCGTCGCTTGATGTGTTGATTTTACTTGTTACTGACTCAGAAAAAACAAATACCTTAATCATTAAAAAACCTTTTGGAAAAATCCTTAAGGAAATACATGATGTTACCTATTATTCTGTGAGTCCCGGTGGACATCAATTGGTATATTCCATTTCATTTAATGGTAAAAACTCAGTATTTTTAACTGACCTTTCAAAGTTAAAGAACTCCAAATCGATTATCAATTCACGAGATTTTAATTTTGATACTTTTACATGGCAAAAGGATGACAAAGCAGTCGTTTTCTATGCAAATTCTGCAGCAGAATCAATTGAATCTCTGTGTCTATTTACTCTTAAAAATGATAAATTATTCAAATTTGATCCGGCCACACAGAAAGGTTTTCCGCAAGGCTTTTCTATTATAAATTTTTCAACCGATGCAATTATTATTTCTGACGATCTGCAAAAAGTCTTCTTTACTATAAAAGCAAAAAAAATACCTCGCAATCCAGAAGATTCCAATGTAGAAATCTGGAACGCAAATGACAAATGGGTGTATACGCAGGAACAGCGTCATGGAAAATTTGATGAAAGCCCGAAAGTAGCGTTGTGGCATCCCTTCTCTGGCAATTTCACCCAAATTACCACACCTGAATTACCCTCCATTGTACTTTCCACAAATCATAAATATGCAGTTCTATCCAACCCAAAACAGTATGAACCTCTATTCGATGACAACAGTATAAGAGATTACTTTATATTGGATCTAAAGACTTTAGAAAAAAATATTTTCCTAACCAAACAATCCGCATATTATTTAGATATGTTTGTCTCACCCACCGGTAAATACATTTCTTATTTCAGGGATAATAGCTGGTGGATTTATAATATTGCCCAAAAAAAACATATCAATATCACAGCAAAATTAGGTATTCCCTTTGCTGGAAAAGTACATGAATTAAAAGATAATTTTGCATTTGGGAATCCTGGCTGGAGTTTATCTGACGATGAGATTTTGCTTTGCGACGAGTTTGATATCTGGGCCATTAAACCTGATGGGAGTGCTTCCCGAAGACTGACTCATGGACGAGAAGTGAACATACAATATCGTCTGGATCTTACTGCAAATAGAAATACTGAAAAATATCTTTATAATTCCCGCTTACTTGAACAATACGATCTGAACAAGGAACTATTTCTTCGAGCAGTGGGAGAAGATGGAAAAACAGGATATTTTAACTGGAAAAAAGATATTGGGGAAAAGCCAGTTATCTATGCAGATTCCTTTTTCGACGAATTCACTTATGCACCGCAAAAGCAGAAAATTTTCTGTATTGAGCAAAGTTTCAGCCTGCCTCCAAGATTAATTTCCAAAGAGAAAAAATCAGAATTAAAGTGTGTTTTTCAGAGCAATCCGCAGCATGAGAGTTACTATTGGGGAAAAAATAAAATGATATATTTTCAGAATTCTAAAAACGAAAAATTAAAAGGAATTTTATATTATCCTGCCAATTTTAATCCCAATAAAAAATATCCAATGATTGTTAGTATTTATGAAGTGCAATCAGATGATCTGCATCAATATTACAATCCCTCGCTATACAATGAATCGGGCTTTAATGTAGCTGTTTTTACTTCAGAAGGATACTTTGTATTTTTGCCGGATATCAAGCACGAGAAGGGAAATGTTGGTCCTTCAACAACAGATTGCGTAGTTTCTGGAACAAAAAAAGTAATAGAAATTGGATTTGTCGATCCTTCTAAAATAGCGCTGAAGGGACATTCTTTTGGAGGATACGAAGCTTCTTTTGTCATCAACCAGACCCCGATCTTTGCAACCGCTATAGCAAGCGGAGCTATTACAGATCTTACCAGAAGGTTCCTTGAACTTGGAGTCAACACAACCCGTCCCGAAATGTGGCGCTTTGCGTCCGGAGGATGGCGCCTTGGGCAAAAAACGCCTTTTACTAATCGCGCTGATTTTGATCGAAATTCTCCGCTTGAATTTATCGAAAAACTGCAGATACCACTTTTAATGTGGACTGGAAAAGAAGACCTTCAGGTAGATTCTCATCAAAGTATGTCCTATTATCTGGCTCTGCGCAGATTAGGAAAGAAAAGTATTTTTCTTCAGTATCCAAAGGAAGGACATACACTGCTTAATCCTATTAATCAAAAAGATCTTACCCAAAGGGTTTTGCAATGGTTTGGGCATTATCTCAAAGATGAGAAAACAAATGACTGGATCAATAGGGGCACAATGTAGTTTATTGTGACAAATAAAAACGATGCCGTTCCGAATTGGAACGGCATCGCAGTTTAAGATTACTTTTAAACTAATCTTTTTTCAAGGACGATATAATACTTCAACACAATTTCCATTGTTATCCTTTCCAAAAGCCTGGGCACCTGTTGTAGTTCCCCCGCCTATTCTGCAAACATATTCATCTTCATCAGTTTCACAGGCTTGTGAGGTATTAGTACAGTTTCCCTGAGCGTTCAATGAATACCCCAATTTAGGTATTGCAGCCGAAGCCGTCTTTTGCATTGACATTGTTGCAAAAGCTCCCGTAATTGCCAATGTTACTACCGCTAAGGGTGCAACATTTTTTAAAAATAATGTTTTCATAATACTAAATATTAAATTATAACTTGATCTACTTTTTTATACAGGTTTTCGATCTGTCTCCTGATATCGGCCGATATATTTTTAAGGTTAGTAATTTTTCAGATCCCCACCTTTCATTTCTTTTTTAATACTTGTTTTCAAATCGTAAACCACTAGATAGTTGCCAATTATAGCATATAGAGATGTAGAAGTAACAATAAAGGATTTTAGTTTCTGATCGCCAATATTGTAAATTGGAAAACTCATTAGATAAGATTTTTTGTTTAGATCATAAAGGTCAACTATCGAAGCCTGTTCCCAAAGTTTATCATTTTCATATTGCCCTTTTACTTTGGAATGTATAAATAGCAGATTGCTGTAAACGGCAACATTTGCATTGACAATAAAGGGAGGTGCAGACATTTTGCGCACCTGGCGATCTTCTAAATAAGATACTTTTATTTTTGCTTTGGTTGTAGTGTCAATAGTATGGCCGCGATAATCGAGTTTTCCCATTTTGTCTGCTACTATAAACTCATTGCGATAAAAATAAACATATACTATTTTATTTGTTTTTTCATTATACACTAGCATGCCATCGGTATCGAAAACGCCATCAATCTGCTTTTGCAAAAGCGAACTATTGTATTTTATTTTAGGGGTTTTATCAGATCTGAATACTCCCAATATATTGGCCAGATTCAGTCCGTTATTCGAGCGAAATACAAGAGAGGAACTATCCATCGGCTCTGCCTGATTAAAGTACGGCAGTCCTTTGATCTCTGTGTTAATTTTCCAATCTGAAATACTTCCACGAAAGACTGCCGGTACACTTCCATCTTTCAAATAAAAATAACGCTCCTTTAACCTGATTGTAACCCTTCGAAAAGGAATCTTTTTAGGGTCAAAGATGATGGTATGTGCCAGTTTGTTTTGCAGCTTACTATCAAAAGAAAGCAGCTTTAAAGCTGTGGTATAATTACCAAGATATATTCGCCCTCTGTTTACACCAGCAAAATAGTATGAATTAAACTGCAGGTCCTTTTGATCAAGAAAAGTTGCGGGGTGATTAGCATAGCGTCTTATAAAGGGATTCTCATTATGCATAATTTTTTCTGATATCAGGAATAACACTATGATCACGCCTATACTCAGAACTGATAACGTGGCCATTTTTTTTATAGGCAGGTAACTATTATTACCTTTTTGTTTTATTGAAAAATCATTTTGAGATATAATAGCCAGTGCAGCTAATAAAACAAAAAACAGATTAAATATAAGATGTATCTCCCAACTCATCTTCTCTAATATACCCCCACAGGAACAAGGGACAAAAGAACTGTAATGAAGTACGATAAAAATGTAGGCCGTGAACATAATCATCAGGCTAAATGCTGCATATAGTCCGAGATTTTTAAACTTAGGTAGCAATAGCAGAAATGCAATGAGCAGTTCAATTATAGGAACCAGCCAGGAGACCCATTGGGCAAACGCACTTAAAAGTGGAGACTGGCCAATTTGTACCTGAAAGTTTTCAAAATCCAACAATTTACTTACTGCAGCATAAACAAACAATAGAACATAAAGAAGATAAACTACTTCAATGATATTTCTTTTGATATTGGTTTTCAAATTCATAATCTATAATTTAAAGTTTAGAATTTTTGAATAACATCCTAGATCAAAAGTAAATAGCAACTGTTTTTAAATTAATATCAAAAACAAGACAAATGCTGTCAAAAACAAGACTTTTTAAATTAGTACTTCCGAAAATAAAAAGTGCTTTATAAATACATTGTATCTCTAAAGCACCTTTATTCTTTTGCATTTTTATTTAAGATTTACAAGCCTCGCTAAGGGTAATCAGCTTCTGATTGAGCTCGACAAGTCCCGCTTTCTGCAGGCATTCCTCGGAAAGATTTTTGAGTTCCGAAAATCCCTCCTCTCCTATGCTTCCGAGCAGACTTGAAGCATCCTTTTCATTTGTAAGTCCATCGGAAATAATATGGCTTAATAATAGTACATTTTTTCGTGAAATTTTCAAATCAATCTTCACCATTTCACACATGCCAGGGATACTAAGTACAGTATCAAAAACCTTGGCAACATCATTTTTTGTAATCATAATTCACGTGTTTTAAATTAATAATATTTGATTAGTAAAAATAAAAAGTTACAGACAATTTACCCCATTCAAAATATAGAGGGGATTGCTCAGCACCAACGGCTTTTATAATTTAGTGTCAAATTAAGTACGGCTTAACTTATTACAATTGATAACTCTTATGAGATGTTCCTGATAATTTTATCAGATATATTATTAAGCAGTATAAAAAAAAATGTTTTTTTTAAACAGAAGCTCAAAGATTGCCCCGTTCCTGCAATCGGCAAGATGTCCGGTTGTATCACAACCGATATCTTGCTGCCCTTTTACTCGGAGCTCGTGGGCAGTAATACTGCAAGAAAAATTATTATTGAAAATGAAAAAGACAGATGATGAAAGAACAGAACAAAAACAGGATCAGATGGATACATTTAAGATTAACCAATGCTGAATATGAAATACTGCAGAAGAATTTTATCAAATCGACCTGCCCCAAACTAAGTGATTTTGCAAGAAAAAATCTCCTGCAGAAACCCATTGTGATGAAATACCGCAATGAATCTCTGGATGAATTAATGAGTGAGCTAATTCTTCTCAGAACCGATTTGAATGGTATTGGGAACAACTTTAATCAGGCCGTCAAAAAGCTCCACACACTGGTGCAGATTCCCGAATTCAAACACTGGATTACAGCGTATGAACTGGAGAAAAAAGTGCTTTTAAATTCGATTGGCCAAATTAAAGATTGTATTAAAAATCTTTCTGAAAAATGGTTGCAATCATAAATACAGGACATTCCCTTCGAAGTATTTTCCAGTACAATGAAAACAAAGTTTCCCTGGGTGTCGCGCAGTGCATCGGCGAAGGAAATTATCCCATGGATGTGGATCAGATGACTGCTGATTTTAAATTAAAACTATTGTTGAAACAACTCGAATTAAATGAAAATGTAACCCGGAACAGCGTACACATATCACTCAATTTTGACCCTTCGGAAATACATCTCTCAAAAGAAAAGCTGATGGAAATTGCATCTGTGTATATGAGTAAAATCGGCTTTGGAAAACAGCCCTATCTGGTCTACCAGCATAACGATTCCGGACATCCCCACATCCATATCGTGTCGATAAGAGTACAGTCTGACGGCAGGCGAATTGATATGCAAAATATTGGAAAAAACCAGTCGGAAAAAGCCCGGAAGGAAATTGAAAATACTTTTTGTCTGGTTCGTGCACAAGACAGAGATAAAAAGCAGCAGACCGAGCTGAAAACTATAAATAATAGTAAAGTACAATATGGCACCGCCGAAACTAAAAAAGCAATTTCCGGCGTTTTAAACGCTGTAATTCCCAATTATAAGTTTGCCACGATCGGGGAACTAAATGCTGTACTGAACTTATATAATGTATCGGCAGAACGCGGCAGTGAAAACTCCAAAATGTTTCTGCACAGGGGACTTGTATACAGGATAATAGATAAGGATAAAAAACTGATAGGTGTTCCAATTAAAGCCAGCAGTTTTTACAATAAGCCAACGCTGCAGAATCTGGAAAAGAAATTTATATCAAATAAAAAAGCGCGGTCTGAGAATTTGAAAAGGGTCAAAAATGAAATTGATCTTGCTTTTCTGAGCGGCAAAAGAATATCGTTTTCACAACTCGGAACCATACTGCAGAAAAAAGGTATTGCTATGGTTTGCAGAAGAAATGACAAGGGATTTTTATTTGGAATTACCTATGTAGATCACCTCACAAAATGTGTCTGCAACGGCAGTATTTTAGGCAAGCTGTATGCTGCCAAAGCTATTGAGCAGCGCTGTGGGGAAGCCGGGCCTGTTTTAAAGGAAACAGAATCTAAAAGGAAATCTGAGATTACTGAAAATACATCCAGTGATGGTGCAGATGAAAAACCGGATAAAATTATATCTGCAGATCATGATATAAAAGAACTAATTGATTCTATTCTTAAATATGAATTTACTGGAGATTATATACCCGGACAATTAAAAGGCAGACGAAAAAAGAGAAAAAGAAAAGGGCAATCTGATAATCAATAAAAAAATTAAAGACCATGGGAATGCAGACAGGAGAAAATGATCAGGCGCTTAGAAAAATTTTGGATATGACACGACTCATTAGTATTGTATTATTGAGTATCCATTTTTATTATGAATGTTATAGCGCTTTCAAACAATGGGAGTTGGTGAGTGAATTTAGTGATGCTATACTGCGTAACATATACAATACAGGACTATTGAATAATTTTCACAAATGTAAATTGTTTGCACTCGGATTTTTAGCGATTTCCCTTATGGGGGCTAAAGGCCGCAAAGATGAAAAACTGAACTACAAAACGACCTTTGCCTATGTCATAATAGGTATCCTGATCTACTTCATCAGTTATCTTTTATTGTTTCTGAAAACAGAAGTAATCTATAGTGTTATAGTATATATATTAATCACATCCATTGGTTTTCTTCTGATACTTTCAGGTGGAACGCTGCTTTCGCGAATTATTAAAAAAAGGCTCAGTGGGAAAGATATTTTTAATAAGGAAAACGAAACTTTCCCTCAGGAAGAAAGGCTGCTGGAGAATGAATATTCGATTAACCTGCCTGCACGTTATCATCTGAAAGATAAAGTAAGAGATAGCTGGATTAATATCATCAACCCTTTTCGTTCGTTATTAGTTTCTGGAACTCCTGGATCAGGCAAATCATATTTTGTAATTCGCCATGTCATTACCCAGCATATTCGAAAAAGATTTAGCATGTTTGTTTATGATTTTAAATACGCTGACCTGACCATAATAGCTTACAATACCTGGCTGAAATACAGACATTTTTATGCTGTGGAACCAAAATTTTATATCATCAACTTTGATGACCTAAGCCGTACCCACAGATGCAACCCGCTCGATCCAAAATCCATGACTGACATTACCGATGCTTCTGAATCTGCTCGCACTATTCTTTTGGGACTTAACCGCGAATGGATTAAAAAGCAGGGTGACTTTTTTGTAGAATCCCCAATCAATTTCCTGACCGCCATTATCTGGTATCTCCGCAAATACAATAATGGAGAATTCTGCACATTGCCCCATGTAATTGAACTCATGCAGCTGGATTATGACCAGCTCTTTACATTGCTCAGAACAGAAAAAGAAATAGAAGTACTTATCAATCCTTTTGTCAGTGCATATCTCGCAGACGTTATGGAGCAATTGGAAGGACAAATAGCCTCTGCGAAAATATCTATGGCCAGGCTTGCATCTTCTCAATTATACTATGTCCTTTCAGGAAATGATTTTACTTTGGATATCAATAATCCTCTCGAGCCCAAAATTGTATGTATGGGAAACAACCCTCAGAAAATCCAAACCTATGGAGCTGTTCTTTCCCTGTATGTGAGCCGTTTAATCAAACAGGTCAATCAAAAAGGAAAACTTAAAAGTAGTCTAATATTCGATGAATTCCCAACAATATATCTTAATAATATGGACAGCCTGATTGCCACCGCACGAAGCAATAAGGTGGCTACCTGTCTGGGGATACAGGACTTCAGCCAGCTTCGAAAAGATTACGGACGTGAACAGGCAGATGTGATTCTAAATATTACCGGAAATATCATCAGCGGCCAGGTAAACGGAGATACAGCCAAACAGCTCTCTGAGCGCTTTGGGAAAATAATGCAGGATCGTGAAAACCTTTCCATAAACAGTGCAGATACATCAATCAGCCGATCCAAACAATTGGAATCAGCCGTTCCTCCATCAAAAATTTCATCCTTAAGTTCCGGTGAATTTGTAGGCATAGTAGCCGATAATCCGGACTGCAAAATTGAACTTAAAACTTTTCACTCGGAAATTATAAACGATCATGATGCTATTAAAAAAGAAGAAGAAAATTATAAGGAAATACCAGTCGTACGCAAACTGGACAATACCATGATTCAACGAAATTACCTGCAGATAAAACAGGATATTCAGGAAATTGTTCATTCTGAAATGGAACGTCTTTTAAATGATCCTTCACAGTCCTTTTTAATTTTAAAAAAATAAAAGCATAAATTTCTGACCGATTCTAAATGGATTTTAATTTATTTTTACATAACCTTTCTTATATACAAATGGCAAAGACAACAAGAAAAAATAAAGACACAGATGACACTATCCTGCTAAAAGAACTTTCTCTGCTTATAGAGCAGAGCCAGCATCTTTTGGCAGCACAAGCCAACAGCACACTAACCATGCTGTTTTGGAATATTGGAAATAGGATCAACAATAAAACATTACAAAATAAGAGAGCTGATTACGGAAAGCAGATTGTCGTGACAGTGTCACGAGAATTAACTGTAAAATTTGGTCGGAATTTTGAAGAGAAAAACCTCAGAAGAATGATGCAATTTGCCCAACAGTTCAGCGATCAAGAAATTGTCGTGACACTGTCACGACAATTGAGCTGGTCCCATTTTTTAAGTTTACTGCCTTTGAAAAATTTTGAAGCCAAACTCTTTTACGCCCAGAAAGCAGCATCCCAGACTTTAGGAGTGAGAGAGCTTCGCAAAAAAATAGCATCCAAGGAATTTGAAAGAACTACAATAGCAAATTTGCAGATTCCCGGCGAGAATCACGGCATTCATAATAATTTCAAGGACCCTTATTTTTTAGATTTTCTGGGACTTCGTGACACCTTTTTGGAAAAGGATCTGGAACAGTCAATCTTAAGAGAACTCGAAACCTTCATTTTGGAATTAGGTAAAGGATTTGCCTTTGTGGAACGCCAGAAAAGAATGATAATTGATGGTGAAGATTTTCATCTGGATCTCTTATTTTATCATCGCATCTTAAAACGCTTAGTAGCTATAGAACTAAAACTGGGGAAATTCGAAGCAAAGCATAAAGGACAAATGGAATTATATCTTAAATGGCTTGATCGTTACGAAAAAGCTGATGGAGAACTTCCTCCGGTAGGACTTATATTATGTGCAGAGAGCTCAAGAGAGCAGATTGAATTACTTGAGATGCACAAGGATGGAATTATAGTAGCGGAATACTGGACAGAACTACCCTCTAAAAAGGAATTAGAGAAAAAAATACATAGTATTTTGATCGAAGCTAAAGAAAGAATAGAGAGGAAAAGATTGCTCTAAAATAAGTTTTTGCCTTTAAAAATTATTATCTTTTCTCATCTATATTAAACAGTATTAGTTTGGTAATTATTCATATCAATTGCAATTAAGTTATCAAAATAATCGATTTTAGCATCAACTTTTTTTCTCTATATTCATAATGGCTTCTACAGCATTTTTCCCCAAATCAATATCATCAGCAATCTCCCTAAGCATCATAATGTCATTACTATTTCCTTGCAATCCGATCTGGTCGACAGCATACCGGTACACGTCCCTTGAATTATTGAAATGGTTGTAGACATATCTTGCATCTCTTAGTTTTAAAGAAGATCGGCAAGCTGCCAAAAGATGATTTGCGAAACATGAATTAATAAATTTAACTTCCTCCCTTTTAAAAGTTTCAGGAGAAAAGGATTGATAGCAGGCATGTTCGAACAGTTTAAGACCATCAACTACATAAAGAGACAAATCGCTAAAAATTATCTTTATTAGATCCCTGCTATTCTCTGCAATCTCAGCATCAGTCAAATCAATTCTGTTGATCCAATATAAAAGCTCAGCTGTGGCATAGAGAAATTTCGCAGCCGGATCATCGGTACTTTTTATAGAACTAGTCAAAGGAAACCTGTATTTTGCAAAAATTAGGCAAACAACAATATAAGTTTTAAGCCTTTCCTGAGGCATGCTGGTTTGAATCATTTCGCGATTTGTGTACTTAATGAGATACGGGCAGCATGCTTCTCCCAAAACACTCTCGGCTATGAATATTAATGTTTTTACAAAAGCATCAGATTCGTCGTCATGACGAAGGGCCATCGTGTAAAAAGTTCTCTCAGAACTCTTATCAAGACCGTTTAAAACAGTACTAAAGGCTGAACTGTAAGGATGGTCAAACTGATTGTCAAACATGTAAAATGCTTGATGCCACGAATTTTCGTCATCCGGATTTGACAATATAGCATTCAAATCGGCCTGCACCGTTCCTTCATAATTCTGAGCATCATCATCAAGCGCACCCAAAGAGCTGAGTATATCAAAAAGTGTGCTCGATAGAAATGGGTTTCCCGGTTTTGAATGGATGTTTTCTACAGCCTGGATTAGTGCTAGTCTCTGGTCCTCTCTATCATGGCAATACGGAACAGCATTCAAAATTTCCATTCTAAGAACAGTAGGAAGATAGTCCCATCGCTCTGTCAGTGCTTTTAAAATTAAATCAAATAAAACCTTGGAACGCTCACTAAAACGACAAAAAAGCAGCAGCAGGTAAAACTGGCCATTTTTCAGCTGATTTTCCCCGGCAAGTTCTGCTACCTCTTCTGAAGAAATTTCATTGGCTGCACTAAAGGAAATAAATCCGGAATTAAGAGAGCTGAACAGCGTTGCAATGCCGGTAACTGTAAATGAGCTTCCATTAAATGGGTCATAAACGGCACGAAACAGGCCGTTTCGAAGACCAACTTTCTTCTCTCTTGCTTCAGCAAGCATGTTATTAAAGGAAGTATCCAGATTATTGTCCATGGAGGAGGTAATTAAAAACACCTCTTTCAATAGTTTTCCTTTCATTAGCTGGTAAACAACCGCTTCAGCAAAGGCTAGTTCATCAGATGACCATACAGAAATCGAACCCGCCTCAATGACTACCTCCGGATGGTCTTTTACTTCTATTGCAAATTTTATGGATTCTGTTTCTGCGCTTATTCTTGCTAATACAGTGTTGAGTTTCTCAATTGCCCAATATTGGCTGGCTTCTCCTCCTTCTCCTTCCAAAAGAAGGAGAATTAACTTAGTATCGGTAATACTTTCAAGGACATTGACCCTAATTACCGGATCTTCTATTGCTCCTATAATCAGCAATTTTTTTCCGTCGTTCTTTGGAGCATTAAACTCTTTATTGAAAGCTTCAAAATCGGCATTGAATCTGCTGATACTCGCTGCAGTAAAAAAATCCAACAGCATTTCGTGACTGAAACTTATCCTGGCAAAATCCTTAACCAACAATTTGGTAACCAGACAGCTATCAAGAACAGTTGTTTCTATTTTACTATCATGCATGATGCCCTCAGCCTGGCTCAAAGAAATACTAAAGGAAATTTCCTGTGACATTCTTCTGGTAAAGGCAGATAATAAATAAATACCATCTTTATCCACAGGTCCAAGTTTTCTTCGCACGTAAAGTTCAAACAGGCTGTATCTGCTGATTCTCTCAACACCAAATACTCCAATCTCACCGACCATCCGGGCTTCCATACAGGTGGATACCATATCTAGAATCGGGTAAAGCTTGTTTACAGAATTTGAATATTTTCCGGCGATGGCGGTCTTCAATTTGGAATCAGGCTTATAGACTTTTATGGTTTCAGCTCCAAGTGCTTTTAGGCTCTCGGTAAGCCGCTGTGTACTTATTAAAAAAAGAGTTTCATATTGACGCAAAAGCTCTTTCAGCTCTGCAATAATTCTTTCAGTGGTCTCTGCTGTACATTCATTAAGCCCGTCAATTACAAGCAGGATTTTCTTTCCTGTAGCCCTGCAGGCTTTTACAAAAGTTAAGGCAGAGGCAAAACCATATTCTAAAGCCACCTTCTCAATAGAAACAGAAAGACCTGAGCCGCAATATTTAGCCTCCAATATGACCGGCACAAAATCCTTATTACAAAGCGAGATGGCCCAACTCCTGATTATCAGTGATTTTCCGTGGCCTGACTCCCCGGTAATCACGGCCCCTTTTCCAACAAAAGGTTCCTCAAATAAAACCTCCGTATTAATCATAGAATCAGCTCTGCCCACATCAAAATGAACCAGATTATCCACATCCGCTGCGTTGCTTTTTAGGGTAACTTCTAAATAATGCCTAACCTTATCAGCTTCATCTCCAAAAATGAGGGGTTTAACTTTTTTATTATAATTTCCAAATTCAAATTTTAAAAATTCTTTTATTTCAAAAAAACGTTCTTGATCACTCACATAAATTGCAGCAATCTCTCTGACAAGGTCAGATAAATAAAGAATATCCCTGTCCCCATCAAAAATATCCTCGTAACCTTCAATAGTAGTTCTGGTTTTCTTTGTGCCGTGAAGTAATAAAAATTTAATGCCACCTGTAAATCGCTTATCAAGATTATGCTTTTTAAATTTTTTAAGGGACTGCCTTATTTTGTCCTTTGTAGTATTGGAAGTTATCTGGAATGCAATCTTTGATGAAGTACTGTTGCCAAGATCTACAGCAGGAAAATTTTTCTTCTCCTTATCAAGATCCTCCAGTTCATAACCGTAAATTAGGTTGAGCAGTTTCAAGCAAGTTCCTTCGGATACCTTGTTGATGTCAGTATAGCTTAATGTGGTGGAAATTTTAATTTCCAGAAGCCATGCCTGTATGTAACTGTTAATCTCCCTTATTTCTTCCTGCTGTCTTGGCATTTCCTAAAATTTGAAACGTAAAAATAATATATTCCAACTCAACGGATATTGTAATCTCATTTTATTTTTTGGTGATTCGGATTTACTTCTTTTAAATAAAATTTAAGCTAACCGATTAAATTCTCAATTTTGAATTCATTAATATTTACGTACTTTTACCTTAATGACTTTTGCTAATTATCATTCCAATACAGTCTTTAGATGTCTCTTGTAACCTACGAAATTCCAAATCTGGATAACCTGAAAAACGAACATGATAAACCCCAGCCTCTGGCCGGTAAATCGTTCCCTTACAACGATCTTGACCACAGGAGATTTGAAGAGCTACTCTATAGCATATACAGGCCAAAACTAAACAGTACGGAATTTCCATTTGATAATATTAGCCTTATGTCTGGTGTCAGGGATCAGGGCAGAGACTGCGCTTTGAGAAAAAATGACTCTAACACAGGCTTGATTCAATGCAAAAAATATGCCTCTCCATTAAATAAACAACAGTTTGCCGAAGAAATAACTAAATATGTTCTTTACAGCATCATTGATGAAGAACTTCTGCCAGATACTGATGACTTCCATTATTATATAGCGGTATCTTCCGGATTTTCTCTGGAGTGCAGCAATTTTATAGATGATTTTAACCGCCTTGCTCCTGTTGACGCTGATCTTTATAAATGGGTTGCCAAAAATATAAAAAATCCAACTCTTGCCAGTCTTGAAATACAAAATGTAAACCCTCTGGTAAGTGAAATTTTCTCTAAAATAAAAGTAAGGAAAATAATTCCTCAGGATCTTGACAGCATCCTTTTTGAGTCCGCTTGCAAGAGTTTAATTCCTTTATTTTTCAATGTACTCACTGTTGTAGATAATTCTGAAATAATAAAATTACAAGAACAATTAAGCAGCATTTTAGATCCTAAATTTGATCTGCAAAGAATTCAAAATGAACTCCAAAAAGGCTCCTCAAGTTTAAAAATCGAGAAAAATGAATTTGACGATATTCCAGATTCCCACATAGAGCGGGAAGAAACTAGATTACTTCATGACTGGATCACACAGCCTGCACAGATTGATCAATCAGACCGGCAGCTCAATATCTGTATGCTGGCGGGAAATGCAGGAAAAGGAAAAACTGTAATTCTTAAGGATCTTTACGATACTATCACTTTGCAGGGAATTCCGGTACTTGGACTTAAAGCCGATAAACTCCAGTCATCCAATCTACTGGACCTCCAGCATAAAATTGGACTTTCCCTACCAGTAGTTCAGTTTATCGATTTATGTAAGATTAAGTATCAAAAGGTCGTAATACTGATCGATCAAATCGATGCGCTTTCACAATCCATGTCCTCTGACAGAAATTATCTGGAGGTCTTTAGGTCTCTGGTTGAAAAATTCACCTACGATCCTAATGTAAGGATTATTATATCGGTACGGATATTTGACCTTCATTATGATCCTGCTTTTAGAGCTTATAGAAATATCAAGACAATAACGGTAGCTCCTCTTAATGATGATCTTATACTGCAACAACTCGATAAACTTGGGATCCAAAGATCACAGGTTAATGCAAAACTGCTTTCACTGCTTCGCACACCTAATCATCTTAATATTTTCTCAAGAATTGCCAAATCCAAAGGGAACATTCTATCAGTTAACTCCCTTCAGGATCTCTACACGGAATTATGGAGCATTAAAGTAACAGACATTCCTCACAAACATCCTGTCACTGCAAAAAAAGTAAAAAAACTGCTCTACAAGATCGCTGAGAGCATGTTCAAATTTCAGCGTATTACCATAATCGCAGCACAGTTTGAAGAATATGCAAAAGAACTCCGTTATCTTGAAAGTGAAAGACTAATCAAAAGAGAAGAAAATTATATCCAGTTCTTTCACCAGACTTTCTACGACTTTACTTTCTCAAAACGTTTTGTTGAAAAAGGCAGCGAGCTTATTGATTACATCAAAAATCAGGAGCAGTCCATACTGATCAGATCTGCCGTTAAGATGATATTTCATTATTTAAGGGATTACAACCCTGACCTTTACCATCAGACCCTCAGAGAGCTCTTCGATGATCCGGAAATAATGCATCATGTCCGGCATATGGTTTTCTGTTGGCTGGTATTCATAGAAAATCCTTCTGATCAGGAAGCTGACATGGTAATGAAAGTCGCCTCAGAAAATATGGAATTTAATATCTTGTTTCTGCAGCATGCCCGGTCAGAGGACTGGCTACGCATTGCTATTGAATCAAATTTACTGGATTTTCTTAATGCTGAAAATACACAAGGACAAAATGGTTTGGAACCTGAACTGCATGCAGATCGAAATCGAGACGATCAGCTGGACCGCAGAAGAAGCTGCGAGCTTTTTCTTGCCTCATACACTGCCGTGGAAGATTCAATTGTATGGAGATTCCTGGAAGGACTAAAAGATGAAAAATTTATATCCGGAATACTCTATTATATTGACAATTGGACTAATCCGATAGCTTTGAAGCTTATGGAGCGCTGTGAATATCTGTATGACACCCATTCGGAAGAATATATGACAATACTTCACAGAATTGCTGAATTTGATCCTTGCTACTGTCTGGAAAAAATTCAGAAGTCTCTTTTATCGGGCAATTACTTTGACGAGCAGATCGACATTAGTTACCAGGGGCAGGCAATACTAAAATTACTCTCAGAAAAAATCCCAGAGCAGATGATTCCAAAGCTTCAAAATACTCTTAAAGATCATTTGAAAACTTCTGACAAGCACGATACCGAAATATATAGTACAGTTTATCTTTATGACGTTGACTTTGATAATGAGGATACACTTCAGGGAATGGAGATTTGCTACAGAATTCTGGCTGTCTGCCTTAGAAACTGTGCAGGAGAAAAAAATGAAGTGCTTATGGATTTTATTCAGGTTCATAAAACTTCAACCTTCGAGCCTGTCCTTAGGCTGATCATCTATGCAGCAGCAGGAAAAGAAGAAAAATACAAGGATACAATTTTTGATCTCTTCAAACATGTCAATACGCATTCCCTGTTTATAACTTCATGTGATTTTGGTATTGAGTTCAGGGAAGTATTTGAAAAAGCATTCCCTTATTTTGATAGTCTGCAAAAAAACACAGTAATCAGTACGATAAAAGATATAAGACTTAAAAAGGAAATAAGAATCTACAATGACGGGACCAAAAAGTATAAACATCTTTTCGTTGGTTACTGCCAATATCTGCTGCTTGAAAGAATCCCAAAAACAGAAATAGATACAGATCCGATTCTCCTTAAAAAATATCTGGAGCTTCAACGCAAATTTGGAACTGTTACAGAAAAACGCTATTCAGGAAATTTGATTTCTTCAGGCATCTTTCCTCCTATATCTGAAGAACGTTTTGCAAAAATGAGCCATAAAAACTGGATTGGTTCTTTTAAAAAATATCATAAAAATGCAGAAAGATCCGGTAACGATTCATTGAAAGGTGGAATTTATGACCATTCGAGAGCTTTTCGCGATTTCTGTAAAACAGAGCCTTATGCATTAAAAATTGAGATCATAAAATCTGCGTTAGATGATTCAAAAATTGATACTGATTATCCTTTAATGGGACTTATGGGGTTGTCAGAATCCTCTTGTGAACCAAAAATTATACTCCCACTCTTTAGGCAGATTATGCCTGAAACTGAAACTGAATATTATAAAGATTATGCAGTTCAGACTGCCGCAGCACTTCTAAAAAAAGGAACCTATGATACTGCCACACTTCAATTTATTGTAGATGCAGCACTTGATTTTAAATCTATAAAAACCTTTACCGCTGACCCGGCTAAAGGTACATCCTTTGACGGAATTGCACTAAAAGGACGCAATAACACATTCGGCACCGCCATCTCAGGGCTTATTCATGCAGACAGAGGCGAACTGGAGAGCATTGTTTTTGAAACACTTGAGAAAATACTTGAAGATGGTCCTGATGAGGCCAAAGCTTGTATCCTATATCGTTTTGCTTATCTTAACAGCCTTAATAAAGAGCGTGCCTATGCCCTTTTTAATGCTTCGCTGACCAGAGAAGAAAATATATATGTTGCCGCCTCCTCTATCTGGTCGCTTCAGTATATGGTCAGTGTAAACTTTACAGATTTAAAGCCCGTTTTTTTAAAACTCATTCAAGCCCCCGAGCTCGGAGTCCAGGATTCACAATGGCTTTTTTCAATACTATATTTTTCATACCTCTTTAATCGTCCTGAAGCAGAACTACTGCTGCACAGTTTTTTAAGGATCAATGGACACAGTCGGGCTTATGCTGTAAGGCAAATTTCCAAACATTATTATCATGATGAGAACTCGAAGCAAAAATCACAACTGCTGTTGATGTATCTGCTTGATGTTTTTCAAGCCGAAGATAAAATCAGTTTTAATTATTCACAGATGGACCATATAAAACTCAATGACATTTTTGAATTTCTTCAGGCATTTATCGAGAAAGATAATTTCGAACTTTCTGACGGAATGGTATCATATCTTACACTTCAGTGCAATGGTTATCCTTTTCAAAGCGTCGAGCTTTTTAACAAGGCATTACAAAAACAAACTAATAAGATCAGAATTCAAACGTTTCTAAGACGTACTGATGGTCTTACTAAGTTTGTCGCGGTCGCATTTAATGCCATAAAAGACAATGATTCCAGAAGCAAACAGACAAGAAAACTCCTATTGGAATCCTTCAGCTTGATGCTCAAAGATTACAGATACAGAAATATTTCAGAAAAAATACTTGAAGAACTTTCCTAAATTTATAAAAACTTAAAACAAAGGATTTAAATATCCTGGTGGCAGTTGAAAGGCAAATCTAAACCCGCACAAAAGCATTTTATTCAAAACAAAAAATACTTGAAAATGATTTTCTTATCTACTGGTAATTTCTTCTGTTTTTCGTAAGGCATTTTCGAAATTCATTGATTTTGATTTTGAATTGATATAGCCGTTTGTTGAATGGTCTAAAAGTGCATGTATGTGAAACAATTCTGAATCATGGTCTTTCTTATTGAGCTTTTCCTTGATATTGTTCAATACCTTTTGGGTGTTTTCATAGCCCTGGTCGCTTTCAGACAAATTTGAAACATACGCAGTTAAAAAGGCACCGCTGTTATTAAATTTATTCCGATCGGGTCCATAACTATAAATCTCAAAAAACATTTCTTCTAAAGATTTATAATCTACTATAGAATAATTCGTATGATATGTCAAATGAGTTAAATCATGTTTAAGCATTGCTGTATAATATATAACAGCTTCTTTTCTGTTCTGCTGAAACAACAAAAGAAGGGCTTCGGAAACATAATATTTCTTATCATCAACAGGCAGTTCAAGGTAATCAATAGCTTTACTCACACAAAAATCAGTTTCTCTGCCAAGCTTGGTTAAAATATTAATTGCCGGCCAGCATTTATGAGATGATACATCCGCACAGCATTCTTTCATCAGGTCGATATCCCCGGTCAGATCAAAATACTTTTCTAATCTTTTTTCAAAATTACGGTCCGGTCCTTGCTCTTTCAGGTATTCCCTGATTTTAGAAAACGTATCCTGCAGATTATAATTTAAGGCAAAATCTATATGTCTTTCTTCTGCATTGTAAAATAATTTTTTATTTCTAATATTGTCTGCAATTCTTTCCCCTGCCAAATCAGCATCATTGATTTTGCTGATCAGTTTAAAAAATGATTCTTCCTGATTCTTTCGGTCAGCCCAATCAAAATCAAAATACTCAAGTGAGTTTAGCAAAAAATCCTTTGGCAACTCGAAATCATACTTTTCAAAAAAATCAAAAATAGTCCTGAATTTAGAATAATCCGCCCCGTAAAAAAACTCATTTTCATCGTTTGTGATAATAATTTTATTGAAACCAATTTCTGAAGATGCTTTAACGCACCAGGACTTTATTGCCTTTTCCTGGTCTTTTGAAACAGTAAATCTGATATTTGAATTGACATTATGCTTTATTAATTCTTCAATCTCATGAAATTGCACATGGCCGTCCTGCAGAATATCCTCGACTTCGGCATAACTTAGCGGCCTTCCATACGCATAAACTAATGTATGCAGGATACTTATAGATGAATCAATAGAGCCGCTCCAGTTGTCTTCATTATCATACCACTCATTCTCGATTTTTCTAATTTCCTGTTCACCAATTATTAAATTATTTTCTTTAAATATGACTTTGATTTCATTCAGTAGTGTTGTCTTGTCAAAGAGAATATCAAAATTTATTTGAATTTTCCTATTATTTTCGGCCTGAAGTTCCTCAAGGCCTTCTTCTTTTAAAAGTGGCTTGTCAAACTTAAAACCGCTTTCTTCCATTACAGCTTCAAATTCATAACTGGCTTTCTTCTTCTGGAACCATAGATTGTTCCTGAAAGCATGTATCTCTTCAGAATTTATAAGCTGCTTTTGAAACTGGTCCCGTATAAGTTCGAGCACGCTTCTGTCAGCAATACGCGCAAGAATTACCCTTGCTTTCTCAAAAGGGTTGTTTTCAATTAAATAAACAGAACACTCCAAAGCCTTTTCACATTTGACAAGAATCTCAAAAAGTGTGTTGTCACGCACATAATAATTTGTTTTACCATTAATCGCTTTTAAAAAACGGGTAACAAAATCCTCTTCTGATCTGCTAAACTCTAAAAACCTCTCAACAAGTTCAGAAGAAAAGTTTTTTCTAAAAGAAAGCTTAAACTCATCATTAAAATAAAAGCTTATTAATTCTATAAAATGAGATGAATCTTTTATTTTAACAATAATATCATCCATAATCCCATTATTGCCTCTTACTACATCATCAACATCACTTCTTTTTACAATATTGTGTATTCTCAAGAATTCACCTTTTATATACCAGAAGAAATCACCGATTTTTTTATAATTTCTAATCATAGAAAGCAGTGCATTGTTGATCTCCTGGTTGTCTTCCAACTTGAAAATAGAAAACACTGTATTTAAATAATCCTGATTTTCAGCCAAAAATTGATGATGCATACTGCATCTTATAACAGCCGCTTTAATTGAGTTTGAAATTGTTTTATTGCCTAGTTTATCAATAAAAAGATTCTTTACCTGATGATGATACTGATGCCCTATTGTAAAAAAGTTCAATAAATTTAAAGCCGAAATCACAATCCTGAAATGGCACTTGTCATCTTGCACCAGCTTTAGCAAAAATTCTAAATTCTCCTCACAGTCTCCAAATCTTGCAATTTCCAGTGCCGAAAATGTTCTGTTGGTGCTGATCCAAAATCCCTTTTCAATGCATTGTTTTGTAAAATAGTGCTTAAAGACCGGAACCTGAAAAGCACCTGTCCTGTCTGAATCAGCTTTAAACAATAATTCAGGTTCATTATCTGCAAGCCATTTTACCAGATCCTCATAAGACTGTCCTTCAATAATATTCAAAAGAAACGAGATCGTATTAAACAGAGAAGGATGTGTTTTGCTGCTTTCTGTAATTACAATAAAGTCTTTAATCCTCTCAAAACTCAATTCTGACAATACAAGTGCTGCAAAATACTCCTGAATATTTCTATGTTCAAAAAACCATACATCCTCATTGGCAATCTTATCCAGTAAAGGGTTCTTTTTAAATTCATTTAGGTCTGCAGAATTTTCTTTTAAAATTGCATATAAAATTTCTTCGTCAAAGACGCTCGTTTTCATCAGCTCGTTAATCAATGCCGTTTTTTTAGAATATTTTTTTATCAAAAGAGGATCTATTGAAATCTTTACAAGCTTATCTTTTTTGTCATGGGTAAGCCTTTTGTCAATATATACTTTCCACAGCTTGGCAGTACTGCTCGGGCCTTCTTTTTCCACCGTGATATAATCTGCAAGTATGTCAATTAAAAATGGAGTTTTTAGAAAAACATTAAATCTGGTCTCAAGTGTAAAATTTCCGCATTTTTTCTGCAGTAATTCAATACCCTGATCATAAGTAAGATCCTGAAGGTAAAATGTCTTAAATTGAGGAATACCCAAAACAATACTTTCGTATATATTGGTTCTGCAGCTGATAACGTATTTTAAATCTTTCTTCCCGTGGACATTCCGCTCTATAAAATTCTGAAACTTTGACTTAAATGATTCTATATCATGTATTTCATCGATACCGTCAAGAATCAACAATATCTTACTCAGATCCATCCAGTTTTCCGGTAAATAACTCTCAACAGTATCGATACTGGTAAAGTTTTTAAGGCTTTTAAAAATTGGTACATAACCAGTGACTTCGCCCTCACTCCAGTTCGATAATGCCAGTTTAACCAATTCTGTTGATTTACCGCTTCCAGGGTTTCCTAAAACAAATATGTGGCTGTTCTCATTAAGAAGCGCACCCAGCGCCTGTGAATCATCTTTAAAATAACTGTCCTCTTTTCTTAATTCTTCGGAAAAGGTTCTTTCTATATAATTCTCATCTAAGGTAAAATCGCCAATGAATTTCACTTTATCCTCTGTCTTAATTATTATTTTTTTAAAAGGTTTTCGTGAAAAAATAATGTTTTTAAATCGGTTTAACTCTTTCTCTTCATCAACCTCAAAGCTCACTTCTTCTTCATATAATGCTTCAAAAAAAACTTTGTCCAAAGCAAACAGCTCTTTGACCCCATTAGATAGGTCAAGGGCATAATAGCTGAAAGGAAATTTATTGCTTAAAACAGGCGACAACTTTTCAGAATTATCTTCATTGGCAAAATTTGATTTGGGATTAATGGCAATAAAAAGATCATTTTCATCAAGTCTGTAATTTGCTTCCAGGCTAAGCCCTTTCCTAACTATATTTCCAATTGACAAATCAGATCCATAATTTTTACATTCTATGAAAATCTTATTTTCTGTATAATCTTTTGATAATATAATTAATATATCAAATCCGTGCTGGGTTCCACTTCTTTGAACTCGAGCCTTTGTAACAGTAAATCCAATTTTTTCCAATAACAAAACAAAAAAATCTTTTGTAATGGTTTCAAATAAAATTCCTTTTTCCTGACTTGTCATAGTTGTAATTTAATATTTAAATATAAGGATTTTAGAAGTCCTTGACGTTGCTGCTTAGCACTACCGTAGTATAGTCAAATAAAACGAAATGAATTCATTTGTATACGAAATAAACTAAAAGAAGAACCAAAATACTTCCACCTAATACTTTTGTGAATAGGGTTTTCATAGTTTTACTGCCATGTTTTTTTATATTAAGGTTCTCAACGCTTTTTTTAATCTTGATCTAAAAACCGTGCTAAAAATATTGGACTTTCAACCAAAGCAATTTCAGCTATAGATTTCCAATAATTTGAACCATAAGAAGCGAAATTTCTCTCTGCTGTCGCTTTAACTTCAGCAATAATATCAGTTAAGCCTAATTTAGAACTAAGTATGGAATTCTCAAGTTCAGATATGATCCCCACTGCCTTTTTCCTCATACGCTCCTCGAGTCTCAACCTGTCAAAATGAGTAAACAGAAGACCAAAAGTCTGATTATCTATTCCTGCTGAATTATCAAGATAATATCTAAAATCTATATCTCCATTTCCTTCATCGAGTATCTCAACAAATAAAAACCTTTGTTGTGGGATAGGATCGCGATACAAATTAATGAACAAGCGCATTCCAGTAAAATTACGCCAAACAAACGATTTAAATCCATTACACGTTTTACAGCATGGAATAAGATTATTGGTATGAATTACATATTCAGGAAATTCCTCCTGCGGCAGATAGTGGTCAAATGATTCTGTTGGTGTTAATGTACAATACTGACATGTGTATCTAATCGCAGCAGGAATGTTCTTTTCAATTGCTTCACGAAGTTCCCGTATAGGAACGCTTTTATAATCATAGAGAGATCTGATATCGGAAGATATTTCGTTAAATCCAATATTTTTCTGTAAGACACCAAGTCTACTTTGATTAAAATTGTTATCGTAGATATCATATTGATTACCTAACCCTAATGATATTCCATTGAGGCGTGTGCGTAAATTCTCATCTATTTTTCTCGATACCGCATTCAGATAGACTGTTTTGGAGCTGCCATCGTATTCTCTAATGTTTTTCATTTCGCTCCGATATTAATAATTTAATAAACAATCTGGCATTAAGGCTTAAAGGCACATTGTCGTTCTCAATTAAAGATAATATTTCATCAAATTCTCTGCCTTCATCCACAAGCTTTCTTAGTAGCGTAAAGTAATGTCTGGGTACCTCCCTGTTCCCAAAAACTTCATCCGTTATAACCGTAAGGTTTTCCCCAAATGGCTCTTTTTCCAGTTTTCTTGAAGAAACATAATTTCCTTCCCTTTCAATTACATAAATATTTCTGGACTGAAGCTCCTGAATAATCATAGGGGAATGGGTAGCTATTATACAGAAAGACTCATATCTGCGGACAAGCTCAAATATCATATTCATAAGTTCGCTTATGGCGTTGGGATGAAGATGTGTTTCGGGTTCGTCATAAAGTATCAGGGAATTATAACGAATCTGCGCTACAATTTCGGTAACAACAAAAAGCAGAATGTTCTGCCCGGAACTCACTTTCGAATAAACATCTTTAAAATTTTCAGGAAGAAAACTCCATCGTCCCATCCAGTCACTTTCAAACATTTGCAACACAGCTTGGGCTGGTAGAAAAATACTTAGCAGTGCTTTCCAGTTTCCAACCTCTTCTTTTTCTACAATTTTTAAAGCTGATGCATGAAAACGCTCTACGAGCTCATCCTCAGAGAGCCATCCACCTCCGGTTTTTTTTAGCCCGCAGTAGACATAATTGAATGAGGCATTAGCAGGAGGTCCGCTGAACTTATCAAAAAAGCTGTACGAAATGGTGAAAATTTTGCCGTAAATAGGCTTTCTTGGTGTGATTGTGCTGGGAGCTTCTTGTGAAAGACTGCTAACAATTGCATTAAGTATCTGTGTCTTTCCTGTTCCATTTTTACCTATAAGTCCGTAAACCCTGTGCTGTATAACTCCTTCTGACTGAAAATCAAAATTTAGGCGCAGATCATTCTCTGCATAAGGAGGCCTGTATTTAAAATTGAATTTAAAAGCCTGATAATAATCAATACCATTAAGATCAAACCTGATAGTCCTTAACATTTTCTCTTTGGTGTTATCCCGCATAAAGGAAGTTTTAAAAATGTTGTCATTTTCAAACTGTTCCGATATCCTTGGAAAAAGACCCACATCACGAATTGCTAAAAGAACACTCTGATAAGAATGAGGAAGTATTTCTTTTATATCAAAGTAAAAATGTGATGAGGTACCACATGAACAAAAGTCTTCCTTCAACATAAAAAATTTATCATCCAGTTCATCCCATGTGGTTTTGGAATCCCGTTTCATAATCATAACAAATAGTTCCTGGCTTCTATCGGTATCGGAAACCCTGTACTGAAGTGCTATACGGGTACGCAGTCCATAGTCGTTCCAATGGCTGTAACGCATTACAAAGCAGGGATATTCATCAATTTCTATCTCTTCTTTAAAAAAAGGAATATTATTTATCTTTATTTCTAAAGGTAAATCACTTGCGCTTACAAGGGACCTTAGTTTGTAAACAGGCATCTCTTCAAAGTAGTCAACAAGAGCCATACGGGCCCCTGATTTTTCAACAAAACTATTGATCAGATAGGCGTAAAATTGAATCTCCTCTTTTGTTCTTCTGACTTCCGGACCAACTATAGTCTCAAGGAAGGCATTGAAAAAAATATTTTCTCCTTCCACAAGTTTGAAACGCTCTAAAAAAGTATACTCAAGGCTCCAGTCACTGTTGAGGACTAAATGCTGTCTTGCATCATCAAAAGCATTAGAATATCTGTCATCCTCTGATGGCATATCCTGTAGTGGCCAGATTTTATTTAAAAATGTTAGAATTCCATCAAAGTCATTATAAACCCCCAAAAAGTCTTCCCTTGCTGAAAGGGCATTGTATATACCTCTTTTTAATTGCTTTGTTAGTATAATTTCGTCCAATTTCGGTATGTTAAATTATTATTTGACAGCTGTGATTACTCCAATAAAAACTGTTTTGCCTCAATTAAGCCCTCTCTGAGCGCTGTCCAAAATACTTATTTTTTTTATCATAAATAAACTACAAATGCAAAACTTTTCACTTTTCATATCATAAAATCGGTATAGGCTTTTTATACAGATAGTTAAATGAAATCTAAGATTTTCAATCGAAACGGCATAAAAAGACAGCCAAGATAGTGCCCACCGTATGCCCGTGCGCATAATGGCTCGGCTTCGCTCCCCCCCTACGGGACTTATGGCACTCTGCATCCTCTTGCGGCCAATTAGTTCTCTGCTTTTTTAATATTAAGAAATAAAAAACAAATTTCAACAATTCAAAACTGATAGAACTTAAAAATAATTATTCTGAAAAAACAGGTAAAAATACGTATTGCTGTAAAATTTGAAATAGCTACATTTATTTACTAAATTTTATTTTTTTTTGTTAATTACTTATTTATCATAATAAATAATATCTTACACATTAAACACTCATTTTACTCACATTCAATACATTAAAAAAACTTAGTTATAATTAAAATTTTATAAGCCTTTAGCCAAGTATACCCAATCACTTTAAAAAATTTATAATCGTGATGTCAAAAAATACTCAACCACAAAATAGGCTTTTAATTAGTTTTTTAATCACTTTAATTATTTTAAATCTTATTGATGTGGCTCTTAGTTATGGAAGCAGGTCTCTTTTGAGTACCTATATCGAAGTCATATCCATATTGCTCCTTGGAATTATTTTAGGTCATTATATTACATTTTTTTTCAATAAACCAGCCAGAAAAAAAATAGTATACTTTGATATGCTTGACATGCCCATGCAATTTAAACTTGCCGAAGAGTATATTCGGTCATCATCGCAAAATCTTAAGCTTGAGTATCCTGAGATAACCGGTATAGCAGCAGGTAGAAAAAATATAAAGGGCAAAAACTTAAAAGCGGTTGCTATTATTATCCAAGTCACTAAAAAAGAAGGCAATGTAAAGCCATTTCCTTTATATATACAATACAAAGGCTTTCGGATTCCCACAGATGTTCAACAGGCCGGCATTGCTAAAGCACAATTTACTAGTATTGCCTCTGGCGTGAGCCGTAAAGATGATTTGATGTATGGAACTCTTGGCATTCCAATCAAAAAAGGCAGTGAATTATTTTACATGAGCTGTTATCACGTTTATTGTAATAAAGAATTAGCCGCTGGTAAATTATCTGTTGAGAATCCCAACGACCCAACCCTGATATCACCTTGCTTTTCAGACCTTAATGGGGCCCCAATTACACCCGTTGGTACGATCATAGAGGGATTTTTGACAGAGTCTCTCGATGTGGCAATAATGAAACCACAAATCGATATAGTACCCAATTATAGTGAAATTCCCGGACCAATTTACTATCGCACGCTTACCAGGGAGCAGGAAAACAAAATAATCTTACGTTTTCGTGGGAATGGTTCCAAGGCTGTTCGTGAAGGTTTTTTAAGAAATATTGCTTTTGATCAGTATATTGACTATGAAGGAAAAAAAGATCATCATCTTATCAATCTAATCCAGATAGACCGTTGTGCCAGCGACGGCGATAGCGGTGCCGCCGTATGCGATTTAAGCGGGAATTACATTGGCTATGTAGTGGCATCAGATAATAACTTCACCTATATTATTGCCGCTTATACGATTGAAAACCTAACCAATTATAAATTTATTTAATCAAAACCTATGAAAACAACTAACTCATTATTAAGTATCCTTCTTTTCGTGGCAATAGCTGTTAAAGCACAAAACCGGCAAATTGCTTTTAGTGAAATAAACACTGCAGCCACTGCAAAGCAGGGAGATCCTGTAAACCAAAATGATTATAAAGGAACACCTGGAAAAGATTTAACCATAGAAATTACAGGTGTCAATATTGAGACTGACATTGATCCCTTTAAGTTCTATGCAGGTTCAGTTGAAAAGGATAAAGTTAATATACTCAGCAAGGTCTACGATGCTCCAAATAAAACCTACAAAGTTAATTTTGGTGCTGTGATTCGGGGATTTACATCCAGTTCAACAATTGAAATTAAAAAGAATGATAAAACTGTTTATTCCTTTGATGTTAGAATTGGAAATAATGAAACAGGTTCTCGTTCCCAATGCGAACAAGGAAGCTTTCAACAGGATGCTCAGACTGAATTTGATAATAGAATACTTAAGAAATATAAAGATGATGTAGAGATAGTACTTAAAGACAAAAATAATCTCTATATTGATAAAAATAATACAGTGCATATTTTTGTTGATCATTATGGCAAATACTATGGATATGCACCTCCTACTACTGCTACTGAGAAATATACCTATCAGGTACACTTGATTACATCCGACTGTCTGGGGAAAGAAAATTTATACTTTTTTGATTACACTGGAAATTACAATCCTACATTTAACATAGAAAAAAACGCCTCGGCTCAGTCAGCAGGGCCAGTGAAAATAACGGTTATAGATTTTGCCAGGATCGGTCCCTTTACCGAAAAATTCAACTTTAGTATCAAGCGTGCACCAATTACCAATACTAGCCAATTAACGGAAATTGTCAAGGCAGATGTCACTGTCCCTAAATTATATCATGTAAGCATAACTACAGGACTGATTGCAACCACTCTTAGAAATCCGCAGAATATTGAACAGGTTCCCCTAAATGCAACTCAAAATACTCTTATTGCTGATGACCCCAGTATCAGAGGCCTTATTACTGTTATGGCTGTATTTTATCCACAAGGAAGATCATTTCTTTATCCTCCTCATGGACAAATATTTGATCCTAGCCGATTTGGCGTAGTTGTGGGTACACAGTTTGGAAAAGATGCAGACGAAAATTTTCTCGGTGGCTTTTCTTTTGATTTTGCCCGCGGTGGAGCTGTCATATTAGGGGCACACTTTGGCAGACGTAATGTAATTCCAGGGCATAATAATTTCGACTTCGGAGAGGATGTTTTTACCGAATCAACGCTGAATATTAAAAAAGAATGGAATGTAGGCGTGTTTTTTGGTGCATCCATTGATACACGTGTAGCAGTAGAATTATTAAAAACCTTATTTACTGCACCTTAAACAGAAACAAAGCGTACTATATTCTTAATTAATATACCATTTGATATGAGAAAAATATTTTACCTATTTGCAGCATTATCATTATTACTGCTTGTTAGCAGCATTTATAATTTAGTGGTATCATCATCAATTTCAAGATATGATTTTGAAATTAGTGGAAAAGGTTTCGATACATCTGTAAGCAATAGTGATTACGACTTGGTCAAAAAAAAATTACTTACTTGTATAAAAGATCATAAAATTGAAGAAGATAAAAATCAGCAGATATATTTTTGGCTAAACTTCGCGGTGACCCTTCTTACCGCATCCTCAACTTTTGTGACCACAATTCAGGCTTCAAAAAAAAATAATGAAGCATTGCCTGTTTTAAGTGCTTATAATAAATTTGCAATAACCATTGCGCTATTAACTTTCTTGTCAACCTTGACAAATTATGTCAGTACACACTATAATGATAAAAAAAATAATGCAGGTAAATCAGTAATTGCTGCAACACAAGACCTTAATGATTTCTACAGGAAATATGATTCAGCAAAGTCTGATGAAGAACGAAATAAAGTTACAAATGAGTATGATCAAAAAATATGTGCTGATTAATATTGTTCTTAGTTTTATTTTTACTGGTTTTATTTTTGTTTCATGTAAGGAAGAAAAAAAAGTCGATAGTCTTGATATTGAAAAACAATTTTTGGCACAAAATGGATTAGACAGTGACAAATCCATAAATCAGGACCTGAGAATTATATTGGAAAAACTAAATTCATTAAATTCTAAAGCATTTAATAAAAAATTAAAACTGGCCCAGGACTATAATCCTGAAGATCCTAATGAAATTCTTGTAATCCCATATTCGTCAACTAGAGAGAATAATTACTCGGAAGGTTTTTCTGATATTAAGAATCAATTGATCCTGCTAAACATTCCCTCTATTAGAAATTTCACAGCAAAGAATGCTTTATCAGGAGAAGAATCTTTACTGCCTGTTGTCGAGCTTATTATTCTACACGAAATTGGTCATTTTATCTTAGGTAAAGAAGGCTCTTTTGATGAAAACACAATTACAGTGTCCCACACTATGATGGAAAAAACACAACCTGAATTTATTACCACTTTAAAAAAGATCGAACTTGATGCTGACTCTTTAGCAATAGACCTGCTGAAAAAAGGATTAAAACAAAAAAATAATTTTGCAGACATTTCCAATGACCTTCAGTTATTACTGCCCGGATTGCAATTTCAAATGTTTGGAAACAGACTCCCTGATAGTTGGTTTTTAGGCGGAAATCAAATTCTTCATGATCCTAGTATTAACTACCCCAACATGGAACTTAGAGTAATGTTTATGAACTATTTCCTTTATCCTACAGAGGAGAGGAAGTTACAAATTCAGGAATATCTATATAATCGCACAGTAACACCCATCCATCTCCAGGAATTTACTCCACAGATTTATCAGGGAGAAAAAGATAAATCAAAATGGAATTTATCGGACTAATTGACTAACTCTCTAATGTCCCCTATAAATTCAATCATATCAAGTTAAATCGGACATTTATCCTTCCTGAAAAATGATTATAAGGTCGTAAGTTTAGTAAGTAAGAGTATTTATTTTTTTAGCTCAAAACGATGTTTTTCGTAGATTGTAACTAATTCGTCAACAAAATCTTTGTTTTCGTTCATAAACCTATATATTCCATCTTCAATAAATTTTATTTTCTCATATCTAAAATTTCTAAACCAAAAGTCCTCCTTTTGTCCATCGGTAATCTCTACAACATAACTTTCATAGGTAAGCCCGAGTTCCTCTAAAACAGCATCATTATTTCGATCAAAACCGCCCCAGGTTAAAGTCATCACAAGGTTTTCCGCTTTTCCGTTAAAATATCTGTCTATAATACCATTTAGGTCTGGTTTCTTTCCACTCCACTTAAAGGTACCCAGAAAGAATTTCTCATGACTATCTTTACTCACTCTTGTAATATATCTTGGAAGATGTTCATTTCTTTGTTCAGAAATGACAATAAAGATAAAACTAAGTAGAATATGGCTGGTATTGAGAATTTCAATCTCAAATTTATATCCTTCCAAGGATTGAATGTCCTCAAAGAAAATTTTTAAATGATTCTTCCAGACCTCATTATGTTTTAAGGCATTTACCAGGTTCTCTTTCATCTGGACAAATTTGGCTTTGTCTCCGATTATAAAACTATCTTTTAAAAGAGCATTTGTGACCCCTGTATTGCCCATCATCTCACTTAAAATCTTATCATCCGACAATAAGGTATTCTGATCC
The DNA here is from genome assembly GCF_900129795.1 of Flavobacterium sp. CF108. GTDB lineage: Bacteria > Bacteroidota > Bacteroidia > Flavobacteriales > Flavobacteriaceae > Flavobacterium. The sequence continues at coordinate 286,395 of NZ_FQWW01000007.1, read as the reverse complement.
AGGGAATCAGATCGGATAATTTTTAATATTTGCCAATTCTCTTCCGTTAGGATTTTGACTAATTTTGCAGGATAGGCGCTCTCACATTCATCAGAATAAAAATAAGGTTTAAGGCTTCCTAAAATATTTCTTTCCAATACTTCGTCGATTGCCTCGGGATCAGTAATTTCACCAAACTCTAAATAATCTAGTGTCTGCTCATAAATAACTAAATCTCTTTTTAAAATTTCCTTGTATTGCCCGGTTGATAATCTATGGAAAGCAGAATAAATCATAAATTTTGGCAGTACAACTTTTCCAAAATAATCATAATCCGGTTCTGATCCTGTTATCGCGCCTGCCATTTCCGCTAATCTTATTTTATAATCATCCTCATCACTTTCAGGGGCTTTCAAAACAAACAAAACATAATCTTCAAAACCTTTGAGTTTATATTTTTTATGGTGGTCTTTTAACCCTTTTTGTAAATTTCTCTCATCGTTATATAAATTACATTTATGGAGTGGGCTAAACAGCCGTCCCTTGTTTGTTTTACAGGGAATCACTTTTCTCGCCGAGATTACCTTAAACCCGCTGTCAATTTCAAGATGAAACCCTTCCACAGTAATATCGGACTCGTTGACAAATGCCGAAAACGGAACCAAGAGCTCCTCCCAGCTTGTAGACACTATGATAGCTTTTATTTCACTGGCATTTGCCTTATACTTATTCTTGATTGCTTCAACATATTTATAGATTTCATGAATAGCCTGTCTTTCAGCCTGATTGGACCTTTTTACTTCAATTATGATATAGTTGTTGTCCCTGTCCCTAGCCAGTATATCAATAAAACTTTTGGTAGTGATCCCTTTGGGTATATAATGCTCCTTACCTATTAACTCATATTCCGGATTTAGGATTCCTAAATTTTCGGCAAGATGATCCCTGATGAGAGCCTCGTAATTATTCATACAATCTGATTTAACTTGAAATTATTCCATTGATGATAAAAACCTGTAAGGTATTGAAATAATCAAAAGAAAACACTCCGTATTTCAGATTCAGGACTTGCTCAGACAATAAAAAAACAGCAGTTTTCACTCGAAACGGCATAAAAAGGCAGCCAAGATAGTGCCCGCCGTATGCTCGTGCGCATAATGGTCAGCTTCGCCTGCCCACCCTTCGGGACTTATAGCACTCCGCATCCTCACAATCGGTCACTCGGTTCTTGCTTTCTTTTTTTCCGTTTTTTCTTTTGAAAACAATTATGCGGGGCATGGGAAAAGAAATTTAAAAAAGTATTCATCATTAAATTTTAGAAATCATGGAAATCACAGGACGTATTACAAAGGATGCATCGACCCGCAAAGTGGGAGATGAAAAACAGGTCGTTAACTTCTCCATTGCCATCAATGACAGCTACAAGCCCAAAGGAAGTGCCGAATACAAACAAATAACAACTTTTGTCGACTGCTCCTATTGGATGAGTGTAAAAGTAGCCGAGTGGCTTAAAAAAGGGGCGCTTGTTCAGCTCTTCGGGCGTGTAGGGCTAAATACCTATATCGGTCAGGACGGTTCGGCTATGGGGTCGTTGACCTTTCACATCAACAGCTTTAAAATCTTGGCTTTTGCCAAAAAAGAAGATGGGTCTGTAAACGCAGGCAGTACCCCGAAAAAACAAAATAAATCTGACGATCCCGATGACCTGCCTTTTTAAGGGAGGTTCGGATTGTATATATAAACGCCAAAAAATCAAATTATGAAAGCCTTGGAAAAAAACCAATATACGGACTACGATGTAAGCCAAATATTTAACGAAATCATTTTGAGCCATTTGGACGACTATAACGGAAAGAAAAAAGAACAGCTGAAGTCTTTCCTCGAAGACCTGCAAAGAGGGGGCTGTATCAGCGGTATGATAGGGGAATTTATCTATCACAACGACTGCAAGGTTTTTTATATCAAACACCTTGAAGATTTGGAAGCCATTAAGGAGGACTTGGAAGAAGCATTTGGAGAGCCTGTAGCCAACCGATATAAACTACCCCACTACACTTTTTTGTGCTGGCTCTGCTTTGAAGAATACTGCTATGACATCTATAGAAACGCCTTTGAATAATTTCTTTAATCAAACACTTCCCATTATGAAACCATCTGACGACTTTAAAACCGCTATAGAGAATTATCTCCATTCAACTGCGATGAGCGATACAGTCTTGGCTCAGAGCCTTACCAAAGAAACTAAAAACATCGAGAGCTGTTTCAATTACATTTTCGGCGAGGTTAAAAAAACAGGATTATGCGCCTTTGACAATCAGGAAATCTTTGACATGGCGGTCAAATATTATACCGATGATACTATTGCCGAGCATGCTCCCATCAATTGTAAAGTAGTGGTCAATCAGCCTGCAGAGGCTGATTTATTCACTCCTGCTCCTTTAACTGCCCCTCAGATTGTTGCGCAGGAAACTGCGGTAATTCAAAAGCCAAAATCCGCACAAACCACCCTGACACTCTTTGACTTATGAAACCACATACCACCACCGAAAAGCATATCGTTTCGCTAAGCGCATCCCTTGCGCCCATAACCCCTGAAATGCACACTTGGGCAGAGCAGTCTGTTTTTCTCAAATGGGGAGTGCTCTCTAGGGGAAAAATCCATTGTCTGGACTGCGGGCATGCTTGGAAACCTGAATCCCAAAAACAGTCCCTGAAATTTACAAAATGTACCCAATGCAAAGGAAAGCTTAAAATGCACGGATGCAATCAGGTATATTTCAAGGAAATAGAATACAGCGCAGTGGTGACTGTGCAAGCAGATTTTCAGGTCGTGCGCATTATCTGCTCGACCAAACAGATGAAGAAAAACTGCCTGCCCTCCTATTATCATAAGGAGGTAATGCAGCATTGGATCAGCCAAAAAGGCGAAGTACGAACCATGTCACTCAGCACAAACGTATTTTCGCAGGCTTACGATGCGTGGCAGTACTATTCGCCCCTTGAAATCCGTCCAAAGGATTTTCAAAACTCGCCTAAGTACCGTATCAGTCCCTACAGGGTCTATCCACGTTTAAAAGTACTTCCCGATTTAAAAAGAAATGGTTTTAAAAGAGCATTTTATAACATAGCACCTCAGGTAGTGCTTTCATCACTTTTGAAAGACCCCATATCCGAAACCCTTCTAAAAACGGGGCAGGTTTCATGGCTCCGCTATTACCTTCATTCCCACGATCAGCATATTAGGCTAAATTGGCAGGCAGTAAAGATATGCCTTAAAAATAAATATACGGTTTCGGATTTTGGGATTTGGGAAGATTACATCGAACTTCTGCGCTGGTTCAAAAAAGACACCGGCTCTGCCCTGTTGGTCTGCCCTGAGAACTTAAATCAGGAGCATGATAAATTGGTACAGAGAAAAAGAGAATTGCAGAGAAAAAAATACCTAAAGGAAATGCGTGCTGAAATCCAGCAGGCGCAAACTTTGTACGCCCAGGAAAAAAAACAATTCTTCGGGCTTTGCTTTTCAGAGGCTGGGATTACTATTTCGGTATTGGAAAATGTTACCGAATTTATGCAAGAGGGAGATAGTTTAAAACACTGCGTATTTACCAACGAATATTTTAAAAAGAAAGATTCCCTGCTGTTCTCTGCACGAATAGACAATACCCCTGTTGAAACCATAGAAGTTTCCCTTTCCAAAATGGAGATAGCTCAGTGCCGTGGTCTGAAAAATAATTATTCAAAACATCATAAAGTCATTCTGAACCTGATGAAAAAAAACCTGTATCAAATACGATCCCGCATGAAAAAACAGAAAGCTGTAAAAGCCTAAAAGCGGAAAAACCGAAGAAATTTCGGTTTTTCCGCTTGGTAGGATTCAGGCACTTCCATGAACTTGAGCCTTGCCCGGCAATGGAGTAACACTTGCTTATAAGCACGCAGCTGAAACATCCTGAACTATAATAGACAATACAGTATCCATGCGTTTTTGCACAATCCTTCTGCCAAAAATATAAAACATAAATGCCCATACTGTAGAGCGAAATTGGAAACGATACTCAAACTCTATAATGCCGTATCCCTTCTTTTCCAAATCTTCACTAACAAAATAAAAGTAATCAATACAGCCCAGACCTCTGTACCGCCAGGAACTAAAATCATAAATCATTGCTGAGAAAGATATTCCCGGAAGATAGGTATTGAGTTTTCTAACTGCATTACCCCCATCTTCAAAATAGATCCTGTGCTGATAACCTGGTCTGAAAAAATGGATGTTGGGCAATACATAAAAGAAAGCCCCGACATACCCAATGTTATTAAAAACGCTCAGGTGGTCAGACATAAATACAATATCAAAGGCCTTTTCCGGCGCAGTATCAATAACAGCATAAGATTTCACGCTTTGCACTCTCACGAACTCCAATTTTATATCAGCACTTTGAGTATGTCTGAAAATCAGGATAAATCAATGATAATCAATACCTAAATACCATGTTGCTCCAGCAATTTTATGACATATTGTTTTATGAAAAACATTACTATCGTAGAGGTAACTGTTATTTTAAGAAAGTTAAAGAAGAAAGCAGTCTGATAAAAATCATTTAAGCTGTTAATAAACCTTGTTTGTATAATAAACAGCAGGATTTGTATAATAAACAAAATAGCAAAAGCGGTATATAATAAGTTTGACTTATCAAATTCAAAAAAATAGTTGCATAAATTCCTGACTTAAAACTATTTAATGGAAAAATTTCACATTTACTGTGGCCTTTGCTTCATTCTTAAAATTAAATGCTCAGAAAAATTTTTATTTAAAACATACGCTGATCGTAAGACATAAAGTATAAAATTTTTACTCCAAATAAATTAACATATAACCTGAAAGCAACGATTACTTTAACTAACTAAACCTTCAGATCAGACTCATGGAAGCTATTAAAGACCAAAACATGCCAGATAAAAGGCACGATAAATCATCAGTCATGCAATGCAAATTGGAGGTACTTCCTGTCATGGATGCCATGTATATAATAAGTGGTAAATGGAGGATTCCCATAACAATAGCACTTATGCAGGGAAATAAAAGATTTGGCGAAATTCAAAAAGAAGTTTCGAAAATAACAGCAAAGGTATTGTCTCACGAACTTAAAGAAATGGAACTCAACGGATTTGTTAACAGAAAAATTTACACAGAAGATTCGTTAAGAATTCAATATGAACTTACCGATTACAGCATGTCAGTAAAACCTGTAATTTTGTCTTTAAGAGATTTTGGAATTGAACACCGCAAAAAAATACAGGAAGAAAGAGGAAGGAAATCTTTAGAGACAAAATAAAAATACAATGTTATGGAAAGTTGTTCAATTGAGAGATTAAAAAGACTTTAGCTTTTTTAGAAAGCAAACAGCGTGAACTTAAAAGACACGGCGAAAATAATACCCACAGTATTGAATCAATAATTAAATATCTAAAAAAAGATATGCTGGAGCAATTTCAATTAGCACAATACGACACCTGTATAAAAGACAAAATAAACAATACAGGAGCTTTTATTAAAAGCATCCAAAACATTACTCTCTAAAAAATCACTAATTAATGATTATTAAAATTTTAGACCTAACTATTCCTCCAAAATAAAATTTAGATTTCATAAAACCAGCCATATGTTTTCACTCTGGTTTTATTACACAGTTTGCAAATGTATCTTTGTAATCAAAAAAACAATAGCTCATTGCCGGAATAAAACCTTTTTTACCCGGAACTTTAATTCACTTTCAATTGTCCTTATTTTATATTTTTTTACAACCTGCTTTTTTAATATCAGCCGGGCAAACAAGTTGGTATAAGAACAGGGGGATTTAGTATAATAACTCAAATAAGCCTTATTAAAACAGGTATTTTGGTCGCCATAATGACAAGAGTACTATTTTTATGAGCAAAATTATCTATACTGCCCTTCTGATTTTCCTTGGCTGGAATATGTCAGCGCAGGATTCCTGGAATCTTAAACAGTCCATCGAATATGGACTTGAGCACAACCACAACAATACCATTTATGCTAACGAGAAAATTGCCGCCGATGCCAGAGCCCGTGAAGCGCTAGCGGACTATCTTCCACGGGTGAGCCTGAGTTCAACACTCGATGACAATCTTAAACTCCAGCAGACCATAATCCCAGCGGGTATATTTGGCGATAAGGACTTAAAAGTGAGTCTTTCCAAGCAATACAGCACCAATGCTACCGCCCAGCTTGATCAGGTCATCTACAACCAGTCACTGCTCACAGGTCTGAGAGCCAATAAATACAACCGTGAGCAGGCTGAGCTTAATGCGCAGCAGTCACGCGAATCTATTATATATAATATCACCACTGCTTATCTCGATATCTTTATCTACCGCCAGCAGCTTGAACTCATACAATACAATCTGGATACCTATCAAAAACAGATTGATATCCTAAGGCTCAGGGTAAACAAAGGAGTAACACTGCAAAAAGACCTCGATAAGATACAGGTGGATTACAACAACAGCCTCTCTCAGAAAAGGGTAGCCCAAAGCAACCTCGAACTGGCACATAATGAATTAAAATTCGAAATGGGGTATCCCCTAAGCACACCTCTTCAGGTGGATACTGTTGTCCCGGGACACCTGGCCTTGGAATATAACGGCGAATTCTCAGCCCCTGCCCGCACGGATTACCGCCTGGCGGAACTTGATGTTCGACTCAAAGAAATAAAACAAAAAACCATCCGAGCCGAGGCGCTTCCTACCCTTACTGCCTATGCTCGTTATGGTGCTGTGGGATTTGGAGATGACCTTAAACAATCCTACAATGAGCTTAATCCTTTCTCAGCCGTTGGTCTTAAACTTACCATCCAGACCCTGGATTTCTATAAACGAAGCGCCCGATACCGTCAGGCGGATATCGAACGCCTGAACTCGGAAGAAAACCTAAAACTCGTTCATGACCAGTATAAAATGGAATTCAATAATGCCCAAACAAAACTCCAGCAAGCACAGGTCAATGTCGAGAATGATCAGCGTAATGTCACCCTTGCCCAATCGGTTCTGGGGGTAACAGACCTACAGTTCCAAAAAGGAACCACAGACCTCACCGATTGGATCACTACTCAAAATGCACTCAAGCAATCCCAACTCACCTATCTCAGTTCCCTCTATAACTATTATCTGGCACGCATCGATCTTGAGAAAGCAGCCGGTACATTGCAAAATTTTTACAATTCACTTTAAACACCATGAAGAAAAAATCAATTATTGCCTTAGTAGTATTAGGACTTATTGTCCTGATCGTTTTCAGGCTCGCTTCCAACAAGAATACTATCGATAAACGCAACAGCCCCATCGCTACAAACCCTACTGCTATCCCTGTTACAGTAGCGACCGTTGTCCAAGAAACCCTTCAGAGTGCTCTTCTAAAAACAGGAGAACTCGCTCCCTATAAACAAGCAACAGCACTGGCTACAGCCAGCGGAAATGTTCTAAAACTAAATTTTGAGCTCGGAACACAAGTACAACAGGGACAGCTATTAGGGCGCATTGATACAAGACTCCTGCAGTTGGATCTTCAAAAATCACAATCCAGTGCTGCCAAACTCAAGCGTGATCTGCAGACCTACAGTGAACTCCTTGAAGGAAATGCTGCCACCAGGGAAAAAGTGGAAGAAATACGCCAGAATTACACCGAGGCCATCAACCGCTCCTCACAGCTCCAGCGCCAGATTTCAGATGCTACCATAAAAGCCCCAATTAGCGGGACAATTTCTGCAAGGCCTGTAGAAGAAGGTGTTTTTGTGACCTCAGGAACTCAGGTAGCCACTATTGTAAACCTATCGCGAATCAAAGTAACGGTAAGCCTGAGCGAATCAGAAGTATACCAGATCAAAGAAGGACAAACCGCTACACTTCAAACAGAGGTGTATCCAGACAAACAGTGGCTGGGCAAAGTATCCTATATCAACCCGCAGGCCGATGCCGCGCACAGCTATGCCGTGGAGATTACCGCTGAGAATAATAAAGAGGCGCCTCTTAGATCGGGTACTTTTGTAAAAATAAATTTCTCTAATAATAAGCCTCAAACGGCCCTGCTGATACCCCGTGAAGCGCTTCTGGAATCTACCAGTGATGCCTCGGTGTATATCATCGAACAAGGCAGGGCAATTTTGCGCCCCATCAAGGTTGGAGCTCAATACAATAGCCGCATTGCAGTACTTGAAGGTTTAAGTCCCGGACAAAAGGTAGTCACCTCAGGTCAGATCAATCTACAAAACAGAACACCAGTGATCCTATCAAATAATTAAAAATTATGTCTATAACTGAAATTGCCATAAAACGGCCTTTGCTGCTCATTGTAATCTTCACCGTACTGGTGCTTTTCGGGTTGCAATGCTATCTGAACCTAAACTATAACCTGCTCCCTAAAATTGAAGTCCCAACCGTATCGGTCAGTACAATCTATCCCGGGGCATCTGCCTCTGAGGTACAGACCTCAGTGACTAAAAAATTAGAGGATGCCTTCGCCGCAGTGGAAGGTCTCAATCAAATGAATTCTACCTCACAGGAAAGCGTATCACAGATCACTCTGCAGTTTAAAAGCGGAACTGATATCAATCAGGCCGAACGCGCCGTGCAGCGTAAAGCAGACCAAGCTATTAATGACCTTCCTGCCATATCGGAAAGACCTCAGGTCAACAAAGTCAATTTAGAGGAAACTCCCGTTATTAAAGCCGGAGTAACCGCTAGTATGCCCCCGCGTGAACTATATGAATTTGTTGACAACCAACTAAGGCCCATCCTGCAAAATGTACCCGGTGTAGGACAGGTAATTATAATCGGAGGAGACAAGCGCGAGATACAAGTGCATATCAATATGGAAAAGCTCCAGTACTACGGACTCTCGCTCTCGCAAATTACCCAGGCCATAAAAAACGCCAACCTCTCCTTCCCTGCCGGAAATATCGAAACGCCCAAACGCCAGGTATCCATACGCTATGATGCCAACCTGCAATCCCTTGAACAGCTCCGCAGCATATCAGTGTCAACCACCAAACAAGGCAGCACCATACTGCTCTCTGATATTGCCGAGGTAACAGACGCTGCCAAAAAAACCACTGCTATAAACCATATCAACGGCACACCTTCCATTGGGGTGCAGATCATAAAACAAACCGATGCCAATGCCGTTGATGTGAGCCGCGAGGTTAAAAAAGCACTTACCGGCATTGAAAACCAATATAAGGATCGAAAACTGAAATTCACTATTTCTTCTGATCAAAGCATCTATACCCTGAGCTCAGCCGACGCAGTAATACACGATCTTATGCTCGCCGTTTTTATTGTTGGAATTGTTATGCTCGCTTTTCTGCACAGCCTTAGAAGCTCGCTTTTTATACTAGTGGCACTCCCTGCCTCCATCATCCCAACCTTTATTGCCATGTATCTCCTAGGGTTCTCTCTCAATATGATGACCCTTATGGCCATGTCCCTGGTGGTGGGAATCCTTGTGGATGACTCCATAGTGGTGCTCGAGAATATCTACCGCCATCTTGAGATGGGAAGTGACAAACGAACCGCTGCCCTTGAAGGCCGTAATGAGATTGGCTTTACTGCCCTGGCCATTACACTGGTAGACGTAGTGGTATTTTTGCCCCTTTCTCTGGCCGGTGGAATGATAGGATCCATACTTAGGGAATTCTCGTTAGTGGTGGTAATCTCCACCCTTATGAGCCTTTTTGTGTCTTTTACCATAACACCACTTTTAGCCAGCCGTTTCGGCCGTGTCGAAGAGCTTAATAATGACAGTCTCTGGGGTAGTATTAATATGAATTTTGAATACTTTCTGGAAAGTCTTAAAGAAGAATACGGCAAAGCCCTAAAATGGGTATTGGGTAAAAAAAGATGGCTGCTCTCAGGTACCATCCTTCTGATTATAGGCAGTATCGCTTTGGTACCTGCCGGGTTTATCGGCGGGGCCTTCATACCGGCTACAGATCAGGGCGATCTGGTGATCAACCTTGAACTTGACCCCACAGCTTCGATTTACCAAACCAACATGATGACCCAAAAAGCAGAAGCCATTCTCTTGGCGCAGCCTGAGGTAAAACAAGCTTTTTCCAGTATCGGATTTGTAAGCGGTAGTGTTTCAGGGGCAGCCTCTAATGCCAATCTTGCCGAGATAACCACAACCCTGGTCGATAAAAAACAACGTTCGATTTCCTCCGAGGATTTCGGTATCGCCATGCAACAAAAACTCAGCCGGGTACTCCCGGGAGTAAAAATAACAGCCTCTGCCATTTCCATAACCGGTAATGTCAACAGTGCCCCAGTGCAGATTGCCATCAAAGGCACGGATATTAAAGAAGTGCGAAAGATTGCCGAACAATATCGCAAAGCAGTAACAGAAGTACCCGGAACCCAGTTTGTCAAACTCTCGGTAAAAGACCCAAAACCCGAGGTAGACATCAAACTAGACAGGGAAAAAATGAGCCTTTTAGGACTTAACAGCTCACAAGTGGGCCTTGTCCTGCAAAATGCCTTTAGCGGTAATGACCAAAGTCTTTTTCGCCAAAATGGTAATGAATACGATATTCGTGTAAGCCTGGATGAGTCCAATCGCTCCGATATCAGTAGTCTGCGTAATATGCCCCTTGTCAACGACCATGGAGAAACGATACTGCTGGGGCAATTTGCCACTGTTGGAGAAACCCTTGGAGAGACCACATTACAGCGTATCGACCGTCTGAACTCCATTACCGTACAGGCCAATGTTGCCGGACGCCCCACTGGAACCGTAACTAGTGAAATAAAGGATAAAACAGCCTCTATTAAAGCCCCTGCAGGGATCACCATACAATATCTGGGTGATGCCAAAAACCAGGGAGAGGCCTTTGGAAGCCTTGGTCTGGCACTGCTTACCGCCATCATTCTGGTATACCTGATCATGGTAGCACTTTATGAAAATGCCGTGTATCCTTTTGTTGTGCTCTTCTCCATACCAGTTGCATTAGTAGGGGCGCTTCTTGCCCTGGCACTGACCATGGAGACCCTGAACATCTTTACCATCATTGGAATGATCATGCTCCTGGGACTGGTATCTAAAAATGCGATCCTGATCGTAGATTTTACTAACCATCTACGAAGCGAAGGTCATACCGTTCATGAGGCGCTACTGGAGGCCGGAAAAGAAAGGCTCCGTCCTATTCTTATGACCACCCTGGCGATGATTCTTGGGATGCTCCCTATTGCCATTGCCAGCGGATCGGGTTCTGAAATCAAAAATGGAATGGCGTGGGTAATCATCGGAGGGCTTAGCAGCTCAATGGTACTGACCCTTTTTGTGGTACCAAGCATGTATCTGATTATTGATCGTCTTATAAGCGTAGTCAAACCTCACAAAACAGAATAACCGCCTGTGTGCCTTTTTATATGCCAGATAGCCAGTCTTTAAAGGACTGGCTATCTATTTTTTACGGGATTGTATATTTTTTAAGTACCTTCCGTATTAAAGGAACCACTTGCATATTTGTTGAAAAATTCCTTCTTGAAAACTTCTCCTAAAGGGATTTCAGTCTCTCCCAAATAAATAGTATGATGGTCAAAGGAATCAATAAAGTTCCTGTTGATGACATAAGATTTACTGACCCTCATAAAAATTCCCGCAGGGACCTTCTGATGGATGTTTTTAAGGTTCATCGCCGTAATAAGCTTATTGGTTTTGGTATAAATCACAACATAATCCTTAAGCCCTTCGATATAACGGATATCCCCAAAGGCAATCCTGTGGAAACGACGATCAGACTTTATAACCAGATAATCTTCATTATTGGTCTCAACAGTGCTTTTTTCAGTTTCGTCGGAAAGTAATCCCAGATAGGTTGTGGCTTTGAGTATAGCCTTCTCCAAACGGGATTTTTCTATAGGTTTTAAAAGATAATCAATAGCATCAAGCTGATAGCTCTTAAGGGCATGTTGAGGATAGGCTGTAGTAAATACAATCAGACTTTGTCCGGGAATCCTCTTAGCAAACTCCAGACCCGTGACCATAGGCATCTGAATGTCCAGAAAAATCAGATCAACAGTATGACTCTTTAAATATTCCAAGGCAGTTTGTGCGTTGGAAAAAGTCCCCAGGATCTCAAGATTAGAAACCTCTTCCACGAGCGCCTTCATCTCCTCACGTGCCAGAGGCTCATCATCAATAATTATACAGTTCATATGGGAATATTTAAATTAACGGTAAATTCATTTTCGCCCCTAGTAATATCAAGTACAAAATCATCTTCATATAAAAGCTTCAGGCGTCTTTTTATGTTAGGCAGACCTAGTCCGCTGCTCTCGGTCTCAGGAGCAACATACAGAGGATTCTTGGAATTGCGGCATATAAATTCCAATCTCCTGTCTTTCACTTCCAAAGTTATAAAAATATAAGCAGGGGTCTCCCCTACATCCTCACTATGTTTAACCGCATTCTCTAAAAAAGTAGTAAAAAGATTCGGCGGTATAAAAATCGTACTGAGTATTTTTGCAGAAGTTTTACTCTGGATATCTATAGTCAGATGATCACGGCGAAGCATCTCCAGATCCATAAAATTGGAAAGGAAATCCATCTCGGATCGCAGAGGAGTCTTTTCCTCATTATTCTCATAGAGCTGATACCTCAAAAACTCCGAAAGTTTCATAATCACCTGAGTTGCCTTTTCAGGATTACTGCGTATAAGAGCCTTTATGCCATTGAGCATATTGAAAAGAAAATGCGGATTAATCTGATTGCGAAGCTCCATGAGTTCCATCGAAAGGGTAAGATTGCGCAGCTCAGCAATCCTCTGGCTGTCGATCTTCCATCGTTTGAAAAGCTGAAAGGCCGTGGTCATGAAAATAATAGGAATCACAATGATAATACCCTCGTAAAAACCCGTATCGTCAATACCGTTCTGACGCACTTCGGCCAGTCCCTTAGGATCGAGATAGATTTTAAGTATACCCGACATGAGTCCCAGCACTACCACAACGAGTATAAAAAGAAAGATAAAATAAAGAATATAATGGCCTCGAAAAAACAAACGCGGCACCAAAACATACATATTGATATAAAACATTACAATAAACAAAAGATGTACGCAAAGCAGCCTTAAATATTTGATCTCCCCGGTATACTCCTTGAGCCAGTTCGAGAAAAAAACAGTTGCCAAAAGTCCCAGCCATAAAAGTGCATGCCTTGCAATGCGATAACGGTCCTCAACAAGCAAATCAATTGCTTCTTTATCCCTGATCTGTTCTGTGGCATGCTTCATAGTGCTGTCTTTAAATTAATTAGTGAGACAAATATAAGGCATTGCCTTTTTTCAATCATACAAAATTATACCAAACCCCTTCCTTGTACTACAAATTTTCCCAAATAATCCATTTAGTCGAATTTGGAAAGGATTTGGTATAAAATCAAAAAAGTGTATTGCCATTATAACTTCTTTTGTTCCGAGAATTACCCGCAAGAATTTACATGGGCTGATTCCTGCCGGTAACAATTCCATGGGCTAAATCCAGGAGACCAGATCACAAATTGCTATTAATTAAATGTAAAATTATGAAAATTCTAAAAAAAACACTTTTTGTCTGCTGCATACTCTTGCCATCTCTGGCATGCTTTTCTCAAACAGCATCTGACAGCATCAAAAAAAAGGTTATTGCCTACGCCGCGGACAAGTTCCCTGTTACCCGTGCCCTTAATGTGGAATTCACGCACGTTGCTCCTTACAATTTTACACCTGAGATGGGCAATACAAAACTGCCTGAGAGTAGAGTTGACGGACTCAATCAGGCAAAAATAAGCGCCAATTATAATTTCATCAAAACAAGGAAATGGATGCTCGGGGCAACCTTTGGATACAAGTACCTCAGTTCCGAATCTCTGCTTACCTCACCAACAACAGCAGAGAAAACAGCCGTTGAACAAGACTTCCATTACCAGTTCAGCGCCCTTAACTTTGTATATTTCACCAAGCTCTTTAAAAAAACAACATTCTTTAGCTCCACTGTTATGGTTGATGGAAGTGAGCAGCATTTCGAACGTGTAAAAGGGATACTCACCGGAACAATGGTACTGACCTCTAATGAAAGAACCAAACTTAGTATAGGTTTCCTTGTCAATATTGATCCCAGCGCACAAAGTCCCTTTATTCCAACGGTTTCCTATGAACACCACTTTAACAACGGACTTATTCTCGATATCAACCTGCCTAAGAGCATGATGTTAAGAAAAAACGTATTTGAAAACGGAAGAATCTCCCTGGGTACCGAACTGGATCAGACCAACTTCTATTTGTATAACATCGACGGCACTTCAAAAAAATACGAATTCAGACAGCTTGATATTAATTCAGGATTGCTTTACGAACATATGATTGCCAACTATTTCCTTCTATCAGCCAAAACAGGAATCAGATTAAGTCCCAACGGAAGAATATTTGAAAAGAGCGGTTCCTTTGCCGATCCGGTTTTTGAAATTAAAAACGATCCGACTTTTTACATGAATTTTGGTGTGTCGTTTAACCCTTTTGCTAAATACAAGAAAAGATAAATCTTTTACTGACTTTGGTATAGCAAGCTTTAGCATAGCGCTCAAATCTAAAATAACCTAAGCAAACAAAACCATGGAAGGCACAATATATCACACAAACACTGCCGGAGCATTATACTCGTTGTACATAACAGACGGAATATTTTTAATTTTTGAACTTATTGACAACTGTAACCTCTCCAAAGGCGATATTATCAAAACCTCTGCACAAGGACTCGGTGATGTATTACTGTATAATGTGTCCACCGGGATTGGTTTTGAGGCTTATCTTGATAATTTTGTAGTGGGGGAATCCTTTGCGAAAAAAGCATGCCAGCTATAATAAACGACTTGGGGGGTAAAAAAAATAAAATACTTAAGCGATACATAATCTGATCAAGTGTCAGTACAAAGTCGATATTTCTTATATTTACTGATTATAACAAAAGCATGGACAATACCACACATTCATCATATACTGAGCCTATTACAGCGCAATTGATCCGTTTTTTTAACCAGTTTTTCCCCTTAAACGATAAGGAACAGGAGGAAATCATACGATTGTTTTCAAAAAGAGCCATAAGGCGCAAGGGTTATCTGCTGCAGGAAGGCGATATATGCCGTCATTACTTCTTTATTGTTTCAGGCTGCTTTAAAATGTTTGCCGTAGATCCCGCAGGAAAGGAACACAACCTGCAGTTTTCAGTTGAAAATGATTGGATCAGCGACCTTCAGAGCTTTTATGAACAAAAACCAAGCCGCCTGTATATTGAAGCGCTCGAGCCTTCGGTAGTGCTGCAGATACAACATGATGATCTCTTATACCTTTTTATTAATTACCATAAATTTGATCGTAATTTCAGGATTATCACCGAACAAAAATATATGGATTTTCAAAATCGTATTCTTCAAAATATCAGCTCCACAGCTGAGGAACGTTATGTAAGTTTTGTAAAGCAGTATCCGGGATTATTTAACAGGGTGCCCAATACTCAAATTGCTTCCTATCTCGGGATCACCCCTGAGTTTTTAAGTAAAATAAGAAAAAAGATTGTAGCGGATCACGAATTATAGCTCCCTTTTCATATTTTGTAAAAGTTGCACGTATGCATTACACTTAGGGATGCTGAGCCAGCTTTGCTGCCTATAGGACCGCCGCTGGCCCAATTATTAAATACAGTCAGATTTTGATATTGCAAAATTTTTAATTGATTTACTTCACTTCGCTAGAATATTAAAGCTGCATTGCCAGTTAAAAGGGATATGGAAATAAAAGATATAAGTAAAATTAAAAAGAAACTACTTGAAACTGCCGAAACCTTATTCTCCGATAAAGGGTATAACGGAACATCAATCAGAGAAATAGCACGGGCAGCAGATGTAAATCTCGCCCTGGTGAACTATCATTTTGGGTCTAAGGAAAACCTGTATCTGACCATTTTCCAAAGAAGATTTTTGGCCTATCAAAATGCACTCTTAAAAATGGATCAAAACCAGGGAGCCGCTAAAAAACTAGACAGCTTTCTGGATATTTACGGCTCTTTCATAGACACGCACCGCAATTTTCATCGTCTGCTCAGCAGGGAATTGACACTGCTGCACCAGTCAGCCATTAAGGAAGTAATCACAAATGGTACCCATAAGAATTTTGATCTGGTTAAAAGTATTATCCTCGATGGCATTCAAAGCGGTATTTTTAGAAAGGTGAATGTAGATCTGGTTGCTCTGAATATTATAGCATTTGTACCTCGAGTTTTCTCAGGAAGCCCTTTTATAGACGACCTGTTTAAGTCGCAAAATTCCCCGCTTGACAATAAAGAGACACTCAGTACTCAGCTCAAGGAATATTTTTATGCTATCCTAAGCAAATAAAAAAAGGCAATTCTTCACCCGCAAAAAAAATAAATTTGGATTAAGACTCTGTGCAATACCCAAGTCAAAACCTTGCGACAAAAAAACATAGTGTTCCCCTGGTCCCGCAACAATAAACTAGTTTAGGAAAAAATCTTAAACTCCAAGTGAATTATGCTTTATTTTGTAACTTCTTATCATTACAAACCTCATTAATTTTCAGCACTTTACATTACAAAATTCAATTTAGTCTTAAACTAGTTCAAGTATTTTTATTGAAATAGATTATTGCTGAGAATTCATTTAACTTTTAATTTTGTAAAAAAATACACGATGAAAAAATATCTTATAATTCTATTGGTTTTAACCAACAGCCTTGTGCAGAGTCAGCAAAAAAGTCCTGTCACTATGCGTTATGCCCTACAGCAAGAGGCCATAGACCCGAAAACACCTTCTTATGGCAATAATCAAGCAGCAGGGCATTACATAACATCTGGCGATGCAAAGATCTATTATGAACTATATGGTAAGGGGGAACCTGTTGTACTGCTCCATGGGGGTATATTGGGGTCTACCTTTGAGATGTACCATTTCATTGACAGTCTAAAGGTAAATCATCAGGTGATAGCCATCTCTACCAGAGGACATGGAAAATCAGAACTGGGAAACCAACCCCATACCTACGAGCTAAAAGCCAAAGATGCCGCCACGGTATTAAATGCAGTAACAAAAGATAGTGCCACCGTGATAGGTTTTAGCGACGGAGGCTATACCGGCTACATGCTTGCAAGCCTTTACCCTGCCAAAGTTAAAAAATTAGTGGTCGTTGGAGCAGCAGAAAGGCATCCTGGAGACCCCGGAAATACTATTACTGTTGAACAGGCTTTTACCCTTGACAAGGCCTTTATGGATCAGCAGCTGGCCCTGATGCCCGAGCCAAAAAGACTCCCGGAACTCTTTGAACGTGTGGAGGATGAATTCAACAACAAACTTGTGGCCGACCAAAAACTCTTTAACACTATTAAATGTCCTGTCCTGGTCATGGTTGGTGATCTCGATAATTTTGTTTCTGTTGAACATGCCGCTGCTGCCGCTAAGTTTATTGCAAAAGGCCAGCTTAGTGTTATTCCCGGTGCGGGTCATGGCGCTTTTCTGCAAAAGTGGGCTGTTGCCTGGCCGGCTGTCCAATATTTTTTACAACATTAAATTGAAAGTCTAATTAATGAAGATGATAAATATCTTTAAATGTGCAGTGCTGATGGTGCTTTTTAGCCCGGGTTTATTTGCGCAAAAGATAAAACTTACCGATACTAACTTAAAGCCAGTGGGGGTCTGCCTTTCTCAGAGTAAAGTAAAGGGAAACAGAACCATACGGGTCGTTAAAGATTCAACCATAGTTCTTGATGATGAAGCAACCTATGCCAGGATCAATAATCTTGAATTTGCGCAAGGCGTTATTGAAGTAAAAGTGTTGAGTAAAATTCTAAAAAGTGCCCCTTCCCACGCACGAGGCTTTATAGGTATAGCATTTCAAATTAATGAGGATAATTCCAAATTTGAAGCCATCTACCTAAGACCAGCAAATGCCATGGTAGAGGATCAGCTTCGTAGAAACCGTTCTACACAATATTTTGCCTATCCCGACTTTAAATTTACAGACAGCAGAAAAATTGCTCCTGGCCTTTATGAATCATATGAGCATATGGAGCTCAACAAATGGATAACCATTAAAATTGTAGTTAAAGGACAACAGGCGAAACTATTTATTGACGGGCGCAAACATCCCACTTTGGTTGTAAATGATCTTAAGATGGGTTTGGGTGCCAAAGGCGGCATCGGCCTGTTTGTTGACATTGGCACCGAAGGCTTTTTTAAAGATCTTGTCATTTACAACCAATAGTTCAGGCCTTTCATACTTGTTATTTTATTTCTAATTATTTACTGCAGGTCAGACTGCAGTATCAGCATTACGATTATTTTGCATTTTGATTAAACCATACTATGTAACTATCAACTGCTTCTTTAATAAAGTCTTTTGTGCCCCCTTCTTTAATAGTCCCGCTTTCATCAAAAAGTTCATTAACCTTCGCAAGGTAAACTTCGGGCTGTTGCATTACAGGTATGTTTAAAAACACGAGACTTTGTCTTAAATGATGATTGGCTCCAAAACCACCTACAGCACCAGGGGAATTACTAAAAATTGCTCCCGGCTTACCATCCCAGACACTTTTACCATAAGGACGCGAGCCAACATCAAGCGCATTTTTAAGTACAGCCGGTACAGATCTGTTGTATTCGGGTGTAATAAAAATAAATCCGTCCAGTTGTTTTACCTCATCCCTAAAAGAGATATAAGCTGGCGGGACTTTATTATTATCGTCAAAATCCTGATTGTAGAGGGGCAGGTCATCCAGCCTGATTGTTTTGAATTCAAAGCCTTCGGGCGCCATAGCCAGTAGGGATTTACCTATTTTTTTTGAAAAAGATTCTTTACGCAGGCTTCCTGCGATTATACCAATTACTTTGCTCATGATTTTATATTTTTTATTAATGACTTCTCAGCAGTTACTTTTCAACAACATTGTTACTTATGTAATTTACAAAAAAACTGCCGGTTACCCGGCAATATCTTAATCAATTATGCATTATAATCGCCTATTAAAAGCACTGATTTAATAGTCCTTCCCTTTTCAGAATCTTCAACCGCCTGATTGATATCTTCAAAAGAGTAAGTTTTAATAAGCTTGTCAAAAGGAAACTGGCCGTGCTGATACATTTTTATCAGTTTAGGAATAAATTCCTGTGGTACACTGTCACCCTGGTTTACAAATTTAATTCTAAAGCCTTTGGTTAGGAAAATATTGGTTTCAAGCTCTAATGGTTTTGTAGCAACGCCAATTATGGCTATTTCACCTGTCGGTGCCAAAACAGCCAGTGAGTTATTAATAACCTCATTGCGTCCGGTAGTATCTACAGCATACTGAACACCATTAGGCAGTATTTCTTTAATGCGTTCCTGAACATTTTCTCTCATACTATTTATCGTATGGGTAGCCCCTAGTTCTTTGGAAAATTCCAATCGCTCATCGTTAATATCTACTGCAATAATTGTGGTTGCAGAGCTGGCTTTTGCAGCCATAACTGCGGAAAGCCCTACTGCACCGGTACCCGATATAACCACCGAACTCCCTACTTTAACTTTTAGCGTGTTGATTATGGCTCCGGATCCTGTTTGTATACCACAACCTAAGGGGCCTAAAATTTCTAAAGGCGCATCTTTAGGCACTGCGATCACATTATTTTTATGGGCAATAGAATAGGTTGCAAAAGAGGATTGTGAAAAGAAATTATCATTAATTGGTTTGTGGTCATGATCATGATGGCTGTGGGTTCCATCTACGCGCGCGCCAGAGAAATTTCTTTGAAAAAATTCATAACAATACGCTGGGGTCCCACTGCGGCATATCTCGCATTCTCCACAGTAACCATAGGTAAGCACCACGTGATCACCAACCTTTAAATGGTGTACATCTTCGCCAATTTTTTCTATAATACCGGCCCCTTCATGGCCAAGTATAACCGGGAAATTTGGCGACCCCATGATAAAATCACGTGCTACCAAATCTGTATGACATATACCCGTTGCTACAATTTTAACTAACACTTCCTCTAAGCCCGGCTCATCAAGAAGAACTTTACTAAGCTTAAAATCACTCCCTTTTTCACCAACTATTGCTGCTGTAATTTCCATAAATTTAAATTTTAAAGTTGCTGAATTTGGTATGTTTATTTACTCATACCATAAATTATAATTAAATGTTTTAGTAAAAAGATGCTATTGCTATTTCAAAAGAAGAGCCTTAAAATGACAATAATAACATCAATATTTCGGCTATAAGTTTAGATAAAAAAATATTCCTTATAATCTTCCTATCAAAGTTCTTTATAATTATAAACATATGCCCTTAAACTATATTAAGAAATACTCTTAATTTAGTTTAAGTAATACACTTAAAATCAGATAATATAATCCTCTTTATATCATTATCGGTTATATCCTTAAAAAAGGGTAGATATCATTTTGCTAACCTCTTAAAATCATCGATAGTAAAACCCATGATAGTTTTTTTCCTTAAATTGTCACTAAATTTCTGATTATTGTAACCCCGTCTATTTTTAATCAATGAACTTTGCATTAAAATAGGACTTGTAAGTAATAAACCTTTTAATCTATTTAAACATAAACAAATGAAAAAATTTAATGTATTAACATTGGCAGCGGTTACTTTATTTTTAACGGCATGTGGTGGAAAATCATCAAGCGAAACAACAACAGGCGAAGAACAACAAGTTGCCGAAAAAAAGGGAGAAGTATTGGTAGTGAACTTCCAAAGGTCTAAAGTAGACTGGAAAGCATTTCACAAAGGGGGTTTTTCACCTCGTTGGGGAACACTTTCCATTAAATCAGGTGAAGTCTCAATTGAAGCTAACGAGCTAACAGCAGGTGACTTTGTAATAGATATGCAGTCACTTAAAGTAGACCCGGCATCGGTGACCGAAAAAGACAAAAAATATTCGGAATTAGAAAGCCACCTAAAAAGCGCTGACTTTTTTGATGTTGAAAAAAATCCAACTGCTGGCTTTAAAATTACCAGTGTTACTAACTTAGATACTCCCGTAAAAGACGCGGTAGAAGGTGCTAATAAAACGATAAGCGGTAACCTTACCCTTAAAGGCAAAGCCCTTAATGTGACTTTCCCTGCAAAAGTTACTATAGTAGACGGTACTGCAACGCTACAGGCTAAATTCACAGTTAACCGTACAGATTGGGATATCAAATTTGGAGCTTCACAAGCAGATCCTGCAGAATGGATGATCAGTAAAGATATTGAGATTGGTATTAATGTAAGTGCAGCCAAAAAATAAGCTAACGGTTAATTATTATTCTTAAAGAGGCTGTCTAAAATCTTAGGCAGCCTCTTTTTTACCTTGCTCTATTGCTTTGTCTCATAAAATCAAAAAAAACTACATTAAAATCCTACTGTTTAATTGTCAATAATAATGCTAACGTGCTTTAAGACAATCCATTTAACAACCTGCCAAAACCCATTTGTAAAACAGCTTTTTGAGTTGCAATGTTAATCCTTATAAAACCCTCACCCGAAGTTCCATATATGGTGCCGGATTAATCCAAAGCTTATATTCCGCCAAAAGTTGGTGAGTCAATTCATCTGCCGTTCTCCCCAAGGCAATGCAGTCAAGCCAAACCAAAGAGGTAGCCTGCAAAGAGGTAACTTTTAAAAAAAAATCAGCCCCATCTGCCTTTTGTAATACAACACTGCCCTCATACATTCCCAGTTTATTTAAAACGGCTACTGCACACGAACATTATTAAAAATATAGCGGTAAATCTTCCAGTGTTCCCCTGCCATTTTAAGAACAAAAAAATCAGTACTGGTCTTCTTTTCAAGCTTTAAGTCCGAAACACGATTTTCTGTTGTAGTGGCAAGAGCTTCTACAAAAGCATATTGACCGTCTATTGTAATGTCTTTAACAGTATAACTAATTTTAAAATTGGATCGTCTAAGATAGCCTTTATCTGTTTTACCCAATTGATCACGTCCAATAATCATTTTCATCCCTTCAGGTATGAAAATACCATCATGGGCAAAAAACTCCGGGATCGAAACGCACTGGCCTGTATTTAGTACCTGGGCAAAATTGCCCAATACTGCACTTACCGCTTCTTTTTCCTTTTGACAATTCATAGCTTTATGACTTATTTAATTAAATCTCTTAATAACCTGGTTTTTTATAAAGCTTTTCCATATTAGGCTTTATTTCTTTATCATATACCTCTTGCATCCAAAGATCTTCTGCTACCTCACTGATAGCAATAGAAACGGCTGATTCAGGTTTGTCAGCACCTTTCATGATTACCTGGGTAATCTCTTGTGCTATTTTTTCTTTTTGTTCCTCAGAAGTTCCAGGATACAATTTTACAACTACGTGTGGCATGTTTTTCTTATTTAAATGTTTTACTTTAATTTTACAGCTGGTCATTATCTTTACGATAATCATTCTGTGGTACAAAATTGCAACAAAACTGCTGATGCCACTTATAAACGAGTTTAAGAAATACTCTTAACTTAGTTTAATACTACTTCTTAATCTATATTAAGCATTCGCAATCTTACAATTCTCTAATTTTGTAGAATATTTCTTAATTCCAATAACACACTTTACTCACAACGCTTTACAGTGCTACTTTTATACTACCTATTTCAAAAAAAATTACCTTTAACCTACTCTTAAAAAGCATACTATGACTGAAATTTTTAATATGTTTCGTATTACTGCTGCCGAATCCCAGAAGATCATGCATTCTGTAAATGAGCCCCATGCCCATAATTTTGAAGAATTAATCATAGGGGGAAAAGGCCAGCTTGAACATTTTATCGATTTTAAATCCCGTCTGATGGATGCCCCTTTTATTAGTTTTGTAACACAGGGAAAAATTCATCGTGTAAGACCCCTTGTAAAGGACAATCAGTGCGATATGTGGGTACTGAGATTCAAAAGTGAATTTATTGCAGAGACTACCTTCAGTCTTTATGCATCATTCCACGACAAGGCCAATATTTCAATGCAAAGCAATATATGTTTTAAAAAATTAGACACCATCTGTAAAATAATCTTTGATGAATACCAACAGGATGCTCCTGACTTTGCAGTAATCCGGCAATTACTAAGTGCCCTTTTTACCATCGTGGAATCAGAAAGGCGAAAGCTCAATTTGAATGATGATGAGTCTAAGAAGATACAAGGTACAACTTTTAAAAATTTTCTAAGACTTTTGGAAGAACATTATACAGAAGCAAAAGATGTCAATTTTTATGCTGACCGACTTTTTATGACCACGCGGAATCTAAATCTTATCTGCCAGAATATCCTCCAGCAAAGCGTTTCTGAAATTATCGAAATACGAAAGCTTACCCAGGCCAAAAACCTGCTGATCTCCACCGATAAGAATATAGCTGAAATAGGTTATGAACTTGGATTTAATGAAAAAACCTATTTCACCCATGCCTTTAAGCGTAAAGCGGGACTTACTCCTACTGAGTTTAGGGAAGAAATGCAGAAGCTTCTTTCCTAAAAACACAACCATTCTTCCCAAAAGCGTTACCGTTACTCTTTCCTATAATTGCAATTTTGTATTAATAAAAAAATGATACATTATGAAAAATTCAATTTCAAAACAATTAGTGGGTGCGGTACTTGTTTTTACAGCTCTAAGCACTACAGTTTTTGCACAAAAAAAAGAAGATAAGGCTGATTTGCTAAAACAAATTAAGGAACTTACAGCTGCCAATGCTCAAGTAGCCAAACACCTTGAAACTTTTGACACTTTAGATTATACGGTCTTTAGTAACCGTGATTGGAAACGTTTGCACGAAAGTCACGCAAAGAACATTAAAGTACATTTTCCTGACGGTCATACTGAGGTAGGTTTGGAACAGCATATCAAAACTCTTGATGCTATGTTTGTCTATGCACCTGACACCCGTATTAAAGAACACCCATATAAAATCGGTTCAGGCAATCTTACCGCTGTAATGGGTTATATGGAAGGTACTTTCACAGCCCCTATGCCCGCAGGAGATGGTACTTTTATACAGCCTACAGGCAAAAAATTCAAGCTTCCAATGGCAACCATTGGAGTTTGGGAAAATGGTGTAATGCAGGAAGAATATCTTTTCTGGGATAATAAATCCTATATGGATCAGATATTAGGCAAATAAATAAGGTGAAAAATGGATAGAAAAAATTTTCTTAAAACCATGGCCATTTTACCATTGGGAGCTGCAGCAATGCAGCTCAGCTCCCTTAAAACAGCAACCGATGCTTTTGGTGCAACAGAGCGAATGCCGGTTCTTTTTCTCGGGCATGGGAATCCCATGAATGCTCTTGCCGATAATAGTTTTACCCAAGGGTTTGAGCAAATCGCAAAAACATTACCAAAACCAAGGGCTATTCTTTGTATATCAGCACACTGGGAAACCAAAGGAACTTTTGTCACAGCAATGCAAAAGCCCCAAACCATCCATGATTTTGGTGGCTTCCCACAAAAGCTCTTTGATGTTCAATATCCAGCACCTGGAAGTCCTGAACTTGCCCTGGAAACGCAGCAGCTCATAACTTCTACTTCTGTTGGACTAAGTAATGAATGGGGGCTTGATCACGGCTGTTGGTCGGTGATAAAATTCCTGTATCCCAACGCTGATATTCCAGTGGTCGAAATGAGTATTGATTATACCCAGCCTGCTTCTTATCATTATGAACTTGCAAAAGAACTTGCCGCATTAAGACACAAAGGCGTTCTTATTGTAGGAAGTGGTAACTCTGTGCACAATCTGCAGCTCGCCGCATGGGATAAAATGATGACCCCGGGATATGCATTCGAATGGGCACATATTGCCAATGAAAAAATGAAAAAAATGATTATTGAAGGGGACCATCAATCTCTTATCGATTTTGATAAACAGGGTCGTGAATTCCAGCTTGCCGTACCTACTCCGGAACATTATATTCCACTGCTCTACACCTTAGCGCTTCGCGAAAAAGATGAAAAAGCAACTGTTTTTAATGATGCCATAGTCGCGGGATCACTCAATATGCTCTCTGTAAAAATAGACAAAGCATGATCCGCAATACATCCTTATGGATATCCATTGGTATCCTTATTTTAATTTCAATCTTTAGCTTTACAATTATGAATTCCAGCAAAGAAAAAACAACATTACATTATCTGGTAAGACAGCCCAAGATCAAAACAGCAGACCCTCCTTTACTTTTACTACTACATGGTGTGGGAGGAAATGAGCAAAACCTTTTTTCTTTTGCCAATGATCTCCCGGACAATTTTTTAATAGTATCAGCACGTGGCCCTCTTACCCTTGGCTCTGAGAGTTTTGCCTGGTTTCAGGTAAACTTTACAAGTGGACATCCACAAATCAATGAACAACAGGCCGAGGCGGCAAGAGTAAGTATTTTGGATTTTATTGAAAGTCTTAAAAACGAACATGATTTTGACGATAAACAGGTTTATTTGATGGGCTTTAGTCAGGGAGGTATAATGAGTTACAGCGTAGCACTTACCGAACCTGAAAAAATTAAAGGGATTGCCGTGATGAGTGGCAGACTACTTCCCGAGGTTAAGCCTCTTGTTGCAGATCAAAAACGTCTTGAAAAACTAAAAGTTTTCATTTCACACGGCAGACAAGATGCAGTACTTCATTTTCCATTTGCAACTGATGCTCTGGCATATCTTGAGTCAAAGGGTATAAAACCCGATTTTCATCCCTACGATGAAGGTCATACAATAAACAAGCAGATGTTTGATGATGTAAACCTGTGGCTGAAAACAAATTTAGACCACTGAAAATTTCCTACTTTCCAGTACATACTAAAAGATACCCGCTTTGCTACAGAGTGGGTATTTTTTTAGAACATAGCCTATATTTTTGACTCAGTAAATCTCACAAAATCTTAAGTGGTGTTCAATAAACAACCTTAACATAGATTAAGAGTAAATCTTAAATTAGTTCAATACTTCAAAGGGAGAGATTTTCTCATCTTTGAAAACATTAAAGACCTTTAAAACCGTCAAAGTAAAAAAAGACCTTTGATAACCTATTCATAATTAAAAACTTACAAACATGACACACAAGTTATTTCCAGCGCTTTTTTTAATGCTGAGTTTTGGTGCCAAAGCCCAATATAGCGACAAACTAATCATCGAAAAACTATTACAGTCAGACCTGAACAGCATGGGCCAGAAAATTCAATATCCTAATGTCAAAGATGCCAAGGTAAGTGTGATGAAAATTACCTTTCCTCCTGGGGAGACTACAGGTTGGCACAAACACGAGATTCCCGTATTCTCCTATATACTGGAAGGTACACTGACAGTTGAAACAGAGGACCACAAAGTGACACAATACAAGGAAAATACCTGCTTTGCTGAGTCCTATAACATCTATCATAAAGGTACTAATAAAGAAAAATCGAATCTGGTAGTCCTGGCCATATACCTGGCAGGTGACCAAAAAGAATTATCAATAAAAAAATAGAACCAAAAATAACTATAACAATCAGAAATCAAGAAATGATATCCTAATTATCGTTTCACAAAATTAAATACCCAATGTCTGTAAATTCCAGTTCCAACCAAAAGCAACTTCTAGATGAGTTATCTAAAGGAAGCGAGCGGGCCTTTACAGACTTATACAATCGCTATAAAAATGTAGTGTACTCCTGCGCTTTAAAAATAACCAAATCAAGAACCTTATCCGAAGAAGTAGTGCAAGACGTGTTTCTAAAAATTTGGTTGAAAAAAGAAACTTTGACTGATATTGCTCATTTTGAAAGCTACATTTTTGTTGTGGCCCGCAATCATATTTTTAGCATGCTAAAACAAATTGCCAAAGAGAATACTTTAAAAAGTAAATTTAATTATAATGATATTTCATTTGACCTCACAGATGCCCCTTTAGAGGAAGAAGAATTTACGTCGCTTTTAAATGAAATAATTAAACAACTTCCTCCCCAACAGCAAAAAGTATATCGAATGGCCAAAGAGGAAGACTTAAATTATCAGCAAATAGGAGAACTTCTTAACATCTCGGCAATGACCGCTAAAAAACATCTAGCACAAGCCTTAAAATTTATTCGAATTAAACTCACCAATCACATCAATCTTATCCTTTTAGGATGTTTTTTTACTCAAAATTAACTCTTCAAGTAACTGATTACCAGCTTATTGTTTTTAATTTTAAAATTATTTTACTTTTTTTTAACTTTAGACTACTCCGTTTGCACTTTTTTAGAGTCTACCTAATAAAGCGCCCTTAATTGGAACATTAATATTTAGAACCATATAGTAAATATTGTTCATTTTTTTTCAATTAGATCGCTCAAACTAAGTTTTAAAAAAGTAATTATAAGGAGATGAAAAAAGAAATATTCAAAAAATTAGTTGAAGGTTATCTTCAAAATACCCTTTCCCAAGCAGAACTAAATCAATTCATGGATGTGATAAAAACCGATGAGCATGATGATTTTATAAAAGAGAAAATTTATGCTTTATTACAAGAAAATGAAGCCACCGATACCATTGACCAACAAAAGGGAGATCACATCCTAAAGCAAATTTTATCTCAACCTGTAGCTGCACCTCCAGAAATTTCTATACAGCAAAAAAAGAAAAAAAGAAAATCGTCTTTACATTTTATATATGCTGCAGCCAGTATTACAGTGCTGATAGCCCTTGGTAGTATCTTTTTTTATAAAGAACAGTCTTCGCTTCCAAGTATAACGATCAGGGAAAATACAATTGCTAAAAAAGACTTACTTGCATTTAACGGAAAACAAGTTATACATCTGCCCGATGGAAGTACTATTATTCTAAATGACAACAGTAGTATTCAGTACGATCAAAAAACTTTTAATAATACAATCAGAGAAGTTACCCTCTCGGGAGAAGCTTATTTTGATATTAAACGAAATGAGAAAAAGCCATTTATTGTACATACTGGAAAAATAAGTACCAAAGTTTTGGGTACTGCTTTTAATATAAATGCCTATGGCAAATCCGATAAGATCAAAGTTACGGTAGAGCGCGGTAAAGTACAAGTTGGAGATACCCAGAAAATATACGGTGTGATCACCCCTAACGAGCAAATTACGGTAAATAAGAACACGCTGGACTTTGAACAAAAGAAGGTTAAGGTTGAAATTGCAACAGCATGGAAAAGCAACTACCTGATTCTTGACAATATCAACATGGAAGAAGCCACTTCTCTTATATCCAAAAAATACAAAGTCTCTATTACGCTTTCAAATCAAGATATTAAAAATTGTAGAATAACAGCCAGTTTCCTAAACGATGAAGATCTTGAGCATATTCTTAAGGTAGTATGCAGTGTTATCGAGGCAAATTACCACTATAACTCAAATGGCTCTATTGTCATGGAAGGAAAAGGCTGTCAGTAAAAAAACGAATACCAAAAAAATTGCCACCTGGCTCCGACACCAGATGGCAGTGAATCTTAATAATTAATCCTAGTAACCATTAAAAAACATGCAAATTTATGAAATTACGCTGTAAAACAACCACGTTTGAAAGGGAAAAGAAAACTTCTTTATTCAGTCTTTCAAAGAAAACTCTAAAGATCATGCGAATCAGTTTATTCCACCTTTTCTTACTGACCTGTGGCACCCATATGGTTTTCGCCAATGAAATGAGTGGCCAGAGTCTCGAAACTATATCCGTTGATGTGGAACTTCACAATCAGGATATAAAAACGCTCTTTAAAAGCATTGAGAAAAAAACCGGATTACTCTTTGCTTACCAGCCACAACTTATAAAAGATTTTCCTAAAATAAATACCCCTAAAGGCTTCAGGAGTGTAAGTGAAATCTTGACCTCTGTGTTACAGGGAAGTAATCTGGCATACAGACAGGTGGATAAGAATGTTGTGATCTACAAAAAACAAGAAACCAACTCATCCTCTGCATTATCAAAAGCAGAAAATTTGTCCGAGAATGAACGAACACTCACCGGACAAATTTTAGATGAAAATGGAAATCCATTACCTGGTGTGTCTATTTTGCTTGTTGGAAGTAATAAACAGGGGGTTTCTGATTTCGATGGACACTTTTATCTGGACCTGCCTTCTGGAAAACATGTGCTAAAAGTCTCGTATCTGGGATACAAAACCCAGGAAGTAATAATTGAAAATCAAACAAGCATAACAATCAAATTGCAGTCTGATTTAGCCAAATTAGATGAAGTTGTGATCATCGGTTACGGTACAACAACCAAAAGAACCTCTACAGGATCTGTAACTAAAATTACTTCAAGCGATATTGAAAAGCAGCCTATAACCAACATCCTGCAAAGTCTTCAGGGAAGAACTCCCGGAGTATTTGTTTCCCAGACCTCAGGTTATGCCGGAAGCAATATAAATATTAGTATTCGTGGAAGAAATTCTATTGCCGGAGATAATTTACCTCTTTATGTTGTAGACGGTGTCCCATATATAGGGGATGATATAAAGGAGCAGGTTCAATCGGATCAAATCATAAGAGGAGCTCAAAAATCTACAAGTCCTCTTAATATTTTAAATCCCAATGATATCGAGAGTATTGAAATCTTAAAAGATGCCGATGCTACTGCAATCTATGGGTCAAGAGGTGCTAATGGTGTAGTGCTTATTACCACCAAAAAGGGAGAATCAGGAAAAACAGTTTTTACCATCAATACCAATTCAGGAATATCAGAAGTAGCCCATCAGATAAAAACATTGGATACACCAACCTACCTCAATATGTTAAGTACAGCCTTAACTAATAGTAAAGCCAGCCCTAGTAATTTCAGCAATGGAATCGCTCTTACTCAGTGGGATCAAACAGCTCAAACCAACTGGCAGGAAAAACTAATTGGTGGGGCTGCTAACTTTAATGATTTCTCTGCAAGTTTAAAGGGCGGAAGTGAAACTACTAATTTTCTTTTAAGCGCTGCTTATCACAAAGAAACAACCGTTTTACCCGGAGATTTTGGTTATAATAAATTCTCTACCAACTTTAATATCAACCACAGTACCTTAAATAAAAAACTAAAACTAGGAGCCTCAGTGATATTTTCAACCGATCAAAACAAGCTGCCGTTCTTTGATATGACCAATTATGCCGTAAGCACTGCTCCTAATCGTCCCATTTACAATGAAGACGGAACATTATATTGGTCCCCTACCTATTTTACAGACATCAACCCTATAGGTGCTTTGACCAGAAGTGTAGAAGACAAAGGCAATAATTTAATTACCAGTTTTAGTATTCAATATCAAATAGCCAAAGGCTTCTCTTTTAAAACCGATCTTGGATACGGAAGAGCGCAAATGATATCCAAACAAATTTTACCAGCCTCAGGAATGAATCATGCCTATTATGAAAACTTTGGTATTGATCTTGACTTCTCCAGAAGCTATACGGTTTCCACCAACAATACCAATAACTTCACCATCGATCCTCAATTAAACTATACCACTGCCTTATGGAAAGGTAATCTTACCGCTTTAGTTGGTGGTTCTTGGCAAAATAGAAAATCCGAAATGCCTTCTTATGTAAGCTCCTCGGGATATAGCTCAGACAACCTGATTGGTATTATGGGTACAGCAACTAATGTTACTGCTTATAATGGTTCTTCTGAATATAAATATGCCTCTATTTTTAGCAGGGTAAATTATAATATTTTAAACAAGTACATTCTTAATGTCAATTTCAGAAGAGATGGTTCATCACGTTTTGGAGCCAACAACCGCTATGGAAATTTTGGTTCAGTAGGTGCTGCTTGGGTCTTTACAGAAGAAGATTTTTTAAAAGGAAATTCTTGGCTTAGTTTTGGTAAGCTTCGCTCAAGTTACGGAGAAGTCGGAAGTGATGCCATAGGAGATTACGGTTACGCTAATACCTATTCAACAAGTACCTACGGGGTTGGAAATGCATCTATGGGGGCAACTAGAATTGCTAACCCAAACTATCAATGGGAAGTAACAAAGAAATTTGAAGCCGCATTAGATTTTGGTTTTTTAAACGATCGTATTTCCTTTAGTGCTGCCTACTATAGAAATTTATCCGGAAATCAGTTGGTCAATGCAACCCTTAGCCCACAGGCAGGATTTACTTCTTATCAGGCAAATTTAGCAGCGGAAGTTGAAAACAAAGGATGGGAATTTACCCTAAATACAACCAATGTTCACACTAAAAACCTAAACTGGAGTACTTCTTTTAATATTTCAACCAATTCCAATAAACTACTGTCATTTAATAACATTGAAAACTCAAGTTATTACACTACCTATGTTGTCGGAAATCCACTAAGCAGTATCTATTTATACAATTACACCGGGGTTAATGCCAATGGCGTTTCACAATTTACAGATGCTAATGGTGATGGAAGAATCTCTTCGGGTTTTGCTCAGACAGGAAAAGGCGATCGCCAATATTTTGGAGCCTCCTATCCTAAATACTATGGCGGATTACAAAACTCAATCAGTTATAAAGCATTCTCTTTGGACTTTTTATTCCAATTTGTAAAACAAAACGGCAGAAACCTAATGTCATTTACTGCTTTACAGCCAGGATATCCATATGGTATTGCCAATTATCAGGTGGATGAGTATAATGAGTACTTGGCCCAGGGGCATACCCTGCAGTCAAACTACCTTCCAAGTTTTGCAAACTATGCCGGATCAAATGCGACTATTGTAGATGCTTCTTATATCAAATTAAAAAATGTAAGCGCCTCGTATACCATTCCTCTGGATCAAACTACTCAAAATTTCATCCAAAACATCCGACTTTCCCTGCAAGGACAAAACTTAGTGACTTTTACAAAATATAAAGGTTTTGACCCGGAAACTCAAGGTATCGTTTTACCTCCAATGCGCACAATAACCCTTGGAACTCAGTTTACATTTTAAATCTAAAAAAACATGAAAAATAATTATATAACGTATAAATATATCTTGTCGTTTTTACTTTTGGTCGGACTTACAAGCTGTGATTCTATGCTTGATGTTGACCTTCCTAGTAACGAATTATCTTCCTCAACTGTATACGCTTCTGATCCTACGGCTGAAGCTGCTGTAAATGGAATTTATCAAAGTATGGTAACCGACACCTATTATGCCTCTTTACATACTGTTCTGGGGCAAACCTCAGATGAACTACTCCCTAGTTCACTTCTATCCGAAGTCTACACCACAAACCAAATCCCAACAGAAGACGGGAACATAAATACCATGTGGGGCAGTTTTTACAAAACCATCTACAATGCCAATAGTGTTATTGAAGGAGTAAGCCAGAGTAAAACACTCAGCGCTGTTAAAAGCAAGCAGTGGATTGCAGAGGGTAAATTCCTAAGAGCCTACTGCCATTTTTATCTAACTAATTTATGGGGAGATGTTCCTTTAATTTTAACTACAAATGTAGATCAAACTGCACTGGCTCCACGCACGATTCAAACTGAGGTTTACAATCAGATTGTAACGGATTTGACAGAGGCCTCTGCTGACCTTCCTACAGATTATGACAATTATAAATCCCAAAGAATCAGAGCTACCAAATGGGCTGCAGAAACTTTACTGGCCAGAGTAAATCTTTATCTGGGTAAATGGAGTGATGCCGCAACTAATGCCTCAGCGGTTATTAACCAGAGCGGAACCTATAAAATGATTACCGGATTAACAGATACTAATAGTCCCTTTGTTGCCGATAATGATGAGGCTATATGGCAAATACCTTATTTCAATGTGGAATATTCTTATGAAGGAAGTGCTCTCTTTACAGATGCAGGAACCTATTTACTAAGAAACGGAAATACCATGTTTGAAGAAGGTGATGCCAGAAAAGACAACTGGACCATGAGTGTGGAGGCCGAAGATGGAAATACTTATTTAGCCCCTAGAAAATACAAAAATGCTTATGATTCAGCCCCGGTAGAACGATCAACAGTCCTGCGTTTAGCAGAGCTTTACCTGATAAGAGCAGAAGCCAGAGTAAAATTAAATGATATTATCGGAGCCCAACAAGATATCAATGCAATCCGCAACAGGGCTTTATTACCTTCAACTACCCAGGCAAACCCAGATCAATTGTTAGCCTTAATTGCCACTGAGAGACAACGTGAGCTTTTTGCTGAGTTTGGCCATAGATGGCTGGATCTTAAAAGAACCGGAACAATAGATCAAGTACTTGGAACAGTACCAGGCAAAGTATGGAGTGCCACAGACAGTCTGTACCCTATACCAGATGCTGCTATTCGTTCTAATCCCTTTTTGCGCCAAAATACAGGATACTAAATAAAAAATAACCCAAGAATGTTTTTTCACCGAAAAAACATTCTTGAGGTTTTAAAATTCACTATGGAAACAACAATTGTAAGAGTTGAGGATTTGTCACATCAATACAGCAAGGATTGGGCAATACAAAATATAAGTTTTGAAATCAAAGAAAATAGAATATTAGGATTATTGGGATCAAATGGAGCAGGAAAATCAACAACGATGAATATTCTGTGTGGGGTTTTAAACCAGACCAAAGGCAATATTTTTATCGATGGAATTAATTTAAAGGAAAATCCGGTAGAGGCTAAAAAACTTATTGGTTTTTTACCGCAAACACCGCCTTTACATCTGGATTTAACTGTAAATGAGTATTTAATTCACTGTGCCCAATTACGTCTTGTAAAAAACGAAAATCTAAAGTATGCCGCTGAAAAAGCAAAAGAGCAATGTGGAATCGCGCATTTTAGTAACCGTTTGATTCGAAACCTCTCAGGAGGTTACAGACAACGTGTAGGTATTGCCCAGGCAATTATTCACGAACCAAAACTAGTTGTACTCGATGAGCCAACCAACGGATTGGATCCCAATCAGATATTAGAAGTTCGAAACTTAATTAAAAAAATCTCTAAAGATAAAGCCGTAATATTCTCCTCGCATATTCTCTCTGAGGTTCAGGCTACGTGCCAGGATATCAGAATGATTGAAAATGGACATATGGTTTTTGCCGATACCCTTGAGGCTTTCAATAATTATATTGAGGCAAATACACTAACGGTAAGATTTGAAGCCCCTCCCCAAATTAGAACAATAAGAGATATACCTGAAGTTACAAATGCTGTTTTTCTTACTTCAAATAAAGTACAGATCACCTTTACCGGTACACAGGAAATTGCTGAAAAAATAGTAGCCCTTAGTGTTTATAATAACTGGAAGCTGCGTGAAATTCAATTCGAAAAAGTATCTCTGGATGAAATTTTTGCACAATTATCTAAAAAAGCACCTTCTAAAAATTCTATTCTAAAAAAAAATAAATGAAAACAATATATAGATTAGCTAAAACAGAACTGAACACCATGTTTTACTCCCCAGTTGCATGGGTTGTTTTAGTTATTTTTTCCATCCAGTCGAGTTGGAAATTCTTCGATTCGATCGAACGTTTCGAAAAAGCCCAAAAATTGGGGATGACCTTAGAGAATTTATCACAGACTGTTTTTTCAGGTTTTA
The DNA here is from genome assembly GCF_900129795.1 of Flavobacterium sp. CF108. Taxonomy (GTDB): domain Bacteria; phylum Bacteroidota; class Bacteroidia; order Flavobacteriales; family Flavobacteriaceae; genus Flavobacterium. The sequence continues at coordinate 251,862 of NZ_FQWW01000007.1, read as the reverse complement.
GTGGGCTCTACACTGAGATGCAAAATTATTTATACCTCTATGTTCCACTTTTAACAATGGGACTCATAAGCCGAGAAATAAACAGTGGTTCAATCAAACTCTTACTCTCCTCTCCTATAAAAATTAAGGATATTGTACTGGGTAAGTTTCTGGCCATTGCCAGTTATTGTCTTTTGTTTATGGGTATTCTGGGCATTCTGGCGCTTTATGCCTACTTCTCTATTGACAACTTAGACATAAAATTTGTCCTCTCGGGCCTTATTGGATTGTATTTATTAATTTGTACCTATGCCGCAATAGGTCTTTTCATGTCTTGTCTTACCTCCTATCAAGTCGTAGCTGCAATCAGCACTTTGGTTGTTTTGGCTGGTTTAAATTTCATTGGAACCTTATGGCAGGGTGTCGATTATGTAAAGGATATTACTTATTTCCTTTCTATTGCCGGTCGTGCTAACGAAATGATCGAAGGACTTATCATAAGCAAAGATGTATTTTATTTTATTTTAGTAAGCAGTCTTTTCATTGGACTCAGCATTTATAAACTGCAAACCGGAAGAGATGCACAGACCACTTCTAAACGTGTTTTAAAATATACGGCCCTGGTAAGTGTTGTCTTAGCACTAGGCTATATAACCTCAAGGGCTCCACTGTCTTTTTATTGTGACATGACCCATACAAAAAGTAGAACACTCACACAAAACAGCCTTGAAGTCGTAAAAAAAATGGAAGGGCCAATCACCATAACTACCTATGTTAATCTCTTGGATGTAAACTATTTTTTAGGGCTTCCGGTCTCACAGAATCAGGATATTTCAAGCTTTGAGAAGTACTCTCGTTTTCTGCCTCAAATTAAAATGGATTATGTGTATTATTATGATACTTCCAATAATACAGAACTATACAATCAAAATCCGGGATTAAATGACAAACAGCTTGCTCAGAAAATGGTGGAAACACAAGACCTAAAGCTAAAAAAGTTATATACACCGGCAGAAATCAGCAAAATAATCAATTTAAAACCGGAACAAAACAGAGTAGTGAGAACCGTTGAGTATAATGGTAAGAAGACATTCCTGAGGATTTTTGACGATATGTTTAAAATACCAATGGAAAAAGAAATTTCTGCCTCATTAAAACGCCTTGTTATTTCTCCTGTACAAATTGTGTTTGCCACAGGAAATATGGAACGCAGCATAGATAAAAAAGGGGATAAAAACTATAAGACAGGCTTTAATGAAATATCGTTCCGATATTCTTTAATCAATCAGGGATTTGATGTTTCTTCAATGGATATCAATGCCCAGAATATTCCTGGAGAGACCTCTATTTTAATTATCGCTGACCCAAAAACTGAGTTCAGCCAAGGAGCAATTAATCGCATCAACAACTATATTGATCAGGGAAAAAACATAATGATTCTGGCAGAACCTGAGACCAACAGTGCTTTGGCAAAGATCACGCAAAAATTAGGCGTCAGCTTTACCAAACAATCCATAGTACAGCAAAGTGCAGACAATGCTCCTGATTATTTGGTAACTCAAATGGCAAAAGCCATCGATACAAGTATCATAAAATTAAATAAAAATGATAATCCGATTCCGCTTCTAGGTGTCAGTGGAATTAAAATCGATTCCAAAACCAATTTTAAAGTAACAACATTACTACAAACCAATAATTTACCTGCCTGGGAAGCGCCATTGGGTATTAATACCATACCTGAGGAGCTCAAAAAAGAGCCCTCTTTATCCGGAGTCCCACTTATAGCTGCACTCACAAGAAATATAAATGGAAAAACGCAGAAAATAATCCTTTCAGGGGACGCTGATTTAATGGGTAATGCTGAACTCAGCCGTGGCGGTTCTGGTACCTTTCAGTTTGTTACCGACATTTTTAGATGGTTCAGCAACTACGAGTTTCCAATTGATACAACACGTCCCAAAAGTGTAGACAACATTATAACAGTAAGCGCAAATCAGGTTTTTATCAGTAAAATTATATTCATTGGAGTTTTTCCTTTACTGATCATCCTAAGTGGAGCTTTTATACTCATTAGAAGAAACAGAAGATAACAAATACACCAAACATGTATAATACACACAAAAAGCAAATCATAAACGCGATGCTGATTTTATCTTGTCACGTTATGTTTTCTCAGTTCAAAACTACCATTGCTTTAGATAAAAATGTTACTACAGGCAAACTTAAAAATGGATTAACGTATTACATTCTCCATAACGAGGAGCCAAAGGACAGGGCGAGTTTTTATTTTGTTCAAAATGTGGGAGCCATATTAGAAGAAGACAACCAAAATGGACTTGCTCATTTTCTCGAACATATGGCCTTTAACGGAACAGAACATTTTAAAGGTAAAGGAATCATTAAAATGCTGGAAAAAAATGGAGTGAGTTTTGGAAAAGACATCAACGCCTATACCGCCCAGGATGAAACCGTTTATAATATCAGTGGTGTTCCGGTAAACAATGAAAAACTCATTGATTCTACACTTTGGGTATTGCACGATTGGTCTGGCTCTCTTTCGCTTAACAACGAAGAAATTGATGCCGAAAGAGGTGTCATCACGGAAGAATGGAGAACAAGAAGAACCAGCGGTTTTCGTTTAAAAAACCAAACGGACCAAATCTTATACAAAGGATCAAAATACAGTAAACGAGATGTTATTGGTGATTTGAATATCATTAATAATTTCAAATATCCAGAACTTAGAAACTACTATAAAAAATGGTACAGACCTGATTTACAGGCCGTAATTATAGTGGGAGATATTGACGTTAAAGCTATGGAGGAAAGGGTTAAAACCATATTCTCGAATATACCTTTGGTAAAAAAAGCAACGCCGCGCAAGTACTACGATATCCCTAAACATGATGAATTGTATTTTGGAACTGCAAGCGATAAAGAAGCCGTAAATACACAAATCACATTACAATATGTGCTCGATGAGCCAATGGTTAAAGATTCAGCCCTTACCCGAAAAAATGTAATGAACTCTTTTTATACCAGTATACTTAACAGCCGTCTAAAAGAACTATTGTTGAAAAATCAAAAATCAAGCCTGAATCTAAAAGCTTATTTTGAGCCGATTTCAAGATTAAACACCTCTTTCAACCTCTCGGCTACAGCTCAAAAAGACCGGCTGTTAGAGTCTTTTGAAGAGGTCTATACCGAAGCGGAACGTTTGAAAAGATACGGTGCAGTTCCGGCAGAATTAGACCGTATTAAAAAAGATTTTATAAGTTCTTATGATGACTTTCTTAAAAATAAAGACAAGGTAGACAGCGATAGCTGGGCCGATAAACTAACGGGGTACTTTTTAAAGGCAAAACCTTTTCTTAGCCCTGAGGATGATTATAATCTTGTAGTGGGAATTATAAAAAAATTATCATTAGAAGAATTAAACAACTACCTAAAAACCATACAACAAAACACTAATCAGGTAGTTTTAGTTACGGGTTCTGACAAAGAAAAAAATGAGTTCCCTACAAAACAAGCCGTTATCGATGTGATGAAAAAGGTAGAAACGATGCCTTTAGCCCCTTATAAAAAAGAGGTCAATAACGATCCTTTAATACAAAAAGAGCTAAAGCCAGTTAAAATTAAAGAAAATTTCAACGTCCCTGAGCTAGCCGATGCAAAAGGATATATACTGGAGAATGGAGCTAAAATAATCATTCTTCCAACAAATTATTCTCCAGATCAGGTCCTTTTTACCGCTTTTGGCAAAGGAGGTAAATCTTTAGTAAAACAGGAAGATTTAGCTTCTGCCGAAATTGCAACTACCCTAGCAAGATCTTCCGGACTTAGTAATTTTGATTCAACCGCTTTAAAGGAAAAACTAACTGGCAAAGTAGCAAAAGTAAGTCCCTATATTACAGAGAACACCCAAGGATTCCAGGGAAGTTCAAATGGACAAGATTTGGAGACCATGCTACAATTGCTTTACCTTTCTTTTGAAGCGCCCCGTTTTGATGTTAATATCTATGATATCCTAAAAACACAATATAAAAATCGTTTGGAAAACCTCAAAGAGGATAACGATAATGCATTTAACGATACTGTAGCTCTGGCTAATTCAAATCACAACCCTCGTACCTTTATTTTTAATGAAAAATTCCTTGAGAATATCAATTTACAAAAAGCAGAAAAAATCTACAGAGACCGCATTAGAAATGCTGCCAATTTCACTTTTGTTTTTGTTGGAAACATCCCAGAGTCTGCTCTTGGATTAATACAAAAATACATTGGAAATATCCCATCTGATCTTACGGCTACCTCATCCTTTACAGATCATAACCTCGAGCCTGCAGAAGGCAAAACTGTGGTTCATTTTCAACGTAAAATGCAGACTCCTAAAAGTACCGCTTATCTGCATTTAACAGGAAAGATGGAATACAGCGAAGAAAATGCTATCGGAATGTATATCATAGGGGAGCTGTTATCAAAACGTTTTCTGCAGACCATTCGTGAAGAAGAAGGGGGAAGTTATGGTGTGAGCGTTAAGGGCAGCCTGCAGGTAATTCCTAAACCTCGCTATGACCTTACACTTAGTTTTGACTGTAATCCGGAAAAACAGCAGAAATTAATGCAGATTGTCTATAAAGAACTTGGTGATCTTAAATCAAAACCAGTCATTGCCAGTGACCTGGAGGACATTAAAAAAGCCATTCTAAAAAACAGGGAAGAATCAATCAAGACCAATTCTTATTGGGGAAGTATCATCTATAACATCAGTATCAATGCAATACCCAATATGCAGGACGCTGATTATAAAAATTTAATTTCAAAAATTAATCAAAAAACTATTCAGCAATTGAGCAAACATGTTTTGGATAGTTCTAGCAGCGTTGAAGTAATTATGGATCCGAAGCAATAACGGGCAATAATTATTTTAATTTTATTTTTATTTTATTAGTCATTAAAGGTTGTCAATTTCCTGACAGCCTTTTCTGGTTTAAGCCTGCCAAAAACCTTAAGCACCACTTAATCAAACAAATAACCCTGAAAATTACCTTGATTTCTCCTTAAGGAGGTTCATTAAATGAATGAATAGTAGTTTAACTTAAAAAATAAAAATTCTCTCCTATTTATTTCAAAAATAAAGCTTTTTTTGAAAATAAGAATGCCAGAGCCAGCGGGGAATTAGAAGCAATAGTTTTAAGTTGTTATATTTTTTTTTCAGGCTTTTCAGATATAATTATCTTTTGCAGGGAATTAAAAAGCTTTCTAAAATTCGCACGCTTCTTCAAAAACTGCACTCTCTTGAATTTGGTCACTGCTTCCTGTAGCATATGTCCTGAATTTCGAGAATAAAGTACAATTGGAATTCTTTTTAGACCTTTAATATCTCTAAGTAATTTAAGAAATCCAGTTCCATCAAGATCTAGCATGTTATAATCCAAGAAAATTATATCGGGTGATAATTTTGAATTCTTAAGCTTTTTTAGAGCTTCAAGTGCACTACTTTCTACTGATGATCTAATTTTATGATTAATTGCATTGACTACTAATACAAAAGTCTCTGCATCATCGTTAATATCGTTGACTAATAATATATTTTTGTATTTCATTCCCAAACTAAATTTTACAGCAAAAAAATTCTAATTTAAGCCAGTTATTGTCTTTAAATTCTGTGCAATTTTATTACAAAATAAAACTATATCAAAGAGCAATAATGCTAATTTGTAACAACTCTGAAAAACTTTGTAATAACTTACGGTCTATATTTTTAATTGATAAATACCCTAGCCCCGATAGCAGTGAAATCCTTTTGTGCCGGGGTTTGGCACAAAAGATTGGAACGTATTGCGGGAAGATCTCCAAAAAGACAGCATTATTATGATCACTCAAAATTAAATTCTGGTAACAATTCTTAATACTTGACTAATTTGATTTCAGCGATAATTACCCCATCAAAAAATATTGCTCAGCTCTAAATTATATAACAAAAAAGCGCAATAATGCTCTAATTTTGCAGGCTCAAATTCAGCAGTAAAACAGCGCAAAACAGTAATCATCTTTGTACCTATGTCTGTTGTAGAGATGATTAAAAATGAAGAAGTTTGAAATTAAAAACACCCATCAGGATAAATGGCTGGTCATACATAACGAGGTTCCAAAATTTACCTGCCAGTTTGAGGATAAAAGATTTCATTATGATAGGACTATTACAGGACTTTCTAATCCTGAAGGTGATCCTAAAGAACTGCAGCTATTGCAGAGAATGGAAAAATGGCTCAGGGAGTATCATAAGGAAAAAATAAACGGATAACAGCAGGATGACACTAATTTCAATTGGCATGTCAGGAAAATATTTAAAATTATTTAAGTAATAATCAATACGTATTCTGCAATTAACTTGAGAAAAACTGCCCCTTATAACATAAAGTGAATCAGGAAGCACCTCAGATAAGCTTTTCCAGCTAGTAAATCCCTTAAACTGGCTATTTTACGTAATTGGGCGAAACACAATTCTGCCAGTATTCCACTATGTTTTTTATCATGGCTGTCATTTGATTAAAATCAGATGGCTTTACAAAAAAACCCTGAACCGATTTGGAATATGCATCGATGACATGTTGCTGTTCAGCAACTGTCGAAAAAAACAAATACGGAATTGATTTCATTCTCAAATCCTCATTTTCATGAACTTTTGCCCGAAGCTCTATTCCATTGAGTTTTGGCATATTGATATCTGAGAATATAATAAAAGGCTCGATGGTAGTCTCAGTAAGGTATTCAAGTGCCTGCTCGCCATCACCGAAAAAAATAATTTCATTAGGATACTCAAGCCTTCTAAAAACCTCTCCCAATACTTCCTGATCATCCTGGTCATCTTCTATAATTATAATCGGCCCGCTTTTATTCATAAGTCTTATTTAATAAGTGTTAGCGGACAAGGTAAATAAATAAACCCACACTGTGAAGTTCTTGATCTCAAAGATACATTAATGCTGCTCTAGGTTCAATAAAACTTAAACAACCCTACAACTATAAAAGCTGCATAAAAAGAAAGATACTTTAAAACAAAAGCCAATATACGGGATTTTAAAATTTTAACTATAAAGAAAACTAATTAGTACCGCACCATTTTTAAAAACTCAACAGGACAATTAAAATTCAAATCTTTTACTGATTGAGCAAAAAAATATCTATCATCTCGATCATCATCTGTCAATAAAATTCTTATATCTGTACTTTTCATTATTTTAGAACTATTTAAACCGAAAGTACAATTAAATCTGTCATAACAGCATCAAATTATATTTATATAGAAAGAATCTTTACAGTTATTGCACAAATTTAATATCCCATCCTGTATATTTCCAATATGTTGAAACTTATTTGCTTACATTTATAAGATGAAACCAGTTCCAGAAGAAAATAATTATATTGTTGTCGTAGGTACATCAGCAGGAGGCATGAAAGCCCTGACAAATTTGGTGGAACAACTTCCAAAAGATTTTCCCGCACCAATATTGATAGTTCAGCATATCTCTGCTGATGCAACAGGAGATGCACTCCTTACTTCACTGAATAAAATTGGAAAACTCAAATGTATCCATGCCAAGCAAGGAAATCGTATTGAATCCGGTTATATTTATTTTGCTCCTTCCGATCATCATCTTATGGTTGAAAATGATGGTTCTCTTTTAGTAACCAAGGGTGCCCAGGAAAATCGTTCACGTCCTGCAATAGACCCTTTGTTCAGATCAGCAGCAGCTTCTTTTGGAAACAGGACTATCGGAATTCTTCTAACCGGATATCTTGATGATGGTACAGCTGGTCTTATTACCATTCAAAGGTGCGCAGGCATCAGCATAATCCAGGATCCCGCAGATGCAGATTATCCTGACATGCCTACAAATGCACTGAATCAAATGACGCCGGACTTTTGCGTACCAATAGCAGAGATGGGCGGTATTCTTTCCACTCTCATGATAAGAAAACCCAAGAAAAAGCCTGCAGTTCCACAAGACATTATAAAGGAAGTCAAAATTGCACAACGTGTTTTGAGCGACCTGCCTTCTGTCAATTCATTGGGGGAACAAGTTCCTTTTAACTGTCCTGGGTGTGGAGGTGTATTGTGGAAAATGAACAAAGGCCCCGGACTTAGATATCGCTGTCATACAGGTCATGCTTACACCGCCGCTTCTTTGTTAGCAGAACAGACCGAGAAAATCGAAGAAACCATGTGGACTGCCTTAAGAATGTTTGAAGAAAGAAAAAATCTGCTCACCACGATAGCAAATGATCAAAAAGGAAGCGTAGCTGCCTCTGCAAAGGAAAGAGCCGCAATGTCACAGGTACATATTGACAGAATAAGAACTATTTTATTAGCTGACGACAAATCAAGTATAAGTGATTCTCCTGTATAGTTTTTTGTTTTTAAATGATATAATCAAAATAATAGTAAATAATTTTAATAACTTTGCATCAACCGCTGGGTTAATGTGTTCTCGAAAAAATGATATAGCAGTTACAAAATGCCATTTTCACTTGAAATATTGGATAAAAGTTTACTTGTTTTTAGTTTGTAATATTTTGAACAGATTTGTACTTTCTTTGTACCTTATAATCTGCAACCCTCAGTAATCACTAGCTTGTTAATTTCTGCATCGGAAAATAAAATACAAAGTTAAATCTTCAATTTTTAAACTAAAATCCTCTTCCATCGCCCTCTCCTATACACAATTACGCTCAAAATCGTAATCAATGTTTCGGCAGTTGGAATTGCGATAAAAACGCCTGTTGGTCCCATTTCATAATAATAAACCAAAAGATACGCAAACGGAACCTGAAAAATCCAGAATCCTAAAATGTTGATCCAGGTTGGTGTCCAGGTATCTCCTGCTCCATTGAAAGTATTGTTTAAAACCATTCCGAGACCGTAGAAAATAAAACCAACGCTCATAATCTGCAATGCGTTTACAGCGATTCTGATAATAACTGGATCATTCGTAAAAAAGGAAATCAAAAAATGTGCGCTGAAAAAGCAAACCAACATAATGGTTCCCATAAAAATCATATTGTATTTGGCGGTTTTGTAAACAGCTTTTTCTGCCCTTCCAATTTCATCCGCTCCCAGATTTTGTCCAACCAAAGTAGCAACGGCATTACTTAATCCCCAAGCCGGAAGAATGAAAAACATCATAATTCGAATTGCCGTTTGATAACCTGATGACGCATAATCTCCGCCCGTTACAGCAACCAGATTAGCAAGGAAAATCCAGCTGCAAGAAGCAATTACATATTGCAAAACTCCGGGAGTTGCTAGTTTTATTATGCCCTGAATTAATTTATAATTCGGAAGGAAATAATTCCATTTGATTTTTAAAATTCCCTGTCCGTAAAAAAGGAAATAACATTGGTATAAAACACCTATTCCTCTTCCGATGGTTGTTGCAATCGCTGCCCCAGTAACACCCATTGCGGGAATAAACCAAAATCCGTTAATGAGAATCGGACATAAAATAATATTCGAAATATTAGCAATCCATAGACTTTTCATGGCAATTATCGCATTTCCTGCGCCTCTGAAAATTCCGTTAATCAGGAAAATCAACATCACAAAAACACTTCCTGCCATCATGATTTTGGTATAATTTACGCCATAAACTACAGCAGATGCCGAAGCGCCCATTAACATGAGAATGTCTTTTGCAAAAATAAATCCTCCTAAACTTATAAAAACATTAATAGCAATCGCAATTATAATGGCTTGTACACCAGATTCTGCGGCTTTTTGGGTTTCTTTTTCACCAATACGTCTCGCGACAATTGCCGTTGTTGCAATACTGATTCCGATGGCAATCGAGTAAATAATCGCAAAAACAGATTCGGTTAAACCAACAACCTGAATGGCATAATTGCTTTCTTTTAAATGCCCGACGAAATACAAATCGACCAAAGCAAAAACGGATTCCATTGCCATTTCTAAAACCATTGGAATGGATAGAATCAGGATTCCTTTTCTGATACTTCCTTTGGTGAAATCAAATGATTCTGCATATTGCATTATTTTATTTAAACGCTTGAACATAGTTTTTTTTATTGCCACAAAGGCGCTAGGGCGCAAAGTTTTATTTTTAATCTTTGTGATGGTTTAATCGCACGAAGTTTCGAAGATGCAGCGTTTTTTTAGCGCAATCTTGTCATTTCGACGAAGGAGAAATCTTCGCGAGAAGCTCTACAAAAATTGGACTTTAGCTGCGGAGTTACTTGCGGAGATTTCTCCTTCGTCGAAATGACAAAAAAAACTTTGCGACTTTGCGAGAAATGACTTTTATAAAGTTGGAACTGACTTTAGCTTTTGACTAAACGCTGCAACAGGATTTGTTAGTTTTCCAACAAATTGAAGACTGTCTATAGGATCTGCTAAATCTAGCATTTGTTTGTTGTTTCGTAATTGCAGTCGGTTCAGGCAGCACGAATCAAATTCAGGAACAAACAAATTGTATTTTTTAAATTGTTCCTGCAAATGCGGATGAGCTGATTGATAATCCTGAATACAATCGGCAACGGCAGACCAGAAATCTTCTTCGGGAAGTGTTTGGGTTTCGGATAAAATGGCGGAAAGAAAACGGAAATAAAACTGAAAAACATCATTAAAAATGCATAGAATTTTCAGCGGTTCTTTCATGTCAATATGAATGCGTTTTACTTTTTCGGGCAATGGAATTTCTCCATTAAAAACCATCACTTCCTCTGTTATATCTTTCATAATTGCTTTTACCGGAATATGATTTTCTAACACTAAAATAAGGTTTTCGCCATGTGGCATAAAAACCATTTCATGCTCATAAAAACAATGCAATAATGGCGAAAGATAAGCGTCTAAATAATGGCTGATCCATACTTTTGCAGTGATTCCTGATTTTTTAATTAATTCAGAAACAAAAGCATTTCCGGATTGGTCAACGTGTAATAAAGCTGCCATTGTCATGATATGTTGTCCTTTCGATAATTTAGGAATCGGGCTTTCGCGCCATAATGTGGCTAACATTTTATTATGCGGAATACTTCTTCCTAAAGGTTCGTACAAGAAATTGCGATATCCAATTGTTGCGACTTCTCCCAAAAGTGTAAAGCCTTTTTGCTGTAAATACGAATCATTTTCAACCAAGTCTGCAACCCATTTTGTAATGGCGGGTGTGCTTTCCATATAATAAGGAGAAAGTCCGCGCATGAATCCCATATTGATTACAGAAAGTGCCGTTTTTGCATAAAATTTTTCTGGTGATGAAGTATTAAAAAAAGTACGAATCGATTGTTGTGCCGAATATTCATCATCGCCATAACCTAAACAAACTAAATTCTTTTCGGCAATATCTGGCGCAAAAATTAAAGCCAGTTTATTGAACCATTGCCACGGATGTACGGGAAAGAAATAATAATCATCAATATTCAAATCTTGAGATTTTAATATATTTTCGAATGCAGAAATATTTTCAACAGATAATTCCTGCTGCAATACTTTTTGATAATCTAATGTTTCAATTGCGTTAAAAGTCGCTTTGCTCCTATGTCCTGCTATCCATAATAATTTTACGGGTGCATTGGCTTCTGGAGAAAAAGTGGCAAAATCATCAATATTAAAACCATTTTTACCGCTGTTGGCCACAAAACACGGATGTCCTTCGGTCATGGCGTGTTCGATGATTTGGTAATCAAGTGCTAATAAATCTTTCGACGAATATTTCTCGTTTGCGATTTTATAGGCTGTACTATATAATGTACTTGTAATTTCTTCGAGATATGTCGGTAATAAACTTTCGCTGATTCCTAAAACATCTTTGAATTCAATAATAAATTCTAGTAAACGCAAAGGCGATTTTTTTCCGTCGATTGTCTTTTGTATAGAATCTACAGCAATTGACCAATGATTTAAGGCTAAAATTGTGGCTTCAAAAGTATATTCGGCTTTTTTATCGGGCGAAGAAATACTGTATGAATTTGAAACTTTTTTTATCGGAACAATCAATAATTCGTGTGCAAATTCACTTAAGGTTTTCTTTAGTAAAATGGCATTCGCTTTGTCCCAATTCTCCTTCGTTAAGTGCTGTATATTTTGGGTTGGTGTTTTCATTTGTTTCAAATTAAACCTGTTGTAATGCCTTGTAATAATCTTCGCGTGTGCAAAATTCCAGATGCGCTTGTTTGTGCGGCAAATCGAGAACACGCTGAAAAATAAATCCGGCCCTTTTATTCAGTAAATGAATTTTATGATTTCTTGCGTCGGGCTCAACCACAATACGCTGGCTTTTGGCATCACTAAAGATAAAATCAAGGATTACGGTAAAAATATTCCATGTAAAATTCGGAATTGGTTTTTCTGAAGGTGCAACTAAAATATGCATGCCTTTATCCCCTTTTTCAGCTTCGTAATACTTGCCAACAATATCATCTTTCGGATCATAGCATTCTAATAAAAAAGCAACATTGTTATTGAATTTTCCAATATAAACCTGCGCTTTTTCCTGAATATTATAGTAGGTATTTTTTACTTCTTCTACAGAAAATCCATTCATTTCCCAATAAACGGCGTAATCACGGTTTACCCAATTGTGAATCAACGGAATATCTAATTCCATATCAAGCGGGCGCAGCTCAAAAACCCCTAAACCGGGAATTGTTTTTACAAAAACAACGTCGTTTGCAACATCGTTTTCAGGATGAGTTATTATACTATTCATCTTTAAGGAATTAAGCTATTATTTTTTTATATGGAGCAATTGGATTTTGCAGTTTCCCCTGAAATTGTAACAACGCCACAGGATCATCAAGATCGATCATGGTTTTGTTATTGTTCAATTGCAAACGGTTCAGACAAGACAGCTGAAATTCATTGGCAAACAAATCATATTGTTCGAATTTAGCTTCCAGATGTGGGTTTTGTTCCTGATAATCAGAGATACATTCTGCCACTAATTCCCAATAACGATCTTCAGAATAATTATCACTCGAAACTAAAATAGCGGACATGAAACGGAAAAATCCATCAAAAACATCAATAAAAATCGAAAGTAATTTTACGTCTTCCGGAACTTCAGCATAAATTCTGTCAATGTTTTTAGGAACTACAACATCAGGATTTAGGATCACGGCTTCTTCGGTGATATCTTTCATGAAAGAACGAACCGGAACATGATTTTCTAACCCTAAAATAAGGTTTTCTCCATGCGGCATAAAAACCAAATCGTATTGGTAAAAACAATGTAATAACGGGCTCAAATAAACCTTGAAATATTCGGCAAGCCAATTGTCTATTGATAATGAAGATGCTTTTATAATTTCAGATAATAACGAATTTCCGTCTTTATCTAAATGTAAAAATGCCGCCATTGTCATTAATTGTTCGTCATTTTTAAGTTTTGCTACAGGACTTTCTCTCCATAATGAAGCAATCATTTTATTGTACGGATTGTGTTTTCCGAAGCTTTCAAAATAAGGATTAATGTAACTTACAGAAGCAACTTCGCCCAACATTCCGAAACCTACTTTCTGCAGATATTGATCGCCGCTTAATAATTGATCCAGCCATTCTGCCATTTCTGGCGCTGTGCCTAAATAAAAAACCGGTAAACCACGCATAAATCCCATATTCAGAATCGAAAGCGATGTTTTGGTATATAATTTTTTAGGATTACTTAAGTTGAATAAGGTTCTGATGGATTGCTGTGCCTGATATAAATCTGGGCCGTAACCTACACAAATCAGTTTTTGTTTGGCAATTTCCGGCGAAAACAAATTGGCAAGTTTATTAAACCATTGCCACGGATGCACGGGAATAAAGAAATAATCGTTTGGATTTTGTCCTTTTTCTGAAATTGTGGCATTGAATTTTGCGATAGTTTCTGCTCCTAATTCTTGCTGAATTAACGTGTCGTAATCCAGTTTTTGAGTTCCGGCATAAACGGTTCTGTCGCGATGTCCGGCAAGCCATAAAATCCTGAACGGATTTCCGGCTTCGGGCGCGTAGGCTTTGTAATCCATGCTGTTGTAACCAATTCTTCCGTTATTGGCAACAAAACCCGGATGACCTTCCATCATGGCTTGTTCTATGGTTTGAAAATCAGAATTGGCAAGCGACTTTGAAGTCGAATTTTCTTTTAATAATTTGTAACAGCTTCCGTAAAGTGTACTTATAATTTCTTCCAGATAAGAAGGAATTAATTGTTCTGAAATTCCTAAACTGGTTTTGAATTCCTGAATAAAATCTACAGCATCTAAAGGAAGTAATTCTTCATTTTTATATTTTGAAATCGAATTCAACTGAATATTCAAATGATTCATCGCAAGTAATTCTGCTTTAAAAATATATTTAACCGAATTATCATCAGAAAACAGCGAATATGTATTTCCAGTTTCTAAAATTGGTTCAATTAAAAGTTCATGCGAGAACTCACAAATGGCCTTTTTTACCAGTAAGCGATTGGCTTTTTCCCAAACTTCGGGCTGAATATGTATGATAGCTTTTTCTGGAAATTCTAATTGATTTTCGTTATTCATTTCGGTATAATTGAGGTTAAATGAATCTATTTTTTTGATGAATTGCTCTCTTGTACAAAAGGCCAATAATGCAGTTTTATGCGGTAAAATGACTGCATCAGCATCTTCGAAGCCTACGCGATGGCAGATATCAAACATTTTTTTGTTGCGAATGTCAGGTTCAACCAATATTCTTTCGATGGTAAGATCTCTGAATATAAATTTCATAATGCTCGAAAAAATATGCCATGTAAACTGATGCACAGGTTTTGTTGACGGCGCAACTATAATGTGAATACCGCAATCGTAATCCTGAACGGTATAATAGTTCCCGATAATATCATGTTTTGGATTGTAACGTTCTAATAAAAACGAAATTTCTCCATTTACAAGTCCGATAAAAACATCTGAATCCTGAGTTATTTTTTCATATTCTAAACGGACTTCTTCGAGATTTTTTCCCTGCATACCCCAGTATTGTGCATAATCACGATTAACCCAATCATGAATTATTACAGCGTCTGTCGACAATTGCAGCGGACGAAAATCTATCACTCCAAAATCCGGAATTGTTGTTGAATAAATAGGTTTATATGTGCTCATTTGATTTTAGATTTTAGATTGTTGATTTTAGATTATTAGATTTTAGTTTCGAAATCATTTTAATCTTTAAAATCTGTGGCAAAATATTTTTTGATTTTCTATGTTCAATGCAAACCTGACAGGGTTTAAAAACCTGTCAGGTTTATCTAATCGTAAGAATATAAATTCTAGCTGTTTACAATTAATTCATTGCTGTCTTTATTACTCCATTTGGTTTTCCAAAGTGTTTTGATTCCATTATAAACCAGCTGAATACTTATACTTGTGGCAATTACAACCGGGAATAAACTTAAAACAAACCATTGATTATGTTCCCAGAAACCTAAAACATACATTCCCCAATTGATCAAAACCCATTGAATTACGTATAAACTTGTTACGTGTTTGCTACAGAAAATCAATAAATTGAATACTCTATTATTTTCTTTAAACAAGTGTACTACAATGTTAATCAACCAATATAAAACGAGATTTGTTCCCAATAATAAAATACTTCCGCCAGGTCCTAAATGGTAATAATCTCCAAAATGATATTCGGGATTGGAAAAGTTTAAAATCCCTCCAAAGGCAATAAAAGCTAAACCAACGAATAACATTTTCTTAAAAAATACTTCCTGATTTTCGTTTAATTCTTTGTACCATCTTCCTAAAAACATTCCGATTAAAATGAAAGCACTCCACGGAAAAACAGGGAAATAAACATTAAACTGATTGCTAAAAAATAAATCGCAGATATAATCTAAGCCCACAATTCCGACTCTGAAACCGCTTAATTCTTTTGAAACAGCTATGATTGCCAAAGCCACAACTAATGGCACATATTTACTTTTGCTATAATGGTTGATAAGTCCCATAATAAACAATGTGATTCCTGCCAATTGTAGAATATCTCCCAAAAGCAAAAAGAAAATCCCTGTTTCTAATGTTCCTGATTTTAAACCGTAAGCCGAAACAAAAGCTTCTGGAAGTCCGCCAAAAATGAATTCAGGAACCAAAAATTTTAAAAGATTCATTCCGTAACCAACAGCCAAAATATATAACGCTCTTTTGCAAACGGCTGTAAAAGTTTGTCTTCTTGATAATACAAAAGAAATTCCCATGCTAACCAAAAACATGGTTGTGCCGCGGCCTAACCATAAAATAATTTCGCCTAAAACAGTTTTTGTCTGCGTTTCAATTGTTCCGTAAATTAACATCGTGTGAATCATCATCATCAAAATCACACTCATTCCTCTGGCAATATCGATCGCCAAAACTCTCTTTTTTTGTTGTACTGTTTCCATAATTATGCGATGGTTTCAAATGCCGGAGATTCAATCACTTCTGCTGCGGGAACTCCAAATTCCTGAAAAGCAATTTTGGTTTCTACAGCATAATGTTCAACCCCGGTAATTTCTTTAATGATGTATGAGTTTCGGTAACAAGCCATTCCTAAATCGGGTGTTACAAAACCATGCGTATGTAATTCAGCATTTTGCACAAAAACTTCGTTTCCATTATTGTCAATTGAGTAATTTCTGTTCGTGGCAAAACGTCCTTTATCATCCCATTGAATTCTGTTAGCGATTCCTTCTAAAAATTGAGGTAATTTATAACCGTAACCCGTTGCTAAGACTAATGCATCGGTTTTGTGGCGGTATCTTTTATCTTGCTCCACCTGATGTAATTCTAATTCAAAAGATTTATTCATTTCATCGTAAGTTCCTTTGGTACAAGCCGCGTTGGTTCTTAAATTCACATCAATTTCAGTTATTACTTTTTTGCTGTAAATGGTATCGAAAATTGTGGCGATCAAATCTTTATTGATTCCTTTGTACAATAATTTCTGGTTCTTCAACAAATCATCTCTTTTATCTGAAGGAAGATTATAAAAATAATCTACATATTCCGGAGATGTCATTTCGAGCGTTAACTTGCTGTAATCCATTGGAAAAAATCTTGACGATCTTGTAATCCAGTTTAACTGGTATCCGTAAACATCAATTTCCTGCAATAAATCATTGAAAACTTCGGCAGCACTTTGTCCGCTTCCTAAAACCGTAATTGATTTTTGTTTTTGAAGTGAAGCTTTATTTTGAATATAAGCTGAGGAATGGATTGCTTTTCCTTTTAAAGATTGACAAGATTTTGGAATATGCGGCGCTGTTCCGGTTCCTAAAACAATCTTTTTGGTTTTGTAAATCGTAGTAACGTTTGTTTTAGCAGAAAGTGTAGTTACAATATAAAGCTGTTGATTTTCATCATATTCAATGGCTGTAACTTCCGTATTAAAATAGATATTCGGTAACTTTTTAATTGCCCATTGACAATATTGATTGTATTCATTTCTTAGTAACAAGAAGTTTTCACGGATGTAAAACGAATACATTTTTCCTTGTTCTTTGATGTAATTCAAAAAACTAAACGGACTTGTAGGATCTGCCAAGGTCACTAAATCTGCCAGAAACGGAATTTGTAATGTCGTGTCTTGCAGCAACATTCCCGGATGCCAGTTGAAGGATTCATTTTTATCAAAAAATAATCCGTCCAAATTTTCAATTGGTGCGGTTAAACAAGCCAGACTTAAATTGAAAGGCCCTACTCCAACTGCTATGAAATCGTATATTTTGTTTTGCATTTTATTTTAATTTTTTAATGAATATTCATTTCCGTGATATACAATCAAATCGATGATTTCTTCAATATCTTTTGGGGTTGTTAACGGGTTTAATAAAGTGAATTTCAGGAATACTTCGTTGTAGACTTTTGTACTCGTAATGATGGCTTTACCTTCGTTAAAAATGGCTTTACGAATGTAGCTGTTGATGCCGCAGTATGAATTTTCATTTCCGGTAAATGGCGTATAACGAAACACAATCGCACTGATTTCCGGTTTATGAATGATTTCGAAATCTTCTCTGTTTCTCAGTAAATCTGCGGTGAATTGGGCATTTGAGATTGCTTTTTCCATATAAGAACTCAAACCTTCTGTTCCGATCATTCTCAACGTAAACCATAATTTTAAGGCATCAAAACGACGTGTTGTCTGGATTGATTTTTTTACCATGTTTGGAATTCCTTCGTCTTCCTGTTCTTTAGAGTTCAGATAATCAGCGTGGTATTTGATATAATCCACAAAGGATTTATCTCTCATAAAAAAGCCGCTTGAACTTACAGGCTGATAAAACGTTTTGTGATAATCGATTGTAACTGAATCTGATAATTCGATTCCTTGAAGTTTTTCTTTATGCAGATTACTGATTAATAATCCACCGCCGTAAGCCGCGTCTACGTGAAACCAGATATCATTTTCATTGGCGACCGAAGCAATTTCTGCCAATGGATCTATGGAACCAAAATCTGTTGTTCCAGCTGTTCCTACAATTGCAATTGGAATATTTCCTAAATCTTTTTGCTGCTGAATTACCTTATTTAAGGCATTCACATTCATTTTAAAATCAGGATCTACAGCAACTGGAATTACGGCATTTTGTCCTAAACCTAAAAGACTTAGGTTTTTCTTTAAACTAAAATGGCTTACTTCAGAACATAAAACCCTGAATTTTGAAGCTTCAGGAGGAAGTCCGTCCATTTTTGGATCAATTCCGAAATGCTTTTTGATGTAATGATCTCTCGCTAAAAGCAATCCCATCATGTTGGACTGCGTTCCGCCGCTGGTAAAAATTCCGTCGGCATTTTCAGGATAACCCAATTTGTCAAGCGTCCATTTAACTAATTTTAATTCTATGAAAGTTGCTCCTGTACTTTGGTCATAAGTATCCATCGAAGAATTTAATGAAGATACAAAAGCTTCAGCCACAAGTGTTGGCGTTAAAATTGGGCAATTAAGGTGCGCTATGTATTTGGGATTATGAAAATGAATACAATCATCTAAATAAATATCTTTTAATTCATCCAAAACATAATCCAGGCTTTTTCCTCTCTTATTTTCTTCGAGATAAATATTATCAATTTTTCGCTTAATCGTCGAAATACTGGTTCCGGTAAAGGGCGTATCTCTTTCTTTTAAATGATTTTCAATTGTTTTAATGGCCTTTTTCATGCTTTTCTTATAAATCCCAATTGATTTATTGTTGTTAGAAAAAACATGTTTATCGTGCGCATTTTCAATTATGACTTCTTGCAGTATTGTTTCTAATTTTTCTTGTGCCTCCATTGTGGTATTTATTTAGATTGATTCTAAAGAATAATTTTCCACAAATGTAGTTTTGTACGAAAATTAAATCAATACCATAAAAAAGTGAAAATTATTTCTATAATTGAGGTAGTCAAAATACCTCAATTATAGTAGGAAATAAAGCATAAAATTTACTTAAATAATGCGAAAATTACTTTATTTTCTTTTCTAAAGCATAAAGTATCAGTTCAGGAGTGGTGTGCCTGCCTGTTTTTTTCATGATGTTTTTTCGATGTGTCCTGAAGGTATGAATACTGATAAAAAGCTGTGAAGCGATACTTTTTCCATTATTTCCCTGTGCTATTTGTTTCAGGATTTCAAACTCTCTCAGCGTCAGTTTTTCATCGCTTTGGGCAGTTGGCAAAGCAAAAACATCAATAAACGTATTTAAGGTTTTGGGACATATATAACGTTCTCCGTGCTGAATTTTATATAAGGCATCAAAAATAGTCTGCTCTTCGCAATCTTTTGATATGAAGCCGTTTATATTTTCTTTTAAGAAGCTGTCAATGGTTTGTTTGTTCTTAAAATACGAAAGGATTATGATTTTGCATTGCGGATATTTTGTTTTGATAATTTTGAGATCATCATCATAAAACAAAAAAATATTATTGGGATCAATAATCAAACATTCTATATTATTTTTATCCAAACATTTAAACAGCTCTTCTCGTGAATTTGTCACTTTTAAGCTGGGTGTTTTGACAAGCTTTTTTAGTGTGTGCCTCAATCCAATTATGTGTAGGTTTTCAGAATCGGCAATAAGGAAATTTTTCATTTTTACTATTTAGATTTAGTCTAAACAAAAGTAATATAAAAAAGATTATTATGCTGTTATTTAGATGTAAAAAAATAGTTTTTTTCTTATAATCATAATGTTTTTTTTTTGTGATAAGCTGAATGTACTAAAAAAAAAAGCCCGGACAGTGTCCGAGCGTTTTGCTATTCTAATTACTTCTAAAATCGCTTAAAATTTATACGCTACGCTCCCCATCATTGTGCGTGGAGCCTGAACGTTTATTGTTGTATAACCGTTAAAGTATAATTCGTCTGTAAGGTTATTTACTTTTAATGATACTCTGTATTTAGGCTGATCGTAATACAATGCAGCATTTACTACAGCGTAAGAAGGTAATTCAAAAGTTTCACCTGGTCCAGCATTGTAAACGTATGTAGCATCTCCATAGTTACCACCAAATCCTAAACCTAATCCTTTTAGTTTTGTTGTTTGAAGGTTGTAGCTAAACCAGTAGTTAATTAAATTTTCTGGTCCTGCAGTTACAGGCCTTACATCATTTAACTCAGAATCATTTTTTGCATAGCCCACAAGTAGGTTTAATCCCGGGATTGGGTTTGCTGTAACTTCTAATTCAAAACCTTTACTGAATTGTGTACCGTTTTGTACGTTTGCATTTGGGAAATTTGGATCAGCAGTTACGATATCTTTTACTTTGATATTATAGTAACTAATTGTAGCACTTAATTTATTTTGGAAAGCATTTGCTTTAACACCAAACTCAAACTGGTTTGCTCTTTCAGGGTCAAATTGTTTCAATACAAGAGTACCACCTTCGTTTGCACTTGCAAATCCTACGTTTTTAAAACTATTTTGGTAGTTACCAAATACTGATAACTGATCTTTTAAAATTTGAAAAACGGCACCAAATTTTGGAGAGAATGCATTTTGAGAAAATTTGCCAGCCTCTGTACCTGAAAGCGGATCAAATGATCCTTGATTTTCAAAATGATCAAAACGTACTGCTGCCGAAAGAATTAACCTTTCTGTAATGTTAATGGCATCTGCAACATAAGCACTGTACGTTGTTATAGCACTGTTGCTCGTATATGGATTATTACCATTTCCGGCAAGCATATCCCTTACATTCGTTGGATTAAAATCATAATAATTAGCTGCCGTTCCTGTATAATTGATTACATCATACGGAGCATAATCTTTGATATTTTTGAATACTAAATTGTTTGAACCATAATAGATATCACCACCTACTAAAAAGCGGTTTCTCATTGATCCAATGTTGAAATCACCATTAAAGTTTTGCTGGAACTCAATAGCGTTGTCTCTACCATTTGCATCCCATGCATTTCTTGATAATTGTTGGTTTGGTAAAAGGTAAAACCATGTTTGCAAACCAGTTGCTTTATTAGAACTGCTGCTAAATACAGTTTGTGAAGTCCATTGTTCAGACATTTGGTATAAAGCCTGTGCAAAAACATTTAATGTTTTAGTATTCATCACAAATTCGTCTCCTAAAAATGATCTTTTAAAGTTGATGTCAAGATCTTTAGCATTTTTAACTCCTAACTGAGATGGAGCTGCACCAAAATAAATTAGAGGCATACCTGAGTTGTCCTGGTTTCCTATTTCTGCATCAATAGAAATAGTAAGTTTATCATTTACTTTATAAGAGAAAGATGGCGCTACAAAAAAGCTTTTTGAGTAACCGAAATCCTGAAAAGTATTGGCATTTCCAAAAGCAGCATTTAATCTGAATAAAGCTGTATTGTCGTCGTTGATTGGAGTATTAACATCAGCAGTTAAACGGTTAAAACCGTAGCTTCCGTTTTGATATGAAATTTCTCCGGCAAAAGTTTCAAAAGGTTTTTTAGTTACACGGTTGATTAATCCTCCGTATGAAGAAACTACGTTTCCAAAAAGTGTAGCCGATGGCCCTTTAATAACTTCAATTCTTTCAAGGTTTACAGCATCAGTATTACTGTTTACTTTTCCTGCAAGACCGTTTCTTACTAAACTTTGTGTTGTAAATCCACGAAGTGAATACCAAGAAGCACCGTCACCTGCACGGTTAGTAGCAGCCCATAATTGGTATAAACCCGGTACGTTTTTTAAAGCTTCATCTTGGTTTGTTACTAACTGGTCTTTAATTAATTCTTTAGTTACAACATTGTAAACTTGTGAGTTTTCAAGGTTTTTAACTGATATTCTAGATACATACTGGCTTTCTGCTTTTGTATACTTGTTTGCATTTCCTTTAACAAATACTTCAGTCAACGCTTCAGATGTTGTGATTAAGGTAAAGTTTACTACAAGTTCTTTTCCTGCTGTAATAGTGATAGCTTCTTCTTTTGGTGAAAATCCTACTACAGAAGCCTTTAATGTATAATTACCAGGCTTAATATTTTTGATTTCGTAGTTTCCCTCAGTATCAGTAACAGTTCCAATCTTTGTTCCTCTTAAAGTTACTGAGATATTATCAGCGATTTCATCATTAGATAATGAAATTTTACCTTTGATGGTACCTGTCTGTGCAAACGAAGTAGCAGCTGTAAGCAGCATAAGGCAGCTCAATAGCGGAAGTAGTATTTTTACTTTCATGTTATTTAGAATTATTTTTAATAGCGCAAATTTATGCGTTGTGTTAAAATAAACCAAATTATTTGTATTTATTCCAAATAATAATAGTGTAAATAGATTTTACTGTTTATTTGTCAATTTTTTAAATATAAAAAAGAAGAATCCTTTTTTTTTAACACAAATAAGCTAATTAATTAATCTATAAAAAAGATGTTTGCGAAATATTATGCGAATATTTTTAAATATTTAAGTATTTATTTCTATCCTAAATCATGCAATTAAGATTTAAATGTAAAACCTCCAAAATCAACTGAAATTGGAGGTTTTAATTGGAACAAAAAGCGTGTTCAAAAAAATTATTCTTTATGATAAGGACATCCTGAAGGTGCAGAAGATCCGGCTGCTGCAGAAGGTTTAATGGTATTTGAGCTTGGGAATTGCTCTTCAATTAAACGTTTTTGATCTGGTGAAACATCTTCTAATTTACGAAGTGTATTTACCTGAATGTGCGGCCAGCTTGTAGTTCCGCCGTCGTCTCCAAAATCAAATTCAAAAAATATAATCTGCTCGTATTGCAATTGAAGGATTTCTTTTCCTTCTTCTATAACTGTTTCAATCCACATTGTCATGTTCATTTCAACAGTGCTAACAAAACGGTTTACAAACGGAACATTTAATATTCCGCCTTGTGCTCCTGTTTTATTTTTTGATGATAACTGAATAAGAACATGGTTTTTTATTTTTTCTCCTTTGATGGAATCACGAAGGCGCAAATCTGGTCTTACAGAATAGGGATACAAATCATCAGCAAGAATTCGCTGTGTATAAATTTTATTCTCTCCGGGGTCATTTATATCATTTAATTTTTCGAATACCCAGGCAGGCGGTGCCTGGTCAAGATTTATCGGTTTTTTTTCGCTTGCTCCTGCTCCTCCCATAGTTCTTGAAATGGAAAGATGATCGTATTTCCAGGCTGCATCTCCATATGGAAATTGAGGTGCACCATCAATTAAATAACTTGGATCTCCCTGAACCAAGTCTCCTAATAATGTTATAGTACTTCCATGCGGAATTACTCCGCTTCGTGAAATAGAATAATCGGGAATAAAGTAAGGTCCTGTTTGTCCGGCTCCGGGCTTCAATTCTTTAGAGGCAATAATTTCAGAATAAGGTCTTCCGTTTAAATTTTCCAGCGTTACATATTCTTTTTGTCCATGATCATTTACAATCAAAAAAAGAGTTTCGTCCTGATAGCCGCTTTTATACAAATCTTTATTTGGGTTTGTTGGTGATACTGGGTGTACACCGCGATCTTCTTTAATTGTTTTTTCGGTAGCGGCATAATTAAATATATCGCTCAGCCATAAATACATCCCGTTTTCTTCGTGAATTGGAGTATATTTTAAAGAATCTTGCCCCTCTACAGTGTTGACACTTTTAATACTTTGTTCGTATTTAACAGCTCCGCAAAATTGTTCGTTTGCACCACCGCGATTACGAACGCCTCCAGGCACTAAATCAAAGGTTAGTTTTTCTATATACTCTTCGCAATCGAAACTGTATTTTCCGGGAATCGTTCCTGCATTTGTACCTGGCGATGGCATAATTGTGGTGTGGATTCCGCTTCCTATTAATTTTCTATCATTTTGTCCGTTATGATTATAACTTACCCAAGTTCCTTGTAATACCTCTAAAATACCATAATCTACGTTGTTTACAATTTGCTGTAAATTACTTTCATGAAAAGCTCTTATTGGATCTTCAATTTGAACTTTTGCATATCCATCCATCAAATCTCCTAATATTCCTTTACTTTCCTTGTCTTTGGCATCTCCAAATAATAATTCTTTTTTACTTACATCTAGATTTTGAGCTATATGAGGCAGGTTTATCTCATCAGCGCCGTTTTTTCGTTTTAGCATCGTTTTTATTTTTTTGATTAGTAAATCTGGGCATTCAAAAACATGGCAATGCTTTAAAATAACTTTAAAAACACTACCGTGAATCTAAATTACCGGAGATAGAAAATCAATTATAAAAAAATGGCATAAAGCGGGAATTATTCGTCACAAAACAAGCTATATAAAGGATGGAATTATCTCTGGGGTTTAAATTTAAAAAAGGGTATAAACACCCTTTTTTCATTTCTTATATTGTGATAAATTTGAATCACATTTACATAATATATTTACAATCAGTAAATTATTAATTCTCATACGCACCTACAAAGAGAATATTCTACATGCCTTCTTTTTCAATGACTGCTTAATTTATTTCGTATGCTTTTGCATAAATCAGGCATCATAACGTATTGATTACCTCATTGCCCTTTTATTTATAAAGCTTTTGAAATTTAAAAAATGATATCAAATGAATTAATAAATTAAAACCCAACGATTATGAGTTCAATAGTACCACCAGACAAGAAAGCTAATTATGAAAAATTATTTGCTTCCTGCATTATAAAAGAAGCTAAATATCCTGAAATTGATAAACTAGTTGCAAAATTGGTTTCGAATAAGGCAAGGTATCAATCTGTGGGAAATCCGTTAAATATTCCCTGGTATGTCGTTGCGATAATACATTGCATGGAAGCTAGTTTAAGGTTTGATACTCATTTACATAATGGTGATCCGCTTTCTAAACGTACGGTTCAGGTTCCTGCGGGACGTCCAAAAACAGGTAATCCGCCCTTTACATGGGAATACAGTGCTAATGATGCTTTAATTTTTGACAAACTAAACTTATGGACGAATTGGGAAATTGCCGGAATTCTTTATAAACTGGAATTATTTAATGGTTTAGGTTATTATAAACAAGGTATTAATTCTCCCTATTTATGGAGTTATTCCAATCATTATTCAAAAGGGAAATATGTAAAAGACGGAAAATATGATCCTAATGCAGTTTCAAAACAATGCGGGGCTGCGGTATTACTAAGACGTTTGAGCGAGCAAAAGCTGATAACACTTCCTAATGGTCATATTGTAGAACAAATACTGGCGCAGGGCAATAAAACATTATACTATTCCGGAGCTGTTACCAATGAAGCTAAAGATTTGCAAACACTGCTCAATAAAGCCGGAAGCGTACTAAGAGTCGACGGAAAAGCAGGCGAAAGAACCTCAACCGAATATTTTAAATTCAGCAAAACGTATTTAAAAGGAGATCCAAGAAGGGTATGATATTTTATTAATCAAGTAAACAAAATGGGACTTTCTTCCAGCATAGGCGATTTATTCAACAAACACATTTACTCCATAGTAACGGCGGTGATTATTGCTGCATTAACGTTTGGATATCTTTCTTATATTCTCCCTAATAATCAGCAAAAAGAAGATGCCAAAAATATAGTTATTTTACAAGGTATCGAAAAACAATTGAATGCTTACATAGATGATCAGGTCAAATTTATAAGCGATACAACAGACAACTCTCGCCTAATATACTATAGGGATTTTACAAATATTTATATCGATAGTATTACTATAAATAAAAAAAAATATCAGGAATTTGAAAACGGGACAATAAAATTATCAAGGACAATAAAATTATTAGAAAGATCTACAGATTCCGTTAATAATCCAGATAAAAAGGATGTTTTTAAGGACACAATCACTAATGAAATCACTATTGATCTAGTCAAATTTTTAAATAAAATTGATTCTACCACTTATTTTACATCATTTTATATTTGTCCTGTTGAAGGAGGACAGTGTCAATCTCATAAATCATTTTTATCAAAAAATGTCAGCCTTGTTGATCAGGATAGTTTGATTCGATACAATAGAAACAATGGCCCTTTTAGTTTTAAAAAATCTTCCGTTAGATATTACACCAATCAAATAAATATTCCTCAAACTAATAAGACACTTTTTTTAGCTGTGGGAATTCAAAAATCTGTCTTTGACAGTAATGTGCAGCAAATTGATTCTAACCTTTTGATTTTTAGCCTCATATTAGTAATTCTTTTAATATTAGGCATAAATTTTATAAAACCCGTTATAAGCAGCTACAAAGAAAGATTAAGTCAATTTGATTTAGTTGGTGTTGTATTTTCTATTGGATTATTGACTGCAATTCTTGTCATATTTGCTACATTATCTTATTGGAACAATGCCATAAAAACCAAAACTATAAATGATTTAGAACAGTTGGTAAACAAAATAGACAAGTCTTTTAGCAATCAAATTAAGACTTATGAGAATTGGAAAAATGATGATTCGATATTGGGAACAGCATGGAAAAGTTCAGAAATAAAATTTGCCAGAATATATTTAGAAACCGATTCAAAAACCAATTATTTAAATGAAGGTCCTCTTCCTGAAAATAATTCAGATGACGAAGATAAATATCTTATTTTAGAAAATAACGATTTTAAAAAGGATACGAATAATTTAAAAGAAGACATTACTAATTTTAAAAAAAATATAATTAATTTAAAAAAAGAAATTACTGATTTTAAAAAAGATACCAATAATCTTGAAAAAAACATAACTAATTTAAAAAAAGATATAACTAATTTAAAAAAGGATATAATCAATTTTAGAAAAGATACAAATAGTTTAAAACTGATTAAATATTTGGATAACTATTTTAGAATGGACAATGAAGGGATACTTACCAAAGATTTAACTAATACAAAACTCGATATCCCAAGAAAATATTCAGATAGAATGTACTTCAAAATACTGCAGCAGAAAAATACAGGTAATATAAAAACCGGGCCTGTACTAACTGCCGTTTTTTCAAGAGACAGTAATAAGTACCAATTAATATATGCCCAAAAAGATTCCCTTGAAAAACCGAAAAGCGGAATTGAAGGTATTGCTTTTAGAGAATATTTTTCTGATGAATTAGAACTGCCTCCGGGAACTGGTTATATGATTGTAGACCGATATGGAGGTATTATACTGCAAAATGATCCCGGGAAGAATTTATATCAAAATTTATATTACGAATCTCAAAGTAATCCTGAATTTGCGAGCGTGCTATCTGGTATAATTCCTAATTCATTTGAAATGGAATATCAAGGAAAAGCGTATCAAATCTATGCAAAAAAGTTAGATATAAACAGTATCTCCCCTATCTATATTCTTGGAGTCCGTGATTTGTCTCACCTCGATCGTTTATCCATATTTACATTTACGAACGGATTTTTAATTGCGGTTTTATATGGCTTTTTTATAATATTAATCAATTATATCTATTCCATAATTTTTTACAGCGGCCGCATTAGTGCTTTGTCAAAACATCACTTTTATTATCTTTTTCCAGATAACAGCCGAACTGATGAATATAAACTATTATTAATTGTCAATGGTATTTCAATTCTATTAGCATTAATAGCATCTTTCATTTTTGCTCCTTCTATAGTCTTAGTTTTCTGTATAGCACTTGGCTTAAATGCTGCATTTATAAACCTGATTACTTTAAGTATTCGTACTCTAAACCCTAAGATGCTACTAAATAAACTGGTCTTGTTTTTAGTTATTCCTACCATTCTTCCTCCCTTATTTGTATACTTAGAATGGAATTTGTTTTTTGCAGTTTTACTACTTTTCAGCGTACATATCAGATTAGTTTTCCATTACAGAAAATGGAGAAATGGACAAAAAGATGAACTTAAGGCGTTTGTAAATAAAAATGAAGGGGTTAACAGAATTCCTTATACCAGCTTCCTTACTGCAAGACTTTTGTATCAGTTTTTTGTATTTCCATTCGTTTTAATTAGTGCTTTTTATGTTACCGAAATAAATGATTTTGCAAACTACTACTGCGCTTCAATTGATGCCAAAGAGCAAAATATAAAAGATAAAGATGATTTTATAATACCTGATAGAGTAACCGAAGCTTATAACTGTAATTGTCAGGAACAGACTAAAGAACAAAACAAAGTACAATCTAAAAACCAAACTAACGAACAAAACAAAGAACAGCCTAAAGATCTAAACAAAAATCAAAGCAAAGAACAAATTGAAGATCATATCATGCAAAAGGCAAACCTTAGCTTTTTTGATCGTCCTGCCAGTTACGAAATTAAAAATTTTACATTCAGCAGACTTAGCGACAAATATTATCTAAATTCGCTGGCAATTTTTCAAGGTGAAAATGATATTGCTTCAATTATAATCATTTCTTCCTTATTGATATTTGTTTTATTTATTACCATTTTGGCCTATCTCTTACTAAACTACTATAGTAACCGTTTTTTCTTTTATGATTTAATGCAGGTTTCTTATGAAAAATACTATCCATTCACGAAAAATAAATTAACAAATGATCACGTTTTTATCGCCATGGTAAATAATGATGATATAAAAAAACTAATTCAGGCTAATAGTACCAACAAAGCAGACAAAGTCGATAAATCTAATAACATTAAAGTCCCGCCCAAACGCAGAATTTATATCGACGAAGTTTTTGATTGGGATAATAAGAATGAAATATCCCCTTTTTTAAGAATGGATTTTATACTTAATTCTAACCATAAACGATTTTACAATGAGTATGATGCTATCTGGAAAGGCCTCCCAAGTGAAACTCGCTACGTTCTTTATGATTTTGCCTTAGATCACTTTGTAAATTACAAAAACAAAGATACTCTTATGACTCTTATGGAAAATGGAATAATTGACTGTCATAAATTAACCGGAAGATTAAAAATGATGAGTTTGAGTTTTAGAATTTTTATTTTATCTAAAAGTAAACGCGATGCATCATTTATCCAAAGATTTAACGACCAAAGTAAGAATGGAACCTATAGCAAATTTAAGTTTCCGATAATAATTATTGCCGTTAGTGCCTTGATTCTGCTAATGTATCTTAATAAAGACAGTTATGATCAGGTAACTTTAGTGGGAGGCAGCGTTGTAACGGTACTGGCTTTGATTAATAAAATCCTCGACGTTAACAAAAGTCTTTGATTTGAAAAAATAATTGCTTTATAAATTGCTTTGAAATTTCGACCTTCGTATCAAACTTATAATTGAATAACAATGGTCGAATCTCCAAGCAAAATACCGTTTTCTTATTACCTCAATCCAGATGTTATTTTCCTTGCCAAAGATCTTTTGGGAAAAGTGCTTTATACGCAAATTGACGGTGAAATAACTTCTGGAATAATTGTAGAAACAGAAGCTTATTTTGGCATTCAGGATAAGGCTTCACACGCTTACGGCGGACGAAGAACGGATCGAACGGAGACTTTATACAGCCAGGGCGGTGTTTCGTATGTTTATTTATGTTACGGAATTCATCATCTTTTTAATATTGTAAGTTCGGTTGAAGGTGAACCTCATGCGGTTTTAATTCGGGCGATTGAACCTTTGACTGGAAAAGATATTATGGAAACGAGACGGAATATGTCTGCATCAAAAGGGGCAATTTCTGCTGGTCCGGGTTCTGCAGCAAAGGCTTTGGGCATTGATCGTTCTTTTAATAAAAAAGATTTAGGCGGAGAAGAAATCTGGCTGGAAGATCACGGCATTCGATATACTGAAGATCAAATTGCTGCATCGCCACGCGTGGGTGTTGCCTACGCACAGGAAGATGCACTTTTGCCGTGGCGGTTTTTTATTAAAGGAAATAAATATGTCAGCAAACCAAATAAGGTATAAAACGGTAATTTTTCGAAACTTTAAAATTTTATAAATTTGTAAAATTATTGAGGTGATTTATACCTAGCATCTATTCAATTTCTCCATCAAAAAATAAATGACAATACAAGATTTAATTGGTGATTATTCCATTTCCGGAAGCAATCAGGAAGAGAGTAATCACGTTACTTACAAAGGTACTTT
The DNA here is from genome assembly GCF_900129795.1 of Flavobacterium sp. CF108. Lineage (GTDB taxonomy): Bacteria > Bacteroidota > Bacteroidia > Flavobacteriales > Flavobacteriaceae > Flavobacterium. Next base: position 221,441 of record NZ_FQWW01000007.1, on the reverse strand, counting down.
GAGTTTATCCTTAGACGATAACAATAGAATTATTGCAAAATGGTTCATCAATAATGCACAGGTTCAAAAAGGTCATGGTTTCTTTAAAGATAATATTCTGATCATTAATTTTAGTTATAAAGGCGATGACAATAAAACGTATAAAGGCGTTGCGGTTTATAGATGCATTACAAAAGATGTATTGGATGGCTTTTGGTCAGAAAAACATGGAAATCCGCTGTTTTTAGGCACAGAGCATTGTTTGAGATTAGAAACTACAGAACGGCTTAACTAAAATCAACGGTATATAATTTCATTGGTTTTGCTTTTCCACGCAAAAGTATTTCTCCCTTTTGAATATAGGTTATCGAATTATCTTCGGAAAGTGCATTTTTCATGGTTTCAGAAATGACAAAATCGTGGTTAAAATTGTTGCATTCGCATTGAATTCTTGACGTTGTATTTAAGAGATCCCCATGGTAAACAATTTCTTTTTTTACTTTTCCTACCCAGGTTGTTACGGCGGTTCCTATATGCATTCCGGCTTTAAACTTTGGAACCAGATTGTATTTTCCTAAATAATATTCTCTTTTATTATCTATACATTGTTTAAGAAGATAGAAACAATATAGACAGCGTTTTTCTTTTAATCCGGCTGCAGATTTCCATGTTAGAATAATTTCATCTCCCACGTATTGGTAAACTTCTGCACGCGATGCTTGAATTGCATGGGTAAAATCGTTGAATAAATCCTGCAGTAAATTGCTGTATAGAATATCTCCTAACTGTTCGGCGAGTGTGGTAGATGATTTTACATCGACAAACATAAAAATTCGCTCTTCCTGAATTGGCCGATGGTATTGTCCTGTAAAATAATTATAGAAAAAACGAGAACTTAATAAACTGCTGATTTCTAAAAAGAGAATTAAAAATATAGACGCTCCCAGAGAAAACATATAATCCTCAAACAAACGTTCTTTAGCATATTTAATAAAAACTTCCTGATAAGAAAGATGCCCCAGCATCTCTGAAAATATCAGAACAAAGAAAAGTAAAAACAACAATATGCTTATGCTGTAAATAAGAGCTTTTAAAAGCATCGCTCCTAAAAAGGAATATCGGTTTAAATTGATAAGCCGTTTTTCAAATGTTATAATAATAAAACCAATAAAAACGCCTATAATTATGCCGGGCAAAAGCTTTAAATAATCAAAGTTGGATTCTGCATCAGTAATTGAGGCATATAATAAACCTAAGATTCCGCCGGCAATAGCGGCTTTAAAAGCAAGACTGTATTTTTTATAAAAAGGCAGCTTAGGCAAATCCATATTAAAGATGCTTTCGTTCTTTATAAAAATAGATAAAATCTTAATATAAACTACCGCAGAAGTTTTTCTGTTCAAAAAAAATCCCTGAATGAAATTCATTCAGGGAAAACTTTATTCTTATAATATTAAATTTCTGCGGGCTGTTTATAAACTTCCCAGTCTGTATAACCGTGATTACCTAATCCGTAATGCAAATCACGAATTGGCTGCGTTAATTCCCAATTGTTTTGTAAACGTTCTACTAAATCAGGATTCGATATAAAAGGTTCTCCAAATCCGGCAATGTCAATAATTCCGGCATTAATAAGCTGTTCTGATTTTTCTCTGTCCATACTTCCGGCAAGAATAATAACGCCATCGTACCAAGAACGGAAACGCTCTATAAAGCCATCCGGTAAAGCGTGACTTCCTTTTGACTGCTGATCCATGATATGGATATAAGCAATGTTTCTTTTCTTTAATTCTTCGGCCAGATATTGATATGTTGCTTCTATTTCATCATAATGCGGCAAATCTCCTAAACCTCCGTATGGCGTTAATCGAATACCAACTTTTTCATTGGTTACAGCATCAACCGAAGCATCAATAATTTCTAGTAAGAATCTTGAACGATTTTCGATACTTCCTCCGTATTCATCTTTACGATTGTTTACAAAAGGGTTTAAAAACTGTTCAATTAAATAACCATTGGCTCCATGTATTTCTACACCGTCAAATCCTGCTTTAATGGCATTTTTAGCTGCATTTGCAAAATCGGTAACAACATTTTTAATTTCATTTACAGAAAGTGCTTTAGGCTTTGATGCCGCAACAAAACCTTCTATTCCATTTTCATTATAACCCCAAGCCGATGTATTTTGTGCCTGAATATCTGATGGACCAACCGGAGCGATTCCATTAGGTTGATTTGAAGTATGTGATACTCTGCCTACATGCCATAATTGAGAAAATATTTTACTTTCTTTTTCATGTACTGCTTTTGTAACTTTCTTCCAGCCTTCAATTTGCTGCTCTGTATATAATCCGGGAATGTATAATACGCCTTTTGCTGTTTCAGAAATGGCTGTTCCTTCTGTAATAATTAAACCGGCGCCAGAACGCTGTTCATAATAAACCGCATTATTTTCGTTTGGAATACCATCTTCATTTCTTGCCCTTGTCATTGGTGCCATCGAAATACGGTTTTTTAATTGTAATGAACCAATCTGAACTGGTTTAAAAATATCTATTTTCATAATAATCTGTTTTCTTATTTTTTAATTAACCAGCTTTCAACAGCTCTTGAAAAATCTGCCACATCAATTGGGTGACGGCTGGTAATAATGTTTCCATCTGTTACGACAGGTTGTTCAAGAATAGTTCCGCCGGCATTTTTTAAATCTACCTGAATGTTCCAGTATCCTGTCAGCTTTCTTCCTTTTAAAATATCGGCAGAAGCCAATACAACCGGAGCGTGACAAATAGCCGCAATTAATTTTCCTGATTTATTGAAGTCCTGAATAAATTTGATTACATCTTTGTCATAACGAAGGTTATCCGGATTCCAGGCTCCACCCGGAATAAATACTGCATCGTAATCACTTACCTTTATTTGGTCTGCGGTACGGTCAAATTTTATCCACCCAACAGGCTGTAAGTATTGAATCGCCATAACATGCGTATTTGCCATTTCAGGAAATACTAAACCGTATCTTTCTGGAGCCGGATTAAATTTTGGTGACACTATTTCAACTTCTGCTCCTAATTCTTTAAAATACCATACTGGCCCTGTTAATTCAATTTCTTCGAAACCATCGGCTACGATTACGGCAATTTTTTTGCCTTTTAATGCTGTTTTGTCTTTTACCGGAGTAAAGAAGAAAGCTTTTAAAGCTTCGTTCCCTGGTGCGTTTAATAATTTTGTCACCGGCATATTTACAACGGCTGACTGAGTAGATAATTGATTTACAACTTCTAATTCATGACTGTAGTTTGTTTTCATTTCGTTTGTTTTTACGGTTACTTGTGCTTCTGCATTTACTACAGCAAGTACGCTTGTTATACCTGCTGCAATGATTTTACTAATTGTTTTCATTTTTTTAGGTTTTAAATATTAATAATTTGTGTTTAAAATTTTTCTGTTTAATGTTACTCTCGAATAAGCGGTGCAAATTCAATTAGGTTATGAATTCCGTCCTGAAACGGCTGTTTTTTTATACTCGTATTTAGGTAATCTATTACGGGTTGAATTGGCGGAAAATTGAGATGATATTGAAATGCATCGTTACTTCTGAATTTTTCGAAGGTTACAAATTGGGTTTTATCGTTCTCCAGCTGCGATAACTGATACGTTACTACGCCGGGTTCACTTCTAAACTGCGGCATTGCGGTATGGTAAACTTCCATGAAGTTTTTCTCTGTTCCGGCCTTTGCATCTACAAAAAGCATAATGGTTAACTGATTGTCTTCTTTTTTACTTGTTCTTCTCCATTGCTCTTTAGTGAGAGGTTCTAAATCTTTTACATAGATTATTTTCTCAGGTTTTACTAATGCAGTTTTTACAAGCTCTTTTAAAGATTTTGAATTGTTTTTATCCAATGCTGCTTTGCTCGTCCAGCGTTCAAATAACCATATAACCGTTTTGTTATTCTGTTCAAAATAAGCTTCAGACATAATGTTGCTTTCCTTTAAAATAGATTTTTGAACGTACTCGCTTATAGCTTTTTGAAAATCCTCCTGATATTGCTCTTTTACTTCGTAGCGCGTAATTTTAGCTGTTTCATTTTGTGCCGACGCCAATGCGCTTTGTAATGAAAATAGAACGGTGAAAATCCCTAAGACTTTTTTAGAAACTGTGAGTTTTGCTTTTGTTATCATAACTTCTAAAATTTTGAGATTATTTATTTCCGTTTTTAAAGATGAAAACGCCCAGATAATGAAATAATAAACCTACTGCCCATGCACCAGTCTGCCAAAGCGGCCATAGATACGTTCTGTCTGTTAAAAACCAAATGGTCCAAATGGCAGGAATTGATAATACAAATACTAATAAGTGAATTCTGAAACCTTTTTTAGGGTCAATGTGAGCAATTGTATGCTCGTTTGCTAGATGTCTCATGATATTAAAATTTATTAATTGATTGTTTTTATATAAGTTGTGTTCCTAATTTTTCTGTTTTTTTCAGCCATTTAATACGCTGTTTTTCTGTTGATTTTCTCATGAAACCAAAAGTGGAGAATTTGATAGGATCGAATCCTACGTAACCGAATACGATGTCTTTGAGGATTTGATATTGAGAAGCACGATAGATGAGATAGAACCACCATTTAGGAGTGTCCATCGTAATTAACAGCCTAAGGCTTTTTCCTTTTAAAAGTTTTTCGGGGAAGATTTTTCCTGAGTGATGTTTGAATGCAAAATCAGGCATAAAGATTCTGTCTATAAATCCTTTGGTAACGGCAGGCATAAAACCCCACCAGTTAGGATAAGACAATACAATGTGATCTGCCCAAGAAATGAGTTCCTGAGCCTGAATTAGATCTTTTTCAAGCGGTACTGTTTTTCCGGTTTTATATCCGTCAGCCAGATTTACATCAAAATCTAATTGAGAGATATAAATGGTTTTACAAATTGCTCCTGTACGCTCTACTCCTTTTTTGTATGCATTAAGCAAGGCATTACAAAATGAGTTTTGAGAAGGATGACCAAGTATTAATAAGATATTCGTTTTCATTGCGCATCATTTTAATTTGACACTGCAAAGATTTTAAATAATGGAAAGTACTTCCTGACACAAATGTGTCAAAAACTATTGGTGCGCTAATTTTTGACGAATTCTGGTAAGTGTTTGTCTTTCAATACCCAGATAACTGCAAAGATGTGAAATGGAAATCCTGTTAAACAGCTCTGAATAACACTTTATAAAATCGAGATAACGTTCCTCGGCGGTTTGAAATATAAAGCTTTCGATACGGGCCTGCTGACGTTTTAAAATTTCTTCGGCAACTAATCGTCCGTATCGTTCAAAGCTTGGTAAATGCTCATAAATCCACTGCATGTTTTCATACGATAGACAAACCATAATTACAGGTTCTAAACACTGAATGGAATATTTACTGGGCTGCTGTGTTATAAAGGCGGGATAGTGTGTGGCATATTCACCTTCGGCGTAAAAACCTACAGTAATTTCATTGCCTTCATTATCTATAAAAGAGGAACGCACTAATCCGTTTGCTATAAATCCTATAGCTTTTTGTACTTTTCCGTATTGAAGAAAGAAGTCTTTTTTATTGAATTCTTCAATTGTAATTTTTGAAGCAAATTGAGAAAGTTCAGCATCAGTAACGTTAGGACAAATTTCCTTTACTGATTTTAGAAATATTTCTTTAGCTAAATTCATTATCCTTATTTGCTTTGAAACCTCTAATTTAAAAAGAATGTTTTTTAAAATGTAAAAAACACACCATTATTTTTTATTTAAATTAAACTTATAATGTCCTGTGTATTAATTTTTTATTAACTTTAACGTCCAGTCAAAATTTAGCCAGCTGAATAGTATAACTTCCTAAATTTAAAATTATGAAATGGTTCGTGACTTTAAAAACAACATTTAAGGACAAATTTTTTAAATCAAACCTTAAAAATAGTTTTGTGGATTTAGAGAAAGGAAAACAGCTTTATTCCACCAGCCATTTTCAGGAGGCTATTATTCATTTAGATAATGTGGTGAATTATGAATTTGATTCGACAGCTTATGAATTAAGGGCGAGCTGTTTTCAAAAACTGGAACATCATTATAAAGCCATTGAAGATTTTGATAAGGTAATTGAATTTAACCCGCTAGAGTTTTCTTATTACTACCATCGGGCCGTTTCTAAAAAAGCCGTTTTTGATTTTACGGGACAAATTGAGGATCTTCATAACTGTATTCATTATTATAAAAAGAATAAAAATATTGAAATTGGTTTATTAAAAACATTTGAGACTGATTTAATAAACGCAGGAAACCATATCGAAAAACTGAAACATAACATTAGTTCTTTTCATAATAATTCTTATTTAGAAATAAAGGCATTGCTGACTGATTGTCTTTATCAAATAAAGAAAATAAGGCTTAAAAGGAATAAAATCAGAACGCCTTTTCGCCAGATCAAAAAAGAAGAACTGTCTCCTGTAATAAATCCTGAAATATAGATTTTTCTATTAAAGCTTCTTTTCAGGTCCTGTTTTTATCTTCCTTAAGTTTTTATGAATAATACTGCGGGTTGATTTTTTCTTTAGTTCATAATCTCTGGTACATTTTTGTAATTCTGCCAATAAGATTTTAAAACAATTGTACAAAACATCGAGTTCTTCCATGTTTTGGTAAATCTTAAGATCATCTTCTGATGTTGTTTGTACCGCAATAGTTTCATCTTTATATTTCTCAAAAATTTGCAGCAATTTTCGATGTTCAATGTTATCAATTCCCTGCATAACGAACGATCAATGTATTTATAATTTTCATGGTGTAATTTGCAAAAGCGGGTCAATATCTGTACTTATTTTGCTAAGCGGCAATGATTGTACAGTTTCTGTTTTTATTTTGTTTGTGTTTCCTGATATTCTATTTAAGGCTCCTTGTAATAAAGTTTCAGAGCGGTTTCCTAAAGCAAATACTTCTGGCTGCTGTAATTCATTTAAAACTATTTCAGGGTTTATTCCTTTTGAATAATTTCCTTCGTGTCTGGCATTAAATAATTTATATATGGAAGGGTACAATATCCAGCCTCTTTTATCCGGATTCCGGTCGTCTGAAATTGGAAATCCTGCTACATCTTTACCAAATGTTTTTTCGCCAATTGTAATAACTTCCATATAGGGTTTTAAATTATTAATAATAAGTTCTGATGCTGATGCCGTACGTTTTCCGCATAAAATATAAACTCTATTAATAAAAGGATGTGCATTGCGTAAGGCATCAAAACTTACCGAAGATTCATTACTTTTTAAAGCCGTAGTAAAAGATTGGTCAACATTTCCTCCGTTTTGATTTCCTTCAAATTTTATAAAAAGATCGTCTGCTTTTATATTTGGTGCCAAAATTATACTCAATGCTGTCGCAGATGAGATATCTCCTCCTCCATTATATCTTAAGTCTAAAACCAATTCTGTTATGGATTTGCTTTTTAATTCCTGAAACATCTGCAGATACAATTGTGCTTGTCCAACATCAAAATGTGGAATGCTTACATAACCAATTTTAGTATTCTTATCTTCGATTACCTGATATGGAATGGGCTGTAAAAAGGTAAACCCCTGCAAAATAGAAACTGTTTTTGGATTAGAAAAGCCTGTTTGGGCAGAATAAGAAACTAATTTTAAATCCAGCTCCGTTTCGGCAAGCATATTATTATACAGATTATCATAGTTTTCAAACTTCAATTCTGTTCCCTCAATATGGGTAATAAGCTGTCCTCTTTGCAAACCATTATTTTTTGCAGGAGAATCTTCTAAAACATATAATATTACACCATAATATTTTCCTTCAAACGCTATAAAACTTACGTCAAACCCGAATTTACTTCTAAGGCTTTTAGGTGAAGTTTCGGGTTTTTCAGGATGTATTGCGTAGGAATAAATATCTTCGGACTGCAGTAAGGTTTTAAAATATTCTTTTGGATCTGAGGCTAAATTACCTTGGCTTTTTATTACATTATTCCATAGATAATATCTTTTCATTTGATTGTACATCCAGTCGTTTACATATTCATTTGTATTTTCTTCATACGTTACTGGCTCATCTGTGTTTTCACACGAAATAAGAAACAGGGTAAAAAAGAAAAAAGAAAACAGCTTAATAGGCAAACAGTTTTTCATTGGATAATCTTAGAATTAATTATTTTAATGAGCCGTAAAATCAAAAAAATCTACCAGATTTAAACTTGCATCAACACTTTGAAATTTGCCATTTCCATCTTTTCTTTCATCCAAAACGATTAATCCTGATTTGTTTGGCAGCATCAGCATAACTGTAATAACTTGTCTGCCGCTTATATAAGATTCGGTTGTATTATGTTTAACCAATTCCATTCTGATAATTGGAGGCAGACTTGATGGAAATTCTATAAAATCGCTGAAGTTATCTTTGCCAATGTTTTTGACTACTCCTACTACTTCTCCGTTTACTTTGCGCATTATTCCGTCTAGTTTTCCGGTATAACCGCTGGCAGAATATTTATTAAGGGTTGGAAAAATAAATTTGAAACCTGCATTTCCTGTCTGTGTTATTTTTCCGGGTTTCGTTGCCAAAACATTGTTTATCCATAAATCTTCTTTGGTATAAAAAGAAATAGTATCAATAGGTTTTGCAGTAGTTAGTTGATAAGATTGTAGAAGCTGCTTGCTTACTTTATTCGTAATTTCAACCAATTTTGTTTTATTTGAATAAAATACAAATTCGTAATTTTTAGCAACTTTTTTTATGTAGGCATTTGTTTTTCCTTCTACAAGGATTTTTCCATCTACCGCTATTTGTATAGAATCTTTTTGTGCATTGTAACCTTGTATTACTACTTTTCCGGGCTGCTGTTCTTCATAATAAGGAACCATATCTTCATTGATGCAGGCCTGGCAAAGAAGAAGTACAATTGAAAATAAAAGTATTGGAACAATTTTAGTTTTCATATTTTATATTTTGTCTTTATAATTATTTCTGAAAATAATTATCTGTTTACTTTTTGATAAATTTTATTTTTTTGGAAGTTGTATTATTTGATATTACCAGAAAATAAATTCCCTGCGGAAGATTTACTACTGAAATATTTTCTTTTAAATCTGCATTACTTTTAACTAACAATCCTGAGGAATTATAAATTTTTGCTGCAAAATCTTCGTTTAGAAATTGTTCGCTTATTTCTAATTCTAAATTTTCGGCAACAGGATTTTGTTTAAGGCGAATTGTATTATTTTTATCGAAATCGTCAACACCTAAAAGTGCTTCGGCAGTGATCCATACTTTATCAACTTCATATCCAACAAAATTGCTGTTTTCATTTAAAAGGGAAATGTAAACGTTTTGATTGCCGACAAACTGCGAAATATCTACCACATAATCTTTAAATTCCGGATCTAATTGTGATATTCTTTCCATATAAACGGTTCCCAAAAGTGTGGCTGAAGCCGGATCTGGAGATGTTCCTCCGTATACTAAAATATTTTTGCTTCCGCCGAAAATTGCCATTTGTGCAGTAAAATCTAATTCAATTTTTCCGCTGTAGTACGACAAATCTATTGCTGGCAGCATGGCCCAGTTTTGTTCTATTATATCAAGCGCCGCACCCGTATTTAAATCAATATTATAAGAACCTAATACATTAAAATTACCATCTTTAATTCCTCCTGTATTTTCATCAAATTGAATGTTTTTTCGGGCACTCCAGTTACTGCTGTTGCCATCTTTGTCTAATAAAGTCCAATCTGAAACGTCACCATCCTCAAAATCATCTTCCCAAATTGTAAACTGGGCAGATGATACAGTTGTAATCATTAGTAATAAAAATAATAGTATAATTTTTTTCATATTTTATTTGTAAAAAGCATGGACAGAAATGCTGCCCATGCTGAATTAAATATTGCTTAACCTAACTAATTAGAAATTTGAAAACTTAGTCCAAGTAGCTGTCCAAAGTGCTTCAGTTTTGAATGCACCTGTAGCACCAGAAAGGTCAAATGCACTGTCATTAAAGAATGGCTGAGTTAAAGACCATTTGTGTCCTGGAACTACAGTAGATGTAGCATTTCCAAAACCTAAAGCAACTGTTGTTGGCAATACTGGATTAACATATCCGTGGATAGATATTGCAGACCAAGAAGAACCAGTTGATACTGAAGGAGATTCCCAGTTGATTCCTCTGTTGTATCCTGTTACAGTAGCATCAGTAAGGCTGATTTGCCCTAATCTACGTACGTGGATTCCATTTTCGTATGAGTTAGCAGCTGTTGCAGAACTTACACCAATAATAGATAATTGAGAGATAACAGGACGTGTAATAATTGTTGTAGAAGTACCACCAGCATTGTTATCTAACTCGATACCATTAGAATCTGGTACTAAGTTTGGTGCAGTACCACTTGTACTGTGAGTAGAATTAATATCAGCAAGAGCGATTGCTTTTGTGATTGTTCCAGTGTAACCTAAATCAAAATCAAAGTTATCATCATCTGGAGCAAAAGAAACTAAATGAGTAGCATTAACTCTACCTCCAAAAAATTCAAATGAATCGTCTCTACCGTAAGAAACCTGAACGTGATTAACTGTAGTAAGAGCACCAACTCCACCAAAAGTTACACCATTGATTTCAACACCAGTTGCAGCATCTAAGATTCTACCAGCAAATTCAACACGAACATAAGAAATTGTTCCTGCATTGTGAGAAGCATTAGATCCACCATAGAAGAAATCAGAAACATTTGGCTGATCACCTAATCCTTCGATAATATTAGTAGTTGATCCGTTATTAACCTGATCATCACCTAAAATTACAAGACCACCAAAATCTCCAGGAGCTCCTTTTGTAGAAGCGTTACCATCTAACAAGTTGTAACTTGTAAAGATAATTGGAGCATTTAAAGTTCCTTGTGCATTAATTTTACCAGTTTTAGTAATTACAAGAACTCCTGTAGCAACACCAGCAGCAAGAGGTTTTGCTTTAATGTAAGTACCTGCCTGGATTGTTAATGTAGCTCCAGATTTTACACGAACTACTCCGTTAATTTCCCAAACTTTGTCACTTGTCCAAGTTGTGTTAGTTGTAATATCTCCACTTACAGTTTGCACTGTTGTAGGATATCCGCTGTAGTCAGCCCCAGCAGCTTTCATAGAAAAAGAAGAATCAGCAGAAGAATCATCATTTTGGCAAGAACTCACAAGTAGAGCTACAATTGCGAACATAAAAAATTTTTTCATAATAATTTAATTATTGCTATATTTGCCGCTATTAAACTAGGCCTTTGGAGAGAGCAGCAAAATTTCTTTCCTTAGGTCTTTCTCGTTTTTGGTAAATTTGTTTTTTCAAACACATCCGTTTTACCGTCCGGGGAGCTTACCTAACTTCCATCTTTCACTATTAGGATTTTTTCATTTCAATGAAAGGATCAACTTCGATTCCCTTTAAAATTTAAATACACAAAAAGATAAATGTCTTTGGATATGATAAACCTAATGCCTTGTCTTCTTTATTGTTTTTTGGCTTAAATTGAAGATTCCGTATATCTGCAGGTTTCATTCTTTTATCTATTTAAATTTTTCAAAGAACATTTTAAATACTCTCAGCAAAAAGAGTTTTTATTTTTACCCAACTTGTTTATTTATTAGTATTAGCTTTTGAAATAACAGAATATCATGGGTGTTTTTTATTGTTAACTTTTTCTTAATACTGCCTGAAAAACTATTTGGAATATTAGAAATTAACAAACTTAGTCCAGTTGTTTGTCCAAAGTGCTTCTGTTTTAAATGCGCCTGTTGCACCAGTAAAATCTAAAGGACCATCATTAAAGAATGGCTGTGTTAAAGACCATTTGTGTCCTGGATTTACGGTTGATGAGACATTTCCAAACCCTAGAACTGTTGTTGTTGGCAATACTGGATTTACATATCCGTGGATTGATACCGCACTCCATAGAGAAGCAGACGATACCGAAGGAGATTCCCAAACAATTCCATGATTGTATCCTGTAACAGTAACATCTCTAAAGTTAATTTGTCCTAGTCTACGCACATGGATACCTTTTTCGTATAAATTGGCAGATGTAGGATTACTTACTCCGATAATTGACATTTGAGAAATTACAGGACGAGTTATAAGAGTTGTTGAACGACCTATAGCATTATTGTCTAATTCGATACCATTAGAATCTGGTACTAAGTTTGGTGCTGTTCCATTATAAGCATGTAAAGAATTTATATCAGCAAGTGCTATCGCTTTAGTGATAGTTCCTGTATAGCCAAGATCAAAATCAAAATTATCATCTTGTGGTGCAAATGAAACTAAATGTGAAGCATTAACTCTTCCTCCAAAAAATTCAAATGAATCATCTAAACTGTATGATACCTGTACATGATTAACCGTTGTAGAAGCTCCAACACCACCAAAAGTAAGACCATTGATTTCTACCCCGTTTGTCCAATCTAAAATTCTACCAGCAAATTCTATACGAACATACGTTATAGTTCCTCCGTTATGAGCTGCATTTGCTCCTCCATAATAAAAATCAGATACATTAGGCTGGTCTCCTAATCCTTCAACAATATCTGTAGTTGATCCCGTATTTGTCTGATCATCACCTAAAACAATAACACCTCCAAAATCCCCAGGAACAGCTGTTGTTGATGCATTGCCATCTAATAAATTGTAGCTGGTAAAAATAATTGGTGAATTTATAGTTCCTTGTGCATTAATTTTACCTGTTTTAGTAATAACAAGAACCCCTTGAGCAACTCCAGATGCAAGAGGCTTGGCTTTAATAAATGTACCTGCCTGAATTGTTAATGTCGCTCCAGATTTTACCCTTAGTACTCCATTAATTTCCCAAACTTTGTCACTTGTCCATGTTGTATTTGTTGTAATATCGCCACTTACTGTTTGTACTACTGCAGGGTATCCACTGTAATCAGCACTTGCTGTCTTTATAGAAAAAGAAGCATCAGACGAATCATCATTTTGGCAAGAGGTCATAATAAGAGCTGCAATTACCAATAGGAAAATATTTTTCATACTAATTTTATTTTTATAATTAAACATGATATTTGATAGTTTAGTAATTTATTAGAGGGTCTTCTTAAAATTTTAAAATAAACTGGTTCAATACATTCAACAGAGTTTTTATTCTCGTTCTTTATTGTATTAGCTTTCAAAAAAGCAAAATATCATGTCTATTTTTATTGTTAACTTTTTCTTAATATCCAGCAGGAAAATACTTATATTTATAAACTTAGTATTAACAATAGCTAATTTTAAAAATCATAGTTTAGAGAAATACTAATCGTTCTTCCTGCAAATGATTTAAATACTACCTGATCAATATCCGGGTCATACTTCTTGGTTGCATTAGCTCCAAGACTGTATCCTGACCTTGGGTTAGATCCCATTGGCACATCTTCTATTTTACTGTAACTGTTTCTATTATTGTAGGTTTGTACGCCTGTATCAAACATATTTTTGATACTGAATTTAAACTGCAGGTCTTTCTTCTTGAAAAATTTATAACTCAGCTGAGCATCTGTTTGTGAATAAGGCATACGGATTTCCTCTGCCGAATAGTCAAAACCAACCAAAATATATTGATCTCCAACAGCATTATGTCTAAGGCTGAATCCAAAACGGTCGCCAACATAATCCATTCCTAAGTTATAAGTATATGGCGACTGCCCGTAAAGCGGTCTGTTCGCTTCATAAAGTTCTCCGTTACCCTCTAGACTAACGTATGAAGTAACTTTTGTATCATTTACAGAAGCATTTCCGTAAACAAACAAATGTTTTAAAAGATCACCTTCACCTAAAAAAGAAAGACTTTTATAGAATTCTAATTCAACTCCCCAAAGTTTGGCTTTATTTGAATTAATATTGTAGATATCCCTAAAACCTGATGGATTTAAAAAACCTACAGCTTCAATTGGATTATCGATATCTTTATGATATATCCCAAAGGATAAAATTTCTCCTCCAGAAGGAAACCATTCTAACTTTAAATCATAATTATTAGCAACGCTCGAAACTATTCCGTCTGTATAATTGTAAATTTTAGCAGCGCGAAGCGGGTCATAATATGGAATACCTAAGCGTTCTGCAAATTGCGGACGTAAAACTGATTTATTGTAACCCAATCTGACATTCATTTTATTAGTTGGACTGATAATTAAACTGGCAGATGGCAGAAATTGCCATACTTTATCATCTCCTTGTACTTCAGAAAAACCACTAGGATTTTCAGACTGGCTTTCTATTTGAGTATATAAATAGCTTTCTGCCCTTACTCCCCAAACGAATCTTACGTATTGACCAATTTTATCATCGAGCATTAAATAAGGAGAATGCACCTTAACATCTCCAACATATCTATTACCATAGATACCATATTTTTGCCAGCCAAAACCGCCATAATAGTAATTTGAGCCATCTAAAAATTCTGGTAAAGGTTCGTAAATTGTTACACTAGTAGCTGCCTGGCCAACCGTAATCAATTTTGCTGATTCCTGTTGATTGGTTGCTTTTTTATAAGTACCAAAATATCCTGCCTTGATATCGTTTGTAAAAGAATCACCAAAATTCAAAACGTATTTAAAATTAACTGCCCAATTGTAATCTACTTCGTCATTTGTAAAATAACTACGGCTAAATGGAAATCTCTGTTTAGTGTTATCGACACTATAAGCTGACAGAATATCATCACCTACTTTTACTCTCCCAATGTCTACAAATGTTGCGTCTTTGGTATCTTTTCTAACGTTTCCATACGCTCCATACCAATTGACTTCTAACTTATCAAATTTGTGATTTCCTTCAATTTTATTCTGAATAAAAGTCGTGTAAACAGGGTAATTAGATTCAGATGTGGTAGGCAAATTTTGGCCGCTTAATATATCTGGAATATAAGTACCATCTGTCCAGCCGCTAATTTGCGTTAATTGATTATTGTAGATGTGCATAACGGTGTTACGCATTGTAATTTTATGGTTGTCAAGCTGAATTGCAGCGTTAAACATACCGCCTAATGTTGAATTATAATTGTAGTTGTTTCCTGAGTTTCTAAAACCGTATCTTGTAAAAGTTGAATAAGCTCTATCTTTGTTCTCTTCTTCAAATAAAGAATTCTTTTGGTAACTTCCTCTTTGAGTGTGTTCAATTTCTAAGGTTTCCTGCGTGTTTTTAAAAATAAAAGAACCTACAAACCCCCATTTGTTATTGTCTTTTAATTTATAAACACGCCCTAAACCAAACTGAAGCGTAGTTCCCGGTGCTCCATATGTTTTATAAGTAGTAAAATTATCTTGGGTAAATAGTTTAGAATATGCAATAAACGGTCCAGATACTGCCTCTGTTGTTGGCGGATCTATTGTTGTGTGATTAGTAGGATAATTACGTCTTCCGTCATCAAATCCCCAATAATCGTAATCACCCTCCTGTTTTGATAGTCTCTCTTTAAAAGTACTCTTGCTGTTATAAGAATTACTAATAGAAAAATTGGTGAAATTTTCTTTTGGGATATCTTTTGTTTTTACTTCTACATATCCTCCGGCAAAATTAGCGTACATATCTGGCGTAGCAGATTTACTTACTACGATACTCTCTACCATTGCAGTTGGAATAATATCAAAAGAAAAGTTTTGCTGATAAGCATCAGTACTTGGTAAAGCGATTCCATCCATAACGGCCTGATTCCATCTTTCTCCCATCGAACGTACTACAACATATTTATCATTTACAGTTGTAACTCCCGTGATACGTTTTAAAGAAGCTGCTACGTCTCTATCAGGAGTTCTTGCGATTTGTTCTGCCGAAATACCATCAGAAAACTGGGCAGCCTTTTTTTGTTGAATTAACATTCCTTCAACCGAAGCTGTAGCCTGCTTATAATTTTGTACAATGATTACTTCATTTAGCGATTGTGCATCTTCCTTTAAAGAAACAACTAGTGGTGTCTCTTCTCCATCCTGCACTTTTACATGAGTAATTTTTTGAGTTTGAAAAGAAATCACGCTTATCTCAATAGTATATTCTCCGGCTTCAAGCTCTAAAGTATAACTGCCATCAATATCTGATTGTGCGCCGAAACCTGTTTCAACAACTTTAATATTGGCTCCAGGAAGCGAAAGTCCATTGTTATCAACCACCTTTCCTACAATTTTCCCTCTCCTTTTTTTTTTAACTGCGTCGTTTCTTTTAACCGCAATATTATTGTCTGTTCTTCTAAAATCTAAATTGGTTAAGGTTTGTAAATCATTCAGTACTTCATCGATTGTTACATTATCTTTTTTTAAGGTAACAAGCGGAAAACTTAAGTCAAGGTCTTTTTGATAAACAAATTGATAAGGTGTTTGTGATTTTAAATTATCAATGATTTTTTGAGGCGAAGAGTTTTTAAAATCAACCGATACGGTTCCTGTTTGCGAATAAATAGTGTTTGTTCCGAGAAAAAATCCCAAAAGCAAAATCCAAATGGCAGTAAAATAATGCCTGGAAAAATCATTGTTCATAGTTGAAATTGTTAGTTTATGTAATTAATTTTAATAAGATATTTTGCGTTAATTATTTCGTAATTTTAAAATAATGGCTGTGTAGACAATAAATTGTTGTTTATTATTTACCGATTATATAAGTGCTGTTTCCGGCCGGGCTGATATGTATTTCTAAAGCAAAAGCAATGGTTTGCAGCGTTTCATAAAAACCTTGTCGGGTATCCAGAGTTCCCTGTATTTTTAGATTTTTTAAATCATCATCCAGATAATTCACCGTAAACTTATGGTCGCGTTTTAGTGTTGTAATAACCTCATCAAGGGTTAAACCATCAACATATAGTAAAACATTTTTCCACTTTGGTTCAAAACTGTATGTTTTCTCTTTATTAACAGTAGCCGTTTTTTCGGCATATATGGCTCTATAACCTCTTTCAAGGAAAACAGTATTTTGTGTACTTTCAACTTTTACTTTTCCTGTTCTTACGCTTACCTGAGCATCATTGTCATTGTAGGCTTTAACATTGAATGAAGTTCCCAAAACAGTTGTTTTTACAGCACCAGAAGTAATAATAAACGGGCGTGTAACATCTCGCTTTACCTCAAAAAAGGCTTCTCCTCTTAAAGTTACATTTCGTTCCTTTTTGGAAAATTTTGCCGGATAATCTATTACTGTATTTTGATTCAGCCAAACTCTTGTACCGTCAGGCAGAGATATAAGGCGTATATCATCTTTAAAAGTTATGGTTGAAGTAATTTTAGGCTTAGATAAATCTAATCGATTAAAAGAATGATAGCCCCCAATAGAAAGAACTACTACAGCACAAGCAGCGGCAGTCCAATTATAAAGGTTTTTATATTTATGAATTGTAGACTTCCGAATGTTATTCCACATTCTGGCTTCTGTATCATTTGGAAGAATACCTCTATTAGGTATAGCATTCCATTCTTCTTTTAATTTTTTATTTCTCATTTAGATTTATTTAGAATCGAAAAATCATGCGCGAATCTCCCCGATTCAACTACATTAGGTTTTCATTCTTTTAAATATCACGGGGTATTGTTACTATTAACGTTTTCTTAATCTGCGAGAAGATTTGGCAGCATTATATTGAAAACAAAAAATTAACGGATTAAAATCCGTTTCTACAACATATAATCATTCCTTCGGAATTTAAAAAAGAGCCGAAGGCTCGGCCTATATTGTAGGGCCGGATTTTAATCCGGTTAAGAAATAAATTCAGTCTGACTAATAAAGAAAAGTGTGAACCAATAAAGTTCATGGTTCTTTACCGAATTTTTCTTTAAAAATTGTAACGTTTTAGAGATTTGATTCGCTACGGCACTTGGAGACATATTCATCTCAACTGCAATTTCTTTGTAGCTGCGGTCTTCAAATTTATGAAGGCTGAATATTTTTCTTCTTTTTTCAGGGATTTTATTTAGCAGATATTCGATTTTTTCCAGCTGCGAACTGATATCTTCATCAGGTTCGGCGGCACTGTCGAGTTCCTTAATGAGCTGATCGTCTTCTACAGAAAAAATTCGGTTTTGCTTTTTATACCATTTTGAGATTTCCTGTTTGGAACTTTTAAATAGAATGGCTTCCAGCGTAACATTTGGGTCTAATTTTGCCCGATATTTCCAAAGATGAATAAATACATTTTGCGTCACATCTTCTGAATCTGCAAGCTGCGCTGTATATTTTTTGACAAAACAAAAAACTTTAAAATGGTACAATTCATATATTTCTTTAAAACAAGAATCGTCTCCAGCACGCAACCTTAATATCAAATTAGAACTCATAATGCAATTTTAAATGTTAAAGAAGAGCCTTACAAAAGTATAATAAACATTTATTGGTATTTTTTACAATTTGGTCATTTAATAATTTATTAATATTGAAACCAGTTTCCTGTGTTTAAAGGGTTTTACAGGAGGCTCACGCATTTCTAAAAATTGCTGTATTAGCAAATCATTAAAAGATTTGTAATTTTGATGTACAAATCAGCAAGTAACTCTTCGTAATGAAAATTCATATTTTTGGCGCATCCGGAAGCGGCGTAACGACAACTGGTGAAGCCTTGTCCAAAAAACTAAATATACCTTACTTTGACAGCGATGCCTATTTTTGGGAGAAAACCCAAACTCCTTTTATCATAAGAAGAGATCCTGACGAGAGAAATTCTACTATAAAATCAGATCTCGAAAATCAAGAGAACTGGATTCTTGGAGGTTCTATATTTGAATGGGGCGAAAATGTTTTTCCTGAGTTTGACTTAGTGGTCTTTTTATACATTCCACTAGAAATTAGAATGGAACGATTGAAGAAAAGAGAATTTGAAAGATATGGAAACGTAATTTATACCGAACCGGAAAGAATAAAACAATTTAAGAATTTTATAACCTGGGCTTCTGATTATGATGACAGCAAAGGAATTGCCAGCAGAAACCTGAAAGCTCATGAAAATTGGTTAACAACTATTGAATCACCAATTCTAAAAATATCAGGAGATTTAACAACAAACCAGAGAATTGAGCTTATACTGGAGAAAATAAAATTATAAGCAAAAGAGACTGTCTCAAAAGTCGAGGCAGCTCTTTTATTATAATTACTTTGTTTATTTTAAGTGACTTAATTGATCACTTTTTGATATCCGACTTATCATTCCATAGGAATGTTTCGTAGGTAGAAAAAAATAAAGATCAGCCACATTTGCGTTCCGTAGGAACGGTTGATAGGTCAGATTATTAAAAAACAATGTCAAAATCAAACGTTCCTACGAAACGTAAACCCTTATAAAAATATAATTTTCTACCAATGAAATGTTCCTACAGAACAAGGAAACATTTAAAATAAAAAAGAGGCTGTCTCGGCTTTGAACTGCCTCTTTACTTTTTTGAGAAGATTACTTCTTAGTAATCGCTTCTATTATTTTAGCATAAATCTCTGTATTTTGATAAACACCTGCAAAATTCTGAGCTCCTGCGCCATAAGCGAAAACGGGAACCGAAACTGCTGTATGATCATTGGTGCTAAAACTTCCGTGAACGTATCCTTTTTCAATACTTCCGTCGATTAAGGAAAGTCCGCCTGTTTCGTGATCTGCCGTAACAATTAAAAGAGTTTCAGGATTATTATCAACAAATTCCATTGCCTGCCCTACTAATTTGTCAAAATCAAGCATTTCGCGAACCACATATTCAACATTATTACTATGTCCTCCGTAATCGATCTGTGCGCCTTCTGCCATCATAAAAAACGGATTTTTTGATTTTGCAAAAGTACTTACTGTTTTAGCAAAAGATTTAGTTAAAAAGTCTCCTCTTCCATTTTTCATTGAAACTACCGCAGCATCATCTGCAATAACAAATTTGCTGTTTTTAATTGTATCTAAAGCGCTGAATTTATCTAAAAAAGTATATCCTTTCTCCACTAATGCTTTAGATAAATCTTTACCGTCTTTTCTGGCTTTAAATTCTTTTGTTCCACCGCCAATTAAAATATCCGACGGATTACTTAGAAAATCATTTGCTATGGACTCGTTGTAACTTCTATCCGGCTGATGTGCGTAAAAAGCGGCCGGGGTTGCGTCTGTAATATTTCCTGCCGAAATAATAGCAGTTTTATAATTCTTTTTAGCTAATTGCTGTGTAATTAATTCTAAAGGTTTTCCGCTTTCATCAACGCTTATAAACCTGTTGTTGGTTTTATGTCCTGTTGCCATTGCTGTTGCTCCGGCTGCAGAATCTGTAATATAACTATCAGAAGCTTTTGTTATAGAAAGTCCCTGTGTTGGGATATTAAAAAGGCTTAACTGCCCTTTATTGGCTGTATAACCCGCATAAATCTGCGTTAATCCCATTCCGTCACCAATTAAAAGAATAACATTTTTGGGTTTCTTTTTGGCGAAAGCCGAAACATTTTTAGGAACATAAGCCTGATAAAATTCTGTATTTTGATAAAACGTTGATTTGATATTATTGATGAAATGTGTCAATTCTGAAACATTATCTGTACCAATAAAATCAAGTTTTAAATTCATCAAAGTCATCCACGTATTTACGTTATCTGCCGTGCCCCAAAATCTTATTTTTTTATTTTGATTGTGGGCTTTTTTAATCACTGCCTGAATTTTTTCTAAATCGGCTTGTGTTAAAACACCTTTACCGTTCCAAGGCGTAAACACTTTTATATCTTCACTGATCATTTCAACACGAGCTAATTGCTCCGGAGAATATTCTTCGTTAAGCCTTCCGTCAAAATAAATAAATTCAGGATAATCCTTCCATTGTGCAGGATTTGGTCTGTTTCCTGAAATAACAACCTTAATATTTTTATTTATAATAATGTCAGGAAATGTTTTTAACTGCTGCGCAATAACTTTCAGCGTAGCTTCGGCATCCGATTTAATATCAATCATTAAAATCAAAGGTTTATTGCTTGGATAAGCTTTACTTCCTAAACTTTTTAATTTTAAAGAAAGTGGTTCCAAATACATACTTTTTAATGTATTCTGAGGCGTAATGTCTTTGAAATTATGAGCTACAAATAATTCATTATTTACCACAAAAACATCAGCTTCGATAACGCCGGTTTCGTTAGAATACGCTCCGTAAAACGGAAGCGGACTTGCATAATCATTATGCGAATGAATGTTAGAAGAACTATATTCCTGCGCTTGTACAAACAGGAAGAATTGAAGGCAGAAAAGGGTGAATATTTTTTTCATTGATTTTTTTATTAAAGCTGTTTGGTTTTTGCCACAGATTAAAAGGATTAAAATGATTTTTGAATTACTTTGTGTAGAAGGGTTTTTGCCACGAATTACACGAATTTCCACAAATTTTATTCACAAGAATCAAAAAAAATAATTCGTGTAATTCGTGGCTAAAAAAATCCTTTTTAATCCTTTTAATCTGTGGCTAAAAAAACCATAATAACCAGTCCTTCAAAAAAGACTGGTTTTATAATATTTAATGCTGTAAATTATTTTTTACCGCCTGCAGACTCCACAACAAGCCTGCAGCGTAAAAAAAAAATAAACAAACAAACTAATTAATTGTTAATGGTAAATTGTTAATTATAAATTATTAATGGTTCACGACTAATTGATAATTAACCATTCACAATTCATAATTAACCATTAAATTACCATCCTTGGTTTTGAGTCAAAGCTCCTTTGCTCACTGCGATTTCATCTGGTGGTATTGGCCAAACGTGGTGAATTGCAGGATTGAAATTACGAGCCGGATAAATTACAGTTCCGTTATAATGGTGAAGCGGTTTTGCATAAGCATCTTTTGCATCTCCCCAACGCACTAAATCAAAATGACGGTCTGTCCACTCACCTGCTAATTCGCATCTTCTTTCTCTTTTTAAATCTGTCAATGTTGCTCCTGCAAGATCACCAAGACCTGCGCGGTGACGAATCAAATTGATTTCAGTATCTGCGTTTTGACCTTTCATTAATTTGGCTTCTGCCAGCATTAAAAGCACATCGGCATAACGCAAAAGCGGAACATTTAAAGCAGTTGAAGGTTTGTCTCCGTTTGCATTTACATAACGAATATCTACAGCTCCAGAATTGGTTTTTGGATAACTAAACGGCTCCATGTATTTTTTAAACTGATAACCCGTTCTGTTACTTGAACTTACAATATTTTTACCTTCGTTAAAAGTTACTTCTTCTCCAAAATAAACGAATTTATCTCCTTTTTGAAGTATTGTAGCGCTTCGTCTTTTATCAGTTGGATCATAGGTATCAAACAATTCTTTTGTTGGATAAAAATTCCCCCAGCCATTGTAAGCTCCCCAGCCTTTATCTTCTAAACAAACTCCAGGAAAAATTGAACCAAGACCAGTATTTTCTGCACTAGACGTTACAGACCAAATATATTCTGTAGACCAGTTATTTTTAATTTTAAATACATCTTCAAAATTGTCAAGCAGTTTATGTTTTCCGCTTGCTACAATCATGTTGGCATATTTTATAACATTATCCCAGTCTTTAGCATACAAGTATGTACGAACTAAATAAGCCCAGGCAGCCGTTTTGTGTGCACGCCCATAATTATCTGGTGTAAGCTCATTAAAATATGGTAATAAATCAGCAGCTTTCTTTAAATCAGCAGCGATATAAGCGTAGTTTTCTCCAACGTTTTTAGCACGCGGAACGTAAACGTTTGTAAAATTTTCTCTATCCTGAATAGGAATTCCGGCACGATCGTCTCCATAATGATACGCTAATTCTAAATGCATTACAGCATGATTAAAATAAGCTTCGCCCAGCATTCCGTTTTTTGTTTTTTCATCCAAAGGAATATTCGGAATATTACGAATTACGTCGTTGCAGCGTTTCATAATTTCGTAATGAAGTTTCCAGATATCTTTTGTATCCGATTCTGATCCGTCAACAATAAAATTTTTGATACGTTCTGCATTTTGTCTTGGTTTTGTTCCAATATCGTCACTGGCGTTGTTTAACCAAAAGAAACCACGACCGTACATATTATCATCAGAATACAATGCATAAATCGAATTTACCCCTGCTTGTGCATCTGCCGGAGTTTTCCAGAAATTTCCGCTTGACGGTGCTCCCTGCGGAATAACATCAAGTTCACTTTCGCAAGCTGTGGTGCTTACCAATAGCACAAAACTCAATAATAAAAGACTTAATTTTTTCATTTTGTTTATTTTATATTTTTAAAAAGTAGCGTTTACACCAGTCATATAAATTCGGGAAAGCGGATATTTACCTACATCCATTCCAAAGTTTCTAAGACCAACTTCCGGGTCCATTCCTGAATAATTAGTGATCGTAAACAAGTTTTGTCCAGAAATAAAGAATCTTAGTTTTGCTTTTCCGTTTAACCAGTTTTCTTTAACCGTATATCCTATTGACACGTTTTTTAATCTTAAGAAAGAAGCATCTTCGATATAAAAATCAGAGATTCGTCCAAAGTTATTGTTGTTGTCTGTAGCAGAAAGAACTGGAATATTAGTATCTGTATTGGTTGGCGACCAGGCATTTTTAGATTCAGCCAATAAATTGTAACCTGGGAAAGAACCGTTTAAACCTGTATATTTAACAGCATTGAAAACACTGTTTCCTACCGCTCCGTTAAAAAAGATATTCATATCGAAACCTTTGTATTTGAAGTTAGCGTTTAAGCTGTAAGTTGTTTTAGGAAACGGACTTCCAAGTACTACTCTGTCGCTGTTGTTAATTACACCGTCTCCGTTTTCATCTTTAAATTTAATATCTCCGGCAACTGCATTTGGCTGATATGCCACTCCTTTCGAATTTACGTAGGCTTTTGCTTCTGCAGTACTTTGAAATAATCCATCTGTTGCGTATCCGTAAAAAGCACCAACCGGGCTTCCAACCTGATAAATATTTGATAATGGTAAACTACGAACTCGGCTTAAATTTAAAGGCTCAAGTGAAGTCAAATCATCTTTAATAGAAACAATTTTATTGGTTAAAAATGCAGCGTTTGCCGTTACATCAAATTTGAATTCCCCACGTGTTTTTTGGTATGTTAAACTTGCTTCAAGACCTCTGTTTTCAACATCTCCAGAATTTACAATTCTACCTTGTGGAGTTCCTGAAACCCCAGGAAGCTGATCACGAACCAACATATCTTTGTTTGTTTTTACATAAGCATCAACAGAACCCAATAAAGAATTTTTGAACATCGTAAAATCTAAACCAATGTTGGTCTGCTCTGAACTCTCCCATTTTAAATTTGGATTTGAAAGTTCTCTTTCAGAATAACCGTAATTGATAACCGGAGTTGCTCCAATTAAAGCTGTTGTCTGTGTTAAAGGCACACTAAACTGGTATGGCCCAAGATTTCCTAAATTTCCTATTTGTCCCCAGCTTGCACGAAGTTTTAAATTGCTTACAATTGGGTTAATACTTTTCATAAAACTTTCTTCAGAAATTAACCAACCTGCCGAAACTGATGGATAAACTTTCCAACGGTTATTTTGTAAAAGTTTTGAGGTTCCGTCGCGGCGTACAATTCCTGATAATAAATATTTTTGATTAAAATCGTAGTTTAACCTTCCCACATAAGAAGAAATAATTTCATCAGATAAACCTGCATCAGTCTGCTGAATTACTTTAGCATTTAGTAAATAACGCTGAGATGGATCTTCGTTATCAAAACCAGTTCCTTCAACGGTATAATAATCTCTTTTAGTTTCCTGATACGTATATCCTGCTAAAGCTTTGAAGTTGTGTTTTCCTAATGATTTTTCATAAGAAATAGTCTGCTCGCTCAATAAATCAGTAATGGTCATTGACTTTTTCGTCAATCTGTTAAAGTCGAATATTTTTCCCGGTTCTGTAATTTTAACCGTAAAATCTGTTGCGTTATCTTGTATTCTTGTATAACCCCAGTTTGACTTCACTTTTAATCCTTCGATAATTTCCCATTCAGCATAAGGATTGATTAAAACTGTAGAAACTGGATTTCTGTTGTCTAATCTTTTTAAGTAAGCAACGGGATTAATAACGTCTCCGTAAGATCCAATATATTTTTCAGGAACTCCTCCAAATTGTCCAGAACCATCTTCTCTGTAAATTGTTGCATTTGGCGGATAAAAAATTGCTCCTAAAATTGCTCCTGTATAGGCGCTTGAAGTATTAGCAGACTGACCATCTGTTAAGGAATATGATAAGTTTTCTCCAAGTGTAAAATTTGGGGCCAGTTTAAAAGATGTATTTGCTCTTACTGTATAACGGTTTCCAAAAGTATTTAATAAAATACCTTCGTTTCTTCTATAACTTCCTGAAAGAAAGAAATTTGATTTTTCTGTTTTTCCATTTATCGAAAGAGATAAATCCTGAATTTCTCCTGTACGGAAAATTTCATCCATCCAGTTTGTTTTTGTTGTTCTTGCTGTTGGTTCAAAAGCAGGATCAAAAGCAGGAATTCTTGGTAAACCTGCATTATCTCTTGCAGTATTCATGGCGTCAGCATATTCTGCAGCGTTTAAAACATCTAGTTTTTTAGCCACATTTTGAAAACCTCCCTGATAATTAACGTTTACATTAATTTTATCCGAAATTCCTTTTTTAGACGTAATTAAAATTACCCCGCCAGAAGCTCTTGCCCCGTAAATCGCCGCCGAAGCCGCATCTTTTAAAACACTGATTGAAGCGATATCATTTGGGTTTATAGTATTTAATGAACCGCTGTAGATAATTCCGTCTAAAACAATTAACGGCGTTTCTGCGTTTAAAGACCCAATACCACGAATATTGATTGTTGGCGAAGCTGTTGGATCTCCTCCGTCGTTAATAACGGTAACACCCGCTACAGTTCCCTGCAATAATTCACCCGCATTGTTATACGTTCTGCTTGAAGCTTCTTTCATAGAAACAGATCCTACAGATCCTAAAACTTCATTCTTTTTTACGCTTCCGTAACCCATAACTACAACTTCTTGAAGCTGTTTCATATCGGCTGCTAATTTTACAGTGATATTTTCTGATTTTGTTACTTTTATTTCTTGTGTTGCATAACCAACGTATGAGAAAATAAGTACCGCTTCAGAGGCGTTGATTTCCATTTTAAAAGTTCCGTCAAAATCTGTTGCAGTTGTTGTATTAGAACCTTTATCTTTAATACCTACTCCCGGCAATGGCATATTATCGTCTCCGCCAAAAACAGTTCCCGAAACAATAATTTTGTTTTGATCATCAGTAAGACCGGCTACTTTCTGCGTTTTTTTGATAACGATATTATTGCTTACAATTTCATATCGAAGAGAAAAATTACTGCATATTTTATCTAATGCCTGCTCCAGTTTAACGTTCGTAAGTTTTAAACTGATTTTCTGGTTCGTATTAACTTGATTTGATTCGTACATAAAATGCACGTTAGCTTGATTTTCAATTTTTTGAAAAACATTCTTCAAGCTTTCATTTTCTACTTTTAAGGTTACTTTTTTATCAAAATCAATATTTCCGGCATTTATTAATCCGGTAAAAAACAAAGCAATAAATAAGATTACTTTTGCCCACATAGCTTTTTTAATGCTTTGAAACTTTACGACGTACCGCTTTTGTTTTTCATTCATAGTTTTAAATTTTAAATTTTAGATTTTAGATTTTAAGTTTGGCTTTTAATTTTAGATTTTAGAATTCTGATTTTAGATTTTTTACTTCTCACTTTTTACTATTCACTATTCACTCTTATTGAATTTTATAAACCCCGTCCTCAACTTTATATTCGGCGTTTACAATATTGCATACCAAGGCCACAACCTGATCTACAGGAAGTTCTTTGAAATAGGCATTTATTTTAAGTGCGTTTAGATTCTTGTTTTTAATTTCGATGGCAACATTGTAGTTTCTGTTTATGGTTGCGATAACTTCCGGCATTGGCGTATCTTCAAAAACAATTATATTTTTACGCCATAACGAAATCGTGTTTACCGGAACATCTTTAAAAGCCTGCAGTTTGTTATTTTTTGATTTAAAAACTACTTTCTGACCCGGTGTTACATATACATTTTCTTCTGTAACGGTCGATTTTACGTTTACTCTTCCGGTCATAACAGAAACTTCCTGTGTTCTTTGGTCCGGATAAGCCTGAACATTAAAACTCGTTCCCAATACTTTGGTGTCCATTTTATCAGTGTGGATTATAAAAGGATGTTTTTTGTCTTTGGCTACATCAAAAAAAGCTTCTCCGGTAAGATAAACTTCGCGAGTATCTCCTTTAAATTCTTTTGGATATTTTAAATGGCTTCCGGCGTTTAACCAAATTTGTGTTCCGTCGCTTAAAGTTAGTTTAGCGTGTTCGCCTAACTTTGCTGCATATTCTTTAGTTTCAACAGCATTTATTACTTTTTGGTAAAAGAAAAATGATGTTCCAAATAATACAAATAAGGAAGCCGCAGCTGTCCAATATTTAGTTTGAAGAAAAATAATCTCGTTTGATTTCTTTATTTGTCTTAATTCTTTTTTTAGTTTGGAACGATCTGATTGTATAGTCTCCATATTCTCGAAAGCTTCATTAGTACGATCGTACCATTTATTCCACATTTCTTGTCCTTTTGGAGAATAATTTCCCCCTAAAAAATGTTTTATTTCTTGTTTTAATTTATCAGGCATTATAATTTCTTTATGTCTTTAATAGTATGTCTTGTGAATTGAAAATTCAGGTAGGTTGAAAAGGTTACGCTTTTGTTAAGAAAAAAGTCGGCTTATCAATTTCGGAAATTTTAAAATCAATTAAACTCTCCTAAATAAGTCCGCATAAATTTTAAGGCGTATGTAATATGATATTTTACCGTATCGATCGAAACGTTAAGTTCGTCAGCGATTTCTTTATTAGAATAATGTTTGATCCTGCTGAGAATAAAAACTTCTTTTGATTTTTTTGGAAGTAACGAGGCTGCTTTGTCAACCGCTATTTGTAATTCATCATAAAAAATAGAATCTTCGGTTGCATTATGACTGTTATAAGAAACGGTATTTCGGTCTAAAACTTCCTGAATATATTGATCTGTTACGGTGTGGGATTTAATATAATCTAAGGTTGTGTAACGAACCGAAGTGTAGATATATGCTGCAAAACTTTTTTGGATTATGATGGTTTTTCGTCGTTCCCAGATGGTGGTAAAAACTTCCTGAACAATTTCTTCAGAAATGGGAACCGATTTCATCCTTATATAAACGAAGCGCACCAGTACATCACGGTATCTAAAATACAGTTCATCAAAAGCTTTATCTTTTCCTTGTTTTAATAATTCAACAAGTTCTTCATCAGAATAACCTTTATACATAATACTTCACTTTATTATTATTGGCCGGGAAAATAATGTTTGCAAGAACATTTATTTGGTGAAGTATGCTTACTTTGAAAAATGACATATACTACAATAGTTTGTTTTAATAATATGTCCCCAAAATTAAAAACGAGGGTAGGTCGGTTAGGTTACGTTTACATTAATAAAACAGCAGGATTATGAAACATTGTATTAACATTTCGTTTTGTTTGTTACCAATAGATTTAAAAAAGCCGGGAGAATAAAAATTATGGATAACTTAGCTAAAAGAATAAAATTATTTTTTATAACAAACTGAATATGTGAATTATATAACTTTTAAAATTTAAACTATAAAATTATTAGGATTAACAGTTATATATTTAGCATCCCGCAATATGTTCTCTAACAATAGCAAAATTTAAGCGGCAATTATTAACCTCTAAATACTGATATCATGAACTTTGAAGGAAACGAAAATGACGAAACCACATTTAGAAAACAAGAATCTTTTTGTCTGTATGATTCGATAACAATATGCGGCGATCAGGAAATAAGCCGATATTTTAGAGGTCAGAGTAATAAAGCTTCCTGGGACGATGAAGATGACAGTCTTGAAGATGAAGATGACAATTATTACGATGATGAAGAGGAAACCCTAGAGAGCTATGATCGACCGTTGTAAGTCTCTCTCTAATAATAAATAATCATTAAAAGCTATCTGAAATCAGATAGCTTTTTTTTGGTTTTGGTGTAAAATAATTAGTTTATTTAAAAACAGTAACTGCGTCGGCGAGGTTTTGGCTGGAAATAAAATCAGCGATAAAATCTTTTACTTCATTTCTGCTTTCTGCAGAAGTTGCAAAAGAATTAATATGATAATTTTCGTCCTGATCTAATATATGTATTATTTCAGTGTAGCCCTTGGAGATTAAACTGCCCTTTAACTTAATTACATTAAACTGCTCGCGTCCGTCTAATTCTTTGCGTACTTGTAGTTTTATAGCTCGTTCCATATATTAATATTTAAATTAATTCCTTAACTATTCCTTTATCAAATATAAACATTCGAATATTTAAGTATATAAAAATCAAGGCAGTAGTTATTAACTGTTTATCAGCATATTATCAACAATTAAGAATTATACTATTAAAAAACTGTGTCGTCGTTGATATGGCTTTTTAATTTAGTTTATATCATGTTAGAGTATTTTATCTGGCATGAGAATTATGCAGCAATATTTAAAAATTATGTAAGAAAATTTTAAGGTATAGTTATACTTTTCAGTCAACTAAATGTTTCACCAAAACATAAAACCATGAAAATACTTTTATCAATCTTCTTAATTGTTATCCTAATTTCAATTTTGAACTACAGCTGCGACTCGCTTTGCGAAGATGAAAATTCCACACATGATCAAAAAGAAGCTTCAATTCATAAAACAGATACATTAGAAGCGACTATCGATTAAAATATTTTTAAAGAATTTTAATAAATTTCTTTAAAAAAACACATTAAAAGAGATCAAAATTGGTAATATTATTTTTACTTTTTAGTAAGAAAAATATTGCTATGCAGTTCTTTTTCAATGAAATCTCATCTTTTAAACACCCCATATTTATATGATTTATAAAAACATATTGCAAATAGACGATGATATTGACGATTGCGATTTTTTTATGGGAGCCCTGCAAGCGGTATCCAGCGCAGATTATATTGCCATCCAAAACCCTGTAGAAGCACTCAATAAATTAATCCACAAAAAAATTAACCCCGATGTTATTTTTCTTGACCTCAATATGCCAATTATGTCCGGCTTAGAATTTTTAATAGAAATTAAAAAGCAAGAAGCTATTAAAAATATTCCTATCATTATTTTCTCTACTTCACAATTTGAAGAAATTAAGCTTAAGGCCAAAAAATACGGAGCAAATGAATATATCTCGAAGCCAGATGATTTCACTGAATTAAAAAAAATACTAAGTCATTATATCGTATAATG
The DNA here is from genome assembly GCF_900129795.1 of Flavobacterium sp. CF108. Taxonomy (GTDB): domain Bacteria; phylum Bacteroidota; class Bacteroidia; order Flavobacteriales; family Flavobacteriaceae; genus Flavobacterium. The sequence continues at coordinate 191,149 of NZ_FQWW01000007.1, read as the reverse complement.
CGTACTGTACTTTTTAATACTGCCGCTCCGCTTCATTTCAGTTCTCTGTCGTTTTTTGCTTTTTTTATTGTTACAACCTGGTCTCTTTGAGATTCATAACAGAAAAACAATGAAATTATCAACTCAAATACTTCTCGCATTTACCCTTATCATTTTACTTTCTGTAGCAGATTCTTATACGAATTACAGACTGTCTAAAAAAGTACAGCTTAATTCTCAGTTTCTTTCAAAATCAGAAGCCGTAATCCGAAACTCTAATAAAACCCACAGGGCCATTCTTGAAATGCAGAGTGCCGTAAGAGGTTATTTTTTAACAAACGATACCGCCTTTTTAGAAGAATATCATAGAGGAATAAAAAAAGTACCCGAATATCTTAATGAACAGCGGTCCCTTGTTGGCATTAATAATACACAGCGGTCTATTATAGATTCTATAACCCAGCTGCATATTGAGTGGCTTGTATATACATCAGAATTAATTAAAAATAGGGATAATAATCCCGTAGTTTATCAAAACCTTTTAGACACCAGACTCAAAAAACATATAGGCAAAAATATTAATGATGCCATTACCAAAAAGTTTAAAAGATTCGACAAAATCGAATACAAAACCCGTAAATATCACAGCGATATGTTACTGCAGTCTTTAGCAAATACCAGGACATTTTCGCTTATATTTTTATCCTTAACCATATTTGTTGGTGTTGCAAGCACAGCTTATATCGTTATCCTGATTACGAACCGTATCAATTCAATGGTTCGCGTGGCCGATACAATTTCAAAAGGAAAATTTACCATAGTTGAGGATTATAGAAATGATGAATTAAGTGCGCTTTCTTCCTCTTTAAATATTATGTCGCGCCGACTGGAAAAAAACATTCAGGAACTGGAAAACAAAAATGCAGAGCTTAACAAATTTGCTTATGTAGTTTCTCATGATTTAAAAGCGCCTCTTCGCGGTATTTATAATGTAATCAGCTGGATTGAAGAAGATTTATCACAAGAGCTCTCTCCTGCCCTAAAAAACTATCTGAACATAATTCCGAAAAGAACACAGCGTATGGAAGCTTTAATCAACGGCCTTTTGGATTATGCCCGAATAAACCGAAAAACACCTTCGGAATTGGTTGATACCAATGCAATGGTCTATGAAATTGCACAGTCCATTGTTCCAAGAAAATTCAAATTAGAAATTATTAATCTTCCTGAAATCTTTACAGAGCGTTTAAAACTCGAGCAGGTTTTTTCTAATTTAATCAGTAATGCTGTAAAATACTCCAATCCCGAAAAGCCTCGCATCGAAATAAAATGCGAAAAAATAATGAACGTTTTTGAGTTTTCGATAAAAGATAACGGAATTGGGATTGATCCTGAATATCATCAAAAAATCTTTGAAATATTTCAAACCCTGAGAGAAAGAAACGAAATGGAAAGTACCGGAATTGGTCTCGCCATTGTCAAAAAAATAATTGACGAACAAGGTGAAACCATCAATGTACAATCAAAACTGGGCGAAGGGGCAGAATTTACTTTTACCTGGAGAAATACTAAAGCCGTATGAGAAAGCCAAATATTTTACTAATTGAAGATGATGAACTGGATACTATTTCGGTAGAACGTTCTTTAAAAAAATTAGAGATTCAATATATTCTTCATACTGCCTACAACGGACTTGAAGCACTAAAACTATTAAGAGATCCTGAAGATTTGCTTGTGCCAGATGTAATTCTTCTGGACATTAATATGCCAAAAATGAACGGAATTGAATTTCTTAGAATTATAAGAAGCGATGAGAATTTAAAAGACCTAAATGTTTTTATCATGACCACATCTTCTGAAAGCAATGACAGAGTTACTGCCGAAGAACTTGGTATTTCAGGATATATCATTAAACCACTGAATTACAACGATAATACCAAAAGACCCGATTCTATGGATGCCTTTGTACAATTTCATCTGAGGAAAATTTTATTGAATGAAAATACTTAAATTTAATAGAAATTTTAAAATGTCAATTGCAATTACAATATCAATTGCAAGAATTAGAAATCAAAAGTTAGAAATAATCTAAAATCTGAACTCTAAAATCTAAAATCTCCAAGCCGCCAATTATGAAAAAAGCAAAACACACCGATAAAGCGCCAGAAAATGAGGTCTTGATCGCACTGCCAATCATAACAGATGAAAAAAAACCATCTGGAACCAAAGTAAAAAAAATCGAACCAGAAGAATCTATTCTAAACGATGCCGAATTTTTGAAGATTTTGCTGAAAGTTAAAAACGGGAATTTTTCGCAGCGTTTCCCTACCGATCAAAACGGAATAAAAAGATCCATTTGCGATACTTTAAACGAAATCATTGACCTGAACGAAAGAATGGTTTTTGAATTCCAAAAAGTGGGTAAAAGCATTGGTAAACAAGGAAAACTAAACAATCGTGTAGTTCTGGACGGCGCAAGAGGTTCGTGGAGTTCCTGCGTTGATTCTGTAAACACCTTAATTTCAGATCTTGTTCACCCAACAATCGAAATTGCGCACGTAATTACATCGGTAGCAAAAGGAAACTTATCTCAGGAAATGCCTCTATCTATTGAAGGAAACCCGCTTCAGGGAGAATTCCTCAGAATTGCAAAAGAGGTAAACGGAATGGTAAAACAGCTGAACCTTTTCTCGATGGAGGTTACGCGTGTGGCACGTGAGGTTGGAACAGATGGAAAACTGGGAGGTCAGGCAAAAGTTCGTGGTGTGGGCGGGGTTTGGAAAGATTTGACCGATTCTGTAAATAAAATGGCGAGTAACCTTACTGGTCAGGTACGTAATATTGCCGATGTAACAACGGCGGTGGCAAAAGGAGATTTATCTAAAAAAATTACCGTTGACGTAAAAGGAGAAATCTTAGAATTAAAAAATACCATCAATACGATGGTGGATCAGCTGAACTCTTTTTCTTCAGAAGTAACCCGTGTGGCGCGTGAGGTTGGTACAGAAGGAAAACTGGGCGGACAAGCGCAGGTAAAAGGTGTTGGAGGAACCTGGAAAGATTTAACGGATTCGGTAAACCAAATGGCATCGAACTTAACCGGACAAGTACGTAACATTGCCGATGTAACAACCGCGGTAGCAAGAGGAGATTTATCTAAAAAAATTACCGTTGACGTAAAAGGAGAAATCCTGGAGTTGAAAGATACCATTAATACCATGGTGGATCAGCTGAACTCCTTCTCTTCTGAGGTAACCCGTGTGGCTCGAGAAGTAGGTTCTGAAGGAAAACTGGGAGGTCAGGCAAAAGTACGAGGTGTCGGCGGGGTTTGGAAAGATTTGACCGATTCCGTAAATCAAATGGCATCCAACTTAACTGGACAAGTACGTAATATTGCCGAGGTTACAACCGCTGTAGCAAAAGGCGATTTATCTAAAAAAATTACCGTAAACGTTGAGGGTGAAATCCTCGAATTAAAAAATACCATCAATACCATGGTGGATCAGCTGAACTCATTTGGTGCCGAGGTAACCCGTGTGGCGCGTGAGGTAGGTTCTGAAGGAAAACTGGGAGGTCAGGCAAAAGTAAAAGGTGTTGGTGGAACCTGGAAAGATTTAACCGATTCGGTAAACCAAATGGCATCGAACTTAACCGGACAGGTACGTAATATTGCTGAGGTTACAACCGCTGTAGCAAATGGAGATTTATCGAAAAAAATTACGGCTGTAGCCGAAGGAGAAATCCTAGAGTTAAAGAAAACCATCAATACGATGGTAGATCAGCTGAACTCCTTCTCTTCTGAGGTTACGCGTGTGGCACTTGAGGTGGGTACCGAAGGAAAACTGGGAGGTCAGGCAAAAGTAAAAGGTGTCGGTGGAACCTGGAAAGATTTAACCGATTCCGTTAATCAAATGGCGTCGAACTTAACCGGACAAGTACGTAACATTGCTGAGGTTACAACAGCCGTAGCAAAAGGCGATTTATCCCGCCAGATTACTGTTGATACCAAAGGAGAAATCTTAGAGTTGAAAAATACCATTAATACGATGGTGGGCCAGCTGAACTCTTTCGCTTCTGAGGTAACTCGTGTGGCTCGTGAGGTTGGTACCGAAGGAAAATTGGGAGGACAAGCGCAGGTAGAAGGTGTCGGTGGAACTTGGAAAGATTTAACAGATTCCGTAAACCAAATGGCATCCAACTTAACCGGACAGGTACGTAATATCGCCGAAGTAACCACAGCCGTAGCAAAAGGAGATTTATCGCTCCAGATTACGGTTGACGTAAAAGGAGAAATCTTAGAGTTAAAAAATACAATTAATACGATGGTGGATCAGCTTCGAGGCTTTGCTTCGGAGGTAACAAGGGTTTCGCGAGAAGTTGGTACCGAAGGAAAGCTGGGAGGACAAGCAAACGTTCCCGGAGTTGCCGGAACCTGGAAAGATTTAACAGACTCTGTTAATCAAATGGCCGGAAACCTTACCGCCCAAGTACGTAATATTGCCGATGTAGCGATTGCTGTGGCAAATGGAGATATGTCCCGAAAAATTACCGTTGACGTTCGCGGGGAAATTCTTCAATTAAAAGAAACCCTGAATACGATGGTGGATCAGCTTCGTGAGTTTGCCTCTGAGGTAACTCGTGTGGCGCGTGAGGTTGGTACCGAAGGAAAACTGGGAGGACAAGCGAATGTTCCCGGAGTTGCCGGAACTTGGAAGGATTTAACAGATTCCGTTAACCAAATGGCGGGTAACTTAACGACTCAAGTACGTAATATTGCTGAGGTTACGATTGCCGTGGCAAATGGAGATATGTCGAAAAAAATTACAGCCGACGTTCGTGGAGAAATCCTTCAATTAAAAGAAACCGTAAATACCATGGTGGATCAGCTTCGTGCTTTTGCATCAGAGGTAACCCGTGTGGCGCGTGAGGTTGGTACCGACGGAAAACTGGGCGGGCAGGCATTCGTTCCCGGAGTTGCTGGAACATGGAAAGATTTAACAGATTCCGTTAACCAGATGGCATCGAACTTAACGGGTCAGGTACGTAATATTGCCGATGTAACCAAAGCCGTGGCAAATGGTGACCTTTCCAAACAAATTACGGTTGACGTAAAAGGAGAAATCCTCGATTTGAAAAACACCTTCAATACGATGGTGGAACAGTTAAATTCATTCGCTTCTGAGGTTACACGTGTGGCGCGTGAAGTTGGAACCGAAGGAAAACTGGGCGGACAGTCTGAAGTAAAAGGTGTTGCCGGAACCTGGAAAGATTTAACAGACTCGGTTAATGTAATGGCATCCAACTTAACGGGTCAGGTTCGTGGAATTGCAAAAGTTGTAACATCTGTAGCAAAAGGAAACTTAAAGCAAAAATTATCTATTGATGCAAAAGGTGAAGTAGCACAGCTTACTGATACTATTAATGAGATGATTGATACACTCGCCACTTTCTCAGATCAGGTAACAACGGTTGCCCGTGAGGTAGGTGCCGAAGGAAAACTAGGAGGGCAGGCAAATGTTCCCGGAGCTTCTGGAACGTGGAAAAATTTAACCGAAAACGTAAACCAATTAGCAGCAAATCTTACGACTCAGGTACGTGCGATTTCTGAGGTTGCATCGGCGGTAACACAGGGAGATTTAACCCGAACAATTGGTGTTGAAGCAAAAGGTGAAGTTGAGGCTCTTAAGGATACTATCAACCAAATGATTTCAAACTTAAAAGCAACTACTTTACGTAACCAAGAACAAGACTGGCTGAAATCGAATTTAGCTAAGTTTACCCAAATGCTTCAAGGGCAAAAAGAGCTTAATTCTGTAACGATGAAAATCCTTTCAGAGCTTGCTGCCGTTGTTACTGCGCAGCACGGACTTTTCTATATTCTGGAAGAAGGCGAACAATTCATGGATTCTAAACTGAATTTAATTGCCTCTTACGCTTACATCAAACGAAAAAATTCACCTACCTCCTACGCTATGGGCGAAGGACTTATTGGTCAGGTTGCGATAGAAAAAGAACGAATCATATTGAGTAATGTTCCAAAAGATTATATCAGAATCAATTCTGGTTTAGGAGATGCCAAACCAAAAGACGTAATTATTCTTCCGGTTTTATTTGAAGGAAGACTTAAAGCAGTTATTGAATTGGCTTCGCTTGATACCTTTAGTCAGACACACTTAGATTTCCTTGAAGGATTAACAGAAAGTATTGGTATTGTATTAAATACTATCGAATCAAATTCAAGAACTGAAGAGTTATTGGTACAGTCACAATCGTTAGCAAGTGAGCTGAAAAGTCAACAGGAAGTACTGAAAAATACCAACGAAGAGCTGGAAGAAAAAGCCATTTTATTAGCCAATCAAAAAGAAGAAGTGGAACTCAAAAATCAGGAAGTTGAGGTTGCCCGTAAAGCTTTGGAAGAAAAAGCGGATCAGCTTACTTTGACATCCAAATACAAATCAGAATTCCTGGCGAATATGTCGCACGAGTTGCGTACACCTCTGAACAGTTTGCAGATTCTAGCCAACGAATTAATCGCGAACCGCGACGGAAACTTATCGGAAAAACAAATTCAGTTTGCTAAAACAATCAACTCTTGCGGAGATGACTTAATTCAGTTAATTAATGATATTCTGGATCTTTCTAAAATTGAATCCGGTTATATTTCTGTGGATTACAACCCAATTAGTTTTGCAGAAATCAGCCGATTTGTGGAATCTACCTTCAACCCTATTTCTCAGGCCAAACATCTCAATTTTGAAATTATAATGGATAATAATCTTCCTGAAGTTATGGAAACCGATTCGCAAAGATTGAATCAGATTCTGAAAAATCTGCTTTCGAATTCATTCAAATTTACTGAAAAAGGCGGTGTTCGATTAAACATTTATAAAGCAGATAATAACTGGAAAACTAAAAACGCCAGTTTAGAAAATGCCGAAGCCGTTGTTGCTTTTGAAATTTCTGACACCGGAATTGGAATCTCCAAAGAAAAACAAAACATCATTTTTGAAGCTTTCCAGCAAGCAGAAGGATCTACAAGCCGTAAATATGGAGGAACCGGTTTAGGATTATCCATCAGCCGTGGACTTTCTGATTTATTAGGCGGAAGCATCGAACTCGAAAGTGATACAAACATTGGAAGTAAATTTACCTTGTTCCTACCGCTTAAATTTGTTCATATTCCGGAACTGGAAGACATTAATGTAAATGAAGAAACCAACGTTATTCACGCCGGAAAAAGCCGTTTGAAATCACTTCCGTCTGCAAGTTTCAAAAAATCCGATATGGATTTGTATTTTGTAGATGAAGTTGGTGACGACCGAACTGATATTAAACCAAATGACAAAATTCTTCTAATTGCCGAAGACAATATCACCTTTGCTAAAATATTAGTCGAAAGAGCCCATCAGCATGGTATAAAAGCGATAGTAACGACTCGCGGAAATGATGTGGTTGATTATATCAATCAATTTCAGCCGCACGCTATTACAATGGATTTAAACATGCCGGACACCAGCGGCTGGAAAATTCTCGACCGTTTAAAAACAGATTTCACGCTTCGTCATATTCCAGTTTATATTATTTCCGGAGAAGATGAAAGAAACAAAGGTTTAAAACGCGGTGCAAGAAACTTTTTCCTTAAACCTGTCAAAAACGAATTATTGACTTCTCTTTTTAATGATATTCAGGACTTTAAAGACAAGAAAGAAAAAAATCTTCTTGTAGTTGATGATAATGAATTTGAACTGGAACGAATTGTCGAAGCCGTTGAAGGCGAAGATATTTCGGTATCAACCGCTTTAACAGCAAAAGATGCCGTAAAACTGATTCAGGAAAAATCATTTGACTGCATCATATTAGACTTAATGCTTCCGGATGCTGATGGTTTGGACTTAATCAGCGATCTGGAAAATAATATCAGCGGACAGGAAACGGCTATAATTGTACATTCTGCCGGCGATGTCAATAAAAAACAACGCAGCAAACTCAGCCGTTTCGCACACAGCATTATTACAAAAAGTGCCGTATCTATTGATGAATTAGTAGATCAAACTGCCCTATTCATGCATCGTGTGCATAAAGACCTGCCGGAAAGCATGAAAGACAGAATTGAAACGTATTATTTAAAAGAAGATGTTCTAATCAATAAAAAAGTGCTTTTGGTAGATGATGATGTTCGAAATTTATTTGCACTTACAACTGCTTTAGAGCGTTTTGGTTTAGACGTAATCAGCGCAGAAAGCGGTCACGAAGCCATTGATATTTTGAGTCAGAATTTAAAAATTGATATTGTTTTAATGGACATCATGATGCCGGAATTAGACGGTTATGAAACCATGAAAATCATTAGAAAAAACATTCGACATAAAGACTTAACTATTATTGCCGTAACAGCAAAAGCAATGAAAGGCGACAGACAGCGCTGTATCGAGTCGGGCGCATCAGATTATATTACAAAACCGGTTAATGTTGAACAATTATCCTCTTTAATGAGAGTGTGGTTAAAATAATTCCCCTATTATGAAAAACCAGAACCCCATAGAAGAACATCCGGTTAAAATATTAATTGTCGATGACAAGAAGGAAAACCTACTTTCTCTTCAGGTCATACTTGCAGATCAGGGATATGAATTTGTAGAAGCAACTTCCGGAAAAGATGCACTGCGAATTCTCCTTAAAAGCCAAGATTTTGCCATTATACTTATGGATGTGCAGATGCCGCTTATGGATGGGTTCGAAACTGCTGAACTCATTCGCCAGAGCGACAAACTCAAACACGTTCCTATAATTTTCTTAACTGCCAATATGAACACCACCGATTATATTTTTAAAGGATATCAGTCTGGAGCTGTTGATTATATGATTAAACCTTTGTCTGCAGAAATCCTTCAGGCAAAAGTGATGGTGTTTACAGAATTGTATAAGAAAAACAGGGAACTGCTTCTTAAAGAAAAAGAAGCCACTGCGCTTAATGCCAAAATTACAAAAGCAAATGAAGAATTGGCAGCACAATACATTGCCATAGAAAAATATGCAACTGAGTTAAAAAAGAAAAACACAGAACTTGATGCTTTTACGCATATCTCAAGTCATGATTTACAGGAACCGCTGCGTAAAATTCAAACCTTTACTAACATTATTCTGGCAAAAGAATATCCAAATTTAAGTCCCGACGGACAGGCAAAATTCGAGCGTATTTTATATTCGACCAACCGAATGCGGGAATTAATCAATGATCTTTTGACTTTTTCACGAACGAATATTACAGATCGTATTTATGAAAATACGGATCTTAATATCATTATTGAAGATGTAAAAGAAGCACTTCGGGAAAATATTAAGGAAAAAAATGCCTCGATTATTACGGATCTTCATGGCAAAATAAATATTATTCCGTTTTTATTTATTCAGCTTATCGAAAATTTGGTAAATAATGCTTTGAAATTTTCTCAAAAGGAAATTCCGCTTCAAATCGAAATCAAAAGCCGAATTGTCAGTGGTGAAGAATTACAAAATGATAAATTATCAGCATCAGAAAACTATTGTCATATCAGTTTTAAAGACAACGGAATTGGTTTTGAACCGGAACACAGCGAAAAAATATTCGGTGTTTTTCAACGCTTGCACAGCAGGGATATTTACGATGGAACCGGAATTGGTCTTGCCATTGTAAAAAAGATTGTTGAAAATCATAATGGGATTATTAATGCTACGGCAAAACCAATGGAGGGCGCGACGTTTAATATTTATATTCCACAAAAATGAATTAAAACCGAATCTACAATATGAACTGGATTAAAATCCAGCCCTACAATATAAATCGAGCCTTCGGCTCTTTATTTTGATGCCGAAAAATTATAGATCGCATTAACACCCAGAATGTAAAATCCCGAAGGGATGATTCATATTGTAGGGTCGGATTTCAATCCGGTTTAACGATATGTTTGTTTCAATCTGGTTTAATATCATTGTAACGCCGGATTTCAATCCGGTTTAATTTCGTTATACACCTAAAATATCATAACCGAAACTGGATTAAAATCCAGCCCTACAATATAAATCGAGCCTTCGGCTCTTTATTTTGATGCCGAAAAATTATAGATCGCATTAACACCCAGAATGTAAAATTCCGAAGGGATGATTCATATTGTAGGGCCGGATTTCAATCCGGTTTAACGACGTGTGCGATTTCAATCCGGTTTTAATTTCAATCCAATTAAAATCACCCTTTTTGATCATCAAAAAATTTAAATATCTTTGACCATAACATGCAGGAAAAACTTCGGGAACATATCGAAAAAATAATAAAGCTGACAGATGAAGAATTTTCATTTATCAGTCAGCATTTTATCACCAAAAAATTCAAAAAACATCAATTTTTAATTCAGGAAGGAGATGATGTAAAATATGCTTATTTTATAATTTCCGGACTTTTAAAATTGGTTTACACCGATGAATCCCTAAAACAGCATATTGCTTCCTTTGCTATGGAAGACTGGTGGGAAAGTGATTATTATGCTTTTTTCACCCAAACAAAAGCTACAATGTCTTTAGAATGTCTTGAAGATACAGAAGTGCTTTGTTTTACTTTGGAGGATTATAAAGACTTATGCGATAATTCCCCAAAAATGCTGCGCTTTTTACTGGAAAAAGCCAACTTTGGTTTTCTTGCCTCACAGCGTCGTATTCTTTACTGGATGACTTCTAATCCAAAAGAACGTTACGAGCAGCTTTTAAAACAATACCCTTCTCTTTTTCAGCGCGTTCCTAAAAGTCTTATTGCTTCTTATTTAGGCGTTTCGCGCGAAACCTTAAGCCGATTATCTTCGTAAATGTGACATTTCGCACATTATAATCGTGACAAATGTCAAGACCTGTTTCCACAAGTTATTTTCAATTTTGCAGTATAAATTTTAAACTGTAATCGTGAAAACAACAACAAAACTTTTAGGATTATTATTAATCGCAACAATGCCGCTATTGGCACAAACTAAAAAAGGAAATCAAATGGAAAAAAGAGTTGTCAATCCGTGGAAATGGCAAAACGAGCGTAGTTATAATCAGGCAGTTGAAGTAAAAAATCCGCAGGGAACATTGTATGTTTCCGGACAGACTGCTATAAATGCCGAAGGAATTTCAAGCAATGAAAACATGGAATCGCAGTTAAAATTAGCGATCCAAAATCTGGAACAAGTAATCACCGAAGCAGGTTACGAATGCAGCGGCATCGTGAGATTAACGATTTATACAACTGCAACTTCCGAGCTTTGGCCTCACTTCAATATCCTGCAGGAATGGATTACCAAACACAACATTCAGCAAGCCACAACTTTAATGGAAGTAAAAAGTCTTTTTGAAACCGTTAAGGTAGAATTGGAAGCGACAGTTGTTAAATAGGTTCAAAGGTACAAAGTCACAAAGGTTCAAAGGTGGTTCTGAGATACTAAGATGCTGAGATTCTAAGATTTTTTCTAAAACCTTTGTCACTTTGCACCTTTGTACCTTTGTACCTTTGTACCTTTGCAACTAAAAAACCTTTGAACCTTCTAAAGAAACTCTCCATCCTTAACTTTAAAAGCCCACTCCGCCATTGCTTCAATAACGGGCAGTAAACCTTGTCCTGCATTGCTTAATCTATAAGTTACAAAAGGTGGTACAACTGGTTTTGCTTCCCGAATCACAAGACCATCTGCCTCTAATTGTTTTAGATGCTGAATGAGCATTTTTTCTGTCACGGCAGGAATTTCTCTTTTTAATTCGCTGTAACGTTTCATTCCGCTTGATAAATGCCAAAGAATAATAGGTTTCCAGTAACCGCCTATTTTTTCCATTACAAACGTAACCGGGCATTTTTCCAGTGCATATTGCTTATTCTCCTGAATTGTCGATGATTCTTTAATTGCTGTCATGATACATACTATAGGGTAAGTACTTGTATAAAAGTAAGTACAAAGATACCTTTGTAACTGTAATAAAAAAAATTATATATATGAAAATTATAGTAACAGGTTCTTTAGGGAACATAGGAAAACCATTAACTACAAAACTTGTCGCTGCAGGTCACGACGTAACCGTAATAAGCAGTAATGCTGACAGAAAAACAGCAATCGAAAATCTGGGCGCAAAAGCAGCAGTAGGTTCTGTAAGCGATGCAGCATTTTTATTGGAAACATTAAAAGGTGCGGATGCCATTTTTGCCATGACACCTCCAAATTTAGGCGGAGCAAATGTAATTGCAAATACTGAAAACGCTGGTAAATCTTTTGCAAAAGCAATCGAAGAAGCTCAAGTAAAAAGAGTCGTAATGTTAAGCAGTATTGGCGCTCATTTACCAAACGGAACTGGTCCAATTGCCGGACTTCATAAAATTGAAGAAATATATAAGGAATTGAATACTTCTGTAACTTTCTTAAGAGCAGGTTTCTTCTTCACTAATTTTTATAATGATGTTCCGATGATTCAGGGAGCTGGAATTATTGGTTCAAATTATCCAGCTGATATAACAATTCCGTTTGTGCATCCGGTAGATATTGCTCAGGCTGTCGCCGAAGAATTACAGCAGACTCCGGCAGGAAAAAATATCCGATATATTATCAGCGATGTTCGTACTCCGGGTGAAGCTGCAAAAGTTTTGGGTGCAGCAATTGCAAAACCAGAATTACCGTGGGTTGAATTTACAGATGAACAAGCTCTTGGAGGAATGGCACAAGCAGGAATTCCGGAAGAAATTGCTAATCTTTATGCCGAAATGGGAACTGGTTTAAGAAGCGGAAAAATCATTGAACATTTCTTATCAAGCAATGCTTCTGTTGACGGAAAAATAAAACTGGAAGATTTTGCGAAAGAATTTGCAACAAAATTCTAATTACTTATTAAAGCAAAAAAAGCAGCAAATTATCTTTGCTGCTTTTTTTATTTTAGGAAATTCAAATTAATCGGGATTAGCCAATATTTTATACAACTCAGCATTTGAAATGTAAAACTGATTTTCAATACTAATTTGAGACAGTTTTGCGCTTACCAAATTATTCTCTCTCGAATTAAGTAAAAAGATCGAGCTTTCGCCGAAGGAAAACAACTTCTCTTCAGAATTCAGCATCGTTACATAATCTTTTACCAAATTGTCAATTACATTTTTCTGCCTTTTTAAAGAAGCAATTTCCGTTTGCTGGGCTTTTATTTTGTTTTTCAATTCCAGTCTCTGTTGTTCAATATCAAATTTTAAATCCTGAATTTTAAGTTTTGCCATTTTCAGGCTTCCTCGCTCCTTTCTCAAAAATATCGGAATGCTGAAATCTATATTAAACTTATAATCATCAGCATTAAAAGAATCAAAATAAGAAGGCTCAGAAATATAATTATAACCCACATTTAATTTTGGAAGCAGCGAATTGGCTTTCAATTGTCTGTTCACTTCCAGCATCGACATTTTAGTTTCTAAAGCCTGAATTTTGGGATGCGTATCTAACGTTTCCACATTGACCATCATCGCATCTGTTTTTAGGGTTTCTTCTAAAGTCAGAATTAGATTTTCTTCCGGTTTCACCATATCTCCCAATTCAACAGGAACATTTTCAAGCCATAAATAATTAGACAAATACAATTTTGCTTTTGCTAATTTTAGATTTGCATTTTCAACATTTAATTCCCGGTTTCGAACCGTAATTCCGGCTTCAACGCTGTCAATTGCAGGAGAATCTCCAAGTTCGATTAGTTTTTTTACTCCCGCAAAACGTGTACTTGCAAAACCAAGATATCGTTTATAAAGTTCGGCCTCGTTGTAACTTTTTCTCCATTCAAAATAAGCTTCGCTTGCTTTATACAAAACCTCAATTGCTCTCAGTTTTCGCTGTGCATCGCTTAGTTTTAACTGCAGTTTTCCTTCTCGGACATCTGCCATTCTTTGGTTGATAAACATTCCCTGCCCAAGCGCCACGCTGACTCCTAAAGAAGTTAATCCGTTATCCGGCGTACGATTCTGCGGATTATAATATTGTCCGTCTGTATCGTCAAATCCAGCTTTAATTTCGATTCCGTACCAAGTCGGGATTTTAAAACTGCTGTTTAAAAGCGAATAATATTCTGTTCCTTTAAACTCTTTTTTATTGTAATCGACTTCAATTTTCGGATCAAAACCACCGCGCGCCAGCATTAACGCTGCCTGCGCATTGCTAATTTCAAGATTAGCTTGTTTTACCAGCGGATGGTATTTTTTTACATATCCTAAATATTCGCTGTAACTCAATTCTTCTTTATTAAAATCCTGACTATAAGCAGAAAAACTGAATAAAAACAAAAGAGAAAACAGTCGAACTATAGTTTTAAATTTATTTTTTGTCTTTCCCATTTTTTGCCTCCTTTTCATCTGACTTATAATAATTTGGCGGAAATCCATTTAAGTTTCGCCATATTTCATACCAAACCGAAACCGTTTCTAATAAAGCAATACTCTGCGCTCCTGCTCCAATGCTTAATTCTTTCGGCCATTTTTCATCTTTGTTTCCATCTGGTGAAATCAAAACCCTATATTTTCCATTGGCACTAATAAAATTTTCAATTGCCACTACCTTACCGCCAAAAGTTCCGTATGACAATCCCGGCCATCCAGAAAATACAATTCTTGGCCATCCGTCAAACCAAACACGCACTTTTGCACCGCGATGTACCAACGGAAGATCGATTGGATCTACATACGTTTCAACCGCAATATCATAACTTGCCGGCATAATGCTGATAATTGGCGTTCCTTCTTTAATTGTCTCGCCAAGTCCGGCCAGTAAAGCACGGTTTACATATCCGCTTTGCGGAGCTGTTATGTAATACAAACCATTTCTAATACTGTAATTTACGTATTGATTTTCCAGTTTATTTACCTGAGCTTTTGTATCATATTGCGTGCTTAAAGCGGTGAATTTATCACTTCTTGATTTTGATATTTTTTCAGAATATTCAGCCGTGATGCGGTTTATTTCTACTCTTGCATTTATCAATTCGTTTTTACTGCTCAAAAGTTTATTTTGCTGTGTAATAATATACGCTTCAGATTCTTGCAGTTTTAATCGTTTTTGTTCTACATCTGTAAGCGGTTTTAAACCTTCTTTATTCAATGCAGTCGAACGGTCAAATTGTGTTTTTGCGATTCTTAACTGCGTTTTTACCGCTTCAAGATCCATGCTGTCACTTTTAATTTTCAGCTGGGCTTGTTTGATTTTATTTTGAGCCTGCTGCAGTTTCAATTCTCTTTCCGTATTAAGCGACTGTGCCTGAACGTTAAGCGAACTTACTTTATCAGCATACGATTCTACAGCCATTTTTTTGGCATCAACCTGATCTTTTGTGTTTCCAACTAAATTCGGATCTAAATAATCTTCTTTGGTTTCAGAAATAAACAAAATCGTATCTCCTTTTTTTACATAATCCCCTTCCTGTACATACCATTTTTCGATTCTTCCGGCAATGGCATTATGAACAGTCTGTGGTCTTTGATCTGGTTTTAAAGTTGTTACAGAACCGCTTCCGGAAATATTTTGTGTCCACGGAAGAAAAAGACAGGCAATGCAGAAAATTAAAAATCCAACAATTACTCGGTTTAAAATTTTATAGTGCGGTCTGCGGGCAACGGCGGTAATCGATTTGTATTTACCCGGCGTTATAAGTACGTTATTATCTTTTGATATATTAAGCATGATTAAAGCTTTATGTCGTTAATAATTTTTCCATCATCAATCGTAATCATACGGCTGCATTTGTTCTTCCAGACATCATTTTTAGAAGTAACAATTACCGTCCAGTCATTTTCTTCGGCAAGTAAAAAATCAACAATTTTACCCGACGTCAGTTCGTCCATTTTATCAACCGGATCTTCAAGGAATAATATATTAGGTTTGGTCACAATACTTCTGGCCAAAAGAATTTTTTGAACATCTGAAGCCGAAAGTTCACGTCCGCCCGGATGAATCTGATGTTCCAGTCCGTTCGGGAAAGTTTTAATATAAGGCGTTAAACACACATTATCTAAAGCCCATTTTAAATCGTCATTATTTATGGTTTCATTTCCAAAAAGAATGTTTTCCTTAATTGTTCCTTCAAAAAGCGTATCGCCCTGCAAAAGTGTACCGGATTGTGCTCTGTAAGTGTCTTCGTCTAAACGGTTCATGAAATTATCGGTCACATACATCGCGCCGCCTTCTGGTTCCAGCAATCCGGCAAGTAAGCGTAATAAAGTACTTTTTCCCGCACCGTTGGTTCCTCTTAAAATGATCTTTTCGCCCTGATTTATTTTCAGGTTAATATTTTTAAGCGACTTTTTATTATGTTCCGGATAATTGTATGCAATACTTTCGGTCTCGATTGTAATTCCTGTTTCGGTTACAGCAGATGTTTTTGGAATACATGAAATTTCCATATCGGTAACCTGACCAATTTTTTCTAAAGATGTCAATACATCATAAAAAGATTCCAGTCCGAAGATTATTTTTTCTACGGAATTGATCAGCAATACAATCACAATTTCAGCTGCCACAAACTGCCCAATGTTCATTTGATGGTGAATTACCAGAAAACCACCAATCGACAAAAGGGCAGCTGTAACAATTACTTTAAAAATTGTAAGCTGAATGTATTGTTTTTTCATTACCTGAAAGTGTTTTTCACGGTAATTGACATAATGACTCACATAACCGTCATTTCTGTCTAAAGCATAATCGAAACCGCCTTTTCTACGGAAACTCTCGCGATTACGTGCAATTTCCTGAAGCCAGGCCGCGACTTTATATTTAAACTTTGATTCGTTAAGACTTGTTTCTAAACCATCTTTATAAGAAAATTTAAAAATGACATACAGAATAACGATAAATAAAAGTCCGATTACGGTAAAAAAGGAATGATACAAAACCAGTAAAATAATCCCCAAACCAACCTGCAAAAAAGCTGTACAAAAGTCCAGTAAAAGTTTTGCTGTTCCTTTTTGAACCATAAGGGTATCAAAAAATCGGTTGGCTTTTTCCGGAGCATATTCAGAATACATTTCTTTAAACTTAATTAAAGGCAGTCTGTATGCAAACTCAAAAGACGAACGCACAAAGATTCGCTGCTGCAGATTTTCTACAATTCGCAGCTGCAGAATGGTTAAGATTCCACCAAAGCCAACTCCAATTGTAACCAAAAAAACCAGCACAATCCACGAAACACTAAGCTGTCCGCTTTGAATAAAATTAATAATCGCCTGAATTCCTAAAGGCAGGGAAAGGTTTACCAAACCCGCAAAAGCGGCATAAAATATAATTTGGTATACGTCACGTTTGTCTAACGCGAGTAAGTTATAAAAACGTTTTAAAGGTGTCATGGATTTATATATAAATACAAGATTAATAGATGTTAATTTACGAAAAATATCGCATTAAGGATTACAAAAATTACCATAATCCAATCAAAACTAAATACTTATATTACAAATCGTGGAGGAGGCAAATGGATCTTACCGTGAAATCCAAAGGAGAAAATTGGATTGTCTATATAGTTTTTTCCTTTAAGGTTATTTTGAAAATAAAATCCCGGTACAGATGCGTCTAAAGGAACCAGATATTCTAATAACACAATTCCTTTTGCGAGTTTTGTGGTCTTAGTATCTTTTGTTTCATAGTCGTCCAGTTCTTCGGGAATTCCGTCGCATTTGAAGATTTTCTTCAAAAGAGTACACGCTATTCCTTTAACAGAATGAGTTTCAGTATTTTCTTTTATAATTCGGCTGAAAGTTGCTGAGACATTAATACTGCTCATTAAAAAATAGCCGATTAGTAACACCTGAAGGCATTTACATAAAAGGCTATTTTTAATTTTATTAAGCATCGTAAAAAATAAATTTCAGGGTGCAAGTTAAAACTAAATTTTCGTCGCTACATTAGAATAACATTAGAATTCAAATTATTATCAGCCTTTGATTTTACTGACTTTCTTACTAATAAAATCATAAAAAAAGCGGCTCAAACGGCCGCTTTATATTTTTATATTTTAATGAGTTTTTAGTCCCACTTATTGCTTTTTGAAGCTGCAAATTTTCCTCCTCCGGTAAAAAACAATGCAATTGCCGTAAAGAAATATAACCCCAGAAGGTCTAATTCCCAGCCTCCGTGATCACTAATTTTTAAAATATCCTGACTGTGTGCCATTAAAACCGCAACTAAACAATTGAAAGCTAAAATCAAAGCCGCAATTCTGGTTCTAAAACCAATTATAATTAAGATTGGTGCCAAAATTTCTCCTATGATAACGCCATAAGCAAAGAAACCCGGAAGTCCTTTTTCAACAAGCATTCCGCTGATGAAATCTAAACCGCCTTTAAATTTTGAAATACCATGCAAAAGCATTAAAAATCCAATTGTAATACGAAGTATTAACAAACCAAAATCGTTGTTTTTTCTCATTTTTAAATAATTAAGTTAATAAAACAATTCAGTATTTCATACAAAACAGTTGTTCTGTATGATAGCTGCTAAGAGTAAAAATAGTAAAATTATATTGAGAAGCAGCTTTTGCTGTTTTTTAAAATTTTTTGAAAAATATTTTTCATAAATGAATAAACGTTCACTTATTATTATATCTTTGCAGAGTCAATTCAATAAAATCCTTTTCATTTTGAGAACAAGAGATATTAATAAAGAAGAATTAGTTAAAGAGAAAACTATAGAAATGATTGTAAAGTATGGCATAGAAGGCTTTACAATGAACAAACTTGCCAAAGAGTGCGGGATTTCTGTAGCGACGCTTTATATTTATTATGCCGACAAGGAAGATCTGATTAAAAAAATTGGAACTGAAATGGGCACTTACTTCTTTAAAAGTTCGCTTAAAGATTTCTCACCAGATATGCCTTTTGTAGAAGGTCTCGCCAAGCAATGGGAAAACAGATCAGAGTTTATGCTGAAAAACACTGATAAAATTGCCTGTTGGGAAATTCTCCAAAATTCAAATTATGGCGAACATATCGTTAACGAAAGTTTGATTGAACTCAAAGAAATCATGACGAAATTTTTGCATCGGGCAATTGAAAGAAAAGAAATAGTACCAGTATCAAAGGAGGTATTCTGGAGTATTGCTTATGGCCCGTTGTACAATTTACTTCGTTTTCATGAAAAAGGTAAAGGACTTGGAGGTACCACTCCATTTCAATTAACAAATGAAATACAACAAGAAGCTTTTAGACTCGTGATAAAGGCATTAACACCTTAAATTTTATGTTATGAATGTATTGATATTCGCTACTAATATAAAAACAGAGACAAGTAAAAACAAAATCGCAACGTTTTTAAACGCAAACAAATCTATACTTCAATGGTCTATTGATCAGGAAGATGTTGATTGTGTATTGAGAATTATAAGCGAAAAACTAAACGCAGCCCAAATTATTGATTTATTGAATTTTCACAATTTTGACTGCAAAGAACTACAATAATTATATGAACGAAAAACAAACTATCGCACCCAGTTTTAATGGCTATCAAAAACTGGTTATATTTCTTTTAGCCATGACACAATTTACAGTTGTGCTTGATTTTATGGTAATGTCGCCGCTTGGAGATATTATGATTAAAACTTTAAAAATAACGGCTTCTCAATTTGGTATTGCCGTTTCTGCTTATGCTTTTAGTGCCGGGATTTCCGGATTATTGACAGCTGGTTTTGCAGATAAATTTGACCGAAAAAAATTGTTACTTTTCTTTTACATCGGATTTACAATCGGGACTTTATTCTGTGCCCTGGCACCCAACTTTTTTCTGTTAGTTGCAGCGCGTGTTTTCACCGGATTATTTGGCGGTGTAATTGGTTCAATCTCTCTTGCTATTGTTGCCGATTTATTCAGCTTGCAGCAAAGAGGAAAAGTAATGGGATTTATTCAAATGGGATTTGGCGTTAGTCAGGTTCTTGGAATCCCAATAGGTTTATACATTGCAAATGCATGGGGATGGCACGTTCCGTTTTTATGGATCGCAGCAATGGCGGCTATTATTACCATTATTTTATATGCAAAATTAAAACCTGTTACAGAGCATTTACAGTTGAAACAAGAAAAAACAGCCTTGATGCATTTGTATCATACTATTTCTAAAAAGAATTATCAGGTTGGTTTTTTAGCTACTGCCTTGCTTTCTATTGGAGGCTTTATGATGATGCCTTTTGGTAGTGCGTTTGCTATCAACAACCTTAAAGTAACTAATGAGCAGTTACCTTTATTATTCATGATTACCGGAATTGCTACTTTAATTACAATGCCGTTTATTGGTAAACTGAGTGACAGGGTAAATAAATTTAAAATCTTTGCATTTGCAACTGTATCTGCGGTGATTTTAATCAACATTTATGCTCAATTTGGCCCAACTCCATTTTACATTGTATTGCTTATCAACGTATTTATGATGGCAACAATCATGAGCAGAATGGTTCCGTCAACGACTTTAACCTCTGCCATTCCAGATCCGCAGGATCGTGGTGCGTTTATGAGTATTAACTCTTCTTTACAGCAAATGGCCGGAGGTTTTGGCGCTGTAATTGCCGGATTAATCATTTACCAAAAAGACAGTTATGCACCGTTAGAACATTATGATATTCTGGCAATGACTGCTTCGGGAATTATGTTGCTTACTATCTTTTTAGTATTTAGAGTCAGTAAAATTGTTGATACCAAAACGAATAAACTTTAATCTGGATTTTATTCTCAGAATAAATAAATTCTCAAATAAAGACTCCCAAAGCAATTTGGGAGTTTTTTTATGCTTATAATTCAGTAGAATAAAAACTCTTTTTACATCCGATACTAATTAAAACAGTATAGAAAACTCAATTTCAATATGTTATAATCTTTAAGCTAATGTTAATTTTTCAAACTTTTAACATCTAATCTAACATTATAAAAGTTTTAATACCAAAAATTATCGCTTTTATGACATAAAATCTTACTCCTGTGTCAATTTATCAATAGCCGTTTTATATCTCCAGTAATTTTAGTAGAAAAAACAAGGCTCAATATCAAAACTACTACTACTGTGTCGAAGCAAAGTAACGCTACTAATACTTTCGCTTCAAAACTTGCGGGAACAGCCAATTGTAAAAGCTTGCTTTTACGTCTGGAGGAATCATCGCATCTATACTCAAGGTACAACGTTAGCATATTGGACTTAAACATGTTACATCAAAAACTAATTAACAAAAACAATGTTTAACCCTTTAATTCCCAAAAAACTAACACCATGGAACCTAATTCCCAAACAAAACTCTTTTTAGAGGTTTCGGCACTTTTAACCGGTTTCAGTAAAACTGAACTCAAAGCTACCGGAATGCTGGAAACCTATTACAACACGATCCAGAAAAACACAGACAAACAAGACATCGATTATTTCTTTCTTGATGTTCATGTGCTTTTAAATGACAAGTCCAAAAAAAACATTGAAGCCACTTTAGCCTCACAATTCATGGCTGCTTCTGCTTATAACGGATTGGCAAAAAACATCATTATCCTTTGGTATACCGGAAACTGGGGAAGCGAAGTAATATCATCAGCTTCTTACATTCAGGGGCTTATGTGGAATGCCGCGCATACACATCCGCCGGGAGCAAAACAACCGGGTTACGGCTCATGGGCAGAACGTCCGCTTACAGTAAAAAATTCATAACAAAAAGGTAATCAAATGGAAAATAATTATGATGTAGTAATTGTTGGTTCTGGTATTGCCGGATCAATAATAGCAAAGGTTCTTACTAATGCTGGTAAGAAAGTTTTAATGCTCGAAGCAGGTCTTTCTGCAGGTTTAGCAATGGATCAGGATGCTAATTATAAAAACTATCAGGATTATCTTAATACGTTTTATAATGCTTCTGCAAAAGTTCCGAATGCACCTTACCCGAATATCAAAGATGCGCCTTCAATTAATGTTCTTGATATTCAGAAAATCCCAAAAAACGGACCTTCAACAAAAGGTTATTTGGTACAAATGGGACCGCTTCCTTTTGCAAGTGATAATACGAGAGCACCTGGAGGAACAACTTTACACTGGCTTGGAACCACACTTAGAATGCTGCCAAACGATTTTGTAATGAAATCTAAATACGGCGTTGGTGTAGACTGGCCAATTAAGTATGAAGATATGTCCCGATATTATCAAATGGCCGAAAACGAAATTGGTGTTTCAGGAAATGTAGAAGATCAGCATTATCCTATCGAACAAAAAAACATTTTTGGTAAAGATTACGTGTTTCCAATGAAAGGTATTCCAACAAGTTACCTTGACGGCGTAATGAAAAAGGTAATTGATAAGAACAATAACATTAAACTTAACGGTAAAGACTATAAATTAACTTGTATCAGTACTCCGCAAGGACGAAATTCAATCCCAAATCTTGATTACAATATTGGCGGCGTTGAATGGAATCCAGGTTCAAAAAAATTAGATATTATCAAAAATCAACCCGGAGAATATGATCCGGTTGGTTCAAACTGGGATCAATATACAGGGCAGCGCTGCGAAGGAAATGCGAGCTGTGTACCTATTTGTCCGGTTCAGGCAAAATACAATGCCTTAAAAACATTCAGAAAATGCGACATGGGAAATCTTGTCGTAAAAACACAATCCGTTGCTTCTCGATTGTTAATCAACGAAACTTCAAACTGGATTAACGGCGTTGAATACAAAACGTACGTTAAAGGAAGTTCTTCTTCATACGAGACCCATACTGCAAAAGGAACATTGTATGTAATGGCCTGCAGCGCTATTGAAAATGCTAAATTATTATTAGCATCAGGAGCAGCAAACAGCAGTGACCAAGTTGGACGTAATTTAATGGATCACATGACGGTTTTAAGATGGGGATTAGCAAAAGATCCTATTTATCCGTATCGCGGTCCGGGTTCTACTTCTAACATTCCAACTTTTAGAGATGGAGAATTTCGTAAAAATCATGCCGCCTGGATTTTACCACTGGACAACTGGGGCTGGGCATGGCCAACTGGTTCACCTGCAACAGATGTTATTAATGCAGTAAATGAAGGTATTATTGGAAAAGAACTTCGCGCTAAAATCGAAAATCTGGTTACGAGACAATTCTTTACTCATTTCGAATGCGAGCAAGCTCCGGATCCTGAAAACCGTGTAAGAATTGATCCGCAATACAAAGATAATATTGGCAATTACAGACCTATAATTTATTATAAAGCGACAGAATATATGCTGAAAGCTTTTGAAGCATCAGGAATTGTTTCTGAGCAATTGTTCAGCCAATGCGGTATCGAAGATTTTACATCTTACAATCCGGCTTCAGATGCTGATTATGTGACTTACAAAGGCAAGGGTTACACTTTTGCTGGTGCAGGACACATTGTAGGAACACACAGAATGGGATTCTCAAAAGAAGATTCTGTAGTCGATGCCAATATGCGTACGTGGGATCACGAAAACTTGTACTTGGTTGGCTGTGGAAATATGCCGACTCTAGGAACTTCAAACCCAACTCTAACTATGTCTGCCCTAACTTTTAAAGCGGCAGAAGCTATCCTTCAACAACTTGAACAATAACTATTATGGAAAATAAATTATTTCAAAAGAACAATCCAAATCGTCAAAAGCTAATTAAACCAATTGCTGATCTGGATATTAACGAAGAGGTTTACTCAGTTGCTACAGATAATGCCTTTATTGCTGATAATGAATTCAATATCGATGCGCCTGCAATAGCCCAAAAAAGCACCTTGAAAACATCATTGAAAATGTCTAAAAGAGATGTAAAAAATTACATCAAAGATTTGAAACATCTTCAGGATTCTCTTAGAACCGCTTTAAAATTAGAGCTTTCAACAATTCCTCCTTATTTATGCGGACTTTACACGATTAAAGAAGGAAGTAATGTCGAAGCGGCAGCTCTTATTAGAAGTGTTGTGGTTGAAGAAATGCTGCATATGGTTTTGGTATCCAATATTTTAAACGCAATTACAGATCCAAAAACAATAAAAAAAGGAGATAAACTTTTTAATGTAAAAGATATTATTCCAAACTACCCTACTCCGCTTCCGGGAGGCATTGTTCCTGAAGTTCCAAAAGGTTCACCTCCGTTTGAAGTTCATCTTTTAAAATTCTCCAGAGAAGCATTAGATGAATTTTCTACAATCGAAAGACCTTCTGATCCTAAAGCGCCTATTACCAAAAACTTTGATAGTATTGGGCAGTTTTATGAAGCGATTCGTTACGGTTTACTTCGTTTAAATGAAGAAGCAAAGAAAAAAACAAAGAATGGTATTTTCATTGGAGATCCAAGCCGTCAAATTACTGCTGAACATTACTACGGAAGCGGCGGTAAAATCACAAAAGTTGTAAATTATGAAGATGCTGAAGAAGCGATTGGAGAAATCGTAGGTCAAGGTGAAGGTATCGACGGAACTATTGCTACAGAACAGGTTTTATTTGGAGAAGATATTGAATATGCACACTATTTCAAGTTTCAGGAAATCTGTTTTGGAAGAATGTACAGTGCCAATGATACCAATTTTCAAATGCCTGTAAAAAGTATCCCAACAGGAAAACCTTTTACGGTAAGCTGGTCATCAGTTTATAACATGAAAGCGAATCCAAAAATGAAAGATTATGAAAAAAATCCTGAATTGCTGGAAAAAGCAAAAGACTTCAACAAAGTATATGTACAGCTCCTAAACGGAATTAACGATGCAGTGAGCGGTGAACCTGAACTTCTTATTAAAGGAATTACAGTAATGTATGAACTTAAATACAAAGCGCTGGAATTACTAAACATTCCGCTTGAAAATGGCGAATGTGCAGGGCCAACTTTTGAATATGTAGAAGTGTAAAAATGGCAATTTCAATGGTAATGACAATAGCAATCGCAATTTCAATGGCAATGGCTATAACTCATAATTCATAATTCATAACTAATAACTAATAATTCAAAAAACTATGTATTACCCACTTGAAGCAAAATGGACCATTTTGCCCGGAAATGAAGAAAAAGCAAAAACAGCTTTGATTCAACTGGCAAAAGATGTTCAGGAAAACGAACCGGAAACTTTATTGTATATGGTTCACGTTCCGGATTTCAACCAAAAAAGCCTTCCGACTCCGCCACAGGGTCAGGTTATTTTTTGGGAAGTTTATGAAAACCAAGACGCATTTTTTAAACATGTGAACGGTCCCATATTTACTGAATTTGTAAAAACTTACGGCGATTTATTTCTAAGCGATTTTAGTACACCGCCAAATGTTTTCATGACCACTGAAGTATTATTTCAGATTCAGGGATTTAGTCGAAAAGCACTTTAAAATCCTAAGAAAAAATAAACCCATCAAAAAAACAAAATCAATTCAAAAAAAATAAAATGGCATCACAACAAAATAATCCGTTAGCAAATCTGAACCTGTCAGGTTTAGAAAAGCTAGAAGCAAAACCAGTTAACAAAGGACTTCAATCAAAATTTAAAGCCGAAGCTGTAACAACTGCACCAGTTGATCTTGGTGTATTAGAAACATTAGTAGGAACCTGGGTTGGTCCAGGTTTCAATTTAATTGAAGTTCCAAATATGAATCAGGCAAAACCGGGTCCGCCGCCTGCTGATAAATTCAAAATCATATTAAATTCAACGGCAGAAACTTTTACTTTCAATTCTATTGGAGGTGATATTATCAACCGTGGAAATGCACAATCTGATATCGCTTTTCAAGGCTTACATTATTTACAACAGGTAGATGATGTGAATCTTCCAAGCGGTCAAAACGGAATTCATTTAGAAACGGGATTATTCTTAAATCTTCCAAGTGGCACTGATCCGGCGGTACAGCCAAGTATCGCCAGATTAGGTTCAATTCCGCACGGAGATTCAATTCTAGCTCAGGGAACTTTTTTTACTGTAAACGGTCCGCCACAATTTGAAGTGGCAGATCCTACTCCATTCTTTATTGTAAACGGAAAAAGAGTAAATGACACAAGCCAAACTTATTTATCACAATTGGTAAATGCAGTTCCGCCTCCGGGAATTGCAAAAGAAGTAATTATGAACCCGAATATTCTTTTAGAAAATGCCATTAAAGGACAAAACATTACTAAAACTGTTGTGATCTTTTTAGATGCAAACCCTATTGACGGTGTTGCAACTCCGGGCGCAACTGCTCCTGTTGGCGGAATTACAAACATTCCGTTTGTAAATGTAAATGCCAATGCAAACAGCCTTTCAGCAATTTTTTGGATCGAAACTGTTGAAAATGCAGACGGAACTTCTTTCCTTCAATTGCAGTATACACAAACCGTAATCCTTGATTTCCCCGTTTTTGCCCCAGATGGAAGCGTTGTCGAAATTAAATGGCCTCATATTTCAGTAGCAACACTTCGTCTTCAGCAATAATAATTTCTGAAGAAAATCAACTAAAAACATTTAAAAAAATTCAAATGGAAAATTCAAATAACGCACCTATGTTGATGCACAGCACGTACTTCAATTTGGGTACAAGTAATACACAAGGCATTGTAGAAGCTTATATGGCCGAAGCAAGACAATATCTTTCTGAATCTGTTGGAATGATTTCTTTCTGGATTGGCGTTCGAGCCGATGATATGATCCGTCCTGAAAATGATCTTAATTATGACATTGCCATGCATCAGCTTTTTGCAAACGAAGATGCTTTTAATGTCTATAACGGAAATGATTCTGCACACAATCAATTCGTAATTGATGTAAACAGATGGGTTCCGGGCACAACAAGACGTGTTATGGATTATTATGTAACCAATCTTATTATTGGAGGAAATTCATCTGAACCACAATCGATTGGTGCCGATGGAAATTATCCGCAAAGTATGTTTCATGACCTGTATTTTTCTCTAAAAGATAAATCGCCGGAAAACATTAAAAAGTTTACGGATATCTGTGTAGAATATTTAGCAGGACATCCGGGAATTCAGCAGTTTTCAACCGGAGGTTTAACAGATATTAAAAGAAATGTTTCTGTTAGAAATTTTGATGTTGCGGTTTCTATTATTTACGAAAGTAAAAAAGCGTACGATGATTATCTGACAAGCAAAAAGCACGAAGATTTTTTTCCTGCAACAGCCGGAATGATTGACAACACGTACATTTTTGATTCTTATATAAAATACCAGTCAAAAGTGTATTCGCTTACCAGATAAAAATTAACCCCAAAAACTAAAAATCATGATAGAAACAGCAATTCAGGAATTAGTTCGTGAACTGAGCGGTTATGTGCTTCAGCCCTGCGATTCAGAATATGAAGACGTTATAAAAATTGATAACGGACGAATTCAGTTCAGACCGCGTTTAATCATTTTTCCGGCCGTAGTTGAAGATGTCAGACTGGGATTAAAATTTGCCATTACAAACGATCTTCCTTTTTCAATAAAAGGCGGCGGACACAGTGCTGCCGGTTACTGCCTGAATGAAGGCGGTGTTGTAATTGCAATGAAAAATTTAAACAGAATTACATTCAACCCTAAAAAAGAAACCGTTACGGCAGAAATGGGCGTAATCTGGTACGATGTTTACAAGTTTATGCAGTTAACCAATACAGGCTTAATTCCTGTAGGCGGCGGCTGCCCTACTGTTGCACCTCCGGGATTTATGCTTGGCGGCGGATATAGTTTTGTTTCCCGTTCGTACGGAATGAGCATCGATAATCTTGAAAGTTTAAAAATCGTTACTCCAGACGGCGAATTACGTCACATTGGTGTACACAGTACATCTGCAGAAGATATTGATCTTTTTTGGGCTTGCTCTGGCGGCGGCGGCGGAAACTTTGGAATTGTAGTTGAAATGGAAATGAGAGTTCGTAAACCATTAAGCAAAAAAATGTTAGTGGGACAAATTCGATATCCGTTAGAAATGGCTGAAGATGTTTTAGGTTATTACAACGAATGGGTCGAAGAAGTTCCAGATGCAATGGCCGTTTATGGTTTTATGGGAAATCAAAAAGATTTGATAGACAAAACGACCAATGTAAAAGTGCTGGGTTTAACTCCGGTTTTTAATGGTGATGGTGCCGAAGGAATTGAGTTGCTTCAGGGACTTTTGAAACTAAAACCAATTAATGCCGATTTGTTTAATATGACGCTTCCGGACTGGGAATTTTATAACGGTTACACGACAAGAGTTGCCGGAAGAAGTTCGTACATCCGTTCTACCGTCCTTCCAAAAGGCGGAATGAATAATAAAGTGGCAAAGGTTATTATAGAATCAATGAGCAAAGCTCCGTCTGCAGAAAGTTTTGCCGTTTGGACACATGCCGGCGGTGCAATCGAAAATGTTGCCTCAGATGCTACAGCATACGTACACAGAAACAGTCGTTTTATCCCCGAAGTTAAAGCAATCTGGGATTTAGATAAACCTGGCGATACGCTGAAAAATGTAGAATGGGCTTATGAATTTTTCGAAAGATTAGCTGATGCCGGAAAAGCCACTGGAGCTTATGTAAACTACATTGATCCTTTGCAGCACAACTGGGCCAAACAATATTATGGAAGTAATTATAAACGCCTTTTAGAAATTAAAAAGAAAGTTGACCCAAACAATTATTTTAATTTCCAGCAAAGCGTTGGTTCGCCATTTAATCCAACAAAAGAATTAACAGATATCAGCCCGATCAACCGAACCAGAGTATAATGCTTACTAACCCCAAATCCTCGAAGTTTTAGTATAAATCTTCGGGGATTTACTATTTCTAACAAACCAATTAAACATTAACATTATGTCACCAGCATCTGAAATAATCAGGCTGCTTAATTTGCAGTTAAACAGTACCGAAGGCGGCTATTTTGCCAATACCTACCCTATTCCACCTGTAGAAAACCCACCTTGCAGTGCCATTTATTACTTTCTGGATAATTCCCGCTGCTCTATTATGCATAAAGTTACAGGAGATATGTTATATCATTTTTATGCCGGAAAGCCTGTAGAAATGCTTTTATTGTATCCGGAAGGTCATACGCCAAAATCTGAAGTCTGCGTTTTTAGTAATGATATTGCCAAAGGCGGAAAACCGATAAAAGTGATTCCGGGCGGAACATGGATTGGTTCAAGAATTAAAAGTAAAGATTCCTGGAGCCTTATGGGGGTATCTATGGCACCTCCATTTAATCCTGATAATTACTTTTTAGGAGATCGTGATACCTTAATTGCCCAATATCCTGAACACAAAAAATTAATTATTGCCCTCACGAATCCCTCATAAACAGGCACATTTTGAAATTTTTCAAAAAATAATTCTGCTTTTGTTTGCAAATATGACCAATAGGTCATATATTTGTACCGTTAAATAAAAGCTATCATGGCAAAAGGTGAAGAAACCAGACAATTTATTATAGAAAAAGCCGCTCCTATTTTTAATACAAAAGGAATTGCAGCTACTTCTATGAGCGATATTATGGAAGCTACCAAATTGTCTAAAGGAAGTATGTATGTTCATTTTGAAAATAAAGAAGTACTTGCCTGTGCAGCCGTAGATCATAATGTAAAAGTTTTAACGGCTAAACTGCAGGCTGCATTAAGCAAACCTAAAACATCAAAAGAACAATTATTTGCTTATATCGATTTTTTTAGCAATCCGCTTCAGTCACCGCTTATTGGAGGCTGTCCGATATTAAATTTCGGAACAGAAGCCGATGATACAAACCCAATCGTAAAACAGAAAGTAAATAACGCTATTCACACTGCACAGCAATTGCTTTCGGGCATAGCAGAAAAAGGAATTGCAAACGGAGAATTTAAAACAGATTTAAAACCAGCTGATTTTGCAACTGTAATGTTTGCAATGCTCGAAGGCGGACATTTAATGTCAAGAATGTCTGGAAACAATGATAAAATGGAAGTCATTGTTAAAACCCTAAAAAATTTAATAGACCAAAACAGCATCTAATTTTTTTTTATTAAAAAAATGACCGATCAGTCATATTTGTAAATAACAATTTCAATGTCAAAAAACAAATATCAATATCAATTGCAATAAAAATTACAATACCAATTAAAATAAAATCATTTACAATTCACATTTAACAATTTAAGAAATCATGTCAAAAACAATTTTAATTTCAGGAGCATCAAAAGGATTTGGAAAAGCCTGGACAGAAGCATTTTTAGAAAAAGGATATAAAGTAGCTGCAACAGCCAGAAATATCGATACATTAAACGATTTAAAAGCAAAATACGGAGACGCAATTTTACCTTTAAAACTTGACGTTAATAAACGCGAAGATTCATTTGCAGTTGTTGAAAAAGTAAAAAATCATTTCGGAACAATTGATATTTTGATCAATAACGCAGGTTACGCTTTAAACGGTGCTGTAGAAGAAGCAAGTGAAGCAGAAGCTAGAGCACAATTTGAAACTAATTTCTTTGGAACTTTATGGTTAACACAAGCTGTTTTACCAATTATGAGAAATCAAAAAAGCGGACACATTATTCAGGTTTCTTCTATTTTAGGAATCGCAACTTTACCGGTTATCGGACTTTATAATGCTTCAAAATTTGCTGTTGAAGGTTTAAGCGAAACTTTAGCATCTGAAGTAAAACAATTCGGAATCAATGTTTCTTTAGTAGAGCCAAATGGTTATTTTACTGATATTTGGGATAACGGATTCCACAGCGAAAGTATTCCTGCATACGACGGAATCAAAAAAGCACTTGCTGATGGACACGATCCAGATACTTTTGGACAAGTAAGCGCAACTGTTCCTGCAATCGTTAAATTAGTTGAAGCTGAAAACCCGCCTTTACGTTTATTTTTAGGAAAAATAGCTTTACCATTTGCAAAACAAACATACGAGCAAAAACTAAAAACATGGGAAGAATGGGCTGATGTTTCAGTTGCAGCTCACGGTTAATTCTTTTTAAGTTTTGAATTATGAGTTATGGATTATGAGTTTCAACTTTTAATTCATAACTCATAATCCATAACTCAAACTTAAAAACACATAACTTATAATTCATAACTCAAAACTCAATAATAGATATGCATAATAATATTAGGCTTCGAGCTGTCTATTATTTTTTCTAATTTTTTAAAGAAAGCTTCACTAACCATTGGACAGCCGTGGCTGTTTGCTATATAATAATCTTGTTCTTCATTTGGAACTGCTGAATAGGAATGTAACACAATTGCTCTTTTTGCTGCGTTGCTGTTTGTTTCATCTAAACCAGATAATTTATACGATTTACCAAACATTCCTCTATAAGATTTTCCAACTGTATATTTCCCTAATGATGTACATTTTGAATTTGGTTCATTACTAAATTTTAATTCTCCTCTAACATTAGTTTCAGAACCAAAACCATTTGCAACTAAACCTTGGTCTATAATTTCATCTTTTTCTAAATCGTAAACAAAAAATCTGTTTTTACCTGATTTAATTCTCATATCAATAAAGAAGGCAATTTTTGTATTGTAAGCCGCATTTTTTTTAATCATTGCTTTTACATCCAAAAGTTCCGTATTAAGTCTTTCCATTTCCGGGCTTAATGGCGGAGTATCATTTTTAATTTCTACAGGATTTCCAAAAAAACTAATTGTAAAAAACAAAAAAAATAAGCTGTATATTTTCATGACAAGTATTTTTAATTTAATGCAAAGTCTAAAGTTTTTATTAATTTGATTTGTTTTATTTTAAATCAAATTAACAAGGCAAAATTAGCCCGCATTAAATCAAAAAAAGGTATGTAAAAGACTGAAGAGCAATAAAATAAGACTTATTTTTTCTTTACTTTATTTTACAGCTAAATAGTAAAAGTTACAATGATTTCGGTGCCTTCGCCCGGTTTAGATTTTACTTCGAAGTTTCCTTTTAAAGAGTTGGTTCTCTCTTTTATATTAGATAAGCCAATTCCTCTTTTTACTGTATAGATATCAAATCCAATACCGTCATCAATAATTGATAATTGCAAAACATCTTTATCAATTAAATCTATTTTTACCTCGACTTTTAAGGCTTTGGCATATTTTTGAATATTTAAAAGTGCTTCCTGAATGATACGGTAAAAGTTTATTTTATAAATATTCTGCACCTGCTCCCACTCAAATCTTTCATCTACAAAATAATTAAACCGTGTTTTACTAATCTCGTTTTGACTTTTAATTAAATTGGATAACAGCGTATTGAAATCATTGCTTTCTAAAAAAGAATCCTGATTCAAATCATGCGAAATAGTCCTGATTTCATTTTCGATGTTCTGTAATTCGAATATATACTCCTTTCTTTTTTCTATCGTTTTTTCATCTGTTTTAGAATTAAAAAACCCTAAATTCATTCTTACGCCATACACCTTATTCATTACACCGTCGTGAAGTTCTCTTGCAATTTTATTTTTTTCTTCTTCTTTTGCGGCGTTAATTATATTTTGCTGTTCGCTCAAAAGCTGGTAGATTTCGTCGCTGTCACTTTGCTGCTGCTTTACAAATCTTAATTCTTTGTTTTTATATTTTAAGTAAATTGCTACCGAAATTGCAGACAAGACTAAAAACAAGGCAAAGGAAAAAATTAGAAAGTAAAAGTTCTTTTTGGTCAAAACCTTATTTTCATCTTCGACCTTTACGGTTTCATATTCTATTCTTGCATATTTATTTTTTGTTCTGCTTTGAATACTGTTTATGCTGTCGCTTATAGCAATATATTGGTTGGCATAAAACAATCTTTTACTGCTGTCTATTCGGGTAAGCAGTTTTAATGTATTTAAAGTTTCATTGGTATTTTTTAATTTGATAGAAACTGTATAAGCTTCCTGCAGCGTTTTTAAGGATTTTAAAGAATCTTTTTGTGTGAGATAAAATTCTCCTAAATGAATTTTTTTATACATGACATCAGAAGTGTATCCCAGGCTGTCTACAATTTTCAAAGACTCTAAAAACATTGATTCAACATTTTTATATTCTTTATTTTTCATTTTAGAATAAGCCAGATTAGACAAAACGATGGCATAAAACCTAGGCCAGTTCTTTCTTAAATTTTTAGTCAATAAAGGCTTTAGTTCATTAATTGATTTAGAATAATCGCCTTTTAAATCATATAAATTACAAATATTAATTACAGAAGAAATATTGAAATTATTCACTTCATCACTATCTGTATTATTTTTTTTCATTGCTTTTAAATTTCTCAACGCCAGTTGATGATATTTTAAAGCCTGGTCGTACATAAACAGCTTTTCTAAACAATTTCCCATTAAGGTATTGCAGGAATAAAGCAATTTTATATTATCTGAATCTTTTAAATATTCAAGACCTTTAGTTAATTCTACCTCACACTCTACATAATTACCATCATAAAAAAGAACATATGCTTTATTAAAATACATTTGTCCCAGCTTGTTGTAGTCGTGAATCTTTAAATAAATTTTTTGAGCCTGCAGATAGTAATAGTAAGCACTGTCTTTTTGGGAACTTTCATAACAGTCACCAATAAAATAAAGAGACTTTGCTATTCTGGAACTATCGTTTTCTTCTCTGGATAATTTTAAAGCGGTTAAACTGGATGAATGTGATTTTTTAATATTATTCAAGTAATAATATTCTTCTCCTGCTTTTAAGTATACGTTTCTAACAGCAGAGTCATTTTTTTGATGCTTTAAATTATCGACAAGCGAATCTAAATATTTCTCTTTTGCTGTTCCTGAAATTTTATTAAAGTATTCCGTATCAAAAGTATTTTGATTTTGATTCTTAATTTTTAATTCATCTCTCCTATGATAAAATATAAATAAAATTACTATTGCTAATAGAAGTATTGGAATATATATTTTCGACTTAAATCTCAAAATGATACTTTATAAATTAAATTCAAATATATCATAAATAAAGAAGACTATAATACTTCAATATCAGTATTATAGTCTTCAGTAAATAGGGTCGAACATTTTTTATTTAATTTTTGGATTTAGCGGATCTCCATCGGGAGCGCTCATTTGTAAATTATAACTGATTTTTAAAGAGTCAACAGTTTTGGAGTTAACGGTTTCATCTTTGCTGATTTGATCATTTAGCTTTTTTTTTTCGGTTGAATTAAAATCTTGGTTGTCAAGATCATCAGTTGTACAAGATAAATTCATCATTAAAACTGATGCAAAAAGAATACGAATTACTTTACTTTTCATGGTATGTTATTTTTATGTTTTTGCAAAAAAACATCCAAAAAAGTTGCATATTTTACGGAAAATCCGTAAGATTGTTTAATTTTGTTTAAATTTTACGATAATGTCACTTAATATTTTAATTGTTGATGATCATCCTATGACGGTAGACAGTTATGTTAACCTACTGTCTGACGATTGCTTTGATACAGTTGAACCAACCTTCCTAAAAAAATACAATTGCGAAACAGCTTACAAGAAAATAATGCTGCTCGAAAAACAAAATACCAAACTGGATTTTGCCATTCTGGATGTTAATCTGCCGCCTTATGAAGAATTCAATATTACCGATGGTATTGATTTGGCTATAACGATTAGAAAAGTGCTTCCTTCATGCAAAATTTTATTATTAACAATGCATACCGAAGCCTTCATCGTAAACAGAATTATAAAAAGTATTGCTCCCGACGGGTTTATATCAAAAAGTGAAGTTAATTTTGAATCCTTTCCTGCTATCTGTCAAAAAATTCTAAAAGGAGAAATAATTTACAGTGATGAAATCGTTAAATCTCAGAAGAAATTAACGCACAGAAATTTAAATTGGGACGAATACGACAGCCAGATTTTAATCCTTTTATCACAAGGAGTTAAAACCGTTAATATTCCAAATCATATTCCGCTTTCAATGAGTTCAATTGAAAAGCGAAAAGCAAATATTAAAAGCCATTTATTATTAGAAAAAGGCGGTGATACCGAGCTTATTAATAAAGCAAGACAGTTAGGCCTAATATAAGCTTCAAAAGAAAGATTTGAAGCCAAAAACACAACAAAATAAAAAAAGGCAGATGAAACAATTTTTCATCTGCCTTTTTTATATCAAATAGTTAGCTGCCAAAGTTCAATTCACAATTAACAACTCACAATTCACAATTAACTTACCATCCTTTCACAGCGCCGCCTTTAAACTCACGTTCTGCTGCAGCTTCAACCTCCGGAGATTGAAAAGCCTGTAAAAACTGTTTTACCTTTTCATCGTTTTTATTGTCTTCGCGGCTAACCACAAGATTTACATAAGGAGAATCTTTATCTTCTACAAATAAGGCATCACGCGACGGAACCAATCCAGCTGCAGAAGCAAAAGTATTATTGATAATCGCAATCGAAACATTAGCATCGTCTAAAGCACGAGGCAATTGAGGAGCTTCTAACTCTAATATTTTTAAGTTTTTAGGATTACTTACTATATCTGTTACTTTAGGTAATAAACCAACACCATCTTTCAATTTTAATAAACCGTTTTTCTGTAAAAGCAATAAAGAACGTCCGCCGTTTGTTGGATCATTTGGAATAATAATAGTGCTTTCGTTTTTCAATTCAGAAAGGTTTTTTATTTTTTTAGAATAAGCCGCAATTGGATAAACGAATGTATTTCCGATAATTGCCAATTTATAACCACGCTGTTTAGATTGCTCATCTAAATAAGGTTTATGCTGAAAAGCATTTGCATCAATATCACCCTGACTTAAAGCCTCATTTGGAATTACATAATCGTTGAAAGAAACCAATTCAACCTCAAGTCCAAATTTATCTTTGGCTACTTTTTTAGCAGCTTCAGCAACTTTTAATTCCGGCCCGGAAGCCACACCCACTTTTATAAAATGCGGATCGTTGTTTTTACTTTTTCCACAATTAACTAAAACTAATGATAAAGCTAAAATTCCGGCTGTTTTCAAGAAATTTATTTTCATGACAAATCTATTTTTAATTTTTAATTCCTAATTTTTAATTGATAATTATCTGTGGTCAAAATGTTTTGATAATCTGTCTCCAATAAACTGAATCAGGAAAACCAAAATCACCAATAATGCCAAAACCGAATTCATTGTTACGGCATCATAACCAATATATCCGTATTGATAACCAACTTGTCCTAAACCGCCCGCACCAACTGCTCCGCCCATTGCAGAATAACCTACAAGAGTGATTAAAGTAATCGATGCTGCGTTTATTAATGATGGTAAAGCTTCTGGAAGTAATACTTTATATACAATTTGTAAAGGCGTTGCTCCTAAAGCTCTTGCGGCTTCAATTAATCCTGATGGCAGTCCCAATAAACTGTTTTCAACTAAACGAGCAATAAACGGTGCCGCACCAATACTTAACGGAACCAAAGCAGCGCTTACGCCAATCGAAGTTCCAACAATAGCACGTGTAAACGGAATCATCCAAACGATTAAAATAATGAACGGAATAGAACGAAAAACGTTTACAATAACTGATAAAGTTCTGTTTAAAACCGGCTGATCCAGGATTTGATTTTTTCGGGTAAGGAAAAGTAAAACTCCTGTTGGAAGTCCGATTAGGAAACCAAAAAAGCCAGACACAAATGTCATAACAATCGTTTCCCAGGTTCCATTTAATAATAAAGCGATAATAGAATCAGACATAACCTATGATTTCTGTTTTAATGTGTTTTGAAATAAAATATTGAATGGCAGCATCGTAATTCTCGCGTTTTCCTGATAATTCAATCAGCATAACGCCAAAGTTTACATCTCCTACCTGATCCATCTGTGCGCTCACAATTTTGAAGTTGGTATCAAACAATCTTGAAACCTCTGAAATAACAGGTTCATTAACTGATTTTCCAGTCATTTCAAGCTTTAATAACGGATTCAAACTTCCGTTATCTTCCTTTTGTAATTTCTCCTGATAAACGTCCGGAATTTCCAAATGAAGCGACGAAGCAATAAATTCTTTTGTTAATTCATGTTTTGGGTCGGCAAAAATTTCGCCTACACTTCCCTGCTCTATTAATTTTCCGTGGCTGATAACCGCAACTTCATCACAAATCGATTTAACGACTTCCATTTGGTGCGTAATCAATAAAACGGTAATATTTAAACGACGGTTAATGTCTTTCAATAAATTCAGGATTGAACGTGTTGTTGCCGGATCTAATGCACTTGTCGCTTCATCACACAGTAAAACTTTTGGATTATTTGCCAAAGTTCTCGCAATCGCAACTCTTTGTTTCTGCCCGCCGGAAAGGCTTGCAGGATAATCGTTTGCTTTTTCGGCTAAACCAACTATTTGCAGTAATTCTAAAACACGGGTTTTAATTGCTGCTTTTGGAGTTCCAATCAATTCAAGCGGAAAAGCAACGTTATCAAAAACCGTTCTTGAAGAAAGCAGGTTAAAGTGCTGAAAAATCATCCCGATTTGTCTTCTTTCAATTGCCAATTGAGCATTCGACATTTGCATCAATGGTTTTCCATTAACAAAAATTTCTCCCGAAGTTGGTCTTTCTAAAAGATTTACACATCGAATCAATGTACTTTTTCCAGCTCCCGAAGTTCCAATAACACCAAAAATTTTCCCTTGCGGAACCTTTAGCGAAACATCATCTAAAGCAGAAACGATTCTGTCCTTTTGATGAAAAGTTTTGGTAACGTTTTTTAATTCAATCATTTGTTCAATTCTAGTTTAAAAACAAAAAAGCCTTTCATAATTATTTGAAAGGCTTTTTGAAATAAATAATATCATTTTATATATAAGCCAAATCAATCATAAAGCATCACAGCACATCATGCTGCAGCTATAATAATTATTCAATTTCTGGCTATTATTTCTCATTGTTGCTGCAAATTTAAATAGATAATTTTAATTTTAGTATAAAAACCATTAAAACTTTTATTAACCTATCAAAATAGTAGATTACTATAACGGTTGCTTTGATTTAAAGCTTATCTGCTTTGTTTAAACAATCCAATTTGTCATTCCTGAGGAACGAGGAATCGCACTAGAAACTCCGTACAGATTATCGCCAATTTTTGCCACAGATTAAAGGATTAAAAAGATTTTTTCACGCAGATTTGGCAGATTTAGGCAGATTTGAGCAGATTATTTTTTTTTTGGCATTTTACTATTAAAATCTGCCTAAATCTGCCAAATCTGCGTAAAAAAAATATCTAAACCTTCATAATCAACTTTTTTCCTTCTGTTTTGTTTTCACGAAGTATTGTATGGGCTTTTTCTACTGTATTTACTTCTAAATCTCCAACTATTAAAATAACGGGTGGTGTAATCTTTTGCTGTTCTAAAAGTAATCGTAACGCATTCAATCCGTTTTTGTAATAATCGTAACGTTTTTCAAGTCCGTGGGCATAATTGGAAATATTTAAGATTGAGGCACCTTTTGTAAAAAGAATTCCTCGCGATTCTGGAGTAGAAAAATTGGTTACATCAACATAGATTCCATTGGTTTTTAAAAGTTTTGCTGCAATTTCTGCAACATTGTTTCCAACCAAATCAACTGCAATATCAAAATTTTTATTTCCGTTTAAAGAAAGTGCAGTTTCGTATATTTCTTCTTTTTTATAATTGATGATTTGTTTTGGTTTTACACCGAGATCAATTAATGCATTAATACTATTTTTATTCCCGGCTGTAACCACAAAATTCTGAAAACCATTTGCTATCAATATTTTAACAAATACATTTCCAACTCCGCCCACAGCTCCGGTTATCAATATCGAATCAGAAAAACTGACATTGATACGATTAAAGACTTGCAAAGCTGTTAACCCTGCTGACGGAATTGCTGCCGCTTCTTCAAAAGAAATATTAGAAGGTTTATGCACCGCAATTGCTTCGGGAACAGAAATATATTCGGTGTAAGTTCCATTAGACCCCATACTTCCTGATCCGCAGAAAACAGCATCACCAATTTTAAAATCAGTTACATTTTTACCAATTGCTGATACAATTCCAGAAAATTCACGTCCCAGAATTGGAGAGTGCAAAAGTTTTCTTTCAGACCCGTCTTCTGTCATTTGATAATCAATCGGATTAAAACCTGAAGCTTTTATTTTTACCTGAATTTGATGTTCTCTGGGTTGCGGAATTTCAACATCTTCTAATTGAAATTCTCGATTTTCCTGTAATACTATTGCTTTCATTTTTATCTTTTTATTGTACAAAAGTAATTCATAACGAAACCTGACAGATTTTAAAAACCTGTCAGGTTTAATACTTTTCGAATATTTATTTTATGATTTATTCTAACTTAAACCATTCATTTACTTCTTCAGCTATAGTTTCTTTAATTTCAGGATTTTCAAATTCATTTGTTATGGGATTATACTCATAATCTTTCTGCCATTTTTTATAATGTAAAGATACTTGTTCAATTGCATCGCAAATAAAATTAAGTTCATCATTTGTCGTAATTGGATGCAGCGACAAACGTACCCAGCCCGGTTTATTAGTTTGGTTTCTCTCTAAAAGTTCGTTTGTAATTTGCGC
Organism: Flavobacterium sp. CF108; assembly: GCF_900129795.1. Lineage (GTDB taxonomy): Bacteria > Bacteroidota > Bacteroidia > Flavobacteriales > Flavobacteriaceae > Flavobacterium. The sequence goes on along the minus strand of NZ_FQWW01000007.1, from coordinate 151,755 downwards.
TGATTTCTTTTCGTTTATATTGAACAAATAATGTGCATAAGTACTTGCACATGACCAGCCTCCGCGAACCTGAATCCCGAAACGGTCATTTAAAAGCCTTACGATTAAATTATAGTGAATATCTTCGATTATAAAAGAAACACAGCCAATTCTTTCTGTTTTTAAATCTCCTAAAATAGACAACCCTTTTATTTTTTGAAGTCTCGAAAAACAAAGAGCAAGCAGTTCTTTTTCTCTGTTTTTGATGTTTAAAACTCCCATTTTTTCTTTTAATTCTAAAGCTAAAGCAGCTCTTATTACTTGTAGAAAGCCTGGTGTCCCGCCATCTTCTCTAACTTCTATGTCCTCGCTATAACAATATCTTCCTAACGGATTGGTCCATTTTACATTTCCGCCGCCCGGATTATCGGGAAACTCAGATTGGTATAATTTTTCATTAAAAACCAAAACACCGCAAGTTCCCGGTCCGCCTAAAAATTTATGCGGAGAAAAGAAAATAGCATCTAATTGCTGTTCCGGATCTTTTGGGTGCATATCGATTTTGACATACGGTGCCGAAGCTGCAAAATCAACAAAGCAAAGTCCGCCGTTTTGGTGCATGATTTTGGCCAATTCATGATAAGGCGTAATAATTCCTGTAACGTTGGAACAAGCCGTAAACGAGCCTATTTTTAAGCTTCTATGAGCATATTTTTTAATTTCTTCGGAAAGAATTTTGGGATCGACTAAATTATTTTCGTCTGGAGGTAAAATCACAACATCGGCATTGGTTTCATACCACGAAACCTGATTAGAATGATGCTCCATGTGCGTTATAAAAACAACTGGTTTGTCATTTTCATATTCTTTTCGCAAACGCATAATACGGTGCAATTTTGATAAAGCCGCCGTCATTCCGGTTCCGGTTGTCACCAAAACATCAGATTCATTGGCATTTACTGATTTCTTAATGATATCTCTCGCATATTGATAAGCATGAGTTGAAGTCTTTCCTGTCTGACTAGAAAGTGAATGCGTATTGGCAATCATTGGACCAATTTTATTGAGCATAATATCCTCAATTGGAGCGTATAATCTTCCGCTGGCAACCCAATCTGCATAAAGCAGGTTTTGCTTTCCGTAAACGGATTTAAAGCGGTGATCTACTCCTATTGTATTTTCTCTAAATTTAGAGAAGTAACACTCCAATTCAATTGGTTCTGTTGTTTTCTCAATAGCATTCATTTCCTTTATCATTTTAATTAACTAAATTTTATTGATTGTTTTTTTTTTAACACATAGGAACATAGATTATATTCTAAATAAAAGATGTTTGAAAAAATCTAGATTTTCACACATAGCTATGTTTGTTAAAACAAGTGAAACGCCTCAGTAGATAAAGAAAAACTATGTTCCTATGTGTTTAAAAAAATTAATTTGCCTGCCCTAAAAGTGATTTAAGTGTAGTCTGCAATTCTTCTCCATGAAGATTTTTTGCTACGATTATTCCTTTAGAATCCACTAAATAATTCCCTGGAATAGCTCTTACACCGTATAATTTAGCAATAGCACTGTTCCAGAAAAGTAAATCAGAAACATGAATCCATGTTAAATTATCATCCTGAATTCCTTTAATCCAGTTTTCTTTCTTTTTATCTAAAGAAACACCTACGATGTTAAACCCTTTGTCGTGATATTCTTTGTAAGCCGCCACGATATTTGGATTTTCTCTTCGGCAAGGTCCGCACCATGAAGCCCAAAAATCAACTAAAGTGTAGCTTTTTAAATTTTCTGAAAGACGAACTGGTTTCCCCTGCGGATCATTAGCAGTAAAATCTGGGGCTTTTTTACCAACAGCCAATCCGTCTAAAACAGTAACCAGTTCTTTTAGTTCTTTCACATAAGTGGTACTTTGCAGACTTTTATCAAGCAAAGCAATGTTTTGAGTGATTTGTTCCGGCGTTAATCTATACGACCAGTTTCTGTACAATACATAAGCTGAAACTATAGATTTAGGATTTTCTGTAATGAATTTACTGATTTCTACATCTTTTGATTTTTTATAGGCATCAAATAAATTCTGAGATTCAGAACCTTCAACTACAGAGCTTGTATAATATTTCTTTGGGCTTAATTTTACTGTAATCGGCGTTTTTTCGAGGAAAATATACAATGGAGAATCTTCAGTATTTACACTTAAACCGTATAATTCTGGAGTTTTAACTTTGGTTTTAAAGCTAAAACTTCCGTCTTTTACTTTTACCGAATCAATTGTGGTAAACATTTTATTGTGGAATTTTTGCAAATACACATATTGAGCGACTGTATCGACAACAGTTCCTTTTAATTGCAAATTATTTTCTTGCGCCTGAGTTTGTGCAACTCCAAGAAATAAGGCAAAACCTAATAGTATTTTTTTCATTTTATTTTGATTTTAAGGTGATGATATGATTTTTATTATCGTTTAATATTGGGGCAAAAGAATTCCTTTAAGCCAATTTATAAAGGCTTTTAGCAAATAGTATTTAAAAAGAAATGAGAGAGAGTTTAATGCTTTCGCATTCGGAAACCAGCAAGACTATATTCTTCGAAAATTGAATTCAAAAGTTCGTCACTGTCGTGTAAAAAATGTAGTTTGGTTTTCATTTTAAAAAATAAATAATTTTAACAATGATGATCTTATTCAGATTTGCGCCAATCTTTCTTATCTGTCCCGCAAGGCGGGAAGGATTTAGCACCTTATTCGGTAACAGGTTGCTAAGACTTCATAGGGCCTACTCCCTCAGTCTTTCTGGATAAGTATCATTCAGAATTTTTCTGCGATACAAATATATATTAATTCTACCGAATTAGTAGTATTTAAAATTGTTTTTTTTGATTTTTATTTAAAAAACATTTTGCATACAATACAAATTACTGATATTTAATGAATTAAAACACAACTCAAATTTAAATAATTCCTTTTTTTATAATGGAAATTCATACAGTTAGAGTAAATGCCCTCGAATTTGCACACAGTTTAAACCCGACAGGTTTTTAAAACCTGTCGGGTTTGGCGTGAAGAGTCGAGATGACAAACGATACGTTATAATTTTAAATCATTAAAATACGCTGTAGTTTCTTCAATCAATGAATGCATCAATTCCTTTGCTTTTGTATGTTTTAATATTGGAGAAATTTGTCCGCCCCAAAACAATATCATATCCCATTTCTGCTGATCTAGTGCAGCTTTTCTTAAGGAAGAAATAAAAGTAGTCTGCAATGGAAAAGGCAGAATATTCGATTCTTTTCCTATAATATCTTTTGCAATTCGGCTTGTAATGCCACGTCCGAGTCTTCCAGTGTATGCGCGTGAAAGCGTTGTATATTTTGCTGCATCAGAAAATAACATTTCTCTGTGAATTGGCAATGCATTCGATTCATCGACAGCTAAAAAAGCGGTTCCTATTTGGGCTGCGCTGGCGCCTAAAGTTAAGGCTGCGGCGACACCTTTTCCGTCGGCAATTCCGCCAGCCGCAATGATTGGTGTTTTTATTTTTTCGCGCATTAACTGCAGTAAAACAAAAGTTCCGGTTACAGATGCTTCGGCATTGGTTAAAAAAGAAGGTCGGTGTCCGCCTGCTTCAAAACCAGAAGCAATAATCATATCAACGCCTTTACTTTCCAGAAAAATGGCTTCGTCTAAAGTTGTAGCTGCGCCCACGGTAACAATTCCTAATCTCCGGAATTGTTCTAAAACATCATCTGAAGGAACGCCAAACATAAAGCTGAAAACCTTTGGTTTAACATCTAAAATAACTTGTAACTGGTTTTCAAATCTTGATTGAAACGGCGCTGGTTTTTCCGGTAATGGAATTCCTAACTCGTCATAATAGGGTTTAAAAAGTGCTTTTGTTTTTTCAAATTGTTCATCGGTTAAACCACCATCCGGAATATCATGATCTGAAACCCAAAGATTAATGTTATATGGTTTATCCGTGGCTGCTTTTATTTGTTTATCAACTTCATAAATTTCCTGCGGACTTAAAGTGTAAGCTCCATAACCGCCCAATCCGCCAAGATTAGAAACAGTTGCTGTTAATTCTACCGTTGATAAATTGCCCCCAAAAGGGCCTTGCAAAATTGGGTAATCAATTCCTAACAGTTCCTTAGCTTTTGTATTGTACCACATTGCTTCAAATTTTAAATTATTTGCTGGTGTCTGTCAACATTTTATTGACGATAAGCCATTTGCCATTAATCTTATGGAAAGATAAAAAATCCCTATAATTAAAGTCATACATTTTAACATTTAATTCCGCTACAGCGATCGAATTTACAACGCTTATATGTAGAATTTCACCTTTAAAAGGTTTGCCTGAATCCTTTGGACTTTGACGGTTTTTAACGCCGTCTAAATACAAATCAACGGTTTTGAAATACGGTTGTCCATTTATATCTCCAAACAGGAATGTTCCGGGTTGAAAAATACTGCCAAGCAAGATTTCGTCGCCTTCGTATATACCTTTAAAATAATAGTTTTCTATTGCATTGGTAATGGCCTGAATTTCTATTTGATTTTCCATTTTACTAGTATTTTGGGCTTTTATGCCCTGAAAACCCCAGAGCATAAAAGCAGTTAATAATATAGTTTTCACCTTAATTTAAATTGTGTCCTGCACCTTTTCCACCATCAACATTGATGATTGATCCGGTAATAAAATTGCTTTTGGCAACTGTGTAGACCATTTCAGAAACATCGTCGATCTCTCCTACTCTGTTTAATAAATGTAACCCGGCACTTTGATCTGCGTTGTCACCGTGCATTGGCGTACGAATTACACCCGGAGCAACGGTATTGAAACGAATGTTTTGTTTTCCAAATTCGGCAGCCAACTGAATCGTTAAAGCATGAATTGCACCTTTACTGGCAATTGGTGCTGAAGCCGGCCATCCGCCTAAACCGTGATTTACAAGTGGTGTTCCGATATTAATTACAACACCGCCTTGTTGTTTCAGCATTTGCGGAAGCACTGATTGTGTAGTGAAATAAGTTCCTTTTAGATTGGTTTTTAAAAATGTATCTAAATACGCTTCGTCAACTTCTAAAAATGGTTTGCTGGCAAAAATCCCTGCATTATTAACCAATACGTCTACAGAACCAAATTTTTCTAAAGCAATTTTAACCAATTGCACTCCGGTTCTTTTATCGCTTACATCGCCAGCAAACATCGCCAGATTTTCGCCTGCTCCAAATTCATTGAAAGTTTTTTCTAATGAAGATGCTGTAACTGAGTTTATAACCACATTATCGCCTCTGTCTAAAAAATATTTAGCGATTCCTTTTCCGATACCTGAAGCTGCTCCGGTAACGATTATTGTTTGTTTTTTCATGATATTTATTTTTTGTCGGCTGTTATGCCTTTTTCTCTTAATACTGATACTTGTTCTCCTGCATAACCCCAATCGTCCAGTTCGATTTCCTGAATCACAACGTGAGTTAAATGCGGATCTTTATTTAATACTTCTGTAATCAGGTTGGTAATGCCGTTGATTAATTCTTGTTTTTGCCCGCGTGTTACTCCTTCGCGGGTCAATTCGATTTTTACGTAAGGCATGATATTAGTTTTTAGATTGTTCTGAAAAAGCTTCGGCAGTGATATTGAAATCAAGTTCAAAGTCGTTGTAAATTAAGGTATCTCCCAAATCTTTGAAGAAATTTCCTGAACGGAATTTGATATCATATTTTGTACGATCAATGATCAATTTACCTCCAAGTGAAAGTGTGTTGTTGTCATTGTTTACTTGTGCTTCAAACCCAACAAGATGTGTAATATCTTTTATAGTCAGGTTTCCTTCAAGATGATACGTTGTGCTTGATATTTCTTTTACGCTTAAAATATCTAATGTCGCTGTTGGGAATTTTTCGATAGAGAAAAAATCATCAGATGCAAGGTGTCCTGCAAATTGAGTGTTCGCTGCCGGATCTGTTACATCCAGAATTTTAATAGAAGTGGTGTCGATAACAACATTTCCTCCTTTTATTTTTCCATCATTAAAGATGAAATTACCATTTTTGATACCAATTGTACCATTATGTGCACCAGTAACTTTTCTACCAGTCCATTCTACGCTGCTGTTTGAGCTTACGATTTCAAAATTTATTGTTTCCATTTTTTGTTGTATTTAAAAGTACAGTACAAAGGAACGGCGACTATGGAAATCGGTTACGTGATGTAGATCACATTCTTATTTTTGAGGTACAAAGGTGCAAAGGGACAAAGAGACAAAGGTTTTTATATTGATATCGAATTTAAAGCGGTTTCAACCGCTGGAACGCAAAGTATTGCCATAATCAAGATCCCTGTGGTTGAAACCACAGGCAATATTTTTATAGCGATAAAAAATCTGTGGGAAATCAAATCTACGCAAAACAAAAAAATAAATCCGTAAAATCCGTGGGCTAAAAAAAACTAAGAATTATAAAGTCGGCTAAGGGTCTCTCTCGAAACACCTAAATAAGCAGCAATTAAATGCTTTGGAACTAAATTGTATAATTGAGGATATAAAGCCAAAAGTTCTTCATAACGTATTTTGACATTATTATTCATAAAGGATAAAAGTCTTTTTTGAGAAGCGATGTAGCCTTTATTCGTTCTCCATCTAAAGAAATGTTCCACCTGATGAAATTCGGCGCAAAGTTTTTCGCGGTCGTTATTAGAAAGGCAAAGCACTTCGGCATCCGTAATGCAATCAACATTTATGGCAGCCGGACTTTGGTTGTAAAGTGCATTATAATCAGATGTCCACCAGGTTGGCATCGCAAACTGCAGAATGTACATTTTGATTTCGTCATTAATATAAAAAGCTTTCAGACAACCCGAAATCACAAAATACTCACAATCCACTTTATCGCCTGCGCTGATAATCGTTTGTCCTTTTTTAAAAGATAATGGTTTGAAATGCGAAAAGAAATAATCAAACTCTTCCTCTGTGAGTGAAACTGTTTTGGCGATATGTTCTTTTAAAAGTGTTTTGGCTTCCATTTTAAATGGTGACTATTTTGGTTTGAAAATCATTTGTAAAGTTATAAAATCAAATGAACTTATTGATTGTCTATTTGGGATTTGAATTTGTCCGTTTCACCAAAACACCAATATGAAATCGATTGCCGTTGCTGCAAATTTGTCCTGTTTAACAACTTAAAATTTAAAATCATGAATGCAAAATCAACAAAAATTATTTATTGGACAGGAATTATTTTAACTTCTTTATGGTTTGGTGCCAGCGGATTTTTTGAACTTACAACCAACAAATTAGTTTGGGAAATTACACAGCTTCTAGGTTATCCGGCTCATTTTATTTACATCCTTGGTGTAATGAAAGTTTCCGGAGTTATCACCTTATTAATTCCGAATAAGTTATTACGATTAAAAGAATGGGTATTTGCGGGAGTATTTTTCGACATTATTTTCGCTTTCTTTTCAAAACTGGTTGTGTTAGGTTTTCCGGCAACTATTGATGCTATTATTGCTTTTGTAATGGTAAGTGTTACTTATATAATGTTTAGAAGATTATATACTGCAACTTATACAGCTAACTAATTTTTTTCGCCACAAAGTCGCGAAGACGCAAAGTTTTTATTTCACGCAGATTAAGCAGATTGCGCAGATTATTTAAAAAAAATATCTGCTCACATCTGCTTAAATCTTTTTAAATCTTTTTAAATCTGCGTGAAATAAAAAATCCTATTAATCCTTTTAATCTGTGGCAAAAAAAACTTAGTGCCTTTGTGCCTTCGTGGCAAAACACCTTTGTGCCTTCGTGGCAAAACACCTTTGAGCCTTAAAACAAATAATTTTGAGCTTTTCAACAAAACAACAACCTCTATTCCCGCCGTAAATTTGTAATGAACTTAAAAACACAATTACAATGAACAAAATATGGTTTATTACAGGAAGCTCTCGAGGATTAGGACGTAATCTTACTGAAGCAGTTTTAGAAAGCGGAGACAAAGTAGCTGCAACTGCACGAGACATTAATCAGTTAAATGATTTAAAAGAAAAATTTCAGGATCAGATTCTGCCTTTAAAATTAGATGTTACCAATTATGATGAAGTTCATCAGGCAGTAAATAAAGCTGTTGAACATTTCGGAAGAATCGATGTATTGGTTAACAATGCCGGATTCGGAATTATTGGTGCTGCAGAAGCGTATACAAGCGAACAGGTTCGCAGTCAGTTAGAAACCAATTTATATGCGCCAATCGAAATTACACGCGCGGTTCTGCCTTATATGCGTAAACAAGGTTCTGGCCGAATTTTACAAATTAGCTCTGTTGGCGGACGCGTTGGAAATCCGGGTTTAACAATGTATCAGGCAGCGAAATTTGGTCTTGGCGGATTTACCGAGGCTTTAGCCAAAGAAGTTGCACCGCTTGGAATTTTAGTTACGAGCGTAGAGCCGGGCGGTTTCCGTACCGATTGGGCAGGTGCATCGATGACATATGCCGAAGATATTGAAGGTTACGAAATGGTGAAACAACGCACCGATTTCTTTAAAGGAGGAAATTTTGTTCCGGTTGGAGATCCTGAAAAAGCGGCTAAAGTGATGGTTGATCTGGCTTTGCATCCAAATCCGCCTGTGCATCTTGTTTTGGGAAGCGAGGCAATTGGAATTTTACAAAACGCCGATCAAAACAGAACCGAAGAAATGGAAAAATGGATGAATGTAAGTTTGTCTACAGATCATGAAGACTCTGGAAGTTTTTTTGATTCAGCTCAGGCTAAATGGCTTAAGAAATAACAAATGCAATATCAATTACAATAAGATCATTGTAACTCATAATTTTTTAAACACATAGGGACATAGTTTTTCTTTGTCTATAAAGGCGTTTCACTTGTTTTAAACAAACATAGCTTAATGTTTTTTTACGCAGATTCAGTAGATTTATGCAGATCAAATTAAAAATCTGCGTATATCTGCTTGTATCATTAAAATCTGCGTGAAATAATTTATACGCAAAGCTATGTGTGAAAATCTAGATTTTTTCAAACATCTTTTATTTAGAATATAATCTATGTTTCTATGTGTTTAAAATATTCTCCAACCTTTAATTTTTATAAATTTGTGATATGAACGATTCAAAAATAAATCAGAAAACCTCGCCTATTGCGTATTCCTGTTATTACACACAGAATCGTGAAGGCGAGCAATTTGCTGCGCAGCATGTTTTGAGTTTTCAGATTTCGGGAGTTCTGACTTTAAATAACGGGAATAAAGAATACGTTTTTAATCCTGGTGATTTTAGATTTATCCGAAGAAATCAGCTTATAAAATTCATCAAACAACCCGATCCGAATACGGCTTTTCAGTCTATTTCTATTTATTTGAATCAGGAAGCGCTTCGGGATTATTCTATACAATACAATCAAAAAACAAATTTGATTAAAAGTCCGGAAACGGAAATGGTTTTGCAGTTAAAAGAAGTTCCGTTATTAAAAAGTTTTATGAATTCGTTGATTCCGTATATTAATGAAGATCAATTGATCAATGAAGAACTTCAAGCTTTAAAGGTAAATGAAGCAATTACTATTTTACTGCAATGCAATCCCGAATTAAAAGATATTCTTTTCGACTTTAACGAACCCGGAAAAATTGATCTGGAAGCGTTTATGAAAAAGAATTTTCATTTCAACGTACAATTAGATCGTTTTGCTTATTTAACGGGAAGAAGTCTGGCTACTTTTAAAAGGGATTTTCAGCGCATTTTTGATCTTTCCCCAAGCCGATGGCTCATTCAGAAAAGATTACAGGAAGCATATTATCAAATTAAAGAAAAAGGAAAAACACCTTCGGAAGTTTATTTAGAAGTGGGTTTTGAGGATTTATCGCATTTTTCATTTGCGTTTAAGAAACAGTTTGGGTTACCTCCTTCTAAAGTTTAGTTTTTTGTTTCAGGTTTTCTTTGTTTCAGGTTTCAAGTTTAAAAAATTTAACCGCAAAGTACGCTAAGATCTACGCAAAGATTCTTTTTTAATCTCGCAAAGACGCGAAATCGCAAAGTTTTTTTGTTTCACGCAGATTCAGCAGATTTAGGCAGATTTTAATAAATGTTTATTTAAATTCAGAAAAAATAATCTGCTCAAATCTGCCAAATCTGCGTGAAAAAATCCTTTTAATCTTTCTAATCTGTGGCAAAAAAAAGATCGCAAAACTATTATTCATATAGCTTTGCGATCTTTGCGTTATATAGAACTGTCACTTAAAAAACTTTGCGTGCTTTGCGGTTAAAAAGTTACCTATTCTCCAGCCAGCTTAAAAATGCCGTTGCTTTCTCTTTTCCAACTAATAATTTTTCTTCTGTTGGAATGGTTAGTTTGAGAATCAATTTTCTGGAAAAATAATGCTCTGCTTCTCTTATCGCCGAAAAGTTCACTAAATACTGTCTGTTGATTCTGAAAAACTGAATCGCCGATAAAAGCTTATGAACTTCATCCAGAGATTGCGTAATTTGATATTCGGTTTTATCAAAAGTGACGATGGTTGGTGTTTCATTTTTGATGTAGAAAAAGGCAATATTCTCTGTTTGAATCGTTTGGTATTTGTTGTTTTTAAAAACTAAAAAACTGCTTTTTCCTTTATTTTCTCCTGTTCTCGTTAAGAGATAATCGAAATCAGGCATCATTTTTTTATTTCTTTGGAAGAAGTTTTTCAGCTCGCCTGCTTTTTTAATAGCCTGCGAAATACTTTCTCTTGAAAAAGGTTTTAAGACATAATCGATTCCGTTTGATTTGAAAGCGTCGATGGCGTAATCATCAAAGGCCGTACAAAAAATAACCGGTGACAAAACTTCTACATTTTTGAAGATTTCAAAACTCAAACCATCTGCAAGTTGAATATCCATAAAAATCAAATCGGGCTGATCGTTTTCTAAAAGATAACTCACAGCTCCGTCTATACTTTGAATATACGACAAAATTTGAGCATCGGGTCTGATACTCAAAATTAGCTGACCAAGTGCTTTGGCCGTTTTTACTTCATCTTCAATTATTACGATAGTCATAAATCAGTGGTATTTTTACTTTAAAAAGGGTTTCGGTTTTATCAATTTCAATTTCCTTGTTAACTAAATGCAGAAAACGCTGGTTGATATTGTTCAGTCCAACGCCGGTTGACAAAGTTCCTCGTTTCAGCTGAATTGGGTTTTCGATTACCAAAAAATCATTTTCGGTATATAATTTAATTTTCAAAGGTTTATCAAGCGAAACCACATTGTGTTTGATACAATTCTCGATTAATAATTGCAATGAAAAAGGCGGAATCGCACAATCTAATTGTTTTTCATCGATTTCTTTTATCACTTCAAATCCATCTTCAAAACGGGCTTTCAGCAGATATACATATGAATCTAAAATTTGTAATTCTTCCTTTAACGGAATCAAATCCATTTTTCTGCTTTCGAGAGTAAATCTGTAAAAATCAGATAATTTCAGGATAAAATCAGAACTCTGCGGATCTTGCATATCCACCATTGATTTTAAAGTATTCAGACTGTTAAACAAAAAATGCGGATTTACCTGCTGTTTCAATAGTTCGTACTGCGCTCCTAAATGTACTGCTTTTGTACGCTCCAACTCCACTCCCATTTGCTGGGTCTGGTAATTCTGAAAAAGTAAATGCAGAAACATATACACAATCAAATTGATCAAAATACCTCGAAGTTCAAACATAATTGGCGCGTCCATTTTTGAAACCTGAAAAAGTTCCTGATGTGCAATTACGAGAATCACCATCAGCAAAATTCCCAAAACGACACTCAGTAAAAGTTTCCAGTTAAACAGGCTTTTATTTGTACGCTGCGATGAAAATTTGGGCAGACTATAAATGTTGTAATACCATATAAAAAGGGAAAACAGCAGTGTAATTGAAGAGTTTATGATGATGTCTCCAGGCGTAGAATCGGCATCAAATAATTTGGGGATTGAAGCCAGAATTGCAAGTGCAATCGAGCTTCCCCAAATAATTTTGAGTGAAACCTGAAAACGTTTTGATTTTTCCATAATTGTATCAGTTTTTATCCTGTTTGTCAAAGATAGGTTTATTTTGAAAAAATATTTCACGCAGATTTTGCAGATTAAAAAAATAAAAAAATCTTCAAAAATCTGTTTTAATCTTTTTAAATCTGCGTGAAAAACTATTAAGCTCGTTTTACTTCTAAAATAGCTCCTGAATTCATATCCTGAACAAACCCAATAATTTCAAAATCCTGTGCATTATAATTTTTAGGAAGATGAACTGGTGTTGTTCCTTTTTTAACTTTGTTCAAATCTACCCATTGCAGATTACGAACAATTTGATAATGCGATAAAACTCTATGTGCGTTCTCGCCTCTTTTTACATTGCTTTTGGCTTCTTTTTGAACTACAGCAATTAATAAACGGCTGTTTTTTGAAGTTCCTTCCACATTGTAATTTACAGCAATAGTATTCGCATTTTGACTGGCTTCTAAACTTAAATTCGTAAAAGCTGGTTTTGAAAGTGCCGATTTAATTCCGTTTCGTAAACTTGTTTCCTGAGAACCGATATAATCGATTTTTCCGTTAATGATTACTTGTGGCGTGTAGATTGGATCTTTGCCCATGTATTTGGCATAATCGTATTGTCTTTTTGTAAAATCGGCATTGCTAAAAATGTCTTTCCAACCTTGTTTGTCCCAATAATCAACGTGATAAGAAAGCACGTAAACATTTTTATCTTTTAATTCATTTTGAATTTTCCCAAGTAATTCATCAGCTGGCGGACAGCTCGAACAGCCTTCGGAAGTATATAATTCTAAAAGGGCAAAGCCTTTTTTATCTTGATTGCTTTGGCTGAAAATAGTGTTTCCTGTTAAGAAAAACAGCATCGCAAAAGCACTTATTATTTTTATCTTTTTCATGATCCTATTTATTTCCTGCAAGGTTTTTAAAACCTTGCAGGTATATTTTTTTATTTAGAAAGTCTATAATTTAAACCTACAAGGTTTTGAAAACCTTGCAGGTTAAGTAACGTAGAAATTAAAGGATGTTAATCTCTACATTTATATTTCCTCTTGTTGCTTTTGAGTACGGACAAGTTTGATGTGCCTGAGCTGCTAAAGCTTCTGCAGTTTCACGATCAATGTCAGGTAAGCTGATATTTAAACGTGCCTGCAAAGAATATTCGCCTTCTGTTACGCACAAATCTACTTCTGCGTCTACAGCAGTTTCTGCCGGAAGTCTAACTCCTTGTTTTGAAGCTGCAATTCCTAATGCGCCAATAAAACAAGCCGACCATCCTGCAGCAAATAACTGCTCTGGATTTGTTCCCGGACGTGAAGTTCCCGGAGAGCTTAATTTAATATTCAATTGTTCATCTGAACTTTGAGAAGCGCCTTCTCTACCACCTGTTGTGTGTGTTTTTCCTGTGTATAAGATTTTTGTTTCCATAGTAATTTTAGATTTTAGATTGTTGATTTTAGATTATTTCTGATTTTTTTAATTTTATTATTGAAATTGATTTTTGAGATTGCCATTGACATTTACTAACATTGGAATTTGGAATTTCAAAAAATTGGAATTTATTTCATCCCATCTACATCAATTATCGCCTGTGCAAATGATTTTGGGTCTTCTTGCGGTACGTTGTGTCCTATTCCTTTTAGAATTCTGTGGGCGTATTTTCCGGTGAATTTGTTGGCGTATGCTTTTCCATCTGCGAAAGCGCCGTCAAAATCACTTCCTATTGTAATTGTTGGTACTTTAATTTCCGGTCTTGCGGCAAGACGTTTTTCTAAACTGTCATATTTAGATTCTCCTGGTTCAAGAGATTGTCTCCATCTGTAATTGTGAATTACGATTGCAACGTGATCTGGGTTGTCAAAAGACTGAGCTGTTTGATCGTAAGTAGCTTTGTCGAAATTCCATAACGGAGAAGCAATCTGCCAAATTTGTTTGTTGAATTCGTAAGTATTTTGGCTGTAACCTAATTTTCCTCTTTCAGTTGCAAAATAATATTGGTACCACCATCCTAATTCTGCTTTTGGAGGTAATGGTTTTAAATTAGCTTCTAAATTCACAACCAAATAACCGCTTACCGAAACCAGACCTTTTACACGTTCCGGCCAAAGTGCCGCCATAACTACCGCTGTTCTGGCTCCCCAATCAAATCCGCCAACTACAGCTTTATCGATTTTTAAAGCATCCATAAAAGCAATAATATCACTTGCTAAAGCTGCTTGCTGTCCGTTTCTGAAAGTGTCTTTTGAAAGGAAAGTTGTTGTTCCTGAACCTCTTAAATAAGGTGTAAAAACGTGATATCCTTTTGAAACTAAAATTGGCACTACTTCATTGTAACTGTGAATATCGTAAGGCCATCCGTGAAGCAGGATTACCGGAGTTCCGTTTGAAGGGCCTGCTTCAGTATATCCTACATTTAATAATCCGGCATTGATTTGTTTTAAAGTTCCTAGTGAACCGTCTTGTTTTTCTGTTTGTGCAATTGATACTGCATTTACTAAAAGAAAGGCAATTAAAAGAGCTGTGTTTGTAATACTGTTTTTGATTTTTACTATCGTTTTCATAATTATTATTTTTTTGATTAGTTGATTATCAGTTAATTTCTTCGTCAAAGGTATCTTGACAATCCTCGTTTTAAAAGGAGAAAAAAGCCGAAGTGGACAAAGTAAAAGTTGAAATGGACAGAAGTTTTTTTTAACCGAAAAGGCGCTAAGGTCTACGCAAGGTTCGCGAAGTTTTTTTGCATACAGCTTTGTGATCTTTATGTTAAGCTTTTGCCACAGATTAAAAGGATTAAAATGATTTTTTCACGCAGATTCTGCAGATTTAGCAGATTATTTTTGCTGAATTCATTGTAAATAATTTAATCAAATCTGCAGAATCTGCGGGAAACAAAAACTTTGCGAACTTTGCGTATTCTTAGCGCACTTTGCGGTTAAACCTATTCGCATTTCAACCTGAAACTTGAAACTATTTTTTCATAACCAAAACCGGTTTTCCTTTTTCAACTATATAAGTTGCCAGTTCTGATGCTTTTGTATTGGTATTATTTTTAGCAGAGTGAACCACTCCTGCGGGAATAAAAAGCACTTCTCCGGCTTTTAAAGTAACTGGCGCCTGACCTTCTACTTCATATTCAAGTGAACCTTCTAATACATAAATGATTTCTTCACCCGGATGAGAATGTTTTCCGAAAGCGGTATGTCCGTCAAAATCAATTCTGGCTTGAACGGTTTCTCTTCCCGGAATGCTGAGATCGTGTTTTTGTAAATCAGTACGTTTTATTCCGGTTTGGGCTGCAATTTGATTCGGAATTAAAAAGGCGATTATTCCTAAAATTATAATGGCGATTATTACCCAAGTTTTTTGTTTTTTAGTTTCCATGACTTTATTTTTTTAATAGTTAGTTTTTTAAACACATAGGGACATGGTTTTTCTTTGTCCAGAAAGGCGTTTCACTTGTTTTGAACAAACATAGTTTACTGGGTGTTTCACGCAGATTTTAAAAAGATTTAAGCAGATAAACGCAGATTTTTTTATTTAATTTAATCTGCTCAAATCTGCCACCCGAGCGATAGCGAACTGGCGAAGCAAATCTGCGTGAAACTTTTTTAGCATATAAGATATCTACGTTTCTATGTGTTTAAAAATTATTAGATTATTTTCTCAATGATTTAAAAGCTGCACGAAGTTCAACTGAAAACAATTGTGGTTCTTCCCAGGAAGCAAAATGTCCGCCTTTGTTTACTTCTTTAAAATAAATCAGGTTTTTGTATGCTTTTTCAGCCCATGTTTTTGGCGCTTGATAAATCTCACCCGGAAAAACAGTTATCGCAACCGGAATCTTAATTTCAGCTGTTCTTTGTTCTACCGCATTGAAGTTATTGTTGTTATTTTCCCAATATAAATTAGCCGATGAATTGGCTGTATTAGTAAACCAGTAAAGCGAAATATCATCCAGCATTTCATCTTTAGTCAATGATTTTTCGGCATTTCCTCCGCTGTATGTCCAATCGTTGAATTTATCCAGGAAAAACGAAGCCAAACCTACAGGAGAATCTGTAAGTCCGTAACCTAAAGTCTGCGGACGAGTCACCATCATTCCGGCATAACCACCGCCTTTTGTGTATAATTTATTCAGAGAATTAAAAGCTGCATTTTCTTTAACCGATAATCCTTTTGGTGCAGGATCTCCGTCTTTAAGTGCTTTGGCAACATCAGCCGGAACTGTTGCAGGCATGTTTACGTGAATTCCCAATAAACCTTCAGGAGCTTGTCGCGCCATAGCATCGGCAATTACAGAACCCCAGTCACCGCCTTGCGAAACATACTGTTTGTACCCCAAACGTTTCATTAAAACATCCCAGGCGTTTCCAATTTTCTCTGGCCCCCAGCCTGTTCCTTTTGGCTTTTCAGAAAAACCGTAACCCGGCATCGAAGGAATAACCAAATCAAAAGCATCTTCGGCTTTTCCGCCATACGCTGTTGGATCTGTTAATGGGCCAATTACTTTTAAAAGTTCAAAAAACGAACCCGGCCATCCGTGAGTAATAATTAACGGTAAGGCATTTTTATGTTTAGATTTGATGTGAATGAACTGAATATCCAGTCCGTCAATGTTGGTTACAAATTGAGGCAATGCATTTAGTTTTTCTTCTGTTTTATGCCAGTCATAATCCGTTCCCCAGTATTTAACCAGATTCTGAATCTGATCCAGTTTTACTCCCTGCGATTGATCTGTTACCGTTTCTTTATCCGGCCATCTTGTAGCATTTACACGATTGCGAAGTTCTGTAATCGCTTCCTGCGAAACGCTGATGTGATACGGACGAATTAAATTACAATCGGTTTTAGTTTCGTTCTGTGCAAAAGATACGGCAGAAGCCAACATAAAAGTTCCGGCTGCGATAGCGTTTAAAAAACTACGCTTGTTTAGTTGAAGTGTTTTCATTTTTTTGATTTTTAAATTATTTGAATATCAGTTAATTTCTTCGTCAAAAGTATTTCGATAACCCTTCTTACGAAATCAGAAAACAGTCCAAACGGGCGAAGTTTGAGGTGAAATGGACAGTCTTGGAGTTAGGAGTTTTGAGTTTGAAATGCGAATGTTTTTTTTAACGCAAAGTGCGCTAAGGTTTTTTTACTTTTAGAGATTTGTAAAAATGCGAAGGTCGCAAAGCTATGTGGGTAATAACTTTGCGACCTTTGTGTGATATTTTTTTGCCACAGATTAAAAGGATTAAAATGATTTTTCCCGCAGATTCTGCAGATTTAGGCAGATTTTAATTGATTGTTTATTCAAAAATTTAAAAAAATAATCTGCTCAAATCTGCCAAATCTGCGTGAAACAAAAAAACTCTGCGACTTCGCGACTTTGCGAGATTAAAAAAATCTTAGCGAACCTTGCGTAAACCTTAGCGCTCTTTGCGGTTAAACTTCAATTCACAATTAATAATTCACAATTCACCATTAAGCCAACACCATTCCCCCATCCATAATAAAATCTGCTCCGGTGATGAATTTTGCGGCTTCACTGCTTACATACGAAACCATTTTGGCAACATCTTCAGATTTTCCCATTTGTTTTAACGGCACTTTCTCCACAACCATATCCATAATCCCATTTACGGTTGCTTCATCTAAACCAACTTTTTTCATGACTTCGGTTTGGGTTGGGCCCGGGCTAACAGAATTCACTCTAATTTTTCTAGGCGCTAATTCTAAAGCTGCTGATCTCATAACCGAATTCAAAGCCGTTTTACTCGCCGAATAAACCGAAGATCCCGGCCCCGGCATACTCGCAGTATTCGAAGAAAGAAATACCACCGACGCACCATCATTCAAAATTGGAATAAACCGACTCAACGTAAAATAGGCTCCTTTTAAATTCACATCCATAATACTGTCAAATTGTTCTTCTGTTGCCTGTTCAATATTTCCTAAACCGGCAATTCCGGCATTGATAAAAAGAATATCTACTTTAACAAAATCCTGTTTAACTTTTAAAGCCAGACTTTCAATATCCGAAATATTGGACTGATCTGATGTTATTGCCGAAACTCCCAATTCCAGCGCCGCTTTTTCTATTGCTTCTTTTCTTCTTCCGGTAATAATAACTTGCGCTCCTTGTTCTTTTAATTGTTTTGCTGTGGCGTAACCTATACCGCTGTTTCCACCTGTTATTACAGCTATTTTATCTTTTAAATTGTCCATTTTTATATGTTTAAAATTAATGGAGCAAAGTTAAATCTCAAAACACATTGCTTTTTTAATGGTATCATAGAGTATACCTGCAATAGAAATTCATGATTTAATTCCTTTCAAAAGATTTAATTGCCGAAGATGACAACAACAACGCCTTAAATACATATAATTAAACCCAATTCTTTTGAGGCTTTCGCCGAAATTCCAAAGACAATTTTGAGTATTATCGAAGCTTAGGTTTTCATTTCCATTTCTTATATTCGTATTTGATTTTTAAGGAGCTATTTCCAGCTATCCGCTGTATCTTTTGCGCCGAACCCCGGCACAAAAGGATGTCGCTCCTATCTGGGCTAGGACACTCATTTTCATAAGAGGATTTTGTGGAAATTAGATTTAGAAGCAAAAACTTAAAAGAAATAATTTTCTTACAATTTTAAATATTTTTTGATATCTTTACAGTCCTAATAGTTAAGATATGATATCAGAAAAAAAGCTTGCCCGTGTGGTATGGTGGCGGTATTGGAAACAACTGCAACGCTCTCTTAACAGCGTAGGACACCTAAGTCATGCGGGTTTTATATTTCCCTAAAAGTTAAGATTATGAGTACCAAACCCCTTTCCAAAGAAGCCGAAATCAGACTTACCAATTTCTTCAATCAAACCGTAGCGCCAGAACAAATGGCAAAAGCCTTAAGGCAGGCAAATTATGTTCTTTCCTTAAGTTTAATAAGAGAAAACGAAACTCTTCAACAAGAAATACTAAAACTAGAAAACAGCTTTTACTGGCTCAATGAACTAGCCGAGATTTTGAATCCTTATTTGGATGTGGAGTAAATTCTAACAAATTTTTTAAAACTTTAAAACCCTTGATCTTTTTATGATTGAGGGTTTTATTTTTGATTTTGATTTGGAAAATACCGTAAAAGTACGCGTTGTTTTGGGTTTGGATTATTGATATACTTGTTAGAATATTTTTTAATTGATTATGGATTTCCGTAAATCTCATCATTTAACTTTCAATAAATTTACCTCATGGAAACTAAATTTCATTGTTATCGCAAATCATGAGAAAGAGTAAATAAATTTCCTAATTAACAAATTGAACCAAAAATAAAAAAATATGAGTTTAAAAATCCACCGTGTAAAAAATTCAAATGATCCTCAGAAAGAATTTGTTATCCTTAAAGCAACTGGTAAAGTCAATTTAAAAGATTATGCAATTGTAGATAAAACTTTTGATTCTGGAGGTAAAATATCTAATGAGTTTAGACATTTTTATAACCTTCCCAATCTAGAAATAAATCTTGGAGAATGGGCTTTTATTTGTACTGGTACTGGAAAAAATCGTGTTATAAATCAAGATTCAAAAATTATACATTTATTACATTGGAATGCAAAAGAATGTGTTTGGAACGACCAAGGTGGTGATACAGCAACATTAATTAAATTTGATGTTATTAATAGTGTAACAGTTCCTCCAATCGATAAAGAATAATTTTTTTCAATCAAACCAAACTGTAGCGCTAAAAAAATGGCAAAAAGCATTAGACTGGTAAATTTTATTCTTGATTTAGGTTTTATTAGTGAAAGGAAACAAAATCAAACTAGAAAAATAACTTTTATTCGTTTAATATAGTTGAGATTTTGAATCCCTATTTTTGATGCGAAGTAGTCTTTTTGTCTTAAAGATTTTATGAACCCTTGATCATTTTATGATTGAGGGTTAATAGCAATAAATCATAAAACAGTTTTTATGATATCATAATAAATAAAATAAAGTAAACAAAACTAACAATAGAATGCTATTTGTATTTGACTTAGTTAATCATTCTTTCTAAGATTTCTATATTTTGATACTTTACATTTTTCCTCATTTTTTTAATTAATAATTCAATAATTTAGCAATCGAAATATTTTAATTCTTAATTTAAGAAAGCTTTTACCTCTTGAATTAAAATATTAAAAATAAAACACTATGAGAGAAATAAGAATCAAAAATTCTATTAAACTTTTCGAGGTTGATAAACTTTATGATCAACTTAATGAAATGCCAAATGAAGTAATTGACTTAAGACTTCCTAGATACATTGAAAAATACTTCTTTAGTTTAGCTCCAAGTATAATTCAATTTGTTGCTACTTGGATAAGGTCTGACAAAAAAGGCAAATTGATTATTGATCTTAATTTAGATGACTTTGAAAATACAGAAAAATATTATGAACAGGAATTTTTCTTTCCAATAATTTCTCTAGCTTGGAATGAAATTACAATTTCGAATCTTTCAGGTGATAATCTTCGCCCTTTTTTAAGGCCGTTTCAAAATAAATTCATTGTAAAAATGAGAAAGGCTGAAGCAATGAAAGGAGAAAAGCTACTACTTATTAACTTAGATCATTTTGATTCACAAAGCGGTATTTTAAATTTTTTTGAAGAAAACGGTTCATTTAATATAAATGAAAAAGAATTAGAGACCATACTAAAAAAACCAATTCTTGAAAAAGTTATTAAATATCAAAGAAGCAAAATAGAAATAGAGCGGAAATTTAATCATATCATAGGTATCATTTTTGAACTTATGAAGAATACGTTTGAATGGGGTAAAGAAGATGAATTAGGAGTTCCTTGGAATCCAAATATTAGAGGGTTATATATTAGATCATACAAAAGACCACAATTAAGTATATTGAATGATAATTTTAGCGATGATATTATAACAGACTATTTCTCACATCCATCATTAGAGACCAACAATTCACAGCAATTATTTTTTGTTGAAATTTCAGTTTTTGACACTGGTAGCGGTTTTATAAAAAAATTTCATAATAAAAACAACGTTACAGATGATTTTTCTATATTAAAAAGTTGTCTAATAAAACATCAAACATCTTCTATAGGCAATTTAGAAAATGATAAAGGTATTGGTTTAGACAGAATTTTAAACTTACTTGACGATCATGGTTTTATACGAATTAAAACAGATAAATATTGCGTATACAGAAATATGATAAAAGATCGTTACAGATTAGCTGAAAATTACAATCCTGATAAAATGCAGATATTTGATTGGGAAACGGGATCGGAAAACATATTATCTTCTAAATATCAATGCTCTGGATCTATAGTTAGTATTCTTTATCCAATATCATTCACTAATAAACAAGAACATGAATAGTTTCTATATATTTAATCTAGAATATAAAAAGAATTCTAAGACAAAGGAAACTGCTACTGTAATTTTTTGTCCCGACCCTACAATTGACACTTTACAGCTCCAAACTGAAATAAAGGATTTTTATTCTAAATATTATCAAACTGAAAAAACAATATTTATTGGAGGAAAATATATTATTGATTTTGCAAATATCATTTTAAATGGCAAAGATTTAATCTTTAAACATGTTCCTAAAATCGATAATTCTATTTTTTATAAAAATTTGCATATTTTAGTATTTGACGAAATTGGTGAACTAACACCTATTATTAACGATGATCTTAATACTTTTCAAAGCCTCAAAAATTTTAGTAAAGTTTATTTATCAAAAGGAAACCAAAATTTTTTCTTAAAACATGAAGGTTTAGTTGAATCAATTGGAGATTCACAACACTATGTTTTTCCCTCAGGAAAACACAGTCAAAGATTTCTAAGAACTGCCAATGTACTTTTGTACAGTTGCGAAATAACGTTTTTAGCACTCGGTCTCTTAAAACAATTTAGCAAAAAAGATTATCGTTATATATATTGTGATACTTCCTCAATAAATTCCGTCGCTTTATCATTGATTAATTTAAAGAATCGTTTCATATCTTTAGAAAAACAAATAAATTACCCTATTAATAGTTTTAAATCATATGAAGGCTTATATGATGAAAAATTCCAATTGAGACCTAACTCATTTGTAATAATTTCAGCATCAACATCAGGGGGTATAATTGAATATATAATTAAAAAACAAGCTGCAATAACTAAAGAAGATGTAATAATTTTATTTTATCTTGAGAACAAAAATCCTAGTGAAGTAACTAAAGAGCAAGTTGTTTGTAATTTAACTAAAACAAATGATGATAATCTAAATGGTGTTGATCCTTATGAAACATATACAAATGAAAAATGTGATTTATGTGATAATGGCTCTTTTCCTATTGAAGTTTCTGGAGATGTTTTTTTACTCGAAAAACCTAAAGTCAATAGCATACTTATTAATGGTTCGGACATTGCTCTCCCAACATCTTCAAAATTTATAAATCAATTTATTTCAAGTGAAAAAAAAGAAAGTATTCTAAAGGTTAATTATAAAGACAGCGATCAAGGATCTAGTAGAAAATATGAAATTTATATAGATTACGAAAAAATAATTAACAATTTCGATAATCATAGATTTAAAGATCATAAAACAAAACTCGATGCTCATATTGATCAATTTGTGCCAAGTAATTTACATTACATTATTCATTTAAATGATGATTCATCAAAACTTTTAGCCGAATATATTCTGCATAGAATTACGCCTAATTATGTAGAGTCAAAAATTCCAACATTACTAAGTCAAAATAATTTCTCATCAATAGAGCAAAAACCGTCAGGAAGTGTTTTAATAGTATCATCTTGTATTTCAAATGGAAAAAATTTACTTTATCTAAATCGAGCATTAAGAGATAATAATTTACGTATAATTTTCTTTATCGGGATTAATAGAATTTCGAATCCTGAAAATATGAAATTTCTGAAAACAAATTTAAAATATGGTGACTATGGGCCGGAAAATAGTACTTTTATTGAGGTAGAAACCATTTCATGTTCTCATTTATCTGAATCTAACTCTTGGCAAACTGAATTAAACTTTCTTCAAAAACATATTAAGAATACTGATGACGAAGAATTAAAATCTTTTCTAAAAGATCGTGAAAAAAGTTTATTAGGATCTGATTCAAAAGAAATAAAAGGTTTATCTAACGAACTTTTCCTTCCGAATCTTTTTTCTCCTACTAACTCAATATTAAATATTAGACGTAACTCTGCTTTTTTTGATAGGGAAGATTATGCTGAACATGCATCACAATCAGATGTTTTTTTTAGCATTGCGTATGTTATTAATCGTCTTCGTAATTCTAATAATTTATCCCACATCTTGCAACAATCATCTTTTATAAGAAATCTTTTGTCTCCTGCAAATTTCAATAGATTTAATGACGGAATTATTCAAGCAAGTATTATACGTAGTGCGAGAAATGAAGAAATGAATTATGCGATTGATTCTGTTTTATCTAAAGAAATGAAAGAAATTTTGATAACAATTTTTAAATATCGTACACAGCCACAAGGAGAAGCTTTGTTAGAATTTTTATATGCTATAGCAATTGGAAAATTAACTTTAAAAAAAGGAGATATAATAGAAATTTTAGAAGAATTAAATGGTGAAGCTGATAAAAGAATATTATTCTATAAGACAGTAATTGAAAATAATTTAAAATCAAAAAAGAAAGATATTATTGATTTCCCAGAAGACCTTTTAACTCAAAATTAAATATCTGAACTCGCGCGCCAACAGAAGAAAAATTATATAAAAAGAGACAGTATAAAACTGTCTCTTTTTTCTTGAAATCATAATTCATCAATCCTTTGGTTTGTGATCATGTTCTTTTAAAGGCGGATAATCTTCCTTTTTTTCAGGAGTTACACGTCTTCTTTCATCTAATGATCCATCTTCCTTTTTCGGTTTTGGACCAGGCTTAATTGCTTCAATTGTTTCCATTAATGCATTTTTTAAATTAAACATTTATATTAAGATTAGAAATTTAAACTCCTACTCTTGGAAACAAATAACATTAATAAATTCAAGATTATATTATGGAAAACCATAACTCAAAATATATTTAATACAGTCAGAAAACTCAATTTTCCAACCTTAAATAATTCCCATCAAAACTAATCACAACCTTTTCAAATTGTCCCAGCACATCTTGCCCAATATTTCCAAAATTTACTTCGCCATAAACGCCATAATCCTTTTGGTCAATTTCCATTTTTGGGAGTTGAATTAATTTTTTTCCAAGATATATTTGCTGGTCTTTTAAAACCAAAACTTCTGTAGAAACTACTTCTGCACCCGCGCTGGAGGATTTAGACGTTTCTAAAGTTCCCATACGGTCAAGATCGGTTTTGAAGGTTTCGTAAAACGCTTTGTTGAAAAGGCTTTCTTTGGCTCCGCTGTCAAAATTAAAAGGCAGACTTTTGCCTTTATAAGTGAGCATTACAATCGCTCTAAGTTCGTCTACAAACAAGTTTTTTTCGGTTGTATTGGTCTCTAATTCTTTAGAAAAGGTAAGTTTATCTTTTTCAATCGTAATCGTTCCTAACTCTTTAACTATAGGAAAACCAATAATTCCGTTAATGACATAAGCGCCATCTGCAAATGTAAAAGCCTTATCAGGATATACTAAAAACACTGCATTATGAATTTTCAATTCTCCTAAATTAATTTCGGGTGCTGCGCCTATACGAACTTTGTTTTTTTGTCCCGTAAAGCTCGCCACCGAGATATTATTATCGGGCAGGATTTTAACTCCCATTTTCTTCGCCATACTTTCGGTCATACAGCTAATTCCTGCTCCAGTATCAAAAACAAAACTAGACTGCGTTCCATTTGCGGTAACTTCTGTTGTAATTAAACCTGCTTTGTCTTTTATTGCAGCAATTGAAATTGTCAAAAATTTATCAATTGTTTGTACGCGTGTATTGCGTAAAGTCTGCCAGATTCTCTGTGTGTTTAATTCGTCTTGAAGTTCATCTTCGGTATACTGTTTATGAAATTTAAGGGTTAAAACTTTAGAAGCCGTATAAGCCAAATTGTAATTAAAAAGTTTTATATAGTTGTCATTCTTCAGCTTTGCAAATTCGTAACTATTGGTGAGTTCGTTGTTTTTTAAACTGTCTAAATACATATTTGACAACTTCGGTTTATTGCAGACATTGGCATATAATCCTTTATAGAAATAATAGTCTCTGCCTTTTTCCTTATTGTTTAAGCTGTCCATTTTAGCATACTGATGCTGTTTGCTTAATTGTTTTAAAGTAGTGTCCGGGTTGGTTTGTCCTAATGCTATTTGCATTGTGAATAAAAGACAAAGTAAAAGTTTGTTAGAGTTCATTTGTCTGATTTTTTTATTAAATATAGGGAATTTGTTTGTTTCAGGTTTCACCGTTTGTCAGGCTGAGCGAAGTCGAAGACCAGTGTCCAATTGGAACGTCCCTTCGACTTCGTTCAGGGTGACAACTCATTTCACTTCTAACTTCTAACTTTTAACAATAAAAAAATCAGGTCTGGCATTATTACTACCATTCCTGATTTTCCTCTTATAATCAACCTTTACTTTTATTTATCTTCTGCCCCTAAAGCCTCCGCCGCCTCTAAAACCACCACCACCTAAACCACCTTGATGCTGGAAGTTTTGGAAATTTCGGGTTTGCGATTCTCCGCGATCTCTGGATAAAGCAGATCGATCGAGATCGTTTGTTACATCAGGACGTCCTGCTTCGCCAAGCAGTTTATTTGGCTGTCCAAGTGTTTGCTCTGGTCTTGAAAGGTTATCACGCTGCGCACCTTCACCCAAACGGTTTTCTCCACCAAGGTTTTGATTTGGTTTAGAAAGATTATCGCGTTGAACTCCTCCTCCATTTGCACCGAGTCCTTGACTTGGTTTATTACGTTCAACAGCTCCGCCAGATTTGTTTGTTGAACCCAAAGTACCGGCTTGTGTCCAGCCTCCGTTGCCATTATTATAATGGCTCCAGTTTCCGTTAGCATCTTTTTTATACACATGTCCGTCGTGACCTGCATATACATTATTGTTGGTATGAATCGTGGTTCCCCCTCCTCTGTTATGTGTAATTACACCTTTATTTCCTCCAGAAGTTTCGTAACCAATTGCTGTTCCGCGTCTGGTTGTAACGTGTCCTGTCTGCACCCATTGATTGCCATTTGTCGCAGCAGAATGTCCCCATTGCGCATAGGCATTATGTCCTTGATTGGTTCTGGCATAATTTCCCGTCCACGGATTATAAGTACTTGCAGCAGTTCGACCGCCATACCAGCCCTGTACACTTGCTGAACGTCCGTATCTTCCCGTTGCCGGATTATACCAGGCTGAAGTTCCTGCAGCACCATAAGGTCCGTAAACACTTCTTCCGACAGCATAACCACCAGTCCACGGATTGTAAACTGCTCCACCACCATAAGCATAAGGCCACGGACGATAAATAGGATATAATCCGCCATAATATACATAAGGCGGATAATACCATCCTGTACCATACGTTAATATAGCGCCTACTGTAGCACCAATAATAAAAGCACCTAAATATCCTGCTGTTGAACTGCTTTCGACAGTTGTATCGGTTGTGGTTTGCGTAACATAGGTTACATTATATACGGGAGAACTCGGCGGAATGGTATAAATTTCTTTCGGAACAGAATCGGCTGTTTTCCAAGGCCCGTTAGGACTTGTCGACATGAACCAAACGGCCTGAAAACACAAATAATACAAGTCGCCTACTTTTATAATTTTCTCCTGCGTATTGCTTGCGTATTGCATTTTTGTGCCTTCAATAGGTTTAAACTGCGGTGCTCCGTCATAGGTTACTTTTGCTTTAGCTTCTGCATCAGCTTTCTTTAAAATGGCAGTTGTGGGAACTTGTGCCAGCATTACTGCATCTTTAGCTTCCTGTGTTCCCGGTACAGAGGACAATACATTTGCTCGTGGAGAATCTTTAGGGATTCTGGCAAAATCAGCAGGAAGATTATTGCCGGCATAAGTCCATGGTCCTGTCAAATCTTTAGATTTAAACCATCTTCCAGATAATAGAACATAGTATTGACCATCGGCTTCATTGGCAAAAACATCATTTTCGGTATTGTCAATGTATAATAATTTAGTTCCGTCAATTTTAATAAATTTAGGATTTCCGTTTACGGCAATCAATTCAGCAGGTTTATTGCTGTAAAAAACTTCAGGAACTGTTCCGGTTGAAGGAGGCGGAATCATCTTTTTAACATCATCAAAATTTTGTCCCGAAGGCAGATTAATTAAACCCGAAGGCAGTTTGGCAGTTTTTGTCCATTTACCTTCTATATTTTTTGAAGTCAGCCAGACATTATCGGCCAATAAATAATAATCTTTAGCTGTTTTATCAAAAAACAAATCCCAGTTTGTGTTTACTACATATTGTATATCTGTTTTTTCTACAGGAACTAAAACCGGTTCTCCCTGCACTATTAATAAAACAGCAGGATTGGTGCTGTAAAAAATTGCGGGAGGATCGTTTTTAGCTGCAATTCCTTTTGCAGGGCTTTTGGTCTGGCTTAAATCTGCGAGAATGCGATCTACAGAAATTGGGTCTCCGCTTTTAGGGAGTGTTTCTTTAAATAGTTTTTCCATTTCGGGAACTTTCTTTTCGTCTAGAGCAGGAAAACGCACATCGGTTACCTGAAGGTTTTTAATATAGGCGCTTCGGTTGTCTTTATCTACCAACGTTTCGGCTTTTAAAGAAGCTACACCTATAACTTGTTTTCCGTCTTTTGGAGTTAAAGAAAAAGCCAGTCGGGCTGTAATTTCTTTATAATCTTTCCAGTCATCTACCTGAGGCTGATAATAAACGAGTTTTGTACCGTTGTTTTCAGCTTCGCGAGGCCAGCCGTTATCGACAAATGCAGCATTGGCAGTATCAGACTTTACATCTTCCGGATTTGATTGAGCAGTATCTTTATCTTTTTTGCAGGAGAACAAAACTGTACTCAAACAAACTACAATTATTAGAAAAGCTTTTTTCATAAATTTAAAAGTTAGATTATTCATTAAAAATTTATTCTCTGGGGTATTCCTGTAAAATTGTTTCGAATAAAATTAAATCCATAGAACATATAAAACTATTATTCATGCATTTAGTTGGTTTCAAATTCTAACTTGAAACCAAAAAACAGAGAAATAATCTCTTTTCTTTTTTAGATTTAAAATTTATCAGAAAAAAAATATAATCTAAAGTTTTGATCCAGCCCTCTAAAATTGATGATTATAATTTATTTTTATAAGTGTTGAAAATTATTAATTTGATTAATAAATAGCATCACCATAAATTTGTCTCATCAAAATCAAACAAATGATTTGATCATCTTAAAAAATAACTTTAAAAAATAGAAATCATGAAATTTACAAGAAGAGCAAACGCAAACTGGAAAGGTACAGGAATGGAAGGAAAAGGTACTATTAGTACTCAAAGTACGACTTTAGATAATGCACAACTATCTTTTAAAACCCGTTTCGAACAAGGTGTTGGAACAAACCCAGAAGAATTAATCGCAGCAGCACATTCAGGCTGTTTTACCATGCAGTTAAGCTTTTTATTATCTGAAGCTGGTTTTGTTCCAGAAGATTTAGATACAACTGCTAAAGTAACTTTTGAAGACGGAACTATTACTTTAATTCAGTTAGAGTTAACTGGAAAAGTTCCTGGAATCTCAGCAGAAGATTTTCAAAAAACAGCTCAAAAAGCAAAAGAAATTTGTCCAATTTCTAAACTTCTTAATACAGAAATCACATTATCTGTAACATTAAACTAATTAAATATCAACAACTTTAAATAAATTCCAATATTAAAATTCCAAATTCCAACTGCTGTAAATAAAAAGCCAACGCAATCTTGTCATTCTGAGGAACGAAGAATCTTCGTAAGAAACTCTCCAAAGATTGGAAAAAATTGGTATTTGGAATTTCAAAAAATTGGAATTTCATTATAAAAACAACACAACAATTTAAATCAACAATTTAAAATATATTATTATGAAAACAATCAAAAGCTATTTAGCATTCGCAGCACTAATCTTTAGTCTGTTATTTAC
This sequence comes from Flavobacterium sp. CF108, assembly GCF_900129795.1. GTDB lineage: Bacteria > Bacteroidota > Bacteroidia > Flavobacteriales > Flavobacteriaceae > Flavobacterium. Next base: position 122,666 of record NZ_FQWW01000007.1, on the reverse strand, counting down.
AACATCAAATGTAAACGCACAAACTGCTCCACAAATTAAAAACGTAGTATTGGTACACGGTGCTTTTGCAGACGGTTCTGGATGGAAAGGTTTGTACCAAATTTTAACTAAAAAAGGGTATAATGTAACTATTGTTCAAAATCCGTTAAGCTCTTTAGAAGATGATGTTAAAGCAACAAATTTAGCCTTAGACAAACAAGACGGACCAACAATTTTAGTGGGGCATTCTTGGGGCGGCACTGTAATTACAGAAGCTGGAAATCATCCTAAAGCTGCGGCTTTGGTTTATGTTGCCGCTTTACAGCCTGATAACGGAGAAAACTCTATTCAATGGTTACAAACTGCGCCTCCTGCTCCAGAAAACGGTGTATTGCCTCCAGATGATAAAGGAATTGCTTATTATGATAAAGCTAAATTTCACGCTGGTTTTGCAGGCGATTTAAGTAAAGAAGATGCTGATTTTATGTTTGCTTCACAAGGTGCTTTTTATGCCCAAGGTTTTGGAACTCCAATTACTAAAGCAGCTTGGAGAACTAAACCTTCTTACGGAATCGTAGCAACTGAAGATAAAAGTATCAATCCTGATATCGAACGTGCAATGTACAAACGTTCTAACACAAAAATTACGGAGATAAAAGGCAGCCATGTGGTATTTATTTCTCAGCCAGAAGCGGTAGCAAAAGTTATTATTGCTGCTTCGAAAAAATAAATTCCAATTTTGAAATTCCAAAAATGGAGTGAAATTTCAATATTTAAATTCCAAATTCCAATTTTGTTACGAATTGGAATTTGGAATTTTTTTATTGGAATTTACCTTTAAGAAACTTTACTAATAGCTTTTACAAAATACGGCGAATCGTTCCAGCGTATTTTTTTGTATGCGAAATCTTTTTTGAGTGCATCCGGAAGACAGTTCCAAACGGCTTCGTTCATTTTTTCGAGTAATAATTTCTTCGAAAAAGAATCTGAAACTACCAGACTTATTTCCCTTACCGGAATGGGTTCTTTAAAAGGTTTAAAAAGTCCGGATTGTGCTTCGTTTAAAATTGAAAGCTGTGGAATAATCGCAAATCCTAATTGCGCACGAACGAGGTTTTTTAAGGTTTCTATCGAATTGATATCGTAGGTAAACTGTTCCTTAATTTTATCAGATGTTTTTAATCCACAGATATCCAAAAGCTGTGCGTTATAACAATATTCGTGATGAAGGAGCAATAGTTCGGTTTTATCTCCGGGCTGAAGTTCGTAAAAGTCTTCGTTTGCCATTGGGTGCAATTCATTCAAATAGGCTACAAAAGGTTCTTTAAAAATAACATGTTCAATTAAATTGGGATTTCCTGTTGGAGTTGCCATAATGGCCACATCAATCGCGCCTATTTCTAAATCTCTCATTAAATGCCCGGTATAACCTTCTTTAATGATAAAATGTACTTTTGGAGCAGCCTCTTTCATTGCATTAATAAACAACGGAATCAAATAAGGTGATAAAGTCGAGATAATACCGAGCTTCAACTCCCCTTCCATGAGATTTTTTTCATTTACCACAAAATCACGGATTTCATCGGCTTCACGAAGAATTTTTCTGGCTTTGTTGATAATTTCTGTTCCGAGGATTGTTGGCGTTAATGGCACCTTATTACGATCAAAAATCTTAATCCCGATTTCTTCCTCTAAATTTTTTAACTGAATCGTCAACCCTGGCTGTGTCACCATACAGACTTCGGCGGCTCTTGCAAAATGGCGTTCTTCGTCTAAGGCTACTATATACTTTAATTGCTGAATGGTCATTTGTGTAGTTTCTAAGGTACTGAGATGCTAAGGTACTAAGATTTTTTTCTTTTTTGTCGATGGCTTTTTTTTCACTTTTAGCAATTTTTTCACAAAGTTTGTCATTCCTTGTTCCTCAGAATGACAAGATTATTTACTTGTGTTAAAGTTTTACAAAAATACCTATATTTAAAAACCAAAAACATACACTTTATCGTACATTTATTAAATGATGTTAGAGAATGGGCGTAAATTCAAATGGAATTTGTTTTTGGAGCATATTGGGTTTATCATTCTTATAATATCGTTTGATGTTCCACTTAAATATTTTTAACAAAAAAAGCGATCCTAATAAGATCGCTTTTTCCTTTTCTTTTATTTCTGCCCTTCACTTTTTAATTGCAGTGCCCGCTGTAAAAAGCTTTGATGAACAATTTTATTTTCGGCTTCATTAATTGCCTGAAGCAGATTATTTTGATTATCGGCAATATCACTTAGCGCTTTTTTCATAACTTCCCAAACAGGTTTCATCTGCTCAATTAATTCCTGACCTTTTGCCGTAAGCTGAATAAGTCTTTTTCGTTCATCTATTTTATCTTTTTTAGAACGAATCAGTTTTTGTTTTTCGAGTTCTTTTAATAAACTTATAGTTGATGGATGTGTATAACCAATTTCATTGGCAATCTCCACCACGCTTAAAATCTCTTTATGATATAAAGTATAAATTACGGGAAACCATTTGGGTTCAAAATCAATTCCGTATGACTTGTAAAACAAGGCACCGTCTTTTCGCAATTGTTCACTCAGTCGCTGCAATCGTGTCGAGAGGGCCAATATTCCTGATTCGTCTATAATGTTCATCTTTATTTCTTTAAAGTTAAATGACAAAACACATTGTCTGGTGCCATTAAAGGAAAAGCAGTTGGAAGTTTTTCTTTCTCGATTCGCACAAAATCATTCTTTTCGTAAAAACGCAATGCCGCTTCTAAAATTGAAACTGTTCCCAAATATAAATCATCGATTCCGTTTTCTTTACTATGTGTAATTAAAGTCTCTAATAATTTTTGGGCAATTGAAAATTCTTTTCCGCGAAATTCTTTCTTTACAAACATCTTCCTAATTGCTGCGGCATTATATTCAAACTTTACTAAAGCAATTGTCCCTACTAATTCTTCATTTATAAAAGCTCCCCAAAAACCTCCTCCGCTGGCATAATAAAAATCATTAATAGTAAGCAGGTCCGGCTGGTCTTCGATAGTGATAGGAACATTAAATTCTTTTTGCTGAATGTTTAATATTAAATCGACAATAACATTTGAATATTGGTTTTCTATAAGTTTAATTTTTGGTTCCATGATATTTTAATTTTTATATTACAAAACTACGTAGTTAAATACATAAATAAAAACATTTATTCAATTTTATGATATATTTTATACTTTTGTTATGCTATGCAGCGAAGGCACTAAGACGCAATTTTTTTTTCACGCAGATCTGGCAGATTTAGCAGATTATTTTTTGATCAATTTAATTGGTTTGTGCTTATTTTTTTAATCTTCTTAAAAATAACTTTGCGTCTTAGTGCCTTCGTGGCAAAAAAACTTAAATATGGCAAGAAATCAAAAAGAAGAAGTTCAGGCGCTTCAGGATACTTTATATGTTTTAGGCGGAAAATGGAAACTGCCTATTATAAATTCTATTTGTAACGGAAATCATAGATTTAAGGATATTAAGGAAAGTATTCCGGGAATTACTTCGCGAATGTTATCGAAGGAATTAAAAGATATGGAACTGAATAATCTGGTAAAAAGAACCGAAGACCGAGACGCAAAAGTGCCAATTCTTTATGAATCTACTACTTATTGCCAATCCTTTGGACCTATAATTTTAGAAATGATTAAATGGGGAATTTCTCATCGAAATCATATTAAAAATAGAGAAGAAAAAGTTTAAAATATTTCTCATACTAGTAGAAATCCAAGCAGTAATTGGCAATTTATGCTTCTTCTAAAGGAAAAAGCAAAAAAATATTCTCATTTTATTTCTTCCTGATAAAAAGATTTTCAAATCGTTAAACCATTTCCGTAAAAAATATTCTAAAATTCCAGAAAGTCATTAAAACTGAATTATCGATTTAATCGTAAGTACGAAGGATTAGATATTTAGTTGATCATTATTTCTATTAATTTTAAAAAATTAAAACGTGGATAAATTAAGCATTCAAAGATTAAAAAAGACTTTATTATATCTGGAGAGTAAACATCGCGAACTTAAAAGACAAAACGATAGTGATACGCGAAGTATTGAATCGATGATAAAGTATCTTAAAAAGGATATGCTGGAACAGTTTAATTTAACCGATTATGATATCTATATTAAGGAGGAGGCTAAAAACACTGAAATTTTTATTCGCAGTGTCAAAAATATAATAGACGAACATTCGTCTTGTGGAGTTTAAGATTTAGCAAATCATATACTCGAATTATTCTTCAAAACTGTAAACTGTATCAATATCTATCTAAAGATATTCTCTAAATAAACTGTCAGGAACTTTTTTTCGAAAACCTTAATAAGTAAGGTAACGAGGATATAGTTCCTGACAGTTTGTTTTTACTGGTACTCTAAATCAGCATATTATACAATAATATTTTTTATTTGCCTCGAAAAATTCTGATAAATATTTGGTTTTTATTTGTAAGCTTTTATTTATCTTTATTATATTCTTTCTTAGTAAAGAAACTTACAACCCGAAAAGTAAAGGTTAGATCAATTTTGCTTTAACTCTTTATTACGCAAAAAAACCTTATAAAATTTACCTTACAAGCCTTTATACTAAATGCAATTTCATGACAAGAAAAACCTGTTCTATGACATATTTTTCCCTGTTAAGCATGTAGCGATATAATTTTAAACCTGAATTAAGCCCATAAAAGTTTAGCGATTTAATTTAAAAATGTAGGGATTATTTTTTTTAGTAAAATATTCTCTACTTAAAAATCAGGTATAAACACTTGTTTTAAAAACAGTTACATAAAGTAACTTAGCATTTCGTTAAAAAAATTGTCAGAGTTATTTTAACCAAATCTGACAAATTATTAATAATTCTAAAAACTAACATTAACCTATTAAATTAAAAAATTATGGAAGAGTACTTAGGAGTAATCAAAATTTTTGCTGGAAATTTTGCGCCAAGAGGTTTTATGCTTTGTCAAGGACAAATATTGTCTATTGCTCAAAACACTGCTTTATTTTCAATTTTAGGAACTACTTATGGTGGAAATGGTACAACTACATTTGCCTTACCTAACTTACAAGGTATTGTACCAATTGGACAAGGAAACAGCCCACAAGGCGGTACTTATGATCTTGGTGAAACTGCTGGTACACCTAATGTAAGTATTTTAACTTCTAATTTACCTGCTCACGTACACGCTGGTCCTGGTACAATTGGTGTAAGTGCTGCAGATGCAACGATATCTGCTCCTGTAGATGGTGCTTCAATTGCGACGCCTGGAACAACAGTAGCAAGAGCTTTTTCTCCTACATTAGGTTTTACAACGGCTACCCCAAGTGTAAATTTAGCTAGTACCATTACTACAGGTGCAACGGGTGGTAATATTCCGGTATCAATAATGCAGCCGTATTTAGCGATAAACTATATTATTTGTGTTTCTGGTCTTTTCCCATCAAGAAATTAATATTCAGCTTAGATCATTCTTTCAATTTATAAGACCATTGCGGTATTTCGCTGAAATCATATACTAATTGAATTTCTGAGTAATCTTTGATACTGTACATAGATACAAGGCAATAAGGATTTGTTATGTAAGACTCTGCAGTTTTTAACGCTATGTCTTCATATATCTTAAGTTCAGTAAAAATGCATACATCAGGATGATCGGCAAAATTATCTGGCAGCGTATAAAAATTACTTTCAATCACTGAATTTAAATTTTCTCTGCTAAAATGTTCTTTGTTTATTGTAAATAATCTATCAACAAATACATTATGGGAATAGGGCTGCAATTGTTTGTGGCCCTTTCCTTCATATAAGTTTTTTTTAAGGTAAGGTTCAAAATCAAAAAAACTATAGGCAAGATCGATTCTTATTTCTTCGGGAATAAATACCGAATGAGAGGATAACTGCTTCATAATATTTTTTGTAATAGCGACTTGCGGTTCTCGGGTTAATGCATAATGCATAGTTTCAGAAATAGCAAGATCAATACTAAAATCTTCTGGCTTGGTATACGTTACTGCATCTGCTTCTACTAGCTGTATTTTATAATCTTCAAGGCTAAAAATTGATAAAAGATTTTGAACAGATTTAATGGATGAATTATTAATATCTATTAAGATAGCATTAATCCTCTCTTTATTAAATAATGGAAGTAAAGGCAGAATTAAAGCTGCATAAGGCCCGCAGCCGGCATATAGTATATTAATACTTCTCTCCGGAAAATCTGCACATAATTTAGTCAAAGCTTTATGAATCCCTTTAATAAAAAAAACAGTACGCAGATAATCGTCAACACAGTCTGCTGCTCCTGAACTTGACAAAGCAACACCGCCCTTAATAAAAACTTCATTGCTTTCTGAATGTTTAAGCTTTGTATTTTCATTATAAAAATCTGAAAGTTTTTGAGCACTTTCTATATGTTCATTAACTGTATTTGACGCGATGATAGATTTAGCAATAATCGTAAGTTCTTCTTTATACATGTTTTTATAACTTCTAAGAATATGTTTTTTGAAGTTAGAAATATAAGTTAAAAATATAATGCTACAATACTAACAGAATAAATTTAATATCGTAATTATGAAAAAACTCTACTTACTATTAATTCTTCTATTTTTTGCGATGCCGCATATTAGCGCGCAAGTTACAGAAACGTTTGAAAGTTCGACCACAAATGTGGCCACCTTCACGACAAGTGGTAAAACTTTTAATCTAACTTCACCATTTGGATTTTTGGTAGCCTCCTTTCCGGTTGAGCTATATGGTTATAATAAAACTCCAAATTTTATACAGGTATCAGATCCCGCTGTTGCTGGAGCTTATGGACAGACTGGAGTAATTACAGCTGCAAGTGGGACATTTAAAATTAATAATTTTTGGTTTTATATCTCTGGTGATGCAAATAGTAACCCCGGAGCCTCTAATGGAGGTGGAGCAGGTTCTGTTACTTTTAGGGGAAAATTAGCTGGTGCAACACAATTTACTGTTGTAAGAAATACAACTGGTGCTAATACAGGCTTTGCTTTGCCTGGTAATGGTTTTACATTAGTTAATTTTGCTACAGAAGGAGGATCAGATAATACTAACTTTACTATCGATCAACTAGAAATTCAACTAAGTGGTAATTACGATTATTTTGCTATTGATAATTTCACATTTACAGATTCTGCCCCTCCGGCAATTACAACACAGCCAACAAGTAAAACAATATGTTCTGGAGCTAATACTACATTTTCTGTTGTTGCAAGTAATGCAACTTCATATCAATGGCAGGTAAATCAGGGTGCTGGTTTTAGTAATATCTCAAATGGTGTTCCATATTCTGGGGCAACCACTGCGACATTAACTATAACTGGTGGAACATCAGCGTTAAATAGCTATCAATATCGTTGTGTTGCTACGGGAAGTGGCTCAGTAAATTCTAATTCTGCTACATTAACTATTCCAACAGTTATTAGTCCTTCAATAGTATCTCAAAGTAATGTGAGTACATATGGAGGTAATAATGGTTCGGCTACAATAAGTGCTGCAGGCGGAACTACTCCTTATTTTTATTCGTGGAGTCCATCTGGAGGGACAGCAGCTACTGCTTCTGGTCTTACTGCGGGAACTTATACAGTAACTATTACAGACAGCACTCCAAATGGCGGTGGTGGTTGTTCTACAACACAAATAGTTAATATAACAGAACCTGCAGGGGCTTTAGTATCAACGACCTCATTAGGTGCGTTTTCAAGCTGCGGTGGAGCTTCTACTGCGCAGAGTTTTACTATTCAGGGTGGTGGTTTAACCTCAACATTGGACGTACTGGCTCCAACTGGCTTTGAAATAGCTACAGTTGTGGGAGGTCCTTATAGTAACAACATCTCTTTTCCTAACGTAGGTGGTGTTGTCACAACTAAAACAATATATGCACGTTTAGCGGCATCAGCTACAGGAACACCATCTGGTGATATTACTGTTTCTTCAACAGGTATAACAACTAAAAATGTTGCGGTTACAGGAAGTATGAATACTATAAGCTTTACAGCTCAGCCATCTGCAAGTACAATTTGTGAGGGGGCTAATACAATTTTCTCTACAACAGCTTCAAATGCTACAGGATATCAATGGCAGGTAAATCAAGGTGCCGGTTTCGCTAACGTTACAAACGGCGGGGTTTATTCTGGTGCTACTACAAATACACTTACTATAACAGGTGCAACTGCTGGTATGAGCGGATATATCTATAGAGTTGCAGCCTCAGGGTCATGTCCATCTGTAAATTCAAATAATGCTGCCTTGACTATTAACACGGCTCCGGCTATTACAGCGCAGCCATCTGCAAGTACAATTTGTTCAGGGACAAATACTACTTTTTCTGCAACAGCTTCAAATGCTACGGGTTATCAATGGCAGGTAGATCAGGGTGCTGGTTTTGCTAATGTTCCAGCTGCTGCGCCATATTCTGGTACAACTTCTGCTACATTAACTATTACTGGTGCAACTGCAGGATTAAGCGGATACATCTACAGAGTTGTTGCTACAGGTGCATGTACTCCTAATGCAACTTCAAATAGTGCCTCTTTAACGGTAAATCAAGCGCCAGCAATTACTGCACAGCCATCTGCAAGTACAATTTGTGCAGGTGCTAATACTACTTTCTCTACAACAGCATCAAATGCTACAGGTTATCAATGGCAGGTAGATCAGGGTGCTGGTTTTGCTAATGTTCCAGCTGCTGCACCATATTCTGGTACAACTTCTGCTACATTAACTATTACTGGTGCAACTGCGGGATTAAATGGATATGTATACAGAGTTGTTGCTACAGGTTTATGTACTCCTAATGCAACTTCAAACGGTGCTGCTTTAGCTGTCAATTCTGCTCCGGCAATTACAGCACAGCCATCTGCAAGTACAATTTGTGCAGGTGCTAATACTACTTTCTCAGCTACAGCTTCAAATGCTACAGGATACCAATGGCAGGTAGATCAGGGGGCTGGTTATTCTAATGTTCCAGCCGCTGCACCATATTCTGGTACAACTTCTGCAACATTAACGATCACTGGTGCAACTACAGGATTAAACGGATACGTTTACAGAGTTGTTGCTACAGGTGTATGTACGCCTAATGCAACTTCAAACGGTGAAGTTCTTACAGTAAATCAGGCTCCGGCAATCACAGCACAGCCAACTGATAGCTCTATTTGTTCTGGATCTAATACAACATTTAGTGCTGGAGTTTCTAATGCTACAGGATATCAATGGCAGGTGAACTCAGGAGCTGGATTTAGTAATGTTACAAGTGGTGCTCCTTACTCTGGAGAGACTAGTGCAGCGCTTACTATAACTGGCGCAACTGCTGCATTAAATAATTATCAATATCGTTTAATTGCAACTGGAAATTGTACTCCAGCTGCGGTAACAAATGCGGTAACATTACAAGTGTCTGATATAACAGCTACTTCAACACAAGTAGACGTTACTTGTAATGGAGATGCTAATGGTTCACTAGCAGTAGTGCCATCTGGAGGTATTGGATCTTACACTTATCTTTGGTCAAATGCGGCTACATCTTCTTCTATTAATAATTTAGCACCTGGAAATTATATCGTTAGTATAAAAGATGCTATTCTATGCGAAAAAATATTAAACTTTACAATAACTGAACCACCTGTATTAGTGGCTTCTCAGGGAACTATAAATAATGTAAGCTGTAACTCTGGAACAAATGGAACAGCAACAGTATCAGTAACTGGAGGAACTCCTGGTTATACTTATTCATGGTCTCCTTCTGGAGGAACGGCAGCTACTGCTTCTGGTCTGGCTGCAGGAACCTATACAGTTACTGTAACCGACGCTAATGGATGTCAAACTACACAAAGTTTTACTATTTCAGAACCAGCTGTTCTTACGGCTGTACCAACACAAACTGATGTTTTATGTAACGGAGCTGCAACTGGATCTGCTAGTGTAGTCGTTTCAGGAGGAACTAGTGCTTACACTTATTCTTGGTCACCTTCTGGAGGAACTGCTGCAACTGCAACTGGTTTAACAGCGGGAACATATACTGTTACAGTTACTGATGCTAATAGCTGTCAGATAACACAAAGTTTTACTATTATAGAACCTTCTGCTTTAGTAGCATCACCAGTAGCACAAACTAATATAGCTTGCTTTGGTAGTAACACTGGATCTGCAAGTATAAGCGCAACAGGAGGATCGGGAGGATATACGTATTCTTGGTCTCCATCTGGAGGAACTGCCGCTACAGCTACAGGATTAACAGCTGGAACATATACAGTTACAGTTACTGATAGTAATTTATGTACCAAAACACAAAGCTTTACTATAACTGAACCAGCTGCTGCACTTACAGCTACTGCCGGCGCACAAACAGATGTTTCATGTAATGGAGGAGGTAATGGTTCTGCTACAGTATCTGTAAGTGGAGGAACTCCAGGTTATACTTATTCTTGGGCTCCATCGGGAGGAACAGCTGCAACAGCAAATGGTCTTTCTGCAGGTACTTATACTGTTACAGCTACAGATGCTAATGGATGTCAGGCTACTCAAAGCTTTACTATTACTGAACCAGCTGCTCTTGTAGCTAGTTTTGGTTCTCAAGCAAATGTTTCTTGCAACGGAGGCACTAATGGTTTTGCAAGTGTAAATGTTACTGGTGGAACGGGAGCTTACACATACTCGTGGTCTCCATCTGGAGGAACTGCTGCTACGGCATCTGGATTAGCTGCAGGGACTTATACAGTAACTGTAACTGATGCAAACGCATGTCAAACCACACATAGTTTTACTATTACAGAACCTGCTACCTTATCTTTAACACCATCACAAACTGATGTTCTGTGTAATGGTGGTGCAACAGGAACGGCTTCTGTAAGTGTATCTGGAGGTACATCTCCATATACTTATTTATGGTCACCTTCTGGAGGAACTGCAGCAACTGCTATAGGACTAACAGTTGGGAATTACAGTGTTTTAGTAACAGACTCTAATGGCTGTACAAATACACAAAGCTTTACAATAAATCAACCAAGCGCCTTATTAGCTACACAAAGCCAAATAAGTGCAACTTGTTCAACAGGTGGCGAAGCTTCGGTAAGTGTTAGTGGTGGTACAACTCCATATTCTTATTTATGGTCACCATCTGGTGCTACAACTGCAATAGCAACTGGGTTAACTGCTGGAGCTAATAGTGTTGTAATTACTGATGCTAACGGTTGTACAATAACCAGAAACTTTACAATTACTACGACAAACACTTTAGTTTCAACTACTTCACAAACTGATATATTATGTTTTGGAGCTAATACAGGATCTGCTGCTGTAGTTCCAAGCGGGGCACCTGGGCCTTTTACTTACGTATGGGCACCATCTGGCGGAAATACTGATACAGCAACTAATCTTACAGCTGGTAATTATTCTGTAACGATTACATCTTCTAACGGATGTTCTATTGTAAAAAACTTTACTATTACAGAACCAACAGAGATTATAGTAACTCCAAATCCACAAGTAAATGTTTCTTGTAATGGAGGAGCAAATGGATCAGCAGGTGTTACTGTAACAGGAGGAACTGGGGCTTATACTTATTCTTGGGCGCCTTCTGGAGGAACAGCAGCAACAGCAAATGGTCTTGCTGCAGGAACTTATACTGTAACAATACAAGATTTTAACTTATGTACAAAAACACAAAGTTTTACTATATCTGAACCAGCTATTCTTGCTGCAACAACATCTCAAACAGATGTTTCTTGCAACGGAGGAACTAATGGAACTGCTACAGTAAATGTAACCGGAGGAACTGGAGCATATACATACTCTTGGGCTCCTGCAGGAGGAACTGCTGCAACAGCAACGGGATTAAGCGCAGGAACTTATACAGTAACTGTAACTGATGCAAACGCATGCCAGACAACTGCAGCTGTTACTATTACAGAACCAGCTATTCTTGCTGCAACAGCATCTCAAACTGATGTTACTTGTAATGGATTAAATAACGGAACTGCTACAGTAATTCCAACTGGAGGCACAGTACCATATGCTTATTCTTGGTCTCCTTCTGGAGGAACAGCAGCTACTGCTTCTGGATTAAGCGCAGGAACTTATACTGCAACTATTACAGATGCTAACGGATGTTTTACAACACAAACAGTAACAATCACTGAACCTTCTGCCCTTTCTGTAACTTCATCTAAAATTGATGTTTCTTGTAATGGAGGAGCTAACGGATCTGCAACTGTAAATGTAACTGGAGGAACTGGAGCTTATACTTATTCTTGGTCTCCTTCTGGAGGAACTGCTGCAACAGCAAATGGATTAAGCGCAGGAACTTATACTGCAACAATTACAGATGCTAACGGATGTTCTACAACTCAATCTGTTACTATTGCTGAACCAGTAATTCTTACTGCAACAGCATCTCAAACTGATGTTTCTTGCAACGGAGGAACTAATGGAGTTGCTACGGTAACTGCAACTGGAGGAACTGGAGCTTATACATACTCTTGGGCACCTTTTGGAGGAACAGCTGCAACTGCAACTGGATTAAGCGCAGGAATTTATACTGCCACAATTACAGATGCTAATGGTTGTTCTACAACACAATCGGTTACTATTACTGAACCAGCAATTCTTGTTGCAACAACATCTAAAACTGATGTTTCTTGCAACGGAGGAACTAACGGAACTGCAACAGTAACTGCAACTGGAGGAACAGCACCATATACTTATTCTTGGTCTCCTTCTGGTGGAACAGCTGCAACAGCTTCTGGTTTAAATATTGGAATTTATATAGTAACCGTTACAGACGCTAATGGATGTACTACAACACAATCTGTTACTATAGATCAACCAGTAATTCTTGCTGCAACAATATCTAAAACAGATGTTTTTTGTAATGCAGGAACTAACGGAACTGCAGCGATAACTGCAGCTGGAGGTACAGCACCATATACTTATTCTTGGTCACCAGTTGGAGGAACAGCTGCTGCTGCAACTGGATTAAGTGCAGGAACTTATACTGCAACTATTACAGATGCTAACGGTTGTTTTACAACACAAACAGTAACAATTACTGAACCTTCTGCCCTTTCTGTAACATCATCTAAAATAGATGTTTCTTGTAACGGAGGAGCTAACGGATCTGCAACTGTAAATGTAACCGGAGGAACTGGAGCTTATACTTATTCTTGGGCACCATCAGGTGGAACAGCTGCAACAGCAAATGGATTAAGCGCAGGAACTTATACTGCAACAATTACAGATGCTAACGGATGTACTACAACACAATCAATTACTATTGCTCAGCCAGCAATTCTCGCTGCAACATCATCTAAAACTGATGTTTCTTGTAACGGAGGAGCTAATGGATCTGCAACGGTAACTGCAACTGGAGGAACTGGAGCTTATACATACTCTTGGGCACCATCAGGTGGAACTGCTGCAACAGCAACTGGATTAAGCGCAGGAACTTATACTGCAACAATTACAGATGCTAACGGTTGTTCTACAACACAATCAATTACTATTGCTCAACCAGCAGTTCTTGCTGCAACAATATCTAAAACAGATGTTTCTTGTAACGGAGGAACTAACGGAACTGCAACGGTAACTGCAACTGGAGGAACAGCGCCATATACTTATTCTTGGTCACCAGCCGGTGGAACAGCTGCAGCAGCAACTGGATTAAGTGCAGGAACTTACACTGTAACAATTACAGATGCTAACGGATGTTCATTAACTCAAACAATAACTATTATTACAACTCCAGATACAACAGCGCCAGTACCAACTGTGGCTAATCTTCCGGAAATAAGTAATTATTGTGCAGTTTCAGCATCAGATATCGCTATTCCAACTGCTACAGATAATTGTGCAGGAATTCTAAACGGAACTACAACTGATCCTTTAAGCTACAATGCTGTAGGAACTTATGTAATTACATGGAAATATGATGACGGAAATGGAAACATTACGACTCAGCCGCAAACAGTAAAAGTACTTGCTTCTCCATTGAATGCTGTAACTTTTAGCGGAGCTCAATTTACATACGATGGAAATGCTCATGCCTTACAGGTTGCAAATCTTCCAACAGGAGCAACTGTTACCTATTCTGCAAATAATACGTCAACAAATGCTGGTACTTATGTAGTTACTGCTACAGTAACACCATCAGCTAGTGCGTCAAATTGTGCAGTAGTAACACTAACAGCGAATCTTGTTATTAATAAAGCACCACAGCAAATTACATTTAATGCAATTCCGGTTAAAACACTTGGAGTAAATAATACCTTTAATTTAACAGCGGCTTCAAATTCAAACTTAGCTGTTACTTACACATCAACATACACTACACCACTCGCTCCTGCAACAGTTTCGGCTACAGGTGTGGTAAATATGTTAAGATCTGGTGATGTATTAATAACAGCTCATCAAGCTGGAAATAGTAACTATCTTCCTGCAGCCGATGTTTCACAGTTGTTAGTTATCTTAAACAACAATATCGATGTTAAGAGAATCACTATAGGAACAAAAGTTTTTGATAACCCTGGAAAAACAATTTTTTATGTTCTGCCATGTGGTGAAACAAATCCAAATGTTTCTGTCTTAAATGAATCGGGTGCAGTTATAACTCCTTCTGCTAATTTTACAATTCCAACTCCTAAACCGGGAATTTACAGTCAGAATGTAACAATTACATCACAAGATGGAAGTTTATCTGCAACTTATTCTATTGTAGTTGTAAAACCGTTTAATTTCTTTGACATTGTTAAACAGAAATTTAATAACGTGCTTCTTGTAAATAACAATCCACAGACGAATGGTGGTTATGACTTTGCTTCTTATGAATGGTTCAAAAACGAACAGCCAATAGGAACTGGCCAGTATTATTCTGCAGGAAACAGTCTTACTTCATTATTAGATCCAACGGCAGATTATAGTGTAAAAATGACAACTAAAGATGGAAAAGTGCTATATGTATGTGCTTCTAAAGTTACATTGACAAATACGCTGCTGGCTAAAGTTTATCCTAACCCAATTGAAATTGGAAAAGTAGTAACTGTTGAAGCAGATTTCCCTGAAGAAGAATTAGCAAAAATGCAAATTAGCCTTTACACTGTTACAGGTCAATTGGTAAAAACTGTACAATCATCTACAGCTAAAACTGAAATACAATTACCTCAAACAACTGAGAGCAATATGTACATGGTAGTTCTTGAAACGCCTAACATCAAAAAAACTTTCAAAGTAATTGTAAAATAAATAAACCCTGCCAGTACTAGATAAAAATAGTACTGGCATAATATAACTTAAGATGAAAAAAAATATTTACAGCTATATCACATCTATTGCCATTTTTACGGCATTTTTAGCAGCGTCTTTAAATAGTTATGGCCAGGATAAAAAACAAGAATTTTCTATTTCTTTGGGAGGGCCATTTTCTTATATAGATTCTGATTCTTCAGGAAAAACAGTACCGGGAATTGGTGTTAGTGCAGGTCTTCGTTATTCTTATTATTTAAGCAAAAGTTTAAGTTTAGGAATTGGCGTTGAATATCAAACCTACAATTCAGATTTAAAATATAATTCCTTAGCGGGATCATATGCCGCAACTGATGCTGAAAATGAGAATTTTCAATTTAGATACAAGGCAGCCAATGTGAGAGAAGAACAAAAACTGGCTTATATCAATGTGCCAATTAATATTCAATTTGAAACTCCGGGAACATCAAAATTATATGTTGCTGCAGGTGCTAAAATTGGTTTCGCTTCAAGCGGAAGTTATAAAACAACTTTTCAAAATCTAACTACAAGTGGTTACTATCCGCAATACAATGTAGAGTTGTTTAGTCCGGCTTTTGCAGGTTTTGTAAGTACAAACGATTTAGTAACCGGCGAACAAGATCTTGACACAGAAGTTTCTTATTCAGCAACTTTTGAAACTGGTTTAAAACAAGAATTAGGCAATAGAAATTCTATATATATTGGTACCTATTTTGAGTACGGTCTAAATAATATCTATGATAAAACCGGAAACGGACAGCTTGTTAAATACAATGCAGAGCAGCCAGTACAATTAGGATATGACACTTTACTCAATTCTCCTTTAAGCAGCTGCACCAGACTTGTTTCATACGGTCTTAAATTAAGGTTTGCATTGCGATAATTAATTCAAGACCAATTAAAAAAAGCTATTCAGTATTTGAATAGCTTTTTTTGTTTTATAGAGTCCAAAGTTAGAACTATTATCCTCTCTTTTTTTGCTGACCCGGAGCATACGCTTTTGCACTTTTACTTCCCGACGCTTTTTTAGCCTGTCCAGGAGGAATTTTTCCCGATGAAGAAGAAGAGTGATGAACCGTACAGCTCACAATACATGCGATCAATAAAGTAAAAGAGAAAAATTTAATAAATTTTGCGATTTTCATAAGTTTGTTTTTTTATGTTCAAAAATACTATTTTGAACATAAAAAAACGTTATAACCATTCTAAACAGCAAAAAAAACCTGTAACGGGCAATCTATTACAGGTTTTTAATTTCTAATAATTCTATATTCTACTTTTTAACAGAATCTGTTTTAATAGTTCTAACTGTATCATTTGTAACTGTATCTACATCTGGCCCTACAGTATCAATAATAGCTTCAGTCGAATCTATACTGCTTTGAGACTCTATCGCCGGTTCATTCTTCTTACACGAAAATGCCAATCCCGTTAACAAGATCAACATTGCAATTTTAATTTTTAATATCGTTTTCATAATTATATTTTTTTCTGTTTGCATTCATTTTAATATTTCAAATTTAACTTTCTGATTATCAAAACCATTACATAATTACAGCTATCATTTATATGAATCAAAGAAATCAATGCAAAATTCTTATAAAATTGATTTTTAAGTCATAAAATTGCTATTCCTCATACATTTCCATCCAAAGACGGGTTTCTTCAAGATCAAGTTCTTTTTCTATTTTTCTAAAAATCTCTTCGTTTACTGAACCCGCTTTATGCATAATTTCGAGTTTACCGCGCTCAACATTCAAAAGATCAATTTGAATTTTGGTAAAATCATTAAAAATTTCATTTCCAAATACTTTTCCGTTTCCAAAAAAGTTTGCAGGAAGTTCTGTCTTCTGTAAACGATTAAATTTTACTTCATATTTACTTTTAATATTATGCAGTAATTCATCATCGAGCAGTGATAAATTATCTTCAATATGTGCAATGGTTTCAGAAACAATAATATTTCGAACATCATATTCTTCGGCCAAAATAGAATAACGCTGAATTTTAAGTTTTTTAATAAGCCACGGAAGCGTCAATCCCTGAATAACCAAAGTAGAAAGAATTACACAAAAAACCAGATAAATAATCAGGTTACGAAGCGGAAATTCTTCGGTTTTATTCAGCATCAATGGAAGTGCCAAAGCCGCAGCCATCGAAACTACACCGCGCATTCCCGACCATCCAAAAATAATCATGTTTCGATAATCAAACTCTTCCTTCATTCGAATTTTTTTACTCAGCATTCTCGGAATCATCGTTGCCGGAACTACCCATAAAAAACGAACGACAATCACAACAATACTAATTACAGCTCCCCAGATAAATAACGAATCTCCAGAATAATTACTGATTCCTTCAATAATTTGTCGCAGCTGCAATCCAATTAAAATGAAGATTAAACCATTTAGAATATTACTTAAAACATCCCATATCGTATTGGTCATGATTCGGCTTTCATGCGAAAAAATAGCTCCGGATCTTGCAGCCAAAAAAAGCCCGGTAGCTACTACTGCCAGAACTCCGGAACCATGAAAATGTTCCGCTATTAGATAAGATGAAAATGGTGTCAGTAACGTAAGTGTTACCTCAATAATGTCATCACATACAAATCTTTTATGGATATAATACATTATAAACCCAACAGCTAAGCCTATTGCAATTCCCAAAACCGACATCAAAACAAAGTTTAATCCCGCCTGCCACAAAACAAAATTCCCTGCTGTAATTGCAGTTAAAGCATATTTATACGCCACAAGACCGCTGGCATCATTCACCAAACTCTCACCTTCAAGAATGGCAATTAATCTTGGATGCAGACCTAAACCTTTAGTAATTGACGTTGCAGAAACCGCATCTGGAGGCGAAACAATAGCACCAAGCAAAAAAGCTAACGGCCAGGAAATATCATCTATAAGCCAGTGTGCCACAACAGCAACTAATCCTGTAGTAAAAAAAACCAAACCAACAGCTGCCAAAGTTATCGGGCGGATTGTCTGTTTAAATTCAGACCAGCTTGTATGCCATGCGGCGTGATACAAAAGCGGCGGTAAAAATATAATAAAAACAACTTCAGGACTCAGTGCAATAACCGGAAGTCCTGGCACAACACTAATAATTACACCACAAAGTACCAGTACAATTGGTATTGGAAAATTATACCTTTTACTTACTAAACTAAGAAAAGCTACGCCAAAAAGTAACATTATAATTACTGTGATATTTTCCATTTACTGCGGGTATTTATTTGTTTTGGATGATAATTTCTGGCTGCTAAATTAATATTTTATGATAATTAATTTAGAATATCACTCAAAAAATTGCTGCTTACTATTCATACAAATATCAAAAATTGCAGCTTAAAAAGATGACGTTTTATCATCTCAAATAATCAAAAACAACGATTCAAATTCCGTTTAACATATTCTGTTTTAATTGATATAAAAAAATTTAGAATGGTTCATTTTAATTTCTACATTTGCATTGTTTTTATTTAGTCTAAATAATACAAATTAAAATCAAACCATTAAAAACCATGAATCTCAAAAATCAAAGAATTAACAAATTCACATTATTACTATGCCTGTTCTTTTCGGCACTGATTGTTCAGGCACAGCAAAACAATGGAAAAATAAAAGGAACCATCACAACATCAGATGGTGATCCAGCATCCTTCGTAAACGTAATATTAAAAAATACAAAATTTGGCGTCTTTACCAATGAAGACGGAGTTTTTGAATTTAATAAAGTAAAATCAGGAACGTATACAGCTCAAATTTCTCTTACCGGATATGAAACCCTTGAAGAACAAGTTACCGTTACAGAAAACGCTACTACTCCACTCAACTTACAATTAAAAGTTTCAAATAAAGAACTTCAGGAAGTAATTGTGACCAATGATAAAAAGAAAATATCTTCAAAAGAAAGTGTTTACGTAGCCAGAATGCCGCTTAAAAACTTAGAAAACCCACAGGTTTATTCGGTTATAAATTCAAAAATAATCGAACAGCAGGTTTTAACCAATTTTGATGATGCCCTAAAAAGTGCAGCCGGAGTTGTTTCGGGAGGATCTGAACCTGGTGTAAGATCGTATTCTTATTTAAGAGGATTTGACGATCAGGCTTTTTACAGAGATGGGAAAATGCTTGGAAACTGGACCGAAAATGATATGGCAAATATCGAAAACATCGAAGTTATTAAAGGTCCGTCTGGAACTTTATTTGGCGGACACGGTCGTGCAAACTATGGCGGAATCATTAATCGTATCACCAAAAAACCATACGCAGCTTTTGGCGGAAACATCAACTATATTACCGGAAGTTATGGCTATAATCGTTTAACAGCCGATATCAATAGTCCGTTAAGCAAAGACTCTACATTTTTAGGCCGAGTAAATACAGCTTACAGAAAAGAAAAAAGTTTTCAGGATTACGGCTGGGCCGAAAGTTTTTTTGTCGCACCGGCTTTTACATACAAAGCAAGCGACAGACTTCAGTTTATTGTTGAAGCTGATATTTATAAAATCAACGGCGCCGGACGCCCTTATTTAAATGCTGACGGAATTACGAATGTAAGTGAATTAGATCCTGTTCGAAAATTATCATTTAGCAGTAACGAAATTACATTCGAAAAAGCTTCTACAATTTTCTCTGTTGATGCCTTATATAAATTAAGCGATCAATGGACTTCTACAACTTCTTTTGGACATTCGTACAGCTTATATGCACCAAATTATGTCAACGCTACTATAACTGGGCAGCAAGTCGCAAGAAGCATCGGTTCTGCTCGTTACGATATTGATTTTACAACCATTCAGCAATATTTAAACGGAGATTTTAAAATTGGAAAAATGCGCAACCGTCTTTTAGTTGGAGTTGACTATTTAAGAGATGATGAAATTTATGTTGGAGGTTCTGCTAATTATGATACATTCAATTATACTACAGTTGCTCCTTATATGTCAAAACAGGATTTTGATAAAGCAATTCAAACCAATCCTTCTTGGAACGGCGGTTATGTAAACGATCGTTATAGTATTTATTTCTCTAATGTTTTAGATATTTTACCGCAATTGCACTTAATGACAAGTCTGCGTTACGAATATTCTAAAGAAATGTCGCCAAGTGCTACAGTCCCAAATGCAGAAGATCCTGATTTTTCTTTCGATCAAGGCGCGTGGACTCCAAAATTTGGATTAGTTTATGAAATTTTACCTGAACAATTAGCCGTATTTGGAAACTATTTAGGAGGAAATAAAAACATCAACAGTTTCTTGAAAGATGATGGAACTGGAAACGGAACAATGCAAAAAGCCGATCCTGAAAAAGCAACACAATGGGAACTTGGATTTAAATCGAGTTTATTCCAAAACCGTTTGACTTTAATGGCAAGTTATTTTGATATTAAAGTAGACAATAAACTGAGAATGGATCCAAACAATCAATTGTTTA
The DNA here is from genome assembly GCF_900129795.1 of Flavobacterium sp. CF108. Taxonomy (GTDB): domain Bacteria; phylum Bacteroidota; class Bacteroidia; order Flavobacteriales; family Flavobacteriaceae; genus Flavobacterium. The sequence continues at coordinate 101,921 of NZ_FQWW01000007.1, read as the reverse complement.
GTTTACAAGATGGAACTCAGAAAAATAAAGGTTTTGAATTAGAGTTATTTGCGAATCCATTTGCAGGATTTGATATTATGTTAGGATACGCAAATCTTGATGCTACATTCTTAAACGGAACTGATGCCGGAAAACATGTAGCTTACACACCAAAAAACACTATAAACTATTGGTTAAGTTATACTGTTAAACAAGGTAATGCAAAAGGCTTAGGAATTGGTTTTGGCGGAAATTACAGAGGCGACAGCTTCTTAAGCTCTTCAAATACAGTTACAATTTCAAAAGTTCATACTTTAAACGCCTCTCTTTTTTATGAGCAGGCAAGATATAGAATTGCCATTAAAGCAGACAATCTAACCGATGAAGCATATTGGGGGAATTTCTTCAATCCGCAGTCACCAAGAACTGTAAAAGCATCTTTGCTTGTGAAGTTCTAATATTAGTTGTTAGTTGTGAAAACCTCCGGAATCAAATGATTTTGGAGGTTTATTTTTTAAACACATATAAACATAGTTTTCTCTTTGTCCATAAAGGCGTTTCACTTGTTTAAACAAACATAGCTATGTGTAAAAATCTAGATTTTTTTTCACTCTTTTAAACGAAATAAAATCTATGTTTCTATGTGTTAAAAAAAATCTGCGAAATCTGCGAAATCTGCGTGAAACTCTTTTTGATATTCTAGTTTAGAACTTCCAAATAAAAAAGCCAAATCTAGATAAGATTTGGCTTTTGATTTTTTTTACGATTCACAACTGCTGCAAGTAACCAAGCTTGTAACCAATTCTTTAGAAACACTTTGGCTTCTTTGGTAATACAAACTTTTTACCCCTAATTGCCAGGCTTCGATCATTAATCGGTTTACTTCCTTAATTGGCAGTTCAGCCGGAATATTAAGATTTAAACTCTGTCCCTGATCAACAAATTTCTGACGAATTCCTGCCTGCTGTACAATCTCCAGCTGACTGATTTCTTTAAACGTTTTAAACACATCTTTTTCCGTTTGAGAAAGCTGAGACATATGCTGAACACTTCCCCCATTTAGCATAATTTCTCTCCAAACCTCTTCATTATCCAAGCCTTTTTCTTCAAGCAGTTTTTTCAGGTATTTGTTTTTACGCATAAAATTACCTTTACTCAAACCAGCTTTATAATAATTACTGCTAAAAGGCTCAATTCCCGGGGAAGTCTGCCCTAAAATTGCCGAAGAAGAAGTCGTTGGCGCAATTGCCATTGTTGTCGTATTACGTCTTCCGTAACCTTTTAGCAATTCTGGTTCACCATAAATTCTGGCTAATTCCTGAGTTGCTTTATCCGCTTTATCGCTTATATGTTTAAAAATTTCTGTCGTTTTCAATTTAGCTTCCATTCCTTCAAACGGAATCATATTTTTTTGCAGATAAGAATGCCATCCTAAAACACCTAAACCTAAAGCACGGTGTCTTTTAGCAAATTTATTTGCTGCAGAAAGATAATAGTTACCTTCTGTTTTTTCGATAAATTCCTGTAATACTGCATCAAGGAAAAATATAGCCAGTTTTACCGCTTCAGTATCTTTCCATTCTTCGTAAAGCTCCAAATTCATAGATGATAAACAGCAAATAAACGATTCGTCCTGAGTTGACGGAAGCATAATCTCACTGCATAAATTACTCGCGTTAATTCTCAGGTTTTGATCTTTATAAACCTGCGGTTTGCTTTTATTTACATTATCGCTGAAAAAGATATAAGGCAGTCCTTTTTGCTGACGGCTTTCTAAAACCTTTGCCCAAATTTGTCTTTTATCATTATCACCATCAATCATTTCCTGCATCCAGTAATCAGGAACACAAATTCCCGTAAACAAATTCTGGATAGGATTTCCAATACTTTTAATTTTCAAAAATTCTTCAATATCTGGATGATCAATATCTAAATAAGCTGCAAATGCGCCGCGACGAACTCCGCCTTGCGAAATCGTGTCCATAGCCGTATCAAAAAGTTTCATAAAACTTACTGCACCGCTGCTCTTTCCGTTATCCGTTACCGCACTTCCGCGTTCACGCAATTCGCCAAAATAACCTGATGTTCCACCGCCTATTTTAGTCTGCATGATTACTTCGCCCAGTTTATGCGTAATTCCTTCAATCTTATCCGGAACGTGTACGTTAAAACAAGAAATAGGCAAACCTCTTTCGGTTCCCATATTTGCCCAAACCGGCGAGCTGATACTCATCCAGCCGCGCTCGATCATTTCTACAAAAGACTCTTTTAACTCCGGTTTATACAATCTTCTTGCGGCAGCAGTACAAATTCTGTCAATTGCACCTTCTACCGTTTCACCTTTTAAAAGATAACCACGATTTAAAATTTGTTCACTCTCAGAGTTCTTCCACCACATTTTGGTTCCTGCTTCATTATGCGGAAGACTATTTACTTCATTTGTATCTATTGTACTCATACTGTTTTGCTTTTAAAAAAGATCGTTTGCCGTAATACTTTTATCGTGTTTGGTATATTCTACAGGACGTTTTGCAAAAAAATCATCCAGACTGTTCGCAAAAACTTCTTCTTCAAACCAAGCCAAAGCTTTGTAGTCTTCAATATTAACATTGAATATGGTTGGAATTCCAATTTGTTTTAAACTTTCGTCAAGTCTAAATTTCATAAAATTCACTAAATCACCTTTTTTAATACTTTCAATTTCACCTTCTTCAAATATCCAGTCTAATATGTCTGATTCAACTGAAATAGAATCTTTAACCGTTTCTCTTATCAATTCTAAAGTATCAGCATCAAAATAATCCGGAAATTCTTCTCTAATTTTATTGATGATGAAAATTCCGCCATTAGCATGAATCTGTTCATCGATAGAAGTCCACGCGATGATGTTGCTTACATTTTTCATGTAACCCTTAAATCTTGTAAAAGAAAGCAGAATAGCAAACTGGCTGAAAAGCGAAACGTTTTCAATTAAAATACTGAATAAAATCAGCGAAACCATATATTTACGATTGTCCTGAGAACGAGTATCTTTTAAAACATTGGAAAGATAATCTACACGTCTGCGGATAACCGGAACGTCCAGCAATTTTTCAAATTCATCGTTATAACCTAATACTTCAAGAAGGCGGGAATATGCTTCAGAATGCCTGAATTCGCACTCAGCAAAAGTCGTCCCTAAACCATTAAATTCAGGTTTTGGAAAGTGCTCATAAATGTTTCCCCAAAAACTTTTTACAGCTACCTCAATCTGTGCAATTGCCAGTAAACTATTCTTCACAGCTGTTTTTTCTGCAGTTGTTAAATGAGCATGAAAATCCTGAGTATCAGCAGTAAAATCAACTTCTGTATGAACCCAATACGCTTTATTTATCGCTTCTGTAAATTGCAAAACCTCCGGGTATTCAAAAGGTTTATAATTGACTCTTTTATCAAATATAGACATATATATAGTATTTAACGGTGACTAAGTAAGAATAGAAATTAACAGGATTTGAGGTGGGGAACTGCGTTTTCTATACATACAAAATTAACCCACGATTCTCCTTTAGACTAGGTTTTGATGTTAAAAATCCGAACAATTATCAACAGGAAAAAATGAGGTTGAAAAACATTAAAAAAACAATTTATTAACAAGCACATAATTTTTCTTAGTTGCCCAAATACCAGTTATTTAAACTGAATCTAAATAAAGTTGTCAACATAAAAATGGAAAAAAATATGTAGAATGAAAAAACAGTTATTAACATCCAAAGTTCAAATTTGGACTTTTTTGATCCAATTTTAAGTAAAAGTAAACGTCAAATTTCATCTTAAGAAGAGTTTCATCTGATAGAAAATAAAATTTAAAATTTAGAAAATGTTCTATTTTAACAAACATTAAAAAACTAATTATCAGATATTTAAATTTTAAAATAGCAAAAAAGATTAAACACTTATTAAACCAAAATATTAAACTGCTGTCTTACAATTTTCAAAAATCGCTGTTGTAGAAAAAGAGAGATAAAAACTTAGGATTAGATTAAAATTCGTTAGAATTAAACTTTTAAAAGCAATAAAACTTGCTATAAAAATATTAATCTTTACATTTGCGATTATTTTGATTTATTCTAAATAGACTTTAATCTCATCTATAATATTTGGAACGAGAACTCCAATAAACAACATAACAAAATATGAAAAAGAATCTTTTTATTTCTTTAGCATTTGCAGCTGCTTCATTTGTTAATGCACAGCAAAAAAATGCGCTTTTAGAAGCATCATTCTGGAAAACGTCTCCAAACGTCGAAACAGTAAAAGCAGAAATCGCAAAAGGAAACAATCCGGCAGAAGCCAACATAAATGCTTTTGATGTTACTACACTGGCCATCAACAATGATGCTCCAAATGAAACAATCAAATTCTTAATCGATCAGCCAGGAAACTCCATAACAAAATTAACGCATGATAATCGTATATATTTACACTGGGCAGCTTACAGAGGAAATACAGAATTAGTTGAATATTTAATTAAAAAAGGTTCTGATGTTAATTTTGAAGACAGCCATGGTACCGCTCCTGCAGATTTTGCAGCTTCAAACGGACAAGCAAATCCTGCTTTATACGAAGCTTTTTTTAAAGCCGGAATTGATCCGAAGAAAAAATATGCAAACGGCGCGAACTTATTGCTTTTGGCAATATCTTCTGATAAGGATTTAAAAGCTGCTGAATATTTTTCTACAAAAGGATTATCTCTTAAAGATGTAGATAATGACGGGAATACTGCTTTTACTTATGCAGCAAGATCTGGAAACATTCCTTTCCTGAAAAAACTTCTTGAAAAAGGAATAAAACCAAATGACAATGCTCTTTTTACTGCAGCGCAAGGAAGCCGTAGAGAAACGAATACTATTGAGACTTATAAATATTTAGTTGAAGAAGTAAAACTAAAAGCAAATGCACAAAATAAAGCAGGACAAAATGTATTGCATATTTTAGCAGGAAAACCAAATCAGGCAGAAATCGTTAAATATTTTTTAAGCAAAGGTACCGATGCAAATAAAGCTGATAAAGAAGGAAATACACCTTTGATGGCTGCAGCTTCGGCTAAAGAAACTGCGGTTTTAGAAATTTTACTTCCAATTGCAAAAACCATTAATGCACAAAACTTAAAAGGAGAATCGGCTTTAACAAACGCGGTACGATCTGGAACTCCAGAAGCTGTAGCTTTACTTTTAGCCAAAGACGCTGATGTAAATGTAAAAGACAAAGACGGAAACAATTTAGGTGTTTATTTGGTTCAATCTTACCGTCCAGCCGGAAAAGAAACTACTGCTGATCCTTTTGATGCAAAAGTAAAATTACTTCAGGACAAAGGTTTAAACTTAGCAGCAGCTCAAAAAGACGGAAATACTTTGTACCATTTAGCGATTACAAAAAATGACATCGCACTTCTTAAAAAAATAACAGATTTAAAAGCAGATATAAATGCTAAAAACAAAGATGGTTTAACAGCTTTGCACAGAGCGGCAATGACATCTAAAGATGATGCTGTTTTAAAATATCTTATTTCTGCCGGAGCAAAAAAAGACATCAACACAGAATTTGATGAAACAGCTTATGCCCTGGCTAAAGAAAATGAACTGCTTACAAAAAACAACGTATCAATTGACTTTTTAAAATAGTTTTTTTTAAGTTATGAGTTTTGAGTTATAAGTTATGAGTTGTAGACTACTTATAGACTATAATTCAAAAAAAAAAACTCATAATTCATAACTCATAATTCACAACTCATAATTCACAACTCATAATTCACAACTCATAATTCATAACTCATAATTCATAACTCATAATTCATAATTCATAATTAATTAAAATGAAATCAATATTTAAAATAGCTCTTACAAGCGCTCTTATCTTTCTTGTTGCCTTACAATCAAATGCACAATCAAGTAAATACAAATGCATGCTTCAAATGACAAATTATATGGGAGAAGGTGCCTATATCGTAGTTTCGCTTATTAACCCAACTGGCGGATACGAAAAAACGCTTTATGTAATGGGCGACGATAAAAAATGGTACAAATCTTTAAAAGAATGGAATAAATTCCACGCTCAAAAAGGAGAAGATATCAGTGCAAAAACAGGCGCATCTGTAACTGGCGGTGATCGCAGCGTGACAACAATTGAAATTGAAGATTCAAAAATCAATAAAGGTTACAAATTACGTTTTGAAACTGCTGTTGAAGACCAGAAATATTACGTAAGTGATCTTGAAATTCCGCTTTCAACAGAAGGTTTAGCTGATAAAACAGACGGAAAAGGTTACATCAAATATGTACGACTAAACAAAATATAATTTTTAGTAATTATTTCTTAACCTCATAATAAGCATGAAATTTATTTTTTCTGCTTAAACTTGAATTCAGGCTTTGTCAAAGTTTTTTAATTTTGGCAAAGCTTTAAACATTTTATTACATTTCTAGAATACACTAAATGACTCTTTCTTTCTGGCGCTACACACATTTGGCTTTAGCCTTATTTTCTTCGATATTTCTGCTTTTAGCATCTGTTACCGGAATCATTCTGGCTGTTGATGCAGTACAGGAAAAAACACTTCCGTATAAAGCAGCCAATTTTGATAAAATAACGTTGGGAGAAACCCTGCCTGTATTAAAGAAAGAATACTCAGAAATTACAGAATTAAGTGTCGATTACAATCAATTCGTAACACTGCAGGCAATTGATGCAGATGGAAATGACATTAATGCTTACATTGATCCTAAAACCGGAAAAGCATTAGGAAAGCCTGAAAAAAAGAGCGAATTTATTCAATGGGTTACCGGTTTTCACCGTTCGCTGTTTCTTCATGAAACCGGACGCTTTTTTGTGGGCGTAATCTCTTTTTGTTTATTATTGATTTCCATTTCGGGTTTTGTACTTGTTTTGAAAAGACAAAGAGGAATCCGTAATTTCTTTTCGAAAGTCATAAAAGAATATTTTGCCCAATATTACCATGTTGTTTTAGGACGTTTAGCTTTAATTCCGATTTTCATTATTGCGCTTACCGGAACGTATTTATCGCTCGAAAGATTCAACTTTTTTATGGGTGAAGAAAAAGCGAAACCTGTAAAAACAGAACTTTCGGCGGAAGCCAAAAAAACTTCAATCTTTAAAACCATACTTTTGTCTGACGTAAAAAAAATAGAATTTCCTTTTACCGATGATCCGGAAGAATATTATATCATTGAACTGAAAGATCGTAAAATTGAAGTAAATCAGGCTGATGGAACTTTGATTTCTGAAAAACGCTCACCGTTTACCGTTCAATTATCGGCCTTAAGCCTTGACCTTCATACAGGAAGAATTAACGGAATCTGGGCAGTTATTTTAGCCATTGCTTGTATCAATATCCTTTTCTTTATTTATTCTGGTTTTGCGATTACTTTAAAAAGAAGATCAAGCCTAATTAAAAATAAATTCAAGGCCAATGAAAGTAAGTACATTCTTTTAGTTGGTTCTGAAAATGGAAGTTCTTTTAGATTTGCCAATGCTATTTTGAAACAATTAATTGGGCACGGAAAAAAAGCTTTTATTGCGGAATTAAATAGTTTTTCGGTTTACCCGAAAGCAGAACATATTATCGTTTTTTCGTCAACACATGGTTTAGGAGACGCACCTTCTAACGGAACAAAATTTAAAGCACTTTTACAGAAACAAAATCAGGAACAGAAAATTAAATTCTCTGTCGTTGGTTTTGGATCTAAATCATATCCTGATTTCTGTCAATTTGCAATTGAAATTGACCAATTTTTAGAAACTCAAAGCTGGGCAGAACGCTTTTTAGATTTGCAGACAGTTAATGATAAATCGGCAATAGAATTTGTAGAATGGATTAAGTTATGGAGTGCCAAAGCTGAAATTCCGCTTGTCACTACTCCATCTTTATACAATCACATTCCTAAAGGTTTACAGAAATTAATGGTTTTAGATAAAACACCAATCTCTGATACCGAACATACTTTTATATTGACTTTACGCGCCAATAGCCGAACGAAATTTGCTTCTGGTGATTTACTGGCTATTTATCCGGCGAATGATTCGAGAGAACGTCTTTATTCTATCGGAAATCATTCTGGAAATGTACAATTAGTTGTAAAACTGCATCCAAACGGATTAGGTTCTGGATTTTTAAATAATTTAGAAATTGGAGATACAATCAAAGCCAGAATTATCAATAATAAAGTTTTTCATTTTCCAAATAAAGCACCAAAAGTCGCTTTTATTTCAAACGGGACCGGAATTGCACCTTTCTTAGGAATGATCGAACAAAATAAGACTAAGAAAGAAATACATTTATACAGCGGATTTAGAATGGAAACACCAACACTCCAAGCTTATAAAAAGTTTGCCGGAATAATGATTCAAAAAGAATATTTGGATAATTTCCACGTTGCTTTATCACGCGAAGCAGAACATATTTATGTAATGGATTTGATAAAAAGAGATACTGCTTTTTTTATTGATTTATTGAAACAAGGCGGCGTTATTATGATTTGCGGATCGCTTGCCATGCAAAAAGATGTTGAAACAATTCTGGATGAATTGTGCCTTGCTAACGGAACTAAAAGTCTCTTAGAATATAAAGAAAATGGGCAATTATTAACCGATTGCTATTAAGAGATTATCTGGCAATGTTTTTTATTTAAACACATAGAAACATAGATTAAATCTTAAAAAAAGAGGATTGAAGAAAATCAGGATTTTCAACACATAGCTATGTTGTCGCTTAAAAAGTTTCACGCAGATTCTGCAGATTTGAGCAGATTAAATAAAAAATCTGCGTTTATCAGCTTAAATCTTTTTAAAATCTGCGTGAAATACCCGTTAAGCTACGTTTGTTGAAACAAGTGAAACGCCTTTATACACAAAGAAAAACTATGTTACTATGTGTTTAAAAATTATAGATTATTAATATATGCTTATAAATTTATTTCAAAAGAAAGTTTTATGTGTTTTTGCAATTAGCTGTTGTTTATCAGCGCATTCGCAAATATTACGAAAAAGAACGACTTTACTTATGGGCGGACGTTTTGACATTAGTATTGTTGCCAAAGATTCTTTAACTGCCGAACAAAACATCAACGAAGTTATAGCAGAAATTACCCGAATTGAAAATTTAATCTCTGACTGGAAACCAGATTCACAAGTTTCTCAGGTCAATCAAAATGCCGGAATCAAACCCATAAAAGTAGATCGTGAAGTTTTTGAACTTACACAACGAGCCATAAAATTATCGGAAATTACAAATGGCGGTTTTGACGTTAGTTTTGCCGCAATGGACAGAATCTGGAAATTTGACGGATCAATGACCGAAATGCCTTCGGCGGAAGCCATAAAAAAATCGGTTGAGAAAGTGGGCTATAAAAATATTATTCTGGACAGCGTTGAATCGACAATCTTCCTAAAATTAAAAGGAATGAAAATTGGTTTTGGCGCTTTGGGCGAAGGTTACGCAACTGATAAATGCCGAGCTATGATGATTGCAAAAGGAATCGAAGCCGGAATCATAAACGGCTCTGGAGATATGAGCACCTGGGGAAAACAACCCAACGGACAGCCTTGGAAAATAGGAATTACAAATCCGTTTAAACCTGAAAAAGTTTTGGCTGTTGTGCCACTAAATCAAGGTGCTGTAACGACATCTGGCAGTTATGAAAAATTCGTTGTTTTTAACGGGAAACGATATTCACACATTATAAATCCTGCAACCGGATATCCCGCAACCGGTTTATGCAGCGTCACCGTTTTTGGTCCAAATGCCGAAACCGCAAACGGATTAAGCACTTCTTTGATGGTTTTAGTCCAAAAGGAAGGTTTGCTTTTACTTCAAAAATTCCCTGAATACAGCTGCATAATGATTACTGATAATGGAAAAGTAATCAAGTCTAAGAATTTTACTTATAAGTTATAAGTTTAATTATGAATTATGAATTGTGAGTTATAAGTTATGAATTAAGCTTTTATGTTTTTAATCTCATAAAGACGCAAAGTCGCAAAGTTTTTTTAATTGCCTCCAGCTTTAGCTGGAGGATGTATAAAGTCATATAAAAGGCTTTAGCCGAACTTTACATTTTGGCTAAAGCCTTTTATTATTTCAATAGCCTCCAGCTAAAGCTGGAGGCTATTGAAAATTCCCTTTTAATACTTATCCTTTAGAAAATACTTTGCGACTTAGCGTCTTTGCGGCAAAAAAATACCCAAACCTTAAATTAACTTATATAACTTATATGGTTCAAAAAAACTTTGCGACTCTGCGACTTTGCGAGAGATAAATTTTACTTCACTTTAACTTCAATTACAGATGCCTGTAAACCAGCAGTCGAAGCCTTCAACTGAATATTTTCTTTCTTCCCATTCGACTGAATAATCGCAATACATTTTCCATTAAAAAGCTTACAGGAATTCCCTTTAAAAGAATCTAAATTCGCCTGATAACCATTATCAACTCCAACTAATTTTCCTCCGCCAGTAACTTCAAAATTGATTAAATCTGCAGCGTTTGGCAATAAGTTTCCATCTTTGTCAACTATTGAAACCGTTACATAAACCAAATCATAAGTATCATTTTTGATAGTAGTTTTATCTGCATTTAAATCAATTTTAGAAGCTTCGCCAGCCGTATGAATTTCCTTTTCTAAAACCACTTTTCCATTCTTTCTCGAAATCGCTTTTAATGTTCCCGGTTCAAATTTTACTTTCCATGAAATATGAAGATCATCATTTTGTTTTGATTTTATGCCGAGAGATTTTCCGTTTAAAAACAATTCCACTTCATCGGCATTATTGTAATACGCCCAAACATCCACTTCCTGATCTTTTTTCCAGTTCCAATGCGGAAAAATATGCAGCATTGTTTTCTTTGACCATTCACTTTGGTACATATAATACACATCTTTTGGAAGTCCGGCTAAATCGACAATTCCGAAGTACGAACTTCTCGCAGGATACGGGTATGGATCAGGCTCTCCGATATAATCAAAACCTGTCCAGATAAAAGTTCCCGCCATGAAATCCTGCTTTTTGATCGTTTTCCAGTTTTCCTCATGCGTTGCGCCCCAATACGATTTCACCTGATCGTAAGCCGAAACAGTCCAGTCTGCATTTCCGTCAAACGGAGCGCCGTGTTTTGTTGGCCAAGCTTTAATTCCATCAGGAAAATCATAATGTCCGCGGGTTTCTAAAGCCGAAACACTTTCCGATGCCAATATTTTTTGTCCTTTAAAACGTTCCGGAAAATCTTTGTAATCTTCGTGTTTATAATTAAATCCTAAAAGATCTAAAGTTCCCGATTGATAAATAAAATTCTTCTCAATTATATTTTCGGTCAAAGCCGAAGTTACAGGACGTGAGATATCTAATGATTTTACAATTTTAGCTAATTCTCTTGTAATAGAAATTCCAGTCGAATCAAACTGTTCCCTGATTTCGTTACCAATACTCCACATCATTACCGATGGATGATTACGGTCTCTTTTGATAAAATCTTCTAAATCTTGTTTGTGCCAAGCATCCCAGTCTTTATGGTAATCGTTGGTTACTTTTTTCTTTTTCCAAACATCAAAAGCTTCGTCCTGAACAATAAATCCCATTTCATCGCACAATTGCATCATTTCCAACGAATGCGGATTATGTGACATTCTGATTGCGTTTGCTCCCATTTCTTTCATCAAAGCCAGTTTTCTTCTAACCGCATGAATATTTTCTACAGAACCTAAAGCGCCGTTATCATGATGTAAACAAACTCCATAAATTTTCGTTGGAACACCATTTAACGAAAATCCTTTCTCTGAATCAAAATTAAAATATCTAAATCCGAGCGGAGTTTCATAATTATCGACTAGTACAGATTTCTCGTAGATTTTTGTAATTACTTTATACAAATACGGATTTTCGGTATTCCATAATTGTGGCTCTAGAACATCAAGATTATGCACCTTCGTTTCAAATGTTTTAGCTTTAATTTTCTCTATAGAAATCTTATTAGCTATTTCTTTATTCTTAGCATCTAAAATAGAAGTGACCAATGTAAATTCTCTGGCAGCATCATTATCATTATCAATTGTAACTTCTAAATGCACTTTTGATTTCTTTGTTGAAACTTCAGGCGTGGTCACAAAAGTCCCCCACTTTCCGACATGCAATTTTTCACTTGTCACCAATCTCACATTTCTGTAAATTCCAGAACCTGTATACCATCTTGAGTTTGGCTGAGCATCATTATCAACTTTGACAGCAATAGTATTGGCCTGCCCATAATTTAAATACGGAGACAAATCATAGCTGAAAGAGATATAACCATTCGGGCGAATTCCTAATGATTTTCCATTTATAAAAACTTCGCTATTCTTAAAAACACCGTCAAATTCAATCGAAATCGTTTTGCTTTTCCAGCTCGCCGGAATAGTAAAAACTTTACGGTACCAGCCTTTCCCGGCAGGTAAAAATCCTTGTGCTTGTTTCGTTTTGCTGTCTTTATCGAAAGTTCCTTCAATACTCCAATCGTGCGGTAGTTGAAGTGTTCTCCAGTCTGACACATTATAATTAGTATTGACTGCTTCAGGATAATCTCCTAATTTGAAGTTCCAGTTTTTATTGAAGTCTTCAACAATTCTCGCCTGTTTTTGTGCAAAAATTGATACTGAAAACATTAACGCAATTATAACTTTTTGAAAAATGTTTTTATGTTTAATCATAAATATGTTTTTTTATTCTAATCTTATTTTTGACACCGTTTGTCAGGCTGAGCAAAGTTGAAGCTCACGCTCGAAACTCCGCAACGTTTATCTGTAGAGACGCACTGCAGTGCGTCTAACACACAGTAGGACAATTGGAGCGTAGACGCACTGCTATGCGTCTCTACGATATGCTTTGTGTTGATATTATTGCCGTTTTTTACACCCATTTTTTTCTGTAGAGACGCACAACAGTGTGTCTAACACACATTATGGACATTTGGAACGTAGACGCACTGCTGTGCGTCTCTACAATCAAAATTCGTTAAAAAAACCTTTGCGCCTTTGTGCCTTCGTGGCAAATCGTCAATTATTGAAACTCAAAATTATCCAACATCAATCCTTTCAAATCATCACCTTCCAACGTAATCTTATACATTCCCGCATTAATATAACCACCAGAAGTCGTATTTAAAATTTTCCATTTTTCTGATGAGGGAAAAAATTCAATCGTATCATTTCGCATTAAAATCCCGTACATATCTTCCATTTTGAATTTGACTTTTAACGGAGCTTCATTTCTGTTCATAAATTTAAAACGCATTAAATAAATTCCTGCAACGCCAGGTTTTACTTCAAACTGAATACTGTTATTTGTTTTTTGTGTAAACTCTATATAATCGGCTTTTTTGAAATTTCCTTTTTCAATTCCGGTTCCCGTGGTTTTGGCATTTTCCGCTTCAATGATTACTACAGGTCTTGAATCATCTTTTTCGCCCATATCATAAATTGGAACGATTGCAATTGTAGTTATCTCTTCACTATTATCAAAAGAGATTTTTTCTCCTTTTTTTACTTTTTTAGTAAAAATTACAAATTCAGTTTGATTACTATTTTTAGCTTTTTCTTCTAGCTTTTTATAATCTGAAAATCGCTCTAAATTCAACTTTTTGTTATCTATAAAAAGATATAAATCCGAATCCTCTTTAGCAGAAAAAGTTCCTTTAATTTTAGAATGATCAGAAAATTGTAAATAATCTGCACCAAAAACTTCCGAAGGCAATTCGGTAAAAACAACATCAGAATCTGAATATTGTTTTGAATTAATATCTAACCAAGAAGCTATAGTGTTACGACTTTTATTATAAGTCTCTTGTACATAATTTTCTATGTTTTTTGAAGATGCTGACGCTGGTCTTGCATGAATATCTTTTGTTGCAATCGCAATTGCCGAAATTATCGCTTGCGAAGCTTTTACATTTGGAAACGAAATAACAATCTTTCCGTTTGTACTTTTTACTTTGAATGATTTCTTCAAAGCAGTGTCATGTCCAGCTTCTGCCCAAATATCAAAATCTTTTAGAATCACTTTTTCGTTAATGGCAACGTCAAACAAACGCCAGCCTTTGCAGTCCATTCCGCCCCCAGTTCCATACCAAGGTTCTGTAAAATATAATTCTACTAAATATTCTCCGTCTGGCGCAGGAAATTCATAACGCAATTTGTCAACACCATATCTGAAACTCTGAAATAATTCTGAGTCTTTTGTACCGTTTATTGGATCGAAAGTTGTTCTTTGGCTTGCAAAAAAATCAGGAAGCTTTTCAAAATTATCTGTCCATGATAAAGAACCCCAAGTGTTTTTTCCGTTTTTATGTGTATCCGTAAACCATGTATTTCCATCAGCATCTGTCAACTCAGAACCTCCGCAATTTACCCTGTAAATGTAATTATAGCCGCTTTTAGCTTTTGTAATATCGGTTTTATCTGTTGTTAAAGCATCAAAATTTGGTGCTTTCGGAAGTGTATTTAAAACTATATAATCTTTGGCAACTGCTTTTCCATTTACATATCCAACGGCATATAAAACATTGTATTGAATATTGACATTGTTAAACTGAAAATGCTGCCCGATTCCTGGATTTTTTAGTTTTCCTAAAGAAGATTTATTTACATCGTTAAACAATTCTACTTCATCGCAATTCGAATAAATATCTATTCCGTTTTTGATTCCGGTTGTTTCCCAACGACTTGGCCACGTATGCGAAACAATATAAACCATCGGGTTGGTTTTGTTCGAAACATAATTCGCTCGATACATATAAAATGCATCCAGAGGTTCGCCCCAAATCGTAAAAAGTCCCTTGTAATTTACAGGACCAACTTTGTCAATGTCTCTAAATCCTTCTCCATTCTGCACTCGCCCCGGATTTTCATGCGAAGCAAAAAGCCAATTGAATTGTCCCGCAATTTTATCTTTTACCGATTCTGCTTCACGAACTTTTATCTCCATTAATTGAGAAAAACGGTTTTCGCTTAAAGTTCCTTTTTGGTCAAACTCACCTTCTGTATGTAAATCGGTCGAACGCCAAGCGCCGTATTCGCCGTTTAATAACTGAGTCGTCATTTCTAAATGATATTTTAATGGATCTCCGCCGTACGTTCCTGACCAATTTTGAACCACATTCCAGTCTGTTCCTTCTCCTCCATTGCAAGTCGTTACAATACGTTGTGAAGCTGATAACGGATCCATTTCACGGATTATTTTAGTGCATTCTTCAGCAAATTCTTTCGGAATGGTACTTTCATTCTGCAATCCCCACATTACAACCGACGGGCTGTTTCTGCGCTCTTTAATCCATTCTCTTAATAAGGTTTTGAAGTTTTCCTTAAATTCTGGCGTATCGTACCAAATATGTGCTGAAAACTGGCTCCAAAACAAAATTCCATTTTTATCTAATTCTTCCTGATATTTTAAATTATGAGGCTGATGCGCTTCTCTAAAAGCATTAAATCCGCCTGCTTTTATCTGCTCGATTCTGGAATGAATCATTTCATCAGAAAACGAATGGCTGTTTCCAATTAAGTGTTCATATTCGCAAACGCCATTTATAAAAACAGGTTCATCATTTATGAAAAAACGATTGTCTTTTCCATCACGACTAACCGGCCAGCTCACCCAGCGGATTCCGTAAGGTGTTGTTATCTGATCTATTATTTTTCCGTTTTCATAAATTGAAGTTACCAATTTATACAAATAAGGATTGGATGGCGACCATAATTTCGGATTCTGAATCTCAGGAAGCGTTTGTGCTATTTCTTTTGTTTCTCCCGAATTGATTTTGTTGTCGCTTTTATTGATAGCAACCTTCTTTCCTGAAGCATCCAGAAGAATATTTTCGATGGTTAAATTTCGCTGTAAAGTACTGTAATTCTTGATTTCGGTTGTAGTATGAAGAATTGCTTTTTGTTTTGAAACCGATTTATCATTCCAAATATGGACACCAAAAGGCTGAATTCTAATATCGTTTGTAATTACCAAAGAAACTGGCCTGAAAATCCCCATTGGCTGAGAACCTTCTGAAAATCCCCATTCTCCCGAACAGCCACCGCAAACCCAAGGCAAATCGGCAATAAAGGATGGATGCGCTGCTTTAACTAAAATTGTATTTGTTTTGTCTAAAGAAACAGCTTTTGTAATGTTTAATGTAAAAGTCGTTCGTCCGCCTTTGTGTTCTCCTATTTTTTTGCCGTTGACCCAAACAGTTGCATACGAACTTACACCTTCGAAATAGAGAAAAAGTTGTTTTGAAACATCTTTTTTATCCAGTTTTAAAGTTTTTTTATACCAGGCTGTGCCGTGTAAATTTCCGTGTTTTGTTCTTCTATAACCATAATACTGATCCCAATTGTGAGGCACACTAACCTTTTGCCAATTGGAATCAGTTTTTGGATTTTCTACAAAATCTTCTTCTTTCAGCGGAAGATTATCCAGTATTACGGTTTCCCAAGACGAATTCAGCGAAATTTCTTTACGAAACTTCCCCGAATCTTTACTCTGACTCCAAACAAAGCAAAGACTTGAAAAAAAACAAAAAATAAAAAAAACTATTCTATTCATATTTTCTATTTCCTGCAAGGTTTTCAAAACCTTGTAGGTTTATTTTTTAGCGTTCATTTTAGATATCTACAAGGTTTTGAAAACCTTGCAGGAACGTAGAAATCTAAATTAGACTTGAAAGGTTTTAAAAGCCTGTCAGTTCTAAGGTAACTACGAGTTCGCGTGAGGGATGGTAGTGGAGCTCTTTTTTTAGGCAAAGAAAAATTGCCTAAAAAAAGAGCGGGAACGTACAGCCCGACCCGAAGGGACACGCCCAAATTATTTTTTTTTAATTCTAAGCTTTATTATACCTACAAGGTTTTGAAAACCTTGCAGGAACGCAGATTAATAAAACAACCAGTCTATAGCAGCTTTTTCTCCTGCATCAATATACCCAACATCACGTGACGTTATCGTTTGATCTGCATCGATGAAACCTAAAATCAATACTTTTCCTTTTCCTAAATCTAATTTATTCTCGCCTGGCTGGAAAGTATAAGTATGAATGTTTACACGTGGTAAATCTTTTAAATTCATTGCACTTGCTAGAATCACTTCGGCTTGACCGTGCGCATTTCCTGCTGCATCTGTCTCTAAACTTGGCGGTAATAAAAATCTCTTTTGATCTGAATTGAAATAACCAACTACTAATTTAACTGCTTTTGTGTTTCTAAACTTCAAATGGGTTCCTTTTTCGTTTTGATCGTTTTCTACGAACGAGAATCCTTTAAGGTTTTGAAGTTCAGGAGCAATTTTAGTTAACTCAGAAATATCTGTTCCGTAGACTTTTGTTCCTGTTTTTACTAAATAAGTTCCTGGTTTTTCGTCGATGAAAGTTACTTCAGCTGTTTTCCAAGGTTTTCCTTCTTTGGTTTCGATTTTACCATCTTTAGAAGATTTTAGCTTCTCTAAATTTCTTTTAAAATTAGCCAATTCACGTTCATAATGCGGTAATAATTCAGCCCAAGTTTTGTTGTTACCGTCGTCTCCTCCAATTGGAATTCTGCGTTGAGCAGTCTGCATACTGTTGGCATAGTAATAAGTATCTTTTGTCAGTTTTACCAATAACTCATAATACTCAATGCTCTTTTCTAAATGAGGCAAAGCTTTGTCTAAATCAGCAATATCATTTGAATAACTGTATCTTAAAACCAATAAAGCTGCTTTTACTTTTTCTGAGAAGAAATCGGCGAAAGCCTTATAAGCATGAATATCATTTTTAAGACGTTCAAATTCTTCTTTGTCTTTGGTTACGCTGGCCTCGGCTTTATCAATGGCTTCAACAGCCAATCTTCCATGTTCTGTGATTTCAGCAATAATCTGTGTTGGAAGTTCGCCCGAATGTGGTTCTTTATTCCATTCTTTTTTAGCATATTCTAAAAGCAATTCTCCCGCTGGTCCGCATGATTCATGGAATCCCGGATAAACTCTCCATTTTGATGGATTTACTAATTGACTTTCGAACATTCCTAACAATAAAGTTTGGCGGTTTCCTTCTGTAATTCCGAAACGTCTTAATGTTTTTGGAGCGATTTCTCCAGTTTCTTCGTAAGCTTTTAGAATGTTATTGGCCGCTTCCTGAGTCGTTCCGAATTTCGTAGCTAAATCATTATCCCAGAATTTAACTTCTTCGTTTCTATCTCGCTTACTGTCCCAAGCATATCTTGCCCAAGCTTTGTACCAAATCCAGTCACGATCCATTTCAAGTAAACGTTCTCCAGTTTTCGTTTTATCTGCTGAATATGGCCAATCCCAATACGATGCTTGCGGATATAAATGCAGTGCATTTGCTCCGTGTACACTATGCATGGCTTTTACCGTTTTCTGAATAAAATCTGGAGAACCGTATCTGAAAGGTTCTAGATTTGCCAAAATATGAACGTTTTCAATGTGAATTGACTTTAAAGCGCTTAACTGTTTATGCGTTTCTCCCCAAGGTCCGCCCGGCGTGTAAGTCGTTAAAGATTCTCCTGTGTATTTACTTTCTGTGTATAAGTTTTTGTATAACGGAAGTGATTTTTCCATTACCAATGGCCCATCTGTATCGTGAGAACGAAGAATAATTGGCGGTTCTTCTGTTTTTCCTAATGCTTGTAAACCATCGCGCACGCCCGGAATAATCGTTTTTGTAAACCATTCCACATCATCATCAACGGTATTGATGGCTTCTCCCAAACAAACCATTAATCCAACATTTGGATATTTTTCAATGAAAGCAGCAATAGATTTTCTAGTATAATCTGAAAGTAACGGCGTAATTGGACGCGAACGATCTTGTGTTTTAATGTTATAATGTTCTGCAAAAGGCTTAGAAACAATAATATTATAAAACATCTGAATTACCCAGATTCCACGTTTATTGGCTTCAACCGTTAAGAATTTATAGATTTCCTCATTCTTTTTGAAATCTTCATCGCTGACTTCAACCGCAAACGGATAATCTTTTAATTTTACCAAAGAAGCAAAAGGATGTCCGTTCCATAAATAAAGTGAGTTCATGCGGTTTTCTACCAGCATATCCAAATACTTTAACCATAAAGCTTTATCATAAAACCAAGGAAAAGTTTCCGGTGTATACGGATATTCGTAAACGTCACGACCCGGAAGATAAACGGGTTTCTGCATTCCGATACAAGCTCCTCTCAAAACCATTTCCGGACTGTCTTCGATATTAATTTCTAAAGGAAGCTCACCTGAATTTTTAATGCGATCTGTTAATTCCAAAGCTCCATACAAAGTTCCAGAAGCATCTGTTCCTTCAATATAAATTACATTATTTTGAGTACGAATCTGGAAACCTTCTTTCTTCGTTAATTTACTGTCATCGATTTTGGCGCTTTTGGCATTCTGTTTCCAAAAATCAGTTCCTTTTTCTCCAATAACAATTACTTTATCTTTAGATTTTTTGAATTTATCAGAAGAAGTTACACTGAATCCTTTTGCTGAAAGTGTTTCAGATAATTTCTCTGCTCCAAATTTTGCTCTTGGCGAACTCGGATCACTCACAACAGTGATGTTCTGCGCTGTCGCGAAAGAGACATAAAAACATAAAAAAAGTAATTGTAAATATTTCATAGTATGCTATTTATTTTTGGTATTCTTTTAAAAATAATCTGCTCGATCTGCTTATATCTATAAAAATCTGCGTGAAATTTTTTGCACGCAGATTAGGCAGATTTAAGCAGATTTTCTTTTGATATTTTTTGATAAAGATTAAAAGATTTACATAGCTTTAAAAATCATTTTAATCCTTTAATCTGTGGCTATAAATTAATTCTGGAAAATCTTCTTCAAATAAGCCACATTAGCACCGTAATTGGCTTTTACATTATGCACTTGTGTTACGTCACGAGAACGCTCTACAATTAGCCATCCGCTCCATTTCATTTCATCCAAAGTTTGTTTGATTTTTGGCATGTCGATCGCTTTGTCATTTTCTAACCAAAATTGATCGGTGTTTGAAGCATGAATTTGAGCTAAATATTTCTTACCTAATATTTTTAGTTCTGAAGAAATATCTCTTTTATTATCTAAAGCATTAGCAAAATTAAAAGAGCTTTTAATATATTTTGAGCCGACTTCGTCTAAAAGTTTTTTCTCTTCTGTCGCACTCAAAGAAGTCTCAATTGCGATAACTCCGCCAATTTTCCCAACTTCTTTTCCTGCCCATTGTAGTCTTTTAATTACTTCTGGACGTAATTTCGGATTTTTAACCAAATCTGTCTGTGTTCCTAACGGAAGATAAGCCACTTTTACTTTCATGTTTTTCATAGCCTGAATACAGTCCGTAATCATTGGCGTAATTTCTCTTGTGGCAAAAGACTGTGCATAAAATCCAGACATGGCAATGGAACTGATTCCAACACCAGTTTCTTTCGATTTATCTAAGAATTTTTGTCTTTCTACAGGATCACCCAATTTACTGTCAAAAGTGGGACGATTTCCCAAACCTCCCATATCGAGTTCGATTCCGTCCGCTTTTAATTCAGCAGCCAAACCAAAAGCACCTAATTTTTGTCTTTTTAAAATCATCCAGTCACAAACTGCAACTTTATATTTCTGCTTTTTGTTTAAAGTCTGAGCCGTTGCACAACTATTGAATGTTGTTGATAAAGTGACAAACAATACAACAATTAAGTTTTTATTTAGCTTCATGTTAATTGGTTTTACCATTAAGGCATTAAGGAAATTAAGCTTCAATGCTTTTACTATTATCATTAAAAGATGAAGAGAATTAAGCTTAATGTTCTTTTTAAAAGAATAAATAAACACAACAACTTAACTTTCTTAATCTCTTAATGGTTCAATTTATTTTACTCTTCTTCCGCTTTTACAGCTGTAACCACTTTGTTTTCGTCGCCCGGCCAGATTCCGTTTTTGATTGGAAGTGCAACCAGTTTACTTGGATCCACTTTTACATATTTCAGTTTTTCTCTTCTCCAAGTATACACAATATGCACCATTCCATCAGAACTCTGAATCATCGAAGGATAAGAATATTGGCTAATTTTTGAATCTTCTAAAACTAAAGCCGCATTCCAGTGAATTCCGTCTTTAGAAACAGAAACATTCAATGGTGTTCTTGGCCCTTTTGCTTCTTTTCCTGGAGGAAGAACGTGATTGTAAACTAACAAATGTCTTCCGTCTTTTAAAGTTACAGCATCCGTTCCTGAATTGTTATTTGGTAATCCGATTAATTCTACATCAGACCAGGTTTTTCCGTTGTCTTTTGAGAATGTGCTGAAAATCGCTCTGTTTCTGGTTCTACCAATGGCTTGAATACTTCCGTCTTTGTGAAATAATATACTAGGCTGAATAGCATTGATTTTTTGTTTTCCTCTAGCAAGTGTATCACCCATGACCCATGTTTTTCCGAAATCTGGAGTAGATTCCATACGAAGTCTCCAGCCGTCGCCTTCTATACTTGACGGACATAATAAAGTTCCGTTGCTTAATAAAACAGGTTTATTTTTTATTGGTCCTAAGAAACCGTCTGGCATTTTTTGTGCTTCAGACCAAGTTTTTCCGCCGTCAGATGAAGTTCTTATTGCGCCCCACCATTCCGATGGTTTTGGCCCTATTTTGTAGAATAACATTAAATCGCCCCCCGGAATTTGATATAAAACCGGATTCCAAGTTGGTAATCTTGGTCCGTCTTTCATAACGCCATCGGCTACTTTTACGCCTTCGTTCCAAGTGTCGCTTCCTTTTGGTTTAATGGCTACGTAGATACAAACATCAGGATTTCTTTCGTGAGTTCCTCCAAACCAAGAAGCAACTAAATCACCATTTGTAGCTTCGACGATCGTAATGGCATGACAAGACGGATAAGGCGCTTTATCGTAAACAAACTGATCTACTAAAATTCCTTCTTTCCAAGTCTTTTTCTCTAAAGCCGATTTACAACTTCCTAAAAGGAAAAGTCCAAACAAGACAAATGTCAATTTTATTATTCTCATTTTTAATTTTATTATGAATTAAAATTTTTGATTATAAATACATTACTAATAATTTTTCGCACAAAATTATTTAATAAATGTAAAAATGACACTAAAAAACTAAAGATGTATCCTGTACTGTCCCGAATTATTGAAAATGCTGTTTATTTAACGTTTAAAATATAAGAACCTGATGAAAGTGTAATAGCAAGATTACTTTTTTCTGTTTTATACGAATGCGCCGTTTTATCTAATTTTTGTTTGTTGATCGAAACAGCCGAAATATCATTGGTTGGAAGATAAACTACTGCAGAAGTATTTACGGGAATGATAATATTCCAAACCAAAGTCTTTTTATCTTTTTTCCAATCGCTTTTAATGGTACCGTAAATTGATTCGTAAGACGCATTTACATAAGTTAATCCGGCATTAAAATCTGGTTTCATAATGATTTGTTTGAAACCGGGAGTTTCTGGATTGCTCTTAATTCCTGCCATATTTTCGTAATACCAAATCAGTAAATCGCCTAAAAGCATGACATGATTTTGTGAATTCATTGCTGGATCGGCCGTATTTCCGTTCCAAAGTTCCCAAATTGTGGTTGCACCGTTTTCGACCATATAACCCCAGCTTGGATAGGTTTTGTTTGAGGCAAGTTTGAAAGCCAAATCGCCACGACCAAAATTGGTTAAGGTTCGCATTAAAAACTGCGTTCCGATAACACCTGTACTTACATGACCGTTTTTAGTCACTTCAACTTCATGTACTAAATTTTCGAAAACTTTTTGCTGTAATTCTTTTGGAACCATTCCGAAAGTCAAAGGCAGTAAATTGGCTGTTACGGTATTATTTGCGTAATTATTTTTTGATGCATTAAAATATTTAGTATTAAATGCTTTTTTGATTCTTGAAGCTAATTCGTCATAATGTTTAATATCATTTTCAGCATTTGCGATTACGGCAAACTTTTTCATGATATTTAAAAGCTGATAATAAAAGGCACTCGAAATCAATTCGCCATCAGTCAAACGAGATGGATCTTTAGATCGGATTAATTCCAACGATTCTGGCGGAACGCACCAATCTCCATATTTATCTTTGGTCATGATATCATCAACCAAATAATTTTCTTCCATATAATCCATCCATTTTTTCATAGACGAATATTGTTTTTCCACCACTTTTTTATCTCCAAATTGCTGATACAACATATCGGCAACCGTAATATACGTTCCCGGCCAAGTTACATTATCGCCGTAATAACGCCAAAATGCAGGCGCAACATCTGGAATTCCGCCATCTACCGTTTGGGCATTTTTAATATCATCTAACCATTTTGCGTACAAAGTCTGATTATCGAATAAGAAACTTTCTCCATAAGCTCCTGTTGTTCTGTCTCCCAACCAAGGCTGACGCTCATTTCTCTGAGGACAATCGATTGGCATTCCTTTATAATTTCCGCTAATTCCCCACCAAGCATTCTTAAAAATCTGATTCATAATTGGGTTCGAAGAATCAAAAGTTCCCGTTGTAGCAATATCATCGTAAACGACTTTTCCAACGAAATTTTCTAAACTTGGTTTGGTTTTAAATCCTGAAATTTCAACAAATCTGAAACCGTGAAAAATAAAACGAGGTTCCCAAACTTCTTCGCCTTCACCTTTTAACGTATAAATATCAGTCGTTTTTGCATCACGTAAATTTGCAATGTATAACGAACCATCTGGCTGTAAAGATTCCGCAAATTTCATCGTGATTTTGTCGCCCGCATTTCCTTTCACTTTCAATTGCAACCAACCCACCATATTTTGTCCCATATCTAAGATATATGTTCCTTTTGATGTTTGTTTAATCGAAATAGGTTTTACTTCGCGTTTTATCTTCATATTCGCCGACATCTGTCCTTCATAGAATCCGCCCGGTTCCTGAACATATACTGCCGAAAGCCATTTTTTATCATCAAAATTGATGGTATTCCAGCCTTTTATTTCTTTGCGGGCGTCATATTCTTCTCCGTCGTATTCATTGTTTGATAAAATTGGACCGTCGGTCGTAATCTTCCAAGTATCGTCTGTGCGAATTACATCTTTGCTTCCATCAACATATTCTACAAATAACTGCAAAGCCATTTTCGGGTAACCAAAAGTTTTGATTTTATAAGGTTTGTAATCCTGACGCATCGTAAAAAAACGTCCATTTCCTAAAATTGTCCCCAATGCATTTCTTCCTTCTTTCAATTGCGAAGTCACATCAAAAACATTGTATTTTACATTCTTCGTATAATCCGTAGGAACGGGCGCCAGAACCTGATCGCCAATTTTATTTCCGTTAATGTATAACTCGTACAAGCCCATACCCATAATATAAACCTTGGCACTTTTGACTTTCTTTTTTAAGTCGATTTCTTTTCGTAAATATCGGGCTGATAATCTTGAATATTGTGAAATACTATCTCCCGGAGAAGTTTTTTCATATCCAATCCAGCGTGTTGATTTCCAGTCGGCATACGTTAAAATACCAATGCTGAAATGTGCCAATTCTGTCAATTTTACTTCGCCTTTATTGGTAAAAACAATAACTTTCCAATAAACGTCTTGTCTGTCATTTAGTTTTTTTCCGTTATAAATCACATTTACAGATTCATCACTTTTCACTTTCCCGCTGTCCCATAAATCTGCATTTCCTGCATTTAGTTTTTCTAAAGACGAAGATGCTAAAATTTGATAATGAGTTTGTTTTACATCATTTACGTTCGCTTTTATTTTCCAGCTCAATCTTGGCTGCAAAACATCAATTCCTTCAGGATTCGTCAGCATTTCGCATTTTAAATCACTCACAATGATTTTTGTTTGGGCTTTCGCCGAAATTGTGATAAGTGAAATAATTATTGTAAGATGTAAAAAAAACTTTTTCATGATTTTATTTTATTGCCTTTGCGATGATTTTTGTTTCACGCAGATTTGGCAGATTTAAGCAGATGTTCACAGATTTTTATTATCATTTTACAGATTAGATTATACATCAAAAAATCTATTTTAATCTGCTAAAATCTGTTTAAAATCTGCGTGAAAAATTCTGCGTAACAATTTTTAATTTTATTGAGAAACTAACTTCACCAATCTCTCAGAAACGGCAATTTCCTTCCCGTTTTTAAAGATCCTGAAACCTTTTCCTTTTTTATATTTTTCTCCTGTTTTATCCCAAAGAATCGTAATAATATTTCCGTGGTATAAAACATTATCCAGACAAAACCAGTCCCATTTTTCCTGCGGAATCAACGGATTTACTTCAATCTTTTCATCCGCTCTCGGGCGCAAACCAACCAAACCAGTAATCATCAAATCGTTGAAAGTCGAGTGATTGTAATAACGGCTTCTTTCTCTGTCGCCCATTAACCAATAACCTGTTGTTTCGTCTAAATATTCTCCTAAATATGGTTTTCCATGAAAATATTGCGATTCTACATACAAGCTCATTTGTTTGAAATAATCGGTTTTGGCAACAAAATTCTGATTGTAATTATTCAAAACATTGGCTAAAGCCGTTAACGTCTGCGAACTAGCAAATGGCCAAATGGCACCGTCCCATTCACAGGTTCCGGTTCCGTGTGTTCTAAAACGCGGGCTTCTTCTTTCAGCCGTTGTCAGACCAAATGGAGCCGAAAATCCTTTTTCATCCTTAACCTGTTCCCAGGCTTTTTCAAAACCTTTATTTTGTTCCGGCAGATTAAAATACCACGGAATAAATCCAATCGCTTCTCTAACTTGCGCTAATGTATCTTTTTCTGTAAACGTTTCAAAAAACTCACTTTTTGGGTTCCATAATTTGGTTTCAACCAATTTTTGAAGT
Source organism: Flavobacterium sp. CF108 (assembly GCF_900129795.1). GTDB lineage: Bacteria > Bacteroidota > Bacteroidia > Flavobacteriales > Flavobacteriaceae > Flavobacterium. Next base: position 76,062 of record NZ_FQWW01000007.1, on the reverse strand, counting down.
GTATCCGCTTTTGCTTTAAAATAATTTTCCTGATTCGCATCGCCTTTCATTTTGGCTATTTTAGACAAAGCCACAGCATTTCCAAACATATAACTGTTGATTGTTGGTCTTGCATTTCTAAACTTTCTCGCACCGCTCAACGATTCTTCCATTCCGTCTTTTACATCAAACTGCCAGAACAAACCGTCTTTACGTTTTCTATCGCCTTCCCAAGCCGAATATTCCGCAACCAAATCTGGGTACATATCCCGTAAAAACTTATCGTCTTTATTGACCAAATAACGATTATATAAAGCATCGGCCGTCCAACTGCTAAAGGTTCTTAGCTTTTTCATTGGCTTCCCGTCATTTCCTCTAAACCATAAATGAACATCTTGCTCAATGTATTGAGGATCATGAACCCATCTAAATTCGTTAATATGATGCCCCAAAGCGCAACTGATCATATTGTATTTATCGGCATACGAACGATCTACTAAAAACTCTGTAATCGCAAATCCTTGAGGTGTTTTTTTAATGTGTTTTCTCGCACTCCACCATCTGAAATAATAAATTTCCTCAAAATTCTGCTGCGGACATTCAAACAACGGAATATTCTTTTCCATCCAAGCCCACGCACTATCATTCGGAATAGCAAACTTCAAATTTTCATCTTCCATCGTATTGAAATAATCAACATAATGTTTGAAGTTTTCTTCTTTTAAAACAACCGATTTTCCTTTTTGAGAATGCCTCGCACCCGATTTGCAACCGCTGTTTATACAAGCGATTACTATAGAAAGTGTTATTATTTTATGTTTAAAATGCTGTAACATATTTTAATTATTATTTTAAAACTAATTCTTTGGGCGTGCCCCTCTGGGTCGTGCTGTCCGTTCCCGCTTCCCGATGAAAAATCGGGAGAGCTCCACTTCCATCACTCACGCAAGAGACGTTCATGCTTTCCCACTCCTGCAAGGTTTCCAAAACCTTGTAGGTGTCTTATTTTCATTTGCAAGTTGTTATTTATACCTACAAGGTTTTGGAAACCTTTCAGGAAACTTACCGAAACTAGACCTGACAGGTTTTAAAAACCTGTCAGGTCTAAACGTGTTGATATTAATTCCCTGTAAAACTATACGTCTGCCCTGGTTTCATATTCACATCGTAAATATTATAATTTGGCAGTTTTACTTTATCCAGTTTAGCCTGATCAGAAATAATCGGTTTCTTCACTTCCACATCATAAAACAGCGGATTTGAATTTTTCCCTTTTGCTTTTTTGATTGAAGAACCTTTTAAAGTATTCTCAACTTTCAATCGGCAGTTTCCTCCTATTTTCGAATAAATTTTCAACTCCGAAACTTTATTGTTTTTCCATGTCATATCAATTACAAAACCGCCTCTGGCAACCAAACCTTTTATGCTTCCGTCTTTCCAGACACTTGGCAAAGCAGGCAATAAATGAATCGCATCCTCCTGACTCTGCATCAACATTTCGGCAAAACCGGCTGTGCATCCAAAATTCCCATCAATTTGAAAAGGCTGATGCGCATCTAACATATTTGGATATGTTCCTCCCCCTTTTCTTTGGTCTGCTGTTACCAAATGCAGTTGATCCTGAATCAATTTATAAGCATGATTTCCGTCTAATAATCTCGCCCACAAATTCACTTTCCATCCCATTGACCAGCCTGTAGATTCGTCTGTTCTGTAAATCAAGGATTGTTTTGCGGCTTCAAATAATTCTGGCGTTTTTATTGGCGAAATCTGATTACTTGGATACAATCCGTATAAATGCGAAACATGTCTGTGATTATCTTTCGGATTATCCCAATCGTCCTGCCATTCCTGGAACTGATTGTATTTACCCACTTTCATCGGAGGCATTTTTGCCAAAGCATCACTTACTTTTTTTACATAATCAGCATCTGGAGAAACCAAAGCCGAAGCTTTCATAACATGCGTAAATAAATCAAAAATCAGCTGATTATCCATTGTCGTTCCAGATGCAATTGTCGCTTTTCCAGTTCCTCCTGCATGTGTGTTTTCAGGAGAACTTGACGGAACAACCACTAAATATTTTGTATTAGGATCTATAACCATAAAATCCAAAAAGAAATCAGCAGCTCCTTTCATAATCGGATAAATTTCTGCCAAATATTTTTTATCTCCTGTATATAAATATCTTTCCCATAAATCCTGACAAACCCATGCACCACCAGTCGGCCACATTCCCGAAGCTGCAGCGTCTACCGGAGCAGTTACACGCCAAATATCAGTGTTGTGGTGTAAAACCCAGCCATTTGCATTGTACATCGTTTTAGCTGTTTCTGCACCAGTAACACTTAATTCTTTAGCCATTTGAAGAAATGGTTCATGCATTTCCTGCAAATTGGTTACCTGTGCCGGCCAATAATTCATTTCGGCGTTGATGTTGGTCGTGTACTTACTGTCCCAAGGCGGCGTTACCATATCGTTCCAAATTCCCTGTAAATTTGCTGGCTGTCCGCCCGGCTGTGAACTTGAAATTAAAAGATAACGTCCAAACTGGAAATACAACGAAGCTAACTGCGGATCAAATTGTTTAGAGAAATCTCTGATTCTTTCATTTGTTGGTTTCTTAACTAAATCATTTGAACCTAAATCCAGAGAAACTCTGTTGAAGAATTTTTGATAAAAATCAATGTGAGCTTTCTTAATCGTTTCAAAATCTTTTGTTTCCGCTTTCGCTAAATAGTCTTTGCTTTTTGCAATTTCATCACCTGAAATATCTTTATAATTTTTAAAATTAGTAGCAATCGAAATATATAAAGTTACTTCATCAGCTTTGTTGATACTTAAAACGCCGTTACTTGCGTCGATTTCACCACCTTTATTTTTAGCCGTTAATCTTCCCTGATATTTTACTTTTCCTTTTACGCCTTCAAAATTACTTCCTAAACCCGAAAGTATAATCTGGTTTCCTTCCGTCGAAGCTACCGTTTTATCGATCGGACTGTTCATGAAAACATTACAAGTAATCTGTCCCGGCTGACTTGCCAAAAGCTTCACAACAATAACCTGATCTGAAAATGCGGTTAGAATTTCTCTTGTAAATTCTATGCCGTTTACTTTGTATTTTACTTTTGCTGTGGCGTTACTGATATCTAAATCTCTATAATAATCAGTATATTTTTGATGTCCTGCGAATGAAATGTAAACGCTGCCAAAAGTCTGATACGGCATTCCGTCATTCGTTTGTGACATAATATCCCGCGTAGCCAAATCCTGTGCTTCATCAAATTTTCCGTCAAAGATTAACTGACGAACAATCGGAAGTGCTTTTATCGATTTCGAATGTGCATTGCTGTTTGGAGAACCTGCCCAGATTGTTTCTTCGTTCAACTGCAAACGTTCGACCGCAGGATCGCCAAAAACCATTGCACCCAAGCGTCCGTTTCCCAAAGGTAACGCTTCGTTCCAGATTGCAGCTGGTTTATCGTACCATAATTTCAGGTCGCTTTGAGCTGTTGCTGTAAAGGAAAAAATTCCAAAACAAATTGCTGTTATTTTAATTTTTAACTTCATATAAATATTTTTTTTTGCCACGAATTACACGAATTTGCACTAATTTCTTTTTTTAATTTTATTTCAATTTCTCTAATTTATTTTGCCACAGATTAAAGGATTTCCACTGATTAAAAATCTGCGAGATCTGCTAAATCTGCGTAAAAAAATACTCTCGCAGATTTAGCAGATTAAGGAGATAGAAAAATCCCTTTAATCATTTTAATCTGTGGCAGAAAAAATAATTCGTGCCAATTCGTGTAATTCGTGGCAACTTCTATTTTACTTCTTAGCCTCGTAAACTTTCAGATTTTTTTCTCCGAACATTTCATATAATTTGTTGATGTCTTTTAAAGCATTAGCAGGCAGTTTTTCTCCTTTATCTCCAAAAACAAACAACTTTTCTTTTGGTTCAATCACACAAGTCGATTCGTCGATTTCGCCTTTTTCATTCTTCACTTTATTCAAATCTAAACCTAAATATTTCGCCATAAACGGATACAAAGCCATACGCTTTGAAATTCCGAAATCATGTCCTTCTTTTGCAAAATGAGCATTTTCAACTAAATCTTTCTTTCCATACAATTCATATGTTCTCTGAATAAAAGGAAATTCCAATTCCGGAACTGCCAACGTCCAGTCTTTTCCATCAGAAACAATCAATTGTGGTTTTGGCGCCATCATTGCTGAGATTTCTGCATTGTTTGTTCCATTTCCGCAAAGGTGAATACCGCGCCCGCTTTCGCATGGACAACCTCCTGAGAAATGAGAAGAAACCATTACAACCGGAGCCGAAACTTTTACTCTATCATCAATTGCAGCTAAAAACATGGTATGTGAACCACCGCCAGAACCTCCAGTAACACCAACTCTCGACATATCAGCATTTTTTACGGTTGCTAAATAATCCAATAAACGAATTCCAGTTAAAACCTGAACCGTCGATGCAATACTATTTCTATGCGTTTCTTCTGGAAATTGAAGCAAAGATTCTCCCCAAGCAAATAAATCATACGATACAACAATTGCTCCCATTTTAGCCATGATTGCACATCTGTACTGTTCATCTTTTCTATATCTTCCATCTCCGAAATGTCCGTCAGGTGTTAAAATAACTGCTGCTTTTTTGTTTAACGGATACGGTTTGTAAATCGATCCCGTTGCATAAACACCCGGAAGGATTTCTAAAGCAATATTTTCAACACTGTAATCTTTATAAATTCTCTTTGGAGTTAAAAGTGGTTTAGATTTTGGCATTGGGGGAGCCTTTTCTAATCCAAATGAGGTTATCATACAAGCTTTTAACTCCGTTTTACGTTTTTCCCATTCTTCTTTAGTCGAATAAAGGCTTTCTAAATAAAACAAACGTTCCTTTCCTTTATCAACTGAAACTTTATGGTTTTCATATTTACGAATAATGTAGGTTCCATCAGGCTGTTTAAAATACATCAATTCAAACGGAGCCAAAATATTGGTTAACGAAACAGCCAAATTTCCCGGTTCAATTCTCCAGTCGGCATAATCGAGTTCTTTTCCTTTTAATAAGCCTCTGTCGTCATTTATTGTTACGTTAAAAACAGTTTCTATTTTCTTTAAACTTTCAGAAACCGGTTTTCTGAAATTCGTATCAGAAGTGCTTTGTGCTTTGGCAAATGTCAAAGCAAGGAATAAAATTACTGTATATATGTTTTTAATTTTCATTATTTTTTTGTTAAACTAGCTTAAAATTGAACGCTGATGACGCGGATTTACTTCGTAAAGACGCGGATTAAAGCGGATCTTTTTTTATTTTTTTTGAATTGCCTCCTGCTTTAGCTGGAGGAAAATATTTTTGATTTCTACATTGGCTTTAGCCGAACTTATTTATTTGGCTAAAGCCTTGTGACTTATTTTTTTATACCTCCAGTTAAAACTGGAGGCAATTCAATTTTACATTTTCAAATAGAACAAAAAATCCGTATAAATCCGCGTCTTCGCGATAGCGAATCTGCATCATCCGCGTTCTATAATTTACATTCTATCGTATAAATACCAGATCCAAATTCCAAAACTGGCTTTTGAACTTTTTCATCAAAACCCGTTCTTACTTTTTTATTATCAATTTTTATTTCTGAATTTTTAGCAACAGGCAATTTTATCGTTGCCGTTGTATTTACTGGAATTTGAACCGTCAAAATAAATTTGCCGTCTTTCTTTTCCCAAGAAGTAGCAATTTTTCCATAAACCGATTGATAATCCGCTTTCGCGAAAGTCATATCGCCGACTACTTCCGGCTGAATAAAGAAATGTTTGAATCCTGGTTTTTCAGGATCGGACATAATTCCGGCTAAACTTTGATAAAACCATTCTTCAATTTGTCCTAACATAAAGTGATTCCATGAATTTCCTTTTCTCGGATCCCATTGTTCCGTTAAAGTCGTCAAACCAAATTTAATCTGAAAGCCATAACCCGGCGCATCATAATGATTGTGCATTTTATACATCGTTTCGTTTTCGCCATTTCTTGCCAAAGCTTGAAACAAATAACGGTTTCCAACATCTCCCGTAGTTAATCGATCGCCTTTTTCTTTTATGTCCGCCAATAAATTCTGCATTACAGCCTCTTTATACTGCGGTTCTACAATATTCATAAAAATTGGAACTGAGTTGCTAAACTGACTATTTGTTCCATATTGTTTGGTTTCAGCATTAAAAAACTTCTCATTGAAAGCCATTTTTATTTCAGAAGCCAATGTTTCGTATTTCTCAATATCTTCAGTTTTACCTAATAGTTTCGCTGCTTTTGCTACTAAATAAGCGCCGTAATAATAGTGTGAAGTTGCCGAAAGCGCAATCGGACTGTTTTTAGAATATCCTGCAGCGTGAGTTCCGTAATCGTACCAATCTCCTAATCCGTGTGACAAAATATGATTTTCAGCTTTTGTTCCTAAATAATCTACGTAGTTTTTCATTACAGGAAAATATTTTTCTAATAATGAAGCGTCACCATAATATTCATAATACATCCAAGGCAGAATCACACCTGTAACTCCCCATTCTGGAGAATCGGTAAAATCACCTCCAAAAACTACATATTCAGGAACGATTGTCGGGATTAAACCATTATCGCGTTGAGAATCTGAAATGTTCTGCATTATAGACGGAATGTAATTTTCAAGGTTATAATTGAACATTAAACCTGGGCCGTTCAACTGAATTTCTTCTATCCAGCCTAATTTTTCACGCTGCGGACAATCGGTAAAAACACTTTGAAAATTACTTTTGATTGAGTTATTTATCAGTTCGTGTGTTTTATTGAAGATTTCGTTTGAGCATGCAAAACTTCCTGCTTCTCCCGCCGAATTATAAATGAAATTCGATTTTAAATCAACCAAAGTTGGAAGTTCTTTATTCTTATCTTCTTTATAATTAATGTTTTCAATTTGAACATATTGATAACCGTAGAAACTGAATTTTGGCGTCCATTCTTCAACTCCATCGCCTTTTAAAGTATAATCGTAATAATATGGTTTTCCAGATCTCCCCTGCGCTATTGTGCCCCCTTCATTTAAACCTTCGGCAACCCAAACACGGATTATCTGTCCTTTTTTTCCTTTTACTTTAATGGTTGGAAATCCTGAAAGATTCTGCCCCATATCAAAAACATAAAAATTAGGTTTAAGCTCTTTTACTGTCTTAACTTCGTATTGTTTCTGAATCGTAACCGGCGGTGCTGTCTGTGGTCTTAAAACTCCTTTTGGGGCCTCCTGAACGACTACTTTTTTCCAATCTCTATCTTTGAACCCCTTTCTATTCCAGTCTTTCTGCTCTAAATTGGCATTGTAATCTTCTCCACCAAAAATGCTATTATAAGTAATCGGGCTTTTGCTGTATTTCCAAGATCCATCTGATTTTATAATTTCTTCTGAACCATCATTATACTTGATTTTCATTTTAAAGAATAAAGTCGGCGGGCCAAAACTCACGAAGAATTTCGTATATCTTTCTGCCAATGTATTGTACATTCCGTTTCCTAACAAAACACCAATTACGTTATCGCCTTTTTGAAATTCTTTGGCGCTTAATTCGTAAACATTGTAATTAACCGTTTTATCATAATCTGTCCACAAAGGTGCAAACTGGCTGTTTCCAACTTTTTTAGCGTTGATGGTTAATTCATAATGTCCTAAACCTGAAATATAAACAATAGCTTCTTTGATTTCTTTTTTTACTTCGAAAGGTTTACGAAGCATAATGCTTCTGCGTGACAATGAATCTGAAGCATTGATAAACGAATTCTTTTTTTCTCTATTGAAAGTCGCTGAATGATAATTTCGGCCTTCCGGCAGATGACTATCTGCTTTTGTAATTGCTCCAATCCAAACCGGATTTAAATCTGATTCTAACGAAGCAGTTCTGAAAAATGCTGTCTTACTCCATTTAGAAACTTTTCCTGTTTGATTCCAAACTTTAACTTTCCAGAAATATTTGGTTTCGCTTTTTAATGTATTACCGCCATATGTAATGTTCAAGTTTTTAAGAGAATTTACTCTTCCGCTGTTCCAGATATCGCCTTCGTCATTTTGCAGTTTTTCCTCAGAAGAAGCAATCAAAATAATATAGGCGATTTGTGATGCATTAGATTCTTTTGAAACCAACTGCCAGCTAAATCTTGGCTGATTCTGAACTACTGCTAAGGGATTTTCAGCCATTTCTGTGGTTAAATGGACAGGCAGAATTTGTCCATTCGAGATGAAAGTAACTAAGAAACTAAATGCTAATAATATATTTTTGAAATTCTTCATTTCTTGCTTTTAAAATTTGAACGCTGATTAAACTGATTCGCTATCGCGAAGACGCTGATTTAAACGGATTTTTTTCTCATTTAAAATCTGTTTTTATCCGCGTCTTTACGAAGTAAATCCGTGTCATCCGCGTTCTATTTTTTATAACTTTTTCGTAATCAACGATTCGATATTAAATACGGCTTCGGGGATTAATTTTCCTGTTTGTGGTAAATCATCATAATCGTCTGTATCTGGTTCTGTGTCTGCATTTGGAGAATATCTCTGTTCACCTGTGCGGAACATAATTCGCTCAAAGCCATCTACAGGAGCGTAAAAAATTCTCGTTGATTCTTTTTCGTCGTTTACCTTTATCGTATACGAACGAGTTTTAACGTTCAGTTTCACGTTTACTTTATATTCTTTTCCGGCTTCATACTTTGTAACTCCGCCAAAACGAGCACCATTTTTTGCTTTTAATTGTCCATCCGAATCAAAAACCAATCTTACCGCTGGTAATCCTTGTTTGTTTTGAAATTCAACCTGCAATAAACCATGATTATTTTGCTCTGGCTTAACGGTAAAAGTCACTTCCATTTTCTCTGCAAACGGAATAACACGTTCAGCACGCGCATAATCAAAATTATCCTGATCTCTTAATGTAAGCCATTTTTTGCCATCCGCTTTCTTTTCAATTTTGGTTGAAGCCCAAGCCAAATCGTAGGTATTCCATAATTTTAATTCCTGTCCGTCAGGAAGATCATTAAAAATATCATTTGCATTTTCGGCAACAACTGAAGTAACCGGAACTGGAATCGACGCTACCCAAATATCTTCTTTGTTCATACTATAACTTACCCAAAGTTTTCCGTCAGGCGGAGTTCCGTCACCTTCTGAAATTCCGCGAACATATTGTGGCCCTGCTGATTTGTAGTTTCCGCCATAACGCATTGGACTAATTTCTCCGTGAACTAACAATAAATCTTTGTAATTCAACCCGTCATCGCTTGTTGAAATTGCCAAAGGCCAGCGATATTCTGACGGATTATAAACGGTTGCATAACGATTATCTGATGTTTTTTGTCCCCAGATTTTGGCATTGCTGTTTACAAAACCGGGAGCACGAAGCGGATTGTATTCCCATGTTTTTCCACCGTCTTTACTAATCGAAGTTAAAGCATGTTTCCATAAACCCACGACATTTCCGTTTGGTAAATGATACGAACTTAAAGCTTTATAAGGCTTTTTAAGCGGAATTAATTCGTCATCACGATCGGCTTCTTCAACCCATTGTTGTAAAACCAAAGGATCGGATAGAATTTCTTCGCAGGCTTTTTTCAAACCTTTGTCTTTTGCCTGTGTATAAAAAGGAAATGCGGATTTCGATTTGTCCCAAGATTTATTGTATCTGATGAAATAAATTTCACCAAAACTTCCGTCTTTTTTGATTTCACGAATCACGCGTCCAATTCCTTTTCCGTCGTTTGGATCGTCTTTTTCATCCATTGCAATTCCGTAATATGCCAAGGCAAAAAGTCGTTTGTCTTTTGAAGTATAAAAACCCATTCTTTGGTGCATGATCGCATCCAGATTTTTGGCAACTCCTTCAACGCCTTCTTTTTTCCATCCGTCGGGAATATGATAGATTGGGAAAATTACTTTTGGCATTTTCCAGCTTACACCATCTTTAGAAGTCATAATCAAAGTCTGGCTCGGCGGAATATGTTCTCCAGCAGGATCACTTAAATACTGCAGATAAAAAGTATCGTTCCAATATGCCATTGTAGGCTGGTGATTGTATGTCCATCCAAAACCATCTGATTTTTCAGGATGTTCACGGCTTGCACGCATAATCTGCGTAGCGTGAACTCCAACCGCCGGACTTAACTGTCCGTGATGATAATCGACATTTGAAAGTGTTTTACCAACATAACGTACAGTGTCATTTTGTGCATTTACAGCCGTACAAACCAAAAGAATTGCGGTTGTTGTGATGATGTTGGTTTTTATGTTTTGGAAAGTAATCATTTTATTATTTTTTTAATCCTGATTAAGAAACTGTCTCAAAAGGGCAACTTTCTTTTTGTAAGCTTCAGAGAAGCGAAATATTTATAGCAAAGAATAAAGGTTTACAATATAAAGCTCCAGAGGAGTGACATGCTTTTTTTCATAATCTATAATATATATCGCTCCGCTGGAGCTTTCTCTATATCCCTTATTGAAGTTCTATAAATATTTTACCCCTCCGGGGCTTTTGCTGATAAAAATCATTTTAATCTGTGAAATCTGTGGCTTATCTTTTTATTTTCTATCAATTAATCCTTTTAAAACGTCTTCGGATATTGTTGTAATCGTTCCGTGTTTGTATCCTTCGGGAAGGTTTATTTTGGAGGATACATCTTCAAAATGAATAAAATCTGTTGTGCTTAGCGCTTTATAATTTTTTGAACCGTAATTGTCATAATACAACAACCAGTTTTTCCCGACTTTTACCACCGTTGGACCTTCAGATAAATATTCGGTTAAAGGTTTAGAACTCTTTCCAAACGGACCTAAAGGTGATTTTCCGAAAGCGACTTTTATGTTTCGCATGGGTCTTGTATTGTCTTTTAAAACCAAAACATAATCCTTTTTGCTTTTTTTGACAATTACACAATCAATTACGCTGAAACCTGGATCGTAATATAATTTTGTATCTGAAAACGTTTTAAAATCTTTTGTCGTTACATAATACATTCTGTGGTTATTTTTCTCATCCTCCACTCCTTTTTCAAATCGGAATGGAATTGTCGATGCCCAGATAATAATGTATTCATTTTTTACATCATCATAAAAAATCTCCGGTGCCCAAACGTTTACAACTTCTGGCTCATTCTTCATGACTGGAATATATTGTTGCTCCGACCAATGAATCAAGTCTTTTGAACTTGCGTATCCAAAACCGTTTCCGCCTTTCCAGTCAGTTGTCCAAACCATGTGATACGTTCCATCGCCTCCTTTTGTGATTGACGGATCGCGCATGATTTTGCTTGCTCCAATTTCTGGTTTTAAAAATGATCCTTCTAAGCCTTTCCAGTTGTAACCGTCTTCGCTGTATGCCAGATATAAACCTTCTGTTGCGGGTTCTCGAAATGACGTAAAAAGGTATAAATCTTTCTTTTTCTGCGAATAACTGATCGCGAAAATGAAAAGGGTTAATATGATGAATATTTTTTTCATGTCTTATTTTCTTTCCTGCAAGGTTTCCAAAACCTTGTAGGTATTTCTATACGCACAAACTAAACCTACAAGGTCAGAAAAAGACCTTGCAGGATTGCGTTGCGTTATTCTATAATTGCTTTTTTATCTAAAGCTGCCCCTTTTTTAACAGCTGTTGTTACGTTGTTAAAAACATTGTTTTTCAGGAAAATATTCTTTGTTTCTTTTCCATTTGCTTCGATAAAAATATCGGTTGTATTAAATGGAAAATTATTATTTATCAATGTATTTGAAACATTGTCTAATTTAATAACCGGAACACCTTTTATTGGTGTTGAAGATCCAACGTTATCTAAAATGATATTTTTTGAATCTGATATTTTGAAAGAAGAACCAATTGTCGCATTTACTTTTACATCATGAAATTCAACATCAGCAGCCGTGTTTACCGTAAAACCTTCTTTTCCGTCCATATTGATGTTCGAGAACGTAATGTTTTGAATTGGCATTTCGGTAATTCCTAAAATCTGCCCTGCTTTATTCACGTTTGAAGCTGTAATGTTGCTCATGTGAATGTTTCTGAAAATTGGTGTCTTTTCGGTTACGGGTTCAGCTTTTGTGTCTTTATCATAAAAAAGGCTTAATACGATTGCTTCTTCTTTGATGTTTTTCATTACGATATTATCTACACGAATATCTTCTACAACACCGCCTCTTCCTCGTGCTGCTTTAATTCGGATTCCGCGGTCTGTTCCGTCGAAAACACAATTTGAAATCGTGATTTTCTTGATTCCGCCCGACATTTCACTTCCAATCACAACGCCGCCGTGACCGCTTAACATGGTACAATTGGTAATCGTAACATTTTCTGTTGGCACTCCATATTTACGTCCGTCCTCGTCTCTTCCTGATTTGATGGTAATACAATCGTCACCAACGCTGATATGACAATTTGAAATATGAACATTTTTACATGACGATGGATTAATTCCGTCTGTATTTGGCGAATGCGGATTAAAAATTGAAATTCCGGTTACAGTTACATTATCGCAGAATTCAGGATTTATGGTCCAGAAAGGAGAGTTTTGAAACGTTACGCCTTCAATTAAAATATTTTTACAGCCATAAGCCTGAAAGAAAGAAGGTCTGAAAAACTTTTTATCGATTGTTCTTTTATAGTAATCAGAGTAAACGATTCCCTGATTTTGTTCGTCCCACATTTTTTGGTATTTCGTCAACGGAATCGGGCCTTTTGCGGTTTCGATTCTGTAGACTTCATTCCACCATGCTTTTCCTTGACCGTCGATTACGCCTCTTCCTTTTATGGTAATATTTTCGGCATCTTTCGCATAAAATAATGGCGAGAAAGATTTCATTACTAATCCTTCGTAACGCATTTCTACATATGGGAGATAATCATCAAAATTGTCTGAAAATTTTAATAAAGCACCCGAATCTAAATGGATTGTAATATTGCTTTTTAGTTTTAAAGCCCCTGTTAAATATTCTCCCGCAGGAAAAAAAATGGTTCCACCGCCGTTTTTAGATGCTTTTTCTATGGCATTTTGAATGGCTTCGGTACATTTTATTCCTTTGTTGTTTCCTCCTTCGTTTAGGATATTCAGCCAGCCGTCGTTTGCGAAAGCGGTGTTTAGTCCTGTTATGAAGCAGAGAATTATTAGTATGTTTTTCATAGTTGTATTTTTTTATTTCGCGCAGATCTGGCAGATTTTAGCAGATTAGCGCCGATTTATATTTTAAAAATATCTGCTGAATCTGCTTAAATCATTTTAAATCTGCGTGAAATATTTTATTCTCATTTTTGTCATTGCGAGGAACGAAGCAATCCCATTTGCAAAATCAAACTTTGTGTCTTATGGTTAGTGAGTTTGCTTCGTTCCTCGCAATGACAACCTTTGTGTTTACTTTGTGCTTAAAATCAAAACCCAGTCGTTACCATCTTCTTTTTTGCCTGAAGGCTGAAATTCTTTGGTTCCTTTATTATCTACAATTCTAATTTTTGTTTTTTGTCCGTTTCTTGGATTGTACCAAGCTGCTGTAACTTTATCCCCTGAAATCTTGCCCATATTTACTTCGATTTTTCTTCCGTTGTAAGTGTAAATCAAAGCGTATTTTTTTCCTTTTATTGCTGAAATATAATCGTATTTTTCACCTTGATTCGCAATTAATGAAGCATCTGGAATTCCTTCTAAAAATGGAAATTCTAACATTAGTTTTTTGATGTAAATCATTTGTCCTGCTCCGGGAGCATTGATTGCTGATGTCCATAATTCTTTATTTCCGTAAGCTGGTTTATCTCCTTTTCTGAACATTTGCATTACGGCGTTGTGTCCGTATGTGTAACCTGCTGCGCCCGAAAGTACTGACCAATATCCGTAACGACGAACATCATTTGCGGTCCATTTTGGTTGTAAAGTATCGTGTAAACCGTGTGGAATTCCTTCGTAAGAAGGTTCCCCGTCAAGTGTTGGTTTTGTTGGTTTTAATTCAAAATCTCTTAAAACAAATTTATAATTGTCTTCTTTAAAATTCGTTTTCACTGAATCCTGATCGTATCTTCTGTGTCCTGACTGAAACATATTGAAATCCAGCCATTTTGCATTATGGAAGTTCTCTGAAGAATCGGTTCTTCCAAATGGGTGAAAAGTCACTAACTGGTTTGGATTGTTGGTTTTTAAAGTGTTTCCGATAGCATTCCAAATATCCTGAAATTCATTTCCGTGTGTATCTCCACCGTTTAACCAAATTACGTTGGTTCTATTTTTATATCTATCGACTAAGAATTTAGCGTATATAATTGCTTGTTCTTTACTTACTTTATTTCCTTTTGAAACGTTGGTTCCCCAAACCGGAACCATTGCAACATAAATTCCGTTTTTTTGAGCCACATCTAAAGTGTAATCTACGTGATCCCAATAATCGTATTCTGTTGCGTTGTTGAAGTTGTTTCCAGATGTTATTAATGGTTTTGAAACATCTTCGTTGATTAAAGCTGCATCGCCATAAACGTTTACAGCATTTATATTATGCAAAACCATTACCTGAACAACGTTGAATCCTTTTTCTTTTCTGTCTTTAAAATATTTATCAACGCCTGCTCTGTCTAGTTTTCCGAATGTCAGCCAGCCTGTGTCGCCGAGCCAGAAAAAAGGTTTTTCATTTTCGGTAACAAAATAATGCTGATTCTTAGATACTTTGATTTGAGGCAGAACGCCTTTTGTTGATTGCGAAAATCCGCTTTGTGCTGTCAGCAAAAAGCTTATACATAGGGCGTATAAATATTTAATTTTCAGATTCATTTTTGGTTTATTTTGAATTTATGGTTGTTTGGTTGTTTGCCACGAATTGCACTAATTTTCTCGAATTTTTACTCTATGCTGTGTTTTTTCTGCCACAGATTTCACTGATTTAATGGATTTTCCAAGCTTTGTCTATAAATTTTTCATGCAGATTTCGCAGATTAGGCAGATTTTATTTTTTTAATCCTTCTAATCTGTGAAATCTGTGGCTAACTTTTTTTTACTACAAAAAGCACGTTTTCTTTGATTTCGGATTGTGGAATTGTTACTTGTTTTCCTCCGTTTATGTTTGCTTTTTTGGTGATGGTTCCTGTTGCTCCGTTTATTGTATATACTTCGAAAATTCCTTTTGCATCAGTTAAATCAATTATGATATCTTGGTTGTTTTTTAAATAGAAAAGATAGCTTTTTCCTTTGTTTTCTAATTTCCAAAGATTATCTGAAAAGGTATCTCCCTCCACTAATTTCATTTCGCTTAAAGCGGAATAAAATTCTGGAAGTGCAATTTTTTGAATGTTTGGCATTGACGCTCCAGCCATTAAAGCCGGCCATCCAAATCTTGGGGATGCATCTGTCGAATATAGAATTACTTTTTCTGGATATTTTTCTCTGTATTCGCGAACGGCACGATATACCTGATCGTCTGTTTCTTTTCCTGTTTTTAATTTTCTGGCGTGTTGTCTTGGTGCTAAATTTAATCCGCCTTGCGGTGCGTATGCCGATCCGTCTTCTTTATAATACCAATAACGAATGTCAATTAAATCTACTGTTTTGGCTCTTTGTGCATCATTTAAAATAGCATCCTGAACATCTTTTGTAGCACTTAAACCAATGATTCCTTTTTTGCCTGTTTCGTCTTTCCATTTTTGAACTTCATCAATCCAAAATTGCATGAAATGAAGCGGGCCAGTATATTCAGCACTTGTTAACTGAATTACGTTGCTGTTTTCCTGAAAATTTTCTAATGATTTTCGAATAAAACCTTGGTGCAATTTTCTTCTGGCAGGGTTGTTAACATCATAAAATTGTTCTGCCATAAAAATACGTTTGTCTCCTGCATACGGCGGCGGTTCCGGAAAACCTGTACTATTTATATTGTTTGCTGAACGCCAAGGTGAACTTGCCCAATGCGCTCCAGCTTCTATAATGTTATGTTGAAAATACTGCTGATTGATTAGCAATTGTCCTTTAGTTTCTGCTAAATCTGCAAAAAGCGACAAACGATCCCAATACCAATCATTGAATTTTGTCAAATCATATTTACTTAATTGATCCCAGGCTAAATCTTGTCCGCTTCTTGCAAATGGCTGTTCGTAGAAAGGCGGCCAAACATCGGCATCAAAACGACGAATGCGTTCGTGATCGTCCATTCTTCGTTCGTACCATAAACCATAATTATGTTCTAACGCAACCATATTATTGGTGCTTAAATAATCTGCAACTTCGTTGATATTATCTGTAAAACCTGTTCCGGTTCTTCCGGGAACAAATCTGGTAACATCCGGCAATGACTTAGAAATGTCGCTGTCTCTAAGGCTTCCTCTCCACCAAGGCACATTTAATCGGTTTCCGGCAATTACTTTATTATCGTAAATAAGCCATCCGTTTTTTGTTATTACTTTGTTGGTAGAAATTATATTTTGTGCAGAATTTATTTTTAAATCATTGGCGTTTTTAAGTCCTGAATTGCTCGTATCAATTGGATTTGCTTTTGAAACTTCTGCAATCCATTCCTGTAAATTTTCTTTTGGAGCAAGTGAATTTTTAGTTAATTCTTGTGCTGCTTCTACTTCGGGACTTGATGAAGGTTCTGAACCTAAATCGTATATAAACGGTTTCATAGGAACCTGTCCCAAACGATTTTCTAATTGCGAATAAAACAAACTTCTCGGATTGATATGTCCGTTTACATCTTTCCAATGACCGTCGCCAGCCATAATTCCGCCCCAAGTTCCAAAAGCCCAGTTTTGTGCTGTTGGCGGGCTGTAACATTCTATTTTAGATGCTGATGTTTCCCAGATTACGCTATTTGCAGCGGTCCAGCCTGCGCCTCTTCCATTTTGTTCTCTATTGTTATAACTTAAGGCGTGTCCGTCTATATATGAAACTTCAAATAATACTCCTGTTGCCCAACTGCCAATTGCCCCGCTATTATTAAAAGGCATAAACGACTCACATTGAATAAACGCATTTGGCCCTGTTGTTCCAAATCCGCCTACAGCAAAATCGTGGTAACCATATTCTGAGTAACAACGTTGAAATAGTGTTTGCTGGCCTTCGGTATAAAAAGTATGACGTCTAAAACCTGCAATTTCAGAAACAGGTTCGGTTGCTATACAATCTTCAACTGTAATTTGCTGTGCCGATTTTAATAAAGCAACTGCTCCACCAGAAAAATGCTTGAAATTCACTTGTTTTACCCAGGCATTTTTTGTGTTTTCTATGCTGATTCCTAACCATCTGTGTTCTTCGTCTTTTGGTTTTGACTGATCATAAGTTGATTTCAAAAGAATATTTTCAATCCCGATTTGCTCAATTCTTCCTGACCAAGTATATAAAGTTACTTTTGCTGGTCCGTAAACATCATCCAAAGTCATGGTTAACGGCACATTTAGCGTTACTTCATTACCGCTGATATTAGTTACAACTCTGTTCCAAGTAATATCCCAATCATTTTTTTTCCAGCCTACCCAACCGGTTTCGGCTCCAAAATCATCCATTTTTAACTCTTTAATCCAATTATCGGTTAAAGGTTTACTAATTATAATTTCATCAGATGGTTTTAATTTAGAAGCATTTTTTAATTGGATTTTTTTTGTTCCGAGTGGTGTATAAGCTGTATTGAATTCAAAAGTTTCTCCTAATTTTTTGTCATCAGTTCCTAAAATTCTAATTACTGCTTCTCTTTTTAATCCGGTTCCTAACAGAATTGTTCCGTTTTCAGTATTTCCACTTCCTCGTAAAACCACTCCTGATTTTTTAATGAATAAAGTTCCGCTTATTTTGAAAGTTCCTTTGTCTAAAAGTACAGCACCGCGAAACCCTGATTTATTTGGTTTCAAATTACTAACATAATCAATTGCTGCCTGAATTCTTTCTGTGGCGTCTTCTTCTTGTTTTGGAACAAAAATTTTATTCTCCACATTTGGTATTGCTTTTTCAGAAGCCATATATCCCGCATATGAGAAATCAGGAATTTGATTTCCTTTGCTATCTGCTGTAAAAGAAAGTTTTCCTTCTTTGGTTTTAACAATATCAGGGAAATTATTTTGAGCAGTTCCTATATTTGTTGTTAAAAACAAAATGAAACTGAACAAAAACAGATTGCTCTTTTGAAGGGAAATTATATTTTTTAGTTGATTGAAGTTCACTTTAAAATATTTTTTGTTGTGATTAAACCAGACAGGTTTAAAAACCTGTCTGGTTTGCTTTGAGAATATTCTGGTGATTAAATTTAAGACTTTATTGCAATAATCCTTTTGATTTTGCTAATGTATCTGTATTGTTTTCGGTTTTTGTCCAGTCTGTTTTACTGTTTGGGTCAATTCCGTTAAAATATTTCTCGATGTTGGTGTATCCGTCGCCGTTTGCATCTTTGTTGGCATCAGAAGCATCATTCGGGTTTAAACCGTTTTTCTTTTCCCATGCGTCTGGAATTCCGTCATTATCAGAATCTTTATAAGCTTTTCCTTTGTAAACCGGATAACCGCCTACTTGGTCAGGATGAGTTATAATTCCTTTTTTATAGGAGTCTGCAGGTAATCTTCTTTTAATAAAATCTTTTCCTATTGCGTTTTCTAAACCGTCTTTAACTTCAATTTTTCCTGTGCGAACTTGTTTGATAATTCTTTCGTCAACCATGTCTCTTTTTGGGATTGTTGCTCCAACATTATTTAAAACAAATTCATAGGCTTCTTCTGCTTTCATAATTGTAATATGAGGCATTGTAAAGGCTTTTGGCTGTTTGATAAATTCTAAATATGATTTTACTTCTGCTTCCGGAAGGTCTTCTAATTGTACACCGCCATTCCAGTTATCGGCTGTAACTTCTGGAGAACCAACAATAAAATTACCCGAAACATAGGCTCTTCCGTATGTTTTTGGTTTCATATATCCTGATTCTGGTTTTAGAATTCTGTATCGTATTGGCTGATCTGAAGGTGTAATTGGTCCCGGTTTAAAATAATTATTGATGATGTTAAACATCGAACGATAATCACCTCCGTCAAGAGAACGATTCCACCAATTGAAAATCACATTGTTTACAAAATTAAAATCACCGTACATTCCGATTGAGGCATTTCTTGAAATATTATCAGCCCATAAATTACGCATAAACGTGCTGTTTAATCCGCCAATTGTACTTCCAAAGGCATGATTGTAAGTATCTAAACCTTCTGAAGAAATGGTATTTTGAATGGTAATATTACAAGCTGGCAGTTTTTCTAATTTCGATTTATCATTGGCCTGAAACTGATGTCTGTATAATGAAATATTTTCGTCTAATCCCCAGCTTACTGAGCAGTGATCTACGATTATATTTCCTATTGGATTTCCTCCAAGTGCGTCATCTCTTCTGGCTACTTCGGTTGCTCCACGACGAAAACGCATATGTCTGATAATTACGTCGTGTGTATCGATTTCCAGAGTTTCACCAGCAATGCAAATTCCGTCGCCCGGAGCAGTTTGTCCTGCAATTGTAACGTACGGCGCACGCATGCTTATTCTCTTTTTTAACTGAATAATTCCAGAAACATTAAAAACTATTGTTCTGGCTCCAACGGCTTCGCAGGCTTCACGAAAAGTTCCTTTTCCGCTGTCTTCTAAACTGGTTACTACAAATATTTTTCCGCCGCGGCCACCTTGTGTAAAAGCTCCGCCGCCTTCAGCTCCCGGAAAAGCAGGAATATCTGCCTGAACGAAATCTTTAGGGTAAGATGCCCAAGGTAAATAAGGTTTTCCTTGTTTAGCTTCTGTCTGTATTGTACTGTAATTATTTTTCCAGATTTCGGCTAACCTTTTTTCTTCATCGGCCAAAATTGCATCGGCTTTGTCTTGAAGCGGTTTCGGAATTTCTGGATATTGTGCATATGCCGAAGTAAAGAAAGAACAAAATGAAAAGATCATC
Source organism: Flavobacterium sp. CF108 (assembly GCF_900129795.1). Taxonomy (GTDB): domain Bacteria; phylum Bacteroidota; class Bacteroidia; order Flavobacteriales; family Flavobacteriaceae; genus Flavobacterium. Next base: position 56,125 of record NZ_FQWW01000007.1, on the reverse strand, counting down.
ATGGTTCTTTTTAATGTGGTTATTGGGAAGGTAGTCTGCATTTTTAGTACTTAGTGAATAGTTCTTAGTAATTAGTGATTAGCTTTTTGTGATTAGTACTTAATTCTTAGTGATTAGAGTTTAGCAATATTTTTTTAGTCATAAAAAAACGAATCACTCTTTACTCTTCACTAAGGACTTCTTATTGACCTGCTTTGGTTTTCTCTCTTTCTTCAAGACGTTTGTGCCAGTCAGCACTTTCCTTGTTTAGATCGTAACCTTGTTTTGATAAATAGTTATTGATTCTTCCTTTGTATTTACCAAACCACCCGTGTTTTTCTTTAGATGAACCACCGTCCATTGCATGTTCTCTGGCTTCAACTAAAGCTTTGTAGATATAATCTTTTTGCTCTGCAGTTAAATTTGGAAGCATGTCGTTATAGCCTGCAACTGTTATTGGAAGCACGCCATAAGTCATTCCGTCTTTAACTTCAGTAATTTTGTCTTCTGATAATTCTTTGCCTAATTTTTTAAGGTAAGATTTATGCAGTTTTTCAATTGATTCGTCTGCTTTTGATTTCAGTTTATCAATTTTCTCGTTTTGTTTTTCTTTTGCTAAACTGCTATCGTCTTTTATTTTTTTGATTTCAGCGTCTCTTCCATCCTGAATTTCGCTTAAATCTCTAAATTGCTGTGCTACAATATTTGAAACTGATGTTTCTTTTTTAGTATCTTTTAAATCTAATTTGGCAACGATTTTTGCTGCTCTTTCATTGGTTACTTTGATATATTCAGGATCTAAATGCTGCTGTGCATTTAATGCTGAAAATGAAAAAACCAATGCTAAAAAACTGATATTAAATTTTCTTAATGCCATCTTTTCGTGCTATTTTAATATTTAAAAACATTCTCATTTCATTGCGAAACAAGAATGTTTTTAAAATGTTTCTTATTTTAAATCTAATATTGGTCGAACTAATGTTTCTTTATTATTAGCAAGATCTTTCCAGTTTACTTTTATTGCCGGATTTACACCGTTGATGTAATCTTCAATATTTGTATATCCGTCTTCGTTTAAATCTCCTTGTGCATCTGATGCATCGTTTGGATTTAATCCGTATTTTTTCTCCCATGCATCCGGCATACCGTCTTTATCTGTGTCTACATAAGGTTTTCCTTTGTATTCCGGATATCCTCCAACTTGAGAAATATCTGTAATGATTCCTTTTTTATAAGAATCCATCGGTAAACGTCTGTGTTCGAATTGATAGAATTCTTTTTTCTCTAATCCTTTTGCATATTCAGGAACTCCTGTTTTAACTGTTCTTACGATTCTTTCGTCAACTTTATCTCTAATTGGTAATGCTGCTCCAACATTTTTAAGTACAAATTCATATGATTCTTCTGCAGTCATGAATTTATTGAACCAAGGCATCGGGAAAGGTTTGTCTGCTTTCATTTTATCGAAATAGACTTTTGCTTCATCATAAGACATTAATTCTCCTTTTTTATTTTCAAGTTGAATTCCGCCGTCCCAGTTGTCTTTTGTTACTTTTTCATTGTTGTTTACTACGTTTCCGTTTGCATAAACTCTACCAAAAACCATGTATGGTAATTTACTTCTTCCTGATTCTGGTTTTAAAATTCTATAGCTTATTGGCTGAGATAAATCAGTAACTGGACCTGGTTTGTAAAAATTGTTGATGATGTTGTAATTTGCTGTATAATCACCTCCGTCTGTAGATCTGTTGTACCAGTTAAAAACTACGTTGTTTACAAAATTGAAAATTCCATTCCAACCGATAGAAGGATTTCTTCCTGCATTATTAGCCCACATGTTTCTCATAAAGGAACAGTTTTCACCACCTAAAGTACTTCCGAAAGCATGGTTGTAAGTATCTAATGCTTCTCCAAATAAACTGTTTTGGATTGTAATATTTACTGTTCCTACTTTTACGTCTGCATAACCTGGACCCGGACTGTAAATGTGTCTGTAAATTGACATATTTTCGTCTAATCCCCAAGTTGCTGACACGTGATCGATCATAATGTTTCCAATAGGATTTCCTCCAATTGCATCATCACGACGTCCTACGAAAGTTTCTCCTCTGCGGAAACGCATGTGTCTGATAATTACATCGTGTGTATCAATCCAAACTGATTCTCCTGCAACACAAATTCCGTCTCCTGGAGCTGTTTGTCCAGCAATTGTAATGTATGGTGCACGAATAATTAACGGACTTTTGATTCTGATAATTCCTGAAACATTAAATACTATTATTCTTGCTCCTCCTTGTTCACATGCATCACGAAGCGTTCCTGGCCCACGGTCTTCTAAGCTAGTTACCGTGTAAACTTTTCCGCCGCGACCTCCGAAGGTAAACATTCCGCCTCCTTCTGCACCCGGGAAAGCAGGGATTTCTGCCTGAGGTAAATCATTTGGACGAGATGCCCATGGAATATATGGTTTACCGTGTTTTGCTTCTTCTTCAATAACTACTAAAGCTTTTGCCCAAGCTTCATCAGAAAGTCTGTTTGCTTCGTCTTTAATAGCTTTTTCCTGCGCCTGAACTTCTGCACTTAATTTTGGGTATTGGGCGAAACATTTTGCATTTCCCAAAAACAGCAGGGTCAAGATAAATAATGCGGAATTTTTCATGTTAATTTTGATTTTGGTAATTCTGTTTAAACAAATCACCTGCATCTAAGTAGAATACAGGTGAAGATTTGTCATGTTTAATTTTGTTTATTATTATTAGATATGCTTAATGATTTAGGGCAATTCATTTTGCTTATCTTATTCTTGATAATTGTAATCTCCATCACCACCAGAAGCATCTTTCCAGCCAATTGTTTGTTTCAACCATGGGTTTTGAGATAAAACAGTGTTTTGCAATCCCATAATGTAATAATTTGGATTAAATTTAATTTTAACCGCTGCATTATTAACATTATCCATAGGAGTTGGAGGTGCTGCAAATATGAAGTTATCCGTATAGAATGCTGCTAAAGCAGTTAACTGTGTTTGGAAATTAGCTGAATCTGGATCTGCTGAAATACTTGCACGAGCCGCTGCTAAAGGATCTGCATTTGTAGCTGGATTTTTATACTGCAAATAGTTCCCTGTTCTTTGCGTACCATTTATTGGCTGTAAACCTAATTTAGTAATAGTACTTCCACTAGTCGTTCCCGAAACTGTAGCGTTATCATAAAGCATCCAGCGCTGAATATCCCAAAAACGTTTTCCTTCGTAAGCTAACTCAACTCTTCTTTCGTATAATACAGCTTCTATTGCTGCATATTTATCTGATAGTGTTCCTATTCCGTAATTATTTGCAGAAGAAATACCTACTCTTTTTCTAATTCTTCCTAAATAAGCTACTGCGTTACCTGTTTGACCTAATGCTGCATAACTTTCTGCAATGTTTAATAACAATTCAGCATAACGATATTCTAAAATATCATTTCCTGAATATTGAAAACTACTTGCATTAGTAGCTGTTACATCTGTCATTTTTCTAACTAAAGCTGGACTTGTCTCATTGTTTGAATCGCTATAGTAAGATTTATTTGCACCGTCTAACCAACGATAAGCCCAAACAACTGGTTTTGCACTTTCTTTATAATCCCATTTAACACCTGAAAAAGCAAATGTTCTGTAAAATCTTGGGTCACGTTTGATAAAGAATAGAAATGAATTATAACCATTTGCAGTTGTTGGTCTTGCACCATTGTCCATTGGAAATAAATCAATCATTTCTTTAGGAGCTTCAAGAGAACCTGTTCCACCCTGGCTTATTGGACGAATAGCTTTTTCCCAAGAGTTGTTCATAGCTACATTACTATTAGTAACTGTTAAAAGCTGTGTTGTAATCGCTTCAGAACAGAAAGCATTACCGCCAAGAGCAAACATATTCTGCCAGTCTTTGGCTGAGTTTCCATAAAGTCCATATCCAGCTGCTGTTAATGCAGTTTCAGCTTCTAAACCAGCTTTTAATGCTGCTTCCCAACGTTCGTTAGAATTATCCCAGTTTTTATTAAATAATGGACTTGCATATGTTAACAATACTCTTGATTTTACTGCTAAAGCTGCACCTTTTGTAACACGTCCATATTCACTTGTCCAATTTGGGGGCAATAAACTTGCCGCCATATCTAAATCTTTTACGATTTGCTCTACAACCTGAGTTACTGTCGCTCTAGGTACTTTAATTTCTTCATTTTCTGAACTTGGAGTCTGAACTTCTGTAACAATTGGAACACCTCCATATACTTTCATCAAATCAAAATACTGAACAGCACGTAAATAATACAACTGCCCTTTTGCCTGATCGCGAAATGTTTTGTCTAAATTAGTTCCTTTTACATCTATATCCCTAATAAAAGAGTTACAGTCTCTAATTCTGTTATAAGGAACGTTATTAATTTTGTCTTCCAATTTTCCTCCGTAATAACCAGATCCATCTGCTGCGTTTACATAGGTAATTGTTGGGTTAATAAGGGGTTGTATTCCTCCAACTTCTTCTGTCATTTTAGAATAGACATCTGTAAAAGAACCAACTAAACTTTGATTCGGAGATTTAAAAGCAGAATAATAATCGAAGTAAACATTATTAACGTACCAGTTCGCTCTTTCCTGGCTTTCATAAAATGAGTCATCTACACTTCCGTAATTTTTCTTTTCTTCCAAAAAACTATCACTACAAGAAGCACTTAGCACTGCAACAAATGCTAAAGTTATATATTTATTAATTTTTAGTTTCATCTTTAGTATTAATTAAATTAGAATGTAATATTAAAAGTAACCGCCCATGTTCTTAATGTTGGATAATTCTCAGAAGAACTATCGTACATATTGCGGTAGTGATCTGGATAAGGATTATATAAATCCCAAAGATTATTACCTGTTACACCAATTGACCATTTTGCAATTTTAACTTTATCTAGAATTTCTTTTGGCATGTCAAATCCTAATGTTAAGTTTCTTACTGTACAACGGAAAGTATCTAACTGCCAGAAATCAGATGGGACAGCAATATAATCCTGATTAGCTAAGTTTGGATATCTTCCATTTGGATTATCATCTGCATACATATCATTCCAGAAAGTTTCACGTGCCCACATATTATGAGTAGACCCTGTTCCTTGTTTTACAACATCGATAGCGCGATAACCTCCCCAAGATGTTGCAATTTGTGTTTTGAAGAAAAATGATTTATATCTTGCTCCTAAATTTGTAGTAAATCCGTAAGTTCTGTTTTTGTTAACCAATTTTACATAGTCTTCATTTTTTTGAATTTGCCCGTTAGGCCCAGCCTGAGTACCATCTTTATCATTAAACTGTCCTCCGGCATCTTCATAAGCAAGCATTCCTCGTCTCATATTTGCTACAGAAGAAATCCCCATGTAATTTGGTGCTCCACCAATTGCTGCTGCATTTGCCGTTAAATAATTCCAGTAGTTAGTAACATCTTCATCTGTACGCAATATACCATCTCCTGTTGAAGTTCCTTTCCATGTTCTGAATCCCCATTGTGGAAAAAATGTAGACTGACCGGCTTGTGTAAGGTTATTTGATGGATGCATTAAAGCTGGTTCAGGATATTTCTTAATTTCATTATCTGATAAACCAAAGTTTACGCCAACATTATAATTAAAATCTTTATTAATCTTGTCTTTCCATGTCAAACTAAACTCTGCTCCCCAAGAATCAACCGCTGCGTAATTTTCTTCGGCGAATCCACCACCTACAGAAATTGGTACACCAACTACACCAGCCATACCTGTTAACATGTTTTTAGATTTATCATAATAAAAATCAGCTGTTAAAGACAATCTGTTTTTTAATACAGCCAAATCAATACCCAGATTATTTTTTACAGTTGCATCCCATCCTACATTTCTGTTTGGTTCTACTCTAGGTGTTACAGATCCTCCTAACGTTCCTCCGTTTGATCCAAACTGAAATCCTTTGTCTGCATTTACATCATACAATTTCATCCATCTCCATGGATTAATGTTATCATTTCCTGTTTTTCCAATAGAATAACGCACCTTAAGAAAATCTATCCATGATATATTATCCGTAAACCAGTCTTCTTTTGAAACAATCCATCCTGCTTGAAGCGAAGGGAAGAATCCCCAATAGTTTTCTGGTGCAAATTTTGTAGATGCATCACTTCTAAAAAGGAACTGAAGCATATATCGTGATTTATAGCTATAATTAACACGTCCTAAATAAGACAAAGTTCCTTGCTCTCCTTTTAATGCCGTTGAATTAGTAGTTAAGGTACCTGCAGTTTGGTAAGAGCCTGCATAATCTTTACCCGTATTTTCAAATGCTAAACGTGTGCTGTTAAATTCTGTTTCTGAACGTTCTACAGAAAACATAGCACCTATTTCATGGTTATCAAATGTTCTATTGTAATCTATAAAGAAGTTGGCTTGCATAGCTTTAGAATTAAAACTATCATAATATACTCTTGAACTACGAGTATTAGTTTCAATTACATAATAATTATCAACTCCATTATTTGTAGTTGTTGGCAATGCTGCACTTGCTAAATGGCTGTCTAGTTTTTCATATCCCATTATTCTTGCCAAATCATATGGCAATTGAACTTGCTCTGTACTTTCTGAATTTTGTGTTCTTGAATAAGTTCCTTTAATAGACAATCCTTTAATAAATGGAACTTTCCAGTTAAGCGACATATTTACATTATAAGAAAAGTCACTTGAAATTTGTTTAGAACCATTATTTATGGAAGCAAAATAATTATATCCGGCAATTGTATTATTTGCATTTGCACTACCTAATGTACGATCTGTGCGAGCAAATGGTGACATGTAATACTCCTTACCATCTACAACAGTTTCCCACGGAATATATTTTGGCATATGAAGCAAAAATCCGTAATCTGCCTGTTCTCCACCTGATGCAGAGGCATAACTACTGTCATTAATACCAGATGAAGCTTTAGTAAATGATTTTTCAATATCGCCTGAATTTCCAGAAACTGCTGCAGAAAAATCTAAAGAACTTGAGATTTTTGCTGTCATACCAGTACGGAAATTCCATTTATTGTAATCTTGTTTTCCTAAATTCGCCCCTTGTGTAAAGTAATTGATCCCTGCAAAATAAGTTGCTTTTTCTGTACCACCATTTACACTTAAGGTATGTTTTTGCTGAATTGCCGGCTTCCATGCTTCATCCAGCCAGTCATAATCCAATCCTTTCATTTCTTCTAATTCTGCAGGAGTAAAAAGGTATGATCCATTAGTCCCAATATTATTTCCTCCAGTAAAAAATCTATTAGAAAAAACACCATAGTCATATGCACTCATTGTTTTACTGTGACTCACTGCATCGTTTACAGCAAACTGACTGAAATATGAAAATGAAGGCACACCGCTTTTTCCTCTTTTAGTTTTAATAACAATTGCTCCCTGAGATGCACGAGAACCATAAATTGCAGCCGAAGCATCTTTCAAAACAGTCATACTTTCTATCTCTGAAGGATCTAATCTATTAAATGCTTCCAAAGAGGCTCTACCTGTAACAGGATCTACCTGAATCATATCATCAATTACAATTAATGGTGTTTTTGAACTACCATCTTTTGAGAAACCATAAGTTTGACGAATTTCTATTGATCCTGCATCACCAGGACGGCCGCCTCCATCTATAACGCTCAAACCAGGTACTAAACCTCTTAAGGCATCTGATAAATTTGACACTGGAAGCTCCTGAATATCTGATGCATTAATTGTAGCAATAGCTCCGGTTAGTTTCTCTTTTTTCTGAGAACCATATCCTACTACAACAATGTTTTGTAATTCGTTTGAATCTTCTGTTAATTTAACATTTACAGTTGTACGTGTTCCAATTGCTACCTCTTGTTTTCTCATTCCAATAAAAGAAAAAACTAAAGTTGCATTTGGCTTAACTTTAATTTGAAATTGACCATTAAAATCTGTCGTAACATTATTCTTTGTAGATTTCTCTGTTACGTTTACTCCTGGAAGTAAACCAGACACATGATCAGTCACAGTTCCTGTTACTGTAACTAGATTTGAGTTTTGAGCATAACTCATCACACTCATCAGTGTAAACAAAAGAAAACTACATCTCTTTAAAAGTGCTTGTTTCATAAATGTTTTTTGTTTTTGGTTAGGTTTTATTTAGTGTTAGTTAGTCATGTTAAATGTGTTTCACTTAAAGATATCAAAATTTAAAAAAAGTTTAATTTACTTTAAATTAAATGTTAAAAACACATTTATTTTACATACCAAAAATATAACGATGACGAATTAGAACCGTCCTGTTCTATCCTGCTTTACTGGCATTATCTAAAAAAAACTAACTCAAAAAAACAATATTAATAAAAAAAAGAAGGAAAAAATAGACAAAATAGAAAAATTAAGCAATAAGATTGCGTATAATAAAATAGAAGATATGCTTTTAAAACAAATACAGAAGAATTAGCATTAAAAACAAAAAAATGCTGTTTTTTCTGCAAAATCATGTACTGAAACACTGTATTTTAATAGGTTAAGTTTAGCAATATAAAACAAAAAAATGGCTCTTCTTTTTAGAGAAAAGCCATTTTTTAAAGTAGAAATCTTACAACCTGAAAACGTTTTCGCTTTACAAAACATTCCTTAATTTTTTACTAAAAAAATATTTTTTTTAAACGTAAAATCTGACCAATAAAAAAAATAGAAATGCATTTTTTGGTACAAAATCTAAAAATACCTAGTCCTAAACCTGATAATTATTTATTCGGATTCCATCCATTTAAAACCAAATCCCGATTGTATTTCTTAATATCAGATTTTTTCAATTGATGCGACCAAGGTACTCTTTGTGACAAATCTTTTGCGCTTGAACCTTTACTTCCATATTCTGCGTAATAAGCTGTTTTATCTTTATCTGGAAATCTGGTATCAATCCATGCGTTCCAGCCTTCGGGTATAATATGTGAACCTATATCTGTATTGATAAAAACAGTTTGGGCATAAGGTCTCCAAGGTCTTCCTAAAAATACTTTATCTACCGATTTATCTTTTGCGGTAAGTTTACATTCAACAAAAACAAAACCATACGTCTGACCTTGCGGAGTTGAAGCTGCTGTAATATAGGAATTCGTTAAACTTTCAATTGTACATTTGTAAAAATAAGCTGTCGCAGCACCAAAAATAAAATCGGTTGTACCGCTGATAAAACAGTTTTCAAAGTAAACTCGGGTATTTTCTTCTGATAAAAATAGCGTATCCTGATTTCCTAAGATATTACAGTTCTTGACAATAACCCGATCACTTTTTATATGCAGCGCCACTGCCTGTCCTACTCTTCCTGCTGTATTTTCGACAGTAAGATTTTCAACAGTACAATCATTTCCTTTAATCAAAAAAGAATATGAAGTTGAAGTTCCAAAAGTCTTTTTTCCAGATGGATCATTTTCATGAAACGGTTTTCCCGAATAGTCATCAAATGAGATAATGGCTTTCTCTCTATCTGTTCCTTTTAAAGTAATGAATGCTTTAGCAGCTGGAATCTCTAATTTTTCTATGTATTTCCCTGGCTTTATAGTTATTACAACTCTTTTTTCTGAATTGTCTTTGACATTGTTTATCGCTTCCTGAATGGTTTTAAAATCTCCTGAACCGTCTTGGGCAACGGTTAATATCAATTTATTATCAAGTGTTTGGGCTGATATAGATAATGTTGTTAGTAAAAATAAAGCTAGAATATATTTCATGATTTTTTATTTAAGATTATTAGATTGTAGAGACGCACAGCAGTGCGTCTACGTCACGTATACACATTCTTAAAAACATGTAAGACGCACTGCTGTGCGTCTCTACCGAAAATAAAACGAGAAATCGCATTATAAATTCAGTAATCTTAATTGCTAATCTTTGTCGAGTTACGTGTGCGATTCCTCGTTCGGAATGACAAACTGTACGATTAATAATCTTAGAAATTTAAAAATCCGTTTTTAATCCGCGTCTTTACAAAGTAAATCCGTTTCATCAGCGTGTAAAATTTAATGTGCCATCCAAACCGTCATTTCCCCTTTTCCTTTATTTCCCCATGCAAAATAAGGAATCAATTTTACTGATACTACAGCTGCATCTTTAGAAGAAAGTGGTTTGTATAAAGTTTTATTCCATGAATTATTAGAATTTAGTACCGCTTCTGCGTCAATGCTGACTAAGTTTCGATTATTTAATGTAAAACTGTTAATCTTAAATTTCGAATTCACATTTAAAGCCACATCATTTACACTTGTTTTTGCCGGAAGCTGATCATATTCTAAACAATAAACCAAAGGTCCTCTTTTTACAGCAATCTGATTTTTAACTTCTTCCACAAGCGGATTAGCTTCCATCAATTCAACCGGCATTGGAAGATTCAATTCAATCACATCTCCTTTTTTCCATTTTTGATTTAATTTCAAATAAGTTCCAGAAACGATTTTATCAGTAATCTTTGCATTATTAACAGAAACTTCAGCATTCTGACTCCAGCTTGGAATTCTTAAAAAGAAGTTCTGTAAATCTTTTGGCGCTTTTACGATTTTCAAGGTTATTTTTCCATCCCACGGATAATTAGTCTGCTGTTCGATTTCGATTTCTTCTCCATTTAAAAACCTTGTTTTCAATTGATTACTTCCGTATAAATTTACATACAAACCTTCTTTCGAAATATTGTAAGCATAATTTCCAATTTCGGCAACTGTTCTGGTTACGTTTGGCGCACAGCAGTTTGACAATGCAATATAGCCTTCACGCTCATTTCCCCAACGCTGATGAAATGGCAAATCGTTAGAAACATTCAGCGGATTGTTATACAGGAATTTTTCTCCCTCTAAATCCATTCCAGAAAGAACACTGTTGTATAATGCCAATTCTACAATATCAGCATATTTCGCATCGCCCGTAATTTGAAGCATTCTCCAGTTCCATAAAACGTTTCCAATATTAGCGCAGGTTTCGGTATGTGCCGTTGCGTTTGGCAATTGAAAAGGTCTTCCGTAAGCCTGATGAATTTTTTGCACATCGGCAGGATTATAAGATGTCCCATCTGGCGAAACACCATCGTACAAAGAACCGCAGCCTCCAGTAATGTACATTTTGCGATACGTTACATCATCCCAAATAGATTCTAAATTGTCTAGTAATTTCTTTTCTCCCGTTTCGGCATATAAATCGGCAACTCCGGCGTATAGGTAATTTGCTCTTACGGCGTGACCCATTGCAGTTGTCTGCTGTCTAAACGGAATTCGATCCTGATTGTCATCGGTTCCATCATTTGTAGTTCCGCGAATATCGATTAAATTATTGGCCAATTCCAGATATTTTGGATTCTTCGTCGTTCTGTACATTTCGACAATTCCCATATAATGAGACGGACAAATCGCATTTCTGGCTAATTCTGGTGAAGCTTTTTTATAGAAATCATATAAGAAATCAGCAACTCCTTTTGCAATATCCAAAAAGTTTGTTTTTCCTGTAGCACGATAATGAATGCAGGCTGCAGTCATTAAATGTCCCATATTGTATTTCTCAAAACCTAATTGTTTTTTTACTTCTTCCGGGCCTAAAGTTCCCCAGCGTTCATCAATTAAAACTGGTGTATGAATATAACCGTCTTTACGCTGTACTTTCGCGAAAAGCGCAATAGCTTTATCCATTTCGGCATCCAGTTTTTTATCTTTTGTAACGGCATACGTTGCTGCCATTCCTTCAAAAATCTTATAGAAATCACCATCATGAAATGAAGGTCCTTTGAAAGTTCCTTTGCTTAAACCTGCTGCAATTTCGAAGTTTTTGTAAGCATGCGAAGTTTCATTATGATACAAATCCCACATATACGGCAATGTATTTTTGGTTTCTACATCAAATTGTTCTTTCCAAAAACCGTTTGTCCATTTTACATCTTGCAAACCTACACTTTGCAGTTTTGAATACGGACTTTCTGAATTCGCAACCAAACCTTTATTCTGTGCTGAAATAATACTTGAAATAAGTAAAGTCGATATGATGATTTTCTTTTTCATTTTTTTCTTATTGTGATGATTTTGTAACGCTGATGATACGGATTGCCTGAGGCAAAACGCGGATTTATACGGATTTTTATTTTGCCACGAATTACACGAATTTCCACGAATTATTTTTTTACTATACTGCGTAAAAAATTAGTGGAAATTCGTGTAATTCGTGGCAAACTCTTTTTCTATTTTACAAAGAAATTAATGGTTCTGCTCATTGAATCTCCGTCTGCATCTTTTACCGTTAGGACGAAAGAAGCGAATCCTTTTTCAACTGCTGTAAACTCAATTTCTTTTCCTTTTAAAACAAATTTTCCATTTTTAAGATCAGTGAAAGTATATACCGCCTTATTTTCATAACCTTTGAAGTAATCTACTGCATTTAAAACTTTCTTTTCTCCCGAATTCACAAAATAATGAGGCTGAGCAAGCCATTCTAAATAATTATCAAGCTGGGTAAATCCATCTTTATCAACATCCTGATTCGCATCTGAAAAATCTCCAGCTTTTGAATTTTCGTTTAAACCAAAAGTTTTTTCCCACCAGTTTGGTAATCCGTCGTGATCTGTATCCCAATCTGCAGGACGAGTTTCTGACGCAAAATTCGGCCATCCGCCAGCGTCTTGTTCATTATCGATCATTCCGCCTAAACCGCTTTTACTTCCTTTAAAAGTAAAAGTCCCTTTTAAAGTTTCATCAATAACTCTGTTATCATGTTTATCAAAAAACGGCTGATTTGCTCCTACATCTGAAAGTACATTTTTATAAGCCGCTTTCGCTGATTGTGTTTCTACATAAGAAACAAAAAATGGCTTATCAACAAATGTTTCATACTGCACAATTTCCTTATTTGTTATAGTAGATTTTCTTCCTTTCTCCTGAGATTTCTCATCAAAATAACCTGGCATTATATTACCGTTAAAATAATAACGCTGCATTCCTTTTCCAACTCCTTCATGTTGTGCATTTAGCGCCACAAATATTTTAGTCGAAGCTCCCGGTTTGTAATAATTGTTTACAAAATTTACCTCGTTTGCACCACCGTCTGTAGTTCTTTGTCCCCAGTTGTAAACCACATTGTTTGTGATATCCAATCTTCCTGTGTAATAACCGTCACCATTTAAGCCACCACCAATACTCCAGTTACGACCTTGGTTATGTGCCAATAAATTGTGATGAAAACTACCAATATCACCGCCAATTGTTGCAGCAAAACCGTGCATTTTTCCAACTTCATATTTATCGTGTCCAGCAACATTTAATGCTTCAGAAATTAAAGTTCTCTGTAATGTAATATGATGCGCACCACGTGAACTAAACGATTCATCAATTGTCCAACTGATCGAGCAATGATCGATAATACTATAATCAGCGCCTGTTAATCCCATTCCGTCATAAGTAGTTCCGCCGCCAATTCTCACTTTTAAAAATCGTATAACACCGTCATTCCCCGTAAGTCCCATTGGCGCTCTGCTAATCGTAATTCCTTCGCCCGGAGCCGTTTGTCCCGCAATAGTGATATAAGGCTGATTTGCCACTAATCTCGAAGCCAGTTTTATATTTCCCGAAACATTAAAAACAATTGTTCTAGGTCCAATTTCTTGATTTACTGCATCACGCAAACTTCCCGGTCCATCGTCATTTAAATTGGTAACTTCAATTACTTTTCCGCCGCGTCCTCCCACAGCATAACGCCCGTAACCTTCAGCACCCGGAAACGCTAATTGTGCTGGCTTAAACGACCAGACATTTCCTAGAGTTACCTGACCATTATTATCTACTTCATCAACTCTCCAGTAATACGTTGTACCGCTGTATAAATCAGAAACTGAAAAAGATTTATCAGTCAATTTTCCTTTAAATTCTTTTGAAGATTCTGTTGCATTCTCTACCGCATTTTTGTCTTCACCAAAATATAATTTATGGAAGTCCACATTTTTTACAGCATCCCATTTTAAGGTTAAAGTTTTGGCAGCTTCAACATGTTCGTCTCTATTTTTAGGTTCCGGAGTTCTGGCCTGATTCATCAAATTTGGCGTATCAATTTCAAAACCGTTGATCACAATCTGTTTGACGATATCTGGGTTTGAAGTCGGATCGATTTCAAAGCGAACGATTACCTCTTTGCCTTTTTCGGCATTAAAAGTAATATAGGCCATCGAAGCATCAATTTTAGCATTGGCTCTCTGACTCGCATTTACCGTTTCCTGAAGTTTTCCGTTTACGTAGATTTTGATTGGCGAAAAAGTTTTTCCGGTAATTACATCAAAAGCGTTATGAAAAGTCAAAAGTGTATGCTTTCCTGCTTTCAATCCGCTGATTTTCATTTCTAAATTTTCAGCTGTAACCAAACCATCGCTTCCTAATTTATTATAAAACGGAGCGTTCATACCCACTTTATACCATTTTGAGGTAAAGTTTCCTTTTAGTTTAAATGCTACATTATTAAATGTTTTTTCAGCTTCTTTTTGATCGCTGACAACCCACGAATCATAATTTACATCATGAACTTCTTCTAATTTTCTTTGAAAAAAATCAAAGTCTACTTTTACAATTTGTTTATCAGTATTTTGAACTGATTGTGCTTGTCCGTTTGTCGCCAAAAGCATAGACAAAACTGCAGCACTTAGTAATTTCTTAATCATTTTTCTTTGGTAATAGTTAGTTTAATTTTTTCTTTTCTTCTATTGAAATCCCTAACAGATTTATAATATCTTTTTTCCTTTCTTCCGGAATTACTTTTATGACTTTTAATTCACCATTAAAAAGCTCAGCTTCAACCGTTGTATTTTGTTTTGCATGTAATTTGAAATGAACATTCCAATCTTTTGGCCATGCCGGAAAAAGATAAATTTTCCCATTCGCTTCCTGCAAAAGCATTTCCTGCATGCCAATCATTCCTGAACCTCCCCAATTATGATCTGGAACCCAGTCAAATCCCGGACCCCAAAACGCAGGAAAACGTCTTTCTGAATTGGCTATTTTTAATATATTGTATTTCGAAGCTTCATTTGTTAAACCCAAGCGAGCCGAAAAAATATTATCTTGTTTCCACCCAATATGACTTCTAAATTTTAAAGCATCGGGATCGTATTTCCATGTATTTAAAGCCGTATCTAAATCAGGTTTTCCAATGCCATAAACTCCCCACGGATAAACAGGATACAATTGCGGAACTTCAGAATTATTAACTCTTTCCCAAGATTTTGCCGGAACTAATACTTTATGATTTTCGATTTGCCCGAAGTTTAAAGGCGGAATTCTCGTTTGAACTCCTTTTACATATTCCAATTCTTCTTTTGATAATTGTTCCGAAGAAAATTCTAAAAGATTATCTGTAATAACTTGTAAAGCCGAAATCGTACTATTAGAGTTATAAGCCATTTTATATGTTTCAGCTCCCGAACCCGGATATAAAATTAATTTTCCGTTTCCATCCAAAGCTTTTCTTCCTCGTTGTTTCGCCAGATATTGATAATGTTCATCAAAAAATCGAAGACAGCTTATAATAAACGAATTGTATTTTTGAATGTCTTCTCCCGCATATTCTTTCTGCTGTAACATCATTTGACAGAATTCAAAAACCGTATCCCATTCATATTCCAGCCACGCATTATATTCCATTCCCGGATCGTAATCTTCGGGACGTTTCCATTCGTATTCTGCAGGGTTTGGCAAGCCGAAATTTTCTAATTGTTCTGTAAACGATGCACCGTTATGGTTCCAATACACTTTACTTCTTAATTCAGCATTTTTCTGTAAACTCAAATAATAATCTAACTGCGATTTCATCATATCAAAATCACCGCTTTTTACCATCGGAAAATAAATCAATCTTTGATTTTGAGCCGTCATAGTTCCTCCGCCCCAATTCCTGAAATCGGGTGTAAAATCTAAAGCTGCATTAGTAAAAACAGGATCAACTGTAAAAAGTCCGCCGTTGAATTTTGTTGGATATTTTCCATACGCATTGCATCCCAGCATATATCGAAACAACTGATAATTCTGCCCGATTTGGTAAACCGAATCTTTCTCAATCGATTGTTTTTTTTGAGTAAAAATAAAACTCCGTTTCCAGAAATCATTCCACCATTTTTGAGTGTTTTTTTCTGCTTGTTTTGAAGTATTTTTATTGGAAGAAATCTGATGTTGCAGTCCAGTATTCCAAGTATTTAAATCAGATTGACTGGTATTTAAATAAATTTCTACTGAATGTTTTTTCGATGGTTTTATGCTCGTTAAATTAAAGCCTTTAAAATCTGTCGATTGGTATTTTCCTAAATATGTTCCATCGGGTTTTAGATTATCACCAGTCATAAATCCACCGAAAGTCAAATTGGCAATCGGGTTCAGCATTTGCTCTTTTACCGATTCCATTTTCTGTTGTTTAACGGCAACATCAAAAACGGTATTTTCTCTGTTTCTGTGATAGAATTTTATGCCGTTATTTTCAAATGAAATAGAATCTTTAAAAATAACAATATCTCCTTGCGGCGCCCATTTATAAGAATTGGCATTATTGGCTTTTCCTTTTGAATCACGGTCTTTATAACGCCAGCTTTCATAAGAAGCCGTCATTTTAAGCGAAGTTTTACTTTCTAAATCAACATGAATAATCGGTTTGAAAACATCTACCCAGAGTTTGATTTTAGTATCATTCTGCCCTACTAAAATGTAACCGTCTTTGAGATTTAATTCCTGATGAAAACCTTCTTTTCCTGAAAACGGATTCGGACTTAAAGTAACTTTTATTCTTCCTAATTTTAATAAAGTATTATGTTCATCAAAAGTTCCGCTTCGCGAAAAATAGAAATACAAATCTCCTTTTTCTACCCAGACATTCATACCAATATCACCGCCTCCCAAAGGCATAGATTCTGATGAATTATTGCTTTGTGCTGTCCAGATTTGATTGTAATTATCGAGCACAGGAATCTGCGCTTTAATACAAAGCGTGGTGAAGAGAAGTATAAATAGTATATTATTTTTCATCATTTTCTTTCCTGCAAGGTTTCCAAAACCTTGTAGGTATTTATATCACGTTATAGACTTTCAAATTAGATACCTACAAGGTTTTGGAAACCTTGCAGGAGCGGCCGTGTATTACCATTCATCTGTTCTAAATGAAGAAACTGGTAAACCTCCTGCGCTAAATAATTCCGCTTTAGCGAAATCTTTCCATAAATAACGAACAGCAACTGGTTTAGCCACTTTATCTGAAGTCAAAACCACCGATTTTCTTCTGACAACTGTTTTTGCCGGATAGAAAACTTTATCTTCTCCAGCTATTTCAAAACCAGTAACTTCTTTATCATAAGAGGTAATTCCGTTAGCTGCATCCTCAAAAGAAACCGTAACCGAACCATCTTTTATTTCCATCGATTTGTATTTAGGACTTTCGAATTCGAAGCCTTCAATTCCGTAGGTTTTTGCCAAAGCCTGAAAAGCCAAACGGTTTCCTCCTTTTTCTTTGTCCATTGGGTGAATGTTATTTTCTTCACCAATATCCATTAAAACGGCCATTCCTGAATTCGGAATCTCTCTTGAAGCTTTCAATTGCGCTTCTCTTATATAAGCCGAATTATATTTTTCTAAATAATCTTTTGGATGAAAAGAAGCATAATTAAACGGCGCAATCTGAGCATAGTAAAATGGAAAATCGCCTTGTTTCCACAAAGCTCTCCAACTTGAAACCATTTTTTTCATCAAAGCAGTATACTCCGAAGCTCTTTCGTAATTAGATTCTCCCTGATACCAAATACAGCCTTTGATTCCGTAACCAATTACAGGCGAAAGCATTCCATTAAATAAAGTAGTCGGAACACGATTTGGATCTTTTGCTAATTCTTCTTTTGTAGTCGGAATTTTAGCGCTTGCAAAATCTTTCAGCATTTCCTGATTCATCCACGCTTCCATGCTTGAACCACCGTAAGAAACATGAATCAAACCAACGGGAACACCTAAAACTTCCTGTAAAAGTGAACCAAAATACCAAGCCGTCGCACTAAAATTAGAAGTTGATTTTGGAGAAGCTACTTCCCATTTTCCTTCAAAATCCTGCAAAGGTTCTAAAACCGTTGCGCGTGGAATCGTGATTAAACGAATGTTTTTATTGGTTGATCTTACAATGATTTCATTTCCATTTTTAACGGGCTGACCTTGAAATCCTTTTAACGGCATTTCCATATTTGATTGTCCGGAACAAAGCCAGACTTCCCCAATTAAAACATTTTTAATGAGAACTTTTTCAGTTCCATCTGAAACTTCAATCGTAAACGGCCCTCCAAATGATGGCGTTTGTAATTCTGTTTTCCATTTACCGGAATTGTCTGCTTTTACTTTGTAGATTTTAGAATTCCACGAGGTTTTTATGGCAACATTCGCGTTCTTCTCCGCCCAGCCCCAAATTGGCGCATTTGATTTTTGCTGCAGCATCATGTTGTCTGTAAACAATGCTGGCAGTTTGATTTTGGCATTAATTGTAAAGCTTACTAAAATCGTTAATAATGCAATAATTGATTTTTTCATTTCTATATATTTTTTTTTGCCACAGATTAAAAGGATTATTTGGATTTTTTTATCGAATTTTTCTCAATTCGCCCCTTTTAATATGTAGTTATTTTCTTTTTTCAATTGCCTCCAGCATTAGCTGGAGGTTATATTTTTCAACATCTCAGGCTTTAGCCAAACTAACTATTGGGCTAAAGTCCTTATCTTGTTATCTTTTGAAACCTCCAGCTAAAGCTGGAGACAATTGATTTTCTTTTCTTTTATCACGGATTAAAAAAATCTTTTTAATCCTTTTAATCTGTTGCAAAAAAATTATTTCTTCTTTTCTTTCAAAATTACAACCGGCCCCAATAATCCCGCTTTAAGCAACGGTTCCCCTTCTAATCTATAGGTTGCATTCGTCCATGTTAATCTTTCTTCTTTTGGTAATTTTTGGTCGCCCATTAATCGGTTTGCCCACGTATTTGTAATGTTGATTTCTATGATGTTTTTTCCTTTTTTCAACGCTTGAGAAATATCTGTTTTGAAAGGGAATGTCCAAAGTGTTCCGCAATCTTTTCCGTTGATTTTTATTTCAGCAATATTTGAGATTTTTCCTAAATCAATCCAGATTTTATTGGTGTCTTTTCCTTTCCAGTCAAACTCTTTTTTATAAACTACTGTTCCCGAATAATACTTAATCTGGTCATTATCCGAAGTACTCCAGTCAAAAAGTTTGTTTGTTTTTACAATCTCTTTCAGACCTTTAAATGCCGGATCAAATTGTAACTCCCAATTTTCATCTAAAGTCTGAACTTTTTCAAATTCAGAAGATTTTCCCTGAGCTAAAACTTCTTTTGTTTCCTCTTTAAAAATCACAAAACCAGATTCGTTTGCATCTAAATTAATAGTCAAAATTGTTCTTCCGTTTTCTATTTTCCAATTGGCTAAAGCCGAAGTTTTATCGGTTACTGGATTGTACCAAACCGGAATTTTTCCTGCTATTCTAAATGAAGCATCAAAAGAACGTTTTTCTTCTTTTTGATTGGAAATAAAATAAATATCTTCTGTATCAGATTTGCGGTGTGTCCAAGCAATTGTTTCAGAATCAGTTCTGTTTAAATTTGGAAAATAAACATCTTGCGTAATTCCAATTGAAGCAAAATCATTTTCTAAATAAGGTAATTTTATAACCGTTCCTTTCCCTATTTTCCAAGTTGATGAATTGGAGTTATTCCAAATTTCATCAATTACATTCTGCCATTTTTTAAAATCTTCATTTGATTGTAAACCCGGTTCTAAATTTGGTTTTTCATCCACAAAAATCGTTGCACCATCTTTTACTAATTGCAACATTTTTTCGGCGGAAGCCAAAGAAAGCAGCTTGTTTGGTGCCATTTTATGACTTCCCGGAAACAATAATGCTCCGTATTCAATTCCGCCTTCAAAAGAGATTTTTCCATTCTCCACTTTTGCACGGTTTATCAAAATATCTGAATTGAACGAATCGTATTGATAACCATTCATCGCATTAATCCATTGCGATAAATCAGTTGATTTTTTAGAAAAACTCACTTCTTTCGGCATTTTAGCGCTTGGCTGTCCTTCATTTTTTAAACGAATAGCTTCACTTTCTACTCTTTCCTTTCCAAAAACATTCGGAATAAAAGGCACTAGACGATCCGGAAGTATGGAACGAGAAGGCAAATCTTCGCCAATAAAAACGGCCAAATCAATAACCGGTTTTCCTTTCTGTAACTGAAACTGTACTCTTTGGCAATATTCAAACCAAGCTTTTCCGGGTTCCCACCAAGTTTGGTCTCTTTGAAAATAGCTTCCAATTCCGTCTAAAGTCATTCCGGGTTTTCTGTCCAGCCACGGATTATGTACAAAAACGTGATAGAAAAAACGGTTAATTCCTAAAGCATAATTTCTATCGGCAACTACTTTTAAATTTCCTGGATGTTCGTCCCAATCCATTTTTAAAGCTGTAAAAGCTTCTGCCTGAATAATATCTTTTCCGTAAATATGTCCGCCGGAAATAGCATCTAACATATCGTTTGGTTTGTCGTGCGTTGGGCTTTTCAGCCAAAATTCACCACTTGGATAATCAATATATTTAAAATGCAAAAGTCCATCGCTCATCATGGTTGGTGCGACATTTTCTGAACTAAATTTTACATTGGCATCGTCAGCAATTTGTCTCAGAGTTCCAAAGAAGTATTCAGCAACTAATTCTGAAATTGTTTTTCTAACATCGTATAAAACTTTCTCCGAAGTTTGAATATCTTTTACAGGAATTCCCGCCATAACCGGCAGATAATCTACAATATCATAACCTCTACGGGTTTTAAATTCGTTTCTAAAAACAGGCGACCAGTTTTGACTTCCGCATTCCCAACTGTCCATATGAAGAATTCTAACCACTTTTGAAGCTAGTTCAGGACCGGCAACTCTAAGCATTTCGCCAAACCAATGATCCAGCTGAAAACGAATAGCTTCGGTATTAAATTTATCCACTTCTAAACCTCTTCCCGCTCCTGCCGTTGCATTTTCGTGTCCTGTTGAAGTATGTCCAAAACGAATGATTCTCCAATTCGCTTTCGCGGAAGCTTTCCAATTTAAAACACCGTTTGCATCAACAAACTTCGAAATATTGATCATTTTTGATAGATCGACACAATCTGCAGCATTAATTTCTTTTTCGGTTGTCTGCGGACTCAATCGCCAAATAACTCCCGATTTTCCTTGATAATTATCGATTAAAGATTCGTTTGACAAATAGATTTTTGACACTTTTAAACCTTGATTCCATTTCGCTGGATCTAAATCTTCTGCTCCTGGTTCTGTTTCTTCGGGATCATAAACAAATCTAAAATATTTGGCTTTTGTGGGAACAATGCTGTGCGTGTAAAATGCATCAATATCCTGCCAGCCGTGACGTGGCGTTGTTAATCTTCCTAAACTTCTGAAAATTTTTCCATCATCACTGACTTCAATTATTAAACGATGCGCCTGATAATTATTTCCTTTGGTTTCAATTTGAATGGATTTACACAAAAATGGCTCCTCAAATTCGTATTGAATCCAGCCTTTTTTCGGCATTCTAAATAATCCGTCTTTATCTGATGAACTTAAAATAGTCGCATCAGCTTCTGGATTGGTTGATGTTATTTTTGGACGTTTTTGATCCGATGTAATAAAACTTTCTTTTACCGGAATGGCAAACGCTGCAATATCTTTATAATAGTCTTTGTAATGATTTGGAACGGCTAATTTTAGATTTTTAAAGTTGTTTCCGCTTACAATAGTGTCTTTCCAAACGACTTTTTGCATGGACATTTCGGGCGTTATCCAAGGGCCTCCGGCAACGGCAAAACCATCGGCAGGATGAAATCCAATTTTTACTCCAACCCGATCTGCTTCTGTTAAAGCCCAATGCACTAAATCCCAGAATTCTTTGCTTAACTGCAAAACCGGCGGGTCAATCAACGGCGGATTTGCTGGACCTTTAATAGTCATTAAATACGCACCTTCGATACCTGCCCTTTTCATCGCTTCTAAATCGGCAGTGATGCCTTCTTTAGAATAGGCGCTTTGCATCCAATACCAATATGTCCAAGGCTTTGAGGATTCTTTGGTAGGTTGAAAAAAGGTATTTTCTTTTTTATGGATTTCCTGTGCGGAAAGGATTCCTGCAAAAAGTAAGAACAAGACAGTCAAAAGTTTTAAAGTCGAAAGTCGAAAGTCCTTTTTAAAAAGAAAAATATGTTTTTTTTGAAACATTTTTGTTGGTATTATTTTCGTTGGTAAACCCGACAGGTTTTAAAAACCTGTCGGGTTTAATACATACGTATATTTTATTCGTTTTATTTCTCATTACAAAACATAGCCATTGGTTTCAACCATTAGGACGTAACGTGATTACACAATACGTTTCCCGAGGTTGAAACCTCGGGCTATGTTTGATATTGAATCTTAATCTTTGTCGAGTTTCTTACGAAGATTTCTTGTTCCTCGAAATGACAAACTGTATCTTTTAATTCTTAATTCTTAATTTTTAATTACTAATACTTAAACTTCTTCAAACTGTTTTCTAATTCATTTTTTGAACCGTTGAAAGGCGTCAAATAAAAACTATATTGATAATCTCCAGATTTAATTTGATATTGTTCTAAAGGCTGTGCTACCAATGTCCAGCTGTCGTTTCCTCCCACTCCCATTTGCATTAAATCAATATTTACCGTCAAGAATCCCGGATCTTTCAAATCATAGGTATGACCTGCAGAACTTAGGTTTTCCTGTGTATAAGGCCATGCGCTCATGCTTAAGACTTTAGAATCCTTTACTACTAAAAATCCGTTGTTTTTTTGCAGAGTGCTTAATGCCATCCATCTTACGTCACATCTGTTACCGTTTTCCTGCGGTTTTGGATAATGTTCAATAAAATCATTTATTGGAAGTGAATATTTCCCAACAAAAGAACCAAAACTTCTATCGTTGTAATTTTCCAGTTCTCCTTTTCCATACCATGAAATCTGGTCGAATTTTCTTTGAACTCCCATCTGCATTCCGATTTTTGGAATGTTCGGCAATTTGTTCGATGCTTTTAAACTGTAATCTACTTTTATTAATCCGTTTGGTAAAATGTTGTAGATCACTTTTACGCTAGCGCTGTCTCTTATAACTTCATAATCACTTGTAATTTTAATTTCAAAAGCTGATTTGTCAATTTTAATGTTAACCAATTTTGGTTTTGCTTTATACCATTGTTTCAACAATTTTTGCGATTTCCATCCGCGTTTATCGTTGTCTGTAAGCGGTCTCACGAAGTTCGGTAATAACGGTGCAAACACTTGTTCTTCTCCGTTAAAAACATATGAACTCAAAGCTCCGTTTGTTTTTCCAATTGTAATATCAAAAGTTTTTCCTTTGATCTTAAAATCGGAACCTGATTCTGAAACGTTTAAAGTTTCTTTTTTAGATTCTGGAGAAACGGCTTCTTTCTTTTTTAACAGAAACTGATCTTCCGCGACAGCATAACCTTTTGAAGCCCAAAGTTCCTCTTTTGAAAGCTGAAATTCTATATTTAAAATATATTCCGCATCAGCTTTCATTTTTGGAAGATAAGGACTGATATTTAAAGTTGTAGATTGTCCTGCTTCTACTTTTAATGGTTTTAAAATCTGAGTTTTAATCACGTTTCCGTTTTCCAAAACTTTTAAAACCGGAATATAAGCTTCTAATGATTTAACGGCCTGACGATTTTTAATTTCTAACTGATTTCCGTTTAAAGTTGAAACCGCTGGCTGATAGACCCATTTATTCTCAAAAATCGAACCTTTTGGTTTTCCGTTAGAATCTACAATTCCTTTTGTATTGAAGTTTCCGTCATGGTATTTTTCACCAAAATCTCCTCCATGTGCAAAATAATTCTGACCTGATCTGGAATCGAATTTTACTAATCCCTGATCTTTAAATTCCCAGATACAGCCTCCAATCACTCTTGGAAGCGAACGGAATTCATCCCATAATTCTTTTAAATTTCCAACTGAATTCCCCATTGCATGAGAATATTCAACGAAAATAATCGGACGAGTATCTTTCTTTTGATCAACTAAAAATTTTGGAGTGAAAACGCCAGGATAAAAACGGCTGACCATATCGACATACGAATCATCCTGCGGATTTTCGAATCGATAAGCGTGATCGATTGTTTTTGGATATCCCGGATCAAGCGGATCAATATAACCGTCTAATTTGGCATTTCCCTGTGCTGGTTCGTAATGAACTGGACGTGTAATGTCGAAATCGTGAACCCAACCCGACATTGCGGAATGGTTTGGCCCTTTTCCGCCTTCATTACCCAAACTCCACATTACAACCGATGGATGGTTTTTATCTCTTTCAACCATTCTCGTCATACGCTCCAAATAAGCATTTGTCCATTTTGGATCGTTGCTTAGTTTTCCGCCAATTCCGTGTGTTTCCTGATTCGCTTCGTCCATTACCATGATTCCATATTGATCACATAATTCGTAGAAATACGGATCGTTTGGATAATGACTTGTACGCATAAAATTGAAATTGAACTTTTTAATAGTGGTAATATCTTGTTTGATATCTTCTCTTGTAACCGCTTTTCCTCTTGTTGGATGATGATCGTGACGGTTTACGCCATATACATAGGTTTCTTTTCCGTTGATGAGCATTTTTCCGTTTTCTTTGGAGAATTCAATCGAACGGAAACCAACTTTACAGCTTTTGGCTTCGGTAACATTGCCGTTTTTATCTTTTATGGAAATTACCATTGTGTATAAATTCGGTTCTTCTGAACTCCATTTTTTTGGATTTTTGATCGTTTCCTGAAAGAATCCAAAACGAACATTATCCAGACGAGGATAACTTTCGTTGATTAAATCAATCACAGGTCTTTGAAGCGGTTCTTTGAACATTGCCGTATTATTAGCATCGTACAATTGAACATTCATTGTATAATCTTTGATTTTTTCTCCTGTCAGATTCTCTACTTTTGGGCGAAGTTTAAAAACTGCGTCTGTATATTGTTTATCTAATTTGGTTTGAACAAAGAAATCCTGAATACGCAGTTTCGGCTCGGCCATAATGAAAACTTCACGCTGGATTCCGCTCATACGCCAGTGGTCCTGATCTTCTAAATAAGAACCATCGGTCCATCGAATGACACGAACTGAAACTACATTTTCTCCTGCTTTTAAATAAGGCGTAATATCAAATTCTGATGGCAGAAAACTGTCTTCTCCATAACCTAAAAATTCTCCATTAAGCCAAACTTCAAAACCTGAACTTACGGCTCCGAAATGTAAAGTCACCGTCATATCTTTCCAATTTTCTGGAACGGTAAAACTACGCTGATAAGAACCAACTCCGTTATAATCTTTAGGAATATAAGGCGGATTTATTGGTCTGAAAGGATAAACGGCACTTTTGTAAATTGGATTATCGTACCCTTTCATTTCCCAATTAGCAGGTACTTCAATTTTATCCCAAGCTGAAACTTTTGATTTGTAAAAATCTTTTGAAGCTTCTTTCTGATTTACGGCATATTTAAAATCCCAATCGCCGTTTAGCATCTGAATTCGGCTTTTAGTTCTGTCACCTTTTAAGGCATCTTCAACAGTTGCGTATGAATAAGCTGTTGCTCTTGATGGCTGTCTGTTGATGCTTGTAACCGTTGGATCTTCCCACGGAGCAAACTGGTATTTTTTATGTAATTCTGGAATTCCTGCTGGTTCTCCTGTTACGGATTGTGCCTGCGCGTAAGTTGTGAATAGTAAAATGTAAAATGCATACGTCAAAAATCGTAATCTGAAAAATGGATTATTGTATTTTGATTTTGATGTAAACATTGGTTTTATATTATTGTTCATTATGTTTTCTAATTGTGTAGTCCCTACGGGACAAAATTTGTTTTTTGGTAATCATTTTCTACCGATATTTAACTCCTATCGGAGTATCTCATAGAGATTAATATTGTTGATTTCCACATAATATTTAACGTGTATTACAATATTAAACTCTGTTGGAATATCTCGTAGAGATTAAATATCGGTAACCCAAAAGCCACACCAGTAAAAATGTCCCGTAGGGACTATATCTATTACGCTTAGTTTTATTTCTTAACTTTCTCCGGCGGTGCCACAAAATTCAACTTACTTTTTCCTAGATCTTTAGATGTTGTAATTGCAATTCCTCTTTGCTCTGCTTTGTTAACGGCACAATAAAAATGATAGACAACACCGTCATGTTTTACCACAAATGATTTATGCGCAAACAAATCATCGTAAGGTTCAGATGATTTAACTAAATCGTCGCCTTTCCAGTCCGTCCAGTTTACTAAATCATTCGAAACGGCAAAACGATTAAATGCACCTTGATTCCAACCTGTCCAAAAAGCTCCAAAATAGAACATCACCCAAGTATCATTAATACGCTGAATATAGGCATCTCCTGAGATTCCTTTATGATGATTGATTAAAGGTTTATTGCCATAACGCTTCCATTCTTTCATATTGTTCGATACCGCCATAGCAATACGTTCTGCTCCTTTAGCTGGATTTAAACTATCTCCACGGGCATTGTAATACATGATAAAATTGTGTCCTGTCACTTTATCTTTATCACGAATCACACTGTTTTTGTACATAGTACTGTTGTCCCACCATTTGGCATCTTTGTCTTTTGGTGTCAAAACCGGATTTTCTAATCTTTGAAATTCGTGTGGTTTTGTCGGCGCTTCTTTGGTATAAGCCATTCCTATTGATAAAACACCTGCTTCGTAACCTTTGCTGTCTCCGCCAAAATAACTCATCCAATATTTGTCCTCATATTTTTCCCATTCGTAGCTTCCGCCCCAAGTTGGATCTTGCAACGAAATATATCCTGCTTTTTGATTTACATCCCAATGTTTTTCATTTTCTGAGAAAGACATTACTTTTCCTAGATATTTCCAGTCTAAAAGATTTTCGCTTTCTGCAAGCCAAGTTTCATATCCTCTTCCGTCGTAAATTAAATACGTCATGTACCATTTCCCGTCTTTTCTAAACACACTCGGACAATCCATTTTGTATAAGTTGTCAGTCGGAACCATAACCAAGCCGTATTTATAAGGCGTTTTGATTTCTTCGTAAATCTCCTGCATTACGCTGTCGGTAATTTCTCTTTTCTTGTATTTGGTTGCACAGCTGGTTATGACTAGTGCTGTAAAAGCAATAATAATGTATTTTGTTCTCATGTTATATGGCACGCTGATGACACAGGTTAAACTGATTTACACAGGTTTTATATTTTTATTCTCTCGCAGATTTTGCAGATTGAACTGATTTTATTAAAAAAAAAATAGTGCAAATCTGTTTAATCTGTAAAATCTGCGGGCTATTTCTTCAACTCTTCTAGACGTGATTCCATCACATCTTTGTTTAGTTTTACTTTTACCATTCCTGTTGGATGAAATCTTCTCTTCAAATCGATTGCATTATAGACAATTGTGTAAACATCATTTCCTTCTGGGATTAAGCAGAGTGGAGTTCTCATAATATCCCACCATTTATCGACTTTAGTTTCTATTGGTAAATAATGCGCTTCTGCCCAATTAACACCATCTGCTGATAATGAATACGCAATCATGTTTGGTAAATGATGTCCCCAGCCGTCTGGACCTCCGTCGAAAATAGCGATGTACATTCCGTTTTGCAACTGACTTACAATTGGATTTTCTACAAACTGCGGATGTATTGTCTTAATTGGTTCCAAACCTTTGTTCATCCTCAACCAAGGGCCTTCTAAACTTTTTGATTCGGCTAAAGCTACAAACCAGCCTTTTCCTGATTTCTTCGGATAATCTGCCCATGAATTAAACGGATAAGCACCACTGTAAAAGCCGAAATATTTATCGCCAACCTGATACGGGAAAAACGAAGCAACACCCTGACGACCTTCCCAAGGCTGCGAATCTAATCCTGGTTCCATAATGATTCCCATATCTTTATAAGGCCCGCCAATTCCGTTGATTCCTTCTACTGTCGATTCGCAACGCCAAATTCTTCCGAATGAATGATTTGGTTCTATTTCTTTACTTACGGTATAAGCCAAATAATAGCCGTACCACTTGTTTGCTTTTTCACTAAAAACAGGCATATACGACCAAATTGCTGCACGACGATCATTCATCGGGTTATCGTCTTCTGTAACGGCGTAAGTTCCGCTGGCTTGGTAGATTGTAGATTCTCTTTTCCAATGGATGGCATCTTTACTTGTCCAATGTCCAATTTTGGTTTTTACACGATCATAATAGTAATCAACGCCTTTTTCACCTGCTCTTTCGGTTGGAAACATATGATAAGTATCGCCGACTTTTACTACTCGTCCGCCTTCAAAACCTCCCTGAATCCCTTCTGTTCCTGACATGCCTTCATCAATAACAGGTTTATTTTCTCCACCGATAATTTCGAAAAGTGGTTTTTCATCTGAAAATCCTTCAACGACGAAAGTTGGATTCCAGAGTTTTCCGTCCGGAAGTTCTGCGTTTCTATAACTTAATTTTTGACCATCTTTTACAACACCTAATAGTGCAAATAATCCACTTCCCGGATTTATAGTCTGTGTTCCTTTTGGGAATGAAAGTGCGTAAACATTAATCGAAGGTAATCCTGTAACAGTCAATCCGTTTTTAAAAACCAATTTTGCGTTTTCTAAGTTATTTGACTGAAGATATTCTGAAGTATTTTCCTGAAAAACACCAATTAAAACCTGAACTGGTTCTTTAAATTTTACTTGCAAAGGAGCATTAGTTCCGTTTTTATATTTATCTAAAGGAAGTTCAATTCCCGTCAAACCTTGCAACTCTGGAGCTAAACGAACAATATTGTGTTTGCTTCCTGAAAATACATGTGCGTATTGTGTCGTTTTGAATGTTTTATAATTTGATTTTACAATTTCAAATGATGCTGGTTTCCATGTGGTATTTTGTGCTGAAACTTGAATGCAGACAGTTAACAGCATTAGGAAAGCTGCTTTAAATTTGAAGTTGTATTTTGTGTTTTTTGGAAACATTGTTTTTTTATTTTTTATTCCTGATTTTGCATCATTGCGAGGAACGAAGCAATCACATTTGCTATATCAAACTTTGCGCAATCATTAGTGAGGTTGCTTCGTTCCTCGCAATGACATGCTGGATGAATAATTTATAGAGCTTTATAACTCACTTTATACTCCATATTAGGTTTTACAATCAATTGGTATTTATTTTTTGCTAATTCTGTAATCGTTCCAGAGTTTGTTTTGGGTTTACTGGCACTTTCAAAAATCAATTTTCCTTGTCCTTCGCCTGCTTTTACTTTAATTTCTTTGGTACTGCAATACACGGTAACTTCTCCGTTTGGTGTTGGCACTTTTCCTTCCATCCATTTTAAACCTCCAAGATTTGGTTTGATTTCGTATTCTGAATAACCTGGAGCGGTTGGTTTTACACCTAAATAATATTTTCCTAACAAGTAAATCGGACTTGCTCCCCAAGCGTGGCAAAGACTTTTTCCGTAAGGACGACCATACATCGTTAAATGTTCTGTTCCTTTTTTGTTCGGGTTGTATTCTTCCCAGAAAGATGTTGCGCCTTCATTCAGCATTCCTCCCCAATAATCTTTCATTTCTTTTAAAACGTAATCTTGTTCGCCCATCGCACACAAAGCTTCCAACTCATAAAAGCGCATGTATGGTGTTGTGATTTGAAGAACATCTTTATTGAGCAAGACTTTATTTTTTACACTTTGTTTTTGTTCTTCATTAAAATAATTGAAAAAAATACCGACCATATTAGCGTATCTGGTTACAATATTTTGCATTTTACCATCGATGCGCTGGTGTTTCATGACGTTTTCTTTTTTATCCCAAAACACATCAAATAGCTTTGTTTTTAAATCTACAGCTAATTTTTGATACTGTTTTTGGTCTTCACTTTTACCAGCAATTTCAGCACTTACTGCCATAGCTTCTAAACTTCTCGCTAAAAGCATTTGCTCAAAACTAACCTCACCCGTTTTTGGGAGTCCGTCTGCCCAATCAATAAAAACCCAGTCACCTTCTAATGGTTCGAGAAATCCGTTTTTATTTCTTCTTTCTAAACAGAAATCCATCAGTGATTTCATTCTTGGATAAAAAGTTTTGATGAATTTCGTATCGCCTGTATGTAAGTAATAATCGTAAACACCTACAAACCAATACAGCGAATAATCCATGATGATATTTACGTGAGCTGTAACAGGATCTTTTCCTCGAAGGGCTAAAAGCGTTCGTTCTACCGAAGCCGAATCAAAGAACAAATAATAATTCATTAAATAACTTTGATAAGCATCACCAGACCAAACCCAGCGGTCACGTTTAATTCCGTCGATAAAAAATTCGCGAGAAGTTAAATGCATCGTATAAGCCGACACATCCCAAATTTTATTCAATTGTTCATCAGAAGATTTGAATGCACCACGATAATCTAATGGCAAATATTCATAAAGCATCGAAATAGAATCATATTTTACTCCTGCATCTGCTTGCACCTGAACATAACGGAATGCTTTCGAGCCGTCGTGTGTGTAGGTTTCAGGCTGTTTTCCATCAAAAGATAAATGATCTAAGGTTTCGCATTTGGCTGAATCCAGCGCTTCTTCACGAGATTCTCCATAATAAAGAGCAACTTTGCCTTTTCCTTTTAAACCATGAATTTTAATGTAACCGAAAGTTTCTTTACCGAAATCTACCAACTGACCTGCTCCTATTTTCTCTGTTTTCTTTGCACTCAAAGGTTTGGTTGTTAGTTTAAATCCGGAAGGTTTATTTTCTGGCGAATTAAAATTCCAAGAACCAACTGGAACCCAAGGCGTACCAGATTGTTGGGCTTTTCCCGTTTCGTCAATCCAAAGTTTATCTTCGTTGGTTACTTTCCAAGAAGCATCAGATTTAAGATAATTACCAGAAATATAAATAGCGGGCAACACTTCTTGATTGTAGACTTTAAATGAAATTTTGTGCTTTCCGGCAGGAACTGTAATTGATTTTGGCTGTCCGTAAATTTGAACGCCATCTAAAAGTAATTGAAAAGGTCCTTCTGAGAAGATTTTCACTTCGTCTGGCTTTGGAATATCTACTTCTGTTTGAAAAGTGACCAAAGCGTAAGGGCTGTAATATTGCCAAAGCGGAGGAAATACTGCTTCGCGTTCTGTTCGTCTTACTTGCATTTTATTGCTTAACCAAACTTCAAAATCACCTGGATACCAGATCCATGTCGCTTCTTTTGGTTTTTCTTGTGCTGATAACAACGAACAAGAAAAAAGGGCAACAAAAAGAAGTAAAATTTTAAAAATGGGAAAGCGGTTTAGCATAGTTAGTCTATTTTGGGACTAAAGATAAATGTTATCTTTACATTTGACAACCTGCACTATCCTGCTATTTCATAAAAAACAGTACTTTTTGATAATTTTTTAAGGGAAAAATTGTGAGTTATCACTTTTTTAGTATTAAAAAAAATGATGTTAGAATTTTTATGATACGCAGATGAAACGGATTTACTTCGTAAAGACGCGGATAAAAACGGATTTTTTATTTTGTTTCTCATCCATAGCTTTGTCAAAGTTTTGAACTTTGACAAAGTTTGCTACATTGATATAATTAAAATCTGTGTAAATCCGCGTCTTCGCGATAGCGAATCCATTTTATCCGCGTTCTAATTTTAGGTTTGTTATTTAAGCAGATAATTTATCGTTTTCATTTTCATCTTCTAAAATATAATTAGAAGGCGTTTTACCTAAATGTTTCTTAAACATATAAATGAAAGCGCTTGTAGTTTCATAACCTAAATTGAACGCGATTTCTTTAATAGATTGTTTTTCGCCTAAACGTTTTATCGCTTCCAATAATTTTAATCGCGTACGCCAATCGCTGAAATTCATTCCGAGTTCTTTGATGAATAAGCGGGATAAAGTTCTGGTGCTCATAAAAGAAAGTTCGGCGTAATACTCTATTGTATTTTTGCTTGAAACATCATTCATTAAAAGTTCGACTACTTTTTGAAGTCTATCGTGATTGGTTGTTGGGAGAAATGTTGCACTTGGCTCGATTAAAGCTAATTCGTCTAAAAAAACGTCACTAATTCTTTTTTGAGACGGAGTGAGATTTCCTTCTATTCCAAAAGAAATAATTTTAAAAACCAACTGCTTTAAAAACATCGGAATATCAAAGGAAAAACTATTGATTGGTAATCCTTCTATTGCCGACGGATCGATAAAAACGCTGTAATAATTAACGTCTTTCTGAAAAGTAACCTGATGCTCTACTCCACCCGGAAGCCACAAACCCTGCAACGGATTCACAACCCAAATATGATTGCCTACCACAACATTCATCACGCCACGAGTTGCGTATATTAGCTGACCTCTTGGATGTGAGTGCGAAATACACATTTCGTTAGTTACCATTTCGGTATAGCCAATAACAGGTATTGATGGATCAAGTCTGTATCCATGCTCTTGCGCCATTCGATATGTCCGAA
This sequence comes from Flavobacterium sp. CF108, assembly GCF_900129795.1. GTDB lineage: Bacteria > Bacteroidota > Bacteroidia > Flavobacteriales > Flavobacteriaceae > Flavobacterium. Next base: position 23,527 of record NZ_FQWW01000007.1, on the reverse strand, counting down.
TCTGGTTATTCATTGTCCAAATATAGCAATTCTGACATTAGTATTCTTTTAATCTTTGCAAAAAATAATACAGCTGTTGTTTTTTAACCTAATTTAAAAATCAAAAAATATCTCATGGACACTATTAAAGCAAATCCTGACATAGTTAAAAAAACCACTTATTCTATCTTATTCATCATAAGTTTTTCTCATTTAATTAATGATCTTTTGCAGGCTGTTATACCTTCGGTTTATCCATTAATTAAAGAAAATTTTAATCTTAGTTTTACCCAAATTGGTATTATTACTTTAACCTATCAAATGGTGGCTTCTATTTTACAGCCGTTTGTGGGAATGTATACCGATAAAAATTCAAAACCGTATTCGCTGATTGTTGGAATGTGTTTTACAATGGTTGGACTTTTCCTTGTTTCGATCGCTTCAAGCTTTGTTTATTTATTATTATCAGTAAGTTTAATCGGGATTGGATCTTCAATTTTCCATCCAGAATCTTCACGTGTGGCGCATTTGGCTTCGGGCGGAAAAAGAGGTTTGGCGCAGTCTATTTTTCAATTGGGAGGAAATGCCGGAAGTGCAATTGGGCCTTTATTAGCTGCTTTTATTGTTATTCCGCACGGACAATCTTATATCGCTTGGTTTTGTATTATTGCGTTAGTTGGCGTTTTTGCTTTGTATAAAATTGCGATTTGGTACACAGCACATTTATCTGAAAGAAATGCCAATAAAGCTTCTCATCAAATCGAAACACATCATTTGTCTAAAAACAGAGTAATTGCTTCGTTGATTATTTTATTGGTTCTGATTTTCTCTAAGTATTTCTACATGAGTAGTATTACGAGTTATTATACTTTCTTCCTGATAGATAAATTTCACATTACGATTCAGCAGTCACAAGTCTATTTATTCTTGTTCTCTGGCGCTGTTGCAGCTGGAACTTTGATTGGTGGGCCAATTGGAGATCGATACGGAAGAAAATATGTAATCTGGGTTTCTATTTTAGGCGTTGCTCCGTTTACTTTAATGTTGCCTTACGTTTCTTTATTTTGGGTTGGAACTTTATCTGTAATCATCGGATTGATTCTTTCTTCGGCATTCTCTGCTATTTTGGTTTATGCAACTGAATTAATGCCTGGAAAAGTTGGACTTGTTGCGGGTCTTTTCTTCGGATTTGCTTTCGGAATGGGTGGTTTAGGTTCTGCTATTTTAGGAAAAATTGCCGATGCTACAAGTATTGAATATGTATTTAAGATTTGTGCGTTTCTGCCTTTAATTGGTATTATTACTGGGTTCTTGCCTAATTTGGAAAAGAAAAAGAAGGTTGAGTAATTTTTTTCATGCCACAAAGTCGCTAAGACACAAAGTTTTTTTAAACAAAGTTTTAATTGCATCCAGCTTTAGCTGGATGACAAATTAATTAGGAAGCTCAAAAGGCTTTAGCCAAAATATCTACAATTTGACTAAAGCCTTTTTCTATTCTTTTTAAATATACCTCCAGTTAAAACTGGAGGCAACTTATAGAATAGCTTTGCTTTATTTATAATCTTTTTCAGAATATAGCCCGTGGTTTCAACCACGGGAAACGTATTTTGGCAAACGTAATGTTATACGTTGCGTTCCCGTGGTTGAAACCACGGGTTATGTTTGAAATTTTTGATATATATTTAATTCCCATTAAAAACCAAATACAAAACCAAAATCATCAACCCCAACACCCCAAACAAAAGCTTGACCTTTTTACTAGTTTTAGGAATATCCCTTTCATCTGAAACATTAACTTCAGGACTTTTATCGGTTAAAGAAATAATAACGGCTGCAATTAAAAGCACAGCAAAAATGTAAAACGAAATCAATAAAAAGTGAGGCCAAGCTGGGTATTTATCGGCAGGGAAAATCCATAAATACATAACTCCAACAAACAAACTAAATGCAGAACCCCAAGAAAGCGTTGCATTTACGGCTTTTTTGGTAGTGCGTTTCCAGAAGACACTCAAAAGGAAAACAACAGATAACGAAGGCGCCAAGAAACCTAAAACAGCTTGAAAAATATTGAATAAATTCTGTCCTTTGATATTGTCAATCGCAACGGCAATTAGAATTGCAAAAACACATCCAGCAGCAATTGTTAATCGACCAATTTTAATTTGATCTTGAATCGTAGCCGTCGGGTTGATTTTCTTTACATAAATATCATTCGTAAAAACAGTGCTCAAAGCATTTAACGAAGAACCAATTGTTCCTACCAAAACGGCAATCATTACACAGATTACCAAACCGTTCATTCCGCTTGGGAAAAGATTCGTAACCATTGTCATATAAGCCAAATCAGAATTGCTTCCTAATTCTGGATATAAAGCATAACACAAAATTCCAGGAAGAATAAACAACGGCAAAGCCATAACTTTTAACCATCCAATAAAGTTCACACCCAATTGTCCCTGTTCCAGATTTTTAGCTCCCAAAACACTCTGCACCATCGATTGATCGGTACAGAAAAAAGCAACTGCAGCAACAGGATATCCTAATAAAATAGCTGGCCAAGGATAATGCGCATCATCTGAAGGACGGACTAAATTCCAAAAATTAGAAGGTGTTTTGGCAATTAGAACATCTATTCCGCCTAGTTTTTGCAAACCTAAAAAGGAAAGTGTCAGCGAAACGACAATTAATAGAATCATTTGAAAAACATTGACTTTTGCAATCGCTTTTAAACCTCCTGCAAATGTAAATATTCCAGAGAAAATCACTAAAACCGTAACACTCTGCCACATCGGAATTCCCAAAATCTGACGTACTAAAACGCCTCCGCTGAATAATCCTAAAGACAGCCAGCTTACTAATATTTTTACCAAAGCGTACCAAGCCAAAATATTCTGCGTACTGTCGCCGTAGCGTTTTCCCATATATTCGGGCATCGTGCTGACTTTACTCGCAATATATCTTGGTGCAAAAACCATTGCCAAAAGCAGTAAAAACACAAAAGCATACCATTCGAAATTTCCTGCTACAATTCCTGTAGCATAACCAATACTCGCAAAAGCCAATAATGACGAAGGTCCAACATTGGTTCCCCACATATTAAACCCAATGCTGTACCAGTTTAAGGAGTTTCCGGCCAGAAAAAGCGTTTCGTTTTTCTTTCTCTGTTTCATACTCACCACATATCCAATGACTAATAATACCACTAAATAACCGGCAACAATTACAAAATCGAGCGTGGTTAATTTATCGTAAATACTGTTCATAGCCCGTATTCATTAAGAATATCGGCAATTTTAACCGGCATTCCAATTTGCAAAGATTTATCCATTGCTTGTAACAAAGCCACAGTTCCAATTCCTTCTTCCATGTTTGGATAGGCTTCAAAACCTTGCTCGATGCTGTCTACAAAATATTCTAAATAATTCTGATATTCCCCGCCGTGATGACTTTGTCCTTCAAAACGAAAATAATATTTTATCGTGCTGTCGCCCCAAGTAATTACTTTTTCTTCTCCAGTTTTGTCTGTAATTGCATAACGCAATTCATGATAATCGGCTTGACTTGCTCCTTCTGTTGCTCTTAAAATTGTACTCATGCCACTGTCGCGCTGCGCTGGTTGAGTTGGCGAAGTGTAAACACCGCTTACACGGGCAATTCTTCCATCGGTTGCTTTGAAGATAAAATGCATCGTATCTTCATTTTTTAATCCAGCATTTTGTCCGTTACTGCTAATCATTCCGTAACCCATTACTTCCTGAATATTCGGTAAATACCATCTGATGAAATCTACAGGATGACTCAAACCTCCATACAGCCATTTAAACGATTGCAAAAGCGACCATTCTTTCTTCAAAAACCATCTGTGATCGGCGTGATATTGCGCTTCAATTGTAATTAAATCACCTATTAATCCTGCTTCATAATCGGCTCTTTGTCTTTTGGCTGGTTCAAAGAAACGGGAACTTTGCCCGATGAAAACTTTCTTTCCAGTTGATTTGCTTAATTCTAGCAATTCTTTTGCATCAGAAAGATCATCAATAAATGGTTTTGTACAAACAACATGTTTTCCACTTAATAAAGCTTGTTTTACATGTTGTGCATGCAGATGATCGGGTGTATAAATCGCGATAATATCAATTGACGCATCGTTTAACAAATCATCGTAATTGGTTGTGTACGAATGAAAATCGAATTCTTTTGCTCGCTGTTTACACAATTCTTCGTTTCGGTCGCATATTTTAACAAGTTCTAGTTTTGAACTTTCGATTGCGGCCGACATTGTGCTTCGTCCTTCTCCAAGTCCCAGAATGGCTATTTTTAACATTGGTTGTGGTTATTTTAGATTGTTGATTTTAGATTTTTAGTTTTTTTTTCTTGCCACAGATTAAAAGGATTTTCACAGATTAGAAAAAATCTTTTTAATCCTTTTAATCTGTGGCTAAATATTTCTCAACGTAAACCCGACAGGTTTTTAAAACCTGTCGGGTTTATTGCAACGTATTATTTTTTTGCTTCTATTTCTACTTTATTTAAGAAAATCCAGGTTTCATCTGGTTTTGCACCTTCAATTCCCATTTGGTATTTTTTCATTAAGGAGTTCCAATCGTCTACACGTGGATTATTTTCTGTTGTTTTCGGATTTAGTTTATCCAAGTTTTCGCCTTTCGGAATACTGATTACTAAGATTAATTGTCTGTCTTTTTTGAAAACCTGCAATTGCTGAAAATCGGCATTACAGAAACCCTTGGCTACTTCTGGCCATTTTTCGAATTGGGTTTTATGATACTCCACATATTCATTTTGTAGTTTTTCATCAGCAGGAAGATTTGCTGTTAATACCACATTTTCCCAATCTGATGCTGGTTTTGAATCTTTACATCTTTCGAAATTTTGAAAATCGTAAACTAAATCTTCATAGATTTTAATTTCTAAAGAAGGGAAAGCACCCGCCAATTTTCGTTTTGTTCTTTCCGGCTGATTCATTTTTCCGTAAATCACCAAATGATTTTTCCATTGGTACAATTCCTGACCTACAATTCTAAAACCTGTTAAAGTCGATTTGATTTTTTCGATATCAAAATCAGAACCTATCAATTCGATCGCGTACGGTTTTGGCATTTCCTGCAATCCCCATTTTTCATCAATAACAACTTCTTTCTCTAAATCTTTGTAAGGTGCTCTAATTCCGGCATTATCTTTAATTTTAGTGCTTACATACGGATCATTGTGTTCCCAAATATTTCCTTTTGGACCGTTATGGTTTTTAAGGATTTTCTTTTCTGCAATCCAGTTGTTTTTAATCGTAAAACCTTCACTTCCTTCATCGGTATACAAATACAGCCACAAAAACGGATCGTGTGCATACGGACTGTTGTAAACCTTGTCGATATAATTTTCTTCAATTCGGCTACCCGGCTGAGCAGAAAGCGTGTAAATTCCCGCAACATCATGTAAATGTTTGGCATAATGATGAATTTTATTACCTAGAATTTTATTGTTCTGCATCACGTTTGGCGTATGCGTCCAACCCCAGCCCATTGCCATTCCGGAATACGATACATCCGAAATTTCGTTATGTTCAATCGTAATATTTCGAATAAAACCTGCACTAATTCCCAAAGTTCCCCAATCTTCATTGGTTACATTGGTGATTAAATTATCAGCAATTACTTCATCCGAACACATTTCTCTTTCATCTTTTATGATTAAAGGCAAATGCGCTTCAAAAGCTTCTTCAGAGAAAATCCCAACGTTTATAGCACTTCCACCGATATCTTTAAATAAATTTCCTTTTACGGTATTGTGATTTGTTCCTTTATTTAAATCTAAACCAGTCGAAGCCAAATGCTCAAAACGGCAAGATTCAAACTGAATATTATTAGCATAATTTACTTCAACTGCCGAGCGTGGTCTTCCTACCCAAGCCTGATTTTCTAAATTCGCCTGATTTGGTGTTCCTGGAACTTTCAATTTATAAGCGTCTAACAAATACAAACCTGACTGCAACGGCACATGACCTTGCTGTGAAGGACGAAGCCAATTGCTGTATTGAAATGAAATTCCTTTAAATCGAAAATGACTTACAGGAGAATCGATTGTTCCTTTTACTTCAACCAGATTTTCTAAAACGGGCGCAGTTACAACTACCGAATTAATTTCTTCTCCAGCTCTTGGAATATAATAAATTTTAGCATTTTTCTTGTCCAAATACCATTCTCCAGGCTCGTTTAAAAGCGAAAAAGCATTGTTTAAGAAATAAGCCGAATTTCCGTTATTTTTAGAAATCCACGGTGCAGGCCACGGATGCTCGCTTTGAATACGGCTTTCTGGTTCTTCAAACGAAAGTCTGGCGCTGTCTTTTTGTACTTCAATATTTTTGATTCGAAGATTCGCAATCGACCACCATTGCACGATAAACATTTCCATTCCCGGCTCAAACTTAACCGACTTGTCTTTAAACGGAATCCAACAGGTTTGCGATTCATGATCCCAGGACAAAATTCTGTCCATTGCATTTCCTGCGGTATTTTTGGCTCTAACGGCTTTTTTTCCGTTTACCCACAATTGTCTGTAATTGATTAAGGAACCTGCTTTTTGAGGTGCATCGGCGCCCCAAAATGTTCCTTTTTTGCCATTTAAAATGCCGACTTTTTTCCAGTTTTTTATTTCAATTCCGCCGCTTATAATTGGTCTTGCATTTACATCGGCTTCAATAGTTGTTGGACTTTCTGCAGTTCCAGAATCTTCTGGACGCACAAATAAAGGTTCGTTTAAATAATACGTTCCGTTCATTACAATGATGTGAATTCCGTCTTTTATCGATGGATCTTTTAAACGACGAAGTTCTCTGGCTTTTCGGATTGCCATTTGAACCGTTGCCAGCGGATTTGATTTTGTTCCGAAGTTCGAATCTTTTCCTAATGGTGAAACCCAAATTTCAGCTGCATTTGCCGAAAAAAGAGTGAATATCATTAAAAAAACGACCAGTAATTTGTTGAAAGGAATTAAACGCATTATTTTCTTTTTTCCATCATTAAACTTATCAGAAACTAAATTTAAAATGCTAAATATTTTACATTCTGATTATTTTTAACAATTAAATTAAATATACGGCACAATTTAATCGAACATAAACAACTATGCATCCTGTACCCTCCTGTAATCTTGAAGAACATTCAGTTTTACAGGTTAAATTTGAAAAATTGACTTTTAAATATTCTTTCGTTTCACATTCGAAAAAAGTTAAATTCTCAAAAAATCTGTGATAAACTTATCAAAATTGGCGTTTCATAATATTTTTTTAATAGATTTGTGTAATCGATTACATTATTAAATTAAAATTTAAAAAACAGTATTTTTATTCATTGAATAATAAATTAACACATAAAAAACTGACTTAGCATTCCGAAGAAAATAATAACCACAATATAATAAGAATGAAAACTAACCTAATTAACCTTGTTTGCACCGTTATAATGATTTTGATAACGAGTTTATCTACTACAGGTTTTGCTCAAAAACTAAATGTTTACAAAAACATTGAATTTAAAATGGTAAAAATTAATGAGCCTAAAATCCCCGCAAGAAGTGTAAACATAAAAGATTTTGGCGCTGTTAATGGTGGTTATGTTTTAAATACTAAGGCTTTCGCCGATGCTATAGAAGCCGTTTCTAAAAAAGGCGGCGGAAAAGTTATAATTCCTCCGGGAATATGGCTTACAGGGCCAATTATCCTAAAAAGCAACATTGAATTACATGCCCAAAAAGGAGCTTTGATTAAATTTTCTACAGATAAAAGTTTATATCCCATTATTGAAACCAGTTTTGAAGGCCTAAATACCTGGCGCTGCATCTCTCCTATTTATGGTAAAAACTTAGAAAACGTAGCGTTTACCGGAAATGGCGTTTGGGATGGTTCTGGTGAAGCCTGGAGACAAGTTAAAAAAAGTAAATTGACAGATGAACAATGGAAGAAATTTGTGGCTTCTGGTGGTGTTTTAAATGAGAAAAAAGACAGCTGGTATCCGTCTGAACAATATTTAAAAGGTTCAAAAGGTGCTGATCAAAACGTTCGTCCTGATTTAAAAACTAAAGAAGATTTTGAAGCTATTCACGATTTTCTTCGCCCAGTTTTAGTAAGCATTCAAAATAGCAAAAGAGTTTTGTTTGACGGACCTGTTTTTCAAAATTCCCCTGCGTGGAATATTCATCCATTAATGGTTGATGAGTTAATTGTACGTAATGTAACGGTTCGTAATCCTTGGTATTCTCAAAATGGCGACGGACTTGATGTTGAATCTTGTAAAAATGTTTTGATCGAAAATTCAAGTTTTGATGTTGGTGATGATGCCATCTGCATTAAATCAGGAAAAGATAAAGATGGACGTGAAAGAGGTATTCCGTGCGAAAATATTATAGTAAGAAACAACATTGTATATCACGGACACGGCGGTGTAACGGTTGGAAGCGAAATGTCTGGCGGTGTAAAAAACCTGCATGTATCAAACTGTACTTTTACGGGAACTGACGTTGGATTGCGTTTTAAAAGTACTCGCGGACGCGGCGGTATAGTAGAAAATATTTATATCTCAGATATTTTTATGACTGATATTCCGTCTCAGGCAATTTCATTTGATTTATATTATGGAGGAAAATCGATCGCCGAAACTCTGGCCGAAGGCGGAAATACAGTTAGCACAAAAGCAATTCCGGTAAACGAAAAAACGCCTCAATTTAAAAATATTTCCATCAAAAACATTACGATTAAAGGCGCACAGCAAGCGGTGTTTTTACAAGGTCTTCCGGAAATGAATTTAGAAAATATCGAAATCTCAAACTTAACAGTTACGGCAGAAAAAGGATTTTCGATTATTGATGCCAACGGAATCAAAATCAGCAATGCAAAACTAGATATTAAAGACAGTACTATATTCGAAATTTACAATGCAAAAAATATGTCTTTAAGAGATGTTGAGTTCAATTCTACTTCTCCAAAAGCTGTAAATATCAATGGTGAAGGAAACGCTAATATCGAATTGATTTCTTCTAAAAATCTAGATTTTTCTAAAACAACGACGCTTGGAAATGATGTTCCAAAAGGAGCTGTGAAATTTTAATTCCAATTTCAAAAATGAATTTTATCAATAGCTCAAAAGCAGTTGTTTTAAGTCTGTGTGCTTTTTCGTTTCTACATTCGAATGCACAAACTAACAAAGAGGAAAAATCAGAAATCAGTACAAAACCTTTTACAGATGGAACCAATCATTGGTATCACATTAAAGATGCGACCAATATCGTAAATCCGGTTCCGAATCAGCCACAATATGCAGAAACGGATTACGCTAAAATTGCTGATAATATCCTGTATTTTCAGCGTAATAATGGCGGATGGCCAAAGAATTACGATATGAAAGCTATTCTGACTCCAAAGCAAATTAATACGATTATTAAAACCAAACCGATTCTGCATACTACTTTTGACAATGAAACAACTTACACGCATGTCAATTATCTGGCTCAGTTTTACACTTTGACTAAAGAGGCAAAATATAAAGACGGTGCGTTAAAAGGAATTGATTTTATTTTGGAAGCGCAATACAATAACGGAGGCTGGCCTCAATATTTTCCTTTAGAAAAAGGTTACAGCCGACATATTACATTTAATGACGGTGCTTATATGGGTATTATAAATCTTTTGAAAAAGATCGTAAACAACGATGCTGATTTTGCATTTATTGATCCTAAAACTAGAAAAAAAGTAACGGCTTCTTACGAAAAAGGAATTGACTGTATTTTAAAAATGCAGATTAAAGACGACGGAAAACTAACGGCCTGGTGTCAGCAGCATGATGAAATTACCCTTTTACCAGCGTGGGCAAGAAAGTTTGAACCGCCAAGTATCTGTAATGCAGAAAGTGTTGATGTTGTTCTGTTTTTAATGGCAATCGAGAATCCGAATGAAAAGATAATCAACTCGGTGCAAAGTGCTGTAAAATGGTTTCAGGATTCTAAAATATACAATACCAGAGTTGAAAGTTTTAAAGCTCCGGAAATGGAATCTAAATACAAAAAAATCACCAACGATGTGCGCATTGTAACCGATTCTACAGCACCGCCAATCTGGACGAGATATTACGAATTAGGAACTCATAAACCTTTATTCTGCGATAGAGACAGTCAGTTTTTATATTCTTTAGCAGAAGTAAGCCGAGAGCGCAGAAGCGGTTATGCGTGGTATACGGATAAACCGGAAAAGGTTTTGAAGAAATATCCAGCCTGGCAGAAGAAATGGGATTCTGGAAATGATGTTTTGAAACAATAAAACACAACGCTTGGTCATTGAGGAACGAAGCAATCTCACTAAAATATTCGACAAGCTGGATATAGCAAATGTGATTGCTTCGTTCCTCGCAATGACATACGACATCTAATTTAATTCTATCCTATCCTCAGTGGTTTCAACCACGGGAATACAATACGAAGCGTGACAATATTATGCCCCCGTGGTTGAAACCACGGGCTATGTTTGACAAGTTTACAAGCAAAAATTTACAAATTTTACAGAAAATATTTAGCCACAGATTAAAAGGATTTTCACAGATTTTTTTTAATCCTTTTAATCTGTGGCTAAAAATTATTGATTCAAATTATAAAACGAAACCGCATTTTCAGACCAAATCTTATTTTGATCTTTGATAGAAAACTTCGAAATATAATCTTCTAAAGTTTTTACAACCTCATTATAATCAGAAGCTACATTTAGAACTGGCCAATCTGAGCCATACAATATTTTATCTGTCGCGAAATTTTCAAAAATTACATCTAAATACGGTTTTAAATCTTCTGATTTCCAGTTTTTCCAATCGGCTTCTGTGACCATTCCTGAGATTTTGCACCATACATTGTCGTATTTTGCGATTTCTTCAATTCCTTTTTTCCACGAATCAATGTTTCCTGATTTAATATCAGGTTTTGCAATATGATCAATTACAAACTTTTGGTTTGGAAAGTCTCTTACCAAACTTATCGCAGCCGGTAATTGACGATGAAAAATCAGAATATCATACGTAAAATCAAATTCTTTTAAAGCCGAAATTCCGTTACGGAAATCTTCTCTAAACATAAAATCATCGGCTTCGCCTTGTACAACATGACGGAATCCTTTAATTGTTTTATTCGAAGAAAAATGACGTAACCGTTCCGATATATTATCTGTACAAAGATCAACCCAGCCTACAATTCCTTTTATAAAATCATTTTTTGAAGCCAAATCTACAAGGAAATTGGTTTCGTCTTCAGACTGACTTGCCTGAACCGCTACGCAACCCGAAAACTTGTTTTCTGTAAGCAATGGCAATAAATTTTCCGGCAGAAAATCTCTTTGAATTTTTGACATACTTTCATCAATCCAGCTGTCTCTAACAGGATCAAATTTCCAAAAATGCTGGTGAGAATCAATTCGGTTATTCATTCTGAATTAGTTTACATCGTTGATTAAAGCACGATCTAAATGCACATAACCGCCATCAACAAAAACAAATTGTCCAGTAGTATGTGATGAACGGTCCGAAATAATAAAAAGTGCTGTATCTGCAATTTCTTCTGTTTTGGTCATTCTGCCTTCAAACGGAATGCTTTTATTAATTTTCTTTAAAACGGTTTCTCCATCTGCCAATGTTTTAATCCAGTCTTCGTATGCAGGAGTATAACTTTCAGCAATAATAATGGCATTCGAACGAATTCCGAATTGAATTAAATCTACTGCCCATTCTCTTGTAAGTCCTAAAACCCCGCCTTTTGCAGCAGCGTAACCAGAAGTTCCTCCCTGCCCTGTTAGAGCAACTTTAGAACCAATATTCAGGATATTTCCTTTTGATTCTTTTAAGTGCGGAAGCGCGTATTTAACCAGCAAAAAGTAACTTACTACATTCAGTTTTAAAGAATCCATAAATTCTTCGTAAGAAGCATCTAAACCTGCGCCGTCATTAACTCCAACATTATTGATAACAGCATCGATTCTTCCGTATTTTGCTACGATTGTTTTGACTGCATTTTCGATTTCAACAGGATCAGTTACATCAGTCTGCACAAATAAAGAATCTATTCCTCTTTTTTGGAAAGCTTCCGCGTAAGCGAAACCTCTTGCATTTCTGTCAACTAAAACCGGAATCGCACCTTCATCTGCAATTCGATTAATAATTGTTTCCCCAATACTGCCTTCTTTTCCAGCCGAACCGGAAACGACAACAATCTTATTTTTTAAATTTAAATCCATTTTTTGTGGTTATTAAGGTTAGCTAATTAAACCTGACAGGTTTTAAAAACCTGTCGGGTTTCCTAGACTATGGATATTTGTTATTCTATCTCAATTAACGCCTTGATTACATTATTTTTCGGGTCAATTAATTGTCCAAAATCAGTAATCATTTCAGAGAAATTTGTTCTGTGCGTAATGTATTTTTTTGGATCAATTTTGCCTTCTTTCAAACATTTCATTACATATTCGAAGTCTTCAATAGTCGCGTTTCTGCTGCTCATTAAAGTAGATTCTCTTTTATGGAAATCAGGATGACTGAAACTCAATTCTCCTTTTTGAAGGCCGACTAAAACAAATCTTCCGCCATGCGAAATATAATTGAAAGCACTGTTCATCACTTTTTGGTTTCCTGTAGCATCAATTACCACATTTGCCATATCACCGTTTGTCAATTCAATCAGTTTCGCTGCTACATCATCGTTTAACGGATTGATAGTTTCATCGGCTTTTAATTCGGTTTTACAGAAGTTTAATCTATAATCGTTGATATCCATTACGATCACTTTTGCTCCGGCAATTTTAGCAAACTGAATCAGTCCAATTCCAATTGGCCCTGCTCCCATTACCAAAACCGTATCAGCTGCCTTAACAGCAGCTCTTCGTACTCCGTGCGCTGCAATTGCCAAAGGTTCAACCAAAGCCAGTTCATCATAATCTAATCCCTGACCGTGAAGTAAATACTGTTCCGGAATCGAAACATATTCAGCCATTCCGCCATCAATATGAACTCCAAAAACTTTAATATTTACACAGCAGTTTGTCAACCCGTTTCGGCACGCAACACAAGTTCCGCAGTTGAAATACGGAATAAAAGTTACTTTATCGCCCGGTTTAAAACCTACTGCATTTCCTTTTACATATTCTGCAGCCAATTCGTGTCCCAAAATTCTGGGATATTCAAAATACGGCTGCGTTCCGCCAAAAGCATGAATATCAGTTCCGCAGATTCCAATTCTTTTTATTTTTAAGAGAACTTCACCGTCTTTTGGTTCCGGAATTTCTTTTTCTTTTAATTTAAATTCCTGCGGCTTTTCGCATACAATAAATTTCATCTTTGATTTTGTTTTAGATTACTTTTTATATGCAACTGCGATCTGCTTGCTTGTACCTAAACCTTCAATTCCAAGTTCAACAACATCGCCTGCTTTTAAGTAAATTGGATCTGGTTTAATACCCAAACCAACTCCCGGAGGCGTTCCTGTACTAATGATATCGCCCGGAAGCAAAGTCATAAACTGACTTAAATAATGTAGTAAATAAGGAATTTTGAAAACCAGATTTAGCGTGTTGCTGTCTTGGTATTTTTTGCCATTTACGCTCAGCCACATCGATAAATTATCAACATCTTTTACTTCATCTTTCGTAGCCAAAAATGGTCCAAGAGGCGCAAATGTATCGCAGCCTTTTCCTTTTGCCCATTGTCCGCCACGCTCAATTTGAAATTCTCTTTCGCTGTAATCATTCAATAATGCATAACCCGCAACGTAGTCTAAAGCTTCTGCTTCATCAACATAACTTGCTTTTTTACCTACAACAAATGCTAATTCCACTTCCCAGTCAGTTTTTACACTATTTTTTGGGATAATTACATCATCGTCAGGACCGCATAAAGAAGTCGTTGATTTAAAAAAGATAATTGGTTCTGTTGGAATTGGAGCACCAGTTTCTTTACAGTGATCCACATAATTTAATCCAATACAAATTATCTTTGAAGGTCTCGCAACCGGAGATCCCAAACGTACACTCGCATCAACTTCTGGTAAAGTTGGGTCGCTTTCTAATGCTTTTTGCAATTTTTCTAAACCATTATCTTCAAAAAAGCTTTCGTTAAAGTCTGAAACGATAGAAGAAACATCATATCTTTTTTCATTAATTAAAACTCCTGGTTTTTCTTTTCCGATTTCTCCAAAACGTATTAATTTCATTGTATTCTTATTTTTAGGTTATTTTTTTAAAAGTTTCTAAGGTGCTGAGATGCTAAGGTTCTAAGGTTTTATTTTAGACCTGACAGGTTTTAAAAACCTGTCAGGTCTAACGAGTCGTAAAATTCTAAGCTGATAAAAAACTTAGCATCTTATTATCTTAACAACTCAAAATTAATTATTCAGTTTAATAAATCCTCCGTCGATTGGATAATCGCATCCGGTAATGAATCCGGCTTCTTCGCTGCATAAGTATAATGCCAGAGCGGCGATTTCGTCTGGTTTTCCCATACGGCCTATTGGCTGTGATTTAGAAAGTTTTTCGAACATTTCTTCTTCTTTTCCGGCGTAGTTTTTAGAGATGAATCCGTCTACAAAAGGCGTGTGAACCCTTGCCGGAGAAATAGAATTACATCTGATATTTTCACTTAAATAATCTCTTGCTACTGATAAAGTCATCGCCATTACAGCTCCTTTTGCTGTTGAGTAAGCAAATCGGTCTGAGATTCCAACCCATGCCGCAATTGATGCCATGTTTAAAATTACACCGCCATTTGAAAGTCGGAATTGTGGAATCGCCGCAAACAAGCAGTTGTAAACTCCTTTTACGTTTACATCCATTACACGATCAAAATCAGCTTCAGAAGTCGTGTCAACTTTTCCAACATTCGCGATTCCGGCATTATTAATTAAGATATTGATATTTCCAATTTTTTCGAAAGTCGCTTTAACATCAGCTTGACTGGAAACATTACACGCATACGAAAACACATTTCCTCCTGCGTTTTTAATTTCGTCAACAGCATCCTGCGCACTTTCAATAGATAAATCAATAATATGAACTTCTGCTCCCTGTTTGGCAAACAAGACCGCAATTGCTCTTCCTATTCCGCTTCCGCCTCCTGTTATGACTGCTTTTTTACTTTGTAATGAAAACATTTTATTATAATTTAATATTTAAGAATCTTGATTAATGGAACCAATAGTGTACCTAATTTAACAAATGTAAAATACACAATTACAAATGTAATCGATTAAATATAATTTTGCATTTTATTTTTCTACTAATATAATAAAATGATCATTCTTTAAAAAATTATAACAATTTTTATTTGCTTTGTAAAAAAATATGTCTAGTTCAAAACTTTTGATAAAAAAATCAATGTAAAAAGTTACATTTTCTTGCTCAATTCAATCTAATTCCTAATTTTGTAATTGTATTTTTTACATTTATTATTTTCCAAATACATAATCCAAGAAAAATGACAGTATTAAAAGGCATAACGTGGAATCATACTAGAGGTTTATTACCAATGGTTGCAACGGCACAACGCTTTACCGAGTTAAATCCGGATATCGAAATTACCTGGGAGAAAAGAAGTTTACAAGAATTTGCAGATGCTTCTATCGAAGATTTAGCAAAACGATTTGATTTATTGGTTATCGATCATCCTTGGACAGGTTTTGGAGCACATACTAATGCTATCCTCCCACTCTCTGATTATCTCTCTGCCGATTACATCAAAGATCAGGAAATAAATACCGTAGGAAAGTCATACGGAAGCTATGTTTTCAGCAATAAATTATGGGCTTTGCCAATTGATGCTGCGACTCCCGTTGCTGCGGCACGTTTGGATATTCTAGAAAAAAAGGGACTTGAAGTTCCTCAGACATACGACGATTTATTGGCTTTAGCCAAAAAAGGTTTAGTGGCATTTGCCGGAATTCCGGTTGATGTTTTAATGAGTTTTTATATGTTTTGCTGTAGTTTAAGCGAAGCTCCTTTTCAGTCTGAAGAAAAAGTAATTTCTATAGAAACAGGAAAAAAAGCTTTGCAGATGTTTCGCGAATTGGCGCAATTAATTGATCCGGCCAACTTTAACCGAAATCCAATTCAGGTTTACGAGGCAATGGTAAATTCAGATGAAATTGCTTACTGCCCTTTTGCTTACGGATATTCTAATTATTCAAGAGCAGGATACAGCAAAAACCTGCTTCATTTTTATGATTTGGTTAAACTGAATAATGCGCCTATGATAAGCTCTTTGGGCGGAACAGGATTGGCTGTTTCTTCTTTCAGCAAACACATTCCGGAAGCAATTCGTTATGCTGAATTTACGGGTTCATCACAAGTTCAGCAGAATATTTTTGCCGATAACGGAGGCCAGCCGGGACATTTACAAGCCTGGAAAAACGACCGAATCAATTCTATAACTAACAATTATTTCAAAAATACTTTACCCGCTTTAGAAAGGGCTTTTCTACGACCAAGATATTCTGGACATATGTATTTTCAGGATCATGGCGGCGATGTAGTTCGTGATTATTTAATAAATGGCGGTGACGAAGAACTGGTTTTAGATGCATTGAATGCACTTTATGCTAAATCCTTAAAATTGCAACATTCATGAAACCATTAGAAGGATTAATTGTATTAGAGTTCTGCCAGTTTTTGGCGGGTCCTTCTGCCGGATTAAAATTAGCCGATTTAGGCGCGAGAGTTATTAAAATCGAGCGTCCTATAAAAGGTGAAGCCTGCCGACAATTAAGTATTAAAGATCTTTTTGTTGACGACAGCAGTCTTTTGTTTCATACGATTAACAGAAACAAAGAATCTTTTACAGCCGATTTAAAAAATCCAGATGATTTGGTTTTAATTAAAAAACTAATCGAAAAGGCTGATATTATGACACATAATTTCAGACCGGGCGTAATGGAAAAAATCGGGTTAGATTATCTTACAACGCTTACCATAAATCCGAAGATTATATACGGAACGATAACAGGTTACGGCGATAAAGGCCCTTGGGCAAAAAAACCGGGACAGGATTTGCTTTTGCAGTCACTTTCGGGTTTAAGCTGGCTGAGCGGACGAAAAAGTCAGGGACCTGTTCCGTTTGGTTTGGCTGTCGCCGATTTAATGTGCGGAAATCATTTCGTACAGGGAATTTTAGTCGCATTATTGAAAAGAGCCAAAACCGGAAAAGGTGTTTTGGTAGAAGTAAGTTTACTGGAATCTATTTTAGATGTTCAGTTTGAAGCCATTACTTCTTTCTTAAACGATGGCGGACAACAACCGGAACGAGGCGATATTAAAGGAAGCGCGCATGCTTTTTTAAGTGCGCCTTACGGAGTTTACAAAACACAAGACGATTATATTTCGCTGGCAATGGGCGATTTAATTTTTATAGGAAATACGCTTGGAGTCGATTTAAATCAATATGCTGACAAACCTCTTTGGTTTGAAAAAAGAGATGAAATCAGAGTCCTTTTAGCCAATAAATTAGCCGAACAAAAAGCAGATTATTGGTTAGAATTACTTCAAAAACAAGGCATTTGGGCAGGAAAAGTTCTCAATTATGAAACATTAAACCAACAGCCTTTTGTACATGAATTACACTTAAAACAAACCGTAAAAAATTCAGACGGAGAAACTTTAGTTACAACCCGAAGCCCCATTCAGCTTGATGGTAAAATTTTAAGCAGTACAAAAGCAGCTCCAAAAGTGGGCGAAGATAATTTAGCAATAGAAGAAGAATTTATTCGCTGAATCGTATTCAATAACGATTAAACAAATAAACGATTCAACAAATAAACAAAAAAATGAAACCTTTAGAAGATTATATAATTGTAGATTTTAGTCAGTTTCTTTCGGGTCCATCGGCGAGTCTTCGCTTGGCCGATTTGGGCGCGCGCGTTATAAAAATTGAAAAACCGGGAACTGGTGATATTTGCAGAACCTTATATACTTCTGACTTAATCATGAACGGCGAATCGTCTGTTTTTCATACCATAAACAGAAATAAAGAATCGTTTGCCATTGATTTTAAACAACCGGAAGAGCTTCAAAAATTAAAAAAATTATTGGCTAAAGCCGATGTGGTCATTCATAATTTCAGACCGGACGTTATGGAACGCATTGGTTTAAGTTATGATGATGTAAAAGCGATTAATCCAACGGTGGTTTATGGTTCGATTTCTGGTTTTGGAAATCATCCTGAACTTAAAGATTTACCCGGACAGGATTTGTTGTTACAATCTTTAACGGCTTTAACCTGGCTGAGCGGTAATCAGGAAGACGGCCCGGTACCAATGGGATTATCGATTGTAGATATGCTTGCGGGCGCACATTTAGCACAGGGAATTTTAGCAGCTTTATATCGAAAAGCAGCACAAAATATAGGCGGAACGGTTCAGGTAAGCATGCTCGAATCGGCTTTTGATTTTCAGTTTGAAACGATCACCACTTTCTTTAATGATGGCGGAGAATTGCCAGTGAGAACTAAAACTAATAATGCGCACGCTTATTTAGGCGCGCCATACGGAATTTATCAAACTAAAAACGGTTATCTGGCTTTGGCAATGGGATCGATTCCGGTTTTGGCTTCATTGCTAAAATGTGATAAATTATTACAATTTCCGGAGAATAAATTTACGCTTAGGGATGAGATCAAAAATATTCTGGCTTCTCACCTATTGACGCAGGAAACACAGTTTTGGCTGGATATTTTAGAACCGGCTGATATTTGGTGTGCAGGAGTTTTAAACTACGAACAGCTTTTCAAAGAAGACGGTTTTAAAGTTTTGGAGTTTACACAGCAAGTTGAAATGCTTGACGGCTATTCGTATAAAACTACAAGATGTCCTATAAAAATTGACGGTGAATATTTTACATCTGGTAAAGGTTCTCCAAAATTAGGACAAGATAACGAGCGAATTATAAAAGAATTTATAGCATAAGTATGGACAAATTTAGAATCGCTGTTAGAAAATTTTCTCCTTTTGAAAGTACGCTGCAAAAGCTGTGGGATGGTTTTTGTCTGAAAAACAATATACAGATCGAGGTTGAAATGATTCCGCTGGAACTGCACGATCTTTATGAAGAAACCATCGTTAATAAAGGCTTAAAAAACGGAAAATGGGACATAGCGCACTTAAATACCGATTGGATTTTTGATGCTGCCAATGAAAGAGCGGTTCTGGATTTAACTTCTTTTATCAATCAAAACCCGCCGCAGGATTATCCTGAAGGCTGGCATCAATCGTTGTTAAACCTGCAGCAGATTAATGGCGGAACTTACGGACTTCCGTTTCACGACGGCCCGGAATGTCTGATTTATAGAAAAGATTTATTTGAAGATTTAACTGAAAAAGAAAACTTTAAGAAACAATTTGGTTACGAATTGTTCCCTCCAAAAACTTGGGAGCAATTCACCCAAATTGCTGCTTTTTTTAATAGACCTGAAAGCAATTTATATGGCTGTGTTTTTGCCAATTATCCTGACGGTCATAATATGGTTTTCGATTTCTGCCTGCAGTTATGGACGCGCGGCGGCTCTCTTTTAAATCCTCAAAACAAAATAAATATCAATCATAGTCAAGCCATTGAAGCTTTAGATTATTATAAAAAAATCGTTAACGATACAAATGCCGTTCATCCGGGTTCGAAAAATTTTGGTTCCGTTGAAGCAGGAATGGCTTTCGCCGAAGGACAAGCTGCAATGGCAATTAACTGGTTTGGATTTGCTTCGATGTGTGAAATAATTGAAGAATCGAAAGTAAAAGGCAAAGTCGATATTACCGAATTACCGCACAATGAAAACCACAAAACGGCTTCATTAAATGTGTATTGGCTATACACCATTGGCATTGGAAGTAAAAATAAAGCACTCGCCTATGATTTTTTACGATTTGCTACAACAGCAGAAAGCGATAAATTATTGACAACCGAAGGTGGAATTGGATGCAGAAAATCAACATGGAATGATACCGAAATCAATAAAACGATTCCGTATTATCATAAACTGGAAATGCTGCATGAAAATGCTTTGACTTTACCACAAACTCCAATTTGGCCAAAAGTAGCAGAATTGATTGATAAAATGGTTTTAAAAGCGATAGAAACGGGTATTTCGTCGAAAACTCTTTTAGAACAAACACAGCAAAATATTGAAAAATTAACGAACTGATTACGTGTTGTAGTCAACTTTGTCAAAGTTTAAAACTTTGACAAAGTTTGCACCACTAACTGAACTAAAATAGTTAACAAAATGAATATCCCATATAAACCTTTACTGCCCGAAACCAAACAGCCCATTATCATTATCGGTGCAAGCGGGATTGTAAAAGATGCGCACTTACCCGCTTATAGAATGGCTGGTTTTACAGTTTTTGGCATTACCAACAGAACGATTGCAAAAGCGCATGATCTAGCCAAAGAATTTGAGATTCAGCATGTTTTTGAAAATGTTGCCAATGCGGTTAAAAATGCACCGTCAAATGCGGTTTACGATATTACCGTTTTACCGGATCAATATATCGAAATATTAGAGCAATTGCCTAATGGAGCAGCAGTTTTGATTCAGAAACCAATGGGAAATGATTTGACTCAGGCAAGAGAGATTGCAGCAGTATGCGAAAGAAAAAACCTTGTTGCTGCTATCAATTTTCAGCTTCGATTCTCCCCTTTTGTCAGTGCTGCGAGATATTTAATTAACGAAGGACTGCTTGGCGATTTATACGATTTTGAGTTTAAAGTAACCGTAAATACACCGTGGGAATTGTTTCCGCTGATTAAGGAACATCCTCGATTAGAAATTCTTTTTCATAGTGTTCACTATATCGATTGCATTCGGTCTTTTATGGGAAATCCGAAAAGTGTGATGGCGAAAACAGCCAAACATCCGCTTAAAAAATTATCATCGAGCCGTTCTACTATTATTTTAGATTATGACGAAGATAAACATGTGGTGATCAATACGAATCACGATCATCATTTTGGCCCAAATCACGAAGAAAGCTACATAAAATGGGAAGGCACAAAAGGCGCCATTAAAGCAAAAATGGGATTATTAATGAATTACCCTGACGGACTTCCTGACATTTTTGAATATGCAATTGAGGACGAAAAAGGTCAATATGAATGGAAAAAAATCAACCTTGAAGGTTCTTGGTTTCCAGAAGCTTTCATCGGGACAATGTCGAATCTAATGCGCTTTAAAGAAGGTTCAGATTCGAAACTACTGGCAAGCGTTCAGGACGTTTTAGACACCATGAAAGTCGTTGAAGCCTGCTACATCAGTAATAACAATGGAGGTATTTCCCTCAGTGAACTATAAAATTTTCAAACCATATAAGTGATATAAGTTCATTTAATCACTTTGTGTACAAACAATAAATAATTTAAAACCATATAAGAAATATAAGTTCATTTAAATCATTTTGCGCATAGCTTTTATGACCTATAACGCTCTTAAATTCAACGCACTGCTTAAATTATCTTACATCACTTATATGGTGAAATAAAAAACAACATTATGTATTTCAAATCAACCTTTTTCGAAGACTATCAGCTTAACGATAAAAGAGTTACATTAGGCAGAACTATTACAGAAACCGATTTTGTGGTTCATGCGGGGCATACGGGAGATTTTTTCCCGCATCACATGGATGAAGAATGGTGCAAAACACAGCCATTCGGACAGCGTATTGCGCATGGAACTATGGTTTTTGCAATCGGTATCGGCTTGACGGCATCAGAAATAAACCCTGAAGCTTTTTCAAGAGGATACGACAAAATGCGATTTGTAAAACCGGTTCATATTGGCGATACAATCCATTCTGAAATCACAATTTCCGAAAAAGGCGAAGCAAAAAATCCAGAAATGGGAACCGTAACAGAACATGTCGAAATCATTAACCAAAGAGGTGAAGTGGTTTTGGTATGTGATCATCTTCTTTTAGTCAAAAAGAAATAATCCTTTTTGAGGTACAAAGGTTCAAAGTGCCAAAGGGACAGAGGTTTTTTCTCCTCTCAGTACCTTTAGAATAGACGCACTGCAGTGCGCCTCTACAGAAAAACCTTTGAACCTTTGTCACTCTGTCACTTTGAACCTTAAAAAAAACTATCTAACAAATGCAAGTAACAAACCAAACAGGCGATCTTCACGAAGTGCCGACAGAAGGCGGAAAAACAAACTATCTTCTGCCATTTATTTTAATTACCAGCTTATTTTTCCTTTGGGGAATGGCACACAACCTGGATTCTATTTTAATTCCGCATTTAAAAAAGGCGTGTGAATTAAACAACCGCCAATCGACATTGATTGATACCTCAGTGTTTTTCGCGTATTTTATAATGGCAATTCCAGCAGGAATGCTTATTAAACGATTTGGTTACAAAAACAGCATCATTACCGGATTATTGGTTTTCGCTGCGGGAGCATTTTTATTTGTGCCTGCTGCAAATACCAGAACTTATGAATTATTTCTATTCGCTTTGTTTGTAATTGGATGCGGATTAACGATTTTAGAAACGAGTGCTAATCCGTACGCTGCGATTTTAGGCCCTGCTGAATCTTCTTCTAAAAGATTAAATTTGGCAGCTTCTTTCAACGGATTAGCGGCAATGGTGGCTCCAATTGTGGGTTCGTTATTTATTTTATCAGGAAAAAATCATACTCCGGCACAAATGGCCGCAATGCCTGAAACTGAAAAGGCATCTTATTTATTAGGGGAAGCGGCGGCTGTAAAAATGCCATATATCATTTTAGGAAGTGTATTGGTTTTAGTAGCGATTATATTCTACTTTATGCATTTGCCATCAATGAAACCACAACATACCGAAGCTGAAATTAAACCTGGATTTTTCTCTGTTTTAAAATTCCGTCATTTAAGCTGGGCAGTTGTAGCGCAGTTCTTTTATGTTGGCGCGCAGGTTTGTATTACGAGTTTCTTTATTAGAATTGCACAACAAGGTGCACATTTAGACGAAAAAACGGCAGGATATTATCTTGGTGTCTACGGTTTCTTGTTTATGGCGGGACGTTTTATAGGAACTTTCTTTCTGAAGTTTGTAAAAGATTATGTTTTACTTTCTATTTACTGTGGTGCCAGTATTATACTTTGCTTATTAGCTATTTACGGAACGGGAATTGTAGTTATTTATGCACTTGGCGGTATCGGATTTTTTATGTCGATTATGTTTCCAACTATTTTTTCTTTGGGATTAGTTGGTTTAAAATCAAATACCGAAACAGGTTCTTCATGGCTTGTAATGTCAATTGTAGGCGGAGCAATTCTTCCATACGGAATGGGTACATTAATTGACATTAAACATGATGATATTCAGTCTGGATATATTATTCCCCTACTTTGTTTTGTTATCATTTTATCTTTTGGAATATATGGACACAAAGTGAAAGCCTTGAAGTAATATTTTAGATTTTAGATTTTAGATTTTAGATTTTAGATTTTAGATTTTAGATTTTAGATTTTAGATTTTAGATTTTAGATTTTAGATTTTAGATTT
>NZ_FQWW01000017.1 GCF_900129795.1 Flavobacterium sp. CF108 | reverse complement strand
ACAGCATTAGTTCCATCAGATGTAAATCTGACAACTACTACTGCAGATCCGACAGGATATTTAGTTTTAAACCCGGACGGAAGTTTAACATTAGGAGCTAATGCTCCGGCAGGTACTTATCAGTTAACTTATACGATCTGTGAGAAACTAAACCCATCAAACTGCAGTTCAAACACAGTAAGTGTAACAGTAGGAGTACCAGTAATCGATGCAGTTACAGAAACTACAGCATCTATCAACGGAAATATAGGCGGTACAACAGCAGCCTTAACAGCTAACGATACCCTAAACGGAAACCCGGCAGTAATCGGAACTTCAGCAGGACAGGTAACCTTGACAGCAGTGAGTGTTCCGACAGGATTAACATTAAATGCAGATGGAACAGTAACCGTTGCACCAAATGCACCAGCAGGAACTTACGATGTTACATACAGCATTTGTGAAGTTACTAACCCGACAAATTGTGATACAGTAATTTCAAAAGTTGTGGTAAGCGGCGGAACATTAGTTGCTAATACAGATGTTATCCCTTTAGTTATATCAGGAAGTACATCTCAGACATTACCATTAAATGTATTTGATAACGATACTAAAAACGGGACAGCGTTAGTTCCATCAGACATAAATCTGACTACAACTATTGCAGATCCAACAGGATATTTAGTTTTAAACCCAGACGGAAGTTTAACATTAGGCGCAAATGCTCCGGCAGGTACTTATCAGTTAACTTACACAATCTGTGAGAAACTAAACCCATCAAACTGCAGTTCAAACACAGTAAGTGTAACAGTTGGAGTACCAGTAATCGATGCAGTTACAGAAACTACAGCATCTATCAACGGAAATATAGGCGGTACAACAGCAGCCTTAACAGCTAACGATACCCTAAACGGAAACCCGACAGTAATCGGAACTTCAGTAGGACAAATAACATTGACAGCAGTGAGTGTTCCAGCAGGATTGACATTAAATGCAGACGGAACAGTAACTGTAGCGGTAAATACTCCAGCAGGAACTTACGATGTTACATACAGCATTTGTGAAGTTAGTAACCCAGCAAATTGTGATACCGTAATCTCAAAAGTTGTGGTAACCGGAGGAGTATTAACTGCAAACCCTGATGTTATCGGATCAGTTACATCAACAAATGCACCTCAGACATTACCATTAAATGTATTTGATAACGATACTAAAAACGGAACAGCGTTAGTTCCATCAGATGTAAATCTGACAACTACTACTGCAGACCCGACAGGATATTTAGTTTTAAACCCGGACGGAAGTTTAACATTAGGTGCAAATGCTCCGGCAGGTACTTACCAGTTAACTTACACCATCTGTGAGAAACTAAACCCAGCAAACTGCAGTTCAAACACAGTAAGTGTAACAGTAGGGGTACCGGTAATCGATGCAGTAACAGAAACAACGGCATCAATTAATGGAAATACAGGAGGAACAACAGCAGCTTTATCAGCTAACGATACGTTAAACGGAAATCCGGTTGTAATTGGCACTTCAGCAGGACAGGTAACATTAACAGCAGTAAGTGTTCCATCAGGATTAACATTAAATGCAGACGGAACCGTAACAGTTGCACCAAATACACCGGCAAATACTTATGATGTTGAGTACACTATCTGTGAGGTTAGCAACCCTAC
>NZ_FQWW01000004.1 GCF_900129795.1 Flavobacterium sp. CF108 | reverse complement strand
TATTCAACAATCGCTTGTCTTTTAAATTTTCAAAATATCTAGTCTGCACTTTTTATCAAATATAATCAAAAACATATTTGTGTCCAGACGGTAGCAGTTAAGCCTCTTTTTTATTTTAAAATTATGATTGAACTTCTGGTTGAATGTCATCTTCATAACCAGATTGTGGCTGAATTGGTTTTGGTTTTTCCACTTTTTTATTGTGTTTTTTCATCATTTCACCAACCTGGTTTGATGCTGAAAACGAAGCAACCATGTTATTCAACATATCACTTCCGGCTTGTGGAGAATTTGGTAACAAAATTAAATTAGAATTTGCATCAGCTCCAATTGCTTGTAAAGTATCATAATGCTGAGTTACGACAATTAGGGCAGAAGCTTCTTGAGAATTAATTCCAACATTATTTAAAACTTCAACACTTTCTACAAGACCTCTTGCAATTTCACGACGTTGATCTGCAATACCTTGACCTTGTAAACGTTTACTTTCAGCTTCAGCTTTTGCTTTTGCAACAATTCTAATTCTTGAACTTTCGGCTTCAAATTCTGCAGCCGTTTTTTCTCTGTCTGCAGCGTTAATTCTGTTCATTGCATTTTTAACCTGAATGTCCGGGTCAATATCTGTAACTAAAGTGTTGATGATATCGTATCCGTAAGTAGTCATTGCTTCGTTCAATTCTCTTTTTACTGCAATTGCGATATCGTCTTTTCTTTCAAAAACATCATCTAATTTTAGTTTAGGAACTTCGGCACGAACTACGTCAAATACATAAGCAGTAATTTGATCGTGCGGATATTCCAGCTTATAAAAAGCATCATATACTTTATCCTGAATAACTTTAAACTGTACAGAAACTTTCATTTTAATAAAAACGTTGTCTCTCGTTTTAGTTTCAATGATAACATCAAGCTGTTGAATTTTAAGATTTACACGTCCGGCCAATCTGTCAACTAACGGAATTTTTAGTTGCAATCCTGAATTTCTAACACTATGAAATTTCCCAAATCTTTCGATAACTACAGAACTTTGTTGTTTTACTGTAAAGAAAGAAGACATGAAAATGAAGAATGCTAGTACTAATAAGATAATAAATGCTGTACTCATGGTGATATAGTTTATATTTTTGATCTTGGTAAATTACGAAAATTCTTCTAAATTAAATTTTTTAAACATTAAAAAAACGCTAAGAACATTTATTAGATGTTTCTTAGCGTTTAGTTTTTTAACCATTAAGATATTAAGTAAATTAAGTCAGGCTTTGTCAAGATAATAAAGCTACACTTTATGAACTTAAATAGTATACTATTTTTACCATTAAGTAAGCTTAATAAACTTAATATCTTAATGGTAAAATTTTTATAAAGTAGCTATTGCTTTCTGAATTCTCGAAATAGTTTCTTCTTTCCCAATGATCTCAACAATATCAAATAGGTGAGGACCTTTTAAAGCCCCAACCAAACTCAAACGGAAAGGCTGCATCACTTTACCCATTCCAATTTCATTTTTAGTTAACCAATCTTTTACGATTGCTTCGATATTTGCAGAATCAAAACCATCAATATATTCTAGTGTTGAAATCAATTCCTGCATTAAAGCCGGAGTTTCTTCCTTCCAATTTTTGCTTGCTTTTTCATCATACGATGTTGGCGCCTGAAAAAAGAAATCAGTTAAATCCCAAAATTCAGAAACGAAATGTGCCCTTTCTTTAATAAGTGAAACTATTCGAGTTGTCACTTCGAGCGGAGTCGAGAAGCCTTTTTCTTCTAAAATAGGAGAGAAGCTCTTCGCTAAATCAGCATCATTTTGTTTGATTAAATATAGGTGATTGAACCATTTATTCTTTTCAGGATCAAATTTAGCTCCCGCTTTATGAACTCTGTTTAAGTCAAAAGCTTCAACTAATTCTTCTAAAGAATATAATTCTTTCTCTGTTCCATCATTCCAACCTAACAATGCAAGGAAGTTTACAACTGCTTCCGGGAAAAATCCTTTCTCTCTGTAACCAGATGAAATCCCTTCTTCCGTTTTCCATTCAAGAGGAAACACAGGAAATCCTAATTTATCACCATCTCTTTTAGATAATTTTCCGTTTCCAACGGGTTTTAAAATCAAAGGTAAATGTGCAAATTCCGGAGCATCCCAACCAAAAGCTCTGTACAATAAAACGTGAAGAGGCATCGATGGCAGCCATTCTTCACCACGAATTACATGTGAAGTTTCCATTAAATGATCATCAACAATATTAGCTAAATGATAGGTTGGCATTCCGTCACTTTTAAACAAAACTTTATCGTCAAGAAGATTCGTTTCAAACTTAACATCTCCACGAATGATATCTTTTAAATGTAAAGTTTCGTTAACCGGAGTTTTAAAACGAATCACATAATGCTCACCATTTGCAATTCTTTTAGCAGTTTCTTCAGCAGAAATTACTAATGAAGTATCTAATTTTTCACGGTTGTGATGATTGTATATAAAAGTTTTTCCTTCAGCTTCGTGTTGTTTTCTATGTGCATCAAGAGCTTCCGGAGTATCAAAAGCGTAATAAGCCCAGCCCGAATTGATCAGTTGATCTGCATATTTTTGGTATATTTCTTTACGATCACTTTGTCTGTACGGACCAAATTTTTCATTTTTTCCAACAGTTTCTTCAGGAGAAATTCCTAACCATTCCAGCGCTTCCATAATATAAGCTTCGGCACCCGGAACAAAACGAGTCTGATCTGTATCTTCAATTCTCAGATAAAAAACACCGTTATGTTTTTTTGCAAATAAATAATTAAATAGGGCAGTACGAACTCCGCCAATATGTAATGGTCCAGTCGGACTTGGTGCAAAACGCACTCGAACTTGCTTTGACATTTGTATAAATTTTGATGCAAAGATACAATTCAGATTTAAGATTGTTGATTTTAGATTTTAGATTTATGATGTAATCGTTAATTGTCTTTTTTGATATTGTCATTGCAATTGATTTTTGAAATTTGAATTACTATAATTACTACTTTTATGGGTTATAATTAAAAGAGATTTTATTTTGAAAACATCATCTGCAATATATCAGAAGTTAGAAGGATTTATAAA
Source organism: Flavobacterium sp. CF108 (assembly GCF_900129795.1). Classification (GTDB taxonomy): domain Bacteria; phylum Bacteroidota; class Bacteroidia; order Flavobacteriales; family Flavobacteriaceae; genus Flavobacterium. The sequence goes on along the minus strand of NZ_FQWW01000004.1, from coordinate 591,682 downwards.
GAAATATTACATGAATGAATTGATAAAAGGAGCACTTCTTTTTATTGGTTTTGGACTTTTATATTTTCTATTTACGCTTTTTATAGAGTATTTTCTTTGGCTGAAACCATTAGGAAGAACTCTTTTATTCTGGATATTTATTGCAGTAGAAGTTTTTCTGTTGTTTCGTTTTATCTTATTTCCAATTTTTAAGTTGTTCAAACTTCAAAAAGGAATCGATTATAATCAGGCTTCTGCAATTATTGGAAATCATTTTACAGAAGTAAGTGATAAACTAACGAACTTTTTACAGCTTTCATCCAATGAAAATTCAGCTGAAAGCTCAGAATTAATGTTGGCTTCGATCGAACAAAAAGCAAATTCATTGCAGCCAATTCCGTTTGGAAATGCCATCAATTATAAATCAAATAAAAAGTATTTGCCATTAGCTTTGATTCCGGTTTTGTTATTTGCAGTCTTTTTTGTTTCAGGAAACAGCAATATAATTTCTCAAAGTTTTAATAGAGTGGTGCATTTCAATTCTGCATTTTTACCACCGGCTCCTTTCAAATTTGTGGTTTTAAATGACAAACTTCAAACAGAACAAAACAAAGATTTTATTGTAAAAGTAGAAACAGAAGGAAACGTTGTTCCAGAAAATGTGATGATCCATATTGGTAACGAAAGCTATTTTATGGAATCTTCTCAAACAGGAAAGTTCGAATTCAAGATTGAAAAACCAACAACAGATATTCAGTTTTCTTTTGAAGGGAATTCAGTTTCATCAAATGAATATGAATTAAAAGTTATTACAGTTCCATCGATTGCCAACTTCGAAATGGTTTTGAATTTTCCATCTTACCTAAAAAAGAAATCAGAAACGATTCAGGGAACCGGAAATGCAATCGTACCAGAAGGAACAGTTGTAACCTGGAAAATGAAAACGCAGTCAACTCAAGAGGTAGTTTGGAAAGATGAAAACTCAATTTTGAAGTTTAATAAGGTCGAAAATGAGTTTAAATTAGCTAAAAATATTAATCAAAATACAGAATATCAAATTCTTACTTCGAATAATAAGGTTAAAAACTACGAGAAATTAGACTATCAGCTGTCAGTTATCAAAGATCAGCACCCAACAATCACCGTTTCGCCAGCTCCGGATAGTTTAAAATTAGATAAGAATTATGTTTTAGGAAGATTGGGAGATGACTATGGTTTATCAAAATTACAAGTTGTTTATTACGAACATGGTAAACCACAAACTGCAAAGCGTGGAACTATTCCTGTAAAGCAAGCCGTGTTCGATCAGTTCGTTTTTAACTTTCCAAGTAATCTTCCAGTTCAAGAAGGAGTATCATATGAATACTATTTTGAGGTTTTTGATAACGATGCACTGCACGGATTTAAGAGTACAAAATCTTCTACATTTTCAGATCGTGTTTCTACAACAGATGAAATTCAGGATGCAGAATTGCAACAGCAAAATGCCAATATTAATAGTTTATCTAAATCATTAAAGAATCAGGAAAAGCAATTTTCTGAAATGGATAAACTAAAAAATACCGGAAAAGAAAAAGATAATTTAGAGTTTAAAGATCAGCAAAAAGTAAATGATTTTATCAAACGTCAAAAACAGCAAGACGAAATGATGAAGCAGTTTGCTGAAAAAATGAATAAGAATTTAGATAAATATAATACAGATAAGAAAGATAAGACTGCCGAAGATTTACAAAAGCGTTTAGATAATGCCGAGAAAGATTTAGAAAAAAATCAGAAATTGATGGATGAGTTGAAGAACCTAAACGACAAATTAAACAGCGAAGAGTTGTTTGATAAGATGGAAAAGTTCAAACAAATCAGTAAAAACCAATCTCGTAATTTAGAACAATTAGTTGAATTAACGAAGCGTTTTTATGTAGAAAAGAAAGCAGAGCAAGTTGCAGAGAAGCTAAATAAGTTAGCAGAAAAACAAGAACAGCTTTCTAATAAAGATGCTGAAAACACAAAAGAGAAGCAAGATGATATCAATAAATCATTTGATAAAATTCAGGAGGATCTTAAAGATTTGAAAGATGAAAACAATAGTTTAAAATCTCCTTTGGATATTCCCAAAGATGCATCAAAAGAAAAAGATGTAGAGAATGATTTGAATAAAGCTTCAGAAGAATTAAATAAAAAGAATACTTCTTCGGCTAAGCCAAAACAAAAAAGTGCTTCAAAGAAAATGAAGTCAATGGCTGAGCAAATGAGTTCAAGTATGGAAGGCGGAGAACAAGAACAATTAGAAGAAGATGTTGCCATGCTTCGTCAAATTCTGGATAACCTTTTAGCATTTTCATTATCTCAGGAAGATGTAATGAAACAATTTAAATCGATGAAATTAGGTTCTTCTGCTTATACGAAGAACATAAAAATTCAGCAGAATTTGAAACAACAGTTCCGTCATGTCGATGATAGTTTGTTTGCAATGTCTCTTAGAAATCCAAAAATTGCAGAAGATGTAACCAAAGAAATTGGCAACGTACAATATAATATGGATAAAGCAATTGAAGTTTTAACCGATGTTCAAATCCCAAAAGGAGTTTCGCATCAGCAATACGCTGTTTCATCTGCAAACAAATTAGCCGATTTTTTAAGTGATCTTTTAAATAATATGCAGATGCAAATGTCTAAACCGGGAATGGGAAAACCAAAACCAGGAGACGGACAAGGAATGCAATTGCCAGATATTATACAAAAACAAAAAGGTTTGGCTGATAAAATGAAAGATGGAATGAAGCCGGGAGATAATCCAGGAAGTGGTCAGCAAGGAAAAAGTGGAGAAGGAAAAAAAGGTCAAGGTCAGGGTAAAGAAAGCGGACAAGGAAAAGATGGACAAGGGAAAGACGGGAAAAATGGTCAGGGCAAAAATGGTCAAGGCGGCAAAGAAGGAGGAAAAGGTAATGATGGAAACGATAGTGAAGATGGAGAAGGAGATGCTGAAAAGATAATGGAGATTTACAAAGAGCAGGTTAAACTTCGTGAAGCTTTACAAAAAGAGTTAGCTAAAAAAGGTTTAGACATGCAAGGAAGATCTGCAATTGAACAGATGAAAGCTTCAGAAAAACAGATTTTAAATAAAGGATTTAAGAATGAGAACTTGCAGAGAATTTTAAATATTCAGCAAGAATTACTAAAATTAAACAATGCAGTTCAGGAACAAGGTCAAGATACGAAGCGTCAATCTGAAACAAACAAGGCTGAATTTTCTAATCGATCAAACGCGTTACCAAGCTCATTAACTGATTATTTAAATAGTGTAGAAATTTTAAATAGACAATCGCTACCTTTGCGCTCGAATTTTAATCAAAAGGTTCAAGAATATTTTAATACAAAATGATAAACTTTAATTACGAAATCGAATTTTCTTTAGACAACGAACAAGCTTTTACAGATTGGTTAAGCGCAGTTATTGTTTCTGAAAAGAAGAATGAAGGAGAAATAAATTATATTTTTTGTGATGATGAATACCTTCATAAAATAAATGTAGAGTATTTAAATCACGACACACTAACTGATATTATCAGTTTTGATTATACAGTTGGTAACGAATTAAACGGAGATATTTTTATTTCTATTGAAAGAGTAGAGGATAATGCAAAAGATTTTAATGTTTCTTTTGAAGAAGAATTGAAACGAGTATTGGCTCACGGCATATTACATTACTGTGGATACAAAGATAAAAGTGATGCAGACGCAGAACTTATGCGTTCAAAAGAAGATGAAAAGATCGCGATGTTTCACGTGGAACAATAGAAGTTTTTGTTTCAGGTTTCAAGTTGATAATGTAATTGTGAATTTTTGAAAGTTGTTCCACGTGAAACGTTTTGGTTTGAAATAGTTTTCAGAAAGTGTTTCACGTGGAACATATGAAATTGATCCGAAGAAAAGAATTAAATCTGAAAGATGTTTCACGTGGAACACGAAAGTTTAGATTTGATTTTAGGTTTGGTTTTTAGAATGTTTCACGTGAAACATTCTAAACATGTTTGTGGTTTTTGAAAACAAAACAACAGATGTTTCACGTGGAATTTTTTAGGTTTGGTTTAAAACTTGAAACTTGAAACTTGAAAAAAACCTGAGACAAAACTCTGTTCCACGTGGAACTTTTAAGTTTGATTTGAAACGTGAAACTTGAAACAAGAAAAAACTTGAAACCAAAATTCGCGTTCCACGTGGAACAAAAAGAAAATAAAGTTAATTCTGAGAACCGCCTTAAACGGTTTGCAGAGAATAATAAAACAAAATGTTTTTAGAAGAATACGATGTTATTGTAGTTGGTGCTGGACATGCAGGATCTGAAGCCGCGGCAGCGGCCGCAAATTTAGGATCCAAAACTTTATTGGTAACAATGAGTTTGCAGAACATAGCCCAGATGTCTTGCAACCCTGCAATGGGAGGAATTGCAAAAGGACAAATTGTTCGTGAGATCGACGCGCTTGGAGGTTACTCCGGAATTGTTTCAGATCGAACTGCAATCCAGTTTAAGATGTTGAACAAATCAAAAGGACCAGCAATGTGGTCGCCGAGAGTTCAAAGTGACCGAATGCGTTTTGCAGAAGAATGGAGAATGATGTTGGAGGGAACTCTTAATTTAGATTTTTACCAAGAAATGGTAAAAGGTCTGATTATCGAGAACGGAAAGATAAAAGGAATCAGGACTTCGCTTGGAGTTGAGATTCGTTCCAAATCGGTTGTGTTGACAAACGGAACTTTTTTGAACGGATTGATTCATATTGGAGAAAAACAATTTGGTGGAGGTAGAGCAGGCGAAAGTGCCGCAACCGGAATTACTGAAGATTTGATTAAAGCAGGATTCGAAGCTGGAAGAATGAAAACAGGAACGCCGCCACGAGTTGATGGTCGTTCTTTGGATTATTCTAAAATGAACGAAGAAAAAGGAGATGCAGTACCGGATAAGTTTTCTTATTCGGATTTGACCGTTCCGTTAACGCATCAAAGATCTTGTCACATGACGTACACTTCGCTTGAAGTTCATGATATTTTGAGAGAGGGTTTTGATCGTTCGCCAATGTTCAACGGAAGGATAAAAAGTTTAGGTCCGAGATATTGTCCGTCGATTGAAGATAAGATTAATCGTTTTGCTGATAAAGAACGCCACCAGCTTTTTGTTGAACCAGAAGGATGGAATACTTGTGAGGTTTATGTAAACGGATTTTCAACTTCGCTTCCAGAGGATATTCAATTTAAAGCATTGAGTTCTGTTGCCGGTTTTGAGAAAGTGAAATTCTTCCGTCCGGGTTATGCAATCGAATATGATTATTTCCCGCCGACGCAATTGAAACATACTTTGGAAACAAAGTTGGTTGAAGGATTATATTTTGCCGGACAAATTAATGGAACGACAGGATATGAAGAAGCAGCTTCGCAAGGTTTGATGGCTGGAATAAATGCGCATTTAAAAGTGCACGAAAAAGCGCCGTTAATTTTAAAACGTGACGAAGCTTATATTGGAGTTTTGATCGACGACTTAATTACGAAAGGAACAGAAGAGCCTTATCGTATGTTTACATCAAGAGCAGAATATAGAACATTGTTGCGACAAGATAATGCCGACTTCAGATTGACACCAATGTCACATGAAATTGGTCTTGCTTCTGAAGCTCGTTTGCGAAGAATGGAAAAGAAATTAAATGAGTCTGAAAAGATGGTTGCGTTCTTTAAAGAAACAAGTGTTTCGGTTGCAGAAACAAATCCAATTTTAGAAGCAAAAGAAACGGCTCCAATTACGCAAGGTGATAAAATGTTTAAAGTATTCTCACGTCCGCAAATTGATTTGGAGGATATGCTGAAATTTGAAAAAGTAAAAGCATATGTTGAAGAAAATGATTTGGACAAAGAAATTTTAGAGCAAGCCGAAATCCAGGTTAAATATTCTGGTTATATCGAAAAAGAAAGAAACAACGCCGATAAACTAACTCGTTTAGAAGAAGTGAAAATCCCGGAGAATTTCGATTACAATAAAATCAAATCAATGTCGATTGAGGCGAAACAAAAATTAAGCAAAATTCGACCAGTTACAATTTCTCAAGCATCAAGAATAAGCGGTGTATCACCAAGTGATATTTCCGTGCTTTTGATTTATATGGGAAGATAGAGATTTTAAATTTTAGATTTCTGAGTTTAGATTTTAGATTTTAGATTTTTCTAGAATTAACATATTAGAAAGTTATTTGTATTGTTTCACGTGAAACAAATTGAAGTGAATTAAAGTTTTTGATTCCAATAGAGCAATCTAAAATCTAAACTCAGAAATCTAAAATTGATTTTGTTCCACGTGAAACGAATTTGAAATTGATATAGTTTGTCATTCTGAGGAACGAAGAATCTTCGTTGCTAGATCGACAAAGATTTGTTCTTTAGGTGTAGAGTTACTAACGAAGATTCTTCGTTCCTCAGAATGACAAAAGAGCCAAAATTTAAAATTCTATTTATGATAATTATCGGAAAAGAAATTTTATCTGAAGAAGAAAAAGAAGTTTTAAGAGAACTTTGGAACGAGGAATATCCGGCAAGATTAAATTGCAAAACAATGCAGGATTTTGAATTGTACTTAAACGGTCTTTCAAATACAAAACATTATTTGTTGTTTGATGCATTAGATAAAATTAACGGTTGGGCATTTACTTTTTTGAGAGAAGATGAAAATTGGTTTGCCATAATTTTGAATCATCAAATTCAGGGAAAAGGAAATGGTACGCTTTTGATGAATGAATTAAAAAAGAATAATACAAGTTTGAATGGCTGGGTTGTGGATCACGAAAATGAAATAAAACAAAACGCAGCATATTATAAATCTCCAATGCCATTTTATATTAAAAATGATTTTACAATTTTGACAGAAATCAGAATTGAAAACGAAAAAATGTCTGGAGTAAAAATTAATTGGAAACGATAAATAAAATATAAATACAAGAAACCCTAAAAGTGAAAATTTGACTTTTAGGGTTTGCTATGAAATTCAACCAAAATACCTATAATTAAAAAATGGACGTTTTAAACAAAAAACATTTTCTTACTGTAAAAGACCATTCTGTTTCGAAAGAAATTTTCGATTTATACTATGATGAAAATCTTGATATGCTGATAACTTCTCCGCAGCCGGATTTAGAAAATTTAGGAAGATATTACGAAAGCGAAGATTATATTTCGCATACAGATAACAAACGTTCTGTTTTTGAAAAAGCATATCATTTTGTAAAAAGTATTGCTTTAAAAAATAAACTGAATTTGATTAATTCAGAACAATCTCAAAAAGGAAAAATTTTAGACATTGGTGCCGGAACCGGTGATTTTTTGTTAACAGCAAAAAATGACGGCTGGAATGTAATTGGAGTTGAGCCAAGCGAGCGAGCAAAAAATATTGCCAAGCAAAAAGGAATTTCATTTGTTGAAGAAATCAGCGAACTCGAAAATAATTCTTTTGACGTAATTACAATGTGGCACGTTTTAGAACACGTTCCAAATTTGGAACTTCAAATTCAGGAATTGAAGCGATTATTAAAACCAACTGGAACATTAATTGTTGCGGTTCCAAATTTCAAATCATTCGACGCAAAACATTACGGAGAATTTTGGGCAGCTTTTGATGTGCCAATTCATTTTTGGCATTTTTCGAAAAAAGCGATAAAATCACTTTTCGAAAAAGTGGACATGAAATTAGAAAAAGTACTTCCCATGAAATTTGATTCATTTTATGTGAGTCTACTTTCTGAAAAATACAAAACCGGAAAAATGAATTTTATCAAAGCATTTTTCATCGGTTTAAAATCAAATTTAAAAGCGTCGAGTACAAAAGAGTATTCATCTCACATTTACGTGCTAAAAAACAGCTAAAACGCAAAATAAACGCATTTAAGACGCTTTCTTTGATTAGATGAGGCTTTGTGTCGTCTTTTCCGAGAAAACAGCTCTAATAAAAGCTATGAAAGTCACTTTTAATAGTGATATTTTATAGCTTTTTTTGCTTCCATAAAGAAAACTAATACCTTGAAATTGCTGCAGTTTTTGACATTTTTTCTTGTTTTTTCCGATTTTAAATTTTGAATTTCATCAAACAAAAAAATGCGGGATTTTGTTTTTTTTCACTTCAAGTTTTTTTTTCTCAAAAAATGAAAATTAAAAAAACCTCCAAGAAAAATTTTAGCTCAATTTTTTTAAAAAAGCAAAAATCTTAAAAGGAGCATTTTTTCACTCATTTTTTCCTCAAATTCAAAAACGGAAAACTCAAAAAAGTTTTAGACACGAATTAAGTACTTAAAAAGGGTCAAAACGTAAAATAAGCGCATTTAAGGCGTTTTCTTGGATGAATTGGGGCTTTGTATTGTCTTTTTTGAGAAAATTACTGTAATAAAAGCTATGAAAGTCACTTTTAATAGTGATATTTTATAGTAGTATTTTAGTCCATAAATAAAACCAATATCATAAAATTATAGCATTTTTTAAACTTTATGTTGATGCTATTTATTTTTTTATATTTTTGTCTTCAATACAATAAAAAAATTAGAAATTTAAAAAATGAAAAAAGCATTAGTAATTACCGCACTTTCAATTTTGGTTGTTTCGTGTAATAAAGCGACAGAAGCTAAAGAAGTAAAAACAGCTTACGTGGATACTTCAGTTTTGATGAAAGAGTACACTGAGGCAAAAGACCTTGAAGCTAAATACAAAGCTCAGGCAGAAGAAAAAGGAAGACAACTGCAAGCTGAGATTACTCGTTTTAAACAAGACGCTGCTAATTTTCAAAGTCAGGCACAAGCAAATGGACAAGCTTGGGCACAACAAAGAGGGGCTGAATTGCAAAAAAGAGAGCAGCAATTGGGTTATGCTCAACAAGCTTTATCACAGCAATTACAGCAAGAAAGTGGTGTAGAAATGGATTCCCTTGTAAGCGGAGTTAAAAAATTCATCAAAGATTACGGAAAGAAAAACGGATATTCTTATATCTACGGGACAGGTGATGCGGCTACAGTTTTATACGCTGAAGACAAGTACGATATCACTAAAGTTATTATTAAAGAGTTGAACGATAAGTACAAAGCATCTCCAAAAGCAGAAGATAAACCAGCTGCAAAAGAAGAGGCTAAAAAATAATAAACTGCCAAACTAACTAAACTAAATGAAAAACCTAAATCCAGATCTGGATTTAGGTTTTTTTCTTTTATAAAAATGCGATATTTTTGACGTTTAATACCTGCCTAATGCAAAACGTTTCAGAAGCTGCAGCTTACACCTTACAATTCATCAATCAAACGCAAAAATCAATATTCCTTACGGGCAAAGCCGGTACAGGAAAAACAACTTTATTGCGTGAAATCATTGCCACAACGCACAAAAATACCGTAGTAGTGGCACCAACAGGTATTGCTGCTCTAAATGCAGGCGGTGTAACGATTCATTCGATGTTTCAACTGCCATTTTCGGCATTTTTACCCACTTATGAAGAGAGTTCCCAGTTTACAGAAACAGTAAAATTTGAGAATAAAGAATCGCTACGACGACATTTCAAAATGAACAATGTCAAGCGAAATGTGATCCGTAATATGGAATTGCTGATTATCGATGAAGTCAGTATGCTTCGCGCTGATTTATTGGATGCTATTGACTTTATGATGCAGACAGTTCGTAGAAACACCAAAGCTTTTGGCGGCGTTCAGGTACTTTTTATTGGCGATTTACTGCAATTACCGCCCGTAATTCGGGATGAAGAATGGCGAACTTTGCGTAATTATTACAAAGGAAAATTCTTTTTTCATTCGCATGTAATGCAGCATAATCCGCCGCTGTACATCGAGTTATCTAAGATTTACCGTCAAAGCGATGACAAATTTATTTCGGTTTTAAACAACCTTCGAAACAACCAGATTACAAAAGAAGATGTTCAGGTTTTAAACCAATACGTAAAACCAGATTTTGATCTAAAAATGAATCCCGGTTTTATCACCTTAACCACACATAACGCAAAAGCAGATACAATCAATGAGCAGGCAATCAATGATTTATCTGGAAATGAATTTGCCTATCAGCCCTTTGTAGTGGGGGATTTTCCAGAGAAGATTTTTCCGGTAGAAGAAAACCTAAAGCTCAAAGTTGGCGCTCAGGTTATGTTTGTAAAAAACGATTTGTCTTTTGATAAAAGATATTTCAACGGAAAAATGGGCGTTATCAAATCGCTTTCGCCGGAAGAAATCTTCGTTCATTTCCCCGAAGAAAATAAAACTATCGAAGTCGAAAAATACGAGTGGAAAAACATTCGCTACAAAGTAAACGAACTCACAAAAGAGATTGAAGAAGAAGTTTTAGGCACATTTGCACACTATCCAATTAAATTGGCGTGGGCCATTACGGTACACAAAAGTCAGGGATTAACTTTTGAAAAAGCTGCGCTGGATGTATCGCAAGTTTTTTTGCCGGGGCAGGCGTACGTAGCACTTTCTCGTTTAACGTCCTTAAACGGACTTATTTTGCTTTCTCCGATACAAATGAACGGACTGTCGAACGATCAGGATGTGATGGATTACGCTTTAAACAAAGCAACCGAAGACGACTTGAAAAATTCGCTTCATTTCGAAACCAAAAATTTTATTCATAACTATTTGATTAATAGTTTTAACTGGACAGATTTAACGCAGGAATGGCGAAACCACCGTTTTAGTTATAATGAAAATGCCGTTGCATCAGAAAAATCAAAACATTCTGCCTGGGCGCATAAACGTTTAGAAATTATTGACGGACTAACTGATCCTTCGCAGAAATTCGTGCAGCAGCTTAATAAAATTTTCAACAAAGAAACCGTCGATTTGTTATTTGTCAAGGAAAGAGTAGAGGCTGCTTACGATTACTTTTTTAAACCAATGGACAAACTGGTTGCGGATCTTTTGAGTAAAATGGCTGAAATTCAGAAATTTAAAAAAGTAAAAGAGTTTTATGAAGAATTAGCCTTTTTAGATGATTTGCAGACAAAAGCGGTTTTACGTTTGATGAAAGCCAAACTGCTTGTTGAAATCGTAGTTTCCCGTGAAACAATCAGCAAAGAAAGCCTCACTTCTCCAACAATAAAAAATTACAAAACCGAAAAGATTTCGAGAACAAAAGAAGAGTTCAAAATGACGAATACTGACATGTTTCAGGTTGATGAGCCTGTTACACGTTATTCGTATAAAAAAGCGGATAAAACGGAAGAAAAAGTAGAAAAAAAGACCACGGTCGAAGAGACGCACGAACTTTGGCTGGCAAAAAATTCTATTGAAGATATTGCCCGAATGAGAAAGCTGACCGTTCAAACCGTCGAATCGCATTTGATAAAATTGATCCAAGCTAAGAAAGTGGAGATCACGGATGTTCTCCCGTACGATAAAATCCTCGCGCTGCGTGAAGCATTTGAATTTTACGCAGAAGAATCTTTAAGTCCGTTGAAAGAAAAATACGGAGATGAATTTACCTGGGATGAACTTAAGATGTTCAAAGCTAGTATAAACTAATTTTAGACTTTGTAACTTGTGATTAGAATTCTAAATTTTAGAATTTACCATAAAAAGATTATGTAAAATAGAAAATCATGAAAAAGCTTATATACATCGCATTAGTTATTTTTTCTGTCACAAATGTGAGTGGTCAGGAACTAAAAAAAGAATATCAAAAATTCATTCAAACCTTTATCAACAACGTAAAAGGGGATAAGAAAGAAGCAATCGCAAACATCATTTCTTATCCGCTGGAAAGAGAGACTCCAATCCCTTCAATCAAAAATAAAACAGAATTTATAAAGCGATATTCTGAGATTTTTGATGCTGATTTAAAGAAAGAAATAACATCGTCAAAACCCGATAAAGACTGGTCAGAAGTGGGATGGCGAGGAATTATGCTAAACAATGGAACAATCTGGATTGATACCGATGGAAAATTGACATCGATTAATTATCAGTCGAAATTTGAGAAAGACTTGAAAACAAAACTTGTTTCCTCTCAAAAGCAAAACGTTCATTCCAGTATAGCAAAGTTCAAAAGTCCGGTTTGTGTTTTAGAAACTTCAAAATTCAGGATTAGAATTGATGATTTAGGAAATGATAATTACCGTTATGCATCTTGGTCTGTAAAGCAGAAGATGAGTGAGAAACCGGATTTAATCATTCAAAATGGTAAATTTATTGCTGATGGTACGGGAGGAAACCACAGTTATGAATTCAAAAAAGGAAATTATGTTTACACTTGCGATATCATAGTTTTGGGAGAAAAAGGTTCTCCGCCAGCAAGATTAATAATTACTCAAAACGGAAAAGAAATCCTTTCTCAAAATGCCAAAATTGTTTCACGATAAACAAAAAACCCGATTCAAATAGAATCGGGTTTTTTGTTTTTAGTTATAGAGATGAAATGGCTTTTTCAAGCTCTTTTTGCTGCGTTATTTGCGTTAATTTGAGTTTTTGAATACTAACCTCGTTTTCTTTGGTTTTTAGCCTTTGTTTTTGAATTTCTTCATCAGAGATTGTAGATGTTGTTATTTTGTTTTCGATTTTTTGATTGGCAAGCTCCAGTTTACTGATTTTTTCCTTGGTTGATTTTAAATTATCTTCCGATTTAACCAACGCTTTTTTCTTTGATTCAACTTCTTTCCTTTGCTTTTCAATTTCCTTTTGCTGCTTTTGCAATTCCGAAATTCTATCGTCAAGTTTTCTGTGATTTTCAACAGAAGCTTTTCTGGCATCGTTTTCGGCTCTCTGTAATTCCATTTCGTAAGCTTTTTGATCTTGAATCGTTTGTTGCGCCATAAAGTATTGCGAGTTCATCATAAACAGCACTACTGCAAATGTTTTAAGTATTTTATTCATCATTTTTAAATTTTATTGACAACGAAATTAAATGATGATTAATTCTAAAATTACCAGATAACTATTTAAAAACGACAAAATAAGACAAAAAAAATCCTATTCGGTAAGAATAGGATTTTGAGGATTTTATAAGTTTTCGACCAGGATCCAGGCATCTGGATTTTCGCCTTTTTGAATCTCTTTTTGTGCTTTTTCAGCTTCTCCCATTGTGGCATAACTTCCGTATAAAACCGGGAATAAGCCATGTTTGTTTTCTCCAAGCATTCTGGCTTTGTAACCATCTTTGATTAATTGGTTATATGCTTTTTTCGCATTTGCTTCGCTTCTAAAAGCACCGGCCATGATATGATACGGCATAAGTTTCACTTCTGCAGTTTCTACTTTTGCAGAATCAACAGCTAATGTTACAGCCGGCAGCGGATTTTGAATTACGAATGTTGCTTCCTGAATTTTGTTTTGAACTTTTTTCTGAACATTACCTTCCACAACAAGCGTTTGTGCAGCAATTTGATTTTGGTACAAAGGATAACCAATACTTCCGGTAACTCCTAAACCAAGAACAAAAATGGCAGCATATCTCAAATAAGATCTTGACGATCTTACTTCTTCATCTTCATACAATCCAGTAGTTTCTCTTTCTGAGATTTGCTCGATTTTCTTTTCAAAAATTTCTCTTTTCACCATTGGAGAAACAAACGGACTTAATCCGAAAGAAGTCGACAAATAGTTAATTTGATCGTTTGGTGAAAAAATAATATTGTTCTCAGAATTTAGACGAAGATCTCCAATATTTTTCAGGCTGATAACGCCATTTTCTTCAAGCGTCTGTCTCCAGTTTTGGATCTCAAAAGCAATACCATTTACAGCAGCTCCGTAAGATATATTTTCTGCCTGAGCAACATGATTTGCCAGCAGTCCGTCATTGTTTTTTAAGCGGCTGTTGAAAAAAACCGTTTTCTTCGGTGGAAAAAACGAATTCGTACTTTCATTCAGCTGTGCTGATTGAATTTCGGTTAAAAATGCCCCAAATCCGGGAACCGTTACACACTGATAACGATATAATAATTGCGCGATATAAGTTTCGATTTTCATATCAACAAAGTTAGGTAATGAATATAGTTATCAAAATTTTATTCACAATTTTTATTAACAATTGCAAGATTTTTATATACAATTAATTTTCAATATTTTATGCTACACTTTATTAGCATCGACTACTTTACTTTTTTATAAAACTTAATTTTTATTAAGAATTTACTTTGTTTTTAGCATATTTGCATTATTATTTGAGTACAATTTTTATTTCTATTTTACATAATATTTTTGCAGAATGTCAGATCAGGATTTATTTTATTTATTAGCCTTAATGAAAGTGGATGGAGTGGGAGATATTATGGCAAAAAAATTATTGAATTATTGCGGAAATGCAGAAGCAATTTTTAATTCGAAAACCAATCAAATTGCTGCAATTGATGGAGTTGGTTCTGTTATGCTGAAAAACATAAAAGACAAAGCCATTTTTGAAAAAGCAAATCAGGAACTTGAATTTATCAGAAAAAATAATATCAAAGTTTCTTTCTTTCAGGATGAAACATATCCGGATCGTTTAAAACATTGCATTGATTCTCCTGTTTTAATATTTTCAGGTGGAAATATAGATTTAAAAAACAAGAAGATTATTAGTATTGTCGGCACCCGCCAAATCACATCTTACGGAACCGAATTTTGCCGAAAACTTATTGAAGATCTTGCGCCGCTTGACCCAGTACTTGTAAGCGGTTTTGCCTATGGAGTTGATATTGTGGCGCATCAATTTGCAATGGATTATAAATTGCAGACTATTGGCGTTTTAGCCCATGGATTAAATCAGGTTTATCCCCGAACGCACAAAAAGTATATGGCAAAAATGGAAGAAAACGGAGGTTTTATTACTGAGTTTTGGAGTACTTCAAATCCGGATAAAGAGAATTTTGTCCGCAGAAATCGCATTGTTGCCGGAATAAGCGAAGCCACAATAGTCATTGAATCTGCAGATAAAGGCGGATCGCTTATTACAGCCAATTTAGCCAACGATTATAATCGGGATGTTTTTGCCGTTCCGGGCAGGGTTACAGACAGATATAGTCAAGGCTGTAATGACTTAATTAAAACCCAAAAAGCAAGTTTGTTAAGCAGTGCAGCCGACTTGATTTATGTTCTCAATTGGGATATTGAAAAGAAACCCAAAGCAATTCAAAAACAGTTGTTTATTGATCTTGAAGCTGATGAACAAAAAATCTACGATTTTCTCTTAAAAAACGGAAAAGAACTGCTTGACACTATTGCGCTCGAATGTAATTTTCCTGTTTTTAAAATCTCAGGAATTCTTTTAAATATGGAGCTTAAAGGCGTTATTAGACCTTTGCCAGGGAAATTATTTGAGGCGATTTAATGTGTAATATCAATAAAGAAATTTCATATTTAAATTCCAGATATCTTAAATATTAATTCAATGTAAATTATATTTAATTATTTAACATTTATGCCAAAATAAATTAGGCAAAGTGTAATAAAAGTATATTTTTGTTCTACCAAAAACCTTAAAAATGAATATAATAGAACTAATTGAAAACGCTGGGATTTATAAAGAAAACCGAAGCGGATTCAGCACAGAAGACTCCGAAAAAGTCAGGAAGCAATTTGAAATTGAGCGATCTCAAACCCCAAATTTAGACCCAAATCTTGCAGAAAATTTGATCACTGCATTTAACGAATTTCCAAAAGAGATTTTGTTTATTTCGAATAATCGAATCCTTTATAATTTCTTTGCCAGAAAAAATTATTCCCGAAACAGATTCATTACAGATTATTCTGTTTCTGTGAATGAAGAAAATATTAAATCGTTTATAGACAGATTTTTATCTAAAGATTTAGATGCTTTTTTCAATCAAAATATAGCGCAGAATAAATTTGATGTTATTGATGATCTTTTGAATGTTAAAGAATATCTGCCCCAAAATTCATTAGACAGCTTGAGTCAAAAGGTGAGTACAAAACTTGATTTTGTTGTAAATAAATTTGATGAAAATCCTTCTTTATCATCGGGTGCTGAAACAATTGAATTTATAAAATATAGAAGCTTTTACACTTTGCTTTCTCATTTTAGATCTGAAGAAAACGACAAGAAAATCAGGGCAATTTATAGTAAAATGTCTGGTTCAATTGTTAACGCAGGTGTAAGGAATGAGTTTATAGAACCAATGGTGTCTTCAATGGTTAATTATAAACCAATAGATTATGAATTAAGCAATTCAATACGATCTCACAAAGACAGAATCGACGCTGCGAATGAAAAAGAATATAGCAGCGGCAGTTCTTCCGGTGGAATGTCTACTTGGTCTATAGTTGTTATTATCATCGTTGTATTACGATTGATTTTATTATTGGCCAGATTAGGAAGAGCTTAAAGAAATTTATATAAAAAAGCCGATAGTTTTAAATCGGCTTTTGAATTTTTTTAAATCTAATTATTGAACGTAAATAGAAGTAATGTTATGGTAATAGTCTTGACTAGTCGTAAAATACTCTACCCCATTTTTCCAAATTTTACCAACATTTACTGCGTTACTAAAACTTGGATTTTGCTCAATTCCACCTATATAAACATCATTTCCGTAAGCAAAAACAGAATATGCAAATCCATTATTGTTTCCAACAGATAATTGCGTAACGACAGTATTTTTCCAAGCCAGAGCTGAACTATTTGTGCCATTATATTTGTATCCTGCGGCATATACATTTACACCAGCAACAAAAACAGAGTTTACACTAGAATCGTAAGCACCATCTGTTAAAAATGTTGCTACACCGTTTTTCCAAACCGTTGCTTTAGAACTATAACTGCTTGTAGTTGTAGATTGTTTTCCACCAACATAAACATCGGTTCCTACTACAAATACTGCTTTTCCATAGCTGTTATAACTTGTATTTGAAATAATAGAAGGAGTTACAGTTGTTCCTGTTTTTTTCCATACTTTCACGATATTTTTTCCTGTTGATGAATCTTCATTACCAGCAACATATATACTGCCTCCACTTACATAAACTGAATTAGCTTCAGCATTGTAGGTTCCATCAGTTAAGTTTAAAGGAACTCCATTAGTCCAAAGTTTTGCTATCGATTTAGGGCCTCCAAATTCAGTACCGGCTACATATACAATACCTCCCGAAACAAATAGTGAGCTTGGATGTGTAGATCCACTCGTTGGTAAAGTGTACAATAAGACATTATTTCTCCACACTTTAGATATAGTTGGACCTCCTGTTGGGCTATATTCTTTTGTTAGAACATATACATAAGTACCTTCTTTAAAAACAGACCATGCAGATCCTACGTTAACGCCGTCTGTAAGGTCAAATGCTGTGCCATCTGTCCATATTGTAGAAGTGGTTTGTGTTGCCCAAGACGATCGACCATAACCTGCTGCATAAACAGTGGGATTAACCAAGGCAGATTTTGCAGCAGATTTACTTTTTGCAGTTGATGCGGTTTGTTCGTTTTCTACATCACTTGTACATGCAGTAAAAGCAGTTAAAACAATTGAGGCTACTAAAATTTGGATTTTTTTCATAGGTTAAAAATTTATAGATTTGAACGATAAATATAGTATTTAGTTTACAACAATGTTGAAATACATTATTTATTTAAGAAAAAATTTATAAATTTTTTGCATTTATTACGAAATTATCTAAATTTTATATTTAAATAATATGTAATATTTTACTGATATTCAGGACTTAAAAATGTAATTTGTTTTTTAATTTAAAGAAACATAAAAATTAAGATTATTCTTATTTTTATTAAATTTAATGATAAAAAAAAGCCTATTAGATAACAGACTTTTTTTAAAGAAGATAATTTAACCGTTTAGACTAATAGTGTTATTTCTCAAATCCAAGAACTTCCCGAACTTTTGCTAAAACTCCATCAGCAATGACAGAAGCTTTTGCAGCACCTTTTTTCAAAAGAGCATCTACTTCGTCAAGGTTGTTCATGTAGTAATTATATTTTTCTCTTTCAGTTTTAAATTTCTCTGTAATCAATTCAAAAAGAGCTTGTTTTGCATGACCGTAACCGTAATTTCCACCAAGGTAATTGGCTCTCATTTCGGCTATCTGAGTTTCATTTGCCAGTAAAGCATATATGGCGAAAGCGTTGCAGGTATCAGGGTTTTTTGGTTCTTCAAGTGGTGTGCTGTCTGTTTCAATGCTCATAATCTGTTTGCGTAACACTTTATCATCAAGGAAAATATTGATAATATTGTTGGCAGATTTACTCATTTTTCCGCCATTTGTTCCCGGAATCAATTTGCCTTCTTCCTGAATTTTGGCTTCTGGAAGTACAAATGTTTCTCCCATTTGATGATTGAAGCGCGAAGCGACATCACGTGTAATTTCTATATGCTGCTCTTGATCTTTTCCAACAGGAACAAACTCTGCATCATACAATAAAATATCAGCAGCCATTAACATCGGATAGGTGAAAAGTCCAGCATTTACATCTGCTAAACGATCCGATTTATCTTTGAAAGAATGTGCCAAAGTCAATCTTTGGTAAGGAAAAAAACAGCTTAAATACCAGGTCAATTCAGCAGTTTGAGTCACATCAGATTGTCTGTAGAAGGTAACTTTATCTGGATTTAAACCACAAGCAAGCCATGCTGCAGCAGTGCTATACGTGTTTTCTCTTAATGTTTTACCATCTTTAATTTGTGTAATCGAGTGTAAATCAGCAATAAACAAAAATGATTCATTTGCTGGATTATTCGATAATTCAATTGCAGGGATAATAGCTCCCAATAGATTGCCTAAGTGTGGCGTTCCAGTACTCTGAACACCAGTAAGTATTTTTGCCATTCTCGTTTTTTCTTATTCTTTAACTACAAAGGTCGTGATGTTTTTTTTAACCGCAAAGCACACGAAGATTTTGCTTAAAGTTTGGAAGTTCTTTGGCGCTTTTAACGCAAAGTGCGCGAAGGTTTTTCGCAACGGAAAGAAGTTGTTTTTTTTGAGATTTGCTTTGCAATGAGTTCGCAAAGCTTTGTCTAGAAGGATTAATATTTTTAAATCTTTTAGAGTTAAGATTATTGCGTTAATTATAAGAATATATTTATAAATTTGATGTTTTTTAATATGACAGAAAACGAAATATCAAATATTATAATTGGAATTGCTATTGAAATTCATAAAAAACTTGGTCCAGGTTTATTAGAGAATGTTTATAAAGAATGCTTGTTTTACAAAATTACACAGCGAGGATTTCTAGTAGAAAAAGAGAAAGCTTTACCATTGGTTTTTGAAGAAGTGAAGCTTGATTGTGGATACCGAATTGATTTGCTTGTAGAGAACAAGTTTTTAATCGAAATAAAAACTGTAGAATCACTCACCGTTAACCATTTGGCACAAACTTTAACCTATTTAAAACTAGGAAATTATAAACTAGGCTTACTTGTAAATTTCAATGAAAGCCTCTTGAAAAACGGAATAAGAAGAGTCATAAACAACTTATAGATAAAGCTTTGTGAACTTATTGCAAAGCAAATCTTAAAAAAATAACTTCTTTCCTTTGCGAAAAACCTTTGCGTACTTTGGGTTAAAAACCTAAAGACTTTGCGGTAAAACAAATTCTTTATAAAAATTCATTTCGGTTTTCTTACATTTGAAACCATGAAAGGATTAAAGATTGTTTTTTGGATTATTTGGCGCATTTGGTTTTACGTTTTAATGGCGGTTCCAATATTGATTATGCTGCCGTTTTTACTGATTTCTATTATCTCAGAGAGAGGATACCCTTATTTTTTTAAAATGGCCCGCATTTGGGCTAAATTTATCCTTTTCGGGATGGGTTTTTATTACAAAGTAAAACGCGAACAAAAGCTTATCAGAAATAAGAGTTATATGATTGTCGCAAATCATACTTCAATGACGGATATTATGCTGATGCTTGCTATTATAAAAAACCCGTTTGTTTTTGTTGGAAAGAAAGAGCTTGTGAAGATTCCGCTATTTGGATTTTTCTATAAAAGAACCTGTATTTTGGTAGACAGAAGCTCTTCAAAAAGTAAAAATGAAGTTTTTAAACGTGCACAAGATCGTTTAAATCAAGGTTTAAGTATTTGTATTTTTCCTGAAGGCGGAGTTCCAGACGACGAATCTATTTTGCTGGACGAGTTTAAAGACGGCGCTTTTCGATTAGCAATTGAGCACCAAATTCCTATAGTGCCCATTGTTTTTGCCGATAATAAAGAACGTTTTTCGTATACTTTTTTAAGCGGAAGTCCAGGGAAAATGCGAGGTAAAATCCTCCCTTTTTTAGAAACAAGCGGTATAACACTTGATCACAGAAAAGAACTGAGAGAAACTGTAAGACAAGTGATTTATAAAGGTTTACTGGAGTTCAAAAAGAAAGATTTAAAAGAGTAGTTAAAATAAATAACAAACCCGGCAGGATTTTACACTTGCCGGGTTTTCTTTCGAAATAAAAACCCCCGTTTATATTCAAAAAGCTTATCGATGAATTATTTTCTCTGAGATAAAACGCAATATTTTTTTAATTTTTAATTTGGTTTTCTTTCGTTTTCTACTCCTCAGCATTTCTCTTTTTTCTTTCATGGTTAAATATTTATGGCTTGATAATAAGGAGTTTGGGTAAACTCAGGTTAGCGTCATAATATCTTAGACCGAAAAAAAGTAAAAAGGTTATATCAGCTGCTGAATTTTTTTTCAAAAAACAGTAAAAACCCGTTAGAACCATGAGAGAAACTAACGGACTTTTAATGAATCAACCAACCAAATTTATTATAAAAAAAATGTTGAACTGTGTATTTATGGCCAATACCAATTAAACATTATGTCTATTTCAATAGATGAAGGAGTTACAAAAAGGTTGCGTCTTTTTTAAATTTTTTTTCAAATAAAAAACCCGGAAGATTTTAAATCTCCCGGGTTTAGAATATAAAGTATTGATTTTTAAGTACTTTTTAAATTTTTAAGCATCAGCTAATTCTTTGATGTGAGCTTTAATTTTAACTTCTAATTCATCAGCTAATTCTGGATTGTCTTTAATTAAAGCTTTTACAGCATCACGACCCTGACCTAATTTAGTGTCTCCATAGCTAAACCAAGATCCTGCTTTTTTAACGATTTCAAATTCAACTGCTAAGTCAAGAATTTCACCTGTTTTAGAAACTCCTTCTCCGTACATAATGTCAAATTCGGCAGTTTTAAAAGGCGGCGCCACTTTGTTTTTAACGATTTTAACTTTAGTTCTGTTACCAATTACGTTTTCACCATCTTTAATTTGAGAAGAACGACGAATATCTAAACGTACAGAAGCATAGAATTTTAATGCGTTACCACCGGTTGTTGTTTCAGGATTTCCGAACATAACACCAATTTTTTCACGCAGCTGGTTGATAAAGAAAACAGTACAATTTGTTTTGCTGATTGTTCCGGTTAATTTTCTTAAAGCCTGAGACATTAAACGTGCATGCAGACCCATTTTAGAATCTCCCATCTCGCCTTCAATCTCACTTTTTGGCGTTAAAGCCGCAACAGAGTCAATTACGACAATGTCTATAGCTCCAGAACGAATTAAGTTTTCGGCAATTTCTAAAGCCTGCTCACCGTTGTCTGGCTGAGAGATAATTAAGTTTTCGATATCAACGCCCAATTTTTCAGCATAGTTTCTATCAAAAGCATGTTCCGCATCAATAAACGCTGCGATTCCGCCCGCTTTTTGAGCTTCTGCAATTGCATGTAATGTTAATGTAGTCTTACCAGATGATTCTGGCCCGTATATTTCAATAATCCTTCCTTTTGGATATCCATTTACTCCAAGAGCTAAATCAACACCAAGAGAACCCGAAGAAATCGTTTCTACCTCTACAATGGCTCTGTCGCCCATTTTCATTACGGTTCCTTTTCCGTAGGTTTTGTCAAGTTTATCAAGCGTTAACTGCAGCGCTTTTAATTTGGCTTCTTTGTCTGAACTCATCTTTTCTTAAATATCTAAAATTGTTATTTTCTGCCTTTCAAAAACCAAATAGCGGAATAACTTCCTAATTTTTATTTGGCGAATTAGAATGTGTAAAAATACTTCTTTTTTTGAAGTTTGATTGCTTCAAATTGTTTCAAATTGTAACAATTTGTATTACAAAAATAAAGCCTTTAATTCTGTAGCATCAGAAGGCTTTAATTTTCCTGCCAATACTAAACTTAACTGTTTACGGCGCAAAGCAGCTTCAAAACGTTGTATTTCTAACTCGGTTTCAGGAACAATTGCCGGTACTTCAACAGGTCTTCCGGTATCGTCAACAGCGACAAAAGTATAAATAGCTTCGTTTGCTTTGGTTCTGTTTCCAGATTCGCGGTCTTCAACCCAAACGTCTATAAAAACTTCCATAGAACTTTTGAATGATCTTGAAACTTTTGCCTCTACGGTAACAACGCTTCCAAGGGAAATTGCCCTGTTAAAAGCAACGTGATTTACAGATGCCGTAACTACAATTCGGCGAGAATGTCTGCGCGCTGCAATACTTGCTGCACGATCCATTCGGGCTAATAATTCGCCGCCAAAAAGATTGTTTAAAGGATTTGTTTCACTTGGTAAAACTAAATCAGTTAATATTGTCAGCGATTCTGAAGGGTGTTTTGGATTCATTTTTTTAATAATAAAATTTTATTTTATGTCCGCTTTGTGGACGTTTCTTGCCACAGATTTCAAAGATTCTCACAAATTTTTTAATCATTTTAATCTGTGAAATCTGTGGCTGACTTTTTGAATAATTGCGGTTGATTAATTCATCCAGTTAACTAACATAATGGCAGGAATTAAATAAATAACTATGGTTCTTGCGCCATCGTAATCTTTGGCTAATCGTTGTCCGAAAAGCATCATTAACAAACAGATACATGAAAATATTCCGGCATAAAAACCATAGTCACGACCGCTGTTTGTTAGTAATTGAATTGCGCCGACAACACTTAAAATTCCAGAAATTAATTCTAAAATAAGCAAGTGTAAAAGGGCAAGCGGTACTTGGTTTTTTAATGGTGTTTTGGCAAAATGTTCTTTAAGCCAGGCGACATTATCTTTCCAGTAAAAAATTTTTTCATAGCCCGATTGTAAAAAAGTTAAGGCTAAAAATGCTAATATTAAAATAGAGGCAACATTGTTCATTTGAGGACTATTTTTTATGAATTAAACGAGTCAGTTTTATAGATAAATCGGTTAAGATTATTTTCGCATTTCCGTTTCTTTCAATGTGATACATCGCGTCTGAAAGCTCTTTGAAAATTTCGTGAATATTATTTCCGTTTACAAAAGGGGCAAAATTTTCGAGTTTAAATTTGTCGACTTTTGGCTCAATGTAAACTAAACTTGGCGTTTGATAATTCAGTAATAATGCTTGTCTGAACATTTCGATACAAAACTGAATAAACTTTTTCTGGCTCTCGCGGCCAAGTCCGGCAATTTCTTCACTCCAGGAAATTAAATCCTGAATCGCTGCGGCGTTTCCTTTTGCTCTGAAAGCAGCACGAACCCAGTTTACAAACCATTGCTCAAAAGGATATTCAGCATCATCTTCTTTCAATAAATGCAATGCTTTATTAAAATTTCCCTGTGCCTGGTGGGCAATTTTTTTGGCTAAATTTGAATCTATATTTTCTTTAGAAACTAATGCTTCGGCAATTATTTTTTCGGGAAGTCCATTAAAGTGAATTACCTGACAGCGAGAACGTATGGTTTGAATAATGTCTTCTTCATTTTCAGAAATCAGAATAAAAATTGTTTTATCTGAAGGTTCTTCCAGCAGTTTCAAAAGTTTATTCGAAGCTGCAATATTCATCTTATCTGCCATCCAGATAATCATGATTTTATAACCGCCTTCGTATGATTTCAGCGCAAGCGATTTTAAAACTTCCTGAGCATCTTCAACCCTGATTTCGCCCTGTTTATTTTGAACGCCTAAAGTTTTATACCAGTCAAATAATCCGCCGTAAGGCATTTCCTGAATAAAGTTTCGCCAGTCCTGAATAAAGTCTAAACTTTTAGGCTTGGTTTTGACATCTTCGGTAGTAACGGTTGGGTAAATAAAATGCAGATCGGGATGTGAAATGTTTTGAAATTTAAAATTGCACGAATCATTTCCATTTTCGTTTTCATTTCCCGTATTACCGCACAAAATGTACTGTGCATAAGCAATTGCTGTAGATAATGTACCGCTTCCTTCAGGCCCAATGAATAATTGTGCATGAGGAATTCGCCCGGAAGATGCACTTTTTATCAAGTGACTTTTGATGTAATCCTGACCTAAAATTTGAGAAAATTGCATGAAGCAAAGATAACAGAAAATGATGTAGTCAAAAATTTTAGATTAAAGATTATTGAGCTGGATTTCATTTATGAGAATATGATTGTTTTTTGCTGAAATTTTTGTTCTGTTGTCGCTAACTTTTGTTAATAAATTACTTCACGCGAGTAGATATCAAGACTTTTTTGTTAATATTTTTTTGTTCAAAACGACAAACGTATACTTTTTTTGGCTATTTATAGTAAAATTCCATCTCGTTTTTATAGATAATCTCTTACGTTTCCTGTTTTAACATATTTAACAAAAAGCCCGTTAAAACGCACATTTTCTCGACATATAGCAGGGTTTTGAGGTTTTTTTAAGCTTTTTTTTTGAAAAAAGAATTCAATAAAGTTGCAATTTAAGTTAATTTCTATATTTTTGTTTGCATCAACAACCAATATAAATAAGAATTTATGAAAGGGAAAATTATTTTATTTAGTGCATTTTTTATCATGACTACTGCAGCTGTTTCTGCACAGGCAAAAAACGCTCCAAGAAGTATTATTAGTACAACAGCTCTTATTCGTAAATACCATGATCAAAAAGAATTGAGTGGTATGCAAAAAGGGGAACTTTTGGAATTGTATATTGAGCGAATTAAAGTATTAGTAAAAACTCTCCCTTACATTGCTTTGGTTACAAAACCTGGTGTTACGATGGCAGATTTAGGTATTCCGGACGATGGCGACCACAAAAAAATATTAGATAATCAGGCGATTGGTACAACAACTTTCTTAGATACTACAGTAGAGTTTCAAAGAAAAATGATGCCTTACTCTGACAAAGGAAACCTTATCGCGGCAATTTTATTTTATGAAAACACATTAAAATCTTTACACGAGTTCAATGACTTGAATGAAATGTAAGATTTAAAAAAAATATTTAAAGACTTTTTTTGAAGTGGTTATACAGATGATTATGTGTCATTTTGAAAAAGTAAAACAAAACAACTCGTTCTCGATTTATTCTGAATAATATTAGAAAAACCGAGAACAGTTTTTTTCATTTACGCATACCCAAATTATTTAAAGCATACCCAAATTTATTATTAACCTAATACACACCTTTATCATGAAAAAAATTACTCAAATGATCTGCGTTCTTTTGACAGTTACGAGTATGAGTGCTCAACAAGAGAAAGGAATTATGGGCTACACGAACTGGTTAAATAACTGGACTGAATTTAAGCCTAACAAAGTAGAGTATGGAGAAGCAAATCAAATTTTAGCAGGAAACATTTCTGTTAATACTAAATTGCTTAAAAGGAATATCTATGTTTTGCAAGGTAACGTTTACGTTACAAACAATGCGGTTTTAACAATTGAACCTGGAACTTTAATTATTGGTGATTTCGAAACAAAAGGAACATTGGTAGTTACAAAAGGTGCACAACTAGTTGCTGATGGTTTAGAAACTGATCCAATCGTATTTACATCTAACCGCAGCCAGAAAAAAGCTGGAGACTGGGGTGGTGTTGTAATTCTTGGAGATGCTCCTATTAACAAATTCGGTAACGTAGGATCTTACAACATGGACCTTGATCCAACTTTAACTACTTATGGTGGTGACAATGTTGCTTCAAACTCTGGAATTTTAAGATATGTTAGAATCGAATTTGCAGGTAAAAAAGTGAAAGGAGTTGATACTTTCAACGGTTTAACTATTGCAGGTGTTGGTAACAAAACAATTCTTGAAAACGTTATGGTTAGCTACTCTGGAGGAGATTCATTTGCTTTCTTCGGTGGAGACGTTAACATTACAAAATTTGTTTCTTATAAATCAATCAACGACGATTATAAATTTACTCAAGGTGTTCAATGTCGTTTATTCAACTCATTAGCAGTTAGATCTTCTTATTTATCAAGTAACAAAGATGGATCTCGCTGCATGGAAGTAAAATCGTTTGAAAAGAAAAACGAAACAGATTTTACTAAAAAAACTACTTTAGTTGTTGCCACAAACATTACAATGTTAAACGATAGTGAAAACATTAAAGCCGATATTCAGGCAGGTTTAGTTAAAGAAGCAATTTATGTTGCTGAAACGGCTTCTCTTGAATTGAAACGTAGTGTAATCTCTGGATTTAATCCTGCAGTATTGTTAGACAGTAAAACTGAGATTAACGATGCTAACCTTAAAAAAATCAAGTTTGAAGAAATGTATTTTAATCTTTGTAATGGAAACATCTTTACAGAATACAATTCAAATAATGAAGATTTAGAGAGCTGGTATGGTAATAGCGTATTCTTTAACGTGTATTCACAAAGTGATAACAAAGAAACTTTTATAGATATTTCTAATCCTAAGAAACCAGACTTTAGATTACAATTAGGAAAAATTACAGCTTCAAGCGGCAATAGATAAATAGATTTCGATTTTTATTTCAAAGCGTAAATTTTATTAATAAAGTCCCCAGACACAATTTATGTATCCGTCTTAAAAGGACCAAATAAAGATCAAAACATAATGGCTCTATCTACAAAAAAATATTTATATATATTCTTTTTGGTTTCTCCTATTTCGTTAAGTCTGTATGCACAAAGTTCAGCAATAGAAAAACCTGCTGTTTCTGACTGCACATTAGCTGCAATTGAGATAAATCAAAATAACGAATCAGCTGATAAATGTATCAGCAAATTAGATAATTCTAAT
Source organism: Flavobacterium sp. CF108 (assembly GCF_900129795.1). Lineage (GTDB taxonomy): Bacteria > Bacteroidota > Bacteroidia > Flavobacteriales > Flavobacteriaceae > Flavobacterium. Next base: position 564,768 of record NZ_FQWW01000004.1, on the reverse strand, counting down.
CAGTTAATAGTAGGGCTGTCCACCCCCAAGGACAGCCTTACTATGTCGGCTGATTTGAAAGATCAATCTTCAGATTGTGAAGAAAACTCATTGATTGGTTCTACTTCAATTCTTGCAAAAGATATTATTGAGAACTACAAATATGATTTTTCTGAAACATTCATAGATATCTTGTTTTTTGAGCGTATAGACTTAGCAAGAACACGTACTATATGATTCAAAAAACTACTTTATCTTTTTTTAAAGTTTTCATTTTATTTAGTATAATTCTCTTTACTAAATCGCATACCTATGCTCAAACCCCAGCAATAGTTGGACAACAGCTTCCTTTTGATAGAATTTGTGCCGGTTTAATGGTAAATGGAGCGCCTTTTAATGAATACTTCGCAACATTCAGCTATTTAAACTTTCCGGCAGGAACTACTTTTGAAGTTGAACTTTCAGATGATTTAGGAAGTTTTACAACCCCTACTGCTACAACAAAAATTTCGTTTGTAGATGATCCTGCAGCGCAGCAGCAGACTATTAAATTTGCTATTCCTACGGATTTAAAGGGATCAAATACATATAGCCTTCGTATTAAAAGTAATACGGCAACGCCGACTTACAGCCAGAGGGTTAAGAATTTCCAGGACCAGACTTCGTTTCCTGCTTATTACAGAATCTTTGCGGATAAATTTTTCATCAATAATAATGAAGCCAATGCAACGATTTGTTCAGGCGGAAATTTAAGCCTTTCTGTTTACAATCCAACCCCTGCAGACGTACCTTCATCTCCTGCCAATTATCCGAATTTAACGTATAAATGGTATAAAGATGATGTATTAATTGCAGGACAAAGCGGTACAACGTTAGTGGCAAATGCGCCGGGTGTTTATTATGCACAAATCAATTATGGCGGTTGTGATGATGATAACTTTAGGTCAAATCGTGTTACAGTAGTTTCTTCAAGCGGGGGATCTGCAGTAACGGTAGATTCAAGCTTAGGAAATCCTTTTTGTTCAAACGGTGCAGGAACAGTTTTAACAGCAACATCAGGTAATAGTTATGTTTGGAAAAAAGATGGCGTTGTAATCGCGCAGACATCTCGCAGCATTACTACAAACGAATCTGGAATTTATTCCGTTGAGGTTGATTTTGGAGGTTGTAAAGCTACAGGAAGCATTGATTTAAAAAGCAATAGTTTCACAGCGAGTATAGATGTTCCGGAAACATATCAGCTTAAAGAAGGAGAAACATTAAACGTATCTGTAACTACAGATGCAGGGACTCCAAAATTCGAATGGTTTTTAAATAATATTGCAATAAACGGAGCTAACAGTTCAAGTTATCTGGTAGCCGTAAGAGGTTTATATAGAGTTAAAATATCACAGGAATCAGGTTGTATAGCTTCAAGAGAATTTACATTTAGAGTTACTTCAGAAACAGACGCTGTTACTAGTGTAATTCCAAATATTGTTAAACTGAGCGGCGCTTATCCTTACTGGAATATTCCAGATGTTTATAAAACACCGTCGACCAAGCTAATAATTTTAAGTTCAAACGGAGAGATAATGTATGATGATGTTGGAAGCAATTACAATCCGGAACTTAACTTTTTAATAAAAGATTTTAAAAATGTAAATCCAGTTTATTACTATGTCATTCAATCAGACACAGGTGAAAAAAAAGGATCAATAACTGTGATTAAATAATGAAGAAAATTTTACTATTCATAACTTTATTTTACGGTTTTTCTAATGTGCTCTATTCTCAAGACCAAAATGAGAATGGAGTTGTTTCGTTTTCATTACCTATCAGAAATTCATTAAAGTTTAATAGATATTTAATAAACCCCGCATTTAGCTTTGTTCGCGAATCAAACGCTTATGCAAGCTTTTATAACAAAAGACAATGGGTGCAGTTTGACAATGCACCGCAAACTTATTTAGCTAATTATTCTGGCCGATTCAGAGAAAATGAAGCCTTTGCTATTGGTTTGTTTCAACAAAATTATGGTTTAATGACCGTATTTGGCGGAGTTGTCAATTTCGCTCACAATATCGTTTTGCAGGAAGACAGTAACCTTACTTTTGGTTTAAACGTAGGTGCTTATCAAAGCGGTTTAGACAAAGGAAAAATTATATCTGATGATCCGGATATTTTAAACGGAGACTATCCTTCAAACACAATGCTTACTGTAAATCCAGGGATTAATTACGGAACCGCTTTTCTTGATTTCGGATTATCGGTAAACAATTTAATTCTTTACAATTTTGGTTCAGGAGTTGTAAAAGAAGATCCGGAAAGAGCAATTGAATTACATGCAATGTACACTGGCTACATTGACAGTTATGGTTTTTTTGAGCAAAGTAAATTCTCAGGAATTGTAAAAACAGAAATTAAAAAAGATAAAACAGTTCTTTCAGGACTTGCGATGCTTTCGCTGAAACAAGGAGTTTGGGCGCAGGCAGGTTACAATACTTTATATGGAGTTTCTGCAGGTTTAGGGGTTAATATTTCACCAAGCATTGCAATCGAATATAACTATGAAAGAGGAATGGGCAATTTTACAAACATGGGAGGATCTCATGAATTTGCAATTGCTTATAAATTCAAAAATAGAAATTACTATTACGGAGATGATGAAGAAGGATCATTAATAGACCCTTCGAGAACGACATCTAAACCAGTAATTGCTAAACCAAAAACAAATACAGCCCCGGTAACAAGAGTAGATGGTGCTGAAAAAGCAAGATTAGCTGCTGAAGCAAAAGCCACTGCAGATGCAGAAGCAAAACAAGCCAGACTTGCTGCTGCAGAAAAAGTGAAGGCTGATGCCGATGCTGCAGCAAAAGCAAAATTAGACGCAGACAACAAAGCTAAAGCAGATGCCGAAGCTCTTAAGATAAAATTAGCCGCCGATGCTAAAGCTAAAGCAGATGCCGCAGCCGCAGCAAGAGCGCAGACAGCAACAGCAAACAGAGCCGTTGCTACACAACAAAAAACACAAGCACAATTAGCTGCTGATAAAGCAAGAGCTGATGCTGAGGCGAGAAGAATAAAATTAGCTGCAGATAATAAAGCGAGAGTTGATGCTGCCGCTTCAGCGAGAGTACAAGCACAAGCAAACAAACCATCAGCAACAGCTGCACAAAAAACAGCTGCACAATTAGCTGCAGATAAATCGAGAGCTGATGCCGAAGCATTAAAAATTAAACTAGCAGCCGATGCAAAAGCTAAGGCAGATGCAGAAGCTAAAGCGAAACAAACCGCTGCTGCACCAACGCCAGCTCCGGCTCCGCAAAAAACGCAGGCGCAATTAACTGCTGAAAAAGCTAAGGCAGATGCAGAAGCACTTAAAATAAAACTAGCTGCAGATGCGAAAGCTAAAGCAGATGCTGCAGAAGCAAAACGTAAAGCCGATGCAAAAGCAAAAGCTGAAGAAGCAGATTTACAATCAATTCTAGCTGCAGATGCAAAAGCAAAGGCTGACTCAGATGCGCTTCAGGCTAGATTAGCTGCAGAAGCAAAAGCAAAAGCCGCTTCTGAAGCAAAAACAAAAGCTTCGATTGATGCAGCAAACAGAGCAAAAGCAGCCGCTGACGCAAAAGCAAAAGCCGCAGAAGGAGCAGCTCTAAAAGAAAAATTAGCAGCCGATGCAAAAGCAAAAGCCGATGCAGAAGCCAGACAAGCAATTATAGCTGCAGAAGCAAAAGCAAAAGCTGATGCAGAAGCATTAAAAATAAAATTAGCAGCAGATGCAAAAGCAAAAGCCGATGCAGAAGCTCAGGCTAAATTAGCTGCGGAAGCAAAAGCGAAAGCAGATGCAGAAGCACTTCAGGCAAAATTAGCAGCCGATGCAAAAGCAAAAGCAGATGCTGAAGCTCAGGCAAAACTTGATGCAGAGGCAAAAGCGAAAGCAGATGCAGAAGCATTACAAGCGAAATTAGTAGCCGATGCTAAAGCAAAAGCGGATGCTGAGGCATTAAAAGCGAAACTTGCTGCAGACGCAAAAGCTAAAGCTGATGCAGAAGCATTACAAGCAAAACAAGCTGCAGATGCAAAAGCGAAAGCAGATGAAGAAGCACGTCAGGCTAAATTAGCAGCCGATGCTAAAGCAAAAGCAGATGCAGAAGCATTACAAGCGAAACTAGCTGCAGATGCAAAAGCTAAGGCAGATGCAGAAGCAGAACAAACGAGATTAGCTGCAGAAGCGAAAGCAAAAGCAGACATGGAAGCTTTACAAGCTAAATTAATTGCTGATGCAAGAGTTAAGGCTGATGCAGAAGCAACCGCAAAAGCTAAAGCGGAAGCAGAAGAAAAACAATTAAAAGAAGCTGAAGAAGCACGTCAGGCTAAGTTAGCAGCAGACGCAAAATCAAAAGCAGATGCAGAAGCACTACAAGCTAAGTTAGCAGCCGATGCAAAAGCAAAAGCTGATGCAGAAGCACTACAAGCTAAGTTAGCAGCCGATGCAAAAGCAAAAGCAGACGCAGAAGCATTACAAGCAAAATTAGCAGCCGACGCAAAAGCTAAGGCAGATGCAGAAGCATTACAAGCTAAGTTAGCAGCCGACGCAAAAGCAAAAGCAGACGCAGAAGCATTACAAGCAAAATTAGCTGCAGACGCAAAAGCTAAGGCAGATGCAGAAGTATTACAAGCAAAATTAGCAGCAGACGCAAAAGCTAAGGCAGATGCAGAAGCATTACAAGCTAAACTGGCTGCAGACGCAAAAGCAAAAGCCGATGCAGAAGCATTACAAGCTAAACTAGCTGCAGACGCAAAAGCAAAAGCCGATGCAGAAGCATTACAAGCTAAACTGGCTGCAGACGCAAAAGCAAAAGCCGATGCAGAAGCATTACAAGCGAAATTAGCAGCAGACGCAAAAGCTAAGGCTGACGCAGAAGCATTACAAGCGAAATTAGCAGCAGACGCAAAAGCTAAGGCAGATGCAGAAGCACTTCAGGCAAAATTAGCAGCTGATGCAAAAGCAAAAGCCGATGCAGAAGCATTACAAGCTAAACTAGCTGCAGACGCAAAAGCAAAAGCCGATGCAGAAGCATTACAAGCGAAATTAGCAGCAGACGCAAAAGCTAAGGCTGACGCAGAAGCATTACAAGCGAAATTAGCAGCAGACGCAAAAGCTAAGGCAGATGCAGAAGCACTTCAGGCAAAATTAGCAGCTGATGCAAAAGCTAAGGCAGATGCAGAAGCATTACAAGCTAAACTAGCAGCAGATGCAAAAGCAAAAGCTGACGCAGAAGCATTGCAAGCGAAATTAGCTGCAGACGCAAAAGCAAAAGCTGATGCTGAAGCTCTTAAAGTAAAATTAGCAGCTGATGCAAAAGCTAAGGCAGATGCAGAAGCATTACAAGCAAAATTAGCAGCAGATGCAAAAGCAAAAACGGATGCTGAAGCTTTAGAAAAACAAAAAGCTGACGAAGAAACAAGAAAATTAAAAGAAGAAGAAGAGCGTCAGGCAAGATTAGCTGCGGAGAAAGCAAAAGCTGATGCAGAAGCAGCAGCGGCCAGAGCAGCAGCTGCAGCAAAAGATGAAACAGCAAAAGCAATTGAAAGCTTAACTCAGTCAATTGAAAGTTCAGGTAAAACACAAAATGATTTATTAGATCAGTTTAAATCAACAGTTGCTAATAAACAAAAAGACCTGAATGATTTAAAAGAAGAGAATGACTTAAGTGAAAAAGGTATTTATAAAGAACCAAAACCTTTCAAAAGTGTTGCTGCAGAAAACAGTCAGATAGAAGCTTTAAAATCACAGCTGGCAGATGCTAGTAAAGCACAGAAAGATGAGATTGCTAAGCTGACAAATTTATATAACGAAAGACTTAAAAAAGTTCCTAATAAAAATGATGCTTTAAACAAAGCTTATCTGGAGAAGATAAACGAATTGAAAGCAGCACAATTAAAAATGGAACTGGAAGGTGCAGCATTACTTGCCGATTTAGAGCGTATTAAAGCTGAAACTGAAATTGAGAAAAAACGTAGAATTAAGCGTGCGGCATACGAAAATGATCAAGGAAGATATGCTCAGGATTTAGCTGCCCTTAAACGTATTAAGGAAACAACGAAAGTAAGCAGTACACCGCTCACAGCTGCAGATTTTGATTTTGGTGAAGACCAGTCAAATATGCAGATTATTAAGAATATTAAAAATTCTGAAAGTGGTTATTATATGATTCTTGCAGTACACAGCAGTGTTGAGAAAAGAGATGAATTCTTAACTAAAGCAGTTGCATCAGGACTTTCAAATATTAATTTCTTTTACAATATAACAACAAGTAAATATTATATCTATTACGAGAAATTCGATGGTCTGCAAGAAGCAACTAAAGCATTAGAAGCTAAAGGTAAATCACCATACAACGGAAAAATGGCTATCGTAAAAGTCGAGAATTAATAATAGGATATAGACGGCGGCTTCTTTGAAAAAAGAAGGAAAGTAAAAACATAAATTTAAATTAAGATTGAATGTTGTTCTTTGAATGCCCCTTCAAAGAACAATAGTTAAACTGAAACCATAGTAACATGAAGAAACCTACTACTTTAAAATTAGTTTTAACTGTATTATTTTTTATACAGAGTTTTATTATGTTCTCTCAAAAGGATTTCACTCCTCGTTTTGACGAGAGTTTAAAAGGTGATATGCTTTTGATAGGTAATAATATTTTGAATAGAGATAACAATAGTAACGGTGAACGGCCTAACAATGCCTTCAACGCAACGAACCAGAACAATAACGACCTTAATATGCAATATATTGATGTCGATAGTGATAATACCACGTTTAGTTCGAGTTCAGCTACTTTAGCTATTCCACAGAGTAGTAGAGAATGTTACAAAATTGTTTACGCTGGACTTTATTGGGCTGGTGTTTACAGTCAAGGTTCTGTAAATAATGGGACTGTAAATCGTGCTAATCTGGGTTCAATTAAGATTAAACTTCCAACTCAAACAGCGTATACTAATATTACAGGATCATTAATTTATGATTACTATCCAGCAACATCAAATGGCGACCAGATGCCGTATGCCTATTACTATGACCTAACGTCATTGGTTCAAGGTTTAACAAATCCTGAGGGAGTTTATACTGCAGCAAATATTATTTCAGGAAGAGGTGGTATAAATGGTGGTTTTGCAGCAGGCTGGAATTTATTTGTAGTATATGAAGATCCAAAATCATCTGCAAAATATATTACATCTTTTGATGGTCTTCGTTGGATACAAGCATCCAGCGGGCCAGTAACTTATGATATTTCTGGTTTCAAAACTATTCCAACAGGAGTTGTAAAAGCAAAATTAGCTTTTGCGGCTTTAGAGGGAGATGTTAACCTTACTGGAGATAAATATTCAATAAATAATACAGACATATTTACTGCAGAACGTCTGGTTAATAACTTCTTTAACAGTACATTTAATGACACTAACGGGCCTTATACAACCAGAACACCAAACAGTGGTAATACACTTGGTTTCGAAGCAGGGATTTTAAATGTGCCCAATCCGGCGACTACTGCTTTCCCTGGAGGTAGTGTTATAAAAAACAACGATACTTCGGCACAATTAAAACTGAGTACTGGAGGTGATGGTTATGGACTTTTCTTCAATGCTTTTAATGTTGAAATTATTGAGCCTAAAATTGTTTTAACTAAAATTGTAAAAAACAATTTGGGAGCAAATATTGGAGGTCAAAACGTTACTTTAGGCCAGCAGTTAAACTACGAAATTGGTTTTAGAAATACGGGTAATGATAATGCGACTGAGTTTACAATTCGAGATCAGCTGCCTATTAATATTATTTTCAATTATCCGGCAGATATTGTTTCGTTACCAGCAGGTGTAACGGTACAAAGTTATAACGCTGCGACAAGAAATATTGTTTTTTCTGTAAACAGTAACATCGTTAAAGTTGGTGATCCAGAAAAAATTATCAGCTTTAAGGTTCAGGTTGTTCCTGATTGTCAAAGTTTAAGTGAGGCTTGTTCGAATAGTATTGACAACTCTGCTTATGCTACATACAAAGGACAGCAAAACACTAGCTTTATAATTTCTGATGACCCGAGTGTTAACACAAATACGGGATGTATTTTAGTTCCAAAAGCTACAAACTTTTTAGTTGGAGTAGATGGTTGTAAATACACTACAAATGTTACACTTTGTGGTGATAACATTACTTTGACAGCTGCAAATGGTTATTCAGATTATACTTGGTATAGTGATGAAGCCAGAACAATTCAAATAGGTAAAGGACAAACATTAGTTGTAAAAGATCCAGGTACTTATTATGTTTATAATTTGGCAGCTGCACCTTGTAGATCAATCTATCAGTCATTTGTTGTAACAAGATTTGGAACCACAACTGAAAATCCGGTTATACCATTTGCAGATCAGGTAGTAACTTGTCCGAATGATGGAAAAAAATTACCAAATATTTTCTTGTGCGGTTCAAATGCTGTAAGACAAATTACTACAAGCATTTCTGATGCAACTAGTATAGTTTGGGAGAAATTAAACGAAGGAGGAACTTGTGTTCCTGTTACAAACCAAAATTGTGCTAATGAAAGTGAAGGCTGTAAAAATAGTTGGACAAGTGTAGGAAGCGGTCAGAATTATACAGCAAATCAGGCAGGACAATTTCGTGTAACATTAAATTATGCAGGTTTATGTTTCAACCGTTTCTATTTTAATGTTTATACGAATTTGTTAACTCCAACAGAAACGCATAAGGATATTATTTGTGGTGTTCCGGGTAGTATTACAATTGGTGGAGTTCCAGCTGGTTACGAATATGCTATTAGTACAGATCCTAACGGAACTATTGGAGCATATCAGACCAGTAATACATTTAATATTACGAATCCAAACTCATATACCGTTCACATTAGACAGATTGGTGTAACAACAAACCCATGTATTTTTACTGTTCCAAATATTCTAATTAGAAGCAGAGACTTACAGATTAGTACAGTTGTTACGCAGCCAACTTGTTACGGAGATAAAGGAAGTATAAAAGTTGGAGCCCTTAATATTGACCCGCAATATTATTATTACTTATATAATAATGCGACAAATGTTCTTGTAAACAGTGTTGGGCCTATTGCCGCTTCAGATTATACTTTTGCTAATTTAAATCCGGGAACTACTTACAGAGTAAGAGTTACAAATGCGCCAATTGGCGGTACACCAGCTCCAACTTGTAATGTGTCAAGTGTTATTGCTATAAACAATATTGCAGCTCCTTTAACTGTAACAGCGGCTTTAACAACTCCACTTACAGCGTGCAGCGATGGTAAAATTACTTTAACAGGTTCTGGTGGAACGGCTCCATATTATTATTTTGTAAATGGATCTACCACTTTCCTTACTTCAAATGAAATTATTTTTACAACAGCTGGAACATATAATATTCAGTTAGTTGATTCAAATAACTGTACTGCGACAACGTCTATTTCTGTTACAGGAAATCCTAAACCGGTTTATACAATAACAAATACAGAAATCAATTGTAACGGCGGTACAGCTCAAATTAATATCAATGTTACAAACGCAAACGGATACACTTTACAATATAGTATTGATAATGGTGCGACATTTAGCAGTACTCCTGTTTTCTCTAATTTAACAGGTGGAACTTATAATGTTGTAGTTAGATATACTTTATCAGGAACTACATGTACTGATCCAGCTACCACTATCACAATTACAGCTCCTGCAAATGCATTAAGTGCTTCTGCGGGTGTTTCTGAATTAGCAGGTTGTGACCCTTCTGGTAATGGTTTCGGTAAAGTACGTATTACAAACCCTCAAGGCGGAACCCCTCCTTATACTTATAGTTTTGATGGAGGTACAACTTACGGAACTTCAAATGAAGCTTACGTAGCACCAGGAACTTATACACTTTATGTTAGAGATTCAAAAGGCTGTACGTTTGCAATGCCTGGTGTTGTTTTAGATCCAAAACCAGCAGACCCTACAATTTCTGTTGCACCTCCGGTATTTAATTGTAACGGAACTGCAACAAGTACTGTAACAGTAACAAATGGCGGCGGAGCAAATTATAGCTATGAATATTATTTAGATAATGTTTTAAATACAAATACTCCTCCGAACGTTTTTGTAAACGTTCCATCAGGATCTCACACGGTAAGTGTAAAATATAACTTAATTTCTGTACCAACTTATAGTAATTTATTACAAGAAGATTTTGGTTCTGGAGGAACTACAACAACTCCTGGTATTGCATCAGCTTACTGTTTCAATGACCAAAGAGTTAACCCTCCATATACTTGCTCTTTAAACGGAACTCCAACTCGTTCAGTTGAAGACAACCAATATTCAGTAACAAGTTTTTTCTGGAGAGGTGATACAGCTTGGTACCACTTTAAAGACCATACAACAAATGGTACAGATGCAAACGGAAGATATTTATTAGTAAATATTGGTGGTGCAGCTGGACCTTACGGAGTTTTATACAGCAAACCAATTATTGATGTTATCCCAAATCAGCCTGTAATGGTTTCTTTATATGTGGGTAACTTATTAAATACAGGTGTAACCGGAGCAGCTCCAATTGTAAGATTTGAATTGGTAGATGGTTCAGGTAATGTTGTTGCTACTGAAGATACGGGTAAAATTGCTGAAGCAGCAAATGATGCTAACAGAACAAAATGGGTTCCGATAAACATCTCATTAAACCCTGGAAACAACACAAACCTTACTTTTAGAATTCGTTCAGGAAGTACTGAATATGGCGGTAATGACTTAGTTATTGATGATATCTGGGTACGTCAAATACCAAAATCATGTATTACTCAAAAAGATTTCCCTATTGTAATCGACAGTAATAAAGCATTTACTGCTTCTATAACTGGAGTTAAAAATGTTACTTGTAACGGAGGAAATAATGGAGAAATTACATTAGCAGCAGAAAACTTTAATCTGCCATACGGATTCGATTATTCTATGAATAATGGAACTACTTGGGTAAACTCTAAAGTATCTCCTGTAACTGTAACAGGTTTAACAAGCCAAACTTATTCAATTCGAGTTCGTTTCAATAATAGTGCATCGACTTGTACTTTCCCATTTTCGCAGCCTATTACTGCACCAGCAGCATTAGCAGTTACAGCTCAGGTTACGGCTCAGCCTACTTGTACAACTGGCGCATCTATTACTGCAACAGTAACAGGAGGAACACCGGCTTACCAATATGAGTTAAGACAATCTAATGGAACTACAGTTGTAGTACCATTCCAAACTTCGAATATATTTACAAACGTTGCTTCAGGAACATATAGAATAGTGGTTAGAGATGCAAACGCTTGTACTTCTCCAGCTTCAGCTACTGTAAATATTAATAATCCAACAGCTCCAACAGCTTCATTAGCTGCGAGTTCAGATTTATGTTATGATTCTACTAATCAAGCAACACTTGTAGTAACGGCTACAGGAACAGGAACTTTAACTTATAGTTTAGACGGCGGAGCTGCACAAACTTCGAATACGTTTACAAATGTAGGTCCTGGTACACATAATGTTGTTGTAACGGACAGTAATAACTGTACAGCTACTGTTAGTAATATTGTAATTGCACCTGCATTAGAAGGAAGTGCAACAATCTCTAAAACTTTAGATTGTACTACATCTCCAAATGCTACTATCACAGTTTCTATTACTGGTGGTACAAGTGCATTTACATACAGAGTTAGAATAGGTTCTGGAACTTTTGGTTCTAGTAATAATGTAACTGGTACTTCATTTGTATACACAGCAACAACTGCAAATACTTATACGTTCCAAATTACAGACTCAAAAGGCTGTATTACAACTACGACTGCAGTTGTTAACCCAATTTCAAATCCAACAGTTACTGCTACTAAAGTAGATGCTACATGTAATGGAGCTTCAACAGGTTCTATTCAATTAGTTGGAGCAGGCGGATCAGGAGGTTATACTTACAGCTTCAACGGAAGTGCAACATTTATTGCTCAATCAGATTATACAGGATTAGCTGCAGGAACTTACACATTCCAGGTAATGGATAGTAAAGGTTGTAAATCTGCGGTAGGAAATATTACTATTACACAGCCAACAACATTAACAGCTACTGCAAGTGCAACAGCATTTTCATGTAATGCTTCAAATGTAAAACAAGCAGCTACTGTAACAATTGCTGTTCCAACAACTGGTACAGCTCCTTATCAATATAGTTTTGACGGAGGAACAACTTTTACAAACACACGTACATTATCTGTTACAGATAATGGAACAAACCAAACTATTTCTTATGTAGTTAGTGATGCTCAAGGTTGTAAAACTCCAGTTCAAACAGTTACAATTAACAGATTAAATCCTCCAACAGATTTAGCATTTAGTAATGCTGCAGTTACTTGTACAGCAACTACAACAACAGTTACTGCGACTGCGACAAATGGAGTAGGTACTTTAACTTATGCAATTACGTCACCAGCAGCATCTGTGGCAACAAATACTACAGGAGTATTTGCTGGATTAGCAGCAGGAACTTATAACTTTAAAGTTACTGATGCTAACGGATGTTATTATGAAGAACCATATATTATCAATGCTGTAAGTCCAATTTCAGTAGCTGGTAACAAAACAAATGATGCTCTTTGTAAAGGTGGTGCAACAGGTTCAGGAACTTTTACAGTATCTGGTAATGCAACAGTTGGTGCTTATACTTATACAGTAACACCTGCTGCCGCTGCAGCCTCTATAACAAAATCAGGAAATACATTAACATTATCAAACGTTGCTGCAGGAACATATTCTGTACAGGTTAGAGATAATGCAACAGGTTGTACAAATACAGCAAGTATTATTATTACTGAGCCTGCAAATGCATTGACATTTACAGCAACAGCTACTAATGTAAATTGTAATAATGATAATTCACAAATTACAGTTACGGCTGCAGGTGGTACACCAAATTATACTTACGCTTTCGCGAAAAGCCCATCAACAGTACCATCATCGACTTATGGCAATAGTGCTGTTTTAACAGTAGATACTAATTCTGGAGCTGATTTAGTTTGGGATGTTTATGTGAAAGACGCAAATGGCTGTACAACAAAAAATACAGTTACTGTTGTTACGGATAATTTACCAAGCGTAACGGCAACAAACAACAACCAATGTACAGGTTCAGGAAATTCATTTACTATTACTGCAACTGGAACTGGTTTAGCTCCGTTGACATATAGTATTGACGGAACTTCTTTCCAAACTTCAAATATTTTTAGCGTACCTGCAGGAACTTATACCGTAACGGTAAAAGATAGAAACGGATGTACAGCTGCAACAGCTGCGGCATTAGTTATTTATCCACAGTTAACAGGTGTAGGTTCTGTTACAAAAGAATTAGATTGTACAGTTACTCCAAACGCAACTATTACAGTTACAATTGGCGGAGGAAGATCTCCATTTACATATACAGTTAGAAAAGGTTCAGGTACTCCAAGTGCACCAAGTGCTTCTATTGCCGGAACAACATTTACTTACTCGGTTACTCCTGGAAATGCTGATACTTATACATTTGTAATTACAGATGCTAATGGATGTCAGGCCACAGCAGTAACTACAGTAGACCCAATTTCGAACCCAACAGTTACAGCTGCTCAGACAAACTCAAGCTGTAATGGTGCTGCAGATGGTTCAGTTACTTTAACAGGTGCTGGAGGATCGGGCGGATTCACATACAGCAATAACGCAACAACAGGATTTACTACTAATCCGGTATTTAATGGATTAGCTGCAGGTTCTTACACTTTTTATGTAAAAGACAGTAAAGGTTGTACAGGATCAGTAGCGGTTACAATTACGCAGCCAAGTACTTTAGCAGCAACAGTTGCCGTTGTAGGATTTACATGTAACACTTCTAATGCGAAAGTAGCAGGAACTGTTACTATCAATGTAACTGCAGGAACAGGAACTGCTCCTTATGAATACAGCTTCAACGGAAGCGGATACAGCTCAAATAATGTATTAACTTTAAATGATAACGGAGCTGATCAGCCATATACTTACTCAGTAAGAGATGCAAAAGGATGTCCGGTAACAGGTTCAGGAACTTTATTGAGACTAAACCCTCCAACAGATTTAACTTTTGCTTCACCAGCAGTTACTTGTACAGCTACAAGTACTACTGTTACATTAACAGCAATAAATGGAGTTGGAGCTTTACAATATGAAACGATTGCTCCATCGACAGTAATTAGAGCAAAACAAACATCAAATGCATTCACAAATCTTGCACCTGGATCTTATACATTCAGGGTTACAGATGCAAACGGATGTTATTATACAGAGCCTTACATTGTAAATCCGGTTACTCCAATTGCAATTACAGGTAACAAAACAAGCGATGTTTTATGTAGAGGAGGTTCAACAGGATCTGGAACTTATACAGTTTCTGGTAATGCTACAGTAGGTGCTTATACATTTACTTTAACAGCAGGAACTTTAGGATCAGGAACATTAACACAATCAGGAAATACATTAACATTATCAAATGTTGCAGCAGGTACTTATACTGTTCAGGTAACAGATACTGCAACAGGATGTACTAATTCTGCAAGTATTGTTATTGGCCAGCCAGCGGCTGCTTTAGCTATTACTACTGCGGTTGCTACAAACGTAAATTGTAATAACGATAATTCACAAATTACAGTTACTGCTACAGGCGGTACTCCAAATTATACATACGCTTTCGCGAAAAGCCCATCAACAGTACCATCATCGGCTTATGGCGCTAGTAATATTTTAACAGTAGATACTAATTCTGGAGCTGATTTAGTTTGGGATGTTTACGTGAAAGATGCAAATGGCTGTATTGCTAAATCAACAGCTACAGTTATTTTGGATGGAATGCCAGCCATCACTAACGTAACGGTTAACAATCAATGTACAGCTTCTGGAAGTGGATTCACTATTACTGCAACTGCTACAGGTTTAGCACCGTTGACATACAGTATTGATGGAACATCTTTCCAAACATCAAATGCATTTACAGTTGCTGCGGGAACTTACACAGTAAGTGTAAAAGATAAAAACGGCTGTATTGCTGCGGCTCCGGCTGCAACAGTGGTTTACCCACAATTAACAGCTGCAGGTACAGTTACAAAAGAACTAGATTGTACAGTTACTCCAAACGCAACAATTACAGTTACAATTGGCGGTGGTAGATCTACTTATACTTATACCGTACAAAAAGGTGCTGGTACACCAAGTGCAGCAAGCGCACCTATTACAGGACCAACATTTACTTATACAGTAACACCTGCAAATGCAGATACTTATACATTTGTAATTACAGATTCTAACAGCTGTACAAGAACAGCAGTTGTTACAGTTGCTCCAATTGCAAACCCAACAGTTACGGCTGTTCAAACAAATGCAAGCTGTAACGGCGCTGCAGATGGTTCAGTTACTTTAACAGGTGCTGGAGGATCAGGTAGTTTCACATACAGTAATAATCCAACAACAGGATTTACAACTAATCCGGTATTTACAGGATTGGCTGCAGGTTCTTATACTTTCTACGTAAAAGATAGCAAAAACTGTTCTGGATCAGTAGCGGTTACAATTACTCAGCCTATAACATTAGCAGCAACAGTTGCAGTAGTTCCATTTACATGTAACACTTCAAATGCTAAAGTAGCAGGAACAGTTACAATTAATGTTACTGCAGGAACAGGAACAGCTCCTTACGAATACAGCTTTAACGGAAGCGGATACAGCTCAAATAATGTATTAACATTAAATGATAATGGGGCTAATCAGCCATACACTTACTCAGTTAGAGATGCAAAAGGATGTCCGGTAACAGGTTCAGGAACTTTATTGAGACTAAACCCTCCAACAGATTTAACTTTTGCTTCACCAGCGGTTACTTGTACTGCTACAACCACCACTGTTACTTTAACGGCAGTAAACGGAGTTGGAACTTTACAATATGAAACAATTGCTCCATCAACAGTAATCATTGCTAAACAAACATCTAATGCTTTTGCAAACCTTGCACCTGGATCTTATACTTTCAGAGTTACAGATGCAAACGGATGTTATTATACAGAACCTTACATTGTAAATCCGGTTACTCCAATTGCAATTACAGGTAACAAAACAAGCGATGTTTTATGTAGAGGTGGTTCAACAGGATCTGGAACTTACACAGTTTCTGGAAATGCTACACCAGGTGCTTATACATTTACTTTAACAGCAGGAACTTTAGGATCAGGAACATTAACAAAATCTGGAGATACATTAACATTATCAAATGTTGCTGCAGGAACTTATACTGTTCAGGTAACAGATACTGCAACAGGATGTACTAACTCTGCAAGTATTGTTATTGGTCAGCCAGCGGCTGCTTTAGCAATTACTACAGCAGTAGGAACTAATGTTAATTGTAATAATGATAATTCACAAATTACGGTTACTGCTACAGGCGGTACTCCAAATTATACTTACGCTTTCGCGAAAAGCCCGTCAACAGTTCCAACATCAACTTACGGAAATAGTGCTGTTTTAACAGTAGATACTAACTCTGGAGCTGATTTAGTTTGGGATGTTTATGTGAAAGACGCAAATGGTTGTACAGCTAAGTCTACAGTTACAGTTATTTTGGATGTAATGCCAGTCATCACTAACGTAACCGTTAATAATCAATGTACAGCTTCTGGAAGCGGATTCACTATTACTGCAACTGCTACAGGTTTAGCACCATTAACTTATGGAATTGCCGGTCCAACTGGAGCGTTCCAAACAAGTAATACTTTTTCAGTAGCTGCTGGAACTTATACAGTTTATGTAAAAGATAAAAACGGATGTATTGCTGCGGCTCCGGCTGCAACAGTAGTTTATCCGCAATTAACAGCTGCTGGTACAGTTACAAAAGAACTAGATTGTACAGCTACTCCAAATGCAACAATTACAGTTACAATTGGCGGCGGTAGATCTACATATACTTACACAGTACAAAAAGGTGCTGGTGCTCCAAGTGCAGCAAGCGCACCTATTACGGGACCAACATTTACATATACAGTAACACCTGCAAACGCAGATACTTATACATTTGTAATTACAGATTCTAACAGCTGTACAAGAACTGCAGTTGTTACAGTTGCTCCTATTACAAACCCAACAGTTACAGCTGTTCAGGTAAATGCAAGCTGTAATGGCACTGCAAACGGTTCAGTTACTTTAACAGGTGCTGGAGGATCAGGCGGATTTACATATAGCAACAATATTGCAGGACCATTTGCTGCAAATCCAGTATTTACAGGATTAGCTGCAGGTTCTTATACTTTCTATGTAAGAGACAGTAAAAACTGTACAGGATCAGTAGCAGTTACAATCACTCAGCCTTTAACATTAGTTGCTACAGTAGTTGAAGTTCCGTTCTCATGTAATACTTCAAATGCTAAAGTAGCAGGAACAGTTACAATTAATGTTACAGCAGGAACAGGAACTGCTCCTTACGAATATAGTTTCAACGGAAGCGGATACAGCTCAAATAATGTATTAACATTAAATGATAACGGAACGAACCAAGCTTATACTTACGCAGTAAGAGATGCAAAAGGTTGTCCGGTAACAGGTTCAGGAACTTTATTGAGATTAAACTCTCCAACAGATTTAACATTTGCTGCTCCGGCAGTTACTTGTACGGTTACAACAACTACTGTTACTTTAACAGCAGTAAACGGAGTTGGAGCTTTACAATACGAAACAATTGCTCCATCTCCGGTTATCATTCCTAAACAAACATCTAATGCTTTTGCAAATCTTGCACCAGGTACTTATATGTTTAAAGTTACCGATGCTAACGGATGTTATTATACAGAATCATATACAGTTAATCCGGTAACTCCAATTACTGTTTTAGCTAGTAAATTAAGTGATGTATTATGTAACGGAGGAAATACAGGATCTATAAGATTAACTGTTGCAGGTTTCGGTTCTACATATTCTTATACAGTTAATGGAGGTACAGCAGTAACAGGAGTTAATACTGGAACTGTAACTTTACCAAATTTAACTGCGAATACTTATGCAATTGTTATTACAGATGAGGTAACAGGTTGTACAGCTAATGCTTCGATTACTATTAATCAACCGGCTGCTGCTTTAGCTGCAACTTATGCTGCGGTAAATGCTAACTGTTTTGTTAGTACTTCAGCAGTAACTGTTACTGCAACTGGAGGAACGCCTATATACAGATATTCATTTGTTCAGGATGGTGCTGCGGTAGGAGTTTATTCAAACAATAACAAAGCAAACTTAGACCCAGCTGTAAACTTAAACTGGGACGTTCATGTTATAGACGCAAACGGATGTACATTTAAATTAGATATTACCATTGCTAAAGATGTTGTTCCAACGGTTACAGCTTCTGCAGCGGGTCAATGTTTTGGTGTAGGAAGCTATACTATTACAGCAACTCCAGGAGCTGGACTAGTAGCACCATTGAGCTACAGTATCAATGGAGGAGCTTCATATCAGGCAGGTAACACATTTGTTGTTACTACACCGGGAAGTTATACTATCAGAATTAAAGATGGTAACGGATGTACAGCAGATAGTAATGTTGTTTTAGTAAATAATGCATTAACATTAAATGCTGCATTAGATAAAGACATTACATGTTCAGTTCCAACTGATGCTCAAATTACTTTGACACCAGCAGGAGGAAGCGGACCATTCACTTACACAGCTTCTCCTAACATAGGAACATTTGCCGGAAATGTATTTACTACAAACACAGCAGGATCATATACTTTCACTGTAACTGATTCTAGAGGATGTACAGCTACATCTGCTGCAGTTATCGTTACTACACCGGTGTTACCTGAAATTACAGGAGTTACACAAACTCAAAGTATAAACTGTAATGGTGATGCTACTGCAGCAATCGCTATTACAATTGATAATACAAAAGGTCAGGCACCATTTGTATATACGGTATTAAATACAACGACAGGAGTTAATTACGGTTCACAAACATCTGGCCTAGCTGCTGGTAATTACTTAATTACTGTAACTGATGCAAAAGGTTGTACAGATACGGACAATATTAACATTGCACAGCCAACACCAATCGTAGTAAACAGAACAATTACTCCTATTACTTGTGGCGCATTAGGTGTTTCTTTAGGAGCTATTACAATTACTTCTGTTACGGGAGGAACTCCAAACTACATTTATCATGTAACCGGAGTAAATGGTTATAATAAACAAATTACAAATCAAACAGGTGCTTTAGTTGTTTTCGAAGTAGTTGACTTTGGTTTATACCAAATTGTAGTTACTGATGCAAATGGCTGTACTAATATTGAGCAAAATATATTTGTTGCTTCACCGCCAAATGATCTTGATATTACAGTAACACCTCCGCCAGCTGATTGTTCTTCATTAGGTTCAGCAGTTGTAGCTATTGGTGCTGCATCTACTAATATTACAGGTAATGGGCCATTCCACTTTGCTGTTTACACAGGTCCTGGAATGACTTATACTTCTCCAACTACTTTACCATGGTATGATGAAGACGTTTTAGGAGTTCCTGCAGGAGTAAACCCAGGAAGTAAAAAAACAAGCATACCAAACTTATTACCAGGAGTTAAATATACTTTCATCGTACATGATGCAGGAACAGGTTGTTACTACTATGAAACAGCTCAATTCCCTATTCCAACTAACTCTACTTTAACTGTAACTGGATTAACAGCTAACAATGTTACTTGTAAAGGAAGCAATAATGGAAATGTTTCATTGACAGTAAATAGTACATATCCAACACCAACGCCGATTAGTTATGAGATATTCAATTCTTTCACTATGGTTACTACAGGTGTTACCGGAACAGGTACAGTGCCTGCTAATGGTTCACTTCCAATTAACAACATTGGTGCATTAGGTTTTGGAAATTACGTTGTTGTAATTAAAGAAACTGCAGGTGGAACTAATGCAGGATGTAGTGTTGCTAGTAATACGTTTAACATTACTGAATCTGCTATTGATTTATCAGTTACGGCTTCAGTTACTAAAAATGCAAACTGTAATCCAAACTCTGGTATAATTACAGCTGTTGCAAAAGACGGAACGGGTCCATATACATATCAATTATTATTGTCTACAGATCCTGCACCAACAGCAGCTTCTGCAGGTTGGGCTTCTGTAAATACATTTAACAGAAATGCAGGAAACTACATTGCTTACGCAAAAGATGCTTATGGCTGTATCAAATTCGCAGCTATTACATTAAATAAAGATGCTGATCCTACAATTACAGCACCAGCTGGAATTTGTTATGACGGTAATCCATTCACATTTGCAATTTCTGGAACAGTTGATCCAGCAGTTGGAGGAGCTACTTATAGCGTAAACGGAAGTACTTTCCAAACAAGTCCAAGTTTCACGTTTAATGCTTCAGGTACTTATACTTTAGTAATTAAAGATGGTAATGGTTGTACAGCAACTACAACTTACGAAGTTAAACCACAGTTACAATTAAGTGCAGCATTAACAAAAGAATTAGATTGTACAGGAACTCCAGATGCTCAAATTACATTAACAGCTACAGGAGGTTATAACACGGCATACACTTATTATTATTCTACAGATGCTGGTTTCTCATATACATTAATGCCATCAAATGTTCTAACAACTAGTGTTTTAGGAAACTATATGTTCAAAGTAAATGATGCTAAATTGCCAACGGCATGTGAGGCTACGACTACTTTAACATTAGATCCTATTCAGCCTACAGTATTTACTACTGTTGAAACACATGTAAGTTGTAATGGTGGTGCAGATGGAACAATTACTGTAAATGTTACTTCAGGAGTTGGCCCTTATGAATATCAATTAGATGGCGGAGCTTTCCAAACATCAAATGTATTTACAGGATTAGCTGCAGGTACTGCATATACTATTACAGTAAGAGATTCTAAATCTTGTCTTTACCCAGGTACACCAATCACAATTACAGAACCAGCAGCATTAACAGCAACGTCTGCTTTAACGACAGCATTGACATGTGCTGCAGGAAATGTACCAACAAAAGCATTAGTTACTGTAACAGCTGCAGATGGTACCGCTCCATACTTATACAGTTTTGATAACGGTGTAACTTATACAAGTACAAATACATACGAAGCTTTTGCCGGAACAACATTCAATGTTTTAGTTAAAGATGCTAAAGGATGTATATTTACTTTAACAAATGGAGTTAATATTCCAGCGTTAAATCCACCAACAATTACAAACATTACTGGAACACCAATTTATTGTGCTCCGGCGGCTAGTACTACAAGTACAGTTACGATCACCACTACAAATGGTGTTGGTACTTTAGCTTACGCAATTTTATCACCAGCTAGTGCAACATCAAACGTTTCAGGAGCAGCTAGCGGAATATTTACATTATTAGCTCCGGATACTTACTTATTTGAAGTAACTGATGCTAACGGATGTAAAGATCAAAAATCATATACGGTTGATCCGGTAACTAATATTACAGTTGCAGGTCAATTAGTAAGTAATGTAATTTGTAACGGACAAGGAAATGGTGCCGTTAAATTCACAGTTGCAAACTTTGGAGGAACTTATACTGCAGTATTAACAGCAGGAACAGGTACAGTAGCACAGGCAGGTAATACAGTTGACGTTACAGGATTAGTTCCTGGAACATACACTCTTGAAGTTACGGACGATGTTACACAATGTACAGCAACTGCTTCAGTAGTTGTGACTCAGCCAACAGTTCTAAACATTAACTTAGTTAGTAATGTAAATGCAAATTGTAATTCTGGTGCAAAAGTTGAAGTTATTGCTTCAGGTGCAACACCAAACTATACTTATGCATTCGTTCAAGATGGTGTTGCTCCAGTAGCTGCAGATTATACAAATAGTGCAAGCGCTGTATTAGCTCCGGCTACAAACACACTATGGGATGTTTATGCAAAAGATGCAAACGGATGTACAGTTAAATTAGATGTTACAATTGCTACAGATGCATTACCAACAATTAACCCATCTGTTGGATTATACTGCTACACAGGAGGTCCAGTAGCAATTACAATTACAGGAACTTATGTTGGTACCCCAACTTATAGTATTGGTAACGGATATCAGGCTAGTCCTAACTTTGTATTGAATGCGCCAGGAAACTACACATTCTATATTAAAGATGGTAATGGCTGTATTGTTTCGGCACCATATACATTAAATCAACAATTATTATTACAAGCTACTTTAACACAAGATTTAACTTGTGCAGGATCAGCTAGTATTACATTATTGGCAACTCAGGGAACAACTACTTATACAGGATTTGAAGTTGACTTTAACGGAGGCGGATATGTTGCTGCAACATCACCTTATACTGCAACTGCTGCTGGAACTTATACTTTCAGAGTAACAGACAGTCAAGGATGTCAGGCAATATCTATTCCGGTAGTAGTTACGCCAACAACAACTCCAACAGCAACATTAGCACAAACAAATGTAAGCTGTATAGGAGGAAATAACGGAAGTATTACTGTTACTGCTGCAAATGGAATTACTCCATATCAGTACAGTATTAACGGAGGAGCTTTCCAGGCTTCAAATATATTCACAGGATTAATTGCTGGAACTTACAACATCGTTGTTCGTGACGCTAAGCAATGTTCTTCAGTAAGCGTACCAGCTACAATTACTCAACCGACAGCTTTAGCTGCAACAGCTGTGTTAACGCAAGGATTAACTTGTGGTACAGGAAACGCTACGCAGCCAGCAGTTGTTACAATCAATGTAACTGCAGGAACAGGAACAGCTCCTTACCAATACAGTTTCAACGGAGGAACAAATTATAGTACAACAAATACGTTGACTACTTATAATGCAGGATTAGTTACAGCTTACGTAAAAGATGCTAACAACTGTATCATTGCAGTGCCAGTTACTATCACTATCCCAGCGTTGAATGCGCCGACAAATATGGATATTACAGGAACACCAATTTATTGTACTCCAGCGGCAAATACAACAAGTACAGTTACAATTAGTAATGTAATTAATGGCGTAGGAACGCTTCAATATGAGATTCTTTCTCCAATTGTTGCAGCGAAACAAACTTCTGCGGTATTTGCAGGATTAACACCAAACACTTACTTATTCCAAGTGACAGATGCTAATGGTTGTACTTACCAAGAATCATATACTGTTTTACCGGTAACTAATATTACAGTTGCAGGTCAATTAATAAGTAACGTTACTTGTAACGGAAATACAAATGGTGCAGTTAGATTTACTGTTGCTAATTATGGAACTTCTTATACTGCAACATTAACAGCAGGAACAGGTACATTAACACAAACAGGAAATACTGTAAACGTGACAGGATTAGTTCCTGGAACATACACAGTTCAGGTTGTTGATGGAACAACAGGATGTACAGCAACTGCTTCAGTAGTTGTGGCTCAGCCAACAGTTCTAAACCTTAACTTAGTAAGCAACATAAATGCAAATTGTAATTTCGGTGCAAAAGTGACTGTTTTAGCAAACGGAGGAACACCAAATTATACATACGCATTTGTTCAGGATGGTGTTACACCAGTTGCTGGAGATTACACAAATAGTGCAAATGCAGTATTAGCACCAACAGTAAATACACTATGGGATGTTTATGCTAAGGATGCAAACGGATGTACAGTAAAACTTGATGTAACAATTGCTACAGATGCATTGCCAACAATCAATCCATCAGCTGGATTATACTGCTACACAGGAGGTCCGGTGCCAATTACAATCACAGGAACTTATGTTGGTACACCAACATACAGCATTGGTAACGGATACCAATCTAGCCCTAACTTTGTATTGAATGCGCCAGGAAACTATGTATTCTATATTAAAGATGGAAATGGTTGTATCGTTTCAAGCCCTTATACATTACGTCAGGAATTGTTGTTAAAAGCTACTTTAACACAAGATTTAACTTGCGCAGGATCAGCTAGTATCACATTATTGGCAACTCAGGGTACTCTTTCTTACACAGGATTTGAAGTTTCCTTTAACGCAGGTGCATATGCTGCTGCAACATCACCTTATACGGCTACAGCTGCTGGAACTTATACTTTCAGAGTAACAGACAGTCAAGGATGTCAGGCAGTTTCTATTCCGGTAGTAGTTACGCCAACAACAACTCCAACAGCAACATTTACACAAACAAATGTGAGCTGTATAGGAGGAAATAACGGAAGTATCATTGTTACTGCTGCAAATGGAGTTGTTCCATATCAGTACAGTATCAACGGAGGAGCTTTCCAGGCTTCAAATATATTCACAGGATTAACTGCGGGAACTTACAACATTGTTGTTCGTGATGCTAAACAATGTTCTTCAGTAAGCGTAACAGCTACAATTACTGAGCCTACAGCTCTTGCTGCAACAGCTACGTTGACACAAGGATTAACTTGTGGTACAGGTAACTCAACTCAACCAGCAGTTGTTACAATCAATGTAACTGCAGGAACAGGAACAGCGCCTTACCAATACAGCTTCAACGGAGGAGTAAATTATAGTACAACAAATACGTTAACTACTTATAATGCAGGAACAATTACAGCTTATGTAAAAGATGCTAACAACTGTATTATCGCAACGCCAGTTACTATCACTATTCCAGCGTTAAATGCGCCGACAAATATGGATATTACAGGAACACCAATTTATTGTGCTCCAGCGGCTAGTACAACAAGTACAGTTACAATTAGTAACGTAATCAACGGTGTAGGAACGCTTCAATATGAGATTCTTTCTCCAATCGTTGCAGCGAAACAAACTTCTGCGGTATTTGCAGGATTAACTCCAGACACTTACTTATTCCAAGTGACTGATGCTAACGGTTGTACTTACCAAGAATCATATACTATTAATCCGGTAACTAACATTACAGTTTCTGGTCAATTAGTAAGTGATGTTGTTTGTAACGGACAGTCAAATGGAGCAGTTAAATTTACAGTTGCAAATTACACAGGAACTTACACAGCAGTATTGACTGCAGGTACTGGTACATTAGCTATAACAGGAAATACTGTAAATGTTACAGGATTAGTTCCGGGAACTTACACAATTCTTATTACTGACGGAGTTACGGGATGTACAGCAACTGCTTCAGTAGTTGTGGCTCAGCCAACAGCTCTAGGTCTTAACGTAGTAAGCAACATAAATGCAAATTGTAATTTCGGTGCTAAAGTTGAAGTTCTTGCTTCTGGCGGTACTCCAGTTTACAAATATGTGTTCGTTCAGGACGGAGTTACTCCAAATGTTTTAGATTATGATACTGTTGCAAACGCTGTATTAGATCCAACTGTAAATACACAATGGGATGTTTATGCGATGGATGCTAACGGATGTACAACTAAAATTGATGTAACAATTGCTACAGATGCATTGCCAACAATCAATTCATCAGCTGGATTGTATTGTTACACAGGAGGTCCGGTGCCAATTACAATCACTGGAACTTATGTTGGCACACCAACATACAGCATTGGTAACGGATACCAATCTAGCCCTAACTTTGTATTGAATGCACCAGGAAACTATGTATTCTATATTAAAGATGGTAACGGATGTATTGTTTCAAGCCCTTATACATTAAATCAGGAATTATTATTACAAGCTACTTTAACACAAGATTTAACTTGTGCGGGATCAGCTGTTATCACATTATTGGCAACTCAGGGTACTCTTACTTATACAGGATTCGAAGTTGACTTTGACAATGGAGGATACTTCCCTGCAACATCACCTTACACGGCTACAGCTGCTGGAACTTACACTTTCAGAGTAACAGACAGTCAAGGATGTCAGGCAGTTTCTATTCCGGTAATAGTAACACCAACAACAACTCCATCAGCAACATTTACGCAAACAAACGTAAGCTGTGTAGGAGGAAATAACGGAAGTATCATTGTTACTGCTGCTAATGGTGTTGTGCCATATGAGTACAGTATCAATGGAGGAGCTTTCCAAGCTTCAAATATATTCACAGGATTAACTGCGGGAACTTACAATATTGTAGTGCGTGATGCTAAACAATGTTCTTCAGTAAGCGTAACAGCTACAATTACTGAACCAGCTGCTCTTGCTGCAACTGCGGTATTAACTCAAAGTTTAACTTGTGGAACAGGTAATGCTACGCAGCCAGCTGTTGTTACAATCAATGTAACTGCAGGAACAGGAACAGCACCTTACCAATACAGTTTCAACGGAATAAATTATAGTGCAACGAATACATTCACTACTTATAATGCAGGAACAGTTACAGCTTCAGTAAAAGATGCTAATAATTGTATCATTGCAGTACCGGTAAGTGTTACAATTCCGGCACTAGACGCTCCAGTAATCGATTCTGTAACAGGAACAGATATTTGGTGTACACCAGCTGCTAACACAACAAGTACAGTTACTGTAACTGTTTCACATGGTGTTGGTGCATTACACTACGAGATTCTTTCTCCAGCTAGTGCAGTTACAAATGTTTCTGGTGCAGCAAACGGAATCTTTACAGGCTTAACAGCAGATACTTACTTATTCCAGGTAACTGATGCAAACGGATGTAAAGATGATATCTATTACACTGTTGATCCGCTAGTAAACATTACAGCAGCAGGTCAGTTAGTAAATGACGTAAGCTGTAATGGAGGTTCAAACGGATCAGTGAAATTTGATGTTGACAATTTTGGCGGAGCTTATACAGCTGCTTTAATTGGAGGACCAACTACAGGAACTCTAACTCAAGTTGGAAAAGTAGTAACGCTGACAAACTTACCAATCGGTACGTACACAGTAGAAGTTACAGACACAACAACAGGATGTACAGCTTCGGCTTCAGTAACTGTTGGTCAGCCTTCAGTATTGACATTGACTGTAGCTTCAAATGTAAATGCTAATTGTAATTCAGGTGCTCAGGTTAGTGTAACAGCTGCAGGAGGAACACCAAATTATCAATATGCTTTCATTGCAGGCGCAGGAACTCCAGTAGCTGCAGATTATACAAACAGTAATAATGCTGTTTTAGACCCAGCTGTAAGCTTAAATTGGACAGCATACGTATTAGACTCTAAAGGTTGTGAAACATTTATCCCAATAACAATTGCGGTAGATCCATTACCAAGTGCAATAACAGCTAATGTTACAAGCCAATGTCCTACGGCAGCAGGTGAATATACATTTACAGTTACTGTTGGTTCTGGTGTAGCACCTTATGAATACAGCATTGGAGCAGGCTTCCAAACAAGCCCAACATTTACTGTAAATGCTGCAGGAACATATGATGTAACAGTAAGAGATGCAAACGGATGTACAGCAACAGCAACAGCTGCGGTAACTATCACTCCAGCTTTACAGTTAGAGACTATAGTTACAACATTACCAAGTTGTACATTTAATAATGGTGTAATTACTGCTACTGCAACAGGAGGTTCAGGAACAGCAAATTATAGATATACTTTAGACGGAGGTGTAATCGTAAATACTACACCGGCTGTATTTAACAACGTTGCTCCTGGTACACACGTTATCAGAGTAAGAGACGTATTGACAACTTGTGACTTTAACGTTACAATTGTAATTGCTCCGGCAACAGTTATTACAGGATTTACTTTAAACGGAACAAATGTTTCTTGTAGAGGTAATTCAGATGGTTCAATCACAGCTAATTTAGCTGCAAGTGCACCAGGCGTAAACGATAACCCGGTTTATACATATACATTAACAGGAACTACAGCTTTAGGAGTAGCGGTTAACAGACCAGCTCAAACTCAAAACATTTTTGATAACCTTCAAGCTGGAGATTATACGGTAACAGTAACTTCTGGAAGAGGTTGTGTGGATTCTGAAGATATTAGAATCAGCGAACCAAACGTAATTACAGTTAACGCACCAGTTATCACACAATACAATTGTACAACTGGAACAAACGTTTCAAACTATGCAGTTATTACAGTAAATAACGTTGTTGGCGGTTCTGGAGTTTATACAATCTATGAGTTCATTAAAGGTGGAGTTGTAGTTCAAAGAGGTCCATCAAATGCTTACAGCGAGTCAGACTTCACAGGTGGTGACTATACAGTAAATGTTTATGATGATAAAGGATGTATGGGATCTAGTACAGGAATAATCAGAGTAAATCCTTTCATTCGTTTAGATCAAATAAATGTTGCTGTAAATACCGCTGTAACTTGTATTTCTAATGAAGATATTACTGTAACGGTAACATCTATTGGAGGAACACCAGCGATATTGAATTACAATGTTGCCGGAACTGATGGAAATACATACAATCAGTCAAATACAACTGGAGTATTCACAGGATTAACGATCGGAAATTATTTAATTACCGTTACAAACCTTGCAACAGGATGTTCAATTGTACAAGCACATTATGTTAATGACCCTAATACTTTCGATATAAATGTAACACCAGTTAACGGACAAATCTGTTATGGTACTGCAACAGGAAGTGTTGATTTAACTTTTGTAGATAATCAGTTAAACCCAACAAATGAAGCAGGTGCATTTAACTATGTAATTACAGGACCAGTTCCAAGTAACGGAACAACAACAAATGCAGGTCCGGTTAGAATTTCTAACTTAACTGCTGGTCAATACACAGTTGTTGCAACACTAGTAAACAACCCATTCTGTACAGTTTCTACATTGTTCACAATAGAACAGCCAACAGCTGCACTTACAGTAACAACAGCGAAATCTGATATTACTTGTGTAACAGGAAATAATGACGGAGAAATCACTGCTTCAGCAGCAGGTGGATGGGATAATAAATACGAATACCAATTGGTATTGAACGGTACAACATTAGTTGACTATTCAGATCAATTCGTATGGTCAGGATTATCAGCAGGTAACTATACAATTAACGTTAGAGATAATGTTGGATGTATCGCTACAGCAACAGAAGTATTAGTTGTTCCGGCACCAATCGTGGTTACTGCAACAGCAAGTGCTACAACACTAACATGTTTTGGAGATAAAACAGCAATAATTACAGTAGATCCTCCAACAGGTGGACAAGGAAGTAACTATCTGTATACATTAAATATTATTTCAGCAACTCCAGTTATTAGTTCTGGACCACAGCTTAGCCCAATATTCACTGGTTTAGGTGCTGGAACTTATAGTATTACAGTTACTGACGGATTTAGTTGTTCTGCAACTTCAGCAAACATTGTGATCAATGAGCCAACAGAAGTTATTCCAACTTTAGTTGAAGCTAGTTCACAAACATGTTTAACTCAGGCAACACTTACATTAAGCGCAGTGGGCGGAACAGCACCTTACACTTATAGTACTGATGCTAATTTTGCTACAACTATTGGTTCATTCAATGCATCAGTTACATTCCCGGTTGCTGTTGGTAAATACAGCTACTATGTAAGAGATGCGGCAGGATGTATTGGTTTTGTTTCAAATGAGATCACAATTGATCCTCTAGAACCGCTTAACATTGATGTTGATGTTACGAATGCAGTTGTAAAATGTACAGGTGAAGCTACAGGAGTTATCGTAGCAGAAGCTAAAGGAGGTTTAGGAAACTATATCTATACATTAGAGAATACTGCTGGAACTATTATCCAAGGTCCTCAGGCTACTGGAATCTTCGAAGACTTAGTAATTGGAGATTACATTGTAAAAGTAGAAAGTGGAGATTGTGATGATGCATCTGCTGTAATTACAATCAATGAGCCGCCAGTTGCTTTACAAGCTCAGTTTACGCCAACGAATGTTACATGTTTCGGTGAAAACAATGGTAAAATTGTAGTAACTGCAACAGGAGGAACAGGAGTTATTAAATACGCAATCTCACCAGATTTAAATCAGTTTGATACAATCAGTGTGTTTGAGAAACTTGCTCCAGGATTGTATACTGTAATTGCGCAAGATGAAAACGGATGTTATGTAATGACAGATATAACAATCACGCAGCCAGCGGCACCGCTTATAGTTACAGCAGGCTCAATATTAGGAGAACAATGTAAAGGAGACTTAAATGGAGAATTTACAATTGATATCACTGGAGGAACAGCTCCTTACACAGTAAGTCTTGATGTATTAGCAGGTCCTTATAGCCCAGTAACAGGTACACAACATACATTTGATGGTCTTGCAGGAGGTAAACATACTGCTTTCGTTAAAGATGCAAATGGATGTAACTTTGAAATTGAAGTTCTTGTGCCATTGGCAGTTGACATCGATCCAATAGCAGACGTTGTTTATGGTTGTGAAACAAATACAGTGACAGTAACTATAGATCCATCTGTAGATCCTGCTGATGTTGATTATTCTTTAGATGTTCAAGCTGGGCCATATTTACCAAGCAATGAATTTAAAGATGTATTACCTGGAACTCACGTAATTTACGCGAGACATACAAACGGATGTATCCAGCCAACAGCAAGTTTCACAATTCAGGCATTTGATAAATTACATATTCAATTAGCTGGAGGACAACAAGAAATGAACATAGTTTCTGTAACTGCAATTGGAGGAAGACCTGCTTATGAATACAGTTTTGATGGAGGTCCATTTACATCTGATACTAAATTTAAATATTATGAGTCTAGAGATTATGTAATTAAAGTAAAAGATCAAAATGGATGTATTGATACAATTACAATACCATTGACTTACATTGATGTTTGTCTTGATAATTACTTTACACCAAACGGAACTCACAGTGGTTGGGGACCTGGATGTACAAATATTTACACTAATCTAGAGTTTGCGATCTTCGATAGATACGGACGTCAGATTGCTAAATATCATTATGGTCAAAAATGGGATGGTAGATACAATGGCGAGGAATTACCAACAGGTGATTACTGGTATGTTCTTAAACTTAATGACGTGAATGATGCAAGAGAGTTTGTTGGACATTTCACTTTATACAGATAACAAAATATAGCCCCTTATGATGTTATCTAAAAAAATTATTACAATGAAAAAGTTTATTTTATCCTTAGTACTCATGGCTGTAACAACAAGTTACAGCCAAGAGTTAAACCTACCAGTTTTTACTCAGTATCTGGCTGATAACCCGTTTGTACTTTCTCCTGCCTATGCAGGTATTGGTGACAACCTTAGAATTAGAGCCAATGGTTTAACACAATGGGTTGGAATTAAAGATGCACCACAAAACCAGTCGCTTTATGCCGATTTTAGAATCTTAGATCGTTCTGGTGTGGGTATATCGCTTTATAACGATAAGAACGGATATACAAGACAAACCGGTGCTAAAGTTTCCTTTGCGCACCACCTTATCTTAGACTATTATTCTAAGCAGTATTTATCTTTTGGTATTTCATACAACTTCAATACGTTTAGAATTGATACGGATGAATTCAATACCACGATTGAACATCCTGTTATTGATCCATCAGTTACAGACAATCGTTACAATGCAAACAATAACTTTGACATTAGTGCTTTGTATCGTAATAAAGATTTTTATATAAGTTTTAATGCCAATAACGTTTTAAAGAAAAATACCGATAAATATCGTGGAGTAGAACCAAACCTGCTTTCAAACTATCAGGTTTATACTGGTTATATTTTTCGTGATGCTGAAAACAGCCGTATAGAATACGAACCATCTGTTTTCTATCAGTACTTTGCAAGTGATAAACGTTCAACAACCGATTTTAACTTCAAATACAGAAGATACAATCGTTACGAAGATTACTATTGGATTGGAGTTTCATACCGTTTCTTAAACGACCAGTTTCCAAAACCATTATCAGTTGGACCAATGGCAGGTTTCATGAAATCTAAATTTTATTTTGGATATTCTTACCAGATCATGTTCAACGATTTAGGGAATTACAATACAGGAACACACGTAGTAACCATTGGATTTGATTTCTTACAAGCCATCAGTAACTGTCCTTGTACACAGAGTCCGGTACACGATTAATCGCCAAAAGACGATTATTTTAAAATAGGCAAAAAAGCCAATATTATAAAGCGAGTCGCAACATTATGTGTTTTTACCGCAATAATTTGAAATAAACATGCAATAACCTTAAATTTGAATATATCATTTTGGTTGTCAAAACGGTATAAATCAAATTTGATTCATGAAAGCAAAATTTTCACTTTATGCGAAACATATAGTACTGTGCCTCGCTTTTTTATTTTTACCATACGCATTCACATCCACAAATACAGTTTTTTCATTACCGCATTTGTACACCAATGCGCATGATCGTATTTATTTGTTTATCTATTTTACACTCCTTTGTTTCTTTTACTTTAACTATTATTATTTAATTCCGAGGTTGTACTTTTCAGAAAAAAAGCTTTTGTACTATCTCGTAATAGCCATTTTTCTTCTGTTTTTTCTTTGGCTTTCGACAGTTTTAGACCATCCAAGCCGAAATTTTTTAGATTTTAGGGATCATTCCGAAAACTTATTAAATCATCCCAAACCATTTGAAGGAAGATTTCCGCCACCGCCGCATAGAAATGAGCCAATGCCTTTTGAGTTCAACGGAGGTCCGCCAACACAATACGGACACACAACATTAGTTTATTTAATTGGCGTAATCTCTAGTTTGCTTTTCGCTATTTCAGGAAGATTGCAAAGTGTTGAAAAAGAAAAAGTAAAATCAGAACTGGCATTTTTAAAAGCCCAGATCAACCCGCACTTTTTATTCAATACTCTAAATAGCATTTACGCCCTGGCTTTAAAAAAAGACAACAAAACGGCAGACGCTGTAGTTCAGCTATCGGAGTTAATGCGATATATAATGACCAATTCAAATGATGAGGTAATTGATTTAAGCAAGGAAATCAATTACATTAGTAATTTCATTTCACTTCAAAAAACACGTTTAGGAAACACAGTAAACGTAGATTATAATGTAACCGGAAACACATTTGGAAAAGTAATAACACCGCTCATCTTGATTTCATTTATCGAAAATGCATTCAAATACGGAGTAAATCCAGATCAGACTTCCGAGATTTGTATCAAAATAGATATCGATGATGAAACACTAACTTTATACGTTTCCAATAAAAAGACATTTTCGATACAATCAGACTCAGGAATTGGACTTCACAATACAATTGAAAGATTGAAGTTAGTATATCCTAATAAGCACCATTTAAAAATCGAAGATTCAGCAGAAAAATACATTGTAAACTTGAGCGTTAAAATACGATGATAAAAGCAATAGCATTAGATGACGAGCCATTGGCATTAGAAATTCTTCAGAGTTTATGTGACACTATTGAGTACATAGAACTGAACAAGACTTTCACGAAATCTGATGAAGCATTTAAATACTTAAAAAAATATCCAGTCGATTTATTGTTTCTCGATATCAATATGCCGTCGATTTCGGGTTTAGATTTCTACAAAAAGCTTCCCCATAAAACAATGGTAATTTTCACAACAGCTTATTCTGAATTTGCTGTTGAAGGCTTTACGCTCAGCGCAACCGATTATCTGCTAAAACCAATTTCTCTTTCCCGATTTCAACAAGCGGCCGAGAAAGCTTTTTCGCAATGGAAACTGCAAAACCAAAACATCGAACAGCAGTATCTTTTTATTCGTGCCGATTATAGTTTGATTAAAATTCTGTTTTCAGATATTTTGTATATCGAAGGTCTAGACGATTATTTAAAAATCCACATCCAAAACCAAAAAACAGTTGTGGCGCGAATGACCTTAAAAGCAATCCTCCAAAAATTGCCTGAAACCGAATTCACAAGAGTTCATCGTTCCTTTATTATTCCTATTTCTAAAATATCCAAAATTAGAAATAAGATAATTTTCATCGGTCAAGCCGAAATTCCAATCAGTGTAAGTTACGAAGAAGCTTTTTCAAAACTTTTTGATCAAAAGTAACACTCTTTTTTGTTTAAAGATTTTTACTACAAAAAACAAATATTCACCCATTTACCTCATAAATAATAGCCTTTACCTCAAACTTTTTACAATGCTTTA
The DNA here is from genome assembly GCF_900129795.1 of Flavobacterium sp. CF108. GTDB lineage: Bacteria > Bacteroidota > Bacteroidia > Flavobacteriales > Flavobacteriaceae > Flavobacterium. The sequence goes on along the minus strand of NZ_FQWW01000004.1, from coordinate 530,720 downwards.
ATTTCGAATAATTTTACTTGAAAACAACTGTTAATCATTCAATTAAAATAACATTTAAACAAAAAAGCAATGAAAAGAAAAGAGTTTTTAAGAGGTTTGGGTTTAATAGGAATTGGTTCATTAGCAATTCCAATTATAAACTCATGCAGTCAGGATAATGATGATGGTTCATCAGATTCTTCATCCAATACAGATTCATCTTCTGGTTCTGGATCTTCTTCCGGTTCAGGTTCATCTTCAGGTGACTGCTCCGTAACACCATCAGAAACTGCGGGGCCATTTCCAACCATTACACCATCTTCATTAGTAAAATCAGACATTACAATGGACAGAACTGGCGTAGCTTTCACAATAAAAATTACAATTAAAAACACAAACGCAAGTTGTGCCGTATTAAAAGATGCCATTGTGGATATTTGGCACTGCGACAAAGACGGCTATTATTCAGAATACGGAGGAACTTCAATGCAGTCTGTAAACTATACTACAGTTCACTTTTTAAGAGGAAGACAAACTACAGATGCAAATGGTTTGGTCACATTTACCTCAATTTTCCCGGGCTGGTATTCAGGAAGGGCAACTCATATTCATGTTCATATTTATAACGCCAGCGGAACTTCATTGCTTGTAACACAAATTGCTTTTCCAGAGGGAACAAATAGTGCCGTTGCTTTAGTAAACGCTTCAAGTGCTAACGGTTATACAAAAGGAATGTCGGGTTACACGTATAATGCTTCAGATAATGTCTTTTCAGATTCTGTTGCAAATGAATTATCAACTATAACAGGAAGCGTTAGTGAAGGTTTTGTTTTAACCCACACCATAAATGTTGCCGGTTAATCTTAAATAACAACTTATTATGATAGCTCAAATTCCAGCACAAATTTACAAGTCAGATTCAAGAGGGTTTTTCAATTCAGAAAAACACAACTGCTTCTCGACTTTTAACTTTGAACATTACCAAGATTTATCCCGTAACGCATTTGGACTCTTAAAAGTTTTAAATGAAGTAATACTGGCTCCCCAGCAAAGTATTACTCGATTTATAAATTCAAATACAAATGTGATCATCCTGCCCTTATTTGGCGGAATAGAATATAAAGATAATATTGGTAATGGGGAATTTTTGCATGTGGAACAAATTAGAGTTCTGACAGCTAAAGAAGAATTAACCGTTGAAATTTTTAATCCATACGAAAAGGAAAATGTGAGTTATTTAGAATTTGAATTTCAAATGGGAAGACAGCATTTTAAAAACGATTTTCAGCAATATAAATTCGATTTAAGTTCACACAACAAATTGAATTCATTATTTGAAATTGAAAATGCATTTGGATTTATTGGTATTTACGACGGAAGAAAAGAAGGAGCCTTTACTTTAAAGAATACGAATAATGGTGTTTTTGTTTTTGTGATTAACGGAGCTTTTGAAATCGAAAATCGACTTCTGGAAGCCAAAGATGGTTTAGCAATTCAAAAAACAGAAACTATAGAATGGGAATCTTTATCGCAAAATGCGATGCTGCTCGTAATTGAAGTTCCTCTAAATTCAAATTAAATGAAAATAACGAAAATAAAACTCGCTTATCGTATAGTAATAGACAGCTCATCGGCTTTACTTTGGGATAAATATGTTTTTGAAGATACTTTCAAAGAATACCAAATGCAGTCTCAGCAGTTTAATTCAGAATCGAATCCAAAAAACACATTTAGAGAATTATTAAGTGAAAACGAAAAAGCAAACCAACTGCATTTTCTAACCGGAATTGCGGCCAGCGGCTATGTGGAACAGTTAAAAGGGAATTTCCATCGTGTAACAGATGTTTTAGGAAACAATTATTTTCCCTTCATCAATTATCAGTTAGATATTATCAATACAGACATAACAGATGCATCAAAACATAAAATCGGAATCACTTTTTATTCGCCTTTATTGAATTACTTTGGTATTGTTGAAGGAAATTATCTCATTTCAAAAAATACCGAAAACACAAATGAATATGAAACCATTATGTTTCCAGTTCAACATAATTTGTCTATTTGTTTCATTCAAACAGAAGACTAATTCAACCTCCAAAAACAAAAAATAATTTAATTGATTTTTTGCCTTTTCTGTTTTTCTGTTAACAGAAAAGGCTTTTTTCATTTCTTCAGGTATCAAATTACTATCTATAATTGTTTTTAATCCTTAATAAACCAATTTATTTGTGAATTTATAACGTTTTCGTTCTTTTTGTTGTCTCTTTTTTAGTTTATCCGAATTTATTAGTACTTTAAAAGTCCTATATTTGTTTTTCTTTCTAAAAAAACTAAAAAAATATCAAATGAAAACTTTAAACGATTTCGACTTTAAAAATAAAAAAGCAATTATCCGTGTAGACTTTAATGTGCCTTTGGATGAGAATTTTAATGTAACTGATACGACACGTATTGAAGCTGCAAAGCCAACTATAGATACTATTTTAGCTCAAGGCGGAAGTGTAATTTTAATGTCGCACTTAGGAAGACCAAAAGGTGCTGAAGAAAAATATTCTTTAAAACATATTTTAAAAACAGCTTCAGAAATTTTAGGAGTACAAGTTAAGTTTGCTGAAAACTGTGTTGGAGAACCAGCTCAAACAGCTGCTAAAAACCTACAGCCTGGAGAAGTTTTATTACTTGAAAATTTACGTTTTCACGCAGAAGAAGAAGCTGGAGATGTTGCTTTCGCTAAAGAATTAGCTTCACTTGGTGATATTTATGTAAACGACGCTTTTGGAACTGCACACAGAGCGCACGCTTCGACAACAATTATTGCACAGTTTTTTCCAAACGATAAAACATTTGGAACTTTATTGGCAAAAGAAATTGAGAGCTTAAATAAAGTACTTAAAAATAGCGAAAAACCAGTAACAGCAGTTTTAGGAGGTTCTAAAGTTTCTTCTAAAATCACCGTTATTGAAAACATCTTAGACAAAGTTGACCACATGATTATTGGTGGAGGTATGACTTTTACATTCGTTAAAGCGCAAGGTGGAAAAGTAGGAGATTCAATCTGCGAAGACGATAAATTAGATCTAGCACTTGAAATCTTAAGATTAGCAAAAGAAAAAAATGTTCAAATTCACATTCCTGTTGATGTAATTGCTGCAGATGATTTCTCAAACTCAGCAAAAACACAAGTTGTAGATGTAACCGCAATTCCTGATGGATGGCAAGGTCTTGACGCAGGTCCAAAATCATTAGAGAACTTTAAAAAAGTAATTTTAGAATCAAAAACTATTTTATGGAATGGTCCATTAGGAGTTTTTGAAATGGAAACATTCTCTAAAGGTACAATTGCTTTAGGAGATTATATTGCAGAAGCAACTGAAAAAGGAGCATTTTCTCTAGTTGGAGGCGGTGATTCTGTTGCAGCAGTAAAACAGTTTGGTTTTGAAGACAAAATGAGCTATGTTTCTACTGGCGGCGGGGCGATGCTTGAAATGTTAGAAGGAAGAGTTTTACCTGGAATTGCTGCAATTTTAGACTAAAATATCACAATTAACATTTTTTTGCGTACTTTTAAGCGTTAAACTTTATAAGTTTGCAAAAATAACAGTTCTATAATTGGTTGATTTATAGAATTTTAAATAAATGTTATATGATTGTAAAGAAAATATCATTAGCGGTAACCGCTTTATTTTCTCTGTCGATGTTCTCGCAGCAAACTGCAGAAGTCTCGAGGGAAATAAAGCCCGAAGTAAAGCTGTCTTATTTAGATTCGGTTAAAAGCACATTCAAAAAAGATGACCTGGCAGCAAAAGTTGACAGTCTTTGGATGAATGAGTTAGTAAGTTTAGACATCTACGATGATTTGACAAAAGACATTCAAACCATTAATAAGGACGTTACTGTAGATGAGGAACTGCCAACAGAACTGCTTAAGCAGCGTTTGGCGGCAATGAATGCCAAATCACCTTTTGAGATTGAATACAATCAAGGATTAGAAAACATAATAAAGTCATTTCTTAAGAATCGTAAAAAATCGTTTTCTCGATTAATGGCTTTATCAGAATACTACTTTCCAATATTCGAGGAAACATTCGCAAAAGAAAAAGTTCCGTTGGAAATAAAATATTTAGCCGTTGTAGAATCTGCTTTAAACCCTAAAGCAGTTTCTAAAATGGGCGCTACCGGACTTTGGCAGTTTATGTACGGAACCGGAAAACAATACTCTTTAAAAATCGATTCTTATATTGACGAAAGAAGCGACCCTCTTAAAGCTACAGCTGCATGTTCAGATTATCTGACAAGAATGTTCAATGTTTTTAATGACTGGGAACTTGTTTTAGCTTCTTATAACTCAGGACCAGGAAACGTAACAAAAGCAATTCGTCGTTCTGGCGGAAAAACAGGTTACTGGGATATTCGTAATTACCTTCCAAAAGAAACTCAAGGTTATGTTCCGGCATTTTATGCTACAATGTATCTTTTTGAATATCACAAAGAACACGGAATCAACCCTGAAAGAGCTGTCGTTAAAAACTTTGAGACAGATACAGTAGCGATCAAAAATCAAATGTCTTTCAAACAAATTGCAGATTTACTAGACATGCCGCAATCACAATTGCAGCTTTTAAATCCATCTTATAAATTAAATGTTGTACCAGCTTACCAAGGTGAGCAGAATTTCCTTCGGTTACCAAAAGATAAAATCGCAACCTTTGTTTCAAACGAAGATAAGATTTACGCTTACGTAAAACACGAATCAGAATTCAAAACAATCCCTTCTCGTTTAGCAATGAAAATTGCTCCAAAAGGAAAACCGGTTAGAGACACTCAATCTCTGGAAGTGTCTAAAGATAAAGAGATTCAGTTCTATAAAGTTCAAAAAGGAGACAACTTAGGTGCTATTGCAGACAAGTACAATGTGAATATTTCCGATTTAAAAAAATGGAATAATCTTAAATCAAATGCAATTGCGTTAGGAAAATCTTTAAAAATTAAATCAGATGTTGATACTTCTGCCAAAGTTGTTAAAGAGCCTAAAGTATTGCCTGCTGTAGAGAAAAATACAGAAGAAGCAGTTGCTTCTGCAGAAGATAATGATAAAGTTTCAATACAAACTGTTGAGTACGTTGTATTGGCCGGAGACAATTTAGGAAGCATTGCTAAAAAATTCGGTACGACTATTGCAGACTTAAAAGAGTTAAATGATCTTAGCTCTAATAATATTGGTTTAGGAAAAACATTAGTAGTTTCTAAAATAGTTACAGAGATACATGAGCCAGTTTCTACTGCTATTGCATCTAACTCTGTTGATTCTTTCAAAAAGAAAGCACCTTCAGCAAAAAGTGTAGGGGAAGATTATTACGTTAAAAAAGGTGATTCTTTGTACAGTATTTCTAAAAAATATCCTGGAGTAACAATTTCAGATATTAAAAAATGGAATGGTATTAAAGATGAAGATATAAAACCCGGAATGAAGCTTAAAATAAACGGATAATAAAAAATCTTATTTAAATTTGGGTTTTATTTCATAAATTAAGAAAATGAATAAAACCCATTTTTTGTTTATAATACTTCCGTTTCTATTGATTTCTTGTTTAAAAACAGATAAACAAGAAGAACCTGTTTCCGGAAAAACAAACACAATTTCCATAATCATAGACGATCAGTTATGGTATGGAGAAGTTGGCGACAGTATCCGAAATAAATTTGCATCGCCAGTTCTGGGTTTAACTCAGGAAGAACCTCTTTTTACAATCAATCAATATCCTGCTAAACTTCTCGAAGGATTTGTAACCGACAGCCGAAGCATTATCGTTGTTAAAAAATCAGCTGTAGATAAGTTTGAAATAACCCACAATAAATTACTGCCGCACAACACTTTTCGTATTTACGGAAAATCTGTTGATGACATTATCTGCAGTATCGAATTGAATTCCGCACAAATCATCAAAATGATTCGTGATGCCGAAATCGAGAAAATTCAGAAAGACAACAGCGCTTCACTTTTAAATCCGGCTGTTATAAAAAACAAATTCCATATTGATATCCAGATTCCAACCGGATATGAATATATGCTTCACAAAAAGAATTTTATCTGGCTCAAAAAAGATATTATAAGCGGAAACACTAGCTTGTTGATATACCAAATTCCGCTGCACAACTTCAAAACACGTGGAAATGTAGTGGGCAATATCATTAAAATGCGGGATTCAATTGGTTACTACATCAAAGGCAGAGAACCAAAAACCCGAATGATTACCGGAGAAGCTTATGCTCCCTATTTTTCGAATACTTCATTAGACGGAAAAGAAGCTTTTGAAACCAAAGGAACATGGGAATTAAAAAACGACTTCATGGCCGGGCCTTTTATTAACTACGCAATCGTAGATCCTGTTTATAACAGAATCTTGGTTATCGAAGGATTTTGCTATTCACCCTCAAACCAAGAACGCGACTTAATGTTCGATCTCGAAGCCATCATAAAATCTGTGAAAATAGACAAACGGTAAGGTTTTGTTTCAAGTTTTAAGTTTCAGGTTTTCTAACCGCACAGTTCGCTAAGGTTTACGCAAAGAAACACAAAGTTATTTTTAAGAGCTTGCTTAAATTATCTTATATAACTTATATGGTTTCAATAGCGTGCCTTGCGTAAACCTTAGCGAACTGTGCGGTAAAAACCCACACAGCATAAACCTGAAACCTGAAACTTTAAACCTGAAACAACTCTAGTTATTATTTTTCTTACTTTTGTTTTATAACAAACATAAAAACAAAGACTTATGAAAAAGGTAACCACAACATTAGTAATTATTGCATTATGTTTTATCTCTTGTAAAAAAGAAGTAAAAACCGAAGTTGTCACGGCAAAAGAAGCAGACAGCATTAAAACTGAAGAACCTGCAGCCGAAGCACCCGTTGATTCTGCGGCACAAATGAAAGCCTGGCAAGCATATGCAACTCCGGGAGCACCGCACAAATTAATGACAGACGAAGTTGGAACATGGAATTGCGAGATGACTTTTTGGTATGAACCAAATGGTAAACCAGAAAAATCAACTTCAGTTGCCAATATCAAAATGATTCTTGGCGGACGTTATCAGGAAGGTAATTATGTCGGAAAAATTATGGGAGCACCATTTGAAGGAAAAAGCACATTAGCCTATAACAACGCAAGTAAAGAATATACCACAACTTTTATCGACAATATGGGAACCGGAATGATGGTTGCTACGGGAAAATATGATGAAGCAACAAAAAGCATGGAATTTAAAGGTGAAGTAGTAAATCCGGTAACAGGGAAGAAAGCACCTTACAGAGAAATCTACACTATTGTAGATGCTACAACCCGTAAAATGGAAATGTTTGATGTCAAAGACGGCGCTGAATATAAAAGCATGGAAATTGTCATGAAGAAAAAATAATAAAGTAAAGCAGTTCTCACTCCTGCAAGGTTTCCAAAACTTTGTAGGTATAATTGACATTGACAAAGTAAAAAATAGATAATAAAGATAAGATACCTACAAGGTTTTGGAAACCTTGCAGGAAGAGTAAAGTAACTTTTAATGAATCCCGATTATAGTTTTATAATCGGGATTTCTATTTGATAATATTTGACGTAATTTTGTTTTAGGATTATTAAAATTAAAAGAAAAATACAAAATGGAATTAAAATGGAAAATAAAGCCATTTGAGGCATTAACTGTAAACGAGCTATATGATTTGCTTAAACTAAGAAGTGAAATCTTTGTAGTAGAGCAAAACTGCGTTTATTTGGACATTGACGGCAAAGACAAGAAAGCTTTACACCTAATTGGAGAATATGATGGTAAAGTTGTAGCCTATTCTCGTTTATTCGATGCCGGAATTAGTTTCGACAATGCCTCAATAGGAAGAGTAATTGTTGATGCCAATTATCGTGATAAAAAGTGGGGACACGATTTAATGCGTGAAGCAATTGTCGCTATAAAATCTAATTTTGGAAAAGATCAAATTACAATTGGAGCACAATTATATTTAAAGAAGTTTTACGAAAGTCATGGTTTTGTCCAGTCAAGTGAAATGTACCTTGAAGATGACATTGAACATATCGAAATGATTAGAGGATAAGCACAAAAAGAATAATGTTACAATGTTGCAATATCAAACACCTGTCTTTTATGGAGTTTGTAATTGCCTTTAAAAGAAATAATTAACAACTTAGTTTAGAGTAAAACTTTAAGTAAAAAACCTTTGCGCCTTAGTGCCTTCGTGGCAAAACAAATCAAATCTTAGTAATCAAAAACTCAACGCGGCGATCATAATTGTCACCTCTTTTTAATGGAAATTTGTTACCGCAGCCTTGATAACGCATTCTGTTTTTAGAAACTTTCTTAGAACTTAAATAGTAAAAAACTGTTCTAGCCCGGTTCCAGGAAAGTTTCCTTTCTTTAGTGTCTTTGTCAATTGCGTCGCTATAAATTTGTGGTGTACAGCAAACGTGACCTCTAATTTCAAACTGTATATTTTTTTGTTTTTGAAGTATAACAGAAATCTTATCCAATTCCTTTTTAGAATTATTAGTCAGTCTGGCACTTCCCATATCAAACAATATGTTTTCCAGATATATTTTGTCACCAACCTTTAATTTGTCTTTAAAAGAAGAATAAACTTCTTTTCCAAAACTGTTTCGTTTTACCACAATCAAATCAACCCTCCGATTGCGTAATCGTGTTTCGTATAAATTTTCGACAGTATCAGGCCTAACTACAACACGGCCTTTACCTTCAAGAATAACAATTTTGCTTTCCTTAAAACCATAGGAAAGCAGTAAGTTTTGAATCGTATTAACTCTGTCGTGAGACAGTTTAAAATTATAGTCGTCTGTGCCGCGGTCGTCGCAGTAACCGTAGATTTGTATCGATTCAACTTTAGCCGTGTCTATTGATTTTATAAAATTATTTACAACTTTGGTTTGCGGTTCAGTAAGATCATACTTGTCGAAATCAAAATAAACTGTTTCGATTGGTTTTTGCTGCGCCGATAGATTGTAAATAATAAACAAAAACAGGACCCGGGAAAGTTTCATTTTTCTACATTTTTAAAATCGTTTTATATTCAGTTTGATTATTCAATACGTTTACTGCTCTTTTAATCTCTGAATTGTTCTTAATATAAAACTGATACAAACCTTCTTGGTATTGGTATCTCTTGATAAGCTCTTCCTGAATTAAACCTCTAATTTCTTTTTGGTTTTTATCCAGCAAAGTATTTTCACTTCTCTCTAATGCGGCTAATAATTGTTGATATTCCGGAGCAATCGTTTCGTCAATTTTTTCAGTTTTGGCTGCAGCCAAAGTATTTTTCAGGGCAACTTCTGTTTCCGTATCAAAACTAATTTTGTTTGTTTTCAAATATTGTTTGAAAGCAGTATAATCAGTATCTGAAACCACAGGGATTTTATCGCCTAAATTTGGATTTTTATAATAGTAAGTAGTGGCGTAATCAAATATTCCGTCATTTTTCAAAAGAGCGCTTGTAATAGGGCTCATTTTGGCTTCATCTAATTCAATATCCGGTAAAACTCCGCCGCCATCATAAACCGTTCTTCCTTTTCTGGTTTTAAAAGCATTGAAATTTTTAGAATCTGTTTTTTGGGCAACACCGTTTTTATCTTTATGTGCATAATCAAGCGCTTGTATACAACGTCCCGATGGCGTGTAGTAACGAGAAATCGTAACTTTCAGCTGCGTTCCATAAGTCAGGTCAACAGAACGCTGAACCAAACCTTTTCCAAAACTTCTGCTTCCTAAAATAACAGCACGATCTAAATCCTGCAAAGCTCCAGACACAATTTCAGATGCCGATGCACTTCTTCCATTAACCAAAATAGCAAGCGGAATTTCTGTATCGATTGGTTCTTTAGTCGTTTTATAGGTGTTGTTATGTTTTTCGATTCTTGATTTAGTCGTTACAATAACTTCATTCTTTGGAACAAATAAATTACAGATATCAATCGCTTCATTCAAAAGTCCGCCTGGATTTCCTCTTAAATCTAAAACAATCTGTTTTGCGCCGTCAGCTTTCAATTTTTCCAAAGCCTCTTTAACTTCGGCGGAAGCCTTTCTGCTAAAATGTGCCAAAACGATATAACCCGTTTTCTCATCAATCTTTCCGTAAAACGGAACCGATTTAATATCCACTTCATCCAAAACCAATTCAGTCGTAAAGGTTTTTCCCTGACGAAGGTATTTTATAGCAATTTTAGTGTTTTTAGTTCCTTTCAATAATTGCGAAGCATCATCTTTAAAATCAGCAATCAAAACATCACCAATCTGGATGATTTCGTCACCCGCTTTTAGTCCCGCTTTATCTGCAGGATAATTTTTATACGGTTCACGAACAATTAAACGATCTTTTTTGCGTGCAATCATAGCGCCAATTCCGGTATATTCTCCCGTATTGTTGATTTTAAAATTAACTACATCCTGTTCGTTAAAGTAAACGGTATAAGGATCTAAACTTCCTAACATGCTTTTAATGGCTTTATCCATTAAATCACCCGGATTTGTTTCGTCTACATAATTCGTGTTTACGGCTTTAAACAACGTTGTGAAGATTTCGATTTGTTTCGCAATTTCAAAAAAGTCCTCTTTGAAACTGGTTCCAATAAATAATAATCCTGCCGCAACAGTTGGTATGATAAATCTCTTCTTGAAATAAGGATACATGACTATGGTTTTTTTCTTTTAATTCTCTTTCTAATAAAATAGGCTAATACAACAATTATAATAATAAACGGCCAAATGCTGATAATTGATATAAAGAAACTTGACAAACTAAAAAATCCTGATTTTATAGCAGTCCAGACTTTTGATCCGTATGATAATTGCACAGCTTCTTGTTCTGGCAGGTTTTTAAAAAACTCAATTGTAACCGTACTTTCAGAAACTCTGCTTTCTAAATATTTTAACTGGCCTTCTTTGGCTTCTATTTCTTCGCGGATAATAGAAATCTGTTTTTCGATTTCTAAGATTTCACTAATTTTAGTGGCTTTTTGTAATATTTGAAGATAACGTTCTTCGAGTTTTCTTTTATTTTTTAATCTTGTCGTTAAGTCGATATATTGTTCGGTAACATCTTCCGCAGTAATTTCTTTTCTCTCAAAATAGGAAACGCCTTTTGAAATTGTATTGATAAAATTGTCAAAATTCTGACTTGGAACTCTAATCGTTATATTTCGATAAAGCGTGCCATAGTCTTTTCCTTCAGAATCACTTTGAACTTTTCCCTGGCTTTGTTTAACCGCTGTTTGAATCTGTTTGTATGTTTCTTCTAAATCATTGGTTTCAAATCGAAGCGATGCTTGTTTTATGATTTTTTGTTCAATTGTTGGTGAAGGAGCATCTAGATTTTTATCTGCACCGCCTGATTCATATTTTTTTGGAGGCAATTTAATCGCACTAATCGAAGCTACTTGTTCTTCATTAGGAGCTTCATTTTTACTACATCCCGAAAGAACACAAAAAATTACAGATAAAAAGAAAATGTATCGCATAAAATTTCAATTTAGTGCTAAAACTACAATTTTTTTATAATTTTTTATCTGATTTAGAGTACAAAGTTGTCTTTGAAGCTTTATAAATCCTTTTTGATTTCAGAATCGGTAGTTTTGTTTAACTGCTGTACAAATTTCTCAAACAATTGAATCGTTTTGGTATTGATTTCTTCGTAAGATAATCTGTCTTTTGTCTGGTAAAAAAGCATGAAAGAATACGGCTGATTTAAATGATCCAGAAGCAAATGTTTGTTTAGTCTATAGGTTTCTCTTAGCACTCTTTTGAAATAATTTCTGTCGACTGCTTTTTTAAAGTATTTCTTAGAAACCGAAACCCCCACTTTTGTATTACCCTGATAGGCAGCTTCCGCTTGACGGTAAACCAAACGCAGCGGATATTTTGAAACTGATTTTCCTTCAGAAAAAAGTAATCCAATCGTGGTTTTGCTCTTTAAGCGTTCATTTTTAGGGTATGTAAAGTTCATTTAATTCAGAAAAAATTTGCAATTTTAAGGGCAAAGGTACAATTAAACCATAAAAACGGTTATTGTTTTCAATTTTTCTACCGCTAAAAATATATTTACTACTTTTGACCTCAAATTTTTTCAAGCATGCAAAAGATAATCTCATATCCAATCTCCGTAATTTTTTATTTATGTTTTGGATTGTGTTTGGCTGTTTTTCACCCAATACAATGGATTTGCCTTAATCTTTTTGGTTATCAGGCTCACAAAAAAAGTGTTGATTATTTAAATTTCTGTCTTTTAAGCTGTACGCGTTTGGCGGGTACAACTTATAAGATTACAGGCGTAGATACAATTCCGAAAGGAGTTCCAATTATTTTTGTGGCCAATCATCAAAGTATGTACGATATCGTGACAATGATTTGGTACTTTAGACGTTTTCATTGTAAATTTGTAAGTAAGAAGGAGTTAGGAAGCGGAATCCCAAGTGTGTCTTTTAATTTACGCCACGGAGGATCTGTTTTAATTGACCGTAAAGACCCTAAACAAGCGATTCCAGTAATCAAAGGCTTGTCTGAATATATAGAAAAAAACACTAGATCTGCTGTAATCTTCCCGGAAGGAACCCGCAGTAAAACGGGAAAACCTAAAGAATTTGCCCAAAGCGGTTTAAAAATTCTTTGCAAGCATGCGCCATCTGCATACATTGTGCCGGTAAGTATTAATAATTCATGGAAAATGGTTCGTTATGGTATGTTTCCGGTTGGTTTAGGAAACCACTTAACTTTTACAGCACACAAAGCGATGGCAGTAAAAGATTATGATTTTGCCGAATTAATGGCATTAACAGAAAAAGCGGTTGTTGAAGGAGTAAACGAGTATAAACAGGATTAAGTTTTAGTCCGAGCTAAAATATAAATCCCAAATTTAAAATAAGTAATGTCTATAAAAAACATTAGATTAGAAGTGATGCAGTTTTTAGAAAAAAACGTTGACAGCTTCGTTGAACAGTATTTAATTCCGGTGGAAAAAATTTGGCAGCCGTCAGATTTCCTGCCTAATTCTGAAGGAGAAAATTTCTTTGAGGAGGTAAAGGAACTGCGTGAAATTGCTAAAGAATTGCCATACGATTTTTGGGTAACGCTTGTTGGTGATACTATTACCGAAGAGGCGCTTCCAACATATGAGTCCTGGTTAATGGATGTAGAAGGAGTAGATCAGGTTGAGAACGGCGGTAATGGCTGGTCGAAATGGATCAGACAATGGACTGGAGAAGAAAACCGTCACGGAGATCTTTTAAATAAATACTTGTATTTGTCTGGTCGTGTTAATATGCGTGAAATCGAAATGACAACGCAGCATTTAATCAACGACGGTTTTGATATTGGAACTGGAACTGATCCGTACAAAAACTTTGTATATACTAGTTTTCAGGAATTAGCAACTTACGTTTCGCACAATAGAGTAGCGCAGATCGCGAAAAAATTTGGAGATAACAAACTGTCTAAAATGTGTAAAATGATTGCAGGTGACGAAATGCGTCATCACCATGCATACAGCGAATTTGTAACCAGAATTTTTCAGGTTGATCCAAGCGAAATGATGTTGGCGTTTCAATACATGATGAAACAAAAAATCGTTATGCCGGCTCATTTCCTTAGAGAATCAGGTCAAAAGATAAGCACTGCTTTCGAACAGTTTTCTGATTCTGCACAACGTATTGGAGTTTACACGGCAAATGATTACGTTGATATTATGCAGAAATTAATCAACAAATGGGAAATTGATAAAATCACGAACTTAACTGACGAAGCAGAAAAAGCACGTGATTACTTAATGAAATTACCAGCTCGTATGGCTAAAATTTCAGAAAGAATTGTAATTCCACAAGAATCACACATCTTTAAATGGGTTGAACCAGCGAGATTGTAAAAAATTTTAGATTTTAGAATGTAGATTTTAGATTGATATTGTAATTGCAATTGATTTTTGATATTGACCATTTAAAACATATTGTTGATTGTTAGAGTTTTAAACCTTTAACAATCAACATTTTTTATTTAAACTATAAAAAATACCAGTGTAAATCCGTTGAATCAGTAACATCAGCGCGCCATTTAACCACAAACCAAAATACAATATGAGTAATTCTGAACTTATAAATAAAACCATCACATTTGTAAAAGAGAAACTTAACGATGCCGAAGGCGGCCACGACTGGTTTCACATCGAACGAGTTTATAAAAACGCTCTTTTAATTGCAAAAGATACCGATTGCGATAAAACAGTTGTAGAATTAGGGGCATTGCTTCATGACATTGCCGATAGTAAATTTCATGATGGAGACGAAACAATAGGGCCAAAAACAGCCCGTTTGTTTTTAGAATCACATAATGTTTCAGAAGATATTATTCAGCATGTGGTAAACATCATCGAAAATATCTCTTATAAAGGCGGAAACTTCGAAAAAAAGTTTTCTTCTGTAGAATTAGATATTGTGCAGGATGCAGATCGTTTAGATGCAATTGGAGCAATTGGAGTGGCCAGAGCGTTCAATTACGGAGGATTTAAAAACAGAGCCTTATATGATCCTCAAATTGCCCCGGTAACCAATATGACAAAAGAGGAATATAAAAAGAATAATGCACCAACAATAAATCACTTTTACGAAAAGCTTTTGCTTTTAAAAGACAAAATGAATACCGAAAAAGGAAAACAAATTGCCGCCGAACGCCACCACTTTATGGAATCGTTCCTCGCACAGTTCTACGCTGAGTGGGAAGGGGTTAAGTGAGTTTTCAGTCTCAGTTTGCGGTCATCATATTAAACTGAAAACTGAGACTGAGACTGAAAACTTTTTTATGCTGTGTTTTAGATTTTAGATTTTAAAAGGCACATTATTCCGAAAGCACACAGGAATCCAAAAGAAAACCATAATAATCTGGTAACTCTATTGTCTCTTACAATTTCATTTTTTTCGAACTTTGTCATTTTATTTGAATTTTATTTTGCAAAATTAATTTGTGCTGTATTGAGAACTAAGCCATAAAAGTTTTTTAAACATTAAAAAAAGGTATTTAACTCAGGTATAGATTTTTAGATCATAAAAAAAGCTTCACAAAGAATTAAATCTCTGTGAAGCTTTGTGTTTTATTTCTGTAAATTTCTGAGAAATAAGAAAACCTTAGTATCTTAGAATCTCAGCAACTTAGCAACTTAAAAAACTATGAACATCCGCAATTGCCATCACCACAGTCTTTTTTCTTTTTAGATTTCCAAAAGAATTTTCTAATCAAAAAGCCAACGGCGATAAATAATATGACAAAAGCTATAATTTCTTGTATCATAACATTTTACTTTAAAAATTGATACGCTAAAAGTGCGGTTATATAAGCAAGCCCGGTCATAAAGAAAAGCTGCATTACAGGCCATTTCCATGAATTTGTTTCTTTCTTTGTAATGGCTAAAGTACTGGCACACTGCATTGCAAAAGCATAAAATAACAACAATGAAATTCCAGAAGCAAAATTAAAGATTTTTTCTCCCGTTTCAGGATTTACCTCTTTCTGCATTTTGCTCTTGATTGTCGATTCGTTATCGCTGTCTCCAACACTGTAAATAGTGGCTAGTGTTCCAACCAAAACTTCACGCGCAGCAAACGAACTGATAATCGCAATCCCAATTTTCCAGTCGTAACCAAGTGGAGAAATTACAGGCTCGATAGCTTTACCCATAATCCCTATATAAGAATTTTCTATTTTTTGAGAAGCGACTTCATTTTCAAACTGAACTTGATTTAAAGTCGTATTGGCAAATTTTTCTTTTACGATGTTTTCTGCATCGTTAAATTCTTTTCCAGGTCCGAAAGAAGCCAAAAACCATAAAATAACGGATATTGCTAAGATGATTTTACCCGCGCCTAAAACAAAAGCTTTGGTTTTCTCGACAACGTTGATTCCAACATTCTTGAAAAGGGGTAATTTATAACTTGGCATTTCAACAACGAAATACGTTTTTGAATCCAGTTTTAAAACTTTATTTAAAATATAAGCCGAGATTATTGCCGTTACAAATCCCAGTAAATACAATAACATCAACGACAGTCCTTGCAGATTTAAAAATCCGAGAACTCGTTTATTCGGAATCACTAATGAAATCATAATCGCGTAAACCGGCAATCTTGCAGAACAAGTCGTGAATGGCGTTACTAAGATCGTAATAAGGCGTTCTTTCCAGTTTTCGATATTTCGCGTTGCCATAATAGCTGGAATGGCACACGCAGTTCCTGAAATTAAAGGCACAACGCTTTTTCCCGAAAGCCCGAATTTGCGCATGATTTTATCCATCAGAAAAACAACACGACTCATATAACCACTTTCTTCGAGAATAGAAATGAACAAAAACAAGAAAGCAATCTGCGGAATAAAAATAATAACACCGCCAATTCCCGGAATAATTCCTTGCGAAAGTAAATCAGTCAAAATACCGCTTGGTAATTCTTTTGCAACCCAGCTGCTAAAAGAAGCAAAAGTCGCATCAATAAAATCCATAGGAATGGTTGACCAGCTGAAAATAGACTGGAAAATGATAAATAAGATTCCAAGGAAAATAGCATAACCCCAAAACTTATGTGTTAAAACACGATCCAGTTTAGCTCTAAAATCTGTCGCTGCGTCAATATCAATTTTTAAACCATCTTTTAAAACATCATTTATAAACTGATATCTTTTGATAGTTTCCTTTTGCTGCAAGCGCTTTAATTCTGAATGCGATTTGGTAAAAGTATTTCGAATTTCATTTCGGTCTAAATTCGAGAAATTAACATCCTGCGTAATTACAAGCCACAATTTGTACATTAACTGATTTGGAAATGCATGCTGTAGTTTTTGAAAATATTCAGGATCAATTACGGATGCATTTAAGCAAGGTTCATGCGGAACAGTTTTATAAGAAACAATTAATTCTTTTAATTCCTCAATTCCTAAACCTTTACGTGAACTTACTAAAGCAATTTTGGTTTTTAGTTTTTCTTCTAAAAGCGGAATATCTAAAGAAATTCCTTTGCTCGCCATGCGGTCAGACATATTGATAACCAAGATCGTTGGAATTTCAAGATCTTTTATCTGCGTAAAAATCAGTAAGTTTCTTTTTAGGTTTTCAACATCGGTTACCACAACGGCAACGTCAGGATATAACTTGTCGTTTTTGTTTAGCAAAAGTTCAATTACCACACTTTCGTCCATCGAACTTGCGTTCAAACTATACGTTCCGGGTAAATCCAGAATATTAGCTTTTACGTTATGAGGCAATTTGCAAAACCCGATTTTTTTCTCAACCGTGATTCCGGGATAATTCCCCACTTGTTGATTTAAACCTGTAAGCTGATTAAAAACAGAAGTTTTACCTACGTTAGGATTTCCAATAAGGGCAACATTGATATTCTGAACGCTCATTATAAATTGTTTTGGATAAGTTCAACTTCAATTTCACGAGCAGTTTCAACACGAATAGCAACATGCGAACCGTTAATATCTAAATATAAGGGATCTCCAAAAGGAGCAATTTGAAGTAATTCGACAAAGCTGCCCGGCAAACAACCCATCTCTAGTAATTTTAAAGGAATCAAATCGATATCAAAATCTTTGATAATGGCTTTATCGCCTTTTTTCAAGGTATGGATAGTATTTTGCAAAGCTTATTTAGATTGAATTTAGATTGCAAAAATAGGCAATAAATCTTTACCTCAAGGTAATAATAAGGTTTGAAAATGCTAAATCTTTCTAAAAATAAGGTATTTTACTCTTTTGATAAGAAATCTATGTCTTCCAATAATCTTGTAATATCTTCCTTTTTTGTTCCGTCATAAAATCCGCGAACGCGTCTTTTTTGATCCACCAAAACAAAATTCTCTGTATGAACCATATCATACAACTGATCTGGGCGACCCAATTTTACAGCCAGATAAGATTTTCTGGCCATAGTATAAATCTCTTTTTTATCTCCGGTAACCAAATTCCATTTGCTGTCTACAACTCCATATTTTACCGCATAAGCCTTTAAAACCGAAACACTGTCAACTTCTGGAAACACTGTATGAGAAAGCAGCATTACTTTTGGATTGTTCAAAACCGCTTTTTGAACATCAGCCAAGTTGGTTGACATTTTTGGGCAGATGGAACCGCAGGTTGTAAAGAAGAAATCAGCAACATAAATTTTTCCTTCGTAATTTTTTTGGGTAATTGTATCCCCGTTTTGGTTTACAAACGAAAAATCGGCAATCGTATGGTATTTACTTTTGTACTGAATGGTACTGTCAACCAATTCCGGATTTACATCGGCAGGATTATAAATCGGAAGTGTTTTTTGTGGCTTTAAAGCCGAATAAAATAAAGATATAGTGACTACAGAAAATACAATTAATACAATGAAGAATTTGCGGTATTTATAAAGAAGCGATTTCATAAAAATAATTTGGCGCAAAAATACGAAAAGCACTTTTTAAAAAGCTAATTGCGTGTTGTTTTTAACAGAGAACCTGCAATGTATTTTCTACGACAGGATTGTGAAATGGTATATAGATAAAACAGATTCGCTTTGCGAAAACGCGGATTTATGCGGATTTTTATAGATAGTATTAATCCAAAGGTTTAAACACAATGTTGTTATCCTGAGCAAAGTCGAGCGACTACAACGTAAATCGCCAATTTTATTTAAGGTAATAAAAATAAAAAATCCGTGTAAATCTGCGTTTTCGCAAAGCGAACCTGCGTCATCCGCGTGCTATCTCTTATAGTATCTTAACTCTTAGGCTTTCGAATAGATTTGTTCACCATATACAATCCCGTTAAAGTTACAGCTGAACCAATTGCAATAGCCTGCGTAAGTGTTTCACCAAAAATGATCGAACCCAAAATCATCGCAACAATTGGATTGATGTAAACATAAATACTGCTGATTTCAGTTGGAAGATGCTGCAGCGTATAAATAAAAGCAATGAAAGTTAAAACAGAACCAATTATTACCAGATACCCAATTGCCCACCAGGATTCAGAAGGGATTTCGCTCAGCGGAATATTAACTCCGGCCGTTTCTGTAATTCCAAAAAGAAACACGCTTGAAATCAGCATCTGTAACCCCAAACTAAAATACGGATTAAAACTGGCTGCTTTTTTCTTGGTTTGCAAAATTCCAAATGCCCAAGTAATCGTTGAAGCCGTCATTAAAAAGATTCCGAATTGAAAATCAGGTCTTAAAAAGTCGGCAATATAATCGATGAAAATAACACAAATTCCCCCAAAACTGATTAGAATTCCAAACAAAGCCATTTTTGCAATTCGTTCGCCATTAAAAAAATTAATGATAATAATCCAAATTGGGAAAAGAGCACTAATGATGGCACCCAATCCGCTTGTCATATATTTTACACCCCATGTACTTAAACCGTTGCTGCAAACAAAATTCAAAAAACTCAAAACAAGAATCGTACGCCATTGTTTTCCTTTTGGCCAAGGCTGTTTTTTCAGCATAAAATAGCCCACATAAATTAGCCCGCCCAAAAACTGACGAATTGTTGCCAGCTGTAATGCCGGCATATGCTTAACACCTTCTTTTGAAGCTAACCACGTTGTTCCCCAAAAAAAACTTACCCAGCATAAAGCCATAATGGGTAAACCAATAGCTTCAATTTTTCCGGAAACTGCATTCTGAATTTTTGCTCTCATTTTGACTTTAAATCTTTAAACAAATATTCCAAAAACAATTTTAATAATCAGTGAAAAACAAGGTTTTAATTCATGAAAATAATCGATGGTTTCTATTAAAATGTTATAGAAGAATACTTACACATTATTATTGCATAAATTTTAACATAGAGTTACAAATTTTAACGATATGTTTGTGTATACACTCGAAACACATTTATAAATGAAAAAACAACTTACTAAACCTTTGTTTTGTGCTTTTTCTGCAATGCTTTCTTTTACAGCAATCGAAGCACAAACCACTGCAGCAAAAGAACCTGGTATCAATGTATCGTACATGAATACCAAAATTAGTCCGAGCCAGGATTTTTTCCAATATGTAAACGGAACATGGCTGGATAAGACAGAAATTCCAAGCGATCGTACCACTTGGGGAAGTTTTAATGAATTGATTAAAAAGACAGACAAAGATGTAATGTCTATTTTAAAAGATGCATCAAAAAATCCAAAGTATAAATCAGATACGGATCAGGGAAAAGCTGTTAACTTATTCCTGACTGTTTTAGATACTGTTGGAAGAAACAAAGCAGGAATTAATCCTTTGAAACCCTATTTGAAAAAGATTGATGCCATTAAAAATGTGGCAGATCTTCAAAAGTTTTTGGTTGAAATGGAACCTGAAGGAGGTTCTGGATTCTTTGGAATCTATATTGGAGCCGATGAAAAAAACAGTTCTAAAAATTCAGTAAGCCTTGCAGTAAGCCAATTAGGACTTCCTGATAAAGATTATTATACTTCTGAAGATAAAGATTCTAAAGAAAAACGTGCTAAATACGAACTTCACGTAGCGAGAATGCTTCAGTTTATTGGAGAAACTCCAGAGAAAGCGAAACAAAGTGCTAAAGAAATTCTGGCTTTTGAAACGGAATTGTCAAAACCAAGATTAGACCGCGTTGAAAGCAGAGACAGCCGTTTACAATATAACCCAATGACGGTTGCCGAACTTCAAAAATTAACTCCGGCGATAAAATGGGATGCTTATTTTACAGGAATTGGTCTGGCGAAATTAGATACTGTTGTTGTTATTGAGCCAAAATACATGAAAGCTCTGCAAACGGTATTTACTGAAAATAAAGTAGCGCAGTGGAAAGAATACCTGAAATGGGATTTATTAAATTCTTCATCTACAAAATTATCAACAGATATTGAAACGGCTAATTTCGATTTTTACAGCAAAACGTTAAGAGGAGCTGTAAAACAATTACCAAGAGAAGAGAAAGCTTTGCAGGTTGTAAACCGAGGTATTGGTGAAGCACTTGGTAAATTGTATGTAGAAAAAGTATTTCCTGCTGAAGCAAAAACCAAAGCGCTTGATATGATTCATAATGTTATTACGGCTTACCAAAACCGTATTAACAACTTAAGCTGGATGTCTAAAGACACAAAGGCAAAAGCTATTGAAAAACTAAATAAAATAACTATCAAGGTTGGTTATCCTGATAAATGGAAAGATTATTCGGCACTTAAAATTAAAAACGTTGCTGATGGCGGAAGTTATTTTGAGAATTCGAAAAGTTTATCTATTTGGAATTTCAACAAAGGTATTGCAAAATTGAGTAAACCGGTTGATAAAACAGAGTGGGGAATGTCTCCGCAAACGGTAAATGCTTATTACAATCCATCATATAATGAAATTGTATTTCCAGCTGCCATCTTACAGCCGCCGTTTTACAATTACCAAGCTGACGAAGCGGTAAATTATGGTGGTATTGGAGCGGTTATTGGTCACGAAATTTCACACGGTTTTGATGATTCTGGTGCACGTTACAATGCAGAAGGAAATCTTGTTGACTGGTGGACGCCTCAGGATTTAGAGCAATTTACAAAATTAGGTTCTGAATTGGCAGATCAATACAGCGCTTTAGAGCCGTTACCGGGAATTCATGTGGATGGTAAATTTACTTTAGGTGAAAATATTGGAGATTTAGGCGGAATCAATGCTGCTTATGATGGTTTGCAATTGTATTTGAAAGCACACGGAAATCCGGGATTAATTGACGGATTTACTCCAGAGCAGCGTTTCTTTATTTCTTGGGCAACCGTTTGGAGAACCAAGTCTAGAGACGAAGCGATTAAAAACCAAGTAAAAACAGATCCGCATTCGCCGGGAATGTACAGAGCTTATGTTCCAATTCAAAATGTTGATGCTTTTTATGAAGCCTTTGGTATTAAAAATGGAGACAAAATGTTTGTAAGCCCAGAGAAACGAGTAAAAATCTGGTAATCTCATAAATAATAAGAAGCTGGCTCAATTTTATATTGAGCCAGCTTTTTTCTTTTTTGTATCAGTAAAAGATTATTTTAGATTAATCACAGCATTGTGCATAGGCTCGGTCTATAACAATCCATTTGTTATTAATTTTTTCCATGACTACAGTATTGTTAATAATAGCACGACCTATCGATCTCGTTGTTTTTACCACGACACTAAAAACCAAGTACTTTTTCTTGTATGATATTGGATACGATAAATTAAACACTCTTTTTTGCGAATTAGGTATGTCAAAATTTTTAAAAGAGATAATATCTTTTAAAAACACATCTTGGTTCTTAAATACTATGCTTCTATGTCTAAAATCATTAATATCCCAATATCCGCTATTTGCTAAAGTATTACTTTTTGTACCGCCATACTTTTTTTTCATTTTTAACCAGTCTTTTTGGGTAAATAAATTAGAATGCTTGTCATTATTATATACAAGACCTTGTATACCATTCTCTCTTATTACGACTGTAGTGTCGGGAAACTGCGAATAAAAGTCATTTCCGTAAAACATTATTATAGCAAGATCTGGTGATTCTTTTTCTTTTATAATGATTATTTCTTCGGTGTCATTAACAACTGAGTCTAAATAATCATTTAGCGCGTTGTATTTGTCTGTTTTAGTAGGAGCACAGCTCGAAAACAAACAAATATTAATTAACATTATGATTAGCGTTTTTTTCATCTTCTAATTGCATTTTGCACCAATTGGGTAATACCCTCCTACATAACCATTCCTAAGTTCTGCTTGAAATTCGCTATCTATTCTATTCCTTTCAGCACTGCCTAAAGGGAAGTTTTTTTCATAAATAGGGGTATCGTGTAATCCTCCCCAAGCTAAGTCAAGGTATAATTTATCAGGAACACCATTAACAGCTGGTACTCCTGTTTGAAATTCTTGCAATGCTCTTGCCATTGCAATTACATATTTGTTTGCCATTTCTTCATGATGAATGTCTGCCCTTCCTGGATAGAATTTATCACAGTATGCTTGAAATAAAAGAGGATAATTGTTCGATACTAGCCCATTATCTTTAGACATATTATCGGTCAAGCTCATAAAATAAGCATGTACTAATTCGTGTAACATTGTAACAGCTAAAGATAGATTGTTATGAGTGTAATCTGGATTTATTCTAATAGTGTAATCAAAAGGAGTTTTAGGATTTGTCCTTGTTGTCGAAGCTACAGTCCATATTGGTATTCCTTTGTCATTAACTGGATAATCGTCGATTAATGTTACTTTAATTTTAGTATCTGCGCCTAATGCCGTAAATAAATTTGCTATATCAATGTCTGTGGAATTTTTTAGTCTTTCCAATATAGCTTTCTTGCAATTACTAAATGTTGAGTAAATTGTGGTATTCTCGATAGATTGAGCTGTGGTTACTGCCAAAGCAACTCTGCTTCCACTTGTTAAAGGATAATAATATCCGTTGTATTGATATGTGTTATTATTGAAATAAGATTCTTTATAAAGATCTGTTTTAGTTGAAAAGGGATTAATATAATAATAGTATCGTCTTTGTCCGCCCATTATAGTCACACTATTCAACTCTATAAACCAAGAAGGATTTTCTGTTGTTGGTACTCCACTTGTCAATTTACTGTTTTTATTGCTTTTGCGAAGATCATCTGGTATAGCTAATTCGTTTATAGTGTTTTTGCTTATTTTTTTATAAGACAAGGTTTCATTATTCCATTTCTTTGTAATTAATAAACCTATGAAATCATTATTGTACTTACTCAGATTTATTTTGGTTTCGTTATAAGGACTCTTATTGAGATAATTCAATTCAGGAATGTAATACAATTTACGAGCTATTATACTGTCGTTGTTTATCTTCATAAATCCAATTTTTAAAAGAGAAGTATTTAATTCCTTACTAGTAGTATTAATTTTAAGATCTTTTTGAATCAAAGGAAATTCTACAACCTCTAATCCGTCTAATTTACGAAATATTGGATGATTCCAATCTGGAATCATATTCTCACGTTCATTATTTTCTTTCCATTCTGCAGATTCTTTGAACTTATAATGATACCAATCCTTTGCCATGGCTATTGAAAAAGATGTATCTTGAGTTTGTTTTTCAGAATTACTTTCGCAATTTGAAAGTGTAAAAGCTATGGCTAAAAGTACAGTTAAAGAACAAATTGTGGTAACAAATTTATTTTTCTTCATTTTTATTTTGCCTTGAAGGGTTAGTTAGGTTTTTAAGTTTACATAAATTAAAAGCCTAAAAAACAATCAACAAGCCACAATAAGTTCAATTTACACAAGAATAGGATTAATTTGAAGAGAAGGCAGATTACAAAAAATCTTTAGAAACCAGACGGATTGATATAAATAAATTATTTTTCTAAAGAAAAAAACCGCCTCAATATAAAGTTTGAGACGGTTTTCTTCTATTTTACAGTAAAATATTAATTGCTTAAATTACAGTAAATATAAGTTTCAATTGCTTTTAATTCTTCGTCAGACATTGCTTTGGTTATTCCAAAATTAGTCTGCATTACTGAAAACTGACTCGGATCAACAATTGGATCTGCATTTCCTTTCAAGAAAGTAGGGATATCACCTTTTTTGTCTTTATAGATTTTGGCAATTTCCTTAATACTCGGCCCAATAACTTTTTGATCCGGCTGATGGCATGAAGTACAATTTCCTCTTCCTTCAAAAATTTCTTTTCCTAAAGCTTCAGGTGTTTTGGCTTTCGCCGATTCTCCTTCAGAATATGCTTCTGTAGTTTGGTCTGTACTTTCTGAAACTTCTTTTTTACACGATGCAAATGCTAAAACGGCAGATAAGAATAATACTTTTTTCATTTTATTTATTTAAAAGTATTGAAGCTTCTTTTGCAAAATAAGTAGAGATAATACTTGCACCTGCACGCTTAATGCAATAAAGTTGCTCTATCATGATTTTGTCGTGATCTAACCATCCTCTTTCGGCTGCGGCCTTTACCATCGCGTACTCACCAGATACTTGGTAAACGGCAACGGGCACATGAACAGCATTTTTTACCTCGCGAACAATGTCTAAATAGGCAATTCCCGGTTTTACCATAACGATATCTGCACCTTCTTCAACATCTAATAAAGCTTCGCGAATTCCTTCAATTCGGTTAGCATAATCCATTTGATAAGTCTTTTTATCTTTTGGGATATTTTGCGAATCAACCGGAGCAGAATCTAAAGCATCACGAAATGGGCCATAAAATGCCGAAGCATATTTGGCACTATAACTCATGATTCCAACATTGTGATGTCCGTTTTGTTCCAATGCTTTTCTAATCGCCAAAACGCGTCCATCCATCATATCGCTTGGCGCTACAAAATCTGCACCAGCTTCTGCATGGCTTAAACTCATTCGGGTTAAAGCATCAACGGTTGCATCGTTAATTAATTGACCATTTTCGATAATTCCGTCGTGGCCATAAATAGAATACGGATCTAAAGCCACATCTGGCATTACAATCATTTCCGGAACAGCATCTTTTATCGCACGGATAGTTTGCTGCATTAAACCGTCTTTATTCCACGCTTCTGTACCTTTATTGTCTTTTAAATTATCGCTTACTTTTACGTAGATGTTTACCGCCTTTATTCCTAAATCCCAGGCTTCTTTTACTTCTTTAATTATGTTGTCTAATGAATGGCGATAAATTCCAGGCATTGAAGGAATTGCGGATTTGATGTCTTTTCCTTCGGCAACAAACATTGGAAGCATAAAATCTTGTGGACTTAAGCTGGTTTCACGAACTAATGAACGAATTGATTCGTTGGTTCTTAAACGACGGTTTCTTTGTAATGGGAACATTGTTTTGAATTTTAGATTTTAGAATGCAGATTTTAGATTTTTCTGCAATCTTATTTTTTGATTTTTATTAATTGATTGTCAATGCTTTTGACTTTACGACTTTAAATTTTCGACTTACTTATGTTATTGAAGCTTCATAAATCCCTTTAATGGTCTTCTCTAATTTTGTATTAAATACATCATCAGATTGATTGGCGAAAAGGCCTTCAGATAATGCGCGTGAAAAACTTGCAATTAATCCGTGGTTTTGCGAAAGCTTTTCATTGGCTTCTTCCTGACCATATCCACCAGATAATGCTACAACTCGCACAACATGCGGATCAGATATTAGGTTACTGTAAAAGTCATTCACAGTTGGAATCGAAAGTTTCAACATCACTTTTACATCTTTGTCTAATGCATTAAGCTGTTTTATGATTTCTTCTTTTAGAATCTCTTCTGATTTTTCTTTATCTGTACTGTAAATATCAACTTCAGGTTCAATAATTGGGATAAGTCCTTTTGCAAAGATTTGTTTTCCTACTTCAAATTGCTGTTCCACTATTTCGCGAATTCCAACAGCGTTTGCTTCTTTAATAACAGAACGCATTTTAGTTCCAAAAACATTTCGTTCTACAGCTCGATCCAACAATTCATCCAGATTTGAAATAGGTTTCATTAATTGTACGCCATTTGCAAGATCGGCAAGTCCTTTATCGACTTTTAGAAAAGGAACTATGTTTTTCTTTTCCCACAAATAATCGGCAGTCCATATTCCGTCGATTTTGCGATCCATCGTGTTTTCAAACAAAATGGCACCCAGAATATATTGGCTGTCAAAAGCCGGACTTTTAATAATTCTGGTTCTCATTTCATGTACAAGTGTGTACATTTCTTCATCATTTGTGTAACTGCTTTCTTCAACGCCATATTGCGATAATGCTTTTGGCGTGCTGCCGCCGCTTTGATCTAGTGCTGCAATAAATCCTTTTCCTGAATTCATGCGGTTTAATTGTTCTACGTTCACCTTTTCCATAATTTCTTATTTTAGATTAAACATTACAAACCTATTTTATCATTTACTTTATCATAAACCTTTTCCACTTCTTTTGGAGGATCAAATCGATAACCCAGAGAAAGTTTTAAAGTGGCAATATTATCGTTAAGCCGCGGATCGACTTTATCATCCTGAGAAAAACTTACCGAATTAAGACTTGCATAACCAAAGAAACGGTCATTGTTATAAGCCAGTTTTAAATTTAAATCAGCCTGATATAAAGCTGAGGTATCTCCATCAATATCATTAATTCCGGCACCCAAAGCAACTCCTGCACCAATTAAAATACGATCACTAATTACAAAATTATAGAAGTAGGATGGTGCCAGTGTAAATACATAAATGTCACCTGGAGTTGTGTCGGGAGTATTTAAATCTATGTTGGTGTAATAAAATGAGAAAGTCGGAATAAAACTTCCGGAACTTTTAGTCTGCCATTCATTTTGGCTTATCAATGTTTTAAAAGAGAACTTATCATTAAAAACATACGATGTTGTTCCACCAATTTTCGTAGTACGCATTCTTGGCAGTTGTGCCGTTAAATTATCATCACTTACATAAAATCCTTTTTGATTGATGAAAGTGAACGACTGCATCCATTTTTTATAGTAAAAACGGGTATTAAAATTAAAATGCTTGGAATGAGAATCGCCTTTATTGCCCTCTAGAAATTTGGGCGCAAAACCAACCGAAATATCAATGATCTTATAATTCAAGTTAAAACCAATCTGTTCTCTTCGATTTGGAATAAGATTAAGATATGTTTTGGGTTCCTGAGCATCCGAAGCAATCTGAAAACTATTAGAAGTATCTAAATAATATATACTGGCGGTAATTTTATCATTATATGATTTAAAATACGGATTTCGCAGCGAATCATTTTGAGAAAAGCACCCAAAAACGCTGACAAAAAACGCTATATAAATCATTTTTAGATCCATTCTCGCTGATTTTCTAAAACATTTACTAATTTTTCTTCTTCGCTTCCGGCTTCTGCATGATGATCATAAACCCATTGTACATGTGGAGGAAGGCTCATCAGAATACTTTCAATTCGCCCGTTTGTTTTTAATCCGAATAAAGTTCCTTTATCATGAACCAAATTAAACTCAACATATCGGCCTCGGCGAATTTCCTGCCAGGTTTTGTTTTCTGGAGTATATTCTAAATTCTTTCTTCTTTCGACAATTGGAACATAAGCTTCAAGGAAACTATTTCCGACTTCGGTTACAAAATTGTACCAGTTTTCCATCGACATTTGTTCATTTGCTTTGCAATAATCAAAGAATAAACCGCCAATTCCGCGGGCTTCGTTTCGGTGTGCATTCCAGAAATACGAATCGCATTGTTTTTTATATTTCGGATAAAACTCCGGATTGTGTTTATCGCAAGCTGTTTTACAAGTTTGATGAAAGTGTTTTGCATCTTCTTCAAACAAATAATATGGTGTTAAATCTTGTCCGCCGCCAAACCATTGTTCAATAACATTTCCAGCTTCATCATACATTTCAAAATAACGCCAATTAGCATGCACCGTTGGCGTCATCGGGTTTTGGGGATGAATAACCAAACTCAATCCGCAGGCAAAAAAATCGGCTTCGCCTACACCAAACATCTTTTGCATGGTTTCAGGAAGTTTTCCATGAACAGCAGAAATGTTGACACCGCCTTTTTCAAAAACAGCTCCGTTTTCAATAACGCGTGTTCTTCCGCCGCCGCCTTCAGGACGTTTCCAAAGATCTTCACGAAACTTTGCAGTTCCGTCAACAGTTTCTAATCCAGCACAGATTTGATCTTGTAATTGTTGTATGTATGCGTAAAATTTATCTTTCATGATTTTATTTTTCATTTTCTTGTAAAGTGTCATGATGTTTGAATGCAACATTCATATCAAGTACTATTGTAGTATCTTTTTTTAAAATCTTTACAAATCTTGAATTTGCTTTTTTAAATAATGAATCTCCTGTTTCAGCTTTTTCCCAAATAATAGAATAACCAAATACTAGGCTTGAATCCTTCAGTTTAAAAGTAGGAGACATATGATTACGTTTATCTTTATATTTTTTTACAATTAATCCTGAAAAATTTTCATTAAACATATGTCTATATGCGTCTTTACTCATTTTAGCATCGTTTGAAAAATAGGAGCAAGTGCTAACAAATATTGCAAAAAAGCACATCACAAAAAAACCTTGATATATTGGGTTCAATTTCTCAAATTTAAAATCAAGTATATTCGTTAAAATTTTTTCAAAAGAAGACATTCTTACCTTTTCTAAATTTATTTTTCATGAATATTAAATTCTGATTTAAGCAATCCGAAATAAACAGTATTTTGTAATGTATCATTACCGTTTCTAAACTCGTCCCTTAAAATTCCTTCTTGTTTAAAATTATGTTTCAATGCAATTCGCTGACTTGCCAAATTGATTTCAGAAGTACATATAAAAACTTTATTCATTTTCAATTCATTGAAACAAAAGGCAAGTGCATCAGAAACCATTTTTGATGTGATTCCTTTTCCTTGAAAATCTTTGTCAATAAAATATCCTAATTCACATTTTGAAATACGAAGATCAATGCTCTTTATACATAAATAACCAATCAGATTATTAGTTTTTATGTCTCGTGCATAGAAATAGTATCCCTCATTGTTTTTCTCTTTATCCAAGCTGACAGATATAAAATCCTGTGCTTTTTCAAGAGAATCAGAATTAACTAGAGTTACAGGAAAAGTTTGTCCAATGTGATTTTTATTCTTGTCAATTAGTTTATAAAATTCTTCAGGAAGAATGTTTTCAATTCGGTCTATTTTCCAATATGTAAAACTCATCTTTATTTGTTTTTTAGAGAAGCAATTTTAGAGTTAATTCCAAATGAAAAAACTTTGCTTTCTTGTTGGATATATTGATAAATCGCTAAGGCTTTCTCGTGAAAATCATAGCTTTCAACTTTAGAAAAATCAATTAAAAAATCGGCAAATTGTTCCAATTGATTAAAATCTAAATGATTGCGAACTAATAATGTAATCAGTTCTTCGTTTTTATAATCAACCAAAGATTGAATGTTTAGTCCAAATTCTTTTAGCTGATTTTCTACTTCGAATTTTTCGGTGTCATTTAAAGTTTCAGGTATAAAGTCGAGAGAACGCAATGTTTTTAGGACATTGTCAATCCTGATGCTTTCTTCGTCTCTTAAACCTTTGTTTAACATGTTTATAAGTTTCCTGCAAGGTTTCCAAAACCTTGTAGGTATTAATTGGACATATGGATATTTAAAAATTATTTAAATAGACCTACAAGGTTTTGGAAACCTTGCAGGACAGACCTGAATCATTCAAAAGTATAAGTTTCATTTAAAAGATTATTCTTTTGATTATGGCAAAAAATGAAATTTTCTAAATCACCAAATAAGGTTAAAACTTCGTTCCGTTCTATTTTTGTTTCCTTATCAGATAAGAAAGCCTGATATGATGAAAATTTGAAATCTTTAAAATCTAAATCAAAATGATGTTTCGGATTTAAATGAACGTAAATAATGAGCTGCTTTAGGTAATTTTCGTCTTTTAGCTTTATTCTTTTAAAATGCTTTTCGAATAAACTTCCTGTTCTTTGGGTTTGTTTATTAAAAGCTTTAGCATAAGAATTGAATAAATTTGAAAAAGCCTGAGTTACCTCTTTTTCTTCAACATTCAGACGAATTACTAAATGAAAATGATTATTCATTAAACAATAAGCGAAAATCGATATTTTATCTCCAGAATATTTAGCTAATTGCTTTAAAAAATAATGCTTGTTAGCATCGTTTTCAAAAATGTTAATTCCGTTAATTCCACGATTATAAATATGATAATAACGATCTTTTTCCAGAACTTCCAATTTCATTCTTTCTCATTTTCATCTCCTGCAAGGTTTTCAAAACCTTGTAGGTGTTCTTTCTTATTTCAATAGTTTCTTATTTTATACCTACAAGGTTTTGAAAACCTTGAAGGAAAGCCAATCGTGACTGAAAACTAAAACTATTGTCCGTATTCCTTAACCGCGTCAATAAACGCTTTTGCGTGATCAACAGGGATATTTGGTAAAATTCCGTGACCTAAATTTACGATATATTTATCTTTTCCGAACTCATCAATCATTTCATGAACCATTTTTTTAATAGTCGGAATTGGAGATAGCAATCTTGAAGGATCAAAATTTCCTTGTAAAGTAATGTTTCCGCCAGACAAATAACGAGCATTTCTAGCCGAACAAGTCCAGTCAACTCCTAAAGCAGAAGCACGGCTTTTTCCCATTTCGCCAAGAGCAAACCAGCATCCTTTTCCGAAAACAATAACCGGAGCAACATCTGCCAAAGCTTCAACGATTTGGTTGATATATTTCCATGAAAATTCCTGATAATCAACAGGAGAAAGCATTCCTCCCCAAGAATCAAAAATCTGAACAGCATCAACTCCCGCTTTTACTTTTTCTTTTAAGTATAAAATTGTGGTATCGGTGATTTTTTGTAATAAAGTATGTGCTGCAGCTGGATTTGAAAAGCAGAATCCTTTTGCCATGTCAAAGCTTTTAGAACCTCTTCCTTCAACAGCATAACATAAAATTGTCC
The DNA here is from genome assembly GCF_900129795.1 of Flavobacterium sp. CF108. Taxonomy (GTDB): domain Bacteria; phylum Bacteroidota; class Bacteroidia; order Flavobacteriales; family Flavobacteriaceae; genus Flavobacterium. Next base: position 499,260 of record NZ_FQWW01000004.1, on the reverse strand, counting down.
AAGGCGAACCAGCGAAACCAATTAATGGCACTTCGTCATTCAGCATTTCTTTAGTCAATTTAATGGCATCCATTACATAACCAAGACTTTCCTGAATATCCGGAACGTAAACTCTATGAACATCTGCCATAGAACGAATCGGATTTGGAACAAACGGACCAATATTTTCTTTCATTAAAACTTCGATTCCCATTGCTTGCGGAACAACTAAGATATCCGAGAATAAAATAGCAGCATCCGGAGCAATTCTGCGAATTGGCTGAACGGTGATTTCTGCAGCTAATTCCGGAGTTTGACAACGAGTGAAGAAATCGTATTTATCACGCAATTCAATAAATTCCGGTAAATATCTTCCAGCTTGACGCATCATCCATACTGGCGGACGTTGAACAGTTTCTCCTCTTAATGCTTTTAAAAATAGGTCGTTTTTTAACATCTCTTATTTGTTTATCCTGCAAGGTTTCCAAAACCTTGTAGGTATTGTTGTTGATTAATATATACCTACAAGGTTTTGGAAACCTTGCAGGAAATCTCGTTTGTTACTTATATTCAGACAAAACATCTTCAAGTACGTCTTCAACCGTTGGCTGATCTGCAATGATGATATTTTTTGTAATTTTTTGTAAAGCTTCTGCTGTAGTTTCACCGATACAGAAACAGGTTTCTTTTTTTATGGAATTATCTTTTAAATAACTCTCAACGCCGGACGGACTAAAAAATAAAATGGCATCAACTGGAGATTTTATTTTTTGAGGCTGTAATGACGTTTCGTAAACCTGAATTTCGTTCAATTTTATTCCGGCTTCTTTTAAAGCGCTTGGCAAAGTATCTCTTCTCAGGTTTCCGCTGAAAAAAGTATAGCTTTCATTACGGTAAATCAAAGTGATAATTTCTGCTAAATCTGAAGCATAACCCGTATAAGCTACAACATTAAAACCGCTTTCAGATAAAAGGATTTTTGTTTTTAAGCCAACACAATACACGTTTTTGCTTTTAAGTTCTTCTGATTTTGGATTTGATAAAACACTGTGAACCGCATTTTGACTTGTAAAAATCAAACTTTCGTTGAGGTTTTTAAGTTCGAAAGGTTTGTTTTCGGTTTTAATGAAATCGGCTTCGATTACTTCGATGCCAGCTTTTGTCAACTCTTGTTTTTGAAGAGGAGATAATATTTTAGTAGATAATATCTGAGTTGCTTTTGCCATTATTTTTTCAGGGATTCTTTAATCTTCTGCATTAATTCTGTTCCGCCATTGTTTAAAATCTCCTGCGCTGAATGAAAACCTAGTTTTTTCCATTCTGAAATATCAACGGTTTTATTGATTTCTAATTTTTGCTTTCCATCAATAGAAAGTAAAACACCTTGAAAATGCAGTGTATCTTCATCTTCATTATAAGTTACCAAAGCACCAATTGGCGCCGTACAACCGCCTTCCAACGTTCTTAAAAACTGACGTTCGATATATGTACAAATCTCAGTTTCGATATCATTTAACTGCGAAAGCGCATCAAGCGTATAATTATCATTTTCCATTGCCACAACAAGCATTGCTCCTTGTGCCGGCGCGGGAATCATCCAGTCTAAATCAATGTAATTTTCAGGTTTTAAGTTAATTCGCTCTAAACCGGCGGCGGCAAAAACAGCTCCATCCCAATCATTGTCTTTTAGTTTTTGCATACGCGTATTCACGTTTCCACGTAAATCAACTACAGTATGATTTGGGTATTTATTAAACCATTGTGCCTGACGACGTAAACTTCCAGTTGCAATTGTACTTGGTTTATTGTCAAAATCAGGATTTCCCTTATGAACCAAAATATCCAGAACATTCGCTCTTGGTAAAACAGCAGCCTGAACAATTCCTTTTGGCAAAGCCGTTGGAACATCTTTCATGGAATGCACCGCAATATCAATATCTCCATTGATCATAGCAATGTCAAGTGTTTTAGTAAAAATTCCGGTAATACCGAGTTCGTAAAGCGGTTTATCCAAAATAATATCACCTTGAGATTTAACGGCAACAATCGAAGTTTTATAACCTAAATCATTTAGTTTTTTCTCGACAGTATGTGCCTGCCAAAGTGCTAATTCGCTATCGCGCGTTCCAATTCTGATTGTTTTTTCAGCCATGTTTTTTTATTTTACCATTAAGGCATTAAGAGAATTAAGTCTTTGTGTAGAATTTAAGATTATTAAGCTTGTGTTTTAGCTTGGCTTAATTCTCTTGACAAAGATTGACTTAATTTATCTTAATCTCTTAATGGTTTAATATTTTATTTTTAATCAATTAATCTTGCGAAATGATCATTCACAAGTGGTTTCATTGATTTTGTAATGTTTGTTGTGTTGAAATTTATCAATAGTCCTTGAGGTCTTTGTAATAATTTCATATATGTTAATAATTGGGCTTCGTGAATGGGCAATAAATTTTCTATTGCTTTCAATTCCACTACTACACAATCATTTACAAGTAAATCTATTCTTAAATCAGATTCTAATTCAAGATCGTAATAATCTATTTTTACAACTAATTGTTGTTTAACATCGTATCCGTTTCGTTCTAATTCGTATTTAAGACATTGTTCATAAATGCTTTCTAAAAGTCCAGGTCCCAAAGCTTTATGTACTTTTATAGCAAAACCTGTAATTTCATAAGCCAATTGCGTAACCTCTTTTTTTGTCATAGAACATATTATTGTTTTTACCATTAAGGTATTAAGTTAATTAAGCTTTGCGTTCGACTTATCAAAAATTAGCTCGGCTTAATTTTCTTGACAAAGATTGGCTTAATTCTCTTAATATCTTAATGGTAAAATTAAAATTTAAGAAGCTTTTATTTTGAAGACTTTTTCGATCCATTCGATGCTTTCATCAACCATGGTATCGTCGTCTTTTAAATGATTTGCGAAATGAGTAGTGATTTTTTGTATGATTCTGTTGCTGATGATTTCGGCTTGTGCTTCATTAAAATCAGCGATTTTTTTACTTTGAAAATCTAATTCCGAAACTTTAATGGCGTTTAGTTTTTCTTTTAAAGCATTAATCGTTGGCGCAAATTTTCGGCCTTTCATCCAGATAACGAATTCTTCTTTGATTTCTTCGATAATTGCTTCAGCAGCCGGAATGTGTAATTTTCTGTTTTCTAATGTTTCATCTGTCAACTGAGACAAATAATCCATGTGAATTAAAGTTACACCTTCTAATTCCTCTACATTTTCGTGAACATTTTTCGGAATAGATAAATCCAAAATCAACATAGGTTTTTTAAGATTTAAAACCGCTTTGTCCACCGTTGGGTTTTGCGCGCCGGTTGCTACAACGACAACATCGGCATTTTGAAGTTCTAAGTGTAATTCAGAATAATCTTTAACAATCAAATTTAGTTTTCCAGCCAGTTTCTCAGCTTTATCTTTAGTTCTATTGATTAAAGTAATGTGTTCGTTTTTAGTATGTTTTACTAAATTCTCACAAGTATTTCTACCGATTTTTCCAGTTCCAAAAAGTAAAATGTTTTTGTTGCTGATATCTTCAACATTTTTAAGAATGTATTGTACTGATGCAAAAGAAACCGAAGTAGCACCAGAGCTGATCTCCGTTTCGTTTTTAATTCTTTTACTTGCCTGAATTACCGCATTCACCAATCTTTCCATAAAAGTATTGGCTAATCCCATTGATTTTGAATGAGCAAAACTGGTTTTAATTTGAGATATAATTTCAAAATCGCCCAGGATCTGACTGTCTAAACCAGTTCCTACGCGAAATAAATGATTAATTGCTTCTTGATTTTTATAAACGAAACCTACTCTTTGAAACGCATCAACAGAACCATTGCTGTTATCGCAGATCAATTTGATTAATTGAAATGGATGTTCTGCAAAACCGTAGATCTCGGTTCTGTTGCAGGTAGAAGTAACTAGTAAACTTTCTATTCCATCGTTTTTAGCTTGTTCCAATAAGCGAGTCTTCGCAACTGCATCCAAACTAAATTGACCTCTGACCTCTGCATCAGCTTTTTTATAACTCAGACCAACTGAATAAAAATAAAGGTGTTTCGGTACATTATTGTTTTCCATAAATTCACTTTCATAAAGTGCAACAAAATTATTACTATACTGTTTATAAAAGTAACGCTAAAAGTACTTTTTGTATCGCTGTATGTTTTTTTGATTCTAAACGTCTCATTTTATTCAAAAAGAAGTACTTTTGTAGCAAAATCAACTTGTTTGAAATGATTTGTTTAGAGTCATTCTAAATAACATTTTGCTTTTCTTTTGCTTTTAGTTTCAAAAAAATATCGCTATGAGTTCTCAAGAAGTTATAAAAATTGAAGACGACTTTACGCTGATCCGTTTTCAAAACGATGGTCCGGAGCCTTTTTATGCACAGCATGAAATAGGTACAGGCCTGATACAGTTTCACTTTGGTATAAAAGGCAATGCTAAATTTTTGTTCAATCAAGGCAATTATGCTTTAGAATTGAAAGAAGAAAAATCGCTGCTTTTATACAATCCGCAGAAAGAATTGCCATTGAATTTAGAATTGGCTCCAAACTCGTGGGTGATTTCGGTAATTGTTTCCATCAAAAAATTTCACGCGTTGTTTTCTGCAGAAGCGGATTATATTACTTTTTTAAGTCCTGATAATAAGGACAAAAAGTATTATAACGAAGGAAATATTAGTCCTTCAATGGCTATTGTGTTAAGTCAGCTGTTTCATTACAACCTTCATCCATCCATAAAAAACCTTTATTACAAAGGAAAAGGATATGAATTATTGAGTTTGTATTTTAACCGAACTGAAGATCCAAACGCAGAACAATGTCCGTTTTTGATTGATGAAGACAATGTTCTAAAAATCCGAAAAGCCAAAGAAATTATCATCGCCAATATGGCTGAGCCTCCGGGATTGCAAGAACTGGCAGATGAAATTGGTTTAAATTTAAAGAAACTAAAAATGGGTTTCAAACAAATTTACGGCGACACGGTTTATGGTTTCCTTTTCGATTACAAAATGGATTTCGCCCGAAAACTTTTAGATAGCGGTTCTTATAACGTAAACGAAGTTGGACTTAAAATTGGCTACAGCACCGGAAGTCACTTTATAGCAGCCTTCAAGAAAAAGTTTGCTACAACTCCAAAGAAGTATTTGATGTCGATTAATACGAATGTTTAATGGTTAAAAGATATTCAATAGTTTTATTACTTTTCCTAATTCTGTCTTGTAAATCAAAAGAAGAAAAAATGTTTTTTGATTTTGACAGCGTTGAATATTATTCATTAAATAAAAGCAAAGAAGAAGAAATGGAAGAAAATAACAGGAAAAGTATTGAAAATCCTATTTTTGATAAAATCTTTTTTGATAATTATCCAGATAAAGTAAATAATGATATTTTTTACAAAACAATTAACTCTGATGGATTTTCTAAGGTTGTAATATCTCAAAAAGATGCTGAGTATTTAAGAAATGATATTTTTTTGGAGAAATCTTCTTTAAAGATGCTTGAAAATGTATATGCCTGTTCACCTCAATATAGAGATATTTTGGTTTTTAAAAAGAATAAAGAAATTTCAGGAATAGCTAAAATATGTCTTTCCTGTCGCCAGTTTTATCTTATTAGTTCTAAAAGAGAAATCCAGACAGAAAACTTTGGAACAGAAGAAGAATATAAAGCGTTGGAAAAACTATTCAACAAATATAAAAAGGTTAAAAACTAATGATTTTTTAAAACATCAATTTTATAAATAAGAACATAACTAAAAAGTAATAATTATCATATTTCTAAAAAGTTCAATGGAATACTTTTGACGAAATTTTTAAAAATAAATAAAAGCTTAAAGCCTAGCGCTTAAAGCCTAAAGCAAAAAACATGAAAGGCGTATTATTAGTAAATCTAGGGTCTCCCGATAGTCCAACAACAAAAGATGTAAAACCTTATTTAGATGAATTTTTAATGGATAAATACGTGATCGACGTTCCGTATTTATTGAGAGCATTATTAGTTCGCGGTATTATTTTAAGAAAAAGACCAGAAGAATCAGCGCACGCTTACGCAAAAATTTGGTGGGAAGAAGGTTCTCCATTAGTTGTTCTTTCAGAAAGAATGCAGAAAAAAGTGCAGCCTCTTGTAAACGTTCCAGTTTCTCTGGCAATGCGTTACGGAAGTATGACCATCGAAAAAGGACTTCAGGAATTGAGCGATAAAGGAGTTACAGATGTAATGCTTTTTCCTTTATATCCACAATATGCAATGGCTTCTACTTTGACTATTTTAGTGAAAGCCGAAGAAATTCGTAAAAAGAAATTCCCGCACATGACTTTTACAGATGTTCCGGCATTTTACAACAAACCGGATTATATCAAGAATTTAGCAGATTCAATTCAAAAACATTTAGTTGGATTTGAATATGATCATTTGTTGTTTTCTTACCACGGAATTCCAGAGCGTCACATTCGCAAAACAGATGTAACGAAATCACATTGTAAAATTGACGGTTCTTGCTGCAACACGCCATCTTCGGCGCACGATTTCTGTTATCGTCATCAATGTTACGAAACAACAAGACAAGTCGTTAAGTTATTAGGACTTCCTGCGGATAAATATAGTCTGACATTTCAATCGCGTTTAGCGGGAGATAAATGGTTAGAGCCTTATACTGATGTTGAAATTGATAATATGCCGGCAAAAGGAATCAAGAAATTAGCAGTTGTAACACCAGCTTTCGTTTCGGATTGTTTAGAAACTTTAGAAGAAATCGCGATGCGTGCCAAAGAAGATTTTGAAAAAAATGGAGGCGAAGAGTTCCTTGCAATTCCATGTTTAAATGACGATGACGAATGGTGCCAAACTGTTGGGAATTGGATTAATGATTGGGCTAAATAGAAAATAGAAGCAAGAGTAAAGAAAAAAGACTTTATGGAATATTACAATTATCTAAAATCACTGCATCTTATATTTGTAATCACTTGGTTTGCGGGTTTGTTTTATATTGTGCGTTTGTTTGTGTATCAAATAGAGGCCAATGAAAAACCATCTCCCGAAAAAGAAATTTTGCAGGCACAATACAAAATTATGGCCTACCGTTTGTGGTACATTATTACATGGCCGTCGGCGGTTTTGGCAAGTATTTTTGCTTTTTGGATGCTGTTTTTTACAGATCTAGGAAATGCATGGCTCAAAATGCCGTGGATGCACGTAAAATTGTGTTTCGTTTTTCTTTTATATTTATATCACGGAAAATGTCATCAAATTTTTAAACAATTACAAAATGATGAGGTAAAATATTCCAATAATTTTATGCGTTTATGGAATGAAGGCGCAACAATTATTTTATTTGCTGTTGTCTTTTTAGTAGTTTTAAAAAGTGCCATCAACTGGATTTTCGGCGTAATCGGAATCATTTTATTCTCGGTTTTAATAATGCTGGGATTTCGATTTTACAAGCGCATACGAGAAAAGAAATAAAAAGAGTTTGCCGCGAATTTCACGAATTAGCACGAATTTATTTTTATAATTTTTGCCACAGATTAAAAGGATTTGAGGATTAAAAAAATCATTTAAATCCTTTTAATCTGTGGCAAAAAAAATAATTAGTGTAAATTAGTGAAATTCGTGGCGAAAAAACAAAAGGAACATGCTAAACATTAAAATGACAATGCTATCTCTTCGTACCAGGATTTTCCTGTCGATGATTGTATTGATTGTTGTAGCATCTTTTTTATTGGCTTCGATTTCGATTATTCAGTTTAAAACCGAGGCCAAAGAATATCACCAAGAAAGACTAGAACGAAAAGAAAATGCGGTAAAAGAACACATCAATTATGTGCTTTCTACAACGACTTATCCGCTTAAAACTCAAAACTTAGATTTAATCTTCAAAGATAAAATCCACGAACTAGCACAGATTCACAAAATTGAAATCAACATTTACAGCCTTGATGGGAAACTTTTAAAATCTTCCAAAGAATCTTTCGCCGTTGATAAAATTGCGCCGCCAATTCCTGAATATATCTTGAAATTGGTTCGTTCTTCTATTGAAAAACGTTTTGTAGACATTAAAACCATCGACGGAGTTAAAAATAGATCTTCGTATAGTTTAATAAAAGACGAAAAATTCAAACCACTCGGAATTTTAAACCTTCCGTATTTAGAAGATGACGGTTATTATGATAACGAGTTGAATACATTCCTGATTCGCTTAAGTCAGGTTTACTCTTTTATGCTGATTGTGGCTTTTGCCTTGGCGTATTTCCTTTCGACCTATATCACAAAATCCCTAAAAACCATTTCTGACAGATTGGAAGAAACCAATCTAGATCAGAAAAACGAGAAAATTGTTTTAGAAGCCAATAGTAAAGAAGTCAACTTCCTGATAAAAGCTTATAACGGAATGGTCGACAAACTGGAAACCAGTGCAATTAAATTAGCACAAAGCGAACGTGAAGAAGCGTGGCGCGAAATGGCTAAACAGGTTGCACACGAAATTAAAAATCCGCTTACACCGATGCGATTAACGGTTCAGAGTTTCCAAAGAAAGTTTGATCCGAATGATCCTGACGTAAAGCAGAAAATGAACGATTACTCTGAAACCTTAATTCAGCAGATTGATACGATGACGGCGGTGGCTTCGGCATTTTCAAACTTTGCTTCTATGCCGGCACAGCAAAACGAAACCTTGAATGTGGTTGAGGTTGTCGAATTGGCTTTGGATATTTTCAACGAAGAATATATTTCTTTCGAAAGCGATGAAGAAGAAATCATTTCGAAAATGGATCGTACGCAATTGATCCGTGTTATTACCAATTTGGTTAAAAATGCAACACAGGCAATTCCCGAAAGTCAGTTTCAAAAATCGATTGTCGTTACGGTAAAAAGACGAAATAACAATGTTGAAATTGCGGTAAAAGACAACGGAATTGGAATCCAAAAACAAGATATCGGTAGAATCTTCGAACCAAAATTCACCACCAAAACCAGTGGTATGGGACTCGGACTCGGAATTATCAAAAACATTATAGAAAATTACAAAGGAACAATTACCTTTGAATCAACTTACGGAAAAGGAACCACGTTTAGAGTTTCTTTACCTATTACAAACTCTTAAATTCATCGTCATGAACTACGAAAATATATTAATTTCTATTGAGGAAAAGGTTGCTACAATCACAATAAACAGACCTACAAAACTGAATGCTTTAAACAAATCGACAATTAGCGATTTGAGTAATGCCATTAAGCTATTAGGAGAAAGTGACGATGTTCGTGTTATTATTTTAACCGGAAGCGGAGAAAAAGCTTTTGTAGCCGGAGCAGATATTTCGGAATTTGCAAATTATACCGTTGTTGAAGGCGCACAATTAGCAGCCGAAGGCCAGGAATTATTATTTGATTATGTCCAAAATCTTAAAAAGCCAGTTATTGCAGCCGTTAATGGTTTTGCTTTAGGCGGAGGATTAGAGCTGGCAATGGCATGTCATTTTAGAGTAGCTTCAGACAATGCAAAAATGGGATTGCCAGAAGTAACTTTAGGATTAATTCCGGGTTACGGAGGAACACAGCGTTTACCACAATTGGTTGGAAAAGGTCGTGCAATGGAAATGATTATGACCGCAGCGATGATTTCTGCAGAAGAAGCAAAACGATACGGTTTAGTAAATCACGTAGTGCCGCAAGAAGAACTTTTATCGTTTACGAACGTAATTGCTCAAAAAATTATCAAAAATGCTCCGTTTGCGATTGCTAAAGCTATTAAAGCAATCAATGCTAATTTTGAAGATGGTAAAAACGGATTCGACACCGAAATAAAATCATTTGGAAAATGTTTCGGAACTGAGGATTTTAAAGAAGGAACTACAGCTTTTTTAGAAAAACGTAAAGCTGAATTTACAGGGAAATAAGTTATTCCACAAAGTTGCGCGGAGATAGCACAGAGGTTCACAAAGAAAAAATTTATAAATCTTTGTGTAACTTTGCGAATTCTTTGTGCAACTTTGCGGTAAAATAATAAACAAAAGCTTAAAAAACTTAGAGCCTTAGTATCTCAGAACCTTAGAACCTTAAAAAAATGTACGAACCTATATTTGCCCTTTTTTGTGAACGAGTTAAAGAAAGCATCCAGGCTGGAACTTTTGCAAAACTGACTTTGGCTAAAACTATGGGCGACACAGAACTTAAGAATATCTATTTTCGTTTGGTTTTGAATGAAGATAATACATTCTCCATTTCATTAACTTCTCGTTATAAAACAGAAGAAATTGAAAGTGTTCACACTTTAGATGAAGCTTTATTGGTTTTAGGTTCTTACATAAAGAAACCATTTCTAACCGCACTTTTGTTTACTACAGATAACGACGTTACTTTCAAAGTAAATAAAAAGAACGCCGGAAGTATTATCGAACAGCCGCCAACATTTAAGAATGCGTCGCCGGTTATGTTGGAAATGATTGAAAAGGGAATTATTTAAATACTATTTTTTAGGATCTAATACTGATAGTAGAGAAAATCATATTTTTTGTGGAATCACAAAAGAGTTTTAGTTTTTAGAATTTTATTCTACAATTTCACGCTCAATTTTTTGCTTATTCTGTTGTTTTAAATTTTCAAGTTGACATTCAATATCAAATATTTCATTATTGATTTTTTGAAAATGCATATAACAACCTGCTGGGATTGCGATCAAAAAAATTGCAAAAAACATCAAAACAGAATCCTGGTAACCCATTCTATCAACTAGCATTCCTTTTCTCATAGGGATATATGGACCAATAAAAGGCATAATAATTCCAACGGCGATTAATCGCCAGATTTTCCGTTTTTCTTTAGGAAGTTTTTTTAATTGATCTTCAAGTTCTTTTTCTTTGTTCTCTGAATTTATCTTAAATTCATTCATATTTTATGTGTGATTTTTTTATTTCTTCACCCAATTAAACCAGCTTCACAAACAAGTTAGAAGCAATTTTATTAGAAATAGATAATTCCTTTCCATCGACCTTAATTTTTACTGACAAATCGAAAGATTCTTTAGAAAGAAATTCAATTTTAGAACCTAAAGCGATTCCTTGTTTATCCAGATATTTCAGAAACTCTGAAGAAGTATCTTTTACGCCAACACAAACTCCAGTTTGATTTTCTAATAATTCAGAAAGCAGCTGTTTTTCAATTTTGATAATTCGGCCGTTAGCATCCGGAATTGGGTCGCCATGCGGATCTTCCGTAGGATTTCCCAGAAAATCATCTAAACGATTAATTAACTGCTCAGATTTGATATGTTCTAACTGCTCTGCAATATCGTGAACTTCATCCCAGCTGAAATTTAGTTTCTCTACCAGAAAAACTTCCCATAAACGATGTTTTCTAACAATCATTTTAGCAGCCAGCTTTCCGTTTTCGGTTAACGAAACACCTTGGTATTTTTTATAATTTACTAAATCTTTATCAGCCAGTTTTTTAAGCATATCCGTTACCGAAGAAGCCTTTGTCTCCATGATTTCTGCAATGGCATTCGTGCTTACTTCAGTTTCTAAAGCCGCTGTTAAGTGATATATAGATTTTAGATAATTTTCTTCTGAAAAGGTCATTCGATTTTAGATTTTAGAGTGTTGATTTTAGATTTTAGATTGAGAGAAAACCTTTGTCACTTTGGATCTCTGAACCTTTGTCCCTCTAAAAAGAACTATTTTTTAACAATCAACAAAGGTATTGAAATTTTATGTCTCAATTTATCTACCGTTGTGCCAAAAAGAATATCTTTTAATCCAGTGTGGCCGTGGGTTCCCATTACCAAAATATCAAAAACACCATTGTTGATGATTTCCGGAATTATTTTGTTTGGTTTTCCAAAACCAAGCTCCGTTTCAATGTTAAATCCTTTTTCTGAAAGCATTTTTTTATACTCTAACAATAGTTTTTCATCAATTGTAGTTTCGTGATCATGAATGTGAATTCCATAGATCAAAGCACCAACTGTTTCGACAACATGAATAAGTGTGTATTTTGCATCCATTCCGCCTAATTCGAAAGCATGATTAAGCGCCGCTTCATCGGCATGAGAAAAATCGACAGAAACAGCAATATTTTTTACTTCCTGAGTTTTCTTTTGCGAAAAGTGAAGTTTCAGGTTATGTGGCGAGTGATTTATAGTTTTTGATTTGGCTTTTGCAATAAAAGGCTTGAACACAATGTATAGAAGCAAAGCCGAGAAAGCAAAAGCAAGCGGCACAACGGTAAGCCATAATACTATCGGATGATTTGAACTTGCAAGCCAAGACGTAATTTCATCATAAACCAACTTCGCATTCAATGAAACAATAATCGCAGCAATGATCCATGAAACAACCTGCGTAGTTCTCGAAATATGGAAACCATTCATTTTTGATTTATCACTCACAAAATGAATCAGCGGAATAATCGCAAAACCTAATTGCAAACTCAAAATCACCTGACTTAGAATTAAAAGTTTTCCGGTTACACTTTCGCCATAAATCCAAATAACGATTAAAGCAGGAACAATTGCAATTAAACGCGTTATGATTCGGCGAACCCAAGGCTGAATACGCAAATGTAAATAACCTTCCATCACAATTTGCCCGGCAAGTGTTCCAGTTACAGTCGAACTTTGTCCCGCAGCGATCAAGGCAACAGCAAATAATATTGGTGCCCATTTTGTTCCTAGTAAAGGTTCGAGAAATTTATGCGCATCCTGAATCTCGGCGACTTCAAACATTCCGTTTTTGTGAAAAGTTGCCGCGGCCAGAATTAAAATCGCAGCATTTACGAAGAAAGCCAAATTCAAAGCAATTGTCGAATCTATGAAATTATATTTCAACGCCTGCTTAATTCCGGCGGGGCTTCGGTCGAATTTTCTGGTTTGAACCAAAGAAGAGTGTAAGTAAAGATTGTGAGGCATTACGGTTGCTCCAATAATTCCGATTGCAATATATAAAGCAGCTGAATTTGGAATAGAAGGAATAAGTCCCGCAAGGATTTTTGGAACTTCAGGTTCTGCAAAAATCATTTCGAAAATGAAAGAAAATCCAATAATGGCGACCAAAACAATAATAAAAGCTTCCATTTTACGGATTCCTTTATTGATTAAGAATAATAAAAGGAAAGTATCTAAAACGGTAATCAAAACTCCTTCAAAAAGTGGAATTCCGAATAAAAGATTAATTCCGATCGCCATTCCGAGAACTTCGGCCAAATCACAAGCCGCAATCGCAATTTCGGCCAGAAAATATAAAATGTAATTGATGAATCTTGAATACGTTTCTCTCGAAGCCTGTGCTAAATCACGCTGCGTTACAATTCCAAGTCTTGCGCTTAAACTCTGTAAAAGCAAAGCCATTAAGTTACTCATTAGCAAAACCCAGACTAAAGTGTAGCCAAACTGGCTTCCGCCGGCAATATCGGTGGCCCAGTTTCCGGGATCCATGTAACCAACGCTTACTAAATATGCCGGGCCTAAAAAGGCTAATATTTTCCTGAAACCTGTTTTTTTATGTTCTGTAGCAACCGATTGGTTAACTTCTTCTAATGATTTGGTCATTTTTAAAATATTGATTTACCAAATATATAGAAAAATTATATTCGCTCAACAATATTTTTAGACTTGTCTAAAACTTAAATGTTAGAATTCAAACATTTTGGACATAATCCAGAAAGTGTGAAGTTTATTTCGTTTACTTTATAATTATGAGGCATAATATAACTTGGCTTTACAGTTTCGAGACAAGTAATTTCATGGCAGTTCTCGCAGCTAAAATGAGCATGATTATGAATGTGTACTCTTTGATGTGAATGATTGCATTTTGCATATTTTACCGTACCGTCAAGATTCGAAATTTTATGAATGATATCATCATTAACCAAACGATCTAAAATTCTATAAATGGTAACGCGATCGCAGACATCGTTCAATTGTTTTTGAATTTCGGTGTGGGACAGTGCTGTTTTAGATTTCTCAAAAACCTCTAAAACGGCTGTCTTTGCTGTAGTGTTACGTGTAGCTTTCATTTTATTTTGAATTAAAAAATTTAACGCAACAATGTTGCAATTGATTTTAATGTGTATATTTGCAACAAAATTGCATTAAGCAAATGTACAAGAAATGAAGAAAACAACCTCATCCTTTTACGATATTTTAGGAATTTCAAGTGCGACGATCTGTCTGGTTCATTGTTTGATTTTCCCATTTTTAACAATCCTTCCTTTGGGCTTAAGTCACAATCCAATTATCGATTTAGTATTTGCTTCGATAGGCTTATTTGCAATTCTCAAAATTACGAAAAAATCAAGTCTGTTGGTTTCGTCGATTTTGATTGTTTCATTGAGTTTAATCTGGATCAGTATTTTAACTGAAATCTTCTTAGAGATTCATCTGGACCTGATTTATTTTGGAGGAATAGGAATGATTATCGGGCATTTGACTAATTATATAAATCATAAAAGCATACACAAATGAAAAAACTGCCTGTTACAGTATTAAGCGGATTTCTTGGAGCAGGAAAAACCACGCTTCTTAATCATATTCTTCATAATAAAGAAGGATTAAAAGTCGCCCTAATCGTTAATGACATGAGTGAAGTTAATATTGATGCACAACTTGTGAAAAATCAAAATACTTTGTCCCGAACCGAAGAGAAATTAGTTGAAATGACAAATGGCTGTATCTGCTGTACTTTGCGCGAAGATTTAATGGTTGAGGTTGAAAGATTAGCAAAGGAAAACAGATTTGATTATTTACTTATTGAAAGTACAGGAATTAGTGAACCCATACCAGTTGCTCAAACTTTTTCGTTTGTAAATGAAGAGGAAAATATTGATTTGTCTAAGTTTAGTTACATCGATACGATGGTTACTGTTGTAGATAGCTTTAACTTTTTTAAGGATTTTGGTTCGGCTAAAACTTTGCAGGAACAAAATTTATCAGAGATTGAAAACGATACTCGCACAATAGTCAATCTTTTGGTCGATCAGGTAGAGTTTGCCAATGTTATTATTTTGAATAAAACAGATCTTATCGATTCAGAATCATTAAAAATGCTAAAAGCCTCGATTCAGAAGTTGAATCCTGTGGCGAAAATAATCACTTCGGTTTTTGGAAAAGTAAATCCGAATGAAATTATAAATACAGGATTATTCAATTATGAAGAAGCCGAAAATTCAGCAGGCTGGATTAGAGAATTAGAAGGAATTCATACGCCGGAAACGGAGGAATATGGAATAAATTCTTTTGTATTTAGAGATCCGAGACCTTTTCATCCCAATCGATTATGGAATTTTATTACTTCAGATTTTCCGGCTGGCATCATTAGAAGTAAAGGATTATTGTGGATGGCATCCCGACCGGAGCAGGCTATTAATTGGAGCCAAGCTGGTGGATCAATTAAAGCTGAAGGAGCAGGGGTCTGGTGGGCGAGTATGCCGTTAAGTGAACGAATGACATTTAACAATTTCGTTGAATTTCAGGATATAATAGAAGAACGCTGGACTGCTAATTTTGGAGACAGATTGAATGAGCTTGTTTTCATTGGTCAAAAAATAAAAGAAACTGAAATTCTCAACGAACTTAAAAAATGTCTTTGTACAGAAGATGAAATTATAGATTATCATGAAGGTTTGTTTCCAAAAAAGGATCTTTTTCCGATATCAAGAACATCTTAAATATTTAAATTATGAAAGACAATTATACATATGATGTTATCATCATTGGCGGAAGCTACAGCGGATTATCTGCAGCAATGAGTTTAGGACGCGCTCTGCGTCAGGTTTTGGTTATAGACAGCGGTTTGCCTTGTAACCGACAAACGCCGCATTCACATAATTTTATTACCCAAGATGGTGAAAAGCCCGCTGTGATTTCGGCGAAAGCCAAATTACAAGTCGATCTCTATAAAACGGTTCATTTTTATAACGGACTTGCCGTAAAGGCGGTCAAGAAAGAAAGCGGATTTGAAGTTTCAACGGAATCTGGTGAAACTTTCAATTCAAGAAAAATCCTGTTTGCAACCGGAGTTAAAGATCTGCTTCCTGAGATTAAAGGGTTTGCAGACTGCTGGGGAATTTCGGTTTTACATTGTCCGTATTGTCATGGTTATGAAGTTAAAAATGAAAAAACAGCCATCATTGCAAATGGCGAAATGGCATTTGATTTTGCTAAACTGATTTCGAATTGGACAAAAGATTTGAGATTATGCACGAATGGAAAATCAACTTTGACTTTAGAACAAACCGAAATACTTAAGAAACATGGAGTTCAAATTTTTGAGGAAGTAATAGATTCCTTTGAACACAAAGAGGGATATGTCAAAAACATCATCTTCAAAAATCAGGAAAAAGTTGCCGTTAAAGCCATTTATGCAAGACCACCATTTGAACAGCATTGTTCATTGCCGGCGGATTTGGGCTGCGACATAAACGAACAAGGTTTGCTAAAAGTTGATTTTATGCAGAAAACAAACGATGCAGGAATTTATGCGAGCGGAGATTGTACGACTCAAATGCGATCTGTGGCCATTGCGGTTTCTACAGGATCTTTCGCCGGAGCTGTAATCAATAAAGAACTTATTGATGAGGATTTTTGAAGTTTATAAAGTTTAAATAGCCCCTAGCTTCGGCTAGGGGAATTAGATTTGAATCGAAACAGGTCTTTAGCCAAATTGTATCGGTTTGGCTAAAGACCTATTGGTTTCATTTATATTTTCATCCAGCTAAAGCTGGACGCTATTGAATTTGTTTTATTTCTCTTTAAATCTTAAGGTAAATAGAAATATAACATATTGACATATCTAAAGTTATAAATTTCTAAATTTAAAACCAATATTTGTCAAATTTAATTTTTAGTTTTGTCTAAATTTAATTTTACCACGATGAAAAAGTCAATTTGGATATTGATATTATTTAATTTACACTTTTCTTTTGCCCAGCAAACCTCTAAAATCTCTGGTTTTATAACTGGCAACGGACAAAAATTACAAACCGCAAATGTTCAACTATTAGGAACAAAACAAAAAACAGTTTCAGATAGTTTAGGTTATTATGTTTTTGAAAATGTTACTATTGAAGATGGAAAAATTCAAGCAACTTCGACTGGATTTAAACCAGTGACACAAAGATTTTCAATTACAAAAGGACAAAACCTAAATCTTGATATTGATTTAGAAGACAACGAAAACCAGCTTAACGAAGTAGTAGTTTCTGGAACTTTAAAACCGGTGAAACGTTTAGAAAGTGCCGTTCCTGTTGAGGTTTATTCTCCGGTTTTCTTCAAAAAAAATCCAACACCTAGTATTTATGATGCGCTTCAAAATATAAACGGCGTTCGGCCGCAGTTGAATTGTGGCGTTTGTAATACGGGCGATATTCACATAAACGGTCTGGAAGGTCCGTATACTTTAGTTTTGATTGACGGAATGCCAATTGTAAGCAGTCTTTCGACAGTTTATGGTTTATCCGGAATTCCGAATTCTTTGGTGGAACGAATAGAAATTGTAAAAGGTCCCGCCTCGTCTCTTTACGGAAGTGAGGCCGTTGGAGGTTTGATCAACATTATCACTAAAAACCCAACAAACGCCCCAATGTTTTCTGCGGATTATTTTACAACGACTTATTTTGAAAACAATCTTGATTTGGGAATGAAGTTTAATGTCGGCAAAAAAGCGACTTCGCTTTTGGGAATTAATTATTTCAGCTACAATCAGGTTATTGATAAAGACAACGATAATTTTACTGATGTAACGCTTTCTGACCGTATTTCGGTTTTTAATAAATGGAGTTTTCACAGAAATGATAATCGCCTTTTTACGATTGCAGCGCGCGGAATGTATGAAGATCGTTGGGGCGGAGACGTCCGTTGGGAGAAAAAGTACAGAGGTGGCGACGAAATTTATGGCGAAAGCATTTATACCAAAAGAGCAGAATTAATAGGAAGTTACCAATTGCCGTTTGAAGAAAAACTAATGCTTTCTTTTTCCGGAAATGTGCATTATCAAGACAGCCGCTACGGAACAACATCATTCATTGCGAATCAAAAAATTGGTTTCCTGCAATTGACTTGGGATAAAAAGATTGGTAGTAATGATTTACTTGCCGGAATTGCGAATCGATATTCGTATTATGACGACAATACTCCGGCAACAAAAGATGCTGAAAGTACCTGGTTACCGGGAATTTTTGTTCAGGATGAAATTACGTTTTCACCAAAAAGTCAGGTTTTGCTGGGAGCGCGTTACGATTATAACTCGATTCACGGTTCTATTTTTACACCAAGATTTGCGTATCGCTTTAAAGCAAATGACAATACGATTTTCAGATTAAATGCCGGAACGGGATTTCGAGTTGTGAATTTATTTACCGAAGATCACGCTGCACTTACAGGTTCAAGAGAAGTTGTAATTAAAAATGATTTGAAACCCGAACAATCTGTAAACGTAAACTTGAATTATATTCAGAAAATAAACCTTAATAACGGAACTTTTATCGGAATCGAAACGACGGCTTTTTATACTCGTTTCAGCAATAAA
Source organism: Flavobacterium sp. CF108 (assembly GCF_900129795.1). GTDB lineage: Bacteria > Bacteroidota > Bacteroidia > Flavobacteriales > Flavobacteriaceae > Flavobacterium. Next base: position 480,743 of record NZ_FQWW01000004.1, on the reverse strand, counting down.
ATCATTTCAGATTATGAAACCGATCCTAATAAAATCATTTACGATAATATTGATGGTTACGCTATCAGTCAGGGAATCAGCACCAATGTTGATGTTAATTTTACTAATGGTTTAAAGTTCATTCTGGGTGCAACGGTTTTAGACAATAAAAATGTTCAGGACGGAATTTCAGAAAGACCTTTTCTAACCGAAAAATTCACAGGAACATGGAGTGTATCTTATAAAATAGAGCCTTGGAATTTATTGCTGGATTATACTGGAAATGTTTACAGTCCGATGAAACTGCCTTTGCTGAACGAATACGATCCAAGAAATCCAAATTCGCCTTGGTACAGCATTCAAAATATTCAGTTTACATACACAGGCTGGAAGAATTTCGAGCTTTACGGCGGTATCAAAAATTTGCTGAACTTTACTCCAAAGCAGAATAATCCTTTTTTGATTTCGAGAACGAATGATCCTTTTGATAAAAATGTGCAATACGATGCGGCAGGAAAAGTACTTAGAACTCCAGATAACCCATACGGATTAACTTTTGATACAACGTATGTTTATGGACAAAACCAAACTATTCGAGGGTTTTTTGGGTTGCGATATACTTTGAGGTAAATTTATCGTTCACAGATTTCATAACAATATAAATTGAAATAATGCCAATCCATAATTAAACTGGACTAAAGTCCAGCCCTACAACATAGTTCGTTCCGTTGGAACTTAAAGAGCCATAGGCTCAATTCATATTGTAGAGTTGGACTTTAGTCCAGTTTAATGGTACGAAACGGTCATTGTAATGAAAAAAAATACGCAATCATCAAATCCAGCTCCACAACATAGTTCGTTCCGTTGGAACTTAAAGAACCATAGGCTCGATTCATATTGTAGAGCTGGACTTCAGTCCAGTTTAATGGTACGAAACGGTCATTGTAATGAAAAAAAATACGCAATCATCAAATCCAGCTCCACAACATAGTTCGTTCCGTTGGAACTTAAAGAGCCATAGGCTCGATTCATATTGTAGAGCTGGACTTCAGTCCAGTTTAATGGTACGAAACGGTCATTGTAATGAAAAAAAATACGCAATCATCAAATCCAGCCCTACAACATAGTTCGTTCCGTTGGAACTTAAAGAGCCATAGGCTCAATTCATATTGTAGAGCTGGACTTCAGTCCAGTTTAATGAGATGAAAATTTTAATGTCGTTGTAACAAAAAAATCATATAATCCGTTCAATCTGTGTTAATCTGTGGGCTAAAAAACAACAACATGAAAAAGCTATTTATAATATTCTTCTTCTTCGGGATAATTTCAACAGGATTCTGCCAGTTAAAAAGCAGAACTTTTGAGGAGGTGGATAGTTTACAGCAAATTCAAAAGCGAAAAATCATCGTTTTCATCCATACCGATTGGTGTCAGTTTTGCCAGCGAATGAAATCTACAACATTCAAAAATCAGGAAATTATCGAAAAACTAAACTCAAATTTCTATTTTATTGATTTGAATGCTGAAGAAAAACGAGATATTACTTTTAATAATCAGACATTTAAATACAAACCTTCGGGAAATAATGTTGGGGTTCATGAACTGGCTTTACAGCTTGGAACCATTAACGATCAAATTGTATATCCAGTTTTGTGTGTTTTGAATGAGAAAAACGAGATTATACTGCAGTACAGCAATTATTTGAGTCCAAAGGATTTTAACCTTCTTTTAGAAAAAGGGAAAGAATAAATTTTCTTATTTTTGAGAATGAATTCTTCGCAAATTAAACATTTCGATTACATTTTTACAGGAACCGGACTGGCATCTTTAATGACAGTTTATAAAATGGTTTTATCTAAAAACTTCTCTGATAAATCAATTTTGCTCTTAGATCAGGATTCGAAGAAAACAAATGACAGAACTTGGTGTTTTTGGGAAAAAGAAGATTCTATTTGGAATCCGATTGTCTCTAAAAAATGGGATTTGGCTTTGTTTGCCAATGAAAACTTTAAACGAGATCTTGAATTAAAGCCTTATACCTATAATAAAATCAATGGATTAGAATTTTATGGTTTCGCTTTCGGAGCCATTTCAAATCAGCAGAATATTACTTTTCTAAATGAAAAAGTAACCGATATCAACGAACTCGAAACCCATGTTTTTGTTGGAACAGAAGAAAACAGATATACCTGTAATTGTTTATTCAACAGTATTTATACTAAGGCTTTCGCCGAAAGTCAAACCAAATATCCGGTTTTACAGCAGCACTTTGTAGGCTGGTTTATAAAATCAGAATCAGAAGTTTTCAATCCTGAAGAAGTTACTTTCATGGATTTTTCGGTAGAACAAAAAGAAAACACAAGGTTTATGTATGTTTTACCAACTTCTGCAACCGAAGCTTTGGTTGAGTATACTTTGTTTTCAGAAAAACTGCTTCCTACAGCAGAATACGAAAATGAAATTCAAATCTATTTACAAAAACTCGGAATTCAGCATTATAAAATTATCGAAAAGGAGCAGGGAAACATTCCAATGACTTCTTATCCATTTTGGAAGAAAAATACCAAACGAGTTTTAAACATTGGAACTGCCGGCGGATGGACAAAAGCAAGTACAGGCTATACTTTTAAAAACGCGGATAAAAAATCCTCAGGATTAGTAAAATTTCTTTCTGATAATACTTCTCCCGAAATCTCAGAATCACTCAATATGAAAGCATTTCATAAAAAAAGCCGATTTTGGTTTTATGATTTATTGTTTTTAGATATTCTGTATCGCCATAATGAATTGGGAAGTTCTATTTTTTCTTCTTTATTCAAAAAAGAAAATCCACAATTGATTTTTAAATTCTTAGATGAAGAAACTAATTTATTTGAAGATCTTCAAGTGATTTTAAAATGCCCAAAAGTACCTTTTATAAAAGCATTGTTTCGAGTTTTATTCAGTTAAGATAAAAACTCAGCGTACATCGGCCTAAATCTGTAAAATCTGCGGACCATCTTATTCTAATTTTTTTATCGCAATAAGTAGTGCATACTTTGAGTACTGTGACATGATTGCATAAAAAATACCTTATTATTTTATTTTTATGACTTTTTGAAGCGATCTAAAAGATGTCCGGCCAACTAATTTTGTATTTGAAAAATAATACAAAATTCATTCATTAATTGAGGCGGATTATGGGAACTACTAAATGTTTAAAATTTGATATCGAAACGGAAGCAATAGGAAAGATCTGCAAGGCTCTGGGTCATCCTACAAGAATTCAAATTATGACCCTTTTATGGAGAAAAGACAATAGAACTTGCGGCGAAATTGTTGATTTAATTCCGCTGGCACAATCCACAATCTCCAAACATTTATTGGAATTAAAAAAAGCAAATTTGGTCGAGGTAAAATATGAAGGCAAAAAAACGATATATTCTATAGAAGTTGATAATATGGAAGTTCTTAAAAGATATGTAAGTAATTATCTTTCAACTATTGAGATTTCTGAACAAGATAAGGAAACGGTTTTAACAACAAAGCGTAAAATGAGAGGTAGAAACAGACATTTAAAACAATATAATTATCAATTTCCTGAGAAAAAAGTAAAACAAGTGGCAGTTTAAATATTCTGAAATACGAGGCTTAGAATTTTATATTGAACTATAACAAAACTTTATACTTCAAATTAAGTAGTTGCGAGTAAACTTTGTAACTTTGCAGTTCAAAAGTAAAATTTAAAAGAATAAAAATATGTATCCAGAAGAAATGGTAAAACCAATGCAGGCTGAACTTACAGCTGCTGGGTTTCAAGATTTACATAGTGCTGAAGCTGTTGAAAATGCTATCAAAGCGGAAGGTACCACTTTAGTTGTTGTAAACTCTGTTTGCGGTTGCGCTGCAAGAAATGCACGTCCGGGAGCAAAAATGAGTTTAGAAGGCGCTAAAAAACCAGATCACCTTATTACAGTTTTTGCTGGTGTTGATAAAGAAGCTGTTGATGCTGCTAGACAACATATGTTTCCTTTTCCTCCATCATCGCCATCTATGGCTTTGTTCAAAAACGGAGAATTGGTTCACATGTTAGAGCGTCACCACATCGAAGGTCGTCCAGCAGAATTAATCGCTGAGAACTTGCAAGATGCGTTTAACGAATTCTGTTAATTCTTAAGTTACTAAGATTCTGAGTTGCTGAGGTTCTAAGGTTTAGGCTCATAGCAGCAAAGGTACATAGGTACAAAGATTTAAAAGAGGGCTGTTTCAATTTTGAAACAGCCCTCTTTTCATTTTATATGTTTCCTTGTTCCGTAGGAACATTTTATCGGTAGAAAATTATATTGTTGTCATTGTTTTACGTTCCGTAGGAACGTTTGATTTTGGTATCGTTTTTTATAATCTGATAACATCAAACGTTCCTAAGGAACGTAAATATGGGAGATCGCCATTTTTTTCTACCGATGAAACATTCCTACGGAATGATAACTAGATATAAAAAGAAAAAAACTTAGAATCTTAGCGTCTCAAAATCTTAGCAACTTAAAAAAAACTTTGAACCTTTGTCTCTTTGTACCTTTGAACCTCAAAAAAATCAATTCCATCCTCCGCCAAGCGCTTTATACAACTGAACCATAGAACTTAATTGTTTTTGAGTTAATTGAGAAAGACTCAACTGCGCTTCAAACAAAGATCTTTGGGCATCCAGAACTTCCAGATATGAAACATAACCGTTGTAATATCTTGCGTTTGAGAGATCATAGTTTTTTTGTGCGGCTACAACCTGTCGGTTTCTTGCGGTCCATTCTTCTTTGAACATTGCCACGTTTTGAAGAGAATTTTCGACTTCGGCAATTGCGGTTAAATAGGTTTTCTGGAAATTGAATTTTACTTCTTCCGCAATTTGTCGATTTACATCAACACGGCGTTTGTTTTTTCCGAAGTTGAAAATTGGTCCCGTAACGCCTGCGCCAACATTCTGCATATACGAACCATCATTAAATAAATCTCCCACCATAATACTGGTAAAACCTGCAACGGCAGCAATATTAAATGATGGATAACGCAAGGCCTGTGCAACACCAATTCTTTCATAAGCCGCTTTGTATAAATATTCCTGACGTTTTACATCGGGTCTGTTTTCTAATAAAGATGATGGAATCGAAGTTGGAAAAGTGGCTAAAATCAACAATTCACTATTCGTTTTTCCACGCTGAATTGGTTGCGGAACTTGTCCAACCAAAATCGAAATTGAATTTTCCAGAGCCGTAATCTGTCTTTTGATTAACGGAATATTTGCTTCGGCAATCGCAACTTGCTGTTCAATTTGAACCTTATCCAATTCGGCAACGTAACCACTTATAAAACGTTCGTTAATAATATCATACGCCTTTTGTCTGGTTTCTAATGTATGTGTTGTAATTTCCAATTGATTATCAAAATCACGCAATTCAAAATAAGAAATAGCAATAGTGCTCACAATATTTGAGAGAATTACTTTTCGGGCTTCATCAGTCGCTAAAAGTTCATTTTGCAACGCTTTATTTTGATGGCGGTATTTTCCCCAAAAATCCAGTTCCCAAGACATATTGGCCAAAGCCGATGAAGGCTGCATAATCGTTTCGGTACTATTTACCTGTCCGGAATATTGAAAAGCAGGAAATAAATCGGCTTTTGCAATTCCGAGATTGGCTTTTGCTTGTTCTAAACGTGCCAAAGCAATTTTCAGATCGTAATTATTCTGAATTCCTTTTTCAATCAGGCCAATTAATACATCATCGTTAAATATCGATGACCATTTGATGGCGGTAACTGATTTTGTGGTGTCTTTAGTTTGATCGCCAAAGCGGAAAGTATCTGCCTGAGGTTGTTCGGGTTTGACGTATTTTGGCCCAACCATGCATCCGTAAGGAAAAACAACCATCAAAAATAACGCTGAAAGTATTTTTAGATTTTTCATTTTTCTTCCTCTTTAGGTTCATCGATTTCCTCCGGTTTTTTCTTTCCGAATGTTTCAATAAATACAAATAACACCGGAATCAGACAAACGCCCAAAATAGTGGCGACCAGCATTCCGCTAAAAACCGTCATTCCCATTACTTTTCTGGCTTGCGCTCCGGCTCCACTTGCGGTTAACAATGGAACAACTCCCAAGATAAAAGCAAAAGCCGTCATTAAAATTGGTCGGAAACGTAATTTGGCAGCATATAGTGCGGCTTCTTTAACCGGCATTCCTTTTTCGTATTCTTCTTTGGCAAATTCTACGATCAAAATAGCATTTTTGGCAGCAAGACCAATCAGCATTACGAGACCAATTTGCGCAAAAACATTATTTACATAATCCGGACTTAATAACCTGCAGAGATATAATCCGAGGAAAGCACCAAAAACGGCAAATGGTGTTCCGAGTAAAACACTGAAAGGTAATTTCCAGCTTTCATATTGCGCAGCGAGAATTAAAAACACAAAAAACAAGGCCATGATAAAAACGGTATTTCCTTTTCCTTCGGCTTGTTTTTCCTGATAACTCATATTGGCCCATTCGTAACCCATTCCCGCGGGAAGAACTTTTGCAGCGGTTTCTTGTAATGCTTTCATGGCTTCTGCCGAAGTAAATCCTGGTGAGGGCGTTCCTCCAATTTCTGCGGCACGATACAAGTTAAAACGTGTTGTAAATTCGGGTCCGCTTTCTTTTCGAATGGTGGCAATACTCGTAATTGGAATCATTTTATTATCCCGACTTCGGACAAATATTTTATTAATGTCTTCGGGATTTACGGTAAAACTTGGATCTGCCTGAAGCAAAACAATATACTGTCGTCCGAATTTATTGAACTCGTTTATGTATTGACCTCCCAAACTGGCACCAATGGCAAGATTGACATCGGATAAGGAAAGATTCAGTTCTGATACTTTTTCCCGATCAATATCCAGACTAATCTGCGGAACATTTGGATTGAAGGTCGTTCGGATGGTTCCAATTTCAGGCCTTTTTTTCGCTTCAGCCATAAACCTTTGGGCATTTTGAAAAAGATATTGCGGCGTGTTTCCTTCTTTATCCTGAAGCATCATCGAGAATCCGGCAGCGTTTCCAATTCCTGTAATCGGCGGAGGCCCAAAAGCAAATACTGTCGCTTCGGGTATTCCGAAAACTACTTTTCCGTTGACTTCTTTCAGAATTTGGAAAACATCTTGTTCACGTTCTTTCCATTCTTTTAAGGCAACGAAGAAAAATCCGTTATTAGTGGCAACCGAGTTTTTGATTAAACTAAATCCGGCAACCGAAGTATAATATTCAACACCTTGATTTTTAGATAAAATATGTTCCACTTTTTGAATGACTTTGCCGGTTCTTTCTAGAGAAGAAGCACCGGGAAGTTCAATATTGACAAACATATAACCCTGATCTTCTTCGGGAACAAATCCGCCTGGAATTTTTCCTCCCAAAAGAATAATGGCTCCAACCACAATTCCGATAAAAATTAAACTTCGGGCTGTTTTCTTAATTAGAAATCCTGAAAAACCTCTGTATTTATTGGTAAAAGCACCAAACTTAACATTAAACCATTTAAAGAATTTTCCGAGCCAGCCTTTTGCTTCCTGATTTGGTTTTAGCAAAAGTGAACATAAAGCCGGACTTAAAGTCAAAGCACTTAATGCAGAGAAAATCACCGAAATAGCAATTGTAATAGCAAATTGCTGATACAATCTTCCGGTAATTCCCGGAGTCAAAGCAACCGGAATAAATACGGCAGTTAAAACAATCGCAATGGCAATTACGGGTCCCGAAACTTCACGCATCGCCTGATTTGTGGCTTCTCGCGGAGACATTCCTTGTTCGATATGATGCATTACGGCTTCAACCACCACAATAGCATCGTCGACAACAATCCCAATGGCGAGTACTAATCCTAAAAGTGAAAGTACATTTATAGAAAACCCTAGCAACGGAAAGAGCATAAATACTCCAATCAAGGAGACGGGAACGGTTAAAAGCGGAATTAAGGTCGCACGCCAGTTTTGCAGAAATATAAAAACTACCAGAATTACCAAAATAATGGCTTCAACTAAAGTATGCATGATTTCGTTGATTCCTTCAGAAATTGCTAAAGTCGTGTCTAATGAAACAGCATATTTTAAATCCTGAGGAAATCTTTTGCTGAGTTGTTCAATCGTGTTTTTTACATTTTCGGCAACTTCAAGAGCGTTGGAACCCGGCATTTGTTTGATTCCGATAGTTCCTGCGGGATTTCCGTTGAGTTTGGCAACTGATGCATAACTTTCGGTTCCGAGTGTTACTGTTCCAACATCTTTCAACCGAACCTGCTGATTGTTTATGTTTGATTTTAGAATGATATTTTCGAAATCTTCTGGATTTACCAAACGATCTTTCAGCATTACATTATACGTGAATTCGTTGTTTTGGGTTGCTGGCGGCGCACCAAATTTTCCTCCAGGCGCAATGGCGTTTTGTTCCTGAATCGATCGTATAATATCGGGAACGGTTAAATTGTATTTTGCCATGATATCGGGCTTGACCCAAATTCGCATGGCATAATTACTTCCTCCGTAAAGGGTAACTTCTCCAACACCTTTAATACGGGCGAGTGCATCTACAAGATTAATGCTCGCATAATTGGTCAAAAAGTTATTGTCGAAAGTTTTATTGGGAGAATACAAAGACAAAATCAACATGGGCATTGATAATGACTTTTTGGTTGTAACTCCGGTTGTTTTTACATCGTTTGGAAGTTTGTTGGTCGCTTCAGCAACTCTGTTTTGGGTTAACATCGTCGCATTGTCCAAATCTGTTCCCATATCAAAAGTGATCGAAAGCGTCATACTTCCGTCACCTGTATTAGTCGACTGCATGTAAAGCATATTTTCGACACCATTTACTTTTTGTTCGATGGGTGTTGCAACGGCTTGTTCAACATTTAGTGCATTGGCTCCGCGGTAACTTGTAGAAACCTGAACGAGAGGCGGTGCAATTTCAGGATATTGCGCAATGGGCGTTGACAGAACCGAAAGTCCTCCAATAAGGACAATAAAAATGGAGAGTACAATAGCAACGATTGGTCGTCTTACAAAGAAATTATCCATAATCTAATTGTTTAGAGATGATGCAATCTGCTTTTTATCTTTGTCGGCTACGTAGGGAACTGGAACGACTGTTGATCCAGGCTGAATAAACTGATTGCCAATAATGGCGACTTTTTCGTTGGGTTTTAAACCTTTTGTAATAATCCAATCGATACCTATTTTCTGTCCCACTTCGACCATTCGGGTTTGAATGGTGTTTTTATCGTCAATAATAGAGACTTGGAATAATCCTTGAATTTCGGTTACGGCTTTTTGAGGAACAACTATTGCATCTTTTTGAGTTCGGAGTAAAACACGAACTTTAGCAAATTGCCCGGATCGTAAAGTTCCGTCTGGATTAGGAAATTGTGCTTCAATAGTTACAGTTCCTGTTGTTGGGTCTATTTTTGTGTCAGAGAAATTGAGACTTCCTTTGTATGGATGTGTACTTCCATCTGAAAGGATTAAAGCAAGATCGGTAATTCGTTCTCCGTCTTTGACTTGTTTTTGATATTGCAGATAATTTGATTCACTGACAGTAAATTGAACTCTAACTTTTTCTAGTTTCGAAACAGTGTTTAATTTAGAGTCATTTCCAATTTTGGTAATATAATCTCCTAACCTAGCATTCGAAAGACCAATAACGCCGTCGATTGGAGATAGGATATTGCAGTAACTTCTTTCTATCTGCTGATTTCGTAAACTTGCCTGAATACTGTTTAGGTTAGATTTTGCCGCTTTGTCTTTGGCTACAGCCGCATCTAATTCTCTTTTACTTACGGCATTCATGTCTGCAAGCGGACGAATTCTTTTTAATTCTTCTTCGGCATTTACAACATTACTCTGTGCCGCAGCTACCTGACCGCGCACTTGTTCCACTTTTGTATCGTATTCCAGCGGATCAATGGTGTATAATAATTGCCCTTTTTTAACGCGCTGACCTTCTTTAAAATGAATTCCGGTTAAAATTCCATCAACTCTGGCGATTAATTCAATGTCTAAATCTCCAAAAGTCTGTCCGGCAAAATCTTTGTAAATAGGGACATCTTCGCTCTTGACGGTTACAAAAGGCGCTTGCATGGGAGGAGGGGCTTTTGGTTTTTCTTTTTTACAAGAGATTAAAATTGTTAAAAGTAAAAGAATTGGGAAGAGTGGTTTGGGTAGTTTTAAAGCATTCATAATCATAAATGTTAAAATTGTACCTTATAAATTTAGTGAAATTTTTATAACGTATTGATAAACAGTATTTATTTTTTGTTAACGCAACAAAGTTGCAAAGCAAAACACGCAACGATTACATTTTAAAAACAAAAAATAAAATGAGCTTAAATCTCTTATATGGTTCAAACAGGGTTAGTTAATTGTTTTTGAAATCGAAAAGAAAAACCTACCTTTGCGCCCGAATTCACTCAGAAAATAGAATTCGATTATATATTCTTAACTTAAAACTGTTTATAGCATGCAACTGTACAACACTTTGAGCGCAGAAGAAAGAGCTGTCATGATCGATGATGCAGGTAAACAACGTCTTACGTTGTCTTTCTATGCGTATGCCAAAATTGAAGATCCCAAAAAATTTCGTGATGATTTATTTCTAGCCTGGAATGCACTTGATGCTTTAGGCCGAATTTATGTTGCCAATGAAGGAATAAATGCTCAAATGAGTATTCCGGAAGAAAATTTGGAGGCTTTTAGAACAACTCTTGAAGCTTATGATTTCATGAAAGGCATTCGTTTGAATGAAGCTGTAGAACATGATGACCATTCGTTTTTAAAATTGACTATTAAAGTGCGTCACAAAATTGTTGCCGACGGTTTGAATGATGATACTTTTGATGTAACTAATATTGGCGTTCACTTGAAAGCCAAAGAATTCAACGAGATTTTAGATGATCCAAACACTATCGTTGTTGATTTTAGAAATCACTATGAAAGTGAAGTTGGACATTTTAAAAATGCGATTACTCCAGATGTTGAAACGTTTAGAGAAAGTTTACCCATAATCAACGAACAGCTTCAAAACCATAAAGAAGATAAAAATCTGGTAATGTATTGTACCGGAGGAATTCGCTGCGAAAAAGCTAGTGCTTATTTTAAACACCAAGGTTTTAAAAATGTGTTTCAGTTAGAAGGCGGAATCATTAATTATGCTAAACAAATTGAAGCGGAAGGTTTAGAAAGTAAATTCATTGGTAAAAACTTTGTATTTGATAATCGTCTTGGTGAAAGAATCACGGATGATATTATTTCACAATGCCACCAATGCGGAAAACCTTGCGATAATCACACAAACTGCGAAAATGACGGTTGTCATTTATTGTTTATTCAATGTGATGATTGTAAAGCTGCAATGGAAAACTGTTGTTCTACAGAATGTTTGGAAATTATTCATATGCCTTTGGTTGACCAAGTTCGTTTAAGAACTGGAAAACAAGTTGGAAACAAAGTGTTTAGAAAAGGAAAATCTGAAAATCTAAAATTCAAACATTCAGGCGAGCTGCCAAATACTGCATTGGCAGCAGCCGAAAAACAAGTTGATATTCGTCAAAAAGTAAAAGTAAAAAAAGTACTTCTTGGAAAAGCAGAACATTATTATGTAAAAGCTCAAGTGGGACAGTTTACTATTGAAAACCACGGATTAAACATTGGCGATAAAATCCTTATTACTGGACCAACAACGGGTGAACAAGAATTGATTTTAAACAAATTTATTGTTGATGGTGCTGAAACTACAACTGCAAAAATTGGTGATAAGGTTACTTTTGAGGTTCCTTTTCGTATTCGTTTGTCAGATAAGTTGTATAAAATTTTAAATTAGCATAAATTTTATGCTAATTTATTTATGTCACAATCCTATACCAAATTATGGACTCATGCAATTTGGGCAACCAAAAATCGTCAGGAATTAATTGATTTTTCAATTGAGAAAACATTGTACGATTTTATTTGGCTAGAGCTGACTGAACTTGGATGTCCCGTTAGAATCATCAATGGAATGCCAGATCATGTGCATGTCTTATTTTTACAAAATCCACAAAAAACTGTTTCAGACATTGTTAAGCAAATTAAAGGAAGTTCTTCTCATTTTATGAATAGAGGAGAATTTATCCTTGAAAAATTTGCTTGGCAAACTGGTTTTGCGGCATTCTCTGTCAGCGAATCCCAGTTAGATGCTGCTTACAATTACATTAAAAATCAAAAGCAACATCATCTTAAGAAAAATGGTCAAGATGAATTTGATGATTTTATAAAATTGCATGGGTTGGGAGATAAATGATTGCTTGATTCAACGATACGTTTCCCGTGGTTGAAACCACGGGCTATATTGAAACCACATGGGCAAAGGAAAAACATAGCCTGTGGTTTCAACCGCGGGAACACAATGAATATCCACAACGATAATACGTTTTACAAGGTTGAACGTTTTGCAGTTTTATATACAATAATAATACCACGCTATAACCATTGTCAATGGTTTTAACTTTAACTGTTGGAATATAGAAATATGCTCATCAATACGTTTCCCGTGGTTGAAACCACGGGCTATATTGAAACAACATGTGCAAAGGAAAAACATAGCCTGCGGTTTTAACCGCAGGAACGCAACGAATATCCACAACGATAATACATCTTGCAAGGTTGAATCTTCGGCTATCTTGAAAAACAATAAAAATACCACGCTATAATCATTACCTATAGTTTCAGTTATTAGCAAAAAAAATACAAATAAAAATGATACTTACTAACAAAATTGAACTCATGGCTCCTGCGGGGAGTTTTGAGTCACTTCAGGCAGCACTAGATAATGGTGCAGATTCTATTTACTTTGGGGTAGAACAACTCAATATGCGTGCGCGTTCAACGGTAAATTTCACAGTAGAAGATTTAAAAGAAATAGCCAATCGCTGCGAAGCAAAAAACGTTCGAAGCTATCTTACTTTAAACACTATTATTTACGATCACGATTTATCAGTCGTAAAAACATTATTGAACAAAGCCAAAGATGTAAACATTACAGCCGTAATTGCATCTGATCAAGCTGTAATTGCAATGGCACGATCAATTGGAATGGAAGTTCATATTTCAACTCAGCTGAATGTAACCAATATCGAAACCATAAAATTCTACAGTTTATTTGCTGATACTATGGTTTTAAGCCGGGAATTGAGCTTACGTCAAGTAAAAAACATTACGGCCCAAATTGAGAAAGAACAGATAAAAGGTCCAAACGGAAATTTGGTAGAGATCGAGATTTTTGGACACGGAGCTTTGTGTATGGCGGTTTCAGGAAAATGTTATTTGAGTTTGCATTCGCATAATTCATCGGCAAATCGTGGTGCGTGCAAACAAAACTGCCGAAAAAAATATACGGTTATCGATCAGGAAACGGGTTTTGAAATCGAACTCGATAACGAATACATGATGTCACCGAAAGATTTATGTACACTGGATTTCTTAGATCAGGTTATAGATTCGGGAATTCAGGTTTTAAAAATTGAAGGCCGCGGCCGTGCGCCAGAATATGTGGCAACAGTTATCAAAACATATCGTGAAGCAATTGATGCGTATTACGAAGGGACTTTCACAAAAGAAAAAATCACATTTTGGATGCAGGCTTTAGAAACTGTTTACAATCGTGGTTTCTGGTCAGGGTATTATTTGGGACAAGAATTAGGCGAGTGGAGTGCTATTCCAGGATCTGCTGCAACACAGAAGAAAGTTTATGTTGGAAAAGGAACACATTATTTCCCGAAAGCCAATGTAGGTCAATTCAAAATTGAAGCTTACGATATTAAAATTGGAGATAAAATTCTGGTAACAGGACCAAGTACAGGCGCTCAGGAAATGATTATCGATGAAATGTTTGTAAACGATCTTGAAGCTGAAAAAGCAACAAAAGGAGATGATTGTACATTTAAACTTCCTTTTAGAATCAGAATGTCGGACAAATTATATAAAATTGTTGAGGCATAATGGTTATTGTTACTTTACAAAGAGATAAATGCATTGGCTGTAATTACTGTGTCGAAATGGATCCGGTACATTTTCAGATGTCAAAAAAAGACGGGAAATCGGTTTTGATTCATTCTGTAAATGCAAAAGGCTTTTTTACATTAAAATCACCAAATCATACAATTGTAGAAAGCTGTGAATTGGCAGCAAAGGCTTGTCCGGTTAAGATCATTACTGTAAAAGAGACTTAGAAAATAATATTATAAAAAAATGAAAACCCATATTTTGCTATTTACAAATATGGGTTTTTAATATTTATTTCAACTCTTTTAATTGTTTCATCTGCGGAATTATTCTATCGTTACAGAAGGTTTAATCTGTATATAATCATGTTTGTTTTCGATCTCTTTGTCTAGAAAAATGATATAATTGCTTAAATAGTTTGATAGATTACGATCTTCAATTATTTGCTGTTCAGCATTATAAAATCGGGTTGAATGCACAAAGTTTTCTAAATCAAGTATTTTTTTAGATTTGAATCTGGGTCTGGTTTGCTCGTCAAATTCCTCAAAGAAAAAAGTACCGGTTTTAGACTTGCCGCTGTCTTTTAAATAATATTGTTTCGGATTAACTACTGGCTGAGATTCATAGATGTATTTATTATCTAATTTAAAAAAAAGAGTGTCCTTTCTTCTATTTTCAATAATTTTCGAATCTTTCTGTATAGGATAGTAAGAGATATATTCTAAACTTTTAGCTTGTATTAGTTGATTGCAATCATCAAAAAAAATCACATATTTATCAGTTAAAGAATCTTTTAATTTCCATTTGTCTACTATTTTATTGGAATTTCCGTCATGATAAAACTTTCTGTTTTCAATATAATCTTTTATGGAGATTATGTTTTTGGGTTTGATGTTTTTTGTTGAAGCAGAATCACCACTAAAAAAAATATAACCGTCAGTATTTGTCTGCCTAAACTGCATTTTTTCAAACGCCAGTTTCTTGTTGTAATTTTCATTTGACAGCTTTAATTCGATCGAAGGAGATACAGTATAATACTTATCTACACTAAAAAATAATGTATCTTTTTTACCATCATTGACTTGAGCAGTCAAACTAACGAAAGGAAGTGTTACTATAAATAATAAATATGTTTTCATGTTTAAAGAATCAATGATTATTTTAAAGATTGATTTACTTAGTTTTTGTCTTAACCGTAAGACAATTTTGACAAGCATACAAAGTTATTCCTAAATTTTTATTGAAGGAAGTATAACGTTTTAAAATTTATAAAATTGTAAGTTAAAGATTTCAAAATAAAACAATCAAAGTACAATAAGCGAATCAACGACAATATTTTTGCTTAATAATCAGTTGTTTAGTCTTTTAACACCCCTTTAGAATTAATCTATAAATAGCCAAATAAAAAAAATACTATCTTTACCGATCAAACGTTTATGAACTTAAGCTGCGCTTTAGCGGCACTACATATATAATTATGGCATGTACAAGTTGTTCAACCTCAGATGGCGGCGCACCAAAAGGTTGTAAAAATAATGGGACTTGCGGCACCGATAGCTGCAATAAATTGACGGTTTTTGACTGGCTTTCTAACATGAGTCCGTCTAATGGAGAGGCGATTTTTGATTGTGTTGAGGTTCGTTTTAAAAACGGACGTAAGGAATTCTTTAGAAATTCAGAAAAATTAACTTTAAGTATTGGTGATATTGTAGCAACTGTTGCTTCACCGGGACATGATATTGGTATTGTTACTTTGACAGGCGAATTGGTAAAAATTCAAATGAAGAAAAAAGGAGTAAATCCGGATAGTAACGAAATTCCTAAAATTTACAGAAAAGCATCTCAAAAAGATATCGACATTTGGTCTGTAGCGCGTGATCGTGAAGAACCAATGAAAGTTCGTGCACGTGAATTGGCGATTCAGCATAAATTGGAAATGAAAATTTCAGATATTGAATTCCAGGGAGACGGATCAAAAGCAACATTTTATTATACAGCAAATGACAGAGTCGATTTTAGACTTTTAATTAAAGATTTTGCAAAAGAATTCAGCACCAGAGTCGAGATGAAACAAGTAGGTTTCCGTCAGGAAGCAGCTCGTTTAGGGGGAATTGGCTCTTGCGGAAGAGAACTTTGCTGTTCAACATGGCTTACAGATTTTAGAAGTGTCAATACATCTGCAGCACGTTATCAGCAATTATCACTAAATCCGCAGAAATTAGCCGGACAATGTGGTAAACTAAAATGCTGTTTAAACTATGAGTTAGACACGTACATGGATGCATTGAAAGATTTTCCGGATTACGACACTAAATTAGTGACCGAAAAAGGAGATGCTGTCTGCCAAAAACAAGATATTTTTAAAGGATTAATGTGGTTTGCCTACACTAATAATTTTGCAAACTGGCACGTTTTAAAAATTGATCAGGTAAAAGAAATTATTGCTGAAAATAAACAAAAAAATAAAGTTTCTTCTTTAGAAGATTTCGCAATCGAAGTTACTTCAGAGCCTGAAAAAGACTTTAATAACGCAATGGGTCAGGAAAGCTTAACACGTTTCGATCAGCCAAAAAGAAAGAAAAAACCAAATCGCAAACGCAAAAATGCTGAAAATGCAGTTGTTGCAGCACCTGAAAAACCAAAACAGGTAAGTAATAACAACAATAATAAACCTGCGGGAGTAAATCCAAATCCGAACCAGCCGCAGAACAAACAAAACAACCCAAATAAACCAAATCATAAGAACAAGCCGAATCCGAATAAAAACAATTCGAACAAGCCAGCTTCAAATGAAAATAAACCAGCTGAACCTAGAAAACCTATAATTATCACAAAAAATGAGAATAAAAAATAGCGTGATTCTTCTTTTGGCGGCGATACTTCTTTTTTCGTGCGATAAAAAAAGAGTATTCGACGAGTACAAATCTGTTGGAAGTGCATGGCACAAAGACAGCGTTGTAACCTTTGACCTGCCAGTTTTAGATTCTACCAAAAAGTACAATTTGTTTGTAAATTTGAGGGATAACAACAATTATCCTTTCAATAATTTATTTTTAATTGTGGCTATTGAAACACCAAGTGGTTTTACTAAAGTGGATACTTTAGAGTACCAAATGGCAAACCCTGACGGAACATTAATGGGAAATGGTTTTTCTGATATTAAAGAAAGTAAGCTTTTTTACAAAGACAATGTAACGTTTAAAGGAAAATACAAAGTTCATATCAAACAAGCTGTTAGAGAATCAGGTAAAATTCCTGGTGTTGAGGCTTTAGAAGGTATTACAGACGTAGGTTTTAGAATAGAACAAAAAGATTAGAAAAATAGTTATGGCTGCTAAAAAAAACAATCAAACCAATACCGTAAAGGATATTAATTATTACAAAAAGAAATTCTGGAGAATTTTTGCCTATTCACTTTTAGGCGTTCTGGCTTTCTTTTTATTTGCCTCTTGGGGATTTTTCGGTTCAATGCCTTCCTTTGAAGACTTAGAAAACCCGGATTCTAATTTGGCTACTGAGATTATTTCTTCAGATGGAGTTGTAATTGGTAAATATTTCAAAACCAACAGATCTCAGCTTAAATACTCTGATTTACCAAAAAGCTTAGTTGAAGCTTTAGTCGCTACCGAAGATGCTCGTTTCTACGAACATTCTGGAATTGACGGACGTGGAACCTTAAGAGCGGTTTCTAGTTTAGGAACAAACGGTGGAGCGAGTACATTAACACAACAGCTTGCAAAACAATTATTTCACGGAGAAGGTTCAAAATTTCTTCCTTTTAGAATTGTACAAAAAATAAAAGAATGGATTATCGCCATTCGTCTGGAAAGACAATATACTAAGAATGAAATCCTTGCCATGTACTGCAACGTATATGATTTCGGGAATTATTCTGTTGGAGTAAGTTCTGCGGCGCAGACTTATTTCTCAAAAGATCCAAAAGATTTAACCATGGACGAATCGGCTATTTTAGTTGGAATGTTCAAAAACTCAGGATTATACAATCCGGTTAGAAATCCGGAAGGAGTAAAAAACCGTCGTAATGTGGTGCTTTCGCAGATGGCAAAAGCAAAAATGATTACAGAAGCTGAAAAAGAAAGATTACAAGCTTTACCAATTGCATTAAAATTCAAACTTGAAAGCCACCGCGAAGGAACAGCTACTTATTTTAGAGAATATCTTCGTGATTATATGAAAAAATGGGTAACTGAAAACAAAAAACCAGACGGATCTGATTATGATATTTACAAGGATGGTTTGAAAATCTATACAACCATCGATTCGAGAATGCAATCTTATGCAGAAGAAGCCGTTTCTGAACACATGAAAAATTTACAACAGCAATTTTTTATTGAAATGAAAAACAATAAAAATGCGCCTTTTGTAAATATTACCCAAGCAGAGACAGAAAGAATCATGATGCAGGCCATGAAAAATTCTGACCGTTGGGCTCAAATGAAAGATGCCGATAAAAGCGAAGATGATATTATTGCTTCTTTCAAAGTAAAAACAAGAATGCGTGTATTTACATGGAAAGGAGAGCGTGATACCATCATGACTCCATTAGATTCTATTCGTTATTACAAACACTTTTTACAATCAGGATTAATGGCAATGGAACCACAAACCGGTAACATTAAAGCTTGGGTTGGGGGAATCAATTACAAATATTTCCAATACGATCACGTAGGTCAGGGAGCAAGACAAGTAGGTTCTACATTTAAACCTTTTGTTTATGCAACTGCCATCGAAGAATTAAATATGTCTCCTTGCGACTCTATTCTTGACGGACCTTTTATGATTCATAAAGGGCGCCACCACGTAACAGAAGATTGGGAGCCAAGAAACTCTGATAACAGATACCGCGGAATGGTAACCTTAAAACAAGGTTTAGCAAACTCTATCAATACAGTTTCTGCTAAATTAATTGACAGAACTGGTCCAGAAGCTGTTGTAGATTTGACTAGAAAGTTAGGTGTAAAAACGGAAATTCCAGTACAACCTTCAATCGCATTAGGAGCAGTAGATATTACAGTTGAAGATATGGTTGCCGCATATAGCACATTTGCAAACCAAGGAGTTTATGTAAAACCTCAGTTTTTAAGCCGAATTGAAAATAAAAGCGGCGAGGTTATTTACGAACCAATTCCTGAATCTCACGACGTTTTAAATAAAGATATTGCCTTTGCCGTAATCAAATTATTAGAAGGTGTAACCGAAACCGGTTCTGGAGCGCGTTTACGTACGCAGGGTGGTGGAAGTGGAGATAACCGTTGGACAGGATATCCATACATGTTCAAAAACCCAATTGCTGGTAAAACAGGAACAACACAAAACCAGTCAGACGGTTGGTTTATGGGAATGGTTCCAAACTTAGTAACCGGAGTTTGGGTAGGATGTGAAGATCGTTCGGCACGTTTTAAAAGCTTAACTTACGGACAAGGTGCAACGGCAGCGTTACCTGTTTGGGCTTATTTCATGAAACTTTGTTATAAAGATGAAAACCTTCAAATCTCAAAATCAGAATTTGAACGTCCGGCAAATCTTTCTATAAAAGTAGATTGTTACCAAAGACCAGCTGTAGTGAAAGATACAACGCAGACAGAACAAAATACAGACGAATTTGAACTATAGTTTAAGTTTGGTTTTTTAAATAATAAACCCTCTTGTGGTCTTCTAAGTCTGGAAGAATACAAGAGGATTTTTTTTTGGAATACGATCGGCTTTATTTTTAAGCTTTATAAAACATATTTTCAATACTCCGTTAGGAGTTAAATATCGGTAGCAAGAAGTAATGATAAGATTTCAAAAGTGTCCCGTAGGGACTACATCTTTTTAAGATTCTTGATAAACTTCACATATAATCCCTACGGGACAAAAAAAATATTACTACTAATAAATATTCTACCCATATTTAATCTCTACGAGATATATTTTTATGTGTTTATAATTAATCGTAACTAACAACTAATTTTAAATTTATTTTTTACGAAATCGATATAATTCAATCTAAAAATCTTATTTTTATCAAAAATATTACAGTAATAAAGACCATTTGTTATGATAACAAAAAAAGTTAATAATGTTCAGGATGCTATTGCAGGAATTGAAACCGGAATGACAGTTATGTTTGGCGGATTTGGTTTATGCGGAATTCCGGAAAATACAATTGCAGCATTGGTAAACACTCAAATTTCAGATTTAACTTGTATTTCAAATAATGCAGGTGTAGATGATTTTGGTTTAGGATTGCTTTTGCAAAAGAAACAGATTAAAAAAATGATCTCCTCTTATGTGGGTGAAAATGCCGAGTTTGAACGCCAGATGCTTTCGGGAGAATTGGAAGTTGAATTAACGCCGCAAGGAACTTTGGCAGAAAGATGCCGCGCCGCTCAAGCCGGAATTCCTGCCTTTTTTACTCCAGCCGGTTACGGAACTGAAGTTGCAGAAGGAAAAGAAGTTCGTGAATTCAACGGTAAAATGCACATTATGGAAGAAGCTTTCAAAGCTGACTTCGCCATTGTAAAAGCATGGAAAGGTGATGAAGCCGGAAACCTTATTTTTAAAGGAACAGCCAGAAACTTTAATGCTTGTATGGCTGGTGCCGGAAAAATTACCATTGCCGAAGTTGAAGAACTGGTTCCCGTTGGAACTTTAGATCCAAATCAAATTCATATTCCGGGAATTATGGTACAGCGTATCTTTCAGGGAGAAAAATTTGAAAAGAGAATTGAACAGCGAACTGTAAGACAGAGAGCGTAATTAGATAATGAGATAATTTGTTAATTAGATAATTATAACCATTATCTAATTATCAAATTTCTAATTGACACATAAAAAAATATGGCACTTAGTAAAGAAGATATAGCGAAGAGAATTGCAAAAGAAGTTAAAGATCGATATTTTGTAAACCTTGGAATTGGAATTCCAACTTTGGTTGCGAATTATGTTCGGGAAGATATTGCCGTTGAATTTCAAAGTGAAAACGGAGTTTTAGGAATGGGACCTTTTCCTTTTGCCGGAGAAGAAGACGCTGATATTATCAATGCAGGAAAACAAACCATTACAACATTGCCGGGAGCAAGTTTCTTTGATTCCGCTTTTAGTTTCGGAATGATCCGAAGCCAAAAAGTAGATTTAACGATTTTAGGCGCAATGGAAGTTTCTGAAAACGGAGATATCGCAAACTGGAAGATTCCGGGAAAAATGGTAAAAGGAATGGGAGGTGCAATGGATTTAGTGGCTTCCGCCGAAAATATAATCGTTGCGATGATGCACGTGAACAAAGCAGGAGAATCTAAAATCTTAAAAAAATGTACTTTGCCACTAACAGGCGTAGGATGCGTTAAAAAGATTGTAACAGAACTTGCAGTTCTAGAAGTAACAGAAAAGGGTTTTAAGCTCTTAGAACGAGCGCCAGGTATTTCTGTGGAGCATATTATCGCTTCAACCGAAGCAGATTTGATAATTGAAGGTGAAATTCCCGAAATGGAGATCTGATTTTAATCTTCCAATTAATTTATATAAAAGAGAATCTTCATTATTGAAGATTCTCTTTTTTTATCCTTTGAGACTAAATAACAAGTAATCTTTATTTAGTTTTGCTGTGAATTAAAAAAAACACATTTGGAAAAGTTTGAAATAGATATTAAATGGGGAAGCTATTTTTTTATAGCAAATATGACCATTTCGATTATAATAGTGTTGTTAATGTTTTTAATTAATAGCTACAGTTTAGTATATCATCTATCAGACTTTCTTATACCACTTTTTATCGTTCAACTGATTTATTTTACTATTAAAGCTGTAAGGGAAAATAATAAATATGATTTAAATAAAGGTTTTCGAAAGATTTTTGTGTTTGTTAGACTTTTGGTTTTCTATTACTTATTGGTTATGTTTCCAAATGCAACAACAAATAATTCGGATAGTTCGATTTTCTTCTTATTTCTTCCTTATAGAAAAAAGGATATTTCAGAATTAGTCGAAGATTATTCAGATCAAGATGATGATATTACCTTGAAAGAGTTTATTGTTAGATTAAAAAGAAAATTTTCCAGAGTATAACCATTTGTTCATATATAAGAAATAAAAAAAACCGCCCAAAAAGGCGGTTTTTTTATTTCTATTTTGACCTATTTAAAGCCTTTTGTCTGTATTTCAGTACATTAAAAATAATTGATATGTTAATTTTCGGACAATTTAGCTGCTGAATTCTTATACTTTGTTATATAAAAGTTAAATTTATGTAAAAAATGTTGCATTTTATCGATTAACGGCAAATTTCATCGATTATCTAACAAAATTAAAATACTTTTATCTCAAATTTAAGTATTTACTTACTTTAATTGATTTCAAAAATTATTTTTAACCAAACTAAAACCCCCACTTATTATGAAAAAAAAATTACCAAAGATTATTGTGACCGCAATTGTTCTTAGTTTTTCTTTTTCTGCCTTTGCACAAGTCCAAAAAGATGACAAACGTGTAGAGGAGAAAAGCGTTTCAGAAAACGGACAGCCGAACTTAATTAAGTTTAATGAACTTTCAAGTTATAAAAGTTCAGAATCACAAAAGGTTTTTAAAGAACAATTAGGTTTAAAAGATTCTCAATCCTTCACAAAAATTAAAACAGAATCGGATAAACAAGGTTACACGCATGAAAAATTTCAATTGTATGAACAAGGAATTAAAGTAGAATTTGCTAATTATACTTTGCATTCAAAAGATGGAAAATTAGTTTCGATGAACGGTGAATTCTATAACATTGAAAATGTGAAACTTGCTCCGTCACTTTCTGCGCAAGATGCTTTTAATAAAGCATTGGGTTATACCCGCGCAACCGAATACCTTTGGGACAAACCGCAAGACGCACGCGAACTGGGTTATGAAAAACCAAAAGGAGAACTGGTTCTGCTTCCGGATATGGAACAGCAAGGTCAAAAAAGAGGAAGCGATAAAGTTCGTTTAGCTTATAAATTTGACATTTATGCGACAAAACCATTAAGCCGCGGAGATCTTTACATTGATGCTGAAACTGGAAAAGCATTGTTTTATAATGCCACTATAAAACACTTGAACGACAATGTTCACGGAAGTAAGGTTTCAAATTCTGCTAAAAATGAAGCCGCTTCAAAAATGGCATTCGTTGCAGCGAATGCAGCAACACGTTACAGCGGAACGCAGACCATTCAAACTACGTTAAACGGTTCATCTTATATTTTACTGGATGGTACTCGTGGTTTAGGAATCCAAACCTATAATTCTGCGAGAACGGCGACTTATCCAACAACAAATTTTTCTGATGTAGATAATAACTGGATAGAATATAACAACACCAACAAAGACAATGGAGCACTTGATGCACATTGGGGAGCTGAAATGACATATGATTATTGGTCAGCTGTTCATGGAAGAAACAGTTTTGACAATGCTGGTGCAAAAATTAAAAGCTACGTGCATTATAATTTAATTGCTGCTGGATATTCAAGCAATAATAATGCTTTCTGGAACGGAAGTGTTATGACTTACGGAGATGGAAGCGGTACCGGAGGATTCGATATTTTAACTTCACTTGACGTTGCAGGTCACGAAATAGGTCATGCCGTATGTACTTATACAGCAAACTTAGCGTACCAAAAAGAGTCTGGAGCTATGAACGAAGCTTTCTCTGATATTTGGGCAGCTTGTATTGAATATCATTCAGCGCCAACAAAATCAATCTGGCTGGTTGGTGAAGATATTGAAAGAAGAAGCGGGCATGTAGCATTGCGTTCTATGAGCGATCCAAATGCAGAAGGGCAGCCGGATACTTACGGAGGAACGAATTGGGTTAATGTAAACTGTACACCAACAAACAATAACGACCAATGTGGAGTTCATACGAATTCTGGAGTTTTAAACCATTGGTTTTATATCTTATCAGTAGGTAAATCAGGAACGAATGATATTGGAAACGCTTACAATGTAACTGGAATCACTATTGATAAAGCAGAAAAAATTGCTTTCCGTTTAGAAGATTTCTATTTAGGAGCAAACTCAACTTATGCTAATGCAAGAACTTACGGAATACAATCGGCTATAGATTTATACGGAGCTGGTTCTGCAGAAGTTATTGCAACAACAAATGCATTTTACGCAGTAGGAGTTGGAGCTGCATATTCTGGAGGAGGTTCTGATACAATTGCACCATCTGCACCAACTAGTTTAGCAGCTTCTGGAACAACTGGAACTACTACAAACTTAACTTGGACAGCTTCTACAGATAATGTAGCCGTTACCGGATATGATATTTACCAAGGAACAACGCTAAAAGGTTCTTCAACTACAACTTCATACACAGTAACTGGATTAACACCTTCAACAGCTTATACTTTCAGCGTAAAAGCTAAAGATGCTGCCGGAAATATTTCTGCAGCAAGTAATACAGTAAACGTAACCACAACAACAACTTCTGTAACATATTGTTCATCTCAAGGAAACGACGCAACTGATGAAAGAATTGGTAAAGTTGTTTTCGGAACAATCAATAATACTTCTACAGCAACAACAGGTTACGAAAACTATAGTGCTATTTCTACAAATGCAGCAAGAGGAACTGCCTATACTATTACAATTACACCAACTTGGACATCAACTGTTTATAATGAAGGATACGGAGTATTCATCGATTATAACCAAGATGGAGATTTTTCAGATTCTGGAGAAACGGTGTGGACAAAAACAGCATCAAAAACAACTCCGGTAACAGGGACAATTACAATTCCGGCTACAGCAGCTTTAGGAACAACTAAATTAAGAGTTTCTTTGAAATATAATGGAGTTCCAACTGCTTGTGAAAGTTTCTCTTACGGACAAGTTGAAGATTACTCTATAAACATTACAGCTTCTGGAACAGTTGCAGCAGAAGAAATCACAGCAGGATTAGTTGAAACTACTGCACCGGCTGGTTTTGCAGTGTATCCAAATCCGGTTGAAAGCGAATTAAACGTTTCAATTTCAGAAGAAAATGGGTATTCATATAAAATCTTAAATTCATTAGGACAGCAGCTTGGTTCAGGACAAGTTGCAGGTGCAATTGATGTAAGTAAATTAAGTACAGGAATTTATCTTATCGAATTAAATAACGGCGATAAGAAAATCGTGAAAAAATTTGCTAAAAAATAAAAACCCGAATTAGTAGATAAGAGGCCTCGCAATTTGCGGGGCTTTTTTCTTTTTTTACCGCAAATGGCGCAGAGATTTTTAACGCAGAGAGCGCTAAGGTTTTTCGCAAAGTTTGCAGAGGTTTTTTTTAAGCTTTATGAAAGAATCTCGCAAAGTCGCAAAGTCGCAAAGTAAAAAGGCTTTAGCCAAACAGTAATTTGTTTGGCTAAAGCCCTTTTGTGTAATCTCTTATCCTTCCTCCAGCTAAAGCAGGAGGCAATTAATAAAAACTTTGCGACTTTGCGAGATTCTTTCATTCAGAAATAAAAATCCCTACGAACTTTGCGAAAAACCTTAGCGCTCTCTGCGTTAAAATTCTACAAACTAAAACTCATTCTTCCGAAATAGTAAGCTCCAGTAGTTCCCATTTGAACTGGTGCATATTTAAACACTCCGAAATAACTATTCTCATAAATTTGTTTATCCGGGAAAACATCAAATAAGTTATTTGCGCCCAAAGCAAACTGAAGTTTTGGCGTTATTTTATAAGCAATTGTCAAATCAGTAACCACTTTTCCGTTGTGTCTTTGGATTCCTCCAAAAGGGAAACCATCACGAACAACCTCACCAAAATAAGTATTTCTCAATAAAAAGTTCCATTTGTCGATATTGTAGTTTACAGCAAATGTTCCTTTATGTTTAGGCGTATTCGATTCGATCAAACTTCTTTCCTGCGGACCGTAATACACATCTTCCTGACCAATAAATATCGACGGAATATTGTTCAATTGATTATCAACCTGGTTGTTGTTGTAATTATACAATAACGAAAGATTCAGTTTACCACGTCCGGCATTTAAATCATAATCGATAACAACGTCAAGACCATTTGTAGTAGTATTAATTGCATTTGTAAAGAAACGACCTGTTTGCGCGCCATATTGAGCAAACAAATTACGAAGTTCAGGAACAGGTTCTCCATATGCATCATTTCCTAAATTTCCAGTTAAGATAATTCTGTTATCAATTCTGATATGGTAATAATCAGCCGTAATATGCAATTGTTTAGTTGGAGAAAAAACAACACCAGCACTATAATTTCTCGAAGTTTCTTCTTTCAATTTCGGAATTCCAAGTTGTTTCGCCACATCACTATCATTTCTAAAAATACCCGAATTCAAAAGTTCCCCGTCAACAACATCTGTTGCGATATTATTGAAATATTGCTGATGCAGAGAAGGCGCTCTAAAGCCGGAACTGATCGCTCCACGAACAAAAAGATTGTCCAGAATTTTATATCTCAGAGATAATTTTCCATTAATAGTATTTCCAAAATCAGTATAATCTTCATAACGTCCGGCAATTCCAACCAAGAATTTATCCGTAATATCAGCTTCAACATCAGCATAAACGCCCACGCTGTTTCTGTCTTCGTTCACTTCATTCAAAGGAGAAAACCCAGGAAAAGATTGTGCGCCGCCGTTGATATAAGAAGCTTCTTCACCGGGAACAATTTTGTATTTTTCATATCTGTATTCAGCACCAAAAGCAACATTCAATCCGCTGAAAATATCTTTATACAATCTCGAAATATCTGCATTTACAGTATTTTGAAGAAAAGAATGATTTCCCGCTCTAAATTCTGTTGGGCTTGCATCTCCTAAAGAAAAGTTGTTTGTGTTTGAAACATCATAAACAAATTTGTTTTCACCAATAGTATTGCTCAAATCCAGTTTCCATTCGCCAAATTTAAATTTGAAACCAAAAGATGACGAAAGATCTGTTACAACAGAGTTCAATTCAGGCTGAAATCCAAATGGAAAAATAGAAGCCACAACACTTTCAGTTTCACTTGGTAAACGTCTAAAACCGTACCCCGTTCCTTTTCTGTGGCTCACACCTCCCGAAGCATAAAATTCGATTTGATCGTTTAACGGAATTGAAGCATTAAAAAAACCTTGTAAATTCTGGATTTTAGCATCACCAATCTGGAAATTGAAATCATCACGCTTTAAACCATTTTGAGCTAACAAATTATCATCAATTTGACGTGACTGAGCCGGATCATCTGCATATTCATAAGCAAAGAAATTTCCTTGTGCCGATTGATCAAAAATAATAAGATTATGATTTTGAGAACGATTCGTTTTTTGGCGATCATTAAATTCACCAGTAAAATTGATAAAACCGCCTTTGTTTCCAATTTTTGTTCCATAATTCAGGTTTAAATTGGTCGTTTGTCCATCATCTCTCGATGTCGAACCATAAGTAGCATTTGCTTCTAAACCGGCATTATCTTTCAAAATCAAATTTATAACTCCCGCAATAGCATCAGATCCATATTGTGCCGCAGCTCCATCACGCAAAACTTCAATTCGTTTAATTGCCGAAGCTGGAATCGCACTCAAATCTGTACCAACAGAACCGTTTCCAACCGTATTTTGATAATTTACCAAAGAAGTTGTATGTCTTCTTTTTCCATTAATTAAAACCAAAACCTGATCTGGTCCTAAACCTCTTAAAGAGGCCGGATCGATATGTTCTGTACCATCTGCAGAAGATTGTCTGTTTGAATTAAAAGACGGAATCAAATAAGTTAAAATATCATTTGTTGTAGTCTGAGGTGTTGTATTTCTGATTTTTGCCAGATTTACAACATCAACAGGAACTGCTGTTTCTAATTTGCTTTTCTTTGGGTTTCTGCTTCCAACAACCACAATTTCATCTAAACTATTATTTTCTAAAACCAGCTGAATATCTACAAAATGATCTTTTGTCACAATTTCTCTGGTTTGATAGCCAAATAGCGATACAATAAGTGTTGGATTATTTACAGGAGATTGAATTTTAAATCTCCCTAACGCATCGCTTGCAGTACTTATTTGAGAACCTTTTACAAGAATTGTCGCAAATTCTAACGGAATTCCTGTTTCGGTTGTAATGGTTCCGTTGATTTCATGATTTTGGGCAAAAAACAAACTGCTCGACAAAGTGAGAACGAGAGTTATAATAAATTTTAGTTGGTTTCTCATAATAAAATGGTTTGAAATAAAAGAAAGGCAAAAATAAATTACCTACTATTTATATAGGATAAAGAATAAAATGCAAATGTAATTGTAAAAAACTAAAATCAATTTATATAATCTTGTTTTTTCTAAGATATGCATATCAATTTTTGGTTTTAATGAAATATCTTTGCGTAAATTTAAAAAGAGAAAAAATGAAATTAAGAGTATTACTTTTTTTGCTTGCTATTACATTTAATGGTTTTTCGCAAAATAATGTATTGGTTTTTCAATCAGATTTTGGTTTGAAAGATGGAGCAGTTTCTGCCATGAAAGGTGTTGCAATGGGTGTTTCAACCGATTTGAAAATATTTGACTTAACACACGAAATTCCGGCTTTTAATATTTGGGAAGCAGCATATCGTTTGTCTCAGACTGCTCAATATTACCCAACGGGAACTGTTTTTGTTTCGGTTTGTGATCCGGGAGTTGGTACTGCAAGACATTCAGTAGTTTTATTGACAAAATCAGGGCATTATTTTGTAACTCCGGATAACGGAACTTTGACTTTAATTGCAGAACAATTAGGAATTCAGGAAGTTCGTGAAATCGATGAGGTAAAAAACCGTCGTCAAAATTCAAATGAATCGTATACGTTTCACGGACGTGATGTATATGCTTTTACCGGAGCACGTTTAGCATCAAAAACAATTACTTTTGAAGAAGTTGGACCAAAATTACCAAGTGAAGTAGTTAAAATTGATTACCAAAAACCAGTATTTGAAAACGGCGTTATAAAAGGCGGAATTCCAATTCTGGATATTCAATACGGAAACGTTTGGACAAATATTGATAAAAAGACTTTTGCTAATCTTGATTTAAAAGCAGGGGATTTTGTTAAAATCCAGATTTTTAACGGAACTAAAAGAGCTTACGAAGGAAAGCTAAAACTGGTAAATACTTTTGGAGAAGTTCCGGTAGGAACTGATGTTACATATTTCAATAGTCTTTTGAACTTTTCATTGGCCGTAAATCAAGGCAGTTTCTCAGCAAAACATAAAATTTACAGCGGAGCAGACTGGAGTATTTTGTTAAGCAAATAAGCTCAAGTTATTTTTATATAAAAAAAGAAAAACCGCTCAATCGAGCGGTTTTTTTATAAAACTTTGCGACTCCGCGTCTTTGCGAGATTAAAACGGCAAACTTAGCGTAAATCTTTGCGTTTAAAACCTAGTTCAAATTGAAAGAAGCTCCTAAACTAAAAGTAACTTGATTGTTTAAATGATCGAACATATCTTTCTCATTACTATATTTTGCAATTGGAAAACCAAGTTCTGTAAACACACCAAATCCGTCAGTAAAAAAGTAACGTCCGCCAATGTGTCCTCCAAAGTTACGTAAACCTAAACTTAAACCCGGGTAAACATCTAATTGTTCAACACCAATAACGCTGCTTAAATTAGCATTAATTCTAGCTTTTGCATCAAAACGATCTTGAAATTCTGGTTTGTGATCAGTGTAGTAAGTTGGGCCTCCGTGGTAGAAACCATTAAAATTATCTACTCCAAGTAAATAACTAGAAACAAATCCGAAAGAGAAATTTTCTCCTAAACCAAAATCAATAGACCCCTGAATTCCTGAACCTCCATCTTGTAAATTAGCACCTACGTTTACTCTCATATCGCCTTTACCTGTAAAAGCTTTCTGCGCATGAATAAATCCGAATGATACTAAAAACAATAATGTAATAACTTTTTTCATAATTTAAATATTAATTATTTTGCTGTGCAAATTTAGTTTTTTACATATTAATTCCTACCTTTTTCGTTAGAATACAATTCATTTAACGGTTCGCTTTGCCAGAATTCCTTGGTATTCACATTCATAATCGTTAACGGACCTTTAAAAGCAGCGCCAGTATCTACATTCCAAACGCAGGCTTTGTTTATGGGCACCGTTTCTCCAATTCTGGTAACCGGAGTGTGACCAATATAAATTTCTTTATAAACTGTAAATCGCTTCGGATAATATAAATCATCAGGTTTTAAATTCGGGTCTAAAGCCAATGCAGATTCCCAAAGTGTTCTGTCCCAATAAAATAATTTTGGAAAGTATTCCCAGACAACGCCATTTAAATTCGTAAATCCAGCATGAACAAAAAGGCGGTTTTCATCATCCAGATAATAATCTTTCAGCGATTCAAAAAAAGCGATATGTTCTTTTTTTCGTTCCGGTGAAATTTTAGAATATCCTTCAACAGTAGCTTTTCCGCCATGTTTATACCACATTTCTTCATCCAGATCTTCATGTCTGTTCTCCAGCCAGTCCAATGCCAGCTGATCATGATTTCCTCTAATGCAAATACAGTTTTGTTTGGTTTTAAGGTCGATTAAAAAATCAATAACTTCTGCCGACTGGCTCCAGCCGTCAACATAATCGCCTAAAAATATAAGAGTATCTTGTGTAGTAACTTCGGCTCTTTTCAACACTTGCTCAAGTGCGAGTAATCCTCCGTGTATGTCGCCTATAACAAATGTTCGCATTGTTTAATATTTCGAGTAAACTACAAAAATAATTAAAATGATTTGTTTGAACTCATTTAGTTGTTAATCTTTAAAAATTGATACTATTTATAACTATTGGCAGCGTTCTTTTTATTGCTTTACTGTTTAAATTTGCATAATGTCAGAGATGCCAACATATCGAAAAATTATCCATATTGATATGGATGCTTTTTATGCTTCGGTAGAGCAGATGGATAATCCTGCTTTGCGCGGAAAACCTGTTGCTGTTGGCGGCTCAGAAAATAGAGGAGTAGTTTCGGCCGCAAGTTACGAAGCCAGGAAATTTGGCGTTCGCAGTGCTATAAGCGGAGTTTTGGCAAAAAAATATTGTCCCGAAATTATTTTTGTCCGACCGAGATTTGACCGCTACAAAGAGATTTCTTCTAAAATCCATAAAATCTTTCACGAATACACAGATTTAGTAGAGCCGCTTTCGCTGGATGAAGCTTATCTTGATGTAACCCAAAATAAAAAAGGAAATCCAAGCGCCAGTTTATTAGCAAAGGAAATAAGGCTTCGAATTTTAAATGAAGTTGGGCTTACAGCCTCAGCAGGAATTTCTGTAAATAAGTTTGTAGCCAAAATTGCCAGCGATGTCAATAAACCAAACGGACAAAAAACGGTAAATCCAGATGAAATTATACCTTTTTTGGAAGAATTACCCATTCGAAAATTCTATGGAGTTGGAAAAGTTACAACTGAAAAAATGTACCAGCTTGGAATTTTTACCGGACTGGACCTCAAGGGGAGATCGCTGGAATTTCTGGAGAAACATTTCGGAAAATCAGGTACTTTTTATTATAAAGTAGTTCGGGGAATTCACAATAGTGAAGTAAAACCATATCGAGTTACAAAATCTGTAGCTGCAGAACATACTTTTGATGTCAATTTATCTTCGGAAATATTTATGCTCGAACAGCTTGATAGAATTGCGGTTTCATTAGAAAAAAGATTAAAAAAACACAACATTTCCGGTAAAACAGTTACGCTTAAAATCAAATACAGCGACTTTACCCAGCAGACAAGAAGTAAAACGCTGCCTTATTTTATTTCAGATAAAAGTTTGATTATGGAGATTGTGGAAGAACTGCTTTATCAGGAAAAAATGAAAGATTCTGTTCGTTTGCTCGGAATTTCGCTCAACAATTTGAATAACGAAGAAAAAAAGGCTGTTGTAGTACAACTAAAGTTTGCATTTTAAATTTAGAAAAGTTTTAGTAAAATTTTACTAAATGAGGTTTTCCCGTAATTCATTTTGTAACTTTAATTGTAACTTTGAGAGAAAAGATTTCAAAAAATTCATTTAATATGAAAAAGAATAACTCTGAAGAAACAGCAAACCGGAGTTGGTTGCCTATTTTGGCCTTAGATCTTCATTATGAGTATTTAAATGAATTGAAGGCGGTTTTTGCCGACATGAAAAAGCTAAATAAAATCTCAAATCAATTTACCTGGAACGATAAAAACCTTAAAATCGAAGAAAGAATCAAAGATGAAGTAGTGCTTATTACTGATTTAGATTTAAAAATCGTCTTTGCCTCCAACAGAATCAAAAGAATGACGGGATATTATGAAGAAGAAATTTTAGGTAAAACGCCTAAAATGTTTCAAGGCCCTGAGACTTGTAAAACTGTTTTAAAAGAAATTCAGGAAGCAATAAAACTGCAAGAACCGTTTAAGAAAACCATCCAAAACTATAAAAAAGACGGCAGAAGTTATAAATGCAGCATGGATGCAGCTCCAATTTATAATTTGAAAGGAGAGCTCTCGCATTTTATAGCTTTTGAAAAAGAAGATAAAAGCGCTTAGTTTTTAAATGCCACAAAGACACTAAGACGTGAAGAAATTTTAAGCAAAACATAAAATAAAAACCGCCCAATGAGGCGGTTTTTATTTTAAAAAATCTTTGTGTCTTAGTGCCTTTGTGGCAAAAACTTATAAATTTTCAAAGAAATCATTTCCTTTATCATCGGTGATAATAAAAGCAGGAAAATCTTTTACGGTGATTTTACGAACGGCTTCCATCCCTAATTCTTCAAAATCAACAACTTCAACTTTTAGGATATTGTCTTGTGCCAAAATAGCAGCCGGACCTCCAATAGAACCTAAATAGAATCCGCCGTATTTATTGCAGGCATCTGTAACTTGTTTAGTACGGTTTCCTTTGGCAAGCATAATCATGCTTCCACCATGTTTTTGGAATTCATCCACATAAACGTCCATACGTCCGGCAGTTGTTGGTCCAAAACTTCCCGAAGCCATTCCTTCCGGAGTTTTTGCCGGTCCTGCATAATATACCGGATGGTTTTTAAAATATTCCGGCATTGGTTTTCCGGCATCCAGTAATTCTTTAATTTTTGCGTGTGCAATATCACGGGCAACAATTACAGTTCCGTTTAGTTTTAAACGGGTTTTGATAGGATATTGAGATAATTTAGCCAAAATGTCTGCCATTGGCTGATCTAAATCAACTTCAACCGGAGCTTCTAAATGCGGAGCTGTTTCTGGTAAAAACTGTTTTGGATTTACTTCTAACTGCTCAACGAAGATTCCGTCTTTTGTAATTTTTCCTTTGATATTTCTATCGGCAGAACAAGAAACCCCTAATCCAACCGGACAAGAAGCAGCGTGACGGGGTAAACGAATTACGCGAACGTCATGCGTGAAATATTTTCCTCCAAATTGAGCTCCAATTTCACTTTCCTGACAGATTTTTTGAACTCGTGCTTCCCATTCTAAATCACGAAATGCCTGACCCGCCATATTTCCAGAAGTTGGTAAGTGATCATAATATCCTGCAGATGCTTTTTTAACGGCACTTAAGTTTGCTTCAGCAGAAGTTCCGCCAATAACCAAAGCCAAGTGGTAAGGAGGGCAAGCCGAAGTTCCTAAATCTTTGATTTTTGCTCTTACAAAAGCATCCATTGATTTATCGTTTAATAGCGATTTGGTCTGTTGATATAAGTAAGTTTTATTTGCAGAACCACCGCCTTTTGCCATAAATAGAAATTCGTATGAAGTTCCTTTTTTAGCATAAATATCAATTTGTGCAGGAAGATTTGAACCTGAGTTTTTCTCTTCAAACATCGAAATTGGAACGATTTGAGAATAACGTAAATTACGTTTTTGGTACGTATTGAAAATACCACGGCTTAACCATTCAGCATCATCAACACCTGTAAAGATGCTTTCGCCTTTTTTAGCCATTACGATCGCAGTTCCGGTATCCTGACAGCTTGGTAACTGACCTTCGGCCGCAACAGAAGCATTTTGAAGTAAATTGTATGCCACAAAACGATCATTGTCTGTCGCCTCAGGATCGTCAAGAATGTTTCTTAGTTTTTGCAAATGTGTCGTTCTAAGCATGAACGAAACATCGGTTAAGGCTTCTTCAGCCAGTAATTCTAAACCTTTTGGATCAACGGTTAAAACTTCGCGTTCTCCAAATTGTTCCACTTTTACAAAATCAGAAGTAATTTTGCGGTACTGCGTATCATCCTTTAAAATTGGGTAAGGATCTTGGTATATAAAATCAATCATTTCTTTGTTTTTTTACAAAGTTAGAAATTATTTACCTAAGAAAGAATTTGAATAAGGGGCTTGTATGTGCTTATTATATTTAAACTGGACTTCAGTCCAGTTTAGATTGATATGATGTAATTATATTAAATTTTCAAAAAGGCATCTCTCATCAAATTTAGCATCGTGTTTATTTAAAAAAGAAGAATATTCATCTTTGAAAGTTTGTTTTTTATGATGCTCTTCTTGATTTTCAATATATTTATAGACAGCATCAATGTGGGATTTACTATATGAAAAAACGCCATAACCTTCCTGCCATTCAAATTTGTATTTTGTCAATTGATGATCATTGATGTATTTTGAAGATTTCCCTTTTACAACTTTCATCAAATCTGAAACGGAAACGGTTGGTTTAAGAGCTAGAAGACAATGAACATGATCTTCGGTTCCGTTTACTATTATGGTTTTGCAGCCAGTTTCATTTATTAAATTTCCTATTACGCTTAATATTTTAGATTTACATTCGTTTGTAATAAGTGCTTCTCTATATTTAACTGCAAAAACGGCTTGTATATAAATTTGATGAAAAGTGTTTGACATTTTATATTATTAACGATTAAAAATTCGCTATAAATATATAAATTTTCTTACAAATAAATAAATTCTTTCATCATGTTATATTTAAATTGGACTGAAGTCCAGCCCTACAAAATGAATCGTTCCTTTGGAACTTTACATCTATATCTTGGTTAATGCTATAGAAATGAATGAAGTCCAGCTCTACAAATAGTTTTTTCCAAAACTGGAAAAAAGAGCCAACGGCTCAAACCATATTGTAGGGCTGGACTTTAGTCCAGTTTATGTATAAAGAAGAATCGTATTTAATACGTTTTTAAAAAAACCAGGTCGCCACAAAAATTGCCGTAATCACACAAATAAGATCCACTAAAAGCATAGTACCTAAAGCATAACGGGTATTTTTGATATTAACTGAACCAAAATAAACTGCGATTACATAAAAAGTACTTTCGGCACTGCATTGAAAAATACTGCTCAGTCTCGCCGTTAAAGAATCGGCACCAAAAGTATTCATCGAATCGATTAAGAATCCACGGGAACCAGCAGAACTAAAAGGACGAAGCATAGCAACAGGCAACGCATTCGTGATTTCTTTACTTACTCCCATATTTGAAAAGACAAAAGCAATTCCGTCACTGATAATTTCAAATAAACCGCTGTTTCTGAATAAAGAAATAGCTACCAGCATGCCCAAAACATAAGGGAAAATCGTTACTCCGGTTTTAACACCATTATTTGCACCAACAACAAAAGTGTCAAAAACAGTTGTATTAGCCTCGCTGAATTTCTTTTCGTTTTTGAAAGAGAATATCAAAGTAAAAGCAATAATGGCAATTAAAATTAATCCCGAAAGGTTAGAAGTAAAATAGTTTTTTCCAATTAAGTCCAAATGATTAACATACATCAGCAAACCAACAATGGCGGCAATTAATCCCATTAAGACGATAAGAAGAGAAGCGCTTTTGAAATTGATTTTTTGTTTAATTCCCACAATTAAAAATGCAGCAATAGTTCCGATGAAAGAAGTAATAATACAAGGCAGCATAACATCGGCAGGATTGCTTGCATTTGCAGCAGCGCGATATCCAATAATTGAAGTTGCGATTAAAGTTAAGCCCGAAGCATGAAGACACATAAACATGATTTGCGCATCGCTCGCTTTGTCTTTATCGGGATTTATTTCCTGTAAACTTTCCATGGCTTTCAATCCAAATGGTGTTGCTGCCGAATCTAATCCCAAGAAATTGGCAGCAAAATTCAAAGTCATGTAGGATATTGAAGGGTGATTTTTAGGAATACTTGGAAACACTTTTACAAAAACCGGACTCAATAGTTTAGCCAGATTTCCAGAAGCTCCGGAAACGATTAAAAGTTCCATTAATCCGCAAAAGAAAGCCAAATAAGCAATAAGCGGCAGAATTAAATCAACTAAAGTGCTTTTACAAGTTGGCAGTAAACCATCAGATTTTTGAAGACCGCTGTAAATTTTTACAGTTTTGCTTTTGTAAACATAAGTCGTGTCGGCATTAAGCGTATCACGATTGATAATCATGGTTTGATCCGGCGCTTTTTTTATACTGTCTTTAATGAAAGCCGGAAGTTCATGAATATATTTTTCAGAAACTAAAACAGGATCATCTTTCTTTCCATTTAAAACAGAATCAATCGTATAAGTATTGGCAGTAAATAAACTGACTACAATAAAAACAATCGAAGAAATAAAAATAACTAACCAAAATCTACTTAATACCATAATGCTATTTTTTTGTAAATGTAATTATTTAGGCAGAATATGCACAAAGATTTTATTCCACAAAGGAGAAGTATTTCTAAGAAAGTGCAGACTTTTAGTGAAATTTTAAATTATTCGATAAAAATTTTAGTTTCTAAGTAGTTTTCAAAAGCTTTAATTCCTTCAAACAGAATTTCTTTTTTAGAATCTTCGGGTTCATTAAAAAACTCCGTTTCGATTTTGGCGTGATCTTTTTTGAAGGTCCGTTTCCATATTCCGATAACCTTTCCATTTTCAAGAATTATCGGTTTAAAGATGCCATTATTGGTAAAAACTCTATTTTGATGTTCTGATAAAAAAGAAGCTTCTCTGGTTTTATAAGAAATCAAAATTTCATCAAAAGCGGGAAGAAAGTGAATGTTTTCCTTGAAGTTAACCTTTTTAATATTTTGATTTACAAAGTAATAATTTTGATTTTCAATTTCAACAAATTCTAATTGCAACTTAATTGCATCAATAGTTTTTTGACATATAGTAGGCGGAAAACCTGACCACCACGAAAAATCAAGCAAAGTTGCCGGACCGTGACTTTCAAAATAACGTTTGGCTAGTTTTGCCAAACCTTCTTCTTTTGTTAATTGCGTTTTAGGTTTTTTAACTCGTTCTTCAAGTAATGCATATGTGATTTTTTTACCCTTCATTCTGCCGTTACAAACCAAACCATCTTGTTCAGCATGCATCATAATGGCAGCACTTAGAAAATCTTCTTTTGAAGTTTTTTTAATACCGAGTTCCTGCATAATTTCATCCCGGGTCAAATGATTGTTTCCAGATAATAGCTTTTCGATAGCATTATTAGCCTGATCCAGTTTCTTTTCATCAAAATCAAATTTTTTAGCTCCGGATATAGTCATTCTTTTTATTTGTGGTCCGGCAAGATCTAACATCCAGTAAATATCTTCGGCTGCAACAAAGTGCCAGGTTGGGCGTAAAATATGAGTTCTTATTATTTGGGCCGAGTTTACAGCTTCTTCAATTTCTTTTTCAGATGCATCACAACGGGAACCAATCGCCCATTTTGCCATTGCATAATCCTGAGCCTGCATAGCGCCAAAATGGTGCACAATTTCCTGAGGAGAACATTTGTCTGTTTTATACAGCTTCTGCGAAACAAGACGATGATGTGAAATTTCCGAATGTGTCATCTTTAATATTTTATTAAACCATATAAGTTATATAAGTTTATTTAATTTTGCTCTGTGCCTTTAAACCTTAGGAATATAAGTTTATTTAAATAAAACTTTGTCCCTCTGAACCTTTGCACCTTTGTCTTTCAAAAATCATACATGAATAATTTCATCATCAATCAATAAATCTTCACGGCGCAAACGAAGGAAAATTTGCGCTACGGCGATTGTATCTTTTTCACAATACGTTATAATTCGGTCTATGTCTTTTTCGACATAATAAACGTGTGCGACCTGACTTCCATCAATATCGCCTTTTGGCGATGGGACTCCGAGAATCTTGGTCAAAAGCTTTAAAGAAGTAAAATGCTTATAATCGCCAAACTTCCATAATTCTAAAGTATCAAGATGTGCAATTTCCCAAGGTTTTTTGCCGAATAAATTCAGCTTGTCCGGAATTGCGATTTGGTTGATAATCATACGACGTGCGATAAACGGAATATCAAATTCTTTTGCATTATGTCCGCATAAAAGATGCTGCGGCTGATTGAAATGATTGTTCAGCAGATTATTAAAGTCTTTCAGGATCTTTTTTTCTTCTCCAAAAAAGGAAGTTACCCTAAAATTGCGAACATCTCCTTTGATCGTAAAATACCCAACCGAAATACAAATAATTTTTCCGAATTCTGCCCAAATTCCGGCGCGTTCGTAAAATTCTTCTGGAGTAAAATCGTCTTTTCGCTGATATTGCGTTTTTAAATCCCAAAGAGACTTCATTTCTTCGTCAAGAGAATTGAAGTTTTCTTCCTCCGGAACGGTTTCTATATCAAGAAAGAGAATGTTATTAAGGTTTATTTTTTCAATCATATTTTTTTGCCACGAATTTCACTAATTTTCACTAATTCTTTGTGGAGATAAATGTACAATAATTTGAATTTTTTTCGGGCACGGATTTATTAATTGAATGAATTTTCTTTAAATAAAGAGATTTTTTGAGTCATAATTATGAAAGAAAAAAATTCGTGAAAATTAGTGAAATTCGTGGCTAACACTTTTTAGAATAAACTCTGTTGTGCAGAAGGGCTTTCGTGTTCGAGAAGCCATTTTTTGCGGGACAATCCGCCGGCGTAACCGGTTAAAGAACCATTTGTACCGATAACTCTGTGGCAGGGAACAACAATCCAAAGCGGGTTTTTACCATTTGCAGATGCGACAGCACGAATTGCTTTTATATCGCCCAGCTTTTTAGTTTGATCCATATAACTCACCGTTTTTCCGTACGGAATTTCCAGTAATGCTTTCCAGACTTTTTGTTGGAATTCGGTGCCCTTTGGATTTAGTTTTAAATCAAAATCTTTTCTTTTTCCTTCGAAATATTCTTCAAGCTGCGAAACGGCATCTTTTAAAACTTTTGGTATTTTCTTTGAAACTTCGTTTGTGCCAACATCAGAAACGGAGATTATTGCAATACCATCTTCATCTCCAACTATCTTGGTGATTCCTAAAGGCGAATTAACATATACTGTTTCCATATTTTTTTACCGCAAAGGCGCAAAGGTTTATCGCAAAGTTCGCAAAGTTTTTTTAAACCATATAAGTTATGTAAGTAATTTAAGTTTTTGTTGTTTTGCAAAAGTCATAAAGTTTACATTATTGTCACCCTGAGCGAAGTCGAAGGCTTATGGAAACAAAAAGGCTTCGACTTCGCTCAGCCTGACATTCGGAGTGTTTAATAATTCTCCAGCTTAAATCGATAATTTAAAATGGTTTCGATTTTCTCGCTTGAAATAATCTTTTTGATGTTTGACTTTTCAGAACTGAATTTTGGTAAAACTAAGTTTTGTTCTTTTGCTTTTTGAGTATAATAATCTTCTCTTGATGGATGAAAAGGCGCAGCGGCGTTGAAAACTTCATTCCATTTTGATTGGCTTATGATTTCTTCAATGATTGCGATGCAGTCTTTTTGGTGAATTAAATTTATTGGAGCATCTGGATTTTCAAGGTTTTCTTTTCCAGCTAAAAACTTAACCGGATGACGGTCTTCTCCAATTAATCCGCCGAAACGCAGGATTGTGGTTTCGAAGTTTTGATTTTTTTGAAGAATTGCTTCTGCTAAAACCAATTGTTTTCCACTTTCAGTTTCCGGATTTGGTGTTGTTTCTTCAGTAATAAATTCGTTTTCATCTCCATAAACAGAAGTTGAACTCACAAAAAGGACTTTTGAAATACTTGATTTCTCAATAAACGGAATTAGGTTTTCGATTTTCTGAACAAAAACCTTTTTAGATTCTGATGAAACAGCTCGCAATTTTGGCGGAATGTCAATAATCAGGATTTCGCTCTCGGCTAAAAAATCAGTAATGTTTTTAGATACATTTTCGCTTTCAAGTATTCCTTCGACTTCGCTCAGGATGACAAGAAACGGATTTATTCCAGCATTTTCTAAAATAGAAAGTTTATTTTCAGAAGTTGTAGATCCTTTTACCGAATTTCCTTTTTCGATTAGCCTTTTTGCTAAAGGCAGTCCTAACCAGCCGCAGCCTAATATACTTATTTGTTTCATTTCTTTTTTTGGAGGTTCAAAGGGGCAAAGATACAAAGGTTCAAAGGTTTTTTGTTTCACGCAGATTCTGCAGATTCTGCAGATTTGAGCAGATTTTAAAATCATTTTAATCCTTTTAATCTGTGGCGATAAATAAAAAACTTTGCGTCTTTGCGTCTTTGCGACTTTGCGAGATTAAATCAAATTTAGCGTAAATCTAACTTTGTCTTTTCCTTTTGCGCCAATTCTATTGTAAAATTTAATTGCTCTAGTATTAAATTCAGGAGTCTGCCATTGAATGTTGACGCAGTTATTTTTAGCAGCGATTTCTTTTAGCTTTTCAATTAAAACTTCACCAATTCCGAAACTGCGGGCTTCTTCTTCCAGAAACAAACAATCCATGTACATAAAAGTGGCGGCGTCCCAAGTTGAATAATCAAAAGTATAAGAAACATAACCTACAATTGTTTCTTTTGCGGCAACGACTAAACAGAATACTTTTGGGTTTTTACTGAAAATGGCTTCTTTTAATTTTTCTTCTTTTCCTTCCGGAGAAAAATCGGCTTTCTCGAATTCAGCATGTTTTTGGCATAAAACAACCAGTTTAGGTAAATCGCCTATTTCACAATTCCTTATTGAATATTCCATTGCAGATTAATTTCGTTTTGTAGAAAATTAATAAAATGCTGAAAATAATCCGGATAAGTTTCGTTTGCTCTCGTCGCTATGAAATGTTTTCGTTTTAAGCCGTTTTTGCCCACTTTTACCGCTTTAATTGGATTATTCTTTAAATGTGGCTGTAATGCCCATTTTGCCATCGACATAACGCCCATATCGGCTTTTACCATTTCAAGAGAAGCTTCTGTTAACGGAAGCGGGGTTACCTTTTTCGGTGTTACTTTGGCTGGAGCCAAAACAAACTGATGAATTGTAACCGTTTCCATCGGAAGGGAATGAATTATCAGATGTTCGTTGATAAAATCTTCGGCAACCACATATTTTTTATCTGCCCACGGATGATTTTCTGAAACGGCCATTACAACTTCATCCTGAAAAAGTTCGGTATATTTTATATGATTGTCTTTAATAGTGTCGCTTACAATGGCAATGTCAATTGTGTTTTCTAAAAGTTTTTGCAGCGGAATATGTGTCGCTTCGGTTATAATTTTCAGTTCAACATTTGGGTATAAAAGGTGAAACTGTTTTAAAACCGGCGGAAGCCAGTGGTAACTTGAGAAACATTCGGTACTGATTCTGATTTCGCCGTATTCACCATAAACCATCTGTTTGATTTGTGTTTGCGCCTGCGAAAGCTTATCCAGAATTTCATTTGCCAAATCATAGATTTTTTCGCCAGCCTTTGTGAGCACCAGTTTTTTGTTGGTTCTTAAAAAAATGGCCGTACCCAATTGATATTCTGCTTCTTTGAGCTGATGACTCAAAGCCGATTGTGTCAAATGAAGTTTGTCAATTGCTTTTGTAATGCTTCCTTCTTCAACAATTGCTTTTATCAATTTTAGGTGGCGTATTTCCATTTTTTGAGATTTATATACAAAGGAACAAAATTTTAGACTGGCTTTTGCATGAAAAAAACTAATGCAGTTCATGAATTCTTTTCGTTTTTATGGTACTATATGAGCTGCTACTTTTGAAAAAACAAAATCATTAAAACTACATCGATATGGAAGATCAAATTAAATTTTATGAGCATAAACTAGCATTCGAAATGGATCCGTCTGATTTATTCGATGCTTTAAATAATGGCGAAAAAGTAATAGCACTTGATGCGAGAAAAGCTTTTGGGTTTGAAGCAGAACATATTCCGGGTGCGATTAATATTCCGCATCGCGAAATGTCCGAAGAAAGCACAAAACATTTAGATAAAGATATTCTATATGTTACGTATTGCGACGGAATTGGCTGTAACGCTTCGACTAAAGGCGCTTTGAATATGACAAAACTAGGCTTTAAGGTAAAAGAATTAATTGGAGGAATTGAATGGTGGAAGTTTGATGGTTATGCCACCAAAGGAATAAAAGGAATTGAATCTGGGTTACAGATTGAATGTGCTTGTTAAATAGAAAGGCAGACTTGGTTGGTCTGCCTTTTAATATTTGAAAATAAATTTAAGATTCAATTATAGCTTTTAAACTCTGAAGAATTGGATTTTCTTCGCCTTGAGGTTTTTCCTGAACCGCTCCCGGACGATTGTCTTCCTGAATTATTTCGAGTTTTACTTTTTGATTTTCTTCGGATAAAACATAACTCATTATGAAATAATTTTCGGGTTTGTCTTCTAATTCCGGTCTCGGAAAAAACAACGAATATTTTATTTTTTGATTTGGAGAAACTTCTAAAACCGTTCCCCATTGCTCAAAAACCTGACCTTCCCATTCATTCCTAAATCGGATTTCATTTCCTACTTTCCAGTCTGTGATTAAATCACTTCCATATTGCCATTGTTTGACTAATTCTGGTTTTGTCAATGCATTCCAGATTTTTTCTATTGGCGCACTTAAAAATATTGTAGAAACATTTGTTGCCATAGTATATTATTTATTGTTTGTTAGTTGTCTAACTATTTCAACAATCACTATTATAGCACCAATCAGCATATAGAAAACATGGTGGATTGATTGGTATTGACTAAAATAATCTTTTGTAAAAATTTTTCCGTTTTTAGAACTTAAAGATCTATACATCAAAATACATAATACAAAAAGCAGAAGAAATAATGTTGTTAAATCAGGGCCTTCCAAATTATATATTTATTATTCTGGTGTTGTAACTGGTTTTATTAAACTGTCTTTTGCAATTACGGCACTATCCTGAACTGTCGCAGGTTGTACTGTCGGGTTTACCGGAGCTGTATATCTTTTAATTTTTTGCTGAATCATAACCGCATCATTTAAAACAAATGGCGTTGGCATCATCCAGTCACTTCTCGGATTCACTTTCAACAACGGATTTGTCATCAAGTCGAATGAACTTTCAATTAAATCCATATCAAAAATAGACGATTTATTGATGTAGAAATCCATAACAAGCGGTTCGTTTCCTACAACATAATAACACAGAACACGCATTCCGTCGCGTTCTAAACGATTTGTTTTTTCGCCAGAAGC
Organism: Flavobacterium sp. CF108; assembly: GCF_900129795.1. Taxonomy (GTDB): domain Bacteria; phylum Bacteroidota; class Bacteroidia; order Flavobacteriales; family Flavobacteriaceae; genus Flavobacterium. The sequence continues at coordinate 437,326 of NZ_FQWW01000004.1, read as the reverse complement.
TGAAACGCCGTTTGCTTTAAAGTTGTAAAACGTCATTTTTGGGTTGGCGTAGATATCGTAACGGTTTACTTTTCTATTTGGAGTTATCTTGATTTTGATATATCTGTTATTACCCACAACGCTGTCTTTTAAGAAAGAAATAGTAGGTTTTGGAATATCAACAACAGGAGCAATGGCGCTGTATGTAAAAGCAGAATTGTATTTACTTGCAATAGGAAGACTGTTTAAGCCTACCGCTTTTTGGTTTTTCTGACCCAAATACGATTTAGTCCAGTCGTCAAGATTTACATCATAAGTTGCCCAAAGTGCTGAGTTTGTATTGGCATTATAAACGTAAAGTAAACTGTTTGATTTTGCTTTTCCGTGTTCGTATCCTGAATTATATCCGGCGTAGATAAAAAAGCCAATCGATGCTGCAAAGAAAACCATGATCCATGCGCCTTTTTTAGCAAAAGTATTGAATATTGGCAGTAATAATCCGAAGAGAAGAACGGTTAAAACAGCACTTCCAAAAAGTATTTTTAATCCTAAACCAATTGGAAACATGACAATAAATGGCGCAATAATCGCTAAAGCCGGAATACTGAAAATTAAATTTACGCCTAAACTGTAATGCTGCGTAAAAACAAAAATTCCGAATAAAAGAATTCCGAAATAAACCGGAATAATTAAGAATCCTGCCCCAGTTAAGCTGTTTGCTAAAAATCCGTTTATAAAAATCCAAAGTAACAAAGGCGCTACAAAATGGTTCATTGTAATTTTTGCATCAGAAAAATGGTGGTAAAAAGCGAAACAAATCGCAATGCTTAAGGTTACAAATGCGCCAATGTAAGCATGGCCATTATATGTAAATCCGTTTAAGAGATCAGAATACTGCGGATAGATTTCTAAAATAATTTTCCATCCTAAAAAGGTAACTAAACCAGCTATAATTAAAGATCCTAAAAGAGGGACGAAACCTTTGAATATTTCTCTTAAAGTAATCATTCTTTTGGCTTTTCCGATGAACATGAAAAGTACTAATAAACCAAAAGCGATTAAAGTCATTGGCATTACCCAGGAAAACGGATAACTGATGAAAGAAAATGGAGCGCTGAAATAAACATAATCTTCTGTTGAAGCCGTTTGGTTTAAATCAGCATTTGCGAAGTATCTTAATAATGGCATCAAATAAGATCCTTGATGCGCGAGAGTCATTTTATTTAAATGCTGAACATCGTCCTGTTGTGTGTGGTAATTATAATGTCCGTCGATAAAAGCGAAATTAAACCCCTGAATATTTCCCTGTTCTCTAAAAACGGTTAAGTCGGTATCGTTTGGAAGCATTTTATAAATGCTGTACATCAATGAGTTTGATACCGGATAAGATGCTTTTGCTTTTGTAAATTCCTGTACAAGTGCCTGATTTCCTTTGTTGGTTTCCATCAGCATATAACTTGGTCCGGAAGTTCCTCTTGCCTCGAAGTTTAAAACCAAACCTACATCTTTTGCCCAAGGATGTTTATTTACAAAAAGAGCAGCGCCGTTTAAACCTAATTCTTCAGCATCTGAAAAAAGAATAATAATATCATTTTTTTGAGGTTCTTTGGCATATAAAAAAGCTCTGATTCCTTCTAGTATTGTGGCAACTCCAGATGCATCGTCGCTTGCGCCTTTTGAAAAAGAATGCGGCGCACTGTCATAATGAGAAAGTAATAAAAGTGCTTTTGAACTATTTGTTCCTTTGATTCTTGCAAGAATATTTTTAGATTTTACTAAAAGTCCTTTATCATTAAGAGTAAAACCTTCCTGAACACTCGTTTCTAATCCAATTCTGTTTAGCTCCAGTTTAAGATAATTGGCTACCAGTTCATGATTTGTCGAACCCACATAATGCGGTTTTTGCGCAATAATTTCAACCTGATTTAAAGCTCGTTCCGTCGAAAAATCAGCAAGAGCTTCATCATTTTTTGAAATGTATTGCGGCATCATTGTGGCATAAATGATACCTAAAATGGCTAGAATTAAGACAACTGCCAGAATTGAGGTGGGGTTTTTTCTCATGATGAATAACTAAATTTCTTTTTTAACAAGCATATAATAATCATTGTCCAAAGATCTATATCCTTGGTCGTACAAGAAATAGTAGGTATTCCCTGTTTTGGTTTGCAAGATATTAGTAAAGAAATCAAAATCAAAACCTTTATTAATCATTTTCTCCCTAGTTGCTTTTGATTTTCCGTCAACATTTAGCTCTGACAAAATACGGTAATTTTTTCGTAATTTGTTGTTTACATTTCGCATGAAATTGTTGCTGTCTTTATTTATTTTATTGTTGTAGGCATTTCGACAATTGTCTGAGCAGAACTTTTTATCTTCACGGCCCACAAGTTTTTCCGCACATTCAAGACATGTTCTCATCTATTACGTTTTTTTAACTTGATATAAATCGGTTCTTCTATCCTTTAAAATTCGCACACTTCCGTGTTCATGTAGATCTTTCAGTAAGTCTAAATCGACATCAACAATCAGCGTCATTTCGGTATTTGGAGTTGCTTCTGCTTTGATTCCATTACTTGGAAAAGCAAAATCAGAAGGCGTAAAAACCGAAGCTTGTGCATATTGAATATCCATATTATTTACCTTCGGAAGATTTCCAACACAGCCGGCAATGGCAACATAACACTCATTTTCAATCGCACGTGCCTGCGAACAATGTTTTACTCGTGTATACGCATTTTGCGTATCGGTTAAAAACGGAACAAACAGAATATTCATTCCTTCATCTGCCAATAATCTTGAAAGTTCCGGAAATTCGACATCATAGCAAATCAAAATTCCAATTTTACCGCAATCCGTATCGTAAGTTTTAAATTCAGATCCGCCTTTCATCCCCCAATGATGCACTTCATTTGGTGTGATGTGGATTTTATAATACATCTCAGAAGTTCCGTCTCTTTTGCATAAAAAACCAACATTATACAAAACACCATTTTCCAGGTGCGGCATACTTCCGGTTATAATATTGATGTTGTACGAAATGGCAAATTCCTGAAAACGCCTTCTAATTGGATCTGAATGTCTGGCTAATTCCCGAATTGCTTCGGCTTCAGATAAATGATTGAAATCGGCCATTAAAGGCGCTGTGAAAAGTTCAGGGAATAATGCAAAATCACTTCCGTAACCAGAAACAACATCAATGAAAAATTCGGCCTGTTCAAAAAGCGCTTCAACATTATTGAGCTGACGCATCTGCCATTGAATTAATCCCAATCGAATAATACTTTTTCCAGAATTAATCAATTTTGGGCTTTCATCATAATAAACATTATTCCATTCCAGAAGAACTGCAAATTCTTTTGATTCTTCGTCACCTTCCAAATAATTTTTGATGATGCGCAGAACGTGAAAATCATTGCTTAACTGAAAAGAAAGCACGGGATCATGAAGTTCTTTATCTTTTACTTTTTCAATGTAATTTCTTGGCGTTAACTTGCCAGAATGTTGATTGTAATTTGGAATTCTACCTGCAAAAACAATCGCTTTTAAGTTTAATTGTTCGCAAAGTTCTTTTCTGGCATCATAAAGACGTCGGCCCAAACGCAAGCCGCGATAGTTAGGATGAATGAAAACATCAATTCCGTATAAAATTTCACCGTCAGGATTATGAGTCGAGAAAGTATAGTCGCCAACAATTTGTCTGTAATTGTGTCTTTTATCAACAAGTGTTTCATCGACAATAAGCGATAATGCCGAGCCTACAACGACACCGTCGACTAAAATTACTAATTGTCCTTCGGGAAATATTTTGAGTAATTTTTTTATATCGTTTGATCTCCAATAATTATTGGCCATTTCAGGATACGATTCTACCATTGAATTTTTCAATTGTTTGTAATCTTCAAATGCAAGGTTTCGTAACTCTACTTTTTTAATTTCTGTCTGCATATATGTACGATTTATCTCAAATATAGCAAAAATAATTTCCATTTACAAACGCTTACAAATAATTACAACCGAAAGTAAATAGTTTGCAACCGAATAATTTAGGAGAACGACCGCACCTTTGCCTCGTTGAAATTAATCAGCGAATTTTTATAGGAACATTTAAATAGTATATGCCATGAATGCAATGAAAAACAGAGTACAACTTATTGGTAACGTAGGACAGGATCCTGAAATTAGAACATTAGAAAACGGAAGAAAACTGGCTCATTTGAGTATCGCAACAAACGAAACTTATAAAAATGATAAAGGCGAAAAAGTAGAACAAACCGAATGGCACCGAGTTACTGCCTGGGGGAAAACAGCCGAAATCATTGAGAGATTTGTAGTGAAAGGAAAAGAAGTCGCAGTCGACGGGAAATTAACACACAGAAGTTACGATGACAAAAATGGAGAAAAGAGATATGTTACCGAAGTTGTTGTAAACGAGATTTTGCTGCTGAAATAAATAATCTCTCATTAAACGCCTCGAAACCCGATAGGTTTATTCCTAACTTGTCTGTACAACAAACCCGACAGGTTTTTAAAACCTGTCGGGTTTAACTTTTGCGATAAAATATAATTACAGTCTATAAAACAGAAGCACCATTTATATCAGTCGAAAGCACTTCGCTCATATAATCAAAAAAAGGCCTCATGTTTTTGAAAGTTTCTAAAGCTTGTTCTAAAAACTGCGGACTCAAAACTTCCTCATCTGTAAATCGTTTGATGATTAAATATTGTTTGAAACGAAGTAAATCTATGGCTTCATGATCTTTGTCAAAACCTTTTGGAGCTGTTTTAAGCTGTTCGCCTTGTAGAACTCCAAAAGTGCTTTTAAAAGATTTTGAATCCAATATTTTTTTAAACGATTCAGGATCGTGAGCAAACTCGCTTCTTATGCGTTTTAAATCAGCTGCGTTTGGTCCCCAGAAACCACCGGCAAAAAACGTGTTTCCTTTTTCTATATGAAAATAGTAACCGCCGCGTCTTGCGCTTGTTGCACGGGTATAACTGCCGCCCCAAAAGGTTTTAAACGGAGTTTTATCTTTAGAAAACCGAATGTCACGATAAATTCTATAAACGCTTCTTTTTCCGGAATGTGTTTCTAAAACATCTGTTTTAGAAAGTTCCTGAAGAAGTGCTTCTGCAAAGGTTTCAATGTGATTTAATTCGATTAAATATTTTGGTTTATTCTCTTCAAACCAAGGTTTGTTATTGTTTTGTTTGAGCTGATATAAAAAATCAAGACTTGATTTTGGTATAAGGATTTGGTTTTTCATAATGGAATAGAAGACTCTTTTAAAATCAGAAGACGAATATAATTAAAATTAAAAACCCACCAGATTTCTTGGTGGGTTTTCTATATTTCGTTAAGCAGTTTTTTTGAATAAATCAAACATGGGACAGCGTGAGCAGCGTTTGTTTTCACTTTTCTTATATTTCTCACAACAAGAAGATTTACAGTTTTCAATCTTCTTAATTCTATCAAGGATAACAGCGTTCTTTTTTTTCTTTTTATCCTTTTTCTTGTCCTTGTCTTTTTCTTTCTTGCCCACTTTTCCTCTGTATTATTAAAAACAGAGGCAAATATAAACGAAAAAAGTTATTTTTAAATATTCTAAATAAACTTTAACTTTTTTATTTTGGATTAATAGCAATCGAACTTGTAACTGTTAACTGCTGAATATCACGGTCGAACAAGTAAAGTCCACCTTTGTCGTCTCCAATTAAGTTGATTTTATCTAAGATAGATTTAGCTGTTGCTTCTTCTTCGATTTGTTCAGAAACGTACCATTGTAAGAAATTATGTGTTGCATAATCTTTTTCTTCAAAAGTAATATGCACTAATTCGTTGATAGATTGCGAAACAAAAAGTTCATGATTATAAAGTTCCTCAAACATTTCCTTAAATGTAGAATAAGATGTTTTTGGTGCTTTTAGGTCTGTAATATGAGCGTGTCCTCCGCGTTCGTTCACATATTTTATTAATTTAAGCATATGTGCGCGCTCTTCATCTGATTGTGTGTACATAAATTGAGCGATTCCCTCTAATCCGTGTACTTCAGCCCAACAAGCCATAGAAAGATAAGTTTGCGAAGATTCTGCTTCTATGCGGATCTGCTTATTTAAAGCTGTTTCAATATTTTTTGATAGCATAATGATGTCTTTTTTGTAAAATTAACAAAAATATTCCAAACCGTTTTTTGAAACCCATAAAACATTGAAACATTTGGATCAATTCTCAATAAATTTAATGGGTTTTAATTTGCCCAAAAGATGCCGGTTTCGAAAATACAGACTTATTCATAATAGGGTTTCCATTGTCTTCTCTAATAAAACCATCTGTGAATTTACGAATTATAAATTGCTTTTGAGTGTCATCATAATAGCTCAAAATAGAGTAGTCTTTTAGTTTTATAATGTTTTGAAGTAATACATTTTTATTTGTGCCTAAATAATAGAAAATGTTGTCAATTGCCAAAGGTTCTGATTTTACGGTAGTCGAAAAATCATTGTTTTCGTTCATTACTGCATCAAAGAAAACCATTTTGTTTTGTGAATAATAGGAGTTTCCGGCATCATAAAAATCATTTTGTCCGTATTCGAAATTAGAAACAATGTATTCTACATAACCTCCAAATGTCAGATAGCTGTTTTTTCTATTTTCTAAAACAGAAACTCCAACACTTAAGTCAGATAATTGTTTCAGAAATTTAGCTGTAGTTTTTAATTCCTGAGGTTTGTTATTATTTGTTTGAAGAAATAAAGGGGAATTTTTAAAACGTATAGTATCATTTTTTGATACCGAAATGTTTTTAAGCACTTTTCCTGACTCGAAATCTTTTATATCAAATAAAAACTCTTCGCTGTTAGCCTTAATTTGATAGAGTTTGTTTTGATTATAAAATGAATTGGAAGTTTTAGAGGTTTTAAGAGAAACAGGCTGATTAAAATTTTTCTCAGTAATTTCCAGTGTTTTTATGTTAAGATCAAAAACCTGTGTTTTTTGAAAACTATAGTCAAATGTCAAAATAATATGATCGTCGAGGACATACATTTTGTTTATGTTTGAAGCTTTATCAAGAGGATTAAAATCATTTAACTCCATTTTTTGAATGGGATAATATCGAATAAGGGAGTTAAAAGTTAAATTTTGTCCTTTTTCGGTTTGAAATTTAAAACCTGAAAAATCGAACATTTTTATTTCACAGTTTCCATTTTTAAATTCATAAAGCAGAAGATGCTGCTGGCTTTTTTCTTTGGCGAGAACGTAAAAATTATTGTTTTTTTGAAAACTTGTTATAATATATTCATTGCTTTCCGGAAAATCAAAATTTAAAGATCGCGAAGTTTTTGTCTCCAAAAAATATTTAACGATCCTGATATTTTTTGAATCCAAAGAATTCCAATACAGCAGCGGATTACCATCTTCATTAATGCTACAGCCAATTAACGATCTGTTTTCTACATTTTTTATAGAATCAGTAAATTGATTGGTGAGAAAAAGTGATTTGTTATATTTTAAAATACTGACCTTTTTATTATCTGCAGCAAAGACATAAATGTTATGGTTTTTTACATCTTCAACATTTAAAATTTGACCATCTTCTAAAGGATTTTTTAAGTTTAACGGAAATGAATTCAATACTGTCTGGCTTAACAATACTGATTTAGAAAGTAAAAGCAAAAAAAGTACAAGTTTTTTCATGGGTTTTTACGGGCAAATATTATTCCAAATTTAATGAAATAATTGTGATTATAATTTGGGCATAGAAAGAGGAGGCTTTTTTTCAAACAATAAAACACAAAAAAGCCCGAAAGAAATCTTTCGGGCTTTTGAATTAATTACTTTTTAAAAGAATTATTTTACTTTAAAAGTAACTCTTCTAGCTAATCTTCTAGCTTCATCTGAATCTTTTTGGATTGAAGTGTCAGATCCTGCAGCAACAACATTTAATCTTGAAGATGCAATTCCAGCTTGAGTTAAAATCTTTTTCACATTTTCTGCTCTTGCATTTGATAACTTCTCATTATAATCTGCTTTTCCTACCTGGTCAGCATATCCAATAATATCAAGAGATGCAGAAGGATTTTTTCTTAAATAAGATAATACAACATCAATTGCAGCAGTTGAATTTTCGATAGGAGTTGCTTTGTTGAAATCAAAGTATACACTGTAATACTTGTCATTAATCAAGTCTTTAACAACATCTCTGTCATTTGCCACATTGTTTGTTACCGGTTTCTCTACGATAACTTGTTTTTCTGGCATGTTTTTGATTCTGTTTTCAAGATCAGCAATTTTGTTGTCATACGCTGAAAGATCAACATTTTCAGAAACTACAGTCCAGTCAGCATGTTTAGTATTTTTACCTAAATAAACATTTAATCCAACTGTACCATTGAAAATTAATCCAGAGAAACCTCTGTTTCCAGGAAGTGCAGCTCCGTCAAAAGATCTGTCTTGAGATGCATTAAAAATTGAAGAGAAATCTCCAGTTAAAGCAAGTCTGTTTGATAATTTTATTTGACCAGTTACACCAGCAATAAAGTTACCCATTTCGTCTGCCCCTCTAAAATTGTCGCTTCTTAATTGAGAGTAACCAAAACCAGCATGTCCTAATAATCCAATAGTATTAGTCCATGTTTCAAAATTCATGATACGCCCTAAGTTCGCAACAGCTTGTAAATCTACTCTGTAGTATTTTGAATCAAAATCTAAAGAATTGTTTTTACCAGTAAAACTGTTATAACCAAAATCAGCTTTCAAACCGAATTTATTGTTAAACATGTAACGTACCCCAAGATCACCAACCCATGGACTTGGTGTACTTGTAAAATAGCCGTCAGAAAATGGTTTTTGAGGCTTGTTGAAACCTGCTCCAAATTCAATAGACCATTGATTAAAGTTTTTTGCACTATTGGTTTCTGTTTGTGCATTAACGCCTGTTAAGCCTAAAGCAAATGCCAGAATAATTACAGATTTTTTCATTGTAATTTGAGTTTTAAAATTTTCCCCAAACCAACGAATTTAATACTGCTTGACTATTCCAGTAAAAGGTTTTATAGTATTAAAATAAGACAAAAAGTAAGATTAGGATTATTTTTTATTCATCTGATCTTGAAGCAAATCTACAAATTGACCCACATGTAAGCCGTCCATTAAGCCGTGATGTACATGAACAGACATTGCAATAGTGCGTTTTCCTGTCTCAGAGGTTATCATTTTTCCAAAAGAAACTTTAGGGCAGCTGTCTGGAAAACTAAAACTTCGGGCGTGCGAAAGCGATGTGAAATTTAACCAAGGAATTGCCGAAAAATGAATGACATTATCGTCATCAAAAGATCTGGTGAAAAGTCCGGTTGTGTTTTGAATGCGATCAATTTCTGCAAGGGCATTTTTTTCGAAAATTTTAAAATCAGGGTTGTATTCAATTAATGAAAATCCGAAAGTGCCGTCTTCACGGCCAATTGTTGCCGAAACATCGATACGGTCATTAATATATATTTTGTCATTGGCAATTCTGTACCTGAAATTTTCGATTGTGTTTACTGCAACAAGCGTTTTATGTAAGTAGAAAATGAAAAAGGAAACCTTAAGTTCTTTGGCAGTTTCATAAGCTTTTGTACAGTCAATTTCGACAGTTGCACCAAAAAATGGTTCTTCCATTTGTTTAAAATGTGCGAAATGCTCTTTTCTGTTCCAGTTTTCTAAGTCTAAAAGTGTTTTCATTTTATTAAATTATGGACTACTTCTGTAATCTTTTCGAATGAACTAAAATGTTCGTGTTCAACTTTATGGTTTATTTTTTCGTGTTCCCAGGTGGTATGAAACGGAATGTGAACGGCATAACCGCCAATTTTTAAAACAGGCAGGACATCAGATTTTAATGAATTTCCAATCATCAAAAATTCATGTGCCTGAATATCTAAACGGCCAAGCAGTTTCTCGTAATCAATTTCCTGTTTGTCTGACATTACTTCGATATGGTGAAAATAATGACCCAAACCAGAACGATGCAGTTTGCTATGCTGATCTTTTAAATCGCCTTTTGTAGCAACGACTAATTTATATTTTCCGTGTAAAGCTTGCAGCGTTTCTTCGATTCCGTCCAGCAATTCGATTGGTTTTTCTAGCAGTTCTTTGCCGTATTGAATTATTTTTTCGATTACTTCGACCGGAATTGTATTGTTTGAAATGTTCATCGCCGCTTCAATCATCGAAAGAATATAACCTTTAATTCCGTAACCGTACAAAGGTAAATTTGCAATTTCAATTTTAAATAATTCTTGCGAAATGCCCTGATGCGAAAGATAATCTTCCATCAAAGCACAAAACTTGTGTTCTGTTTCCTGAAAATAAGGTTCGTTTACAAATAAAGTATCATCGGCATCAAATGCGATTACTTTTAAGTTTGGTATTTTGCTTTTATGTAACATATGTTTTTTTGTTTCAGGTTTTTTTTGTTTCAGGTTTCAGGTTTTTTGCCACTAATTACACGAATTGCACTAATTTTTCTGCCACAGATTAATAAGATTAAAATGATTTTTATCTGTTTGATCTGCTAAATCTGTGAGAGAACTTTTCAAAAGTTAATTAAAAAATAAATCCGTGTAAACCCGTTTAATCCGTAAAATCTGCGGGCCAATTATTTAGAAAACAACCTCTTCAAAGAAATCGTCTTATCATAAAAGGTGATTCGGATTCCGAAAAGTAAAACGATTCCGCCGAAAACCATTTGTAAAGTTATTTTTTCTTCTAAAAATAACCAAGCTAAAATAGAGGTAATTACAGCCTGACTCAATAAACTCAATGAAACTCTGGTTGCACGCATGTGCTGCGTGGCATAACTAATCGAAAGCCAGGCACACAATTGGCAAATCACGGCTTGAAGAACCAGTACAAACCAGCCTGTATTTGAAAATCCTGTAAAAGGTTCGTTTAATGAATAACAAAGAATTCCCAAATAAACGCTTGAAGCCAATAAACTAATGGTCATAAACGATAAAACATCGACTTGAGAAAGTACATTTTTGCTAACCAAAAGATAGATCGAATATAAGATTCCGGATAAAACAGCAAACAGAAAAGCCTGATTGAAATTCAAATCAATAAAAAACTCAAATCCAACCAAAGTCACCATTCCGAATAAAGAGACAATTGTCCCAATCCAAAAGTTTGTCGCGGGTTTTGATTTTAAAAATAGAAACGAACCAATTCCTACCCAAACCGGAGATAAATTTGTTAGCAAAGATGCCTGAGTTGCGCTGGAATCCTGAATGGCAATATTCCAAACGGCAACATCCGAAGAAAATAAAACACCGCAAAGCATTGCCAAAAGTGCAAATTTCAAACTCGGAAGCTTAAAGTTTTTACTTAAAACAACATAAGGTAAAAGTAAAACGACTGCAAAAAACATTCGGTAAAAAGCCGAAATTAATCCTGGTGTTAAACGTAATTTAACCAATATAGGAAAAATCGAAATGCAGAGTATACCGCAGATTAAAGCTAATCTTGGTTTGGTGATTTTCATTATTATATTTTTTGCTAAGTTCTTGTTTTTAATAATGTGAATCAAGGATGAAAATGTGCCGTTAGGCACAAAAAAGGTATTTTAATAATCAAGATTAAAAATGTGCCGTTAGGCACAAAATATCGGTAGAAAAAATAAATTGGAATAAATCCAGCGTGCCGTAGGTACGCAATGTTTATTGTTGTTGCGTACCTACGGCACGCCAATGAATATCGAACCCAATTGTCTACCGATATTTTGTGCCTAACGGCACATTTTTACCTTTGATTCTATTATAATAAAGAGGATTAAATTTGTTTTTGTGTGGTATTATGCATTCATGATTTTCCGGCAGGCATTGTTAATTTCCTTATCAGAAAATTGCCCGAGCGTTTCTGCCAGCATTTTACTGCTTCTAATGGAGTTTATCATTCTGATTCTCAGATCTTGATCATCGCCCATTTCAGTTAACAGAATTGTCTCGAAAATTTCAGACAAATATTCGGGATGATCTCTAAAATCATCTACAAACCAAAGGTCTGAAAGGAATTTTGCCATTGCTGTCATTACAGCCGTTTCTTTTGTTTTTTCATTTTCTCTAGTCATTTCGAAAATATTAAACGCACGAAACCCTTGCTTTAGGTGTGACTAAATATCCGAAGATAGATTTAGGACAGTTTCCTGTTCCTTCACCATAACAAGGGTTCGCTTATTGTTAACTTTTAATAAGATTTATTGAAAGTCTTCAGTATTTAGTCGAAACAAATGTACAACTAAAAAATTAATATGTAAGAAAATACATTTATTTTTTATTCCTGCAAGGTTTTCAAAACCTTGTAGGTATGGCAATTTATTCAAACCTACAAGGTTTTGAAAACCTTGCAGGACGCCCAAAATAAACTTAAAGAAGATAAAAAAAAGATGTGCAATAACACATCTTTTAAAATCTTTAGTTTACAGTCGCTCCATTTGGCGCATCAGCATCAGGATTTACAAAAACCAATTTTCCTTCGGCATTTGTTGTCATTAAAATCATTCCCTGACTTTCAACACCGCGTAAGGCTCTTGGCGCTAAATTGGCTAAAACAGAAACACGTTTTCCGATGATTTCTTCTGGAGAAAAACTCTCGGCAATTCCCGAAACAATTGTACGAACGTCAATTCCTGTATCAACTTTAAGAACTAAAAGTTTGTTTGCCTTTGGCATTTTTTCGGCCTCAAGAATAGTTCCAATACGAATATCCATTTTGGCAAAATCGTCAAACTGAATTAAATCTTTTTGTGGTTCAGCTTGTTTATTTTCGGCAAGGTTAGCAGTTTTTGTAGCTTCCAATTTATCTATTTGTTTTTGTATTTCTTCGTCTTCTATTTTTGCGAAAAGAACATCTGCCTTTTCAGTTTGAATGATGTGATTTGGAGAAATTAACTCAGATGCATCTGCAATATCATTCCATTTTAAATTACCGTCTAATTTTAAAATTGAACTTAATTTTTTAGCTGTAAAAGGTAAAAAAGGTTCAGATAAAATGCTTAAAGCAGTTGTAATTTGCAAGGCAACAAACATTTGAGTTTTAACTCTTTCAGGGTCAGTTTTAATTAATTTCCATGGTTCTCCATCTGCAAGATACTTATTTCCAAGACGTGCTAAATTCATTAATTCATTTAATGCTTCTCTAAATCTGTAACGCTCAACAGAACTTGCAATTACTGCCGGATAAGCTTTTAATTCAGCCAAAGTTGTTTCATCAACTTCATTAAAATCATTTGGACTCGGAACAACTCCATCATAATATTTTTGGGTAAGAACAACAACACGATTAACAAAGTTTCCTAAGTTATCTGCTAATTCATTGTTATTTCTAGCTTGGAAATCTTTCCAGGTAAAATCGTTATCTTTTGTTTCCGGAGCGTTTGATGTTAAAGCATAACGCAAAACATCTTGTTTCTCTGGAAAATCTTCTAAATATTCGTGTAACCAAACTGCCCAGTTTTTAGAAGTCGAAAGTTTATTTCCTTCTAAATTCAGGAACTCATTTGCCGGAACGTTGTCTGGTAAAATATAACTTCCTTCGGCTTTAAGCATTGCAGGGAAAATGATACAGTGAAAAACAATATTGTCTTTCCCGATAAAGTGAACCAGTTTCGTTTCTTCATCTTTCCAATATGGTTCCCAGTCTTTTCCTTCGCGCGCTGCCCATTCTTTCGTAGACGAAATATAACCGATAGGCGCATCAAACCAAACATATAATTTTTTTCCTTCGGCACCTTCAACCGGAACATCAATTCCCCAGTCAAGGTCGCGTGTTACAGCACGAGGCTCAAGTCCGCCATCGATCCAAGATTTAACTTGCCCGTAAACATTAGGTTTCCAGTCGTTTTTATGGCCTTCTAAAATCCATTTGGTTAAGAAATCAGAATAACGGTCTAAAGGTAAAAACCAGTGTTTTGTTGCTTTTAAAATTGGAGTTTCTCCTGTAATTGTCGATTTTGGATTAATTAAATCCGTAGCATTCAAAGTCGATCCGCAATTTTCACATTGATCTCCATAAGCTCCATCATTACCACATCTTGGACAAGTTCCAACCACAAAACGATCTGCCAAAAACTGATTTGCTTTTGCATCGTACAATTGCTCCGTTACTTCTTCAATAAAATCACCTTTATCATACAAAGTTCTAAAGAATTCTGAAGCTGTATCATGATGAACTTTAGCCGAAGTTCTTGAATAATTATCAAAAGAAATTCCGAAATCAGAAAATGATTTACGAATAATTCCGTCATATTTATCGATAACTTCTTGTGGCGTAACTCCTTCTTTTTTTGCTTTCATAGAAATTGCAACACCGTGTTCATCGCTTCCGCAGATAAAAGCAACATCTTTATTTTGCAAACGCAAATATCTCGAATATATATCCGCAGGTACGTAAACCCCCGCCAAATGCCCAATGTGGATTGGTCCATTAGTATAAGGTAATGCCGCAGTAATAGTATATCTCTTTGGATTTTGTATCATAACTCAATTTTATTGAGTGCAAAAATAAGCAATAGAATTGAGATTTTGTTATTACGCAAAGATTCGCAGAGAGTTTTCGCAGAGATTCGCGGAGTTTTTTATTTTTTGAATCTCGCAAAGTCGCAGAGCCGCAAAGTTTTTTAATCTAAGTTGCTCAATTGCCTCCAGCTTTAGCTGGAGGTTACATGAAGATAATTTGTGTGGCTTTAGCCAAAACGCATATTTTGGCTAAAGCCGATTTTGAAGGCAATCATAATTTCATCCAGCTAAAGCTGGACGCAATTAAATAAAATACTTTGCGTCTCTGTGACTTTGCGAGATTATTTCGCAACAACAACAAAAACCTTTGTGAATCTCTGCGGTAAAACCTCATAAAATAGAACCAGTTTAAACTAGCATTACAAGTAAAATCTTCAGGATTTATTTCGCAATCTTTGCTTTCCGAAAAAAAACAAAAAAACAAGTTTATGAGCAAGACAAAATTAATCATCAATAAAAACGGATCGATCAAAATAGAAGGTGATTTTGAAATCATGGATCCAGAAGGAACTCTTTACGGTTTACAAGGAAGATCTGCACTTGGGCTTTGCCGTTGCGGATTATCTAATAATAAACCATTTTGCGATGGAGGTCATAGAAACAATTTTGAACATGATTCTGTTGCGTTTGATTTACCGCCAATGAAAACGAACTAAATATTTACTTAGTTTTGAATATAAAAAAAGCTGCATTTTTTGGATGCAGCTTTTTTTATATTTATGAAGAGCTATTTTCAGGATAATTTTAACTCAGTTTCAATTCCGATTTCTGATAGTTCTTTTTTTAATAAAGTAAGTCTTAATTCGGAACCTTTGTCAAAAGGTGATGTAATATTTTTTTTAAACTGCATTAATTTTTCATTGCTTAAACCCAATTTAGTTTTTAATAAAAGCAGTTTTGTATTGTCGAAAAAATTATTTCCGATTAAAATCAAATTCCAAATTTTTTGCTCTTCTTCATATAGTTCAATTATTTTTTCAAGACTATATGAAGATCCATATTGAGTTTGCTTTCCTGTTTGTTTATCGACTATAATTGGTGAGTTTCCTGCAATTGCGTATTGAGTTTCTTTTGTTTCATGATAAAGTCTTGAAGTATAACAAAAAATCCATGCATATGGTTTTTCAATTGTAAACTGATCAAGAATAATAAGTGAATCATCGCCTGAAAAATTAGAATTTGCTAATCGGTCAGATACAATTTTTTTGGCTTGTTCGAAAGTGAGCATAATAACGAATGTATTATATATACAATTCCCCTTTCATCGTAATTATCGAAGAACCGCCTACTAAAATATCTTCTTCACGGTTCATGACTTCAATCATTGAGGCTTGTTTTAATTTTACACCTTGAAGAATTTTATATTCCTTTTCGGATTTAGTGAATTTTTTTTGGGTTAAAAAGCCAATTAAAGGGCCTGCAGCCGTTCCTGTCGCCGGATCTTCATATATCCCGATTATTGGGTTAAAAAATCTTGTTTCGACTATATGTTCCTGGCCTTCATCGGCAATGGTGAAACAATAAAAGCCTTCAAAATTATATTCTTTTGAGATTTCGATTAAGAGTTGGTTATCTGGAACACAGCTATTGAGTAATTGACTGTTTTTTATGGGAACCATCGTGTGTGCAACTTCTGTTTTAACTATTGTTGGGACAAAAGCATTTACATCTAAATCTTCAATTTTTAAACCGAGAGCTATTGCAATTCTATAAGTTGGAATTTCTTGTTTGATAACTGCCGATTTTTGATGCATTTGTACAACCGGATAAAAAGTAACGGGATCAAAACTTACCGTTAACGGAATTGGAGAACGTTTCATAATTACAAAAAGTTCGCTTTCGTTTTGTTCGTCAAAAATGGGCATTCCTTTTAGCAGAGCACCGCAGACTGCACCTAATAAATTATGTCCTGCGCCGTCGATTTCAATTCCGGTTGGAGTAAACGAACGAACATTCAGTGCTTTTTTTTCTTTAGAATAATAAACGAATGAAGTTTCAGAATAGCCAAATTCTTTAGAAATATCCTGATAAGTTTCCAGTTTTAGATTTCCATCGGTAAAAACCACCGAAAGCGGATTTCCTTTGTAGCTCTCGTTTGAGAATACATCTAAAACATAATATTCTAATGCTGTTCTTCCTTCCATTCCTTCTAGTTTTTTAATTCTTTTATAGAATATGTAATTTAGTTTTTACTTACAAAAATAAGATATTATTGTTATTCATTAGTTTCGATTTTTTGATAGTCGAAAAAATTTGAAATTAGCTGAAAAATAAAAAACACAAACCAAATTGCTATATGTTTTGGCACAACTTTGTAGTAATAGTTTAAATAGAAAATAATGCTTGTGAAAATGATACAAAACATAGAATTTGAAATATGTACTTGCTCAAAAGAATACCTTTCAATGTGGTCGTTTTTTAATTCTTTGAGTTCTTTATAATATACTTTGTTGAAGAAAGCTCCTTTTCTGGGTAAAAAAGAAATCAGCATGACAAAATTTTGGACAATATAAAAACTGGAAACACCTAATAGAAAAAATGGAAGATTACTATAAAGACCGCTTGCAAGATCATAAGTATTTGTTACATTGTAGCTAATAGTTTTGAATATATTTTCTGCTGCGAGTAAAAAAATAACAATTGTGCTCCAAATGCTAAGTATTAATCTGTTAGTTCTTGTTAATTCTGTTTTTGTGAAAGCATGAAAAATTGAAAAACCAGAAAAAATTAATCCAATAAACATTAAAAAAAGCAGAAATACATTCTTAGTTTTAAGAAACCCAAAATCTATTACCCAATATATAATGGCAATGGATTGTAATAAAGTAATTCCCTCGGTTAGTTTTGGAATTATTTTGTCTTTGTTAAATCCAATTACAGCAATAATAAGTATAACTAAAAAGAAATAAGGCCATATTTGTATATGCATTTCGAAATTATAGTTGCCCTCTCTTTTGCCTGGAATAAAAGCTATAAAACTTAAAGCAAATGAACCAAGAGCAGTCATTATGAGCTTTTGCCAATCTTTTACAATATATTTTGCTTCATAAATTGCTCCTGCAATTAAAGCAAAAGCGCTTAGTGGAATTAATCGTCTTTCGGTTATATACATTCTATATAAAATGTACAATAGAAAAAGAAAAGCTAAAACGCCAATTCCGTATAAATAAGGCATTAAGTCAATTCCCTTACTTTTATATTTTGTTTTTCTGGGTTTGTTTTGTGTGGTCAATTCTGTAATTTTTAAAGCATTCGTTTTCCTTCAGCACTAAATTTTATTGCTTTCTCCAATCTTGCAAGTCTGGTTTTTTCTTGTTTTGCGCTCATAATTACGTGAATTATTACTTTTTTATACGATGGCGCCTGATTGTTGAAATATTCCCAAGCTGTTTCATTGGCTTTAAATTGCTTTTCGAACTCAGGATCGAGAATATACGCTTCATTTTCATGCGAGTAAATTTTAGATCTTTCTTCAGATCTGAATTCGAAAGCTTTTATTCCGGCTTCTTTCATCAATCCGGCTTTTATGAGAACTTCGACTTTTTTAATATTTATAGCACTCCAAATACTCGATTTTTTTCTTGGCGTAAATCGAATTGTATAACTTTCATTGTCAATCGTTTTTCGAATGCCGTCAATCCAGCCAAAACAAAGCGCCTGATCTACAGATTCTGACCAGGTCATACATGGTTTTTTGGTACTCACTTTATAGAAACCAACTACAAGTTCGGTTTCTTTTTGATAATGCTTTTCTAACCATTCTCTAAATTTTTCCTGGGTTGAGAAGAAGGTTGGGTTCATTTGGATTAGTTAAGATAGTTGACAGATTAGCGATAATTCTAATAATCTATAAAATTATATTAAAAATATTTATTTGAAATCTTTTGTATTCTTAAAAAACAAAAAACCGCAAAGAGCAGATTTCTTTGCGGTTGTGCATTTTCTTAAAGAGGATAATTACATAAGTATTATTCAAATCTAAATATTGTAATTTTAGTGAGTTCGGCTTTATAACCATTTGTAGTACCGCCGATATCTACACTAATTTTATCCCCTTTCGCAAAGTCATCAATTGCAAATACTACTGCAGAAGCGCCTGCCGCTGATGACGAAGCATCCATAGCTGCAATAGGAACATCATTTTTTAATATTCTTAAATACCAATTGCTGCTAGGTGTATAAACCGTTAGATTAACAAAAAATTGATGTAATCCAACATTTTGAACGGTATATATACTGCCGTTGGTAATATCACCTGAAAAAGCATTTTCAGGGTTTATAACAGTTGTATCAAAATGGACCTTTTTTCCTGTTGTTCTGCTAACACCAACTTTTGCTAACGCAACTAATTTAGGTATTTTAGCATCTAATGTCAGTGGTGTTTTCCAAACTATATTCCCCAATGAATCTGCAGATGTTGCAACCGATCCGGGGCTTGGAGCTGAACCGTCAGTTCCTTTATTAATTTGTACTGTTTGCGTAATAGTTTTTTCAGTCGCTGTAATATTGGCAGCATTATTAATATTATAAGCACTCATTTCTAGGTTTGACGCTGCAGTATGATTTCCTAAATTATCACCAGCAGAAAGTGTTGCCCCCGAAACGGTTTTTAATATTCCATTTTTGTCGGTAACCAAAACATTATCTGTCAGTACTCCTGTTTGAAGTCCTTTAATAGCTAAAGTAAAATCTGAAGTTGTGGTTAAAACAGAAGC
This sequence comes from Flavobacterium sp. CF108, assembly GCF_900129795.1. Classification (GTDB taxonomy): domain Bacteria; phylum Bacteroidota; class Bacteroidia; order Flavobacteriales; family Flavobacteriaceae; genus Flavobacterium. The sequence continues at coordinate 418,079 of NZ_FQWW01000004.1, read as the reverse complement.
TTTTGTCAAAGAACCGCCAAACTGAACATTTCCGTTTGAAGCCGTTAGTCCATTATTTGCCGAAATAAGCAGGTCAGGATTAATTTGAGATGTATTATCACACAAACTTATCCAGCGGGTTTTAGTCCAGTATTCTACGCAGCCCGTAGATTTATTATAGATTGTAAGTCCGTCTCCATTTTCATTGTTTTGCACTTCAAATGCATTGCGCTCATCAGTTGTCATTTGAGGGAGTCGAAGCCCTCCTTTGTTTAATAGTTCAAGTACCGAGAAAGGTTCAGGAATTTTTTTGCCTCCAATAGTCATTTGAGATTGTATACTTACCGAAAATAATAGCGTTAATAACACCGCGCATATAGAAAATAGATTTTTTTTCATTGTTTAATTTATTTAACTGTTTAAAATGATACATCTTATTTTTGCTGTTTTGCAGCAGAAATAAGAATATGCGTGTTTTGAATAACCTTTCAGCTATTCGGTTATAAATGTGGTATTTATGGTATTTGTATTATAAAGAAATGACTCTATTGAATTACTTTTCAATAGAAGAATTGAAGATTGAGCCTGTATTTATTAACCTTGGGGATTTAGAAAAATAAGACCATTTTTAAAATAAAAGTCAGACAGATAAAAAATAGAGAATAATTTTATCCATTCTCTATTTTGTTTCTACGACGAAATTAAGAAAATACAGTACTGAAGTAAAAATAATTGTTTTCATAGGTTGAGGTTTTTAGTTAGTTAGAATTATTTATTATAAGTATTTGGTCGTAATAGAAACAAACTAATGTAGCAAATATATTATAATTTTTTTATTATATGTATAATTTTGTAGGTATTTTACTAAAAATATTTTAATTATTTGTGAGTATTAGGATTTGCTGGCAATTCAAAAAACAAATTCAAAAAAAATTATTTTTTAGTATTATTTCACCCAACTTTGCAAAACAAATCTTTAATACAAACTCAAATGGAGGAATTTGGCAGAATAATAGTTTCTGAAACAGCAATGAAAAGTGAAAATCCGCAGGATGTTATTCACTCTAATATTTCGGTAATCAACTTAATGCGTGAAGAAGGTGTAGACGACGAATTTATTCACGAAGATGCACTGACGAGTTATTATCTCGATTATTACTATTCACAATATACCGAAGGAAATTTTTCGCAGTTTGTCTACAATTCAGGATGGAACAAAGAACTAAACGAACTTATTGAAGAAGGCCTGGCGCTAATTGGTGCCGAAAAACATTTAGAATTGTTTCTGGAGCAAAGCAAAAAAGTGAAACTAATAAGTAATATCAAGCTCGGCAAATTCCTGAAAGCGAAATTAGAAGGGGTAAACCCGGTTCGCGATTCATTAAATAATGACACTTTTTTTGAATTAGAAGAAAATCTGGCCGAACTAAACGCCAATTTCTTAAAAAACCACCCTGATTTTGAAGTCCTTTCTGTAGACGAAATGTTTGCAGATTTGGAGGAATATGTTGGGCACGAGATTAAACGTGCATAGTTTTTCTACCGCAAAGATTCACAAAGGTTTTTCGCAGAGATTCGTTAAGGTTTAGTTTTAATCTCGTAAAGCCGCGAAGTCGCAGAGAAAATAAAACTTTGCAACTTTGCGAGATTAATTCACACTACTTTAATATTCTTTGCGAATCTCTGCGAAAAATCTCCGTGCAGCTTTGTGGAATAAACTTTCCCCCACGTAAACACTTCTTTCTGAATTAATTGATTTAAATTTAGTTCCGTATAAATAATAGTTTTATTTATGGAAGAACTTACTCACGTCAAATCAGTTATTGGGATCATTTTGGGTTTGAGTTTAACGCATCTCATAAAAGGATCCGTAATTTTTATTCAGCATCCGGGGCGTAAGAAAATCTATTTTGTGCATTCGCTTTGGGTGTTTTATGTTTTTTTACTGCTCATCCATTTTTGGTGGTGGGAATTTAATCTCAAATTAATCCACGAATGGTACTTTGCCGACTATTTTTTCATTATCTGTTATATTTTGATTTACTATTTACTGTCGGCTATTCTATATCCAGACGATTTGGTCGATTACACAGGATATGAAGATTATTTTTATTCCCGAAAAAAATGGTTCTTTTCAATCTTGGCTATCAGTTTTATAGCTGATATTATTGACACGGCCATAAAAGGGGGCGATTATTTTTTATACAACCAAACCGAATATTACGTTCGCATAATAAGTCATACTATTCTATGTTTTGCAGCAATAAAAGTCAATAACAAAAGGTTTCACACTATTTTAGTATCGCTTTTTATTCTCTACGAACTTTCCTATATACTAAGATTGTTTAATGTTGAATAACGATATTAATTAAAAGAATTTAGCATGAAAATTAAAAGATTGCAGCTGGCATTGTTGTTTCTTGTTTTTTTAGACAGAGGATTTTCTCAAAATAAAATCAATCTTTTTTCAGAGATCAATTACAGTTCGATTCCCGCCGTTTCTTTATCGGATTATAAATCGGTTCAGGAAAGAGATCAAAAATTTCAAAATCCGCATATTGCACTCGGTATCGGGATTTCTGGCGGAGGATCGCGCGCACAGTTTTTCAGTATGGGCGTTCTTCTCGGACTTGAAGAAATTAGCGAAAACTATCTGGATCGCAATTTTTTAAATGAAATCGATTATTATTCAACAGTTTCTGGCGGTTGTTTTTCGGCGGGATATTATTTAACCGTTTTAAAAAACAAACTGCATCATGATAATTGTTCTTTCAACGAATTTTACTTTTCAAAAGCCGATGCCTTCAAAGATTATGTAGATAAATCGGCCAATATTTTATCGCTTTTAAACAACAGCCGAAACGAAAAAGGAGATAAAATATCGATGTCACAACGCATTGATGCTGATATTTTGCAATACGATGTTACAAACCCTGATAATAAAGATAAATTCGGCACTCAAATGCTTTTATCTGACTTTTTTGTTCCAAAGGAAAGCAAATCAGAACCTTCGCTTCCCATGTTTGTAGCCAACGGAACCGCTTTTAATAACGGTGAACGTATTCCGTTTATGCCGCATATCATCAAAGGATTAGCTATAGATGAATCACTTGCGCCCAATAAAGCTGATCTTGTTTTGAATCAAAACAAAATAAACGATGGCTACAATTTTCCGGTAACTTATGGTATTACGGCAAGTTCTGCTTTTCCGGGTGTTCTCCCAAAGGTGAAATTCGGAATTAAAAATCAGAATAAAATTTTATGTATTATTGACGGCGGCGCTTCAGACAATACAGGTTATAAAACTTTGGTTGAGCTTCTCCATGCTGATACTACGGTTGATGATAAAAACAAAAAAGCACTTTTTATTGATTGTCTCGAACAAGGAAAAAAAACACCGTATATCAACGATACAAAAATTGGGCTGCTTTCACTTTTTGAAACTGCTTCACTTTACACCGTTCAAACCCGATATATAACTTTTGACAGAGATGTAGAAAACACTTTTGAACGTTATAAAATTCCGGTAAAAAATTATCAGGTTATTGGTTTTACTACCATTCGAAATCAACTGCAAAAAATGAAAAAAGATGAAAAGTATGAAGAACTGGTAACAGAATTAAAAACCACAAATGACGATTCTGCAGGCTGGTTTAAATTATTTACTGAATTTAAAACAGACATTGTGAGCAAATTCGGCGAAAGCGCATTCAGAAAAAATAAAGACGGCGAGATCATTGCGGCAACACTTCAAAAAGATAAATTTTCAGAATTTACAGCCGGAGAAATTCTGTTAATGTATGAATACACATCGCACATTGAAACAAAACTGCGAATAAGGCCCGAAGAAAGAGATATGCTGCTTTTGGCAGGACGATTTGCAGTGTTTTTAAAAAACAATGAATTAAGAGAATTATTAGTAGAATATAAATAATTTACCAATTTTATTAAATTTTTGATTTTATTTAAAAAGCTAACTAAGAATATTTTATATTTGATAGCCCCTAATTTTAAAATCAACACCAATGAAAATTAAAACCTACTTAATTCTCAGTGGCATTTTTCTATTTCTATATTCTTGTGGAAAAAATGAAAAACAGATCATTGACGAAAACGCCCCATCGTTAGCCGTTCAGTCTGAAAACCCAAAACCAGCAGAACAGCTTCTTTTTAGAAAAAGTGAAGACATTGTTCCTTCCGAAGAACTCAATTTGAGCCTGCTCAAAAAAACCGCCGAAAACCTAAACATCAAATATTCAAATATTAAAATTGAAGATGTAAGCTCGATTCGTTACAACAACGAAACAACTTTTTTTGTGATTTGTGTTATTAAGAAAAACAAAACAAAGTCGGGCGAAGAAGATTTAGGTAATTACTACGAAAGAAAATTCGTTTTTGTAAATAACGAAGACGGAAAAATTCTGGCAGAAGAAACAGATAAAAACCTCGGTTATTACGAAAATGAAGGTTTAAGAGTTGCCAAAACCTATATTTTGAATCATGTATTGCAGCTAAATGATAAAACTCCAGCCATTGCTTTTAGCACAGAAGTATATTCAAACAGCAGAGTTGTAATGTATTCTGAAGAAAAATTTACTATTGTCACTTTTGATGGAAAAAGAATCAGGAAAGTTTTATACGAATATCCAATTCGATCTGCAAACGGAGATTCAAACGGAGGCGGAACGTATCAAATAGAAACTTTAGAAACTGGAATTAGCCTTTCAGATTCGCAGACAAAAGGTTTTTATGATGTATTAGTTTCAAAAATCTATACTTATGAAGACGCAGCCGAAGAAGATTTAGAAAACGATGTGCAGCAAAAAAGCGATTTAAAAGTCAAAAAAGAATTCCAAAAACTGAAATTTGACGGAAAAACTTATTCGTTTAAAAAAGACGATAGGAATCGGTTTTTGTAAATTCACATTCAATAGAAACTAAAAATGTCTAAAAAAATCTTTTTTGTTGTACTCATTTGGCCTTTTTTCCTGCTGGCTCAGGAAAAGCAAAAAGAGGCCGAGGATAATGTTACGCGCTATTATTATGATGATAAAGTAGTTTCGGTCGAAATTTGGTTTGGTGCAGATAAAAAACAAGACAGTTCTAAAACCTACTATCCAAGCGGAAAAGTAAACGAAGTTTTCTATTTTGATAAAGACGGATTAAAAGACGGCGACTGCTTTCAGTATAATTACCAAGGCGAAAAACTTGTAACCTGGAATTTTGCGCACGGAAAAATGACGGGCAGAACAGATCATAAACTTCCGTTTAATAAAGACCGCGAAGAATCAGTCAAAAAAGCCTTAAAAATGCTGACGGATATTAATGCAAGAACAAATTTTAATCCAACAACTATTAATGATTTGTATAATCGAGGTGTTTTAGGAGTAAGTCTTGGCAATAATACTTTGGCAATTGAAGATTTAAAAAAGGTTGAATTTGCCATCGACAAAGACCCAAAAAACAAAAAAGTAGTAGAATCAGATTCGGCTCAAAAGAAAACGGCAATCTTTAGAAGCAAACTTTATGACCGAATGGGAAGTGTGTATGCTACTCTCGAAATGGAAGGTTTTGCATATAACTATTATTTTAAAGCAATCAAGAATGCACCTACAGATTATCGCATTTTATACAATTTTGCAACATTGTTGCAAAAACGAAAATCATATGATTTAGCACGCTATTATTTAGAGAAAATTATAAAAGAAAAACCAGACCATTCCCAGTCATACTCGGCACTTTCCAGATTATTGAGTGATGAAGGAGAGTATGAAAAAGCATTTGAAAATATTGAAAAAGCCTTTCAATATGACAAAGGAAATATAAAGGGTGGAAGGGATTTAAAAACAACCCGAGGTTTACTTTTTCATAAACTGGGAGAATCTAAAAAAGGAATTGCTGATTTAGAAGCTGCATTAGAAATGGATAAAAACAATTCGTATGCAATGAAAAATCTTGGAATAATTTATCTCGACAAGAAAAAATATGATGATGCCTGCCAGTTATTCCAAAAAGCAAAAGAACTTCATTACACTTTGGTATACGATGAAAATGATTTAGATTCGCTTTTAGAAAGGGCCTGTAATAAACAACCTTTAGAAAAATCTGTTAAAAAGAAACCTTCTGTTTCTCCAAATCCGGCGCAGACAACCATTTCTATAGAAAACTTTGATGCCAAAAACTTTGATTTTGAGTTCTTTAATTTCGAATCAAAATCAGTTTTAAAGGGAAAAACCAGCGACGGAACTATAAATATCATTGGTCTGGATTCCGGATTTTATATTTTAAAAGTAACACTTGGCGATTCTGTCCAAACTTTTAAACTGATAAAAGAATAAAACTCTCTGTGCATCTTCGCGAAAACTTCGTGTATCTCTGCGGAATCCTCTAAATAACTTTAGACGAAACTTTGTACATAATCTTAGCAAACATTTCCTTAAATTTGCTTCCGTTATTAAAAAATACAATAGTTATAAAAATCAAGCTATGTTACAAATCGCATTTATTAGAGAAAATCAGGAAAAAGTAATCAAGGCTTTAGCAAAACGAAATATCGATGCTAAAAGCGTTGTTGAAGAGGTGGTGCAATTAGACGAAAACCGTCGTGCAACTCAGGTGGAATTAGATAATACTTTAGCTGAATCTAATAAATTGTCCAAAGATATAGGCGAATTAATGAAAGCGGGAGAGAAAGCTAAAGCAGCAATCTTAAAAGAAAAAACCGTTTCATTAAAAGAAAAAAGCAAAGAACTTGGTGAAAAAGCAGAAGCTTTAGCAATTGAGTTAACCAATAAATTATACACGTTGCCAAATCTTCCGGCTGATATTGTTCCTGAAGGAAAAACTCCAGACGATAACCTGAATGTTTTTCAGGAAGGCGATATTCCGGTTTTACACGAAGGCGCACAGCCACACTGGGAATTGGTAAAAAAATACGATATCATCGATTTTGAATTGGGTGTAAAAATTACCGGAGCAGGATTTCCTGTTTACAAAGGAAAAGGAGCCCGTTTGCAGCGTGCGTTAATCAACTATTTTTTAGATAAAAACACAGCAGCAGGATATAACGAAGTTCAGGTTCCGCATTTGGTAAACGAAGCTTCAGGATACGGAACAGGACAATTGCCAGATAAAGAAGGGCAAATGTACCATTCAACAATTGACGATTTATATTTAATCCCAACAGCTGAAGTTCCAGTTACGAATTTATTCCGTGATGTTATTTTAAACGAAAGCGAATTACCAGTTTTAAATACGGCTTATACGCCATGTTTCCGTCGTGAAGCAGGTTCTTACGGAGCACACGTTCGCGGGTTAAACCGTTTACATCAATTTGACAAAGTTGAAATCGTACGTATCGAACACCCGGATAATTCATACGCTGCACTTGATGGAATGGTAGAACATGTAAAAAACATTCTGCAGGAATTAAAATTACCATACAGAGTTTTACGTCTTTGCGGAGGTGATATGGGTTTCACATCGGCTTTGACTTACGATTTTGAAGTATTTTCTACAGCACAGGATCGCTGGTTAGAAATTAGTTCAGTTTCTAACTTCGAAACTTTTCAGGCAAACCGCTTGAAATTACGTTTCAAAGACAAAGACGGAAAAAACCAATTGGCTCATACTTTAAACGGAAGTTCATTAGCATTGCCTAGAGTTTTGGCCGGAATTTTAGAAAATTACCAAACGCCGGAAGGAATCGTAATTCCAGAAGTTTTACGTCCTTACTGCGGATTTGATATTATAAACTAAATTTTTTGTAATTTAGAGTTAAACCTGACGGGTTTTTAAAACCCGTCAGGTTTCTTAATTGTTTAAAATACCACATTAAAAACTAAAATATGACAAGAAAATATTTGTTTGCTTTTCTGTTATTAATGCCAAATATTTTCTTTGCTCAAATAGCGGCATCGGCAAATGATAAGATTATTTATTTGGATTCGTTGTGGAATCCGGTAACAAATGGTGATTTTAAATATTATAGAATTGTCAAAGATTATCATTTAGATAAAGAAGAATACCGTTTCGAAGATCATTATGCTAACGGCAAAATTCAAATGGAAGGGAATTCTATTACCAAAGATAATTTATCACCAATAGGCGATTTTGTTTATTATTTTGAAAATGGAAATAAAAAGTTCACTTATTTTTATAGAAAAGGCCAGCCAATGGGTAAAGCTGTTGAATGGTATGAAAATGGAAATAAAAAAGCAGAACGAGAATATACACAGGATGATGAAGAACATACTTCTGAGTATAAAACACTTCAATTTTGGAACATAAAAAATGTTCAAACAGTTGTAGATGGTAATGGTGAATTAGAAGATTTTGATGAACACTCTTCGGAATCTGGAAAAATTAAAGACGGGGAAAAAGACGGAGTTTGGAATGGAAAAAGCAGTCGTTTTAAGTCTAGCTATACAGAATTTTATGAAAGCGGAAAATTAAAAAGTGGAACGAGTATAGATTCACTTTCAAAAGAACATAAGTACAATAAAGTTTTTATACAGCCAAGACCCAAAAATGGATTAAATGATTTTTATGGATATATAGCCAGAAAATTCAGAATTCCTGCATCGGCAAGAGGTATAAGCGGGAGAATATATCTCCAATTTATTATCAAAGAAGATGGAAGCATCGAGAAAGTAAAAGTACTCAGAAGTGCGGGTTATGGTTTAGACGAAGAAGCTATAAGATTAATAAGTGAATATCCAGATTGGAGTTCAGGAGAAATTAGAGGAATTAAAGCCAAAGTGTTATACTCAATTCCAATTACTATAAAAGCGTGATGATTTATAAAGTTTGAAAACAGATTAAAAATGAAACAGCTATTTTTATATATAACCTTATCATTCTCGCTGTTTGCATTTTCGCAAAACGAACAGTTAGCGAACAATTACTACGACAAAGGTGATTTTGAAAAAGCAAAAATCATTTACGAAGATCTTTTAAGAAGTTCACCATCCAATACCCAGTATTTTTTACGAACAATAGATTGTTATCAGCAATTACAGCAGTTTGACCTTGCCGAAAAAACAATTTTAAGTCGTTACAATGCTTACAAACAAGGTGTTTTTTTAGTTGAATTAGGATATAACTATCAATTACAAAAAAACGAATCGAAAGCCAAAAATTACTACGAACAGGCAATCGATAAAATCAAAACCAATCCCAATGATGTTTACGGAGTTGGAAATGCTTTTGAAAAAAAGGTTTTATTAGAATATGCCTTAAAAGCGTACCAAACCGCAATGCAGGTTCAGCCGAATTATAATTTCAATTTTCAAATTGGAATGTTGTACGGTCAGTTAGGAAAAACCGATTTGATGATCGATCTTTTGCTGACAGAATCTTACAATAATCAGCAAAACGCCAATTTAATCCAGACACAGTTATCTCGTTTTATGAACGGCGAAACAGATAATACCACTTTTAAAGATGCAATGCGAAAAGCGTTGATTTTAAGAACACAGAAAGATCAGGATGTTTTTTGGAATCATTATTTAAGCTGGTTTTATGTACAGCAAAAAGAATTTGGAAAAGCCTTTATTCAGGAAAAAGCCATTTACAAACGCGAACCGGAATCTTTAATCAGCATTGTAAACTTAAGTCAGTTTGCCTTGAATGAAGATGATACAGAAACGGCATCTGAAATTCTGAATTTTATTCTTCTAAACACAAAAGATACAGATTTACTGATTCAGAGCAACGCCAGTTTAATGCAGATTAAAATTGATAAAGCACAGGAAAAAGATTATCCGGCCATTACAGCAGAATTGCAGCAATTACTGGTTACTTATGAAATAAATCCTTTTACCTTATCTTTGCAATTAATTCAGGCGCATTTCCTGGCTTTTAATTTAAAAAAGACAGAAGAAGCTAAAACAGTTGTAAAAAGAGCTTTAGAGTTAAATTTAAATGCTTATCAGCAGGCTGACGCCAAGATGGAGCTGGCAGATATTTTGCTTTTAGAAGAAAAGTTCAATCAGGCATTGATTTATTATTCGCAGATTCAGCTCGATTTAAAAAATGATGTCATGTCGCATGAAGCCAGTTTGAAAGCGGCAAAAACAAGTTATTTTAAAACTGATTTTGAATGGGCTTTAAAACAATTTAAAGAATTAAAATCGGCAAACACACAATTAATTGCCAACGACGCTCTTGAATATTTTTTACTGATAAATGACAACACGGTTGCCGATTCGACACAAACAGCTTTAAAGCAATTTGCAAAAGGCGATTTTTTACTTTATCAGAATAAAAAACAAGAAGCAATTACACATTTTCAAAACATTCTAAAAACTTTTAAAGGACAGGAAATTGAAGCTGTAACATTGTTGCGTTTAGGTAAAATATATGAAAGTCAGAAAGATTATACTTCGGCTTTAAGCCAATACCAGCAAATCATCGACAATCACAGCGACGGAATTTATGTAGATGAAGCATTGTTTTTCTCAGCAGAAATTTACAACGACGAATTGAAAGATGTAGAAAAGGCTAAGCCTTTGTATGAAAAGGTAATTTTTAACCATCAGGACAGTATTTACTTTGTTGATGCCAGAAAAAAATACCGCGAGTTAAGAGGGGATAAGAATTTGTAAATTTCAAAAAGCAAATTCCAAATTCCAAAAGAAAGAATTTATAAAGTGATTTTTGGATTTAGTTCAATTAGATTCTAAGCTTTTACAGAGAATCTAAAATCTAAAATCTGATATCTAAAATTAAGAAACATGATTATTTTCAACGTTACTACTAATATACACGAAAGCGCACACGATCAATGGTTAAAATGGATGCAGGAAAAGCACATACCGGAAATCTTGGCGACACAAAAATTTTCTTCAGCACGAATTGTAAAAGTTTTGGTTGAAGAAGAAATGGGCGGAATTACCTATTCTGTACAATACACGACAGACAGTAAAGATACTTTAGAGAAGTATTATTTAGAAGACCAGCCAAGATTTGACAGAGAAGCTTTAGAATTATTTGCAGATAAAATGCTTTCTTTCAGAACAGAACTGGAGGTTATTTCAGAACATTAATTTTAGTTTTCAGTAAGCAGAAATAGCCTGCAGATTTGGCTGATTAAACAGATTGGTACAGATTATTAGATTTAAAATTTGTGATAATTTGTGTAATTCGTGGCAAAAAAATATAAAGCTTTGAGTCTTTGTGCCTTTGTGGCAAAAAAAGTGAAATAAGCTTTGACCCTTCGCTGCAAAAAGAATACTTTTGCGCCCTTGTGGCAAAACAAGAAAGAAAATGGAAAAAGTAAAAGCCAAAAAACATTTAGGACAACATTTCCTTAAAGACGAAAGTATTGCAAAAGCAATTGCCGATACGTTGAGCTTAAAAGGATACGAGGAGGTTTTAGAAATAGGACCAGGGATGGGTGTGTTGACTAAGTATTTGCTTGAAAAGCCCATAAATACACACGTTATTGAAATCGACACAGAATCTGTGGCGTATTTAGGCAAAAATTATCCAAAATTAAAAGATCAGATTATCTCTCAGGATTTTCTGAAATATAATATTAACGAAGTTTACAAGGATAAGCAATTTGCTATAATTGGAAATTTTCCCTATAATATTTCGACTCAAATTGTTTTTAGAACATTAGAGTTTAGAGATCAGATTCCGGAGTTTTCTGGAATGTTTCAAAAAGAAGTTGCAGAACGCATCTGCGAAAAAAAAGGATCAAAAGCTTACGGAATCTTATCCGTTTTAGCCCAGGCCTTCTATGATACTGAGTATCTGTTTACTGTAAGCGAAAATGTTTTTATTCCTCCGCCCAAGGTCAAGTCGGGTGTGATGAAAATGACCCGAAAGGAAGATTACAGTCTTCCTTGTGGTGAAAAGTTATTTTTTACGGTTGTAAAAACGGCTTTTCAGCAAAGACGAAAAACATTACGTAACAGTTTAAAAACATTAAATTTATCAGATAAACTGCGAGAAGACATTATCTTTGATAAACGTCCCGAACAGCTAAGTGTTGACGAATTTATTGTTTTGACTCAAAAAATAGAAGCCGATGGAGTTCAAAGTTAGCAAAGAATTTATTCATCAATTAGAAGATTTAATCGTTAAGAAAAATGACAATGAACTTGAAGTTTTACTTAACGACCTTCACCATGCTGATATCGCCGAAATTCTTGAAGAATTAGATTTCGACGAAGCAACTTACATTTTCAAAGTTTTAGATAGTGATAAAACCGCTGAGATTCTTCTTGAATTAGAAGAAGACCTGCGTGAAAATATCTTAAGCCGACTTTCACCGAAAGAGATTGCAGAAGAGCTTGATGAGCTGGAAACAAATGATGCTGCCGATATCATCGCTGAACTTTCGCAGGAAATTAAGGCAGAAGTTATCTCTGAGTTACTTGACGTAGAACACGCAAAAGACATTGTCGAATTATTACGCTACGATGAAAACTCGGCGGGTGGTTTGATGGGTAAAGAGCTGGTAAAAGTCAATGAAAACTGGAATGTTTTGACCTGCGTAAAAGAAATGCGAATTCAGGCAGAAAACGTTTCAAGAGTACATTCTATTTATGTTGTTGATGATGAAAATCGCTTAAAAGGCCGTTTATCACTTAAAGACTTATTGACAACTTCAACCAAAACGCAAATTGGAGATATTTATATTCGAAAATTAAATTTTGTAAACGTAGATACCGAAGATGTTGAAGTAGCCCGTATCATGCAAAAGTACGATTTAGAGGCGATTCCGGTTGTAGATGAACTGGGACGTTTGGTTGGAAGAATTACAATTGATGATATCGTAGACGTAATTAAAGAAGAAGCTGATAAAGATTACCAGTTAGCTGCGGGTATTACGCAGGACATTGAAACAAATGACAGCGTTCTTGAATTAACAAAAGCGCGCTTGCCTTGGCTTTTAATTGGGATGGTAATTGAGATCGTGGCTTCTTTTGTTTTAAAAGATAATGAAAGTGCTTTTCAGAAATATTCAACCTTAATTATTTTTGTACCTCTGCTTTCGGCTACAGCCGGAAATATTGGAGTTCAGGCATCGGCAATCGTGGTGCAGGGTTTGGCAAACGGAACCTTGAAAGAATTCAGTAAAAGTTATTTTAGTAAGGAAGTTACCGTTTCGATGATTTCCGGAAGTATAATTTCCCTGCTTCTGCTGGGATATCATTCTTTGATGTACGGACAATATTTAGTGGGAATCGCCATTTCGATCTCAATGATAGTGGTGATTATGTTTGCTGCGATTCTGGGAACTTTGGTACCGCTTTTTCTTCATAAAAACAAAATTGACCCCGCAATTGCGACCGGGCCATTTATTACTACAACTAATGATGTTTTTGGAATTATGCTCTATTTTGGAGTAGCGAAATTGATTCTTGGATTTTAAATTTTTGCCACAAATTAATAGATTGCAGTGATTTAAAATCCTTAAAATCTGCGTAATTTACAGCCGAAAAATATGCTGTTAGCCAGTCCAAAATAAATTAAAACCAAGCAGGATGAAAGTACACATTATAGGAGGAGGAAACCTTGGGGTTTCTATTGCCTTGGGAATTGCAAAATTTTCTAAAAATAATCAAGTTACCGTAACAAGAAGAAACATAGCAAGTATTCAATATTTAGCCGAATACGGAATTACGGTTTCTAACGATAATAAACATAATATTCAGGAAGCCGATGTGGTGATTTTAACCATAAAACCGTATCAGGTTGATACTGTTTTGGCCGAAATTCTGCCGGTAATTCAAAATAAAACAATCGCTTCTGCCGTAAGCGGATTGTCTTTGGATGCTCTTCAAACAAAAACAAATAACGAATATCCGGTTGTGCGCATTATGCCAAATATTGCAGCGCAGTTTGGAGAATCTGCAACCTGTATTTCTTTCCCTGAAAAAGACAGAGAAAAAGCATTGCCAATTGTTGACTTATTTCAGGATTTAGGAACAGCTCCTGTAATCGACGAAAAATTAATGGATGCAGCGACAGTTTTAGGCGCATGCGGAACTGCATATGCTTTAAGATATATTCGTGCTTCTATGCAGGCAGGAATCGAAATTGGATTTGATTCAAACACTGCTCTTGCAATTGCCGCACAAACTGTAAAAGGAGCTGCAAAAATGCTTTTAGAAGAGAAAGTCCACCCAGAACAGTTAATTGACCGTGTAACAACGCCACAAGGCTGTACAATTGTTGGTTTAAATGAAATGGAACACAATGGCTTCAGTTCGTCTTTAATAAAAGGAATTAAGACTTCTTTGAAACAGATTAAGGGATAAATAATAAATCCCAATATTTTAAAATTCCAAATTCCAAACTTGATGAGTTGGAGTTTGGAATTTTTTTTCGTCTTGTTTTGTCATTTCAAGGAAAAATTAAAGTAATAATTCGACAATACTTTGCGGTCTTAAAATAGTTTTTTAAAATCTTTGTGAACTTTGCGTAAACCTTTGCGAACTTTGCGGTTAAAATAGACAATGCATTGTTCACGCAAAAACCTCAAAATGCTCGACTTTCTCTTCAAATTCTAATAAAAAGTCGTCATCTTCAGGATAATATTTAGCTTTTTCGAAATCGTCTCCGGCAAAATTTTTAATTACTTCGAGGTTTTTCCAATACGTAATTAGCGTAAAATGCGCTTCGTTGTTTTTGATATTTCTTAAAAAAGATAATTTTACAAAACCAGCTGTTTTTGAGTAATCAGGAATTGCCGTTTTATTAATGAATTCGGTATAAGCTTCATAATCTTCAACTTTTGTTTTTCCGTGCCATATTCTTGCTATCATAATGGTAAGTTTTTAAGTTCCTCGGAATGATAATATTGTGGAGAAAATTGGAATTTGGAATTTTTACTTTTGAGATTTAATCAATCGAATATATTTCCTCCCACATTCTGAAAGCTTTGTATAAGAATTCATCGAGTTGCCATAGTTTTGAATTGTCAATGTGTCTTTAACATAACCTGCGCCAATCCCAACAGGGATTTCCGGTTCTGGTTTTTCAACATTTGCAATAGAATCACTTTCTTCGTCTTCATGACTTATATCGCCTTCATATTCATCCCATTTTATATCTTCCAAAACCAAATATTTTTCACCAGATTCTTCTGAGCTGAAATTTACAATTCCCTTTAATTGTCTGGTTTTTGTTTTTAAGAAATAAGAATAACCATCTTTTGTTTTTGTGATTTCTAATGAAATTTTGCAATCGTCAGAATCATTTCCTTCAGATTGAGTTTCATAAGTCCCTTCGATTAAATTTTCATTATTGTTTGTTTGAAGAGCAATTGTGTCTTTAGGAATGTTGGCTTCTGTTACAGTCACAGGCTTTTTATCGTTACAAGATGATAATAAAATAAGGGCAGGAAACAAACAATAATATTTTTTCATTTTTCGGATAGAGGTTATTTTTAAAAATCAAATCTGTTTATATCTGTGAAAATCCGTGTGCCAAAAAACTAAACGCTTTTATCTTTGGAAAGAACAAACTTTAAATAAGCAAATCCAAGAACGCCAGAAAGCACAGAAGCTATAATAATTGATATTTTAGAATAGAGAATTGTTTCGGGATCTTTAAAAGCCAGAAGTGTTATAAAAATGGACATAGTAAAACCAATTCCGCCCAGCATTCCGGCACCTAAAATATGCTCCCATTTTAAGTTTTTTGGCAAAGCACATAAACCGGCACTTACTCCAATGGAAGAAAAAAGAGCAATTCCCAAAGGTTTACCAATTACGAGACCAAGAATAATCCCAAATGTATTGGGATGGTTTAAGCCAGCATACCAGTTAGATTCTATGGCGATGCAAGTATTGGCAATTGCAAACAAAGGCAGAATAAAAAATGCGGCTGGTTTATGTAAAAAATGCTGTAATTTATGAGAAGATGATTTTTCGCTGCCATCTCCAAACGGAATCACAAATGCTAAAATAACGCCCGTTATGGTAGCATGAACTCCGGAGTTTAGCATAAAATACCACATTATTACACCGCCAATTAAATACGGAATTAGGTTGTAAACTTTCATTCGGTTTAAGAGAAACAATAAAATCCAGATTCCTAAAGCAATGCCTAAATTTAAAAATGCAATTGATTTTGTGTAAAAAACAGCGATGACAATTATAGCGCCCAAATCGTCTATAACGGCAAGTGCAGTTAAAAAGACTTTTAAAGATGCAGGAACTTTATTGCCTAAAAGAGATAAAATTCCAATTGCAAAAGCAATATCTGTCGCCATCGGAATTCCGGCACCGTTTTGCGTTGCCGTTTTAAAATTTAAAGCCAGAAATATTGCCGCTGGAACCAGCATTCCGCCAAAAGCAGCCATAATAGGCAGCGAAGCATTTTTTATATTGGATAGTTCGCCATGATAAATTTCGCGTTCTAGTTCTAAACCAATCAGTAAAAAGAAAATCGTCATCAATCCGTCGTTAATCCAATGTGTGATGGAATGTCCGCCCAGATCTTTTTCCCAAAAAGCTATATATTCCGCCGCGTAAGACGAATTTGCTGCATACAAAGAAATAATCGTAACAAATAATAGAAGCAATCCTCCTGATTTTTCGTTTTCAAAAAAGGCTTTAAAAGTCTTGGTCAATTTCATTTTAGAAAGATTGTGTGATTTAGTAAAGAGAGAATTTCTTTGAGGCTTGTTTTTCAAAGTTAAAAAAAATATGACCAATAAAAAAGTTTAGGAAGAAAGGGACAAAGACGGAGAGGTTCAAAGGGACAAAGGTTTGATCTGGTTTAATCGTAGAGACGCACAGCAGTGCGTCTAACCCAATGTGAGAAAAAAAACGTATTCTCATCCTTCGAAATGACAAAACAAGATTAATTGCCTCCAGTTTTAACTGGAGGTTTTTTATGTTCAGAGTGATAAGGCTTTAGCCAAATTATTTCTCTTTCAAAGATAAATTTAGCATTTCTATAAGTTCAATATCGTAGAGACGCACAGCAGTGCGTCTAACCCAAATGTGAGAAAAAAAACTATCCTCATTGTTATGTCAGAAATGACAAAACGAAACAAATAACCTCAGTTAAAAAATAATAAAACTTTTAATATTTTGGACACATTTATGAGTCTTATTTAAAGAAAATTATTACGACTTTTGTGATAGTGACATTCCTAGATCTCAAATAGGCAGAATAAAAGAGCTGAAGTAAATACCACGACTAAGAACTCTTGTAAAAATCTCAAATGCTTTAAATGTTGAATTTAAAGAAATGCTAGATTTTACTTTTAAATAGAAATTCGGCTAAAGCCTTTCCCTTTTAACATAAAAAACTTCCAGTTAAAACTGGAGGCAATTAATTTATATAAAAATAAAATAATGACTACAGGAAACCTTTCAAAAGAAACTGAAACCAGATTAAAAGATTTTTTGATTAATACTATTGATCCAAAAGATTTAGCAAAAAGTATTCGGCAAGTAAATCATGCTCTTTCATTATGTTCCATGCGAGGATGCGAAACTTTGGAATCTGAATTACCTAATATCGATGATAATTTTTATTGGCTGAATAAATTGGCAGAAGTTCTTGATCCTTATCTGGATGTTGATTAAGTAATAGAAATTGTGTTTTCAATTTTTTGTTTAAATTTTTTTACTTGAGATTTTAAAAATGGAACAATTAATATTTAACTGTATTTTTGTTTTAATAAAACAGAATAAATAATGAGCATAAAAATTCTTCATATCGATAGCAACCACCCTATTCTTTGGAAACAACTGGAAGAAGCCGGTTTTGAAAATCACGCCGATTTTGAATCTTCTAAAGAAGAAATTGAAGCTAAAATTCAGGATTATAACGGAATTGTAATTCGAAGCCGATTTAAAATTGATAAAACATTTTTAGACAAAGCAACTAATTTGCAATTTATAGCACGAGTTGGAGCAGGTTTAGAAAGTATTGACTGCGATTATGCCTTATCTAAAGATATTGAACTAATTGCTGCTCCCGAAGGGAATTGTAATGCGGTTGCAGAGCATACTTTAGGAATGATCCTTTCTCTTTTTAATAAATTGAATATTGCCGATTATGAAATTCGTTCTGGTCAATGGAACAGAGAAAGTAACCGCGGTCATGAATTGGATGGAAAAACGGTAGGGATTATTGGCTATGGAAATATGGGTAAAGCATTTGCAAAAAAATTGAGAGGATTTGATGTGAAGGTTTTATGTTATGACATTCAGGATAATATGGGAGACGAAAATGCCAGACAAGTTTCATTAAAGGAACTTCATGAAAAGACAGATGTCTTGAGTCTGCATATTCCGTGGACTCCTGAAACCGATAAAATGGTGGATGCAGCATTTATTAACGAATTCAAAAAGCCAATTTGGATAATTAATACTTCAAGAGGTAAAAATATTGTTACAGCAGATTTGGTTGAAACAATGAAAACAGGAAAAGTGCTTGGAGCAGGTTTAGATGTTCTGGAATACGAAAAGTTATCTTTTGAAACTCTTTTTCAGGATAAAAATACTCCCGAAGCTTTTCAATATTTATTAGATGGACGAAAAGTAATTTTAACGCCTCATATTGCCGGTTGGACTTTTGAAAGTCACGAGCGTTTGGCTCAGGTTATTGTAGATAAAATAAAAAAAGTGTATTCTAAATAAATTATTGAAATCAGAATTTAATCGCTTCTTGATTTTAATAAAATCAGTTTAGTTTTTAATAACAAGGCATTTCTGTAAAAGTAATATACATAATTAGTTTTTAAAATTATTTTTGTTTAATATTGTTCCAATTTTTTTAACAAAATTTTAGAAAAGGAGAAACTGAAAATCCTAAAAAGAGTAGGTATTAACTAACTAATTTATTAATTATGATTGAATGGTACAAAAAAGTGGTTTTTGAAAACTATGCAAATTTTAATGGAAGAGCAAGAAGAAAAGAATATTGGATGTTTTTCTTGGCAAATTTTATTGTAAGTTTTGGTTTAGGTTTTATTATGGGATTACTTGCGCCTAGTTTAGCATTGATTGCAAATGTTTATAGTTTGGCAGTTCTAGTTCCTTCGATTGCAGTTGGCGTTAGAAGATTGCATGATACAGGTAAAAGCGGATGGTTTATACTTATTCCAATTTACAACATTATTTTGCTTGCTACAGAAGGCGATAAAGGAGTAAATGAATATGGGCCAGATCCTAAAAATGAATTTGACGAAGTCAATGAAATTGGAAAAGCTGAACTTTAATTAAAATAAAACTATATTAATATGGAGACTACAAAACCAGAATCTTGGAATACACCAACTGAACCAAAAGCAGAAAATAAAAAAGTTGTTGCCGGAATTCTTGGTATTTTATTAGGAGGATTTGGAATTCACAAATTCATCTTAGGATATACACAAGAAGGAATTATTCAATTAGTAATTACTCTTGTTACTTGTGGAGTTGGCAGCATAATTGGTTTTGTTGAAGGAATCATTTACCTGACAAAATCAGACGAAGAATTTTACCAAACTTACCAAGTAGGTAAGAAAGGCTGGTTCTAAAACATATTGAATCCCATTTGTGTCATAGCAAATGGGATTTTTTTTGCCCGATTATTTTTTAATTTAAATACTAATTTTAAGAATAAAACTATGGAAAACACACAATCAGAATTTGGAGGACCAAAACCAGAAAACAAAAAAGTTGTTGCTGGAATTTTAGCCATTTTATTAGGCGTATTAGGAATTCATAAATTCTATTTAGGATATAGCAAAGAAGGAATTATTCAGCTTATTTTAGGTCTTTTATGCGGAGTTGGAGGTTTAATTGGTTTAATTGAAGGAATTATTTACCTGACAAAATCAGACGAAGATTTTTATCAAACTTATCAAGTTGGTAGAAAAGGCTGGTTTTAATCTTGAAAAGGAAAACGAACTAGTTTTTAAATAAAAATTGTAAATAAAAAATCCCATTTGTATTAGCAAATGGGATTTTTTATTTGGAGTAAATCTGATTAATCTTCTTTCTCAGATAATTTACGCTCTAATTCTATTTGAAACTCTTCAATAACGGGTTTCATAGTGCTTTCTGGAATATCTGCGATTCTAATGTACATTAAACCATCGACAGCGTTATTAAATAAAGGATCGACGTTAAAAGCAACTACACGTGCATTTTGTTTGATGTACTTTTTAATTAAAACTGGCAAACGTAAATTACCTGGTTCTAATTCGTCAATAATTTTATCAAATTTATTTAAGTCAGATTCAGCTTCGTCGAAAATAAAATCTTTGTCAGCGTCTTTCAGTTTTACTTTATACGCCTTTTTCGGGTGAATGTATTGTGCAATATACGGATCGTAATAATTCGATTTCATGAACTCAATCATCAATGATTTAGAGAAATCTGAAAACTGATTACTAATACTTACGCCGCCTAATAAATATTTATGTTCAGGATAACGCAAAGTCGTATGAATAATTCCTTTCCATAACAAGAATAAAGGCATTGGTTTTTGCTGATATTCACGAATGATAAAAGCACGCCCCATTTCGATTGATTTATGCATCATATCGTGCAATTCCGGTTCAAAACGGAACAAGTCAGTCAGATAAAAACCTTCGATGCCGTATTTCGGGTAAATCTCAGCTCCTAATCCCATACGGTAAGCACCTGCGATTTTTTTAGTTTCATCATCCCATAAAAACATATGGTGATAATATTGATCGTATTCGTCGATGTCGATAGATTCGTTTGTTCCTTCACCAACTTCTCTAAAGGTAATTTCACGAAGACGTCCAATTTCATGTAAAATATTCGGAATTGATTTTGCGCGTGCAAAAAACACTTCATAATTTTTACTTTGTAATAACCTGCAGTCGCTGTTTCTTAACGCTTGAACTTCATCAATCATTTTTGATTCATTCGCCGGCGTAACGATTTTTTTAGGTGCTTTTGGGATTTTTAAACTTGCTGTGTCAATCAATTTGGTGTCTTTTTCAAAAGGATTGGCAAGCATATAAGTTTTCTTTCTTAAGAATTCTGAGTATTCTTCAAAAGATTCTATTTCATTTTGTTCGCTTACAGAAATTGGTTTTCCAATACGAACTTTAATAACACGGTCTTTTTGTGTAAGCAGTTCTGACGGAAGTTTTGCTGTACGCAGCGTATCATCAATTTTAGAAAGCCAGTAAAATAATTTACTGTTTTTAGCGTGAAAGTATATCGGTACAACCGGAACTTTGGCTTTTCTGATTAATTTTAGAGCACCTTCTTCCCAAGGTTTATCTACAACTAATTTTCCGTCTTTATAAGTCGAAACTTCTCCGGCAGGGAAAATCCCTAAAGGCTTTCCGTCACTTAAATGACGTAAGGTTTCTTTAATTCCAACAACGCTTGATTTAGCATCCTTATGATTTTCAAAAGGATTAACCGGCATGATGTATTTTTTTAGCGGAACAATTCGATGTAATAAGAAATTAGCGATAATCTTGAAATTTGGTTCTCTTTCAAGCATTAATTTCAAAAGTAAAATGCCATCAATTCCCCCAAGCGGGTGATTTGAAATGGTTATATAAGCGCCATCTTTAGGTAAACGTTTTAAATCTTCTTCAGGGATTTCGAATTTGATTTCCATCTCATCCAAAATTCCGTTTAAAAACGCAACATCCTCTAAATGCTTATTGTGGTCGTAAATTTTATTAAGGGTAGAGATCTTAAGAACCTTCATAAGAATCCAGCCTGAAAAAGTACCAAGAACTCCGTACTTCTCAACATTTATTGCCTTTGCAACTTCTTTCGCGGTAACTAAACCCATGTACTATTTTTAATTTATTAGAGCAGCGAACAAAGATAACAAAAAACTCTACTTTTCCTTTATTCAATTACAAACTTTACGCTTTTTTATTACATTTGGAATCCTTAAAAAAATATCCAGATGAAAATTATTTCTTATAACGTAAACGGAATTCGTGCTGCAATTACTAAAGGTTTTATAGAATGGCTCCAAGCAGCAAGCCCAGATGTTATCTGCCTTCAGGAGATAAAAGCTACTCAGGATCAGATTCCTGTAGAGGCAATAACGGCTGCCGGCTATCCGTATCAATATTACTATCCGGCAACAAAAAAAGGGTATAGCGGCGTTGCAATATTATCTAAAATTGAACCTAAAAAAGTAGTTTACGGAACCGGAATTCATCATATGGATTTTGAAGGCAGAAACTTACGTGCTGATTTTGATGATGTTTCGGTAATGAGTTTATATCTACCGTCTGGAACTAACATCGAAAGATTAGATCATAAATTTATGTTTATGGATGATTTTCAAACATACATTAACGAATTGAAATTGACGCTTCCAAATCTTATTATTTGCGGCGATTACAACATTTGTCACGAAGCAATTGATATTCACGATCCGGTTCGTAATAAAACGGTTTCGGGATTTTTACCTGCAGAACGTGCCTGGCTGGATAGTTTTATGAAATCTGGTTTTATTGATAGTTTCCGTCATTTTAATAAAGACCCGCATCATTATTCTTGGTGGAGTTACCGCGCGGGAGCAAGAGGAAATAACAAAGGCTGGCGTATCGATTATAATTTAGTGAGTGAAGTAATGAGTCATCGTTTAAAACGTGCCGTTATTCTTCCAGATGCCGTTCACTCAGATCATTGCCCGGTTTTAGTTGAAATTGAATAGAGTTTGGTATTGTTCTTGTTGGAAGAACTGCGGTTCAAAGATTTAAATACACATTCCATTAAAACTATGAACATTTTGGAATTTGGAATTTAGGTTTTGGATATTTTTAGAATAATTAATACGCCCCAAATAAAAACAAAAGTAAAATGATTAAAAAAGCCTCCATTGGATTAGTAGTTTTGGCATTGTCTGCAACTTCTTGTGTATCCAAAAAGATTTACAATGATCTTGAAACTAAATATTCAGATCTAAAAAAAGAAAACCGTTCTATTGCTGATGAAAATGCAGATTTAAAAACAGCAAAAAATCAGTTAGAATTAGACCGTGATAAACTAACAAAAGATTTATCGGCAACAAAAGATGAACTTGCAAAACAAAAAGCTGATTTAGCTGCAGAGCAAAGAAAATACAAAGTGTTGCAGGATTCTTATAACGCATTAGAGAAAAACAGCAACGATGCATTAGAAAGTAATATGGCTAAAAACCGTGATTTGCTTGCTCAATTAGAAGCAAAATCTAAAAAACTGGCAGATGAACAAGCAAGTTTGGATAAAACAGCAAATCGTTTAAAAGAGCTTGAAGCTATGATCGCTGCTAAAGAAGAAGCAATGCGCAAGCTGAAAGAAACTTTATCTAAAGCCCTTAACGGTTTTGAAGGTAAAGGTTTAACAGTTGAACAGAAAAACGGAAAAGTATATGTTTCAATGGAAAATAAATTACTTTTTAATTCAGGAAGCTGGGCTGTTGGAACAGAAGGTAGAAGAGCGGTTGTAGAACTTGGAAAAGTTTTGGGAGATAATCCAGATCTTTCAGTTCTTATTGAAGGACATACAGATGATGATCCGTATGCTGGTTCAGGACCAATTGCAAACAACTGGGATTTATCGACTAAAAGAGCAACTGCAATTGTAGCTATTTTGAGCGAAAACAATAAAATCAACAAACAAAAACTTACGGCAGCAGGACGAAGCGAATTTTCTCCTTTGGCAAGCAACGCGACTCCAGAAGGAAAAGCTAAAAACCGTAGAATCGAAATTATCTTAACACCAAGATTAGATGAAATCGCTGAAATGCTTAATAGTATAAATTAAGGTTCAAAGGGACATAGGTTCAAAGGCTCAGAGTTTTTACTTTGAGCCTTTTTTTGTTCCTGCAAGGTTTTCAAAACCTTGTAGGTTTAAGTTTGTTGAGAATAGATAACAATACCTACAAGGTTTTCAAAACCTTGTAGGTTTAAGTTTGTTGAGAATAGATAACAATACCTACAAGGTTTTGAAAACCTTGCAGGAAACGCTGGCATAAAAATCTTGTACTTTTTTTAACCTTTGTCAAATTTAGATTTGTAAAATCCCTTTGTACCTTTGCGCCTCTGCAACTTTGAACCTAATAAAAAGTATCAAAATAAAAACCTTAGAATCTTAGCAACTCAGAATCTTAGAACCTTAGAAAAAAAATGAAATACACTACAATCCCAAACACCGATATAAAAGTTAGTAAAATAAATCTTGGAACGATGACTTTTGGCCAGCAAAATACAGAAGCTGAAGGCCACGCCCAAATGGATTATGCACTTGAAAAAGGAGTAAACTTTTTTGATACAGCCGAAATGTATTCTGTTCCGGCACGTGAAGAAACTTACGGAAGCACAGAAAAAATCATCGGAACCTGGTTTAAAAAATCCGGAAATCGTGACAAAGTTGTTTTAGCCTCTAAAATTGCGGGTCCAAACCCGAATTTTACTTATATGCGTGAAAAAGCAGATTTCTCTCCGGCAAGTATTAAATATGCTTTAGAAAACAGCTTAAAACGTCTTCAGACAGATTATATTGATTTGTACCAAATGCACTGGCCGGAACGTAAAACAAATTATTTCGGACAGCGTGGTTTTAATGGTCTCGATGATGCGTGGGAAGATCATTTTAGAGAAATCCTCGAAACGTTTGACGGATTAATCAAAGAAGGAAAAATTAAACATATTGGGGTTTCAAATGAAAACGCGTGGGGAATGATGCGTCTTTTAGAAGAAAGTAAATACCAAAACCTGCCAAGAATCAAAACCATTCAAAATCCGTATAATTTACTGAACCGTCTTTTTGAAGTGGGTTCTGCCGAAGTTTCAAAATATGAAAATGTTGGATTATTAGCGTATTCTCCTTTAGCATTTGGAGTTTTAACGGGTAAATTTTTAACGGGCGAAGCACATCCAAATGCGAGAGTTAATCTTTTTCCGCAATACACACGTTACAAAAGCGAACAATGTACACAGGCAACGAAATTATATCAGGAAATTGCTA
The DNA here is from genome assembly GCF_900129795.1 of Flavobacterium sp. CF108. GTDB lineage: Bacteria > Bacteroidota > Bacteroidia > Flavobacteriales > Flavobacteriaceae > Flavobacterium. Next base: position 393,168 of record NZ_FQWW01000004.1, on the reverse strand, counting down.
AAAAACATGGATTAACATTGACAGAATTAGCAATGGGATTTGTTTTACAGCAGCCATTTTTAACAAGTGCTATTATTGGTGCAACAACAATGGAACAGTTAAAAGAAAACATTGCCACAATTGATGTAGTTTTATCAAAAGAAATTATAGCCGAAATTAATCATGTTCAGGCAATTATTCCAGATCCGGCACCTTAATTATTTGCTATAAAAGGGCTTCGACTACGCTCAGCCTGACAATTTAGAAGACTTTAAATTTCGAATGTCAGCCTGAGCGAAGTCGAAGGCTTTTTATAAACACAAATTCCACAAATTAACACAGATCAATCCGTGAAAATTTGTGGAATTTGTGTTTAAAATGTTATCTGTTTATAAGTTCAAAGTCTGATCTTTTGGATATTTCACTTTATAACTAATTCTGAATTTCTTGGTTTCATTTGGTTTCAACTGCAATTGCCAGGTTAATATTCCGGTTTCGGTATTTACTTTAGCCGAATCACTTTGCAGTAATTCTACTTCAATATCTTTATTTGTAGTTAACGGATATTGATCTTTCAACAGCAGTTCAATCACTTCTTTTTTGTTATTTCTTACCGTAATATCAAAAGTAAAAGTCTGTTCTTTTTTGGCAGATAAAAACTTAGTTCCCGATTTATCAGCAACTTTTTCACGTTTGATAGATACTTTTTTATCACGTCCCATACTCAGGTTCAAAGTATCGCTGGTTTGATTCGGTTCTATAAATGTTTTACCAACATACATTCCTTCAAAAATAATATTCGCTTCGCCTCGTAGTAAATTGTATTTGCTGTAATCTGCAATTTCAGCAAGTAAAAAAGCATCATTTTCCACTTTTGGAACCGCATAATATTTATACGTTGCCGGAAGTTTTATTTCTTTTAAAGAGACGCTGTGAATTTTCCCGTTCGATAAAATATCATACGGAATATCAATATCAAAAGAAATATTAAGCTGGTTTTCTGCAACAGTTGTGTAATTCGAAACAGAAGATTCTGCTATAACCGGTGCAGCCATTTCCGTTTGGACACCTGCTATTTTATCTTTAAAAACACTTCCCTGCAGCTGATTCCTTTTTTTCTGTGTTCCATAACCAATAGTCACAACTTCATCATTATATACCTGATTAGCCAGAAACCAAGAACTCAATATTGGCGCTTGATTATTCTGATTTGGATAACCGCTTGAAAGAGTCAGTTTTACTTTTTTCCAGTCAATTCCTGTATTTTGAACCACTTGTGCCTTGTACATCATATTAATTGGAGCTACAACACTTTCGGTACGTAAATCATAAAAAGGAGACCAAGAAGCATTATTGGTTAAATACGATATTTCTAAAGGAACCGGCCCTGCAGCACTATTCATTACCTGAACAATCAATTTTCCAGATGAAGTTTTTTCTTCTTTACTTGTATCAACTTCAAGTTTGTTGTTTAGTTTTTGAAGCGTTTCATCCAGTTTTTGCTTTTTCTCTGTCAGCGTATTAATGTTGTTGGAAATTTCAATTTGTTTGCTTTTATAATACTCCACCATTTTCATTAATTCGGCAACATTTAATCCAGAATTTACGCCGGAAATCTGCTGGTTTTTATCTAATAACTGAATGGTTTTTGATTCAGAATTAATAGTATTATTTACTTTCAAAATTTCCTTTTGAACCAAAATAATACTGTCACGAACTCTTTTCAATAAAGGCGATTTAGGATCGGTTTCATATTCTGAAATGTAATTATTAGTAAACTGAACCGACAAAACCGTTACACTTGCCGGCGTACCAATTTGGATAGAACTTTCATTTAAATTTACTGCCACATTTTTAACTACAATTTCGCTTGTACCTAATGGTAAAGTTGTACTTGCAGTTTGAGAAATTTCGGCAGCATTAAAATATACCGTTGCCGCTTTTACTTTTGCAGTGGTGAAAATTGGTTTTTGCGCAAAGGCAAAAATGCCTAACAATAATAAAAGCGCCGTTGCTTGTTTCTTAATCATTGGAGTATAATTTAAAGTGTTATAAAAGTATAGATGACAAAAAGGAGTGAAAGGTTGGTTTAATAATACATTACTAAAAGAATTTTCTTTTTAGAACCATCAATCATTTTTTCTATTACGCCAAAAAACTTTTCGTTAACCATTGGACATCCCAGACTATTACAAATAGGATTTATTTGTTCTTCATAAGGAATGTCTACATATTTGTGGAGGACAATATTTCGATCAAAAGCATTACTATTCGTTTTGTCTAAACCGTATAATTTGTATGCTTTTCCGAAGCTTCCAAAATAGGAATTGCCAATTGCATACTTGCCAAGCGAACTGCAATTAGAATCTTTTGTATTGCTAAATTTAAGTTTTCCTGCAATTCCGGTTTCAGACCCGGAACCGTGGCCGACTAAACCTTTGTGGAGTATTTTGTTGTGTTTTAAATCATAAACAAAAAACCGGTTTTTTCCAGATTCAATCTTCATATCTAATAAGAAGACAACATTTGAATTGTATTTAGGAGTTTTCCCCAAAAAATTCCTAATCTCAGTTATCTCACTTTTTAGTTTCTCTTCGTAGGAGTAAACCGGTTTTGAATTTTTTATGATTTTTGGCTTTTCTTCTTTATTGTTACAGGCAAAACTCAAGCCAAAAATGCTTAGCCAAAGCAAAAAGAATATTTTCTTTTTCATCTTTCAGGATTTGCAGTACGATTTATTTCTCTACCGTATAACCTTTCACTTTTGCAAAAGCAACAATCGAAGTATTTATCGTGTTGCCAAGATCGTCTTGCTTTTTAGTTTTCTTAGCTTCGGTATCAATATAGGCCTGGCGTTTTTTTGCCAATACGCTAATCTCTTTTTGAATCGTTTCTCTTTCCTTCGTTTTCTCGGCTACAATTTTTTGCAATTCTTCAGTCGATTTATTCTGAAGTTCAGCAGGAAGTTCTTCTTTTCTAATTTTCGAAAGTGCCGCTGCATCATCTTTAGTTTTATCGACTAAATCCCAGCTTTCATTTTTATAAACTGCTTTTGATTTGCTCACCGCGCGATCTGTATAATTAGCTTTCGAAACCTTTTTGGCATTTTGATCCTGAATAACCTGATTCATTTTTTTGTCAGCTCCTTTAGCTCCATAATTAATGTAGGTTTTGTTTATTTTTTCATCGCATTTACTGATTTCATCGTCATATGGCGTTGCAATATATTCTACAGATTGATTGGCATCAATATTAAAATATTTCCCTTTTCCGATGTCAGCACCATCTTTCCAAAATATGTTAATACCTTCAGTTTTATTACCACAGAAAATCGTGTTTACATAAATATCATTTTTTAAAGCACTGCTGATCGCTTCTTTATAGCTTATCTTTCCCTGATTAAATCCTTCGTTTCCGGCAATGTAAATCAGTTTCATGCTGTTGTTCTCGTCTGCCCATTTTAATTCCTTTGTCGCATCCTGAATTACAGCGCCGCAATATTCATTTCCGCCGTTGGTTCTAAGTGCAAATAATTGTTCCGAAATCAAATCTAAATCTGTTGAAAGCGGCGTAATTTGTCTGATGTAATTTGATTTTTCTGATAAGCCGCTATTTCCATATTCATACAAGGCGATTTCGATATCCGGAGTTTTTCCTTCGTATTTTAAAGTTGTTAAAGTATTTACAATGTTCCATAATCTCGATTTGGCCTGATCGATTAATCCTTCCATACTACTTGATGTGTCCAGTAAAAGTGCCACTTGTATTTTAGTCGCTGCGGCAGAAGCCGGTTTTTCGATTTTAGTTTTATTTTTCGGATTTGCATTAGCTGAATTACAGCCGGCAAAAGAAAATACAGTAGCAAAAAGCGCGGAAATAAAAAGATTTGATTTCATAATTTTAGTTTTAATAGGATGATTATAGATCAAACTTAAAAACTTAAAATGCACATTTTTTGCACAAATGGTGAAACGGTATTTTGACTTGGTGAAATGCTTCTGCCAGATTAATGAATTGGTTTGGCTGTACTTGTATTCAATGTTTTTAAATCACCGTTTGCAGTCACCAGAATAAATTCTTTCTCTGTTTTGTCTGCTTTTAAAGGTTGTTTCTTTTCTCGGTTAATCGCTATTTTAACCTCATATTGTACTTGAATAACAGGTTCTAAAACAGTAGGATTAATTACAAAATCAAATTCTTTATTAAATATGGGCTGGTAATAAAGTGTAACAGATTTGCTAAGCTGATTAACGTTTGCCGTTTTTTTTAAGTTTAAAGAAGAACCATTGTAAGCCTCATACGATTTGTACATTTCTACAGGAACATTTACGATATAATCATCGGCGATTCTTTTTTCGGCATTTGTAAATGTCTCTCCAAGCAGTTCCTGATAGTTTTTAATTTTTTCCTGAACCAAAAGTTTTGCTTTTAGCATCATTTCCCTCTTAACTGTTTCTAATGTATTAGAGAAATAATCCACTCGTACCAAATCGTATATTTCATTATTGGATAAAATGGAAATAAACTCATTAAGCTGGTTAGGATCTGAAAATTTGATATGAATGTTTTTCTTCAATTCAAATCCTGCTGGAACTTCATTATAAGTTTTACGATTAAAAAGCTTTTTCTCGGTTTCATATTCATAAGCAGGAACAAACGAAATCATATCGACAAAAGTCTCAACGCCTTTTTTAAGTTTAATGGCATTGATCGACTGCGTGATTCGTTGATCAATTAATTCATTTACTTCCTTAGTGGTTTTACCAGTTTGAGTTACACTGAAAATTGCCGTGTAAGCATCTGCTTTAATATTGGCAAGTCCTTTTACGCTTACCACAATATCGCCATTTGAAGGAAAATCTGTGTCGATCGTAGTATTGTCGTTATTATAAGATTGCTGACTTTGATAATTGACATTTCCTGAAGCCTGACCAATTATAAATGAAGAAAATAGAAGAGCTAAAAATGTAAAGGATAGTTTTTTCATGATTATAGTTTTTAAGAATTAGTGGTCAAATGTATTGATCGAAAAAACGTATTTTTGACAGAATGGGTCAACAGGTCGTTTGACTTGGTGAAAAATATAGGATAGGAATTTGAAATTAGGTTACTTTACATTTCTAAATTACATATTGTGAAACGTCATTTATTAATTGGTTTTAGTCTGCTTTTTTTAGTGCTACTGTTTCCGCAGCGAACAATAGCGCAGGAAGCTTCTGTGCAGAAAAGCGAAAAAAGCAAACAAGTCAAAATCAGCAAAGCCGCCGACGATTTATCTAAATCATTAGATGAAAATGATGAAGCAAAAATTGCTCAGAATTATGAAAGACTGGCGAATGAATTTTTAAACAACGGTGACAATGCCAAAGCCGAGGAATATTTTAAAAGAGCATTAAATAGTTACACCAAACTAAAACTAACCGAAGATAAAACCAGAGTAACCCGAAGTTTAGCGAAAACACAGGAAAACCAGAAAAACTTTGATTCGGCAATTAAAAATTATGAAGTCGCAGGTTCATTAGCAAAAGATGTTTCTGAAGAAAAGATAAATTTAAACGATGCCAACCGACTTAAAAATCAGTCGGATCCTGTGAGTCAAAAGGGTTATGTAGATTCTAATATTGAATTACTGAAAAAGGAAAAGAAAAGCGAGGAAGTTACAGATGCGTACGTGCAAAAAGCGCAAAATTCATTAGAATTAAAAGATAAAAAGGTTGCAATAGAAAGCTATAAAAAAGCATTAGTGTATGCAAAAGACAAACCCGAAGCTGTAATTAAAATCAAGAATGAAATTGCAAAAGTTTATGCCGAAGACAATCAGTTTGATAAAGCCGTAAGCATAAATGAAAAACTGCTTGCCGAAGCCAAAACCAATAAAGATTATAATACCGAAATAAAACAATTACAATCGCTGGCTTCTCTTTATTTTCAAAAAGCAGAAGCCGAAAAAGCAATTTCGTCTTTGAAAGAAGCGTATGATTTATCGTTTCAAAAAGGAAATTCGGCGGAAGCCAAAAAAAGTTTGTCATCCTTAATTAAATACTACAAAACAAAAGGCAAAGACAAAGAAAGTATGGCGTTGTACGAACAGTTTTTTGAAAATTTCGAAAAGCTGATTCATTCTGATACAACTTTAATCGATGCCAAAACGTTTCAGATTACCGAAGACAAAATTCGTCAGTTAGAAAAAGAAAAAACCTTGAAAGACGAATTGATTTCAAAGAAAAACACCTTCAATTATTTTCTAATTGGTTCGGTTGTTTTACTGCTTCTTTTGTTTACATTTATTTCGAAAGCATTGTATTCTATCAGAATAAAAAATAAAGAAATCGCTTTGCAGTCGCTGCGTCGTGAAATGAACCCGCATTTTATTTTCAATAGTTTGAATAGCGTGAATCAGTTTATATCTGAAAATAAAGAACTGGAAGCCAATAAATACCTGACTTCGTATTCGAATTTGATGCGAAATATGATGGAAAACTCCAATAAGGATTTTATTTCTTTAGATAAAGAAGTCGAACAGCTTAAGAAATATCTGGATTTAGAACATTTACGTTTTGAAGATAAATTCGATTTTGAAATTATTGTAGATGATTCGCTGGATGCTGAAAGAGTTTTTGTTCCGAATATGATTATCCAGCCGCATTTGGAAAATTCAATTTGGCACGGATTACGCTATTTAGATCAAAAGGGGTTTTTATCGCTTCGTTTTGATTATAAAAACGGAAAAATAATCGTTACCATTGATGATAACGGAATTGGTTTAACCAAAAGCCGCGAACTGAAAACAACGAACCAGAAAATATACGAATCCCGCGGTTTGAACAATACAAAAGAACGAATTGATCTTTTGAACGAATTGTATAAAAAAGGTATTTCATTTAAGATTTCAGAAAAAGAAGGAGTAGAGAAGGGAACTATTGTTGTAATTGTTTTTCCATTAATTGACAAAATATGATGACACTCCAAAAAATAAAAAGTGTAATTGTCGAGGATGAACTTGCCGCGCGCGAAGTGCTTAAAAATTATTTAAGCAAATATTGTCCGCAGGTTGAGGTTGTGGGTGAAGCTCAAAATATAAAAGAAGCTGTTCCACTGCTTCATGAGGTGAAACCGCAATTGGTTTTTCTAGATGTCGAAATGCCTTTTGGAAATGCTTTTGATGTTCTGGAAGCTTGTAAAGATTTACATTTTGAAACCATATTTGTAACCGCTTTTTCTGAATATTCGCTAAAAGCTTTAAATCAGAGTGCGGCATATTATCTGCTAAAACCCATAAGCATTGAAGAACTGATTGTTGCGGTAAATAAAGTGCAGCATCAAATAATGAACAACGAAATCTTCAACCGAAATAAAATCATCGTAGAAAATTTTCACGAACAAAAACCGGAAAAGCAGCAAGTTATTCTGCCAACGCTCGAAGGTTTTGAAGTGGTAAAAATGGAAGAAATAGTGCGTCTTCGCGGTAACGGCAACTTCACCGATTTATATCTCAATAACGGAAGTAAAAAAATGGTCTGCCGATTTTTGAAACACTTTTCAGAAATTTTGCCACTGCCTTTTATTCGGGTTCATAAATCGCATATTATTAATATGAATTGTGTAAAATCGTATAATAAAGGCGGTATTGTGACACTTAATGACGAAACTGAAATTGAGGTTTCATCGACTTATAAAGAAGAGTTTTTAAAGAATTTTAGGTAGTTGGGTTTTGCCACGAAGGCGCTAAGGCACGAAGTTTTTTCTAAGTTTGATGTTATAATCTCGCAAAGTCGCGAAGTTTTTCATAGCCCCTAGCTTTAGCTAGGGGAATAAGATTGAAATAGAAAAGGGCTTTAGCCAAACTTTTTTTAGTTTGGCTAAAGCCCTCTGATTTGGTGTTTATGTCATCATCCAGCTAAAGCTGGACGCTATTGAATTTAAAAGTTTAAACTTTGCGAGATTATAACACTACACTTAAAAAAAAAACTTCGTGCCTTAGCGCCTTCGTGGCAAATACCTACAAATCAAATTCCTCATCTGTAGACAAAGAATCATTTTTAACCGCAGTCGAATCCGGAGCTTTGATTTTTATTAACGAACGCGCATTTCCTGAAATATAAACAGGAAGCTGACCAATTGTATCTTCAGGAATTAATAAACCACGACGGAACATCAAATTCTTTAGGAATTTTTGATTTTTCAATGCATAATCTTTCAGATTTCCTTCATCATTAAACTGATACATGAATTTTCTCGGCTTCGGAATAATCGTTGCCAGATACAAACATTCATCAACATTTAAAGCCGACGGACTTTTTTGGAAATAGAAGTGACTTGCTTCGCCAATTCCATAAACATTTGGTCCCCATTCGATAATATTGAAGTAAACCTCGAGCATTCTTTCCTTGCTTACAATTCGGTTATTTTCTAAAATGTAAACTAACAAGATTTCTTCCAGCTTTCGCGAAAGCGTCTTTTCTCTGGTAAGAAAAACATTTTTAATCAACTGCATGCTGATTGTGCTTGCGCCGCGTGAGAATTTTTTAGTTCTGATGTTTTTAAGAATCGATTGTTTGAAAGCTTCATTTATAAAACCGCGATGCGAGAAAAACGAAGGATCTTCGGTCGTTAAAACGCATTTTCGTAAATAAGGAGAAATCTGGTCTAAAGGCGTATAATTCGGATTTGCATTTCCAACCAAAACAGGTCTTTGCAATACATTTTGAATTATGGCACGATAAACAAATTCACCGTTTAGTTTGTTTAAATCGGCTTCGCCATATTTGGTAATTCGTAAATCTTCTTTGTTGAGTTTACTGTCAAAAACAAGTGTATTTGGTTTGTTTTTATTGAATTTGAAATCCAATTTATAATCGAAATTTCCGGTTGCCTGCATTCCTTGGAAATGTGTAAACAAACCATCTGGAAGCGAAACGATAAAATCCTGCGCTTTCATTTTCGGAATATCGACTTTTAAAGTATAAACCGTATCTTTTTCCGTATCGTAAGAAACGTATGGTCGCAGTTTTATTTTATTCAGCGTCATTGACGAAGTGCTGTCAATCGAAATAAAATCATCACCCAATAAAAATCTATAATCAAAACGTGCATTTTTTATAACAACATCTTTGCTGGCAATTTTTGGATGATTGATTTTTAGGTTTACGATAGAAGTAAAGCCGTCAAGATGGAATTCGCTTCCGCTTTTATCAATATTTTCGACATTCAATCTGATCGAATCAAAACTTGCTTTTAAGCCGTATCTTTCATCAAGATACGGAACGCGAATTGCTCCGGTATCAAGATTAAAAAATCGAATATCTGCTTTTTGGTTTCTTGGGTCTGCAAAACCTTTTAAGTTCCAGCGCTGATCAAAATCTTTGCTCTGGACATGAATGCTGGTTTCGAGTTGTTTGTTGTTTAAAACCAGTTTATTGATTGCTACAGCCGTTTTTTTGCCGTTATCGTCAATTTTGAATTGGAAGTTTTCCAAATTCATATCGGTCGGAACCAAATTGAGCAGTTTTGAAATAATGCGATAGGCAAAAGCACCATATTTTCGTTTTTCGCTTTTTTCAGAATCGTCGCGGTCTCTTTTTAAGAAAGCATCGAAGTTGCGGATTTTCCCTTTTTTGACTAATTGTATGTAACCGTTATCGACTTTTAAAGTTCCAACCTGAACATCGCCAATTAATAAATTACTTAAACTGACGCTGGTTTCAATGTTTTTAATTTTTAAAAGTGTATCGGCATTTTTGGGAACCAAAACAACATCGGTAAGTTTTATGCTTGATAAACCATTAAAAGAAGCATCTTTTATTGAAAAATCACTGTTATAATCAACAGCCATTTTGTGGGTTACTTTTGCAACTGCCTGCTTTAAAAGTGAATTGCGGAAAAAGTATAATCCAATGCAAAGCAAAACTACTATTACAGCCAGTATTTTTAAAGCTTTGAATATTTTTTGTTTAGGAAAATTCATAAAGTCGATTTCATAAGAAAATTAAAACTTGTCTGCAAAGTGAATATTTTTTTTCGCCACGAATTTCACAAATTAGCACAAATTTTATTTAAACTATAAGTTAAATTAATTCTAGGAATTAGTGAAATTGGGAGTAAAAACTTAACCAAAAAGAATACTCGCAACATCTTCAATTTTTGCCACAAGCTCAATTTTGATTCCGGTATTTTTTAAAGTGATTTTGTTGTATTTAGAAACAAAAATCGTGTCAAAGCCTAATTTTTCAGCTTCCTGAATTCTTTGATCAACGCGGTTTACAGGACGAATTTCTCCAGAAAGTCCAACTTCGCCGGCAAAACAAAAACCTTTTCCAACCGGAATATCTTCGTTTGATGATAAAATGGCAGCAACAACGGCAAGGTCAATTGCAGGATCATCAACAGAAATTCCTCCGGTTACGTTTAGGAAAACGTCTTTTGCGCCCAAACGGAATCCTGCTCTTTTTTCTAAAACAGCTAAAATCATGTTTAGCCTTTTGGCGTTATAACCCGTTGTACTTCGTTGTGGAGTTCCGTAAACTGCGGTGCTTACTAAAGATTGGATTTCTATCATTAACGGACGCATTCCTTCAAGAGTTGTAGCAATTGCGGTTCCTGATAATTCTTCGTCTTTGTGCGAGATCAATATTTCTGAAGGATTGCTGACTTCGCGCAAACCGCTTCCAAGCATTTCGTAAATTCCGAGTTCAGAAGTTGAACCAAAACGATTTTTTAGCGAGCGTAAAATTCGGTAAATGTGGTTTCTGTCGCCTTCAAATTGCAAAACGGTATCAACCATGTGTTCCAGAATTTTTGGTCCGGCGATATTTCCATCTTTCGTAATATGTCCGATTAAAATAACCGGAATATTAGTTTCTTTGGCAAATTTGATCAATTCGGCAGTAGTTTCCCTAATTTGAGAAATACTTCCGGCAGTCGATTCAATATAATCAGTATGTAAAGTCTGAATCGAATCGATAATTACAATTTCTGGCTGAATGGCTTCAATTTGTTTGAAGATATTTTGCGTTTTTGTTTCCGTTAGAATGTAGCAGTTTTCACTGCTTGGCGTTATTCTTTCGGCACGCATTTTTATTTGTTTCTGACTTTCTTCTCCAGAAACATATAAAGTTTTATAAGGTAATTTTAATGAGATTTGAAGTAAAAGTGTGCTTTTTCCTATTCCTGGTTCTCCGCCTAAAAGCGTTAAAGATCCCGGAACAATTCCGCCGCCCAAAACACGATTCAATTCGCCGTCAGTAGTATCCATTCGGATTTCCTGAGCCGAATCGATTTCATTTATTTTTAAAGGTTTTGGTGCTTTGCTTGTTGAGGCTGGTTCGCTTTTCCACGCTGCTTTTTCCTGTTTCTGAATTATTTCTTCAGCAATAGTATTCCATTCTTTGCAGGCATTGCATTGTCCCTGCCATTTGGAATATTGGGTACCGCAGTTTTGGCAAAAAAAGGAAGTTTTAACTTTTGACATTATTTGGTTTTTTTAGCAAGCGTATTCATTTCGTCAATTTTCTCATACATCAAATCTTTATTCAAGTCGCCAATTGGCTCCATTTGTGAAGCATTTTGGTATTTTTTTGAAGCATGTTTAGGATCGCCCATTTTTTCATACATCAAGCCTAATTCATATTCGCCTAACATAGCTTTTGGATAATTTACGTTTCCAATTTCAGCCATTCTTCCCAATTCGTCGTAGGCATTTCTTTTTAAAATAATATTTTCAATTATTTTAAAATCACCCATTCTAACAGGAATCTGAACGCCTAGAACTTCAGACATATCATTGTATTTTTTTTGTAAATAATCCGCATAACCCGTTTGAAGAACCGCAATTTTATCGTTGTATTCGGCAGAATTTATGGGTCTGTATATATCAAAAATCTGATATAACGCACTCGGAATCGAATGTAAAACCTCAGTATAATGAGTCGCGCCTTTAAATACTTCGTATTTATAATTCACTAACGGATTATTTGCAATTTTAATATTGCTGGCCAATTTTTCAATCGGCTCTTTTATTTTCTTGATATCGCCTTCGCCGGCAGAAAGATAATAGAATATTGGTTTTTGTATTTTGGCAAATTTTTCAGCAATTCTTACTTCCATTTTTGGAGCAAGTTCCGGGCTCAAACAAATGTACGCATTAAAAAGAGGTTCTTCTTTATAAAGATAAAAGTTGGCAAAACTTGCGGTTACATCATGACCTGCAATAATTCTGAAAGGAGATGTACGGTATTTTTTCTCTACATACGGAATTAGCTCTGAACCAATAAATTCGAAAAATTTTGCTCCTTTTTCAAAAGGCAGCCCTTCGTTTTGATCAATTGTGGTGTCATCGTAACGTTCTTCATCTTTATTTTGATGAATACCAATGATAATCATCTCTGGAATATCATCCCAATAATTACCATAACTTACGGCTCCAGAAAACGGATCAAACAAATAATCGCCATCTAATAAATATAAAACAGGATATTTTTTATCTGATTTTGCATCGTAAGAAGGAGGAAGTCCAATTGTTATTCTTCTTTCTTCTCCTAGTTTTTCGGATTGAATATTGTCAAATTTTTTCTGGGAGAATACAGAAATGGAAATTAATGTAATGAGTAGGTAAACTTTTTTCATGATTTGTGGCATTTCAGTGAATTAAAAAGTATTCGAAATAGTGTAGCAATATACTATTTTATTTGCTTTTTGCGATTTGGGGATAATAAAAAAAGCAATGATTTCTTACGGTAAATATATTTTCGATTTAGGCAAAAGAAAATCTGTTTGTACAAAAATATTTTTGACAAATTACACGCGTAAACAAGAAAGGAATGTGGTTTATGTTAACGAATTATCGTTTTCATTTGGGAAAATGATCCACGGTTTGAAGGTTTTAGCTTCTTCAAAATCCAGTGTCGCATACGAAATGATAATAATAATGTCGTCTTTTTGAACTTTTCGGGCAGCAGGTCCATTCAGCGTGATTTCGCCTGAATTTTTTTCTCCCTTAATGGCATAAGTTTCAAAACGTTCTCCATTATTAATGTTAACAATAGCTACTTTTTCGCCTTCAATAATGTTTGAAGCTTCTAGTAGAGTTTCATCAATAGTAATACTGCCAATATAATTTAAATCAGCTCCAGTAACTTTTACTCGATGAATTTTTGATTTTATAACTTGAATTTGCATGGAGCAAAGGTAATTTAATTTAATGAAATGGTGTCTATCAGTCTTATAGAATTAACAAATACCGCTATAAACGCACGGTATTTTTTATCGTTTGTTTTGTGATCGATAGGTAATAATGTAGATTCATCAGCAATGACGAAATATTCGAGTTCAAATCTTTCGTTATCTTTAAAGGAATCTTCGACAAATTTTATGGTTTCTTCAGGTGTACTGTTTTGGAAGATTTCTTTGGCTTCGGTTAAAACTTTATAGATTATAGAAGCTTCTTTTCTTTCTTCAGCAGTTAATCTTTCGTTTCTTGAACTCATTGCCAGGAGATTGTCTTCTCTAAAAATTGGACAACCCACAACATTTACCGGAAGATTATTTTTTTCGACCAGTTTTTTAACAATTTGAAGCTGCTGAAAATCTTTTTCGCCAAAATAAGCATTGGTTGGCGTAACGATTTCGAACAAACGTTTTACGATTGTTCCAACACCATTAAAATGGCCCGGACGGAATTTTCCTTCCATCTGATTTTCTAAACCATCAAAGTCAAAAGACTGTGAAATTGTCTGTCCTTCGTAAATATCATCGACAGAAGGAGCATATAAAATTATTTTGTCACTTAAACCTCTCATTTTCTTAACGTCTTCTTCAAGAGTTCGAGGGTATTTTTCAAGATCTTCGGGATTGTTAAATTGCGTTGGATTTACAAAAATACTTACAACAGTGTCGTCATTTTCTTTAAGTGAACGCTGCATTAAAGCCAGATGCCCTTGGTGTAAAGCTCCCATGGTTGGGACAAATCCTATAGTCGAATTTGCGGTTTTGATAGTTTTTAAATAAGCTATCAGAGCTACTTTACCGTAGAAAATATGCATGGCGGTATTATTAAAATTTAGTGCAAACATAATATATTAGTTATAAACTGCATAAATTTTTGTAATTTTGCGACGTTTTTATTACCAAAAATTAAGTAAAATACTATTATGAAAGATAAGAGGATATTATACGTATCATCTGAAGTCGTGCCTTATTTGGCTGAAAATGAGGTTTCTTTAATGTCTTATGACGTTCCCAAAATGATTAACGATCAGGGAGGTCAGATAAGAATTTTCATGCCAAGATATGGAAATATCAACGAAAGAAGACATCAATTACACGAAGTGATCAGGCTTTCAGGGATGAATTTGGTAGTGAATGATTTAGATATGCCATTGATTATCAAAGTAGCTTCAATTCCAAAAGAAAGAATTCAAGTTTACTTTATTGATAATGATGAATATTTTAAGCGTAAAGCCACTTTTGCAGACGAAGAAGGGGTTTTATATCCAGACAACGACGAGCGTGCGATATTTTTTGCAAAGGGAGTTGTTGAAACTGTAAAAAAATTAAATTGGGTTCCGGATATTATCCATGTTCATGGATGGTTGGCGGCGATGCTTCCAATTTATATGAAACACTATTATAAAAATGAGGCTTTATTTAACGATACAAAAATCGTTACCTCAGTTTATGGTCAGTCTTTTGATGAAAATTTAGATTTAGAAATGATAAACAAGGTTAAATTTGATGGTGTTCCGCACGAATCAATTTCTGATCTTGAAACTCCAAATTACGAAAATGTCTTAAAGGCCAGCATATTGCATTCTGATGCTGTCATTATTGCGTCAGAAAATGTTTCTCCAAGTTTAACAAAATTTATAGAATCTTCAGGAAAACCTTTTTTACCTTTCGCCGCGAAAGATGCATTCGCTGAAGCGTATACAAATTTCTATAAAACTATGGGTCTTTAAATTTTAACTATTAATACGAATATGTACAATACTTCTTTTATTAAGAAAATTCTATTAGCTGCAACAGTTGTTTTTTTATATTCTTGCGACAAAGATTTTAATGCGATTGGTGATGATTTAATTGGTGATGATCATTTTGGATTGGAATCTGAAAAATATGATGTTATAGCTTATAATCAAGAAGTAACTCCAATACAATCAAATTCCTTAGCAACAAATGCTTTAGGAATTTATGATAATCCGGTTTTTGGTACCACTACTGCAAATTATAATACACAAGTATCACTTGCTGCGTACGCACCATCAATTGGAGACGCACCGGTAATTGATAGTGTGACGGTTAATATACCTTATTATAGCCATGTTACAGGTATAAGTGCTAGTACTGGAAGGAATGAGTATGCGCTCGATTCTATTTATGGAAGCGAAGGAGGGTTTTTAAAATTGGGTGTTTATGAGTCTAAATATTTAATGAGAAGTTCTTATTATGAGAATGGTAATCAATTAGCACAGCTTTACTATAATGATCAAAATGATATTGATTTTGATCCTAATAAAGGAACGTTATTGAATGATGATGCTAAAGAATTTCAAAATAATAAATTCTTTTTTAGTTCTAAAGAAACTACTGAGATAACAAAAGATAAAGATGGTAAAGACGTTAAAACTTATACGTCGCCAGCGATGCGCTTAAATTTAAATAAGGCATTTTTTCAAACTAAAATTTTAAACGCTGCAAAAGAAAAACTTTCTGCTGCTGATGTGTTTCAGGAATATTTTAGAGGATTATATTTTAAAGTTGAAAGAGTTAGCGGCAGCCCAAGTAATATGGCATTAATGGATTTTTCGAAAGGAAAAATTACAGTTTATTATAAAGCAAAAACAGATATTACAACTGATGCTGATGATGTAAAGGAAGACAGGACTTTAGTAATAAATTTAACAGGAAGTAATGTCAGCCTTCTTCAGGATGTTAAAGATGCGACTTATCAAAATGCAGTAAGCAGTCGTAATATGACTACCGGTGATGACAGGCTTTATTTAAAAGGAGGTCAGGGATCTCTTGCTATTATAGAGCTTAAAGATTTTGGTTCTAAATTAGAAGAAATTAGAAAAAACGGATGGCTGGTAAATGAAGCTAACTTAGTTTTTACGATAGATGCTGCAAAAATGGCGGTTAAAAAGACTGATAATCTGCAAGCGCAGGAACCTAAAAGAGTTTATTTGTATGACTTTACAAATAATGTACCCATTTTAGATTATGCTGCAGATGGAAGTTCAAGTATAACATCTGACCCAAGAATGTCAAAAGTGGTTTATGGAGGTATAATCAATGTTGATGCAACGACAGGGAGGGGAACTACTTATAAAATTAGATTGACAAATCATATTCGTAATCTTATAAAGACTGCAACAGCGACGAATGTAAAGTTAGGTTTGGTTGTTATCGATGATATTAGTGCTGTAACATCAAACAAATTGAAAAATAGAATTTTATTAAATGCAAGTACAAATGAATATTTTTCAGAAGTACCGAGAGCATCAGTTATGAATCCGTTAGGTACGATATTATATGGTAATAATATTCCTGCCGGTAATGCGGATTACGATAAAAGATTGAGGCTTGAGGTTTACTACACGAAACCAAATAAATAAGTAATATATGTGTGGAATTGTTGGATATATCGGTCACAGAGAGGCCTATCCTATTGTTATCAAGGGCTTAAAGCGGCTTGAGTACAGAGGATATGATAGTGCCGGCGTTATGTTGTATGATGACGAATCAGGTATAAAAGTTTGTAAAACAAAAGGTAAAGTTTCAGATCTTGAAGCTAAAGCTAATGAAGGTTTTACAATAAATGGAAATATTGGAATTGGACACACTCGCTGGGCTACCCACGGTGTACCAAATGACGTGAACTCGCATCCTCATGTTTCTAATTCTGGAGATTTAGTAATCATCCACAATGGAATTATTGAGAATTATGCGCCGCTTAAAGAAGAGTTAATTAAGCGTGGATACACTTTTAAATCTGATACTGATACTGAGGTTTTAGTAAACCTGATTGAAGAAGTTCAGAAAAATGAAAAAATTAAACTTGGTAAAGCAGTTCAGATTGCGTTAAACCAAGTTGTAGGAGCTTATGCAATTGCTGTTTTTGATAAAAAGAATCCAAACGAAATTGTTGCGGCAAGATTAGGTAGTCCATTAGCAATTGGAGTAGGTGA
Source organism: Flavobacterium sp. CF108 (assembly GCF_900129795.1). Lineage (GTDB taxonomy): Bacteria > Bacteroidota > Bacteroidia > Flavobacteriales > Flavobacteriaceae > Flavobacterium. The sequence goes on along the minus strand of NZ_FQWW01000004.1, from coordinate 376,009 downwards.
AGGAGAATTCTTTATTGCTTCTGATGCTTCTCCGTTTATTGAATATACTGCAAATGCGGTATATTTAGAAGATGGTGAAATGGCTAATATCAGACTGCACAAACCTCTTAAAGTAAGAAAAATTAAAGATGACTCTTTAGTAGATCCGTACATTCAGGAACTTCAATTGAATTTGGAGCAAATTGAAAAAGGAGGTTATGATCATTTCATGCTAAAAGAAATCTACGAACAGCCAAGTGTAATTAAAGATACTTACAGAGGAAGACTTCATGCAAATGAAGGAATTGTTCAAATGGCTGGTGTTGAAGATAATCTGGAGAAATTCTTAAATGCCAAGCGAATTTTAATTGTTGCTTGTGGAACTTCATGGCATGCTGGTTTAGTTGCTGAGTATATTTTTGAAGAATTTACACGTATTCCGGTTGAAGTAGAATACGCTTCTGAATTTAGATACAGAAACCCAATCATAAATAAAGATGACGTTGTAATTGCGATTTCTCAATCTGGAGAAACGGCAGATACTATGGCCGCTATTAAATTGGCTAAAGAAAACGGAGCTTTTGTATTTGGAGTTTGTAACGTTGTAGGTTCATCTATTTCAAGAGAAAGTCATGCAGGTGCTTACACGCACGCAGGACCAGAAATTGGAGTAGCTTCTACAAAAGCTTTTACAACTCAAATCACAGTTCTTACCATGATTGCTTTACGATTAGGAAAAGCAAAAGGAACTTTGTCAAATCCTGATTTCCATGCATACTTACAAGAATTAGAATTAATTCCTGAAAAAGTGGCTGAAGCATTAGAAACAAACGACAGAGCAAAAGAAATTGCTGCTAAATTTAAAGATGCTCCAAACTGCCTTTATTTAGGTAGAGGATATAATTTCCCGGTAGCATTGGAAGGAGCTTTAAAACTTAAAGAGATCTCTTATATTCACGCTGAAGGTTATCCGGCTGCTGAAATGAAACACGGACCAATTGCTTTAATTGATGAGCAAATGCCGGTTATTGTAATTGCACCTAAACAAGGTCACTACGATAAAATTGTAAGTAACATTCAGGAGATTAAATCTAGAAGTGGTAAAATCATTGCTGTTGTTACAAAAGGAGATACACAAGTTCGTGAATTAGCTGATTATGTAATCGAAATTCCTGAAACTTCAGATGCATTGTCACCGCTTATTACTACAATTCCGTTACAATTGCTTTCATACTATATTGCAGTTATGAGAGGATGTAATGTTGATCAACCGCGTAACTTAGCAAAATCTGTTACGGTAGAATAGCTATTTTTTTAAAATACAAATAATGTTAAAAAAGCGAGATTTAGGTCTCGCTTTTTTTGTGCTCTAATTTTTTTTGTTAACATTAAATTTGTAGGATTTAAAATATAATTATACGTTTGTAGGAAAATATTTTAAATTTTATTATTTATGAGAACGCTTCTTCTTTTTGTTCTGCTTCATTTTTGTTTTTCTGCAAGCGCACAAACTAAACTAACTTTTAGTTACGATGGTGCAGGAAATCAAACAAACAGATCGTTATGCATCAATTGTGTATCAAAACCTGTACAGCAGGTTAAAGAAATTGAAGCTGTCGAAGAAGACGATTTAGAAAAATTCTTTCCAGAAGATGTGATCTCCTATTATCCAAATCCTGTAAAAGAACAATTGTACCTGCAATGGCAGCTGGCTCAGGATAATTATGTGACTTCTGTTCATGTTTATTCTATAACGGGACAGGTTTTAAGAACTTATGAAGCAAATAGCAGCTTAAACAATTTAAACATCCCTTTTCAGCAATATCCTACGGGTATTTATCTAGTGTTGCTTTCTTATAAAGATGGAGGAGAAAAATCTATTAAAATCATTAAACAATAATTTGCTATGAGGAAGTTTTATATTACATTCCTGTTTTTCAGTTTATCGTTTTTTGTTTCAGGTCAGGACTCAGGTGGAACACCTGTCGAAGGAGTAACTCTTATAAAAAGAGGAAATAAAGCACTAGAAACTACAGATAATAGTACTGAAAAAAACAGTAATAAATTATTAGCCGTAAGTGTAATGCCTGGGCCAACAGGGACTTCAACTGAAGTAGGTATTACCGAAGGGCAGTTGTCAGTTTCGCTGAATGGAGTAGCAGGTTATTCTATTCCAATTTCAGTACCTGCAGGAATTAATGGTGTAGTTCCTCAAATAAGTCTAGTTTATAGTAGTCAGACAGGAAATGGAATTGCTGGTTACGGCTGGAACATCGCAGGTGTCTCAGCTATAACTAGAATTTCTAGAACAAAATTTCATGATGGAAGTGTCGGAGGAATAAATCTTGATGCCAAGGATCGTTTTGCTCTGGATGGACAACGGTTGATTTTAAAAACAGGGTTGGTTTATGGCTTGGCTGGTTCGACTTATGAAACTGAGAACTTCTCAAATGTAAAAATTACTGCAGTTGGAGTATCGCCACAAGGAAGTAATTATGGGCCTGCCTCTTTCTTAGTAGAGTATCCTGATGGTTCTGTTGCAGAGTATGGTAATACTTTAGACTCACAATCCATTACAGCGTGGACGATAAATTATTGGCAAAACTCACAAGGAGTAAGAATTTCATATAATTATACTAAACTAGAAAACAATATTGTTGTTACCAGCATAAAATATGGTACTTTAGGAACTACAGCACCTATTAACGAAATTCAGTTTATTTATGGTACACGTACAAGGCCAGAACAGTCCTACATAGGAGGAAAAAGTATACTGAACAACAAGATATTAGAAAAAATTCAAGTAAAAAGCAATGGAATAGGTTTTAGAAATTATAACCTTTCATACATCTCCAGTTCTATAGGATACCAACGTTTAGAGAAAGTATTTGAAGTAAGTGGAGATGGAACTAAAAGTTACAATCCAACGATATTCACTTATGAAAACTCCCTCGAATCAATATCATATGCGGATATTACCACAGAATTAAGCGTGGGGAATATATCTTCTCAAAATGCGGCTACTGTTTCCGGAGATTTTGGTGGTGATGAAAAAATGGATTTCTTGATCTATCCTACAACAGGTCCTGACACTAAGTCAAAGTATTGGCTGTATTCGGATATAAATTCTGGAGGGGATAATATGGGTTTTGAACATAAAGTGGGAGCTTTTGAGGCTGTTTTTCCTGTTAGTTGGCTAACTTGGAACAATAAGTTTTACTCAAAACAAGGCTGGGCTGTGGCAAAAAAGTCAGCTGCTAATTATACTTTTACGGTTTATAGTGCTGGAATATCGTCCCCTATTTATTACCAATATGAAAAGGTGGTAAATTTTCCAACTATTTTTTTGAAAAAAATACTTTCAGGAGATTTTAATGGTGATGGTATAACTGATGTAATTGCTATTGATCTAGATCTTCAGTCACCTAGTTCCAAGAAAGTATATTTTATAGATTTAAAAAGAGACAATACTACTAACTTTCTAACCTATTCTGGTGAACTGGCTTCTGTTATCACTTCCAATTCTAAAGTAGAAGTAGCTGATGTAAATGGTGATGGAAAATCTGACATCATGATTTTTGAAAAAGGAAAAGTAACTGCTTATACCCTCAATGATAACAATCAATTAACTTTATTATTTGATTATGCGGACACTCAAATTTTTTCAAGTCCAAACTTTCCTCTTCTGGGGGATTATAATGGAGATGGGAAAACAGATTTTATAATTCCTGGCGAGGAAAACAATAAGACTATGTCATGGTTCATTTATATATCAACGGGAGCTGCTATTGTGAAAAGCCCTTTTTTTGGAATTACTTATGAACCCAATTACGGAAATTATATAGCTACCGATTATGATAAAGATGGAAAGTCTGATATAATTATAACCTCAAGTGTTAAAAATACCAGTACTTTAAAGGGGCGAATAGATATTAGTTGTTATAATAACAAATCGGACGTTCTTTCTAATGAGGTTCGTTATTATGTTGTCGGAGGTCCTTCTTCTTCAAGTATAAATAGCGTGGATATTAATCTGAATACACTACCTATTTACTTACCTACCGGAAGAGGGATATCGAGTAATGGTAAACCATACAATCCAACTTTGGAAATTGCCTTTTTAAGTAATGATAAAATATTTTATTTTAATTCTAAGAAAGACAATGCACAAGATCAATTACTGCGAACTATAACTACAGGTAATGGAGTTAGAGAATCAATTACCTATCAGCCATTATCTGCGACTTCTTATAATGAGAGATATATGCCAATATATGCTAGTGGATATATGGAAAATTATCCCAAAATTGATATAGAATCTGCAGCAACTGTACAGGTAGTTACCAAATTAGAGAAACAAAGTGCTACTGTTTATAAAAAGCAATTGTTTGCGTATGCTGGAGCAACTTTCGATTTAGAAGGATTAGGCTTTATGGGGTTTCGTGCGTCGATGCGAACTAATTGGTTTGAGGATGATAGCAAGGCAATTAGTACGGTGTCTAAGTTTGATCCAAATTTGCGTGGAGCTATTACTGAGAGTTATACTTATCTGGGGATAGTTAGTCCTTCAATTGCATTAAATAATGTGGCTCCAAATGTTCCTAGAGCAAGCCAAATTACAGTAAACAACACGAGAACAGCAACGGAGACTCTTTTAGCAACAAACAATATTACTTTTAGCCCAGGTGCAATTATCAAACCTGAAGCAGGGAATACTTTTATTGCTAAAATTACTTCTGATTACGACGCTAATGGCTATACTGAAACAAATACCAGCCCACCTTATGATCTGATAAGTAAATCCTTGTCATTTTATGAAACCAGCCTGTCTCCATCCAAAGTTTTTAAACTCCAAAATGTAAGATCCAACAATTACGATATTATAAATGATAGCAGTAATGAAACTAATACTGTATATGATAACTTCAACAATCCTGTAGAGTCTATAACGAAAATTAGATCAGGAGGAGTTAACCAAAAAGTCACTACTAGTGTAATAGCTTATGAACCGGCTATAAACTCCCCTTATATGGTAGGCAGGCTTAAAAGCAAAACACAAAATGTAACGGCTTTTGGCGATAGTATGAATTCTAAGGAAACTTATCAATATGGCTCAGGATCAGAAAGTAATTTACTAAAAGTAATCCAAAAATGGGGCAACAATACAAATGCTATTAAAGAAACCAATGGGTATGACACTTTTGGAAATATCATAGTAAAAACAATATCTGCACCTGGCGTGACAGATAGAAAAACTAGTTTTGTCTACTATCCAACTGGTATTTTATTAAAAGAAAGTACTGGTATTGAAGGATTCAAAACGGCATTTGAGTATTATCCTAACGGTACACTCAAATCAGAAAATAGGCAAACCGAACTTGGTGTTTGGAACAATGCTTTGTTAACAGGTTATGAATATGATTCCTGGTTCAGGAAAACGGTAGTTACCGATTATTTGGGTAAAACCCATACATATGCCTATATACGCGAAAGCGAGAAAGCTAAAATCACTCTCATTGGAAACAGTGATGATACTTATAATGAAGAGCTATTTGATGAATTGGGTAGAAAAATTCGTACTGGTATAAAAGACATACAAGGCACTATGTCCTACAAAGATTTTAAATATGATATTTATGATCGTAACTTTAGTGTTAGCGAACCCAATACAGGCAGTCCATTATGGAATACCACTTTGTATGATGTTTACGGCCGTCCCGAAACTATTACAGATTACAAAGGTAAAGTACTGACTATAAAATATGATAAACGAACCACTACAATAACAGATGGCAGTACAGGTCAAATCAAAGTATCTACCAAAAATGCCATGGGTAATGTGCTTACCCTGCTCGAAAGCCCAATAGGAGGCACCATAAATTATAGTTATTTTGCCAACGGAAATCTTAAGGAAACCAATTATAATGGCAATAAAACAAGTATAATACAAGATGGCTGGGGACGCAAGATCAGCCTAACGGACCCTTCTGCTGGTACATACACCTATGGTTATAATGAACTTGGCGAAAGTACAAAAGAAACAACTCCAAACGGCAGTACCACCTATAAACTGAACGATTGGGGTAAACTTGAAACCAAAACTATAGCAGGCACTAATACGAACAGTACTACCCAGTACACCTATACGCCAGACAGCAAATTACTTCTAAAATCAGTATATACTGATGCTGGAGATACAGGGAAAACAATTATTACCGATTATACCTACGACTCTAAAAAACGATTGGAAACCACGACAGAAACCACAGGTTATGGTGCTGTTTTTACAAAAAAAATAGAATATGATGCCTGGGGCAGAGTTGAAAAAGAAACCAAAACTGCATCTTTAAACGGAAAAACCAGTACCTCTGCTACGCAAAATGAGTACAAAAATGGTTTTGCATATAAAGTATATGAAATAAACAACGGACAAAAGACCAAAACTCTTTGGGAAACAACCGAGGTAAATGCGCAAGGGCAGCTGACCAAAGCGGCACTTGGTAATGGAATTGCTATTAATAATATATATGACAGTTATGGTTATGTAACCAATGCAAAGCACACTTTGGGTATGACCACCATTATGGAATTAGGTGCCAATTTTGACACGCAGCGAGGCAATCTTAAGTGGCGTAAAAACAGCCTTTTTGGAAATGTTACGGAAAATTTCGATTACGATAGTCAGGACCGACTTGTACAATACCTTAATACACAAGGTGTTCAGGAAAATCAGGTCTATGAAGACGATGGGCGTATTAAATCTAATACGTTAGGAACTTACAATTATGCTAATGCTGGTAAAAAATATCAAAATACCTCTATAACATTAACTCCGGAGGCTTTAACTGATTATCAAAATAAATCTTTACAGACAGTTAGCTATAACACATTTAAAAGTCCTGTAGAAATAATAGAAGATGGTAAAGACAAAATAAGCTTTGTGTATAATGCCAATAACGATCGTAGTGTTATGTTTTATGGAGGATTGGGACTTAAGGAAACGCGAACTTACCGTAAACATTACAGTGCCGATGGCGCTATGGAGATCAAAGAAAATACCCAGACAGGAGCGATCGAGTTCGTAACTTATATTGGTGGTGACGGTTACTCGGCTCCGGTCGTTTATAAAAAAGCATATAGTAGTGTAGGAGCTATACAAGAACAAACTTTATATTTGCACAGAGATTATCAAGGCAGTATCTTGGCCATAACCAACGAGACAGGAGCTATAGTAGAAAAAAGACAGTTTGATGCTTGGGGAGCAATTGTAAAAGTACAAGATGGTACGGGCAATATATTAAACGGTCTTACTATTCTTGACAGAGGTTACACAGGACATGAACACTTGCAAAGTGTAGGTCTTATACATATGAATGGACGTTTGTATGACCCTAAACTTCATCGTTTCTTGCAGCCAGACAATTATGTACAAGACCCTAATAATACCCAAAACTACAACCGTTATGGGTATGTGCTAAACAATCCTCTAAAATACACAGATCCTAGTGGAGAATTTAAAATTAATTGGAACAACATAATTGCAGGAGTTGCAATAGCTGTTGGAACAGTTTTGTCTGTAACTGGAGTGGGAACTGTAGTTGGGGCTGCGTTAATTGGGGCTGGAGTGGCACATTTTGGTGCTGCCTATGCTGAGTATACTAAAACTGGAGATTGGAATGCTGCTTCAAATAATGCTGGAATTAGTTTTAGCACAACTATAAAGACAGATTGGGGTTATGGCGAGTCTAAAGATAAACAAAATGGTATTATACAAAGTGAATCTATTGTAAAGCCTAATACGTTGAATGGTAATCAAACTGCAATGGATAATAGTGGTGGCAACTGGGCTATTAATGTAAATTCTACTAAAGGCAGCTTACCATGTACAGGAGATTGTGATGGATGGATGGGCACAGAATACATAGGGCCAACACCCGTCGCTACTTACTACAAAAAACAAACAGCTGTAGATATGGTTGATTTGGCAGCACAAAAACATGATGCCGGATATATTCTTATGGGAGCTGATGGTATATCAGGGGCATTGTTTGATTTAAGTGTACTTAAATATGATCTTAAACTTTATAATGATTCAAAAAAAGTGTACCACGATTATTATAATTATGCTATTGATTCACAAACATGGCAGCCGATATCGTTTCAAACACAACTAAGAGCAGCGGCTGTTATGTCTGCATTTGGTCCCATTGTTCAAGTAAAGCAAGGTCTGCTAAATGTGCGAACAGCATACCAGGATTTTATTTTTTCTAAAAACCAATTTTTTAAAACATTATATTTTTAAAACATAAATTTTAATTAATTCTTAAAATAGATATCATATGAATTATAAGACATGCTTAGTTTTAATATTGGTTCTTTTTGGGCTGATAGCTTTTGTTTATCTTTTATTTCCAGAAAGTAAATTTGAAGGAGTTTTAACTAATGAGGTGTATTTGTCACCAAATGATAAAGAAATAATTTATGTTTATGAAAAAGAAGGTACTTCAAAAATGTATAGATTTGAAATTGGAGATACCGTTTCAAAGTTACTTATAGATAACGTTGGCTATAATCTATCTGAACCCAGTTTTACAATTGATAATAAAAGGATGATTTATAGAGTATGGAAAAAGAACGATCCAGTTATTCATCTCTTTGTTTGTAATTCTGATGGAAAAAACTCGAAGGAGATCTACAGTGATAATTTATTGTTTAGTCCAAAATTCTCCGAATATGACGCTCAGGAAATTTATTTTATAAAAGCTTCGGAGTATTCTAATCACTCTTTAATTGCGAAACAACATCCTAATGGTATGGATTTGTATAGTTGTAATTTAAAAAATAAAAAAATAAAAAAACTTACAGAGGGGAATTATTACGCAATAAATTCCTATGATTTTATTTCTGGTAATAGTTTTTTTGTTAATTGCGATTTAACAGGTATTTATAAATATACTTTTGAGAACTTAAAAAAGGAAAAATTAAATATAAAAGGAATTGATTCTTCTTCGGTAGATCAGATTTATAACAACAGAATAAGTTACTCTAAAGAAGAGAAAAAATATCTATTATCATCCAATTTTGAAGTGTATTTGTGGGATGGAAAAGATTCAAAGCCAACTTCAATTTTTATCTCTCAACCTGGAGTTCAGATTAAATCTACTTCATTTTTTAAAAATGAAAAGAGAATTTTTATATCTGATAATATTGAAAACATTACAATTATAGACTATAAAGGTAAAGTTTTAAGTAAGTTTAAAATTCCATACCCTAGTTTTTAAGTCCGCTACCGCCCCCTCTCCCGCACGAATCCTTTCGTGTGATAGTATGCAGATTAATGTTTATTTTTTTATATAAGGTTAAAGATGAGTAGAAATTATAACTTTTATAATTATTAGTGCTTACTAGGAGATACCACACCACACGAAAGGATTCGTGCGGCAGCGGGGGAGCATCAACAACAGGTGTAGGATCTATAGTGGCGGGAATTTGGTTCGTAGCAGATTTTGGCACAATGGGGGTGAATTACTTATTTTATGATGAAGCCAAGGGACTTGGTGATATTATTGATGAAACCAACTTTGGAGAAGCAATTACAATAAAAATGTATGAAGGATTGTATTAATAAAATTAGTTTTCCTGTTTTAGATATTTCGATTAATAATTGGAATGATGAAAATATAAGTGAAATAATATTTTATGACATTTATTTTCGAAATAAATCTTATGATTTGTTTGAAAGTTTAAGGTTGAATCATAAAGTTATTGATAGTAATGGGAGTGTTTTTAAGATTGTTGAACTTCGAAAAAGTAAGCCTAGCTTTATAAACTTTTTTTGGAAATCGAAATCCGAAATGATATTTCAGTCATTAGATGAGACAATAAGTTTGAATAATTTAAAAAATTTTATGATAAATAAAATAAATAATCTTGAAGTGAATGAATACAAATTTAAATGGGCTGAGAATGTAAAAAATGCTCAAAATTTCTACCAGTTAATAAGAGCTGTGTAAAATTTACCCCCCGCTGCCGCACGAATCCTTTCGTGTGGTTGGTGATTAAAGTTAGATTTTTCTATATTAAAAATAAAATGCTTTAATGTTTTAAAATGAGTAGAAATTATAAATTTCATAATCCTGAAGGTTTGTATTTTATAAGCTTTGCGGTTGTGGGCTGGCTAGATGTATTTACAAGAAATGAGTATAAAGATTTGTTTCTGGAAAGTTTGGAGTTTTGTCAAAAAAAGAAAGGATTAGAAATTCATGCGTGGTGCATTATGACAAATCATGTGCATTTAGTTTTTAGAAGTATTAATGGACAAAATCCGGAGTTACAGATTGGTGACTTGAAAAGATTTACTAGTCAATCTATAGTAAAAAGTATACAAGAAAATCCAAGGGGAAGCAGGAAAGAATTTCTATTAGATTTCTTTAAAAAAGAAGCTGAAAAGAGTTCAAATGTAAAGCACTACCAATTTTGGTGGCATGATAACAAACAAATTGAACTGTGGAGCAATAAAGTTATCCAGCAAAAGATTGATTATGTCCACAATAATCCTGTTGAAGAGGGATTAGTTTATAAAGCGGAAGATTATGTATATAGTAGTGCAATTGATTATTCTGGTCAGAAAGGACTTATTGATGATGTAGTAGTTTTTAAGATGTTTAGTGTTTAAGCAAACGAGCCACACGAAAGGATTCGTGCGGCAGCGGGGGAACCCTGTTTATACTTTTAAAATCTCGAAATAATGAAAAATAAACTTACAAGAATATTAATGATGTTTTTGATTTCTGCTTTAATGTTTGGTCAGGAAGATGATGATTTTGCAAAAAGATTAAAAGGAATAAATAATCAAAACATTTTGTTTTTTAATGTAGATGGGGTCAATTTTTCTACGCAGACATTTAATTATGAATTTAATGAAAAATCATTAAAAAAATTATATCGAAAATATTCTATAAAAGACAGCGATGTAAAAACTAAAGATGAATTGTTGAGTTATAATAACTTCTTTATAACCAGATCAAATAAAATTACAGAAGATATTAAGGAAACAACTTCTTACTATTTTATTGAAGATAAATATAAAACGATAACTATATTTTCATTTGGTTATTATAATAATGCTGATCAAGAATTTGAAAGAAGATATATAAATAGAATTTTAAATAACGAAATTCCTAAGGATGTTTATGAATCAGTAACTATTGACAGTATAGATTTTGCAGGTAGAAAAATAAAGTTAGGGAACAATTGTTATTGGACAAATGTAAATACTGTACAATGTCCTTATTATGGCGAAATGAATTGGTCTATTCATAAAACCTACCAAAACGCAAAAGATGTTATTACAAATCAATTAGAAACAACAAGAATTAAAAAAGGTGGAAAAGTTATTTCTGAACAAGAAGTCCCGGTAATTTTTGAAGGAACTGAAACAAATGCAAAAAAGATAAAATATGGTTTCACAGGTACAAAATCACTGCTTGTATCTATGTCGGGAGGAAAGGAGTTGACTATTTATTACGTTGCATGTAAAGTTCGGGATAATTATGTGAGCTGCTGTATGAGTTTTTGGAATAATGATACTATCACGGAAAGTGGATTGACTCCTTTGTTGGATAAAATAATGCAATTAAAAAAATAAAAAATTAAGTAAACTCCTTTCGTACGAATTCTTTCATTTGGTATGGTGATTAAAGTTCGATTTAGTTTTGTGGAAGTATAGTGGTTAGATATTTGATGTGATTTTAAATAAATTACTTCATGATATTAAATTGGTTAAAATTTTGCCTTAAAATTTATATTAACAAGATTTAACTTAAAAAAATAAATAAAATAAAAATATGAGAAAAGTAATGTTTTTTGCAGTAATGTTTTTTAATGCATTAGTTTACAGTCAGACTTTTGACGGAAATTTAGGTTCTAACAGTTTAAGGTGGGGAACGGAACAAAAAGATTTTAATGCATTACCAAGAGTTGGAGTAACACAAATGTCGTTAAGGATGTGGGACAATTATGGGGGAGTTAATGCTCCCTCAACTTACGGAACTTTACTAGAAATGTATGGAAAGGTTGGACATTTAGTATCTCAACTTTATTTTCAGAGTACGTGGGAAGGAGGTAAAATAATGTATCGCAGTGCCTTTTACAATCAAAATACATGGGCTGAATGGCGAAATTTATTAGACTCTAAAAGTGATGTTGAATCTTCAGGTATTTTAAAAATTACGGGAACCTCTAATAGTTATATTTCTGGAAGTTTAGGAATAGGAACAAGTACAACTGGAACTCATAAACTGGCGGTTGAAGGTTCTATTGGAGCAAGAGAAGTAAAAGTGCAGGCAACAGGCTGGGCAGATTTCGTTTTTAAAAAAGAATATAACCTGCCAACCCTTGAAGAAGTTGAGACACATATAAAAGAAAAAGGTCATTTAGAAAATATTCCAAATGAAGAAGAAGTTTTAAAAGACGGAATTAGTCTGGGTGCAATGAATGCTAAATTGCTTCAAAAAATTGAAGAATTAACGTTGTATGTTATTGAACAAAATAAACAAATTAAAAACCTGCAGAATTCTTTAGAAATAATAAAGAAAGATAATTGTAAATAAAATATATGAAAAGTAAATTAACGATTGTAATGTTATTAGTTTCTATATCGTTTGTAAAAGCACAAATTTACACACCAAGTGGTATAGTTCAAGGATCATCGGGAAATAATAATATAGGAATTGGAACTTCAAATCCAAACTCTATGTTAACATTAGGAGGATCTAGTCCTTTGTTTCTCAATCGCGGAGCCAGTAGCTCCACACCCTTTTTAGCTGTTTTGAATTCAGTAATTCCAACGGATGCCAAATATGGCTGGGCATTTTATGATAATTCTACAAATGGTAATTTGGATATTTTTAGAAGAAACGGAACTTCTCAAGGAATACAATTTATGAGTTTTAATAGAAATACCGGAGACGTTGCTATTGGAGAAAGTACTCCTCTGTTTTTGAATCATGGAGCTAGTAGTTCTACGCCTTTTTTGGCCGTTTTGAATTCAGTAATTCCTACTAGTGCTAACTATGGCTGGGCATTTTATGACAATCCGATAAATGGGAATTTAGATATTTTTAGAAGAAATGGAACCGTTCAAGGGTTGCAATTTATGAGTTTTGACAGAAATACTGGTGATGTTTCTATTGGTACAAGCAATTCAAATGGAAATAAGCTCGCTGTAAAAGGTACTATTGGTTGTGAAGAAGTTGTAGTGAAATCAGGGAGTAGCTGGAATTGGCCAGATTATGTCTTTGCAAAAGATTACAAATTAAAATCCTTGAAGGAAGTTAAAGAGTATATTGAGCAAAATAATCATTTGCCAGAAATTCCCTCAGCCCAGGAAATAGAAAAGAACGGTTTTATGCTGGCAGAAATGAACGCTAAATTACTTCAAAAAATTGAAGAACTTACATTGTATGTTATTGAGCAAAACAAACAAATTACTAATTTGCAAAACCGATTAGATAAAGTAGAATCAAATTCCAATTAGATTAAGGAAATACAAACAATGTTAAAAAAGCGAGATTTAGGTCTCGCTTTTTTTATTTATCAATTTTTTTTTCTGGACCCTGTATTTTTAGTAAATCCGCAATTTTTCTTTCAAATTTTATATGTATGCATAGTATTAAGGTTTTTCTTGGTTTCATAATTGATTTTTATCTAATAAATGCTATTATGAAATAGTTAAAATAGTTTAAAATTTTGTGCTGAATATGAATTTTTTTTAACGTTTTTTTATTAATATTAAAAATATTTGTATTTTGGCTATTAAAACTAATAAGAACTAACCAAAAACTAACCCTAATGAGAGTCTACTTGCTAATTATGTTGTTTTTCAGCGGAATATCCTTCGCGCAGAATACAATTACAGGTTCTGTTACTGACAGTAACAAACAATCTATTCCCGGTGCCAATGTTGTTGTGCTTGGAGGCAGCGGAGGTGTATCCACTGATTTTGATGGAACATTCAAATTAACCACAAGCTCAAAATTCCCTTTTTCGATCAAAGTATCGGCGGTAGGATTTGAAGCCCAAACAATCAGCGTTACATCTGCAAACCAAAAAGTAAATGTGGTTTTAAAAGATGAAGAAACTAAACTAGACGAGATAGTGGTTTCTGCTTCCAGAACTCCGGAGAGAGTTATTGAGTCGCCAGTTACTATCGAAAGAATGGGTATTCAGGAAATTAAGAATACAACAGCTCCTAGTTTTTATGACGGATTAGAAAATTTAAAAGAAGTGCATTTCAATACGAGCAGTATTTCTTTTAAATCTATCAATACCCGTGGTTTTGCTACGGTTGCCAATACCAGATTTATGCAATTGGTAGACGGAATGGATAACTCTTCGCCAGCATTAAACTTTGTGTTAGGAAACTTAATTGGTGTTTCTGATATTGATGTGGCAAGCGTTGAGCTTTTGCCTGGAGCATCTTCTGCTCTTTATGGGGCAAACGCGTTCAACGGAATTATGTTTATGAACAGTAAAAGCCCTTTTACAAATGAAGGAATTAGTGTTTATTATAAATATGGAAAAACTAGCCAGGATATTGCAGGAACAAATGATTATAATGATTTTGGAATTAGAGCAGCAAAAGCATTTACTAAGCATTTTGCTATGAAAGCTAATTTTACTTATATGACTGCGACGGAATGGATTGCCGGAGATAAAAGAAGTATGACACCAGGAGGTGACAGCCATGCAGTGAATCAAAATTATGATGGATTAAATATCTATGGTGACGAGGTTACTACTTTTATTCCAAATGTTGGTCAGGTAAGTAGAACTGGATATCGCGAACAAGATTTGACTGATAATAAAGTTAAAAGTATGAAAGCGGATTTTAGCGCTCATATTAGACCTTGGGCAGACGATACAGAATTTATATTACAATATAAAATAGGTACAGGAAGTACGATTTATCAAGGTGCAAACAGATATGCTTTAAAAGATTTCTTAATGCAGCAAGGTAAATTTGAGGTAAAAGGGAAAAACTTTTTTGGTAGAATATATTTTACAAGTGAAGATGCTGGAGACTCTTATGATATGAGATTTGCGGCATGGAATGTTAACAGAGCTGCAAAATCAGATACGGAATGGTTTACAAATTACGCAACAGCTTACCAACTTGCTGGTGCAGTAATGGGAACAGATGCAAATCAATCTGCTGCAATAGCAAGAACTTTTGCTGATTATAATGTGCTTCCGGCTCCTATATCATTTATTCCAGCTCCAACAGGTTCTCCTAGATTTGAGCCAGGTTCTGCAAAATTCAATAGTGCTTTAGCTACTGTAGTTTCAAACCCTGATTTAACACAAGGGGCAAAATTTATCGATCATTCAAAATTATATCATTCAGATGTGAATTATAATTTTAGAGATATTATCAAATGGGCAGAAGTTCAGGTAGGAGGTTCTTGGAGACAATACATAATGAACTCTGAAGGAACAATCTTTACAGATTACGACGGACCAATTGATTACAGAGAATATGGTGCATATGCGCAATTACAGAAAAAATTCCTGGATGATAGATTGAAATTTACAGGATCATTACGTTATGATAAAAGTCAAAACTTTGACGGAAATGTTTCGCCTAGAGTTTCATTTGTATATTCTGCAGGAGCATCAAAAAGACATAACTTTAGATTGTCTTATCAAACAGGTTTCCGTAACCCAACAACACAGGATCAATATATTGGTTTAGATCTAGGGCCATTTGCATTGATTGGTTCAGCAGCAGAAAATTTAGATCGTTTTCAGGAAACTGTAAATGTAAGTGCGGCAGGACAAACAATCGCGGGGCAGCCTGCAACAATTGGAATGTCTGGCCAAAACGCATATCATAATGCTTATACTGTAGCATCTGTTCAGGCATTTGGAGCGTCAGGAAATGTGGCCGATCTTCAGGTGGCTAATATAGGATTGGTAAAACCGGAACAAGTCCAAGCTTTTGAAGCTGGTTACCGTACAGTAGTTCAAAACGATTTATCAATTGATATTAACGGATATTACAATATTTATAATGATTTCATGAATACGGCAAGAGTTATTTCTCCTTATTATGGAACGGTAGGAACACCGCTAAGTTACCAAGCCTTGGCGTTTGGAGACAGAAGAGTTTATCAGGTTTACACAAATACAACAGCAGAAATTTCTTCTTTAGGATTTGGAGTTGGTTTGTCTAAAAAAGTATACAAAGATTTTGAATTAGGAGTTAATTATAACTATGCTCAATTTAACTTTAAGCAGCAAGATGACCCTGATTTCGTTGCAGGATTTAATACTCCAAAACACAGAATTAAAGCTTCTTTAGGAAATGCTAAAGTGATCAAAAATTTAGGATTCAATGTAAATGTAAGATGGAATACAGAATATTTATGGGAATCTTCTTTTGGAGATGGAATAATTCCAGAAAATACTGTTCTTGATGCTCAGATAAACTATGCAATACCAAAACTAAAATCTGTTATCAAAGTTGGTGCAACAAATCTTTTCGGATCAGATTATCTTCAGGTAATTGGAGCGGGAATGATAGGTCAGCAATGGTTTGCTTCGTGGACAATTAATCCTTAAATGATATAATTATTTGTGTGAAATTGATTCGGCTTCTTTGAAGCGGTTCAATGAAAATGAAGAGGTAATAATTTAAAAAGTACTAACATGAAAAAAAATATAAAATGGCTATTATTGGTTTCTTTAACCTTTATGGCGGCTTGTAATAGCGATGATGATAATAATACTCCGGAAGAAGTTCCGGTAATTCCCGGTTCGGCAGTTTTTACAAAATATGTTGCCTTGGGTGATTCTTTTGCGGCTGGTTACAGCGATAATGCTCTTTTCAAAAAAGGGCAGGAAGGAGCTTATACTAATATCTTAGCACAGCAGTTTACTGCTGCCGGCGGCGGAACTTTTGCAACTCCATTTATGAATGATAATCTTGGTGGTTTATTATTAGGAGGTAATGTCGTGGCTGCAACCCGACTATATTTTAACGGACAAGGCCCGGTAAATGTAACAGGAAAACCAACAACCGAAATAACAGCACACCTTACAGGTCCGTTTAATAATATGGGGGTTCCGGGTGCAAAAAGTTTTCACTTAGTTGCTGCTGGATACGGAAATGTTGCAGGAGTAGCCACAGGAGCAGCGAATCCTTATTTTGCAAGATTTGCAAGTACGCCTTCAACAACAGTTCTGGCTGATGCGGCAACACAGGCACCAACATTTTTCTCTTTATTCATTGGAGGAAATGATGTTTTGAGTTATGCAACTTCGGGCGGAATTGGAAAAGATCAAAAAGGGAATCTAAACCCGGCTACTTATGGAGGAAATGATATTACAGATCCAACTGTTTTTGCTAATGTCTATTCTACCTTGGTAACAACTCTAACTGCAAATGGAGCAAAAGGAGTAGTGGCAAATCTTCCATATATTACAGCTTTGCCATATTTTACAACAGTTCCTTATAATCCGCTTACAGCGAAATCTCTTGGAGGGAATAATGAAGCAGTAGGTAAAGCAACAATTAAAGCATTAAACGCACAATTATACGGTCCTTTAAAACAAGCGTTAACGGTTTTTCAGGCAGGTGATAGAATTAATTTATTATCAGAAACTGCTGCAAATCCGGTATTGATAAAAGATGAGTCTCTTCCTAATCTGGCTGCTCAATTAACTGCAGCATTTACACCTTCATTAGGAGCTCAGACTGCAGCTTTTTATGGAGCTGTTTTTGGACAGGCAAGACAAGCGAAAGCTACAGACTTAGTAGTACTCCCAACAAGAACAGATATTGGAGCTGCTCCTAAAGCTTCAGATTCAGGACTTGGTATGGCACCACCTGCGCCATTAGATAAATTTGGAGTAACGTACCCTCTGCAGGATAAACATGTTTTAATTTCAACTGAAATTGCAGAAATTAAAGCTGCAACAGATGCTTATAATGTAACTATTGACGCGGTTGCTAAAGAAAAAGGTTTGGCTTTTGTAGATACAAGAGCTTTATTGACTCAACTGGCAAGCGGAGGATATAGATTTGGAAATTATACAATGTCGTCTACTTATGTAACCGGTGGAGCTTTCTCTTTAGATGGAGTGCACCCAAGCGGAAGAGGATATGGTTTGATTGCTAATATTTTTATTGATGCAATAAATGCTAAATACGGTTCTACACTTCGTCATGTTGATTTGGCCTTATACCCAATTCAATATCCGGCGTCATTATAACATACCATTTTTTTAATTAAGAAAGCCACTCGTTTTATAAAATGAAGTGGCTTTTTTATTTCGTTAAAAAATGATATAAACGACAGTTTAAAAGTCTGTTTTTATGAATCAAACAAAATCATGCTATTTTTTATGAAAAAAAAATTGATTTTATATTTTAAAAAATTATCTTTGCGCTCTGAAAAAAGAGGTATTTTCGATAAACCTAAATAGCTATTTAATAAATACATAAGTAATGTCAAAAGTAATAGGAAAAGTTGCTCAAATCATTGGACCAGTAGTAGACGTAGTTTTCAACGGTAAAGATGTTGAACTTCCAAAAATTTATGATTCACTAGAAGTCACTAAAAAAGATGGAACTTTATTAGTTCTAGAAGTACAATCTCACATTGGAGAAAACACTGTTCGTACAATCTCTATGGACTCTACAGACGGTTTGTCAAGAGGATATGAGGTAGTTGGAACTGGTAATCCAATCCAAATGCCAATCGGTCCAGACGTATATGGACGTTTATTCAATGTAATTGGAGATGCAATTGATGGTTTAGGAAACTTGCCAAAAACAGGAGAAAACGGTTTGTCTATTCACAGACAAGCTCCTAAATTTGAAGATTTATCAACTTCATCTGAAGTTTTATTCACAGGTATTAAAGTAATCGATTTGATCGAGCCTTACGCAAAAGGAGGTAAAATCGGATTGTTTGGTGGTGCTGGAGTTGGTAAAACAGTATTGATTCAGGAGTTGATCAACAATATCGCAAAAGGTCACGGTGGACTTTCAGTATTCGCAGGAGTAGGAGAAAGAACACGTGAAGGAAATGACTTACTTCGTGAGATGTTAGAGTCAGGAATTATTAAATACGGTGATGATTTCATGCACTCTATGGAAAATGGAGGATGGGATTTATCTAAAGTAGATATGCCGGGAATGAGAGAGTCTAAAGCTACTTTCGTTTTCGGACAAATGAATGAGCCACCTGGAGCTCGTGCTCGTGTAGCACTTTCAGGATTATCTATCGCTGAATATTTTCGTGATGGAGCTGGAACAGATCAAGGTAAAGACGTATTGTTTTTCGTTGATAACATCTTCCGTTTTACACAAGCAGGTTCTGAGGTATCGGCACTTTTAGGACGTATGCCTTCTGCAGTAGGATACCAACCAACTCTAGCGACAGAGATGGGAGCAATGCAAGAGCGTATTACATCTACAAACAAAGGATCTATTACATCTGTACAAGCGGTTTACGTTCCTGCGGATGACTTAACTGACCCAGCGCCGGCTACAACTTTCGCCCACTTAGATGCAACAACAGTATTGTCTCGTAAAATTGCTGAGTTAGGTATTTATCCAGCGGTTGACCCGTTAGATTCTACTTCAAGAATTTTAACTCCTCAAATTTTAGGAAACGAGCACTATGACTGCGCACAAAGAGTTAAAGAAATTCTTCAAAAATACAAACAACTTCAAGATATCATCGCGATCTTAGGTATGGAAGAGTTATCTGAAGAAGATAAACTTTCTGTATCAAGAGCTCGTCGTGTACAACGTTTCTTGTCTCAGCCGTTCCACGTAGCAGAACAATTTACAGGTATTCCTGGAGTTTTAGTTGACATTAAAGATACTATCAAAGGTTTCAACATGATTATTGATGGTGAATTAGATCATCTTCCAGAAGCAGCTTTCAACTTAAAAGGTTCTATTCAGGATGCTATTGAGGCTGGAGAAAAAATGTTAGCAGAAGCATAATCAAGCATAGCTTGATAAACATCAAAAAATAAAAATTCCAAATTCCAAAATTGGGATTTGGAATTTTATAATTTGGAATTTAAAAAAAAGTTATGATTTTAGAAATAGTATCACCAGAAGCAAAATTATTTTCAGGAGAAGTAACTTCGGTTACACTTCCGGGAGTTGATGGAAGCTTTCAGATTTTAAATAATCACGCTCCTATTGTTTCTATTCTAGAAAAAGGAACTATTAAAATTGCAGCAGCAAGCTTTGATTTTTCTAAAGAGGCAGCAAATAAATTTACGAAAGTTAATGACCAAACCTATACATTAGATATTACGTCAGGAACAATTGAAATGAAAGATAACAAGATAATTGTTTTAGTAGACTAACAACAATTTCGAAATAACCTTAAAAGCCATTCACATATGAGTGGCTTTTTTTATGCAATGCTTCAAAAATATTTTTTACTTTTGAAGTATTAAAATCTCTTTATAAAATATTGATTCTATTATAAAAGTTCAGTAAGCTTTTATGTTTTCGTTTTATCGGCCTGATAAAGCGCAAATTATTTATGTCAAATTTTAGAAAGAATACACTATGAAAAATATATCAAAAGTCGCTGTTCTGGGCGGCGGCGGAAGAACTGGAAAATATCTTGTAAATCAGTTATTAAAAGAAGGATTTAATTTAAAACTTTTATTAAGAAATCCTGAAAATTTCGAAATTCAAAATCCTAAAATTGAAATCATTCAGGGTAACGCGCTTGATTTAGAATCCATAAAATTATTGTTTAAAGATTGTCAGGCAGTAGTAAGTACAATTGGTCAAAGAAAAGACGAACCTTTGGTTGCAAGTGCAGTAACCAAGAATGTTTTAAAAGCAATGAATGAATATGGAATTGAACGTTATGTTCTTCTTGCGGGTCTTAATATCGATACGCCATTCGATAAAAAAAGTCCAAAAATTATTATGGCAACAGATTGGATGAAAACCAATTTTCCAGTAATTCAGGAAGATCGTCAAAAAGCCTACAATCTTTTAGTCGAAAGCAACATAAATTGGACGCAGGTTCGTGTTCCTTTTATTGAATTCACAGATAATAGTTCTGATATAGCAGTAAATCTCGAAGATTGTTTGGGAGACAAAATCAGTGCGTTTGATATTGCCAAATTTATGTCTAAAGAAATGATCGAATCAGATTATAGCAGGCAATCACCTTTTATAAGTGCCATTTAGAATACACTAAAGAACAGCGGGAAATATCAAAACCCGCTGTTTGTTTATATCAAGTTTCAATTTCATAACTTTGTTTTTATGAAATTACCTGAAAACCTTAATCAGAAACTTGAAAACCGAAAACAGAATAACTCGCTTCGGAAACTTCCTGTGTTTAATAATCTGGTTGATTTTTCTTCGAACGATTATATTGGATTTTCAAAATCCGAATCAATTTTTAAACATACGCATGCTTATCTGCACGAAAATGAAATTTTTCAAAACGGAGCGACAGGTTCCAGACTAATTTCAGGAAATCATTCTTTATATCAAATTGCAGAGAATTTTATTGCCCAATTTCATGAAGCAGAAGCCGTTTTAATTTTTAATTCAGGTTACGATGCCAATTTGGGTTTTTTTAGCGCTGTACCGCAAAGAAATGATGTTATTTTGTATGATGAGTTAAGTCATGCTTCCATTCGGGATGGAATTGTAATGTCAAACGCAAAATCATATAAATTCAACCATAATGATTTTGAAGATTTAGAACGTTTGATTCTGAAATTCCCAGACATAAATATTTATATAGTTACCGAAACTGTTTTTTCTATGGATGGCGACAGTCCGAATTTAGAAGAATTAGTACAACTTTCTGAAAAATACAATTGTTATTTAATAGTTGATGAAGCTCATACTTTGGGTGTTTTTGGAGATAAAGGGGAAGGTCTTCTTCAATATTTGGAATTGCACAACAGAATTTTTGCCCGAATCATGACTTTCGGAAAAGGTTTAGGCTGTCATGGCGCGGTTGTACTTGGAAGCCCGGAACTTAAAGAATATCTAATCAACTTTGCCCGAAGTTTTATTTATACCACAGGATTATCTCCACATTCTGTCGCTACAATTTTAACAGCATATCAACAGCTGGAAATTGAAAAAGAAGCAATCGAAAAGCTACGTCAAAATATTGTTTTCTTCAATCAGCAAAAAAACTTGTTGGGTCTAAAACCAATGTTTGTTCGTAGCAAATCAGCAATTCAGTCTGCCATTGTTCAGGGAAACGAAAGCGTAAAGAAATTAGCCCAGCAATTACAAGACAAAGGTTTTGACGTAAAACCAATTCTTTCTCCAACAGTTCCTGAAGGTCAGGAACGTTTGCGTTTTTGCATTCATAGTTATAATTCTGAAGACGAAATTAGTTCCGTATTAGAACTTTTGCGAGATTTTATTTTTTAAGATGTAGTTGTCAGGCTGAGCGAAGTCGAAGCCCATTTTAGTTAGCGAGCCCTTCGACTTCGCTCAGGGTGACATTTGGTTAATGAAATCCTACATTTTATCAGTGGGCTAAATAAATTTTAATTTTTTTGTAACGTTTTGACTATTCCTATACTTACGAGTTGTAATTACAAAATGAGTTTTAGTCATTAACCTAACCAATCTTCAAAATGAAAAAAGTATTCCATTTATTTATAGCATTTATATTAGTTGTTTTTAGCATAAAATCACAAGCTCAAACCAAATCTCCTAAATTAGAAAATTCTCTTTTATGGGAAGTTTCGGGAAACGGGCTTTCTAAACCTTCTTATTTATACGGAACGATTCACATGATTTGTTCATCAGATTATTTTCTAACTGAAAAAACGAAAAAAGCTTTTGAATCTTCAGAAAAATTAATACTTGAAATCAATTTTTCTGACCCAAAAGAAATGTCAGAAATGCAGCAATTAGCAATGGGAAAAGAACCTTTAAGCAAAAAACTGAACCCGGAACAGCTGACAAAATTAGATGCAATTCTCAAGAAAACTACAGGAATGACCGTGCAGCAAGTTGACAGCTTTAGTTTGCTGACTGTAATGAGTTTGATTTCGATGAAAAGTTTTAGCTGTGCCGATTTAAAATTTTACGAAATGGAATTTATTGAGCAGGCTAAAAAAAGAATTATTGAAATTGGCGGTCTTGAAACTGTAAAAGAACAATTCGGGATGTTTGATAAAGCGTATTCAACTGATGAAATGATTTCGATGTTAGAAGAATCAACTCCTGAAGAATCGGCTAAATTAGTTTCTGCCTATAAAACGGAAAATATTGATTTAATGTATGATTTTACAACGGATAAAAAATATACCAGCGAAAAGACCAAGAAGATTATTCTTGACGAAAGAAATTTAAATTGGGTAAAAAATATGCCTGAACTAATGAAAAAGCAAAGTATCTTTTTTGCCGTTGGATCAGGGCATTTATCAGGAGAATTTGGAGTTATTAATTTATTAAGAAAAGCAGGTTATAAAGTAAAACCGATCCTGAATTAATAGATTTTGAAAGAAAGGGAACAAGAATTTTTAAATCGGATTGAGAGTCATAAAGGAATTTTGTACAAAGTTTCTAAAATGTACATGGATACGCACGATGATCAGCAGGATTTATTTCAGGAAATTATTTGTCAGCTCTGGAAGTCGTATGATTCTTTTAGAAACGAAAGTCAGTTTTCAACCTGGATGTATAGGGTTGCTGTAAATACGGCAATTGTTTTCTTGAAGAAAGAAAAGCGGAAAGTCGATAAATATGAAATCGCTTCAGAAAATATTAAGGAAGACGAAGATGATTTGTATATAAAAGAAAGTCAGATTGATCATTTTTATAAAGCAGTTCAAAAACTCGAAAAAATAGACAAAGCGATTATTTTTTATCAGCTGGAAGGTTTTTCTCATAAGGAAATTGGAGAAAATCTCGGAATCTCTGAAGGAAATGCTAGAGTAAAACTGAACAGGGCAAAAGAAAAATTAAAAGAAATAATTAAAAACCAAGGATATGGATTTTGATGAAATACAAAACGCATGGAATAACGATAAACCAAAAAACATCGTTCTTCCCCATAATTTAGAGAAAATACAATCGGCAAATACACCTTTGGATAAAATTAAAAAAAACCTGAAAACAGAATTTTATTATCAAATCCTGTCCATAGTTTTCATAGGCACAGTTCCTTTGATTGGTAATCTGCCACCAAAATGGACTTTTTTTTATTATTTACTTTTTAGCCTTTTTGTAGCCGTTTGTGTTTATTATCTAATAAAGCTCTATTTCTTTTATAAAAGATTAAATAATACCACTTTAACAACAAAAGACAGTTTATATGAAACTTATTTTGACATACGACTGAATATGGAATTGTACAAAACATTTGGTTTTGCCTTAACGCCATTTTTGGTTTTATATCTTTTAGGACTTTATTATTACTCATTTTCAAAAATACCGGGATTTTTTGATCCCGAATTTTCAAATGGACAATTAGTTGGATTCTTTTTGGTTGTTGTTTTTGGAGTACTTTTTATGGGAATTTCTTTAGAATGGTGGGTTCAGAAATTTTATGGGAAATTCGCCAGTGAAATAAGAAAAGTAATTGACGAGCTAAAAGAAGAATAATAAACAGAACCCATCGTAATGATGGGTTTATTTTTATTGGTATTTTTGAGGAAATTATTGCACAGAGATTCACAAAGAAAAACGCAAAATAGCGCAAAGTATAAAATAACTTTGTGAATCTTGGTGATTCTTTGTGTATTTCTGCGAAACAACAAACCTATGAAAATATTTGTAACAGGAATTTCGACAGATGTGGGTAAAACAATCGCGTCTTCGATTATTGTCGAAGCTTTAGAAGCTGATTATTGGAAACCCATTCAAGCTGGAGATTTAGACAATTCCGACAGTGATAAAATTCAATCCCGGATTTCTAATAAAAAAACTCAAATTTTTGAGAATAGTTATAAACTGAAGACACCTGCAAGTCCACATTTGGCGGCAGAAATTGATGGAATAAAAATCGAATTAAATCAAATTCAGGAACCGAAAACAAAGAACAATTTAGTTATTGAAGGAGCTGGCGGAATTTTTGTTCCGTTAAATGATAAAGAAACAATCATCGATTTAATACAACCAGATTATAAAATTGTTGTTGTTTCAAGACATTATCTGGGAAGTATCAATCATACTTTATTAACGATTGAAGCAATTCAGAATAGGGGATTTAAAGTTGTCGGAATTATCTTCAGCGGAAGCGAAAACAAATCAACGGAAAGTTTAATTTTGAATAAAACTGGTGTAAATTGCATAGGAAGAATTGACGAAGAGCCCTATTTTGATCAAAATGTAATTAAAGAATACGCCGATTTATTTAGAGATAATTTGCTTAATTTATAGCGTAAAGATTATAGAATAAAGAAAATAGACTTTCCTATCTTTGCTTAAACAATTGAGTTTAGTCTTTTTTCTATTCTCTTTCTTCTATTTTCTTAAAAAATGAGCTTAACAGAAAAAGACCGCCAATACCTTTGGCATCCTTATACACAGCATAAAACTTCACAAACGCCAATTGCAATTACAAAAGCAGAAGGCGCATTACTTTGGGATGAAAATAATAAAGAATACATCGATGCAATTGCTTCCTGGTGGGTAAACCCGTTTGGGCATAGTAATAAATTTATTGCCGATGCTATTTACAAACAATTGACGACTTTAGAACACGTTTTGTTTGGCGGTTTTACACACGAACCGGCAGTAAAAGTTGCTGAAAAATTAATGGAAATTTTACCAAAAAACCAGCAGAAGATTTTCTTTTCAGATAATGGTTCTACGGCAGTTGAAGTAGCAATAAAAGTTGCTCTCCAATATTTTTTTAATAAAAATGAAAAGCGAACAACGATTATTGCTTTTGAAAATGCTTTTCACGGAGATACTTTTGCGGCAATGGCGGCAAGCGGAATTTCGTTTTATACACAAGCTTTTCAAGGGATGTTTATAGACGTAGTTCGAATTCCGGTTCCAACAAAAGGGCAGGAGCAGGTAAGTTTTGATGCTTTAGAAAATGCAATTAAAAAACATAATTGTGCCGGATTTATTTTCGAACCTTTGGTACAGGGCGCAGCAGGAATGGTGATGTATGAACCTGAAGCGTTAGAAAAACTGATTCAGATTTGTACAGCAAATAAAGTCCTGACCATTGCCGATGAAGTGATGACAGGTTTTGGCAAAACCGGAAAAACTTTTGCAATGGATTATGTTTCAGAAGAACCGGATATGATTTGTCTTTCGAAAGCCTTAACCGGAGGAACAATCCCAATGGCGATTACGACCTTTACTCAGGATATTTTTGATGCATTTTATGATGATGATATCAACAAAGCATTATTTCATGGCCATACATTTACAGCAAATCCAACGGGTTGTGCAGCAGCTTTAGCAAGTATGGATTTATTGCAGACAACAGAAATGCAGCAAAATATTGAAAGAATAAATGCAAGTCATTTAAATTTTCAAAGGAAAATCGAGAACCATCCGAAAGTAATTACCGCCAGAACATTGGGAGTTATTTTTGCTGTTGAAATAAAATCAGATTCAGAAGAAAGCTATTATGGATCAATGCGGACAAAATTGTATAATTTCTTTATTGATAATGGAGTCGTTTTACGCCCCGTTGGAAACATCGTTTATATTTTGCCACCGTATATAATGACAGATGAGCAGCTTCATAAAGTATATACTACAATCGAAGAAGCCATTGAAATGGTATAATTTTGCCCACAGATTTTAACGGATAAAACGGATTTACGCGGATTAATTATTTACTCTGTGCAAATCTGTTTAACCCGCGTAATCAGTGTGCCATTTTTTTTACAGACCTTTGTGATAAATAAACTATTGTGAATACACCAAAAATTGCCATAACCGCTTTCTCATCTATTTCTCCGTTAGGGAATAATGCTGATCAAGTTTGGGAAAAATATCTCGATAATAACCATGGTTTTACGAAACAGTTTTTGGATCAGCAGGAAACTTCTGTTGCTGCTCTGGACACTGAATCGAAACAGATTGTGGCTGAAATTCGCGAATCGGATATTAAGTATAAATTTCTAGATGATTCTGTTTTATTTGCTTTAGCAGCTTCGCGAAAAGCAATTGAAAATGCAGGCTGGAATTCAAATGATATTTTCGGAATTAATATTGGTTCTTCAAGAGGCGCTACACATTTATTCGAAAAACATTATAAGGAATATCTTGAAACTGGAAAAGCTCAAACCTTAGCTTCACCAACAACAACTTTGGGGAATATTTCGTCCTGGATTGCACATGATTTGCAAAGTGCGGGGCCTGAAATTTCGCATTCCATTACCTGCTCAACGGCGCTTCATGCACTTTTAAATGGAGTTGCATGGTTAAAATCTGGAATGGCTGATAAGTTTTTGGTTGGAGGAAGTGAAGCTCCTTTAACTGATTTTACAATTGGACAAATGCGGGCTTTGAAAATTTATTCACGAATGGATCAGGATATTGATTTGTGGCCAAATTTGGCTTTTGATTTCAAGAAAACACAAAACACCATGATTTTGGGTGAAGGCGCAGCAGTTTGTTGTTTAGAAGCAGGAGAAAAAGAAAATGCAATAGCGTATGTTATAGGTGTTGGTTATGCGACTGAAATTTTGGAACACAATATTTCAATTTCTGCAGAAGCGGACTGTTTTCAAAAATCTATGAAAATGGCTTTAAAAGATATTGATTTAGAAAGTGTTGATGCGATTGTAATGCATGCTCCCGGAACGATAAAAGGCGATTTGACAGAATTACGAGCGATTGAAAAAGTTTTTGGGTTTAATTTACCTTTATTAACCACTAATAAATGGAAAATCGGACATACTTTTGGAGCATCTGGAATGTTGAGTTTAGAATTGGCACTTTTGATGTTGCAAAATAATACTTTTATAGAAACACCTTTTTCAGAATCAAAAAAACAAGATAAATCAATTAAAAGAGTTTTAGTTAATGCAGTAGGTTTTGGCGGAAACGCTGTGAGTATTTTAATCGAAAAAGCATAAGTATATATCTTATTTAAAACAAAAAATCCATTCCGTTTTGCGGAATGGATTTTTTATTAGAAGAAGTTTTTATTATTTAAAGATAATCTTTCTTGTTACTTCGGCTTTGTTTTCAAGAGTTACTTTTACCAGTAAAACCTGCTCTGCAGCCTGCAGATTTAAGATTGAAAATTCTGTCGTTCCAACTTTCTTTTTATTGTATAAAAGTTTCCCTGTAATATCAAAAACAGCAACTTCTTTAATGTTCTCTTTTGAAGAAGTTACTTTGATTACTTTGTCTTTTACAGAAACTAAAAGCCCGTCTTTTACATTTTCAAAATCACCAGTTCCTAATGTTTTATTTGTATAACGAAGCGTGAAACGATCTGTAAAAGTTCCTATTGCGGTAGTAAATTTATAGTTACCAGCTTTAAGGTCATGCACTTTACTAGTTACTTTATCTTCCAGATAAACTGCCTGATTGTTCAATAATCCATCAGTATGGTCAATTGCGATTGTAAATTCTCCTGCAACAGCAGTTTTGTACCCAAGCGGAACTAAATCCGTATCTTCAAAAGGAAGTTCACGTCCCTGAATCGTTAATTTTTTAGCATCACTGATACTGTAGAAATCTATATAAGTATTTCCGTTAAGAGTGGCTGCATCATAATTTTGATCCCAGCTGTTTGTTGCGCCGTCTATATATCCAATTAAGGCTTGTTTAAAAGCGCCTTCAGCATTAGAAAAGTTCAGCCACAAACGGTTTGTTTCACCGGCTGTTTGTGAAGTTTTAAAGAACTGGGTGTTATCTCCGGGAATTCTCATGCTGTTTGTAAAGACGATATTACTTCCTGTGCTGGCTTTAAAGAAAAATGCCTGTCCTGCAGCAATGCTTCCTGTTGGAGCAGCTGCACCGCTTGTTGTTACAGTACTTCCGGTTAAAGTATAAACAGCATAATCTGCCGCTGTGTAATTGTATTTTGCATCTCCAATTACACTTCCGTTTGGAGGTGAATTGTGTGTCCAGAAATATAAAGCTCCGGTTCCTGTGTCATTTATCAATTTATTGGCATTGATAGCTGATGGATACGGATTTCCTATTAAATTCCATTTTGCTGCAACGGGAGTAAATATGATATCTCCATTATTTGGAACCCCTGTAAAAGCAGCTGGATAAACAGCTGTAGTATTGATGTCAAATTCCTGTGGAGCTCTTACAAGATATCCCTGTCCAGGCGTCATAACTGAAGCTCCATTATAATCTATCACCCATGCAGTTGCAGCTGAATTAAATATTTGGTATTTGTCAGCCAGGGTTGTTGGTGATAAATCATGAAGTGTAAAACCTGGTGTTGCTGTAATAGGTGTAGCCCAATAGGTGTAGTCATAACGACGTACTGGTGCGGTATTTCTTTTATAAGTAATGTTCCCTGAGTTAACTGCATTTGTAATTTGAACCAGACTGGCATTGTTCTCAAAGGTTAAAGAACTTCCGGTATTAACTGTTACTGCATTGGTAATAGTTAGGGTGTTTGTACTTCTTACTATAAAAGAACTATTATTATTTAAATTAAAGGTATGTGCTTTAAATTCAATATTTGTTCCAGTAATTTCCGGCTTGTTTGTGATAGAAGTTAGATCTGGAATCACTACACAGTCATCAACAGTAGGAACGCCGCTTGGGGTCCAGTTTCCGGCTGCGTTCCAATTTGTGCTTACACTCCCGTTCCATGTTTTACCTGCATAAGCATTTACAGAAACAACTGTAATTGGAGATTCACATCCTGAACTGTTTTTAGTAGTAACATTATATGATGATCCTGTTGCTACTCCTGTAAATATACCAGTAGTATTAGTATAAGTTGTACCGTCAATACTATAAGTAATTCCTGCTGCTGGTGCCGGGCTTGAAACTGTAATAGTTGCCGTAGGCACAGCACATGTTGGCTGAGTTGTTACAGATGCAGTTGGAGTCGTTGGTTTTACGTTAACAGTTAAATTTATAACAGCTGTCGCATTTCCACAAGTATTGCTGGCTGTTACTGTGTAATTTGCAGCCACTGCTGAAACTGTCGGTGTACCTGTTATTGCTCCAGTAGATGTACTAATTGATAGTCCCGCTGGTAAAGCTGGAGATATAGCAAAGGCAGCCGCTGGGGTACCAGTTGTTCCTAAGGTTGCACTATTAGCTGAAATAGGTGTTCCAATACAGTACGATTGAGTAGAAAAAGTGTAACTCAATGTTGCCGGTGCTTGATTTATTGTTATTACTGCATTACCAGTCATATTTGAACTACAAGTAGTGGTAGGGTTTGTAGCAACAACTGTATATGTACCCGCTACTGTTTTAAGGCCAAAATTAATTGGTGATCCTGTTGTTCCTGCAATAGCAGTTCCAGAATTGACACCGCCTATTTGCAACTGGTAGTTAACCCCCGTAGTAGAATTAGCCAAACCGACCAAAACTCCTGTGCCGCCAGAACAATATGATCCTCCCCCGGTAACAGCGTAAGCTGTTGGAGCAGCAATTACATTAACATATATAGTAGACGCACCGCTTGAACAACCGCCTGATGTGGTTGCAACAACTGTTGCTTCCTGAATCCCTGAACCAGTAAATGTTATCGTAGGGTTTTTAATATTAGTTGAAGAAAACACCGCTCCTGGAGATGTTGTTGTCCATGCATAAGTTACACCTGAAGCAGTAACGTTATCCACATCCAATTGAACAGGTACACCTGCGCAAGAGGTTAAGGTTTTAAAAACACCTTTAGGAACTGTTGTCGCAACTGGAGCCACTTGAGAAGTTGGAAGTAAAACTATATCATCAATAATAGTCCCAAGGGTCGATGATCCAGATAAGGAGTTATAAAATTCAATCCCTATTAAAGAACTCGTTGGTGTAAAGGTAAAAGTACCTGTTGTAGGAGTACTACTAGTAGCAAACAAAGTTGATGATGAAATAGGAACCGTACCACCGGTAATTTTAATATCTAAATTAGTTGTTGCAGGTGTACCAGCGGTTGGTCTTCGAGCATAAAGAAAACTTACTGTATAAGAAACACCGGGCACAACTGATATATTATTTTGTCTCAGCGATGCCTCTGCATCTAATTCTGCGGTAAAACCAATAGTATTACCAGTAGCAAAATAAGTATTCTCAAGCTGAGTTTCGACATAACTTCCCTTTGTTGTGGCAAATGTCCAATTTGCTGCCAAATTATTTCCTGCTGCACTATTAGTAAAATCACCATTACTAATTAAATTACTCACACAATTCGCAATAACAACCTGATCAGTAGATGTACCGCAACCATTACTTATTGTCCAATTTAATACATACGTCCCCGCAATTGCTCGATTAAATGTGGTTGTTGGATCTGTAAGGCTAACAAATTGACTTGTGGATGTACTTGGACCACTTGCTATTGACCAAGTTCCTGTACCAACAATTGGAGTATTGGCAGCCAATATAAAAGAAGAACTACTAGTTCCTGTTTGGTCTACTCCTGCATTTGATGTTGTTGGAGAAGCAGTTGCTACAGTAAAATTAGATGCACTTGTAGCTGTCCCATTTGTATTGGTAACAGTTACCGGACCTGTAGTACCAGTTCCAATTACAGCGATTATTTGAGTTCCCGTATTAGAAGTTATAGATGAAACTGCAGTACCTCCAATTTTCACGTTTGAAGCAGTTGCTCCAAATAAATTTGTTCCGTTTATCGTTATGTTACCACCTGCACAACCGCTTGTAGAACCTAAACTTGTAATTGTTGGAGGAGTTGATCTTGGTAAACTCATAGCCGACAAAGCAAAACGAAAATCATCCCCATTGGGAGTAATTGAGGATGTTGTAGCTAGCTCTCCTGTTATATTTGAACCAGGTATATTACGGTTTGACACTTGATTTTTCCAAGCAATATTACCGCCACTAGTAGAGGTTCCGGTATTAAAACCGCCACTATTCCAGTTAGCATTAACTGTATAAACGGGTATTGTCGTGCTATTATCATTATATATACTTGATATATAAACTGCTTGTTCGTTAGTATTCACAGCCATTCCAGCACTTAATTGTGCAGCGGCATTCGATCCTGAATTATTAAAACCATTTCCTGATGTATAAGACGCCGGTACCTGATCAACTCCTGCATACACACTATACCAAACCGTCATATTTGCCAATGTTGCACTAGTTACTGCTCCACCAGTTATATTAAGCGCACGAGAAGTAGCATTCATAACTGCATTGTCTTTTAGGTAATACAACCAAGTATGCATACGTCCAGTTGTGCCTCCATTACCCGCAGCCTTAGTTAAGGTAACACCACCATATGAAATAGTTGTCGGATCAACTTGAGTTCCAGAACCTGAACCAGTAAATGTTGTTGCAATGGCTACAACCAGAATACGATTAGAACCTGCAGCAATAGCAAAACTTGTACCTGTACCCGTTAATGATGTTTGATCATATGCCTTGGTCCAAGCTGTTGGCTGAGTTATTTGCCCAGAAACTGAATTTATAAAAATAGAAAATAATAGAATAAAAAGATATTTTATTCTCCCGTCCAAGACCGTTTTAGATCCCGTCAATTTATTTAACATCCAAACTTGAGAATCGTTATCAATTGAAGAAATAGGACTAAAAGGCCTTCCTTTAGAAGAATTAGAAAAATTTAAAAATAAAGAACGAACGAACAAAAGTAGTTTTCGAATCATAGTAGGCGTGGTATTAAATTTGTTTTGGCGTTAAATTCAAATAAAAAATTTCAAATTTCGTTATGAACGAAAGACTTAATTTTGAACTTAAATTCTTATTGATAACTGTTTAAAAAACAGGGCAGTTTAACAAACAGAATTTGTGGACAAAATTATTATAATTCTCCACATAAACAAGATTTTACAAAAAGAGTTTTGAGAAATAGTTAAAAAACATGTAAGAATTTAACGAATAAATGATTATTTTTGGCATTTATAGTTAAAAAGAAAGAAAATACTCATGAACCAAATTTATACACCAAAAGAAGCTTTACAGAAATTAGAACGCTTTTGTGGCTATCAAGAGCGCTGTCATGACGAAGTTGTTTTTAAACTTTACAGCTTAAAAATGACTTCTGATGAGATTGATTCTATTGTTGTTCAGTTAATTGAGAATAACTTTTTGAATGAAACACGTTTTGCCTGCAGTTTCGCAAGAGGCAAACACAGAATCAAAAATTGGGGAAAAATTAGGATTGCAAATGAACTTAAACTGCGAAATATTTCTTCAACAAATATAAATCTCGCCCTCAAGGAAATTTCTGCAGAGGAATATGCAGAAAGTTTTGAAAATTTGTCTGAAAGATCATGGAATAATATTCAAGAAAAAAACATTTTAAAAAAGCGAAAAAAATTTTGTGATTATATGCTTCGTAAAGGTTATGAAAGTAATCTCGTTTATGAAAAAGTTAAAGAATTAGAGCAAGAATAAATCATTCAAAATTGTATTTGAAACAATGAATTTTACTTCTATTTAATTAGCAAATTGTCATCTGGAAATATCTTAAATTCCTTACGGAATAAAAAACAACCTATAGTTGTAAAATATTGCTTTTCTGAGGATTTTTTACAAAACAAGACGTTTTTTCGAATATTATTTCAAAAAGGCACGCTTAAAACATCTAATATTAAAGATTTTTCTTATTTTTAACAAGTCCATTTTATAAGAAATTCCATAAAATCATCATTTTTACTATGCATTTCATCGATTATTCCATCGGTTTATCGATTATATGCCTATTCTAAAAACCGTCATAAAATCAAACGCGTAGATGTATATATCTTTGAGTAGGTGTAATGTATTATGCCAGCATAACAATCTGATAGAAAACATTTAACATGATGAAAACTCTACTTTTATTTTTGTTTTTACCTTTTTTTGGCATTGCACAAACCGTTGATTTAGCTTCTTGGGCTTTAACATCAGATGGCAATATTACAACCAAACAAAGTTATGTTCAGTCTGGTACTTTTACATCAGATCAAAACCCTATAGCGTACGGAAGTACGGGAGCATTAGTTACTGGCTGGAACAATCCTGATTTTGAACATTATAGATATATTGAGGTTTCAATTACACCTACAACAAACAATGTTATCTGGATTTCAAATTTAGTTTTTCAACAAGCCAGTATTCCAAACGGAGGTACACCCGGTCCATCTACTTATATTGCAAAATATTATGTTTCTCAAAACGGAACCGTTCCCGGTACTTATGACTTTTATAATGATGCCAGTAATTTAGTTACAGAAGAATCAATTTCAGGAAATCCTTCAAAGAGCATTAAGATCAACGAATCTTTAAATTCAAATCAAAAATTAATTATTCGCCTTTACACAAAAGGAACAGATTATAATAATATTAAATGGCAGATTTTAGCCAATACATTAAAGTTTACAGGTAAATTAATGGGACCTTTAGCTGGAACTTATACAATTGGAAGTGGTGCAGCAGCTGATTTCAGCACTCTTACATCTGCTATAAATACACTTAACAACGTTGGGGTTTCTGCTGCGGTAACATTTTTGTTGGATAATACAACTTATACCAGAGCTACAAACGAAGTTTTTCCATTAAATATAAATCCTTACTTCAACAATACGTTGTATAAAGTTACTTTTAAGCCAAATACTGGTAAGACAGTTTCTATTGAATCTACAAATTTACCAGCATCAACATCGACACCTGCAGTTTTTAAATTAAACGGTGTTGACAATGTTATTTTTGATGGAAGTAATAATGGGACAGCATCTAAAAACCTAACGATTTACAATAACAACCCAATAAATCCAAAGAAAAGCGTTATATGGATTGCGAGCGAAAATGGAACAAACGGAGCATTAAATAACGAAATTAAAAACTTGATTTTAAGACAAAACTATAGAGATGATGATTTGTCTGTTGGTGTATTT
Organism: Flavobacterium sp. CF108; assembly: GCF_900129795.1. Lineage (GTDB taxonomy): Bacteria > Bacteroidota > Bacteroidia > Flavobacteriales > Flavobacteriaceae > Flavobacterium. The sequence continues at coordinate 341,008 of NZ_FQWW01000004.1, read as the reverse complement.
GGAGGAGGAACGAGTTCTGTTGGAAGTGATGCAGAGGCTGCTAATTCAAATAATTTAGTTCAAAATGTAACTTTTACAAAAGTTGGTCAAGCTGTTTATGTAGCCGGAAATGCAACAACTCTTTCAACTGGCTGGAAAGTTCAGAATAATATAATTGGAGGAACAACTGTAGCAGATAAACCATTTTTAGGAGTTTATTTAAATAATGCTAAAGATTATGAGATTTCAGGTAATACAATAAATGGAGTTCAAAAAAACACTAACAGTTACAGTCCAATGCATTCCGGTATAATTATATTAGGAACAAGTAACGGTCAGATTTTCAGCAATACCATCAGAGACGTAAGTAGTGGTGTTTCAAACGGTTATTGTGCAGGAATCTATATTGACAAAGGAATAAATACCATTTACAGTAACACGATAGCAACAATCGCAACAACAGCAAATAATGTTGAAACTAGTGGTATTTCTATAAATGGAGGAACGAATACTATTTATGCTAATGCAATTAGTGCTATATCAGCATCTAAAGATGTAAATGGTATAGCTTTAAACGCAGGGACCAGTCATGTTATTTATGGAAATACACTAAGTGCGATTAGTTCTGTTGATGAAAAAGCAAACGGATTGTATATCAACAATAACACTAATACAGTATATAATAACATAATTAGCGATGTCTACTCTAAAAAAGCGTCATCGAGTATTAATTATAACTCAGGTTCCGGAGGTAAAATTTATTACAATACATTGGTAATGAACTCAGTTTCTGCAGTAACAAATTCGGCTTGTTTAACGATTGCAGCCGGAAGTAGTATCGGAATTAAAAATAATATTTTCTATAATTCGCAAACTACAGGAACACAGTATTTAATAAATTCTAGTACAGATCATACAGCAATAACAGAGTTTAATAATAATAATTATTACTTAGCAAGTACAGGTGCCTTATCAAATAAATTATCATCAGGAACTTATACAACCCTTGCAGCCTGGAAAGCGGTTGCCGCAGCAAAAGAGCAAAGTTCTATTATAGTTGAACCAAAATTTATTTCTACTACTGATTTTCACTTAGTTCAAAATACAACTAACTCGGGGATTCATGAAAAAGGAACACCAATAACTGGTTTTACAACAGATATTGACAACGAAACAAGAAGTACAACGGCTCCAGATATGGGAGCTGATGAAATTATTATTTGCGGGCAGGGAGATCAGACAACATTTGGTGTGGATTCTTGGATAGGTTATGTTTATAAATGGACAAATGCTGCTCCAAATCTTGCCTTTAATGCGGCAGCGGCCAGTGCAACAAATGTTTTTATTGGAAACGTAACTGAACCAGCGATTTTTGATCGTAATATTGGAAATAGTACAGTAAGAGGAGTTGTAACAAACATATGCGGAACTGCTCCTGCAGATAACTATTTTGTTCGTTACAAAATGAGAACAACAACTGCAGCTGGAACTTATAATATTTCAATTGGAAGTGATGATGGAGTAAGATTATATATTGATGGTAATTTAGTTTTAAGCAGATGGAATGATCATAGCTTTATTGTAGACGCAGCTTTATATACGTTAACTGCGGGTTCTCACGAATTTATCTTAGAATATTATGAAAATATAGGTTCAGCGCGTACTGCTTTTTCATACGGTTTAATTAAAGGAGATAACGTTAACTTGCCATACGGAGATAATGTTTGGAATGTTTATGGTTTTACAAAAAACAATTTTGATTTGACTCAAACGGCTTATGCAGGAACATATGTTGATTCAAGTTTAAATATTAACACAACAACTTCATGGGCAGCTGATAGATCACCTTCTTCAGCAACTGCATGGCAAGGTGCACCAATTCCAGTGGATAACTTTACAGTAACTTACAAACGCCAAGGTTTTCCTTGTGGAAATTATCAACTTCAGGTTGTAAACTGCGATGATGATATGAGAATTTATGTTGATGAAGTTCTTGAATATACAGCAGGACAAAATATTGGAGCTCCGGTTTTAGTAAAAACAGGTCAAATTTACAGTTTAAATAAAAACTCAAAAATAGAAGTTCAATTAAGAGAAGATGCAGGAGATGCAAAAATGGCTTTAAATCTTATTGCTATACCAACCATTTATGATGGTTCGTCAACCCCTGCAAGCGGTTCAGCAATAACAGTTTCAGCTAATACAATGTTGAATTCAGATCTTGAAGTTTGTTCTTGTACTATTAGTCCGGGTGTTACATTAACAGTCCCAACAAATAGGACTTTAACGGTACAAGAAACTACAATTGTTGGTGCAGGTGGAAAACTTTTGATTAAAAATGGAGGCTCATTATTACAAAAAAGTACAGACGCAAATGCATATCAAGGAGCTGCAAATTCGTTTGAACTGGAAAGAACCACTGCACCTATTCGTCGTTATGATTTTACTTATTGGTCGACTCCGGTAACAACAACTCCGGGAGTAACGTTGCATGATTTATCACCAACAACACTGGCAGATAAATATTACAGCTATAATCCAACTACTGGATGGACAATAAATTATAACGGAACTTTAGTAATGACTCCGGGACAAGGATATATTGTTAGATCTCCACAGGAATATGATATAAACAGCACCGCAGTTTATCAGGCTTCTTTTAAAGGAGTACCAAATAATGGAAATATCACGGTTACACCAACAGCAACTAAATGGAACTTAATTGGAAACCCTTATCCGTCAGCGATAAGTGCTAATCAATTAATAAATGATACAGGAGTTGGTGCTTTGTACTTCTGGACGCATAATTCACCTCCAAACGGAACAGTAGCTGGTGATGCAAAATACAATTATACTGCTGCAGATTATGCTGTATATAGTTTAACAGGAAGCGTTGTAACAACAAGTGGTGCAGCTGCTCCAACAGGAAATATTGCTGCAGGACAGGGATTTTTCTTTAAAGCAACGACAGGTAACAATATTGTATTTACAAACAATATGAGAATTCCGGGCAATAATACTCAATTCTTTAAAACTTCAGCAAAAGCTGCAGTTGAAACAAACCGTATATGGTTGAATTTTACAAATGCAGAAGGTGCTTTTAAACAAGCTTTGATTGGATATATCGACGGAGCAACAAACAGCTGGGATCAAAGTTATGATGCAGCGACACTTAACGGAAACACGTATGCAGATTTTTACAGTATTAATGATGCTAAAAAATTAACGATTCAGGGTCGTGCAGTACCTTTTGAAGATACTGATGTAATTTCTCTTGGATATAAAACAGCAATTGCCGGAGAATTTACTATATCTATAGATCATGTTGACGGTTTATTTGAAGGTCAAAAGGTATATCTTGAAGATAAAGTAACTAATACAATCCAAGATTTAAAAGCAGGTATTTATACTTTTACTAGCGAAATAGGAACATTTACAGATCGTTTCCAATTACGATATACTAATAAAACTTTAGGAACAGGTGATTTTGAAAATGTAAAAGATGGACTTTTGGTTTCTGTAAAAGATAAAGCAATCAAAGCAACTTCTTCTAAAGAAAACATTAAAGAAGTAAACATATATGATATTACAGGGAAGCTTGTATATAGTAAAAACAAAATAGGAGTAACAGAATTATCAATTTCAAATCTGCAGTCTTCTGATCAGGTTTTACTGGTAAAGGTTACTCTTGAAAATGACTTTACAACAACGAGGAAAATTATTTTCAAATAATTTAAAAAAAAATCCGACAGTGAAAACTGCCGGATTTTTACATGTTATAACATTTATGAAATAAAAAAATGAAGCAAAAAATTCGATTTAAAACTTTTTAAGATAAATCATTTATTAACAGCCAAATAAATCAAAAACACAAAGTATATGCCCCAAAAATTATTTTTGTTTACCCGTTCTTTATTTAAAAAAACACTATTTATATTTTTATTGTTTTCTTTAAAAATGTCAGCTCAATTAACTTCAGTTTCAAGAATCTACACCGATTGGAACGGCTATTGGACTTCGAATTCGACTACAGCAGCCGGCAACCGCCCAGACAGAGAAAACAACTTATTAGCATTCTCTTGGAATGGTACTACCTACTCAACTGGAGTTGATAACACGGTACTTAATTCACATTCTGTAACATATAATGCACAAAAATTTAGAGCTTTAAAAATTCAATCTCTTGGTTCAACATCAAGCTCCTATTTTTTGCAAGGTTCTATGATAGACGGATCAGCAAGTACGGCAACTTTGATTCCTGCTTTAGCTGGTACAACTGCTACAGGTGCAGAACTTGCATCAAGATTAACTGATGGAGTAAGTGGCCTGTCAATTGGTACAGGTGTTGCTAATATAAAAGCCGGAACAGCTGAATTTAAAGTTGGTACCAATAACCTGAATCTTTCAGGTGTTGGTGACGGAATTCCTGATTTAATTGTAACTCAGGTTGCAGACCCAGGAGGAACACCGGATACTTTTAAATTTATTGATGCCTCTGGGAATACAGTCGGAACTGAATTATCTATAAAATTTGATGCTGTAACTGCAATCGGTACATATAGTCTTGATTTATTTAAAATGGATGGAACTATTGGATTTACTGCGGCGTCAACAAGAGACATTAGAATGCTTGCAATTGAAACCAGTCAATTTGGAATAACATCTGCAAACGCTGCACAGGTCGATCGTTTTGTGGTGACTTTTTCAGGTAGTTCAGATTGTGCTTTTATTGCTTTTAATACTAATTCATTAAAAATTGCTGAATTAAGTCTTATAAAAACAGCTTCGATGCCGTCATGTGGAAAAGCTGGAGATGTTATTAATTATAATTTTAATGTAAAAAATACAGGAGAAGTTCCCATTACAGATATTCATGTAACCGATCCAATGCCGGGAATCACTATAACAGGAAATCCAATTGCTAGTTTGGCGGCTGGGGCAACTGCTACATTAACCGGAACATATACTATTACTAGTGCTGATGTAATTGCAGGAAGAGTTGTTAATTCTGCAAAAGTTATAGGTACTGATCCATCGTTAAATGTCGTTGAAGACATTTCGGGACATACCTACACAGATAACATCTCAACATCCATAGATTTATTGTCACCCCCAACTATTGGTACAATAAGTGATGTTTCATGCGCTGCTTTAGGAAGTGTTACTTTAAATAATCTGCCTGCAACAGGAACTTGGACTATAGAAAGAAGTCCGGGATCTGCTACACATACCGGTACGGGAACGAGTACAACAATTTCTTCACTCGCCGCCAATACATATACTTTTAGAGTTACTAATAGTATCGGCTGTAAATCACCATCGAGTCTTGGAGCAACAGTTACAGATCACTCTTCCACAACATGGAACGGAACGGCTTGGTCTAATGGAACTCCAACTGCAACAAAAAGAGCTGTTTTTACTGGAGCGTTTACAATTTCAGCAGATTTAAATGCCTGTTCTTGTACAATAAATAATGGAGTTAACTTGACAGTTCCATCAGGAAGAACCTTAACCATTACAAATGCCTTAACCGTTAATACAGGTGGTTCTTTAACTTTTGATAACAATGCCAGTCTGGTTCAAACCACAAATGCAGTTAACTCAGGGAATATTACTTATAAGAGAAATACCGCACCAGTACGTCGTTATGACTATACCTATTGGTCAACACCAGTTACAGCAACACCTGGTTTAACACTTCATGATGTTTCACCTACAACTTTGGCAGATAAATATCAAAGCTTTAATCCATCAACAGGATGGGTAATTAGTTATAACGGAACATTAGTAATGGTTCCGGGACAAGGATATATCATTAGAGCACCACAGGAATTTGACATCAATACTACAGCTGTTTATCCAGCTTCTTTTACAGGAGTTCCAAACAATGGAGATATTACTTTTACGCCAACAGCAGCAAAATGGAATTTAATAGGAAATCCGTATCCATCAGCTATCAATGCCAATAAATTGATAAATGACACAGGAACAGGAGCTTTATATTTCTGGACACACAATTCACCTCCAAACGGAAGTGTAATTGGAGATGCAAAATACAATTACACAGCGGCAGATTATGCTGTTTATACTTTAACCGGAAGTACTGTAACAACAAGCGGTGCAGCTGCTCCAACAGGAAGTATTGCTGCAGGACAGGCATTTTTCTTTAAAGCCAGCACAGGAAGTAATATCGTATTTACAAACGGTATGAGGATTCCCGGTGATAACACCCAGTTCTTTAAAACTTCCCAAACAGCTGGTGAAACAAACCGTTTGTGGCTGAACTTTACAAATGCCGAAGGTGCTTTTAAACAAGCCTTAATTGGTTATATAGACGGAGCAACAAACAGCTGGGATCAAAATTATGATGCAGCTACCCTTAACGGAAATACTTATGTTGATTTCTACAGTATCAGCGATGCTAAAAAATTAACTGTTCAGGGACGTGCAGTGCCTTTTGAAGATACAGATTTAGTTGCTCTTGGGTACAAAACTGCCGTTGCAGGAGAATTTACAATCGCAATTGACCATACTGATGGATTATTGAACAATCAGGCAGTTTATCTTGAAGATAAAAAAGCAGGAGTTATTTACGACTTGAAAGCCGGAAATTACAAGTTTACTACCGCAATAGGAACTTTTACAGATCGTTTTGTATTACGTTATACGAATAAAACTTTAGGAACTGGTGATTTTGAAAATGTAAAAGACGGACTTTTAGTTTCTGTAAAAGACAAAGTAATCAAAGTAACTTCTTCAAAAGAGAACATCAAAGAAGTTTCTGTTTTTGATATTACAGGAAAACTTTTATACAATAAAAAGAAAGTTGGAACGACAGAATTGTCAATCTCAAATCTAGAGGCTGCAGAGCAGGTTTTACTGGTAAAAGTTACCCTTGAAAACAAAGCCGAAGTAACCAGAAAGATTATCTTTAAATAATAAAAACTTCTTCTAATAAAAAAATCCATTCCGTTTTTCGGAATGGATTTTTTGTTTTTAAAATAATTAGAAAATCACCAAAAGTGGGTATTGCAACATATTGTAAAGTAAATTAATTTCGGTTAATTCTTACAAATACTAATTTACTACTTTACGATTTTGATAAAAAATACTTTTCGCTCACTATTATTTATTTTTTTGCTTTCTGCAAACCTATTTGCTCAACAAGGAAAAGTTGATAACACTTTTAACACAATTGACGACGGTTCAAAAGGAGATGGATTTAATGCGACAGTCCGAACGCTGTTTTTGCAGCCAGATAATAACCTAATTGTTGGAGGTGAATATACAAGTCTACACGGAATTCCTTGTTCTTACTTAACCCGCTTAAAACCTGACGGAACAATAGATGAAAGTTTTGATACAGGAACTGGTTTTAATGGTAAAGTTTATTCTTCTAATGTTCAGCCCGATGGTAAAATACTTGTTGGAGGAAATTTCTCAGCTTATAACGGAAAGAGTGCGGGAGGGCTGATTCGCCTTAATAGCGACGGTTCATATGATTCATCTTTTAGCACAGTGGTTGCAGCTAGCTCAGGAGCAGGAATTATTCATGATATAGATTTACAGCCCGATGGGAAAATTATAATTGTGGGTACTTTTACAAAATATGGTAATACAGCAGTAAACAGGATTGCACGAATGCTGCCAAACGGTTTAATAGACGCATCATTTAAAATAGGTATAGGATCTGCTTTACAGATTTCAAAAGTTAGGGTTTTGCCTAATGGTAAAATTTTAGTTGTAGGCAATTTTACATCCTTTAATGAAGTAGATTCTAATCGAATTATCATGTTAAATTCGGATGGAAGTGTTGATCGAGATTTTAATATCGGGACTGGTTTTGATGGGAATGTAAGCGCTATTGAAGTGCAGCCAGACGGCAAGATACTTTTAGGAGGAAATTTTACATCATACAATGAAATTATTGCTAATAGAATTGTGCGTCTAAACGAGGATGGTACTCGCGATTTTAGTTTTCTTGGATCTGGTTTCAGTAATGGTGTGGTGCAAGTTATCAAAATAGATAGTGTAGGTAATATCATGGCAGGCGGATCTTTCACCGGCCGCTATGATGGAGTAACTGTTAACCATGTTGCTTTTTTAAACTCAGACGGAACTATAAAGCCTGATTTTGACATGGGTACAGGACCGACATCTACTGTTTGGACCCTCGCAAATGACTCAGATGGATCGTGGTTTATTGGAGGAACATTTTCTGTTTTCGACGGACAAAATCAAGGAAGATTGGCGAAAGTTAATTTTGAAGGAGAACAAGATACTGGTTATTTGGCGTCTGGAATTGGTTTTGATAATTCTGTTTTAAAAATAATTCCATTAGAGAATCAAAAAACAATAGTACTAGGAAACTTTACCAAATTCAATAATAATCCAGCTTTTAGGATTGCAAGACTGTTAGAAGACGGATCTTTTGATTCCGATTTTAATACAGGACAAACCGGAGCAAATAACTTAATAAAAGCAGCTATTCTTCAAAAAGACGGTAAAATTATATTGGGTGGAAACTTCACTAAGTATAATGATCAGCTTTATAATAGAATTGTTAGAATTTCTTCAGATGGGTCAATTGATAATTCATTCAATATTGGTTCAGGATTCAATAGCCAAATTTATGCTATGGCATTGCAATCCGATAATAAAATTATTGTAGCTGGAAACTTCGAACGCTACAACGGCAATTCTTCAATAATTAGAATGGTGAGGTTACTACCTGATGGTTCAAATGATCCAACTTTTAATGCAGGTTTTAGTGCCGATGCTATAATAGATGATATTCTGATTCAGCCAGACGGGAAAATTTTGGTTGGAGGAAGATTTACAACATTTAATAAACAGCCATACCAGCATTTTGTTCGATTAAATACAGATGGAAGTATTGATACGAGTTTCAATATTGGAGATGGTTTTGATAAAAATGTATACTCAATAGCATTACAATCAGATGGAAAAATAATTGTTGGCGGATCTTTTTTGATGTATAATAAAAGTTCGCAAAAACGCATTCTTCGTCTAAATTCTAATGGAACTTTAGATACAAGTTTTAATTCCGGAATTGGCTTTAATAAAGGAGATGTTCGCGCAATTTTTGTACAGCCCGATGATCGTATTTTAGTTGGTGGAACCTTTTCGGGAACTTATAAAAATTATGCTTCCTTGCGATTAATAAGGTTGCTAAAAACAGGAGATTTTGATAACACTTTCAATGCATCGGTTAACAACAAAATTTTTGCATTAAGCATTACATCTGATTTTAGGCTTTTAATAGGAGGAAATTTTAATTCAGTTTCAGGATTTTCCAAGCATAGAATTTCTCGGTTAAAACTTTGTCTGGAATCAACAGTTTGGGATGGCCATTCTTGGTCAAACGGCTATCCGTCTGGAGGAAAAGAAGTACTCTTTAAGGAAGATTTTTTGAATTTAAATTCTTCAAATATTTGCAGCTGCAGTATTGAAGCAGGAAAAAGAGTTGCACTTTTAAGTGGAAATACTTTAGGAATTGAATTTTCATATTCAGGATTAGGAACATTAGTTTTAGAAGATTCAGCCAGTTTATACCAATCAGATGACGATATGATAAATTCTGGAATTATGCAGATGAAAAGAAAAACAAATCCCGTTGTAAAATTTGATTATACCTATTGGTCTTCTCCAGTTGATAATCAAAAACTAATTGATCTTTCACCTCATACATTATTTGATAAATATCTGTCATACAATTCTGCATTGCCAGGCTGGAAAATTGAAGAACCGTCCAGCTATATGTCTTTAGGGAAAGGATATATAATAAGATCTCCTCAGGAATTTTCTCAGTTTGAACGATCAGTATACGAAGGAGCTTTTATGGGAGTGCCAAATAATGGAAAGGTTGAAATTGATTTACAAGAAAACAATAGGTTTTATTTAATTGGAAACCCATATCCATCAGCTATTGATGGAGATAGTTTTTTGAGTGGAAACGAATTTAAAACCAAAGGAGCACTTTACTTCTGGACACATAATACCCCAATAACAAATTTAGAATATACATCAGATGACTACGCTGTTTATAATTTAGTTGGCGGAGTGGGTACCAAAGCAATTTCAAATGGAATTAATGAAACAATTCCCGATGGTAAAATAGCTTCTGGGCAAGGATTTTTTGTTAAAAGCAATCAGTTAGGATTTTTGGAATTCAATAATAGCATGCGAATTTCCGGAACAAATAATAAGTTTTTTAAACCTGCAAAAAGAGAAATAGAAACAAAGAAAGAAACAGTTAAACATAGGTTATGGCTGAATCTTAAAAATGATAAAGGAGCTTTTAAACAGATTTTAATTGGATATGTACCAAACGCAACAAATTCTTATGATCTAAATTTTGATGCAGAAACCTTAAATGGAAATCAGTTTGTAGATTTTTATAGTATTAGTGAAAGCAAAAAATTAGTAATTCAGGGACGAGCTTTACCTTTTCAGGATTCTGATGAAATTAATTTAGGATATAAGACGGTAATCGCCGATACTTTTACAATCGCGATAGATCATTCTGATGGCAATTTGCTGGGTCAGGCAATTTATTTAGAAGATAAGCTAATGAATAGTATTTCCAATCTCACCTTAAAAGATTACACCTTTCATAGTGAAATAGGATCTTTTACAGACAGATTCATACTTCATTTTACTGATAAAAATTTAAGTGTTGATGATTTCCGGAATATTAAAAATGAAATTTTGGTTTCATCAAAAGATAAAATAATCAATATAAAATCGAAAAATCAAAAACTAAAAAACGTTCTGCTTTATGATATTACTGGAAAATTACTTTTCGAAAAAAGAAAATTAGACGACTTTGAATTAGTAATATCAAATTTAAGAATTGTTCATCAAATCATGTTAGTGAAAGTAATTTTAGAAGATGATTTTTCAAAGACAAAAAAGATTATTTTCTAAAATAGAATTTTTCCAATGTAGATAATCCGCCAGCATATATATGTAAGGCGGATTTTTATTTTTAAGTAGTTTTTAAAAGTTTAAATACTACTTAATCAGTATTTTGCGTGTATTTGTGTAACCTACACAATTTTTAAATTATCAGGTTAAAAGTGTTAAAGCTTAAATATTTAACATCATCCTTTTGTTTGACTTGTAAAAAAAATCGTATCTTGTTATGGTAGTTATTCGACGAACATAACATAAAAGCCGTTAATATGCACTTTCAAACGCCTTAAACAAAACATAACTTATTTTTTATCTGCCAAATACTATTTAATGCTTGTTTAAATACCACAAAAAGCAACATTTACTAATATTCTTTGCTTTTGGTTTCAAATCATTTTTTGAAGTATTTAAAAATTAAACTAAGCCAGACTTTCTCCGGTTAGCGAATCTTTTTCTTTTAATTAAAAAATAGTGCGATGAAAAAAAAATTACCAATCTTCCTAATCTTACCTCATTTTTTTATTCGTTGTTTTTCTTTAGCCAATGAATACCACGAGAATTTTTTATCAAAAAAAATTAAGCTCTCGCTCTTATTTTCTTTTTTTTGTTTTTCGTTATGGGCACAGCCCCCACATACATTAACATCTAATGGAACTATAGTAGTTCCCGCTGGTGTTACGGTAATGGACGTACAGGCTTGGGGCGGCGGCGGTGCCGGTGGAGGCGCCGGCGGCTCTGGTTTGTTTGAAGGACGAAGCGGAAGTGGAGGTGGAGGAGGTGCCTATGCCCGAAGTAATATCAATGTAACTGCCAGCAATACTTTAAATGTTGTAGTTGCTGGTACAACAGCAGGTACAACAACAAATGGTACTGCTGGCGGGCATTCTACTATTACCGGCTTTGAAACAACAATATATGCTGCAGGTGGAGCAGGAGGTTTGGCTAACAATGCAGGTGGTACACCTGCCGGAGGTGCTGGTGGATCTACAGCAGCTTCTTTTGGTACTACAAAAGCTGCTGGTGAAGCAGGAGGTGCTGGAGGAAATGTTTTAGCTGCACTTTTATTAAGTTCCGGAAAAGGAGGAAATGGAGCAAGTCCAGGAGGAGGGCTCGGAGGAGCATCGGTGCCAAGTTTAGTTCTGGGAACTGCAGTTGGAAACAGTGGTGCTGCCCCAGGAGGAGGAGGGAGTGGTTCAATGAGTTCTGCTCTTGCTGCCGCTCAGCCCGGAGGAGCAGGGGCAAATGGTCAGGTTATAGTAACCTATACTTGCCCTACTTATAGTATTACAGGGATTTCAGCAGTAAATGTTTGCAATGGCATTGAAACTACTTCAGTTGTAACATTGACATCATCTGCCGCGGCTTTACCAACAGGAACCTATACCGTGACATATAGTCGAAGCGTTCCAAGTGCGACAGGACTTACAGCAATAATGACTGTGACTACTGCAGGAACAGGAACATTTACAGCAGCAGGTTTAACCACCGTTGGAACAAGTAATATTACCGTTACTAATTTAACATCCGGAGTTTGTTCTTCAGCAATATCAGCTTCAAACGTTACAACAGTTACAATTTTTGCCCCATCAGCAGGAGGAACAGTTGCAGGCGGAACAACAATTTGTGCTGGTGCAACAAGTGCTGTTTTATCTTTAACAGGACAAACAGGTGCAATTCAAAAATGGCAATATTCAATAGCTCCATTTTCAACCTGGACAGATATTGCGAATACAACAAATAGTTATACTTCGGGACCACTCAGCGAAACAACTCAATTTAGAGCTGTTGTTCAAAATGGAGTTTGTACAGCTGCTAATTCTATAGCTACAACTGTAACGGTAAATCCACTGCCACAAGGAACATTATCAGGAAATGGTCCGTTTTGTGAAACTGGGCCAGGACAGCTTACTTTTACAGCAACGAGTGGAACAGGGCCATATACAGTAGTTTATAAAGAAAACGGAGGGGCAGACCAAACTGCAACGGGTGTTGTAAGCGGAACACCATTTGCTGTTGCTACAACCCCAGTTATCGCAACAACAACTTATACTTTAGTTTCGGTTACCGGAGCAAATACTTGTGCGAGAAGTTCTGGATTTACAGGAGGTTCGGCAACAATTACAATAAACCCACTGCCACAGGGAAGTTTGACAGCAAATGGTCCTTTTTGCACAACTGGTTTAGGGCTGTTAACTTTTACTGAAACAGCAGGAACAGGTCCATATACGGTTGTTTACAAAGAAAACGGAGGAGCAGACTGTACTGCATCAGGAGTTGTAAGCGGAACGCCTTTTGCCGCTTTTACTTCCACAGTTGCAACTACAACAACTTATACATTAGTTTCGGTGACTGGAGCAAATACCTGTGTTCGAAGTTCTGGCTTTACCGGAGGTTCAACAGCAATAACAATAAATCCAATTCCTACACCCACATTTACAACGCAGCCAGCAGCTTCTGTTTGTGTGAATACAGATGTTACGTATACAACTCAAAGCGGGCAATCAAATTATCTTTGGAATGTTCCGGGAGTCCTTAATACCGATTATATTATTACTTCAGGGGATATATCTGCTTTAAGTAATACCGTAACATTACAATGGCTGACAGCTGGAAGTAAAACGGTAACTGTTGGTTATTCTTCAATAGGATGTGCTTCAAATACAAACGCAAGCAATACTACAACGGTAACAAAAACAGAACGAGGAGCTGTACATGGAGGAAATCATATTTGTGCAGGAGACCCAAGTCCATTATTAACCTTGACAGATTACACTGGAACAATTGTAAGATGGGAATATGCAGAATCTATACCTTATGTATGGCAGCCTTTTGCGAATACATCAAATACGTATCAGCCAGGTGTATTAACAACAAGTACAAGCTACAGAGCCGTAGTTAAAAACGGAACTTGCCCGGAAGAATTTGCCATAGAAACAAGAATTGATGTTGAACCAAAACCATCTACACCAATATTGGCAATTATTACGCAGCCAACTTGTGTTAATCCAACGGGAAGTGTACACTTGAGCGGTTTATTAGCATCGCCAAATTGGACAATTACACAAAACGGAACAGTTTTTCAAACCTATACTTCATCAGGAACTAGTTATACAATAACAAATTTAACTCCTGGAAATTATACTTTTACGATACACGATATAAATATTTGCCCTTCTTTACCAACTATTAATCTGGAGATAAAAACTCCAGTTACAAATATTTGGAATGGTACAAGCTGGTCAACAGGAAGTCCGCCAATAGTTACAGATGCAGTTCGGTTTTCGGGCAATTATACTACAGCAGGTGATTTGAGCGGGTGCTCTTGTGTTGTTGATGCAGCTGCTAATGTTACAGTAAGTTCTGGTCATACCTTAACGATTACAAATTCGGTTAACAATAACGGAGGCTTATTGACTTTTGAAAATAATGCTAGTTTAATGCAGGTTAACAATGTCGCAAATACAGGAAATATTATATATAAACGGAATACAGCACCAGTTCGACGATATGATTTTACCTATTGGTCTTCACCAATTGTACGAACACCTGCGTATACATTGCACGACTTGTCACCAAACACTCTAGCAGATAAATATTATAACCATAATGCAATTACCGGATGGATAATAAATTATAACGGAACTATGGAAATGAGTCCGGGGTATGGTTATATTGTTAGAGCACCTCAGAATTTCGATCTGGCTACTCCTTCAGTTTATGATTCATTTTTAGAAGGAGTTCCTAATAATGGTACAATTACAGTTCCTTTATTAGCTGCAGAGAAATCTCATTTACTTGGTAATCCGTACCCTTCAGCGATATATGCAGACCAGTTTATTTTTGATAATTCTGCCAATTTATATGGGACATTATATTTTTGGACTCATAACTCCTTACCAAGCAGCTCTGTTCCCGGTGATGCTCAATACAATTATAATAGTGATGACTATGCTATTTATAATTTAACCGGAAGCACAAATGTTGGAAACCTGACTGGACAAGGAGCAGGAACACCCGGAAATCAAAATCCTCCTTTGGGATATATAGCAGCTGGTCAGGCTTTTTTCGTAAAAGCAAAAACTACCGGAAACGCTGTTTTTACAAATTCAATAAGAGTTCCCGGAAACAACAGCCAGTTTTTTAAAACAGCAGAAAGCAATAAAGAAGCGATTGAAAAACATAGAGTATGGCTTAATATGACAAATACTCAAGGGCTTTTTAAACAACTGTTAGTGGGATATGTAGAAGGAGCAACTAATACCTGGGATAATAATTATGATGGAGTTACTATAAACGGAAATATATATGTAGATTTTTACAGTATTAATGAAGGAAGAAAATTAACGGTACAGGGCCGGGCTATACCTTTTGTAGAGTCAGATGTTGTTCCTTTAGGTTATAGAGCTGGAATTGAAGGTGAATTTTCAATAGGAATAGATCATGCAGATGGTGATTTAGCAAATCATCCTATTTATTTAGAAGATAAATGGAACAATACAACACATAATCTGCAAACAGGTAAATACACTTTTAATACATCAATAGGAACTTTTCTAGACCGTTTTGTTTTGAAGTATGCTTCAACAGGTTTAGGAGTTGATGATTTTGAAAATCAGGGAAATAATCTTTTTGTTTCGGTTAAGAATAAAAATATTAAAGTAAATTCAACACGTGATTTTATAAAAGAAGTTTCTATTTTTGATATTTCAGGAAAATTGATTTACAACAATAAAAAGATTGAAAATACCGAATTACAGATTCCAAATCTGCAGTCAGGAGATCAGGTTTTGATTGTGAAAGTGACTTTAGAAAACGGAAAAACAGCAACCAGAAAAATTACGTTTCATTAAATTTATAAATTGAAAAAAGCCGGCTGTAAAATTAATTTTGCAGCCGGCTTTTTTTATTAAGCACTCTTTCGAAGGTTTTCATGCGTGTTTTGAATTGCTTTTTCGTTTTTATAGTCAATCCATTTCTGACCTTTAAATTTTCGCATCATAATATCAAAATGACGCATAATCAAAACATTGTATGCGGCTTTAGATAAATTCACGATATTTATAGGAAAAGCCCGCAGACTCATTGAAAATCCGGGAGTCAAATATTTCATATAATGCCAGTAACCTTCGGGCATATACAACATTTCTCCATGTTTAAGATTAGTGATGTATCCCTCAGCATTTTTAAGCGCAGGAAATTTTTCATAATCAGGATTATCAAAATCAATATCTTCCCTCGAAATCAAAGCATGCGGAACCTTGTACATATACTTTGACTGGTTTGGTGCAAAAATCATACATTGTTTTTCTCCATGAAAATGAAAATGCAGAATGTTCGAGTAATCAATATCATAATGCATAAATACTCTGGCATTTTCACCGCCAAAAAACAGCATCGGTAATTGCTTAACAAGTTTTAACCCAATATCCGGCCAAAAAAAATCATTTTTCAACAGTGGCACTTGTTTCATTAAGTTGTAAAGAAAAATGCGGTAATTGGTAGGTTTTGATTCTAAAAGATGAATGTAGTCGCTCATTTTCATTGTCATATGAGCTTCATTAAAACCTTCTTCATGGTTTACTGGCCGATCATCATATAAAGGAACCGTAATATCGCCGGCAATATCATTAATATAAGATAATTTCCATTTTTGATAAGCGGGCCAGTCTTCAGTTAGTTCTTCAACAACAACTGGAATTTGTTTTTTTACATATTGGGAAATAAAATCTTCCTTAGAGATTTTTTTAACCCTTTGGATTTGTTTTAACTTCATTTTTATAAATAAAAAAATTGCTTATAACTCTGTGTCATAAGCAATTTAAAAAATTTTATTGAAGTTTTTTAACTCATTTACCTAAATTTTTGATTTGATCGAAGCCTCAACGTTTCTTTCAATTGTATGTCCGGGTCTGGTCCATCTAGGTTTTTCTCCTAAAGAATTAAATTGAGAATCAGCGGCTTCTACAGTTTTTGGCTGCGAAACTTTTATAAAAGGCTTTTGCGGAACCAATCCTAACATTTCAAACATCTTCATGTCTTCATTAACATCAGGGTTTGGAGTAGTCAATAATTTATCTCCGGCAAAAATTGAATTTGCCCCTGCAAAAAAGCACATTGCCTGACCTTCACGAGTCATATTAGTCCTTCCGGCAGATAAACGAACCTGAGTTTCCGGCATTACAATTCTGGTTGTAGCAACCATACGGATCATTTCCCAGATTTCAACCGGTTTTTCTTCTTCCATTGGAGTTCCTTCAACAGCAACTAAAGCATTAATTGGAACAGATTCCGGCTGAGGGTTTAAAGTCGAAAGCGCAACAAGCATTCCGGCTCTGTCTTCAATGCTTTCTCCCATTCCAATGATTCCACCGCTGCAAACCGTAACATTTGTTTTGCGAACATTTTCGATAGTTTGTAAACGGTCTTCAAAACCGCGTGTAGAAATTACATCTTTATAATATTCTTCAGAAGTATCTAAATTATGGTTGTAAGCATATAAACCAGCTTCGGCTAAACGCTGTGCCTGATTTTCTGTAAGCATACCTAAAGTACAGCAAACTTCCATGTCAAGTTTATTGATTGTACGGACCATTTCTAAAACCTGATCAAACTCTTCGCCATCTTTTACATTTCTCCAGGCAGCTCCCATACAAACGCGGGAAGATCCGCTGGATTTAGCTCTTAAGGCTTGAGCCTTTACATGGCTCACTGTCATCAGGTCATTTCCTTCAACTCCGGTATTATACCTCGCAGCTTGTGGGCAATAACCACAATCTTCAGGACATCCACCTGTTTTTATTGATAATAAAGTAGAAACCTGAACGACGTTTGGATCGTGTTTTTGTCTGTGAATTGTTGCGGCTTCATAAAGCAAATCCATTAGTGGTTTATTATAGATTGCTATTATTTCGTCTTTTGTCCAATTGTGTTTTGTTATGCTCATGGATACAATTTTTTTTGAAGTTTTAAAAGTAATTAAATTGTAGTAACCAACAACACTGATTGTTGTAATTGAATATTTGACAAGTCTTTTAAAAAAGAAGCGCTCAAAAATCATAAAATTATAGGTTTTTATGATTTTTGAGCGCTTAAATGGTTGTTTTTATTTTGAATTATTAATCGGCAGCATATTTATTATTCCAATATAACATCATCATTAAGGTAACAATTACCGATGAAGCGAGTCCTTCAAAAAGTAGACAAATACAATAAGTTGGTACAGAAGGATTTCCTCCAAACATAAACGTTTCAGATAATGTCTGTACATAAGCGTCACCGCCTCGGGCATAACTATAAATCAATAATCCAAGAATGCTTAACGCGACGCCAACTACAGAAGTTGCTAATGCAGAAACTGCATTTGATACAAAACTCGTTTCCCCTTCATGAAGATTCATCACCATCGTTCTGTTTACGCCATAAAATATAAAAAATACATTAAACGTGCGCAGGTAAAACAAATCCGCTAAACCCAATACATTCATCAATAAAAAATAAATGCCAATTCCGAGGAATATTAAAAAACCGTTTGTTATTTCTTTAGGTAATTTCATAGTGGTTATTTTTAAAGAAGTTAATAGTAAATGTTTGGAAAACAGAGTCCTATATCAAATTTACTAAAAAAATAACTACGATGGTCTAAAATTGATAAAATGTTATGTGTCAGGAATAATGTCTTGAAATGTGTGAAGTCCTTACAGGACATTTAACAGGTGTGATATGTTTGCTGCCGATATTTAACTCCTAACGGAGTATATCTCGTAGAGATTTTATATCGGTAGAAAAATTATCGTAAGCCATTCCATTTTGTCCCGTAGGGACTATATTTTAATTACTGAAGTGCGGTATTTTTTTTGCTACCGATATTAAACTCCTAACGGAGTATGTCTCGAGAGGTTTATATATTGATAGAAACCAGATTTGTTATGTTTGCTACCGATATTTAACTCCTAACGGAGTATATTTCGAGAGGCTTATATATTGATAGAAACCAGATTTGTTATATTTGCTGCCGATATTTAACTCCTAACGAAAACATATCTCGTAGAGATTTTATATCGGTAGAAAAATTATCGTAAGCCATTTCATTTTGTCCCGTAGGGACTATATATCTAAAAGTAATTATTGAAGTTTGCTTACAAAATTTAAAGAATCTTGTTTGTCCTGATTTAATTGAGCTTTCAGCAAATCAATTGAACCAAACTTTTGTTCTCCGCGAAGATATTGCAATAATGAAACCTCAATTTTTTTGCCGTAAATATCAGCATCAAAGTCAAAAAGGTTTACTTCAATAGTTTGTTTTTGGCCATTTACAGTTGGATTAAAACCGATATTCATCATTCCGAAAATTTCTAAATCATCAATCAAAGCTTTTACAACATAAACGCCATTTTTTGGGATTAATTTGTATTCCTCTTCAATTTGAATATTTGCTGTTGGAAAACCAATTGTTCTTCCTAATTGTTTCCCTTTTACAACTTCACCACTCAAAAAATAGTCGTAGCCCAAATATTCATTGGCTAATTCCATGTTTCCTTCGTCTAAAGCTTTTCTGATTTTAGTAGAACTAACAGAAACATCTTGTATTTCTTCTGCAGAAATTTGTTCCACTTCAAAACCATATTCAGCACCAAAAGCAATTAAATTATCAATATTGGCCGTTCTGTTTCTTCCAAAACGATGATCGTGACCAATAATTATTTTTTGGATATGAAACTGATCAACCAAAATAGTGCTGACAAATTCTTCGGCAGTTAATCTTGAGAAACTTTCGTTAAACGGATGAATCACTAAATTTTCAATTCCGGTTGCTTTTAAAAGTTTTGTTTTTTCAGCAATCGTATTGAGCAGTTTTATTTCTGATTTTTCTTGTAAAACCATTCTCGGGTGCGGAAAAAATGTAAGTACTAAACTTTCGTATTTCCCATTTTCCGTGTTTTGAGTAATTCTTTCCAGAATTTTTTTATGACCAATATGTACGCCATCAAAAGTACCAAGAGTTAAAATTGTTTTCTTGGTCGAATGGAAATCGTTTATAGAATGAAAGAGCTTCAAAACAAATTATTTAAGATGCTGCAAATTTATACTATCTATTTTAAATTTTGTACTAAGCTCAATTGATTTTTTAGGAATATTATACTTCTTTTGTCGAAAAAATCACTGATTCGTCGACTAAAAAACGTTAAATGTCGTTTAGATGTAAGAATTTGATTTAATTCGACTAAATTTGATTTCATAAAAATATCATGTAGCATGAAGAAACAATTACTTTATTTTCTGATTATCTTTTCATTTGTAAAAATTCATGCCCAAAGTGATGATCTGTGGCAAAAGGTTAACTCGGTTTCAATTTCTGGAAAAAAAGCTTCAGTATCTGATTCTGAAAAACTGTATTATAAATTAAATACAGAATCCTTAACGGCAAAATTGGCCAAAACAACTCAAAAATCTTCGTTAAGTTCAAATGCCGAAATTACAATTCCTAATGCAAAAGGAGTTTTAGAAAGATTTCAGGTTTGGGAATCTTCTAATTTTGATCCTGAATTGCAGGTAAAATACCCAGAAATTAGAGCTTATGAAGGAAGCGGTTTAGACGACAAATCGGCAAAAATACATTTTAGTCTTTCGCCAAGAGGAATTCAAACAATGCTTTTTAGAGCTGATAATGCGACTGAGTTTATTGAGCAAAACCCAGATAATAAGACAGAATATGTTTTGTTTTCTTCAAAAGATGCAGCTTCAAAAGCAAAATTAGTATGTAAAACGATAGATGCGGTTATAAATAATAAAGAAGGAAAAACTGCTAAAACAACATCTAATAATAAAGTTTTTAAAACACTTCGTTTAGCATTGTCCTGTACAGCAGAATATACAGCCTATTTTGGCGGTACAAAAGCGCAAGCCTTAGCTGGGATGAATGCAACGTTAACAAGAGTGAATGGAGTTTTAAATAAAGACCTGGCATTGAAACTTGTTTTAATTGCCAATAATGATGCTGTAATTTATACCAATGTTGCGACACAGCCTTATTCTAATGCTTCAGACGGTGCAGATGGTGCATGGAATCAGGAAGTTCAAACTACGTTGACAAATGTTATAGGAAATAGTAATTATGATATTGGACATTTATTCGGAGCTTCTGGCGGAGGAGGAAATGCCGGCTGTATAGGTTGTATTTGTTCAAATCCAACAACGGGTGATCCTTTAGCAAAAGGGAGTGCTTTTACTTCTCCTTCAGACGGAAAACCAGAAGGAGACACTTTTGATATTGATTTTGTAATACATGAATTTGGACATCAATTGGGTGCAAATCATACTTTTTCGTATGACTCAGGTGAAAGAACTTCTGTGAATGTTGAGCCGGGAAGCGGTTCTACAATAATGGGATATGCCGGAGTTACTGGCGATTATGATATACAAAATAATTCGGATGACTACTTTGCTTATGCAAGTATTTTACAGATTCAGAATACGCTTGCAGGAAAAAGCTGTCCGGTTAGCACGAGTTTAACAAATAACCCGCCTGTAATTAGTGCAGGAAGTAATTATACGATCCCAATCAGTACACCATTTATTTTAAAAGGAACCGGTTCAGATCCAGAAGGTGATATTATTACTTACACTTGGGAAGAATATGATAATGCTACTACAACATCTGAAGCAAATAGTATTGCATATCCAACAAAACCAGACGGACCTTTATTTAGATCGTTTGCTCCAACAACTTCTGCAATTCGTTATATGCCAAGTTTTGATTCAGTACTTCAAAATAAATTGACTACAACCTGGGAATCTGTTTCATCTATCGCCAGAACATTAAATTTTACTTTAACAGGTAGAGATAATGCGGCTTTAGGTACAGCACAGACCAATACAAGTGCAATGGCTGTTAATGTGGTTGCAACAGCCGGACCTTTTGCCATAACATCGCATAATGGCGATAATGTGAGCTGGCAGCAAGGAGCAAGTCAAACTATTACCTGGAGCGTTAATAATACTAATAATCTGCAAGGTTCTTCGTTAGTAAATATCAAACTTTCTACAGATGGCGGATTAACTTTTCCAACAACTTTAGCGGCTAATACTGCAAATGATGGTTCAGAAGTTATTGCTCTGCCTGCTAGTATTCCTTCGTCTACAAATTGCAGACTTCTTATTGAGCCGACTGCAAATATTTATTATACTTTAAACAGCAAACCTTTTGCTATTGGGTATACAACAACAACTAGCTGTAACACGTATAGTTTTGGAAATCCTTTTAGTATTCCATATTCAACAAGTTATACAGCAAAAACAGTTAGTGTACCAAGTTCAACAGGAACAATTTCAGATGTAAATGTTTCGGTAAATGTTACGCATGAAAGGTTATCAGATCTTGAAATCCAAATCATAAGTCCGCAGGGGACAACGGTGCGTTTATTTAATAAATCATGCCCAAGTTTAAACTCGACCTTAATTTTTAATTTTGATGATTCCGGAAACGCTTTAGACTGTAGTAAAACAACAGAACAAATCGTTATTCCGGTTGATGAATTACGCGCATTTAATGGTCAGGCACAGGAAGGAACATGGACATTTAGAGTTCGCGATGCTGTTTCAGGAATGTTTGGAACAATAAATTCAGCTTCAGTAAACATCTGTACAAAAACATTTACTTTAGGAACAGATGATTTTGAAACTATTGACTTTGCACTTTATCCAAATCCAAATAAAGGAAGTTTTACAGTTCAATTTGCAAGTGAATCAAATAATGTTCAGGTTTATGTACACGATATTTTAGGAAAAAGTGTTTACACCAAAACTTTCGAAACATCTGGAGACTTTAATCAAAATATCCAGCTTCCAAATGTTTCGGCAGGAATTTATTTAGTAACTGTTATTGATGGAAACAGAAGAACAGTTAAGAAAATAATAGTCAACTAAAATTATTAAATCTCAATATTTTAAATTCCAAATTCCAAGTTTTAATTGGAATTTGGGATTTTTCTTTTTATTGGAATTTTCCCTTTTTAAGAGTTTGCCATCGCCATACAGACAATACTGATTTTTGCTCCGGGAATTTTTAATAATGCTCTGGAACACGCTTCGAGTGTTGCTCCGGTTGTCAATACATCATCGACAATTAAAAAATGTTTGTTATGATTTTCTTCGATTGAAATTACATCAAAGATATTTTCGATATTTTCAGATCTTCCTAAGAGATTCTTTTTTGATTGTGTTTTAGAATATTTCTTTCGATATAAAACCGAACTATTATAAGGGATTTTTAGACCTTCGGCTAAAGCCTTTCCAAAAGTGGTAACCTGATTGTAACCGCGTTCCTTAAATTTTCGTGGGTGTAAAGGAACCGGAATTACGGCATCAAAAGGCGTTTCAAGTTTCAGTTCTTTTAAATCCTCCACATACCAATTTCCTAAAACGGTTCCAATTTCTTCGTGACCTTTATATTTTAGGTTATGAATGAGTTCCTGAACAATTCCTTTTTTGATAAAATAAATAAAGGCAGAAACATGTTGAGTTTCTATTTTTCCATAAAACTTTTTGACGGCTTCGTTATTTGAATCTAAATGATATTGAGTTAAAGGTAGTTCATGACGGCAATTCGTGCATAAAACAGTTTCGTTTGTCATTAAAACGGCACGACAGCCAGAGCAAACTTTAGGGAAAAAGAGATCAATTATAAAATTAAACACAAATAGAAAGAATTTAGTTACAAAATTAATTAAATTTAAACTTCAATCTTTTTTATTTTTCTTTTTTTTATAAGTACTTTTTATATTTTTGCATTACTATGGCAAAACAAGAAGATTTATTTAAGAATGTGGTTTCGCACGCAAAAGAGTACGGATTTATTTTTCCGTCAAGCGAAGTTTACGATGGATTGAGTGCAGTGTATGATTATGCACAAAATGGCGTCGAATTAAAAAAGAATATCCGTGAATATTGGTGGAAATCAATGGTTCAGATGAACGAGAATATTGTCGGCCTTGATGCTGCAATATTGATGCACCCAACAACCTGGAAAGCTTCAGGCCACGTTGATGCCTTCAATGATCCGTTAATTGATAATAAAGATTCTAAAAAAAGATATAGAGCTGACGTTTTAGTAGAAGAGTATGCTGAAAAGATAAATATAAAAGCTCAAAAAGAAATTGAAAAAGCAAAAGCTCGTTTTGGTGATGCTTTTAATGAAGAAGAATTTATTACAACAAATGCACGCGTTGTAGAATATCTTTCAAAATATAAAGAGATTTTATCAAGGCTTGCAAAAGGAATGACTGATGATCTTCAGGATGTAAAAGCTTTAATCGAAGAATTAGAAATTGCTGATCCTGAAACGGGTTCTAAAAACTGGACAGATGTTAAGCAATTCAACTTAATGTTCGGAACTAAACTTGGTGCATCTGCAGAATCTGCAATGGATTTATATTTACGTCCGGAAACAGCACAGGGTATTTTTGTGAACTTTTTAAATGTTCAGAAATCAGGTCGTATGAAAGTTCCTTTTGGAATTGCTCAAACTGGTAAAGCTTTTAGAAATGAAATCGTTGCAAGACAATTCATTTTCCGTATGCGTGAATTCGAACAAATGGAAATGCAGTTTTTCGTGCGTCCGGGAGAAGAAATGCAATGGTACCATCATTGGAAAGAAACACGTTTAAAATGGCATTTATCTTTAGGATTAGGAAAAGAGAATTACCGTTTTCATGATCACGAAAAATTAGCACATTATGCAAATGCAGCGGCAGATATTGAATTTAATTTTCCTTTTGGTTTCAAAGAATTAGAAGGTATTCACTCTCGTACCGATTTTGACTTAAAAGCACACGAACAATATTCAGGAAGAAAACTGCAGTATTTTGATCCTGAACTAAATGAAAACTACGTGCCATACGTAGTAGAAACGTCTGTAGGTCTGGATCGTATGTTTTTAGCGGTTTTTGCAACATCGTTGCAAGAAGAAACTTTAGAAGATGGTTCAACAAGAACAGTACTAAAATTGCCAGCAGTTTTAGCGCCTACAAAAGCAGCGGTATTGCCTTTAGTTAAAAAAGATGGCTTACCGGAAATTTCTAAAAAAATCATCGAAGATTTAAAATGGGATTTCAATGTGGCTTATGATGAGAAAGATGCAGTAGGTCGTCGTTACAGAAGACAAGATGCATTAGGAACACCATTTTGTATTACAGTAGATCATCAAACTCTTGAAGACGAAACAGTAACAATTCGTCATAGAGATACAATGAAACAAGATCGCGTTAAGATATCTGAATTAAGAGGTATTATTGAAAACGAGGTTTCGATGAAAAACTGGTTGATGAAAATGTAATTTTTTTAATTAACATGATATAAATATCCCAAATTCCTCTGTGGAGTTTGGGATTTTTTTAATTTTAAATCCTGCGTTTCAGCGACTATTTTAGCATTTCATCCTTATGTATTAACATAATCGATTAATCTATCAACAATAAAATGTTTAGATAATTGAAATGCTTAAATTTAATTGGGCATTTTCTATACCTAAAAATATTTTTTTTAAAGCATTGAAGAAACGCTGTCAGGAAGTTATGAAAAATCAATAAAAGTTAAAGTTGAAGAAGTATTCGTATATTATTGTTGACAATGACGCTGAAAGTGTTTTGAAAACCAGAATCGTTGCAGAAGGTTTTTCAGAATTAACTTTTATAGCTTCAGCTACGAATTACCATCAGGGGCTTAATTTGGTTTTAGAACATCGTCCGTCCTTTGTGTTTTTAGAAATTGATCCTCAGGATTCACCAAGCCATTTATCACTTTCGTTTATTGGCGAATTATATCGGTATTTATCAATTATTCCAAAAATCATTGTAACCACAACCAAAAAAGATTTGGCTTTTGAAGCCATTCAATACAGCGTTTTTGATTACATCATAAAACCTTTAACTCATATAGATTTGTTAAAAACGCTTTTAAAGTTCGAAAAGACCCTTTTAGAGCCCAAAGAGACCCGATCTATAGAAACCAGACCTGAGATTAGTACTGCCAATGAAATTCCTGTTGTAAAGACAGAAAATATTCCTGTAGTAATTCCGGATCAAAAGACAAATCAAGAACTGAATAAGAATAAACCACTTGTAATTTGTATTAAATCGTACGGTGATCATCGTTATATAAATGCAGATGATATTTGTTATTTTCAAGCCGATAATAATTCGACTGATATCTATTTGAATTCAGGCGATATGGTAACTGCCTTTAAAACGCTGAAACATTTTGAACAGGTTTTAGGCTATCCTTTTATTCGAATTCACAACAGTTACATTATTAATCGCAGCTACATTGCAAGAATTCATAACGGAAACTCAGTTTGTTATATAAAAAACTCCACGAAAAAGATTCCTTTTTCAAAAACCTACAAAGCAAATGTAGACTCAATCATTACAGATTTTTCTAATGATAATTATCTAGAGATCTAGTAATTAGCTGGTTACATAAATTTGATGTCCATTGACTATCAATTGGGTGTGTTTTACCACGAAGCTATTTTTTCGTATAGATTTTTTTGGGTTATGGTGTTAGTTTTACACTCAGGTTCGCTCACAAAAGCAAGCCAAAACCCCAAACAAAAAAATCAAATTAAACACATTAAGAGTTATGAAAAAGACAGCTTTAACATTCGGATTATTTTCTTTAGCATTAGTAGCAACTTCATTTGCAAACCCAACAACTGCTATATCAAATGAAAATTTAAATATTAATTCGCCAATTGATGGATCGACTGGGGGCGGAAGAAAACAAGATACTCGTATGTCAAAAAATGAGTTGGTAATGAAAAATAATGATTTAGGTTTTTCGAATATTAACCAATCTGTAGGTTCAAATAAAAAAGTAGATTAAGTTTGAAATAAAATAACTGCAAAAAAATATTTAAGCTGTCAAATTTTTGGCAGCTTTTTTTGTGTTTATAGTTTTAGTATTTTTGGTAAAATTCAAAACCTATATTGAAAAGATATTACCAAATATTATTGTTTCTTTTTGTGATTTTTCTTGGCTGTAATAAGAAAAATCATCTGGATAAAAATGTCATTTCCCAAGCGGACAGCCTTCCCGTTTATTTATCCCTCGCAAATGATATCAATTTAAGCTATGACTTTAAGCAAAAGTATGCTCAGAAAGCATTTTCAATAATCATTAACGATAAAAATGATTCTCTTAACAGAGCCAGCCTATTTAAAGTAGCGAACCGATATTATAATATGAATGATTTAAAGTCATATAAAACAATATCACAGCTTATTTTAGAACGATCAATAAGCACAAAAGATTCTTCGAGCATTGCAAAGGCTTATACCTATTTAGGAGATTATTATGGTTCACAATTTGTTTCAGACAGCGCTTTTAGATATTATTTTAAAGCACAAAAAATTTATTTACAGATCCATGATAAATATAATTTATCTAAAACATTATTGAGTAAAGCCAGTTTACAATATAATGAAGGAGATTTTTTTGAAAGCGAAATATCTGTTTTTAAAGCGCTTAGTATATTAAAAGAACAAAAAAATGTAAATGACCTGCTTTATGAATGTTATAATCTTCTGGGAATTTTAAACAACGAAAAAGAGGAATATAGTAAAGCGTTAGAGTTTCAAAATAAAGCTCTAAATACTCTTACCGATAAGTCGATACCATTAGACCTGCAGTTAAAAGCTACATCATTTAATAATATAGGCTTTGTTTATATGCGTATGAGAAACTACAAACAGGCCATATCTTATTTTGAAAAAGGACTGCAGGAAAAAAACCTATTTGAGGAAAAGACAATATTATATGCCATGCTGCTGGATAATTTAGCGTATTCTAAATTGAAATTCAGAAGTATGGACAAACTTCCGGATTTGTTTTACAGATCTATGAAAATAAGGGATAGTTTAGGAATAAAAATGGCTAAAATATCCAATCAAATCCATTTATCTGAATATTATGCTTTTAAAAAAGATACTTTTAAAGCTATTACCTTTTCAAAGCAAGCTTTACTTCTTTCGCGTTCTTCAGATAAATTGACGAATACTTTACTGGCACTTAAACAAATTGCAGTTGTCGATCCTAAAAATGCGGCAAAATATTCCCGAGAGTACATCCATCTTAATGATAAAATGCTTAAAGCGGAAAGAAATATGGGAGAAAAATTCTCTCGTATAGAATACGAAACAAATGAAATAAAAGATCAAAACTCAAATTTACAGGAAAAGAATAAAACACTGGTTTATGTTTTTAGTATTTGTACTTTGATGGGCTTGTTCTTTTACGTTTATAAAACACAGCAGGCTAAAAACCGGGAATTACTTTTTAAACAACAGCAGCAAATTGCAAATGAAGACATTTATAATTTGATGATTTCTCAGCAAAATGAAATTGAAACAACCCGAATAAAAGAAAAGAAAAAAGTAGCCCAGGAATTACACGACGGCGTTTTAGGCCGAATGTTTGGTATTCGCATAAGCTTGGATAGTCTGGATAAAATGGATGAAGAACAAGCGGCTGCGAAACGAAAAAAATATTTGGCAGAACTAAAACATATAGAAGAAGATATCAGGGAAATTTCGCATGACCTAAATAGAGAAAAATCTGAATTAATAAATAACTTTGTCGTAATATTAAAAAAACTATTTGAGAGCCAGAGAAATACATATCCGTCAAAATTGATAACATCCTTTGATTCGCATATAAAATGGGGGCTTGTAAACAATATGGTCAAAATTAATTTGTACCGAATTGTTCAGGAAGCACTTCAAAATTGTAATAAATACGCAAAGGCAGATACGATTAAGGTGGAGTTTAAAAGCGAAATTGATCATCTGGTTTTGTCAATTATGGATAACGGAGTTGGATTCAACACCAAACGCACCAAAAATGGTATTGGATTGCATAATATTGAATATCGAGCGGCAGAATGTAAAGGTACCGTTGCCATAAAATCTGCCAAAGGAGAAGGAACACTCTTGGTTGTAAAAGTTCCAATTGATCAAAAAATAAACCTACAGACAAATGACACTTAATTTCAAAGCCCCAAATTCGGAATTAATTCAGCCTAACATTTTAATTGTTGATGATCACCCTTTTATCATCGAAGGGTATAAAAATGCAATAACGCGGTATAATCCAAAAGAATATGAATTTATAATTGCGCAGGCACACGACTGTAAATCGGCTTATGATATATTAGAAGGTGAAAATACGCCTCAGTTTGACATCGCTTTTTTAGATATCAGTATGCCGGCTTACGAAGAAAAAAATCTTTTTTCTGGCGAAGACCTGGCAAAAATAATCCTGAAGAAAATGCCGTACTGCAAGATTGTTTTATTGACAATGTATACAGAACTGCTTAAAATTAAAACCATTATAAGAACAATTAATCCAAACGGATTAATTATTAAAAACGATTTGACTTTTGATGAATTGCTTTTTGCATTTGATAAAGTAATGAAAAGCGAGAAATATTACAGTCAGTCTGTAGTTAAAATGCTTAATCAATCGCCTCACAATTCCATAGAAATTGACGAGTTTGATAAACAGATTTTATTTCACTTATCAAAAGGAACCGAAGTTGAAGAAATGCCGCAATACATTCCTATTTCGATAACCGAAATTGAAAAACGAAGAAGCAGCCTGAAAGAACTACTTAAAATAAGATCAGGTTCTGATGACGATTTAGTAAAAGACGCAAAAAGCAAGGGACTCTTTTAGAATTTTAGATTTTAGAGTGCAGATTTCAGATTAAAAAAATATTGAAAATAAAAAAATCCTAATAGGTTTTAAAGTCTATTAGGATAATTGATATGGATCTCAACTGAGAACTGAAAACCGAGACTGAGAACTATTCACTCAAAGCATCCCAGCCTCGAGCTTTTAAAGCAATTTTAGTATTGGCACGAGTTACTAAATGAACTCCTTCACTTTCATCGGCCATATGTCCAATTATTGAAAAGTTTGGATTTCCTTTAATTTTATCAAAATCATTAATATCAATTGTAAAAAGAAGTTCGTAATCTTCTCCGCCATTAATAGCAACTGTTGTACTGTCGATATTAAACTCTTCGCAAGTCGAAATAAATTGCGGATCTAAAGGCAGTTTATCTTCATATAAGTTACAACCCACTTTTGACTGTTTACACAAATGAATAATCTCTGAAGATAATCCGTCAGAAATGTCAATCATCGAAGTTGGTTTAATTTCAAGAGCATGCAAAAGCGTACGAACATCGGTTCTGGCTTCTGGTTTTAATTGTCTTTCGACCAAATACGTATACGGATCTAAATCTGGCTGACTGTTTGGATTTACCTGAAAAACCTGTTTTTCACGTTCCAAAACCTGTAATCCCATATAAGCAGCGCCAATATCTCCGGTTACAACCAATAAATCAGTTTGTTTTGCACCGTTTCTGTAAACGATTTCATTTTCATCTGCTTCACCAATTGCCGTAATACTGATAATTAGTCCTTTTTGAGATGAGGTTGTATCGCCGCCAATAACATCAACTTTATATTCTTTTGCAGCGTGTGTAATTCCTTCAAACAATTCTTCTAATGCTTCTAAAGGAAAACGATTAGAAACCGCAACAGAAACCGTAATTTGAGTTGGTTTCGCATTCATCGCGCAAATATCAGACAGGTTTACCACAACCGATTTGTAACCCAAATGTTTCAACGGCATATAAGCCAAATCAAAATGTACGCCTTCAATTAGTAAATCTGTAGAAATAACTGCTTTTTTATCCTTAAAATCAAGAACAGCGGCATCGTCGCCAATACTTTTTAAAGTAGATTCTTGTGTAACATCAAAATTTCGGGTTAAGTGGTCAATTAAGCCAAACTCGCCTAATTGTGCTAAACTGGTACGCTGCGGATTTTTATCTTCGATCATTTTTTTTGAGTTCCAAAGTTTGTGAGGGGCAAAGGTACAAAGGTTTTTTTTAAAGATGCTAAGATTCTGAGATTCTAAGTTGTTTTTAAACGCCCTATTTATCCGTAGAGACGCACAGCAGTGCGTCTAAGATCCAGTAACCACAATTTGCTCTCAATACTATTTATTGCTCTCTTTTTCTATAAAATAAATTGGGGTTACGTTGCGTGAGACGCACTGCTGTGCGCCTCTACAATGCGTTTCTACTGTGCATTTCTGAAGCAGGAAAAAAATATTTTAAATTATTTTTTTCCTGCTGACAAACTGTTGTCACCAGCCCATTTTACTTTTGATGTATAGAAATTTAAAAACTTTAAAATCATGAAAACATTAGAAGCACAAGTAATTACATCAGAAGATTTATTGAAACACTGGCAAGGTCATCGTGCACTTACACGTCGTTTAATTGAATTGTTTCCAGAGAAAGATTTCTTCGAATTTTCAATTGGCGGTATGCGTCCTTTTGCAAAACTAGTTGATGAACTTTTAGCAATTGCGGTTCCAGGTTTGAAAGGAATTGTAACTAAAGAAACCGCACCATTCTCAGAAGGAGCAGAAAAACTGATTTTTAAAGCGCAGTATCTTGAAAAATGGGACGAAGCGACAGCAGAAATCAATAAATATTGGGAACAATTGTCTGTTGAAGATTTCAGCGAAACCTTTAATCTTTTTGGACAATATGAGTTTCCTGTTATTCAAAACATCTTGTATTTTATTGATAATGAAGTTCATCACCGTGGGCAGGCTTATGTATATTTAAGAGCTTTAAATATCGAACCACCATTTTTTTGGGAAAGATAATCTGATAAAATTGTAACTTTATTGAATAAATCTAAAAATTAAATGGCTATGAGTTTAAAAAAGATAATGTCCAATTATGCAGATTATAATTTATGGGTAAACCAGCAATTCGTGAATTGGCTTTCGCCGAAATCTGATGAACTGCTTTATGCAGAAGTACCTTCGAGTTTTTCAACTATTGTAAAAACGCTCGACCATATTTGGTCTACAGAAGAATATTGGTTTTCTGTTATTGCTGAAACTGATATGTCAGAAAAGAAACCAGAAACCGAATTGTCTAAAGAAGAAATCTTTGCAGGCTTATTAAATTCATCGACAAAATTGAAACATCTTATCAATTCATTGTCAGAAGAAGATTTAGTTAAAGAAGTTAAAATCGTTAATCCGTGGTTTGAATGCGAACAGCCAATTGCTGATTATTTAATCCAGGTTATTAATCACGGAACGTATCACCGAGGTCAGATTGTAACAATGGGACGAAACATTGGAATTACAGATGCCTCAAATACAGATTATAATTTTTATAATGTTGTAAAACAGAAATAAAATAAAAAACTCCCGAAAGATAATCTCTCGGGAGTTTTTTTATAAAAGCCTTTGTCTGTTAATTTCCAGTAATTCTAAAGTTCGTGTTTTTAAACTTTCCGGTTCTAAGATTGTGGCGTGATCTCCAAACATTAAAAACCAACGCGGAAAACCGCTGTCAATATCGCGGCACATAAACGTCATTTCTATTTTTCCGTCGATTTCTTTTTCAGAAATAAAGCCGTGATATTTTTTCTCGGTTGACAGATATCTTGCAATTTTCTTATCAATTAAGATGCGGACTTTTGTTGTTGGACAAGTTTCTGTTTTAGTCAAATAAGTTTCTAAAGCATCATGTTCGATTGTAAAATCGCAATCTGTTTTTCGAATGCCCTGAATTCTGTCTGTTCTAAACTGACGATAATCTTGTCGTAAATGACAATATCCTAAAAAATACCAATTGTTATTATCGTGAAAAACGCCCACAGGCTCTATGTTTCTTTGTGTAATTGCATCTGTTTCATACGTTTTGTACGAAAGTAAAATTTGTTTCTTTTCGGCAATACCTTCAAAAAGAAGTGCCAAAGTATTTGGCGAATTATCGTTAAACATGGGTTCAGCCGTCTGCATAACAACACGAGATTCTATATTCGAAACCCAGTCTTTATCTGTACTTCGCAAAACCGATTTCAGTTTATACATCGCCGACGCATAATGACTTCCTAAAGAAGGATCGGTAAATTTCTGCATCAGTTTTTCGGCAGCAATAAAACTGCTTACTTCTTCGCGCGTAAACATTACAGGCGGAAGTCGGTAACCTTCCATTAAAGCATAACCAACTCCGGCTTCACTATAAATAGGAACTCCCGAAGCTTCAAGAGTTCGAATATCCCGATAAATAGTTCGCAGACTGCAATCAAAACGATCTGCCAATTCCTGTGCTTTTACAATTTTTTTAGATTGTAATTGGATAAGAATGGCAACAATTCGGTCAAATCGTTTTGGGCTTTCGTCGAGCATTTTTTTTGGAGTTGCTAAGTTTTTTCAGTTGAAAAGATTCAAAGATACGAAGGTTTTGATTTTCTCTTTTATGAAATTTTGAGATATTTTATGTCAAGAAATAGATATAAGAAAATATATTTTCACAACGTATATCTGTAGAGACGCACTGCAGTGCGTCTACGCCATCAAAATCCATATTTTATTCCGTTTGGTTTTTGCTGTTGTCGACATACTTTGCGTAGACGCACTGCAGTGCGTCTCTACAATTCTGTGTGGGCAAATTGGTTGTAATAGAAGAAATATATTTTCACAAAGCATATCCGTAGAGACGCACTGCAGTGCGTCTCTACAATTCTGTGCGGGAAAATCGAACGTGATAGAAATATTTTTCACAAAGTATATCCGTAGAGACGCACAGCAGTGCGTCTACGTCCAGTAAATCGACAAAGAAATGATTCCCTTTACATCTACTCAATCTAAATCCATAACGTAAAAAAATAAAAAACCCGATAACGTAAATTATCGGGTTTAAATCTATATTCTATTCTCTTTATTTTTTCTTCTAAAAAAAAAATTAATCGTTAAGTTTCAATACAGCCATAAACGCCTCTTGCGGAATCTCAACGTTTCCTACCTGACGCATACGTTTTTTACCTTTTTTCTGTTTTTCAAGAAGTTTACGCTTACGCGAAATATCTCCACCGTAACATTTTGCGGTAACGTCTTTACGAAGTGCTTTAATAGTTTCACGAGCAATAATTTTTGCTCCAATTGCAGCCTGAATCGGAATGTCGAATTGCTGTCTTGGAATTAATTCACGTAATTTCTCAGTCATTTTTTTACCGATGTTATACGCGTTATCTTCGTGGATTAATGCAGAAAGCGCATCAACTGTTTGAGCATTTAAAAGAACGTCAAGTTTTACTAATTTCGAAGTTCTCATTCCGATAGGAGAGTAATCAAAAGAAGCATAACCTTTAGAAACTGTTTTTAAACGATCGTAAAAATCGAATACAATTTCGGCCAAAGGCATATCAAAATTCAACTCAACTCTTTCAGTAGTTAAATACGTTTGGTTCGTAATTAAACCGCGTTTTTCAATACATAAACTCATTACGTTTCCAACAAAGTCAGATTTTGTAATAATTGTAGCTTTAATATAAGGTTCTTCAACTCTGTCCAGCTTTGAAGGTTCTGGCAAATCAGAAGGATTGTTTACAATTAATGCTTTTTCAGGCTCTTTTTTAGTATAAGCCAAATACGAAACGTTAGGAACCGTAGTAATTACAGTCATATCGAACTCACGCTCTAAACGTTCCTGAATAATTTCCATGTGAAGCATTCCCAAGAATCCACAACGGAAACCAAATCCCAACGCAGCAGAACTCTCAGGAGTAAATACTAACGAAGCATCGTTTAACTGTAATTTCTCCATTGAAGAACGTAAATCTTCGTAATCTTCTGTATCAACAGGATAAATTCCGGCAAATACCATTGGTTTTACGTCCTCAAAACCAGTAATCATATTTGTTGTCGGAACTTTTGCATCCGTAATTGTATCACCAACTTTTACTTCGCGCGCTTCCTTAATTCCAGAAATCAAATAACCAACATCTCCGGCAGAAACTACACTTTTAGGAACCTGATTTAATTTTAAAGTTCCAATTTCGTCAGCAAAATATTCATTGTCCGTAGCCATGAATTTAATTTTCTGACCTTTTTTAATTTCACCATTTACAACTCTAAAGATTACCTCGATTCCACGAAACGGATTATACACCGAGTCAAAAATCAAAGCCTGTAATGGCTCTTCAGGATTTCCTTTTGGAGCAGGAATTTTTTCGATAATAGCTGCCAAAATATTTTCAACACCAAAGCCTGTTTTTCCAGAAGCGTGAATAATATCTTCTAATTTACATCCTAATAAATCAATAATATCGTCGCTAACTTCTTCCGGATTTGCACTTGGTAAATCAACTTTATTTAAAACCGGAATAATTTCCAAATCGTTCTCTAAAGCCAAATACAAGTTAGAAATAGTCTGCGCCTGAATACTTTGTGCCGCGTCAACAATCAAAAGCGCACCTTCGCAGGCAGCAATCGATCTAGAAACTTCGTATGAAAAGTCAACGTGTCCCGGAGTATCGATTAAGTTTAAGATATATTCTTCACCTTTATATGTATATTCCATTTGTATGGCGTGACTTTTTATGGTAATACCGCGCTCGCGCTCCAAGTCCATGTTGTCAAGCAATTGTGCTTTTTCCTCACGAGCTGTAACAGTTTGAGTAGCGCCCAATAATCGGTCTGCCAGTGTACTTTTACCGTGGTCAATGTGTGCAATAATGCAAAAGTTACGTATCTTCTTCATTTTAATATATCAGTTCTCTAATCGAGTTTAAGTATTTTTTCGGATGCAAATTGCGCTATAACAATTGTTTTAACGTCTCTTATTAAGGGGCAAAGATAGCGCAAAGTTTTGGATTCTGGAATGATGTGTGTCCGATAGTTAAAAGGTGAAATTCAATTTTTTATTTAAAACTCAAAATTAAAACCTTTTTCAGTTAGTTTCTTGTAGATTTCGGCATCAAACTTATAGAGTTTTGCCGCTCTGTGCGATACATCCTGCTGTTTTTCATCGAGTGCGAAAAGTAGTTTCATGTGAAGAATTTTTCGACGGAAATTAGACTTGTCCAATTCAATTCCCAGGATTTCTTCATAAAGATGCATTAATTGCAGTAAAGTAAATTTTTCAGGCAGAAGATTAAAACCAATTGGCGCCTGACGAACGCGGTTTCTAAGCTGAAGTAGGCTAAAATTTAAAATCTCATTATGATCAAAAATCAAATTGGGAACCTCATTTATCTTACACCATTTTGCTTCACGAACTGCTATACTTGCCCTAACATTATAATCTTCTTGATTTACAAGCGTATAATATCCAATAGTTACAATGCGGCGATCGTGAACACGAGCCGGATTTGTAAAAGCTTTTAACTGCTCCAGATAAATATTGTCCAGACTTGTAAGTTCGTATAAAATTCGCTGTGCAGCATCATCGGCACTTTCTTCCCTTTTCAGCCAGCCTCCTAACACTCCCCAGCTTCCTTCACTTTCTCCGCCGGCATGCTGAACTAAAAGTACTTCAAGACTTTCTTTTTTAAAACCAAAAATGACACAATCAATTGAAATTCCGTCAATTGCTGTCGCATTATTTGAAGCAGATTTGCTTTCGGTTATAGAAGTTTTTTTAGAAGATATTGTTGCCATTTTAGCTTTTATGCTTATTTTTTAAAATTCAAAATTGAAACCCTTTTCAGTCAGTTTTTTATAAATGTCTGGATCAAATTTATAAAGTTTAGCAGCACGATGCGAAACGTCTTGTTGTTTTTCATCTAAAGCAACCAATAATTTCATGTGCAGAATTTTTCGACGGAAATTAGATTTATCCATTTCAATCCCCAGAATTTCTTCATAAAGATGCATCAACTGCAGCAAAGTAAATTTTTCCGGTAAAAGATTAAATCCAATAGGCGCCTGACGAACGCGGTTGCGAAGATTTCGGATACTATAAGATAAAATTTCGTTGTGATCGTAAATCAAATCAGGAATACTGTTGATTTTATACCATTTAGCATCAGAAGCTGTAAAACCGGCTTTAATATTATAATCTTCTCTTTTTACAAGAGCATAATAACCAATAGTGATAACACGTCGAAGCGGGAAACGATCTGGGTCTCCAAAGGCTTTTAACTGCTCCAGATAAATATTATCAAGACCTGTAAGTTCGTTCAATAAACGATGTGCCGCATCATCAGTGCTTTCTTTTTTATAAATCCATCCGCCGGGAAGGCCCCATTTCCCTTTGCTAATACCTTCTGCGTGCTGGATTAAAAGTACTTCCAAACTTCCTTCATCAAAACCAAAAACAACGCAGTCAATCGTGATTGCGTTCATTGCATTTTGTTCGTTTTTTGCTACAGAGTCGGCATCTACTTTTTTATCCATGTGCGAAATAAATTTTGACAAATTAAATAAATAAAATGCATAACTGCCTTTTTTGATTACTTAATATTTTTTTAACAAAGCAAAAAATTGATAGTCAGTTGTTTGAAATTATGATGAAAAACCAATTTCAGAACAAAAATATTTTAAACTATTGATTGTCAAAATGCTGCAACATGATTTTTTCAATATTTTTTCTCTCACTTTTAGCTTTGTTCTTGTTAGATTAATAAAAATAAATCCCTATAAATCAGAATTGAAAAAAAATAACCTTAATATTTTGCTAAAATAGAAAAAAAGTTTTACACTTGTAGTCAAATTTACCATAAGATAAGTTCAATATGACTATAAGTTTTAAAAAACTAACTTTTGAATTAGAATGAGAAGGTAAATTATAGAGAAAAAGAACTTACACTTTGATCACAATAAACGTAACTAACTTAATTTAAACCAACTCTTATTTACTATGAAAAGCAAATATTGTATTAAAACAACAATGCTCTCGTTTTGCACGACGCTGTTGTTTAGCTTATTTATGATGCAGTCGGCTTTTGCTCAGGCACAATCCCGATCTGTGAATGGAATTGTAACATCGGCTGTTGACGGAATGGGCGTTCCCGGAGCGTCTGTCTCTGTAGAAGGAACTAAAATTAGCGCCGCAACCGATTTTGATGGAAATTATAAAATAGAAGCAAAAACCGGAGACGTTCTTGTTTTTACTTTTATCGGATTTAAAACACAGAAAGTAACAGTAGGAACTCAAAAAACTATCAATGTTACGATGCAGGAAGAAACTGCAGAACTGAAAGAAATTGTAGTTATCGGTTACGGTACACAAAAGAAAAAGGTAAATACTGCCGCAACTTCATTAGTTTCAGGAAAAGACATTCAGCAGGTAGCAACCTTAGATGTTACAAATGCTTTACAAGGTCAGGCTGCGGGTGTAAATGTTACTTCAACTTCAGGACAGCCGGGAGCGGGAATGGCAGTAAACATTCGTGGAGTTGGAACAGCAGGAAATAATACACCTCTTTATGTAGTGGATGGAGTTGTTGTAGATAACGGAATTGGATATCTTGATCCTTCTTCTATAGAAAGGGTTGACGTTCTAAAAGATGCTTCTGCAGGATCTATCTATGGAGCCAGAGCGGCAAATGGGGTTATTTTGGTAACAACAAAAAAAGGAAAAGATGGTAAAATGAATGTGTCTTTTAATTCTTATACAGGTTTTCAGCAAGTAGCTAAAAAACTGGATTTATTGAATACGCAGGAATATACTACTATCATGAATGAGGCACGTGTAAATTCTGGTTTAACGCCATTGTACACGCAGGCACAAATCGCTGCTTTTCCAAATCATGACTGGCAGGACGATTTGTTTAACGAAGGTGCAATAAAACAAAACCATTCGCTTACTATTAGCGGTGGTGATAAAAAATCTACAATTGCAACCGGATTGTCTTATTACGGACAAGAAGGTATGATTGGCGGTTCAACAAATCAATCACAATATGATCGTATTACATTCAATGTAAACTCAACTTCAGAAGTAATTGAAAATTATTTAAAAATTGGAGAAAACTTCTCTTTTGCCAATATTAAAAGTTCAGGAGTTGCAGATCAGGGAATTTACAGTAACGCAATCAGAAGCTTTTTGAATGCAGCGCCAATTGATTCAGCCTATGATGCAAATGGAGGTTTTGCTCATTCTTCTATTTCAGCAGATATTAGTAATCCGCTAGGATCATTGTATTATAATAACTTCAATGAAACAAAATCAAACCGTTACGTAGGAAACATTTTTGCAGAATTAAAATTCTTTAAAAATTTCACCTACAGAACAAGTTTTGGTGTTGATATGACAGATAGTAATTACCGTTCTTTCAAGCCGGTTTATTCTCTTTCTTCAAATGATAATAATACGGTTTCCAGCGTTACTCAAAACGCAACTAAATCTTTAGGATGGATTTTTGAAAACACGGTTCAATACAAAGGAACTTTAAACGGAGTTCACAATTTTGATGTATTAGTTGGTACTTCTGCCAAAAAAAATACTTCAGATTTCATGGAAGCAACGGGTAAAAACTTAACTTTTGATGATTTTGCTCATGCTTATTTAAGTAATGCTACAGACCAGACATCAAATACAGTAAAAGGAAATCGTAGCGATTACGGAATTCAGTCTTATTTCGGACGTTTATTGTATGATTTCAACAACAGATATTTATTTACAGCAACTTTAAGAAGAGACGGTTCATCAAACTTTGCAGCTTCAAACAGATATGGATATTTCCCATCCGTTTCGGCAGGTTGGAATGTCGATAAAGAGGCTTTCTTTCAAGAAAATAAAGTTTTAAATTCATTGAAAATCAGAGCAAGCTGGGGACAAAATGGTAACGATCAAATTCCTGCTTTTTCTTATATGTCAACTATTAGTTCGTACAATAAAAACTATCATTTTGGGACAGGAACAGAAACATTACAAACAGGTGCAAGCCCGGATCAGCTTTCAAATCCTGACTTAAAATGGGAAACGTCAGAGCAATTAGATCTTGGATTTGATGCTGTTTTGTTTAAAAACTTCTCATTAACATTTGATTACTACGATAAAAAAACAAAAGACTGGCTGGTTTTAGCATCGATTCCAGTTTATGCAGGTGCTACAGCTCCTTATATTAATGGAGGAGATATTCAAAATAAAGGATTTGAAATTGCTTTAGCCTATCATACTAAGTTTAATGAAAATTGGAATTTTGCCGTAAACGCCAATCTTTCACACAATGAAAACAAAGTACTTAGAGTTGCAAACAGCGAAGGTATTATTCACGGAGATCCAAATTTATTATTTCAGGGAACAGATGAGTTGAACCGTGTTGAGGTTGGGCAGCCAATAGGTTATTTCTACGGATTAAAAACAGCTGGAATTTTTCAGAATGCGGCAGAAGTTGCAGCAAGCGCACAACCGGGTGCAGCGCCTGGAGATGTTCGTTTTGTAGATTTAAATGGAGATGGAAAAATCGATGCTAATGATAAAACGAAAGTTGGAGATCCAAACCCTGATTTTACTTATGGTTTTAATTTTGACTTATCATACAAAGCATTTGACTTAACGGTTAATACTTATGGAGTTGCAGGAAACCAAAATGTTTTCGGCATTCACGACCCAACACGCGGTTACACAAACTATACTACAGATGTTTTAAACAGATGGACTACAGAAGGAAGTTCTAACAGAGTTCCAAGAGTTACTTACGGAACAGATTCAAATGGAAATTACACGAAGTTTTCTGATTTATATGTTCAAAATGCTGATTTCTTCAGAATTAAGAATGCAACTTTTGGTTGTGATTTAACAAAACTGACAAACAAATTGAACTTCTTCAGCAAATTCAGATTGTATGTTGCAGCTAATAACCTATTCACTTTTACAAAATATAAAGGAATGGATCCTGAAATTGGATTTGGGAATACTGCAAGAGACAGCAACGGTAACTTAACACAACCGTGGGCGAAAGGAA
Source organism: Flavobacterium sp. CF108 (assembly GCF_900129795.1). Classification (GTDB taxonomy): domain Bacteria; phylum Bacteroidota; class Bacteroidia; order Flavobacteriales; family Flavobacteriaceae; genus Flavobacterium. Next base: position 300,298 of record NZ_FQWW01000004.1, on the reverse strand, counting down.
TTGATGTTGGATATTACCCACAGCCACGTACGTACATGATGGGTCTAAATGTTAACTTTTAAATTATGAAAACGATGAAAAAATATATAAAATTATTAGCTGTCTCAAGCTTGTTCGTTTTAGGAGCTTGTTCAGATGATTTTCTAGATACAGAACCTTCTACGACCAAAGTTGAAGAGAATTTTTATAGAACTCCAGCCGATGCCTATTCAGGATTGATTGCTGTTTATGATGTATTACAACGCGAAGCTTACGGCGGACCTTTATTGATAAGTGAACAGGCTTCTGATGATTGTTTTGGAGGATATGGGATTGCCGATGCGCAGACAGATATAGAATGGGATAGATTTTTATTTGTTTCGAATAAAGAAATGAATGCTGATGTATGGAAATATGCCTATTTAGGAATTTACAGAGCCAACATTTTATTAGAAAATCTGGATAGAGTAAACTGGGGATCTGATACAGCTCTAAAAACAAGATACGAAGCAGAAGCTCGTTTTTTAAGAGCGCATTTCCACTTTATGGCAGCTAAAATGTTTGGAGATATTGTACCATTAGATCATACTATTTCGGCAAGCGAATTTTTATTGCCAAGACAACCGGCTGAGTTAACCTACGCTTTGATAGCAAATGATTTAAAATTCGCTTCAGATAATTTAAACAATGATAATTATTCTCAAGCAGGAAATGCAAATTATGGGCGTATTACAAAATGGGCTGCAGAAGCTTATTTAGCAAGAACCTTTTTATTCTACACTGATTATTATAAAAAAACGGACTTAGCAGGAGTTATAACTAAAGCACAAGCCGTTACTTATATTAATGATGTAGTGAATAATAGCGGCCACGGATTGGTTGCTGATTTTGCTAATCTTTGGTTAGCAGCATCTTTCGACAAATTTGCCGGAGAAGACAACACAGAAATGGTTTGGGCTGTTCGTTTTAATGGTTCAGGAAAAGGAGACTGGAATTTAAATGAAGGAAACCGTTTTCAGGTTAATATTGCACCTCGAGGCGGCGCAATTGGTCCTTATGCAACAGGATGGGGCGGTGCAACTGTTACTCCTAAATTGTATAATGCTTACGAACCGGGAGATACCCGCAGAGACGCAACAATCATTGATTATAAAAATGAAAGTTATAAAGGAAACCCTTTAAATTTTGATCCGGTAGCAAGAGAGCAGCGTCAATACACAGGATACTCATGGAAAAAATACTGCCCAATTAACAATGATGCAGGAACAAGTATTGTAGAAGCAAACGGAGGAAATTTCCAAATTGATAACTATCAGGATTTTGCTGTTATTCGTTTTTCGGATGTATTGTTAATGGCTGCCGAATTAAATTTAGAAACTAATAGTGCTTTGGCATTGGCAGATATAAACAGAGTTCGTGACAGAGCGTTTAAAGATACAAATCACAGATTAACAGTGGCTAATTTTAATAAAGCTGCCATCATGAAAGAACGCCAATTAGAATTAGCTCTGGAAGGATTACGTTATTTCGATTTAATCAGACAAGGAGTAGCTGTAGCTAAAGCTGAAATTGACAATACAAATGTTGATTCTCAATTTAATGTAACATTTAGAACAGAAACGCAAGGCTGGTTTCCATTACCGCAATCTCAAATAGTTCTTTCTAACGGTACTATTTCACAAAATCCAGGTTGGTAATTAACTAAAAACAAACTATTATGAAACGTATATTATATATTTTAATAGCTGCAATAACCCTAAGCTCACTACTGTTTTCATGCGAGCCGGTAGAAGATCGCGAGAGTTTGCCAGCAATAACTTTAACACCGTCAACACTTAAGTTTTCGGTAACACAGAATGCTGCAAATAAGAATATAGTAACCTTAAAAAATCAAGATTCTGATGTAATTCCATACTGGAGATATGTAGACGGAAATGGCAATGAATTAGGACATTCTAATAAAGGCGAAGATCAAATTACATTTCCTTTTGCAGGAAAGTATACGGTTTATTTTACCGCTTACACAAGAGGAGGTTCTGTAGATGCAGCCCCGGTAGAAGTAAATGTTGAAGAAAATGACGAAACATATTTCAGCGATCCAAAATGGGCAATGCTGACTAATGGCGTAGCAGGTAAAACTTGGGTTCTGGATTTTATTGATCCGGTTGGCTGGGCAGGTTTAGATTATCCAGCAGCCTCTGGAGACAACTGGAACTGGTTTCCGGATTATGCAAGTAATTCATGGATCATGCCAAGCAAAGACTGGGGAGAAATGTATTTTGATTTGAACGGAGGTTACAATACTACCGTAAAACAAACGGCAATTAGCAGTAATGTGCAGACAACTAAAAAAGGAACTTATAGTTTTGAAATCGCCAATAATAAATTAATTTTTAATGGAGGCGTAGAGATGTTGTATGGTGGAGATTATTATGCAGATTGTGCTATTTGGTACAGTGTAAAAGTGGTTGAACTTAAAGATAATTCATTGCGTCTGGCCGTTATTCGTAACCAAAGCAGAAAAGGTGAAGGCGTTTGTTTAATCGTTTTTCACTACAAGCCTAAACCATAATACATTATAAAAAAGAAAACTACCGGTAGGGGATCGATACAGACACCTATCGGTATGTTTATATTTGTTATACAAACCACAAAAACTACTATCTATGAAAACCACATTTAAATATCTAAGCAGACTTTCAGTTTTGATTTTTTCTGCGATGTTTTTATTAAGCTCCTGCAGTAAAAAAGAAGATGCTTTTTCAAACCGAAAAATCTCTTTTAATGCAGACTGGAGTTTTCATTTAAATGATAGTATAATAGATAAAGATACAATTGGAGCTTCAACCAAATGGAGAACCTTAGATGTTCCGCATGATTGGAGCATTGAAGGAAAATTTGATGAAAAAAGTCCGGCAGGATATGGTGGCGGATCATTAAGCGGAGGCTTAGGGTGGTATAAAAAAACTTTTAAAATCCCATCTGAAGATATAAATAAAACAATATCAATAGCCTTCGATGGCGTTTACAAAAACAGCGAAGTATGGATAAACGGACATTATTTAGGAAAACGTCCAAACGGATATATTGGCTTTCAATATGACCTTTCGCCATACCTAAATTATGGAGAAAAAACCAACGAAATAATTGTAAAGGTTGACAATTCAAAACAACCAAATTCACGATGGTATTCAGGATCAGGAATTTTTAGAAATGTCTGGTTAGAAACTACAGATAAATTGCATGTTGAACATTGGGGAACTTATGTTACAACTCCAAAAGTTACTGCCGAAAAAGCTTCTGTAAATATTGAAACTAGAATTCAGAACGATTATTCAGAATCAAAAAAGTTAACATTAATAACTACCATTTATAAGGAAGATAAAAAAGTTACATCAGGCTCCACTACATATATAACGCTTACTCCAAAAAGCGGCACATTGCTAAATGTAAAAGCAGAAGTAGAATCGCCAGTTTTATGGTCAGTTGAAAAACCAGAATTGTATACAGTTGTTACGGAGATTTCTGTTGATGATAAAATCGTTGATCAATACAAAACCAATTTCGGAATCAGGGATTTTAAGTTTGATTTGAACAAAGGTTTTATTTTAAACGGAAATCAAGTCAAAATAAAAGGAGTCTGCATGCATCACGATTTAGGCCCGTTAGGTTCTGCAATCAACACGCGTGCAATCGAACGTCAGTTAGAAATTCTGAAAGAAATGGGCGTAAACGGAATCAGAACTTCTCATAATCCACCTGCCCCGGAACTTTTAGATTTATGTGATAAAATGGGTTTCATTGTAATGGATGAAGCTTTTGATATGTGGAAACAAAACAAAACCAAATACGATTACGCAAATGATTGGGACAAATGGCATAGAAAAGATTTAGTTGATCAATTGCGCCGTGACCGAAATCACCCAAGTATTTTTATATGGAGTATTGGAAACGAAATTCCGGAACAATGGAATGAAACAGGTGTTGAAATTGCAAAAGAATTGGCAGAAATCGTTCGAATAAATGACAAAACCCGTCCGCTTACAGCAGCAATGAACCCGCCGGTAAATATGAATATTGATGCCGTAACATTACAATTCGAAAAAAAGAATGTTCAGTTTAACGCTATTGCAAAATCTGGTATTTTAGACTTAATCGGATATAATTATGCACATCAAACCTATCAATATCATCAAAAGAATTTCCCTGGAATTCCTTTCATCGCAACCGAAACTACTTCGGCTTTAGAAACTCGCGGTTATTACGATGCCGTTTCTGATTCGATTAAAAAATGGCCGGTAAGATGGGACCTTAAATTTACAGATGGAAATCCGGGTAATACCGTTTCAGCTTACGATCAGGTACAGGCACCTTGGGGCTCAACGCACGAAGCAACCTGGAAAGTGATTAAAAAATACGATTTCCTTTCGGGAATGTATATCTGGACAGGTTTTGATTATATCGGAGAACCAACCCCATATGAATGGCCGTCAGTAAGTTCCTATTTCGGAATTGTAGATTTAGCCGGTTTCCCAAAAGATGTTTATTATATGTACCAAAGTGAATGGACAGACAAAACCGTACTTCACATTTTTCCGCATTGGAACTGGAAAGCCGGACAAACTGTCGACGTTTGGGCCTACTATAATAATGCCGATGAAGTGGAACTTTTCGTAAACGGAAAATCAGTTGGAAAAAGAAGCAAAAAAGGAGATGATTTACACGTAATTTGGGAAGTCCCTTTTCAGCCGGGAACTCTAAAAGTAATTTCTCGTAAAAACGGAAAAGTTGTTTTAGAAAAAGAAATCAAAACAGCCGGAAATCCTTCGCAATTAAAACTAACAGCGGACAGAAGTACTATTAAAGCAGACAAAAATGATTTGTCATTTGTAACCGTAGATATTTTAGATGGTAAAGAAACTTTGGTTCCAAACGCCAATAACGAAATCAACTTTTCATTAACAGGAAACGGAAAAATCGTAGGCGTTTGCAGCGGAGATCCCGTAAGTCACGAATCGTATAAAGGTTCAAAACATACCGCTTTAAATGGAAAATGTTTAGTAATCGTTCAATCTGGAGATAAATCAGGAAGACTGGAACTAACCGCAAAGGCAAACGGATTAAAACCCGCAACAATAGTAATTACAACAGAATAATAATATAACGTCAACGTTCCTGCAAGGTTTTTCAAACCTTGTAGGTATAATGAGATTTTAAATAGAGGAAAAAATATAAACCTACAAGGTTTCGAAAACCTTGCAGGATGAATAAAATGTATAATTAGATTTTAAATAGAAGAAAAAATTAAACCTGGAAGGTTTGAAAAAACCTTCCAGGAGGAACTAACAAATAGAATAAATTAACTAATGAAAAACGCACAACTAACCACTTTGTTTTCAATCTGTATTTTTGGATTGCTGCTTACGCCAAAAGCATCGGCGCAAATCCAAAATGCAGATGTATTAAACGCACCAATTGATATCAGTAAAGATTTTCAGAATTACCTGAACACTTTTTATTTTGCAGATGAATTGGCTTCTTTTGATCCTGCAACCGGAAAAGGAACCATAAAATATCTGAGATACAATTACAAAACACGTCAGGCTTTCAACAATATGATGATGAAACCAGATGTAGAAAAAGCAAACGAATTTCCAACAACAGAATATGAAGAATCTCCTGTTTTACCATTCGAAATTCAGTTTGTTTCAGACAGAACCATCAGAATAAAAACAACTTCAGGTCCGCAATTTCATCCACAAAAAGAATCCTTGATGCTGGTTGACGGTGTTGCGCCAAATCATCCTGAATTATGGAAATATTCTAAAATCGAGGGCGGTCACAGTTATACAAGTAAACACGGAAGAGTTGAAATTTTGACAAAACCGTGGCACGTAAAAATTTACGATGAAAACGGAAAATTGCTGACAAGCACACTTCATGATACCGATTTTAAAAACACCTATACACCAACACTTCCGTTCTCGTACGTTCGCAGAAACAGCGATTATTCAAGAAGTATGGGCGCAGCTTTTAGCTTAGAACCAGACGAAAAAATATTTGGCTGCGGAGAATCTTTCACACAGTTCAATAAACGTGGTCAAAAAGTTGTTTTATGGACAGATGATGCAAACGGAATCCAAAATGAAACGATGTACAAACCAATTCCGTTTTACATGAGCAGCCGCGGCTACGGAGTTTTTATGCATCATTCTACACCAATAACCGTTGACTTTGGAAGATATTTTGGAAGTGCCAACGAAATGTACATTGGCGATGATGAAGCCGATTTGTTTTTCTTCATTGGAGAGCCAAAAGACGTTTTAGATCAATACACCAATTTAACCGGAAAAGCTGCAATGCCGCCGCTTTGGTCATTCGGTTTCTGGATGAGCCGTATTACTTATTTCTCAGAAAAAGAAGGAAGAGAAGTAGCAAAAGATTTACGCAAATACAAAATCCCAACAGATGTTATTCACTTTGATACAGGTTGGTTTGATGTAGATTGGAGAAACAATTATGAGTTTGCAAAAGCTCGTTTTCCTGATGCAACAAAAATGATGTCAGATTTAAAAGAAGATGGTTTTCATGTGTGTTTATGGCAATTACCATATTTCACACCAAAGAATACTTTGTTCCCTGAAATCATGGACAAAAACTTAGCCGTAAGAGACAGAAAAGGAAATCTTCCTTATGAAGATGCTGTTTTAGATTTCTCAAATCCAGAAACAGTAACATGGTATCAGGCAAAATTGAAAAAATTATTTGATGAAGGAGTTTCAGTTTTCAAAGTTGATTTTGGAGAAGCTGCACCGCCAGACGGAATTTACCATTCAGGAAGAACAGGATTTTATGAACACAATTTATACCCATTAAGATATAATAAGGCTGTCGCCGAAATTACACAAAAAGAAAAAGGATACACTTTAATCTGGGCAAGAAGTACATGGGCTGGATCTCAGCGTTATCCTCTACATTGGGGAGGAGATGCCGAAACTTCAAATGGAGCAATGTCGGCAGAATTACGCGGCGGACTTTCATTAGGCTTAAGTGGATTCAGTTTCTGGAGTCATGATGTTGGAGGATTTGCTACAAAATCTCCGGAGAATTTATACAGAAGATGGGCACCATTCGGGATGTTTACTTCACATGTAAGAAGCCACGGCGAACCTCCGCGTGAGCCTTGGTTATACAGCAAAGATTTCCTTGAAGGATTTAGAAAAGCCGATAATATGCGTTACGAATTAATGCCGTATATCTACGCTCAGGCAAAAGAAAGTTCTCAAAAAGGATTGCCAATGATGCGTGCTTTATTTGTAGAATATCCAAACGATCCGGGAGCTTGGTTAGTCGATAATGAATATTTATTCGGATCAAGTATTTTGGTTGCACCGCTTTTTGAAGAAGTAACAGAAAGAGATGTTTATCTTCCGGAAGGAACTTGGATCGATTACCAAACTAAAAAAGTGTATCAATCTGGCTGGCATAAAATTAAAGCTGGCGAAGTGCCAATCGTAGTTTTGGTAAAAGACGGAACAGCATTGCCTCACATTGGTTTAGCACAATCTACAAAAGACATGGATTGGAGTAAATTAACTTTAAAAGTATATGCAAGTGATAAAACAACTTCGGCGACAGCCAAAGTATTTTTGCCAAATGACACTACAGTTCAGGAAATAAAATTGACCAAAAACGGAAACAATTTTGAAGTAACTGCAAACCCATTAAACGGAAAAACCACTTTTAAAACAGAGTGGATAAAATAAAGATAAATGCCACAGATTACACAGATTAAAAGGATTAAAAATTGAGAATTATAAATCTGCAGAATCTGCGTGAAAAAATAAACACAAAGAATTTAAAAAAATCATTTTAATCTGTGTAATCTGCGGCAAAAAATAAACACATAGAAATAATGCAATTATGCCGATTGTGTTTTATCCCGTAGGGATTTTATATCGGTAGAAAAAAATATTTCGCATTATAATTTTGTCCCGTTAGGGACTAAACAAATTTTGAAAAACATATAGTCCCTAACGGGACACTGGAAACGGATTTATCTTTTTTTTCTACCGATATAAAATCTTTACGAGATAAGGTAGATGTGAAAGTCTAATATTCAAATCCAGCTATGTTTGTTTAAACAAGTGAAACGCCTTTTGTAAGTTTAGTAAATCTATGTCTCTATGTGTTTAAAAATCACATACAGCATTAAAAATAAGTTTTTGTTGAGTTTCTAAATCGGGCGAAAGCCCTGCCAACGCCCGATTTATTAAAAATGAATTAAGAAAAATATCATGAAAAATTACCTCATTCTTCCCGCTTTATTACTTTCAGTTTCGATTGGATACAGTCAGAAAAATAAAAATGCGTACGAACTAGTGTCGCCAAACGGGCAAAATAAAATCAAATTTGAGCTTGTAAAAAATGCTCCTAAATATGCCGTTTCACACGGAAAAACCGAAGTAATTACACCATCGGATTTAGGATTTTTACTGAAAGGAAATGAAGATTTCAGTACCAACTTCGAAATCAAAAATGTCAAAAACTCCACTTTTGATGAAACCTGGGAACAAGTTTGGGGAGAAAAGAAAAACATTAGAAACCATTACAATCAGTTATCTGTAGAATTACAGCAAAAAACAGGAAACAAACGTAAATTGGAAATTCAGTTTAGGGCTTTCGATGACGGAGTTGCCTTTCGATATGTATATCCAAAACAAAATGTAAAAGACAGTATTTTCATTATGGATGAAAAAACGACTTTTAATTTAAAAGAAGATGGAAAAGCATGGTGGATTCCGGCCAACAGAGAAAACCGAGACGAATATTTATTTGAAGCCGCGCCGGTTAGTAAACTGGACACCGTTTTAACTCCATTAACTATAGAAAGTAAAAGCGGATTAGCCTTGAGCTTTCATGAAGCAAATCTAATTGATTACGCCAGCACAACTTTGGTAAACAATGTTGGAACACAATTAAAAACCGATCTTGTACCTTGGTCAGACGGCGTAAAAGTTCGTGTAAAAGATACGTTCACTTCATCTTGGAGAACCATTCAAATAGGCGAAAAACCAGCAGATTTAATTATGTCTTATTTGATTTTAAATCTAAACGAACCAAACAAATTAAAAAACACAAACAGCTATTTCAAACCCTATAAATATTTAGGAATTTGGTGGGGAATGCACATTGGAAAATATACTTTTTGGGAAAGCGACAAACAAGGTGCAACCACAAAACACGCCGAAGAATATATGGATTTTACGGCTAAAGAAGGTTTTAATCATTTATTGATCGAAGGCTGGAACAAAGGCTGGACACCGGGTTGGTATGAAAACCGTATGCACATGTTCAGTTTTACTCAAAATGCAGACAATTTTGACTTAGAAAAAGTAGTCGAGTACGGAAAGAAAAAGAATATCGAATTAATCGGATATCACGAAACAGGTTCAAACTTGATTAATTATTTAAAACAAGTTGACGAAGGTTTTGCCTTATACAAAAAACTTGGAATTCATACCGTAAAAATTGGTCATGTAGGTTCTAAATTAAATATGAAACAAATGCATTTTGGGCAATTTGGAGTAAATTATTTCAGATACATTTTAGAAAAGGCGGCACAATATGATTTAGCCGTTTTATACCACGAATCGATAAAAGATACTGGAGAACGTAGAACTTTTCCGAACATGGTTTCGAGAGAAGCAGCGCGCGGACAAGAATACAATGCTTGGAGCGAAGGAAATCCGCCGAATCATTTAAGCATAATTCCGTTTACAAGATTACTTTCTGGACCGATGGATTTTACACCGGGAATTTTTGATGTTGAGGTAAAACAAGGTTATCCGGGAAAAAGAATTCAGGGAACAGTTGGGCAGCAATTGGCGATTTATGTAACGACTTATTCTCCAATTCAAATGCTTGCCGATCTTCCTGAAAACTACGAAGGAAAACCAGCATTGCAATTCTTAAAAGATGTTCCGACAGATTGGGAAGACACAAAAGTATTAAACGGAGAAATTGGTCAATATATCACAACGGCTCGTAAAGACAGAAACAGCGCCGATTGGTTTTTAGGAAGCATCACAAATGAAAATCCAAGAGATCTTGAAATTTCATTATCATTCTTAGATAAAAATGCAACTTACGAAGCACAAATTTATGCCGATGCAGAAGGAACAGATCAAAAACACAATCCTGAAGCAGTAGCAATTTCAAAGAAAACAGTAAAAGCTTCAGATTCGCTAAAATTAAAATTAGGCGGAGCGGGCGGAACAGCAATTAGATTTAAAAAACTGTAATTATGAAAATATTCAAACCCGACAGGTTTTAAAACCCTGTCGGGTTTACTAGCATAACTGTCAAAAATTAATAAACCACAATCAATGAAAAACAAATTTATATACTTCTCGGCAGCGCTGACACTAATGTTTTTTGTTTCATGTAAAAATGAAGCACAGAATTCTGGTTCTGAAGCAGCTCAGAAAGAATATCAGGGAAAAGAAATTGGTTCAGAACATGATGCCGAAATAGATAAATTAATTTCTCAAATGACACTTGAGGAAAAAATCGGAATGCTGCACGGAAACAGCATGTTCGCCAATGCAGGTGTAAAACGTTTAGGAATTCCGGAATTAAAAATGGCCGACGGACCGCTTGGAGTCCGTGAAGAAATTTCACGTGATAATTGGGCTCCGGCTGGATGGACAAACGATTTTGCAACCTATTATCCGGCAGGCGGCGCTTTAGCAGCAACGTGGAATGCAGAAATGGCGCATACTTTTGGAACTAGTTTAGGAGAAGAATTACGCGCAAGAGATAAAGACATGTTACTTTCGCCGGCAATCAATATGGTAAGAACGCCGCTTGGAGGAAGAACTTACGAATACATGTCTGAAGATCCGTTTTTGAATAAAAAAATCGCTGTGCCATTGATTGTTGGTTTACAGGAAAAAGATGTAATGGCTTGTGTAAAACATTATGCCGCAAACAATCAGGAGACGAATCGTGATTATGTCGATGTACAAATTGACGAACGTACACTTCGTGAAATTTATCTTCCGGCTTTTGAAGCTTCAGTAAAAGAAGCAAAAGCATACAGTATAATGGGAGCTTACAATAAATTTAGAGGAGAATATTTATGTGAAAACGATTATATGCTCAATAAAATTCTTCGTGATGAATGGGGATTTAAAGGAATTGTTGTTTCAGATTGGGCTGCGGTGCATTCTACAGCAAAAACGTTGAAAAATGGTTTAGATATTGAAATGGGAACACCAAAACCTTTCAATGAATTTTTCCTTGCTGATAAATTGATTGCTGCGGTTAAATCTGGTGAAGTTTCAGAAAAAGAAATTGATCTGCACGTAAAACGTATTTTGCGAGTTTTATTTCAAGTTAAAGCAATGGGCGGTGGCGAGCGTACAAAAGGAAGCATCGCAACCGAAGCACATTACAAGGATGCCTATAAAATTGCTGCAGAAGCGGTTGTTTTATTGAAAAATGAAAACAATGCATTGCCATTAAAATTAGATGGAGTTAAATCTATCGCCATAATTGGAAATAACGCGACAAAGAAAAACGCTCTTGGCGGATTTGGTGCCGGAGTAAAAACCAAAAGAGAAATTACACCGCTTGAAGGTTTAAAAAACAGACTTCCATCTTCAATAAAAATCAATTATGCCGAAGGATATTTAGAACGTTACGACGAAAAAAATAAAGGAAATTTAGGAAACATAACTTCAAACGGCCCGGTAACAATCGATAAGTTAGATCCGGCAAAAGTTCAGGAAGCAGTTGAAGCAGCAAAAAAATCTGATGTTGCAATCATCTTTGCAGGTTCAAACCGTGATTATGAAACAGAAGCTTCTGACCGTAGAGATTTGCATTTGCCTTTTGGACAAGAAGAATTAATTCAAAAAGTATTAGCTGTAAACCCAAAAACGATTGTTGTTTTTGTTGCAGGCGCGCCTTTTGAAATTGAAAATATCAGCAAAAAAAGCCCAGCCGTAGTTTGGTCTTGGTTTAATGGTTCTGAAGGAGGAAATGCCTTAGCCGATGTATTATTAGGAAAAGTAAATCCGTCAGGAAAACTACCTTGGACAATGCCTAAAGATATTATGGATTCTCCGGCGCACGCCACAAACAGTTTCCCCGGAGGAAAAACAGTAAATTATGCCGAAGGAATTTTGATAGGATACCGTTGGTTTGACACTAAAAATATCGCGCCTTTATATCCTTTTGGTTACGGATTATCATACACTACTTTTGCTTTTGAAAATGCTAAAGCAGATAAAACTGATTATGCTCAAAATGAAACAATTTCTGTTTCTGTTGAAGTAAAAAACACAGGAAAAGTTGATGGAAAAGAAGTCGTTCAATTATATGCTTCAAAATCAAATTCTAAAGTAATCCGTGCAGCTCAGGAACTAAAAGGATTTTCGAAAGTATTAGTTAAAGCCGGATCTTCACAAACCGTTATCATTAAAGTTCCGGTAAAAGAACTGGCTTATTATGATGTTGCTGCCAAAAAATGGACAGTTGAACCAGGAAAATACACTTTAAAAGTGGGGAATTCTTCAAGAGATATTAAAAAAGAAATCGCTATAACAACCAAATAAGATGAAAAACACAATTAAAATTTACTTATTGAGCAGCATTTTATGCTTCTCTTTTTTAAGCCTTTGGGCTTGCAGTTCTGATAAAGAAGAAGAAAAAGCAGTGACAAAAACACTTACAGTAGATACCAATAAAATTGATTTTGTAAGCAAAGGCAGTGAAGCCAGCATAAAGATCAATACAAATGTTACAGCATGGACAATTAGTAATCCAAATTCAAGCTGGATTCAGATAAGTCAGGCAGGAGGAACTTCTGGAACTATTACCGTTAAAATAACAGCTCTGGAAAATACAAGTACAGAAGCAAGAACGGCAACTATTACAATTAACTCAGGTGAAACTTCATCTGTACAAATTGCAGTTACTCAGGCAGGTGCAGCAGTAGTTGCTGGTTTATACCCAAATTATAATACAAACCCAATTGCGGCAGATCAATCCGGAATGTCAAGTACTGCAGTACAATTAGCAGGAAAAATAAAATTAGGCTGGAACATTGGTAATACAATGGAAGCAATTGGCGGAGAAACCGCATGGGGAAATCCAAAAGTTACAAAAGCACTAATTGATGCTGTAAAAGCAAATGGATTTAATGCAATAAGAATTCCTTGTTCATGGAATCAATATGTAGAAAATTCGGCTACAGCCAAAATCAAAACTGAATGGCTTGACAGAGTAAAAGAAGTGGTGCAGTATTGTGTGGATAATGATATGTATGTTCTCGTAAATATTCACTGGGACGGCGGCTGGTTGGAAAATAATATTACCGAAGCTAAAAAAGTAGAAAACAATGCCAAACAAAAAGCATTCTGGGAACAAATCGCAACACATTTGCGTGGATTCGACGAGCATTTGCTTTTTGCAAGTGCGAATGAACCAGCGGTTGAAGATGCTGCGCAAATGGCAGTTTTAACTTCGTATCATCAAACATTTATTAATGCAGTTCGCTCTACCGGTGGAAAAAATGCTTATCGTACTTTAGTGGTTCAGGGGCCAACAACAGATATTGAAAAAACAAACAAATTAATGACTGCTTTGCCAACAGATTCAGCTGCCAACAGAATGATGGTTGAAGTTCATTATTATAGTCCTTGGAATTTTGCAGGTTTAACTAAAGATGAAACCTGGGGAAAAATGTTCTATTACTGGGGAGCAAATTATCACTCAACAACAGATACAGAACGAAATGCAACTTATGGGGAAGAAGCAGATTTAGAGAAAAATTTCAAATTAATGAAAACGCAATTTGTCGATAAAGGAATTCCGGTTTTGTTAGGAGAATTTGGAGCAATCCGCAGAACGACTTTAACCGGAGATGCTTTAACTTTACATTTAGCTTCGAGAGCCTATTATTTAAAAATGGTCGTAAAAACTGCAAAAGCAAATGGATTATTACCTTTTTATTGGGATGAAGGCAGCCTTGGAAATAACGGTTTTGGAATTTTTAAAAGAAGTGATAATACCGTTTTCGACACTCAGGCTTTAACAGCTTTGAAGGAAGGATTACAGTAAAAAAGTTTTTATAAACCATATAAGTGATATAAGATAATTTAAGTTTAGGATTAATTAAAAACTTAATTTTACTTATATCACTTATATGGTTTAAACAATTTTAATTTAGAAGAAATGAAAAAAAATATCTTATTTATTTTTTTGATAATAAATGTTTTAGCTAACGCAAATGTCAAAATGCCTTTGCTGTTTTCTGACGGAATGGTGTTGCAGCGCGACAAAAAAATCCCGGTTTGGGGTTTTGCCGATGCAGATGAAAAAATAGAGGTTCATTTTAACAAACAAATACAAAAAACAACTGCCGATAAAAACGGAAAATGGACTTTAAATCTAAATTCTGAAAAAGCCGGCGGACCTTTCGAATTAATAATTATCGGAAAAAATAAAATTACAATCAAAAATGTTTTGGTTGGTGAAGTATGGATTTGCAGTGGACAATCGAATATGGAATTTCAGGTTTCTAAAACGATAAATGCCGAAAAAGAAATTGCAAATTCTGATTGCCCTATGATTCGTCATTTTGGAGTTGCACAAGATTTAAGCGGAAAACCAAAAGACGATTTAAAAGCCGGAAAATGGGAACAAGCAAATAAAGAAACGGTTGGCAATTTTACAGCAGTTGGATATTATTTCGCCAGAAAATTATATGCTGAATTAAAAATTCCAGTCGGAATTATTAATACTTCTTGGGGCGGAACGAATGTTGAAACATGGACAAGTCGTGAAGCATTTCAAAAAAGCAATGATTTTAAAACCATGATTGCTGATGTTCCAACACTTAATGTAGATTCTATCTCAAAATTGTACGCAAAACATATGAAAGAAAGAATCGAAAAAATTCAGGGAACTCCGGTAAGTACAGATAATGAAAATACTTTTAAGGATTCAGAATTCAACGATTCATCTTGGGGAGAATTAAATACGCCGAGTTTATGGGAAAATCAGTCTTTAGGCGATTTAGACGGCGTGGTTTGGATGCGAAAAACCATTACACTTTCTGCAGAAGATATTAAAAAGAAAGCAACACTTTATCTTTCAAAAATCGACGATGAAGACATTACATATGTAAACGGAATTGAAGTTGGAAGAAATACACAATATGATTTAAAACGTGTTTATGAAATCCCATCAAATATTTTAAAAGAAGGAAAAAATGTTATCGCAGTTAGAATCGTTGACAACAGTGGCGGCGGGGGAATCTACGGCGACGCTGCCGATTTAAAACTAAGTTTAGGCAGTAAAAATATTCCGCTTGACGGGAGATGGAAATTTAAAGTTATTGTTGTAAAAACATCTTTGTCACCAAACAGTTATCCGTCGTTATTATATAATGCCATGGTAAACCCGTTGGTTCCGTATGCAATTGAAGGTGTTTTATGGTATCAGGGCGAGGCGAATGTTTGGAGAGCAAATCAGTATAAAAAGGCATTTCCCTTAATGATTACAGATTGGCGAACAAAATTTAAGCAAGGCGATTTTCCTTTCTATTTTGTTCAATTGTCAACTTTCAATGAGCAAAATGGCAATAGTAAAGTAGGAAGCCGCTGGGCAGAACTTCGCGAAGCACAATCTGAAACGCTAAAATTACCAAATACAGGTATGGCGGTTACGACTGATATCGGAAATGCAAAAGACATTCATCCAACTAACAAACAAGACATTGGTTTACGTTTGGCAGCAGTTGCCTTAAACAATGTTTATGGAAAAAAACAAGTTCATAGCGGACCAACTTATAAATCGCAGGAAATAAAAGGAAATCAAATTATTTTGACTTTTGAGAATATTGGTTCGGGTTTGACTTCTTCAGATAATTCAGAAAACCTAAAAGGATTCGAAATCGCCGGAGCAGACAAAGTTTTTCATTCCGCGAAAGCGATAATAAAAGACAACAAAGTAATTGTATCAAGCAATCAGGTTCAAAATCCCGTTGCCATCCATTACGGTTGGGCAGATGACGATACCGAAATCAATCTTTTTAATAAAGAAAAATTTCCGGCATCACCATTTAGAACTGATAATTGGGAAATGATTACGGCGAATGAAGTTTATAAAGTGAGTAAGTAGTTTTTAGTTCTTAGTGATTAGTAAATAGTAATTAGTCCTTAGTAAGAAGTAATTAGTCCTTAGTAAGAAGTAAAAAGTCTTTTCGAACGGCTTTTTTTGAAACCTGTTAGAATAAAAGATATCATAAAAATGTTCCGTTAGGAACAATTCATCGGTAGCAACGGATGAAATCCGTTGACCCAAAAAATCAACATTACAATAATGTTCCGTAGGAACATCTGAACGGTAATATTTAAAACGCAGCAAAATGAACTCAAACCTCATAAAAACATTTCTCATTTTACTTTTCACATCTTACTACACAAACATTTCAGCGCAGTCGAAACATGTTTTATGGTACGATAAGCCAGCAGATTTCTTTGAAGAAAGTTTAGTTTTAGGAAATGGAAAAATGGGCGCGACAGTTTTTGGAGGCGTAAATTCAGATAAAATTTATTTGAATGATATTACACTTTGGTCGGGAGAACCTGTTCATGCCAATATGAATACCTTTGCCTATCAAAATCTGAAGTCAATTCGAGAGGCTTTAAATAAAGAAGATTATAAACTTGCAGAGGAATTAAATAAAAACTTGCAAGGTAAAAACTCCGAGTCATATGCGCCGCTTGGGACTTTAGAAATAACACATTCAAATAATGGAAAAGCTTCTAATTATTATCGAGAATTGGATATTTCAAATGCCGTTTCAAGAGTGACTTATGAAATTGACGGCGTAAAATATACAAGAGAATATTTCGTTTCGGCGCCTGATCAAATCATGATTATCAAATTAACAAGCAGTCAAAAAGGCGCTTTAAATTTTGAAATTAATCCAAGCAGTTTATTAGCATCAACTTTTGAAGTAAAAAATAATGTTTTGGCAATGAATGGTGTTGCACCGATTCATGAAAATCCTGGATATTTTAAATCGGCATATCTCCCAGCGTTTCCAACAGACGCACAAAAGGCAGAGATGGAAAAAGAAGCTTTAAAAGAAAAAAATATTATAAGAGGCACGAGGTTCGCTTCTTTATTAAAAATTAAAAATACTGACGGAACTGTAACTTCAACCAATAAAACAATAGGAGTAAAAAATGCAACCGAAGCTGTAATTTATGTTTCAATTGCTACTAGTTTTAAAGGTTTTAAAGAAAATCCTTCTATTGATGGAGTTGCAGATGCAATTGCAAAAAAGAATCTAAACAACGCATTTTCAAAATCATTCGATGAAATAAAAAAAGCACATCTTGCTGATTACCAAAAATTCTATAATCGTGTAAATTTAGATTTAGGCAAAACCACGGCACCAGATTTACCAACAGACGAACGTTTATTACGTTATGCTGACGGAAAAGAAGATAAAAACCTCGAAGTTTTGTATTTTAATTACGGTCGATATTTATTGATTAGTTCTTCAAGAACATTGGGTGTTCCGGCAAATTTGCAGGGAATTTGGAATCCGTATTTGAATCCGCCTTGGAGCAGTAATTACACTATGAATATTAATCTGGAGGAAAATTACTGGCTGGCAGAAAACACCAATCTTTCAGAAATGCATTTGCCGCTTTTGAGTTTTATAAAGAATCTTTCGGTAACTGGAAAAGTAACAGCAAAGACTTTTTATGGTGTAAATGAAGGCTGGGCGGCGGCACACAATTCTGATATTTGGGCTATGACAAATCCCGTGGGACAATTCGGAAAAGAAGAACCCATGTGGGCATGCTGGCCAATGGGGGGAGCGTGGCTGAGTACACATATTTGGGAGCATTATATTTTTACTCAAGATGAGGCTTATTTAAAGAAAGAAGGATATGCTTTGATGAAAGGCGCAGCTCAATTTTGTCGCGGCTGGCTGGTGGAAGATAAAAACGGAAATTTGATTACAGGACCGTCTACATCACCAGAAAATCAATATAAACTGGAAAATGGCTTTGTTGGTGCAACTATGTATGGCGGAACGGCTGATTTAGCGATGATTCGTGAATGTTTTGATAAAACGATAAAAGCTTCAAAAATTTTAAATATTGATGCTGATTTCAGAGCGGAATTAGAAGCCGATTTAGCGAAATTACATCCGTATCAAATTGGAAAAAAAGGAAACCTGCAGGAATGGTATTTTGATTGGGAAGATAATGATCCGAAACACCGCCATCAATCGCAGTTATTCGGACTTTTTCCGGGAGATCATATTACGCCATTAAAAACTCCAGATTTAGCCGAAGCTTCGAGAAAAACACTCGAAATAAAAGGCGATGAAACAACGGGCTGGTCAAAAGGATGGAGAATTAATCTTTGGGCAAGACTTTGGGACGGAAACCGTGCTTATAAAATGTTCCGTGAATTACTTCGTTATGTTGATCCCGATGGAAAGAAAACAGAAAAGCCAAGAAGAGGCGGAGGAACGTACCCAAATTTATTCGACGCGCATCCTCCATTTCAAATTGATGGTAATTTTGGAGGAGCCGCTGCAGTTGCCGAAATGTTAGTGCAGTCTGATGAAAACGAAATTAGATTACTTCCGGCTTTACCAGATGCATGGGAACAAGGTTCTGTAAAAGGAATCTGCGCAAGAGGGGGATTTGAAATCGAAATGACTTGGAGTAATAAGAAACCCGAAAAAGTAATTGTTTCTTCAAAAAAAGGAGGAAAAACAACTTTAATTTTCGGAGATAAAAAACAAGATATTACTTTAAAGAAAGGTGAGAAAACAGAAATAAATTTCTAAATATTATTTTGAAAACTATTGTCATCCTGAGCGAAGTCGAAGGCTCGATTAACATAAAAGGGCTTCGACTTCGCTCAGCCTGACAAACAGATGAATTGCCTCCAGTTTTAACTGGAGGTTTTTTAGTTTCAACAACCAAATGGCTTTAGCCTAAATGCATTATTTTGACTAAAGCCTTGTATGTATATCTATTCTCAAACCTCCAGTTAAAACTGGAGGCTATTAATCTCTCTTGAAAAAAACCTTTATAATAGTTTTAAACTTTTATAAAGGTTTTTTCTAATTAATAAATATGATTAAACCCGACAGGTTTTTAAAACCTGTCGGGTTTACTTTGTAAATAATATTATTCTTTTTTAGAAGTATCTTTTCCTTCTTCAGGTTTCTCAGCCTGTTTTTCTTTAAAAGTTTCGTACCATTTTTCAATAGAAGGATAAACAAAAGCCGCGACTTTTTTCACCGGATTATAGAAAATAGATTTATCTAAAGTTTCTTTTTTAGCAAAAGTATTATTGAAATTGATTTTCTCGAATAAAGCAATAAAAATACTTAAGATCAGGATTGTTTTTAAGATTCTGAAAAAGCCTCCGCCTAACTTATTCATCCAGCCCAGCATTGCAAAATCAGCAATTCCGGTTAATATTTTAGCAAGGAAATAAACACCAATTACAACCAGAATAAAAGTTAGTATAAAAGCCGTAATTTGAATATTAGTGGGATTCCACGAAACATGTTTTGAAATCATGCCAGCTATTAAAGAAGAAAATTTAATCGCAAGATAAATCCCTAATAGCAGCGAAATAAAAGAAGCAACTTCTACAAAAAGACCGTTTTTAATTCCTTTATAAAGACTATAAATTAAAAGCGCGGCAACGATAATATCAAAAAAACTCATGGTAAGGTTATGAAATGAATTATATTTCTATTTTTGTAAAAAATACCACAATGAGAAAAAACCTGTTAATCAAAATTTTAGCTGTTATATTATTTACATCTTGTTCAAACGACAACGGAGACAAAGATAATACAGTTGATCCAAAATCAATTCTGATAAAAAAAATAACTGAAACCATTTATTTTTCGAACGATTCTGAAACCCAAACATTAAATTTTTCATACGAAAATAATGTTTTAAAAAGCGTTACTTCGGGTAAAAACAGATCTGAATTTGTATATAATGGAGATAAAATCAGTAAGGTAAATTATTTTAAAAATGATATTGCAAATGGTTCTACAACATTTTATTATGATGGAGATCTTTTAGAATATACTTTATCAGGAGCAAATCAAGATGAGAGAACTGAGTATTGGTATAAAAATGGAATTCTTAATTTGCAAAAATCAGGTTACTTAACAGGTGGAAATTTTGTAGTTCAGGAACAATCAATATATTCTTTTGATCAGAATAAAAATGCGACTGAAATTACAGAGAAATCCTCTTTATTTGGTCCTGAAACAGTTTCTAAAAACAAATATTTTTATGATAATAAAAACAACCCGATGAAATTTATGAATAAATATTATCGACTTGTTTTTGAGACAGAAGGCTTTGACGGAATATCTAATAATAATGTTACTTCAAGAGAGTATTATAGTCCTGTTACAACTGAAACTCCTGTTTATTATAATTTTGAAATAACGTATAATGCTGATGAGTTTCCAGTAGAAATAAAAAAGATCGCAAAATCGAATAATTTTGTGATTTCAAAAACGGTTATTGAATATCAATAAACAAGCAGACTTTCGGTAATATTATTTTAAAATCCTATATTTTTTATTTTTGGTATGATTGAAATTTGAACTGCGTATCTTTGCAGCTCTAATTTAAGACTTCAGATTGCAGATTTTAGATTTTAAATCAGCAATCTAAAATCTAAAATCATAAATAAAAATGTCTAGAGATACACAACTAAAAGAGCGCTGGGAAAAGCTCGTCGATATACTTTCAAATCAATTTTCGCAAGGAGAAGATTTAGATTTGGATGCCATAATTTACCTAATTGGAGTTCAGGAACTTGGAAAAGTGCACCGTGAATTCAAAAAAGATGAAAAATTAAACTTAATGCATATTGCAATCTGCAGACTGCTTGAACCTTATGGGTTTTATGAATTTGATTTTTTTGATGCTGAAGGCTGGCCGCATTACAAAGTAAAAGAACAATTGCCTCCGCTAAAAGCCGGAGAACAATCTGTTTTAATGAAAGAAGCAATTGTAAATTATTTTTTAGAAAGAAAACTTATTGAGTAAATAATTTTAGATTTTAGAGTGTAGATTTTAGATTTTGGATTGAAAATATTAGTAGAGTTTGGAAATACTTCTTGCGTCTAACCCATAACATCTCACTTTTTTACTTAAATTTGTACTCTCAATTATCGAAGGAAAATGATAGATAAGATCAAACAACATATAGAGGAAGCTAAAGCCTTTAATGAGAAAAATAAAGAATCGTTAGAACAATTCCGTATTAAATATTTAGGAAGTAAAGGTTTATTGAAAGAACTTTTTACTGAATTTAAAAATATTCCAAACGATCAGAAAAAAGACTTTGGACAAGTAATAAATACTTTAAAAGCTGTTGCTGAAGAAAAAGTAAGAGTTATTCAGGAAGAACTTGAAAGCAAAGAAGAAACAAAAGGAATTTTTGGCGATTTAACACGTGCTGCAGAACCGGTAATTATTGGTTCTCGTCATCCTATTTCTATCGTAAAAAATCAGATTATAGATATTTTTGCCAATATTGGATTCAACGTTTCTGAAGGTCCGGAAATCGAAGACGACTGGCATAACTTTACTGCATTAAACCTTCCGGAATATCATCCGGCAAGAGATATGCAGGATACATTTTTCATTCAGACCAATCCTGACGTGTTATTGCGTACGCATACATCATCTGTTCAGGTGCGTTATATGGAAAATCATAAACCGCCAATTCGTACTATTTCTCCGGGACGTGTTTTCCGTAATGAAGCTATTTCATCGCGTTCACACTGTATTTTTCATCAGGTTGAAGGATTGTATATTGATAAAGATGTTTCTTTTGCAGATTTGAAACAGACGTTGCTTTATTTTACTAAAGAAATGTTCGGAAAATCTAAAATCCGTCTTCGTCCGTCGTATTTCCCTTTTACAGAGCCAAGTGCTGAAATTGATATTTATTGGGGACTAAAAACTGAAACAGATTACCGTATTACAAAAGGAACGGGCTGGTTAGAAATTGGTGGCTGCGGAATGGTTGATCCAAACGTTTTGAAAAACTGCGATATTAATCCAGACGAATATAACGGTTTTGCTTTTGGAATGGGAGTAGAGCGTATTGCGATGCTTTTATACCAAATTGGCGATATACGTATGTTCTATGAAAATGATGTTCGTTTCTTAGAGCAATTTAAAGCAAATATTTAATTTAAGTCGAAAGTCAAAAGTCGAAAGTCTCAAAGTATGGGACTTTCGACTTTTGACTTTATAACTTTTGACTCATATGAAAAAAGATATAACAATTCCAGAAGTTGAAAATGTGTTTCTTGCTGCGGTGCAGGAATGGAGCGATGATTTTATGGAAAAAGTATGGTACGCTTATCTTGTAAACGACAACGACTTTAATTTAGACAGTGTTATGGTGGTATCAAAAGCATTTGGAACTATTGATGGTGAAATGAAAAAAACATCTGTTTTGCGTCACGCTTTTGTTGAAGTTCCGGCTGTTTCTGTAGTAAAGATTGAAATGATAGAGAAAAGCCTTTTAGTTTTGAATAATGAATTTATGGTAACATTCTTCATTGGGAGTACTTTGTACGATAAGAAATTCATATTCAAATCGAATTTAATTAACGAAAATAATACAGAAGAAGTGCCTATTTTGTTTGTTGAAGGAATAATGGTGAAATAGCATTTCTCCTGCAAGGTTTTTAAAACCTTGTAGGTTTAGAATTTAACACACCTATAATAAATACCTACAAGGTTTTAAAAACCTTGCAGGAAAAGAAAAAGAGTCAAGACGAAATTAAATAAGTCCTGACTCTTTTTTATTCTCAAAGTATAAGTCTATTTTCTATACTCTATATTCTTCAAAAAAAACTAATCCAAAGACTCCGTCAATTTCTTAAATACAGACTTCGCATCTTTTCCATCATATAAAACAGCATAAACAGCGTCTATAATAGGCGTTTTTGCTCCGTAACCCTGATTTAGTTTATAAGCACTTTTTGTTGCGTAATAACCTTCGGCAACCATGCTCATTTCCATCATAGCACTTTTTACTGTATATCCTTTTCCAATCATATTTCCAAACATTCTGTTTCTGGAGAAAACCGAATATCCTGTAACCAATAAATCTCCTAAATAAGCAGAATCATTAATGTTACGTTTCATTTTATGAACTTTACGGATGAATTTTTTCATTTCGCGAATTCCGTTACTCATCATAACTGATTGGAAATTATCTCCATAACCTAAACCATGAGCAATTCCGGCAGCGATCGCATAAATGTTTTTAAGCATTGCAGCATATTCGGTACCAATGATATCATCAGAAATTTTAGCTTTAATGTAATTTCCCGACAGCGATTTTGCAACTGTACGGGCTTTTTCGGGATCTCCGCAGGCAATTGTTAAATACGAAAGCCTTTCAAGAGCAACTTCCTCAGCGTGGCAAGGGCCAGTAATAACACCAATATTATAATATGGAATATCGTATTGAATGTGAAAGTGTTCACCAACGATTAAACTTGTTTCTGGAACAATTCCTTTAATGGCTGAAAAAATGATTTTATCAGCTAATGAAACCGTCATGTTTTTTAATTCGGCATCTAAAAAAGCAGATGGGATCGCAAAAATGATATAATCAGCAAATTCAATTGCTTCGTTTATATTGCTTGTTAATTTAAGTTTGCTGGTGTCAAATTCAACAGAACTTAAATAGTTTGGATTGTGTTTGTATTTTTGGATATGTTCGATTGCAGATTCATTACGCATGTACCAGGCAATTTCTGAAAGATTCACACATAACATCTTTGTAATTGCCGTTGCCCAGCTTCCTCCTCCAATTACTGCAAATTTTAATTTTCCGCTCATTATTTTAATAATTTAAGACAAAAGTACTTAATAATGTAGTAATAATACAAAATCTGATTTAAGAAATTTGATGAATGTCTTTAATTTCAATGGTTTTCAGCATGTTTGGATAAAATAAAAAATATTTTTAACAGGTATGCAATAAAGGATAAAAACGTGCGTTGTAACTAATTGTAAATT
This sequence comes from Flavobacterium sp. CF108, assembly GCF_900129795.1. Taxonomy (GTDB): domain Bacteria; phylum Bacteroidota; class Bacteroidia; order Flavobacteriales; family Flavobacteriaceae; genus Flavobacterium. The sequence continues at coordinate 276,170 of NZ_FQWW01000004.1, read as the reverse complement.
AGAATTTAATGAATTTATCAAGAATTGAGTTAGTTAGTTTTGTTTTAGTATTTTGAAAAGGCGTTCCTAAACTTGTTAAGAACGCCTTTTTTAGTTAAATACAAATTCCAATTTTAGAAATTCCAAATTCCAAGTTGTTGATATTATAATGAGATTTATATTTTAAATAAAAAATTCCAAATTCCAATAATTAAGTATGCTATTGGAATTTGGAATTTTTAAATTTTGGAATTTATCTAGTAACTAAGCTCTACAATAGATTTTACTTTATCTAAAGTTACCAATTGATTTTCGCCTAAACCTTTCCAGCCTCTTTCATCGAAACGATTTACGATAAAATCTGCAGTTTTGGTATAATCATCTGTGTATTGAGAAAGTTTTGTGTCCATTCCCATTGTATGGAAAAACTCAACTGTTTTATTGATAGCTTCTTTTGCCACTTCGTCATCAGAACCAGAAAGGTTGAAAATACGTCTTCCGTATTGCGCTAATTTTCCTTTTTTAGTTTCAAACATTACGTTGTATAAACTTGGGCCGATAATTGCCAAAGTTCTCGCATGGTCAATTCCGTAAAGAGCCGTTAATTCGTGACCAATCATATGCGTTGCCCAATCACTTGGAACACCTTTTTGAATTAATCCGTTTAATGCCATTGTACAGCTCCACATAAAGTTCGAAGCCAAAGCATAATCATTTGGATTTTCAACCACTTTTGGACCAACCTCAATTAAAGTCTGCAAAATTCCTTCGGCGATTCTGTCTTGAAGAAAACCTTCGTGCGGATACGTTAAATATTGCTCCATTACGTGCGTGAAAGCATCTACAACACCATTTTGAATTTGTCTTTTTGGTAAAGATTCAATTACTGTTGGATCGCAGATAGAAAATTTTGGAAATAAAGCGCTTCCGCCAAAAGCCAGTTTTTCTTGTGTAGCTTCGATTGTAACCACAGATCCTGAATTCATTTCACTTCCCGTTGCAGGAAGCGTTAAAACAGTTCCAAATGGTACAGCGTTTTCTTTAATCAGAATTCTTTTTTGTAAAATGTCAATTGGATTTCCTTCGAAATTAACGGCTGCCGAAATAAATTTCACACCATCAATTACAGATCCTCCGCCCACGGCAAGGATAAAATTAATTTTCTCTGCTTTGATAACTTCAACAGCTTTCATTAAAGTTTCAAAATGCGGATTTGGTTCAATTCCTCCAAATTCAACAATTTCAAAACCTTTTAAGTTTGCGATTACCTGATCGTAAACACCATTTTTAAAAATACTTCCACCGCCATAAGCCAAAAGGATTTTAGCATCTTTTGGAATTAAAGTCGAAAGTTTTTCAATTTGTCCTTTTCCGAAAATTAAATTTGTCGGATTGTATAATTCAAAGTTTAGCATGATTTTTTTTGAGTTTCTAAGATGCTAAGTTTCTAAGGGGCTAAGTTTTTTTTCAAACTTAATATCTTAGTATTTAGCATCTCTTTAGTTATTTATTCTTTTAATTAAGCTTTAAACGATAAGTTGCTAAAATCTTAGAACCTTAGCAACTTAGTATCTTAGCACCTTAGTTTAATTTTTCTAACAATTTTCCAGCTACTAATTTTGATGATGCCGGATTTTGGCCTGTAATTAAAAGACCATCTTCAACAGCATACGGCTGCCAGTTTGCTCCTTTAGAAAAAATTGCTCCGTTTGATGCTAAAGCATCTTCTAATAAAAACGGAACAACTTTAGTTAATCCAACCGCTTCTTCTTCTGCATTTGTAAATCCGGTAACTTTTTTACCTTTTACTAAATATTCACCTTTTACTTTCACATTTTTTAAAACAGCCGGAGCGTGACATACAAAAGCTATAGGTTTTTTATGTGTATAGAAATCTTCGATTAAAGCAATTGAGTTTTTGTCTTGAACTAAATCCCAAAGCGGACCGTGCCCACCAGGATAAAAAACAGCGTCGTAATCTTTTTGATTAACAGTTGATAGCTTTAGCGTGTTTTTTAATTTTTCCTGTAAAGCTTTATCAGCGTCAAAACGTTTTGTGTCTTCTGTTGCCGATGAAGGATCTGCACTTTTTGGATCAATTGGCGGCTGCCCTCCAAGCGGAGAAGCAATTGTAATTTCAATTCCCTTATCTAATAATTCATAATAAGGAGCAGCAAATTCTTCAGACCAGAATCCTGTCTTTTCTCCGGTATTGCCCAGCTTATCGTTGCTGGTAACAACAAATAATACTTTTTTCATCCCTTTTTTATTTGATTTTTGTGCGACAGCAGAAACACCTGCAGCGGCAAATGCAATTATTGCGAATAATGTTATTTTTTTCATGTGATTAAAATTTTTAACAAATTTACGCGGAAAGTGATATTAGTAAAAATAAAATAAACTATGTTTGCTATAAACAAATTTATATCATGGTTAATCTAGAATGGTACAGAACTTTTAAAGCAGTTTACAAAAACGGCAATTTTTCAGTTGCCGCAAAAGAATTATTTATGAGCCAGCCTGCAGTAAGTCAGCAGATTTCTATGCTCGAGGCTCATGTAGGGAATAAATTGTTTAATCGGAAATCAAAAGGAGTTGAGCCAACCGAATACGCTAAGTTACTGAATAATTTAATTATAGATGCACTCGACAGACTTGAAAGTGTTGAAACAGGTTTTAGAGCTAAAGCTGAAGATGCCAACCGATTAATTTCTGTTGGAGTTTCAAAAAATCTTTTCGATTGTATTGGTAATCTTTTAATTTCTAAGTTTGATTTAATCGATTTTACTTTTGCAGAAAACGACGAACTTTTTGAATTGGTTAATTCGAAAAAACTTGATTTTGCCATTACTACAAAAAGGTTTGATACGTTTGATACTACTTATGAAATTGTTGGAAAAATTAAACTGATAATGGTTGCGCCGACAAGTTTAGACATAACTGAATTCCGCCAAAGATTAAAAGCCGATAATTTTACGGAAATTGAACAATGGCTGAATGCACAAAAATGGTATAGTCATGATGCGCGAATTCCGCACATAAAATTATTCTGGCTGCATGCCTTTAATAAAAAAAGACCATCAATGGTTCCTAATTATATTATTCCTTCAGAATCTGAAATGCTTAAACTTTTGGCTGAAAATGAAGGAATCGCAGTGACCTGGAATTGCAATGCAAGAAATTATATTAAGCAAAATAAGCTGCAATTAGTTTGGAACAGTTTTCATGTTCCTGAGGAATTTGTATATCTGCTGACGCCAAAAAACAATAATTTGAATTCGTTTTTCGAAATTATTTCTAAAGAACTAAAATTGTTTTATGGTAATAGAATGTAAAAACTAACTTCTCTCTTTTATGTTTTTATGGGAAAAAGATTTGTTTTTGTGTCATAACAAATACAAAATCAATGACTTATGTAAAAAATTAAAAGAATTTTTGCAGTTGTTATTATAGCTTTTTTGAGTTTTTCTTGCAGTAAGCATGATGACGAGGAAATAGTAGATTGTTTTGGAGAATCGATTCTTGTAGAATTGAAACATACAGTCGATGCGGGTAATTCAAAGAAAATAAATTATTCAATTCAATATGCCGGAAGTAAGACGATATCTAAAGTAAAGTGGACTTTTGGTGATGGAAGCCCAGCGGTAACCGAAACGGGATTAACGACTTCACATACTTACAGCGCAGCGGGAACTTTTGAAGTTAAGGCAGATGTTACGATTGAAAGCTGTACCGTGAGTCCAAAGAAAGATATTGTGGTTAACTAAAAAATAAACGTTTATACTTATTGAGAGTCAATTTTATAATTTATGCTTGTGCATTAGATTATAAAATTGGCTCTCATTCGTTATATTTGTTTGATATGATTTAGGATTATGGAAAATTTACAAAATATTAGAATTGCTGTCGATGCAATTGTTTTTGGATACAAAAACAATGATTTATATGTGTTATTGATTGAACAACAATTTGGAACTTCAGAAAAATATTGGGCTTTACCAGGCGGTTTGGTTCAAAATTCTGAATCTTTGAGCGATGCCGTTATTCGGGAACTGCACGAAGAAACAAACGTACAGTTGACTTTTATGGAACAATTATACACTTTTGGGGACGATATTTACAGGGACTCCAGAAATCGTGTAATTTCTGTTGCTTATTATGCTTTGGTCGACGCTTCAAATTTAGACATCAAAGCGAGTACCGATGCCGAAAAAGTACAATGGTGCAAAATAGATGAAATTCCGGCTTTGGCTTTTGATCATAATTTAATACTCGAAAAAGCAATTTCCAGATTAAAATCAAAATTAACTTACGAACCAATCGGTTTTGATTTACTTCCCGAAGAATTCTTATTTTCAGATCTTGAAAACCTTTACTGCACTATTTTAGAAAAAGAAATTGACCGGCGAAACTTCAGAAAAAAAATCCTCAGCTATGGTTTTTTAGAAGAAACAGAAAAATTTTCACCAATTAAAACAGGCCGCCCGGCTAAACTTTTTAAGTTTAATAAGTTGAAATATAACGAATTAATCACGAAAGGGTTTCACTTCGAAATAAAGTTTGCGTAATTTTTACACAAAATAAATTGTTTATTTAAAATTTAATTTTACATTTGCGTATAATTAACGCAAACTAAAAACCATGATACTAAATCTCGACCCAAAATTCGCTCCTTTCCAAAATCAGGAAGAAATCAAATTTCAAAGTTTTACATTTTCTGGAGGAGAACCACATATAAAAATTAATCCCGATTTTGACAGCAATCAAAAAATAACAATTACACACAGATTAAACTCTTTCAACGATTTAGGTTTGTTGTGTATTACAGTTGATGCTTTACGCAGAATGGACGTTAAAATCATCGATTTGTTTATTCCGTATTTCCCGGCTGCAAGACAAGATCGTGTTATGATTCCCGGCGAACCATTATCTGTAAAAGTGTATGCTGATATTATAAACGGACTTCAGTTGAACAAAGTTTTTGTTTTTGATGCACATTCTGAAGTTACTCCGGCTTTGGTAAACAATTGTACTGTAATTCCGAACCATACCTTTATTCAGCAGATTTTAAAAATCATTGGTGAAAACGTAAAATTAATTTCTCCAGATGGAGGAGCTTTAAAGAAAATCTACAAAGTTTCTGAATTTTTAGGCGGAATTGATGTGGTAGAATGCAGTAAAAGCCGAGACGTAAAAACAGGTAAATTATCTGGTTTTAAAGTTTATGAAGATGATTTAAATGGAATTGACTGTTTAATTGTAGATGACATTTGCGACGGCGGCGGAACTTTTGTTGGACTTGCCGAAGAATTAAAAAAGAAAAATGCCGGAAAATTATACTTAGCGGTAAGCCACGGAATTTTCAATAAAGGTTTTGAAGTTTTGGATTGCTTTGATAAAATCTTCACCACTAACTCTTTCAAAGATTTTGATGATGAAAGAGTTTTCCAAATCAAATTAGATCAATTAATATGAAATACAATATTCAAGATATAGTTCCAGAAAGTAAGTTTTTATTTTTCTGGGGACATCAGGCTAATAAAGACGGAAAAATTACCAAAACCTGTTTCAGTCAATGGTGGTTAAGTTCTTTTAAAGTTGAAAAAGTGACCTATAAAACAGCCGAACACTGGATGATGGCAAAAAAAGCAGAATTGTTTCAGGATGAAGAAATCTTAGAAAAAATTCTAGCAGCAGATTCTCCAGCCGAAGCCAAAAAGTTAGGGAGAGAAGTTAAAAATTATGATGACAAACTTTGGTTAGAAAACCGATACGAGATTGTAAAGCAAGGAAATTATCATAAGTTCAGTCAGAATCGGGATTTAAAAACATTTTTATTAAATACAAAAGATCGGGTTTTAGTTGAAGCAAGTCCGGTTGATCCCATTTGGGGAATCGGAATGGCAAGTGATCATACAAATGCTTCAAATCCTGAAAAATGGCAGGGATTGAATCTTTTGGGTTTTGCTTTGACGGAAGTTAGGGATGAATTGAAATAGGTTTAAATTATGGAATATCAAAGATGTTCCATAGGAACATTTCATCGGTAGAATAAAATATTGCCCAATTGTATTTACGTTCCGTAGGAACGTTTGATTAAAATAGATATAAAATGAAAGATATTCAATATATAAAAGGAGATGCAACATCGCCGCAAACATTAGGAAACAAAATAATTGTACACGTTTGCAATGATATTGGCGGATGGGGAAAAGGGTTTGTAATGGCAATTTCAAAAAGATGGAAAGAACCAGAAAACCAATATAGAGAATGGTTTAAATCTAAAGATGAATTTGAATTGGGAAAAGTTCAGTTTGTTCAGGTAGAAGAAGATTTATGGGTAGCGAATTTAATTGGTCAGCATAAAATCAATAAAGATGAAAACGGAGGGGCTCCAATTCGATATAATGCTATCAAAAATGGATTAGAAAGTATCTCACTTTTTGCAAAAGAGAATAATGCAAGTATTCACATGCCAAGAATTGGTTGTGGATTAGCAGGTGGAAAATGGGAAATGATTGAACCAATTATTCTCAAAACTCTTTCGAGTAATGATGTTGAAGTCGTTGTATATGACTTTTAAATCATAAAATAATTAAGAATAAAAACACACAATATTAGATTGTGTATTTAAAAAATGAAAATAGAATTAAAAAAATATAACGAGCAAATAAAAGAATGGCCAAAATCAGGTTATCATATAATGGCTCAATACGATGATAAAGAAATAATTGTATATCAGTCGTACAGAAAAGAAATAGGCGAATTTGCCGCAAAGAATCAGTTTTTTGGAGGAGCATTCAGTCTGGAAAGAATGACATGGATTAAACCAAATTTCCTTTGGATGATGTATCGAAACGGTTGGGGAACTAAAGAAGGACAAGAAGTAGTTTTAGCAATTCATCTTAAAATAGGTGCATTTCAAAAATATTTGCAAAATGCAGTTTATTCTACCCACGATTCGTCACTTGGGAAAAGTTATGAAGAATGGCAGACAGAAGTAAAAACATCTTCGGTAAGATTGCAATGGGATCCAGATCATGATCCTTACGGAGGAAAATTAGAAAGAAGAGCAATACAAATTGGTTTAAGAGACGATTTTATTAAATCTTTTACCAAAGAAGATATTCTGTTAATTGAAGATATTTCAGGTTTTGTACAAGAACAATATGAGTTTGTTCAGAAAAAGCAATTGGAAAATCTGTTGATTCCTGCCGAGAAGCCTTTGGTTTTTCAAGATGAGGAATTGAATAAAAAATTAAAAATTTCTGGAAATCATGAATGAACAAACAGCAAAAACAGTAAGTAAATTTCTAAGTTTAGTACTTAGACATTCACCGGAAAAAATCGGATTAAAACTAGATGAAAATGGCTGGGCAGATGTAGAAGAATTAATTTTGAAATGTTCTCAAAAGGGAAATAGGTTAGATAAAGTTCTTTTAGATTATGTTGTAGAAAACAATGATAAAAAACGCTTTGCTTATAACGAAGATGAAACCAAAATCCGTGCAAGTCAGGGACATTCCATTTCAGTTGAATTGAATTTAGCCGAAACAGAACCTTCAGAATATTTATATCACGGAACCGTTGGAAAGTTTATGGAAAACATCCAGAAAGAAGGTTTAAAAAAAATGAGTCGTCAGTATGTACATCTTTCCAAAGACAAAGAAACGGCAATAAAAGTAGGAAGCAGACGCGGAGTCCCTCAAATTTTAACCGTTAGAAGCGGTGAAATGCACAGAGACGGATTTAAATTTTATTTGTCTGAAAATAACGTTTGGCTTACAGATGAAGTCCCGGCAAAGTATATCGAATTCAAATCATGAAAAGAACTTTAGTTTTTGGAGATATTCACGGCGGATTAAAAGCCTTAATTCAGTTATTAGAAAGAATTAATTATTCCCAAAATGATAGATTTATTTTTCTGGGGGATTATGTCGATGGCTGGAGCGAATCAAAACAATTAATTGATTTTCTTATAGATTTATCCCAAAAGCAAGAATGCATTTTTATAAAAGGAAATCATGATGCCTGGTGTCAGGAATGGTTAGAAAAAGATATCATAAACGATATTTGGTTTTTGCACGGAGGAAAATCGACTATAGAAAGTTATGCCGATATTGAGTTTTTAGAAAAAGAAAAGCACAGCCATTTTTTCAATGCTATGAAAGATTACTTTGTAGATGAAAATAATAATTTGTTTATTCACGCTGGTTTTTCATCCATGCACGGACCAGAAAAAGAACATTACAAAACAAACTATTCTTGGGACAGAACACTTTGGGAAATGGCTTTGACAATGGACAAGAGAATCCAGAAAGATTCGCTTTCGTACCCAAAAAGATTATTACTTTATAATGAAATTTATATTGGTCATACACCAACACTTCATTATAATGTTGAAGTGCCAATGCAAGGCTGTAATGTGTGGAATATTGATACCGGAGTAGGTTTTTATGGAAAATTAACTTGTATTGATGTTGAAACAAAGGAGTTTTGGCAGAGTGATGTTGTACAAACGTTTTATCCAGCTGAAAAAGGAAGAAATAAATAGCCATGAAGAAAATTTATAAAGCACCAGAAGAAATTCCTTTGCAAATTGATTTAAAAACCGTTTTCTTAGCAGGTTCTATAGAGATGGATAAAGCTATTAACTGGCAGAAAAGATGTGAAGAATTGCTGCAAGATCAATTCGTTATTTTTAATCCAAGAAGAAACGAGTGGGACAGCAGCTGGTCGCAAACCATAGAAAATATTCATTTTAAAGAACAGGTAAGCTGGGAACTTCAGGCCCTTGAAAGAGCAGATATTATTATCATGTATTTTGCAGGAGATACAATGTCACCAATATCATTACTGGAGTTTGGACTTTATGCACAATCGCATAAAATGAAAGTAGTTGTCGAAGAAAATTTCTGGCGTAAAGGAAATATTGATATTGTATGCGAAAGATATTCGGTAGAACAATTTAAAACTTTAGAAGAGTTAATTCAAAATTTATTAAATTAAAATATATGAACCCATTATTATTAACCGACGGTTACAAAGTTGACCACAGAAGACAATACCCAGATAATACCACTTTAGTTTATTCTAACTGGACGCCTCGTAAATCAAGAATTGAAGATCTTGATGAAGTTGTGTTTTTTGGATTGCAGTATTTCATCAAAAAATATATCATTCACGATTTTGAACAATATTTCTTCAAACAGCCAAAAGAAGAAGTAGTTAAGAAATATTCTAGAAGAATCAATAACTATTTAGGCGAAAACCAAGTTGGAACAAAACATATCGAAGATTTACATGATTTAGGATATATTCCGATGGTTTTTAAAGCTTTGCCAGAAGGGGCAAGTGTTCCATTGCGAGTTCCAATGTTTACTATGTACAATACAATTCCGGAATTTTTCTGGCTTACGAATTATTTCGAAACATTACTTTCAGCAGTAATCTGGCTTCCTTGTAACTCTGCAACAATTGCAAAAGAATATAGAAAAGTATTGGATAAATATGCAGATGAAACTTCTTCTGTTCCTGAATTTGTAGATTGGCAGGCGCACGATTTCTCTATGCGCGGAATGGGCGGAATCGAAGCAGCAGTAACTTCTGCAGCCGGACATTTATTAAGTTTTACAGGATCAGATACAATTCCGGCAATTGATTTTTTAGAAGAATATTACAAAGCCAATTCTGATTCAGAATTAGTTGCAGGCTCAGTAGCCGCTACAGAACATTCTGTAATGTGTATGGGAACTACCGAAGGCGAATATGAAACTTTCAAAAGATTAATTACAGAAGTGTATCCAAAAGGAATTGTTTCTATCGTTTCTGATACTTGGGATTTATGGAAGGTTTTAACCGATTATTTACCGCGTTTAAGAGAAGATATTGTTTCTAGAGAAGGCAAAGTAGTAATTCGTCCAGATAGTGGTGATCCGGTTGATATTATCTGCGGAAATCCAAACGGAAAAACAGAACAGGAAAAGAAAGGTGTTGTCGAATTGCTTTGGGATGTTTTTGGCGGATCTGTAAACAACAAAGGATTTAAAGAATTGGTTCCTCAAATTGGAGCAATTTATGGCGACAGTATTACCGTAGCAAGAGCGACACAAATTTGCGAAAGATTAAAAGAAAAAGGATTTGCATCTACAAACGTAGTTTTAGGAATTGGTTCTTTTACGTATCAATATAACACAAGAGATACTTTCGGATTTGCAATGAAAGCAACTTACGGAGAAGTAAAAGGCGAGGGAAGAGCCATCTTCAAAGATCCGATTACAGATGACGGAACTAAAAAATCGGCTAAAGGATTGATGAAAATTGATTTAATCGACGGGAAGTATCATTTAACTGATAATGTTTCTTGGGAAGAAGAAAAACAAGGCGAATTGAAAGAGGTTTTCAGAGATGGAAAACTTTTAGTTGATCAATCGCTAAGTGAGATTCGAAACCGAGTAAAAACTGAAGTTAACGTTGAAGCATAAAAACAAGAAAGCCTGAATGTAAGTTCAGGTTTTTTTTATTGTGTTCTATTTGTCATTGCGAGGAACGAAGCAATCTCACTGCAATAGACTAATTGACGTAGCAAGCGAGATTGCTTCGTTCCTCGCAATGACAGTATTATTTCTTATAAAAATTATTATGATCAATATATTCCCAAACTTTTGGCGGCAGCAAAGGCTGAATATTTTTGCCTTCTTTAATGCTGTTTCGAATAAAAGTCGAAGAGATTTCTACAATTGGCGCATCGATTACATGAATTTTTGGGTGCGATTTTAATTCTGTATTTTCAGGTTCATCAGAAATTCTCGGATAAACATAAATATCATGATTTTCAAGAATTACCTCGTAGTTTCTCCATTTATGAAACGTTTTCAAGTTGTCTTCTCCCATAATTAAAGAGAATTCATGATTTGGATGTTTTTCCTGTAAATGAGCTAAAGTAATTACGGTATAATTCGGCTGCGGTAATTTAAACTCAATATCCGAAGGTTTGATTTTCGGATAATCCTCAGTTGCCAGATAAACCATTTGTAAACGATGATGATCATCAAGCAAAGTTGCTTTCTTTTTTAACGGATTATGAGGCGTAACGACCATCCAAATCTGATCTAAATCTGCAAACTCGGCCATATGATTGGCAATGATCAAATGACCAATATGAATAGGATTGTATGTTCCGAAATAAAGACCTATTTTCATTTTTTAGAGTTTCTCAGAGATTCGCTAAGATAACACAAAGATTCGCAAAGTTTAATTAGAACTCTGCGAATCTCTGTGATTTTTTCTTTGTGAATCTCTGCGGAATAAAATTACTTAGAGACAAAATCTTTAACCAATTGATGCGCTTCTTCTAAAGCAACTGGTAAATCATAGTTTTTGATAATCACGTCAAATTGTGGCGCAGTGGCTAATTCTACAGACGCTTTTGCAATACGCATATTGATTTTATCGTCGCTTTCTGTAGAACGCTCTTTTAAGCGGCGTTTAAGTTCGTCCACACTTGGCGGTTTTACAAAAACAGCTAAAGTTTGTTCCGGAAATTTATGTTTAATACGTAAACCACCTGCAACATCAATGTCAAAAATTACATTTTTCCCTAAAGCCCAGATTCTTTCAATTTCAGATTTTAAAGTACCGTAAAAGTTATCGCGGTAAACTTCTTCCCATTCCAGAAAATCTTCAGCTTTAATATGTTTTTTGAATTCTTCTAACGAAATAAAATAATAATCTTTTCCGTGGACTTCTTCTCCGCGCGGGTCACGTGAAGCTGCAGAGATCGAAAATTCAAGATTTAAATCTTCTTGACCTAATAAGTGTTTTACGATAGTTGTTTTTCCTGATCCAGAAGGTGCCGAAAAAACAATTAATTTTCCTTTGTTCATTATGTATGCTTTAGGCTTTAGGCAATATGCTTTAAGCTTTTATTTATGCTTTAAGCTTTAGGCAGTACGCTTTAAGCTTTTAGTTTGATGTTTTTATTTTGCTTTAGCCTAATGCTTAAAGCTTATTGCTTACAGCAATTACAAAACATTCAAAACCTGTTCTTTAATTTTCTCCAATTCATCCTTCATCATCACAACCAATTTCTGCATTTGTGCATGATTTGATTTTGAACCCATTGTATTAATTTCACGACCCATTTCTTGGGTAATAAAACCTAATTTTCGACCATTTGCTTCGCTTCCTCCTAAGGTTTCGATGAAATAATCTAAATGATTCGTTAAACGAACTTTTTCTTCTGTAATATCTAATTTTTCAAGATAATAGATCAATTCCTGTTCAAAGCGATTTTCATCAACATTAACCTGTAATTCTGAAATTGCTGTCTGCAAACGATCTTTAATAGCCTGAACGCGTTCCGGATCAAGAGCTAAAGCATCATTCATATATTGGCGGATGTTTCCAATTCGAAGATTAAATTCTTTTTCAAGAGATTCACCTTCGTCTTTTCTAAAACTTAAAATGTTTTGTAAAGCCTCGTCAATAATAACCTGAATTTGCTCCCAGTCATTTTCATCGATTTCTTCACGTTCTGTTTTTAATGTGTCTGGCATACGAACTGCCATTTTCATTAATTCCGTTTCATCAGCATCAGCATAAACCTCTCTCAATTGTGCTATATAATTTTTCACAACAGGCACATTTACTTTTGTCGAAGTTTGCTCTGCAGTACTTTCAATGTAAATTGCAAAATCAATTTTTCCCCTTTCAAGTCTTGTTGAGATTTGGGTTCTTAAACCTAATTCCATTTCACGGTAAACCGACGGCATTCTTACGTTTAAATCTAAACCTTTACTGTTTAAGGATTTTACTTCGACTGTGATTTTTTTTGTAGGCAATTGCAAAGAAGCTTTGCCAAACCCTGTCATAGATTGTATCATATAATTGAGTATAAAGGCGCAAAGATAAATAAAAGTTTGCAGTGTTATGATGTAAAATGCTATTCTGTAAGGGATATCAGTATTTAAAGTTTTTTGGCCACGAATTTCACTAATTTCCACAAATTAATTTCACAGTTTGTAGACTTAATAAGCTTAAATGAAATTCGTGGAAATTCGTGAAATTCGCGGCAGAAAAAAAACTAGCTCAAAGCCTGAATAACTTCAGCTACATTTTTCTGACTGTTGCCAATGTAAATTTTGCCATCAATAATAAAAACCGGACGGCTTAAAAAAGTATAATGCTCCAGAATATATTTTTTAAAATCAGCTTCGGTCAGCGATTTGTTTTTTAAATCCATTGATTTGTATAACTGTGCTTTTCTGCTGAATAAAGCTTCGTAACTTCCTGAAAGTTTATACATTTCTTCTAATTCTGCTTCGGTAATTGGGTCTTGTTTGATATCATGAAAAACCAAATTGTTTTTAGGAAGACTTTTAATGATTTTACGGCAAGTGTCGCAAGAGGCTAAATAATATATTTTGTTCATGTTTTTTCGAATTTGTTAGAGTGCAAAGAAAATTCATTTGAAACTTAAAATTGTCTAATTTTAGAAAAAAAAATAAAATTATGAGTTCAGTTTTTGAAACACAAAAGACTATTAGGGAAATCCTTGTAAAAATTTTAGACCATCATTCATTGGAACAATTAAATAAAATCCCGGACGGATTTAAAAATAATTTGATTTGGAACATCGGACATTGTATCGCTTCGCAGCAAATTTTAGTCTATAAATTATCAGGTCTGCCTTTGCAGGTTTCGGATGAACTTATTGCCAAATATTCAAAAGGAACAAAACCGGAAGCAGATGTTTCGCAGGAAGAAGTGAATGAAATTAGAGATTTGCTTACCAAAACTTTACTTCAAACAGAAAAGGATTATAATGATAATGTTTTTAAAAATTATAATCAATACACAACCAGTATGGGTTTTGATCTCAAAAATGTTCAGGACGCATTAGATTTTGTGAGTTATCACGAAGGAATTCATACCGGAATCATAATGGGTATTAAGAAATTTATCTAAAAAAGAAAATCCCGTTCTGAAATTTCAGAACGGGATTTTTTTATTCTATTATTCTTTCGATAGTTACTTTCATAGCTCCGGCACCTTTGTGCTTTGTGATTTCCATAAAAGCTCGTTTTGAAAGATCTATTTCACGGGTTTTTACAAATGGGCCACGATCCGTTATTTTTACAATTACAAATTTTCCGTTTGCTTCATTCGTTACTTTAACTCTTGTACCAAAAGGAAGTTTTTTGTGTGCGGCGGTGTATTTGTTGTTGTTAAATCTGCTGCCGTCAGCTGTTTTTCTACCATTAAAACGGTCTGCATAGTAGGAAGCATGTGCCGTTTTTTTGTATAGTTTTAATTTTAAACCGTTGTCTGTAAATACAGAATCAGTTGGGATTGCAATAATGTTTGGTCTGGCATTTTTTACAGTGTCCTGAGGGGTTTTCGGCTCAATTACTGGCTTTGTTTGACTTATTACGTAGGTAAAACAACTCAAAAAAGTTATTGCAAATGCGGTAAGTATAAAGTTTTTTTTACTCATGGTTTATTTTTTTTCAGACTTGGGGAGTTTGTACAAATAATATGCCGAGATAAAAAAAGCCCTTTTTTGGAGGGCTTTAATTGGTATTTTCTAGAACCAAAGGTTCCACGGAATTCTACTTAAAATAAGGATTAATCCTAATCCGTAATAAATAGCAAAGGTTTTGTGTTTAGCTTCACTATTAATTAGTTTTTTATGCTTTGACCATCCAATAGTTATTAAAACTATAGCAATTAAATTAATAAGCGGATGTTCTAATGATGTTAATCTTAATGCGGCATTAGACATTTGGCCAAAAGAATCTTTTCCTAATGGAGATACAAAATAAAGGATTAATCCAATCAATAATTGAGTATGCGTTCCAATTAAGGCAAATAAAGATATTTTGCGGTCTTTTGCTGTAAATTCTTTTTTCGAAGTCAAGCCAATAACAGCGTTTATTACTGCAAACAATAAAAGCAGTAACGCTAGATATGCCCAGCCAGAGTGTAGTTGTTTTAGAAAAGGGTACATAAACTGTGTTTTTTTGTTACAAACAAATATAGCAAAATTGGTCAAAAAAAAGCGGCATTAAACTTAAAAGTCAATGCCGCTTTAGATATTTATTTAGATTCTAAATATTAGAAATCGTAACGTAGTGCAAAGTTCCAAGTTCTTCCAAAACCGAAGTAGACTTGGTTTGTAGTAGCAATACCTTTGTATGTTGGAACAGTAGGAACATCAGCTGCAAATATATTTGTTTTAGCTTCAGCAATGTAAGTGTAATCAAAAACGTTGTTAACGTTTAATCTGAAACCTACTGAGTTGTCTTTGTTTTTACCAACTAACCATTTGTAAGATAATCCAGCGTCAGCTGTACCATAAGAAGGTAATTGTAATGACCCTCTGTTAGTTGCAGAAGTAAAGTTTCCTGGAGAAATTGCAGCATATAACTTATCATTGTAGAAATAGTTTGCATCAACAGTAAAACGAGGTAGGATTTCGTAAATTGCTCCTAACGCTGCAGTTGTTTGAGCAGCATCTCCAACTCTTACACCGTCAAGGTATAATGTTATAGGAGTTCCTCCGCCAATAGGATTGTTTCCTGAATCGTAACGGTTACTTGTACTTGTTCCGTCATATTTCCAATCTCCAATAGAAAACATTCCAGTAAGAGTAAGTTTGTCAATAATTTTTGCAGTAGCGTCAAACTCGATACCTGAGTGAATTTCTGTAATTCCAGCGAAATCAAAGTAACCTCCAGGGTTGTCAGCAGCTCCGTCATTTTGTCTTTGGTATCTGTCTTTCCATGAAGTACGGTAAAAGTTTAAGTTTGCAGTAAACATTTGTGTACGTAAACCATAACCAGCTTCAATACCGAAGATTTTCTCATTTGTTAAGTTACCATTTACTAATGAAGCGTTGTTTGGGTAAACAGCATTAAAGAATGGCTGTTTTGAATAGTATCCTGAATTAACAAATACATTATGGTGCTCGTTGATGTTGTAGTTAATACCACCTTTTACGTTACCACCTAAGATGTTCTCGTAATCTGTACTTGCTAACGGAGTTCCAGCCGCATATTTGAAATAATCAACTCTTTTGAAACCTTGTTGAGAAAGCGCACCTTGAACAAATGCAGTAAATTTATCAGTAGAATACTCTAATTGAGTAAATCCACCATACCATCTTACATCACCATCATTGTTGAAGTTGATTTTTTCTTCTTTGTCAGTATCTTTAAATACGTTCCAAGCGGCGTATGTAGAATACGTACCGTATAAAGTTCTATTTGGGTTGTTAACATCAAAATTATCGATATATGCATCTGCTCCTAAAAGGTTATTTACGTTTTGGTAGTGAAGACCTTTGTATCCTCTTACGTCAACTCCTAAATCCCAAGTTAATTGATCAGAGAATTTTTTGTTGAAATTAATAATAGCTCCATACCAGTTGTGTGAGTTAACAGAAGATATTTGAGAAATACCAGAAGTATTGTTGAAAACATATGGAGAAGTTGCTGTTCCTGATCCAGTTCTTCCTGTATTAGAACTATTCTGGAATTGACCAGTTGTACCATTTGTTGCACGAACATTATCTGTATTGTTGAATCTGATAACTTGTTGCCCTGTATTCCAACGAACGATTTTATCATAATCAACTAAACCATCTGCTGTTCTAAATGTAGCACTAGTATAATTATTGTTTCCAGCACCACCTGCTCCTCTAGATCCTCCTCCACGTCCGAAAGAAACGTAAGCAACAGTTGATAATTTTGAAGTTTCATTGATTTGGAAATCATAGTTTAATGAAACAACTGGTTTGTGGTAGTAGTTTCTTACCATGTTAAATTCTTGTCCATCTTTATAACCCCAATCAGAGTTATATTTAATGTTTGGATCAGTAGCTGTACCATATTGTTGGTATTGAGCTATAGTAATAAATGTAGATCTTTGATCGTGCCATTGTGGAGCACCAGTAACCGTAAATTGGAAATCGTGCTTGTTATTTTTTGTAGTATAACCAAGAGCTATATAGTAGTTATCTCCGTTAAATTTAGTTCCATCAACGTATCCATCACCTTGTGTGTGGCTATATAAAACAGAAGCAGAGAATCCGCTGTCTAATTTTCCTGTATTGTAAGAAACGTTAGATTTGAAGAAATTATCGTTACCAAAAGAAGTACCAACAGTACCGCCTTGTTTCAAATCTGAAGCTTTGGTTACGTAGTTCATAGTACCCCCAACAGAAGCAATAGCTAATTTTGAAGATCCTAAACCTCTTTGTACTTGAATGAAAGAAGTAACGTCAGATAAACCTGCCCAGTTACTCCAGTATACAGCTCCGTTTTCCATATCGTTAACTGGCATACCGTTTACCATTACGGCAACGTTATTTTGGCTAAATCCACGAACTGTAATTCTTGAATCTCCAAAACCACCACCAGATTTAGTTACGTAAACAGATGGAGTGCTTTTTAACATTTCAGGAATCTCTTGATTTCCTAATTTCGCCTGAATTTCAGCGGCTTTAATTGTAGAAACTGCAACAGGTGTTTTTCTGTCTTTCGCAATATCTACAGTAGTACTTTTGACAACAATTTCTGATAATTCGTTAGAATTTGAAGCTAAAACGATTGTTCCTAAATTTGTAGAACCATTTACTGTAAATTTTACAGTTTGGCTTTGATAACCTAAGTAAGAGATAACGATTTCTCCTGTACTTGTTGCAGATTCGATACTAAATTTACCATCAAAATCTGTTGAAGTGGCAGCGCTAGATCCTTTGATCAAAACGTTAGCCCCTGGTAATGAACCAGTACCATCTGTAACAGTACCAGTAATTTTTCCTTGAGAAAATACGGTTGAAACTATCATAAAAAATAGTCCAGTAAGTAACCAATTTTTCATTTTCTTCATTTGTTCTTGAGTTTATTGTTTTTGGCAAAATTATAACAATTAAATCAGATAATGTTATCAAAATGTTAAGAAAAATAAGTTTTACGGTTTGTGCTGCACATTAAAATGAAATTTTCTTTTTTCTTTAAATAAAACAACCTTTTGTTGAATTTAAATACCTGTATTTTGTTAAAATAATAATATTTCAAGTGGTGCTGTAGCGCTATACTTGCAATTATTCGCAAAAAACAGACCATATAGGGTTTATTTATACGAAAAAACGCCTTAATTTTTACAAATCAAAGCGTTACAAATTGTTAGGAAAAATGCTCTTAATTATTCTTATTTATTCTTCAAAAAGTGGTTTAGCAAAAATGAAGTTGAGCTATCGTGATTTTTAACAGTTTTAGAGTTAATCTCTTCTAAAATTGAATTTGCTAATTGTTTTCCCAATTCAACTCCCCATTGATCAAAACTAAAAATGTTCCAGATAACGCCCTGAACAAAAATCTTGTGTTCATATAAAGCAATCAATGAACCTAAAGATTTAGGGGTTAATTTTTGAATCAAGATTGTATTGGTTGGTTTGTTTCCGGTGAAAACTTTAAATGGTCGTAAATAAGAAGCTTTGTCTGCAGATAAACCTTGTTTATCAAATTCAGCCTGAACTTGTGCTTCGGTTTTACCATTTAATAAAGCTTCGGTCTGAGCAAAAAAGTTTGACATCAATTTGTTATGGTGATCTTCGTTTCCGTAAAGTGGTTTTACAAATCCAATAAAATCTGTTGGGATTATTTTTGTTCCCTGATGAATTAATTGGAAGAATGCGTGTTGCGAATTTGTTCCCGGCTCTCCCCAAATAATTGTTCCAGTTTGGTAATTAACCGGTTTTCCGTCGCGGCCAACACTTTTTCCGTTACTTTCCATAGTTGCCTGCTGCAAATACGGAGCTAATTTTGATAAATATTGTGTGTAAGGAATCAAAGCTTCACTTTCGGCACCAAAGAAATTGTTATACCAAACGCTTAATAATGCTAAAATTACTGGAATGTTTTGGTCAAATTCTGCCGATTTAAAATGCTCATCTGTTTCATTTGCTCCTACTAATAATTGGTTGTAATTATCAAAACCAATTGCCAAGGCTATGCTTAAACCAACAGCACTCCATAAAGAAAATCTTCCTCCAACCCAGTCCCACATTGGGAAAACGTTGTCTGGATTAATTCCAAATTCAGTTACTTTTTGAATGTTAGTTGAAACCGCCACAAAATGTTTTGCAACATCTTCCTGAGAAGCTGATTTCAAGAACCATTCTCTAATAGTTTCAGAATTTGATAAAGTTTCCTGAGTTGTAAAAGTTTTAGAAACAATTAAAAATAAAGTTGTTTCAGGATTCAGTTTTTTAATAATCTCGTTTACATGGTCACCATCAACATTCGAAACGAAATGTGTGTTCAGGTGATTTTTGTAAAATTGTAAAGCTTCAACCGCCATAACCGGACCAAGGTCAGAACCACCAATTCCAATATTTACAATATCTGTAAAAGCTTTTCCTGTAAAACCTTTTCTTTCTCCCGAAATAACTTCGTTTGTAAAGTTTTTGATTTTATTTTTTACTTCATAAACTTCTGGAATTACGTTTTCTCCATCAACTTTAATAACTGCCGATTCCGGAGCACGCAAAGCGGTATGTAAAACGGCTCTGTTTTCAGTTTGATTGATTAATTCTCCTCCAAAATATTGAGAGATTGCATCTTTTAATCCAATTGAATTTGCTAATTCTAATAAAAGAGAAAGCGTTTCTGGCGTAATATTGTTTTTAGAATAATCAACTAAAAAATCATTCCATTGTAAGTTGAATTTTTCAGCACGAGCATTATCCTGCTGAAATAATTCTTGTATCGTAGTTTCGTGAATTGCGTTATAGTGGTTTTGCAGATTTTTCCACGCTTCAGTCCCGGTTGGGTTTGTTGTGTTTAAAGCCATTTTTATTTTATTATTGAGATTGTTTTTTTTAGAAACACAAAAATACTGAAATAACTTTTAAAAGGGTAACGCTTCATGATTATATAACAATTAGTTGCGAAAACGTTTTATGAATCTGCATCATAATTTTTTCCAGACCACTTCTGCCGTGACTAATTTTCCTCCTTGCGTTGTATTGGTTACAACATATTTAAGTTCGTTATTTATCAAAGTATAAGATCGCTTTTGAGTCGTTCCTTCCCAGTTTGGAAACGAAGCGGTTTTTATTTTGAAAGTAATAATGTTATTGGCTTCGTCAATTTCATATTCTCCAAAGTGCGAATTACTTCCTTGTACAATTGCCGCATTTTCTTCGGGAGTACATTTGTTTTTATCGCCCGAAATTATTTTAGACCTTTCATTTTTATATATCTGAATGGCATAATTTCCTTTTTCATCAAAAAATAAAGCACCTCTAGGATTTACATCATACGGAAGGGTTTTTGTTCCGTCAGAATTTTTGTTTTCAACCGAAACCAAAGTCCACGAACCTAAAAAGTCAGATTTCGTTTTTTGCGCAAAAGCCGAATTTAAAATGAATAGTAATAATAGGAAAGTTGTGTTTTTCATCTTTAAAATTTTAATAGTTTACTTTAATAATTTCTCCATTTATATTTTCTTTAATACTTTTTGTATAAGCATTTATTAAATCTTCTGCCGGAATGTCTGAAACCTTTGCCGGACTTATTGCATTTATTCTAATTCCTCTTTTTAATTCCAGCGAAGCCGAAAGCACAAAACTGTTAATTCCGCCATTTACAATTGCTTTACTAATATTATTCTTCACTGGTTTATCGCCCATTTTTCCCGAAGTCAATATAAATGATCCGTTATCGTTTAAATATTTTTGCCCAATTAAAACCAGATTTATCTGCCCAAGCAATTTGTTTTTAATACCAATATTTAATTTTTCTTCGTCAAGCGAATGCAAATCTCCTGTATAACAATCGCCGGCAACACAAATACACGAATCAATATTTTTGACTTCGCCGAATAATTTTTCTATCGATTTTGAATTTGATAAATCGATTTTAAAATCACCGCTGTTTCTTCCTGCTGAAATAATTTCATGATTCTTTGCCAGAGCCGGATTTAGTATTTTGCCAATTGTCCCGTTTGCTCCAATTAAAAGTATTCTCATTTTTTATAGATTTTAATTTGTTATCTGAAACAAAATTAAGAGGTTAGCTTTCGTCTAAAATTGTACTAATTGGTACTAAAATTGTATTTTAGCCTAATGACAAACAAGAATTTATATCTTCCTTTTGAAGTTGATTTTAAAGAATTGGAACAGTTCCCGAAAACTATTCGGAAAAACAATTTCTTTGAATTGATTTATGTGGTTGACGGAACGGGAATTCAGGTTATTAATGATAATAAATTCCAATATCGAAAGGGAAATCTGTTTCTTGTAACGCCGCAAGATGTTCATTCGTTTGAAATTACAACACAAACAAAATTCTTTTTTCTTCGGTTTAATGAATATTATATCAAGGCAAATTCTCAAAACGGACAAAGTGAAACTGTTTTGCGAATGGAATATATTCTTCAAAATGCAAGTCATCGTCCCGGCTGTATTCTAAAAAACACAATTGATAAACCTTTAATTGCTTCGCTGATTGAAAGTATAATTCAGGAACTAAATAATCAGCAGATTTATCATCAAAAAATTATTGAACAAATTGTAAATACTATAATTACAATTGTAGCGAGAAATATTGCTTTAAAACTTCCGAAGAATATTAAAGAAACTACGGGAGAAATGGTTTTGGAAATACTGCATTATATTCAGGAAAACATTTACGATCCCAAACAATTAAAAGCAGAAAGAGTAAGCGAGCATTTTAATATTTCGCTGAATTATTTAGGGAAATATTTTAAGAAACAAACTGGTGAAACGCTACAGGAATATATTGTAAACTATAAATTAAGATTGATTGAAGCCAGACTTTTAAACAGCGATATGCGTATTAACGAAATTGCCGACGAATTAAATTTTTCCGACGAAAGTCATTTGAATAAAGTTTTTAGAAAACATAAAGGAATGAATCCTACGGAGTTTAGAAAGAAGTTTTGTAAATGATTCGATTGGTTTTAATTACCAAATCTTCCACCAAGGTTTTTTATTAACTTCAATAGTTTTCTTTTCGATATTGATTTCGATTCTTTTTGGGGATTCAACTTTAATCTTCGAATCATCAAAAAATAATTCTCCGTTATCATTCATTCCGAGAGGGGATTTTGTTCTTTCTTTCCAGCTTTCGGTTTGTAATTCCGGGATTAAAGCTAAATGAATTTTAGATTCAAATTTTTTTCTTGCTTTTTCTATAATCTCATCTTCCAGATTTGACGATGAATTTTTTAAAAGCAAAATGGAATTGTCTGGAATGTTTAACAAAAAAACTTGTGTTTTGTTACCGATTTTCTGAATATCCAGTACTTTAAAATAAGCAATCGTGTCTAATAGAAAATGGCCAATTTTTGCCGAGTCTGGATTGAATTTCGATAAATCTTTGGCATGAGCGCTGGCAATTAAATATCTGAAATTGCCTGAAAGTCCGCCGCCAATAGAAGTCATATCTGTAAAACCTTTTTCCTGAATTATTTGCCCAATTTTATAATTTGAAATTAAATTCTCAGGTAAATCAGTATCTCTGTAATATAGTTTTAAGCCTGAAAAAGTATCATTGTAAATTGTTTTAAGACGTGAATTTTTCATTCGGCTTTTAATTTACAAATTCCCAATACTATCTAACTCTCTTTTCAAAGGTTCGATTTGTTTAAAGAAGCGTGTTTTATCATTTCCGGTTAAAGATTCTCCGGTTGGTAAGTTCAATCGAAGCGCATCTACCTGAACACCATTTTTCCAGAAACGGTAACAAACGTGAGGACCGGAAGCTAAACCTGTACTTCCAACTAAACCAATTGTTTGCCCTTGTGTAACGCGTTGTCCGCGGCGAACCAGAATTCTGGACATGTGTAAATATTGAGTAGAGTAAGTTCCGTTGTGTTTTACTTTGACAAAGTTTCCGTTTCCTGCCGTATATCCTGTTGCTTCAACAACTCCAGATGCAGTTGTTGAAATTGGCGTTCCGGTTGGAGCCGCATAATCAGTTCCTTTGTGCGCTTTCCAGGTATGCTGAACAGGATGAAACCTATTCATAGTAAATCTAGAAGTGATTCGGCTGAATTTAATTGGCGTTTTTAAGAAAAAGTTTTTCAACGTTTTTCCTTCATCATCATAATATTCGATTTTTCCGGAAAGAGTATCTTTTTCGAAAGGGAATGCATAAACAATTTTTCCTTTATATTCAAAAAAAGCAGCTTCAAGATCTTCAACACCATCGTAGGTTTTTCCGTTTATAAAACGTTCTGTAAAAATTAAACCGTAACGATCTCCTTTTTTAAGTTTGAAGAAGTCAATTGACCAAGAAAATACTTTTGTAATTCTGCTTGCAAGTGCAGTTTCTACATCTTCATCTCCTAAAGTTTCGGATAATGAAGTTTTTAAAACGCCGCCAATAATTTTTCTTTTTAAAGTAACCGGTTTTATTTTTTTATAGGCTTTTGCAATGCTGTCTCTTAAATCGATAACATAATAAGTTAAAGCATCTGGCTGATAAATAAAAACCTGAAGATTATTTGTTTTGTTTTTTGAGCGAAGTAATGTAAAAGGTTTGTTGTAACGAATAGTTCTTACGTCAAAAGTATCTTTGATTTGTTCGACAATGTCATATATTTTTTTGTCGCCAATGTTTTGACTCTGAATGATAGACCCAAAAGAATCTCCTTTGGAAATCGTATCGTTAACAACATTAAAATCAGCGTAATTAAAACCAAACTCTACTTTTTTGGTTTTTGGTTTTGTAATTTTAATTTCAACTTTTTCTTCTGTTTTAGTACACGAAAATATTGAAAATAATACTATTATAATTACGAATGCTTTTTTCAAACTCTTAATTTTTTTGCAGGAAATTAAAGTAGATCTTCATTTCCCCAATTGGACAATTCTTCTTCGGTCCACAATTTAGGAAAAAAGATGCGTCTTTGGTATTTTGGATGCATATATTTTTGCCAGTCACTTCCACCGGTTGCTTCGCCGTTACCTTTTCCGCTTTCTAAGATGTATTTTCTTGCAGTATTAAGGTGCTGCATAACCCAGGTAATGTTCACCGTTTTGTCGTAATGACGCATTGCGTGAATTAATTCTTGGTTTTGCTGGTCTTCGATAGGTAGTTGTGTGAATTTCTGCCAAATGTTTTTAGTCTTAAACGTAGACATTTGTCTCAAAAACTGAACTTTATATTTGTTTTCGAATTCCTGAAGTAAATATGATTTTTCGCCAGTATGATAATCTTTTCCGGCTGCTTGCCAGTAAAGGTGTTCAAAAGTAGTTTCTAGATCCGTATTTTCGTCAAAGTTAGCTTTGTATCTGCGATCAGTTAGATTGATAACATCTGTAGAAGCAAATTCAATTAATCTGTATTGAGCACTTTGAAATCCGCTTGCAGGAGTAAGTGTATTTCTGAATTTCATGTATTGATCGACTTCCATTCCGTTTTCCATAATACTGAACGAATTTGTCAGCATATCAAAATAGCGGGTAATTCTGGAAAGTCTTTCGCTGAAAAAATCAACCTGAATATTTTGTGTATCTGCGATTTGATCGATTTCCCACAAAATCATTTTAAAAATCAGTTCATTAACTTGATGGTACATAATAAATACCATTTCGTCAGGAAGTGTTGTGCGTTGTATTTGTAAATTTAAAAGAGCGTCTGTTTGAATGTAGTCCCAATATGTAATTGGTTTTGACCAAAGTAATCCTTCTAACTGAACATCAGTTTTTTGGTTTATTGCTTGAAATTTAAGGTCAATTTCTTTTAAAATTGATTCTGAATGATCAGTAGGGTTCATTATTTTTTAACTTTAAACGGATTTTTCAATCCTTTATATTCATCAAGATCTGCTTTTAGAGATCCAACAGCCAAATCCGCTTTAATTCTAATCGGAACTTTGTTGTCATCATCTGTAATCCAGAGCGTTAAACTTTCTTTTTCTTTAAAAACTCTTCCTGTTTGTACAAGTGGTTTAAAAACCATTGTAGAAACTGTCCCAAATTTAGTTGTAATATCTTGACGGCCTACATATTTTAACTTAAATTTTGTGATTTCATCATCAAAAAACATATCAATTGTAATCGATTCGCCAGATTTTAATTTATCAATATTTGGATGGTTTCTTAAGAAGTAAAAAGACGATACGATATCTTGCACATTATCAGTAATTACAATCGTTTTTTCGGTCTTTCGTTTGTAATCTTTTACCAGAACTCTATTCTCACTTTGGTCAAAAAAACCTTCCTGATTTTTAGTGTAACCACCTTCGTCAATTTTTCTGACAAAGCGATAAGGATTTCCATTTTCCTTGTCAAAATAACTTTCGTATAAATCTTCAACTTTGAAGAAAAATTTTGACATTCCGGTTGTATATCCTTTACCAACAGCGTGATGAACTTTTTTATTATTTATAGTGGCATCTTTAACTTCAAGAGTTGCATAACCGGCGTTTACGATTCCATAATGAATTCTAAATTTGAAATACTCCCCAGTATCAAAAGCATTTTCTTTTTGGGTATCGAAAGCTAAAGTAGAGAGGATGAATATAGCGAGAATGAACTTTTTCATAGTACAATTTTTACATTTCATTATAAAGGTAGATAAATGCAAATTCTATTCCAAATGTACCAAAACAAAAAAACTCAGTCAAGGATGACTGAGTTTTTATGCTATTAACTAACCAAAAAACTATAAATTATGAAATTTATATCAATTCAGAAGGAAACCACCCCTTCTTGATTTGCGAGTGCAAAGATATACAGAAAGTTCAAAAAAGAAATAGCAAAAGGCAAGTTTAACATAACATTTGCATAAAAACCAACGTTTTACAGAGAATTTTTCTGCATAATGCAAAAATAATGCGTTTTTATAATGTACCTCTCAATTCCTGTTCTCTCTCAATCGACTCAAAAAGGGCTTTAAAGTTACCTGCACCAAATCCTTTTGCACCCATTCTTTGAATAATTTCGAAAAAAAGCGTCGGTCTGTCCTGAACCGGCTTAGTAAATATTTGTAAAAGGTAACCATCTTCATCGGCATCGACCATGATAGCTAATTTTTCAATTTCGTTAATATCTTCTTTCATCATATCCATATGAACCCCTAATCTTTCAGGAATTGCTTGATAATAGGTATGTGGAGGGGCTGATAAAAATTCAACACCGCGTGCTCTCAATTGTGATACTGTTTTAATAATATCATCTGTAGCAATAGCGATATGCTGAATTCCAGGTCCGCCGTAAAAATCTAAATATTCTTCAATCTGCGATTTTTTCTTTCCTTCTGCTGGTTCGTTGATTGGGAATTTAATTCTTCCGTTTCCGTTTGACATTACTTTACTCATTAATGCAGAATATTCTGTAGTAATTTGTTTGTCATCAAAAGAAAGGAAATTTACAAATCCCATTACGTCTTCGTAAAATTTTACCCAAGTATTCATTTCATTCCAACCCACATTTCCAACCATGTGATCAATATATTTTAATCCTGTTGGTTCTGGATTGTAATCTGATTTCCATTCTTTATATCCAGGTAAGAAAACACCGTTGTAGTTTTTTCTTTCGACAAAAATGTGAACTGTTTCTCCATAAGTGTAAATTCCCGAACGAATAACTTGACCAAATTCATCTTCCTCAACAGTTGGTTCCATGAAAGAACGTGCGCCGCGTTTCATAGTTTCTTCGTAAGATTTTGCAGCATCTTCAACCCAAAGTGCTGCAACTTTTACACCGTCACCATGTTTTTTTAAGTGTTCGTTAATTGGAGAATCTGCTGTTAATGGAGTAGTTAAAACAATTCTGATTTTGTCTTGTTTCAAAACATACGATGCTCTGTCTTTTACTCCGGTTTCTAACCCAGCGTAAGCTAATGACTGATATCCGAAAGCAGTTTTATAATAATGTGCAGATTGTTTTGCATTGCCTACATAAAACTCTACATAATCTGTTCCTAATAACGGAAGGAAATCTTGTGCTCCTTCAAAGATTTTTTCTAATCCGTATTCTACTGATTTTACTTCTTTTGACATGATGTTTATTTGTTTAATCGGTTAATCGTTTAATTGATTTTTCCGAAATGTTGTTTTTAGATTGTTTTTTTTATCGCAAAGAGCGCAAAGATTTTTTATTACTGAGATTTTAAAAATTGCAAAGAACGCAAAGCTTTGTGATCTTGTCTAACTAAAAACGCCATTAAAATTTTTGTGAACTTTGCGAAAAATCCTTTGCGAACTTTGCGTTAGAAATGCGTTACAAAACTAAAACTATTCAGTCCAGGATTTATAATATTGTCCATCATCAAGATCCATAGCTTCTTCCGTAACCATAAGTGGTCTGAAAGTATCAACCATAACAGCTAATTCCTGAGTTTCTTTATGACCAATACTGCGTTCCATTGCACCTGGCGCTGGACCGTGCGGAATTCCTTTTGGATGTAAAGTGATATGGCCCTGCTCAATATTATTACGACTCATAAAATCACCATCTACATAATACAGAACTTCGTCAGAATCTATATTGCTGTGATTGTATGGCGCCGGAATGGCTTTTGGGTGATAATCGTAAAGTCTAGGGCAGAATGAACAAACGACAAAAGTGGCCGTTTCAAAAGTTTGGTGTACCGGAGGCGGTTGGTGAACGCGTCCCGTTATAGGTTCAAAATTGTGAATCGAGAATCCGTATGGGAAATTATATCCGTCCCAGCCCACAACATCAAAAGGATGCGTAGCATAAACCACTTCGTGAATCATGCCTTCTTTTTTAATTTTAATTAAAAAATCACCTTTTTCGTCGTGTGTTTCCAATTCACTTGGCAAAATAAAATCACGCTCACAAAACGGAGAATGTTCTAAATGCTGACCAGATTGGTTTTTATATCGTTTTGGAGTATAAAATGGAGAATACGATTCTACATAAAATAGTCTGTTTTCTTCTGTTTCGAATTCGATTTGGTAAATAATGCCACGGGGAATAATTAAATAATCGCCATATTCAAACGGAATATTTCCTAACATGGTTCTTAATTTTCCTTTTCCTTTATGGATGAAAAGCATTTCATCGGCATCGGCATTTTTGTAGAAATAATTTCGAAGCGATTCTTTTGGAGCGGCCAAACCAATAATACAGTCTTTATTGACTAACATGGCTTTTCGGCTGTCAAGAAAATCATTTTCCGGTTTTAATTCAAAACCTTTAAAAAGAAGCGACTTTATGTTTTTTCCGATTGCAATTTTTGGTTCAACCGAATAAGAGTTTAAAATTTCTTTAACCTGCGTTGGTCTGTGAACATGATAAGACAGAGACGAATGTCCGTGAAAACCTTCTGTTCCAAATAACTGTTCGTAGTAAAATCCGCCGTTTGGTTTTTCGAATTGGGTGTGTCTTTTTTGAGGGAAATCCCCAAGTTTATGATATAGAGGCATGGCTTTTTCAATTAGATAATTTGTAAATTAGATAATTCGAAAATTTGAATTGCATAGTAAATAATCAGTTCAATTTTTTCAATTGACTAATTATCTCAATTCGATAGAGGCGTTACTCAGGATTTCTCTTGATAAGAAATTGAAGATACTCTAATAAACCTGTCCAATTTGTTTTCATTATGACAAATGTCGTAATTTTTATTGATCAAAATTACATATTATATTATTTATAACATAAAATATTTCTAAAAAATCAGGATTAAAACATAAATCCGATACTGAACCAAGTAAAGCTTTTTGACATTTCCGGAGACCAGGATTGTTTAACTTCGATTGGGCCAATAATAGTTTCCAATCCATAACCTACAGCATAACCAGAATATTTAGGCATTGAAATCCAATCGACTGTAGTAAAAATATCATTGCCAAGATTGGCAAAATTTGCCGAAAAATTCACGTGGTTCTTTTTAAAAATTTCATAATCTAAAGTAATATCCGTTTTTATAAAGCTATTTCCGGCAATACTTAAAAAATCATAACCATAAAAATAATTGAAATTATTGATCTTGTTATATCCAAAACCGCCTAATATAAAATCGAAAAAAGGAACGCTGTCGCTGCCTATATTAAATCCGGCATCTGCTCCAATTTTAACCGTAGCTTTTTTGAATACCGTTTTGGCAAAAGCAACTTCTGCCTTTGCAATTGAGAACGGCGTAAATTTATTCGTATAATCTGAAGAGGCCAGATACGTTTGAAGATCTGTAGAAAAATACAATCCGGAGCGCGGGAAATTTTTGCTGTCAAATGAGTCGTATTTTAGATAAGCAAACGCACTAATGTAACTGCTTTTATCAATTATATTTTCTGTATTTGAAAGTGTTGGCGAATTTATTTTCAGGTATTTATATTCTAAACCTCCGCCCATTAAAAACTTTTGTACAAAAATGGTTTGAAAATACGCCTGATTACTCAAATCTAAGAAATCAACATTGATCAAATTAATATTTGGGTTTTCTGCAACCAGTCCGCTCAAACTTGTTGTTACATTTCGGTTAAACTGATTTAATCTAGAGCGGAAACCAAAGCTGATATTAAAACCATTTTCGACATAATAGTTTAAATCATATCTAAAATTATCTCCCAAAATAATGTCCAGCGAAGTAACATCATTTTTTAAAAATGTCTTTTTGTGAGTAAGATTCAATAAAACAGCACTTTTGTAAAGTCCGTCATAGTGAAGACCAAGCTTTAAAAAAGTCTGCGTTGGATTTTCTTTTAATACCAAATCTAAATCATCCTGATTGCCGTCTGGCTGTAAACAATACGAAATCGTACTAAAGTTTTGAGTCGCATTCAAATTGTTTATTCCGGTTTTCAAATCATCATATGTAATAGTGCTTCCTGGTTTAAAACGAAGTTTACCACGAATGTATTCTTTGGTATAATTATCTAATTGGTCGCTGTTTATTTTCTTGATTTCAAGAGTATCTGAAGCGATTTTTAATTTCGGTTTTTTATAAAAGTTGTCTTCGTTTACTAACGATTTAATTTTTTCGTAAACAGCAAAAGCAGCTTCTTCCCCTTTTCTGATAATTTCTTCCCCTCTGTCAAATGAAATTACACCAAAATCACGAATGTCCGGTTTTATGTAAACATCGGTATCCTTTATTTTGCTTTTCATTTTCTCTATAGATTGCAAATTGGTAATCTGAACCAAAATTCTGGTAGCGTTTTTTAAGTTTTTTCGCTTCATTAAATCGTCCTGAACATCAACACCAATAATAATATCGGCACCAAGGTTACGAACTTCTTTAATAGGATAATTGTTTACCACGCCGCCATCGACCAATAAATTTCCGTCGATTTCTACCGGAGTAAATAGGGAAGGGAAAGCGGCACTCGCCATCATGGCCTGAACCAGATTTCCTTTATTTAAAAGTACTTCTTCACCAGTTTCAATATTGGTTCCAATACATAAAAACGGAGTTGGCAATTTATTGAAATCACGAACATGGCGAACGTTTCTCGTTAAACTGCTCAACAAATTATAATTGTACATTCCTTTTGAAAGTGCTTCGGGAATGCCCACTCTGAAATTACTAAACGGTAAAACGATCGCATATAATTCGTCATTTTTTTTACCATAAAAGTTTTTTGAGGAACGCGGAATATAATCGTTTATTAATTCGTCGAAATTGGTTCTTTTGAAAATTGAATCAATTTGCGAAGCATTATAGCCAGAAGCATATAATCCACCAATTACAGAACCCATACTGGTTCCTCCAATATAATCGATTTTGATTCCGGCTTCTTCTAAAACTTTTAAAACACCAATATGTGCAAAACCTTTGGCACCGCCGCCGCTTAAAACCAAACCAATTTTAGGTCTTTTTACGCTGTCTTGTTTTACTTCTTGCGAAAATGAATTTTCAGGAAGAAATAAAAAGAAAAAAAATAACAATGCCGCACCCCAAATGGTTCCGATAGTTCTCGGAACAGGAGAAAATCCTATTGATTGGGTCTTTGAAATTAACAGCTTGCTTAGGCGCATAAAAAATAAGTAATTGGTTTTGTAAAAGTCGGCAATTTTTTCGGCTTTATACTAGATTTATCTTAATATGATTGTGTTTTTGAAAGTATTAATTTTTTGTTTTTATCGTATTTCCAAACATCCGAATGATTTCTTGCACCGCCCCTGCAGCTTGAGGTAAGCGTCTTTTTGATTTTATCAATTTTTACATCACAAAACATATCGCATTTAGGACTAAAGTTTGACGGAAAATTTAAACTGTCAAATTGTTTTGTCTTCGGATTAAAAATAAAAATCTCATAAATTGTATACACTCCCATACCATCATCCGTATGAAAAGAAGCAAAATCTGTAAACCCGTCAAAATTAAAATCATTTACTTCTAACCTGGATTGTTTTCCTGTTATTGAAGCTTCGAGATTGTTTATGACTTGAACTTGCCCTGTTTTAGAATTTTTTATTTTTAATGTTTCAAAATCATCTTCAAAACTTACTTTAAATTCACTTTTATCTTTTTGTATAACCGAAACTTCATTTTGGCTATATGAAATAGAAAAAACGAATAGTAAACAAATATGTAAAAAGAGCTTTTTCAAAATGAATTAATTTTCTTTTGGATGATAAAATTCGACAATTTTTTTGGCTTTTGATACACCGACAATATCAGATATATCTTTTTCAGAGGCTAATTTCAATCTCTTAACACTCTTGAAATGTTGTATTAACGTGAGCATTGTTTTTTCGCCAATTCCCGGAATACTTTCTACCGAAGAATTAAGTGCTGCTTTGCTTCGTTTGTCACGGTGAAATGTAATTCCGAATCGGTGCGCTTCGTTTCGTAACTGCTGAATTACTTTTAAAGTTTCTGATTTTTTATCGAGATATAACGGAATCG
Organism: Flavobacterium sp. CF108; assembly: GCF_900129795.1. GTDB lineage: Bacteria > Bacteroidota > Bacteroidia > Flavobacteriales > Flavobacteriaceae > Flavobacterium. Next base: position 244,326 of record NZ_FQWW01000004.1, on the reverse strand, counting down.
AATCGCCCGGATAAAAAAGTTCTTCAAGACGTTTCGCAATTCCAATAATTGCAATTTTACCACGTAAACCTAATTCATCAATACTTTTTAAAGCTGCAGACAATTGTCCTTTTCCTCCGTCAATAATTATTAATTGTGGTAAAGGTTCATTTTCATCTAATAATCTTTTGTAACGTCGGTATACGATTTCGGTCATCGAAGCAAAATCGTCAGGGCCTTCAACCGTTTTTACATTAAAATGTCGGTAATCTTTTTTGCTGGCTTTTCCGTCTTTAAAAACGACACAGGCCGCAACAGGATTTGTTCCCTGAATATTTGAGTTATCAAAACATTCAATATGTCGAGGCTCAACCGGAAGACGTAAATCTTTCTGCATCTGCGCCATAATTCTATTAACATGACGATCAGGATCTACAATTTGTAATTGTTTCAATTGTTCAATTCGGTAGAATTTTGCATTTCGAATCGATAAATCCAGAATCTGTTTTTTATCACCAAGCTGCGGAACGGTTACTTTTATTTTTTCGCCCAAATCAATTTCAAACGGAACAATAATTTCTTTTGATAATAATTGAAAACGTTCCCTAAGTTCGATAATCGCCAGTTCTAATAATTCTTCGTCGCTTTCGTCTAGTTTTTTCTTGATTTCTAAAGTGTGCGAACGAATAATCGAACCGTGAGAAATTTGTAAAAAGTTGATATAAGCCGCGCTTTCATCTGAAACAATCGAAAAAACATCAACATTCGTAATCTTAGGGTTTACAATCGTTGATCTTGATTGGTAATTCTCCAGAACGTCTATTTTTTCTTTGATTTTTTGTGCTTCTTCAAACTGTAAATTCTGCGCATATTGATTCATTAAACGCTTAAAATCTTTCAAGCTTTCTTTAAAATTTCCTTTTAGGATTTCGCGAATCGCATCGATTTGTCTTTGATAATCTTCCAGAGATTCTAAACCTTCGCACGGACCTTTGCAATTGCCAATATGATATTCCAGACAAACTTTAAATTTTCCTGAATCGATATTCGATTTGCTTAAGTCGTAATTGCACGTTCTTAATGGATACAGTTCTTTAATTAAATCGAGAATGGTATGAACCATTTTGAAATTAGTGTAAGGACCAAAATATTCAGACCCGTCTTTGACCATTCTTCGGGTTAAAAATATTCTCGAAAAAGGTTCTTTTTTAATGCAAATCCAGGGATAACTTTTATCATCGCGCAGTAAAACATTATATCTTGGCTGTAATGTTTTGATTAAATTGTTTTCTAATAAAAGCGCATCGGTTTCTGTGGGAACTACAATGTGTTTTATAGTCACGATTTTTCGAACCAAGACATTTGTTTTGGCCGTATCATGAATTTTATTGAAATAGGAGGAAACCCTTTTTTTTAAATTTTTGGCTTTGCCTACATATAAAATTTTCCCGTCTTTATCGTAATATTGATACACACCGGGATTGTCCGGCAAGGTGAGAATTTGTAGATCTAAGGACGGTTTTGACATTCTGTTTTGTTTCTGAAGATAGGTGAAAAGCGATTTCAAAAACCATTCTGGTTCTTGAAAAAAGCTTAACAGTGATTTAGTTTCAAATTTACGAAATCAAAAGAATAATTTCTATATTTAGCTTTTATAATTCCACATGAAAAATAGTAAGCCCCTTGTTATTTTTGGTGAATCAATTTTGCCGGGAGAACACAAAACTATAAACGTCGAAATAGCGCGATTACATACTACAACAAAACTTAATATTCCTGTAATTGTCCGTCGTTCCAAGCATGAAGGCCCGGTTGTTTTATTTTCGGCAGGAATTCACGGCGATGAAATTAACGGGGTAGAAGTGGTTCGACAAATCATCAGCAAAAAAATAAACCGTCCGGAAAGAGGAACTATAATTTGTATTCCCATTATCAATATGTACGGTTTTGTGAATAAATCTCGTGAGTTTCCTGATGGAAGAGATTTAAACCGCGTTTTTCCGGGAAGTAAAAAAGGTTCTTTAGCAAGCCGATTTGCCTATCATATCGTAGAGCAGATTTTGCCCATTATTGATTTTGCCGTCGATTTTCATGCCGGAGGTGCAAGCCGATTTAATGCTCCGCAAATTAGAATCACAGAAAATAATCCGGAATTAAAAGTTCTTGCCGATGTTTTTAATGCGCCGTTTACTTTATATTCTAAAAATATTGGTGGTTCTTTTAGAAATACCTGCGAAAAAGCCAATGTAAAAATGCTGCTTTTTGAAGGTGGAAAATCACTCGATATAAATGATGCTATTGCCAATGAAGGAATTATGGGCGTGAAGCGTTTATTGTATTATTTGAATATGCTCGACCCAAAACATGTTGTTGAGGAAGCCGAAGAACCTTCGATTTATATTAAATATTCAGTTTGGCTTCGTGCAAAATGCTCCGGTTTGCTTCATGATTATAACATGGTGGGAAGATTTGTAACCAAAGGAACTATCTTAGCGATTATTACAGATCCGTTTGGAAAGTTTGAGCAAAAAGTAAAAGCACCTCACGACGGATTTGTAATTAATGCCAATCATTCGCCAATTGTTTACGAAGGCGATGCGATTTATCATATATCTAAAAATTCTCCTGTAAATGTCGACGAGTAAAAAAGAATTAAGACTTGAGTATAAAAATCTCCGAAAAAAACTTTCTGAAAGTGATATCGAAGAAAAAAGTCTGGCTATAGCCAATAATTTAATTCAGCTGCCAATTTGGGATAAAACGTATTATCATGTTTTTTTGCCAATTGTGGAACAAAAAGAAATTGATACGGAGTTTATCCTGCATTTACTTTCGGGAAAAGATAAAGAAATCGTGATCTCAAAAAGCGATTTTGAAACCAGAGAAATGTCTCATTTTTTATTGACGGATAATACCAAAATCAAAAAAAATGAATATAATATTCCTGAACCCGTAAACGGACTTCCGGTTCCGACGCAAAATATCGAGGTTGTTTTTGTACCGCTTTTGGTTTTTGATGTTTTTGGAAATCGTATTGGTTACGGAAAAGGTTTTTACGATAAATTTCTTACTGGTTGTAAACCCGAAACCATAAAAGTTGGTCTTTCATTCTTTGAATCCGTAAATCAAATCGATGACGTTTTTGAATCTGATATAAAATTAGATTATTGTGTTACACCTGAGAAGGTTTATAATTTCCATTAAATTTTCCAATATATATTTCACAATCAAAATCGACCCGGCATGTTGTAGAGACGCGCAGCAGTGCGTCTACGCAACGTTTGTCGATATGCTGGACGTAGACGCACTGCTGTGCGTCTCTACGATATGCAGGGGTGGATAATCTGTTGTGCTATAAATAAGAATATCAATCAACCACAAACAAACTTAAATTTTCTTATATCACTTACATGGTGAAATTCTGCCAAAAAGAAAATCCCAAACTCAAATTGTTATGTTGGAATTTGGGATTTTTTATTTGAATTTTTATGCGATTTATCCTGTAGAGGCTCACAGTTTGCGTAGCGTTTGTCGATATGCTGGACGTAGACGCACTGCTGTGCGTCTCTACGATTTTGATTGTGGAAATATTCTTGTGTAAAAAAATATTTAGAATCATTTCTATGTAATCTATATCCATCCCAGCATATTGTAGAGACGCACAGCAGTGCGTCTACGCAACGTTGATCGACAAATATTTTGATTGTGGAAATATTCTTGTGTAAAAAAATATTTAGAATCGTTTCTATGTAATCTATATCCATCCCAGCATATTGTAGAGACGCGCAGCAGTGCGTCTACGCAACGTTGATCGACAAATATTTTGATTGTGGAAATATTCTTGTGTAAAAAAATATTTAGAATCGTTTCTATGTAATCTATATCCATCCCAGCATATTGTAGAGACGCGCAGCAGTGCGTCTACGCAACGTTGATCGACAAATATTTTGATTGTGGAAATATTCTTGTGTAAAAAAATATTTAGAATCGTTTCTATGTAATCTATATCCATCCCAGCATATTGTAGAGACGCACAGCAGTGCGTCTTACGCAAAGTTTGTCGACAAAGAATTTTAAAATGTGAAATTCCAACAAAAGAAAATCCCAAATTCCAATTGTAATCTTGGAATTTGGGATTTTTATATTTTAAATAGTTGAAATTTTTATTTTACTTCTTTAATTGTTGAGGCATCAATCCAGCCTTCAGTTCCGTCTGTTAATTCGATTTTTTTCCATTTTCCAACTGTTTCCATAACATAAACTTTTGCACCTTCATGAAGCAGAATAATAGCTGAACCCGCTTTTTGCGGTTCGCTTCTAACTTCGCTTAATTCAGCAAAAACAATTGCCGGACGATCGTTGTCAAAATGATCTTTTTCAGACATTCCTGCAAAAACACTTAAAATCAAAGCGACCAAAAGAATAAACATTCCAATGAAATAAATTCTTTTTGTAATCGTAAGCTGTGAAAAATAATAACCAATAAAACTCAACAAAAACACAAAACCAATAGCAACAGAAATCTTAGCCCATTGATTATAATCAAAAATGCCTGTAAAGTTCTGGATTAGTTTTGCAAAACCAACTTTTGGAACTTCTTTGATTTCATCAATTGTTAGTTTTTTTGCAAATTTTAAGTTGTTTAAAGTCTCAGGATCGTTTGGTTTTAATACCAAAGCTTTTTCATAATTGTAAATAGAAGGTGCAACTTTATTCAGTTTATAATAACTGTTTGCCAAGTTAAAATATAACTCTGCCGACTGCTGTTTGTTTTCTTTAATAATATCTTCATAAACCTGAACAGCTTCCTGATATTCTCCCTTTTGGTACAAAACGTTTCCTTTTTCAAAGCTGCTTTGAGCAAAGAAAACCTGTGAGATTAGTAAAAAGAGATATAATATATTTTTCATTATTAATTTTTTAAAACCTGTCGGGTTTGAATTTAAGTTAAAAATTAAACGATCTGTTTTTCTAATTCTGAAATAATCAAAACAGCTTTGTCATAATCCTGCTGAATCGAAGCGCTTGATGCCGGAGCATAACGAGCAAATTCACAGTTTTCGGTCAGATTAATGAAATTCTGAACCGTTTCAGGATTTGAATTTCTTGATAAAAGCAGTTCCTGAATATTGTCTTTACTCATTTCTGAAGTTTCAATATGCAGTTTTGCTTTTAAGAAATTGTGCATTGCTTTTTCAAGAGCAATATAAAACGCCTCTTTGTTGTTAAGCTGTTTTTTCGCCTGCGATAAATATTTCTTCGCAAGTTTATTGTTCATTCTAATTCTGTTTCCGGTTACATCACTGTCAATTGCTTCTTTTTTCTTCTTAACCAAAATTATAATTGGAATAATGGCAAAAGGGAAAAACAATAAAGCATAATACAAATCTGAACCGTAAAAATCATCTTTAGCAACTGCTGCTAAAGTCGTTTTTAACTTAATATATTTGAATTGTTCTGTTTTAGTAATTACATTTTTAGACGCTGTCGAAGGATTTGCTTCAGCTAAAGTTGGGCCATCTAAAACATCCACCATAATTTCAGTAGAAGTAATTGTTTTATACGAACCTGTACTCAAATCAAAATAAGAGAACGTCATTGGTTTGATCGCATATTTTCCTTTGTACTGCGGAATAATAGTGTATTTATCTGAAATTTTTCCAGACATTCCAGATAATGAAGTGGTTACTTTTTCATCGTGAACCGGATCATACATTTCTAATGCATTTGGTACAACAGGTTTTGGAAGCGTAAACAATTTCATATTTCCTGTTCCGGAAGCACTCACAAGCAAATCTAAACCTTCACCGCTTTTCAGCGTTGTTCTTGATGGTACAACTTTAAAACTAAAGTTACCAACTGCTCCGGTAAAGCCTTCTGGTTTACCAGATTCAGGAAGTGGTCTTACACTTATAGTTCTGGCTCCAGTTGTTACCACTTTATTATCTTCAGCAATAATCATCTGGCCAAACATATCGCGGCGATTTGTTGGCAATTGCACGCCAATATCTAATGAGAATGGTTCAATTGTTAATCTTCCTGATTTTTGCGGATATAAAATGGCTTTCTTCAATACAACATAGTGACATCTTTGCCCTTGGTAACTTCCTTCTTCCATCACCAATTGTTTGACATCAATGTTTTGATTCCAGAAATCATTGTATTTTGGTTTAGCAATTTCTCTAAACCCGGTAACACCAATCTCATTAAAATATAGTTTGTAAACAACCGTTATAGGTTCATTTACATAAGGAGTTGTTTTAGAAACCTCTGCAACTAATTGTAATAATTCATTTCCAGAGCCTCCGCCTTGTTGTCTAGGATCATTTGGATCTCTTTCCTGTGCAACAGCATTAGTAACGGTAACTTTTATTGGAGCTGTTTTATAAACCTGTCCATTATATTCTATTGCGGCCTGTTTGATAATAACAGTTCCTTTTTTCTCAGGCTGTAAAATATAAGAGTATATTTTTTGAAAAGAGCTTCGACCGTTTACCCAAGACTGGCTTATCTGCTGGCTTGGTCCGGCTACAAGTTTAAATCCTTCAAATGCAGGCTGGTCAAAATTATCGCCATCGACATTCATGATAAAGTCAATGCGGAGTCTTTCGTTAAGTCCAAGCGTATTTTTGCTTACTCTGGCTTCAAATTGAACTTGAGCCATAAGCCCTTGAAAAGTGAGCAGTAATAGAATTAAATATCTTTTCATTTAACCGTTTAGTCGTTTATTTGTTTAACCGTTTAATCGTTTAACTATGTATTTGTTTTAAAAATGGAATCAATTAAACAAATAAACGGTTAAACGACTAAAATTATTTTACCAGTCTTTTTCTGGTTTTTTAGGATTTGCTTTTATTTTTTGTGCGTTTACTTTATCTTGGATTTTCTTTTCTTCGTTGTTTACAGCATCTAATAAATTCTGAACACGTTCTTTTGAAATCCCTCCAGGCTGTGGTTTCGGTTCTCCTTTGTTGTCAGACTTGTCGTCTTTCTTCGGATCATTTTTACCGTCATTTTTATCTTTGTCCTTATCGCCTTTGTCGTCTTTTTTATCCTTGTCCTTATCTTGGTTTTTATCCTTGTTCTTGTCTTTATCTTTATTTTTATCCTTGTCTTTGTCCTTATCCTTATTTTTGTCTTTGTTTTTATCGTTTTTAGGAGGATTTTCTTTTAGCTTTTGTTTAGCATACGCATAATTGTAACGCGTCTCTTCGTCAGTAGGATCGTTTCGCAAAGCTTCTTTATACGCTTCAACAGCCTGCGTATAATCTTTCTCTTTCATAAAAACGTTACCAAGATTATGAAAAGCTTTGTGTTTTTCAGGTCTTGTTTTGGCAATCTTTATGGCATTCGCGTAAGCATATTTTGCTTCAGAAGCCTGATTTTGTCTGTAAATTGAGTTTCCTAAATTGTAAGAGCCAGCTGCGCGTTTTGAAAATTTTGATGCCGAAATTCTGTAATTAGCTTCAGCATCAGTAAATTTATTCTGCTTATATTCTTCATTGGCATCAGGCAATGTCTTGTCTTTTTCCTGAGCAGAAACTGCAAAAGGAAGCGTTAGTAAAATATAAAGAAGTAAATTTTTCATTCTAATTTTTTTATTTTTTGTTCCGAATTTCGAGCGGAATCTTTATTTCTTTTCGTTGAATAAATTCAACTCTTTAATCCAGTTTGTTTTTCTTTCTAAAAGGAAAATGTCTACAAATAACAGCAAGAGTCCAAAACCAATAAACCATTGAAACTGCGATTGAAAATCGGCCATTTGTGTCGATTCAAATTCAGTTTTCTGAATATTGTTTAAAGCATTTTTAATGTATTCTAAAACCTCTTTGGTATTTCCGCCATACACATAACCGCCTTTTGTAGCTTTTGCAATAGTTTTTAATCCTTCCTGATTCAGTTTTGTAATAACAGTTTGTCCGTTTTGATCTTTTTGATAACTTTTAACGATGCCATTTTCTCTTAACGGGATTGTTCCTCCCCTTTCAGTTCCAACACCAATCGTAATGATTTTTATTCCAAGTTTATTGGCTTCTTCTGCCGCCGCCGAAGCGCCTTCAGAATGATCTTCACCATCAGAAATTAAGATTATAAGTTTACTTGTTTTGCTTTTTTCATCAAAATATTTAGCTGATAATCGAATCGCTTCATCAAGAGAAGTTCCTTGCGATGAAACCATATCAGGATTCATGCTTTGAAGGAACATTTTTGCAACACTATAATCAGACGTAATTGGTAATACCGGAAAAGCACTTCCAGCATACGCCACAATACCAATTCGGTCACTTCCTAATGAGTTTATAATCTGCGAAACTAACTGTTTACTTTTCTCTAAACGACTTGGCGCCACATCTTCGGCAAGCATACTTTTAGATACGTCGACAGCAAAAACGATATCAATTCCTTCACGTTTTACCGTTTCCATTTTTGTTCCAATTTTCGGATTTACTAAACCGATAATTAAACACACCAATGCCAAAAGCAAAACCGATAATTTTAATACTGGTTTAAAAACAGATCTGTCCGGACTCAGTTTTTTTACCATGTCTATATCTCCAAATTCACGTTGTTTTTTTCTTTTCCAATACATATTGAAAAAGAAAACACAAACCACAATTGGGAGTAATAGTAAGAGATATAAATATTTTTTTTCGTCTAATTCCATAAATATTTTAAAATTCCAAAAATCTAAATTCCAAATTCCAATTTCTGTTGTTTGTCTAAAAAGCTGATTTTAAAATTCCAAATTCCAATTTGTTATTTGGAATTTTATTATTGGAATTTTTTGATTTTTCAAATCAAATAAAGCTTCTGTAAACTGTATTTCTTAAACCAACTTCAAGTAGTAATAAAAACGCTGCGAGTAAAACAAAAACTCTGTATTTTTCATCGTAATCGTAGAATTTTAATTCCTGTATTTCTGTTGTTTCTAATTTATTAATTGCACTGTATATTTCAGCTAATCTATCGTTGCTTGTTGCTCTAAAGTACGTTCCGTCTGTTTTGCGGGCAATATTTTTCATTAACTGCTCATCAATTTCAACTTTCTGCATTTTGAATAAAAAACCGCCGTTTGGTGCATAAGCGTATGGAGATTCTGCCATTCCGTTTGTACCAAGACCAATTGTATATACTTTTATTCCGTATTGTTTTGCAATGTCAGCAGCCGTTTCAGGTTCAATAAATCCGGCATTATTAACACCGTCTGTCATTAAAATAACTACTCGGCTTTTTGCTTTACTGTCTTTAAGACGGTTTACTGCCGTTGCTAAACCCATTCCAATTCCGGTACCATCTTGTAAAACCGTATCATATTTAATTCCTTTTATAGCTTCCAGAATAATTGGTTTGTCGCTTGTAACAGGTGTTTTTGTATAAGCTTCAGATGCGTATAAAACTAAACCAACCCTGTCATTTGGTCTTTCTTCAACGAAATCAGCAGCAACTCTTTTTAAAGCTTCCATACGGTTTGGCTTTAAATCTTTTGCGAGCATACTTCCAGAAACGTCAATTGCTATTACAATATCAATTCCTTTTGTTGTTTTAGTCTGATTGCTAATGTCGACTGTTCTTGGTCTTGCTAAAGCAATAATCAGCGAACTTAAAGCAATAATCCTGAAAACATATAAACAAGGTTTTAATTTGGTCAATAGCGATTCGCTGTTTTTGAAACCTGCTGTCGAACTCATTTTTAATGTAGCCGACTGCTGATTTCTTTTCCAAAAAAACCAGCCAATAGCGATTGGAATTAATAGAAATAACCAAAAGAATTCCGGATTTAAAAAAGTGATCTGATTATTCATTAGTTACTTGCTTTTTTAAGTTCAACAGAATTTAAAATTCGGGTTGTGATGTCGTTTGCATACGTATCGCCTTCTTCATGGAAAATGATGATTTGCTGTAATCCCTGATCTTGTTTAAATAGCAGGATTTCATAATAACCCTTTACACTCGTTTTATTTGCTGGATTTAAAACAGTCATTGTTCCATAACCTTTTATACCCTGAATACCTTGATTGGTTTGAAAATCTTCTTGCTTAACGATGATGTTTTGACCGCCTTGAAGCTCGATTACTTTTAAAGCGCCTTCTAAAGCTTTAGATAAATCGATATCAGCAGGAGTTTTAAATTTAGCGGTTGAAACTGCCACATAAAAATTGTCAATCATACTTCCGTATGCAAAAAGCTGCATTTCCTTAATCAACGCCATTGTTTCTTTTGGAAGTGCTTTTAGTACATCCATTCGTTTTAAAACTTTTGGAGTTTCAATGATAACGCCTGGATTTCCGTATTCACTTTTTACCCATTCTCCTTCTAATAATTCTTTAGTAGGATGCCCGATAATATTGTCTTTTACATAAGTAAAACCTTTTGTTGCAATAAAGAAAGTTATAGTGGCTAATAATAAAAACACAACAGAACCAACCGTAATGGCAATTCGTTTGTTTCTTTGTTTTTTTAATTGAAGCTGAATTTGTTTTTGCTTTTGCGCTTCGTTTAGCAATTGATCTTCTTCTTCAGCCGGAACTTCTGTCGGGATTGCATTGTCAAGCGTTAAAATTACTTTCTGAATTTTATTTCTATCATCCGTAATTTCAAATTCAAGCGGTTTAGATTTTGCAAATTTTACTAAATCGGCCTGACGTAAAACGCGTTCCAGATTTTCAACAGTTTCTGGCGTTAAGGTCATTTTCTTCTTGGTCGAAGCTGTTCTAATCGCCTCAATTAATTCAGAAGTTGTGCTTTCCATTGCAGGAATATGAATTGCTTCTTCAATATAATTACGCGCAATATCGGTCAGTTCACTATAGTATTCTTTAATTTCTCCTTTTTGAACAAGTTCTTTTGACTCCAAATTGTTTAGTAAACTAGTCGCTTTTTCAATAGGTGTTTTATAAACTTCTTCTTCGATTTTCTTTTTCTGATGTTTTTTAACATACCAATAAATTCCTGCGCCAATTGCTAAAATAATAACTAAAGTCAAGATATATTTCCACCAATCGCCAGTAACGCTCTCTGCAGCGGTAACATCTTTAATGTCATACATTTTTTGCTGTAAAGTATCCACTTTTACATTAGCAACTTCTACACGAATAGAATCTGAGAAATAAGGTTTTTTATCAATTAAAATTTGAACACTCGGAATTACATATCTTCCTGAATCAAATTGTGTTAATCCATATTTTTTGATTAATTCGTACGTATCGTTTTTCTTAACGGTATCAACCGGATACGATTGAATAACTTCTAAAGGACCAAATCTTTTTAGTTTAGGGAAAACAACTTTTGAATTAGCATTTACAACCGTTTTCAGCGTCAGTTTAAATTCGGCGCCAATTTTATTTTTGGTGGTATCAATGCTGGTTTCGACTTGTTTTTGAGCAAAAACAGCCGTAGAAAGCAAAAATAAAAATATGTAAAACTTTAATTTCATTTGATTTGTGATTTCAGATTTTAGTCTAAAATGAATACTTAAAATTGGAACACGAATGACACAGATTTAAGCGGATTTTTTTATTTGAATATTTAGAGCAGATAAAAATTCTAAAATCTAATATCTGCAATCTAAAATTATATTTATCGTGACTTGAAATATCCAAGCAATTTGGTGACATAATTTTCGTCGACTCTTGTGTTTACAACACCGGCTCCGGATTTACTAAAAATATCTTTGAAATAATTTACGCGTTCCTGATAATGTTTTTCGTAATTCATTCTCACTGTTTTTGAGCCTGTATTTACCAATTGAATTTTTCCCGTTTCGGCGTCAAGCATGGTTACCATTCCTAAATTTGGGATTTTTTCTTCACGGATATCATATACGCGAACACCTGTAATATCGTGTTTTTTAGAAGCGATTTTTAAAGTCTGCTCGTAATCCTGAGACATGAAATCAGAAATTACGAAAACGATCGCTTTCTTTTTCTGTGTTCCCGATAAAAATTTTAAGGCTTGTGAGATATCTGTTTTGTGGCTTTTTGGTTCAAATTCGATTAATTCACGAATAATTCGCAAAACGTGTGAACGGCCTTTTTTTGGCGGAATGTATAATTCGACATTATCAGAAAATAAGATTAATCCAATCTTGTCATTATTTTGTGTAGCCGAAAAAGCCATCGTTGCAGCAATTTCTGTTACGATGTCTTTTTTAAACTGACTTTTTGAACCAAAACCTTCAGAACCCGAAATATCAACCATTAAAACCATGGTTAATTCTCTTTCTTCTTCAAAAACTTTTACGTGGGCTTCGTTGTAGCGTGCGGTTACATTCCAATCGATGTTACGAATATCATCGCCATATTGGTATTGGCGCACCTCGCTGAAAGTCATCCCGCGCCCTTTAAATGAAGAATGGTATTCTCCCGAAAAGATATGATTGCTCAGTCTTTTGGTTTTGATTTCTATTTTCCGTACTTTTTTTAAAAGCTCTTTTGTATCCATTTTTCGGATTGCAGATTTTAGATATTAGATTTTAGATTATTTTTAGACTGCAGATTTAAATCTAAATTCTGCAATCTAAAATCTAAAATTTTTTTAAGGTACTTCAATCTCGTTTACGATTTTGTTGATAATGTCTACAGAAGTAATGTTTTCGGCTTCAGCCTCATATGTGATTCCAACTCTGTGACGTAATACATCATGCACAACAGCACGAACATCTTCTGGAATTACATAACCACGACGTTTGATGAAAGCGTAACATTTAGCAGCGTTTGCTAAGTTGATACTTCCACGTGGAGATGCTCCAAAACTGATAAGTGGTTTTAAGTCGGCTAATTTGTATTTTTCTGGGTAACGAGTAGCAAAAATGATATCCAGAATATATTTTTCGATTTTTTCATCCATATAAACTTCACGAACTGCTTCTTGCGCACGTAAAATTTGTTCTACAGAAACTACAGCATTTACTTTTTCGTAGCTTCCTTTTAAGTTTTGACGAATTACAAAACGTTCTTCATCAATTTTTGGATAATCAATTACGGTTTTCAACATGAAACGGTCAACTTGTGCTTCAGGAAGCTGGTATGTTCCTTCTTGTTCAACAGGGTTTTGAGTTGCCAAAACTAAAAACGGACGATCTAACTTGAAAGTGGTATCGCCAATTGTAACTTGTTTTTCCTGCATCGCCTCTAAAAGCGCAGACTGAACCTTTGCCGGAGCACGGTTAATCTCATCGGCAAGTACGAAGTTGGCAAAAATTGGCCCTTTTTTAATAGAGAATTCGTTTGCTTTAATGTTGTAAATCATGGTTCCGATAACATCGGCAGGAAGTAAATCCGGCGTAAACTGGATACGGCTGAAAGAACCCTGAACCGCTTGTGACAACGTATTAATGGCCAAAGTTTTTGCTAAACCAGGAACTCCTTCAAGTAAAATATGCCCCTGACCCAAAAGACCAATTAACAGACGCTCGACCATATGTTTCTGGCCCACAATAACTTTGTTCATTTCCATTGTAAGAAGGTCTATAAAAGCACTTTCTTTCTCAATTTTTTCATTTATCGCTCTAATGTCTAAAGTCGTTGTATTTTCTTCCATATAAATATTTTTAAAACCTTGATTTTTACGCCTAATTTTTGAGAGTGCAAATTGAATATTTTTTAAGAAGTAAGATGTTAAAGAATGGTTAAAACTTCGACCAATCACCTAATTTTAAGGACGAATTGTGAATCTATTTTTATATTTTTAAGAACTTTGGTGATTATGTTTTACAAAAGCATATTTATTAGCAAAAATAACTCAATATAACCATGAGCAAAACAGCATTATCGCCTATAATTTCGGGCACTATGAATTGGGGTGTTTGGGATAAAAACCTTTCACCAAAAGAAATGGAAAACATGATACAAATTTGTATCGAAAACAAAATCACAACTTTTGATCACGCCGATATTTACGGAGATTATACCACCGAAGCCGATTTTGGTAAAGCATTTAAAGCCAGTAAAATTTCGCGCGAAAAATTACAATTAATTACAAAGTGCGGAATTCAGCTTGTAACAGAAAGCCGTAATAACAAAATCAAACATTATGATTATTCTAAAGATTATATCATTTGGTCTGTTGAAGAATCTTTAAAAAAATTGAAGACAGATTATGTTGATGTATTTTTACTGCACAGACCAAGTCCGTTAATGCAGGCAGATGAAATTGCAGAAGCAGTTGAAAAATTAAAATCGGAAGGAAAAATTTTAGATTTCGGACTTTCGAATTTTACAAGTTCTCAAACCGAGTTAATTCGTCAGAAAACAGGAGTAAGCTACAATCAGGTACAATTCTCTGCAACTCATTTTGAACCAATGGTTGACGGAAGTTTAGATTATATGCAGGCACACGGAATTCGCCCATTATCATGGAATCCGCTTGGAACTGTTTTTAGAGAGGATACTAAGAAAACACGTCGTTTGAAAAAGTTATTTTCAACGTTGCTTGAAAAATATCATCTTGGTGCAGATACACTTTTACTGGCGTGGATTTTAAAACATCCAGCAGCAGTTATTCCAATTGCAGGAACAGTTAACGTTGCCAGAATTCAATCTTTAGTAAAAGCTGCTGAATTAGAAATGGACAAAGAAGACTGGTTTGCGATCTGGACAGAAAGTATGGGTGACGATGTGGCTTAAAAAAGTTTTCAGTCTCAGTTTTCAGTAATCAGTTAACTAAAATATTTTGCCACAGATTAAAAGGATTAACACAGATTAAAAAAATCATTTAAATCATTTTAATCTGTGGCAAAAAAATAAAAAATATATAATGAAAAAAACAGTTTTAATTACTGGTGCTACAAGCGGAATTGGAAAAGCTACCGCTCAAATTTTAGCTAAAAACAACTATAAAATTATTCTTTGCGGAAGACGTAAAGATCGTTTAGAAGAATTAGAAAAAGAGCTTTCGGCATTTACAGAAGTTCATTCGCTTTCTTTTGATGTTCGTGATAAAAATGATGTTCTTGAAAAAATAGGTGCTTTGCCAGCTGCATTTTCAGATATTGATGTTTTAATCAATAACGCGGGAAATGCGCATGGTTTAGATCCGATTCAAACAGGAGATTTAGACGATTGGGATGCGATGATCGATATTAATGTAAAAGGACTTCTGTATGTTTCAAAAGCGGTAATTCCGAAAATGACAGCCAAAAATTCCGGACATATTATTAATATTGGTTCAACTGCGGCCAAAGAAGTTTATCCAAATGGAAATGTGTATTGCGGAACCAAACATGCCGTTGATGCCATTACAGCAGGAATGCGAATCGACTTAAACCCGTTTGGAATTAGAGTGGGAGCAATTCATCCCGGAATGGTAGCGACAGAATTTAGCGAAGTACGTTTTAAAGGAGACGTCGAAAGAGCTTCAAATGTGTATAAAGGATTTGATCCGCTGCAGGGAGAAGACATTGCAGATATTATTCATTTCGTAGTTTCAAGACCGTATCACGTAAATATCGCCGATTTAGTCGTGATGAGTACGGCGCAGGCATCATCAACGATTGTCAAGAAAAATATCTGATAAAATTTTATTGTAGAGACGCACAGCAGTGCGTCTTTTTTACGTTTTAAGGTTATGAAATGCAATTAAAATGATTACGAGTTTTTAATTAGTGTAAATTAGTGACAGAAAAAACTAGACTATGATTAATAAACGCCTTTTGATAAAGAATTTACTTGCTCACAATGATGAGAGCAGTTTTTATGATAAAAAAAGGCAGTTGAATCTACATTCGCGAGAAGGAAAAGGAAAGTTTTTAAAACACATTTGTGCACTTTCAAATTCAAATCCGGCGAATAATTCTTATATCGTTGTTGGAGTAGAAGATCAGGATAACGAAATTGTAGGCGACGATTTCTTCGATGACAGCCGAATTCAGAATCTTGTAAATGCATTTTTAGAAAATCCTCCAAAAATTCAATACGAAAACGTACCATTTCCAAATCTTCCAAAAGATAAAGTAATTGGATTGGTTACAATAAAGCCCAAAAGCAAAATTTCCTATTTTAAAAAAGGAATTCATACCATTCTTGCCAATAGCGTTTTTATAAGGCGCGGCAGTAATTCCATTCCTCTGGAAGAACATGAAGAAGTCGAAAAAAGTAACCAGAATACAGAAACCGTAATTGGGATCGAAAATAGTTCCCGAAACAGTATTCAATATACGCTGGACGGCGTAATCGATTTTATGAATTTCAGGCATAAAGACATGTCGCCAAAATATAATGTTTTTAAAGAATTGTTTGTTATCTGCTGGGCGGGAGTTCCAAAAAAATCCAGAGATAAAACCTTTTTATCCCGAGTAGATATTGAGCTGATTAACGAACAGGTTAAGCTTTTTTATTCGGCACAAGATGTGGTTACGATTTTTTTTGATGATGATACTTTTACAATTACAGAATATGTTCCGCTTGGATTAAATGATAAAACAAGTTATTACCCGCTGGAAGAACAAACGATTCATTTCTTCGATAATGGTTACTATAAAATTGATCGGAAAATGCTCTTCCATCCTCCCGAATTTAATCGGAAAATGTTATACCATATTTATAACTCAAATATGGCATTGTTAAATAAACTTCAAAAAGAAATCGCATTATCTGAGCGTGAAATGAAAGATTTGGAAAATCTGCCTTCTACTTTTATGATCTGTCATTTGAATGGTTTTGAGGATGCCAAACAAAAATTAATCGATGCCAAACTGCTTTTAAAACCTTATAAACATATTTATTCTTCATTTAAAGAGGCATTGAGAATTTTGCGCAAAATGAAATATGATGTGCAGTAAAGGTTCTAAGTTGCTGAGATGCTAAGATTCTAAGGTTTTTTCTGTAGATATTTACACGTAGAGACGCACTGCAGTGCGTCTAACCCAAAGTTTTTCTTATTGAAATTTCAAATATTTACTCACTTTATCATACGGAAATACAATTTCTTTTGGGCCGTCGGCATAGGATGCGGCTTCATATGAATTGTAATAAAGAAGTAAACCTGCAGAAGTATAGAAAATATTTTGAGGTAATTGAAATTTATCATTTTCGAACATTAAACCTGTTGCGTTTATGTTGGCATTTTCGGGAATTTGATATTTAAGTCTGAATTCTTTTTCGGCGAAAGCCTTAAACTCTTTTTCATTTTTAAATAATTGATCGTTAAAAATGGCTTTTCCGGTTCTTTGGTTAAATAGTAAAGATCTAAAACCTTGGTAGCCATGCGCGCCGCCGGTAAAGGTATAATGGTCTATTTTAATGTTTAAAATCTGCTCTGATTCGAACTCTATATTTCCCGTTATTTTTCCTTCCCAGCCAAAAGTATCGTGCGGAAATTTTTTATGCATTTCTTCGTAAGAAGCTATAAAAGATTTTGACAATGATTTATAATCGTTGACCTTTGCTGAATCTTCGCCGAAATAAATAATTTCTTTTATTACATTGAAAACTTTTTTATTAATACTGTCAGCGATGATCTTTTTATTTTTAGCAATTGGGACTTCTATTGTGATTTTCGGGCAATCTTTTTTGCACGGAATAGTAGATTTTTCTTCAAACGTTTCATTTTCAAATGAAAGCTCTTTGTTGCAACTCGTAAAAATCAAACACAAAAAGATTATAAATATGTAATTTTTCATATCAAAAAGTGTTAATTATCTACAAAGGTAAGAAGTTGTATCAGGATAAAATAAATTAAGCGGTAAATTTGTGCGACAATTATGGATTTAAAATTTATAACTATATGAAATTCAATACAAAAGTAATACATGGTGGCCAGCATCATGATCCAAGTACAGGAGCGGTTATGCCGCCGGTGTATCAAACGTCAACTTTTATTCAGACAAGTCCGGGAAAACCTTTGGCAGATTATGAATACAGCCGAGCATCGAACCCAACTCGTACAGCTCTTGAAGAGGCTTTAGCAAGTATTGAAAACGGTACACGCGGACTGGCTTTTTCTTCTGGTTTAGCCGCTACAGATTGTATTTTAAGATCGTTTAAAGCAGGTGACGAAGTTATCGCAATGGATGATTTATACGGAGGAACTTACCGTATGTTTTCGAGAATTTATAAAGATTCAGGAATAAAATTTCATTTTGTTGATATGACGGATATTGCAAAATTGAAATCATTAATCAATGAAAATACAAAATTGGTTTGGGTAGAAACGCCGACAAATCCTTTAATGAAATTAGCTGATATTGCAGAAGTAGCAAAAATCACTAAAGAACATAAAATTTGGTTTGCTGTAGATAATACTTTTGCAACGCCATACTTACAAAAACCTCTAGATTTAGGTGCAGATATCGTTATGCATTCGGCTACAAAATATTTAGGCGGGCATTCTGATGTTATTGCCGGAGCTTTAATTGTAAAAGATGCAGCTTTAGGAGAACAATTACACTTTCAACAATTTGCTACTGGAGCAACTTTAGGGCCAATGGACAGCTTTTTAGTTTTAAGAGGAATTAAAACACTTGCATTAAGAGTGCAGAGACATTGCGAAAATGGAGAAAAAGTCGTAGAGTACTTAACTAAACATCCAAAAATAAATACAGTTTATTATCCTGGACTAGAAAATCATCCTTTTCATGAAATTGCAAAAAAGCAAATGAAAGCTTTTGGCGGAATGGTTTCTTTTACATTCAAATCAGGCAAAAAAGAAGATTCTATTGCGTTTTTAGAGAAACTGAAAGTATTTACTTTGGCTGAATCTTTAGGAGGAGTAGAATCATTGGCAAATCATCCGGCTTTAATGACACACGCTTCGATTCCTGCTGATAAAAGAGCAGAAGTTGGTATTACTGATGATTTAGTAAGATTAAGTGTTGGTATCGAAGATGCTGAAGATTTAATCGCAGATTTAGAGCAAGCTTTATCGTAAATTAAATTCCAAATAAAAAATCCCAAATTCCAAAATAATCAAATTGGAATTTGGGATTTTTTTATTGTGATTGTATTTCTTTAGAACTAGAACTCTAAGTAATAGATGTATCCAACATTAAACCAAACCTGCCAGTCATTTGACTTGTTCTCTGGGTAAAGATCTTTGTTTGGGTTTAAACCATCAATCCAGTCAGAGCTAAAGGCTTGAAAACGACCCTCAACCATTAAATCACTCATTTGAGTTAATTTAAGATGGAATCCAACACCAGCTGTTGCTGCTAAAGCTACTCCGCTTTCACTTGCAAAACCATATTGATGGCCATCTGAAGGAGTTAAATATTTAGGGAATGTTGTTGACGGAAGTCCTAATTCGCCCATTGTTGAGCTTACTTTCGAAGTATAATAAGTTGCCAGGAATCCAACACTCACATACGGACTAAAACCACCTATACTGTTTTCGAAATCATGAATTTTCATAAATGGAGAAAATTCTAACTGAGCTCCGAGATTTAATAAAGTAGATTTACCACTCATTGCTTTTAACTGGGCAACAGCCAATTTGTTTTTAGCACTTTCAATATAACCGCCAAAATGGTTAAGAGTTGTGGTATTAAAAGATAGTTCTGATCTAACTTTAAAATGTTCCGTGAAGAAACTTTCTCTGTTGTTATTTGCAGAAAAGTTAATGAAGTGAACAATTCCTACACCAAAACCGGTGTTTCCCACATTGGTATCGAAATTATGTCTTTCTCCAAAATCGGACTGAAAAGTTACAGGACCGAATATAATTCCTACTTCTTGTGCTAGATTAGACTGAGCATTGGCAATAGTGGTAATGCCAAATAGGGCGAAAATTGTGAAATATAGGTGTTTAAACATCTCTTGGGGCTTTCAAAATATTGGCAAATATAAAAAAAACATAGTCGAATCAAAATAATATATACTTCTATTAAAAATTTAATAACAAAACACTTAATTTTCTGACTTTAAAGACAGTAAATTGCTGTAAAATCGGAGGTGTAAAATTGTATTTTTAAGATTGTTTAAAAAATACACAATTCTTCTCCAAAAACAAAAAAAAATAACAAATCATGTTGATTTTGCTATATCTTTGTATGTTATAACGAAAACGTTTTCTTAAAACGTATTTTCTTATGTAATTGATTAAGTTTAAAACTATTATTTGAATAATTTATTATAAAATGGAACAAAAAATAAATGAATTTATGGCTCTTGTTGAGTCAAAAAATCCAAACGAGCCAGAATTTCTTCAAGCCGTTAGGGAATTTGCAGAAACGGTAATTCCATTTATCGCAGAAAGAAAGAAATATGACGGTAAAAATTTACTTCTTAGAATTGCTGAACCAGAAAGATCTATAATTTTTAGAGTTCCGTGGGTTGACGACAAAGGAGAAATAATCGTAAACAGAGGTTTTAGAATTCAAATGAACTCAGCGATTGGCCCATATAAAGGCGGAATCAGATTTCATCACACTGTAAACCTATCAGTTTTAAAATTTTTGGCTTTCGAACAGGTTTTCAAAAATAGTTTAACAACACTTCCAATGGGTGGAGGTAAAGGAGGGTCTGATTTTGATCCCGAAGGAAAATCAGATGCAGAAATCATGCGTTTTTGCCAATCATTTATGACTGAATTATGTCGTCATATTGGTCCGGACTTAGACGTTCCTGCAGGAGATATTGGAGTTGGTGCCAGAGAAATTGGTTATTTATTTGGTCAATATAAAAGAATTAGAAATGAATTTACCGGAGTTTTAACTGGAAAAGGTCTTGCTTACGGGGGTTCATTAATCAGACCTGAAGCTACTGGTTATGGAGTAGTTTATTTTACAGATCAAATGCTTCGTACAATTGGTCACGAAATTAAAGGTAAAAGAGTTGCCATTTCAGGATTCGGAAACGTAGCCTGGGGTGTAGCTTTAAAAGTAAATGAATTAGGAGGAAAAGTAGTTACGATTTCTGGACCTGATGGTTATATTTTGGATGAAGAAGGTATTTCTGGAGAAAAAATAGATCATATGGTCGAAATGAGAGCTACCGGAGATAACAGAGCTGAGAGATATTTAGAGAAATATCCACATGCAATTTTCCATAAAGGGAAAAGCCCATGGGAAGTAAAAGTTGATATTGCTATTCCATGTGCTACTCAAAATGAGCTGAACGGAGATGATGCAAAAAAATTAATTGATAACGGCGTTTTATGTGTGACAGAAGCTGCTAATATGCCTTCTACTTTAGATGCAATAAAACTGTTCTTAGATAATAAAGTACTTTTTGCTCCTGGAAAAGCAGCAAACGCTGGTGGAGTAGCGGCATCTGGATTAGAGATGACACAAAACTCTATTCGTTTAAACTGGACAAGCGAAGAAGTAGATTTAAGATTAAAAGATATCATGGTTGGAATTCATAACCAATGTAAAAAATACGGTGCAGAAGGAGATGGTTATGTAAACTACGTAAAAGGAGCTAACATTGCCGGATTTGTTAAAGTTGCCGATGCTATGCTTGCTCAAGGTGTAGTGTAAGATTAATTACAATTGAAGAATGCTCTCATTTGTCTTGTTAAGGATAAATAGGGAGCATTTTTTTATTTAGTTAAAGAAGAAAAATCAAATACTTTCGTTTGTAGTATATTTGTCTATTCGATATTTGTAAAAAATGACAAGAAAGTTTCTTTACGTTTTATTTTTATTACTGTTTCAATTTGGCTTTGCTCAAGGTCAATTGTCGTGGGAAGGCTATTTTTCGTTTAATGAAATAAAAGATATTTCAGAATCTTCTACCACAGTTTTTACTGCTTCAGAAAATGCTTTGTTTTCTAAAAGTGCCACTTCAAATGCTGTAAAAACAATAACAACTGTCGACGGACTTTCCGGACAGACAATTTCTGCCGTATATCATAGCGAAACCTTCAAAAAAACAATTGTTGGTTACGAAAATGGTTTAATGATCGTAATTAATGAAACTGACGGAAGCATCATAAAAAAAGTAGATATCATCAATAAACAATTATCCGCAAGTCTTAAAAAGATTAACCATTTAATGGAGCATAACGGATTATTGTATGTTTCCTGCGATTTTGGGATTGTGCAGTTTAATTTGACAACATCACAATTTGGAGATACTTATTTTATTGGAGATAATGGCGCCGAAATCAGCATAAAACAAACTGCTTTTTTTAATGGATTTATTTTCGCAGCTACTTCCAGCGGAATTAGAAGAGCAGATATTACCAACCCAAATTTAATTGATTTTAGCCAATGGGCTGTAGTAAACACAGGAAATTGGGCAAGTGTTGCGACATTAGATACAGAACTTATCGCAATTAATTCAACCGGAAACATTCATCGATATAACTCAAATACCTTTGTTAGTTTCTTGCAGCTTCCGCAGCCTTCTGTTGATATGCGAGCGGTGAACCACAATTTGTTTGTTACAACATCAAGTTCGGTTTACGTGTATAACAGTCAAATGGTTTTAACTCGTCAAATAGTTAATACACAGCTTCCGGACATTAATCTAACCTTTTCTTGTGTATCGGCAGTTGGCGATATAATTTACATCGGAACAAAAGAAAAAGGATTGTTTTCTGGCGCACTTTCGGGAATTGGAACTTTCGAAAATAATACTCCGGCAGGTCCTTCACGAAATAATATTTTTTCACTTGATGTTACACCAAATGTTCTCTGGGCAGTATACGGAGATTATGATTTTAATTATAATCCTTATGACTTAGATAGTTATGGTATAAGTAAATTTAATAACTCAAAATGGTTAAATATCCCATATTCAGAAGTTTATGATGCAAAGTCAATTACTCGTATTATTGTAAACCCAAGTAATGAAAAACAAGTTTATGCGAGCTCTTTTTTCTCTGGATTATTGCGAATTGAAGATGATATTCCGAATTTTTTATACAATGAAAAAAACAGCGGATTAGAAACTTTGACCTATGAAGGTCCAAATTATATTGACGTTCGTATTAACGGAACTGCATTTGACAGAACAGGAAATCTCTGGGTAACAAACAGCCGTATTAAAAACGGATTGAAAGTTTTAAAAACCGATGGCCAATGGCAGAGTTATGCGACAAGTACAATTTTAAGTGATGCCGAAAGTACAAGCTATGCTAATATAGTTATTGATAAAAATAATGTCAAGTGGATTTCTACAAGTAATGAAGGTGTAATTGCATTTAACGAAAGCACGAATACTTTCAAAAAAATGACCATTGGTACCGATGCGGGAAATTTGCCAATTGCAGATGTTAGGTCTGTTGCGGTTGATACCAAAAATCAGCTTTGGATAGGAACTACAAAAGGATTAAGAGTTTTGTCGAACGTTGGAAATTTTCAAACAGAGGCTCAATTAAAAGCAAATCCAATAATTATTCTGGAAGATAATCTGGCTCAGGAATTAATGTACGAGCAGTTTATTACTTCGATTGTAGTCGACGGCGCTAATAATAAATGGATTGGTACAGCAGATTCGGGTATTTTTATGGTTTCGCCAAATGGTCAGGAAACTAAATATCATTTTACAATTAATAATTCTCCTTTGCCAAGCAATACTATAAACGATATTAAAATTAATAGTGCAACCGGAGAAGTTTTTATAGCAACCAATAAAGGGATGATTTCTTTTAAAGGAATTGCAACCGGAGCAAACGATAACCTAAATAACGTTTATGTGTATCCAAATCCGGTTCGTCCAAGTTATTCAGGAACCGTGAAAGTCGCTGGTTTGATTGATAAAGCCAATATCAAAATTACTGATATAGAAGGAAATTTAGTTTACGAAACCACTTCAGAAGGCGGAACGATAGAATGGGACACAACAGCCTTTGGAAAATATAAAGTAGCATCTGGCGTATACATGGTTTTTATTTCTGCACAAGATGGAGGAGAAACAAAGGTCAAGAAAGTTATGATTATTCGTTAGTACTCAGTCGCAGTTTTCAGTCTCAGTGACAGTTTAAAATTTAGATTTCTCAAATCTAAAATCAGCAATCTAAAATCTAAAATTCTGTGCTCGTCAAAACCAAAGCAATAGTAATCTCATCTTTAAAATTTCAGGAAAAAAGTTTGATTGTAAAATGCTTTACACTTTCAAGCGGACTGAAATCTTATTTTGTACGCGATGCTTTTTCAAGTAGAAAAGCAAATCAGAAAATTGCTTATTTCCAGCCATTGTCTATTTTAGAAATCGAAGCCGTTCATAAAAACAAAGGCACTCTTGAAAATTTTAAAGAGATAAGAAACGGAATTCCTTTTCAAACCATTCATACAGATATTGTAAAAAGCACAATGGTTATGTTTCTTTCAGAGATACTTCATTATTCTATTCAGGAAGAAGAAAAAAACGAATCCCTCTTTGTGTTTTTAGAAACCGCACTGACATGGCTCGATAATCACGACGAAATTTCTAATTTTCACTTGATTTTACTTTTAGAAATCACAAAATACTTAGGTTTTTACCCAGATACTTCAGAAATAGAGCTGCCTCATTTCGAAATGAATGACGGTATTTTTACACTTTTCAATAAAGGAAATGTACTTTCAGAACACGAAACCAGTTTGCTCAAAAAGCTAATCGATTTAAAGTTTGATAACACTGAAAAAATCTTTCACGTAGTCGAAAGACAAGTTTTATTAAAGGTTTTAATTGATTACTACAGCTTTCATTTGGAAGGATTCAAGAAGCCAAAATCACTTGAAGTTTTGAAAGAAATATTTTCTTAAACTGAATCCTATTTTTATATATTTGTGCAGCGAATTTTTATTAAAATAATCTTAATAATTTAAATTCAAAACATTAGCCTCAGACAAATATTAATTTTTAATGAAAAATCAATCACTATGAAAAAAATTACTTTTTCGATTATTTTGCTTTTATTAGTCAGCGTTTCGGCCATTTCTCAAAGGAAATACGACGAAATTGTTAACACAGAGAATGCCGTACAAGATTTAGTACAAAACGGAATTACAGGAATCGTTGTTTTTAAAGAAGGCGGAACTGTAAAAGGTTTAGATCCTGAAACTAAAAAAGTGGTTTGGACTTTAACAAAAGAGGATTTTGGAGGTAAATCTGCAGTGGATATCATAGCCGATACAGATCTTACAAAACTTTTTGCGGATAAAAGCACTTTAACAAACGTTGTCGGAAGCCCTTATGTTGAAGCTTACATCAATAGTAAGTATATTATCATTAATACTGATACTGGAAAAGTGGTTTACAATTCATCAAAAGAATCTTTTTGGGTAACACAATCAGATTTTATTCCAGAGACAAATGAGTATTTGCTTACGCTGAAAAAAGATGGCGACATGGCAATTGCATTATTGGATATGACGACTGGCGAATTAAAATGGAATACTACTGTAGACAAAGCAAAATCATTATTTAGCTTTTCTTTCAAAGAATCTGTAAACACAAACGTTGCTACAGTACACGGATCAGTAATTTACTATTTACTGTACGGAAAACTATATTCTTTTGACAGAGCGACAGGAAAGTTAAACTGGAAAGGAGAAGAAGATTATTCAAAATTCTTTTTAACTCAAAATGATAAAAATATTGTTGTAGTAAATAACACCGGAACTTTTTCGAATAAACAATATTTGAATGTATTGAATACAGAAACAGGAAAAAGTATCTGGAAAGAATCTATCAAAACAAAAAGAGTTGTTTATCTTGAAGATTGGGGAACAAAAATATTAGTGGCTCATTATAGCGGATTTAACTTTTTTGACCTAAAAACAGGAGAAAAAATCTGGAAAAAAGATGCTCGTGGAGACGGATTGAAAAGAGTAATCCCAATTGATCAGGATTTCTTATACGTTGCTGAAAATGAAATGATGTTGATCAACAAAGACGGAGAAAAACTTTGGAAAAAATTCATCGAAATCTCTGATGATAAAGAAGACCCGATTTATTACCTAGGTAAAGTAGGAGAAAAAGTAATGTACCTTACAGGAACTTACGGAAACATGGTAGATTATAAAACAGGAGTTAAGCTTTGGAAACGTAATATCTCGTTTGACAAAGATCGTCCGGTTTTGCCTACTTATGACGAAGCTACAAATTCTTACTTAGTATATAATGACGAGAAATTGTACAAATTTGATCCAAGCATTAGCGACAAACCAGAACCATTTGCTAAAGTAAATATCAAAAAAGAAAAAGAGTTAAATAGCATCGAATTATTCCCTTGGGGAGTTGTGCTTTCAGGACCACTTGAAGTTATGGGGGTTAATATGGATGGTACAGTTAAATACCACCTTACTTATTCACAGCCTGGAGAAGGAACAAGACGTCTTATTAAAAGTGCTGCTATTGTTGGAAGCATTGGTTTAGGTGTTGGTTCTGCAGTAAGTTCAGTTAAAGGTGCTGATTTGACCATGACATATCGTGATACTGACGGTAACATGAGAACTGTAGTTGCAAAAGGAGATCAGACAAATAAGGATCAGGCAAAAACTTATGCGGCTGGATCAGCGGCTTTAGGTATAGTAGCGGCTAAATTTAACTCTCGTTTTAATGCAATGAAACAAAACAGAGACTTCTCTTATATTTTTGCAAAAGCAGATTCTGGAGAAAAAATTCTTGTAAAAGTTAGTAAAGTTGATGGAGTTGAAGTTGATAAAATTATTTTTACAAACAACAAACCAATTTATGAAGTAGATCCTGCAACACAAAACATTTTTTATGTTTCGGATAAATCTATTCAGATCTTTAATAAAAAATAAGAAAAATAAAAACCCAAAGCCATCAGGATTTATTTCTGGTGGCTTTTTTTTTGCCTATGAAAAAAATATTACTCTTACTCACTTTGCTTGTAATTGGTTCAATTCAGGCACAAGAAAAAATAAGCTCAAAAAAGAAGAAATTTTATATACCCGTAATTAAGTATTCAGAATTTCCTGTTCTGGATAATGTGTTAACGCAGACTACTTTTTATCAAATGGATAAGCAGTTGATACAGGAAGAGCCAATATTGAAGAAAAAATTCTTTAATATAGAAGGTTTTATAAAAGATCCTGCAAACGGAAAACTAAAAATTTATTTAACCGTTGAACTGCCGCAATATAAAGCAACAAAAATTGACAGTACATTTGATAAAGAGAAGAATGGCTGGGTATTTCAGGCTTTTTCTAATTATAGTGTAAAAATAAAAGTAGAAGCGAAATGTGCAGATAAACTTCTATTAACTCAGGATTTTAATACTGTAGAATCCTATTTACTTGCCTTTGGTTCTAAAAAAGACAATTTGAAAGGTGCAGTTGATATGAACAATAAAAAAATTGCAGAAGCAGAGAAAGATGATAATTATACAGTTGCAGAATTAGGGTTAGACAGGGTAATTTACAGTTCTGTTGAAGCAATACAGAGGTATCTTAATTACAAATTAAAGTACAAAACAGGCGAAGATAAAGTCAAGTTTGAATTTGTAACAACTAAAGGACATTCTGAATACAACCAGATGCTGGCATTTGAAAACGAAATTACAGCTCAGATGGCAAAAGTAACTTTAGAAAAAGGTTTAGACGAAAAACCGTTATTACCACATTTGCAATATCTGGAAAATTTATTAGTGAAATACCCGCCTTCGCCCGCAAACGAAAACATCCGATTTATAGTAACAAACAATTTAGCCGAAACTTATTATTTACTTGAAAATAAAGAAAAAGCATTGCAATATGCTAATTTACTTATTGAGAATGATAAACAGGATTCCAGAGGATCATCTATCGTTAAAAGTGTAAACAATGGTTTTTTTGTTGATAAAAAAATAAGAAGCCACACCACACGTTTTGCCGATCTTAAAAAATTAGGCCTCAAAATAGAAGAAGAAAAAGAAGAAAAAAGATTAGCTTTTTTTGAAAAAATAGAGCAGCAAGATGCTGAATGGGAAAGTGAAAAAGCACGCCGCGAAGCTTATTTAGAAAAAGCAAAAACCCAAAGATTTAATCTTTTGGATTCTATTCCATATCAGTCAAATGCAAATTTACTGGCAAAAGTAGTAGATAATTTAGGTGGAAGCCAGGCTTTGAAAAAAGTAGAAAAAGCACATTATTTTTCTAAACTTTCAATAGAAGGAAATAACATACCGCAAACAGAAGAAAAGTGGGCTACAAGCACAAATTATCTTTTGAAGAAAAAAATGCCCGAAACCTATTATGAAATTGTAAATGGTGCTGAAGCATGGAGTCATGACGATCGCGAAAGCGGTTTAAATGCCAAATGGGCAAAATCAACAACTTACGATTACAATAATTTATCTAAAAATGTTGATTTAATAAATTTCCTTACCGATTTAAGACTGGATTTGTGGAATAATTTTGAAGTTTTGCAAGATGAAATGTACGATGGAAGACTATGTTATCACTTGAACTATTTTGAAAAAACCTTAAGTTCAGGAAACAGAACAATTCCTAAAACAGATTATCATGTTTTTATTGATAAAGAAAATTACAATATCGTTTCGACAGAAAAAACAGAATTTGACAACGGAAATAAAAGCTTTTTTGAAAAAAGACTTTATGGCGATTACCGCCCAACTGCTGCATTAAATTCTGGAAAAATCCCGTATAAAATTAATTACGAAATTGAAGATTTTAACGGAGAAACCATTTATCAGGAAGTACGTGAAAAAGTAGAAATAAATCCTGTTTTTGGAAATCGAATTTTTATGAAAGAAGTCTATTTCGGAGGATTTAAGTAGTCCTTTTTAATTCTTCCGAGAAAATAATTAGAATTGGTTAGTTTTTGGTTTGTTCGCTCAAAAATTTGAGATTACTGCCAAAAATTGACCAATTCTTTTGTTTTTGTACCCATTATCCCAACAAAAGTTTGTGAAATTTAAAGAAATTGATGGACAATAATTCAAAATTCCTTACTTTCGCACCTCGTTTAAGAAAAGGATAAAATGAGTACAAAATTTACTGAGTACAAAGGACTTGACTTGCCAACTGTAGCGTCGGAAGTTCTTGATTTTTGGAAGAAAGAAAATATATTTGAAAAGAGTGTAACTACTCGCGAAGGTGCAGAGCCTTACGTATTTTTTGAAGGTCCGCCTTCAGCAAACGGATTACCGGGAATTCACCACGTAATGGCGCGTGCGATTAAAGATATTTTTTGCAGATATAAAACTCAAAAAGGCTTTCAGGTTAAAAGAAAAGCAGGCTGGGATACTCACGGTTTACCTGTAGAATTAGGAACCGAAAAAGAATTAGGAATTACAAAAGAAGATATTGGTAAAACAATTTCTATCGAAGAATATAACGAAGCGTGTAAAAAAACCGTAATGCGTTATACCGACGTATGGAATGATTTGACCGAAAAAATGGGTTATTGGGTAGATATGGAAGATCCATATGTAACTTATAAACCAAAATACATGGAATCTGTTTGGTGGCTTTTAAAACAAATCTACGATAAAGGTTTGTTGTACAAAGGATACACAATTCAGCCATACTCTCCAAAAGCAGGAACAGGATTATCTTCTCACGAAGTAAATCAGCCCGGAGCTTACAGAGATGTTACAGATACTACAATTGTAGCGCAGTTTAAAACTTTGCCAGAAACGCTTCCAAGCTTTTTACAAGGTTTTGGAGATATTCACATCTTGGCATGGACGACAACTCCTTGGACATTGCCATCGAATACAGCTTTAACAGTTGGACCAAAAATCGATTATGTTTTAGTAAAAACATTCAATCAATATACTTTTGAACCAATCAATGTTGTTTTGGCTAAAAACTTAGTTGGAAAACAATTTGGAAAAGGATTTTTCTTAAGTGAAGACGATGCTGATTTTGACAACGTTAAAAACGGAGACAAAAAACTTCCATATAAAATCTTAACCGAAGCTAAAGGTGCTGATTTAGTAGAAATTCGTTACGAACAATTATTGCCTTATGTATTGCCATACGAAAATGCAGAAAATGCATTTAGAGTAATTGCCGGAGATTTCGTTACTACAGAAGACGGAACAGGAGTGGTGCATACAGCGCCTACTTTTGGTGCAGATGATGCTAAAGCAGCAAAAGAAGCAAAACCAGAAGTTCCGCCAATGTTAGTTTTAGACGAAAACGGAACCGCAGTTCCTTTAGTAGATTTACAAGGAAAATTCACGTCGCATGTAGGTGATTTGGCTGGTAAATACGTTAAAAACGAATATTACAATGCTGGCGAAGCACCAGAGAAATCGGTAGATGTTGAAATTGCTATTCGATTAAAAGAAGAAAATAAAGCCTTTAAGGTTGAAAAATACGTACATAGTTATCCACACAGTTGGAGAACTGATGAGCCGTTGTTATATTATCCACTAGATTCTTGGTTCATAAAAGTAACCGATGTAAAAGATAGAATGTTCGACCTGAACGAAACTATCAATTGGAAACCTAAATCTACTGGTGAAGGACGTTTTGGAAATTGGTTGAAAAATGCCAACGACTGGAACTTATCTCGTTCTAGATATTGGGGAATTCCATTGCCAATTTGGAGAACTGAAGACAAAAAAGAAGAAGTTCTCATTGGTTCTGTTGAAGAATTATACAATGCGATCGAAAAATCGATCGAAGCCGGTTTTCAAAAAGAAAACCCATTTAAAGGTTTCGAAATCGGAAACATGTCTGAATCAAATTATGATTTAATTGATTTGCACAAAAATGTAGTTGATCAAATTACTTTAGTTTCAGCTTCTGGTAAGCCAATGAAACGCGAAAGTGATTTAATTGACGTTTGGTTTGATTCTGGAGCAATGCCGTATGCACAATGGCATTATCCTTTTGAAAACAAAGATAAAATTGACGAGAACAAAGATTTTCCTGCAAATTTCATTGCAGAAGGAGTAGATCAAACTCGCGGATGGTTTTATACCCTACACGCAATTGGAACTTTGGTTTTTGATAAAGTAGCGTATAAAAACGTAGTTTCAAATGGTTTGGTTCTGGATAAAAACGGACAAAAAATGTCTAAACGTCTGGGGAATGCAACAGATCCTTTTGAAACAATTGCAGAATACGGTCCGGATGCCACACGTTGGTACATGATTTCAAATGCAAATCCTTGGGATAACTTAAAGTTTGACATTGAAGGAATTGCTGAGGTTCGCCGTAAATTCTTCGGAACATTATACAACACGTATTCATTCTTTTCGTTATATGCTAATATTGATGGATTTAAATACGCTGAAGCAGAAATTCCGTTAAACGAAAGACCGGAAATCGATCAATGGATCATTTCTGAATTACATTCATTAATCAAATTTGTTGATGAATGTTATGAAGATTACGAACCAACAAAAGCAACAAGGGCAATTTCTGATTTCGTTCAGGAAAACTTAAGTAACTGGTACGTTCGTTTATGTCGTCGTCGTTTCTGGAAAGGTGAATATGCTCATGATAAAATTGCAGCTTACCAAACGCTATATACTTGCTTGTTAACAATCAGTAAATTAAGCGCTCCAGTAGCTCCTTTTTTCATGGATAAATTATACAGAGATTTAACGAGTTCAACGCAAACCGAGCAATTTAGCAGTGTTCACTTGGCTGAATTCCCAAAATTTGTCGAAAACTTTGTTAATAAAACGTTGGAAAGCAAAATGCAGAAGGCGCAAACAATCTCATCTTTGGTTTTATCATTACGTAAAAAAGAGATGATAAAAGTACGTCAGCCTCTGCAAAAGGTAATGATTCCAGTACTTGACGAGAATCAGAGAGCTGAAATAGAAGCGATTTCTGACTTGGTAAAAGCCGAAGTAAATGTGAAAGAAATTGCACTTTTAGACGATGATTCGGGTATTTTAGTAAAGCAGATTAAGCCTAATTTTAAGGCTCTTGGACCACGCTTCGGAAAAGATATGGGATTGATTTCTAAGGAAATACAAGGTTTTTCTGCAGATCAGATCAATCAATTAGACAAGCAGGGAACGTTAGATATTGTTATTGCTGGAAATAATGTAACTTTATCACTAGAAGAAGTCGAAATAACATCGCAGGATATCGAAGGATGGCTGGTTGCAAATTCAAACGGAATTACAGTAGCGCTTGATATTAC
This sequence comes from Flavobacterium sp. CF108, assembly GCF_900129795.1. Classification (GTDB taxonomy): domain Bacteria; phylum Bacteroidota; class Bacteroidia; order Flavobacteriales; family Flavobacteriaceae; genus Flavobacterium. Next base: position 212,398 of record NZ_FQWW01000004.1, on the reverse strand, counting down.
AATATCTGAAGAATTGAAAAACGAAGGTATCGCGAGAGAATTAGTAAACAGAATTCAGAATATCCGTAAAGATTCAGGATTTGAAGTTACTGATAAGATCAAAGTACAAATAAAAAGAAACGGCCCATTAGAGGAAGCGGTTTCTAAAAATGAAGACTATATTAAGTCTGAGACACTAACAGATAATTTGGTTTTTGTTGACGCTTTAGAAAACGGCACAGAAATTGAGTTTGATGATATTAAAACATTGATATTAATTTCAAAATAAGTATAATACCATGATAGATGAAATTACAAGGTACTCTGACGCTGATTTGGCGGAGTTCAAAGAAATAATCCAAAACAAAATACAAAAAGCACAAGCAGATCTTGATTTGATTAAAAGTGCTTATATGAATGATTTGAATAACGGAACTGACGATACTTCTCCAACTTTTAAAGCTTTTGAAGAAGGAAGCGAAACAATGTCGAAAGAAGCAAACTCTCAGTTAGCTATTAGACAAGAGAAGTTTATTCGCGATCTAAAAAACGCACTTTTCCGTGTTGAAAACAAAACATACGGTATTTGCAAAGTAACAGGTAAATTAATCAGCAAAGAAAGGCTTAAAATCGTTCCTCATGCAACAATGAGTATCGAGGCTAAAAATTTGCAGAGATAATCAAAATATATAATGAAATAAGCGCTCCTTTTAGGGGCGTTTTTTTTGTTTAATGTTTTGGGGTTTGTGTTTAAGGCTGTATTTTTGCTTTTTTGAAAGAATTTAATTATAAAATGAAAAAAAACATCGAAATGTGACGTCTGTTTTTTGTAAGAAATAGAAAAGAATAAAAACTGGAAGAAAAAAATATTTTAATTAGAACTGCCAGTGGTAAGACAGTTCTAATTAAAATGAAATTAAGCCAGATTTTTTTCTAAATCTGCTTTGTGTTTTCTTAAAACCGCTCTTGTCATTCCAAGATTTGCTTTAGTTGCATCTGCGGCAAGATAAATCATGAATTTTTTGTTTGGCGAAATGTCGATAATGTGAATCTGATTTGAAAGCGTAATCAAAATATCCTCGATATCCTGATTTAAATTTAAAGCCTTTACAGCCTTTAATTTTGCTTTTACAACTTCCAGGTTATAAGCAGCAGCCAATTCAGGATCAAAAGCTGAATCTACGGTAATATTACCAAAGCTCAATCCTGTTTCAATTTCTGTTACAGCTACAGCTATAAAGCCGTTTACGTTAGTTTTCATTTCATTCAAAAACACGTTTAAAAAATCGTTACTCATAGTTCTTGGGGTTTGTGGTTAATAGATTTATGTTATTTTAATAGGGAATTTTTGCTGAGTTCTACAGATAATTCATCAGTAGAATGCATTAATAAACCAAGGTTGCTTCCTTCTCTTGAAAATGCAATCACGAAGTTTGAACCGCTTATTTTATTTCCGACGACAACCCCATCGGAACTCTTTAAGTAAAGTTGTTTTAAAGAGCCTTTTTCCAGATCAATTAGAAATTTTTCACACATAGATAAAATTCCTGCACTCATTGCAGCAATGCTGTCGCTGTAGTCCAGATTAAGAGAAGTGATTAGTTTTCCCTTTCCGTTTAAAATTAAAGCTGCGCTGGCTTTAGTATCGACCAAAAATTTGTTTAGAATAGTAGTTATTTCATTCGTATATTGTAAGGTTTGTGGAAAAGTTAAAATTAATTCGCTTTTAGTATATATTATCTGTTGTAGTTGTGGTATTTATTAAACAAGTGTTAATTTTTGTTAACAAATATAAATTAAATTATGTATTATTGTAAAACCAAACCGTTAAATATTTTATTTTTTTACTTAAAAAACTTACACAATGGCTAAAGTATTGAAATTCAAAGATGTAAATTCCGATGTTGAGCACAGAATGAAGGAATTTGAAAAATTACGCGTTAAATTTAAGGCAGAAGTAAAAAAAGCAGAAGCCAAGAGAGCTGCCGCTGGAAAGCCCAGTAAAGGTATTTTTAAATCTATCTCAGAATTCTTTACAGACAGCCCGGCAAATGCTGTTGCAAAAAGATAGATCAAAAACTAATAATAGAAGCAAATTATTTTGTTTAAGTTTTATTACGAAACAATTAACGTTCCCAAGGGAGCGTTTTTTTTGATTTAATTGTTATTTTTGCGCATCAAAAAATCATAAAATGTCATTAAGAAAAGCGTATTTCCTTATATTTTTAGTTCTAATTGTCGATCAGCTTTCTAAAATCTATGTAAAAACAAACTTCGTTCTAGGTGAAGAAGTTGTGCTTTTTGATTGGTTTAGAATTCATTTTATTGAAAATGAAGGAATGGCATGGGGAACAAAAATTCCGGGAGAATACGGAAAGTTGATTCTAACCGTTTTCAGGATTTTTGCAGTATTCGGAATTGGATACTGGCTTGCTGATGCCGTTAAGAAACGTCACTCCACTTATTTGATTGTTTCAATAGCTTTAATTTTTGCCGGAGCCGCAGGTAATATTATCGATTCTGTTTTTTACGGAGTTATTTTTGATGACAGCACACATAATCTGGCGACACTTTTCTCGCCGCATCCATACGGAACCTGGTTTCATGGTTTAGTAGTAGATATGTTTTACTTTCCTATTTGGGAAGGTGATCTTCCATCGTGGCTTCCAATCTTTGGAGGAAAACATTTTATGTTCTTCAATGCTATTTTTAATGTTGCCGATATGGCGATTTCTACAGGTGTTGGAATTTTGTTGGTTTTCAATAAAAGAGCATTTCCAAAACACTAATAATTTAAAAAAAAAACAAAAAATAAATTCCAAATCCCAATATTTGAGTGTTCATTGCACGCAGATATTGGAATTTGGAATTTTTCATTATTGGGATTTTCATTGTAGATATTGGGATTTAGAATTTTTATTTTTTGGAATTTTCATTGCAGATATTGGAATTTGGAATTTTTATTTTTTTGGAATTTGAAAATTTTACATTATTGAGGTTTGATATTATTGTACTATTTTTACAATACAAAAAACCAAACCTATGCAAAGTCCGTCTTTTTCCATTTATGATGCTTCTGCAGGATCAGGAAAGACGTATACTTTGGTAAAAGAATATTTAAAAATTATTCTTTCATCAAAAACTCCCGATGCTTACCGTAATATCTTAGCCATAACTTTTACAAACAAGGCAGTTCATGAAATGAAAAGCCGTATTGTGGGAAGTTTATCTGAATTTGCAAAAGATGAACCTTCTTTGAAAGCTGTCGATTTAATGGAAGATTTGTCTCGAGATATCGGACTTTCAATAATTCAGATTAAAGTAAAAGCGCAAAGTATCATCAAGCATTTAATTCACAATTATGCTGCTTTTGATATTTCGACCATTGATAAATTTACGCACAAAGTAATTCGTGCCTTTGCGCACGATTTAAACCTTCCCATGACTTTTGAAGTCACTCTGGATACCGAAAATTTATTGGTAGAAGCCGTTGATGCTATTATTGCACAAGCCGGTCAGGACGAAACGCTGACTAAATTGCTGATCGATTTTACAATGGAAAAAACCGACGATGATAAAAGTTGGGATATTTCCAGAGAAATTCTTGAAACCGGACGCTTGGTTTTGAACGAAAATAATCGAAATGAAATTCTTCATTTTAATGATAAAACAATCGATGAGTTTATTGAGATTAAAAAGAAAATGCTGGCATTGTGCAAAGATCTGGAATCAGAAAACGAGCAATTTGCAATAGAAGCACTTTCATTAATTGATAAAAACGGAATTGATTTAAAATCATTTTCGAGAGGAACATTTCCAAATCACCTGGAAAGCATACGAGATGGAAAATTTAATCCGCGAAATAAAACTTTTCATGAATTTGATGATATTGCCATTAATAAAACAGCAAAAGACAAATCATTAATTGAAAATATAATTCCGGAATTACTTCAAATTTTGGTTAAGGTTTATAAGAATTTTGAAAAACGAGATTTTTATAAAGCATTCCTGAAAAACATTACGCCGCTTTCTTTGCTAAATACGGTGAGTAATGAATTGGCAAAGATTCAGTCAGAACAAAATGTTTTATCCATTTCAGAATTCAATGCGATTATTCATCGTGAAATTCAAAATCAGCCTGCGCCGTTTATTTATGAGCGTTTAGGCGAGCGATATCGCCATTTTTTTATCGATGAATTTCAGGATACTTCAGAAATGCAATGGCAGAATTTAATTCCGTTAATTCATAACTCACTTTCTGGTGAAGATGATTATGGTAATAAAGGAACTTTAATGATAGTGGGCGATCCTAAACAATCTATTTACAGATGGAGAGGAGGAAAAGCGGAACAGTTTATTGAATTAGGAAAAGAAGAAGTTTCTTTTTTTAGTCATGAAAAAGTGCTGAAACATTTAGATACAAACTACAGAAGTTATAGTGAGGTTATTAATTTTAATAACGCTTTTTTTAAATTGATTTCTTCTGAATTTATAAATGAAGATTATAAAGATTTATATGAAAATCATAGTTTTCAAAATACAAATTCAAAAAAAGGCGGTTATGTAAATATTTCTTTTCTTCCAATAATCGAAAAATCAGATTTTGCAGATGAAGAAGAAGTTGTTGAAAAATCAGATTTGTATGTTTTAGCGACTTTAAATACAATTCAAAAAGTACTTCGGGAAGGTTTTAAATATAAAGATATTGTTGTTTTAACTCGAAAAAGAGATCAGGGAATTGCAATTGCAAATTACCTGACAGAACAAAATATTCCACTTTTATCATCAGAAACATTAATGATTCAAAATGCGACAGAAGTTCGTTTGATAATTAATCTCCTCAGGTATTTAAACAACAATGCCGATTTAGAATCAAAAGCCTATTTTCTTCACTTTTTAGCTGAAAATAAAGAGATCGAAATGCCAATTCATGATTTTATTGCGCAGGGAATGTCACAGCAATTTGAAGAAGATTTTGAAAAATGGCTTTTGACATTTGATGTTTCGCTGTCTTTTGAAAATGTTCGAAAAAAATCACTTTATGAAGCTGTAGAAATAATCGTTTCAAAATTTATACCTCCGTCAGAAGGAAATGCTTATGTGCAGTTTTTTCTGGATATTGTTTTAGAAAGAGATATTCGAAACCAGGCGGGAATAGCTGACTTTTTGAATTATTGGGATAAGAACGCAGAAAAATTCAGTATTCCGTCACCGGAAGGAAATAATGCAGTTCGAATAATGACCATTCATAAATCAAAAGGTTTGGAATTTCCGGTTGTAATTATGCCTTTCGCAGAAGAAGACTATAACAGAAAACCAAAAGATAAATTATGGCTCGATACTGAAGAATCTGATTTAGGAGTGCCAAAAGCTTTAATTGATAATAGTAGTGCGGTTGAGGGTTTTGGTGAAAGTGCTTCGGTGGTTTTTAATTTAAAAAAACAAGAAGAATTACTGGATAATATTAATGTTCTATATGTTGCCTTAACGCGTGCCGAAGAACAATTGTATATTATTTCCCAATCTTTAAAAGAAAGAAAAGACGGTGAATTTCCAAATAATATGGCTTCGTATTTCATTAAATTTTTGATGCATGAAGGTGTTTTTGATTCTGAAAAGCTGGAATATGAATTTGGAAATAAAACTAAACTTTCTAAATCTGAAGAATCTGTTGATACATTAAAGATAATTCCAATCGTAAAAGAAGTTTTAAATCCTAAAAATATTAAAATAGCACAGCGTGAAGCCTTAATGTGGGGAACGCATCGGCAGGAAGCAATTTCGTATGGAAATATTGTGCATGAAATTTTGGCTTTCATAAAAGATAAGTCAGATGTGGATCTTGCAGTTGTAAAAGCACTTGAAAATGGTTTAATTACGATTGATCAATCTGAAATGGTTTTAAGAACACTAAATGAAATTGTGAATCATAATGAATTAAGTATTTGTTTTGACAGCAATTATAAGGTTTTAAATGAGCAGACCATAGTTCAAAAAGAAGGAAAAATTTTAAAACCAGACCGCGTTGTATTGACTAATAATAAGGAAGCTTATTTGCTGGATTATAAAACTGGCGCAATTAATTCAAAATATCAGCAACAAATTCAAGAATATCAGGATGCTATTGAAGATTTAGGATACAAAGTGTTAAAAAAGGTTTTGGTATATATAGGATCGGAAATTGAAGTGGTAAATTTGTGAAAATATTAATCAGATGTTAAAGAAAAAACTTCACTTTTTACGGGTTAAGTTGTTAATATTTAACGTTTTAAATAGATAAAAATGTACGGTAAAATTAAAGAGCATCTGCAAAGTGAGCTGCAGACAATCGAGGAAAATGGAATTTTTAAAAAGGAGCGAATTATAACTTCTGCTCAAGGTGCAGAGATTACAATTTCGACAGGAGAGACAGTTTTAAATTTTTGTGCCAATAATTATTTAGGTCTTTCGTCACATCCGGAAGTGGTTCAGGCTGCAAAAGACGCAATGGATACGCATGGTTTCGGAATGTCGTCTGTACGTTTCATTTGCGGAACTCAGGATATTCACAAAACACTAGAAAAAAAGATTGCAGATTTTTATGGTACAGAAGATACCATATTATATGCTGCAGCTTTTGATGCAAACGGCGGTGTCTTTGAACCTTTATTAGGAGAAAATGATGCGATTATTTCAGACAGTTTAAATCATGCTTCTATTATAGATGGAGTTCGTTTATGTAAAGCTGCTCGTTATCGCTATGAAAACAGCAACATGGAAGATCTGGAACAGCAATTAATTAAAGCAACCGAAGCGGGAACACGTTTTAAACTAATTGTAACCGATGGTGTTTTCTCTATGGATGGATTAGTTGCTCCTCTGGATAAGATTTGCGACCTGGCTGATAAATATGATGCATTAGTTATGGTAGATGAATGTCATGCTGCCGGATTTATTGGAGCAACAGGTAAAGGTACGCTTGAAGCAAAAGGTGTAATGGGACGTGTTGATATTATAACAGGTACATTAGGAAAAGCATTGGGTGGAGCAATGGGTGGATACACGACTGCTAAAAAAGAAATAATAGAAATTTTACGCCAGCGTTCAAGACCTTATTTATTCTCTAATTCATTAGCGCCGTCAATTGTAGGAGCTTCCATAAAAGTTTTTGAATTATTAGAAAAAGATACAACACTTAGAGATAAATTGGAATGGAATACTAATTACTTTAAGGAAGGAATGAAAAATGCAGGTTTTGATATAATAGATGGTGATTCTGCTATTGTACCTGTAATGTTATATGATGCAAAATTATCACAGACTATGGCAAATGAACTTTTAAAACAAGGAATTTATGTTATAGGTTTTTTCTTTCCGGTAGTTCCTAAAGATAAAGCCAGGATAAGAGTACAGCTTTCCGCTGCTCATTCTAAAGAGCATCTAGACAAGGCAATAGAAGCTTTTAAATTAACAGGTAAAATGTTAAAAGTTATATAATTACCACATTCAAGTAATTTTTGTAGGTTTTTTTTAACATTTGATTTTGTATTTAAAAAATTTGGTGTTACTTTTGCTTGTAATTAACTAAATTGTAATTAAAAAAATTAAGTATGAAACATCTTAACAAACTTTTAGTTGCTGTAATGATGGTGATGGGTTTAAGTTCTCACGCACAAGACAGTAACAATCCATGGGCTATCTCTTTTGGGGTGAATGCTGTGGATACAAGGACTAGTGCAAGTCCAGAACATGTTGACTTTTTCCCTGCGCACTTTTCTCAGCCATTCGCAGTAAAAGACAACTGGAATATTCTTCCTTCTTTATCTTACATTGGTGTGTCTAGATACGTTGGTAGTGGTTTCTCAGTTGGTTTACAAGGATCTGTAAACAAAATTGATAAATATGTAGTTTTTGCTCCAGATGCTGCTGGTCATGATTCAAGAGGTATGATTGTTTACAACCCTGGAGATTTAATGTACTACGGGATTGATGCTACTATCAAATACAGCTTCCAAGAATTAATCAAATCTAAAGTGATTGATCCTTCGTTATCTGTTGGTGGAGGTTATACTTTCTTTGGAGATAGCAGCTACGGAACTGTAAACCCAGGTGCTGGAATTACTTTCTGGTTTACTGATGCTATTGGTCTTGAGTTAGCTACTAAATACAAATGGTCTGTAAGCGGAGATAGAGAAGATGCTTCTGGAACTCCAGATGCTCCATCTCACTTCCAACACACTGCTGGTCTTGTATTCAAATTTGGTGGAAAAGACACTGACGGTGACGGTATCTACGATAAAGATGATGCTTGTCCAGATGTTGCTGGTTTAAAACAATTCAACGGATGTCCTGATACTGACGGAGACGGAATCGTTGATGCTTCTGATGCTTGTCCAAACGAATTTGGTTTAGCTGCATTAAACGGATGTCCTGATAGAGACGGAGACGGTGTTGCTGACAAAGATGACGCTTGTCCAGATGTTGCTGGTTTAGCTGCATTAAAAGGTTGTCCTGATACTGACGGAGACGGAATCGCTGACAAAGACGATAAATGTCCTACAGTTGCAGGTCCTAAAGAAAATGGTGGTTGTCCTTTCTTAGACGCTGATAAAGATGGTGTTTTAGATAAAGATGACGATTGTCCTACAGTTGCTGGTCCAGCTAGTAACAGAGGATGTCCTGAAGTATCTTCTCAAGCTTTAGAAGATCTTAAAGTTCAAGCTAGAGCAATCTACTTTAACTCAGGAAAAGCTACTTTCAAAACTGGTGACAAAGAAACTCCAGCTAGATTAGATGCTATTAAAGAAATCCTTAAAAACTATCCAAACGCGAAATTCTCTATTGAAGGACACACAGATAGTACAGGTTCTGCTAAAGTAAACGATAAACTTTCTCAAGACAGAGCTAACGCTGTATTAAACGCTTTAGTTGAAAGAGGAGTTAATCCAGAAAACTTAGAAGCTAAAGGATTTGGATCTTCTCAACCAGTTGCAAGTAACAAAACTGCTGCAGGTAAAGCACAAAACAGAAGAACTGAAATTAAACACGTAGGTTCTAAATACCAAGGTAAACTATAATTTACTTTGTAAATAAAATTCTAAAAGCCATTCTTAATTGAATGGCTTTTTTTATTTTTATACAATGATAAATACTTCTTTCTTAGAGAAAATTGCGGCTGTTGTAATTCAGGATTATTCAGATAAACTTGCAGAGACTACTATTGTTTTACCGAACAAAAGAGCTAAAGTTTTTTTAATTGAAGCGCTTAAAAAAGAAACATCAAAAACAATTCTTTCACCTGAAATTATAAGTATTGAAGATTTTGTTCAAGATGTTGCTTCAATTAGATCTGTAGATTCAATTGAGCTGCTGTTTGAGTTTTATGACGTTTATTTATCTGTTACCGAAAAGCAGAACCAGCAATCTTTTGAGTTGTTTGCTAATTGGGCAAAAACACTCTTGCAGGACTTTAACGAAATTGATCGTTATCTTCTAGAGCCAAACCATGTTTTGTCTTATTTAAAAGATATCGAAGACATTAAGAAATGGGGAATAGAAGTCGAAAATAAAACTAAACTTTTAGAAAATTACATTGACTTTTGGAAACTTCTGCCTCTTTATTATGATTCACTATACAATCATCTCTTAAATAAATCGATTGGTTATCAAGGTTTGATTTATAGAGAAGCAGTAAATAATCTGAATCATTTTTCGAATACAATTTCAAATCGTAACTTTGTTTTTGCCGGGTTTAATGCTTTAAATGCCGCGGAAGAAAAAATTGTGCAGCATCTTTTAGCACTTGATCAGGCCAAAATTTACTGGGATGTAGACCAGGCATTTTTAAATGATCCTTTTCATGATGCAGGACTTTTTGTTCGACGTTTTAAAGAAAGTTGGAAGCATTATAAGTTTCATCCTTTTGAATGGATTGTAGACGATTTTTCTCAAGATAAAAACATTCAGGTTATTGGTACGCCAAAAACAATTGGACAAGCTAAATTGGCAGGAAGCATTATTGAGAATTTGATTAATGAAAATCCAGCCGCTTCTCTAGATAAGGTTGCAATAGTGCTGGGAGAAGAAAATCTTTTAATTCCGGTTTTATATTCTCTTCCCTCTTCGGTTGGAGCTTTAAACATTACAATGGGATATTCAGGAAAGAATAACCCATCGCAGATATTGGTAGCTAAGTTTTTCAAAATGCATACTAATGCACTTTCACGTGCTGGCAGCAGCTATGTTTTTTATTATAAAGATGTTCTTGATATTCTGACACATCCATTAGTTGAGCCGTACGCAAAGACGAATCATATTGTTAGAATAATCAAAGAGAATAACTATACTTTTATTACTCTCAATAAGATTTTAGAACTTAATCAAAATCCATCCGAATTGTTTTCTTTATTGTTTCAGAAATGGGAAAACGGATCTGTGGCGGTTCTTGAAAATATCTCGGCAATATTACTTTTGATAAAACAGAATTTTAGCAATGATAATGAAGAAGAAAAAATCGCTAAAACTTTTGTGTATGCTGTTTTTAAAGTAATTAATAAACTCATAAATTATTATTCGCAGCACAAACACATCGATAATATTGATACACTTCATGCAATTTATAAGCAGATTATTGATGTGGCTGAAGTTTCTTTTGAAGGAGAGCCTTTGCGTGGATTACAAATTATGGGAGTTCTTGAAAGCCGTGTTCTTGACTTTGAAACCGTAATTGTCACTTCGATGAATGAAGGTAAATTTCCAGCGGGAAAATCTCAGAATTCATTCATTCCCTACGATGTAAAGAAAGAATTAGGTTTGCCGACTTTTAAAGAAAAAGATGCTATTTATACCTACCACTTTTATCATTTATTACAGCGCGCAAAAAATATCTATCTAATTTATAATACAGAAAATGACGGATTAGATGCCGGGGAACGCAGCCGTTTTATAACCCAGCTTGAAGTCGAAAAAAAATCAAAGCATAATTTGACTTTTGATATCTATAATCCAGTATTACCAGCAACGGCATATCAGCCAATGGTAATTCCGAAATCAGAAGCGGTTATGGTACGTTTAAAAGAAATTGCTGTTAATGGGTTTTCTCCTTCTGCATTAACGAGTTATATCCGTAATCCAATTGAGTTTTATTTTCAAAAAATCCTGCGTATTCGTGAAGTCGAAGAAGTAGAGGAGAATATCGCTTTAAATACACTTGGAACAATCATTCACGAAACATTAAAAGCGTTGTATGAACCTTTTATTGAAAAATTTATTTCAGAACCTGATTTATTGAACTGTTTTAAGTTATTAGATGAAGAAGTGTTGAAACAATTTAAATTAGTGTATAAAGAAGGTGAAATTAAAAAAGGTCGTAATCTTTTAGCCTTTGAAGTTGCAAAGCGAAATGTATCTAATTTTTTAAAAATGGAATTAGAAGCGATCAAAAATGGAGATGCTGTTAAGATTATTGCTTTGGAACAGACTTTTCAACGAAATCTTATTCATCCTCGTTTGCCATTTCCGGTGTTAATTAAAGGAAATGTCGACAGAATTGAACTTCGTAACGGAAAAATAAGAATCATTGATTATAAGACCGGAAAAGTTGAAAAAACAAACGTTATACTTAAATCGTGGAACGGATTAACGCAAGAGCTTAAAAACGATAAAATTATTCAGGTTTTAGCTTATGCGTTTATGTTTGAAGAAAATGCAGGAGATACTCCAGTAGAAGTTGGAATTATTTCATTTAAAAATTTAAAATCAGGGTTTTTGCCTTTTGGATTTAAAGAAGAAAAAGATCTGGATATAACGGTAAGCAAGACAATTTTAAATAGTTATGTAGAAGAAGTTGTTTTGTTGCTAAATGAAATACTAGATGTCAATATTCCTTTTGAAGAAAAAATATAAACTTACTTCAGTTTATTGAGTTAAAAAAGCAGCGAAACTATCTACTATAAGTTTTGCTTCCAAAATAAAGAAAAGGCCATTTCGAAATTTAGACTGCCCCCAAATAGTGTCTAACTTTTTGGGGGCAGTCTAAATTTCGAATGGCCTTTTTTGCTTTTAATATCCATTATTATTTTAGTTGAAAAAATCTAATAAGATTGGTTTTAGCTCTTCTTTATTTTCGATGTGGCTCATATGGCCATCTTCGAACGAAATCAATTCTGCAGTTGTGTCTTCAATCTGCGCAAGACTTTCTTCATAGTTTAAAACAGGATCTTTTTTGCCTAAAATCAATAAAACGGGAAATCTATTTTCGTGTAAAAGCCATTCGCGGTCTTTTCGTATTTTCATTCCTTCAAGTGAAGCCGCAATTCCCTGCAAAGGCGTTTTTAAAGCTTGTTCTCTTACTTTTTCAATTTCGGCAGCTAAACGAGTTCTGTTGTTTTCGCTGAATAAATTCGCAATCGCCAAGCTTACAAAGTTTACATAGTTTTGTTTTACGGCTTTAATGGCACGTGTTCTGTTTAGTTTTTTTTCGACACTGTCTTCTTTAGAAGTTGAATTTAGCAAAACTAATTTTTTAATGTTTTCCGGGAATAATTCGGCGAAAGCCAAAGCAACATAACCGCCCATAGAATGCCCCAGAATTGTTGCTTTTTCAATTTTTAAAGATTGTAAAACTTCGTAAACAACATCTGCATTGTCTTCCATTTCATGAACGTAACCTAAAGAATCAGATTCTCCGTGACCTAATAAATCGATGGTGATAACACGATGTTTTTCTGAAAACAGATTAACGTATTCTGCCCACATTTTTTTGTTTTCCAAAAAACCGTGAAGCAGTACAATTGTGCTTCCTTCTCCAGAGTCAGTAAAAGATATTTTGGTGTTTTTATATAGAATATTTTTCATCATTATAATTTTTACAAAAATAACCTTTTGAATTTTAATTGACCAATAGTTGTTTCAATAGGATTTTTTGAGTGAAAGCAGGGAGGGAATACGCTCGTAATTTTAAGTGTTGATCAGGTTCTTTAATAAATTGTTTTACAGTTTTTAACAAAACATTTTTATCGACGTGCAAAGTGTTAAAAAATGACTAGTTTTACTACAATTTTTAATAAATAACCTATTAAATTATATGAGATCAACTTTACTCTATGTTTTATTTTTACTTAATGTTCAGTTTGCCTTTTGTCAATGGGAGAACTTAAATACTGGTTTGACAGACGATTTGACCGGTGTTGTTTTTTTTGGTAATAATGGTTTAGTTTCTGGAAAAAAAGGACTTTACTATACTTCAAATGGAGGAGAAGGAGCATCAAGCTGGAAAAGATTTGAGATAACAGATGGAAGTGAAAATGCTAATATCTATAATAATACAGTTTTTAGTCATTGCTATTCAGATATAACAGGTTCGCCTTCTAAAGGAGTTGTTTTTGCCTGCGGACAGAATGCATTGACAAAACAGGCTATTATAATGAAAATTGAACTGCCATCGCTTAACTATCAAATTATATATAAAGGTGAGGAAAACTCAAATTTAAACCAGATTACATATTCAGAGTATAATAGATCCTATTTTGCAGTAGGCGAAAATGGACTAATTGTTACTTTTACATCAGAGGGCGTTCAAAGAACTAAAAATCTCGGTACTGATAATTTTTTGTCTGTTGCTTTTTATCATAGTAGGTGTAAAATAGCAACGGCTGGTAAAATACTTTATTTTGAGTACTTTGATCTAGGATATAATTTTGTGCCAGTTTTAACACCTGGGTCAGATATTAAGGCTATAACTTATGGTTATGGAACATTTAGCACCGGAGTAACTTTTTGTGCAGGAAATAGATTCGCATACTATAGTGTTAATAACTCACTAAATAATGACCATGCCAACTTTTATAATGGACCTTTAAACGCAAAATGTATTTCGGCTAACTCAACAGGCGAATATGTGGGAACAGATCATGGAGTTTATTTTGTTGCCAGTAGTCAGGCATTAGAGTGGCAGTCAACATCTTTGAATTATGGGATTAATTGTTTTTGGAAACAAATGGCTAATACGGCTTTTTATGCCTGTGGGAATTCGGGAGTTATATTAAAAACTACAAATGGAGGAGGTACAAGAATTCCTTATGTAAACATTTCAAGATTGGCAGGCGGCTGCGCCGGAAGTAATGTAACTCTAAAACCTCTTGTAGGCGGGGTTTCAAGTTGTAAATGGTTTGTAAATGATGTGCAGGTTAATTCTGTGTGCGGAAATTTAACTTATAATTTTAAAACACCCGGAAATTATGATATTAGATACACGGTTACAAATAGTTTTGGTGTTGAATCTACAGATTCTAAAACTATTTATGTCAGCCCAATTCCAAAAATTAATTTACCGGTAATTATAAATGATAATATTCTTTGTAAAAGCGAACCTGTAACAGTTCAAATTCAAAATTCTGAAATCGATGTTGTTTATACATTGAGAAAAGGTTCTTCAACATTTGGGACGAGTGAAGCAGGAAATGGACAAACACTTTCTTTTACAAGTGATTTAATTAGCGAATCTGGAGATTATTATTTTGAAGCTAAAAATGTAAATGCGAATTGTACAGTTAGTTTTACAAATACATTCCATATTGATGTTGAGCATACAAAAGCAGAATTTTATAAAGATTTAGTAAATGCCAAGCCTAATGAAACTACATCATTTTATCAAAAAGCAATTGAGGCGCAACATTATAAATGGAATTTTAGTCCTAATGCTTCAACAACAAGTTCAACAGATGCAGTAGTAGAAACTAGTTTTTCAAAAGAAGGCGATACAAAAATTGACCTCGAAGTTTGGTCAGATAATGATTGTTATGATAAAATAGAGAAAGAAGGGCCTTTTATTTATAATGATCCTGAAAATTCTGATAATTGCTGGGCACTAATTAATGATGGAGTTGATTCTGACTGGAATGGATATGAATACGAAGGTAATTATGGTTTAACTAAAACAGAAGACGGTTTTTTGGTTGCAGGAGGATTTAATGATCAGATATTTGATTCGAAAATTGGAATAAAACCAAATTTTAAAAATAAAAAAGGAAGCTTTCTAACCAAATACGATCGAAATGGAGTAGTAAAATGGATGGTTAGTGCAGAACATGAACCAGTGGTTCGTGACAGAGATAAAATATTTTGTTCTGTAGTAGATCATGATGGTAATATATACATAAGCGGTACACATCAGGGAATTTTTATAGACAACACAGGCAATAGAATTAAAATAGATCCAATAATTGGCGAAAACCGAAATACTGGCTATGTGATGAAAATGGATAAAAAAGGGAAAATTATCTGGACATTATCTTTTAGTACTTTGGGTTATGTAGCAGAAAAACTATACATCGATAAAGAGAATAACTTAGTTACAATAGGTTATTTTGATTCGCAATATAGTGGAGGCCAATTGTATTTGAACGGAGTTAAAACTGAAGTTATAAAACTTTTAGCTGGTGGTTTTATGATGATGAAAATAGCTCCAACTGGAGCTGTTAAATGGTTCGATGAAATTAGTATTTCATATGTTAATGCAGGTGGACTTACGGATGTTGGTTTTGATCGCGATAATAATATTTATTTAGGAGGTAATTACGAAATGTTCGTTAGTTTCTATTCAGCAGGAAATTCTGCTCCGGTACAAACGCTAGAAGGAGATGGCGGTTACGGAAGCAGAGGTTTTTTAGCAAAATATAATAAAGATGGAATTTTTCAATGGAAAGTAAGAAGTAATACTAAAGATGCTTTTTTTAATGGCGTTTCCATAAAATCAATGGTTACAGATGAAAACGGTGACAGTTATATTACAGGAAGCAATGGGTGCGATGAACCAAAAGCGATTCATTTTTTTGAAAATAGTGATGGAACAATAACACAAAAAAGTATTGGAAGCTTTTATTTAGCAAAAGTTAATTCGCTTGGAAAATGTGAGTGGATAACAGGAACTCAATATACCGGCGGCGGGGGAGCTAAAATAATTAAAGACAAAGATAAATTGCATATTATTGGTGATGCTGCAGATGGAGGTAATTTTATTACAGCCGATGGGAAGTATTATAATTTATTGATTAGCAATTATGATTTCTTTTTAGCAACTTATGACTTATCAGGTAATTTAAAAAAGATAACAGCAAATGGAGATAACAAAAACCATGTTAATGTGCCTTACATGGAAAAATTTGATTTTTTCAAAGCCGAAGACGGATCGTTTTATTTATCAAGTAATTTTAGAGGAAATAATTACAGCATTTTCGGCAGTAAATTAACTACAAATGGTATCGATGGAACAGTAGTTCATTTTGATGAAGATTGCGGAATTCTTAAATATGAAAATACATTATCAACAGAGGATTTTACAAAAACTTCAAATGCTGTTATATATCCTAATCCAACTTCGGGTAAGATTTCAGTCGATTTAAAAAATTATGACGGAAATGCAAGCGTACAGATCTACGATGCAAACGGAAAAAAAATAAGCGAAGAAAAAGCAGTTGATTTATCAAAACTTGATTTAACAATAAATGGCAGTCAGGGATTGTATTTTGTAAAAATTAAAGCAGGTAATAAAACACAAACTTTTAAAGTCTTAAAACAATAATATTTACAAGCGATAAAAAGAAACGGCTTTCATTTTTGAAAGCCGTTTTTGTTTTTAAAATTAGATAAATAATAATGTAGAATATTGGAGTCTTTGAGTGCACTTGAGCTGTTTTTAAGAACATTAAATGAGTTTGTTATTTTAAATTAGTCTTAATTATGTTTTTTATTGCTTTAAATTCTATATTTTTGCTCCGTTATTATATTTTATCAAAATGGCATTAATTAGTGATTTGACCACCAAAGTATTATTTGAAACCGAAAAAGGATACAGTTATCAATGTGATTTGACCAATAGTATAATTATCAATTTTGTTGATACTGTGTCAAGTTATAAAATTCATGATTTTTTGATTTTTCAAAGAAAGGTTAATAGCGTTGATATTCTCAATATGCTTTATGATTTATCTGATCAGTCAGATGCACAGCTGATTGAAACTACTAAAAGAAATTTTTCCAGAAATCTTACAATCTGCGAAATAGTACAGCTAAGAGATTTATTAAACGGAACAAAATTTACCCTCACTTTACATTCTATGCTTTGTAATACGGTTAACGTAGAGCTTATTTAGATTCTTACTTAGATTAAATCCAAATTTTCAGGCATTTAGGGTTGCCTCCTTTAATTTTAGTAATTTTACACATACAAAAAATTAAAGGTTATGAAAGATTTACTAAGAACAAGTACTTCATTAGTTGAAGGAATAGAAAATATATTGAACTTACAGGCAAAAATAGAAAGCGACGCTTCTAATAAATATTTAGCTATGGCTGCATGGTTAGATAGAAATGGTTATGCAAATACAGCATCTTACATGTACAAGCAAGCCGAAGAAGAAAGAGAGCATTTTCTAAAAGTTTTCAAATATATTACGGATATGGGAGGGATAGCAGTTACGCCATCTGTTCCAGAGGTGCAGCAGGAATTTGCTTCTTTTAAAGAAGTATTTGAAATTGCTTTGCAAAACGAAATCGCAGTTACTCAGGCAATCAATAAAGTAATCGCAAAATGTAGAGCTGAGAATGATTATGCAACAGAGGATTTTATGATGTGGTATGTGGCTGAGCAAAGAGAAGAGGAGAAAAACGCAAGAAGAGCTTTAGAACTTTTTGAACTGATTAACGGAAACGAAGCTGACGGCAAATTTCAATTGGATGTTCAGATTTCAAAAATCGGATAAATAAACGATTTATATAAAAATAAAAAAGCCCTTAAAACATTAAGGGCTTTTTTATTTTTATGATTTTAAAAATGAATTAATATCCGAGAAGTATTTTTCTCTCGCATCAAGCCATCCATAATGTTTTGAATGTTCTAATAAAATCAGTTTAGAATTTGGAAAAGTTCGATGTGCCAATTCTCCAATTTCATTGCTAATAATATCTTCTTTTCCCTGAATAATTAAAACCGGATTTTTGAAGGTTTTTAGCTTGTCTTTGCAGTCAAAATTCATTTTCTGCATATCAGACCATAACAAACCATTTATTGTTGAATTTCCCTGAGTTAATCTTTCTGCAATTATCGGAACAAATTTTTGATCATAAACATAAGCTGGAGCCATTGCTCTTCCGCGTCCAAGTCTTGCTTTGTGAGACGTGTCGCCTTTTTCGATTTTATCATTCCAGTAATCCAGAGAATCTTTTTCAGCTTTACTTAAACCGGCTTCAATCAAATTCGGACTTTTTAATAAAGTCAAATCAACGCCGCCAGATGATGATAAAATCAATTTGTCAATACTATTAGGATAAACCGTTGCATAATAAGAACCTAACATTCCGCCAAAAGAATGCCCAAGAATATTCCATTTTTTAATTTTAAGATGTTTTCGTAACGATTCGATATCATCGGCCATTATTTTCATCGAAATGGTCTTAGCATCTAATTTTGAAAGTTTCGATTTTCCGGTTCCTCTTTGATCGTAAATAATCGTTTGCTGACTTTCGCCCAGCGTTTTCGCCATATCTTCAAAACCATTGCTGTTCATTCCCGGACCGCCGTTTATAATTAAAAGCGGTTCACCTTTTCCAAAAGTTTTGTAATACGTTTTACTTCCGTCAGCATTAACTGCATAGCCTTCTGTCTGGGCAAAAATGTTTCCCAAAAACAATAAAAATCCAAGTAGAAAAATCTTTTTCATCGTGAATTAAGAATTCATCAAACTTTCGATTTCATCCACTTCAACCGGAATATTACGCATTAAGTTAAAAGGCTCCCCTTTTTCCTGAACCACAACATTATCCTCTAAACGGATTCCGAATTTCTCGTCCGGAATATAAATTCCAGGTTCAACCGTAAAAACCATATTTGCTTTCATTGGTTCGTGAAGCAAACCGTAATCGTGCGTATCAAGTCCTAAATGGTGAGAAGTTCCGTGCATGAAATATTTTTTGTAAGCAGGCCATTCTGGATTTTCGTTTTGAACATCGGCTTTAGAAATTAAACCTAAACCAAGTAATTCCGAAGTCATAATTTTACCTACTTCAACATGATATTGTTTCCAAAGTGTTCCTGGAGTCAGCATTTTTGTAGCTTCATTTTTAACTCTTAAAACAGCATTGTAAACCGCTTTTTGACGATCAGTAAAACGTCCCGAAACCGGAATCGTTCTTGTCATATCGCTAGAATAATTTGCATATTCTGCCGCAACATCTAATAAAATTAGATCTCCGGCTTTACATTGCTGGTTGTTTTCGATATAATGTAAAACATTAGCATTGTTTCCAGAAGCAATAATTGGTGTATAAGCAAAACCTTTAGAACGGTTACGAATAAATTCGTGAGCCAGTTCCGCTTCGATTTCATATTCCGTAACATTTGGTTTTACAAACGAAAGCAATCTGCGGAAACCTTTTTCTGTAATATCACAAGCCTGCTGAATCAAATCGATTTCTTCGCTTTCTTTTACAGAGCGAATACGCTGTAAAATTGGATTACTTTTCGCCACATTATGCGCTGGGTAACGATCTTTCCACCATTTTACAAAACGAGCTTCGCGGGTTTCAACTTCAACAGTTGCGCGATAATGTTCGTTTGTATTGATGTACATCGTATCGGCATACGTCATCATTTCGTTCAAAACTTTATGAAAATCCTGTAACCAATAAACCGTTCTAATTCCCGAAACCTGAAAAGCACGTTCTTTAGTCAGTTTTTCACCTTCCCAAACTGCGATATGATCGTTAGTTTCTCTTAAAAAAAGAATTTCTCTTTGGCTTTCATAAGGCGCATCCGGAAACAAAAGCAAAACACTTTCTTCCTGATCTACACCACTTAGATAAAAAATATCTCTGTGCTGCGCAAACGGCAAAGTACTGTCGGCACTAATTGGGTAAATGTCATTTGAGTTGAAAACGGCAACCGAATTAGGTTTCATTTCTGCCGTGAATTTTTTGCGGTTTTTTACAAAAAGAGCGCTGTTTATTTGATGATATTTCATAATAACTTAGTTTTTGAACTTCGAATTTCAAAATTAGTGATTTTTGAATAAGTGGCGTATAATTGATTTATTAAAGTTTTCTTATTTGTTTTTTGGGTTTGCCACGAAGGTGCTAAGACACAAAGTTTTTGCACAATCTTGTCATTGTGAGGAACGAAGCAACCTCACAAACAATTGACACAATGATTGATTTAGCAAATGCGGTTGCTTCGTTCCTCGCAATGACAATCGAGACGAGATTAAATCTCAGCAGTTTAGAACCTTAGTTTCTCAGCATCTTAATTTGGGCGTGCCCCTCCGGGTCGGGCTTTCGGCTATATCTTTTATTCCGCTCCGCTTCATAAAAGGATACCGCCTTTATCCCTCACGCGAATGGTTACATAAGAAAGTTTATTATTGTAGGTAGAAATTTTTTTAATTGTAGTTTTCGTATATTGTCATTTTAAATGTTTCAAATACTTTTAACTTAGATAAGCTTTATTATGGGATTGAAAATTAGCACAATTGCGGCACTGCCAAGCAATGTTGAAAGGAGTTATTATCTTTACATATTAGATTATTATAATTGGGATGAGCCAATATCAAATACATTAAGGAATAATTTTGATAAGATCGCAAAGTTTGCCGCCGAAAATGATTCTGTCGTAATTCAAGGAATTCCAGAAAGCCATTTTTATTCTGAATTGTTGTCTTGGGAAAGTATTAATGGTATTAATCCATCTGAAATTTTACCTGCATTAATGATTACTACAATACATCCAAAATATTTTCTAGAAGCACATGATAGACAGTATTATGGAAACGTTCCAGAAGATAAATTAATTTTTATTGAAATAAAAAAAATCTGTAAAACCGCAAATGATGTAATCGATGTTATTCAAAAAATAATGGTTGATATTCAGAATAGAAAGGAAATTAAAGATTTTAAAATAAAGAGTGAATTGAAAAAAGGTATAGGAAAAAGACTTAATGAATGTATTATTTTGGAACCGAACATTGGTGGAGTAGGTGTGAATGTAAATAGAATAATTGACAATTTTCTTTGATATTTTTTTGAACTTCAACGAAAACATAAAAAAACCGAAGCCAATCCAGCTTCGGTTTTTTGTTATTTTGAAATAAGTCTTTTTAGGAGACTATTTATCTTTTTCAGGACTATTATTGATTTTGAATTTAGAATTGTGTAATCTTGATAATTAATCGACTTTGGATTCAATAATGAATAATGAAAAAATAAAAATATTAAGAGAAAAAATTCCAGTTCCTTTAAATATGGCATTAGAGCTTCTTAAAAAGAACAATTATGATATTGAATCATGCGAACAGGAATTTCATGATAATAATATTATAACAATTTGTGATAAAGCCGAATGTGATTATGAAGTGGCAAAAGATAATTACGAAATTTGTAATTATGATATAATAAAGGCGGTTGAAAGAATTAATCAGAAACAAGTAATAATTGCAACTGGAAATGCAACGTATTCAAAAATTGGATTCATTTTATGGCCCGAAAATGCAAATGGAGAATTCTATAAAACGGACAAAAGAAATGATATATTTATTCAAACAGAAGATTTTGATATTGTTTTAGAAAAATTTCAATCGGTTTTTCCTTTAAAAAATTCATTGAATAATACAATCGAAAATGAATTTGATGTTTTAGGACATAATTTTTTTGATAATAAAACTATTAGAGACATAGTAGAAAAAATAAGCCTCATAGAAACAGACGATCAAAATATGAAAGATTTTTTAGCAGAAATAATAATCTGGCTAAATGATAAATTAACTTACGCTGATTATATAGTTGTTTGTGGGAATTTGTAAATTAGACATGAAGCCGATTAAACTTGTATTTATTACTCTTGGAATGATTGTATTGTGGTTTTCGAAAGATTTATTTTGGTATACAAATTTCAAGAATTTTTATGATTCTGAAATTGCTGAAAAAATTATAGATATTAGGCAGGCTCGTGGAGGCAAGCAATTTAAAATCAAGAATAACAATTATATTTCTTTGTTTTCTGAGAACGATGACGATATCAAAATTGGAGATTCAATTTCAAAAAAAATAAGTCGGTTGAAATTAAAGTTTTTAAAGTAGAAAATAATGAATGGAGATATTCTAAGAGTATTTTTGTAAATAAAGATTTGGACTTTTACACGATGATAGTAGATCAAAAATGAAACCAAAAATCAAAATCAGAAAAATTGAAAACCAAGACCTAGACTTCGTCTACAAAGCAATCTGCGAACTAGAAAATGAGGTTTTAGATCTTAAAATTTTCGAAGAAATTTTCAATGAAAATATTTCAAATCCAAAAAACCGTTATCTAATTGCCGAAGACAAAAATGAAGGTTTAGGTTTTATTAGTTTTCACACCCAAAATCTTCTTCATCATTGCGGATTAGTTGGCGAAATCCAAGAGTTTTTTATTCATCAAAATTATCGTGGTCAAGGCGTTGGACGTTTATTAATAAATGAAATCCAGGATTTTGCAGATCAAAATAATTTGAAAAGCGTTGAAGTTACTACAAATAAAAAACGAGTAGAAAATGTGGCGATTTATGAAAATCTTGGTTTTGTTTTGAGTCATAATAAATTTACGATTTATAAATAATTATTCTCAAAGATTTCAATAGCCCCCAGTTTTAACTGGGGGTATATTTGAGCAAAAGACGGGGCTTTAGCCAAAAAAGGGTGTTTAGGCTAAAGCCATTTATATTCCAGAATTCTTAAACCTCCAGCTAAAGCAGGAGGCAATTTAATTTATGTGTTGTTACCTTTCAAAGTTTTAAACTTTGAGAAAGGTTTGGCGGCTTTAATTTTTAATGTATTTTTTCAAACCAATGATAATAGAAAAAGCCAATATAACCGATAACGAAATCCTAACAGAAATAACCAAAAAATCAAAAGCATACTGGGGATATTCTGCGGAGCAAATTCAAAAATGGGATAAAAATTTAACCATTTCGCAGGATTATA
This sequence comes from Flavobacterium sp. CF108, assembly GCF_900129795.1. Classification (GTDB taxonomy): domain Bacteria; phylum Bacteroidota; class Bacteroidia; order Flavobacteriales; family Flavobacteriaceae; genus Flavobacterium. Next base: position 189,436 of record NZ_FQWW01000004.1, on the reverse strand, counting down.
TAAAAGAAAATCATGTTTATAAATTGATAAATGACAATCTAATTATAGGTTATTATTCATATATTTTTCAAAACGAAAGGAATGTTACGATGGATAATTTATTTATCTTGCCCGAATATATTGGAAAAGGATTTGGAAAATATCTGCTTCTGGATTTTTTAAACAGAATGAAGAAAGCTAAAATCGAAAAAATAACACTCGATTCAGAGCCAAATGCTGAGGAATTTTACTCCAAAATGGGATTTGTAAAAATTGGAGAATTCGAAACTTCAATAAAAAAACGTTTCATGCCTATTATGGAAATGAAACTTTAATAATAAACAAATTTGGAAAAACATATAAAATATCTAATTGCACTCTTTCTGGCTTTTGTCGTGATTGCGGGCGATGGTACTTTATATTCTCAATCAAAATCGGCAGAATATTACCAATCTTCATTTGTAGTTTTAAAAAGAGAATTAAATCTTAAAAGTTCTCGTTTATACAAATTAGGGCAAGATACTTCTTGCAGTAAAACAAGATTTTCACTTGTTTTAAATTTTCTTAAAACCGAAAATGTTTTTACTTTTCAAATCAAGAAACTGCTGAAACTACAAGATCTTCTTCATCAAAAACTAACTTCATTTATAAATCAATCTGTTTTTATAAATGAAATAATCACTTCAAAACACTTCACTAAAAGTTTATACAACGCTTAAGAAATTTTTTTTCTAAGCGCAGATGATACAATAATGTCTAATCATTTATCATTTTCAAAATGTATAAACAAAATAAAAACACTCGTTTGGAGCAATCTAGACGACCGCTTCTTCATTGGATAAAAAGAAAAATTGTAATTGTAATAACAGCCTTTATGTTAGGAATGGCAAACGGAATGCATACTGAAGATACCCGAATTAAAGGAAATCAAAATTATACGGAACAGCATAAAAAGGATTGATTTTTTAATTAGAGAATTAGTCAATGAGGTAATTGGATAATCTAATTTCAATAGCCCCCAGTTTTAACTGGTGGAGGAATATTTGTGTAGATGATTGGCTTTAGTCAAAAAAATAAGCATTTAGGCTAAAGCCATTTTATTCTTGAATTTTTAAACCTCCAGCTAAAGCTGGAGGCAATTTAATTTATATGTTGTGATCTTTGTTAAAGTTTTTTTGGCGCAAGCTGTCATCCTGAGCGAAGTCGAAGGACACGCTAGAAGCTCAACAAAGATTGGATTATTATTACGGAGTTACTTGCGTGTCCTTCGACTTCGCTCAGGATGACACCTTTGGGTAAAACAAAAAACCGAAGCAATGGCTTCGGTTTTTTATTGGAATTTGGAATTTAAAAAATTGGAATTTCTTAATCAATCCATTTATAATATCTCGCCCCAATCAAAACTGGAATTTCTTTTTCAATTCGGTCTAAAACCCATTCGTTTTTCGGAGTTCTTACACTTTGTTTTTGTTCTTTTTTATGAAGACTTTCATAAGTATTGAAATCAATTTCTACGCTTTCGGCTAAATTTTCAAAAAGCTTGACATCTGCCAAAGCCGATTTCCATTCCGGTTGAATTGTTCCTTCAAAAACTTTCGATTTTGATCCGCTTCCGTAAGCCAGGAAACCAAATTTAGTTCCCGTAACTTCTTTATTTGTATCATAAAAATGAGCCAAAGTCGATAACAATCCCATGAAAATGGAACCTGTGTAAAGATTTCCAATTAATGAAGAAGCCAATTCTGCAGGCTGTAATTTCTCGGTTACAAAACTTCTGTAATCATCAGATTTTGCCACTTCTTTAATTTTTGTTTGATAATCTGCTGGTGCAATATTATCGGCAATAATTTTTTCGGCGCTGTCTAAAGCGTAAATTTCAGATAACATTCTGCGTCCTTGGAAAGAATATGGCAAGTGCATCACAATACTATGCCAAGTATTGTATAACGTTTCGGTGGTGTTTTTTAATTTTTTAAATGAAAAGTAAGCATTTCGCGTACGATCCATATAACATTGATTTGAATATTGACCGTCAAAAACCGGCTGGTCTTTATGTATTTCGATTTCGGCTTCTAAATTGTCAAACCAAGAATCGTTGTTGGTGTTTTTTGTAATATCTTCTTTAGAAATAGTTCTGTACGGTTTAAAGAAATCAAAAACACCTTTTGTACTCGTTGCCCAATTATCATCAAAAGCAATAATTTTTGGGTCTGCCGTAATCAGCATCGCAACCGCTCCGGCACCTTGTGTATATTCTCCGCCAGAATTTAAATCGTATTTTGCAAAATCAGTTGTAACTACAATTGCTTTTTTAGCTGGGTTTAATTTTATAAAATCAAGACAGTTTTGTAGAGCGTCAACGCCACCAATACAGGCAAAAGTAAAGTCTACAACATCACATTCTGCCAATGAATCTTCGCCAAACTTTTGCTCCATCAAATTAATTAAATAAGAAGCAATTGGTTTCGAACTGTCGATTCCGCTTTCGGTACCAACATAAATTCGGCTTATTTCATTTAGGTTGATTTTATTATCAGTAATAAGTTTGGTTAAAGCATTTGCTCCAAAAACCACCGCATCCTGATGAACATCCGGAAAGGTCATTTTTAGTAATCCAAGGCCTTTTTCTAGTTTTTCCGGTTCGATATTTCTGGCGTTTGCCAAAGTTTTTATGGGTAAGTGTATGTTTGCAACATCAAAAGAGATGGCATCAATTCCTGTTTTCATTCTGTTATTTTTTGAAGCCGATAAAGGTAGAACTATGTAATGGAATGACAATTTTTTGCTTAGATAAAATTATGTGCTTCTGGTACTTTTGAAGAAAACAAATCAAAACTTTGAATAAAATATCAATATCATAATTTTTAGGAAACTCATAAGTATTGAAATTGGGCTGAAATCCCTCTAAAGCAGTTTTTTATACTTTTTCATACTAAATTATTTATTATTAAAAATAAATTTATACGTAAAAATACGTATACGTAGTCTATTTTAAAATCATTATAAATAACAACGAAATGGTTGTAGTTCTTTTGTAATTGAGTTATTTTTGTCTAATTTTTTAAAACAAACTACTTAAACACTTATGGCACAATCTGCACTATTGAATGCTTCCATCTTAAAGAAAGTGGCTATGGCCCTTTCGGGAATATTCTTAATCACGTTTTTAGCGCTGCATGTTTCCTTAAATTTTATTTCTATTATTAGTGAGGATGTATTCAACGAAGTTTCTCATTTTATGGGTTACAATCCGTTGGTACAATTTGTACTGCAGCCAGTTTTGGCATTTGGAGTAATTTTGCATTTCGTAATGGGATTTGTACTTACTGCTCAAAACAGCGCTGCAAGACCAATTGCATATGCGAAATACAACGGAGCTGCAAATGCTTCTTGGAGTTCTAGAAATATGATTATTTCTGGATTGGTTATTTTGGCTTTCTTAGGATTGCATTTTTATGATTTCTGGTTTCCTGAACTTGGCTACAAATATATAGCAGGTACAGCTCCAGATGCTACAAGGTATTACGGAGAGTTAGTTCATAAATTTCACAGTCCGGTACGTACAGGATTGTACTGTGTATCTTTTATCCTTTTAGGATTTCACTTATGGCACGGATTTGCATCTTCACTTCAATCAGTGGGAATGCACAACAAATATTCTCGATTCTTAAGCAAAGTTGGTTTATGGTTTGCAGTTGTAGTACCAGCCGCTTTCGTAATTATCGCATTATTTCATCATTTCAATAATTAATATCAATTATAATGGCATTAGATTCAAAAATTCCTAGTGGTCCTATAGCGGACAAATGGACAAATTATAAAGATCATATTAATTTAGTAAACCCTGCTAACAAACGTAATTTAGATATTATTGTAGTTGGTACAGGTTTAGCTGGAGGTTCTGCTGCGGCTACTTTGGCTGAGTTAGGGTATAACGTAAAAGCATTTTGTTTTCAGGATTCACCTCGTCGTGCGCACTCTATTGCTGCACAAGGAGGTATCAATGCTGCAAAAAATTATAAAGGTGACGGTGACTCAGTTTACAGATTGTTCTACGATACTGTAAAAGGTGGTGACTACCGTGCACGTGAGGCAAACGTTCACCGTTTGGCTGAAGTTTCTGCAAATATTATTGACCAGTGTGTGGCTCAAGGGGTGCCATTGGCTCGTGAATATGGCGGACTTCTTGATAACCGTTCTTTTGGAGGAACTTTGGTTTCTCGTACATTTTACGCACAAGGTCAAACAGGACAACAATTATTGTTAGGGGCTTATTCTGCAATGAACCGTCAAATTGGCCGTGGAAAAATTAAAATGTACAACCGTCACGAAATGCTTGACATTGTAATTGTTGACGGAAAAGCGAGAGGTATTATCGCTCGTAACTTAATCACCGGAGAAATAGAAAGACATTCTGCTCACGCGGTAGTAGTTGGTTCTGGAGGATACGGAAACGTATTTTTCCTTTCAACAAATGCTATGGGAAGTAACGCAACAGCAGCTTGGAAAATTCATAAAAAAGGAGCGTTTTTCGCAAATCCTTGTTATACACAAATTCACCCAACATGTATTCCGGTTTCAGGAGATCACCAGTCAAAACTGACTTTGATGTCTGAATCTTTACGTAATGACGGTCGTATTTGGGTTCCTGCAAAATTAGAAGATGCTCAGGCAATTCGTGAAGGAAAGAAAAAAGCAACTGATTTATCTGAAGAAGAAAGAGATTATTTCTTAGAAAGAAGATACCCTGCGTTTGGTAACTTAGTACCTCGTGACGTTGCGTCTCGTGCGGCTAAAGAAAGATGTGATGCTGGTTTTGGAGTTAACAAAACAGGTGAAGCAGTTTATTTAGATTTCGCGGCAGCAATTAAACGTTACGGAACTGAAGATGCTTACGTAAAAGGTTTAGATGATAAAGATGCTGCTTTGGTAACTAAATTAGGAGCTGCAATCGTGAAAAGTAAATACGGAAACTTATTCCAGATGTATTACAAAATCGTTGACGAAGATCCTTATACTACACCAATGATGATTTACCCAGCGGTTCACTACACAATGGGTGGAACTTGGGTTGATTATAACTTAATGACGACAATTCCTGGATGTTTCTCAATTGGAGAGTCTAACTTCTCTGATCACGGAGCAAACAGACTTGGAGCTTCTGCTTTAATGCAAGGTTTAGCTGATGGATATTTCGTATTGCCATATACTATTGGAGATTATTTAGCTCCGGATATTAAAATGGGAGAAATTTCTACAGACTTACCAGAATTCGTTGAAGCTGAGAAAGCGGTTGTTGATCAAATAAATAAATTTATCAATAATAACGGAACTCATTCTGTTGATTATTTCCACAAAAAATTAGGAAAAATCATGTGGAATAAAGTAGGTATGGCTCGTAACGCTAAAGGTTTAACTGAGGCTATCGAAGAAATCGCTGCTTTACGTGAAGAGTTTTATAAAGATGTAAAAGTTCCTGGAAGCGCTTACGAATTTAATCAGGAATTAGAAAAAGCAACTCGTGTTGCCGATTTCTTAGAATTAGGAGAATTGTTCGCGAAAGATGCTTTACACCGTAATGAATCTTGTGGAGGTCACTTCCGTGAGGAATACCAAACAGAAGAAGGAGAAGCACTTCGTGATGATGATAACTTTGCATACGTTGCAGCTTGGGAATACAAAGGAAAACCAAGTGATGCAGTATTACACAAAGAACCTCTTAATTACGAAAACATTAAATTAGTTCAAAGAAGTTATAAATAAGAATTTGGTCGAAAGCCAAAGTCTTAAAGTCAAAAGGCAAAATGTGCCAAGCGACTTTCGACTTTCGACTTTATGACTTTCAAACGAAAAAGGTATGAAACTTACATTAAAAATATGGCGTCAAAAAAACGCCCAAGATAAAGGAGGGATTGTAGAATATCCTATCGACGGAATTGAACCAGATATGTCTTTCCTTGAAATGCTTGATGTTCTTAACGAACAATTAATCAACAAAGGAGAAGAGCCGGTAGCATTTGATCACGATTGTCGTGAAGGTATCTGCGGAATGTGTTCTTTATTCATCAACGGTGAAGCGCACGGACCAGACAGAGGTGTTACAACTTGTCAATTACACATGCGTATGTTTAAAGATGGTGATACGATTTTTATCGAGCCATTTAGAGCAAAAGCTTTCCCGGTAATTAAGGATTTAGTTGTTGACAGAAGTTCTTTTGACAGAATTCAACACGCAGGAGGATTTATCTCTGTAAACACTTCAGGAAATACAATCGATGCAAATACAATTCCAATCAACAAACACGATGCAGATAAATCATTTGATGCTGCTGCTTGTATTGGTTGCGGAGCTTGTGTTGCAACTTGTAAAAACTCATCGGCAATGTTATTCGTTGCTGCAAAAGTTTCTCAATATGCATTGTTGCCGCAAGGTAAAGTTGAGGCTGTTGACCGTGTATTAAACATGGTTCACCAAATGGATTTAGAAGGTTTTGGTAACTGTACAAATACAGGAGCTTGTGAAATCGAATGTCCAAAAGGAATTTCGCTTGAAAATATCGCACGTATGAACCGTGAGTATTTAGCAGCAAGCTTGAAAGGATAATTAAAACATACAATTTTAGTTTATATAGAAAAACGCTTCCGTTACAAATGGAAGCGTTTTTTGTTTTTACTCATAATACAACTGCGATTCACTTATTTCCTGTTTTTCTTTTCCTTCCTGCTGAATAAAACAAGTTAAAGTAGTTCCTCCAATTTGGTCAAAATAACTGATGTTGATTTTGTGAAACCCTTTTTCAAGTTTAACAATGCCGTAAGCTTCATTGAGCCAATGAATGCCATCGTTGTTTACGACTAGTTCATTATCGATAAAAAGCTTCGATCCGTCATCTGAAAGGGTCGAAATTGTATAATTTGCTGTTTCAGGAATAAAGATATATCCGTCAAATTTTAAGCCGATATAACGCTCTAATTTCGTTTTCCATTTTTCACTGCTGATTTTGCCTTCAAAAATGCCGGAATTAACAGGTTTTGCCAGTTCTAAATCCTGAACCTGCTGAAATAACGTTCCAGTAAAATAATCAAATTTTAATCCTTTTTTGGCTGGCTTTACCGCTAAAGCTGATTTTAGTTCTGGATTTCTAACCAATATTTTACTGATCGAACTTTTTCTGCCGCTCGGGCTGATTTGAACCGTTTTTATAATTCTAAATTCGCCTTTTGGAATATTTATCGTTACAGGTTTAGTATAAAGTTCTGCCGTTTCATCTGGATTGTAACCATCAATCGTATAAAAAATCTGTCCGTTTTTAATTGTTGGTTTTAAGTCCAGAATATATTTTGATGCGATTAAAGCCGTTTCTTCAGATCCAAAAGGAATTGGAACTTTATACATTCTTTTTTGTGATTCCAGTTTTTCTAAATGATGCGGAATTCTATTCAAAATAAAACTATTGTAGTTTTTATTCTGAGGTTCTGTCCAGGCAATTTCTGCTAAAGCAAATACACGGGGATAAATCATATAATTTAATTTCGCCGGACTTGTCAAATATTCAGACCAAAGATTCGACTGAACGCCCATAATATATTTTTGTTCCTCAACCGTTAAACTGTCTACAGGAGTTGGGTTGTACTTGTATATTTTTTCAACCGTTGTTAATCTTCCAATTGTTAAAGGTTCTTGTGGAGAATAACCTTGATTATAATCTAAATATAAAACCTGTTCCGGATTCATGATTACAAAATGCTTTTGTTTTGCCGCGCTGATTCCGCCAGATTCACCTCGCCATGACATCACGGCTGCATTTGGTGCAAGCCCGCCTTCGAGCATTTCGTCCCAGCCCAGAATTTGTCTTCCGTTTGCGTTTAAGAATTTCTCAATTCGGGTTGTGAGGTAACTTTGTAATTCATGTTCGTTTTTTAAACCTAGATCCTTAATTCTCTTTTGACAATTCGGACATTCTTTCCATCTTGCTTTTGGACATTCGTCTCCGCCAATATGAATGTATTTACTCGGAAATAAAGCCATAACTTCGGTTAGAACATCTTCTAAAAAAGTAAAAGTTTCCTCTTTTCCGGCACAAAAAATATCTTCAAAAACGCCCCATGATTCTACCACTTTATAATTTCGATCTGGAAAACACGATAAATTTGGATAAGCCGTTACTGCCGCAGTTGCATGACCCGGCATTTCGATTTCGGGAATAATATTCACATAATGATCTTCGGCAAATTTTACAACGTCTTTAATTTCTTCCTGAGTATAAAAACCGCCGTACGGATTTCCGTCAAAAAAATAGGGAGATCTTTCAAATTTATTGCCTACTAAAGTCTGTGTTCTTTTCGAACCTACTTCGGTCAGTTTAGGATACTTTTTTATTTCGATTCTCCAGCCCTGATCATCGGTTAAATGCCAATGGAAATTATTTAATTTATAATACGACATTTGTGCGATAAAATCTTTTATAACATTGACAGAGAAAAAATGACGGCAAACATCAAGGTGAAGCCCGCGGTAGTCATATCTGGGCTGGTCTTCAACAGAAATACAAGGTAATTTTACTTCTTGGTTTTTGGGTTGATTCGGTAAAAGCTGCAATAAACTCTGAACAGCATAAAATAATCCTTCTTCACTTCCGGTTACGGTTATTTTTTTCGAAGAAATATTGATTTTATACCCTTCTTTTTTTGAAGTTTCAGATGGTTTTTCTGCAATAAATAAAACTTCAATACTGCTTTTTTTATTTGACGTATTTGAGTTTACAGCCGACTCAAAAATCTGTGCCGTTTTCAATTCTTTTGCGCTGTATTTATTTTTATCAAATACAATTTTAATTTTTCCGTTGATGCGAATGCTGTCTCCGTTTGTTTTATAAAAATTTGGAGCCGGAATAATCGAAATATTATCTGAAGTACTTTGCGCATTTCCGAAAGAAAAACAGAAAATCAAAAAGAGAAATATACTTTTTTGCATGGTTACTTTTTTGTTTTGTTAAGCAAATTTAAGGTTTGTAAAATTAGTCTGCATTTTTTTTGCAAAACCAACTTGCGTTTAAATGTCTTTAAAATAGTGTAATTAACTTTTTAATTACGTTGTGTTATAATTTGTTTCGCAAGAATATTGCATTTATTGTTTACATTTGTCCTTACAAAAACGAATTTGCATGAATAATGATAATGAAGTGGTTAATTACACTAAAGAAGAACGTAAAAATCTTATTTTAAAAGAGATTAACTTGCATACTCGTGTAAGTTTTGAAACCCTTTCGGCTAAATTATTTGTTTCAGAAGATACTGTAAGACGTGATATAAATGAACTTGAGTCAGAATCTTTATTGATTAAAGTAAAAGGCGGGGCGATGACAAAAGCCTATCACCATTCTTCCTCTAATCAAACTTATGCGGGCGAATCCAAACAAATTATTGCGCAAAAAACGTTAGGTCTTCTTCATGACGGAATGGTTTTATTAATTGGCGGAGGAACCACAATTCGTGAATTCATTCGTTTAATTCCTAACGATTTAAGTTTAACTATATTTACGGTTACCGTTTTATCTGCGGTTGAACTTCTGGATAAACCCAACGTTAAAATTATCATGATCGGCGGCAGCATTTCATCGTACAGCCAAATGTGTGTGAGCGGCGATGTTTATAATCAGCTGGCTAATATTAAAGTCGATTTATTGATATTAGGAACTAATGCTTTAGATATCGAAGGCGGTTTCTCAGATTCTGACTGGGAAACGGTTCAGGTAAAAAAAGCAATGATTCAGGCTTCAGAAAAAACAGCGATTCTTACGATTTCTGAAAAACTGGATACGGTTCTAAAAATGAAAATTGCCAACTTATCTGAGGTTGATTACGTTGTGACGGAAGTTGATCCAAGCGACGAAAAATTACAATCGTATAAGAAGGCAGTTCCAAGTTTAGTTTTTATTTAATCCCAATTTTTCATTAAAAAGTTGATCCAGTTTTGGTGAAAGATTTTATTTAAATCTTCATCAGAATATCCGTGGTTTTTAAAAATCAGAACCAATTTTTGTAAATCAGCAATAGTATTTAAATCGTACGGAGATTGTTCTGTACCAAAAGCGCCATCCAAATCTGAACCTACACCAATGTGGTTCGCGTTTCCTGCCAATTGACAAATATGATCCATGTGTTTAAAAACCGTTTCTAAATCACAATTCATTTCTAATGGCATTGAAACACCTCTCTGCCAATTCGGAACCAGCATCCACGCATCTAAAGCGCCGCCAATAACAGCTCCTCTCGAAATCAAAGCTTTTATCATTTCATCGCTGTATTGACGATTGTGATCAACCAGACTTCTGCAATTGTTATGACTTGCCCAAACCGGCCCATTATAATGATCTAAAGCCTGCCAAAAAGCATCGTCGCACAAATGCGTTGCATCCAGAATAATATTCAAACGTTCCATTTCTTTCAATAAATCAAGACCGTTTTGATTCATTTTTCCCGTTGCGTCTGTTCCGTTTGCGTAACGTCCGGGGCCATAATGTGCAGGCCCAATCGCTCGTAAACCGTAATTGTATGCTTTCTCTAAATAAGAAATATCAATTATAGAATCAGCGCCTTCTAAACTTAAAATATACCCAATAGGTTTTTTATCGTTTGGAGTTCCGTCGTTCCAAAAATCAAGTTGTTTCTGGAGTGATTTTTTATCGGTAATCTGCGTTATTTCTCCGGCTTCTTCCATGGCTTTGTACCAAGTCAATTGCCCTTGCGTTTGCGCCCAGGCTTGTTCAGGAGAATTCCAACCCGGAATAATACTTCCAGGTTTTACAAATCTTGCAATCTGCGTTGCCACAACAATTCCGATATTGCCGCGTCGCAAATCAGGAAATGAAACTGTGGCACGTTCGCGATCCGGTTTGTCCGTCATTCCTTTTTCTAAACTGCGCAGAGTGGGAACATCATTTCTTAAATCACGGTTCCATTCCATCGCATTCATGCTCAGGTCTAAATGGGCGTCTATTATAAACATATATTTTGACTTAAATTTTATATATTAATTTCTCTGCTTCGGGCGGCAACCTTCCATTGATCACAAATTTGATGTCCTTTATTTACAACCTGAACAGCATCATAAAGAGCGCAGGTAGGGCATACATGATAAGGAAGTGCATAAATAGTGTCGCCAATTTTATACTCGTTTTTTCCTTTATTTTCTAAAATCAAATGTTCTTCAGAATGTGCTGTTGGGATTAGATTTTCATCATTTAAAATCACTAATCGTTTATCAATTGGATTTTCTGAAGCAACCGCTTTGTAGCCAATATCAATACAAAGTGTTGCATTTGTTGGTTTTGAAATTATAGTTCCAACGATAACTAAAGCAGGTTTGAATTTTTGTTCGGGCAGATGAATCTGATAATTAGAATCCCAAAAAACAAATGTTCCCGGACTGCATTCTACGTTTTCCTGCGTGGCATAAAACGGAAATGTATTAGAACCGCCGGCAACAATTTTTAATTCGTAACCCAATTTTTGTTCGATTGCTTCTGTTTTTTCTTTTATTTCAGAAAATGAGCTTGAAGCCGTATTCGTTCTTTCTTCGGCACTGCCTTTTAAATGGCCGTCGTAAATATGGATTCCTTCAAAATGAAGGTTTTTTAATTTAATAATTTTATCGATTAAAGCCGTCCAGTCTTCTGAAATTGAAAATCCGGTTCTGTTCATTCCCGTATTTAAATCCAGATAAACATTCAGTTCTAAATCATTTTCTTTAGCAATTTCATTTAAGGCTTTCGCCGAATCCAGATTGTCAACAATAGTCGAAAAAGAAGTATCAGGATATTTTTGAATCAGCGAAATCCATCTTTCTTTTTTAATTCCAATGGGTTGATAGGCAAGAAGAACATCCGGAATTTCGTGAATTGCTCCTAGTTCAGCTTCGGCAATTGTGGCGCATTTTATTTTTTTGATGTTGTAAATTTTAAACAACTCCAAAATTTCGCCAATTTTATGGGTTTTAATATGAGGCCTTAATTTTTGTGTGTCACCATTTACTGAACCAATAAGGCGTTCAAGATTAAACCGGATACGATCTTCGTAAGCGGCTAAAAATGGCGTATCAATGTTGATATCAGATTTAATTTTCCACCAATTTTCCTGCATAATTTAGTTTCTTGTTTTTTCTACAACTTCGATTAAATTTTGAAAAGCCTGCAATGCCTGCTCATAATTTAAATTCAAAAGCATTTCTTTCGAAAATAAATTAGAACCAATTCCCACGCAGACAACTCCAGATTTAAACCACGATTTTAAATTACTTTCTTCGAGCGTTACACCTCCGGTTGGCATTATTTTTAAACTAGGGAAAGGCGCTCGTATCGCTTTTACATATCCGGGACCACCGATTTTATCTGCCGGAAAAAGTTTTACAACCTCGGCACCTAATTTATTGGCGTGTAATATTTCATTTAAAGTAGCAGCCCCGGGAATCCAGTAAATATTATTCTTAAGGCAATACGCTCCAATTTCCGGATCAGTATGCGGACAAACAATGCAGTCTGCTCCTAATTGATGGTATATTGCTGCTTCATCAACAGACAAAATAGAGCCAACGGCTATTTTAACATCCAGATTATTTGCTTTTTTAAAGGCTGTCATTTGGGTGAAAACTTCTTTTGCATCATTGGCGCGAGCAGCAAACTCGATAATTTTTATGCCAGCATCAGCCGCTGATTGCAATACTATTTGGGCTGTTTCAATGTTGATTTGGGTTACTAACGGAAGTACACCTTGCGTTTTTAAAATGCTGTACATATTCTTTATTTATCTATTAATTCTATTACTTGAGCCGTTTTTAATAAAATGACTTATTTCGTTGAGATTGCTTATGGCAAAATCTCCGTGAATGCTTTGTTTGATTACGCCGCAGGCTGTTGCCCATTCAATGCATTCCTGTCCGGATAATTTGTTGGATAATCCATATAATAATCCGGCGTTGAACGCATCTCCAGAGCCAATTTGGTCGGTTACAACATGTATTTTGTGTTCTGGCGTTTGGTAAAAATTGCCTTCATGTATCAATAAACCTTTATACAAATGAGCTGGTCCATCTGATTTTCTAAAACTCATTGCGAGAGTTTTTAGAAAAGGCATTTTTGCTTTTAATAATTCAAATGTTTTTTGAAAACGGTTTTCATCAGATTCATTTTTGTCGGTTTTGATTCCGAAATAAATTTCAATCGCATCCAAGTCAGCAACGGTTATGGTGCTGTATTGTAATAAATCTGGCATAATTTCCGACGGATGTTTTCCGTACTGCCATAATTTCGATCTGTAATTAAAATCAGAAGAAATTGGCAACCCTTTTTTATGCGCTGCCAAAATCGCTTCTTTGCAGGCTAAACCAGCTTCATTAGAAACTCCCGGACTTATTCCTGACCAATGAAAATGCGTAACATCTTCTAAAACTTTATTCCAGTTAATTTGATCTTTTTGAATGGTTGCAAAAGACGAATTGCTTCGGTCGTAAATAACCTGCGATTGTCTGATTTGATTTCCGGATTCAACAAAATATAAGCCCAAACGCTCTCCGCCATAAACACATTTTGAAGTATTTACTTTGTATTTCTGAAGTTCGTTTAAAGCCAGTTGTGCCAAATCATTTTCGGGCAATCGGGTAATATAATCGGTTTGGATTCCGAGTTGAGAAAGTAAAACACAAACATTGGCTTCGGCACCGCCCACATGAATTTTTATTTCATCTGCCTGTGTAAACCGGTTTCCATTGGCAACATTCATCCGAAGTAATAATTCTCCAAATGTTGCTATTCTTGCTTGTGAGGTAATTGTATTCATGGTTTTGTTTTTTTTGCCACAGATTATACAGATTAAAATGATTTTTTTTTGGATAGTGATTAAATCTTTTTGCTACGAATTACACGAATTTGCACTAATTTTTATATGCTTGAAGTAAAAAAAGTAATTCGTGAAAATTCGTGTAATTCGTGGCGAAAAAAAATAATCCTTTTAATCTGTGTAATCTGTGGCCTATATTTTTTTACATAACCACAGACTTAGAATCAAAGTATTTCCTTAACCAATTCAGATTGCTCTTTAATCGTTATCGTCTGTGGCCTATTTTTTAGAATAATTCGAAAACAGCTTCAACTTCAACAGGAATATTGTCTGGTAAAGAACCCATTCCTACGGCGCTTCTTACTCCAATTCCGTTTTCCTGTCCCCAAACTTCAGCAAACAATTCACTGCAGCCGTTTATTACATAAGGATGTCTTAGGAAATCACCATTGCAATTCACCATTCCTAAAACTTTTATAACTCGTTTTACTTTATTCAGGCTTCCAAAATTGGTTACAATTGTCGAAAGCATGGTTAAGCCGACTTGTCTTGCGGCTAGTTTTCCTTCTTCGATATCCATATCATTGCCAATTCGGCCAATGATTAAGGATTTATCGTCGCGAACAGGACCGTGACCAGAAAGATACAAGTATTTTCCGTCGACTAAATAAGGTTTATATATACCAAGAGGTTGAGGTGCTGGCGGTAATGAAAGGCCAAGGGTTTCAAATTTTTCTTGTGGTAATAAATTCATGATATTAATGTATAATTGAGTTTAAAATAAATACGAAAACAATTCCTAAAACAGAGACTAAAGATTCCATAACCGTCCATGATTTGAACGTGTCTTTCAGGCTGATATTAAAATATTCTTTGAACATCCAAAAACTTGGATCGTTTACATGCGAGCACATTAAGCTTCCTGCTCCAACAGATAAAACTAACAGATTGGGATCGAGACCAGCAGTTTGTAACAAAGGTAATAAAACGCTCGCAGTCATTAATCCGGCTGCGGTTGCAGAACCTACACAAACGCGAATAATCGCCGCCATCATCCAGGCCAATAAAAATGGATGAATGTTTATTTGTGTTAAGGCTGCAATTATAGTTTCGTTTACACCGCTAACGATCATAACTTCTTTCAAGCCTCCCGCACCGCCAACGATTAAAACAATCAAAGCGACATCTTTTATAGCGACTGCATAATCGTCCATTACCGATGTGATGCTTCGGTTCATTCTAATCCCTAAAGTGTAGGTGCAGAGCAATAAAGAAATAAGCATAATCATACTTGGTTCTCCTACTGTTTTGCAAATTTCATTCAGCGTTTCATTAGTTGAAATTAAGGGTAATATGGAAGTTATAGTCAAACCAAAAACCGGAAATAAAGCCGAAAATAAACTAAGCGAGAAACTCGGAAGTTTACCGTGGTTTACGACTTCTTCGACATTCAAAATTTCATGATCCGATTCGGTTTTGATGTTTTTAAGTAAATTAGAAAATAATAAACCCGCAATAAAAATAGTCGGAATCGCAATTATAATTCCGTAAACTAAAACAAGTCCAATATCAGCATTTAAAATACTGCTCAAAGCCATTGGTGACGGATGCGGGGGCAAAAAACCGTGTGCTACTGAAAGCGACGCCAGCATTGGAATTCCCAGATATACTTTTGACAGTTTAAATTGATGGGCTACTGAAAAGATTAGTGGTACTAACAAAACAAATCCAACACTATAAAATAGAGGTATCCCAACAATAAACCCGGTAATCATTAAGCCGAGTCGAACGTATTTTCTGCCCGTCCATCCCATGACTGTTTTGGCAATAACATTGGCGGCGCCTGATGAAACGGTAAGTTTACCAATACAGGTTCCGAAAACAATAATCAGCGTAATAGATCCTAACATTTCGCCCAGCCCTTTTTGAACGGTTTGTGACAAAGTGCTTATTGGCAGGCCTAAAAACAGGCCTGCTAATAAAGCTGTTATGATAAAGGCAATAAACGGATTGATTTTAAGCCAAGCTATTTGTATGATTAAAAACGCAATGCATGCCGTAAGAATTAAAATGCTCATTTATCTTTTTGTGTTTTTTATTTTAATTTGTGCCGTTAGGCACTTAATATCGGTAGAAAACATTAATTAGAATATCCAGCGTGCCGTAGGTACGCAATAGTCATTGTATGTTGCGTACCTACGGCACGCCAACGAATTTGAAACCTATATGACTACCAATATTAAGTGCCTAAAGGCACATTTTTTCAATTCTTGATTCGTTTATTTATCCCACCAGATTTTTGTTGTAAAAGCGTCTTCACCCTGACGTTTAACCGCTTCTGCTAAGTTAGTTGAATTCACTGAATATTCGCTGGTTGGATATTTGAAACGTCTTGGTATTGTGCCGTTTGTAACGTTACCCGGAAAATTTACAGGAACTAAAACAGGATACCCTGTTCTTCTCCAGTTGGCATAAATTTCCTGCTCGTCTACAAATAAAGCCACATAAATCTGCGTATGAATTTTATTCATTTTCTCTGCAAAAGTTCCTGCTGCATTGTATGGATTTGCTGTTAAATATGGCGCTGCATCTGGAATCGCATATCCAGCTCCGTAGATTCCCATGTTTAAGAAAGAAGCCTGCACCCCTTTTTCATATAAATCTTTATCAGATGCAGCATACCATCCTCTTGCAGCGGCTTCGGCTAAATATAAATTGGTTTCGGCATTGCTGATTAAAACAAGCGGTGCATCGTATTTAAAAACCGTACTTTGGTTAGGTTCAGAATACGTTGCTTGTTCAGTAGGAGTTGGGGCAATTTTAGTTCCGTTAGGGAAACCTTTTTGAACGGCAAGCGCGGTATTTTGAGTTGTTCCCTGCCAAACACCGGCATAAACACTAATTCTAGGATCGGCAGTTGATTGTAATAAATCGATAAATGTTTTAGCTAATTTTCCGCCCTCCACATTTTTTGTACCGTAAGAACCCGCTGTAAAATCTTGTTTTCTCGAATCGAAACCAACCGGATTTCTATTAAAATCATTTGGTCCGTCTGTATATTTCATGATGGCGTTATCTGTTCCGTTTAAAATTACACCGCCGGCAATTGCTTTTGTTACCCAGGTTTGTGCCAATGCAGCATCAACTTTTGTTAATCGTAATCCTAAACGAAGCATTAACGAGTAAGAGAACTTTTTCCATTTGGCAACATCTCCGTCATAAATAAAATCAGATTTTCCAAAACTTGGTTTTGCAGGATCTAACGCAGCAGCAGCTTCATCCAATTCTTTTAATAAATCTTTATAGATAAATTCCTGAGTATCGTATTTTGGAAGGAAAATCTGTGTCGTATTTGCTTTTGCAGCTTCAGAGTACGGAATATCTCCATATAAATCGGTCAATTTATGATATAAATACACTTTCCAAATTCTCGCAATATTCAATTTGTTGCTATCGTTTGGATTGTTTTTTACCTCATTTATTACAATTTCAGTTTCGTTTAAAGCCAATGGATAGGCCTGATTGAAATAAGCAGAAAAATAAACTTCGTTGCTTAAATATTTATCTCCCACACCAGAAGCTTCTTTGTATGTTGCGTAATGCTGCAGTAATCCGCCGCATTCCAGAATATTGGTGAAGAAATAATTATTGTTTAATCCGTCAAGCTGTGCTTTACTGAAAACAAAATTCGGATTTGGTTTATCAACTGAATTTGGGTTGGTATTGATTTCATCAAAATCATCGTTACAAGCTGTCATGCTTCCTAAAAGCAAGCCTGCGATATATAATAGGGTTATCTTTTTCATGTCTTTTAATTTAATTATTAGAAATAAAGCAAGCTTAAAATTTGACATTTAAGTTTAAACCGAAACTTCTTGTTTTTGGTACTCCAAATTGTTCTACACCCTGAGCATTTCCGGCACTAAATACAGATTCAGGATCTACGTTTGGCGTTTTCTTGTAAAGGATAAATAAGTTTCTCGCCACAAATGAGACAGAAGCGCCCTGAAGTTTTGATAATCCTTTTATTTTTTCAATAGGTAAATCGTAACCCAGAATTACTTGTCTTAATTTGATGAAACTGGCATCATAAACAAATTCAGAAGAAATATTTCTTAAACCGTCATAATACGTTCTTAGGTTTTCCGGAGCAATTACCATATCAACCGGATTCCCGTTAACATCAACGCCTTTAATTGGCAACCCGCTTTCACGACCTTCAAGCGTCAGTTTTGTCAATCCCATACGAGTTCCGTATAAGTTTGTTCCAGAATATAAACTTCCGCCAAACTTCCCGTCGATTAAAAAGCTCAATGAAATGTTTTTGTATTTGAATTCGTTGGTAAGTCCCGCAGCCCAAGGATGAACTCCCTGACCTAATTCTTCAAGTGGGCCTTGTGCAATAGTTGCAGATCCGCCGCTTACATTATAAACCGTATTTCCGTTAGCATCTTTACGAGGTCTGTACCCTTTTATAATACTGTACGGACGCCCAACGTCACTTGTAATCGTTACATATCCGTTTACAGAAGTTGCCATTGTAATTGAGTTTAACTGATCTGTAAGTGCTTCAACTTTGTTTTCATTGTAAGATCCGTTGAAACTTGCGTCCCAGGAGAACTTATCAGAATTGATAATTTTACCGCTTACTAAAAACTCAACCCCTCTGTTTCTCATTTTTCCTAAATTCAATAAAGCTGTATTAGCTCCGGAAGCTGTAGAAATTGTAGTTTCGACAATATCATTTGTAGTAGCACGGTTGTACCAAGCAAAATCAAGATTTAAACGATTGTTGAAAAATCCTAAATCTGTTCCAATTTCAAATGTTGTAGAAGTCAACGGACTTAAAGTCGCGTTTGGAACTCTTGAACTTGTTGGCCCCTGAACCTGCTGACCGTTGTGTCCGCCCTGAATCATTGAGTACGATTGGTTCAATGCATAAGGATCTGGCGTTGCGCCTCCCACTTCTGCCCATGAACTTCTTAGTTTAGCAAACGAAACAAATTCCGGCAGTGTTATAATATCCGAAACAATTATACTTGTTCCAACAGAAGAATAAAATACGGTATTGTTTTCTTTTGAAAGGGTAGAAAACCAATCTTGACGGCCTGTTACATTTAAAAACACAATGTTTTTATAATCAAAATCGGCAGCGCCGTAAACCGAGTTGGTTTTAGTTTTTCCGTAAGGATAGCTATAAGCCAAAGTTGATAAATTACTTAAAGCGTAAAAATCATCTAATACAAAATTTGAACCTTCAACTCTGGTTTCGTCTCTCAATGTAGTACGAGAGTTAACTCCAACTAAAGCATTTAAAGAGAAATCATTATAAAAATTCTTTTTGGTGTAATTAAGAATTGCTTCAGAATTTATATTAGATAATTTCATTTTAGAACCTTGCGCATATCCAACCGGATTGTTTAAAGTTGTTTTTGGAATGTATCCGAAGAAATCATAATCGGTATAATCTTGTCCAATTCTACCTTGAAGGAATAATTCAGGAGTAAAATTTACTTTTACATTCAACATCCCAATGAAACGATTTTTAGTGTCTTTGTTTTTAATTTTATTGACAACAAAATAAGGGTTTGTTGCAACAGCAACAGGATTCCATGCTTCTTCAACTCCATTTTCATCATAACCTGGGGCAAGATTTCGAATGTCAACAGTATTACCAATCATGTAAGTCCCCCAGTTTGGATTTGCCTCCGCATCAGAAACCGTTACTCTGTTGTTGGATTTTTCTAAATTATATTGTGCTACAACATCAAATTTTAGCCAGTTTGTTAAGTTTACATTACTCGCAATGTTGATGCTTTTTCGGTTAAAATCAGAATTTGGAACCACACTTTGGTTATCCATATTCGAGAACGAAAGACGGCCTGTAGCTTTTTCATTTCCTCCAGATAAAGCAAGGGAGTTAATGAATGTCGTTCCTGTTTCGTAGAAATTTTTAATGTTATTTTTTTGTGCAACATAAGGTCTTGAAACACCATCAAACTGAATTACGTTGCTTCCGTCAATTTTAGCTCCCCAAGACCAGCGTCCGGCTGCAACAGCTTCTGCCTGCGTGGTTGGTTTTTTTCCATTTGCTCCAGAACCATATTCATACTGCCAGTCAGGAATAATCGAAGGTGTTTCGAATGTAAATGAAGAATTATATTCAACACCAATTCCTTTTTGAGCAGAACCTCTTTTCGTTTGAATCAAAATTACACCGTTTGCAGCATTTGCACCATAAAGCGCGGCAGCCGTTCCACCTTTTAAAACCGTAATCGTTTTAATATCATCGGCATTGATAACAGAAGTTCCGTCACCACGGTCCACATTTATTCTCGTTGAACCGGCACCGTTTCCAATTCCCGGTAAATTAAGCTGTGTATTATCAATTGGTAAATCGTTAACTACATACATCGGCTGGTTATTTCCGTTCAAAGATCCGTTTCCACGAATTACAACTCTCGTTGATCCATTTGCTCCGGTTGAGGTACTGCTCACGTTTACTCCGGCAATTTTTCCAACCAATGCATTCGAAATATTAGTTTCTTTCGCTTTTGTAAATTCTGTTCCTTTTAATTCAGTAACAGCGTAGGCAACAGATTTACTGCTTTTTTTAACTCCCAATGCGGTAACTAAAACTTGTTCCAGAACATTTTCGGCAGGTTTTAATCGAATCGTTAAATCTGACGTTTTGAGTAAGGCAAATGATAAAGTTTCATAGCCCATGTAACTTATAATAATATGAACTTCGTTTTCTGGAACTTTTAATTTGAATTTTCCGTTTTCATCAGATATTGCTGCTATTTTATTATTGCTCTCGGCATAAATTGTAGCTCCGGCAATTGGCATTCCATCATCCTGACCTAAAATCTGGCCTGAAATTTCAACTTGATTGCTTTGTTGTTCAAAAAGATGCTTTTTTATTGCAACCTCTTTGGCGTTTGTGGAGAAGATGATTCCTCCAATAAACACTAATGAAATAAGCTTTGTTTTCATAATAGTTTGGTTTTCATGTTTTTCTTTTGGTTTTTTATTGGCAAATCAAATATATAGATTAATTTCAAATATTTGCGTTTTTTTTGCAATAACTGCATTTTTTTTGCAATAAAATTTATTCAAGTATTTTTTTAATCTTAAAAACATTTGATTTTTAAAGGTGTTCTGAGAAAATTTTGCAAAATGAGCTTTTTCATTAAAAAAATAATTTTGGCTGAAAATTCGTATTTTTGAAAAATGAAAATCGCACTTATTCAATCAGAACTGGTTTGGGAAGAAGCTTCTGCAAACAGAAAAAACTTTGAATCGAAAATAAAACAGATCGATCAGCAGGTCAATTTGATTGTTTTGCCAGAAATGTTTTCGACAGGATTTACTATGAATCCTTCGGCAGTTGCCGAAACGATGGAAGGGGAAACTGTTTTGTGGATGAAATTTATTGCGAAAGAAAAAAATAGCGCCGTGACGGGAAGTGTGGTCATTACCAAAAATGGTAATTATTATAATAGAATGTTATTTGTTTTTCCGTCGGGAGACATTCAATATTATGACAAGCGTCATTTATTTACGCTAGCCGGAGAAGATAAATTTTATACTGCAGGAATTCACAAAGCAATTGTTGATTATTTAGGATGGAAAATCTGCCTGCAGGTTTGTTATGACTTACGTTTTCCGGTTTTTGTGCGAAATGTCGAAAACTACGATTTACTTTTATACGTTGCCAACTGGCCAAAAGTGCGCACCAACGCTTGGGACGCCTTACTTAAAGCGCGTGCGATTGAAAACCTAAGTTATGTTGTGGGTGTAAACCGAATTGGGCTTGACTCCAATAACTACGAACATATCGGACATTCGCAGGTTGTTGACTTTTTAGGAAATTACATTTTAGAACCACAAGAAACAGAAGGTGTTTTTGTGGTTGATTTAGATAAAAATGAAATGCTGGAAACCCGAAAAAAACTCGACTTTTTAAGCGACAAAGATATTTTTGAGATTAAAACTTAGAAAGCTTTTCGCTGCTTTTCCTCTTTTTTCTTCTTTTTTGCGTCTTCTTTTTTCTCTATTTCAGGACTAAACGGAATATTTAAGTCGATGCTTTGATCGACATCCCAATTGCTGCGGACATCGACTTCTTGCTGATAATAAAAAACTTCTTCGGCATATCGTTTATCAAGGAAACTTCCGGCATCGTACATTTTGTTTTTATTATCGTCATAAATAATCCTGACCGTAAATTGAGTTGGTACTAATAAATTGAATTCAATTTTAGTACTTCCTTCAGAATATTCGCTGGCCAAAACTTCATCGCCTTTTTTGTTTGTTATTTCAACAATGATAGGGAAACGTTTTATATTTTTCAAATTTAAAACTAAGTTTCCGTAATCGGCAGCCTCTTTTGTGGTTAGTTTATACAATAAAGTATCATTTGTTTTTTCATAGAAATCAGTCAGCGCACCCGGGAAAAACGTAAAATTGTATTTTTCCAGAGGTTCTTTCTTGAAATCAACATACAGCTTCTGATTAAATTCATCGTATTCTGTAGTAAAATCAACAGCTGTCGAATCTTTGTTAACTAATTTAATTTTTGATTTATCGAACTTCACTAAAGGCGTTTCAGTTTCTAAAGTAAATCTTTCTCTAAAATTAATAATTCCGTTTTGAACCGCTTTAATATTTAAAGTATCCTTTTTCTGGTCTTTTACCCTAAAAGTAAACCTCTTTTTATATGTATCACGACTAACTTCTAACGATAAAGAATCAGCTTTTAAAGGTTTATACCAAACCTGAAGCGAATCTTTTTTAGGAAACTGCGTTACAATAGTTTCAAGAATCTGGTCATTGTTTTTAAGGACAATGGTTGGTTTGTTGATCTTGAAATTTTGTTTTCCTTCATAAGGTAAAAGCAATCTGTTTCCTGATGCCTGAATTGGTTTTACAGCCTTTAGCGGAAGTGTTTCCTTGAATAATTCCAAATCAAAAACAGTATCATTTGGTACCGTAATAAAATGTTTGATAAACCCAATTTTATCATCTTTTGGGTTGTATTTATTATTGCTTGATTTATCTTTTAAAGCAACCAAAAGATATTTTCCGGCTTTTAAATTTTCAAATTCAAAAGTTCTTAAACTGTCTAAAGTATTGGTAACGTAACGCGGAAAATCTTTGTAAATAACAGAATCTTTGTATTTGTCATTTGCTTCATACAACATTACAGAAACAAAATTATCTACCTTTTTTTCATAAGAATCCTTAATGCTTCCTCTAAGTTTTAGGGAATCAATATAAGGTCCCGTCGAAAAAACATATTTAAACTGGTTTATCGCATTTCCTTCGTTATTATCAGTAATACTTTGTCCAAAATTAAAGCTATACGTTGTGTTGGGTTGTAAAGTATCTTTAATTTTTATGTTTAAAAATTTACTGACGCCAGTTGGATAAATCAACGGCTCATTTTTCATTGGAGGTGAAATAACAAGCTGTTTGTTGAGGTTTTTCAACTTTACATATTCATCAAAAACCAATGTAATTTCGTTTCCTTTAAAATCAGTACTGAAATTTTTAGGAACACTCGAAACCAAAACAGGAGCCAAAGTATCTTTTAATCCGCCAGTTATACTGCCTCTTTTGGCGCAGCTCATCATTAATAATACCAATAAAAATGAAATGTATTTGAGTTTGCTTTTAAACATAGCGGTTTTTAAATTTGATTGCACAAAATAACAATTATATTTGCTTTAATTGAAATTTTTTGGCCATTTATTAGGATTTACAGCTTTTAGATTTACTTCTTTTTTTGAATATGAAATAAACAATAGCCTATAATTTCTTACTTTTGAGTTCAAATATAATTTCCTCCGGTTTTGATAAAAAGATTTTTTTTGGTTGTAATGGTTGTTTTGTTTTCTGCCTGCAGTAAAAATGATAAACCTATAATTGCTTTTTATTATTGGAAAACCAATTTGAAGTTTTCTTCAACAGAAAAGGAAGTTTTAAAAGATAATGACGTTCACAAGCTGTATGTTCGTTATTTTGACATTGGGCTTCATCCTGAAACGCAGTTTCCAATTCCCATAAGTCCTATTCATTTTCAGGAAAATATCCAAAATTTTGAAATTGTTCCCGTGGTTTTTATTCAAAATAAAGTAATGCTGCAAACCAATCTTGATATTGAAGATCTGGCTAAAAAGACGATTCATTTAATTGAAGAAATCAATAAAAAGAATAAAATTAATTATGCTGAAATTCAAATTGACTGCGACTGGACCTTAAACAGTAAAGACAATTATTTGAAGTTTATTGAACAGATTAAAAAGCTTTCGCAGAAAAAACTTTCGGCAACAATAAGGCTTCATCAGGTTAAATATTTCAAAAAAACTAAAATCCCGAATGTAGATCATGGCGTTTTGATGTTTTACAATATGGGAACTATTGCGCCAGATTCGTTAAACTCTATTTACAGCAAAAAAATCTCAGACAATTATTTAAAGAGTTTAAAGAAATATCCGCTTGATTTGGATTACGCATTGCCCATATATTCGTGGGCAGTTCACATTAGGAATCAAAAAGTGGTTGGACTTCGTTCGAAACTGAATTTCAGTGAACTCAAAAAGGATAAAAACTTCGTTCAGATCAATTCCATTTTTTTTAAAGCCAGACAATCAAATTATAAAAATGGTGTTTATTATGAAGAAAATGATCTCCTGAAAATAGAATCCATTTCAGCCGAAGATTTAAAAGAAATGGCCGAAGATTTAAGCGAAAACTCAGCGAAAGCCCCAAAAGAAATTATATTTTACGATTTAGACGAATTCAATTTAAAAAGTTATGAAAAGAATATTTTTGAGCAAGTTGTTTCTTGTTTCTAGTGTCACGATACTTTCGGTTTACGGAATACTATATGCCTGCGGCGGCGGTGACGATTGGGATTTTTTTGGTTACAATTCTAATTTCACGCCCGAAACTTTTGCAGATAAATCGTATTCACCATTGTTTTTGGCCGGAGATATTTTTTACGGAGTTGGTTTTGATACCAAACACAATTCGCGTTTCAACGAAAACATAAAATCAGATTGGGCAACTTATCTAAAAGGTGTTGTTGATACTACGACGGTAAATTATTTTTTAATTGGAGATGATAAGCCAAGATATTATTCTGATGAAAAAAATACGATTAAAAATAAAGAAGAAATTACAGATTTGCATGTTTTTTATAAAAACAAAAAGCAAAATCCTTCCTCAATAAAATGGGGTAAAAAAATGGCCTTGAAAGACGCAAAAGTAAAAAGCTTTGTGGAGTTTTTGTATTTGGCACAAAAAATAGAAACGGTTTCAATTGGTGAAGATTATTGGAGTTACGATCCTGTTGTGGCTAAAACTTTTAATGATTCGCAAATGATTCAGTCGATCGAAAATGTTTACAATACAACTGCCGATCCGTTTTTGAAAAACAGATATTGGTTTCTAACAATGAAAGCCCGTTTTTACAGCAACAGCAAACAAAAAGCAATTGACTTTTTTAATAAAAGCGAAAGTTCTGTTCCTAAAAACGTATTGTATTATCGCGCACTTTCGTACGTTGCCGGAATTAATTATCAGCAGAAAAAATATGCAGTTTCCAATTATTTGTACGCACAGGTTTTTGACAAATGCCCGGAATTGAGAATTGTAACGGCGTATAGTTTTCATCCAAAAAATGAAGCGGACTGGACAAAATCGCTGGCAATGGCAAAAAACAATAAAGAGAAAGCGACGCTCTGGGCGATTCACGGATTTTATAAAGATGAAAAACAAGCCATTGAAAAGATTTATGAATTAGATCCAAAAAGTGAACATTTAAATTATCTGGCGACACGATTGGTAAACAAACAAGAACAGGCGCTTAATAATTCATTTCAGCAAAAGGCAGAAGAAAATCAGCCGGTGAAAAACCAAACAGTTGCGGAGAATAAAACCGAAAACCAATCTAAAATAGATAAAAGTGCTTTTGATTTAATTGCCAAAATTTCGGCAGCAGATAATACGGCAAGACCGTATTTATGGGATTTATCTTTAGGTTATCTGCAGACTTTAAAAGGCGATTATGCAAATGCTGATAAAAGTTTTGATAAAGCGGTAAAAACACTCCCAAAAACAGAATTGGCGGGAATGCAGCTTCGTTTGTTACGCTTTGTAAATAACTTGAATAAAATTGACAAACTGACGGATAAAAACGAGAAAACAATTCTAGCCGATTTAAACTGGCTGTATTATGAACTTCCTAAAACGTATAAGGAAGGAGAGTTTCGTTATCAAAATGCTTCTTCGTGGAGCAGAAGTTATCTTTCGGCACTTTATAAAGGAAAATCAGATCCGGTAATGTCGGAGATTTTTGGTGAATCTCGCTATAGTTATTGGAATGATGGAAATGCTTTTTATGACAATGAAAAAAATCTTCTGGATATAAAAACATTTTTAGCAAAGCCAAATAAAACTGAAATCGAGAAAATTGGGGCAGGAATTTATAGTTTGAAATTGAAAGATATTAGCAATTTCCAAGCAGTTCAGGCGACTTTTAAAAATAAAATTCCCGAAGCGATTGCTTTTATGAAGGAAACAGATTCTGTTCAATATTATAAATTTTTAGGGAATCCGTTTAACGGAAGTATTAAAGATTGTCACGATTGTGATCATGCGGCGTATCAAAAAAGAAAATATACTTTTATTGATTTTCTAAATACGGTAAAAGAAATGCAGGATAAGCTGGCTCAAAAAGAAGATGTTTACACAAATAGTTTATTGCTTGGAAATGCCTTTTACAATATTTCGCATTTTGGAAACGGAAGAACTTTTTATGAAATTAGTATTGTAGGTTACGGTTCAAGTCCGTATTCGTTTAGAGATTCGATGAAAAAAATGATTACCAATTGTGATGTTTCTAAAACGTATTATCAAAAAGCATTGCTGGCTGCAACAACAAAAGAGCAAAAAGCAAAATGTATTTATTTGATTTCGAAATGTGAGCGAAACGAATATTACAATAACAAATACAATAATGTTACAAACTGGTGGAGTATTGAAGATGATAAGATTAATTTTATTGCCTGGAACGGTTTTAAAACTTTAAAAAAGGATTATTCAGATACTCAATACTATAAAGATGTAATTGCTGAATGCGGTTATTTTAATACTTACATTAATCAATAATAGAAAGTCATGGTTAATAAAATAGAACATATCGGGATCGCGGTAAAAAATATGGATGATGCAAATGTATTGTTCGAAAAAATGCTTGGCGTTCCATCTTATAAAATGGAAGCGGTAGAAAGCGAAGGTGTTTTGACTTCGTTTTTTCAAACCGGGAATAACAAGATTGAGCTTTTAGTGGCGACAAACCCAGAAAGTCCAATTGCAAAATTTCTGGAAAAGAAAGGAGAAGGAATTCATCACATCGCTTTTGATGTTGAAGATATTCATGCCGAAATTTCCCGATTAAAAAACGAAGGTTTTGTGCTGATAAATGACGTTCCGAAGAAAGGCGCCGACAATAAATTGGTAGTTTTCCTGCATCCCAAGAACACAAATGGCGTTTTGGTAGAGCTTTGTCAGGAAATTAAATAAAAAATATTACTTTTTGTTTTTAAATAAGGTCTTGAAAATCAATCTTGTTTTTAAAACTGGGACTTTGAATTGAAATTAAATGCAAATCATGTCTTAAAATATTTGGAGTGAACGAAAAATAGTAGTAATATTGCATCCTCTAAACCGGTCCTATAGCTCAGCTGGTTAGAGCACCTGACTCATAATCAGGTGGTCCCTGGTTCGAGCCCAGGTGGGACCACTTCTTTAGAAATAGAAAGCCTTTACAGAAATGTAGAGGCTTTTTTTATGCCTAAGTCTTGGCTCAATAGGAATTGGTGAATTGCAGTTGTTTTGTTTTTAAGTAAAATTACTTCTCTTTTTATTTCAATTTTGTAATTAATGAAGCATACAATTAGGATTTCAGCTTTAAGGTTTTGGGTTTCATGTTGAATCATTTCCAGATAACACATAATAATCACGCAAGATTATAAATGTTTGTTTTATAGTTATTTGCGTCAAATTTTAAAGGATTTTGTAGTGTTAAAATTTATTGAAAATTAGGAATAAGTTTAAAAAAAAGAATAAATTTGGAAGAATCAGAAGGGCTATTTTATATTTGAAAATTAGTCGTTGTAAAAATTCGAAAACATTTTAATTAGTTTTTTTATTTGTGATAAAAACAAGTATTAATTTAAATTCATAAATTATGAGAATAAGGATATTACTGTTTTTACTGTTTTTTTTTAACTTTCTTAATGCTCAGATAGGAATAGGAACAATAACACCAAATGGGGTTTTAGACATAGATTCAAGTACACAAGGTATTTTAATGCCCAGAGTTGCATTAACCGCATCTAATAGTGCGTCTCCGGTAACAAATCCTGCAGGTGGTTCTCTGGTTAGTGGAACAATTGTTTATAATACAGCCACAAATAGCAGTGGCGCAACGGCAGTTACACCAGGGTTTTATTATTGGGATGGCACAAATTGGCTGCGTATAATGAAGGATGTATATAACACACCAGTTTATGGCTTGTTTGCAGGGGCATCTCAAACAATAACTAATTCAACAGGTGCTAAAGTTTCTTTTGGAACTACTATAACTTCATCGGGAATATCATTAGCCTATAATTCTACTAATCGAACTTTTACGCTTCCGGCAGGAAAAACTTATCGAATAGATTTTGCTGTAGGATGGATAGATATCGTAAATGGTTCATTTATTCGATTCGCTTTGTTTAATGATACTGCCAATACAAAAATATCTCCTGCGGCACATTGTGAGTCAGTTGCAAACACCGGACATCAAGCCGGATCAACTACTTTTTTTCATATAGTAACTGTAGGTGCAACCCCATTAGTAGTCAGTGTTAGAACTACTGGCGGAAATACTATAAACACTACTTTAGGGGATGCCGATGCGGGGCCAACAATTTTAATTCAGTCTATTGATTAATTTTCAAATATTATGACACTCGCTGTTTTTATTGTATAGATTTATAAGATCTAAAAACATTCTTTGTTTTAAATTTCAACTTTTGCTAAAGATGTTTTTTTTATAAATAACGTATGATTTCTTTTGATTCATTTATCTAATAGGTCTTCAAAAGAAAAATAAAGTAATTTTATATTTCAAAGACAATTTTAATCTTGACAAAACGATGGATAATTTAACTCCCGAACAAAGGAGAAAAAATATGCAGGCTATAAAAAGCACGGCAACTACGCAAGAAGTCAGGCTTGCCAAAGCTTTGTGGGAATTAGGTTATCGCTATCGAAAAAACAATAAAAAAGTATTCGGTAAACCAGATTTGACTTTTGCAAAATATAAAATCGCCATTTTTATAGACAGTGAATTTTTTCACGGCAAAGATTGGGAAACCCAGCAATTGCGAATTAAATCAAATCGTGACTATTGGATTCCGAAAATCGAACGGAATATGAACCGGGATGTTGAGGTCAACGCTTTTTTGATTTCAAAAAAATGGAAAGTAATTCGGTTTTGGAGTAAAGAAGTTCAAAAAGAATTGGATAGTTGTGTAGCAAAAATCCGTGAAGAAATAGAATCTTCAAAAATAAAAAAAGAAGAAAAAAAGAGTTGAAATTTTATACTTTTTCTTTCTTCTTTTCTTTTGCTTCGACTTTTTCAATAACCTTAAAAATTTCTTCAGCCAGTCTTTGAATAACCGGCATGCTAACCGAATTTCCCGCTTGTTTGTATAAGCTTGAATTGGAAATTGCAGGCAGTTTATAATCATCAGGAAAGCCCTGAAGTCTAAAACATTCTCTTGGAGTCAGTTTTCTAAAGCCAAAATCGGTTGTAATGATCGGAACGTTGTGTCCACCTGTTCCCATATTGGCTGTTAGAGTAGGACATAAGCCCGATTTATTTTCTCTAACATATTGTCTTCTAAATTGATAGATGTGGTTTTTATTTACAACCGCTTCCTTCAATTTATTGTACATGTACTTCTCTTCGCCATAATAAAATTTATCAGAAACTTTTTCTGTAATAATTAAATCTTTAATAGACTTTGTTAATTGTTCCTTTTCGGGGAATTTAAACTTGAAACTTTTGTTGTTTAAGAAGTCTTTGTCAAAAGCAATCATGAAAAGTCGCTCTCTGTTATGCGGCGTATTTCCAAAATCTTTGGTGTTTAAAATAGAACTGTCAAAAGTATAATTGCGTTTTTTTATTTCACTCTTTATCACTTTTAATGTGTTTCCTTTATCGTGTCCTTTTAGGTTTTTGACATTTTCAAGAAAAACCACTTTGGGTCTAATTTCGTCAATGAAATCCAGAATTTTAAAAAAATGATTTCCTCTTCGGTCGTCAAAACCTTTTCGGTGACCAGCCAGTGAAAAAGGCTGACAAGGAAAACCGCCTGTTAAAACATCTACTTTATCAAGAGTTGTCACGTCAAGATCCATCACATCACCTTCAATAAGATTGTGTTTGAAATTGTTTCTATACGTAACGCAGGCTTTTTTGTCAAATTCGTTAGCCCATTTCAAATCAAAACCAGCTTTTTCAAAACCTAAACATATACCGCCTACACCTGCATACAAACTTCCAACTGTATATTTATTTTTCATTTATTAATGGCTGTTTTTGACTCAAAAAAAGTCTTAAGATCTTTTGTTATGGATTTATTGAATGCAAATATATTAATTCAGAAATATTTGATCGTTCTTCGAATTTGAAAAAGAAAGAATTTGATATTTTTTCAGCGTTTCAAACTACAGTTCTTTCTGACTTATTGAAATTTACCCCATTTTTTTTGAAAAAAATATCTTGCTGTGTTTTTTAAGAAATTTAAAAGTCTGGATTAAAACTGAATTTGAATTTAATATTTAAGTTTTGTGCAATAAATATCTGAAATACAGAGTTTAATATATGTTGTGCTAGTGAAGAAAATGAAGAAAATAAATAGAAATTTTGATGTTTTTTATCTGAATTTTGTTATTTTTAGATCTGAATCTCTTTCTATTACGTATATTATTTTTACATCACTTAATTGATTTTAAAGTTGTTTTTTTGTAAAAATCGTATACTTTTGCGAAAGAATTTCCGTGTAGATAACATTTTTGTGATGTGTCTCTATAAAAATATTTGCCCCTAGTATTATTTATTGAATCTCAGCACGTTTAACCTATGAAGATAATAAGAATTATTTTATTAGCATTTTTTTTAATTGTATCGAATGTGTCGGTACTTTTAGCTAACACGCCGCCGCCGCCATCTGCAACGGCTAAATCTGCGTCAACGACAGCAGAAGAAGATGATGAAATACCGCCTCCGGGGCTGCCAATTAATGATCATATACCATACCTGTTAGCAGGAGGATTTATTTTAGGAATGACAATTATATACCGAAACAAAATAAAAAAAGCTTCAGTTTAAACTGAAGCTTTTTTATGCAGTAACTTTTTTGGATTATTTGTTTATTGCGTAAAGTCTTGAAATGTATTTTCCAACAACATCAAACTCTAAATTTATTTTAGTACCTACTTTAAAGTCTTTGAAATTGGTGTTTTCAAAAGTATAAGGGATTATTGAAACGCTAAACACGTTTGTTTTAGAGTTTACAACTGTTAAGCTGACTCCGTTTACGGTAATCGATCCTTTTTCAATTGTAATATTGTTTAGGGTTTGGTCATATTCAAAAGTGTAATTCCAGCTTCCGTTTGCTTCTTCAATTTTTGTACATGTTCCGGTTTGGTCTACATGACCCTGAACAATATGTCCGTCAAGGCGGTCGCCAAGTTTCATTCCTCTTTCCAGATTTACGATATCATTAGCTTTCCAGTCGCCAATATTGGTTTTTAAAATCGTTTCTTCAATAGCAGTAACGGTATAGTGTGAATCTTTTATAGCAACAACCGTAAGGCATATTCCGTTATGCGAAACGCTTTGGTCGATTTTTAATTCGTTAGTGATCGATGACTCAACCGTAACATGAAGATTGTTTTTGTCTTTTTGTATTTCGTGGATTCTTCCAAGGGTTTCAATAATTCCTGTAAACATTGTAGTTTTATTTTACTAAATTTGCACATCAAAATTAGTAATAAATAAGCTGAGCTCATGAATAAAAAAGCAGAAAATATAATTGTTGGAATTTCAGTTGGAGATTTAAACGGTATTGGAAGCGAAGTTATACTAAAAACATTCGAAGATTCCCGAATGTTAGAATTGTGTACACCTGTTATTTTTGCAAATGCTAAAATCCTTTCTTTCGTTAAAAAAAGTTTTACTTCAACTGTACAGTTTCACGGTGTTGATAAATTAGAACAGGTAATTCCGGGGAAAGTAAATGTTTTAAATCTTTGGAGAGAAGGAGTAGATATTAATTTAGGTACTAATAATGAAAAAATTGGTGAGTATGCAATAAAATCTTTTGTAGCAGCGACTAAGGCTTTAAAAGAAGGTTCTATTGATGTTTTAGTTACGGCACCAATTAATAAATATAATATTCAGTCAGAAGATTTTAAATTTCCGGGACATACCGATTATCTGGATCAGGAATTAGAAGGAAATGCACTGATGATGATGGTTCAGGATAGTTTAAGAGTTGGTTTGTTAACAGATCATGTGCCGTTAAATGAAGTTTCATCTCATTTAACAGAAGAATTAATTACCAGAAAAATCGAAACAATCAGAAAATCTCTTATTCAGGATTTTAGTATAGTAAAACCAAAAATTGCAGTTTTAGGATTAAATCCTCATAGCGGCGACGGCGGAGTTATTGGAAAAGAAGAAGATTTGATCTTAAAGCCCGTTTTGAAGAAAATATTTGACAGTGGTACGATGGTTTTTGGGCCATTTTCTGCCGATGGATTTTTTGGAAGCGGTCAATATGAGAAATATGATGCTATTGTAGCAACATATCACGATCAGGGATTAATTCCGTTTAAAACGCTTTCATTTGGAAAAGGAGTTAATTATACAGCTGGATTAAATAAAGTTAGAACCTCGCCAGATCACGGCACAGCATATGATATTGCTGGAAAAGACATGGCAGATTTTAATTCGTTTAAAGAAGCAGTTTACCTTGCGCTTGATATTTTTCGCTCGCGTAATCAGTATGAGGAGATTAGCGAAAAACCTCTTAAAATAAAAGAAAAACAGTTATAAACAAAAAAAGGTGAATAAGATTATTAGATTTATAATAATTTTATATCTTTGCACCCCAATTCAGATATGTAGTTTTGTATTTGAATTAAACAAATTGATGTTGAAATGAGCAAATCAAAAGAATTTTTAATTCCTTTTATAGGGTTAAAGCTGGGAAAACACCATTTTGAGTATCAAATAAGTAACACGTTCTTTAAGGACTTTGACTATGAAGAGTTTCAAAGTTCAGATATTAAAGTGAGTTTGGTTTTCGATAAGAAAAGCAACATGTTAGAGTTAGAATTCAAACACAAAGGGACTGTAAATGTACCTTGTGATTTAACCGGCGAAGATTTTGATTTACCTATTAAGGGGAAAATGAAGTTAATTGTTCGTTTTGGAGATGAGTTCAATAATGATAATGAAGAATTGTTGATTTTGCCGCATGGAGAACATGAATTAGATGTGTCACAATACATTTATGAAATGATTGCACTTTCGGTGCCCCAAAAAAGAATTCATCCTGGCGTTAAAGACGGAACATTACAAACCGAAGCTTTAACAAAATTGAATGAATTAAGTGTAAAAGAACAGAAGGAAGAGAGTAATAAAGAAGAAGATATTGACCCGCGTTGGGAAAAATTAAAGAAACTATTAACGGATAAATAATATAGTAAAATGGCACATCCTAAGAGAAAAACCTCGAAAACAAGAAGAGATAAGAGAAGAACACATTATAAAGCTACTGTAGCTCAAATCGCTACATGTCCTATTACTGGTGAGGCACATTTATACCACAGAGCTTACTGGCATGAAGGTAAAATGTACTACAGAGGGCAAGTTGTTATCGATAAATCTGAAGCGGTTGCTTAATACGTTTTTGTAAATTATACTGGAACTCTCACATAGTGAGAGTTTTTTTTGTTGGTTATAATTTTCGTTTTTTAAGAAAATACAGGCAAATTCGCTTCGTTTTTTTTTGTAATTTTCAAGTCTTTTAAAAATTTTTCAAATAATAATATTTGAAAGGAAATAATAGAATATAATGAATACAATCACAGCCGCAATTACCGCTGTTGGAGGCTACGTTCCAGACTTTGTACTTTCAAACAAAGTATTGGAAACAATGGTAGATACCAATGACGAATGGATTACCACTCGTACAGGAATTAAAGAAAGAAGAATTCTTAAAGATGCTGACAAAGGAACGTCGTACCTTGCCATACAAGCAGCAAAGGATTTAATAGCAAAAGCTAATATTGATCCTTTAGAAATTGACATGGTTATTATGGCAACAGCAACACCAGATATGATGGTAGCTTCTACGGGAGTTTATGTTGCAACAGAAATTGGAGCTACAAATGCATTCGCATACGATTTGCAGGCAGCTTGTTCAAGTTTCTTATACGGAATGTCTACTGCTGCGGCTTATGTACAATCTGGAAGATATAAAAAAGTATTATTAATTGGTGCAGATAAAATGTCATCAATTGTAGATTATACAGATAGAGCAACTTGTATTATTTTTGGTGATGGAGCTGGAGCAGTATTGTTTGAGCCAAATTACGAAGGTTTAGGTTTACAGGATGAATATTTAAGAAGTGATGGTGTAGGACGCGATTTTCTTAAAATTCCTGCAGGAGGTTCTTTGATCCCGCCTAGTGAAGAAACTGTAAAAAACAGACAGCACAATATTATGCAAGACGGGAAAACCGTTTTCAAATATGCTGTTACTAATATGGCCGATGCAAGCGAATTGATTTTGCAAAGAAATAATTTAACAAATCAGGATGTTGATTGGTTAGTGCCGCATCAGGCTAATAAGCGTATTATTGATGCTACGGCCGGAAGATTGGAATTAGAAGATTCTAAAGTACTGGTTAATATCGAAAGATATGGAAACACTACTTCTGGAACTTTACCATTAGTATTAGCTGATTTTGAAGATAAGCTTAAAAAAGGAGATAATGTTATTTTTGCTGCATTTGGTGGTGGATTCACTTGGGGATCTATTTACTTAAAATGGGCTTACGATAAAAAATAAATCAAAACTAAAAACGAATCATTATGGATTTAAAAGAAATTCAAAACCTAATCAAATTTGTAGCAAATTCGGGAGTTGCAGAAGTTAAGTTAGAAATGGATGATGTAAAAATCACGATTAGAACAACTTTAGAAGGAAATGTTACTGAGACTACTTATGTACAGCAATTACCAGCTCAGGCTGCATTGCCGCAAGCTGCACCGCAAGTTACAGCTCCAATAGTTGTAAATACTGCTGCTGAAACTCAGGCGCCAGCTGCTGCAGATTCTAAATATGTTACTATAAAATCTCCAATCATTGGAACATTCTATAGAAAACCATCTCCAGATAAGCCAGTTTTCACTGAAGTAGGAAGCACTATCGCAAAAGGTGATGTTCTTTGTGTAATTGAAGCAATGAAATTATTCAACGAAATAGAATCAGAAATTTCAGGTAAAATTGTAAAAATTCTTGTTGACG
Source organism: Flavobacterium sp. CF108 (assembly GCF_900129795.1). GTDB lineage: Bacteria > Bacteroidota > Bacteroidia > Flavobacteriales > Flavobacteriaceae > Flavobacterium. The sequence continues at coordinate 153,953 of NZ_FQWW01000004.1, read as the reverse complement.
ATATGTCTCCAGTTGAATTTGATCAACCTTTATTCTTAGTAGATCCATCATAAATAAATTTAGATTTTAGATTTTAGATTTTAGAAGGATTCGAAAGAAAATTTTGTTAACCATCTAAAATTATCTAATTATCAAATTGTCTAATTATCTAATTAAAATAAGATGTTTAAAAAAATATTAATTGCGAATAGAGGAGAAATTGCACTTCGTGTAATTCGTACATGTAAAGAAATGGGAATCAAAACTGTAGCAGTTTATTCTACAGCCGATGCAGAAAGTCTACATGTTAAATTTGCTGACGAAGCGGTTTGTATTGGACCTCCTCCAAGTAACTTATCGTATTTAAAAATGTCAAATATTATTGCTGCTGCAGAAATTACAAATGCAGACGCAATACACCCAGGATATGGTTTCCTTTCTGAGAATGCTAAATTCTCAAAAATTTGTCAAGAGCACGGAATCAAATTTATTGGTGCGGCTCCTGAAATGATCGACAGAATGGGAGATAAAGCTTCTGCAAAAGCTACAATGAAAGCTGCAGGAGTACCTTGTGTGCCAGGTTCAGACGGATTACTTGATTCTTATGAGCATGCACAAAAAACAGCAGCTGAAATTGGTTACCCAGTAATGATGAAAGCTACTGCTGGTGGTGGTGGAAAAGGAATGCGTGCAATCTGGAAAGAAGAAGAGCTTTTAAAAGCTTGGGAAAGCGCACGTCAGGAAGCTGCTGCCGCTTTTGGAAATGACGGAATGTACATGGAGAAACTTATTGAAGAACCACGTCATATCGAAATTCAGGTTGTTGGAGATTCTTACGGAAAAGCGTGTCACCTTTCTGAAAGAGATTGCTCTGTGCAGCGTCGTCACCAAAAACTTACCGAAGAAACACCTTCGCCTTTCATGACAGATGACTTACGTACAAGAATGGGAGAAGCTGCTGTAAAAGCTGCTGAATTCATTAAATACGAAGGAGCTGGAACGGTAGAATTTCTTGTGGACAAACACAGAAACTTTTATTTCATGGAAATGAATACTCGTATTCAGGTTGAGCACCCAATTACGGAACAAGTAATTGATTACGATTTAATTCGTGAGCAAATTATGGTTGCTGCCGGAATTCCAATCTCTGGAAAAAACTATCTTCCAGAATTACACGCTATCGAATGTCGTATTAATGCTGAAGATCCTTATAACGATTTTCGCCCTTCACCAGGAAAAATTACTACGCTTCATATGCCAGGAGGACACGGAGTTCGTTTAGATACTCACGTTTACTCAGGATACAGCATTCCACCAAATTACGATTCTATGATTGCTAAGTTAATTACAACAGCGCAGTCTCGTGAAGAAGCGATCAGCAAAATGCGTAGAGCTCTTGACGAATTTGTAATTGAAGGTGTGAAAACTACAATCCCTTTCCACAGACAATTAATGGATGATCCAAAATATATTGCAGGAGATTATACAACTGCATTTATGGATACTTTCAAAATGAAACCTATTGAGGAATAATAAATAACTAAAGCTGTCGGTTTTTCGACAGCTTTTTTTTATAATCAAATTTAAACCCGACAACTTTCTAAAAGTTATCGGGTTTTGTTTTTTATATCTATCCATTAAACCGGATTAAAATCCGGTCCTACAATATAATTAGAGCCGAAGGCTCTTCAGACAAAGTTCCGAAGGAACATATTATATTGTAGAGCTGGACTTCAGTTTTTTTATATCTATACATTAAACTGGACTGAAGTCCAGCCCTACCATATAGTTCGAGCCGAAGGCTCTTCAAAGTTCCAAAGGAACATATTATATTGTAGAGCTGGACTTCAGTCCAGTTTAAACAAAAGAATATTATTTGTTTAAAATAGCGAAGTATACACAATAAGTGTATACTTTTTACACACTTCTACCTCAAAGTATACACTTTTATACTATTCAATTTTTGGCACATTTTAAGTAATTCCTTTATTTATAGGCTTTAAAGAGGTTTTAAGGTTGCTATTTGGTTTTCGGCACAATAGTTTCTTTATCTAAAGTGTAAACAAACTATTAACTATTTAAAATATACACATTATGAAAAATTTATTTTTATCAGCCGCGATCGTTTTAGGAGGTTTAACATCATTTGCTTCAACTTCTCCAATAACGAATTCTATTGTAAAAGTAATTTCTGTTGCAGACGAATACGTTGAAATTAAATTAGAAGAATTACCAGCTCCAATTACTGAAGCTTTGAAAAAAGCTTACCCTGACGCAGTAATTACTAAAGCTTACAAAAATGAAAAGTCAGAATATAAATTGGATGTTACTGTAGGTGAAAAGGTAGGAAATCTTTTTGCTAATGCTGACGGAACCTGGATTAAAAAATAATCTTATGTGCCGTGAAAATCCAAATTAAGAATACGAAGATTAAATTAAGAATACTAAAAAATAATTATCATGAAAAATTTATTTTTATCAGCCGCAATCGTTTTGGGAGGTTTAACATCATTTGCTTCTACTTCGCCAATTACAAATACTATCGTAAAAGCAGTATCATTTCAAGATGATTACACTGAAATTAATGTGACAGAAGTGCCGGCAGCGGTAACAGATGCACTTAAAAAAGCTTATCCGGACGCAGTTCTTACTAAAGCATACAAAAACAGTGCTTCTCAATACAAACTAGAAGTAACAGTTGGAGACAAAGTAGGTTCTCTTTATGCTAACGCCGATGGATCTTGGGTAAAAAAATAAAAAGCTAACCCTAAAACTATTATTATGAAAAAGCTAATATTATCGGCAGCAATCCTTTTAGGAGGACTGTCAATACAAGCAGAAAATACTGTTTTAACCACCACAACAGTAAATACAATAAACGATCAGGACGATTATAAAGAAGTCGATGCTGTTCCAGCTGCGATTAAAAAATCACTTGATGAAGCTTATCCAGGTGTAAAACTGGAGAAAGCATATGTGAATTCAAAAAAAGAATATAAAATTGAGGTTACAGTAAGAGGCGAAAAATCAATCGTTTATACTGATGCCGCAGGAACTATTCTTAAAAAATAACTCTAAATCTTTAAGCATTATGAAAAAGTTAATCTTATCAGCAGCAATTATTTTAGGAGGTTTGTCAATTCAGGCAGCAACTCCATTACAATCAAATTCAGTAGTAAAATCAGTAAATGTTCAGGATGAATATACTGAAGTTGCTCCAGATGCCGTACCGGCAGCTGTAAAATCTACAATTGAAAAATCGTTTGTAGGTTCTAAATTGGAAAAAGCATGGAAAAATGCTAAGGACGAGTACAAACTTGAAATTTCAAAAGAAGGTAAGAAATATACTTTTTTTACTGATGCTTCAGGAAATATCATTAAAAAATAATTAAACAGAGCAATATGAAAAAGTTAGCCATCTCAGCAGCTATTCTTTTAGGATGCTTATCAATTCCTGCAATAGCAGAGATAACTCCAAATAAAGTAAAAACGGCAGTTTCTGTTCAAACAGAATATACTGAAATTAGCACAGATGTTGTTCCGGCAGCTGTAAAGACTGCTCTGCAAACCGCTTATCCAAATGCAAAACTGGAAAAAGCGTATGTTAATGATAAAAAAGAATACAAATTAGAAATATCGGTTGGTGACCAAAAGGCTACTGTGTATTCAGATGTCAATGGCAACTGGTTGAAGATATAATTAGGTGAAATTAGATTTATGTTTTTGGTGAAAAAGAGATTGCATTGTGCAATCTCTTTTTTTTTCGCATAATTTTAAGAAATTATAACTTTAATAGTATTATTTTAGCAAAAAAGTCCCTCCAATCACATGTCAAAGATATTAGTAATAGAAGATGATATTTCGTTTTGCAAATTATTAGAGAAATTTCTAGTAAAAAACCAATACGAAGTAAGTATCGCATTTTCTGCGTCAGAAGCCAGATCGGCAATCAAAAACGAATCTTTCGATTTGATTTTGACAGATCTTCGCTTGCCTGATTCTGACGGAATTGTACTGATGTCTGAAATTAAGAATTCACACCCTGAAATTCCGGTAATCTTAATGACTGGATATTCTGACGTTAATACGGCTGTAAAAGCAATTAAAAACGGTGCGGCCGATTATATTTCGAAGCCTTTTAATCCAGATGAGGTTTTATTGGTCATTACAAATGCATTGAAAACTTCAGGAATTGAAGAAGACGAAGCTCCGGTTAAACAAAAAAAAGCGGTAAAAAAAAACATTTCTGCTGAAAATGAATTTGTACGCGGAATTTCTGTCGCTTCAAAAAAACTTTTAGATCATATTCAATTGGTAAGTCCAACAGATATGTCAGTTTTAATCATTGGGGAAAGTGGAACGGGAAAAGAAATTATTGCCAAAAGCATTCACCAGCAAAGTCATAGAAAAAACAATAATTTTATTGCAGTCGACTGCGGAGCTATTCCAAAAGAACTGGCAGCAAGCGAATTTTTCGGACATTTAAAAGGATCTTTCACCGGAGCAATCAGCGACAAAATGGGATATTTTGAAGCAGCAAACGGTGGAACTCTTTTTCTGGACGAAATAGGAAACCTTTCATACGAAAACCAAATTCAGTTATTGCGTGCACTTCAGGAAAGAAAAATTAAACCTGTTGGAAGCAATAAAGAAATAAACGTCGATATCCGCATTATTACCGCTACAAACGAAGATTTACGTGAGGCAGTAAAAAACGGCGATTTTAGAGAAGATTTATACCATAGAATCAACGAATTCTCCATTCAGTCTCCATCTTTAAAAGACCGCGACGAAGATTTAATGGTTTTTGCCGATTATTTTCTTGAAAAAGCCAATCAGCAATTAAATAAAGAGGTAATAGGATTTTCTCCAGAAGTAGTTTCTATTTTCCAAAATTACAACTGGCCGGGAAATTTACGGGAACTACAAAACTGTGTAAAACGTGCAACACTTTTAACGCAAGGCGATTTTATTGAAAGCGATGTTTTGCCAATTGAATTTTTCCAATCTCAGAAACAACCGGGTTTTAGCGGCAGTTTTTCTTTATCAGATAATGAAAAAGAAGCCATAATTCAAGCGTTAAACAGAACACAGAACAATAAATCGGAAGCGGCTAAACTGCTTAAAATTACCAGAAAAACGCTTTACAATAAATTAAAGCATTATAATATAGATTAAACAATTTCTTCTTCTAAAAGAGCAAAAAGTTTGTTTGTTTTTGCTTTAAGAGCTTCAAAAATATCTCTCGAATCTGCAGCTTCAAGATTATTTTGTTCCAGCGTTTTTAATAGAATGCCAATATCGCGCGCTTCTATTTGTCTAAACATGGGCGCAATACGATGCGCTATAGAATTTATTTCAGGAACATTTTTTTCATTAATAGCATTTTCAAGCAATTCTAAATTTTCGTTACTGCTTATTATAAAAGCTTTTAATACATCGTGTAAAGCATCTTTGTCATTGCCCAAAAATTCTTTTAAAGTATCTAAAGTATACAATTTAGAAGAAGCGGTTTCTTCAACTTCATTTATTGCTGCTTTTGGAAGTGTGTCATTATCCAAAATATGCTGAATTGTTTCTAATAATATTTTAGGCGAATACGGTTTATTTACAACGGTTGTAAAACCAGCTTCGGTATAAACGGCAGCATCTAAATCTGTTCTTCCGGTTAAGGCAATTACAGGCTGATTTTTATAAATACCTTTTTCAGAATTTTGAAGACTTTTCAAAAACATAAAACCGTCCATTTCCGGCATTTGAATATCAGTAATCACAAAATCAAAATTAGTATTCTGGATCGCTTCTAATGCTTTTACAGCATTGCTAAAAGATAAAACCTGATGTCCTTCTTGTCTTAAAACACCGCTGGTTAAATTCAGCAGATTAATATCATCGTCAATTACAACGAAAGTCTGTTTTTTCGTATTTCGTGCAATGTTTCTTTTTATTTCTTCAATCGTAATTTCGCTTTGATCAAAAATTAAAGGAATTTTAATTTCAAATGTACTTCCTTTCCCAAAAGTACTTTCGAGACTTATTCTTCCGCCCATAAACGAAATTATCTTTTGACAGATGGATAGACCTAAACCAGTTCCGCCATATTTTTTTTCGATATTTTCATTTGCCTGTGCAAACTCTTCAAATACTAATTTTTGATTTCCTTTTTCAATTCCAATTCCCGTATCTTCGATTGTAATAATAAAGAAATTTTCATTTTCGGTAACATACGAACTGATTTTGATATGACCTTCTTCCGTAAATTTATAAGCGTTCCCAATAATATTGGTCAAAATTTGTTTCAGTCGAAACGGATCGCCAACAATTCTGGTTTTCAGTTTTTCGTCCACATTAATTATTAAATCAATGTTTTTTTCTTTGTAAACCGTTTGAATATTTCTTGCCGTATCTTCAATAAGTTCAGGAAGATAAAACGGAACTTTTTCTATCGTAACTTTTCCAGCTTCAATTCTCGAAAAATCTAATAAATCCTGAACCAACTGCGTGATATATTCAGATGAATTTTTGATGTTTTTAATGAAATAAGACTGTTTTGTATTAACATCAGAATTGCCTAAAAGTTCAGAATAACCCACAATGGTACTCAAAGGCGTTTTTAAATCGTGGCTTACTGTCGAAATTAACTGTTCGCGACTTTTTAATAAATTCTTGGTTTTAAAATTCGCAATTTCAAGCTGTTTTTTATAAACCTGAGATTTTGAATAATCGCTTACAATTAAAACAGAAAAAAACAAAGTCAAAATTAAACCCGCAATCGCCGAAGCCGTTACAATCTCGTTGACTTTTTTAAGTGATTTTTCTTTTAAAGAATTGTTTTTTATCGAATTGATGATAATTTCCCTTTCGATGATTCGAAGTACTTTTCGAAGCTGTTCAGAAATAGCAATTTCGTTTTTCAGTAATTTGTTTTCCTCAAAATTCAGCGTTTCTTTTTTCTTTTCTGCCTTCAATTTTACGTTACTGAGCAGTTTTTTAGAATTAGCCAAAATAGAATCCGAAGCTTTTTTACTCAACGTATTCGTGCTGTCGTCAGGAATATTCTGGTTTAAATAATCCACATATTTCTGCAGTACATTTCGCTGATAACTTCCTAGTTCATTTGGGTTTTTGGTAAAATCCTGAAGTTCCAGTTTTCGAAGATTAAACTCCATTTTGGTAATTTCGTCAATCGCGTTATTGACCGAAACTTCGTCTTCGGCTTTATTTTTTATCGTTTTTAATTGTCGGATATTTTCTGTTTTTTCAGATAACAAATACGTAACACTATCCAATAAAACTTTTTGATATTCTGTAGTAACAATTTGTTTTAAAGTATCGATTCTTGCTTTTAAAGAATCGGTTTCGATAAGGTAACTTTTAAAATCCGTTTCAGAATTGGTTTGAATCGTTTTCCTCGCTAAACTCTCTGTTTTATAAACATTCGAAAACAATTTGCTTACACGGAGAATTTTGGTTTTTTCCTGAGCAATTTTATCTTCCAGTTTATTATAAACCACATTTTCAGAATATAGAAACCACCCCACAGTAACCACCAAAGCAAGTAATGCAACATAACTGAATAAAACCTTAAGTGCTGTATAACTTTTTTTGCTTTCCATAGTGTTTATTTGGCGTTTACGAAGTTTACTAAAATTACAATTCCCTGCAATTTATTTAAAATTTCCATTTAAGAAAAGTAAATGCAAATCAAATATTTACATAATTCAAAGGTTTTAAAAATAAAATAACCGCAGATTATATAAATAATACTGCGGTTAAGTTTATTTTAATTTTATGCTTATAGCGTTTCGTTCAGCCATTTAAAAAATTCTCCCTGCCAAACCTGAGCATTTTGTGGTTTTAAAACCCAGTGATTTTCATCTGGGAAATAAACAAATCTACTCTTGATTCCTCTTAACTGAGCAGCCTGAAAAGCTTCTTGTCCTTGTCCAATTGGTACACGGAAATCTTTTCCTCCCTGAAAAATCAAAATTGGTTTATTCCAGTTTTGAACCAAAGCTGCAGGATTAAAAGTAGTGTACGCTTTTTGAGCTACAGCATTATCTTTCTCCCAATAAGCCCCGCCAAAATCCCAGTTGTTAAAGAAAACTTCTTCAGTTGTTCCTAACATACTAACCGTGTTGAAAACACCATCGTGAGCAATGAAAGTTTTAAAACGGTTTTTGTGAATTCCTGCTAAATAAAACACAGAATATCCACCGTAACTTGCACCAACACATCCTAAACGGCTTTTATCAACATAGCTTTCTTTAGCAACATCATCAATTGCAGAAAGGTAATCGTCCATAACTTGTCCGCCCCAGTCTTTACTAATTTGTTCGTTCCATTCAACACCATGTCCCGGCATACCGCGACGGTTTGGTGCCACAACTACATAACCTTTTGCCGCCATTAAAGAGAAGTTCCAACGGAAAGAATACGATTGTGTCAACGCACTTTGTGGTCCGCCTTGACAGAACAATAAAGTTGGATATTTTTTAGAAGCATCAAAGTTTGGAGGTAAAATAACCCAAACCAACATTTTTTTACCGTCGGTTGTTGTAACGTAACGTTTTTCTGTTTTGCTTAATGCTAAAGTTTTATACGTTTCAGTATTGATGTTTGAAAGTTGTTTCCAAGTGTTTTTCTTTAAATTAAAAGAAAAAATCTCACCAGCATGATTCATGTCTGTTCTCGTAACGATGATATCATCTCCAGCAAAACCAACTAAATCATTTACGTCAAAATCACCGTTTGTTAACTGACGAACTTGAATCGCGATTTTAGTTAAACCCGGAAAATTAACAGAGAAAAGTTGTTTTGTTCCGTCAATTGGAGCAACAAAAAATACCGTTTTTCCGTCTTTACTCCAGATAAAATTATCTACAGTTCCGTCCCAATTTGCCGTTAAGTTCGTTTTGATTCCTTTAAACTCAACAATAATATCATTTTTGTCCGACTCGTAACCGTCACGTTTCATTTGTAACCAAGATAAATTTCCTGTTGGAGAAAATTGCGGTGCTGTATCGTAACCTAAATTATCTTCGGTTTTATTGGTTGTTTTTTGAGTCTCTAAATTGTACTCATAAATATTCGTGTTTGTAGAAACTGCATAAGCCGTTCCTGCTTTTTTCTTGCACACATAAAAAATACTTTTGCTGTCTGGCGACCAGATATAATCTTCGTCACCGCCAAAAGGTTTTTGCGGAGAATCAAAAGTTTCACCTTTTAAAATGTCAATTCCTTTTGCACCGTCTTTGTTTTCTTTATAAAAAACGTGATTAAATTTTCCTTCGTTCCAAGTATCCCAATGACGATAATCTAAACCATCATAAATTTGAGCATCAGACTTATCTAATTTCGGATAAAAATCTTTACCTAAAACATTGTCGATTTTTACTTCTTCATTATAAACTAAATATTTTCCGTCTGGCGAAACATTTTTATCTGCTAAAACGTCTTTCGTGTCTTTAATTTCAACTGCATTTCCTCCATTTACAGGAATAGTGTAAAATTTAGAATGTGATTTGTTTTCTTCTACAGAAGGCGTTGAAACCTTAAAAACTACATTTTTTGCATCTTTAGAAATTCCAAGCGGAGTAACCCTGCCTAATTTCCATAACAATTCCGGAGACATAACATTCTGCCCGATAGCGTTTAAACTCATCATTATTAAGGTTGTTAATAATACTTTTTTCATAATAAAAATTCTATTTTTTTGTGCGCTAAAAATACAACATTTAAATCCCAATTAGTTAAATCCCAAATTCCAATTTATTGTTAAAATTCCAATCTTTTAAATTACAAATTCCAAAAGCCTTGTCTTTAAAATTTTATTCGCCACGAATTCACGAATTATTTTTTGATAATCTTTGAGAATAAAAATACGCAGCTATTAAAAAATCAACAACAAAGTTTGGAATTTGGAATTTAAAAATTTGTAATTTAACCCAAGATTGGAATTTGGAATTTAAATATTGGAATTTAATAAAGATATGGAACTAAGTTATTGGGAACTAAAAAACTGGTTCACAGATATTGATTATACAATTGTGGGCAGCGGCATTGTTGGCCTGCATACCGCTTTACGCTTACGCGAAAGATTTCCTGCTGCAAAAATTTTGGTTCTCGAAAGAGGAATGCTGCCGCAGGGTGCGAGTACAAAAAATGCCGGTTTTGCCTGTTTCGGAAGTCTTTCTGAAATTTTAGATGATTTAAAAACACACTCAGAAGAAGATGTTATCGCACTTATCGAAAAACGCTGGAAAGGTTTGCAGTTACTCCGAAAAAGATTAGGAGATCAGGCAATTGATTTTAAACCTCACGGCGGATATGAATTGTTTTTGAAAGAAGATGAATTTGGGTTTAGTGAATGTATTTCAAAACTGTCTTTTATAAACGAAATTTTAAAACCGCTTTTTAAAGCCGATGTTTTTTCTAAAGAAACCGACCGTTTCGGATTTGGGAATATTCAGGATTATTTAATTTTTAATCCATTTGAAGCCCAAATCGATACCGGAAATATGATGCAGGAATTATTGAAGCAAGCCGTTTCGGCAGATATTTTAATCCTAAATCAGCAAACCGTAACTTCTTATGCTGATGCCGGAAATCATGTTGAAGTTGTGTTGAACGATTTTAGTTTTAAAACCAATAAATTACTTTTTGCCACAAATGGTTTTGCAAATACGTTGACAAACGGAGCAGTAAAACCGGCGCGTGCACAAGTTTTAATTACAGAACCCATTAAAAATTTGGATATAAAAGGGACTTTTCATTTAGACCGAGGTTATTATTATTTCAGAAATATAGGTGACCGAATTTTATTTGGCGGAGGCCGAAACTTAGATTTTGAAACAGAAACAACAACCGAATTTGGTCAGACAGAAATTGTTCAAAATAAATTGGAAGAGTTGCTGAAAAATGTAATTTTACCAAATCAGGATTTCCAGATTGCGCACCGTTGGAGCGGCATTATGGGAATTGGAAATAGTAAGAATCCTGTTGTTTCTCAATTGTCTGAAAACGTGTTTTGTGGAGTACGTTTAGGTGGAATGGGAGTGGCGATAGGCAGTTTAGTAGGAACAGAATTAGCAGATTTAATATAATGGCAGCAGCGAAGAAACCAGCACCAAAAAAAACAACAACCGCAAGTAAACCAAAACCAAAAACGTCTGGAAAGAAATCAAACCGTTCTTTTGGAGAAAAGGTAAAATGGTTTTTGATTAAAACTGTATTGTGGTTTTTCGGAATTTCGATAGGATCGGTTATCTTTTTTAAATACGTTCCAGTACCATTTACACCTTTAATGCTTATTCGTGCCATCGAAAATAAAATGGACGGAAAAGAAGTTTATTTTGATCACGATTGGGAACCAATTGATAAAATCTCGATGAATTTACAAAAAGCCGTAATCGCCAGTGAAGATGGGACTTTTTTAACGCATAATGGTTTTGATTTTAAAGCGCTGCAAAAAGCCTATAAAAGCAACGAACGCGGACGCCGAATTCGCGGTGGAAGTACAATTTCGCAGCAAACGGCAAAAAATGTATTTTTATGGCAGGGAAAAAGTTATTTCCGTAAAGGTCTGGAAGCTTATTTTACCGTTTTAATTGAAATTATTTGGGGTAAAGAACGTATTATGGAAGTTTACCTAAACAGCATAGAAATGGGCGATGGTGTTTATGGTGCGTATGCTGCGACTGAACATTGGTATCGTCGAGATGCTTCGAGTTTAACGCCAATGCAGGCTGCGGGAATTGCGGCGATTTTACCAAATCCGAGAAAATTTAAAGCTACAGGTTCGTCAAGTTATATTAACAGAAGAAAAGAAAGAATTGTTCGCGAGATGCGTTACGTAGGGAAAATCAATTATAGCGGGGATGGGAAATAAAAAAGCATTTTTTGCTTTTCTGATTTTGACTTCAACGTTAACTTTTGGACAAGGAAAAACTAAAGAAATAGGTTTTATAAGCGACAATGATTTGTACACTTCGTCTAAAAACGATATGTATTATACCAACGGTTTGGAGATTTTTTATCGCTTTTTATCTAAGAATGAAAACGAAAAAGTCAATAAAAAAATAACCGAATTCAGGATTGGGCAATATATTTATAATCCGAGATTTATTAATAAAGAAGCCATTGATGTAAACGACCGCCCTTTTACGGGTTATCTTTTTGCAGAAGCCGGACGAAGCTTTTTCTATCAAAGCGAATCGGTTTTAAAGACGGATTTTCAGTTGGGATATATGGGACCGAATGCTTTTGGAGAAGAAACGCAGGAAGGTTTTCATAAACTTATTGGATATAAAACAGTTTACGGCTGGGACAATCAGCTCCATAATGCTTTGGCGGTTCAGGCACATATTATGTATTCGAAGAAATTATTTCCATCGAAACATAACGATTTTATAGATCTTCATTTTCAGTCTGAAGCAAATTTGGGAACTATTTTTACAGGAGTTTCAACAGGGTTTTTAACCCGAATTGGTTTTAAGAGACTGACTCCAATTTATGATTCCAATCTTCATGATGCTTCGGTAAGCGCAAATGAACAGCCCAATATTAGAGAATTTTATTTCTACGCCATGCCAAGCGTTAATTATCAGTTTTATGATGCCACAATCGAAGGCAGTATGTTTAACGATACAAGTCCGATTACTTTCGATTTGGTTCCGCTTCGTTTCAATGCCGAGTTTGGTTTGAAATACAGGCACAATAACTTCAATATGTCGTATTCTTTTATTTATCGCGGAAAGGAATTAGAAGGCGATGTTAATGATACGAATACGGGATACTTTTTTGGGTCGATTCGAATGGGGTTTTTGTTGAGGTAGGTTTTTGCCACAAAGTCGCGAAGTCGCAAAGTTTTTTTAAGATTAAATGAAAAGCTAAATCAGGTATTAATACCTAACACGTTGTGATAGTAATATGGTACTTTTGGACGATAGCGACATTAATTTTAATAAATACGGTTTTCCGTAAATGTTTGCTTAATTAATTCAAGATATTTGTTTTGATAAATAATGTTTTTAAAATATTGATTTTTAAAACATTATTATTTTATCTATTTCATTTGCCTAGTTTTGATTCTTGAACTTTGTCTAACTAACCACCACCAAAAAATGACTACAAGTATTCCCAAACAGTCTATCAATCAGTTAAAAAAAACTCTTGAGAATTTCAAAATTAATGACGCAATTGAATTGTGCACAAACGAAGCTCAAACTCGTAAGTTTTTAATTGAACCTTTTTTTCATCTTTTAAATTATATCTCGAATGATTTAATACCAGAATTTAATGCTGATTTTGGAGAACGAGTAAGTCAAAAAATTGATTATGCTATTTTACTCAATAAAAAAGAAACAATTTTAATTGAAGCAAAAAAGTACAATAGTAAACTTAGTGACAAAGAAGCGGGACAACTTAATGGATATTTTAATAATACGAAAAGTTCCAGAATTGCAATATTAACTAACGGAATTGAATATAGATTTTATTCAGATATATTGCTCCCCAACGTTATTGATACGAAACCTTTTTTTGTGTTTAATTGGAATAATTATTCTGATAAAGATTTAGAGACTTTAATCAAATTTGACAAGAGATATGTGGTTATAAATGAAATTATAAAAACAGCACAAGATTGTGTTTTTGCCGAAGATTTTGAAGCAAGTTTGTTAAAAGAATTTATTGTGCCTTCAAAAGATTTGCTGAAAATTATTCATCGGAACATGAATTTCAAAACAAAATTCACTGAAGAAACGCAAGGTAAAATGATCAATATGATTAATTCGGCTTTGTTAAAATCTTTATATGATAAAAAAGTGCTTTCAGAATCTACCTCAAACACAGGAGGAATTATAACAACCGAAACAGAAATTCAGGCTTATCATACCATTAGGACTTTATTAATACAAAATAAAAAGATTCCGAGTCAGAGAATTTTCTTTAAAGATTTTAAAAGCTTTTTTAATATTAGTGTAGATGATAATTTAAAAAAGGTGATTTGTAAATTGGTTTTTACTGATGCAAAATTGAAGATTGTAATCGAAAATAATGAGTATTTATTAAGTAGTGTGGATGACGTTTTGAAATATAAAAATGAATTGACAAATAGAACGCTTTTGTTGTTGGAATAAAAACTTTTGAATCTAATTATCTAGATCTATAAAGTCCCTACGGGACAAATGTCTGTATGTGTAATGTTTTTTCTACCGATATGTAACTCCTACCGGAGTATTTCGTAGAAATTAAATATCGGTAGAAAAATATTTGTTGAATTTTGTGTATGATATTTGTTTATTAAAATCTAATTAAAAAAAACTCCGTTAGGAGTTACATATCGGTAGATTATATAAAAAACCCACCAAAAAAATATCCCGTAGGGATTATATTAATCCAAATTATCTAAATCCATTTCTTTCGCCAGCTGATCCCATTTTTTGTTGAGAAAATCTTTTGTCTGTTCAATAAATTTCGGGTCTACATCTTTTAAAGTCTGCGCTTTCGGGTTCAATATTGCTTTTCCATTTTCAAAATGAATATAAGCATGAACAGCATTATCTCCCCAAAAGAAAGGAAAAACAATCGCTTGGTTTTCTGTGCTTTCAATCACGTATTTTTCCAAGCTGATGATATAGGCAAACATGGGTATCATTTCTGTAAAATTCTGACTGAAAAACATCATTCCCCAATGCCATTCTTCGGCAGCTTCATCATAATCTGAAAAAGCCATTGCTTCTGGATAATCAATCCAGCCGTCAATAACTTCTTCATTAGTATCGTCGTTATAAGTACGCAGTAATTCTGGAGTCAATTCCATTTTTGAATACATTTTGCGACTGTTCCACCAATCGAGCCAGTTTTTATTTAATTCCGGTTCTTCAAGCGGACTGTTTAAAAACTTTTCAAGCTGCGGTTTTGTGATTTTTACTTTACAATATAAAGAGCTTAATTCAGACATGATTTAAGGTTTTGAGTTGTACAATATTTGTTCGGTTTCTTAATGACGATTATCACATTGCAGATAAATTTCTTCGTTTGATTTATCAATAATTGAAATTCCCGGACACCCAAATGATTCATACAAAAAGCCGAAAACAACTTGCGGTTTGTCTTTAAAAAGTTTTCCTGTCCATTGGTTTGCATCGGGTCCATCTTCATAATTAAGCGGAGCAGGAGAGGTGCCTTCGCTTTGGCTGTAAAGTTTTTCGATAATAATATCGTTGGTTTTAGAATCGGCAACTAAAAGACGTCTGGCATAAATTATTTTGTGATCATCAAGATAGTCTTGTAAAAAATAATTATAACTATCTGTTTTAAATAAATAGGTATTACCTGATACTGTGTTCTTTAATAAAGTGCGGTCTTCATTTTTCAATGTTTTAGAAGGATAGTCTTTTTTAGCAATTTTTTTCCATGCAATTGGTTTTAAACGCTCTTTTGAAAACGGATTTTCTTTGCCAACATACACTATAGCATCTCTATAATATTCGCTGAAACCGTTCAAGTATTTTTTATTGATTTCGAAGCCAATCATGTAATCATAGTTGTGATAAGGCCAATCTTCACCAGAAGAATAACCGTTTAGCAACGCAGCCGTTTTTAGATTTTTTACGGCAAAAGAAGCCAGTTTGTTTTTGGCATAATCTAATACGAAAACAGAATCGTTTTCGGAGATATTGGTTTTGGATAAAAATCTTTTTCTGTAGATTTTATCAAACGTGAAATATTCAGCATTGTTTTTTCCTATTTTTTCAAGATTGGGTAAAGCAAGCGTATCTTTTTCATCACCAATTGGGTATATATCCGAAAGCGAGATAAAAGCAATATCGCTGCTGTCTTTTGGCATAATCGTAAATAAATTAATGCTTTCTTTTCTGGGAGCTGATTCTTCTTCTATTGTATCATTTTCTACCGTTGCAGTTTTGTCAACTGCGGGTATTTCTTTGTCTTCTATGGTTTTTTTATCGTTACAAGAAAAAAATAATAAAGCTGTCGCGGCGAGTAATGCTGGTAATTTAATATTCATAAACGGGGTATTTAAATGTACTTTTTAAGTTTATAATTGATAGTGATTAACGATTATAAATGTAAAAAAAGTTTTCACAAAACAAAAAGCTTTCTAATCTCACTTCAATGAAAAAGATGCCTTTCTTAAGCCTCCACGTTTAAAATAAAGCTCAAAAAATAATGCTTAACATTTTGATAATATGGAGTGTAGTTTTAAATTTTTAATTTTAATTAAAAATTAAGATTATGGAAATTAATTGGATTGTAATAGGGGGTGTAGCAGTTTTGGTTATTATTTTAGTTGTGTTAACAATTAGAAAAAATCAAAAGGAAAAAAAGAAGCTTACTGATTTGCTGAATAATGATTTCAAAAAAGCAAAAAAAGACAGAGTTGATGCTGAGGATTCGGCGAATGAAAAATAAATTATCTTGAGATATTAGATGCAGTTTGTCATTTTTGACGAAAGGAGAAATCGCACTCGTAACTCTATGCATTAAGTCGCCAATCTTTGTCGATTCTCTAGTGCGATTTCTCCTTTCGTCGAAAATGACAAGAATGTGTAGAAATGTTGGAGTTGGATAAAAAAAGAAACCCTTGTAAAACTAAATTTACAAGGGTTTTGTTTTGTGGAGAATACCGGATTCGAACCGGTCACCCTCCCGATGCATCGGGATACTCTAGCCTTTTGTTTCTATTAAGCTTTCAATGTATTTACGGCTCTTCATTTTTTTTATTTGCAACTCTCTTTTCATCGCATCGCTTCGGGTTTCAAAACTTTCGTAATGTTTCAATTCCCAATCTTTTATAACCTTAGTAAATTTACTTCGACTATTTAAATGATCTTGCAGACGTTTCTGAATATCTTGACAAGAACCAATATAATATTTGTTAAGAGTAGCTGAATAAAGAATATAAGTATAAAACATAATGGCTATAAATGAAAATACCCGAACGTTTTTGTTCGGGTATTTTTGTTGTGATAAAATTGTAAAAAATTGTGGAGAATATCGGATTCGAACCGATCACCTCTTGCCTGCCAGGCAAGCGCTCTAGCCAAATGAGCTAATCCCCCTTGTTTTGTGGAAAATATCCGATTCGAACTATCACCATCCCGATTTTCCATCGGGACGCTCTAGCCAAATGAGCTAATCCCCCAAAAGCGTTAACAAATAAAGTCAAATATTTATCAAAAAACAAATTTCAGAACCTATCAGACAAAATATTTTTCAAAACCGTAACTTTACGTTTAAAAATATTTTTATGAGTTTAGAAAATACAAAAGGATCTTTAGAAACTTCTTTTCAAGATACAATTGCCACAGTGCAGTTTGGGCATCCTGCCAGTAATTCTTTTCCGCGTGAATTATTAAATCAATTGACAACAGAAATTAATGAATTGAGCCGAAACGAGAATGTTTCGGTTATCATTTTAAAAAGTCAGGGTGCAAAAGCTTTTTGCTCTGGAGCTTCATTTGATGAACTTTTACAAGTTGAAAACGAAGAACAAGGAGCAGAATTTTTCTCTGGTTTTGCTCATTTGCTAAATGCAATGCGTAATTGCAATAAATTGATTATTGGCCGCGTTCAGGGAAAAGCAGTTGGTGGAGGCGTAGGGATTATTGCGGCTTGCGATTATACTTTTGCAACATTATTAAGTGATGTGAAATTGTCGGAACTCGCTATCGGAATTGGACCTTTTGTGATCGAACCGGCTGTTTCTAGAAAAATTGGTAAAACAGCGATGGCCGAAATGACATTAGCGGCCGAGCAATGGAAAACAGCAGAATGGGCTTTTCAAAAAGGACTTTATTCTGTTTTATGTGATGCTTCTAATCTAGATAATGATGTTCAGAATTTTGCTAAAAAATTAAGTTCATACAATCCGGAAGCACTTCAGGAAATGAAAAAGATTATTTGGGAAGGTACAGAACAATGGGAATCGTTGCTAATTGAACGCGCTTCAATAACAGGGAAATTGGTTTTGTCTGATTTTAGCAGAAATGCCTTGAGACAATTTAAAAAGTAATTTTTTCTACAGATTAAACGCTTTTTAATAATCCGATTAATCCTTTTTAATCTGTGGCTAAATAAAAAATAACAATAAATATAAGTTCAAATGAAACTCATTTCATTATTTCAAAAAGTCGATGTTGCGGAGAAAATTAAAAACGCTCCAGACAGCGGTTATCAAATTGGAGTTTTGATTGGATCTTTTATTCCGTTCCTGTTTTTGATAGGAATTGCTTACTGGATGTATATCAGAGCCAAAAAAAGAGACAAAAACGGTTATTAATTTGTAAATTTGCAACCTTAAATTAAAAATCGATGAGTAATATCAGAATTACAAAACAATTTAGTTTCGAAACCGGGCATGCATTGTACGGTTACGACGGAAAATGCAAGAACGTTCACGGGCACAGTTATAAATTGTCGGTAACCGTTATTGGCTCGCCAATCACTGACAGGTCTAATGTGAAATTCGGAATGGTGATTGACTTTTCTGATCTAAAGAAAATTGTAAAAGAAGAAATCGTCGATCAGTTCGATCATGCAACTGTTTTTAACCAAACAACGCCGCATGTCGAATTAGCAAACGAATTAAAAAACCGCGGACATCATGTGATTTTGGTGGATTATCAGCCAACAAGTGAAAACATGGTGGTAGATTTTGCAGAAAGAATCATCGCAAGACTTCCGTCTGGAATTTCTCTTTTCTCACTTAAACTTCAGGAAACTGAATCTTCATTTGCAGAATGGTACGCAAGTGATAATTTGTAAATATTCAATTTTTTAAATTCCAAATTCCAAACTCTTCGACTTCGCTCAGAGAGACAAAAGTCTAAAAATCTAAGAAGTCTAACAATCTAATAATCTAAATGAAAAAAATATATTTTGCTTCAGATCAACATTTTGGTGCGCCAACTCCTGAGTTGAGCCTGCCGCGTGAGCAAAAATTTGTGGCTTGGCTTGATAAGGTTAAAGAAGATGCCGAAGCTATTTTTTTATTAGGTGATTTATTTGATTTTTGGTTCGAATACAAAACAGTTGTTCCAAAAGGTTTTGTTCGTGTTTTAGGAAAACTGGCTGAAATTCGCGACAGCGGCATTCCGATTTATTTTTTCGTTGGAAATCATGATTTATGGATGAATGATTATTTTCAAACCGAATTAAATATCCCGGTTTACCACGACAATAAAGAATTTACTTTTAACGGAAAAACCTTTTTAATTGGTCACGGCGACGGAAAAGGTCCTGGTGATAAAGGTTATAAACGAATGAAAAAGGTATTTACAAATCCGTTTTCAAAATGGCTGTTTCGCTGGCTTCATCCAGATGTTGGCGTAAGTTTAGCACAATATTTATCAGTTAAAAACAAGCTAATTTCCGGCGACGAAGATGTAAAGTTTTTAGGTGAAGAAAACGAATGGCTGGTTTTGTACGCCAAACGTAAATTAGAAACCAAACATTACAATTATTTCATTTTCGGACATCGTCATTTACCTATGATTATTCCGGTAGGACAAGATTCAAACTATGTAAATCTGGGCGATTGGATTGGATATTTTACTTACGGTGTTTTTGACGGCGAAACTTTCGAACTTCAAAAATTTGAATCGTAACTACTTTTTATTCGCTGGATAAATTCCAATTTTGTGCGTTCTCAGAATATATTCTGAAAGTTGTTTACTGTTCGAAAGCTGAAATTTAATTGCTCCTGATGCTTTTTTAGGCATATGACATTCTACACAATTATCTGCCAATAATTTCTCAGGCATTGTTTTCAGTGTTTGTTCATTGTGTTTTAAACCTTGATGACATGTCATACAAATTTTAGAATACGAAGCCATATTCTTAGAAGCATTTTCATGCGGATTATGACATGTAATACAATCCATTTTGTCGCTGTTTATAAAACACTTGCTTTGTGCCATTAAACGAAACTGATTTCCGTGAACATCAAAATTAGCTGTATCGTTAATACTTCTGGTTTCACGAAAAAACTCAGATAAATTATCTCCCGGTTTAAATTCAAAACGCGATTTCATTTTCATACCGTCATTTCCGGCGTGGCAAAGTGCGCAGGCATCCAGTTTTTGCTGTCGGTTTAATGTTTTAAAACTCGTAATGCTGTTTGCAACTTTTACATTTGGGTTTTTTAAATGAAAATCGACGTGTTTTTTTGCAGGGCCGTGACAGCGCTCGCAATCAATTCCATAAACAATGGTTCTTTGGTCGATAACATCTTCAACATCCATCGATAGAAAATTTTTCTCCTCAGAATTTTGATTTACGCTCCTACTGCTGGCATTTGATGCATGGCACGAATAACAATCTTTAACCACCATTCGGTCAAAATAAGGTTTATCAGCTGGAAATCCCGGACTTGTAGCCCAGTTATGTATAGAATTGTAATAGGAAACAGGCAATTCGTATGTATTATTATTACGCCAGTAAACAGAGGTCTGTGCGTGTTTAGCACCAAAAACAATTTCAAATCGATGTGCTTCGACTTCTTTTCCGTTTTTATACAAAACCTGATAAAGACTATCGTTGCGTTTTTCCATGACTAATTTGGTGTTTTTGTCATAAATAAAAGTATGATCGCCTTTGTCAAAATCGCCTAAAACATTTTCTGAAATTGCGGGAGCAGTTGCTTTAAAGTGAGAACTCTGTAAAGCCATGTTGTATTGAACCTGATGACATTGAATACAGCTTTCAGAACCGGCATAGTCAGTTCCGCGCGGATCAATATATTCATCAGATTTGTTGCTGCAGTTAGTAAAGAAAACTGATAAAACAACAAGGGTAAAAAGAATGCCAATTTTTTTCATTGTTGTAAATATACTTTATTTTGAATACAATCAAAATATATTTCAATAATGAAAAAATGTTGTTAAAATATTTAGAATGTTTCTAGTTTAGACCGACTCCGTAAACATATTCGTCTAATTCAATTTTAAATAAAGAGCCTTCAACTAAATCTTTAATTGATTTTAATTCTGTCATAGAAACAGCAAGATCTATTGAATTGCAAGGCGTTTTCAATAGAAATTTATGGCAGGAATATTTCATTTCGCAAGCTTCGCAGCAAGTATTTTCCATCATACTGTCTTCGATTAAATCACAAAACTGATTCAATTCTGATAGACTAAAATAAAAGCCTGTTTCTTTAAAAATCAATTGTACTTTGTCCAGAATGGTTTGATTATTTTGTTTCCAGTAAAAGGCTATTCCAAAATTGTTATGATATATCTTCTCTATTTCTCTCATCGTAAATCCTTTTATTTCAACAAATATAAATATTATTTATATTAATTCTAAATAAAAAAATCATAAAAATGAAAAAATATTGAACCATATAAGTGATATAAGTTCATTTAACAAGTATTAAACGTAAAGCTTAAATTACCTTATATCATTTATATGGTTTAAAAAACTATTTAAGCCATTTTTTTATGTTAGAAAGAAATTCAATTTGTTGATCAACAAAAAGATAATGTGAGCAATTGTCTAACAATGCGAAGTGATCTTTGCCCGCCAGTTTTTTAATTGAAGTAATTTGCGCCGAAGAGAAAATACCGTCTTGTTTTCCGTAAATAGCGAAAATTGGAACTCCTTTGGCTTTAATTTTCTTTAAAAAAGGCCTGCTGTCGATGTTATTTTGCTTTTCGTTTTGATAAAAAAGCAAAGGCGCATTTTTGTTCCGAATGTTGGTTTTAAAAAATTCTCCGGCTTCATAATCGGCATATAATTTTATAGATGCTGTAGTTGGATTTGGCATTTTAAAAAAGCCGTTTTCACTTGCAAGGTCAAAACAGCCTTTTCGATATTCGGCTGAATTCTTGTTTAAATTCTCTACATCATTTATTTTTTTTAATTGTTCAGAATCATTGCTGTATTTTTTCTTCAACGTATTTAAAATATGATCGTAAGTTTCCTGCTGAGAAAATAAAGCCCCGGCCAAAACCAAAGCGCTTACATTCTGCGGATATTTATTGGTATAAAGTGTCGCAACCAAACCGCCAAAACTATGGCTAAGTAAAACCGCTTTCTTTAAATGGTATTTTTTATAGATTGAATTTAAATCCTGAAAAGCTTCTTCATAAGTAAACTTCGCATCAGGATCTGCAGATCTTCCTTCACCTCTTCGATCGTATGCAATAACATAAAAACCTTGATCAGCCAGATTTTGAGCTGTTGTTCCTTCAAATAAAGTTGCGTTGCCGCTTGGACCTCCATGTATGAAGATTAAAGGTTTATTCTTTTCGTTTCCGTATGTTTTGATATAAAGGTTTTGTCCATTTGCGAAAAAGGACATTGTTAAAACGAAACTAAGAAGAAGCACTCTCATTATTCTTGATTATGATGATCTTCCATGTCTTTATTAAGATCTAAATTCCTAAAGGTAGGAGATATAAAACCAAAGCCTAAAACAGTCAAAAGTGTGATGCTTCCCCCAAAAACAACCGATGTAACAGTTCCCATCAATTTCGCAGTTGCACCACTTTCAAAAGCACCTAATTCATTAGAAGATCCAACAAAAATTGAATTTACAGCACCAACACGTCCACGCATATGATCGGGCGTTTTAAGCTGTAAAATTGTCTGGCGAATTACTACAGAAATTCCATCAGCAAGTCCGCTCAAAAATAAAGCAAAAACCGAAAGCCAGAATGACGTAGAAAGACCAAATAAGATGATCGATAATCCGAAAACAAATATGGCAACTAAGAGTTTCTTTCCTGCATTTTTATATAAAGGGACATAAGCAGAAACGAGCATTGTAATAAAAGATCCAACTGCAGGAGCAGCTCTTAATATTCCAAAACCTTCAGAACCGACTTTTAAAATATCTTGAGCAAAAACAGGCAGTAATGCAACTGCGCCTCCAAAAAGTACAGCAATCATATCGAGCGATAAGGCACCTAAAACAATTTGGTTTTTAAAAACAAATGTTAAACCTTCTGTAAGACTGTCTTTTATCGATTCTCCAATCTTTGGATTTATGATTGGTTTTGTACTGATTTGCGATAAAGCGACTAATGAAAGAAGAGAGAACCCAAAAACCAGACACATTGACCAGTGAACGCCAATCCAGTTGATGGAGAATCCAGCCAGCGCCGGACCCATCACGGCTCCGATCTGCCAAACCGAACTGCTCCATGTAGCAGCATTTGGATATGCTTTTTTAGGAATAATCAGCGATAAAAGAGAGAAAATAGTTGGACCAAGAAAAGCTCTAACTAATCCGCCCAAAAAGACTAAAGCATAAATGGAATATAAAATAACAGTTGGAGACCAATCGCCAACAACTTTTGGCCAGGTCAGTAAAAACAATCCAAAACTAATTATCGAAAACCCCAGAATACATTTTACCAGTAATCCCTTCTTTTCTTTTTGGTCCACAATATGTCCGGCAAATAAAGCCATACCAACGGCTGGAATAACTTCCATTAAGCCAATAATTCCCAGCGAAAGCGGGTTTTTAGTTAAACTGTAAACTTCCCATTCAATCACGATAAACTGCATCGCCCAGGCAAAAACCATGCAGAAACGAAGTAATAAAAATACGTTGAATTCTCTGTAACGAAGTGCCTGATACGGATCTCGTTTGTTTGATTTAGTTGTCATTTGTTCTAATGTCTTTCAGCATGAGTTGTGTTGAAATAGTTCCGTTCCATTCGTTTTCGGCAATTGTATAGGCCAATTGAAACAGATTTTGATTTTGTGCTATATTGAGTTTTTTTCCGAGTCCGAAGCCAATAGCGGCAATTCCATCGGAGTTAGATTGTTTAACGAAAAGTCTTAAATGTTCTTCTTCAGCACCCAGCGTTTTGGCATAACCTGTATCTTTTATATCCGAAGTCATAAAAACCGGTGTCATATTCTGCGGGCCAAAAGGCTCAAATTGTTTTAAAATCCGAATGAGTTTTGGTGTAATATCAGAGAAATTTATTTCGGCATCAATTTCAATTTCAGGAGTTCGCAATTCCGGTAAAATTGTTGCTGAAACCTGTTTTTCAAAAGCTTCTTTAAAAGTTTGATAATTCTCTGCTTTCAAAGTCATTCCAGCGGCATACATATGTCCTCCAAATTGTTCCAAATGTTGGGAACACGCATCGAGTGCATTATAAACATCAAACCCTTTTACAGATCGGGCAGAGGCGGCATATTTATCTCCGCTTTTAGTGAAAACTAAAGTCGGGCGATAATAGGTTTCAATTAATCTCGAAGCTACAATCCCAATTACGCCTTTGTGCCAGTCTTCCTGAAAAACAACTGTAGAAAAACGTTCTTCTTCTTTATTTTCCAAAATTTGCTGAAATGCTTCTTTGGTAATTTTTTTATCTAAATCTTTTCGGTCTGCATTGTATTGTTCGATTTCTGAGGCAAATTGCTGTGCTTGTTCAAAATCAAATTCGGTTAATAATTCAACCGCATGATTTCCATGTTTGATTCTCCCGGCAGCATTAATTCGGGGAGAAATGATAAAAACAACATCGGTAATATCTAAAACTTTCTTTTTTACCTGATGCACCAAAGCTTTAATTCCCGGTCTTGGTTCGCTATTAATTACTTTCAAACCGAAATATGCCAAAACACGATTTTCTCCTGTTATCGGAACAATGTCTGCAGCAATTGCCGTAGCCACCAAATCCAGATAGGGAACCAAATCTTCGATAGTTTCATTTCGATTTTGACCTAAAGCCTGAATCAATTTAAAACCAACACCGCAACCGCATAATTCGTCATAAGGATACGAACAGTCTTCTCTTTTTGGATCTAAAATTGCAACCGCATCCGGAAGAAATTCTCCAGGTCTGTGGTGATCGCAAATAATGAAATCTATGTTTTTTGCTTTCGCATAAGCGATATGATCGATTGATTTTATTCCGCAGTCGAGCGCGATGATTAAAGAAATTCCGTTATCATCTGCATAGTCAATTCCTTTATAGGAAATGCCATATCCTTCGTCATAGCGATCTGGAATGTAAGTGGCAATATGGGAATAATGTGATTTTAAATAGGAAGAAACCAGAGAAACTGCTGTTGTTCCGTCAACATCATAATCACCAAAAACTAATATGTTTTCCTGATTTTCAATTGCCTTTTCTATTCGGGCAACAGCTTTGTCCATATCTTTCATTAAATATGGATCGTGAAGATGTTCTAATGACGGACGAAAGAAATTCTTGGCATCTTCAAATGTATCAATGCCACGCTGAATCAAAAGTGTTGCTACAAAATCTTCTACATTTAGGGCTTGCGCCAAATGTTTGATTTTATCTTCAGAAGGTTTTGGTTTTATGGTCCAACGCATTTTTTTAATTGTAGATTTTAGACTTTAGATTTTAGATTCTCAAAACTGGCGTTTATTAAAACTATTAAATCTTCAGGATTTTTATTTTGACTTTTGAAATTGTAAAATTCATTGTTCATTGATATGTCTAACGCTTTTCCATTGCTAATTTTAATTATATATGGAAATCCTTTTCGTTTAGAAACGTTTAGTAACATATGTGAAAGATATTCTCGGTTATCTTCATTTCTAATTCGTTTACCTTCAAGAAAAACTGGTTCAATGTCATTTGTGAGATTTGGAATAATATTTTTTTCGATATAATGATGATTGTTTTTTCGGTTGCTGTAACAGAAGAATTTTTTTCCTTCGATCGATACTAAATAATTGCTATATCTTTTTTTGAATCCTTTTTTTTGAAAAAATTCAAATATCAAATAAACCAGAATTATAGGAAAGAATAATATACACAAAGGAATGCCAATTATAAGCAGAAATATTATAATTGAGATTTCTTTTAGTCTTTCCTTCATTTTAAAAAGGTATTAGTATTTATTTCAGATTCAAAGCATTGCCTTCAAACTGGATTCCATCCCAGCCTAAGTTGATAAAATTTCTAATGTTTTGGTGGTTTGTTCCGTTTGGATCTCCTAAAACTTCTTCAAAATAAAAAGCTCCAAAACACGCTAAAGTTTCTTCCTTATTTAGATTTTGCAATTTTGCGAATGAAAATAATTTACAAGAACCTGAATTTTCTCCGGCAGCATTATGCTGAGTTCCGTTTTGAAAAGCAGTTGGTGTAAAGTTGTAATTTTCTTCGATTACTGCAATAGTTTCAGGAAATGTTATTTGAGTTGGAGTTTGTTTTACTTTTTCTAAAAAGGCTTGTATGCTCATGATTTAATTTATTTTTTTTGCCACAGATTAAAGGATTAAAAATGATTTTTTTTGCCACGAATTGCACGAATTTCCACTAATTTAATTCGTGATAATTGGTGTAATTCGTGGCAAGCTTAAATATAATCTAAGTTAATCAATGAAATCTGTGGCCAATATTGTTTTTTATTCTTCTTCGTCTTTAGAAAATTTACTTTTCTTGGCTTCTTTTATTATTGTTTTTCCGGCAACGACAACTACGATTTCGCCGCGCGGAGCTGTTTTTTCAAAATGCACTAAAACTTCTTTCGCCGTTCCGCGTACATTTTCTTCGTGTAATTTTGATAATTCCCTTGAAACGCAGACTTGTCGGTCTTCTCCAAAATACTGAATAAATTCAGCTAATGTTTTAACAAGTTTATGCGGAGAAACATATAAAATCATAGTTCGGGTTTCTTCGGCTAAAGCCAAAAAACGAGTCTGACGTCCTTTTTTATCAGGTAGGAAACCTTCAAAAATAAATTTATCATTTGGAAGCCCGCTGTTTACAAGTGCCGGAACAAAAGCCGTTGCGCCCGGAAGACATTCTACTTCAATTTTATTTTCGACACAAGCGCGGGTTAACAAAAATCCCGGATCTGAAATTGCCGGAGTTCCTGCGTCAGAAATTAAAGCGATGGTTTCGCCGGCTTTCAAACGTGCAATTAAATTTTCGGTTGTTTTATGCTCATTGTGCATGTGATGGCTGTGCATGTGCGTGCCAATTTCAAAATGCTTCAGGAGTTTTCCGCTTGTTCGAGTATCCTCAGCCAAAATCAAATCGACTTCTTTCAAAACCCGAATGGCTCTAAAAGTCATGTCTTCAAGATTGCCAATTGGCGTTGGAACGATATATAATTTTGACATATTTTTTATATTATAACACGAATTTCACGAATTAACACAGATTATAAGTGCTTTTAAAAAATTTCACAAAGAAAAAATTCGTGCTAATTCGTGTAATTTGTGTTTTATTTCTAAGCAAATTTTTTCTCAATAATTCCAAGAAAACGTTCTGCGTAATCGTCTTTTCCTTCCCAATTATTATAATCCGGTTTCACCATGTTTTCGATAAAATCTTTAGCTTCTGCATAAGAATCAAAAGTTAATAATTGGTTTAAAACACGACTGTAATCTTCAGTACTATTTCCGAAAAGATTTTTTGTAAAAGCAATTCGGTCATTTAAATCAATATGGAAACCTTTTGCTAATTTTTCGTTTAAAGAAACTGATTTTGGTTCTTTCGGAGTTTCTAAAACCGGGATTTCAAAATTCTTTTTCTCTTTTAAATCATTGTTTGAAGAAGAAACAGGTTCGAAACTGTCCACTTTTACAAATTGTGCATCGGCATAATTAATTCCGAAATCCTCAAATGCAATCGGAATTGGAGTTCCTTTTGATTCTGTTTTAGGTTCTTCTTTAATTTCCTCTTTTATTTCTTCTGTATCTAACTCAAAAGCAGGTTTGAAATCCGGAATTGGTTTTAAATTATTTACAGTTGTGAACGAAAGTTCTTCAATATTATTTTTTGAATCTTCTGCCTTTTCAATTTCTTCTGCAACTTCTGGCTGAGGAATTTCTGCAGCAATTGGTTCTTCTGTTTTTTCTTCAACAGGTATTTCAGATATTTCTTGAACAGCTTCGGGAGTTGTTTCTTCAGGAATTTCTGCTGTTATTTCTTCGATAATCGCAGGTTCAGGAGTTTCTTCTTCCTTAACTTCTTCAACAACTGGAACTTCATGAGTTTCTTCAGCTTCAACTTCTTCAACAATAGCTGGAGCAGCAGCAGTTTCTGTCTGAACTTCTTCTTTTTCAAAAATAATTTCAATTTCAGAACTGATTTCGCTGTGGCTGATTGTTGGTTTTACCTCGTCAAAATTTTCATCGACAAATTTTAAAATCGCTAATTTCTCGTATAATTTCTGAGTTTCAAGATATAATTGATTGATATCGGATTTATTTTTAAGTTTTAAAATTCGATGTGCAATGCTGATTAAATCGGCTTCCAATTTTTTTTTCATAACTGTTGAAATTATAGTGAATAAGGTATTTTAGTGTATTTGATGTCTGAATGTCTTTATTCTTAAGGAAATCTGATAGATATTTTTTTATTTCTGTTAATAAGCGTCTGCCAATCCCTGATTTGATAAAAATTTTCTACTTTTGAAAAAATGTAAAACAGCACATTTTTACGTCGATTTATTACCAGTACAAAGTAATAAAAACTATTCATTTTTAAAGGCAGAAAAATACAAAATGTTTCTCGAAAATACAGTAAATCACAAAGAACAATTTGGTTGGATTGAAGTTATTTGTGGATCAATGTTTTCGGGTAAAACCGAGGAATTAATCCGCAGATTAAAACGCGCCCAGTTTGCCAAACAAAGAGTCGAAATTTTTAAACCCGCTATTGATACTCGTTATCATGACGAAATGGTTGTATCGCACGATGCCAACGAAATTCGTTCTACGCCAGTTCCAGCTGCGGCCAATATTGCTATTTTAGCACAAGGCTGTGACGTTATTGGTATTGACGAAGCTCAGTTTTTTGATGATGAAATTGTTACTATTTGTAATGATCTTGCCAATCAGGGAATTCGCGTGATAGTTGCAGGTCTTGATATGGATTTTAAGGGAAATCCTTTTGGGCCAATGCCGGCACTTATGGCAACTGCCGAATATGTAACGAAAGTTCATGCCGTTTGCACCAGAACCGGAAATCTTGCGAATTACAGCTTCCGTAAAACGGATAATGACAAATTGGTAATGCTTGGTGAAACTGAAGAATACGAGCCATTGAGCCGCGCTGCCTATTTTAAAGCAATGAAAAAAAATCAGGAAAAATAAATTAAATTCTATTTAACTTTAATAACCAATTCAAGAAAAGCAAAGTATGAGAAAACAAAATATCTTACTATTAGTTGTGATTGGAATTGCGGTGGCTTTAGCTGTTTTTTTTCAATTTTTTCTTTCTGAAAAAGCAGATGAGGTAAATACTGAAATAACAGAATTAGTTGAAAAATATAATAAAAGCTGTCCGTTAAAAATTCAGGAAGGCATTCGTTTAGACAGTGTTAGTTTGCATAAAGAAAGGGTTGTTCAGTATAATTTGACATTGCTAAATGTAGAAAAAGACGTTGCTGAGGTTAATGTTATACAGGACGAAATTGAGAAAAGTCTTTTAAGTACAGCAAAAGCAAATCCAGGACTTCAGGTTTTTAGAGACAATGATTATACTTTGATTTATAGTTATAGCGATAAAAAGAAGGGATTCTTGTTTACGGTGAAAATATTACCGGATCAGTATAAATAATTTAAACTTTTACTAGTTGGCAAACCCGACAGGTTTTTAAAAACCTGTCGGGTTTGTTGTTTTTAAAAGAAGTTATTCATTCCGTGGGAATGTTTCATTGGTAGAAAAATATTTGGTTTGTGAGGTATACGTTCCGTAGGAACGTTTGATTAATCGAATAATACATTTCGTGTTTAATTGCGTAATAACAAGGGCCCTTACAGGACACAATTCAAACACGTTAATATTTTTTTTCTACCGATCAAATATTCCTACGGAATATCAATTGATGTAAACTGGACTGAAGTCCAGCTCTACAAAATAATTCGTTCCTTTGGAACTACAAAAGAGCCTTCGGCTCGAGCTATATTGTAGGGCCGGATTTTAATCCGGTTTGACATTATGTGGAAATAACAATAAACCCCGATAGATTTAAAATCTATCGGGGTTTATATTTTAAATGAACTTATATTTCTTATATGGTTTAAAAAGAAAAACCTAAATTTTCTTTCTCATTCTCGCAACCGGAATATCAAGCTGTTCACGGTATTTAGCAATTGTTCTTCTTGCAATTGGATACCCTTTTTCTTTTAATATTTCGGCCAATTGATCGTCTGGAAGCGGTTTTCTTTTGTCTTCTTCTTCAATGGTATTCTTCAGGATCTTTTTGATTTCTAAAGTCGAAACATCTTCACCCTGATCATTTTTCATCGCTTCAGAGAAAAATTCTTTGATAAGCTTTGTTCCGTATGGCGTTTCAACATATTTACTGTTAGCAACACGCGAAATCGTCGAAATATCCAAACCAACCATATCGGCAATGTCTTTTAAGATCATTGGTTTTAGTTTCGTTTCGTCACCATCTAAGAAAAATTCTTCCTGATAATGCATAATCGCATTCATCGTTACAAAAAGCGTTTCCTGACGTTGTCTAATCGCGTCAATAAACCATTTAGCCGAATCCAGTTTTTGTTTGATAAACTGAACAGCATCTTTTTGCGCCGACGATTTATCACGAGAATCTTTATAAGTCTGCATCATTTCCTGATAATCTTTAGAAACGTGCAAAGAAGGAGCATTTCGTCCGTTTAAAGTCAGTTCTAATTCTCCATCTACAATTCTGATAGCAAAATCCGGAACTATATTTTCTGTAACTTTATTATTGCCTGTAAAAGAACCGCCCGGTTTTGGGTTCAGTCTTTCAATTTCGTGAATCGCTTTTTTAAGCTGTTCGTTCGAAACACTGTATTTCTGTAATAATTTGTCGTAATGTTTCTTCGTAAAAGCATCAAACTGATTTTCGATAATATCGATCGCTAAATCAACATATTCGGTTGGTGTTTTGTGCTTTAATTGTAATAATAAACATTCCTGTAAATCACGTGCTCCAACTCCCGAAGGTTCAAGTTCGTGAATGACATGAAGCATTTTTTCGACCATTGCTTCATCAGTGTAAATTCCCTGAGTAAAAGCCATATCATCTACAATATCCGGAACGCTTCTGCGGATATAACCCATATCGTCAATACTTCCCACAAGAAACTCCGCGATTTCGCGTTCTTCATCGTTCAAAATAAAAGTATTCAGCTGATTGATTAAATCCTGATGAAAACTAATTGGCGAAGCAAAAGGCGTTTCGCGTTCTTCATCATCACTATAATTGTTAACCTGAGTTTTGTAATCTGGAGTATCGTCGTCGCTTAAGTATTCGTCAATGTTAATGTCGTCTGCTTCGATTCTGTCAGATTCTGCATCATCATAATCGTCGTAGTCTTCATTTGCGAATTCATCCGCTTCGTATTCTTCTTCTTTTCCAGCTTCAAGAGCCGGATTTTCGTTCATTTCTTCTAATAAACGCTGTTCAAAAGCTTGCGTAGGCAATTGAATTAACTTCATCAGCTGAATTTGCTGTGGAGATAATTTTTGGGATAATTTTAAATTTAAAAATTGCTTTAGCATGATAAGGCACTACTTTTTTAGCCACTAAGACGCGAAGGCGCAAAGTTTTTTTGTTTTAGCCACGAAGTCACAAAGACACAATGGTTTTATTTTTGCCATTAAGGCGCTAACTTAAAATGTTTAATACTCTCGTTTTGTATTTATAAATCTTCTGATACCGCTTTTAATTAGTGATACATTGAAATTAATTAAAAAGCCTAAATCTTTATTCAGCAATTTTAATTGACTTATAATTTGTGCTTCCCAAACCGGATTTATTTGTTCAACCGCTTTTATTTCTATAATTATAGAATCTTCAATTAGTAAATCTAATCTTAATCCTTCGCTAAATTCAATTCCATCATAAAAAATGGGAATATCAATTTGGCGTTTTACATTAAGACCAGCTTTTGTAATTTCATGGGCTAAACAAACTTCATAAACTCTTTCTAATAATCCAGGTCCAAGTTGTTTATGAACCTTAAATGCCGAGTTTACAATTATTTTTCCAATTTCTTCCGTTCTTTCAGAGAGCATATTTTTTTGGGTTTTGCCACGAAGACGCAAAGGCGCAAAGGTTTTTTTAAAGTTTTTAAATCTTAACTAAATAATAAAACAATACTTTGAGATTTTGTGTCTTCGTGGTATTATTTTAATTTATTTGTGTCTTTAATCAGTTATTTAAAAATAAACTTAGCGTCTTTGTGCCTTTGTGGCAAAAACTTTATTTCTTAGAACTCTGCACTTCCAGGAGTTCTTGGGAAAGGAATTACGTCTCTAATGTTTGTCATTCCAGTTACAAACAATACCAAACGCTCAAATCCTAAACCGAAACCTGCGTGAGTTGCAGAACCAAATCTTCTGGTGTCTAAATACCAGTATAATTCTTCTTCGTCGATTTCTAAAGCTTTCATTTTTTCAACCAAAACATCGTAACGCTCTTCTCTTTCAGAACCACCAACGATTTCTCCAATTCCAGGGAAAAGGATGTCCATTGCGCGAACTGTTTCTCTTCCTGGCTCCGTGTTGTCGTTCAAACGCATGTAAAACGCTTTAATGTTTGCTGGGTAATCAAATAAAATTACCGGACATTTAAAGTGTTTTTCAACTAAGTAACGCTCGTGTTCTGACTGTAAATCAGCTCCCCATTCGTTGATGATATATTGGAATTTCTTCTTTTTATTTGGAGTTGAATCTCTTAAAATATCAATTGCTTCCGTATAAGAAACACGTTTGAAGTTGTTCTCTAAAACGAAGTTCAATTTTTCTAACAAAGCCATTTCGCTTCTGTCTGCCTGTGGTTTTGATTTTTCTTCTTCAAGAAGTCTTCCTTCTAAGAAAGCCAAATCGTCTTTACAGTTGTCTAAAGCATATTTAATTACATACTGAATAAAATCTTCAGCCAAATCCATGTTGTCATCAAGATCGTTGAAAGCAACTTCCGGCTCGATCATCCAAAACTCTGCCAAGTGACGAGAAGTGTTTGAATTTTCAGCTCTAAAAGTTGGTCCAAAAGTATAAATCTGACCCAAAGCCATAGCAAAAGTTTCACCTTCTAATTGTCCCGAAACTGTTAAGTTCGTATGTTTTCCAAAGAAATCTTTTTTGAAATCAATGTTTCCTTCTTCATTTTTTGGAAGATTATCTAATGGTAAAGATGTTACCTGAAACATTTCTCCAGCACCTTCAGCATCAGCTCCGGTAATAATTGGCGTATTTACGTAAACAAAACCTTTGTCTTGAAAATATTTGTGAACTGCATAAGACAATACCGAACGCACACGCATAATTGCTCCAAAAGCATTTGTACGTACACGTAAATGTGCTTTTTCTCTTAAAAATTCTAAAGTATGTTTTTTAGGCTGCATTGGGAATTTTTCAGGATCAGAATCTCCAAGAATTTCCAATTTTGTAACCTGAATTTCGTATTTCTGACCCGCACCTTTACTTTCAACCAAAGTTCCAAATACAGAAACCGCAGCTCCAGTTGTGATTCTTTTTAAAGTCTCTTCCGGTGTATTTTCAAAATCAACAACACATTGTATATTATTAATGGTAGAACCGTCATTAAGCGCGATGAACTGATTATTTCTAAAAGTTCTCACCCATCCTTTTGCATTCACTTCCTGTAGCGTCGTCGTACTGTTTAATAAGTCTTTAACCTTTGTGTGTTTCATTTTAATTTTAGATTTTAGATTTCTGATTTTAGTTTAAAATAAAATCAGTGTTTTTTATATCGAATTGCAAATATAAACGATAATAATTAATTTTTGAAGCTGTTTCCTGCTATCCGCTATATCTTTTTCTTGCTAAAGGAGCAAGAAAAAGGATGCCGCTTCTATCAGGGCTAGGGCACTCAGTTGCATGAGACCTTTTTTATTTCTTAATTTTTGTCATTATGAAGAACGAAGCAGCCTCACTACGATAAAATATAAGACTTGATCTGGCAAATGAGATTGCTTCGTTCCTCGCAAAGACTTAACGTTGCGTATAAAAGAATTCGTGCCAATTCGTGAAATTCGTGGCGAAAAAGAAAAAACCTTATTTATCCAAATTCTCTAATTCCTCTTTCTTAGTTTTCTTCTTCTCAAAAGTCAAAACCAGCGAAGGCAGTACAACTAAATTCGCAAACATTGCAAAAGCCAAAGTACAAGAAATTAATCCTCCAAGTGCAATGGTTCCGCTAAAGCTTGATAATGTAAAAGTCGCAAAACCTAAAATCAAAACTACAGAAGTATAAAAAGTACTAATTCCAGTTTCTCTTAAAGCACTGAAAACAGATTTTTTAACTTTTCCGCCGCTTTGAAGCAAGTCATGTCTATACTTCGCCATAAACTGAATCGCATTATCAACCGAAATTCCGAAGGCGATACTAAATACCAAAATTGTCGAAGGTTTTAACGGAATCCCAAAATAGCCCATTAATCCTGATGTAATACAAAGCGGTAAAATATTTGTAATTACCGAAGCCATTACCATTTTGAATGAACGGAATAAATATAAAATCAGAATTGCAATCGTTAAAATCGCGAAGATTAATGACTCGATTAAGTTTTCAACCAAATACGAAGTTCCTTTTTGGAAAACCAATGCTTTTCCGGTAACGGTAACTTCAAAACGATCTTTTGGGAAAATTTCATCAATTTTGCTGTGCAGTTTTTTCTCCACTTTTGCCATTTCATCCGTTCCAATATCTTTCATGAAAGTCGTGATTCGGGCATATTGTCCAGTCGAATCAACGTAAGCTTTCATTAAATTTTCTTTGCTGTTTTTGGTCGCATTTTTAGCGTAACTCAAAATAAAAGTCTGTTCCTGTGAAGTTGGTAATTGATAATATTCAGGGTTTCCGTTATAGAAAGCCTGTTTAGAATATTTAACCAAATTGACAATTGAAACCGGTTTTGCCAATTCTGGAATTTCAGAAATTGTATTTTGCAGTTCATCCATTTTACGAATAGTCGAAGCCTTCATAACACCTTTTTTCTTTTTGGTGTCAATCATGATTTCAAGCGGCATAACTCCGTTAAATTCTTTTTCGTAAAATAAAATATCTTTAAAGAAAGAAGCACTTTTTGGCATTTCACCAATCAAACTTCCTGAAACTTTCATTTGTGAAACTCCAATTACGCTGAAAACCAAAAATAAGCCGTAAACAATATAAACGTATCTGCGTTTTGTTTTAACTACATCTTCAACCACATTTAATAAAGTTGAAATATAAGTTTTAGTTAAATGATATAAATGTTTTTCTTTTGGCAATGCCATAAAACTGTATACAATTGGCACAATAAAAAGTGTCAATAAATAAACAGAAATTACGTTGATTGAAGTTACCAGACCAAATTCAAAAAGCAGATCATTTCCGGTAATCATAAACGTAGCAAAACCAATCGCAGTAGTTAAATTCGTCATTAAAGTCGAAACCCCAATTTTTGAAATCACACGCTGCAGCGCCTTAGCCTGATTATTATGTAATTTGATTTCCTGCTGGTATTTATTGATTAGGAAAATACAGTTTGTAATTCCGATAACGATAATCAGCGGTGGAATAATTGCTGTTAAAATTGTGATTTTATAACCAAATAATCCAAGTGTTCCAAACGACCAGATTACCCCTACAATTAAAATACAAATTGAAATAAAGGTTGCTCTGAATGAACGGAAAAAGAAAAAGAAAATCAATGAAACAGTCAATAAAGCCGCACCGATAAAAAGACCAATTTCGCCTTTCATATCAGCTGCATTGATCGTTCTGATGTATGGCATTCCCGAAACTTTAAGATCGATTCCGGTTGTTTTTTCGAATTTATCGATTTTCGGAACCAGGTTTTCAAGTATAAAAGTTTTTCTTTCAGCGGTATTTACCAGTTTTTTGTTGATGTAAATTGCAGAGCGAACACTTCCGCTTTCTTTATTGAATAATAATCCTTCGTAAAAAGGCAAATTATGGAATAAATCGTGCTGAACGCTTTTTAAATAGGCTGGATCTAAAACTTTACTTTGATCGATAAATGGCGTTAAAACGAATTTTTCGTTAACGGTATCTTTCTCCAGTTTTTTTAAATCGTTTAGTGAAACAACTAAATCAACTTCTTTAGATTTTTTTAAACCCGTCATTAACTCATTCCAGGCGGCATAATTCTTTGGAGTAAAAAAGTTTTTATCCTGAAAACCAATTACAACCAGGTTTCCTTCTTCACCAAACTTGTCTAAGAATTTTTGATATTCTTTGTTTGCGATGTGATCTTTTGGAAGCAGGTTTGCTTCAGTATAAGTCATGGCAAGGTTTTTCCATTGGTAACCAAGGAAAATAGTTAAAGCAGAAAGGATAACCAGAATTGTGATTCTGTTTTTAAGTATGATTCGGGCTAATTTCTCCCAGAACCCAACTTTAATAGCGTTTTTCATAAAATCTTTAAAAATGGTTGCAAATGTAGTGAAAACTGCTCAAAATCATAAACAATCGATTGTATTTTACTTAATGTTAACACAAATCGGCACCTTAATATTTTGTGATAAATTTCCTGCTTTTTGCTATTTAGTCGTTAGGTTTTCTCATATTTGCAGTTAATTTAAAAATGAAAAGAAAATGAATTGGGTTTTATTGATTATTGCCGGACTTTTTGAAGTGGGATTTGCATCATGTCTAGGAAAAGCAAAAGAAACAACAGGAATTACATCAACTTATTGGATGGCTGGATTTTTTGTATGTCTTTCAATCAGTATGATTTTATTATATAAAGCAACACAAACGTTACCAATTGGAACCGCATATGCTGTTTGGACAGGAATTGGAGCAGTTGGAACTGTTTTGGTTGGGATTTTTATTTTTAAAGAACCGGCAGCCTTTTGGAGAATATTTTTCCTTACAACATTAATTGCTTCAATTATTGGGTTGAAATTCGTTTCAAGTCATTAAAAAATATGGCCCGCTGATTAAGCGGATTAAACTGGTTTACACAGGTTGTTTTGTTTTAATTCTGTGTCTATAATGAAAACGTATTATAAATAATGGATTCAAAACAAATTAAATTTATAACTATCGGATTGTGTATATTGATTTTTGGTATTTCATTAACTCAAAATGCTCTGATTGTAAATTACAATGATAAAATAAGAATATCTTCGTCTTTAGAATATCTTTTTATGGGATCTACTGCTTTTTTGGGAGGAGGGTTATTAGAACAAATTATTTGGCTCGCAAACCCACTGTCATTTTTTGCAATTAGATTTTTTATTAAAAATGATAAAAGAGCAATTTTATTAAGTTTAATAGCATCTTGTTTAGCGATATTTTTTTCATTTTGGACTGAAATTTTGGGAGCAGAGAGTGGTGCTATGGCAAAAATAGTTTCTTTT
The DNA here is from genome assembly GCF_900129795.1 of Flavobacterium sp. CF108. GTDB lineage: Bacteria > Bacteroidota > Bacteroidia > Flavobacteriales > Flavobacteriaceae > Flavobacterium. Next base: position 116,655 of record NZ_FQWW01000004.1, on the reverse strand, counting down.
GAATTAGGTTATTATCTTTGGCTTGCCAGTATTTTAATTTTGACAATTGGGATTTTAATTAATTATAAAGTTTCATTAAAAACAATTATAGAATCTTAAAAACAATGCAGGAAAACAATACCACAACTTTTATATTTCTAGCAATTCTTTTACTGTTGATTGTCATAATTTGTTTTATGATATATCAATTAACGCAGGCAAAAAAGGCAAAAGATGATGCTGAGAAAAGTTTTTATACGCTCGAAGCAAAAGTAAACGACTTGCAGTTAGAAAACTTAGAGTCAAAACTAAATCCGCATTTATTTAAGAATATTTTGAATTCAATTCAGTCGCATGCTTATCAAACTTATTTTGCATTAGATAAACTGGCCAATGTTCTGGATTATATTTTATACGAAAGCAAAAAGAAATTCGTAACCGCAAAAGAAGAAATAAACTTTGCACTGAATTTAATCGAAATCAATAAAATCAAAATCAGTCCGCTTTTTGAGCTGAAGATTAAAACCAATATCAACGAAGACGATAAATTGTACGATCAGCCTTTGCTGGCGCCTTTGATTTCGATTGATTTAATAGAAAATGCTTTTAAACATGCCGATCTTCAAAGTGCGGATGCTTTTATTTCGGTAGTTTTTGAATTTCGTGATAACGCTTTTTCTATGACGGTTTCGAATAAAATTTCAGATAAAAAAGTATTGAAAAAGGAGCGAAGCGGTTTTGGCCACGCCACTTTAGAACATCGTCTGCGCATTATTTACAAGAATAATTTTAAACTTGATAAATTTGTAGAGAACGATGTTTATATTGCTCATCTAAAAATAGATTTACTTGAATACAAAACTGAAATGCTTGCTTCTGGACGATGAGATTCCGGGATTAACGTACTTAAAAATGCTTTGCGAACAAATTCCTGAACTGGAAATCGTAAAAACGTTTAATAATCCGCAGAAACTTTTGTCTGATATTCCCGAACTCGAATTTGATTTGCTAATTTCAGATATCGAAATGCCGGGAATGGACGGACTTCATCTGGCTGAATTGGTTGGCGATAAATTAGTGATTTTTTGTACCGCCTATAAAGAATATGCCGCCGATGCTTTTAATATTGATGCGGTAGATTATATCACAAAACCTGTAAAACTGGAACGTTTGCAAAAAGCAGTTTCAAAAGCTTTAGAACGTTTTGAAAAACCAGATACAGCTAAAAAATTTATTCAGTTAAATACCGATAAAGGAAAAACACTGCTTTATTTTAACCAGATTCAATACATCAAAACAGCGGTAAGTGACAGCCGCGATAAAACCGTTTTACTTGCCGACGGAAGTTTTTTAAACTTGAAAAATGTAAAATTCGATACACTTTTAAAAGAATTACCTGAAACCAATTTCTGCAGAATTAACAAAAAAGAAATCATAGCCGTAAAAGCAATAAAATTCTTCAACCACAATGAGATTGTTCTGCATCACATTGAAGAAAACAATAAAAATACAACCTTACTTTTAAGCGAAACTTATCGCTCTGATTTTTTGAAAAAGGTAAAATTATAAGCTCTTCGACTCCGCTCAGAGTGACAATACGGAATACTTAAGAATAAAATTTCAGCGATAATTGGAATTTGAAATTTCAGAATTTTGGATTTTATTTCATTGTCAGGCTGAGCGAAGTCGAAGCCCTTTTTAGTTTCACAAGCCTTCAATTTTGTTCAGAATAAAAGTCGTTTTTAGATGTTGTTATTAACTTATTACAAAGTTTTTCAGTCTTGTTACATAGATTGAAAATTAACTGTAAATTTACTTCATCACTTTGCTGTCAGTCCTGATATTTGCAGCAATAATTAAAAGAACGAGTTATGAATAACATTAAGAACTCTTTATTCTATGTTACAATTATTGGAGGATTTACAGCTCTGATATATTGGATAATTTCAAAAGGAGCAGCATTAGAAGCAGGTCAGAATATCATTAAAAAACAAATTGAAAGTAATCATTGGAATGATTTTCTCAATTCAATGGTCGAAAACTTACAACATCCGTTAGCTATTTTACTGGCGCAGATTGTGACTATTATTTTAGTAGCACGTTTATTTGGATGGTTCTTCAGAAAAATTGGACAGCCGTCTGTAATTGGAGAAATGGTTGCCGGGATTGTACTTGGGCCGTCTTTAGTAGGAATGTATTTTCCTGAATTCTCCGCAGCTTTATTTCCAAAAGAATCTTTAGGAAACTTACAATTTTTAAGTCAGATTGGTTTAATCCTTTTCATGTTTGTTATTGGTATGGAACTGGATTTGAAAGTGCTGAAAAACAAAGCGCACGATGCTGTTGTTATCAGCCACGCCAGTATCGTTATTCCGTTTGCATTAGGATTAACTTTGGCTTATTTCATTTATCAAACTTTTGCTCCAAAAGGGGTTGAATTCTCTTCTTTCGGATTATTTATGGGAATCGCCATGAGCATTACCGCTTTTCCGGTTTTGGCCAGAATTGTTCAGGAACGGGGAATGCAGAAAACAAAACTCGGAACCATTGCCATAACCTGCGCCGCTGCAGATGATATTACGGCGTGGTGTATTCTTGCCGTTGTAATTGCTATTGTAAAAGCGGGTTCACTTTCTAGTTCATTATACGTAATTGGTTTAGCGATTTTATATGTAATCATAATGTTGAAAATCGTTCGTCCGTTCCTGAAACGTGTTGGAGATTTAAATTCAACAAGAGAAAGTTTAAATAAACCAGTTGTTGCTATTTTCTTTTTAACACTTTTATTCTCGGCGTATGCTGCTGAATTAATCGGAATTCATGCTTTATTTGGAGCTTTCTTAGCGGGAGCAATTATGCCTGAAAACAATAAATTCAGAAACATATTTATCGAAAAAGTAGAAGACGTTTCGATAATTGTATTATTGCCTTTGTTCTTTGTGTTTACAGGTTTGCGTACCCAAATTGGTTTGTTAAATGATCCTGCATTATGGAAAATCACAGGATTAATTATTGCGGTTGCTGTAGTTGGAAAATTCTTTGGTAGCGCATTAGCAGCAAAATTCGTTGGACAAAGCTGGAAAGACAGTTTAGCCATTGGAGCTTTAATGAATACAAGAGGTTTAATGGAACTTGTTGTTTTAAATATTGGTTACGACCTTGGAGTATTGTCTACAGAAATTTTTACCATGATGGTAATTATGGCGCTGCTGACAACTTTTATGACGGGGCCGGCCTTAGACTTCATCGGATTTATTTTTAAAGATAAAATCACCGCCATTCCGCAGGAAATTGGAAATAAAAGTAAATACAAAATACTGCTTTCATTTGGAACTCCAGAAAGAGGAAAAAAACTGTTACAAATTGCCAATAGTTTAGTTAAAAAACAGCAGGATAATTCGATCGTAACGGCAATGCATTTATCCTTAAGTACAGAAATACATTCGTTTGACATAAAAGAACACGAACGTAAAATGTTGGTTCCGGTTATTGATGAATCTCATAAACTGAATCAAAATATGGTAAGCCTGTTTAAAGTTTCTAATGATATTGATACCGATATTATTGACGCGGCAAACCAAGGTGAATATGATTTGTTATTAGTTGGTTTAGGGCAGTCTATTTTTGACGGAACTTTACTTGGAAAAATTCTTGGTTTTACAACCCGAATTGTAAATCCGGATCGTTTAATTGACAAGTTTACCGGAAAAGAAGGTTTGTTCGAAAATAATCCTTTTGATGAAAGAACACGTCATATTCTTGCAAAAACCAAAATGCCGGTTGGTATTTTTATCGATAAAGATCTTGAAGAAGTAAATCAGGTATTCATGCCGATTTTTAGCCGTGAAGATGCTTTTTTAATTGATTTTGCTAAAAAATTAATCAATAATAATGGTTCGCAAATTACAGTTTTGGATGCCAGCGGTGAAGTAAAAAATACACGCGATATTCAGGAAACGATTAGATCTATCGAACAAATTGCACCAAATCATATTATGATTATGCATGACAGAACAATTAAAAAAGATTTTCTTGATGGTCAAAACTTAATGATTATAAGTTTAGACAGCTGGAAAAAATTAATTGAATCTCAAAGTACATGGCTGAATAATACACCTTCGGTTTTGATTTTGAAACCATAGATAGTTTTAAAATTTCAATATTTAAATTCCAAATTCCAATTTTTATGATTGGGGTTTGGGATTTTTTTTATGGGATTCTTTTGTCATTTCGAGGAACGAGAAATCGCACTAGAGAATCGACAAAGATTGGCGACATACTGTGTAGAGTTATGAGTGCGATTTCTCGTTCCTCGAAATGACAAACTTTGTCTGTAATTAAACTTTGCGGAGTTACGAGACGATCCTTCGACTTCGCTCAGGAAGACAAAAATATGAGAACTGCTTTGTGCTCTCATCAAAACTTGTTTTCTTAATAAACTTTGCGAAAAAACTTTGCGTCCTTTGCGGTTAAACTCGGTCTAATTGGAATTTGGAATTTTAAGATTTGGAATTTAAAATTTATAATCCCAAATCAAGAACATAAGAAATCTTAACTGCAATATTATCGTCAAATTCAGGTAATTGATTTGACCCATAACGATAGAATCCGCCGAGACCAAAACCTTTGTAGATTTTATTTAATTCAATTCCTGATTCGAAAAAGCCTTTGTCAAGAGTTTTATAAGTCGGGCCGACATGCTGTTCTGGTTTTTCCATATTTCCCCACGCCATTCTGGTAACTAAAACCAATGAAGGACGAACTTTTTTCATGATTTTAATTCTTTCAAAACCATGTTTAATTTGAAAAAACACATATTGGCTGGAGAAAAATTCATTAAAAAACATGGTTTCGAAACTGTTTCTTCCGGCAAAAGTAATACGCTGGATAATAGTTTCCTTGGTAAGGTTATTTGGCATGGTGTTATACAAATGCGTAAGCGGAACATCGTCTATTGCATAACCTCCCTGCAAAAGCAGACTTGTTTTTTGACCATTTAGGTATTTCTTTTCGTACTCCGTTTTGAAATCTATTTTTCCAAAACTAAAATCATTATCTAAAACATTTGGCAGCGATTGAGTGTACTGAAAAGTAAATCTTGGAAATCTTTTATCCGATTCGGTTCTTCCCGTTGGAGTCTGCATAAAATCGCTGAAAGGCGCCCAAACAATAGAAACCATTGCGGTTGTCATAATAAAACTTGAATACAACTGACCGTTGTAATTAAAAAGATAATCAAACTTAGGTTCAACATACGTCCTGGATAGTTCTAGAACCGCTTCTGTCTTCGGAATAATTTTCGTTTGTACATTCGCTTTCCAGCTAGTGTATTTGTAGAAAGTACTAATGTTGATTGGCCTCGGATCATAAATTTTAAAGACACGTTTATCAACAGCAAAAACAGTACTCGCAATTTCCCGAACATCATCTGTATAAGATCCGTTCAACCAAGTGTTCGTATTTTGGTCTAATAAAACTCCAGCGCCCAAATTATATTTAACAACACCATCTTTTGTACCGTACGCCGTATAACCTTCAATTCTAAAATCTTTAGAAAATTTATCATTTGTGATACCTCCAAGACCTAAACGAAAACCTTCGTAATTGTTGTAACTAATAATTTTCTTTAAATCTAAATCTACAGGCCCAATTGGAATGTAGCCATTAATGATTTTTCGGCCTAATCCTAAACGTTTTTCAATTCTTTTATTGATGGATAAACTGTCTAATAATTGATACGTTTTCTGGCTTTTTTGATCTAAAGTTTCTTTACGGTACTGGTTCCAGAATTCTTCCGGTTTTTTGCTTGCATCGTCTTTAATTTCAATATAAAGAGATGGGTTTTTTATTGGAGTTTCGGTATTGTAATGAATGTCGAAATTATTGCTTTCAGAAAGTAAATAGGTAAAATCTGAAGCGGCTTTTTTTCTCGGTTCAAAATCTTCGGCTACATCTCCGTCAAACTGAATTGTTCCGCCCAGAATTTTAATATCATCGTCATTTTTACCTTTTACAATTTTAAAAGTGGTGTTACTTTGAAACCATACTTTTTCATTCGGCACATAATCAAATTCGTGAATACCGCTAATATCTAAAACGCCTTTTATACGCATTACCGCTTTTGCAATAGCGAAATTTTGCGAATCGATATACAAAACACCTTCTAAGCCCGATGTTTTTCTTTTATGCTTATTTTTAAAGTAAATCATAAAGGTTTCACGGCCTTTTATGTTTACAGTATCAAGCAATTTGTAATTGTAGGTTCCCGGAGCTGTGTTCGAAATAGGATTTTCATATTTAGTTTCGAAAAGCTCATATTTGTTATCGTAAATCGAAATTGACTGTAAATTGAAAGCGATAACTTCGTAAATAGGATTTTTAAAACCGGCTATTTTGGTTCCCAGAACCGTTTCTTTAAGCTTGTTATTTCCGAATTGATATTGCGAAACTTTCTCGGTTTGAAATAAATGCTGTTTGCTTATTATTTCTTTGAATTTATAATCAGAAGAATCGATGTTGATTTTCTTTTTATTGAAATCCTTATAAACGGCAGATGAATCTATTCTTCCGTCAATCGAATCAGGATTGGCGGTAACAATAAGTTTGTTGTACGTTTTGTACTCAAAACTGCTTAATTTTTTCTGCGGATTATTATTGTTTTTATTGGCAATAACTTTTTTGATAATCGTTAAAGCAGGATTTTCATTAGAAACAATAACTTCTTTTAAATCATCTGTTTTTTGAGATAATGAAACAGAATAAAACTTTTTGTTTTCTACTATGGCAATAGTTTTAGTTTGAAAACCAATATAGGAAACAATAAAATTTCCGGATTGTGTAAAAGTTTTAAAAGTAAATTTCCCGTCAACATCCGTTATAGTATTGTTATTATCAAAAGTTTTAATAGTCGCAAAGGGAAGCGGCTTGTTGTTTGAATCTGTTACAATTCCGCTTATTTGAAATTGCGCCTGAATACTAAGCGTGAAAAATAAAGTCAATAAACAAAATAGCCTCATAGAGAATTATATAGATTCAAAAACGGAAAGAATTCAATTTTGGTATGCAAAAATAAGAATAAAAAAAATCCGTCTGATAATTTTACCAGACGGATTTTTTAATTTCAGTATCAAATACTTAAACCTTCATGATTTCAGCTTCTTTTGCAGCTAATAATTCATCAATTTTTTTGATATAAGTATTGGTTAAGTTTTGAACTTCTTCTTCTGCAGATTTACAGATATCTTCAGAAGTTCCTTCTTTTTCTAATTTTTTGATGTCAGTATTTGCATCTTTACGAGAGTTACGGATACCAATTTTTGCATCTTCAGCTTCAGATTTAGCTTGTTTAGCCAAATCACGACGACGCTCTTCTGTTAAAGGCGGAACGCTGATGATAATAACGTCTCCGTTATTCATTGGGTTGAAACCAATATTAGCAATTAAAATAGCTTTTTCGATGGCTTGTAACATGTTTTTTTCGAAAGGCTGCAAAGTAATTGTTCTTGCATCAGGAACACTGATTTTTGACACTTGAGAAAGTGGCGTTGCAGATCCGTAATAATCAACAAAAACACCTCCAAGCATAGCTGGAGAAGCTTTTCCTGCACGAATGTTTAGAAATTCTTTCTCTAAGTGGGCAATCGAACCGTTCATAGATTCTTCAGTACTTTCTAATATAAAATCGATTTCTTCAGTCATTTTTTTTATTTTTTATGTTTTTGAAGATTGTTTTAAAGAGTATTGTTTTTTAATAAATCTAATAATCTAGAATTCTAACAATCTAAGTAGTCTAAATATTTACTACAGTTCCGATGTTTTCTCCTTCGCAGATTTTTAAAAGGTTTCCAATTTTGTTCATATCAAAAACAACAATTGGTAATTTGTTTTCCTGGCTTAAAGTGAAAGCCGTTGTATCCATTACATTTAGTCCTTTTTTAAGAACATCATCAAATGAAATAAAATCAAATTTTACAGCCGAAGCGTTTTTTTCAGGATCAGAATCGTAAACACCATCAACTCGGGTTCCTTTTAAGATCACATCAGCATTGATTTCGATTCCTCTTAAAACTGCTGCAGTATCAGTTGTAAAATATGGATTTCCGGTTCCGGCACCAAAAATTACAATTCTTCCTTTTTCTAAATGACGATCTGCTCTTCTTTTGATATATGGTTCTGCAATAGATTCCATTTTTAAAGCAGTCTGCAAACGCGTTTTCATTCCCTTGTCTTCAAGTGCGCCCTGCAAAGCCATTCCGTTAATAACAGTAGCAAGCATTCCCATATAATCACCTTGTACTCGGTCCATTCCTGCGCTGGCACCGGCAACGCCTCTAAAAATATTTCCTCCTCCAATAACGATTGCAATTTCTACTCCCTTTGCATGGATCTGCTTAATTTCATCTGCATATTCGGCTAATCTTTTAGGGTCAATTCCGTATTGTAAATCACCCATTAAGGCCTCACCGCTAAGTTTTAGAAGAATTCTTTTATATTTCATATTTCGTGTTGCGTTAATTTGTGCAAATATAGACATATTCTGATTTTTAAAAATAATGTTGATAAAAAATTAATTGTACTTGAGATTTAATTTTATAACGACTTTTTTTATTTTTTCTTTCGAATGTGATAAAAGTCATTCGAGGTTCTTTTTAAAATCCGTAATTTTATAGTAAGCAAAATAAACCTCTATGAAAAGTACTGTAGCCAAAGCATTATTCAACAGTCATTCTTATGCTGAATATCGAAAATTAGTTACTGATTTATTATCTGAAGGAAAATCAACAGGAAGCGAACAGTCTGAAAGTCTGACTAATTATTCCAAATTGAACGAAGCCAGAATGAATCGATTAGAAAAAACAATCAAAATCTCTGAAGAAGTCATTTCAAAACTGCAGCATCTGGATAATCATTATATCTGGCTTGTAATTTCAGAAGGCTGGTGTGGTGATGCAGCGCAGATTCTTCCCATTTTAGATAAAATGGCGAACGAGTCTAATAAAAAAATTGATCTTCGAATTGTACTTCGTGATGAAAACGACGAATTAATGAGTCAATATTTAACAAACGGCGGAAGAGCAATTCCAAAAGTTATTGTGATTTGTAAAGAAGCCGGAATTGTTCGTACAGATTGGGGACCAAGACCAAAAGGCGCAACCGAATTAATGAACAATCATAAAAGAGACGTCGGTCCAATTGATGAAAAAATTAAAACCGATTTGCAATTATGGTATCTCGCTGATAAAGGAATTTCTGTGCAGGAAGAGTTGATCGAAATCATGGAAAATATCAAATATAACCGACTTTAATTGTTGATTACTTTTGTAATACTTGTCTGAAACCCTTTAGTGGTAAAGCGTTGATAGTAAATGCTATAATGTTTTTAAAAAATGTAAGAAATTATTTTTTTTATTAGAAAATTTTGTATCTTGCTATAACCAATCCCACTTCTATTATATATTTTTTGATTTACTCTTTTTATTGGTGTCTATTTTCTACTAACAATTAAAAATGCACTATTATGAAAAAGTTATTCGAAAGGTTTTATGATTTTTTCTCCATGTTCTTGTTTGGAGGTAAAAATGTTCCACACTATTGATTTGTAGAAAACAAATATGGTGTAACATTATTCTAGGAGTAGGCACATTACAAATTTCACATATGTAATGTGCTTCTTGTTTTATGAAGAAAGACTTTCTTCAAACAACGTAATATCAATCGCATTTTTTACGTCATAATCGCCAATCTTTGTTCTGCGTAAAACAGTTAAATGTGAGCCAGAATTCATTGCTTTTCCAAAATCGTAAGCAAGAGAACGAATATAAGTTCCTTTACTGCAAACTACTCTAAAATCAATTTCAGGCAATTCTATTCTTGTAATTTCAAATTCGTGAATCGTAGTTTTTCTGCTTTCAATTTCTATAGATTCTCCGGCGCGCGCATGTTCATATAAACGAACACCATCTTTTTTAATAGCCGAAAAAATAGGTGGTTTCTGGTTGATTTCGCCTAAAAACTGTTTTACTGTTTCGTGAATCAAAGCTTCATCGATATGTTCCGTTGGAAAAGTCTGATCGATTTCGGTTTCTAAATCATACGATGGAGTAGTGGCTCCAATATAAAATGTTCCCGTATATTCTTTTGCCTGACCCTGAAGTTCAGAAATTCTTTTGGTAAATTTTCCGGTACAAATTAATAATAAACCTGTTGCCAGTGGATCTAAAGTTCCGGCATGACCAATTTTAAACTTTTTTGGAAGTCCGACTTTATTAATTAAAAGGTATTTTAATTTATTGACCGCTTGAAACGAACTCCATTTTAAAGGTTTGTCTATCAATAAAACCTGTCCGTTTAAATATTCTTCGGGTGTCATTATATAATGGTAAGCGGGTGAATGAAAAAGTGAATCAGCAATAAGATGATTCCGGCAAGAATTCGGTAATAACCAAAAACTTTAAAACCGTTTTTAGTCAAAAATCCAATAAAGGTTTTAATAGCCAAAAGTGCTACAATAAAAGCAACTATATTTCCAATAACTAATATGTTGATTTGATCGTGAGATAATTCAAATCCGGCTTTATAATAATCGTAGCATTTTTTTACTGTTGCGCCCAGCATAGTTGGAACGGCAAGAAAAAACGAGAATTCGGCAGCCGTTGTTCTTGATAGTTTTTGAGACATTCCGCCCACAATACTCGCGCCGCTTCGTGAAACTCCCGGAATCATCGCGACACATTGAAATAATCCAATTTTTACGGCTTGTAAATACGTGATTTCTTGTGAAGTTTCGGCAGTATTTGGGTTGTTGAACCATTCGTCAACTTTCAATAAAATTAATCCTCCAATTAAAAGAGAAACCGCAACTGTAATTGGATTTTCTAATAAACCATCAATAAAGTCACTCAGTAATAATCCTAAAACTACGGCCGGAATAAAAGCAACTAAAAGTTTAAAGTAAAAATCAAGCGTTTGAAAGAAACGTTTAAAGTATAAAACAACAACCGAAAGGATAGCACCAAGCTGAATAACAATTGTGAAAAGTTTAGTGAAATCTTCGTGTGCGATCCCAAAAAAAGAAGAGGCAATAATCATGTGACCAGTTGAAGAAACAGGTAAAAATTCTGTAATTCCTTCAATAATGGCAAGAACGATAGCTTGTAATGTGTTCATTAGAAATTTTAGATTTCAGATTTTAGATTTCAGATTGTTCTTTTCGCTGCGCTCAAAGTTTTAATTGAAATCTATAAACCTAATTTATTTAGATTTTTTGAAAATAGAATAAATCGTGATTCCAAAACCAATTAAAACAGTAGTTGGAGCTAAACGAATACGTCTAAAACTAAAAACATCCTCATTAAAAACATTCGGATTATCGCTTCCACCGCCAGACATTAAAATAAATCCTAATGCAATTACAGCAATACCAATTAATAGAATTTTGTAATTGATACTGTCAAAAAGGAATTCCTGTTTTTGCTGTTGTTCTTCTTTAATATTGTTGTTTTTCATTTTGTCATTGCGAGGAACGAAGCAATCTTATCCTCTGTTTTATATGAGTTTATTTTTAAATCTAAAATCTACAGTCTGCAATCTAAAATTAATAAAGATCGTCAGTTCTCAAATTAAGGAAACGCTGTGTTGCAAAGTGCGTGCTTACCCAAGTAATTAAAACTCCTAATCCGAAAACGGCCAATAAAACCAATCCAATTAAAGCTTTATCTTCTAAAATTCCTAAACCAGGGAAATTAGTTTCTACATAGAATAAAAGTCCAATTAAGCAGATAATTGCCAATAAAGCGCCAAGCATTCCTAATTTTACGCTGCGTGTTACAAAAGGCTTACGAATAAACGATTTTGTAGCACCTACCATCTGCATGGTTTTAATAATAAAACGGTTGGAATGAATAGACAAACGCAGCGAACTATTGATTAATAAAACAGCAATTACAGTAAGGAAACCACTGATAATCAAAATCCACATACTTACTCTTTTTATATTGTCGTTTACCAGATTTACTAATTGTTTGTCGTAAACAATGTCTTCAATCATAGTGTTTTGACGTAATGCGCTTTCGATTTTAGAGATACTGTCTCTTTCAACATAATCCGCTTTCAAGTGAATGTCGTATGAATTCAATAAAGGATTTTCGCCTAAGAATGTCAGGAAGTCTTCTCCAATAATATCAGTATGTTCTTTTGCTGCTTTTTCTTTGCTTACATAAACATAAGAAAGCGCAAAAGGAGCTCTTTTTAATTCTGAATCAAATGCTTTGATAATACTGTCATTCGCTTCGTTTTTAAAGAAAACCGTCATAGCGATTTTTTCTTTAAAATCATCTGCCAGTTTTTTAGAATTGATAATGAATAATCCCAGTACTCCCAAAAGGAATAAAACCAAGAATACACTTAATACAACCGAAAAATAAGAGGAAATTAACCTGCGTTTTTGAAATTTATCAAAATTAGAACTCATAGATACTTAAATTATGTGGTAAAAATAATAAAGAATTTCTTTATTTAAAGTTAATAACAAACTTTTATACTATAAATGTACGATTTGATATTGAATAGTTAAGGGAATTTAACCGCAAAGTTCGCTAAGGTTTACGCAAGGTTCGCAAAGTTTAAAGAGAATGGCCACAGATTAAAGGATTAGCACAGATTAGAAAAAATCATTTTAATCCTTTTAATCTGTGGCAAAAAAATGCTCAATGTTTGCAAGGTTATTGCGTTTATAACCGTATAACTTAGATAAAAATCTTTGCGAACTTTGCGGTTAAATATTAGATTTTGCTGGTTTCCCAAACTAGAGATAAATAATACAATCCGCCAATTGACGGTCCGCCAAGAATAGAAGTATAAGGTTTATTTAAAATATTCGTTCCGCCTAATTTTGTAGTAAGACCAGTTTTTTTGAAATTGTAATTGATTTGTGCATCCATTGACCAATAAGCCGGAACAGTTCCGCTGACTAAAAAAGAAACATAATCAAAATTGTTTTGATAACGCGCCGTAGCACTTGCGCTAAGATTTTTCCAGATGTTTTGAGCCATTAAAGTTCCGTTTACATTAAATTCCGGCGTGTTGAAGCCATCTTCTAAACCATCTTTATCATCAGTTCTGTCGAGTTTGGTGTAAGTAAGATTGGTTAAAGCCGTAAAAGTTTCATCAATTCGATATTTTAAACCTAAACTTCCACCATAATTGTAAATCTTACTTTTAGAATTAGTCCACAAGCGGTAACGATTTTGCGTGTTTTTTGAATATAAAGCAGTCGGAATTTGATTTGGATCTGTAGTATTTGGAATACTGGCTTCGACCTGAGCGATGAAATTTTTATACGAGTTATAATAGAAATCGGCATCAATAAAAAGATTTCGGTTTAATGTAATTCCTCTAAAACCAAATTCAAAAGACTTTACAAATTCAGGCTGTAAATAGGTATAAGGATTTTTTTGAATTGTATTTTTATTCTTTTCAATAGCCTGCGCCTGCGTTAAACCGTTTGTGTTCACATCGCTGTTTACCTGCGCCTGAAATTTATCGATAGAAGCTTTTGTGTATGAATTCTCAAAAATACCATCAGACATAATTCGTAAACCGCCAACACGTTTTACGCCGCCGGAATTCACGTTAGAAAACCCTTCGAAAATACTCGGAAATCGATATCCGTTTTGATACGAAGCTCTAAAATTAAGCGCTTCTTTTGGAGAATAAACAGCCGTGAACTGCGGTGTAAATTTAGCATCAAAATAATCAGCTTTATCAATTCGTATTGTTGCGCCTAAACGTAATTTGGAACGAAATAAATCTTTTGTCAATTGAGTAAAACCTCCCGTTTTTTGATACGTCAGGTTTTCATCAGCATGAACAGGATTTATAAAATAATTTCCATCGGGAACAATAATATAATTTCTATAATCGAAACCGCTTAAAAGTTTAGCCTCGATTTTTTCGAAGAAACCAACAAAAGCTTTGTCCCAATTGAACAAACCTTCACCATGAACTAAAGTCGATTTTACACGCAAAGCCGCGCCAATATCCCAGTTATTGATATCGATTAGTTCGTTTTTTTTGTTTTCATAAGCCTCAGTTCCCGGTTCAAATCGACCTTGATCAGACTGCGTTCTGGCAATTCTGTGAGCATCAGCAATTGAAGCGCCATTTGTAACCGCATTTTTATAAGCAGTGCTGTAATCAGCAAACCATTTATCATCAGATTTATAAGCGCGATCCATGTTTTCGGCTAAAGAACGCATGTTGTATGAGTTTCCGGTATTTTCGGTTGTAGCATACGCTTTTACCTGAAAAATAGGAGTGTGATAATCTACCGCAAACTGGTTTAAAGTATAATCGTCAAGCCTAAAACGGTTCGAACGCTGATAAATAGTATTGATTAAAGCGGTTTTATACGTTACAGAAAGTTCATTTCCTTGCTTTGGACGAAAATAAAATCCAACATCAGCTTTATAGTTTTTGATATCATAATTAGAAATTTCTGTTTCGCGATAACCCGTTCTGGCAACAACATAATTTTTACCGTTTAGGTTTAATGTTTTTCGGTTTGCTGATTCATTTCCGTAACCATTTACTTCATCGTAAGCCGGATTATCGGCACCAAATAAATTGGTAGAAGCATTTGCATTTGGAGCTAAATCGGTTCTGTCATCCGCAGCCCAATCTGTTCCTCCAGTTGAAGAAGCATTAATCTTAAAAGCGAATTTTTCATTGAAAGCTTTTGCCAATCTCAAATTAAACTGCGAATAAACTTTTGGTGAAAACCGGTCAATGTTTCCAACATGATTTACACCAGTTAATTGCTGCACAGCGATTCCCTGATACTCAAAAGGATTTTTAGTCTGGATATTGGCCAATCCATTAATAGCATTCATTCCGTACAAAGCCGCGGCAGTTCCCGGAATAATTTCAATTTTATCAATATCAAGTTCATTGGCACCCAGCGCATTTGCAATTGGTGCGCCCAAATGCGGAGCCTGATTATCAATTCCGTCCACTAATTGTGCAAATCTAACATTGGTCGAATTCGCAAAACCTCTAGTATTAATCACTTTAAAACCCAAACTTGGCGTAATAATCTGAACGCCTTTTACATTTTCCAACGCTTCATAAATACTTGCCGATCCCATATTTTTGGCTTCCGCCGATTTTAATTGTTCAATTGTTATGGGCGAACGCATTAAATTTTCAGGACGTCGGGATGCTGTTATTACAACTTCGTTTAATTCTTCTTTTTTTATACTGTCTTGTTTTGCTTTAGAATTTTCGGTTTGAGAAAAACTTTTCAGGCTTATAATTAGAAAAAACAGAAATAGTTTTTGGTTCATGTTTTTGGTTTTATTTCAGTATGTTTCAAAATGAATACTGATGGTTAAAAAAAATGGTCTTGGTTAATTTGTTTTTTTTAATGATAATAATTGAGATTAAAATTTCAGATTTTGAGTTTCTTTTTCAGCAAAATCTTTAATACGTTTTTCGAGTTCGTAAAAAGTAATTATCGCTCTTTCTCCGGCTTCTGTCAATCTTGCGCCGCCGCCGCCTTTTCCTCCCAATAGTTTTTCAACAAGCGGACTTTCGGCACGCTGGTTCATTTCTTCAACTAATTGCCAGGCTTGTCGATACGCCATTTTCATTTCTTTTGCAGCATTTGTAATCGAACCTGTTTTTCGAATATTTTCTAAAAGCCAGATTTTACCAATACCAAGAAAGGCGCCTTCTGCTCCTTCAATCCAAACCCGAACTTCGATATTGTATTTCTTATTTTCTACCATAGATTTCAGTGCAAATAAGTATTTGTAATTGCAATAATACGTATTTTTACTTAATTGTAAATACGTAAAACGTAAATTTATTTGTTTGTCAATGAAATAGCTTTGGTACAAACGACAATAAATGTAAATTTGCGCCTAATAATTAATTTAGTGAAAAGCCTTAGAACCTTAGTAACTTAGAATTTTAGTCACTTAGAAATGAAGTACAATCCAAACGAAATTGACGCCAAATGGCAAAAATATTGGGCAGAAAATCAAACTTTTGCAGCAAAAAATAACTCTGAAAAACCTAAACATTATGTTCTCGATATGTTTCCTTATCCATCTGGAGCAGGATTACACGTTGGGCATCCGCTGGGTTATATAGCTTCAGATGTGTATTCTCGTTTCAAAAGACATCAAGGCTTCAATGTTTTACACCCAATGGGTTACGACAGTTTCGGATTGCCGGCAGAGCAATATGCAATTCAAACAGGGCAGCGTCCTGAAGATACAACACGTGTAAATATTGACGGTGGAGTAGATAAAGAAGGAAAGCAGATTGCCGGATACAGAAAACAATTAGATAAAATAGGATTTTCATTTGACTGGAGTCGTGAAGTACGAACTTCAAATCCTGATTATTATAAACACACACAATGGATTTTTATTCAGTTGTTCAATTCTTGGTATTGCAGAAAACAAGGACAGGCATTTGAAATTTCAGAGCTTGTAAAGGTTTTTGAAGAAAGCGGAAATGCATTGGTTGAAGCAGTATGCGATGACAATGTTGCGATTTTTACTGCAGAGGAATGGAATTCTTATTCTGAAGATCAAAAAGAAAAAATCTTGTTGCAATACAGAATGACGTATTTGGCAGAAACCGAAGTAAACTGGTGTCCTGGTTTAGGAACTGTTTTGGCAAATGACGAAATTGTAAACGGAGTTTCGGAACGTGGAGGCTTTCCTGTTATAAGAAAAAAAATGACACAATGGAGTATGCGAATTTCTGCTTATGCCGAACGTTTGCTTCAAGGTTTAAATGATATTGACTGGAGCGAATCTATAAAAGAATCTCAAAGAAATTGGATCGGGAAATCAGTTGGTGCTTTGGTGACTTTTAATGTGAAAAATCACGATGAAGTAATTGAAGTTTTTACTACAAGACCTGATACTATTTTTGGAGTTACTTTTATGACTTTGGCGCCAGAACATGATTTGGTGGCTAAAATTACAACTCCAGAACAAAAAGCTGCTGTTGAAGCGTATATAGAAAAAACAGCAAAACG
This sequence comes from Flavobacterium sp. CF108, assembly GCF_900129795.1. Lineage (GTDB taxonomy): Bacteria > Bacteroidota > Bacteroidia > Flavobacteriales > Flavobacteriaceae > Flavobacterium. The sequence continues at coordinate 99,623 of NZ_FQWW01000004.1, read as the reverse complement.
TTCTGAACGTGAGCGTATGGCCGATGTAAAAACTATTTCGGGAGTATTTACAGGAGCTTATGCGGAACATCCTTTTACAAAAGAAGCTATTCCAGTTTGGATTGGTGATTATGTTTTAGCTGGTTACGGAACGGGTGCTGTAATGGCGGTTCCTTGCGGAGACGAAAGAGATTATGCTTTTGCTAATTTCTTTAAAGGTCAAAACGGAATGCAGGAAATCAAAAATATCTTTGCTAATGTTGATATTTCTGAAGCGGCTTACGGATCAAAAGACAATGTTAAAATCGCAAATTCTGATTTCTTAAATGGATTAAATTACAAAGATGCAACAGCAAAAGCGATTTATAAATTAGAAGAAATAGGGCAGGGAACAGGAAAAACAAATTACCGTTTGCGTGATGCAGTTTTCTCTCGTCAGCGTTATTGGGGAGAACCGTTCCCAGTTTATTATGTAAACGGATTGCCGAAAATGATTGATACGCAGCATTTGCCGATTATTTTACCGGAGGTTGAGAAATATTTACCAACAGAAGACGGTTTGCCTCCTTTAGGAAATGCAGCTGTTTGGGCTTGGGATAGTGTTAAGTGTTCAGTAGTTAGTACGCAGTTGATTGACAATGTGACTATTTTTCCTCTGGAATTGAATACAATGCCAGGTTGGGCAGGAAGTTCGTGGTACTGGATGCGTTATATGGACGCACACAATGAAAACGAATTTGCAAGCAAAGAAGCTTTGGCTTACTGGGAAAGTGTAGATTTATACATTGGAGGTAGCGAGCACGCAACCGGACACTTATTGTATTCTCGTTTCTGGAACAAATTCTTAAAAGACAAAGGTTTTGCTCCAACCGAAGAACCATTCAAAAAACTGATTAATCAGGGGATGATTTTGGGGACTAGTGCTTTTGTTTCTAAGATTGGATTTAAAATTAGTGCTTTTAAAAAGCCAAAAGAATTACTTGAAGGAGAGAAAAAGACTTTAGCTCATCAAGTAAGTACTCAATTGGCGAGTGGAGATGAAGATTTTGAAAAATTTAATCAAATAGTAGAAAAAGTTGAAATTATAAACGATACTTATCTATCTACTGATGTTATTCAATATTTTAACATAACTTCTCAAAACGAAAATGACAAAGATTTTATGGAAATGCATCATAAACTTCTTCACCATTTTTTAGATGATGTTTATAAAGAATTGAGTGAAAATGGTTTTGATAAAAAGTATGATATAAAATTAAGCCCATTAAATGGAGTTAGATTATACAGATTGCATGTTCCTGTTAGTTTTGTTAATGGGAATGATGAATTAGATTTTGAAGACTTAAAAAAATCAGACTTTCAATATAAAGATGCTAAATTTTTAATGAAAAATGATAAGTTTTTTGTTTCTCGCGAAGTCGAAAAAATGTCAAAATCAAAATACAATGTGGTAACGCCAGATGATATTTGTGATGAATATGGAGCTGATACATTACGTTTGTACGAAATGTTTTTAGGGCCATTAGAGCAGGCAAAACCTTGGAATACTGCTGGTATTTCGGGAGTTTTTGGTTTCTTAAAAAAATTATGGAGATTGTATTTTGATGATAATGGTTTAATCGTAAACAACGACGAACCAACAAAAGACAACTTAAAATCATTACATAAAACAATCAAAAAAGTAGCAGAAGATATCGAGAATTTCTCTTTCAATACTTCGGTTTCACAGTTTATGATCTGTGTAAATGAATTGTCTTCTCAAAATTGTCATTCAAGAGCGATTTTAGAACCATTAGCTATTTTGGTTTCGCCTTATGCACCGCATATCGCAGAAGAATTATGGTCGCAGTTAGGACATACAACTTCAATTTCTGAAGTTGCTTTCCCAGCTTTTGATGAAAAACATTTAATTGAAACAAATAAAGAATATCCAGTTTCTTTCAACGGAAAAATGCGTTTCACAATCGAATTGCCTTTGGATTTAACCGCAGCACAAATCGAAGAAATCGTTATGAAAGACGAAAGAACGCAAAGACAATTAGATGGAAGAACTCCAAATAAAGTGATTATTGTTCCTGGAAAAATCATCAATTTGGTAGGGTAACCGAATTAGATTTCAATATAAAAATTCCAAATTCCAATTCTTGTTGGGGTTTGGGATTTTTTTTTGTGCTTATTTTTTTTGCCACGAATTGCACGAATTTTCACGAATTATTTTTTAGGGCAACGTTAAGTCTTTGCGAGGAACGAAGCAATCTCATATGCTGGATCAAGCTTCGTGTCTTAATTATAGTGAGGTTACTTCGTTCCTCGCAATGACAAAAATGTGAAAAAGCTTTGTGCTCTTTCTCGATAACTATCGGAATTACAAACAAAAAAACTTCCAAACTTTGCGAAAAACCTTAGCGCACTTTGCGTTACAAACCCACACCAACATTGGAATTTGGTCCCAATAGCTATAGGGATTCATTGAAGTTTTAAAAACTTTTGTAACATTTTAATAGTTCTCGTATCCAAAGAACGGATCCGATTATTTAACAACTTAAAACTATTAAAAATGAAAAAGTATATCATCTTAATTATCGCATTCTTATTCTCAGCATTATGTCTAAATGTTTTTGCACAAACAAAATCATATCCTTTCGAAGTTCTTAAAACCGGAAAAGGAAAACAATCCATTATATTCATTCCTGGATTTGCTTCTTCCGGCGAAGTTTGGAGCGAAACCAAAACCGCTTTCGAAAAAGATTTCACTTGTTATACACTTACAATGGCCGGATTTGCCGGAGCAAAACCACAGCCAAATCCTTCATTCGAAAACTGGAAAACAGGAATCGCCAATTACATCAAAGACAATAAAATAGAAAAACCAATTATAATCGGTCACAGCATGGGCGGTGGATTGGCGCTTGCCATAGCAGCAGATTACCCGGAATTAATTGGGAAAATTGTTGTTGTGGATGCTTTGCCTTGTTTGGCTGCTTTGACAGATCCTTCTTTTAAATCAAAAGAAAATAACGATTGTTCATCAACAGTAAATCAAATGACGGCAATGACCGAAACACAGTTTTATGATATGCAGAAACAAGCCATGCCGAGACTTTTGCAGGATATTTCAAAACTAGAAACGGTAATAAATTGGAGTGTAAAATCAGATAGAAAAACCTTTGCTCAAATGTATTGCGATTTCTTTAATACCGATTTGAGAGATAGAATCTCAACGATAAAATGTCCTTCGCTAATTTTATTAGAATCTTATTTTATAAATTTAAAACCGGCAATCGAAGGGCAGTATAAAAACCTAAAAACGGCTAATTTTCAATATGCTGATAAAGGTTTGCATTTTGTCATGTATGATGATACAGAATGGTATTTGGCACAATTAAACACTTTTTTAAAATCTTAAAATGGAATTCGAAGAAATCTATAAAACATATTGGGATAGAATTTTCAGGCTTTGTATGGGATTTGTAAACGATTATGACGCTGCACAGGATTTAGCTCAGGAAACGTTTATAATTGTCTGGCAAAAGCTGGAAACCTTTAGAAACGAATCTTCTATTGGAACCTGGATTTTTAGAATTGCGTCTAATAATTGTCTTCGACAGATTGAAAAACAAAAACGTTTTCCAAAATCAGATTTGCCAATTCATCTTTCAGAAGAAAAACAAACTTCATTAGAACCTCAAATTCAGTTTTTATACAAATGCATCGCTGAACTGCCCGAAACGGAACGTATCATTATTTCATTAGAATTAGAAGATGTCAGGCAGGCAGAAATTGCTAAAATTATTGGACTTTCTGAAGCCAATGTGCGAGTGAAAATTCACAGAATAAAAGAAAAACTGACTCAAAAATTTAAAGAAAATGGACAACGATAACAATATAGATTTTAAAGATTTATGGAAAAAACAATCCGTAAGTCAGCCCGATATGCAGGATTTGCTGGCACGAGTAAATAAGTTTAAAAGAGCGGGTTTAAGAAGTTTGTGGATTGCTAATATTTTGCTTTTCGCAACAACTGCGTTTATTGTTTTTGTATGGATCTATTATCAGCCGCAATTTATTTCGACTAAAATTGGAATCATTGTGACGATTCTGGCAATGATGATTTATTTATTTGTTTACAATAAATTATTGAGCAGCTATAAAAACATCGAAACAACGCAAACCAATCAGGAATACCTGCAAAATTTAATTCTGATTAAAAAGAAACAACAGTTTTTGCAAACCACAATGATGCGTTTTTATTTTGCCACGCTAACATTTGGGATTTGTTTGTATATGTATGAATATGCCAGCAGAATGACCTTTTTAGGAGCAAGTCTGGCATATGGCCTAACATTATTGTGGATGGCGATTAACTGGTTTTTTATTCTTCCTAAACAAATCAAAAAACAGCAGGCAAAAATAAATGCTCTGATTGAAAAGTTTGAAGAAATAAATAAGCAATTGTTATAAAGATAGATTTGTAGAGACGCACTTCAGTGCGTCTTTTGTGTTTTAATATGGTGTTTTTGTCTGAAAAAATGCCAAAATGACATTTTGTTAAAATGGTTCATAATTTGCAGTTTGTTTTGTAAATTTAAATTCAATCAAAAAGATAAAGATATGGGATATGAATATTTAATACTTGCCGGAGCGATAATGCTGTTTAGCTGGATGGTGAGTGCAAAACTTAAAAGTAAATTCGAATTATATTCTAAACTGCAATTACGAAACGGAATGAGCGGCGCAGAAATCGCTGAAAAAATGCTTGCTGATAACGGAATTAGAGATGTTCGTGTTATTTCGACTCCGGGTCAGCTAACAGATCATTATAATCCGTCAGATAAAACAGTAAACTTAAGTGAAGCGGTTTATAATCATCGAAATGCAGCAGCGGCTGCCGTTGCAGCTCACGAATGTGGACACGCTGTTCAGCATGCTATTGGTTACGAATGGTTAACGATGCGTTCTAAATTAGTGCCAATTGTAAATATAGCCTCAAGCTATATGCAGTGGATTTTATTGGCTGGAATTTTAATGATCAGAACTTTTCCGCAGTTGTTATTAGTTGGAATTATAATTTTTGCAGTAACAACATTATTTTCGATCATTACATTACCGGTAGAATACGATGCGAGTAACAGGGCTTTAGCATGGCTTGAAAATAAACACATGCTGACACAAGAAGAACAGGCCGGTGCAAAAGACGCCTTAAAATGGGCCGCAAGAACGTATGTTGTTGCCGCTCTTGGATCGATTGCAACGTTGTTGTACTATATCTCAATTTATTCCGGAAGCAGAAGGAATTAATGTGATAATTAGATAATTAGTCAATTAGATAATTTATAGCAAACCCGACAGGTTTTTAAAACCTGTCGGGTTTTGTTTTTTTTATCTATTTATTTTTTTAAATGATCTAGTCCATTCCGTGTAAGAGTATAAAAAACAAGGCCCACATAATTGTTAATACATAAATACAGTTTAGATATTTGGTTTCTTTAGATTCGTATAGTTTGAAGAATAAAACTATAACGCAAATTATACTTATTGGGACCGAGAGAAAAAATAAAATAGTACCAGAGCTAAGTCTTGAACGATTTCCAGGATCTAATAAAGTCAAGATGAAGGCTACTATGAAATAAATAACAAAACATAAAACGGTTTTAATCTCAAGTCTAATTTTTGGGATCATTTTTTTTGATATGAGCACGTTGGATTTTATTTTTAGGCTAATCGTCTGTCAGGCTGAGCGAAGTCGAAGCCCTCACATGCAATTAAGCCTTCGACTTCGCTCAGGGTGACAATTGTTCTTTAAGAAACTATCTAATTATCAAATTGCCACATTCTCTATTTACAATTGAATCTGTCTGTCAATCTGCTGATCTAGGGAGATAAAGGTTTCCGTTCTTGAAACACCTTCTATAGCCTGAATTTTAGTATTTAAAAGCTGCATTAAATGTTCGTTGTCGCGGCAGATAATTTTAATTAAAACCGACCAGTTTCCGGTTGTATAATGACATTCCAGAACTTCGGGTATTTTTTTTAAATCTTTTACGGCTTCAGAATTTCGGGAAGCTTTGTCAAGATAAACTCCCACAAAAGCCATAGTATTGTAGCCTAAAACCTTTGGATTTACAGTAAACTTCGAACCAGAAATAACACCAGACTGTTCCAGCTTTTTTAATCGCTGATGAATCGCAGCTCCCGAAATACCAATTTTATTGGCAATTTGTAAAATAGGTTTTCGAGCATCGTCCATAAGATATCGAAGGATTTCTTTGTCGATACCGTCAATTTCGATTAAAAGGGAGTTGATTTTCATAACTTATAATTTGAAACTATTTATTGTGATTTGGGTTTAGAATAGAAATCAAATATAGTTAAAAGGAAGGAAAAATAAAATTCAAACTTTTTAAATCCCAAATTCCAAATGGATTATACCTAGATAGTTATTCGAAATTCAAAATATAACCCGTGATTTCAACCACGGGGAGACAGATTGGGGATAATGGATTGCGTTCCAACGGTTGAAACTGTTGGCTATGTTGAAATAGATCTAAAACAAAAATTCCAAATCCCAACATAAAATTGGAATTTGGAATTTTAAAAATTTTAATATTTGTAAAAGGATTATTTTCCTTTGTTTGCTTCTGCAATATATTTTTCTAGAGCCATTGTCATAGAAGGCGTTTCAGGAGTTGGAGCAAGAATATCAATTCTTAAACCATGATCTAAAGCTTCTTTTTGAGTTGTGCTTCCAAAAACAGCAATTCTGGTGTTGTTTTGTTGAAAGTCCGGGAAGTTTTTAAATAAAGATTTAATTCCGGTTGGGCTAAAAAACGCTAAAACATCATAATAAACATCAGCAAGATCAGACAAGTCACTCATTACAGTTCTGTAAAAAATAGCTTGAGCCCAGTCTACTTTCAGGCCGTTTAATGTTATAGGAGCATCAGCATTTAACTGGTCAGATGCAGGAAGCAAAAACTTCTCGTCTTTGTACTTTTTGATAAGAGGAGATAAATCTGCAAAATCTTTTGCTCCAACGTAAATTTTACGTTTTCTGTACACAACATACTTTTGAAGATAAAACGCTACTGCTTCAGATTGACAAAAATATTTCAATCCTTCAGGAACTTTGTAACGCATTTCATCAGCCACTCTAAAAAAATGATCTACAGCATTTCGACTTGTTAAAATGATCGCAGTGTAATGATTAAGATCGATTTTTTGTAATCGAATCTCTTTTGCGCTAACCCCTTCCACATGAATAAATGGTCTGAAATCAATTTTTATTTTGTGTTTTTGTTGGAGCTCAAAGTAAGGAGAATTCTCCACTTTAGGTTCAGGCTGTGACACCAAAATTGTTTTCACTTTCATATTATAAACATTTTCTAAGCACTCCCTTTTGTTATCCAATAATAAAGAAAATAATAAGGCGCTATTTCAAGAGCGCAAAGATATAAAATAAAATAAAATAACTTACCGATTATTACGTTTTGATATGTTTTAATTGAAATAAAATAAGAGTATAGACTGATACAGAGCGAAATACCTATAGTTGCTAGCGGTACAATCGTTGAAATATTATCATAATAAAACAAAATTGCATTGATTGGAAGGATTAAAACGCCAATATAAGTTCTGTAAGTAACTTTTTGCAAATTAAAAAGCTCCACAAAGTCGTCAATGTTGAATGCTGCAGCTACAATTTTCTCAACTAAGTATTTTGCCAGAATAAAATAAAGCAGAAAAGTTGCGATTTGAATGAACAAAATATAATCGGTTTTTGAAGCTTTATCATAAATGTTCATCGTTAGCAAAATAAAAAAGGCAAACGAAATAACCTGCACAAAAAATAAACCAACCGTAAAGCTGCTTTTCATGTGGCTGTTATCCCGATAAATTTTTGCATACTTATCTGAAAAAATAAGCTTACTAAATTCTGAAAAACGAGTTTCATAAGCAGATTTTGTCATGGCAACAACAGCAAAGGTCAGGACAAATAAAGCCGTTGCCCAGTCTTTGTTTTCAATAATTCGTGGATGAAGGTGTTCAATCATAGCGCCACAAAATTAGTAATTTTTTGTATCAATAGTTTTATTATGTATTTATTATGAACCAAATGCTATAAAAAGTTTACTTTTGCGGTGAAATTACCGAGAAAAAAATGAGTGATAGTATTGTCATAATCCCTACTTATAACGAAATTGAAAACATAGAAAGTATAGTGAGAGCTGTACTTTCGCAGCATAAATCTTTTCACCTGCTAATAATCGACGATAATTCGCCGGACCATACCGCCGATAAAGTTGTCGCATTACAGGAAGAATATCCGGGAAGATTATTTCTTGAAAAAAGAGCTAAAAAAGCCGGTTTAGGAACCGCTTATGTTCATGGTTTTAAATGGTCATTAGAACATAAATATGATTTTATTTTTGAAATGGATGCCGATTTTTCGCATAACCCAAATGATCTTGAAAAATTATACGATGCCTGCCACTTCGGAGGTGCCGATTTAGCCATTGGATCCCGTTATGTTACAGGCGTAAATGTGGTAAACTGGCCTTTAAGCAGAGTTTTAATGTCCTATTTTGCATCTGTTTATGTAAAATTTATTACCGGAATGAAAATTCACGATGCAACAGCCGGTTTTGTTTGTTATAAAAGAGAAGTTTTAGAGAAAATTAACCTGAACAAAATAAAGTTTGTTGGATATGCGTTTCAAATCGAAATGAAGTACAGAACTTATTGTGCTAAATTTGAAATAAAAGAAGTGCCTATTATTTTTACAGACAGAACAAAAGGAGTTTCAAAAATGAGTAATGCCATTATTAAAGAAGCAATTCTAGGTGTAATTTCTCTTCGATTAAAAAAATTAGTCAATACATTATAAAGATAGAACATGAATAGGATTTTAATAAAAAATGCCAAAATTGTAAACGAAGGATCTATTTTTGACGGAGATGTTTTGATCGAAAATGACTTAATCGTTGAGGTTGCAGACAGCATCAGTCTAAAAACATCAGATTGTATTGTTATTGATGCCGAAGGAAATTATCTAATGCCGGGTGCAATTGATGATCAGGTACATTTTAGAGAGCCGGGATTAACTCATAAAGGCGATATTGAATCAGAATCGAGAGCTGCAATTGCAGGAGGAATTACTTCTTTTATCGAACAGCCAAACACGGTTCCAAATGCGGTTACTCAGGAAATTTTAGAAGATAAATACCAAATTGCTGCCGAGAAATCATTTGCGAATTATTCGTTTATGATGGGAGCAACAAATGATAATCTGGAAGAAGTTTTAAAAACAAATCCAAAGAATGTTGCAGGAATTAAGATTTTCTTAGGTTCATCAACAGGAAATATGCTGGTTGACAAGGAAGAAACTCTAGAAAGAATCTTTTCAAGTACTCCAATGTTAATTGCGGTGCATTGCGAAGATGAAACTACGATTCAAAATAATTTAGCAGAATTCAAGGAAAAATACGGTGAAGATATTCCGGTAACGGCACACAATTTAATTAGAAGTGCCGAGGCTTGTTATCTTTCGTCTTCAAAAGCGGTGGCTTTGGCGAAAAAAACCGGAGCACGTTTGCATATTTTTCATCTTTCTACAGCAAAAGAAATGGAGTTGTTTACTAATAAAATTCCATTAGAAGATAAAAAAATCACCGCTGAGGTTTGTGTACATCATCTTTGGTTTACCGATGAAGATTACAAAACAAAAGGGAATTTCATCAAATGGAATCCTGCTGTTAAAACAGAACACGACAGAGCTGAACTTTGGAAAGCTTTAAATGACGGCCGAATTGATGTTATTGCAACAGACCATGCGCCTCATACTAAAGAAGAAAAATTACAATCATATTTAAAAGCTCCTTCTGGAGGGCCGCTTGTGCAGCACGCAGTTGTGGCAATGTTTGAGGCGCATCACCAAGGAAAAATCACTGTGGAGAAAATCGTGGAAAAAATGTGCCACAATCCTGCTAAGATTTTCAAAATTGAAAAAAGAGGGTTTGTTAAAGAAGGTTATTTTGCCGATTTAGTGATTGTAAACCCAAGTTTGCCGTGGAGTGTAAATTCAGATAATATTTTGTACAAATGCGGCTGGTCTCCATTTGAAAATATGGCTTTTAAATCTAGAATTACACATACTTTTGTAAACGGAGAATTGGTTTACAATAACTTTAAAGTAAAAGATGTCCGCGCCGGAAAACGATTATTGTTTGATAGATAAAAAGCTGAAATGAAGAATTGTTTAGTAATACTATTGGTTTTGTTTCTTTCTGTAAGTTGTAAAAAGGAGGTTGTAAAACAGCCTGCAAAACTTATTGAGAAAGATAAAATGATTGATATTATGTATGATTTGTCTCTTCTGGAAGCAATGAAATACCAACATCAGGAATTGTTAGATTCTACAGAAACGAGCCCAACGAAATTCATTTTAAAAAAATATAAAGTCGACAGTCTTCAGTTTGCTCAAAATAATATGTACTATGCTGCAGATTATGAGAACTACAAAGATATGTTTGATGAAGTAGGCAAGCGGTTAAAAGTAGCCGAGCGAGCTGCAGATTCTCTTGTTACAATTGAAAATAAAAAAGCAGCGAAAGAAGCCAAAAAGAAACTTAAAGAGACTCCAAAAACTCCGAAGGATTCAATCAAAAAAACTTCAAAACAACAAATAAATCTCGATTCGATAAGACGACAGATGAAAAAACCACCTAGAAGATAAGGTTTATAACTTCGAAATGTCTTTTATGTATTGATGTACATCTAAAAAAACTGTTCCCAGAACGGTTTTTATTTTTTCATTCGAATACAGATTTTTAGAATAAGATGCTTTTGCAGTCGCTTTTGTAATGGTTCTTTTTTGAAAAAATAAAGTCGAAAATATTCCGTCAGCAATCCAAAGGAAATTCATTAAAAAAGGTTTTGCATGAAGATGCGGTTTTTTGACTTTTAAAACATCGGCAATGGTGTTCAGAATATCTTTAAAAACAACATTGTCTGTAATTAAAGTAAAACGTTCGTTTTTAATATCGCTTTTCATTAACTGATACATTGTTTTTACAACATCATCAATAGAAATAAAACCAGTGCTTCCGAGTGTATAAAAAGGAAGTCCGTTTGCGACTTTTACATACAATTCTGCACTTCCCTGCTGTTTACTTTTCGTTTTCGGAATTGGGCCTAAAATAACACCCGGATTTACGATAATTACATCTAAACCTTCCTGATGCGCACGCCAGACTTCCATTTCGGCACCATATTTAGAAATGGCGTAATCGCTGTGTGGTTTTTCGGGATTCCAGTCGGTTTCTTCAGTAATATAAGTTTCATGTGGGGCTAAATCGCCAAGAGCGGCAATAGAACTCACAAAACAGAATTTCTTTATTCCTCTGGCAAGAGAAAAATTAACCATATTGGCTGTTCCTTCAATATTGGTTTTTCGGAGTATTTCTTCATCTGTAGGATCAAAAGAAATAAATGCGGCACAATGGTAAACGTAATCAATAGTATTAAAAGCAATTTCTAAAGAAGGAACATCTAAAATATCGGCTTCAAGCCATTCTATTTTTTCAAATAAATCAGCTTTTTGATACAATTCAAAAACCGATTTTGTTTTTTGAATATTGCTTTCGGTTCGGTAAATAGCCCGGACATTTTCTCCATTTTCAATTAAATGAAGCAATAAATGTGAGCCTACTAAACCTGTTCCGCCAGTTACTAATACCATTTTGTAAAGATAAGTTTTTTGGGTTTTGCCACAAAGGCACAAAGGCGCAAAGTTTTTTTGTTTTTTAATAATATTTGCGCCTTTGTGCCTTTGTGGCATAAGTTTTTGATATTGCCATTGTCATTGATTATATTTGCGCAAAATATTTTAAAAAATGAAGAATCTAGTTGAAGAATTAAAGTGGCGCGGTTTATACCATGATAGCATGCCAGGAACGGAAGAACAATTGCTAAAAGAGGTAACGGCGGCATATATTGGTTTTGATCCAACGGCAGATTCGCTGCACATAGGCAGTATGGTTCAGATTATTTTATTGGTTCATTTAAAGAATTTTGGTCATCAGCCAATTGCTCTTGTGGGCGGCGCGACCGGAATGATTGGTGATCCTTCTGGAAAATCTGACGAAAGAAATTTGTTGAACGAAGAAACTTTGGCTAAAAACGTTGCCGGAATCAAAAGTGTCCTGTCTCGTTTCTTAGATTTTAATTCAAAAGAAGCAAATGCTCCAATTATGGTAAACAACTATGACTGGATGAAAGAATTCTCGTTTATTGATTTTGCCCGTGAAGTTGGAAAACGTATTACGGTAAACTATATGATGGCGAAGGATTCTGTTAAAAAGAGAATTAACGGAGAAGGTGAAGGAATGTCTTTCACAGAGTTTACTTATCAATTAATTCAGGGATACGATTTTTATCATTTATATAAAAACAATAACTGCCTTTTGCAAATGGGAGGTTCTGACCAATGGGGAAATATTACCACGGGTACAGAATTAGTACGCAGAATGGGTGGAGAAAGTGCAAAAGCTTTTGCATTAACAACGCCATTAATTACAAAAGCAGACGGATCTAAATTCGGTAAATCTGAAGGTGGAAATGTTTGGCTGGATGCTGATAAAACTTCTGTTTACAAATTTTACCAGTTTTGGGTAAATGCTACAGATGTTGATGCAGAGAAATATATTAAAATCTTTACTTTCTTAGATAAAGAAACTATTGATGGTTTAATTGCTGAACATCAGGCAGCGCCGCATTTAAGAATTTTACAAAAGAAACTGGCTGAAGAAATTACGATTTTTGTTCACAGTAAAGAAGAATTAGAAAAAGCAATTCAGGCTTCGAATATTTTATTTGGAAATTCTACTGCCGAAGATTTGAAACAATTAGATGAGGCTACTTTCTTAGAAGTTTTTGATGGTGTTCCTCAGGCTGAAATCGCAAAAGCAGATTTAGAAAACGGATTGGATATCATCTCAGTTTTAAATGAAAAAACGGGTTTCTTTAAATCAAACGGAGAGGCGAGAAGAGCTTTAACAGCGAATTCAATTTCTGTAAACAGAGAAAAAATTAAAGAAGATTTTGTGTTGAGTGCAAATGATTTGATTAACAATCAGTTTGTGTTGTTACAAAGTGGAAAGAAAAATTACTTCGTGATAAGAGTGGTTTAAGGTGAATTTTAAATCTAAAATATCAAAAAATGACAAAATTAATAATTAGAAATATAGGTCCGATTTCAGATATTGAAATTGAATTGAACAAAGTGAATGTTTTTATGGGACCTCAAAGTAGTGGTAAAAGTACTATTGCTAAAATTATCAGTTATTGTCAATGGGTTGAAAAAAGATATTTATTGGATGGACAGTATGAAGATAAAATTGAATACCAACTTTTAGATTTTCATAGACTTAGTGAAGCTTATTTTTCTGAAAAGTCTTATTTCAAATATAGTAGTGATTTCATTGAAATTTCATATAAATGGCGAGACAATAAAGAAAATATAATTGAGAAAGAAAATAGTAGAGATTATCTAAAAACAAAAAATATTTACATTCCGTCCGAAAGAAATTTTGTTTCCGTTATTCCAAATCTTAGTAAATACAAAGAAACTAATGATAACATTATGAACTTTGTCTATGATTGGTATGCTGCTAAAAAAAATTTTCAAAAAGGTGAAGGGATTTCCGTGTTGAACTTAGATGTTAACTTTCATAACGATAAGATCAACGATTTAGATGTAATTACCTTAAAAAACAAAGAAGAGCTATATTTGAGGGCAGGATCAAGTGGTTTACAATCGGTTATCCCGCTTGTGTTATTAGTCGAATATTTGACAAATGGTTTTTATAAAGAAGATGTGTCTCCATCTGTTGCAGAATTGAATTATTTAAGTCAGAAATCAGAGAATTCCGGAAAGATTATAAATGTTACTTATACGGACAATAAAGGAGTTAGCCGTAATGGTTGGGTTTATCCAGACGGTAAAGACGCTTTGCCAATTCACTATCATAAAACTCAATTCATTATTGAAGAACCAGAGCAAAATCTTTTTCCAGAAACACAAAGAGATTTAATCTATTATTTATTTAATAAAATACAAGGAGAAAGAGATCATTCTTTGATTCTTACGACACACAGCCCATATATACTTTATGCAATCAATAATTGTTTGATGGGGAGTGTTATTTCAGATAAATTAACTGAAGAAGAAAAAAAGGAATTTTTAAGTTTTAATTCTTGGATCTCACCATCACAGGTTAATGTTTTTGAAATAGATAGTAAAAATGGTGCTTTGAAATCTATTAAAAATTCAAAAACAGGTACTGTAGATAAGCATTATTTTAATACAGTAATGAATGATATTATGAATGAATATTATGAAATGTTAAATCATTTTGAATATGAAGAGTAATATTCAAGCCCATTTGCCAAAACAGATAATAGTAGAAACGTCTTCTGAAAATTTATATATTGTTGATTATAAAAAAATTAATGGAGGAGATGTTGAGGTTTTAGAAGATGAGCCTGATGTGAATTATGTTCATTTGAAAAATGCAGAAGGTGTTTGTGTTTGCTTTACAGGTTTTAAAGATAATGCTTTAGAAATCGAAGCTGGTTTTTACAGTCAACAATGTGAATGTGTTGTGTTTCCTGAAAGTTGTATTGAAACGGATTGGGTTTTATTTATTGAATGTAAATATTCGAAAGATTTAAAAACAGCTTCAGATGTTAAAAATGGCTACCCTAAAAAAATGATAGATCAAGTTGTTGAAAGTGTTAAATATTTTAGAGGAAGAGAAATTATAGGTAGCAATAAACGAGTTAATGGAATTTTAGCAATTCCTACTCTAATGGAAGAGTTTAGTGCTTTTATGTTTTCTCCAGATTTGTTTCTTGAGATACTTTTACAACATAAAGTAAAAATTAGAGCTACAAACTCAGCGATAATAAAGAGCGAAAAAAGGATTACGATTTAAAGAACCATTAAGTTACAGCCGCGAATATCAGAATTATCAAAACGTCCCAAAACTTCAAAAGAATTGTTGGGATTTTTTTTGCCTAAATCCTGCGTTGCAATAAAAGAACATGAATTGATATTAGCTAAATCAATTACGTTTATTCCTCCGGTTTTTCCATCGTTTACATAAGTGAGAGCATCTTCTGGGTCACGAACTAAAATATGCATCCATGACGGACATTCAAAAATGCCTTCGCCCAGAGAGTAAGCTTGCGCTAAAAGCTCTGTCATTCCGTATTCTGAGTGAATAGAAGAAACACCAAAACCTTTGCAAAGTATTTCATGAAGTTCTTCACGAATCATTTCTTTGCGTTTTCCTTTCATTCCGCCGGTTTCCATAATAATGGTATTTTGAAGGTTGAATTGATGTTTTTCAATTAAATCTAATAAGGCGTATGTAACACCAATTAAAATCACATTTTGACCCGCTTCGTCTAATTCAGTCAGCTTTTTAATTAAATCGTCGTGATTGTGTAAATAAAAGCCGCTTTCGGGTTGATTGGATAGGTTTATCAAGTCTTCGACCATATAAATAAGCGAAGATCCCTCGCGTTCTAAATAAGACGGCAAAAGCGCTAAAACAACATAATCTTCGATGTTGCCGTAAAATTGAGAAAATCCCTTGCGGTAACTTTCCTCATATAAGGAAACATCGGTCACTAAATGTCGGCTGGTAATCATTCCGGTTGTACCGCTGCTGGTAAAAGTTACCTGTGCAGGATTTTCGTTAGAAACCACATTGTGGCTTTTGAAAAACTGAATGGGTAAAAAAGGAATTTGCTGTAATGATTTTACCTGCTGAACATCTGTCTTTAAAAAATTACAAAAATCACGATATACGGCATTGTTAGCGTATTGAAAGCGAAACACTTTTAATGCTGTTTTTTCAAATTGTTTATGGCTTGAAATCGTAAATATATCGCTGGCTGTAATCAAAACTTTTTTTGTGCAAAGATATTTAATTTTTAGTGTTCAGTGTTCAGTTTTTTGGTGTTCAGCCTAATTTCACGTTTATAAGCTTTTATAAAAACTCAATACTAAAAAACTGAACACTGCAAACTATAAAAAAAGCTCCCAAGTAGGAGCTTTTTTATATTTATCTAATAATAAGTTTTCGGGTTGAGGAGGCATTTTGTTCACTTATCTTTATGATATAAACGCCTGGAACTAAATCTGCAACACTAAGTTCTCTGGAAGCTAAATGCGTCTGCAGTACTTTTTTTCCTAATATATCAAAAACGATTATTTCTTTCTCCAGATCATTTTTAGAAGAAATATATACTCTTCCGCTGGTAACTGGGTTAGGGTACAAGCTTAGTCCCTCAATGCCCGCAGCGTCTTGAGTTTTTGGTAATTGCTTACTGTCTTGTGCCGAGACACTTACAGTAAAGAAAAAAGCCAATAAGAATGTAATATAAAAGTAGTTTTTTGCCATCGCATTTGTTTGTGTAAGTAAATATACAAAAAAAATTACAAAAACTACGCCAAAAAAAAACATCCTAATAATTTAGGATGTTTTTAACATTTTTATATGTGTGAAGAACTTATAGTTTTGCTAATAAGTTTACACCATCAACTGTAGCCCAAGCACCACCAGTTAAAGTAGCTCCTGTAGCATTAGTACTAGTTGTCCAGTTTGATGCAGGAACAAAACTAGCTGCAGTTACTGTGAATGAAGCAGGAACTCCTGAAATGAAAGTAAGAGGAGAGTTTGTGATTTTCACGTTGTTTAATTTGATTTTTCCTGCAGCAACTTGGTGATCATAAGTAGCTTTGTCTAATATTTGAATTACACCACCGTTGTAAGCAGCTGGAGTAGTTTGGCTAACATAACCATCAACTACGATGTTGCTGTAATCACCATTTCCTTCTTTTTTAAATTGGATAGCGTCCAATTGAATTTCGCCTTGTGCTTCTGTAGTTGTACCAGCAGCTCTTTTAAGAGTGATGTTAGTAACTTTTGGCCAGAACGCATTGTCAACACTTTTTGCTTCTACCTCTAAACCGTAGTTAGCAACTCCTGTTTGGTATGCAAACCAGTTTGTATTGTCTTGACCTCTCCATCCGTCTTGCCAGTCAAAAGAGTCATCAGAGTTTCCGTAAGAAATTGAGTTTTTCAAACTTACTGTTCCTCCATAAAATTCAAAACCATCGTCATTACCTTTATAAGAAACTAAATTTTCTAATACAGTTCCTGAACCAACAGAGTAGAAAGAGAATCCGTTATTTTCTTTACTGTTAGATGTGATTACTTGTCCAGCATATTCAACTCTTACATATTTTAATGAACCTCCATTGTGTGTTGGATTTGAACCTCCGTATGTTAATCCTAAACCATCTTCTGAAACTGCTGTTTGTGGAGCAGGAGCAGTTGCTGAATTTACAATTGGAGCATCTCCATACATAATAATACCAGCCCAAGCACCTCCTATTTTTGATTTTTCAGTAAAAACGATTGGAGCATCAGCAGTACCATTAGCAATTAATTTTCCTCCATTTAATATTACAAGACCATTTTGTCCAGTAGATTTATCGCAAGTAATTGTAGAACCAGCTTCGAAAGTAAGGGTTGCACCGTTGCTAACTTTAATCATTCCTTTTAAAGTGTAGTTACCATATGCATAAGTTTTGCTTACTGTAATATCTGAAGATATTTCTCCGGTTACTGGTTGTTTTATAGGTGTATCATTATTGTCGTCACTAGAACATCCTGTAAAGATACTTCCCAAAACTGCTAAGCAGAATACTAATTTTTTCATAAGTTTTGTGTTTTGTTTTATTTATTTTAAACCTAAACAAATTTAATTCGAGCCCCATTCAATCTATTTAAGAGAATGTTATGAAATTATGACTCGTTGTTTAAGTTTATGTTTTGTAATTGTTAAGTGCTTTTTTAAAATGTATAAGATATATTCATAGAGAAACCAACTCCTTTTTTATATTCTCTTACCGTTAAATCACTTTCGGTTATCTCAAGTCTACTCTTTTCACCCATTTCAATTTTGTAGGCTGGATTTAATAGATTGTCTACTGATAATTTAACATCGAATTTGTCTGAAATTTTGTTTTGCCAAATAAAGTCAAGTTTACCAAACGGCATTTCATAATAATTATCTAATTTATTTGTTCCCACAGCATAGATTCTTTTGCTGTAAAGATTGTATACCATAGTCATAGAACTTTTCCATTTTTCACTAAACTCAGAATCGTATCTAAGATCAGCATTTACTATCCAAGGTGATGCTCCTTGTAGTTTTCGAGTTGGATCAGCATCCTCGGCAATTGTTTCTGGATTGTTAACACCATTTTTAAAAACTTTTTCAATAGTTACTTTTGAATCCATTAATGAGGCATTTGCACCAAATGAGAAATTAGATAATGATTTTGAAATTCTTTCTAATTGGAATAAGAATTCAAATTCAGCACCATAAAGAAAGGCTTGTTTAGAATTGCCGTATGTCATAATCTGACCGCCGCTTCCTGCTGAATTTGTAAATAATCTTTCAATAGGATTTTCTATTATTTTAGTAAAAATTGTAGCAGAAATTAATTCCTTATTGGTTGGGAATAACTCGTATTTCAAATCAAAATTGTAATTGTCGCTATTGATTAATAAAGGGTTACCTTGTTCTATAGTACCATCTGGATTTACAAACTCAAGAGGGTAAGACTCCATAATTACAGGCCTTGTAATTGTTTTTGAGGCTGCAAATCGTACGTTTGAATTTGGATTTAAGATATATTTTGCATTCAGAGACGGTAAAAAATCTGTTTTATCAACAGTTATTGTTTTATACGGATCTTCAAAACTTCCTGCATCCTTGTATTCTGTTTCTCTATGAGTCTGTTCAGCTCTTACACCTACATTTAATTCTATTTTTTCGGAAAATTTAAAGGCTAAATCTAAGTATCCGGCGTTAACAAACTCTTCTAACATTGCTTTGTAAGTTGGGTTTGTTCCATCATTATAGGTGAAATTATTGTTTAAGATTTCATCTCTTAAAATTGCATCAGGAGTATTAGTTGGGAAAGTAATACTATTTGAGTTTAGTCTTTGTGATACTAAAAATCTATATTCAGATCCCATTTTATTCATATAACCGTTATAACCTGTTGTAAGCTTGTGCGATTTGCTAATGTCTTCATTGCCAAATTTCCAACTGTATTCAAGTAAACCGGAGATATGTTCATCGCCTTTGAAATCAAGATATTGTCTAACTATACTATTACCACTATACGATATTGAAGTTGTATTGTCGTCAATCTTAATACCACTGAAAGATTTTCTATCAGGAAGTTCGTATTGTGTTGTAGAGTATGAAACACCAGATTTTATTGAGTGTCTTCCATCCTCAGTTATTTTGTAATTACCAAACAATTGTGTGTTGAAAAAAGTAGACTCTTGCAATTGGTTCATTCTTATAAAACCATTTGGCTGGTTTACATTAGAATTCGTATAACCTAACTGATCTTGTATTGAATTTTCGGTCGATCTTAAATAGGTGGTGTTTGATGTAAGAGAAAATCTGTTTGTTTTATAAGTTAATGCTGCTAATGCAGATGAGTTTGTTATAAACTTGTATTGTGTTGTAACTAGATCATTAATATAGTTTCCTTGCCCCGGATTGAAAAATCTATCTGCACCGGTTCTAATTTGATATTTATTATCATAGTTAAGTGATAACAAATATTGAAATACGTTTTGATTTTTACCTATATTGAATTTTTCTGAATGAGTAATTCCAAAACTTGTGTTTAAAGGAGATACATCACTTTTAACGTCAAACCCTGAACCAAATCCGTTTGCAGCTTGGTCCGCAGTTAATGTTTGAAAACTAGGGTTTTTGTTTATTGCAGATGGTAAATCTCTTTCGTTACCTGAAAATCCAAAAAAATCAGATGTTGAAGTTGCGTCTTGAGAAATAAGGAACTTTTTCAGGTTATTATTGATAGTATAACCAGCTCCAAAATTAATTTTCGTTTGGCTTTTTCCAGTAGCAGTTGTTATGATATTGAAAGTAGCTCCTGCAAAATCACCATATAAATTAGTATTGAAAGTTTTGTATGTTTCTAAAACACTTACAATATCGGTTGGAAAAATATCTAAAGGAATGATTTTTTTAAATGGATTGTTTGATGGAACAGCCAAGTCATTAAGTAAAAGACTATTGTAACGATCCTCTAAACCTCTTACGAATAAACCTCTTCCGTCTACCTTAGTGATTCCTGTTATTTTAGTTAAGCCCTCTTCAACGTCACTAACACCTTTTCTAGACATTTCCTGTGCACCAATACTTTGTTTGATTACAACAGCATTTTTTTGTTCTAATAAAAGAGCAGTTTCTTTTTCTTTACTTGCTGTAGATTTTACAACAACATCTTTTAGGGTAAAACTTCCTGATGATAGTACTTGATTAACTGTAACAGTTTCGCCTGCTTTTACAGTAACTGGAGCTTCTTTTGTTTCATATCCTACAAAACTAAAAACAATAGTATAGTTTCCAGGATTTACATTCAACGAATATTTTCCGTCAATGTCAGTGTTTACGCTAATATTTGTACCTTTAATTAAAACATTAGCAAAAGGTAACGCCGCATTGTTCGTTTCTTTGTCAGTCAGAACTCCAGAAATCGTACCTTTGTTTTGCGCGATCGAAATCGTACAGATAAATAATGCAATAAATAGAAATCTTAAATTGAATTTCATTTGTGTGTTGTGTTTAATTTATTTTTGTGCAAAGAAAGAACCGCCCTGTAAAGTTCATGTTACGGACTTGTTATGTTTTTGTGTTGTTAAGATTATGAAATTGTTACCAGATTAAATTACGGTTAACACCAATTTTTAACCGTTCATTTGTTAGTATATTTACCCTGTGAAATAAAAAACATCGGATAAATAAATAAGAATATTTGATGTAAAAATCTCAATTTTTGCTATTTATGAAAAAAACACAAACTAAGATTTTATTAGTTGACGACGAACCGGACATTTTAGAAATCGTTGGCTATAACCTCGCTCAGGAAGGCTACCAGATTGTTACAGCATCTAACGGAAAAGACGCTATAGCAAAGGCTCAGAAAGAATTGCCGGAATTAATTATCATGGACGTGATGATGGCAGAAATGGACGGGATGGAAGCTTGTGAGCACATCAGAAAAATTCCTGAGTTAAATAATGTTATCATAACATTTCTTACCGCAAGAAGCGAAGATTATTCGCAAGTAGCTGGTTTTGACGCAGGTGCTGACGACTATATTACAAAGCCAATCAAACCAAAATTATTAGTGTCTAAAGTAAAGGCTTTGTTAAGAAGGTTAAAAGAACAAGAAGTCGTTACAGATACTATAAATGTTGGCGGAATCGAGATTAACCGCGAAGAATACAAAATCATAAAAGGCAATGTCGAAATTGCTTTACCAAGAAAAGAATTCGAATTATTTTATTTATTAGCTTCAAAACCAGGAAAAGTTTTCAAAAGAGACGAGATCCTTGATAAAGTTTGGGGGAATGAAGTTGTAGTAGGAGGAAGAACAATCGATGTTCACATCAGAAAACTGCGTGAAAAAATAGGAGAAGACCTTTTTAAAACCATAAAAGGTGTTGGTTATAAATTTGAAGTTTAAACATTCTATAAAAGTTTACACCATATAAGTGATATAAGTTCATTTAAATTATAGTGTATATACTTTTTAAATCTAATTTTATCTTTGTCAAAGTTCTGAACTTTGACAAAGATTTACTTTTTTAAGTTCGTATGTAATTCTTAGAAATAAGTTTTTATCTTTAAATGAACTTATATCACTTATATGGTAAAAAAAGCAGCCTTATAAATGGTTTTATTATTTTAAAAATATCAATGAAAATTAATTTTAAAAAAACATACAAATTTGCTATAAAATCGGCATTGTATATCAGTCTTTTCTCGACAGGATTTGTACTGATTCTGATGTCGTTATTGTATAAAAATCAGTTAAAACACCAAATTGCATTTGGAATCATTTTCATAATATCCATTTATATATTCTCCTTTTTGGTTTTGCAATATCGCGTCGAACGTTTTATTTATCGAAGAGTAAAGAAAATATACGATGAGGTTTCGTTATTAGAATCCACAACACTAATTAACCAGCCTATAACAACCGACATGGAAACGCTTTCGCGAGAAGTGAAAAAGTTTGCAACCGATAAAAAGCTCGAAATCGAAATGCTCGAAATTCGTGAACAATACCGCAGAGAATTTCTGGGTAACGTTTCGCACGAATTAAAAACACCTTTATTTACCGTTCAGGGCTATGTTTCGACTTTGCTTGATGGTGCAATGGACGATAAAAACATTCGAAAAAAATATTTAAAACGTGCCGAAAAAGGAGTAGAACGTCTTATATATATAGTCGAAGATTTAGATATGATTACCAAACTGGAGTCTGGTGATTTAGATTTGAATATGACTGATTTTGATATCGTTGAACTGATTCAGAATGTTTTTGATTTATTGGAAATGAAAGCCGATAAAAAGAAAATCAAACTGGCTTTTGAAAGTAAAAATGTACAGTCCGTAATTATTCGCGGAGATCAGGACAGGATTCAGCAAGTTTTAGAAAACCTAATTGTGAATTCAATTAAATACGGAAAAGAAGGCGGTTTGACAGAAGTTGGCGTTGTAAACCTAACCAAGAAAAAAGTCTTAATTCGTATAAGTGATAATGGAGAAGGAGTTGAAAAACAAAACATTCCAAGACTTTTTGAACGTTTTTACCGAGTTGACAAAAGTGGAACACGTTCTGAAGGAGGTTCTGGTTTAGGTTTGGCCATTGTAAAACATATTATTGAAGCTCATAAAGAGAAAGTTTATGTAGAAAGTGAGTTCGGAATTGGTTCAGAATTCTCTTTTACGCTCGAAAAAGCATTTAAAATACAAAAAGCCGACGTTAAAAAATTGTAAGTTCATTTTTGCTGAAAGCCCTAAAACAAGGGGTTTAACAATAAATCAACATACGCTTTTAGTCGATAACATTAAATTTTTATTATAGTAACATCTTGTTAATGATTTCTTAACATAGGTGAGTCATCTTTGCATCCTGAAATTAAGGGAATTAAAGAACTAATGATAAAAAGAAAAATATTAGCCGTTTTAATGCTGCTTACTTGTGCTGCAAATGCACAGGAAATAAACAAACAAGAAGTAAAAAATGAAGTACTTCGTATTTTAGATTCCATCAATAAAGCAAAACTTCCGGAGACTAAATCCGGAGGAGGAATTGAAGAACACTGGTACGACAGAATCTCTTTAAGAGGTTATGCTCAAATTAGGTACAACGGACTTTTTTCTACAAATGACAAAGTTTCCTGTGATCAGTGCGATAAATCCTGGGGAACAACTTCAACAGCTCCAGACGCAAAATCAAATAACGGACTTTTTATTCGCCGTGCGCGTTTAATATTTTCAGGTCAGGTTCATCCAAATGTATATTTCTATTTTCAGCCCGATTTTGCCAGTTCACCCGTAACCGGAATTCAGAATTTCGTGCAGATTCGAGATCTTTATTTTGATCTTTCTTTTGATAAGAAAAAAGAATACCGCGTTCGTATCGGACAAAGTAAAATTCCATACGGCTTCGAAAACATGCAGTCAAGCGGACAGCGTTTAACTCTTGATCGTGCCGATGCCATAAACAGTTCAATAGCAAATGAGCGTGATTTAGGTATGTTCTTTTACTGGGCACCAGCCAAAATAAGAGAACGTTTTGAAATGCTGGTTAAAGATGGATTCAAAGGATCTGGTGATTATGGAGTTTTTGCTTTTGGAGTTTACAATGGGCAAATCGCCAATAAAATAGACGGAAACAGAGATATTAATGTTGTAGCCAGAGTAACTTATCCATTTGTAATAGGAAGCCAGATTATCGAACCGGGAATTCAGGCTTACACAGGAAAATGGGCTTTTACCGGAGAAATTTCTAATGGAGTAAGTGTTGACGATCCGCAATATGTAAAAGACCAAAGACTTGGAGCAACTTTTGTTTTATATCCAAGACCATTCGGAATCCAGACAGAATATAATATAGGTAGAGGCCCGCGTTATAATACATTAACCAACCATGTTGATGAAACCGATTTAAACGGAGGTTACGTTTTACTAAATTATAAATGGGATCTTAAAAAACAGCGTATTTATCCTTTCGCCAAATTTCAATATTATGACGGAGGAAAGAAATACGAAAAAGATGCCAGAAGTTATGTCGTAAGAGATTATGAATTTGGTGTCGAATGGCAGCCCATTAAAGCTTTTGAACTAACGGCAGAATATGTAATCGCCGACAGAACTTTTGAAGACAGTGCGCTTCCAATAAACAGGCAACAAGGAAATTTATTGCGATTGCAAGCGCAGTTCAACTTCTAAAAAAATAAAAATAAAATCCGTGTTAATCAGCGACTTTGCGAAAGCAAATCAGTTTAATCGGTGTCTAATTTTCGACGCAGATTATACAGATTCACTATCGTGAAAACGCTGATTGACACGGATTTTTTATTTTTTATAAATGATCTTCAAAAACACTAAATAATAAGTCCCAGTCTATTTCATTTTTAAATTGGGACAAACCTTTAAACGACTTTACCTTTGATAAATCTTCAATCGTAAAATCGTCTTGCATTGCATACGGTACAAGATTTTCTTCCTGAAGTTTTATCGCCAGATATTCCTGTTCATACTGTCCCGGTGTAGGAATAAAAAAAGCTTTCATTCCTAATTTAGCCAAATCCATAACAGTGGTATAACCAGAACGGCAAAGCACAAATTCACTTTCGTTAAAAGTTTGTTCCAGCTGTTTTGAGTTCATGAAATTGTAATAGGTAACATTTCCTGCTTCCCATTTTTCCTGGGTTTTCTCAACAATTCCCTGTACAAAAACAACCTTTCCATTAAATTTAGCAGCTTCTTTTTGCAGTTTTTCATCCAGAAAAGTACGCTGAGGTTCGGGCCCAGATAAAATAATCATCAAGTCATAAATCTTTGGCGTTTCCTTTTTCTTCATTCTGCTCAAAGGCCCAATATATCGCAGGTTCAGTTCATCTGTTTTAAGATGTCCCAAATCTCCCGTAAGATTCACTTTATCATTAGAATCAGGAACCCAGCATTCTGTATACTTTTTTATAAAATGCTGATGACATTTACTGGTAAACCAAGTCGTGTTTCCTGTCATCACATTCAACTGATGCGTCATAAAAACAGAAGGTACTTTTTTGCTGAAAACACCCAGTCGGTTATCCGAAATAATTCCGTCAATACCATGTTTTTTAATCCAGCCATTCACCATTTTCTTTTCATCTAAAATGGCCGTAATCATTTTCGGAAGATTTTTAATCAGCTTCCATTTAAAGTTTTTACCATTCTTAGCATATTCAATATGATAAGAAGGCAGTTCCAGAGTTTGAATGTATGGAAATTCCTTTCGTAATAAAGCCAGCGCAACACCGTCAGAAGCAATAATCGGAATAAAATTATTTTCTTGAAGCGCCTTAATTATAGGGATACATCTAGTGGCATGCCCAAGTCCCCAATTTAACGGAGCAACTAATATAGTTTTGTTAGCAGAATAATCAATGCTCATAGTTTTTAACGCTTTTAAAAAACGAAGATAGATAAATATGTTTTTTATGTTATTTCGCACACATTACTAAATTATTAACTCTACAGGCGTTCTCAGGCTTTGTTTTTCGTTAAAAAGAAGAAGAAAATATATCAATTCAAAAAACAAAGTTACTTGTATGTTAAGTTGCTAAGGTACTGAGATACTAAGGTTCTAAGTTTTTTCTCAGCAAATAAAAAGCCGAACTTATGTTCGGCTTTAAAGTCTCGTATCTTAATATATTAGAATTTCAGCATCTCAGTACCTTAACAACTTAGTACCTTAGCCCCTTTTCTTTAATCCTGAATATAAGTTTTGTTTCCGTTTTTGTTAATATAGTATTTTCCGCCTTTTGGACCAGTGTACACTTTTTTACCATTGTATTCTCCAGTAACCTTATCCGGTGTTTTTGGAGCTTTTTCGTTAGTTTCTTTTACAGTTTTTGTAGCTGATTTTTTAGCTGCAGCGGCATCTTTCTTAGCAGATTTACTTGCTGCGTCAGCATCGGTTTTTGCTTTTTTGGCGTCAGCTTTTGCCCCTTCAGCTTTATCAGAAGCTTTTTTTGCCTTAGTCGCTTCTGTTTTTGCGCTTGCAGCTTCTTTTTTAGTTTTTGCAGCTTCTTTGTCTGCTGCTTTTTTAGTTTTGGCTGCCGCATCTTTTTCCGCTTTTGCAGATGCGTCAGTGGCTTTTGATGCTTCTTTTTTAGCTTTAGTGGCTTCTTCTTTAGCATCGGCTTTTGCTTTGTCAGCATCAGATTTTGCTTTTTTGGCCTTAGCCTCTGTTTTAGCCTTAGTGTCTTTAGTAGTTTCCTGCGCGTAGAAATTAGTAGATAAAACTACTATAAAACAAAGTAATAATAATTTTTTCATGGTGGTTTAGAGTTTAAATTTCATTTAAAATTAAGCAATTAATTCTTATGTTTTTCGTAAAGTGTTAAAAATAAGCACGAAGCTGAACATTTCCTGTATGTATCGTATTTCCAGTCTCGCTTTTACGTCCCTGATAATTTAAATTAACATCTAAAAAAGAAGTAATGTTTTTTTGCAAAAGCAATTTCCAGACTAAATTCTGACCCGCCTGCAATCCTTCCAGCATTTGAAAACCAACAGAAGAAAACTCATTTCCCGTAAACTTATTTTCATAAAAAGAAAACTCGCCATTTACCGTTACTTTCTTTTCGCCCGCAAAAGAAAATGAGGTTCCAAGCCTGTTTTGGACTAAACTCTCCTGATTTCCAATTTTGTTTTCCTTGTTCTGAAACTCATAAAAGAAATCCAGACTTGTATTTTTTGAAAACAAATAACTAATTTTTGGCGCAACCTGATACCCTTTTAAATCATAATTCTTTTCGACAAAATCCTCCGAAATCAAATCTGTTTTTATCGTTTTGGTAAACAAATTAAACAGCCAGCTTTTTTGGTACAAATGCGTATACTGCAATTGATGCGAACTGTTTTTGACATTTTGAGAACCAATAGAAAGCAAATTTTTACCGTTATTAATAAGGTAAGAATATGTAACAGAATGTTTTTGCTTACCGCGATTGTAAAACAAGCTATTTCTGAAACTTGAATTCAAACCCAGAATATTTTCCTCAGAAGAATAAAACGGATTCAGTTCTAAACGATCTCCATTGCTTCGCACTTTGCGATCCATAATAAACGAAGTCTGATTGTAGAAATAAGAAAGCAGTTTTTTCCAGCCCTTTTCGTTTTGCCATTGCAGCGGATTCAGATTAACCGATTGCGAAAATTTATTCTGATTCGTTTTAATGTAAATCTGATTCGGGAGAAAAATTCGAATATATTTCGCCTGATCCGGAAAAGCAGCAATTTCAAACTCTTCCAGTTCCTGAATTCCGTTTCCGTTATAATCGTTCCAGGTATAAACGCCTTGTCCCGTAGGAACTTCAACATAAGTAAATTCCTGCTGAGCAATAGTTCCCGAACTTGTTTCATAAGCCGTTCCTATTTGCATAAACTGATTAAAAAATCGGTCGTTATACAAAATTCTTGAATTTAACGAAGGCTCATTTTTTCGGCTCGAATCTGTAAAATCAAGGTTTCGGTAACTGGCATAAACCGCTAAATCAGTCGTTTTATTTTGGATTAATTTTGACTTTAAAAAGTACGTCTGCGAATTGTTTACGTGCTGCAAAAGACCATTTTGCAAACTATCGTTTCTACGATGTAAATATCCCAATTCAACAAAAACTTTTGTACTGTCGCCACGCCCAACAAAAACACCGTATTCAGAAAACCTTTGGCTTAAAGCCGAAAACTGATTCGTAACTTTATCTTTTTCCTGATTGTCTTCAAGCTGTAAACTTCCGCCAACCCAGTTTTTACCAAAATGATATTTTGCCCGGGTTTGGTTTCTGATAAATTTTGAAGTCGAAGCTGTTGCATCAGAATTTAAAAAACTGCCCTGATTTTGAATTGTCCATTTCTTCAATTTAAACAAAGCCGTTGTAGTATGACGCGCTCCCGAATAACTTTCGGTAAAATCTAATTTCTCAAATTGATACGTAAACAAACCAATATTTGAAGTTTCTTTTTTTGCAAATAAATCAAAATTAACGCCCGTAACCAATAAACTCTGATTCCCTAAAAGTGTCGAATTTAAATTCCAGTCTCGGTTAAACTCAATATTGTACAAACGCTCGACCGATCTAAAATCTTTCTGCACAAATTGATAATTTGCAAAACCGTCCAGAGTCCAGTCTCTGGTAAAAAGGCGTTTTTTAATATTCGTTTTAAAAGCAATTCCTTCATTGTCAGAATCGTCAATTCCGGAAAATAAATTTTTATCGTTATTACTCATTGCGATTTCAAAATCAACAAGCGTTTTTTCGTCAGGATTGTATTTTCCTAAAAAAGTCGCAACCTGAATTTTCATAGGCGCAACCAGCTGCACAATTGGTTCATAATTTCCCTGTGGAATACTGCCAACAGGCGAAACATATTCATAAATTCTTTCGACAGAATTCGTGTTCTGAATAATATAATTCCCCAGATTATTGCCAACAAGACTGAACTTTACATTGTACAAAACATCGGTAGAATTGTTGGAATACTCATAAACTTCAACCCCGTTTACAATCGTTTTTTTATACAATATTTTATTGTCGGCATATTTATCTTCATAAGCAGAAGGAGCCGTCATTAAACTTGGATCATCTCCGGCCTGACTCAAAATCTGAACTTGTTCTGTCGATAAATTTTGCTGTAAAGGCTGATTTTTTAAATCATTTTCAGAATATAAATAACCGCCAAAACTCCAGCTTTTATTTTCGGTTGTTGCTCCAGCGTAGGTAACTAATCGATTATAATTTCGTTCAGAATATTGATATTCAACATTAATCCTCATTTCTGAAGTAATAGGAAAAAGCGAAGTAAAAACAATTTCGCCCGCATTGTAATCAATAACATAATCATTGTTTTCGCCGCGTTTGAGCAAAACACCGTTTACATAAACACGCTCAGAACCAGAAATAACCAAAACATACAATTCGCCATTTTGGCCTTTTAATTTATACGGTCCCTGATTTCCTTCCTGACCCGTAAAAGTACTTTTGGCATATTGCCCTTTTACAAACGAAACCGAAGCAAAAACATTGGTTTTACTTTTTTCCGTATCAAAATCAAAACTGGCAGAAAGTCCCTGAACTTTTTTATTGAAACTCAGGAATTGTGTTTTCCGATTCTCCAAAAAAACATCTCCCGCCCGAATGTTCCAGTCATCCGTAAAAAGTTCCATAAAGATATTATCAAACTGATCCAATTTTTGGGAATAACCGCCATCTTGAAGCGGAATATTATTATCCTGAAGTGAAGCCCGCAAGCTCACTTTATCTGAGATTTTTCCCGTAATCTGCAAATCCAGATTAGAATTCAAAACCGTACTTTGATTATTTCCAATCGTAACGCCGCGGGTAATACTTCCGGAAGTGTTTAAACCATCAAAAGGCGTCACTTTTTTAGCATTGGCATTATCAATTTTGTATAATTTTTCAGTCCCAACATCATTGCTCACAACCTGACTGTCTTTATATAGACCATATTCTTTAGTTAGAAAATCAGGATAATTAAGATAATTGACAATTAAAGTATCTGAAATAGAAGTGAATTTTTCGTTTAAAAGAAGCGTTCCTTTTTGAAAATCAATTTTGTAAAAACTCGAATCAATTGGTTCATTTTTACTGTTTAAAAGTTCAAAAAAATTGGAGTTTATACTGAATTTTTCAAGATGAATTGTGTCTTTTACCGCAATTACTTTTTTTGTTTTGTACAGCGATTCCGTATCCTGCGCCATAAGCCCGGAATAACAAAAAAGCACCGCAAAAAACAGTAATTTTTTCAACATAAAGATTTTAACTCTAAAAATTCAAAAGTAGTATATATAATCAAGAAATTGCGAGGCTTTTATTTATTGGGAAACCAGCTGATTTTGAACTCAATCTCTCATTTTATATATGATATTTAATTATAATTTGAAGTAGAATTCTCATCACACATCAATCTTTTTTTTAGCTTTGTTCAGTATAAAACGAATTTAAAACATGGATACCGGCAAAGAACTTTTATTCTTTTTTAGTGCTTTGGGAGCTTTCAACGGAATAATTCTTGGGATTTATTTTTTCTTTTTTACCAAGAAAAAATACCTGACCAATTACTTCCTTGGTGCACTTTTGTTTGCTTTAAGTATCCGAATTGGAAAATCGGTTTTTATTTATTTTGATCCCGAACTTCCAAAAATGTATTTGCAATTAGGACTTACAGCTTGTTTTTTTATTGGGCCGTGTCTGTATTATTTTTTAAGATCGGCAGTTGAAGAAATCAATATATTGCCCAAATCCTGGAAGTTTATTCTTTTGTTTTGGGGAATTCTCATTCTTGGAGTTGGAATGCAATATCCGTATCAAATTTATCCAACACTTTGGAGTTTCTATTTAATAAGAATCATTTACTTTCAATGGCTCGTATATCTTATCTTTTCAGCGTTTACAATTAAAGGAATTCTCAAGAAAATTTTAAGCACAAAAGAAAAAGCGACTCCAGCCGAAACATGGTTTGGAATGCTGTTTCTCGGCAATTTTCTATTATTTCTATTTTACTTTTTAGCCATTATGGGCGCTCCGGGTGCAACCTATATAAGTGGAGCTGTTGTTTTTTCTTTTATTTTATATCTGATAATTTCCATTCTTTTATACCGAAAAAAGACCGACGATTTGTTTTTATTGAATGCCCAGAAAATTTCGGGTAAAAAGATAGAAAATGCCGAGGCGGTTATCATTGCCGAAAAACTGGAAAATATAATGAACGATAAAAGTTTGTATAAAAACCCGAATTTAAACCTGCAGGATTTATCCAAAGAAATTAATATTTCAAGCCATCAATTATCGCAATTTTTAAATAACAATCTCGGAAAGAATTTTACCAGTTTCGTAAACGAATTCAGAATCAACGAAGCTTGCAGAATAATCACTTCAAACGATAAACTGACATTAGAATCTGTGGGTTACGATGTGGGTTTTAATTCAAAATCTACATTCTTCGCCGCTTTTAAAAAACATACCGGAACAACACCGCTTAATTATCAGCTTCAGGCATTACAAACTTAGATATGAGTTTAGGGAAAGAAATATTATTCTTTTTTGGTGCTTTAGGCGCTTTCAACGGATTTATTCTAAGTCTGTACTTTTTGTTTTTTACCAGGAAAAAATACCTTTCTAATCTGTTTCTTGGAACACTTTTATTCGCCTTAAGTACCAGAATTGCTGTTACCGTTTTTGTGTATTTCAATAATAATCTGCACAAAAACTATTTGCAAATTGGTCTTTCGGCTGGTTTGTTCATTGGGCCGTTTTTATATTTTACTTTAAAATCAGGAATTCAAAATACGATTCCGGTAAGATGGAAATCGCATTTAGCCATTTGGATTTTGACTATTTTGATAATTGGTTTTGTATTTCCGTACCAAAATTATCCCCTTTTATGGAATGATTATTTTGTAGCTTTTGTTTTCCTTCAATGGTTCACTTATATTTTTATTTCAGGTTTTGAAATCAGATTATTATTGGAGAAAATAATTCAGAATTACCAAAATACACTTCCGTCAGAAAGATGGTTCGGAACAATTTTTCTGGGAATTGCTTTAGTATTTATTTCCTACTTTTTAGGATTTGTGAGAGTTCCGTTTGTTTCCTGTATTACTGGCGCACTCGCATTTACTTTTATTTTATACCTGATAATTTTGGTTCTTTTACACCGAACAAGAACTGATGATTTGTTTTTGCTCAATATTCAAAAAGAAAAAAAATTGAATGAAGAAGAAGCTTTCATTTTGTCTCAAAAACTGGAAAAAATAATGAACGAAAAAGCATTATACAAAAATCCGAATTTGAGTTTAAAAGATTTATCTGAAGAAATAAAAATTCCAAGCTATCAATTGTCGCAGTTTTTAAACAATAACTTAGGAAAGAATTTTACCAGTTTCGTAAATGAATTCAGAATCAATAATGCCTGCGAAATTATCACATCAAACGATAAACTAACTTTAGAATCTGTTGGTTACGATGTAGGTTTTAATTCTAAATCTACATTCTTCGCCGCCTTTAAAAAACATACCGGTACTACGCCATTAAATTATCAGATTCAGGCTTTACAGCCATAAAGCGGAGTATTAATTTATAAATCCGTACTCCTGATTTCGCTTTCTAAAACCTTATTCACAGATTTTCAGATGACTTTTGTTCAATAAAGTCAAACCGCTAATCTTTAAAGTTTATGAAATTTCTTATTGTTGTTGTTATTTCTATTTATTGCCTGATTTTTTCATCAATCGAAATAAAAGCACAAGCTGTAAAAAATAATCGGGATAAATCCTATGTTGAAGAGGATAAGCTAATAGAAAAAACAACATTATCAGAGCCTGCTCTGGATTCTATAGTCAAGGATCAAGATCATAATCAGTTAAATGAAGTTGTGATAAAAAGCAATCCGTCATTATTAAAATATGGTGCAAACGGAACAATCGATGTCAATGTTAAGGGAACGGTTCTCGCAACAAGCAGTTCTGTAAACGAATTATTGAGCCGCGTTCCCAATGTTGTAGTTGCCGAAGGACAAATCAGCGTTCTGGGAAAAGGCGAAGCAATTATTTACCTAAATGGAATCTTGATTAATTACGAACGTTTTGCAGCAATTCCTGTTTCTCAGATTGCTAAAATTGAAGTCATTTCAAATCCGTCTTCAAAATACGATGCCGAAGGAAAAGCAGTTGTGAATATAATTACCAAACAAAATATTGAAAGCGGTATAATGGGTTCAGCAAGTCAGCACGTTACCGTTTCAAAATTTGCCGGAACAAGCACAAACACGCTTCTTGATTTTAATTATTCAAAAGGAAAATTCTCTTTTATAACCAATTACGGTTTGCAATTAGGCAAAGGCCGTGAATTATTGTACACCACAAGAACGCGCCCAAATCCTGACGAATATATGAAGTCAGTTTTAACAACAGACTGGAGAAGGGAATATAATAATTACTCGAATTTTGGATTTGGGCTGCAGTATACTTTCTCTGAAAAAAGTTATGTTTCATTGGCTTACAGCGGTAACATTGAAGATTTAGGCGGAGTGGTAGAAAGCAGAAATTCAATTACGAATAATGCGAGTAATAATTTTTATGCCACAGATATTGCTAAAAATGATGTTTTGCTGAATCAGTTTGTAAACCTGAATTATAACCTTATTACAGATTCAAAAGGTTCATCGTTGTTTATAGGAACACAATATTCCAATTACAACGGAACAGTAAGAGATTTTATTGAAGAAAATAGTTTGGTCGAAGAAAATAACATCCAGAAATATCTTAAAAATAATGTAGGAAGTACCATAAACATCGTCGCCGCTCAAGCCGATTATTCAAAAAAAATAAAAGAAAATACCAAACTCGAAATGGGGGCAAAATACAGTTACGCCACCATAAAATCAGGAACAGATTTTTTAATCGCTAATGCCGATGATATGATTTTTGAACCGAATGACGAACTTTCGAGTGATTTTAAATACAATGAAAAAATTGCTGCAGCCTATTTTACTTTTGGAAGTACATTGGGCGAAAAAGTCAATTTTTCAATAGGAGCAAGGGCGGAAAGAACAAATTATGATTTGTACACAAATGCAAATGGAATTCAGAAATTCGGAAAAAGCTATGGTAACTTTTTTCCAAACTTACTTTTAAATTTTGATTTTTCAGAAGATTGGAAAGGACATTTTTCCTATGTTTCCAGAATAACACGGCCAAGATATCAGGCTTTGAATCCGTATGTTATTTATCAGGATCCGTTTACGACAATTGAAGGAAATCCGAATTTACTTCCGGAAAAAGTTCATGCTTTTGAAATAGGAACCATGTACAAGAAATTTGATTTTAAAATGGGCTACACTTATAAAATTGATCCAATTTCTGGAGCTGCTTTACGTGGCGACACGCCAAACAGCTATATTTTAAGATCTTTAAATATTGAGAAAGAACATACTTTTTTCACTTCGCTTTCAAGATCTTTCAATGTCAAATGGTGGACTTCTACCAATACCGTAAGCATGAGTTTAAGTAAGTCCATCGATAATTTTTATGAATATGCTTTGGGGCCGGTTAAACCGCAAATCTATTTATATTCAAATAATACCTTCACAATTCCGGATCTTTTTAAAGTACAATTGCTTGCCTGGTATTTAGGCGATAAAAGTTACGGACTGCGAAGCGAAAATGCGCGCTCAACAGTAACTTTAGGAATCGAAAGAAACTTTTTTAAAGATGCCTTAAAACTAAATTTTACCGCAAATGACATCTTTCACAAGTTTATGGTTTCGGGCGATTACGAAGTAGGCCAAACCCAAATTTATTATCACCGAACTTATACTACCAATTATTTTAAGCTGATTGCAACGTATAGTTTCGGGAATTCAAAAAAGACAAATTATAAAAAAACTGAAATTGAACAGTCAGAGAATAATAGGGCGAGGTAAATGGCACGCAGATAACGCAGATTAAACTGATTTACACAGATTTTATTTTTATATCTATTGTCATCCTGAGGGAAGTCGAAGGAACGGAAGAAGCTCGACAATCCTAGAATATCTAAATAAAAACAAAAAGGCTTCACAATTAAGTGAAGCCTTTTCAAAAATATCTGAATTTTAATAATTACCTTTTTTATCAAGTATTAATTTAGTTCTTTAGTAACAATCTGCATGGTTTCGCGGCTTACTTGTTTCAATAAAACTTCTTTGTTTTCTTCAACCGTTTGTGCAGCATTTTCTGTAAAGTGACGAATCGTATAAAGTGTTACATTTTCGCTGTAATCTACTTTGAATTTTTTAGAAAGAATCGCATTCAATTCATTGAAGTTTCCGAATTTATCTTCCACACAAACAGAAAAACTAATCGCAGAGTTCTGAATCAGGTTTACTTTGATTTTGAATTCGTGGAATAATCCAAAAATCTCACTAATGTTTTCTTCCATAATAAAAGAGAAATCAATAGATGAAAGCGAAATTAAAAGCTGTTCCCTTTTTACAATAAAACAAGGATATTGCGGTTCTAAATCAACACCTTTAGAAACACAAGTTCCTTTTAATAATGGATTGATAAATGATTTTACATACAACGGAATTTCTTTTTTCTGTAACGGCTGTAATGTTTTTGGGTGAATAACCGTTGCTCCGTAAAACGCTAATTCGATTGCTTCACGATATGAAATTTGGTTTAACAAACTTGCATTTTCAAAATAACGTGGATCGGCATTCATAACTCCCGGAACGTCTTTCCAGATTGTAACACTTTCGGCATTTAAGCAGTAAGCAAAAATTCCCGCAGTATAATCAGAACCTTCACGACCTAAAGTAGTGGTGAAATTATTTTCATCGGCACCTAAAAATCCCTGTGTGATATTTAGTTGTTTTCTAGGTACATTTTTGCTGATGTTTTGCTGTGTAGCTTCCCAGTCAACTTCTGCGTCTCTGTAATTTGCATTTGTTTTAATGAAATTACGAACATCAAGCCATTGCGTCTGAATTCCTCTGAAATTCATATAATGACTTAGAATATTTGTAGAAATCAATTCTCCAAAACTTACAACCTGATCGTAAACAAAATTGTAGTTTGGTGATTTATTATGTGCTAAGAAGTATTCTAATTCTGAAAACTGCTCATTTACCGCAGCAAATACAGCATTTTTTTCATCATCAAATAAATCTAATAATATTTGATTGTGGTATTTTTTTATTTCTTGTACAGATGAATTCAACTCTGCCGATTTCTCAAAATAATTCTTGATTACAACTTCAAGAGCATTTGTGGTTTTCCCCATTGCCGAAACGACCAAAATCACATCTTCATAACCCACTTTTTGTAAAACGTCGTATACGTTTCTAATTCCTTCGGCATCCTTTACCGATGCTCCACCAAATTTAAATACTCTCATTTTTAATTTTAGATTTTTAATTTTAGATTTCAGATTGAAT
Source organism: Flavobacterium sp. CF108 (assembly GCF_900129795.1). Lineage (GTDB taxonomy): Bacteria > Bacteroidota > Bacteroidia > Flavobacteriales > Flavobacteriaceae > Flavobacterium. The sequence goes on along the minus strand of NZ_FQWW01000004.1, from coordinate 63,449 downwards.
GAAATCTGGTATTTTTTTATGTTTTTTCTGCTGCAGATTTATTTTTTGCCACAGATTAAAATGATTTTCACTGATTTTTTTGCCACGAATTCCACAAATTTCCACTAATTAATTCGTGCTAATTCGTGAAATTCGTGGCAAAAAATTATAATTTTTCTAAGAACGAATTAATTCCTGTTTCATCCATTTGAACAACCTGCCAGCCATCAAGAATTCTCGCGCCAGAATTCTTATAAAAATTAACGGCCGGAGTATTCCAGTCTAAAACATTCCATTCCACTCTTCTAACATTATCTCTTTTTCCCTGTTTCATTATTTCGGCATAAAGTGCAGATCCTAAACCGGTGCCGCGCATTTTTTCCTTTACAATTAAATCCTCAAGGTGTATTGTTTTTCCTTTCCAGGTCGAGTAGCGGTAATAAAACAATGCAATTCCCACTATTTCTTTTCCTGTTCCAGTTTCGTTTGAATCAATCTCAGCTACAAAAACCTGAAAAAGCGGTTTTTCTCCAAATCCGTCACGTACTAAATCTTCCTCTGTAATGACTACAGCATCAGGTTCTTTTTCGAATATTGCCAGCTCCTGAATTAACCCCAAAACCGATTTCATGTCCTCAGGATTTCCTTTTCTAATATTCATAATTTACTTATTTGTGCCTCATAAAATTGCTTTGTATTTTAAAACTATTCAAAGCAGACTTTCTTTAGAAGCAATTCATTTATTCTTATTATTAACTGCATATTAGCAAAAAAAAAATGTATTTACTGCATTCTTTTTGTCTTTAATTAGACAAATATACAATAGTAGCAAACTAACAAAATAATTTTTAAATCATTCTCACAAAATAAGCGATATTTGTGACTTAAAATTAAAACTATAACGATATAGCAATGGAAGAACGCAATAAAACACTGGGAGAGTTTATTATTGAGAACCAAAAAGCATTTCAGTATTCGTCGGGAGAGCTTTCCCGGATCATCAACTCAATTCGTTTGGCAGCCAAGGTTGTCAATCACAAAGTAAACCAAGCTGGATTGGTGGATATTATTGGCGCCGCAGGCGAACAGAATATTCAGGGAGAAGACCAGCAAAAATTAGATGTCTATGCAAACGAAGTATTTATCCAGACGTTAATAAACCGTGAGATTGTCTGTGGTATTGCTTCTGAAGAAAACGACGATTTTATAACTGTTCAGGGGAGCGACAACAGTCATAATAATAAGTACGTGATCTTAATGGATCCGCTTGACGGATCTTCAAACATTGATGTGAATGTTTCGGTAGGAACTATTTTTTCTGTTTTTAGAAGAATTACACCAATAGGAACTCCGGTAACAATCGAAGATTTTTTACAGCCGGGAATTAATCAGGTTGCGGCAGGTTATGTAATTTACGGAACTTCGACAATGCTGGTTTATACAACTGGTTATGGCGTAAACGGATTCACATTAAATCCTGCAATTGGTACATTTTACCTTTCGCATCCTAATATGAAATTTCCAAAAGACGGAAGTATCTATTCCGTAAACGAAGGAAACTATATCCATTTTCCGCAGGGAGTAAAAAACTACATCAAATATTGTCAGCGTGAAGAAGAAGACCGACCTTATACTTCAAGATATATAGGAAGTTTAGTGGCCGATTTTCATCGAAATATGATTAAAGGCGGAATTTACCTTTATCCAACAAGTTCAAAAGCACCAAAAGGAAAATTACGTTTATTATATGAATGTAACCCAATGGCATTTTTGGCTGAACAAGCCGGAGGGAAAGCAACAGACGGTTTTGGAAGAATTATGGAAATCCAGCCGACAGAACTGCACCAAAGAGTTCCGTTTTTCTGTGGAAGCTATAATATGGTAGAAAAAGCGGAGGAGTTTATGGCGACTGCTGAGTAAGTATTCAGTTTATAGTCGCAGTTTTCAGATAAAGCAAACCCGACAGGTTTTAAAAACCTGTCGGGTTTAAATTTTTTCACATTCTCACATGTCAAACCGGACTAAAGTCCGGCCCTACAATATGGATCGAGCCAAAGGCTCTTTTAAAGTTCCAAAGGAACAAATTATATTGTAGGGCTGGACTTCAGTCCAGTTGAATGAAGAAATGTATAACATTAATCATTTCGAAATTAAGCAAAACCAATTTGCATTACAGGTATGCTTTTAGCTAAAAAAAACAAAACCCGACAGATTTTTTAAAACCTGTCGGGTTTAAATTTTTTCGCATTCTCACATGTCAAACCGGACTAAAGTCCGGCCCTACAATATGGATCGAGCCAAAGGCTCTTTTAAAGTTCCAAAGGAACAAATTATATTGTAGGGCTGGACTTTAGTCCAGTTGAATGAAGAAATGTATAACATTCATCATTTCGAAATTAAACAAAACCAATTTGCATTACAGGTATGCTTTTAGCTAAAAAAAAACAAAACCCGACAGATTTTTTAAAACCTGTCGGGTTTAAATTTTTTCACATTCTCACATGTCAAACCGGACTAAAGTCCGGCCCTACAATATGGATCGAGCCAAAGGCTCTTTTAAAGTTCCAAAGGAACAAATTATATTGTAGGGCTGGACTTCAGTCCAGTTGAATGAAGAAATATATAACATTAATCATTTCGAAATTAAGCAAAACCAATTTGCATTACAGGTATGCTTTTAGCTAAAAAAGCAAACCCGACAGATTTTAAAAATCTGTCGGGTTTATAATTTGATGTAAGCATGAAATTTCAGTACAAACTGTAAACGGAGACTGAAAACTACAAACTAAATACTATTTATGCATGTGCTGCATTTCGTATACAAAAGTATCAGCATCTACTTTTTTATCAACTAAAGACAATGCTTTTGCAATAATATAATTTACGTTACTTGGTGTAAAACCTAAAGCAATTCCTAATTTTCTTAGCATTACTTCTTGTTGATCTTCTAAATGGTGATCAACGTGTACCATCCTCGTTAAATCGTATAAACGCTCTAAACGTTGTACGTGTAAATAAGGAGGGTTGATTGGATATTTTAAAGGATCGTTTAAAATTTCTTCGTATTCTGATTCTGAAATTTCTAAACGCGAAGCTAATTTATCCAAGAAACTTTTTTCTTCAGGGTGAACTATTCCGTCTGCTAATGCTACACGAACAATAGCTGAAAAATGACCTTTGTTTCTTTGTTTGAATTCGCTATCGAATAAATCTGAAAATGACATAATTATAAAGTTTTTTATCACGCAAAGATAAATCTTATTTTAATTTAACGATTTTAAATTTCTCATAAATTTAACTTATTTTTACTTATTGTTTTAAGAATCCGCATCGTAAATTCTTCAAAATAAATCGTAAGTTTACAACCCCTAATCATTTAATAGTATTACCCGTATGTCGCAATTTTGGATTTATTTTCAAATAGGATTAAAGCATGTATTAGATATCAACGCTTACGATCACGTTCTTTTTTTAATCGCATTAACTGTTCCGTATTCTTTTAAAGACTGGAAACGTATATTGCTTTTGGTTTCCGTTTTTACAATCGGTCACACCTTAGCCCTGATACTTTCTGTTTTCGGAATAATTGCAATAAAAGTAAATATCGTTGAATTTTTAATCCCTATTACGATTTTGATCACGGCATTGTACCATCTTTTTACTGCAGGAAAAGCAACTAAAAATGACGGCGTAAATGTGATATTTTTTGTGACTTTGTTCTTTGGAATTATACACGGACTTGGATTCTCAAACTATTTCAAAACAATTTTAGGAGGATCGCCAAGTTCAAAATTATTGCCTTTAGGAGAATTTGCTTTAGGAATTGAAGCCGCACAGCTGGTAGTTGTTTTTGTAGTTTTGGTAATCTCATATATTGTACAAACAGTATTTCGTTTTTCTAAACGCGATTGGGCACTGGTAATGTCAGCTTTTATTATTGGAGTTGTAATTCCGATGATTATTGAAAGTCCAATTTGGAACAGATAAAATAAATGGAAGTAAAAAAATTAAATAAATACGATAAAGCTTATTTGCGAATCGCTAAAGAATGGAGTTTATTATCCTACTGCAAACGTAAACAAGTTGGAGCGATTATCGTAAAAGACAGAATGATCATTTCTGATGGTTACAACGGTACGCCATCCGGATTTGAAAATTGCTGCGAAGACGAAGACGGATTAACACGCTGGGATGTTTTGCACGCCGAGGCAAATGCAATCCTAAAAGTAGCCAGATCAACGCAGTCATGCGAAGGCGCAACCTTGTATATCACACTTTCGCCTTGCAAAGAATGCAGTAAATTAATACACCAATCCGGAATAAAAAGAGTGGTGTATCAAGATGGATACCGAGATGATTCGGGAATTCAGTTTTTAATAAAAGCAGGCATCGAAGTCGAACATATTCCTGTTTTAGAAGAATAATGAAATTTAATCCAAAATATCTGCCAATGATTATCGGGGCGACACTTGCCCTCGGAATCGTAATCGGAAGTTTAACAAACTCTTCCGCAGATGATCAGCTTTTGGCCAAAAATTACTCCAAAACCAAGCTGAATAAACTGATTGATTTTATCAATACTGAATATGTTGACAGTGTTAATACAGATTCGATTGTAAACCTTACAGTCGATAATATACTCTCAAAATTAGATCCGCATTCTGTTTATATTCCGCCAAGCGAACAAGCTGAAGTTGCCGAAAGCATGAAAGGTGATTTCGTGGGAATCGGGATCAATTTCTATATGTACAAAGATTCTGTTGCGATTATAAAACCAGTCGAAAACGGACCTTCTGCGAAAGCAGGATTAAAATCGGGCGACAGGATTTTATATGCAGGAAAAACTAAATTGTATGGAAGAAGATTGCCTTCGGATAGTTTATTTTCAAAATTAAAAGGAATTAAAGGTTCTGAAATCGAATTGACCGTTTTTAGAAAATCCGAACAAAAGAAACTGAAGTTTAAAATTAAAAGAGATGTTATTCCGATAAAAAGTGTCGATGCGTCTTTATTAATTGGAAATAATACAGGTTATATCAAAATCAATCGTTTTGCCGAAACCACTTTTAACGAATTCAAAACAGGTTTAACACGGTTAAAACAAAAAGGAATTCAGTCGCTTGTAATTGACCTTCGCGATAATGGCGGTGGTTATATGGAAGAAGCGATTGCCATTGCCGATGAATTTTTAAAAGACAAACAGTTAATTGTTTTTACCAAAAATAAAAACGGAACGACTGAAAAAACATACGCCACAAAAGCCGGAAGTTTTGAAACCGGAAAAGTATATGTTTTAATTAATGAAAACAGTGCTTCTGCGAGTGAAATTCTGGCCGGAGCAATTCAGGACAGCGACCGCGGAACCATTGTTGGGCGTCGTTCTTTTGGGAAAGGTTTAGTACAGCGCGAAATGGATTTCAACGACGGATCTGCCGTTCGCTTGACTGTTGCGAGATATTACACGCCAACCGGAAGATCAATTCAAAAGCCGTATAAAAAAGGAAACGAAGAATATTTTAAAGAATCTGAATCAAGAATAAATTCTGGAGAATTGTATGCAAAAGACAGCATAAAAGTGGCCGATTCTTTAAAATTTAAAACACCAAAGGGTAAAATCGTTTACGGCGGCGGCGGAATCGTTCCGGATGTTTTTGTTCCGATGGAAGCAGAGCATGGAAATGAAAATGTGGCTTATTTGCTTCAAACCGGAATCGTGGGTCATTTTGTTTTTGAAGAATTAGATAAAAACCGAAATGCTTTTGCAGGACTTAAGTTTAATGAGTTTTTAGAAAAAATGAAAAGCTCTGATGCTTATTTCAAAAAGTTTAAAAATTATATTTTGCTGACAGGTTTAGATCTTAAATTAGACAAAACCAAAGCATTGGTAAACCGATATATTACGGCTGAATTTGCCCGTCAGTTATATGGCGAAATGTATTATTATGATGTTATTTTAAAAGATGACGCCATGATCAAAACAATTTTGAATCCGAAGAAATAATCCTTAAAATTCTAATTTGATGGAAAAAGATCTAATTGTAAATGCCGAAATTGAACTTTTAACCGCAATTAAAAATGCCGATGTTTCTGTTTTAGAACGAATTCTTCACGATGATTTGCTTTTTAATTTGCCAACTGGAGAAACCATCACTAAAGAGTTTGATTTGAATTCCTATCGTTCGGGTAAAATGAAAATTGATTCTCTCGAAGCTTCAGATCAAATTATAAATATTATAGATAATACTGCTGTAGTTACTGTTTCTGTTTCATTAAAAGGAACTTACGATAATAACCCCATAAATGGAGTTTTGAAATACATAAGAGTCTGGAAACAATTTGATGGTCATTTGAAAGTTATTGCCGGAAGCTGCGTTCAGCTGGCATAAATTTTGTTTCAAATTTAATAGTAACATAAAACAAAACTTAGCGAACCCTGCGTAAATCTTAGCGTACTTCGCGGTTAAAAATTTCAAAACATGAAAAATCTAAAAAGAATAAGTTTCCTTGTCGTTTTAATGACTTTTGTAATCTCTTGTACAACTATGAAAAATGATACCAGTAGTGCAGTTTCAGGAAAAGTAGAATCGATAGAATCTGGAAAAGACGGTTACACAGCAAAAATCAATACGGACACAAAAGGAGTATATTTTGCAACAATCAGCATTGTAAACGTTGGCGGTCCGCAAAATTACAAGCAACTAAAAATTGGAGATATAGTGTCATTAAAAGGAGAAATCTGGAAAACCGACGACGAAAACCATATCAAAGTAACACAGATTGTTTCGGTAAAGTAATCTGAAGAAACATAAAATATTTTTTAAACCATTAAGAGATTAAGTGTATTAAGCTTTGAGGCTTGTTTTCTTAATCTCTTAATGGTTTAATTATGTTTGAGGCTTAAGTTTATTAAGTACAGAAACTTAATTTCTCTTAATCTCTTAATGGTTCAAAATAAAAAAAAAACTTATGTTTTAAAATTTTATCGAATACTGTCGTGCGAGTGAGTCTGTGTTCCGTTATTCCATAAAGTTAGAATATCTGTGGCAACAGCCGCGCCGCTTCCTGCAGCAATGGCCAATTGGCTTCTCCATCCGGCTAAAGTTCCAATAACATAAATGCCGTCAGTAACTTTATGATCTTCGTTTTTAAGCTGAATACGCTGTTTTTCCGGAAGTGCCTTTTTATGCGGTTCAATATATTGTGTCAAACCTCCAATATCAAATGTATTGGCAGAACCAATTCCCACAACGATACTTTTTGTTTGATAAGAGTTTTTGTTGGTAATAACAGTAAATGAAGGAAAAGAACCTTCTACGTTAATTACTTTTTCGTTTGCAATCTGTTCGATATGCGGATAAGATGCTGCTAAATCCTGCGTACTTTCTTCTAGTAATTCAGAACCTAATTTACCTGGCGTAATGCCATAAGCGTTGTAGAAAATAGCCTCTTGTAAAGAAGAGTTTTTCTGATGCGTAAAAATTCCGATTTTTTTGTCGGTAGCAAAAGCTTTGTTTTTAGCAGAACCCAAAACTAAGGCACAAGACATGCCTGATACACCCCCGCCGATAATTAAAACGTCAAACATATATTATCGACCGTTTGTTTTTTCTTCAATTCTTTTTGAAATTCTAAAAATCAAAAGAATCAACACGGCGCAAAATGAAGCTGCAATTCCAATAAAAGCTACCATACTGTCTCCTTGAAAAGGATTTGTAAAGTCTAATAGCGTAATATTAAAAACAATTAAAGCTAATGCTAAAAGCACTAAGATTGAAGTGAAGATTTTCATATTGGTTGTTTTGTTTGTATAAAAATATCAAAGTAAAACTCTAATAAAAAATGCCTTAAAGTTGTATTTTATAAATTTAATGGGGGTAAAAGTATAAAAATAAATCTTAGACAAACAAACCTTTAACATTAGCAGCGAATAATTTAACAGCAATTGCTAAAAGTATCACTCCAAATGTCTTGCGGACCACGCCAAGTCCGTTTTCTCCTAGTAAATTTTCGATTTTTTTAGAAGATTTCAAAACAACATAAACCAATATAATATTTAGTAAAATTGCAATGATTATATTAATAGTATGAAATTGAGATCGAAGGGAAAGTAAAGTAGTCATAGTTCCCGCTCCGGCAATTAATGGAAAAGCCAATGGCACGATAGAGGCTGAGCCTGGTTCTTCGTCACGATAAATGCGGATTCCTAAAATCATCTCTAAAGCCAGAAAAAACAATACAAAAGAACCGGCAACGGCAAATGAATGAACATCAATACCAATTAAGTTCAATAATCCTTCTCCAACAAAAAGAAAAACAATCATAATCATTCCCGCAACAATCGAAGCTTTTTCAGATTCAATGTGTCCCACTTTTGCTCTTAAATTCACGATAATTGGAATTGAACCTACAATATCAATTACGGCAAAAAGTACCATGCTTACTGTAATGATTTCTTTAAAGTCTATATCTAACATATCGCTTTGATTTAAGGGTTTAAAAAACTGCTGCAAAAGTAGTTAATAAAGTTAGGTGTTTTTTCGGTATAATTCATTTTTGTTATAAAAACACGGTTTAGTGGTTAAAAAAGTGATATTTGTAACAATTATTGTTTTTACCGCAGAGTATCGCAAAGTTTCCTCGCAAAGTTTCACAAAGTTAAAATTGCGAAAAGAGTAAAAACTGAATTATTCTTTGCGAATCTTTGCGAATCTTTGCGAAAGCCTTTGTGAATCTTTGCGGTAAATTTTTTATCCGTTTTCTTTGACTATCTTTGCACTTTATAAATTTAGCGTATTTTATTATCATGTTTCAGTTAGGGAAAACTATTGTTTCAGAAGACATTCTGGAAAAAGAATTTGTGTGCAACTTGTCTGCTTGTAAGGGGGCTTGTTGTGTTGATGGAGATGCGGGCGCGCCTTTGAGTGAAGCAGAAACTAAAATCTTAGAAGAAATTTATCCAAAAGTGAAACCTTTTTTAAGAAAAGAAGGAATTGCAGCAATCGAAGCACAGGGAACCTGGGTAAAAGGAACCGACGGCGATCTTGAAACGCCGCTTATCGATAATAAAGATTGTGCTTATGTTATTTTTGATGGAAAAACTGCGCTTTGCGGAATCGAGCAAGCTTATAATGAAGGAATCGTAGATTGGAAAAAACCGGTTTCTTGTCACCTGTATCCAATTCGTGTAAAAGACTTCACAGAATTTGCTGCGGTTAATTATGACAAATGGGATATTTGCGATGATGCCTGCTCTTTAGGAAAAGAATTAGAGGTTCCGGTTTATAAATTTGTGAAAGAAGCCTTGATTCGTCGTTTTGGTGAAGACTGGTATTTAGAACTTGAAAAGGTAGCTCAGGAACTTAAAAATTCTTAAAAATTAAAGTGTAAAAAATACCTTTTTGCGAAGGCTTATTTTGACTCAAAAAAATAAAGTTTTGACTCAAAAAAAACTTTTTAAAACAATTTAAAATTTCTTGCTTTTTATATTAAAAAGTCTATATTCTACGGGGCTTCAAGGTGTAATTGGTGTATTTAATTCGTTCATTTACAGTAAATTAATTATTGTATGAAAAATGTTTCAAATTTTAACCTTTGTTAAAAACTACATCAAATTGTGAATAAGTTTGACTTTCATTTTTAGCTATAATTGCCAATCTTTGTAGTCTACTGAATTAGTAAAGTTTCAGTATAAAAATTTAACAAAATTTGTCATGTCACAAGTAGAACCAATCTTACAAGAAAATAAAAATCGTTTCGTTATTTTTCCTATCAAACATCATGATATTTGGGAATGGTATAAAAAAATGGAAGCTAGTTTTTGGACTGCTGAAGAAATCGATTTGCACCAAGACTTGACAGATTGGAATAATAAACTTAATGACGACGAAAGATATTTCATTAAACACATTTTAGCATTCTTTGCTGCTTCTGACGGAATCGTAAATGAAAACCTTGCAGAGAACTTTGTAAATGAAGTTCAATATGCTGAGGCAAAATTTTTCTACGGTTTTCAAATCATGATGGAGAATATTCATAGTGAGACCTATTCACTATTAATAGATACTTATGTGAAAGATGAAGCAGAAAAAGCAGAGTTGTTTAATGCTTTAGAAGTTTTCCCGGCAATTGCTAAAAAAGCAGAATGGGCTTTAAAATGGATCGAGTCTGATTCGTTTGCAGAAAGACTTATTGCTTTTGCTGCTGTTGAAGGAATCTTTTTCTCAGGTGCTTTCTGTTCAATTTATTGGTTGAAAAAACGTGGTTTAATGCCAGGTTTAACTTTCTCTAATGAGTTGATTTCTCGTGACGAAGGCGTACATTGTGATTTTGCAGTTCACTTGCACAATCACCATTTGGTAAACAAAGTACCAAAAGACAGAATCAAAGAAATTATTGTTGATGCACTGGATATCGAAAGACAGTTTGTAACAGAATCTCTTCCGGTAAGTTTAATTGGAATGAATGCAGGTTTAATGACACAGTACCTGGAGTTCGTCGCAGATAGACTTTTGGTTGAATTAGGTTGCGAGCGCGTATACGGATCAGCAAATCCATTCGATTTCATGGACATGATTTCTCTTCAGGGAAAAACTAATTTCTTTGAAAAACGTGTTGCCGAGTATCAAAAATCTGGAGTTATGAACACAGACAGCGATGCTCAAAAAATTTCATTTGACGCAGATTTTTAGAACAACAGCATTTTTTTAATTTGGGATAATTTTATCTAAAGCCCGGATTAATTTTTACAGAACATTTTAGGTTAAATCTCTATCACCCAAATCGGAGATTTAATAGCAATTTTAACGGCTTTTCGGTTTGATATTCAAATTGGGAAAGGACAACTATTGAGAATTCTGTAATTCTCGAAAAATAATTTAAAAACACGCAATGTTTAAGGACTGGAATTCGTTTTCTAGTTACTTTCATTTATTCAATAACTATAAAAAGTAAGCTTATGTATGTAGTAAAAAGAGATGGACACAGAGAGCCTGTAATGTTTGATAAGATTACAGAAAGAATTAAAAAATTGTGTTACGGCCTGAATGAGCTTGTAGATCCGGTTAAGGTAGCAATGAGAGTTATCGAAGGATTGTATGATGGAGTTTCTACTTCTGAATTGGATAATCTTGCGGCAGAAACTGCGGCATCTATGACGATTGCTCATCCAGATTATGCACAATTAGCAGCTCGTGTGGCGATTTCGAATTTACACTCTAATACAAAAAAATCTTTCTCAGAAACGATGAAAGATATGTATCACTACGTAAATCCAAGAAATGGTCAGGATGCACCATTAATTGCTGATGACGTATTTAAGGTGATTCAGGAAAATGCTGCTTTTTTAGATTCTCACATCATTTATACAAGAGATTTTAATTACGATTACTTTGGGTTTAAAACCTTAGAGCGTTCTTATCTTCTTAAAATAAACGGAAAAATCGTAGAGCGTCCGCAGCACATGTTGATGCGTGTTTCTGTTGGTATTCACTTAGATGATTTAAAATCAGTAATTGAAACTTACGACTTAATGTCTAAAAAGTTCTTTACGCATGCAACGCCAACGTTGTTCAATGCAGGAACTCCAAAACCGCAAATGTCTTCTTGTTTCCTTTTGGCAATGCAGGATGATAGTATTGATGGTATTTATGATACATTAAAACAAACAGCAAAAATCTCGCAGTCAGCCGGAGGAATTGGACTTTCTATTCATAACGTTCGTGCAACAGGATCTTATATTCGTGGTACAAACGGGACTTCAAACGGAATTGTTCCGATGTTGAGAGTATTCAATGATACAGCTCGTTACGTAGATCAAGGTGGTGGAAAACGTAAAGGAAGTTTTGCGATTTACATCGAAACATGGCATGCTGATATTTTTGATTTCTTAGATTTAAAGAAAAACACAGGAAAAGAAGAAATGCGTGCGAGAGATTTATTCTTCGCAATGTGGACTTCAGATCTATTCATGAAACGTGTTCAGGAAGATTCAACTTGGACTTTAATGTGTCCTAACGAATGTCCGGGATTATATGATGTTTATGGAGATGAATTCGAAGCATTATATACTGACTACGAATTTAGAGGTAAAGGAAGAAAAACAATCCGCGCTCGTGAATTATGGGAGAAAATCCTAGAATCGCAAATCGAAACCGGAACGCCATATATGTTGTACAAAGATGCAGCAAACCGTAAATCGAACCACAAAAATTTAGGAACAATTCGTTCTTCTAACTTGTGTACAGAGATTATGGAGTTTACATCTAAAGATGAAATTGCAGTTTGTAACTTAGCGTCTATTTCGTTACCAATGTTTATTGAAAACGGAAAGTTTGATCACGAAGCGCTTTACAATGTTACAAAACGTGTAACTCGTAACTTGAACAAAGTAATCGACAGAAACTATTACCCAGTTCAAGAAGCAGAAAACTCAAACATGCGTCATCGTCCGGTTGGTTTAGGTGTTCAAGGTTTAGCTGATGCATTCATTATGTTACGTATGCCGTTTACAAGCGATGAAGCTAAAAAATTAAACCAAGAGATTTTCGAAACATTATACTTTGCTGCTGTAACCGCTTCTATGGAAATGGCAAAAGAAGAAGGACCATATTCAACATTTGAAGGTTCTCCAATGTCTAAAGGAGAATTCCAATACAATATGTGGGGAATGAAAGATGAAGAATTATCAGGTCGTTGGGACTGGGCTTCATTAAGAAAAGAAGTGGTAGAACATGGAGTTCGTAACTCATTATTAGTTGCGCCAATGCCAACAGCTTCGACTTCACAAATTCTTGGTAATAACGAAGCTTTTGAACCATACACATCAAACATTTACACACGTCGTGTACTGTCTGGAGAATTCATTGTAGTAAACAAACATTTACTGGAGGATTTAGTAAAATTAGGTTTATGGAACGAAACGCTGAAACAAGAAATTATGCGTCATAACGGATCTGTTCAAAATATAGATGTGATTCCGCAAGATTTAAAAGAATTGTACAAAACAGTATGGGAAATGTCGATGAAAGATATTATCGATATGTCTCGTCAAAGAGGATATTTTATTGACCAGTCTCAATCGCTAAACTTGTTCATGCAGGATGCAAACTATTCTAAATTGACTTCAATGCACTTTTATGCTTGGCAGTCAGGTTTAAAAACAGGAATGTATTATCTAAGAACAAAAGCGGCTGTAGATGCGATTAAATTCACATTAAACAACGACAAAAAAGAAGAAACAGCTCCATCATTAGTTGCCGAAACTGAAGCAATCAGTGTTGAGGATTATAAAGCGATGCTTTTAAAAGCACAAGCCGCAGATCCTGAAGATTGTGAAATGTGTGGATCTTAATAATTTTAGATTTTAGATTTTAGATTTTTAATTATATAAAAGCAGTTATTGTAATGATAGCTGTTTTTTTATTGACTTTGATTTTTTTTGTAGCTTTTTACTTATATTTGTAGATTTTATAGAAACTTTTATATCTATAAAAGTTTCACTTAAGAACAACTTTTATATATTTGCTAAAATGAATGAGAATTCAAAGTTGAGATCTGTTTTTTTCTTTAAGGAGTATTTTAAAAAGTTTTTTAATGAACAAGAAGAAAAAGTCAAAGCAAAAATAATCTGGACAATTAGAGTAATTGAATATGCTGAAAAAATTCCATCAACATATTTAAAACATATTGAAAATACTGATGGACTTTTTGAAATTAGAATTCAGCAGGGAAGTAATATATTTAGAGTTTTTTGCTTTTTTGATGAAGGAAAAATAGTTGTATTGGCTAATGGATTCCAAAAGAAAACTCAGAAAACACCAAGGAAAGAAATTAAAAAGGCTTTGAAAATTAAAAAAGAATATGAAAACGAAAAATAAAAACTTGGTTAGCTTAGACGATTTCGTTGAAGAACATTATGGAAAAATTGGAACTCCCAAGAGAGATGAACTAGAAGTTGGTTATGAAAACTTTAAAATTGGAGTATTGCTTCAGGAAGCTAGACTTCAAAAAGGAATGACACAAGAAGAACTTGCATTAAAATCAGGAACAACAAAATCGTATATTTCAAAGATTGAAAATAATGTAAAAGAAGTCAAATTTTCGACACTTCAAAAAATTGTAGAACTTGGTTTAGGAGGACATTTAGAGTTGTCTATTAAATTATAAAATGAGTATACTTAATTTGATTATAGAAAACAAAGAGGCATATTATAATCTTGCGAGTGAGTATTTTAATAATATAAATCCCGAAGAATATGAAAATGTTAAGTTTGATAATATAGTTTCAAAATCAATTGCGGTTTTAATAGATCATGATTTTATTCCTACTCCTTGTGTTAAGATTAAAATGAATCTTTTTAAAGATGAAAAAGAAATTGGAGCTTATTATTTATATGTGAATGATGACAAAGAATTTATTGATGAGTTTTTAATAATTAAATGATACATAAAGGATTTCTTTATCTGGTATCCTATTAGTAAATAAAAAAATCTCAGAACCTTAGCAGCTCAGCATCTTAGTCCCTTAGAAAAAACCAATTGTAAATATCTCATTTTAAGCCCATATTTTTATATTATCATACAAATCAGCCTAAATTTGTTAAGAAATCCCTTTTTGTTTCATAAAATGCAATATTTTTTTTGGTGCGGTAAAAATAATTTATACATTCGCAGAGAATTTACAAAATAACACAAACAAAATGGCAAGTAACCGTTTTTATTTTAGCAACAGTTTTTATTTCTTCTTTAGTAGAAGTCAGGATTGTGCTATGGTTATTTGAGAAATATTTCTAAGACAAATAAAACTAATATACAATCCTGATGCAAATCAGGATTTTTTTTTGAATATATGACAACGAAAATTGCAATACAAGGTATTAAAGGATCTTTTCATCATCAGGTTGTGAAGGAGTATTTCTCTGAAAATGTGGATATTGATGAATGTTTGTCCTTTGAAGAATTAATTGACAGCCTTATTGCCGGAAAATCAGATCAGGCGGTTATGGCGATCGAAAATTCAATTGCCGGACCAATTATCCCGAATTATGCTTTGATTGACAAGAATAATTTACACATTATTGGAGAGCATTATTTAAACATTCAGCAAAATTTAATGGCTTTAAAAGGTCAGAAAATTGAAGATATAAAAGAAGTTCATTCACACCCAATGGCACTTTTACAATGCATGGATTTCCTGAAACAATATCCAAATATCAAATTGGTTGAGGATAAAGATACAGCCGAAACAGCAAGAAGAATTCAGGAAAAACAATTAACCGGAATCGCAGCAATTGCAAGTGAAACGGCTTCTGAAATGTATGATTTAGATATTATTGCTCCGGCGATTCAAACGATAAAAAACAATATGACGCGTTTCGTGATCATCAAAAAGCAAAATTCATTTTTGCCGGAAAACGAAATCAACAGAGCATCTGTCAAATTTGAATTAGATCACAAGAGAGGAAGCTTAGCAGCGGTTTTAAATGTAATGAGCGACTGCAAACTGAATTTGACAAAAATCCAGTCACTTCCAAAAATTGAAACACCTTGGAAATATTCATTCTTCGTAGATGTGACATTTGAGAAATACGAAGATTTTGCAAAAGCCAAAGCGTTATTAAACATAATGGCAGAATATTTTAAAGTGTTGGGAGAATATAAAAATACAAGACCTTAAGATAGTCTTAAAGTTGGAAAGTCAAAAGTCTTAAAGTCAACAAAGCATAAAGCAAAGTAAAAGTTAAAAAGAGCCTAAAGCATACAGCTTAAAGCCTAAAGCAATAAAAAAAATGATTACAACAGCAAAAAGATTAGATACAGTTGAAGAGTACTACTTCTCATCAAAATTGAGAGAAGTTCGTCAGCTGATGTCTGAAGGAAAATCGATCATCAATATGGGAATCGGAAGCCCTGATTTGAGTCCGTCAAAAGCAGTAATTGAAGCAGTCGCTGCGGCAATTCAAGACGAAAACGGACATGGTTATCAAAGCTATCAAGGATTACCGGAAATGAGAAAAGGGATGGCAGATTTTTATCAGAATCAATTTGGTGTTGAATTAAATCCGAATAATGAGATTTTGCCTTTGATGGGTTCGAAAGAAGGAATTATGCACATTTCGTTGGCATTTTTAAACGAAGGCGATCACGTTTTAATTCCGAATCCAGGTTATCCAACTTATACCTCGGTAACTAATTTGGTTCAGGCAGTTCCGGTTTATTATGATTTGAAAGAAGAAAATGCTTGGGAACCAGATTTTGAAGCTTTAGAAAAATTAGATCTTTCAAAAGTAAAAATTATGTGGCTGGGATATCCGCATATGCCAACAGGAGCGAGAGGAAGTTTAGCGTTATTTGAGAAATTGATTGCTTTTGCTAAAAAACACAATATATTATTGATCAACGATAATCCGTATAGTTTTGTTTTGAATGATAACCCAATGAGTTTATTGCAGGTTGAAGGTGCGAAGGATGTAGCTTTAGAATTGAATTCACTTAGTAAAACCTTCAACATGGCTGGCTGGAGAGTGGGAATGGTTTTAGGAAATCCTGAAATTATCGATGCAGTTCTAAAAGTAAAAAGCAACATGGACAGCGGAATGTTCTACGGAATTCAGAAAGGTGCAATCGCCGCTTTAAATTGCGATAAATCTTGGTTTGAAGACCAAAACAAAATTTACAGACGCCGTAGAGAATTAACAGAAAAACTAGCAGAAAAATTAGGCTGCGAAGTTTATAAAGAAGGAGTCGGCCTTTTTGTTTGGGCAAAACTTCCGGCAGGAATTGAATCAGCAGAAAAGTTCATTGACGAAATATTATACGAGAAACATATTTTCATTACACCAGGAACAATTTTCGGAAGCAATGGTGAAGGTTATATCAGATTCTCATTGTGTGTAAAAGAAGAAAAAGTACAAGAAGCGATTGATCGATTTTGAAAATTTTAGATTGTCAGGCTGAGCGAAGTCGAAGCCACACCCAGATTGGAAAGCTCTTCGACTTCGCTCAGGGTGACAGAAAAAATAAAAGGTCTTGAAAAACGAGAAGCTCTAGCCCTGATAGAAGCGGCATCCTTTTATGGTGGGGTTCACCATAAAAGATACAGCGGATAGCAGGAAACAGCTTCTAATAAAAATAAATATGAAAGTATACGTAATAGGAATAGGATTAATAGGCGGTTCGATGGTGCTGGACATCAAAGACCAGCATCCTGATTCGACAATTTTTGGAATTGACAGCAACGAAAAACATTTGCAGGAAGCCATTGATTTAGGAGTTATCGATGAAGCAGGAAGTTTTGAAGATTTGGCAGAAGCCGATTTTGTAATCGTTTCGGTTCCGGTTGATGTGGCGCTGACGGTTTTGCCTAAAGTTCTGAATTTAGTTGGAGATAAAACAATTGTTTTTGAGGTTGGTTCGACGAAAAAACCAATTTGCGAAGCAGTAGCAAGCCACCCAAAAAGAAGAAATTTTATTGCCACGCATCCGATAGCAGGAACAGAGTTTTCAGGACCTTCGGCGGCAATAAAAGGTTTGTTTAAAGGAAAAACAAACATTATTTGCGAAGTGGAAAAAACCACTTTTAAATTGCAGGAAAAGGCATTAAAGCTTTTCAGCGAAATAGGAATGAGGATTCGATATATGGACCCGACTTCGCACGATAAACACATTGCTTACGTTTCGCATTTGTCGCACATTAGTTCGTTTATGCTGGGTAAAACGGTAATGAATAAGGAAAAAGACGAGCAGGATATTTTTGATATGGCGGGGAGTGGATTTGAAAGTACCGTTCGTTTAGCAAAAAGTTCGCCCGCAATGTGGACGCCGATTTTTAAGCAGAACAAAGAACACGTTCTGGAAACCTTAGAAGAATATATTTCAAATCTCAGTCGGTTTAGAGATTTGCTGAAAGATGAAAATTACAATGCCATTTTTGAAGAAATGGAAAGCACAAATAAAATAAAAGAGATATTAAACGGATTAACAACAACTAAGAAATAAATTAAAAATTAAGATGGAAAATAAGAAAGAAATGAGAAAGTGGTTAGAAGATTTCAATTTAAATCACCCACTTGTGATAGCTGGACCATGTAGTGCAGAAACGGAAGATCAAGTATTGAAAATTGCTCACGAATTGAAAGATTCAAAAGTAAGTGTTTTCAGAGCAGGAATCTGGAAACCAAGAACACGTCCAGGAGGATTTGAAGGTGTTGGAGAAATTGGATTAAAATGGTTACAAAAAGCAAAAGCTGAAACTGGTTTATTAATGGGAACAGAAGTTGCGACTGCGGCTCACTGTAAACTGGCTTTAGAACATGATATCGACGTTTTATGGGTTGGTGCCCGTACAACTGCAAACCCTTTCGCAGTTCAGGAAATTGCTGATACTTTAAAAGGAACTGATAAAATCGTTTTGGTTAAAAACCCAGTAAACCCGGATTTAGCTTTATGGTTAGGTGGTGTTGAGCGTTTACACATGGCTGGAATCGAGAAATTAGGAGTTATTCACAGAGGTTTTTCTACTTACGAAAAAACAAAATACAGAAACATTCCAGAATGGCAGATTGCTATCGAATTGCAAAATAAATTCCCTGATTTACCATTAATCATCGACCCATCTCACATTACTGGAGATCGCAAAATGATTTTTGAAGTAACGCAAGAGGCTTTAGATTTGAACTACGATGGTATGATTATCGAAACGCACTACGATCCGGACAATGCTTGGTCTGATGCTGCACAGCAAGTTACTCCAGATGCTTTGAAACAAATCATTAAAGATTTGACTATCAGAAAAACGGATGATACTACAGATGAGTACAGTCAAAAAATGACAAAACTAAGAGCTAACATCGACGTTCTTGATGCTAACTTATTAGAGTTATTAGGAAAACGTATGAAAGTTGCTGACGAAATTGGTCAGGTGAAAAAAGATGCAAACGTAGCGATTCTTCAAAACAACCGTTGGAACGAAATCTTAGGGAAAATGATTCTTGAAGGTGAGAAAAAAGGTCTTACTGAAGAATTTGTTTTAAGAATGTTCAAAGCAATTCACCAGGAAAGTATTGGACACCAAGAGAAAATATTCAATGCTTAAAATAGCATAGAAATTAATTACAATTGTTTAATAAAAATAACCTTCTGCAATTTGCAGGAGGTTATTTTTTTGCGTTCTTTACAGCCAAAATTTTGTTAAAATAAATTAATCCAAAACCAATACATGAAAAAAATTACTTTCGCTTTTTTACTGCTAGTTTTATGCTGTACCAATTTACATGCCCAGAATAAGATTGAAAATTTAAAAATGACTTATGGCGATGAATTGCCAGATGACAAACAAAAAATTATAAAAATTGTTGGTGAAGCAAATAATAAAATTTATGCTTTAGCTCTTGCAGGCAGGGAAGATTTTTTCTTGAAAATTTTCGAATCAGGATCAATGAAAATGATATCTTCAAATCCTATTAGTATTCCAAAACTGGATGATAGAGAAGTTGATTTTGAAGAAATATTTTTATTAAACGAAAAGCTATATGCAATAGGAAGTGTTTACAATAGAAAAGAAAAAACATTTAACCTGGTTGGTCTTGGGATTTCAGATTCTGGTGCTTTGAGTAATAAATCAATCTTATTATTTAATTCTGTTGTAGAAAGAAAATCTGAAAAAGGAGATTTTTATTTTAAACTTTCTCAGGATGAAAAATCTTTGCTTGTTATGCATACTTCTTTATTCTCGAAAGAAGATTCTGTTCAGTATGAAGTAAAATTATTTGATGACAAATTAGACGTGCTTTTTTCAAATGCTGAAAAAGTAAAATTTGACGATAGTAAAAAAGATTATGAATTTACTATTTCAGATTTTGAATTAAACTTTGAAAACGATGTGTTTTTAGTTATCAACGAAAGTTACAGAGATTCTAAAAAGAAAGAGCAAATTGAAAAATTTCAAATTCATGAGTTTAAAAAAGTCAATTCTTATAAAAAAGAAGTTGTTGATATAAACATTTCAGGGAAAGAAATTATTAATTGCAAAATGATTTCTACGGCACAACATACCTTAAAACTTGTTGGGTTTTATTCGAGTGTGCGAGATAATGGAAAAGGAAATAGAGATTTAAAAGGAATTTATAATGCAACATTAGATTTAGCAAGTACAGCTAGTCCAGAGGTAAAATTTGATGAATTTGATTATGAAACAAAAGTTAAATTAATAGGGGAGCGCCGCGCTAAAAATGGCAAAGATGTAAAACCGCGTTACACCATTACTACAATTATTGAACGATATGATGGAGGTTTAATTGTTCTTTCGGAAATGCAATATGTATATGTTGGTAAAAGTTCTGGATTTGGACCATTAGCATTTACTCCGGTTACTTATACAAAAAACGAAATTATCGTAACATCTCTAAAACCTGACGGTTCATTAGATTGGAGTAATGTATTGCCAAAAGAACAAGTGGCATCGATAACGACAATGTCATTGTCTTTGGGAGCTATTGGAGGAAATGGCAGTTTTACTGTTGGAGCTTCGTTAATGATTCCTTTGGTAGATTTAGGAAAAGGCCCGGAATATTTAGGAGCAATACCGATGTACAAAGACGGTAAATTGAATGTAATTTTTAATGATAATGTAAAAAATAAAGGAATCACAGATATTGAAAAAATTAAAGCATTAGGAAATTATAATAATGCAGTTCCGTCTCTTTTTATATTTGACGAAACTGGAGCAATTACAAGAAAAGATCCTGAAGAGGCTGTTAAAAATGAATTGGTACTTCGCCCAGGAGTTTATTATAGAAAAAACGAAAGCGAGTTGATTTTATATTCTTCCAGAAAGAAACAAGATAAACTGGGACGACTATTATTAGAAAAATAAAAATGTAAAAAGGTTGTGAATCATTTCACAACCTTTTTTATTTAATAGCCACAGTCAGCGTATATCTGATTAAAAACTTTAAACTTTTGAACTTTAAACGAAAAACAATCGTTTATCTTTGCAAAGATTTAGGATTTGAATCTAAAATCTAAAATCAGCAATCTAAAATTAAAGAATGACAGGAATCGTATATAAATCTACAGGAAGCTGGTACACCGTAAAATCTGAAAAAGGAGATTTTATAGAATGCCGTATGAAAGGGAAATTCAGAATGAAAGGTATTAAAAGTACTAACCCAATTGCTGTAGGCGATATTGTCGATTATGAATTAGAAGAAACTTCGGATGCCGTTACAGGTACAATTCATAATATTCACGAAAGAAAAAATTACATTGTTCGTAAATCGGTTAACTTGTCAAAGCAAATACATATTATTGCATCAAATATTGATCAGGTTTTTTTACTGGTTACAATTGATAATCCACCCACAACTACAAGTTTTATTGACCGTTTTTTAGTTACTGCAGAAGCATACGGAATCGAAGCAGTTTTGATTTTCAACAAAATCGATACCCTCAATGAACAGACTTTAGACGATCAGCTTTATTTACAGCATATTTATACCGAAATTGGATATAAATGCCTCAGAATTTCATCAACAGAAAACAAAGGTGTTGATAAACTTAAAGAAATGATGATTGGAAAAGTAAGTATGTTTTCCGGACATTCTGGAGTTGGAAAATCAACTTTGGTAAACGCAATGGAACCAAGTCTTCATTTAAAAACCTCTATAATTTCAGAACAAAGCAAACAAGGACAGCATACAACGACTTTTGCCGAAATGTATGATTTATCTTTTGATGCCCGAATCATCGATACTCCGGGAATAAAAGGCTTCGGAATCGTCGATATGGAGCCATCAGAAATCAGCGGTTATTTTCCGGAATTCTTCAAACTGAAAGATCAATGCAAGTTTAATAATTGTCTGCATAAAGAAGAACCGCATTGCGCTATAAAAGCGGCTTTAGAAAAAGATGAAATTGCATGGTCACGTTACAATAGTTATCTAAAAATATTAGAAGGCGATGAAGAACATTATCGTACTGATATTTATGGTGATGATCGTGCAGCGAGTGATGAAACAAGGAAGTAATTGAAATACCAATTTTTTCAAATTCCAAATTCCAAAAAGACAAAGTATTCAAATGTAGAGATACACTGCAGTGCATCTAACGCTAGAATTTAAAATCTGTTAAATCCTTTAATCTGTGGCATAAAACCACCTTCTGTAATAATGAAAGTAGTCGTACAAAGAGTTTCCGAAGCATCAGTAACCGTTGATGGTCAAAAAACAGCCGATATTAAAAAAGGATTATTAGTTTTAGTTGGAATTGAAGATGCCGATACTCAGGAAGACATTGACTGGCTTGCCGGAAAAATCATAAAAATGAGAATCTTTGGTGACGAAAATGATGTCATGAACTGCTCGGTTCAGGATATCGACGGTGAAATTATTGTTGTCAGTCAATTTACACTTCACGCTTCTACAAAAAAAGGAAACCGACCATCTTACATAAAAGCTTCAAAACCTGAGTTTGCAATTCCTATGTACGAAAACTTTGTGAAAGCTTTAGGAAAAGAATTTGGTAAGAAAATACAAACCGGAATTTTTGGTGCTGACATGAAAGTCAGCTTATTAAATGATGGCCCTGTAACGATCATAATCGATAGCAAAAACAAAGAGTAAAAATAACTCAACAAATGTTAAGAATTTCTAAAAATAATATATATTTGACGAAATTACTTACTAATGAAATCTACCTTTTGCGGGCTGTTTTTTGTCTTATTTTCTTTTGTTTCTTCTGCTCAGAAGAACAATTATTCTACACTATTTATACCTGACAGTCTTAAACAAAATGCTAATGCTGTTGTTCGATTAGATCAGATGGATATTATTATTGCTTCACAAAGAAGCATGAATATAAAAACCCAAAGGGCTGTTTCTGTCTTAAATGAAAAAGGTTTAAATGATATTGATGCCTATGCGCATTATGATAAAACTACTTCAATAAAAAATATAGAAGCCATAGTTTATGATGCATTAGGAAATGAGATAAAAAAAATCAGGAAAAAAGATTTTAGAGATCAAAGCGCAGTTAGCGGCAGTACGCTGTTTTCAGATAATCGGGTACTTTATTTAGATTATACACCAATCTCATATCCTTTTACAATTGTTTACACCTGTGAAACAGAAACTTCAAATACAGCCTTTATACCGCAATGGTATTTCTTGGGAGCTTATAATCTAAGCGTAGAGAAATGTGTTTTGAATGTTACTTTTCCTAAAGAATTGGGATTTAAAAAGAAAGAATTCCGATTTGATGGTTTCAATATTAAAAAACCGACAGATACTGATACGAATTTAAGTTATATAGCAACAAATATTGTGGTTCAGAAACAAGAAGATTTGAGTCCCTCTTACGGAGAGCTTTTTCCTAAAGTTATGATGGGATTAGAAAATTTTCACTTAGAAGGAGTTGACGGAAAAGCTGCTACATGGGAAGCATTTGGAAAATGGTACGGAGAAAAAATCTTAAACGGAACTACTGTTTTACCAGATGAAACCAAAGTAAAAATAAAAGCACTTGTAGGAGACGAAAAAGATCCTGTCAAGAAAGCTAAAATTATTTACGATTATGTTCAAAAAAAATCCAGATACGTGAATATTGCAGTTGGTATAGGAGGATGGAAACCTATGTTTGCCAGTGATGTAGATCGTTTAGGTTATGGAGATTGTAAAGCACTATCAAATTATACAAAAGCACTTCTGGAGGTTGTAGATGTACCATCTTATAATACCATTTTATATGGAGATCGTTATAAGTTAGATATTCAGTCAGATTTTGTTTCGATGCAGGGCAATCATATGATTCTTGCCGTTCCAAACGGGAATAATTATATCTGGTTAGAATGTACAAGTCAGGATGATCCTTTTGGATATCAGGGCATTTTTACAGATGACCGTGATGTTTTAGTAGTAAAACCTGAAGGAGGAGAAATTGTTCGTACTAAAATTTATGATGATAAAGGAAATACGCAGGAAGGAAAAGGAACTTATACAATTGATGAAAACGGAAATTTTTCAGGTGTTTTAAAAATTGCATCACAAGGAAGTCAATACGCTTCAAAATCAAGAGTTGAAACCATGCAGCCCAATGAAAAAGAAGAACATTACAAAGATTATTGGGATAATATCAATAATTTGAAATTGGGCAAAATAACTTTTACAAACGATAAGGAAAATGTTCGTTTTATTGAAGATGCTCAGATTAATGCTTCAAATTACGGAACAATTACGGGTACAAAAATGATGTTTGTGGTTGATGCTTTTAATCAATATACGGGAAGTATAAAACGAATCAGAAACCGTAAAAATCCATTTCAAATTCAGCGTGGATATTTAGATACAGATGAAATCGAAATCAATCTTCCAGCTGGTTTTTCAATAGAATTTCTGCCTTCAAACTTTGAATTAAAAGGGAAATTTGGAGAATACAAAACCGAAATTATCAAAAAAGACAATAATAAACTGATTTACAAACGCTCTATGTTTGTAAATAAAGGAAAGTATTCAAACAAAGAATATGATGAATACCGTCTTTTTATAGAGCAGGTGTCAAGAAATGACAATGCAAAAATTATATTAAATAAAAACTAACCAAAATCAATCATATACAAATGAACATTATTAAAATTTTTTGTCTGGCAATTGTCTCGCTGTTTATTTCAGAAGCAAGTGCACAAGAATTTAAATTAGGAAAAGTTTCTATTGCAGAGCTGGAACAAAAAGTGCATCCAAAAGATTCATCAGCCGCAGCTGCTATATTGTTTAAAAGAGGAAAAGCCAGAGTTGAATACGATCAAACAGATGGTTTTGTGACAATTACTGATGTTGAAACACGTATAAAAATATATAAAAAAGAAGGCTATGATTGGGCAAACCATGAAGTCTTATACATTTATAATAGCGATTTTAGAGAAAAAGTTACATTCAATGATGCTGTAACATATAATTTAGTTGGGGGTAAAGTCGAAGGCACCAAACTAAAAAGCGATGGTATATTTGATGAAGTTGTGAGTAAATACAGAAGTCGAAAAAAAATAACGATGCCAAATGTTAAAGAAGGCTCAGTTATCGAATTTAAATACACTATTAAAAGTCCGAGTGACGGAATGATTCGTGATTGGGATTTTCAAACGAGCATTCCGGTAAATTATTCTGAATTTTCTACTTATATACCTGAATATTATGTTTTTAGTCCAAGACAAAAAGGATATATTTTTCCTAAAGTAACTTCGGAAAAAAACAACAAAGCAATTATTATAAATTCGAAAGAAAGATATAATTCAGGAGGATTTGGCGGCGGAGCTGTTAGAACAGAATTTACTCAGGATAAAATAGACTATTCAGAAACTAAAACAACATATGTAGCTGAGAATTTCCCGGCAATGAAAGAGGAAGCTTTTGTGAACAATATTGATAATTATACTTCTTCTATTTCTCATGAATTATCAATGACAAAGTTTCCTAACAGACCAATGAAACCCTATTCAACAGATTGGAATTCTGTAGTGAAAACAATTTATGATTATGATGATTTTGGACCTGAATTAAACAAAACAGGATACTTTGAAGAGGATTTGAAAAAACTGCTGACAGGTCTAAACACTCCGGAGGAAAAAATATGGGCTGTTTTTAACCATGTCAAGTCTAGTGTAAAATGGAACAATTATACAGGATATAGCTGTGATAATGGAGTTCGAAAAGCATACAAAGAAAAAACAGGAAATATTGCCGATATTAATTTAATGCTTACCGCAATGCTGCGTTATTCTGGTTTAACGGCAAATCCGGTATTGGTTAGTACGCGTTCTAACGGGATAGCTTTATTTCCAAATAGAACAGCATTTAATTATGTAATTGCGGCAGTAGAAACTCCAAACGGATATATTTTATTAGATGCATCTGAGAAACTTTCAACTCCAAATATTTTACCCTTAAGAGTTCTAAATTGGTCAGGAAGATTAATTCGAAAAGATGGAACATCTGAAGAAATAAATTTAATGCCTGAAAAAACATCCAATGATTATGTTTTTATGACATACAGTATTGATGCCGATGGGAAAATTACAGGAAAAGCAAGAAGACAATCTACAGATTATAATGCAATGATTACGAGAGATAACATTAGCAGCCTGAAGGAAGAAGAATATCTTGAAAAACTGGAAAATAGAAACAATAAAATCGAAATAAGCGAATACGTTAAAACAAATGAAAAAGATATTTTGCAGCCTATAACAGAGACCTATTCTTTTACGGGAACAAATTTATGTGAACTTATTGGAGGTAAAATTTATGTAAGCCCAATGCTGTTTTTTACAAAAGATAAGAACCCTTTTACACAAGAGGTTAGAGAATATCCTGTAGATTTTAGTTATCCTTTTACGGATAAATTCAATATTACAATTCAAATTCCGGAAGGTTTTGCAGTTGAGACATTACCAGCTCCGGCAGCTATATCTATGGAGGATAATTTGGGAACTTTTAAGTTTAATATTGCTGCAAGTGCAAACGTGCTTCAATTATCAATTTTGCATCAAATAAACGAGGCGATTGTATCACCTGAAAAATACGAAATGCTAAAGGAATATTACAAAGCAATGATAGCCAAAGAGACTGAAAAAATAGTATTAAAAAGAATTTAAGTATGAAATTTTCAAGTTCAGTATTTGTTTTATTTTTTCTTTTTATTGTAAAGGTACAATCCCAAAATTACGAGTTAGGAAAAGTAACTATTGCTGAACTTGAAGAAAAAGTACATCCTCTCGATTCTGGAGCTGTTGCGGCAATTTTATTTTGCAAAGGGATTTCTGAAATAGATAATAATGATTCACATACTACAATCCGGATTCGTATAAAAATTTACAAGAAAGAAGGATATGATTGGGCTAATGCACAGTTTGCATTTCCAGCGGGAAAACTAAATACAATTAGCCTAACGGATGTTTTTACATACAATTTAACAGACGGAAAGATTATAAAATCTAAATTAAAACCTGAAAGTGAATTTATTGATAAGAACAATAAAAATTATTGGTTAAAAAAAATCACTTTTCCGGATGTTAAAGAAGGTTCTGTTATCGAATATAAAATTAAAACTAACGGAGGCGGTATCCGAGATTGGGATTTTCAAAAAACTATTCCGGTAAATTATTCAGAATTTAAAACAATAATTCCTGATGCATTTACTTTTAAAAGAAATTTCACAGGCTTTTTTATTCCCAAAGTAACGAGTCAAATTGCAAGTAATACTTATACTTATTTAGCAAAGGAAACTACCTATTGTCTTCAAAATCTGCCAGCAATGAAAGAGGAGGACTACGTTAACAATATAAAAAATTACTGTGCCTCTATTTCTCACGAACTTGAAACAATCTCTATTCCGGGAACGTTTTTTAAATCGTTTTCTACAAATTGGCCAACTGTTGCAAAAACAATTTATGAATATGAAGATTTTGGACCGGAATTAAATAAAACAGGATATTTTGAAGAAGATCTTAAATTACTTTTAGAAGGTAAAACAAGGCCCGAAGATAAAATGACAGCAATTCTTAATTATGTAAAATCTAACATAAAATGGAATAATTATTTAGGATATAGCTGTGATAAAGGTGTAAGAAAAGCATACAAAGATAAAACAGGAAATTGTGCAGATATTAATTTAATGCTGACTGCAATGCTGCGTTATTCAGGTTTGGAGGCGCATCCGGTTTTAATAAGCACCAGATCTAACGGAATTAACTTTTTTCCTAGTACGCAAGGTTTTAATTATGTAATAGCAGGAGTTGAAACCCCAACAGGAATTGCCCTATTAGATGCTACAGATGAATTTTCAACAATAAATGTTTTGCCGTTAAGAGATTTGAACTGGGTAGGAAGATTAATTCGTAAAGATGGAACTTCAGATACGGTGGATTTGATGCCTAAGAAAAACTCAAATGACCTTGTTTCTATGATTTTTGAGGTTAAAGAAGATGGAAAAATAGAAGGAAAAACAAGAAGACAATATTCAGATTATGATGCATTCAATTTTAGAACAAAAACAGCCAAAGAGAATGATGAAACTTATATTGAGAAATTAGAAAATGAAAACGGCAAAATTGAAATAAGTAACTATAAAAGGACAAATCAAAATGAAATTTCAGAGCCAGTTTCTGAATCATTTTCTTTTACAGGATCAAATCTTTCTGAAATAATTGGAGATAAAATATATGTAAACCCGATGCTTTTTTTCTTAAATGAAAAAAATCCTTTTAAGCAAGAAAAAAGAGAATATCCAGTCGATTTTGGGTTTCCTTTTGCAAAACGATATGCGATTACAATTACAATTCCGGCTAATTTCACAGTCGAAAATTTGCCAAAATCATTAGGAGTAGTTATGGAAGACAATTTGGGAGTCTTTAAATTTGATATTGCAATTGTAGAGAATATAGTACAGTTGTCAATTGTGCATCAAATCAATGGAGCCATATTTCCGATAGAAAAATATGAAATGCTCAAAGAATATTATAAGACCATGATTGCAAAACAAACAGAAAAAATAGTATTAAGAAGAATATAATATGAAGTTGTCCAATTTTTTACCTGCTATAGTTTTATTACTTTTTATTGCAAAAGTACAATCTCAAAATTATCAATTGGGAAAAGTAACAATAGCAGAACTTCAGGAAAAAGTACATCCTATAGACAGCAGTGCCTCAGCAGCTATATTGTTTAAAAAAGGCAGAACCTATTTTAGTTACAATAAAGACGTTGGATTTTCTGCAAACCATGTCTGCGAAGTCAAAATTAAAATTTATAAAAAAGAAGGATTGAAATGGGCTGATCAAAAAGTCCGATTTTATATAGGTTATGAAAACTTAAACGAAGACCGCTTAGAATTTTCAGATGCAATTACCTATAATCTGGAGAATGAAGCCATAGTAAAAACTAAACTGGAGAATCAAGGGGCATTTAAGAAAAAAATCAATAATTACTGGAAAGAAAAAGCGATTACACTACCAAATGTAAAAGTGGGTTCTGTTATCGAATATAAATATATTTTAAAGTCTGAGAATATTGTAAAATTCCCTGACTTTGATATTCAATACGATATTCCGGTTAACTACTTTTATTATAAAACAGAAATACCAGAATTCTATATTTACAAACCAATTTTGATAGGCGGAATTCCGCTGGAAACTGATTCTAAAATCTCTACGGGAGGTCAAACATACGAAAATGAACACAATCAAACCAAATCATTTTCGTATCGACAAATTGAAGCCTATTATTCAGGAAAAAACGTCCCGGCTTTATATGAGGAACCGTATGTAAATAACATTGAAAATTACAAAGGAGCAATTAAGCACGAGCTGGAAAGAGTAAGAATGCCGGAACAACCCGTAAAAGATTATACGATGACTTGGGAAGGTGTGGCAAAAACAATTTTTAAAGATGACAGCTTCGGGAAAGAACTTAATGAAAGCAGTTTTTTAGTCGAGGATGTAAAACGATTAATTGGAAATGTAGAAGCTCAAAACGAAAGACTTAACCTGGTTTTTACTTATGTTCAAAACAAAATGAACTGGAATGAAAACTATGGTTATTATACAGATAAAGGAACTAAAAAAGCATATACAGATCAAACGGGGAATGTTGCCGAAATTAATTTTATTTTGATCAATATGCTTAGACTGGCAGGAATAGAGGCAAATCCGGTTTTAGTAAGTACAATCGAAAACGGACAGCCTGTTTATCCTACCAGAACCGGATTTAATTATGTAATTGCCGCGGCAGAAATTGACGGAAAACAATTTCTGCTTGACGCAACACACAAGTATACTTCTCCAAATATTTTACCTTTAAATGTTTTGAACTGGAAAGGAAGACTTATAAAAAATGATGGAACTTCATTAGAGATCGATTTAGAACCTTCAAATCCTTCCAAAGAAAGTTATAATTTGATGGCAAAAATAGATCAGGATGGAAAAATGAGCGGGCAGGTCAGAATTCTTCGAACAGATTATGATGCCTATCATTTTAGAGTAGAAAATGGTGCTAAAACTCAGGATAATTATCTTGAAAAGTTTGAAACAGAATTAGGAAACTTGACTATTTCAAATTATAAAATTGAGAACCAAAAATCAAATATCAAAGATCCAATTCTGGAAACTTTTTCTTTTACATCAGGCAGTCAGTCGGATATAATAGGAGGGAAAATTTTCGTAAGCCCATTATTGTTTTTTACAAGAACAAAGAATCCATTTAATCAGGAACAAAGGGTTATGCCGGTTTATTTTGGATATAAAAATCAGCAAAAATATAATGTGAATATCGAAATTCCAGAAGGTTTTCAAGTAGAATCTCTGCCACAGCCTATTAGAATTGCGACAGAAGATAAAAATATAATCTACATGCTAAATTTTTCTGCCGAAGGAAATAAAATTCAAATAACCTGCTCAAAAGAAATTAACAGCAGTATTTTTGCAGCAGAACAATATACTGGACTGAAAAATATGTTTCAAAAAGTTATTGCGAGTCAAAATGAAAAAATAGTCCTTAAAAAAATATAATCATGGATTTGAAAAATGCACAATTAGACGTTGATACCTGGATAAAAGAACACGGAGTTCGTTACTTTAACGAATTAACCAATATGGCACAACTTACAGAAGAAGTAGGAGAAGTTGCCAGAATTATTGCTCGTCGTTACGGAGAACAATCTGAAAAAGAAAGTGATAAAAACAAAGATTTAGGCGAAGAATTAGCCGATGTTGTTTTTGTAGTTTTATGTCTGGCGAATCAAACCGGAATTGATTTACAAGCCGCTTTTGATAAAAAAATGGACTTAAAATCGGTTAGGGATAAAGATCGTCACAAAAACAACGATAAATTGAAATAATTGTGAAATATCACTCATAAGTTTTGAATTATGAGTTTTGAATTTTGAATTATGAATGGGGAGTGGTAAATTGCGGGGCTGAATTAAGTTTCTAATCATTCATAATTCATAATTCACAACTTACAATTAAAAAAATGAATTTAAAATTAAGTACGAATTCACAATTCACCATTGATAATTCACAATTAAATATCACAGGTTCTAAAAGCGAAACAAACCGTTTATTATTACTAAAAGCGTTATTTCCAAATATTACCTTAGCCAATACTTCAAACTCTGATGACAGCGAAGTAATGCAGAAAGCATTAATTGGCAATGATAAAATTGTAGACATTCACCACGCAGGAACTGCAATGCGTTTCTTAACCGCATATTTTGCCGTAAGCGAAGGCAGAGAAGTTGTAATGACAGGTTCTAGCAGAATGCAGGAACGCCCAATAAAAATTTTGGTTGAAACATTAGGCCAATTGGGAGTTGAGATTACTTATGAAAAAGAAGTTGGTTATCCGCCAATTAGAATCAAAGGAAAAAAAGTTACCGATTCAAAAGTTACTTTAGCAGCTAATGTAAGCAGCCAGTATATTTCGGCACTTTTATTAGTGGCTTCAAAATTAGAAAATGGTTTAGAATTGACATTAGAAGGAGAAATTACTTCAGTTCCTTATATCAAAATGACTTTGGCTTTGTTAAATGATTTAGATATAAAAACAAGTTTTGAAGGAAACATAATTAAAGTTTATCCTAAAGAATCTGTTGAATCAAAAGAAATGGTTGTAGAATCTGACTGGAGTTCGGCTTCGTATTTCTTTAGTCTTGTGGCTTTGGCCGATGCTGCAAAAATAACCTTAAGCAGTTATAAAGAAAACAGCCTTCAGGGAGATTCAGAATTAGTTTCTCTTTATGAAAAAATGGGTGTGAAAACTACTTTCCAAAATAATAAAATGACTTTGGAAAAAGCAGCAGGATTTAATTATCAGGATGTAAATTTTGAATTGAATAACACGCCGGATATCGCGCAGACAATTGTAGTAACTTGTTTAGGTTTAGGAATTGGATGTCATTTAACAGGTCTTCATACTTTAAAAATTAAAGAAACAGACAGACTTGAAGCCTTAAGAATTGAGCTTACAAAATTGGGAGCAAACATATCAGTAACCAATGACAGTTTAACTTTAGAGCGTTCAGGAAATATTAATCACGATATACATATTGCAACATATAATGATCACCGTATGGCAATGGCATTTGCGCCGCTTGCGATCAAAGTACCAATTATTATCGACGATGCCGAAGTAGTTTCAAAATCATACCCAGATTTCTGGAATGACTTAAAAGCCTTAAACTTCCAAGTTTCAGAATTGTAAAGTTTTGAACCATATAAGTTATATAAGTTCATTTAAATAAAAGCTCGATACAAAGCTTAAGAAAAACATAGCCTCTGGTTTCAACCAGAGGTTTTTTTTATGCGCATTACAAAGCAAACCCGGAAGGTTTTTAAAACCTGTCGGGTTTAAACAGTATGTAAAAATCCAGTTAATATGAACTTATATAACTTATATGGTTCAAAAACGTTAAAATTAATTTAAATAATGTGTTTTAGCTCATCGTAAAACCTCACTAAATCAAGGACTTTTGAAAATAAACGTCAAAACACTTGACAACGCCTATCTCACAATCGTATATTTGCAGGCGATTTAAAATTTTAGATAAAAAAATCTAAGATTGATATTTTAAAATCTAACTTCAAATATGAAATTATCACACTTCAATTTCAATTTACCGAAAGAACTTTTAGCTGAATTCCCGGCAGAAAATAGAGATGAATCTCGTTTAATGGTAATTGACCGTCAAAAACAAACTATAGAACATAAAATGTTTAAAGATGTTATCAACTATTTTGATGACGGAGACGTTTTAATTCTTAACAATACAAAAGTTTTCCCTGCACGTTTGTACGGAAACAAAGAAAAAACTGGAGCTAGAATTGAGGTTTTCTTATTAAGAGAATTAAATTCAGAGCAGCGTCTTTGGGACGTTTTAGTAGATCCGGCTAGAAAAATCCGTATCGGAAACAAACTTTATTTTGGTGACGACGATTCGTTAGTTGCTGAGGTAATCGACAATACAACATCTCGTGGAAGAACATTACGTTTCTTATACGATGGTTCTTATGAAGAATTCAGAAACAAATTAACAGAACTTGGAGAAACGCCAATCCCTAAATACATCAACAGAGAAGTTACTGCTGAAGATGCTGAAAGATACCAAACAATCTACGCAAAAGAAGAAGGAGCTGTAGCGGCGCCAACTGCTGGTTTACACTTCTCAAAACACCTTTTGAAAAAATTAGAAATCAAAGGAGTAAATTTTGCTGAGGTAACTTTACACGTAGGTTTAGGAACTTTCAATCCAGTTGAGGTTGAAGATTTATCTAAACACAAAATGGATTCAGAAGAATTGATCATTAATCAACAAGCTTGTGATATCGTAAATGAAGCAAAAGCAAAGAAAAAACGTATTTGTGCAGTAGGAACAACTTCTATGCGTGCAATTGAAAGTTCTGTTTCTTCTGCAAATACTTTGAATCCTTACGAAGGATGGACAAATAAATTTATTTTCCCCCCTCATGATTTCAGTATTGCAAACTGTATGATTACGAATTTCCACACACCAAAATCAACATTATTAATGATGATTTCTGCTTTCTGTGGGCATGATTTAATGAAAAAAGCATACGACGAAGCAATCAAAGAAGGATACAAATTCTATTCTTACGGAGACGCAATGTTAATTCTATAATTAGAATTTATCTTATAAAGAAACCCGACAAGTTTTTAAAACCTGTCGGGTTTTTTGTTTTTAATAGTTTTGTTTCAAGTTTCAGGTTTCAAGTTTGAAGTTCGTTGTGTGTTTAACCGCAAAGTTCGCAAGGATTTTTTGCTCAGTTTGTGTTTGCCAAGTGCTAAAGAACGCAAAGCTTTGCGAACTTAGCGTTTGTAAACGTCAACCTTGATAAAAATCCTTGTGAACTTTGCGGTTAAATTTCACAAACCATATCAACGTGAAACGTGAAACCTGAAACAAAAAAAACAATAATCGAAATTTTTGTTATTTTTACGACTCAAAATAAACACAATGACTTTTCAAAATACACGCGAATTTGCACGAGAGCTAGATTCGAAAGACGCATTAAACCATTATCAGGAACAATTTATTTTTCCTAAAGTAAACGACAAACGAGTAATCTACTTTACCGGAAATTCATTAGGATTACAGCCAAAACGCACCAAAGCTTATATTGACGAAATAATGAACGACTGGGCAGAACTTGCTGTCGAAGGTCATTTTTATGCCGAGAAACCTTGGTGGGATTATCAGGAAAGATTTGCTGAACCGTTGAGTAAAATTGTGGGAGCAATTTCGTCAGAAGTTACGGTTATGAATACTTTGACTGTGAATCTTCATTTACTGATGGTATCTTTTTATCAGCCAAAAGGAAAACGTTATAAAATTATCTGCGAAGAAAAAGCATTTCCATCAGATCAATATATGTTTCAAAGTCAGGTTCATTTTCATGGATACAAACCAGAAGATGCGATTGTAGAAATTAAACGTCGCGAAGGAGAACACAATATTCGTCTTGAAGATGTTTTAGCAAAAATCGAAGAAGTTGGTGATGAATTGGCTTTAGTTTTAATTGGCGGAGTAAATTATTACACCGGACAAGTTTTCGATATTAAAACCATTACGGCTGCCGGACAAAAAGCCGGAGCAAAAGTAGGTTGGGATTTAGCACACGCTGCCGGAAATATAAAATTAGAACTTCACGACTGGAATGTTGATTTCGCCGCTTGGTGCAGTTATAAATATATGAATTCAGGGCCAGGAAATGCTTCTGGAGTTTTTGTTCACGAAAGACATCATAACGATCCGGATTTACCTCGTTTTGCAGGCTGGTGGGGACATAACAAAGAACGCCGTTTTAAAATGGAACCTAATTTCGATCCCGTTCACGGAGCAGGAGGATGGCAGATTAGTAATCTTCCAGTTTTATCTTTAGCGCCGTATTTGGCTTCTGTAGAAATGTTTGCTGAAGTTGGAATGGATGCTTTAATTAAAAAACGTGATCATATTACATCCTATTTAGAATTTATTCTACATGAAATTGACAAAGAAGTAGAAAGTACTTTTGAAATTATTACACCAACAAATCCTGAAGAAAGAGCTTCACAATTGTCTGTTTTCCTGCATGGAGAAGGAAGAAGTTTATTCGATTATTTAATGAAAAACGGAGTTATTACAGATTGGCGAGAACCAAATGTAATTCGCCTGGCACCAGTTCCTTTATATTGTTCTTATGAAGATATGTACGATTTTGGGCAAATCCTGAAAAAAGGAATTTTAGGTAAGTAAAAAAGAATAATCTCGCAAAGTCGCAGAGGCGCAAAGTTTTTTTATTTAAAGCCACAGATTAAAAGGATTAAAAAGATTTTTTTTAAATTGCCTCCAGCTTTAGCTGGAGGTATTAAAGATGAAATTTGAAAGGCTTTAGCCAAACGTGTATAGTTTGGCTAAAGCCTTTTTGATTTGCGTTTATATTTTCATCCAGCTAAAGCTGGACGCTATTAAACTTAGTAGGAGTTAATTAATCTCTCAAAGTTTTTTATTTCACGTAGATTTTGCAGATTAAGCAGATTTTTTGACAAAGTATATCAAAAGATTAATCCGCTTAATCTGCAAAATCTGCGGGAAAAATTTCCAACGTAATTTGAAATCTTTTTAATCCTTTTAATCTGTGGCTAAAAAAACTTTGCGTCTCTGCGACTTTGCGAGATTAAACCATTCAGTTTTGAATAGAAATCTTGCGAGCAAAACACAAAATCTTCTAATCTTATAACGTTTCTCAAAAATCATGTAATAATCGGGACGGGATATATTGCGTATTTTGTAGTGTATAATTTTAAAAACTACAATCATGAAAGGCTTATATATATTATTAGCGGTAATACTTATCACTTCTTGTCAAAATCAAAGTAAAGATGATATAAACAAAGCCAAACAAGCCAGTATTGATTCAATGAAAGTTGAGATTAACAAACAACGTGTAATAGATTCAATGAAAACTGAAATGGCTAAAATTAAAGAAGAGCAAAAAGTTGAATCTCAAAAAGTTGTTGTCGTACATCAAAATGATGGAACAGCCACCACAACTGCCAAAAAGAAAGGCTGGAGTGCAACTGCTAAAGGTGCTGTAATTGGTGCCGGAGTTGGTGCTGCAACCGGAGCAATTGTGAGTAAGAAAAAAGGTGAAGGTGCTATTATTGGTGGTTTGGCCGGTGCTGCTTTAGGAACTGGTACAGGTGCTGTTATTGACAGCAAGAACAAGAAGAAAGAATAGATTTTAACTATATACTAAAAACGCCGATTTAGAATTTCTAAATCGGCGTTTTGTTTTATACTAATTCTGGTTTCGGAATCTGGATCGCATTTAATTCTGATTTATAAAAATCGAATTGATTTTTGATTTTTTCTTCTTCGGTTTTAAAATAAAAAGTGGATGAAAATAGATTCTGATAATATTCGATTCCTTCTAAAATATTCGTTTTAAAAGAATTCCATTTTTTTATCTGCATTGCGGTTACTTCTCCAGAAATCATTTCAATTTCATTTCTAAAATAATCAACATACATTTTTAATTCCTTCACAAATAAATTCGGGCGGTCTGTTCTCAAAACCGATTTCCCCTGATAAATGTGCTGTACCATTTCTTTTAAAGAAACTTCCTGATCAAAATATGCTAGATTTGGCCCAGGACAAATTACTACACCTTGAGCCTGGCCTTTTATTTGAATATCATTTTCAAGATAAGAAGCATTGGCCAAACCTACACACAAACATGATTTTTCGGTTATTTTGATTTTGCTTTTCTCAAATGCATCGGCAGATAAAGTATTTTTTATGCGTTCTAATTCTTCCAGTTTAATATCCTGATATTTTTTTGAAGCTGTACAAATTCCATGCAGATCGTATTCTTTGCTTAATGCTAAGAATTTTTTCGGACATGAACTTCCGGCTTTATTCTCGTGGATTCTTTTTTGTTTTAAAAATTCATTTGTAGTTCCTTTCAAAGTATTAAACGGAACTCCCAAAGGTGAAATATTACTTAAATAAAAATCATCTTCTTTAGCATTCATCAATAAATTTCGGGTTTCCTTATCTACAGAAGTAGCTTCGGGAACCAATAAAAATGGAGATCCCCAGCCAACAGAATCGACTGGATATTCATCTAATAAAAATTCATGCTCTTCGGCAGTTCCAACTCCGCCCTGAACTGTAATTTTCAATTCTAAAGGCTTTTCTGGAAAAACCTGATTTTTTAGCTGTAAAGCTTTAATCATTAAATCATGGGCCGATTGTACCAATTGCTCTTTTTTCTGCTTAAATTCTTCTAAAATGGTGCCTAGTAAGAGTCCATCAGTGGCAAAGGCGTGACCGCCGCAGTTTAATCCGGATTCGATTCGGTATTCAGAAACCCAAAGACCTTTTTTAGCAAGGAAATTTCCCTGAATCATAGCCGATCGAAAATCACTTACTTTTAAAATAATTTTCTTTTTAAGTTGGTTATTTTCATTCGGGAAAAAATCTTTGAAATTTTCGAAGTAACCGAACAATCTCGGATTCATTCCTGCAGAAAGCACAACAGACGATTCCAGATTACTATTTGCAAAACCTCTTAAAGCGGCGTGAGCGTCATTAAATTCAATTGGAAGCTGTTCATTTTTAATGAAATTATCTTTGTCCAGTTTCGTCATAATATTAACGTCAATTTCTCCCGGAAAAAGATTCGTTTCGATATAATTCTGAATATTTTCTTTAAAAGCAATTCCATCATCCAGTAAATTCTGAAATCCTTTTTTAATGTCAGAAGTATTAGGAAGCATCGACATGAAGTTTTCAAGAGAAGTTTTGCTTTCGGCTAAATCTGTTTTAAAATTTTCAAATTTTTCTTTTACGATTTTGTCAACTAAATTTAGATAAGAAGTGATTCTCTCTGCACGGTAATCATGAAATTTCTGTGTGATTTCTTCGTACGGAATATTGAATTTAGCGCTGTAAAAATTACGCATCTTCTCAATCAAGTCATCATCAGCGAGAGCAACAACAGACGAAATTCCATATTGCGCCACGCGAATTGGGCTGTCAATTGTATATGCAAGACCCATCACCGGAATATGAAAAGTGTGTAAAGGTATTTTTGCCATTTGTTTTCAGATTAAAATAAAGGCAAATATTGAAAAAAGGATTTTTTTAAAAGCTGATAATTGTCAGGTTTGTGGGTTGGTTGCCACGAATTCCACGAATTTCCACGAATTTTTATTCGCAGGATTTTAAAAAAAATAATTCGTGAAAATTCGTGGCGAAAAAACTATACTAATCCATTCAACTTTTTAAAACAGATAATCATTACGGATATTGATTGCGTTCCTGCGGTTGAAACCGCAGGCTGTGTTTTCTTTGCGTATATTTTTTCAATATAGCCCGTGGTTTCAACCACGGGGAACGTATTGTGAGAATGCGTTATGGGATTTCTTTGCGGAAATACATTGTGTTCCTGCGGTTGAAACCGCAGGCTATATTGACGAGGTGCGTTTATATCAAAATCTTCTTCAAAGATTCTGCGATGCTTCTCCATAAAAAGTTGTAGAATGATTTTTTCTGAATTCTTTCAATCTCAACATCAGCGGTTTTGGCTTTGTCTTTCGAATCGTTTTTGACCAATAAATTAGCAATTGCAGATTTGAGTTTGGCTTCTTTTTCAGGATGTTTCTTTTTGTATAATTTCACTTTTAAATCGTCATAATCTAAAGAAGCATTTCCTTTTGAAATATTATCATTTCCATAGAAATTAAAACGGTATTTATGAAAAGTTCCCGTAAATATTGCATTCATATAAGGTTGGCTGAATTGCCCCATTGCCCTTACATCAAAATTTGAAATCACGCCCTGAATATGAAAACTGTCTTTTTTATCCAAAACATTAAAACTCCAATCGACAT
This sequence comes from Flavobacterium sp. CF108, assembly GCF_900129795.1. GTDB lineage: Bacteria > Bacteroidota > Bacteroidia > Flavobacteriales > Flavobacteriaceae > Flavobacterium. The sequence goes on along the minus strand of NZ_FQWW01000004.1, from coordinate 24,540 downwards.
CAAGAGGCGACGTTTTCATGAAAATGCATTTGATTTTTATTTTCACGTCATCGGTTTTTTTGAGACCAAAACCACTTCGCAGGCTGGTTGCCTGTAGGTTGAATTTATCGAAGTTTAAAATTCCGGGACCTTTCGAGAAATCAATTTCTTCTTCATAAATCAATTTGGATTTTAAAACCTGTAAAGTATCTATTTGAAGCGGAAATTTTATATTTCGTAATAAATGATTGTACAGATATTTTTTGCTTAAATCGTCTTTCGGCATTTTTCCGCGATAAATGTTTGCATCAAAATGATTGATTACAAGTGAATTTGCTTTAAAGAAAAAACGATCGTTTTTAAAACCCCAATCCATTTTTGAAACTTGAGCCGAATCGAATTTTAAGGTATAAATGTCCTTTTCTTTATCTAAACGTTTGGTAAAATCTCGTCGGTTAAATTGCGGGAGATTAGAGAAATTATTGATTTTCAGAAAATTCTTTTCGGTACTTATTTTTCCAATATTGATATGGTAAAAAGCACTCGGTCTGTAAAATAAACTATCAATAACCAAGGCATAGCTTTTATACTGCAGCGGAATTTTCTCTTTCAAAGTGGCATCGGTCAGCAAAATTCCTTCTAATTTCAGAATGATTTTTTTGATGCTGAAAATTGGCTTTTGAGTATCTAAAGAAACAACATCAACCGTTCCGTCATTTAAGTAAATATTCGAAACAGCAACAATTTTTCGGAAAGGTTCAAAAATTTCACTTTTGATACTTTTACTGTTATTCAACAATTTTTCGCCTTTTTTATATAAAATCACTCTGGGTTTATTGATGATAATACTTTCAGCCTGAATAATATCACGGAAAGCCAAATCCCAAATATTAAAATGTTTTATTGTAATAGATTCAATTTTAGAGAAAAGACCGTTTTTGCTGTCTTTCGGCTGATTCTTCGGATTTACTAATAATGTCTCTGCGTAGATATTTCGAGAAAAAAGAGAAATTTCAATTTTTTCGTAATTGATATTATAAACGGTTTTGTTTTTCTCGTGAATAATAATCGGGAGCTGTTTTTTAATCCAGTAATTCAGGCCAATATTTGCTAAAATCACAAGTAGGAAAAGAGAAATCACACCAATTGCTATTTTTTTATATATTGACATTTATAAGATTGATTTTAAATACATAAATTTAGGCTTTAAAAAAGGAGGATTATTACATTATTCTTCTTTTTGATTACATCATTTTACAAACATCACGGTTTATACTTTTGCAAAATATGAGAAGATTTAAAAAATTTCTGCTGGTTTTAGTAGTGCTTATTGTTGTACTTGGAATAGGTTTATGTACTTATATTTTTCATTTGAAACCTAAGTATGAAGGAGAAATAGAATTGAAAAATCTCCAAAAAGAAACCACAGTATATTTTGATGAATATGGTGTTCCTCATATTTATGCCGATTCTGAAAAAGATGCCATGACAGCGCTTGGATATGTTCATGCGCAGGAAAGATTATGGCAGATGGAATTGCTCCGCAGAATTGCTCCGGGAAAATTATCAGAAATCTTCGGGTCTGTGGCACTTAAAAATGACAAGTTTTTTGCCGGAATTGGTATCGAAGAAGCTTCGGCGAAAGCCATTGCCAAATTAGATAAAAACAGTGAAAGCTATAAATTGACACAAGCGTATCTGGACGGAATTAATCAATATTTAGATGAAGGAACAACGCCAGTTGAATTTACATTGGTTGGAATAAAAAAGGAAAAATTCACGATAAAAGATGTTTACAATATCTTCGGCTATATGTCTTTTAGTTTTGCAATGGCTCAAAAAACAGATCCTTTATTGACCGATATTCGAAATAAATACGGCGTTGAATATTTGAAAGATTTAGGAATTGAAGGCGAATTCAATAATACGCAGATCAAAAGTTCGAAAGAAAATATTGAAGATTATACCGCTGTTTCAAAATTGATTACGGCATTGTTGGACAAATCTCCAATTCCGCCATTTATAGGAAGTAACAGCTGGGTTGCGGGACCGCATAAAACAAAGAGCGGAAAAGTGATTTTTGCCAATGATCCGCATATTGGGTTTTCGCAGCCGGCAACTTGGTACGAAGCGCATATTGTAACTCCAAAACATGAATTGTACGGCTGTTATCTGGCTGGAACTCCGTTTCCGTTATTGGCACACAATCGTGATTATGCCTATGGTTTAACGATGTTTGAAAATGATGACATCGATTTTTATCAGGAAAAAAATAAAGATGGAGATTCTAATCAATATCAAACACCAACAGGTTTTGCGAATTACGAAGTCAGAAAAAAGACGATTAAAGTAAAAGATACTTCGGATGTTGTGCTGACAATTAAGTCAAGCCGACACGGGCCAATCATGAATGATTTACTGGAACGATTGGATCGTAAAAATCCGATTGCAATGTTGTGGACATACACGCATCAGCCCATTCAAATTTTGGATGCTGCTTATGGTCTTTCGCATGCTAAAAATAAAGAGGATTTTAAAAAGGCTGCCAGCTTAATTGCTGCGCCGGGATTAAATGTAATGTACGGCGATGCTAAAGGAAATGTGGGCTGGTGGGCGACAGGAAAATTGTATAAACATAACAAAGGCGTAAATACACATTTAATTTTAGACGGTTCAAGCGGGAAAGATGATATTGTAGAATATTTAGATTTTTCGAAAAACCCATCGGCTGAAAATCCGAAATGGGGTTATGTATATTCAGCAAATAATCAACCGGAACCAATTGACGGGTTTTTATATCCGGGATATTATCTGCCGGAAGATCGTGCAAAAAGAATTTCTGGTTTAATGGATGCAAAATCAGATTGGGATAAAGAAGCAATCAGCAAAATGATTTATGATAATACATCTGAAGTTGCAGTTGGAACGGTTCAAAATCTAATTTCGAATATTGATCTTAATGCTGTTTCGGCATCAGAAAAAGAAGCTATAAAAGTTTTAAAATCATGGAAAGGAACTACAAACATGGAAGATGTTGCGCCAACGATTTATAATAAATGGGTTTATCTTTATCTGAAGAATACTTTTGAAGACGAAATGGGCGAGGACAATTTTAATATGTTTTTGGGAATTTCTGTTGGAAAACAAGTTATTGCCAATCAGGTTAAAAATGAAAATTCGGTTTGGTGGGATAATATCAAAACCAAAAATGTAAAAGAAACCAGAAAAGACATTGTTTCAAAATCATTTCATGAAGCGATTTCAGATCTTCAAAAACAATTGGGAACCACAATTGCTGATTGGAAATGGGGAGAAGTTCATACGGTTGAACATGAACATCCGTTAGGAAAAGTCGCGGCACTTCGTGGATTATTTAATGTAGGGCCTTTTGCTTCACCGGGTTCAAATGAAGTTATCAATAATTTATTTTTCGGTTTAACCAATGAAGGAAAGTATTATGTAAAAGGCGGACCTTCAACGAGAAGAATTGTAGATTTTTCTGATATTGAAAACAGCTGGAGTATTCTGCCAACAGGACAATCAGGAAATCCGTTCAGTAAACATTACAGCGACCAAGCCGAAATGTATAACGCTGGGAAATTCAGAAAAATGAAATTGAATAAAGAAGAGATTATAAAAACGTCGACTAAACTGGTTTTGAAACCTAAAGGATAGTTTGTTTTGTTTCAAGTTTCAGGTTTCAGGTTGTGGGTTACGAAATCTTTGTCAAAGTTTCAAACTTTGACAAAGATATTGAGACTTAAAAACCTTTGAACCTTTGTTGCTTTGTCCCTTTGAGCCTAAACTTAGAACCTTAGTATCTCAGAACCTCAGAACCTTTACTTAGAAATATACTTCCCCTTCACAATATCATTTGCAAAAATATTCAGGTTATTAGTAAGGACTTTACTAGTTGTCATAATATTTTGGGTTTGATAAGCTGTATCTTTTTCGTATGCTTTTAGCAAAGTTTCTAACTCCACTTCATCATACACAACAAAAAGATTGTAAATCGCATCTCTGAAATTTTTGTAGTTAATGCTTTCCGTAATTTCCATTGCTTTTTGTTCGTTCCAGCCTTCTTTTGCAGAAGCTTCGTTTATTTTAGCTAAACAAAAATCAATTACATAGTTTTTGTAATGTGTGGCTTCTATGATTTTGTCGACAATAATTTTATTTTGTTGTGAAGGCATTGCCGGAGACGGCGGATTTACTTGCGAAATACAAATTGTTGGAATTAAAAGGCATAGGAATAAAGCCAGAAAAGCGTGCTTTTTTAGATTTTTCATAGGTTATTTTAGTTGTTTTGGGTACGGCTAAAATAATATTTTTTATGATAAATCATCGGGTTTCAATGTTACAAGTTATAACAAAAAGAACTCCGATAAAACAGATTTTGAATCGATTTTACCGGAGTTGATTTTAAGAGATATTCTAAAAATTATTTCGCTTTATTTTTTGAAAGTTCTTCTAATACTTTTTTTCCATTTTCATTTGAAGGATCAAGTTCAACTGATTTTGAATAATTAGCTAAGGCCAGTTTTTTATCTCCATCGGCTAAATATGCTTCACCTAAACTATCGTAAACATTTCCTGATTTTGGGAAAGCTTCTACATTAATTTTGAAAACTTCGATTGCTTCTTTCTTTTTTCCGGCTTGTAATAATTGGTAACCTGCATTATTCATGTCGCCTTCCTTAATACCGTAAGTTGGATCGATTTTTAGTTTCTTATAAGTATCTAAACCTGCAGTTGTACCTTTTTCTTTAAAAATATCTAAAAGTTCAAGTGCCATTGATTTTTTAGGCTGATTATAAGGCTGATTGTATAAAATATTACGAATAGCCTCGTTCATTTCGCCTAAAACTGTTCCGCCGGTATTGTTCAATAAAACAACTAGATTTTTATCAGCAGGCACGCGGGAAATGATGGTGTTGAATCCGTTAATGCCGCCGCCGTGCTCAATAATTTTTAATTTGCCTTTACCTTCAATATTAACATCTTCTAAAGACCATCCATAACCATAAGATTCATCTCCCCAGGATTTTATATAAGGTTTGAATAAAGATTCCATTGATTTTTCTGAAAGTATTTTATTGCCATAAAGCGCCTGATCCCAAAGATATAAATCTTCTACAGTCGAATATAAAGAACCTGCAGCATAAGGAATACTCATATCAATAAAAGAAGAGTTAACATAGTTTTTGCCTTGTTTTTCATAACCGGCGGCTCTGTTTTTAAGGATAATTTCGCTATGATCAAAACCTGTATTTACAAGGTTTAAAGGCGTAAGAATAGTTTCCTGTAAATATTGCTCATAGGTTTTACCTGTAATTTTTTCGATAATATAACCCAGTAAAAAGTATCCGGAATTACTATAGTTAAATTTTTCGCCCGGTTTAAATTCAAGCGGCAGTTTATCAAATGTTTTTACAAAATCTTGTGGAGAATACGGATTACGGCTTTTATCTCTAAGAAAGTTTGGTGTAGCCGTATAATTTGGAATTCCGGATGTATGTGTAAGCAAATTATGAATCGTGATTTTATCGCCATTTTCTTTTGGATAATCCGGTAAATAAGTTGTGATTGGAACATCTAGTTTTATTTTTCCTTCTTCAGCCAGTTTTACTATTAAAAATGCTGTGAATTGTTTGGTGATCGAACCTAATCTGAATTTAGTATCAGATTGATTAGGAATATTCCATTCCATATTAGCCAGACCAAAACCTTTTTTAAAGATTACTTTTCCGTTTTCTGCCACCAAAGCAGATCCGTTAAACTGGCCGTATTCAGTATATTTAGCTAAAAGATCTTCGATTTGTTTTGTCTTGTCCTGCGCAAAAGTAGTTATTGTAAAAAGTGATAATATTGCGTAGAGTGCAATGAGTTTGATTGATTTTTTCATAATGCTGGGTTATGGGTTTAGGTAATGAATGATGCGTTTTGATTGATGATTGAAACTTCTAACAATTAGATATTCAATAAATGAAATCGAAAGTACGATTTTTTTTACTTGAATAAATCCAGGTGCTTAAAATGTTAGACGACTGAATTTTGATTTGGTTTCAACATTCAACAATTTTTTTCATTCACTTTACTAAAAAAGAACTCGAGTGTAGACTAAAGGCTAGTTTTTATAAGGTCTATGCTCGTAACTCACAATTCGTTTCAATTTCCAATCTGTTCCATTCCTTTCCCAAATATGAACAAATTTTCCAGTCCCTTTTGGAACGCCATCAACATAAAAAGTATGTTCTCCTAATTGTACAGCTCCAAAATCGCCTAATTTATCAATTGTACAAGAATTTAGTTTTCGGGTTAATTTTTTCGGACTCTCGCATTTTGAAATCAGCGATTTGATTTCATTTGCCTGAGATATGTTCAATCCAGAGCGGTCATCGTAAAACTCAACATCTTCTGAAATTATTTTTTTAAAGAGGGCAGCATCGCATTGATTGAATGCAACATCAAAAAGTAAACTGTCCATTTTAATAATTTCAGTTTTTAAAAGATCCATTTTTAAAATTTCTGAATTTGTCTGCGCAATAGCTTCTTTTTTTAAAAATAGTATAAAGAGAACTAATATGTTGATCATTTTTGGCATAGCTATAGTTTTATAATATTGATTTTCGGGTGAATTATTTCGTTTCAATATCAATTAGTTTTTGCCCATTTTCGCCAAGATAATGCAAGAGTAAATCTTTGTATACTTTATAGCCATCATCAACATTGGTAAAAATAATAAGACCTTGTTTTGTTTTTGGAAGTATAAAAAACAGCGTTTGAACACCCTGATCTGCGCCGCCGTGTGATAAAGCATATTCGCCGTTTCCGAAATCATAAATTTCAAAACCCAGACCAAAATATTTATCTTTTTTCGTTGTGACCTGATGCGCATTCATGTCGTCAAATACCTTTTTACTCAAGCCTTCGCCGTTTAAAACACTGCAAAGAAACTTACCGTAATCTTCAATAGTCGTTAATAAATCGTCGGCAGCGTTTGCGGTTTTGTTTTTAACCGGTTCATACGCATTTCCCTTTTTATCATAATTAACAGCATATCTCGAAAGATCGATTTTATCATTCCAAACAAGCTGCGAATCATTCATTTTTGCCGGTTCAAAAACCAATTCTGATGCTAATTGTTCTAATGTTTTATGGAATTTTTTCTCTAACGCTTTTCGCAGATATTCAAAACCTTCGCCAGAATATTGATATTTTGTTCCGGGTTTGAATTTGAAATCCAGTTTCCCAGATTCGTTTAAAAATCTCCAGTTTGGGAAGCCCGTTTGATGACTTAAAACAATTCTCGTTGTAAGCAGTTTTAAATACGGATCATTTGCAATATCTGGATCTGTCCAGTATTTATAAAGCGGCTCGTCAAGATCCCATTTTCCTGCACTTACTAATTTTAGCGTTGTAATCGCAGTAATAGGTTTTGTTAAAGAAGCTACGTTCCAAATGGTATTATATGGCGCGGTAACACCTTTTTTGAGTTCGCCAAAAACTTTTACCTGTTTCAGCTTTCCATCTGTAATAATTCCGATTCCTAAAGCCGGAACATTATTTTCTTTAAGCCATTTTTCAGTTTCCTGATCGTTATCAAAAAGATTTGATTTTCCAGCTGTAGAACTTGTCATTTGATGATTGTAACTTAGCGATCGGGCTAATTTCCACTCCTTGTTTTTTAAGAGCCAAAGATGCGTGAATTTGGCAAAACTTCCGGCCTGTTCAGCACTGCCAGCCGTATTTTCATAAAAACGATGCGTTCCCATTTGAATCGCACCGTATAAAATACCATTTTTATACAAGGGATAAACTTCGGTGCTTCCATTAATTAGTTCTCTGCGATAGTTATATTTTCTTGTTGGAGAACAGATTCCGTTTTTCAATGTTTTTAAAAATCTGGCTTTATCCGAAATGCTGTCTTTGTCATGATAAAACTCAAAATCTTCGGTATAAAGATTTTCAAATTGTTTTATATCGCAGGTATTAAAACCAATATTAAAAAGAAGACTGTCTTTTGACATAATGGTTTTGTACAAAGCCGAGTTTTCGGTTTCCTGAGAAAATCCAAATTGGATTTGAAAAAGTAAAATTCCAACTAAAATAAATTTTAATTGAAAAAAAGTGTGATTGATTTTCATTGTGATTGATTGATGATTAATGACTTGCAATATTACATCAATCAAAAATTGAAAAATAGTATAAAAGCGAAAACTTACCTTTTTTGCGAAAGAAAATAGGAATTGGGGTCGAACATCTTAGGCGTTGTCTTCGTTACATCTTTAAATTTTTTTATGAAATGCGATTGATCGAAGTACTTATTATACAATGCAACATCGGTTAATTTCAGTTTTTCTAAATCAGAATTCACCATTTGATCGACCGATTTTCTAAACTTCAAAATCTGAATGTATTTTTTAATTGTCAATCCGGTTGCCGTTTTAAATTTAATCTGCAATAATCGCTGTGATGATTTTAAATCTTTACTGATTTCAGAAACCGAAATTTCTTCCTGATTTTTAATGATTTCGCAGATTCTTTCAATCACATTTTTGTTTAGATGTAAAACTGCTAATTCTTCAAAATAAATATTTATCGTATTTAATAAAGTTTCAATTTCAGCGTTATTTCGAACTTTAAAAGGCAATTCTTCAGGATTAATTTTAAGAATAGAATCTGTAAAATTGCTTAAATCATATTTCGGAAACATCGAAAGTGTCCACGTATGAAGCTGTATTATAGTGACTTTAGTTTTCGGCTGAATATTCACCAAAACTTTATTGGTCATTTGCGAACAAAAGTAAATGCCTTCGTTCATTTCGTATTTGTTTTTACTAGTATGAACTTCTATCGCATTTCCAGTTACAATGGCAAGATTAAAACAGCCGTTTGGTAAAACGAGTTTATTTTCAATCAGGCTTTCGCCGATGCTGTTATCTAAACACCAAATTTTATTGACGAACCTTTCAGCTTTTGGAGTTACATAATGTTCTGAGTAGAGGTTCATTTTTGTTTATTAGTTTGAATTGTTTCTCTGAAAATTTATTCAAATGTTACTTTCGCGGCATTAATCTTTATTGAATTTACAAGCTCTTTGAACGAATTAAGATATTTGTTAAATTCAGCATGATCTTTTGCTGCTAAAACAGCTGTAATAATGGTAGTTTTAGATTCGATAACCAATAAAGCTTCTTCTTTAAAATTAGGATATATGTAGCTTACAACTTTATAACGTCCGGTTAAAAAGTTATCTTTCTTTAAATTTTCAAAGCTGTAATTTAATTCACCAATCTTTATTTCAGGAATATCATTTTTTAATTCCGAACTATTTCCTTCAATCCATAAATTTAGATCAGGCGGCGATTGATAATCTAATCCATAAACATACATATAAGTATCGTCGCTGCTATTTTTCTCGTCTGGCCTTATTAAAAAAGGAATTTGATCATTTTCGGCCTGAACCCAGTTTTTAGGAATTTCCAGCCTTATTAAATGTTTAGGGCCGGTTAGCATTTTTGACTGAGCATAAAAATTAAAAGAAACCAGAATAAGAAGTGCTGTTAAATAAGTTTTAATTTTCATAGGTTACGAAGAAAAGATAAGTTTATATCAAGCTAATGTATTGCTTTTTTTATTAAACATATGAATTGATTTTTATACAAACTCCCCAAAATAATCTCGCTTAGTATTCTGCCATTCCTCTAAAATTATACTATAATAAACATCGTCTTTACTGTTTCCTTTAGAATCTATATAATTATTTCTAAATAAGCCTTCTTTTAAAGCTCCCAAGTTTTCAATCGCTCTTTGCGATCTTAAGTTTTCAAGATCAGCGCTGAATTGTATTCTTTTAAATTGAATATTTTCGAAGCCAAATTTCAATAATTCATATTTACAGGCTTTGTTTAAACCAGTTCCCTGAAAATCTTTTCCATACCAGGTCCAGCCAATTTCACATTTCTGGCTCGCATGATTTAAATAGCCATAACGAGTACTTCCGGCAACTCTGTTTGTAGCTTTATCTATAATAAGGAACGGATAACAAATTCCGTCTGCTTTTTGTTTTAAGGTACTTTGAATATAATTTTCAAAATCCTGATCGTTGCGAACATACATTCCCATATATTTCCAGATTTCGTCATCAAAAATAATTTCTTTGAGTTCGATGTTTCTTTCGTTCTCAAAGGGAATTAATAATACTCTTTCGTTTTCTAAAATGATTTCTGATTGTAAAATTTCGCTGTTCATTGTTGTTGGTTTATTAATGTCTTTTTGAATTAAGATTTTTTAATACTGGAGATGGCTTCTCGCAAAGTCGCCAAGACGCAAAGTTTGTTTCCCGCAGATTTAGCTGATTTTACAGATTTTTTTAAGTGTAATTATCTGCTCAATCTGCGGGAAAAAATCATTACAATCCGTATAATCTGTGGCAAAATAGAAACTTTGCGTCTTTGCGACTTTGCAAGATTTTTTCCCCAGTTAAGATTTTTCTTTAAACGAAATTACTCCTTTTGAAAATCTAAATAAATCTAATAAAATAGGATTTTGTTATGAAAATGGGTACAGATGCCCAATAAATATTGGTATTTAAGGTTAAATATTTGTTGTAATTTAAAGCTTATGTACAATTATTACTTATTTTTACGATCTTATATATTAGATTTTCCCCGATGCAAACTTCACTCAAAATTGCTGTTGTAGGTTCTGGACTTGTAGGATCGCTGTTGGCAATTTATCTTAAAAAAGCAGGTCACACAGTTCATGTTTATGATCGAAGCCCTGATATTAGAAAAATAAATTTTTCTGGCCGTTCTATTAATCTTGCAATGTCTAATCGTGGATGGAAAGCGCTTGACGGCGTTGGAGTTGGTGATGCAGTTCGGGAAATTGCAATTCCTATGGGTAAACGTGCCATTCATTTGGTCGATAAACTCAATTTTCAGAATTATGGACAGGAAGGCGAATCGATTTATTCGATTTCGAGAGGAAAGCTAAACAGAAAAATGATTGATTTGGCCGAAAATGCCGGAGCCGAATTTCATTTTGAACAAAAAATCTGGGATGTAACGTTAAGTGATGCAACTTTGCACATTGGCGAAAGTGAAAGAGGCGAGTGGGAAGAACGAAAATACGATATGGTTTTTGGTGCCGATGGAGCATTTTCGAGAATCCGCCACAGAATGCAGCGCCAGAGCATGTTTAATTATTCGCAGGAATTTTTAAATATGGGTTATAAGGAATTGAATATTCCGGCAAATGCTGACGGAACGCATAAATTAGATAAAAATTCTTTTCATATTTGGCCGAGAGGCGAGTACATGCTAATTGCGCTTCCTAATCTTGATGGAAGTTTTACCTGTACTTTATTTATGCCTTTTGAAGGGAAAAATTCTTTTGAATCGCTTACAGATCGTAAAATGGTTGAAGATTTCTTTGAGAAAAATTTCCCGGATTCGATTGAAGTGATTCCGGAACTGGCAAATGATTTCTTTAAAAACCCAACAAGTACTTTGGTAACCATGAAATGTTTTCCGTGGACTTACGAAGATAAAATTGCTTTAATTGGAGATGCCTGCCACGCTATTGTTCCTTTTTATGGACAAGGGATGAATGCCGGTTTTGAAGATATTACGGTGCTGAACGAAATGATTGAAAAGTTTGGAAACGACTGGAAAAAGATTTTCTCTGAATATCAAATTTCCCGCAAACCAAATGCCGATGCAATTGCTGAACTTTCATACCGAAATTTCATGGAAATGAGTACCAAAACGGCAGATGAAAAATTCTTATTACAAAAGAAAATAGAAAAAGTTTTCTCAGATAAACATCCAGATAAATGGATTCCGCTTTACAGCCGCGTTACTTTTAGCGACCGCCCGTATGCAGAAGCATTGGCAATTGGAGATTTCCAAAACGGAATTATGGAAGAAGTTTTAAAACTGGACAACATAGAAAATATCTGGAACTCACCAGAAGTTGAAAATAAAATTCTGGATTTACTGCAAAAATAAATCAATGTCAATTACAATATCAAAAATCAATTTTAAATTGACATTGATATTGTAATTGATTTTTGATATTGTTATTTCTTAAAGATTTTGGTCAAAACGCCAAACACGCCTCTTATAAAGGTAGCGCTTGTTACCACTTTTAAAACCGATTTACCCACTACACTTGCAGTGCTTGGTTCTGCTTTTGAAGACCTTGTTGGTGTTTCTTCTTCTTGTTGAGCAGCAGCTTCATTTGCATCGGCTATTTTTTTAGATAAGATTTCGAAGGCGCTTTCACGGTCAATCTCTTCGCCATATTTTTTAACCAGTTTCGATTTGTTGTTTATTTCTTCAATTTCAGAAGGCGATAAAATATCCATTCGACTTTGTGGCGCACGCATCATTGTGGCAACAAGCGGTGTCGGAACACCTTTTTCGTTTAGGGCTGTTACCAAAGCTTCTCCAATCCCTAAACTTGTCAGTAATTCATCAGTTTTATAATATTCAGAAGTTGGGTAATTATCAGCTGTTTTTTTAATCGCCTGACGATCATTTGCAGTAAAAGCTCTAAGTGCATGCTGAATTTTTAATCCTAATTGTGCCAAAACACCACTCGGAACATCCATTGGGTTTTGAGTAACAAAATAAACACCCACACCTTTTGAACGAATTAATTTTACAATCGTTTCAATTTGCTCTAATAACGCTTTACTGGCTTCATTGAAAATTAAATGCGCTTCATCTATAAAGATTACCAGTTCAGGCTGCTCTGCATCTCCTTTTTCAGGCATTTTTTGATAAATCTCTGCTAAAAGGCTTAACATGAAAGTGGAGAATAATTTTGGTTTATCCTGAATATCCGTCAAGCGGATGATATTAACGTATCCTTTTCCGTTTTCGTCAATTCGCATTAAATCATCAGTTTCAAAAGACAATTCGCCAAAAAACAAATCACCGCCTTGCTGTTCCAGTTCAATAATTTTTCTAAGAATTGTTCCGGTTGTAGCAGTTGATATCTTGCCGTAACTGGCAGCGATTTCTTCTTTACCTTCTTCCGTAATATAATTGATAACTTTTTTAATGTCTTTTAAATCTAATAAAGGCATTTGATTATCATCACAATATTTAAAGATAACCGCCACAACTCCGGCCTGAGTATCATTTAAATCTAAGATTCTCGAAAATAAAACCGGACCAAATTCTGAAACCGTTGCACGCAGACGAACTCCGTTTTGTTTAGACAGCGACATCAACTCAACCGGAAACGCAGCTACATTATAAGGTACATTTATTTTAGAGTGACGTTCTGTAATAAAACCTTCCTCTTTTCCTTCTTTTGCAATACCGCTAAAATCACCTTTAATATCCATCATTAAAACAGGGATTCCGGCATTTGATAACTGCTCAGAAAAAACCTGAATTGTTTTTGTTTTTCCGGTTCCGGTCGCTCCGGCAATAAGACCGTGGCGGTTTAATGTTTTTAAAGGAATCTTGACGTGAGCCTCGGCAATTGCTTCACCATCTAAAATTGCACCGCCCAAAATAATAGAGTCACCTTTAGCCGAATAACCGCTATTTATCTCCTGAATGAAATTATCTTTTTTATTCATGTTTTTATTTGTAATTTAGATGATTATAAGAGTTTTGTTTGATTTTTTAACAATTTAACTATCTTTTTTTTAGTAGGAAAATGCTTTTTTTGATTGAAATAAACATAAAAAATAAATTCGCAGCTTTTTAAGAAGATTTCAACGGAATGATTGAATATTTACTAAAACGTTGTAATTTTTTTATTATTCGCCTTTTTTTTTGTTTTATCATAAAAATACTGCCGACAAATTAATGAGATATTTTTTAATTTGACGTTAAATTTCCTTCAATAAAATTAAAAAAAGTTTTTTTATTTAAACTAAACGTATAAATTTGCTACCCTACAAGTTAAATATAACTAAAAAATAAAAATTATTTAAAACTATTAAAATTTAAAAAAATGGCAAACGTTAAAGTTAAAAAAGAAAGCACTTCAAATGGAGGAGGGATGATTACAGGAATCATTATTGTTGCGTGTATTTTGGTTGGGGTGTTTATTTGGAAAGTAATCATGGGAGATACGTCTAACTTCGAAGGAGGTAACCCTGAAACTGGACATCCAATCAATACATTAGGACAAGTTTATAAAGGAGGATTTATTGTACCAGTATTATTAGGTATGTTTTTAATGGTTGTTGTTTTTTCAATTGAAAGATTCATTGTTATCGGTAAAGCTGCTGGAAAAGCTAACCTAGACAAATTCATGAAAAGCGTTCAAGGAAGTATTAAAGAAGGAAACATTGAGGCTGCTATCGCTTCATGTGACAAACAACAAGGTTCAGTTGCAAACGCAATTAAATCTGCTTTGATTAAATATCAAGACGTTAAAAAAGAAGGATTCAACAGTGAAGAAGCTTCTGAAGTAATCCACAAAGAAATCGAAGAGGCAACTTCATTAGAAATGCCAATGTTAGAAAAAAATATGACTATTATCTCTACTTTAGTATCATTAGGAACTTTAGGAGGATTATTAGGAACTGTATCAGGTATGATTAAAGCGTTTGGTGCGTTAGCTTCTGCTGGAACTCCTGACCAAGCTGCTCTTGCAACTGGTATTTCTGAGGCACTTATCAACACTGCAACAGGTATCTCTACTTCTATCTTAGCAATTGTTTCTTACAACTTCTTTACTGCTAAAATTGACGATTTAACTTACTCTATCGATGAGGCTGGTACTACAATCGTGAATACTTACAGAAGATTCAGAGGAAGTTTGAAACAATAATTAATTTTTGATATTAATAATTACAATTAATTATATCAAAATAAAATAAAAGAGAATGGCTAAAATAAAAATGAAAAAAAAGTCAACATCGACAGATATGACTGCCATGTGTGATGTTGCGTTCCTTTTGCTTACGTTCTTTATTTTGACCGCTACTGCTAAGGTGCCTGAAGCACTTCCTGTAGATATGCCTGCTTCTGTTGCTGAATTTAAATTACCAGATACTGATTTGGCAATTATTACAGTAGGAAAAGATAAAGATGGGAAAAGCAAAGTGTTTTTTGACCTAAAAGGTAGAGAGATTCGTAAAAGAACTCTTGAAGGAATGGGTGCAAAATTCGGTGTGACTTTTACAGAAGATGATAAAACTAAATTTGCTTTAATGGATGACTTTGGTGTTCCTGTAACAAGTTTAAAGCAAATCATTGGTATGACTTCAGCTGAAAGAGTAAAAGCGGATCAACCTGGAATTCCAATCGATTCTTTAGATAATCAATTAAAAGAATGGTTGTTAGTTTCAAGAAGAGCTGCGATTGATCTAGATGATAAAGAATTGCAGATTGCAATAAAAGGTGATGCTAAAGAAGAATATCCAAAAATTAAAAAAATTATGGATATTTTACAAGATCAGAAAATCAACTCCTTTAACTTAGTTACAGGTACGAGAGGAAAAGACTTTTAATTAAAAAAGATACACTAAAATGGCTGAATTAAATACCGGCGACGGTGGCGGCGGAAAAGGTGGCAAGGTAAGAAGTAAAAAGCAAAATTCGAAAGTCGATTTAACGGCTATGGTGGATTTGGCATTCTTATTGATCACATTCTTTATGTTGACCACATCGTTGTCAAAACCTCAATCGATGGATTTGTCTTTACCAAATAAAGAGGATGATACGACGAAGGTAGAAGATACAAAAGTAGATGAGAATCGTACGATGACTGTAATACTTGGTGCCGACAACAAATTGACTTATTATATGGGATTGTTAGAAAAACCTATTGGTGGACCTAAAGATATTGCATATGGTAAAGATGGGATTCGTAGAGAACTGCTTAAAAGAAAAAAAACAGTTTTAGAATATTCTGCTGCTAAAGGGAAGCCTAAACAGGGAATTATTGTTATTATCAAACCAACTAAAAAA
The DNA here is from genome assembly GCF_900129795.1 of Flavobacterium sp. CF108. GTDB lineage: Bacteria > Bacteroidota > Bacteroidia > Flavobacteriales > Flavobacteriaceae > Flavobacterium. The sequence goes on along the minus strand of NZ_FQWW01000004.1, from coordinate 8,608 downwards.
TCAAATTACCGTAATTTGGTAGATATATTGGATGAAATGGCAATTACTAAAGTTGATACGTATGCTATTGTTCCTGAGTTTACACCAGAGGAAACAAAACTGATAGAGAAAAAATAAGGGTTATCTTGTTTTAACATCCTAATAATCAAGAAAATGAAATTAGATATAATTAAAAACACGTGGCTTGATATCGTATTCGAAGGACGTAATAAGATATATGGTGCATACGAGTTAAGAAAATCGAACAACAAAACTACGGTAAAAGCGCTTATCATAGGTTCGATCATTTTTAGCTTTGCTGTTGCAGCTCCTCTTATTGCTAGTTTTTTACCAGAATCTGGTGAAGATGAAGTAGATAACAATGTTAAGATTGCTACAGTGAAATTACCTCCTAAAAAAGAGGAAGTAAAGCCTAATCAACCACCACCACCACCACCACCACCAAAAGTGGATCAGGTGAAATTTACAAAACCGGTTGTTGCTAAAGCGGAAGAAGTTACTGAAGATCCTCCAAAAATTGAGGATTTGAAAGACAAGAAAGTAGGTAATGAAACTATCAAAGGAGATCCAGATGCAGTTTTAACTGTTGATGAGCCAGTAGGTACAGGACCAGTTTCTCAAGTCGTAGAAGAAGATAACAGTGTATATAATACAGCTGGTATCGAAGTAAAACCTGATTTCCCTGGAGGGATGGATAAATTCTACAAATTCGTAGGAAATAATTACAAGACTCCGGAAGAAGAAGGTTTAAAAGGTAAAGTTTACGTTACTTTTGTAGTTGAAAAAGACGGTTCATTAACCGACATTAAAGTTTTAAGGGATATCGGTTACGGTACAGGAGCAGAAGCAATTCGTGTTCTTAAAAAATGTCCAAAATGGACTCCCGGCGAGCAAAATGGTAAAAAAGTTAGGGTTCTTTACTCTTTACCTATTACTATTCAATCTGCAGAATAATGTTAAAAGATATGCTTAATAATATTCAGAAGAAATCGCTCAAAGAGCGATTTCTTCTTGTTTTAGGAATACTGTTTTTTTTAATATATCTTGTGCTGGGTTTAATGATAATGTTTTGGGAAAAACTTCCTTTAAATATGGAACCTAAATACAGATATGCTTTTGGTGGATTACTTATTGTCTATTCAGCAATACGTTTTCTGCGATTGATAAATTCTAATACAGAGTAATTATGTTAAAATATAGTAAAGTTGTTGGTTTGGTTCTTTTTGTCTTTTTGTTTGTTATGTGCAACCAAAAAAGCAAAAATGAATCTGAAAACGAAACAATTTTAAAAGGATCAGTTGATGTTACTGTTGATGAAACTATAAAGCAGATTGTCGATGATCAGGTTGCTGTTTTTGAAGGTACATATTATGATGCTAAGATTACGGTTAATCCAAAGTCAGAAGTGGAGCTTATTAACGACCTGTTAAATAAAAAAGCTAAGGTTGTTGTAACAGCTAGAAAACTGAGTAAAGAAGAATTGGGAAGATTCGAAAAAAGTAAAATTAAACCTCGAATTACCCCCTTTGCAATTGATGGAATTGCCTTAATTGCAAAAAAGAACAATAATGATACATTAATTGCGTTGAAAACTGTAATTGATTTTTTACAGGGTAAAACTGATTCTAAGATAAAAGGAATTGTTTTTGACAACCCAAATTCAAGTACTGTACGTTATATGAAAGAGCTGGCGAAAGTAAAAGATTTTCCTTCAACGGGTGTTTTTTCTTTCAAAACAAATGATGAAGTTATTAAATTTGTTTCAGAAAATGATGAAATGATTGGTGTTGTTGGAGTGAATTGGTTGTCACAGCCATCTCCAGACATGATTGAAACAATCAAAAAAATTGATGTTTTAAGCGTTAAAGGCTTAAATGATAACAATTATTATAGCCCTAGTCAAACTAACATAGCATTAAACAAATATCCTTTGGCACGTGATTTGTTTATTATAAACTGTCAGGGTTATTCTGGACTAGGAATGGGACTTGCCTCTTTCATGGCTGGTGAGATTGGACAAAGAATAGTTTTGAAATCTGGTTTAATGCCTGTTAAGACTCCAGGTAGGAAATTTAATATTAGAAGTCAAATTATAAACGATAAAGAATAAATTAATTACAACAAAGATGAATAAATTTAAAATTTTTAGTCTTGCTATGATTGCTACAGCTTCTGTTGCAAACGCGCAAGATATTAAAGAAGCAAAAAAGGCAATCGATGCTGAACAGTTTCAAAAAGCAAAATCATTACTTAAATCAATCATCAAAGCTAAGCCTTCAGATGGAGAAGCTAATTTTGTTTTAGGTAATATTTACTTAAACCAAAGTGTTGTTGATTCTGCTAAAATCTATTACTTAAACGGAATTGAAGCATCAGATAAGAAAAACTTAAACTATATTGGTTTAGGTCAAATCGATCTTGATAATAAAAATGTTGCTAGCGCACAAGCTAACTTTGCTTTAGCTACAAAAGATATTAAACGTAAAGATATTGAGGAATTCGTTTATATCGGTAAAGCTTACATGAACTCTGTAAACCCTGATTACACAAATGCAGTTGCAAGTTTGAAAAAAGCTTTATTAATTGAGCCGCAAAATGCAAATGCACTTTTAACAATTGGAGATGCATATTATGGAGCTAACAATCAAAACGATGCTTACAAAGCTTACCGTGATGCTTTTACAGCAGATCCAACTCTTTTAAGAGCAAAAATGCAATTAGGTGTTTTGTTGAAAGGAGCAAAATCTTATGATGAAGCTATTAAATCTTTCAATGAAGTTATTGCTATAAATCCAAATTATGGTCCTGTTTACAGAGAATTAGCTGAAACATATTACAAATGGGGAAGAAACAAACCTTCTACGGCTAAAGTTAATTTGCAAAACGCAATTACAAACTACGAAAAATACCTAAGCTTAACAGATTACTCTTTAGATTCTAAAATGCGTCACGCAGATTTCTTAATCTTGGTAAAAGATTACAAGAGTTTAGAAACTGTAGCAAACAAAATGATTGCAGAGGATAAAGTAAACCCTAGAATCTTTAGATATTTAGGTTATGCTGCTTACGAAAACGGAAATGTTGATGTGGCTATCAAATCTATCGAAGATTATATCAAAACTCCAACAAATAAAGTAATTGGTAGAGATTATTTATATTTAGGGTTATCTAAAATTAAAAAAGGAACAAATGCTGAAGGTGCTGTAGATCAGGCTTCATTTGACGCTGGTCTTGCAGATATCAAAAAAGCAATCGAATTAGAGCCGTTAGTAGTTGAAGAACTTAATGATTTAGGAAAAGCTTTATTTGGTAAAAAACAATTTGCTCAAGCGGCTTCTATCTTTGAATTCGGTGCAAACAACAAAGATTCTAAAAATTACTTAGATGACAACGTTTACTACGGTATTTCTGTTTATTATGCAAATGCTAATAAAACTGGCGGAGCTGCAGATGCTGCTCAGTTAGCTAAAGCAGATGCTGCTTTTGATAGAATTTTAATTGCTTCTCCAACTTATGATGAGGCTTACTTATACAAAGGAAGAATCAACAACTTGTTAGAGAAAGATGATTTAATTATCAAAAACTACGAGGAGTATGTTGCTAAAACAACAGCAAAAGGCGCTGAAGAATTAGCAAAACCAGCTACAGTTAAAAAAATTGTAGAAGCTTACAACAGTATTGGAGCAAGTTATGCAAATACTGATAAAGCTAAAGCAATTGAATATTTCAATAAAACTTTAGTTTTAGATCCAGCAAATACATACGCTTCACAATCTGTAAAAGCTTTAAAATAATATAGTTTTAAACTAATTTATTAAAACCGATAGTTCGCTTTGAACTATCGGTTTTTTTGTTCCATAATTAATTGACTATCTTTGCACATTAAATTAAAATAATGTTACCAAAAGAAATACAATTAGAAGTAAACAAAGGAGCGATGCTGCCTTTGATGGAAGAATTTTATACCATTCAGGGCGAAGGTTTTCATACCGGAACCGCTGCTTACTTCATTAGAATTGGAGGCTGTGATGTTGGGTGTCACTGGTGTGATGTGAAAGAGAGCTGGAATGCAGAATTGCATCCGCCAACAAATATCGATGTAATTGTAAATAATGCTTCAAGTTATGCAAATACAGTTGTAGTTACCGGCGGAGAGCCGCTTACATGGGATATGACTTTGTTGACACAGCAATTAAAAGATAAAAACTTAAAAGTTCATATCGAAACTTCTGGAGCCTATCCGTTATCTGGAACTTGGGACTGGATTTGTCTTTCACCAAAGAAAAACAAACTTCCAACGCCCGATGTTTATGCTAACGCACATGAATTAAAAGTAATTATTTATAATAAGCACGATTTTATCTTTGCAGAAGAACAAGCAGAATTGGTTAATGATAATGCCATTTTATTTCTTCAGCCAGAATGGAGCAAAAAAGAAGAAATGACACCGCTGATTGTTGATTATGTAATGAATAATCCGAAATGGAGAGTTTCACTTCAAACTCATAAGTATTTAAATATACCTTAAATCATAAAAAAACCTCTTCTAACTTAGAAGAGGTTTTTTTTATGTAATAAATACACACTGTGTAAAAAAGAAACATTTTATTATTTCCAGTTTTTCTGATTTTTTAAATTGACAATCTGAGCAAGATGATGATTTCCGTGCCAGGCATACATCCCAATAATTTGTTGAATTCGATATTCAGAATTATTTTCAGGATGAATAAATGACCTTTCTAAATCAACTTCAGATAAATTTCTCATTATATAAGATAATCTAAAATGCAATCCATCTAATAAATTTAGTGTAGGAGCTATTGGCATCGTTAAATTATCCGACAGTTCAGACCACAATTTTTCGTCATAAGGCTTTATAATCGGATTGTTTTCAGTTAAAGCCCACTTTAATCTAATGTAACAATTCATGTGGCTTTCGGCGCAATGATGAATTACTTGTCGAACAGTCCAGCCTTCAGGTCGATACGGAGTGTCTAATTGTTCATCATTAAGAGGAGTAGCTTCCTTTTTTAACCTTTCAGGAAAAGTCGAAATTTCTTCAATCTTATCTAAAATATATTTAGATGTGAATTCTTTAGGAACTTCAAATTTTCCTATAGGGTATTTTAATTTTTCTAAATCTAAATTTTCCATGATAAAAGATATTTATATTGAAAGTCTGGCTAGATAATTATAATGATCACCTTCCATAACTAATTCACATGTTAATCCGTTTGCAATTGCGGCATTCTGCAGTGTATTATAATCGAGATACAACCAATCAAAAGTTTCTTCTTTTTCTCCTTTATACGATATTGTAAAAGTAAGCTCTCCGTAATACTCTGTTTCAGACGGAATCCATTTTCCGCCATCTTCATCTTCATCAAACATATAAATAATATCAGAACTGTCAATTAAAATTTGTCCGCCAGGATTCAAGAGTGACTTTAATTTTGATAAATAGGAATTGCAATTTGCTAATTTCCCAAAAATACCTGTTCCATTCATCAGTAAAATAATTGTATCAAATTTTTCTCCTTCATAATCCAATACATTTTCAACTTTGGCATTTTTTAATCCGCGAAGCTTGCAAGTTTCAATTGCTTTTTCAGAAATGTCGATAGAAATAACATCTAAATTGCGATCGTTTTGTAAAGACAAACTGTGGCTTCCGGCACCGCATCCCACATCTAAAGTTTTTCCTGTTGTAATTTGTAAAGCCTTTTGCTCAATTTTTGGCATTTCATCATAAGAGCGAAATAAATATTCAACGCTCATTTCATCTTCTTCAGAAATCGAAGTTTCGGTAATAATATCTTCGGGCGAATTATTAGTTTGGAAATCATACATCGCTTTCCCAAAAAGATCTTTCATTGTAATTTAGTTCAAAGTTTAAGGTTTCAAGTTTAAAGTTGTTTAATTTTGCAGCTCAACTTTAAATATTAAACTTGAAACAGATTTTAAATAACTTAAATAAGTTAGCCAAAGATAAGCATATCGAAAACAAAAAGTATTTTGATAAGCTGAAAAAGAAACAGCCAAAGAATTTAGATTACGTTATGCAGGACTTGCATGATGCCGAATTTAAAAAAACGGATTGTTTACAATGCGCCAATTGCTGTAAAACAACTGGGCCTTTATTTACTTTGGCAGATATTGAAAGAATATCAAAATCTTTCAGACAAAAACCACAGCAGTTTATTGATCAGTATCTACGTATTGATGAAGATAAAGATTATGTTTTAAAAAGCGTTCCTTGTACATTCCTGGACAGTGAAAATTATTGTATGATTTATGATGTAAGACCAAAAGCCTGCAGGGAGTTTCCGCATACAGATCGTAAAAAGTTTCATCAAATTGCAGATCTGACTTTGAAAAATGTTGCAATTTGTCCAGCGGCTTATAATATAGTAGAAGAAATGAAAAAGAAATTACCACTTTAAGCGTTTAAAGAGCATTGTTACTTTAAGATTATACATTTCGCTTTTTTAAATGTATTTTTGAATAACCTGATCGAAAAAGAAATATAAATCATAACAGAACCCTAAATTGAATCTAGAATACTTTATAGCAAAAAGACTCATCACTGCCAAGGATTACAAAAGCAGTATATCGGCACCAATTATTAAAATTGCCATTTCAGCAATTGCAATAGGTATAATTATGATGATGGTTTCTGTAGCAACCGGAATTGGATTACAGCAAAAAATACGCGAAAAAGTTTCTGCCTTCAACGGTCAGATCATTATTTCGAATTATGACAATAATAATTCAGAGATAACCTTAATCCCAATTTCAAAAAAACAAGATTTTTATCCAAATTTCAAATCAGTTCCAGAAGTGAGCCATATTCAGGCAGTCGCAAGCAAAGCCGGAATTATTAGAACAGAAAATGCCTTTGAAGGAATTGTTTTTAAAGGAGTAGGAGCAGATTATAATTGGAACAATATAAAAGAGTACTTAGTAGAAGGTAAACTGCCTGATTTTTCAAAAACACTAAACGAAGAAGTTATTATTTCAAGATTTCTTGCAGATCGGTTGAATTTAAAATTAGGTGACAGTTTCAATACCTTCTTTATAAAAGAAGAGCAAGGAAAACTGCCAAACAGCCGCCGATTTAAAATCGCAGGAATTTTTAGCTCAGGATTTCAGGATTTCGATGCTACATATATAATAGGAGATATTCGTCATATTCAACGAATCAACAAATGGAGTCCGGATCAAGTTGGAGCTTTTGAAGTTTTTGTAAAAGACTTTACAACTATTAAAGAAACAGGAAACCAGATTTACGAACAAATCTCTTCAAATCTCGATACAAAAACAATTACCGAAAAGTATAGCTATATTTTTGACTGGCTTCAGCTTTTCGATTTCAATATAATTGTAATCCTTGCCATAATGATTCTGGTTGCTACAATTAATATGGTAGTCGCATTACTCGTTCTTATTTTAGAACGCACACAAATGATTGGAATTCTAAAAGCATTAGGAGCAAATAACTGGACAGTCCGCAAAGTATTTCTATACAATGCATTCTACCTAATCGTTCGAGGATTGTTTTGGGGCAACTTAATTGGAATTACACTGCTGTTAATTCAACAGCAATTCGGAATCATTCATCTAAATCCCGAAAATTACTATGTTAACCAAGCTCCCGTATATTTAAATTGGGGTTATATAGCTCTGTTGAATTTACTAACCATAACAGTATGCTTCGTAGTATTATTAATTCCTTCCTATATAATAACAAAAATCTCTCCTGTAAAAGCAATTCGCTTCGATTGATTTAATAAAACAAGATATTTCATAACCCGACAGTTTTCTAAAATCTGTCGGGTTTGTTTTGTATACATATATATGTATAATTATAATTAAGCCCCAATTTTCCGTAGAGACGCACTGCAGTGCGTCTTATGAGTTCATCAATATCTATAATATATAGTATATATGGCTGGCTGAGCGAAGTCGAAGCCCTTTTAAGTTTGGTATTTGAAGAATTGAAGTTTATTTTGATGGAGCTATTTCCTGCTATCCGCTTCAATCTTTTATTTTGAACCCCAAAATAAAAGGATTTCCGCTTCTATCGGGGCTAGGGCATAAGTTTTCAGAATAAAAAATTGGGAAGATTTGAGCATTTCCAGAATAAAAACCTCCCAAAAATAAAAACTCAGCGCCTTTTCGGCTCTGCGAGATTAATAAAACGGCAGAAAAAGCAGTCTTTGCGTCTTAGTGCCTTTGCGGCAAAACCATTCAAAAGAGGTTCAAAACATAAAAACTCCTCAAAAACGGGTTAGGGAAAAGGGGTTAAAATAAGGAAAAAGCAATGCGGTGCAGAAAAACCTGACAATGTTTCAAAAAATAATGAATTGTAAAACTTGTGTTATCAGAGAGTTAAGAAATAATTGCAAAAAAGATTAAAAATAGTTTAGAAAAAGGCTTGCGTAACTGGAATTGTTGTGTACTTTTGCACCCGCAACAACGAAAGACGTTCACTGAAACACTGACAAGAAAAGAAATCGAAACTGAAAATTTTTTCAGAAAAAAGATTGAGAAAAGCTTGTGAGATTTGAAAATGCTTTTTACATTTGCACCCCGCAAAACACGGAAG
>NZ_FQWW01000001.1 GCF_900129795.1 Flavobacterium sp. CF108 | reverse complement strand
AAATCTAAAATCTAAAATCTAAAATCTAAAATCTAAAATCTAAAATCTAAAATCTAAAATCTAAAATCTAAAATCTAAAATCTAAAATCTAAAATCAAAAATCTAAAATCAAAAATCTAGAACCCTCTTTGTCTTTTTGCTTCAAAAATTAAAATAGCGGCAGCGACAGAAACATTCATGCTGTCGATTTCGCCCTGCATTGGGATAATAATATTTTGTGTTGCGGCATCACGCCATTTCTGCGTTAAGCCGGTAGCCTCTGTACCAACAACCAAAGCGGTTGGAGTAGTGAAGTTTTGGGTATGATAGGAAGTTGAATTTTGTAAAGTTGCCGAATAAAAATTGATCTTTTTCTCTTTCAAAAAAGCAATAATTTCTTCGGTTGTTCCGGTTGCGATTTGGTTGGTAAACAAACAGCCAACGCTGGAACGCACAATATTCGGATTGTATAAATCGCTTTTTGGGTCTGCGATTAAAACGGCGTCTAGATTTGCGGCATCTGCGGTACGTAAAACGGCACCGACATTTCCGGGTTTTTCCAGAGATTCGGCCACTAAAATTAATGGATTATCAGATAATTTTAAATCAGATAATTTTAAAGATTTGGTTTTGGCTACAGCCAAAATACCTTCGGTTGTGTCGCGATAAGCTAGTTTTTGGTAAACTTCTTTGTTGATTTCGATTAACTGAACTGATGAGGAAACCAATTTATTGATTTGGTTTTCGGTCACTAAATCGGGTAAAAATAAAACCGTTTCAATTTCGTAACCGCCTTTTATGGCTAATGAAATTTCACGTTGTCCTTCAATTAAAAATGTTCCGGTTTGTTTTCTGGCTTTTGCTTTTTCCTGTAATAAAGCAAGCGATTTTATAAACGGATTTTGAACTGACGTTATTTGTTTCATTTTTTGAGCGACTAAGATTCTAAGGCGCTAAGGTACTGAGATTTTTTCTTCCTGCAAGGTTTTTAAAACCTTGTAGGTTTTGAATTGTTATAGTTTTTGCCACGAATTACACGAATTTTCACGAATTATAATTGAACATAATCAAAAGAAATTAGTGAAAATTCGTGTAATTCGTGGCGAAAAAGCTAGAATTTATTTTTCAAAGATTTCTTTAACTTCAGTTTCAACAGGATGATCTGTGGTGAAATTGTATCCCATGATTTTGGCGAAAGTCTGGGCGAATTGTTTTTGGTAGAATTGAGAATCTGTTTTGATTTCGCCTTTTGGAGCAATTTCTGGTCCCATTGCGGCGAACCAAATTTGCGATGCGCCAGCAATATCAGCTCCGTGATCTGTCCATTGTGATTTTATTTTGTCGCCGCGGCCGTGATCAACGGTGATAAAAATTGTTGTTTTGTTTTTGTACTGTGGATCATTTTGTACAAAATCCCAGATTTCTTTAATCCATTTATCTACTTGATTAACTGCATCAAGATATGATCTGTAATGACCATGATGCGCCCATTCATCGGTTTCTCCGTAAGAGATATACAGCACTTTTGGTTTCTTGGTTTTAAGTTCGTCCATTGCCTCATAATGCGTAAAAACATCAAGGCATTCATCTTCATGAAAAGGTTTGAACGAATTATTTCGCATTTCGTTTAATAGTTTTTGAGAGGCTGTAGGCTTGTTTCCGCCTACATTATCAAAAGCAGAAATTACTGGAAACCCACTTCTTTCTTCATTTAAAATTCGATCAAAAGCGTCCCATGCACCAAAAGCAGCAACTTTTCCTTTTAGTTTAGATTGCTTATTCAGGAATTCCAAAACATTTACGTTTGGATTGGGTTTGTAACCGTTAGAGTTTATCTGAACATCAACATTTCCGGTCATAATTTCGCTATATCCAGGATAACTAAACCAATACGGATTTGAAACATCTACTTTACTTCCAAGATCACGATTTCCATAAATTTGTCCTTTTGAAGCAATTTCTGTCCAGAAAAAAGGCATGATTTTTTGGCGAGATGCTGCAAAATCTGAAGCGGAGTATCTTTTATAAATATAAGTACTGTCTCCCTGATTGAATTTTTTATCATTGGCAATCGCCGGGTCTAATCCTTTAAAAACTTCCTGCCATCTAAAACCGTCAGTAGTAATAATGATTATGTTTTCTGTTTTTTGTGCAGAAGATAAAAAGCTGATTAAAATGAATACAATGAGAATTGCTTTTTTCATTTTTAAAGATTTAGAAGTTATTTGATATCCAAAACTAATCAATAATTCAAATCAACTTAATTCATATTTTTAAATATAACCATTAGTTAACAGAGAAAAAAATCACAAAATCCCTCTCGCTTTAATCTCCAAATACTTATTAATAGCATCTAAAGTCAAATTCTCAGGCTGTGTTAAAACCGAATGAATTCCATATTTCTTTAGTTCATTTGCGATAAGACGTTTTTCAAACATGAATTTTTCGGCAATTACTTTATCGTAAACTTCCTGAATGGTATCTGTTTTTTTATTGATGATAGCGTTTAGTTCCGTATTCTGAAAAAAGACAACAACCAGTAAATGGCTTTTTGCAATTCCTTTTAAATAGGGCAGCTGACGATGTAAACCGTCCATTGTTTCAAAATTCGTATACAGAATAATCAAACTTCTTTGGTTGATATTTTTCTTGATGTCAACATACAATCGGCTGTAATCGCTTTCAAAAAAGTCAGTTTTGATGTTGTATAAGGTTTCAAGGATTTTTTGCATCTGTGAACCTCTTCTTTCTGCAAAAACTCTATTTTCAACTTTTTTAGAAAAAGCAAAAATTCCGGCTTTATCCTGTTTTTTCAAAATTACATTCGCTAAAACTAACGTCGAATTTATCGCATAATCCAGTAAACTTAATCCGTCAAAAGGCATTTGCATAACGCGTCCTTTGTCAATAGCCAAATAAACAGACTGTGATTTTTCGTCCTGAAACTGATTCACCATCAGCGCATTTTTCTTTGCTGTAGCTTTCCAGTTTATAGTTCTAAGATCATCACCCTGAACATATTCTTTAATTTGTTCAAATTCCATGGTATGACCAATTCGGCGGATTTTCTTGATTCCGTATTGATATAAATTATTCGAAAATGCCAATAAATCGTATTTTCTCAATTGAATATAAGACGGATAAGTTGGCACCATTTGATCTTTGGCAAAAGAAAATCTTCTTGAAATCAATCGTAGTGGCGAAGAAACATAAATGTTTAAATAACCAAAATGATATTCGCCGCGTTCTGTTGGACGAAGGTCATATCCGATTTCTTTTTCTTCTGATGCTTTTATTCTTTTTGCAATTTTAAAATTACGAACCTGAAATTGAAACGGAATTTCATCAATTATCCTAACCAAAATTGGGAAAGTATAATGATTTTTTATTTGGATGTTTATTGGATTTAAATCTCCGTTTGAAAGCTTTTCCGGTGTAATTCTCTCGGCTTCAATTCCTGTTTTGGCCAGATATAATATTAAAATATCCAAACCTAAAAAAGTGATCAAAACCAAAATAATAAACCAAACTGCGTTGTACAAATTGGGAAAAATAAAAGCGCAGACAAATAATGCTATAATGCCCAAGAGCACATAGAAGAAGAAATTATTGAGATATAGACTTTTTATAAACTTCACTGTTTTTTATAGTTTCAGGTTTTAAGTTTCAAGTTCTCCTGCAAGGTTTTTAAAACCTTGTAGGTGTTTTTGGCTTAGAATAAATTATATAATTAATACCTACGAGGTTTTGAAAACCTCTCAGGAACAGAGAATTACCTAGGAATCTCTACAGTTTCGATAATTTGTTTGATAATTTCAGAGCTTGTAATCCCTTCCATTTCACGTTCCGGCGCAACAATTACACGGTGCTGTAAAACAGGAATTGCAGCTTCTTTAATATCTTCCGGAGTAACAAAATCACGTCCGCGAATGGCAGCGAAACCTTTTGAAGCATTCAAAATAGCAATCGATGCACGAGGCGAAGCTCCTAAATATAAAAAGGCATTTTCGCGTGTGTTTACTACGATTCTAGCGATATATTCTAATAAGTTTTGTTCTACTCTAATTTGTTTAACTAAAGCTTGGTATTGATTTATTTCTGCAGAAGAAAGAAGCGTTTGAATAGCTTCTAATTTTCCGTGATCCTGCAATAAATGTTCTCTTTGAATAATCAGGATTTCTTCGTTTAATTTTGGATAATCGATTGTGATTTTGAACAAGAAACGGTCTAATTGCGCTTCTGGCAAACGATAAGTTCCTTCCTGCTCAATTGGGTTTTGCGTTGCAATTACCAAAAACGGAGTTTCTAATTTATATCCAGAACCGTCAATTGTAATTTGACGTTCTTCCATAACTTCAAAAAGAGCGGCTTGTGTTTTTGCCGGCGCACGGTTGATCTCGTCAATTAAAATTAAATTAGAAAAGATTGGCCCTTTTTTGAATTCAAATTCTGAACTTTTTAAATTGAAAATTGAAGTTCCTAAAATATCAGATGGCATTAAATCTGGCGTAAACTGAATTCGGCTAAAACCAATATTTAATGTTTTTGCCAATAATTTTGCTGTAATTGTTTTTGCAACTCCGGGAACACCTTCTAATAAAACGTGTCCGTTTGATAAAATAGCAACCAAAAGCTGGTCAACCATTTTATGCTGTCCAACAATTACGGTTTCGATTTCTTTTTTAATGGCATTTACGTGATCTAAAAGCGGTGCTAAATTTATTCTGGTTTCAAAATTCACATTTTCATTTGTGATTTCTGTTTCTGGTGTATTAATATCGTCCATGTTTGGTGTGTTTTTTAATTCGTTTTATTTTATTTTTTTTGCCACAGATTATTAGGATTAAAAAAGATTTTAGCTAACTCTTTAATTTTAAATCTTGACAAATATTTTTAATGTATAATTTTTTCGATTGCATTATTAATTCGGATTAAATCCTGTTCAATACTGTCATGATAACTATTTCGGTGTTCGTTAATTAAAAATACCAGTTCCTGAATATCTTTTTCGTCTTTGCCTGTTTTATGATGCAGTTTTTTGACAAATTCATCATCCAGTTTTGTGGTGTCGATTAAATATTCAGTTCTGATTCTTTCTAAAAAATAAATGATTTTTTTATCAATTATATTCTTGTGATCGCCTTCCTGATAGTACAAATTACCAATTGTTTTGGTAAAATCAATTGTCAAATTAGAGAGAGGCTGTAAAATAGGAACAATTCGCTGTTTTCTTTTGGCATTAAATATCATAAAAATCAACATCCCGATCAGGAATAAATACCAAGCCCATGCTAAGGCCGGCTGACTTAAAATATATCGAAGAGGCGATCCGGAAATATTTTCATCGGTCTGCGATTTTGTGTACCAAAAAACATCTCCTTTCGGAATATAAGAAAGAACATTTTCGGCATATTGATAACGATCCTTTTTGAGCAGATTATAATTTGTAAAAGCAACAGGATGCATGTGCAGAAAAAAGTTTCCGTTTTTATAAGGAATTTGTATAAAATTGATATTTTTCTTTTTTTTTGGATTTCCCTGATAGCCTAAAACAATTGTGTTTAAAGTGTCAATCTTAGAGAAATAATCAGCAATATCACCTGTTGATTTGTATGCTTTTCGGCTCAGTTTTTTATTTGCCATCCAGACTAATGAACTATCTGTTGGACGGAAATTTGAAGTATACTCAAACTTCAAACTATCTAATAAAGGCTTTGGAAAATTTGCCATACTTAAAAAGGCATTATTTCCGTGTGAAACGAAATACATAATCTCCTTCATTGACTGATCGTCAATATTATTCTGTACAGAAATATTAACAAAAGTTCCTTTTACAGAATAAGTTTCAACTAGTGAATCTTCATCATATTTTGAATCTAAAAACTCATAAGGCGTTACAGCCGAAATTCTCTGGATTTTTTGTTTTTTTAAAATACCGCCAATTTCTTTATCAAAAACATATAACCCAAAAGGGATTTTGTCATTGACAGAGTAAGTTGGGCGCCAATCAATAGGTTTTGGTTTGTTGTAATCTGAAACTAGAATTAAGATAAAAATAAAAACCAGAACAGAAATGTATATTTTGATACTTTTATTCATTAACTAAAGGTTTTTATTGCATTCTTAAATCTACTTTGTGCTTTACTGAAAGTGTTTTCATCAATTTCAAATTCACCATACCAAATGTAATTGTACAGATAGGATAAATATGTAAACTCTTCTCTATGAGCAGGTCTTTGAAGCTCGTATAAATAATCTGAATTTGTTTTTTCGATATCCCATTCGATATAATTATTCTGGGCCATTATTTTCAATAACCAAAGATAATAGTATCGAATTGCAGCACGTTTTTCGCCAGATTCGAGACTTTCTTTTATCAGTTTTTCGAAATCAAGAAGATGGATATTTTTCTCTATATCGGAATAATAAACGGTTCTTTTATTAGAATTTTTGCCAAAAATCCATTGGCCTTCTTTATTGATAATTGCTTTAACGATTAAATAAATCATTAAAACAACTCCTAACGTCAAAATAATCCTAATCAATATACCCACAAAATTCAAAGAAGCTTCGTTTGTACTAAACGAAAACAGACTTCTAAAAATACTGGCAAGCCAGTCTTTAAAACGACCCCAAAAACCTTTTTCAGGAGCTTTATGTTCGTAAACAAAATCTGGATCGGTATATTTTTTTTGGTAATTTTTTGAAAAAGTCTTGGCTTCAATTGAGTCTGAATCAATTTGAATATCTTTTTCAGTATATTTTATCGCAGCAATTTTTGGAGGATCTTCCGTCACCAAAGAATCCTGCGCATTCGAAATACTGCAGAAAAAGAAAAAAGATAAAATAAATAAAATTTTATTCATTACTGGTTTAATTAATTCGGTTTGGCTGATAATTTATGCACTTTTTTGTAAACAATAGTAGGGTAAACCAAGTAATAAAATGAAATTATTCCTAAAGTAAATAATATTATAAAACTGCTTAACCAGTTAGGCAT
This sequence comes from Flavobacterium sp. CF108, assembly GCF_900129795.1. GTDB lineage: Bacteria > Bacteroidota > Bacteroidia > Flavobacteriales > Flavobacteriaceae > Flavobacterium. The sequence continues at coordinate 1,199,215 of NZ_FQWW01000001.1, read as the reverse complement.
ATCGATAGAATATCTTGTAATGAATCCTTCCAGAAAACCGGCACTAATGGTAAATGGAAAAGTACTTAAAAATATTTTAAAACTGTTTTTAAAACCAATTTTAAAAGAATTAATTCTTGAATATGTTTTAGGAAACAGGATAGAAGCACCTAAAATAAACCCGGCGGCAGATTCAATTACAATGGCAAAAATTTCCATAGAACCATGAATCCAGATTCCGCGGACACTTTTCCAGAAGACATTTTGGTCGTAAAAGAAATATTGAAAAGAACCAAGCATTAATGAATTTTGAAGAAAAACATAAAACGTTCCAATTCCTGCAAAAATTCCATACATATAACATCTTGCGCCAACATAAAGATTGTTCATCGTAATGCCAATGAAACTTCCCCAGTTCGACCCAGATTCGTAAACAGCTACAGGATTTCCTTTCTTGATATTTTCTAAAGTCATATTGACATAATCGTCGCCCAATATCAATCGAACAAAATTTGGATCGTAGCGTGCAGAAACTACCCCCATTGCAACGGTGGCAAAAAAGAGGATAAAAGCGTATAAAAGATACCTTTTGTATTCAAAAAGCAAAAGCGGCACTTCTATTTTAAAAAATTCTACAATCCTGTTTTTTTCCGTTCGCTTCGTTTTATAAATCTTTTGATAAATCTGTGAAGCTAAATGATTTAAATAGATAACTGTCTTACTTTTAGGGTAATAAGTTTGCGCATAGGAAAGATCATTCATTAATTGAATGTACAAATTAGCTAATTCGTCAGGATTTTTCTTAGCTTTACCGAAAATAGCTAGCTCAAATTCCAGCCATTTTTCTTTATTTTGTTTTATAAAGGCAACTTCTCTCATTGAGGGCTAAAATATAAAATATGTCAGAATTATCTATTAACACAACACAAAATGTTAAAATAAATTTTATCGCGGCCTCTGTAGGCGAGCGATTAGGCGCTTATTTCATCGATTTAGGTATTAAACTTTCTTATATATTCTTCATTGTTTGGATATTTTTTTACTGGATGGACATCGATAGGTTAATGACAAATTTAGATATGTGGTCTAGAGGAGCCATATTTCTGGTGTTATTTTTTCCATTAATTATTTACTCCATAACCTTAGAAAGTATTTTTGAAGGGCAGTCCTTTGGAAAAAAACTAGTAAAAATTAAAGTCGTAAAAATAGATGGTTACCAGGCTGGTTTTGGCGATTACCTAATTCGTTGGTTTTTTAGAATTATTGATTTTAGTTTATTCAACGGAATTATTGGTTTAATTGCCGTGGCTTCAAGTAAAAAATCACAGCGATTAGGAGATATGGCAGCCGGAACAGCCGTAATTACTTTAAAAAACAAAATTAATATCAGCCATACAATCCTTGAAGATATTGGCGAAGCTTATGTACCAACTTATCCTTTAGTAATTAAATTATCTGATAATGATATGAGAATTATTAAGGAAACGTACCAAAGTGCGCTGGCTAAAAATGATCATGAAATTATCTATAAACTGGTTGCAAAAATTGAAGGCGTAACCGGAATCAAAAATCAATCGGGAAATAATAACGATTTTATCAGGGTAATTTTAAAAGATTACAATTTCTACACGCAGCATATGTAATGAATTGCTAAGAGTTAATTCATTGTTTTTCTTAGTGTTAATTATCCATTTTAATTTTATAAATTTATCAGACGTGGAAAATCTGATTATAAATTAAATTCTAAATGATATGATGATTAAAAAATTAACTGCCGTATTATTGCTGTTTTTTGTATTCGTTTTTAGTTTCGCTCAAGGCGGAAAAAAATTAGATAAAATTATTAAAAGAGATTATCAGATTATTGAAGGTACAATTAGTAAAATATCTGATAAAACGGTTGAATATTCTTTACCCGGAGAAACGCTGATAATTTCTCTCGATGTTTCGCAAATAGCCAGAATCGATTTTGCAAGCGGACGCTCGCAGACTTTTGATGTAAGTCAGGGAAATAATACATCTTCAAATTCGGCAGTTATTGCTGCAGCAGAGGTAAAACCCAATACTATTGCTGTACTTCCGGTTCCGTATTTAAATTCAGATACACAGGAAAGCTCCGAAGATATGGCAAAATTTGCCCAAAATGATCTTTACAATAAACTGATTGATAAATCATCGAATATTTTTCCGCTGACGGTTCAGGATTTAAGAACTACAAATAGTTTACTGCACAAAGCGGGAATCGATCACAACAATATTGATGAAACACCAATTGAAGATCTTGAAAAAATTCTTGGAGTTGATAATATTGTAGCTGCAAAAGTTTCCTATACTATGAATTCTGGAACAACTGCTACAACTTACAGCAGCGGAGACGCAAAAGTAAGCGACAATAATAAGAAAGTTAAAACCAGCGATGTTTCGACAACAACAGCAAGCACACAGGTTTACTATTATTACACGGTTTATTTTGATATGTATAAAAACAACACAAAAATATATTCGCAGACTCGTAAACCGTTTTTGGCAATAAAAGACAGCTGGATGGATTCGATTACCTATTTATTGAAAAGAAGCCCTATTTACACAAAAAAATAACAAATTGAGGAGCTGCAATTAATTTAATCTTTGTATCTCTGCACCTTTAAATTTTTGCACCTTAAAGCATGTTTCACTTATTAGATATTATTGGCACGATGGCATTTGCAATGTCTGGCGCATTAACCGCGATGCATAAAAGACTCGATCCGTTTGGGGTTTTTATCATTGCTTTTGTCACCGCTGTTGGCGGCGGAACGCTTCGTGATGTTTTAATTGGAAGAACTCCAGTGGGCTGGATGATGAATCTTCAATATGTTTATGTTATTATTTTGGGATTTTTTCTGGCGATTATCTTCAGAAAAAAGTTTGATAAACTTAGAACTTCGCTGTTTTTGTTTGATACCATTGGTCTGGGAGTTTTTACTTTAATTGGCCTTGAGAGAGGAATTTTAACGGGTCTTCATCCAGTAATTTGTGTGGCATTAGGAACCATGACTGCTTGTTTTGGCGGTGTAATTCGGGATATTTTGTGTACCGAAATTCCAACGATTTTTAGAAGAGAAATCTACGCAACAATCTGTATTTTTGGGGGAATCGTATTCTTTGGACTTAAGAAATTAAATTTAGAAGATGATGTTTTGTACCTTGTAACTTCTGTTGTAATAATTTCAGTTCGTTTATTAGCGGTAAAATATAAATGGTATCTGCCGGCTTTTGAACATAAATAAAGATTTTTTGTCTGCCACGAATTTCACGAATTTACACGAATTTCTTTTGTATTAAATTTTATTAAGCGGCTTTTATTCGTGAAAATTCGTGAAATTCGTGGCAAAAGAACACACACCAAAAAATGAATAAATACACCATAAAAAAATACGATCAAAACGATTACAAATTATGGAATGACTTTATTGTTCAGGCCAAAAATGCAACGTTTTTATTTCATCGTGATTTTATGGAATATCATAAGGATCGGTTTGAAGATTTTTCACTTTTAATTTTTGAAGAAGAAAAACTAAAAGCCATTCTGCCAGCCAATAAAAAAGAAAACTCCATTTATTCGCATCAGGGACTTACTTATGGAGGATTGGTTTTTTCGTCTAAATTAAATGCCGAAAAAACGGAATCAATTCTGGATTCGGTTTTATTATTTTTGAAAGAAAACGCCATAAAAACTTTCTATTACAAACCCATTCCGATTTTTTACTTTCCGGAAGGAAATCAGGAACTTGACTTTTTTTTATTTAAAAGAGGAGCGGTTTTAGAACGAAAAGAAATGAATTTGGCAGCCAATTTAAATTCACCTTTAAAAATTTCAAAAAGTAAATTAAAACATTTTAGAAGAATTGAAAACCTTGATTTGGATATTATTGAAGAAGAAGATTTTAAACCGTTTTGGAATGAAGTTTTAGAACCGAGATTATTAGAAAAGTTTAATGAAAAACCCGTTCATTCAAAAGAAGAAATAGCACTTTTAAAAGAACGATTCCCCAAAAACATCAAACAATTTTCAGTTTATCAAAATGATGAAATTATTGCCGGAATAACCATTTTTGAAACCCAAAATGTAGTAAAATCACAATATGGCGCCACTTCTAAAAAAGGAGAAGAAACACGGGCGTTAGATTTTTTATTCATTAATTTGATCCACCGATACAAACGAAAAGGAAAACATTTTTTTGATATGGGAATTGTAAATGAACAAAATGAATCCGGTTATCATTCTGGTCTTTTAAAACAAAAAGAAGAATTAGGCTGTAAAGTTTACAATCAGGATTTTTATAAATTGGATATAAAATGATACCGTTTCTAGATCTAAAAAAAATTAATGAACCTTATGAAACCGCTTTTCAGGAAAAACTGAAATTGGTTTTAGACAATGGCTGGTACATTTTAGGAAAAGAAACAGAAACCTTCGAAAAAGCTTTCGCCGAATATTGCCAAACTCAATATTGCATTGGAGCAGGCAACGGTTTTGATGCTTTGGTTTTGATTTTTAAAGGTTATATCGAACTGGGGAAACTCAAAAAAGGCGATGAAGTTATTGTTCCTGCCAATACTTATATTGCCAGTATTTTATCCATTTTACAAGCAGATTTAATTCCCGTTTTAGTTGAACCAAAATTAGAAACCTACAACATCAATCCGGATTTAATTTTCGAAAAAATAACATCAAAAACAAAAGCCATTTTAGCCGTTCATCTTTACGGACAATTAGCAGAAATGGATAAAATAAATGAAATTGCAGATCAAAACAATCTTTTAATAATTGAAGACGCAGCCCAGTCGCACGGAGTTTCAAAATTCCAAAATTCTAAAACCCAAATTCCAAATTATAAAGATGTCACTCTGAGCGAAGTCGAAGAGCATTTAGGAGCGTCGGCACACAGTTTTTACCCAGGAAAAAACTTAGGCAGTCTAGGCGATGGCGGTGCAATTACTACAAACGATCCTGAATTAGCAAAAGTGTTGTTTTCGCTTCGCAATTACGGTTCTGAGAAAAAATATTATAACGAATATATTGGCGTAAATTCAAGATTAGACGAATTGCAAGCCGCATTTTTAAACATAAAACTGCCCAATTTAAATGCTGATAATGAAAAGCGAAGAGTAATTGCAAAACGTTATTTGGCTGAAATTAAAAATGATAAAATCGAATTGCCGTTTTGGGATTTTTCAAACAATCATGTTTTTCATTTATTTGTTATAAGAACTAAAAACAGAGATCATTTACAGCAGTATTTGACCAAAAATAATATCCAAACCGTAATTCATTATCCGGTACCGCCGCATAAACAAAACGCATTTCCAGACTGGAATAACTTATCATTTCCTATTACAGAAAAGATTCACAATGAAGTTTTGAGTCTGCCAATGAGTCCCGTTTTGACAGAAACGGAAGTAAATTACATTATCGAAATTCTAAACCAGTATTAATTCGTGACTGATAGCAAAAAATCATATCAGCAGATTTTAAAAACAACTTCACTTTTTGGAGGCGTTCAGTTTTTTTCGATTTTAATATCAATAATCCGCACCAAATTAATTGCCGTTTTTATAGGTCCGGCGGGAATGGGAATTATTGCTTTGCTAAATTCTACGTTGAGTGTTTTAAGCAGCGTTTCAGGTCTTGGAATTGAAACCAGCGCAGTCAAAAGTATTTCAGAAAATTTCAATAAAGATGATATTCGAAAGGTTTCGATAACGATTCGGATTGTAAAAAGAATTGTTTTTTTTACCGGAATATTAGGAATGTTATTTACTATAATTTTCTCAAAAGCTTTAAGTATTTTGACTTTTGGAGATTCGAGTCAAACGTATTCGTTTATATTTCTTTCTCTTACTATTTTATTCAAGCAATTATCTTCTGGACAATTGGCTGTTTTGCAAGGTTTAAGACATTTGAAGTTTTTGGCGAAAGCCAATTTTTATGGAAATTTATTCGGATTATTATTTTCAATTCCGCTCTATATTTATTTTAAGATCGATGCCATAATTCCAACCATTTTGCTGGCATCCGTAACTTCATTGATTTTTTCTTTTTATTATTCAACTAAAGTAAGAGTAGAAAATAAGAAAGGAGAAATTACAAAAGATGTCTTTGTAACCGAAGGAAAATCGATTATAAAATTAGGCTTTATGCTTACCATAAGTAGTGTTTTAACGCTTTTGACTGCTTATCTAATTCAAATTTATATTGGAAAAACAGGAGGTTTAGAACAAGTAGGATTTTACAACGCCGGATTTACATTATTAAACTCCTATGTGGGAATTATTTTTACGGTTATGAGCACCGATTATTTCCCGAAACTAGCTTCTATAAACTCTGATAATGATAAAGTTAGAATAAGCGTACAGCAGCAGGCTTTTATTTCGGTTTTGATTATAACGCCTATTATTGTTTTGTTTCTTGCTTTTAGCTCCCTTATCGTTAAGTTGCTTTATACCTTAAAGTTTGAAGCTATTTTACCTATGATTTGCATTGGTATTTTAGGAATGATTTTTCGCGCCGTTTCCTGGGCAATGGGATTTATTTTAATTGCAAAAGGCGATTCTAAAATGTTTATAAAAACTGCCGTTGGTTTTAATGTTTTGTCTTTAGTAATGAATGTTTTAGGCTATTATTTTTACGGATTAGAAGGTTTGGGTTTTAGTTTCTGTCTTTATTTTTTATGTCATTTTATCGGTTTAAAAATCATCACTAAAAAAAGATATAATTTTTATTTTGAAACAGAATTTTGCCAAATTTACTTGGTTTGTTTTGTAATTAGCACCGCTTCATTTTTCTTCCGATTTATCGAAACTTCGCTTTTAAAATATGGTTTATTATCGGTTATGATTTTGATATCTTTCGGTTTTAGTTTGTATCATATTGATAAAAAGATGAATTTAAGCGAAATATTTACGTCATTTGTTCAGCGAAAAAAAGAGAATAATGATTCAGAATAGTTATAGAAAATGCCGATCATTTTATCATAAATTAAAGTTTTACTGGAAAGTAAACTGGATCAAAACGCTGTATTTTAACTTTAAGAAATTCCCTTTTGCAACCGCTAAAAAACTTCCTGTTTTCTTTTACGGAAAAGTAAAATTCATTTCCATTTATGGTGAGATTCAATTAGATGGAAAAATCCAGAAAGGAATGATTGGCTTTGGTCAGCCTTATGAATTGAATACGGTTCATAAAGGCATCGTTGAAATCAATATTTTAGGAAAATTAATTTTTAAAGGAAAATTCCAGTTTGGCAAAGATTGTTTTGTTTTCGTTGGAGAAAATGCTGTCTGTGAACTCGGAAATATGGCTTCTCTCGCTTCAAGCGGAAAAATAATTTGTACCGAAAAAATAGTTTTGGGAGAATATGCCCGTTTCGGTTCTGAATCTCAGATTATTGATACTAATTTCCATGATTTGATTGATACTCAAACCGGAGAAAAACTTAAAAAATCAGCTCCAATTAGTATTGGGAATTATAATTTTATGAGCAACAGGGTTTCTGTTTTAAAAGGAACTCAAACGCCAGATTTCTGCACCGTTGCATCAAATAGTTTGTGTACCAAAGATTATACTTCGCTTGGCGAAAATATCTTAATAGGCGGTGTTCCGGCTAAATTAATCCGAAGTAATATTTCACGCGATTGGAGTGGAGAAAAAGAGTTGTTAGATGATTTTTTGACGATTTAAAAATGTGTGTTTTGTACGCGGATGAGACGGATTTACTTCGTAAAGACGCGGATTGACACGGATTTTATTTTTTAAACAGATAATAAAAAATCCGTTTTAATCTGCGTCTTCGCTTTAGCGAATCTGTAAAAATCCGCGTTCTATTCAAGACATCGCTTTATCACTTAAATATAATACGAAACCGTTGTTTTATTTCAAGAAGAATATATTTTGACAGCAGCTTATAATTGGATGTTTTAAAGTTCAAAAACATTTCAAAATGGATTCGTTTTAAAATAGCTTTATCCTCTTGTTTTGTTCTGTTTAATTGAATCGCTTTCTTGATAATCAAATAAGTTGAATAATTGATTTTTCGGGACCTTGAATCATTTTTGATATGAAAATGAGTTCCTAAAGATGTTGTTGTAATTCGTTTTTTGATTAAAATTTCATCGATATAATCAAAATCATATTTACGTGAAGCACGAATCCATAAATCTAAATCTTCATAAGCCAGATTTTCATCATAACCCTGTAAATCATCAAAAACTGATTTTTTAACCATTGATGAAACGGAGCAAATACTATTTCCTCCCGAAATTACACTCAAATAAATATCTCCTGTTTCTCTTTTTTCAATTGTTTTTTTGGATTCATCAACTGGGAAAAAATAAAAATAAGAATCGCCTTTTTCATTAATTAGTTCAGCATTTCCGTAAACAACTCCAAGATTTTCAAACCTGTTTTTTTCGAAAGCTTTTAATTGTAATGAAACACAGTTGGGCAATAAAATATCATCGCATGCGAGATCAATAATATATTCGCCTTTGGCAAGTTTTAGGGCTTTATTAAAGGATTTCGTGCTTCCTAAATTGTTTTCATTTTCGATAAATTGAATTTCTGGATAATCAACAATCCATTTTTTTATAACTTCTCTCGAATTATCGGTACTAAAATCATCAACAATTATCAATTCAATAAAAGGGTAATCCTGATTTAGAGCAGACAATAAACTCTGCAAAACAAATTTTTCATGGTTATAGCACAGGCATATAATGCTCACTATTGATTTATCTTGCATATTGTTTTTAGAGTTATATATTTGATACGAAAATAAGAAATCAAGAATGATATCATCTCACAAAAAAAAGAAAATTGCTCTTATTGGTTATCGTTTAAGCGGAGGCGGAAGCGATAAAGTAATGGCAAATTTGTCTGTTTTTTTTGAAAACCAAGGATTTGAAGTTGATATACTTATTGTTATAGATGAAGTGAGTTTTCCCTATTCCGGGAAATTGGTAAACTTAGGATTGCTTAAAAATAAAAGCAACGGATTTTTTAATAAAGTCAAAAGGTCAAAGGTTTTAAGTGATTATTTAAACCAAAATCAGTTTGATTTTATTATAGATTTTCGCTTTCGTACCAAAATATTACAAGAACTTATTTTAGCCCGATTTATATACAATACCAAAACTATTTTTACGGTTCACAGCTTTTTAATCGATCATTATATGCCCAAAAATTCATGGCTGACACAATTGATGTACAATCATTGTTATGCTAATGTGGCAATTACAGATGAAATGAAAACGCTGATTGAAAGTACACATAAACTGCAAAATGTAGTTACAATTCATAATCCGGTAAATCTGGAAGAAATTAAGGAAAAACGAGATGAAAAAATAGATTTGGAATTTGATTTTATAGCAGCAATAGGTCAATATGAAAATGAGATCAAACAATTTGATAAACTGATTTTAAGTTACAGCAAATCTAATCTGCCTCAAAAACAAATGCATTTGGTAATTATTGGAAATGGCGACGAAACAAAACTCAAAAAAATAATTTTAGAAAATAATGTTTCTCAGTTTGTTCATCTTTTAGGTTATCAAAATAATCCGTTTAAATATGTACGAAAAGCTAAATTTTTAGTTTTATGCAGTAAAAATGAAGGTTTCTCAAATGTGATTTTAGAAGCCTTAGCCTGCGGAACGCCAGTTGTATCTTTTGATTGTGATTTCGGGCCAAGAGATATCATTACCCCTTTTGAAAATGGTATTTTAGTTGAGAATCAAAATTGGGACAAACTAACAGAAGCAATGAATTTATTTACGGTTGATGAAAGTTTATATCAGCATTGTAAAAAAAATGCATTAAAAAGTATTGAACCATTTTTATTAGAAAAAATTGGTCAGCAATGGTTAAATTTGCTTGAGGAACATTCATAATATGACAACAATTCAAGATATTTCATTACTTAAAATTCCGGTTGTCGAAGACTTGAGCGGGAATTTGGCTTTTATTCAAAACGGAGTTCTTCCTTTTGAATTCAAGCGTGTTTATTATCTTTTTGATGTTCCAAGCAGTGCTTTTCGCGGCGGACATTCGCATATAGAACAGCATGAAGTTTTGATCGCTTTAAGCGGAAGTTTTGAAGTAACGGTAAATGACGGAAAAGACAAAAAAAGCTATTTACTCAACAAACCCAATGTTGGATTGTATCTCCCAAAAGGAATTTGGAGAGAGTTAGAAAACTTTTCTTCGGGCGCAGTTTGCCTTGTTTTGGCTTCAGATATTTTTGAAGAGACAGATTATATTCGGGATTATGAAACTTTCTTGAATTCTAAAAAATGAAACTGCTTTACATTGTTCCCAACATAAAAAATGCGGGAGGAGTAGCAAGGGTTTTGTCCATTAAAGCCAATTATTTTATTGAACACTTTGGTTACGAAGTTCATATTCTGTCACAAAACGAAGACGAAAATTCACCTTTTTACGATTTCAATTCTAAAATTATCTTTCATAATATGATTTTGGAGGGAAATGTTTTTCATTTTCTAAACTCCTATAAAAAGCATTTAAATCAAAAAATTGCAGCAATAAAACCAGATGTAATTCTTGTTGCCGATAATGGTTTGAAAGCTTTTATTTTACCATTGATTGTTAAAACGAAAATTCCAATTGTTTTGGAGATTCATTCTTCTAAATTTATTGAAGAACAATCATTAAAATCAAATATCTTTTCAAAATTAAAATACAAATTCAAAGATTTTGGTGCCGAAAAATATACTAAAGTAGTCGTTTTATCTTCCGAAAATTTAAAAGACTGGCCTATTAATAATGCAGTAATAATTCCGAATCCTTCCTGGATTAAAACCGAAAATGCTGCGGCTTTAAAAAACAAACGGGTTATTGCTGTTGCAAGAAATTCGTATGAAAAAGGTTTAGACAGAATGCTGTTAATCTGGGAAAAAGTAATTGATATACATCCGGATTGGACTTTAGATATTTATACAGATGAAGTTGATTTGTTAAACAGTATTGTTATTGATTTAGGATTAACTTCTACAATAAGTGTTTTCAGTTTTGTAAAAAACATTGAGGAGAAATACCTTGAATCTTCCATTTTAGTTATGACTTCGCGATTTGAAGCATTTCCAATGGTTTTAATAGAAGCAATGTCTTTAGGTTTGCCCAGTATTTCTTATGATTGTCCTTCGGGGCCGAGATCGATTATTACAGATAATGAAAATGGCTTTTTAATCCCAGATGGAGATTTAGAATTGTTTGCTGAAAAACTTTCTTTTTTAATTGAAAACGAAGAATTGAGAATAAAATTTGGCGCGGCATCAAAAGAAAAAATGAAAGAATATCAGCTTGAACCTGTCATGAAACAATGGAAAGCTTTATTAGAGAATTTCTAATTTGTTTTTATGCTACACAAATACATTAGTTTGTAAATATTAAGCAGTAGCAAAGAAGGATTTTTAGAGTTTAGCTGTTTTAAAATTAGTGTGTTAAATGTCTTGAAGAATAACCCTGCCGGATAACGTAATTTAAAACGTTTAAGTAAATGGTATACCTTCAGTATTTTTAAAAAATCAGAATCAATTTGTTTTTTACGATCAAGAATAAGCAGGTTTTCTAAACTGTTTTTTACTTTAGATATATAAACAAGATTCTCGTCAATATCGCCGTGTTGAATTGCATTTTCGATATGTTTGACCTTAAAATCAGATTGACTTACCTGATAAGCAAAAAGCGTGTCTTCGTGTCCGTATTTAATTAAATTAGAATCAAATTTTATCTTGCTAAAACAATCCTTTTTAATTAATGTATTATTGAACATCAGGGTTTTATACAAAGCTGTATTTCTTTGAGAAACCGTTTTGTCTTCAACCAAACGTCCGTATTTCCAGCGTAATTTTTGTTTGTTTGAATAAATGTTTTCAGGATGAATTCGGCCGCCATATACAATATCAGAATCCTGTATATTTTCTAAATAATTTTGTATGTAATTGGGGTTGATTACGATAGAATCGCCATCAATAAAAAGAAGATTTTGGTATTGTGCTTTTGATGCCAAAAGATTTCTGTTAGAACTTAATCCAATGTTTTTTTCTAAAGAAACAAAAGAACAATTCTGTAGAGCATTTATTTTTTCATTTTCTTTATTCAGTACAGAATTTGAAGCATCATCCTGACACAGAATTTCAAAGTTAATTCCAATAAAACGGCATTGTTCAGCAAGTTCTTCTACAAGCGAAAACACATTGTAATTATAAACCGGAATTAAAATAGAAAGCATTTATTCTCTTTTTTAAAATATATTTGTAAAGGAAATGTTTTTTATTAAAATAATAAATCAAAAATGAATTTAAGGTCTCTTTATTATGCTATTTCTCCAAAGTCAAGATTTCTGGTTCGTAAGATTTATTATTTTCCTGCTGATTTTTGGAATTCTTTAAACAGAAAGAAAAACAAATATGAGCCTAAAAAAGGAGATATTTTTATTGGTTCCGGCGATTTCTTGTCTCAGGGAAAACATCATTTAGAACTTTTAAAAGAATACACATCACTGCTGCCTGATCACTCTGTATTAGATGTTGGCTGCGGAATTGGCCGCGCTGCCGTACCCTTAACGCAGTATTTGTCAACAAAAGGAAAATACGAAGGTTTTGATGTGGTGAAAAAAGGAATTGACTGGTGTAGAAAAAATATCAGCAAAGATTTCTCTAATTTTAATTTTCAGCACATTTCTCTCAACAATGATTTATACAATTTGACGAATCAAAAAGCAGAGAATTTTAAATTTCCTTATGAAGATAATTCTTTTGATACCGTTTTTCTGTTCTCGGTTTTTACCCATATGCAGCCAAAGGAAGTTCAAAACTATTTAAATGAAATTTACAGAGTTTTAAAACCTGATGGAAAATGTCTTTCGACTTTCTTTCTTTACGACGATCAAAATGAAGAATACATTTCAAAAGAAAATAAAGGATTCTGTTTTCCTTACCAAAAAGAAAATTACAGATTAATGAATGAAAAAGTTCCTTCGGCAAATATTGCTTTTAAAGAAGAATTACTTTTTGAAATGATTCAAATAAGTCAATTAAAATTAGAAAATAAGATATACGGAACCTGGTCAAACAGAGCAGTTGATGCCTTGTTTGATTATCAGGATATTTTAATTCTAAAAAAAGTTTAAGATTTATACGCTTCTTTGAACCACTTCGAAGATTCTTTCATCTTCACACTTTAATGTTTTAGAAGGGAATTTCATCAATAAAGCATAATCATGAGTTGCCATGATAACAGTTTTACCAAGTGCATTGATGTTTTTTAATACTTCTAAAACCTCAGAACTTGTCTGCGGATCAAGGTTTCCTGTAGGTTCATCGGCAAGGATAAATTCAGGATCGTTAAGTAAAGCTCTTGCAATTGCAACACGCTGCTGTTCACCGCCAGAAAGCTGATGAGGCATTTTGTTAAGGAAATCTTTCATTCCAACTTTATCCAGAACTTCGTCGATTTTGTATTCCATCGCTTCTTTTTCAACCCAACCAGTTGCTTTAAGAACAAAAAGCATATTGTCCTGAACAGAACGGTCTGGAAGTAGTTTAAAATCTTGGAAAACAATACCAATTTTACGTCTTAAATACGGAATATCTTTTTCTTTTAAAGTTGCCAAATCAAAGTCAACAATATGAGCTTCACCTTCAGTTAAAGGTAAATCGGCGTACAAAGTTTTTAAAAAGCTGCTTTTTCCGGAACCTGTTTTACCAATGATGTAGATGAATTCACCATGCTGAACATCTAAGTTAATATGAGATAAAATTTTTCTTCCTTCTTGGTATATAGTGACTTCTTTAAGAGATAGTACGGTTTCTGACATAATAAAATTGATTTGAATGGTAAAAGTAATAAGATAACGTTTGTATTCAAAATAAATTTCAATCATTTCTGTGAGAAATTTCAAAAAATAGCCACAGATTAAAGGATTATAATGATTTATTCCTTTTGCGAAAGCTAATTTTTAATCTGTGAGAATCTGTGAAATCTGTGGCGAACATAACAAGATTATTATTTTAATTGTAAAATAGAAAATATTTGTGGAAAGTTTGAGAACCAATCTTTTGGCGTTTAATATGCTGTTTAATAATTGCGATTAAAACAATTATTCATAATAAATTCAAGAAACGTTTCGTTATAAACGGTATAAAATGATAAATTTGAATACTAAATATAACTAAAATGCGTAGACTTTCCTGGTTCTTTTTATTCCAAATTATCCTTACTTCGACCATAGTTTCGGCACAAAAATCAGCTATTTATACTTACGATTTAAAGGATTTTGACAAAGCACAGGCTTTATATAACGATAAACAATACGCTTCGGCACAACATATTTTTGAGTATGTAAAAAATAATACGGCACAAACAGAAGAAGTAAAATCAGACTGCGCTTATTATATCGCCAACTGCGCCATTAGAACCAATCAGCCCAATGCCGATGCTTTGATGGAAAAATTTGTAGAAGATTATCCAACAAGCACCAAACAAAATCAGGCTTATATTGAAGTGGCAGAGTATTTTTTCGAACAGGGAAATTACCCAAAAGCTTTGCAATGGTTTGACAAAGTGGACGAAGGTTACATGGGTAAATCAGAATCGGATAAATTTAATTTCCAAAAAGGATACAGCTATTTTACTGCTAAAAAGAAAAAAGAAGCAACAACTTATTTTAATAAAGTTGTAAACTCTCCAGAATTTGGTTCTCAAGCCAAATATTATTTAGGATTTATGGCCTATGAAGGCGACGATTATAAAGAAGCAACAAAATATTTTGATGAGGTTTCCGGCGAAGAAAAATACAAAGAAAAGCTTTCGTATTATCAGGCCGATATGAATTTTAAACTTGGAAATTTTCAAAAAGCAATTGATTTGGGTCAAAAAGCAATGGCGAAATCAAATGAAATGGAAAAATCTGAACTGAATAAAATTATTGGAGAAAGTTATTTCAACTTAAAACAATACGAAAAAGCGATTCCATATTTAGAGCAATACGCTGGTAAAAAAGGAAAATGGAATAATACTGATTTCTACCAACTAGGTTATGCGTATTACGAGCAGAAAAATTACGAAAAAGCCATTTCTCAATTCAATAAAATTATTGAAGGAAAAGATTTCGTAGCTCAAAATGCTTATTATCATTTAGGTTTAAGTTATTTAAATACAGGTAAAAAACAAGAAGCTTTGAACGCATTCAAGAATGCTTCAGAAATGGATTTCAATGCGCAAATTCAGGAAGATGCGGCGTTAAATTATGCAAAAGTAAGTTATGATATTGGAAACGCTTACCAAACTGTTCCGGGAATTTTACTTGATTTCTTAAAAAAATATCCAAACAATTCAAGCAGGGCAGAAGTAGAAAAACTTTTGGTTGACTCTTATATTTCGACTAAAAACTACAAAGAAGCTTTGGCTTTATTAGAAAAAAACAGAAATGCCGAAAATAAAGCGGCATACCAAAAAGTACTTTTTTACAGAGGAGTTGAATTGTTCAATGAATCGAATTATACAGAAGCCGGAAAAATGTTTAAAAGTGCCATAAGCGAGCAAAAAACTCCTGAGTTTACAGCGCGTGCCACTTTCTGGAAAGCAGAAACAGAATATGTTTCAGATGATTTTCAGAATGCATTATTAACGTACAAACAATTTGCCGGACTTGCTGCAGCTAAATCTACAGAAGAATATAAAAACATCAATTATAATATTGGTTATACCTATTTTAAATTGAAAGAATACGATCAGGCGGCGAACTCGTTTCAGGCGCAGATCGATAATTCTCCTTCTGATAAAGTACGTTTAAATGATTCATATTTGCGTTTAGGAGATTCGCGTTTTGTAAATTCTAAATACGCACAGGCAAACGAAGCTTACGGAAAAGCAATGGACGCAAAAAGCGTTGATGCGGATTATGCTCAGTTTCAAAAAGCACTTTCGTATGGTTTTATGTCGAAAAATGATCAAAAAATCAACGAGCTGAATAACTTCCTAAAAATGTATAAAAAATCAGAATATCGCGATGATGCTTTATTCGAATTAGGAAATACGTATGTGGCGGATAAAAAGAATGATTTAGCGATTAAAACATACGATCAGTTGATTTCTGAATACAAAAACGGATCTTTTACTTCAAAATCTATTTTGAAACAAGGTTTGATTTATTACAATTCAGATCGTGATGAACAAGCGCTGGCAAAATTCAAAAAAGTAGCCGCTGAATTTCCAAAAACGCCAGAAGCACTTGAAGCCGTTTCGACAGCAAGATTAATTTATGTTGATTCAGGAAAAGTGGATGAATATGCAGCCTGGGTTCGAACTTTAGATTTCGTTTCGGTTACAGATGCTGAATTGGATAACGATACTTACGATGCGGCCAACAAACAATACAGTCAAAATAACAGCAAAGCGGCGATTACAGGTTTTGCAGGTTATGTGAGCAAATTTCCTGTGGGATTACACGCTTTAGAAGCTAATTTCAATTTAGCACAATTATATTATGCTGAAGGATCTGAAACAAAATCGACTCAGAATTATCAATATGTAATCGACCAGCCAAGAAATGAATTTACAGAACAAGCGTTAAACAGATTGGCTCAAATTTATTTAAAAGCGAAAGATTGTGATAAAGCGATTCCGGTTTTAGTTCGTTTAGAAAGCGAAGCCGATTATCCGCAAAACAAAAACTTTGCTCAAGCTAATTTGATGAAATGTTATTATGACAAAAAAGATTATGATAATTCGGTTATTGCTGCAGATAAAGTTTTAGCGAATCCAAAAGCCGATGCCAACGTAAAAGCCGATGCACAAATTATTGTAGCGCGAGCGGCAATTCAAACAGGAAATGAAGATAAAGCAAAAGCAGCGTATGCAAAATTGTCTACAACTTCAAAAGGAGAATTAGCAGCAGAGGCATTGTATTATGATGCATATTTTAAAACCAAAGAAGGAAAATTTGATGTGTCGAATGCTGCAGTTCAAAAACTGGCAAAAAGCTATTCTGCATACAAATATTATGGAGCAAAAGGTTTGGTTTTAATGGCAAAAAACTTCTACGGATTAAAAGACAGCTATCAGGCAACTTATATTCTGGATAACGTAATCAACAATTTTACAGATTATCCGGATGTTGTTGAAGAAGCGAAAAAAGAATTAAGTGCGATTAAGGCGGAAGAATCAAAAACAAATTCGTCGATTAATAAATAAAAAAAAGAGTATAGAATATAGAGGATAGAAAATAGATTGAAAGCAAAGATTTGAAGTCTATTTTCTTTATTCTTTTCTCTATTCTCTAAAAAAAATAAGAACAATGAGTTTACCTTTTTATATAGTTGATGTTTTTGCTGATAAAAAATATGCCGGAAATCAATTGACGGTTTTTTTAGAAGCTGAGAATTTAAGTTCAGAAGAAATGCAGCAAATGGCGCGCGAGATTAATTTCGCTGAAAGTACATTTATAACCAAGCTGGACAGAGAAAACAATAAAGCAGAAATAAGAATATTTACGCCAGCTCATGAAATGCAGTTTGCAGGACATCCAATAATTGGAACTTCATGGGTTTTGATCAATAAAATATTTGATAATTCGCCTGAAAGTATAACATTGAATGTTCCGATTGGACCCATTCAAATTCAGCAATCTGAAGATTTGATCTGGCTAAAAGCAGCACAGCCAAAATTTTGGGATATTTTCTCTAAAGAAGATTTTACATTATTCAGTAATCTGAAAAAAGAAGATTTTGAAAATCAATTCCCAATTCAGGAAGTGACAACCGGAAGCGCGTTTGTAATGGTTGGATTAAGCAGTAAAAGAGCGTTGGAAAATCTGGTTTTAGATAAAGATAAAGCAGATCAATGGATGAAAAATCATTGTAAAACAGATCACAGAGGCTTGTATTTTTATTATTTGGAAGGTTCAAAATTGTTTAGCAGAATGTTATGCATTGAACACAATCAATTGGTAGAAGATGCCGCAACAGGAAGTGCAAGTACGTGTCTTGAAGCTTTTCTGCTAAAATACCATAAACCGGAATTTGAATTAACTAATTATCAGGGAGATTATATCGGACGTCCGTCTCAGATTTTTTTCAAAGGGAAATTAACCGAGAATCAGTTTGATATTAATATTGGAGGAAAAGCTCAGTTTGTAGCTAAAGGAGAGTGGGAAGCTTGATTTTTAGAGAAGAGAAAATAGAATAAAGAACAAAGAATATAGATTTTAGAATATAGAAACTGAACAAAGAGATTGAGCTTAAGAATTAAGAAATAGTGTAAGTCTATTTTCTATACTCTTTTCTCTATACTCTTAAAAGAAATAAATATGAAAATTAAGTGCCGAAATAAAATCATCGTTTTACTAGTGTTATTGGTCTGCCAGCTTTCGTTTTCGCAAGTTAAGAAGAATGAAAGCATTGGAACTGAAACGGTAAACGTAGTAAAACCTTATTCGCCAACAATATCCGACGCTTTTAAAGTGAAAGAAACGCCTTCGCTGGACGATGCGGGAAATCAGCCAAAAGAAACTATTAAATATAGTATTTTGTCTGTTCCGGTGGCTTCGACTTTTACGCCGTCAAAAGGAAATGCACAAGCTGTGGATAAATCTAAAAAAGAAAGATTGTTTAATAATTATGCAACGGTTGGAGTTGGAAATTACGGAACTTTAAACGCTGAATTATTCGTAACACAGGATTTAGGAAACAACGATTATTTAGCCGGAATGCTGCGTCATCATTCTTCTCAAGGCGGAATTAAAGATGTAAATCTTAATGATGAATTTTACGATACCGGTTTGAATATTGGTTACGGTGTAAAAGATCGTGATGTGTCTTGGGGTGTTGATTTAGGTTATCAAAATCAAGTATATAATTGGTATGGTTTACCGGCTGATTTCGGAATGACGCTGCCGCCGGGAACTCAGGAAGATTTGATTAGAGGAATTAATCCGAATCATTCTTATAACACGATTTCTGTAGGCGGGAATGCTGAATTTACAGAAGGTATTTTCAGTAAAATTTCAACAAGATTTACGAACTTTTCGGATAGTTTTTCTTCTTCAGAAAATCGTTTTTATCTAAAACCGACTTTTAAAGTAGATGTAATGGATCAGGCAATTAATACTAATGTTATTGTAGATCATGTAAGCGGTTCTTTTGAACATAATTATGCTTGGGATAATGTTGAGCCTTTAAAATACAGTTTGACAAACTTCGGAATTGAACCGAGTTTTGTGGTTAATGAAAACGACTGGACATTAGAATTAGGTGCTGGTTTATTTTATGCTTTGGACTCTGAAAACAGCGGAAACAAATTTTATATCTATCCAAAAGTAAATGCTTCATACAAATTGGTTGGTGATTTAATGATTTTCTATACCGGAGTTAACGGGAGTTTAAACCAAAATTCATATGCCGATTTTGTAACCGAAAATCCGTTTTTGTCTCCAACTTTAAATATGAGACCAACTAGTAATCAATATACAGTTTTTGCAGGTTTAAAAGGAAAACTGGCTAATAATGTGAGCTATAACGTAACTGGTTCTTATTTGAATGAAAAAGATAAAGCGTTGTTTAAAAGCAACGATTATACAGAAGATTTCTCGAACCAAAATTATGGTTTCGGAAATTCATTTAGTGTAGTTTATGACGATATCAGAACTTTCCGTTTCTACGGAGAATTAAAAGCTGATTTTTCTAAGAATGTTTCTTTTGGAATTAACGGAACTTTCAATAGTTACAAAACAGATGGAGTTGAAGCGTGGAATTTACCTTCAATGAAATTGAGTTCGAATCTTGATGTAAATATTACAGAACAATGGTATGCAGGTTTAAATGTGTTTTATGTTGGAGAACGTAAAGACATGCAGACCAATCTAACTTTTGGAACAGATCCTGTAATTACGACTTTAAAAAGTTATTTTGATGCCAATGCGCATTTAGGATATAAATATAATGAGCGTTTAACTTTCTTCTTAAAATTAAATAATATCGGAAACCAAGCTTACGAAAGATGGCTGAATTATCCTGTTCAGGGATTCCAGGTTTTAGTAGGAGGAAATTATAAATTTGATTTTTAAGAGATTTTAACGCAAAGACATTAAGGGACAAAAGAGTATATAAAGTATAAAAAGTGCCTTTTTTTTAGCCATGAGTTCGTGAATTTTTTGGAGTAAATTCGTGAATTCGTGGCTATTTTTTTGCGACAGCAGAAAAACCTTTGCACCTTTGTACCTCAGAACCTCAGTACCTTTAAAAAAATGACTTTCAAACAAAAAATACATTCTCATTACTTACAAATGGTTCAAGACCGAATTGATGTTTTTAAAGACATGATTTTGGGATTGACAGAAGATTCTAAAAACGATGCCAAAGGTTCGGCGGGCGATAAGCACGAAACCGCTTTGTCGATGATGCATATCGAACAGGAAAAACTAACCCATAAACTAAAAGAAGCTATTGCTCAAAAAGCAGTTTTAGATAAAATTGATTCTTCTAAAAACACTGAAAATATTATTTCCGGCAGTTTGGTAAAAGCAAATGGAATCTATTTATACGTAAGTGTTGCGCTTCCAAAGATAGCAATAGACGGAATTAATGTTATTGCGCTTTCTCCGCAGTCGCCTTTGGGAAATCATTTAATGGGAAATAAGGCTGGGTTTCAGTTTGAGATTAATAAGACACATTATACTATCGAAAGTGTTTTGTGATTTATTTTTTTAGGTTTAGTCCCTACGGGACAATTTTATCTTGCGTGTATTTTTTTTCTACCGATATTTAATCTCTACGAGATAAACTTATGAGTTGTGCTCCTTTAGGAGCTAAATATCGGTAGAAATATAAGTAACCCAATAAAATTGTCCCGTAGGGACTAAATACAAATAATAACTTTGTCAAAGTTGAACTTCCAAAGATCGCAATAGACGGAATTAATGTTATTGCGCTTTTTCCACAATCACCTTTGGAAAATCATTTAATGGGAAATAAGGCTGGGTTTCAGTTTGAAATAAATAAGACGCATTTTACGATAGAAGAAGTTAGTTAGCCTAAATAATTGAGTAGGGATAATTATGTTAATAATGTGTAAAATAATTTATTTTTTAAAACAATTACTAGATTGAATTTTCGTTTTAATGTTAAAATAATCAACGGATTGATAGTATTGAATAATTAATTTAAAACTAAAATTATGAGAAAACTTTTTGCTTTTATGATTTTGATGAGCATGAATTTAACTGCTCAAAATACTGAATTTAAGGTTTATGATAATGGTTTGATTTATTCTGAAAATTCTGTGAATAAACTCAAACATATTGTTGATTCATTGAACTTGAAGTTTAAAGTATGCGAATTCAATAAAACGTTTTTTGCTTTTGGTCAGGCCAAAGCCAATTATGTAGAATTAGAAAAATCAGATGCCGTAAAAGCTAAAAAAGATCTGGAAAAAGGCATCTCATATTCAGAATTAAAAGCAAAATATCCAAAAGCTGATTTTAAGGAAGATTTAATTATTATAAAATCCTCGTATGCTAATTATAAGAAAGAGGAAAAAGTTCAATTTTCAAGCTTGCCATTAGGAAAACGAAATGACGAAGAATCAATTACTGAAAGTAAAAAGAATGTTGATTCTTATAAAAATAATTTCAAAGGAAAATGGCTTTTTGTATTTGAAGAAAAAACCAGTTATTCAAAAGAATCAGTTAAAGCTTTTTATTTCACTGAAGAATTTAAATCAAAACCTATTTCAGATAAATATGCGAGATTAATTCAATATTCAGATTGTTTGGTCGATACAACAGCACAAGTGTTTCATGATAATGCAAAAGATTCTGGCGTTCGCTATTTGGATACTTTACCAACAAAAGCAAAAAAGTTTCAAGACTATATTGATCAAGCTTTGAAAAAACCAAGTTTTAGTGAGGAGAAAATTTCTGTTCTATATGGTCTTGATGAAATGGCTTTTGATGAAAAATCAAAGAAAAAAAATAAAGAAGATATTCTTAAAAAGGAACTTATAGAAAAGGAATATGATGTTTTTCTGAAAAATATAGAAAACTGGGAATCTTTAAAGTTTACACGATTAGATTCTTTAAGAAAAGCAGATAAAAATTTTGATTTACTTCTTAAAGAAGCATTAGAAGAATCAAAAGTCACAAAATCTTCTGACGACGAATTTGAAGAGTATGTAGGTCGTTATATAAGTAAAAATGAAGAACTGGAATTGAAAAGAAACAGACGCGTTATAGGCGGATGTAGTATGGATAGCAGTCCGAGAGTTCATGCGTTGAATATTGCAATGCTTTCTGCAGAAACTATAAAATGGGAAATTTTTCTTCGATCTCATCTTAATATTATGAATGATCGTTTTGATAGAGTAAGTGATGGAAGTTATGCTCAGGGTGCGAGAAGTACCTATATTAAAGAGATAGAAGTTTTAGATATAAATGTTCTGGACTTGATTTTAGGAATATCGCTTCGCATTGAAAATCCATCTAAAAATCATTATTACTCTAGTATTAATAGAGTGGGGCGAGCGCTTTCTGAAACTGCAAATCCTCAATTAATTGAGACAAGTTTGTTGGATATGATTACAGATAATGAGTTGGACGATTATAATAGAATTTTGATGTATTATCTATTTGAAAATTATAATTATAATTTGAAAGATGAGAATGCAAAAAAGCTAAATCAATCTAAATTGCAACTGGCAGTAGCTAAAATGCCTAATTATATTTCTTCCAAAATTAGTTTTGAAGATTAATTTAAAACAATAATGCCTAGAGGTAACTTTGTCAAAGTTTTAAACTTTGACAAAGTTAAGTCCGCAAAGTATGTCATTCCGAGGAACGAGGAATCGCACTAGAAACTCGACAAAGATTGGCGATATATATTTCGGAGTTACTTACGAAGATTTCTCGTTCCTCGAAATGACAATATTGTGAAAAACACATTTCCACTCGAGAATTTGTCTTTGGTTTGAAATATTTTTAACGATTCTTAAATATCTCAAAATTTAATTCAAAGATTTCTCCAAAACCTTCGATTTTACTCGCGTTTTACCTTCAAAATTGAAATTTATAAGTTTCAGGTATTTTTTGATGCTAAAATTTTACATTTTATATGTAAAAACTAAATTATGGTTTTAAATTGTAATTAAAATTAATATTTATGTTTTTCAATTATAACCAATACCGCATCTTTGCCTTATCAAAATAAAATTAAAAGTTTAAAAATATAAAATTATGTGTGGAATTGTATGTGCCTTTGATCTAAAGCAAAAAGCCGAAGCGTTAAGACCTCAAGTATTAGAAATGTCTAAAATCATTCGTCACCGCGGACCAGACTGGAGCGGAATTTACAGTAATGATAAAGCAATTCTTTCTCATGAGCGTTTGGCAATTGTAGATCCAGCTTCAGGAAAACAACCTTTATTTACAGAAGATAAAAAATTGGTTTTGGCTGCAAATGGTGAAATCTATAACCACAGAGAATTACGTAAACAATTCGAAGGAAAATATAACTTTCAAACAGAAAGTGACTGCGAAGTTATTTTAGCATTATACAGAGAAAAAGGAGTAAGTTTTGTTGATGAATTAAACGGAATTTTTGGTTTTGCAATTTATGATGTTGATAAAGATGAGTATTTTGTTGCTCGTGACCACATGGGAATTATTCCATTATACATTGGTTGGGATCAACACGGAACTTTCTACGTAGCATCTGAATTAAAAGCTTTAGAAGGATATTGCACAAAAATTGAATTATTTCCTCCTGGACATTATTTATCAAGCAAAGATGGAGAATTTGTACAATGGTACAAAAGAGACTGGGTTGATTATGATGCAGTTAAAGACAACGAAACAAGTATTCCAGAAATCAAAAAAGCGCTTGAAGCAGCGGTTCACAGACAATTAATGAGTGACGTTCCTTACGGAGTTTTACTTTCTGGAGGTTTAGATTCGTCTATTACTTCGGCTGTAGCCAAAAAATTTGCACAAAAACGTATTGAATCAGATGATACTACAGATGCATGGTATCCGCAATTACACTCTTTCTCAGTTGGTTTAGAAGGATCTCCGGATTTAGCAGCAGCAAGAAAAGTAGCAGATCATATTGGAACTATTCACCATGAAATTAAATTCACTATTCAGGAAGGTTTAGATGCTGTTCGTGATGTAATTTACAACTTGGAAACTTATGATGTAACTACAGTAAGAGCTTCAACTCCAATGTGGTTAATGGCAAGAGTTATCAAATCAATGGGAATCAAAATGGTGCTTTCAGGTGAAGGTGCAGATGAGTTATTTGGAGGATATTTATATTTCCACAAAGCGCCAAACGCAAGAGAATTTCACGAAGAAAACGTTCGTAAATTAAGTAAACTTCATATGTATGACTGTTTACGTGCAAACAAAAGTTTAGCGGCTTGGGGAATTGAAGGACGTGTTCCTTTCTTAGATAAAGAATTTATGGATGTTGCAATGCGTATCAACCCAGAAGATAAAATGATCAACAAAGAACACCCAATGGAAAAATGGGTTGTTCGTAAAGCTTTTGAAGATATGCTTCCTGAAAGTGTGGCATGGAGACAAAAAGAACAATTTTCTGATGGAGTAGGATACAGCTGGATTGATACTTTGAAAGAAGTAGTAGGCAGAGAAGTTTCAGACGAGCAATTGGCAAATGCGAGATTTAAATTCCCGTTACAAACTCCAACTTCAAAAGAAGAATATTACTATCGTTCCATCTTTACAGAACATTTCCCAAGCGATGCAGCGGCATTATGCGTTCCTCAGGAAGCAAGTGTAGCTTGCAGCACAAAAATCGCTTTAGAGTGGGATGAAGCATTCAAAAACATGAACGATCCTTCTGGTAGAGCCGTGGCAAGCGTTCACGACGATGCCTATGTTAAAGCATAAACACGTTTAATTATTAGAATTAGTATATATATTGCAGAAAGACGTTCTTATTTTAAGAACGTCTTTCTTGTCTAAAATTGTTAAATTCTATATTTCAGTTCTTTATAAAAATATTTCGGCAATTATTTAACTTACTTTTTTTATATTTGGCATTCCCCAAAAAAGTTAAATACCTAAGATTTTAATATTGAAAATGTAAGAAAGCAAAAAATAATATTTAGTTTTGCTTTCAACAGAAAATTTTAATGATTTTTTAATGTTCGGCTTACTTTAAGTCTGAAACAGAAGAATAAAATAAAAAATAGAATAGTATGTCTGGATTATTGGCCGTTATTGGTAAAGGAAAAGACCCGCAGCTTGTAAAAGAACTTTCAAAAAGAATGTCGCATCGCGGCCCTGATGAAAATGATTTGCACATTATGGAAAATGGCAGTATACTTTGTCATGAAAGTCTTTCTATTATCGATTTAAAATCGGGGAAACAGCCTATTCAGGGAACAGATAAAGCCTGGATGGTTCACGACGGGGAAATTTATAATTATCAGGAATTAAAAAATACCGTTTTAAAAGATCATACTTTTAGAACAAATTCTGACTCAGAAGTAATTGTGCATTTGTACGAAGAATTTGGATATGATTTTTGTAATAAACTAGATGGAGATTTTGCTTTTGTAATAATCGACGGAGATAAATATATTGCAGGACGAGATCCAATTGGTGTAAAACCGTTGTATTATGGTTTAGATGAAAGAGGAAGAATTTATTTTTCTTCAGAAATGAAATCAATTGCAGATCAATGTAAATCATTTTCGACTTTTCCTCCGGGACATTATTATACAGCAAAAAGCGGTTTTGTAAAATATTATCACCCAGAATACGAAGATCATAAAAATGCGACTCAACCACTTGATTTAGATTTAATTCGAGAATCATTAATCGAAGCAACCCGCAAACGATTAATGAGCGAAGTTCCCGTAGGAGTTGTATTGTCTGGAGGTTTAGATACCTCTTTAATTTCTGCAATAGCGTCTAGATTATTAAAAGACAGCGGTAAAAAATTGCCATCTTTTTCTATCGGATTAGATGCTGATGCTCCAGATAATGTTTCAGCAAGAAAAGCAGCTGAGTTTTTAGGAACAGATCATCATGAAGTGCATTTTACAGTTGAAGAAGGAGTAGCGATTTTAGAAAAAGTGATTTCTCATATTGAAACCTATGATATTATTTCGGTTCGTTCAGGAGTTCCAATGTATTTATTATCAAAAGCAATAATTGATAAAGGAGTAAAAGTGATTCTTTCGGGTGAAGGTGCCGATGAAATTTTCGGCGGACATTTGTATTTTAGAAATGCGCCTTCGGCAGAAGAATTTCAGGATGAAACTATAGAAAGAGTTCAAAAGTTATTTACAGCCGATTTACTGCGTGTTGATAAAACAACAATGGCAAACGGAATAGAAGCCAGAATTCCTTTTTTAGATACAGATTTTTTAGATGTTACCATTCGAATTAAAACAGAAGAAAAACAGCCTAAAACGTATGAAGGAATTGAAAAATATATTTTAAGAAAAGCTTTTGATACTCCAAACGATCCTTATTTACCAAAAGAAGTTTTATGGAGACAAAAAGAACAATTTTCTGATGGAGTGGGATATAACTGGGTTGATGAATTAATCGAATATTGTGCTACTCAGGTTACAGATGAGCAATTGGCCGGTGCAAGCGCAGAGTTTCCGTATAATACGCCAACAACAAAAGAAGCCTATTATTACAGATCTATTTTTCACAAATATTATCCACAGGTTAGTGCAGCGCAAACGGTTCGTAAATGGATTCCGAAATGGCAGGAAAACCTTGATCCAAGCGGAAGAGCAAATGCAGCCCACTTACAAGGAAATTTTGAAAGCGTAAAATCTGGAGTTGCTGTTTAATATAGAAAATTTCAATAAAAAAAATCCAAATTCCAAATTCCGAATTTCAATTTGGAACTAAAATATAAAAAGCCGAAATACATTCATAATGTAGTTTCGGCTTTTTTTGTGGTTTCCCGTAAATTGCTAAAAGTAAGTTAATAAGAATAAAACGTATTTCAGAAAAATACTATATTTGATTACCACGAACAATTAAATAACCCTTAAAAACAATTTATGAAGAACTTATTACTAAGTGGAATTTTATGCTGCTCATTAGTTTCATTGGGCTCAGTTTATGCACAAAAAACAGAGGCACCCAAGTATATCACAAATGTCGAAGGTGTCAAAGAATATTCTTTAAATAATGGATTAAAAGTTCTTTTAATTCCAGATGCTTCTCAAAGTAATATGGTAGTCAATATTGTTTACAATGTTGGTTCCAGAAATGAAGGTTATGGAGAAAAAGGAATGGCGCATTTATTAGAGCATATGCTTTTTAAAAGCACTAAGAATTTAGGGGATATTAAAAAAATGCTTTCAGATAAAGGAGGAAACGCCAATGGAACCACTTGGTTTGACAGAACAAATTATTATGAAGTTTTTCCGTCAAGCGATGAAAACCTAAAATGGAGTATCGAAATGGAAGCGGATAGAATGATTAACTCTACCATTTTGCAAACTGATTTGGATAAAGAGTTTTCTGTAGTTAGAAATGAGTTTGAAATAGGTGAGAATAATCCTGACGGCGTTTTACAAGACAGAATTCTATCTTCGGCTTATTTATGGCACAATTACGGAAACAGCACCATTGGCAGTAAAGAAGATATTGAAAGAGTAAAAGCAAATACACTTCGCGTTTTTTATGAAAAATACTATCAGCCAGATAATTCAACTTTGATAATTGCAGGTAAATTTGATGAACAAAAAGCATTGCAATATGTTGGGCAGTATTTTGGGGCAATTCCGAGACCAAAAAGAGTTTTAGATAAAACGTATACAATAGAACCTGCGCAGGATGGCGAAAAATATGTAGAGCTTAAAAGAGCGGGTGACAGTAAAAATGTTGGCGCTTTATATCATACCGTATCTTATGCAGATAAAGATTATGCCGCAATTGATGCTTTAGGAGAAATCCTAACTGCAGATCCATCAGGTTATTTATATAAAACATTAGTCGAAACACAAAAAGTATCCAATATTTATTTTTGGCAGCCTTCGGTAAGAGATGCAAGTTTTATCTATTTTGGAGTTGCAGTTCCTAATGATAAAGATGTATATGCAACAAAAGATATTGTAAGAAGCGAGCTGGATAAAATAGCCATTACAAAATACACGGATCAGGATGTAAGCAGAGCAAAAGCAAAAATTATCAAGCAAATAGAATCGGTAAAAAACAATACTATTTCGTATGCTATTAACCTAACCGAAATTATTGGTGCAGGTGATTACAGACTTGGTTATTTATACAGGGATGCTGTTGAGAAATTAACAAAAGAAGATATTCAGAGAGTTGCTGAAAAATATTTTAGAGCTAATAATAGAACAGTTGGAGTATTTATTCCTTCTAAAGATGAGGTAAGGGTTAAGCCAAATGAATACACTGATGAACAATTGTTAGCACTTACTAAAGATTATAAAGGAAAAGCTCTAGAGAAAGAAGCTGCACCATTTGAAGCCTCAATCAAAAATCTAAAGCAGAATTTTGTTGAAGGAAAATTGACAAATGGTATCAAATACGGTTTAATCAAAAAAGAAATAAAAGGTGGGAAAGTTCAGGCAAGTTTCAAGTTTCCGGTTAGTAATGAAAAAGATTTAACAGGTAAAAGTGATATTGCCGGAATTCTGGCTCAATTATTAAAAACAGGGACTAAAACCCAGACCAAAGAGCAAATTCAGGATAAATTAGATCAATTGAAATCATCAATTAATTTTAATTTTTCGAGACAAACATTATCCGTTAGTGTTAATACGTATAAAGAGCACTTTAAAGAAGTAATGGGAATTTTAGCAGATTTATTAGCTAATTCGACTTTTCCGGAAAATGAATTAACTAAAACAATCAGCGAATATAACACCTATTTGGAGTCTAGTTTAAATGATCCGCAGGCTGTTGCATTTACAGATATTTCAAGAATAACAACTAAATATCCAAAAGGAAGTATTTTTTATACACCAACTATTCAGGAGCAAATTGATGCTTTTAAAAAAATAAAACAAGCTGAAATTGTTGATTTCTACACCAATGTTTTAGGCGGGAATAATGGAATAGGAAGTGTAGTAGGAGATTTAGATGCAAAAACTACGGGAGAGATTTTAGAAAGTACATTTGGAAAATGGAATTCTAAATCAAAATACGAACTTGCTTCTCCGGCTTATTTTGAAACACAAAAATTAGATAAAGATATTATTACGCCAGATAAAGAAAATGCTGTAGCGCTAGGCAGAATCAGTTTTAAAATGGATAGAAAAAATCCAGATTATCCGGCATTTGTTATGGCAAATGAAATTTTAGGAAACGGTGGTTTTTTAAGTGCCAGAATCCCGATGAGGTTAAGAGAAAAAGAAGGTATTAGTTATGGCGCGGGTTCTTTTATTGATGTGCCAATTACAAATGATGCGGCAGCCTGGACTTATTATGCTTTTTTAAACCCTACAAAAAAGAATGCTGTTGAAACAGCAGCAAAAGAGGAAATTGCAAAAGCATTAAAAGATGGATTTACAGCCGAAGAGTTAAAATCAAATTTAGTGAGCTGGCAGAATGAAAGAAAAACTAGATTAGGGGTTGATTATACTTTAATGGAGCTGGTAAATACTTATTTGCAATACGGAATAACTCTTGATGATTATGATCAACTTGAAACTAAAGTAAAAGCTTTAAAAGTAGATGAAGTAAATAAAGTATTGAAAAAATACCTGACTTTAGATAAAATGACCTCTGTTTATGCCGGGGATTTTAATAAGAAACAATAATTGAGGTGAAATTCCAATAAAAAAATTCCAAATTCCAATTTTTGAATAAGGAATTTTTAAATCATTGAAACCGAAATGCATTTTAAAATGTATTTCGGTTTTTTTATTTCAGTTCTAACGTTGGAATTTGGAATTTTTAAAATTTGAAATTTTTTTATGTTATTCCCATTTTTAGAATTTGGAATTTATGAATTTGGAATTTAAAATTAACTTTTAGAATTATTTTTTGGTTTTTAAGACAATTGTGTTGATAACTTAAGTGCTTTAAGTCGGAATTTTATGGGTATATAGTCTGCGTTTTTATATATTTGCGTGTTAGACAGTAAATACATTTTTTAGAATAAATTATATGAGCGAAGAGATCAAGAAGAACAATTATTCAGCAGATAGTATTCAGGCATTAGAAGGAATGGAGCACGTAAGAATGCGTCCATCCATGTATATTGGAGATGTAGGAGTTCGAGGACTGCATCATTTGGTTTATGAAGTTGTTGATAACTCTATTGATGAGGCGATGGGCGGACATTGTGATACTATTGGTGTTGCAATTAATGAAGATGGTTCTATTACAGTTGAAGATAACGGACGTGGTATTCCAGTTGATTTACATAAAAAAGAAGGAGTTTCTGCACTTGAGGTTGTAATGACTAAAATTGGTGCCGGAGGTAAATTTGATAAAGATTCTTATAAAGTTTCTGGAGGACTTCACGGTGTTGGGGTTTCTGTAGTAAATGCACTTTCGGTTCACATGAAATCGACTGTTTTTAGAGATGGAAAAATCTACGAGCAGGAATACGAAAGAGGAAAATCATTATATCCGGTAAAACAAATCGGAGAAACAGAAAAAAGAGGTACACGTCAGACTTTTTATCCTGATAATACAATCTTTACACAAACTACAGAGTTCTCTTATGATACGTTGTCTGCTCGTATGCGTGAGCTTTCTTTCTTAAACAAAGGAATCACAATTACGTTTACAGATAAAAGAGAAGTAGATGAAAAAGGCGAATTTAAAAGCGAAGTTTTCCATTCTGATGAAGGTCTTAAAGAATACATTCGTTATTTAGATGGAAACCGTGAGCCAATTATTTCTCACGTAATCAGCATGGATCATGAAAAAGGTGAAATTCCGGTTGAGGTTGCCTTAATTTATAATACAAGTTACACAGAGAATATTTTCTCTTATGTAAATAATATTAATACACACGAAGGAGGGACGCATTTACAAGGTTTTAGAAGTGGTTTAACAAGAACCCTTAAAAAATACGCAGATGCATCCGGAATGTTAGATAAATTGAAATTCGAAATTGCGGGAGATGACTTCCGTGAAGGATTAACAGCTATTATTTCGGTAAAAGTTGCTGAACCTCAATTCGAAGGACAAACAAAAACAAAGCTTGGAAACAGAGAAGTGGTTTCTCCTGTATCTCAGGCAGTTGGAGAAATGTTAGAGAATTATTTGGAAGAAAACCCAAATGATGCCCGAATCATTATTCAAAAAGTAATTTTAGCTGCTCAGGCACGTCACGCGGCGAAAAAAGCACGTGAAATGGTACAGCGTAAAACCGTTATGGGCGGCGGTGGATTGCCAGGAAAACTTTCAGATTGTTCTGAACAGGATCCTGCAAGATGTGAGGTTTACCTTGTCGAGGGAGATTCGGCTGGTGGAACCGCAAAACAAGGTCGTGACCGTAACTTTCAGGCGATTTTACCATTACGTGGTAAGATTTTGAATGTGGAAAAAGCGATGCATCATAAGGTCTTTGAAAACGAAGAGATTCGAAACATATTTACCGCTTTAGGAGTTACTGTAGGAACTGCAGAAGACAGCAAAGCCTTAAATCTTGAAAAACTAAGATATCATAAAGTAATCATCATGTGTGATGCCGATGTCGATGGTAGTCACATTTCTACCTTAATATTAACGTTCTTCTTCCGTTTCATGAAAGAACTAATTGAAGAAGGTCACGTTTACATTGCAGCACCACCTTTATACTTAGTTAAAAAAGGAAATAAAAAAGAATACGCATGGAACGATGTACAGCGTGATCAGGCGAATGAAAGAATGGGAGGAAGTGCAGCTATCCAGCGTTATAAAGGTCTTGGAGAGATGAACGCTGAGCAGTTATGGGAAACCACAATGGATCCAAACTTCAGAACATTACGTCAGGTTACAATTGACAGTCTTGCAGAGGCAGATAGAGTATTCTCTATGTTAATGGGAGACGAAGTTCCACCACGTAGAGAATTTATCGAGAAAAATGCAGTTTACGCAAATATCGATGCCTAATAAAAATTAACTTTCAATTCGTTTAATTGTTTAAATTTACTTAAACGATTAAACGAATTGTCAATTTATAAAACAAACAAATTAATAACCGATAAAGTATAAAATATGAAAGTTACCATTGTAGGAGCAGGAAATGTTGGAGCTACATGTGCAGACGTTATTTCTTATAGAGGAATTGCCAGCGAAGTAGTGTTGTTGGATATTAAAGAAGGCTTTGCCGAAGGAAAAGCGTTGGATATCACACAATGTGCCACAAATACGGGGTTTAATACTAAAGTATCTGGTGTAACCAACGATTATTCTAAAACTGCCGGAAGTGATGTAGTGGTTATTACATCAGGAATTCCGAGAAAACCAGGAATGACAAGGGAGGAATTAATTGGTATAAATGCAGGAATTGTAAAAACAGTTGCCGAAAATGTACTAAAATATTCTCCTGATACTATAATAGTTGTAGTTTCAAATCCAATGGATACTATGACTTATTTAGCTTTAAAAGCTACAGGATTACCAAAAAACAGAATTATAGGTATGGGAGGAGCTTTAGATAGTTCTCGTTTTAGAACGTATCTTTCCCTTGCTTTAGATAAACCCGCAAATGATATCTCTGCGATGGTAATTGGAGGTCACGGTGATACCACTATGATTCCGTTAACACGTTTAGCATCTTATAACGGAATTCCGGTTTCGCAATTCCTTTCAGAAGAAGTACTTCAAAAAGTTGCTGCAGATACAATGGTTGGCGGTGCAACCCTTACAGGGCTTTTAGGAACGTCTGCATGGTATGCTCCGGGAGCTTCTGTGGCTTATTTAGTAGATAGTATCCTAAACGATCAAAAGAAAATGATTGCATGCTCTGTTTTCGTAGAAGGAGAGTATGGGCAAAATGATATTTGTATAGGAGTACCGTGTATAATTGGTAAAAACGGTATCGAAGAAATTGTAGATATTCATTTAAACGACCAGGAAAAGGCTTTATTTGCCAAAAGTGCAGATGCAGTTCGTGGCATGAATGATGCTCTAAAATCGATTTTAGTATAATAAAAACAGAAAAAAAAGAAAAAGGCTGCACTTTTGCAGTCTTTTTTTTGAGATTAATTAATAAATAAATTGGTTAATGTTTTCGTTAATTATATATTTGCTCGATTTAAAAAAAATGTTGTAATTCGTGACCTCGATTTTTTAGTTTTAAAAACTCATGTCAAGGCTTATTTTTAGGGGATTTAAAACCAAAAACAAACATAAAACATAATTAATTTTTAGTAATAATGCAGAATAAAGGACTTATTAAATTTTTCGCAATTCTATTTGCATTGGTAAGTATTTACCAACTATCTTTCACTTTTGTGGCAAACAATGTCAAAAGTGAGGCTAAAGCTTTTGCAGGAGATAATCCTGATAAAGAGCTAAAATATTTAGATTCTATTGGTAAAGAAAAAGTGTTTAATCTTGGTTTTACTGACTTCACTTATAATGAAGTAAAAAACAAACAATTAAATAAAGGTCTTGACTTAGAGGGAGGAATCAACGTAATTCTTCAAATCTCTGTTAAAGACGTTTTAAAAGGATTAGCAAACAATTCTAAAAACCCAGTTTTTAATAAATCATTAGCTGATGCAACTGCAAATTTAGAAGGAAATAAGACCTATTTAAATAAATTCTTTGAAGCTTTTGAAGCTAACTCAAACGGAAATACAAAATTGGCTTCGCCAGATATCTTTGCAAACAGAAGTTTACAAGGTGAAGGTGGAATTGATTTCCAAATGACAGATGCACAAGCTCAAAAAGTAATCAAAAGAAAAGTTGATGAGTCTATCGAAAGTGCTTACAAAGTATTAAGAGAGCGTATCGACAAATTTGGTGTAACACAACCAAACATTCAAAAATTAGGAGAAACAGGAAGAATCTTAGTGGAGCTTCCAGGTGCTAAAGATGTTGACAGGATTAAAAAATTATTAGGTGGAAAAGCTCAATTAGAGTTTTGGGAAACTTATAAAATTGAAGAAGTTGGTAACTTCTTAGTTGCTGCTAACGAAGCTTTAAAGAAAACTGAAGTTAAAAAAGTAGAAACTAAAACAGTTGCTAAAGATTCATTGAATGCTTTATTAACTGATGCTAAAGATTCAGTTGATACTAAAAAAGGAAACAATCCTTTATTTGACAAAATGATCACTCAAGGCGGCGGTCCAGTTTTAGGATACTTCGCTACAAAAGATACTGCAGCAATCAATGCTTATTTCAAAAGACCAGAAATTAGAATTTTATTGGCTGCTGACCAACACAATGCAAAATTTGTTTGGAGTAAACCAACTACTGTAAAAGATCCTAAAGCAAAAGATTTAGCAAGCGCTAAAGACATTGAAGCAGTTGAATTATATGCTTTAAAAGGTAACAGAGATAACGTACCAGCTATGAGCGGTGGTGTTGTAACTGATGCAAAAGATACTTTTGACCAAATGGGTAAACCAGCTGTTTCTATGCAAATGAACAGCCAAGGAGCTAAAGTTTGGGAAGAATTAACAGGAAGAGCTTTCTCTCAAAAAGGTTATATCGCTATTGTATTAGATAACATCGTATATTCTGCACCAGGTGTTACAAGTGGTCCTATTGCCGGAGGAAGATCTGAAATTACAGGTTCTTTTGATGTTGCTGAAACTAAAGATTTAGCTAACGTATTAAATGCAGGTAAATTACCAGCTTCTGCCGATATTATCCAATCTACTGTTGTTGGACCATCTTTAGGTCAGGCTGCAATTGATGCAGGAACAATTTCATCTGTATTAGGATTCTTATTAGTTTGTGTTTGGATGGTATTCTATTATGGTAAAGCTGGATGGTATGCAAACCTTGCTTTATTATTGAACTTACTTTTCTTATTCGGAATTATGGCAAGTTTTGGTTTTGTATTAACATTACCAGGTATTGCAGGTATCGTATTAACACTAGGTACTGCGGTAGATGCCAACATTATTATATATGAAAGAGCAAAAGAGGAATTACGTGAAGGTAAATCATTATCTGAAGCTGTAGCTGCATCTTATGGATGGCATGGTGCAATGCGTTCTATTATTGATGCAAACGTAACTCACGTTTTAACTGGAGCGATCTTATTTATCTTTGGAACAGGACCAATCAAAGGTTTTGCTTTAACATTACTTATTGGTATCGTAACTTCATTGTTTACTTCTATCTTTATTGCTAGAATTTTCATTGACAGAAACATTGCTGGAAAAGGAGATTTAACTTTCTCTACAAACATTACTAAAAACTGGTTTACTAATTTCCACTTTGACTTTATTAAAATCAAAAAATTCACTTATATCTTCTCTTCAATTGTAGTAGTTGTGAGTTTAATTTCTATCTTCTTCGTTAACGGATTAGATGAAGGTGTTGATTTTGTTGGAGGTAGAACTTTCCAGGTTAAATTTGAAAAACCAGTTGATGCTACTGTAGTATCAGATGAATTATCTGCTGAATTCGGAACTCCGGTTGAAGCTAAAATTTTAGGTGATGATGATCAATTGAAAATCACAACTAAATATAAAATTAAAGAAGATGGTGTTGCTGTCGATGAAGAAGTAAACCAAAAGTTATACAAAGGATTAATTAAATATTTCCCAAATACAACTTACGATAAATTTATCAACTCGTTTGATGGTAAAAAAGTTGGAGTATTGCAAGCTTCTAAAGTTGGAGCTTCTATCTCTGAAGACATCAAAACAAACTCATACTGGGCAGTTCTTGGGGCAATGGCAGTTATTTTCTTATACTTAATGATTTCTTTCCGTAAATGGCAGTATTCATTAGGTGCGATTGCAGCTGTTGCGCATGACGTAATCTTTGTATTAGGAATTTACTCTTTATGTTATAAATTCATGCCATTCCACATGGAAATGGATCAGCACTTTATTGCTGCTATTCTTACGGTAATTGGTTATTCTATGAACGATACTGTAATTGTATTTGATAGAATTAGAGAGTTCATCATCGGAAACCGTAAAGGTACTTTTGAAGATATCGTAAACGCTTCTATTAATACTACATTATCTAGAACATTGAATACTTCATTAATGATGATCATTGTGTTATTAACGATGTTTATCTTCGGTGGAGAATCAATCAGAGGATTTATCTTTGCCATGTTAATTGGTATTATTGTGGGTACTTATTCATCATTATTTATCGCTACACCAGTATTGGTTGACTCGATTTCTTCTGCTGATAAACACACAATCGAAGACAAGCATAACAAAGCATAATTAATTGCTTAAACTATATAAAAAAAGATCCGGTGAAAGCTGGATCTTTTTTTGTATTATATTTAATGAACTTTAAAATGATTTATGGGTAGAAAATTACTTTTATGTTTATTGCTTTTTTTCAGTGTTTTAAAAATTACCGCACAAGAAGTTAATTCGCGATTCTCAATTGGTTTTAATTATGGTTTTGGAAGTGAATTCAATAATAAAGATTACACTTTTGAAAATCACTTTTATAAAGCGCAGTTATATTATAGATTGAAAGAGACAAAACATTTTCAATATGAAATTCTGGTTCAGCCCGAAATTAATTTTGCCAAACATCAATTGTTGAATTTTTATTTTGTTAAACCCGAAACTCCGGATTATCAAGAAAAAAGAGATGAATATACAAAGTTAAAAGATGTGCGGGAATATGTATTGAATCTTGGTTTTTTAATTCGGAAACCGATTAATAAAAGTTGTTCCTTTTATGTTTTGGGAAGTGTTGGTCCAATGATTACAGACACGGAAACTGAAAGAATGTCTAAAGGTTTTGCTTTTGCAGACGTTTTAGCGCTTGGTTTTTCTTTTAGGGTACAGAAGGTCCAATTTGATATTCGTCCTGAAATACGGCATGTTTCTAATGCAGGATTAAGTAGTACGAATGCAGGTTACAATACTAAAAATATAGAGTTTGGGATTTCATATCCACATAAAAAAAAGCCCAGTATTTCGAAATACTGGACTTTTATATTTTAAGAGATTCTTATTTAATTATTAAGAAGTCGCTAAAGGGTTTCTTTGTGCTCTAATAATAAAGAAAAGACCGATTATGATAAAAGGAATACTTAACCATTGTCCGGTTGAGAATAAACCTAATTCTTCTTCGATACCTCCCTGGCTTTCTTTTACAAATTCAACTATAAATCGAACAACAAATAAAAGAACTAAAAATAATCCAAATAAGTATCCTGACTTAAGTCTTGCATTAGTTTTCCAATACAAGAAATATAAAATTGCAAATACAAAAATGTAGCAAAAAGCTTCATATAATTGCGTTGGATGTTTTGCAGGAACTTGTGCTAATAAATCAGCAAATTTAGGATCTGTTGCTATTGCAGTATAGGCGTCTTTTGGATTTGCGATTTGAGTTGCGTTCACTGCTTCTGCTTTGCTGAATTTATCATGTAGGAAACGAATTCCAAAAGCCGATGTAGTTTCATGTCCAATAATCTCTGAATTCATAAAGTTGCCCAAACGAACAAAAATAGCACCGCTTGCAACAGGAATTACTACACGGTCTAAAATCCATAATAACGAACGTTTTAAGATTTTTTTACTGTAATAATACATGGCAACAATAATAGCAATTGCAGCACCGTGACTCGCTAAACCTTGAAAACCTGTAAATTCCCAACCTTTTATAAAACCTAAGAGTGTTTCATTTTGATTTTCTTTAATTGGTAAAAATATTTCAAGAATATGATTTCTAAAATATTCCCAATCATAAAAGAAAACATGGCCTAAACGAGCTCCAATTAACGTTGCTAAAACAGTCCAGACAAATAAAGAATCTAATTTATCTAACGATTCATGTTCGCGTTCGAAAATCTTTTTCATTAGGAACCATCCTAAACCAAAAGCAATTACGAACATTAAACTGTAATAACGAATCATAAAAAATCCTAAATCTATTCCTTCTGAAGGATTCCAAACGATGTTTAAAGGCTGTGTCATATAGAGTAATGTTTTATATATGTTGTAAAAATAAATATTAAATGTGGAGCAAGTCTTTATATAAAGTTAATGTTTGTGTGAACATTTCTTTTCGGGAACGGGATCATATCCGGTTCTTCCCCAAGGGTGACAGCTTAAAATTCGTTTCATTCCTAAATATCCTCCGTAGAATAATCCGTGCATTTGCAATGCATGAATCATATAAGTTGAACACGTTGGCTCAAACCTGCATGAGGCTGGTGTAAAAGGTGAAATCGCAGTTTGATAAAAGCGTACTAATAAAACAAATGGCGTAATGACTTTCATGATTTATTAGAATTTTGTCTTTTAAATAGAGAAACTCGTTCCTTCTTTACCGTCTTTAAGCTGAATTCCTAAAGCAATTAACTGATCTCGAATTTGATCTGAAAGAGCGAAATTTTTATCTGCTCTCGCTTGATTTCTCATTCCGATAAGCATGTTTACAACACCTTCTAATTTATCATTATTGCTGTCAGCAGCTTTCTCATCGCTTAAACCTAAAACATCAAAAACAAAAGCATTTATAGCTGTCGAAAATAATTTTAAATCTTCTGCAGAAATAGTTTCTTTTCCTTCTTTTAATAAATTGATATAACGAACACCTTCAAATAACTGCGCAATTAAAATTGGCGTGTTAAAATCATCATTCATTGCATCATAACAAGCTTGTTTCCATGCAGAAAAATCAACAGAACTTGAAGTACCGGCTGTTATTGCTGGCAATGCTTCAAGAGCTTCTATTAATCTTTTGTATCCTTTTTCAGCAGCTGTAATGGCATCATCAGAGAAATCTAAAATGCTTCTGTAATGCGCCTGCAACATGAAAAATCTAGTTACTGAAGCAGAAAAGGCTTTGCTTAAAATAGTATTATCTCCACTTAAAATCTCTCCTGGTAAAATATTATTTCCGGTAGATTTTGCCATTTTCTTTCCGTTAAGCGTAAGCATGTTGGCGTGCATCCAGTAATTTACCGGCGATTGTCCTGTGCAAGCTTCATTTTGAGCGATTTCACATTCGTGATGCGGGAATTTTAAATCCATTCCACCTCCATGAATGTCGAAATGATTTCCTAAATATTTAGTGCTCATTGCAGTACATTCTAAGTGCCAGCCCGGAAAACCATCGCTCCAAGGTGAAGGCCATCTCATGATATGCTCTGGTTCTGCTTTTTTCCAAAGAGCAAAATCCTGCGGGTTTCTTTTGTCAGATTGACCATCAAGATCACGAGTGTTAGCAAGCATATCTTCGATATTTCTGCCGCTTAAAACTCCGTAATTATTGGTTTCGTTATATTTTACAACATCAAAATAAACAGATCCGTTGGCAACATAACCAATTCCGTTATCAATGATTTTTTTGATGATTTCGATTTGCTCAATAATATGCCCGGTTGCAGTTGGCTCAATACTTGGAGGTAAAAAGTTGAAAGCTTTTAAAATGTCGTGAAAGTCAACAGTATAACGCTGAACAACTTCCATAGGTTCTAACTGCTCTAAACGTGCTTTTTTAGCAATTTTATCTTCACCTTCATCAACATCATCTACAATATGACCAACATCGGTAATATTACGAACATAACGAACTTTATAATCCAGATGTAAAAAATACCTGAAAATTACGTCAAAAGACATAAAAGTCCTTACGTTTCCTAAATGCACATTGCTATAAACCGTTGGTCCGCAAACATACATTCCAACATTTCCTTCATGGATTGGTTTGAAATTTTCTTTTTCACCCGAAAGTGAATTGTATATTTTTAGTGGCTGCGTTGTATATAAAGGCATATTTATTTTTCTGTTTAACCGTTTAATTGTTGATTTGTTTAATCGTGTAAACGTTTTATTGTTTTTTAATTAGCTGCGTTTTATTCTTTGGAAAGATAATATTTTTTTAAACTATTTATCTGATTACAGATTTTTTCAATTTTTTCACGAGATTCTACATATTCTATTTCAGATACATAATTTAAATCTTTTGAAATAATTAAATGATTCAAAGTTTCCATCGCTGATGAATAGGAGATCGTTAAAAAATGAGCTTTATCTTTATTTGTGTTTCTCGAAGTTCCTTCTGCAATATTAGTAGCAATTGATGACGAGCTTCTTTTTATTTGAGACGTTATTCCGAATAATTCATTTGATGGAAATTTACTAGTTAATTTATAAATATCCAAAATGAACATTCTTGCATTCTGCCAGACTTCTAGTTTTTCAAAAGAAAAAATGTACATTCTTTTCTGTTTAATTGTTGATTTGTTTAATCGTTTAATCGAAAATTAAGACTTAGTGATGAAGCGATTAAACAAATTAACGATTAAACTAAAAATGGGTTTCCAATTTAATATAGTCAAGAAACTCTCTTTTTGTTTGAGGATCCTTGAATTTTCCACCGAATTCAGAAGTTACTGTACTGCTTTCAATATCTTTAATTCCTCTTGAGTTAACACAAAGGTGTTTTGCGTCGATAACGCAGGCAACATCTTCTGTTCCTAAAGCTTTTTGAAGTTCCTGAACAATCTGCATTGTCAAACGCTCCTGAACCTGAGGTCTTTTGGCATAATATTCAACAATACGGTTCATTTTTGATAAACCAATAACTCTTCCGCTTGAAATATAAGCAACGTGAGCACGTCCTATAATTGGCAGTAAATGGTGTTCGCAGGTAGAATAAACAGTAATGTTTTTTTCTACTAACATCTCACCGTATTTGTAATTGTTTTCAAAAGTTGAAGCTTTTGGCTGTTTTGCAGGGTTTAAACCACCAAAAATCTCCTTTACAAACATTTTGGCTACTCGGTTTGGAGTACCTTTTATGCTGTCATCTGTCAAATCCATTCCAAGAGTTTGCAGAATGTTTTCAACATCTTTTTTAATTTTTTCTATTTTTTCCTCATCAGTTATGTCAAATGCGTCCACTCTTAGAGGGTTTTTTGCATTACTGCTGAAATGACTGTCACCTATTTCGTCTAAAAAATCTTCGTTATTTATCATTAAAAACTACTATTATAATGGGTATATCTTTTTAAGGGGGTAAAGATAATTAATAAATAGGAAACCTTTTCTATGGTTTTTACTATTTAATTGATCCTTTTTGGATATAATTTAAAATTGGTCTAATTGTGACTTCTTTAAAATACAAAAGACAATAACACAAATGGCTATTGTCTTTTGAAAGTTTAAGTTTCGTTTGTTTTTTATTTGCTATTGTATACTAAAAGTGCTTCTTTTAAGATATTTACAGCAATTACTAAGTCTTTTTTATTCAAAACATACGCAATACGAACCTGATTCAATCCCATTCCAGGAGTCGAATAAAATCCTTTTGCAGGAGCAATCATAACTGTTTCGCCATTTAAGTCGTAACTTTCTAAAAGCCATTGAGCGAAATCATCAGAATCTGCAATAGGTAACTCAGCAATACAGTAAAAAGCACCTTTTGGTTTGGTTACAACTACACCTTCAATTTTATTTAATTCTGAAATTAAAGTGTCTCGACGTTCTTTATACTCACCAATTACTTCATCAAAATAACTTTGCGGAGTATCAATTGCAGCTTCGCATGCAATCTGCTCAATAGTTGGCGGACTCAATCGCGCCTGAGCAAATTTCATTACTGTTGCCAGTACTTCTTTATTTTTAGTAATCAAACATCCAATTCTTGCACCGCACATACTGTAGCGTTTTGAAACCGAATCGACCATGATTACGTTTTGCTGTACATCTTCTAGATTCATTACAGAATAATGCACATCATCGCCATCGTACAAAAACTCACGATAAACTTCGTCAGCAATTAAATACAAATCATATTTTTTAATTAAACCAGCTAATTGTTTAATTTCAGCTTCTGAATATAAATATCCAGTTGGATTACCCGGATTACAGATTAAAATTGCTTTTGTTTTTGGTGTAATCAACTTTTCGACTTCTTCGATATTTGGCAAAGCAAATGCCGTTTCGATAGTCGAAACAAGAGGAATTACGGTTGCACTTGTAGAAGATGCGAATGCGTGATAATTAGCATAAAATGGCTCTGGAATAATGATTTCATCTCCAGGGTCTGTAATTGTGGCCAGTGCAAACAAAAGGGCTTCAGAACCACCAGTTGTAACAATGATGTCTTCTGAGTTAACGTTTACATTTTGGCGCTGGTAAAATTTTGCTAATTTTTTTCTGTAGCTTTCATATCCGGCTGACGGACTGTATTCTATAATACTTAAATCAATATTTTTTACCGCCTCGATGGCCACTTCGGGTGTCTTGATATCCGGTTGACCAATGTTTAAGTGATACACTTTGTGTCCTTTTTGCTTTGCTAAATCTGCATAAGGAGCAAGCTTACGTATCGGTGATTCGGGCATGTTTCTGCCTTTGCTTGAAATTGTTGGCATGAGATTTTTTATTGAAGTGCAAATTTGCATTTTTTTTTCGAATTTAACGTAAACAATGTATAGACTTATAAAAATCTAACAATAATAAATATATTTACTAATTTTATAATAAAATATTGTCAATGAAAAAATATATTGTGTTGTTTTTTGGGTTATTGTTACCTTTTTATGTAAAATCTCAGGATAGTTTTATTATCCAAAATAACAAACAAAAGGCTGTAATCCCTTTTAAATTGATAAATAATCTCATTTTTATTCCGATTAAAGTAAACGGAATCGAGCTGAATTTCTTGTTAGATTCCGGCGTCGAAGAAACTATTTTATTTAGTATGGATGAAATGCAGGAGGTTAAATTTAATAACGTCGAAAAAATCAGACTTAGAGGATTAGGTTCTGAAAGTGAAATTGAAGGACTTAAATCGACAAAAAACACATTTGAAACACACGGATTAAGATCTGATAACCACATGTTGTTTGTAATTTTAGATCAAAGTTTTAATCTTTCGTCTCATATTGGTATTCCGGTAAATGGAATTATTGGACATAAATTCTTTAAAAACAATATTGTAGAAGTGAATTATGAAAAGCGGAAAGTTATTGTGTATTCAAATAATGAATCTATTAGAAAAAAATTAGATAAAAAATTTAAAGCAATTCCTATTACAATTGAAAAATCTAAGCCTTATATTTACACGACTGCAGTTGTAGACAATGAAGAAATTCCTGCAAAACTATTAATTGATATTGGTAATAGTGACGCTTTTTGGATCTTTGAAAATAATAAAATAAAACTTCCAAAGAGAAATTTTCCTGATTTTCTTGGAAAAGGTTTTAGTGGTGATATTGAAGGGCATCGTGCCAGAATTCAAAAATTTATAATTGATGAATTTGAATTTAAGAAACCGATTGTAGCTTTTCCAGATTCGACATCTATCAGAAATGTAAAGATGGTTCCGGACCGAATTGGTTCTGTAGGTGGAGAAATCTTAAAGCGGTTTACAGTAGTTTTAGATTATGCAGATAAAAAACTGTACCTAAAAAAAAACCACAAGTTTAAAGACCCTTTTACTTATAATAAAAGTGGAATTACAATCCAGCATAATGGACTGCAGTGGGTTCAGGAAACGGTTCATTTAGAAACTGTAAAGGTTGCTGTGTCATTAAACGAAGGAGAGCCAAACCAAAATAACGGTGGAAATTTTAGATATAAATTTTCTTTAAAGCCTGTTTATGAGATTGTCAATATTAGAAAACAATCTGCTGCAGAAAAATGTGGGTTGCAAAAGGGTGATCTTATTACATCTATAAATGGTGAGCGGCCTTATAAATATTCTTTACAGCAAATTAATCAGCTTTTGAAATCAGAAGAAGATAAATGGATTAATCTTGAAGTAGAGCGTAATAGCTTGATTTTGAAGTTTAGATTTAGGCTTGAAGATGAGTTGTAAAATATCGATTATGATTCTTTAATTTTTTTAGATTAAAAAGTTTTGTTTCAATAATGATTTTTAAAATTGTTTGAATTTTGTGAAAAAATAAGTGTTAAAACTACTTTTTTGTTTAACAAACATTAATAATTTATTAAGTTTATCAAAAAATAGCAGTTTATGGCCAAAAAATACAATGATTTCTTACGTATAATTTTATTTTTTGTTTTTTTATCATTTTTGCCCCAAATAGTTAATGCTCAATGTGCAGGTGATGATGCAGCTTTTACTGTTTGTGATATTCCTAATCCCAGCAGCAAAACAATAAATTTATTCTCACTTCTAGGCGGATCTCCTGTCGCAGGCGGAGTTTGGGAGGATGATAATTCTTCTGGAGGATTAAATGTAAATACAGGAATTTTGAATGCTCAGGTAATTAGAGCAAGTGGTATATATCGTTATACTTATACGGTTACCGGAAATGCTGGGTGTATTGATAATTCGGCAACAATTACAGTTACTATAGGCGGTTATTCTGGGGTTACTTCACCGAATGTTTCTGTTTGTAGTTCTGTAGTTAATTTTAATCTTTTTCAAGCGTTTAACGGAGTCGATGTAAGTCCCCAATTTAATGGACAATGGCACAATGACACTACAAATGAAAATGTTGTTGGATCTTCCGTGAATGTTGAAGATCTAGAAGGAACTTTTTATTTTACATATACAATGCCCGCAATAGGAACCTGTCCTGCTATGTCATCAACGGCTATAGTAACTGTTTTTAGGGCACCTGATTCAGGACAAGCAACACCTTTAATTTTATGTGCAAGTGATGGTCTATCTGGATACACAGACTTTGATTTATATAGTTTAATTTCAGGTCATGATGCAGGAGGCTACTGGAGAGAAGGTAATACTGGTGAGTTAACTTTTAAAGGAGATCATAATGTTAATATTCAAAGGATTTATAATACATACGGTGCTGGAAC
Source organism: Flavobacterium sp. CF108 (assembly GCF_900129795.1). GTDB lineage: Bacteria > Bacteroidota > Bacteroidia > Flavobacteriales > Flavobacteriaceae > Flavobacterium. The sequence goes on along the minus strand of NZ_FQWW01000001.1, from coordinate 1,154,298 downwards.
TTATGGTTTCAATTATGTAGTCCCGTCAACAAATCCTATATGTGCAGATGATCAAACCACATTGATTATCCGCCTTGAAGATAAACTTGATTTTACAGGAGCAATTGTTGAAGTTAATTCCGATATATGCGAAACAGAAATTTCAACAGCAACTTATAATGTAACGATAACAAAAGGACCTGCAAATATTCCTAACGGTACTTATTTTGTAGAATTTATTGTTTCAGGTCATTCGGGATCAGAAAAAGTTAGTGGAAATTTTGTAAATGGAGTTCTTACCTTTCCAATTAATTCTATATATTTTAACAAAGTTGGAATTTTTACAGTAAATATTTTAAAAATTTATCCTGCCAATAGTGCTCAAGCATGTCAAAATATTATAAATAATTTATCAGATGACTTAATTATTTATCCTATTCCAGATTTATCTGGAGCAGTAATTACTCCTGCTGTAACATGCCAAGATCAAGATGCTGTAATCCAGATTTCAAACGCTGTAAAGCTGGCAGATGGAGATTATGATATCGTGTATAAATTATCAGGAGCAACAAATGTATCTTCTCAAGTAACTAGAATTACTGTATTGGGAGGAAATGCAACTTTTGTTGTACCAGAAATATTTAACTCAAGAAGTGGTACTACTACTGTAACTATTACAGCCATTACACATGTAGTTTCGCAATGTGTTAATGCAGCCAATTTATCAGGCGAGATTCTTATTAATCCTCTGCCAAATGGTTCACTTTTAAGATTGCAAATTCAAAATGTATGTTTTGGTGAAGAAGTAACTGTCAATGTTTTGGGCCTTCAGACTTTGACTGATGTTACCTTGTCTTATAAACTTTCTGGAAGTAATATTTCTAATGTAGAAACTGTCGTTCTAAATCCAGTAAATGGAAGTTCTAGTTTTGTTATTCCATCAAATTTGCTGGTAAATTCTGGTTCAACAACAATTTCTATTATTAAAATAAAGAACAATATAACCACTTGTGAAAGTGATGTAACAGGAATATCAGGTGCTTTTATGCTAAATCCAACTCCAGCAGCACCATTAGTAAATAATCAGGAATTTTGTAAAAAAGATCAATCTACAATTGCAAATTTGCAGCCTCAGGGAGTTCAATATAAATGGTATATTTCTGCGACCGAAGTTACACCTCTTCCAAATACGTATGTTTTAAAATCGGAAGATTATTTTGTTAAGGAAACTTCAGCGGCTGGCTGCGTATCTCCTGCGGCTCAAATTACTGTAACAATAAATGATATACCAGCACCAACTCTAAATCAGGACGGGCAAAACTTTTGCGGTTTAGACAATCCAACAATTCTTGATTTGTCAAATAATACAGGATCACCTTCAACAGTTGTTTGGTATGATGCACCAAATAGTGGAAACTTGCTTTCGTCTACAACTCCTTTAGTAGATAAGGCGACTTATTATGGATTTGATTTTTCGTCGACACTAAATTGCGTTTCACAAGAAAATATTTCAGTTACGGTTTCATTAATAGTTTGTGATTCTCCAGAATATACATTTTTTGTTCCCGACGGATTTTCTCCAAACGGAGATGGAATTAACGACACTTTTACTATCCCGGACATCGATTTTTTATATCCAAATTATTCGCTGGAAATTTTTAATAGATATGGAAACGGAATGTATAAAGGCTTTAAAAATAAGCCGGCATGGGACGGAATAAATTATGAGCAAAGTGGAATTGGAGGAGGAATAGCACCAAACGGAGTATATTTTTACATTCTCTATTTTAATAAAGACAACAGACCCCCTCAACAAGGACGTCTTTATCTAAATCGATAATTTTTAATATAAATTTCAAATGAAAAAAATAATACTCTATATAACTTTCTTCTTCTATATAACATCAGTTTCCGCGCAGCAAGATCCTGAATACACACATTATATGTACAATATGAGCGTGGTGAATCCTGCATATGCGACCGGAGTTCCGGCTATGATGAATTTTGGTGGATTGTACAGAACACAGTGGGTTGGTGCAGTGGGCGCGCCAAAAACTTTTACCTTTTTTGGTCACACGGCGATTTCTGATAAAGTTGAAGCCGGGTTTTCCTTTATATCAGATGATATTGGTGATGGTGCTAAAAAAGAAAACAATATTTATGCTGATTTTGCATACGTTCTAAAATTAGGAGGAAAAAATAAACTTTCTCTTGGTCTAAAAGCTGGATTATCATCAATGCAGACTAATTTTAATGGATTTAAGTTTAATGATCCTGCTACAGATATGGCTTTCGCCGAAAACATAAATGCTACTAAACCAAATATTGGAGTTGGAGCTTATTATTTTAGAGACAATTTATATGTTGGACTTTCTGTGCCTAACTTATTGAAGACAAAATATATTGAAGAAAAATCGGGAGTAAATGCTTTTGGAGCTGAAAATATTCACACTTTTCTAACCGCAGGATATGTTTTCCAGGTAAATGATATGTGGAAAGTGAAACCTGCATTTATGACAAAATTCGTAAAAGGAGCGCCAATCTCAATAGATCTAACAGCCAATGTTTTGTACAATGAAAAGTTTGAACTTGGTGCAGCTTATAGAATTGACGATTCGGTAAGTGCTTTGTTTAATTTTAATGTAACACCTACCTTGAGAGTTGGTTATGCGTACGATTATACACTTACAAATTTAGGTCAGTTTAATTCGGGAACGCATGAAATTATGCTGCTTTTTGATTTAGATTTATTAGGCAAAGGATTTGATAAATCACCAAGATTCTTCTAAAATGAAAAATATGAAAAAACTACTCGTTATTATATTCGTATTTTCAATACAGTTTATAAATGCCCAAGATCAGGAATTGATTAGAGCAAAGAAATTTTTTGATAGAACTTATTACAGCGAAGCTATTATTTTATATGAAAAATTAGCCGAAGAAAAACCATCGCAAGAAGTAATAAAAAACCTTGCAGATTCCTATTATTATACAAATGATTTAATAAAAGCACAACGCTATTATCGTCTTTTGGTTCAAAATTATAATGACAATTTAGACAAAGAATATTATTTTAGATATGCACAAACTCTAAAAGCAACAAATGCTTATAACGATGCAAATACTGTTTTAAAAGAATATTATGCAAAATCATCAAATCCGGAAGACGTTGTTAATTTCGAAAAAGACATTAAAACTCTAGAAAATGTTTCAGCAATTGGAAAAAGATTTGAAATAAAAAATCTGCCAATAAATACACCAAATTCGGAGTTTGGAGCTGTAAAATACAAAGACAATTTAGTATTTGCAGGCGTTAAATTAAAGCCGGGAATATTTGATAAAAAATTTAAATGGGATGGTGAAACCTATTTAAATTTGGTTACAGTTCCGCTAAAAAATATTAATGCAGCTGATTCTATTACGCATTATTTTGCCAAAGAATTAAAAACCGGAATGCACGAATCAAATGCCATTTTTACAAAAGATAGCAAAACAATTTATTTTACCAGAAATAATTCTAAAAACGGAAAGAAAAAGAAAGACGACAAGAAAATTTCAAATCTTCAAATTTTCAAGGCTGAATTAGTTGGCGGAAAATGGATAAACATCACATCGCTTCCGTTTAACAGTCCAAATTATTCTGTAGAACATCCAGCACTTAGTGCTGATGAAAAAGTATTGTATTTTGCTTCAGATATGCCGGGTTCGATAGGTTCTTTTGATATTTATTCGGTAAACATAAACAAAGGCGCATTTGATACCCCAAAGAATTTAGGCCCCGAAATTAATACCAATAAAAGAGAACAATTTCCTTTTGTTTCCGCAGATAATAAACTTTATTTTTCTTCTGATGGGCATTTAGGTTATGGATCTTTGGATGTTTTTGTTTCAGAAATAAACGGAAATGAATATTCAAAACCAATAAATATCGGACTTCCGTTAAACTCAAATTTAGATGATTTTGCATTCAATATCGATTCTGAAACTAAAGAAGGATATTTTGCCTCAAATAGAGAAGGAGGAAAGGGTGGCGACGATATTTATCAATTTAAAGAAACTAAAGATTTAATTGTTGAAGATTGTCATCAATTGATTGCAGGTATTATTACAGATATCGATACTAAATTGGTTTTAGAAAATGCAACCGTAATACTGCAGGATTCAAATAATAAAACCCTCAATACAGCAACAACTTCTGCAGACGGAAAGTTTAGTTTTAGAGTTCCTTGTGAAGCTTCATATAAAGTTTCGGCTTTTAAAGAAAAATATACAAATGAATCTAAAACGGTAACTTTAGATAATATCAGAGATAAAGAAAATGACGCTTCTTTAGCATTAAAATCTTTGGAAAAAATCAAACTCGAAGAAAAAGAAAATGTTGAAAAGAAAAGACAGCAGGAAATTATTATAGAAGAAGAAAACAAGAAAAAAGAAGTTCTTGCCGCTCTAGAATTAAAGCAGAAAGAGAAGAAAGCGAAAGAAGCTGAAATTGTGGCAGCTGAAGTTAAAAAGAATGAAAAAGTAAAAGAAATTTTAGAGAAGGAAAAAGATGTTGTAAGAGATAAAGGCAGATTAATTATTAAAACTGACCCAATTTATTTTGATTACAATATGTGGTACATTCGTAAAGAATCAAAAGTTGTTTTAGGCAGAGTTGTGGCGCTGATGAATAAATATCCGGGAATGGTAATCGAAATTGGTTCGCATACAGATTCTCGTGGAAATGCAAAATTCAATGAAAATTTATCTCAAAAAAGAGCTAATTCAACCAGAGAGTTTATCATACAATCCGGGATTGATGCAAAAAGAGTTACCGCTAAAGGTTACGGAGAATCGGTGCCAATTGTAAAATGTAAAACCGATGATGCGTGCTCTGAAGAAGAACATGAATTAAACAGAAGATCTGAATTTGTAATTAAGAATTTATAATTTTTTTGAAGCATAGTAAACCCGACAGGTTTTTATCCCGAAGCTTCGGGACTGTCGGGTTTTATTTTTATAGAAAAGTTTCATAAAATCTTTTTCTTGGCTTCTTTTTTATTTAATTTTATAAAATAACCTCGAAACAAAATATTGAAATATGAAAAACCTAGTTTTACCTTGTCTGCTTGTTATCTGCATTGGATTTCAAAGCTGTAAAAATGAAGAAAAACAAAAACAAATAGAAACAGCAAAAGCTGATGCTGAAATAGTTGTAAAAACGGAGTGTTATCAGGCAATATATGAAAAAGATACTCTTCAATTAAAGCTTAACACTTTAAAAAATGGAAAATTAAGTGGAAATATGATTATGAAAGTTGCGCCTTCAACAGTAAGAACTGGTGAAATTAAGGGTGAATTTCATGGAGATACTTTATTTGCAGATTATACTTTTAAGGATTTAGCAACTAAAGACAAAACGTTTAAAAATCCAATGGCATTTTTAAAGAAAGACAAACAGCTTATTTTAGGAAACGGAACAATGCAGACTACAATGGGAGTTACTTATTTAGTAAAAGATAAACCTATCGATTTTATTAGTGTAAAATATAAATTTGATACAGCTGAATGTGCTGTGAAGAAATAAAGAAGAAAGATTGCTAAACCCGACAGGTTTTTAAAACCTGTCGGGTTTAATTTTGGAAAATATAACCATAAAAAAAGCCGTTTCTAAATTTAAGAAACAGCTTTTACTATTTATTAGATTTAATTTTTGTTATAAAACTTCACCTTTAATTTTTAAGGCAACGCGGCCATCAGGATAATTTACAGCGTTGGTTTCAACCGTAATTGTTTTACGAATTGGACCAGCTGTCATGTTATATTTAACATCAATTTTTCCTTTTTTACCAGGCATTACAGCTGCTGCAGGTTTTGTAACAACTATAGAACTAACAGTCGATTCTGCGCCAATAATTAAAAGCGGTGCATCGCCGGTGTTAGTAAACTCAAAGGAGCGAACTCCATTATCAGTCTTAGAAATTTTTCCATAATCAATTGTATTGTCCGGGGCTGCAAATTCAATTTTTGGGCCATTTTGTGCATAACCTATTGCGCTAAACAATACGACAGCAATAAAAGAGGCAACATTTTTCATCTTGAAATTATTTTTAAGTTGTAAGTAAATATACATTCTTTTAATTAACACACAAATTATTAATTCGCTTTTTATAGTGTACTTAATTATTTACTTTTGCTGTCAATTACAATTACAAAAATTGAACCAATTTTTCTGTTTAATTGTTTAATCGTTAATTCGTTTAATCGATTGATGATTTGAAAAAGCAAAAATCAATTAAACAGTTAAACAAAAAAACGATTAAACAGTTAAACGATTAAACAACCTAATAAATGACAATTCCAGCACAATTTGACGCTAAGACGATTGAGAACAAATGGTATGATTACTGGATGAAAAACAACTATTTTCATTCAGAACCAGATCATAGAACGCCGTATACTATTGTAATTCCGCCTCCAAACGTCACTGGTGTCTTGCATATGGGACATATGTTGAATAATACTATTCAGGATGTTTTAATTCGTAGAGCACGTTTAAAAGGTTTTAATGCCTGCTGGGTTCCGGGAACGGATCACGCATCTATTGCAACTGAAGCAAAAGTTGTGGCTAAATTGAAAGCAGAAGGAATAAATAAAAACGATTTAACTCGTGAAGAATTTTTGGCACACGCTTGGGAATGGACACATAAATACGGCGGAACAATTCTTGAACAACTTAAAAAATTAGGAGCTTCATGCGATTGGGAACGTACTAAATTTACAATGGATCCAGATATGTCGGCAGCTGTAATTCATTCTTTTGTTGATTTATACAACAAAGGATTAATCTACAGAGGATACCGAATGGTAAACTGGGATCCGGAAGCAAAAACGACTTTATCTGATGAAGAAGTTATTTATGAAGAACAACAAGGAAAACTTTTTTTCTTAAAATATAAAATCGAAGGAACTGAGGAATTTTTGACCATTGCCACAACTCGTCCGGAAACAATTTTTGGAGATACTGCAATTTGTATCAATCCAAACGATGAGCGTTTTACAGATTTAAAAGGTAAAAGCGCAATCGTTCCTATTTGCGGCAGAGTAATTCCTATTATAGAAGATGAGTATGTAGACGTTGAATTCGGAACAGGATGTTTAAAAGTAACTCCTGCGCACGACATGAACGATAAAACATTAGGTGAAAAACACAATCTTGAAATCGTTGATATTTTTAATGAAGATGCTACATTAAATAGCTTCGGATTACATTATCAAGGAAAAGACCGTTTTGTAGTTCGTACTGAAATTGCAAAAGAACTGGAAGAAATTGGAGCTTTGGCAAAAACCGAAATCCATTTAAATAAAGTAGGAACATCTGAAAGAACTAAAGCTGTAATCGAACCAAGATTATCAGATCAATGGTTTTTGAAAATGGAAGAATTGGTAAAACCTGCAATTAAATCTGTTTTAGAAACGGGAGATATTAAATTACATCCAAAACGTTTCGAAAATACTTATGCACATTGGTTAAACAACATTCGCGATTGGAATATTTCTCGTCAGTTATGGTGGGGGCACAGAATTCCTGCCTACTATTATGGTGATGGAAAAGAAGATTTCGTTGTTGCTGAAAACATTGAAGACGCTTTAAAATTAGCACAAGAAAAAACTAACAATCAACAATTAACAATCGACAATTTAAGACAAGATGTTGATGCTTTAGATACTTGGTTTTCTGCATGGTTATGGCCAATGTCAGTTTTTGATGGTATTGTAAATCCTGAAAATGAGGATTTCAAATACTATTATCCAACAAACGACTTAGTTACAGGTCCGGATATTTTATTTTTCTGGGTTGCCAGAATGATTATCGCAGGTTATGAATATACTGGCGAAAAACCTTTTACAAATGTATATTTAACAGGTTTAGTACGTGATAAACAACGTCGTAAAATGTCTAAATCATTAGGAAATTCTCCTGATCCTTTAGATTTGATCGATAAATTTGGTGCCGATGGTGTTCGTGTAGGATTGCTTTTAAGCGCTTCTGCAGGAAACGATATTATGTTTGATGAAGAATTATGCCTTCAGGGAAAATCGTTCACAAATAAAATCTGGAATGCCTTTAAATTAATAAAAGGATGGGAAGTTTCAGAAACAATTCCACAGCCAGAATCATCAAAAGTGGCAATCGAATGGTACGAAGCGAAATTACAGCAGACTTTAGTTGACATTGAAGATAATTTTGAGAAATACAGAATTTCAGATTCTCTTATGGCAATCTATAAATTGGTTTGGGACGATTTCTGTTCTTGGTTCTTAGAAATGATTAAACCAGCGTATCAACAGCCAATTGATAAAGCAACGTTTGATAAAGCAATCGAAATGTTAGAAAGTAATTTGAAATTACTTCACCCATTTATGCCTTTCTTAACGGAAGAAATCTGGCAGTTAATTGCCGACAGAACTCCAGAAGAGGCTTTGATTGTTTCAACTTGGCCGGAATTAAAACCATTTAATGCTGATTTAATTTCTGATTTTGATAATATTACAGAAGTAATTTCTGGAATTAGAACCATCAGAAAAGACAAAAATATTCCGTTTAAAGATACTATCGAATTAAAAGCGATTAACAGTGAGAATTTAACAACGCATTTTGATTCAATCGTAACAAAATTAGGAAATGTTTCTGCTTTTGAATATGTTTCTGCAAAAGTTGACGGTGCATTATCTTTCCGTGTAAAATCAAATGAATATTTCATTCCGATTACAGGAAATATTGATGTTGAAGCAGAAATTGCAAAACTGACAGAAGAATTGAATTATACAAAAGGATTCCTGAAATCTGTAGAAGCAAAACTTTCAAACGAAAAATTCGTAAACGGAGCTCCGGAAAAAGTTTTAAATATAGAGAAACAAAAACAAGCCGATGCTTTAGCAAAAATTGCTACAATCGAGCAGAGTTTAGCTGGTTTGAAATAAGAATCAATTCTCTTGAATTATGATATCATAACCCGACAGGTTTTCCTGTCGGGTTTGCTATTTTACAGGTTCTCTGAGTATAGTTTTTAATTTCTCAGGAGATGTTTTACGAAAGTCTGATAAATAAATTTCATGATGTAATCCGTTTTTCTGCAAATTGTTTATCGTAGTAAATTCATGGATCTTTTTCAACGTTTGCGGTTCATTTTCAAAAGGTCCAACATGAAGAATCTGTACCACTTTACCTTCTGTCATTTCATAAAATTCGATTGCTTTTGCTAATTCGATTTGTTTTTTATTAGCAGCTGTATCAATAGCTTCTTCGGCTTGTTCTCTAGTTACAAAATCCGGCATCCTGATCATAATTCTGTAGTCCCATTCACTGCGAGGTATCTTTATAGGTGCTTCATCCATAGAAATACCTTTGTATTTTTTGTCGTCAAAACTCCATAATGCTTCTAGTTTCGGAACAACAAAATCATTATTTGCGGCCTTCAGCATAAATTTAATAACATAAGCTGCGGCATATAGCGCTTGAATTTTTTCTGAAAATTCTTTTCCTGAAGGATCTCCTTTACCAGTAATCGATATATAATTTGTTTTCTCTATATGAAGTATTTCAGGCTTAATTTTAGCGGTATAATATACTTTGTCAGTTTTTACTAAATCTAATTTGCTCATTTTTTATGTTTTAATATTGCAAATTAAATCATATTAAGTGACAACAGTATGTCAGCAGAAATTCTACATTATAGTTTCTTCCTTAAAGCCAAAAACAATGGATAAGAAACCACTGTAATTCCCAAGATAACAATAAAGCTTTTTGGATCACTGTAAATAAACCCAATCAATAAAGCAATAGATGCAATAATAGCAATTATCGTTGTCCACGGATACCAAAACGAACGATAAGGTCTTGGTAAATCTGGCTCAGAAGTTCTTAGTTTTAAAAGTGAAAAATAGGCCAGTCCCCAAACGATAATGGAGATAAAAGCGGCGAATCCAAACAAAACTTCAAAAGAGCCTACAAAAATAATTAGTAATAAACTGAAAAAGGACGAAACCAAAAGTGCCACAATTGGCGTTCCGCCTTTATTTACATTAGTTCCTTTTTCGATAAAAAATCCGTCACGACTTAATCCGTAAAGAATTCTTGGCGGAATCATCATAAAAGCATTCAAAATACTGATTAAAGAAAATATTGAAATTATCGTTACGATAATAGCGCCGTTTTCTCCAAATAGAATTTTAGCAACATCGGCGGCAGCCAGATTTGATTTGGCTAAAGTTTCAATAGGTAAAACATGAAAGAATGCCGCATTTACCAAAACATAAATGGCAACAACAAGTAAAACACCGCTGTATAAAGATTTCGGAATATTTTTACCGGGATCGTCATTTTCTTCCGCAAAAAAGCAAACTGCATTCCAGCCATTATAAGTTCCGATTATTAATTGCAATGATTTGAAAAATCCAAATACTAAACCAATTTGAAAGAACGAATTATCCGTTTTTATAGGCGGAATTTTAACGCCTGAATACATAAAGCAAGCTACAACCAAAGCCACGAAACAAATTACTTTCAGGAAACTGGTAATCTGTTGAATCACACTTCCGTTTTTTACACCACTTAAATGAATCAATACAAAAGCCGCCAATAAAGAAATTGCCATTACTGTTGAATAATTAGCAAGAGCCGGAAACAAAATGATCATATATTCACTGATTACAATACAGTAAAATGCAGGCGGAATGGCATTTGTGATATAATCAAACCAACCTGAGAGAAATCCTGCATATTCGCCAAAAGCTCTTTTAATATAATTATAAGATCCTCCTGCTTTTGGTAACATCGTTGCAAGTTCGGCATACGAATTGGCGCCTAACAAAACGTATAAACCTCCAAAAAGCCAGGATGCCAGAATGAGCCAGTAATTATTGAGCAATTCTGCAATATTTCCCGGAGTTCGTAAAATTCCAACTCCAATTGTTCCTCCAATTAATACGGCAATATTAAAACTTAAGCCTAAACTTTTCTTTAATTGGTTTTTTGTAGAATCAGACATATTTGGATTTTGCGATTTAGAATGGTTTATACGAACAAAAGTACTTATAAAATGAGACACATTTTTTAACAAAACAAAAAACCTCACCTTTTGCAAGATGAGGTTTAAAGTTTCCAAAAACATTCTAATTTATAATAATCAGAAAAATGCTCAATGGACAAAATCTAATTCAAAATTTTAGAATTTATAACGCAGACTTGTCATTACTTGTCTAGGTGCAATTGGGTTTACACTATAATTTTCGTGAACGGTATAATTCAATTCGTTTGTTATATTTGATAATCTGCATAAGATGGAGAATTTTTTCCATTCATACCCAAGAGAAGCATCTACAGTAACATAACCTTCCAAAGGAATATCACGATCTCTAATTGTTACCGTATATGTTTTTGGATTGGTTGAAGGTGTGTTTTCTGTCCATAAATAATCATCATTCCAACCTCCTGTACGATCTCCAACATAATTTCCAATCGCTCCAAAAGTTACTCCTTTTAATAAACCACTAGGCAATTTGTAGAAAAAACTCAAATTGGCAGTGTTTTTTGGAGTTCTTGCTAAAACATCTCCAACAACAAGGCTTCCGCTTGTACCAGATGATTTAGATACTTTGGTTTCATTAAAACTGTAACCAGCCATAATATTCAAACCTTCTACGGGGCTCGCAGTAATATCTATTTCGACTCCTTTTCCTTTTGTAGCTCCAACTAATTCTTTTAGATTAGTATTAACGTTTTGTGTAACACCGTCTGATAAATATTGAGCTGTTTGTGCTAAATTATTATTGGTAATTTGATATAGAGTTATGTTAGTAGTCAAAAGACCTCTAAAAAAATCTTTTTTCACACCAACTTCATATTGATCTATAATAGATGGATCTAATGGTTTTGCATCTACTGTCGTTCCTGTATTTGGAGTAAAAGAGTTTGAATAACTTGCAAACAAAGACAAATCTTTAGTTGGCTGTACTACCAATCCTGCTTTTGGTGAAAAAGCTTTGTTTATAGTTTTAGCACCAGTTACAGGTATTGCATCTTCATAAGCAGTTGTAATGACATTTACATTATTCTTTTTCTCTATCACTTCTTTTGTAGTCGTAGCTTCGCCTTGCTGCCATGACCAACGTAATCCCGCCAGAACTTTGATGTATTGATTAATCGAAACTAAATCTTGAAAATAGGCTCCAAAACGCTGTGTTTCTGTACTGGCTAATTGCGTAGTTCTTGTTGGATAAGGAATAACAGTACTTTGGGTGCTATAATCGTAAGTATTTAAATTTATAGCCGTAGCTTCTGTTGTTAAAAGGTCTGCCGGTTTTCCAGGAGCATAAAATCCAAAAGTGTAACTAGGAGCAAGAGAATTTTCATAATCCACTCCAGTAAATATTTGATGTTTAATGCTTCCGGTATTAAAATTTCCCTGTAGACTTAATTGGTCTCCAAATATTTGTTCGGCAGCATCCGCCTTTGTCAAACCACGTTTCCAGTTTCCATTTACATCAATTGTACTTAATTGTGCTGTAGAAGTTTGTGTTCTTCTGTAAGATTGGTAAGAAGAATTAAAATTTAATTTCCAATTGGCATTGAAATCATGATTAAGCAATAATGAAGCGCTGGAAGATTTAGTATTTGCTGTTGACCAAAGTGCTCCGAAATATTCGTTACGAGGTAAGTCTAAAATTGTTTTTCCGTAAATTCCGGTTCCAAAATCCGGAGTCCAGTCAGCACTTAGATAATCTCCTTGTAATGTAATTTGGGTTTTATCTGAAAGATGAAATAGGAAAGAAGGGTTTATATAAATACGTTCGTTCTTTACAAAATCCCTAAAGCTTTCTGAATTTTCATAAGATCCTGTAAATCTGTAAGCAATAGATTTATTTAAAGGTCCGTAAAAATCAACAGATGGTTTATAATAAGAGTAACTTCCCATTTGCATAGAAACTTCTCCACCTCTTGTAAATTTTGGCGTTTTGGTAACTAAATTCATGATTCCGCCAGGAGCAACATTTCCATACAATAAAGCTGAACCTCCTTTTAAAAATTCAACTTTTTCTAAAGAAGAAACTTCAGGTATAGAACCGGCATTATATCTAAAGCCATTTTTAAACATATTGTTAGCACTCATATCATATCCTCTTGAAAAGAATGATTCCTGCGCACCGCCACGAGCAGATCCTACATAAACACCATTAAGGTTTTTTACTACTTCACTTAATCTAATTGCTTGTTGTTGTTCGATTACTTCGCTGCCAATAACCTGAACGCTTTGTGGCAAGTCCATTACTTTAATACCTGAACGTGCTGCTTCAACTGGCTTTTTAGGTTTATTTGCCGTGATTAATACTTCATTAAGGATTTCTCCTTTTTTGTTTTTTACAGTATCAGTTACTGCACCATTATCTGTACTTGTGTAATCCTGACTATAAGAAGCAGAAAAGCTTATTAGGGCTAAGAATAGTATTAAATTATGTTTCATGGTATTTATTTAGATTCAATAAAAATTATCGAATGCAAATATAGAACTACGAACACCTTAACAAAAAATTATGAGATAATTATCTTCATTAAAGTTTTATTAGTTTTTGCTTAAGATTAGCTTAAGATTTTGTTTTTAAGACTTTTATTACTTATGGTTTGGAATCTCTAAAAACAAAAAACCTTGCCCGAAAGAGCAAGGTTTTTTTAAATTAAAATCTAAAAAAGTTTTGAAAATTATTTAACTGCAATTAGGTAGGTAGCCATTTTCCAGATTTCATCGTACTTTTTACCGTTATGTTCTCCGGCAGCTTTTTCAGTATAAGCAAATTCTACCATATAATTTCCAGGCCAGATTGGAGTAAATGAAAATTGACCTTTATCATTTGTCCATAATTCTTTTTCCCAGCCGTTTGGAGCAATTACTTTGATTTTTTGCTCTTTTGCAGATACGCCTTCGTACAAAGCAAATCCATCGATTTTTACATTCTTTTTTGCGATGTCAGCGTTTTCGCTAAACAAACCAATAATGTTATTGTTGGCCGTTGCATAGTTTCCTGCAGTTTTATTTCCAACAACTACAGTTGCGCTGGAATTGTAATCTAAAACCATAGTTCCATAAACGTCTTTAACTTTATGATGCATTACAATTGTATAAACTCCGTCTTCATCTGGAGTAAAAAACGCCTGGTATTTATTGTCTAAAGCTTTTGCAGTAAGTTTTGTTTCTTTTTTTGATGGAGAAATTACTACCAAAGAGAAATCTTTTAAATCAGAAAACCATTTATCTGCTTTTGTAATATCGTTTTCTGAAAATTCTCCAAAATAAACAGAAATTTCCTGTGCTTTTCCTTTTGTTCCGGTCGCTTTAGTTTCGATCCAAAGAGCGTGGGCAAAAAGTTGAGGCGCAGCAAAAAGCATTAAAAATGCAAATGTTATTAATTTAAAAGTTTTTGATTTCATGGTATAAGATTTAAAATTAATATTGAAAAAATCCTGATAAACACTCAGAATTTTTGATTTATAGGTTATTATTTTGTGTCACAAATGTACTGTTTAATATTCGTTGCACAATACTTATTTAGATTAATTATTAATAATAAAGTTTAAATTTAAAGAGGCTAATAGAAATTAACCTCTTTTTTAACATCTGTCAGGCTGAGCGAAGTCGAAGGGCTTTACAGAACGCGGGCTTCGACTTCGCTCAGCCTGACAAAGCTTAAGCTGCACTTGACAAACTATTTTAGAATTTATAAGCTAGACTCGCTACAACATTTCTAGGTTTTTGAGGATTTATTGTAGACCAGCCTCCGTTAAAGTAATCTTTGTTTGCTATATTATTTATATTGAAGCTTACGCGGAATTTATTTGAATTGTAAAAAACAGATCCGTTTATAACAGTATATTCTGGTAAAACAAATTTTCCGGTTACAGAACTATCTAAAATAGCATTATCGCTGGCATAATTTCCTCCAAAACCTAGGCCGAAATTTTCTAATAAACCTTCGTCAAATTTATAAGTTGCCCAAAGATTTACCAAGTTTTTTGGTCCGGCCCAGAAAGGTCTTTGCCCTTGATCTAACCAAACGTTATTTTCGTCTCCTTTTGTAATTTTACTGTCATTATAGCTGTATCCGGCAATAATGCTTAAACCTTTTATGGGCGCAGCATTCAAATCAAATTCAAAACCTTTGCTTCTGGCTTCACCGCCTTGTGCGCTGTACATTGGGTTGCTTGTTACTAAATTGGCAACATTAATAATATAAAAACTTGCAGTTGCCGTTAATTTATCTGAAAATAAATCTGTTTTAATCCCAGTTTCTAACTGATTAGCGTGTTCAGGCTCAAAAGTTTGAGATCTGATAAAATTTCCGTCATTATCATATATCGCCGATGGAGCGATATTTCTAAAACCGTTCATATAATTTGCAAAAACAGATAATTGATCTTTAATGGGCTGGTAAACAAGTCCAAATTTTGGAGACAAAGCCGTTTGGTTATAATTGTCATCGTTTGTTTTTACGTTTCCTTCAGTATCAAAATAATCGACCCTTAAACTTGCCATCGCTAATAAAGTCGGAGTAATATTTAATACATCTGATGCATAAGCACTATAAGTCGCGTCTTTAGAATGATAATCAGGTCCGGGTTCTGCTAAAAGAGCCTGGTCTACAGATTCTACAGTTAGATAATTTGGATTAAGATCATCAAATTGCCTCACTTCTCCTTGTGCCGTAAGATTATAAAGTTTTGCATAACCTGTACCTCCAAAAGTTACATCTCTTTTAAAATAATCAAAACCAATTACAATACGGTTTCTCATTGGGCCAATTTTAAAATCGCCTGTAAAATTCTGCTGAATATCTGTCGTTGCGGTCTGCGATTTTTCTTTGGTAATCCAAAAACCAAAATCTTTGTTACCGTCTTCGTTATCATAGATGTAAGAGTAGTAACCGTTTGATTTAGAAGTTCCTCTTGAAAATACAGTTTGTGAATTCCATTTAGATGAAATCTTATAATTCATATGCGCCTGCAAATTGAATCGGGGATTTTTTATCGATAAATCATCACTGTAAAATGACAAATTCGTATTGTAATTCAACTCTGCCAAATTAGCATATTGTAAAGGTGCATCTCTTCCTAAAAACAACATTGACGGCGTTGTTTTTTCTTCCTGCATAAATTCTGTATTCAATAAAAAAGAAAGTCTTTCATTTACTTTATAAGAGATTGTTGGAGCTATAAAATATGAAGTTCTAAAGCCGGCATCCTGAAAACTGTTTTCCGTTTGAAAAGAAGAATTAATTCTAAATAAAATGTTTTTATTATCATCCAGCGGTGTGTTGATATCTGCCGTAGCTCTGTTCAAGCCAAAGCTTCCAACAAGATAGGAAACTTCACCTCCAAAACCTTCGTAAGGTTTTTTGGTAACCGTATTAATCAGTCCGCCATAACTAACCAAACTGCTTCCAAATAAAGTTCCAGACGGCCCTTTTATAACTTCAATACGTTCAATATTGGCAGGATCTAATGTTCCGCTTGTTAAGCCCGGCAATCCGTTAACGATATTCGCCTGAACTTCAAAACCACGAAGCGAATAATAAGAACCTCCATCGCCGCCGCGTCCAGTAGATTCCCATAATTTCTGAATTCCGGGAACATTTTTCAATGCGTCTTCATAATTCGTAATCGCTTGTTCTTTCATCAATTCAGATGAAACGATGTTGTAAACCTGTGGATTTTCAATGTTTTTAAGTGGAAGTTTCGATACATATGTACTTTGCTTAGGAAATGCTTTTCCTCTGTTAGTAGTAATGATAACTTCCTTTAATTGTTTGTTAGAAACAGTCAATTTTAAATTAAGAGAAGTTGTTTCATTAGCAGTTACATTTATTTGTTTTTCTAGTGTTTCATATCCAGTTAATGAAACTTGCAGCGTGTAAGTATTAGGTTTTACGCGGTTAAATTCAAAAGCACCATCTTCATTAGTAATTGTGCCATATTTTGAATTTTTAAGGATGATGTTAACTCCAGCGGCAAGTTCTCCGTCGGATGTAGTTATTACTCCTTTAATTTTACCTGAGTTTTGCTGTGCAAATACATTACAGCTGAAGAATAGCAGCAAACAGATTTTGGTAAGGATCTGTTTAAAGCTGAAATTTGAATAATTCATGGGATTTCTTTTTTTTTGGATATGTTATTATTTAGAATAAATAAAAACAAAAACAAATTTAGAAATTTTAATCTCTTTACCAACAAATACGGGACTTTTAAAGAAAATATTTTTAAAATTTAGTGGTAGAAATTTATTTTTCGAAAAAAAAACAGAAGCATAGAATAAGAGAAAATGGAAGAAATAAAAGCGAAATTTGCAGGTTTTTATTAAATGTAAAAAGGACAGTAATTCCCTTTAAAAACTTTATTTTTGCAATCTGAAAAACAGACTTCATGATTTTACCTTTCTTCAAAAAAATACAAAATACACCTCGAGGATTCCGTATAGCAAATACTGTGTTTTTTTTCCTTTCCGGATTTGGCTATTCTTCCTGGGTATCCAGAATTCCGCATATACAAGCGCAATTGCATTTAAGCGAAGCTGAGTTTGGAGCTGTTTTATTTGCATTTCCAATTGGTTTAATGCTCACAATGCCATTTACAGGGAAGTTATTAAATAAATACAGCAGCCGTTATATTATGCTTTTAGGAGCGATTATGTTTAATATCGTGTTGTCGTTACCGGGTTTAGCCGCTTTTGTATGGCAGCTGGTTATTATACTTTTAATTTTTGGGGCTTCGCGTAATATTTTCAATTTATCGATTAATGCACAATCTCTTGAAGTGCAGAAATTATATCCAAAATCGATTATAACCCGTTTTCATGCGGTATGGAGTATTGCTGTTTTTTCAGGAGCTGGTTTAGGATATGTTATGGTTACGCAGCATATTGCGCCATCGCATCATTTATTGGGAGTAAGTGTTTTTATGCTGGCGCTTACGGCTTGTTTTTATCCGTTGAGCATTCATAATGAACCTGTACCGGTTAAAAAGAAGTTTTTTTCGATGCCGGAAAAAAACCTTGTTAAGTTTGCTTTAATTTGCTTTGTTTCAATGGCTTGCGAAAATACAATGTACGACTGGAGCGGAATTTATTTTGAAAATATATTAAAGGCTTCACCAAAATTGACCAGCGCAGCATTTGTATTTTTTGCCACTGCGGTAACTCTGGGGCGTATATTTGGTGATTATGGTGTAATGAAATTTGGGACTAAAAAAATCCTGCTTTACAGCGGAATTTTAATCACTGTTGGTTTCGCTCTTTGTTTTATTCTGCCGTATGCATACCCTACTATTTTTGGCTATGTTTTAATAGGATTTGGGGTTTCCTGCGTGGTTCCGTTAGTATTTAGTATTGCCGGAAGATCTTCAAAACTCAGCAGCGGTTCTGCATTAACTTCTATATCTACAATTGGTTATCTGGGATTTTTACTAGTTCCGCCAATGGTTGGTTTTATCTCTGAATATCTAAGTATGAAATGGGCGTTTTTAATTATGGCGCTTTTAGGTATTCTGATGATTTTTATGGTGAATAAAATCGGGGAGAATGAGTGATTTTTTTTAAGGTTCTAAGATTCTAAGATGCTGAGGTTCTAAGGTTTTTTTGCCACGAAGGCTCTAAGGCACAAAGTTTTTTATACTGATGTTGTTTCTCTTGATCTAATAACTATTGTTATGTTTATGCAAAGATTGATCGAACCTCCGGTTCTGTTAATATTGTGAAGAATTCCGGAGGAATGAATTATATTTTGTAGCAAGGGATTTTAATCCCTTTGAAATTGAAGTAAAAGAAATTAAAGCTTAAGATTATCCTTAGTTTTGATTTGGATCGAAATCATACATAAAATCATTCAATTGTCCATCTGAACTTTCCAGACCAACAATATCCATTAATTCTTCAAAATAAGTACAAATTCTTTCACGATTTTCAGTATCCAATTCAAGATAAATTTCTGAAAATCGATTAAGTCCAGTTTTTATTGCATTTTGATAATTTTCATCTGTAGGATTGTTTGATTCTGCAATCTTTTTAAAATCATCTGCAGCTAAATTAATTTTTTCTGTTAAAACAGGTTTTAATTTTTCATCACCAATTCCTGGATAAAAAATGGTATTGTCTGGTAGAAATTTTTCTTTGTTTTTGAAATTTTCAAATTTAGGCATAGCATCACTTGTTGTTTTCATCTTCGTTTGTCCACAAGATAAAAATGAAAATATTATCGTTATTAAAAAAAAATTTAATTTCATTATTATTTCTTCGTCATAACAAACTTCTCTGAACTCACTTTTCCATTCAATTTCCCGGAAACCTCAGCAGTCAAAGTATTATTTGCCCCTTTAGTATATGTGATTTTTTGAGGATAATCGTGTTTAGCGTTTTCAAAAACCAATTGTTTGTCTGATTCTGCAGTTGATGAAAAAGCTACAGCTTTATCTTCGTTTTGACCTTTTACGGTTGCGAAATAGGTTAGGGTTTCGCCTTTTTGAGCTAAAACAATAGTTTCAAAATGCAAAGTATCTTTTCCTTTTATAAAATAAGAATAAGCGTTGAAAGTGCTGTCGTTTAGTTTTTCCCAGTTTTCAGTTAAAACACCATCTGGAGAAGTATTTTCCCAGTTTCCGATAAGCCAGTCGGCAATTTTGATTTTATCTTTTTCTACTGATTCTTTTTTCTGGCAAGAAACAACAGCTAATACAAGTGCTAAAAGAGTAATTTTCTGAAACATATTTATGAGTTTTGATTGTACTAAAGTATGAAAAAAATTGTTGCCACGAATTTCACTAATTTTCACGAATTAATTTTTGAAAAACTGGAAATGTTTTGCCACAGATTAAAAGGATTAAAAGGATTTTTTTTCACGCAGATTCTGCAGATTTAATTTTGATTCAGAATTATATAAATCTGCTAGTATCAGCTTAAATCTTTTCAAATCTGCGTGAAAAATAAATTCGTGAAAATTCGTGTAATTCGTGGCAAAAAAAACACACAGTAGAAAAAAATCTTTTTAATCCCTTTAATCTGTGGCTAAAAAAAACTAAACGCTTTCCTCTAAAATAGAGTAAACTAGTTCCTTCGTTGGTTTTTGATCTTTTAGTTTGGCACGGACTTCATCAAAAGTGACTTTAAAATCACAACCCGATTTATATTCAGCACATCCGTAAGCGGTTTTTCCTTTTAAGATCGTTCCTTTTTTGCATTTCGGGCACATTAAAGAATCGGATGTTTCTTGTTTTGTCTTTTTCGCTTCGGTTTTCTTTGGTTCTAATTTGAGTTTGTAATTTTCTTCAAAACGAATCAAACCTTCAACCGTTCCAGACTCGGTTTTAAAACCTTTTATGTTTACGGTTGAGCCCTTTTGAACCAATCGTAAATACTGGCTTTCGGTAATTTTTTTATCTAAAAACACATAAGGCAGTACAAAATCACAACCCGATTTATATTCACTGCATCCAAAAGCCGATTTTCCTTTTATAAGATTTCCTTTTTGGCATTTTGGACAAGTTTCTGCTGAAATTCCGTCCGCTTTCTTTTTCTCTGGTTTTACAGCTGGTTTTTGAATCGTTGCAGCATGCGAAATATTAGCGTGTCTCGTTTCACTGCGAACTTCGTTAACCAA
Organism: Flavobacterium sp. CF108; assembly: GCF_900129795.1. Lineage (GTDB taxonomy): Bacteria > Bacteroidota > Bacteroidia > Flavobacteriales > Flavobacteriaceae > Flavobacterium. The sequence continues at coordinate 1,133,646 of NZ_FQWW01000001.1, read as the reverse complement.
AGCTTCAACCATGCGTTTCATGTTTCTAATAAAAGCAGCAGCGGTAAAAGTTCCTTTTTCAATATCTTTTAACTGCTTTTCCCAAGAACCCGTAAGCTCAGCAGATTTTATCAATTCGTTCTGAATTGTATCAATCAACTGAATTCCGGTTGTTGTTGGCAAAACCTGTTTTTTGTTTCGAACAATATACTGACGTTTAAAAAGCGTTTCAATAATATTCGCACGCGTTGACGGACGCCCAATTCCGTTTTCTTTCATCAATTCACGTAAATCTTCGTCGTCGACTTGTTTTCCTGCAGTTTCCATCGCTCGAAGTAAAGTTGCTTCGGTAAAATGATTGGGTGGTTTGGTTTCTTTTTGGAGAAAAGACGGCTCATGGGGCCCTTTTTCGCCCACAACAAAACTCGGTAATAAATCGGGTTCTTTTTCTTTTGCATTTGGATCTTCAAAAACGACACGAAAACCTTTTTTCAGGATTTCTTTCCCCGTGGCTTTAAAAGTTACGTCGGCTGCTTTTCCAATAACTGTTGTATTTGCAACTAGACAATCATCATAAAAAACGGCAATAAAACGTTTTACAATAATATCATAAACCTGCTGCTGATTGTACGGCAGATTAATTTCAATTCCCGTTGGAATAATTGCGTGGTGATCGGTTACTTTTTTATCGTTGAAAACCTTTGGTGATTTTTTTATTTTTTTTCCTAAAAGCGGTTCTGTTAAATGTGCATAATGTGTCAGTTTTTGCAGAATTCCCGGTACTTTTGGATAAATATCGCCTGGTAAAAAAGTTGTATCAACTCTGGGATATGTAATGGCTTTTTGCTCGTATAAAGTCTGTGCAATTTTAAGTGTTTCTTCTGCCGAAAATCCAAATTTTTGATTGCAATAAACCTGTAAACCTGTTAAGTCAAACAGTTTTGGTGCGTATTCGTTTCCGTTTTTTTTGTCAACAGAAACAATTTCGAAGTCACTTTCTTTGACTTTTTCAGCCAGAATTTCTCCATCTTCTTTTTTCAGGAAACGTCCTTCTTCATAACTAAAAAGAGTTTCTCTGTATAAAGTCTGCAATTCCCAATAGGGCTGAGGTTTGAAATTTTCGATTTCTTTAAATCGGTCTACAACCATTGCCAAAGTCGGCGTCTGCACACGTCCAATAGATAATACTTGTTTGTAACCGCCATGTTTTACGGTATATAAACGAGTAGCATTCATTCCGAGAAGCCAGTCGCCAATAGCTCTTGAAAATCCGGCGTAGAATAAATTGTCGTAGTTTTCAGAAGGTTTTAAATTGTCAAAACCTTCTTTTATAGCTTCGGTTGTTAAGGATGAAATCCACAGGCGTTTTATTTCGCCTTTGTAATGCGCTTCATTCATGACCCAGCGTTGTATTAATTCTCCTTCCTGCCCGGCATCCCCGCAGTTTATGACCAGTTCGGCTTTATCGAAAAGACTTTTGATGATTTTAAACTGCTTTTGGATTCCCGAATTCTCAACGACTTTGGTTTCGAACTTTTCGGGAAGCATTGGTAAGTTATTTAAATCCCAGCTTTTCCAATGTGGTTTATAATCGTTAGGTTCTTTTAAGGTACATAAATGTCCAAAAGTATAGGTTACGGCATAACCGTTGCCTTCGTAATATCCGTCGTGTTTGGTATTGGCGCCCAAAACAGATGCGATTTCACGTGCTACACTTGGTTTCTCAGCAATACATACCTTCATTTTCTCCTTTTCTTATTTAAAGAGCGAAGTTAGGATTTTTTTTGGTTTTGCCACAAAGGCGCGAGGGCGCTAAGTTTTTTATGCCGTTGTGTTGATCTTCGTGAAGGGGCAAAGCTGACAAAGATAAACGTTAAAGTTATGCACTTAAAAGCAGTTTATTTATTTCATCTAAAAACAGAAAATAGAAAAAGGTTAAAATCCATAACGAGAAAAATAAAACCGAAAGGAATATATAAGTTCGGGATGACTCTTTTTCTGTTCGTTCTCTTCTTTTATATTCATTATTGGGCTGAAGCCAGTCAAGGGCTGGTTGATTTCTGACAGCCGAGTCGGTTTTGGACTGTATATTACTTAAACTATTTAGATATTGAGGTTTAGTATTTTCGTTTATATAATTTATAAATTCACGTTTGTTTTCATTGTGAAATAGTTTTATTTCCTCAATTTTTTTATCGGTGTGTATGTAACTTATTGCTTCTTTTATTTTTCTTGAAAATTCCGAATATTTATTTTCTACAACAGCAACTTGTTTTTTTGACTCGTCTATTTTTCTGCCATTTTCCTGATGCAGTTTTATGTTTTGCTCAATACCTTCTTTAAGTACCCTGATACTCGTTTTTTTGTTTTCTTCAAGCTCAGAAAATTCTTTTTCAAAATCATGAAGTATAAGCTGCCGCTGTTTCTTTTTTTCCTCTTTTACAATTTGTATTTCTTCATCAAATCCTTTTTCATCTATTGTTTTGTAAAGGCTTTTAGCGATGGTGAAATTTGCAATTTCCTGATGGTCAGTAAAAAAGATAGTGTCAAAATTATTCAATAATTCTAATGATTTTTTCAGGTTTTGCTGTAGCGTATTTTCATCTATATGAGAATAAACTACAAGATTTGAATTTGATAACCTAAAATTAGAAGGTTCGTCAATGCTTTTAAGATGAAAGCTGAGTTTATCAAAATCTTTAGGCATGTCAACAGTAAAATCGTCAGAATGATTTACCATTATGGTTTTATCCTCGATATTTTTGCGTACTAATATTTCATGAAATTCATTGAGTTTGGTAATTGTCAAATTATCTTCTGCAATTTCGTTGGTAAACAAAATACTGGCTCCAACAAAAGTTCCTCCTCGGTCAGAGTTTTTTTCTTTTGCAAAAGAATATTTGGAGTAAGCAATGGCGTTTAATCCGTTTACTGATTCTTTACGAATGGAGTACAGGATGCTGTTTTCGAATAGTTTTATGGCATTGGTATTAAGGTCGAAGGTTTTAATTGATTTCGCAACATTTTGGTTTCCTAAATAAAAGGTCTGTCTAAAACCATAAGGATTTCCAAATGTGCCAAAAGCCAGCAGGTATATATTTTGTGTCATTAGTTTAAAAGCTAAATTTTAATCGTTCCCAAAAAGTTCCTTCATAATCTAACGGATAACCTACTATGCTTTCGTAAAGCCAGTTCGACAAAACTTCGGCAGGAGCTAAATTTAAAAGGGTGATTCTTTCTCCGTTACCATTATTTTCAATACTGCCTATTGTGAAATAGGTTTTATTCAATTCATAAGAATTTATTCGGGTATTGGTTCTCGGCAGCCTTTCGTTGATAAAGTTTTCCAGTTCATCTTCGTTTGAAACATCTGTTCTGCCAGATTTGTCCCATTTAGAAACAACTAAAATCACGTTTATTGATTTCAGGTTTTTCCCTTTTCTCTCTAGTTCATCCAGAAATTCGTTTATTAAAGTATCTTCCAGATGTGCATTGTCATAACTGGTCACAATTATAAAAGTCAGCGGAATATTAGCATTCAGGTACGCTTCGATACTGCTGTGATAAGTACCGCCTCTGCTGATATCTTTATGGTTTTCTCCCGAAGTTTCCAGAAAAGTCAGGTTTATAGGCGGAACTTTCTTAGATTTATTGTTTGGTTCAAATATTAAGTCCAGTCTCGTAACCTGATCACGGGTAGTTCTATTGGGCAAAATGCCTTGCCTTATGTTTTCAAAAAAATCGGCCAGTAAAACCTGAGCTTCTTTTGTATTGGGAGTACCCAGTTTTGGACGTAAAACGCCGGCTTGCGAACTTAAAAAATACAAAATCGAAGAAAGAATAACCGACTTGCCAGATTCTCCTACACCAAAAAAGAAAATAAAATTACTTTCCTTGTTTTTAATCTGGTTGGTGCTGGCATTTGCCAAAGGAACAAAATCTGGTTTTGCATTATTTTGAGCATCATACGAAATTGGTTTTAATGTTTCATTGCTCAGGGTCAAAGGCTTTAAAGTGTTGTTATCTTCAGTCATCTTGTTTTAGTTTTTAGCAATTAATACTTTCCCGTTTCTTTTACTGCCACTAAAAATGCTGGAGTTATTACTGCTGTTTCCGCTGCCGGGAGTGGCAAGTAATACAATAATCACAATAACAAAATCAAGCAGGATACAACCCATTAATACCACAAACTGGTACATTCCGAAGTTTTTGACGGCATGATCAAAGGCAAAACCAATTTTACCAACATCTTGTGTTTTGGAGATTTCGGGAGTGAATTTAAATTTGTCTTCACCTAAAACGGAGTGGGCACGATTTCCAAGTTTATTATATTCTGATAAAGAATCATCGATTAACCCCTGAGAGAGGTCATCTTTTTCTTTTTTAGAAAGCAGTAATAAGTCCTGAATTTTTTTATTCCATTTTAATACCGCATTGTTGATATCTGTTTTTAAAGCTTTTTCTTCTGGCGAAAGATCAGAAATCATATTGTCGATCTGGAGTCCCATTCTTTCTGCCAAATCATCATAATCATTAGCAACCGGGGTCAGGAAATCAACTTTTTGTCCGGTTAATTTTTCGATGTCACGTATTAAAGACTGGGCTCTAGTGCCTATTCCTTTATTTCCGGGATCTTTAATCTGCTCCATCATCTGCTTCTTTTTAATTTCTATATCCTGAGCAGTTTCTTTGTTGTACTTGTAACTTAGTTTGGACTGAACATCAGCTTCCAGATTATTAAAACGTTCGTTTATGTCCCTTAATTCGGTAGTATAAATATCAGTTTTCATAAATCTGGTGTATAAAGCATTAAAGTTGGCTATGAAACAAAAGGAGGCAATAAAAAGATAAATCCCTACCAAATTTGAAGTTGCACGGCCTTCTACTTTTGCACTTCTGATCATCCAGATTAAAAACAATAATAAGAAAGATAAAACTAAGGCAATTATAAAAGAAGCCGGGCCAAAAATCTGGTCTAATCCCAGCCAGGTCTGATAAAAACTTACACTAATTAATAATATAGCCAGTATAGCCAAAAAAATGTCGGTTACTTGAATTGATTTTCTGCTCATTGTTTGTAAAATTTAAGATTATGTACCTGTTTTAGTTTTTGGTTTCAAAAAAATATCCGGCACTTTTTATAATATAAAAGCGTATGAATAAATCAGGATATCAATTTGTTATTCAAAACTAAGGGCTTTACAATCAGCAGTTTTACGGAAATCCGTAAACGAGAAAAATAATTACGGATTTCCGTTTTTTGAGACAGTTAAGGAAACCTGTCATAAAAAAATGCGTAAAAGCCTTTTTTGACTCTTACGCATTTTTAGCTTTTTAAATTTTAAAAATGATTTAATTATTAATCATAGGATTCAAATTTTCATCTTTGTTGCGTAAATCTAAACCACCTTCGTAAACTGATTTAAGATTAGTTAAGTAAAAACCCCAGCCGTTTGAACAGCCGAGCCTAATGTATTGTTTAGAATAATCATCTGTAGCGATATTGTGCTGACGAAGTTCAACCACGGTATAGCCGTTTGTTTCGCTTAGTTTTATATCTACCAGACAAGTTCCTTCAAAAGTGAATTGTAATTGATCTTTTCCATTGGCAGAAATAATTTTTCCTTTCATGGAGTCTTTATACAAATACCAAAGCCAATCGTAAGTTGTACCTTCTGCAGCGTTTTTGTTTTTGCCAATTGGTTCTTGATTTGCATCAAAAAAAGATACTTTTTCGAGAAACCATTTTTCTAATTCATTTGCAATTGTCCAGGCATTATAAATGTCATTGCGTTTAGCTTTAATTGCTATTTTTTTTGTGAAAGATGTCCAGTCGAAGTTTTCCATGATTTAATGTTTTTTTGCCACAAAGGCTCAAAGACACAAAGTTTTGTTATACTCATTTTGTCATCTTGGCGAAGGAGAAATCTCCGCAAAGTATATTGAACTTTATTTTTTTTGAATTCTAGTATTTTACCATTATTGCCTTCAATAAACAATTTTTAGTTTATAAATTTTTAAATCAAATCGTTTGGATTTAGTTTTGAAAAATTTAATTAAAACAAATATAAGATATTTCGTCTAGATTTTTAAGGCTCATTATTGCAATAAAATATCTGTTGAATACAACCGATTCACACAATTACCTAAAACTCAATTGTTACTTGCATTTGTAAGAAAAAAGCGTATATTGCAACACAATTAGAATTACAATAATGGTAACTGCAAATTTTTATTTAGCTAATAACGGTTTGATGTGCTTGATGTACACATTATTATATCTGCATGATGATACTTTCTTAAAAAACTCAAAAGAGTTTATTCATTTTGCCCTGTCGCAACTCTAGGCAGGGAAACCTTTTATTTATTATAGTTCGTTTTATTTAACCTTCAATTTCATTCAGGATGTGATATCATTGAATTAGATGGAGCTGCAAGATATTCAATGAAGAGTTGTATATCATACTCAATGAAAGTGAAGCAAACAAGAAAGTTATGTCACAAAATATTATATTAACAACAGGAACATACGATTTAATTAAAGATCACGTAAGAAGAAAAAAAGTAACACCGCAAGAAGAAGAGTTATTATTGGGCGAGTTAAAAAATGCCTCTCAAGTATTGAGAAAAAATCTTCCCGAAAATATTGTTTCCATAAACCGAAAAGTAACCTATAAAGACCACATTAATAATGAAGAAAAAACAATTCTTCTTGTTGGGCCGGAAAAAGTAAAAGTGAGCAAAAACAAAATTTCGGTTCTTTCTGATGAAGGTATTGCAATGGTTGGCTACAAAGTAGGAGATCTTGTGGAATGGCCAGCTAAAAAAGGCAATTTAAAATTAGAAATTTTAAAAGTAGAAGTAGAGGCATAATATGTCTGCTGTTTTCGATTTAAGTTAGTAACATCCCAAAAGAGTTTTCTTTTGGGATATTTTTTTCGCATTAAAAAAGAAAAATAATAAGATAATTACTTCAAAAAATACCCATTGAAAGATTAAAATAATTATATTCGTTGCTCTCAATTTGACTAATAACTAACAATAAACGATTATGAAACAAGCAAATACTATTGATGAAGTAATTCAGTTTTTGGATGAAATAATTGAAAAAGCAAAGATTGATCAAAGCAATATAGGTTTATTTGCTATTCTGTATCGCGAAGTTACTCTAAGAGTCAAACAAGGTATTCAGGCTGGTTCTTTTCAAAACGGCGAACGAATGGAAAATTGGATGTTATTTTTGCCAATCGCTATTTAAAAGCTTATTATCAATATCAAGCCAAAGAGAAACCATCAGAATGTTGGGGATTTGCCTTTGAACAAGCCGAAAAGTTTTGGCCAATAGTTGTTCAGCATTTACTACTCGGAATAAATGCTCACGTGAACCTTGATTTAGGAATTGCCTCGGCTCAAATTAGTACTGTAGAAGACATAGCAGATTTAAAACATGATTTTGATCAAATAAACGCTATTCTTAGCAATTTGGTAGGTGGTGTCGAAAAATGCTTAATCAAAATTTGGCCAACACTTACGTGGATATTAAAATTCTCAGGCAAAATAGACAACTTCTTTATTGATTTTAGTATGGAAACCGCAAGAAACGGTGCATGGAAATTTGCCAACGAATTTGTAGCCGTTCCAGAAAATGAAAGAGAAGCTTGTACAAAGCTAAGAGACGAAAGAATTACAGAAATCGCCCGATTAGTTTCAAACCCGGGATATTTTGTCAGCGCTGTTTTTAAATTTATTCGTTTATTTGAAAGAGGAACTGTCGCTCAAAAAATAATTGATATGCAGATAATGGAACAAAAAAATATGGAATGTGTTGTGGCTTGATTTTGTTGTTCTTTATTCTTTTAAGACTTGGTTTTTATTGCTCTTATTAGTTTCTTATTACGCTGATCAGCTCTTGAATTCTGTAAAGAAATAACAGCCCAAATTGCTGCAGGAATCCAGCCAATTAAAGTTATTTGCAAGATTAGACAAATAATCGAAGTTAATATTCTTCCTCTCAAAAAGAAAGAAGCAAAGGGAAAGAAAATTGCAATTAGTGTCATCATTTTTTGTTTTCTGTAAATATAAAAAAAGTTACATGATTTTTTGCAAGTCTACTTTTCAGGATCCAATTGCGTCCCGCTCGCGCCAGCGGGAAAATTATCGGGCAGATTTCATGGCTTTTACTTTTTTGATTTTGGGATCTTTTATAAACTTTAGGTATTCATCTGTTTCCATACCGAATATGGCTATTTTTCCATTATGATCATTATGAATTCCAAAACCGTATGTTTTTGAAAGAGGTGAGGCACGAAAACAAGCTTGTCCCTTAGAAAAATAATCTTGTCTGGCTTTTTCGTATTCACTTTTTGTTAAATCATTCCGATCAGCAAATACCTGAAAAAGAACATCGTCTGAGGTATATTTATACGGATTTTTGCTAATTAGCTCGTATTGCATTTCTGCAACTGTTTTTTTGTCTTTGCTTGGCGGTTTTGTTCCGTGAGAAACTTTGCTGTCTTCTGCTGTTTCTATAAAAGTATCAAAATAGTTGGTGGTGTGTATTTTCATCTTCCTATAAATTTGCTTTGTAAATATAGATTTTTCTTACGGAATATTTTTTTGCCCTTCACTCGCGCCAACGAGGGGATGTAGCTTAAGATTTTTCTGTTATAATTTTTAATCTAATTTGCTCAACTGCATAATTATAATTTTCATTATTTTTTTTATTTATAGTTAAAATTTTTTTCGCCAGATCAAGATAGAAATCTATCGGATGAGTTTTTTTAGGGATATTATGGATGATTTGTATATTTTGTATTAAATATTCTTGACTTTCCATATCATCCATATGAAGAATAAGTTTGCAATACAAATAAGATCCATTTAAATTTGGATTGACTATATGGAGAAATGGATCGGCTAAATCAAAAATAATTTCTTTTTTCCAATTCCAAATCTCTGACGTAAAATTTTCACAATCATCTTTAGATAAATTATTAATGTGGGAAACTATTTTTGGATTGTGATGATAATTCCACGAATCACCTTCATTATCGGAAGCATTGCTTTGTAAATATAAATATAAAGCTTCAGTTTTATTCTCAATATCAGGGATTTCGCTCAGCATAATTATTTATAAAAATTCATTTTTTGTAAGGATTTTGGTTTTTATTTAACAAATATAGTATATTATTTCATGTTGGTTTTTAATTCAAGTTGTATACACCTGATTGTTTACAATCACTTAAAAATAATCTGTTATTTCTAATTTCGTTTTAAAATAAAAAATATGAAATCATGGAATTAAAGAATAAAGAAAGAGCCGAAGAATTGTTAGAATTAATGAATAAAAGAAATTATTTCACCAGACTAAAACTGGAACATAAAGAAGACACTTCATTTACGATACCGCTAAAAGTATGTTCTTATAACGAATTAAATCTAATGGTTTCAGATTTGCTTAAAGCGAGTATTGTTCTAATGAATAAAGAAGCGCGAAGTTTAGCCGTTTTTCATAAAGAAACAGATATTAATGTATTGACTTTACTTGAAATAGCATTACAGCTTTTGCCGGAAGAAGAAATGGAGTTATTGGATGATTTGTATAAGATTTATTTGGAAGGTTGATGAAATCAGAAGTACAATGAGCGCGCGGATTTGTAATCCGTACCCACAAAGATTAGTTTGTGCTTTTGTAATAAAAAAAGCTACATGATTTTGTAGCTTTTATTTTTGATGTTTTCATTGTGTCTTATTGCGCTATTGCTTTTCGTTATTTAATGTTTTTGTTTCGATATTGTTCCGATTTCACCAATCTTAGCGCTCTAAGTAATTCTACATATTGATCTTCCATCATTTGGTTGCTTATCGAAGCAGATTTGATTCCGTTAAAACCAATCACTTTATAAGTGTCTCCTGTTTTCTTAAGAAGCACCGAAGCATTTTCCTGATAAAACATATAATAAGCCAAATCTCCTCTAAAAGAGATAGCTCCACTCGCTGCATGCGGATTGTTGATTTCTTCATTAATTACATCGACACCAGATCTTTTTTTCGCATACTCATAAAGACGTTTCACAAAATCTGCTGTCGCATCGTCGCAATTGTTTTTTAATGCATTTAAATCTTTGTTTTTACAATAGTTATTCACATCATTAAAGAAACGATTGGTAAGTTGAAAAACAGGGTCTTTAGCAGGTTTTTCTTTTAAATACGCTTTGTAATCATTTATTTTTTTCTCTATTGCGGCAATGGAATAAGAATTTGGAAATATTTCATTTTCCCCAACAATTTTCCATTGGTCATTACTTCTCACTAAGTTTAGTTGGAAAGGTATCGGACTGTTCATAATGCAGGTTGCCTTATTTCCTTTAATTTCAACAGTTGCTGGCGTTATAGTTATTAAGTCTGGACCTATTGCAAGATTAGATTCAAGAAGTCTTGAATATTGATGGTTTAGAAGCATCTGTCTGTAAAGAGTATCTCCGACAACCGGTTTTATTTTTAAAGTGTCTCCATTTTCAAAAGCTATTCTGCCCTCTATATAAGTTGTGCAGGTTTCTTTTATTTTGCTTTCTTCGCTCTGTTTGCAGCTTGTCAAAAAAATAAATAGTAGAAAAAATAAGGAGTAGATTTTATTCATAAATAATGTTTTAACGATTTCTCGGACTATGGTTTAATAAGGCTTAAAAATAATTAAAAAAGCTTTATCTGATTTTATAAAATAAAATTATCCGATAGCGCGGATTTGTAATCCGTGTCCACAAAGATTAGTTTGTGCTTTTGTAATAAAAAAAGCTACATGATTTTGTAGCTTTTATTTTTGATGTTTTTTGTTGTGTCTTATTATTGTGGGCACGGATTGCAAATCCGCGCTATCGGGATTATTTTCCCTTAATTAAAGATACAACACTACCGTCACGATTAAATAAATTTGGATAATTTTTAGTTCTACCGTGGATTTGAAAATCAGTAATTTTTGATTTATCTTTTTTAGTATAGAGTTTGCTTATATTTAATTTATCTGCAATTTCTTTAGTAGACATTGCTCTATTCTCTGTTATTAAAGTTTGGGCTATTGCATCATGAAGTTTCATTTTTTTTAAAGGAGAAGATTTTTTTGTATTTACTTTTTTATTTCTATTTGCTTTGCTCCAAAATATAAGATCTAGTAATTTATGATCAGTAAGTAAGTTAAAGTCTAAAATTTTATTTTCATCAAGTTGCCTAAAATTTTCTCGAATAGTATTAAGTAATTGTTTATTTTCTAATGCCCACTTTTTGTATTCCTCACTAATAATAAAGAATGCAATAAAAAAACTTTCTTTAGATAATCCAAAATAATCTTTGATTGGATTGTCTAATGCACAGTATTCATTGGGTAAAAAATGATGAACTAATTTTGCGAAAAAAGAACCTAAATCTTTTTCTTTTTTCAAATCGCCATGTTTGATTAAAGCTTTGTTGAAATAATCAATGTACAATTTTGTTAAAGAATTGTGACGAATTAATTGTAGAATTTCAGATTTACTATTTTCAAGTCTGTCTAGATATTCGTTATCTATACCTTGAAGAGAGTAACGTCTTTTAAACTGTTTGAAAAAATTTTGAGAGCTTAAAAAATTAATTTCATTATTTAATGTTTCAAAATAATACTTTTGAAAACTAGACGAAATATTGTCTTTAATATGAGAATCATATAAGTCAATTTGTACAATTCTATCAATTGAATTTTCATTTAGCTCAGTTGAGATTTTTTTGAAAACTTTTTGTTTAAGAAAAATTATATATTGTTCTTCGTTTGTTTTCATATTTAAAACTTGTCGTTTAATTAATTCTCACTATTTGACAGCTTAGATTTGCAATCCTTACTGAGAAGCTTAGATTTGTTTTTCGAAAATAAAGAAAGCAACTTTAGGAGTTCTTGTCGTTGTTGTATTTGATTATTTGTATTGTGACTTGCTATTGATTAAAGGGATTACAAATTCGTGTAATCGGATTATTTTTATTATTCGATTTTATTTGAATGCGATTATGAAATAAATGTGCTAGGAGGTTTATTCTTTTTTAGCTAATTGTACAAATTTATAAATTGAAAATGATGACATGCCAATAAGCCCTAACTCAACAAAAATAAATGTTGTATTCAAAACGTCGAAATCCCAAATATCGAAAGAACTCTGTTTAAGAATTTTTACACAAGATGGAATTAAAAGATAACTTATTACAATAAATATTATTGAAATTGGAAGCGATTTTAAATAGAGTATTTTTCTTTTTCTAGATTTATAAATTTCGATTTTAGCACTTTGACTTGCTTCTGGTTTTTTTTCTTCGAGAATCTTGGTTATCTCAGTTTGAATTGAGCCTAATAAAAATGTCAAGAAAACTAAGATTACGCCAATTGCGGATAAAATATCATTCATATTAATTTAATTCTTGTTGTAACAAATTGTATGTGTCTATTGCGCAGGTATACTTACTAGATATTCCCCTAATTTTGTTGACTGGTTCTAAAGTTGGTCCTTTTTGACTTATGATGAGATTAAGTTCTTCAACGGTTGTTGGAGATGTGCAAACAAATTCATAAGGGTCAGTAGGCGAAATTTGTGTTGCTGAATTTATTGTTTCTAAAAGTGTATTTTTAATGAAAGAAGATATCTTGGTACGATATCTAGACTTTGTATTCCTTAATAAAGTTTTGCTTTGAGATTGAGTTAATTGAAATATTGACGATAATTCGTTTTCGCTTGGTAGAATATTTTCAAAATAGTAAAGAAGCAGAAAAAACAACCGTTCCTGTTGAACTTCGTCAGCGCGAGTTGGTAAGCCTTTCTCTTTAAACATTTTTACGTATTCCATGAACGCAGCTTTTGTGATTTTTGTCAGAGCATTGTCTACTTCAGGATCAGTTGCTAGTCCTAGGCACTCCTTAATTAGTGTTTTGTCAGCAACACTAAGGTCTGCAGTGGTTAAATTTATTGTAATATTCATGTTTTGAATTTATTGGTTTAATTTTTTCTATTTTTAAGCTCTATTTAAATAAAATATTAATTTGAACATAATAACAAAAATCGTATTTAATTTAGATGTATCGTTACGTAAAAATACCTGATCTTTTTGGATAAAATTAGATACTTAAAATTCAAGAATATTACGGAAATCCGTAAACGCTCTTTTTAAAACCAATTGCCCTAGCCCTGATAGAAGCGGCATCCTTTAGGCAAACGAAAAAATCTAAATTAAACCGTGAACATTCTACCTAAAAAAAATATAGCGGATAGCAGGAAAAAGCTCCTAAAAACCATCATAATTCCACTAAATTTCCTCGTCAAAATTCCCAAAAAATCAACACTAGAATTTTCCACAAAAATTTTGTAATTTTGCAGTCCAATAAAAGGAATTAGAAAATGTTAGATAGACTTCAATATGTAAAGCAGCGTTTTGATGAGATTTCGGATTTGATTATTCAGCCGGATGTTATTGCTGATCAAAAACGTTATGTGCAGCTTAACCAGGAATATAAAAGCATAAAAGCACTGGTTGAAAAGAGAGAAGAATACATTCTTGTTTTAGCAAATATTGACGAAGCAAACGAAATTATTGCTGACGGAAGCGATGCTGATATGACCGAAATGGCCAAAATGCAGCTTGACGAAGCAAAAGAACGCTTGCCTCAACTTGAGGAGGAAATTAAATTTATGTTGATTCCTAAAGATCCTGAAGATGCTAAAAATGTAATGGTTGAGATTCGCGCCGGAACGGGTGGGGACGAAGCTAGTATTTTTGCAGGGGATTTATTTAGAATGTATACTAAATATTGCGAAGGCATGGGCTGGAGAACTTCGGTTGTTGATATGAACGAAGGAACTTCTGGAGGTTTCAAAGAGGTTATTTTTGAGGTTTCGGGAGAAGATGTTTATGGAACTTTGAAGTTTGAAGCAGGTGTTCACCGTGTACAGCGTGTTCCGCAGACAGAAACGCAAGGTCGTGTGCATACATCGGCAGCTACTGTTATGGTTTTACCAGAAGCAGAAGAGTTTGATGTTCAAATTGATATGAACGATGTTCGTGTAGATTTCTTCTGTTCGTCTGGACCTGGAGGACAATCTGTAAATACTACGAAATCAGCAGTACGTTTAACGCACATTCCTACGGGATTAGTGGCGCAATGTCAGGATCAGAAATCGCAGCATAAAAATAAAGATAAGGCGTTAACGGTTTTACGTTCTCGTTTGTACGAAATGGAATTGGCTAAGAAAGAAGCTGAGGATGCTACAAAACGTACTTCTCAGGTTAGTTCTGGTGACCGTTCGGCAAAGATTCGTACGTACAACTACGCCCAAGGTCGTGTAACCGATCACAGAGTTGGTTTAACACTTTACGATTTAGGAAACATCATGAATGGTGATATCCAAAAAATTGTTGCCGAATTACAATTGGTAAACAATATGGAGAAATTGAAGGAAGCGTCTGAAGTTTACTAATGTAAGCTTCTTAGGTTCAAAGGTACATAGTTACAAAGGTTCAGAGGTTTCTTTTCTGGCGTAAAATAGTAAGCCGAACATTTGTTCGGCTTTTTTGTTTTTAAAAACTCTGTCCCTTTGAACCTTTGCCTCTTTGTAACTTTTTTACCAGTATTGAACTCTCAAACATAAACCTTTTCTTAAGAACTCAGAACCTCAGTAACTTAGCACCTTATAACCTTTTATATTGTCATTTTTTATTTCATATTTGCGCTACTAATCAACCAATTATAGTCAATTTATGAAGAGAACTTTACTATTATTATGCTTCTTTGGAAGCTTTTTTTATGCCCGGAGTCAGTCTTATTTTGGATTTCGGGACGACAATTACGCCGGAATTCAGGGCGTATTATTTAATCCGTCGGTAATTGTAGATTCTAAATACAAAGCTGATATTACCATTGCTTCTGCAAGTGCAACGGCACAAAATGATTTGTACGGAGTTAATTTTGCCGAAATATTTGACGGCGGTTACGACTTGGATACAGATGCAAAAAAGAAATTCAAATCGAATAACAGAGGGAATTTTAATGTCGATATTCTAGGTCCTTCGTTTATGATGAATATTAATGAGCAGCACAGTATTGGCGTTTTTACACGTGTACGAAGCATTACCAATCTGGTTGATGTAAACGGACAGCTTGTTGATGAGGTCAATAAAGATATTAATGCTTCAAACAGTTTTTTAATATCGGGAGGAAATCCAAATGGTGTCTACAATTCGTGGGCAGAGATTGGAGCCAGTTACGGAACGATATTGTTAGATCATGATGTGCATTTTCTTAAAGCAGGTATTACCATAAAATATTTGATGGCGGGAGTAAACGGTTATATCAACGGAAATAATTTGAGTGTTGCCTTTAATAAAAATATTGCAGATCCGGCTTTGAGTACCTATAACTCAACAGGAACTTTAAAAACGGCTGCAAGCTACGATTATGAAAATGGAAAAGATCCGGAGTTTGATATGGCTTCGGCAGGTGTGGGTCTTGATTTGGGTTTTACTTATGAATACCGCACCAATTGCCATACTTGTATAGGAAACAGATATAAACTTAAAGCTGCTGTAGCCGTGACCGATATTGGTAAACTGAATTATAAAAACCTTACTGAAAACACGTATGACCTGACCGGAAATGTTACTCAGGATGACATTGACAATGCAGATGATGTTTTTAAGTTTTTTGATACTTATTATACCAAAATCTCATCCAGAAAAGGAGTAAAAGCAAATTTACCAACAGCATTACACACCAACTTTGACTGGAATATCGACAATAAATTCTATTTGAATTTAAGCAGCGATTTTAGTTTAGTCGATGCTAAAAAGATCAACGGAACTGCAATTGCAAATTCGGTTACATTTACACCTCGATATGAAACGAGACAATTCAGTTTTTATGTTCCCATTACTTATATGGAATATAGCGGAACGCAGATAGGAACTGGTTTTAGAGCTGGCCCATTATTTATTGGTTCAGGATCTTTGATTTCGAATTTGTTTTCAAACAATTCTAAAGCTGCAAATGTGTATGTTGGATTGAAATTGCCAATTTATCAAAATTACAACTAAGGGGCTAAGATACTAAGATGCTAAGGTTCTAAGTTTTTAAAATGAAAAAGAGATTGTTTCACATATGTGGAACAATCTCTTTTTTGGTTTTGAAGTTTTATTTAAGTTTTGACCAAGACACTAAAAATCTTAGAATCTTAGCAACTTAGAACCTCAGAACCTTAAAAAATATATTAAAAGTATTAACCCTTTAACCGTTTGTTATAGCAGAAACGTATAAACGAGTTAGATACCAAAAAATACTCGTGTGTATTCAAAACATTTATATAGATTAGAGTACATGTATACACCGTTTTTTAATACTATGTGGCTTAACTTTTCCATAATGTTTAAAATTTAAGTTTAACAAATTACTCTCTAGGTGGTTCGTATTGTGATGATTCTTCTTCCGAAGTTTCATGTGAAGATTCGCTGGGTTTTGAAACCAAATTGGTTACGATAAGCTGAACGATTGAGCCTAAAATTCCTTTAAACATCGAATCGCCTTTGCCCACAATAAATCTTTTGGCCAGATATCCAATTCCGATGCTGATGGCAGATTGTGCCAGATGGCTTTTAAAACCAACAGTTTCGTTGATTTCCTCGACCGTATTTCGAATGAGATTAATAGGTTTTAAATTCTCTTTAATATCATCGATATGATCTTTAATAGCACTCCATTCAGTATCCTGACGATCTTCTAATAGTTTTATTCTCTGATTTAATTCATCAATAGTGTAAATAGGCTCCATAATGGTCTTTTTAAGTTATTAATAGTTTTAAATCAGTTTTATTTCTCTTTTAAAATACTCGAAATAATCGAGTTACCAATTGGGGTTTTTATCAGCTTGTGATGCGATTTGTGCAGTATAATGGCAACAATTAAATAAAAAAGTGCCATGATAAAAAAACCGAAATAATATTCCCCAAGTTCTTTCCCAATCCATAAACTTAAACCAACATTAAGGAACAAGGTAAAAAATGCAACAACAACGCCAACTGCTATCTTTGATGCTAATGATGAAACACCATCGGCTACTGAACATACTGTTTTGAGTTTTAATAACTCTAAACTCGTTTTGGTATAATTTTCAGCTTTTTCATAAAGATTTAAATCCTCGTTTGTTGTTGCATTTGGTTCCATGTTGCTGGTATTTATGGTTTGAAAAAATCACTTTGTATTAGTAGTTCGATTTTACAGTTTTAGCTTCATCTTTAACTGCATTGAAATCATCTTTTACCTGGTTGAATTTTGCTTTTCCTTCCTCGATGATGTCTTTACCGTTTGAAGTGATTGAACTTACAATACCATCAAATTTAGTTTTGATATTATCTCCGTAATCTCTCGATTTATCTTTGATTTTTTTTCTGGTATTTGAACCTTTATCCGGTGCAAATAATACTCCTAATAATGCTCCTGCAGCTGCAGCTCCTACGATTCCTAAAATTGTGCTAGATGCTTTCATAATATTGATTTTTAATAGATTAATATATTTATTTAATGTTGATTAATTTTAAACCTCCCGGCCTTTGACAGGATTCAGTAAAATTGCAATAATGGCGAATACTAATAAAACATGGATGATATTTCCCAAATTGTATATAAAAAAACCAAGAGCCCATAGAATAACTAGTATTACTGCGATGGTATCTAATAATTTTGACATGGTTTTTTATTTAATGGGTTAGTAATTAATATTTTAATTTAACTTATACGAAAGGTATAAGGTTAAATTGCTGTTTTTTGCGTCTGGAAACGTATACGTTGTTCCGGCAACAGTTCTTTCTTTTCCAACAGTTGTAAGACCGTAATTGTAACGTAATCCGATGCTTATAGGGTTAAAATCTACTCCAAGACCTGCAGAAATACCAGCGTCAAATTTGTTTAAATCGTCTGTATCGATTTCCTGATCAAAAACAATATCTCCGCTTCCTGTAAATTTAGAACTTACCAAATATGATGCATAACCACCGGCATGAACATTAAAGTTTTTAGTAATATTTACTCGCACTAATAAAGGAACTTCGATATAGTTTAATCTGAATTTCGCATCTCCGCTTATCAAAGCATTGTTATATTCTAATTCGGCGCCTTTTGTTGTAAATAAGATCTCCGGCTGAATGGCTACAAAATCTGAAACGGGTAATGTGGCATAAACACCGGCATTAAAACCGTATAAAATATTGTTGTCATCTACATCCTCTCCACTATTGTAAAGGTTAGACATATTGAATCCTCCTTTTACACCAAACTCGGTGTTTACATTATTGTCCTGAGCGTGCAGCATTCCAAATGAAGCTGAAATAAAAAGGGTTAAGGTGCATAAAAAATTGGTTTGCATTTTCATAATAAAATAATTTAGTTAGTAATCCGGGCTTTTAAATAATTCTCTTTTTTAATTTTTTACATTACTGATTCTTTCGGTTTCCCTTAAGAGATCAAATTGTTCAGGCAAATACTTTAATACTAATTTTAAAATTATTTTATCGTTAGTTTCTTTCGAAACGGTTTCTAACAACTTAATTTGCTGTTCCAGGCATTCTTTCATAGAATTTAAATAAACTTTGTTGAAATCCTTAGGATTTGCAGTAATCAATTCATAAGTATCTCTTCTGTGTGTTGCATTTATTTCAGAAATTATAATCAGCTTTTTATTTGCTAATTCTGTTATTTCCTGCAGCAGTCGATTTTGATGTCTTTCGATATTTTTACCTAAAATCACTATTGAATTGTCTGAACTTTTTTGTTGTGCAATTTGACTTTTAGAAATAATTGTTTTTCCAACATTGGCCGCTTCTATAAAAAAAAAGGCTGTTGTTTCTTCCTCCTCGTTTTTTGTAAAAGCTTCATTTTTTTTAAATGTATTTTCTATCGAATTATTTTTTTTGCATGATGAAACACAAATTATAATTAATAAAATTAGTACCTTAAAAAAAACGGCTTTTAGTACTGGGATTTTTTTCATTATTACTTCTTAAAGTATTACATTACAAAGATGCTAATGAATACAGCGTTTTGCTTTACAGCATAAAAAAGAAACGTTATATAATTCCCATAAAGAATTTATATAACGTTTAAAATGTAGTGTTTTAGGGTGCTGACGAATTTAGTCAGGAAGAAATATGGTGAAAACAGAACCTTTATCCGGCTCGCTGTCGGCCATAATAAATCCTTTATGGTTCTCTACAATTTTCTTACAAATCGCCAAACCAATTCCGGTTCCGGGATAATCTGTTTTTGAATGTAAACGCTGAAACAAAATAAAGATCGTTTCTTTAAACTGAGGATCAAATCCCATTCCGTTATCCGTAAAAGTTATTTTGTGGAATTTTTTAATATTTTGATCCAGTTTCGGATAATCTTCAGAATTGACTTTAGTACTTTCAATAGTTATAGAAGGTATAACATTTGGTTTGCTGTATTTTAAAGAATTTCCAATCAGGTTGATAAAAAGCTGCTCAATTTGATACGGAATTACGGCAAGCTTAGGAAGTTTATTTGAAACAATAACAGCGCTTTTTTCATCAATAACTTCTGTTAATTCAGATTCGGCGTTTTCAAGTAATTCCTCTAAGTTTGTTTTTATAAATTCTTTCTTAGTCGTATTGGTTCTCGAAAATAAAAGCAAATCATCAATTAAAACACGCATTCTTTTTGCCGAAACTTCAATTTTATCAATATAATCTCTTGCACTTTGGGACATAGCCGCTTTGTCTGCATCAGAAACCCTCGAAATAAAAGTCTGGATTTTTCGCAGCGGTTCCTGTAAATCGTGGCTCGCAACGTGGTTGAAAGAGGCAAGTTCCTTATTACTTTTTTCCAATTCTTTATTACGTTCCTGCAATTCAATATTTAGCAAATGCTCATCGGTAATATCAAAATTAATTCCCAGTAAAATTTTACTTCCCTGCTGGTCCGTCAATAATTTTCCTGTCGATTTAAAATATCTCACTTCGTGGCTCGGAAGCAGAACTTTATAATACACAAAAGGGAGTTGTCTGTTTTTTATAATTCCTTCAATAGAATTCGAAACATTTTCTTTGTCATCAGGATGTACAAAATCTAAAAAAGTCTCTTTTACAGGTACAAATGAGCCCGGATCATAGCCCAATAAACGATATTGATTATCAGAATAATCGATTTTATTTGCATCTAAATCCCATTGCCAGGTACTGAATTTCCCAATAGTTTCAGACTCTGCAATTAATCCGTTTGAGATTAAAAGTCTTTTATTGAAAACTTTTAAGCGCTGGAAATCTTTGCTGATTTGTCTGAAAGCTAAAAGAATGAAAAACAAAGCCGTTAAAAAAAGAGAAA
The DNA here is from genome assembly GCF_900129795.1 of Flavobacterium sp. CF108. Lineage (GTDB taxonomy): Bacteria > Bacteroidota > Bacteroidia > Flavobacteriales > Flavobacteriaceae > Flavobacterium. The sequence goes on along the minus strand of NZ_FQWW01000001.1, from coordinate 1,113,275 downwards.
TAGAAAAAAGTGGACTTAAAGAAATTTCGTCATCATAAATTTTAAGTCTGTTTTTTAAATACGTTTTCTCGATGTCGTTCATTTCGTCAACTTTAAAACGAATGTTTTCCATCAGGATTCGCCCTCCAAACATATAATTGTCGAGTCTTCGTTTATCATATGTTTTGGGATCGCTGTATTTTAAACAATTTTCGAAAGAAACAAAACGCTGAATAATGAGTTTAAATAACCTTCGAAGATTTGCCTGCTGAACGGGATTATCAGCAGTTAATTTTTTTAAAGTAATAAATGAAGTGTTTACCTTGTCCCGCGAATAAATATAAGGCGTTAAAAAACGGGCATTACGGGTAATAATATAACCTCTCTGGCCGGTTTCGGCGTCCTTAATTGCCGACATTAATCTTTCTAGCTGAATGTTTATTTCGTAGGTATGCATAACCACTTTACTCGATTCGTTCAAGTCTTGATTATGCTTATAAGCAATAGAAGAAAGAAATAACAGAATGAAAACTGCGATTACAAAAATAACTCTCAAAGAGTTTGAAGAATTAAAATTTGGTATCCATTTCATTGGTATACTTTTATTTTAGTCGCAGCAAGAAATTATCACGATTTAACCCAGAGGTATGATAGTGCCAGTTTACGGTCACGACTTCATTAATTATTTTTTTCAGCGTATTAAAATCGCTTGGCTTTTTGATATAAATATTGGCACCCTGAATAAAAGTATCTTCTATATCCTCTTCTGAAGATGAAGTAGAATAGATTGCAATAATTATATTTTTAAGATGCTCTGTTTTTTTAATTTCAATCAAACACTCTTTACCAGTTTTTTTTGGCATATTTAAATCCAGAAACAAAATATCCGGGATTTTGTTATCTAAGTCCATTAAATGCTCCATTAACTGCATTCCATCATGAACAAATTCTACGTTTGTTTGTATCTTGATTTCTTCAAAAGCATCCTTAAAAAAAAGACGATCATCCTCGTCATCATCCGCCAGTAAAATATTTAATGCGTTTTTTTGCATTTTAGTGTGGTATTTGTTTTTTTTATTTTAAATTTTCTCTTCGTTTTTTAATTATTCTTTGAAATGCCGACGGTGTAATTCCGGTCGTATTCTTAAACTGCGTGCTTAAATGCGCAACGCTTGAGTAATTTAACAAAAAAGCAATTTCTGTCAAACTCATTTCATTGATAATAATTAATTGTTTTGCCCTTTCTATTTTTTGTAAAATGATGAAGTTTTCGATAGACGAATAAGTAACCTCCGAAAAAACATTAGATAAATAACCATAACTATGGTTGAGTTTTTCTGCTAAAAATACAGAACTTTTATAATTGTTACTGTCTTCCATAAAGACCAGTTCAATTATAGCATCTTTTATTTTCTGTACTAAAACACTTTTCTGATTTTCGACAACTTCAAAACCATGCGGGATTAAATTATTTTTTAAAGTTTCGAGTGCATCAGCATCAAAATTGTCATCAATCTCAATTTCGCCAAATCCTAAACTGGTAAAATTTATATTTTGTTCTTCCAGGTTTTGTTTTAGATAAAGTGAACAGATGGTATTTATGTCGAACTTTATAAATAGCTTCATTTTTGTAAAAAATTTGGTTAAAGATAAATAAATTATTTGGGGTTACCGCGTTTAATGTTTTTTAAAAATCGATAAACAGTAATAATAATCGCTAAAAGTTTCAAAAAAATACCGCCTAATACATTTAATTACTAGACGGTATTTCCTGATTGAGCCAGAAGGTTTACAAATCTGACAGAATTTTATGAAATTCTTCTTTAGTTTTACCTAATTTTTGCTGAAGTTTTCCATACAATTCATCTTCTTTTCCTTCAGCATAAATTAAATCATCATCTGCCAGCTCAGCATATTTTTGCTTTAGTTTTCCTTTTAACTCATTCCAATTTCCTTTTATTTCTGTGGTATTCATAATCGGGCTTGTTTTGTCATTATTACAATGTAAAGTTGCAGTTTCTCCATAAAATTTGTGTTACAGGAATTTCGATGATCGTTGCATAATTCACATTTTGCCTTTATCTATGCCTGATAACGACGTAAAACCCATGCCATTTTTTCGTGTTCCTGCAATAATCCCGTAACAAAATCAGCAGATCCGGCATCGTTTGCTTCGTTTTCAAAAACCGGAATATAACCTCTAAATTCTGTAACCAATTGTTCATGGTTTTCTAAAAGTTCTTCAAGCATATGCTTTTGCGAAGTATATTCTTTTGGAGATTCTTTAAGAGTCGAATTTTCGATAAATTCCTTCATTGTACCAATAGTTTTTTCGCCAAGCTGACTAATTCTTTCTGCAACTTCATCAATCTGCGCTTCTAAAATGCGGTATTGTTCTTCAAATAATTTGTGCAGTTCCATAAAACTATTTCCAGAAATATTCCAGTGAAATTTTCTCGTTTTAACGTAAAGTGTCATTTCGTTTGATAAGATTGTAGCTAGTATACTAGAGCTCTTTTTTAAGTTTGCTGTAGATATTCCGATATGTGGAGTCATAATTGTTGTTTTTTGGGTTCAGTTTCAAAAATAAAAAGGAAGAGCTTGGCGCATCTTACATAATTAGTAAAAGATGTTACATGAATTCAATGTTTTCATAACATATTAATGATTCCAAAATTGTAGTTTTGCCGCCAACTAAAACTAAAACCCCTGATTAATGAAAAAACAGTTACTCTTTTTATTTATTTTAATTACTTCCGTATCAGCCCAGGCACAATCTTATTTAGGTTATTTTCATGATAATTACGCGGGTGTACAAAGCGTTCTTTTTAATCCGGCTTCTATAGCCGATTCCCGTTTTAAAACAGATATTAATATATTTTCTGTTAGCGGATCTGCACAAAATGATTTGTACGGCGTTAAAATTTTTGATACTTACAAAGATGGTTACGATTTTGACAGTCAGTCTAAAATGTTTCCAAAAAATGCCAATAATGCATTAGTAAATGTTGATGTTATGGGGCCGTCATTTATGTTTAATATTGCTCCAAAACACACAATTGCAGTATTTACAAGAGCAAGATCCATTACGAATGCCAAAAAAATCAACGGATACTTGGTAGATCAGGTAAAAGATGGTTTAGACGAAGCAAGCGATTTTAATTTCAATTTAGGAAACCCAAACGGATCTTCAAATGCTTGGGGAGAATTAGGAATCTCATATGCAGCGGTTTTATACCAAAACAACCAGCACTTTTTAAAAGGAGGTTTAACTGCTAAATATTTACAAGGCGGAGCTAATGCTTATGTTCAGGGAAAAGATGTAAGTGTAACTTATTTTGAGAACACAACAAATCCGCAATTGGGAATGTTACAATCAAGTGGAGAAATTACTGTAGGAGGAAGCCAGGATTGGGAAAATAATGAAGATTACGATTTTGACTCTGCTTCACGCGGATTTGGTTTTGATTTTGGATTGGTTTACGAATGGAGACCAGATTACGATCAATACGATTTAAGAAATGCAAGACCTGCAGATAATAATTTCAGAGATTTAAACAAATACAAATTACGTTTCGGATTATCGGTTACAGATATTGGATCGATCAACTACAAAAATTCTAAACTGGATACGTATAATGTAAATGGTGTTGTAACCCAGCAAATGATTGATGATGCAGATAATTTATACGATTTCTTAAACGATCATTATACTAAAGTTTCAACATCAAAAGGAGTTAAAACAAATCTGCCAACAGCCATTCATGCTGATGTTGACTGGAATATGTATAATAAATTCTATTTGAACCTTAACGGAGATATCAGCATGGTTTCTGATGATAAATTAAATTCATACGGAATTGCAGACAGAGTAACCTTAACGCCTCGCTACGAAAGCAGATGGTTTAGTTTTTATGTTCCGGTAACGTATATGGAATATAGCGGAATGGAGGTTGGTACAGGTTTGCGTACGGGAGTTTTCTTTATAGGTTCTGGTTCTATTTTGAGCAATTTAGTTTCAAAAGAATCAAAAGGAGCAGATTTTCATATTGGGATGAAAATTCCGGTTTACGAAAAACAATTTAAAGATACAGATGGAGACGGAATTATTGATAAAGAAGATGCCTGCAAAAAAGTAGCCGGCCCTAAAGAAAATAATGGATGCCCATGGCCAGATACAGATGGAGATAAAGTTTTTGATAAAGACGATGCCTGCCCAGATGTAAAAGGTCCAAAAGAAAATAAAGGGTGTCCGTGGAAAGATTCTGACGGGGATACTTTATTAGATAATGTTGATGCGTGCCCGGCAGTTGCAGGTCCGGTAGAAAATAAAGGATGTCCGTGGCCAGATACAGATGGAGACGGCGTTTTAGACAAAGATGATGCCTGCCCAACAGTTGCCGGATTAGCAGCAAATAAAGGCTGCCCGGATCTTGATGCTGATAAAGACGGCGTTTTAGACAAAGAAGACGATTGTCCGCTTGTAGCTGGACCAGCTGATAATAAAGGTTGTCCTAAAGTGACTAAAGAAACATTAGCACAATTAAAAGTGGAAGCTAAATCTATTTTTTTCAACACAGGAAAAGCAACTTTAGATGGTGCTAAAATGGGAGAAACTTCCGGAAGACTTGACGCAATCAAAGAAATTCTAAAAAATTATCCAAATGCTAAATTTGCGATTAACGGACATACCGATAATGTAGGAAATCCAAAAGCAAACCAGAAATTATCTGAAGCCAGAGCAAAAGCCGTAATGGATCTTTTAATTGAAAAAGGAGTAAATCCTGCTAATTTGACTTCTAAAGGTTACGGAGCTTCAAAACCGGTAAAAACAAATAAAACCGCTTTAGGAAGAGCCGAAAACAGAAGAACAGAAATTGTTTACTTAGGTAATTTATAATTGCTATTGAATATAAAACCAAAAAGCCATTCTTAATTGAGTGGCTTTTTTTATTTTTGCATACTTTCTAAAAAGAATAAAATCTTTGAAAAAGAACTAAAAAATCAATATGACTACACAACAACTACACGAACAAATTCTTCAAAAAAAATCATTTTTATGCGTAGGCTTAGATCCTGATCTGGCTAAAATTCCACCGCATTTATTAGAAACAGAAGACCCAATCTTTGAATTTAATAAAGCGATAATCGATGCAACCCATGATTTAACCGTTGGCTACAAACCAAACACCGCTTTCTTTGAAGCATACGGAATAAAAGGATGGATGTCTCTGCAAAAAACAATCAATTACATCAACGAAAATTATCCTGATATTTTTACCATTGCCGATGCAAAACGCGGCGATATTGGAAATACTTCGAGTATGTATGCTAAAGCTTTTTTTGAAGATTTAAATTTTGACAGTGTAACCGTTGCACCTTATATGGGAAAAGATTCTGTTGAGCCTTTTCTTGCTTTCGAAAATAAACATACCATTATGTTAGCCTTAACTTCAAACGAAGGCGCATTCGATTTTCAGACTTTAAACACAAACGGAAAAGAATTATACAAGCAAGTTTTAGAAACCTCTAAAACATGGAAAAACAGTCACAACTTAATGTATGTGGTTGGCGCTACAAAAGCCGAATATTTTGCCGACATAAGAAAAATTGTTCCAGACAGCTTTTTATTAGTTCCCGGAATTGGTGCTCAAGGCGGAAGTTTATCTGAAGTATGCAAATACGGAATGAACGATAAAATCGGATTATTAGTAAACTCAGCAAGAGCCATTATTTATGCCTCAAAAGGAACTGACTTTGCAGAAAAAGCTAGAGAAGAAGCTATATCTGTTCAAAAAGAAATGGCAGAGATTATTGGTTTAAAGTTTCAGGTTTAAAGTTTCAAGTTTACTTTGAACATAATTTTAGCGCAGAGTTCGCTAAGTTTTTTTCGCTAAGAAATTTTTTAACGCAAAGAGCGCTAAGGTTTTTTCGCAAAGTGCACTAAGAAATTAGCTAGAGGTTTGAAAAAGTTTTTTTTAAGTTCTCAAAGAAGAGTATAGGTTTACCTTATTAAAGCTTTGTGAACTTAAAAAAAACTTTAATTCAACGAATATACAAACCTTTGTAACCTTTGCGAAAAAACCTTTGCGAAAAAACCTTTGCGAACTTTGCGTTAAAATTCACGCACCAACAACCTGAAACCTGAAACAAAGAAAACATGAAACAATTAAAAGACCAGCTTGGCACTTTACATTCTTTTGAGACATCTCCAAAGCGCATTATTTCTTTGGTTCCTTCTCAAACCGAATTATTATATGATTTAGGTCTGGAAGAAAAGATCATCGGGATAACTAAGTTCTGTGTACATCCTTATCATTTAAAATCAACCAAAAAGATTGTTGGCGGAACCAAGAAAATCCATTTCGAAAAAATAAAATTATTGCAACCCGATATAATCATTTGTAATAAAGAAGAAAACACAGAAGAAATCGTAAATCAATTGCAGGAAATCTGTCCGGTTTGGGTTACGAATATCGTTTCTATAGAAGATAATTTCCAGATGATTTCAGATTTCGGACAATTATTCAACTGCAGAACCGAATCTCAAAAGTGGAATGATAAATTGACTTTCGCCTTGAGCGATTTCAAAAAATACATTCAGGATATTGAAGTAAAGAAAGCAGCTTATTTTATTTGGAAAAATCCTTATATGGTTGCCGGAAAAGATACTTATATAAATGAGTTACTAAAACTGAATCATTTTAAAAACATTTACGAAGATAAAGGGCGTTATCCTGAAATCGAACTTAAAAAAATGCGTTTAGAAGGCGATCCGGATATCGTTTTTCTCTCTTCAGAACCGTATCCTTTTAAAGAAGAAGATGCATTCGAAATAGGAAGGTTCACACATCACGCCAAAACCATTTTCGTCGACGGCGAAATGTTCTCCTGGCACGGCAGCCGACTATTAAAGGCTTTCTCTTATTTTAAATTACTGCACGAAAGACTTAGAAATTAGTTTTCTTTTGTTTCAAGTTTCAGGTTTCAAGTTCTTGGAAGCTTAACCGCAAAGAGCGCTAAGTTTTACGCAAAGTTCGCAAAGTTTTTTACACAAAGCTCTGCGAACTTTGCGTTTGTATAAAACACTCACAAATAAAAAACCTTAGCGTTCTTTGCGTTAAAAATTATGTTCAAAGTAAAGCAACCTGAAACCTGAAACCTGAAACAAAATAAACCAAGTTAGCATAAAAAATAATGCCGGCGTCTTGAGATGCCGGCATTATTTAACTAACCAAAACCAAAATAATAAATAACCAGTTTATTACATTACAAATGTCCGACATATATCAATCTTAAGCTGTTAAGGTCTTGTTATTACTTTGTTGGATATAAGTTAATGTTAAAGATTTAGGTATATAACTTTGTGTACTTTGCGAAAAACTTTTGCGCTCTTTGCGGTAAAAAATTATGCTCAAAGCGAAGCAGCCTGAAACAAAGAAAACTTGAAACCTGAAACCAAATTAATACAAAAAAAAGAATGCCGGCATCTCGAAGACGCCGGCATCATTTAACTAACCAAAACCAAAATAATAAATAACCAGTTTATTACATTACAAATGTCCGACATATATCAATCTTAAGCTGTTAAGGTTTTGTTATTACTTTGTTGACCATAAGTTAAGATTTGTCAAAACGCGTTTTTGAGCTTTCTGTAACGTTAAATAATTTTTAACTATTAAAATATAATAACAATCAATTTTGTTTATTAATATCGTAAAGATAAGTTCGTATATTTGATAAAGTGTTAAAAATCAGTGATATGTGATTTCTTAAAAAATTAGCATCTGATAGAAAAATAGTTAACTTTAATAATAAAAAACAAAAGAAATGAGTGATTCAAACGAAAGTAAATGTCCTTTTCACAACGGACAAATGAAAGAAACTGCTGGTACAGGAACATCTAATAAAGATTGGTGGCCAAACCGTTTAAACTTAAACATATTGCGCCAAAATTCTAGTTTGTCAGATCCTATGGAAAAAGGTTTTAATTATGCTGCCGCGTTTAAGACTTTAGACTTAAATGAAGTCAAAAAAGATCTTTTTGATTTAATGAAAAACTCTCAGGATTGGTGGCCGGCAGATTATGGTCATTATGGTCCTTTGTTTATTCGTATGGCATGGCACAGTGCGGGAACTTACCGTATATCTGATGGTCGTGGAGGCGCGAGTTCAGGCAGTCAGCGTTTTGCACCTCTTAACAGCTGGCCGGATAATGGTAATTTAGATAAAGCACGTTTTTTACTTTGGCCAATTAAGCAAAAGTATGGAAATAAAATTTCGTGGGCTGATTTGATGATCTTAGCAGGTAACTGTGCTTTAGAATCTATGGGATTCAAAACTTTTGGATTTGCAGGTGGTAGAGAAGATGTTTGGGAGCCGGAACAAGATATTAATTGGGGTAATGAAACAACATGGCTGGGTGATACAAGATACAAAGGAGAGCGCGAACTTGATAATCCGCTGGCGGCCGTGCAAATGGGATTAATTTATGTAAATCCCGAAGGGCCAAACGGAAATCCTGATCCATTAGGATCTGGTAGAGATATTAGAGAAACTTTTGCCCGTATGGCCATGAATGATGAAGAAACTGTAGCTTTGACAGCAGGCGGTCATACTTTTGGGAAGGCGCATGGAGCTGGAGATGCAGCCTTAGTAGGAGCAGAACCAGAAGGCGCAAGCATTGAACAAATGGGATTAGGATGGAAAAATAGTTTTGGTACCGGAGTAGGTGGAGACGCTATTACAAGTGGTATTGAAGGTGCGTGGAAACCAAATCCTACAACCTGGGATAATGGCTATTTTCAAACATTATTTAAATACGATTGGAAATTGACTAAGAGTCCTGCAGGAGCACATCAATGGACTCCAACCGACGAAAGTGCTGCTACTACCGTAGAAGATGCACATGATCCGACGAAAAGACACGCTCCTATAATGACAACGGCGGATATGGCAATGAAAATGGATCCTATTTATGAACCAATTTCAAGAGACTACATGCAAAATTTTGACAAATTTGCTGATGCTTTTGCCAGAGCATGGTACAAACTGACTCACAGAGATATGGGACCGATTACACGTTACTTAGGGCCTGAAGTTCCAAGTGAAGTGTTGATCTGGCAAGATCCGATTCCTGCTGCTAAAAATGAATTAAACCATAATGATATTGCTGTTTTGAAAGAGAAAATCCGTTCAAGTGGTCTTTCGATCTCGCAATTAGTGCATACGGCCTGGGCATCAGCTTCTACATTCCGTGGTTCTGATAAACGCGGAGGAGCAAATGGGGCCCGTATTCGTTTTGAACCTCAAATCAGCTGGGAAGTCAATTCTTCAAATCAATTAAAAAATGTATTAACAACTTTAGAAGTGATACAAAATGAATTTGCTAATTCAGGAAAAATAGTTTCTATAGCAGATTTAATTGTTTTAGGAGGATCAGTGGCGATCGAAAAAGCGGCATCAAATGCTGGATTAAATATTGGGGTTCCTTTTACACAGGGAAGAGGAGATGCAGTTTTAGAGCAGACAGATGTGCATTCGTTTGAGGCATTAGAGCCAAAAGCAGATGGATTCAGAAACTATAAAAGTGCTAAAACGAGTGCAATAACAGAAGAACTTTTGATAGACAAAGCGCAATTATTAAGCCTTACAGTACCTGAAATGACGGTCTTGGTTGGAGGTTTAAGAGTATTGAATGCCAATTACGATGGTTCTAAACATGGTGTGCTTACCGCAAATGCAGGAACATTAAATAATGATTTCTTTATTAACTTATTAGATTTGGGTACTACCTGGAAAGCGATTAACGAAACCGGAGAAATTTTTGAAGGACGTAATCGTGCAACAGGAGAAATAAAATGGACAGCAACCCGTGCAGATCTTATATTTGGTTCTAATTCTGAACTTCGTGCTATAGCTGAGGTTTATGGCTGTAACGATGCCAAAGAAAAATTTGTAAAAGATTTCGTCGCAGCATGGACCAAAGTAATGAATCTGGATCGATTCGATTTACTTAAATAGTTTTAAAAGGTTCAAAGATCCAGAGTAACAAAGGTTCAAAGCTTTCTTACTTTATATAAAAATCAAACCCGACAGATTTTAAATACCTGTCGGGTTTGTTTATTTTTTTAAGTTCAAAGGTTCAGAGTTACGAGTTACAAAGGTTCAAAGAAAACCAGTTTAATCCGTTAAATCTGAGGGCAAAATCTACACATAAAACCTTTGCGAAAAAAACTTAGAATCTCAGCATCTTAAGAAAACACAACCGTCTTATTACTGTAAACCATTGTTTTACGTTCAGAATGTAATTTAATAGCCCTAGCCAAAACAATACGTTCTAAGTCACGGCCTTTCATAATAAAATCTTCCACCGAATGAATATGAGAAACTCTGGCAATATCCTGTTCGATAATTGGCCCTTCATCTAATTCTTCTGTAACATAATGACTTGTTGCACCAATAATTTTTACTCCGCGTTTAAATGCCGAATGATAGGGTTTTGCACCCGGAAATGCCGGTAAAAAGGAATGGTGGATATTGATAATCCTATTTTCGTAAAGCGAAATTAATTTTGGTGTAATAATCTGCATATAGCGCGCTAAAACAATAAAATCAATATCATATCTTTTTAAAAGCTCAATTTGTTTTGCTTCGCCTTCTTCCTTGTTGTCTTTCGTAAAAGGAACACAGTGAAACGGAATATCAAAACGTTCTGCAACAGATCGTAAATCGTTATGATTGCTTATAATAACCGGAATTTCAACATTTAATTCTTCTGCGCTGTATCGGCCTAAAATATCAAATAAACAATGATCATATTTAGAGACAAACAAAGCCATTTTTGGTTTCTGCTCCTGATTGTACAAATCCCATGACATATGAAAATCGACCGCAAGAGTTTTATTAAATTCTTCCTTTAAGGATTCAATGGTAATTTTAGGATTGGTAAATTCACATTCCAATCGCATAAAAAATACATTTTGCTCCACATCAACATGCTGGTCGATGTAGGTAATATTTCCTTCTACTTTTGCAATAAAAGTAGTTACTGATGCAATGATGTTTTTTTGGTCTTTGCAATGAATCAGAATGGTTATTTTTTGCATTTCGTTTTTTTGGTTTTTGGTTAGTGACAAAGCTGCAAAGGTTCAAAGTGACAAAGGCTGCTTTGTATCTTTGTAACTCTGAGCCTTTGAACCTTTAGAAAAAACTATTTTCCGTCCTGCATTGCAAAAACGCTTTTTAATAAAGGCGTTGTTCTTGCACTGATATTATTACGGATATCTTTTTCTTCTACAGCAATCATTTTAAAAACTCCTGCTAGTGCTTGATTTGTTGTATAATCAGTCAAATCAGGATTTACTTTTTTCACTAACGGAATAGTGTTGTATTTGTTGATAATTTTTGTCCAGACAACATCGGCACCCACTTTTGCAAAAGAACTTTTAATTACCGGATTAAATTTTCCGTATAAAGCTGTTGTTGTAGTTCCTTGTAAATAACTAGTTGCTGCACTGTCATTTCCTAACAGAATATTTTTAGCATCTGTAAAAGACATATTTTTAACTGCCGAAACAAATATAGGTGTTGCTTCTTTTACAGCATCTTCGGCTGCGCGGTTTAAAACTTTAATTCCTTCATCGGCCAGTGAACTAAGACCAATTTTACGCAATGTAGCATCTACTTTTTGTAATTCTTCCGGCATTAAAATTTTTACGGCTTCATTTTTATAAAAACCATCTACAGCGGTTAATTTACTTACTTGCTGCGTAATTCCTTTGTTAAGGGCTTCTTTTAGTCCAGAAGCGATATCAACACCGCCAACTCCCGGAATTTGAGAAGATATTTGCGGTAATTGATTTAAAGTCTGCTGTACCTGCGCACATGACGTTAGAGAAAATGTAATGGCTAATAAAAAAATCTTTTTCATTTATTGGGGTTTTATAAGGTTCAAAAATACTACATATTCAAAAATAAAGCCACAATTTATTTAACGACACGTAACATTTTGTTTTATTATTAACATTCGTAATATTTTAATTTAATATAAAATCAAATAGTTAAAAAACTCAGCATCTTAGAAACTTAAAAAAAAAATCTATTTCTTCAATAAATCAATCTCTTCTTTTGTTTTCTCAATATAAACAGACATTTGATCGTATTTCCATTCACCTCTTTTTGTGGCAACAACAAATAGAGTCGCTTTTCCTTTAGGGCCTTTTATCGGAATTTGTAAATCGCAATTTCCGGTATTGTTGTTTGTACTTATACTTCCAGATATCATTCCGTCGGTTTCAATTGGATTTCCTAATTTTTCGATTACAACTTTATTGTGCTGTACGGCTGTCATCGATTCTTTAAAAGCATCAGAATCTTTCATCATCGATGTTACTCCAAAAAATATTCCGCCAATAAATAAAGCAAAAAGCACTAAAAGGCTTAAACATCCTGTTGGTACAAACCATTTCCAGTTTCTGTCCCACCAATTTTTTTGAGGTTGAAAATCATCATTCATAATAATAAAGGTTAATTTGTTGGTTAGGTTAATTTTCTGAAAGATATTAATTTTCAGATGAAACAAAATAAAAAAATCACCTTATAAACTATAAGATGATTTTTTGTTTTTAAAGTTTAACGATTATTAAAAGCTATTTCTTCTAAAGCCTTTGGATTACTGATTACTTTATTCACTTCTTGTTTTCTCATATTGTCTTTATCTCCAGTTCCTGTGCTTAAAATAAGTTTTTTAGGAATAATTGGTGTTTTGTCAAATATAGCTGAGTATAGTAAAACTGCCTGTAAAAAACCGCCATCGTTTGTAAAGTGAAGTATATTTTTACCATAACGAAGATTATCTTTATTATCACTTAAATATTTATAACCGCTTTTACCGTCATATGCATCTTTAACAGCATCACCAATCCTCAATAAACCTGCATTTTTAATAAAAGCGGCGGCTAAAATAGCATTCTTTTGTAATTCTTTATAATAATCATTATATTCTGGATTTGTATATGGTAATGGAGACATATTTTGATAGACATATATGGCAACATCCGGGCTGTTTTTATGTATTTTTTCTACAATTAATTTTAAATTTGATCTATATTTTTCAAGATCTGTTAATGCAATTGGCGTCGCTTCCTGAAGCACAACAAAATCATAATAATTTCCATCCTTATCTCTATTAGAAAAAATTTGATTAGCTTCTGTTTTATTAGTATAATAAACTTTATCAAGTGAAACTCCCATCGTTACCAATTGCTGTACATTTATATGTTTATTATTGCAATTACATAATTCCTGAAACAGAGTAGGAGCACTTACAAAATATTCAATTTGGCTATTTCCTATAAATAATATACGCGGAGGCCCTATAGCTTTTGGTGGTTTTGGATTGCTGATTCCATCAGATATAATCCCATCTTCTGTTGTAAATTTATTGCATGAAATAAGTAAAGTTGCTATAGTAAGACTAAAAATTAAAACGTATTTTTTCATTTGTAAATGGATGAATTGGAATCTGCAAATCTCTATTTAATCTATTAGCATATAAGCCTCAAAATGATTTTAAAGTAGTATTTTAAGACAAAAAAAAATAGGTTTTACTTCAAATAACATGTATATATTAGTTTATAGATATAGAAAAATCAGGAAATTTACCTAGGTCTTAATAACAAAAAATCATCTTATAAAATTTATAAGATGATTTAATTCATTGTTTGAGATAAACAAATTACTAAAAAAACATTTTATTCGAGCAGAGTAGGGATTGCCTGATTGTTTGGATAGCTTTTGGTTTACCGAAACATATTTATAACTAAGATTTTTAGGGACAAAAAAGGCAGTTTAAACGTATTGTAAGCAGTATAGGTTTGGGTTGTAGACAGGATTTATGGTTTTTAAATCTGCCAGTACTGCATGAGTGTAGTTTTGACCGCCAATAGCTAAATAAAATAAAGATTTAGAAAGATAAAGTGGTCTAAAAGGTATTGTATGCCAGCAATTTGCTATATTTTTTAAAAAGTGTTTTATGGCATATTTAAAAGTTTTTTCTTCAGGGCGAACAAAATAAATCGTATAACTTTTAAATTTAGTCATCATATTAGGAAACATTACAAATCTTGCTCCTTGTTGAATTAATAAATTTATTTCAAAAAGTGTTAATCCATCGATATTCTCTGTTTTCATGATAAATTGATTTTGCAATTAATATTAGTGGTAGTATTACACTGCAAAGTTGCGACGGAAATCAAAATATTTTTAGACTTAGAAGTTTTAATATTAATAAGTTAGGTTAATTTTAAAAAAAGAAAAATCGAGAATTCATTTGATTGAATTCCCGATTTTATTTTATTTATGATTTATTATAATATTTAGTTTGAAGCTACGCCATCAACCGGAAATAAGAAATTATTTAACTCTGTATCTTTTTCATAAACATCCTGATAAAAACTAATTTCTCCAGAATCATGTACCCATGAAGTAAAATAAGTAATGTAAATAGGCACTTTATTTGGCAGTTTAAAAGTAGTTTCAGTTTTCCCTTCCATTGCTGTATTGATTTTTTCTGTTGTCCATTCTGGATAATCTTTAAGCATGGCAATAGCTAATTCTTTGGCTTTGTTTACATTAATACAACCGTGGCTAAAAGTTCTTCTTTCAAAATCAAATAATGATTTTGCAGGAGTATCGTGCATGTAAATATCTTCAGGATTTGGGAAAATAAATTTCACTAATCCAAGAGAGTTGTTTGGACCCGGTTTTTGTCTTACCTGACCATTAACTATTTCCATATTTTTTTCTGTCAAGTAATTAGGATCGGCAGCTATTTTCATTTTCAATTCGTTTTCGACAATACTTTGAGGAACTGTCCAATATGGGCTGAAAACAATTTTGTCAATATTCCCATTAAATATAGTTGTTTTAGTCACGGCAGATCCCACAAAAACTTTAGAAGTAAGTTCCGGTTTTCCGTTTTTTACATACACTAATTCAAAAGAAGGAATATTTACAATAATATATTCTTTGTCTTTTAGAATTTTTGGAGAAATCCAACGACATCTTTCCATGTTCACCATCAAGGTATTAATCTTGTCTTTCAACGGAATGTTCATTTCTTTAATATGATCTTCAGACAGAATGTAATTTGGTTTAAAACCATTTCTAAGTTTATATTTCATTACACCATCCATTAATTCACGATCATAAAAATTACTTTTAGAATCATGATCTAAATCGCCCAAAATAAATAATCTCGTTCTAACTTGTCCAATTGTTGGTGTATTGGCATCAGGTCGTAAATCTTTATAAGGAGATTCGGCAACGATAGGTTTCCAAACACCAGATTTTTCTATTTCTCTGTATTTTTTAAGTGCATCCTGCAATTTATAGTATTGGCTAAAAAGAAGCTCGTCATTTTTCTCTAATAATGTAGGTTGAGTCATTAAAGAATCTAACAAAGTATCATAAGATATTTCTTTTTTTGGAAGGAGCCATCCTGTTTTTTTAGCAGTTTCGGCATCTAAACCAACATACACACGGTTCATATATATGATGTATGCTGCTGTCAAAAGCATATCGGAATCTGCTTTTGATGGTTTATCATTTGATCTTTTTTTGAAAATTTGATCAATTTCATATTTATAAGGAAGTTCAAAAATTAAACCTTCCTCATAAGTATCATTCAATTTATCATATAAGGTTTTTCCAAACTCGTTGATTTTGTCATCTTCAAACCAAATTGGTCCGTAAGACCTTGTTTTGTACAATGAGGTAACCTCGTTTTGATATTTTTTTAAATCAGAATACCTTTTAAAGAAATCAGTCAATACTTCACTGTCAACTTTTGTATCTGAATTGTTATTTAGATAAGATTTATTTAAACTTATGTTTTCTCTGGTAGTACTATTATTATGCTTTCCGAAAGATAAAATAGTGAAACTAAGAGCTAAAATTATGCTTAGTGGATATGTCGTTTTCATTTTCATTTCAATTTTTACGTTACTACTTAGATTCGAAAGTTCTGGGTAAAAATTTGGGGCCTTTTCTACACTGCTAAATTACTTTAGGTTATTGATAATGAGTTGCTTTATTACATTTAGATTTTGCAAGATTGCCATGTTGTAGGTTTATATAGTATAAATCAGCTGGTTAGAAAATTTGTTACCCTAGTTATTAACGAAATCGATATATTTTTTAAAAACATAAAGGTTTGATCATAAACAAATATTAAAATATTTTGTAAATTGCGTCCATAAAATTATCATATTCATAAAATGGAACAACAAATACCATATATTCCTAAAAATAAAGTAAGAATTGTAACCGCTGCGTCGCTTTTTGACGGCCATGATGCAGCAATTAACATCATGCGTCGTATTATTCAGTCAACTGGAGTTGAGGTAATTCACCTTGGACATGACAGAAGTGTAGAGGAAGTGGTTAATACAGCCATTCAGGAAGATGCTAATGCCATTGCGATGACATCTTACCAAGGCGGGCACAACGAATACTTTAAATATATGTATGACTTGCTTCATGAAAAAGGAGCGGGACACATTAAAATTTTTGGCGGCGGCGGCGGAGTGATTCTGCCAAGCGAAATTTCAGAATTGCATGAATATGGAATTACCCGAATTTATGCGCCAGATGACGGCCGCTCGTTAGGGCTTCAGGGAATGATTAATGATTTGGTACAGCAGGCTGATTTTCCTATTGGAGATAAATTAAACGGAGAAATCGATCATATCGAAAATAAAGTTCCTACGGCGATTGCACGTTTAATTTCGGCAGCCGAGAATTTCCCTGAAATTGCAAAACCAGTTTTTGATAAAATTCACGAAAGCAATACCAATTCTATAATTCCGGTTTTGGGAATTACAGGAACGGGCGGCGCCGGAAAATCATCTTTGGTTGATGAATTGGTTCGTCGTTTTTTAATTGATTTTCCTGAAAAAACAATCGGATTAATTTCTGTCGATCCTTCTAAGAGAAAAACCGGAGGAGCGCTTTTAGGAGACAGAATCCGTATGAATGCCATAAATAATCCTCGTGTATATATGCGTTCGCTGGCGACACGTCAGTCGAATTTGGCTTTATCTAAATATGTAGCCGAAGCAATTCAGGTTTTAAAAGCCGCAAAATATGATTTGATTATCCTGGAAACTTCAGGAATTGGTCAGTCTGATACTGAGATTATGGATCATTCTGATGTATCCTTATATGTAATGACGCCGGAATTTGGAGCCGCAACACAATTGGAAAAAATCGACATGCTTGATTTTGCCGATTTAGTAGCTTTAAATAAATTTGATAAACGCGGAGCTTTAGACGCTTTGCGCGATGTAAAAAAACAATATCAAAGAAACCATAATCTTTGGGATAAAAATCCTGATGAAATGCCAGTTTTCGGAACAATTGCTTCGCAGTTTAACGATCCGGGAATGAACACGCTTTACAAAGCGATTATGGATAAAGTGGTTGAAAAAACGGCTTCAGATTTGAAATCGACCTTTGAAATCACTAAAGAAATGAGCGAGAAAATCTTTGTGATTCCGCCACACAGAACGCGTTATTTATCTGAAATTGCAGAGAATAACAGATCTTATGATGAAATCGCACTTTCGCAGCAAAAAGTAGCGCAGAAATTATACGGAATTTTCAAAACCATAGAATCGGTTTCTGGAAAAGTGCCACAAATTAATAAAGCAGGAATCGATGATTCGACTGTTTTACCAAGCGCAGGTCAGCCACATGATGAAAACAGAATCTTTTTAAATCTTTTATTGAATCAGTTTGATAAAGTAAAAATGGATTTAGATCCGTACAATTGGGAAATTATCCTGAATTGGGATGAAAAAGTAGCCAAATATAAAAATCCGATTTACTCGTTTAAAGTTCGTGATAAAGAAATCAAGATTGCAACGCATTCTGAAAGTTTATCGCATTTACAAATCCCAAAAATTGCTTTGCCTAAATATGAAGGCTGGGGCGATATTTTGCGTTGGAATTTACAAGAAAATGTTCCTGGCGAATTTCCTTTTGCTTCGGGATTATATCCGTTTAAACGCGAAGGCGAAGATCCGTCGAGAATGTTTGCGGGCGAGGGCGGACCAGAAAGAACAAATAAACGTTTTCATTATGTAAGTGCGGGATTGCCTGCAAAACGACTTTCGACTGCTTTTGACAGCGTTACTTTATACGGAAACGATCCAGATTTACGTCCGGATATTTACGGAAAAATTGGAAATGCGGGAGTTTCTATTTGTTGTTTAGATGATGCTAAAAAACTCTATTCAGGTTTCGATTTGGTTCATGCTTTAACATCTGTAAGTATGACGATCAATGGGCCTGCACCAATGCTTTTAGGCTTTTTTATGAATGCGGCAATCGATCAGCAATGCGAATTGTACATTAAAGCCAATGAATTAGAAAAAGAAGTTGAGGCAAAAATCACCAAAATATATGCTGGAAAAGGTATTGAAAGACCAAAATACCAAGGCGATTTACCAGAAGGAAACAATGGTTTAGGATTAATGCTTTTAGGCGTTACTGGAGATCAGGTTTTACCTTTAGATGTTTATAATGAAATAAAAGTCAAAACGTTATCACAAGTTCGTGGAACGGTTCAGGCCGATATTTTAAAAGAAGATCAAGCACAGAATACTTGTATTTTCTCAACCGAATTTGCTTTACGATTAATGGGCGACGTTCAGGAATATTTTATTACTAAAAACGTTCGAAATTTCTATTCGGTTTCGATTTCAGGATATCATATTGCCGAGGCGGGAGCAAACCCAATTACGCAATTGGCTTTTACGCTTTCAAATGGTTTTACTTACGTGGAATATTATTTGAGCCGCGGAATGAACATCAACGATTTTGGACCAAATTTATCATTCTTCTTCTCAAACGGAGTTGATCCAGAATATTCGGTTATTGGTCGTGTGGCACGTAAAATTTGGGCAAAAGCCATGAAAAACAAATACGGAGCCAACGAAAGAGCGCAAATGCTGAAATATCATATTCAAACTTCGGGACGTTCATTGCATGCGCAGGAAATTGATTTCAACGATATTAGAACGACTTTACAAGCTTTATACGCCATTTATGATAACTGTAATTCACTGCACACAAACGCTTACGATGAAGCGATTACAACGCCAACAGAAGAATCTGTGCGTCGTGCAATGGCAATTCAGTTGATTATTAATAAAGAATTAGGCTTGGCGAAAAATGAAAACCCAATTCAAGGTTCGTTCATTATCGAAGAATTGACTGATTTAGTGGAAGCTGCAGTTTTACAGGAATTTGACAGAATTACAGAACGTGGCGGAGTTCTTGGCGCAATGGAAACAATGTACCAAAGATCTAAAATTCAGGAAGAAAGTTTGTATTACGAAACTTTGAAACACAACGGCGATTTCCCAATTGTGGGAGTAAATACTTTCCTGAGTTCAAAAGGTTCACCAACGGTAATTCCAGCTGAGGTTATTCGTGCAACCGAAGAAGAAAAACAATATCAAATTACGATGCTGGATAACTTACATCAATTTCACGAAGCAAAAGTTAATGAACATTTAAATAATTTACAGCAAGCGGCTATTAAAAACGAAAATTTATTCGATCATTTAATGGAAGCTACTAAGGTTTGTTCTTTGGGTCAGATTACTTCGGCGTTGTTTGAAGTGGGTGGGCAGTATAGAAGGAATATGTAAATAATTTTTTAATGATATGGAAAAACCTCTCAGATTTTTGAGAGGTTTTTTTGTTTTTTTGAAATTGAAATGCAAAAAATGGGTGTTTTAAATTACCCAACAATATAAGTAGTTAGTTGACTACAATTTGATGTGTGGAATTAATTGGAAAAGTATTATTCCGGTAATTCGTTTAGGTATGAATTACCTATAAATAAAGCAAAACTCTTCAACTCACTTATTGTGAAATGAACATTTAGCCCACATACATTATTAGATGAATAATCTTGTATAATTACTCCTATCCACTTATTGTTTATGTCACTTATTGGTTCTATTCTTTGGTGAGAAATTCCATTTCGAATTCTCCTAAGTAAATTCTCTAAATCTCTAGGATTTTGGGTATTGGTTTTAACTCCGTTGATAGTTTGTTTGTAAAAACCTGAATCAAAAATAAAACCGGCTTGAGATATTATATTTTGAATTTCGGGAATACTATATATGCTACTTTTCAGAAATTGAATATTTCTAAAGCTTCTTTTTTCATTTGGTAAAACAATTAAGCTTAAAAGTGAATTCATTAATAATGTTATATTGTAAATTCCTTTATATTTTTTATTTAATTCAATAGTTCTTTTTATTAATTCTCTATCATACTGACCTAATTGTATTCCCATATAAATAATTTATTAATAGATTGTATCTTATAGTTTACTTTTTATCCTTTTCATGTATTTGCTTAATTTTTCAAATTCGATCTTTTTTTATGTAATTTTCCATATATTCATAATCTGGTTCTTTTTTTGAGTTGATGGGAAGCATCATTTTAAATGCTGTTATTCTATTGTTTGTTAAAGAATAACCGTGACCAAATTTATTTCTTTGTGAAGTAATGCATCTTGAAATAAAGAGTAATACAAATCTATTTAACTTCATTTTTGGGGTTAATGCGGTTACGTGACTATCTAATAAAAAATCATAAGGCTGATAATATGCTATACCAGCACCACCATCGCCATCATTATTAAGTGTTAAGCAATTATGATAAAATATTTTTTTGTTATTTTTAGAAACAAAGTTTTTTAAACCATTATCACCATTTTTGGCTGATACTAAAGGAATTTTTCCATTTTTTAAGGCCGTCATGTTATTTTGATTACCTTTTTCAAAATGAAATAAATCACTTAATTTATATTCGACCCAATCTTTTTTTTCAATAAGTTTTACTTCTTTATAGTCTTTTACTTCGTTAATTTTTTTGGTAATATAATCTAAAAATTTGTCTAATTTTTCTTTCTCTTTTTGTTGTATAAATTGCTCCATAAACAAAAAATCTGGTTTGCTATTTTTGGAAGGTAGAATAATTCTAGTTCTTTTTAGTCTCGTTAATGTTGCACCATTACCGCCCCAACTGAACTTTTCCATTTGTTTTTTTATTAGTGGAATTAAAAATTGGGAATTATTAAAATTTAGATTATCGTTTTCTAAAATTTGAATATTTTGGCCAGTGTAAAACTCGTGTTTTTGATAAAAAACAGTTTGTGTATCTAAACCAATTGTTATTACATTTTTTTTATCCTTTTCATATTGTTCGTCTTGCTCACAAATAAAAAAATCAATTGCATTATTTTTTTCGGTTCTAGTTACATATGGTATGTTCCCTTTTTTTAAAATAAGTTTATTTTTATCAATTCCACTTTTAGTCGAATAGATTTTAAAAACGTCTTCAAAGACGTATTCTTCCCATAAAATATTATTTAAATCCATTATTATTAAATGTTATCGAATAAATATTCACGATCTTGCATTACCATATTGAATTCGAAAGTTAAATAATCCGCAACTGTTTTTTCAAAATCTTCCTGATTTGGGATTTCATCATTAAAATAATAGAAGGAGTGTAGCCATTCATCCTCTGGTTTTATAGTTGTTTTTACCATAAACTTGCTTTCAGCTGGTTTGTCATGTAGCCAGCAATCAAGTAAATGATTTTTTTGTGAAATAGCTCTTGTAGTTTCAACTAATCCTATATGTTTACTAACTACAAATCCATCATCTTCATAATTAATAAATTTAGAATATTTTTTATCTGAGTGAGGTTGATGTGCAGTGAAAATAGCAATACAAGTATTAGTGCCTACGCCATAAAAAGTGTTTTTATTTAGTGTGATTACGCCCTCAAGGGTATGATTTTCTAAAATCATTTTTTTAATTAATTTGTCTTCTTTTGTTTTCCCTACCATTGTAGATAATGGAATGATGGCAACACATCTGCCACCTTCGGCTAAGCTATCGAGTAAATGTTTAATAAAATTAATTTCAGATAAATGTGCAGTATCTTTGCCTTTGGCTTGAGAATACGGTGGATTAATAAAACCAACAGTATAGTTGTTTTTTTGTAAATCTGTTATGCTTCTTCTTAAAAAATCGTCTTTAATTAAGTTACTTTTTCCATCCCCTCGCAAAATCATATTTGTAGTTGCAATTGAAAACATTTCAGCCTTAATTTCTATACCATGTATCTTATCCTTTTTTATGATTGCTTTCTCATTAGAGTTTTTTGCCTGATTTAACATTTTATGCATTCCTGCAATAAGAAAACCACCTGTCCCACAACAGGGATCAAAAATAGTATCAGAAGGTTTTAAATTAATAAGCTCAGTAAATAATTCAGTAATGTGTTTAGGAGTTAAAATAACACCTAAAGTTTGACCATCACTACCACCATAACGCATAAATTCGCCATAGAATCTACCTAAAACATCTTCAGTATTATTCGCTATTACAGATGATAGTATATTTTTGTTTATATACTCTGCAAAATATTTTAAAGGTGTTTTTTCTAAAAAAGTATTTTTCGAAGTTTCAATTGTTAGTCTAGAGTCTTTTTGGTTTAAAACAGTATTATCTCTAATTATATTAAACTGATTTAAAACAACCTCTTTTTTTGTTTCGGGTTGAACTTGTACTCTAGACATGTGAGTTGAAAGTGCATCATAAATTTTTTGTCCATCAGTTTTGATTGTATCTCCTGTTAGAGAATCTAAATTAAAAGATTCTTCACTTAATGCTAAAAGAATTGCTGAAACTACAAGTGGTTTTTGGTCATTACCTAATTGACCATAATTACGAAGTGCTTCATGTAGTTCAGAAGATTTTTTTAAAATATCCTCTAATTCAATTGTTTCTTGCGGTGTTTCACCTAAAACTTGTTCCTTGTAATATTTTTCAATATTTTTTTCAGTAAAATTTTCAAAATTTTCAACTTTTTCAAGAAGTGTATAACCGTTCTGGTCTACATAAATTGGTCGAATTACGTGATGCTTTTCATCGCCCGAGCAACCAAAAGCAAATATTTTTTTGAAATTAGTTTTTAATATTATTTCGTTTGCATAATGCAATGCTCCATTTTCGGCATAATTAGTAATTGCTTTAGAATCATTAGATAAAACTTGGCTTTCTTCGTCAGAATATAGAACTTGTTTGTCGAGTGAAGATTTATTTTCAATTACTAAGATGAAATCTTTAGATATTGCAACATATTCAGGAAAACCTGATTTTCCAGTACCTTTTTTAGAAGCAGATTTTAATGCTGTTTGAATTTCTTTAATATCACTGCCGTTTGGGGTATAGTTAATTTTAGCAATTTCTAATAGTTTGCTTACTAATATATCTGTCTTTCTCTCGTTTGCCATGCTTCTGTAATTATATCGCTAAAGTAGTAAACTATTTAAAATTTTTCTTTAGAAAAAAACTATTATTTAAAATCAAGTTTTTTGTTTCTTAAGTAGCATTATGACAATATTGTGGTTAATTTTATAAAGTTCTATAAAGAGTTCCGGAGGAACGAATCATATTGTAGAGATGGATTTTAATCCATCATGACAAAGAAATTCCGTAATTAATTCCATTTGCTTACACCTGCAAACAATAAAATCCCATGAAGTTTGTCATTTCGACCGAAGGGAGAAATCGCATTAGAAGCTCGACAATGCAAGTCGCCAATCTTTGCAGAATTACTAGTGCGATTTCTCCTCCGTCGAAATGACAATATTGTGGTTATTTTTAATAAAGTTCTATAAAAAGTTCCGAAGGAACGAAACATATTGTAGGGATGGATTTCAATCCATCATGACAAGAAATTCCGTAATCAAAAATCCATTTGCCAGCGCCAGAATAAATCAGCAGAAAATCATTCCCCAACAACCTCCCCAACACAACTCAAAAACTCCATTTCATTCAAAGGAAACATTTGCAAAACAGTTTCTAAAACTAAACCCACATTAATAGATTGGTTTTTCTTTTCTGGAACATTATGCATATCGTGATCGAGGGCTAGAATGCATAATTTTAGCATATCGGTAATAACGCAGCCTAATTCAAGATAATTTAAAACCTCAATTTGAGCGATATAATTTTTAGATTCGTCATTGGCGGGTTTTAGAGTTCGGAAATGCAGAGCAGTTAATCTTTTTAGGTTTTTTACAATTTCAAATTCATTTGTTTCCATAAGGCGTATAATTTAGTTGTGTTAGATAATTACGTTACAATTTGGCTTTTATAAATTTATTATAAGAAAAATTGTACTTTTGTTTGGTTCGGCGAAGGAAGAAATTGATTGTTCTGTAGCAAATCATTTTTTGCCGTATTGTACGGAAGAAAATCTGTTTTTTACATTTTACCGATTTTGACACTTTATTATTATCTTTGAATTATGAGCACACTAACAAAACCAAATCATATAGGGCGAAAAATAAGCCGTATTCGTGAACTTCGTGATATGAAACAGGAAGCTTTGGCGCAAGCTTTAGGAACTAACCAACAAGCAGTTTCGGCTATAGAAAACAGCGAAACTATAGATGAAGCAAAACTTATTGAAGTTGCAAAAGCTCTTGGTGTAACGGTTGAAGCCATTAAGAATTTTTCGGAAGAAGCAGCAATTAATTATTTCAATACTTTTAATGAAAGTCCTAATAACTATTTTGGACTTAATAATTGCACTTTCAATCCATTAGATAAATTAATGGAAACTGTAGAAGAAAATAAAAATCTTTACGAACGTTTGCTTCAATCAGAAAGAGAAAAAATCGAATATTTAGAGAAATTACTAAAAGAGAAATAAAGATATTAATTGAGAAACCTTTCAGAAATGAAAGGTTTTTTTATTTTAGTATTATGAAAAACACTATCTATTGTATTCTGTTTCTTTTTGTTACGATTTTTGGTTATACTCAAAATAAGCAATCGTTGCAAACGGGAGTTATTATCGATTCGGTAAAAATTGCAAATACCCCAACGGAATCGTATGCTATATATTTTCCTAAAAAATACGATGCTAAAACTCCATTAGCATTGGTTTTTATTTTTGAACCAGCTGCAAGGGGCAAAAAAGGAATTGAACCGTTTATTCTGGCCGCAGAAACGTATAATTATATTTTGGTTTGCTCTAATACTTTAAAAAATGGATCAACTCAAGATAATATTGCTATTGCTAATAGATTATTTGATTATGTATTACAAACCTATGCTATTGATACTTCGCAGCTTTATATTGCAGGTTTTTCGGGCGGTGCAAGATTAGCCAGTTTTTTTGGGATATCTACAGGCGTTTTTCAAGGCGTTATTGCTTGCGGTGCTTCTTTTAATGGTATGGATAAATTTATACTGCCTTCTAATAATTTCTCTTATGTGGGCATGGTTGGAGATAAGGATATGAATTATCAGGAAATGCTGGAAAATAAAGAATGGCTGGATAATGCAAAGCTGGTAAATACACTTTTTATTGCTCACGAAGATCATGTTTGGCCTAAGCAGTCTGAAATGCTTCGTGCATTTGACTGGCTGGAAATTCAGGCCTACAGAAAAAATATAAGACCAAAGAACGATACCATTATTAAAAGAATTTATGATATTAATTTGCGAATAGCTGATAGTTTAAAGGCAAATAAAGAAATGGTTCTTTCTGTAAATGGCTATGAAAAAGGAATTACTTTTTTTAATACAAACGAAGATAATTTTCTAAGAGCTAAAATTGCCGAAATCAAAAAATCCAGAGAGTATAAAGATGAAATAGCAAAAATGGAGGAGATAAAGGTTTTGGAAAATAAAATTTTAGATAAACTTTGGTTTCGATTTGAACAGGAATTAAAATCGGTTAAGAGTAATTCTAATTTTAAGTTTTGGAAATCTGAAATTAAAGATTTGAATAATATGAAGTTAGATAATAAAAATCCTTTAGCCCAAAATATGGCAATTAGGGTATTATATTGGTTTCAGGTTTCGGTTTATGAAGCCGGACAGGAAAATAAAAGAAATCGACAAAATGAGAAATTTACTTATTGTCAAGAATTATATAAAATTATCACTGAGACAAATTAAAGAGAAAATAAATGATTTCAGAAAAGTTTCTAATGCAATATTTTCTGAATGATCAAGAGATTATCCATAAAAAAAGCAGCTCCATCTTATAGAGCTGCTTTCATTTTTTTTTGTGGGGCAAAAAAAAGTGGTTTAACGACGAAACCCAGGACTTTCGTTTACCGACTCGTCTAACTTAACAGTTTTTGCCTTTTTCGCAACAACTTTAATTTCGTGTTTAGCAACTTTGTCGTTTGCTTTAACTTCTAACACATAAGTTCCGGCTGGTAAACCTTCTAAACTTATTGTTTTCGAAACCTCTAATTTGTTTGCTGCAGAATCTCCCGCATAAAGTAAATTGTGATTTTCGTCATAGATAGAAAAAGATGATTTTTCAACTGTGTTTAAAGTAAAGCTAACTACTTTTCCGTTTCCAGTTTGAATGTTTAAAATGTAATCCCCTTTTCCATCAATAGCGTAAGAAAATAAAGTTGCAAAAAAGAAAGCTGCAACTAGACCGGCTTTGGTAAATTTTGTCATGTTTTTTTAAAGTTTTATTACTAAATGTGGAACGGTCAAAACTACAAATACAAATTTAATTTTTAGCAAAAAAATCACCTTTTTTAAGATATAAAATGCTGAATTCAAACTGTTTCTGTGTTTTGTCTACGCAATGTACGTAAATACGGGGCTTGCGGTTTTAAAAAATTTCATTTTTTTTAATGCTGTAAAAACCAGACACATACATTTATTAAGAATAATTTTCCAAAAAAAAAATATTTTTCATTTTCCAAAAAAAATTAGCATAAAAAAACAGCTCAATAATCACAAAGAGCTGTTTCTAAAACTTGCGTTTTTAAACTTTACTAACTATCTAACCTTATTTTATACTTATGAGAAGTATAACTTTTTTAGCGCACTGCTACGCTTGTATTTTTTTCTGAACCTGTTTTATAAACAGATGAAACTGCTTTTGCAGATAATACAGTTGTATCGTCTGTAATTGTAATTTCGTGTCTCACTTTTTTTACATTGTCTTCAGCTTCTAAAAAATAAGTTCCCTCAGGAAATTCTTCTAAGCTAAAAGTTCTTAATATTCCATCTTTACCTGAAGCAGTTTCAGAGTAAATTAGATTTCCGTCTTTGTCATAAATCGTCAGGGTTGCTTTTTGCAATTTGTTGATCGCAAATGTGATAAGCTTTCCGTTGGCTTTTATTACATGAAGATTAAAGTCTTCATTTCCATCAATTGCATATGTACTTCCTGTAAAAAGTACTGCACATACTAAACTCAATTTTAAAATCTTTTTCATAACTGTTAGTTTTAAATTATTAGTTTAATTCTCTGATGTAAAAGTATTACAGAAGTGCTTATTTTTTAACAACTCTATTCTCCAATTTAGATGCTGTATTCTCATTTACGAAACCGTTATAGGTTAAAATTTGAATTATTTATATCGTTTTTGTTAATTAGGTTGTTATTTTTCAATGTTTTTGTAAATATTTGATTTTACGTTTTTCTTACATTTTAATAATAAACCAACTCTTAAAGAAGTGAATTTGTAAAGTAGGTTTTACCAAAAAGTAAAGAGCAAAAAAAAACAGCTCAATAACCACAAAGAGCTGTTTCTAAAACTTACGTTTTCTAACTTTACTAACTATCTAACCTCATTTTTATACTGTATGCGAGTATAAATTTTTAAGTGTATTTGGGGCACACTATATTTTTTGCAGAAATCTGCTTAATTAATTGATTTTGTAGACAAAACTGTTGCATCATTTGTAACGGTAATTTCGTGTCTTGCTTTTTTGAAGTTATCTTCAATTTCTAAAAAGTAAGTTCCGGTTGGAAATTCTTCTAAACTAAAAGTTCTTAAGATTCCGTCTTTACCAGAAGCGTTTTCAGAATAAATTAAATTATTGTTTTTGTCATATATACTAATACTTGCTTTTTGAGTTTGGTTTAAAGCAAAAGTGATTAGTTTTCCGTTAGCTCTTAATACGTGAAGATTAAAAGCATTGTTTCCGTCAATTGCATAAGTACTTAATCCTGATAAAAGTACAGCACATACTAAACTCAATTTTAAATTCTTTTTCATGGTATTTGTTTTTGATGTTATTATCTCTAATTCTCTGATGTAAAATTACTTTAGATATATGTATTTTTTATCAACTCTATTTTCCAATTTCGATGCTGTATTCTCATTTACGAAACCGTTATAGGTTAAAATTTGAATTATTTTTATTGTTTTTGTTAATTCGTATGTTATTTTTCAATGTTTTTGCAAAATATAACTTTGAGGTTTTTGTACCTTATATATAGGTATACAATACAATATTAGCTTTACGTTCCCGTGGTTGAAACCACGCGTTTAAATTTGATATGATTTATTAGGAGGTGGAGAATACTTAGATTTCTTGAATAGATTCAATTGGAAACATAGCCAGCGGTTTCAACCGCTGGGAACGTAATATAATCACAATACAATATCGACTTTGTGTTCCCGTGGTTGAAACCACGGGCTATATTGAAATAAGGTGTGATTTAGGAGGTGGAGAATACTTAGATTTCTTGTATAGATTCAATTGAAAACATAGCCAGCGGTTTCAACCGCTGGGAACGTAATATAATCACAATACAATATCAACTTTGTGTTCCCGTGGTTGAAACCATGGGCTATATTTAAATTTGATGAGGTTTTTAAGATTTGGTGAATTTGTAGATTTCTTGAATAGATTCAATTGGAAACATAGCCAGCGGTTTCAACCGCTGGGAACGTAATATAATCACAATACAATATCGACTTTGTGTTCCCGTGGTTGAAACCATGGGCTATATTTAAATTTGATGAGGTTTTTAAGATTTGGTGAATTTGTAGATTTCTTGTTTAGATACAATTGAAAACATAGCCAGCGGTTTCAACCGCTGGGAACGTAATATAATCACAATACAATATCGACTCTGCGTTCCCGTGGTTGAAACCACGGGCTATATTTGAATTTGATATGATTTTTGAGATTTGGTGAATGGGTGTATTCTTATATAGATACAATTGAAAACATAGCCAGCTGTTTCAACCGCTGGGAACGTAATATAAAATTGCAATAAAAAATCTGCAGAATCTGCAGAATCTGCGTGAAAATAAATTAAGCGCTTTTTAAAAAAGTTTAAAACAAAAAAAAACAGCCCAATAACCACAAAGAGCTGTTTTTAAAACTTACGTTTTTAACTTTACTAACTATCTAACCTTAGTTTATACTTATGAGAAAGTATAAGTTTTTTAGCGTACTGCTACGCTAGTATTTTTGTCTGAAACTGTTTTGTAAACAGATGAAATTGCTTTTGAAGATAAAGTAGCGATCTCGTTATTTACATTAATTTCATATCTAACTTTTTTTGCATTGTCCTCAACTTCTAAGAAGTAAACTCCATCAGGAAATTCTTGTAAGCTGAAAGTTCTTAAAATTCCGTCTTTACCAGAAGCATTTTCAGAATACAATAAAGTACCATCTGTATCGTATATAGCTAATTTTGCTTTTTGAGTTTGGTTAAGACCAAAAGTGATCATTTTTCCGTTTTTCAATACATGAAGATTAAAGTCCTCATTTCCATCAATCGCATAAGTGCTGATTCCTGATAAAAGCACTGCACACACTAAACTTAATTTTATCTTATTCATAGTATTTGTTTTTAAAAATTATTATCTCTAATTCTCTGATGTAAAATTACTTCAGCTATGCGAAAATAATATCAACTCTATTTTCCAATTTATGTGCTATATTCTCATTTACGAAACCGTTATAGGTTAAAATTTGAATTATTTTAGGTGTTTTAGTTAATTACGTTGTTATTTTTCAATGTTTTCTAAATGTTAACGTTTTGAAAAACTTCCAATATTCTTACATAAATTATGAATGTCTATAAAAAAGGTCGAATAAATACGATATCTTAAAAAAATCTGGAATAAAAATACGGGTTGTTTAAAAAAAGACGTTTTAGTGATAATTTGTTAGATTATCTTTTTGTTATTTTAATGAAAAATTCTCATTTACGAAACCGTTATAGGTTAAAATTTAAATTATTCTAGGAGTTTTTGTTAAATTTGCTATTATTTTTTAAAGAAATTATCATGAAAGCAATTGCCCCAGCTCTTGAAGTGATAACTAACTCATACGGAAGTTCTTTTACCTACACTAAACACGCCGAAAAGACCAATAGCAAAGCTCATTTATGGCATTATCATCCAGAGATTGAGTTGGTTTATATAAATGGCGGGGCTGGAAAAAGACAAATAGGAAGCCATGTTTCCTATTATACAAATGGTAGTTTGATTTTGATAGGGTCTAATTTGCCGCATTGCGGCTTTACGAATGAACAAACGGGAAACGTAAACGAAACAGTTATTCATATTAAACCTGAATTTTTAGGGAATGGCTTTTTTGGTGTACCGGAAATGAGAAAGATTCAAAATGTTTTAAGTCAGTCTAAAGGCGGAATCGCTTTTGGCGGAGAAACTAAAAAACATATTGGAAAAAAAATAGAAGCAATGGAAGACCAGCTTCCGTTTGAACGTTTGCTTTCGCTTTTGAATATTCTGGATGAATTAGATTCGTCTGAAGAGTATACAATGCTGAACGCAGATGGTTTTGCAATGGAACTGCAGACTCAGGATAACGATCGTATGAATGTGGTTTTTAATTTTGTTAAAGATAATTTTCAGCAGTCTATCGCTATCGACGAGGTTTCGAATTTAGTGAGCATGACAACGCCTTCTTTTTGTAGATATTTTAAAAAGATTTCCAACAAAACTTTTACAGAGTTTGTAAACGAATATAGATTGGTGCACGCCTCAAAACTTTTGGCCGAAAAACCTATAAGTATAAATGAGGTTTGTTACGAAAGCGGTTTTAATAATTTCAGTCACTTTAGTAAATCGTTTAAACAATATACAGGTAAAAGCGCATCGCAATACCGTCACGAGCATAAGATTATTATTAGTTAGTATTTTTGTGTTTTAGCCACAGATTACACAGATTAAAATGATTTTTTTTAGTTGCCACGAATTACACTAATTTCCACGAATTAGTTTGTGAAGAGTGTTAATTGTTTTTTGCCACTGATTAAAGGATTAAAAAGATTTTTAGAATCCGTTTATAAGCCACATTGAAAAATAAATTCGTGGAAATTAGTGTAATTCGTGGCAAACCAACCTTTATATGTTTCTTGCCACAGATTTCACAGATTAAAATGATTTTTTTTTAGTTGCCACGAATTACACTAATTTCCACGAATTAGTTTGTGAAGAGTGTTAGATGTTTTTTGCCACGAATTACACGAATTACACGAATTAGTTTGTGAAGAATGTTTGATATTTTTGCCACAGATTAAAGGATTAAAATGATTTTAGAATCCGTTTATAAGCCAAGTTGAAAATAAATTCGTGGAAATTCGTGCAATTCGTGGCAAACCAACCTTTATATGTTTCTTGCCACAGATTTCACAGATTAAAATGATTTTTTAGTTGCCACGAATTACACTAATTTCCACGAATTAGTTTGTGAAGAGTGTTAGATGTTTTTTGCCACTAATTAAAGGATTAAATTGATTTTTTTTTAGTTGCCACGAATTGCATGAATTTCCACGAATTAGTTTGTGAAGAATGTTTGATATTTTTGCCACAGATTAAAGGATTAAAATGATTTTAGAATCCGTTTATAAGCCAAGTTGAAAATAAATTCGTGGAAATTCGTGCAATTCGTGGCAAACCAATTTTTCAAAGAAAATAATCCATAGAATCCTTTTAATCTGTGGCAGAAAAAATAACAAATCCATAATCCGATTAGTATAAAAGCTGGTCGGATTTTTCATTTAGTTTGTTCAGAAAAAAGGTATATTTACACTCCTTTAATCAAAAAAAACTATCAAAATGAAAAACCTTAAAATTTTAGTATTCTTTGTTTTTCTGTGTGTTTCCTCAATGTCATACGCAGCAAAAGTAGATACTTTACAAATTGCAAGTGCAGCCATGAACAAAACCTACAAGGCGGCTGTAGTTTTACCAAATTCGTATGCAAAAAGTAAAACCACGTTTCCGGTAATGTATTTGCTGCACGGAGCGTACGGATATTTTGGTGACTGGTTAAAAAATACTCCAAATAAAAAACTGGTTCAGAATTTATCTGATCAATATAATTTAATCATCGTAATGCCCGAAGGAGAAACGTTTAGTTTTTATCTGGACAGCCCTGTAAATAAAGAAAGCCAATTTGAAACTTTTATTACACAGGAAGTTATTCAAAAAGTTGACAAAACATACCGAACAATCAGCAATAAAAGCGGAAGAGTTATTACCGGACTTTCGATGGGCGGACACGGCGCTTTATATCTTTCTGCCAGACATCCAGATTTGTTCTGCGCTGCCGGAAGTATGAGTGGTGCAGTTGATATGAGTACAATGCTTAACCGAGAATCTTCGGCGCAAGTGATAAAATTAATGCAGCCTGTTTTTGGGGACAGAAGTGATAATTCTGAGTTGTATGCACAGCACGCTGTTATGGGAATGCTGGATAAAATAAAAGAAAATAAATTGCCTTTAATTATTGACTGCGGAGTAGATGATTTCCTGATTGAGCCCAACAGAGAATTACACCGCCGATTAGTTTATAATAAGGTAGAACACGATTATACTGAACGTCCCGGCGCACATACTTGGGAATATTGGGAAAATTCACTACCTTACCATGTATTATTTTTTAGCAAGATCCTATTTAAGAATCAGGTTGTTGCAAAAAAATAATACAAAATTTCATTCTAAAACCCATTTAACAAAATTTTTGGTTTGGTTTTTGGAATGCTTTTATAAACTTAAAAAAAATATATATTATGAAAAAGATACTTACGTTATTCGCTGTTGTTGGGTTGATTGTATTTACAAGCTGTGAAGGAGATCAAGGGCCTCCGGGATTAGACGCTCCACTTCCTTATGTTTTTGAAGTCACTACGGATTTTACTGGTCCAAACTATGAAAGAAATGTTCCAATACAGGGCATGCTTTCTGGAGACGTTGTTTTAGTGTATGAATTAGTTGGAACAACAGGAGGAGATAGATGGGCATTATTGCCTCAGATATATTACTTTAATGATGGCTTAGAAACGGCTCAATATAATTTTGATTTTTCAAAAACTAATGTTAGAATCTTTATCGATGGCAGCATAGCTGATTTTTCTCAATTACCAAATAGTTTTAGATTAGGAAAAACATTTAGAATTGTACTTGTTCCTGGCGATGATGGTATAAATGCTAAAAAAGCTAAGGCAGATTATTCAGATTATAATGCTGTTATAGCAAAATACAATATTGATGACAGTAACGTGAAAAAAATAAAATAATTCAGAATCAATAATAAGAAAAGGAAATCGAAAGATTTCCTTTTCTTATTTAGATTTTAAGTTTTATTAATTTTTCATAAATGTTGCTTGTATACTTCTTTGATCTGATATGTCAAAATTTATAAAATACATTCCAAATGGTAGGTTGGAAACATTTACACTTATTATACTTGGACTTATTATAGAGTAATTATTTGAATTTACTACTAGGCCATTTACATTAGTTATACGAAATGATGTTGTTGTCATATTAAGAATTGTTCCTTTCTTTTCAATAGTTATAACAGAAGAAGCTGGATTTGGATAAACTATTAGTCCTTGATCTAAATATTTGTAACTACTTGATGATAAATTTACTTCATTACTATATGATGTTACTTCATTTGTGCTCAGTAAAACTGTTAGACGTCTATAATTAAAAGTTATTGGTGTTGACCAACTAATCTCCCCCCTCCCTCTATTGGTAGAAACAAGTTGAAGTTGTGTAGGTGTATAATCTTTTGATGTTGCCCCGATAATATTAGCCCACTTGCCAAGTTTGGTTGTGGAAGTTTGATCCATAGATTGGCTTTGCCATTGATAAGTAAAATATTGATTTGGATTTGAAACAGCTGTAGAACCTATAAAGGAAGTCGGTGACTCAATTTCGTTTGACGCCGATATTGATAAAACTTGATCACAACAAATTGTATTGTTATTTCGAATATTTCGTAATACTAATTTTAAAGTATTGCTAACTCTTTTTATATTTTGATATATAGCAATTCTTCTTAATAAGTAATAGTTATCCTCATTGATATTTTGATCTAATGGATTAAATGATTCTAGGTTATATGGATGGCTACTATTAATTGTAATCCAATTCAGATTACCACCCAATGCTTTATTTGTTTTTGCGTATTGCCATTCAAATCTTTCAATCGCTGTAAAAGTATCTCCTCTTTGAGAAGTATGGAAAGGATCTTGTAAAATATTTAAATTTACTTGTGCTCCTTGTGTAGTTCCAGATATTTGTTTTGGATTGGTACTTATTATTTCTACAAATCCATCAGCATTTACGGGATCATCAACTGAAATTTCATTTGAAAGTATTGGCGATGGTACAACAGTAATTGTAACAGTATTACTTTTGTTAGGAGCAGTTAAAGTAGTTGGGTAACCTAAACCTCTCATTACTGTAAAATTTCCCAGATTTTCTACGTAATCTAATGATAGAGTTTTGTTGGCATTGTCAACTTCTATAATACGAACATTCGGATTCCCATTTACTTGCCATGAGGCATTTATACCATATGTTTGCCCTTGATAAGGATTAAGATATTGAGAGCCAGTTATTGTAGCAGGTTTATCTCCTTGTCTAACGGTTTGATTACAGCATATTGAATTTGGAATTTTAGCTGGATCAGGAGCGTCTGCAGGAATTTGAGGAGTTCCGCCGCCTTGCGTAGCATTTTTAATAATAGCAAGATTAGAGCTTTTGTATATTACACCGCCTCCAGTTTTATATTCTGCATAAATATAAGAGCCAGAAGTAGTAAAAGAACTCCAAAGTAAGTTTATAACAAAACTACGAGATGCAGATTTTCCTTCCCCAAAAAATAAAGCTCCTCCGTTTCCTCCAGTTACAATGTTGTCGTTTAAACCATTTACGGAATGAATGGTAATTGTACCGTAATTTCCTGGTATTGTTGGCATTTCGACTGTAACTCCTAATCCTATAGTTGAATTTGGTGTGCCGCCTAAATTAATTGGTCCTCCGCTAACGCTTTGACCGTTGACTGTAGTTGGTGTGAGCGTAACTTTTTGCCCAAATGAAGTAAAGGCTAATAAGAAAACAAAAATGGCGTAAATGTAATTTTTTCTCATGATAAAAATTTATGGTTTATAATGAGATAAAAATAACCTTTAAATATGTAATATCTTATTTTTAAAAGTTAAAATATAATATTTATCTTATAATTTAACAATTGGGCTACAATAGATATAAAAAAGGAAATTAAAAGATTTCCTTTTTTATGAATATATGTTTTGAAATGATATTACAAATCAGAATCAGTAAGTTCTTTTTCTTTTCCGAATTTAAGTGAAACCAAAATTCCAACTAAAAGCGAAAGCGCAATAAATCCTAACGAAGCCCATTCTGGAACGTGAATCCATTCATGAAGAAGCATTTTTAAACCTACGAATGCTAAAATAGCTACTAAGCTGTATTCTAAGAAACTGAATTTTGCCAGCATGTTTGCCAGGAAGAAATACATAGAACGTAAACCTAAAATGGCAAAAATATTAGAACTAAATACTAAAAAAGGATCAGAAGTAATGGCTAAAATTGCCGGAACGCTGTCAACGGCAAATAAAACGTCCATAACTTCAATTACTATTAAAGCAACGAAAAGCGGCGTTGCTGCCTTTTTTCCTTTTTCGGTTAAAATGAAAAATTTCTCATGATCCATGTGTGATGTAATCGGAATAATTTTTCCTAACGTTTTGTATACAAAAGAATCCTTAGGATTAAAATCTTCTTCTTCTCCAGAAAACAACATTTTTATAGCAGTAAATACTAAGAACGCCCCAAAAACATATGTTGTCCAGCTAAATTTATTAATCAGCATAACTCCGAAGAAAATCATTAAACCACGGAAAACAATCGCGCCTAAAATTCCCCAGAATAAAACACGGTGCTGGTACTTTTGCGGAATTTTAAAAGAAGCGAAAATAATCGCAATTACAAATATGTTGTCTACACTTAAAGATAATTCAATTAAATAACCCGTAATAAACTTCATCGAAGCCACTGCAGGCTTTAAACCGTCGGGGTTTGCAATATAATCTGTAGTATAAAGCCAATAGATAACACCAGAAAATAAAAAGGATAAAGTAACCCAAATCAATGTCCATTTACTGGCTTCTTTGGTGCTGATAATATGCGGTGTTTTGTTGAATACACCTAAATCTAAAGCAAGAATAAAAACTACGGCCAATAAAAAGAGAGTCCAGACTATCATGATGGTTTTTTTAAATGAAATACAAAGATAAGTTTTGAAGTTTAAATTAAAAATTATTTATAAGAAAGGTACTTTTAAAATTAAGGAATTTTGTGGGATGTGAAATGTAAAAGGTGAGAGGGGTTTCTTTGTAACTTTTGTTAGTGCGGTTGCTTCGTTCCTCACAATGACAAACTGTGCGTTTGCTTGTTGTTTGTTAGGAATGATAAAAAAATCTGTTTAAACCAGCGTCATCTGTGTGCCATTACACAAGGCTTTGTAAACTTTGTAACTTTTGTTAGTGTGGTTGCTTCGTTCTTCGCAATGACAAAAAAAAAGTGCCAACAATTACGATGGCACTTTTAGAATATATTCTAAGCTTTGAATTATAGCGCTGATTTAACAGTTTTGATAATTCTAGCAGCGATTTTGTATGGATCTCCGTTTGAAGCTGGTCTTCTGTCTTCTAACCAACCTTTCCATCCTTTTTGAACAGTCATTAAAGGAATTCTGATAGAACATCCTCTGTCTGAAACTCCATAAGAGAAATCGTGAATAGAAGCAGTTTCGTGTTTACCAGTTAAACGTTGCTCATTGTAAGCTCCGTAAACCGCGATATGCTCAGCAGTAACAGGACGGAAAGCCTCACAAATTCTTTCGTAAGTAGCTTGGTCTCCACATGTTCTTAACACCTCGTTAGAGAAGTTAGCATGCATTCCAGAACCATTCCAGTCAGTGTCTCCTAGAGGTTTTGGGTGATATTCAATATAGTAACCATATTTCTCAGTCAAACGATCTAATAAGTAACGAGCAACCCAAATTTCGTCTCCGGCTTTTTTAGCACCTTTAGCGAATAATTGGAATTCCCATTGTCCGCAAGCAACCTCTTGGTTAATACCTTCAAAGTTAATTCCGGCAGCGATACATAAATCAGCATGTTCTTCTACTAATTTTCTTCCGTGAGTGTTTTTTCCACCTACAGAGCAGTAGTACATACCTTGTGGAGCAGGATAACCTCCAACAGGGAAACCTAATGGCAATAAAGTTTTAGTGTCCATGATGAAATATTCTTGTTCGAAACCAAACCAAAAATCATCATCTTCATCATCAATAGTAGCTCTACCGTTAGAAGGGTGTGGAGTTCCATCAGCGTACATAACTTCAGACATTACTAAATATCCGTTAATACGAGTTGGATCCGGGTAAATTGCAACAGGAACTAATAAACAGTCAGAAGATCCACCTTCAGCTTGTTTTGTTGATGAACCATCAAATGACCAATTTCCAAGTTCTTCTAATGTTCCTTTGAAATTTTCGTGTTCTTCAACTTTAGTTTTACTTCTAAGATTTTGAGTTGGCTCGTATCCATCTAACCAAATGTACTCTAACTTAATTTTAGCCATAATAATATAAATTTATTTTTTTTGTTTTTTCGCTGGGTCAAATATAGATTTATTTTTTTAGTCCTAAAAATTAGGGGGCTATTTTGTTGGGCGAAGTATAATTTTTTTGAGAAGCGCAATTTTGATAGGGGTATATTCTAAAAAAAGCAATTTTAAATACTTAAAAAAAATAAATTCGTAAAAATAAGGGTAACTTTTTGAATTTTAGGGTTAAGAAATTATGAAAAAATGTTTATTTAATGAATAATACTAAGCTTTTTTGTTATATTTCTTTACAACATAATCACTATTCTTTAAAAAAGGCTTCATACGTTGAAAATTCTGCTTATAAAATTCTCGGTTATAAGTTTAAAAAAGGGGCTTTTATTGTTTATATTTGTTGTTCATTTTTTTAATGAAAACTATTACGAATTTTTAAAATTATATACATGTCAACATTACGTTTTCAAGCTTTAAAAGAAGCTTCTACAAGAAAGCCGGTACACTTTGAAGAAATAGATAAGAAATCGAATCTTTTTGGTTCAAATGTGTTTAATGAGAAAGCAATGAAGCAGTTTTTAACTTCAGATGCTTTAAAAGGAGTAAGAGATGCCATTCAACACGGAACGAAAATAGAACGAAAACTGGCAGATTATATCGCCATGGGAATGAAAGAATGGGCATTATCAAAAGGTGTTACGCATTATACGCACTGGTTTCAGCCGCTTACCGGAACTACTGCAGAAAAACACGATGCTTTTTTTGAAACATCATATGATGGAAGTGATCCAGTAGAGAAATTCGGCGGAGCGCAATTAGTACAGCAAGAGCCGGATGCGTCAAGTTTTCCTAACGGCGGAATCAGAAATACATTCGAAGCAAGAGGATATACAGCCTGGGACCCAACTTCGCCAGCCTTTATATATGGTACAACTTTATGTATCCCAACCGTTTTTATTGCTTATACAGGTGAAGCCCTAGACAATAAAATACCTTTATTAAGAGCATTATCTGCAATTGACGAAGCGGCTACAGAAGTTTGTAGATACTTTGATAAAAACGTAAAAAAAGTAACCGCAACTTTAGGATGGGAGCAGGAATATTTCCTAATTGATAAAGCATTGGCTAACTCACGTCCAGATTTAGTGATGACAGGAAGAACTTTATTAGGACATACTTCTGCAAAAGGACAGCAGTTAGACGATCATTATTTCGGATCTATTCCAACCCGCGCTCTTACTTATATGAGAGATTTAGAGCAGGAATGTATGTTATTGGGAATTCCGGTAAAAACACGTCATAATGAAGTAGCGCCAAATCAGTTTGAGCTGGCACCAATTTTTGAAGAAACCAATCTTGCCGTAGATCATAACTCTTTATTAATGGATGTAATGCAGAGAGTGGCAGAACGTCATGACTTTAAAGTGTTATTTCACGAAAAACCATTTAAAGGCGTAAACGGTTCAGGAAAACACAACAACTGGTCATTGGCAACAGATACCGGAGTTAACTTATTGAGTCCAAGTAAAACCCCAATGAGCAATTTACAGTTTTTGACTTTCTTTATTAATACTATAAAAGCGGTAAATGATTATGAAACTTTATTAAGAGCATCTATAGCAACAGCTAGTAACGATCATAGGTTAGGAGCAAATGAGGCACCGCCGGCTATTATTTCTGTTTTTATTGGAGCACAGTTAACAAAAGTTTTATCTGAATTAGAAAGTGTAACAACCGGAAAATTATCTCCAGAAGAAAAAACAGATCTTAAACTAAATGTAGTTGGTAAAATTCCAGATGTACTTTTAGATAATACTGACAGAAACAGAACTTCGCCTTTTGCTTTTACAGGAAATAAATTTGAGTTTAGAGCGGTTGGTTCAAATGCAAACTGCTCGAATGCAATGACAACTTTGAATGCTATTGTGGCAAAACAACTAATAGATTTTAAAAACGAAGTCGAGATCCTGATCGAGTCAAAAGACATGAAAAAGGACGATGCTATTTTTAATGTTTTAAGAGAATACATCAAACAATCTAAAAAGATTCTTTTTGAAGGCGACGGTTATAGTGATGCATGGGAAAAAGAAGCAGCAAAAAGAGGTTTGAGTAACTTTAAAACAACTCCGGAAGCGATAAAAGCTAAAGTCTCTAAACAAGCTTTAGATTTATTTGCTGAATTGGGAATCTTTAATCACGTTGAAGCCGAAGCGCGTTACGAAATTGAATTAGAAGAATACACTAAAAAAATCCAGATTGAAGGAAGAGTTTTAGGCGACATTGCCAGAAATCATGTAATTCCAACAGCAATTCGTTACCAAAATACATTAATTGAAAATGTAAAAGGTTTAAAAGAAATCTTCGGGAAAGAATTTGAAACCATTGCAAAAGAGCAAATTACATTGATCAAAGAAATTTCTGGTCATATTGAGGGAATCAATTCTAAAGTTTTGGCTATGACCAATGAAAGAAAAAAAGCAAATCAATTAACGGATGGTCAAAAAATGGCCGAAGCCTATTGCAATAATGTAAAACCATATTTTGAAGACATTCGTAATCACTGTGATAAATTAGAGCTTTTAGTTGATGACGAAAGCTGGACATTAACTAAATACAGAGAATTATTGTTTACGAAATAGTTTTTTCGCCACGAATTACACGAATTTTCACGAATTTGGTTTTTTACTATTTTGTATAAAGTATTTAAAACATGCAAAAATCATCCTTATTGGATGATTTTTGTTTTTTAAGAAAAAAAGATTCGTGAAAATTCGCGTAATTCGTGACAAAACTTTTTTTGAATCCTAATACCCGAATACCTAAAGAATTAAAAAAAGGGATTATCTTTGCACCACATCAACACAAACTAATTTTCATGAGTTCAGATTCTAGCAAAAGATATGCACAAAGAGGTGTTTCGGCATCAAAAGAAGACGTACATAACGCTATAAAAAATATTGACAAAGGTTTATTTCCGCAGGCATTCTGTAAAATTGTTCCAGATTATTTAACTCAGGACAATGATCACTGCTTAATCATGCATGCTGACGGAGCGGGTACAAAATCATCTTTGGCCTATATGTACTGGAAAGAAACCGGAGATCTGTCGGTTTGGAAAGGAATCGCTCAGGATGCTTTAATCATGAATATTGACGATTTATTATGTGTTGGCGCAACCGATAATATTTTACTTTCTTCAACCATTGGAAGAAACAAAAACTTAATTCCGGCTGATGTTATTTCAGCAATTATCAATGGAACCGAAGAACTAATCAACGAACTAAAATCTTTTGGAGTAACGATTCATTCAACTGGAGGCGAAACTGCTGATGTTGGAGATGTTGTTCGTACCATCATTGTAGACTCAACTGTTACGGCTCGTATGAAACGTGCAGATGTTGTAGACAATGCTAATATTAAAGCTGGAGACGTAATTGTTGGTTTGGCTTCTTTTGGACAAGCAACATACGAAAAAGGATATAACGGAGGAATGGGAAGTAACGGGTTAACGTCTGCACGTCACGACGTTTTCGGAAAATATCTGGCTAAAAAATATCCTGAAAGTTATGATGCTGCAGTTCCCGAAGAATTAATTTATTCTGGTCAGGTTAATTTAACTGATGAAGTTGAAAATAGTCCAATAAACGCTGGTCAATTGGTGCTTTCTCCAACAAGAACTTACGCACCAATTATCAAGAAAATTTTAGATAAATACACGCCAAACGAGATTCACGGAATGGTGCATTGCAGCGGAGGCGCACAGACTAAAATTTTACATTTCGTTCAAAATTTACATATTATAAAAGATAATTTATTCCCAGTTCCGCCATTGTTCAAGTTAATTCAGGAACAATCAAAAACCGACTGGAAAGAAATGTATCAGGTTTTCAACTGCGGTCACCGTATGGAGCTTTACGTTCCAGAAAACATTGCACAAGATATTATTGAAATTTCAAAATCATTCAATGTTGATGCCCAAATTGTAGGTAAAGTAGAAGCAGCCGATGCTAAAAAACTAACGATCACCAGCGAATACGGAACATTCGAATATTAATTTTTTTTGAGGGACAAAGTTACAAAGGTTCTGAGTTGTTAAGGTTTTTTTAGCATCTGAATTTTAGTAGAGACGCACAGCAGTGCGTCTAACATTACGAAAGACGCATTGCTGTGCGTCTCTACAATTTATAAAACGCCGGTATTATGTACGAACTGCTTTTTTGGAGATATATAGACGAAATTTACCTAAACCATCATGAGGTTTACGAAGCTCTTGTTGAAAAAGAAGAAGTTGACGGCCTTGAGAAACTTCCTGTTGAGGTAATTATAAATCGTATTAATTCTGTTTTTTCAAAATGGGAAAGAGTCGATGAAAACAGCTGGAAAAATAATGCCGGAAAAGGAGCTTTTCAAGTTATTACCACTCCGCAAAGCATTAAAATTGACTGTTATGGAACCGAAGGAAAAACCATGAATCAATTAGTAGATTTGATGGCAGAATTCAAATGTCCGCTTTATGATCCGCAGGTTCCGGAACGTTATGATGAAATGAGTGAATAGTTTTTTGTGAATATTTGATAAATAATTGTAAATGTATAGTCCCTACGGGACATTTGTTCTCTGGGTTATTATGTTTTCTACCGATTATTATACTCCTAGCGGAGTAAGCTTAAGAAATTAATATGTGATAGATATTCAATATTGGTAATTTTATATTTGTTATTACCAATATTTAAGTGGAAGGGGAATAAGATATTCAAAGTAAATATCTGATAGAGATTATATATCAAGGTTTATATTTGTTACCAATATTTTACTTCTGCCGAGATAAGATATTCAAAGTAAACATCTGCAGAGATTATATATCGAAGTTTATATTTGTTACCAATATTTTACTTCTGACGGAATAAAGATATTCAAAGTAAATATCTCGTAGAGATTAAATATCGGTAGCAAGGATGTATTTACAAGTTTCATATTGTCCCGTAGGGACTATATTTTTACCCAAAGAATGTCTGAAAATATTTAATTAACCTAAATAAACCAATGAACCAAACATCAAATTTCAACTTCACTGATAATATCATTTTAGAAGACGACTTAGTTTTACTACGCCCAATTCAGGAATCAGATATAGAAAATTTACTTGAAATTTCCATCAATGAACCCGAAACCTGGAAATATTCTTTAGTGGGAGCAGAAGGAAAAGATAATTTGATCCATTATATTCAATTGGCAATAAAAGAAAGAGAAAAGCAAAAAGAATTTCCCTTTATTGTTTTCGATAAAAAATCCCAAAAATACGCCGGTTCAACACGTTTTTATGATATCAATCTTGATTTTAAAACGTTACAATTAGGTTATACTTGGTACGGATCAGCTTTTAGAGGAACCGGACTAAACAAACACTGCAAATTTTTATTACTTCAATTTGCGTTTGAAACCCTTGGAATGGAGCGAGTAGAATTTCGTGCCGATAATAATAACGAAAGAAGCATCGCCGCAATGAAAAGCATTGGCTGTAAAGTTGAAGGTGTTTTAAGAAGCAACATGCCAACACGAGACGGGAATGTTCGTCGTGATTCTATCGTTTTAAGCATTCTAAGAAACGAATGGTTTGCTGAGGTAAAAGAAAACCTAAAACGTAAGCTTTAAAAAAGAGCCGCTAGGCTCATAAAATTGGTCGATTCATTTTTAAACTGGATTAAAATCCAGCCCTACAATATAAACCGTTCCTTCGGAACTCTTGTTTATTGCGTATAATTTTAAATGGATTAAAATACGTTGCTGTAAATGTATCTTTTCTATAGAAATTAATTGATCACATACTTTTCATAGCTTCATCCATATCAATTAAGCGTAATCATTGTAAAGAGCCATTAGGCTCGATTCATTTTTAAACTGGATTAAAATCCAGCCCTACAATATAAACCGTTCCTTTGGAACTCTTGTTTATTGCGTATAATTTTAAATGGATTAAAATACGTTGCTGTAAATCTATCTTTTCTATAGAAATTAATCGATCACATACTTTTTATAGCTTCATCCATATCAATTAAGCGTAATCATTGTAAAGAGCCGTTAGGTTCGATTCATTTTTAAACTGGATTAAAATCCAGCCCTACAATATAAACCGTTCCTTCGGAACTCTTGTTTATTGCGTATAATTTTAAATGGATTAAAATACGTTGCTGTAAATCTATCTTTTCTATAGAAATTAATCGATCATATACTTTTTATAGCTTCATCCATATCAATTAAGCATAATCATTGTAAAGAGCCGTTAGGCTCGATTCATATTGTAGGGCTGGATTTTAATCCAGTTTAAAATAAATCCCCATCCATATTGTAGAGCCGGATTTTAATCCGGTTTTAAAATCATGTTTATTTTAAAATTTAAATTTTTTAAAATTATATTTTATCGTAATTTTCTGAACGAAACAATTACAGGAAATTACCCAATGAATATTTTACAAAAACCTGCTTTTATTATTGCATTTGGAACTTTAATGTTTGCTTTTACAGCAAATACAAATGCTCAGAAAAAAGAAAATAACCTTAAAAATTTGATCCAATATGTTGATCCAATGATTGGAACAGCAAAAATGGGACATACCTATCCGGGAGCAACTGTTCCGTTTGGAAGCGTGCAATTAAGCCCGGAAACCGATACAATCGCTTATGGATTAAACGGAAAATACAATGGTGAAGTTTATAAATATTGCGCAGGATATCAATATGAAGACAAAACGATTGTGGGTTTCAGCCATACCCATTTTAGCGGAACAGGTCATTCTGATTTAGGAGATTTTCTAATTATGCCAACAACTGGAAAACTGCAATTGAATCCCGGCGTTGCTTCAAAACCTTTATCAGGTTATAGATCTGCATTTTCTCATACAACAGAAAAAGCTGAGCCTGCGTATTACAGCGTTCTTTTGGAAGATCATAATATTAAAGCTGAATTGACTGCAACAACCAGAGTTGGAATGCATCAATACACCTTTCCAAAATCAGATGAAGCACATATTATTCTTGATTTGACTTCTGGAATTTACAATTATGATAAAAAAAATGTCTGGACTTTTGTACGAGTAGAAAACGATACTTTAATTACAGGTTATCGCCAGACAAACGGATGGGCAAGAACGA
Source organism: Flavobacterium sp. CF108 (assembly GCF_900129795.1). Lineage (GTDB taxonomy): Bacteria > Bacteroidota > Bacteroidia > Flavobacteriales > Flavobacteriaceae > Flavobacterium. The sequence goes on along the minus strand of NZ_FQWW01000001.1, from coordinate 1,068,334 downwards.
GAACCGTTTATTTTGCTATGTCTTTTAGTAAACCAATCAAAAGTTACGGACAGGACGCACAGGAAAAAAGTGTTTACAGAGGTTTTTGGGGAAGATTTGATCAAACGAAAAATTTCCCTGAAATGGCAGGACAAAACCTAAAATTGTTTTTTGATTTTGATACAAACGAAGGCGAAAAAATTAAAATTAAAATGGCTTTATCGCCTGTAAGTTCTGCCGGAGCATTAGAAAACATGAAAAAAGAAATTCCGGATTGGGATTTTGAAAAAGTAAAAAAAGAAAGCCAGGAAATTTGGAATAAGGAACTGAATAAAATTCAGGTTGAAACCATTCAAAAAGAAGATTTGGTAAACTTTTACACCGCAATGTACCACGCCTTTTTAGGCCCGACAGAATATATGGATCTTGATGGAAATTATAAAGGTTTGGATATGAATGTTCACAAAGCTGATAATTTTAAAAATTACACCAGTTATTCACTTTGGGATACCTATAGAGCTTTGCATCCGTTATTCAACATTGTACAGCCTTCCAGAAACTCAGATATGATAAGTTCAATGCTGGCACATTCTGATCAAAGTGTTCATAAAATGCTGCCAATTTGGTCTCATTATGCCAATGAAAACTGGTGTATGATTGGTTATCATTCTGTTTCTGTAATTGCCGATGCAATCGTAAAAGGCAATACAAATTTTGATGCAGAAAAAGCGCTTCAGGCTTGTGTAAATACAGCGAAAGTGCCTTATTTCGACGGATTGGAATATTATATGAAAAAAGGATATGTTCCCGAAGATAAAAACGGTGCATCAGTTTCTAAAACTTTAGAATATGCTTATGACGATTGGGCGATTGCACAGGCGGCGAAGAAATTAGGAAAAACGGATATCTATAATGAATTCATCGAAAGATCTAAGAATTATAAAAATGTTTACGACGAGAAAACGGGTTTCATGCGTCCTAAATTAAACGACGGAACTTTCAAAAAAGAATTTGATCCGCTTGATACACATGGGCAGGGTTTTATCGAAGGAAATTCATGGAATTATAGTTTATACGTGCCGCAAGATCCTGCTGATATGATTAAAATGATGGGAGGAAATGATAAATTTAAAGTTCGTTTAGATTCTTTATTCAACATGCATCTGCCGGATAGATATTTTGAAAACACTGAAGATATTACAAGAGACGGAATCATTGGAAATTATGTTCACGGAAATGAACCTTCGCATCACGTAGTTTATTTATACAATTGGACAGATTCACCTTGGAAATCTCAGGACAAAATCAGAATGATTCTTAAAAAAATGTACCGAAACGGAGCAGATGGTTTAGGCGGAAATGACGATTTCGGACAAATGAGTGCCTGGTATATTTTCAGCAGTTTAGGGTTTTATCCTGTTGCGCCGGGTTCTGACGAATATGCGCTAGGAAGTCCGCTGGTTAAAAAAGCAATTTTCAATTTAGAAAACGGAAAAACCTTTGAAGTTGAAACCGTAAATCAATCGGATAAAAATGTATTTGTGAGTAAAGTTTTGTTGAATGGAAAAGAAATTTCAAGACCTTTCCTGAAACATGCAGATGTTATTAATGGCGGTAAAATTACTTTTTATATGAGCGCGAAACCTAATAAAAAGAATTATCAAAATTAAGATGGGCTACGGATTGTACTGATGAAACGGGTTTGTACTGGTTTATTTATTACGATGTCACCCTGAGCGAAGTCGAAGGGCTTTTGTAACGAAAAAGGGCTTCGACTTCGCTCAGCCTGACAGAAAGGATCGCTCAGCCGAACAAAAGAACAAAATTAAATTCGTGAAAATTCGTGCAATTCGTGGCAAAAAACAACCAAAAATGAGCTTCGACTTCACTCAGCCAGACAAGAGAACAAAATTAAAATTCAAGAAAATTCGTGAATTCGTGGCGGAACAACAAAAAACTTCACGAAATTTGCACTTCAAATAAAGACAATTAAATATGAAAATAAATTTAAAATCAGGAATTGATAAACTGCTTTTCGGAATGAAGCAGAATGATGTTACAGCTGCTTTAGGAAAACCTGATAAAAACTATAAAGACGAAGATGATAATGTGATTTTTGTATACAATGCACACAAAATCAGATTGACATTTTATGAAGAAGAAGAACTTAAATTAGGGTATTTAGTAGCGTCAAGCAATGATCTGGAAGTTTTTGGATTCAAAATAATCGGAAGAAAAATTGCTGATGTAAAGAAAGATTTTGCTGCAAAAGGAATTACAAAATACACTCAGGAAACTTTTGATACTTTCGAAAATTATTTCAACGAAGACAATTGGTTTATTCTTCAAACTGAATTTGATGAGGTTGTAAAATTTGAGATTGGTGCAATTATCAATGATAAAGATGAGTTTGCATGGAAGTTTCCGGTTAAGAAATAATTAGGCATTTAAAACCTTTGTCAAAGTTTTAAACTTTGACAAAGGTTTAGCGTAAAGATTAAGCACAATATTGTCAGGCTGAGCGAAGTCGAAGCCCTCAACAGTGAGGATTTGACTTGCGGGACTTCGACTTCGCTCAGTCTGACAAACGAAACAAATAATCACAAAAAAACCGACAATCACTTGTCGGTTTTTTTATGGGTTTAAAAGAAATTATCCTTTTAACCATGCATTTTTAAGTTTCTCTTTTGAAGCATCAGTTGCTTTAAAAGTTTCAGTTTCTTCAAATGGTAATTTTACAGTTCCTTTTATAGTTTCTTCTTTACCATCACGTTTTATTTTTACAGTAATTGGATCATTTTCTTTCCAGTTTTCACTTTCACCAATAAGCTCATAAATGTTATCTAAAGAATATGCTTTGTTATTTACTGCTAAAATGATATCGCCGCCTTTTAAGTTTAAATTCTTGAAAAAATCATTTGGTTCAACATCAGGACGAACTGCGATTTCTTTTGTCTGTTTATCAATTTTGATATAAGGAGTTTGTCCTTTTATGAAAACAGCTCCGGTTTTTTTCTCCATTGCTTTAGTTACGCCAACTTTAGCTAAATAAAAATCATAAGGAATTGGAGTTGTTCCAGCAACATATTTATTTAAGAAATCACCAACTTCAGGATAAGTCAATTGTGTAATTTTAGCAAATAATTCATTATCATTGAATGGTTTGTTTACACCATATTCAGTTGATAATTTGTGCATTAAATCAAGAATTCCTCTTTCGCCGTTGCTTTTTTCTCTAATGATAATGTCGATACACATTCCAATCAGTGCCCCTTTTTGATACACGTTTAAGTATTGATCTTTATATGGCTGTTCTAATACGTTTTTACTCATTACAGTAAATGACATTGTATCGTCTAATTTTTTAGACTGTTCAATTTTATCTGCAATTCTAGTGTAGAATTCTGCTTCATCAATTAAACCTTGGTTGATTTGGAAAAGATTTGCAAAATACTCTGTTACACCTTCATACATCCATAAGTGCTCAGACATTAATGGTGCATTATAGTCAAAATACTGGATTTCTTTTGAGTGAATGGTCAATGGAGTTACAATGTGGAAGAACTCATGAGAAACAACATCTTTCATTGATTCTACCAATCTTTCTTTTGGCATAGATTCCGGAAGTACAACTGTAGTAGCTGTTGGGTGTTCTAGAGCTCCAAATCCGTGTGCATCATCTTTTGCCATGCTAGACAAATACAATAATACAGTATACTTTTTATTAGCATTTACTTTACCTAAAAAGTTTTTCTGAGCCGTCATCATTGTTTTCATTTCAGGAGTAATACTTTCTGCAGTAAATTTTCCTGTTGGAGAATAAACAGCAATTAAAATATCCATTCCGTTAACGTTGAAAGTAGTGTAATCTGGTTTAGAATACATAATTGGATTTTCAACTAAAACAGCGTAACGCGGCGTTGTAAAAACATCGCTTGTTTTGCTTGTATCTTCATCATTCATTGAAGTTGCACCCCAAAGTGTTTCAGGATGTGTAATAGTAACTTTGTACGGAATTTCTAATTTATCTTGAAAATACCCAACAAAACCGTGTGTATTTACCAGGAAATTTTCTCCGGCTTTAATGTTTGTTCCTGCTGGTGAGAAAACATCATCATTACCAAATCCGGTACCTTTTTCAGTATCAAAAGTATCATTAACTAAATAAGTAATTTTTTTAAGCGCTTTAGCATTAGTAATCGACCATGAATTATCACCAAGTCTGGTTACTTTTAAAGCATTTCCTTTAGCATCAAAAGCTTTAAAATCTTCTGAGTATTTTCCGTAGTTATCAGTAGAATAAGTTCCAGGAACTGTTTTTGGAATACTGTAGATGATTTCATCAGTTTTAATTGACGGAGGCGTTACAGTTACTAAAACTTTATCGTCTTTTACATCAACAAGATTAATGTTAACGTCTACGACATTTTTTTCAGAAACTGAAGAACTTCCTGTTTTACAGCCCCAAAGCGTTACTGCAAGAGCTAAAGTGTAAAGTATTTTTTTCATTTGTTTATGTTTAGTTATACCTATCAGACTAGAAAATTACAAAATAGTTACAAAATCATTGTAAAAAGTTATAAATAAAAAAAACTCCTGCTTTTTACAGGAGTTTTAAATCTTAGTCAAATTTATTTTTAATATAATATTTACCATCCAAATCTTCGTCAAAATCATCAATTTTAATTGGCTTTGGTTTAGGTTTATTTGCTATAGCCTTCTTTTTCCACATCTCAAATTTTTCAAGAGGCATTTTCTTCTTCATTATTTCAAGAACTTCTTTTTCTTCCAATCCAAATTCTTTTTTTATGATTTCAAATGGATTTCTTTCTTCTAAGGCTAACGAAACAAGTCTTTCCGTTTGTTCCCAATTCAATTCTTTGCGGTTACTCTTTTTCATCTCGTGAAAATTAATTCAAAATAGAGGGTTAATGATTAATAGATTGATTTTCATTTTATATATCAATATTAATAAAAAAAATAATTAGTTGGTACGCCCAAGTATATTTTTTTTTATTGATTTTTAGTGTTTTTTGCAGATCTTGATTTTTGAAACGGAATTTGCAATAAATTTTTCAATTGGTTGTTTTCTTCGGCAAGCATATGAGTATCTACGCCGTAAATTAATTGATCTTTTGGCAAAGAGGTATAAGTGCCAAAAAGCCTGTCCCAAACAGAAAAAATATTACCATAATTACTGTCTGTATAAGGCAGTACATAATGATGATGTACTTTATGCATATTGGGAGAAACAATAAAGTAGCTTAGGAATAAATCCAGTTTATTTGGCAGGGAAATATTAGCATGATTAAATTGTGAAAATATAACAGATAAAGACTGATATAAAAATACCATCCACATTGGGCTTCCTACGATTAATACGCCAAGTGCTGTAAACACAAAACGAATTACACTCTCGCCCGGATGATGTCTGTTTGCTGTTGTGGTATCAATCCAGGTATCAGTATGATGAATGATATGAAAACGCCATAAAAACTTTATTTTATGTTGTACAAAATGAACTAAATAAGCGCCAATTAAATCTAATAAAAGAAGACCTATAATGGTATAAAGCCAAATAGGAATTTGAGGAAGCCATTGTAAAATCCCGAAATTATTTTCAGTTGTCCAGCTGGCCGTTTTGATTAAAATAAAAGCCAGAATAAAGTTGACAATAATAGTAGTAATGGTAAAAAAAATGTTGATTCCCGCATGATGCCATTTTCTATATTGCATTTGAAACAGTGGGAAAGCGTTTTCTATTACCCAAAAAAGTGTAATCCCGCCAATTAAGATAAGACTCCGGTGTGAGGACGGAATAGTGCTGAAATAAGAAATAATTTCGTTCATAACCAATTAGATTTGAGTTGAAATGAAGCTTTCTTTTTTCGATTTTGTCTAAAGAAAAAGAGAAAACCAAATATAAATATATCTGATTTTCTCTTTAAATTTTATAATTGGTTAAAAAATTTATGCTTTTTTAATCAAACTAATAATAAATAGTAAGATCCATGCACCTCCGGCAGCAATTATAATCTGCCAAAGAAGCCCGCCGCCGCCAATACCAAATTTGCCGGCAATCCAGCCGCCAACAAATCCACCAATAATTCCAACAATTATGTTACCAATTAGTCCGAAACCGGCACCTTTCCACAATTGACCGGCTAACCATCCAGAAATTGCGCCTATTAATAAGAAATATAAAAATTCCATAATATTTTTTTTTAAGTTATAATTAGATTAGTTATGCTTCTGTGTGATTTTGCAGTAATGTTTTATAAATAAATCCGGCTGCAATGGCGCCTAAAATTGGAGCTGCCCAAAATAACCAAACCTGCGAAAGTGGTTCTCCGCCAGTAAAAATTGCCTGAGATAATGATCTTGCAGGATTTACAGATGTATTTGTAATTGGAATACTAATTAAATGAATCAACGTTAATCCAAGACCAATTGCAATACCGGCAAATCCTCCGTTTGCGAATTTATCTGTTGCACCTAAGATTACCAATAAGAAAAATAAAGTCAGTACAAACTCTGCAATAAAAGCTGATCCTAATGAATATCCGTCAGGAGAAAATGCCCCAAAACCATTTGAAGCAAAGGCTCCGGCTTTAGTATTATCGATTATAAATCCTGCTTTTCCTGATGCGATTGTATATAATGTTCCCGCAGCAGCAATTGCACCAATACATTGTGCTATAATGTAAGGAATAAGATCTTTGGCAGGAAATCTTCCGCCAGCCCATAAACCAAATGAAACAGCGGGATTAAAATGTCCGCCCGAAATATGTCCAACAGCGTACGCCATTGTTAAAACAGTTAAACCAAATGCTAAAGCAACACCTGCAAACCCGATTCCTAATTCAGGATAACCAGCAGCAAAAATGGCGCTTCCACAACCTCCAAAAACCAGCCAATAAGTTCCGAAAAACTCTGCAAACAATTTTTTCATAATAAAATAATTTAAGATTAATAGATTTGATTGTTATAGGGTATATTGGAATGCCCAAACCATCAAAACAACTTGTAAGGGCAAACGTACAAATAAAATCCATTTTGGTAAACCAAAACTTGCCTTTTTATTTTGAAACATATATAAATTCGCAGGAAATATTGCAATCAACAATGCAATAATTCCCCATGCGGCATATTGTGTGGTAAGAGAAAACATTAGTAAAACACCTAAGACCACTTCAGCAATTCCGCTTAAAGTATTTAGTATTTTAGGGTTTTTAAAAAATGGAGGAATGATTTTAATGTACATTCCGGGCTTTCGAAAATGATTGAATCCGGCAAGAATATAAAGTATCGCCATTAAATATAAATGCCAAGGTAAATTCATGATAATTAATTATTTATAACTAAATTATAAAAAAATTAACACTTATTACATTACAAGACAGCTTTTTTTAATAACATGCAAAAAATCTTAAATTTTGCGTTTGAAATTTACATTCATAATGATGATTGCCAAAATGATAAGAACAATTCCAATCCATTGTGTAAGAATCACTTTTTCATTTAAAAGTACATAAGCCATCATTACAGAAACCGGAAGTTCTAATGCAGAAACAATACTTCCTAAACCAATTCCGGTTAACGGAAAACCTAAATTCATTAAAAGTGGCGGAATTATTGTTCCGAATAATGATAAAACAATTCCCCATTTCAGGAAAATTGCCAGATTGAAAGGTGTAACCTGAGTAAAAAATGCGAAAGTAAATACAATTACGGCTCCGCCCAAAAGCATATATAAACTACGCTGTGCAGAAGAAATTCCAGTTGCAACACGGTTTGCCGTAAACATTGTGGTAGTAAATGAGGCTGCAGCCAAAACTCCCCAAACGATTCCGCGCCAGTCAAGCACAATATCATTGTGGATAATATTAGTGGCTAAAACAGTTCCAATCAAAACAATAAAAACCGCAAAGACTTTTTGTTTAGAAGGTAATTTTTTTTCTAAAATCATTTCAAGTAAAACGCCCATCCAAACGGTCTGCATTAATAAAACTATTCCAATAGAAACAGGAATAAACTTAACGGCCAGATAGTAGAATAAACTTGTCATTCCTAAAGAAGTTCCGGCAAGCATTAAATGAAATATATTCTTTGAAGTAGCTTTTACTACTTTTTCTTTGTTTTTTACTTTTTGAAAAGCGTTGATGATCAAAATACCAATAATTCCAAGTACAAATTGAGAGGTTGTTACTTCGGCAGTTGTATATCCTTCAGAATAAGCCATTTTTACAAAAGTGGCTAACATTCCGTAAGTTGTAGCTCCTAAAGCAACTAAAAACACTCCTTTTAATACGTTATTTTGTGACATTTTGATTGTTTATTTTAAAAAATTCAAGCCGGCAAAGGTAAGTTATTTTGTTTAAGAATTAATAGAAAATATGCGCAAACGTTATCAATGTGTATATTGAGGATGTGTTATTGAATTCAATTTTAAAGATTTGACAGAATTTGAGAAATTAAAAAGCCACCAAAAATTTAATTTTGATGGCTTTACTATATTTTAAAAAGAATTTAAAATCTTATTTAGGCTGATTTTGATAGGTTTCAATTTCAAAAACCAAAGTAGCGTTTGGTGGAATAACTCCTCCGGCACCTTGCGCTCCGTAAGCTAAATTTGCAGGAAGGAAGAAAATTGCTTTTTCTCCGTCTGTCATCAAATCAAGAGCTTCGATAAAACCAGGAATCATACCGTCTTTTTTACCAACAGTAAAAGGAAAAGCTTTATATCCGCCTTGAGCGTCTCTGTTTGCATCATATTTTCCGTATGCTTTTGCAACATCAGTTATACTGCTGTCAAAAAGATTTCCGTCTTCAAAATATCCGGCATAATGAAAAAAGATATTTGAACCTTCAGCACCTTTAACTCCTGTTCCGTTTTTAGTAACTACATATTTTAAACCAGATGCAGTTGTAGTTGCTTTAGCTTTTGTAGCTGTAAAATAAGCTGCTTTTTCTGCAGCAACCTTTTGAGATTGTGCTTTTAAGATTTCTAGTTTTTTAGCCTCTTCAGCTTTATTAGCTTCTTGGTTTTTTTCATTATCACTAAAAACTTTTACGGCATCAAATTTTTTAGCTGCAGCACCTTTGCGTGTAATTGTAATTTTTGTCATCACATCATTCTGAGCAATTTTATTTACAACGTCCATTCCAGAAACTACATGACCAAAAATAGTATGTTTTCCGTTTAACCAAGGTGTATCTTTATGTGTGATAAAAAACTGGCTTCCGTTTGTTGCAGGACCTGAATTAGCCATTGCTAAAACACCGCCTTTTTCAAATTTTAAATCGCTGACAAATTCATCTTTAAAAGAATATCCAGGGCCACCAGAACCATTTCCGTCCGGATCACCACCCTGAATCATGAAATCTGCAATAACTCTGTGGAATTTTAAACCATCATAAAAAGGCTTTCCTTTAAGTTTTTCCACTTTTACAAAAGGATTTTTCCCTTCTGCCAAAGAAATAAAGTTAGCCACCGTAACGGGAGCTTTTACATATTCTAATGAAAGAACAATATCTCCTTTTGTTGTTGAAATTGTAGCAAAAATACCTTCAGCTGGATTTGCCGCAACAGCTGTTTTAGCCGTTTTTGGTTTTGCTTTCGTAGTAGTTTTTTTTGCTTGCGCCTGAATGTTTAATACAGCCAGACAGAATAAAAATAGAAATTTAAATTTCATTGTGTTTTTCAATTTAAGTCTGTAAAACTAATTATAAGAATTTAATTATAAAACTAATTATGGTTTTTCTAATAATTGAACTTCAAAAATAATATTTGCATTTGGCGGAATAACTCCTCCAGCTCCAGTTGCTCCATAAGCTAAATGAGATGGAATAAAAAGAACCGCTTTATCACCAAAAGAAAGTTTTTCGATTCCTTCAATAAATCCAGGAATTAAACCGTCTTTTTTTCCTGCTTGGAAAGGAATTGGCTGATAACCGTGTTGTTCTGCTCTTGCAGCGTCAAATTTTCCGAAAGTTTTATTAACTTCTTCGATGCTTGAATCAAATAAAGTTCCGTTTTCAAGGAAACCAGCGTAGTGAATGTAAACCTGAGTTCCTATTGCAGGTTTTTTCCCTGAACCTTTTTCAGTAATAACATATTCTAAACCAGTTGAAGTTTTAGTTGCTTTTGGTCTTATAGAAGCGTAGAAATCTACTTTTTCTTTTTGAGCTCCAGCGTATTTGCTTTGTTCTTTAGCGATATCAGCAAAATAATCGTGGAATACTTTTACTGCATCAAACTTTTTAGCTGCTTCACCATTTCTGATAATAGTTACAGCAACAATATTATCTCCCTGAACTACTTTATTTACTACTTCTTGTCCTTTTTCAACAACGTGTCCAAAAATCGTATGTTTATTGTCTAACCAAGGCGTTTCAACATGAGTAATGAAAAACTGGCTGCTGTTTGTTCCAGGCCCGTTGTTTGCCATTGCTAAAACACCAGCTTTGTCAAATTTTAAATCTGAGAATTCATCTTTAAATTTATATCCTGTATCTCCAGAACCTGTTCCTAGCGGGTCTCCAGACTGAATCATGAAATCTTCAATAACTCTGTGGAATTTTAAACCGTCAAAAAATGGTTTGCTTTTTAATTTTTCATCCGTAACAAATTCGTTTTTACCTTCTGCTAAGGTTACAAAGTTTGCAACAGTTATTGGCGCTTTTTTGTAATCTAATTCAACAATGATGTGTCCTTTATTCGTTTCGATATCAGCATATAAACCATCTGGTAAATTACTGTGGTCATCTTTACATGAATACAATGAGCTTACGGCTAATAGTAATAATAAAATACTTTTTTTCATTTCTTAAAATGTTTTTTTATGGGTTTATTGTATCTTTTTTAGTTGTTGCGGCTGGTTTTACAGCTGCAGGTTTTGGAGTTTTTACTGATGTGACACCTGTACCCGCAGCAGGAGCAGCAGTAGTTTGTGCCGGATCTGGAACGAAATTACGAAGTGTAACAGTACAAATTAAGGATTCATTAGGGCCAATTTTTTTGTTGTCTCCGTGGTATCCGTATGCTATATGAGATGGAAACAGGAAAGTAACCGTTTCTCCTTTTTTCATGTATTTGATTCCATCGCGTAATCCCATCATAATATCTTGTTTGTCTACATAATAAGTCTGTGGACCAAGATCAGATTCTGAATAAATAAGCGTACCGTCGATATTTTTAACTTCTAAATTGAAGTAAGCAATATCTCCTTTTTTTGGAGTTGCCGTTTCGGCAGCACTTTTTTCATCATAAGAAAACCAATATCCTTTTTTAGTAGCGTAATATTTTACTTTCGGATTGCTTTTGATGATTTTCTTAATGACTTCCTCTTCGCTTGCCACTAACTTTTTATTTCTATCAGCCGATTTTTTCATAAAAGTACCCGAAGCTCTCGAAATTGGTCTTCGAGCTTCTTCATGGTGCTTACAGCCTGCCAATACAACTGCAAAAAGCAGGGAGTAAATGCTAAGTTTTAAGTAGTTCATATTGGTTTTATAATTTTAGTTTAGTTACTAAATCTTCAAACTTTTTAACGGTTTCTTCCATTGTTACATCAGATCTTCCTCCGGCAGCGTTTACGTGGCCTCCGCCGTTAAAGTGATCTCTTGCAAACTGGTTTACATCAAATCCTCCTTGTGAACGGAAAGAGATTTTGATTATTTTTTCGTCTCTATTTTCGATAAAGATAGCCGTAAAAACAATTCCTTTAATACTTAATCCGTAATTAACAATTCCTTCTGTATCGCCTTTTACATAATGAAAAGAATCTAGTTCTTCCTGAGTAAGAGTGGTATAAGAAGTTTTATGTTCTTCAAAAACTTTCATATTTTGCAGCGCACGTCCTAATAATTGCAAACGGCTGTACGAACTGTTATCGTATAGTAAAACCGGAATTTGAGTGTTTTCAACTCCTAAATCAATTAATTCTGCAATAATTCGGTGTGTGTTTCCTGTAGTTCCCGGAAAGCGGAATGAACCAGAATCAGTTAAAATTCCGGTATAAATACAAGTTGCAATGGTTTTGTCAATATCTTCTTTTTTGTTTAAAAAGGTGATAAAGTTGTAAACCATCTCACAAGTTGATCCGTATGAAGTATCAGAATACATATAAGCGGCATAATCGTGCGGTTTTTCATGATGGTCGATCATAATAAACGGAGCGGTCAGCTTTGCTAAAGTATGTTCCATTTCGCCTGTGCGATGAAATGCATTAAAGTCGAGTGTAAAAATCAACTCGGCTTCTTCTAATATTTTGGTACAGTTTTCAGTATCTTTTTCAAAGATTTTTACTGTTTCTGAACCCGGAAGCCAGGCCAAAAAATCAGGAAAATCATTAGGGGCAATCACCGTTGGCTGGTGATTGTTTTTTAATAAAAAATGGTATAAAGCTAGAGTAGAACCCATGGCGTCGCCATCTGGTCCTCTGTGAGGAATTATTACAATTTTCTTTGGAGCAGCAAGCAATAATTGAATTGCCTGAATATCTTGTATTTTCATAGTGTGCGAATTTACATTTTTTTAATGTAATGCTGAAAATATTTTTTAGTCTTTGAAGTTGGCACACGGATGATACGGATTCGCTTTCGCGAAAGCGCTGATTTAAACGGATTTTTTATTTTTGGAATGTTTATAGTTCCTGAGGAACGGTTTATTTTGTAGAAACGGATTTTAATCTGTTGGAGATATTCGTTTTTCTGTGCGTAAAATTGGCACACGGATGATACGGATTCGCTTTCGCGAAAACGCTGATTTAAGCGGATTTTTTATTTTTGGAATGTTATAGTTCTGGAGGAACGGTTTATTTTGTAGAAACGGATTTTAATCCATTTTTTTGGAATTTGGAATTTAAAAAATGGAATTTGAAATTTATTTTACAAATGTTCCAATTCTTTTCCCTTAAACCTTTGGTACAATTTATACTTTGCGCCTTTTACAATTTGTGATTTATAAATACCAACGGAACCCGATGAAAAATAAGCTATTATGCATCCAATAGCAATAAAAATTCCGGGTTGAATACCAAATAATTCCAATCCCATGATCGTGCAGGCGATAGGAGTGTGGGTTGCGCCGGAGAAAACGGCAACGAAACCAATTCCGGCTAAAAGTGCAATTGGCATTGGGATAAATAAGGATAAAGCGCTTCCTAAAGTTGCACCAACAAAGAATAATGGTGTTACTTCTCCGCCTTTAAAACCGGCACCTAAAGTAAATCCGGTAAATAAAATTTTAAGGAGAAAATCATACCATTCACTCTGGTTTGAAAATGAATCGACAATTACGGGAACACCAAGTCCGGAGAATTTGGTAAATCCTAAACCTGCAATGGCAATCGCTAAAATAATCCCGCCAATAACAGGACGAAGCGGTGGATATTTAATATTTTTCGAAAATAGAGAGCCCCAAAAATGTGTGCTTCGTGAAAATAATAAAGCAGCAAAACCAGAAAGAAGTCCCACTAATAGGGTGTAAAATATAGTGCTAAAACTAAGTTCAGGAACAATTGGAATGCTGTAATGTGTATGTTTTATTTCCCAAAATTCTACTGTAAAATAAGCGGCATAAGCCACTAAAAACGAAAGGACAATACTCTTAAAATTAATTTTACTGAAATACAAAACTTCCAAAGCAAAAATAGCACCTGCCAAAGGTGTCCCAAAAACAGAAGCAAAACCGGCACTGATTCCCAGAATAATTAAAATCCTGCGTTCGGTATTATCTAATTTGAAAATCTTGGTGAATTGATCGGCAATTGCGCCTCCCATTTGTACGGCGGTACCTTCGCGTCCGGCAGAACCTCCAAATAAATGCGTTAATAAAGTTCCTAAAAGTATCAAAGGAGCCATTTTAAACGGAATGACTTTTTTGGGTTTTTCGTATTCTTCGAGCAATAAATTATTGCCCTTTACCACAGATTCTCCCCAATAATAATAACTCGAACCAACTAAAAATCCGCCTAAAGGTAAAAGCCAGATAATCCAGTCGTGCTGAATTCTATATTGTGTTACCCATTCTAAAGAAACAAGAAAAAATGCAGATGCAGATCCCGAAAATATGCCTATTAAAGCACAAATAATAATCCATTTAGAAATGGAAAACAGGATTTGTTTTGGAGTTTGGGAAGTCATTAATTGTGTGTGATGTTTTCTGCCACGAATTTCACGAATTTTCACGAATTAATATATTTTAATTTGAGACAAACAAAAAGAAATCTCTAAAATCCTTTTAATCTGTGGCAAAACAAAAAAAATAATTAGTGGAAATTAGTGCAATTCGTGGCAAAAAACTATTTACTGTACAACAGCTGTAAATTCAATTTCAACTAAATATTCAGGAGCAACTAATTTACTGATTTCATAAAAACCTGTAGTTGGTTTTACATCTTTAAAAAAGGCAGAATGCGCTCGGGCAACTTCTTCAAAAGTATCAACATTAGTAGTGAAAATACGAGTTCTGATAACGTCTTTTATTCCAACGTTTAAGTCTTCTAAAACTTTTTCAACACGTTCAATTATATTATAGGTCTGCGCATAAGCATCGTCAGCTTTTACTTTGTCGCCGTCAACAATTGCTACAGTTCCCGAAACTTCAACGATATTGCCAATTCTTACAGCGCGGCAGTATCCCATTTTGTCTTCCCACGGCGATCCTGTTAAGATATTTTCTCTTTTCATTTTATGAGGTTTTTTGAATTGTTTCGTTTCGTTTTAAAACAAATTCAGGTTAATTAATACGCTGCAATTTAGGAAATATGACTGGCAAAAAGAATTATTATGAGTTGAAATCATGCTGAAAATCTTTCTTTTTTGTGATATTTAAAAGAGAGATTTACGGTTTATTCTGCTTGGTTTTCTTCATAAATTCTTAGTTTGTTCTGCGTGTTTGTCAAGTGCTGCTGTAAAACCTCAATTTTATTCAGTAAATGATAAATGGCATCAATTCCTTCTAAATTAATATTCAAATCATAATGCATACGAATCATTTTTTCTATAGAAGGCAGCTGTTCCGGCTGAAGATATTCATCATTTTCTTCAACAATAATTTCTACTAAACCATAATTATGAAGTTCAGTAATAAACGTATTTTCAATTTCGTGATAAATACAAAACTGTTTTATTTGGATTAAGTTCTTGTTACTCATGATTTCTAAGTTTAGATAATTCTGCAAACAATTCTTTTTCTTTTTCAGATAACTGGGTCGGAACTTTTAAGTTGTATGTCACATATAAATCTCCAAATTGATTTTCCTTTTTATAAACAGGAAAACCTTTTCCTTTCAATTTGACTTTTGTTCCCGTTTGAGTTTCGGCAGGAACTTTAATTTTAACCTTTCCGTCAAAAGTTTTGATATTAATTTCTCCGCCTAAAATTGCGGTATACAGATCCAGATCAACATTAGAATATAAATTGTTTCCTTCTCTTTTAAAATCAGAATTGTTTTCAATAATAAAGGTAATGTACAAATCACCATTTGGCCCGCCGTTTACACCAGCGCCGCCATGTCCGGGAATTTTGATAACCTGACCGTTTTCAACTCCGGCCGGAATTGTAATTCGGATATTTTTACCATTTACGGTCAAACTTTGTTTGTGTGTGGTATAAGCAGAAGCCAAATCTAATTGCAGTTCTGCATTAAAATCCTGTCCTCTATATTTAGACTGACCTCGGCTGCTTCGCCCTGAACCGTACATAGAATTAAAAAAATCTGAGAAATCACTTTGCGAAAAATCACCTCCGCCAAAACCAGAAAAATCCTGATTGCTTTGTTGTTGTCTGGAATATTGCTGCTGGTTTGGATCATAACCGGCTTTTTCAAATTCATCGGCATGTTTCCAGTCTTTTCCGTATTTATCGTATTTTTTACGATTTTCGGGATTGCTTAAAACTTCGTTTGCTTCGTTGATTTCTTTGAATTTTTTCTCTGCTTCTTTATCATTCGGATTCAAATCTGGATGATATTTTCTGGCCAGTTTTCGATATGCTTTTTTAATCTCGGCTTCAGTTGCCGATTTTGTAACATCTAAGGTTTTATAATAGTCGATATAATCCATCTTTTTGAATTTTAAGATAAAATAAATTGAGATATTGAAGTTAAGAATAAGTTGTTAACTATCAAAGTGATGTGTAGCTTTAAAGAAAAAATTAACGCATAACCAAGATCCGTTTGGAATTTGGAATTTTGTAATTGAGATTTTATTTTAGAATTTTTGGCAGGTTTTTTGATTCCAAAAATTAGCCTAATATATTGTTATAATAGTCTTAAAGTTGTCGCACCAAACTTATTTATGCTATTTTTGCGATGCTATACTTGAGTGCTAATAAAAAAATATAAAGCCAATTCGATAACCACTTTTCAATGAAGCATATCTTATTTTTTATACTGTTTTTTACTGCTGTAACTGTTTCAGCCCAAACTGAATTTGGAACCAAATTCAAGCCAATTCCGGCACCTAAGTTTAGCACAAAGAAAAAAACACCAATTCCGCAAGTCAAAGATCCACAAGCAGAAACTACAGATATACCAAGTATTAAAACGCCAAATGTTTTTGATAATACAAGTATAACTCCTAAATCTCAGCTTCAGGTTGGAGTGGAGAAAAGTAAATTTACCATGTCTACAGAAAATGATTTTGCTAATCCAGGCGATCAATATGTGGCAAAAATGGAAAAAGATTTAAATAAAGCTTTAAAAGATGCGGGATTACTAGAAGGCCGTGGTACATTGGTAAAACAAAATATTTCTCTTGGAGATTTCAAAACCAAATCAGAATACTTTATTGTTAAATTCCGTGATTTTGGTGCAATCGACGGCGATTTGGTAAGAGTTTCATCAAATGATATCATAATTAAAGACCAAATCCTTTTAGATTCTGGCTATAAAGATGTAAAAATAAATCTGACCCAAGGTTTTAATAAATTAGATTTTGAAGCCCTAAATATAGGTTCTTTGGGCGGAAATACAGCCGAAATCCGGGTTTACGACGACAAAGGCCAATTAGTTACAAATGATTATTGGAACAATCTTGCAGCAGGATTTAGGGCAACGATTATTGTTACGAAAGAGTAAATTTTTAGATGCAAAGGTTCAAAGGAGCAAAGTTTTTATACTTCGTTTACCTTTGAGCCTTTGCTCCTATAAATTAAAACGGATCCGCAGTAATCTTAAACGTCATATCTGCTTTAACCGTTATATCTTTCGTAAGCGTTTCTTTAATTGTAACCTGTGTTCTAATTTTATAACTGTCTGCTTTAATATATTGATCCAGTTTTTTATCGGTACAAATTAAAACAATCGTATTGCTTGACGAATTGATATTGTCTTGATACGCCAATTCTATTTCATCAGAGTCTGTTGTTGAAATATATAAGTGTATTGATTTTAAAAATGTAAAAGTTTTGTCTGAAGGATCAGAAATAGAAAGTTTGAGTGATCTGATTTTTACATCTTTTACTAAACTTGCTTTAGTCTTATTGTTTTCAAATTCAGCCGAAGAATTGGTTGTAACATCCGGTGTGACTATTTCTGTTGGCAGATTAATTGGCGATGTGCTTTTAATTTTAATTGAAGTTTCGTTTGAAATATTGAAACTCAATAAATCATCTACAGCATTGCAAGAAGTTAAAAATAACGATAATAAAAAGGTAAGGGCGATTAATTTTGATTTCATAAATGTTTTTTTAGTTTCAAAGGCTTAGAGGAATAAAGGTGCAAAGTAAAAAAAAATCTTCAATTTTAAAACCTCTGAACCTTTGTACCTTTTCAACTTTGAGCCTAAAATCAGAACTGTGAAAAAAAATATTTTTTTTCACAGTTCTGATTTTTCAATTTCGAATATAAAAAGTATTTTTGCGCATGCAACACAACGTACTTATTTTAGATTTCGGATCGCAATATACACAGCTTATTGCGCGTAGAGTTCGCGAATTAAATATATTCTGCGAAATTTTTCCTTACAATCACTTTCCTAGTGATTTATCAGCTTACAAAGCAGTAATTTTAGGCGGAAGCCCATTTTCTGTTCGCGCAGAAGATGCCCCGCATCCTGATTTATCTCAAATTAGAGGTAAACTTCCAATGCTTGCCGTTTGTTACGGAGCGCAATATTTAGCTCATTTTAGTGGAGGTGAAGTTGCAGCTTCTAATACTAGAGAATACGGCAGGGCGAATTTATCTTATATAAAAGATAATGAAGTTTTTTTTGAAGGAGTTTCAGAAAACAGTCAGGTTTGGATGAGCCATAGCGATAGTATCAAAGCGCTTCCTACAAATGCTGTAAAATTAGCAAGCACACACGACGTAGAATTTGCCGCTTATAAAATTGAAGGCGAAACAACGTACGGAATTCAATATCATCCGGAAGTTTTCCATTCTACAGATGGATCAAAAATGCTGGAAAACTTTTTAGTTAAAATTGCCGAAGTTCCTCAAAACTTTACACCAAACGCTTTCGTAGAAGAAATGGTGGGAGAATTAAAAGAGAAATTAGGTAACGATAAAGTAGTTTTAGGATTATCAGGCGGAGTAGATTCTACTGTAGCAGCGGTTTTATTAAACCAGGCAATTGGTAAAAACCTTTACTGTATTTTCGTAAACAACGGATTACTTCGTAAAAACGAATTCCAAAACGTATTAGATCAATACAAAGGAATGGGATTGAACGTAAAAGGTGTTGATGCCGGAGACCGTTTTCTTTCTGAACTTGCCGGAATCAGCGATCCTGAAACCAAACGTAAAACGATTGGACGTGTATTTATCGAAGTTTTTGATGATGAATCACATTTAATTGAAGACGTAAAATGGTTGGCGCAAGGAACAATTTACCCAGACGTAATCGAATCTGTTTCGGTAAAAGGCCCATCTGCAACTATTAAATCGCATCACAACGTAGGTGGATTGCCAGATTATATGAAATTAAAAATTGTAGAACCGCTAAGAATGCTTTTTAAAGATGAAGTGCGACGAGTTGGAGCTACATTAGGAATAGATCCTGAATTATTAGGAAGACACCCTTTCCCTGGACCAGGATTATCAATTAGAATTTTAGGAGATATTACTCCGGAGAAAGTACAAATTTTACAAGATGTTGATTCTGTTTTTATTGAAGGATTAAAATCTTGGGGATTATACGACAAAGTTTGGCAGGCTGGAGCAATTTTGCTTCCGGTAAACAGTGTTGGAGTTATGGGCGATGAGCGTACTTACGAAAAAGTAGTGGCACTTAGAGCAGTAGAATCAACAGACGGTATGACGGCTGACTGGGTTCATTTACCTTACGATTTCTTGATGAAAGTGTCAAACGACATTATCAACAAGGTAAAAGGCGTGAATCGTGTAGTTTACGATATAAGTTCAAAACCACCTGCAACAATTGAGTGGGAATAGTATTGTTTTTAAAATTAAGGTCTTACATTTGTAAGGCCTTAATTTTTTATAACCTACTATTTATGAGAGAACTTTTAACGATTTCTCTTGTGTTTATTTTGTCTTTTAACAAAATAGCTGCGCAAGATTCAATTATTGAGCACAAGATTCAAAAAGGGGAAACTGCTTATTTCATTGCCCAAAAGTATAAGGTTTCTGTAGACGAGATTTACAAACTCAACCCCGAATCGCAAAACGGAATCAAAGACAACCAAATTATTAAGATTCCCGTTCATTCTCCACAAAAAATAAATCAAGAACAGCAAATTACTCACGTTGTTGGCGAAAAAGAAACGCTGTACGGTTTATCTAAAAAATACAATGTTTCTGTAGAAGCTATTCAAAATGCAAATCCAATTCTTGCAAGCGGACTTCAGGTTGGGCAGGAATTAGTTATTCCGCAAAGTGCTTCAAATCTTCCAAAAACAGAAATTATAGCTGCTGCAAAAACAACACATCTTGTTGTGGCAAAGGAATCTTTATTCAGCATTGCCAGACAATATAATGTCTCGGTTCAGGATTTAGAAAATCTTAATAAAGAATTATTACAAAACGGACTGCAGATTGGGCAGACAATTGCCATTCCCAACAAACGAAAAACATTAGACGGAAAAGTTCGCGTGATCAATCAGGAAACTGTTTTTCATGTGGTTGAACCAAAAGAAACTAAATTTTCGATTTCTAAAAAATACGGAATTACAATCGATCAGCTGGAATCTCAAAATCCGGAAATCATAAACGGATTAATTGTTGGTAATAAATTAGCTATCAATACAAAGGAAATAAAACCAGCAAATGAAAGTGAAGAATTAATGCTGGCTCTTGCCGAAAAACAAGTTGTAGTCGAAAAAACGAAAGCCAAAACGGTTGAAATTGATGATTTAAAAGACAGATTGGTTATTCAAAAAGAAATGAATCAGAAGATTATAAAAATTAACGATCTAAAAGTTAATTTGAATGATATGAATGGTTCAAAAGAAAATTCAGTTGAAAAACTGCGTTTGGTTTTAGAAGCCAATAAAAATGTTCAGGATATTTTAATGGCAAAATTAGATTCGTTAGTAAATACGATGAACAATGATTTGGTCGAATTAAAACGAATGGATGTTTTAAATGTTGATGAATCAAAACGTCTGGAAAAACAATCATACGAAAGCATTGGAAAAACAAGCGAATTATCTTCTCAATTAAAAAAAGAACTGGCTGAAAACCGAAAAGCGTATGCCGGTTTAATGAATAAAGTGGAGAAAATTGCCGTTGAAGAAAATCAGGAATACAAGAAGAAAATCCGCGAAAGCGAAAAAAATAAAAATGTTACTTCGATTCAGCAAAGACTTTCTTTAGAAGAAATTAAACGTTATAAAATCGAACAGGAGCAGGGCGATGCCAAAAATCAACAATTAATTTCTAAAATTGACTCGCTGGATACTCAAAAACAAATCGAGGTAAAGCGACATATCAGTAAAGCCTCTTATTATAGTATGGAAGCCAGAAAATTTGATGACAAATTGGCTTTGGTTAAACTGAAAAAATATCAGGATGAAGCGATTAAAAAATCAGGTTCTGCAGAAACTTCAAAAGCAGTTTCGCTGGAAGAAATGAAACGCGAACTAAAAGAAAATCCGTTTAAAAATGAAAAAAATATAAAGATTGAAGTTTATGATAATCTTAAAGAAGTTTCAAACGGCTATTACTTAGTTTTGGGTATATTTACAGACGCGCCGCAGCGAGATAAGCTAATTATGCAACTTATTGATTCGGGCGATTTTAACGCTAGTTTTTTCTTTAATATAAACAGCCTTTCTTATTATGTTTATTCAGATAAGTTCCAAAATATGGAAGAACTTCTGTATCAATGCAAGAAAAAAGAGGAAAATGAGTTATATAAGAACGTTATTATTGCTAAGTTAGAAATCGATCTTCGATAATTTTAAGAAGAATTGACAACTGGCGTGAATCTTGTATACGAGAAATTAGTATCTTGTTTTTGAATTAAAAATTAAATTGTTTTAGCCTTTATTATGAAATATTATTCAACATTATTTTTACTTGTTTTTTTTGTAACCTGTTCTGCTTTTTCGCAAGGAAAAGCCGTGAAATATACAGTGTCAAGTGGAGAAACGGTTAACCAAATTGCTCAAAAATTTAAGGTTACACCTTTTGATATTTACGAACTAAATCCGGATGCGCGTAATGGCGTGAAACCAAATACGGTTTTGCTGATTCCGGCAGCATCAAATAAAAATACGGACAAAAAAGAAACAGCTGCGGTAAAATCAACTGCTAGCTCTAAAGCAACAACTCACGAAGTACAGCCAAAAGAAACACTATTTGGTCTTGAAAAAAAATACGGTATTAGCGATGAAGCTTTAAAAGCGGCAAATCCTTTTTTGGTTACTGACGGTTTACAGCCGGGACAGACATTGACAATTCCTGGAAAAGGTGCTGCACCAAAAGCTGCAGCAACTTCGGACAAAAAACAAAAAGGAGCTGAAAAATATGTTTACCATGATGTAGCTCCAAAAGAAACTAAATTTGGAATCGCCAAACAATACGGAATTTCAATTGAAGAATTAGAAAAGAAAAATCCTGAAATTGTAACAAGTTTACCAGTTGGATATCGCTTGACAATAAAAGGAACTGCACCAAAAACGGAAACTGCAGCACCTGTTACTACAGCTGCAAAACCTGAAGAAACGAAGAAACCTGCAGAATCTAAAAAAGCAGTTTCTTATATGGAATATCAGGTAAAACCAAAAGAAACATTTTATAGTTTAGGAAGAGTTTTTCATTTGACCCAAGAAGAATTAACGGCCTTAAATCCATCACTTTCAGAAGGAGTAAAAGAAGGAATGGTTTTAAAAGTTCCTGCGGGATATGTAGCTCCGGCCCCAATTGTGGCACAATCACAGCCAGCTGAAAAACCTGTACAAACTTCTGTAGAAAAACCAGTTGAAAAAGCGATCGAAAAACCAGTTGAAAGCACCGGAGGCGGAATTAAAATTGTAGATAAAGTAAAATCTGAAACCGTTTCGGCAGATCCTGAAATTGTTGAACTAACTAAAAAAAGAGGTCAAAACGAACGCAAGAAAGTAGTTTTATTACTTCCGTTTAACTTGGCTAAATTGCAAAGCGATACAACCGGAACGGCAGCACGTTTAAAAACAGATAAATTTTTAAACATGACGCTGGATTTTTATTCAGGAGCAATGATGGCGATAGATTCGGCAAGAACATTGAAACTGCCAATTGATGTTGCTATTTATGATTCGCAGGAAACAAAAACAACATCAAACATTTCGAGTTTAATTGCACAAAATAAATTACAGGAAGCAGATGCAGTTGTTGGGCCGTTTTATCAAAACAATGCAGAGTCTACAGCAAATTCATTACGTTTATATAATGTTCCTGTTATTTCGCCATTATCAAAAGATGTGGCAAATCCTATCGATAATTTGTACCAGACAATCCCTTCAAACGATATGGTTCGAAATGCAATTTTCGATTATATGAGAGCTAAAAACGGAAACATTGTAGCTGTTGTAGATAAGAAAAAAGAATCGGTTATTAGTTATATCAAACAAAATCAAAAAGGAGTTGTTTTTGCTGCTTTAACAGAAACTGGCGGCTTGGATGTTGCTAATTTAAAAAGTTTATTACTGCCAACCCGTATGAATTATGTGGTTATGGAAACGGGGAATACCGCAATGATCAAAAGTGTAATTAAAGCGTTGACCGATGCCCAAAAAACATGTCAGGTTCAATTGGTAATTTTAGAACAAAACAGCACGCTTGATACAGATGAAATTAGTTTTGATAACTTGGTAAAATTGAAATTAATGTATCCGTCTGTAACTCGTGACAGCGATGATCAGGCAGTTTCGATCTTTAAAAAAGAATATAAATTGAAAAATAAAGTTTATCCTAATACGTATGCAACTAGAGGTTTTGATGTAACTTTTGATACCATGATGCGTTTGGTTCAGGGAAAAACGTATCAGGAAACGGCAGATTTAATGACGACACAGCAAGTGGATAATAAATTTCAATTTTATAAAAAAGAAGATGGCGGACACGCAAATAAAGGTGTCTACATATTATATTACGATTCAGACTTAACTTTAAAAGAAGCAAATTAATGACATCAAAAGTAACCTACTTAGGCGATTTAAGAACAAGTTCAATACATATACAATCTGGAAGTGAAATCATTTCTGATGCACCGCTGGATAATAACGGAAAAGGCGAAGCTTTTTCTCCAACAGATACAGTTGCTAATGCTTTAGCAAGCTGCATGTTTACTATTATGGGCATTAAAGCCCGTGATTTAAACGTAGATTTAGCCGGTTCAACTGCTGAAGTAACTAAAATTATGAATGCAGAACCAAGAAGAATTGGTGCAATTGAAGTTGTTTTTGAACTAAAAAGCAACGCCGATGAAAAAAGCAAAATCATTTTAGAACGTGCTGCAATGACTTGTCCGGTGTTTTTAAGCCTAAGTTCCGAAATTGAAAAAAATGTAACCTTTAATTGGAAATAATTTTTTTTACGATATATTCTAAAAGCCATCAATATTGACGGCTTTTTTTATGCAATTCTCATAATTGAAAAAATTAACAAAATATTCATATCAAATTTTGGTTCTTAAGTATAATATGAAGTATCTTTGTCTTGCAAAAAATACGCATATTTATGCAAAAATAATGCAATTTCAAAAGTGAAAACGAGAATCACTTTTTAATATTATTTGGAATCTCTAAGTGAGATAAAAATGATATTCCAAATCTGCCCTAAATCAATAATTTAAATTTTGTTGTATTCCATTTATAAAGGTTTTATCTTTATATGGTATTGATTGCTATTGTTTTAGCAATGTTTTGACTTGCGTTTTTGCGATGTAAAATAAAATTTTCAGGCTTAAAGCCGATACATAAATCCGAAGAATAAAAAAAAACTATATCATGTTAAAAAGTAAAATAGACAAAGCAACCGGTTTTGAAAAACGCTTCGAAAACATCAACACCGTTGTTTTTGAAAATTCAGGAGAAGCTTCAAAAGCCGTTGCACAGGAAATTGCAGCTTTAATCCAGTCAAAACAAAAAGAAAACAAACCTTGTATTTTAGGTTTGGCAACAGGTTCTTCTCCAAAAGGACTTTACGCAGAACTGGTAAGACTTCATAAAGAAGAAGGATTAAGTTTTAAAAACGTAATCAGTTTCAATTTGGATGAATATTATCCAATGGAACCAAATTCAATCAACAGTTACGTTCGTTTTATGAAAGAACTGTTATTTGACCACGTTGATATTTTACCTGAAAATGCTCATGTTCCAGACGGGCTTTTAACAAAAGAACAAATTGCAGATTACTGCCACGAATACGAAGCAAAAATCGAAGCTTTAGGCGGAATCGATTTGCAGATTTTAGGAATTGGAGGAAACGGACATATTGGTTTTAACGAATCGGGTTCGCTTCAAAATTCAAAAACACGATTAGTTGCTTTAGATCATATTACAAGAGTTGCGGCAAGCAAAGATTTCTTCGGATTAAACAATACACCGAGAACTGCCATCACACTTGGAGTAAAAAAAATCATGGAAGCCAAAAGAGTAATTCTGTTGGCTTGGGGAGAAGGAAAAGCCAATATTGTAAAAAGATCTGTTGAGGATGAAGTTACAAACAGAGTTCCGGCTTCTTTTTTACAGGAACATGATGATGCTGTTTTTATTTTAGACAAAGAAGCTTCTTCAAAATTAACGAGAATCAACAAACCGTGGCTGGTAGAAAAAATAGTTTGGACAGATAAACTAACCAGAAAAGCAGTTTTAGGATTAGCACTTGATCTTAAAAAACCAATTTTAATGCTTACCGATGCTGATTATATCGAAAACGGAATGAGTGATTTATTGGCAGATTCTGGTCCGGCATACGACATCAACATTAAAATATTCAATAAACTTCAAAATACAATCACAGGCTGGCCGGGTGGAAAACCAAATGCAGAAGATACCAATCGTCCTGAAAGAGCTGAACCTGCTAAAAAACGTGTATTGATTTTCAGTCCGCATCCGGATGATGATATTATTAGTATGGGAGGAACATTTATGCGTCTACAGGAACAGGGACACGAGGTTCATGTGGCTTACCAGACTTCAGGAAATATCGCTGTAGCGGATGATGAAGCATTGCGTTTTGCAAGATTCGTGATTGATTACAACGAGAAATTCAACATTAAAAGCGAAGAAGCAGATAATATTTATAAAAAAGCACAAACGTTTTTAGAAAATAAAAAGAACAGTGAAATTGATATTCCGGAAGTAAGATACATCAAAGGATTAATCAGAAAAGGAGAGGCGAGAGCGACAAGCCATTTTGTTGGATTAACCGATAATCAGATTCATTTTATGGAACTTCCATTCTATGAGACTGGAACAATAGAAAAGAAACCAATCGGACAGGAAGATATCCAATTAACAATGGATTTAATTGAAAAAATTAAACCACACCAAATCTATGCTGCAGGAGATTTAGCAGATCCGCACGGAACACACAAAGTTTGTCTTGATGCGATTTTTGAAGCTGTAAAAGCTTTAAAACCAAAACCATTTATGAACGACTGCTGGTTATGGTTATACCGCGGCGCATGGCAGGAATGGGGAATTGATGAAGTTGAAATGGCGGTTCCAATGAGCCCAGACCAAGTTTTAGCAAAACGTCACGGAATCTTCAAACATCAATCGCAAAAAGACGGAGTTGTTTTCCAAGGAACAGATGCCAGAGAGTTCTGGCAGAGAGCGGAAGACCGAAATGCGGAAACAGCTGCTTTATATCAACAATTAGGTTTATCAACTTACGCAGCGATGGAAGCTTTCGTGAGATGGCATTATTAAGTTGCTATCCCGAAGCTTCGGGACTGAGATGCTAAGATTCTAAGGTTTTTTTGCCACAGATTAAAAAGATTTTCACAGATTTTATTATTCTGTTTTTTGCTATTAATTACTAGAATTTCCACAAAATTAAATTCGTGAAATTCGTGGCGAAAAAAAATCATTTTAATCCTTTTAATCTGTGGCAAAAAGAAAAATAATAATAGCTTTGTAAGCAATTAGAAGCAAGAAGAAAGAATGAGTCTATATTTTCTTTCCTCTTGCTTCTTTTTTCTTTAAAAAAAATGGAACAAGACAAAAAACTTCTTATAAAATTAGCACATACCAAAATGCCTTTCGGGAAATACGAAGGACGCTTTTTAATTGATTTACCTGAATATTATGTGGTTTGGTATCACAATAAAGGTTTTCCAAAAGGAGAATTGGGGCAGCAGTTACAGCTTATTTATGAGTTGAAATTAAATGGTTTGGAAGAGTTAATCAGGAATATTAAGAAGCAATATCCAAAGCCGATTTAAAGATATTTCTTAAAAATACTGCTAATAAAAGCTTAAAATTATCGATTACAAAACCAAGTAATCAATCTATTTAAAAATTTGCAAATTATCTCATTCTCTAATTGATAAATTATCTAATTAAATTTGTACTTTTGCCAAGTTTTTTACACAACTACTTACAAACAACAACAGAATGAATCAAACAAAATATATTTTTGTTACAGGCGGTGTGACTTCTTCATTAGGAAAAGGGATCATTGCAGCATCTTTAGCAAAATTGTTACAAGGAAGAGGATACCGTACAACTATTCAAAAATTCGATCCATATATTAATGTGGATCCGGGAACATTGAACCCGTATGAGCACGGAGAATGTTATGTAACAGATGATGGTGCCGAAACAGATTTAGATTTAGGTCATTACGAGCGTTTCTTGAACGTTCCTACTTCTCAGGCAAATAACGTTACAACAGGAAGAGTTTATCTTTCGGTTATTGAAAAAGAAAGAAGAGGGGAATTTTTAGGAAAAACAGTTCAGGTTGTTCCTCATATTACAAACGAAATTAAAGACAGAATGCAATTGCTGGGTAAATCTGGCGATTATGATATTGTAATTACTGAAATTGGAGGAACTGTAGGGGATATCGAATCTTTACCTTATATAGAGTCTGTTCGTCAGTTAGTTTGGGAATTAGGAGAAAATAACGGGATCGTTATTCATTTAACATTAGTTCCTTATTTGGCTGCTGCGGGTGAGTTGAAAACAAAACCAACACAGCACTCTGTAAAAACTTTGATGGAAAGTGGAATCAAAGCTGATATTTTAGTATGTAGAACAGAGCATGAATTGTCTCAGGAATTACGCCAAAAACTAGCTTTGTTTTGTAACGTTAAAAAAGAAGCCGTTATTCAGTCAATCGACGCTTCAACAATATACGAAGTTCCAAATTTAATGCTTGAAGAAGGATTAGACGTTGTGGCTTTGAAAAAATTAGATTTGCCTAAAAAAGCATCTCCGGATTTAAAAACATGGAATACTTTTTTACGCAGGTTAAAAAGCCCAAAACAAACCGTAAATATTGGTTTGATTGGAAAATATGTAGAAATGCAGGATTGTTACAAATCTATTTTAGAAGCATTCATTCATGCAGGTGCTGCAAATGAAACTAAAGTAAATGTAATTTCTATTCACTCAGAACACGTTAATATTGATAATGTTGCGGAGAAATTAAGTGTTCTTGACGGAGTTTTAGTTGCTCCGGGATTTGGTGAAAGAGGTATTGAAGGAAAAATTGAAGCAGTTCGCTATGCACGTGAAAATAACATTCCGTTTTTCGGAATTTGTTTAGGAATGCAGATGTCTGTTATCGAATATTCAAGAAATATTTTAGGTTATACGGAAGCCAATTCTACTGAGATGAACGAGAAAACGCCTCATCCGGTTGTGAGTTTAATGGAAGAACAAAAAAATGTTACAGACAAAGGCGGAACAATGCGTTTAGGAGCTTGGAAATGTGATATTAAACCAAATACGCTGGCACACAGAATTTATGGTGAAACAACCATTTCAGAACGTCACCGCCACCGTTATGAGTACAATAATAAATACGCAGACGAATTGCAAAAAGCTGGTTTAAAGGCTTCTGGAGTTAATCCTGATACTGGATTGGTAGAAATTGTAGAGCTTGAAAACCACCCGTTCTTTATTGGTGTACAATACCATCCAGAATACAAAAGTACGGTAGCAAATCCGCACCCGATTTTTGTGAATTTCGTAGCTGCTGCGGTAAATGCGCATAAAAAATAATAATTATATTCTAAGAGGTTGTAACTTTTAAGCTATAATCATAACTAATAACTTCTGACGGATAACTTTTTTAAATAAATAATGGAAGAAAAAAAATTTGACCTTAATTCAATCATTGGTTTTGTATTGATATTCGGAATCCTGATTTGGATTATGTACCAAAATCAGCCTTCTGATAAAGAAATTGCTGCTGAAAAAGCCAAGAAAGAATTAGTAGCTAAACAAGAAGCTCAGGCAAAAGCTGATAAAGTTAAAACTATTGCTGCACCAGTTGTTGCGGCTACACCAGGCGATACAGTTCAGTTAGCACAATTGCAAAAAACTTTAGGCGGATTTGCATATTCTGCTACGCTTCCTTCTGCAAAAGACTCTTTTACAACTATCGAAAACGAGAAGATTAAACTTAAAATCGCTAATAAAGGTGGTTATATAGTTGAAGCTGTTTTAAAAGAATTCAAAAAGTTTGAGAAAAATTCGGGACAATTAGTAGAGTTGATCAAAGACAACAACGCTAATTTAAACATTCAATTGCAAACGATTGATAATAGAACTTTAAACTCTAAAGATTTATTTTTTGAACCAACATTGACTAAAAATGGTGCAGACCAAATTTTAACAATGCGCTTAAAAGCAGGTGCTAATGAGTTTTTAGAATATAAATACATATTAAAACCAAATGATTATTTAGTTGGTTTTGACATTCGTTCTCAAGGATTAAATAAAGTTTTGAATTCTTCTAAGCCATTAGATTTAGAGTGGAATTTAAAAACTTACAGAAATGAAAAAAGTATTTCTTACGAAAACCGTTATGCAGAAATTTATTACGAACATGAAGATGGGAAAATAAATTACGCAGGTTTAGGTAAGCATGAAGAAGAGACAGTTGAAAAAGTTAGTTTTATAGCTTATAAACAACATTTCTTTACTTCTATTTTAGTAACAGATAAACCATTTGCAACATCAAAATTAGAATCAACTAATTTAGTGAATGATGAAAAAATAGATACTGTATTTACGAAACAGTTTAAAGCAAATGTTCCTTTAGCATTCTCAAATGGTGAAATCGATTATAAAATGCAATGGTATTTTGGGCCAGCAGATTATAAAGTTTTAAAATCTTACGATAAAAATTTCCAAAAAATTATTCCATTAGGTTGGGGAATTTTTGGTTGGATTAACAGATTAATTTTTATTCCGTTGTTTGGATTCTTGAGTTCAACAATTGGGTTATCATTAGGTATTGCGATTATCATCTTTACAATTATTATTAAATTGGCTATGTCGCCAATTACATATAAGTCATTCTTGTCTCAGGCTAAAATGAAAGTTTTGCGTCCAGATATTACTGAATTGGGAGAAAAATACAAAAAAGACCCAATGAAGAAACAACAAGAAACAATGAAACTGTACAACAAAGCAGGAGTAAACCCAATGGCAGGATGTATTCCGGCATTGATTCAGCTTCCGTTTATGTATGCATCTTTCCAGTTTTTCCCATCGGCTTTTGAATTAAGACAAAAAGGCTTCCTTTGGGCAGACGATTTATCATCTTTTGACTCGGTTGTAAAATTACCTTTCAATATTCCATTGTACGGAGATCATATCAGTTTGTTCCCAATTTTGGCTGCAATTGCAATTTTCTTCTACATGAAAATGACATCTGGAGATCAGCAAATGGCTGCGCCTCAGCAAGAAGGTATGCCGGATATGGCAAAAATGATGAAAATCATGATTTATGTTTCGCCATTAATGATGCTAATTTTCTTTAATAGTTATGGTGCAGGATTAAGTTTGTACAACTTTATCTCGAACTTAATTACTATCGGAATTATGTTTGTAATTAAAAATTACATCGTAGACAGTGACAAAATTCACGCTCAAATTCAGGAAAATAAATTAAAAGAGCCTAAAAAACCAAGCAAGTTTCAACAACGTCTTCAGGATGTAATGGAGCAGCAAGAGGCAGCAAAAAAGACTCAAAATAAAAAGAAATAAATTTTAAAAATCCCGATCTAATCGGGATTTTTTATTTTAAAGAGTGTGTTCCCTTTTCAAATAACAAATGAAAATTTTAACTTTGATAATGACAAAACATACTTTATGAAACTAATTTTCGTTTAAGTTAAAAATTGAATACAAGATGATTTCTAAAAAAATAATAATTGGGCTGTTGTTACTAAATGTTTTCTTTGTAAATGCCCAAACAGAGTTTAATAAATTAGATGCTAACGGAAAGAAAGATGGTGTTTGGAAAGGTGTTTATGAATCAAAACGTCCGCGATATGAAGGAACCTTCAGCCACGGAAAAGAAACTGGAATCTTTAAGTTTTTTGATGATACAAAAAAAGGCGACGTAATTGCAACACGCGATTTTACAGCTAATGATGGAAGCTCATACACTATTTTTTATGATCAGAATAAAAATATAGTAAGCGAAGGAAAAGAAATTGGTAAGGATAGGGAAGGCGAGTGGAAATATTACCACAAAGCTTCTAAGATTTTGATGACTTCTGAAATCTATAAAAAAGGTAAATTACAAGGATTGAGAACAGTTTATTATCCGAATTCCCAAGTTGCTGAGGAAATGACTTATGTGAACGGTTTAAAAGAAGGAAATTATAAAAAGCTAGGACAAAACGGAACGATTCAGGAACAGTCTGTATTTAAAAATAATGAGTATGAAGGCGATGCTGTTTTTTATGATTCAGATGGTGTTGTAGCTTCTAAAGGAAAATTTGTAAAAGGAAAAAAAGCCGGAATGTGGCAGTTTTACACAAGAGGTAAATTGACCAAAGAAGTTAATATGAGTGACCCTAAAAGTGCTTATAAAGCCAATTCAAAACCTAAAAACGAATAATATTAGTGCGCCCGCTTGCGGGCATTTTTTTTTGCCACGAATTACACTAATTTACACGAATTTTTATTTAACTAAGAAAGCAAAAAATTAATTCGTGTAAATTAGTGTAATTCGTGGCAAACCTTTCTTATTCAAAATAAATTCATGAATTCGGAGCTGATTTTTTATCTAATTGTTTAAATTTGATTGAGCTAATATTTTGATTCAATGGATTTAAACGAACTTATAGGAAGATTTTTTTTATTGTTTTTTTCGATTTTGGTTTTGTATTTTTTCTCCAACAGAAAAGATAACGAAACTATAAATCCGTTGATGGTTATTGTTGGTTTGTGTACCTTTTCGCTTTGTTATTTGTTTACCAAAATTGAAATTGGAGTAGGAATTGGGTTTGGTTTGTTTGCCATTTTTTCTATCCTAAGATTTAGAACACAATCGTTTACTGTAAACGCAATCATCTTTCTTTTTGCTACGATCACGCTTTCTATTTTAGACATTATGTATCCTTTTGAAAAAATAGAAATACTCTTATTTTTTCAAATCATCATCATTGGTTTTTATGTGGCAGCTTCTATTATCGTAAACAGAAAAGCTTCAAAATATCTGAATACTGTTGATGTAAAAATTGCGCTAATCAACGATTTTTCTTTAGAAAATGGAAACATCCGTAAAGCAGTTCAGGAAAAAATCAATATTCAGGATTTTGATTTCAAGATTGTTTTGGTCAATACGGTAACAAATGAAATAGATCTTTTAGTTTTTTATTAACCCAGAAAAATTCAGAAATAAGTCGGCTTAAAAAAATAATACAACAAGTTTTTTTCTCGCAGATTCTGCAGATTTAGCAGATTTTTTGATAAAGTTTCTCGAAGAATAATCTGTTAAATCTGCGGAATCTGCGAGAGTTTTGCCAATACATTTTTTCAAATCATTTTAATCCTTTAATCTGTGGCAGAATAAAACCAATTTTCGCTCCCGATAGCTCAATGTCATTAATTCAAGAGGCTTTTGATTGAATTGTGCCTAATTATTAAATGGACGAACCTGTTTGATATATAAATCCCGATTTTCACCAACGATTTTAAATTCTATATCTACAGGATGAAAGAGGTTTTTTCGCCAATAGCGATACATTTTCTCTTCAATTTTACTGCTCACAAGAAAAAGCCTGCTCATTTCTTTTCGGCTTAATAAAGGTTCATTATTATTGAGATTTGAGTTTGAAGTATAATCGACATCAAAATCATCATCGTCAGTTCCGGAGTTTAAATGGTACGCTACAAACTGCTCGCAGATTTCTCCTTTTTCTGGCTTTACAACTGAGTTTTCCCCTTTTTGAATATTAACCGTAATTCCGGGAAAGTTTTCTCTAAAAATGTTCTTTGTAATTACAACACCATTTGCCAATTCATCAGGAAAAGAACGATGAACCAAAACACCCATTGCAATATTTTGCTGATCGATTCCAAAAAGTTCTCTTTCGTTATACGAAGCTTCATTCCAGACACTTGCCCAAACTTGTTTAATCGCTTTTTCGAATGTTTTGATGCTATCTCCAAGAATTCCGGTTTTAGAATCATACAATCCGGCACCGTTAAAATCATCTAAATCTTCTGCATTTGTTGAAGAACGAAACCTGAAATTTTTGAATTTAGCATCTTTAAAAGTTAAATTCAATTTCGAAATTAATTCAGGGTTAACAGGCTCTTTTTTAATAGCATCACGAATTTTTTTCAATTGCTGATTTACCCAAACCGTTGAATCTTTCTTCGTAGAATTTAAAAGTTCTTGTATTAAAGGAGAAATCGATTCTTTCTGAATATGTTTCGTATAAAAATAGAATGGAATGGCATGAGCATTTTCCGGAACTTTAAATGGAATTTCTTTTGAAATAGCTATCAAATAGGACATGTTTTGCGCTTTTGAACCAATATAATTAACTCCTTTTTTTGGAATTTTAGACAAATCAACTAAATCAGAAACACTATTGTCAATGATTAATTTCTTCTTTTTAGAATTCGTTTTAACAACAATCTTTTTATCAGTCTCTTTTATAAAAAAAGTATCAACCTGAATTTTTAATTCTACTTTTTTGGAAAGTAATCTTTTGATGTTTTCATCTTTTAAAGCCAATGTATAAGCCATAATTGGAATTTTTCTGTTTTTGCCCAGCAATACTAAATGACTAAGAGGTGTCTGCAGTTCGTTGACAATAATTCCTCTTACATTAGGTAAAATATCAGGCGTTCCATCTAAAACAATAATTTCGTCAGGATTTGGTTTTATTTTATCCAAATCTTTGATTTTGTATTGTTTTAAAATACCGACATTGCTGCCGGAAACGACTTCTTGATATTTTATTTCATTAAAAATATATTCTGATTTTACACACGGAATTTTAAATTGTTCCAAACGAAACCATTCCATTTGCTCTGGATTGTTCAAATAAAATTTTAAGTTTTGACCAATAAAAGTAGATTGAATTACTAAATTGAAAAATCGTTCAATTAACGGAATCGGCATATGATCTGAAGCGGCAAGTTCAAAAATCCATTTGTCAGTTCCTTTGATATGATTGAGATTTCCCAGTAAAAAATCTCTGTCTTTTAAAGTGCTGCTGTAATTCTCATTATTAAAAATTTGCAAATCATAATTGTAGTGCAGATAATTTGTTACAAAATCATAATGCAGCGGAATCAAAGTGCTGTTGAAATAATACATTTTTTGTTTTCTTAAATCATAAACCACTTTTACCGATTCGATATTGGAGAATTTATCAGATAAAGGTTTTCCTCTAAATGCTTTATAAGCTTCATAATCAGTTAATGATGAAGAATATCTTTGTGCACTTAAAGACATGAAAATGAAAAAGAAAACTAGGCCGTAAATGTATTTTTTCATGACAATTGTATTGAATATTAAAAGTAAGTATTTAAACAATAAGTTTTATCTACCATGGGATTATATAAACTAATTGAAAGGAGTTAGATTATCTAAAATATGGCGTATCTTTGCACCCTTGTAAAATTAAAGATTTTAAAATGAAACGTGTAGTTGTTGGTCTTTCTGGTGGAGTAGATTCTAGTGTTGCTGCTTATTTATTGCAGCAGCAAGGATACGAAGTTATTGGGCTTTTTATGAAAAATTGGCACGATGACTCAGTTACTATTTCTAACGAATGTCCTTGGTTAGAAGATAGTAACGATGCTTTATTAGTGGCTGAAAAACTCGGAATACCGTTTCAAACTGTTGATTTAAGCGAGGAATACAAAGAAAAAATCGTTGATTATATGTTCAACGAATACGAAAAAGGAAGAACTCCAAATCCTGACGTGCTTTGTAACCGCGAAATCAAATTTGATGTTTTTATGAAAATTGCACTAAGTCTTGGTGCTGATTATGTTGCTACTGGACACTACTGTCAAAAAAGCGAAATTGAGGTTGACGGAAAAACGGTTTATCAATTGATTGCCGGAAATGATGTGAACAAAGATCAGTCTTATTTTTTATGCCAGTTATCGCAAGATCAATTGTCTAAAGCATTGTTCCCAATTGGTGCGTTGACAAAACCTGAAGTTCGCGAAATTGCAGCTGAAATGGAATTGGTAACGGCTGAAAAGAAAGATTCTCAAGGACTTTGTTTTATTGGAAAAGTTCGTTTACCGGAGTTTTTACAGCAAAAATTGCAGCCAAAAGAAGGTACAATTGTTCAGATTGATAAAAACGATCCAATTTATAACTTTGAAAAACCAGCTGAATTATCTTTAGAAGAAAATCTAAAAATTGAAGCTCAAAAACTGGATTATCTTCCAACAATGGGAAAAATTATGGGCAAACATCAGGGTGCGCATTATTTTACTGTTGGTCAAAGAAAAGGATTGAATGTGGGCGGAACTACAGATCCTTTATTTGTAATCGCTACAGATGTTGAAACCAATACCATTTATACTGGTTTAACCAGCAATCACCCTGGGTTGTTTAAAAAAGCTTTATTTGTTGGAGAATCTGAAGTACACTGGGTTCGCGAAGATATGAAGTTAAAAACAGGTGAAAAAATGGAAGTTATGGCGAGAATTCGTTACCGTCAGCCATTGCAAAAAGCGACACTTCATCAATTTGAAGATGGAATGTACGTTCATTTTGAAGAACCACAATCTGCCATAACTGAAGGTCAGTTTGTTGCCTGGTATTTAGAAAATGAATTAGTAGGTTCGGGAGTAATTTCTTAGCTTTATACTTTTTTACGGAGGATTTCCTTTTAAAAGAGTATATATGAAAAATAGCTTTACTTTTATTTTATTATTGTTTTCGATTGTAATGTTTTCTCAGGAAGAAGATGCCTGGGTATATTTTACAGGAAAACCAAATTCGCAGGATTTTTTCAATAATCCATCGCTGACTCTTTCGCAGAGATCATTAGATCGCCGTACGGTACAAAATATTGCATTAAATAGTACAGATGCACCTCTGGAAACTACCTATGTAGATCAGATAAAAGCAAGTACAGGTATAACTGTAAAAGCTCAGTCTAAATGGTTAAATGCACTTCATGTTAGAGGAACTCAAATTAATATTGATGCATTAAAACTGCTTTCGTTTGTGAGTAAAGTAACTTTTGCAAATAAGAATTTGAATGTAACTTCAAAAAAAGTTTCAGAAAACAATATTACAGCGGTAAAAAATAAGCTTGAAACTGCAATTGATTATGCATACGGAAGCTCTGCAAATCAAATTCAGATGCTTAACGGACAAGTTTTGCATCAGCAGAATTATACAGGTACCGGAAAAGTAATTGCGGTTTTAGACGGAGGTTTTCCGGGCGTAAATACAGCTGACCCTTTTAAACGACTTCGTGATAATAACTTAATTTTAGGCGGCTATGATTATGTAAACAGAAGTACAAATTTCTATTCTGGAAGTGATCACGGAACTTTAGTTTTATCGACAATGGGTGGTTACACAGAAAATTCTTTGGTAGGAACAGCTCCAGATGCCTCTTATTATTTATTTATTACTGAAGATGGTGCATCCGAAAATCCTGTTGAAGAATCGTATTGGGTTGAAGCAGCAGAACAGGCAGATGCTTACGGGGTAGATATTATTACAACTTCATTGGGGTATTTTGGGTTTGATAATGCCAATTATAGTCATACATACAGTGATATGAACGGCACAACAAATTTTAGTACAAAAGGGGCTGAACTGGCTTTTAGTAAAGGAATTATTGTTTTGGCTTCTGCTGGAAATGAAGGAAATACTGCTGAAAAACATATTGGTGCGCCTGCAGATGGCGTTTCTGTTCTTACAATTGGTTCCGTAAATTCTGTAAAAGTTAAGGCTCCTTCCAGTTCTATTGGGCCAAGTTTTGACAATCGTATAAAACCAGATGTAATGGCGCAGGGAGTGGCTGCAGTAGTTTCAAGTACTTCGGGAACTATTGGTACGGCTAACGGAACTTCTTTTTCATGTCCAATTATGGCCGGAATGGTCGCTTGTTTATGGCAGGCTTTTCCAGCGAAAACGAATCAGGAAATTAGACAAATGATTATTCAATCTGCAGATAAATATACTGTTCCGGATAATAATTATGGTTATGGAATTCCCAATTTTGGATCGACTTTAAGTGTAGATACTTTTCAGTCTTCATCGGATTTTTCAGTTTATCCTAATCCGGCAAAATCTAACATTTCTTTTTTGTTTGCAGATGAAACAGCTTCTGTGTCTATTTATTCCATTTTGGGACAAAAGCTGATTGAAAAACAAATAACAAATCAAAATCCGGTTCTTTCTGTTGAAAGCTTAACCAGCGGACTGTATTTTTATACTTTTAAATCTGGAGGTTTACAGAAAACAGGGAAAATAATAAAACAATAAGAGTTTTTAATGAACAGAATTACACAGCTTTTCAATATAAAATATCCAATTATTCAAGGCGGAATGATTTGGAACAGTGGTTATAAATTAGCATCGGCAGTGAGTAATGCCGGAGGTTTAGGTTTAATTGGAGCAGGATCAATGTATCCGGAAGTTTTAAGAGAACACATTCAGAAATGTAAAAAAGCAACTGATAAACCGTTTGGAGTTAATATTCCGATGTTATATCCCAATATTGAAGAGATCATGAATATTGTGGTCGAAGAAGGCGTGAAAATCGTTTTTACATCAGCAGGAAATCCTAAAACCTGGACTTCATTTTTAAAAGAAAAAGGAATAACGGTTGTACATGTTGTTAGCAGCAGTGTTTTTGCATTAAAAGCACAAGAAGCAGGTGTTGATGCCATTGTTGCCGAAGGCTTTGAAGCTGGCGGACATAACGGACGCGACGAAACTACGACTTTAACTTTGATCCCGATGGTTAAAGAAAAAATTAAAATCCCTATTATTGCCGCAGGCGGAATCGCAACTGGAAGAGGAATGCTGGCTGCAATGATTTTGGGTGCTGATGGGGTACAGGTTGGAAGTCGTTTTGCAGCTTCAATCGAATCTTCTGCCCACAATAATTTTAAAGAAACGATAGTTAGTATAAAAGAAGGAGATACTCAATTGACTTTAAAAGAGTTAGCCCCGGTTCGATTGGTAAAGAATAAATTTTATAATGATGTTCAGGCTTTGTATGAAAAATGCCCTTCTAAAGAACAATTAGCAGCGCTTTTAGGAAGAGCAAGAGCCAAAAAAGGAATGTTTGAAGGCGATCTTGAAGAAGGTGAGCTTGAAATAGGACAAATTGCCGGACTGATTCATGAAATTTTACCTGTAGAACAAATTGTTCAACAAATGATGGCTGATTTTAAAGCTGCTCGCGAAGAAAAAGCTACATTTGAGTTTTAATTATCTGCAAGAAATATTTTATGAATTCTATTCGCTTCTATATATTATTTTTGTTTCTGACTTTTGGATTACAACAAGTTCAGAGTCAATCGTATCATTTTAAAACTTCAGGATTTAGTGTTTTAGAAAAAAATGAAAAAGGAAAGTGGGGACAGTGGTCAGATCTTGATTTGGTTAATCTCTCTGTAGTTTTGGATACTGATAAACATAGGATTGTAGTTTATTCTCAGGAAATTCAGCTTTTTAGTATTTTGGATTACATCGAACGAGAAGAAAACGATACAGATATTGTGTACTCTTTTATGTGTAAAGATAATGACGGACGAGAATGTAAACTTTCTATTATTACACGTAAAAAGCAGGATAATCGTAAACAGCTTTATATTAATTACGACGATCATATTATTGTTTATAATATTTTTACCGTTTAACGATCCTGAATTTTTTCAATTGTAAATATAAAAAATACATTTTTCATTTCACTTTCATAAAGAGGAGGTAAAATGGCATGCTGACAATATTTTGGAACCCCAAAAAGTTAGAGTATGAATAGTAAAAATAGAAAATCAAATACAAAAATTTTTTACGCTTCAATTGCAGCATTTTTTGTATGGTTTGCTCTTATTTTTCAATTCTATCTTACCAAAGGGAGTATTGCTAATTTCTTCAGTTATTTTACTATTCTATCTAATTTGTTGATTGCATTGAGTCTTACGTTTTCGATATTTTTACCCAAAACAAAAACGGGAATATTCTTTTCAAGTCTTTCAGTACAAACTGCCATAACATTGTACGTATTTATAGTTGCATTAGTTTACAATATTGTTTTACGAGGAATTTGGATTGTAACAGGCTGGCAGCTAATTGTAGATAATATGCTGCACGTTTTAAATCCTATTTTGTATATATTGTATTGGTTACGTTATTCTGAAAAAGAAAAATTAAGTTGGAAAGATGGTATTTATTGGACAATTTTCCCCTTTCTATACCTCATTTATTCATTAATTAGAGGTGTAATTACAAACTGGTATCCTTACCCTTTTTTAAATGCAGTACAAATTGGTTACAAAACAGTTTTAGTGAATGTTGGAGTTATGATTATAGTATTTTTTATAATAGGGTTACTATTAATTGCTTTAAATAATAAGTTAAAAACGAACAACGATCACCAAGACATTTGATTACTGCCGCTTAGTTCATAAATACCTTAATGAATTCTGTTTTATTAAATAAATCAAACTCAGAATCTTAATATCTCAGAACCTTTTTTCTAAACTTCAATTTCCTTAATAAATTCATCATACTCCAGATAAAACATTTCAAGAGCATGCATGTTTTCGTTGAAAAAATCAAAAATAGCGTCCCAATTATTGCGATTGCTAAAACCTACTCCAAGTTTTTCAACCCAAATTCTGCTTATGGTTTTACCACTTTCTAAAGTGTAGTTTTTTTCGAAAACCAAATCTTTAATAAATTCCTCTTCCAGAATATTTTTTAAAGCTTCAATCTTTTCAAAATACGCATTTCGTTTTTCGTCGCTGCGGTGTTCGATGTCAATTAAAACCTGTGCTTTTTTATTGTCTACATAAAATTTAAAAGAGAAATCTTTGATTTTGGTATCATAAAGAACCCATTTTCTTGGATACTTTTCTGCAAAAGCAACCCAAAATTCCCTTTTTATTCTTTGTGATTCTTCTCTGCTGTACATTTTTATGGCTTTGTTTTAGAAAACTTGTAGAACCGCATTTTCTAGAGTATATTTATATTTTAATTTGAAAGTACAAAAATAAACTTTGAATATGGATTTTCAAGATTTTTTGCAATATGTTCCTAATTTAATTCCAGTTGAACTTCCGGCAGAATCGGCACACGCAAAAATGGCACCTCTAGAACGCATTCAGGCTATGAAAAACCTAGATATCGACGCAAAAAATCCAAGAATTGCCGCAGTTATGATGTTGTTTTATCCTAAAAATGAAAAAACACATTTGATTCTAATTGTTCGAAATGCATACAATGGCGTTCATTCGTCGCAAATTGCATTTCCGGGCGGAAAATACGAACTCACAGATCGTGATTATCAGGAAACAGCTTTACGCGAAACCAGCGAAGAAATTGGCGTTCTTCCTGAAAAAATTGAAATAATAAAACATTTTACACCTATGTATATTCCGCCAAGTAACTTTTTAGTGCATCCTTATTTAGGAATTGCCAAAGAAGAACTTGCATTTTATCCCGATGCCCGAGAAGTGGCGGGTGTTCTCGAATTGCCATTATCTGTTTTTTTAGATGATGAAATTATAATCGAAACCAAATTATCAACTTCTTACGGAAATGATATTTTGGTTCCGGCATTTAATATCCAAAATCATATCGTTTGGGGAGCAACCGCAATGATTTTAAGCGAATTGAGAGATGTTCTAAAATTTACTTTTTCAGAAAAACCTCAATAACTTTAATTTAACATTTTGATAATCATGGATATATAGATTTATTTCGTAAATTGTATATTAGTATTGCTAAAAGAATAATTTTTGTATGTTTGCGACTTAACCTAAAAAATACAAAATAACGTTATGGGATTGTTTAAGCGAAATCCTTTTGGGCATATATTATTCATCAAGAAATGGTTAATCCGTATTTTGGGAGCCATGACTCATAGAAGATAT
Organism: Flavobacterium sp. CF108; assembly: GCF_900129795.1. Taxonomy (GTDB): domain Bacteria; phylum Bacteroidota; class Bacteroidia; order Flavobacteriales; family Flavobacteriaceae; genus Flavobacterium. The sequence continues at coordinate 1,027,371 of NZ_FQWW01000001.1, read as the reverse complement.
AGAGGTTTTAATGAATTGCAGATTGAAGGATCTGAAATTATTAAAACACTTCCAGACACAAACGTTTTGTTTATATCCAATCACCAAACTTATTTTGCCGATGTTGTGGCAATGTTTCATGTCTTTAACGCAAGTTTAAGCGGACGTCAAGATACTATTAAGAACATTGGTTATTTGTGGCAGCCAAAAATGAATATTTACTACGTAGCTGCAAAAGAAACAATGCAGGCCGGATTACTGCCAAGAATTTTAGCTTATGTTGGCGCAATTACTGTAGAAAGAACATGGCGTGCAAAAGGTGTTGATGTTACTGAAAAACGTGACGTAAATCCAAACGATACCGAAAATATCCGTATTGCCCTTGAAGACGGCTGGGTTATTACCTTTCCGCAGGGGACAACAAAATCTTTTAAACCCGTTCGTAAAGGAACAGCGCATATAATTAAACAACATAAACCTATCGTAATTCCTATTGTTATAGATGGTTTCCGTCGTTCTTTTGATAAAAAAGGGCTTCGTATGAAAAAGAAAAATATCCTGCAGTCTTTCATTATCAAAGAACCTCTTGAAATTGATTATGAAAATGACACAATCGAAGAAATCGTAGAAAAAGTAGAATATGCTATCGAACAGCATCCATCTTTCTTAAAAGTTATTCCGGCCGAAGAAATCAAAGCACAGGAAGAACTAAATAGATTGAGACAGTGGGAGTATTAGATTTTAGAGTTTAGATTTCTGATTTTAGATTTTTTTGTTTCAAGTTTCAGGTTTCAAGTTAGAAAAACTTAGAACCTTAACATCTAAGTCCCGAAGTTTCGGGATAGCGCCTTAAAGGAAAATCTTTGAACCTTTGAACCTCAATTAGAAATCAATTTTCTTCAACTCCTTATAATTCAAGTATAATCTGCGTAATAATGTTCCGTAAAGTAATCTGTAAAAGCACCAGAACAATCCAAAGAAACCTAATATTACTAAAGTTAATATTCCAATTGTAGCAAACATTGCTTTTCCGTCTATGGCAAGTTTTTCTCTTAAAAAAGCCATATCAGGATTGTAAACAAAAGCGATAAAGAAACTTAAAATGGATGTAATTACAATCATTCCTAAGTTGTACCAAACGTAATACTGAACTGTTTTTCGGGTTCTTAAAATGGCACTCATTAAGGATTTTGTGGCAACAGTTGTAGAAATTGTAGTGTAGTTTTTATAGAAAATAAACACGAAAACCAATCCCACTAAGTAATTCAAATAAGTTAAGTATTCAAGCGTAACCACAATTTCTGGATGATTTATTTTTCGCAAAACATCATCGGTATTGATAAATAAGTTTGAAAAAGTCCAAAACGAAATCTCCAAAATGCTGATAATCAAAATCCATTTCACAATTGAAGATGACTTTTTGTGAATCATTTTATAGATTTCTTTTTCAGAAATTTGTTCAAAAGAATCAGAGTTCTTCTGCCAGTCTTTTTTTAGTAAATCCAGTTCTTTCATAATAATTTTTAAGGATTTAGTATTTTTTTAAGTTTCCCTTTAATTCTGTTCATTTTCACGCGCGCATTCACTTCGCTGATTCCTAAGGTTTCGGCTATTTCCTGATAATCTTTGTCTTCTAAATACATAAAAACTAATGCTTTTTCGATGTCGTTAAGCTGATAAACGGCTTTGTACATCAATTTAATCTGTTCTTCCTCTTCATAGTTGTAATCAACATCTTTTACAAAATGCTGATGACTCTCATAATCTACGGTAGATATGGTTCTTTTGGTTTTGCGATATAAGGTAATGGCTGTATTTAAAGCGACACGATACGTCCAGGTCGAAAATTTACTGTCGCCTCTAAATTTTGGATATGCTTTCCAGAGCTGAATAGTAATTTCCTGAAACAAGTCTTTATGGGCGTCTTCACCGGCAGTATATAATCTACAAATTTTGTGGATTATATTCTGATTTGCCTGCAATTGCGCAACAAATGACTGTTCTATATTTTCGCTCATAAAAGTATTAGTAGTGTTGAAATCTATTTTGTTACAAGACTTAATTATTTTTTCGCCACGAATTTCACAAATTTCACGAATTACTTCTCAAAATAATAATGATAAAGTTGAATTTTAGTTTTTAAAAATTCGTGCTAATTCGTGAAATTCGTGGCAACTTGCTACAGTTGACGTGTTTTATAATAATTAATCATCAAATCTATAAACTTGCTATAGCTTTCCATTCCATCTTTCTGATTGTTTGATTTCAAGAAACTATCATATACAAAATGAAAACCTTCATCAATAAAAGTATCATATTGTTTCCAAAAATCCTGACTTTCCTGATAGTTTTTTAAAATCCCCGGATTTATTTGTCTTTTTAAAACCTCAAAGATTTCCTCGTTTTTAAACTTCCAAATTCCAAGGCAATAACGCAAAGCAAAACTATATCCTGAATACTGATAATATAAATTATCATTTTTTACAGACGCCAAAACACCTATAAAATTGCATTCGTTCTCGCTTGCAAAACCTATTTGATGCGCCATTTCGTGAGAAGCGGTAAGCGGAAAAGAATACATTGGTAATAAATCATTTACCTGTGCTTCATTTGTAAACGGGTTCAAATAGCCGCCAAATCCCATATAAGTTAAAGGAACACTAAACAGCGATTTTTTTACGCTTAGAGTCTCATATTTAAAATAAGAATGTTCTTGTGCTAAATTATCATATCCGTTAAGGTTCATCTTAAAAACTTCTTCCTGAGAATAGGGGAAACTAATTTTTTTGTCTTTATCTTTTGTGATTTTAAACTGAACTTCATTCGTTTTAACAATCAGTCTTTTTGTAAAGGCTAATAAATCAGCATCGGTATATTCTCTTTTGATTTCCATTTTTTCGAAAAGAGGTTTACGATAATAATTGAAAGCCCAAAGCACATGAAAGAAAAAGTAAAAAACAGAAATTTTACCTGTAATTTTTAAAAGATGATCTTTCCAGTCTGTTCTCCATGTTTTTCGAATTCTCCAAAACCAGCTTATCATAGATAATATTAGAACTGCGTAAATACAATCGCCAACAGAAAATGAAATTTTACCTAAAAGTACTCGTGAGAAATGCGAAATCCTGATATATAAATTATTACTGTAGAGGCCTTCTACAAAATCGGGGAAAAACGGCAGGATTTTTAAAAAGATAATCTGAGCTAAAAGAAGTAGAGGAAGGATATATTTTCGTGTCACGGTTTTACTTTTGGGTTAAAAATAATAATTAAAATACTAGTTCGTTTTCTTTTTTGTAAATTTGTTATTCAATAACGAGGAAAATGACACAAATCACTTTAAATATTCCAGATAATGAATTGTCATTCTTTATGCAGTTGATAGAAAAATTCAATTATGAAACCGTAATTAATGAATTTTCTGTAACCGAAGAAATGAAAAATTTATTAGATGAAAGAAGATCAACTTCAAAAGCAGACGATTTTCTTCCTTGGAATGAAGCTAAAAAACAATTACGTTTCAAATCAAAGAAATGATTTTTAATATTGTTATTGAGCCAAGAGCGCTTGTAGATATACAAGAAGCGATTGATTATTATGAGTCTAAGCAAAATGGTTTAGGCGAATATTTTTATCAAGTAATTGATGAACATTTAGATACATTATCGAAAAATCCTTTTTTTGAAATCAGATATAAGGATTATCGAGGTCTTCCCACTAAAAAATCCCCATTTATTATTTTTTATTTTATTGATGAAACAGTGAAAACAGTATATGTTATGTCTGTTTTTAATACCTCGTTAAATCCTTCAAAATATCCTCTTTAAAAAGTTTGCTTTACTTTTAAATTTCTTTATCTTAAATTGAGTATTCTTATCCTTTAATTTTAGAGCCATTATAATTTGTGCTAATTCGTAGAATTCGTGGCGGAAAAAGCATTTAAACTTTGTAACTTTGAAGCTCTTAATTGTTAAACTTCAAACAAAATATAATGAGTCAGGAAATAAGAAATCTGGAACCAAAAGCACTTTGGAACAAATTTGCAGATTTAAACGCCGTTCCGCGTCCGTCAAAGAAAGAAGAGCGTGTAATCGAGTTTATGAAAAACTTTGGAAACAGCTTAGGTTTAGAAACTTTTGAAGACGAAATCCGAAATGTAATTATCAGAAAACCGGCAACTCCGGGAATGGAAAATCGCAAAGCCATTGTAATGCAAGGTCACTTAGATATGGTACACCAAAAAAATGCTGACACTGTTTTTGATTTTGATACGCAAGGAATTGATATGTATGTTGATGGCGACTGGGTTCACGCCCGCGGTACAACGCTTGGTGCTGACAATGGGTTAGGAGTAGCTGCAATTATGGCAATTTTAGAAAGTAAAGACATTCCACATCCTGCAATTGAAGCTTTGTTTACAATTGACGAAGAAACCGGAATGACAGGAGCTTTAAATTTAAAAGGAGGAATTCTTCAAGGACAGATTTTATTGAATCTGGATACAGAAGAAGATGATGAAATTGATATAGGATGCGCTGGCGGGATCGATGTAACGGCTACAAGAGCTTATAACGAAGAAGAAGTTCCGGAAGGCTCTGTTGGGTATACTATTACCGTAAAAGGCTTAAATGGAGGTCATTCTGGAATGGATATTCATAAAGGTTTAGGAAATGCCAATAAAATAATGAACCGTTTATTATTTGATGGTTTTGAAAACTTTGGATTACAGGTTTCTGAAATTAACGGAGGAAGTCTTAGAAATGCAATTCCGAGAGAAAGCGTTGCTAAAGTAATTATTTCTCAAATGTTTGATGAAGCATATGTTTATGATATGCAGGAAATTATTGCAGACATCAAAGCAGAATACAAAACAACGGAACCAAACTTATCGATAGAAATCGTAAAAACTGATTTACCTGAAAAAATAATGGATTTAGGTGTTCAGGAAGGAATTGTCAGAGCGATTTATGCGGCACAAAACGGAGTCTACAAAATGAGCGCAGATATGGCTGATTTAGTTGAGACTTCAAATAATATTGCTCGCGTAGTTATAAAAGACGGAGAAATTTTGGTTGGATGTTTAACACGTTCTTCCGTAGAATCTTCTAAATTTGATTTGGCTAATTCTTTGCGTTCAGCTTTTGAATTAGTGGGATGCGAAGTTGAGCTTTCTGGTTCTTACCCAGGATGGACTCCAAACGTAAATTCAGAAATATTAGAAGTTTTAAAAGATATTTACGAAAAACAAAATGGTGAACAGCCAAAAGTTGTGGCTTGTCACGCTGGTTTAGAATGCGGAATTTTAGGAACAAATTACCCAGATATGGATATGATTTCTTTTGGACCAACCATTCACGGAGCGCACTCTCCAGACGAAAGAGCCAGCATTTCATCTGCACAAAAATATTGGAAATTTGTATTAGAAATTCTTTCTAACATTCCGGCTAAATAAAAAAAAGTAATCAGTGTTCAGTTTTTGGTAATCAGTAAATCTGGTGACTAAACTGAACACTAAAAAAAACTGAACACTGAACACTTTTTTAATCTCTTTTAGGAGAATTTTTCTTCTCTCTTTTTTCTTCTTTCTTTTCTTTAGCCGTTTTTAACGGTTCTTTTTTTGCCGTTTTTTTTGCATCTTGACCTTTTGACATAACGTATTGATTTTGTTTGTTTTATTGTTTTGCTATAGTAAATATAGCTTTTTTTGAAATCATAAGGCATAAAAAAATCCCCAATTTTTTAAATTGAGGATTTCTATATTGATGTAAAAGTAAAATTTTAATTCCTTTTTAATACTTTATATTGTTCGTAGCAGCCGCTTATGGCATCTAAAATCTGTAAGTCATTTGCAGATTGAATAAATGCATCAGAATAGTTGCAGCGGTGCATAATTTCAGGAATTTCATCCTTACTGATTCCTAATAAAACTGCAATAGTTTCACGATCATATTTAGTTTCTAAAAGATTTCTAATCGTATCATCTTTTTTCATGTCCTTGAGTTTTTTGAGCTCCCGGCTGTTTTTTCCAAAGAAATTATAAAGCATATCTGCCGGATTAAAAATAGAACCCAATACTTTTCCAAAAGCATTTGGAGAATATTCACCCGCTTCATAACCTTGTGTAAGACCAGAAATACTGTAACGGTAGTTTTCTTTGGTTGGAATTAACTTTGAATCAATTTCAAGATAACCAGTCAAATTAAATGGTGCAATAATAACTTCTTCAAGAGCGATTGCTTTTTCAGTAAGTTGAATTCGAGTTACTTTATTTTTTATCCAGTCATTTGTTACTCTGATTCTAAGAGATTGAAATCCTAAAAGAGAAAAATGAATTGTATCATTTGGCTGTACATCAATTTCAAAATACCCTTTTGCATCAGATTTTGCGCCTCGTACTTTATTGGTGTTAATGATATTTACATTTGGAAGAGGTTGTTTACTATCATCGTTTATAATGTAACCTGAAACCCTTTGCGGAGTTGTAGATTCAGCATCTTGTGCAAAACTTATGGCAGAGAATAGTAAAAAAAAGAAAACTGCGAAATATTTCATATCCTGATTTAAAGCACTAAAAGTAGTAAATAGAGATTAAATATTTCGCAGTCTTCGAATATAATTATCAGAAAATTAACAAAGTCATCGGTGTTGCTTTTTGTGTTTAAATAAAAAGGGATCAGGAAGTTTGAGTTATATTGTTTTGGATTACAAAACTATTCGTGGAGCGTATATAAAAAAATCCCAAATTCCATTTATGTCAGGAATTTGGGATTTTATATTTTAAGATATAAAAGAATTAATCTCTTCTTGGTCTTCTTGGTCTTGGTGAATCACCAAAGCTTTCAGAACGTCTTGGAGCTCTGTCAGAACCTCCTTCGTTTCTTTTGAAACCACCTTCTCTTGGAGCTGCATTTCTGTCGCTTCTAAAACCTCCTCCAGAACCTTCACGTCTTGGAGCTGAGTTTCTGTCGCTTCTAAAACCTCCACCAGAACCTTCACGTCTTGGAGCAAAACCTCCTTCACGTCTTGGTCCTCCAGAACTACGACTTCCGCCGCTACGTCCGTTATGATCACGTCTTCCGCCACCATCGTTTTTAGAAATTTCAACATTAATACGACGTCCTTCTAATTGTACGTTGTTTAATACTTCCATAACTTTGTCAGTGTGCTCAGGATCAGTATTAAAGAAAGAGAAACCTTCTTTTACATCCACTTTGAAAACGTCATCACGACCTAAGTCTAATGTTTCTTTCAAGTAATCTTTAAGAGACATCCAGTCGAAATTATCTCTAGAACCGATGTTTACAAAATAACGAACTGCTCCGTTATTATTGAATTCTCTAGGCTCAGAATCGTTTCTTTCACGTCTTTCTCCAGAAGATTGAGTAGAAATATCTCTATTCTTTTTGTAGTAAGCAATGAAACGGTTAAATTCTACTGAAACCATTTTCTTAATCAATTCTTCTTTAGATAAACCTTCAAGAACATTGTTAATAGCTGGTAAATAATTGTCAATTTCGTGATCAACCTCAGTATCTTTAATTTTATTAGCTAAGTGTAATAATTGAATTTCGCAGATTTCGATTCCAGATGGAATAGATTTTTCTTCAAATTTTTGTTTGATGATTCTTTCGATAGAAGAAATTTTACGCAACTCACTTTTTGTAACAATTACAATAGAAGTTCCTAATTTTCCAGCTCTACCAGTACGACCAGAACGGTGGTTGTACGTTTCGATTTCATCAGGTAATTGGTAGTTTACAACGTGTGTTACGTTATCAACGTCAATACCACGTGCAGCAACGTCAGTAGCAACAAGCATCTGAATTTGTCTTCCACGGAAAGATTTCATTACACCATCACGTTGTGCCTGAGATAAATCTCCGTGCAGCGCAGCAGCGCTATATCCATCTTCAATTAATTTTTCGGCTACAGCTTGTGTATCTCTTTTAGTACGACAGAAAACCACAGAGAAAATATCTGGATTTGCATCGGCTAAACGTTTTAAAGCTTCGTAACGGTCACGAGCATTTACTAAGTAAAATTCGTGAGAAACTGTTGCAGAACCAGAGTTCTTAGCACCAACAGTAATTTCAACCGGTTCGCTCATGAATTGTTTTGCAATTCTGGCAACCTCTTGCGGCATAGTTGCAGAGAACAACCATGTACTTTTTTGATCTGGAGTATCTGATAAAATAGATACGATGTCTTCATAGAATCCCATGTTTAACATCTCATCAGCTTCATCAAGAATACAGTAATCTATATTTTTAATGTTTACTAAACCTCTGTTAATCATGTCTTGCATTCTCCCCGGAGTAGCCACAATAATTTGTGCGCCTCTTTTAATCTCTCTAGCTTGCTCTGTAATACTAGCCCCGCCGTAAACTGCTACCACATTAATACCTTTTTCGTATTTTGAGTAGTTTTTAAGTTCGTTGGTAATCTGTAAACAAAGTTCTCGTGTTGGCGATAAAACTAATGCTTGTGTGTTTCTATTGTCAGCATCAATTTTTTGAATTAGCGGAAAACCGAAAGCTGCCGTTTTCCCTGTCCCTGTCTGAGCCAACGCAACCATATCTGTGTCTTTTTCCAATAATAGGGGAATCGCCTTTTCCTGTACCTCTGACGGATTTTCAAATCCTAGATCTAAAATCGCCTTCAGTAACGATTCATTCAATCCTAATTGTTCAAATTTATTCATATGTGTTTTTAAAATAGGGTGCAAAATTACTGTTAATTATTCAGATAAACTAATGCTATTTTAAGATTTATATATTTGTTATGATTTGATTATCAAAAAGTTATGTTTGGTGTAAAATCATTTTTGAAAGAAATCGAAAAAAATACGTCGTGAAATATCAATTTTGCCCAATAATTTGTTGTATTTTGAACATTTATTTTCTTGTGTTCAGAAAATCAATAAGTTGCTCAGTTGCCTTTGCGCGATGGCTGATTTTATTTTTAATTTCCGCAGATAATTCGGCAAAAGTCCCCTTATAATCTTCCGGCTGAAAAATTGGATCGTACCCAAAACCATGATTTCCGGCTTTAGTCAAAGTAATATTTCCTTTTGCCAAACCCGTAAAAAGATGCTGTTTTCCTTCTAAATTTAAAGCAATAACGGTTTTAAACTGTGCACTTCGGTTTTCTTCATTTTTTAAAGCCTCCAAAAGCTTGTTCATATTATCGTCGGCATTTTTTTGTTCACCCGCATATCGGGCAGAATAAACGCCGGGTTCTCCGTTTAAAGCTTTCACTTCTAAACCTGTATCATCAGCAAAACAATCATAACCATATTTTTCGGTAACATAATTGGCTTTTAAAATCGCATTGCCTTCAATAGTATCAGCAGTTTCAGGAATTTCTTCATGACAGCCAATATCTTCTAAACTTAATAATTGGATAGATCCGTTTAGAATGCTTTGAATTTCTTTGATTTTATTTAAATTATTGGAAGCGAAAACCAGTTTCATATTTGTATATTTAAAGGTAAGACTATTTTAAACACAAATTTAGAATTCTTATATTTGATAGTTACCTAAAAATAAAAATAAATGCAATTATCTGTACTGTATAAAAAAATAATGCCATTTGTAAAACCGTACAGAAAAATGGTAATTGCCACTTTACTGCTTACCTTTTTAGGCTCATTTGCAGCGCAGGTAAATGCTTTAATATTAAAATATACCGTCGATGCCATCAATAATTTAATGGTGGCACATGAACCTTTATCAAAAGGATTTCATTTGTTAGAGATAATAAGTATAGTATTGCTTACTAAAGAGTTGGTAAACTCAATTGTACAATTTGGGCAAAAATTTTATGGTGAAAAACTTCGAATTTTTATAACCCGAGATATCTCACAGACAATCGTAGAAAAAATTCTAAGTTATAGAATGGAGTTTTATACTTCTGATGAAAATGAAAGTGGAAAACTCCAAACCAGAATCGATCTCGGAATTAGCAGTTTAACACGATTAGTTCAAAACTTTTTTATTGATATTCTGCCACTGTTTGCCAACGCTTTTGTGGCTTTGGTTATTATGTTTTATGCCAATGTATATGTGGGATTGGTAAGTTTATGTATCATTCCAATTTACTTTTACATCAGCCAGTTGCAAGCCACAAAACTAAGCGGTTTCAGACGAAGAATGCGTAATTATCGTGAAACCAAAAACAACGGAATCATTAGTTTAATTGAATCAATAACAGTTATTAAATCTTTTGTCCGAGAATCGACTGAAGCTGATCGTCATGAAAAAATTCAATACGAAATGACCGAAAATCAACTGGCAACGAGAAAAACCAGTTTTATTTTTGAAAGCATTAAAAGCTTCGTTGAACAAATAGGAGTCGTGATTATCATCATTTTGACCGCTTATTTTGTTTTAAATAATCAAATGACAATTGGTGCGATCATGTTTCATATTATGTTGTTTAATAATGTTTCGTCGCCAATTAGACAATTGCACCGAATTTATGATGAAGTAAACGATGCCTTAATTTATTCTGAAGGATTTTTTGATATTTTAGAATCTGAACAGGAAATAGAAACCAGCGGAACTTATATTCCGGGGAAAATCACGGGATTAATTGAAGTAAAAAACGTTGATTTTGTTTACCCAAACGGAACTCAGGCGCTTTATGATATTAATTTTACGGTTAAACCGAATGAAACGACCGCTTTGGTTGGATTAAGCGGAGCCGGAAAAAGCACGATTATTAATTTACTGGATAAATTTTATCTGCCTTCATCAGGACAAATCTTTTTAGATGGGATTGATTTAGTGGATTATAATACCGATTTTCTGCGTAAAAATATTGGTTTAGTACTTCAGAAAAACCACATTTTTAAAGGCACAATTGGAGAAAATATTTTATACGGAAATCCCGAAGCTTCAGCATCTGAAATTATTGAAGCGGCAAAACAAGCTTACATTCATGAACAAATTATTCAATTGCCAAAAGGCTACGATTCAGATGCGCATTTACTTTCCGGCGGTCAGCAGCAGCGAATTGCCATTGCGAGACTTTTTCTGAAAAATCCGCCTATAATTTTTCTGGATGAACCAACGGCAAGTTTAGATGCAATTGCTACAGAACAAATTAAAAAATCTTTAGACGCCATTAAAAAAGACAGAACTGTGATTATCATTTCACACAGTATTTCCCAAATTATTGATGCCTCAAATATTATTGTTTTAGAAAAAGGAAGATGTGTCGAAAAAGGAACACACGACGAATTGTACGATAATAAAGGAGCGTATTATCAAATATTTATGGCAATGGCAAACAGTTTAAATATTGAAAAAATCACGCAGACTTTTGATTGAGATTTTCATCTTTGTCAAAGTTTAAAATTTTGACAAAGATTTCGGAATGCAATTGGTATCTATAATAAAAGCAACACAAACTCCAAAAGTATAAGCTAAAATATCCGACCAAAGAAAACCTTGCCCCAATACATATCTTCCAAAAAGTGTTTTTCTAAGTTCAATAATCCATTCTGCCTGATAAAGTTGTAAAAACTCAATACAGTAACATATTAACAAAGAAAATAAAGCGACTATAAAAGCTTTTTTAGTTGGAAGAAATATTCTAACCAAAAAATAAATCATAACTGCATAAAGAGCATCGCCAATCCATAAAGGAATAAAGGAGATTTTCCTTGAAAGGATTCCGAGAAGAATGGTGCAGAGAAATAAAATGAAATATTGTATTCTGGATTTTTTCAAGGTTTTGGTAGGTTTTTGGTTAGGAGCAAATATATATTAAATCCTTTTATTTATAGATAAAGTTTGTCATTGCGAGGAACGAAGCAACCGCACTAACAAGGGATGCAAAACTAGACGTAATGGCACGCAGATGACGCAGATTTAAACGGATTTATTTTTGTTTTTTTTTGATTGACTAACGATGCATAAATGTATAGTAACCATAAAGTTTGTCATTCCGAACGAGGAATCGCACTAGAGAATCGACAAAGATTGGCGACTTGCTGTTGTGGAGTTTCTTGTGCGATTCCTTGTTCCTCGGAATGACAAGATTATAAATAAATCTGTTTAAATCTGCGTCATCTGTGTGCCATTACACAAAGCTTCGCAACTCTTGTTAGTGCGGTTGCTTCGTTCCTCGCAATGACAAACATGCAACAAAAAATATCTGTTTAATCTGCGTCATCTGCGTGCCATCACGTCCAGCTTAGTGCGATTGCTTTGTTCCTCGCAATGACAAAAAAAGTACATTTTTAGGCATCGAAAAATACAAAGACTAAAATAAGTTTACTTTATTTCATAAATTTATCGGTTCTAAAAACTATCTATTTAAAAGTAACCACATGAATGCAAAATTTTTCGCTCTGATTACAGCTTTATTATTTGTTGGAAATCAGGGTTATTCTCAAAAAGACAATTCGTTTAACGTAAAAAAACAATTGGAGTATTGCGCAGAGCAGGCTTCAAAAACATTAAAAGTGATTCCGGATGACGGCACTTCACCAAGAACAGTTCCGAATGGAAGCAAAGACTGGAAATTTGTAAATTACAAAGACTGGACAAGCGGATTCTGGCCTGGAGAATTGTGGTTTTTATACGAAGCGACAAAAGATAAAAAATGGGAAAAAGAAGCCGATAAATTTAGTCGTTTTTTAACGCCTTTGTCGGTTAGTAAAGCTGCTGACCATGATTTAGGTTTTCAGATTTTTAATAGTTTCGGAAACGGATATAGATTGACTAAAAATAAGGAATACAAAGAAATCATTCTAAAAACAGCCGATACTTTGGCAACACTTTTTAATCCAAAAGTGGGAACAATTCAATCTTGGCCTCACAATAAAATGGGCGGTCACAATACGATCATCGATAACATGATGAATTTAGAATTGTTGTTTTGGGCATCTAAAAACGGCGGAAATAAAAAGCTGTATGATATCGCAGTAAAACATGCCGAAACAACAATGACAAATCATTTTAGACCAGATAATACTTCTTATCATGTTATTATTTATGATTATGAAACCGGTAAGAAAATAAAAGGAAGAACTGCTCAGGGTTATAGCGACGACAGTATGTGGGCGCGCGGACAGGCGTGGGCAATTTATGGTTTTACAATGACTTACAGAGAAACAAAAGATCCTAAATTTTTAGACTTTGCTCATAAACTAGCTCGTGTTTATCTGGATAAATTGATAACAGAAGATTTAGTTCCGTATTGGGATTTTAATGCACCGGATATTCCAAATGCTCCAAGAGATGCATCGGCAGCAGCAATTGTTTCTTCGGCACTTTTAGAATTGAGTTCTTATACAAAAGATAAAACGCTGAAAAACGAATATTTGACAAAATCTAAAAAAATGATCGTTTCGCTTTCAGATAATTACCAAAGCCACGATGTGAATTCAGCATTTTTATTGCATTCAACAGGTCATAAACCTGCCGGAAGCGAAATAGACTGTTCTATAAATTACGCAGATTATTACTATCTTGAAGCACTTTTAAGACTTCAAAAATTGAAATAAAACTTTAAATTATGATTAGGAAAGTAAGCCAGATTTTGTGTGTAGTTATGATGGTTTTGACGCTTGTAAGCTGTAAAAATGCAAAGCAAAAACTTCAGGAATATGTAACGACTTATAACAGTACAGCCGCAAATTTTAAGGCTGAAGATGTTACACTGACAACGGCAAGAGGTTATATTAATGATGATAAAATCGAATTGCGGTTTGAAACTAATTTAGAGCAAAACGCAGTGAATAAAGCAAAAGCAGAATCATCGTTTCCAAAACTTTTAAAAGAAATGATTGCCAAAGATCAAATCCCTAAAGAACTGGTTGAAGAAGGTATTCAGTTTGATGCTTATTTTTTAGCCGATGATAATACGGTTTTTGTAAAACAAATAATCAACAAAGAATCTCTGGCTGAATTGCTAAAATAATATTCAGATATAATATTTATCAAATCCTCTTTAAACAATTTTAAAGAGGATTTTTTTTAGTTATTAAGTTAATTCTTTTCATTCTTTTGTCACGATAACCTATTTGTAGCTAAATAGTTATATTTTAAAGTTTTGCGACTTCGTTTTGTTTTTGTGTTATAATTTCATTATGTTTGAGTTAAAAATAAACCAAAAACCTAAAAAATTATGAAAAAAATTACCCAAATCGCATTTGCTTTTGCTATTGCATTATTGCTGGTAAGTTGTAAAAATACCAAGCAAAAAATCCAGGAACATGTAAGTACCTACAATAATTCATCTTCCATAAAAGGTAACGGGATTACCAGTACTGATGCGAAAGCATTTTTAAATGAGAATAAAATTGAAATTAGAATTGAAACAAATTTAGAAGGAGATGAAGCAAACAAGCAGGCTGCCGCTAATTCGTTTCCTGATTTATTAAAAGAAATGATTAAAAATGATCAAATTTCTGCAGAGTTAATTGGCGAAGGCGTAACATTTGATGTTTACTTTTTAGCTTATAATAATGTTATTTTAGCTAAAAGAACAGTTGATAAAGAAGAATTAGCAGTTTTAGAAGGAACTGCAGAAGGAAATAAGGAAACAGCAAAACTTTAAATTAAAATTAAAGTATTGAAAATAGCCTCTTTGTAAATCAGAGAGGCTATTTTCTTTTCGTTAAGAATGATAATTCTTGTTGCATTAATTCTAACATTAAGTTATGTTTGTGTAAATGTCTACTTAATAAAACCCTAAAACTATGATCAAAAAAATTACCCAAATCTCATGCACGATTGCTATTGCTTTATTTTTAGTAAGCTGTAAAAATACCAAGCAAAAAATTCAGGAATACGTTAATACGTTTAATAATTCGAGTGCACTTTTTCATAATGATATTATCAGCAGCGCAAGTGCAAAAGCTTTTTTAAATGAAAATAAAGTTGAAATAAGAATTGATACTAATTTAGAACAAGACGAATCAAGCAAATCTATTTACAACCAAATGTTCCCGGCTTTACTTGGTGAAATGTTGAAAAGCGATGCAGCTTCAATGGAACTAATTAGAGAAGGAGTAACATTCGAAATGTTTTTTTTAGCCAATAACAGCACAATACTTGCTGAACTGAAAGTGGATGAAAAGGAGTTAAATAAAATATTAAGCAAAAATAACACCCCTGCTGTAGATAGAAAAGAACTTTCAAGTTCTGGAATGAACCCAGAGATGCAGCAAATGCTGGCCATCATGAACCAAAATATGCCAATTGTAAATGAAGATGGAACAAAAATCATAAAAATTGAAATTAGCGATAAAAATGAATTGGTTTATAAAATTGAAGTGCCAAAAAAATATTCTGAATTACTTAAAGGAGAAGGAGCTAAGGTTTTAATGAAAGAAAGTATTTTAAGAAGCAGTGATTTAAAAACTATTTTAGGATCTATACAGCGTTATAACATTACAACAATAAAATATCTATATCAGGATGCTAAAGGGAACATGGTAAATGATATTATTTTGACTGAAAAAGACCTGAAATAATCATGGATGAAAGATCAACCTGGAGAACCGTATTAAGTGTTTTATCGGTTATAATTTTAGGCGGAAGGCTCTTGTATACTTGCTCCAATATGAATAAACCCCGTTATGAAAATGATCCTGTAATGGAAAGTTTCCGAAATTCTCAGGAAGCGATGAAAGAGAATTTTAGGCAGCACCAAGAAATGCAAAGGAAATTATCTAATAATATATTGTATTCTAATTATGAAAGTTTAGACAGTTTATCGGCTTTACAAAAAGATAATTATGGTATTCAAAAAATAGAAAAAGATTCCTTAATATACATTGCATTAGACACTCAGATAAAAATACCAAAGGATTTTTATTTTCAAAACAGACACGATGATTCCTTGCGAATGGCATTTAAATCGCCTGATAATGTAAATGTTTTTATTCACGATTTTGAATCAAAAGCAGAAATAGAACCAAGTTTTAAAACCTTAAAAAACAGCGTCAATCTTCAAAAGTTTAAAGTAGAAAATACTATTGGAGACGTTAAGATGATATCATACAAAATAACCAAAGAAAATAAAAGATACAATGGTTATGCTTTATGCTTTAAAAATGATGGATTTCTTAATTTCTATGAATTCGAAAGTAATATACTTTCTGTCGATAAATTAAAAATACGCGCTATTGAATTCTTATCTCAAAATATGAAAGAGAAGAAATAAACTTCTTAAAATCAAAAAAGCCTCTTTGAGTTTTCAAAGAGGCTTTTTGTTTTAATTACGTTTCGTAACGTTTGTCAAATTATCAGGGAAATACAATTCTGATAAATTGGTAAATTCATCACCACGCATAAAGATATTAATATCTACATCTGCAAAAGATGTTTTTCCGGCTGCAGCCAAAAGTTCGTTTGCAGAATGAAGCGTATTTTTATGAAAGTGATAAACACGATCTGATTTATCGGTTACAACCAAACCTTTCATCAGCATTTTGTTTTGAGTGGCAACTCCTGTTGGACATTCATTATTATGACAGCGTAAAGCCTGAATACATCCCAAAGAGAACATAAAACCACGCGCGCTGTTACACATATCTGCACCCAAAGCAACGGCGTGAAGGATTGAATATCCTGAAATAATTTTTCCGCTTCCTATAATGCGTATTTTGTCGCGAATATTTAAACCAATTAAGGTTTTGTTTACGAAAATCAAAGCCGGTTCAAAAGGCATTCCAACGCCATCTGCAAATTCTAACGGAGCAGCTCCCGTTCCGCCTTCGGCACCATCAACGGTAATGAAATCAGGGTAAATATCTTCGGCGATCATTTCGTGGCATATTGCTTCAAATTCAGCCGTGTTTCCTATACATAATTTAAATCCAATTGGTTTTCCATTTGATAAATCACGTAATTGTTTCACAAAATGCAAAAGTCCTTTAGAATCAGAAAAAGCATGATGTCCCGGAGGAGAAAGAATCATCGTATGTGGCTGAACACCTCTAATCTTAGCAATTTGTTCTGTATTTTTAGCCGCCGGAAGCACACCGCCATGTCCTGGTTTTGCACCTTGCGAAAGCTTAATTTCAATCATTTTAACGTTTGGAAGATTGGCTTTTTCTGAGAATTTTTCAGGGCTGAAATTTCCCTCAGCGTCACGGCATCCAAAATATCCGGTTCCTATCTGCCAGGTAATATCGCCGCCTCCTGCAAGATGAAATTCAGTTAAACCACCTTCTCCAGTATTTTGATAAAAGTTTCCTTTTTTAGCACCAATATTTATGGCACGAACGGCATTTTCGCTCAGCGAACCAAAACTCATTGCCGAAACATTAAACAGAGAAGCTAAATAAGGTTGTTTACAATCTTTTCCTCCCACTAAAACACGCGGTAATTCTTCATTTACTTTTGCCGGAAAAATAGAATGTTTTATACCTTCATAAGTTTCGGTATTTAAGTTTTGCTGTGTTCCAAAAGGCGTACTCGAATCAATATTTTTTGCTCTTTGATAAACAAGTGAGCGCTGATTTCGCGAAAAAGGTTTTCCATCTGTAGATCTTTCGATGAAATACTGTTGAATTTCCGGAGCAATCATTTCAAATAAATATCTGAAATAACCTAAAACAGGAAAGTTCCTTAAAATAGCATGTTTTTTTTGAGTAGCATTATAAGCTCCAATAATCAATAAAATTGGGATAATAAAAACGAGTAGATAACCTCGGTCTGTGTAGTAATAAATTGCAAGAACAATTAGAAACAATAAGAATCCGTAAATAAAGAATTTTTTTCTCATGTTTAAGTAATAATAGTAATAAGGTAATAATTTAATTAATTGAACCGTAATCTAACATAGACGTGTTTAATGCCTTTTTTATCCGATTCTCTTTCGTCGATTTCTAAAATATCCGTTAATGATTTCAGCATTGGCGTAAGCTTAGAATAACCATAATTCCTTGGGTCAAATTCTGGTTTTTTCTTTACAATCAAATTGCCCACATCGCCAAGAAATGCCCAGCCGTCATCATCTTCAATATCTTCAATTGTAGCTTCTATAAGATCAATGGTTTGTTTGTCGACTTTGTGAAGTGCTTTTTCAGTAGGTTTTTCTACAGGTTTTTTTGTATCTGCTGCGGTTGCTTTTGGCTTTTTCTTTTGAATGGCGCCGTCCAGAACCTCAATATAAATAAACCTGTCGCAGGCAACGATAAAAGAACTTGGGGTTTTCTTTTCACCAATCCCGATTACTTTCATGCCAGATTCACGAAGTCGAATCGCCAGACGGGTAAAATCGCTGTCGCTGGAAACAATACAAAAACCATCTAATTTTCCCGAATAAAGCAAATCCATTGCATCGATAATCAATGCCGAATCTGAAGAATTTTTTCCAACCGTATAACTATATTGCTGAATAGGCGTAATAGCATGCTCCAGTAAAACCGCTTTCCATCCGTTTGCATTTGGCTTAGTCCAGTCCGCATAAATTCGTTTCGTTGTTGGAGTTCCAAACTTTGCAATTTCTTCCATCATCCCTTTTACATTGCTGTAGGGCACATTATCGGCGTCAATAAGAACAGCTAATTTTAATTCTTTTGAATTGCTTATAGGCATTTTTTAGATATTAGAAATTAAGTATCAAAGTTAAAATTAAAATTCGTTTTTAGGTGAATTTGTTGGTGAATAAGTGTTTTTGACCATGTTAATTATTTTGGTTATAAATAAGGTTTCTGTTATAAAAATTAATTAAAGATAAATTTGTCTTTTATGGTAGATTTGAATATATTTGTAAGGAATTAATTAATCAGTATATGTTTTCAAAAGCGTGTGAGTACGGAATTAGGGCTTCTATTTTTATAGCAACCAAATCTTCAGAAGGAATTAGGGTTGGAATTAAAGATGTTGCCAAAGAAATTGATTCGCCCGAACCTTTTACTGCCAAGATTATGCAGATTTTAACCAAAAACGGAATCATCTATTCGGCAAAAGGAGTAGGAGGAGGTTTTGAGGTTTCGAAAGAAGCATTAAAATCGATAAAATTAATTCAGATTGTGGATGCGATTGACGGAAATACCATTTATAAAGGCTGCGGAATTGGCCTGAAAGAATGTTCTGAAATTCATCCTTGCCCCGTACATAATCAATTTAAAAAAATACGCGAACTGCTTTTGGCAATGCTTACTAATACCACTTTAGAAGAGCTTGCACTTGGGGTAAATGCTGGAGATTATTATTTGAAAATCTTCAATAAAACCGAATAAATCTTATAATTTAAATATATAGTAATGAATAAAAAAGTCACAATTTCGATGGTAATGCTAATGGGATTTTTAGCAGTAACTTCTTGCGGAAAGAAAGAAGCAGCTCCTGCTGACGAATCAACAGAAATAAATGAAACAACATCAGATGAAGGCGTAAAACCCGAAGCAGGCGTTGAAAATGTTCTGGTTATTGAAGGAAACGACCAAATGCAATTTAATAAAAGCGAACTAAAAGCGGTTGCCGGAAAACCTATCAAACTTACTTTAAAACACGTAGGAACAATTCCAAAAGAAGCGATGGGGCATAATTTGGTAATTCTACAGCAAGGAACAGATGAAGGTGCTTTTGCGGCAAAAGCGATCGAAGCAAAAGCTACAGATTATGTTCCGGCTTCTGAAAAAGCTTCAATCGTGGCTCATACAAAATTATTGGGCGGAGGTGAAGAAGATACCATCGAATTTACAATTGATAAAAAAGGAACATACAATTTTTTATGTACTTTTCCTGGTCACGTGGCTATGATGAAAGGGATATTAATTATAGAATAAATTATAAACTCTAAGCCTTATTTTGGTTTGGAGTTTTTTTAAATGCTAATAAAAGATAATTTTATCTTTTATTTAAAACAAAAAGAAATATCAATATTAATTTTTACGAAAATGGAAAATTTAAAAAACAAAACAATCGGATCATTTGTGGCTCAGGATTATAGAACTGCTGCTGTATTTTCAAAATATAAAATAGATTTTTGCTGTAAAGGAAACAGAACTGTTTCTGAAGTTTGTGAGAAGGAAGAAATTAATTCTGATGCACTGCTTCAAAGTATTTATGATGTTTTGCAATCTGAAAATAACAGCGGAATCGATTTTAATTCTTGGCCTTTAGATTTATTAGTAGATTATATAGAAAAAACACATCACCGTTATGTGGAAGAAAAAACGCAGGTTCTATTGACTTTTCTAGAAAAATTATGCAAAGTTCACGGTCCAAATCATCCCGAATTATTCAAAATTAATGAATTGTTTATTGGATGTGCGGGAGAATTGGCGCAGCATATGAAAAAGGAAGAACTGGTTTTGTTTCCTTTTGTAAAAAGAATGGTAAAAACGAAAGATGCTAACGGACTTTTATCGCAGCCTTCTTTTGGAACGGTTTCAAATCCAATTGCCATGATGATGCACGAACATGAAAATGAAGGTGACCGTTTTAGAGAAATTGCTGATTTGACGAATAATTATACGCCTCCGGCTGATGCATGCACGACTTATAAAGTAACTTATGCTATGCTAAATGAGTTTGAAGAAGATTTACATAAACATATTCATTTAGAGAATAATATTTTGTTCCCAAAAGCAGTTGCGCTGGAAGAAGAATTTGCTTAACTATAATTTTAACCACAGAAAAAACACTGATAAATTCCAGTTGTGGAGTATTATCGGTGTTTTTTATTAGATTGAACTTATTATTTTTAATGGATTGAGTTTAGTATTAAACACATAGAAACATAGATTTTGTAAACTTCAAAAAGACGCTTCACTTGCATTAACAAACATAGCTATGTGTAAAAATCTTGATTTTTTTTAAATATCTTTTTTTACATTTTTTTAAAACCTATGTTTCTATGTGTTTAAAAAAAATGCACGCTATGAATTTCCAAAAAACCTGGATAATCAGTTGCTTTATTAATTTTCTAATTGCCTGCGTATTTGGATTATTAATGCGGTTTATGTTTTTGGTTCCTTTAGATTTTATAAACTATAGCTTTATACTTCATGCGCATTCTCATGTTGCCATGCTGGGCTGGGTTTACATGATTATTTATGTCTTAATAATTTATTTTTTTATTCCGAAAGAGAAAAGCCGAAAACCTATTTATAATAGATTGTTTTGGTTAACAGAACTTTCTGTAATAGGAATGATGATTGCTTTTCCTTTTCAGGGTTATGCCTTGTTTTCTATTATATTTTCGACAATGCACATTTTATTGAGTTACGTTTTCTGCCGATTAATTTGGAAAGATCTTCCAAAAGAAAAAACATCTTCACAAAGACTTTTAAACGCTTCAATTTTATTTATGGTTTTATCTACTTTAGGAGTTTGGTGTTTAGGCCCGGCAGTAAGTACATTGGGGAAACAAAGTGCTTTTTATCAAATTGCAATTCAGTTTTTTCTGCATTTTCAGTTTAACGGCTGGTTTTTATGGGCTGTTTTGGCTTTGTTTTTAAAGCAGTTTCAGCATAAAATTGAAGAAGCCAAGTTTAGAAAATTCTATATCATTTTGGTTATTTCGACAATTTTAACGGTTTCATTTCCTATACGCTGGTTTGTTGAAAATAATATTTTAGGCTGGATAAATAGCTGTGGAGTTTTGTTGCAGTTGATAGCTTTTATTTATTTCTATAAAATGCTGCATCCCCAAATAAACGATTTTAAAGCTAATTTGAGTAAAGAGATTAAAATGGTTTATGGTTTAGCATTATGTTCTTTATTTTTAAAAACAGGAATTCAATTGCTGACCATTTTTCCAAATATCGCAGCGATTTCACATCAAGTCAGGAATTTTGTAATTGGGTTTATTCATTTAACCAGTTTAGGAATCATCACAGGTTTTTTGTTTGGAATATTACTTCAAAATAAAATGCTTTCCATTAATTCTTTAGTTTTGAAAATTGGAGTGAAATGTTTTGTATTAGGATTTGTTGGGACAGAAGTTTTATTGTTTTTGCAGGGAGGATTTTTCTTTTTTAATAAAGGAACAATCTTAGGATATTATCAAAGTATTTTTGGTTTTAGTGTATTGCTGGTTTTAGGATTAATATTGATTACGGCATCTATTATAAACAAAAAACAAGAGTCGATCCATTCCTAAAATCTTCTCTTGTTTTTTCACTAATCAACCTATTCAAAATTTTAAATCTTCTCTGCTTCTTTATTTATAGTTTCAATTGTTTTTTCATTGTTTACACCTAAACCTTCCTGCTGAAAAACTAATTCTCCTTCGGGATTAAAAACGCTTATAATATTAGAATGCGAAAAATCTACGGGAGATATTTGTTTGTAATTAACGGCTAAAACTGCTGCAAATTCGCGCGTGTTTTCTTCAGATGAACGAAGAAAAAGCCACGGTTCCTGATTCATTTTATTCGAAATGGCAAAAGCTTTTAATTTTTCAGGCGTATCTGTTTTAGGATCAATACTTACTAAAATAAGTTTTACATTGTTTTTAGTTTTTTTATTGAGTTTTGCTTCAATGTCACGCATATCTGCAACTAATCTGGGGCAAGCGGCTTTACAGCTTGTGTAAATCATTACCATAACCAGTACATTTCCTCTCAAGCTTTTTAGTTCAATGTCATTTCCGTTTTGAGTTGTCCATTTTGAAGGAAGATTATAAATAGATAAATCACTTATTTCCTTTTTTGTTACTGTAGTATCCTTTTTATTTTCTTTACAGCTTTGTAACGAAAACAGCAGAATAAAAACCGCAATTATTATTTTTTTCATTGCAATTAATTTAAAGATTAACTTTTGGTTTTGTTGAACTGGCACATCTAAAACCAAGGTTTCGGGTTGAGTATTGCGCTTTAAGACTTCCTCTAAAAGCGTAGCGCATAAATGCTGCATAATCCATTAAATCGGATGCATTTACAGAAGCGCTTCCGCAGAATAAATTCTTGTCGCTGCTTTTGTCTTTTCTAGATTCTCCAGATAAAAAAATGCTGTTGAAATCAGCTGTCCATTCCCAAACCAAGCCATGCATATCGTAAACTCCCCAATAATTTTTAAACGTTTTTCCCACTTCATTTTCATACGTTTTCGACTTTTCATACCACGATAAAATGTAATTATTAAATTCCTTTTTAGTTCTGGCATCAATTGTTTTTGCATCAGCCATTGCAGCATATTCCCATTCATCCATTGTGGGTAAACGTTTTCCCTGACATTCGCAGTATTTTTTTGCAGCAAACCAAGAAACAGCCGTTATGGGTGAATTAGGTTTTGAACTGCCAAAATCAAAATCATTTTCCCAGTAAGACAAATAAGTTTTGTCGGCAAAAACTCCTTTAATTTTCGATTTACTATACGCTGGATTTTTTTTGATGAAACTCAAAAACTCGGCATTGGTAACAGGATAAATATCTAAATAAAAAGAATTTACAGACACAGGTTTTTTAGATGAGGCTCCGTAAAGAGGAACAAAACGTCCCTCTTTTATCAGAGCCATTCCAATTTCCTGAGCTATTGTTATGCCTGTAAGCATCAGGAAAAAGGCAAGAATGAAAATTAATTTTTTCATGCTTTATTTTTGATTGTTAGCGCAGTGCTTTTACCATTTCTGGAGTTACTTCTGTTTTGTTATTGCCCCAACTGTTATAGATGTAAGTAAGCACATTTGCTATTTCATCATCAGATAAATTTTGAGCCGGCATCACGTTGTTATATTTTTTCCCGTTCACACTTACTTCTCCAGTTAAACCATGTAAAATTGTTTTAATCGCACGTTTAGAATCAGCATTTAAATAATCTGATTTTGCAAGAGGAGGGAATGTATTCGGAATTCCCTGCCCTTCAGATTGGTGACAGGCGAAACAAGTTGTACCAAAAATTTCTTTTCCAATTTTTATTCTTTCTTCGGCAGTTCGTTTAGGTGTTGCAGCTTTTGCAGTTGCATTTTCAGGCATTTTTTGAATAGTTCCGCCTTCAGGCAGATAAATTCCTTCCTGAATCGTTCCAGAATAGATGTTTTTGTTTTCTTTTCCTTCTACTTTCAGCATTCCTAAAGCTCCTTTATTAAAGGCTCTAAAAATAGAATGGTCAACCAGAATAAAAGTTCCCGGAGTTTCTACTTTAAAATCAACAATTGCAGCGCCGCCGGCTGGAATTAAAGTGGTCTGCACATTTTTATTAATTACAGTTCCGCCTTCTACATGCACATGGTCAAATATTTCTCCAATAACATGAAAAGACGATACTAAGTTTGGACCTCCGTTCCCCACAAATAAACGTACTGTTTCCCCAACTTTTGCCGTTAACTCGTTTCCGTTTGTCAGCGAACCTACTTTACCATTAAATACAACATAATCAGGAGTTTCTTTTACAGCTTTATTCATGTCGAATGGCTGTAAACCTTTTGCGCCATATTCGCCCTGCGTATAAAAATCACCCTGCATAACATAATATTCCTTGTCAACAGGCGGAAGTCCGCCTTCTGGTTCAACCAAAATTAAACCATACATACCATTTGCAATGTGCATCCCCACAGGCGCTGTTGCACAATGGTATACATACAATCCCGGATTGATCACCTTAAAGCTGAACACTTTTTCATGTCCCGGTGCAACAAGTGAAGAAGTTGCCCCGCCTCCAGGTCCGGTTACAGCATGTAAATCAATATTATGCGGTAATTTATTGTCGGGATGATTTTTTAAATGAAATTCTACTTCATCGCCAACACGCGTTCTGATAAAACTTCCCGGTACAGAGCCTCCAAATGTCCAATACGTATACTTTACGCCATCAGTCATGGTGCCTTCCTGCTCTTTGATTTCCATGTTCAATTTGAGTTTCATAGTGGTTCTGTTTCCAACAGGTTTTGGTACCATTGGCGGAGCAGTAAGTTCAGCATTCATTTCTCCTTCGGTCATTATATCAGTATAATTTACTGGTTCTTCTTTTTTACAGCTTCCTAAAAAAATCGTAAAAAGTAAGCATAACAACATGTTCATTTTAATCGAAATGTCATTTTTCTTTTTCATAAGGTTTTGGTTTTATTTAGTTTTAAATCAGGCGTAAAAATAAAAGACTATTTTATCTTTTATTATGATAAAAGTCATGAAATACTTACTAATAAAAACTTTATATTAATTTATTGTGTACACTTTTATTACAGTTAACTATTTTAAATTCAATTCTTTAAGTGTGTGTAAATTTTTTGTAAACTAATATTTTGATATTTTTTTAATAAAAACAAATGCCCAACTCTATTTTAGAATAATAATCATTATTTTTGCGACCTGTATAAATAAAATTATTACTTCAAAATATATTTATGGTAAAAGATTTATTCGAAAGAATTCAGGACAATAAAGGACCTTTAGGAAAATGGGCTTCTCAGGCAGAAGGTTATTACGTTTTCCCAAAGTTAGAAGGAGAGTTGGGTCCTAGAATGACGTTTCACGGAAAAAATATTTTAAACTGGAGTTTAAATGATTATTTAGGTTTAGCTAATCATCCAGAAGTTCGTAAAGCAGATACGGATGCTGCGGCTCAATATGGCGCTGCATACCCTATGGGAGCTCGTATGATGTCTGGACACACAACTTATCATGAACAGTTAGAAAATGAATTAGCAGCTTTTGTTATGAAAGAGTCAGCTTATTTATTGAATTTTGGTTATCAGGGAATGGTATCTATTATTGATGCCTTGGTTACAAAAAATGATATCATTGTTTATGATGTAGATTCACATGCTTGTATTATTGATGGTGTTCGTTTGCATATGGGTAAACGTTTTACTTACAAACACAATGATCTTGAAAGCATGGAGAAAAACCTGCAGCGTGCTACTAAAATGGCCGAAGAAACAGGCGGAGGTATTTTATTTATTACCGAAGGTGTTTTTGGAATGCGCGGACAACAGGGTAAATTAAAAGAAATTGTTGCTATGAAGCAAAAATACAATTTCCGTTTATTAGTTGATGATGCACACGGTTTTGGTACACTTGGTAAAACAGGTGCCGGAGCAGGTGAGGAGCAGGAAGTTCAGGACGATATTGATGTTTACTTCTCGACTTTTGCAAAATCAATGGCAAATATTGGAGCTTTTGTTGCTGCAGATAAAACGGTTATTGATTACTTAAAATACAATTTACGTTCGCAGATGTTTGCAAAAGCATTGCCAATGATCCAAACAATTGGTTCTTTGAAACGTTTAGAGTTATTGCGTAATTCATCTTCTATTAAAGATAAACTTTGGGAAAATGTAAATGCATTACAAAGCGGTCTTAAAGAAAAAGGATTCAATATTGGAGATACTAATACATGTATTACTCCGGTTTACTTAGAAGGAAGTATTCCTGAAGCAATGGTTATGGTAAACGATTTAAGAGAAAACTACGGTATTTTCCTTTCTATTGTTGTTTATCCGGTTATTCCAAAAGGAATTATTTTATTAAGAATGATCCCGACAGCTTCTCATACTTTATCAGATATTGAAGAAACCTTAACGGCTTTTGAAGCAATTCGTGAGAAACTAGTTAACGGAATTTATAAAGAAATTGCAGAACGCACAACAGTTGACGTTTCGTAATTAATTTAAAAATAGATTTCCTTAAGTGGAAATTATGTAAAAAAATCCATTTGTTATACGAATGGATTTTTTTTATTTCAAGTAACTTTAATTCATAAACCACAAAATAAAAAGCACAGCATTATGAAAAAAGTATTAGCAATAGCGACCCTAATTTTGACGGTTCTTATTTCCTGTAAAAAAGAAACGACTACTACAGAGCCCGTACAAATTATACCAAATCCTCCAAAAGAGGCTGAAATTGCCGAACCGGCAGGAGATCAATGTTACGCCTGGAAAGCAAATGGAAGCGTAATTGAGATCAGTTTTAATGTAAACTCTCATCAGGAAGTAAATGGAAAATTAAGCTATAATCTGGTAGGAAAAGATAAAAACGAAGGAACACTGATTGGAAATATGAAAGGTGACACCATAGTTGCCGATTATACGTTTAATTCTGAAGGAACTTCATCTGTACGAGAAGTTGTTTTTTTACAAAAAGACGGAACTCTAATTGAAGGATACGGAGATGTTGTACAAGCCAATGACAAAGTAACATTTAAGGATAAAACCAAACTAAAATTTGATCAGAAAAATACGCTGACCAAAATAGATTGCAAAGTGGATTAATGAATTGTTATTAAAGTAAAAAATCCATTCGTTTTGGGAGCGAATGGATTTTTTTATGTTCACAGAAAACTGAAAACTGCGACTGAAAACTTATAAATATTTCAAATAAGTTTTTCTCTGGCAATGAACTTTTGGATCAAAGTTTTTCCAAAGTAAATGAATTGCTGTATTTTCAGCTAATTCAGGAGTCCTGATGCAATTTTGAATTCCTTTTTCAGAAAAAGTTTTAAAATATTCATCAAAAATAATAGCTGTAACACCTTTGTTTTGGTAATCAGGATGAACTCCGATAAGGTAAAAAACAACATCTTTACTTTTCTTTCTGGCTTTTAACAGATGGATAAAACCAAATGGGAAAAGTTTTCCTTTGGCTTTTTGTAATGCTTCTGAAAAACTTGGCATTACAATACTAAAAGCAACTAAATTATCCTCTTTATCCACCACAAACTTTATATATTCTGGATTGATAAAGCTGATGTATTTCTTTTTAAAATATTCTTTTTGGACATCTGAAATAGCTACAAAAGAAGCCAGTTTAGCATACGATTCGTTAAACAAATCAAACATCTTGTCCACATGCGGCATTATGTCTTTTGTTTTGGTGAAAGTTAATGCTCTGAGTCCGTAACGTTTTTTGATTAATTCCTGAGCTTTCAGGAAAAATTCTGGTTTTACATTCGAAAACGGGAAAATACTTTCGATGTATTCTTTCTCAATTTGAAATCCTAATTGTTCAAAATGAGTAACATAATAAGGATTATTGTACCAGGTAATCATAGTCCCCATTTGGTCGTAACCTTCTGTCAGAACTCCAACTTTATCTAAGTTAGAAAAACCCATTGGACCTTCGGTATGTTCCAGATTATGTTTTCTGCCTAATTCGTAAACTTTTTCAAGAAGCGCTTTAGTTACCTCGATATCATCAATAACATCAAACCATCCAAAACGAACCTTTCTTTTATGCTGATTATTTACTTCTGCCCAGTTTATAATAGCCGTAATTCGCCCAACAATTTCATTGTCTTTGTAAGCCAGATAAAAATAAGCTTCTGCATTATCAAAAGCAGGGTTTTTAGTTTTATCAAAAGACTCTAATTCATCAGCAATAATAGGAGGAACCCAATACGGATTGTCTTTATAAAGTGAAAATGGGAATTTTATATAATCTGTTAGTTCTTTTTTAGTTTTGGCTTCTTTGATTGTAATCATTAAGGTGGTATTAGCTCCTTGTTTAAAGGTTTGATTATTAAATTTATTCGTATTTAGCTTTACGTTTTCTTTCTTTTTCCTGATAATCTACTTTTTCATCTTTATTATCAGAGTTTTTCTTTGCTTTTTCTTTGTTCTTATTAGCAATTTGTTTTTCCTTGTACCATCCGTCATATCGCCATGAAAAACCAACTCCTCCATATAAAATAGAAGGCGTGTTTTTGAAATTAGTACTTATAGAGGCATCAACCTGCATATTTGGAGACAAAAGGTACGCCGCACCGCCACGCACAATGGCATCGCTGTAAAAATCGCTTTTGTATCCTTGATTCTCAACAAATCCAGACCATTTGTCATTAAATCCGTGAGTTAAAGTTAAAATATAACCATAACTCGGATAATCTGTTCCAATATAATCTGCAATAATATTGGTTACAAAAACCCATCTTCCGCCGCCAAATAAGTTTTGAGTTACCAAAGCAACTTTTGGTGAAATATCTCCATTTGGAGAGAAATAATATGGATTATCGGCACCAACAAAATTCGCTCCGGCAAAAATAGAAACAGCCGGAATTAATTCACGCCATTGAAAACTATGATTCGCTTTGTAACTATAAATATTAGCTTCTTTTTTGTAGTTTTTATAAGGATCATAAATCAGGTATTTAGCTCCTAAAACGGTCTGTCTGAAGTTGTTCTTTTTATAACTTGTATATGGAGTATCAAAGTTTTCCATTTGATACTGAACATCTAAAATAAATTCCAGCTGTTCAAAAAAAGCACCATATCTAACGGTTAAATCTGTACCAAAACCGGTAGCGTCATAATCTAATAAGTCGTGTTTTTCTTTAATTCCATAAACGCCAATTTCGCCCTGAATAACTGATTTTCCAACCGCATAAGCCGACATCGTTTCGCCCGGACGGTTCGAATTAATCACATCTGTATATTGTGCGAAGAAAAATTGTGGTACTAAAAAAAGAAACGCAAAGAGTAAGTTTTTAATTTTCAACATAAATGTATTTTTTGATTAAAAGCTATAACGCATTTCAAATGTACTATATTTTATTATTTATTTAAGATTGATATTTTAATTTTAAACAACGGATTTACTAATTTTGGAAAAAAATTATATGATCATGCAAGAAGCATCTTTTACAAATTTGTTTAAAACGATAATGTGGATTATTGCGTTTTATTATATTTTTAAATTTTTAGCCCGAATCTTTTTGCCGGTATTGGTTAAAAAAGCGGTAGAGAAAGCAGGAGAAAATTTTCAAAGACAACAACAATACAGTCAGGATAATTCTTGGCAGCAAACCCGTAATAACAATAATGACGAAATAATCATTAATACTGCTAATGCCAAAAAGCCTCGCGAAACCAAAAAGGTAGGCGATTATGTTGATTACGAAGAAATAGATTAAGTTTGTATCCTTATAGTATTAGGATTCATCATTTAACCAAACCAGCCAAAATTGAAAATAGTAAATAAATTCTATCCGCACGCCCTTGTAATCCTGGGCTTTATTCTCGTTTCTTTAATTTACTTTTACCCTGTTTTGCAGGGAAAACAAATTTTCCAGTCAGATATTGCTCAATACACCGGAATGGCGAAAGAGCAAAATGACTTTAGAGCAGCAGAACATACAGAGCCATATTGGACAAACTCTGCTTTTGGCGGAATGCCGACTTATCAGTTAGGAGCAAATTATCCAAACGATTTTGTTGGTAAAATAGATGATGTTTTACGTTTTTTACCACGTCCGGCTGATTATTTATTTCTATACTTCTTAGGATTTTATGGTTTGTTATTAGTTTTAAAAACAGATCCTTTAAAAGCTTTTATCGGTGCGATTGCGTTTGGTTTTTCTACTTATTTAATTATTATTCTTGGTGTTGGTCATAATGCAAAAGCGCATGCAATTGCTTATATGCCATTGGTTATTGCCGGATTTATACTCGTTTTTCAGAAAAAATATATTTGGGGAGGTTTGCTCACCATGTTTGCGGTTGCGTTAGAGGTTAATGCGAACCACTTTCAAATGACCTATTATTTATTGATTTTCTTATTGATACTTTCAGGTTATTTTGCCTTTACTTTTATAAAAGATAAAGAATACAAACCACTTTTAATTGCCATTGGAACTTTGGCTGTAGCCGGAATTTTTGCGATTGGTGCTAATGCAGGAAATTTATTAGCGACAAGTGAGTATGCTAAGTTTAGTACACGAAGCAACAGCGAATTAACTTTTAATCCTGACGGAACTAAAAAGGAAAACGAAAACGCTTTGAGCCGTGAATATATTACGGAATATAGTTACGGAATTGCTGAAAGCTTCAATCTAATTGCTCCGAGACTTTTTGGAGGTTCCAATCATGAAAATGTTGGTCCAGACAGTAATATGTATACATTTATGACTGACCACAATGTGCCAGTATCTGATGCTGAAAATTTTGTATCAGCAATGCCAACTTATTGGGGAGATCAGCCAATTGTTGCTGCTCCGGCGTATATTGGAATTGTAGTATTCTTTTTAGCTGTCTTAGCTTTATTTATTGATGACCGTAAAATAAAATATGTTTTTCTTTCAGGAGCATTATTTTCATTAATACTTTCCTGGGGAAAAAATTTCTCACTGTTAACAGACTTCTTTATTGATTATGTACCAATGTATGATAAGTTTAGAGCTGTATCATCTATTCAGGTAATCTTAGAGCTGTGTATGCCAGTTTTAGCAGTAATGGGAATTCAGTCGTTTTTTAAAGCAAAAGACGAACCTAAATTACAGCAAAAAGCACTTATACAAACTGGAATTTTTGGATTGGGAGTTATTTTTATTTTAGTAATTGCTAAAGGTTTCTTTCATTTTTCAGCAGCTGGTGATGGTTATTGGCTTAAAAGATTCGGACAAGAATTTGTTGATGTTTTAATAGAAGATAGAAAAAGTCTTTATTCTGCAGATTTGCTGCGTTCAGGATTCTTTGTCGTAATAACATTTGGAGTTTTATGGTTGTTTATAAAAAATAAATTTTCACAAACTACAACTCTGGTAATCGTTGCACTTTTAATGATTTTTGATTTGTTTTTTGTTGACAAAAAATACGTCTCAGCAAAGGATTTTGTCAGCCCGGTTCAGATTGCAGCTCCTTTTCAGGAAACAGCCGCAGATGCTAAAATTTTAGAAGATACAACTCATTACAGAGTTTTTGATATAGATGGAAACATGTCAAGTGCGACAGCTTCTTATTTTCACCATTCTATTGGAGGATATCACGCTGCAAAACCAAGAAGAATGCAGCAATTGTTTGATTACCAAATTGGTAATAAATCAAAAAACATGAATCTTGAAGTGCTTAATATGTTGAATGTTAAGTATGTAATTCAGGTTGATGATAGCACAGGTACACCTATACCGGCAATTAATCCTGATGCAAATGGAAATGCTTGGTTTGTAGAGACTGTTAAGCTTGTAAATAAACCAGATGATGTAATGAAAGCATTAGATCATATCGATACTAAAAAAGTTGCTGTTTTTAACGTTCATGAGCATGAAAGTAAATTCCAAAATGCCCGAATGAAAAAACAATGGGACACAACCGGAACAATAAAAGTAGTTCAGTACAAGCCAAACTATATAAAATACCAATCAAATAATGAAAAAGATGGTTTAGCTGTTTTCTCTGAAATCTATTATAAAAATGGCTGGAATGCTTATATTGACGGAAAATTGACAGACCATTTCCCAGTTGATTATGTTTTAAGAGCAATGGAAATTCCGGGCGGAAAACATACTATAGAATTTAAGTTTGAACCGCAGGTTATTAAAACAGGAGGTACAATTAATCTAATAAGTTCAATTGGAATGTTTGTAATTTTAATAGGAGGAATCTATTTTGAAAGAAAGAAGTTAGTGAGCAGTCTCAGTAATTAGTCTCAGTTTTGCTTTGTGAATCTTTGCGATATTTTGTGTGACTTTGTGAAATGTTATTTCGCAAAGATTCACAAAGATGTCACCGAGTTTCGCAAAGTTGGTAATAAGCTCTAAATTTGCACTTTAAAATAATAAACGATTTTCCTTGGAACAAAAAAAGCTCTTAATTATAACCTATTACTTTCCTCCAGCTGGTGGACCGGGAGTACAGCGCTGGCTGAAATTTGTAAAATATCTGCCAGACTTTGGTGTTCAGCCCATTGTTTATGTTCCAGAAAATCCAACTTATCCAATTGTTGACGAAGGTTTAGTAAGTGAAATATCAGATAAAGTAATTGTTCTTAAAAATAAAATTTGGGAACCTTATCAATTAGCTTCTGTTTTTTCAAAAAACAAAACCAAGAAAATCAGTTCAGGAATTTTTCCGCATAAAAAAAAGCAGACTTTTTTAGACAAAGCTTTTCTTTGGGTGCGTGGAAATCTATTTATTCCGGATGCGAGAGTTTTTTGGGTAAAACCTTCAGTTTCTTATCTTGAAAAATACATCAAAGAAAACAATATTGATACAATCGTAACGTCGGGGCCGCCGCACAGTTTACATTTAATTGGTTTAGAATTAAAAGAAAAATTAAATGTAAAATGGTTTGCAGATTTCCGTGATCCGTGGACAACAATTGGTTATCATAAAGCGTTGCGTTTATCCAGTTATGCTGCCAAAAAACATAAAAGTTTAGAACATAAAGTTCTTAATTCTGCGGATACTATAATTGTAACGAGTAAAACTACAAAAGCCGAGTTTCAGGCAATTACTAATAAGCCAATTTCAGTAATTACAAATGGTTACGATATTGAGAACGTTGAGAAACAAACATTAGATACTAAGTTTACGCTTGCTCATATCGGTTCATTTTTATCAGATAGAAACCCAAAATTTTTATGGGAATGTCTGGTCGAATTACTTCAGGAAATTCCAGATTTTAAAACGCATTTAGAAATTAAATTAATTGGCGCCGTAAGTCAGGAAGTTTTAGATTCTATAGAAGAATTTAAACTAAACGATTATTTGAACCTTTTAGGATATGTTTCGCATAATGAAGCTATTGCCCACCAAAAAAAGTCTCAGGTTTTACTTTTAATCGAAATAAACTCTGAAGATACTAAAAGTATTATTCCAGGGAAATTGTTTGAATATATGGTCTCAAATCGTCCAATTATTGCTATTGGACCACAAGGTTCTGATTTTGCCGATATTATAAAAGAAACCAATACAGGCGTATTTTTTAATTATTCAGAAAAAGCGAAGCTAAAAAGTGTAATTTTGGACTTTTATAATCAATTTTTAGAAGGAAAATTACAAGCTAACGGTGTTGGTTTACAGCAATATTCACGAAAAAACCTGACTAAGCAATTAGTACAATTGATAAATTAAAATAACAATTTCAAAAAAATAAAAGAGAGCAGAAAATCAAAAATCTAAACTCTACAATCTAAACTCTGCAATCAAAAAATGGGTATTGTCTTAAACCAGTCTTTTAAAAACACTATAATAACCTACATTGGCTTTGGAATTGGAGCCATTAATACACTCTATTTATATCCTGTTTTTTTAGGCGCAACTTTTTATGGTTTAACTAATTATGTGACGTCTTGTGCTAATGTGATTATGCCTTTATTTGCAATAGGAATGCAAAACACTCTGGTTAAATTTTATTCACAATATCAAACTGAAGAAGAAAAATCCCGTTTTTTATCCTTTACAGTTTTGTTCCCTCTGCTATTAATAATTCCACTCTTATTGATTGGGCTTGTTTTTTACGATGAGATCCTGTTCTTTTTGTCAAAAAAGAATGCGATTGTAAAAAGTTACATCTGGTTGATACCATTTATAGGGTTGTCTATGGCATATTTTGAAATTTTTTATGCTTGGCTGCGGGTAAATATGCATTCTGTTTTTGGAAACTTTGTTAAGGAAGTAGGCTTACGATTATTTTCATTATTTCTATTAATAGGTGTTTACTACAATTGGCTTAGCGTAGAAGGTTTTGTGTACGCAACAGCAATTTTGTATTTTTTGGCATTCCTGATAACCATGCTATATGCATTTAGTATTCAGAAACCAACTTTTCAGTTTACAATACCAACAAATACAAAAGACATATTAGTATATACTTTTTATATTATTTTATCTGGAAGTGTTGCCAACCTGCTTTTGGATGGTGATAAAATGATATTAAATCAATATATGCAGATTGAAAATATTGCCTTCTATTCTGTTGCTACCTATATTGCTTTGGTAATTTCAGTTCCGAGTCGGGCGATGCATCAAATTGTATATCCAATTACGGCAAAATTAATGCACGAGAACAAACATGACGAATTGAATTTACTTTATAAAAAAACCTCAATAAATTTACAAATGGTTGGAGGTTTTGTGATGCTTTGCATATTTGTAAATATTAATCAATTGTATGAATTGGTTCCAAAAGAATACAGCGGAGGTATCGCAGTTGTATTTATGATTGGTTTGTCTAAATATTTCGATTTGATTTTAGGAAACAATAACGCTATCATTTTCAATACTAAATATTACCGAATGGTATTGTATTTAGGATTAATGCTGGTAGTGTTGACTGTAGTTTTAAATATGATCTTCATCCCAATTTTTGGAATTTTCGGATCAGCTTTTGCCACTTTATTGTCTATCACATTATACAGTTTGGCTAAACTGCTTTTTGTTGTCAAGAAACTTCATTTATATCCCTTTACAAAAGAAACGCTTTCTTCAATGCTGCTGACGTTCGTATTGTTTCTTGTTTTCTATTTTTGGGAATTTCCATTTTACCAGCTTATTAGCATTGCCTTAAAATCAATTTTGGTAACAATTTTATATGTTTACCTAAATTATAAATTTAATATCTCTCCGGATATTAATAAGGTTATTGATAATATTCTAAAAAGGATCGGAATAAAAATTTAAGAATTTTTATTATTCCTATATCGCTGAATTCCTAAGTTCATTATTTAAGGGTGCAATTTTTTCATTATCCAAAACAAAAGCCACTTTTTTATATAACATCTTGAAAATGTGAAGGAAATCTTAAAAAATTCGCTCAAATTATTTTGTTTTTCAATTTATTACGATTAATTTTATGTAGATTTTTATTACATCTCTTTCATTGACAGTATGAGAAATATTTACATAAGGCCAGTAAAAGTGGTGTCTTAATGTTTTTTTTAAATTAAATAGCTATCCAAAATTATTAAATTTAAGTATCACATGCAGACAAACCCAACAAACGATTATGAAAAGCAATAAGCTAAGTCAGGAACAAAGTGTACAGGTGTTTTCCAATATGATATCGAACAAAGTTCATAATGGATTTACACTAGAAGAGAGAAATGATGAATTACTTTTTGCGGTTCTTTCTAAAGGAGGAAAAGTAGTTAACCACAGTTTAAATTTCATGATTTTTTGTTTAACCCTCGGATTATGGTCATTTGCTTGGCTATATCTAACATTCGAGGCTTCCAAACAAAAAAAGGTATTAGTTGCCATTGACGAAGATGGCTTTCCTTTTGAAGAAAAATGCTTAGTAGCATAAAATATTTCAGTCTAAAATAGTTTAGCCCTAAATCACATTCATTAAGATTGTAATTTAGGGCTAACTTTTTTTATAATAGTTCCGTTTATAATTTATCTTTTAAATAAATTCCCGTAACCGATTCTTTTATTTTAACAACATCTTCCGGCGTTCCTGTGGCTAATAAATGTCCTCCATTTTCACCGCCTTCAGGACCTAAATCAATAATCCAGTCGGCGCATTTTATTAAATCTAAATTGTGTTCAATTACAATTATCGAATGTCCTTTTTCGATTAAGGCATCAAAAGAAGCTAGTAATTTTTTAATGTCATGAAAATGCAGTCCCGTTGTAGGCTCATCAAAAACAAACAGAGCTTTATCTTTTGTTGCTCCTTTTACTAAAAATGAAGCTAACTTAATACGCTGCGCCTCACCACCCGAAAGAGTAGAAGACGATTGTCCTAATTGAACATATCCTAAACCAACATCTTGCAGAGGCTGCAATTTTTGAGTGATTTTAGACTGCTTATTTTTTTCGAAGAAAGCAATTGCATCATCAATTGTCATGGTTAGAATATCGTTGATGTTTTGATTATCAAAAGCGACTTCAAGAATCTCTTTTTTAAATCTTTTTCCGCCGCAGGTTTCACAAGGCAGCGAAACATCGGCCATAAAGACCATTTCAACGTTTATAGAACCTTCTCCTTTACAAGTTTCGCAGCGGCCTCCATCAACATTAAAAGAAAAATGTTTAGCCTGATAGCCTCTTATTTTTGATAATTTTTCTTTTGCATACAAATCACGAATATCATCATACGCTTTAATATACGTTACTGGATTTGATCTTGAACTTCTTCCAATTGGATTTTGATCTACATATTCAATATGTTTGATCTGAGAAAAAGAACCTGAAATTTCACTGAATTGTCCTGCTTTCTCGGCAGCATTCTCCAGTTTTTTCTGCATAGCAGGAAATAAAATTTTCTTAATCAGTGTACTTTTTCCACTTCCTGAAACTCCTGTTACAACCGTTAAAACGTCCAAAGGAAAAGTAACATTAATGTTTTTAAGGTTATTTTCTCTGGCACCAATAATATCAATATGATTTTTGAATTTTCGTCTTTTCTTTGGAACCGAAATTTCTAAATCGCCGTTCAAGTATTTTGAAGTAAGAGAATCGGATTTTAAAATCTCTGCATAAGTTCCCTGCGCAACCAAATTTCCTCCAAAAGTTCCAGCTTCTGGGCCAATATCAATAATCATATCGGCAGCTTTCATGATATCTTCGTCGTGTTCTACTACGATAACCGTATTTCCTAAATCACGAAGAGAAAGTAAAACCTTAATCAATCGTTCTGAATCTTTTGGGTGAAGACCAATACTTGGTTCGTCCAGAATATACATCGAACCAACCAAACTGCTTCCTAATGAAGTAGCAAGATTAATACGCTGCGATTCTCCTCCAGAAAGTGTAGCCGAATTTCGGTTTAATGTTAGGTAATCTAAACCAACTTCTGTTAAAAATGATAAACGATTATTGATTTCAACCATCAAACGTTTGGCAATTTGTTGTTCGTAAACATTCAGTTCAATATTTTTAAAGAAAGTAACCAAATGTCTAATTGGAAGATCTACTAAATCTGAAACCGTTTTCCCGTTGATTTTTACATATGAAGCTTCTTCGCGTAAACGTTTTCCACGGCAGGCGTGGCATTTTGTTTTTCCCCGGTAACGCGAAAGCATCACACGATTTTGTATTTTATAATTTTTTTCTTCAAGTTCTTTAAAGAAATCATTTAGACCCTGGAAATATTGATTTCCTTTCCAGATTAGATCTTTTTGATCTTCTGAAAGTTCAAAATAAGGTTTGTGAATTGGAAAATCGAATTTATAAGCATGTTTTACCAATTCATCTTTATACCAGCTCATACTTTCGCCGCGCCACGGGTAAATGGCACTTTGAAAAACGGATAATGAAGTATTGGGCACAACCAAATCAGTATCAATCCCGATAATATTTCCGTAACCTTCACAAACCGGACACGCTCCGTACGGATTATTAAAACTGAACAAATGTACGTTTGGTTCTAAAAATGTAATTCCGTCTAATTCGAAATTGTTAGAATAAGAAAATCTTTTTTCTGAACCCACTTCCTGAAGATAGCAAATTCCTTTTCCTTCAAAAAAAGCAGTTTGTACAGCATCAGAAAGACGATTGTAAAACTCTTCTTCCTCTTTAACCACAATACGGTCAATAATTAATAAAATGTCTTTATTATCCAGTTTATGCAGTTCTGTTGGTGTAAATTCATCTAAACGAACCATTTCGTTATCGACTAAAATACGGGCAAAACCTTGCTGTAAAAGTACTTTAAGTTTGTCTTCAAGCAAACGGCCTTCTTCTAAATGAATTGGAGCAAGCAAAAGCCAACGGCTGTCGATTTCGAGTGTTTTTACATCAGAAACAACATCTGTAACCGTATTTTTTTTGACTTCCTGTCCAGAAACCGGAGAATAGGTTCTTCCAATTCGGGCGAATAAAAGTTTAATATAATCGTAGATTTCTGTAGAAGTTCCAACAGTCGAACGAGCATTTGTTGTATTTACTTTCTGCTCAATTGCAATTGCAGGCGCAATACCTTTTATGTATTCTACTTTCGGTTTATCTAAACGTCCCAAAAACTGACGTGCGTATGATGATAAACTCTCAACATAACGGCGCTGTCCTTCGGCATATAAAGTATCAAAAGCTAAACTTGATTTCCCTGATCCAGAAAGTCCCGTAATTACTACAAGTTTGTTTCTCGGAATGGCAACATCTACATTTTTTAAGTTATGTACTTGTGCGCCTTTTATTATAATATTTTGCTTTGGGTCGAGTGTAGAAAGATCAATTTGCATAAAAAAAGTCAATTTTTACAAAAGTAATCAATTTTGAATAGAGTTTTGTTAAGGATATTGTTCCAAATCTTAACAGAATTACCATGTTTGGTTTTGATTAAAGAAGGTATTTGAACTATTGGTAATATAAGCTTATCTCATTACAATACGTTTCCCGTGGTTGAAACCACGGGCTATGTTTGATTATTTTTGAGAAATTGTTAGGAAACATTGCCAGCGGTTTCAACCGCTGGGATGCAAAGTATATTATCTCGATCTGTTTCCCGTGGTTGAAACCACAGGCTATATTTGAATATGTTTGCGGAATTGTTAGGAAACATTGCCAGCGGTTTCAACCGCTGTGACACAAGGCATATCATCACAATCGGTTTCCCGTGGTTGAAACCACGGGCTATGTTTGATTATTTTTGAGAAATTGTTAGGAAACATTGCCAGCGGTTTCAACCGCTGGAGCGTGACATATTATGATAATTGTTTTCGCGTAGCTAAAATCACGGGTTATTTGTAAAGATTTTATTTTACTAAAAATTATTGTTTCACTCTAAAATGTGCTATTTTAGAACTGTTTTAGTATTATTTAATATCCTGACCAAATTTGAAAACTAAACTAACGACCTTATTATTTTTGATGAATTTCTTGCTTTTTGCGCAGGAACTTCCGCCAATTGTTAAATATTCTTCATCTGTTTATGGAGCCGGAAATCAGAGCTGGATGATTTCGCAGGACGATGAAAATTATTTGTATTTTGCTAATAACGATGGACTTTTAGAATATAACGGAACGAGTTGGCAATTGTATCCGGGACCAAATGAAACTATTATCCGATCTGTAAAAGTGATTGGAAATAAAGTATATACAGGCAGTTATATGAATTTTGGTTATTGGACCAGAAACGAAAACGGCAAACTAAAATACACATCTCTCAGCGATAAAATTAAAAGTGAAATTTTAGATGATGAACAGTTTTGGAATATCTTAAAATACGATGAATGGATTCTGTTTCAATCCTTAAACAGAATTTATATCTATGATACTAAAAACAGAAAATTTAATATCATCGCCCCCAAAAATGGTGTTATAAAGTCATTTTCGGCAAAAAATGCTATTTATTTTCAAACTATTAAAGAAGGACTTTTTGAAATTGAAAGTGGAAGAGCAAAATTAGTTTCAGATAATGCAACTCTAAAGAAATTTACAATTGCGAATGTTTTTACGACAGATGATGGTTTGCTTATTCAAACGCAGCTGGATGGGATTTATAAACTGACAGGGAATTCTCTAACGAGAGTTGCTACAGATGTAGATGCAGAGTTAAAATCAAGTTTTGTTTACAGCAGTCAGCGTCTTCAGGATGGCAGTTTTGCTTTGGGAACGGTTTCAAACGGAGTTTTTATTTTATCAAATAGCGGAAAACTAAAATATCATCTTACGCAGAGTAAAGGTTTAAGTAATAATACGGCTTTATCACTTTTTGAAGATAAAGATCAAAATTTATGGGTTGGATTAGATAACGGAATTAACTGCATCAATATTCAATCACCGGTACACAGTTTTACAGACGATACGGGCGTTTTAGGAACCGTTTATGCATCGGCAGTTTTTAACGGAATGCTTTACATTGGAACAAATCAGGGATTGTTTTGTAAACGAACGCAGAGTAATACTGAATTCAAATTTATAAACGGAACAAAAGGGCAGGTTTGGTCACTGTTTACATATGATAATACACTTTTTTGCGGACACGATTCGGGAACTTTTATAGTTACAAATGATTCGGCAAGAAGTATATTTTCGGGTTCAGGAACCTGGAAGTTTGAACCTTCTCCAATAAATAAAAATCAATTAATTCAAGGGAATTATTACGGACTTTCGGTTTTAGAGAAAGTAAACAATCAGTGGGTTTTTAAAAACAAAATTCAGGGTTTTGATTATTCATCGCGATATTTTGAAATTACAAAGAATCTGGATGTTTACATAAGTCACGAATACAAAGGAATTTTTAGACTAAAACTCGATAAAACGCTTTTAAAAACACATGATTTTTATACCTACAAATCGCCGGAAAAAGGAATCAGCGCCAGTTTGACCACTTTTAATAATTCAATTTATTATGCCTACAAAGGCGGGATTTTCAAATTAAATCCTAAAACAAGACAGTTTGAAAAAGATACCGTATTAAGTTCGATTTTTGAAAAAGACGAATATACATCGGGTAAATTAATTGTAGATCATTCGAATAAAATCTGGTTGTTTTCTAAAAACTACATTCATTATTTTTCTGCCAGTAAATTGAGCAATCAATTAAAGCAAAATATAATTCCTATTCCTTCCTCTTTAACAAATTCGATGTTAGGATATGAAAATATTACCCAAATTTCAAAATCAACTTATTTAATTGGTACAACAGATGGTTATTATACCTTAAATATCGACGATTTAAGTTTTAAAAATTACGATGTTTTTATTACTGATATATTGATAAACAAACAAAACGAAACGTTTAAAAATGTCGGCATTCAAAGTGAAGGCAGTTTTGATTCTGATGAAAATAACATTACGCTTAATTATACCGTTCCGGAATACAATAAATACATCAACTCTGAATATCAATATTTATTAGAAGGCTTTCAGGACGACTGGAGCGAGTGGAGTACAAAGGCGACAATAAATTTTAAAAACCTTTCGCCGGGAAAATACACCTTTAGAGTCAGGGCAAAATATGCCAATACAATTTTGCAAAACACGGCTGTATATACATTTGTAGTTTTAAAACCTTGGTATTTGACCAATTTAGCTTGTTTTGTTTATTTCCTTTTGATTTTGGCAATGGCATACTTTATTAATAAAGCATATCGAAATTATTATCAAAAGCAAAAAGAAAAACTGATTGAAGAAAATAACCTTTTACTGGAGATTCAGGAACTAGAAAACGAACAGCAGTTAATGAAGCTTCGAAATGAACAGCTTTCGCAGGACGTTGATAATAAAAACCGTGAACTGGCGGTTTCGACAATGAGTTTAAATAGTAAAAACGAATTGCTGGCTTTTATTAAAGAAGATTTAAAGAAAACATCTCAAAATGACAGTTCAAATATCAAATCTGTAATTAGTACCATTAATAAAAACATTACAGAGGAAGATTCCTGGAAAATTTTTAAAGAAGCTTTTGATAGTGCCGATAAAGATTTCCTAAAAAGAATAAAACAAATGCATCCGGCCTTAACGCCAAATGATCTTCGTTTATGCGCTTACTTGAGATTGAATCTTTCATCAAAGGAAATAGCTCCCATGTTTAATATTTCAGTTCGAAGTGTTGAGATAAAAAGGTATCGTTTGCGTAAGAAAATGGATTTGCAGCACGAAATCGGTTTAGTAGAATATATTCTTGCTGTATAGGAATTCTAAAAATCGTTTAAAAAAACTATACATTACCACAACATTATGCTTTTGTTGGGAAATTGCAGTGGAAATGTTAAGAAAATTAACATTCATAAATTATAGTTATACGGCGGTTTATTTTATGATATCCTGAATTAAGACTAGATTTTTTTATGATGTATGTTTTTTGTTGAGGTTAATTTTATCGTTTTCATAAAGGGAACAGATAAATTTAACTTTCAATAAAAACTAACTAATTATGAAATCTAAATTATTACTAATTGTACTATCACTGTGTACATCATTTGCCTTTGCGCAATCTATTGATGTAACCGGAACGGTAGTAGATGGCTCAGGCTTAGCATTGCCTGGCGTTAATGTAAAAGTTAAAAGTTCGTCTCAAAGCACAACCACAGATTTTGACGGATCTTTTAAATTAACCGGAGTTCCAAAAGGATCTTCAGTTGTTTTCAGTTATATAGGCTACAGAACCCAAGAAGTTGTAGTTTCTGGAACTAAGATGGCTGTAAAAATGGCCGACGATGCAAAATCGCTTGATGAAGTCGTTGTTATTGGTTACGGCAGCCAGAAAAAAAGAGAAGTTACCGGAGCTGTGTCTGTTGTTGACAGTAAAACACTCGATGTTTTAAAACCTACTCGTATTGAACAGGCTTTACAGGGAACAATTTCTGGTGTAAACGTAACGACGCAGTCAGGAGCGCCGGGAGCGCCGCTGGATATTCGTATTCGTGGTATCGCTACAAATGGACAAAATGCACCAACTGCTATTATCGACGGTTATGTGGGAGATTTTGGACTTTTGAATCCGAATGATATAGAAACCATTACCGTTTTAAAAGATGCCCAGGCTGCTATCTACGGAACAATTGGTGCAAACGGAATCATTTTGGTAACAACCAAAATGGGTAAAAAAAATACTAAAACAAAAGTTTCATTTAACAGTTATGCAGGATTTCAGGAAACATCTAGAAAATTACCAACTCTAAACGCTACTGAATATGCACTTTTATTAAATGAAAGTTATGCAAATGGAGGACGACCGCTTCCTTATCCAAATGTTTCTGGTTTAGGATCAGGTACAGACTGGCAGAAAGAAGTTTTTCAAAAAGGAGCACCTATCATCAATAATGATTTAACGATTACCGGAGGTTCTGATAAAATCACGTATTCTATTAGTGGGTCTCACTTAGATCAGGAAGGAATTGTAGGAGGAGACAAATCTGGTTTCTTAAGAAATACAGCAAGACTTGGTTTGAGTGCTGATTTAAGCGATAAATTCAAATTGAGAACAAACGTTATTTACACTTATTTTACAAGAAGAACGTTAAACGAAAACGGATTGGGTTCTGTATTGTTTAATGCACTTAACGTTCCTGCAACATTAAAACCTTATGATGCAAATGGCCAATTTGCTTTAGTGCCAAGTACAACAGGTTTAGGTAATGAAATTATAAATCCGCTTGCGCAGATTGCCAATACTTATAATGACTACAATTATAAAAAACTGAACGGAAACTTTGGTTTAGATTATAAAATTTTCAAAGGATTTACACTTTCAAGTTCAATAGGTTTTAATACTTCAAACAGCGAATCAAAAACTTTTGCAAAACAAATCAGTTATGGCGGAAAAGTATTTGACGTTCAAAGAAGTTCTGTAACTCAGGGAGCTGTAAATGATAACAACTATTCATTTGACCTTTTTGGTAATTACACTACACAAATTGGAGAATCTCACAATATTACAGGAACAATTGGTACTACTATTTTTAAAGAATGGGGTAACGGACTCACTGCAACTGGTTTTGATGTACCAAATAACTCTTGGGAATTTGCAGATATTTCTTTAACAAAAGGAGTTTCAGAAACGTTGACAAACAGCTCATATGTTTACGATCAAAGAAGATTGTCTTATTTTGGAAGACTGCAGTATGATTACAAAAAGAAATATTTATTGTCTGGGATGATCCGTCGTGATTCTTCTACCAAATTTGGGCCAGGAAATAAAGTAGGATACTTTCCATCAGTTACAGGTGGTTGGGTAATTTCTGAAGAAGAATTCTTCGGACAGCCAAAAGCAATTAGTTTTATAAAGTTAAGAGCTAGTTACGGAACGTTAGGAAATGACCAAATCCCGAATTATGGTTATTTAGGACTTTTAAATGGAGAAGCAACGTATGTTTTTGATGGTTCTTTAGTTAATGGAACGGCAGGAGGACAAGTTCCAAACCCGGATTTGAAATGGGAAGAAGCAGAAAAATTTGATGTTGGTTTAGATTTAAAAGTTTTAAATGATAAAGTTTTCATCGTTGCCGATTATTTCATCGATACCAGAAAAGATTTATTGATTCAAAATATTCCGGTTTCAGGAATTACAGGTACGGGTGCGCCGGGCGCAAGTGCTCCAACTTTAAATGCAGGATCTGTTAGAAATAAAGGTTTTGAATTTGCGATCGACTATAAAGACAAATTTTCAGATTCATTTTCATTTAGTGTAGGTTACAATGTTACTTTCCTTAAAAAC
Organism: Flavobacterium sp. CF108; assembly: GCF_900129795.1. Lineage (GTDB taxonomy): Bacteria > Bacteroidota > Bacteroidia > Flavobacteriales > Flavobacteriaceae > Flavobacterium. Next base: position 982,715 of record NZ_FQWW01000001.1, on the reverse strand, counting down.
GAAGTTCTGGAAGTAAACAACGGAACAGGATTTATTGAAAATGGTAATTTTGGAGTAGGACAGCCGCTGGCTGCTCGTATGGAAATAGGAAAACCATTAGGATATTTTTACGGATATAAAACAGATGGAATTTTCCAAAATCAAGCCGAAGTGGATGCTCATCCATCACAATTGGCTTTAGGAGCAAATGCTGCACCTGGAGATCTTCGTTATGTTGATGTAAATGGAGACGGTGTAATTGATACAAAAGATAAAACTAACATTGGAGACCCAATTCCGGATGCAACAATGGGATTCAATCTTCAATTAAACTATAAAAACTTAGATTTTGCAGTTTTTACTTTTGCTTCAATTGGAAACGATATGATTCGTAACTACGAAAGAACACTTTCTGATGCTAATCGTTTAAATTATGTTTTAGACAGATGGACAGGCGAAGGTTCTACAAACTCTACACCAAGAGTTACAACCGGTGCAACATCAAACAATGTACTTTCCAGCTATTTTGTTGAAGATGCTTCATACTTCAGAATTCAGAATGTTCAGTTAGGATATTCTCTTAATCCAAGTGTTGCTCAAAAAGCAGGAATCACAAAATTAAGACTTTATGCAGGAGTAAATAACCTATACACCTTTACTAAATACAAAGGTTTTGATCCGGGAGCTTCAAGTGGCGCACCAATTGGCGGAGGAATCGATTACGGATTCTACCCAATTCCAAGAACCTATTTAATGGGGCTAAACATTAATTTTTAATTTCAATTAAAATGAAAAAATATTTCTTTACAACCGTTATAACTCTTGCTCTGTTTTCGACCATAAGTATTTCATGTTCGGATGAGTTTGTAGATCCTAAACCAGAATATTCTATCGATTCTGAAAACTATTTTAATTCAAAAGCAGATTACGATCAGGCTTTGATTGCAGCTTACGATTTGCTTCAGGCTTCTTATGTAAATGTATTATTAGGAGAAATTGCTTCAGATAATACTTTATGTGGAGGAGAAAGCCCTACAGACGTTATTGGGTTTCAGCAAATTGATGATATGATCCAAACGCCGGTAAACAGCAATTTAAGAGATATCTGGAACTGGATGTTTGCAGGAGTTCAAAGAGCCAATTATATTCTTGAATTTCAAGATAAAACAGATTTTCCAGAGAAAACTCAAGTTATTGCCGAAGCGCGTTTTCTTAGAGCATATTACCAGTTTGAATTAGTAAAATGGTTTGGTGGCATACCAATGAAAGGCGATGCGAGATTTAAAATTGGAGATGAAAAAACGATACCGCGTTCATCAGTTCAGGAAGTGTATGCTTCAATTGAAGCTGATTTAATTTTCGCATCGGCTAATTTAGCACCAAATGCATCTCAAAAAGGCCGTGCAACTAAAACTGCTGCTCAGGCATTATTGGGAAAAGCATACTTATATCAAAATAAATTTACACAGGCAGCAACGGTACTAGAATCTGTAATTACTTCAGGAAAATATTCTTTAGTAACAGATTATAATTCAATATTTGAAATGGACGGAGAAAACGGAGCAGAATCTGTTTTTGAAGTACAATACACAGATACTGAAGGTGCCGGATTTGGATGTTTACAATGTAGTGAAGGTAACGTAGCGGTAGGTTTTAGCGGCGTTAGAAATTTTTCAGGACCTCTTTTCTCTTCAGGATTTAGTTTTAATGTACCAACTCAGGAAGGTGCAGATGCTTTTGAAGTAGGAGACAGACGTAAAGATGTAGCTATTTTAGACATCGCTGCTTTTGCTGCTGCAAATGCTAATTATGATAATGGAAAAGGAGTTAGCTACGGAAAAGGAAATGAAGACACAGGTTTCTTCAATAGAAAATATATTCCAAGAAAAAGAAGTTCAAATGCACAGGGAGATTTGAATTTAACAAATCCAAATAATTATAGATCAATTCGTTATGCAGACGTTCTTTTAATGGCTGCAGAAGCTTACAACAGAGGCGCAATTGATGACGGAAAAGCAAGAACATATTTAAACCTTGTTAGAGCCCGTGCTTTTGGAGATAATAACCATAATGTAACGGCTTCTGGAGCTGCCCTTACAGATTTTATCTGGGCAGAAAGAAGAGTAGAACTTTTTGGAGAAGGACATCGTTTCTTTGATTTAGTAAGAACTGGTAAAGCTGTTGGAACAATCCCTGGATTTTCGGCAAACAAAAACGAACTATTTCCACTTCCAATAGAAGAAATTCAATTCGCAAACGGTAACTGGTCGCAAAATCCTGGATATTAAAAAAATACTATTATGAAAAAATTACATTATATATTAAGTCTTGTCGTTTTAGCGCTATTCTTTAGCTGTTCAAGCGATGACAGCAATATTGATTTAGAAGGTGTTAGCGCACCCGAAAACATATCTGCTCTGACCACTGTAACTCAGGATAACTCCGGTAAAGTAACTTTTTTACCAAAAGGAGAAGGAGTAACACAATACAAAATAAATTACGGAGACGGATCGCCAGAATCTGATTATTTTCCTTCTGGAGGAACCGTAACACACGTTTATAAAGAAGGAACTTACCAAAGCAAAATTATTGCAATGGGAATTACAGGAAAAAAAACCGAAGTAACACAAGAGGTTTTAGTTTCGTTTAAAGCTCCGGAAAATTTAGTAGTGGTAATAACAAATGATTTATCGGTTTCTAAAAAAGTAACCGTAAAAGCAACAGCAGATTTTGCATTGTTTTACGATGTTTATTTTGGAGAAGCAGGAAAACCAGATCCGCTTACAGCAAATAACGGAGAATCAGTTTCGTATACATATCAGCAAGCTGGAGTTTACACAATTCGTGTGGTTTCAAAAAGTGCTGCAATTAAAACAACTGAAAAATCTCAGGAGTTTGAAGCAAAATTAGTTCTTAACCCAACAACTTCGGCACCAACGCCTCCAAACAGAGCAGCCGGAAATGTAATTTCTATTTACGGTTCTAAATACACTAATGTTGCCGGAACAAACTATTTCCCAGATTGGGGACAAGCAGGACAAGGAAGCAGCTGGGCAGAATTTGATTTGAATGGCGACAAAATGTTGAACTATATCAAATTAAGCTACCAGGGAATTGCTTTAGCAGATAATGTTACAGTTGACGTTTCGGGCATGGATTACATTCACATGGATGTTTGGACAGCAGATTTACAAAAAATCGAAACTTCATTAATTAGTAAAACAAATGGAGAAAAACCAGTTGTAAAAGACCTTACAGCAAATCAATGGACAAGTATTGATATTCCAATCTCGGCATTTACAAGTCAGGGATTAACGGTAGCAGATATTTTCCAATTGAAATTTGTAGGAACTCCTTGGGCTGGAGGCACTGTATTTATTGATAATATTTATTTCTATAAAGACGTTGAAACATTAAGTACAGCAGCACCAACCCCAACTGTACCGGCAGCAAATGTTATTTCATTATTTAGTGATGTGTATACAAATATTGCAGTTCAAACCTGGCGTACAGATTGGTCAGCAGCAATATTAGAAGAAACAGCTGTTGCAGGAAATGCAGTTAAAAAATACTCAGATTTAAATTTTGTGGGTATTGAGCCAGTTGCAACAATTGATGCGACTGCAATGACACATTTTCATGTAGATGTTTGGTCTTCAGATTATACAGAATTCAGAATTAAATTAGTTGATTTTGGAGCCAATGGAGTTTACAATGGAGGAGGAGATGATAAAGAACACGAACTTAAATTTACCGCTCCGGCACAAGGACAATGGGTGAGTCTGGATATCCCTTTAAGTGATTTTACAGGATTAACAACCAGAGCTCATATTGCACAGCTTATTTATTCAGGAAACCCAAGCGGAAGTCATACCATTTATATTGATAACGTTTATTTCCATAAATAAGAGCAGATTTTATCAACGAAATTAAAATGAGTTTACATTTTATAAAAAATAACAAAATGAAAAAATATAATAAATACTTCGTATTACTTTTTGCTCTGCTGTTAGCAATAAGTTGTCAAAAAGACGATTATGCTTTTGGCGATTTAGCGGCGCCCTCTAATATTCAGGTAACAGCTGAAATTATAGGAAAAACTGCTGATGCTCCAAACGGAGACGGATCAGGAACGGTAAAATTGACTGCAAAAGCAGATAATGCCGTTTCATTTAAATATGTTTTTAGCGATGGCACATCCGAAAATTCGCCAAGCGGTATTTTTACAAAACGTTTCACAAAAACAGGCGTAAATACCTACACAATTACTGTGATTGCAAACGGAAGAGGCGGTATAGCATCAAACATAACACTTGAGGTTACGGTATTAAGTAACTTTAGCGATGACGAAGCTGTAACATTCTTAACCGGCGGTACATCTAAAAAATGGTATTGGTCAGCTTCAGAAGCTGGACATTTAGGAGTTGGTCAAAACGATGCCGATGCAACTAAAAACTATTATGCAAATTACTATATGGCAGGACCGTTTGAAAAAGCAGGTTCACCAACAAGCAGCTGTTTATACGAAAACGAATTGACTTTCTCAAAAGACGGAGATCAATTGAAATTTGAATTAAATAACGGCGGAGCAACATTCTTTAACGCAGCTTTTGCAAGCGTAGGAGGAGGAAGTGGACCAGATGATGCTTGTTTAACTTATAATACAAGCGGTGTTAAAACAGTTTCATTAAGTCCGTCAGAATCTGTTGTGACTAAAAATCCAAACCATGCAACACAAACAAGAGGAACAATGTTGAACTTCTCTGATGGTGGATTTATGGGTTACTATATTGGTCAAAGTTCTTATGAAATCTTGTCAATCACAGCAAACAGAATGGTTGTTAGAGCCGTAATGGGAGGAAACCCTGCATTAGCATGGTATCATATTTTTACGACTACAAAACCAACTCAAAACCCAACAACAGATTATACAAATCTGGTTTGGTCAGATGAGTTTAATACAGATGGAGCTCCAGATGCAGCAAAATGGAATTATGATTTAGGAAGAGGAGATAACGGCTGGGGAAATAATGAAAAACAAAATTATACAAACGCAGCAACAAACGTAAAAGTACAAGGAGGTAATCTGGTTATTACAGCTAAAAAAGAAGCTTCTGGCGGTGCAGATTATTCATCGGCAAGATTAAAAACCGACGCTAAATTTGCTTTTACATACGGAAAAGTTGAGGTTAAAGCGAAACTACCAAGCGGTGCAGGAACATGGCCTGCAATCTGGATGCTTGGACAAAATTATGCTTCTAGTCCTTGGCCGGCCTGCGGAGAAATAGATATTATGGAGCATGTGGGTAATAATCAAAATGTGATCCTTAGTACACTTCATTATCCTGGACATTCAGGCGGAAATGGGGTTACAAGTTCTAAAACATACGCTAACGTTTCAACAGAATTTCATGTTTATAAAGTAATCTGGAGCCCTGCATCAGTAAAAACTTATGTAGACGACGATTTACTTCATTCAGTTCCAAACGATGGTTCATTACCTTTTAACAGCGACTTTTTCTTGATTTTAAATGTAGCAATGGGAGGTAATCTAGGCGGTAATATTGATGGTGCTTTCACTCAGTCTTCTATGGAGATTGATTACGTGAGAATTTATCAATAGAATATAAGTTAATTAATTAGTAATTAGGAGAAGGTCAGTTTCGGCTGGCCTTCTTAATTTTAAAATTATGCTATGAATAAAATAGTTTTACTATTGTTAATCTGCAGCTTTTCGTATGCGCAGGAAACAAAGAGGAAATTGGTCTGGGAAGAAAATTTCAATACTAAAAAATTAAATGAAAAAGTCTGGAATTTTGAACTCGGCGACGGCTGTCCAAATTTGTGCGGTTACGGAAACAATGAAAGACAAATTTATACTAAAACGAACCACGAATTCAAAGATGGAAATTTAGTTATAGAAGCCAGAAAAGAAGGTGAAAAATATACTTCGACAAAAATTACAACCAAAGGAAAAAAACAGTTTAAATACGGCCGAATCGAAGCTAGGGCAAAACTACCTATCGGACACGGTTTATGGCCGGCTTTCTGGATGTTAGGCGCTAATATTGATGAAGTTAAATGGCCAAAAACAGGAGAAATTGATATTTTAGAATATATAGGAAGAGATCCGCACATGGTTTATACAACCCTCCATACGCAAGACAGCCACGGAAACACTATCAACACCAAAAGAACCGAATTTCCAAATATTGAAGAAGGTTATCACGTATATGCAATTGAATGGGATAAAGATAAAATCGAATTTTTTGTTGATTCGACTTTAGTGTATACCTTCAATCCCGTAGTTAAAAATGAAGATACATGGCCCTTTGATAAACCATTTTATATTATCGTAAATTTAGCCATTGGAGGTAATTTTGGGGGGCCTGAAGTAGATGATTCTGTTCTTCCTCAAAAATATTACGTCGATTACGTACGTGTTTATCAATAAAAAAATATAGAATTAAATAGCAGCCAAAAAGCAGGTGTAAATAGCTTAAATATTTAGTTGTAAGTTATTTACATTTGTTTTTTAAATCATTTTTAACAGCGTTTTTTTAACTTTTTTTATCAAAAACGGCCTCTGCAGCAAAAAACTTAACGATTTAATGTTAATTATTATTGTTTTTGTTTGCTTTTTAAAATAAATATTTGTTAAATTTGGTCACAATAATTAACATAACTCAAAAAAGATCACGCCTATAAAATAAAATTACTTTTTAGAAAAATTACTCCAAATTATTAAAACTAAAAAAGTAGTATTATGGCTGATCTGCAAATTCCAGACGCTCTATTAGTGAAAAATTATGTTGAAGGCAGTGAAGCTGCTCTTGCAACATTAATAAAAAGGCACGAATCTAAAATATATGGATTTATATATTCTAAGATTGCTGATAGAGATATTTCAAATGATATTTTTCAAGATACTTTTATTAAAGTAATCAAAACTTTAAAAAGTAATTCCTATAACGAAGAAGGTAAATTTCTTCCTTGGGTAATGCGTATTTCACACAACTTAATTGTGGATCACTTTCGCAAAACCAAAAAAATGCCAATGTACAGAGAAACCGAAGAGTTTTCAATCTTCTCCATCATGTCTGACGATTCATTAAACATCGAAAGCAGAATGATCGTAGATCAGGTTGAGGTTGACTTAAAAAGGTTAATCGAAGAACTTCCTGAAGATCAGAAAGAAGTGTTGGTTATGAGAATGTATCAAGATATGAGTTTCAAAGAAATATCAGAATTAACAGATGTAAGCATCAATACAGCATTGGGAAGAATGCGTTATGCGCTTATGAATTTGAGAAAAATAATTGACAAACATCAAATTATTTTAACCAACTAATACTATTTTGAATATTAGCCCGTTATACTATTATAAAACATTTACATAGTATGGCGAAAATTTACTCAAAAAAAGCGTTAGCTTCTAAAGATTTGAAACCTAAAAAAGAAGTAATTTCTTTTTTACTAAGTTATTCACAAGCCTTAACAGTTGTGAAAATTGAAGATAAAAATTTTGAGATTATAGCTAATTAAACAGCCCGCTGCTTTAGTCGGATGTTTATTTCGAAAGAAAAACCAGATGGTCGTTTTGGTTGAAAGCTCACTATTTGTATGCAAATACAGGTAGTGAGTTTTTTTTATGGCCTTAAATCTAAATTTTACTCAGTTGAGATACATTCTGATGTGTTTTTTTTCACTTTTGACTTTACAATCACTTATTATATTTCTTCGTTTTCACTTAAATTATTTTGAAATGTAATTTGGGTTTAAAATTATGTTTTTGTTAAAATTTAATATTTTTAGTCAAAATATTTCTTTATTCAATAATTAATTTTATTTTAGTTAAAAAATAACTATTATTTCATAAAAACATAAGAATTTTTCGTATTAAAACATTTCAATCACCCTAATTTGTCCAACCAATAACCAAAAACCTATGAAGAAAAACTACACTACCTTATTTCGTTTTGTTTGTTATACCCCTTAGTCATTTACTAAGAAGTTTGATTTTTTGAGAAATTAAATTTAGAGACTTAAGGTAATCAATTTTAATCTCTAAATCTTAACTTTTCATTTAAACGCAGGCTGAAGTGCTAAACTATCATCTTTGCGGCAAAATTCATTCAAAAAACCTAAATCTATTTTTAACAACCAAAAACCAACCGAAATATGAAAACGAACCTAAAGATGTTATCAATGCTGCTATTGATAAATGTCGCAGCATTTGCTCAAAATGATCAAATAAAAGAAGCGCAGTCTTTATACGATAAAGGAAAAAGCGAGGAAGCATTGGCGATTTTAAACAAAACAGAATATCTTATTCTAAATGCATCAGATGAAGTTAAATCAGATTATTATTTTTTAAAAGGAAATGTATATAAAGATTTAGCAGGAAAAAATATAGATGCAGCTAATAATTTTACGTTGGCCTCACAAGCTTATCAGGATGTCTTTTTGTACGAAAACGAATCAGGAAAGTTTAAATTTACAGTTAAAGCAAATGCAGCTTTAAAAGCTATGAAATCTACTCTTGTTAATGGTGCAATGACCGATTTTAATGCTGGAAAATTCAAAGAGAGTGCAGAGAAAAGTTATAAAGTTTATTTGTTTGATAAAAAAGATACATTGAACTTATATAACGCTGCGGCATCTTCTATAAATGGCAAGGATTACGAGTCGGCAGTAAAATATTATGAAATCTTAAAGAAGATAAATTTTTCCGGAAAGAGAATGATGTATTATGCTACAAACAAGAAAACAAAAGAAGAAGATTTTTTTGTTTCTACAAAAGCTAGAGAATCAGCTATAGAACAAGGATTTTATGAAAAACCAAGAAATGAGTTAGTTCCTTCAAAAAAAATAGAGGTTAATAATAATTTAGCTTACGCTTATTTGGAGAAAAGAGATTATCCTAAAGCCGAAGCAGTTTATAATTATGTCTTAGAACTTAATCCTAATTACCTGGATGCCTATATAAATATGGCGTATTTAAAACTACAAGTCAAAAAAGATTTAGCTGATGAAATAGCTTCTTTAGGAACTTCACCAGCTGAAATGCAAAAATATGATAAGTTAAACGCTAAAAAAGATGATATTGCCCGCAGCGCAATTCCGTATCTAAAGCAAGCACTTATTATCGAGCCAAAAAATCCAGAAGCTACAAAAACACTTTTAGGAGTATATCGATCACTTGATATGACAAATGAATATAATGCTTTAAAAAGCAGTATGTAAAATAAAAAAGAAGCTGCTAAACTTTCTTTTTAGCAGCTTCTTCTATAATAGATTTTTTACCAATAGTTCTCGTAATAATGTCTTTCTCTAAACTCCAGCCACGAGCAGGAGAATATTCACGTCCGTACCAAATAATCTGTAAATGCAGATCGTTCCATGTGTCTCTCGGAAATAATCTTTTAGCATCCTTTTCAGTCTGAACAACATTTTTCCCATTCGAAAGATTCCATCTGTACATCAGTCTGTGAATATGCGTATCAACCGGAAAAGCCGGAACCCCAAAAGCCTGAGACATAACAACACTTGCCGTTTTATGACCAACAGCAGGTAAAGATTCAAGAGCTTCAAAACTCTGCGGAACTTCACCGTTATATTTTTCGATTAAAATTTCAGATAAACCATGAATTCCCTTAGATTTCATTGGAGATAAACCACACGGACGAATAATTTCCTTAATTTCTTCCACAGACATCTTCACCATATCATACGGGTTATCTGCTTTTGCAAATAATAAAGGCGTAATCTGATTCACTCGGACATCTGTACATTGTGCCGAAAGTAAAACAGCAATTAATAAAGTATATGGGTCTTTGTGATCAAGCGGGACAGGTATAGTAGGGTAGAGTTCTTTTAACGTATTTATAACAAATTGTACGCGAGCTTCTTTATTCATTTCTGTAATTTTAAAGTGTAAAAATAGCGATTTATAACTTATAAGCTATCTTTGTTTTAAATCTAAATCAACAATCTGAAATCTAAAATAAAAAGATATGACAACATTAAAAGCCGGAGATAAAGCACCAAACTTTTCAGGAACAGATCAGGACGGAAAAACACATAAACTGGCAGATTATGCCGGAAAAAAATTAGTAGTTTTCTTTTATCCAAAAGCAAGCACGCCGGGCTGTACAGCCGAAGCTTGTGATTTAAGAGACAATTTTCATCGTTTCCAAGCTAATAATTACGAACTTCTTGGCGTAAGTGCTGATAGTCAAAAGGCGCAAACCAAATTCAAAGAAAAATACGAATTACCATTTCCATTATTAGCCGATGAAGACAAATCAGTAATAAATGCTTTTGGTGTTTGGGGACCAAAAAAGTTCATGGGAAGAGAATACGACGGAATCCACAGAACAACTTTCGTAATCAACGAAAAAGGAATTATCGAAGAAGTAATCGAAAATGTAAAAACAAAAGAACACACAGCACAGATTTTGAAGTAAAATTTTGTTTCAGGTTTGAGGTTTCAAGTTTCATGTTGTAATCGTGGCGTGTGATTTTAACGCAAAGTACGCTAAGGTTTTATATGTAAGTTTTTTATAAAAAAAAGTAAAGTTCGCAAAGCTTGATCGACACAAAGCTTTGCGAACTTTATGCATTGTAAATGCCATCTATATAAAAAACCTTAGCGCACTTTGCGTAAAAAAAACTTAGTGTGCTTTGCGTTAAAATTACACGCATAGCAACCTGAAACAAAAAAAAGTCCCAAATTAAGAGACTTTTATATTTAAGCTTTTTGCTCTAGTTCTTTCTGCGGATGATATCCAAAAAGATGATGTTCTTTTATAATCTCTGCAACACCAGATGGAAGCATTGGTTCCCAGCCGGTTTTTCCTTGTCCAATCATTTTTAGTACTTCACGAGAGAAAACATTTAATATGTTCGGGTTATAATCTTTAATGTCAACAACTTTACCGTTGAATTTAAAGAATTTGTACAATTCTTTCATTCTAGGATGAACTTTCAGGTTGTCAGAAGTAATAACTTCGCCATTATCACCTAACATTGGATATAAGAATACTTTCATGTCACGGTAGAATAATTTTCCGAAAGCCTCCAAAATTCCACCACTTAAATGACGGTAGTATTTCTCATCAAAAATATCAACAAGGTTATTTACGCCCATTGCTAATCCCATACGGGCTTTGGTATAATTAGAAAAATACTCCACAACTTTATAATATTCCTGGAAATTTGAAATCATAACCGTTTGGCCAAGCGAACAAAGTAATTCGGCTCTGTCCATAAAATCACGCTCATCAATCTCACCATCCGAACGTAAATTCGAAAGTGTAATTTCAAAAACCACTAATGTATTGTCTTTTTCTACTTTATTTTCTTCGAGAAACATTTTCAATGATTTCTCATACATGTCAAGATTCACATTTGTAACCGGACGGAAACTTCCTCTAAAAGCAAGAAGGTTCTTTTTGTATAAAACAGCTGCCGGTAAAACATTCTTTCCTTCCGGATTAAACATTACGGCATCCGTCATTCCGTTTTTAACTAGCTGTAAACTCATCAAACGATTGTCAACATCAGCAAAACGAGGTCCCGAAAAATTGATCGTATCGATCTCTAATTGATCCTTATCTAAGTGATCGTATAAATAACGCAGTAAACGTTTTGGGTCATTATATTTATAGAAAGCACCGTAAATTAAATTTACACCTAAAATCCCGAGTGTTTCTTGTTGTAATCTGGCATCAGTTTCTTTAAAACGAATATGAAGTATAATTTCGTTATATGCCTCGTCTGGTTCAATCTGGTATCGAATTCCAACCCAGCCGTGTCCTTTAAACTGTTTGGCAAAATCTATGGTTGCTACTGTATTAGCATAGCTGAAGAAAAGTTTATTTGGGTGTTTTTCTCTGCTCAAACGTTCTTCGATCAATTCTCCTTCAAACGTAAGCATTTTTTTAAGTCTGTTTTCGGTAACATATCTTCCGTCACTTTCAATCCCGTAAACAGCATCACTAAAATCTTTGTCATAAGCCGACATCGCTTTTGCAATAGTTCCTGAAGAACCTCCGGATCTGAAAAAATGTCTAACTGTCTCTTGTCCAGCGCCAATTTCAGCAAATGTTCCGTAAATATTCTCGTTTAAATTAATGCGTAAAGCTTTGTCTTTTATAGAAGGAATCTGTTCGATGACCTTGTCACCTTTGAGTTTTATTTCTGTACCCATTTTATTTTAAATAGATTTGTTACAAAGTTAGTAAATTAGGGTTCTAATGAAAGAGAAATAATCCTATTTTTGTAAAAAAATTAAGTTCAATTGAAGGTCTATTTTTTAGGTACTGGTACTTCTCAAGGCATTCCGATTATCGGAATCGATCATCCCGTTTGTAAAAGCACTGATGCTAAGGATAAAAGGCTCCGCGTTTCTATTTGGATTACATGGGACGAGCATTCATTTGTAATCGATTGCGGCCCCGATTTTAGACAGCAGTTGCTTTCCTGCGGATGCCGTAAACTCGACGCCATTTTGTTTACACACGAACATGCAGATCATACTGCCGGTTTAGATGATATTCGTCCGTATAATTTCAGACAAGGAGAAATTCCAATTTACGGACATAAACGCGTACTTGATAATTTACGCCGACGTTTTGATTATGTTTTTGAAACCGTAAATAAATATCCGGGTGCTCCAAGCGTAAAAACAATTGAAGTCAAAAACAACGAGCCTTTTGCGGCTGGAGATAAAATCGCAATTCCAATAAACGTTATGCACGGTGATTTACAGGTTTTTGGATATAGAATCGATGATTTTGCTTATTTAACCGATGTAAAAACAATCGAACCAGCTGAAGTTGATAAACTTAAAGGTTTAAAAGTTTTGGTTGTAAATGCCCTGCGTGTTGAACCGCACGATACACACTTTAATTTGCAGGAAGCACTTGATTTTATCAATCTGGTAAAACCTGAAAAAGCTTATTTAACACACATTAGCCATGTTTTAGGTTTTCATGAAGAAGTACAGAAACAACTTCCTGAAAATGTTTATCTGGCCTATGATAATTTAGAAATTACAATTTAATTATACCACAAAATGAAAAAATCCTTAATGCTTTACCTTTTTATCCTTGCGATATTAATGAATGTTTTTACTTATATGTTTTACAGCCGAGAAGTGAAATTTGGTGAAGAAAGATATGAAAAAACAACTAAAAAGCTAAGAGACAGTATCAATTTAGTGTCAGCTAAATTAGCCGATGCGGATTATTTTTCTTTAGAACACAATGAAAATGCACAAAACTATTTTGATAACAGTGCTTCTGGAGGAAAAGTAATTTTATTTGAAAAACTAATTCCGGTTGTAACAGAGAAACTTTTAGATTTTAATGCAAACCCAAAAGGAAATCCATATACAGGACAAGATCAAATAGGGCCAAATAAATTTATCATCAATAAAGTAAAAATTTTAAACCACCGCTGGATCATTGCAGATTACAGCAATGGTGAATTATGGGGAGAAGTCTTGTTAAAATATTTTGTTGATAACAATGATAATATTACCTTTGAAGTAAATCAAACTTGGTTATATCAAAAATAGGATTTTTTAATCCTATTTTTTTTGAGCCATTATTAAATAAATAGGATTATGAAAAAGATGTTTTTGTTTACGATTATTACAGCTGCGACATTTTCTTGTGCAAAAAAAGTTTCACAGGAAAACACAACCGTTAAAGAACCGCAGGAAAAGAAACTAGTGGGAGGAGACTCTGATGCACACGGATGTAAAGGTTCTGCAGGTTACACTTGGTCAACGCTTAAAAAAGAATGTATCCGAATTTTTGAAGGAACAAAACTATCACATACAGAAGAAACAGGTAAAACGTATACAACCGCTGCTTACGTAATTTTTGATGGAAACAAAGCTGAACTTTTCTTGGACACTCAAAAAGAATCCATCATTTTAGAAAGAAAATCAGAAGGAGATTCTTGGAATAAAGACGACTATCAATTAATTCCCTGGAAAGGATATGTTTTGAAAAAAGCCGGAAAGATTATATATACAGGAGAATAATTTTAGTATTCAGTGTTCAGTTTTTTAGTGTTCAGTGATTTGCGCAATCAAAAAAACTTTGTCAAAGTTTCGAACTTTGACAAAGTTCTAGCTGTAAACTGCAACTGAGCACTAAAAAACTGAATACTGAAAACTTACAAAGCCAGCCAATTCTTAAAATCAAAGAAATTCTGTGGTGCAACACCATGACCAACAGGATATTCTTTATAAGTAACCGGAATATTTAGTTTTTCTAAAATTGCAGGCGTTTTTCTCGCCCATTCAATTGGAATAACTTGATCTACAGTTCCGTGAGAAGCGAATATTTTTAAGTTTTTAAAGTCGTTTTTCTCGAAACCTTTTTTGATGATTTCTTCATTAAAATAACCACTCATTGCCACAACTCTTTGAATTTTTTCAGGATACGAAAGCGCAGCAGAATAGCTTAAAATTGAGCCCTGGCTAAAACCAATTAAAGTTACATTGTTTGCATCAATAGGATAATTAGCAATTAATTCATCAATGAAAGAAGCAATTACATCTCTTGAAGTTTTAGCTTGTTCGTTATCTGAAAATTTATTCTGATCTGCATCAAAATTGATTGCGTACCAGGCATAAGCTCCATATTGCAAATCATAAGGCGCTCTGGCTGAAATGATATAATAATTATCAGGAAGTTCAGAAGCAAAAGAAAACAAATCTGCTTCGTTGCTGCCGTAGCCGTGTAATAAAAGTAGTAACGGATTTTTATCTAAAATTACTTTTGGCTCTTGTATTTTATATTCTAAAGATAGATTCATTTTTTAATTGTGAATTGTAAGTTGTGAATTATAAATTTTAAACTTTGTGAAAGATTCAAACTTTGACAAAGCGATTAGATAATAAAAAATCTGTTTTATCTGCGTTTTTGCTTGCAAATCTGCGCCATCCGTGTTCAAAATTTATACGCTGATAAAACAGATTCGCTAAAGCGAAAACGCTGATTCAACGGATTTCTTTTTTGGAATTTCAAAATTTCGAATTTTCTTTTATCCTATAGATTTTAGCAATTTCTGATATAAACCGCCAACTAAAGGCATTGGTCTTGTTTGACCTTGTATTGCGCTAAAAATTCCATAAGTCCATAATACTGACATACAAATCCACATCGGAAAAGTAATTAAATAACTGTCAAAAGGGCTAATGATTAAGGCTAAGGAAATAAAAGTAATCGATAATCCTGCGGACTGACGAATATGAAAAGACGCAAAACTGTTTTTGTTTTCAGAATTCATAGACATTGCAATCAAAACGCCAATAATTAAGATATAACTCGTAATGGCAATTGATTTTCCTTCTTCGATTGTATTGTTCATTGTATTATTTTGTAACAAGTTGATTTTGATTTAAAATTCCGTACACAGAACCTTTAAGCTCAGTTCCTAAGAAAGCAGAATTTTTAGATTTTGAAAGAATATTTTCTTTCGTAAAAGTCGATTTTCCTTCTGGAGTAAAGAAAGTAAAGTTAGCTTTAGCACCTTCTTCAATTGTATTGTTTTCAAGACCAAAAACAGTTCTTCCTGAAGTTAGTTTTGCAACCACAGTTTCTAGCGGTAAAACCGTTAATAATGCTCCAAAAGCACTTTCAAGACCAATAGTCCCATTTTTAGCAGTATCAAATTCCATTTTCTTGAATTCAATATCAATCGGATTATGGTCTGATGTAATCGTATCGATAGTTCCGTCGGCAATTCCGTTTAGTAAAGCCTGTCTGTCAACTTCGGTTCGTAATGGCGGCGTCACTTTAAAACGCGTGTCAAAACCGTCTAGTTTTTCATCGGTTAAAACCAAATGATGTACAGAAACACTTGTCGTTACGTTTAAACCTTTTGCTTTAGCTTCTCTAATTAATTCAACCGATTTTGCTGTAGAAATTGTCGGGATATGAAGTTTTCCACCTGTATATTCCAATAAAAATAAGTTTCTCGAAATTTGAAGTTCTTCGGCTAGATTTGGAATTCCTTTCAAACCTAATCTTGTAGAAACGATTCCTTCATTAGCAACTCCGTTTCCTTTTAGATTTGGATCTTGCGAATAAGTGATAACCAAACCATCAAAATCCTGAACATATTGCAATGCAATTTTTAGCAAATTAGCATTGTCAATACTTCTGTTATAATCTCCAAAAGCAATTGCTCCGGCTTTTTTCATGTCGTAAAGTTCAGCCATATCTTTTCCTTCGCTGGCTTTTGTTAAAGCACCAATTGGGAAAATTTCTGTAGCAAAACCATTTGCTTTATTTTTTACAAAATTGACTTGAGATTGATTGTCAATAATCGGGAAGGAGTTGGGTTGTAAAGCAATCGCTGTAAAGCCGCTTTTTGCTGCAACATTTAATCCGTTTGCAATAGTTTCTCTGTCTTCGTAACCTGGTTCTCCAAGAGAAACACTGCTGTCAAACCAGCCTTGAGAAACATGAAGATTATCGAATCTTACTACTTCTGCGTCATCGTTTGGAAGAGAAACTCCTATTTTTTCAATTAAACCATCTGCAATTAAAAGATCAACGGTCTGGTTATGAAACGGACTTTTTGAGTCGATAATTTTGGCGCTTTTGATGATTATTTTCATATTTTAGATATTTATTTATCAAACATTAAATGTTTTTGTTTTCTACCATTAAGAAATTAAGTTAATAAAGAAGAGAAACTTAATTTCCTAACCATTAAAAGTAAGTTCATAAAGGAAAAACTTAATAATCTTAATGCCTTAATGGTGAAAAAAATCATTTCACGAATTTTATAATTGCCATTTCTAATGCTAAAAATAACAGTGCAAAGATAACAAACCATTTCCAAATTTGGCTGTCAGTTCGCTCAGTTTGTAAGGTGTTAAAAATGGTCGAAATCGTATCGGCGGTTTTAAAATCAGAAACTACATTTGTGTTTATCTGACTCAAATCGCTTTCGGTTCTTTTGTAATTGAAACTCAAATTCTCAACCCATTCTTTTTTGTCAAAAATACTGTAATTTCCAGCTGTTTCCGGGAAATCATTGAACGTTAATTTGACTTTATTATTCAAAATCTGCTGAATCGGAATAAATGAATCTTCTATTCCTTTTACTTCCAGAATTGCATCTTTCGTCAGCAAAACATCAACAAAATAAGGTTGATTATTTCCAATCGTTAAAGCATTTATACCCGTTTTTTGATTGTTCTGCGCCATTTTATAAAACAACGGAACAATTAAAGGTGATTGCTGAAAGTTCGAATTTGCTGTATTTATTGGTGCCGAAAATACAGTAATTCCAGCCGTAGGATTTTGAATTGCCGTTACAAATGTACTTTGATCTTCATAAGATAAAACCGCTGGGTATGGACTTGAAATATCAAATGAACTGTTTGTTTTTGGATACTGAAAATTCGTGATTTTATTTTCAAAAACTCCCGAAAATAACGGATGATCGAAATTGATTTTGGTAATGAGTTTACTTTCTGTTTTAAGAGTATTAAACTGAATTTTTCCAAAATTCCCTAAAAAGGAATTTAAATTGGAAATAGAACTTTTTTCAGAAGGAATCACAACTAAATTGCCGCCTTTAGAAACAAACGCTTTTAAAGTCGTTTGTAAAGCCTGTGGAATTTCAACTAATTCATTTAAGATTATGGTATTTTGTTTTTCTAAACTATTATAATCTAAAGAACTGATAGAGTAATTGTTATAATTGAATTCGGCAGAAGTGTAAATTCTCGATAGGAAATTACTTTTTTCAGGTTCACCAATGCTGATTACATTTGTTTTTTTGTTTTTAGAAATACTGAAAAACAATTTATTATCATACGTTAAACCATTGTCTTCAATAGAAACATATCCATGAAAAGCTTCTTTTGGAATTGTGAAGTTGATTTTCTTTTTCTTCGCATCAAAATTGATAATTGTTTTGGCAATCAGTTTATTTTGATTGTACAAAGCAGTCGAAATGGGTTTAAAATCTTCTCCGTAGCCTGATAAGTTTACACTTATTTCGTAGAAATTCTCTAAAGTCTGATTGATATAAACGCTGTCAATTGAAACGTTATTTTTTTGTTCCGCTTCTGGAATTATGAAATAGGGTTTTTCTTCAGAATCAATGTTTTTAATATCATTTTCAGTTAAACCAACAGCATCAGAAATAATGACAATATCTTTTTTATGTGCCGATTTATGCGCTTTTACTTTTGCCATAATCGACGAAAGTTCAAATGGAGTTGCGCTGTAATTTAGATTTTGTAACGAGCTTTTAACTGACTTGATATCTGTATTCCAGTAATTTTCTGTGTTTGTCAGCAATGAAAATTGAGCTGTTTCGGGCGTGTTTTCCAGTAATTCCTGAACGGCACGTTTTAGCAATTCTCCTTTTTTGCCTTTTGCCTGCATACTAAACGAATTGTCTAAAATAATATACATTTCGTTTGAAGCATTCTTGCTGTCTTTGGCTTCAAAAAAAGGCTGCGCAAATGCAATAATAGCGCACGTAAGCAACAAAAGACGAGTGGCAAGTAATAATCGTTTTTTGATTTTTGAGCTTTTACGAGTCTGAATTGCCAGTTCTTTTAGGAAACGAACATTGGTAAAATAAGAAGTTTTAAATCTTCGTAATTGAAATAAGTGAACCAAAATTGGAACAATCAATAAAAAAAGAAAGTATAGAATTTCGGGATGTTTAAAGTGCATTCTGGCTTCGATTTACTTCGCTACTTTTATTTTTCGCGAAGATGCTGGTCAAAAATACAAATTTTTTGGTTGAACCATATAAGTTCATGTAAGAGATTATAAGTAAAAAATATTTAAGTGTTCTAAAATGAACTTATATTACTTATATGGTGAAAATCCTTTTTAATAAATGTAACTTTTCTAGTTTTATTTGTAATGATCTAAAAGATATTATTGTGTATTTTAGCGTATTCAAAAAAAACAAACTATGAAAAAAATATATCTAGTATTATTTTCAGCTTTGGCATTTACTACTGCAAAAGCTCAAAATAAATTTAACCTGTTGGTTGGAACTTACACCAATACATGCCAGAGTAACGGAATTTATGTATATGAATTTGATGCAAATTCGGGTGAGTTTAAACTTAAAAACTCTTCAGAAAATGTAGTGAGTCCGAGTTATTTATCGGTTTCGGCAGATAATAAATTTATTTATGCAGTAAACGAAAACGGAACCCAAAGTACGGTAAGTGCATTTGGATATGATTCTCCATCAGGAAAAATTAATTTTTTGAATAAAAATGATGCGTTGGGAGCAGATCCTTGTCACTTAATAAATGATGATAAAAATGTAATTGTAGCCAATTATTCTGGCGGAAATATAGTAGTTTATAAAAAAAATACTGACGGAAGTATTTCTGAAGTACAGCAATTGATTCAGCACGAAGGAAAAGGGCCAAATGCGGCACGTCAGGAAAAAGCGCACGTGCATATGGTTGTTTTTTCTCCAGATAAAAAGTTTGTGCTTTCTAATGATTTAGGTTTAGATAAAGTCTTTATTTACAAATACAATCCTGCGTCTAAAAATGAAATTCTGACTTTAAAAGGAAGTGTTGATGTTAAACCGGGAAGCGGCCCAAGACATTTAACTTTTAGCAAAGACGGAAAATTTGTTTATTTAGTTCAGGAATTAGATGGTACGCTGACAACTTTTAGCTACGATAAAACCGGAAGTTTAAAAGTAATTGCCGAAACGAGCATTTTACCAAAAGGCTTTAAAGGCGGAACGGGAGCAGCAGCCATAAAAATCTCACCTGACGGAAACTTTTTATATGTTTCTGATCGTGTAGATGCCAATGCTGTTTCAGTATATAAAATCCTTAAAAACGGAAGTATAGAATTAGTAGAGCAGCAAAGCACTTTAGGAAAAGGCCCAAGAGATTTTTCTATTGATCCAACAGGAAATTACCTTTTAGTTGGTCATCAATATACAAATGACATCGTTATTTTTAAAAGAGATATCGCAACCGGAAAAATTACAGACACTGGAAAAAGAATTCAGTTGTGTTCGCCTGTAGGTTTGGTTTTTACGAAAATTTAAATTTAGAAAATTCCAATAAAAAAAATCCAAATCCCAATTTTGCAAGTTGGAATTTGGATTTTTTTTATTGGAATTTTTATTTATCGTTGTCTTTCCTCTTCTTATCTCTCGTTTTCAACATATTTCGATTGACAGAACCGTGGGTTTTCTTTTTTGTTTTTGAAGGACCTCCTAAATTGACCTTTTTATTCTTTTTAGATTTTTCATGAAAAGCTCCGTCTCCTTCGAGTTTTACTTTTTTCATTAAAAACTTAATAGGCTGTTTGTCTTTTTCAGGCTCGATTAATTTTGTTGAGACTTCAACTTCTTCAGGGAAATCAGTAATATCAAGTTCCTGATTCATTAAAACTTCGACTTCAATTTTAAATTTCTCTTCTCTAGGAGTTACAAAACTAATGGCTGTTCCAGTTGCATCTGCACGTCCGGTACGACCAATTCTGTGCATGTATAATTCTGGTTCTTCCGGAAGTTCGAAGTTAATTACGTGCGAGATATTAGAAATATCCAAACCTCTCGCCATAATATCGGTTGTGATTAAACCACGAAGATTTCCTTCCTGAAATTCTGCCATTGTACTCAAACGGTAGTTTTGAGATTTATTTGAGTGAATTACACCAAATTGACCTTCAAAATCTTCTTCAATGCGTGTGTGCAGCATATCTGAAATCTTTTTATTATTTACGAAAACCAAAACACGATCCATGCTTTCGTCGTTTTGCAATAAATGTTTTAGCAGATTTACTTTTGTATTGAAGTTTGGAACGTTGTATGTAATCTGAGTGATTTTTTCAAGCGGAGTTCCTGATGCTGCAAGCGTAACTTCTTCAGGGAAATCAAAATAATCATTTAATATATTATCAACTTCATCTGTCATTGTTGCAGAGAATAATATATTTTGACGTTTGGTTTTCATCATCGCTAAAAGTGAAGTCAGCTGTGGTCTGAAACCAAGATTCAGCATTTCGTCAAATTCGTCGATTACTAATTTTTGAGTTTCATCAAAACGAACAACAGCGTCAAGGGCTAAATCCATTGTACGGCCTGGAGTTCCAACTAAAATATCAACACCTTCGTAAACGGCTTTTTTTTGTGTATTGATGTTTACACCTCCATAAATACCTAATGTTTTAACCGACATGTATGTGGTTAATTTCTCGACTTCTTCAACAACCTGAACAACTAATTCACGGGTTGGAACAAGTACAACAATTTTTGGTGTATTGGTATTGGTAAACTTATAAAGTTTTAAAAGAGGCAGTAAATAGGCAAATGTTTTACCGGTTCCGGTTTGCGCAATTCCCATCATATCGCGTCCAGACATGATTACAGAGAAAGATTTTTCCTGAATAGGAGTAGGCGTAACAAAGCCTAATTCGTCAACAGCTTTTTGTAATGATTTTGGGAGATTGAATTTTTCGAAAGTGCTCATTTGCATTAAATTTTGTGCAAATGTACGTTAAAATGATGGTTTTTTGTTGATTTTGTTTTTTTGATACTGAATTGTCACCCTGAGCGAAGTCGAAGGGACGTACCAATTGGGGCATGGGCTTCGACTTCGCTCAGCCTGACACTTAATAACTTTAAATTCTAAAATCCTTCAAAAACTCCCAAACCAAACAAAGCAAAATCGTATTTTACAGGATCTGCAGCGTCCATTTTGCGGAGTTGTGTATCTAATTCCAGTAAAGCTTTTGCATCATTTTGCTTTCGCGAAAGAATTCCTAGTTTGCGGGCAACATTTCCTGAGTGAACATCAAGCGGACATGATAATGCAGAAGGAGAAATTGTTTTCCAGATTCCTAAATCGACGCCTTTTGTGTCTTGGCGAATCATCCAGCGTAAATACATGTTGATGCGTTTTGCGGCAGAATTATTCAGCGGGTCTGAAATGTGTTTTTGAGTTCGCGGTAAATGATCGATTTCGAAAAATATCTTTTTGAATTCACTTATACTTTTCTGCAGACTGTCTTTTTCCTGATTTTTAGCAAAAACCGCTTCGAGTCCGTTGTGGTTTTTGTAAATGTGTTGTAAGCCTTTAATAAATCCACCGAAATCTTTTCCGTTGAAAGTTCGGTGAACGAAATTTTCTAAATCCGCTAAATTATCTTCAGAATGTGACATAACGAAATCGTAAGGTGTATTGCCCATTAATTCCATCATTTTATGCGAATTCTTGATAATCATTTTACGATTTCCCCAAGCGATTGATGCGCTTAAGAATCCTGCAATTTCGATATCTTCTTTTTGAGAAAACAAATGCGGAATCTGCACAGGATCACTTTCGATAAAATCCTGATTGTTATATTGAATGACTTTCTCGTCGAGAAATTCTTTGAGTTCTTTTTGATTCATTTGAAATGAAATGTTCTTGTTTGTTCGAGTGCCCTAGCCCTGATGGGAGCGGCATCTCCCGATTTAGAAAAACAAGGCTTTTTAGCCGTAGTTTTTGTTTATCGGGAATACAGCGGACAGCAGGATTAGCTCCTAATTACTAATCTGACCGTCGACCATAACTAATTTTCTGTCGGCCATATTGGCTAATTCTTCGTTGTGGGTTACAATTACAAAAGTCTGCCCGAATTCGTCACGAAGCTTGAAAAACAATTGATGCAAATTTTCGGCAGAATGAGTGTCAAGATTTCCAGACGGTTCATCGGCAAAAATCACATCGGGTTTGTTGATTAAGGCTCTTGCAACAGCAACGCGCTGCTGTTCTCCGCCCGAAAGTTCGCTTGGTTTGTGATGAATTCTATGCGATAAACCTAGATATTCCAGTATTTTTTTAGCTTCTTTTTCGGTTTGTGCTTTTGGCTTATTGGCCATAAAAGCAGGAATACACACATTTTCTAAAGCTGTGAATTCTGGTAATAATTGGTGAAACTGGAAAATAAAACCGAGATTTAAATTTCTAAATTCTGATAGTATTTTGTCTTGCTTGCTTTTCTTTTTGAAATATCTGTTGTAGTACACAAACATGGAAACTATTGGTAAAAATAAGACGCCAAGGGTTACTAACCTTAATGTTTCATCCAAGATTTTTGTTCTGAAAAATAATAAATAAACAACCAAAATTATAATGTAAATTACACCAGACCAAGTGACGATTTTAAATGTTTTTTCTTCTTTTGAATTGTCATTTTCAATATCCTGCAGTCTCAAAATATTTTTACCATTAATGCTTAATGATGATGCTGAGTTTCTTTCGGGTGTGTCTAAAGTTCCCAAAATTTGCAGTAAAGTTGTTTTTCCGGCTCCGGAAGCTCCAACAATCGAAACAATTTCGCCTTTCTTAATATGTAAATCAACTCCCTTTAAAACTTCAAGTTTGTCGTAGAATTTATGTATGTTTTTTGCGTGTATCATTTAGTGAAACTGTTTTTACAAAGAAACGAAGATTATGGTTAGAATCAAATTCCAATATCTTAAATTCCAAATTCCAAAAAATCTAAAATCTGCATTCTAAAATCTAAAATTTAAAAATCGGCTCGTTTCTTGATATGGAAATTTTGAAATTAAATTTAATATTCAAATAAAATGAATTTGATGAATTATTTTTAATTTCGGAACAAACTCAAATCAAACTTAAAATGCAAGATCTAAAAGTTGTAGATGACAATAGAATGTCAAAATTAATTATTGGCTTAATTTTGGACGGAATTGGTATGATTTCTTTTTCGATTCCGCTTCTTGGCGAATTTTCAGATGTAATTTGGGCGCCAATCGCGGCTATAATTATGACCAGAATGTATAAAGGCAGAGTTGGAAAAGTAGCCAGTGTTTTAACTTTTATTGAAGAAGTAATTCCGTTTACGGATATCATTCCTTCTTTTACATTGACCTGGATTTATACTTATTTCTTTTCCAGTGAGAGAGTAAGAGAATAAATTTAGTTTTTGAATAAAAATCCTAATCCCATATTTTTGAGCATTTTCTTTTCGAAGTTCCAAAAGAATTTAAACTGCCCAAACACGGTTCCTATTGCGACCAACAAAACCTGATAAATAGGGAAAATTATAAGCAGTCGAATTAAGGTAAACCAGCCTCCAAAATCTTCTTTGGTGATTCCCAGCCAAACGCAAAATGGTTTAGACAGCCAGGCAGAAGCCGATCCTGTGATGGCAAAAACGGTAAGTATTATAATGGCTTGTAAATTTGAGGTAATTCCCCAGCGTTCTTTTAGTTTATTCATTGCTATTTGTAATGATTACAAATATAGTAATTATCTTGAAGGAACATACCCCCAAAGTTTTTGTTTGTAAGTATTTTGAAAATAAATCATGTAATTGTAAATTAGATAGTTTACTTCGTATCCGTAATGAATGTCAGGACGATAGTTAATTGACATTTCATATAAGTTAGGACTATAGCGCTGTGGCTGTAAAACGCGGCTGTTCCACTCGGTTACATACAAGTTATTTTTATTTTCAAGATATTCTAATGAATGATAATTTCGTGGATAAGCTCTTGATTGAAGCCAGGTACTAAAACCGTTATCTATAATTATTACTTCGTATTCCAGAGAATCGTTTGCAATTCTAACGGTATCGTTTAGTTTTTTGTTTGAAGCAGTATTATCTGCACTCGCAATGTTCTGCGAAGCTGTAGAACAAGCAATTATTGTCAATAATATGATCAATATGGAAATACACTTTTTCATAACCATAAAGTTACGAATTTTTTTTAAAGGGACAAAGGTTCAAAGTGACAAAGGGACAGAGGTTTAACTTTGTGTTTATAAAATAAAAACTGATTACAATTCTGCAATCAGTTTTTAGAATTTGTTTTTAAAAGCCTTTGTTACTTTGAACCTTTGTATCTTATTTACTTGCTTCCAAATAATTTCCCAATAAACCCGGCGATACCGCCTTTGCTTTTGGTAACTACAAGTACATCGGCGACATCTAGTTTTCCGTCGTTGTTTTGGTCAAGGCCAAATTGAGTTCCATATTTTGAAATGGTATCCATGATTCCAGATGCTTGTCCGCTGTTTCCTGAGATTGAATTGATGATGTCAGAAATCTGAAAACTGCTGTCATTTGGATCTTTTGCTTTATTTACTAATGAACCTAAAATCTGCGGAATTAAGTTTGAAGCTACGCCAGAAGAATCAGCACTGCTTAAACCAAATTTTTCGCCTAAACTTCCAGACAATTGCTGCGAAATTTGCTGTACGACTGGATTTGAGTTGTCTATAGGGGAATTTCCGTTGAATAAACTAGCTAGTTGTTCACCTCCGCCTTCTGAAGCTATTTTTTTTAAACCATCAAAAATAGAATTACTGGTTTCGCTTATTACGGCTTCGTTATGCTCATTTGGGACAGCGGCGTTGTTTACAACAGCATCGCCTCCGTATTGCTGTACTAATTGGGTTAATTGTTCAAACATAATATTTAAGGGTTTAAATTATACACCAAAATTAATAAAAAAAGAAAGGTATTTACTACAAATAAGTAGTAAATACCTCTAAAGATAATCTATTTTTTAATTACTAGCTTAACAAAGTAATAATTTGTGAAGCTAATTCTGTACCAATTCTGTCTTGTGCTTCTCCAGTTGCAGCTCCAATGTGCGGCGTTAATGAAATTTTAGGGTGCATTAAAATTGTCATTTCTGGTTTTGGTTCGCTTTCAAAAACGTCTAAACCTGCAAAAGCAACTTTTCCTGAGTCTAAAGCTTTTACTAAAGCTACTTCATCAATAACTCCGCCACGAGCACAGTTTACGATTCCAACTCCGTCTTTTAAAAGCTCAAATTCTTTTTCTCCAATGATATAACCATCCTGAGCAGGAACGTGTAATGTAATGAAATCAGACTCTTTAAATAAAGATTCTAATGATTGAGAAACAATTGTAGTTGTGATAGATTGTCCGTCGAAAAATTCAACTTTTACATCTACCTGTGGGATGAAACTATCTGCAGCGATAACTTTCATTCCTAAACCAAGAGCCATTTTTGCTGTAGCTTGTCCGATACGACCAATACCAACAATTCCAAGCGTTTTTCCTCTTAATTCAACTCCGTTTGCGTATGCTTTTTTCAAACCGTCAAAGTTTGAATCTCCTTCAAGTGGCATATTTCTGTTTGAGTCATGTAAGAAACGAACACCAGAAAATAAGTGTCCAAATACCAATTCAGCAACAGATTCTGATGATGAAGCTGGAGTATTAATTACATGAATCCCTTTGCTTTTAGCATAATCAACATCGATATTATCCATACCAACACCACCGCGACCGATGATTTTGATACCAGGACAAGCATCGATAATATCTTTACGAACTTTAGTTGCACTGCGTACTAAAATTACACTTACATTATTTTCATTGATAAAGTTAGCTACTTGTTCCTGAGCTACTTTTGTAGTTATAACTTCAAATCCGCCTTTTTCTAAGGCTAGAATTCCACTTTTAGAAATTCCGTCATTTGCTAATACTTTCATTTTGGGTATGTTGTTTATTTGGTTAATCGTTTAATCGTTTAATCGATGAACCAATCTATTATTTTTCTTTTTTGATATTTTAAAGCAAGGATTTTTTGACGATTAAACAGTTAAACAAATTAACGATTAACCGAAAAAAAGATTAAACTTTAGACTCAAGTGCTTTCATTACATCAACTAAAACCTGAACACTTTCGATAGGCATAGCGTTGTAAATAGAAGCTCTGTAACCACCTACAGAACGGTGTCCTGGCAATCCAGAAATATTTGCAGCTTTCCATAAAGCGTCAAAAGTTTCTGTATGGTCCGGGTTGTTTAGTAAGAAAGTCACGTTCATTTTAGAACGGTCTTCTACTGCAGCAGCACCTTTAAATAATGGGTTTCTGTCGATTTCAGCATAAAGTAAATCTGCTTTTGCGTTGTTTAATTTTTCAACAGCAGCGATTCCGCCTTTTTCTTTAATCCATTGTAACGTTAATAATGAAACATATACAGAAAAAACAGGCGGTGTATTGTACATACTTTCTGCTTTGATATGTTTAGCATAATCTAACATGCTAGGAATTGTTCTTCCGTTTTTACCTAAAATTTCTTCTTTAACTACCACAAGAGTAGTTCCTGCAGGTCCCATATTTTTTTGAGCTCCAGCATAGATTAAGTCAAATTTAGAGAAATCTAATTGACGAGAAAAAATATCAGAACTCATGTCGCAAACTACCGGAATGTTAGTTGACGGGAATTCCTGCATTTGAGTTCCAAAGATGGTATTGTTACTTGTACAGTGAAAATAATCAGCATCGGCTGGTATTTCGTAACCTTTTGGAATATGTGTATAATTATCATCTTTTGAAGAAGCTACAACAATAGTTTCTCCAAAAAGTTTTGCTTCTTTAATAGCCGCAGTTGCCCACGTTCCAGAATCTAAATAAGCTGCTTTTCCGTTTTCTTTCAATAAGTTATAAGGAGCCATCAAGAATGCAGTACTTGCACCACCTTGTAAAAACAAAGCCTGATATCCTTTTCCCTGAAGTCCTAATAATTCTAAAGCCAGCGAACGCGCTTCATCCATAACAGCAACAAAATCTTTGCTTCGGTGCGAGATTTCAAGAATTGATAATCCTGAATCATTAAAATTTAAAATTGCTTTTGATGCCTTCTCAAAAACTTCCTGAGGTAAAATACTTGGTCCTGCGCTGTAGTTGTGTTTTTTCATGGTTGTTGTTAATAGTCGAAATTTTAAAAACGCAAATTTCGGCAATAGGAGCTGAAAAAGCGATAAATAATTCGAAATAATTAAACATTTTTTTACTTTGTTGTTAACAAAAACGTTATAGTATCAACGTTATCTGCATAATCCCACAATTGAGGATTTTGGGTTTGACCAAATGCAACACTATTTTCTATTAAATCGCTGCTTACAATGCATTGAATTTGCTCTGCATCGGTTTCCAGACGCGATTTTAAATCTTCAAGGTTTTCGTAATATTCATAGAAAACGCTCGAAATAGGCGAGGCGTAGCTCGAATCTTCTTTTAAAGTCAAAAATCCGTTATCTAATAATTTGAAATTACTCATTAAGAAAACAGCTTTATTGTAATCGTAATTATTAGCGTATTTTTCGTAATGAATTACGTCCTGATATTTAAAAATGGCCTGAAAAAAAGCATCAAATGAATAGCCTTTCGGAACAAAAAGTTTAGATACATTTCGGCATCCTAAACCAAAATACCTAAAAATATCTTCGCCAAGAGCTTCTAATTCTTCGTGTGTTTCTTTTCCGTTTAAAACGGCAGCCGAATTTCTGTTTTTTCGAATGATGGAAGGTTTATCCTTAAAATAATATTCAAAATAACGAGCTGTATTATTGCTTCCAGTGGCGATTACGGTATCAAAATTTTCCAGTTTTCCATCCACGAAAGTGATTTTATCTTTTAAATTTTCATCAACAGCAATTAAATACTTCGCCAAAAATGGCAGTAAATGCTGATCGTTTGAGGATGTTTTTATTAATGCTTTATTTCCGGTAATTAAAACAGATAGAAAATCATGAAAACCAACAAGCGGAATATTTCCGGCCAGGATCAAAGCAACTGTTTTTTCTTTTTTATTGTCCTGAGCGAATTCAGACGAATATTGAGAAATCCATTTGTTTAGGTTTTCTTCTGTTAATGCATCTGCCCACGATTTTATTGCAAAATATACTTGTTCCGGAGTGTACCATCCATTATGAGATTGTGATAAATGGATTAGTTTTTCGAAATCATCAAAAAAGATATCATTATATAAAACGTCAGATTTCTGTACAGAATGCTCTTCTGAAAACTGACTTAGAAATTTTCCTAATTCAACAAAAATACTTTTTTTTGTTTCTAATGTCATAATGTTTGTTTATGAATTGTTTTGATTGTAATTTTGCACAAAAATAAGCATAATTAAGTCGAAAGTCAAAAGTCTTAAAGTCAAAAGGGAGAAATGTCTTTGATGTACTTTATTTTACTTTAAGACTTTAGACTTTTAACTTTAAGAAAAATAAAAAGATGGCAATAATTATAACTGACGAATGCATAAACTGTGGGGCTTGCGAACCAGAATGCCCAAATACAGCAATATATGAAGGAGCAGATGATTGGAGATATAAAGACGGAACAAGCCTAAAAGGAACTGTAATTTTACCTGACGGAACTGAGGTTGATGCTGATGATGCGCAAACTCCAATTTCTGATGAAATTTATTATATCGTTCCCGGAAAATGTACAGAGTGTAAAGGTTTTCATGATGAACCTCAATGTGCTGCTGTTTGTCCTGTTGATTGCTGCGTACCAGATGATAATCACGTAGAAGATGAAGAAACCTTGTTGAACAGACAAGCGTTTTTACATGGCGATGAATAATCTTTATTGATATAGATAT
The DNA here is from genome assembly GCF_900129795.1 of Flavobacterium sp. CF108. Lineage (GTDB taxonomy): Bacteria > Bacteroidota > Bacteroidia > Flavobacteriales > Flavobacteriaceae > Flavobacterium. Next base: position 953,296 of record NZ_FQWW01000001.1, on the reverse strand, counting down.
AAAAAAATCCCGAGCCTAAACTCGGGATTTTTTTTGCTTTATTCGGAATCTTAAAAACTTATTGCGTTGGTTTGTAATATTTTATATTTTAGCGCTTATTTTTTTAATAAAAATTTAATACTTTAGATGAAAATTCAATAAGCATATGAGGAAATTCATACTTTTATTTTTTGTTTTATTTAGTTTGACAGTTTTTTCGCAGGAAGAACAATATTCTATTGTAGTAAAAGATATAGAAACACAGCTTCCTATTGAAAATGCCACAGTTGTTATTCTAAAAACAAAACAAATATTATCTAGCAATAAAGAAGGTAAAGTAACTTTTATGCTTACCGGCGGTTCTAATGTACAGGTTTCAGAAACCAATTATGAAACTCTGACGGTACGCTGGACATCTTTAAACGGAGATCAAAAATTTATTGTTTATCTAAAAAGTAATAACAACAAACTAGATGAAGTTGTTCTTTCTAAGCAGTCTCCACAAAAAGTACTTCAAAAACTTGTAGATAATTCATCAAAAAAACTGGCATCCTCTTACAGACTAAAAGTTTATGTAAGGGAGTTTTTTATGCTGGATAACAAATATTCTTATTTTAATGACGGATTGGTTAATTTTCAATTTTCAGGAAGTCCTTCGACAACACTTTTGGTAGAACAAAACAGATCTTATGGCTTGCTGGAAACAGATGTAAGTGCAGATTTAAGAGGTTATGATTTGAATAATATCATGAAAAATTATAATGATTTTAAATATTTTGATCCGCTTTTAGATCCTAAAGCAAAAAAGGAATACGATTTTATTATACGAGGGCATGCTAAAAATAAAGATTATTATGTAATGTATATTACGCCTCTGGATAAAGCGAAAGAAGCTATTGATAATTTTGAGATTGTTTATGATCCTGAAAAGAAACTAATTATTGAATTTAAAATTGATATTACGCCGCAGAATCTTGATAAAATTGAAGAGAAAACCGAAGAGAACTCTAAAAATATTACAAGATCATTTATAAATGTTGATTATAGGGTAGACGGCGAGAATTATTATTTATTGAGTTCAAATGAAGAAATAGCTTATAGTCTTATTTTGAAAGATCAGGTAAAGAAAATTCAGGTTCGCAATAGTTTTATTACGACAAATTTCAACAGACAAAATTTTACGTATAAAGAAAGTGATGTTTTTAAAGAGAAATCACTTTTTAATAAAAGAAATAAAATTCTGACCAATTACTGGGATATTTCAGGTTTCGTTGCAACTGATGAAGAAAAAGCGATTATTGCTTCTTTGGATTATAAATTGTGAGAAGCTAGTTATGAATTATAAGTTATGAATTATAAGTTATGAATTATAAGTGAATAGCTATTTTACAGCTTGTTTTTATTAGTATAAAAAAATCCTGAACTATTGTTCAGGATTTTTTGTTTTTAGTATTGTCAGGCTGAGCGAAGTCGAAGCCCTTTTTTGTTATATAACTTTCGTTAAATCTGGACGTGTCCTTCGACTTCACTCAGGATGACATATCTAGTCTTGATAAGTTTGATTAGAAATTAAATCCAAGTCTTGCGTAGTAATAAGCTCCGCTGAAACCCATTTGTACAGCATCCCAATATCCACCGGCTTCTGTGTTTCCTTGTTCGTCTTGTTTTGTTGGATAAACATTAAACAAGTTATTGCTTCCAAGGCTTAATTTTAAGCTTTTAGTAACTTGATAACCTACAGTTAAATCGGTAACTAATCTTGGGTTGTAAACATCATCTTCATCAGCATAATCAACCAAAACCACTTTGCTGAAACGAGTAAAAGCTAAACCTGCATCAAACTTACTTTTTGAATAATTTAAGTTTAAACCAAATTTATTGTCTGGTGCAGAAGCAAGTAAAAAGGCTTTTTCACGTTTTCCAAAGAAAGTAGCTTCGTCTAAATCGCCATTTTTAACTTTGTCAATTTTCATATCGTTGATGTTTCCAACTAATGTTGCTCCAAAAGTTCCAAAATTATACGTTTTTTTCCATGATAAAACCAAATCAAGACCATGAGTACTTGTATCAACTCCGTTAGCAAAAAACTGCGCTTCAGAAACACCAAGATTTAAAGCACTTGCATCAAAATATCCGGTAAGAACAATACGATCTTTTACCTTAATATAATAACCGTCAACTGTTGCAGTAAAATCTCCAAAAGAAGCTGTGAAACCTAATGAAGCATTTACGGCCTTTTCTTCATTTAATTTACCAATTCCAAAAGCTCTTGTAATTTCGCTGTCATTTGGTGCCAGTAAAACCTCCGTTGCTCCGCTTGCATTAAAGTTTGTAAAACGTAAGTTGTAATAAATTTGAGCTAAAGAAGGCGCACGGAAACCAGTACTAACAGATCCTCTTAAATTAAAATGATCACCAAGCTTTAATCTCGAAGCTAATTTTCCGTTTACGGTACTTCCAAAATCGCTGTAATTTTCAAAACGAACAGCTGTGTTTACCATAAAAGCTTTAGTTACGTCTAACTCTCCATCAGCATACAAAGAGAAGTTGGTGCGGCTTTCGTTAACTTCATTTGCAGGGCTGTAACCTGGAAAACCTTGAGAACTTCCCGGTCTTGGATTCCCTGAAATAGGATCAATTGGGGCACTTTGAGTTGTTGGATCCGTAATTGGCACTCCATTAGTATCATACGTAGTATAAGAACCTTCTTCTCCTGCAAAAATTTCAAATTTTTCTACTCTAAATTCAGTTCCAAAAGCAATATTGAACCCCTTAAGAACACTGTCATAGTTTTTAGAAATATCAAAATTTGTTGTATTTTGGAGCAAACTATGTCCTCCAGCGTCAAACTCGTGTGGAGATTTTTCTTCAAGAGAAGCATTTATAGTTCCTTTAATATCATATTGAAATTTATTTTTTCCGAAAGTATTACTCAAATCAAATTTCCATCCTCCGCCAGATTCAGTCTTAATTCCCGCAGCGATCGAATTATCATTAATTTTTGATGTAATTCTAGGCGTATAACCTCCCGGATAAACAGATTCTACAACTCTTTCACCATCATTTCTGGTAAAAGCATACGCATCTGTATCTCTAAAATTACTTCCTCCAAAAGCATAAAATTCCGTTTTATCAGCAATTGGAACGGCAAAATTGGCAAATAAATTCACACCTTGCATTTCGGCATCACCAAAACCTTTTCTAAAATCATAAGCAGGTCTTAAAGTTTTGTTTTTATTTAAAAACTCACCTGTAAAGTTTGCATAGCCGCCTTTAGTTCCTAATGCAACACCATAATTAGCGGCGACTCTTACAGAACCTCCGTCAAAATCCTGATCTTTTCCATATGAATTTCCATTTCCGTTTTTATCTAAACGGTAACCTTTTGTATTTGGCGTTCCGGGAAGGAAATCTCCTTTTGCATGCGTATTAAAAACACCATAAGTTACAGATCCCGTAAGTTCGTTTACGTTATCATTTGTAATAATATTAATAACTCCGGCAATGGCATCAGAACCGTATTGCGCCGAAGCACCGTCACGTAAAATTTCAATTCTTTTAATAGAAGCTGCCGGAATTGCATTTAAGTCAGTTCCCGTATTTCCACGTCCTCTTGTTCCAAATAAATTAATTAAAGACGATTGATGTCTTCTTTTTCCGTTAATTAAAACCAAAGTCTGGTCAGGGCCCATACCTCTTAAAGAAGCAGGATCGACGTGGTCAGCACCATCAGACCCAGATTGTTTATTGGCATTAAAAGACGGGGCAACGTATTGCAATAACTGATTGATTTCAATTTTACCACTTTGCGTTGTAACATCTTTTACATTAATAACATCAATAGGAACGGCAGAATTTACAACGGTTCGTTTAGTACTTCTGGAACCCGTAACGACTACATCGCTCAAAACCTGACCGCCGCTCTCATCTAAATAAACGTCGACTTTATCCCCCGAAGCTGATTTTTCAACAGTTGCAAAGCCTACATAACTAAAAACTAATGTAGCACCTTCTTTAACTTTGATTTTGTAACCACCTTCAAAATCAGTAGAAACACCATTTGAAGTTCCTTTTTCTACAATATTAACACCGGGAAGCGGTGTTCCGGTTTTGTCCTTAACGACGCCCGAGACTTCTTTTTGAGCAAAAAGAAACGCTGAATTCAGCAGTAATAAAAATAATGCAATCTTTTTCATGGTTGTTGGTTTTTTGTTTGGTTTTTTGTTGATTACTTTTATAAAAGTAATATTTTTTAACAAAAACTTAATAATAAGTTTAAAAATTTTTAAGAATTACCCTAAAATTATATTAATGCACATTTTTACTTCGCTCACGAGGTATTAAATCTTATATTTGCAAAATTTTAAAGCCAAAAAATATCATTTTGGCAGAAAGAAAAACAAACACGTAAATCATAATCCATTAAAATAGAGAGTTAATGGTGGGACTTTGATAAGCTCAAAGCCCAATAAAATAAATAGAAACAACAGATGAAAGCAGGAATTGTAGGATTACCAAATGTTGGAAAATCAACATTATTTAATTGTTTATCTAATGCAAAAGCGCAGAGTGCGAACTTTCCGTTTTGTACAATCGAACCTAATATTGGTGTTGTAAACGTTCCGGATCCGAGAATCAACAAATTAGAAGAATTAGTAAAACCAGAACGTGTACAAATGGCAACTGTAGATATCGTAGATATTGCAGGTTTGGTAAAAGGGGCAAGTAAAGGTGAAGGTCTTGGAAACCAGTTTTTAGGAAACATTAGAGAATGTAATGCTATCATTCACGTTTTGCGTTGTTTTGATAATGATAATATTGTTCACGTTGACGGAAACGTAAACCCAATTCGTGATAAAGAAACGATTGATATCGAGTTACAATTAAAAGACTTAGAAACAATCGATAAACGTTTAGAAAAAGTAAAACGTGCTGCTAAAACAGGAAATAAAGAAGCACAAGTTGAGGAAGCTTTACTAAACAGAATTAGAGAAGCTCTTTTACAAGCAAAATCTGCAAGAACAATTATTCCTCAAAATAATGACGAAGAGGTTTTAATGGAAGGTTTCCAATTAATTACTGCAAAACCGGTTTTATACGTTTGTAATGTTGACGAAGGTTCTGCTGTAAACGGAAACAAATATGTTGATCAGGTTCGTGAATTAATAAAAGATGAAGATGCTGAAGTTATCATTCTTTCTGTAGGAGCAGAAGCCGATATTACAGAATTAGAAAGCTATGAAGAGCGTCAGGTTTTCCTTGAAGATATGGGATTAACAGAGCCGGGAGCGTCAGTTTTAATTCGTGCAGCTTATAAACTATTAAAACAACAGACTTATTTTACAGCTGGTGTAAAAGAAGTTCGTGCATGGACAATCAATATTGGAGCTACTGCGCCGCAAGCAGCAGGAGTTATCCATACCGATTTTGAAAAAGGTTTCATTCGTGCCGAAGTTATTTCATACGAAGATTACGTTCAATACGGTTCTGAAGCAAAAGCAAAAGAAGCTGGAAAATTTAAAGTTGAAGGAAAAGAATATGTTGTAAAAGATGGTGATGTAATGCATTTCCGTTTTAACGTTTAATCTTTTTTTCTAGAGAATAGAATAAAGATTATAGAGAATAGACTAAAACTGCTGGAGAAATTCAGCAGTTTTTTTATGTTTAAAAAACTTGAGTTCACTACTGTCAGGCTGAGCGAAGTCGAAGCCCACGTAAGAAGCTCCATATAGTATTGCTAATCTTTGCGTGGGCTTCGACTTCGCTCAGCCTAACAAAAATGAGAATAAAAAAATCCGTTTAAACCCGCGCTTTCGCGAAAGCGAACCCGTAAAATCCGTGTGCCATTTACAGCACAGAAATTTTTTGGCTCAAAAATTGGTTACAGAAAAATTACCAATTACTAATCTAAAATAAGCCAATCAAAATGCTAAAAAAAACTTTCAAAATTTTAAAATGGACACTTTTCGGAATCTTTAGTTTTCTTGTCCTTTATGTAGTATCCGTTTATCTGATCTCTAAAATTACCGTTAATTCAGATGTCGTACAGGTTGAAGAGCAAAATGCCGTTCCAATTTATATTCTTTCAAACGGCGTTCATACTGATATTGTCGTTCCTGTAAAAAATGAAATCAAAGATTGGCGAAACGAAATTCAGTTTAACCAAACCCAATCAAAAGATTCCTTAATGAATTTCATTGCTTTTGGCTGGGGCGATAAAGGTTTTTATCTTGATACGCCGGAGTGGTCAGACTTAAAAGCAAGTACAGCCTGCAAAGCCGCATTCGGAATCAGTTCATCGGCAATGCATACTACATTTTTTAAACAATTGAGAGAAGGTGAGGATTGCAAACGCATTTTGATTTCAAAAGAAAATTATCAAAGTCTGGTTAATTATATTTCAGATAGTTTCAGCGATCCAATTCATCCGGAATGGATAGAAGGTCACAGCTACGGAAAAAAAGATGCTTTTTATGAAGCAAAAGGAAGTTACAGTCTTTTTTATACGTGTAATACTTGGGCAAACAATGCTTTAAAAGCGGCAAACCAAAAAGCAAGTTTGTGGACAGTTTATGATAAAGGGATTTTTTGTCATTATAAATAAAACTGGATATGAAAAAGGTAATTTTAATTTTTGCTTTAATAATTGTAATGAGTTCCTGCAAAAAAGCTGATGCAGCAGTTTGCGTTGGATGTATCTCTTTTTATTTTGAAAATCCACAACCAATTAATGATTCGGAGTTAAATAGCTTTCCTTCTAAATTTAAAGGATTATATACGAGTCCAGATTCAACTTTTTTAAGAATTGATGATAATGGAATGTTTAGAGAGTATTATTATAAATTCAGAGTTCACAGAAAAGAAATGGATTCTTTAAAATCTGAATATAATCTTATTGATGGAAAATTAATTACTAAGGATACTAAAGATAAATTTGATATACTTAAAATAGGTGACTCAATAGAATTGTCACGAAAAAATACAGATACATTATTCAGATTGTCCTACAATCAAAAACTAAAACGTATTAATGGACAGTTAGTTTTAAGTACAAGAGATTCTGTTTTTTGGAAAATAGAAATGATGTCATTAGAAAAAAATGTACTCAAAATCAAGAGTATCTATTTACTGGAAGATTTGAAAAAGGTAGACTCCGTTACAAAAATAAAAGCAAAAGAATTGGATTCTCTTTCTTATTTGATCAAACCCACAAGAAGTGAATTCAAAAAAATATTAAAAATTAAAAAACTTGGATACGATCAGGAATATAAAAAGCTTTCTAATTAACATGGAAAAAATATAAAATCTGCTTAAAAATCAAGAATCCAAAATTTTTCATTATTGCGTAAATTTGAGAGAATATCAAAAAATCAGCAAATGAAAAATCAAAATATTTTTTCGAAATCATGGTATTTGCTAAAAAATACATTTACAGAATTTAACGATGATAATGCCATCAAATTAAGCGCAGCATTATCCTATTATACCATATTTGCATTACCACCTTTATTAATCATTATTATCACAATCTGCGGATTCTTTTTTGGAGAAGAAGCCGTAACCGGACAATTATATGGACAAATAAACAGATTGGTTGGGAACAATGCAGCGGTACAGATTCAGGAAGCTATAAAAAATGTACAATTATCAGACAGTAATGTTTTTGTAACCGTTTTTGGTGTTGTGATGCTTTTAATTGGGGCTTCGGGAGTTTTTGCAGAAATTCAGAGTTCTATCAATTATATCTGGGGATTGCGCGCTAAACCCAATAAAGGCTTAAAAAAGTTTATTCAAAACAGGATCATGTCCTTTTCTATGATTGCTTCGGTTGGATTTTTAATGCTGGTCAGTTTAATGCTCAATGCCACTCTTGATGTTCTAAATGCGCGTTTGAAGTTGTATTTTCCAGACAGCACCGTTTACTTTTTTTATATAATAAATTTAGTTATCGTTTTTGCGAGTATTACATTATTGTTCGCCATTATATTTAGAACTTTGCCTGACGGAATTATTAAATGGAAAGATGCATTTATTGGCGCATCGTGTACTGCAATTTTATTTATGATAGGTAAGTTTGCTATTGGACTTTATTTGGGAAATTCTACCATTGCCAGTGTTTACGGGGCCGCAGGTTCAGTTGTTATTATATTGGTCTGGGTTTATTATTCGGCGATTATATTGTATTTTGGTGCAGAATTTACCAAAGTATATGCAAAATCCTTTGGCGGGCAGATTTCTCCAAATGATTATTCGGTAGAAATAAAAAAAGAGATTTTTGAGATTGAAAACGTATAAAGTTTATTTTAGCTATAAAAGTCATACTATTAAGTTTTTATTAAAATAAAACAATATGACTTTTATGGCTTAATTTTTGAAAACATCAAATTATATATAAATACCACAATATGAAAATAATAGCCTTTGGAGGAAGTAACAGCCGTCAATCGATCAACAAACGTTTAGCGGCTTATGCAGCAAATTTGTTTGAAAATGCCCAAGTTGAGGTTTTAGATTTAAACGATTATGCCATGCCTCTTTTTAGTGTTGATCTCGAAAAAGAAATTGGTCAGCATGAAATTGCAAAAGCTTTTTTAAATAAACTTAAAGAAGCTGATATCTTGGTTGTTTCAATGGCAGAAAATAACGGAAACTATTCTGCTGCTTTCAAAAATGTTTTCGACTGGAGTTCCCGAATTGAGAAAGATGTTTTTCAGCATATTCCCATGTTATTATTGGCAACATCTCCGGGCGGAAGAGGAGGAGCATCTGTTTTAGGAATCGCTCAAAATCTTTTTCCACGTTATGGCGGCGAAATTAAGGGATCATTTTCTTTACCTTCTTTCAATGCTAATTTCGATTTAGAACAAAATAAAATTTCAAACCCTGAACTAGATCAGGAATTGAAAAACATCATAAAATCAAGTTTTTAATACATGAATACAAGAAAGTTTGGTTTTATATTCCTTTTGTTGAATATCATTTTTGTTTGTTCAACATTTGCACAGAAATATAATGAGGTTGATAAAATCGTATTAAAATATCCTAAAAATTTTAATACGGCAGAAAAATTAGCAGAACGAATTCAGGAAGATTTTAAATCTGATGGAGATAAAGCGAGAGCCATTTATAGCTGGATTGCGTTCAATATAAAGTATGATTACAATGCTTTTTTGAATCCGCAGAGAACGCAGGGATTTAGTTATTCAACTGAAGCCGAAAAACAACGCAAAATCAAAGAACTGAATGACAGATTATGGCAAAAAGCCTTTAGTTCTAAAAAAGCAGTCTGCGAAGGATTTACTGCTTTGTATCAACATTTAGCAGAATTAACAGGCTTGAGATCTGAGATAATAAGAGGAGATTCTAAAATTTCATTAAGAGATATCGGCCGAAAAACTACTTCTTCAAATCATGCATGGAATATTGTTTTAATTGACAGAAAATGGCGTTTGATTGATGTGACTTGGGGACAGGGTTATTTTGATAATAGCAAAGGCAGAATGGTAAATGATTTTTCATCGGTTTACTTTGATACAGATCCGGATTATTTTTTCGCTAAACATTTCCCTGATTCAGGTTCTTATTTAGGTGATAGATTAGATAAAGATGCTTTTCTTAACGGACCTTTAATTTACAACAAAACAATCGAGAATGATTTTAAAATTAAATCTCCAACTACTGGAATTATTGAAGCTAAATATGGAGATAAAATTGATGTTGAAATTAAAAATGTGAAAAAGTCTGATCAGGTTTTTTATTTAAACAAAAGGAATCAGCCCGTTTTGATTAAAAACGCAAAAGAAAAAAGAGGTGGTTTAGAATTTCAAATTCCCTACGATAATAATATTGGCGAATACATTACAATTTTTGTAGACACAAATAGTATTGTTTCTTTTAAAGTTATTCCAAAATAAAGACCATATTGTTTATCGGGAGATTTTCTTCTTTTCCTGAATTGCCGTATCTTAGCAATTCAGGAATTGAATTAATGCGATATGGAGACAACTTTTTTGAAATCGATTTTAGACAATGATTTCTATAAATTTACAATGCAGCATGCTGTAATAAGGCTTTTTCCAAAGGCAAAGGTTCGATACGCATTTATCAATCGAGGAAAACATAAATTTCCGGCTGGTTTTGCAGATTTACTCCGTCGTTCTGTAGATGCATTGGCAGATCTTCGTTTAACCAAAGAAGAAAAACATTATCTGTCACATTACTGCCCTTATCTTGATCCAACTTATTTAGATTTTTTACAGGGATATAGTTTCGATCCGTCAGAAGTACAGATTAGTCAGGAAGGTTCAGAAATTAAAGTTACAGTTGAAGGTTTTTGGTATCGGACTATTTTATGGGAAGTTCCATTGATGGCTCTGATTTCGGAACTTTTTTATAAATCAAATCATTTAATCCGTTTAAATGATGAAGCCATTAAAAATCTCACGAAAGATAAAATCGATAATTACAATAAACTAGGCGTTTCTATTTTAGAATTCGGCACAAGACGCCGCCATTCTTATGATGTCCATAACTTGGTAAACGAAACTTTAGGAACTTTTGGCGGACAAAGTTTTATAGGAACCAGCAATGTACATTTTGCAATGGTTAATAACAAACGTCCGTTAGGTACGCATGCACACGAATGGTTTATGTTTCATGCTGCGCAATACGGCTTTAAAATGGCCAATTCTATAAGTCTGGAACATTGGACACAAGTTTACGGCGGAGATCTCGGAATTGCCTTAACAGACACTTACACCACAGAAATATTTTTCAATCAATTTGATAAAAAATATTCCAAACTTTTTGACGGCGTTCGGCATGACAGCGGAGATCCAATTGAATTTGCCAAAAAAGTAATTGGACATTATACTAAAATGGGAATTGATCCAAAATCGAAAGCTATTGTTTTTTCAGATTCCTTAAATTTTGAAAAAGTAAAAACGATAGTCGATTTCTGTCAGGATAAAATTAAAATGTCATTCGGAATTGGAACAAATTTCACCAATGATGTTGGACTTCCAGCGATGAATATGGTGATAAAATTAACCGATACAAAACCAGATAATACACATTGGCAGGGTGTAGTCAAACTTTCTGACGAAAAAAACAAAAATACGGGAACGCCCGAAATGATTGCTTTGGCAAAAGAAGTACTCGGAATCAAATAGTATTTTTTTGTTTCATAGCTGATTTTTTATATTTTTAACGGTCGTATTATTTTAAAATCAATTTAAATAGATTTAAAACCTGTTATTATTCGTAACAAAAAATAAATACGCTTTCATTTTTTGCCGATAAATGGTACATTAGCCAAAAATCCAATTCACTTTATGCTAGAGCAAAATCAATATACCGAAGATAATATTCGATCACTCGATTGGAAAGAACATATCCGTATGCGTCCCGGAATGTATATCGGGAAGTTGGGAGACGGATCTTCGCCGGATGATGGTATTTATATTCTTTTAAAAGAGGTTTTAGATAACTGTATCGATGAGTTCGTAATGGGCTCAGGAAAAACTATTGAGGTAACGATTAAAGATAAAACGGTTTCTGTTCGTGATTACGGACGTGGAATTCCGTTAGGAAAAGTAGTCGATGTAGTTTCGAAAATGAATACGGGTGGAAAGTACGATTCTAAAGCTTTCCAGAAATCGGTAGGTTTGAACGGTGTCGGAACAAAAGCGGTAAATGCACTTTCAAATTATTTTCGTGTAGAATCTGTTCGTGATGATAAACAAAAAGGAGCAGAGTTTTCTGCCGGAAATTTAGTTCTTGAAGAAGACATAATCGAAACCACAAAGCGAAAAGGAACCAAAGTAACTTTTACGCCAGACGAAACGATTTTCAAAAATTATAAATTCCGTTTAGAATACGTTATCAAAATGGTTAAAAACTATTGTTACTTAAACAATGGTTTGACGATTATTTTCAACGGAGAAAAATATTACTCAGAAAACGGACTTCGTGATTTATTAGAAGAAACAATCAGCGAAGATGATTTAGAATATCCAATTATCCATTTAAAAGATCATGATATCGAAGTTGCGTTAACACATAGTAAAACGCAATATAGCGAAGAATATCACTCTTTTGTCAATGGTCAGAATACAACACAGGGAGGAACGCACTTAGCGGCGTATCGTGAAGCGGTTGTAAAAACGATTCGTGAGTTTTACAATAAGAATTTCGAAGCATCAGATGTTAGAAAATCGATTGTGAGTGCGATTAGTATTAAAGTTATGGAACCGGTTTTTGAGTCTCAGACCAAAACAAAATTAGGTTCTACAGATATGGGTTCTGATGATGGAACGCCAGCAGTTTCTGTTCGTACTTTCGTAAACGATTTTATCAAAACCAAATTAGATAATTACCTCCATAAAAATCCTCCGACTGCAGATGCTTTGTTACGCAAAATTCTTCAGGCAGAACGAGAAAGAAAAGAATTATCAGGAATTAGAAAACTGGCGACAGATCGTGCTAAAAAAGCGAATCTTCACAATAAAAAATTAAGAGACTGCCGTGCGCATCTTCCAGATACTAAAAACCCAAGAAACTTAGAAAGTACGCTTTTTATTACCGAGGGAGATTCGGCTTCCGGATCGATTACAAAGTCGCGTGACGTAAATACACAAGCGGTTTTCAGTTTGCGTGGTAAGCCTTTGAACTCATACGGAATGACTAAAAAAATTGTGTATGAAAATGAAGAATTCAATCTATTGCAGGCTGCACTTGATATTGAAGACGGTTTAGAAAAATTACGTTACAACAACATCGTAATCGCAACCGATGCCGATGTCGACGGAATGCACATTCGTTTGTTGTTGATCACGTTTTTCCTTCAGTTTTTCCCAGAATTAATCAAAGAAGGACATTTGTATATATTACAAACTCCTCTTTTCAGGGTTCGAAATAAAAAAGAAACAATTTATTGTTATTCTGAAGAAGAAAGAAAAGACGCGATCGAGAAACTAAAACCAAAACCAGAAATCACCCGATTTAAAGGTTTAGGAGAGATTTCTCCAGATGAGTTCAAAAACTTTATTGGAGACACAATCCGCCTTGATCCGGTTATGATGGATAAACATACTTCGATTGAGCAGTTATTATCTTTCTATATGGGTAAAAATACACCAGACAGACAAGAGTTTATTATCAAGAATTTGAAGGTGGAGATTGATGAGCTTGAGGAGGTTTAGAAATAACTCAAAGATTTACTAAATGAGGAAAATATTTTTATTGATTACTGCTTTGGCCTTAGTTTCTTGTAAAAATGAAAAACCGAAGACACCGAAAGAACCTGAGGGAATTCCGATTGTAAAATCAGTAAGCAAAGTAATTAATAAAAGAGATTTTCCGTTAAAGAACTTTTCAAAAATTGAACTGGTGTCTTACTATGATAGAATAATGTGGGATACAGTAAAGTATAAAGGAGAACAGCCATTTCGAAAAGTATTAGTGGATAATTATAAATTAACTTTTGATAGTACCATGATACAAGAGAGAGTTATTTTAAATAAAATCCAAGAAAAAGAACTTTTAAATTTGGTAGTTTGTGATACTTGTGTTCCTGAAGAAATTTCTGCTGCTTGTTATAGACCAAGACACATGATTTTATTTAGAGATAATAAAAACAGAATTGTTGCTTATAATGAGTTTTGTATAAGTTGTAACGGTTCTAGAAATTCAGCTAATATTGATGGATTTCAAAAATATTGCTTGTACGAAATGGGCGATTTATTTAAAAAATTCGGAATTAAGCTTTTCATTGATTATGATGATGAGCAAAAGGAATATGATATTTTAAGAAAAAAAGGATACTAGATTATAGCATTAAATAAAATACTGAAATAATTCAGCATATAAAATGAAAGACGAAGAAGACGATAACATAATTCCAAACGACGACGAAAATAATCAAGACGAAAACCTGACGGATGACAATCAGGATGGAGATGACGATGAGATTATCAACGTAGATGCTAAACATTTTGAAGGACAGCATTTTTACGAAAATCAAGAAGAAGAAGGAGAAGACGTTATTACCAAAGTAACGGGAATGTACAAAGACTGGTTTTTGGATTATGCTTCATATGTAATTCTAGAACGTGCAGTTCCTGCTATCGAGGACGGATTTAAACCTGTTCAGCGTCGTATCATGCACTCTTTAAAAGAGCTGGATGATGGTCGTTATAATAAAGTTGCCAATGTTGTAGGTCACACCATGCAGTATCACCCACACGGAGATGCAAGTATTGGTGACGCCATGGTACAAATTGGTCAGAAAGATTTATTAATTGACTGCCAGGGAAACTGGGGAAATATCTTAACGGGCGATGGAGCAGCAGCTTCGCGTTATATTGAGGCACGTTTATCTAAATTTGCTTTGGAGGTTTTGTATTCTCCAAAAATTACAGACTGGGGTGTTTCGTATGACGGACGTCGTGCAGAGCCAAACAATCTTCCGGTAAAATTCCCATTGCTTTTGGCACAGGGAGCAGAAGGTATTGCAGTTGGACTTTCGACAAAAGTTTTGCCTCATAATTTCAATGAATTAATTGATGCTTCGATTAAAATTTTAAAAGGAAAAGCCTTTACGCTATATCCTGATTTTATGACCGCAGGTATTGCCGATGTTTCCAATTATAATGATGGATTTCGCGGCGGACGTGTGCGTGTGCGTGCTAAAATTTCGCAATTAGATAAAAATACTTTGGTGATTACACAAATTCCGTTTTCTACCAACACATCGACTTTAATTGATAGTATTTTGAAAGCCAATGATAAAGGTAAAATCAAAATAAAGAAAATTGAAGACAATACCGCTGCGGATGTTGAGATTTTAATTCACCTTTTTCCGGGCGTTTCACCGGATAAAACAATCGATGCTTTGTTTGCTTTTACAGCCTGTGAAACCTCTGTTGCGCCTTTAGGATGCGTTATTGAAGACAACAAACCATTGTTTATTGGAGTTTCTGAAATGTTGAAAATTTCAACACACAGAACAGTTGATTTACTTCGTCAGGAATTAGAGATTCAGTTAGAAGAATTAAAAAATAAATGGCATTTTTCTACTTTGGAGAAAATCTTCATTCGTGAAGAAATGTACATTGATTTCAAATTGTATTCTGACAGAGAATCACTTTATAAATATTTATACGACCGTTTTGAGCCTTTCAAAAAATCATTCGTTAGAGAAATTAACGATGATGATTTACAACGTTTGACTCAAATACCAATGATTCGTATTACTCGTTTTGACTCTGATAAAGCTGATGATTTTATCGCGAAGTTAGAAGACGAAATGAAAGAAGTAGAGCATAATCTGGAGCATTTAACAGATTTTGCGATTGCCTATTTCACCAAATTAAAAGAGAAATACGGAAAAGGCCGTGAACGTCAGACTGAACTTCGTGTTTTTGATAATGTTGAAGCTACAAAAGTAGTTTTGCGTAATACAAAACTATTTGTAAACCGAGAAGAAGGTTTCGTAGGAACCAGTTTAAAGAAGGACGAATACGTAGCCGATTGTTCTGACATTGATGATGTAATTGTGTTTTTACGCGACGGTAAAATGATGATTACAAAAGTCGATGCAAAAACATTTATCGGAAAAGATATTATACACATTGCTGTTTTTGATAAGAGTGATAAACGAACGATTTATAATATGATGTACCGTGACGGTAAATCAGGCCCTTCATATATAAAACGTTTTAATGTTACGGGAGTAACACGTGATAAAGCTTATGATTTAACAAACGGAACAAATGGTTCGCAGGTTGTTTATTTTTCACATAATCCAAACGGAGAAGCAGAGGTTGTTACCATATTATTACGTCAGGTAGGAACAATCAAAAAATTGAAATTCGATATTGATTTTGCTAAACTGGCTATTAAAGGACGTGCCTCAAAAGGAAATTTGGTAACGAAATATCCAATCAAGAAAATTGAATTAAAAGAAAAAGGAATATCGACTTTACTGCCAAGAAAAGTTTGGTTTGATGATACCGTAAAACGTTTAAATGTTGATGCAAGAGGTGAATTGTTAGGTGAATTTAAACCAAGCGATAAAATCTTAGTTATAAGCCAGACAGGTAAATTAAAAGTCATTATTCCAGAATTGTCGACTCATTTTGAGGAAGATATGATTATTTTGGAAAAATGGAAACCTAAAAAGCCTATTTCGGCTATTTATTATGATGGAGAAAAAGAGCGTTATTTCTTAAAACGTTTCCTTGTTGAAAACGAAGGTAAAGAAGAAAGTTTTATTACAGACCATCCAAATTCGCAATTAGAAATTGTCTCAACAGATTATCGTCCGGTAGCACAATTGGTTTTTGCGAAAGTAAAAGGAGTTCAAAAAGAAGATTTACATATTGATGTTGAGGACTTTATAGCTGTAAAAGGTTTCAAAGCCTTAGGAAATCAATTAACTACAGATAAGCTAAAACAGGTTAATTTATTAGACCCGCTTCCTTACGAAGAGCCAGTCGAAGAAATTCCTGAAAAACCAGAAGTATCAGAAGATGATCCTGTAGAAACAGAATTAGATGACGACGGCCAGATAGGTTTGGTTTTAGACTAAAAAATAGAAAACGCTAAGAATTGATTTCTTAGCGTTTTTTTATGTTTACTAATTTAATTTTCAACAGGTGAAAGAATTTCTTCTTTATTCCATTTGACTTCATTATTTTCAATGCTAACAGAAATAGTATCACCATCTTTCACTTCTCCGGAAATTATCTTTTTAGCCAAAGGTCTTCTTAAATGACTTCTAATAATGCTTTTTATTGGTCTAGCTCCATATTTAGCATTATATCCGCTTTCGGCAAGATAAAGCTTGGTTTCCATAGGAATTTCAACTTTAATATTGATGTTTTTCAATAAATCCATGAACTCTTTTTTGAGATGAATTTCAAATATCTTCAATGCATTTTCTTTACTGATAGGCGCAAAAGGTACAATCTCTGTTAATCTTCCTAAAAATTCAGGTCGGAAATAATTCCCCATAATTTCCATTAAAGAAGTTGACGTTGGAATTTCCCCATTATTGAATGTAGTCACAATATGATCAGCCCCAATATTTGAGGTAAAAAGTATAATAGCATTCGAGAAATCACCTTCTTTACCTAAACGATCATGAAGTTTTCCTTCGTCCATAATTTGAAGAAAAACGTCAAAAACAGAAGGATGTGCTTTTTCAATTTCGTCAAATAAAACAATCGAATACGGTTTTTGCCTCATTTTATTTACCAGCAATCCACCTTCTTCATAACCAACATATCCTGGAGGTGCACCATAAAGTAAGGCTGCAGAATGTTCTTCTTTAAATTCAGACATATCAAATCTGATAATAGCATTTTCATCCTGAAAAAGAAATTCAGCCAAACTTTTGGCTAATTCTGTTTTTCCGGTTCCTGTTGGCCCAAGAAAAAAGAAAGAAGCAATAGGCTGCCCAGCTTTGCTTAATCCTGATCTGGATTCTAAAATTGATCCTGTAACTGTCGCAATACAATGATCCTGTCCAATCACTCTTTGGCTTAAAACTTCTTCAATATTATTTAATTTTTGTTTTTCTTCTTCCTTTAATTTTCCTGCCGGAATTCCGGTTTTTTTAGCGATAATTAAAGACAAATCAAAAGCTTCGATGTGAGATCGTTTATCAAGTGCTTTCTTTTCAAGAATAGTAATTAAATTTTCGATATAATCTACAATTGATGCTGAGGTTTCAAAAGTTTTGTTTTCGTTTTGTTCCTCAACATCCATTAAGAATGTTGTCTTATTTACTAAATCAATCAAAAACCAATTGTATTCTTTTAGTAATTGAATTTCAGATAAATTATTTTCGTTCTTCTTTAATAAATCTAATTTAGCTGTGATTGATTGTTTTTCATTAAGAAAAGTTTCTCCCGAAGTTTTTAAAACCGACATCGTATGATCGATAAGATTAATGGCTGATTCCGGAAGACTTTTTTCTTTTAAATATCTTCTTGATAATCGAATAGATTCAGAAATGGTTTCGTCGTCAATTTGTATTTTATGATGTTCCTGATAAGATTTAATCGATTCTCGAATCATTCGAAACAAAGTCTCATCATTAGATTCTTCCAATTTTAAAATTTCAAACATTCCAGAAAGACTTTGTTCTTTTTCAATTCTTTTAGAATATTCGTCAATTGTTGAGGTAGCAATAATATTTAATCCTTTTGCTAATTCTGCTTTCAAGACATTTGAAATACCAGAATCTCCTCCGTTTTTATCTAATAAAGTATGAATTTCTTCAATGATAAGAATAGCTTTTGGAAACTGCTGCAACTCCTGAATGCAATTTTTTAAACGATCTTCAATTTCACCTTTATAAGATGCACCTGCAATTAAAGAAGATAAATCCAGTTCAAAGAGCTGAGTTTTGTTTAAAGTATCAGGAACTTGATTATCAATTACATTTTGAACTAGTGTATCGATTAAAATTGTTTTTCCAATGCCTCTGTCACCAATTAATAAGACATTAGGTTTTGAGAAACGGCATAAAATTTCTTTTATCGCATTAAGTTCTGCTTCACGACCTATAGCAGTTATTTTATTTGGTTTCTTGATTACATTCTTATGAATAGAATATTTGCTTAAAAAACCTTTTTTAATTTCTTTTTTAGAACTAACAATTTCGGTCGATGTAATAATTTCATTTTCCAAAAGTTCATTTCTGGAAATCGGATAGGTTTTCATTTGATCAAAACTAAAACCTACGCCGGGAGAACTTATTGCGACAAGAATAGCATATAGACTTATTTCATCCTCATTTAATGCAATTCTTACTGAATCTGCTTCCTTGATAATTTCATCAATTAAATCACTGGGTTCTGCATCGAGAACATTGGTGTTTTTAGGTTCATCTTCCATTCGCACCTCTGCCCATTCATCAAGATAATAAACATCTTTACTCATAGTTTCGAGACGTTTTAACAACGATAAATCGCGATTTAAAATGGCTTTTAATAAATGAGATGCAGAATAGTATTTATTCAAATTGTTTTTAGCAATTTTTTTAGCAATCTCAAGAGCCGTTAACAATTCTACACTAAAAATATTTTTTTCTTCTTCCATATCATTTAATCTTTATGCCATATCAGGTACTTTTTAACTTTATAGTTAATATTCATTCCTTTAATGCAGTTGTTTTGTTTGTCTTTATTAAGACGAATTGATTCTATTTTTATTTTCTTTCCTTTTAAAGAAGCGCATAATTGCGAAAAAGTGATTAATTCTTTATCATTTTTTACAACAGGAATATCAAGATCATCACATAAGAACTCTGTAAAATCATCTTTTACTTTACTTCCTTCTGCTACTTTATTTAATAGAATTTCAAATTGATCTTCAGATATTTTTGGTGCTTTTTTAATAGGTGCAATACTGTCTTTTTGTGTTTTATTTTTTGGAGCCACAGGAACATATTGCAGCATGTCTTCGAGAGGATCTTTTTTTACAGAGCCTCGTGGCAGACTAAATGATTCTGCGTTTTTTTCGTAAACGTAAGAGGTGACATCCAACGGATTTGTTTTTTTTATTACTCTCGGATGTACATAAATAATTTTTTTAGCAACGCGGCTAAAATCTCCATTAATAACAAGAGTTATTGTTTTTTCTCCCGGAGTTAAAAATGTATAAACAGGATTTGATGATGTTTCGATAATTCCTCTGCCTTCGCCAAATGCCCATTCCCAGGTTTTTGCATCTCGTGATATTGAATTGAAATAAGTAGGCTGGCCAACAGTAATAATTTTTGAAGTAATAATTTTGGGAGTTCCCAGTTTGTCCAGTAAATATTTGTCCTTTAAGATAAGTTCACGGGTATGAACGCATTCTCCGTTTATAGTAAGCGTTACGATATATTTTCCCGGCTCTTTATAGGTATGAAAAGTATGTCTTCTGGTATCCATCATTGATCCGTCCCCAAAATCCCATTTCCATGATTTAGCATTGTGCGTTTTGTCGTAAAACTCAATGGGTTCCTCACTTTGAGAATGGTCTGATAATATATAATATTTTACATCATCGCAGTCTACATGTTTAAAAAACTGTATTAGAAATGAAATAATTCCAATCAGTAAAAGAATACTGAAAAAAAATACGATCCTGATGTCTATTTTTTTAATGTTCATTTTGCTTGTATATGTAATAGCCACAAAAATAAGTTTATTTAATTTAATATTATATGTAAAATCTTATAAAATTTTAAATAATTATTATATATTTGTAGATATATACTTACTTAGTATTAAGAATGAGATAATACCACTTCAATATCAAATCCTGGTTTAAAGCCTCAAAATGAATAAATCAGGTTTTTATTTTATAAATATCGATCAATATTAAAATTTTATGAAGCAGCTATTTGTTGTGTTATTTATCATTATATGTTTTGGATGCAGCAGTAAAAAGTACATCGCACAAATTCCATTTAAATATGATTATTCACTTGACTTGTTAAAAAAGCAGGCAGAAATGGAAGAAACCGGCTTAAAAAATAAAACCATTGTAAATGATAATTCTGAAAACTTAAGCGATGAAGTTTTGTATCTAAAAGAGAAATATTCAATTGTATTGGCTGTAATGCCAAGTAAGATTAGAAATTATAAACTTTACTCGTATTTCGATCCATGGATCAATACTCCTTATAAAGAAAAGAGTTTTTCTAAAACGGGAATAGACTGCTCTTATTTTTTACAGTCCTTATATAGTGATGTATATAAAGTAACACTGCCTAAAGATCCTGCCGGAATGTGGAAATCGAAATCAATTCAGGTTTTTACCGGACGCACATTTTTAACCGAGGGAGATTTAGTTTTTTTTAGATATGATAAAGATCATCCAATTTCTGATGTGGCTCTGTACCTGCATAATGACAGGATTTTGGCCTGTACAGATAAAGGATTAGGAATTTACAATTTTAATGATGAGTATTTTCAATTACGTTACATAGGAGCAGGGCGAATAAATGAAGACACAAGAAAAAAATAAAAAAGATCTTGAAAATTTAATCCAGGAAATTGAAAGTATTCCTTATGATATTCGGGCAGAAATTATTGCCAATGAACTTATAGAGAACCATGAAATTTCGAGTGATGAAATTTCGGTTTCAAATCAGGGACAGTTTTCAAGAGCTTTTAGAAGTGATGTTTTAGGAGCTGTAATTCAGGATGACAATTATATCAGACAAGATTATGTTACGCTCCTTTTGTCAAGAGACAGTATGTATGATTCTCTGCCGGAAGGATTTGTTCATAGCATAAATGAAAACAATGCTGATAAGTCCGTTAATCAGATGATTAAAGAGCACAAGCATCAGAAAAAACAAGAAAATGAAGCACGGAACTTTTTTAATCCTTTTGAGAATGAAATTTTCCACTATCGAACAAAAATTGAAAGCGTTGAGCGAGATTTTTTATATAAACTAAATGGAAGTATACCATTAGATTTTTTCTATGATTTTTGGGGTTTGTCACACAATTATCCGGCAGTTTTGGTTTCAAAATTCATTCAGCTTTTGCCTTACACCTATAAAATTGTAGGAGATATTGATTTGTCCTGTCGTTGTTTAGCCAGTATTATTGAAGAAAAAGTTATCTATAAAGTCACAACTTCAAAAGAATACAGTGAAGAAAGAGAACAAATTAATTTAGGAGAAAACAGATTAGGTGTCGATTTTATCTGCGGAAATAAATACATGGATTATTCGATGAACCTAACAATTGAAATTGGCCCAATAAAGAATAATTCATTTGAAAATTATATACATAACGGGCAGATAAAACGATTTATAGATTGTTTTTATGAACACTTTTTTCCGATGGAAGTAGAGCCAAAAACAGTTTTAATAATGAATCAGGAAACAGAAGAATTTAATTTTAATAAACAACCTGTGTTAGGGTTTACAACACGAATTTAAAAATGGTTAAAAAGCATTTATTAGCACTTATTGATGTAAGACTCATCGTATTTTTAGTTGTAATTATAGCACTTTGCGGTATACTTACTTTATTGCTTAGTGATAAAGTAAAAAATTTTGCATCAACTTATAAAAAAGGATTTTACATCTATGTTTTTTCCTTTGCCCTTATTTATGCATTAGTAGCTTTTTTGGGGTACAATAAATTATTCAACGAACTCTCAGATGAGTTTATGTTTTATCAAATAGCCTCTTTACTGTTTGGAGTATTGCATGTCTGGCTTTATCGCTGGCATTTTCAGGAATTCCAGGTTAAAAGTATTGGTATAGAACTGCTGTTTTCGCTTTTGGTTGTGTTGTATTCAAGCGTTTTGTTTGCTATAATTTATACAGCATTAAACGGAATAGACCTCGTATTTATAATGTATTCTCATTTTATTGTTTTTATAATTCCTACTGGAGTTTATGCCATTTTTGAATACATGATGAAGATACCACCTCGAGAATACGTTACGTGGAGAATTCCGAAAGGCGAAAATCCTTTTCCTGAAATTGAAGAGGTAGAAATGAAAGACCTTTTATTAATAACATTACTAATTCAGAGACATGAAGATAGTAAAGATTTTATAACCATTAGATCTAAAGGTCCGGTAAGGATTGATTTTGCCCCCCTGTTTTATAATACAATTACAGGTTACAATACACAATATCCAGAAAATAGAATTGATTTAGACCGCAATGGAGAAAACTACAATTGGGTATTTTTTTTACAAACAAAATGGTACGAAAGCACAAAATATGTAGATGCAGATTATACTTTGGGAATGAATGGTATAACTGAGAATTCGGTTATTATTTGTAAAAGGCAAAAAGAAGAAGTTCTTAAGTCAGATAAAGAAAATAATCCAGAAGATGAAGCTTTTACTTATCAGCCTCAGATAAAAAAAGCAGCTACAAAAGAACAACAAGTTTAAGACAAATTAAATTATTCAAGAATGTATTATACAGATGAATCTGAGTTATCATTTTACAGCAAATTTCGTATTTACAAAATAGCAAAAGGAGACACGTTGCAAAATGTAGCTCAAAAGCTTGGTATAGAAGCGAGAGAACTTAGAAGATATCATAATACATATTGTCTAATTTCCGATTTAATTGAAGACGATTTTAAACGTTTTTCAAAGTTTTTGATTTTAGCTCCTGAAAAAGATGCTTTTGAGATTAAAGATGCAATAGAGAAAAAGCCCAAACAAGTAAGCTTAGGAAAAAATAACAAATTACTTTTTTTACCTAAAGGAATCTCTAAAGATTATAGTGCTCAATATACTTTTGAGTCTGGAGGTAAAATTGACAAAATGGAAATGGCGGTAAGGGTTAAATGGATTGCTGCTGATGAAAATAAATATAATTTGTTTGAGATTACAAGGTCATTAAATCTGTTCATAGATGACAATTTACCTGATCGAATGATGGATGAGCTAGGGGCAAAAATAGTAGAAGTTTTATATCCGTTAAAAATTATTGTTGACGAGTCAGGAAAGTGGATTGATATTTATAATTATGATGAAATAGTATTACGTTGGAAAGATAAAAAAAGTGAAATTTTTGATTACTATAAAAAAGAAGCAAAAGTAACACAAGGTTTAATAGAATTTACAGAAAATACGTTGACAAGTCCAGACAAATTGTTCGAGATGCTCCGTTCAGATTATTTTTTAAGATCTTTTTTTAATGGCATTCACACAGCTTATACAACAGATTATGAGTTTGAAAATGAAGTTTTATTTCCTTTAGAAAGAAATGAGGAATCTATTTTTAAAATGCAGCAAAAAATTAATCCTTTTTTAAATGATGTCAGTTTTATAGAAGTGGAACAAAAAGGAAAGTATGTAAATTCTGGAGACGGAATAAATTTTAATGTCAAGATCCAGAATGGCAACTATAATGCAATGTATTATTTAAATTCTTATTCAGGTTTTATTGAGAAAATGAATTTAGAATGCAGTATTGATTTTGAGGACCCTATAAAAATCAGTTTAAATATTGAGTCTTTAAAAAAAGATGAAACAAAATAAGAACAGATTATCTAAAGTATTTCAAAAAAATATTGATTGTATCAATATCAATAATAAAAAGAACAAATCATGAGTGGAAAACACGTAGTAGTTCAGGGCGCAACGTTAAAATGTAAGTTTAGTGAAAAGCCTCAGACGGATATATTAAAAGTAAAATCGCAGAGTAAACATTTTGCAAACGATAAAGATGCATCAAAAAAGCTAATTGCAACCACGAAGGAAACGGGACAGACTTTAGAAAAAAATACTTTCGGCAACTGTAAATTACAGCCCATGGGAAGCAGTTATAAGCCTTGTCAAGCTGTAATATCGCAATGGGGTGCCTTTTATGAAAAAATAACCCTGAGTAATCAAGGTAAAATATTAGTAGAAGACAGCAAAGCAACTTGCCCAATTGGCGGACCTGAGTGTATTACAGTTGTAAAACACGGACAACAGGCAGAACCAAGCAAACAGAATGTCAAAAATGCCAGAGAACTTTTGAGCAATCAGATCAATCCGTTGGTTGATATGGCTGAATTAAAAGAGAGTTTAGAAGATCAAGATTCAATTTGTAAGTAAATAAAAGTACTATGTCAGATTTTAAAATAATTGGAAACCCAAATCCTGTCGTTGGTGTTCTTGAAATATATACTGTGAGTGATTTTTTTGAGAAGGTTCCAAGCAGTCCTCTTAGTGAAGAAAACAGCTTTTCTTATAATCCAGTTCACTGGGAAGTGTATGTTCTAGAACTTGGTAAATGGCGAAAAACAAAAGAGAATGATAAGAAGGGAAATAAGGTTTCTTATACTTTTTTGGAAAAAAGTCTGACGAGAAATGGTATTCGTATTCTAGCCAAAAAAGGTGACAAAGTAGCGCGACTAGATATTAAACCACTTTCTGCACAGCCAAAAATTGATCATATTGAATTATTAGATAAAAACGGAGCCAAAATAAACGGACGTTTATCATACGGACAAACCGTTAAAGCAAGGGTATTTTGTCTGAACATGGAAAAACGCAGAGTATCTGTTACCATGTGGGAAGATGATGTAAAAGGTGCCGGACATAATAAAGCCAATGAAAAAAACTTTATAGAAACACTTTCAGGAATTGTAAAGTTTGGAAAAGCAGATATTGATTTTTTATTAAAACCAAGTTTTGCAAAAATTGCTGAAAGAGGAGGTCACGAAAAAGATAAAATTCATGAGTTTTATGTAACAGCAGAATACAACGATGGCAAAATAGCCAGCAATAATGTAAATGTAAATGCGCCCGAAACGCCAGTAGCTCCGTATAAAGGAAAAACAAGTCCGCAACAGTCTGTTAAAAACAAACCTGCTGAGCAGAAACCTAAAAATGATTCACAGAAACCTACTGCCCCAAAAGCAGTAAAAGGCAAAATTAATGCTGTACATATTACAGATACTGCCGGACATCAGATTAAAGGTGTATTTAAAGAAAAAGAAATTAAAGTCTGGATAAATTCAACTGGATTGACTGGTAAAGAAGTTTGTCTTAAATTGTATGATGAAGATTTGGTTAGCAATGACCTGTTGTTTACTGAAAACTTCACGATAAAATCTGATCTTCATGCGTTAGTTGTCTCATTAGATACTATATCTAGAAGTCTAAGCGGAAGTAATTGGGCAGAAGGAGATGAGCAGGAACTATTTGTAGAAATCGAAGTTCTACAGACACATGATTTTGTAAAAAGTGCAGTTGTTGATGTTGATGCTACGGTTTTTAAACCAGATCCTGTTGAACAAACTAATAAAGTTGCTAAAGTTGGCGAAGCAGATAAGAATGATAAGAAAGAGAAAGTAGTTTGCCAAAAATGTATTGATCCAGTAACTGTAAGACAACTTGAGGACTTATTTCCAAAAGCTGACAAGGATACTTTAAAGACTATTGCAGAAACATATACGAAGCATATGAAAGCATTAAAAATGGACACTTGTTGGAATAAAGCCCATTTTTTTGCTCAGGCTATAGTTGAAAGTGGAAAAAGCTTTAAATTAAAAGAAGGAGAAGGTATGAATTATTTGGCTGATGATCTATATTTAGGTAGATGGGATCCAAAAAAGAAAAAATATATTACTATATTTTCATATTTTAAAACTAGGAAAGAAGAGGCATATAAATACGGTAGAATTGAAGAAATAAAGAATGGAAAAAAAATAGTTACTCAAGTGGCTGATCAACAATCGATAGCGAATCGTGTTTATGCTAATAGAGTAGGTAATAAAGGGATTGAATCAGGTGATGGATGGAATTTTAGAGGGAAAGGATGTATACAATTGACCGGTAGAACTAACTATGAAAATGCAAATAAATATACTTTAAAATATGAAAATGCGGATATAGTTAAGAACTCGGATTTAGTTGCTAAAAATATTAAAATCGCAGTTTTATCATCTATGGCATATTTTGATATGTATGGAGTTAATAAAAAGGCAAATAATTGTAAAGATGTTAAAAACAAAATTGCTCCAATGATTGGAAATGATGTTCCACTCCAAAATGGAAAAACTAATCATGGAGAAAAACAAGAAGCATTTGATGATTATACTTCTAAGACTTTTTCTATAGCTAATTGTAAATATGGAACTGCCGTAAATAAGGAAGAGAAGAAAGAAACTGGAAAAGGTGTAACAATTAGGTTAGTGCGAAAATGGGAAACAAAGAAATCGACTATTGGAGAATTTACTATCGATGATTCTGATATAAAAGGATACATACTAGAAGAGAAGGGACCAGATACAACGGTTTCTGGTATAGAACAAAGAGTTCCTGTAGGGACTTATAATTTAAAATGGCATAATGGAACTAAGAAAAAAGGAGTTTTGAAATTGTATAATAGTGATGTATCTGAGGACAGGGCTATTTTAATACATTCAGGAAATACAGCAACAGATACTGAGGGTTGCTTGTTGGCAGGAAGTACAAAATCTACAGATTTTGTAGGTGATAGTAAAGCAAAAGTCAAAGAAATAAATGATTATGTTAAAGAGAAAGGTGTTGAGGGGGCAAAAATTATAATAACAGCAAAATATGAATAAATATCTTGTAACCTTTTTATTATTAGTTGTATACAATATAAGTGCACAAAATAATTTAAATATTCAACAACTTAAGGAAGGATATTATACTAAAAATAAAAAAGTATTTATAGGTAATTTTCCTAATAATTTTATAGATTTTAAATCAACTTTTGGTTGGAATGATAAATTGGATAAACCAAATGCATTATATAGTGAAGCGAATGATTTTATAAAATATTTTTTTGAATTGTCATCTAACAATGAGAATTGCAAAAAAAAGATAATAAAAATTGCGTGTCAAGCTAAATGGGAAGCTGATGCGGTTAATTATTTTCATATGAATTTAGTTTTATTGGTTGAAAAAGATGAAAATTTTGATAAAATGTTGCAAACATTGGATGATAAAGATTTGAATGAATTCTGGCGCTTTTATTTTGATATTGAAAATTTAATTTATTCGCAAAAACTATATATTATCCTTGATGCTTCCATGAAAGAAAAAGCAATGTCTGTTTTTAATATATTGAAAAAAGAAAGGAGTAATGAGAGTGATAAACATAGAAAATTATATAAATATCAAATTTTTGATAAAGATGGCTATAGTAATTTAAGAAAATACGGTAACTCTAAATCTGATGTTATAGAAAAAATAGAAAATAATGAAATTATAAATGTTTTGGATAATTCCGAAGATTGGTGGTTTATCCAAACGAATAAAGGATTAGTAGGATTTGTACATAAAAGTAGAATAAAAGTAAAAAATTGAAATGGGGAAAAAGTTTTTTTTAAAGATTATCATCTTAACGTTATGTTTAATTTCTTGTAATGAAAAGAAGGAAAAAGATTTAGTTGTTAAAGAAAAAGATACTAAAGAAATCGTCAGTGATACTTTAAGTGTTAATAAAACAAAAGATTACATTGAGGATTATAAAGCAAAATATAAAACAAAAAAATATAATCTAAGAGTTGAAAAAGATTGCGACTTAAATATGGATGGTCAAATGGATAAAATTGTCATTTTTGAGCCTTCTGAAACAGCTAATAATAAACAAACAAAAGAATCGCCTGTTTGTGTTTTTATCAAAAAAGAAAAGGACTATGATGTTTATGAAAATAAAAATATTATTTACACTTCTTTTTTTAACTCAATGGCAGAAGGTCTTCAAGATTTAGTAGTTAAAGACAATTATTTCACATTCGAAGAAAATAATCAAGCAGGAGAAGTTAGAGGTAATGACTATATAACATTTAAGTATGACTTAAAATCCAAAGAAATTGTATTACACAAATATAGTATTGAATTAATTAGTGTTGATGGTGAAAACGATAAAACTTTCACATATGGAAAAGAAGTATTCGGAAAGATATTCTTTAATGATTTTGATATTGATAAAATAAAAGAGAAAATCAACAATTAGGGAATTAAATATTTTGAGCTTACGACGTTGAATATTAAAAATAAAATAATAAAGAAGTAAGCTCCTTGACATATTGAAAAGAAAAGCCCCGCTACCGCACGAATCCTTTCGTGTGGCTGTGTGCAGGGTTAAAGTCTAATTTCTTAATATGAATTTAATGTATAAAAAATGATTAGAAATTTTAAGTAGAGACTTACCCCATGAAAGGATTCGTGCGGTAACAGGGGAACAACAGATTTATTTAATAGTAGTGAAGAATCAGGATGGAAAGGATTAGATGAATCCAGACAAAATAATTTTAATGATGCGTTATATAAATTTGGTTGGGAAAGTATGTTATCACAATCTTATGGAGAAAGAAAAGAAAAACTACTTAATAAATGTACTAATGACAAAGATAATGATCATAATCATAATCATAATGATCACCTACATATACAAAGTTATACTCCAAAATTAAAAGAAATTTAACATGAAATATTTTTTATACCTTTTTTTTCTAATTCAGATTCAGAATTGTAAATCAGATACCAAATTAGAGTCAAAAATATCATCAAATAAAAATGAAAAAGTTAATAAATCGACTCAAGATAGTTATTTGATAAATTCTGTAGATAAAATTGCTATTGGAAAAAAAATTAAGGAAGAAAACAAAATAAAAGAATTAAAAAGAACATTAAAGAACTCCTATGAGAGGGAAATTATGAGGCCTTATAACTGGGATATTTTTTTTTCAAACAATGACTCTTTATTGCAATTTTACGATTATAAATTTTTTGTAATTAATGGGGTTAAATTTAAATCTTATTATATAAAAATACATTATGAAGATGGTTGATATGAAAGTATTCTATTGGTAAATGAATTTTTAGATACAGAATATAATAGTATGATAGTTTACGAATGTGTAGAATCCGAGGAAAATTATTTAAGAAATACTCATGTAAAAGGAGATGAAATTGAAATAATTTTTAAAAGCCCCAATCAATCTGAAAAACTAAAATTTCAAGTAAAAGATGGGATGTTTTTAGATTATTTTGATCTTCAAATAGTTAATAAAAAATGGGGCGATAAAGAAATTATTAATTCAAAGGAATTTTTTGAATACCAACTAAAAGGTAAAACTATTAATCATCTTAAAAATGGTTACTGGATTGAGAAAAGGTATTCTTTTGAATATAATAAAAGTATCGATCAAGAAGGTAATTATATCAACGGATTAAGAAACGGTGATTGGTATTTTTCTCCCGAAGGACCAGTAGATGTAATAAAGAAATTTGATAAAGGAATATTTATTTCAAAATCATATCCTTAAATGAATTTACATGAAAACAAAATTTTATAGTAATGGAGAAAAAATTGAATAGGCTGACAATAATTTTAAAAATATTGATATTGAGTTTGTTTATAAATTCATGCAATGGGCAACACAAAACTAAAGTAATAGAAAAATCAAAAGAAGAAATTATAAAACATAATAATGATGAAAATACTGATTTTTTAGATAAAAAATATTTAACAGGCTATTTATTAAATATTGATGGTTCTTCTTTGTCAGAACATCCAATTGTAAATTATCTTGACTGTGAAAACGAAGGTTATTTTACTATGCATTTTATACCTAAAAGCGATACTCTAAGGGTTTTCTGGACAGATAAATATAATAAAATATATAAGTACGAATATGACGATCTGGATACAGAAAACAAGCATATAAGTGGTATTTTAAAAAACAATTATAATTTATATAATATTTTTTTATACAAAATTAATAAAGAATATATAGTAAGAGATAGTCTATGTTCCAAAGAGAGTGTAAACATTAAAGATAATAGCATTGCAAATATTTATCTATTAGATCAAACTAATAATAGTTGGAATTTAATAAAACAATTAAAAGAAAATGTCCTTCCTCCGTATCATGATAATAATTATTTTTTAAAACTATTTCCAAAATTGTTTTCTTTTGATAAAGTTTTGAAATTAAATGAAAATAGAAATGTTGCTTATTCGTATGATTTTGATTTGGATCAAGATGGAATAAAAGATAAAATCATGCTTTATGCAAATGATGAAGAAAAAGGAGATTTTGAGAGAATTCATTTTGGACTTCCAATGGAAATAAAAAAAGGTTTGCCAAATAATACTTTTCAAAAGTGGTATGAAAATAATAATATTATACCCAAGAATAATTTTAATTGTGTCGCAGAAGGATTTAATAGAATCGTATTTAAAGGAAATTATTTTACAATAGAAGATTACATATGTTCTGATTATATATCTATTTCAACTTATACCACTTTCAAAGTATTTAAAGACAAAATACTTCTTCATAAATACAGTCAAACCTACTTTGACAAAGCCGATCACGATAAAAAAATACCATCAAAAACTTGGACACAAAAAGATTTTAATGATGTTAATTTTGAAAATGTTACTGAAGATTTTCTGCTAAAGATAAGTCAAACAAAACCGAAACAATAATAATGAAGTTTAATGCAAATTCCCTCGTTAGGGTGAGTGTCTTACCCTAAAATAGTTTTACATAAAAAGTGTAAAAACATGAATATAAAAAATATAATTTTTGATTTTAAATATAGAATAGTCAATATTTAAAATAATACCGCACCCAAAAAAATTTTCCAAAAACAAATAAACCTTAATTACTAGCCGCCATAGCTAATAATTATCCCCATAAAACCTTATGTAATCAAATTACATGAGGCATTTTGCTATGGAATAAACCAAACAACATTAAAACGAATAAAAATCATGATAGAAAAATTAAATCATTTTCCGGTAAACTGGATTGACGGAATGAAGATCAACAAAAATCATTTTTTGGCCATGCAGGACAATGTTTCTGAATTGGTAAATGATGCAATCGGAATTCATACTACGCCCATGAGTTACGGTTTATTAGACTCAGGAAACCACAGTAAAGAATCGACCAAAATTACTTTAGGAATCGATAACCATAAACTTTTGCGCGTTCGGGTAGAAGAATGTCACGCCATTACGCCAAACGGTTCGAGAATCGAAATCAGTAAAGCAAATACAGACACGCTCGATCTACAAGTTCCGTATCCCGAAGATACCTATGAAATGAAAGATGGTGAGCAATTAGAATTGTTAGCATGTATTTCGGTTAATTCCAGAAAAAGAATTCCGTTTGGTGAACCAGACCCAGATGAAGTTCCGCCAAGATATCCCTATACACAGCCGGAGTATAAACTTCATCTTATAAAATCAGAAGAATTTCGATCAGGAATAGGGTATGGAGGATTCTATCTCGCGATTGGAAAAGTATTAGTAGGAGACATTTCTGTTCTTGATGAAGATTACATTCCCGCATCAGTTACAGTCGCGTGTCATGGAAAATTAACAGATATGCAAGCGCAGATAGCACGTTCGTTTGGCCAGATAGAAATTTATTCTGTTCAAATTTCACAAAAAGTCAATCGATTTCAACAAAGTGGAGTTTTGGCTCAAACGGTATTGCAATTGGCAGATAATACAAGTTATTTTTTAGGAAATTCTCTAACGCAGTTTCGCTGGTTTTCACTGCATCAGCATCCGGCTGCAATGCTAAGCACAGTTGTTTCTTTTGCAAGGGTAATGAAGAATTTTATTGACTCAAAATCGGGAGCGGGAAAAGAAGAGCTCTTAAATTATTTTGCAGAATGGTGTGACCTTTCACAAGGCGATTTAGAAATACTTTTTACAACCTTAATTAATTCAAACTATGATCATGTGCATATTGATAAAACAGCCTCTTTGGTAATGAATTTCCTCGTGAAAATTGATAAGCTTTTTGAAACCTTAAGCAAGCTTGACTATATAGGAAAGAAAAAAGAAAACATCGAATTGTTTGTCGCCGAAACCGAGAAAAAAGACATCGTACACAACCCGAAAAGACATGGTTTTTTCATTAAAGATTAATTTAAAAAAAGCAAATATAAATTATGGAAGTATTAAATAGAACAGAACGTCGAAAAGCTTTTGGAGCTTTTTTAGTTGCCTTTACTATCACGTTTATTGTGATGCTGCTTGCTGTTTCCTTCAACTTTTACATGCCAACGGCTGAAAATAAAATGCTGAAAGCAGAGAACGAAATGATGAAACGTGAATACGATTATCAAACCAATTTCTCCATTAAAATTGATAGTGTAAGAATGACAGTTGACTCTATCAATTCACCAAAAGTGGATAATGATTTTCAGCAGCGACTGGCTAATGTTATGGTAGCCAATATTTATCAAAAAATCCCAAAAGATTCTACAGATAACAAGAAGCTGTATAATAATATCATTTTGGCCTATAAGAACATTATTGATTACAAAAAGCAAATCAGAAGTCTTACGCATAATGCTCATTTGATTGACAGTTTAAACCAATCGGCAAAAACATACAAGGAAGAATTAGAAAAAGTAAGCAGGGATTTAGATGTCTGTCGTCAGATTTATCAAAATCAATAAAAGAATCGAGTTTAAAAATAATAGAATAATAACCATTTAAATTAAAAATTATGTTATCAAATTATGGAATTGGAGGAAATGAAGTAAAGTTGGATGCAGATGAAGCAATCAGCGCAATTCCTCAAAACAGAACACTTGTAGCGCAAAAACTGACGGTTGATGCACCAATTAAACCGGAATTAGTAGAAGGAATTACAAATGTAGAAAAAGCTTTTGAACACTTTAAGCCAGAAGTAAAAGTAAACTTTGAAAATGCAGACGGAGCTACAAAAGTAGAAGCTTTGAAATTTAAAAACTTAGGCGATTTTGGTGTTAAAGGAATCACGGCACAAAGTAGTTTTTTATCAGATTTAGAAACCGAAAAAGATCAGTATCAAAAAATCATCCGTCAGTTAAAATCAAATAAAATACTGAAAGCGGCTCTGGAAGACGGCGAAGCAAAGAAAGCGTTACTGGAAAGCCTTGGAACATTGATTAACGAATTGAAAGAAAATAAATAACACTTAAAAATAAAAGATATGTCAAATAAACAAGCACATCAAAATAGTGGTGAAGATACTGCAGTTTTAGAACGTAAAGTTTCTGGTGTTTCTATTGAAAAAAATGTAGAAAAATTAGCCAAATATGGCGGATTTGATTTACTGGAAATGGCAATAGAAGGAGTTCAGAACCTAAATCCGGACAGAAAAGCAAGAAGAAAAATTTTTCTTGGCGAAGTAAATAAAACCAAAGAAAGAGAAACTTTAAAAAAGACTTTGGAATTATGGTCTTCAATTTTAAGCAGCAACGAAGCATTGACAGATATGGTGGCGCAATGCGAGGACAAATGCAAAGAATCTGAAGTATTATTGAAAAAGAACCTTGCAAAAGCAGTTGCCGATACAAGAGAAATTGAAGCGGCTTATAGAACTGTGGCCTTGTTTTTCAAAAACACGGAAACGGATAAAGTTAAAAACATCACAATTGTAAATGCAGATCTTGAACAATTAAAAGATCTTGATAACACTCGCTTTATTGATGCAATTCATTCTGAATTAGTGGATAATTACGATCGTTTAGACCTTAAAAATAATTATGGAATTTTGGTTATTCCAGGTTATTTAGGATCGAATAAGGTGATCGAAAAATGGGCAAAAATAGCACACGAAAACAAAGTAATGCTCGTAACAGATTTTGAACATCTTGATGAACCGGATGATGTTATGGAAATGTTCGATGCAGCTTCATTAACAGGAGGTGATGCGTATCGTTCTAATGTTATTATGACTTGTAACTGGTTAGTAGGGCGCGGCAGATTTGACCAAATTGGAGAAAATGAAGATTTACACATCGCACCTTCAGCAGCCTTAGCAGGAAAAATCTACAAAACATTAATGTCTCAGGTAACTGCAGGTAAAAAATTTGGAGGAATAAACGAAGTTGATGGCGTTAAGTTTGACCTTAAGAAAAGTGAAATCGCAAATCTTGAAAACCTTGGTTTAGTACCAATGGTAAACGAGTACGGAAAAGTAATGGCTTTCTCTGCAAAAACATTATTCAGCGGTGATAATCTTGGTCTGCAAACCTATTCTGTAGTTCGTGTTTTTGATTACGTGACAAAAGTATTAATGGATTTCCTTAATCGTCGTGCATTTGAAAACTTTACAGCTAAAACACGTAAAGAAATCATGAATCAAATTGTGGCATTCCTTGACGGAATCACTGGTCCGGACAAATTAATTGAGAATTTTGAAATCAGAAGATTTGAGCAGGATCCAATCCAAAAAGATAGAATCTATATGGATATCCATATGAAACCTTATTTCCCGGCAAAAAACTTCCTTATAAAAATGGATGGTCATAAAGGAGATGACGGAACAGAATGGGATACAGATTACGAGCAAAAATAATTGCATTATAACTATAAAAGGAAACACATTTTTTGTGTTTCCTTTTTAAACAGAATATTGATCTTTTTGAATGATCAAACAAAAAATTCAAATTCATGAACGTACTTAAAATTTTATTTTTAGTTGTAGTAATATCTAATTCATATTCAATTACAGCTCAAAAAATTAATCCTATTGATACTTTACATTGTCCTATTTCGCAAAACGAATTATTACTAGACAAAAAAAGCTTTGCCAGCGCACCGCCTATTTTGCTGCGGGTTTTTAATGAAGATTTTGAATATGCAGTTTTGCAGTTAGGAAAACGTAAAAGAAAGATTTATTTATATTTTAAAATTTTTACAGACAACGTTTGTGTCAAACAAAAGCAGCCTTTAGTATTGTATTTTAAAACAGGGGAAAAGTACGTTCTAAAAAACTCATTCAGTGTTAATTGTGATGGAACTGCCGCCTTGCAGCTTACAAGAGGAGACAGAAAAAAAATTATGGCAAACAATATCAATACAATAAGATTCTTTACGCTCAAAAAAGATTATGAGTTTAGCCCAAATAGTTCCGACAATCAAAATCTTAAAGAATATTTGAATTGCTTGAAATTATATAAAATAAAAAAACTTTAGTCGAATTTATTCAAAAACAAAAAAACTTATGGCAATCCCCGAATTAAATCTTTCATTAGGCCTCACAGATAATGATGGATCTGTTTTTTATGCAGGCAGCGGCGAAGGAAAAACGATTGTTAGAACAGATTCTGCTTTAAAAAAGTATAAAATTGATATTATAATTTCTGAACAGCAGACAGGAATAGTTCGCTTAAATACAAATTTAAGTCAAATTGAGGCTCCGTCTGAAATTGAAATTCCAACATATCAAATGATTGTAACAGATAATAAGACAAATGAAAAAGAGTTTTATCAGGTTACTCGTGATACTTATTTTTTTAAAGAAAAAACAACCAGAAAAAGTTTATGGAGTTTCTTGGGATTGAAATTTTTAGAGTCCAAAAAGTTTCTTTTTGAAAACATCACTTTCGAGCCTTTAAAAGAAGCTGTAGAAACTTTTGATATTGCCAGATATCGAAAATTAAGCTACGATGAGCTTACCTATACTTTTCAAAAAGAAGAACAAAACATTCAGCTTTATGCAGGTGATGTTAACAATCTCAAAGTGCAAAAAGGGATAAGCTATTTTATTATTGTTGATGGAAAAAATGGGCAGCGTTTTATAGGTGATATATTATATCGTGAAAAGGTTTTGAAACTAACTCCAAAAGTAAACCTTCATATTATTAAGAGGAAATTAGTTTCTAATGAAGTTGAAACAAATAAAGAGGGCAGAACAGAAAGGTTAATTTATATATAAGATAGAAAGATGAAAGGAGCATTTTATAAACTGCCAATCGATTTTAATACAATACTTCAAAAGAAAGAATTAGAAAAAACTTCAATTGAACATTCTATTGCACAACAAGTAATTCTATTAGCGACAACTACATTTGGAGAATGTAAGTTTGATGAAACTTTTGGATCAAAAATATGGGAAATTGATTTTGATTTGCTGATGAATGAAAACAGTTTAAAAGAAATTATTTCCAAAACAATGAAAGAATCTCTGCTTTTACATGAAAATAGGATAAAAGTAATTGAACTCAAAGTCGAAATATCAGAAACCATGTATTTAATAGATGATGTAAGCAGAGCAAAAAAAAGAGTCGATATTATTATTGATGCAACGATAAAGAGCACCAATAGAAGTTTTAATTTCAGGGGTTATTTTTTTATTGGACCGCTATCTTATAAATAAGTAAAAATATTTTTTGTTAAAAACGCTATTTTGTGGCTTGTATTAGCGATTTTGATAAAATGTAATAATAAAGCTACAATTAACTATATTGTGTAAGAAATAAATTATATATTTACGATATAAATAAATAAATTAATAACTAAAAATTTTTATTATGTCGTTTTTAACATCATTGACAGTTGCAGGAAAAGATTACAAAGTACTTAACGTAAGTTATGATTTAGCTCAGGAAACTGATGCTTCAGGTCGTCCATCTACAGTAACACGTGGAGGAAGAATCATGATCGAAGTAGAATCAACTGGCAGCACAGAATTGTTTGAATGGATGACTAACAATTTCGAAAGAAAAGATGGGTCAGTAAAATTCATTAAACGTGATTCTAATGCTACTTTAAAAGAGTTGAAATTTACAGAGGCTTACATGGTGAAGTACAAAGAAAACTTTGATCATAACAGTGATAATCCGTTAACGGAGACTTTTATGATTTCTGCACGTAAAATTTCGATGGGCGGAGGTGAGTTTGATAATGCTTGGGTATAATACCTAAGGACTTCATCAAACTTAATTAAGCTTGAAACTATTAAAGGAAGTCCGTAAAAGGCTTCCTTTTTTATTTTAAAACTTCAACAATAATAACATCACAATCCAATATTAATTAAATACCGATATACAAATGAGCTTTTTATCAAAATTACAAATAGACGGAGAAGAATATAATGTACTTGAATTTAATATAGATTTTAAACAAGAAATAGATACTTCGAGCAAACCAATAGGAAATGCAAAAGGAGGAATTATAAAAGTAATAATTGAGGCAACACAAAACAGCCTTTTTCTGTCATGGATGTTAAATAGTGACTTAACTAAAGATGGAAAAATTATTTTTTACAGAAGAGATGCCTTAAGTAAAATGAAAGAACTAACGTTTGAAAAAGCATTTTGTATTAATTATCACGAACAATTTACCAGCACTACTGAAGTGCCAATGAAAATTACAATGGAATTAGTAACTAAAGAACTGACTTTTGGTGAAGCAAAATTCTCCAACAACTGGATTGCTTTAGACTAAGTTTTTAATAACGAATAAAATACTATTTCATTATGGCACATTTCTCAGATCAGGTACATATCACTATTGGGAGTTTTACACAAAATATTATTTATTATGATTTAAAGCTGTCACAAAAAATGGCAGATCATCATCATTTTTCATTTGTGTGGCAATACACTGGTAAAGCAGTTATAAACCCAGTTGATCAAGCCAAAGCAATGCGAAAATATATTGGTGATGAAGTTATTTTTACTTTCAAAAGCCTGACCGGAATCAGGCTTATGAGCAAAGGAATTATTACCGAGGTATCTTCGATTGATAGACATGGAAGCGCAGCCGGTCTGCACATTACTGGAATAAGCCATAGTAAAGTAATTGATGATTTGCCAAAATCAAGAACCTATTTGGAAAGAGGTATGGACGATATTGTTGTAGATCTATTGTCAGAAGGCCCAACAGAATTTTACCAGAGAGAATCTATTAGATCAACTTATCTAAAAGAATTCAATTATATGGCGCAGTACAACGAAACCAATTTTAATTTCCTTAAAAGATTGGCAGCCCGATACGGCCAATGGTTTTATTTTGACGGAATGCGCATGCAGTTTGGGCAGCTTAAAAACTCTAAAATTAAACTCATCAACGGCGCTTCTCTGCATAGTTTTAAGATACAGGCTAATATGACTGCACATACAATTTCGTTAGCAGGTTATGATTATAATAATGCATCAGGCATTCGAGATTCATCTGCAAAAACAGCCACAGGAAGTAAAGACAGTTTTGCTTCTATAGTAGGATTTAATCAAGGCACTGTAACACAAGGTGAATTGAGTATTGGTGCTTATACCAATAATGCTCAAAGCAAAGAAGAAATACAAGAAATGATCACACTGCAGACAGCAGGAAGTGATGCAAACAGTGTGTACTATAGCGGAATATCCTATTTCCCTTTAGGATTAGGGCAGACTTTTACTATTGTCAACCAAACCATAGAACACCATTTAATAGTTATAGAAGCCATACATCATTCAGAAGTTCATGGCAATTATAACTGTGAATTTAAAGCAATTCCTGCCGATGTTTCGGCGCCGCATTATACCAATACAAAGGTTTTCGCTAAAGCAGAAACACAGCCAGCAAAAATAAGAGACAACAACGATCCCGAAGGACTAGGTCGCGTAAAAGTAGATTTTTACTGGGCAGCAGGAACCAAATCAAGCCAGTGGATAAGAATGATTCAGCCGCATACCGGAGCAGGAAAAGGATTTTATTTTATCCCTGAAATTGGTGAAGAAGTTTTAGTAGGTTTTGAAGGAGGAAATGCCCAAAATCCTTATGTAATGGGAGCACATTATAATGGGAATGAATCTTCGGGTTATAATACTCCAAAAAACGATATTAAAGCTATTCATACCCGTAGCGGGCATATTGTTAAATTCACAGAAGACGAAAGTATTATCATTACAGATAAAATTGGCAATGAAATACATTTAGACACAATTGACGGAAACATCAATATTACAGCACCAAAAGTAATAACAATGACCGCAACTGATATAATTATGAATGCTTCTCAAAATATTACTTTAATAGCAGGAATGAATATTAGTGAGAGTGCAGGAGTTGATAAAACTACAATGATTGGAATGATGCATAATGTTAGTGTTGGAGGAAATCAGATACTGAATGTTACGGGTGATTTTATGGAGCATATTGAAGGTGATTTTAAATCTCATACTGAAAAAGAAAGACATGAAACAGGTTTAGAAGGTATTCAAAGTAATAGTGAAAAAGACGTTAATAAACATGCGCAAAATAATATTCAGCATAATAGTGGAGAACGAACTAACCAAAACTAAATTATGAGAATAAGATTTGTAAAAGGAACCATAACAAAAACTACCGGCGGAAATCATAATATGTATTCTAACGGAAATATTGTTACTAATGCAGGAGGTTCAATTAATGAAACTGCTGTAAATGGAATTATGTATGGAGAACCAGAGAAGGCGCCTGTAAATATGTTTAATAAAAAAGTTATTGATATGTATTGGACATATGGAGAAACAAAATTATCAGACAAATCAAGATTTTATGTAGATATGAATCTTGTTGTGAAAACAATAAATTATAAAGAAGGGGAAAATATTGAAGTTTATATAAAAAGTGAAGATGGGGAACCATTAACAGATGATCAAAATGAATTGATTCTTAAAGGTGTAGTAAATAAGGAAAACATAGTAGTTTTTGAGAATGCATTAAAAGACTATACATTAAACCTTTTTGGAAACGAAGAATTAGAATCTACTACAGAATAAATTAAGGCATTAATCACTTATAAAAAAATAAATTATGGATTTTGAAAAAATAAAGCCAATTGAATTAATGCAACGAGCAATTTTGGCTCAATCAGGAGGATTTCAAGCAAGAGCAGTAAGCGCAACGAGACCAAAATGGGATGATATGATAAACAATTATCCCAATAGCTCAGTTGATGTGATTACGTTATATAATGAAATTGGAAATGGTTTGTATGAAATGCTTCAAAAAAATAGTGCATGGGAAAATACTTGTGCTTTTAGAATGAGTAAGGGTTTAAATTATAGTGGGTTTAAATTGCCATATAATAATTTTAAATATAGAGCTACAGGTACAAGTGGAGGAGTACATATAGGGAAAGATAAATTAAACTACTGGTATAGAGTACGTGAATTAGCAACATATTTAATAGATCATTTAGGAAGCCCAGAAATAGACATTAAATTGGATAAATTACAAATTCCAAATGCATTGAAGAAAAATACTGGATTAACTCTTTTCGAATGGCAACAAATAAAAACAAATAAAAACAAAATATCGGATATTGATTGGAAAAGATTAAAAACAATAAAAGGGATTATTACGTTTGATGTTTCAGGTTGGAATGATGCTTCTGGTCACTTCACATTATGGGACGGTAAAAATTTAATTTATCCTGGAGGACCAGAGCACGATGATCCAACAAATGATAAATATTATTTTAGTATGATATATCCAATAAAAAAGAAAAATGGTGATTTAGATTTGGTACAAACAAATAGAGTAAGG
The DNA here is from genome assembly GCF_900129795.1 of Flavobacterium sp. CF108. Taxonomy (GTDB): domain Bacteria; phylum Bacteroidota; class Bacteroidia; order Flavobacteriales; family Flavobacteriaceae; genus Flavobacterium. Next base: position 912,537 of record NZ_FQWW01000001.1, on the reverse strand, counting down.
ATATGGGAACTAAAGTAATAAAATCAATTATTTTCTCAAAAATTTTCCTAATTAGCATAATATGTTTTTCTCAAACTACAGATGATAAACTAAAATATTTAAAAAAGTATTCTTATTGTCATTGTATTTATATTAACAATGTCAAGTTTGATATTAAATATTTAAATGATAAATTTCAAATAAGCGATAAATCGAAAAATGAATTTATTGATTTGGGGAAAATTACAGAACTAAACAATCAGGAAATAAGAAGTTTTACAGAAAAGATGACTGAGAATTTTTTTTCTATTGAAAGTCCTTATTATTCTGAAAGTGGGAGCAGTAATTTAATTACAAGTATGTGTCTAGAATTTTATGAATCAAAAGAGTTAGATAATTTTATTAGAAAAATGCTTAAAATTAAAACAAAAAAGAAGAATAACATTCGTTAATATAACGAAAGTATGTGAAATTGCTGTGGGTTCATAACAAGTGCGGGCTTCCCGCTCGTGAAACTAAGGTTTTAACAAAAAGAATAAAAAACAAGTTTTATGTTCACGAGCGGGACGCTCGCGCAAGCAGGGGAAATGCTTCTGGACATTTTACTTTGTGGAATGGTACGAATTTAATTTATCCTGGAGAAGCTCAGCATAATGATCCAACTAGTCCGTATTATTATTTTAAAATGAAATATGAGGTTTTTGATCCTAATAAAAATAAAACAATTATTATACAAACAGACGAAATAAAACTTTGGGAATTAAAATAGGATAAATAAATGGAAAAATATTTTTTAATGATATTTATATGTTTTACAAAAACGTATGGACAATACAAAATATCAAATATTAAAAAATTTGCTTTTAATCAATGTGTTATTTTAAATTATAGTAAGATAGATTCAACTTTTTATAATAATTTAAATGATGTATCTACAGTTCAGTTTTCTATAAATGGCCTTTTTTTTGAAGATGAGTTGTTGAAAAATAAAATAATAGATTATACTATTAATACAACTAGTTCTTATTATTCTCAAAAAAATAATCTGCATTTTGAAACTGGAGATAAAAATATCATTTTTTGTAAATGTTTTGATTTTTACGAATCCAAAGAATTGGATAGTTATATAAAAAAAATAGTAGGTATTAATAATAAAAAGAAGATTATTAATAAGAAAAAATAACATTTGGAATGTTTCAATGGGTATGGAAACAAACAGGCCAGATGGATTTACTTCAATGAAACGTACAATAATTGCAGACAACGCATAAACGCAAACCAAATGAAGCACAAAATAATTACAGTAATAACATTTATTCTAATTACGCAATTTAGTGCGTGTCAAAAGAAAGTAAACATGAGCGAAGAAAAATTTGATTGGGACGGAATGGCTTGCACCCCAAAAGGTTACCCCGTAGTAGTATTATCGCCAAATGTATTTTATTCGAGCGGAGGCAAATACATAACCCTGATTCCAAACATGAGTGATACTGGAGGGTCAAATTGGACGGGCTCTGCCCGTAGTTGGTCCAGTCAGCCAAGTCCCGCACCAGATCATGTGAGTATTGTATGGTATGCACCAACCGAGATGAAAATTTATGAAGGAGAATTTGCGTTGCCACAACAAAAAATCTACAATTTATTTAAAAAAGGGTATATGAACTATGGCATTCCAATTGAATCTAAAGATGGAAAAGAAACCCTGCATTGGGAAACCTATAATTCCCTTACGGTAGGATTAGCCCCAAAAGGGATGGTGGTAGTATGGATGGATGGTCAGAACAAAATAGAAATTGGGAGGTATCAAGCTAAAGAACTAGATAGAAAGGAGGCCAATGAAGTATATAAAGCCCATTTTAAATCAAGTGGAGATATGCCTGAGGCTGTGCTTGAAAAAGAGCTACTATCCAGAGCGGTTCCGCCAGAAGTACGGGAGATAATTAAACAAGGAAAAATAAGCTGTAAGCAATGGGATGATTACAGACTGCGGTACAACTGGAAAGTAGAGTTAAGCAAACCATTAGAAATGTATAAATATTATATTGGCTTTTTTAATAGTGAATATTCAGGTTATCTGCCTCCTAAAGTAAGTCAGGAGAAATTTAACAAAATTATACTAGAGCCTGGCAATAAAGTAGTTCCAAATTATATAGGAATGTATGTAACAGCCTCAAACAAGAGCAATTACTTGATTAGAATAGAAACACTCGATGAGCAGGAAACCATTGAAGCTTTCAAAAAACTGGAAGAGGCAAGCCCAAAAGCAGTTATAACCGTTTTTATAACAATCGATGACGATTTTAAAAATTTTACAGTGGTTTTAAAAAATGACAAAAAGGAAATCAAACTCGAAAAGGCGCTTTTTACGATTATTTACTTTAGATAAAAGTAATGACTTGAAGAATCAGATATAATTTGTTGTATGGACAAGCAATAGAATAATTTTACAAAAAGTCATGGGAGCTGATAATGGCTCTTTGAGTATGGAACCTGCAAAAGATTTAAAACGTAAAACGTTTTAACAATTTTATATAAACGCGTAAATTTTGAATAGATAATTTCAAAGAAATTTCAAAATTTAAATAAGCAAAATTCGACTAATAAATGAAAAAGTATTTTCTGATAATTTTAATTATATTAACAAATACAGTATTTGCGCAACAAAATTTGATGAGTAAAATTACTTCTGGAAGATATACTCATAGTAGTGGAGGTATTTATATTTATGATGATGGTACATTTGTATTGTTTGGTTATGCTACACTTGTATTGGGAAACTATACAATTAAAAACAATCAAATTAATTTTACACCGACAATTCCTAAACAAGCCTTTACAGTTTTGGGCAGAAGGAATATGCATATAAAAAAAGGAATACAACTCACTTTTAATAGTGATTTCATAAACGATGGGCCAACTTATATAAAATTTGATAACGATAGTTTAATTCCTATTGCTTGCGATAACTTTTCAGGTGGCGATGCTTATTATACAGCCAATCTTGATTATTACCCTATAACAATAAGTCTAGTACAAAATAGATCCAGTAATTTATATCAATTTAATACTAACATCTTTAATTTAGACAGTAACTATAATGAATATCTATTATTTTACCAAAAAACAATTATTGAACAAAAACCATTTTCAGCAAGTTTAGTTACCGAAAAAGGTGAGATGATTTTAGAATCACATTGGGGGAAGTTTGTAAAACAGATAAATGAAAGAGATGAAGAGTGGGAAAAATTTTTGATAAATTTTAAAAAGCAACAAGAACTAAACAAAAATACAGCTGTTTTCTACTTTAATGATCAGTTTAAATCTGCTAATGGTTTTAATCAGCTTTCTGAAGAGTTTTCGATTTTTGATATTAATAATTATGTGTTGGATGATGCTTCAAATAAATTCATCCGTAAAGATATTTATCGAAAAGGTAAAGATTATAGTAATGCAGTGGTATCAGAATATCATGAAGAAAGTATCATACTAAAATTCGAAAATGTTGAGGTATCAAAAAAAACAGAAACTAATTTTAACGAAATAGTAATAGGATCTAATGCTTTATTTGTAAACGATAAAAAAAATAATAATATAAAACAACAAGAAGAAGCTGTTGAGATACAAGAAGAACCTGCTGAAACAAACATGCTAGAAATAACGAAGAAAAAAAAATAAGTATTGTTATAAAAATCAAAAAAGTTAAAACTAAAATTTAGATAATAGTTATATAAACTTATATTCAAAAACGAAAACAAGTAAAAATAACGTCTTTTTTGCGAAGTGATATTTTAAAAAGTTGTGCAAATATCCTAACTGGTGCGAGCGTTCCGCTCAGGAAACTAAAGTTTTTACAAAAAGGATAAAAACAAGTTTATCATGTCCCAAAATAAGTTTACACAAAAGCGTAAAAATAAATAAACTTTTTTGCGGTAGAGACAATAAAACTTCGCAAGTTTTTTATTGTATTTGAATTATTTAAAATCACAATGTCAATATATTCACTCAAATTAAATATAAAGATCAAATTAATCTTTATTGCCTTATACTTATCCAGCTGTACTCAAAACACTTTTTCGGGGTACGTACATGATTTTGACTCAAACAAACCCATTAAAAATGTCAAGATCAATATCAATGGAAACAGCACGCAGACAGACAGCACAGGTTACTTCAGTCTGAATGTAAAATCAAAATCAAATTGTATTATCAATTTAAAAAGAGAAGGTTACGAAAATAAAAAGGTATATAGAAAACCTGACCTTTCTAAACGCGATACTATACAAAAAAACAAGAATACAACCATTTATATGTTTAGAAACGACAGCGAGTTTTTGACAAAATAAATTAAATAGGTTTTAGGCAGATGAAAATGCATTTCAATTACACTGAAAAATGATATTATGAGACAAGAACGAATAAAAGACAGAGTATTAAAAAGAGCCGCAAGATCTTGGGGGTTTTCAGATGTTGAAATGGAAACATCTTTTGATCCTGTAGTATCGATGATGCTAAATGCATTATCGTATGAATTGGAAAAAATTGCCCATGAACTCGAAGATTCTAAAACTCGTGTAGTCGAAAGGGTTTTAGAAATTATGTTTCCGGAAGTTACATCTGGAGCAAAACCCGCAAGAGCAATTTTGCATGCATTGCCAATAGAAAATAATATAAAAGTTTCTGTACAAAATCAAATGACGGCAAATAGAAGAATTCATAATATTTATAATCCGCTGGCACCAATTACAAAAGAGATAGCACTTGCTCCAACTCTCGAAGTGAAATTGTCTGCCTGCGAAGTAAAATACATTGCTTATGAAAGAAATCTATATCAAATCTCCAACCTTTTTTATAAAGATCTTGTTAGAGATTACAATCATACTTTACCATCAGGAGAAATTGTTTTAGGAATTGAATTAAGCGGTGAAAAAGTCGTAGATCTTGAAGATTTAATGCTCTACATCGATATTAAAAACACACACCAGAAAGAAATGTTTCATTATTATTTAAAACAAATGAAATGCTTTCTTGACGATAAAGAGATATCTGTAAAAGAAGGATACAATGTTCCCCTTAACAATCTGGATATTGAAGGTATTATCAATCACAATTATTCTAATCTTAGTGAGGTAATGCAGGAAGTAAATGAGTTTTACTTTGATAATTTTTATACATTAAAAGGAATTTTAAAATATAAAAATATAAAAGAATACGCTGCTGAATACAAACCTTTTGAAGAAGTAGCAACTAAAAATGATAAATCAGTGATTTGGATAAAAATGATATTCCCAGAATCATTAGTGCCTCAAATAATTGATAATGTTTCTTTTACAGCAAACTGTATTCCTGTAATCAACAAAAAAAAGCACAATCTAACCAAAACGCTGGATACATTTTTATCCTATATAGCTTTAGATACAAAAAATGATGTTTTTCTTGATATAGATACTGTTGTTGACGGACTTAACAGACGTTACGAAATAAAGGAATTTAAAGAAGGTATTCTGGAAGAAGGAAATGCAGTATTAAGAACGGGAGGAGTCTCCAGATTTGATTCCAGAACAGCTTCAGAATTATTGCAAAATGTTTTGGATTTATTAAAAGATGAAAGTTCCTCTTTTGCAGGTTTAGGAAAAGATTTTATGAACAGTTCATTAATTGAAATCAATCAGTTATTAGCTTCAGTAGAGCAGCAGGCAAAAGAAAGCAGTTTTTCTAAAAATAATGATCCTTATTTAATGATTAAGCCTAAAGCAGATGAATCAATAGGGAAGTCATTCAAGATTAGTTATTGGTCAACATGTGCCGAAGAAGGAAATGATATCAAGGCAGGAACAGTTTTGGAGTGTAAAGACGATTTATTTTTTGTAAGTCAGATTACAACTCTTATGACAAATACAGTTGGCGGATTGAACAAACAAAACAATAAGGATCGAATTTTGGCCTACAGAAATGCCTTATTGACGCGAGGCAGAATCGTAACTTTTGCAGATATCAAAGCCTTTGGATTTAACCATTTTAAAAATTCAATTGAAGATATTCGAATAGAAAAAGGAACAAGAAAAGAAATATCGGTAAAAGCTGGCTTTAGTCGAACTGTGGATATTTACATAAAAACAAACTCCGAAGAAAAACAGCATTTATCCAGCGCCGAATGGGATTATTTATGCGATAGTTTTATGAAAAATCTTAAAAATAGATCTTCAAATGTATTTCCGTATCGTTTGTTTATAGATAATTAGAATTTAAAGGTTTGAATAAATTTCAAACCTTTTTTATTTAAAAAGCTGATTCAAATTAACCTCTTTTTTCTCTCTCAACTTTTTCACAATTTTCAAAAACGCAATAGCAGTAATATAAGCATCACCCAAAGCAGTATGACGGTCTTTCTTTGAAATATCAAATTTATCTGCAAGATCATCAAGTGTATAATGATCTTTACGCTCAAACAAATGAGATTTAATCAAAGTTCTTTTATATAAATAAGCCGTATCTAAAGTTTTGTTAGAAAGTTGAGGTAAATTATTTCTTTCCAATGCTTTATTAATCATAGTGACATCAAAAATGGTGTGATGCGCAATGATAACTGAATCTCCAAGAAAAGATAAAAATTGTTCTAAAGCCTCTAATTCAGAAGGGCGTTTGATAATAAAATCTCTTAAAATCCCATGAATCTGAGCTGTAGATTTATCGTAATGATCTTGCTGCAGATAAATCTCAAAACTATCCTGAACCGAGATTATTCCGTTTTGAAGAACTAGGGCACCAATACATAAAATACGATCATTTTCATAATCAAATCCGGTCGTTTCAGTATCAAGAACAACAAAACGGGTTTCTTCGATTGTGATATTTTCATCGAAGAGATTTTCTTCTTTTTTCCAAAAATTAAATAAACCCATTGCTATACCAAATTTGAAATATTGAAACGCACCGAAATAAGTTCCTGAAGTTCTTTAATCGTTTTAAAAGTACGTTTTAGTTTAATTTTTTCCATTTTTGATAGAGATTCCAAAGCAATAAACTGTCCTGAATCATGATGTAAAAGTCCTTGCTTCGTTCTAAATTTCAATAAAGCTTTAAACGAATAGGAACATGATAAATACAGTTCTCTATTATTTGGCTCCAGTTCCGCCAATTTCTCAAAACGCTCTGCAGTATTACTGATAGATTTAACAGAATGTGATAAAATTAAAACACGTGCAGCATCAGTTAAAGGCATTAAAGCTCTTCTTTTAATGTCAAAATTATCTTTGTTTGCACCGTCTTGTTCAACTAAAAATTGCCTAAAAAAACCGGTAGGAGATGGGCTTTGTAAAGCACCACTAACCAAATGCATATAAAAAATAGGATTTGCTTTTACATTTTCAAAAATGGAATCTGATAATTGACTCACTATTTCAGTATCTCCATAAGTTCTACTGTAATCAAAGAAAATAAAAGAAAGTAAAACTTCATTTTTTCCCGGATTCGTAATCCAATGATGCACTTGACTTTTCCATTCATCAAGGCTCATACACCATTTTGGGTTTGAAGCCATCATTTCGGCAGGACAGTAATCGTAACCAATATCAAAAAGCCCTTTATTGACAAGAGCGGCAAATTTTAAAAAGTAAATTCGGGTTTCATCCCTAAAAACTTCATTTACATTTTCATAAACAATCGCATTATCTTGGTCGGTATGCAGCATTTGTTCGCCTCGTCCCTGACTTCCCAGTGCGAGCCATGCAAACTTAACCGGCGGCGGACTGCTCATTTTTTCTAAGCAAATTTCAATAACGCGTGTAGTGCAGGCTTCATTCAGTTCTGTTATGATTTTAGCAATCAAAGTCATCGGAATATTTTGATCTAAATACCCTTGAAGTAATTGCATAATTCGATTTCTGATAGGTTTTATTTCCTTCGTTTTTTTAGCTCTTTTCAAAGCTTTAATCAAAACAGCTGGATTATTTCCTAAAGCCACCATTACATCATGTTTTGATAAAATTCCGACTGCTTTAGTATTTACAGTTCCATCTTTGGTAAGGCATAAATGGCTGATATTACTTTTCATCATTGCCATTTGTGCCTCAGTAACGGTCATTTTTTTAGGATACGTAATAACCGGTTTCGTCATTATGGTTTCAGCAGTCGTAGTTATAGGGAAATCTCCGGTAACAATTTTATTTCGAAGATCTTTATCTGTCAAAATACCAATTGGAAGCATTTCATCAACAATTAATATAGCGCCTACTTTTTTCTTATTCATGATCCTGGCAATTTCCTTAACTGTTGTTGACGGACTGCAGGTCACAATTTTTTTTGAATATTTAATTGGTGCTAAATCAAATGAATCATTTCCCGAATGACGATTTTCATTTAGTAAATCATCATCACCATATAATTTATCTTTGTGAATATCTGAATACGGATTTCGGGTATTCGAAGCATAACTTTCAATCAGGAAATTACCAACATTTCTATTTTCTAATGCATAAGGTTTAAAAACTGCGATTGGAATAGCATACAGAATGCTTTCTTCATGTGCTACAGCTTCCATAATATAATTTTCCTGTGCCAAAAGCGGACGCAATCCAAAAATGTCACCTTCGTCACACATATCCAGAACTGTATTTTTTGTGCTTTTCTTTAAGGCAACTGCACCTTTGTGTACCACATAAAAAGAATCGTGTGTTTGGTCATTTTCGGCAAAAATAACGGCATCTTTATCTTTGTAAACAATAGAAATTTGCTCCGAAAGTTTCTCCAGATCCTTTGGATGCAGGAAATTAAACGGCGGATAGTTTTTTAAAAAGTCAGCAACTCTTTGCGAAATGGTATTTTTCATTTGGTTAGATTAGAGTTCTAAAATACTATTTAAAAACATAAACGTGAAACAAACACTAAAGTTTATTTTGTGAAAAAGATACAAAGGCGCATAGGTGCAAAGAGGCAAAGTTTTTTTAGCTTTTAGAATAAAAAACTTCGAGTCTTAGCGCCTTTGCGGCATAAAAAAAAGCCCCAACTGTGGGACTTTAATTTTATTATTCAACTTTGAAAACCTTTCCGCGTTGTTTTTCTTCAGAACCTACCATTCCAAATTCAAACGTATAAGAATCTTTCGCAGTCGTTAAAATCTTCATGCTGATTGCTTTTTCTTCGGCCATATTTTTTGGATGCTTTTTCTGTAAAATATATTCGCAGTCGCTTACCCAGCGTATTGTAGCGGTATCTGTTTTTCCGTCAAAAGTTTCAATTTCGATGCTGTCTTTACGTTCAAAAAAAGTCGTTTTTTTAACGCCGTTTACTTCAAACTCGAATTTGAATTTTCCGTTTTTAAAATCTTTACAATTGTGTTCAGCATTATAACAGGATACCAAAGTCAGTACCGGGAATAAGAATAGTATTTTTTTCATTTTTTTATGCTTTAAGCAATAGGCCTTAAGCTTTGGGTAATAAGCAGTTTTGCTTATTGCATACAGCTTAAAGCTTATGGCTTTTATTATTTCAATCTTTTTAATTCATCATCAGTAAAGTTCTTGATTTCTTTTTCTTTGGCAAACTTTTCGGCGTTATAATTTCCCGATTTATTCTTCGGAATTGATAAGCTTTCCCAAGAACTATTTTTTAATTGTTTGGCATAAAAAACAATCTGCCCAACATGATAAGGATAATGTGCCAGCTGTCGATTTATGGCTTCAATAACGGTGTGGCCTTCATTGCGGATATAAATAATGTCTGAAAGCTGCTCAGGTTTTAAACTGTTCAAAGCATTTTCTAAACAATCCCAGCCTTTGTTCCAAATTTCAAGAACTTCTTCTTTAGATTGTAAATCATTTTCAAACTCAGAGTCGCGGTTTCTCCATTCTTTTTCACCGTCAGACGTTAAAAAATCAGTCCATCGCGAAAGCATATTACCAGAAATATGTTTTATAATCGTTGCAATGCTGTTGGTATCTTCATTAATAGAAACAAAAAGCTGATCTTGTTCTAATTGCTCAATTGCTTTTTCGCCAAGCATTTTATAATACAAAAACTGCTTTTTAACGCTTTCTAAATAAGATTCATCAATTTTCATAAGATGGAATTATTTGTTTTTTTCGCCACGAATTTCACGAATTGGCACGAATTAAAATTTAAACATTTTCTATGAAAAAATTAGTGTAAATTCGTGGAATTTGTGGCGAAAAATTATACGATTTTAATGTCATATTTATCTAAAAGTCCCACAATTCCCTGAGTCGAAAATTGTGCTTTTCGCATCGCGTTAAATTCAGGATCGATTTTATAATTGTAAGCAGTTCTAAAATCAACTGCAGCTAATTGTGTTTCATTAAAAATAGCGCCATCTAAATTGCAATCATCAAAAACAGAACTTGTTAGATTTGTTCCAACAAAAGTTACTTCACGAAGAGACGAATTTATAAACTTAGTTTTTGGCATTTTTTTGTTTGAAAATATAGCATAATCCAATGTACATTCTTCAAAATGAACCTGAAATAAAAAATCATCACATTCGTGGAAAGCGATTCCGAGAAGTTTACAGTTTTTGAAAGTTACATTTTTTAAACTCGTTCCTGCCAAACTTGTCATGGACAGATTACAATCAATAAACTCACAATCTAAGAAACTATTAGAATTAAAATTACTGTTCGAAAAATCACAGTTTTTAAAAACACAATCTTCAAACTCCCGATTGTTTATTTTTTTATCGATATAAATAACTTTCTCGAATGTTTTTTGAATGTGAATTATTTCTTCCATTTTTATATTATATTATAATTCTTTGAAAATATTATTTCTTTAGCTTGATTTTCAGTATAGATATTTCCTTCTTTAATACTTCTAAGAGAATTTTCTATGTCTAAATTGTAAGAATCTGAAGAACGAATCATTGAATAATTAATCGACTCAAGAAGGTTCTTTATTTTCTTAATTGTATTAGGATTTTTTATTTTATCAATTTCTTGATGTATCCATTGAAGATCTTTTTCTATATCCATTGAAAAGAATTTAGAATGGAAAACTTAGTCATTAAACAAAGCTTTCATAATGATTCTCAGTCCTAAAAAAATCAAAAGCATAGAACTCAAACAAGCCACAATTCCAATTCCAAGAACTAAATAATGCCAATTAGTATGTTGATTCATAAATGCATTATAAATCAACGACGGCCCAAGAAACATTAAAGGCAGAGCGCCAGTTAAATACTTAATTCCTTTTCCTAATAATTGTTTGTTTGTACTCATTTTAAAATTTGTTTCAAGTTTAAAGTTTTCTTTGTTTCAAGTTTGAAAACCTTTGCGAACTCAGCCTTCTTTGATTTAAACTTTGCGAACTTTGCGTTAAAATTCTACAGAAATTAAGCGTTATAATTATCAACAGCATTCCTAACGCTGCCATATTTCTTCAATAATTCAGAAGCCTCTTCATACGAAACAGGAATTTCTCCCATAATCATTTTCACGCCGCGATCAACCAATTTGATATTACTCAACTGCATATCGACCATTTTGTTTCCTTTTACTTTTCCAAGCTGAATCATTGCTGCAGTCGAAATCATGTTTAAAACCAGTTTCTGAGCAGTTCCGGCTTTCATTCTCGAACTTCCGGTAACAAATTCTGGCCCAACTACAACTTCAATTGGGAATTTTGCTGTCAGCGCTAACGGACTTCCCGCATTATTTGTAATACAGCCCGTTAAAATATTATTTTGATTACAAGTTGCTAAACCGCCAATAACATACGGAGTAGTTCCAGAAGCTGCAATTCCTATTACGACATCATTTGCACCAATATTATGTGCTTGTAAATCAATCCAGGCTTGTGTTGCGTTGTCTTCGGCATTTTCTACTGCGCGGCGAATTGCAGTGTCACCACCGGCAATAATTCCGTTTACTAAATCAAACGGAACGCCAAAAGTAGGAGGACATTCTGAGGCATCAACAACGCCTAAACGTCCGGATGTTCCTGCACCAATATAAAATATTTTACCGCCTAATTTTAGTTTAGCCACAACTTGTGCTACTAAAGCTTCAATTTGCGGTATTGCTTTTTCTACAGCATTAGGAACAGTTTTGTCTTCGTTATTAATATTAGTCAGCAGTTCGTGAACTGACATTTTCTCTAAATGTTCGTATTTTGAAGATTGTTCGGTTGTTTTTGTAAAGGTCATTTTTTGTCGAAATAGTTATCCTCCAAAATTAAACTTTTTTATCGCAAATTGGGAAAAAATTAGACGGTAAAGCCGCTAAGTTTTAAAAACTTTTTCAGGTGATTTTGTTTTAGATCAAACCACTTTATAAATCTTGTTAAAAGAACTAAAATATTATATTTGTTAAATAATGAAAGTTAAATGGATAAATTAGATTTATTGCAGGGGATTGGCAGAATATCGGTTTTTGTGTCTTTACTGCTCGCTTTTTTTTTATTTACGGTCAAGACCGAGAATAAATTGGCTAACCGCTTATTTGCCTGGTTTTTTATTTTTTCAGCCGTAGATCTTAGCGGCTTTTTCATTGAAGCGACTACTCGTAGAGAACTAAATTTTGAGATTTTTAGATCGACAACTTGTTTGTTTGAAATGCCTTTGTTTTACCTTTTTGTACTTGCTGTTTGTTATTCTGATTTTAGATTAAAATGGAAACATTTACTTCATTTACTGCCTTTTATAATTGTCAATTTAGTTTTTATTCCGAGAATTTATCTGAGCGTAGATGTAGACAAAGATACTTTCGCTTCGGGACTTAATTTAATGCCGGAGATTTACTTTATCCAGATTTTAGTTGAATGTCAATATGCATTTTATATTGTATCTGTGTTTTTGATTGTGAAAAAGTACAGAGAAATCTATTTAGAAAATTATGCAAACGCAAGCACAGCGACTTATAAATGGCTTTTTCAAATTACATGCGTATTTCTAACGGCACATATTATTGTAGCATTAAAAAATCTATTGCGTTACAGTGGTTTCAGTGAAATATTTCTGTGGGCAAATGTTCTTGTGGGGACCATTGCTTTATTTATCACTTGTTGGTTTATAATGAAAGCTTTAAATCATCCTGAACTTTTTAGAGGGGTTAATTCAAAACTGAAATTAACTAAAGACATTCTGCCGGAAATTGAAGAAAAACCAGAATTAGCAAATGCTCAAAACGATTTGATCAATACTCAAATAACGACTTTGAAACAATATATGACCGAGAAAGAACCCTTTCTTGATCCGTCGCTTACCATTCAGGAATTGGCAAACCAAATTGATATTCCCGTTCGGGATTTATCAATTTTGATTAATCACCAAATGGATCAGCATTTTTTTGACTTTGTGAATGAATATCGCATTCAAAAAGCGATGCATATTTTAAAAGATCAGTCTAAAAGTCAGCTTACTGTTTTAGAAATTTTATACGAAGTAGGTTTTAACTCTAAATCTTCGTTTAATACTTCTTTCAAAAAATATACAAATTTAACGCCTACGGCTTACCGAAACGCTTCATAATAAGTAGTTTGTAAAAAGTCGTACTTCGTGCTTAATAAAGTCGAACCAATTTCCTAAGTAGAAATTGGTTCGACTTTTTTTTGTCGGTCGCGTATGGAGATTTTCTAAGGCAACTTTGCTTCAAATTAATCGAAACAAGTTTAAAAATTAGAAATCATGAAAAAAGCAAATCTCCTTATCTTTTTACTATTGCCTTTATTTTGTTTAGCACAAGCATCATTTAAATTGAAAGGAAACATAACCAGCGAAACAACTTCATTAGAATGGGCAGATGTTTCAATCATAAATTCTGAAGGAAAAATTATTGATGGAACGACAACTAAAAACGACGGCTATTTTGAGTTCAATCTTAAAAAAGGATCTTATAAAATAGGAATTAATCTTTTGGGATTTACAGATTATGAAAAAGAGATTTCAATTGAAAAGGATACTGATTTAGGAATAATTATTTTGAAAGAAAGTGCCACTAATTTAGTAGAGGTTGTTATTCAATCAAAAAATAAAACTGTGGAACAGAAAACAGATCGTTTGGTTTATAATATTGAAAAGAATGTTACAACGGTTGGCAGCGATGCTTTAAGCGCTATTAATACGGCGCCGGGAGTTGTGGTAAAAAATGACATGATTACGATTTTAGGAAAAGGAACTTCCAGAGTTATGATTGACGGTAGAATGATTGAATTGGCAGGCGAGGAATTGAATAATTTTTTAAAATCTATTTCGGCAAGTGATATTAAAAATATTGAAATTATAAGTAATCCGCCGGCAAAATATGAAGCAGAAGGAGCAGGAGGATTAATCAATATTATTATGAAAAAAGGAATGCGTGATTCCTGGAAAAATACAACGACGGTTTCTTACGACCAAAATAAATACGGAATTTATACTTTGAGGGATAATTTCTTTTATAACAAAAATAAATTTAGATTTTCTGCCAGTGTAAATGGAAAAACGGGTTATAAAAATGCTGATGAATCTTTAGAAATGTATTTTCCCGACGGACTTTCGGTTATGAAAAGTGAAACGAAAGTAAAAAATGAAAATCTTTCAGGAAAATTGGCTTTAGATTATGATTTTTCGGAACGTACAACTTTTGGTTTTCAGTTTTTGAATGACAGAAATAATCCGGATTTTGGATCGGATATTAGAATTGAAAAGTATAATATTCAAAATCAATTAGACAATGTTACGCTGAATGATAGTTATACAGATAAAGGCTCTGGGAATCAAACGTATAATGTGCATTTGATTACTAAACTGGATTCTTTAAATAGAAAGTTATCTTTTGATGTGGATTATTTTAATTACAATTCAAAGTTCGATAGAAGTTTTATTGCTAATAATTATACGCCGGATATGACTTTTGTAGATGTAAATCAGTCGGGAAGAAATATCTCGAATCAGGATATTGATAACTGGAGTTTTAAGGCCGATATGGAACATCCGTTTCAAGCGTTGAATTTATCTTATGGCGCTAAAATGAGCTTTACCAATAGTATAAGCGATGTATTTTATTACAATACAATTTCGGGAACTCCAGAATTAGATCCGAATCAATCTAACCGATTTAAATACACCGAAAATAATCAGGCAGTTTATATTAATGGAGATAAAAAAATGGGTGAAAAATGGAATTTTCAAATGGGATTAAGATTGGAAAATACGCAGACAAATGGTTTTTCTGAAACAATGAATCAGGAAACGGTAAACAATTATTTGAAATTATTTCCAACTGTTTATGCTTCTTACAAGAAAAATGAAAACAATACTTTTAGTTTAAATTACGGAAAAAGAATCAACAGACCTCGTTTTGATTTACTGAATCCGTTTAAGGTTTATATTAATAGTAATAGTTATTCTGAAGGGAATCCGTTTTTAAGACCTTCATTTAGTGATAATTTTGAGTTTGCACATTCTTATAAAGAAATCCTGAGAACTAGTGTTTTTGTTAATGTAGTTACAAATGGTTACGGTGTTTTGTTTACTGCAAATCCAGAAACGAATACACAGGTTGTAACGCGTGAGAATTATTTTAAAAACTTAAATTATGGTATTGGAGAGAGCTATTCGGCCAATTTTACAAAATGGTGGTCAAGTGAAAATTCATTGTACTTTTTGGGAGCAAAAACAGATTTTATAAAAGATTTCGATGCAACGCCGTCAAACAGTTTGCAAATTGATTTTTCGACAAATAATACTTTTATATTAGGTAAAACAACAAAACTGCAAGTTGATTTTAGTTATAGTTCGCCTTTTAAAAGTGGTTTGTATGAAATTGGATATACTTCTAGTTTTGATATTGGCTTTAAACAGGATTTGTTTAATAAAACAATGCAGATTGCATTTTTGGCAAATGATATTTTTAATACGTCTTATTTAAAAGATTTTACTTCGGTTGTAAATGGTGTAAAACAGGTTTACAGCCAAAATGAGAGTAATAGATTCGTTCGTTTGTCTGTTGTTTATAATTTTGGAAACAAGAAGATAAATGTAAAAGAACGCGCTTTTGGAAATCAGGATGAGAAAAAGAGAACGGGGAATTAATTATGAATTATGAATGTTGATATTGTAAAACTTGAAACCTGAAACCTGAAACTTCATTTCGCGTGAGGGATAGGAGCTGGCTACCGAAGTAGCGCGGATAGCCCGGCAGTATTTAAGAAAAGGCCCAATGAACGCAAAGTTGATTGGGCCTTTTTTTAAATACTGACACGCCCTGATTATAAAAAGAATGCTAATAGAATTCCGAGAACGATCATGGATACTTTGGCTACATTAAATTTATGTCCTTCGCTGCTTTCAAAAATAATTGTTGACGAAATGTGGAATAATATACCAATTACGATTGCAGTTATTTCGGTGTAATAATCGTTTAAAATTGGTAAATATTCAGATGCAACGGTTCCAAGCGGCGTCATGATGGCAAAAGTCAGCATGAAAGCAAAAATGGCTTTTTTGTTTAAATCGGCATTGATGAAGAATGTGGTTAAAATCACGGCAATTGGCAAATGATGAATCGCAATTCCTACGGCTAAATCATGATGATGACTTACCGGAAAACCTTCTAAAAAGGCATGAATGCAAAGGCTTATAAATAAAAGCCAGGGAATTTGAGACATTTTTGCATGCCCATGAACGTGACCGTGTTCAGCACCTTTGGAGAAAAATTCCAAAATGATCTGAAACAGAATCCCAACCATTATAAATAAACCAATTTTATGATTGTGAGAGCTGTAAACTTCTGGCAGCAGATGCATTACGGTTAACGATAACAAAAATGAACCGCTAAATGCGAGTAGTAATTTTAAATTGGTTTTGTTGGTTGGTTTTAAAAACAAAGCCACACTATATCCTAAAAGTACAGAAAATAAGGGTAGTAAATAGTTCATTTTGTTGTTTAATCGGTTTTTTGTTTAATCGTTTAATCGGTTTTTTGGGGTCAATTTGTTCAAGCGATTAAACAAATTAACAGTTAAACGATTAAACCTATTTAAAAATCATGATTAATCTTTCGCTTTCGGTTTTATGGAATTTTTTGAGTTTGTAGTCTCCAAAAATATCTAAAAGAAAAATTCCGGCCTCATCCATTAAATCCTGAAAATCTTTTAAAGTTAAGGCTTTTACTTTTTCGGTAAAATGAAATTTTCTGCCTTGGTCTTCAAAATCAATTTCTTTAAAAATATGACCGTCTTCAACGTATCTTTTTATATGAAAATCAATTCCGTCAACGGTTTTAACCTCTTGGGGAACCAAAGTTTCAATTACCTGATTTACGTTCATAAAATCAATAACAGCAAATCCATATTCAGATAAACTTTCTCTGATGGCTTTAAGAGTTGTCAGGTTATCATCGTCATTTTCGAAGTAACCAAAACTTGTAAAAAGGTTGAAAATAGCATCGAATTTTTCTTCAAAAGGTTCACGCATATCGTGTACTTTAAAATGAAGATGCTCGTTACTGTTTTTAGTAGCTTCGGCAATGCTGTTTTCAGATAAATCAGCGCCTAAAACATTAAAACCTAATTGATTCAGGTAAATAGAATGACGCCCTTTTCCGCAAGCCAGATCAAGCACTTTTGCTTTTTCAGGCAGATTTAGATAATGCGTTAAGTTGTCCATGAAAATCTGAGCTTCTCTATAGTTTCTATCCTTGTACAGAATGTGATAATATGGAGTATCAAACCATGATGTAAACCAGTTTTCGGTATTTCTATCCTGATTTGGTGTTGATGAGTTGGGTGCGTCAGACATTTATTCTATTTCAATTAATATAAAGTCCCGCAAATTTAGTGTATTTTTGCCGAAAAATAACTATTTCGCGACGATACCTAAATAAACGTTGGCATCTGCCTGCGATTGGAGTTGTTTTTTAATACAAAAATAAAGATGGAAGAAAATTTTAGAATGATAGCCAAATGTTTTTTTGGCTTTGAGGAGATATTAGAACAGGAATTGCGTACACTTGGGGCTCAGGATGTTGAAAAAGGAGTGCGAATGGTGAGTTTTAAAGGGGATAAAGGTTTTATGTACAAAGCTAATTTATCGCTTAGAACGGCGCTAAAAGTCCTTAAACCTATTTACTCTTTTAGAGCTAATAATGAACAGGCATTATATAAAGGAATTTCGGGAATAAACTGGTCTAAGTTGTTGAATGCCAACCAGACTTTTGTGATTGATGCTACGGTGCATTCGACTTATTTTAACCATTCTGAATTTGTTTCTCAAAAATGTAAAGATGCAATTGTCGATCAATTTAGAGAGAGAACGGGACAAAGGCCAAGTATTGATAAACAATATCCGGATTTGAGAATCAATGTTCATATTGACAAAGATCAGGTTTCGGTTGCACTAGATACTTCAGGAAATTCGCTGCATCAGCGTGGTTATAGAACGGCAACAAATATTGCGCCTATAAACGAGGTTTTAGCAGCTGGAATTTTATTATTATCAGGCTGGGAAGGACAAAGTCACTTTTTAGATCCAATGTGCGGTTCTGGAACTTTTCTTGCCGAAGCGGCGATGATTGCCTGCAATATTCCGGCAAATATTAACCGTAAAGAATTTGCATTTGAAAAATGGAAAGACTGGGACAACGATTTATTTGATCAGATTGTAAACAGTTTGATGAAGAAAACCAAAGAGTTTCATTACACTATAAAAGGTTTTGATAAAGCGCCAAGTGCGGTAAGCAAAGCCAAAGATAATATCAAAAATGCAAATCTGGAAGATTACGTAACGATTGAAGATAATAACTTTTTTGACAGTGAAAAAGCGGTTGAAGGAAAGCTTCATATTGTTTTTAACCCGCCGTATGATGAACGTTTAGATATTCATATGGAAGAATTCTACAAAAACATTGGCGATACTTTAAAGAAAAATTATCCGGGAACAAACGCCTGGTTCATCACAGCAAATCTTGAAGCTTTAAAATTTGTTGGATTAAAACCGTCAAGAAAAATCAAACTTTTTAACGGAAGCCTTGAAGCGCGTTTGGTAAAATACGAAATGTACGAAGGAAGTAAGAGAACGAAATTTCAGGTTTCGGAATAGTAACAAAGGGACAAAGGTTCAAAGGAACAGAGGTTTAAAAACTTTGTCTCTTTGAACCTTTGTAACTCTGAACCTCAAAAAAGAAAAAAAATGACAAAACTACAAGTAAGAGCTTTTCTATACCAATTAGGAAGTTTCGCGATTCTATTTATTTTAGGAAGATTTATAATTGCAGAATATACAGGATTAACCGGAATTTGGATTCCGATGACATCGTTTGTTGCGGCGACTATTATTGCGCCTAAATTTCAGGCTGTGAAAACAAAAGACGGCGAAAAACTTTTTATGAAATGGATTTTTATAAAAGGGATTAGAGTTATTGGATAATTTTTTAAAATCAGCAATATGAGGAAAATTGGACTTATTGGCGGTATAAGCTGGGTTTCGACCACAGATTATTACAAACTTATAAATCTTGGAATTAACGAAAAGCTGGGAGGTTTAAACTTCTCTGAATGTTTGGTGTATTCTTTTAATTATGCTGATATAAAAAGTAATAATGACAATAACGATTGGGATTCTACTTTTAATATGCTTTTTAAAGGCTGTGAATTTTTAAAATCGGGCGGGGCAGAAGCTATTATTTTATGTGCCAATACGATGCATTTAATTGCAGATAAACTTCAGGAAGCGATTAATTTACCAGTTATTCATATTGCGGTTGAAACTGCAGTTGAAATTCAAAAACAACAGCTTAAAAAAGTGGGTTTATTGGGAACTAAGTTTACAATGGAACTTGATTTCTTTAAAGATAAACTGGCTGCACAAGGTATCGAAGCCATAATTCCTGCCAGCGAAAATGATAAAGATTTTATTCATTATACAATTTTCGAAGAATTAGGAAGAGGAATTGTAACCGATGAAATGAAAAAACGTTATATAGAAATTGCTAACGAACTGATTAATAACGGTGCAGAAGGAATTATTTTAGGTTGTACCGAAATTCCTTTAGTAATAAAAGAAGGAGATTTGTCAGTTCCTATTTTTGATACAACATTGATACATGCAAAAGCGGCTGTTGAATTTCAGTTGTCTTAAATTAAATAAGTATAAAAAAGCCACGAATTCGTGGCTTTTATTTTTTTAAACTATTTCTTTTTAGGTGCTTGTTTTTGAATTTCAGGCACGATTACCTTTTTCTTATAAATAGGAATGAAATATGAAACGGTATAGTTAAAACCTACACCAAAACTTCCGTCATAAGTTCTATTGAAACCCGGAATATAAAGGTTGTCAAAGCCGGAAGGTTTATTGTTCATCACCAAAAGTTTCAACTGAACACCAAAACCTACGAATAGATTATCGAAAACTTCTGCTTTAATTCCTCCCGCAACTTCAAGCCACGCAGCACTTAAACCACTGTTTTTTTGATTTGCTTCAATTGCAGGTTTTTCTCCCCAATACGGATTTGAATTGTAAATTTTATAGCTATTTAAATCTTGACTGAAAGAACTAAAACCGCCTCGTAAACCAATTGTAATAAGGTTTTCCATATCAAGCCAGTTGTCGTACAAATTGTAATCGAAACCTCCTTTAATATATGTTCCTGTAGCCGTAGAGTTTAATCTGTCGTCATCTGTAGTTTTGTCTTCAAAACCCAATTCAGCAGCTAAATAGTATCTTTTTGTTAAACGCCAGTCCCCTGTAAATTCTACACCTTTATAATCTTTATCGTAAAAACCTCTCGTTAATTTGTACAAATCAACTCCCACACGCAAACCGTAGCGGTCTGTCTTTGGCGGAACAATGGTGTCTGTCTTAACTTCCTGAACCGCAGGTTTTGCAGCTTTGGCTTTTGGTTTTTCGGTAACTATTGGTTTTGTTGCTGTCGAATCTTTTATTTCCTGAGCATGTCCCAAAAGCATTGCAAAAACGAAACAAAGACTAAAATAATATTTCAAGGTGTGTTTCATTTTCCAGTTCAATGTTACGGGTTTTTAAATTTAAAGTCTTCATCCAAACGCCATCTCCTGTATCAGGATCATCTATACGTATATAGCCAGAAGTAGCAGGTTGTGCAGTACTTTGCTCATTAAGCATAAAAATAGTCTTAAAACCGCAGGCTCTGGATACATATGAAGTTTGACGTGTATAATTAAATGTTATTATATCGCTGTTCGTTACATCCGGATTTGGATCATCAGAGTCTAATATAAATCTATAACTTGTCGTATCTTCATCTACTTTTAACGGTATCGAAATAGTATTTCCGTTTGCCAGATATTTTGTTGTAGAAGTGCCGCTTTCATTAAAAACAATTCCGTTAGGATCAGCGTCAGCGCCAATACCAACAACTCTTAAATTGGTTACACTTCTTGGTGTAGACGGATCTGCACTGCTATAAAATTTAATTACTAATCTTGGAGTAGTAGGTGTGTTGGCGTCGCAGATATCATCTTTCTCACAGCTGGATAAACCAAATGTAAAGACTAATAAAAGAGAGATTATTTTTTTCATCTAGCGTTTTATAATTATCGAAGTTCTAAAAGTACAACATTTTCAACATGATGCGTTTGCGGAAACATATCAACCGGACGTACGCGGGTTACCTTATACTTTTCGTCCATTAAGGCTAAATCACGTGCTTGTGTTGCAGAGTTACAGCTTACATAAACTACTTTTTTTGGAGCAATTTTTAAAATCTGATCAATTACAGCTGCATGCATTCCATCTCTCGGCGGGTCTGTAATAATAACATCAGGTTTTCCGTGTTGTGCAATAAAAGCTTCGTTGAATACCACTTTCATGTCTCCAACAAAAAACTCACAATTCGTAATATTATTGCGTTCAGCGTTTGCTTTAGCGTCTAAAATTGCTTCTGGAACACTCTCTACACCAATTACTTTTTTTGCTTTTTTAGAAACGAACTGCGCAATAGTTCCCGTTCCTGTATATAAATCGTAAACGGTTTCTTCTCCGGTTAATCCAGCATAATCACGAGTTATTTTGTATAATTCGTAAGCCTGATCAGAGTTAGTCTGGTAGAAAGATTTAGCATTAATGCTAAATTTTAAACCTTCCATTTCTTCTAAGATATAATCTCTTCCTTTATAAAGCTTAATATCTTGATCGTAAATCGTATCGTTTTGTTTCGCATTTACCACATATTGTAAAGAGGTAATCTGCGGGAATTTTTCATATAAATGATCTAAAACCAATTCGCGGTTTGCTTTATCATTTTCAAAAAACTGAATCAAAACCATGATTTCGCCAGTCGAAGCCGTACGAATCATTAAAGTTCTTAATAATCCTGAATGTTCTCTCGGATTAAAAAAGGCTAAATTATGCTCGTTTGCAAAGGCTCTAATTTCGTTTCTGATAGCATTTGAAGGATCTTCCTGTAAATGACATTTCTCGATGTCAAGAATTTTATCCCACATTTTCGGAATATGAAACCCTAAAGCATTTCTGTTTCCTAAATCTTCTGTACTTCCAATTTCTTTTTCGGTTAACCAACGGCTGTTTGAAAACGAAAACTCCATTTTATTTCTGTAGAAAAACTGTTTATCTGAACCCAAAATAGTTTCAAATTCCGGTAATTCAACTTTTCCAATACGCTGTAAATGATTTTTTACCTCGTTTTGTTTGTAATACAGCTGCTGGCTGTATTTCATGTTTTGCCATTTACATCCGCCGCAAACACCAAAATGATCGCAGATTGGATCAATACGATGTTCTGATAATTCGTGAAATTTTACGGCTTTTCCTTCGTAGTATGCTTTTCTTTTTTTGAATGTTTGTACATCAACAACATCGCCAGGAACGACATTCGGAATAAAGATTACTTTTCCGTCAGGAGCTTTTGCTACTGAGACTCCTTTTGCTCCGGCATCAAGAACCTGAATTTGATGAAAGACAACTTTGTCTGTATTTTTTCTTCCCATAGCGCAAAAATAAGGGTTTGTAAACTTTTACAAATTTTATTTTCATAATATTTTATCAAATTGTGTAATTTACTAGTTTAATTAACTTTAAAAGTTAACTTTGTTCCTGATATTCAGCCCCAAGCTACAATATATTATCAATAGTTTTGTTATGTTTTTATGAAGTTGTATCATAATCTTTCACAAATTAGCTTTTTAAAAAAAAGTTATGCGTCAAAATTTTTATTTGTCGCTTTGATAGGAATTCATATTCCATTAATTGGAATTTTATTTTTTGTTCTTTTTTTTGAACATACAATCTCACCTTCATCGATTCTGATTTTTTCATTAATAATGACATTATTGGCAACCGTTGTAACCCTTATAGTTTTAAAACAGCTGATAAAACCTATTTCTATTGCCTCAAGATCATTAGACGATTATAGAAACAAAAGAAGATTATCAATTCTCCCAACAGAATATACTGATGAAGCAGGGCTTTTAATGTGCAATATTCAGGAATCGATTTATGAGGCCGAAAGTTTTATAAACGAAAAGCAGGATTTAATTTATATGCTTTCACATGATTTAAAAAACTTTGCCGGAAATCCGCAAGGTCTTGCAAAA
This sequence comes from Flavobacterium sp. CF108, assembly GCF_900129795.1. GTDB lineage: Bacteria > Bacteroidota > Bacteroidia > Flavobacteriales > Flavobacteriaceae > Flavobacterium. The sequence goes on along the minus strand of NZ_FQWW01000001.1, from coordinate 889,044 downwards.
TTAATCTTAAGCGAAAATCCTTCAGAATCGGTTAAGCATCTGGCCGATTTAATTTGTGAATCGACTAACCTGCAATTCCGATACATCGAAAACTTCATTAAACTATTAAAAGAACAAGATCAGGTTTTAAAAGTAAATCAGGAAACTAAAACCATTTATTTTGAAAATATCCTTCCTTTTATAAACGAACAGGTTGAACAACGATTGCTGGATAAAAATATAATATTGAATTTGAGCGTTGAAACTGATGAAGCTAAACTTTGGATTGATGAAGGTTTGCTGGTTCAGGTTTTAGTAAATTTAATTAGTAATGCGATTAAGTTTTCTTATTTTGACAGCGATATTAAAGTCAGGATTTATAAAGAAGATTCCAATCTTGTTATTACTGTTGCAGATAGAGGAATTGGTTTTGATAAAAATCAGATGGAAGAATTATTTAAAAAATTCACCAAAATGAGCCGTTTAGGAACTGCTAACGAATCCTCAACCGGAATCGGACTTTATTTATGCAAAAAGATTATCGAAAAAAATAAAGGCCGATTAAATGCCATAAGTGAAGGCAAAAATAAAGGTGCTGAGTTTAGAATTGAGTTTGATCTCTAAGTTTTTAAGGTTCTGAGATACTAAGATTCTGAGTTTTTCTTTTGGGGCTTAATTATTTATTTGCTCATCCATTAACTCTTCATCATCCCTTTCGCGGGAAAGAATTAAGAGGCATACAATTTTTAAATAGAAACTTATATTTTTCATGGTTTGGTAATTTTGGTTTGGATCTGATATGAAGATGCCTGTTTTTTTAAATGGTTGCGCGAATAAACGAAAAAAATATCCTACTATTAATATTTTATGCAAAGAAGAAAACTTTAAACTTATATAAAAGCTGTTTAAAGATATTTAAGCAATAAAATAGGGTAGATTTATAAAAAAAAAGGGAAGTTTGTTTAAACTTCCCTTTTTTTGAGGTTATTCATTATATTTTACCAGAGATGATGTACAGCTTGTTTTATATACTTTTCGTAAATTTTATTCATTTCAGAAATTTTCTCCGAACTTAATTTTGGTAAATCATATACCGATAAATTAGAAAGAACATGACTTTCTTTTGAAGCCCCGGGAATAATACAGCTAATTTCGTTAAAACTCAAAATCCATTGCAAAGCAATAGGAGCAAGGTTTTCAGTTTCAGGAAATAATGCTTTTAATTCTTCAACGGCTTTTAAACCTAAATCATAATCAATTCCTGAGAAAGTTTCACCTTTATCAAACGCATCCCCATTTCTGTTGAAATTTCTGTGGTCTTGCGCGTCAAAAGTAGTTTTCGCATCAAATTTACCCGTTAAAAGCCCGCTTGCAAGAGGAACTCTCGCAATGATCCCGATATCTTTCTTTTTGGCTTCAGAGAAAAATAATTGCGACGGACGCTGGCGAAATAGATTGAATATAATCTGAACTGTTGTTACATTCGAATATTCGATTGCTTTCAAAGCTTCTTCAACTTTTTCGACACTCACACCCAAATTCAAAATTTTACCCTGATCTTTCAATCGGTCAAACATTTCGAAAATTTCAGGTCGGTAATATACTTCCGTTGGCGGGCAGTGCAGCTGAATCAAATCTAAAGTCTCTAATCCGGTTCTTTTAAGGCTGTCTTCAACAAATTTTTGAAGCACTTTTGGCTGATAACCATTATTCACATGCGGATTAATCTGACGTCCGCATTTTGTCGCTACATAAATACGTTCAGAGCGTGAACGAACTACTCGTCCAACAGCAGTTTCGCTTAATCCGTTTTCATAAACATCGGCAGTATCAATAAAATTTACGCCATTGTCAATTGCTGTATTGATAAGTTCATCAGCAGTTTTATCATTAAATACCGAACCCCATTTTCCTCCAACCTGCCAGGTTCCAAGTGAGATTTCAGATATATTAAAGTTTGTTTTTCCTAGTTTTCTGTAAAGCATTTTCTTTTTAAGTTACAAAGGTTCATAGGTACAAAGGTGCAAAGGTTTTTTTGTAGAGGCGCACAGCAGTGCGTCTTTTGGGAGTTATAGAGGTTTGTAATCAGTTTATAAAAACTTAGTTACGTTGACCCTTTGTCCCTCTGAACCTTTGTCGCTTTGTCCCTTTTTTAATCAAATAAATCCGAAGACAAATATCTATCACCGCGATCGCAGATAACGGCAACTATAACTCCAGATTCTAATTGTTCGGCGATTTTAAGGGCTACGGCAACAGAGCCGCCGCTGCTCATTCCGGCGAAAACACCTTCTTCGAGCGCTAATCTTTTAGTCATTTCTCGTGCTTCTTCTTCGCTTACATCTATAACAGTGTCTACTTTTGAAGCATCAAAAATTTTAGGTAAATATTCCTGAGGCCATTTACGAATTCCCGGAATTTGAGAACCGTCGCTTGGCTGTGCGCCAATAATTTGAATTGCAGGATTTTTTTCTTTTAAATAAGTCGAAGTTCCAATGATAGTTCCTGTAGTTCCCATTGCCGAAACAAAATGCGTTACAGTCCCATCCGTATCATTCCAAATTTCCGGTCCGGTAGTTTTATAATGTGCTTTCCAGTTGTCATCATTCGCAAACTGATTTAACATGATATAACCGCCTTCAGCCACTTTTTTGTCGGCATAATCCCTTGAACCAATAATTCCTTCTTCAGCAGGCGTTAAAATAACTGTAGCGCCATAGGCACGCATAGTTTGTGTTCTTTCTTTTGTAGAATCTTCCGGTAAAATTAATTCTATCTCTATTTGAAATAATTGTGCAATCATTGCAAGCGCAATTCCGGTATTGCCGCTTGTAGCCTCAATTAATTTATCTCCTTTTTTAATTTCTCCTCTTTCAAGAGCTGCCGCAATCATGTTATATGCTGCTCTGTCTTTTACACTTCCGCCGGGATTATTCCCTTCCAGTTTCAGTAAAAGCTTAACGTTTTTATTCTTAACCAAATTGACAGTTTCCATCAATGGAGTATTTCCAATTAGGTTTAGTAACTTCTGTGGGCCCATTTTATTTTTTTTCTTTTATTTTAACTTCTGTTGTGGTGGTATTAAGTACAATCGAATCTTCGGGAATTGATTTCGTAATCCATGAATTACCGCCAATAATACTGTTTTTTCCAATGATGGTTTCGCCTCCTAAAATCGTTGCATTGGCATAAATGCACACATTTGCTTCAACAGTTGGGTGTCTTTTAGAGTTTTTCATGTCTTTGCTTACGCTCAAAGCTCCCAGCGTAACACCCTGATAAATCTTAACGTGTTTTTTAATAACGGAAGTTTGCCCGATAACAATTCCTGTGGCGTGATCTATAAAAAATGGCGAAGCAATGTCGGCACCGGCATGAATATCAGTTCCGGTAATTCTATGCGCATATTCGCTCATTAATCTTGAAAACAGCAATAAATCTAAATGATACAATTCGTGGCTTAATCTGTAAATAGCAATAGCGTAAAAGCCTGGGTAGGCTAAATAAACTTCATCAATACTGTTTGATGCAGGATCGTTTTCTAAAATATATTCGGCATCCTGATTTAATTTTTCTAAAACGCCCGGAAGTTTAGCTACAAATCTGTCCCAAATCGACTCGCATAAATTTTGAGGTTTTTTGCAGGCCAGAACGGCTATTTCCTTAAAACGGATTTCAAGTTCATCAATACTTTCGTCAAGAGCCGCATTTGAATCAAAAAGAGTATAAAAAAGCTTCTCGGTAAAATCTTCAGTTTTGGTTTTGATACCGTAGTTTATATTAGAATGGCTTTTTAAAGCCTTAATATTTTGTATGATATTGTCTTTAGTCACAATAGTAAAATTGAGTGGATATTTTAAAACGTTAAAAGTAAGACGTTTTTTGTAAATAAGGACACGATTTAACGAAAGAAATTTTGGTTTCAGAATTGTATTTGTGATAAATAAAAGATTAATAAATGCTTCTATTTTATATGATTCTTAAGAAGTTAATTGTGTAAATTAGCGGATAAAATCTACAAAAATGAAAAATAATTCAACTTTTAAAAGTTCGATTTCTGATATTTCTTTTCCCGAAAGTGAGAAAATTTGCGGTAATTCTATCCACGATCCCATTTTAGGCCTTATTATAAAAGATCATCCTTCGTTTTGTGACGATGATTGTATTTCGGTTCAGGAATTGAATGAATACCGTCAAAAATATATTTCTAATTATTTATCTGCTGAAATTGGAACACTTTCTGACCTTGAAAAAAGCGTTATTTCCTCTTTAAAAGAAGATAAATCAATTGTAAGCATTGTTGAAGATGAAGATGAAAAAAGGAGTTTTGGGCAAAAAATAGCCGATAAAGTGGCAGATTTTGGCGGGAGCTGGACTTTTATTATTTCGTTTGTGGCTTTTATTGTTGTTTGGATTGGCTCAAATGTTTATTTTTTATTGGATAAAGGTTTTGATCCGTATCCGTTTATTTTGTTGAATTTGATATTATCTTGTATAGCAGCACTTCAGGCACCTGTAATTATGATGAGCCAAAACCGTCAGGAAGAAAAAGACCGAAACCGTGCCAAAAAAGATTATATGATTAACCTGAAATCTGAATTAGAAATAAGAATGATTCACGATAAAATTGATCATTTAATTATGCACCAGCAACAGGAATTAATCGAAATTCAGAAAGTTCAAATTGAGATGATGAATGATATTTTGAATCAGATTAAGAAATAATAAGACTTAAAAATATCAAAGATAAAAGTGCTTGTAGTAATAACCCAAGCACATAAAAATGATATTTATCCCGGCAGCTTTCCAGATAATTTTTTGATAGTTTCTGGATTTATCCAAAAAATATAAAGCGAGTAAAATTAAAAATAACAGCGTAGTGTAGATCGCCGGATACATCTTAAAAGCGGCCGAAAATTCACCTTGAAAAAGTAAGAATAAAGAACGTTGAAAACCACAGCCCAGACACTCAAAACCAAAGAGTTTTTTGAAGAGGCAGGGGATCATATATTTCTCTAAATTCACAGGGTAATTTTTTACAATTTTACAAAAAAATATTCGATAACATTTCAGAAGAAAGAAACTTCTATTTTAAAGTTTTATACTTTTGGATTCTTAAACTTTAAAAAATGAAAGCTTTTAAAATTTTAATTATGATTCTTGCCATTTCAGTTGCATTATATGAGCAGGTTTCTGATGATAAAAATATCTATATAATGGTAATTGCAATTGCCGTTTTTATGTATGGGATGATGCAGTTAAGTGCAAAAACGCCGAGTAAAAATCAAGAAAAAGAGGAGCAGGATGTTGACTAAAGGAGATAAAGTTTCGGTATTAGACGAAGCAATAAACGGAACAGTGGTTTCGGTTAAAAATAAAGAAGTTTTGATTGAAACTGAAGATGGATTCATGATGACATTTTTTGTCAATGAGCTGCTTAAAATTCAGGATTCCAGTAATTTAATGAATTCTATTAAAAGAATTGATTTAGAAGAGATTTCAAAAGAAAAAACAGAGCCAAAACCAAGAAGTTTTGTTAAGGAAAAGAAAGATAAACGCGAAATTGCGGCTCCGGAATTTGATTTGCATATCGAAAAACTGGTTCCAAATAAACGCGGAATGTCAAATTATGATATCCTGACGCTGCAGACAGAAACTGCAAAAAGACATATCGAATTTGCGATTAAAAACCGCATTCCAAAAATCGTTTTTATTCACGGTGTTGGTGAAGGGATTTTAAAAGCCGAACTTGATTTTTTATTAGGCCGTTACGACGGAATTGATTTTCAAGATGCCAATTATCAAAAATACGGCTTAGGTGCGACTGAAGTTTATATTCGCCAAAACAATAAATAAACGAATTTTAAAGTCTTAAAATCGTTTGTTTTTAAGCATAAAAAATCGTCTGTTTTTGAATCTGATTTAATAAAAACCGGATCAAAAAACAGACGCTTTTTGTAAGAATATCTTTTTACTATTTTTTAGCCGTAGGTGCAGTTACAGGCGCATCAGTTATTGTACCAAGAACAAAATTATCTGCTAGATAAAAACTGCTGTTTCCTTTTTTAAGAGTTACATTTTTTATGGTAATAGTATGCTTGTAAACAATGCTTGTTGTACCTGTTGCTGTTGTTGTAACTTCAACAATACCATTGTTATCTACTACGCTATTCCATACTGTGCTTACAGCTGGAGCTGAAGGTGCTGGGCTTATACAAAAATATGAGCTGGTTAAAGTTCCTGTATTAGATTTAAAAGTAGTATACGTTATATTGTTTGCTGCTGCAGTTATTGCTGAAGATCTTGTGCCTACTACTTGTTGAATAAGATTCTGGTCCAGATTATTAACCTGCATATAAGAAGTTGGGTTAAAATTAAAAACTTGTTTCTTATCTGTACATTGCGTTGGCACAGTTGTAAAAGTTAAATTTATCGGATCTGCTGCAGTCGTGTAATTTCCAAAAACAAATTCTTCTTCTGTTTGAGGACCTGCAGGTTTTAAGAATGTAATGTTTCTAAAAACAATTTGATGATTATAACCTGTAATTCTAGTGCTTCCGTCAGTTGCACTTTTATCACCTGTAACCTGTGTTGATGTAACTTCAATTATACCTGCTGTAGCCTGCCATTCTTCTGTTACATTTGGAGTTCTTGGTGGTATAGTACCGCAAATATTATTAATTGCAACGGTACCATCATAAGCTCTGTATAGTACACGATAAGTTGAATTGTCAATGTCATAAGTAAGCGGCGTGCCAACTGGCGTGGCATCGGTTTTAATACTGTTTGCCGGCATCTGGATTACTAATGATTCCTGAGTTTTTAATTTATAAATTAGAGTTGGAGCAGTTTCATCAGTACTTGAATTAGGACAGCTTGCCGAAGTTTGAACATCTGCAAAATCGATTGTATCTACAGTTAAATCGCCGTCGTCGCAGCCGTTTAACAAAAGAGCCAATATTAAAAGGCTTACATATTTTTTCATCGTAATTTTATTTGGGTCAAAAATAGTGAAAAATTTGGCAAATGAACTTTTAGATTTGACAATTGATATTTCATAACTTTGCACCAATGAAAAAAGTATACCTCGATAACGCCTCAACAACTGCCATGCGACCTGAAGTAATTCAGGAAATGACTAAAATTATGGCAGACGATTTTGGTAACCCGTCTTCTACGCATAGTTTTGGACGAAATGCTAAAACAGTTTTAGAACTTTCAAGAAAAAGCATTGCCAAGCATTTAAACTGCTCTGCACAGGAAATTATTTTTACTTCTGGCGGAACAGAAGCGAATAACTGGATTTTGAGATCGGCAGTTGAAGATCTTAAAGTAGAGCGTATCATAACTACAAAAATTGAGCATCATGCTGTTTTATACAGCGTTTTGGCACTGCAGTCAGATTATAATATTCAGGTTGATTATGTAAATGTTAATCAAGACGGAAGTATTGATTTAACGCATCTTTCTAATTTACTTTCAAACGAAAAGAAAACTATTGTTAGTTTAATGCATGTAAACAACGAAACAGGAACTATTTTAGATTTGGATAGAGTGGGAGTTATCTGTAAACAATACAATGCGTTGTTTCATTCAGATACCGTTCAGTCGGTTGGAAAAACGGAAATCGATCTTCAAAAAATTCCTGTTGATTTTATTTTAGCAAGTGCACATAAATTTCACGGACCAAAAGGCGTTGGTTTTGCTTTCATCCGAAAAAACTCCGGTTTGCAACCTTTAATTTTTGGTGGAGAACAAGAAAAAGGCCTTCGTGCCGGAACAGAAGCCGTACATCAAATTGCAGGAATGGCAAAGGCTTTGTCCCTTTCTTATGAAAATTTAGAGGCAGAAAGAAATCATATTTCTGACCTGAAAAAATATCTGATTGAGCAATTAGAGCTGAATTTTTCAGGTTTTAGAATTAACGGAAAAAAAGATGATTTTTATAATATCATCAATATCACTTTACCTTTTTCTTCAGATAAAACTTCAATGCTTTTATTTAGCTTAGATATGAAAGGAATTGCAGTTTCCAGAGGAAGCGCCTGCCAGTCCGGAAGTATAAAACCTTCGCATGTTTTAAAAGAAATGCTTTCAGAGGATGATTTAAAACTACCAAATCTCCGAATTTCATTTAGTCATTACAACACAAAAGAAGATATCGACTGGTTGATTGAGAGTTTAAAAGTTGTTTAGTTTTTAGTTACAAAGGTTCAGAGTTACAAAGGGACAAAGTTTTCTAAGGCTCTGAGATGCTAAGATTCTAAGTTCTAATTGAAAATATCCTTCGACTTCGCTCAGGATGACATTATAGGCCTGTCAGGCTGAGCGAAGTCGAAGCCCGAGTTGCTAAGATTCTAAATTCTTCATTCAAAAAATCTAAAATCTAAAATTACTTTCGAATAACTTTTACCTGCGAATCATTTGTCAATTTGATAATTGTCGATGGTTTTCCGGCAATTTTATCCTGATTTAGTTTTACAACATAATCAACACCTTTAATGATTTCAGGATTAATGTCTTTGAAAGAAATAGGAGTAGGCTGTCCTGAAATATTTGCAGAAGTCGAAACCAATGGTTTTTTCATTCTTTCCATTAATTTGAAACAAAAAGGTTCTTTTACCAATCTTATTCCGAGTGATTTATCGGCTGCAATAATATTATGAGCAACATTTCTGGCTTCGTCTAAAATTAAAGTAGTTGGTTTTTCAGATAAATCCATAATTTGCCACGCCACTTCCGGAACATTTTTAAAAACGTTGTAAATCATTTTTTCACCATTCATTAAAACAATCATGCTTTGTGTTTCGGCACGTTGTTTTAACTTATAGATTTTAGCAACAGCTTCAGGATTAGTAGCATCACAACCTATTCCCCAAACAGTATCTGTAGGGTAAAGAATAATGCCTCCTTCTTTAATCACTTCGTAAGCATTGTGAACTTCAGTATTTATATCTTGACTCATGACCTAAATATTTTTAATAATAACAGTATACTGCTGTTATTATGCTGTTTGTGTATTTATAATTTGCGTTATATTTTCTAAATCTGCTTCAGAAATTCCCACATATAATGGTAAACATAAAATTCGCGATGCGATAGATTCAGAAACAGGCATTTTTTCTCCTTTAGTATATTCTATAGTATTTAAAGAAGGATAAAAATAACGTCGGGGAATTATATCATCTTTTGCTAAAGCTTCTGAAACACGTAATAAAGTTTCTTCCGAATCTAAAATTACTGGATAATAACTATAATTCCATTCTGTGTTTTCTCTTATTTTTAAAGTTTTTACAGTATTGAAATTTAAATTGTTATTATAGAAATCAACCACTTTTTTTCTTTCAGAAATAATGTGGTCCATATAAGGAAGCACCGCCAGACCCATTGCCGACTGCAGTTCTGAAATTTTAGCATTTATCCCTAAACCATGAAAGGCCAAAGGGCCATTATGCCCAAAATTATGACTATAATAAAGCTGATGAAAAATGGCTGCATCGTTACAAAACATAGCACCGCCTTCTCCTGTATGAAATAATTTAGTAGCATGAAAACTACAAGTGCTTACATCGCCAAAATTAAATACAGACTGATTGTTGAATTTTACTCCAAAACAATGTGCAGCATCGTAAATAACTTTTAGATTATGTTTTTTTGCAATATTTTCGATAGCAATAACATCACACGGATTTCCAAAAACGTGGGTTGCTAATATGGCAGTAGTTTTGGGTGTTATTGCAGCTTCAATTTTGGTTTCGTCAATTGTTAAATAATTCGGATTGATATCTACAAATACAGGCTTGCAGTTTTCCCATACAATTGCCGCAGATGTAGCAACATATGAAAATGGTGTAGTGATAATTTCACCGCCTTCTCCAAACAGTTTTAAGGCAATTTGAATAGGAATTGTACCGTTATTAGTAATTATCAAATTAGAAACGTCAAGAAGATTTTTAAGTTTATCTTCTAATTCTAAAGTAAGTTCGCCTCTATTTGTTAGCCAAACTTTATCCCATGCACGTTTTACATAAGAATTATATTCTTCTTGCGGGGGCAAAAAAGTTTTGGTTACAGGAATCATTTAATTATGGATTTAATGAGTTTAATTTATCATTACGGATAAACTATTGTTATATTTGCGGGGTAAAATTAGGAAAAGAAACCTTAATTTTTGGTATTAATAGCTATTATAACATTGCAGGAAGTTAAACTCGTTACTAACGTACTTGACAGACAAGGTTTTAAGAGGTTTTAGCGAAATTAAAGGAACACTTTTTGATGTTTTCGAAAATCAATATTAAAGAATAAACAAAAATAAATTATAGGATTACTATGGAAATCAACGCTTTTTTGAAAAATTTTGCAGATATTTTAGATGATACAGATGCGGCTTTAATCACACAGGAAACTGTTTTTAGAGATTTAGATGAGTGGAACTCATTAACAGCTTTATCATTAATTGCAATGGCTGATGAAGAATATTCTGTGAAGTTAACGGGAGATGATATTAAATCTTCAGATTCATTAAATGATATCTTCGAAATAATTAAAAATAAAGGATAATTAAATGGCCGTTTTTTCAATAAATGATATTGCAATAAAAGGTATTTCTTGCTGTGTTCCTAAAAACAAGGAACGCAATATTGACTTGGATATATTGACAAAGGAAGAAATCCAGAAATTTATAGATGTAACAGGAGTTGAAGAACGACGCATTGCTTCAAAAGAAATTTGTACGTCTGATTTATGCTGTGAATCTGCTGAAAAATTAATTAAAGATTTAAATTGGCAGAAAGACGAAATCGAAATTTTGGTTTTTGTTTCACAAACCGGCGATTATATTTTGCCAATTTCTGCGGCTATTCTTCAGGACAGATTAGGTTTATCTACCAATTGTATTGCTTTTGATGTTCCGCTGGGATGTTCAGGATATGTATACGGAATGTCGATTATTGCAGGAATGATGAAAGCAACTGGTTTAAAAAAAGGTTTGCTTTTAGCAGGAGATACCATTAGTAAAATTGTTTCAGATAAAGATAAAAGTACATTACCGCTTTTTGGAGATGCCGGAAGCGCAACTGCATTTGAACTTGAAAATACAGGAAACTTCCTTTTTGATTTAGGTACAGACGGTTCAGGTTATAAGACTATAATTGTACCCGATGGAGGATCAAGAAACAGAATAAACGCTGATTCTTTAGAAACAAAACTGATTGAAGAAGGAATTAGCCGTAATTCCTGCGATTTAGTTCTTGATGGTATGGATGTTTTTGGCTTTGGAATATCACAAGGACCTAAAACAGTAAATAAGCTGTTGGAAAAATATACAATTGATAAAGAAAAAATAGATTATTTTATTTTTCATCAGGCAAATTTGATGATGAATAAAATGATTGCCAAAAAATTAAAACTTCCTGTTGAAAAAGTTCCGTATTCGTTACAGCATTTTGGAAACACTTCTTCAGCGACAATTCCGTTAACCATAGTTTCAGAATTAAAAGATAAGATAGAAAATAAATCTTCTAATTTATTAATGTGCGGTTTTGGTGTAGGATTATCATGGGGAACCGTGTTTGTTGAAGATTGTAAAATAGAGGTTCTGGATTTAATCGAATTATAGAATGATTACATTACAAGATAAAAATATATTAGTTACAGGTGCATCTCAGGGAATTGGCAGAGAAATAGCAATTTCAGCTTCAAAACTAGGAGCAACTGTTACTATAGTAGGAAGAAATGTAGAAAAACTGCAGGAAACAATTTCATTATTAAGCGGAAGCGGTCACAAAATGCATGCTGTTGATCTTTCTAATGCTGCAGATATTGATGAATTAATTGCGCAAAGTTTACCTTATGACGGTGTTATTTTTAATGCCGGTATTGTAGAGTACCTGCCGGTTAAGTTTTTGAACGAAAGTAAAATAGATTCCGTGTTTTCTGTAAACTTTGACAGTAATGTTGTTTTAAGTCAAAAACTAATCAAAAAGAAATTGCTGAATAAAAAAGCATCACTTGTTTTTATATCATCAATTTCCTCAAAACTAGGCGTGGGCGGAACTGCTATGTATGCAGCGTCAAAAGCCGCCTTAATATCTTTTTCTAAAGTATTGGCTACAGAGCTGGCTCCGCAGGGAATTAGATCAAATAGCATTTGCCCGGGAATTGTGAAAACAGCAATGACAGAACAGGCAAGTGACGCAGCTTCTGAAGAAGAATTAAAAAGAGCTGAATTAGAATATCCGCTGGGATATGGGGAACCATCAGATGTTGCGGGACTGGTTATGTATTTATTAAGTGATATGAGTAAGTGGATGACAGGTTCTGACTTAATTATTGATGGCGGATTCACATTAAAATAAAAATTATGAATTCAAACATACCTGCTTTTCATTATTATGATGACGCTGTTTTTGAGCAAGAAAACAATATGCTTTTTAAAAAAGTGTGGCATTTTGTGGGATTCAGATCAGATTTTTTAAATGATAATGACTTCATTGCTTTAAAAATTGCAGGCACACCAGTTGTGGTTCAAAATGTAAGAGGCGAGATTAAATCATTTTTAAACGTTTGTTCACACCGTTTTTCCATAATTCAGCAAGAAGCATCTGGAAATAGACCTTTAGTTTGTCCTTATCATGGATGGGCGTATGATAAAAACGGAATTCCAAGCGGAATTCCGAAGAAACCTTTGTTTAAAAAATTCTCTAAAGAAGAACTTTGTGAAATGAAATTAAAGGAATTTAAAATTTCATTTTGTGGAGATTTATGTTTTGTTTCCTTAAATGAAGACATCGAGCCTTTAGAAGATTTTATAGGCGTATTTTATGATGAATTAAAGACAATGTCATTAAGTTTAGGAAATAGAATTGATGTTAATTCTATGGAAATAAATGCAAATTGGAAAGTGATTGTCGAAAACACGCTTGAAAGTTATCACGTTGGTTTAGTACATGCTGAAACACTTGCCAAATTGGAACCTTCGGGATTAGATTTTACTTTTGATAAAACTAATTCAAGCTGGACCAGTGATTTGAATATCGTAAAAGATAAAGGAGGATATAAAAAAATCAATTCCTATTATTCACCAAGAAGTTACGATATTGAAGGCTACAAACATATATTGATTTTTCCTAATTTGTTGATATCAAGTACACACGGTATTTCGTTTAATTATTCTTTAATTGAACCAATTACACCAGACAGTACAAAATTTACAAGTTACGTTTTTACAACCGCTACAGATGATTCTGAAAAAACACCAATTGTAATTAAGGCTTTTGAAGAATCTTTAATTGGTTTTAACAGACAAGTTTTTGATGAAGATAAAACGGTTTGTCAGCTTGTTCAGCAAGGCGTAAGACATACCAATTTATCAGGAAAACTATCTGATGAAGAAGAGCGAGTACATCATTTTCAAAAACAATATTTAAAATTCCTAGAAAATGAAAGCTAATATAAAAGCCATATCTTATTATCTTCCAGAAGAAGTTCTGTCGAATGATTTAATAAATAAAGAATTTCCGGAATGGGATATTGAAAAAATCAGTTCTAAAACCGGAATCAATTCAAGACACATAAGTGCAAAAGATGAATTTTCATCTGATATGGCCGTAAAAGCTGCGGAACAATTATTTGCAGAGCATAATATTGACAAATCGACTATTGATTACTTATTGTTTTGTACGCAAAGTCCAGATTATTTTTTGCCTACAACGGCTTGTATTATTCAGGATAAATTAGGTTTAAATACTTCAATAGGAGCTTTAGATTTTAACCTTGGATGTTCAGGATTTGTTTATGGATTAAGCTTAGCAAAAGGCTTAATAGCTGGTGAAATGGCAAAAAATGTTTTGCTGATTACCTCCGAAACCTATTCTAAATTCATTCATCATAAAGATAAAAGTAACAAAACTATTTTTGGAGACGCTGCGGCTGCGACATTAATATCAAGCGAAGAAGGATTTTGTTCTCTTGGTAAATTTATTTTTGGAACAGATGGAAAAGGAGCAGAAAACTTAATTGTAAAACAAGGCGGAATGCGTTTTCCGGTTTCTAATGAAAATGAAGATATTTCAGATGAATTTGGAAACGTTCGAAATGATAAAAATTTGTATATGAACGGCGCAGAAATCTTCAATTTTACAGGAGAATTTGTTCCAAAACTTACAGAGGCTATTTTAGAGAAATCGAACTTAACCAAAGAAGATATCGATTTATATATCTTTCATCAGGCAAATAAATACATGCTCAATCATCTGAGAAAGAAAATAAAAATTCCCGAAGAAAAGTTTTTTATTGCTATGGAAGAATGTGGAAACACAGTTTCATCAACAATTCCAATTGCTTTATATGAAGCTCAAAAACAAGGGAAATTAATAGAATCCAAGAATTTGATATTGGCAGGATTTGGCGTAGGATACTCCTGGGCTGCTTGTAACTTAATAATTTAAAGATGAAAAATTTAATCATAATAGGAGCAAGAGGGTATGGCCGTGAGGTATGCGGGCTTGCAAGACAATGTTCGGGCTATAATACTGAATATACTATAAAAGGTTTCTTAGATGATAAATTAGATGCTTTAGATGGTTTTGAAAATTACCCGGCTATAATTTCATCAGTAGAAAATTATGAAATTCAGGATAATGATGTATTTGTTTGTGCACTTGGAAGTGTACAATGGAAAAAGCATTATGTTGAAATAATTTTATCAAAAGGAGGTCAATTTATTAATTTGATTCACCCAACGGTGGTTTTTACATCAAACGTAAAATTAGGTAACGGTATAATTGTATTCATGTATTCTAATATTAGCAACGACTGCGTACTTGATGATTTTGTAACAATTCAGGGATTTGTAGCAATTGGGCATGACTCTAAAATTGGTAAATGGTGTCATATAAACGCCTATAGTTTTACCGGAGGTTATGCTGTATTAGAAGAAGAAGTATGCTTAAATACTCGCGCTACAGTTTTGCCTAATATTATCGTTAGAAAAGGCGCAACAGTTGGTGCTGCCAGCCTTGTTATTAAAAACGTAAAAGAAAATACTACTGTTTTTGGAGTTCCTGCAAAAAAAATGGACTTTTAAAAATCCTTACTAAAGATTTAGATTTTTGTAAATCATAAAATATTGATAACAATAATACTAGGTTTTGTTTAGTGAATAAATTCAAATATGAGAGATCAAAACGATATCATTTCAAGTTGGAAAAATAGTGATACACAGCCTTTAGTAAGTATTATTTGTACGACATTTAATCATGAAAGTTTTATAGGTGAAACGCTAAATGGCTTTTTAATTCAAAAAACTACATTTCCATTTGAGATAATCGTGCACGATGATGCTTCTACAGATAATACTGCATCTGTAATTAATGATTTTGCTTCAAAATATTCTTTAATTATAAAACCAATTTTACAGAAAGAAAATCAGTATTCTAAAAAAGAGGTTAATATTTGGAGCGATTTTACTTTTCCAAAGGCACAAGGAAAGTATATTGCATTGTGCGAAGGAGACGATTATTGGATTGATGAATTAAAACTGCAAAAACAAGTTGATTTTTTAGAAAACAATTCGGAGTATGTAATTACCTGGACAGATTTTTATACTAAAAAAGAAGCTGAATTAATACCAAACGATTTTAATAGCACTTTACCAGTCGTATATACAATTGATTTCAATACTCTTTTTAAACCGTATTGTACTTACACTTTAACCAGCGTTTTCAAGAAAGATGCTGTCGATCCTTTAGATTACAAAAAGTTCCAATACAGTAAAGATAACACCCTTTATGCTTTGGCTCTTTGTAACGGAAAAGGAGCTTTCCTGAATTTTCAAGGCGCAGTTTACAGATGGCATTCAGGAGGAATTTATTCTTTGCAGACACCATTCCTACAGCGTTATTCCTCTTATCTAAATTTAAAAGAGATATTTGATAACATCCCGCAGTCCAGAACACAAAACATTAAAAGAGTTTTGGGAACTCTGCTGAAAGCTTCGGCTTTTGAGGCTTTGAAATTGCGTAAAAACAAAGAGTTTAAAAACGGCAAAGATCATCAAAATGCTATAAATGAATTTTTAGATAAAGCCAGTCTGTCATTAAAAATGAAATATCTGTGGCGATATATTAAAACAAATATCTAATTATTACTTCCCGGTTAAGGATTTAAAATAGAGAATCACTTTATCAACGAAGTTTATTTTTTGGAATAATGCGCCTTCGTTATTTTTCAAATGCTTATAAAATGAAAGGTTATAAGAACCTGCATTTCTAATAATGCGGATTAAATTTTTAGTGATATGTTTTTGAAAAATCTCGTGATTAAAATATCCTAACTTTTCATTTTGCGAAAGCAGGAATTTTGATGCGTTAATAGTTTCTATAATTTCTTCTGGAGAAAGGCCTTTTTTAAACGAAACAGCATTTAGGTAAAAATCAATTTTTGGATCTGTAGGATTAATTTCAAGCGCAGCCAATTGATTTACTTTTACTCTTTTTACAGATCGGTTTACATTATCAATTTTTGTTTTACTAATATTGTTATTATGCTGTCTGTAATTTAGTAAAGATTCAGGAATATTATAAAAGTTAGTTTTAGCCAATAGTCTGCTCCATAAATCATAATCCTCGACTGGAACATAGTCGTTATCGAATTTTAAATCTCCTAAAACTTCTTTCTTAAACATTACAGTTGGATTCCCAATGTTACAACTGTGTAAAAAAGATACTTTTATAGCGTCAGGATTCGTGTTATGTTTTATGATTTTATCTTTTTTTGATCCAAAAAAAGTAAACCATGTACCGCAAACACCAATTTCTGGATTGTTTTTTAATACCTCAATTTGTTTTTCAAAACGTGTTAGTAAAGCAATATCATCAGCATCCATCAATGCAATATAAGTGCCTTTTGCAGCGTTAATACCTTCATTCCTAAGGTTTGCCGGTCCAACATTCTGTTCTTTGTCTATAATAATTATTCGATTATCTTTAGCTTGAAAATTTTTAATTATTTCTAAACTTTCATCAGTAGATTTATCGTTTAATATAATGAGCTCAAAGTCTGAGAATGTTTGATTTAAGATACTTTCAATGCTTTCGTGCAAAAAAGATGCAGCATTAAACACAGGAATTATCACAGAAATTTCAGGAAATTGAAGAATTTGCATGGTTTTTGTTTTAAAAGGCAAAGATAAGGTTTAAGTTAAAATTATCTTAAAAATTAGAAAGCAAATTTCATAGATAATTTCGGAATGTTTTTATCTTTGCCCCTAACAAATTTAAATAAATGAAAAAAATTCAGGTCGGATTTTTAGTGTCGTATGATTATGAATTGCTTAAAATTGCTATTCCACAAGTATATAAAGAATCTGACTCAATTTTTTTAGCAATTGATAAGGAAAGAAAGACCTGGAAAGGAGAATCTTTTGTTATAGAAGATGATTTTTTTCAATGGTTAAGGACGATTGATGTCGATTCTAAAATAGAAATATTAGAAGATAATTTTTATCACCCGGAACTGACCAGCATGCAATGTGAAGTTTTGGAGCGAAAAATTCTTGCCGAAAAAATGGGCATAGGAAACTGGCTGATCCAGTTAGATGCAGATGAATATTTTCTGGATTTCAAAGCATTTGTAAAATTCTTAAAATCTAAAAATCATTTTTTGAATAATCCCGAAAAAAATCAGGTTCAGATTTCTCCATGCCTTATAAATCTTTATAAAAGATTAGATAAGGGAGTTTTGTATGTTAAAAAGCCAACCAAAATCATGGTGGCTACAAACTATCCTAGTTATAAAATAGGAAGACAAACTCGTAAAAGAATTATTTATTTTAAAGGCCCAATTTTACACGAATGCATATCCAGAACTAAAGAAGAACTGGAAATGAAGTTTAACAATTGGGGACATGATACCGATATCAATAAAGAAGAGTTTCTAAACAAATGGGAAACCGTAAACGAGTGCAACTATAAAAGCATGCGAAACTTCTTTTACATGGAACCAGAAAAATGGAAAAAACTGGCATTTGTTAAAGGTTCAACTTTTAATGAAATCAAAAATAACCTGGACTTTTTTAAAGTTCTGCCCTCAGATTTTTTCATTTGGAAAAAAAATGTCGGGCAGTGGTTTAAGCATTTAAATAAATAGAATTTATTTTACGATCTCTTTGTATACATTAAAATATTCAGCAGCTGCAACTTTCCAATCGAAACTTGCAGCTCTTTTTTTAAGCTGATTTTCGATTTCGGTTTTGTTGTTGTCAAAATTGGTTAATCCGTTAAAAAGAATATCTTTCATGTATTCAGGATCAAAATTGTTCCAATAATTAGAAACATCGCCTCCAATTTCTGGCAATGAAGTTTTATCAGATAAAAATACCGGTTTACCAAAACTCATCGCTTCAATTGGCGGAAGTCCGAAACCTTCACGAATGGACGGGAAAAGAAATGCGGTACAGTTTTTCATATAAAACTGTTTCCCTTCATCAGACACTTTTCCGGTTAAAAAAACCTGATTGCTTAAGCCATTGTCAATAATCAATTTCTTGATTTTTTCACCGTATTTTTTATTGTTGTTTCCGGAAATGATTAAATTAAAATCCTTAATTAATTTCATCATGTTAATGATCGAAATATAATTTTTTCTTTCTATAAAATCTCCAATAGAATAAAAGAAAGGTTTGTCAACAGGAACATCCGGAACAAAAGCAGAAGTATCTAAAAGTGTTGAAATTGGGTTTCCGTTATAAATTACATATTCGGGAACATTTGGAACATTAAAATGTTCGTGCGTGTGTTTTTTTGCAAATTCTGAGATATAAGTAATTGCAGTAGATCTTTCTAATTTTTCTGCAAAAAGCCTCTTTAATTTAGGGCTTTTATTGTTTGAAACTTCTTCTACAAAATGAATATCGTGAACAGTTAGCAGATAATTAATTTTATGAAAAGGTTCAACTTTAATATTTTGATTTAAAGAATGCCATAAATCGTATTTTTTTCGAATTCTAAACAACGGATGTCTTGAAAGACTGCTGTATTTATGATATTTAAATTTATCATTAAATTCGTCTTTTAAAAGTTCTGGTTTTGCACTGTTCAGCGTTAATTCATAATTATTAAAATCTAACGTAGACAATCCTTTAATTAATTCATAATTAAAAGTTCCTAAACCCGATGCTCTGTTGTTGATATTATGCGTTTCTAGAAAGATACTTTTTGAGGACATTATTTTCTTTTTTTACGAAAGTACAATAATAATTTGAAGTCTTAAATCGTATCCGTATTTTTGTCCCCTTATAAAAAACTACTGATGAATTTTAAAGTAAATCCTTCTTTCGAAAATAATGCTCCGTCAATTCTGGATACCATCAAAACGTTTGGCTCGTCTGGCGAACTTTTTGGAAACGGAGATCGTAATAAGATAAAATTGTTTGATTTAGATGGAAAAAAAATCAATATCAAATCATTTAAAATTCCGAATATAGTTAACAAAATTGCCTATAAATACTTTAGAAAATCAAAAGCCAGACGTTCGTTTGAATATGCTACGATTTTATTAGAAAAAGGAATTGGAACTCCAGAACCAATTGCATTTCTTGAAAATTTTAATTTAGTAGGTTTAAAAGACAGCTACTATGCCAGTGAACATTTAATTACAGAGCTGACTTATAGAGAATTGGTAGAAATTCCTGAATATCCTGATAACGATAACATTTTAAGACAGTTTACAAAATTCACTTTTGATCTTCATCAAAAAGGAGTAGAGTTTCTTGATCATTCGCCGGGAAATACATTAATTAAAAAGAACGAAAACAATATTTATAGTTTCTTTTTAGTAGATTTAAACCGAATGAATTTTCATGATAATATGAGTTTTGAACAGCGCATGAACAATTTTAGCCGTTTAACGCCTAAACAAGAAATGATTGCTGTAATGAGTAATGAATATTCTAAATTCTATACGGATAAATCTGAAACAGAAATTTTCGAAAAAATGTGGCAGGCAACTTCTACTTTTCAGGAAGAATTTGCAAGAAAGAAAAGATTGAAAAAGAAACTTAAGTTCTGGAAGAAATCTTAATTTGTTTCTGGATTTTTTTAAGTTCCTGAAAACGAACCGCTACACTTAAAGCATTTAAGTAACAGATAATAATTCCCTTTCTTCCGTCTAAAAATCCAAGCCTTAATAAATATTGGTTTAAAAACTGATAAACAGGTCGAATATAGAAATGAAAAAAGTTAGGGTTAGTATTCTTTGTTAACTCTTCCTGCGCCTTTAACTGTCCGTAGAAAATCATTTTTTGCTTATAATCCTCGTAATTAGAATAAGAATGGTGCGTTAATTTGTGCTTTAATTTTTTAGTTTCTCCTTTTACGATTAGTTTTTCGTGCACAATTTTATTGTTATTATAGCATGCATTTTCTTTTCTAAAAAGACGGATAATTTTATCATTCTGCCAGCCGCTAAAGTATAATTTCTTGTTTTCGAAGATAAAATCTCTACGGAAAAAATAAGCTGAAGCACTTTTTGGCTGATTTATTTCTGTACTAATTTCTTGCTGCAATTCAGGGCTTATTCGCTCGTCAGCATCGATAAAAAGAATCCATGAATTGGAAGCTAAATCTATTGTATAGTTTCGCTGAATTGCAAAATTATCAAAAGCACGCTGAACAATTTTTACATTTTTGTAAGTCGATGCGATTTCGAAAGTCTTGTCTGTACTAAAAGAATCAACAATTATTATTTCATCGGCGAAAGCCAGATTATCAAGAACCTCACGTATGTTGGATTCTTCGTTATAAGTGATTAGTAAAGCCGATAAAAGTTGTTTTGGAGACGAAATCATTTTTAGCGGATATTTTTTTCTAGAAATGATTCAATTTTGCCTTCAAAAAATTCAGGTTTAAATTCCTGATACAAAGACAAAGCTTCTTTTTTAAGCATTTTTTCAGATTTCTGCTCAAATAAATCCGAACGATAATTTTTTAAATGTACCGATAAATGGTGGATTTCGTCTTCAAATGTAGCCCAGATTTTCTTTTCAATCCAAGGAGAGAAAATTATAAACGATGGTTTTTCAAGCGCTTTAGCCATATTTATGGCGCCGCCGTCATTTCCAATAATTAAATCACATTGATTCATAATCGCAATAAACGAACGTAAATCGCCACCTAATAAATCAAAATATATTTTTTCCTGAGTGGAAGGTTTGCAGGCGTTAAAAACAGTTTTTGCATCTTCAATCTGCTTCGGGAAATAATTAAAAAGAATATTTACATCGGCATTATCTGCAATATAATCCACTACTTTCGACATGAATTCAAGCGGATACGTTTTTAATTTCTCGCTTCCTAAAAGACTGATCATTACTGTTTTTCTGTCTTTGCGAACATTATGTTTTTCAAAAACCGATATAGCTTCCTGATTTTCTTTTTCTGAAACAAATAATTTCGGAATTGGATCTATTTCAACTTTTAAATCTAAAGGCTCAATTAATGAAAGTCTTCTTTCAATTGCCAAACCTAAATTGGTTTTAGGAAAGGGTGCAAAAGGAACATTATCTGTGTAAAGAAAATTTCTTCCGGGTTTTTTATAAGAGATTTTTCTTTTGGCGTTGCTTAAAAATACTAATATCCAGCTTTCTAATTTTGAATACGCATCAATAACCAGATCGTATTTTTCATTTCGAATTTGAAAACCAAGGTTCAATAATTCTTTTTTGCTTTTTCGATGTTTTTCTTCAAATAAAATGATGTTGTCAATGCTTGAATTACCTTCTAAAACCGGAGTTGTCGAAGCATAAACCAAATAATCTATTTGAGCATCTGGATAAGCAGTACGCAGATTATTGCAAATAATACTGCTGACTAAAACGTCTCCAATCATTTTTTGTTGAATAACAAGTATCTTCATCTAAAAAGGGAATCTTTTAATTGGTTACAAATTGAAGCAAAAAAAATCCAAATTCCAATCATAATCAATTGGAATTTGGATTTTTTAATTTATTTGTTCTTTATAAATTATACTGCAACGTCGTATTCGCGAAGCGCATTATTTAATGAAGTTTTCAAATCTGTAGATGGTTTACGAGTACCAATGATTAAAGCACATGGAACTTGAAATTCACCTGCAGCGAATTTTTTAGTATAACTTCCAGGAATTACCACAGAACGTGCAGGAACAAAACCTTTCATTTCAACTGGTTCGTCACCCGTAACGTCAATAATTTTTGTTGAAGCAGTCAAACAAACGTTAGCACCAAGAACAGCCTCTTTACCAACGTGAACACCTTCTACAACAATACAACGAGAACCAATAAAAGCACCGTCTTCAATAATTACCGGAGCAGCTTGTAATGGTTCTAAAACACCACCAATACCAACACCACCGCTTAAGTGAACGTTTTTACCAATTTGTGCACAGCTGCCGACAGTTGCCCAAGTATCAACCATAGTTCCTTCGTCAACATAAGCACCAATATTTACATAACTCGGCATTAAAATAACACCGCTTGAAATATAAGCTCCGTAACGTGCTACAGCATTTGGTACTACACGAATTCCTTTTTCAGCATAACCTCTTTTTAGCAACATTTTATCGTGATATTCGAAAATACCAGATTCCCATGTTTCCATTTTTTGAATTGGGAAATACATTACAACCGCTTTCTTAACCCATTCGTTTACCTGCCAAGCATCACCAACTGGTTCAGCAACACGTAATTTTCCTGCATCAACTAATTCGATAACTTCTCTAATAGCGTCAGTTGTAGTTTTTTCTTGTAATAAAGCTCTGTTTTCCCAAGCTTGTTCAATTATAGTCTGTAAAGAATTCATAGTTTAAATTTTTGGCAAAGATAACGTATTTACGTAAAAGCAAAAAAGTAAACGGAGCTGAAAGTGTTATAAATATAACTTTTTGTTTTTAATTTGATAAATTACGTTTTCTGAATATAATTTCGATTTCAATAATATACCACTAAAAGTTTTTTTTATATCAAAATATGACAAATGTCAGATTCTCTAGTTTTTCTTCAATCTACTTTTGCCGGATTAATTCTGAGAAATAAGGATTAAAAATCCAATCCAAAACATATAAAATCTACTAAACATGAATCAGGAAAATCAAATTCGAACCCCAGTTACAGTAATCGATAAAGAAGTTACGTGGGATAAAACGCAGGTAATTATGAGTAAAACAAATGCTTTTGGTGTTATTGAATATGCCAATGAAGTTTTTGTTGATGTTTGTGGTTACGAAGATTATGAATTAATGGGACAGCCGCATAATATTATTCGCCATCCCGATATGCCAAAAGTTATTTTTAAAGTGCTTTGGGAAAATCTTAAAAACGGAAAAAACTTTCATGCAATCGTAAAAAATCTGGCAAAATCAGGAAGATATTATTGGGTTATTACAGATTTTGATATTGCAAGAGATGAAAATGGTGTAATTGTAAATTATTTTGGAAGAAGACAAGCTGTTCCGCAAGAAGTGATTGCGATGCATATTGAGCCATTATATAAAAAGTTGCTTCAAATTGAAGCGGCAAGCGGAGTAGAGTTTAGCGAGAAATATTTGATTGGTTTTTTAGAAGAAAAAAAGAAATCTTATGTTGAATATATAAAGGAGTTAATTTACGATCATGAAAAAAATCAGGCAAAGTTTGCTCATTATGAAGAAGAGCAAGATGGAGAAGAAGAGGAGCACAGAGGTTTTTTCGGCAGATTATTTAACCGATAAAAGAGAATAATTTTTAGTTTTAAATATTTAGGTTCGGGTCCGTTTTGAGTTTTCAAGATGGGCCTTTTGTTTTTAATTTAAAAGTATAAATTTAAATAAGTTTATATTTGTATTGTTAATTTAAATAAAATGCCAAGAATCCTCTCCATAGACTACGGACAAAAACGCACCGGAATTGCTGTTACAGACGAAATGCAGATTATAGCATCTGGTTTAACTACAATTCCTACTCATACTTTAGTTGATTTTCTAAAAGATTATTTTGCTAAAGAAAAAGTAGAAGCAGTTTTAATTGGCGAACCAAAACAAATGAACGGTCAGCCATCAGAAAGTGCATCTGTGATTAATGGTTTTGTAACTCATTTCTCGAATATTTTTCCTGAAATGAAAGTAATCCGCGGAGACGAACGTTTTACTTCAAAAATGGCTTTTCAAACTATGATTGACAGCGGACTAAGTAAAAAACAACGCCAAAATAAAGGCTTGATCGATGAAATTTCCGCAACAATTATGCTGCAGGATTACCTTTCGTCTAAGCGTTTTTAAGTTTATTTCTGACTAAATCTTCTTTTTTAGAAAAATTTATAATTTTCTAACTTTTATCATGTAAAAATTAGTTTTTTTTTGCGATTGAAAAAAGTACCTTTGCATTTTAAAACAAATTACTGTTATGCCTGACAATACAATACGTTCCAATAGTGAAGTAGTGCTTATTGGAGCTGGAATTATGAGTGCAACTCTTGGATTAATTTTGAAAGAGCTGCAGCCCGATATAAAAATTGAAATTTACGAAAGATTAGATGTGGCAGCTGCCGAAAGTTCAGACGCCTGGAATAATGCAGGAACCGGACACTCTGCCTTTTGTGAATTAAATTATACTCCAGAAAAAGCAGATGGAAGTATCGATCCTAAAAAAGCAATCAGCATAGCAGAATCTTTTGAAATTTCACGCCAGTTCTGGTCGTATTTAGTACAGGAAAATAAAGTTCCTTCTCCAGAAAATTTTATTAAAAGTGTTCCTCACATGAGTTTTGTTTGGGGAGATAAAAACGTAGAATATCTTAAAACGAGATTCGAAGCACTTCAAAGCAATCCAATTTTTTCTGAAATGACTTTCAGTACAGATTTTAATCAACTGAAAGAATGGATGCCTCTTGTAATGGAAGGCAGAGAAGAAGGAGAAAAATTAGCAGCAACCCACATGGAAATTGGTACCGATGTTAACTTCGGAGCCTTAACCAGAAGCATGTTTAATTATCTTGAAAAATTAGACGGAGTAACTTTATATTTTAATCACGAAGTTCAAAAATTAAGACAGCGTGAGGATAAATCATGGAGAATTAAAATCACCGATTTAGCTACAGGTCAAAAAAGAAAAGCATATACCCAATTCGTATTTATTGGAGCCGGTGGTGGTTCATTGCCATTATTAGAAAAAGCGCATGTTCCAGAAGGCGACGGTTATGGTGGTTTCCCTGTAAGCGGTCAATGGTTAAAATGTACAAACCCGGAAGTTATTGCAAAACATCAGGCAAAAGTATACGGAAAAGCAAGCGTAGGCGCACCGCCAATGTCTGTTCCGCATATTGATACCCGTGTAATTGATGGCGAAAAAGCACTTCTTTTTGGACCATTTGCAGGATTCTCAACACGTTTCCTTAAAAATGGATCTTATTTAGATTTACCATTGTCAATAAAAGCAAACAATTTAATTCCGATGCTTTCTGCCGGATTTCACAATATTCCTCTAACAAAATATTTAATTGAGCAGGTTCGTCAGTCTCCAAAAGACAGAATGAAAGCACTACGCGAATATTTGCCAAGCGCACGTTCTAAAGACTGGAAATTAGAAAAAGCAGGTCAGCGTGTTCAGGTAATTAAAAAAGGTGAAAATGGAGGCGGAGTCCTTGAATTTGGAACAGAAGTTATTACAACACACGACGGAACTTTAGCAGTATTATTAGGAGCTTCTCCGGGAGCATCAACTGCAGTTGCCATTATGGTTGATTTAATCAGCAGATGTTTTACAAACCAAATTAAAACACCAGAATGGGAAGCTAAAATGAAAACAATGATTCCATCTTATGGTAAAACGCTGAACGATAAACCAGAGCTTTTAGCAGAAATGAGAAAACATACAGCAGAAGTTTTAAAAATTAAATAAAACTTCCGTTAAAATAAAAAGGACTTAGTTATCTAAGTCCTTTTTTTATGGCTAAAAAATATATTAATCGTTGTTTACCGCTTTTAATTCTTTTGTTATTTTTAAAATTTTCTCCGCAAGATTACTCATCCAGATCAATTGCTCAATAACCATCGAAGCCTCCTGCATTTTAGCCTGACGCGTTTCTTTATCCAGTTCATCGTCTGTAGCAAGACGTGTAAAATTTTTACGTTTGAGCTCTTCAAATTGAAGTGTTACATCTTCTTTATCAAAAAAAGTATCCGTTATAATCGTTTCATTTCTTAAAATAGAAATCGAATGTTCCAGATTTTGTAAAATAGTTTTTATAATATAATTGAAAGATTCTGATGCCGATGTTGTTTGATGCGATTGGATATAAGTCGATAATGATGCTAAAGCAGATAAAAGAGAATGATTTAAAACCACCAATTTATTGACCAGCGGCATTGTTTTCTGCTTCGATTTTGGTTCCTGCATCATGCGTTGAAAAGAGGTCATTAAATTTCCTATTTCAACAAAAGCATTCTTTCTTGATAATCTGTAAGATGTTGGTATTTCCCCTTTTTTATTATAAAAATCAGCAATTTCTTTAAGATAATTTCGATTTGCCCGAATCGAATTTTCGATATGAATGGGCGTATTAATAAACTCCCAAGCCGGCCATAAAAACTGATTCGCAATAAAAGCCAGAGTAGCTCCCGCAAGCGAATCTAATATTCTAAACTGAATAACTTCGACCACATTAGGTGTTAAAATTCCGTAAATAAAAACCACATACATCGTTACAAATGTGGCACTTATTTTATAGTTAATCTGTGTAAACGAAATTCCCAAAAGCATACACACAATCGAGAAAATACTCAAAGCAACATGATTTTGAATTACAGAAACAATCCCAAATGCGAGAAGTCCTCCCAAAATAGTTCCGAAGATTCTGTTGTAAGAACGTTCTTTGGTTAAACCATAACCCGGACGCATGATTACTACAATGGTCAATAAAATCCAATATACATTTTGAAACGGCAAAAATTTCCCAATTATAAAACCAATTAAAATGGTAATCGTTAATCGAAGTGAATGCCTGAATATGGACGAAGAATAACTTAAGTTTTCAATAAGTGTTCTTAGAGGATAATATTGCGGCGTTAAAAATTTTTCTAATTCCTTGTCCTTATCTTTTAATTTATAAGACTGCATTGCGAGTGAGAAAGCACGCTGGATAATTTTAATTTTCCCAACCTGATTTTTAGCATATTTCAGCATATTGGTCAG
The DNA here is from genome assembly GCF_900129795.1 of Flavobacterium sp. CF108. Taxonomy (GTDB): domain Bacteria; phylum Bacteroidota; class Bacteroidia; order Flavobacteriales; family Flavobacteriaceae; genus Flavobacterium. The sequence continues at coordinate 861,863 of NZ_FQWW01000001.1, read as the reverse complement.
CATCAAAACACCTTCTGCAGCTTCTTCTTTGCCTAAAGTTTTTTCATAATCAAAAATGGCAAACTCAAGCGCATCTAATTCGTTTTTTAAATCATCTTTATCTACATAAACTGCAATATGATGCACGTTTTTTGAAAGCTTTTTAAGCGTAGAAGCCAGTTTGTAAGCAACATTTTGATACGTACGAAGCACTTCCGGATGCTTGGCAAACTTTTCATGCAGTTTACTGTGGTCAAACGAAGTATAAAGTGCCAATTCCTGAATTTCAACCAAAGTAATAAACACCAAAAGCATTTTTCGATTCTGCGTTGTAGTTGCTGATGTGTTTTGATTTCCAATCAGCATTTTACGTAAATCCTCATGAATCAAATTCAGGTCAACTTGTATCGCTAATTGTTTTTCTATTATTTTTTGACGATCAGCAGCCGGGCTCCATAAATCACCTCTTAATTTTAAATACTTTGCAGTCAGTTTTATACCCTCCGCAATTTGTAATTCTACATATTTATAAGGCTGTACAAAATGAAAAATAAGCGAAACGATAAGATATAAAATCCCTCCCGCGAAAATAAATCCTGCATATTGAAAAGCTTCCCAGCCGGTGTGCAAATGCCCAAATGATAAAGAAATCGATAATAAAGCAGAAAACGAAACCAAAGTAGCACGTTGTCCGTAAACCGAAATCATCGAACATAAAAACAATAAAAATCCTAAAAACGGATAAAATAAAAGAGGAAAGGGATAAGCGAGATTTACTAATAAATTTACACCCGAAACAATTAAAGAAGCAACAATTAACCCTTTGATTTTGTGGCTTAAGGAACTCGGGATATCGCTTGGATAGGTATAAAAAGCACCAAGCGCGATAGTAAAGCCTATTTCAAAATGCCCCAAAAAATTCAAAATTACAACAGGCACAACCGAAGCAATAGTAACTTTTGATGCATTTAAAAAAGAAGTACTGTTTGTAAATTTTGAGATTCGATCAAGCATATCGTGAGGTTTACTAGCAAAGTTAAGAATTGTACGAAATATTTTGGCATAATTATAGCGGAGTTTTCTAAAGCTTATAAAAAATTGTTATAATGTGGCTTTACGGCTTATCGTTGAGTATTTTTTACTATTTTTGCCAGCTGAAATATGTTAACCTTAATATAGGGTTTTCATTAGATAAAACATTAAATAATTACAAATGATTTTACCAATTGTAGGATATGGTGATCCTGTTTTAAGAAAAGTAGGAACGGCAGTTACGCCAGATTATCCAAACTTAAAAGAGACAATAGCAAACATGTACGAAACCATGTATAATGCTTTAGGAGTTGGACTTGCAGCACCGCAGGTTGGTCTTCCTATTCGCCTATTTGTTATTGATACAACTCCTTTTAGCGACGATGAGGATTTACCAGAAAATGAACAGAAAGACTTAAAAGGTTTCAAAAAAACTTTTATCAATGCTAAAATCGTTAAAGAAGAAGGTGAAGAGTGGAGTTTTAATGAAGGTTGTTTGAGTATTCCGGACGTTCGCGAAGATGTTTACAGAAAACCAACTGTTACTATTGAATATTGTGAAGAAGATTTCGTAATGAAAACAGAAGTTTTTGACGGTTTAATTGCGAGAGTTATTCAACACGAATACGATCATATTGAAGGCATTTTATTTACAGATAAAATATCTTCTTTAAAAAAGCGTTTGATTCAAAAGAAATTAAAAAACATCACCGAAGGCAAGACTTTTCAGGAGTACAGAATGAAATTTGCTGCTGCAAAAAAAGGTAGATAAAAGTTCTAAATAATTAGAACATTAATAAAAGACAAAAATTCTTAATACTAATTTTAATAAACATGAATTTAGACAAAATTTTAGCCATTTCTGGGAAACCAGGTTTATATGTATTGAAAGTGCAGACTCGTACAGGTTTTGTGGCAGAATCATTATTAGACGGAAAAAAAATTACAGTAAACTTAAAAAGTAATGTAAGCTTACTATCAGAAATTTCAATTTATACACACGAAGGAGAAAAACCATTGACTGAAGTAATGCAGAAAATTGCTGCTAAAGAAAACAAAGGTCAGGCGATTTCTCACAAAGAAGATAATGCAACTTTAGCTGCTTACTTTAAAGAAATTTTACCGGATTATGATGAAGAAAGAGTTTATCCTTCAGATATTAAAAAAGTATTAAACTGGTACAACACACTGGAAGCAAAAGGTTTAGTAACTGATTTAGCTCCAGCTGCTGTTGAAGCTACGGAAGAAACTCCGGTTGTTGAAGCAAAACCAAAAAAAGAACCAGCTGCTAAAAAACCAAAAGCTAAAAAAGAAGAAAAGTAATTTTTCTGAATTCAAATATATTGATCCTGTTAAGATATTTCTTAACAGGATTTTTTTATTTAAAATCATTTACGATTTAGGTTTTTAAAATATAAATTTATAAGAAAATAGCAGTTTAGCAGTAAGCTGTTCCTAACTTTTGTAGATAAGTATATTATGTGTATTTTTATAAAAGGTTTGAAATAATTTTTCAACTTTGAAACTAAATTTAAATGATAAGAAAATGAAAAAATTTGCCGTAATAGCAGTTTTAGTATTAGCGACAGCTTGTAATAACAAATCAAAAGAAACAGAACAATCTGTAATTTCTTCAGACACAATAAAAACCGAAGAACACCATAAGAAACATTGGGAATACGAAGGTGAAGCTGGACCGGAACATTGGTCAGAAATAGACCAAAATGATTGCGGAGGAAAAACACAATCTCCAATTGATATAGTTGAAACAGAAACAGATAAAACAATAAAACCTATTGATTTTCATTACAATCAAAAAACAAAAATTCACGATGTTGTCAATAATGGGCACACGATTCAATTTGATTTTGAATCTGGAGACTATATCGTAATTAACGGAGATCAGTACGAACTAAAGCAATTTCATTTTCATGAATCGGCAGAACATACTATAAAAGGTGTGAGATATCCGTTAGAAATTCATATGGTTCATAAAAATAAAGACGGAAAATTTGCCGTAGTTTCTATTATGGCGCAGGAAGACAAGAAAAGCAATGAAACTTTTGAATTTCTTGATAAATACCTGCCTGTCAAAGTCAACGATACGGTAAAAGTTAATAACGATTTTAATATCAATAAAGTTCTTCCTCAAAACAAATCATATTACACTTATACAGGTTCATTGACAACACCGCCTTGTACAGAAGGCGTTCAGTGGTTTATTTTTAAGACACCAATAGAAGTTTCTATTAAAATGATAAGTGATTTGAAAAAAATTATGCCGCTAAATAATTTTAGGAGCGTTCAGGAATTAAATGGCAGAAAAATTAAAGAATCTATATAAACTAAAAAGAAGGTATTTTGCCTTCTTTTTTAGTTTATGAAAGAGTCGTTTAATCGGCAAATTATTTTAATTTTGGTATCTTAAAATAAAAAAATGAGCAAAGAACTTCAACTCAAAGCCTTCGAAAGATTATTAATTATTATGGATGAACTTCGTGAGCAGTGTCCGTGGGATAAAAAACAGACATTGCAAACATTAAGGCATTTAACGATTGAAGAAACCTACGAGTTAGGCGATGCCATTTTAGACAATGATTTAAACGAAGTAAAAAAAGAACTTGGAGATTTACTGCTTCACATTGTTTTTTATGCTAAAATAGGCTCAGAAACCAATGATTTTGATATTGCAGATGTCTGCAACGAAATTTGTGATAAATTAATCCACCGTCATCCTCATATTTATTCTGATACAGTTGTAAAAGATGAAGAAGAAGTAAAACAAAACTGGGAAAAACTAAAACTTAAAGAAGGGAAAAAATCTGTTTTAGAAGGAGTTCCAAGAAGTTTACCGGCATTAGTAAAAGCAAGCCGAATTCAGGATAAAGTAAAAGGTGTAGGTTTTGATTGGGAAGAACCGCATCAGGTTTGGGATAAAGTTCAGGAAGAACTAGACGAATTACAGGTTGAAGTTCAAGCAGGTGATCAGGATAAAATTGAAGCCGAATTTGGAGACGTTTTATTCTCGATGATAAACTACGCCAGATTTTTAAATGTTAATCCGGAAGATGCTTTAGAACGCACAAATAAAAAATTTATCAAGCGTTTTCAATATCTGGAAAGTAAAGCAGGTGAATTAGGAAAACCTTTAATGGATATGACTTTGGCAGAAATGGATGTTTTTTGGAACGAAGCTAAAAAACAGTAATTTATTCCGCCATTCGTTTTAATGCTTTTACATTTTTAAGCATAATTTTTTTACCCACTAATTCAATTAATTCCAGTTTATTAAAGTCAGATAATAAGCGGATGCAGCTTTCAGTTGCCGTTCCAATTATTCCTGCAAGTTCCTCTCTGGTAAGCTGTACTTTAAGGGTTTTATCTGCATTTTCTCCAAACTCATTATGCAAATGCAATAAAGTTTCTGCCAAACGCTGTTTTACCGTTTTTTGAACCAAAGCAATTTTATCATTTTCAGATTCTTTCAAATCTTCGCAAACTGACTGCATCAAATTCAAAGAAAACTGATTATTGTTATTAAAAAAATGAATGATTTCTGATTTCGGAATAAAACAAACTTCCATGTCAGCAATAGCTTTTGCTGATAAATTTGCAGGTTCATTGCTAATCATTGAACGCTGTCCTAAAAGTTCTCCGGATTTTACAAGCTTAACGATTTGATCCTTTCCGTTGGCACTTAATTTTGAAAGTTTTCCAACTCCATCCTTAACGCAGAAAACGCCATTCGTAACTTCGCCCTCTTCAAAAATAGCTTCGCCTTTTTTAATAGTGTAGGTAGTTTTGCTATTAGCCAATTTTATAACTTCATCTTTATTTAGGGCTTTTAAAGAAGAAAGCTGACGAACAATACATTGATCACATTTATTCATAGCAGGAGTAATTTGGAGCAAAATTAACCAATTCCTGCGGTTTAAAAATACTTTTACGGCTAAAAATGCATAGAAAAAGGTATTATTTCGATTTGATAAATTATTTCATTAATTTAGGATTAGATTTCATTATAACATGATAAATGTCATAGTTATAGTCACTGCCTTTTTTGAATTTTGCAAATTAAAAAACAAATTATGAGCGAGCAGGGTTGTTTTCATTGCGGGCTGACTATTCCTAAAAATGAAGAGATCAATTTTGATGAAAAAAAGTTTTGTTGTACTGGTTGTAAAACAGTTTACGAAATTTTTAGTCAAAATGATTTAACCAGCTATTATGATTTCGAAAAATCGCCTGGTGCTACTCCTCAAGATATTCAGGGTAAATATGATTTTTTAGACAACGAAGCAATTTTAGTTAAAATTCTCGAATTTCAGGAAGGAAATACCTCAATAGTTTCATTAAATATTCCGCATATTCACTGCAGTTCATGCATTTGGATTCTCGAAAACCTAAATCGTCTGCAGCCCGGAATCAGCACTTCACAAGTTAATTTCCCTGAAAAAAAGGTTCGAATTACCTTCAATTCAAAAACTGTTTCTCTAAAATCAATTGTATACTTATTAAGTTCAATAGGTTACGAACCCTATATTAGTTTAGAAAATTACGAAACAGGTAAAAATAAAGTAGACAGAAGTTTAACTTATAAAGTAGGCGTTGCCTTTTTCTGTTTTGGAAATATTATGCTGCTTTCTTTTCCGGAATATTTCGAAATCAAAGAATTCTGGTTAGATAGTTATAAACCGTTTTTCAGGATTTTAATTTTTCTTTTAGCCTTACCAAGTTTTTTATATTCGGCAAGCGGATATTACGTTTCAGCTTATCATAGTATAAGAACAAGAATGTTAAACATTGATATTCCTATTGCTTTGGGGATTATTGTAATGTTCATTCGCAGCAGTTACGATATGCTGATGGATCACGGACCGGGATTTTTTGACAGTTTGGCCAGTTTGGTTTTCTTTATGCTGCTGGGGAAAATGTTTCAAACAAAAACCTATAGTTTTTTAAGTTTCGAAAGAGATTTTAAATCTTATTTTCCAATTGCAGTAACCAGAATAAATACTGATTTTTCAGAAGAAAGCGTGCCAATTTATGATGTTTTAAAAGGAAACAGACTGTTGATTCGAAATCAGGAATTAATTCCGGTAGACGGGATTTTAATGAGCGAAAAGGCCGAAATTGATTATAGTTTCGTTACCGGGGAAGCTGTTCCAATCACAAAAAAATCAGGAGACAAAATATTCGCCGGCGGAAAACAAATTGGAAAAGTAATCGAAATGGAAGTACTAAATTCGGTTTCACAAAGTTATCTGACACAATTATGGAGCAACGAAATTTTTCAGAAAAAAGTAGAACAAAAACACAAAACAATTACAGATGCTTTAAGTCGCTATTTTACACCAATTTTACTGCTAATTGCCTTTGCAGGATTTGGTTACTGGATATTTATTGATACCAATATTGCTTTTAATGTTTTTACAGCAGTATTAATTGTGGCTTGTCCCTGTGCGCTTGCCCTTACTGCTCCGTTTACTTTTGGAAATATTCTCAGAATAATGGGAAAACAAAAAATGTATCTGAAAAATGCCTTAGTAATCGAACAATTGGCTAAAGTTGATACCATTGTTTTTGACAAAACCGGAACCATTACAACCAATAAAAAGTCTAATATTTTATACGAAGGAATTGATTTTTCTGATGAAAATTTTCAATTAATAAAAAATGTGCTTCGAGGATCCAATCATCCTTTAAGCAGAATGCTGTATGACTTTTTACCGGAATATGACAGAATAAAAATTGATGATTTTCAAGAAATTACCGGAAAAGGGATTTTGGCTTTCGCCGAAGAAAAAGAAGTGAAAATTGGTTCTTCATTATTTGTTGAAAGCCCAATTTTAGACTCTTCAGAAATAGAAAAAACTTCACTTCATATTAAAATCGATAATACCTATTACGGAAAATTTGTTTTCCAAAATCAATATCGTGAAGGTCTTGAAAAATTGTTTGCAACGCTTAGCAAAGAATACAATATTAAGGTGCTTTCTGGAGATAATGATGGCGAAAGAGAAAATCTGGAAGCCATTTTACCCAAAAATACCGAACTGGTTTTTAACCAAAAACCAGAGCAAAAATTAGAATTTATTAAAAAACTGCAAGAAACAGGAAAGAACGTTATGATGGTTGGGGATGGTTTAAATGACGCTGGAGCCCTGGCACAAAGTAATGTAGGTATTTCTGTATCTGAAAACGTAAATGTATTTTCTCCTGCCTGCGATGCAATTCTCGATGCGGGTGAGTTTTCAAGATTAAACTATTTCTTAAAACTCTCTCATAAATCGATCCTGATTATCAAAATGAGTTTTGGTTTGTCACTTCTTTATAATATTGTAGGACTTACGTTTGCCGTTACCGGAAATCTACTTCCTATAGTTGCTGCAATCATTATGCCTTTAAGTACAATTACGATTGTAAGCTTCGTTACTTTTATGTCTAACTACTTAAGTTGTAAGAATTTAGATTGATTTTAAATAATTGTAAGATTATTTTACTTAATTTTAACATTCTTCTACAACCATGATAATTATCATATTTTAAACGCCGATCACCTAGTAATTTTGTTAACATAAATTTACGGTATGAGTGTTATTTATCTTTTAATTTCAGTAAGTATTTTCGTAGCAATATGTTTCTTTATTGCCTTTATCGTTGCTGTCAAATCAGGTCAGTACGATGACGATTATACGCCCTCGGTCAGAATTCTTTTTGATGACGAGACCAAAATTATTTCCCCAAATAATAATTCACCAATCGAAGAAAAACAAGTATAAATTATGGAAATGGAACAGTTTTATTACGACAACAAAATTGTAAAAAAATTCATTTACGCCACCATTCTTTTTGGAGTTGTGGGTATGTTAGTGGGGCTGACCCTTGCGGTTATGTACCTTTTTCCCAATATTACAGATGGGATTTCATGGCTTAGTTATGGTCGTTTAAGACCTTTACACACAAATGCCGTTATTTTCGCCTTTGTCGGGAATGCTTTTTTTGCAGGAATGTATTATTCAATGCAAAGATTACTAAAAGCCAGAATGTTTAGTGACTTTTTAAGTAATCTGCATTTTTGGGGCTGGCAGTTAATTATTGTCGCCGCAGCCATCACATTACCATTAGGATATACTTCTTCGAAGGAATATGCAGAACTCGAATGGCCTATTGATATTGCTATAGCGTTAATTTGGGTTGTAATGGGAATTAACATGATAGGAACCATGCTGCGCCGTAGAGAGCGTCATTTATATGTAGCAATTTGGTTTTATCTGGCAACATTTGTAACGGTTGCTGTATTACATATTTTCAATAATATCGAAATTCCTGTTTCAGGATTAAAAAGTTACTCTGTATACGCAGGTGTTCAGGATGCATTGGTACAATGGTGGTACGGACACAATGCGGTTGCATTTTTCTTAACAACACCATTTTTAGGATTGATGTATTACTTCGTTCCTAAAATTGCAAATCGTCCTATTTACTCTTATAGATTATCTATTATTCACTTTTGGTCTTTAATTTTTATCTATATCTGGGCGGGACCCCACCACTTATTATATTCAGCATTACCAAACTGGGCTCAAAATTTAGGTGTTGCATTTTCTGTAATGCTTATTGCTCCATCTTGGGGAGGAATGATCAACGGACTTTTAACATTAAGAGGTGCGTGGGATAAAGTTCGTGAAGAACCGGTTTTAAAATTCTTCGTAGTAGCGATTACAGGTTACGGAATGGCCACTTTTGAAGGGCCAATGTTATCGCTGAAAAATGTAAATGCTATTGCGCATTATACAGACTGGATCGTTGCTCACGTACACGTAGGTGCTTTAGCATGGAACGGATTTATGTCATTTGCTATTATTTACTGGTTGATTCCGCGAATGACAAAAACAGCATTATTTTCTAAGAAATTAGCAAATTTCCATTTCTGGATTGGTACTTTAGGTATCATAGTTTATACAATTCCATTATACGTTGCAGGTTTCCAACAAGCATCAATGTGGAAACAATTTAACCCAGACGGAACTTTAACTTACGGAAACTTCCTTGAAACAGTAACTGCAATTATGCCAATGTATTGGATGAGAGCAATAGGAGGTAGTTTGTACTTAATAGGAATGCTGACATTGGTTTACAACATTATCATGACAGTTCGTGTTGGTGAAACAATCGAAGATGAATTAGCACAAGCTCCGGCATTACAAAAAATAAACAGTAATAGATTAAGTGGAGAAAAATTCCATTCATGGTTAGAAAGAAAACCAATTCAGTTAACCATTTTGGCAACTATCGCTATTTTAATTGGAGGAGTTATTCAGATCGTACCAACGATTATGGTAAAATCAAATATTCCAACTATTTCAAGCGTAAAACCATATACACCGTTAGAACTTGAAGGACGTGATTTATATATCAGAGAAGGCTGCGTAGGGTGTCACTCACAATCAGTTCGTCCGTTTAGAAGTGAAGTAGAGCGTTACGGACCTCAGTCAAAAGCAGGAGAATTTGTTTACGATCATCCATTTTTATGGGGGTCAAAACGTACAGGTCCAGACTTGTTAAGAGTTGGTGGTAAGTACAATGATAACTGGCACTTTAACCACATGTGGAATCCGCAAAGTACATCTGCAGGATCAATTATGCCGGGTTATAAATGGTTATTTGATAATAAACCTTTAGACATTTCATTGACTCAAAAGAAAATGAACGTAATGATTTCTCTTGGAGTTCCTTACTCGGCAGAAGAAGTTGCAAATGCACAAAAAACATTAAGAGAACAGGCGGTTAAAATAGAGAAAAGCCTTGAAAATGATCCTGACTTTGTAAAAAGTTATGAAGACAGCCGTAAAAAAGCTGCTGCAAAAGGTGAAAAATTCATTCCTATGAATGAAAGGGAAATTGTTGCTTTGATTGCATATATTCAAAGACTTGGTACTGATATTAAAGTAAAAGAAACTTCTAAATAACAGCATTATGTTTGAACAAATAAAACACAATATGGAAACGATATCGGGTGTAGAAATTTACCCGATTCTTTCCCTCTTGATCTTCTTTTTCTTTTTCGTAGGATTAGGCATTTGGGTGTTCTCTTATAAAAAAGATAAAATTCAGGAAATGAGTAATATACCTTTAGAAGAAGGACAAGTTATAATCTCAAAAGATAGATAAAAATGAAAAAGTTTTTCCCAGTATATGTTAGAGTACCGTTGATTTTCTTCATCGTATTCGCTTTGATGGAATATTGTATAGATTCAGGCGATAGACCTGCTTTTATAAAATACCCAATGTTATCTGTCTTTTTACTTGCTTTCCTGTTTATTTTGATAGCGATCGAAGTTACGCTTAGTGCTGTAAATCGAGTAATGTATCAATTACTGTCACCAGAAGAAAAGGCAAAATTAGATTACGAAAATAGTTTGAGTCTTCAAGAAAGCACTTGGTTCAAAGAATTAATGCACAAGCTTACTAAGACAGAACCAATGTCTAAAGAAGCTGATTTATTGATGGATCATGATTATGACGGAATCAAAGAGCTTGACAATAATTTACCGCCATGGTGGGTTTATTTATTCTATATCTGTATCATTTTTGGAGTAATCTATGTAGTTCGTTACGATGTTTTAGGAGCTGATGACCAGGAAATGGAACTTAAAAAAGAAATGGCACAAGCTAAAATTGATGTCGAAGAATACTTAAAAACAGCTCCAGATTTAATGGATGAAAAAACGGTTGTTTTACTGACTGATGATGCAAGTTTAGCCGCAGGAAAAGAAATTTTTGCAATGAATTGTGCGGCTTGTCACAGAGCAGATGCAGGAGGACAAATTGGACCTAACTTAACAGATGACCATTGGATTTTAGGTGGAGGAATTAAAAATGTATTCCATACTATTACCAACGGTGGACGTGATGGAAAAGGGATGGTTTCGTGGAAAACAAATGGTATGAAACCAAAAGAAATTCAAAAAGTGGCGAGTTACATTTTATCTCTGCAAGGATCAAATCCAAAAGATCCAAAAGCGCCGGAAGGAGAAGTTTGGGTAGACGAAAGTGCGCCTAAAATAGATGCAGCAGCTACAAAAAAAGATACCACAGCAGTTAAAAAATAATTAGAATATCATGTCAAATTTACCAGACGAAGCGTTTAGAGATACCATTGGAACAATAGATGAAGGTGGTAAAAGGAAATTTATTTTTCCGAAGAAACCGTCTGGTAAATTTTATGATTACCGCAAAATTGTCAGTTACATTTTATTGGCAATTTTGATAATAAATCCGTTTATAAAAGTAAACGGAAACCAGTTTATGATGTTCAATATCATTGAACGTCGTTTTAATATTTTCGGCTTTCCTTTTTGGCCGCAGGATTTTTACCTCTTTGTAATTTCAATGCTTATTGGCGTTGTCTTTGTACTTTTATTTACCGTTGTTTTTGGCCGAATATTTTGCGGATGGATTTGTCCGCAGACCATTTTCCTCGAATTGGTTTTTCGCCGAATCGAATATTGGATTGACGGCGACCGTGGCTCACAATCACGTTTAGCAAGACAGGAATGGAATGCTGAAAAAATCAGAAAAAGATTGACTAAATGGACGATTTTCTTTTTGATTTCTTTTGGAATTGCAAACGTATTTCTGGCTTACTTAGTAGGAAGTGATTCTTTACTATTAATGGTTGAACAAGGCCCAATTCAGCAGGCAAGTAATTTTATTGCACTACTTATTTTTACCGGAGTTTTCTACTTTGTTTTTGTCTGGTTCCGCGAACAGGTTTGTATAATTGCCTGTCCGTACGGAAGATTACAGGGCGTTCTTTTAGACAATAAATCTATAAACGTTGCGTATGATTTTGTGAGAGGAGAAAAGGAAGAAGGAAGGGCAAAATTCAATAAAAAAGAAGACAGAGCTTTAACCGGAAAAGGAGATTGTATTGACTGTCTTCAATGTGTTCATGTATGCCCAATGGGAATTGACATTAGAAACGGAACTCAGTTAGAATGTACAAACTGCACTGCTTGTATTGACGAATGCGATCATATAATGGAAAGTGTAGGATTACCCAAAGGTCTTATTCGTTACGCATCAGAAGACGAGATTGTTAAAAAAGAGCCTTTTAGGTTTACTGCCAGAATGAAAGGTTACAGTGCTGTGCTTTTTATTTTGCTTGGTATTTTTGTTGGGATGTTATTTTTAAGAACAGATGTTCAGGCCGTTATTCTGCGTTTACCCGGTCAGCTTTATCAGCATAAAGGAGATAAAATCAGTAATGTATATACCTATAAAATCGTCAACAAAACCATGAAAGATTATAGCGATATTCATTTTGAATTAATCGATCAAAAAGGTGAAATTAATAATGTAGGGAAAGAGCATTTTAAAGTGGCAAAAGAAGCTATTTCACAAGGAACTTTATTCATAGAAATAGATGAAGTTTTACTGGAAAGTGATAAAACAAATGTAAAAATTGGTGTTTATAACGGTAAAGAATTGCTCGAAACCACGACTACAAATTTCTTAGGGCCACGAAGTTTTAATTAAAATATAGAGTATCATGAAAATTAATTGGGGAACCGGAATTGTCATTGCATTTGCTTTGTTTATGACATTTATATTATACTTTGTTTTTGAAGTACAATCAAATAGTAAATACGATAACGAGCTGGTTGTAGAAGAATATTACAAACACGACACGCATTTTCAGGAGGAAATGGCCAGAATTCAAAATGCACACGATTTACAGCACAAGCCTTCAGTAAAGTTTGAAGAAGATGGCGTAAAAGTTACTTTTCCTGCCACTTTTGAAAGTGATAAAATAAAAGGAAACATTTTGTTATACCGCCCTTCAAACAAGAAATTTGATTTTAATACTGAAATAGCTTTGACTAATTCTTCAATATTGATTCCACATAAAAAACTAATCAAAGGTCGTTGGGATGTTAATATGGAATGGCAGTATGAGGGTAAAAAATACTTAACAAAAGAAGTTATTTACGTCAATTGATTTAGTCTTTTTGCGCAAAAAAGTATAGTCCCTACGGGACAATAGTGTATTCGAGCATTTCTTTTTTACCGATATTTAATCTCTACGAGATATGCTTGAATGATATTCTGTCAAGAGTTTCATATTGGTAAAAATATAGATAATTAGTTTCAATAAGATTTACTCTATTTAAAGCAAATGATTAGCAAAATATTAATTATAACAATATGCTCCGTTAGGAGCAGCATATCGGTAGAAAAAATGATATCGAGAATATAAAATACCCCATAGGGGCTATATGTTAATATTGATTTAGCCTTTTTTGCGCAAAAAAGTATAGTTCCTACGGAACAATAGAGTACTCGAGCATTTCTTTTTTACCGATATTTTATCTCTACGAGATATGTTTGAATCGTATTTTGTTAGGAGTAACATATTGGAATTACGATAATTAATTTCAATAAGATCTGCTCGTAAGAAGTGAATGATTGGTAAATATAGAAATTATTAATTACAGAATAAAATATGCTCCGTTAGGAGCAACATATCGGTAGAAAAAAAACATAATGGTAATGTAAAATGTCCCGTAGGGACTAAAGGTATTTTACATATTTCTCTTTTATCGATATTAGATTTTTACGAGATATGTTCCGTTAGGAACAACTCATCGGTAGAAAAAAAATGTAATATCCCACAAAAAAGTGTCCCGTAGGGACACATGATAATCAAAATTCATCAAATAAAAAATAAATAAAAAAATGTTATTTTCAGCATTCATATTAGGTCTTATCAGCAGTCTGCATTGTGTTGGCATGTGCGGGCCAATTGCTATGATGCTTCCTGTTGATCATAAAAATGAAGCTAAAAAGGTAACGCAGATTATAACTTACCATTTAGGAAGATTAACCGCTTACTCAACAATTGGTCTAATTTTCGGATTAATGGGAAGAGGACTTTTCTTAGCAGGAATGCAGCAAAGAATGTCAATTTTTATTGGTATTGCCATGATTTTAATTGCTTTAATACCCGAAAAAATATTCGCTAAATACAATTTCTCGAAACCCGTTTACAAAGTAATTTCAAATCTAAAATCAAGCCTAGGAAGTCAGTTTAAAAAGAAAAGCTACAAATCTCTTTTTACAATTGGTTTATTAAACGGATTTCTGCCATGCGGAATGGTATACGTCGCTTTATTTGGAGCAATCGCCATGCAGAGCGCAGGTTTTGGAGTTTTGTATATGTTATTGTACGGATTAGGAACAATTCCTTTAATGACCGTTGTAGTGTACGTCAACTCATTCTTAAAATTGCCATTTCGAAATAAAATTCAAAAAGCAATTCCTTATGTTGCTGTTATAATTGGAGTATTATTTATTTTAAGAGGCTTAGGTTTAGGAATTCCCTATTTATCTCCTTCAAATATGAGTTTGTTTGTTCAGGGAACTCCTAATTGCCATTAAACCGTCATCGAAAACAAATTCGTTTCTGGTGATTTTCTTTTTAAATGTAAATCAAAAGCCATACAAATATTGCGAACAAATGGTCTTCCGGCTTCAGTAATTTTGATTCTGTTTTCTTCAATTACAATTAATTGATCGTTTTCTATTTCTTTTAAAGCCGTTAAAACTTGTGGCAATTCTTTAAAATATAATGAATCATTATTCCAGGAAGTTTCAAGATCGCAGGTTAAATTCAAAATGTGTTTTCTGATGATAAGATCTTCTTTATTCAAAATATGACCTTTTACAACTGGAAGCTGATCCCATTCTAATAGTTGATAATAGTCTTCCAAATTTTTAGTATTTTGGGCAAAACCATACCAGCTGTCGCTAATCGAAGAAACTCCTAAACCAATCATTAGTTGTGTTTTTGAAGCACTGTAGCCCATAAAATTTCTATGCATTTTTTTGTTGTGTGCCGCATGAAATAAGCTGTCTGAAGATAAAGCGAAATGATCCATGCCAATTTCATGATATCCATTTACAGAAAGTAGCTGTTTACCTATTTCATAAAGCTGTCTCTTTTCAGCATCTTTTGGAAGATTTTCATCGTTGAATCCGCGTTGTCCATTTCCTTTAATCCACGGCACATGCGCATAGCTGTAAAATGCTAATCGGTCTGGTTTTAAGGAATTTGTTTTCTCAACCGTATCAACAACATCATTTAAAGTTTGAAAAGGCAATCCAAATATAATATCATGCCCGATAGATTTATAACCAATTTCTTTTGCCCAAAAAGTAACCTTGGCAACATTATGAAAAGGCTGAATTCGATTAATGGCTTTCTGTACTTTTTCGGAATAATCCTGAACACCAAAACTCACTCGGCGAAAGCCTAAATCATATAACTTTTTAAGCTGTTCGTAAGTCGTATTATTAGGATGCCCTTCAAAACTAAATTCATGATTTTCAGCTTTATTAGCAAAACTAAAAATGCCATTAATAAGATGTTCTAAGTTATTGGTTGAAAAAAAAGTAGGCGTTCCTCCGCCTAAATGTATTTCTTTAATAAGAGGCTTTTCAGGCAGTAATCTGCAGTACAAACTCCATTCTTTTAAAAGCGCCTGAATGTATTTTTCTTCGACAGAATGATTTTTTGTAATTCGTTTGTTGCATCCGCAAAAGGTGCACATACTTTCGCAAAAAGGAAGATGAATATAGAGACTAATTCCGTTTTTTGAATTGCTTTCGGCAAATGCTTTTTGAAAAGATGTTTTCCATTCTTCGACTGTGAAAGCGGTTTCATTCCAGTAAGGAACCGTAGGATAACTCGTGTATCTTGGGCCAGGCACATTGTATTTCTGGGTCAATGAAATTTTCATAAAGACGGATTTAGTTTACATCAAAATTACTATTTGAGCGACAGACATAAAATGACAAATATCATGTATGAGACAAAAAAAAGAGACTCAAAATGAGCCTCTTTCTACTGAATTAAATAACTAACACTAAATAGAATCCTGAATGATTTTAAGCCATTTTTTTGCAAACATATGATCTTGATTTGCGCTTATTTGTTTGATGCGGTCATCATCAAAATCATAGAATGGGACTGTAATTATTTTAGAAGTTTCTCTATCCAGAAATTCATAATCAATTTTTACAATTGTATTTGAGTTTCCTTCTGTAGTTAAAACTAATTTGCAAGACGAAACAGTTCTCAAATCGACATAAGTTGATTCTTGTTGGTTTGGATTGAAATTCATCAAAATAAACTTTCTGTTTTTTTGATCGATCGTTAGCGTTTTATTGCTTTGAGATTCAGTCAAATCAAATTGTTCCGGATTGTTTGGATTGAATTTCTTCTTGATGTCTAAAATTTTTGTTTTGTTTGCGGCGCTCGATCGTGCTGAAAAATATATCGGAATGGCTACTATGACCGCAATCACAATACCAATTATGGTTACACTTGTTTCCATTTTTGTTTTATTAAATTTGATAAATAATGTGAAATAGTAAACAGTTTCGGGATAGAAACGGTTTAATTGCTGGTGAAGAATTGTTTCTCCAGATTAAAATTTCAAAATTTAATTACCAGAAAAAATGGAAGGCGTAGAGCATTAATGAGATTTTTTTGCTCTGTGCAGGAAATGGGTTTGTAAAGTTAAAGGCTGATTTTATTACTTTATGCTGCGGAATAACAATAAGTAAGGAATCAAACCATTTAATGGATGCGAGATGATCTGTTTTGATATTTGCCGCAAAGTGATAACTTCCCTGAGGCTGAATAAATGCTGATGAATCTGCAGTTTCTTTAGAGAAATTGGTATCCGTTTTTTGACTTTCCGTTTTTTGCACAGGAAGTTCGTTTGCCTGAGCGGCAAAAAGTCCTATGATCAAAAGTGATACAAAAAGTATGGTTTTACGAATCCAATTCATGGTGGCGAATTTAGTTCATAAAACACAATAAATGAAATTTTAAGTGCTAATTACTTCTTAAAAATAGCTTTATTATTTTATCCTCAACTTTTAAAAGTTGAGGATAAAATATTTTTATTGCTGCATTTTAAAATAATAGTCGGCAGAGTGTTTTCCTCCTCCGTAGAATAAGAAGAAGATGCATAGTAAAAGAACTACTATTGCTAAAGCTAAGCTTTCAGAGTGCATGTGTCCCATAAAGTTTACGAGAACAGCTCCAAATAGTATTGGTAATTGAGCTGCAATTGCCCAGCGGGTAAGTAGCCCAAAAACAATCATTATGCCTCCAATCATGTGTGCCGGTGCGATATAATGCAGAAGAAACATTCCGCCTCCGAACCGATCAATTGGAGAAATTAAATCATGTAAATACTGAACGTTTGTTACAAAAGAAACCCCTTTCATAAATAAAAAAACACCCAATATTATACGTACTAAATCTACTGGTAAATAAGTATGGGCATTTGCCCACTTATTTAAGCTTTTGACATTTTCCATGATACTACGTGATTAAAAATTATATATAAAGTTAATAATTTTTTAATGATATATTTAATTTAAGTATCTGAAAATAAGTTTTTTACTATTTATTTAACACGTCATCTGTAATTCTGAAATATTACACCTGAATTACACCCAGATTAAAAGGTTTTTGAATAGGAGCATGGTTGGCAGCTTCGATTCCCATTGAAATCCATTTGCGGGTATCAAGCGGATCAATGATAGCATCTGTCCATAATCTCGAGGCCGCATAATAAGGCGAAGTCTGTTCGTCGTAACGTGCTTTTATTTTGTTGAATAATTCTGTTTCTTTGGCTTCATCGACAACTTCTCCTTTTGCTTTAAGCGAAGAAGCTTCGATTTGTGCCAAAACTTTAGCAGCCTGTGTTCCGCCCATAACAGCAAGTTCTGCACTTGGCCAGGCAAATATTAATCTTGGGTCATACGCTTTTCCGCACATAGCGTAATTTCCTGCTCCATAAGAATTCCCTACAATTACTGTAAATTTTGGTACAACCGAATTACTTACAGCATTTACCATTTTGGCGCCGTCTTTAATAATTCCGCCATGTTCTGATTTTGAACCAACCATAAATCCGGTAACGTCTTGTAAAAATACTAATGGAATTTTCTTTTGATTACAGTTAGCAATAAAACGGGTTGCTTTATCAGCGCTGTCAGAATAAATTACACCACCAAACTGCATTTCGCCTTTTTTGGTTTTCACTACTTTACGCTGATTGGCTACAATACCAACTGCCCAGCCGTCAATTCGTGCATAACCTGTAATTAACGATTGACCGTAACCGTCTTTATAAGCTTCAAATTCTGAATTATCGACCAAACGATTGATGATTTCCATCATGTCGTATTGTTCGTTTCTGGCTTTTGGCAAAATTCCGTAAATATCTTTTGGTTCTAAAGCAGGTTTTTCAGCCTTAATTCTACTGTAACCGGCTTTATCAAAATCGCCAATTTTATCAACGATATTTTTGATTTTATCTAAAGCATCTTTATCATCTTTAGCTTTATAATCTGTAACTCCGGAAATTTCGCAATGTGTTGTTGCGCCGCCTAAAGTTTCATTATCAATAGTTTCGCCAATGGCAGCTTTAACCAAATAACTTCCAGCAAGGAAAATACTGCCTGTTTTGTCTACAATTAAAGCTTCATCGCTCATAATTGGCAGATAAGCACCTCCGGCAACGCAGCTTCCCATAACGGCAGCGATTTGCGTTATTCCCATACTGCTCATTTGAGCATTGTTTCTAAAGATGCGTCCGAAATGTTCTTTGTCGGGAAAAATTTCATCCTGCATTGGCAGATAAACTCCGGCGCTGTCTACTAAATAAATAATAGGAAGTCTGTTCTCCATTGCAATTTCCTGCGCTCGTAGGTTTTTTTTACCAGTAATAGGGAACCAGGCACCAGCTTTTACGGTTGCATCATTGGCAACAACAATACATTGTTTCCCTCTTATATATCCTATTTTAATAACAACTCCGCCAGAAGGGCATCCGCCGTGTTCAGCGTACATTCCTTCTCCGGCAAAACCGCCAATTTCAATATTTTCTGAATTTTCATCTAATAAATAAGCGATACGCTCACGAGCCGTCATCTTTCCTTCGGCATGTAGTTTTTTAATTCGTTTTTCGCCTCCGCCTAGTTTTACTTTGGCAAATTTTTGTTTTAAGTCTGAAAGTAATAGTTTATTGTGATCTTCGTTTTTATTGAAGTTTAAATCCATGATATAATATTGATTTTACAAAATAGTGTTGGCTAATTTACAAAATCCATTGAAATAAACCGATTGCTTTGTGAATTAAGAAAAAGTTTATGTTGTACAGTTTTTTATTTAAACACATAGAAACATAGGATTTATAGTTTAAAGAAGGAAGTAAAAAGAAACTCGTTTCTAACACATAGCCTAATAACTATGTTTGTTTTAAACAAGTGAAGCGCCTTTTTGAGCGTACTTAATCTATGTTTCTATGTGTTAAAACTAATTACACCAATTATTTTTCTTTAATTTGCTTTTTCATACTAACTAGTATTTTTTATGTCTAAAGCTGCTAATACCCGACTTACGATTCTTCATAAAGCATTTGAATTGATCTATACAAAAGGATATCAAACTACCAGTATTGATGAAATTATTGCGACAACTCAAGTCACAAAAGGTGCTTTTTATTACCATTTTAAAACAAAAGATGAAATGGGAATTGCAATTATTGAAGAGATTTTAAAACCTGCAATGCAGGAATATTTTATAAAACCTGCAGAATCTTCGCAAAATCCAATTGAAGATTTTTATAATATGATTTCGTATTTATTGCTCGAAGACCCTTTTTTGCAGGTAAAATATGGATGTCCGGTTGGAAATCTTACGCAGGAAATGACGCCGTGGAATAATAGATTTAGTGAAGCTTTGGCTGAATTGGTAGATTTATGGAAAAAGACAATCATAAATTCTATTGAAAAAGGAAAAGAATCGGGTTTGATTCGTAAAGATGTGGTGGGCGAACAAGTCGCTTTTTTTATCTTATCGGGTTATTGGGGAATACGAAATTTCGGAAAACTTCAAAATGATAATTCTTCTTATCTTGTTTATTTAAAGGAACTTAAAAGTTATTTAAACGGCTTGAAATAAAATTATTTTTCAAAAACATACTACTTAGTATGTTTTTAAATATATTTGCATTGTCTTAATCAAAAAACAATGTATCAATCTCTTTTAGTATGCCATTCATTTATAAGATGGCTCGTATTGGTAAGCTTGTTATATTCTATTTATACAACTTACAAAGGTTATTCTCAAAAACTTCCTTTTACCAGGAAAGATAACCTTATCCGGCATTGGACGGCTACAATTGCCCATATCCAGCTTATTTTTGGAATATTGGTTTACGTGCAAAGTCCGATTGTGAAATATTTCTGGAAAAACTTTAAAGAAGCGGTTCAAAATTTAGATGCTTCTTTCTTCGGAATTATTCATATTGCTTTGATGTTAATCGCAATAGTTTTCATTACAATTGGTTCGGCTTTAGCCAAAAGAAAACTTGCTGACGATCAAAAATTCAGAACGATGCTTTTATGGTTTTCTGTTGCCTTACTAATTATTTTTATTGCCATTCCGTGGCCATTTTCACCTCTTGCAAACCGACCTTATTTTAGATAATTATGAAAAATTTATTGCTTACAAATACCGGAAGATTACGAATTATTGGATTTCTGGAAGGGACTTCACTTTTAATTTTGCTTTTTATAGCAATGCCGATGAAATATATTTTTGAAATGCCATTTTTAACAAGACCAGTAGGAACAGTTCATGGTGCTTTATTTTTACTTTTTATTTTTAATACGTTAAGCGTTGGAGTAGAGCAGAACTGGAAATTTGCAACTACAACTTGGAAAGTGCTTTTGGCCTGCGTGATTCCGTTTGGTACTTTTTACATTGATTCTAAAATTTTAAGTAAAATTCAAAACCATTAGTTATGATTTTTGTATTCAAAACAAATATTGATAATATTTCGAAAGTGAAGAAGGTTGCACCAAAACTGAATCAGTTATTTCCTAACTCAAAGTGGAATTTTGATCTTGAGGATTGCGATAATATTCTAAGATTTGAATGTAAAGATGATATTATCGAAAAGGTAGTTTTTTTAATGAAAGTGATTGGCTTTGAATGTGAACCTTTATAAAAACAAAAAACATCCGTTGCAGCGGATGTTTTTTTATATAAAACAAAGTATAATTATTTTTTAGGAGCGCAAACCATTCGTTTTAGCATTGCCCATTGTTTTAAAGCATCACGAGCTTCAACAGCCGGATAACCTAACATTGTTTTTCCTGCAGGAACGTCTCCGGTAACACCAGATCCGGCACCAATTACAGCTCCGTCACCAATAGTAGTATGATCTTTTATCGAAGCACTTCCGCCAATAATAACACCATTACCTAAAGTTACAGAACCTGCTAAACCACTGTTTCCAGCCATAATACAGAATCGGCCTAATTTACTGTTATGTCCAATTTGAACTAAATTATCAATTTTACAGCCGTCTCCAAGAATTGTTGAACTAAATTTTCCGCGGTCAACGCAAGAGTTAGCTCCAATTTCAACACCGTTCCCGATGATTACATTTCCAATTTGCGGTATTTTCACTAAGCCTTTTTCAGAACAAGGGCGAAATCCAAAACCGTCAGCACCAATTGTAGCATTTGGATGAATAATACAATCGCTTCCAATATGACAGCGCTCACGAACAACTGTTCCAGACCAAATAATGGTATTTTTTCCAATGGTACATTCATCCAGAATAGTAACATTTGGGTAAATTACTGCATTGGCGCCAATTTCTACTTTTGGTCCAATATAACAGCCGGCACCAATTTTAGCACCTTCGCCAATAATTGCTGTTTCGTCTATAGTAGCGGTTCTGTGGATATTGTTATGAAAAATTGGAGTAGGAGGAGCAAAAAGTGCCAAAATCTGCGACATAGCTAAATCAGCATTTTTTACTTTAATAAAAGCACGATTTTCTCCAGGTTCAATCGAAATGTCTTCGTTTACGACAGCAATAGAGGCATTTGATGTCGACCAGTACTTTTCATATTTCTTATTTCCTATAAAAGAAATTTCTGAAGTTGTAGCTTTTTCTAATTGCTCTGTTGCGGTAACGCTCTGTGAAGTAGTGCCGTAAATTACACCATTAATTACTTCATTAATTTCTTGAATTGAATAGGATCTCATTGACAAATTTTGTTCGACTTAGGGTTAATTTTCGTCAAATAAAATAAAATAGATTTTAATTACCTAATAAAATTTTTATGTTTCTTAATAATTATTTAAAATAGAAGTCTAAATATTACAAAATTAACATTTTAACTATTAATTCTTTGCAGGTTTTTTAATGTCTAGGTTTGTCGGTACTGAAATTTTGGGTGAATAATCTTAGTTTTTTTTAATAAAAAATAAAATATTTAATTGGTAAGTAGCAGCTTACATTTCTTTTGTTAATTGTTTCTCTTTGTGGGTATTAAAAAAAAAGCGATTCACTTTAAAAGGAATCGCTTTTTGAATTTATTCTTTGATTTTTGACAGTGAAACTGCGTTAATGCAGTATCGTAAACCGCTTGGTTCTGGTCCGTCTGGGAAAACGTGGCCTAAATGTGCATCGCACACATTGCAGACAACCTCAACACGAATCATTCCGTATGATTTATCGGCGTGATAACCAATTGCATTTTCTTTAATTGGTTGTGTAAAAGATGGCCAGCCTGTTCCTGATTCAAATTTTTCGCTTGCATCAAAAAGAACCGTTCCGCAGCATTTGCACTCATAGATTCCAGGATCAAATAAACTGCATAATTCAGAGCTAAAAGATCTTTCAGTTCCTTTTAAACGTGTTACCTGATATTCTTCCGGAGTTAAAAGCTGTTTCCATTCTTCTTCCGTTTTCTCTACTCTTTTTTCCGGAGCCGGATTTCCTTTATTTGTAAAATGAATTACATCTGCCCATTTTATCATAACTTTTTTAGTTTTAAAGTTTAAAGTTTCAGGTTTCAAGTTTACTGTAACTGCAAACGGCACTGAATACTATAAAATCTGAACACTGAATACTGAGACTTATTCTTCCTCCTTCTGTCCCATCATCATTAAAAATGCTTTTAGGAAAGGATCGATATTACCATTCATTACACCGTCGACATCGCTGGTTTCATAACCTGTACGCACGTCTTTTACTAATTTATAAGGCTGCATTACGTAATTACGAATCTGCGAACCCCATTCGATTTTCATTTTTCCGGCTTCAATATCAGCACGCTGCGCTTGTTGTTTCTTTAACTCAATTTCGTATAATTGAGAACGAAGCATCTGCATAGCACGCTGTCTGTTATCTTGTTGTGATCTTGTCTCAGAACACTGAATCTGGATTCCGGTTGGTTTGTGAACTAACTGAACTTTCGTTTCAACCTTATTTACGTTCTGTCCTCCGGCACCACTTGAACGTGAAGTTGTAATTTCGATATCGGCAGGATTAATGTCAATTTCGATACTATCATCAACAAGCGGATAAACATATACAGATACAAACGAAGTATGACGTTTGGCATTACTGTCAAAAGGAGAGATTCTAACTAAACGGTGAACACCATTTTCTCCTTTTAAATATCCAAAAGAATAATCGCCTTCAAATTCTAAAGTTACCGTTTTTATTCCGGCAACATCACCTTCCTGAAAGTTAAGTTCTTTTATTTTGTAGCCATAACTTTCACCCCACATCATGTACATACGCATCAGCATTCCTGCCCAGTCGCAGCTTTCAGTTCCGCCGGCACCGGCAGTGATTTGAACAACAGCACTTAAACTATCGCCCTCGTCAGAAAGCATGTTTTTGAATTCGATATTTTCTATATGACTTTGCGTAGTATCATATTGTTCGTCTAATTCATCTGCAGAAAGTTCCCCTTCTTTATAAAAATCATAAGCCAGCTGCAATTCATCTGTAAGCGTTACAGCTTTGTCATAATCCTCAATCCATTTTTTCTTGTTTCGAAGATTTTTTACGATGTTTTCTGCTTCTTTGGCATTATTCCAAAAATCAGGCGCAAAAGTTTTTTCTTCTTCGTTTGCAATTTCGATTAGCTTGGCATCAACGTCAAAGATACCTCCTCAACGCACCAAGGCGCTCCACAATACCTTTTACTTGTTCGGCTGTTGTCATAAATTAATAAGTAGTTTTATTTGTTTTTTGCAGATATTACGTTGGTTTGTTTCGAAAAACCAATGCGTAATTTCGTCATACAAAAATAAGATTTAGTTTTTAGAATACAGCATTAAATTATGATACAAAATAAGATAAACTCTAAAAGGCCTTTTTAAGGACATAGAATTGTTTTTGAAAACCAGAAATCAAATTTTGAATTATTAATGCTAGTTTTATATGTTTTTTATAAATATTACGTTAATTTGGTTCTAAGTAATTCACAAGTTAAAATTTATTAAAACTTGGGATTAATAACAAACAGTAATACGTAATTTTGCTGTCCAAAATAGATATAGTTTTTATATGGAAATAAATTTAATTAGCGATACCATTACCAAGCCTTCTTATGAGATGCTGCAGTATATGTTTAACGCTCAGGTTGGCGACGACGTATACAAACAAGATCCTACGGTTATCGAATTAGAGAATAGAATAGCCGAATTTTTTGGTATGGAAGCTGGACTTTTTTTTCCGTCGGGAACTATGGCGAATCAAACCGCAATTAAACTGCATACACAACCCGGAGAACAATTAATTGCCGATAAATATGCCCACGTTTTTCATTATGAAGGCGGCGGAGTTTCTTTTAACAGCGGCGTTTCGTGCTGCTTGCTTGATGGAGACCGCGGAATGATAAATGCTGCACAAGTGGCAGCCGCAATTAATGATCCTGAATTTTATCATAGTCCATTAACGAGTTTAGTTTGTGTTGAAAATACAACCAATAAAGGCGGCGGAGCTTGTTACGAATTAGAAGATTTAAGAGAAATAAAAAAAGTGTGCGATGCCAATAATTTGAAATTCCATTTAGACGGAGCCAGAATTTGGAATGCATTGGTTGCCAAAAGACAGAACCCAAAGGAATTTGGAGCTATTTTCGACACTATTTCCGTTTGCTTGTCAAAAGGTTTAGGCGCGCCAATTGGTTCGGTTTTATTGGGAAGCAAAGCAGATATTCACCGAGCACTAAGAATTAGAAAAATATTAGGCGGCGGAATGCGTCAGGTGGGTTATTTAGCCGCAGCAGGATTATATGCATTGGCGAATAATATTGAACGTCTTGCAGAAGATCATCGCAGAGCAAAAGAAATAGGTGCAATTTTAAGCACAAAATCCTGGATCGCATCTGTAGAGCCAGTAGAAACAAATATTTTGATTTTTTCATTAGCCGAAGGTTACAGCGACCAGCTTTTGATTGAAAAATTAAAACAGAAAAATATTTTAATAAGTTCTCTAGGACACAACAAACTAAGAATCGTTACGCATTTAGATTACAAAGAAGTAATGCATACTTATGTTTTGGAGATGTTTTCGAAAATTTAGGAAAGAGGTTCAGAGTTGCAAAGGTTCAGAGGGACAAAGGTTTAAAAAAAAGATGCACAATTGTGCGTCTTTTTTTTAGTTACAACAAAGAAAAACCTTTGAACCTTTGCAACTCTGAACCTTTGTACCTTTACTTAAACAAATTATCCATCCCCGGAATCATCGGCATATCCATTTTCGCAACGGCGTCAAGTTCACTTTCGTTTACGCTTGTAGCTCTTTCGATGGCTTTATTTAGTGTTACAATTAAATAATCTTCCAGTTGTTCTTTATCTTCTAAAAGAGAATCATCAACAGAGATTGATTTTATTTTTCTATTTGCAGTAATTGTAATTTTTAATAATCCGTCAGCGCTTTGTTCGTCAATTAAAACAGTATCAAGGCGTTTCTTTGTATCTTCAATTTTTTGCTGGGTTTCTTTAAGTTTTCCCATCATTCCCATTAAATCCATTTTTTATTGATTTTTAAATTATTTCATACAAAATTAGTATATTGCTGTATTAAATCAATAGAATATTTTATGAAAAAATTAATTTTGTTCTGTTGCGTTTGTACTACTTTTGCTCCTTCGTATTTAAAAATAAATGCTCAGCCAATGCAAGAAAATATAGAGGCTCCAAAGGCCAAGGAAATTCCAAAAACACTAAAAAAACATAAAGAAACCCGAATCGATAATTATTTCTGGTTAAACGATAGAGAAAATCCCGAAGTTATTGATTATCTAAATAAAGAAAACGAATACTATCAAAAAGTGACTGCTCATACTAAAGATTTACAGGAATCTTTGTATGAAGAAATGAAAGGAAGAATTAAAGAAGATGATTCATCAGTTCCTTATTTCTACAACGGATATTATTATATTACACGTTTTGAAACAGGGAAAGATTATCCAATTTTTTCAAGAAAAAAAGGAAGCCTTTCGGCAGAAGAAGAAATTCTGTTCAACTGTAACGAATTGGCAGTAGGTCACGCTTATTTTAAATTAGGAGGTTTAAGTATAAGTCCTGATAATAAATTTGCCAGTTTTGGAACTGATATTGTGGGAAGAAGAATTTATACTATCCAGTTCAAAAATCTTGAAACAGGAGAAATTCTATCAGATAAAATTGAAAATGCAACAGGAGGATCTGTCTGGGCAAATGATAATAAAACCATTTTTTATACCAAGCAGGATGAGGTAACTTTAAGAGCTGATAAAATTTTCAGACATAAATTAAACACAGATTCTAAAAATGATGTTTTAGTTTATGATGAAATTGATGATACTTTTAATGTTTCGATTAGCAAAGAAAAATCAAGGAAATATATTGTAATTGGTTCATCGAGTACTTTAACTACAGAATATAGAATCCTGAAATCAGATAATCCGGATGGAGAATTTGAAGTATTTCAGCCTCGTGTTCGTGGTTTAGAATACAGCATTTCTCATTATGAGGATTCATTTTATATTTTAACTAATAAAGACAAGGCAACCAATTTCAAGCTAATGAAAACGCCTGAAAATAAAACAGGCAAAAAAAACTGGGTTGATGTAATTGCGCATAGAGAAGATGTTTTGTTAGAAGATATCGAGATCTTTAAAAACTTTTTAGTTGTAGAAGAACGTTCGAATGGTTTAAATCATATCCGAATTATGCCATGGAACGACGAACCAGATTATTATCTGCCATTTGGAAGCGAAACCTACAATGCTTTTACTACAACAAATATTGATTTTGATACCGATATTCTGCGTTATAGCTATCAATCACTTGCTACGCCGTCATCTGTAATTGATTTTAATATGAAAACTAAAACTAAAGAAATTCTAAAAGAACAACAGGTTTTAGGCGGGAAATTTGACAAAGAAAATTATGTCGAAGAGCGAGTTTGGGCAATAGCAAGAGATGGTGTAAAAGTGCCAATTTCGATGATTTATAAAAAAGGGCTGAATAAAAATGGTAAAAACCCGTTATTGCTGTATGCGTACGGTTCATACGGAATTACGATGGATACTTATTTTTCTTCAACAAGACTTTCATTATTAGATCGCGGTTTTGTTTATGCAATTGCACACATTAGAGGAGGAGAAGATTTAGGAAGACAATGGTATGAAGACGGAAAACTGTTAAAAAAGAAAAATACCTTTACAGATTTCATCGATTGCTCTAAATTTGTAATAGACGAGAAATATACGTCGCCAGAACATCTTTATGCAGAAGGTGGATCTGCAGGAGGACTTTTAATGGGTGTAGTCGTAAATGAAGCACCAGAGTTATACAACGGAGTTATAGCGCAGGTACCATTTGTAGATGTTATTACAACAATGCTGGACGACAGCATTCCGCTTACAACCGGAGAATATGACGAATGGGGAAACCCAAACAATAAAAAGTATTACGATTATATGTTGTCGTATTCACCTTATGACAATGTAAAAGCACAAAAATATCCTAATATGTATGTATCGACAGGATTGCATGATTCTCAGGTACAGTATTGGGAGCCAGCAAAATGGGTGGCTAAATTAAGAGATTTAAAAACAAATAATAATCAATTGTTTTTAGATACTAATATGGATGCAGGACATGGCGGGGCTTCAGGACGTTTTGAGGCTTTAAAAGACTTAGCAAAAGAATTTAGTTTTTTATTAGATTTAGAAAAAATTAAAAGCTAATTAGAAATTTTTTGTTAAATTTGCAACCTATCAAGGTGCGTGAAAAATACCTTCGATTAACTATTTTTTTATGAAAGAAGAAATAAACGCTTATAATAATGTTTTAGAATTAATAGGTAATACCCCGCTTATTAGACTAAATAAAATCACCGAAGAGTTAGAAGGAAATTTCTACGCAAAGGTAGAAGCTTTTAATCCAGGTCATTCCTCAAAAGATAGAATAGCGTTATATATTATTGAAGAAGCCGAAAGAAAAGGAATATTATCACCAGGCGATACCATCATTGAAACTACATCAGGTAATACAGGTTTTAGTTTAGCCATGGTAAGTATTATAAAAGGTTACAATTGTATTTTGGCCGTAAGTTCAAAATCCTCCAAAGATAAAATTGACATGCTGAGAAGCTTAGGCGCAAAAGTTTATGTTTGTCCGGCTCACGTTTCTGCAGATGATGAAAGATCATACTACAATGTAGCAAAACGATTACACGAAGAAACAAAGGGTTCAGTTTATATCAATCAATATTTCAATCAGTTAAATATTGATGCCCACTACAATACTACAGGTCCCGAAATCTGGGAACAAACAAAAGGGCAGATCACACATCTTATTGCTTGCAGCGGAACCGGAGGAACAATTTCCGGAACAGCAAAATTCTTAAAAGAGCAAAATCCGAATATTAGAATCTTAGGAGTAGATGCTTTTGGATCAGTATTGAAAAAATACCACGAAACAAGGGAATTCGATAATAAAGAAATTTATCCATACCGTATTGAAGGTTTAGGTAAAAACTTAATTCCATCGGCAACAGATTTTGATATCATCGATAAGTTCATGAAAGTTACTGATGAAGAAAGTGCTCACTCAGCAAGAGAGATCACTCGTAAAGAAGGTTTATTTGTTGGATACACATCTGGAGCAGTAATGCAGGCAATTAAACAGTATGCAGAAGAAGGTGAATTTACAAAAGAAAGTAATATTATCGCAATCTTCCCTGATCACGGTTCACGTTATATGAGTAAAGTATTCAGCGATGACTGGATGAACGAGCAAGGATTCTTCGACAGCGTTAATGAAGAAGAAACCCAAAAAATTGAATTTGTAAAATAGGTCACTATTTTTCTAAAAAATATTAAACTCCATTCGTCCTGCGAATGGAGTTTTTTTATGCTGATGTTTAAATGATTAAGAGATTCAGTAAAAGAGTTACTATTATTTTGAAAGTTTAAATTTTTTTATAAATGTTAATTATTTTGTTTTATTTAAATATACCGTATTTATACGTAAGATATTTTAATTGAAATTGAGGTTAATTTATAATTTTAAGAATTACTTTAATAGTATAATTAAAACTAATTTTGTCGACAAAATCATCAATTTTGGTTATTTTAACGATTATTTAGGTAGGTTAACGAAAAAATTTTCGACGAAAAGCATAATAGTATAGTTTAGCTGTGTATAAATGACACACTTTATTTATTACCCTAAATTCTGCTATTATGAAAAAATTTCTACTCTCAGTAATGTTTGTAAGTTATTTGAATGCAACTGCTCAAAATCCAATTCAGGAGTTTAATTTCAATGGGACTTTAAATAATGAATCTAATACAATTTCTTTTATGGGGTCAAATGATTTTGTACCCGATAGATCAGGAATTGCCGGAAATGCTCAAAGACTAAATAATAAAGCGCTGGAAGCTGTGGTAGATGATCTGCCGCAAGGCAATAAAGCCAGAACGGTTAGTATTTGGGTTAAATTTAATGACATAGCATCAGCAAATTATATCTGGGGTTATGGTTCAGCCTATAATGCGCAATATTTTGGTTTACTGCAGCAGTCGACAGTTTCTTCTAATTCAGATTTAAGTTTAGCGGGCTGGGGTGCGACAAATGATGTTATTGTTTCAACTTCATTAGCAAAAGGAGTTTGGTACCAATATACCGTAACATTTGACGGTACAGTTTCTAAAATGTACCGCAACGGAGAGTTGTTAAAATACATAAACGGCTTAAAACGCTCTACAAAAGGAACTATTTTTAGATTAGGCGAGATAAATACATCGGTTGGTATAAACGCTGATGTAGACGATTTAAAGATCTATGATATCGCTTTGACAGATGAACAGGTTGCAGAGTCTTATAATAGTTCTAAACCTCTAATAGTAGCCGCAGAAGTTACAGCAGCCCCTAAAGCAAAAGGTACAGTTGTAAAATCTAAAACAGCAAAAACTCCATCAAGTAATATAATTGTGAATAAAGATGTAAATGTGGGAGGTAAAAATATTGAAGTGTATTCGCAAGGACAAAAAGTAGTTGGGGACAATTCAATGACTATCAACGATCTTCCTGAAGGAACATATTTACTAAAGATTTCAAATGCTTCGGCAAAAAAAATAACATCAAAATAAAGGCCATCCATTAATTTTTTAATAGTTAGTTAATTTTTAAATATTGTTTAGTAGCAATTAGTTTTTTTGGAATTAGGAGAAAGCCTTTTGAAATCAGAAGGCTTTTTTTTAGCCTGTTAGGCCCGTATTTTTTATATTTTGTGAGAATTCTGTATTTGTATGTAGGATTTGTTTGTTTATGCTGAATTAAAATTATAGTTTTAACAAAATTTGTAAATAAAATATTTAAAAATTTGTAATTGTAAAATTTAAATGATCAAATTTGCTGTTAAATAAGTTATTATAAAAAGATATCATCCAGTAAAAAATCTATATCCCTATGAAAAAAATATTACTCACTTTAATGTTTGTAAGTTTTTTAAATTCTAATGCGCAAAATCCCGTTCAGGAATTTAATTTCAACGGAAATTTAAGTAGTGCAGATAATACAATTTCCTTTTTAGGTACTCCTGTTTTTGTAAACGACAGAATGGGTGCCGCTAAAGGAGCTTTGCGGCTTTCTAATAAAGCTTTTCAGGCTGTAGTAGGTGATCTTCCGCAAGGTAATAAACCTAGAACAATATCTGTTTGGGTTAAATTTAATGCAGTAAATGCCGCTAATCATGTTTTAGGTTATGGTACCGCAGCAAATGGCCAATATTTCGGATTAACACAGCAAGCGGCAGCTGGAGGTAATTCTGAAACAATTCTTTCAGGATGGGGACCAGGCAATGATGTTCAGGCTTCTGCACCGCTATTAAAAGATATCTGGTACATGTACAGCATTACTTACGACGGTAATATTTCAAAAATTTATCGTAATGGTGAATTGCTAAAATCTGCTGATGGAATCGCGCGTTTAACTAAAGGTTATATTTTAAATATCGGAAAACTAAATACGGCAACAAACATCAATGCCGATATTGACGACATTAAATTGTATGCCGTTGCTATGACAGACGAACAAGTTATGGAATCCTATAACAGTTCAAAACCAGCCAAAACAGTAGCAGCTCCGCCAGTGCCAGTTTCAAGTACAGAAAAGAAAGCGGTTTCTGCACCTATAAAATTACCAGTTGCAGCTCCTTCTGTCGAAACTTCTAAAAGTGGTAAAAGTGTTGAGGTTTTCTCTCAGGGACAAAAAATAATAGGGGCAAATGCTTCTAATATTGGTGATTTGCCAGAAGGAACGTATTTGATCAAAGTAACAAACACACCAAAAAAATAGTTTTATATTTTCTCATAAAAAAGAAAGCCTTCAAAATTGAACATGCCCCAAAAAGTTAGACACTATTTGGGGCATTTTTTATGGAAAGAAAAACAAAGTATGACTATGCATTTAAATTAGAATGTGTAGAATTGGTTTTAAATAAGCATTATTCATCTGAACATGTTTCAAAATTGAAGCAGACTTCAAGATGGAATATTCGTAAGTGGGTCAGTTTTTATAAGACATATGGTAAAATTGGGTTATTGCCACGAATTAATCAAAGCTATTCAGCCGAATTTAAGTTAAAAGTACTCAAAAGCATAGAAACGGAATTCCTTTCCTTGATGCAGGCTGGCATACGATTTAATATTCCCAATATTTCCATGATTTTAAAATGGAAAAAAGATTTTGCTAACTTTGGACTAACAGGATTAAAACCAAAACAAAGAGGCAGACCCATATCGATGAGTGATAATAGAGGCAAAAAACGCAAATCAGACAAGCCCTTGACAAGAGAGCAGGAACTACTAAAAGAGAATGAAAAACTTCGCTGTGAGAATGAATTGCTAAAAAAGCTTCAAGCCTTAATTCAAGCCAGGAAAAATCCAAAGCCATAAACGAATTAAGGCATAAATTTGGTTTGGAATTACTTCTGAACCTAGCAAATATGGCGCGCAGCAGTTTTTATTATCATCAAAAACAAAGTAAATCACCTGATAAATATAAAGAAACTAAAGAACTGATTAAAGTCATTTATCAAAAGCATAAAGGGCGTTATGGCTATAGAAGGATAACCGATGAACTGCAAAACAGAGGATTGCTTATCAATCATAAAACAGTTCTCAGATTAATGAATCTATTAGGACTGAAAAGTATTATTAGAATAAAAAAGTATAAATCTTATAAAGGTGAAAATGGTAAAATAGCTCCAAATATATTAGAGCGAAATTTTAAAGCACAAGCTCCAAATCAAAAATGGGCAACCGATATCACAGAGTTCAGCGTAGGGGGAAACAAATTATATTTATCACCAGTAATTGACTTGTTTAACGGGGTAATAATCAGCTATGAACTCACAGAAAGACCAGTGTTCAATCAAGTAGTTATGATGCTGAAAAAAGCCTTTAGAAAAATACCGGATAATACAAATTTAATACTTCATTCTGACCAGGGCTGGCAGTACCAGATGAGCCATTACCAGCATTTATTAAAACAAAAAGGAATCAAACAAAGCATGTCAAGAAAAGGAAACTGCCTAGATAATGCAATTATTGAAAACTTCTTTGGAATATTAAAATCTGAAATGTTTTATACCCAAAAATTCAAATCAATAGAACAATTAAAAAAAGAAATTAATAGATATATAATCTATTACAATAACGAAAGAATTAAATCAAATTTAAACAAAATGAGCCCGATACAATATCGAACTCATTATTACCAAACTTAATTATAAATTTGTCTAAAATTTTGGGTGCAGTCTAAATTCAGAAGGCTTTCTTTTTTATTAGCTTATTACACTAAGCACTACAAATAAGATTACTAGAATAATTACGGCAAATCTTGTGTATTTTGATGTTTGCATATTTGTTTTTGTTTAAAGGAATTATGATCTGATTGCGACAAATATAATAGTTTATTTTACTTTTTATAATATTTTGCTTTCTTCTGTATCAATTTTAACAAAAACAAAAAAGCCCTGAAAATTCAGAGCTTTTAAAATTTTTATTAAAAAGAAAAATATTATTCTTCTTTCATGGTATGATAAACGTTCATTACGTCATCATCCTCTTCAATTTTTTCGATTAGTTTTTCAACGTCAGCGATTTGAGCCTCAGTTAATTCTTTTGTAATTTGAGGAATACGCTCAAAGCCAGAAGATAAAATTTCTAAACCTCTGTTTTCTAATTCTTTTTGTAAAGCACCAAAACTTCCAAAAGGAGCATAGATTAAGATTCCGTCTTCGTCTTCAAAAACTTCCTCGGCACCAAAATCAATTAATTCAAGTTCTAATTCCTCAGCATCAAGACCATTATTTGCAATTCTGAAATTACAAGTATGATCAAACATAAACTCAACAGAACCCTGAGTTCCCATTGTACCGTTGCATTTATTGAAATAACTTCTAATGTTTGCTACCGTTCTGTTATTATTGTCAGATGCAGTTTCAATCAAAATCGCAATTCCGTGAGGAGCATATCCTTCAAATAAAATTTCTTTATAGTTGGCAGTATCTTTATTGCTGGCATTTTTAATCGCGCGCTCAACATTGTCTTTTGGCATGTTGGCCGCTTTTGCGTTTTGTATAACAGCTCTTAATCTAGAATTGGCGTCAGGGTTAGGACCGCCTTCTTTAACAGCCATAACGATGTCTTTACCAATTCTGGTAAATGTTTTGGCCATTGCAGACCAACGTTTCATTTTTCTTCCTTTTCTAAATTCGAACGCTCTTCCCATTTCTAATTTTTAGTTTTGTGATGCAAAAATAAAGGTTATTCCTTATTTATCCAAAATCAAAATCGCTATTTTGTTTCAAGTTTTAAGTTTCATGTTTCAAGTTGGTACAACTTTGCGCACTTTGCGGTTAACTTGAAACTTGAAACAAAAAAAACTTGAAACAAAAATCCTTATTTTGAAAAATTGAAGTCATTGATAATATTCACCGCTTCGTTCAGGTATGGATTTGTTTTTAAATTATCCATTTGGTATTGATTAATCGTTTTGTCATTAGGATAAGCGCCTAATAAAAACTGATTTACAGAAGAATTGTAAACATCCAGCGGATTATTTTCGTCATTAAAAGTATTGATCTCTGTCCAAAGGGAATTTACGATTTTCTTTTGTTTAAAAACCGCATCCAAAGTCATCGGAATCTCTGCTTTTGGCGTATTGACCAATTGATCTATTTTTAGATTGATCTTTTTAATATCATTAAAATAAAAATTATCGGACAATCTTAAAGAACTGTTTTTGGCCAATTTATCAATTAATGCACGTTTTACATACGGTCTGAATTTTAAGAATGGTTCAATACTGTCATTTTTCATAGCAGTAGGAAAATCACTTTCTTTTTGATAAACATCTTCATAAAATTCAGGAAGAACAACATCTGGCGTAACACCAATATATTGATGGCTTTTTCCCGTAACCCTGTAGAATTTATTGATTGTAATTTTTAGGAAATCAGTATTTTTATTTTCGTCAAGCGAAAGAATCGTCTGCATGGTAGCTTTTCCAAGCGTATTGCTTCCTAACAAAAGCGCACGATTGTAATCCTGCATAATCGAAGAGAAAAATTCACTTGCAGAAGCCGTATTGCTATTCACCAAAATCACAATTGGGCCTCTGTAAATCATGCCTTTGTAAGGATCATTTATAACCGATTTTTCTTTTGTGTGATCAATAACAACCGAAATTGGGCCGTAATCAATAAACATTCCCGCCAGTTTTATGGCTTCTTCCATCGAACCTCCGCCATTATCGATCAAATCAATAACTAAACCTTTAATATTATCTCTTTCAAGTTTAATAACTTCTCTGGCCACATCATCGGCACAGCCTTTTCTGCTGTTTCCATCTAAATCAGCATAAAAACTCGGAATTTTTATATAGCCAATTTTACTTTCCTTGCCAATTATAAAACTGAAAACCGAATTTTCTTCGTCTTTCATGACTTGTTTTTCGATGTAAACGTCAAAATTTTTGCCGGAGTTTCTTTTCAGCGTAAGCGTAAGAGTTTTATTCGCTTCAGATAAAATCATTGAAGAAATTGATTCTAACGAAGAACAGGAAACCTGTAGTGTCTCTTTATGATTGGAAACCGAAATGATCTGATCGCCCTTTTTAATCTGCCCAGTTTGATACGCCGGACCATTTGGATCTATTTCATGAACAATAATTTCATTTTTTTCATTCAAATTCACCGTCATTCCCAATGACAAATGCTCTTTTGATAAGGAAGCCACAAAACTCGATTTAGAATCGTCGCTAAAATAAGCCGTATGCGGATCAAAATAAGTGCAGAAGAAATTATAAAGGTTCTCGTCTTGTTTCGTTTTCGTTTCTAAAAGTGTGCTGATGCGGCAAATTTCATTCGACACAATCAATTTTCTGGATTTAGCTTCGATAGAAGAAAAATTAGTTTTTATAGAATCCAGGTTGTCACTGGTTTCAGCAATATCGTCCAGAATTTGATAACGCAGTTTTTTACGCCATACTTTTTCTAAATCTTCTTTCTTTAAATAAAAAGGAAACGACTTTTTGTAGAATCGAATTGTATCTTTCTTGGTGTAATCAAATGCAGTCGTCTGAATTTTTTCAAGAACCTCTTTAGTTCTTATCAATCCGTTAATATATTTGGCCGTAATATCAGTCAAAAAAGTACAATCGTTGCTTAAAATTAAGTCGTCAAGATTTAAACGATATTCTGCAGCCAGTTGATCGTATTCACTCTTAAAGAAGATATTACGCGAAGGATCTAATTCATTTATAAGATTATCAAAAACAAAAACAGATAAACTATCATCAACAGGTTTTGGACGCAGATGTTCTGTTTGAATAACAGCATTTATTTTGTTGAGAATTTGGCATGTCTCGGCGCTATTTTGACTAAATAGGAAAGAGGTAAACAGTAAAAATGACGACAAAAATTTGTTCATAGGTGAAATCTCAACATTCTATATTAAAGTTACGGTAATTTTTCGAAAACGGTTTACATTTTTTCTAAAAAATCTTACATATAAATAAGAAATAAAATACCGCAGATTAAATGATTTTAAAGGATTAATCCCTGCAATTATTTAATCTGCGGCAAAAAAAATGCATTACCATTACAGTAATGCATCTTACAATATTTATAACTTTAATTATTTCTTGTAAAAAGGCAATTTTACCACTTTAGCAGGAACATCATTTTTTCTAATTCTAATAAAAATATCACTATCAACAGCACTGTTTGAAACCGTAACATATCCTAAACCAATTCCTTTATTCATAGAGGGAGACATTGTTCCAGAAGTTACAATTCCAATTACAGTTCCAGAACCATCTACAATCTCATAATCATGTCTTGGCACCGCACGTTCCTGCATTTCAAAAGCAACTAATTTTCTGGTAACACCAGCTTCTTTTTGCTTTTTAAGCGCTTCAGAATTAGTGAAATCCTTAGTGAATTTTGTGATCCATCCTAAACCAGCTTCAAGCGGAGAAGTAGTATCATTTATATCATTTCCGTAAAGACAGAATCCCATTTCAAGACGTAAAGTATCACGCGCTGCAAGACCAATAGGTTTAATTCCGAAAGCTGCACCAGCTTCAAAAACTTTGTTCCAAATAGCTTCAGCATCAGCATTTTTGCAGTAAATTTCAAATCCTCCCGAACCAGTGTAACCTGTTGCAGAAATAATTACATCATTAAAACCAGCAAAATCTGCTACTTCAAAATGGTAATAAGCAATTGCAGATAAATCTATAGACGATAAAGCCTGCATAGCCTCAACCGCTTTTGGCCCCTGAATTGCCAATAATGAATAATCATCAGAAAGGTTTTTCATTTCAACTCCCAAATCATTGTAAGATGAAATCCAGTTCCAGTCTTTTTCAATATTCGAAGCATTTACAACAAGTAAATATTCTTCTTCTTTCATTTTATAAACAATCAAATCGTCTACAATTCCGCCTTCATTATTTGGAAGGCAAGAATATTGCGCTCTTCCAATAGTTAAAGTCGAAGCATCATTTGAAGTTACTTTTTGAATCAAAGCCAAAGCGTTTGGTCCTGTTAACAAAAATTCACCCATATGCGAAACGTCAAAAACGCCCACACTATTACGAACCGTTTCATGTTCAGCATTTACACCTTCGTATGTAATAGGCATGTTGTAACCCGCAAAAGGCAGCATTTTCGCTCCCAAACTCTCATGTATGTGCGTAAGCGCAGTATTTTTCATTGTGTTGTTTTATAAAATTGTTCTGCAAATCTATTCAAAAAATATCTAATTTGAATGCCTTAAATTATAAATTTCGCAATAATTAGGAGCAATTTCCTGCTATCCGCTATATCTTTTGCTTTTTAAAGAAAAAAGCAAAAGGATGTCGCTTCTATCAGGGCTAGGACTTAAGGGAAACAATAAACAATTCGTGTTTTCGATTTTTTATGTAACTTTAATCATAATAAACATCAAAGAATCATCTTTTATAAAGTCACGTTTTCACAATCAGCTATGTTTGTTGAAACAAGTGAAACGCCTTTACCCACAAAGAAAAGCTATGATTCTATGTGTTTAAAAATAAATGCACCAACAAAAGCCATCAAATGAAATCTCCATATTTAATCACAAAAGAAGAAATCTTAAAAATATACAAACCCGTAAATCCCCATACACACAAAGGAATTCAGGGTCACGCTGTCATTATCGCCGGAAGTTACGGAAAAATAGGAGCAGGCGTTTTAGCCTCAAAAGCATGCTTAAAATCCGGCTGTGGACTTGTAACGACTTTTATACCAAAATGCGGTTATCAAATCCTGCAAACCTCCATTCCCGAAGTAATGACCGTTACCGACGAAAACACCAATTTTATTACTAATATTCATTTGCCATTGATTCCGCAAGCAGTTGGAATTGGACCCGGAATAGGAAAGGAACTCGGAACACAAAAAGCCTTATTTGAATTTTTAAGAATCAACAAAGCGCCTTTAGTTTTAGATGCCGATGCCTTAAATATTATTTCTGAAAATTTATCCTGGCTGGAATTGGTTCCCGAAGATACTATTCTGACACCTCATCCAAAAGAATTAGAACGCTTGATTGGAAAATGGAATTCAGAATCTGAAAAATTTCAAAAAACAATCGCCTTTTCAGAAAAATATAAAGTTATCGTAGTCATGAAAGGCGCACCAACATTTACTATAAATAGAAATTCTGTCTACGAAAACACAACCGGAAACGCAGCCTTGGCAACCGCAGGGAGCGGCGACACCTTAACCGGAATCCTCACAAGTCTTCTCGCACAAGGCTATGAACCAAAATATGCTTCAAAATTCGGAGTCTATCTTCACGGACTAACCGCAGATATCGCTTTACCAAAAACAGGTTATGAATCTTTTATAGCCTCAGATATAATTAAGAATTTAGGGAAAGCATTTTTGAGTTTAGACGTTTAAGAGCAAAGTTTGTAGGGAGTATTTTTAACGCAAAGTACGCAAAGGTTTTTCGCAAAGTGCGCTAAGTTTTTAAGTTGCTTTGCTTTTTAAAGTTCGCAAAGGTTCTTATTGTAGAGTATATATTCAGCTTGTCACCCTGAGCGAAGTCGAAGGGACGCAAGCAGCTCGACAAACAAATTAACTTTGAGGAATATCTTTGCGTTCCTTCGACTTCGCTCAGGATGACAAAAATGAGAATAAAACTTTGCGACTCTGCGTCTTTGCGAGATTAAAAAAAACTCAGCGAACTTTGCGAAAAATCCTTTGCACACTTTGCGTTAAAATCTCACAGCTATAAAACAAATTAACTTTGAGGAATATCTTTACGCTCCTTCGACTTCGCTCAGGATGACAAAAATGACAATAAAGCTTTGCGAACTTTAAAAAGCAAAGCAACCTCAAATAAAACCTTCGTGGACTTTGCGAAAAACCTTTGTGAGCTTTGCGTTAAAAAATCTCACCACAATAAAAAAATCTAAAATCTACCCTCTAAAATCTAAAATCTAAAATCGTAAGTTTGTATTTATGAAAAACAACTTCGATCTCAGAACGGTAAACGTCATGCGTTATATAACGCCGCTGCGCGAAGGCGGGTCTTTACCCGCTTTGGCAGAAGCCGATGACGACTTTAAATACGTATTAAAATTTAGTGGTGCCGGACACGGCGTAAAAGCCCTTATAGCCGAATTAGTTGGCGGACAAATAGCAAAAGCCTTAAAATTACAATTACCAGAATTAGTATTCGCAAACCTCGACGAAGCGTTTGGAAGAACTGAGGCCGACGAAGAAATTCAGGATTTACTGCAGGGAAGTCAGGGGTTGAATCTGGCATTACATTTTTTATCAGGAGCCATAACTTTTGATCCCGTTGTAACAACTGTCGATGCAAAATTGGCTTCGCAGATTGTCTGGCTCGATGCTTATATTACAAACGTAGACAGAACTTTCAAAAACACCAATATGCTGATCTGGCATAAAGAATTATGGCTGATTGATCACGGGGCATGTTTGTATTTTCATCATTCCTGGAACAATTGGGAACAACATGCCAAAAGTCCGTTTGCATTGATAAAAGACCACGTTTTATTACCGCAAGCTTCACTTTTAAAAGAAGTCGACGTCGAATTTAAAGCGATTTTAACACCGAAAATTTTAGAAGAAATTGTAAATACAATTCCGTTAGACTGGCTTCAGTGGGAAGATGCGGATGAAACACCAGAAGGTTTACGAAATGTATATTTACAGTTTTTGCAAACCCGATTAAATAATTCTGAAATCTTTGTAAATCAGGCTCAAAATGCAAGATAATCATCTATACGAATATGCTGTGATTCGTGTTGTGCCAAGGGTAGAGCGCGAAGAATTCCTGAATATTGGAATCATTTTGTTTTGCAAAAAAGCCAAATTTATTAAAGTACTTTTTCATCTGGATCAAGCCAGAATTCAAGCGCTTTCAAACGATTTTGACATCGAACAATTAGAATGTAATCTAACATCACTGGAAAAAATTGCAAAAGGCGCCAAAGACGGTGGTCCAATCGCTGAGTTTGATATTCCGGAGCGTTTTAGATGGTTAACGGCAATTAGAAGTTCTGCAATCCAAACTTCAAGACCTCATCCGGGTTTATGTCAGGATTTGGAGAAAACAATTAATCGATTGTTTGAAGAGTTGGTCCTTTAGAAAGAGGTTCAAAGGTATAGAGGTTCAAAGGGACAAAGGTTTTCTGTAGAGACGCACTGCAGTGCGTCTAACATAAGGCTTTTAGCCACAGATTAAAGGATTAAAATGATTTTTGTTTATCGCAAATGATTATTCGTAATCTTGTCATTTCTCGTTCCTAGAAATGACAAACTATATGTTTACGTTATGACAAACTTCGTGACTTTGCGAGATTAAAAAAACTTAGCGTCTTCGTGCCTTCGTGGCAAACAAAAAAGCAAAACCATATAAGTGATATAATTATAATTTAAGACTAAAACTTAAATAACTTATATCACTTATATGGTTTAAAAAATAAAAACTAAACTAACTCATATTTTAAAACGATCCGCAGATATTACCACCTAAAGTTGCCCCTGCATTTGCCGAAATATCAGCTTTAACAGCAGTTTTGTTAAGTTTTACAATAGAATATGGCGGAGTAAAAGCAGTACCGTTTCCAGCTTGATTTCCGGTTGTATTGGTAAAAACGTTATCAGTTGCAGTAACAGCAGTATAACCGCTCATTAAATCGATAGGCGTTTTTACACCTTCAAAAGCGTTGCTTTCTACACGAAGATCAGCTTCAAAACCTGCAGCGATACATTTATTGCTTACCGTACTGTTAAAGAAGTTGTTTACCAAATGCACTTTTCCAAAACGGACTCTTGGCATTCTTTCTCTACATCCGGGAGCCCACCAGCATCTTGCAAAAGTAATTCTCAATTTACCGCGATCTGCAGTAGCACCGTCACTTGAACCAATTAAGTTTGAATATCTGTGATCGTCTGATCCTCCAGAACCTCCTGCTTTTGGTGGTTTTAGATAATGGAATTTAGAATACGTAACCGAAATATAATCGGATTTGTTTTTAATGTCGAAGTTTCCGTCAACGCCATCTCTAAACTCGCAGTGGTCTACCCAAACATTGGTACATTCGTCCAGAATTGCGTTGTCCCAGCCATCAGTATCGTAAGCTCCGGGGCCTTCAAAAATTAGATTTCTGATGATTAGATTTTTACATCTTTTAATGTTGATAATACCCGAAGCATCTTTAGTCTGATTAGTTGAAACCAGTTTTGCACCACTCGCACCATAAATGGTTTTACCAGTTTGATCCTGAAATGATAATCGTGTAGTTACTGTAATAGTTCC
The DNA here is from genome assembly GCF_900129795.1 of Flavobacterium sp. CF108. Classification (GTDB taxonomy): domain Bacteria; phylum Bacteroidota; class Bacteroidia; order Flavobacteriales; family Flavobacteriaceae; genus Flavobacterium. The sequence continues at coordinate 820,046 of NZ_FQWW01000001.1, read as the reverse complement.
GGAAACTTTGATCACTTTTACAGAAGTGTTCTCAATAGCCGCTTTTAATTGAGCGTAAGTTGTAACAGTAGTTTCAGCCGAAGAACCGCCGCCGGTTGTGCTTCCGTTTTGAGAAGCCCAGCCCGGAACTTCAGAACAGTTTCCAATTTTTGCGGTTAAATTCGTTGTACCTGACTGAATTGTTGTTTCGGTACTTGCTTCTGTGTTTGGTGAAGCAATTTCTTCAGAATTACATGCCGTAAATCCGAAAGCCAATGTTAGTAAAAACATGGAGAGTGTTGATTGTAGTTTCATAATTTAGGTTTGGTTATTAATAAAGTTTAACAACACAAATCTGACTATAATTTGCAGGAAAAAAGTTGAACAAGTTCAAACTTTTGTAGAAATTTCTATAAAATTCGTTTTTTTAACAGTTGTTAATTTACAAAAAAGCATAAATAGTGTACTTTTACGTAATCGATTACATTTTTTAAACCCCTAATAAAGAATGAATTGAAAAACAAATTTAATTCCAAACAAAAACCACAAGCATGTACAACCTACTAAGAAAAAACATTGAGCGAAAGATCCCGCTCACAGATGAAGAATGGAATATCATTGTTTCAAAAGCTGAACTTATTAAACTTAAAAAAAATCAGTTTCTTCAAATTCAGGATTCTAATAATAGTTACGAGGGGTTTATTTTAAAAGGTTCGTTTAAAACTTATATCTTAAATGAAAACGGAACGGAAACTGTAATTTTCTTTTCTTTCGAAAATGAATGGATGTGTGACTTGGAAAGTTTCTATCACCAAAAGCCAACGACTTACAATATTAAAGCCATAGAAGACAGCGAAATTTTGGTCATAAATAAAGTCCAAAAAGCGCAGTTGTTTGCAGAAGTTCCCAAGCTTATTCAGTTTCATGTTTTAATGATTGAGCGCGCAAATGTGGCTATTCAGCAAAGACTTTTAGATGTTTTAAATAAAACTTCAAAACAGCGTTATTTAGATTTTAAAGATCGTTATCCGCAAAAAGTCCAGACCATAAACAACAAAAACCTTTCATCGTATTTAGGAGTTTCACACGAGTTTTTGTCCAAGATTAAGAGGAGAGTCTCTTAGGTTCAAAGGTTCAAAGGTTCAAAGGTTCAAAGGTTCAAAGGTTTTTCTGTATCAAAAAAAAATAATCTCGCAAAGTCGCGAAGTGCAAAGGAAAATAAAACTTTGCACCTCTGCGACTTTGCGAGATTAAAAAAAACTTAGTGTCTTCGTGTCTTCGTGGCAAAACAACTTCTTTTAAAAATCCAATATCCCAAAAAGGCATTCATTAGAAAAATGAAGCAATATATTTTCCTTTTCTTGATTTTCAATGACTAATAAATCATAAGGTTCTAGATAATAGGAATTCTCATTAATTGTAATAACTGTTGTATGTAAAGAAAATAAAATGATTACTTGAGCATTACAAATCTGATTACTATTTGTTATTCTCAGTTTATGATGGCCTATTTTTTCAGAAATCATCCAATTAAAATCAATGCCATTTGTATAAGAAGTCACTTCATCATCTGAATTAAATTCCATGATTTCATACTTCTCATACACTTTCCTTTCTTTGTTTATCTCAATATCTAAGCAGTTATCAAGCATAACCAAATATCGGTGATAACCCTTAAATTTGGTAAACTCAGAAGGCACTTTGTCTATTGCAGCGCTGCTTATTCTGAATACAAAATCTCTATCAGTATAGTTTGCTGTTTTTGGATATATCATATATTCATATGTCAATCCCCCGCTCCAAATAGAAGCTTTACTACTTTTTTTAGGTAAAAGCTGTATGTTCATTTATTGAATATTTTAATATGATTTCAAATTTCCAGATACATCTTAAATCCTGTTTAAATAAGCTTACATCACTTGTAAAAAAAACTTAGTGTCTTTGTGCCTTCGTGGCAAAAAAAACTTAAATCTTTTTCTCTAGAAATATAAACTCCAAAGGTTCTTCTGAAACTGTAATATGAATTTCGCTTTGAGGGAAAGGTTCTCTTTCGCCCGTATCAACATAACCGTGACGTTTGTACCACGCAATAAGTTCTTCACGAACCGAAATAACCGTCATAATAATACCAGACAAACCAAGAGTTTTAGCATGAATTTCGGCTTCAGCCAAAAGCTTTTTCCCGATTCCGCTATTTTGAAGTTCAGGCGAAACGGTCAACATTCCTAAATACAATTGATGTCCTTTTTCAACCAATAAAACCGAACCAATAATTCTATCGTTCTCCGTAAATTTCAGAATCGTATTTTTTGGATCAAGGAAAATTTGGGTCATTTCCTGTTCGTCGGTTCTTTTTCCTTCTAGTAAATGGGCTTCGGTTGTCCAGCCTTTTCTAGAAGATTCTCCTCTGTATGCTGAGTTTATTAAGGTTGTTAATGCTGGAATGTCTTCCAGAGTTGATTTTGTAATCATTATGTTTTAATGTGATTGTGTTTTTATAAAATTGAATTGCCTCTAGCTTTAGCTGGAGGTACAAAAGTAAAAAATATAGGGAATGGCTTTAGCCGAAATTATTGTTTAACAGTTTTTTGTTTTCTATAAGATGTAATTATTCTAATTCTAATATTTTAAATGTATTATACAGCTTAAAAGTATTAAACTAGCCAAAGAAGCCAGAAATAAGATTGACTCTTTTTTAATGTTGTAAAGTATTTTTTCTTTCTTTAATTTATACAAAATAGAAATTACAAATAAGATTATGGCATTGAAAAATAATGTAAAAATAGATAGAAAAACTATACAATAATTAATGAAATAACTTTCAAATCCAGTAGAAAGTAAAGTAAAAATTATAGCAAACAACAATATTAAAATTAAAAACCAAGATGAGATTCTTATTAGACTTTTAATGATTTCAAATTTTTCAAAATTGTATATTTTACTCATGTTTTTGATATTGTTTTTATGTTTTAAAGATATATAAATTATTGAAAAGCGTATCTTACAAAAACTAGTTTGTTTTTTACCGAAATTTATTTTCGTTTAAGAATTTTAAATATCTTTGAATTATGAGTACAGCAATAAAACCAAAACATATCGGCAGAAATATAAGCCGTATCAGAGAGCTTAAAGATATGAAACAGGAAGCACTGGCACAGGCTATAGGAACAAATCAGCAGACGATTTCGGCTATTGAAAACAGCGAAACTGTAGACGAACAAAAACTAATTGAGATCGCAAAAGCTCTTGGAGTTTCTGTTGAAGCAATTAAAAGCTTTTCGGAAGAAGCGGTTTTTAATATTATTGGAAATACTTTTCAAGACCACGGTGCTATTACAACAGGTAATTACGGTTGTACTTTTAATCCTTTAGATAAAGTTGTTGAACTTTACGAACGTTTGGTGCAAGCTGAAAAAGATAAAGTTGAGTATTTGGAGAAATTATTGAACGGGAAATAAACGTTTTGAATATATATTAAATAAAAAAGAGACCTTTGATGAGGTCTCTTTTTTATTTGTGTTCTATTGCTAATGTGACCAAGGGAATTTATATTATCTCAATATTGATCAATTTCAATAATTTCCGTTGCTGCATTTGGTTTTCCTGCTATATTTTGGTCAATAAATTTTATTGCTAATAAATTACCTTCCTTTATGTAGCCCCATCTATTCCATCCTTCATCAAAATTATTCACTGAAAGATAAAACTGTTTATTATCTTCATTTTGAGCAAACATAAAAGTTGACATCCCATATCCTTTGTCTTCAGGAATGTGATAAACTCTTACTATTTCATAACCTTCAGTAACTAATTCTTCTATATGTTCTTTGTCATAAACATTTTCGGCTTTATCTGAGATAAACCATGTGACGCTATGGATAGGATTGTCAGCTATTTCGCAATTATACAGTTTAGATAAAAATTCTTGATTCTCAGGATTGTTTATTGTTTCAGTTTTTAATTTAGAAATTATATTAAAATAATGTACAGATACAAATAGAAGATAAATATTAATTATATTATTAGAATACTTGAATGAAGGATTAATTATGAACACTAACTCTTTTACAATTTTATTAGCTTCCACGCAGGCGGTATCAAAATAAGACTCGTTTGTGAATATATGATGAAAAATATTAAGTATTTCAATAATTATGCTTTCAATATCCTCTGAAGACGTGTATTTATATTCGATTTTTCTTTTTAAGGCTGTTGCTCTAGAAACCCCAATAATTCCATTCCAAAAATCCTCAGATTTCCAATCAGCTGTTTGCTCAATTATTTTGTCATATTCTCCAAGATAAATTAAGGATAAATAATATAGCTTAATTACCGTATAGCTAAATTTTTTGTTTGATATACTTGGGTTATGAAAATTATTATCAATTAAATACTGTAAATAAGGTAATGAATCTTGATAGTCATTATTTTGAAAATATCTAATTGCAAGCGATAATTTTATTCTTGGGGAGTTTGAAGAAAAAGAATTAGCCTTTAAAAGATAATTTAATTCGTTTGGAATATCTTTTAAGGCTCTGAAGATTCTAGAAAAATGAAATAATAATAAAGAATCATTATTTTTATATCTGATGATTTCATTGAATCTATCTTTTATTGTGACTAGTTCACCATGATTAGAAAATTGACTGTCAGTTTTGCTTAGACATTTATTAAGATCAGTAATCAAACCATATGTTGAACTTTCAATATTTTCGGGAATGTATTCGTCATCGAATTCGGATAGTCCTAATTGTTTTATTCTAGTTGATTGTTCTAATATTTTACTCTTTCTCTTTTTTATATCCTCAGTTATATTATTTCTAACTTCAATGTTTTTAGGATTAGTCAAAAGTAAATCTCTAATTGAATCACTTAATTTATATGAATCATTTCCAAATTCGTCGGTGCTTCTAATGATTAAACTTGTTTTTGCTAATTCATTTATTGATTCTATTATTTCATCTTTACTTATTCCAATAAAATCCATTAAGTCTGATTTGTTTGGATTTCCAATGGCATAAATTGCTTCTAGTATTGTTATTGAAGTAGATTTTAATGACTCAATTAAATTTTTATAAGAAAAAGAAGCAATGTCTTTTTGTGATTTATTTATAGATTGTGAAATATCACCTTCTTTTATATATAAATCAATGGTTAAACGGATTGCTAAAGGATTATTATTAGCAGCATCAGCTATTTTTTCTAAATCTTCTTGCTTAAAATCGACTACCCCTCTTTTTTTTAGATAATTTCTACTTAAATTAACAGCATGTCTTTTAACTAGAGGTTCTATTGGTACTGTTGTAGCAGAATCAATAGAAATTCGACTAGTTACTAATACTCTCCATTTTAAAGGCAAAGACTGGTTAAAGTCAATAAACTCTTTAGAAGAATCAATAAGAAGTGTTTCTAAATTATCGATACAAATTAAAATTTTTTCATCTTCCAATTTTTCTAAAGCATCTTGAAATGAGACTAAATGATTTTTTGAATAAATTTTGTTTAAGTCTTTTAATATTGATTCTTTTATTTGCTCAATTCCATTTATAGCATCAATTGCCTCAATACCATTCGCAGTTAGCTTTTCGTTTTTTAATGTACAAAATATAATGGAGCTTAATTTTGATGACCATAAGGGGCTTAAACTTAAGTCTTTTAAATATTGCAATACTAATGCTGTCTTTCCAATTCCACCTGGAGCAACTATTGCAATAAGGTTGTTGCGTTGTTTAGATAAAACACTTTCTAAATCTTTAAATTCTTTATCTCTACCTAATAAACCAGTAATTTCATGATCAAATGTGGTTGGAAGTGTATTAGGAATTGCCCAACTAACATTGTCAAGCCACTCATCAGGCGGTGTATTTAAGTTTTCTTCAATTGCAGAGTTTAAAGCATTACGAACAGAAGTTAGATTTAGTTTTTCGATTAAAGGATCGCTTGCAATTGTTGCGGTTCTAAACCAGTATGAATCTGGAAAAGGTCTATTGGGATGACTTACGGCATTTCGGATATTGAATATCCCTAAAAGAGAACAAAGCTGTTTTAATTCAACCATGTGAATATGCAAACTTGTTCCTTCAGTTATATTTATTGCAAAATTGAAAATTTCATCAAGATAGCTAGCTTCAATTATTAAATTAAAATCTCCTTTATCAATCACATTGCCTCTTGCTTTTTCTCTCTCAATAATTGAATCAATAGATGTTTCAGGTATCGTATTGATAATTTCATTATCTATGATATAATTACCGAGTGATAACTCAAGTTCATATACAATCATAGCTGTTTTAATTCTTAGCTTTTGAGTAGCGTCCATTGGTTTAACTGTTTGGTTATTAAGGTTAGAAAATAAATTTGTTTGGTCTCAAACTTAAAAAATTATCTTACAAAAAACAAATGGTTATATGAAATTCAAAAGCCACAAACTACATAATATAATTGTAAATTTGTGGCTTAAAAAAAATATTTAATTTCAAAACTACCCCAAGAAAGCCTTCAACTCCTCATAAGTCCCAATCTTAACGCTAACTTTCTCCTCATTAATAACACTCTCAATTTGAGTAGGAATTGGAAGTGTAATTCCTAAAGCAGGTTCTACAACATCCAAAAACTTAATAGGATGCGCTGTTTCTAAGAAAATACCAATGGCGTTGGGGTGTTTTTCAAGTTCTTTTTTCAAACCTAAATAACCAACAGCGCCGTGAGGTTCTGCAATATAACCATCTGTGTTATAAATTTTCTTTAGAGCTTCAAGAGTTTCTTCATCAGTATAACTATAAGAAGAAAAATCTTTTTCGAAAGCTTTTAAGTCATTATTGTATAATTCCTGAATTCTAATAAAGTTACTTGGGTTTCCAACATCCATTGCGTTAGAAATTGTGGCTTTAGAAGGTTTCGGGTCGTATTTTCCGTTTTCTAAGAATCTTGGTACGGTGTCGTTTACGTTTGTAGACGCAACGAAATGTTCAATTGGCAAACCTAATTTCTTCGCCATAATTCCGGCGCAGATATTTCCGAAGTTTCCGCTTGGGCAAGAGAAAACTAAAGGTTTGTTTTGGCTTTTCAACGCTTTGTAAGCAAAGAAGAAATAAAACATTTGCGGTAACCAGCGCGCAATATTAATAGAATTCGCCGAAGTCAGGTTTTTATGCGCTAAAGTTTCATCTAAAAACGCTTTTTTCACCATATCCTGACAATCATCAAAAACACCGTCAACTTCAAGCGCTTTAATGTTTTGTCCTAAAGTTGTCAATTGTTTTTCCTGAATATCGCTCACTTTTCCTGACGGATATAAAATGACAACATCAACGCCGTCAACGCCTAAAAATCCACTTGCAACAGCTCCGCCCGTATCTCCCGAAGTGGCAACTAAAACGGTGTTCTTAGCATCTTTTTTATCTTTATTGAAATATCCCAGACAACGTGACATAAAACGCGCTCCAACGTCTTTAAATGCCATTGTAGGGCCGTGAAATAATTCTAATGAATAGATTTCGTCTTCGACTTTCACAACCGGAAAATCAAAGACTAAAGTATCAGCAATGATTTCTTTTAATGTTGAAGCAGGGATTTCATCGCCAACAAATTGTTTTATTGCTTCAAAAGCGATTTCTTCGTGACTTAAACTTTCGATTTTATCAAAAAAAGATGGATCTAAAGGTGTAATGTTTTCTGGAAAATATAATCCTTTGTCACTTGCTAATCCTTGTATAACAGCTTCCTGAAAAGAAACTTTTGGGGCATTATGGTTTAAACTGTAGTATTTCATTTCTAATTTTAGATTTTAGATCTTAGATTTTAGATTTTAGATTTTTGGAGGAAATTCCAAATTTTTAAATTCCAAATTCCAATAGTTTATGTTTTCAATTATGTGTTACTTTTGTCAGGCTGAGCGAAGTCGAAGCCCCGCAACGTATAGACATAATGTAAATCCTTAACGTTTGTCATTTCGACTGAAAGGAGAAATCTCACTCGTAACTCCGTATAGAAATTCGCCAATCTTTGTCGACAAACTAGTGTGATTTCTCGTTCCTCGAAATGAGAAACGTTGTGTCTGTACTTTGTGTGGACTTCGACTTCGCTCAGTCTGACAAACATGACGTATTTTTTTAATTCTAAATTTTTAATTTTTAATTCTTTTTAAAGAATTCTAACACCATCAGGGTTTATCTTCGAAACGTGAATTTCATACGGTAAATTCATTTTTTCGTAAACGTCGCTCATGGCTTTTGCGATTTGGTCGGCGGTATTTTTTCCTCTGCTTAAAGCGAAAATCGACGGACCCGAACCTGAAATTCCAGAACCTAAAGCACCGTTTTCAAGAGCGGTTTGTTTGATTAAATCAAATCCCGGAATCAAAACGCTTCTTAAAGGTTCTACGATTTCGTCATGAAGCGAACGTCCAATCAAATCGTAATCTTTTGTGTAAAGACCCGCTATAAGTCCGCCTACATTTCCCCATTGCATAATGGCGCTTTTTAGGGAAACGGTTTGTTTTAATACCGAACGTGCATCAGAAGTTTTTAATTCAATTTGCGGGTGAACTACCGTTGCAAACAATTCTTCTGGACTATCAATTCTGATAATGTCAAGCGGAGCATAACTTCTTACCAAAGTAAATCCACCTAAAAGGGCAGGAGCAACGTTATCAGCATGCGCATTTCCGCTGGCTAATTTCTCGCCCTGCATTGCAAACTGAACCAAATCTTTACGAGAATAAGGTTTTCCTAATAATTCATTAATTCCGAAAACCGCTCCGGCAGAACTTGCGGCACTGCTTCCGATTCCGCTTCCGGCTTTTATGTTTTTATAAATTTCGATTTCGAATCCAAAATCTAGTTCGTCTAAAGTTTCAAGCATTGCCAAAGCCGCAACTCCAGAAACATTTTTCTCGGTTTCTAAAGGCAAATCGGCACCGATAATTTTAGTGATTCGAACTCCTTTTTGATCGACTTTTCGAACAATCATTTCATCACCCGCATTGTCTAAGCAAAGTCCGAGTACGTCAAATCCGCACGAGAGGTTTGCAATTGTAGCGGGACAAAAAAGTTTTATTTCCATATTTTTGGTTTTTGCCACGAAGGCACAAAGTCACAAAGTTTTATTTTTTTAAGGCTTTGGTTTTTGCCATGAAGGCGCAAAGACGCAAAGATTTTTTATTTTTTGCGCTAAGTCTCAAAGAACAAAACTTAAAAACTTAGCGTCTTAGTGCCTTAGCGGCTAAACATTACCAATTCGAATAACGTCAGCAAAAATTCCTGATGCTGTAACAGCTGCTCCAGCTCCGGCGCCTTTTATCAATAAAGGCTGATCTACATAACGATCTGTGTAGAACAATACGATATTGTCTTTTCCTTCTAAATTGTAAAAAGGATGATCTTTTGGGATGAATTGAAGACCTACGCTTGCTTTTCCGTTTTCGAATTGTGCCACGTATTTCAATCTTGAATCTTTGGCTAAAGCTTCTTTATAAATACCTTCAAAATGAGCAGCGTGTTTGATTAACGAAGCAAAAAAGTCTTCGTTGTTTGTTGTTGCTAAACATTCTGCAGGTAAAAACGATTCGTTTGCAATGGCGTCAATATCCATTTCGTAACCGCTTTCGCGAATTAAAATAAGGATTTTACGAGCCACATCAATTCCGCTTAAGTCGATTTTTGGATCTGGTTCTGTGAATCCCTGAACTCCGGCTTCTTTAACCACATCGTGGAAAGAATTGTTTTTATCGAAGTTGTTGAAAATGAAATTCAAACTTCCGGATAAAACGGCCTGAATTTTATGCACTTTATCGCCAGATGCAATAAGGTTTTTTACGGTATCAATAATTGGTAATCCCGCACCAACATTCGTTTCAAACAAAAATGGAGCGTTGTATTGACGAGATAAGCTTTTTAGTTTTTTGTAATTGTCGTAAGCAGATGAACAGGCAATTTTATTACAAGTTACAACCGCAATACTTTCTTTTAAGAATTTCTCATACATTTCAGAAACGTTTGCGTTTGCTGTAATATCTACGAAAATACTGTTACGTAAATTCAGTTCTCTTGCACGCGCGATGAATTCAGTTGGAATTGCTTCTTCACCTTTATCTAAAGTCGACTGCCAGTCTTTTAGCGAAATTCCGTCTTCATCAAAAAGCATTTTTCTGGAGTTCGACAAGGCAATTACGCGAACATTAATCTTTAAATTGTCTTTTAAAAATTTTCTTTGATTGTGAATTTGTTCGATGAATTTTTCTCCCACATTTCCAACTCCCATTACAAAAAGGTTCAGCTGTTTTGTGTTCTCTTCAAAGAAGTTTTCGTGTAAAGTATTCAAGGCTTTTTTAACGTCTCTTTCGTTGATTACAGTCGAGATATTTCTTTCAGAAGCACCTTGAGCAATCGCACGAATGTTTACGTTGTTTTTTCCTAAAGTGCTGAACATTCTTCCGCTTAAACCTTGGTGATTTTTCATGTTTTCACCAACCAAAGCAATAATGCAAAGGTCTTTTTCTACATAACAAGGATCGATTTTGTTTTGTGCAATTTCGATTTCAAAAGCTCTGTTAATTGCAGCTTCGGCATTATCAGCATCCGAATTTAAAATTCCGATACAAATAGAGTGTTCAGAAGAAGCCTGAGTAATAAAAATCACATTGATTTTTTCCTGAGACAATACTTCAAACAAACGTCTTGATGAACCTGCAACACCAATCATTCCCGGGCCTTCAAGTGTCAGCAGCGAAATATGATCAATATGACTGATTCCTTTTACAACAGTATCTTTTGTTACAACAGTATCTGAAATTAAAGTTCCTACAGCTTCCGGCTCAAAAGTATTTTTGATCAGAATTGGAATGTTTTTTCTTAAAACGGGCTGAATTGTTGGCGGATATAAAACTTTGGCACCAAAATGTGACAATTCCATCGCTTCCTGATACGAAATGTTCGCAATTGGCTGCGCTTGTTTTACGATTTTTGGATTTGCAGTAAACATTCCGTTTACGTCAGTCCAGATTTCCAGTTGTTCCGCGTCGATTGCTCCGGCAATAATCGCCGCAGTATAATCAGATCCGCCGCGTCCTAAGGTCGAAGTAATTCCGTCTAAAGTCTGTGCGATAAATCCCGGAAGAATATTGATTTTTGATTGATTCGAAGCAAAATATTCCTGAATCAATTGGTTTGAAATTTCAAAGTTTACCGCTGCTTTCCCGAAATCAGCATTTGTTTTAATTAACTCACGGCTGTCTTTATAAATGGCATCTTTTTCAGTTTGTTGAAACGCCTGTGCGATGATATATGACGAAAGCAATTCTCCAAAACTTAAAATAGTATCGGCAGTTCTTGGCGATAATTCGCCTAAAAGGAAACATCCGTCTAATAAAGTTTCTAAGTGGTTTATGATTCTTTTTACGTGACTTAATAAACTGCTTTGCTCGCTTACCGGAATAAGTTCTTTAAGTGTGTCAAGGTGTTTTTTCTCGATTTCGGCAACGATATCTCTAAAGCTTTCATCATTTGCTGCTGCTTTTGCTGCTGCTAATTGCAATAAATCAGTTACTTTACTAAGTGCAGAAACTACAACTACTAATTTATCCTGCTTTGCTTTTTGGTTAACAATTTCGAGAACGAGTTTTATATTTTGAGCATTGGCAACCGAAGTTCCGCCAAATTTTAATACTTTCATTTTTTTGATATTTTTTAATAAGGAGCAAAGATTTTGAGTAACAAAGGTTCAAAGGATATCAACTGTGAACTGAAACTGAAAACTGCAACTTTTTTTCTTTGTAAATGTTTTTTATGTATCCATTACCTTTCTTCTTTTGCGAAAAAAGTATAGATAATCTGGATTATATGTAAAAATGTATACCCCTAAGGGGTAGTAGTTGTTGTAGTAGAAATTGTTGTAGCAGCAATTGCAACTCCTGTTTGAGTTGTCATTGTAGATTGATATTTTGCGCTGTTACTTTTCATTTTTGATTTTTCAAAAGTACAGATTTTTATACGAGTTAAAAATTTTGAAAGCCTTTTTACGAATATTTTAATAATTTAAATCCTTACAATTTAATATTGAGCTTTTGTTAAAATTAAAGATGTTACGTTAGCGTTTTAATATATTTCTGATAATTTGAAACAGAAATACATATACTTCCTCGACGAGATTTTACTAAAAAAAGGAGCAAAAGGCCGTGATAATCTACATTTTACTATTGTCAAATAAATAAAAGTAAAGATTGGGCTCTACGGAAATTTTAATTATTGTGATAAAATGTTGCTTTTTAATATTGATTTGTTGAATTTTGACACCTTAAATTTAAAAATGTCATGAGAGATATTCATTATATAAGTACTGAAACTATAACGCTGGAAACTTTACAGGAAATTTTAGTAAATGATAAAGCACTTGAGTTATCTGAGGAAGCTAAAGTAAATGTTCAAAAATGCCGTGATTATTTAGATAAAAAAATGGCATCACTTACGACACCAATTTATGGAATCAATACTGGTTTTGGATCGCTTTATAGTGTAAAAATCTCTAATGAGAATTTATCAAAACTTCAGGAAAATTTAGTAAAATCGCATGCTTGCGGAACTGGTGAAGAAGTTCCGGCAGAAATTGTAAAAATGATGCTTTTGCTTAAAATCCAATCTTTAAGCTACGGACATTCTGGAGTACAATTGATTACTTTAAACCGTTTGGTTGATTTTTACAATAATGATATTTTACCGGTAATTTACACGCAGGGTTCACTTGGAGCTTCGGGAGATTTAGCGCCGCTGGCTCATTTGTCTTTACCCTTAATTGGAGAAGGAGAAGTTTATTTTGAAGGTAAAAAAGTGGCTTCTGCAGAAGTTTTAAAACATTTTAACTGGGAACCAATTGTTTTACAGTCAAAAGAAGGTTTGGCTTTGTTAAACGGAACACAGTTTATGAGTGCTTATGGAGCTCACATTTTAATTAAAGCGTATAAATATTCATACTTGGCAGATTTAATCGGAACTATTTCTTTGGAAGGTTTTGATGGCAGAATTGAGCCATTCAACGAATTGATACATTATATACGTCCGCATAAAGGGCAGATTGTAACGGCACAGCGAATTACTGAATTTTTGGATGGAAGCGAAATTATCGTTCAGGAAAAGAAACATGTTCAGGATCCGTATTCTTTCCGTTGTATGCCGCAGGTTCACGGCGCTTCAAAAGATGCTATTGATTATGTTAGAAAGGTATTTAAAACTGAAATTAATTCGGTTACAGATAATCCAAATATATTTATTGAAGCCGATCAGATTATTTCTGGCGGAAATTTCCACGGACAGCCTTTGGCTTTGGCTTTAGATTTTATGGCCATTGCTTTGGCAGAATTAGGAAGTATTTCTGAAAGAAGAACCTATCAGTTAATTTCTGGTTTACGTAATCTTCCGGCATTTTTGGTTGACAATCCGGGATTAAATTCTGGTTTCATGATTCCGCAATATACGGCGGCAAGTATTGCTAGTCAAAACAAACAATTAGCGACTCCGGCAAGTGTTGACAGTATTGTTTCGAGCAACGGACAAGAAGATCATGTGAGCATGGGAGCAAACGGAGCTACAAAAGCTTTACGTGTTTTAGATAATTTAGAGCGTATTTTAGCAATAGAATTATTAAACGCTTCTCAGGCAATTGCTTACAGAGAACCATTAAAATCAAGTGATTTTATCGAGATGTTTTTAAGCAGTTACAGAGAGGTTGTACCGCTGGTTAAAGAAGACAGAATCTTACACTATGATATTGAGAATACCGTATCGTTTCTGGGGAGTTTCCAAATAGAAAACGATTTGTTAACAATGGCTTAACATTGTAAAATATTATTGAAGTAATTTTGCCGTATCAAAAATATAAAAATGTCAATAAACAGTATTTTCCAATTTTTAGTGCCGAAAGACAAGAAATTCTTTCCACTTTTTGAAGAGGCTTCAAGCAATTTAATTGAATTAGCTTCTAATTTACACGAAGCGGTAAACCTTCCATTAAAAGAAAGAGAAATTCTTTTTCAAAAGATTGACGAATTAGAGCAAAAAGGGGAGGACATTACACGTCAAACCAATTTGGAATTGAGCAGAAATTTTATCACTCCATTTGACAGAGAGGATATTCATACATTAATTACTTCTATTGATAACGTTGCTGATTATCTTCATGGTGCAGCAAGCCGTATGAGATTGTATCAGGTTGATAAGATTACAAAATCGATCAGAAGAATGACAGAAATTAACCTTGAGGCTTGTCAAAATATTGACAGTGCTGTAAAAGAGTTAAGAAATTTACAGAATTTTAAAATCATTAAAGATGCTTGTGCCAGAATTAATAAACTGGAAAACAAATCTGATAATGTATATAACAAAGCAGTTTTTGAAATTTTTGAAAACGAAACAGATGCTAAAAATATTATTAAATATAAAGAAGTGTTATCTGTTTTAGAATCAGCAACAGACAAATGTAAGAGTGTTGCAAACATACTAGAATCTATTTCTGTAAAACATTCTTAATTCAATCTTTCATTCTGAAGTTATAATTTTATGACGCTACTTTTATTAATTATAGTATTAGCCTTAATTTTTGATTACATCAATGGTTTTCATGATGCGGCAAATGCTATAGCGACTGTTGTTGCTACAAAGGTTTTAACGCCTTTTCAGGCCGTTCTTTGGGCAGCATTTTTTAACTTTTTAGCTTATTGGGTTTTCGGATTTGGTGTTGCAGATACTGTTGCAAAAACAGCGCACACAATGGAAATTAACCTGGTTGTAATTCTTGCCGGGGTTATTGCAGCAATTTGCTGGAATTTATTGACTTGGTGGTTAGGAATTCCTTCAAGTTCTTCTCATACATTAATTGGAGGTTTTGCCGGAGCAGCGGTTGCGCATGCTATTGCAGTTCATGGTTTTTCTGGTTATGTTGGAGAAGACGGAGCAACACATTATTGGTACGAAATTGTAAGCTGGTACAAAGCCGGAAAAGATGGCGGAATGCCTTCTGGAGTTCTTATCATTATTGCTTTTATTGTTTTAGCGCCTTTATTAGGAGCTTTGGCTTCATATTTAATTTCGATTTGGCTTTTAAATGCTTCTCGTAAAAGTATTTGGCCAAAAGTATTTACTGTGGCTTTAATGATTGGAACAGTTTGGTTTGTCTATGCACAAATGGTTCCTTATGAAAAAATTTTAGAGCATGGAAAACCTCGTTTTGATTCTCATTTTTGGAGCGTAGCTTTTGATCCTCATAATATTAAATGGTTTTTGGTAGCCTTTATTATCTTAACAGTAAGTGCATTTTGTTTGATATTTAGCAGTTTAAATCTTCATCAGGCCGACGCTGCTTTGAAAAAAATGCAGTTATTATCTTCTGCAGCTTTCAGTTTAGGCCACGGAGGAAATGACTCTCAAAAAGTAATGGGTATTATTGCTGCTGCTGTAGCGGTTTATATCAATACAAATCCTGGAGTTCACATGGATTCATGGTTAAATGTTGTACTGCCAAATGATGACACAGGAATAAAAGGAGTAATGCCGGGATGGATTCCTTTAGCATGTTATTCTGCAATTGCTGCTGGAACTTTAAGTGGTGGATGGAAAATTGTAAAAACAATGGGTTCTAAAATTACAAAAGTAAGTTCGTTTGAAGGTGTTGCTGCAGAAACTGCTGGAGCCTTAACGCTTTACTTTACGGAGCATTTAAAAATTCCGGTAAGTACAACGCATACTATTACAGGATCTATAATTGGTGTTGGATTAACAAAACGTGTTTCTGCAGTTCGCTGGGGAGTTACAGTAAGCTTAATCTGGGCTTGGATTTTAACTATTCCAATTTCAGCATTATTAGCAGGTTTGGTTTATTTTATACTAAGTTTGTTTATTTCGTAAAATGATTAATGTAAAATGTAAGATGTAAATTGCATTTTGTCAACATAATAAAAAAGCCGATTTCAAAATTGAACATGCCCCAAAAAGTTAGACACTATTTGGGGCATTTTTTATGGAAAGAAAAACAAAGTATGACTATGCATTTAAATTAGAATGTGTAGAATTGGTTTTAAATAAGCATTATTCATCTGAACATGTTTCAAAATTGAAGCAGACTTCAAGATGGAATATTCGTAAGTGGGTCAGTTTTTATAAGACATATGGTAAAATTGGGTTATTGCCACGAATTAATCAAAGCTATTCAGCCGAATTTAAGTTAAAAGTACTCAAAAGCATAGAAACGGAATTCCTTTCCTTGATGCAGGCTGGCATACGATTTAATATTCCCAATATTTCCATGATTTTAAAATGGAAAAAAGATTTTGCTAACTTTGGACTAACAGGATTAAAACCAAAACAAAGAGGCAGACCCATATCGATGAGTGATAATAGAGGCAAAAAACGCAAATCAGACAAGCCCTTGACAAGAGAGCAGGAACTACTAAAAGAGAATGAAAAACTTCGCTGTGAGAATGAATTGCTAAAAAAGCTTCAAGCCTTAATTCAAGCCAGGAAAAATCCAAAGCCATAAACGAATTAAGGCATAAATTTGGTTTGGAATTACTTCTGAACCTAGCAAATATGGCGCGCAGCAGTTTTTATTATCATCAAAAACAAAGTAAATCACCTGATAAATATAAAGAAACTAAAGAACTGATTAAAGTCATTTATCAAAAGCATAAAGGGCGTTATGGCTATAGAAGGATAACCGATGAACTGCAAAACAGAGGATTGCTTATCAATCATAAAACAGTTCTCAGATTAATGAATCTATTAGGACTGAAAAGTATTATTAGAATAAAAAAGTATAAATCTTATAAAGGTGAAAATGGTAAAATAGCTCCAAATATATTAGAGCGAAATTTTAAAGCACAAGCTCCAAATCAAAAATGGGCAACCGATATCACAGAGTTCAGCGTAGGGGGAAACAAATTATATTTATCACCAGTAATTGACTTGTTTAACGGGGAAATAATCAGCTATGAACTCACAGAAAGACCAGTGTTCAATCAAGTAGTTATGATGCTGAAAAAAGCCTTTAGAAAAATACCGGATAATACAAATTTAATACTTCATTCTGACCAGGGCTGGCAGTACCAGATGAGCCATTACCAGCATTTATTAAAACAAAAAGGAATCAAACAAAGCATGTCAAGAAAAGGAAACTGCCTAGATAATGCAATTATTGAAAACTTCTTTGGAATATTAAAATCTGAAATGTTTTATACCCAAAAATTCAAATCAATAGAACAATTAAAAAAAGAAATTAATAGATATATAATCTATTACAATAACGAAAGAATTAAATCAAATTTAAACAAAATGAGCCCGATACAATATCGAACTCATTATTACCAAACTTAATTATAAATTTGTCTAAAATTTTGGGTGCAGTCTATTTGAAATCGGCTTTTTTATTGCGGTTAATTTATAAATGGAAAAATGTCTGTAAGTGCTATTTTTTTGATTTTTAGCAGTTATTCTCAATATTTTATAAATTGATATTTGCAGCATTATTAAACATATAAATTCATTTTCTAAAGTATAATAGATTGAAATGAGTTTTAAAAACTGCTAATTCCAATTGACACACATCTTCAAAAACAATAAATTTTCGCAGCTATTTTTTTTACTTGTATTTTTTTTACTTTTCGCTTGTAAAAAAGAGGATGATGTAAGAAAAATTCGCTTGAAAGTAGATCAAAAAAAAGTGACCAGCAATCCAAATGAAGAATCAGATGTAATTTCCTGTTTTATAAAAGAATCTGTTAATAGGTCTTTGAAAGGGATAGATACAAATAAGCTAAAATATTATACGGTAGAGAGAAACGATACTATTTTAGTAATTGCTAAGGTTACTGATATTATGGGAATCCAAAAGTCTTCCCGAAAAAAAATGTTATTTGCAATAAATGACTGCTTAATTTCTTCTGAAAGATATTATATGAAAAAGATTTATATAGATGTCGAAGGAAATTTTAGCACTCTGTTAGTAAAAACACCTATGAGATATGATTTAGACGGCAGATTTGCAGATGAGGATTTACTCTTGCCATTTTATGGTAAATCAAAAATTCCTTTTAAGAAGTAAGAAATAAAGTTTTTTGTTTCTCTTTAATTAAAATTCTGCAGGCTTTTGTGATTGTGTTTTCGTTTATAATGCGTTTGTTTTAGCTTTTCCTGATCTTCAGAAATTATGCTGATTGTGCCGTCAATCTCTAACATTGCCAATTTTACATTTTTAAAAAATTCGATTCCGTGTTCTCTCATGGCTTCTTTTAATTCTTCATCAGAAATATCTAATTTGCTTAAGGCTTTAAAATCAAGTTTTCCATCGTGAATTAATACTTCGGGTTTGTCTAATAACAAATCACTAAAAATTTTGTATTTATGGGTCAGTTTTTTGATAATAAAGTTGATTACAAATAAAACTAGTGCAGCAACCAAACCTCCCAAAAGACTGGTGTCTGGACCAACCATTGCATTTTGAACGGAGTTACTAATTAATAAAATCAGAATAATATCAGCAGTATTTAGTTGCGAAAGTTCTTTTTTTCCGAAAATGCGCAGAGCAATTGTCATAAAAAAATAGACAGCAACGCTTCTTAAAATAATATCTAAATAGGGGAAAAGCATATTTTTTATTTTAAAGTTAAAAAAAGCTTTGTCAAAGTTTTAAACTTTGACAAAGCTGCTAAATTATTTATGTGATATTAAGTTTAAATGAACTTAACTAAGTTTAAAATTCTTTTCAATAGCTTTTATCATTTCTCCGGCAATATCTTTATTTGTTGCGCCTTCGATTCCTTCAAGACCCGGTGAAGAGTTTACTTCCAATAATAATGGCCCTTTTGAAGAACGAATAATATCAACGCCTGCTACTTTTAAATCCATTGCTTTTGCGGCCTTAATAGCGATCTTTTTCTCTTCGGCAGTTACTTTGATTACAGATGCTGTTCCACCAAGGTGGATATTAGCTCTAAACTCGCCTGGCATTGCTTCACGCTGAATGGCAGCAACCACTTTTCCGTCAATTACAAAACAGCGAATATCTTTTCCGTTTGCTTCTTTGATGAATTCCTGAACTAAAATATTGGCATTTAAACTTTTAAAAGCATTGATAACACTTTCTGCTGCTTTTTTAGTTTCGGCCAAAACAACCCCTTTTCCTTGCGTTCCTTCTAATAACTTGACAATTAGAGGAGAACCTCCAACCATCTTAATTAAATCGTCTGTATCCAGCGGAGAATTGGCAAAACCAGTTGTTGGGATATCAATACCACTATTTAATAACAATTGCAAAGAATATAATTTATCTCTTGATTGTGTTATGGCTGTAGCTGAGTTTAAAACGAAAACCTTTAATGCTTCAAACTGACGTGTTAAAGCACAGCCGTAAAAAGTAATACTTGGTCGAATTCGAGGAATAATAGCATCAAACTGATTTAAGATTTTTCCACCTCTGTAATGAATCTCCGGAGTTTTAGCGTCAAGTTTCATGTAGCATTCTTTGATGTTCAAAAAATGCATTTCATGACCGCGCATTTCGCCGGCTTCCATGATTCTTTTATTACTGTATAATTCTGGATTACTGGCTAAAAGGCCAATTCGTAAACCAGAGCTTGCTTTTTCTGAGTTTTGATATAATTCTTTTAAAGCTTCACTTGTAGGCTGTCCAAGTAAGTATTTTTCTTCCGGATCAACCAATACACGTCCGCTCATGGCTTCGCGTCCTAAAAGCATACGGAAACCCATTGAATCACGATTGGTCAAAGTCATTTCGATTGGCCATTTTGAATCGCCAATTCTAATATTGGTCTGAATTACATAACGGTGTTCTCTAAAACCGCTTGAACTTTTTACAATTCTTTTATCAACCAGCGGAGCTTCGCAATGAATGATGGTTTTGATATTATTTTGAATTGGATTAATGTCAAACTTAACCCAATTAGCATCATTTTTTATAAAAGGAGCTATGTTAATAGCGTGCATTGCCGAAGTTTTGGCACCAGAATCCACACGAGCCTTAATTGTTGGGATTCCTAGTTCTGGAAATGCGCACCATTCTTCGCTGCCTAAAATGACTTTGTTTTGAAGCATACTTTGTTTTTTAATTATAGAATTTAAATTCAAAAATAGCTATTTGCTTTTACTAAAGATAGTAAATTATCCAAAAAAAATACCCGTTAAGTTATGAAAACGTAACGGGTAGGTTATTTATGTTATAAATTTTGACTAATTTATTGATTTGTCGGCTCTTCGGCTTTGTGAATTTCTACCGAAAGTTCTTGTGAATCATCTTTTAGATCCATCATGATTTCATCGCCCGAATGTATTTTCGAAGTGATAATCTCTTCAGCCAATAAATCTTCAACATATTTCTGAATTGCTCTTTTTAGCGGTCTTGCACCAAATTGTCTGTCAAAGCCTTTTTCTGCAATAAATGCTTTTGCTTTGTCTGTTAATGTTAGTTTGTAACCTAACTCAGCAATACGAGAATATAGTTTTTTCAATTCGATTTCGATAATCAAATCAATATCACCTTTTTCTAATGCATTGAACACGATTACGTCATCAATTCTGTTTAAGAATTCAGGAGCAAAGGTTTTTTTCAAAGCATTTTCGATAATGCTTTTTGAGTTTTCATCAGCTTGGGCCACTTTTGCAGCAGTTCCGAATCCAACACCTTGTCCGAAGTCTTTTAACTGACGAGCTCCAACATTAGATGTCATGATAATAATAGTGTTTTTAAAGTCAATTTTACGACCTAAACTATCTGTTAAATATCCATCATCTAAAACTTGCAGCATCATATTAAACACATCTGGATGCGCTTTTTCGATCTCGTCTAAAAGTACAACGCAATATGGTTTTCTGCGAACTTTTTCAGTTAATTGACCGCCTTCTTCGTAACCTACGTATCCCGGAGGCGCACCAACTAAACGAGAAATAGCAAATTTTTCCATGTATTCGCTCATGTCAATACGAACTAACGCATCTTCAGAATCGAATAATTCTTTTGCTAAAACTTTAGCTAATTGTGTTTTACCAACTCCAGTCTGACCTAAGAAAATGAATGAACCAATTGGTTTATTAGGGTCTTTAAGTCCGGCTCTGTTACGTTGAATAGAACGTGCAATTTTAAGAACAGCTTCATTTTGACCAATTACTTTATTCTGAATCAATTCAGGTAATTGTGCTAATTTGTTGCTTTCTGTTTGTGCAATTCTGTTTACCGGGATTCCGGTCATCATCGAAACAACATCAGCTACATTATCTTCTGTAACTTCAATTCTGTTGTTTTTAGAATCTTCTTCCCATTGTTCTTGTGCAACAGCTAGATCTTTTTCGATGCGTTTTTCATCATCGCGAAGTTTGGCAGCTTCTTCATATTTTTGTTTTTTAACTACCATGTTTTTCATTTCGCGAACTTCTTCTAACTGACGTTCTAAATCCAATATTTGTTTTGGAACATCAATATTAGTAATGTGTACACGAGATCCGGCTTCATCCATAGCATCAATAGCTTTGTCTGGTAAGAAACGCTCAGACATATATCTGTTTGTTAATTTAACACAAGCTTCAATTGCTTCCTGCGTATATGTAACATTGTGGTGGTCTTCGTATTTGTCTTTTACGTTGTTCAAAATCGCGATTGTTTCTTCAACAGAAGTTGGTTCAACAATTACTTTTTGGAAACGTCTTTCTAAAGCACCATCTTTTTCAATATATTGTCTGTACTCATCAAGAGTTGTAGCACCAATACATTGTATTTCTCCTCTTGCTAATGCAGGTTTGAACATATTTGAGGCATCAAGTGAACCAGTTGCTCCTCCAGCTCCTACAATAGTGTGGATTTCGTCAATAAAAAGAATAATGTCATCGTTTTTTTCAAGCTCGTTCATTACGGCTTTCATTCTTTCTTCAAACTGGCCTCTGTATTTTGTTCCGGCAACTAAACTTGCCAAATCCAGTGTTACAACACGTTTGTGAAAAAGAATACGTGATACTTTCTTCTGGATAATGCGCAAAGCAAGTCCTTCTGCAATAGCAGATTTACCAACTCCGGGTTCTCCAATAAGAAGCGGATTGTTCTTTTTTCTTCGGCTTAATATTTGAGAAACGCGTTCAATTTCTTTTTCGCGTCCTACTACAGGATCTAGTTTTCCTTCTTCCGCCATTTCTGTTAAATCTCTCCCAAAATTATCTAGAACCGGCGTTTTAGATTTTTTGTTTGACTTATTGGCTGGATTATTAAAACTACTTTCCTTTAGACTGTCATCTTGTCCTGAATCGTCATTGTACGATTCGTTTCTTGGCAAGTTTTCTAAGAATTCTTCTTCGTTTGGCGTCATGTTTAAATATTGTTCTTTAGCTATGTCATAATCTATTTTTAGCTTATTCAACAGCTTGGTTGTTGGATCGTTTTCGTTTCGTAAGATACATAAAAGCAAGTGAGCTGTGCTAATCGACGAACTTTGAAATACTTTAGCTTCTAGAAAAGTGGTCTTCAGTGCCCTTTCGGCCTGTCGGGTCAGATGAAGGTTTTTCTTTTCGGCATTTACCTCAACGCTCTGGTTGGCTGGACTCAGTATTTCTACCTTCCTGCGTAAATGATCTAAATCGACTGCTAGGTTATTAAGTATATGAATAGCTTTTCCGTTACCATCTCTTAAAATGCCCAGCATTAGATGCTCAGTACCAATAAAGTCGTGTCCTAAACGAAGGGCTTCTTCCTTACTGTATGTAATAACATCTTTTACTCTTGGTGAAAAATTATCATCCATAATATATAATTGGTATTGTAAATTTAATGAATTACAGTTTGAAAAACAAAAACCATACCCATCGAGAACTACTGTCAGCTAATTGACAAAAAAAATAACAATAAAAGCGTTAAAAAACGCTTAATTTATTAACTAAAAGCTAAAATAAAGTTGTTAATAAATCATTTAAATAAGTGTAAGGAAATAGCTGAAAAAATTTTAAAAAAACGTATCTTGGCACGCTTTGAAACTAATGTAATTATTAAAACATAACAACTTATGTCTGAAGGAGAAAAGTTAATTCCTATTAACATTGAAGATGAAATGAAATCAGCTTACATCGATTATTCGATGTCAGTAATTGTATCGAGAGCGCTTCCTGATGTTAGAGATGGCTTGAAACCAGTGCATCGAAGAGTTCTTTACGGAATGTATGATTTAGGTGTAACTTCAAGATCTGCCCACAAAAAATCTGCGAGAATTGTAGGGGAGGTTTTAGGTAAGTATCACCCACACGGTGATACCTCTGTTTATGATGCAATGGTTCGTATGGCTCAAGAGTGGAGTATGCGATATTTATTAGTTGACGGTCAGGGTAACTTTGGTTCTGTCGATGGTGACAGTCCGGCAGCAATGCGTTATACTGAGGCGAGAATGCGCAAAATATCTGAAGATATTATGGCAGACATCGAAAAAGAAACAGTTGACTTTCAATTAAACTTTGACGATACTTTATATGAGCCAAAAGTAATGCCTACTAGAGTTCCTACCTTATTAGTGAATGGAGCAACGGGTATTGCAGTAGGTATGGCAACTAATATGCCGCCGCACAATTTAACAGAAGTTATCAACGGAACATTAGCGTATCTTGATAATAATGATATCGAAGTTGACGAATTAATGACACATATTAAAGCTCCGGATTTTCCAACCGGTGGTGTAATATACGGTTATGA
The DNA here is from genome assembly GCF_900129795.1 of Flavobacterium sp. CF108. Lineage (GTDB taxonomy): Bacteria > Bacteroidota > Bacteroidia > Flavobacteriales > Flavobacteriaceae > Flavobacterium. The sequence continues at coordinate 796,355 of NZ_FQWW01000001.1, read as the reverse complement.
AGGCGTTCGTGAAGCTTTTAAAACTGGTAGAGGACGTATTGTTATGCGTGCTAAAGTTGGTTTTGAAGAAGTTGACGGAAGAGAATGTATTATTGTTACCGAGATTCCATATCAGGTTAACAAAGCCGAAATGATCAAACGTACGGCTGATTTAGTTAATGATAAAAAAATTGAAGGTATTGCCAATATTCGTGACGAGTCTGATAGAAACGGTATGCGTATCGTTTATATCTTAAAACGTGATGCTACACCAAATGTAGTATTGAATACCTTATATAAATTCACATCATTACAATCTTCTTTTAGTGTAAACAATATTGCACTTGTAAAAGGACGTCCTCAAATGTTGAATCTAAAAGATATGATTCACTACTTTATTGAGCACCGTCATGATGTTGTAGTTCGTAGAACGCAATTTGAATTACGTAAAGCTGAAGAAAGAGCACATATCTTAGAAGGATTAATTATTGCTTCTGATAATATTGATGAAGTAATTGCTATTATTAGAGGTTCTAAAAATACAGAAGAAGCTCGTGAAAAATTAATCGAAAGATTCAGTTTGTCAGATATTCAGGCTCGTGCCATTGTTGAAATGCGTTTACGTCAGTTAACAGGTCTGGAGCAGGATAAGTTAAGAGCTGAGTTTGAAGAATTAATGAAATTAATTGAACACTTAAAAGCTTTATTAGCAGACGTTAATTTAAGAACTAACTTGATTAAAGAAGAACTTGAAGAAATTCGTGAGAAATATGGAGATGCTCGTCGTTCTACAATTGAATATTCTGGTGGAGATGTAAGTATCGAAGATTTGATTGCTGATGAAAATGTGGTTATTACAATTTCGCATGCAGGTTATATCAAACGTACAAACTTAACAGAATATAAAACTCAAAATAGAGGCGGGGTTGGTCAAAAAAGCGCCGGAACAAGAGATCAGGATTTCCTTGAACATATGTTCGTTGCGACAAACCACCAATATATGATGTTCTTTACCCAAAAAGGAAAATGTTTCTGGATGCGTGTTTACGAAATTCCAGAGGGAAGCAAAACGGCAAAAGGCAGGGCAATTCAAAACTTAGTAAACATTGAAAGCGACGATAAAGTAAAAGCTTTTATTTGTACACAAGATTTAAAAGACAAAGATTATATCAATACGCATAACCTTGTAATGGTTACGAAACAAGGACAGGTTAAGAAAACTTCTTTAGAGAAATATTCTAAACCTCGTGTAAATGGAGTTGCCGCTATTACAATTAAAGAAGGGGATGAATTACTTGAAGCTAAATTAACTGACGGAGAAAGCCAAATTATTCTGGCAGTTAAGTCTGGTAAATTAGTTCGTTTTGAAGAAACAAAAACACGTCCGATGGGAAGAACAGCTTCTGGAGTTCGTGGAATTTCTTTAAAAGATGATACTGATGAAGTAATTGGTATGGTTACTGTTGGTAAAAATGATGTTGCTGATTCTCAAATATTAGTTGTAACTGAAAACGGATACGGAAAACGTACCAAATTAGTTGATGACGATGGAGAAGATGTGTACAGAATTACAAACCGTGGAGGTAAAGGGGTTAAAACTCTTAATATCACGGAGAAAACAGGAAAATTAATTTCAATTAATGCCGTTACAGATTCTGATGATTTAATGATCATCAACAAATCTGGATTAACAATTAGAATGGCAATTGAGGATTTACGTGTTATGGGACGTGCTACTCAAGGTGTTAGATTGATTAACCTAAAAGGAAAAGATTCTATCGCTGCCGTTACAAAAGTTATGAAAGACGATGCAGAAGAAGTTATTGTAGATGAAGATGGTAATGTTGTTGAATCTGTAATTGAAAGAGTTAAGCCGGATTTAGAAGTTCTTGAAGATGACGGAACGGCTGAAGATGACGACGATGACACTGATGATGTAGTGGAAGACGAAGACGACTCTGAAGAGGAAGAATCTGAAGAATAGAGATAAAACCACAAGAAAATTAATAAATATACAAATTGAACATTATGAAAAGTAAATATGTTATACTAGCGTCAGCATTACTGATTTCTGTAGCTACATTTGCTCAAAAAGATCAAATTAAAAATGCTGAAAAAGCATTGAAAAGCGGTGATGCACAAGGAGCACTTGCGCAGCTAAAAGATGCAGAGAACTCAATAGTGAATGCAAAAGATACTGAGCAGGCTCAATATTATTTTGTACAAGGAAATGCTTATTTAGACCTTGCAACTAAAAAGGTTGAAGAAAGTAAAAACCTTACTGCAGCTGCTGACAGCTACAAAAAATTAATTGATGTTGAAAATGCTTCTGGAAAACAGAAATATTCAACTCAGGCAGCGGCTTCGATTACAAATATCAAAGGTTTGTTGATTAATTCAGCTATTGCAGATACTCAGGCAAATAAACATTCTGACGGTGCTAAAAAATTATATGATGCTTATCAGTTAGATAAAAAAGATACTATCAATCTTTACTATGCAGCATCTACAGCTGTAAATGCTCAGGATTTTGATACAGCACTTCCAATGTATGAAGAGTTAAAAAAATTAAACTTTTCTGGAAAAGGAACTTTATACTTAGCTACGAATAAGGCAAGTGGAAATGAAGATAACTTTGCTAATGCAAAAGAAAGAGATTTAGCTGTAAAATTAGGGACTCACGAAAAACCTAAAACAGAAGCTATTCCTTCAAAAAGAGGAGAAATCTACAAAAACTTAGCATTGATTTTAGTTCAAAAAGGAAAAATCGAAGATGCTAAACAAGCAATTGCTGACGCTAGAAAAACAAATCCAGATGACAGCTCTTTGATTCTTACAGAAGCTAATTTATACCTTGAAACAAAAGATTACGATCAGTATAAAAAATTAGTTGGTGAAGCATTACAAAAAGATCCAAACAATGCTGATTTAGTATTTAACTTAGGAGTATTAAGCGCAAATGCAAAAAATGAGGCTGACGCTGAGAAATACTATTTAAAAGCTATCGAAATCAATCCAAACTATACTAATGCATACCTTAACCTTGCTGCGTTAAAATTAGAAGCTGAAAAACCAATTATTGATGAAATGAATAAATTGGGTACTTCTGCAAAAGATATGAAACGTTACGACGTTTTAAAAGCACAAAGAGAAGGCGTTTTTAAAGGTGTTATTCCTTACCTTAAAAAAGCAAATGAATTAGACCCTAAAAACCAAGATGTTGCTAAAACATTATTAGGGGTTTATAAAGCATTAGAAATGACTGCTGAGGCAAAAGCTTTAAAAGCGACAATGAACTAATATTAGTCATTTCATTATATAAAAAAAACCATCCTGTAAAAACGGGATGGTTTTTTTATGCTTTGAAAATAACTTAACTCACTAATGTTGCAGATAAAGTTATAGTTGTATTTAAAAGTTTTGAAATAGGACAGATTTCTTTTGCTTTTGCAGCCGTTTTTTCAAATTCTTCTGCAGATATAGAAGGTACTTTTCCTTTTAAATCTAAATGAATTAAAGTTATAGTCCCGTCTTCAAAAGTTACTGTAGCTTCTGTAGATAAATCATCTGCAGTAAAACCTCCTTCGTTAAGTAAAAAACTTAACTGCATTGTAAAACAGCCAGAATGCGCTGCTGCAACTAATTCTTCAGGGTTTGTTCCAACTCCGTCTGCAAATCTTGTTTTAAAAGACAATTGTGCGTTATCTAATGTGGTACTTTGTGTACTTATAGTTCCTTTTCCTTCCATGCCGGTTCCTTTCCAGTTGGCATTTGCTTTTCTTGTAAATTTCATATTCTTCTTAATTTAAAAATTAGTATTAAATGTTATTTGTTTGATTGTTAATTATAGTGGTAACTCAAATATAATCAATATTTTGCAGAATGGTTTTACGAAATTTAATGAGAATGTTAAGTTTTAGGTTTTTCGTTGAAAGTTGGATTGGGGGTTTAACGCAAAGAACGCTAAGGATTTGCGCAAAGTTTGCAAAGTTTTTTGTTTTTATACTAGTATACAAAGTTCGCAAAGCTTTGTCTTGACAACAGCTTTGCGAACTTATGTTTTTATACATTCCTTAATAAAAAACCTTTGCGGTCTTTGCGTTAAAAAATGAGCACAAAAAAAGGTGCAATGAATCTCATTACACCTTTTATGTTTAAATGGTTCGACTTCGCTCAACCTGATAATTATTCCGGCTGATTTAAGTTTCTTAGTTGTTTCAATTTATCTTTCCATACATCAAGGCTTTCTTTGTGAATAGCAATGTTTTTACGTACTTCCGTAACAATTGAATTCTCTTTTTTAGCATTTTTAGTATTGGTGAAGAACTGAATGTTATTTTCTAACTGGAAAATTTCATTTTGAACTTCTTCAATTTTACGCATAATGAAAATCTTTTCATTATCTAATTTTCTTGTATCGTTACTGTCTGATAGCGAATCAATTCTATTAGAGAAACGCATCATTTCAGATTCTTTTTTGCTTAAACTTAGTTTTTCAAAAAGTGCATCTAAAATTTTATTGAATTTACCTTCAATATGACGTCTTGAAAAAGGTACTTTTCCGTAACCTTTCCAGATTTCAATATGCTGTTTTATAGCATCAAGATCTGTTTTGTGATCGCCTGTTAACTGATAAGCTCTTAAAATATCTAAGTATGCTTTTTTGTTATCAAAAGCTCCAACCTCATCAGCATTTTCTTCTGATTTGTGTTCTTTTAATTTATCGAAATAATGATTACACGCATCTTTAAATTCTTTCCAGATTTTGTCTGAATATTTTTTAGGAACATGGCCAATCTGTTTCCACTCTTCCTGAATTTGTTTCATGATTGGAGTAGTAGAACCAAAATCTGTACTTTCCTGCAATTCTTTGGCTTTAGCTACAAGAGCCATTTTTTTATTTAAATTATCATTTTGATCTTTCTTGATGTCTTTATAAAACGAATTTTTAAAGGCATTGAAATTTCTAACAGCTGTTTTAAACGAAGCCCAGGTTTCTTCATTTACTTCAGAAGGAACTTTTCCGGCAGCAAAAAACTCATTTCTTAAAGCTTCAACTTTTTGAATCTGAACAAGCCATTGCGAGTGCGAGTTTACTTTTTCAGTTCCTAAAACCTCGATTTTAGAAATGATATCTTTTTTAGCTTCAAGATTTTGCTGTTCGTTAGCTCTTTGACTTTCGAACAAAACCTCTCTTTTATCGTGAATTTTTTTAGTTAGTTCGCTAAATTTATTCCAGATAGAATCACGGTGTTCTTTAGAAACCGGACCAATATCTTCTTTCCAAAGTCGGTGTAAATCCTGTAATTCACGAAACGCTTTACTTATATCGCTTTCGTTTACAAGTTCTTCAACTCTTGCAATAATTTTTTGCTTTTGCTCTAAATTATGTTTAAAATCTAAATCTCTTGCTTCACGATCTAAATGCAGATAATCATAAAAATTTTCTACGTGAAAATGGTAGTTGTTCCAAACATGATTGTATTTGTCTTTTGGAATTGCTCCGGCATTTTTCCATCTTTCTCTCAAATCATTAAAATGCTTAAGAGTGTCTTTTATATTTGCCTGCGGATTTATAAGTTCTTTTAATTCCTCAACTATAGCAAGACGGTTTTCTAAATTAGATTTTAGATTAGTCTGTAAATGTTTAAAGTGAGCATTTCTTTTCTCTCTAAAAATATTGTAATATTCATCAAACTTAGATTTTAAAGGAGAATGATATTCAAATTCTTCATTTGGATCTTCTTTTGAAGCATTAAATTCTTCTCTTTTTTCCTCTATAAGATGGTTGTATTGTAGTAAAAATGATTTTTTGATTTCCTCAATATGATCTTTTACAGACATTGTTTTGTCTATATTAACCATTTTTTTAAGCTCGTCTACCAGTGCATCCAAAGAAAAAGTGTCATAATCCTTCATAGGAATATCATGACGCTCTTTTAGTGTTTCATCTTCACTTTCTTCGGCGTTTGAATTTGTTATGGCATCTAATGCACTTTGATGATCAGTTTCTTCAATTTCAGCCGTTTCTTCAACTTCATTTTCAGGATTTGAAAGAGTAGTTTCAGTTACTGTTTCAGGTTCTGCAGCTTCAACTGTATCATCTTGTGTAGAATCACTAATATCGATTCCTAACTTTCCGTCTGCTTCTTGCAGGTTATCATTCTTTTCTTCTAACATTTTAAATGTATAAGGTTTTTACTTTAAACAGAGCGAAAGATAGTAAAGGTGTTTCTAACTACAAAATAAATCGTTTGTTTATGCTGTATTTTACGATGAAATTCTTATTCTTTACTATCATTTACACCGTTGATATGTTAATTTTTATAAATTGTTTGAAGGAAATAAAAGTTTCAATTTCCCATTATTTTTAGAAGATTGAAGTTAAACTAATGATTTTAGATAGAAACTTTTGTTGATTCCTGATTAAAATAAAATCAGCATTCCAACTTCAATTCCCCAATTATAAGACTTGTGATTTCCAAAAGCAACACTTGGATGAATATATGCCATATCATTTGCTGTTATTTTTCGGCCAAATTCTACAAAAGCATTATTAGGAAAACCCTTATTTGTATTATTGTATCTAAACGCAGCATCGGCAGCAAACCAGTTTTTTCCAAAAATATACATAAAGTAATTTTCAAAAGATGTTGTATTGATGTCACTTCTGTTGCTTGATCCGGCAAAACTAGATTGATTTTCTAAGGAGGTTATCCATAAAAACTTATTCATGACTAAATATTTTCCATAGAAAATCGCAGGGGCAAAGACCCATTTTCCTGATCCTAAAGCAGGATCAACGGCCGAATTTGATATGACCCGGGCTCGAAAAGCGACTCCGCCGTTTTTATGTTCCAAGTACGGGATATAGCTGATTCCGACGCCAACATCTCCAATTCCGGTTTTATTTTCAGAAGAAGTATTAGTAGAAATTAAAGGAAGATCGACTCTTAAATTCCATGCTTTATTGGCAATGGGATGTAAAAATCGAAGCTGTGTAGTATTAAATGAACCAGTATCAGTATCTAAATATTCATTAAAAAGCAGAATCGTTTTTAGATAATAATGATATCGGGCTTCTGTATATGGATTATTAGAAGTCTGAGTAGTACTTTGAGAATCCTGCTGTGCTGCGGAAATAAGTGAAATAAAAAATAAAATACAGAAGTAAAGTATTGATTTTTTCATAATTGTCTACAAATGAGTAGACTAATTTACAAAAATTACTTTAATTTCCTACATTCTGTATTTTTTTATTTGTTCCAGATTTTCCAGGCTTTCTCTGCCTGAAAAATAAGCATATCATATCCGTTTTTAATTACAGCACCTCTTTCTTTAGCATTTTTAAGAAATTGAGTTTCTGCAGGATTGTAAATCAAATCGTATGCGATGTGTTTTTCTGTAAAAAACTCGTAAGGAAGATCAGGACAAGCTTCTATGTTAGGGCTTGTGCCAACTGGCGTACAATTGATTATGATTTGAAAGTTATCAAAAGTTGTAGCGTTGATTAAATTGTAATCAATGATGTTTTCTTTTGCTTCCCTAGAAACAAAAGTATAAAGAATACCAAGTTCATCAAGCGCAAAAGCAACACCTTTTGAAGCGCCGCCTGTACCAAGAATCAATGCCTTTTTATGATGCGGTTCTAATAACGGTTTTAATGATTTTTTAAAGCCATAATAATCGGTGTTGTAACCTTTTAGTTTTCCTTTTTTGGTAAACTTAATAGTATTTACAGCACCAATTAAAGCTGCTTTTTTTGATAGTTTATCTAAAAAAGGAATTACCTGCTCTTTATAAGGAATCGTAACATTTAAACCTTTCAAATCTGGATTGTTTTTCAATAATCCGGTAAAGTGGTTAATTTCAGCAATGTCGAAGTTTTCGTAGCTGTTGCCTGCGAAAATTTCGTCGTTAAATTTTTCTGTAAAATAACCTTTTGAAAATGAGTAACTAATATTACGGCCCAATAAGCCAAAACGCCTTTTTAAAATATCAATCATTATTATTTTCTATGTTTTTCGATATAATTTTTAACTGTTTTCTTTGTCCATACAACCGGAAATAAATCTTCGATAAGAATATAATTATCAAAGTTTAAACGAAGTCCGTTGCTTAAGTGGAATTTTGCTTTTGTATTGTCCTGAATCATAAAATATAATCCTGCCAAACGATATTCGATTTCGTTTTCTTCCGGAAAATATTCTGATGCCTGAAGCAAGGTTTGAATAGCACTTTCAAATTCTCCTAAAAATTGAAGAATATCAACCCAATACAACCAGGTATCAAGGGCATAATCTCCAAACTCAACCGCTTTTCTGTATCCAAATTCAGCTTCTTCAAAAAAGTTCATTTGTTTATTGATCGTTGCGTAGCGTTTCCAATACAAACGATTTTGATTGTCGATTGCTAATGCTTTATTGACAAAAAATAAGGCTTTTTGAAAGTTCTTTTGGCGAACATGAAAATCTGTAATCGCAATCCAGCCTTTATCTAAAAGCGGATCTTCGTGCACAGTTTGGTTATAATATTGAAGTGCTTTTACAGCATTTCCTAATTTTTCATAACATTTACCAATACGAAGTAAAGCATACGATGTTGCGTCGTCTAATTCAATGGTACGATTATAGCTTTCAATCGCTTCATTGTATTTTTTAAGACGCTCGTAAGCTTTTGCTTTTTCCATAAATGCACCTAAAAACTCATCGTCGATTAGGGTTGCATAATCAAAAGCACGAATGGCATTTTCGTATTCTTTTACGCCATAATGCAGTCTTCCAAGCTGGTGCCATGCAATTTCGCTGTATGGGTTTTTGTTGATGTAGTCGTTCAGATAAACAATAGCTTCCTGGTTTTGATCTAAAAATTCAAAACAGTAAACCACGTTATATAAGGCAGATTGATCTTCTAAATCTTCCTCAAGACATTTGATGAAACTTTCTTTTGCCAGTTCAAGATTATCCATAAAAAGATATTCCATTCCAATCAAGTTGTACACGTCGGCGTAGTCATCAGTATATTGCAGGGCAATTTTAAGTAATTCTACTGCTTTTTCGTGTTGATCTCTTTTAGAACAAATATTTGCTTTTTGGATATAAATTTCCTCGTTGTTTGGTTCGATTGCATACAACTCGTTTAAAAGCTTTTCAGCAATTTCAAGTTTGTCTTCGTAAACCAGCATTTCTACTTGTACTAATTTTAAGCCTGTAGATTTTGGATGTTGGTCTAATGCAAGTTTTAAGGCCTTTTTTGCTAAATTAGCCTTGCCTATATCTAAATAATGAAGAATGATTTCTTCAAATTCTTCAGAATCAAAAAAGAGTACTTTGTTAGTTTTTAACATCGACTCAAATTTCGATAAGGATAGGTTATAATCTTCTTCTTCGTTGCTTAATTGCATACTTTGTTTTATTTGAAATTAGCCTGTTATAAATTTAGGCAACCATATAATTGATGTGGGGAGGGAAAATTAATTGTTTTGAACAATTTAATTAACAATGAATTTAGAATTTACGTCCCAAATTTAGTTATAATCTTCTGATTTTTAAAAGATTATTTAATTATTGCCCGCTTTTAATATTTCATCCATAACATTTAAAATTATGGAACATCCTTCTCTTATTTCTTCTTCAGAAATGGTAAGCGGCGGCGTTATCCGGATAGCACATCCTTCAAACAAAAGCCAAAACAGTATTAGCCCTTTGTCCTGGCAGTTTAGAATAACCTGATTCGTTATTTCTGCCGTTTCTGTCATTGCTGCAAGCATTAATCCCTTTCCTCTAACTTCCTTTATCAAAGGATGTACCAAAAGCGATCTGAACAGTTTTTCCTTTTCTAAGGCTTCCTGCATTAAATTTGTCTCAGTTAATTCCTGCAAAGTAGCCAAACAAGCTGACGCAATGACAGGATGACCTCCAAATGTGGTAATGTGTCCCAATTTAGGGTTTTCGGTTAAAAGGTCCATTCTTTCGGCCGAAGCTGTAAAAGCGCCTACAGGCATTCCGCCTCCCATACCTTTTCCCATAACGACAATATCAGGTACAACATCGTAGGTTTGAAAACCAAAAAGTTTTCCGGTTCTTCCAAAACCCGGTTGAATTTCATCTACAATCATCAACGCTCCAACTTCATCACAGCGCTTGCGGACTTTTTGCAGAAAGTTATTTTCCGGCTGAATAAATCCGGCACCGCCTTGTATTGTTTCTAGCAGAATTGCAGCGGTTCTTGTTGTTATTTTCTCTAAATCGGCTTCGTTATTAAATGTGATAAAATCTACATCTGGAAGAAGCGGACGAAAAGCTCGTTTGCGTTCTTCAAATCCCATAACGCTCATAGAACCCATTGTGTTTCCGTGATAGGCATTATGGCAAGAAATAAGCTGACTGCGTCCTGTTGTTCTTTTGGCTAGTTTTAAAGCGCCTTCAATTGCTTCTGTTCCTGAATTTACTAAATACGTTTTGTTTAGAGATTCTGGAAGGAGTGAGGCCATTAATTTGCAATACTGCACTGCCGGACTCTGCGAATATTCTCCGTAAACCATTACATGTGAATATTTGTCTAACTGATCTTTTATGGCCTGATTCACTCTGGGATGCTGATGCCCAAGTGTACAAGCCGAAACTCCGGCAACAAAGTCTAAATATTTTTTATCGTTTGTATCGTATATGTATGATCCAATGGCGTGCGAAACTTCCATTCCTAAAGGATAAGGAGAAGTTTGTGCCTGGTATTTTATAAAATCTGGGTTCATTTTTTTTAAGGTTCAAAGTGACAAAGGTACTAAGGTTCTGAGGTTTTTGTTTTAGGTTTCAAGTTGCTGAAAACTGAGACTGCGACTGAATACTGAAACTGAAAACTGCAACTTATTTTAACACAAAGATCGCAAAGATTTACGCAAAGTTTGTAAGGTTAAAATTAAGATTACATTTTAATGCAAAGATCGCAAAGCTGAGACTGAAAATTAAAAGTTTGTTTGAGGTTTCTGAAAACTGCGACCGCGACTGCGACTGAAAACTATTTAACTTTAGGTTTCGTTTCTGCTTTCACGGCTGGTTTTTTCTTGTCGTAATTCAAAGTCTCTTTTCTGACTTTCATAGGAACGTTTTTATCTTTTTCTTCCTGTTCTTTTCCTTCTTTGACTAATTTGTCGTTCATTTCATTTTCTTCGGCAGTAAAAATATCGTCTTTCGATTTTATTCTTTCGTCACCACGCCAGACAAAACCTCGCAGTTTACGGGCATTTTCAGGCAAATCTTCTTCGGGGAAAATATCTCCGTCAACACGATTAAAAAACGTAATCGTTTCTACGGCATTATTCTCGAGAATCAGGTTTATTTTACTGCTGACATTTTTATTAATTCCGATTAATTCATTGGCGTCATTCCGCATAAAATAGACGACTTCGGTATTTTTGACGACGTCAACATCGTGGAGTTTTCCTTCTTTAAACTTTCCAAATAAATTGAGTCCCTTGACCTGATTATATCCGGTTCCTAAAGTGTCCTTGGAGATGAGGAAAGTGTTATTAATAACTTTTAATGAATCTAATTTTTTGGTATTGTTATCGCCAATTAAATGCATTAAATCACCTGTAATCTGGCTCTCGCCGTTCCACAAAATTGGACTTCCAATTAGTTTTGTTAAAGCTGTTTTAGAATTTGAATGTATCGAATCACATTTTCCGCTCATGTCGGTTTTATAAAAACGAACATTTTTAAACGCTCTCAAAATTCGTTCGCCTTCTTTTCCGGTAACCATTAATTTTTGTCCGTGAATGTAAACAGAATCGTTTTCGACTAAATTAATAGCAACGGCTCTTTTGGTAACAAACATCGAATCTTTTAGTTTGTAAATCTCCGCATAATGCCCTTTTACAAGCCCTTTATTAATAGAATCCGTGATTTTTACATTTCGCGTTGCCGAAGCAAATTCGGTATTTCGATTATAAAATAAACTATCTCCTTCAATGAGTCGGTCGTCGTATTTTATGTATGATTTCCGTAAAAAGTGAGCGAGGTTTTTCTTGGTGTCATAAAACCCTTTTTCGGTATAAATATAATTTGTTTTACTCGTAATTGTTGATGGACCAAGTAAATACGTATGCCCGGAATTACTGTAATAATCTAAATGATTTGATTTTATAACATATTTAGGATTCGTAATCGTAACTTCTGTCAAAAACTGAAATTTTTTCTCGGCTACAAAATACTTTCCTGATTTACTCACTAAAGTATTGTCTTTATTGATAATTGTTCCTTTTGTATTATAAAAAACTTCCTGAGTGTTTCGGTCAAAATTAATAGTGTCCGTTTGCAAAGTAGCATCTGGTGAAGTCATCACAGCGTCTCCGGTTGCGAAAGCCTTTTTTATATTTCCGCTGTATTCAGCATATTTACTATTTAAAAATAAAGTGTCGCCTTGTACTAATTGTACATTACCAAAGGCTTTAAGATAATTTTCTTTCTGAAAATAATACGCTTTATTACAAGTAAGAACTACTCCGTCGTGGTTTACTTTTACGTTTCCGGTAAGCAAGACTGCATCAGGAGCTGTAGCTTGATCCACATCTAAATAATCAGAATGTTCTATGTTGATTTTTTTTGGTCCCTGCACTTTTTTTGGTGCTTGCGCAGAAATGATTTGAACACTTAATAAAAGCAGACAAGATATAAAAAAGAGTAATTTCTTCAAGTGATTAAATTTTTGTCAAATTTATAAAAAAGGATACAACCTTAGATTGTTATTAGCATTAATTTATCTTTTTAGGTTCAGAGGCTCAAAGATACAAAAGGTACAAAGGTTCAAAGTGGCAAAGACTCAAAGTTTTTTCAGATTTTAAAGCCTTTGTTCCTTTGAACCTTTGCTGCTTTGAACCCCAACGTAATTTATCAACAAAACTATGAACTCTCACGTTGTAGTTAACGATTTCGTTATTGTGAAATGATAAATTGAAATGGCATTCTTTAGAGTTATAAAAAATAAACTAAATTTAGGAATTGGATTTAGATTTCTAGTTCCGAAAAAAGATACGTTTAGATTTAAAAAACTATGATAAAAAGTAAATTTATTGCAGCGGGAATGGCCTCAGCAATGTTGTTTTCGGGTTGTAAAACAAAAGATTTAAAAATGAGTGAAGTAAAAGAAGAAAATTCAAAAGATCATAAAATTGTTGTATACCAGGTTTTTACCCGTTTATTCGGAAATAAAAACAAAACCAATAAACCGTGGGGAACTATTGAAGAAAACGGAGTGGGAAAGTTTAATGATTTTACAGATAAAGCACTTCACGAAATTAAGGATTTAGGTGTAACATATATTTGGTATACCGGCGTACCTTATCATGCTTTGGTTCATGATTATACGGCTTACGGAATCTCAAATGACGATCCTGAAGTGGTAAAAGGCCGTGCGGGTTCGCCATATGCTGTAAAAGATTATTATAATGTAAATCCTGATTTGGCAGTAAATCCTGCCAATAGATTACAAGAATTTGAGGCTTTAATCGCACGTACACATAAAGCGGGATTAAAATTAATTATAGATATTGTTCCGAATCATATTGCACGTAAATACGAAGGGAAAAATAATCCTGAAGGCGTGAGAGATTTTGGTGCCGATGATGATGTGAATGTAGAATATAAACGAGATAATAATTTCTACTATATTCCAAATGTACATTTCGAAATTCCCGATGGTGATATTCCGTTAAACGGAGAAAAAAATGCTCTTGTTGATGGCGTTTTTGACGAAAATCCTGCAAAGTGGACAGGAAATGGTTCGCGTAAAGTAAAACCGGATCAAAACGATTGGTACGAAACTGTAAAAGTAAATTATGGAGTTCGTCCCGATGGTTCGAAAGATTTTCCGGAACTTCCGGCTGGTTTTGACCAAAAATCATATCAAGAACATTTTGCGTTTTGGCAGGATAAAAAGGTACCGGATTCGTGGAAAAAATTTAGATCAATAGCTTTATACTGGACAGCAAAAGGTGTTGATGGTTTCCGTTACGATATGGCAGAAATGGTTCCGTACGAATTTTGGAGTTACATGAATTCTGCAATCAAAATGAAAAATCCAGATGCTTTTTTATTGGCAGAAGTTTATAATCCAAATGAATACAGAAATTACATTCGTTTAGGAAAAATGGATTATTTGTATGATAAAGTAGAAACGTATGATAAACTGAAAGATATTATTCGCGGAAAATCTTCTCCAGATGGATTATCTGATATTCAAAAAGGAATGGCAGATATTGAACATCATATGCTTCATTTTTTAGATAATCATGATGAACAGCGTTTAGCAAGTCCTGAATTTGCGGGAACTCCAGAAAGAGGAAAACCTTTAATGGTAGTTTCAACAACTTTGAGTACTTCGCCAACAATGGTTTATTTTGGACAGGAAGTAGGAGAGGCCGGAAATGAAAATGCTGGTTTCGGAACGCATTCCAGAACTTCTATTTTCGATTATATCGGAGTTCCAAATCATCAAAGATGGATGAATGAAGGAAAATTTGACGGCGGACAATTATCTGATTCTGAAAAACAATTAAGAGATTTTTACAAACGATTATTGAATTTTTCTATAAAAAGCCCGGCTTTAATGGGAAGTTTTCAGGAAATTCAATCGGTAAATCGTCAAAATACAGCCAATTATGATGAATTGATTTATTCAATTGTTCGTTGGTCTGAAAATCAAAAACTGATTATAATTGCTAATTTCTCTTCAGAAAAAACAAGTGAGTTTGATTTAAAAATTCCTGCGGATGTTATTTCAAAATGGAATTTAAAAGATGGTTCGTATGTGCTTGTTGATAAATTATATTCTGAGAATAAAATCTATTTTACTGTGAAAAATGGTGAAGGTTCGGCAAGAGTTAAAATAAAACCATCTGAATCTTTTATTTATGAAGTGAAATAGTCGACAATTAAACTTGTCAGATTTGCTAGTCCTGCAAGGTTTTCGAAACCTTGTAGGTCTTAACTATTTTAGAACCATACCTACAAGGTTTCGAAAACCTTGCAGGATGAAAACTAATTTTTATAAATAATAAAACTATTGGGTTTTAGAATTTTGCTTCCCATTAATACTTTGACATTCGCAGGCAGTGTTATTTCTTTTTTTATACCAAAGTTGATTATAATCGTGATTTTTTCGCCCTCAAAAGATCTTGTGAAAGAAATTTGATCTCCCTGAAGTTCCAGATTATCATAACTTCCATATTGCAAAACTTTTTCTTTATTTCGTAAAGCAGTCAGTTTTTTATAACTGTTAAGAATAGATTTTTTTTGAGTTTTTAAAGCTGCAACATTTATTTCTTTATAATTGGGACTGATTTTAATCCAGCTTTTTTCTGTTGAAAATCCTGCAAACGCTTCTCCGTTCCATTGCATTGGGCTTCGGGATTTATCGCGATTGTGTTCGTTTCCTTCAAGAAGTGCTTCTTTGTCGTTTTTGCCTTTTGCTATTGCCAATTGATAATGGGTTCTGCCTTGTATATCGACCATTTCATTTATGTTTTTGGCCATAATATTATGCATGCCAATTTCTTCGCCATAATAAATAAACGGAACTCCTTTTGCGGTAAGTATTAAAGCAGCGAGGGCGGTGGCTCTGTCTGTATTTCCGTCTGCGAGCCTGTCGATCATTCTGGGCATATCATGGCTTCCAAAAAACAAAGTGGGATAATTACTCATATTTTTTTCCATGCTTTGCAATTCGTCAAAAATACGCTGGGTCGAAAATTCTTTTATACTTCCAAAATTGAAATTAAAAACAACATCTAATAAATCCTGCGATTGGTATTGTTTTAAAACTTCGATTTTATCGCTCCCAATTTCTCCCACAATAAAACGATTATCGTATTCATTTACGGTCGATTTTATAATTTTCATGGCATTTTTTACACCTTCCTGATCAATGTCGTTTAGGTGTTCCTGCTGCCCGTTTTTTATCGGATTATCTTTTGTAATACCGTTAGTCGTCAGGAAGTTTATTACATCTAATCGGAAACCATCTACACCGGCATCAAGCCAAAAGCGAAGTATTTTTTGAACCTCAGCAACAACTTTTGGATTTGACCAGTTCAAATCGGCCATTCTTTTATCAAATTTATGATAGTAATATTGATTGGTTGGTGCATCTTTTTCCCAAGCTGTACCTCCAAAAAAAGATTCCCAATTATTCGGTTCATCCTTCCAGATATAATAATCCCGATACGGATTGTCTTTTGATTTTCTCGATTCCTGAAACCATTTACAATCTGTAGAAGTATGATTTAAAACCATATCTATAATTACTTTTATTCCTCTTTTATGAGCTTCTTTTAAAAAAATATCAAAATCAGCTTTAGTGCCATACGTAGGATCTACTTCATAATAATTGGCAATATCATAACCGTTATCCACTTTTGGAGAAGTAAGGAAAGGCGTAAGCCAAATACCCTTTATACCTAATTCTTTTAGATAATCTAATTTTTGGGTCATTCCTTTAAAATCGCCATATCCATCTCCGTTACTGTCGGCATAACTCGGCATATAGATTTGATAAAAAACGGATTCTTTCCACCATTTTTTGTCAGCTGTTTTTTGGGCGATCGCTGGATTTATATTTAGAATTATTAGAAGAATTAATATATAATTGAAGGTATTAGATTTCATAGCATTATTGTCGATTATAATTGCGAAGGATGGATTAAAATCCATCCCTACAATATGTTTTGTTCCTTCGGAACTCTATATCTATATGAAATTCTGGATTTTAGTCCATAATTTGTACCCAATCTTGTCATTCCGAGGAACGAGGAATCGCACGAGAAACTCCGTAAAGAATGTCGCCAATCTTTGTCGAATCCCGAGTGCGATTCCTCGTTCCTCGGAATGACAAACTATGCGTAAAACTTAATAATTTACTTTTTTTGCTGATATTGATAATCTACTACAATATCATTAACCAGCATCTTTGAACCTTCATAACTTACTTTTCCACCAGAAGGGACTTGTACAATTACAGCGGCACTTAATGGATCCATTTTTATTTTTGCAGATGAAGAAACATTCTTAGCTACAAAACTTCCCGAAACGGTATTGTATAAATCTACTTTAGCTCCTTTTTCAACCTTTACAGTTACTGTTCTACTTGCTGAATATGGATTGTAGTATAAATAAGAAGGATAGGCTTTATCGCTATAAAAATCGGTTGCTAATAAATTTAATTGCAATATTCCGGTAACATTGGTTTCACGAATAATACTTCCAAAAATACCAACGTGACCACTTCCATATACACTAAATTGAGATTCTTTTGGGTTTTCGCCAGGCACCCAAAGGGGACCGTCGCCTTGTGCTACTGGGCCTTTTAGATTTTCATATTCTTTATAACTAGATTGCTTTATGATGCCTTCATAACCAATAACGCCTTTTGAAACTTCTGCCAATTCAGGTATTGTTTCATGTTCATCAGGCATATACTGCGGATAGAAAAAACGAGAAGCATTGGCAGCATTCAGCATCCATTTTCCGATTGCTGTTGCATAGGATTGATCGTATCTTACCATTGGTATAAGCGGCCATGCAGCGTCATAAGTATTCATTAAAAAGCCATATCCGCCGTGATCTACCGTACTTCCAAAAACGCCTGAGATATCAATGCCATTCCAGTTTCCTACCAATGAACCCCATCCTTCACGACAAATTGGTGTTCCGTCAAAAGTCCAAGCCAGCATTTTGTTTGTATCGTATTTTGCACCTTCTTCGGCATTAATTCTGGCCGCTAAATAAGCTCCAAAAGGCATTAAAACTTCATAAGTTGGATTTTTAGATTGCGATTCTAAAGCTGCTAATGCACTTTTAGCTCCTTTTAAGTATTTGGCATCACCAAATTTTTTATAAGCCATATACAATACCCATGCATGTCCGGCTGCAGCGTCTGGCTGGGCACAAATTTGGTTTGTCATGGGTTTCATTTTGTTGTAATCAAAATAGGAGTATTCGTAATTGCCATTTAAAATTACATCGGCTTCATAAAATTTGTCTGCAATACTTCTGGCGATTTCTGTAAAACCGGGTTCATTAGGATATTTATCATAAATGGCATAAAACAAAAGATTTGGATATACATCATACCACCAATCGCGGCCGTAACCTCCGCCCAGTAAAGCAACTTCAGGGCAGGTATTATTCATCATAATATTCCAGTTGGTTTCTTTGTTGAAATAGTTTTTCAACATGCCAACATAGTTCAGGTTTTGCGAGTTGTTTTTGTCGACACCAACTAATGTAGCTCCTAATGTTGCGCCCATTGTTGCAAGGGCTTCATGAAACATTCCTTTATTGTGATCCGGGCCTTGTCGTACATCTGCAACAGCAGTATATAATCCAACAACGGTCTGCGGGTAATTTTTTTTGCTGTCATCCATCCAGACCATTGGCCAAAATTTACCTTTTGCATTAAAATCATAAACTGTTTTGTCAAAATCTAAAGCCAGTTTTTTGTAATCGATAATTTTTAATGGCTGCGGTAAATCAGGCATTTGTGCTACGCGGGGTATTTTTTGCTGCGTTACTTGTGCGGCTGCAGTTAAACTTAAAACTAGCAGACATGAAGTGCTTATTTTTATAAATGTATTCATTTTATTCTTTTTTAATTTAAAGCAGTCTTGCCGCTGCTTCTTCTAATACTTTAGGTTCTGTTTCTTCCTCTGGCGAAAGCTCCAGACCTTGTTTGATGATTTTTTTGCTGATGTAAATGGAGCATAATTGCAATAGTGCGATAATACCAATGGCATATCTTAAAGCAATATCTTCAGATACAACAAAATACAAGGTTAAGAAAGTTCCAGCGCCTAAAAGTCTTCCAAGATATAAACCAGCTTCATGGTTTAAGATATAGGCAAACTCGCCTCTTTTTTCGATTCTGGAAACAATGTCGATGACTTTTAACTGAATAGGGAAGTAGGCTAAATCCATTAAAGGTTTTGCTATAAGCAGTAATAATAAAAAGATTATTACGCCCATTTTGTTAAATAAGAAACCATTTAAACATGCACCTAAAGCAAATAAAATTAATCCAACAGAAAAGGTTTTGATCCTGTCTGATGGTTTAGAAAAACGACCAATGAAATAAATTATAATTGCGGCTAAAACAGC
This sequence comes from Flavobacterium sp. CF108, assembly GCF_900129795.1. Taxonomy (GTDB): domain Bacteria; phylum Bacteroidota; class Bacteroidia; order Flavobacteriales; family Flavobacteriaceae; genus Flavobacterium. The sequence goes on along the minus strand of NZ_FQWW01000001.1, from coordinate 777,228 downwards.
TCCAATGGACTGTGCTTTTCCTAATGCGCCTTCTTCACCCAATATTTTAAAAATAAGCATGGCAGGAGCGGTAACTAAAAACCCTTGTGCCAAACCTTTGAATGCTGCCAGCGATAACAGTTTGTACCAAAGCGGATGAAATTTGAAAAAGATATATTGCTTTTGTACAGGATTTATAAATTTACCTCTATAACAAACGATTGAAGCAATAATGGTAATTAAAAAAACAACAGCGGTAATAATTTCATAAGCCTGATGTTTTTGATCTTCGCCTATTTTTGACTGAATAAACAAACCAATCGCTGCAGGTATTGCAATGGCAATTATGGTATAAATAAAGGTTTCTAATCCGTAATAATAATTTCGATTGTTGTCATTTGTTATGGACAAAGCCAGATAATCGCGATTTGACCAATACAAGCCAAATGAAAGTCCCATAGTAATCCCGGCAACACCAATTCCGATTAAATCGAGTGTTTTTAAGGACATCATAATAATCATCGAAACGCCGCTGAGCATCATTCCGATTGAATATAATTTTTTGATATTGATATGTTTCAGCAAAAATCCATTTAATAAAAACGTAAGCGGAATCCCGGTATAAATTGCCAATTGATATATGACCACTTTTGAAGTGTCATTGGAGTTTCGCATAATATAAGCGGCAACAAATATATCGATAACCGGCAATACTAATGCGTAGACTAAGTTGGTGAAAATAAGAATACGAAAATTATGGGTCTGACTTTTAAAATGATCAATTTCTGATATAAGTTTTTTAAACATTAGCTATTTTTTAAAAGTAAAAGGATTTCTTTAATCGAAAATTGAGCACCGCACACAAATTCATCTGATGCGCCATAATACATGGTAAGTGTATCTCCGTCAGGTTCTACAATATGACCGTTTGTGAATACTACGTTTCCAAAAAATCCGCTTAATTCATACTCTGTAGTAGGAACCATAATGGGCTCTATGGTTCTTGCAATTACTTTTGAAGGATCATTTAAATCCATTAAAAAAGCACCCAGACAATATTGATGATTTTCATTAGCTCCATGATAAATTTCCAGCCATCCTTTATCTGTTTTTATTGGAGCAGCTCCGGCACCAACTCTTTTACTGTCCCAAAGTCCTTTTCTTGTTTTTATGATACATTGGTGATTTCCCCAGTGAATCCCGTCAGGAGATGAGGCGATCCAGATATAATTACCGCCAATATCGACACTGCTTGGGCGGTGTAAAGCATAAAATAATCCGTTTATTTTTTCTTCAAAAATGGCGCAGTCTTTATTATGAGCGGGTAATATCATACCGTGTTTGGTGAAGTTTTTCCAATCGGTTGTGGTACGTAAACCAACACCAACACCGTTGTCTGATACTGAAGTGAAGGTTAGGTAATACGTTCCTTCGATTTCGGCAACGCGGCAGTCTTCTATACCAAAAGTTTCTAACATACCTTCTCCAACAAGTGACGGATAATTTTCGGGTTCATAAAAATTATGTCCGTCTTCACTGCATAATAAGCGCAGATGGGATAATGTTGTCAAATAATCAACTCCTTTGTAGTTGATTACTCTGGCATCTGTCGCGATTAATTCAGGATCATTTTTTGCTATTTCAATAATTTGAATAGAACCGGTTTCTGTCAATATGGGAAAAGAAATAATGTTATCCTTTTGTTTCGGTCTTTCGGCAACGCGTACTACCAGCCAGGTTTTATTTTCATATTGAAATACTCCCGGATTTAATAAACATGTAATTTCTAGTCCTTCTCTGCTTGCTGGGATGTCTGCAGGTGATAATAATGGATTATCTGCAAAACGTTTCGCTATATCTTTCATATTTTTAGTTTTATCTTTTTTAACTGTCTCTAGTTTTAGCTGGAGATCTAAAAAGGAAATGAGAATTAGGCTTTGGCCAAAAACACTTAATTATTTTGGCTAAAGCCGAATTTATTATCAATTTTTAATTGCCTCCAGCTAAAGCTGGAGGCAATTAAAAATTGGAAATAGATTTGTCCTAATATCCAGGATTTTGAGTTAAAAGTCCTGCTGAGGCATCTACTTCTGATTGCGGAATTGGATACAGCATGTGTTTGTCTAAGAAAACTTTTCCGTGCGCCGTCATTACTTCTTTAGCAATTCCCCATCTTTTTAAATCGGGCATTCTTTGATTTTCAAAACCTAACTCAGCTCTTCTTTCAGCAATCAGCCAAGCTTTTACAACAGCTTTATCGCCAGAGTTTGGCCTGTCTGGTAATGTTCCTGCAGGCGGAGGAGGACCAACAGAAGTTACCGGAATTGTTTTGCCCGGATCATCTGGAAATTTCGGATCCTGAACTCTAACCGTAACAGTTGTAACTGTATTTCTGGCTCTTGCTCTAATTTGGTTTATAATGTCAATAGCACCTGAATAATTGCCAGTTTCATTCAATGCTTCTGCTTTCCAAAGTAAAACATCGGCATAGCGAATGAAAACTTTATTGTTTGGAGCGTCATCATCGCCTTTGTTTCCGCCGTCTGTAGTTCCTAAAAGTTTATTAACCCATTGTTCAGGAGCATTTACGGTATATAATTTTCTAGGGTCATTAGGCTCAAATGAAGCTAAGAAATCAGTGCTTGGAGCAAAAAATCCCCATCCAAGAGGTGCGCAAATTCCGTTTCCTTTTCTCGGATCTGCTTGCTTAACATGGTTATAAGAGAAAATCACTTCATTGTCTGCATATTCCTTGTTCATATTAAAGTTATCAAAATAATTCGCATCAAGGCTATAAAAACCTGTTGTTTCTAATTCTGATACTAAAGTAGTTACACCCGCCCAATCTTTATTATAGAGTGCTGTTTTAGCCAAAAGTGCAATAACGGCTCCTTTTGAAACTCTCCATTTTTCTGTACTTGAAGAATATTTTGTGTTCGGTAAAAGTCCTTTTGCTGTTTCCAAATCGGTTTTAATCTGGCTCCATACCGTTTCTTTTGGCGCTCTTACGGCTTTATCAAAAGCTTCCTGATATGTTTTTATAGGAGACAGAATTAAAGGCACATCGCCAAAATTTGTTACCAATGAAAAGTAATAATACGAGCGTAAAAAATAAGCTTCGCCCAATAATTGGTTTTTTCTTTGGGTTGAAATTCCGGTAAGCGATTCAATATCCGGATTTAATAGAAAATTCAATGCAATATTAGTTCTTTTGATACCTTCATAATTGTATTTCCACAATCCGTTTGGACCGCCATTTGTCGAAGTAAAAGTAAAATTATTGATTTCATCCATCCACGATTGATCACCGTCTGGAGACCATTTCTTTTCCATATCATCAGAAGCGATATCATCAATAATAATATCATTTTGAAATACCAAACCTCCGTTCCAATCCCATTCAGCAAGCTGATTTAATCTATTGGATAACATATCATAAGAAGAAGTTACAGAGCTTTCTACAGAGGCTAATGTTGGTTTAGAATTGGCTTGTTCCTGAGTTTGCGCTCCGATGGGATCTGTAGTAAGTTCATCTTCGCAGCTTGTTAAGGCAAGTGCAATAAGGATTACTGTTATATATTTATATTTCATGGTTCGATTATTAAATTTTAAATTTTAGACCTATTAGAATTGTACTAGATTGAGGATAAGTACCCTGATCTATAAAAGAAGTCGATTCTGGATCTAAACCAGTATATTTCGTAAAAGTCAATAAGTTTTGTCCTGATACATACATTCTTAAATACGTGTCGCCAATTATTTTAGGATTGAACGTATATCCAATCTCAAGATTTTTTAATCGCAAATAAGAAGCATTTTCTACAAAAACACTTGAAACCTGACTTCCGCCATTGTCATTTAGCGTATTACGAGGAATTGTGTTGCTTGTTCCTTCGCCATTCCATGCGTTTAATACTGAAGTGGTAGAATTAAACGGACGGCTGTCGTAATCTAAAATTTGTTTTAAATCATTGTAACGATCTACACCCGAAACGCCTTGGAAAAGAAATGACATGTCAAATCTTTTATATTCGGCATTAAATGAAAATCCGTAAGTTATTTTCGGGATTGAACTTCCTATAAACGTTCTGTCATTCGCATTAATCTGTCCGTCTCCATTTAAGTCTTTAAACTTAATATCACCGGGTTTTGCACCGTTTGAATTGGAGTATAAAGCAGCATCTATTTCTGCCTGATTTTGATAAATTCCATCAAATTTTAATCCGTAATAAGAACTAATTGGCTGCCCAACTACAGTTTTGGTATGCGTTTTATCATCATTAATTTCTGAAACATATTGCTGTAATTGTTCTACATTGTTTTTTAAAGTCGCAATGTTTCCGTTGATTCCGTATTTAAATTCGTGGTCATTGTTTTGAAAGTTAGCTCCAAATTCAAAACCTTTATTGGTTACAACACCGGCATTAACGTAGGTTTTATTGATTTGACCAACTGTTGCAGACGGAAGTCCTACGGCTAGTAAAATATCATTGGTTGTTTTATCAAAATAATCGACAGAGAAAGTCAGTTTATTATCTAATACACCTAAATCAAGACCAAAGTTGGTTTGCGTAGTCGTTTCCCATTTTAGGTCAGGATTACCGTAACGCACCACATTTATGATTCCGCCAGTTTCGGTAACAAGAGTTTCATAAGCATTATTAGGGATTTCCTGATTTCCGGATTGTCCCCAGCTCGCTCTCCATTTTAGGTTAGAAACCCATTTTGCATTTTCCATGAATTTTTCTCTGGACATAACCCATCCTCCAGAAACCGAAGGGAAATAACCCCATTTATTATTAGGTCCAAAACGTGAAGAACCATCGGCTCTTATTGTACCTGAAACTAAATATTTATTATCGTATGCATAATTTGCAGAAGCAAAAAAGGAAATAAGGCTCCAGCTTTGTGCAGATCCTGAACTGTTTTTATTTACATCGCTTCCGAAATCCAAATAACGGAAAGGATCAGTTGTATTATTATAATTTGTTCTGCTTCCGCCAACTGCAGATTGGTCGTAACTAACTGTTTCTTCTCCTAATAATGCATTGATACTGTGTTTTTCTGCAAGGGTTTTAGTATAGTTTAACGTATTGGTAAAGGTAAAAGTTGTGGCTTCGCCTCTGTTTTCGTTTAAGCTCGAAGGCCTGTTTTGTCTGCCTTGACCCGGATATAATTCATTTGGGTCGTTGTCATTATCATCGCCATAATTTTCTCCAAAGGCTTTATTGTGATCGAAAGTGATTTCGGCACCAAAATTACTTCTGAATTTTAATGATTTATCTGCCAGAAAAGCATATTCGGCATATACATTTCCAAAAGTTTTAAAAGCAGATCGCACATCATCTGTAAAATTAACTATCGCAATTGGGTTAGAAGTCAGCTCATAATTACGGCTCCATCCGCCATTAGGATTATTATTTAAATAGAATGGCAAATCAGTATAAGGATCATTTGCTTTATACGTTGGATCGTTTACATCTTTATAAACTCCTAAAACAGAAGGACGCAATAAAGCATGTCTAATTACTCCCGGAGCATCTCCGCTAGAAGACATTTTATCCTGCCTGCTGCTTGTAATCTGAAAGTTTGTACCCACTTTAAGGCGTTCTGTAATTTCAGTATTAATATTTGCTCTAAAATTGATACGTCTGTAAGTATCTTTATCTCCCACGACAATACCATTTTGTCCAAAATAACCACCGGAAATTAAATATTGTGTTTTATCAGTACCTCCGCTGGCCGAAATCTGGAAATTGTCTGTTCTTCCTGCACCAAATAATTCGTTTAACCAGTTTGTGTTTGATAACGGAATACCATTAACCTGTCCGTTAGTTCTATCGGTTTGATAAGGGCTTATGGCATTTGCAGGATTATTGTTAGAATTATGCCAAGCCTGATCCATTACAGTCAAATACTGGTCTGCATTTAGCATTTTTGGAAGGTTAGTGGCATAACTAGTTCCTCCAAAATAGTCTACATCAATATTTGCTTTTCCTTTTGCACCGCTTTTGGTAGTAAGAATAACAACCCCGCCCGAAGATCTGGATCCATATATGGCAGTTGCTGCAGCATCTTTTAATACGGTCATCGATTTTACATCAGACATGTTCAGGAATGAAATATCGCGGGTTGCCACACCGTCTACAACATAAAGTACTTCGTTGTTACCCAATGTTCCTTCCCCTCTAATACGTATTTTAAGTCCGTCGCCGGGAGCACCAGTATTAGCCGAAACAGAAACACCGGCAACTTGCCCTTGTAATGCCTGCCCAACATCGGCTACTTTTGTTTTAGATAATTCGCCCATATCTATAGTTGCGACTGCACCAGTTATGGACGACTTTTTTTCACTTGTATATCCTACAATAACAACCTCATTTAAGGCATTAGAATCTGCTATTAGTCTAACATTTATTTCTTTTCTGCCAGATACGGCTACTTCCTGGGTTTGATATCCTACATAGCTAAAAATCAGGACAGCGTCAGTGCCTGCATTAATGATATAATTACCATCAAAATCGGTTATGGCATAAGTAGAAGTTCCTTTTACATTGATATTGGCTTGCGGCATTGGGCCATCAACATCAGAAACTACACCTTTTACGGTTTGAGCATTCATAATGCTTCCCACCATCATTATTCCAAATAGGAATAACTTATAAATATATTTTTTCATCATGATAAGGAAGTGTTAATTGGTTTACTGGTTGGAGTGTTTTTTTTCATGGTTTAAAAGGGTTAGATGTATTATAAAGTTTTACGATAACGATTGAATTAATTATCGTTTATAAAATTAGCTGGTACATACAAGAAACAGTGTACACTATTTCTTCAAAAGTGTACACTGGTTGTTATTGTGTTGGTATTTAGTGTATTGTGATTGTTTTAGCTCTTTGTTTTGTATTTGAGCTGGTAATTTTTTGGGGTAGTATTGTATAGTTTTTTAAACTCGCGGTAAAAATAAGAGCGATTATTAAAGCCGGAACTATAGCAAACCTCAGATACGGTTAAAATATTCTTTCGCAATAATTCTGCAGCGTATTTTAATCTGATGGTACGAATCAAATCGCCCGGCGTAAAACCAAATATCTGTTTGATTTTTCTATACAATTGCGAATTGCTGATGCCTAATTCTTTTTCGATATATAAACTTTGAAGATTTTCATTATCGATATTGCGGCGAATTAGATCAATTACTTTTTTGATGAAGTCTTTTTCGTCATTATTTATGGGCAGAGAAGCCAGATTTTCGATAGGAGTATCTTGCGTAAAATGTCTTGATATTAACTCTTTTTCTTCCAGAAGTTTTTGAACTCTTATCAGTAAATGATCCGGATAAAATGGTTTTGCGATATAGGAATTTGCACCGCTTTCTATTCCTTCAATTCGATGTAGAACAGAATCTTTTGCGGTTAGCATGATAAACGGAATATGACAGGTTTTAAGATCATTCTTGATTATTTTACAAAACTCAATTCCATCCATAAAGGGCATCATAACATCGCTGATAATAAGATCAGGAATTTCATTTTCAATAATTTTTAAAGCTTCTAAACCGTTGTACGCTGTAATAAGTTTATATTTTTGATCTAATAAATCATTAATAAGCAGATGAATTTCTTTTTCATCTTCAACAACCAATATTGCTTTTCGATCGTCTGTAATGTGGCTTAATGATGAAATTTTGTCCGGAGTTTCTTCCTCTTTAACCGGAGTTTCTTCCAAAATATTTTTTAAATGATTAGAAATTAAAATAGGACTTACGGTGCTGTCGAGTTCTTTTTCATCAAACGAATCTTTGTTACAAGGCAGTAAAACAGTAAATGTTGTTTCGACATTTTCCTGACTTGAAACAGAAATTTTGCCTCTTAATGCTGTAATTAATTTTTTTACATACGCCAGACCAATACCAGTTCTGAACATCGTATTATCAGTCTCATTATTTAATTTAGCTAAGAAAAACTGGTCAAATAAAGAATCTGATTCTTCTTTTGAAATCCCTTTTCCTGTATTAGTTATGGTGATATTTAATTTTTCTGAACCAATGTCCTGAATACTAAATTTTAAAATTATTTCGCCATTTTCAGGCGTATATTTAAAAGCATTCGACATTAGATTAAATACTATTTTTTCGATTTTATCTTTGTCAAACCAACCCAATAAAACAGGCGGAATATCAAGTGAATAACTAATGTTTTTTTCGATTGCCCATTCATCAAACAATTCGGCAATTTGTTCGATTAAATTTACCAAATCAAAATTTTTCACATTTACTTCAATATGGTCAAATTCAGCTTTTCTAAATTCAAGTAATTGCTGCGTTAGAAACAATAAACGTGAAGAATTTCGCTGAATCATGTGTATAAATTTCGTGTTTCTTTCGCTGAGGTTTGTTACTTCAGAAAGTTTTTGAATTGGGCCAACAATTAAAGTAAGCGGTGTTTGAAATTCATGGGCTATTTCTGTAAAAAAAGTCAATCTGTTTTCATGTATTTCCATTTCCCTTTTTCGAAATAAGATATTTTGGTTTAAGGATTGACGTTTTTTGTAATAACTCTGAATAAAAAACGCAAAAGCCAATAGGAGCAGGGCATAAATTAAAAAGGCAATGTTCGACTGCCAATATACCGGTTTAACGCGTATATCAACAGCCTGAACCGGTTCAGTCCAGACACCATCACTGTTTGACCATTTTATCCATAAAGAATAGTTTCCTTTAGGAACGTTGGTAAAAGAAATAATTCTTCGATTATCAATAACATTCCAGTCCTTATCAAAATTCTTTAATTGATAAGCATATTGACATTTTTCGGTATTGATAAAAGTCAGTGCCGTCAGTTCTATATCAAAAAAGTTTTGGTTATGATTTAAAACAATAGACGGATGAGAAGTTGAATTTGGCGCAATAACCAATCCTTGATAATAAGGCAGCGGCTGATTTTGCCCGCTTATTTTATCAATAAAAAGATCTGGAATTATACTTGACTCTTTTATATTTTGAGGCAGGAAATAATTAAATCCTTTTATACCGCCCATAAATATAAAATCAGATTTTAGATTTTGGTAAAAAGCTCCATCAGCAAATTCATTGTTTTGAAGTCCTTCATTTTTAGTATAATTCGTAAAGTTTAATTTCTTGACATTAAAATTAGAAAGACCAAAATTGGTGCTTAACCAGAGATTGTTTTTTTTATCACAAACAATTCCGTGAATCGTATTATTAGGAAGGCCGTCTTTTACCGTAAAACTTTTAAATACAGGCTTGCCATTTTTTGTTTCCAGTAAGTTTAACCCCAAACTAGTTCCAATCCAAAGCCTGTTTTTAGCATCGGTAACTAAACACAAAATATCATTGTTGGATAAACTTTCGGGATCATTTTTATGATTTCTGTAAGCATAAAAACGTTCTGATTTGATATCAAATAAATTTAATCCGCCTAAGCGAGTACCAATCCAGAGCTGATTTTTATTTTTTGGAATGATCGAAAAAACAATATTACTGCTCAATGCATTGCTTTGATTATTATTGGCTGCATAGTTTTTAAAATCAGAAACTTTTAGATTATTTCCTAAATGCTCAATTTTAAAACGAAACATGCCATATCCGTTTGTTCCCACCCAGATAAACCCGTTTTCATCCTGATAAATAGAATAAACAGATTTAAAGTAAGAACAGGCGTCACTGCCTATGATTTCTTTCCAGGTAACTAATTTTGATTTTTTTGAATCATAAACGGTAATACCATCGCCATCTGTACCAATAAAAATTAAATCATTTTGCCCTTTGTGTAAACAAAACACTGAATTGTTAATGGCACTGTTGTTCTCGTTGTAATTTTTGTATTCTAATGATTTATCAGGATTTAGATAAAAATTAGGAGCGAATTTAAACAAACCTTTTCCTTTTGTGCCAATCAGAAATGAATGATCTTCTAATTCTAAAAATGCCCTCACAATAGCGCCATCCAGCTCTGGAACCTCTGTTTTAGAAACCAGATTAAAAGGTTTTTTAAGCGGACTTATTTTAAAAATTCCATCGCCATCTGTTCCTGCCCAAAATATGTTTTCGTTTCCCTGAATGAGAACAGTAGTTTTGTTTTTTAAATGTTTTAACCAATCCTTTTTTACCTCAACGCCATTTTGGTCTAAAACAGCATATCCAGATTTGTCCAGAACGATAAGACCGTCAGCAATTTTTCCTATAATTTTTTCAATATGATTTTTATGGAAGGGAAGAATTTCATTGTTTAAAGAATATAAACTGCTGTGTCCGTTTAGTGATACTATAACTATTTTTTGCTTCGAAATTTCATCAAATGATTGAATGTTTTTTGAAATTAGCTTTATTCCTGAAATTGCCTTTTTACCACTTTTGGCAGTTTCAATTGATAATTTGTAGAGATCATTATTTTCAAATAAAACCAGCAATTCACCTTTTTGTGTAAACTGCATTTTTTTTACCGCTTTTTTAGGAAGGTTTTTTGAATTTAATAATTGAAAACTATCGCCTTCAAAATAGCCGATTCCCCAATTTTTTGCAGCACAAAATACTCTTTTGGAAGAGTCCAGCGCCATGTTAAACTCAGATTCAGATAATGGCGAGATATCTTTTCTCGAAAAATAATACCGCTGAAAAGTGCCCGTTTTTTTGTCAAATCGGTTTATACCGTGTATGGTAACAATCCAGATATTTCCGTTGCTGTCTTCGTCTATTTTTAAAATAACCTGATTACTTAAGCTGTTCTCATTATTAGCTTCTGGCCTGTAAATTTTAAAATTACTGCCATCATAACGGTTTAAACCATCCCAGGTTCCTATCCAAAGTAAATTGTCAGAATCCTGAAAAATAGCATTAATAGAACTGTTAGAAAGTCCTTTGTTATTATCCAATTGCTCAGCCGAATACTCTATATCAATTGTTTTAGATGCAGCGTTTTGATTGTGGATAGGTAACGAAGTAGTTTTTAAAAACGAACTCTTTTGAGCATTATTTATAGAAATGGTTTTCTCTTTATTGTCACATGAAAAGAAAATCATTAAGACAAAATATAAGAGAATAGCTTTAATCTTCACTGTACTTTATTTTAATAGCTTCATCCGGCATAGTCATCGTTCTTAGCATATTGGTTTATTCAAAATAGTTAAATAGTTCCTCGTGATACGATTCTTGATTTAAAGAAAATGTTTCACGATGCTTAAAGATATAGGAATATACAATGATACACTATGATTTTTGTCACATTTTTTGCCTTTCATTAATAAAGTGCCTGTGTTTTAAAATAAAAAAAGCTGATACTTTTTTAGTACCAGCTTTACTTTTTATACTTTTTTGACCTTTTTGAGGGCTTCGACATAATACTCGTTTACTCTTTCCCAGTTTATGTGTTCGTAAAAAGCGTCGATATAACTTCCTTTTCGATTTTGATAATCCAGATAATAAGCATGTTCCCATAAATCAATACCTAAAATTGGCGTTCCGGGAATTAATGCGTTTTTCATTAACGGATTATCCTGATCTTCTGTAGTTGTAATTTGTAGCTTTCCGTATCGGTCAACAACCAGCCAAACCCAGCCAGAACCAAATTGTTTCTCAGCCTGACCTTTAAACTGATTGGTAAGATTATTAAAAGATCCAAATTCTTTATTAATTGAACCCGCAAGAGTATCTTTTGGAGCCTGCTCTTTTGGAGTTAAAATATTAAAATAAAGTGTATGGTTGTAATATCCGCCGGCGTTTTGACGAAGTTTTAAATTAGTTAGGGGCATTTTTTTCAAAATATCCTCAATTGGCATATTTTCAAACTCAGTCGAAACAATTTCTTTATTAAAATTGTTTGTATACGATAAATAGTGCTTAGAATAATGCGTTTCTAAAGTTAAGGAACGTAACGCAGGACTTAATCCGTCGTAAGCAAAAGGCAGTTTTGTAAGTTCAAATGAACCCGGGTCTGCTTTTACATCATTTGGAGAACCAATCGTTATTTTTTCTTCTTTAGTTGGCAGCGGAACTTCTACAACTTCGGTTAGCTTATTGTTATCATTACAAGAAAATAATAGAAAAAATGAAGCTAAAATGCTGAAAAGAACAATGTTATTCTTCATAATGTTAATTTATTTTGATGTTAGTGAATTAATGATTTCGATGTAACACTCCTTAGCTTCATCAATCGATAAATGACTAATCTGCATCCAGGCATTCGTTTTAAAAGCATTTCGTAAATCAAAATTCTCAGACTGATTGTAAACTGCAGTTCCAAAAGTAGCCTGTTTGTAAAACGCATAAAGTCTTAACTGCACATCTTGCGGCAGTGAGGCCTGAGTCATTTTCAATGCAATTTCTACAGCCTCATTGAAGCGTGTATCTAAATCTTTTTCTGCCATTTACGCTTTTGTAGCAATAATAGTTTTTCCTCCAATTGCTTTTTGGTCTAAAACCACATTAATTGGTGTACCTAAAGGTAAAAATAAATCTACTCTAGATCCAAATTTAATAAAACCGGCATCAGTTCCCTGAATAACCTGCATTCCTTCCTGAGCATAGTTTACAATTCTACGTGCCAGAGCACCGGCAATTTGCCTGTAAAGAATGGCGCCAAAAGTATCATTTTCGATTACAACAGTTGTTCTTTCGTTTTCCTCGCTGGCTTTTGGATGCCATGCAACCAAAAATTTTCCAGGGTGGTATTTACTAAATTTTATAATTCCGTCCATCGCATAACGTGTAACGTGAACATTAATAGGCGACATAAAAATAGAAACCTGTAAACGTTTATCTTTAAAATATTCACCTTCGTAAACTTCTTCAATAACCACAACTTTTCCATCAACAGGAGCAAGTATGTGATCGCTGTTTCTAACAGCAATTCTTTTAGGATTTCTAAAAAACTGTAAAATGATGATCAAAATCAATAATGCTGCTATCTGAACTAGCATTCTTAGCCAATTGATATCAATAAATCTATCAGCAATTACAAGTACGGCAACAGTAAAAACTGTTCCTAATAAAATAGATGGGGCTCCTTCTTTATGAAACATAATATAAAATTTGATAAAATAAAAATATAATTGGTGCTACAAATATAACACTATCTAGTCGATCTAAGATACCTCCGTGTCCCGGCATAATCGAACCGCTGTCTTTAATGCCGGCAATTCTTTTAAATTTTGATTCGATCAAATCGCCGATCGTTCCAAAAATACTCACAATTAAAGCAATAATGGTCCATATAAGGATAGATTTACCACTAAAAGCAGGACTAGGCTGAATATATAATTTTGATATTAAAAACCCTGCAAAAGCCGCAAAAACCATTCCGCCCAGAAAACCTTCAATTGTTTTTTTAGGAGAAACACGCTCAAATAATTTATGTTTTCCCATAGATTTTCCAACCAAATAAGCAAAAGTGTCATTTGTCCAGATTAATACAAACAAACCTATGATAATCTTTGGATTATAATCATTTGTTCCAAAGGAAATTTTTACGATAAAAAGAAAGGGTAATGCGATGTATCCTAAAAGATATAGATATTTTGAAGAAGTGCTTACTTTTTGAACAGAATCATAAAATAAAAAGATAATACACTTAATAGATACAACCAGTGTAATAGCCAGAAGAACAAGATCTAATTGCTGAATATTAGTTTCTAAATCAAGATTTGATTTAAAAGTATTATTTAAATAAGCAGAGGTTTGTTTATTGTAATGGCTAATTAGTATTATGATGCCATAGAGTAAAATTCCAAATAAAATCGAAAAGACTTTATTAAGGTTTACAATATTTGAAAATTCATAAATGGTAATAATTAGAAAAATCCCAAAGAGAATGATAAAGCTTTCGGTAGAAAACAAGATTGAAGCTAACAACAGAGCAATATAAACAGCACCAGAAATGGTTCTTTTAAGCGTTTCGTTCATCTTAAAGATCTTCTAAGAGCAATAAGTAAAGGTTTTTGGCAACACTTCCGTATTGGGTAAAATCTTCTTCTTTTGCTTTTTCGAAATATTTTATTGTGGTGATATTAGTTGGATAATCTCTCTCATATTTACGTTTAATGGCGCTTAAACCATCACTTTTCATTGGGAGAATTTGACTTGTTGTTGCAAGGATTACAATATTTGCGGGTAATTCGTTTGGTTTGTTTTGTCTAATCTGCTTTGAAGAGAAAAGAATAGAACCTTCATCTGCAATTAGATTTTCGCAGCTTGCTAATAAAAATTTTGGTTTAGATGGGGCAATATAAAATAATTTGTTTTCGTCTAATAAATGAAAAAGAGCCGGTTCGTAACATAATACTTCACTTTCAAACCAGTCGTTTTCTTCTAAAATATTTTCGAATTGTTCTGCAGCTTCCTGATTGTTTTCACAATACAAAAATTTACCGCCATTTTTCTTAAAGTTAAAGATGAATTGTTCGTCTAAAGACAAATGACTATTTGGAGCAGGAGTTCCTGCGTACTCACTTTCGTGTTCTTCGTCAGAAGCAGATTCGCTGGAACCAAATATTTTTTTGAAAAAATTCATTTTTTATATGAAATACTTTACATGTTAATTGAAAACGTTCAAAGATAAAAAAATCTTAATTCAAAAGGGTATTTTGAATTAAGATTTTAAAAAATATTGTGTATTTAATGAATAATTTACGAAACGACTTCTTCTAAATTTTTATCAAAAGTACGTTTTCCGAAAATTGCTTCTAAGTCATCTTTAAAAATAACTTCTTTTTCAATTAATATATCAGCAAGCTGATTTAGCTTGTCTTTGTTTTCTTGTAAAATTTCAATCGCTCTTTGGTATTGACCTTCAATTAATTCTGAAATTTCTTTGTCAATAACTTTAGCTGTCTCGTCAGAATATGGTTTTGAGAAGTTGTACTCGCTTTGTCCTGATGAATCGTAATAAGTAACATTTCCAATTTTATCGTTCAAACCATAAATCGTTACCATTGCACGAGCCTGACGTGTTACTTTTTCTAAATCACTTAATGCACCAGTCGAAATTCTGTCAAAAGTTACCTTTTCAGCAGCTCTTCCGCCCATAGTAGCACACATTTCGTCAAGCATTTGATCTGTTCTTACGATTTGTCTCTCTTCTGGCAAGTACCACGCAGCACCTAAACTTTGTCCGCGGGGAACAATAGTTACTTTAATAAGCGGAGCAGCGTGTTCCAGCATCCAGCTTACAGTAGCGTGACCAGCTTCGTGAATTGCGATTGCTCTTTTTTCTTCTGGAGTAATAATTTTGTTTTTCTTTTCAAGACCACCAATAATTCTGTCAACAGCATCAAGAAAATCTTGTTTATCAACAGCAGTTTTATTGTTACGGGCAGCAATTAAAGCAGCTTCGTTACAAACATTTGCAATATCAGCACCAGAGAATCCCGGAGTTTGTTTTGCTAAGAAATCTAAATCCAGACCTTCAATTTTTTTGATAGGAGCTAAGTGTACTGCAAAGATTTCAGCTCTTTCGCGAATGTCCGGTAAATCAACAAAAATTTGTCTGTCAAAACGTCCAGCACGCATTAAAGCTTTATCAAGAACGTCAGCTCTGTTGGTTGCAGCCAAAACAATTACGTTTGAGTTTGTACCAAAACCATCCATTTCTGTCAATAATTGGTTCAAAGTATTTTCTCTCTCGTCGTTTCCGCCAGACATATTGCTTTTTCCTCTTGCTCTACCTACAGCATCAATCTCATCGATAAAGATAATTGCTGGAGATTTTTCTTTTGCCTGCTTAAACAAATCACGTACACGAGATGCACCAACTCCTACAAACATTTCAACAAAATCAGAACCTGATAAAGAGAAAAATGGAACCTGAGCTTCACCTGCAACGGCTTTTGCTAATAATGTTTTACCAGTTCCCGGAGGTCCTACAAGCAAAGCTCCTTTAGGGATTTTACCTCCAAGATTTGTATATTTTTCTGGGTTTTTAAGGAATTCTACAATTTCTTGTATTTCTTCTTTAGCACCTTCTAAACCAGCAACATCTTTAAATGTAGTTTTGATATCTGTTTTTTCATCAAAAAGTTTAGCTTTTGATTTTCCAATATTGAAAATCTGTCCGCCTCCGCCAGCGCCTCCGCCAGACATTTTACGCATAATGAAAATCCATACACCAATAATGATGATAATAGGAAGCAAGCTGATTAAAATATCGCTCCAATTATTTTTTTGAAGGAAATTGAAATCTTTTAGTTTGCCTTCGCCAACTGCTTTTTCAAGTTTTGTTTGAAAGATTTGGTCGTTACCAATCTCTAAAGTATAGTGCGGCCCTTTGTTAGGGTTTTTAAAAATATCTTTAGAAACCTTTTCGTTTGATGGGTCTTTAAGAGCAGCAGCAGTCAGGTATACTTCAGCTTCGGCTTTATTGTAAACGATCACTTTTTCAATTTGACCTTTTTCTAATAAAGTGTTGAATTTAGAAGAAGTCAATTGTGCAGGTTCGCTTAAGTTAGATCCACCGGTTGCAAAACTTATAAATAAAAAAACTAGAAGTATTGCGGTATATATTAACCAGGGACTTATTTTAAATTTACTCGGATTTGGATTATTATCTTTAGCCATTTAGAAAAATTTTTCTTTTAGTATTTGTTTTCGATTGTAGTTATTTTGGCGTCACCCCAAAGGCTTTCGATATTATAGTATTCACGAATGTGTTTTTGGAAAACATGTACCACGATATGCACATAATCCATAAGAACCCATTCTGCATTATCGGTTCCTTCTACGTGCCAGGGTTTGTCTTTTAAGTCTTTTGAAACTGTTTTTTGAATTGAGTTTACAATGGCGTTAACTTGGGTATTTGAGCTACCGTTGCAAATGACAAAATAGTCACAAACTGCTGTGTCTATATCTCTTAAGTCAAGAATGTCGATATCATTTCCTTTTACTTCCTCAATCCCTTTGATTATGTTCGCCAATAGAACATCATTATTAATAGTCTTTTTCGCCATGAATTATTTTATATGAATTTGTAAAGTTACCAAATTTTGTGATTATTTTTGAACCTTAACAAAATATTAAATTAAGATATTTAAATTATTTAATGAAACTAATCAAACTCGATGCCATAGATTCCACAAATGATTTCTTAAAATCGTTGTCAAGTCAGGATGAACAGGAGAATTTTACGGTGGTAACGGCTGAAAATCAGACAAAAGGCAAGGGGCAAATGGGGGCAAAGTGGAGCTCTGAGACGGGTAAAAACTTAATTATGAGCGTCTTGGTAAAAGATTTTCTCTTTGATAATGAACAGGTTTTTAATTTAAGTATTGTCGTTTCTTTAGCTGTTTTAGATGCCTTGAAATCGTTAAATATTCCTGATTTATGCATAAAATGGCCTAACGACATAATGTCATACAATAAAAAAATTGGTGGCATATTAATAGAAAATACCCTAAAAAGCGATGGCAGGATAGTGTCAGTTGTCGGAATCGGAATAAATGTCAATCAAACTAATTATGAGGAACTGCCTCGTGGATCTTCTTTGGCAGTCATCTCCGGAAAAACTTTTGACAAAGAGAATCTGGCAATTTTAATTACCGAAAAAATAGAAGAGAAAACCAAATTATGGATAACCTCATCATCCCTTTTCTGGATAGATTATTTTAATTCGCTGTTCAAAAAAGGAGTTCCAATGCCTTTTAAAAATTTAGAAGACAAAAACTTTATGGGAATTATTCAGGGCGTTTCACCTATTGGAAAACTGCAGGTTTTATTGGAAGATGATTCTGTTTCTGAATTTGAGATAAAGGAGATTCAGATGCTTTACTAGGAGGTTCAAAGGTGCAGAGAGGCAAAGGTTCAAAGGTTTTTTGCTTAAAATAAATCTGCAGAATCTGCCAGATCTGCGTGAGAAAAAAATCATTTTAATCCTTTTAATCTGTAGCAAAAAAATGCCCGACAATTAAATCAGGCTTTTCATTTATAATTAACAATTTATAATTCACAATTTACAATTCACAATTATAATTTTGTCATATTGTTTGCTAAAGTTTCAATAAACTTACTGATTGGACCTTTAACCATCATCGCCATCATAGCGTTGAATTCGCCTTCAAAGAATAATTGAACAGCACTTTCTGAATCAGAAATAGAGTCAATATTTGAAGTTAAAGTAAACGGAAGTTTATCACTTGCAGCACCCAAAACAATTTTGTTAGGAGCTACTTTATCTTTCATTTTTAATTTGATTTCCGGCATACCTTTCAATCCAAAAATAAAAGCATCTTCGCCAATTACTTCAAATTTAGCGATGTTATCCGGCATTAATTTTTCAAAATTCTTAACATCAGTCAGTTGATCGAATAAATCCTGAGCTGATTTCTGAACGGTAACTTTTGGACTTTCTAAGTTCATATAATATTTTGTTTTTTTATTTGTATGTAGCAATCAAAATAAATTCCAAATCCCAAAAAGAGCGAAGCGATTTTTAGAAAATCTAAAATCTAAAATCTAAAATCTAAAATCTAAAATCTAAAATCTAAAATCTAAAATCTAAAATTTACTCCTGTCCCCAAGTCGATGGGCTTACGCTCCATTCTTGTAGTGTAGATTGCTGGTCTTCTGTGATATATTGTTTTTGAACTGCTAAATCTAAAAGATTTTCGTAGTTGCTTAAAGTGAATAAATCAACATTAGCATTTTTGAAATTCTCTTCGGCAACATTAAAACCATAGGTAAAAATCGCTGCCATTCCTTTAATATTAGCACCTTCATTGCGTAAAGCTTCAACGGCAAGCAAACTGCTGTTTCCTGTGCTGATTAAATCTTCAACAACAACAACATTTTGTCCTTTTTGAAAAAAACCTTCAACTTGGTTTTGTCTTCCGTGTTTTTTAGGTTCCGGACGCACATATACAAACGGAAGTCCAAGACTTTCGGCAACTAAAATTCCAATTCCAATGGCCCCAGTAGCAACACCGGCAATCACATCAGGTTTTCCAAATTGTTTTTCAATGTTCTTAGCAAATTCATCACGAACATAGTTTCTAATGCTCGGAAATGAAAGAATTAACCTGTTATCACAATAAATAGGAGATTTCCAACCAGAAGCCCATGTAAAAGGATTTTCGGGATTCAATTTAATTGCATTTATTTGCAAAAGCAATTCGGCTGTTTTTTCGGCAGTATCTTTATTAAAAATCATAGTACAAATGTATAAAGTTTTTGTGAACGACAAACCACTTTTTTTGACAAATGAAATCTCCCGCGAGACAGATTTTCAATTGTTCTTGTTAGAAAGTATTGATATCGAACAGCTTATAGTAAAAATTTTTCAAAATAAAATTCAAAAAGCTATTTTATATCATCCTGACGAAAGTGAAATAATGAAAACCCTCAAAGCCAAAATTCCGGTAAATAAAGCCGGCGGAGGTTTTGTGTACAATAAAAAAGGTGAGGTTTTATTCATCTTTAGAAACGGAAAATGGGACTTACCAAAAGGCGGAATCGAGAAAGGCGAGGATATTGAAGCCACCGCCATGCGGGAAGTTGAGGAAGAAACAGGCGTAAACCAACTCCGTATTGTTCAAAAGCTTCAAAAAACATATCATATCTTTAAACGCAACGGAAAATACAAACTCAAAATCACGCATTGGTTCGAAATGCATTCTGATTTTGAAGGAACTCCACACGGACAAATCGAAGAAGGAATCGAAAAAGTAGCTTGGCTAAACCCAGAACAAATCAAAGAAGCACTTAAAAACTCTTACGAAAACATTAAATTATTATTTCAGGAGGAGAAAAATCCAATATTAAAAATTCCAAATTCCAAAAATTAATTAAAATTTGGAATTTAAAAATTTGAGATTTAAATACTCAGTTTTGCGTTCATTGGGGCTTTTGTTACAATTTATTTAGATCATCAATGTTAATCCAGCCTTTTATGATCTTTTTTCCTTTGTAGCTACAATGTGCTTTTCCGTTTTCAATTTTTTCGACATAAACAATATCATTTTTAATTAAATACATTTTTGTTTTACTAAGGTTAGAGTTTTCTTTAAAAAAGAACGATTTGCTTTTGTTTACATATCTAACCTGTATCCAATTGTTTTTCTTTTCCAACTCAAATTGTTCAGGCTTATCTGCAAAATGCTGTACATTCCAGCATCCGCCATGCTCTTCAGGAAGTTTTATTTTAATGGTTTTGTTATTGATTATTTCAATTGTTCCTAAAATTACATCATCGTTTTTATCTTCTGGATAATAAGTTTTTACGCTAAATTTTTTCCCCGTAACTTTTCCTTCAATATAAAAAATACAAGAAAATTTAGGGTTGTTGGTTTCTTCATCTAATCCGGTATAACTTTCAAAATACCCCGTCAGCATCTTAGACGATTCATCATAAGAAAGATTCATTCCAGAATCATATTCGCCTGAAACTAATTTTTGTCCGCAAACAATATTTGAAAATGATATAAATAAATAAACCAGCAAAAAGTTTTTCATGTAGATTCTGTAATAACAATTATTGAAAAGAGAGAATTAGTTTAGTTGGTCCAATTTTTTTATTTCCTGTTTTAATTTTTCAGGAGTTACTTCCTCAAAAGCCAAATTATTCAATTTTTGTTGTGAAGTTCCAGTTTCCTGAGTGGCTAAATAAGGTTTATTGTCAACATATTTAATTGCAAAAATAGTAATCTTTTCTCCAGATGGAATATTGTTAAACGAGACATTATCACCATTTGAGTATCCTGTCATTACAGATTTTATACTATGAAATATGATACTTACAGAAGTATTGCTGTCATTTTTAAAATTAATCACATAATCAATTTTAGACGATTCATCATAATCCAAAAATCTGTCACAATTTATAAAACCTAGTTTCGCACTTTTAAATAAGTAAGAACCAAATTCCTCTGCTTTTGTTTTTTTTACTTCATAATTACCAGACCCGCTGCTGTTAGAAGTAGAACTTAAATAGCCATTATTACCATCTTCATCTGAGTGAATATTAACGGGAAGTGAATATTGAACATTTACAGGAATACCATTTACTTTGCCCGGAATAAACTTTGAAAGCTTTTTAAAAGCCTTAACCACAGCTTCATCAACCTCTTTGCTTAAGCCTTTTATTATTTTAATATTGGTTACATTTCCTTCTTTATCTACAACAAAAGTACTTGTAACTCTACCTGAGATAATTTCGTCCGGTAAAATTATATTGTTGCCAAGAGTTTTATATAACACTTGATTACCACCCGGATAAACAGGCATTTCATCAACTTTACTATAAACCTTATTTAAATTGATCGAAACCTCAGCCAGCTGCCAATTAACCTGATCATTTGTTCTCTTTCCGTTAAAAAGCTGCATTCTCTCTTTTTCTTTCTTTTTAGGCATTTCAATTTCAATACTTTTTCCCTTTTTCAAATCACATTTTTCCAAACCCGAAACAGCATTTATATCCAGCATTCCGCCAGTTTCCAGTAACTTTCCGTTTGAAGTTGTCGAAAGTCTGCCTAAAAGAATATCCGAAATACTATAATATTCTTTAACCGAAATTTTAATTTGTCCCGAAACCTCTTTTTGTGTTTTTGAAACAATAAAACTATTCGCCGAAATTGTTATTTTGGTTTTTTCTGCGCAGACAATCGTAGTATCTTTATTGTTGTTAATTAAAAAGTATTGCGGTTTTTTATCATTTTTAAGATAAAAATCCAACAATAATTTTTTGTTTTCTGCCAAATTATTGCTTGAAGAATTCACCGCTGCCGAATCACTTTTTATATTGTCTGATTCAGTTGTATTTGCGTTCGATTTTTGAGGTTCTGAAATAGAATTACTTTCTTTAGTTTCATTTTTACAAGAAAAAATAATGAAAACCAACACGAATAACGAAATTAATTTGTGTTTCATCAGTAGGAATTTTGATTTGGGTTTGGTTAGATTTATTTCAAATATAAAATATTATAACCAACCATTTTTACGGAAAGCCACATTGTGGAGTTTTTTTCAGCATTTTAAATCGATATTCTTTTCCGTTGAAACTTAATAATTAGGGCGTGCCACCATCCCGACAAAAGGGCTAATTCATTTTACGCATATTCGCCCTTTTATCGGGATGCTGTCGGGCTTTCGCTGCTACTTCGGTAGCTTAGCTCTATCCCTCACGCGGAGCTGCACTTTGTGGTTAGTTTTTTGTTTCAGGTTTGAGGTTTCATGTTTTGCGATACAAATTCTCATTTGTACTTACAAAGCTTAAGAATTGCCATTTAATTTTGTCAAAAGATTATCTTCATTAAAAACAGTATTAATCACATTTTCATTCTTTTCTGCTTTAATTTCATTTCCATTTAATGTTAATTTATAACCTTTTTGAGATAGATAATTTGTGAAAGCATTTTTATGATTTTGAATTTCAAATGTTGAAATCAATTCTGGAAAAACAGTTAAAATTCGAGATAATTCTTCACTTTCAGATTTATCTATTACATCAGATTTAATAGTAAGAATCATTGTTCCCTGACCATAATTTCCAAGGTAATATCCACTTGCATTAAACATTTCAACAGCAATCATACCTATTAAATGTAAATCATTCTCTGCCGCATCAAATTGTCCAACTGTCAATAAATCAATATTATTTTCTTCTCCATACTGCTTCAATAAAAGAGCTTGTTTCATAACAGATTCAGCATAACCAGCTTTATTCTCCCAGATCCAAAGCCATGTTTCTGACGCATTCGAAAATGAGCCCAAAACCTGAATTGGAAATATAAGATTATCTCCAAATATTATTTCTTCTTTATTCATATCTACATTCCAGGAAAGTTCGCCGGTTACACTATAAAGATTTCTTTGTTTTTCTAAAGCAAGTGCTCCAAATTTCTCTAAAAAATCATTTTCAGATGTAAAGTGTTTGTCATTTTGTAGATCGATAGTTGATTCTGTTTTTTCTTCTTTCTTTTTAAAAAGATTATTGAATAGTCCCATTTCTTTATGACTTTTTAGAATTATAAAATTGATATTTTCAAATATATAACTTTTAAAATAAGCCAGATAAAACAATTCATTCTGTAGGAATGTCTCATTGGTAGGATTAAATTTGAATTGCAGTTATACGTTCCGTAGGAACGTTTGATTGATATTGCAGATATGTGTTTCCATAAAACAGGTGTCCTTACAGGACACACTTTACAGCGATACTATTTTTTTTCTACCGATGAGATATTCCTACGGAATATTAATTAAGCTGTTTTAATGATTTTATTGTTGACTGATAATCTCTAAAGGCCTTACCAAATTCTTCTGTAAATTCATAATTACTAAATTCGTATTCTTCATTTAGTCCAGTATTTGTTCTAAGGTTAATTTCTCCATAACGAACAATAGGAATTTGATAATTGCCTTTAAATCTTTTATCAGGAGTTCCATTTTTATTTACTTTTGCCCAAGTTCGATCTATTACCTTTGAGTCTTTTGGAATAATTCCTGTTTCGGTAAACCTTACATAATTTTGATTAAAAATAAGTTCGTCAATCCCAATTAAGGCAAAATTTGTATTGTTTGAATACATAACTATAAAACTCGGATAGAAATATAAATCTGCACCATTAGCATTTTGAAAATATAGAGCATTAAAATCTGATTTTATATCAGGCAGGGATTTAACAGAAAACCGTACATCTTTTTTCTTTACTATTGTACTTGCAGAAGATCTGGCAGCTACTCTATCTTGATAATAAGCACTGGTGACATCCCAAATTTTCTGGGAGCTTGCTAATTTGGTAAATGTTTGTAAAAGAGTATCATATTTTTCTTTTATCTCTGGATCAAAATCAATATCAAGTTTAACGAAACAATTTTTGATTTGTTCCTCAGTTTGTATAATTGCTTTTTTCTGTTCTCCAATATCTGTTTTTAAATTTTCAGGAATTGTTTTTTTTACTAAACCATATATTAGAAAATAACTTAAACCTAGTTTTAATTTTGTAGAATTTAATGAAGTTTTTAGTTTTAAGAGATCTTTTTTTAAATCTTTTCTTTGTTCATGAGCCAAGATTATTGCTTCTTTAATTCCCTGCATGTTTTGACTTGTAATCTCATGTATATCAGAGCTAAAGATGTTGTCTGTAAGTTCTAGTGTTTCATTATAAATTTGAGGACTAAAATTAGTTTCTGGATAGTTTAGTCGTTGCCTATTACTAATACCTAACACATTTGTGTTTAGATAAGTCCCTGAGCTTCCAAAAGTCATACTTGTTCCTCTAATTCCTATAGAAGTAGAGATACCACTTTTGCTAAGATTAAGATGAACTCCCGGGATAATTTTGATGCGTTTTCGAAAACTCCAAGCCATAGTTTATTTCTTTAAAATTAATAATTTCAAAAGTAAATGTGCGTGGCATGGAATTATTACGGAAAACCGTAAATTATTTATAAATCAATGTTTTGTGTGAAAAATCAATTGTATGAAAAGAAATTTAACCTCTCAAATGCCTAATATAATTATCAAGTAAACCCTGAATT
This sequence comes from Flavobacterium sp. CF108, assembly GCF_900129795.1. Classification (GTDB taxonomy): domain Bacteria; phylum Bacteroidota; class Bacteroidia; order Flavobacteriales; family Flavobacteriaceae; genus Flavobacterium. Next base: position 752,771 of record NZ_FQWW01000001.1, on the reverse strand, counting down.
TGCTGACTTGCAACTGGATTAGCAGAGTGAACATTGAATTTTAAATTCAATAAATCTATTCCAGATTCATAAACCAGCCATTTGGCGCAAGCGTAACCATCTTCGGCAATTTGATCATTTTCATCAAGACCTAAATCATTATCAAAACTAATTAGTTCAGGAAGTCCTTTTTCAAGAATAACTTTTTTGAAATCATGAGAATTTCTAACCACAACGAAATCATCATTAGTTAGTTTTTTGTAAACCATATTTACATCTCTAATATCGTCGAGAAAAAGTTTGTATGACATTTTTTAGTATATAATTTAGATTTTATCAAAGTATTTCTGTTATAAAGATACAAGTTTGAAAATGTTAAATTTAAAAATGAATTTTGAATTGCGTCCAGCTTTAGCTGGATGATAAATTTTAAAGAGAAAGAAAAGGCTTTAGCCAAACTTTGGCAGATTTGGCTAAAGCCTTTTTTTATCCATATTTTGTTCCCTAGCTAAAGCTAGGGGCTATTGAAATTCAACTTTGACAAAATTCTACACATAAAGCTTTGCGATCTTAACGTTTTTTAAAACCACTCAAAATCAAAAAAATCTTTGCGCACTTTGCGTTAAAAAATATCAGCAAAATAAAAAAACTAAAGCACTCGATAAACAGGATACTGCAAATGCGCCTTTTCATAATAAACAGAATGCTTGTAAATCCAATCCAGCTGTGCTTCAGGATTTTTAGCAAATTCAGCATCAGTTTGTTTTTTGTTTTCTAATTCCGCTTTTAGAGCAGGATTTTCTTTTAAAAGATTTGCAGCCGTATCTTCAAAAATATATTCAGAATAATGTTCTTTTTGCTGTAAAATAGGATCGAAGAAATTCCAGTTAAAAAACGAATCAACGCCTTCTGGCTCAAAAGCTTCCAGAAGATATTTTACACCTTTTTGGTTGGTTGGAACGATGTAATCACCTTTGGCGAAAGCCATTTTAACAATTTTAGAAGTTACGGTTGTATTTCGATGTGCATAATGTCCTTCGTAAGCAAACGGAACAGTTTTAAAATCGGCAATTCTATAACTTTCGACTTCAATAATCGTGTCATTTTTAATTTGTTTAAACGAAATATTATTGTTTTTCAAAAGGTCAATAATATTCCAATATCCTCTCGGAATAACATAAGCGGTAGGAATTACAACTTCCTTAACCGATTTAAATTCTTTGATATACGGAACGTCTTTTTTATAAGGTTTGCTTCGGTCGTAATATAAACGATTTCCTGTTGTAGCTTCGCTTTTTTTGTAACCTGCTTCATATCCTAAAAATGAAAATGTAGTCGCTTTTGTGCTGTCTAATTCCCATTTTAAAGTATAAGATTTCTTAGGCTGATATTGCTCAAGGTTTTTCACTCGAAGTTCTTTGATTTTCTGATAATTGGCATCGGTAAAATCCAAAGTCGATTTCATGTATTCGTATGTCATTTTTACACGTTCGGCATATTTTTTCAGCATATGTGTTTCGACCACAAAACCAATCGTATTAAATAGGGAAGTGTAACCCGTTGTATATCGCGGACTATCGACAAACTGCCCAAAACCTTTGTCTGGCGTATCTTTAAAAGAATCTACATAAGGTGTAGTTTCGATTTTCTTTTTCTGTAAATCTTTTACCAAAGCCGGCATCATTTCATTATTCATAAAATCGCCCAAAACAGTTCCGAGTTTATTATGCTGGGTCATAATATAAGTCAGTTTGTATTGGTAATCAGAACCGTTGCTTACGTGATTATCAATAAAAACATCGGCATTTATTTTTTGGAAAATTTCAACAAAACTTTTTGTGTTTCGGGTATCCGATTTCATTAAATCACGGTTCAAATCATAGTTTCTGGCATTCCCTCTAAAACCATAAATTTCAGGTCCATCCTGATTCGCACGCGTTGTCGAATTACGATTTAAAGCACCGCCAATATTATAAAACGGAATGCAGACTAAAACGGTATTTTTTGGAGCTTTCAGTTTTCCAATCGCTAAATCTCTGTAAAATTGCATTGTGGCGTCGATTCCGTCCGGTTCTCCTGCGTGGATTCCGTTATTGACAAAAAGAACTGCTTTTGTTTTTTGGATTTTATTAAAATCAAATTCCTTGTCAGGATTAAAAGTTACCATGTGTAAAGGTTCACCAGAATCTGTTAAACCCATTTCTTTAATTTGAATCGTCGGAAAATCATTTGCTAAAAGCTTAAAATAAGCAATAGTTTCCTGATAAGATGCCGATTGATTTCCGTTTCCTTTTTCAAAAAAAGTATCGTATTTTTTATTGTTTTGAGCGAAAAGAGAGATCGTGAAAAGTGAAATGACAATGGTAAAAAATCTCATGATTTGGGTTTTTAATAGAAATCAAATATAGAGAAATTTAGATTTAAAGTTAGCCGCGAATTTCACGAATTAGCACGAATTAATTTGTGGAAATTCGTGAAATTAGTGGCAAAAACTATTTAATCATGGCTGAAAACTGTGACTGCGGCTGAAAACTGAATACCAAAAGCTGTACACTGCCAACTATTTTCTCTACTTTTGCAAAATGAATAAAAAACACCATTCTAACAATATACTTTCGAATTTAGGGATTGAGAGCCTAAACGAAATGCAGGAAACAGCTCAGGACACAATCCTGAACGATAACAATGTTTTATTACTTTCTCCAACCGGATCTGGAAAAACACTTGCTTTTTTGCTTCCTGTTTTAGAATTATTACAGCCAGAAATTTTATCGGTTCAATGTTTAATTTTAGTTCCGTCTCGCGAACTTGGATTGCAGATTGAGCAGGTTTGGAAGAAAATGGGAACGCAGTACAAAGTAAACATTTGCTACGGCGGACATTCAATCGATACTGAAATAAAAAATTTAAGCAATCCTCCGGCAGTTTTAATTGGAACACCCGGAAGAATCGCCGATCATATTGACAGAGATACTTTTAGAACAGATAAAATTCAAACGCTGATTTTAGACGAGTTTGATAAATCGCTTCAACTTGGGTTTCACGAGCAAATGTCTTTTATTATTGCAAGATTACCGAAAGTCAACAAAAGGGTTTTAGTGTCTGCAACGTCTGATATTGAAATTCCGAAATATACACGAGTTGTAAATCCAACGGTTTTAGATTTTATTGTGGAAGAGGAAGAAAAAGCAAATCTTTCGATGAAAATGATTGTTTCGCCTTCTAAAGATAAATTAGAAAGTTTGTTCAATTTAATTTGTTCTTTAAAATCACAGTCGGCTATTATTTTTTGTAACCATCGTGATGCTGCAGAACGTATCAGCGATACTTTAAACGAAAAAGGAATTTACGCTACTTATTATCATGGCGGAATGGATCAGGATGAACGTGAACGTGCTTTGATTCAGTTTAGAAACGGAAGTATAAGTTACCTCATCACGACAGATCTTGCTGCCCGTGGATTGGATATTCCGGAAATGAAACACGTAATTCATTATCATTTACCTTTAAAAGAAGACGAATTTACGCATCGAAACGGACGTACTGCGCGTATGCAAGCAACGGGAACGGCGTATATTATTGTTCACGAAAGTGAGAAACAGCTGGATTATATCGATTATGGTACGCAGGTTCTGGATGTGAAAGACGTTACATCTTTACCAAAACCACCAGAATTTCAAACTATATATATCAGCGGCGGAAAAAAGACAAAACTGAATAAGTTTGATATCGTAGGTTTCTTTTCTCAAAAAGGAAAAATGGAAAAAGATGATTTAGGTCTTATTGAAGTAAAAGATTTTGTTTCGTTTGCAGCAGTGAAATTTGGAAAAGTAAAAGAGCTTCTGAAAAATATAAAAGACGAAAAAATGAAGGGCAAAAAGTTTAAAATTGAAGTTGCCCGAAATGTCATAAAGAAAGAAGAGGAGAAAAATAAGAAATTTTAGGCTTTTTGAGATAGTTTTAGAGAGTTAGAATTTTATTTATGCTTCTGTATATCAGGTTTTTATTGTTTATTGAACAACATTAACAATTTTGTGTTAAAAAAATAATGAATTGATAGCTGTTTTTTCAATATTTCTGTGTTTTTTTGTTGCAGTAAAATTGTAAACCCCAAATCCACTATGAAAAAGATTATTACCATTGCCATTTTGTTCTTTAGTTTTGTTTCGTTTGCACAAATTAAAGTTATTGAAACAGTTCCTGTAGAGAAATTAGGAAAAGTAAATAACAACTACATTCAGAAAATTGGAGACGAGTATACTGTATACTACACAAGTATCTTAAACGATGATGATTCTTCTCCGTTGAGAAAATTTTCTTTTAAAAACGTTAATAATGATTATACAAACCTATATAATATTATTATTGGCGGTTTTACTGCGAGTCCGTTATATGACATTAAATTAGAGTTGCCAAACAACTACATTTGGTTACACTACACAGGAAATGTTGTTCCAGACAAAGCTACAGTTCAATTTATGGTTTCAAGCAAAGATAGAGATGCTGCAACAAACAGTGTTTCTGAGCCATTAGTTAAAGATCAAATCAGCAAATTATTCCAAAAATAATTTGTTGTCAAAAAGAAATATATTGAAAAAGGCCGTTCAGTTTTTGAACGGCCTTTTTTTTGTTTCAGGTTTTCTTTGTTTCAGGTTTCAGGTTGCTTAACGTTGTCTTGATTTTAACGCAAAGTGCGCTAAGTTTTTTTGACTTAAAGTTTTTATAAAAGTGAAAAGTTCGCAAAGCTTTGTGGATAAAACTTTGCGTTAACTTTTGCGTACTTTGCGGTTAAATAACGGAGTAAAAAAAACTTAGAATCTCAGTATCTTAGAACCTTAGCACCTTTTAAATTTTCTTCACATACTGCGTAATAATAACAATCTGCTGTCCATCGACTTTTCCTTCGATATATTCAGCGTTTTCGTGATCTAGGCGAATGTTTCTTACGGCAGTTCCTTGTTTGGCTACCATACTTGATCCTTTTACTTTAAGATCTTTAATTAATACAACAGAATCTCCGTGTTGTAAAACAACACCATTACTATCGCGGTGAACCAGTTTATTTTCGTCATCTTCGCCTTCGCCAGTTGCTTGAGCCCACGCCAGCGTATCTTCGTCTAAATACATCATATCCAGTAATTCCTGAGGCCAGCCGGCAGAACGTAAACGGCTTAACATTCTCCAGGCAACAACCTGAACCGGAATATTTTCATTCCACATGCTGTCGTTAAGACATCTCCAGTGATTTAAATCGACATTATCCGGATTTTCAATTTGGTCAATACAGGTGTTACAAGCTAATATTGCTTCATCAATGCCACCTTTTTGAGTTGGTAATACTTGATATACTTTTAGGTTTTCTTCGGCGCCGCAAAGTTCACATTTAGATCCGCTTCGTTTGCTTAATTCTCTTTCGATGCTCATTATTTATTGTTTGTTTTAAAAATGCGAAATTACTTATAATTTGCTTCGCTTGCAAGTTTGTTATTTTTGGTCATTGCGAGGAACGAAGCAATCTCATTTGCTAGGTTTTAGCAGAGTGAAAATCATAGTGTGTTTGCTTCGTTCCTCGCAATAACTTTGCGTGTGTTTAATTATTTCTGAACTCTTACCGCATCCGGAACCAATAATTCATATTCACCTCCATTTCGTAATACATCACGAACGATACTCGAACTGATATAAGACGTTTTTGCAGCAGTTAATAAAAACACCGTTTCGATTTTAGAAAGACGTCTGTTGGTGTGTGCAATAGCTTTTTCAAATTCGAAATCGGCAGGATTGCGCAAGCCTCTTAAAATAAAATTGGCTTTTAGTCTTTTGGCTAAATCTATGGTCAATCCTTCATAAGTGATTACCGAAACTTTTGGTTCATCTTTAAAGGTTTCTTCAATAAAGCGTTTTCTTTCTTCTAGTGAAAACATGTATTTTTTTTCGGCGTTGACACCAATGGCAATTACGATTTCATCAAATAAAGAAATTCCTCTTTTGATAATATCTTCGTGTCCAAGTGTAATGGGGTCAAAAGAGCCCGGAAATATTGCTTTTCTCATTTTTTTTATTTGAGGTTCAAAGGTTCAGAGTGACAAAGGTTCAAAGGTTTTGACTTCGACTTCGCTCAGTCTGACAATATTGTGTTTAAAAAATAAGGTTCTGAAATCTTAGAATCTCAGAACCTTAGTATCTTAGCAACTAAGCTAAAGCCAGCTCAATCGCATTTGTAAATAATTCTTCCAGAGAAATTCCGGCTGCTTTTGCCTGCTGCGGAATTAAACTTTCGGTTGTTAAACCAGGAATTGTATTCATTTCAAGCATATATGGTTCGTTGTTTACAATGATGAATTCGCTTCTTGAGAACCCTTTCATTTTTAAGACTTCGTAAGCACGTTTTGCTGTTTCTCCTACTTTTTTTGTCAGTTCGTCAGAGATTCTGGCTGGTGTGATTTCTTGTGATTTTCCTTCGTATTTGGCTTCGTAATCGAAGAAATCATTGTCAGATACAATTTCGGTAATTGGTAAAACTATAACTTTTCCTTTGTAATTAATTACGCCCACAGAAACTTCGGTTCCGTCAAGGAAACTTTCAATGATGATTTCGTTATCTTCTTTATAGGCTACTTCAATTGCGATTGGAAGTTCGGCTTCGGTTTTTACTTTTGAGATTCCGAAACTTGAACCCGCTTTGTTTGGTTTTACGAAACATGGCAGACCAACTTTTTTAACGATTTCCTGCGTATTGATTTCGTCGCCTTTGTTTAAGTAATATGAAATTGCGGTTTTGATGCCGTATGGTTTTAAAACAGATAGTAAATCTCTTTTATTGAAAGTCAATGCCGATTGGTAATAATCGCAAGATGATTGCGGAATACCTAATAATTCAAAATAAGCCTGCATTAATCCATCTTCGCCCGGAGTTCCGTGAATGGCGTTGAAAACGCAGTCAAACTTGATTTTTTCTCCATTTACTGTTACAGAAAAATCATTTCTGTCAATTGGGAATTCTGCGTCGTTTGCGTCTACGTAAACCCATTTTTCTTTGAAGATATGAATTCGGAATCCGTTGTATTTTGTTTTGTCAAGATATTGGTAAACAACGTTTCCGCTGATAAGCGAGATTTTATATTCGCTTGAATATCCGCCCATGATGATGGCAATGTTTTTCATTTATCTATTTTGTTTTATATTTTGTTTCAGGTTTTCTTTGTTTCAGGTTTCAGGTTTTTTGCCACGAATTTCACGAATTTTTTTTTGAAATCTGTTTAGATCTGTAAAATCTGTGTACCAATTACATCCAGCATTCACTAGGGTTATCTGCCTAATTGAGGAGTTTATTGTTTTAAACAAAATTATCATTTTTTTTGAAATGAAATACTTTATCTTTGCGACAACTAAAAATAAATTTATGAGTTTACGTAAGTATTTAACTAGCCGAGTGTTTTTCTTGCAGGTATTAAGTGCGGCTGCTATTGTTGCGGTTTTGGTTTATTTGTTTATGCATTGGTTGACTTTTACAACTGATCACGGACATGAAATTGCTGTTCCTAATTTAGCCAGGCTGACTGAAGAACAAGTTGAAGAAAAACTGGATGAGCTGGACTTAGATTATGTGCTTTTGGATAGTGTTGATTACCGAAGTGAATTTCCGAAATATAGTGTTGTAGAGCAGGATCCGCTGCCGGGAACAAAAGTGAAAGTAGGGAGAAAAATATATATTAAAATTAATTCTTCGGGATTTTCGTCTGTAAAAATTCCTGATTTAATTGAAAAAACATATCGTGAAGCGGTTCCAACTTTAAAAGCTTTAGGACTTGAGCCGGGAACAATTACTTATATCCCGAATCTTGGGAAAGATATGGTTTTGGAAATGCGTTTAAAAGGCAGAAATTTAAAAGTAGGAGACCGTGTTTTGAAAGCGTCTAAAATTGATTTGGTTTTAGGTGACGGAAAAGCGAGTTATGTAGATGATAGCCAGGCAGCAGATAGTACAGCCGTGCCTGCAGAAACCCCAAAAGATGAACAATAATATTGAAGAAAATTTAGATCTGGAAGACGAATTATTTGAGCATTACAGATTTGAAGTCCCTAAAGGTCAGGCGTTTTTACGTATTGACAAATACTTACTGAATTTGATTCAGAATGCTACGCGTAACAAAATTCAGAACGCAGCATCTGACGGAAATATTTTTGTAAATGATATTCCGGTAAAATCAAACTATAAAGTAAAACCTTTTGATGTGATTACGGTTATGTTGTCGCATCCGCCGTATGAAAACCATATTCTGCCGGAAGATCTTCCGATTAATATTGTGTATGAAGATGATGCATTTTTATTAATCAATAAAGAGCCGGGAATGGTAGTGCATCCGGGTCACGGAAATTACACTGGAACTTTGGTAAATGCTTTGGCACATCATTTTGATAATCTGCCAATGAACAGCAGCGAGCGTCCTGGTTTGGTACACAGAATTGATAAAGATACTTCTGGACTTTTGGTTGTTGCCAAAACAGAAGCGGCAATGACGCATTTGGCGAAACAATTTGAAGCTAAAACTACAGAACGTGAATATATTGCGCTTGTGTGGGGAAATGTTGCAAATGAAGAAGGAACAATTGAAGGAAATCTTGCCAGACATTTAAAAGACCGCATGCAAATGGCCGTTTTTGCTGATCCTGAAATAGGTAAACCGGCAATTACGCATTATAAAGTTTTAGAACGTTTTGGTTATGTTACTTTGATTTCCTGTAAACTGGAAACCGGAAGAACGCACCAAATTCGTGCACACATGAAACACATCGGGCATCCGTTATTTAATGACGAACGTTACGGCGGACATTTGATCTTGAAAGGAACTACGTTTACAAAATACAAACAGTTTATAGAGAATTGTTTTAAAGCTTTGCCGCGTCAGGCGCTGCATGCTAAAACACTTGGATTTGTTCATCCAAATACTGGCGAAATGATGCGTTTTGATACGGAGTTACCGCAGGATTTTCAGGATTGTATTGAAAAGTGGCGTACGTATGTGAAGTCACATAATACTGAAGATGAAGAGAATTAATTTTTTAGAAAATAGAGAATAGATTAAAGAATATAGAAAAAGCTCCAACTGGGGCTTTTTTTATTTTACCATTAAGATATTAAGTTAATTAAGCGTAGGTACCAATAAGCTTAATACTCTTAAAAGAAAATTAAGCGAAACACTCTTAATTAACTTAATATCTTAATGGTAAAAAAATCTAGTTTAATTCTGAGTGATATTTTATTTCACCAATTGATCCTGTTGGATTTGGTAAAAGCTCAAAAACAGAAGTCGGAGCGAGGCCAGATTCTATTCTGTGTGAAACGTATAAAATCGTAACGTTTGTTTCTTGTTTTATGGTATTGATAAGCTGAATTACCAAATCTACATTTTCGTCATCCAGACCTTCTACAGGTTCGTCTAAAATTAATAATGGCGGATGTTTTAAAACCGCACGAACAATTAGTGCGACTCTTTGCTGACCGATAGAAAGATCAATAAAACGTTTTTTTCTTAAATGCGTCATTTCTATAACTTCAAGCCATTGCGAAACAATTTGTTTTTGATGCGTTGTTGGCTCAATATAAAGTCCGATTGAATCGAAAAATCCAGAAAGAATCATTTCTTCAAGAGTGTGCCCTTTTTGAAATAAATCGGTCATGGAAGTTGTGAAGATTCCGATTTGTTTTTTGATGTCCCAAACACTTTCACCGCTTCCTTTTTTTCTTCCAAATAAATATAAATCCTGACCAAATCCTTTTGGATTATCGCCTGTAATTAAAGATAAAATCGTGCTTTTTCCGGAACCATTAGGACCAATTAACTGCCAGAATTCGCCTTGTTTTATCATCCATGAAATATTGTCGAGAATTTTTCTTTCGTCATAACTAACCGAAACATTTTCCAGTTTTATTAATACACTTTCGTGGAAGGAATGCGGCTCAATTGCTTTTGGAATCGCCGATGTATTTAATGTTTTAAAATGATTTTCGGTTTTTGAAATTGGATGTAATTCAAATGTATTGTCGTTAATCTGTGCTTTATTCGGAACAAATTCAAGAACATCAACCACACGATTTAAGAGCTGGATAATAGCAATTTCATTAGTCAAATCTTTTAAAGAATCGGACAAGATAACTCTTGAAGCCTGATCTAAATGATCAAACGGATTATCGAAAATGATGAAATCCGGTTTTTGTTTGATGCAGTATTTTAAAAACTCTTTTTTACGTTCGCCTGATGAAAAGGTGCGTAATTGTCTGTGTGATTCTGGAGATGCTTCTACACTGTCGTATTGGTATTCTTTTTCGATGAATTTTTCGATTGCAATATCTGAGAATAAAATTCCTTTTTGAGTATTAAAAATGGCTAATTCTCCTTTTGCTTCTCCATTAAGTAAACTGTCTATGAATGCTTTTTTATTTACCTGATTAGATAAAAGTATATCCCAATGCTGCATTGTGGTATTTTTATATTGATTGTATTAATAGTTTTTTTTTGCCACAGATTTAAAGGATTAAAAAGATTAATCATTCTAATCTGTGAAATCTGTGGCAAAAAAAATAATTTATTCTGGTTTTTTCGTTGCCATTTCGCGGTCATTTCTTGACCATTCGCTCCAGGAACCCACATAAAGTTTTGGAATTTCAATTCCTGCATAATCTAAAGCTAATAAAGTATGACAGGCCGTAACGCCGGAACCGCAATGTACAATGACATTTTCTGATGTTTTATTATTTAAAACTTCAGCATATTTTTCAGCTAAAACTTCAGGAGATTTAAAAAGACCGTTTTCGTCCAGATTTTCACTAAACGGAACATTTATAGCTCCGGGAATATGCCCTGCAATTAAATCTAAAGGTTCAGTAAGTCCGTCAAAACGATTTTTATCTCTTACGTCAATTACAATGTTTTCACTGTTATTTCGGGCTTTTTCGACTTCATCAATATCGGCAATTTTTAAATTCCATTTAGAAATCGGATAATTTTCTGTTGGTTTGAAACTTTCGATTTCTGAACTAACAGGAAAACCGGTTTTTACAACTTCTTGTATACCTCCGTTTAAAACCTGAACTTTTTCATGTTTTACAGCTTTTAGCATCCACCAAAATCTTGCGGCGGCATTTGAGCCATTTTTATCGTCATAAATTACAACATGAGAGGAAGGAGAAATTCCGAGTTTTGAGAGTACTTCAGAAAACTTTAAAAAAGAAGGCAGAGGATGTCTTCCGCCATTTTTCGGATTGCAGTCGACTGTTGCTAAATCTTTGTTTAAATCAACATAACGAGCGCCTTTTAAATGCTCTGCCTTGAAATTTTCTTCGGCATTAATTCCTGCTCTGGCATCGATTAAAATGATTTCTGAGGAATTAATTTTTAATAATTCTTCAGCGTTTATAATGGGAGAAAGTTTAGACATTTTAATGAATTTATTTTTTAGAAGTTCCTAACCAAAGTAATGCATCAAGAATGAATTTGCTTTCGGTTTTATTTTCAAAAGTATACGAAAGCGTTTTATTGGTTCCGCCTTCGTAATCAATATCATTATGTCCCATGTTCACATAAAGCATTTTATAATTTTTATTGGTCCAGACTACAGGATAATAACCTTCATGCCAAATTTCATGTGCTTTTGGTCCGGTTCCTAACGGAAAACTGCTTTCGTCAATTGTGAGAAGAATTTTTATATCCGGATTTTTTCTAAGATCGTTGCTCCATTTGTACCATTCGTTTGGTGCAGATGTGAAAGTTTTAGGAAGGTTTTTAGTTACGGCATGCTGGTTTTCAACTCTTAAAACTGCCGATGTCGGACGCCATGTATTGCTTCCATATTCGCCTGAACCTAAAAACGTATTATGATACCAATCCCAGTTTTGCGGATAACTTGAATTGTTTAAAGCAAACGCCGAAAAATGAAATCCCATGAAACCACCGCCGTTTTCGATATATTTTTGGAATGCTTCTCGCTGTTCTTGAGTTTCGGGTCTTGTGTCTAAAAACAAAACAACCTGATAATTGGCTAAAAATTTTGCGTTTAAATTATTCCAGTTATCTGTAGAGTCGTAAACAAAATGATTTTCTTCGGCTGCTTTTGGAAACCATTTGTTGGCTTCATGAACAAAACTTATATGCGCCTGATCATTTTTTGCTGTGTAAAAAGCAATTACTTTAAACTTTGATTTTTCTTTTTTATGCTGAGAAAAACCTGCAAAACCAGCCAAAAAAAGCAGCAGTAGAAGAGCTTTTTTAGTCAGCGAATAAATTAGATTTTGATTTGCCATCGATTTTTTTAGATTAACCTGGGATTTTTTCAATTAAAATTTCGTTTTCTGCACTGTCAAAATAAGTGCAGGTCATTTCGATAATGTCAACTCTCCATTTTGCAATTCCGCATTGTCCGGCGTGGCTGCAAAAAGTAAGATAATCTGTTTCTCCCTGCTGGTGTTTTACCAAAAACTCGATAAAAAGTTCTTTATTGACACTTACGGCAATCGAAATTGGATTGTATTTTTCATCAGAAGTTGCGGTGTAATTGTTTACACCATAATATTCAACGTGTCCGTCATTCACGAAAGTGTCGTAACCTTTTACACCCAGAATGATTAAGTCTTGTATATAATTTGGAAAATCGGCACCGCTTTTTACTTTAGCATGCGCTTCTTTGATTTGATCGATTGTAAACATATTATTTAATTTTAGAAAGTTAGAAGTCTGCCACAAATTACACGAATTTTCACGAATTTTTTATTTACATAATGCTGAAAAAATAATTCGTGAAAATTCGTGTAATTTGTGGCGGACAAAAAAAATATTATTTCAAAAATACGATTAATGATTTTATAGATTGAAAGATTAAATTTACCGCTATGCATTTTGAAAAGCAAAAATTAAGCTCTAAAATTTATCTGAAAAAAGAAAAGAGTTGTTGTAAATTATTTTTTGAGTGTCACAACTCTTTGCGGATATGGAATGTCTATCCCGGCTTTATCAAAACGTTTTTTGATGCTTTGCAGTAAATCACAATACATTACAAAACCGTCTGTAGAGTTTTTTGCCCAAGCCCATGCTTTTAATGTTACGCTCGAATCGGCTAAAGCCACAACTCTCGCTACAACCAAAGGTATTTTTTGTTTTTTATTTTCGGCAGTTCTGGTGTCAATAAAAAGTGGATGTTTAGCGATTTCATCCTGCATTATTTCTAATGCTTTTTCGACATTCGATTCATAACCAATTCCTATTTCGATTATTTTACAGCATTTGGTATCGTGCATATTGGTATTGACAATAATTTGATTGCTGATAACGGAATTTGGAATTATAATTCTGTTGTTTTCGGCATCTTTTAAAACAACTTGTCTCAAATTAATGTCTTCAACTGTGCCAACAAAATTGTTTATGGTAATTTTATCGTTGATTCTAAAAGGTTTAAATATCACCAGAAATATCCCGCTGACAATATTGCTCAAAGCCTGCTGCGAAGCTAAACCGGCAACGATTGAAATAACACCGGCGCCAGCTAAAAAGGAATGTCCGATTATTTTAAATTCGGGAATTTGAATTAAAGCAAAAGCAAATCCCAGAATATAAATTACGGTTATAATTAAATGTTTTAGAAACTTAAAACCGGTTGCATCGTATTCTTTATCACTTAATTTTCGATATAAAAAATAGCGAAGTACTTTATCTGTTACAGCACCCAATACTATTGTTGTAATGGCTATAACAGCAATAAAAATTCCTATTCTAAAGTCTTTTAAGTAATCGATCATAGCTTTGAGAATTTTTGTATTAATGTGAAATTACAGATTCGATTAACCATTTTTCGTTTACTTTTTTCAGATTAAATTCTATTGGCATAGCAATATCCTGATTTGGAGAGAGAATTATCCGGGCAGTCGAATCTGTAATTTCTTTTTCGAAATATTGAGCGTCTTTTTCTTTATTTATAAATCTGGATTTTTGATCATCTGGAATGCTTTTTTCCATTTTTTCAAGGGTTTCTAAATTCATAAAATTACCCTTATTAGGAATCACGAATTCTTTTGCGGTTTTAAAATCAAAATGGTTTGTTGCAGCTAAATAGGCTGTAACAGTTTCTTTTGGAGATTTTAGGGACTCTGAAGTTGTGTTTTCCTTTTTGGATTTATGCGATTCACAGCTTGTAAAAACGGATAGAAAAATTAAAAACGCTATAGAATATTTCATTTGTTTTGTGTTTTACAATCCAACAAAATCATCACTTTTCGGGAAAATACTTAATGCCTGAATTGCAATTTCGGGAGTTGGAGAAGCCAGTTTTCTAAGTTTGGTATCCATCCACGCACCGTCGACTGTAATGGTTGCGCAAAGTGTATCATCTTCTCGTCTAAACTCGTGAATGATTGACCAGCGGGAGGCATCGGCTTTCATTTTTGATGTTTTGGTATGAATAAAAATTTTGTCTGAAAGTTTTAATTCTTTTCTAAAAACACATTCTTCCCTAAATAAAACGGGACCAAAACCCTGTGTTTGCATTACTCGTAATGTCAAACCGAGTTCTTCGAGAATTTCGATACGATGTTGTGCACCAAAATCGTAATAAGCACTATGACGAACGTGAAAATTTGGGTCAAGATCTGACCAGCGAAAAGAGATTTCCTTAATAAATGAAGCCATTTTTGTATTTGTATTTTAATAATTTTCTAAATGCTGTTCTAAAATTATTTTTGAACATACATTTTAAGAAATCTAAATTACAAATAAAAACTGAATGGAACTGAGAAAGTAAATTGAGGATTGAACTATATTTTCAGTATGTCGATGTTTTGTTTAATGATGTTTTTATTAGAAACGGAACTAGCAAGCTGTAAAGCTTTTTCGAAATGTTCGAGCGCTTTTTTATTGTCAATATCAGTATATAAGTTTCCTAATAAAGAGTAATAAAAATGATTGTTACTTAGGTTTAATTTTTCTGCTTCAATTATGGCAGTTTGTTTTCCGTTTGTTTTGGCTAAAGCAAATGTGCGGTTGAGCGCCGCAATTGGCGAATATTCGAGAATTAATAATTGGTTGTAAAGCTGTAATATATTTTTCCATTTCTGGGCAGAATCTTCTTTTTGTGTGTGCCAATAGGCAATTCCGGCTTCGAGATGGTATTTCGTAAGTATGTTTCCGGTTGATGCCTTGCCAAGAAAATAAGCGCCTCTATCAATAAGTTCCTGGTTCCAGAGTGTTTCATCCTGATTTTGATATAAAATCGTTTCTCCGTCGCTGTTTGTTCTGGCATCAAATCTTGAAGAATGAAAACACATTAAGGAAAGCAATGCATTTACGGGCGGCAGGTTTGTTGCGGGATTTTCGATTAATAAAAAGGTTAAACGCATAGCTTCGGCACAAACGTCTTTTCGTAAAATTGTATTTTGAGAAGTTGAATAATAACCTTCTGAAAATAATAAATACAGCGTTGTTAAGACATTTTCGAGTCTGTTGTTTATTTCAGAATTGCTGGGCTGCTCAATTTTTACATTGGCTTCTTTTAGTTTTTCTTTAGCACGGTTAATTCTTTTGTAAATGACTTCTTTATTGGTTAAAAATCCATCTGCAATTTCCTGAATTCCAAATCCGCATAACAGATTTAGTGCCAATGCAATTTGTGCTTCGGCAGAATTTATGGGGTCACAAACCGTAAAAATCATGGCTAATTGACTGTCGAAAATATTTTTATTGGATAAATCAATTTCAATTTCTTCAGCTTTATTGGCATTGTGTTTTACTTCGACAGCAATTTTTTGATCGAAGAGCGTATCGCGTTTTAAGTAATTTTTTGTTTTGTTTTTTGCAACGGTATAAAGCCATGCAGTTGGGTTTTCCGGAATTCCTTTTACGCTCCATAATTCTGTTGCGGCAAGAAATGTATCGCTGGTAATATCTTCGGCGATTTCGATATTTTCAATTCCAAATAAATAACAGAGTACCGAAACTATTTTTCGGTACTCTGTTCTAAATAAATTGGGTAAAAGCTGACTTTCTTCCATTTTATAAAATTCCTTTTAAAAAATAAGAAATTATTTTTTTGATTAATATGTTCCAGTTACGGCCATTCTAATTTCAACATTTCCGCCTAATTCTAAAATAGGACATCCGTTTGCAATGCTTACAGCTTCATCATAATCTGCCGCTTTTATCATAATCAAACCTCCAATTGCTTCTTTAATTTCAGCATAAGGTCCGTTAATTACACTTTTGTTCGATTTAACAATTTTGCCTTCACCATCCCAGCGTTGTAATGGTTTTGCCAGCTTGTCCTGAGCAGCAATTCCGCCCAGCCAATCCTGCCAAAGCTTAAGTGAATCCTGCAATTCCTGCGGAGATGGCTGCGTTTCTTTAGTGATATAATCTCTTCTGAATATTAATACAAATTCGTTCATGATATTATTTTTTTAATGTCAGTGTTTTAATGTGATAATTATTTTGATTAACCGAATTGTCCAACTTTGTAAGTTCCCGGCTCGTTAGGAAATGCTAGGTTGATACGGTTCCAGGTGTTAATATTTGTAATTGCCAAAGTTAAATCGATTAATTCCTTTTCGTTAAATTCGCTTGCTGCTTCTTTATAAACAGAATCTGTTACGTCGCATTTTGTTAGAGCTTCGGCCCAGGCAAAAGCAGCTCTTTCACGATTTGTGTAATATGAGGTTTCTCTCCATGCACTTAATCCGTATAATCTTTGTTCGGTTTCGCCTTTATGGCGTGCATCTTTATAATGCATATCTAAGCAATAGGCACAGCTGTTGATTTGTGAAACTCTAAATAAAACTAATTCTAAAAGAGCTGATTCTAAAGTTGATTTTTTTAAATAGCCGCCAATTCCGTAAAGTGTTTTTAAAGCGTCTTGTCCTTTTTCGTGAATGTTAATTCTTGTTTCCATTTTGTATAAAGTTTTAATGTTATACCCTAATAACAATCGAACTTCTGGAATTGGACAAAATATTTTATTTTTTTTGAAATAAATTTGAAAATAATTAAAAACTCCTGTATTTACAGGACTTTACGAACGATTTTTTTTAAATAAAAAATTATAAACGAGATTCTTCTATAGCCGAAATGGTTATGTCATCTTCATTTAAAGACTTTAAAAAATCAGCTGCGTCAAAAATTTCTCCA
Organism: Flavobacterium sp. CF108; assembly: GCF_900129795.1. GTDB lineage: Bacteria > Bacteroidota > Bacteroidia > Flavobacteriales > Flavobacteriaceae > Flavobacterium. Next base: position 735,630 of record NZ_FQWW01000001.1, on the reverse strand, counting down.
ATAACGGTAACACCAGTTTTTGCTGTTTTTCCAGATAGTATTCTGTTTACAGTTTCTACAACTAAAGGTGAAGTTACGGCATAAATATCTTGTCCTTGTGCTGTAATTGTTCTTTTGAGAGTATCTTTTGTGGCAACAACTTCTAAAGAGAAATGCTGCGATGATCTGTTCTTTTCATCAGTAGGTTCGGGTTCTGGAGTGTCTTTATTTCTAAGATCGTCTAAAGAATTTTGACTCAAATAAGTATTGATTGTATTTACATTTAAATGACGTGAAATGGTAATAATTTCTGAAAGAGGAAGACTTACAACTTGTTTAATTCCAATTGGATTTTGAAAATTCCAGTCAATTGGAACACTTGGCTCCAGTTCTTGTAATTGATTATTCTTTAATGTTAATCTGGTATAATGATTTCTGTCGCCCGTTAATCTGGTTCCTTTTGTGGGATACCAGGAATCAAGACCAATGTAGATATTTATTTCGTCAATTTTGTCCCAGTCGTGCGTTACTGAAGTACTCAATAAATCGCCTAAACCGCCATAGAATGCAACGGCAGGAATTATTAAAATTTTGCCTTTGGCTTTTTCAGAATAATTTTCAAATACATCTAAAACGGCTTTTTGCTCGGCACTCAAATCAATATAATGAATTCCTAATCTTAAAGCCGATTGAATAATAGGTTCTGCAGTATCTAAAAATGGACCTGCACAGTTTATAATAATTTCCGATCCAGAAAAAGCATTGTCTAAACTTGCTGCGTCATTAATATCTGCAGCTTTTATTGTCGAATTTGGATATTGACTTTTCAATTGCTGCAGTTTGTATTCATCTCTTCCCGAAAGAATTAATTCGTATCCTTTTCTGGAAAGTTCAGCGACAATAAATTTTCCTGTGTGTCCGTAAGCGCCATAAATTGCAATGCTATTTTTCATGTTCTAAAGTCTTTAGTTTTTTATAGTACTTGATATGTTACTCCAAATCTGATAATTTTTGAGTAAGCTTCGTTTGTTCCGCCAACATACCCGTCTAGATAATTTCTTAATCCGAAAGAATAGCCCAGATAAACACCAAATTTTTTATAATCTGTTGAGATTTGAATTCTAGGGCGGAAATCTGTACTTATAGTTTTTCTGTCTCTAGACGTAGTATATTTATTTCCAGAAGCATCAGCAGCGTCTCCTTTTTCTTTGGTACTTAAAATATTTGCAACATCAAAACCTGCGGCTAAATCAATAGGAAATTTGTCTGCATTAAAACGATATCCTGTAAATGGGTTTACATTGATTGAGTTAACATTCATAAAAGTTTCACCAGAAACCGGTATGGGATTAGAACCATCATTGAATACAGTTGTTAAAGAAGTTTTACTTCGCAGATCTTCATAACCAACTCCTATACCGTATATAAAATTAACTTTAGTTACTCTTTTTAGATTTACAGAAACTCCGTAAGAGAACGCATTTTTTGATCCATAAGGATTATTGGTATATCCAGAACCGGTAAAACTAGAAAAAGACATATATGAAGATGATTCGGCACTTTGTCCGCTAAAAGCAGAAAGTCCTGAATCCAGAGAAACCCTTAATTCGGTTTTTTGAGCGTAAGAATTTGAAAAGAAAACAAAGGCAATCGCAAGTAATACTACTTTTTTCATTAGAAGTTTTTGGTTAAAGTTAATGAAGCTAATGTAGGTAAAATAGTATTGTATTTTGAAGCGGTATTTTATTTTTATTTTAAATTTTCTTCTAATTTTTGTTCTTTTTCGCTTTTAGCATTTAATCGTTTAACGATCCACGGGAGCGTAAGTCCCTGTCCGATAAGCGTAAAAAGTACAACAGCAACAGAAATAAAAATGATTGTATTTCTTTCGGGAAATGGACTGCCGTCTTCAAGGAATTTTGGAAGTCCAATGGCAATGGCAAGAGATACAATACCGCGCATTCCAGACCAGCCTAAAATTATACTATTGTTAAAGTCTAAAAGAGCGTCTTCACTAACTTTTCTTTTTCCGCCGCGATTCTTTTTAAAGGTTTTTTGAAGATTTATTTTTTGAAGAAATACCCTAACCATCCTAATTAATAAAGCTACAATTGTAATGATAAAAGCGTAACCAATATAAGGCAGAATCATATGGTTATCAATATCTTTTAATAGATACCTGAAATTAAGCCCAATTAAAATAAAGATTAATCCGTTTAATAGAAAGATAATAATGTCCCAAAGGCTTCGGGAACTGTTTTTTAAGTTTTCTGGGAATATTTTTTTGCTGAAACGGGCAATTGCTAATCCGGAAACTACTACTGCGATTACGCCTGAAACATGAAATTGTTCTGCTACTAAGTAGGCTACAAAAGGCATTAACAGCATAAAACTAATGGTAACATTGGTGTTTTTATGTACTTTACTTAATATAAAAGCAAGAATTTTTGCAATCACCATTCCTACCAGAAAACCGCCTCCTAATAAAAATATAAACTGCAGCGTTGCTTTCCAGATTACAAAAGCAGATCCCATTACGGCGGCAACGGCAAAACGATAGGCAACAAGTGCAGAAGCATCGTTTATTAAACTTTCGCCTTCAAGAATGGTAATGGTTTTATGAGATATTCCGAGTCCTTTTGTGATGCTTACAGCGGCAACGGCATCGGTTGCAGAAAGTATGGCGCCAAGTACAAATGCCAGCGGCCAGGTTATATTCGGGATCATATAATGAGCGACAACGGCAATCCAAAAAGTGGTAAGAAAAACTAAAGTTATCGCCAGCGTACTTATGGTATTGAGATTGGTTTTGAAATCTTTTGGAGAAATATTAAAAGAAGCATCATATAATAATGGCGGTAGAAATATCAAAAAGATAATCTCGGGATTAATCTGGATTTCGGTCATGGTTGGGATAAAGCCAATGGCGATCCCAACAATTACTAGAAGAATAGGGTAGGGAAGTTTTGCTTTATCAGCAAAGGCAGATAGTCCTATAACGATGGCAAGTATAAATATAATAATGCTGTAATTTTCCATTTTTTGGATTTAGAAAAAGCTAATGTACTTAATTCAATATTTAATTAAAAATTATTCTGATTGGAGAAAGACAAAAAGTTCTTCTGAAAACTAATGCCCTAGCCCCGATAGAAGCGGCATCCTTTTATGATGGGGTTCATCATAAAAAGATATAGCGGATAGCGGGAATAAGCTCCTTAATTATGACATATTTATAGGCTTATGCCATGGTTGTCAGTCTTGAAAAATGTCATGTTGTCAGATGATTATTGTTGTGCCAATATTAAAACTGACAATTTACTTTGGTTTTTTATCTTGGCACAAAGATTGACTTATGCCACCTGAGTTATAAAAAATAAATCAAAATTAAATATATAAAAAATGGGTAAAATAATCGGAATTGACTTAGGTACGACGAACTCTTGTGTTTCTGTAATGGAAGGTAACGAAGCAGTTGTTATCCCTAACGCAGAAGGAAAAAGAACTACACCATCTATCATCGCTTTTGTTGAAGGTGGAGAGATTAAAGTAGGTGATCCTGCAAAAAGACAAGCAGTAACGAATCCTACAAAAACGATTGCTTCTATTAAACGTTTTATGGGACACACTTTTGCTGAAACTCAAGAAGAGGCAAAAAGAGTTCCTTACAGTGTTGTAAAAGGTGACAACAATACGCCACGTGTGGATATTGACGGTCGTTTATACACTGCTCAAGAATTGTCTGCAATGACACTTCAAAAAATGAAAAAAACTGCTGAAGACTATTTAGGTCAAACTGTAACTGAAGCAGTTATTACTGTTCCTGCTTACTTTAACGATGCACAACGTCAAGCTACTAAAGAAGCTGGTGAAATTGCTGGTCTTAAAGTTATGCGTATCATCAACGAGCCAACTGCTGCTGCACTTGCTTACGGATTAGATAAAAAAGGAACTGATCAAAAAATTGCTGTTTACGATTTAGGTGGAGGTACTTTTGATATCTCTGTTCTTGAATTAGGTGACGGTGTATTTGAAGTATTATCTACAAATGGTGATACTCACTTAGGTGGTGATGATTTTGACCAAGTTATTATTGACTGGTTAGCTGACGAATTCAAATCTGAAGAAGGTATTGATTTACGTTTAGATCCAATGTCATTACAACGTTTAAAAGAAGCTGCTGAGAAAGCTAAGATTGAATTATCATCTTCTGCTGAAACAGAAATCAACTTACCATACGTAACTGCTACTGCTTCTGGACCAAAACACTTAGTGAAAAAATTATCTAGAGCTAAATTTGAGCAATTATCTGATACTTTAGTAAAACGTTCTATGGAGCCAGTTGCTAAAGCATTAAAAGATGCAGGTTTATCTACATCTGATATCGACGAAGTTATTCTTGTTGGAGGTTCTACTCGTATGCCAAGAATTGCTGACGAAGTTGAAAAATTCTTCGGTAAAAAAGCATCTAAAGGTGTTAACCCTGATGAGGTTGTTGCTATTGGAGCTGCTATTCAAGGTGGAGTTTTATCTGGAGATGTAAAAGATGTATTGTTACTTGACGTAACGCCTCTTTCTTTAGGTATCGAAACTATGGGTGGTGTATTGACTAAATTAATTGAGTCTAACACAACTATTCCAACTAAAAAATCTCAAGTATTCTCTACTGCTGCTGATTCTCAACCATCTGTTGAAATCCACGTATTACAAGGAGAAAGAGCTATGGCAGTTGATAACAAAACTATTGGTCGTTTCCACTTAGATGGTATCCCGCCAGCACCAAGAGGAGTTCCTCAAATCGAAGTTACTTTCGATATCGATGCTAATGGTATCATCAAAGTTTCTGCAACTGATAAAGGAACTGGAAAATCTCACGATATCCGTATCGAGGCTTCTTCTGGATTAACAGCTGAAGAAATCGAAAAAATGAAAAAAGATGCTGAAGCTAATGCTGATGCTGACAGAATTGCAAAAGAAAGAGCTGAGAAATTGAACGAAGCTGATAGTACTATTTTCCAAACTGAAAGTCAATTGAAAGAATTGGGAGATAAATTAACAGACGATCAAAAAACAGCTATTGAATTTGCTTTAACTGAATTAAGATTTGCTCACCAATCTCAAGATCTTGAGGCAATCCAAAAAGGATTAGACAATGTAAATGCAGCTTGGAAAACAGCTACAGAAGCAATGTACGCTCAAGGTGGTGACCAAGGTCAGCAAGCTGCTCCACAACAAGAGCAATCTGGAGACAATGTTGAAGACGTTGAATTCGAAGAAGTAAAATAATTTACTACGTAAAGACGCACTGCGGTGCGTCTCTACAATTGAATATAAAAACCGAGTCAGAAATGGCTCGGTTTTTTTGTGTCTATATTTTTTTAATTGTTGTGTTTCAGTAGTAAGGAAATTAAAGCTGATTTAATTGAAAAAAACTTCGCAAAATGAGGTTTCCCTCAATTTAATTATTTGTTTTTAGCTTAGTTTTGGGAAAAATAACCTAAAACAAAAAATACCATGAAAAAAATCTTAAGCCTCGGGTTTATCTTCCTGACTATTCTATTTACCGGATGCAGCAGTGACAATGATGATAATGCTGTTGACAATGAAAACTCAGTTTCTGCCGTTATAAATGGAGCAGACTGGAAACCTACAAAAATAAATAGTGTGACTTTAATTAAAGTACCAGGAATGAACCAGCGTTTTGATATAAACATTCAGGACGATTCTAAAATGCTTATGCTTGCCTGTGAAAACGCTACTACTACTGAGGATGCAATGCCATTAAAAGAATATAATTTTTACGAAGAGACAGACGAAGAAGATAAAAAATTACAGGTTAGTGATGCATTATTTATTAATTCTTATTTAATTGACGGAAATACCTATACAGAACATATTCCTGTTTCTGGAAAAATAACAATTACCGCAATGGATCCAAACAAAAAGACAGTTTCAGGAACATTTAGTTTTAAAGCTGTAAAAGGAGGTGTGTTACAAACTAAAATTGTAACTCCTGAAGTTTTTGAAGTAAAAAATGGAGTGTTTACTAATTTGTCATATACTGTTTACAAACAATAAATAACATCTAAAATTTATATCAAACCGAGTTAGAAATGACTCGGTTTTTTTATGGGCTTATGTTTTACGCGTATTTTAAACCCGACAGGTTTTAAAAACCTGTCGGGTTTGCTTTACGGTTACGATTTGGGAATACTGTGTTATAAATTGAGAAACTCTTCTAATGAAGAAAATTTTTCTTTTTGATTATGAGAAATTTTTAAGTTATCTACATTTTCAAATAAAGAAATTACTTTCTCACGTTTTAATTTAGTTGGTTTTTCAGAAACACAAGTCAGGTAAGAACTCCAGGGATATTCTATTGGATGTTCACAAAATCCATGATTTACAGGATTGTAATGAATGTATTTTATAACAGAACGTAAATAGGTCTCATTATCAATTAATTTTCTTTTAAAAGGCCTTTCAAATAAAGCACCGTGTCTATTATAACCTTTATTGATTGCTTTTGTGTAAGCATTAAATAAATTTCCAAAGGATTGATGTGGAGGAATTATTTTTTTGATTTCGTATTCGTTTTGATTTTTTAGAATTTCTTCAAAAGTTTTAATTTTTACTAACAAGTGAAAATGATTTTTTAATAAACACCAAGAAAATGTTTCTGCAATTGGATCAATATGTTTGGCATAAAGCATTAAAAAATATTCATAATTTCTATTTTCTTTAAATATATTTTCGCTGTTAATTCCACGGTTGTAAATATGATAATATTTTCCAGATTCCAGATTTTCAATCTTATGCATATATGTTATCGGTTAGAAACCCGACAGGTTTTTAAAACCTGTCGGGTTTAACTGTAAAAAAGTAGTAAAAATACTATATTTTTAATTGTTCTGGTTTTTTACAAAATGATAATTGTCATTTCCTGTTCGGATTCTTTTTCGTAATATTACTATTGTAAATTTTTTTGAATGAGAAAGATTAAATACAAAAAGGGACGAAAGCTCCAACACATAACTTTAGAATATACTGGCTCGCATAAAGAACAGGAAGCCGAAATGCAGCTTTTTGTATATGATGATGCCGATGTTGTTGAGTATGATAAATTTACAGTCTTAGCTTTAAATTCTTGTTTTGATTATTCTAAAAATAACTGGCTTAATGTTCATGGTCTAAATGACATCAATTTGCTTAAAACGATTGGTGCGCATTTTAAATTAGATGATTTTTTACTTGCCGATATTTTAAACACCGCCAAAAGAACCAAGTTAGAAGAACAGCAAAATGTTTTATTCTTCAATATAAAATCACTTTTGCCTTCTGAATATTCAGATAATATTAGCGTAGAACAAATTAGTTTTATTTTAAAAGATGGGATTTTAATTTCGTTTCAGGAAAAACGAAGCGATTTCTTTACCCACATTCGCGAGCGGCTTCGCACACATGCAGGAATTGTGAGAACAAAAAAAGTAGATTATCTTTTGTATTTACTTTTAGATGCTGTAATGGAAAACTTCTACATTACAATTGAAGATGAAGAAGATAAGATCGAAGAATTAATCAATTTAACCAAAAAAGGCGCTGATCCTGTTATTTTAGAAAAAATTGAGAATCACAGGGATAATTTTAATTTTTTAAAACGTTCCATAGTTCCGCTTCGGGATTCTTTGTATTATCTAAAAACGATTAAAGATGACGATGAAAATAACGGCCTGATTCAGAAAGACACGTTTAATTTCTTTATCAGACTTCATCAAAAAAGTTTAGAACTTTTAGAACAAATAGAATCAGATATGAGTTCACTCGAAAGTGCCTCTAATTTTTATTTTTCGGAACAAAGCCGAAAAATGAATGAAATCATGAAAACTTTGACTATTATTTCGGCGATATTTATTCCGCTGACTTTTATAGTTGGAGTTTACGGAATGAACTTCGAAAACATGCCGGAACTCAAAACAGAAAATGGCTATTTTGTAGTAATGGGCATCATGTTTTTGTTAGTGTTGGGATTAATCATTTATTTCAAGAAAAGACGCTGGTTTTAACATTTATTTCGGCTAAGAAAAATTTGATTTTGTGTAGATTTTAGTATTTAGAATAATATAAATAATTATGAGTAAAGCGATATATATAGCCACCAGCGACCAAAACAGCGGAAAGTCGATAATTACACTCGGCTTAATGAGTATTTTGATTGGTAAAACGGCTAAAGTGGGTTATTTTAGGCCTATAATCGAAGATTTTGTTGATGGTGAAGTAGATAATCATATTGAAACAGTTTTGTCTTATTTTAACCTTGATATTCATTTTGAAGATGCCTATGCCATTACAAAAAGCAAACTGATTAAAAAGAAAAACAAAGGAAAAATAGGGGAGGTTCTGGATTTAATTATCGAGAAATATAAAAAACTAGAAGAACGATTTGATTTTGTTTTAGTTGAAGGAACGAGTTTTACGGGCGAAGGGACTTCTATCGAATTAGATTTGAATGTTTTAATTGCAAAAAACCTCGGAATTCCAACTATAATTATTGGTTCAGGAATTGGTAAAACATTAGAAGAACTCGTTGACAGTTTGTATTTAGTTTACGATTCTTTCAAAGTAAAAGAGGTTGAAGTTTTATCTGTTTTTGCCAATAAAGTACAACCCGAAAATATTGAATTAGTTACTAAAAGCCTTCAAAAAAGTCTTCCTCCAAATGTTTTGGTAAATACAATTCCGCTGGTTTCAAGTTTAAACAATCCTACAATGCAGGAAATTGTAAACGAACTTAATGCAAAAGTTTTATTTGGAGAAAATTATCTTAATAATGAAATTGGACATTTTAGCGTGGGAGCCATGCAATTGCACAACTATTTGGTTCACCTGCACAATAATGCGCTTGTAATTACACCAGGAGATCGATCTGACATTATTTTAGGAGCTTTACAGGCAAATGAATCTGCAAATTATCCAACCATTTCAGGAATCATTCTAACAGGAAATATAGTCCCTGAGGAAAGTATTTTAAAACTCATTGAAGGACTTTCTGCCATTGTTCCAATTATTGCTGTTGATGGCGGAACGTATCATATTACAAACAAAATTGGATCTATTAAATCTGAAATCTACGCTAACAATACGCACAAGATTGAAACCTCAATAACTACATTTGAAAAATACGTTGATAACGACGCTTTATCGGAAAGATTAATCACTTTTGAAGCAGAAGGCATGACGCCAAAAATGTTTCAATACAACATGGTTAAAAGAGCCAGACAGCATCGCAAACACATCGTTCTGCCAGAAGGAAATGATGATAGAATTATTATCGCAGCTTCAAGGCTTTTAGCGATGGATGTCGTTGATATTTCGATTATTGGAGATAAAAAACAAATTGAAAGTAAGGTTACTGAACTGGGAATTTCACTTGATTTTTCGAAAGTAAAAATTATCAATCCAACAGAATCTGAACTTTACGAAGATTATGCCAATACCTATTACGAACTTAGAAAAGCTAAAAACGTAAGCATTACAATGGCAAGGGATTTAATGGAAGATGTTTCGTATTTCGGAACGATGATGGTGTATAAAGGCCACGCAGACGGAATGGTTTCGGGCGCGGCACATACAACGCAGCATACTATTTTGCCAGCGCTTCAATTCATCAAAACAAAACCAAATTCATCTGTAGTTTCATCTGTATTTTTTATGTGTTTAGAAGACAGGGTTTCTGTTTTTGGAGATTGTGCTATTAATCCAAACCCAACAGCAGAACAATTGGCAGAAATCGCCATTTCATCAGCAGAATCCAGTTCAGCTTTCGGAATTGAACCAAAAATTGCGATGCTTTCTTATTCTTCTGGAGCTTCTGGAAAAGGAGATGAAGTTGATAAGGTGAGAACCGCAACCGAAATTGTAAAACAAAAACGTCCTGACTTAAAAATTGAAGGACCAATTCAGTACGATGCTGCTGTTGACCGTGAAGTTGGAAAAAGCAAAATGCCCGATTCTGAAGTTGCAGGGCAGGCAAGCGTACTTATTTTCCCTGATTTAAATACCGGAAATAACACCTATAAAGCCGTACAAAGAGAAACAGGCGCTTTGGCAATTGGCCCGATGTTACAAGGTTTAAACAAACCTGTAAACGATTTAAGCCGCGGTTGTACAGTTGATGATATTATCAATACCGTTGTAATTACAGCAATTCAGGCGCAGGGATTATAGTCAATTAAAAATTTGGAATTAAAAATTAAAAAATAGAACGCAGATGAGACTGATTTGCTAGCGTGAAAACGCAGATTTACACGGATTTTATTTTTGGTAAAATAAAAATCCGTTTTTAATCAGTGTCTTTACGAAGTAAATCAACATCATCTGCGAACCAATCTCGACAAAAAAATGTCTTCGAGATTAAAATAAATTAGTGACTTAGCGCCTTTGTGGCAAAAACATAAAAAATGAAAATACTAATTATAAACTCAGGAAGTTCATCAATAAAATACCAATTAATGGTTATGCCGGAAAACGAAGTAATTTGTACCGGAATGATCGATAGAATTGGTTTAGAAACATCAAATATTACGTTTAAAACGGCTTCAAATTCTTATGAAGAAATCTTGCCTATTCAAACCCATAAAATTGGTTTGCAAAAGGTAGCAGATATGCTTTTAGATGCTGAAAAAGGAGTCATAAAAACAACTTCAGAAATTACGGCAGTTGGACACAGAGTGGTGCATGGGGGAAGTTATTTCTCCAATACAACCATAATTACCGAAGAAGTTAAAGAAAAAATAAAAGAACTTTCAGAACTGGCTCCACTTCATAATCCTGCTCATTTAGTAGGGATAAATGTAGCTGAAGAAATTTTTTCAGGAGCAAAACAAGTTGCAGTTTTTGATACCGCTTTTCATCAGACAATTCCTGTTGAAGCTTACAAATATGCCATTCCAAATTTCCTTTTAACAGAACATAAAGTTCGTGTATATGGTTTTCATGGAACAAGCCATAAATATGTTTCAGATAAAGCCATTGGTTATTTAGAAAAAGGTTCAAGAATAATTACAATCCATTTAGGAAACGGCTGCAGTATGACCGCAGTAAAAGACGGAAAAAGTATCGATACAACAATGGGATTTTCACCGGCAAATGGATTGGTTATGGGAACTCGCGCGGGTGACATAGATCAATCGGTTATTTTTTATATGGTTAAAAATTTAGGATATACACCAGATGAAGTAAATTCTATTTTGCTGAAACAAAGCGGAATGCTTGGACTAACAGGTTATAGCGACCTTCGTGATATAGAATCTAAAGCTGAAGAAGGAAATAAAGATTGTCAATTAGCATTATTAATGAATGCCTACAGAATCAGGAAAACTATAGGTTCATATACAGCAGCTTTGAACGGATTAGACGCGATCATTTTTACGGCAGGAATTGGAGAAAACTCTTCGTATATGCGTAAATTGATTTGTACCGATATGGATTATTTTGGAATTGAAATTGATCAGGAAAAAAATCAAATTCGTTCAAAAGAAATAAGAGAAATTAGTACAGTAGATTCAAAAACTAAAGTTCTGGTTGTGCCAACTGATGAAGAATATGAAATTGCAAATCAGGTTTTTCAGTTGCTAAATAATTAAGATTTAAGATGGAGAATAAACTATTTGAGCTTGAAAAACAACTGGAAGATTATTCTGAATATTCTCAATTAGACATAAAAATCCGTTTGTTGTTTCCTGAAAATTTTAGAGAAATTTATACATATAAAATTTTTGGAGATAATCTACTTTCTATCCCAGCAAATTTAATTATCGATGGTGACGATGATGAATTTGAAAAGCCATTTAGTTTCTTAAACTCATCAGAAGAATTAGATGTTTTTGAAAAAGAGTTTAGATCTGAAATTTCAGATCATTTTCTTCAAGTAGGTCATTTATACAATTTTACGGAAATTGTACTATTAAATAAGATAAAAAATACAGTGCATGTTTTTCATGTTTCTGATATTGCAGATAAAGACTGGTTGAATTATAAATTAGAAAATGGGATTTGTAATTTTGATGAGTTTGTAAATAGTATTCGACCACAGACAGTTTCTTGTTTAATTAATCCGAAAGATTATTCTGAATGGGATATGTTTGAAATTAGAAATGAAACTGAATTAAAAACTGAAACTGAATTGATGGAATTTAAAGATAGAAAAACTCTCAATGAAGAATATTTAGAACAAGTGAAAAAATCTTTAGAAAAAGGATTTATTATTAATTACTCCCCTAAATCGGTGTTATTCAGGTTGAAAAAATAATTTTATCGAAAATACAAAAAAAAGCTTCTCAATCCAGAAGCTTTTTTTTTGCATTTAAAAAATGAATATTTGTCAGTATCTTTGAATATAAAACCGAATATCTTGAAATCGATACTTTTAAAATCAATTTTCTTGTTTTTCGCTGCTTTTCAAATTCAAGCACAAGAACTACTTCCTTTCGTAGAAAATTATAATAAATCAGACTATCAGGGCGATAACCAAATTTGGAATGTTGCTCAGGGTAAAGATAAAGCCATGTATTTTGCCAATAACCATTATTTATTGCGTTATGACGGCGTTATATGGGAAAAATACGCGCTGCCAAACAAAACTATTATTCGTTCTATTTTAATCGAAGGAGACCGAATTTATTCCGGTTCATACAAAGAATTTGGCTATTGGCACAGAGAAAATGGTAAAATGCGTTACGTTTCTATTACCAAAAATCTTCGCTTATTTGCTGAAAAAGACAATGAAGAAATCTGGAAAATTTTCAGGTTTAATGGTTCGTTATATTTTCAATCTTTTAATGATGTTTTTATTTATGATGGAAAACTTATTAAAAAAATTAAATTCCCATTTTTAATTTCTTACTGTTTTGTTGTTGATAAAGATTTGTATGTTGCTTCGGTAGATAAAGGCCTTTTTAAAATGCGAGGTTCCAAAATTGCGAATCCGAAAGGCTGGGATGTTTTAAAAAATACGGTTGTTCATGCGATAGAAAAAGACAAAAACAAAACCTATGTTTTTACACAAAAAAAAGGAGTTTTTATAGCTGAAAATGGAGGCTTAAAACCTTGGAATAATCCATTAAATGAAACTTTAAAATCAAACGGGATTAATGTAGCCAAGTTTATTAAAAACAATAAACTAGTTATCGGCACAGGAAATAAAGGGGTTTTTATTTACGATTTCAGCAACAATACTTTTAAAAATATCGACCGAAATAATGTTCTAATGAACAATTCGGTTTTAAGCATTGGTTTTGATAAAGAAGAAGATTTGTGGCTCGGGCTTGACAACGGACTCGCTCATGTTGAGGTTAATTCTCCTATTTCATTCTTCTACGATAATTCTGGAATTCTGGGATCGGTATATTCTGTGGCAACTATTGATAAAGGGTATCTAATTGCATCAAATCACGGAATTTTTGAATTTGATTCGGGAAATTTTAAAATGCTGCCAAATACACAAGGGCAGGGTTGGAATATTACTAAAATTGGCAGTAAATATATTATAGGTCATAACGACGGAACTTTTTGCTATGAAAATGGAGCTTTAGCAAAAATTAATAATGTGAGTGGAGGATGGAATTTATCAAAAAGTACTATTAATGATACTTATTTTCAGTCTACTTACAGCGGAGTTTTAGTTTATGATGATGCGTCAAAACTATCGCAGAATATAAGAATAAATGATCTTTCGAAACCCATTAAATATGTAGCCCAAAATAAAAAAAATGAAATTTGGGCAGCTGATAATTATCGCGGATTATACAGGGTTTTTCTGGATGATAATTTCAAAACTATAAAGGTTGAAAATATCACACAGCAAAGTAAAATCAAAAATGATTTTGGTGTCAAGATTTTTGAATTTAGAAACGAAATACTTTTTCTAATTAATAACGTTTGGTATACGTTTAATTCTATTTCCAATAAATTAGAAGAAAATGAATTATTCAATACCAATTTCAAAAATATTTCTGATGTTGTAGCAATCGATAAAGATCACTTTATGGTGCTTCAGGATGGAATTTTATATCATATCTATTCACACGGCAATAAATTTATCTGGAATATTATTCAGGAGAAATATTATAAAGGAAAACTCATTAACGAAAACCTGAGAATTTTCAGAAGCCAGAATCATTATTTACTAAATCTTGATGATGGTTTTATTTCGCTTCAGTTAGGATATCAAAATGAACAAAACAAAGGTGTTAAAGTTGAAGCTTACAATGATAATGAACTGCTGGAAAACGATGGGAAAATAAAACATAATACAGAACTCCGAATAAATGTTATTTCCGGAATTTACGGTGCAAGCAAACCAAATTTATTTTATCAGATTAATAAAGGCAAAAATTATATCCCAATTTCAAATGGAGCTATAGTTTTAAATAATTTAAGCAGCGGTTCGCATTCCATTGTAATTTTTAAACATGACGGAGCCAATTATGATAAAGTCTCCAGTTTTGATTTTAAAGTTGCACAGCCGTGGTATTTCTCTTTTTGGATGATTCTCCTTTATCTGTTATTAATAGGGGCAGTATTGTTTTTCTATTATAAATGGAATAAACTTCGTTATACTCAAAAATTAAAATTACAGGCCGAAGAATTAAAGCACCAGCGTGAAATTCTGGAAATGGAATTAAAAAAGGAAAACGAATTAAATATTCAGGAATACGAAAAACATATTTTAGAACTGGAACTGCAGACAAAATCTTCTGAAGTAGCTGGAAAATCTTTATCAATTGCGAAGCAAAGTGAAATGATTGAAAATATTCAAAGCATTTTAGATTCTGAAAAAGATTTCAATAAACTTAAAAGTGAAATTAAAAAAGCAATCAAGATAAATGAAGTAAATAAACACGAATGGGAAATATTTGAGACCAATTTAAATCAAATCCATAACGAGTTTATTATAAACCTTTCTAAAAAATATCCACACTTAACTCCAAAGGATATAAAACTATGTGTTTATCTTAAAATGAACCTTTCTTCTAAGGAAATTGCTCCTATGATGAACATCTCTTTTAGAGGTGTAGAACTGCACAGATATCGTCTCAGAAAGAAATTAAATCTGACTCAGGACGAAAACCTGTCAAAGTTTTTATTAAGTCTGTAAGATTAGAGTTTGTTTTTTACAGAATTTATATTTTTCTACATCAAAATTTACATAATTCCAATACATCATTACTACATCATAAGGTTATGTTAAAGAAATTAATTTAACATTTATGATGTTGATAATCATTAGTATACACTTATATTTTAACATAATGATGTAGCTATGCTGTAGTGGTATTTGATGTACTACAACGTTGTAATTGCTTAATTTGGCTCTACTAACTTAAACGATTACAAACTGTATGAAAAATTTTATTTTTAGCTTTTTAGCGCTCTTATTACTGCCAGCGTATATGTCTGGGCAGGTACAAGCAATTAAAGGAAAAGTAGTTGACAGCAGCGGAATGGGAATTCCCGGAGCAGTTATTGCTTCATCTGATGCCAGAGCAACTGCTGATGCAGATTTCGACGGAAACTTTACAATCAATGCAAAACCTGGGGACATTTTAAAAATCTCTATGTTAGGTTTTGATCCAGTTTCTGTACCGGCAACGGCCGCACCAATGACAATTACTTTAAAGGAATCAAGTGATACTGCCTTAAAAGAAGTTGTTGTAATTGGTTATGGTACGAGAAAAAAGATTGATAACACAACTGCAATTTCTTCATTAAAAGGGGAAGAGGTAGCAAAAACAAAAGTTCTAAATGCATCTCAAGCTATTCAAGGGAAAGCGGCAGGTGTACAAGTAACTTCTTCTGATGTACCAGGAAGCACTCCTTCTGTAGTAATTAGAGGTTTGGGTACAGCTTTAGGAGGAAGGACACCTTTGTATATTGTAGATGGAATGGCAACAGAAAACATCAACAATATTAATACAAATGATATCACTTCGTATGATATTTTAAAAGATGCTTCTGCACTAGCTATTTATGGTACAAGAGCAGCAAATGGAGTTATCATTATTACTACTAAAAAAGGTAAAGGTGATAAAGTTTCTGTTGAAATTGAAAGTTTTGGGGGTGTAAGAACTCCACTTAAAAAAGTAAAAATGGCGGGTAGTAATAAATACGCGCACTATACTAATTCAGCGTTGCAATCAACTACCTATTCTCAAGATCAGCCTGTTAATACAGATTGGTTTGACGAGATTACAAGAACAGGAAGTTATACTCAAAATAACATATCTGTTTCAGGGGCTACAGAAAACATTAAGTACTTTTTCAGTTTAGGAAATTATGAAGAAAAAGCAATCTTAAATGGCTTAGATTATGGTCGTACTACTTTTAGAAATAACAATGAATACAAAATTTCTAAGAAACTGACCTTAACTCAAAACTTTAGTTTAACATCGACTAAATCAGCTCCACAACCATTATCAGCATTTACAAATGCTTACAAACAATCTCCAGTAGTTCCTGTATATTTTGCAGATGGTAAATATGGAGTTGCTCGTGTTGGAGATGATGGTTTTGCAAGTGAAACCGGAAACTCAATTAATAATGTTGGAAATCCAGTTGCTCAATTAGATTTCTTTGATGAGCAGCAACGAAGCATTACTTTACAAGGAGGTTTAAAATTAGATTATGAAATTTTAAAATCTTTAAAATTTACTTCACAATTTAATGGTGAATATTACACTTGGAAGAACTATAATTTTGAAGACACAAAAAACATTTGGTTAGCAGCAAATCCTAACAAAGTTTCAAGTGATTATGAAAAAGAATTCCCAACTGCTAATATCAATTTATTAACAAAAGGAAGAGATGAATACTATAACTGGAGCTTGTCTAATTATTTGACATACAATAAAGTATTTAATGAAATTCATGATATCGAAGTAACAGCTGGTATTGAAACCTATGTTAAAGGCTCAAGAGAGAAATTGACCATTAAAAGAAAAAATGTAAATGCAGATTCAAATTATTGGTCATTAAAAGATCCGGTAGATTATGCTTCAACTATAACAAGTTATAAAGATGAAGTTTTAAATGAAACTAAATTAGCATCTTATCTAGGTCGTTTTCAATATAAATTATTAGACAGATACTTACTAACAGGAACAGTTAGACGTGATGGATCTTCAAATTTTGCTAAAGATTATCGTTGGGGAACTTTCCCGGCCTTTGGTGCAGGATGGATTATTACCAAAGAAAGCTTTATGGCTGATGTTAAAGGGCTTAACTTGTTAAAACTAAGAGGAAGCTGGGGTAAATTAGGAAATCAAAATGTACCGCTTAACAACCAAGGATATACTTCAGGTTTGAACGCATATTTGGGAGGTTCTATTTTAAATGAAGGAACGACAATTAACTCTCAAATTGATCCGAGTTTATCTTGGGAAATTACTGAAGAAACTTCTGCAGGTTTAGATTTTGAGTTTTTAGACAGCAGATTAAAAGGAACTTTTGACGTGTATGACAAAAATACAGACAATGTAATTTTGAATACAAAACCTTATATTACATCTGGAATTACTACTGCATCTCCGGCACACGTTGGAGAAGTTTCTAACAAAGGTTATGAAATCTCTTTACGTTGGGATGATAAAATAGGTGAAAATTTTAGTTATTATGTTGGTGGTAACTTCTCTAATAATAAAAATGAACTTACAGGTTTAAAAAATGTTATTTTATCTCCAGTTATTGGCGGTGGATTAGGAAATGGTCAGGATACAAAATTACTTGACAATACTACTATAGGTCAGCCATTAGGAAGTTTTTATATTTATGAGTACGCTGGTTTTGATCCTGCAACCGGAACAATGTTATACTACAACGCTGCGGGAGATAAAGTAACTCAGGATGCTTTGAGTGCTACAGCTGATAAAAAATATGTTGGTTCAAGTTTACCAAAATCTAATTACGGAGTTTCTTTAGGATTCAATTACAAAAACTTTGATTTTTCTGTTGATGGTTATGGTACTGCTGGTGCAAAAGTATACAACGGGAAAAAAGCACAGCGTTTTTATGGGGAAAATATCGAAAACTCAATCGCTACTGATTTCTGGACACCAAATAATATGACAGCTTCAAACCCTGCACCTTTTAATCAGGTACCGGTAGCTTCTACTTATTACTTAGAGTCAGGTGACTTTTTTAGAATCAACAACATTACACTAGGGTACAAATTACCATTGCAAGAAGGTAGTTTCATAAGTGCATGCAGAATTTATGTAAATGCAATTAATCCATTTATTACACAAAAATTCTCAGGATTTTCTCCGGAGTTAAACGGAGATGGAAACCCTTATGGAACTCAGGGGGTTGAGCTTGATGCTTACCCAACTTTAAGATCATTTGTACTTGGTGCTAATTTAAAATTTTAATATTATGAAAAAGATATATATAGCAACGTTTGTATTATCGGCGTTCTTTTTTACGGCATGTGCAGACGATTATTTAGATGTAGATCAAACAGAATCTATTTCTACAAGCGATGTAGAGTTATTTAATAACGATGCAGGTGCAGCTCAGTTCGTTACAGCAATTTACAACAAGTTTTTAAATTGGGATATGACTTCTTTCGGCTGGATCGGGTTATCAAGTATTACATCTGATGATGCTGACAAAGGATCTTCTGCAGGAGATACAGGAACAGATAAAGACGTATTAGATGCGTTGAGTTATAACGCTTCTAATCCTTCTGCCGAAAGTACTTTTATTGCTAATTATGATGGAATCAACAGATGTAATCAGGCCTTAAATATACTTCCAAAATTAGATAAAGTAAATGCTGCCTTAAGAAACAGATTAGCTGGTGAAGCTAAGTTTTTAAGAGCTTTTATGTATTTTACTTTGGTAAAATGTTATGGTGGAGTACCTATTGTAGATCACTTACCAGTTCCGGGCTCAGATTCAGATAGAATTATGCAGTTGACACGTAAAACACCTGCTGAAGTTTATGCTTTTATTGAAGCAGATTTAAATGACGCTATTGCTGCATTACCTGAAAAAGGAGCTTACGGAGCTAACGATAAATCAAGAGCTTCAAAAGGTGCAGCTTATGCACTTTTGGCAAAAGTAAGTTTATACCAAAAGAAATGGCAGCAAGTAATTGATAATGCTAATAAAGTTACAGGTTATTCTATTGTTAGTGATTATGCTTCAATGTACAGAGCATCAGGAAAATTTGATTCTGAATCTATTTTTGAAATTTATGCTCAAGGTGCTGTTCCGGCTAAAGGAATTGAAGGTTATTCTAATACGCAAGGTGCCCGTGGTACTGGCGGCTGGGGCTGGGGTTTTAATACACCATCTCAAAGTTTAGTAAATGCTTACGAAGCTGGTGATGTTAGAAAAGCAGCAACTATCATTTTTAGAGGTCAAACTTTATATGATGGAAGACTTATTCCAACAACAGTTGAAAACGAAAGATACAACTACAAAGCTTACTCATCATTATACACTAGTGCTTGGGAAACAGATGTTGATATTAAATACCTAAGATATGCTGAGGTTTTATTAATGAAAGCAGAAGCATTAAATGAACTAGGGCAAACTTCAGACGCTATTCCATTATTGAATCAAATCAGAAATAGAGCGGGTTTAGCTAATACAACTTTTTCATCTCAAGCAGATATTAGAACAGCAATTTGGAGAGAAAGAAGAGTAGAAATGGCTTTTGAGCACGACAGATTTTTTGATTTAGTACGTACAGGCCAGGCTAAAGCTGCTTTTGCAGTAGACGGAAAAACTTTTACTGAAGGTAAAAACGAATTATTTCCTATTCCGGCATCGTTCATCAAACAAGCAGATGGTTTATCAGCTCAAAATCCTGGTTATTAATTCTTAAAGACATTAAAAATGAAAAAAAATAAATCTATTTTCATGCTTTCTTTTGTTTTAGCTTCAGCATTGTTTGCTGGCTGCGAGGATAGTATTGATAAAGTAAACAGTCCAATTCCGTATGAGTCAATTGGAGGATATGAGAATTCAGATGATGTTGCAGCTGCTCACTTAGTATCTAAATTTAGTTTTGATGGTAATATTGCCGATTCAAAAAATAGCATAACAGATGGATCAGCTACAAATGTAACCTATGAAACTGGTATAAAAGGAGAAGCTTATAAAGGATCGCCAAGTTCTTTTATTTCTTATAATACGGTTGCAAATTCAGTAGTAAATTTAAAAAATGTAACAGTTTCGATGTGGATTAAAACAGATCCACACACAGGTGGTGCACAGTCATTGTTTATGCTTCCTAAAAAAACAGATTTTTGGGGAAATATTTTTACCCTTATTGAAGGAACAGGACCAGCAACAACAATGCTTTTGAAAAATCATATTCAAAAAGATGTTACACCAAGTATTCCTTGGGCAGGACAATTTATTGAGCATGGAGGAACAAATGTTTTAGCCAATATGTTTGGGGCATGGAAACATTTAGTTTGGACTTACAATGGAACAAGTTCTACTTACAGCATTTACATCGATGGACAAAAGTTAAATATTCCTGCATCTATTGCAAAAAGATATGCAAGCGATCCTGCAACGGGAGGAGGTCCTTACGGAGAATTAGCAAACTCTGAAGTTTCTAAATTTATTATTGGAGGTTATCAGCAGCATTTAGGTGCACCTTGGGGCGCGGCTGATGGATGGATGCTTCACTATACAGGTTTAATGGACGAATTCAGAATTTATGATGTAGCTCTTACTGACAATGAAGTCGTAGCTCTTTATAAATTAGAAAAAGACAAAAGATAAGCATTTTTTAAACACCTGGAGGTTTATCCTTCAGGTGTAATTTTAATTAGTAATATATTATTTATAGACATGAAAATTTCAATATACATAGTCTCCCTTTTTAGTTTTTTCAACTCATGTTCATCGTCGGGACCTGACGGAACAGGAGGAGGAACTCCTTTACCAACAACTCCAACTACACCAACAAAGCCTTTAACAGATACTGAAGCTATGGATCAGGTGCAGAAAGATGCAATAAAATATTTTTGGGAATACGCAGATTCTAATTCAAAACTTGCAAGAGAAAGATATCTTACTGAAGATCCTAATTTTGAGTCAAATATTGTAACTACAGGTGGTTCAGCTTTTGGTTTAATGAGCATTATTGTAGGTGTAGAAAGAGGTTTTTTGCCAAGAGCAGAAGCTGTTTCTAGACTTACTACAGCCTTAACCTTCCTTGAAAAAGCAGATCGTTTTCATGGAGCGTGGCCGCACTGGATGGACAATAAAGCAGGAAAAGTAATTCCATTTGGCACAAAAGATAACGGAGGAGATTTAGTAGAAACTTCTTTTGTTTGTCAGGCATTAATTACGATCAGAGAGTATTTTAAAAACGGAAGTACAGCTGAAAAAGAATTAGCTGCAAAAGCTGATGAACTTTGGAAAGGTGTAGAATGGGATTGGTACACACAAGGACAAGACGCATTATACTGGCATTGGTCACCAAATTATGGTTGGGAAATGAACTTTAAACTAGAAGGATATAACGAATGTTTAATTACCTACGTAATGGCAGCTTCTTCACCAACGCATCCAATTTCTGCAGAAGCTTATCATAAAGCTTGGGCTAGAAATGGGGCTATAGTAGATGGCAGATCTCAATACGGTATTCCGGTAGTTTTAAATTACAATGGGGCTTCAGGAAATGTTGGGCCAATGTTCTGGTCGCATTATTCTTATTTAGGTTTAGATCCAAATAACTTGAAAGACAAATATGCAGATTATTGGCAATTGACTCAAAACCACGCTAAAATCATGGTTCAGTACAGTATTGCTAATCCAAAAGGTTTTAAAGATTATTCAGATAAATGCTGGGGATTAACAGCAAGTTATACCAGAAATCCTGATGGGACAACAGGTTATACAGCGCACCAGCCTAATAACGATAATGGAGTAATTTCGCCAACAGCAGCGTTATCATCATTTCCGTACACGCCAATAAAATCTATGAAATTCCTGCATTATTTATATGATGAAAATAAAGCAAAATATGTTGGAATTGCAGGACCTTACGATGCTTTTTCTCCACAATACAATTGGGTAACCGCTCGATATTTAGCGATTGACCAAGGAACAATAGCACCAATGATTGAAAATTACAGAACTGGTTTATTGTGGAAATTATTTATGAATGCATCTGACACAAAACAAGGTCTAAAAAAACTTGGCTTTACATCAGGAAAATACGGTATTTAAGAGATAATCTATTATGAAATACAAACTAGGTCTATTACTTCTGTTCATTTCTGCATTAGGTTTTGCACAAAGTGAAACCACAGGAAAAATAAAAACAGTTATTGTAACGAATAATGAATTAGGCTACCTATTACACAAACCGGCTAATACAAAAGATAAGAAACCATTAATAGTTTTTATTTCAGGAGATGGAGAAAAAGGGACAGACATTGAAAAAGTAAAAAATCATGGACCTTTTAAATATTTAAATACGCATCAGTTAGACGCTTATGTTTTAGCGCCGCAATGCAAAGAAGAGGAGAATTGGGATACAGAATCAATTTACGAACTGATTTTAAAAATTCAGAAAGAAAACAAAATTGATTCAGAAAGAATATATGTTACTGGTTTAAGCTCAGGAGGCTGGGCTTCATGGAATTTGGCTTTTGCACATCCGGATCTATTTGCCGCAAACGTACCTGTCGCTGGCTTTGTAGATTTAATTCAGTTAGAAAAAACTTGTGAAATAGCCAATATTCCAACCAGAATTTTTCACGGATTATTAGATGATGTGGTAAAAGTAGATTATGCCATAAGCGTTTACAAAGAATTAAAAAAATGTAATGTAAAAGATGTTCAGTTAACTATTTTTGATAATGCTGGACACGACAGCTGGACACGAGTTTACGACAATCCCGAAATTTATGACTGGATGTTGAAACAGAAAAAATCGAATACGAACAAATAAATAAAATAGAATGAAAAACAAATTAGTCTTACTTTTTTTAGGATGTGCTGTTTTGGGTTACGCTCAAAAAAAGAGCACAAAAAGTACAATGAAAATTAAACCTAAGTCAGAGTTTGTAGCAGAATTAATGTCAAAAATGACATTAGAAGAGAAATTAGGACAGTTAAATTTACCAACATCTGGTGATATTACAACAGGACAGGCAAACAGCTCAAATGTTGCAAAAAATATTGCAGAAGGAAAAGTGGGCGGTTTGTTCAATATAAAATCAGTACAAAAAATTAAAGAAGTACAAAAAATTGCTGTCGAACAAAGCCGTTTAAAAATTCCATTACTTTTTGGAATGGACGTTATTCACGGTTACGAAACAACATTCCCAATTCCGTTAGGATTATCTTGTACTTGGGATATGGCTTTGATTGAAAGAAGCGCGCAGATTGCTGCAAAAGAAGCAAGTGCAGACGGAATCAACTGGACATTTTCACCAATGGTAGATATCTCTCGTGACCCGCGTTGGGGAAGAGTTTCTGAAGGTTCAGGAGAAGATCCGTACTTAGGAAGCCAGATTGCAAAAGCAATGGTAAACGGATACCAACAGCATGATCTTTCAAAAAACAATTCAATTTTAGCATGTGTAAAACACTTTGCATTGTACGGAGCGCCAGAAGGTGGGCGTGATTACAATACAGTCGATATGAGTCATATCAGAATGTTTAATGACTATTTCCCACCTTACAAAGCAGCTGTTGATGCTGGTGTAGGCTCAGTTATGGCATCTTTCAATGAAATTGACGGAATTCCTGCAACTGGAAACAAATGGTTAATGACTGATGTTTTAAGAAAACAATGGGGTTTTAAAGGTTTTGTGGTAACAGATTTTACAGGAATTCCTGAAATGATCGAGCACGGAATGGGGAACCTTCAAGATGTTTCTGCTTTAGCATTAAACGCTGGTGTAGAAATGGATATGGTTGGAGAAGGTTTCTTAGGAACTTTGAAAAAATCATTAGACGAGAAAAGAGTTTCAATCGAAACAATTGACAATGCCGTTAAACTTATTTTAGAAGCAAAATATGACTTAGGATTATTCCAGGATCCATATAAATATTGTGATGAAAAAAGAGCTAAAACGGAAATCTTTACAACAGACAGTAGAAAAGAAGCACGTCAAATCGCTGCACAATCATTGGTATTATTAAAAAATCAAAATCAATTATTGCCTCTAAAAAAATCAGGAACTATTGGTTTAATCGGACCTTTGGCAGATGCTAAAGAAAACATGCCGGGAACATGGAGTGTGGCTACAAGAATGGAAAATGCTGTTTCATTATTAGCAGGAATTAAAGAAGTTGCAGGACCATCTACAAAAGTTTTATATGCAAAAGGAAGTAATTTAGATTACGACGAAGAATTTGAAACTAAAGCGACAATGTTTGGAAAAACATTACATCGTGATGCACGTTCAAAAGAAGAATTATTGGCAGAAGCTTTAAAAGTTGCTCAGCAATCTGATGTAATTATTGCTGCAATTGGAGAATCTGCAGAAATGAGCGGAGAATCAAGCAGCCGTACGAATTTAGAAATACCACAAGCACAAAAAGATTTATTAAATGCATTATTAAAAACAGGAAAACCAGTAGTTGTAGTATTGTTCGACGGACGTCCGTTAGTGATTACTGACGAAGAAAAAACAGTTCCTGCAATTTTAAATGCTTGGTTTGCTGGTACAGAAGCGGGTTACGCAATTGCTGACGTTTTATTTGGAGATGTAAACCCATCTGGAAAATTGACAACAACTTTCCCAAGAAGTGTAGGGCAGTTACCAATTTACTACGCACACAAAAATACAGGAAGACCACTTTCTAATACAGAAGGAAAATTCGAAAAATTCAGATCAAACTATATTGACGAAAGAAACGAGCCTTTATTCCCATTCGGATTTGGTTTAAGCTATACCACTTTTGATTACTCAAACCTTAAAATTTCTTCTGATAAAATGAATTTCAACGGAAAATTAAAAGTAACGGTTGATGTAGCCAATACAGGAAATTTTGACGGAAAAGAAACAGTTCAATTATACATTAGAGATTTAGTTGGTTCAGTAACAAGACCAGTTAGAGAATTGAAAGGTTTCCAAAAAATAGCACTTAAAAAAGGTGAAAAACAAACAGTAAGTTTTGATATTACTGTTGAAGATTTAAAATTTTATAATTCTGATTTGCAATTCGCAGCAGAACCTGGACAGTTTGATATTTTCGTTGGAGGAAATTCAACTGCCGACAAGAAAGTTAGTTTTGAGTTAACTAAATAGTTGGTTTATTGATTAGTAAGGGCCCTTCGTTTGGTTGACGGAGGGCTTTTTTATAAAAGAACATTTTTTATAAATCATAATTTTAAAATAATGAAGACTATTAAAGCACTCAGAATACCACTTTTTTTAGCAGTAACAATTGTTTTTCAATCGTGCTGCGTAAAGGAGAATGCAATAGTGGCACATCGCGGCGCATGGAAAAAAAATAACCTTCCTGAAAATTCAATTGCATCCTTAAGACATGCAATTGATTTAAAACTTCCCGGTTCAGAATTTGACGTTTGGAGAACTGCTGATGATTCGCTTGTAATCAATCACGATGCACATTATAACAAATTACTTATCGAAGAAACCAATTACGCTGACTTAATAAAGTTTGAGCTTTCTAACGGAGAAAAACTTCCAACATTACACGAATACATTTCAGAAGGGAAAAAGAACAACAAACACACTCTTTTGGTGTGCGAAATAAAACCTTCAGAAATAAGTAAAGAAAGAGGACAAAAAACAGCATTAATGTCTGTAGAAACGGTCAAAAAGCTAAAAGCAGATAAAATGACCTGTTACATAAGTTTTGATTATGAAATTCTAAAACAAATTAGACAAGTTGACCAGAAAACGGTTTTGCAATATTTAGAAGGAAATAAATCCCCGAAAGAAGTAAAAGCAGATAATATTAACGGCGTTGATTATCATTATTCTGTCTTTAAAAAACATCCGGAATGGATTAAAGAAGCAAAAGACAATAATATAATTCTAAACGCCTGGACAGTTAACGAAGCGGCTGATATGGATTGGATTATAGCCAGTAAATTCAATTACATTACCACAAACGAGCCTGAACTTTTAAGCGAAAGATTAAAAGAGAAAAAATAGATTTTCATCATCATTTTACTAAAAGATTGAATTCTATATAAACTTAAAAAGAATACAAATGAAAAAGATATTCCTATTGCTTTTAGCTTCCTGTACAACAAGTATTTGGTCTCAAAAAGCAAATATTCCCGGAAAAACAGATTGGTTTGACCCAAATAAACCCGCAACGACATATTGTAACCCAATTAATATTGGATATAACTTTACCACTCATAATCATAACGGAATTCCTGAATCGCGCCGTTCAAGTGCCGATCCTGTAATTATTACGTATAAAGGCGAGTATTATTTATTTGCTACCAATCAGGCAGGTTTCTTTTGGAGCAAAGACATGTCAGACTGGAATTTCGTTTGCGGAAGTTTTCAAAGAAAACCGGGCGACGATGACCAATGTGCACCTGCGGCGTGGGTTGTAAATGATACTTTATTTTATGTGGGTTCAACATGGAATAGAGATCATCCAATTTGGAAAACGGCGGATCCAAAATCGGGAAGATGGACACGTCACGTAGACAAAGCAATGCTGCCGACATGGGATCCTGCGATTTTTCAGGATGACGATAAAAAAGTATACATGTATTATGGTTCAAGCGGAAAACTGCCGCTTGTAGGTACTGAGGTTGATTATAATACATGGCTTCCAAAAGGGAATCAGGCAGATTATGCACAATTATACAAAGCTACAGAAGTAGAAGATATTCAGCGTCCGTATGGACAGATCAAAGAAGTTGCTATTTTAGATCCTTCAGCACACGGCTGGGAACGTTTTGGTCCAAACAATGATATGGAACCGGCACCGTGGGGAAATTTTATTGAAGGAGCTTGGATGACCAAACACAACGGGAAATATTATATGCAATATGGCGCACCAGCGACTGAATTTAAAGGTTATGCAAACGGAGTTCATGTTGGCGATAATCCATTAGGCCCATTTACGTATCAAAAACACAATCCAATGTCTTATAAACCGGGCGGATTTGTAATTGGTGCCGGACACGGAAATACTTTTGCAGATAACTACGGAAATTACTGGAATACAGGAACGTGTAAAATTTCTATAAAAGATCGTTTTGAGCGTCGTATCGATATGTTTCCGGCAGGTTTTGATAAAGATGATGTCATGTATTCGATTACGTCTTACGGAGATTTTCCAATTGTTCTTCCAACAAGTCAACGTGATCAGACAAAAGGAGCTTCATCTGGATGGATGTTACTTTCTTATAAAAAGCCTGTAACCGTTTCTTCTTCTGAAGAATGTTTGGAAGTTGAAACCCACAGAATGGACAACGGCGGGAAAAAAGTCTACGAGAAATTTTGTTATGGCCCAGAAAATTTAACTGATGAAAATATTCAAACCTATTGGTCTGCTAAAACAGGTAATCCAGATGAATGGCTTCAAATGGATTTAGGCCGTCAAATGGAAATTAAGGCGCTGCAGATCAATTATGCAGATCATAAAGCAACTCAGTATAATAAGGCAATGGATATTTATTACCAGTATAAAATTTTTATGTCTGATGATGCGCAAAACTGGACTTTGGTGGTTGATAAATCTAAAAACGATAAAGATGCTCCACATGATTATGTTGAATTAACAAAATCATTTAAAGCGCGTTACATCAAAATGATGAACATTCACAATGCATCTGGATTGTTTGCGATTTCAGATTTCAGAGTTTTTGGAAATGGATTATCAGAAAAACCAAAAGCGGTTGCCGCATTTAAAGTGGACAGAAATAAACTGGATTCAAGAAACGCTATGATTTCATGGAAAAAGCAAAATGATGCCGTTGGCTACAATATTTATTACGGAATTGCCCCAGATAAATTATACAACAGTATTATGGTTTACGGAGATAACGCGTACGATTTTAGAGGTTTAGACAAAGGAACAAAGTATTATTTTACAATTGAGCCTTTTAATGAAAACGGAATTGGTACAAAAAATAAGATTATCGAAGTAAAGTAACATTATTTTAAAGAAAATAAGAAAAACTCTAATTATGAACAAAAAAGGTTTATAGTTAGAGTTTTTTTTTGAGAAAAGTCCGCGAAAAAACTCTGACAGTTCTGTAGAATTTTGTTTCTTTGTAAGAGAAGCCAAAAAAGCAATATAACCCCAAAATGTTATTACAATTATGAAAAAAACGATTCTTTTAACTGCTTTAGTTTTAAATGGATTGACCGCATCTTTTGCACAGTCAAATGATGAAAAAAACATTAAATTATTTTATAAAAAAGCTTTAACCGAAGCTAAATGTTATTCTTGGTTAGAATATCTTTCAAATGATATTGGAAGCCGTTTATCTGGATCTAAAGGTGCTGCAGAAGCTGTAGATTATACAAAAAGACAATTAGAAGGTCTGGGACTTGATAAAGTTTATCTGCAGGAAGTTATGGTACCTCACTGGGTTCGCGGTGAAAAAGAAACTGCTTTTATCTTAGATGGAAAAGTAAAAACTGCTGTGCCAATTTGTGCTTTAGGCGGATCTGTTGCGACTGCAAAAACAGGACTTACAGCAGAAATAATCGAAGTGCTGGGAATTAAAGAACTAAATGAACTTGGAGCTGATAAAGTAAAAGGAAAAATTGTTTTTTATAACAGACCAATGAATCCTGAAAATATTGAAACATTTACGTCTTACGGAGCTTGTGTAGACCAAAGATATGCTGGTGCAAAAGAGGCTGCTAAATTAGGAGCAGTGGGAACAATTGTTCGTTCAATGAATTTACGTTTAGACGATTTCCCTCATACAGGAGCTCAAAGCTATGGAGATTTACCAAAAGAACAATATATTCCAACAGCTGCAATTAGTACAAATGGAGCTGAATTATTAAGTAAAACTTTAAAAGTAAATCCAGCTATAAAATTTTATTTCAAACAATCGTGTGAGACTTTGCCAGATGTACTATCTCATAATGTTATTGGAGAATTAACAGGAACAGTAAACCCATCTAACATTATGGTTGTGGGCGGACACTTAGATTCTTGGGATTTAGCCGATGGTTCTCACGATGATGGAGCAGGAGTAGTACAAAGTATGGAAGTAATAAGAATTCTTAAAAATTTAAATTACAAGCCTAAAAATACGATTCGTGTAGTTTTATTTATGAACGAAGAAAATGGCGGAAAAGGCGGTGCGAAATATGAAGAAGTTTCTAAGCAGAAAAACGAAAACCATATTTTTGCTTTAGAAAGTGATTCAGGCGGATTTTCTCCAAGAGGATTTTCTATTGAAGCTGATGATGCTAATTTGAAAAAAATACAAGGTTTTAAAGATTTTTTCGAACCTTATTTAGTTCATAGTTTTACAATTGGACATGCAGGTTCTGATATTAATCATTTAACCTCTAAAGCAATTGTAAAAGCAGGATTAAAACCAGATTCTCAACGTTATTTTGATTATCACCACGCAGCAAACGATAAATTTGACGCTATCAATAAAAGAGAATTAGAGCTTGGTGCAGCAACAATGACTTCGTTACTTTATTTAATTGACCAAACAGGAATTATTCTTCCATCAGCAAATTAAGATTTTTAAAATCGAAAAATATTTAAAAGCTGCGAGTTTATACTCGCAGCTTTTTTATTTGATGAAAATTCTAAAATTTAATTTTTCATTACCAGTAAATAGTAAAAAAAGGTAATAGGAATATTGGAAAGCAGAATTAAAATTTTAACTGCAATATCTCTTCTTTGTTCAGGAAGATGTATAAACCTGTCTGTTAAGTGAAAGAACATTATCGCATTTACTATTATTGCCGAAAAAGCAAATGGCCAGGCAATTACAAGAATATTTGGACTTTGATTTGTGACAATATAAAGTATAAATAGTATTGTAATGATAACGAAAGACCCAATTGCTAATTCAGTAGATTGTTTTTCTTCAAATGATTTATGGTTGATTGTTTTCATAAGTTTTAAATTTTAAATGTTTGTTGAATAGATGCTATAGGCATCAAAAGCATTTTTGAAAAATCCAGATAATAGAACGAATGGGCTTGTTTTCCTCGCCTAAATTGTTGTGCGAAGTATTTGATTTTCTTGGGATAAAATACCGTTCCAGATAAAATAACCATAAACAAATACAAGCTTCTTTTTCCGTTACCAAGAAGATAATACTGCATCCCGATTTCCTCATAAACAGAAATTCCGGTATTAGTTAAGACATGAATAATGTCATGATCTTCCAGTTTTTCCTGAATATCAAAATGATGTTTGTAGAGAAAATTTCCTAAACCATAACCCAAACTGCCTTCTGGGAAATTCATTAATTCGGTTTTATTGATTTCCCACGGTTCATTCTTCTTAAAATACTTTTGATAAGGTTTTTTTGTGCATTCATATAATCTTTCAATTAAATAATCTCTCATGTTTTGGTTAGTTAAAAGTTCTTTGAATTTCAAAGTTAATAATGAAATAAAAAAGCTAATTGGTTTTAAAATTAGCTTTTATCGAATTTTAATAATTATCAATTATAGTTTTAAGCAAATTTGAATCGTCCAGGTCAGAAGGCGCAACCACTTTTTCCTCTAACGGAATTTCATTGCCATATCTTTCCTTCAATATTTTTTGAACTCTCGGATCTTCTAAATTAAAACTCCTTAATTCTCTTAATTTCGAAAGTTCGATTCCGGCTGCATTTTTATATATCTTCCAAACCAATTCTGAGCAATAAATCCTTGAATCTGTCCATTCAAAATAAGCGTCATATTCTTTTCCATCAAACTGCTGACTGTAATCTTTCATTTTTTGAAGAATAGCCGGAGTCAAAACTTTATCAGCATTTTTTAATCGTTTTACCACATATTTATTGTCTTTTCCGTGCTGAATCCATTCATCAAACGGCGTAAGTTTAACTGGCTGAACAGCCTCAAAAACAAACCAATTTCCGTTTATATCATAAATAATTCCACAGTGTGAAAATTTAGAATTGGTCGCAATTCGCACCGCTTCGCATTGAGGAGATTGTGAGGTTTGAAATATAATATCCCCATCCTGAATTTTACTCGATTCATTTTTCGTTTCCGTCTTTGTTTTCGAAAACGGATTATTTGGGAAAACTTTCATTGCCACAAATAAAGCCAAGCCAAAACTTAGTACGAAAGTGATGATAAGGAAAATATATTTTTGTTTTTTCATGATGTGTTCAAATAGTAAATAAAGTACTTTGAGTTGCAAAGTAAATGATAAAAAAAATAGTTACCAAATAAATGATAACTATTTTTAAAATATATTTTCGGATAAGTATTAGATTCTAAAAATTCCACCGACAGCAATAATTCTTTGAAAGAAATAAAAGTGCTGTGAAGCTTTATCTTCATTACTTACAGTAGTTTTAATATCGTGCATATCGATATATCCGCCTTTTAACTCACCCTGAAGATAGAAATATTTAAAGAAAGTAAAGTTAATACCTGCTTTTGCAGATAAACCATAACCTGAAACATGAAAATCATCATGACGTTCTTTTCCTAAAAGGGTCGTATTTGTTTTAGGATATAAAATTCCTCCGCCAATACCTTCAGTTAAATTAATCTGAAATTTATCAATATTTGGTAAACCAAACCATTTCGAAATATCATCATGTCTGGCAACTTCAGTATTAATATAGTTCAAACCATCTGTATGCTCGTACATTAAAAATGCAGGACCATTTGGATTAGTAACACCCATGTCATAACCACCTTCTATAGCACCATTTAAAGACATATCTACAGGTCTATTGATGTAATCTCCATTGTAGATAGCAGCAGCAGGATCATTCGCAGGTAAATTAATATAACCGTTAACTTTAGCCGTTTGATTTTGTGTCATTACATATTTCATATGGTCAACTCCAATAGCAACGCTGTAATGATCGCTGATAAAATAACCAAATTTAAGGTTTGTCTGTGGAATCGTCATATTAGCAGGATTAACATAATCAATATGCCATCCTTTAGGTTTGTCGTGAGCAGCCATGTTTTCTACTCTAAATTTGTAATCTTTTCCGGTAAAAGTTACATCAGATTTTGAGTAACTTTCTCTATTACCGCCCCAAGAAACAAAGAACTTTCCTTTATTGTGTGCTGTGTATTTGTCTTGTATTGCGATTTCTTCCTGAGCAAATGTGTTTAAAGCAAAACACATTAAAAAGAAAGGCAAGAATAAAAATTTTGTTTTCAAAGAAATATTATATAAAAAAATTAAAAGGCGTTTACAGTTTTTCTAATAGCAACTAATTTGTTCATTAAACCTTCAAAATAGTCTAAATGAAGCATATTTGCTCCATCGCTTTTTGCATTTGCAGGATCAAAGTGTGTTTCGATAAAAATTCCGTCAACACCCACTGCGATACCAGCTTTTGCTACAGTTTCGATCATATCAGGTCTTCCGCCCGTAACTCCGGCAGTTTGGTTTGGCTGTTGTAAAGAATGCGTAACATCTAATACCGTTGTAGCATATTGCTGCATAGTAGGAATTCCTCTAAAATCAACAATCATGTCTTGGTAGCCAAACATAGTACCACGATCTGTAACGACAACATTCTCATTATTACAGTCTAATACTTTTTGTACCGCGTGTTTCATACTTTCAGGACTCATAAACTGTCCTTTTTTCAGGTTTACCACTTTTCCGGTATTTGCCGCTGCCACAACTAAATCAGTCTGGCGAACTAAAAATGCAGGAATTTGTAAAACATCAACGTATTGTGCTGCCATGTCAGCATCTTCGTTAGTATGAATATCTGTAACTGTTGGAATGTGAAAAGTTTCAGAAACTTTTCTTAAAATTTTTAAAGCTTTTTCGTCTCCAATTCCAGAAAAACTATCAATTCTAGAACGGTTCGCTTTTTTAAAAGATCCTTTAAAAACATAAGGAATCTTAAGATTGTCGGTAATACCAACTAATTTTTCAGCAATTCTAAGAGCCATTTCCTCTCCTTCAATAGCGCAAGGCCCCGCCAATAAAAAGAAATTTCCGCTATCAGTATGCTTAATTTGTGGAATATGTTGTAAGTTCATAAAATTATTTTTTTGCAATGCAAAGGTAGTTATGATTTATGAATAGCAGATGAAGATTTAAGATTATTTTAAGAGCAATAATTGTTAAATATGTAATACTTTTCTGTACGCAATCAGTTTCTATGTTTTTAGTAAGAGTTTCTAGACAAGAGTTGTTACACCGTCAAATTAAATTCTGTTTTCAAAATAGTATTCAATTGATGATCTTCAAAAGGAATAAGATCAGTAACCCCGTTTGTTACAGATTTAATCGCATTTTTGAATAATATTTTTTTGCCCAATGGATTCTGTAAAACCACAATTAAATTTTGTGTGAAAAAAGAATCCGGATGCGAGTAATTATAATGATTGGCAGGTTTAAAATCGATCCATCTTTGAGGAGTCAAATCAAACGAATATAAATTAGTCCATTCTTTTCCAATAAGAATTTGTAGTAAATATTCATCATCTTCTGTTTTTACCAAAGTAAAAGTATCAAAACCCTGTTGAATTTCAGTTCCAATTTGACTCAGTTTCAAAGGTTCTCTAATACTGTTGCCTCCAAATCCTAAATCAATCAAATATTCTTCATTTTCAATTATCGCTATTATTGCCAGATGCGTTTTAGCATTTGGAATAGGATTAACCAACGGGCGTACCGCAATATAATAATGCGGAAGACCAATTTCCTGAAGTAATAAAGAAAAGATTCCGTTAACTTGATAGCAATAGCCGCCGCGATTTTTAGCTACGATGTGGTTTACAATATCATCTCCAACAAGTGAAATTGTTTTACCAGCCTGTACATCAATATTTTCAAAAGGCACACTAAATATCTGGCTTTGCATCAGTTTTTTTATTCCCGCTAAATCCAATTTAATTTCTTCTGAAAAATTGATTCTGTTTAAATATTGCTGTAAATCGAAACTGGAAGCTTCAATTTTATATTTTTTTGATTGTTGCATTTTGATTAAATTTTATTTGTTTCGATAAGAAACAAGAGTGTTAGAAGCATATAGAAATGCTTACTTGTAAAGTTACAAATTCAGCGGGTTTTGAATTTGATTTTTCTGATTTTTTCTTTTAGTAACTGCTGCTAACGAAGGGAAATTTTAATCATTAACAATGTTCTTTTTCGCTAATACAGCATTTAATACATTTAATAAAACGGTAGTATTCCAGTCATTTAAATAGCTGTAACCACGATTAATATTAACTGCATCATCTTTAGAATAAATAGCAAAATAGGTTGAATATCTTTTAGTTCGAACTTTTTCCCAAGGAATTAGTACGCTTTTTTGCTTTAAAGATGAATTACTAATTATGCTTAAACCATCTTTATTAAAAAGAACTTCACCAATTTTGAATTCTTCGCCTTGTTCAGATTTCTGGATATAATTTGAAGTTAAATCGCCAAAGTAAAAATCCCAAAGTGATAATAATATGTCATTACAAAGTTTATGGTATTCGTCTTTCTTTCTGCCAAAGTAAGTTTTAAAATTAACCTTGATAATTTGATTGTCATTACTTCGAATTGAAATTATATACTCACGCCCAAAAGTAAATTTATATTGCATCCACTTTACTCCGTAACTATATTCTAAAATTTGATCTTTTTTGAAAGTAACGAATGAATCATTTCTTAGATCTTTACTCTCAAATTTTAACTCATTTTCATTAATGACTAATTTTCGAGGATAGTTATCTGTAATTCCTCTTCTTATAATAAATTCTTTTTGAACCATTTTATTTATCGTAATTGTTTTTTTAGTTTTTGGTAATGTAATCCAAACAAAATTTGTCCAGCAAAAAATAGAATGTTAATGCAAATATTTATAAAGACAATTATTTGTATAAGATTTACGAAACTATCAGCATCTAAAGAATGAAGATCGAGTAGTTCAAAAACGTTTAACCTTCCAATAAAAACTGCAGGAAATGTCATTAAAAAATGAATAAGGAATTTTTTTAAATTTAATTCACCTGTAATTTTTGAAAGTTTCCAATAACAAATTGTGGTTATAAAAAGAATAATAGACTTTATTAAACTTGAAGTAGCTTTTCCTGAAACAAAATCAGTATGCCAGCCTGGAATCATTGAAGATAAATAATCTGATTGCAAGTAGATTATATAATATGGAAATAATATAAGCAATAGAATTAAGAAAATAATAAATGCTAATTTGGATTTGATCATCATATTTAGTTTCCAAAGTATCTAATTCAAAATCGGTTAATTAAAAAGACAAATAATAACAATTAGTATGTAATGTAAGATATAATAGACTTCGATTTTGATGTATAATAAGAATTCATTTTTACTCCTTCTTCAAACTCAATCCCATCGGAACCATCAAAATTCCTTTTTCATAAATATTCAAATACAGCGTTATAGGCTTTTTTTGTCCTTCCCAAGTTAGTTCGTATACATTTAAAAATCCGGCTCCCATACTGCTTCTTTTTGTTGGAAAAGGGCAGCAGGTTTCTAAGCGTTTATAAGTGATTTTTTCGCCATTTGGCCCGGCTAAAGCATTCAAAAAACGAACCTCATTTGTAGCTTCATCCTGCGTATTTCTAAAAAATATATTTACCGGATAATCAGGATCATAGCCATATTTTTTGTCTTTGCTGAATAATGAAATTACAAACGTATTATTTTTATTCAAAACTAAATCAGGTGCATTATCGTCTACATTTTTCAAAGTAGATTTTGTGCTGATACAAGAAGTTACAGTAATTAATAAAATAATAAAAAGAGCTGTTTTTTTCATGGTTGAGGTTTATTTTGGTCACACAAATGTAAAAGGTTTTTTGTCACAGATTATAAATTCAAAAAGAAAATAGAATAAAAAACTCCGCGATAATTTGTTTAATCTGTGTAATCAGCGGCCTATTATGCTTCTTTTTTTAAATTCAGTTTTAATATACCTTTTACAATCAGATATTGTGCCACAAGATAAGTCAGCATAATAATAAACGAACTTTTTTGAATTGGTATATGAAACTTGTTGATTGCTAAAATACTATCAGAAATAACAAAAAATAACGCTCCAAAAAAGACATATTGATTCGCAGGTTTTTTCCAAATTAAAAGTCCGTTATAAGCAAACAAAAGCATAACAGAAATTACGCTTGCATAAACGATAACCGGAATTTTTAAATCGCCTAAAGCGGGTAGTAAAACTGATAACATTCCAATTAAATAACAGGCAATAATGAGGCTTCCGAAAATAAAAATTATAGCATCCTTTTTTACTTTCTCTTTAATCTGTCTATTAAAAAGTACGCAATAAATGATGTGAGAGATTAGAAAAGAAACCAATCCTAAAATAAAATAGATTTCGGCAATGTCTGCAAAAAGCAGAATTACATCACCAATCCATGAAAATAGGAGTGCGGTTAAAAGAATATTTTGTGTTGGGAATTTTTTAGAAAAATACACTCCAACAATTAATAACGGGATTAAAGCCGGTTTTAAATAACAGTCTAAACTTTCATATCCCAGATATAAAAGCAATAAATAAATAAAGCTGAAAGCAATATAAATTTTAAAGAATACAGCGTTTTTCATTATGTGGTTTGTGGGTTTATGGTTTGGTTTTGGTTGGTTTTAAAATCGATGGTTACAAAGTAAATCGTGATTAAAAATGATACACTTAAATAACCTAAAATGATATAATTACTAAAAGAGAAAACTGAATTTAAACCAAACCAATCGCCATAAAATGCTATAATTATAATAGCGATCGACAACCTGAAACCTTCCCAAAAAATGGCAAACCTGCTTTTGTCCATTAATTCAGAATTGCTGTAAATGGTAACGAGGATAAAAAATCCGTAAATAAAGATATTGGGCAGACCGATTTTAGCAATATTATCAAAAAGAAAACTCACAAACAAAAGCGTAATTAAAATTTGTGTAACCGACCAATAAATTAGTTTTTGCGAATTCTGCGTTCCGTATTTATCAAAATTAAAAACATCTTCAATCTTGTTTACAGGATATTTTTGTTCGAAATTTTCAGGCCGCCATCCGGTTGGTTTAAACCATATTGTAAGTTTGTCTTTCCAGCTTTCGGCACGCCAGGCATCTTTTATTAATAACGTCAAATGCTGAAAATTTATTTTTATCGGGTTCCAGGTATTAGCCGGCCTTGTGATTCCGTAAACTGGCGGAACATCATCTAATTCTTCCTGAAAAGTGCCAAAAAGTTTGTCCCAGAAAATAAAGATCTGCGAATGGTTTTTATCTAAATATTCAGGGTTTATAGCATGATGAACACGATGATGTGAAGGAGTAACTAAGATATGCTCTACAAATCCCATTTTTTTTATGTGTTTGGTATGATACCAAAATTGTAAAAACAAATGGAGTGGAAGTGTAATGGCAATTACAGAAGCCGGAACGCCCAATAACGCGGCAGGAATTAATAAAAAAGTAAACAAATTCACTAAACTCGCAATGGGCTGACGAAGCGCACAGGCGAGATTAAACTCTTCACTGCTGTGATGAATAGCGTGTTTGTTCCAAAGGAAATTAATCTGATGCGCCAGTCGATGGCTCCAATAACCATAAAAATCGATAACAAAAAAGGCAATAAAATAGGAGAGAATATTGGCTTCCTGATGAAAAATGGCAATTTTTGAAACCATCCATTCATAGGAAAGAAAAGTAATACTCAGCCCTAAAACATCTTTTACAGAATTAGTAATTCCGGAGCTGATACTGGAAACGCTGTCGATTAATGGAGCAGTATCGTTTTTTTTGTAAATGCCGTATAGTTTTTCAATTACAATTAAAACCAGGAAAATCGGCATTGCGATAATTAATATTTTTCCATATTCTTCCATAAAAAAACATTCTATTTTATTTCAAATATAGAATAAAATAGAATGTTTTTTAAATTATTGGTAAATTAAACAATTTCGGCGCTAAGTCCAGCTTCCAAAAGTTGTGTACATTGAGGTTTTAATTTATCCATTGGCCCTGTTTTTACAGTGCATTTTCCGTTGTAATGTACAATTAAGGAACATTGTTCTGCTTGTTCAGGTGTGTGGTCACACACGCGCATTAAGGTATCAATTACGTGGTCAAAAGTGTTTACATCGTCGTTATACACTATGATCTCGTTATTGAATCCTGTCGCTTCTTTTTCGCGAACTCTTTCTCTTACTTTTTCTTTAGTACTCATTTCTTTTTAGTTTTTTGTACTGCTGTAATTACTACTAACTAATTTACGTATTTTAATGAAACCCAGTTGTTTCTTTGAAGTTTTTTAACATAAGTCAATCCTTTTTCAGTACACGAAGCATCAATAAACGGAATGTCTTCTTCATAAAAACCGCTAAATAATATAATTCCGTTTTTATTTAAACAATCTACATAACTCTGCATATCGTTTAACAAAATATTTCTGTTGATATTAGCTATAATCAAATCGTAACTTTTTCCGGCTAATAAAGCAGCATCGCCTTCGTAAACGCTAATATGTTTGCAATTATTGCGTTCGGCATTTTCAATAGAATTTAAATAACACCAATTGTCAATGTCAATGGCATCGATTGGTTCTGCACCTTTCATTTCTGCCAAAATAGCTAAAATAGCAGTTCCGCAGCCCATGTCTAAAGTTTTAAGACCTTTAACATCCATTTCTAATAAATGCTGAATCATCATGTGAGTTGTTTCATGATGTCCGGTTCCAAAACTCATTTTTGGTTCAATTACAATATCAAATTCAGCATCCGTTTTCGGGTGAAAAGGAGCGCGGACATGGCATTTTCCGTCAACATCAATAGGTTCGAAATTCTTTTCCCATTCTTCGTTCCAGTTTACCTGATCGATTTCTTCAATTGTATATTCAATTTTAAATTCTTCTGATTGTAAAATATAAATATCATCCAGAATATTCTCATCCCATAAATCCTTCTTCACAAAAGCCGAAATTCCGTTTTCTGTTTCTGTAAAACTTTCAAACGCTTTTTCGCCTAATTCAGCCACTAAAATTTCTGATCCAAGTTCTTTTGGCTCAATTGTAAAATGATATCCTAAATAAATATTCGACATAAATAATTTTTTTGCAAAGGTAAGAATCCAAAGCAGAAGTTGTTTAAAAATCTAATCGAACATTATTAATTTAAGAATTATTTAAAACGAAAAAAGCGTTTGTATCAGCAAACGCTTTTGTTATATAGTCAGATTTCAAAATCTAAAATCTAAAATCTAAAATCTAAAATTAGATAGCCGTTACAATTGCTAAGAAATCATCTGCTTTTAAGGCAGCACCTCCAATTAAACCACCGTCAACGTCTGGTTTAGAGAAAATTTCTTTA
Organism: Flavobacterium sp. CF108; assembly: GCF_900129795.1. GTDB lineage: Bacteria > Bacteroidota > Bacteroidia > Flavobacteriales > Flavobacteriaceae > Flavobacterium. Next base: position 696,169 of record NZ_FQWW01000001.1, on the reverse strand, counting down.
GCATTGTCTGGTTTTACAGAACCACCGTATAAAATAGAAACTTCATCTGCAATTTCAGCTCCAAAAGCTTTACGGATAGTTTCTCTGATAAATTCGTGCATTTCCTGTGCTTGTTCTGGCGAAGCAGTTTCTCCAGTTCCAATTGCCCAAACTGGCTCATAAGCTAAAACAACTTTTGCCCAAGATTCTTTTGCAATGTGAAAAATTCCGTCACGTAATTGGTTTTCAACAATATTGAAATGATTTCCTGATTGACGATCTTTTAATTCTTCTCCAAAACAGAAAATTACAGTTAAATCATGTTTTAAAGCTGTATCAACTTTATTTGCGATTAATGCATCAGTTTCGTGGAAAATAGCTCTACGCTCAGAGTGACCCAGAATTACCGTATTAACTCCAATACTAGTTAACATATCAGCAGAAATTTCTCCTGTAAAAGCACCGCCTTCAGCCTGGTGAACGTTTTGAGCAGCAACACCAATAGTTGTGTTTTTTACTTTTGCAACAGCAGCTTGTAAGTTTACAAATGTTGGAGCAACGATTACTTGTGCAGTAGTTTGTGCTGGTATTTTAGTGATTAATTCGCTTAACAATTCTTCAGTCTGTGCTGCGTTTTTGTGCATTTTCCAGTTTCCTGCAACAATCTTTTTTCTCATTTTGGTAGTTTTTGTTATTTTTTAATTTTTTGCTTTTTGTTGTAATTTGTGTGCTGTTTAAGCTTGTTTTAAACTTTTTAAAGTTTCATTGATTTTGTCAAAATCAGTTTCGATAGCACGATAAAGAACGATTTTTCCCGTTTTGTCAATGATAATGTATCTTGGAATCCAGTCTAAATCGATCGCTTTTCCAAAAACACCTTTCATACCGTCGTTCATCATAAAATGATCGCCTTTTAATTCGTGTTTTTCAATTCCGATTTTCCATTTTTCAGCTGTTTTATCTGCAGAAAGGAATAAATACGAAACATCTGGATTATTAGCTTGTAGTTCCTTAACTTTTGGCATTGCTTTTACGCAGTCGCCGCACCATGAAGCCCAAACTTCAATGACTAAAGTTTTTCCTTTATATTTTTTTAAAATGTTTTTGAAAGAAGTCTGATCTCCTTCAAGAGTTAATAATTTTTCAGACAAAGCTTCTTTCGAAAAACTTGTTTTCTGAGCTTGTGTGCAGGAGAAAGTTATAAATGCAATAACGATTAAAGCTATTTGTTTCATGTGATAAATGATTTTTAACAAAGTTAAACAAACAATTGGAAAGCCAAATACAGATTAACAAAATTTGAAGAGTCGTTTATTTTGTAACAAAAAGTTAATTTTAGGTTAGAAAAACAGGAATGAAATCGTAATAGTTGCGTGTAAAAAGGTGGATTTTTTAGTCATTATTTTTTAGAAGTAGAAAAAAGGAGTGGTTTTTTAATTTTGAGAACAATTTTAAAGACAAAAAAACGCCAGGTTTGAAGCAAAAAAGCCTTTAATAAAATTTAATTATTAAAGGCTTTGATATATTTTCTTTGGGAATTTTTAATTCAGCTCATAATTTCCATTTGCCCATTTTTTGCATGGAACAATCCATTCATCTAAAGCTTTGTATAAAAAACCATGTTTTAAATTAGTGTTCAATTCAATTTGTTTGAAATGATTTATTTTGAGTTTGGAAGTTTCTTTTCTTCTGATTGCCGAAACACCGTAAATATCTGATTTTTCATAAATAGTTAAAATGTTTCCGCAGAAATTAATATCCGGAATTTCTTCAATATCTACATCTCTAAAACATCCAATAAACACAAAATTAACGTCGGGATTCGCTAAATAGGTCGAAACATATTGTGCAATATAACCACCTTTTGAAGTTCCAATTACAATTATTTTGTTTGGTGAAACTCCTTTTTTTAAAAACGTTTTGATTTGTTTCACGACTTTTTCTGCGTAATCGGAAGCATTTGTATTTTTCTTTCTTTTTTCGCTAAAAACTATAAAATTATCTTTTCTAAATGATTCTAAAATTTCATTGTATTCGGCTTTGCCATATTCAGGATGCGCGATATTCAGATCATTTTCTTCAACAAATTTATTGTGCAAAAAGAATATATACCGCTGATCTTTATTTATTGTTTTTCCCTGACTAAATCCGGTGTTGTTTAATAGAAAAACTAATAAAAAAGCAAAGAATAATTTTTGAAATTGTTTCATAGAATCAGGTTGTTTTTTGAAATGGTTTTTAATAAATGTAAACAAGAAATATTCTAAGTTATTACTTTTATGTAACTTATTATTCAATAGTCAACGGTTGCGGAGCATCATTATAAAAGCTTAAAACTTCCTGCGCCTCTTTTTTAGAAAGGTATTTTAAATTAGAATTCTTAATAGCTTCTTCAGCACTCATCATAGATCGGGATAAAATCAGTTTAAAAACTTCTTTCTTTTCGCCCAGATTCTTTTTGTTTTTGCTGAGGTAGCCTTTGTAAGCTTCAGCCATCTGCATCCAAATTTTAATTTCGTTCTCTGGATGCCTGTCTCTTTTAAAATCAGTTATAGTCTGTTCTAAACTGCTTTTGTCAACTTCAGCAAAAATCTCATGGATATTTTTTATTTTTTCAATTTGTTCCGAAGTTAAGTCCGAAACAACTTCATTCAATTTGATGTTTTCAGGATTGATTTTCTCGATTTTTTCGTACTTATTTTGGCAGGACATAAATAGAAAAAACAATAGGAGATAAGCATAATTTTTCTTCCCGATAAGATAATTGTAAATACTTATGATAAAAGGGAAAATTACAAATGATATCCAGATTAAAAATTGTTTGGGAACAATTTGATAATAATAGTTTAAAAAGAAGACTGTGCCAATAAGGATAATACAAATCAGGGAATGAATTAGCGGTACCTGCTGATCTGAATATCTATCAATATGCTCGTCTTTGAGTTCTCTGAATTCTTCAAAATATCTTGAATTGAAAAATCTTTTCCATCTTGGCAGGAAAGCAATAAGCATCATGAAATTCTGAATCATATAAATGCTTGAAATTCCTAAAAGAAAATATTGAATTGCAACGTATATTCCCTGTAGGATATCATCTGAGTTAGCAGTATTTTGATTTTCATAAATTGAATTTAGATTATCTATAGCAAAAAACATCATGATTATTGAGCTCCAAATACTTAAGATAAATTTGTTTCTGTCTGATAAATGAGTTTTTGTAAAAGCATGAAAAAAAGAAAATAACGAAAATGAAATACCAATAACCATTAAGGTTTGGGAAATTATGTTGTCAAAGTTGATAAAACCGTTATCAGCTACCCAATATATCATGGCAATCGAGAGAAACAATGTGATGCCTTCTGTTAGTTTTGGAGTAATATTTCGTTCGTTAAATATTCGGGAATAAATAACATAAAAGACAAAGAATATAAAAGGCCAAAATACAAGGCTTCTATTCAGGATGAATGCAAGACTACAATTTGATTCATCCACTATGCTGCATAAAAAATAACCAAGGAAAAATATAAAAAGAAAAGAAAGGATCCCTATAAAAACGGATGTTGTCCATTTATTTGAAATTCTTCTGCTTTCAAAAATTACTCCTGCAATTAATGCCAAAATCTGAAGAGAAACTAAATGTGTACCAGAAGATTTGTGAATGTAAAAATCATACGCTGTATAAATAATTAAAAACAATATAAATAAAAAAAGGAAAGGATTTGAAAAAAATAGCCTTAGTAATTTTGCCATCATAATTATAAATAGGTTTTATTTAAGATTTGGTTGTTGGTTTTTGCGACTAAAAAAAACGCCAATATATCTAAAAAATAGAATATTGGCGTCTTTAATTGTAGTCAAATATTGTTAAATGCCATAAGCAACATCAGATAGTTTTAAATCATCAACATCATTGTAGTGTACTTTTTGAACTACAGTTCCGTTGTGTAAAACTACGATACTTGGATTTGCTCTTTCAACAGTTTTTAAAGCAGTTGCATCGCAGAAATAAAAATCAACATCTAAATTGTATTGTTTTTTTGCTTTTGCAATTTCCTCAGCTCCAGAAGCCGTCATTGCAATTACTTTATATCCTTTTGCTTTTGCATCGGCTGTAACTTTTGCTAGTTTTTTCATTCCGTCAGGATTTGATAAAGCCAGATCATAGGTTACAAAAATTAAAAGTTTAGGCAGTTTTAATAATTCTGCTTTGTAGTCAGAATCGTCTTTTGTCATTGTAAAATCGTGAATTGGCGGTACGTAACCTTCTGTAATCACTTTGTCCTTTCTGTCAACAAAAGTGGCACCTTCAGGAATATTCATTAAATCTTTCTCTGTAAATTCTTTATCAACACCGTTTACTTTATAAATAAACACCATTTCAACTACAGATTTTGGAGCGCCTTCCGGAATTTCCATTCCTTTTTCGATGTTAGTTCCAACTTTGTAAGGACGGAAATCTTTTATAGGATTATGATTTAAAACCCAATACGCCATAATTGCACTCAAAGTAACGCTTATTATAGTAATTGCATTTGTTACCGTATTTGAAAATAAAGGTTTTACTAATTTTTGATTGATGAATAAAATCAAAATAAAGAATAATAAAACAACATCTTTTGTGAAGGACTGCCAAGGTGTTAAATGCAAAGCGTCGCCAAAACATCCGCAATCTTTTACCACATCAAAATAAGCAGAGTAGAAGGTAAGGAACGTAAAGAAAACGATTAAAAGCAATAATGCCCAAATTGTCGTTTTAGCTTTATAACCCACTAATAACATTACACCCAAAACTACTTCTAAGATTACCAGAAAAATAGCTAAACCTAAAGCCAATGGCTCTAAAAAAGGCATATTGAAAACTGGTTCACTAAAATATTCTGCCAATTTATAAGAGAAACCAACCGGGTCATTCAGCTTTATTAATCCGGAAATGATAAATAATACACCAACAAATAGTCGGGAGAATTGAGTAATGATGTTTTTCATAGGGTAAATATTAAATTTAAAATCTCAATAAAGAAATCCCAAATTCCAATTTTTTACTTGGATTTTGGAATTTTAAAAATTGGAATTTATTTGTTTATAGGATTTAAAATCAAGGCAAAAACAGAGTAATTAATCATATCCTGATAATTCGCATCGATTCCTTCAGAAACTAAAGTCAGACCTTTATTATCTTCAATTTGCTTTACGCGAAGTAACTTTTGCAAAATTAAATCAGTTAAAGAACTCACACGCATATCACGCCACGCTTCGCCGTAATCGTGATTTTTAGCTTCCATTAATTCTTTGGTTAACTTCACTTTAGCATCATATAATTCGGTTGCTTTTTCAACATCCAAATCCGGCTGATCAACAACGCCTAATTCTAACTGAATTAAAGCCATGATAGAATAATTGATGATTCCGATAAATTCTCCTTTTTCATCTTCATCAACTTTACGTACATCATTTTCTTGTAAACTTCTGATTCGTTGTGCTTTTATGAAAATTTGATCCGTCAATGATGGAAGCCTTAAAATTCTCCACGCACTGCCGTAATCTTTCATTTTATTGATAAATAAGGTTCGGCAAACCGTAATTACATTATCAAATTCAAGGGAAGTATTCTTCATTTATTGCTGTATATTTGCTAAAATTTCTCCAAAAATAAGGATAATTTTTTAAGAGTTTCAAGTTTAAGGTTTTCTTTGTTTCAAGTTTTTTCTAAACAAATTGTTAATGCCGATAACTTGAAACTTAAAAATAATGTTTCAAGTTTCAGGTTTGAAGTTTCAAGTTCTAGAAGTTATGCAATCTGCGTCAACTTGAAACTTGAAACCTGAAACAAAAAAAAACAAAACAAATGACAATTAACTGCAAAGGCGAGCTTATAGATTTATCGATTCCTAAAGTTATGGGAATTTTGAATGTTACGCCGAATTCTTTCTTTGATGGAGGAAAATATAAAAACGAAGACGAAATTATTTCGCAGGTTGATAAAATGCTGTCTGAAGGAGCTTCATTTATTGATATTGGTGCGTATTCAAGCAAACCCAGCGCCGAATTCGTTTCGGAACAAGAAGAAATCGACCGTATTGTTCCTGTTATAGAATTGATTTTAAAGCATTTTCCGGAAGCTTTATTGTCGATCGATACATTCAGAGCCGAAGTTGCAAAAGCGAGCATAGAAAGTGGCGCAGCGATTATAAATGATATTGCAGCGGGAGAGTTAGACGATAAAATGTTTGAAGTTATTGCAAAATACAACGTTCCGTATATTATGATGCACATGCGCGGTAATCCGCAGACGATGCAGAGTTTGACAGAATATGAAGATATTGTAAAAGAGATACTTTTTTATTTTTCTGAAAAAATAAAGAAAGCAAGAGCTTTAGGAATCAACGATTTGATTCTCGATCCAGGATTTGGTTTCGCTAAAACAACTGATCAGAATTATGAAGTCATGCAAAAAATGGAGCTTTTTAATCTTTTAGAATTACCTGTTTTGGCTGGAGTTTCAAGAAAATCGATGATTTATAAAACACTTAATATCACGCCGCAGGAAGCTTTAAACGGAACAACGTTTTTAAATACAATTGCGTTGACAAAAGGCGCGAAAATTTTAAGAGTTCATGATGTGAAGGAAGCGATTGAATGTGTGATTTTATATAGTAAATTGAATAATTAGTTCCAGTTGATTTTTATTGATGATAAGTTTATGGAAAAGCCAAACATTCTTAATACTCTGTATACACTTCAAAAAGTTGAAATCAGAGAAAACACTACTGTTCTATTTTATTTTGGAGATATTCCTAGTTGGGCGAAAAATGAATTTTCGTATGTAATAGGTGATCCTGTAGACTTTTATGAAGTATTCGAGATAAATTTCAATTGGAGTTATACAGATATTGTAAGTTTATATTGGAAAATTCATAGATATGTTGGTGAAAAATTTCTTATCGCTATTACTAAAAATGAAATGAATATTTGGAATGGAAATAAGGATGAAGATATAGAACAATGGAATTTTTTTGATGATTTAGATGATGAGATTTTAATTTTGAACTATTCAAAGTATAATGTTCCAAAAAATGTTCAAGATTGGAAAAATGATTACATAAAATTAGAAAAAAGATATTATTCATTATTAAATGAAAAATCTAAAAATCAATAAAGGTGCTAATTAACATATTATGAAATACTTTACTCTAATTATTGCTTTTCTACTTTTCTCCTGCGGAAAAAAACAAGATGTTTTACTTCCAAAATCAAATATGACAATTGTAAAAGATGTAAAAGATCTTTCACCAATTTATATCTTTTTTGAAACCGAAGGAAAAGATACGATTGCAGATGTAAATCGAAAAAGCGCAATAATTTCAACCAACTGGATTTTCAATATAGACAAACGTCTGCCTCTAAAAGTAGTAATTCCGGAAGTAATGAAATTACAGGAAAAAAAGAGAGCCGACAGCGCCCATAAAAACGAAAATGCCGAAAATTATTATTCTTATGCAGATTCAATTGGAAAGAATTTAGCCTTTGTGCCTTTTACGAAAGTGTATTATAAAATGGAAAAACCAAGTAGAGAAAATCTTGTTGTTTATTTTAGAAAAGGGAAAAAACAGGTTTTCATGGCAAATAAGGAAATAAAAGTTTCAGAAATACTACAACGTTTCTACACTATAAAATTTGAAAGAGTGCCAGATTTGGTGTTTTTCTTCGATAAGAACATGAGTTATGAAGAATATATACAATATAAAATCTTATTGCAAAAACATGTAACTTACAATCTTGATAAACTTCCGGTAGAATTCATTAACTAAATTTAAAACTTATTTGGTTAATTTAAATTCATAGATTTCAGCATTTACAGGATTACTAGCAGGTATTTTATTAACTTGAATAATATTATTATTGTATTTTATTTCATAAGTAAGAAATTTTTTGTTCTTATTGAAACTTAAGTTTTTTTCGATCAAATTATCTAAAGAATCATATTTAAATATTTCATTAGTTTCTCTTCCTTTCGGATTAGAATAATCGTATTCTAGTTTGTCTTTTTGCAACAATTTACCTGTTTTACTATAAGTTTCTGTAATTGATAGATTTAAGTTTCCCTCTTTCACAATATTATCTTTATAAGCAAGTGTTTCTTTTTGTGTAATATTGTTTTGTTTGTCATATGTATATTTATAACTTTCACCAAACTGAAAACTTCCATATTCATGATTGACTTTTATAATTTTTTTTCCATTTATAATTTTCCCCTCATTATCGAAAGTAAGATAAAAACTTTCGCTTTTATCAGTATTTGTCATAACTATTTCATTGTTAATTGCTTCTATTTTGCTAAATTGGAAATTATTAAAATCAGCTCTGAATAAATAGATAAATTGTTTGATTTTTGTATTAAAAGTCTTGGGATCTATTTTTTTTGCATTTTTTGAGATAATGGAAATTATTTTGTCATAATTTTCTTTTTTCAAATTATAAAAGTATAAGTAGAAACTGCTTGTTCCATTATTATAATCTTCTCTTTTTGGATATAAATTGTCGACAAATTTCCCATCTTTTATCATTATAATTTTATTATAATTTTTAAAGATTACATCGTCAACTTTGAATAATTCAAGAAATAATTGGGCAGTTTTTGTTCCATAATCATATTTCATTCTAGAATTTTCATCCGTTATATTTTGTTCTGGATCATAGCTTATGTTCTGTGCAATACTATTAAAACTAATGCTAAGAATGAATAAGGGAAAGAATATTTTTAAAGAATTCATTTTTGGAAATAATTAATTAAGGATGTAAAATTTAATTGCTAATTTATAAATTAAAGTTTTAATAAATCTTTATTGATGATGATAAGGTTCATTACGTAAAATTGTAAAGCCACGATACAATTGTTCGATAAAAAATAAACGAACCATTTGATGTGAGAACGTCATCAGCGAAAGCGAAACTTTTCCCTGAGCTTTACTGTAAACCGTATCAGAGAATCCGTATGGGCCGCCTATTACGAAAACAAGAGTTTTGATTCCAGAATTCATTTTCTTTTGTAATTCTTCAGAGAAACCAACACTTGAGAAGTTTTTCCCGTTTTCATCCAATAAAATCAATTGATCCGTTGGTGAAAGTTTTGACAGAATCAATTCGCCTTCTTTTTCCTTTTGCTGACTTTCAGATAAGTTTTTTACGTTTTTGATATCGGGAATAATCTCTAAATCAAATTTGATGTAAAACGACAAACGTTTGGTGTAATCGTCAATCAAAGTTTGAAGCGATTTATTATCTGTTTTGCCTATAGCGATAAGTTTGATATTCATTGGTAAAGTTTTTTGCCACTAATTACACTAATTGGCGCGAATTTTATTTTTTATTTTTTTGCCACAGATTAAAAGGATTAAAAAGGATTTTTTAATTTGTTTTTAAATTAATTCAGTGTAAATCCGTTGAATCTGTAAAATCTGCGGGCTCTATTTTTTATTCTCAAAAACGGTTTCGAAATGTTCTACAACAGGAAACGGTTCGTAATAATGATGTAAGATCTTTTTCCATTCTAAATAGGCACTAGAAGTTCTAAAACCTACTGTGTGATCTTTAAGTGTATTCCAATCGACTAATAAAAGATATTTGTTTTCGACTTCCAGGCATTTCTCTAATCGATGCCCTAAATAACCTTCAATAGACGAAATATATTGGCTTGCTTTTTCAAAATCAGCTTCAAATTGAGATGCTAATTCAGGTTTTACAAAAAGAAATGCGACTTCTAGAATCATAATTGTAAATATTTTTTTTCACGCAGATTTTACAGATTTAAGCAGATTTTATTTTTTAATATTTTGGTTTAAATAAATCTGCGTTCATCAGCTTAAATCTGTTTAAAATCTGCGTGCAATTTCGCAAAGATTATACAGCTTTAGTTTTTAGAAAACTTCGCTTCAAAAACTTTAAATCTATTATCAAGATCTTTGGTCAATTGTTTTTTTACCGATTCATCTTGGATAAAACTATAATTAATGCTGTTGTAAACGTATTTCTTTATTGTTTCGTAATTAACAACAGGATATCTTTTTGCCAATAAAACATATTGTTCTGTCATATTGCTTCTTAAAATTCCCGCATCGTCTGTACTGATTACAATTGGCACATTAAATTCTTTATAAAGTGTAAAGGGGTGTCTGTTTTCTTTAACTTTCAAAATGAACTCATTACTCACTAAATTGATTTCAATTGGAATGTTGTTTTTAGACATATATTTCAATAAATCGTATGAGTTTGCTTCGTAAGCAATATCGACTCCGTGACCAATTCTATTTGCGCCGGCGATATGAATAGCGTCGTTAATATGCCACGTTAAATCTTCCGGCTGCACTAAACCTAAAGTCAATTCGCCTGCGTGAAGCGTATATTTTACATCAGGATATTTAGAGTGGCAGTATTTAAACATCTCCATGTGTAACCAATAATCTTTCATTGAATTTTCGCCATGTTCTGGAGAAACGATGTTTACACCCGCAGTAAGTTTACTTTCACTTGAAGAAATAAAAGCGATAATTAAATTTTTGAATAAATCAACTGGTTCCATAAAACGCAGCACAAAGTTTTGATAACGCATTGTAAAACGCTCATCATCCATTTTTAAATCTTTGTGCAGTTTTGCTATGAAATTATTGTTGAAATCATCAGCATATTTTTTAGCGTCTTTTTTCTGAATCGATTTATACAATTCATCTAAAAGTTTTGTAACCGCTTTTTCGTCTTTTTGATTGGCTGCCTGACGCAATTTTGTATTGAAATCAGCTAAATCTAAAACATTCATATCACAAGGAATCGTTGATAATTGTGTCTCGATATAACTTACATTTTCGGCAATGGCACGTTTTTTTAATTCAAGCATTCCTTCTGCAAAATGACCTTTGATAGTAGGTTCAAATTTTTGAAAAGAATCAAAAAACTGATCGTCAGAAGGAACAGAACCATTATAATCTTTAACTGACCAGGTTTGCATCACTTGCTGTTCGTAATAATCTAATTTGCCATCATTTTTTAGAGAAGAAAAAGTCTGCCAGTTTCCTTTTTCAGGTTTGGTTTTCGAAACTGCCATAGTTTCTAAATTCAAATAAAAATCTTCTGCAATGGCTCTTTCTAAAAGAGGTTCTGCATAAACTGATCCTGAAAAATGGTGGTGTAAATCGCCTCCTTTTGGCATTTGTTGAAAAAAAGCTGTTAAGAGAGCTTCATTATTTCTGATTTTTTCTAAATAACTTTCAGCTGTTTGAGAAAAGCCGATTTGTGCTATAAAAATACAGAAAAGCGTAATTATCCTTGTCATACTCTAAGTTTAAATTACATGCAAATGTAAGAGTTTTAGAGGAGATTTAAAAATTGATTTTCGTTGTGTTGGTTTTTTACCGCAAAGCACACAAAGAATTACGCAAAGTTCGCAAAGTTTTCTTGTAAAGGTTGTATAAAGATTTTTGAAGTTCGCTAAGCTGTTGTGTAAAGAATTTAAAAAAAATTCTGAAGGAACGGTAAATATTGTAGGGATGGATTTTAATCCATTCACGCATGCAGAATCGATATTTTGCGTGAAGTTTATTTAACCGCAAAGCCGCTAAGTCTTTTTTAGATTACCTAAGTTCACAAAGCAGGAAGTTCATAAAATGCGAAAGACGCACTGCTGTGCGTCTCTACGAAAAAAACTTTGCGTAATTCTTTGTGTGCTTTGCGGTAAAAAAAATCTTTGAACCTTTGTTTCTTTGCCACTTTGTCCCTGAAAAAAAATCTTAGTTCCTTAGCAACTCAGAACCTTAGCCCCTTTAAGAAAGTACATCACGAATTTCCTCGACCTTATCAAAAACACTTTTTGCAAAAGGGCAAAGCGGAATAATTTTTACATCGTTAGCTCTGGCATATTCTACAGCCGCCATCACTAATTTCTTACCAACACCTTTTCCGTTAAAATCTGGACTTACTTCGGTATGATCGATAATGAATTTTGTGTCTCCAGCCCAGGTATAAGTCATTTTTCCAGCTTCTTTTTCGTCTTCTACAGCTTCAAAATATCCTTTTCTTGCATCGTTAATTTGTTGTATTTCCATGATTATATTAGTGTGGTTTTAATTTCTATCGAGTGTGTAAGTGTTTTGTGAATAGGGCAGCTGTTGGCAATCGTTTCTAATCGTTGTCTTTGAGTCTCGTCGACTTCGCCAATTACTTCAATTTTTCTTGTGAATACAGATACACTTCGTTCAGAATCTCTTTCAAAATCAATTTTTACATTAATCTCTGAAACTTCCCATTGTTTCCGATTAATGTACATTCGTAAAGTAATTACGGTGCAGGAAGCCAATGATGCGGCCAAAAGTTCTGTTGGGTTCAGGCCTAAATTTTTTCCTCCTAGCCCCTGCGGTTCATCAGAAATTAAAACATTTCCACTGGCTGATTTTATTTCTGTTCGATACAAACGCGTATCAATTTGTGCTGATATAGTATCCATATTTATTTGATTCTTGGTTCAGGTAATGGAACAAATTCAGTTTCGCCCGGAACTTTAGGGAAAGTTTGGTTTGTCCAGTCAGTTTTGGCTTTTTCGATGAGGTTTTTATCCGAAGAAACAAAATTCCAAAAGATGAAATGTTCCTCAGGAAATGGCTGTCCGCCAAAGATATAAACCGTAGAATTTTCGGCAATTTCAAACTCACAAAGTGTACTGTCAGTTGTAATTAAAATTTGTTTTGGATCATAAACGTGTTCACCGCTTTTGATACTTCCTTCTAAAATATATAATCCGCTTTCGCCGAATAAATCCTTACCAATATTGATTTTTTTAGCTTCAGTGCTTTTAATTTCTATAAAATAAAGCGGACTATAAACAGGAACTGGAGATTTTTTTCCAAAAGCTTCACCCGCAATTAGTTTATATGAAACTCCGTCTTCTTGCCAAGCTGGAATATCATCAGCTTCAACATGCGCAAAATTCGGATCCATTTGCTCTAATTCTTTAGGAAGAGCCACCCAAATCTGCAATCCGTGAAGCATTTTATCTGAATGTCTTAAATATTCTGGCGTTCTTTCAGAGTGAACAATTCCTTTTCCGGCTGTCATCCAGTTTACTGCGCCTGGTTTTATTTCTAATTCTGTTCCTAAACTATCGCGGTGCATGATACTTCCTTCAAACAAAAAAGTAAGAGTTGAAAGTCCGATATGCGGATGTGGAGGAACATCCATATTTTCGTGATCACTTAAATGTGCAGGTCCCATATGATCAATAAATACAAATGGGCCGACAGCTCTTTTTTCACGGAAAGGCAATAAACGGCCGACCATAAAGTTGCCAATATTGGCAGCACGTTCTTCGATAATTAAACTGATATTTGACATGGTATTTTTATTTGATTTGAAAACAAAATTACAGTTGTGATAGAAATCTGTAACTTAATTTAGATTAAGAAAAGTTGTTTTTGGATTTATAAAAATAAATAAAATCTCTAAGTTTATTTGCTATTTGTTTGATTAACAGCAATCCCAGTTGAAATATGCTTTTTTAAATCTTTTATTAATTAAATCGTCTTCATTTATAAAAAAGTTTGCAACCCCACTATCACCAAACATAATTTCTTCATCTGTATCCATCTGGAATAATAAAACATCATTTTTTGCATTTTTGTTGTAATCTCGAGGGTCACTTTGAGTAAAGAAAGCGTAACCTCCAATTTTATGTCCAGTATTATAAAAGAATTTATCCATTTCTTCTTGTTGAGATTTATTTAGGTTTTCTTGAAATTCCCAATAATCAAGGTCATTAAAAGAGTAATCGAATCTAAAATCTTCAGTCCCGCCATATTCTTCCTCTTTAGAGAAAGATAAAATATGCTCACAATAAACAGGAAAATCTTCGTATAAATCTTCCGTTAAAAAATCGAAGTTGGTTTCATTATCATTTATTTCTGCATGATATATCACTTTGAATTCAGCCATATCGTACCAATCTTCACTTGGAATATAAAATTGTAATATTCCTTTTTCGGGGTAATTCTCTAGTCGCGGAATTTCAGAAAAATTTAGTTGTGCTAATAGAATCATTGGTTTTCCAGAATTATCTTTTGGATATTCAAATCCAATTGGTAAATATGGCTTTCCTAAGAATTTACTTTGGATAAAATCTAAAATGGTTTCTTTTTCTATTGGTTTAGCATCAATTTTAATGTAGTCTAATTTGTATTTTAATAAGTCACTTTCAAATTCTTTTAAATAATCAGGGAATATCATTTTAATTTTTTTTAGATTATAATTTAATATTAATCGACTAATTCAAATTCCAAAACCTCACTCTCCGTTCCATTAATAATAATCGACAACTGATGTGCTCCAGTATGAAAAACTCGTGTCGTAATTAATTTAAAAGACTGATTTCTTTCGATTTTAGTTAATTGATTCGGCTGATAAATTTTCTCACTGATTTTGAAGACTTTTTTCGCCAAATGTCCTTTTGCTTTTTTATAATGAACTGCATATTCTAAACGGATTGTTTTTGGTTCTTCGTTTTTATTATTTAAGTGAAATTGAAACTGTAAATAATCTCCAATTTTTACAATAGGCGTTTTAATTTCAAAAGAAGAAAGCTCAATATTGGTGCTTTCTAAACCATAATGACCTAAAATTTCAGGATGTCCTTGTTTCAATAAAGTTCTGCAGCCGTGTTTAATAATTCCGTCGGTTTCCTTGCTATGTCCTTTCCATTTATTGGCGATTTCTAACACAATTTGAGGATTATCTTTTGCAATATCATTTAAGTTATTGGCAACACTTCTGCGGACATATTCTGAAGGATCATTTTTTAGATTTTCTAATATTGGAAGAATAGAAGAAGGATCTTTTTTCAAAAACGGAATTGCCATAGCCCACGGTAATCTCGGGCGGGAACCTTCGCTGGCTAATCTTCGAACATGGTGATTTTCGTGCAGAGACCATTTTGTCATCTCTTCGATCATTTGTTCTTTATATTTTAAAATGAAAGGACGAACGGCAAACTCACAGCTTATAAACTGTGTTATTGAAACAAAGGCTTTCGCCGAAGTTTTAAAATCGTTTAAACCGTACATTTCGATATAATCGGCAAAGAAAATGAAAGCCAGATTGCTGTCTGCAAAATTATTTTTCTTTAGGTTTTTAATAATTTTATCAATTAAGGAAACGGCTTCAGGGAAATTTTGAGGCATAAATTGATGAAATACAACTGTGGTATGTTTCATTCTTTCTTTCCATTCTTTTTGAGCAAAATCACCTTCGTAAATTGTCTCAATAAATTTTTGTTTGTTGAATGTTGGATGCACTTCGGCGACAGCCTGACTGAATTTTTCGTAAAAAGAAACCGAGTAAATATCTTTAATTAATCCCATAAATTTTGCTTGATTGAACCTCAAAGATATTTAATGTTTTTTAGTTTTTTTACCATTAAGATATTAAGTTTATAAACGATATTTAGGATTGTTGTTTTAAAGGTTGAAAGTGAAAAACTTATGTTTATGGTTTAATTAGAAAATTAAGTGATTTTAAAGAAAAGAATGCTTAATTTCTCTTTATATCTTAATGATTAAAAAATAAAATTTTAATGTTTGAAATAACTTTTCGCAGAAAGTAAACTTTTAAATCCATAAAATAAGTTCTAATTTAGCATATTATTAAAATTAGAAAAATGATAAGCGAAGCTCAATTTCAAGCAGAATTGCAACTTTTGATAAGCAATGCCATTAGAGAAGATGTTGGTCCGGGCGATTACAGCTCACTTGCCTGTATTCCGGATACTGCACATGGACAGGCAAAATTATTGGTAAAAGATCAGGGAATAATTGCCGGTGTTGAAGCTGCCAAAATGATATTTGCACATGTTGATCCAAAACTAAAAGTAAAAACTTTTATTGAAGACGGAACGCATGTAGAATATGGAGAAGTTGTTTTTGAAGTTTCAGGAAGCTCACAGTCTATTTTAAAGGCCGAAAGAGTGGTTTTGAACACCATGCAGCGTATGTCTGCCATTGCGACAAAAACCAAACATTTAATGAAACTTTTAGAAGGAACAAACGCTAAAATATTAGATACACGCAAAACAACGCCAAATTTTAGAGTTGCCGAAAAATGGGCTGTAAAAATAGGCGGAGGCGAAAATCACCGTTTTGCGCTTTATGATATGGTTATGCTAAAAGACAATCATATTGATTTTGCGGGCGGAATAACACGCGCTATTTCAAAAACTAAAGAATATCTAAAAGAGAATAATCTGGATTTGAAAATCATTGTTGAAGCCCGTAATCTGGATGAAATTAGAGAAATTTTACTGAGCGACGGCGTTCATAGAATCCTGATTGATAACTTTAATTATGCAGATACAAAAACGGCAGTAAATTTGATTGGTACAAAATGCCAGACAGAATCTTCGGGGAATATTAGCGAAAAAACTGTTCGTGAATATGCTTTATGTGGTGTAAATTATATCTCATCAGGCGCTTTAACACATTCTGTTTACAATATGGATTTGAGCTTAAAAGCTTTTTAGTGAAGTTATGAGTTTTGAGTTATAAGTTATGAGTTTGGTTTTAAAAACTATTGATTATAAATAAATCTAAAATCTGAACTCTAAAATCTAAAATCAAAAAAATATGTCGAAAGAAATAGAAGAGCGCATTGAAAAACTGCCTGTAATACGCAATGCAGCCCGACTTTTTAAAAGAATAAAACTCCCTTGGTTAGAGGGATTTTCTTTGTATGATTTACTCGAAATGTACACTTTAGGAATTCTTGAAGGGGCATTTTCGTATCATGCAAGTGCGGTTTCTTTTAGTTTTTTTATGGCCTTGTTTCCTTTTGCTTTATTTATTTTAAACTTAATTCCGTTTATCCCTATAGATAATTTTCAAAATGATTTCTTGCAGTTTGTACAGCAAGGCGTTCCTCCAAATACCTATGATGCGATTAGTAAAATTATCAGCGATATCTTAAATAATAGTCACTCAGGCTTATTATCTTCAGGATTTTTGCTTTCTATTTTTTTGATGGCAAATGGTATTAACGGAATTTTAAGCGGTTTTGAATCGTCTAAACACGTATTTGACAAACGTGGATTTTTTAGTCAGTATCTTGTAGCACTGGCAATTTCACTTTTAATGACAATAATATTGTTTGTAACAGTGGCTACAATTGTTGTTTTTGAGGTTTTTATTCAAAAAACAATCATTCAGGATGTATTAAGTGATCGTATTCCGCTTATTATTTTAGGGCGATATTTATTCGTTGTCTTGATGATTTTGATAACATCTTCAATATTATTACGTTATGGTACAAAACAGTATAATAAAGTACCTTTTATAAGCATTGGATCTGTTTTTACAACGATACTAATTGTTATATCTTCGTTCTTTTTTGGGATTTGGGTTATAAAATTTTCAAAATACAACGAACTTTATGGTTCTATTGGAACATTATTAATTCTAATGTTTTATATTTGGATAAACTGTATGATTCTGCTTTTAGGGTTCGAATTGAACGCTTCTATCAGAAAATTAAAACAAAAAAAAAATAAATAATATGAAAAATTGGATGTTAACGATTGGTGTTTTTTTCTTTGCGATGAGTATTCAGGCTCAAAGTGTTATAGGGAAATGGAAGACCATAGATGATGAAACGGGAGAAGCTAAATCTGTAGTTGAGATTTACGAAAAATCAGGAAAAATATACGGGAAGATTACAGAAATACTTCGCGAGAATCATAAAAAAGATGTTTGTGTAAAGTGTGAAGGTACCGAAAAAAACAAACCAATTTTAGGAATGACCATTATAAATGGTCTTAAAAAAGACGGTGCAGAATATAACGGAGGGACAATTTTAGACCCAACAAGCGGTAAAAAATACAAATGTTATATCTCATTAGATTCTGCAGATAAATTAAAACTTCGCGGCTATGTTGGAATTTCTATTATGGGAAGAACACAATACTGGACACGCATAAAAAACTAATTCAAAATTAAATGCGAAAATTAGCTTCAATAGTTTTATTCTTAGTCATAACCTTAAACTGTTTTGGACAAAAGAAGAATTCGCCATTACCAATAAGTCATCTTACAGGTGACTTTTATGTTTATAAAACATTTCATGATTATAAGGGAACGTTGATTTCTGCCAATGCCATGTATCTTGTTACAGATAAAGGTGTTGTTTTATTTGATGCACCTTGGGACGAAACTCAGTTTCAACCTTTATTAGATAGCATAAAAGCAAAACATAATAAAGAAGTGATAATGCTTTTTGCAACGCATTCTCACGATGATCGTGCCGGAGGATTTGAATTTTACAAGAAAAAAGGAATCAAAACGTATTCGATTAAGTTAACAGATGATATTCTTAAAAAAGAGAATAAACCGAGAGCAGAATTTATAATTCCAAATGATAAAACTTTTACAGTCGGGCAGCATACTTTTGAGGTTTATTATCCGGGAAAAGGTCATGCGCCTGACAATATTGTAGTTTGGTTTAATAAAGAAAAGGTGCTTTACGGAGCTTGTTTTATAAAAAGTGCCGATGCTCAAGATCTTGGTTATTTAGGAGATTCTGATGTAAAAGAATGGAAAAAATCAATTGGTAAAGTGAAGGCAAAATTTAAGAACCCAAAATACATTATTCCGGGTCATGAAGACTGGACTAATACAGAATCTTTAAATCATACTTTGAAATTGGTTGATGAGTATTTGGCTCAAAAATCTTCTGGAAAAAGTAACAGATAACTATTAAATTCTGATGTAGTTAAAAAAATAGTTTAATTTTGTTTGAATTAATAAGAGGAGATATGACTGTAACGGATAAAAATATATTGGAAACCTACTCAAACTTATTTGAAGGACTTAGTTTTTCAAATAAAATTGAACTTATAGAACGATTAACTAAGTCTATTAAAAGTAATAAATCGAAAGAGAATAATTTCTATAAATCTTTTGGAGCTTTTGCATCTGAAAAATCTGCAGAAGAAATTGTTTCTGATATAAAAAGATAACCACAATTGAGAATCAATTGATTTTGGTTACTGATAACACTAAAGATTTTAAACTTTTAGACGGAATTCAAATGGAGAACTGGTTTGAAAGAAATTAAATATTTTTGTTCAAATATATTCTCCAATCTTTATTAAAATATCTACATGTTTTTTATCGAAGTTATTTTACCGCTTTCCTTAGCAAAAACCTTTACATATCGTGTTTCTGAGGCCGAATTCCATTTTATAAAAAAGGGAATGCGTGTGGCGGTGCCTTTTGGTAAAAGTAAAATATATACAGCACTTGTATTAGATATACATGAAAATGCGCCCACATTATATGAGGCTAAAGAAATCCATCAAATTTTAGATGAAAAAGCAATTGCTACCGAAACCCAGATTAAGCACTGGCTTTGGGTTGCTAATTATTATATGTGTGGTATTGGCGATGTGTATCGCGGAGCTTTCCCAACTGGATTATTATTAGAAAGTGAAACTATTGTTTCGCACAAACCAGAAGTTGTTGTCAATGATTCTGAACTTTCTGACGATGAATTTTTGGTTTACGAAGCACTGCAGCATCAAAGTTCACTTAAAGTTCAGGAAATTGCTTCAATCTTAAATAGAAAAAACATCCTGCCAATTCTTCAAAAATTAATAGCAAGAGATATTATTGTTTTAGAAGAAGAAATAAAAGAAAGCTACAAACCAAAACTGGTTCGATATGTGAAATTACATTCACAATACGAAACAGATCAAGGTTTGACGAATTTGCTGGATATTTTGAGAAGTGATAAGCAAAAAGAAATTGTTTTAGCATATTTTCAAATAAGTGCTTCAGAAAAAAAGCCAATAACAGTTAATAAACTGGTGGAAGTTTCAGGCTCAACTTCAGCCGTTGTGAAGACTTTGGTTAAGAATGAAATTTTTGAAGAGTATTATTTACAGCAAGATCGTATTTTATTTAACGGAGAAAAATCAGATAAAGAATTACAGCTAAGTGAAGCACAGCAAAATGCTTTTACCGCAATAAAAGAGAGTTTTTCTGAGAAAGAAGTCTGCTTACTTCACGGCGTTACTTCAAGCGGAAAAACAGAAATCTACATTAAATTAATCGAAGAATATCTGCAAACGGGAAGACAGGTTTTATATCTCCTTCCGGAAATTGCACTTACAACACAATTAGTTTCACGATTGCGACTTCATTTTGGAGATAAAGTAGCTGTTTTTCATTCTAAATACAGTAATAATGAAAGAGTTGAGGTTTGGAAACAAACACTCGAAAATTCAGTGAAAGCACAAATTGTAATAGGAGCGAGGTCGGCATTGTTTTTACCTTTCAACGATCTTGGTTTGTTGATTGTGGATGAAGAACATGAGCAGACTTTTAAACAGACAGATCCTGCGCCGAGATATCACGCCAGAGATGCGGCTATTGTTCTGGCAAATTTTCATAATGCTAAAGTGCTTTTAGGCTCGGCAACGCCAAGTATTGAAACCTATTTTAATACCCAAAGCGAAAAATACGGTTTAGTTACGCTTACAGAACGTTATAAAAATGTTCGAATGCCAGAAGTTGTTTTGGTTGACTTAAAAGACAAGCATTTCAGAAAACGAATGACGGGGCATTTTAGCGATGTTTTAATAGAAGAAATGGCCGAAGCTTTATCTCTAGGCGAACAAGTGATTTTGTTTCAAAACAGAAGGGGATATTCTCCTATAATAGAATGTATCACATGTGGACACGTACCACATTGTCAGCAATGCGATGTGAGTTTGACTTTTCATAAATTTAAAAATCAATTACGCTGCCATTATTGTGGGTATTCGATTGCAAAACCAACGCATTGTCACAGCTGTTCGAGCATTGATTTAACAACCAAAGGTTTTGGGACAGAACAAATAGAGCAGGAGTTGTTATCGCTCTTTCCGAAAGCCAAAACGGGAAGAATGGATCAGGATACGACTCGCGGCAAATTCGGTTTTGAAAAGATTATCGATACCTTTAAAAATCGGGAAATTGATATTTTGGTAGGAACTCAAATGCTGGCCAAAGGTTTAGATTTTGATAACGTAAGCTTGGTTGGAATCATGAATGCGGATAATATGCTGCATCATCCCGATTTTAGGGCTTTTGAGCGAAGTTTTCAAATGATGACACAAGTTGCAGGAAGGGCAGGAAGATCAGAAAAACAAGGTAAAGTTGTTATTCAAACCTATAATCCAAGTCACAATACAATTCAGCAGGTTACAAACCATAATTATATAGGTATGTATAAGGAGCAATTGTATGACAGACAGATTTATAAATATCCGCCCTATTTCAGGATTATTAAACTAACGATAAAGCATCGTGATTTTGATAAATTGAAAGAAGGGTCCATGTGGTTATATCAGGTTTTAAGTCAGAACTTGAATATGCCTGTTTTGGGTCCGGAAGAGCCGGCCATTAGCAGAATTCGAAATGAATATATAAGGACTATCTTAATTAAGATTCCGCAAAACCTGCATTTAGGAAACACAAAAAAAACTATTCAGAAAATGTTGAATAGTTTTGAAGCGGTTGCTCAGTACAGAGCTATAAAAATTGTTGTCAATGTCGATTTCTATTAATTAGATGTCGACAATGCTTTTACTAAATCTTCCTTTTTGTTTCGACTAAGCGGAATTTTCGTAATTCCGATTTCTGCAAATTTACTATTAAAGCGCTCTACCTTATCAATATTAATAATATACGATTTGTGTACACGAATGAACTTGTCTTTTGATAAATCATTTTCAAAAGATTTCATTGTCGAAAGGACAAGATTGCTATCGTCTTCGGTAACAACTCTTACGTAATCTCCAAAAGCTTCAATCCATTTGATTTTAGCAGTGAATATTTTAAGTTTTTTGAGGTTGCTTTTTATAAAAATATGTTCGCCTTCTTCTTCTTTGACTTCTTTTTTAAGCAAATGCATATCAATTGCTCTTTTTACAGAAGCATTAAAACGGTCTACAGCGATTGGTTTTTGCAGATAATCAGTGGCATCATAATCAAAAGCTTTTAATGCGTATTCAGCTTTAGAAGTGATAAATATAATTTGTGGTTTAGATTTTAAACCATCAAGAAAATCAAAGCCATTAATGACTGGCATTTCTATATCAAGAAAAATTAAGTCGATATTATTTAATGAGATACAACTTTTTGCTTCTATTGCATTAGAAAAATCCCCGATTAAGTGCAAACCTGGGTGATTATTAACTAATTTTGCAATAATTGTCCTTTGTATAGAACTATCATCCACAACAACACAGTTTAGTTTCATAACATTTAAATTTAGAATAAATTCAGGATAGCAGTAGTAAATGTATAGTTTTTTTGGAAAAAAAACTAAAATAGACGTATAATTTTTGCATTATGACGAATAAAAGAAAAAATGTGTTGTATATTTAAAAATAATGGTTACTTTTGCACCCAATTTTAACAAATAAATTTTTTATTTATGAATCATTATGAAACTGTTTTCATTTTAAATCCCGTTTTATCTGAGGTTCAGGTGAAGGAAACAGTAACGAAATTTGAAGAATTTCTTACTAGTAGAGGAGCTGAAATGGTATCAAAAGAGGATTGGGGTCTTAAAAAAATGGCTTACGAAATCCAAAACAAAAAAAGTGGTTTTTATCACTTATTTGAGTTCAAAGTAGCTGGAGAAGTTCTAATTGCTTTTGAAACTGAATTTAGACGTGACGAAAGAGTTATGCGTTTCTTAACTGTAAGTTTAGACAAGCATGCTATTTCATGGGCGGAGAGAAGAAGAGCAAAATTAAAATCTACTAAAGCTTAATCATTATGTCTACAATAGAGCAATCTGCAAAAGGAAAAAAAGACGGAGATATCAGATATTTAACGCCTTTAAACATTGAAACTAACAAAACTAAAAAGTATTGCCGTTTCAAAAAATCAGGAATCAAATACATCGATTATAAAGATGCTGATTTCTTATTGAAATTCGTAAATGAGCAAGGAAAAATTCTTCCTCGTCGTTTAACTGGAACTTCATTAAAATACCAAAGAAAAGTTTCTGTAGCTGTAAAAAGAGCTCGTCACTTAGCTTTAATGCCATACGTGGCCGATTTATTAAAATAATTAAAAACTCTAGTCGCTGGTTTCTGTTCAATCAGAACCTAACTTCTAAAATATAAGGACAACAACATGGAACTTATTTTAAAACAAGACGTACAAAACTTAGGATTTAAAGATGATGTAGTATCTGTAAAACCTGGTTACGGTCGTAACTTTTTAATCCCTCAAGGTTTTGCTTCATTAGCAACTCCTTCTGCTAAAAAAGTTTTAGCTGAAAACCTAAAACAAAGAGCACATAAAGAAGCTAAAGTGGTTGCTGATGCTAAAGCATTAGCTGAAACTTTAAAAGCTCTTGAAATTAAACTTACTGCAAAAGCTGGTGGAGAGAAACTTTTTGGTTCTATCACAAACATTGACATTGCTGAAGCTTTAGAGAAATCAGGTAACGCTATTGATAGAAAATTCATCACTAGTGGTATCGTAAAACGTACAGGAAAATATACAGCTAGCATCCGTTTACACAGAGATGTTATCGTTGAATTACCATACGAGATTATCGCTGAAAAATAACATTTTGTTAACTTCTTGTTAATAAAATATAAAAATCACTCTTAGGAGTGATTTTTTTTTGCCTAATTTTGAGTGAATTAACTCACTCAAAACCAGGAAAATGAAAAAACTATTTGTATTAATGTTATGTGTGCTGGGACTCACCGCGGCCACAGGACAAACCACAACGTCGAGTATTAAGGGTATTGTAAAAAGTTCAGGTAACGAACTATTACCGGGAGCTGGTATCTTAGCAGTTCATACTCCTACTGGAACTAAATATTCTGCCGTTTCCAATGAAAATGGAAGGTTTAATATTTTGAACATGAGAATTGGCGGACCTTACAAGATTTTAGTAACGTTTGTTGGCTATCAAAGTCAGGAATATAATGACATATATCTGGATTTAGGAAAACCATTTAATATAGATGTACTTCTTGCTGATGAAAGTCAGGCTCTTGAAGAAGTTAAAGTAACCTCAAAAGATAAAGTTTTTAAAAGCGGAAAAACCGGTGCCGAAACTACAATTGGAAGGAGAGAGCTAACAGCGCTGCCAACAATTTCAAGATCGGCAGAAGATTTTACACGTCTTGAGCCAACTGCGAGCGGCGGGTCTTTTGGCGGTAGAAATGATCAATATAACAATTACTCCTTGAACGGAGCGGTTTTTAATAACCCTTTCGGACTTGATGCTGCAACTCCAGGAGGGCAGACAGGCGCTCAGCCAATATCGTTAGATGCAATTGAGCAGATTCAGGTTGCTACAGCTCCTTATGATGTGACATTGTCTGGTTTTACAGGAGCTTCTGTAAATGCGGTTACCAAATCAGGGACGAATGAATTTCATGGTACGGCCTATGCTTTTTACAGAAATCAGGATTTAACGGGAAGTAAAATTAAAGGAGAGAAAATATTTGTGCCTTCATTAGAGCAGACTCAGGCTGGATTTAGCTTAGGAGCACCAATTATTAAAGATAAATTATTCATTTTTGGAAATTTTGAAATTGATAAACGAAGTGATTTAGGTTCTAATTTTGTGGCCAATAATAATGATGGTGTAACCGGAATTAATGAATCAAGAGTTTTAGAATCTGATTTAATAGCAGTTTCTGATGCCTTAGCAAAATTAGGTTATAATACTGGAGCCTATCAGGGATTTAAACACGAATCAAATTCAAGTAAAGGAATTATAAAAGTAGATTGGAATATTACTGATAATCATAAATTAGCGGTTATTTATAATTTTCTTGATGCCTCAAAAGACAAACCGGCACACCCAACGGCCTTAGGTTTTAGAGGTCCAAATGCTTCCATATTACAGTTTCAAAATTCAGGATATCAAATCAATAATAAACTGAGTTCCTTTTTAGTGGAATTGAATTCTAAATTTAGCGAATCGGTATCGAACAAGTTACAGGCAGGTTACACTCATTTTAAGGATTACAGAGACCCATTTTCTGTTCCGGCGCCTGTTATAAATATTCAGGATGGGGCAGGATCAAATTATATTATTGCAGGTCATGAACCATTTTCTATAAATAATACTTTAGATCAAAAAGTAATTCAAATTACTAACAATTTGACATATGCTGTTAGTAATCATGCTTTTACTTTTGGAACTTCTTTTGAAAAATTTGAATTTAAAAACTCTTTCAATTTAGCAGGTTATGATAATTTTGGAAACCCAAATGGGTATGCAGGAACATTCTTTACACCTTATTTTACAGTACAAGATTTCTTAAATGATGCTGCGCAGCCATATGCTACAAGCATTATTGCACAAAACCTTAAGTATGCGCAAGATACATATAATGCTAAAAGCCAATTTGCTGTAGGCAGCGACGGTGGATGGAAACTGGCAGAACTAAATGTAGGTCAGTGGGCATTTTATGCTCAGGATGATATTAGTATAAGCAATGATTTTAAATTGTCTTTTGGTTTAAGAATTGATAAACCGTTGTATTTTAATACTGCAGATTTGATTCAGAAATATATAGATACTGATAATGGAGGAGCAGGAAGGGATAATAGTATTGATTATTATAATCCTCAAACAGGACAAGCGGTTAAATTAATTTCTACAGATTTACCTAGCGATAGAATTTTGTGGTCGCCTAGATTTGGATTTAATTGGGATGTAAAAGGTAATGCAACTTCGCAGCTTAGAGGGGGAACTGGAATTTTTACAGGAAGAATTCCGTTTGTTTGGTTAGGAAATCAGGTAAGTGGCGCAGATGACAGCTTTTTGCAGATTATGGATCCGGATTATAAATGGCCGCAAGTATGGAGAACAAGTTTAGGTTACGATCATCGATTTGAAAATAATTATATTGTAACGCTTGATTTATCGCATAATAGAGATATTAATGCGGTACATGTGCAAAACTGGGGATTAAAACCTCCAACGGGAACTTTGGCGGGTGTGGACAACAGACCAATTTATGTAGCCTCAGATCATGGCGCAAATAATGCGTATGTGATGACAAATTCTGATAAAGGGGGTGCTTTTAATGCTTCTGTTAAAGTGCAGAAAACATTTGTAAGTGGATTGTATGCCAGTATTGCTTATAATTATATGAAATCAAAAGATGTTAACTCTATTGAAGCAGAAATTACCGGAGATGCTTTTTCTTTTAATCCTGCTTTAGGAAATGTAAATAATGATGTTCTTTCGAATTCTAAATATGGCGATAATCATCGTTTTATTGGTGTAGCTTCAAAAAAATGGAAATACGGAAAGGATAAGTGGGCAACTACAGTTTCTGCGTTTTGTGAATATGCTCAGGGCGGACGTTTTAATTATACGTATGGAGGAGATATCAACGGAGACGGTTCTACTGTTAATGATTTGATTTATATTCCAACAACGGCAGAGATTGGCCAAATGACTTTTAGCGGTGCTGGCCAGGGCGAAGCTTTTGATAAATTTATTTCGCAGGATAAATATATGAAAGATCGTAGAGGGCAGTATGCAGAACGTTATGGTGCTATATCACCTTGGAGAGGACGATGTGATATTAAATTATTGCAGGATTATAATTTTAAATATTCATCAGCATCTGAAAAAACAAACACTATTCAGTTTAGTATCGATATTTTAAATTTTGGAAATTTATTAAATTCTGATTGGGGCGTTGTTCAGGTACCAACCAGTGTTCAGCCTATTGGGGTGACTGTTGTTGGAAATACACCAACATATACCTTTAATAATACCCAGACCAAAACATTTAGTTATGATGCCAGTTTAACGTCGAGATGGCAGGCTCAATTTGGTGTTAGATACATATTTTAGTAATGACAAAAAAGTTATAAATTTGCCCTCGCATTTGCGAGGGCTTTTTTTTGTTATTAAAAGCTCTTTTTAATGCGTTTAAACAATAAAAAAATAGATGAAGTACGCAAGATTAACAAAAGAGCAGTTTGATGAATTGCATGCAGAATTTGCAAGTTTTTTAGCAACTCAGGCAATAGATAAAGCAGAGTGGGATTCTCTTAAAGTAAATAAGCCAGAAGTTGCAGAGCAGGAACTGGATGTTTTTTCAGATTTAATTTGGGAAGGTGTTTTGGGCAGAGCTGAATTTTTAGAGCATTTTTCAAAAAATCATATCTTTTTATTTCAATGTTTTGATACTTATGTACAATCGATAGTTTTGAAGTCATTACTTCCAGAAACTGATTTTTTAAGTAAAGAAGGATTGCAATGGCTTAGCGATAATATGTTTACTGAAAATATAGAAATGAAAGTTGGAAAAAAGGTTTTTACTGAGGATAGAAATTCTTCTATTTTTGAATTGATCAAACAAGGTGCTTTTTTAAGTGACGGACAATTATTTACTCAAATTAATACAATTTTAGAGTCTTAGGTTGTAATAAGTTCATTTTCAAAATATTATAAAAGGATAAGCAATGATGTTAATTGTTTATCCTTTTTTTATGTTTTTAACTTTTGTTTAATGTTTTGTATTTTTAAACACCCGTATTTTTACGTGGTTTTTTATCAATAACTAAAAGTTTATGATTTCGTCTCATTTTTAATGAATTTTGACTGCATTAAGTTCTAAATTGTTAAATTTCAATCGTTTGAAATTTATTTAATGTAATTTAAAACCTACAAAAAATAAATTTAACATAAAAACACTAGTGTTTTTATGTCTTTTGAAATCGGTTGTTTTTAAAATAAAAACACTGTATTTTCTTATATTAACAAAGCTTTATTAGTTTTTAATTTTTAGAAAGCTTCAAAAAAATAAGAATTTTATACTTGTTTTATTGTTTTGTTTTTTATAATTTTAGAATAGAAAAGTTAAACAAAATGTTTTTCGGTTTTTCTATAAGAATCAAAAGAAAATTTATCTGTTAAACTTTTAAGTTCAAAAAATATACTATGTAATAATTATAATTGAATCGCCTTTGTAATAATAACTTTTAATCGCTCTGCTTATGGAATTGACATTTACTTTCTTTATCGAGTTTGCATTAGGTCTTCATATCATTTTAGCTTTATATTTTATTATTCTGAAGAAAAACAAACTTATTCATCCTTTTGATTATCCTTCTTTTATTACAGACTTTTTTCAAAAGTTTTTAATATTCAATTCTAAATATTTAAAGTGTTGTCTACATTGTGTAGACGATTATGTCATCCGTTAAATTTTATTTTTAATGGACAAACCTTTAATGTCTAATTGATTCAATTTAGATTTTGGTTTTAGATAAATCAAAATCATAGAAAGAGTAATCAACTTTCTATTTGAAATTGGTTAAATATTATTGAATTAAAATTCTCCCCTTACACTTTAAGTTTTCTTTTATGAAAATTAATTTTAAAACAAATCACTTCATTTGGAAGATTGGTGCAGATCAATATTTCCCAAAAGTTTCGAGATTTTTTTTATTTGAAGAAAATAAAAAGGCCACAATTGTATACTTCGGTGTACTAGATACAACGTAATTTTTTTAATAAAAATTTAAATTATAGTTCTTTATGTACTAAGGATTTGTTTTAGAGTTTAACTAATTGATTTTTAATGTTTTTTTAATTGCCTAAGCATACGTGCTTATGGCAGCAGGTATTTTATTGTCCATTTTCTAATCTTCCAAATTATGAAAAAAAAATTTACTTTTTGTAGTCTCAACTTTCAGAAGAGATTATTAGGACTATTATTTTTATTCTTATTATGCACGAATTCATTTTCGCAGACTATTTGTAGACCAGTGTCTCAAACAAATAGTCAAGGCGGATTTTTGTGCTTAGGATTAAATGTAGATAGTCCCGCCAACGCTTATGACAGCGCAGGCTTAACGACTTTTGCAACCCTGACAAATGCTGTTGGTGTAAGTTGTTTCGTTGAAGAAACAATGACCTTGAACCAGACGGCAAGAGCAGGAGATCAAATTGCAATTTACTTTGGTACAGGGAATGGTTTGCTGGATCTTGGATTATTATCTAATGTATCTCTTCAAACCAAAATGTCTGGTACCAATGTAGGTTCAAGTGTAGCTTTGAATGACCCGAGTTTGAATTTGATTTTTTTATTGGGAAACACTGTTGGGGTTGCAAAATATACCTTAACAGGCGATGCAAATCAAGTACAAATTCAAGTTGGAGGGACTTTAAGTCTTTTACTCAGTTTACGACTTTATGATGTTCGTTTAGAGTTTGCACAGCCAACAGTTACTGGCGGTTTATCACAAACTGTTTGTGCCGGATCTGCGACAACGCTTACAGCCACTCCAGCAGCAGGAACTACGCTTGCATGGTATAGTTCTGAAGCGTCGACAACACCATTAGCAACAGGAAACACTTATACAACTCCTGCTTTAAATGCTAATACTACTTATTATATTGGTATTTCCCGTGCAGCTGGATGCGAAGGCAATGTCCGGGTACCTGTTGTTCTTAATGTTTCTAACCCGGTTGCGCCGGCGGTTAATAACGCTGGGACTGCTATTTGTTCTACAGGAGCAACGCAGCAGACTACTTTAACGCTTTTAAACCCAATTCCGGGAACAACATACTCTTGGTTTTCTGTTGCAAGTGGAGGAGTAGCATTAGCAACCGGAACAACCTATTCACCTACAGTCCCTTTGGGTACTACAACCTTTTATGTAGAAGGTGCGATAGGCAGTTGTATAAGCCCTACACGTACTACAGTCAATGTAGTTTCTACGGCAGTTCCTGCAACACCAACAGTTTTAACACAAAGTGTTACGATTCAGTCAGGGCAGAGTGCAACTCTAAATGCAGAAACTTCTGAACCCGGAGCACAATTAAATTGGTATGATGTGCCTACAGGCGGAACACCGGTTGCAACAAATACCCCAAATTTTACTACACCTATTTTAACTGCAACAACAACATATTACGTTGAAGCTCAAAGCCCAAACGGCAGCTGTGTTAGTGCAGTAAGAGTTCCTTTAACAGTTACGGTTCAGTTGTCAGCTTTAGGTGGATGTCTTGAAGCCAGCAGCCAGCAGACAACACAAAATGGTTTGTGTTTATTGTGTAGTTCCACAGATCCAAATAATTCTGTAGATGGAAATACAGCAACTGCAGCAAGACTTACGGTTCCTCTTGGTTTAATTAATGGATGGATTCAGCAGACATTGCAATTTACTAATCCGGGTAAGACGGGTGACATTGTTGATGTTGAATTAGAAATACCAGGCGGATTAACCAATCTTTCATTATTAGGAGAGATTAGTCTGGCAACGTATAATGGAGCAACGTATAATAATGACAGAATTTCAATTGACAATCCGTCAATTATTTTGCAAGCATTAAGCGGAGACCGTTTTAGAGCAAGCATAACTGCCGGAGCAAATTTTGATCGTGTAGAAATTCGATTAGGAGGTTTGGCTGCGTTAGTAGCAAATTTAGATATCTATCAGGCAGCTTATAGATATAAAGCTCCGGTTATAACAGGAAATACAACTATTTGCAGCGGACAAACGACAACATTAACCGCCGCTCTTGCAGTTGGTGAAACTGTTAATTGGTATAACGCATCGACTGGCGGGGCTTCACTAGCTTCTACAGCTGCATTTACAACTCCGGCTTTAACAACAGCAACAACTTATTATGTTGAAATAACAAGAAATAGCTGCGTTAACAGTGAAAGAAACCCAGTTCAGGTTTTAGTAGATAATCCTGTACTGCCTGTAGTTGATGTTTCTCCATCAACAATATGCAGCGGAGGGACAACGACTTTAACGGTTCAGGCACCAGTAGTAGGTACGACTTATAATTGGTACGATGCTGCATTAGGAGGAAATTTGGTATTTACAGGAACTTCATTTACGACACCGGCTTTAACAGCAAATACAAATTATTATGTTGAAGCAGTTGTTGGAAGTTGTTCAACGCCAACACGTACAGCTGTAAATCTTACCATTAATCCACTGCCTGCAGTGCCAACTTTTGCTTCTTCAGATGTTATTATACAATCTGGGCAAACAGTTGCATTGTCAGTCTCTAATCCTGTAGTAGGAGTGACATACAATTGGTATGATGTTCCAACAGGAGGTACATCTGTAGCTTTAAATACAACATCATATACTCCAAGCCCTGTTTTAACAGCTAACAAAACATATTATGTTGAAGCAGTTGATGCACTGACAGATTGTACAAATCCAGTAAGAGGAGTTATTAATGTTATTGTAATAAATAATGTTAGTACTTGTTTACAAGCCGGCTCTCAAATAACAAGTACGGGTGGTTTATGTGTTTTGTGTACTTCTGCTAATGAAAATAATTCTGTAGATGGTGATATAAGTACATATGCAGAACTTACTGTACCACTCGGTGTTGGAGGTTACATTCAGCAGCTTTTGACTTTTGCAACGCCAGGTCAGACAGGAGATATAATTGATGTTGAATTAGAATTACCTGGCGGATTAACCAATGGTACATTATTAGGAGCGGTTAGTCTGGCAACTTTTAATGGGGTAACGTATAATAATGACAGGGTTGTAATTACAGATAATTTATTGAATCTTCAACCATTGTCAGGAAATAGATTTAAAGCAAGTTTTACTGCAACTGCACCATTTGATCAGGTTGAGGTAAGATTAGGAGGTTTGGCAACAGCATTAGCTAATTTGTACATTTATGCTGCTTCTTACAGATTTCCAAATGCAGTAATAACAGGAGCTTCGGCACCAATTTGTTCAGGACAGACAGCTTCTTTAACAGCTTCTTCTACAGGAACAGAAACCTTTACATGGTATGATGCACCAACAGGAGGAAACATTGTTGCAGTTAATCCAACGGCTTCTTTAACATCTACTACAACATATTATTTAGAAGCAACTCGTGGAGGAACTTGTATTAATAGTTTACGTCAGGCAGTTACCGTTACAGTATTGTCAATTCCTACAGATGCTGATGTTATAATTACAACTCCAGTTGAGGCTACTTGTGCCGGAGGTGCAGTATTAACTCCAACATCATCAACAATTACAGGAGCTGAGTTTAAATATTATACAGATCAAAATAAAACTCAGGAAATTATAACAGGAACTACAGTAGCAACTCAGCCTGGAGTAACATTTACGAAAGATGCCATAACAGGAGAACTTACTATAGCAGGTTTAAATGCTGCAGGAACGCCTTATAATTATTTCGTATCCATTTTAAATGGCGGAACTTGTGAAAATGTAAACGGAACATTAAAACAAGTAACCGTTAACTTCCCTTCAACTACTGTTTTAACTGTAAATGCAGCATTAGCAGGTTGTGGAAGTGCCAATTTAGGAGATGCAATAACTAATTTTGATTCAACAGGAAATACAACTTATACTTTTTATGATCCATCAAATAATGTAATAACTGCAGATGCTGCGGCTAATATTACATTAAGTGGTGTTTATTCAATTTTAGCTCAGGGTAATGGAGTTACTTGTCCTTCGGTACAGCAATCTGTTACAGTGACAATAAATGCATTGCCAAGTTTAGTTGTAACAAATCCATCAGAATCCGTAAATATAGGTTCAAATGTTACCTTAACAGCGACATCAACAGGAACAATTTCATGGTTTGATCCTCAAGGAAATGCTTTAACCGGACCAACATTTACTACCGGAGTTTTAAACACACCGGGAGTTTATACTTATACAGTTGTTGCCAGCGACGGAATCTGTTCTGCAACTGCAACCAAAGTAATTAATGTAATTGATCTTAGCAATTGTCAATCTTTAACAGAAAGAGTTTATGCAACAGCACAAACATCTGGAACAATAGTTACAGGAACAGTTACCGACGGAGCAAATGCAGTTGACGGTGATCCGCAGACATTCTCTACAATTACAACAGGTTTAGGACTTTTAGGAGTGGGTACAACCTGGCAAGATTTAACCTGGCCGGCACCTATTGTAAAAGGAACACCGGTAACTATTAAATTGGGTTCTGAATCCAGCTTATTAGCGGTTGGTCAAAATTTATCAGTAATAGGCACAATTGGAGGAGTTGATATCGGAACAATGCAGTCCATATCTGGCCCATTATTGAATTTAATTCCTGGAGACAATACCTTTGAGTTTACGTTTGTCCCTTCAGATGCTTCGGGTCCGCAGAATTATGACGGAATACGTATTCAGTCAGCTTCACTTTTAAGTGTTGTTCAAAACACAAAAGTATTCGACGCACATTATAACAGATCAGTTTCAAGTGCCGTTTGTACGTCTGGGGATATTCGTGATATTTTTTATGGCGCAACTGATTTAGGAGCTATAACTGTTACAGGTGCAATAGGAGTGAGCGATGCATGGAATGTTGCAGACAATGATATTGCAACTTTTGCTACAATGTACAGCGGATTAGGAGTTTTGGCTGCTGCCGATTTAACAGTTGAATTCAAAACACCATCAGTTGTAAGTGATACACTAAGAATTGTCGTTTCAAGACCAGGTTCAATTTTAAGTGTTAATTTATTAAATGGATTTACTATTCAGCGTTACTTGGGAAGTGTTGCCGTTGGAGCGCCAATTGACAATTCAAGTCCATTTTTTAGCTCAAACTTATTGCCGGGAAATACAATGGCAATGGTTTTGGTTTCTTCACCAACAGCAGAATCATACGATAGAGTAAGAATTCGTTTAGGAGGAACTTTAGGGGTATTAGATTTATTAAGAGTTCACACAGTAGAAAGAGTTGCAAACACAACCGTAATAGGAGCTGATCCGGATAATAAAATAACGGTCTGCCCGGGAGCGGATATAACGCTTCAAATACCCGAGGAAGCCTGTTCAACTTATATATGGTATGATGCACCAACAGGAGGAACTGCACTTGCTACAGGAATTACTTATACAGTGCCGGCAAGTTTAACAGCAGGAATCTATAAATATTATGTTCAGCCAGTACGTTATGGTTGTGAAACTTTTGCTAGAGGAGAAGTAACCGTTGAAATTAAAGCTTCGACTCCGGTAAATGCTTTAACAGATATTACTTTAAATGGAGGAACAACAACTTCAATTTGTTCTCCTTCAGGAACTGTAACATTAGCGACAAGTTTGAGCGGAACACCAGTTGTAACAAATCCTGTTTATTACTGGTATAGCTTTAACGGAACTACAGCGCAGTTGATTCCTGGAGAAACAACGGCACAGTTAATCGTAAATGGATTAGCTCCGGGAACTTATACCTATTATGTAGGAGTTAGCGGAGATCAATTTTGTGAAACTGCAGTTGCAGACAGAAAACAAATTACATTTACAATTCTGCCTCCTTCAACTGTAAATGATATTTTAGTTGATGATTTAACAGTTTGTCACAGCGTGCCAGCATCATTGACTCCAACTGCACCAACATTAACAAATCCGGTATTTACCTGGTATTTAGATGCAGCCAGAACGCAGCCAATAACAAATGGTTCAGTTATAGCAGGAGTTACTTATACAATCAATGCAGCAGGTGTTTTAACAGCTGTAGGATTGACAAAAGCAATGAGTCCAATTACTTATCATGTGGCTGTTGCCAGCGATAATACTTGTGAAAATCTTGCAGGAACATTACAAGATGCTGTAATTATCATAAGTGATCCAAATACGCCGACAACTACAGATACTACACAAGATTTCTGTTTAGTTGATGCCCCAACAATTGCAAGTATTCAGGTAAATGAATCAAATGTAGTTTGGTATAATGTTTCAACAGGCGGAACAGCGATTCCATCTGCAACAGCATTAACAACTGGAACTTATTATGGAGCTGCAACAGACGCTATTACAGGCTGTGAAAGCAGCGTAAGATTAGCAGTTGCAGTAAGTGTAACTGATCCGGGAACACCAACAACTACAGATGCAACACAAGATTTCTGTTTAGTTGATGCACCAACCGTTGCCGATATTCAGGTAAACACACCAGCAGCAGGTACCATAGTTTGGTACACAGCTGCCACAGGCGGAACAGCGATTTCAACCACAACAGCTTTAGTAACAGGAAACTACTACGCTTCAATTTTAAATGGAACAACAAACTGCGAGAGCAATGTTAGATTAGCAATTGCAGTAAGCGTAACCGATCCAGGAACACCAACTACTACAGATACGACACAAGATTTCTGTTTAGTTGACGCGCCAACCGTTGCCGATATTCAGATAAATACACCAGCAGTAGGCACAATAGTTTGGTATACAGCTGCTACAGGCGGGACAGCAGTTCCTACTACAACAGCTTTAGCAACAGGAACATATTATGCTTCAATTCTAAATCCAGCAACAAACTGCGAGAGCAATGTTAGATTAGCAGTTGCAGTAAGTGTAACCGATCCGGGAACACCAACTACTACAGATACGACACAAGATTTCTGTTTAATTGATGCGCCGACAGTTGCCGATATTCAGGTAAACACACCAGCCGTTGGAACAATAGTTTGGTATACTGCTGTGACAGGCGGAACTCCAATCGCTTCTACGACAGCTTTGACTACAGGTACTTATTATGCATCAATTTTGAACGGAACAACAAATTGTGAAAGTGCGGTAAGATTAGCTGTTGCAGTAAGCGTAACAGACCCTGGGACACCAACTACTACAGATGCAACACAAGATTTCTGTTTAGTTGATGCGCCAACTGTTGCCGACATTCAGGTAAACACACCAGCGGTAGGAACAATAGTTTGGTACACAGCTGCTACAGGCGGAACAGTGGTTCCAGCAACAACAGCATTAGCAACTGGAACATATTACGCTTCAATTCTAAATCCAGCAACAAACTGCGAAAGCAATGTTAGATTAGCAGTTGCAGTAAGCGTAACTGATCCTGGAACACCAACTACAACAGATGCAACACAAGATTTCTGTTTAGTTGATGCGCCAACCGTTGCCGACATTCAGGTAAACACACCAGCGGTAGGCACAATAGTTTGGTACACAGCTGCTACAGGCGGAACAGCGATTCCAACCACAACAGCTTTAGTAACAGGAAACTACTACGCTTCAATTTTAAATGGAACAACAAACTGCGAGAGCAATGTTAGATTAGCGATTGCAGTAAGCGTAACCGATCCAGGAACACCAACAACTACAGATGCAACACAAGATTTCTGTTTAGTTGATGCACCAACCGTTGCCGATATTCAGGTAAACACACCAGCAGCAGGTACCATAGTTTGGTACACAGCTGCCACAGGCGGAACAGCGATTTCAACCACAACAGCTTTAGTAACAGGAAACTACTACGCTTCAATTTTAAATGGAACAACAAACTGCGAGAGCAATGTTAGATTAGCAATTGCAGTAAGCGTAACCGATCCAGGAACACCAACTACTACAGATACGACACAAGATTTCTGTTTAGTTGACGCGCCAACCGTTGCCGATATTCAGATAAATACACCAGCAGTAGGCACAATAGTTTGGTATACAGCTGCTACAGGCGGGACAGCAGTTCCTACTACAACAGCTTTAGCAACAGGAACATATTATGCTTCAATTCTAAATCCAGCAACAAACTGCGAGAGCAATGTTAGATTAGCAGTTGCAGTAAGTGTAACCGATCCGGGAACACCAACTACTACAGATACGACACAAGATTTCTGTTTAATTGATGCGCCGACAGTTGCCGATATTCAGGTAAACACACCAGCCGTTGGAACAATAGTTTGGTATACTGCTGTGACAGGCGGAACTCCAATCGCTTCTACGACAGCTTTGACTACAGGTACTTATTATGCATCAATTTTGAACGGAACAACAAATTGTGAAAGTGCGGTAAGATTAGCGATTGCAGTAAGCGTAACAGATCCTGGGACACCAACTACTACAGATGCAACACAAGATTTCTGTTTAGTTGATGCGCCAACTGTTGCCGACATTCAGGTAAACACACCAGCGGTAGGAACAATAGTTTGGTACACAGCTGCTACAGGCGGAACAGCGGTTCCAGCAACAACAGCATTAGCAACTGGAACATATTACGCTTCAATTCTAAATCCAACAACCAACTGCGAAAGCAATGTTAGATTAGCAGTTGCAGTAAGCGTAACTGATCCTGGAACACCAACTACAACAGATGCAACACAAGATTTCTGTTTAGTTGATGCGCCAACCGTTGCCGACATTCAGGTAAACATACCAGCGGTAGGCACAATAGTTTGGTACACAGCTGCTACAGGCGGAACAGCGGTTCCAGCAACAACAGCATTAGCAACTGGAACATATTACGCTTCAATTCTAGATCCAACAACAAACTGCGAAAGCAATGTTAGATTAGCGATTGCAGTAAGCGTAACAGATCCTGGAACTCCAACTACAACAGATGTAACACAAGATTTCTGTTTAGTTGATGCTCCGACAGTTGCTGATATTCAGGTAAACACACCAGCTGTTGGAACAATAGTTTGGTACACAGCTGCCACAGGCGGAACAGCAGTTCCTGCAACAACAGCTTTAGCAACAGGAACCTATTACGCTTCAATTCTAGATCCGACAACTAATTGCGAAAGCAATGTTAGATTAGCAATTGCAGTAAGTGTTACCGATCCAGGAACACCAACAACTACAGATGCAACACAAGATTTCTGTTTAGTTGATGCGCCAACAGTTGCCGACATTCAGATAAATACACCAGCTGTTGGAACAATAGTTTGGTACACAGCTGCCACAGGCGGAACAGCAGTTCCAACTACAACAGCTTTAGCAACACGAACCTATTACGCTTCAATTCTAGATCCGACAACTAATTGCGAAAGCAATGTTAGATTAGCAGTTGCCGTAAGCGTAACCGATCCGGGAACACCAACTACAACAGATGCAACACAAGACTTTTGTTTAGTTAATGCACCAACTTTTGCCAATATTCAGGTAAATGAATCAAATGTTGTTTGGTACAGTACAGCAACAGGTGGAACAGCAATTCCAGCTACAACTGCTTTGACAAATGGAACTTATTATGCAGCCATTTTAGATCCGGCAACAAATTGTCAAAGTGCAGTAAGATTAGCAATTGCAGTTACGGTAACAGATCCTGTTACACCAACAACTACAGATGCTACACAGACTTTCTGTTCTGGAAATGCACCAACGGTTGCTAACATTCAGGTAAATGAAATAAATGTAGTTTGGTATACAGCTGCTACAGGCGGAACAGCAATTCCAGCTACAACAGCTTTGGCAACAGGTAATTATTATGGAGCAATTCAGGATCCGGTAACAGGATGCGAAAGCAGCGTGAGGTTATTAGTTGCAGTTACAGTTGGAAACACAATTAATCCAACAACAAACAATGCTGTGCAAAGCTTCTGTTCAACAGCTTCACCAACAATTGCAAGTATTCAGGTAAATGAAAGCAATGTAACTTGGTTTAGCACAGCCACAGGCGGAACAGCGATTCCGGCAGCTACAGCATTAACATCAGGTATTTACTATGGAAATATTGTAGATCCGGCAACAGGTTGTGAAAGCTCAACTCGTTTACAAGTTACTGTAACAGTAACAGATCCGAGTCCAACGCCAACGACAGCAGATGCTACACAGGATTTCTGTTCAATAAATGCACCAACAGTTGCTAATATTCAGGTAAATGAAGCAAATGTGATTTGGTATACTTCTGCTACAGGCGGAACAGCAATTCCAGCCACAACAGCTTTAGCAACAGGAACTTATTATGGAGCTGTGTCAAGTGCTATAAATTGTGAAAATCCAGTGAGATTAGCAGTTGCAGTAAATGTAAATACCCCGGGTGTCATTACAACGCCAAATGCAACACAAACGTTCTGTTTATCTAAACTGCCAACAATAGCAAACATCTTGGTTAATGAACCAAACGTTGTATTCTACGCCACCGCAACAGGCGGAACACCGCTGCCAGCAGGAACATTACTAACAGCCGGTACGTATTATGCCGCTGCACTTAGTAACACAACAAACGGATGCGAAAGCGCAGCAAGACTGGGTATTACAATAGCCTTTGAAAATGATGCTTTAGTACAGCTTACAACTACAGACGACACACCATGTGTTTTCCAAGGAGTAACCTATTCAATTGCAAATGGAAAATCAAATTATGTTTGGTCAGTTACAAACGGAACAATCACTTCTGGCGGAGGAACTGCAGACGGATCTGCAACAATCTCTTGGTCAGATATTGGACCGGGAAGAGTTGAGGTTACTTACACAAATACTTGTGATGAAACCACAACTAAATTCTTAAACGTAACAGTGGCAACATGTTCTGATTTAACAATTACGAATGTGGTTGATAATCCAACGCCAAATTTTGGTGATAACGTAACATTTACAATTACGGTAAACAATGTTGGCGAAGGAGGTTTCATCAATACACTTGTTAGTGATTTATTACCAACAGGATATAATTTAGTTAGCTCTAATACATCAACAGGAACTTATAATCCGGCAACAGGACTTTGGACAATCCCAGCACTGCCTGCAGGACAAAGTGTAACGTTAACAATAGTTGCAGAAGTACTTTCAAGCGGAAATTACTTAAATGTTGCTGCTATCGAAAACTCAACTCCTTTAGATGTCGATGCAGCAAACAATTCAGCTTCAGCTTCGGTTGAGCCAATTTGTTTAACAGTTTACAATGAGTTTACACCAAATAATGACGGAGCTAATGACTTGTTTAGAATTGATTGTATCGAAACACATCCTAACAATGAGTTAAAAGTTTTTAATAGATATGGTGCATTAGTGTACAGCAAAGCACACTATGAGAACGATTGGGACGGAACTGCAAATGTATCCGGAGTAGTTAATAGAGGAGATATGCTGCCAACAGGTACTTATTTTTATGTGATTACCATTGGAGATGGAACGGTTAAAAAAGGATGGTTATCAATAATGAGATAACATTCTATTAATCATCTAATTAATTAAACTAAATAAGTATCGTTATGAAACTATATATAAAACCATTAGAAACGTATTTCATTTTAATATGTTCTCTTATTACAGTTTGTGTCAGTGCACAACAAGATCCTCAATATACGCAGTATATGTATAATACAATGGCGGTAAATCCGGCTTATGCCGGATCTACCGGCACTCTCGAAGCCACACTTTTACACCGTTCACAATGGGTAGGAATTTCAGGGGCACCAGAAACACAATCGTTTTCCATTCACTCACCGCTTTCAAATGAAAAAATCGGTTTAGGATTGAGTGTAGTTAATGACAAAATTGGTCCTTCAAATGAATTATACCTTGACGGAAACTTTTCTTATTCATTACCTCTTGGGTACGAAAAAAGATTAGCATTTGGTATAAAAGCAGGTATGAGAATGCTAAATATAGATTGGTCAAAAGGAAGATATTATGATAATAATGATGTTCTCCTAAACCAAAATATAGACAATCAAATGAAACTAGCAGTAGGAGCCGGAATTTACTATTACACAGAAAAATGGTATTTAGGATTCTCTATTCCAAGTTTTATTTCAAACAACTATTATGATGATGTGCAGGAATCGATAGATTACGATCGTTTGCATTATTATTTAATGGGAGGATATGTTTTTGATTTGAACCCAAATTTGAAGTTCAAACCAGCATTTTTAGTAAAAGCAGTAAGCGGAGCACCGATAACTGCTGATGTATCGGCGAATTTTATGCTTTATGAAAAATTTGTTATTGGAGGATCATATCGAACAGATGATTCAGTAAGTATTCTGGCAGGTTTTCAAGTATCTCCTAGTTTTTATTTAGGATATGCTTTTGATTACACCACAAGTCAATTGAATAAATACAACGATGGGACGCACGAATTTATCCTGCGTTATTCATTCAACAAAGGACAAAGCAAAATTAAATCTCCACGATTCTTCTAAAAACAAAACATATGAAAAAATTATATATCCTAAGTTTAGTCTTGAGCATTACGTTTAGTTTTGCTCAAAAGACTAATTTAAAGAAAGCCGATGCTTTGTTTAGAAATTATTCGTATACAGATGCATCAAAGGCTTATGAAGAAATTTTACAGAATATCAGCAGTCCGTCGACACAAACATTAAAAAATGCCGCAGACTCGTATTATTTTATTTCTGATGCACGAAATGCCCTTAAATGGTATAAAAAATTATACGAAGCGCAGGGCAATAATCTAACTGATATTTACTATCTGAGATACATTCAAAGCATGAAAGCTGTTATGGATTATGATGAAGCAGATAGAATAACCAAGGAATATCTGGATAAAAAAGGAGATCAAAAGGAAATTAACCGCTATGTTGCTCAGAAAAAGCAATTAGATAGTTTAGCGAAAGCAAAGCCATTGTATCAAATTAAAAACCTGGATATCAATACCAGTAAATCTGATTTTGGAACCACTTTTTTTCAGGAAAAAATTGTCTTTACTTCGGCAAGAGATACAACCAAGTTTAGCGAAAAACTATACACTTGGAACAATCAGCCATTCCTGAATTTGTATGTTTCCGAAAGAAACCCTGCAGACGGAGGCTTATTTAATGAAAGTTTGTTTATTCCAAATGTAATGAGCAAATATCACGAAGCAACAGCCACATTTGATGCAAGTGGAAAAACGATTTATTACACAACTAATATTTTAAAGAAAAACAAATTAGTTGTTGATGGTGATAAAGTCAATAATTTTCAAATTGTTAAAGGTGATGTTGTAGATAATAAATTAGAAAATCCGCAAAACGTATTCTTTAGCAGCGATGATTATTCAGTTGGGCATCCTTCTTTAAGCGATGACGGAAAATGGCTTTTCTTCGCATCAGATATGCCGGGCGGATTTGGGGAAACAGATTTGTATGTGGTAAAAATTTCAGATGACGGAACAATGAGTACACCGCTCAATCTTGGACCAAAAATCAATACAATTGGTAATGACCTTTTTCCTTATTACAGAAACGGAATGCTTTATTTTTCTTCAGACGGGCATTATGGTTTAGGAGATTTAGATGTTTACGAAAGTAAATTTTTATCAGACGGAACTTTTACAACCCCAAGAAATCTTGGCGCTCCAATAAACAGTAACAAAGACGATTTTGCTTATATCGTTGATAAGTCAGATAGTTACGGTTACGTTTCATCCAACAGAGCAGGAGGAAAAGGAGACGATGATATTTATTCTTTTGTAAAAGGAAAACCGGTTTGTAACCAAAGTATTTCGGGAATTGCCGTTGACAGAAAATCTAAACTTCCATTATCAGATGTAACCGTAATGGCTTACAATTCTTTTAAAGAAGTTTTAGGCGAAACCAAAACCAACTACGAAGGAAAATACGCCATTGTCGTTCCTTGTGATAAAGTGGTTAATATGATTGCTGCCAAACCAAATTACAGCAGTGACGAAAAAACGGTAACAACTACAAAAGAAAATGAAGGTGAAATTCCAAATATCAATTTTGAACTTAGCAATTATGACGATTTAGTGGTAAAAAAGAAAGGTGTTGAAAAAGTAGATGTTAAACCAATTTATTTTGACTACGACAAATACGACATTACACCTTTGGCAGTCGAAGAATTGACGAAAGTAGTTTTCATCATGCAAAAATTTCCAAACATCAGAATCAAAATTGAATCACATACAGATTCAAGAGGAAAAGATGCTTATAACTTAAAGCTTTCAGATAACAGGGCAAAATCAACAAGAGATTATATTATCTCGCAGGGAATTGACGCTTCAAGAATCGAAAGTGCCATTGGTTACGGTGAAAGCCGATTAATCAATAAATGCAAAAATGGAGTGAAATGTACTGAAGAAGAACATTTATTAAACAGACGCTCCGATTTCATCATTATTCAAAAATAGTACTATATTTTCGATCTAATTTATTGATAATTAGATTTTAAGATGTAGAACATAGAAACCATTTGGAAGTTGGTTTTTTTTAAATTCTTTTTTAAGAATAATGGACAAGGAGAAAATCAGGCCGCAAGTTTTTGCTGCCTGATTTTTGATTTTATAAAACTTTTGTGTTTAATGTTATTTAAACAAAAATAATCCTAATTTTGATATTCATTTATTTTTAAGTCAAAATCAGCATTATTTTACCAGTTTATGAATATTCAGGAAACCATCCAAACATTAAGAGACGAACTTAATCAACACAATTACAATTACTACGTGTTGGATAACGCCACAATTTCTGATTATGATTTCGATATTAAACTAAAACAACTTCAGGATTTAGAAAATAAACACCCGGAATTTTTTGATGAAGATTCTCCAACCCAAAGAGTAGGCGGAGCCGTAACTAAAAATTTCAAGACCATTGCGCACCAATACAGAATGTATTCTCTTGATAATTCCTATTCGAAAGAAGATTTAATCGATTGGGAAAACAGAATTCAGCGCGTTCTGGGAAATATAGATCTGCAATATACCTGCGAATTAAAATACGACGGAGCTTCAATCAGTATCTCTTATGAAAACGGAAAATTAGTTCAGGCGTTAACGCGCGGTGATGGTTTTCAGGGAGATGAGGTGACCAATAACATTAAAACAATCAAATCAATTCCAATAAAATTAAAAGGAGATTACCCTGAAAAATTTGACATTCGAGGAGAAATTATTCTGCCGCATGCAGGTTTCGAAAAAATGAACCAAGAATTGATTGAGATTGGCGAAACTCCCTATTCAAACCCAAGGAACACAGCTTCGGGAAGTTTAAAACTGCAAGACAGTGCTGAGGTAGCAAAACGTCCGCTGGAATGTTTACTGTATTTTGTAACAGGAAATAACCTTCCGTTTAAAACCCAATATGAAGGATTAGAATCAGCCAGAAAATGGGGGTTCAAAGTTCCAAACGAAGCCAAGTTAGTCAATAACATGCAGGAAGTTTTTGATTTTATTGACTATTGGGATGTACACCGTCATCAATTACCTTATGAAACAGACGGTGTTGTAATCAAAGTAAACAGCATACATTCTCAGGAAGAATTAGGATATACAGCAAAATCACCACGCTGGGCAATCGCATACAAATTCAAATCAGAGCAAGTTTCAACCAAATTAAAATCAATATCTTATCAAGTTGGGCGTACAGGAGCGATTACTCCCGTGGCAAATTTGGAACCAGTTCAATTGGCCGGAACCATTGTAAAAAGAGCTTCTCTTCATAATGCAGACCAAATTGAAAAATTAGATATCAGAATAAATGATACCGTTTTTGTTGAAAAAGGAGGAGAGATTATCCCTAAAATTATCGCTGTAGATTTAGAAAAACGCCCAGAAAATTCAGAAATAACGCACTACATTACACATTGTCCGGAATGTCAAACCGAATTGGTTCGAAATGTCGGAGAAGCAAACCATTA
The DNA here is from genome assembly GCF_900129795.1 of Flavobacterium sp. CF108. Classification (GTDB taxonomy): domain Bacteria; phylum Bacteroidota; class Bacteroidia; order Flavobacteriales; family Flavobacteriaceae; genus Flavobacterium. The sequence continues at coordinate 651,818 of NZ_FQWW01000001.1, read as the reverse complement.
CTGCCCGAATTTTTACGGCTGTCCTCCGCAGATTATCGGAAGAGTGCAGCATTATATTTCGAGAAAAGCAATGGATATCGAAGGACTTGGCGGCGAAACAGTGGCGCTGCTCTTCAAAAATAATTTAGTTCACAATTATGCCGATTTATATGAATTAAAAGTGGAGGATATTTTGCATCTGGAAAGAATGGCGCAAAAATCAGCTGAAAATTTGGTAAAAGGAGTAGAAAAATCAAAAGAAATTCCATTTGAAAGCGTACTGTTTGCACTCGGAATTCGTTTTGTTGGAGAAACCGTAGCCAAAAAACTGGCTAAACATTATAAAAATATCGACGCTTTAAGTCAGGCCTCTTTAATGGATTTAATTTTGGTTGATGAAATTGGAGAAAGAATTGCCAAAAGCGTAATAGAATTTTTTGAAAACGAAGAAAATAAAATCATAATTGAACGTCTTAAAAGTTATGGAGTTCAATTTGAAACCGTAGAAAGAATAAACCCAAATGCTACCGAGAAATTTATTGGAAAAACTTTTGTAGTTTCAGGAGTTTTCAGCCAATTTTCGAGAGACGATTTAAAAAAGACGATTGAAGATAACGGTGGGAAAGTAGGAAGTTCGATTTCTGCAAAAACCGACTTTGTCGTGGCGGGAGATAACATGGGACCGGCTAAATTAGAAAAAGCAAATAAATTGAATATTCCTATACTATCTGAAGATGATTTTATAACTAAACTGAATGAAGGCTAATAAACCATCGTTAATTTTATTCTTCCTGGCGTTACTGTTTACAATTATTTTTGATTGGACAGAACAAGATTTCCTTGCCATTTATGCAAAGGCGATAGTGCTGCCTGCCATTTTTATTTATTTTTTAATAAGCAGTGAATTCAAAATCAAGAAAACCGAAAGTTTTATTTTTCTATTCTGCTTTATAGGTCAGGTTTTTGACCTTATGGACGTTGAGGTTTCCGAAATGGGAGCCGTAATAAGTTTTCTTATTGTATACGCTTTAATCATGAAACTTTTTATAGTAGAACACGAAAAAATAAGATTACAGAAAAAGGATATTTTGCCAATATCCTTAGTAATAATTTTTATCGTTTATCTGCTTATTTCAGTACTCAGTATGAAATTTGACAACACTAAAAAGTTTGATTATATCTATATCATTTACGGAATAATCCTCAGTTATATAAGTTATTTCTCTTTTGTAAGTTACATTACAAAAGGTACATTTATAACTCTATTAATGTCATTAATGGCAGTAAGTTATATATTTTCAGATATATTCTACATCTTCAATGAATACTTTTCGCACTCCGTAGTTTTAGTACTGATTCGTGATATAACACAAATTTTAGCCTACTACTTTATGGTCGAATATTTCCTCGAAAAAATAAAAATGCATAAAAGAGCCTTATACAATAATTGATCTAGCTTGATTGCTGTGAGCTTTATCCTTATCAAAATAAAAATCGATACGGCCTAAATTTATTCCGTAACACCCAACCTGATTAACCAATACCTCTTTTCCGGCTTTGTTTTTTACAATAGTAGGTTTGTCAAGAAAAGTGTGCGTATGTCCGCCAATAATTAAATCAATATCCTGCGTAAGTTCCGCAAATTTTAAATCAGAAATTTTCGAAGGTTCATCTTTATATTTATAACCAAGATGTGAAAGGCAAATTACCAAATCGCATTTTTCTTCCTGTTTTAATAAACGTGTCATATCCTGAGCAGCTTCTACAGGATCATTATAAACAGTTTCCTTGTATAATTGTTTGTCAACTAAACCCTGAAGTTCAATACCTACACCAAAAACACCAACCTTGATTCCGTTTTTATTGAAAATTTTATACGGTTTCACCAAACCGTTCATTACGGTATTTTTAAAATCGTAATTAGAATTTATAAATTCAAAAGTTGCATGAGGCATTTGAGCATACAAACCATCAAGACCATTGTCGAAATCATGATTTCCAATAGTTGATGCGTCATATTTCATCATACTCATTAACTTAAATTCCAATTCACCACCATAATAATTAAAATACGGAGTTCCCTGAAAAATATCACCCGCATCTAACAAAAGAACATTTGGATTTTCCTTACGAATCGTTTCAATAAGCGCCGCACGACGAGACACGCCGCCTTTATTTGGGTTACGCGGATCATCAGCCGGAAACGGATCTATATGACTGTGAACATCGTTTGTATGCAGAACAGTTAAGTGTTTTATGTCATTATTTCCAAAACTGCTCAACGACAATCCTAAACTTAATAAGGCAGTACTTGCAGCTGTTTTTTCGATAAATTCTCTTCTTTTCATTTTCTATATTTTTTGCAGGGAACTTTATATTTTGGTGATTTTTTTGCCACGAATTGCACGAATTAACACGAATTATTTTTTGACAATTTAAATTTGTGAAAATTTGTGCAATTCGTGGCAAAATATTTTTTTACTCTTCTGTAATACGAATATCTCTAGGAACCGGAATTGTATCAACTTCCTTAAAATAATCAATTAAAACATTTCGAAGTTTGTAATTCAAATCATATTTCTGAATATTTTTTGCAAAGAAACTCATGTTATCACCGCCATTTGCCAAATAATCATTTGTAGCAACATAATACGTTTTATTTACGTCAAGCGGTTTTCCCTGAACCAGGATATTTTTTGCCGTATTATCTTTTGCAATAGTAAAAGTCATTCCAGACAAAGGATGCGGTTTTTTCTCTCTTATTATATAAGACGTTATTTCTAAAATCTGTTCACCTTTTAAAGCCAGAACAACCATATTATTTTCAAAAGGCATAATTTCAAAAGCAGATCTCGTCGTAACATTTCCTTTAGGTAAAATCGCTCTAATACCGCCATGATTTAAAAAGCAGATATCAATACTTTTATTTTCACGCATTTTAAAAACTTTATTTCCTCTTTCTAAGCAGACATCGGCCAATAAATTTCCAATAGAAGTCTGCCATTTTCCTGTACTTTTATCAAGAGTTTCAGGACAATACGCCAAAACGCTGTCTAAATCCTTATTAATTCTATCGCGATAAGGTTTAATAAAATTCTCAATTTCTGGAGTTTGTGCACTATTTTCTGCAACTGGAATCTGTTTTCCTTCTATCTTCGTTAAATTATAATTCTTAGGACTGCAGGAAAATATTGAAAATAGTGTTAAGAATATAACAAAAAGTTTTAAAAATCGGTTATACTTTTTTAGTTTTACCATTTTAAATGCGGCTTAAATAATTAATTTTGTAATTCGTAAAAGTACTATGTTTTTAGATTATATAAGAGAATTTTTTGTAAAAAAATCATTAAAAAATAACTTAAAAACTATCAAAAACGAAGTTTTTACAAGCAATATACAAACCATTGGTTTGCTGGTTGATGAGAGTGAATTTCGCCATTCAAAAGAGTTAATAAAAGAACTTGTGTCGAATGGAATTGCTCCCGAAAACATAAAAATTGCAGCGTACAGACGTAAGTTCGATAAGAAAAAAACGTATTCAAGACCTACTTTCGGTAAAAAACATATCGATTGGAAAGGGCAGGTTACAGAAGTTTTTTTAAATGAATTTATAGATACAGAATTTGATCTTTTGATTAGTTATTATGAAGAGGAAACTTCGATTTTAATGATGATCACAAGCAAGTCAAAAGCAAAATTTAAAGTAGGGTTTTCTTCGGTCGATGAAAAATTAAATCGCTGGATGATTAGCACTACAATGAAAGAGTATAAACTTTTCATTACAGAATTGTTTAAGTATTTAAAAAGTATAAAATAAAATTATAAATCAAAATATGCAATCATTAATAGGAACTGGTGTTGCGCTTGTAACCCCATTTAAAAAAGACTTTTCAGTAGATATCGAAGCGTTGCAGCGTGTCGTTAACTTTTCGATTGACGGAGGAGTTGAATATCTTGTCATTATGGGAACTACAGCAGAAAATGCTACCTTAACACAAGAAGAAAAAGAGTTAGTTATCAGCACCGTAATTGATGTTAATAAAGGAAGACTGCCATTAGTTCTTGGAGTTGGAGGAAATAACACCATGCAGATTGTTGAAGAATTAAAAACAAGAGATTTTTCTGCTTTCGAAGCCATACTTTCAGTTTCACCATATTATAATAAACCAACTCAGGAAGGAATTTATCAGCACTTTAAAGCAATTGCAGAAGCATCTCCGCTTCCTGTAATATTATATAACGTTCCGGCAAGAACATCAAGTAATATGCTTCCGTCGACAGTTGTTCGTTTAGCAAATGATTTTAAAAATATCGTAGCTATAAAAGAAGCGGCAGGAGACATGGCTCAGGCATTAAAACTTATAAAAGATACACCAAAAGATTTTCTGGTAATTTCCGGAGATGATATGATTGCTTTACCTATCGTTTTAGCGGGCGGTGCAGGTGTAATTTCAGTAATTGGACAAGGTTTTCCAAAAGAATTTTCAGAAATGATTCGCTTAGGATTGAATAAAAAAGCCGTTGAAGCGTTTAAAACACAATACTTTTTAGCAGATTGTATTGATATGATTTTCGAACAAGGAAACCCTGCCGGAATAAAACAAGTCTTTCAAGCCCTTGGTATTGCTGAAAATGTGGTACGTTTACCTCTGGTTTCTGTAGATGACGCTTTAGCAGCAAGATTAAATGAGTTTGTAAAAAATAGCATTAAATAATTGTTAAAGTGTTAGTATTATAAGATACTAAAAAATTATTTTGCAGTCGCTAAATTAATGACTAAATTTGCACCCGAAAGCTTCGGTGTGATTTTTACTTTGGCATAATGTCTAAGAAAATCATAATAAAAGTAAATAAATGAAAAAAATAGTATCTCTATTAATTGTTGTAGCCCTTTTTTGTTCTTGTAGTGATTACCAAAAGGCGTTAAAAAATGAAGATGTTGCAGCAAAGTTCGAAGTGGCGACAAAAATGTACGAAGCTGGCAAGTATAATAAAGCCATTCGTCTTTTTGAACAATTAGCGCCAACATATAGAGGTAAACCTCAGGCTGAAAAACTTTTTTATATGTTTTCACAGTCTTATTACAAAACAAAACAATATTATCTGGCTGGGTATCAGTTTGAAAGTTTTGTTTCAGGATATCCGCGAAGCGAAAAAGTACAGGAATGTGCTTATTTAGGAGCTTACAGTTATTCAAAATTATCGCCGGTTTATAGTTTAGATCAGGCTGATACGGTAAAAGCTTTAGAGAAATTACAAGCATTTATTGATAATTATCCAAATTCAGAATACATACCTGAGGCAAATAAAACCGTACAGGTTTTAAATGGAAAATTAGAGAAAAAAGCATACGAAAATGCTAAAGGATACAACACAATTTCAGATTATAAATCAGCTTTAGTAGCTTTTGATAATTTTATAGCTGATTTTCCGGGAACTCCTTTTAAAGAAGATGCTTTGTTTTACAAATATGATTCAGCATATAAGTTAGCAATAAACAGTGTTCCTTCAAAAATGGAAGAACGTTTAAATATCGCAAAAACAGCTTACGCAAACTTAATCAAGTACAAAAGCGATACAAAATACAAAAAAGAGGCAGACGAAATGAATGCCAGAGTTGAAACAGATTTACAAAAATATACTAAATAAAAATAAGTCATGGATTTAAAAAAGACGAATGCTCCTGTTAACACAATAACTTACAATAAAACAGTTATTGAAGAGCCAACAGGAAATGTGTATGAAGCAATTACCATTATGGCTAAAAGAGCAAACCAAATTAATTCTGAAATTAAAAAAGAGTTAACTGAGAAATTAGAAGAGTTTGCTACTTACAATGACAGTCTTGAAGAAGTTTTTGAAAATAAAGAACAAATCGAAGTTTCTAAATTTTACGAAAAATTACCAAAACCACACGCTTTAGCTGTTCAGGAATGGTTAGACGGAAAAACTTACCACAGAGGTTCAAACAAATAATATAGTATAATGTCAGTTTTAAACGGAAAAAAGATTTTACTGGGAGTTTCCGGTGGAATTGCAGCGTATAAAACAGCCTCATTAGTACGACTTTTTATAAAAGCAGGTGCACATGTCCAAGTGATAATGACACCTGCTTCTAAGGATTTTGTAACGCCACTTACGTTATCTACCTTATCAAAAAATCCTGTACATTCCAGTTTCTTTAATGACGACAATGAAGATGCTGTATGGAATAATCACGTTGAATTAGGTCTTTGGGCAGATTTGATGCTGATAGCTCCTGCAACAGCAAATACAATGTCTAAAATGGCAACAGGAAATTGCGATAATCTTTTAATTGCAACATACTTATCGGCTAAATGTCCAGTTTATTTTGCTCCCGCAATGGACTTGGATATGTACAAACACCCCTCTACAATTTCTAGTTTCAATGCCTTAAAGCAATTCGGAAATATTATTATTCCCGCTGAAAAAGGAGAATTAGCAAGTGGTTTATCTGGAGAAGGCCGAATGGCTGAACCAGAAAACATTATAGCTTTTCTTGAAGCAGATTTAGAAAGCAAATTACCCCTTAAAGGAAAAAAAATACTAATAACTGCAGGTCCAACATACGAAGCAATAGATCCCGTACGTTTTATAGGAAATCATTCTTCTGGAAAAATGGGATTTGATATTGCAAATGCAGCCGCAAATCTTGGAGCTCAGGTTATTTTAGTTTCAGGGCCAACACATTATAAAGTTAAAAATCCTTCGATTGAAGTTATAAATATAATGTCGGCGCAGGAAATGTACGATGCCTGTCACAAACATTTTGATGATTCTGATGCAGCAATAGCAGCAGCGGCCGTTGCAGATTACAAACCCAAAGAGGTTGCGTTACAAAAGATTAAGAAAAATGCAAGTGAGTTTTCGATTGAATTAGAGAAAACAAAAGATATTTTATCCTCTTTAGGAGCTATTAAAAAAAATCAGTTTTTAATAGGCTTTGCCCTTGAAACAGAAAATGAAATTGAAAATGCGAAGCTGAAAATCCAGAAAAAAAACTTAGATTTGATAGTTCTAAATTCTTTGCAGGATGAAGGTGCCGGTTTTAAAAAAGAAACCAATAAAGTAACATTTATTGATAAAAACTTTAATATCGAGCCAATGGAATTGAAATCGAAAGAATTTGTAGCAGTCGATATTTTAAACAAAGTGATTTCGCATTTTTCAAAATCATAAAGATTTAAAATATTTTATAAAAAGTAAGAATAGTTGTTCTATTTTTGCTGCTAATAAAATTTTATTTGTATGAACAAAATAGTTACACTTTTCGTATTTTTTATTTTTGGCTTTACTCAGGCGCAGCAGCTAAATTGTACAGTAACTATCAATACTGAAAGGCTTCCTACACCAAATCAACAGGTTTTTAAAACACTGCAGACCTCTTTATCTGAATTTGTAAATAAAACAGACTGGACAGGATCTGGATCTTCCTTAAAACAACATGAAAGAATTAACTGTTCAATGTATATTACATTGTCATCTTATAGTTCTGACCAGTTTACAGGAACTATTCAGGTGCAGTCTTCAAGATTAGTTTACAATTCGACTTATTCTTCACCTGTTCTAAATTTTAACGACAAAGACTTTAATTTTAGATACACAGAATATGAGCCATTATTGTTCAATCCATCTGTTTTCGAATCAAATTTAGTATCTGTAGTATCTTTTTACAGCTATGTAATTCTGGGTATGGATGCTGATACTTTTCAAAGCGGTGCCGGAAATCAATATTTTGAAACAGCTCAAAACATTGCAAGCGTTGCACAGCAAGGCGGGTTTAGAGGATGGAGTCAGTCAGACGGACTTCAAAATCGTTATTATTTAATAACAGATATGCTTTCTCCAATGTATACTGATTTGCGTCAGACAACCTTTTTATATCACACAGGTTTAGACACCATGAGCAATGATTTAAAAGGAGCAAAAGAAAAGGTGAAATCTTCTTTATTGCTTATTGGAAAAGTAAATTCAGTTAGACCAAATGCATTTTTAACCCGCGTATTTTTTGATGCAAAATCAGATGAAATAGTTTCTATTTTTTCTGGAGGACCAAGTATTCCTGTTACGGACTTAACCGATATTTTGAATAGAGTTTCGCCTTTAAATAATTCAAAATGGTCACAAATTAAGTTTTAATAACTTAATTTTTTTTCCTTTCTTCGTAGCACTTTATTTTTATAATTCCCCTTTATGATAACTTCACTATCGATTAAAAATTATGCTCTGATTGAAAAGCTTTCTATTGATTTTTCAAAAGGTTTTTCTATAATTACTGGTGAAACAGGAGCAGGAAAATCGATTATATTAGGAGCGGTTGGACTCGTTTTAGGAAAAAGAGCAGATTTAACTTCATTAAAAAACAAAGAAGAAAAATGTGTTATTGAAGCACATTTTGAAATTTCTAAATACAACTTAAAAGATTTTTTTGCAGAAAATGATCTAGATTATGAAGATGAAACCATAATTAGACGTGAAATTTTACCTTCGGGAAAATCAAGAGCTTTTATAAACGACAGTCCCGTAAATCTTCAGGAATTGCAGGATTTGAGTCTCTTTTTAATAGATATACATTCGCAGCAGCAAACTCAGGAATTGTCTGATGAAACGGTTCAATTCAAAATAATTGACGCTATTGCTGATAATTTTGATACAATTCTAACCTATCAAAATCTATTAAAACTTTATAAATCAGAGAAATCAAAATTAAATGCTTTATTAAAAAAGCAAAGCGATTCAGGAAAAGAGCAGGAGTACAATACTTTTTTATTGAATGAATTGGTTTCGGCTAAATTAAAATCTGGAGAACAGGCAGAATTAGAAGCTGATTTTGAAAAGCTGAATAACGTCGAAATTATAAAAGAATCAATTGATAAATCGCTTGTAATTGCAAACGAAGAACAGTTTGGTGTTTTTCATAATCTTAATGAAATTAAAAACGCACTGCAAAAAATTGCACCGTTTTCAGTAGAATATCAAAACTTTTTTGAACGAATCACCAGTATTTCAATTGAATTTGATGATGTTTCAAAAGAATTACAAAGCGCTTCTGAAAAATTATTAAATGATCCGGAGCAATTAGAATTAGTAAGTCAAAAACTGCAGTTAATTTTTAATCTGCAAAAGAAACACCATGTTAATTCTGTAGACGAATTACTGCAGATTCAGGCAGATTTAGGAAATACACTTTTAGAATTAGATAATATTGAGGAAGAAATCGAAAATTTATCTAAATCAATCGAAGAAAAAGCAACAGAATTAGATGCTTTTGCGGCAACAATTCATCAAAATAGAATAAATGCAATTCCGGTTTTATCCAATCAGTTAATATCGATTTTAGAAACATTAGGAATGCCAAATGTTCGTTTTAATATGGAACTTTTACCATCTGAAACCTATTTCCAAAACGGAAAAGACGAATTACAGTTCTTATTTTCAGCCAATAAAGGAACTGATTTTGGTTTATTGAAAAAAGTAGCTTCAGGCGGGGAAATGTCTCGTATTATGCTGGCAGTTAAAGCAATTTTAGCGCAGTATTCAAAATTACCAACCTTAATTTTTGATGAAATTGACACTGGAGTTTCAGGAGAAATTGCCATTAGAATGGGAGAGATTATGAAAGAAATGAGTGCCAAAATGCAGATTTTTGCCATCACACATTTACCGCAGATTGCAGCAAAAGGCGATTCGCACTTTAAAGTTTCGAAAGCAACAGTAGGCGATCATACACAGTCAGAATTAAAGTTACTGTCTCAGGACGAAAGAGTTATAGAAATTGCTCAAATGTTATCAGGAGCAGTCGTTTCAGATTCGGCTTTAAATCACGCTAAAGCCTTGTTGAACTAAAGAAATACTTTATATTTGTCATCGAAAAATAATTAAACAAAACAGGCATAAGTTGTCATTTATCTTGATAATGATTAATTTATGAGTAAATAAAAAGAGTATGATTATAGAACCTAGAATGAGAGGATTTATTTGTTTGACTGCCCACCCAAAGGGAGCTGAGCAAAACGTTAAAAATCAAATTGAATATATCAAATCAAAAGGTGCAATTGCCGGAGCAAAAAAAGTATTAGTTATTGGTGCTTCAACAGGTTTCGGATTAGCTTCAAGAATCACAAGTGCTTTTGGATCTGATGCTGCTACAATTGGAGTATTTTTCGAAAAACCGCCGGTTGAAGGAAAAACAGCTTCACCAGGATGGTACAATTCTGCAGCTTTTGAAGCAGAAGCTCACAAAGCAGGTCTATATGCAAAAAGTATCAATGGAGATGCTTTTTCAAACGAAATAAAAAGAGAAACATTAGATTTAATAAAAGCTGATTTAGGACAAGTGGATCTTGTAATTTACAGTTTAGCTTCTCCAGTACGTACAAACCCTAATACAGGAGTTTTGCACCGTTCGGTTTTAAAACCAATTGGACAGACATTTACAAACAAAACAGTTGATTTTCATACAGGAAATGTAACTGAGGTTTCAATCGCTCCAGCAAACGAGGAAGATATTGAAAACACAGTTGCTGTAATGGGAGGTGAAGACTGGGCAATGTGGATCGATGCTTTAAAAAATGAAAATTTATTGGCAGAAGGTGCTGCAACAGTAGCTTATTCTTATATTGGGCCGGCATTAACAGAAGCAGTTTACCGTAAAGGAACAATTGGTCGTGCAAAAGACCATTTAGAAGCTACAGCATTCACTATCACAGATAACTTAAAATCTATTGGCGGAAAAGCTTATGTTTCTGTAAATAAAGCATTAGTTACACAAGCAAGTTCTGCAATTCCGGTTATTCCGTTATATATTTCTCTTTTATACAAAATCATGAAAGAAGAAGGTATTCACGAAGGATGTATCGAGCAGATTCAGCGTTTATTTCAGGATAGATTATACAACGGTTCTGAAGTTCCTGTAGATGAAAAAGGAAGAATTAGAATTGACGACTGGGAAATGCGTGACGATGTTCAGGCAAAAGTGGCTGAACTTTGGAAAGAAGCTACAACAGAAACATTACCGGCTATTGGAGACTTAGCAGGTTATAGAAATGATTTCTTAAACTTATTTGGATTTGAATTTGACGGAGTTGACTACAAAGCAGAAGCTAATGAAGTAGTTAATATTGACAGTATCAAATAAAAACATAAATCTTACAGTAAAAACCATCAACCAAAAGTTGGTGGTTTTTTTATGAATATAACCTATCTTTGCTCAAATTTTTAAAGTTTAGAATATTCCACTTAAAACCGCATTCCCGTTATGATTTTTTCTTTAATTATACCCGTGTATAATCGCCCGGACGAAGTTGATGAACTTTTAGAAAGTCTTACAAAATCTGATTACAACGAACCTTTTGAAATTGTTCTGGTTGAAGATGGATCATCGATTCCTTGTAAAGATGTTGTAATGAACTATGAAGGGAAATTGAATATCTCATATTATTTTAAACCAAATTCTGGTCCCGGCGATTCCAGAAATTTTGGAATGCAGAAGGCGAGAGGGGATTATTTTATCATTTTTGATTCAGACTGTATTATTCCGTCTAATTATTTAACTGAAGTTCGTAAGGCTTTAGATGAAAAATATGTCGATTGTTTTGGCGGGCCGGATAAAGCCTTGAAAAGCTTTTCGAATATTCAAAAAGCAATTAATTTTGCAATGACATCTTTTCTTACTACAGGCGGGATTCGCGGCGGTTCTGAAAAAATTAATAAGTTTCAGCCAAGAAGCTTTAATATGGGAATTTCTAAGAAAGCTTTTGAAGCTTCAAAAGGCTTTGGTAACATCCATCCTGGCGAAGATCCCGATTTATCGATCCGTTTATGGAACTTAGGATTTGAAACCAGACTGTTTTCTGAGGCTTTTGTGTACCACAAACGTAGGATTGACTGGGAAAAATTCTCCATTCAGGTAAAAAAATTCGGCATCGCAAGACCAATATTAAACAGTTGGTATCCAGAACATAATAAGCTTACTTTTTTCTTTCCAAGCGCATTTATTATAGGTTTATTGATAGCTTTTTTACTATTAATTTTTAATATTGATATTTTATTACAATTATATTTTGTATATTTCGTTATTATTTTTCTTACAGCAAGTATTCAAAATAAAAGTATCAAAATTGGGTATTTATCGGTTATTGCTGTTTGGAAACAATTTTACGGTTACGGAACAGGATTTTTGGAATCTTTTGTAAAAGTTATTTTACTAAAGAAGAAACCACAAGAAGCTTTTCCTCGTATGTTTTTTAAGATATAATATGACAAAAATTATCGGCTTGACCGGCGGAATAGGAAGCGGTAAAACAACAATCACTGCTTTTTTTAAGGAAATGGGAATTCCTGTTTACATCGCAGATGACGAAGCTAAAAAGATAATGCAGTCAGCAGAAATTATTGCTGCAATAAAAAATGCTTTTGGAAAATCGCTCTTTGAAAATAATGTTTTAAACCGGGCAAAATTAGCTGATATTGTTTTTAATAATGCAGATAAATTAACAGTTTTAAATTCGATTGTACATCCGGCAGTAAAAAAGGATTTTCAACATTGGCTGTCTCAAAATAAAAATGAAGCATTTGTAGTTTACGAAGCTGCCATTTTATTTGAAAGTGGAAAATACAAAGAATTCGATTATATAGTTACAGTTACTGCGCCAGAAGAGTTAAGAATTGAAAGAGTGATGAAACGTGATAATACAACACGCGAACACGTTTTAAGCAGAATGAAAATGCAGTGGAATGATAAAAAACGAATTTCTTTAAGCAATTTTGTTATTAATAACAGTAATCTTAAAATTGCTAAAGAAGAAGTAGTTGAAATTCTTAAAATTTTGAAAATAAAACAAAAACAGTCTTAAATGTTAATATTTGGTTAATGTATTATTTAGTATATTGTTAAAATATTAATTTTGTTTCGATGAATAAATTATTTTTTAGAATACTTGTTTTACTGATGAGTTTGTCCTTAATAGGGATAATTCTAGTGCAGGTATTTTGGTTTAACTCTTCATTTAAAAATAACGAAGAGCAGTTTAAATACCACGTTACCCAAGTTATCGGAAATGTAGCAGACAAGCTTGAACAGCAGGAAGAATACAGTTTTTACGATAAATACAACCGCATAAAAGACAGTACTGGTAAAATTCCCAAAAAAGAGGATTTGCTTCAAGTGTTTTATGTGCAGAGAAATGCAAAAACAAATAAAACAATTGTTTATTCTAATACGCTGACTTCTGAAGATTACGATATAAGCGGATCGTTTTTTAATAAAAAATTCAGCAGTGAGAGATTTAAGAATTTCAGCTCTAAAAGAGTAACCGAAGTTTATAATAACAATAACGGAATTGATAATAACAATTTAGGGCAAAGTATAATACCGGACCTTACAATTGAAAAATCAGGAAGTTTAGATATTTTAAATAAAGTTCAGCAGCAAATTCAGTATAAAGATATTGCGTCCTTAACTCCAATTGAAGGAAGAATTACTAAAGATAAACTTTCTAAGCTTTTAAAGAAAGAATTACAAGAGTACGGAGTTAAAACCAAATTTGAATTTGGAATTTATAGCAGCGGTGTTCCAACCAAAATTAAATCGGATGGATTTCACTACGATAAAGAAGCAACATATAATATTCCGATATATACTGATAATGAAGGGAATAGCAGATATGAATTGTCAGTTACATTTCCTCATAAGAAGAAATTTTTACTATCAGAATTGTTAAGTATTACTATTTTATCAATAGTTTTTACATTAATTATAATAGTTGCATACACAAGTGCCTTAAACCAATTGTTGCGTCAGAAACATATTTCTGAAATCAAAACAGATTTTATAAATAATATGACGCACGAGTTTAAAACTCCAATTGCGACAATAAATTTAGCACTTGATGCGATTAGAAATCCTAAAATTATTGAAGATAAAGATAAAGTCTTTAGGTATCTTCAAATGATAAGGGATGAAAATAAAAGAATGCATGCGCAGGTTGAGAACGTTTTACGTATTTCTAAATTAGAAAAACGAGAACTTGATATTACTAAAGAACCAACAGTGGTGACTGATGTAATTGACGATGCAATTGAGCATGTAAACCTTATTTTAGAAGATAGAAAAGGTACAGTAGTAAAACATTATAATGCAGCAAGAACAACTTGTTTGATCAATGAAGTTCATTTTACAAACGTTCTGGTTAATATTTTAGAGAATGCCATAAAATATTCACCTGACATTCCTGAAATTGAAATTTTTACAGAAAATGTAAAAGACATGATTTTGATAAAAGTAAGAGATCATGGTTTGGGAATGAGTAAGATAGCTCAAAAACGAGTGTTTGAGAAGTTCTATAGAGAACATACTGGAGACCTTCATAATGTAAAAGGGCATGGCTTAGGTCTTGCATACGTAAAAAGAATTGTAGAGGACCATAATGGTCAAGTATATGTTGAAAGCGAAAAAGGAAAAGGTAGCACCTTTATAATAAAAATACCATTAATAAATTAAAATATGGAAAATACTAACAAAAGAATACTTTTAGTAGAAGATGACCTAAATTTTGGGGCGGTTCTTAAAGATTATCTAATGTTAAATGACTTTGAAGTTACTTTAGCTAAAAACGGTATGGAAGGTTTCGAGAAATTCAAGAAAGATGTTTATGATTTATGCATTCTCGATGTAATGATGCCTTATAAAGATGGTTATACTTTAGCAAAAGAAATTAGAGAAAAAAATAGCGAAGTGCCAATTATCTTCTTAACAGCAAAATCTATGAAAGAAGATGTGTTAAAAGGATACAAAGCTGGTGCTGACGATTATTTAAACAAGCCTTTTGACTCAGAAGTTTTATTGATGAAAATCAAAGCGATTATTCAAAGAAAATCAGCTGATACAAAAGCAGAACAAGTACAATTTGAATTTAATATTGGTAAATTCCACTTAAACTCAAAACTTAGATTCTTGACTTTCCAGGATGAAGAGCCAATTAAATTATCTCCAAAAGAGAATGAATTGCTTAAAATGTTAATTCTTCATGAAAATGACTTAATGCCAAGAGAATTAGCTTTGACTAAAATCTGGAGAGATGACAACTACTTTACTTCAAGAAGTATGGACGTTTACATCGCTAAACTTAGAAAATACCTTAAATCTGATGAAGATGTTGAGATTCTTAACATTCACGGAGAAGGTTTCAGATTAGTTGTAAAAAGCAAAGTTTCTGAATAATAACAAATTCACCTAAAAACAATATAAAAGCTCTGAGAAATCAGGGCTTTTTTTATGTTTACAAAGGAAATTAAATGTCGCCAATCTTTGGTTAGATGCACTGCAGTGCATCTCTACATTAAAATTATGATTGATTTATATTAAAAATTATGATTGATTTATATTAAAAATTGTCATTGATTTATAGATAATGTAAATCGTGTAGACGTACTGCAGTGTACATCTCTATATTAAAATTGTGATTGATTTATAGATAACGTATATCGTAGAGACGCACAGCAGTGCGTCTACGCAAAGAGAATCGCCAATCTTTATCGAATTATAATTGTTTGATTTCCTTCGTTTGTTAGATATCGATCAAATCTCCTTTCAGTTGAAATGACAAAAAAGACATAAAATACTAGAATTTTTAATTTTATTCCTACATGATTTATTTCTTTCATTTTCAAAACAATAACTTCTTGTTTGTTGAAGAATTTAAAGCTAAAAATATTTTCACATGACTTTTCTGAAAAATAAATTTGGAAAATCAAAAAACAATTCTGAATATTTGCAGACGAAAAAAATAATAACCCTTTAAAAACGAAGAAAAATGTTTGTACTTACATTGACATCACAAAGCTTCACACCAAACGGATTTGGTGCAGCACTTCTTCGTGGCTTATTTCAATCTTAGAAATACATTTTTAGATATATAAAAAAGCCCGAAGACATTTAGTTTCGGGCTTTTTTTATTCTAGACACTTTAAAATTTTCCCGAAAATCGATTTTATTTATTTATCCGTCAAGGATAAAATGTTTAAGCCTATTTGGCTGTTAATTTAATACACTATAATTTTTTAATGGAAAATTATACGGTAGATGAGTATGCTTTGTGTACTCGTTTTAAAAGTAAAAGAAGAAAAAAAAGATTAGTAAAAAAGGATTTTGAAAAACATTTAATCCAGTTAAGAAAGCAAGAAAAAGAACTTTGGCAAAAACAAAATAATTTACCATTGATTCCGCTTGAAAGCCCTTATCAAAAAGGGTGGCAGCGCAGTTTTGTACTGAGAGAAGATATTGCAAGATCAAATGAATCGTCATTTTACAGAGGGCTATTGGAAAAAATAAACACATGGCAGTTTTCTTCTGAAAAATCTTTTAAAAGAAAGAAAAAGAGAAAAAGAAGAAATGTTTATGTTGAAAAGATTCAAACTGTAAAGGAATTTTCAGAATGGGAGTGGAGAAGCTCAAAATTAGAATTGACAGAAAAAGAAAAAGCGCATTTTTATAAACGAGAACGTTGGTGCAGCAATTTCAAGCGACATAGAATTCATTATATGTTTAATGAGTCTTGGAGATACGTACTTCGTATCAGTCCTTATATGATAACGCATACTAAAATGGTCGATTCAGATTTGGAAAGTGAAATTCAGCTTCTGGATAATTACATTACTAATCTTAATTTAAGAAATAAAATAAACAAATTAGTAGATGGTTACTCTCGTTATTCGGGTTATTACGATTATAAAGATCCAAGAGAAGAAAACCGTATTAAAAATAAAAGTCTAAATGTATTGTATCAGCAATATTTAGATGAAAATGATATAAATCATGGGAAATAAATTAACTGGAAAAGACCTGATTAAATTGGGCTTTCCAAAGAATAATTCAATAAACATTGCCTTAGGGCAGATAAACAGATATAGAAAAAGAGAAAAAAAGGAATCTATTCTAACAGAGGCAAAAGACGTTCTGCTGAATCCTGAAAAATTTGAAGGTCACGGAACTTGGGGAAAAGTTGCCGAAGGTTTGATAAAACCGGTTCAGGTAAGAATGCATCAGCTTAAAGCAACAAGAGCTCCTTTTACAATTTTTGGTGAAAATGAAATTGACCAGCAGGCAAAATTTCAATTGTATGATTCGTTGAAACTCCCAATTTCAGTAGCCGGAGCTTTAATGCCGGACGCACATTCAGGATATGGATTGCCAATTGGTGGAGTTTTAGCAACAGATAATGCTGTGATTCCATACGGAGTTGGAGTTGATATTGGATGCCGAATGAGTCTTTCAATTTTTGATTTGCCTGCGTCGCATTTCAAAGGAAAAGAACATCAGTTAGAAGCAATTTTAAAAGACAATACAAAATTCGGAATGAATGAAACACATGCTTCAAGAGTAGATCATGAAGTTTTTCATAAAAGTGAATTTCAGAATATTCCGCTGCTAAAGAATCTTTTGCCAAAAGCCTATAAACAATTAGGAAGCTCAGGCGGAGGAAACCATTTTGTAGAATTTGGAATTGCCAAAATTGATAATCCGGAGAATGAATGGAAGCTTGAAAAAGGCGAATATTTCGCAGTTCTTTCACATAGTGGCTCTCGTGGTTTAGGTGCAAATATTGCGAAACATTATACCTATTTGGCAATAAAACAATGTCCGTTGCCAAAAAATGTACAGCATTTGGCCTGGCTGGATTTGAATACACACGATGGTCAGGAATATTGGCTGGCAATGAATTTAGCTGGAGAATATGCAAAAGCGTGTCACGATGATATTCACAGACGAATTGCTAAAGCAATTGGAAAAAGAGTAGTGGTTACAATTGAAAACCATCACAATTTTGCATGGAAAGAAATGGTAAATGGTCAGGAATGTATTGTGCACAGAAAAGGAGCAACTCCTGCTGGAGAAGGTCAATTGGGAATTATTCCCGGATCAATGACTGCTCCGGGTTACATTGTGAAAGGGAAAGGAAATGCAGAGAGTTTAAATTCTGCTTCTCATGGCGCCGGACGTTTGTTTTCGAGAGCAAAATGCAAAAGTACTTTTACGCAAAGCGAAATCAAAAAGGTTTTGAAAGCGAATGATGTAACCTTGATTGGAGGAAATATTGATGAAGCTCCAATGGCATACAAAGACATTACAAAAGTGATGGCAAACCAAACTGATTTGGTCGAAGTCTTAGGAACTTTTACGCCGAAGATTGTTAGAATGGATCGTTAAAAAAGTAAAATTATGGAAAGATTTCAAGATGAAAATAAATGGTTGAGAAATTTTGTTGATGAAATTTCGGTAAAGTGCCCAAAATGTGAATCTAAATCAGCTATTATAAAAAAGTTAAAAGATGATTGTAAATGCGGTAGATGTAAGTCGATGTATTTTGAATGCAAACAGTGTTTTTCTAAATCTAAACCGCCTATTTTCAAGTATGTTGCTTATGGAAAAATATATTGTAGTAAGTGCTTTGAGAAATTTGAATTTGAATCTCGGGCCTTTAAAATAAAGCCTTTGATTTATAAAACCAGATGCCCGCATTGCAATTTTCAGGAAGAAGTTAAGCCTAAGATTAATGAAATTAAAATAGAGTCAAAGCTTGATGATGGTTTAGTTAGGGACACGTGGTATAATTTACCACTTTGGTTTCAAAAAGAAATCGATGGTAACATTTTCTGGGCTTATAATCAGGATCATATTGATTATCTGGAAAGATATATTCAAGCTGGTTTAAGAGAAAGAAATTCAAAGGTCAATTATACGTCGAGTTTAGTGGCGTATTTACCACAATTTGTAAAAGTAGCAAAAAACAGAGAAAAGCTACTTAAAATTTTAAAGAAATGGAAAGAATAATTCAAATAACAGCGGGTCGTGGACCTGCAGAATGCACTTGGGTTGTTGCCCAAGTACTTAAAAAAGTGTTGGAAGAAGCGCAGGATCAGCAATTAGATGTTGTCTTACTACAACGAGAAGTTGGAGAAGAAAACGGAACCGTTGAAACAGTTTCAATTTCTGTAAAAGGAAAAAATGCTGAGAGCTTTATAAAATCTTGGATTGGAACTATTCAATGGATTGGTCAGAGTCAGTTTAGGAAAATGCATAAACGCAAGAACTGGTTTATTGGAATTTTTGAAATCGAACCGCAGAAAAATGCATTAGTTTCAGAAAATGATATTCAATATCAGGCAATGCGAAGTTCAGGAGCGGGCGGTCAGCATGTGAACAAGGTGAGTTCGGCAATTCGGGCAACGCATATTCCAACAGGAATTGCGGTTGTTTCTATGGACAGTCGTTCGCAGCACCAAAACAAAAAACTGGCAACAGAAAGATTATTAAAAAAACTAGAAGACGAGAAACTGGTTCAACTTAAAAATTACGTTGGGAAACAATGGGAAAATCAGCTGAATATTGAGCGTGGCAATCCTGTGAGGGTTTTTACCGGAAGTGACTTTAAAAAGAACAAAGTAGAGAAAAATTACAAAGGAACTCGTCAGAAATTAAAAAACGATTTACGAAATGAAAACAATTGATAAATACCTTTTTCAGGCTTTGGATAACTATCCGTATTCGCTTGAAGAAACGATTGAATCTTTAGATTATGCTTTTTCTTATGATGCAAAAAATACAATGGTTTTGTGTTTGTACGGAAGAATTCAGGCAGAACAATTAATGAATTATGAAGAGGCTAAAACCTATTTTCAGGAGGCTTTATCGATTAATATTCATGCGCTTGAAGTTTATCCGTATTATTTGCAGACTTTAATTTTGAATGAAGATTATGAAGAAGCACAAAAATTAATTGATTTTGCTTTAACGATAAAAGGGATTAATAAATCTGATATTTACGTTAAAAAAGCGATTCTTTTTGAAGCACAGCATGAGTTTAAGAAAGCTTTGAAGGAAATTAAAAATGCTAAACTTCATTCTTTACAATTTGCATACGAATGTAATATTAGCGATGTAGAGAAAAGAATTGAAGGCAAAATTGATTTGCTAAAAAAGAAAAAGAAATCTAAAAAAGATTCTAAAAAGAAATTGAAATGATTTTAAATAAAAAACGATGCAATTTGCATCGTTTTTTATTTAGTATAAGTTCCTGCAAGGTTTTCAAAACCTTGTAGGTTTGTTATTTAGATATTGATATCGAAATTTGAGTGAACGCTTTCAAATGCAAATACCTACAAGGTTTTGAAAACCTTGCAGGAATGAAATAGCAATTTTATTTCCAATGCAGTTCCAAAGCAAAGCAAGTTTTTTCACCTTTTGTAATGCTGAATGTTGCTGTAGTATGATCATCATCTTCGCTTTCGTGAATTACAACATTATCTTTTAGGGAAAGTTCTTTCATGAAATTCATTTCGAAGCTTTTAACTTCTTGTTTCATGATTCTTTTTGGATCAACGTGATCAAGGCACCATTCCAGATATTTTACGTTATTTACATGATTTACAATGTCTAAATCAGATAAATAAACTATTTTTTCAAAAACGGCCTCTTTTTCGTGATTGATGTTTATTTTAGAAAATCCTTCTTCTGTAGCTCTTTTTTCTGGGAATAATTCGAAATGCTCATACGGAAGTGCTAAAGCTTCTGGACGGCGCGCTTGTGTATTGAAAACTGCCCAATAGGTTTCGCAGCCTACGATTTTTTTTCCGTTTACATACATTTCCAATGCACGAACAGAACGTGAATTCTCTAAACTGTTAATCCATGTTTTTACGGTTACAACGTCCTGCCATTTTGGTAAGGCATGAACTTCAACTCGCATTCGGCTTAAAACCCAGGCTTGGTGAAATTCCTGCATATCATAAAAACTAATTCCTCCAATTTCTGAATGTGCGGCAGCGGTTAATTGTAAAATATTACACAAATCGGTATATTTTAAGAAACCTGCTGGCGTGCATTGTGTGAAATTGATTTCCCAGTCCTTACTTAAAACTGATGTGAAATTTGGAGATATTGGCATTTTATTATTTTAGATTTTAGATTGTTGAGTTTAGATTTTTTCTATTTGAGAATAGAAGAAAGAGTATAGAAAAAAGATTTTTGATTTTACTTTAGAAGATTTTCTATGTAATCTATAATGTTTTTTCTATCTGTTTCATAATCAAACCATTTTGTATTTTCGTTTCTTTTGAACCACGTTAATTGCCTTTTGGAGAATCTTCGGGTGTTTTTCTTGATTTCTTCAATGGCAAAAGGCAACGTGAATTCTTCGTCAAAATAACTAAATAATTCTCTATAACCGACGGTTTGGAGCGCATTTAACGCTTTGTTAGGATACAAGGCTTTTGCTTCTTCAAGTAAACCTTCGTTTATCATAATATCAACGCGTTGGTTAATTCGGCTGTAAATGATTTCTCTGTCAGCGTCTAAACCAATTAAAATAGGAGTGAAGTTTCTATTGTTTTTCTTCTGATTTAAAAAAGAAGAATATGGTTTTTGTGTTCCAATGCAGACTTCTACAAAACGCATCATTCGCTGTGGATTTTGCAGCGTCTGCGGGTTTTCTAAAGTTATTTTTTGATAATAATCTGGATCTAGGTTTTTTAATTGTTCCTGAAGATATTCAATTCCGCGTTTTTCATAATTTGAGTTTACTTGAGAACGGACTTCGGGATCAATTTCCGGAAATTCATCGAAACCCTTTAAAATTGCATCAACGTATAAACCAGATCCGCCAATAAGAATTACAAAATCATTGTTTTGAAATAGTTCTTCAATTTTTGCTAAAGCTTCTTTTTCGTAATCGCCAACAGTGTAATTTTCGAAGATGGATTTATTTTGAATGAAATGATGTTTGGCCGAATTGAGTTCGTCTTGATTGGGAACTGCGGTTCCAATTGTCATTTCTTTAAAAAACTGACGACTGTCGCAAGAAACGATTTCGCATTTAAAATGTTGTGCTAAAGCAATACTCAAGGCTGTTTTGCCTATAGCTGTTGGTCCGACAATGGTGATTAGGTATTTCATATTTTTTAGCCCAGATGAAAATGGAAGCCCCGGACTTATATTTGTTCGTTTTTTTTGGTGTAAAAGAGCGACCAGCGGAAGCTCCTTTTATGCCTTAAAAAAACAACAAAGATAAGGAGGAGTTGCAATGTACAGCTGGATTAGCTCCATAAATTAATTATTTGGCAATTGGGTTCCGCATTCGTAGCAGTATTTGGCGTTGTCAAAATGTACTTGCGATTGACATTTTCTGCATGTTTTTTTACCGCTTACTGTGTTGTTTTTTAAAGTGTTTTTTGCAAATTCTGCTGTTACAATTCCGGTTGGAACTGCAATGATTCCGTAACCTAAAATCATTACCAGTGCTGCAATAAACTGCCCTAAAGGGGATTGAGGTGAAATGTCGCCGTAACCAACTGTTGTTAAGGTTACTATTGTCCAGTAAATCGCCATTGGGATACTGGTAAATCCTGATTCTTTGCCTTCGACTAAGTACATAATTGTACCAATGATTACGGTGCTGATGAGTACAAAATAGATGAATACTAAAATCTTTTCTTTACTGGCTTCGATCGCATCCCGAAGTTGTGCCGATTGATGGGAGATTTGCGGAATATGTAATATTTTGAATAATCTGAAGAAACGTAATGCTCTAATAACTGATAAGACGCTTGCGCCGGGAAAAAATATTGATAAATACATGGGTAATACGGCAAGTAAATCGATGATTCCGTAAAAGCTGAAAATGTATTTTATTGGTTTTTGAATGGATATAATTCTTAAGATATATTCGATTGTGAAAAAGACAGTTATAATCCATTCGCATATAATAAGTTGTTCATGGTATTTTTGATTGATTCCCTGAACAGTTTCCATCATAATCAAAAGAACACTTAATAAAATCAAACCTAAAAGAACTAAATCGAACATTCGTCCTAAAATGGTGTTTGTACCATACAGGATAATTTTGATTTTTTCTCTAAAGATTTCGTATTTTGATTTTCTGTTTTTCATATCTGCGAAGATAATGAAAGTTTTGTTTTGTTAAAAATTGAGGATTTTAAGAGATTTACTTTTACGGATGTAGCTTTGAATTATGTTTTTTACATCGCGATTGTGCTGCATGGGTGTTAGGATATTTTTTAGGATATCGATGTTTGTAATCTGATAATTAAGATCGTAATAGGCGTAACCTTTATAGACACCTTTTTCTATTAAAATAGCGCTTCGTTCATTTACATTTCGACCTCTGTCGATCAAAATCAGGCTTTTGTTTTCGAAACTGTTTTCTGAGATGAATTGCTTTACTCTTAAATTATATATTTCCGGAGTAACTTCGCCAATACAGGCTCCGTCGCATTCTTTTATTTTATATTGAAAACACTCTTTTTTAGTTTGGTATAATCCGGTTAATTTTTGACACAAATGATATTTTGCCGTGAATTTAAAAAGTGCGTTTTTGCCTTCCTGCAAAGAAGCATAAGAGCTGATTTCTTTTTTACGCCCGTCGGCTTTTTCAAGTTTTAGGTTCAAATATCCCTGAGCATCTTTTTCGGCATATAAAGCGTATTGAAAAATTGTTTTACGCTGTGCACGATTGTATCTTGGTCTGTTTATTTTAATTTCTTCGCTTTCTTTTAAAAGTGCAATTAATTCACTTCCAGTTTCATCATAAGTAATGGTGAAAACTTCAGCTTGAATTTTTTTGCTTTTAGTTGTGATTCCGGTAAAATGCTGATTGATTCTCTTTTTAATATTTTGGCTTTTGCCAATGTATATTAGAGTTCCGCTTTCATTATAAATGTAATAAACACCGGTTTTTGCTGGCATTTGGCTTAAAAGGTCAAGGAATTTTGGCGCAATTCCTTTTTCGATTTCAAGTTTTATAAAGTCTTTTACAATTGTTTTTTCGACGTCTTTTTCAAGAAGCATTTTAAAAAGCTTTGTGGTTGCCATGGCGTCTCCGCTGGCGCGATGTCTGTCGGCCATTGGGATTCCGAGGGCACGCACTAGTTTTCCTAAGCTGTATGATGGTTGTTCTGGAATTAGTTTTTTTGCTAATTCTACCGTACAAAGTGTTCTGGCTTCAAAATCGTAGCCTAAACGTCTGAATTCAGTTCGTAAAATTCGGTAGTCAAAAGATGCGTTGTGAGCGACAATAACGCAGTCGGTAGTTATTTCGATTATGCGTTTGGCAACTTCGTAAAACTTTGGAGCTGAGCGTAACATAGCATTGTTGATTCCGGTCAGTTTTACTACGAAAGGCTGAATCGGAATTTCAGGATTGACAAGGCTTATGAACTGGTCTATTACTTCATGTCCATCAAATTTATAGATGGCAATTTCAGTAATTCCTTCTTCATTAAACTGTCCTCCAGTAGTTTCTATGTCAAGTATTGCGTACATATTCAATGTCAATGTCAATTTCAAAAATCAATTTCAATTTCAAAAGTCAATAATGAAATTTGCAATTGTTATTGTAATTGTCATTGAAAGGTTATCTTTTATTTATTATCATTTTTGATGAAATTGCGATAAGCTGTTCTACTTCAATTAAAAGTTTATTTCTTTTTTCGTTTTCACCTTCTTTAATATAATCTAGAATTTTTAATGAGTTTCTGGATTCTTTTAGCTCTTTTACAACTAAAGAAACTTTAAAAATAAAATCTTTATCAGTTATTGTTCCTTGTGCTTCTCCAAAATTTAAAGATGCACTTCCAGATGATCTGATCAATTGATTTTTATAATATTCGTTTTCAAATATTTTTTCTAATTGTCTTGTAAAGAAAATACATTCTCCTGCAAAACGAACTAATCGATCTTCAAAATTGAATATTTTTTCCATTTAAATTACTAACTTTTGACTTTTGCAATTGATATTGATTTTTGTAATTGCAATTGATATTGAAAATTATCTTCCTCCAAAAATGCTGCTTCCAATGCGAACCATTGTGCTGCCGCATTCTATTGCAAGTTGATAATCTCCGGACATTCCCATTGAAATTGTAGAGACGAACTGCAGTGCGTCTTTACCATATCCGTCAATATTTTTTAGTGAATCAAAAATTGATTTTAAATGAGTAAATTCTTTTTTTATTTGATTTTGATCTTCTGTAAAGGTTGCCATTCCCATTAAACCTAAGATACGAATATTTTTTAACTCTTTAAACTCCACAGAAGTTAAAAGTTCATTTAGTTCTTTTTCGTCTAAACCAAATTTAGATTCTTCTTCGGCAATATACATTTGAAGAAGGCAATCTATTGTTCTGTTATTTTTTAAAGCTTGCTTGTTGATTTCCTGTAATAATTTCAAACTGTCAACTCCATGAATCAAACTCACAAACGGTGCCATAAATTTGACTTTATTCGACTGAACATGACCAATCATATGCCATTGAATGTCTTTTGGCATTTGTTCCCATTTTTCAGTCATTTCCTGAATTTTGTTTTCTCCAAAAATACGCTGTCCGGCTTCATAAGCCTGTATCAAATCTGAAACAGGTTTTGTTTTTGAAACGGCAACTAGAGTTACATTTTCAGGAAGTGTTGATTTTATTTGAATCAGATTTTGCTTTATTGCACTCATTTTCGGTTGTAAATCTTTAATATTTCATTATTTTTTTCGTTCACCCAGCTTTTTACAATAATGAAAAAACTTTTTATTTCTTTTGGATCGTCTAATTCTGCAAGACTCAAGCTGAATGTTTCTGAAATATCTTCTTTATTATTTTCTGATTTAATAATTCTAATTTTTACATAAAAAAGCAATGTTTTAAAATAATAAAACTCACCATAAATATTTTCAGAATACGCATTTTCATAATGAATTGCCTGATGATATTTTCCTTTTATTAAATTAGTGTATTTATCAAAATTATATTTTCTCTGTTCTATTTGTGATAACGCATTGTATTTCTCTTCATTAAAATGATACTGATAAAGATTGTATGAGAAACCTCCGCTTCCGTTTAGAATTTTTGTCTTTTGCTTCTTAGCTTTAGTTTCGAGAATTGCTTCTATTTTTCCTTCTGAAATTATATATCTGCCATTTTTGTCAGAGATGCTGTCAATTTCATGAATTGTAAACTTTTTATCAGAATCTGGATTTGTGTTTTGAGATATACAAATGATTGTTGTAAAATGCACCACAATTAAAAACAGATTCCTCATAATTATTTTCTAGATAAACTGCTTAGAGATTTTCTCTGCTTTTTTACTTTCGCTGTAATTGTAAAAACCTTCACCAGATTTTACACCCAGTTTTCCGGCTCTAACCATATTTACTAATAATGGGCAAGGAGCATATTTTGGATTTTTGAAACCTTCGTACATTACGTTTAAAATAGCAAGACAAACATCAAGACCAATAAAATCAGCTAATTGAAGTGGTCCCATTGGGTGTCCCATTCCTAATTTCATTACCGTGTCAATTTCGTAAACTCCGGCAACTTTATTATATAACGTTTCGATTGATTCATTTAGCATTGGCATTAAAATTCTATTTGCTACGAAACCTGGATAATCGTTTACTTCAACTGGAACTTTACCAAGTTTTACAGATAAGTCCATGATGATTTTTGTTACTTCATCGCTGGTATTGTAACCGCGAATGATTTCAACCAATTTCATAATTGGCACCGGATTCATAAAGTGCATTCCGATAACACGCTCAGGATGTGCAACTACAGAACCAATTTGCGTAATTGAGATTGAAGATGTATTGGTTGCTAAAATGGTATTGTGAGAACAAGCTTCGTTTAACTGCTTGAAAATGTTTAGTTTTAATTCTACATTTTCGGTTGCCGCTTCTACAACTAAATCAGCGCCAACAACGCCATCTTTAATATCAGTGTAGGTAATAATATTGGTGATTGTTTTAGCAACATCTTCCTGTGTAATTGTTCCTTTTGCAAGCATACGGTCTAAATTGGCCGCAATAGTTGCCATTCCTTTATCTAATGATTTTTCAGAAACGTCGATTAGTTTTACGGTAAATCCGCTTTGTGCAAATGTATGAGCAATTCCGTTACCCATTGTTCCTGCACCAATTACAGCTATAGTTTTCATTTTGTTTTGGTATTTAAATTTTAAAAGTTAAGGTTTAAAGTGGCTTTTCTGCCAGCTTTAAACCTTAAAAATAATGAGTTATATTTTTATATTATTTATCGAAACAATCAATAATTTGATAAGCTACACGCAATGCATCTGTTGCCTGCTCAAGTGTTACAACCGGAGTTGTATCTGTGTTTATAGCATCTGCAAAAGATTCTAATTCGTCAAGAATTGCGTTGTTTTGCTCTACATCTGGATTTGTAAAATAGATTTGTTTTTTTACACCTTCGGCATTTTGCAGGATCATATCAAAATCTCCGGGAACTTCTGGCGCATCTTTCATACGAACTACTTCACATTTTTTCTCTAAAAAGTCAACTGAAATGTAGGCATCTTTTTGAAAGAAACGTGATTTACGCATATTCTTTAAAGAGATTCTGCTGGCAGTTAAATTCGCAACGCAGCCATTTTCGAATTCAATTCGGGCATTTGCAATATCAGGAGTTTCGCTGATAACCGAAACGCCGCTTGCATTAATGTTTTTTACTTTTGATTTGACAACACTTAAAATTGCATCAATATCATGAATCATTAAATCCAAAACTACAGGAACGTCTGTACCACGCGGATTAAACTCTGCCAAACGATGCGTTTCAATAAACATTGGATTTTCGATCATGTTTTTTGTAGCGATAAAAGCTGGGTTAAAACGCTCAACATGACCAACTTGTCCTTTTACGTTGTATTCTTTTGCTAAAGCGATAATTTCTTCGGCTTCTTCAACGGTATTGGCAATTGGCTTTTCAATAAAGATATGTTTTCCTGATTTAATTGCCACTTTTGCACATTTGTAGTGAGAAAGTGTTGGAGTTACAATGTCGATTACATCGACAGCGTGTATAAGTTTTGCAATTGTGCTGAAATTTTTATAGCCAAATTCTTTTGAGATTCTTTCGGCATTTTCTTGATTTTCGTCGTAAAATCCAACTAATTCGTATTTGTCAGATTGTTGTAATAAGCGTAAATGTATTTTACCAAGATGACCAGCACCTAAAACTCCTACTTTTAACATGAGAATGTATTTTAAACAAAAATATAATTTATTTGTCGAACGTGAAAATGAATGTAGTAAAGATTTAGTGATTCTATAAATTAAAAATCAATCTTACTTGTTTGTTTTTATGAACTAGTATGGATATCTGCTAGACATAAAAAAATAAGTAACGATGAGTATACCGAATGCAACTGCTAAAAATAGTGTATATCGATCTTCAATTTTACGATCTATTTTTTTATTGACAACATATGTATCTGAATAGTCGTCATGCAGATTTTTACCCATTAAAAAAGAGAAACTTTCAAAAGGAACAAATCGTAATAATGTTCGTTTTAAAATGATCGAAAAATTAGGAGAATTTCCTTCTTCATCTATCACATTGCATGCTGTTATGGCTTTAGCAGGCGTAGTTTTAAATATAGATTCAAATACTAAGTAATAAATAAATTTAATGGTGCAAAAGAATGCTATAGCAGCAAATTTATCTCCAAATACCATTCTAAAATAAGTGAAAACAGAAGCTGATTCTTGATTTCTTTCCGCATAACTGATAAATCCAAAAACAATAACAATTATAACGAAAGAATCAATAAGTAAATTTATAAAACGCTTAGAATTTGAAGAGTTGTCAAGATTGCTTTCTGTTATTTGATTGTCATTATCAATAATGTTAGGATTTAATTCCTTGGTTATGAAATAATAGGGTATAAAAATGTATAATAAAGTAACTATAATATAGAGAACATCATAAACGCGGAGTTTGCTAATATTAAAAAGAGCAATAAAATAAAATACTTTTATTATAGAATCTAAAAACATTAAGCTGTAATTGAAAACTAACAGCTTTGTTTCCTTATATTTTGAAAAATAATAAATAATAGTACCCGAAAGAAAAGTTAGAAAAAAAGACAAATTTATAAGTCCCATTGAAATTGAACCGCCTTCTGCATTTCCATTAATTAAGTGTCTTGGAACATAGATATCCATTCCTGCGAAACCATATGGCTGAATCCTGAATACTATAAAATTTAGAAATTCTGTTACCTCTTCAAAATCATAAAAAACGAAAAAAAAGGATCTTAAAATGCCTAAGAGCGAAAAAAGTAAAGATAAAACGAGTATAATTTTTTTCATAAAATATTAGAATTCATTCAGGTTAGAGAATAAATCAAAAATAGAAATTAAATGATTAAAAAGTACTTGATAATTGATGATTTGTTTTCTTATTTTTGCGAGAATAAAACCTACCCATTTTGAAAGACACTGCCAAACATCAAGGACTTCGTAATCAATTAGTAAGTACTTTAGAACAAAAAGGAATTACTGATAGAACGGTTCTGGATGCGATAAAAAAAATCCCAAGACACCTTTTTTTGAATTCAAGTTTTGAAGATTTTGCCTATCAGGATAAGGCTTTTCCTATTGGTGCGGGGCAGACTATTTCGCAGCCGTACACTGTGGCGTTTCAATCGCAGCTGTTAGAAGTAAAAAAAGATCACAAAATTCTGGAAATTGGAACTGGTTCAGGTTACCAAACGGCAGTTTTATTTGCTTTGGGTGCAAAAGTGTATACTATCGAAAGACAAAACGAATTGTTTAAACAGACTTCAATTTTATTTCCGAAATTAAATATTCGCCCTAAACATGTTTCTTTTGGTGATGGTTATAAAGGGTTGCCGCATTATGCTCCGTTTGATAGTATTATTGTAACGGCAGGCGCGCCATTTATTCCACAGCCGTTAATGGCGCAGTTAAAAATAGGTGGAAGGCTGGTAATTCCGCTTGGAGAGGATGTTCAGATTATGACTTTGTTAATTAGAAAGAATGAAACTCAATTTGAAAAACATGAGTTTGGAGAATTTAGATTTGTTCCTTTATTAGAAGATAAAAATTAATAAGAAAGCCCGGTTAGCTGGGCTTTTTCTTATTTTACAATTAATTGGATAGCTCGATTTAGATTTTCCTTTTCAATTTTTAAGATATAATTTATAAAAATCGATTGATCCTTTTGAAGTTGACTTTCTTCCAAAACAGATAAATATTCATTTATATTTTCTTGATTGTCTTCAATTGAAGCATACACATAATTATGTTGAAGTAAGATCCAATTCAATGTCAAATTTGCCATTTGAAGATTTCCATTTTCAAAAGGATTGATTTCAAGTATTTTTAGATGTGCTTCAGATGCAAGAATTATGGGATGAAGATTGTTTTTATGTGATTCGTACCAATTAAAAAATAAATTCATTTTACGTAAAATCAATGAATCATTTTTATATTTCCCTGAATTTTCAGATTCAATCCCTCTAAAAATTAAATTATGAATAGAAAGAAAATCTTTTTCATTTAAAGATATTTTCTTTTGATTTAAATCTTTGATGTATAATGCTGTTTCTTGAAAATTTATAGCTTCAAGATGATTTTGAATGCTTTTGTCAGAAATGGTTAAACCATCATTTATAACAGATTTAGTTTCTTCCAACGTCAAAGAATTTCCGTTTAAACGAATGCTTTTAAAAATAAATTCTAATTCTAATGTCTTTGAAATTTGACGTAATTCAAAATGATTAAAAGATTGAATTTTATTTTTTAATATTTCAATTTCATCTAAGATATTTTGAACGGAAGAAACGATTGTAGAGTTAATTTCTTTTTTATTGTTTTGAATTTCTTGTTCCACTAAAATTAGAGCTTTTAATGCAAATTCTTCATCACCAATTTCATAAAGAATTTTTTCTTTGAGCCAGGCAATCATTAAAGTTTCGTAATCAATTTCTAAAAGCTGGGCGAGTTTTATAATTTGATCTTTGGTTGGTTTTCTGGTTCCAGATTCAAATTTGCTGATTAATGCCTGATCAATTCTCAGAAGTTGAGCAACTTCACGGGTTTTTAATCCTTTTTGTTCTCTGGCATTTTTTAGTAACGATTTCATTTATGAAAATTAAAGTCTTGACAAATTTAGTCATTCTAAAAGTTATAAAAAAAGCAATACTTTAAATATTGCTTTCTCTTATTTTATTTTGGAGGTAAAGAACCGTCTTTTCTCATTTCTTTAACTACGGCCTGCATAATAGCATCTACAGTTTGGCCTAAGTCTGTAACATAATCTGATTTTGTAGTTCCGGTCCAGATTAGTTTATTTTCTTTTAAAGAAAAAATATTGGTTTCAACCATATAATAGGTTGTTTCCTGATAATAACCAGGATCATAGTAAGCAGGAGAATACATTCCGTACCAATTTCCGAAACCATAACCATAAACTCCAGAATATAAGCCGTCGAAACCGCCGTAATACATTCCTGTGTAAGATCCGGGAACATAAGTAGTTTCTTTTTCGGTGCTTACCAAACGCATGGTTACAACGCCGTCAAAATTTTCGTCCTGAAGAATTTTTAGCTTTTGCTCCTTTGTAAGTTCTTTGGTAGTTTCGTTTAAGTATTGGTAAGAAGTTTTAAAAATCGGATTACTTGATGCAATTCGATTTTCGGTAATTCTCCTCGAAGCTTCATCTTTAACTAAAGCAACAACTAAGACTTTTTTAAAGTGTTCCTGAGCAACCGTTATTTTTGGATCTCTCCAACTGTTTACAATAGTGGTGTTACTGCCACAACCTGAAAGTGACAGAATTGCAATGAGTAGAATTAAGTACTTTTTCATATTTTACAGTTATATTGTTTCTATAAAAATAACTATAAAATTTTGATAAACATAGATTTAGCTAGAATAAATGAAAGATTAGTTGTACGCTTTTTTAATCCTGTCTAAGTCGCGTTTTGTATCTTGTTCTTTTAGAGATTCACGTTTGTCGTAGTTTTTCTTTCCTTTACAAAGACCAATTTGCAGTTTTGCAAGACCTTTTTCGTTCGTAAATAACTTAAGCGGAACAATAGTAAGACCTTTTGCCTGAACGCTTTTATGAAGTGTTTTTAATTCTTTTTTGTTTAAAAGCAATTTACGTTCGCTTCTTGATTTATGATTAAACTGATTTCCAAAAGAATATTCTTCTATATAAGTATTGATAGCAAAAAGCTCCAAACCGCTAAATTCGCAAAAGCTTTCTGTAATATTCGCTTTTCCTAAACGTATCGATTTAATTTCGGTTCCCGCCAAAACAATTCCGGCAGTATAAGTGTCGATTATCTCGTAATCAAAACGAGCTCTCTTATTAAGTATATTGACTGATTTTAACATGGTGGCAAAAGTAAGAAAATTGCAAGACATTCATACTGTCAAATATAATTAAAGATTTCTTTTAATCTATGATTTTAATCAGCTTTGGCACAAAACCTTACTCATAAGTTTGTTCTGTAATTATAAAACAAACTTAAAATGAAAAAGATTTTTACATTAGTTGGTATTGCATTAATTGGTTTATCTGTAAAAGCTCAGGATTCGGCTCAAGGTTTAAAAGGAGCTTGGTTTGCGACTTCGCAATTTGGTTATCAGCAGACAAAAACTGCAGATTTGAAAAACACAAGTTTATCTGTACTTCCAGTTGTTGGTACATTTGTTACGCCTTCAGTTGCTGTTGGAGCAGGAATTGGGTTTATTAATATAAAAGCAGATTCTAACGCTGGAACAGCTGCAAAAACAGATTTATTTGTGATTCAGCCTTTGGCAAGAAAATATTGGAATGTAGCGGGTTCGTTGTACTTTTTTGGACAAGCGGCTGTACCAGTTATTACCGGAAAAGAAAAAGAAAGCGGATTAAAAGTTAATCAGGTAGGATTATCAGTATCAGGAGGTTTTGATTATTTTGTAACGAAAAACTTCTCAGTTGAGTTCTCTTATGATTTGGCTAATTTTACTTCTACAACGCTTGAGCCTAAAGATGGAGAAAAAACGACGGTTACAAATTTTGGGTTGGCGCATGTTGCAAATGTAGATCCGTTTTATAACACAACTTTAGCAGGAAGTAAACCAAATTTAACTTCTCCGCTTTCTTTTGGATTTAAATTCATATTCTAATTTAGCGAATTGTATTAGGTGAATTCGTTAATTTTGCAAAAAAGACCGTTCTTTTTGAGGACGGTCTTTTGTATTATTTAAATTATATAAAATGGAAAATAAATCTAAAGATCCGCTGCACGGAATCACACTTCAAAGAATTGTAGAAACTTTGGTTGATTATTATGGTTTTGACACTTTAGGAGAATTAATTCCTGTAAAATGCTTTATGTCAAACCCGAGTGTAAAATCAAGCCTTACTTTTTTAAGAAAAACCGATTGGGCGCGAAAAAAAGTAGAAGAATTATATGTAAAAACGCTTCCTAAATTCAGCTGATTTTAGTTCAGTTTATACGAAAGCATTACACCGCCGCGATACGGAAGCCATTCTCCGCTTTTGTTCCAGTGTTGCGCTTTTTCATACCTTCCTGGCGTTCCGTCATTATAATATCCATGATAAAAACCCTGATGCCATCCGCCTCCGGCAAAAATATCCAGTAAAAATTTATCGTTCAATTTAATATTATAACCTACTGTAACTCCTAAACGGTAGCCAAAACCGTGTTCGTACTTGTTAGTATTCCAGTAATTCCATTTTTGTAATTGATAAAAATCAGGACCTGCGTGAGCACCAACATAAAATCCGTTATATTTTTCTTTAAAATGATAACGAACTTCTGGAGTAAAAGTGTAAAATTCCATTGGGCTATTTCCGTTAAACGATTTCCAGAAAGAAGCCATAACATCAAAACTAAAGGTAGTTTTTTCGCCAATACTGGTTTCGATACCAACATTTGGAATACCTACTAAAGCAGTAGCTCCGTTAAATTTTATAAAGGTTTGACTTTGTAATTGTATGGATAAAAAAAGAACAATAAAGGCGAATAATTTTTTCATGGTATTTTTTTGTGATCGCGGACGTAATCTGTTTTTGGCCACAAATATAACGCAATAGCGCATTTACTATTGCAGGAATAGATGATTTTAACAAGAAATGTTTTTTGTGCGGAATAGTAAAAGGGTTAATTCTGGAGTAAAGAATAAATTACTTTATCCAGAAATTTGCCTTCATAAAGTTCAGCTTCTTTTAAATGAGCTTCTTTCACGAAACCACATTTTTGTAATACTTTTTCAGATGCATAATTTTCCGGATCAATTACGGCTTCGATCGAATGCAGTTTTAAATCTTCAAAACCATATTGTATTAATCTATTTACAGCTTCTGGAATAATACCTTTTCCATGAAAATCAGGCGATAACATATAACCAATTTCGGCACGATGATTTTCGGGCTGCATTCTGTAATAACCAATAATCCCAAGAAGTTTTGGATTATCCTTTAATGTAATTCCCCAATTAATTCCAACATTGGTTTCAATCTTCTCCTCAATCATAGCAATATGTTCCAGAGCATCTTCATTATTTTTAACTAATGGTCGCGGAATATATTTCATAGTTTCAGGATTCGAACGCAATTCGAAAACTTCATTTACATCATCATTCGTAATTCTTCTTAAAAGTAAACGCTCCGTTTCGATTACCGGAAATGGGTGAAAGTTAAATTCTAACATCTTAAATTATACTATTTTAATACTGAATTTTGAATGAAATGACTGATCTACATCTAGAATCAAAATTCCTTCTTTTTTAAACAAATCCCCTGAATTATCTGCTGTATCCGAATATCCAAACCAAGGTTCAATACAAACAAAAGGAGCTTGGTCTTTTGTCCAGATTCCTAAACTCGGAAAATCTTCAAATTCAACCTGTACATAAGGTTTTGAATTTTCGAGAATGGTTAAGGAATTAGATTCTAAGGTTTTAAAAACCAAAGCATCATTTTCAAAAAGTTTATAGTTTAGCGGAACAACATTCTCAGTAGTTTTTAAAGTTTCGGTTTTATTCGAAATCAAATCATTTTCAAGAAGATTATATTTCAAAGGTTCAGCTTTTTCAAACTTAAAAGCATAATTTTCAAACTTTTCAGGAAGAGCAATTGCCGGATGCGCCCCAATTGAGAAAGGCATTTTTGATTCACTTTTATTGATGACTACATATTCTATATTTAACGTAGTATTTTCTAACGTATAAATAAGCTGCAGTTCAAATTCAAAAGGATATTTTTTTAAAGTTTCGGCATTTGATTCTAAAGAAAAAACAGCACTATTTCCGCTTTTTTCAATTAGTTGAAATTCCATATCTCTTGCAAAACCATGTCTTGGCAATTGATATTCTTTTTTATCAATAGTGTAAGTATTGTTTTTTAAAGTACCAACAATAGGGAAAAGAATAGGAGAGTGTTTGCCCCAAAAATCAGGATTTCCTTCCCAGATATATTCTTTATTTTGATTGTCTTTTAAAGAGAACAATTCTGCTCCGGCATTTTTAATCGAAGCCTTAAGTGTTGAATTTGATATAGTTGTGCTCAAAATGTTGTTTATTGAAAAGAATTAGTCTTAAATCTTGATGTAAATATATTTTATAAATTTTATTTTTTTAGGAAAAAGCTTAGAATTATTTTTTTAATAAATTTTTGCTAAAATTAAATTTATCCTTTTCGTTTTCTCTGTAAATAGCTTTTTTTTTCATTAATTTGCTACATAAACAGCTAAAAAATATGAAAAAACAATCTTCAAGAGCCTTTTTAACCATGGCTTTACTTGTTGGGATTTCTTCAGTTTGGGCGCAGCAGACTCCGCCGGCGACGACAGCAAATCCAGCAAACAATTATAATTATCACGATGCATTTGCACCACATTTTTATACTAAAAACGGTACTTCGACGCGTACAGCAAGCGGTCAGCCGGGAGTTGAATACTGGCAAAACAGAGCTGATTATCAAATAACGGCGAAGCTAAACGGAACTACAAATGAAATTGTAGGTACAGATGAAATTACATATACAAATAATAGTCCTGATAAACTTGGATTTCTTTGGCTGAATTTAGATCAAAATTTATTTAAAGAAGATTCTAGAGGAAATGCTGTTGTGCCTTTAACCGGAAGCCGTAACGGAGCTCAAGGTCAGGTTTTTGACGGAGGAAATAAGATTAAATCAGTAAAAGTAATTTCTGGAGGAAAAACCAAAACTGAAGTTGACGCTAAATATATTGTTACAGATACCAGAATGCAGATTTTCCTTCCACAGGAATTAGCTGCAAAAGGAGCTTCTGTAAAAATTAAAATTGAATTCTCATTCATTGCACCATTTGAAGGTTCAGACAGAATGGGAGTTTTAGAAACTAAAAACGGAAAAATATTCACAATTGCACAATGGTATCCGCGTATGTGTGTGTATGATGATGTAAGAGGCTGGAATACGGCACCGTATTTAGGAGCTTCTGAGTTTTATTTAGAATATGGAGATTTTGATGTGAAATTGACTGTTCCTGCAAACCATTATGTTGTAGGTTCTGGAGAATTAATAAACGGAGCAGAAGTTTTTTCTGCAGAACAATTGAAAAGATATAAAGATGCTTCTCAAAGTGATAAAACCGTTATAATTCGTTCTGCAGATGAAGTTGCTGCAACTGCAAACAGTAATGCTTCGGCACAAAAAACCTGGCATTATAAAATTAAAAATGCACGTGATTTTTCTTGGGCATCATCTCCGGCTTTTATTTTAGATGGAGCAAAAATAAACTTACCAAGCGGAAAAAAATCTTTAGCATTATCAGCATATCCTGTAGAAAGTTCAGGAAATGATGCTTGGGGACGTTCTACAGAATATACTAAAGCGTCAATCGAAAATTATTCTAAAAGATGGTTCGAATATCCTTATCCTGCAGCTACCAACGTAGCAGGAAACGAGGGTGGAATGGAATATCCTGGAATTGTTTTCTGCGGATGGAAATCTAAAGGAGATGATTTATGGGGAGTTACAGATCACGAATTTGGACATATTTGGTTTCCAATGATTGTAGGTTCAAACGAGCGTTATTTTGCCTGGATGGATGAAGGTTTCAATACCTTTATTAACTCTGTAAGTTCTTACGATTTTAATAATGGTGAATACAAACAGCCTGCATCTAATTTGCATGAAGAAGCAGAATATTTCACAGACCCTAAATTAGAAACCATTATGAGCTCTCCTGATAATATGAAGGAAGCTAATATTGGCGTTTTATGTTATGCAAAACCAAGTGCAGGATTAGTTATTTTAAGAGAGCAGGTTTTAGGACAAGAGCGTTTTGATAAGGCATTACGTACTTATGTAGAGCGCTGGGCTTACAAACACCCAACTCCGGACGATTTCTTTAGAACAATTGAAAATGTTGCTGGTGAAGATTTAAGCTGGTTCTGGAGAAGCTGGTTCGTAAACAACTGGAGATTTGACCAAGGAATCAACTGGATTAAATATGTAAAAAATGATCCGGCAAAAGGTGTTGTAATCAATGTTGAGAACTTCGACAAAATGCCAATGCCAATTGTTTTAGACGTTAAAACAAAAAGCGGAAAAGTAACAAGAGTTAAACTTCCGGTAGAAATTTGGCAGCGTAACAACGAGTGGTCTTTCAAACACAACTCAACAGAAGAAATTGAAAGTATTACACTAGATCCAGATCACGCTTTCCCAGATTATAACGAAAGTAATAATGTGTGGACTGCGGGAAAGGGAAAAGTTGAAAAAGATATTATTTTAGATGGTTTTGTTGGGACTTATGGTACTACAAAATCGCCTTTAACAATTGAATTGACAGAGAAAAACAGCGTTTTAAATGCTGAACTTCCAAACTACCCAAAATTTACTTTAACTCCTGTTGCAGGTGAAAAAGATACATTTGAATCAAAAAGAGCAGGATTGAAATTCAAATTTAATGAAGCTAAAACAGGTTTCGATATGACACTTATAGATAATGGACAAGTAATTCCATTTACGAAAAAGTAATAATTCAAAAATAGAAATATTTAAAAACCCGATAGTTATAATGACTATCGGGTTTTTATTTTGTTTTTAAGTTTCAGGTTTCAGGTTTCAGGTTTTTGCGCCCAGATTTAAAACCTTAGTTCCTCAGAACCTTTGCACCTTTGTACCTTTCTAAAAAATAACTTTTCATTAAAAAAATGTTAGAATTTTGATTTTTTGTTTTGTGAATAAAAAAATAATGTACTTTTGCACCGATGAATAAAATAAGTTTACATACAACTTCTTTGTCACGGACAAACTCACCTAGTACTTCTCCCGAAGTACGGATACTATCTTTATAGTATTCACTGAGTTTTATAGCCGTATATTTATTCATATCCATTTTTCATTTTGAAATCACATAATTTGTCCATTGGACAAACATATCCTAAAAGTATTTATTATTTTGTAAATTTTCTTGATCAACTTTTTGATTTTGAAGATGTTACTTCTATTTTGCTTAATTTTATTGGATTCAATTCTGGATTTCAAACTAAACAATATGCTTTAATTTTTAACTCTAACTTCAATTATTGAAATGAAGATCTCTATTGTTGTTACCCAGGAAGAACACTTCAAATTCGCACAAGAAATCTGCGATACGATAGAATCATCTGCCTTGTTAAGAGGTACAGGGATTGCTAAAAGAACTCCTGAGTATATTCAGAAAAAAATGTCGAATGGCGATGCGATGATTGCTCTGGCAGACGGGAAATTTGCTGGTTTTTGTTACATCGAAAGTTGGCAGCACGGAAAATTTGTGGCACATTCTGGATTAATTGTACATCCTGACTACAGAAGTTTAGGTTTGGCAAAAAAGATAAAATCTAAAGTTTTTGATTACTCTTTGAAGAGATATCCAGACGCTAAAATATTCGGAATCACAACTGGTTTGGCAGTTATGAAAATCAATTCTGAATTAGGTTATAAACCCGTTCCTTTCTCAGAATTAACGACAGATCCTAGTTTTTGGTCGGGTTGTAAAACTTGCACGAACTATGAAATCCTGCAAAGCAAGGAAAACAAAATGTGCCTTTGCACCGGAATGTTGTACGATCCAAAAGAAAAACAAAAAACACCGCCAAGACATCCTTTTAACGAGGCTGTTTTAAGCAGACTTAAAAAAATCAAACAAGCTTTGTTTTTAAACAAAATATTGTCATTTGTTTTTTTATTTAAAATTTAACCAAAAAGAAATCTCAAACTGCTAAATACGAAAGTATTGGCCAAAATTATAAAAAATGAAAAAAGTAGTATTAGCTTATAGCGGAGGATTAGATACCTCGTATTGTTTGAAATATTTAAAAAATGAAAAAGGATACGAAGTTCACACTGTACTTGTAGATACAGGAGGATTTGACGCAGAAGAATTATCAGCCATTGAAAAAAGAGCTTACGAATTAGGAAGCGCACAACACGCAAACCTTACCATCGTAGACAAATATTATGATAAAGCTATAAAATATTTGATTTTCGGAAACGTATTAAAAAACAATACTTATCCGTTATCTGTAAGTGCAGAACGTGTTTTTCAAGCAATTGAAGCTATAAAATATGCTAAAAAAGTTGGAGCAAGCGCAATCGCACACGGAAGTACAGGTGCTGGAAATGACCAAATTCGTTTTGATTTAATTTTCCAAACCATTGCGCCGGAGATCGAAATCATTACACCAATTAGAGATTTAAAACTTTCAAGACAAGAAGAAGTGGATTATTTAGCTCAAAACGGAGTTCACTATTCTTGGGAAAAAGCACAATATTCTATCAATAAAGGACTTTGGGGAACAAGCGTAGGAGGAAAAGAAACTTTAACTTCTGGTCAGCCATTGCCAAGTGAAGCTTATCCGTCTCAATTGAAAAAAGAAGGAGAAGAAAAAGTAACCTTACATTTTGAACAGGGAGAATTAGTTGGAATAAATGGTAAAACAGACAAACCATCAAACAATATTGTGGCGTTGGAAAAACTAGCAAATGCGTACGCAATTGGTAGAGATATTCACGTAGGAGATACCATTATCGGAATTAAAGGAAGAGTTGGTTTTGAAGCTGCAGCACCTTTAATTATCATCAAAGCACACCATTTATTAGAGAAACATACGCTAGGAAAATGGCAGCAATACTGGAAAGAACAATTAGGAAACTGGTACGGAATGTTATTTCATGAAGGTCAGTTCTTAGATCCGGTTATGAGAAACATTGAAACTTTCCTGCAAGACACTCAAAAAACAGTAAACGGAACTGTTACAGTTTCATTAAAACCATACCATTTCTCACTTGACGGAATCGAATCTAAAAACGATTTAATGAACACAGGTTTTGGTCAATACGGAGAAATGAACAACGCATGGACATCTGATGATGCAAAAGGATTTATCAAGATTCTTGGAAATGCACAAAACATATTTTCATCTGTAAATCACTTAGATCATGATTAATGTCGGAATAATTGGTGGTTCGGGTTATACAGCCGGAGAACTCATCAGAATTTTAATGTATCACCCAAAAGTAAACATCGATTTTGTTTACAGTACAACAAATGCCGGAAAACCACTTTCTGTGGCGCACCACGATTTGATGGGTGACATCGAAATGAATTTTACAGATATAATAAATCCTAACGTAAATGTGGTGTTTTTATGTTTAGGCCACGGAAAATCAATTTCATTTTTACAGGAAAAGGCATTTGCAAGTCACACTAAAATTATCGATTTAGGAAATGATTTCAGATTGAATAAAGACGCTCATTTTCAAGGAAAAGATTTTGTTTACGGTTTACCGGAATTGAACAAAGCAGAAATCAAAAAAGCAAATTATATTGCAAATCCTGGTTGTTTTGCAACAGCTATACAATTGGCTTTATTGCCATTAGCAGAACATAATATGCTAAATAATGATGTTCATATTAATGCTACAACCGGAAGTACTGGTGCAGGAGTCGGGCTTTCAGAAACTTCTCATTTCAGCTGGAGAAACAATAATATGTCGCATTATAAAGCTTTTGAACACCAGCATTTAGGTGAAATTTCAGAAAGTTTGGTTCAGCTGCAAGATGATTTCGAAAGCGAATTGCTTTTTATTCCGAATAGAGGAGATTTTCCAAGAGGAATTTTTGCAACTTTATATACATTATGTGATGATAGTTTGGAACAATTAGTAGAGAAATACGACGATTTCTATAAAAACGAACCTTTTGTAACTGTTACCACAACAAATATTAACCTAAAGCAAGTGGTGCAAACGAATAAATGTATCATTAGTTTATTGAAAAAAGGAAACCGGGTTCTCATAACATCAATTATAGATAACTTAACCAAAGGTGCTTCGGGACAAGCGATTCAAAACATGAATTTAATGTTCGGTTTAGAAGAAACCACAGGTTTAAATTTGAGACCAAGCGGATTTTAATAATAGTTTCAAGTTTTAAGTTTCAGGTTTCACGTTCTGTACGTAACCTGAAATTTGAAACCTGAAACAAAATAAACAAAAAACAAAAAACAAAAAATGAACTT
Source organism: Flavobacterium sp. CF108 (assembly GCF_900129795.1). Taxonomy (GTDB): domain Bacteria; phylum Bacteroidota; class Bacteroidia; order Flavobacteriales; family Flavobacteriaceae; genus Flavobacterium. The sequence continues at coordinate 610,419 of NZ_FQWW01000001.1, read as the reverse complement.
ATTCAACGTTTACCCATTATACAACATAACTCCAGTAAAAGCAGTCGATTGTACCATTATTGACGACAAAGGAGTAGAATACTTAGATTTATACAGCGGACATGGTGTGATTTCTATTGGACACACACAGCCGGATTATGTAGCAAAATTGAAGAATCAATTAGACCATTTAGGATTTTATTCGAATGCAATTCAGAATCCTTTACAGGTTGAGTTGGCACAGAAATTAGGAAAGCTTTCTGGTTTAGAAGACTACGAATTGTTTTTATGCAGTTCTGGTGCCGAAGCCAATGAAAATGCTTTAAAATTAGCCTCTTTCCATAACGGAAAATCAAGAGTTGTAGCTTTTGATAATTCTTTTCACGGAAGAACTTCTGCGGCAGTTGCCGTTACTGACAATAAAAAAATTGTTGCGCCTTTAAATGCACAGCAAGTAGTTACTTTTTTACCGCTAAACCAAATCGAATTAGTTGAAGCTGAACTAACAAAAGGTGATGTTACAGCAGTAATTATCGAAGGAATTCAAGGAGTTGGAGGTTTAGACCAAGGAACAACCGAATTTTTTCAGGCTTTGGAAAAAGCATGTAAAAAACACGATGTTGTTTTAATTTTAGACGAAGTGCAGTCAGGATACGGAAGAAGCGGAAAATTCTTCGCTTTCCAACATCACGGAATTAATGCTGATATTATTTCAGTAGCAAAAGGAATGGGGAACGGATTTCCTGTTGGGGCGATCTTAATTTCTCCAAAATTTGAAGCAAGTTTCGGATTATTAGGAACAACTTTCGGCGGAAGCCATCTATCTTGTGCAGCAGGAATTGCTGTTTTAGATGTAATTGAAAAACTTGATTTACAAAAGAATGTAAATGAGGTTTATGAATATTTCTTAGAAAAAATCAAAGAAGTTGAAGGTATTAAACAAGTAAAAGGAAAAGGTTTAATGCTTGGAGTAGAATTTGATTTTGACGTAGCAGCTTTAAGAAAAAAACTAATTATCGAAAAACACATTTTTACAGGAAGCGCCAACAACAAAAATCTGCTTAGAATTTTACCACCGCTTACAGTGAAAAAATCAGACATAGATGCTTTTGTTGTAGCTTTAAAAGAAAGTTTAGAAGAATTAAAAAACTAATTCTCGTTACGTAAACCTGACGGGTTTTTAAAACCCGTCAGGTTTAAAATAAAGTTTCCTAAAAGAAACAACCAAAAAACAACCAACCAACCAACTAGAAATTATGAATCCATTATCAATTGAAAAACGCAATCTCGTTTTGCGATCTATGGCAAAGCTGGTCGAGCAGGAGCGGAGTCAGATTATCTTGACGAATCAGGAAGATCTTGCTGATTACGACGGCTCAGATTTAGCGATGGAAGAACGCTTAAAAGTAGATGATAAAAAAGTCGACGAAATGATTTTATCATTAAACCAATTAGCTTCTCAGGAAGACCCTGTTGGCGTTGAGCGTTTTCATTTTACTCATGATAATGGAATTAAAGTAATAAATAAAACCGCTGCTTTCGGAACAATTTTAATCATTTATGAATCTCGTCCGGATGTTACAATCGAAGCGGGTGGAATTGCCTTTAAATCCGGAAATAAGATTTTATTAAAAGGAGGAAAAGAATCTCTAAAATCAAATTTGAAAATCGTAAGTCTTTGGCATAAAGCTTTAGAGGAAAACGGAGTTTCAAAAGACTGGGTGGAATATCTGAATTACAACAGAACAGAAACTCAGGCATTTTTAGAAAAACCAACTCAAAAAGTTGATTTAATAGTTCCAAGGGGCGGAGAAAAGCTAATTGAGTTTGTAAAAGCACACGCAACTTGTCCAGTAATTGTAAGCGGACGCGGAAATAATTTTGTTTACGTTCATGAAAAAGCAGATACAGATTTGGCTTTAAAAGTAATTTTAAATGCTAAAACAGCTAAAATTTCGGCCTGTAATGCTTTAGATAAAGTTTTAATCGATTCCAAATTGCCAAACTTTGAAGGTTTTACTGCAATGCTTATTGAAGCTTTAATAGAAGCAAAAGTGGAAGTTATTGTAGATAAATCATTAGAAAATTTCGAAAACACCAAAACACTTCAAAACGAAGATATTTGGTACGAAGAATTTTTAGATTATAAAATCGTAATTGGAACAATTGATTCTGAGGAAAATGCAATCGAAATGATTAATAAATATTGCGGCGGACATTCTGCAGCAATCATTTCAAGAGATAACGAAGCCGCACAGCAATTTATGGAAGCCATAGATGCTGCAGCAGTTTACCAAAATGCCTCAACTCGTTTTACAGACGGCGGACAATTCGGTCTTGGTGGAGAATTAGCGATAAGCACTGATAAATTGCATCAAAGAGGACCAATTGGTTTACAACATTTGGTAACGAACAAATGGTACGTTTATGGAGAAGGACAGATACGATAATTTTAGATTTTAGAGTTCAGATTTTAGATTGATGATTAACGATTTTTGATTTCATATTATTGGAATTTGGAATTTATTTATTGGAATTTAATATAGACAAAGCTTTGCGAACTTACCGTTTGCAAACACAAACAATATAAAAAAACCTTGCGCCCTTTGCGTTAAAAAAAAAACTTAGTGCCTTAGCGCCTTCGTGGCAAAAACAAAAGACATGGCAAAAAAACGGATTTTATTAAAAATAGGAAGTAATACTTTAACCAAAGAAACCAATCACATTTCGCGGGGAAAGATTGAAGATCTCGGAATACAGATTGCGGCTTTAAACGACGAATATGAATTTATTATAGTAAGTTCTGGAGCAATTGCGGCGGCAAAACAGTTTGTAAAACTGGACAATCAGGATAAAGATGTTTTTGTAAAGCAGGCTTTGGCTTCAATCGGACAGCCACATTTAATGCGGATTTACAATGAAAATTTTAAGGATTTAGGATTAAATACTTCACAGTGTTTACTTTCTTATTCTGATTTCGAAAAAGAGCAGACCAAAAAGAACATTGTAAATACGATTAATGTATTGGTTAAAAACAATTACATTCCCATTATCAATGAAAATGATACCGTTGCCACAGATGAGATCCGGTTTGGAGATAATGACAAATTAGCGGCGTTGACAGCAGTTCTTTTAAATGTTGATATTCTGATAATTGCCACCAATACAAACGGGATTTATACGAAAGATTCAATTCACGATGAAATTCCGGAAACGATTAAATTAGTTAATGATTTGAAGTCATTAGAAAAAGAAATCGGCGAATCAAAATCATCACACGGAACAGGAGGAATGCAGTCCAAAATAGAAGCAGCCGGAATCGCAAAAGCGGCGAATATCGAAACTTGGATCGTCAACGGATTAAATGATAATTTTATTTTAAAGGCATTAAAGGACGAAATTCCTTTTACTAAGATTGTGTGATATTGAACGCGGATGAAACGGATTCGCTATCGCGAAGACGCGGATTAAATCGGATTTTATCTTTGAATTTTAATTTTATGTAGTATATTTCATTCAGATTTATTTTTTATGGAATTATTACATCGAGAGTTAACTGAAGTCATTATTAAAACTTTTTATGAAGTATATAATGAATTAGGACATGGATTTTTAGAAAGAGTTTATCAAAATTCCTTGTATTTGGAATTGAAAAATAAAGGTTTGTATGTTGAAGCTCAGAAAAAAATTAAAGTTTATTATAAAGGTATTGAAGTTGGAGAATATTATGCAGATTTAGTAGTTGAAGATTTAATTATTTTAGAGCTAAAAGCAGCTAATTGTATTGTAATCGAGTTTGAAAATCAAATTTTGAATTATTTAAAAGGGACAAACTGTGAAGTAGGTTTACTTTTAAATTTTGGAACAAAACCAGAATTTAGACGAAAAGTATTTGAGAATAGTAGAAAAATAAGAATATAAAAAGAATCCGCGTTAATCTGCGTCTTCGCGATAGCGAATCAGTAAAATCCGCGTTTAAATTTTTAGAAACTAATAAGAAAACAAAAAGATGAATTATATTTCAATAAAAGATATCGACTCATTATCAAAATGGGTAAAAAGTGCGATCAAGATTAAAAAAGATCCGCTTAAAAATAAAAAATTAGGTAAAAACAAAACCTTAGGAATGTTATTCTTCAACCCAAGTTTAAGAACGCGTTTGAGTACACAAAAAGCGGCTTTAAATTTAGGAATGAACGTTATGGTAATGAATTTTACCAACGAAGGATGGACATTAGAATTCGAAGATGGAGCAGTAATGAATTCTGGTGCTTCAGAACATATTAAAGAAGCTGCAGAAGTAGTTTCACAATATTGTGACATCATCGCAATCCGTGCCTTTGCAGGTTTGGTAGACAAAGAAAAAGATTATCAGGAAACTGTAATTTCAGGATTTCTGAAATACGCTACAGTGCCAATTGTAAATATGGAGAGTGCTGTTCGTCACCCAATGCAGTCTTTAGCAGACGCCATTACAATGGAAGAGCATAAAACGAAACACAAACCAAAAGTAGTACTTTCATGGGCGCCGCATCCAAAAGCTTTGCCTCAGGCAGTTGCAAATTCATTTGTAGAAATGATGCAAATGCAAAAAGATATGGATTTTGTAATCACGCATCCAGAAGGTTACGAACTAAGCCCGGAAATTACAAAAGATAGCAAAATCGAATACGACCAAAACAAAGCTTTCGAAAATGCTGATTTCGTTTACGTAAAAAACTGGAGCAACTTCAATGATTACGGAAAAGTAACTAACAGCGATCCAAACTGGACTGTTACAGCCGAAAAAATGGCTTTAACCAACAACGGAAAATTCATGCACTGTCTTCCAGTTCGTCGTAACGTAATTGTAAGCGACGAAGTTCTAGACGGAGAAAATTCAATCGTAATCGAACAAGCGAATAACAGAACGTATTCTGCACAATTAGTTTTACAGAAGATTTTGAAGAAATTGTAAATTAAGGTTCAAAGGTTCAGAGAGACAAAGGTTCAAAGGTTTTAAAAGCCGTAACAAATACCTTTGTCCCTCTGTACCTCTGACCCTTTGAACCTTGAAAGAAATGAACGTATCAGTAATAAAAATAGGTGGAAACATCATCGACAATCCAGCAGAGTTAGAACAATTCTTAATCGATTTTTCTAAAATTGAAGGCTATAAAGTTTTAGTTCACGGCGGTGGAAAATCGGCTACAAAGATGGCGCAGAGTATTGGTTTGGTTCCGCAGATGATTGACGGACGCCGAATTACAGATGCTCCAATGCTTGATGTTGTAGTAATGATTTACGCCGGACAAATCAACAAACATATTGTAGCGCAATTGCAGGCAAAAGACAATAATGCAATTGGTTTTTCGGGAGCTGACGGGAATTTGATCCAATCAGTAAAAAGAAATCACCCAACAATTGATTACGGATTTGTAGGCGATGTAAAACAAGTCAATACAAAATTACTGGCAACTTTATTAGAAACTGGAGTTGTTCCTGTTTTCTGTGCGATTACACACGACAAAAACGGACAATTATTAAACACAAATGCAGACACCATTGCAAGTGAATTATCAATTGCATTATCAGAAGTTTTTGATGTTACACTGACATATTGTTTTGAAAAACAAGGTGTTTTACAAGATTCAGAAGACGATTCATCTGTAATAACCCAAATCAACGAAACACTATACAATAAACTAAAAGAAGAAAAAGTAATCCATTCCGGAATGATTCCAAAACTGGACAATTGCTTCAACAGTTTATCAAGAGGTGTACAGAAAATCAAAATTGGGCATCATAAGATGCTTCAAAATCCAGACGTTTTACATACAACAATTACGTTATAAAAAGGGTGCCACGAATTACACTAATTTCCACGAATTATAATTCATCGAAATAAAAAATTAGTGAAAATTAGTGTAATTCGTGGCAAAAAAAATACAACTGCGCAAAGCATTTTAAATATTAATTTAAGAAATTTGCGCAAATTAAAAATGTCACAGATTTAATAAAAACTTTGTGACTTTGAGCCTTCGTGGCAAGAACCTACATAACTATGAAAAATATTGCAACGCTTACCCAGGAAGCAATTAGTTTATTAAAAAGCCTAATCGAAACCCCTTCATTTTCAAGTGAAGAAGACCAAACGGCCCTTTTAATCGAAAATTGGTTCAATCAAAACGAGATTCCTTTCAAAAGAGAAAATAATAATGTGTGGGCTTTCAACAAGTATTTCGACGAAAATAAACCAACACTTTTACTAAACTCACATCACGATACTGTACGTCCAAATCAAGCGTATACAAACGATCCGTTTAAATCTATTGAAAAAGACGGCAAATTATTCGGATTAGGAAGTAATGACGCAGGTGGATGCTTAGTTTCATTATTAGCAACCTTTATTCATTTTTACGAAAATCAAAATCTTTCGCACAATATTGTAATTGTGGCTTCCGCCGAAGAAGAAAGCAGCGGGAAAAATGGTTTAAACAGCGTTTTACAGCATTTACCAGAATTAGATTGTGCGATTGTAGGAGAACCAACATTAATGCAATTAGCAGTTGCAGAAAAAGGTTTATTAGTTCTTGATGTAAAAGTAAAAGGAACCGCGAGCCACGCTGCCCATCAAAACGATGATAATTCAATATATAAATCAATTCCGGTAATGGAATGGTTTAAAAACTATAAATTCGACAAAATCTCAGACGTTTTAGGTCCTGTAAAGATGACCGTAACACAAATCAGTGCAGGAAAACAACACAACGTTGTACCGTCAGAATGTGATTTGGTTGTAGATATTCGTGTAACAGACCGTTATACAAATGCCGAAATTCTGGAAGTTGTAAAAGCAAATGTAAATGCCGAAGTAACGCCAAGATCAATGCATTTAAACGCATCTTCTATTCCAGTTTCACATGGTTTAGTTCAGGCGGGAATTGCATTAGGAAGAACAACTTATGGTTCGCCGACACTTTCAGATCAATCAGTTTTAAGCTGTCAGTCTTTGAAATTAGGCCCAGGAGAAACGTTACGTTCGCATTCAGCAGACGAATTTATTTTTGTAAATGAAATTGAAGAAGGAGTCGACTTGTACATTAAAATACTAACTGATTTCTTTAAATTATAATATTTTTTAGGAGCTAATCCCGCTATCCGTTACAATCTTTTCCTGGATAAAGAAGCCAGAAAAAGGATTTCCACTACTATCGGGGCTAGGACACTCAGGAATTAAGAAACATTACGTAAAAAAAGAAACTTTGTAAATCTCTGGGCTTACTTTGAGTATCTCTGTGAAACAAAAAATATACATCTTATGAAACTTTGGGAAAAAGGAATACCAACAGATAAACAAATCGAACAATTCACAGTAGGAAACGATCGTGAACTGGATTTAGTTTTAGCAAAATATGATGCTTTAGGTTCAATCGCACATGCCAAAATGTTGGGGCAGATTGGTTTATTGACTCAGGAAGAAACAACTTCTTTGGTTGATGCCTTAAACGAAATCATCGCGGATATCGTAGTTGGAAATTTCGAAATCGAAGACAGTTTTGAAGACGTACATTCTAAAATAGAATATCTGCTAACCGTAAAACTTGGCGATGCAGGAAAGAAAATCCACACGGCACGTTCTCGTAACGATCAGGTTTTAGTAGATGTTCATTTGTATTTAAAAGACGAATTAAAAGCTATAAAAGAGCAGGTAAAAACATTGTTTGATTTGTTGATGGAATCAGCAGAAAAACATCAAAATGTATTATTGCCAGGTTATACGCATTTACAAATCGCAATGCCATCATCATTCGGAATGTGGTTTTCGGCTTACGCCGAAAGTTTAATTGATGATATCACGATGTTGAATGCAGCTTCAAAAATTGTAGATCAGAATCCGTTAGGGTCTGCGGCAGGTTACGGAAGTTCGTTTCCAATAAACAGAACATTTACAACAAAAGAATTAGGTTTTGAAACCTTAAAATACAATGCTGTAGCAGCACAAATGAGCCGTGGAAAAGCAGAGAAAACAGTTGCTTTTGCCATGACAAGCGTGGCTGGAACGTTATCAAAATTTGCAATGGACGTTTGTTTGTATATGAGCCAAAACTTTGATTTTATTGGTTTACCGGCGCATCTTACAACAGGCTCAAGTATTATGCCTCATAAAAAGAATCCGGATGTTTTCGAATTGATCAGAGGAAAATGTAATAAAATTCAGGCACTTCCATACGAAATCACTTTAATTACCAATAATCTTCCAAGCGGATATCACAGAGATTTGCAGCTTTTAAAAGAAGGTTTGTTTCCGGCAATTCAAACTTTAAAATCTTGCTTGGATATTGCTATATTTTCAATAAAAGATATTACGGTTAAAGATCATATTTTGGAAGATAAAAAATATGATTACTTGTTTACCGTAGATACTTTAAACGAAATGGTTGTAGATGGAATGCCGTTTAGAGATGCGTATAAAGCCGTTGCAGAACAATTAGAAGCTGGAACATACAAATCTCCAAAACAAACAAAACACACGCATGAGGGAAGTATCAATAACTTATGCCTTGATGCGATTAAAGATAAAATGAAAGCAGCTTTCTAAAAGCTTATTTCCTAAATAATACGAAACCGATTTGCTGCTAATGCAAATCGGTTTTTTTATTTCTTTAAATATATTTTTGAATGTTAAGAAATTTCGACCTAATTCTCTAAATTTGAGAATCTATTATTTCTAAATCAAAAATATGACGCAATTTGACGAACTGGCATCTCAAGGCCTTTTTGAGAAAAACTTAATTACAGAGAATCAATTTCAGGAAATAAAAGAATATCGAAGTCTTAATATTTTCTCGCTCAATGTCGAATTAAAACTATTACTTTCCATTTCGGTTTTAATGTTCACATCGGGAATTGGAATTCTTATTTATGACAATATTGACAGCGTTGGTCATATTGCCCTTCTAGCTATTTTGTTTGTTCTTATTTGCGGTTGTTTTTATTACTGTTTTAAAAATTCAAAAGGTTTCCAGAAAACAGAAACTACTACGGAAAGTTATTTTCTAGAATATATAGTTTTAACAGCCAATGTTCTCACTTGTATTTTTATAGGATATCTGCAGGTTCAATATGAGTTATTTGGAACACATTATGGTTTGGCGACTTTAGTCCCAACAATTGTCAGCTTCTTTTGTGCTTATTATTTTGATAACAAAAGCGTTTTAACCATTGCAGTTACAGGTTTGGCGGCTTATGTAGGGCTTTCGGTAACTCCGCAGGATATTTTTAATAGCAATAATAATTTTTATGCCAGCCAGAGTTTAAGTTACTCGGCCATTATGCTTGGTGTTTTACTTATTTTATGGACATTTTATAGTTTCAGAATTAATTTAAAAACACATTTTGCGCTCGTCTATCTCACATTTGCTTTGCATATTATAAGTATTGCATCGATAAGCAATATGGTTAGTGAAGATATTATCTGGCTTCTTTTCTCCGTGATTTTAGCAGGTTCATCTGTTTACTTTTATAAAATAAGTCATCAGCTCAAAGCAATTTCACTATACATTTTTATGATTGTTTACGCCTACATTGGCATTAATATTTTCATATTTAAAATTTTTGAACACGTTGATTTTGGCGATATATGGGTGTTATTTATCATGATATTACCAGCTTACTTCATCGGTTCAATAGTATTGTTTATTAAACTGATTAAAAACTTCAATAAAGAAATAGCCGAATGATAGTACACGATAAAAATTTACTAAATAATTTATTTTTAACCGAAGAAGCAGATTCTCTTGAAAGTGGAGGATTTATCAGCAAAGAACAAAAGAAAATTATCCGAAATCAATTGCCATCTTTCAAAATCCAAAATAATATTTTAGTGCGTTTAGGATTTTTTCTGTTGGGATCATTTCTATATTCATCGATTTGCAGCTTTATCTCTTTAATTGCATTATCAGGCGCGGAATCTTTTTTCAAAATTTGCTGCTTTCTTTTTGCAGGTGTTGGTATTGCAGGTGCTGAATTTTTGTCGAATAGCAAATATTACAGACACGGCTTAGATGATGCTTTTATTTTAGGGATACTTTTAAATGTAGGCGGAGCAGTTTTCATACTTACAGAAGATTTTGAAACGGGATTAACTCCCGCTATTTTTGTTGCCATTGCTTCTTTTTTAACTTATAAAAGATACCTGCATCTGCTTTCTATGCTTGTTTTTTGTTTGGCAAGTTCAGCAGTTCTATTTTTCGGTCTGTTTGAAATTGGAGATATTGGCAAAACAATTTTGCCTTTTGTGGCAATGTTAGCCTCGGCAGGTTTTTATTTTTTTACGAAGCATAGAATCAAGAATTTAAAAGAAGTTTACTATTACAACGGACTTTTATTAGCCAATAGTTTCTGTTTGATTCTGTTTTATCTTTCCTGTAATTATTTAGTAGTTAGAGAACTTTCTGCAGAACTTTTAGGAGTTGACGTTCAGCCGGAACATGATATTCCGTTTGCTTATTTCTTTTACGCATTTACGTTTATAGTTCCCATTGTGTATTTGGTTCAGGCTTTAAAAACCAAAGACAGAATTATGCTTTGGATTAGTTTTGCAGCAATTGCATTTACCGTTTTCACCATCCGATTTTATTATTCGGTTTTGCCAATTGAAGCGGCATTGACTATTGGCGGATTAGTAATGTTTGTAATTGCTTATTTCTCCATCCAAAAATTAAAAAATAAAGAGTCAGGATTAACTTTTAAACCGGACAGAATCAATCATTCAACTGCAATTTTAAATGCTCAGGCTTTAATCGTCGCTTCAACTTTTGGTATGAAACCAGAAGTTAAAACCGAATCGCCAATAGATTTTGGAGGAGGAGGATTTAGCGGCGGCGGATCTGGAGAGAGCTTTTAAATTAAGTTGCCACAGATTAAAAGGATTAAAAATGATTTTTTTTAGCCACGAATTACACAAATTTTCACGAATTGATTTGTGTAAATTTGTGTAATTCGTGGCGACTTTACAAAGAGTAGAAAATCATTTTTAATCCTTTTAATCTGTGGCAAAAAACTATACTTTACTTTTCAATGCTTCAGCGTCAATATCACTATGCGAAACATTGTAAACTGCTTTTCCGTTTTTGATTAAAATTAATTGCGGCGATTCATGATAAACCCCAAATCGGTCTGCAATTTCATTAGAAATATCTCTATGCGCAATTAGATCAAGAAAATAAGCATCAACAACTTCTTCAAGATCAAACTCTCTCTCAAATTGTTTCAACGCCATACGGCTGATGCTGCATCTTGTACTATGTTTAAAAATTACAACAGGTTTTTCATTAGATATGGCTTCGATTTCCATTAACTGATGAATATCGGTCAATTCTGTCCAATTAACTTTGCTTTTTGGAGCATCTGAGTTCTCAGAATTTCCGAAGATTGAATTTAAAAAACTCATATTTGGCTTGTTTTGTGACTTTTTGACATCTAAAACTGATTAAAATCAGAGTTTTTGCGTCATTTTGTCTTTGTTTTTACTGTGGAATATAATTTGAATATTCGAAAGCAAAGTTAAATCTTTTGAGTTAAAAAAATATCCCAATAAGTCTTAACTTTAATGTAATCGAATATTTAAAACAAAAAATCAATCAAATCTTAATAATATGAACATAAATAAATTTACTATTAAATCGCAGGAAGCCATTCAGTTGTCGCAGCAATTAGCACAGCGAAACGGCCAGCAGCAAATTGAAAATGAGCACATTTTCAAAGCTATTTTTGAAGTTGATGAAAACGTCGCACCATTTATTTTGAAGAAATTAAATGTAAATGTGCCGTTGTTTTTACAAATTTTAGACAGTACAATTCAGAGTTTTCCAAAAGTTTCAGGAGGCGACATTCTGCTTTCAAGAGACGCAAACAAAGCTTTGAATGAAGCCGAAATCATTGCGCAAAAAATGAACGACGAATACGTTTCGATCGAACATTTAATCTTAGCAATTTTCGATTCAAAAAGCAAAGTTTCTCAAATTTTAAAAGATCAGGGCGTAACAGGAAAAGGTTTAAAAGCTGCTATTGAAGAATTACGTAAAGGCGAAAGAGTAACATCTGCTTCTGCCGAAGAAACCTATAATTCATTAAACAAATACGCTAAAAATTTAAACGAATTAGCGCGTACAGGAAAACTGGATCCGGTTATTGGCCGCGACGAGGAAATTCGTCGTGTATTGCAAATTTTGACTCGTAGAACAAAAAATAATCCAATGCTTATTGGAGAACCAGGAGTTGGTAAAACCGCAATTGCAGAAGGTTTAGCACACAGAATTGTTGACGGAGACGTTCCGGAAAACTTAAAAGATAAAATCGTCTTCTCATTAGATATGGGAGCTTTGATTGCCGGAGCAAAATTTAAAGGGGAATTTGAAGAACGTTTAAAATCGGTGGTAAAAGAAGTAACTTCTGCTGAAGGAGATATCGTTTTGTTTATCGACGAAATTCACACGCTTGTAGGCGCGGGTGGAGGAGAAGGCGCAATGGATGCGGCTAATATTCTGAAACCAGCTTTGGCTCGTGGAGAATTGAGAGCAATTGGTGCAACAACTTTAGACGAATATCAAAAATATTTTGAAAAAGATAAAGCGCTTGAAAGACGTTTTCAAAAAGTTTTAATTGACGAACCAGATACCGAAAGTGCGATTTCAATTTTACGTGGAATTAAAGAAAAATACGAAACGCACCATAAAGTACAAATCAAAGACGAAGCAATTATTGCAGCTGTTGAACTTTCGCAGCGTTATATTACAAACCGTTTTTTACCAGATAAAGCGATTGATTTAATGGACGAAGCGGCTTCGAAACTACGTATGGAAATCAATTCAAAACCTGAGGAATTAGATGTTTTGGATCGTAAAATCATGCAGTTAGAAATTGAAATCGAAGCGATTAAACGTGAGAAAGAAGAAAGTAAGCTGAAAATTCTTCGTATGGATTTGGCAAACCTGAAAGAAGAACGCAACGAAATCTACGCAAGATGGAAATCTGAAAAAGATATTGTTGACGGAATTCAGGCTGTAAAATTAGAAATCGAAGATTTTAAATACGAAGCAGAACGTGCAGAACGTGACGGAGATTACGGAAAAGTAGCTGAAATTCGTTATGGTAAAATAAAAGAAGCTCAAGAACGTCAGGAAGCATTGCAGAAACAATTGTTAGAATTTCAATCTGGTAATTCTTTAATTAAGGAAGAAGTTACAAGAGAAGACATTGCCGAAGTTGTGGCGAAATGGACAGGAATTCCGGTTATGAAAATGCTTCAGACAGAAAGAGAAAAACTGTTACATCTTGAAGACGAATTACATAAACGTGTGGTTGGTCAGGAAGAAGCAATAGAAGCTGTGAGTGATGCTGTTCGCAGAAGCCGTGCCGGTTTGCAGGATATGAAAAAACCAGTTGGAACATTCCTGTTTTTAGGAACAACCGGAGTTGGTAAAACAGAGTTAGCAAAAGCATTGGCAGAATATCTTTTTGATGACGAAAATGCGATGACCCGTATTGATATGAGTGAGTATCAGGAACGTCATAGTGTGAGCCGTTTAGTTGGTGCGCCTCCGGGATATGTAGGTTACGATGAAGGCGGACAGTTGACAGAAGCCGTTCGTAGGAAACCATATTCCGTTATTTTGTTAGACGAGATCGAAAAAGCGCACCCGGATATGTTCAATATTTTATTGCAGGTTTTGGATGAAGGTAGATTAACAGATAATAAAGGCCGTCTGGCCGATTTCAAAAACACGATTATCATTATGACCTCAAATATGGGAAGTCATATTATTCAGGAAAAATTTGAAAATCTAAAAGGAAGCGTTGAAGCTGCTACAGAAGCTGCAAAAAATGAAGTTTTAGGATTGTTGAAACAAACAGTTCGTCCTGAATTTATAAACCGTATTGATGAAATTGTAATGTTTACGCCGCTTACAGTTGAGAATATTTCAAAAATTGTGAGTCTGCAATTAAAAAGCGTTACAAAAATGCTGGCACTTCAAGGTATTACGATGGATGCAACTCCAGAAGCAATTGCCTACTTGTCAGACAAAGGTTATGATCCCCATTTTGGTGCGAGACCTGTAAAACGCGTGGTTCAGAGAGAAGTCTTGAATCAATTGTCAAAAGAGATTTTGGCAGGAAATATAACAACAGACAGTATTATTTTACTGGATGCTTTTGATGGTAATTTGGTTTTTAGAAATCAAACACAACCCGCACTATAATTTGTTTAGTTAATTATTTTTTGAGGAAGAAACACCAGTCGAAAGGCTGGTGTTTTTTTTAATATCCGTGAATAATGAAACTTTTTTCAAAAGTCCTATAAACAAGAAATCTGATTTAATTCTCAAATTTACTGTAACATAAAACTAATTATCATGAACAATATATTTAGAGGATTAATCGCCGGATATGGAGCGAAAAAATTAGGAGGCGGATGTTTTGGAACCATACTCGTATTTGTAATTATCTGGCTTTTATTAGGTCAGTGCAGTTAAAAATTAAATCCATGAAATCATTAAAAACATCAGCATAAAAAGTCTTAAATTCGCACAACTAAATTTTAAATAAAGACAAAATATAATGGCATCAGGTTTTTTTGTACTATTAGACGATATAGCAGCAATTATGGACGACGTTGCAGTAATGAGTAAAGTTGCAGCAAAAAAAACAGCAGGTATTCTGGGCGATGACTTAGCAGTTAATGCCGAGAAAGCTTCTGGATTTGCTTCATCGAGAGAGCTTCCGGTATTGTGGGCAATAAGCAAAGGTTCTCTTCTTAATAAAATCATTATTTTACCTGTCGCTTTTCTATTAAGTGCATTTTTTCCTATTGCTATTATTGTAATTCTGGTTCTTGGAGGACTTTTTCTGGCGTATGAAGGAGCCGAAAAAATTTACGAATTTATTTTTCCTCATAGTCACGAAGAATCAGAAGGAATTACCGAAGAAATTTTAACAGAAGAACAAATTTTAGAAGCTGAAAAAGGCAAAATAAAATCAGCAATTGTAACCGATTTTATCTTATCTGTCGAAATCGTAATTATAGCGTTGGGAACTGTTATTGGTAAACCTATTTCACAGCAAATTATCGTAACTTCAATAATTGCAGTAATCGCAACTATAGGAGTTTATGGTATTGTAGCCCTTATTGTTAGAATGGATGAAGCAGGGTATAAGCTTATCAAATTTAGTAAAAGAGAAAAAAGTATATCGAAATTCATCGGGAATATTTTGGTTAAAGCACTTCCGTTAGTTATTAAAAGTTTAACTGTAATTGGTACAATCGCTTTAATACTAGTTGCCGGAGGTATTTTCGTGCATTACATTCCATACTTCCATCATTTAGCAGCAGAAATTAATATTCCTTCAATTATTAAAGAATTTGTAATTGGATTGGCTTTAGGACTTGTGGTTTTAGGATTTGTAAATGTCTTCAAAAAAATATTCAAAAAGAGAAAACCAATAGTCTAAAAAAAACATTAAATAATTATGAAACACCAGTCTTAAGGCTGGTGTTTTTTTTTGAAGCAGTTTTTTTGTTTTTCATAAGAAAAGCAGTCCCGCTATCCACTATATCTTTTATGGCGAACCCCGCCATAAAAGGATACCGTTTCTATCGGGGCTAAACGAGAATTTTTTGTTTTCATAAGAAATTATGCTTCTTTTTGAAATTATTTTTATCGAATAAGTTTCTCAATTACAAAAGTTTACTCTTTTTATTATCCAAATTAACATTTAGCCAAAGCAACCATTTTATTTATCCTGCATCTTCATATTATAACATTAAATTATTATTTTATATGAAAAGTTTTAAATTAAAATCAGTTTTAGTAGTTTTATTCTTGTCAATTGTATTTGTTTCATGCAATAATGACGACGATGAGAAACCAGTAGACAATCCAGTTTTGAAAGCAGCATTGGTTACTGGGATTAGTGGGCCAGCTACAGGAAAAGTGAATGACGAATTGAGCTATGAAGTAACTTACGTTGTTGATAATGCTTGTGGAGAATTCGATAAAATTTCTGAAGTAAAAATTGGAACCGTAACTGGATTACAAGTTATAGCGAAATATCCAACAGGAGTTTGCACGCAGCAAGTTCCAGATCCTAAAAAAACAGTTTATAAATTTAAAGCAACTGCAAAAGGAACTTTTGATATCAAATTCAAAAAATCAGAAACAGAATTTATTACTAAGTCAGTTGTTATAGACTAACATTTCTTAGTTGATTACTTTAGGTGGTAAAACCATTTTGCAGACGTATAATTTTTAAACCGATGTAAAATGGTTTTTTATTTTTAAGATATTGTAAATAATTTAGCATTTTTTCAAGCAACCTTTGTACTTTAGCCTCATCTTATAATAACAAACAATAACTAATTTTATATGAAGATTTTTAAATTACAGTCAGTTTTAGCAGTATTATTTTTATCTGTTTC
This sequence comes from Flavobacterium sp. CF108, assembly GCF_900129795.1. Taxonomy (GTDB): domain Bacteria; phylum Bacteroidota; class Bacteroidia; order Flavobacteriales; family Flavobacteriaceae; genus Flavobacterium. The sequence continues at coordinate 593,981 of NZ_FQWW01000001.1, read as the reverse complement.
TTTGGTTTCATGCAGTAGCGACGATGATAAAAAAGAAGACTCTCAAACTACTTCTAGAGCAGCAAATGTTACGGCAATCAGTGGACCGGCGACAGGGAAAGTTAATGTCGAAATTAATTATGAAATATCTTTTATTGTAGATAACGCATGTGGTCAATTTGATAGAATCGCTGATATATCACTTGGCAAAGACGAAGGATTTCAAGTAGAAGCAAAATATCCTACAACAACTTGTCCAAACCAAACACCAACTGCTTTGCATACAACATATACTTTTTTAGCACCATCAAAAGGGACGTATGTTATCAAATTCAAAAAATCAGAAACAGAATTTATAACTAAGTCAGTTGTTATCGATTAGTTTTTTAAATAAAATTTAGGTACTAGAAAAAGAACCATTTTGCACATTAGTTTAAAACTAAAGCAAAATGGTTTTTTATTTTGTATTTAAATTAATGATAATCTTCTGCTAATAATAAAATCTTATTTTTGAATTCTATTATTTAAACATATAAAAATTACTTATGATAAAAACTTTACGTTGTTGGTTAATTGTCCTACTCTTCTTTTTGGGATTTAGTTCAAATATATTTTCACAGCAAAACTGGGAATTATTAAATCCAACTCCTACTTCAAAAACAGGTAAAAATGTTCAATTTGTATCAAATAATATAGGATATATAATAACAGATACCGAAATACTTGAAACATTAGATTCAGGGATTTCCTGGAAGAAAAAACAAGACATTGTTAGTGGGAATGATTTGAAATTTCATAATAATATTGGCTTTATAGTTGGGAATTTGGGATATGTCTTAAAATCGACAGATTCTGGAGCTTCTTGGACGCAGATACAAATTGGTTATAATGATAATCTTAATACTGTTAATGTTATTGATGGTAATACCATTATAGTTTCAAGTGCGAATAGTTTAATTACTTCTTTAGATGGAGGAAATACTTGGGAATACAAACAAATTTCAAAAGGATCTGTAGTAAAAACTTTTTTTACGAGTAATTTGATTGGTCATGCAGCTTGCAAAAATGGGACAATGCTAAAAACTATAGATGGAGGAGTCAATTGGTACGCTACGATGACTTCAAATGTTACTCCTTCTAATTTTTTTACAGTTTATTTTATTAATAAAAATATTGGTTTTGCAACACAAGAACATGACGATTTATACAAAACTATTGATGGTGGTGAAACATGGATCCAGATTAATAATATAACAGATGCATTGTTTTCATTTTCGTTTTTGAATGAGAATGTTGGTTATGCAGCAGGTGAGCATGGATCTCTCTTTAAAACAACAGATGGAGGGATAACCTGGAATTGGGTTAGTTTTCAAAATGGTAGAATTGATGGAACTCACATTTATGGATTGTATTTTTTAGATGAGAATACCGGATTTGCAACTGGCCAAAGAGGAAGGATTGTAAAGACTACAGATGGTGGAAAAACGTGGACTGAGAATTCTCCAACCTATAACAGTATTAACAAACTTGATTTTTTAACGAAAGATATTGGCTATGCTCAGGTAGGTAATTCGTTTTACAAAACAGTAAATGCCGGAAAAAAATGGAGTTTTGTCGGGCAGATTGACGGACAAAGTTTTTATAGTGTAAGTACTTTTGATTTCATTGATGAAAATAATGGATATGCCGCAACTGGTGGTACTTATGGAGGACAATTTTTTAAAACAAAGGATGGCGGAGTTACTTGGGAGATGCTGGGAGATGTTATTGATGAAGGAATCAATACTATGGTTGTTATAAACCAACAAACAATATATATAAGCGGCGGTTATAATCAGCAAAAAATGATGAAGAGTATTGATGGCGGGAATACGTGGGAAGAACGCTCCCAATATAGCTTTTATCGAATGCAGTTTTTAACTGAAGATATTGCCTATGCTCATAATCGTTATGATAAGAAGATATACAAAACTATTGATGGAGGATATAACTGGAGAGCTGTTTTTACCGGAGATGAAGAGATTCAGTCAATTGATTTTACAGATATTGATAATGGATATATTGTGGGTTCAAATGCTTTGATTTATAAAACAAAAAATGGAGGTTTAAATTGGCAAAAACTTACTATTCCTTATGAATATTACACATATGTGAAGTTTTTCTCTAAAAATGTTGGCTATATATTTGACGAAGAAGGGCAATTATTTAAAACTGAGAATGGTGGGATAACCTGGGAGAAAAATATCAATTTTGTAACAGGTTTCACTAATCCTCAAAGTATTCATATTATAGATAAAGATATTTACTTAGCAGGGGTTAATGGTAAAATAATGAAAAGTCAAGTTGATTTTAAACCATATTACCTAGAATTAGATCCCGCAGTAGATGTACACACCAGGTTTGCCAATTTGCCAGGAACTATTATGTCTAATGACGGGGAAATTGATAATATTAAAATAGAAGTTTTAAATAATAATGCTATTGTAAAAACAGTAGAAGTAGAGCCTAATAAAGTTAGTTCAAACTCTTCTCTAGATTTCAAGATTCCTGTTTGGGACTTAAACCCGGATACATATTATGTGTATAGAATTACTGCAATTCATAACAATATTAAAATTTACAGTGAATCTTTACATTTTAAAACCGAAAAGAATTATAAAATTGTAATTGATCCAATCAATGAATTTTCTGCCACAAATGCTGTGATTTCAGGTTCAATAACATCTTATGAAGATGATATTTCAGATATTGAAATTGAATGTAGTAACGAAATTGATTTTTCAAAACTCAGTTTAAAAAACACCATTGTTAAGGCAAATACAACAGAAAAGATCAATGGGAAATTATTAGATTTAAAGCCTAAAACACTTTATTATGTTAGGGTTAAAGCAGTTCAAAATGGAAATGTGATTTACAGTGATGTTATTTCTTTTACTACAAAGTCTGATTACGAAATAATGTTATATTATCCTAATGAAAATGAAAATGGAACAGTTTTAAATGCCTATGTACTTTCGAATGATAAAGATATTTCTAATATCGTTTTTGAATACGGAGTCATGAATTATGAAAAAAGCATTTCTACAACTCCAGACAAAGTTACAGCGAATAGCCCAACTTTTGTAAACGCAGTTTTAACAGATCTCGATAAAACGAAAGTATATTTTTATAGGTTAAAAGCACTGAATGGAGATAAGGTAATATACAGTAATACGGAAATTTTAAATTATTCTAAAACAATAGTATTGGCTCCTGAAGCAGTTAGCAATCCCCAAAATAATTCTATTGAATTAAAAGGTATACTAAATCCAGCAGGCTATTTTTTAACAAATGTGGAATTTCAGTATGGAACAACAGAAAATTTTGGGTCAGCTTTACCAGTAAGTTCCCCTTATTTCTATGGAACGACTACTTCAGTTGTTAAAGTTAATTTAGAAAATCTTCTCCCTAATCAAAAATATTATTATAGATTAAAAGCTTCTAACGGAAGCAATATTGTATACTCTGATGTTTTATCATTTAGTACTGGAAATTTAGGTATAGAAGATTTTAATTATGAAAAAAATGTTATGCTATATCCTAATCCAACTAATGGAGTGGTAAATATTCAATTAAATGAAAATAAAAAAATAACTTCTTTAAAAGTGATTGATCAGTCGGGAAGAGTGATTTCTCATAGAAACAATGTTAACTTAGAAGATTTAAAAATAATTGATCTTTCTCATAAGCCTACAGGTATTTATTATCTGGAATTCATTTTAGATAATAGTGCAAAAATCAATAAAAAAGTTATTCTTAAATAAATTATCAAGGGGCTATTTATATAAGTTCTAAAATCCCTCTAAAATTTACTATTTTTGCACTCTAAATTTTATGTCATGTCGAAAAGAAAATATAAAATATCGGTAATTCAGTTAAACCTGAATGATGTAGCCGAAAATAATTTAAAAAAATGTGTCAGCTGGGTAAGAGACGCGGCAGGTCAAGGCGCAGAAGTTATCTTACTTCCAGAATTATATAGCAGTCATTATTTCTGCCAAAGCGAAGATGTAGATAATTTTGCATTAGCAGAACCGCTTTACAGCACTTCATTTATTGCTTTCAGCGAATTGGCAAAAGAATTAGGAGTAGTAATTATTGTTCCTTTCTTCGAAAAAAGAATGGCAGGAATTTACCACAACAGCGCTTATATCATTGATACAGATGGTACAGAGGCTGGTTTATATCGTAAAATGCACATTCCGGATGATCCGCATTTCTACGAAAAATTCTATTTTACTCCAGGGGATTTAGGTTTCCAGGCAATAGAAACTAAAAAAGGAACAGTTGGAACTTTAATCTGCTGGGATCAATGGTATCCGGAAGCAGCTCGTATTACAGCTTTAAAAGGTGCTGAGGTTTTATTCTATCCAACAGCAATTGGATGGCATCCAAAAGAAAAAGAGCAATACGGAGAAAATCAATACGGAGCCTGGATGAACGTAATGAAAGGCCACGCCGTTGCAAATGGTGTTTTTGTTGCGGCAGCAAACCGAATTGGACTTGAAAAATATCTTGAAGGAACAGAAGGAATTCAATTTTGGGGAGCGTCATTTATCGCTGGTCCGCAAGGAGAAATTTTAGCGCAGGCATCTCACGATAAAGAAGAAATCTTAATTGCTGAGGTTGACTTAGATTTACAGGAAAATGTTCGTCAAAACTGGCCATTCTTCAGAGATAGAAGAATTGATGCTTTTGGAGATATTACAAAAAGAGCAATTGATAAATAATTTAGGATTTATCTTGATATAAAATAAAAGGCGGTTTCAAATTATTGAAACCGCCTTTTTAATATTTAAAATACTGGTTATTTTAAATCTGGCTGGAAAATTTTTATAGTTCCGTCGCCTTCGCTGCTCACAACAACTAAACTTCTTTTAGTTGGACTTTTTGAAGCAGGAATATAAAGAAGACCTTCTGGAGCATCTCCCGTTTTTACAGTTTGTAAATATTGAGGCGAAGCAGGATTCGTAACATCATAAGTCATAAAAGCGTCAGATCTTTCAAGACCTACAAACAAAATATTTTGATTCCCCATTTTTGTAACAACTACAGCTTCTGGTTCAGAACCTTTATCATCACTTCGTTTGTCATCGTAAGTTCCTAATTCATTTGTTTTTTTGTCAACATCATTTTTACTGTCATAAACAATTTTTCCAGTGTTTCCATTCCAGATAGTGAATGATCTTGCACCAAAACTTACCATTTCATCTAAATCTCCATCACCATCAGTATCTCCCATATCAGTAATAAGATTCAATCTTCCTAAATTAGCGTCTAGTTTTAAAGTAGCAGCATCAGGAAAAACCGTTGCATCAAGCTTCAAACTTTTCATACGTTTAATGTCAGTATAAGCATCATATTCTCTCGCATCACCTTCATTAGCTGTAACAAAATAAGGAACACTATTAGAAGAAAAATGGCTTATAGCATCCGGCATATACAATCCTTTTACTTTCCATGGGCCAAATGCAATTTTATCGTCACTATCACTTACATCAATAGCATTTTCTGCCGTATTGTAATCTTTTAATCCTAAAGGATAAATTGCAGTAATAGTTTTTGAAGCCAAATCCACTTTTGCAACACCATTGTTTTCCTGCAAAGTTACCCAAGCCGTTTTTGAATCATCAGAAATTGTAATGTATTCTGGTTCAATATCCTGAGCGAAGCTTTTAGCAAACTTAGAAATTCTGAATCCGTCTTTAGCCAATGCCGCTGCCTGACTGCTGAAAGAAACAAAATCAAGAGTTGTAACACTATAATTGCTAGTTTCGATAATAGAAATAGTTCCGTTAGGATCTTGAGAATAATCAGTATTTGGCTCACCCTCATTAGCAGTCATAATATATTTTCCGTCAGCAGAAAATGTAATCATATCTGGTAATGCACCAACTGTAACTTGTTTTATTAAGCTGTAATCGCTTGTATTAAAAACCACAACTTTTCCGTTTCCTTGTTTGTTTGTCGTTGATTCTAAAGCAACAGCCAGTTTTCCGTCATAAACAGAAACACTGTTTGATGCACCTTCGTATACAGCTAAATCAATTTTACCAATTTTAACCGGTTTTGTTGGATCAGCTAAATCAATAACATCAATTTGATTAGTTCCACTGTTATTTACAGTAAAAAGTCTTTTTGTTTTTTCGCAGTAAGCAGAGATTTCTGCTGCAGCAGCATCTCCAATTTTAATCGAACCAATTTCTTTAAAAGTGGCAGGATTTTCATTTACAACAACTTCTGGTTCTTCGTTGTTAGAGTTTTCATCGTTATTACAGCTAGCCATTAAAAATAAAGCTGCTAATAATGATAGAGTTACTTTTTTCATTTGTTAGTTTTTTAGTTTCGCCAAAAGTAATTAGCGAATCTCGGTCAAATATTAAGCCTTCATTATTTAATCTTTAACTTAATTTTTGGAAGATATTATTTGTGAAATAATATATCATTTTTAATCAGATGTTTTAAAATCCTAACGAATGCTTATCTTTGTACACTTTTAAAAATTAGAACCTTTTATGGCAGCAAATAATAGAAGATTTCCAGCAGAGTGGGAAAAACAACAAGGAATTGTATTATGTTTTCCGCATAACGGTAATGACTGGCCGGGAAAATACGAAGCAGTTCAATGGGCTTTTGTAGAATTTATTAAAAAAGTAGCGACGTTTGAAACTGTTTTTTTGGTCGTAGCCGATGAAAAACTAAAAGAAAAAGTAGCCGAAATGCTTGAAAGAGCTCGTGTAAATATCAAAAACGTTTCCTATATAATTCATAAAACCAACAGAAGCTGGATGCGTGATTCCGGGCCGATTATTGTAAAAGATGGTTCAAAAAGAGAAGCATTAAATTTCAACTTCAATGGTTGGGCAAAATATAAAAACTATCAATTAGATAAATTTGTTCCGGGTAAAGTTGCTGATTTTATTGATGTACCGTTAACTCAGGTTACTTATAAAGGAAAAGCTGTAATAGTTGAAGGTGGTGCAATTGATGTAAACGGAAGGGGAACTTTATTGACTTCTGAAGAATGTTTAATGCATCCAACAATTCAGGTTAGAAATCAAGGTTTTACCAAAGAAGATTACGAAGCTGTTTTTAAAGAATATCTTGGAGTTACCAATGTTATCTGGCTTGGAGACGGAATAGAAGGCGATGATACACACGGTCACATCGACGATTTATGCCGATTTGTAAATGAAGATACTATCGTAACAATTGTAGAAACAGATAAAAACGATTCAAATTACAAACCTTTGCAGGATAATTTGAAACGTTTGCAAAACGCAAAACTAGAAAACGGAAAATCTCCAGTTATTGTAGCCTTACCAATGCCAAAACGTGTAGATTTTGAAGATTTAAGATTACCTGCTAGTTATGCTAATTTCTTAATTTTAAATAATTGCGTTTTAGTTCCAACATTTAATGACAGCAACGATCGTGTAGCACTAAATATATTGTCAGAATGTTTCCCAGACAGAGAAGTAATCGGGATAAACTGTATTGATTTTATCTGGGGATTCGGAACATTACATTGCTTAAGTCAGCAGATTCCTGCTTAGCTTATTGCCACGAAGACACAAAGACACGAAGTTTTTTTAGTAGTCTTGTCAGGCTGAGCGAAGTCGAAGTCCCACAAAGTTTTTCGTCAAAGTATTGTATACAGATTTAATCTCGCAAAGACGCAAAGTTTTTATAATTTATTAAATAGCCTCCAGTTTTAACTGGAGGGAAAATAAAGTCACATTAAGGGCTTTAGCTAAAAAATGAGTTTGGCTAAAGCCTTTTTTCGTTATAGCAAATAAATACCTCCAGTTAAAACAGGAGGCAACTTAAAAAAAACTTTGCGTCTTGGCGATTGCGAGATTCAAAACATTCAGAATAAGCCAACCTTAAAAGTGAAATGACATAAACTGTAAAAAAAAATCATTTCTAATCCTTTTAATCTGTGGCAGAAAAAACATAAAAAAAACCTTGGCAATAACCAAGGTTTTTTATTTCTATATCTCTTCAGATAATTTATCTGCTCTTCATTGTTTAATGAAGGGAGGTAACAATTGACTAGAAACTTCTCCAAAACCAATTCTTACTTCAGTATTTTCACAGAAACCTCTAATGATTACAGTGTCATTATCTTCAATAAACTTACGTTCACTTCCATCTTTTAAGGTAAGCGGATTTTTTCCGCCCCAAGTCAATTCTAACATTGAACCAAAACTATCAGGAGTTGGCCCCGAAATAGTTCCTGATCCCATCATGTCACCAGAATTTACACGGCATCCGTTTGAAGTATGATGTGCCAATTGCTGACTCATTGACCAGTATAAATATTTAAAGTTAGATTTTGAAACCACAGTTTCTTCTTGATCTTCAGGTTTAATTGAAACCTCTAAATGAATATCAAAAGCTTTTTTTCCTTTTGTTTGTAAATACGGAAGCGGTGATGGATCTTGTTTTGGCCCTTTTGTTCTAAAAGGTTCTAAAGCATCCATAGTTACAATCCACGGAGAAATTGACGTTGCAAAGTTTTTTGCTAAGAATGGTCCAAGAGGTACATATTCCCATTTTTGAATATCGCGCGCGCTCCAGTCATTCAATAAAACCATCCCGAAAATATAATCTTCTGTTTCATACGTTGGGATATTTTCTCCCATAATATTCACATCAGTAGTAATAAAAGCAGTTTCAAGTTCGAAATCTACTAAACGGGACGGACCAAAAACAGGATAATCTCCGCCGGCAGGCATCGTTTGTCCCATTGGTCGGTGAACCGGAATTCCAGACGGAACAATTGTAGAACTTCTTCCGTGATATCCAACCGGAATATGTAACCAGTTTGGAAGAAGCGCGTTCTCTGGATCGCGGAACATTTTACCTACGTTTGTAGCGTGTTCTTTGCTTGAATAAAAATCAGTATAATCACCAATTAAAACGGGCAGTTGCATTTCGACATCGTCGATATTAAAAATAACAATATCGCGGTCTTTTGTTGAATCTCTAAGTTGTGAATTAGTCTCGTCGAAAATTTCTGCGATACGATTTCGTACCAGACGCCATGTTTTTTTTCCATCAGAAATAAAATCATTAAGCGTGTCCTGCATAAACATATCATCGGTTAAATCTATTCCTTCAAAATAGTTTAATTGTTGTAAAGCCCCTAAATCTATAGCATAATCGCCAATTCTAGTTCCTACTGTAACGACATTTTCTTTGGTAAGAAATACACCGAATGGGATGTTTTGAATAGGGAAGTCGCTATTTTCTGGTACTTCTAACCATGATTTTCTTTTAGTATCGTTGGCGGTTATTGGCATGTGAGATGTTAATTATTTGTTGAAAAATTACATGTCAAATATATCATAATCTAACAGTATCACAAACGTTTTTTTGTATTTTTGCAGGAAATTAACGAAAAACGAAGAAATGCAACGCGACGAACAAATTTTTGATCTTATTCTAGAAGAAAAAGATAGACAAATTCACGGATTAGAACTAATTGCTTCAGAAAATTTTGTAAGTGATCAGGTAATGGAAGCAGCAGGGTCTGTTTTAACTAACAAATATGCTGAGGGGTATCCTGGCAAAAGATACTACGGCGGTTGCGAAGTAGTTGACGTTATCGAGCAAATTGCTATTGACAGAGCTAAAGAATTATTTGGTGCTGAATACGCAAACGTACAGCCTCACTCAGGTTCTCAGGCAAATACAGCTGTTTATCATGCTTGTTTAAATCCTGGTGATACTATTTTAGGTTTCGATTTATCTCACGGTGGACACTTAACGCACGGTTCTCCTGTAAACTTTTCAGGACGTTTATACCGTCCGGTTTTTTACGGTGTAGATGCTGAAACTGGTCGTTTAGATTATGATAAAATTCAGGAAATTGCAACTAAAGAACAGCCAAAATTAATCATCGCAGGAGCTTCGGCATATTCTCGTGATATGGATTTTGCTCGTTTCAGACAAATCGCTGACAGCGTAGGAGCAATTTTATTTGCTGATATTTCTCACCCTGCAGGTCTTATTGCAAAAGGATTATTAAACGATCCAATTCCACATTGTCATATCGTTTCTACAACGACTCATAAAACATTACGCGGACCTCGTGGAGGTTTGATTTTAATGGGGAAAGATTTCGAAAACCCACAAGGATTAAAAACTCCAAAAGGAGAAATCAGAATGATGTCTTCATTATTAGACTTAGCTGTTTTCCCAGGAAATCAAGGTGGACCTTTAATGCACATTATTGCTGCTAAAGCTGTTGCTTTTGGTGAAGCATTAAAAGATGAATTCTTTACTTATGCAATGCAATTACAAAAAAATGCAAACGCAATGGCAGATGCTTTCGTAAAAAGAGGTTACAACATTATCTCTGGCGGAACTGATAACCACATGATGCTTATTGATTTAAGAAATAAAAACATTTCTGGAAAAGAAGCTGAAAACGCATTAGTAAAAGCAGAAATTACAGTAAATAAAAACATGGTTCCATTTGACGATAAATCACCATTTATCACTTCTGGAATTCGTGTTGGAACAGCTGCAATCACAACTCGTGGTTTAGTTGAAAAAGATATGGAAACTATCGTAGCTTTAATCGATAAAGTTCTTACTGATCATACAAATGAAGACGTTATCGAAGAAGTTGCTGAACAAGTAAACGAATTAATGAGCGAAAGACCGATTTTTGCATATTAATTAGTTTAAAGTTTCAGGTTTCAAGTTTAAAGTTTTGTAATGCGAAAATAAACGTATTACATGACTTTAAACTTTTTTAGCTTTAAGAAACCTGCAACCTGAAACAAAACAAACTTGAAACAAAATAAATGACATGGGCGTATTAAGATTACAATTGCCAACCGATCCAAGATGGGTAAATATCGTTGAGAAAAACATAGAAGAAATCTTAACAGATCACGCTTGGTGCGAGCAAAAAGCAGCAACAAATGCGATTACAATTATTACCAATAACTCTGAACATCAGGATTTGGTAAAAGATTTATTGGCTTTAGCCAAAGAAGAAATCGATCATTTTGAGCAGGTTCACAATATCATCATCAAAAGAGGATTAAAACTAGGACGCGAACGTAAAGACGAATACGTAAACGAACTATACCAATACATGAAAAAAAGCGGTGACGGAAGCCGTGTTTCAGGTCTTGTAGAAAGATTATTATTCTCAGCAATGATCGAAGCAAGAAGCTGCGAACGTTTCAAAGTTTTATCTGAAAATATTCAAGATGAAGAATTAGCTGTTTTCTACAGAGAATTAATGGAAAGCGAAGCTGGACATTACACCACATTTATCACTTACGCACGTAAATACGGAACCGGAATCGACGTTGAAAAACGCTGGAGAGAATGGCTGGAGTTTGAAGAATCGATTATTAAAAATTATGGGAAAAACGAAACTATTCACGGGTAGTTTTAGTTTTGTTTCAGGTTTCAAGTTTCAGGTTTCTCATTGGAACGCGTTTCGACTTCGCTCAACGTGACAAACGTGAAACTTGAAACAAAACCAAATTAAAAAATCCGTACAAAATCCGCGCTTTCGCGAAAGCGAATCCGTGTCATCCGTGTGCCAATTAAGCGCAAAGTTTAGCAATCTAAATTCTAAATTCTAAAATCTGCAATCTAAAAATTCCTATCTTTGAAAGTAACCAAAATTCAAAGCCATGAGAATAGAAACCGATCTGAAATTAGGATTTAAAGACGTAATGATTCGCCCAAAAAGGTCAACGCTCAAAAGCAGATCTGAAGTTTCATTAGAACGAAATTTTAAGTTTTTACACAGCACTTCAGATTGGACAGGAATTCCTATAATGGCTGCCAATATGGATACAGTTGGTACTTTTGAAATGGCTCAGGTTTTGGCAAAAGAAAAGCTTTTTACCGCCATTCACAAACATTACACTTTAGAAGAATGGAATAGTTTTTTGAAAAATGTAACGCCTGATTTCTACAATTATATTGCCATAAGCACTGGAACCGGAAAAGAAGATTTTGATAAAATCGGTAAAGTAATTACAGCAAATCCGTTATTGAGATTTATTTGTATTGATGTTGCAAACGGTTATTCAGAACACTTTGTTCAGTTTCTAAAACAAACCCGAAAACAATATCCCGATAAAGTAATTATTGCCGGAAATGTAGTTACAGGCGAAATGGTCGAAGAATTACTTTTGGCTGGAGCCGATATTGTAAAAGTGGGAATCGGGCCGGGTTCTGTCTGCACCACACGTGTCAAAACAGGCGTTGGTTATCCGCAGCTTTCTGCCATTATCGAATGTGCCGACGCAGCTCACGGTTTAGGCGGACATATTATAAGCGACGGCGGCTGCTCAACTCCGGGTGACGTTGCAAAAGCTTTTGGTGCAGGTTCAGATTTTGTAATGTTAGGCGGAATGCTTGCCGGACATGCCGAAAGCGGAGGAGAGCTAATCGAAATAAACGGCGAAAAATACAAACAGTTCTACGGAATGAGTTCAGCAACCGCAATGGAAAAACATGTTGGAGGCGTTGCAGAATATAGAGCAAGTGAAGGAAAAACAGTAAAAGTTCCGTTTAAAGGAAATGTTATTGCTACAGTTTTAGACATTTTAGGCGGATTACGAAGCACTTGTACGTATGTTGGTGCGTCAAAATTAAAAGAACTTACTAAGCGTACCACTTTCATCCGCGTAAGCGAACAAGAAAATCAGATTTTTACAAATTAAAATATTTTAGAATATAATATGATTACCATTTCAGAAGCAGGTTTAAGTGACATTAAAATAATTCAGGAAATCACAAATATAACTTGGCCAATTACTTACGGCGAAATTTTGACTAAAGAACAGTTAGATTATATGCTGGGTTTATTTTATTCAGAAGAAGCTTTAGCAAAGCAAATCGAGAATAAAGAACAATTATTTTATCTAATTTCAGACTCAGAATCAACAATTGGATTTATCGGAATTGAGCATAATTATAATAATAAAGCCATAACCAAAATTCATAAAATCTATCTTTTGCCGGAAACACAAGGAAAAGGTTACGGAAAAATAGTTTTTGAATCCATTGAAAAATTAGCTTTAGAAAACAATTCGACAGCCCTTTTATTAAACGTAAACCGTTTTAATACAGCATTAAATTTCTATAAAAAGCTAGGTTTCGAAATTAAGGAAACAGTCGATATAGAAATTGGAAATGGTTATTTAATGGAAGATTATGTGATGGGGAAAAAGCTTTAATAAATAGAACACGGATGACACAGATTTGCTTCGCAAAAGCGCAGATAAAACTGATTTTTTTATCATAATTTGAAAAATCAAACCCGTTTAAATCCGTGTCTTTGCGAAGCAAATCTGTGTCATCCGTGTTCTATTTATTAGAAACTACGTTACAAGAATATCATGCTTAAACAATAATCCTTTCAATTCCTTCAAAGCAAAAACAGCCTTTTTAAGTTTAGTTTTAGATGGATCAATCGTATAATTATAACTCGTTTTAAAATCGGTTTTATTGGCGATGGCTCTATCGAATTCTGAACGGTATAAATCGCAATTATCAAATAAAACGCCTGTGAGATCTGCGGCCATAAAATCAACTGCAATTAAACTGCAATTCGTAAATGGTGTTCCTTTTATTTTTAAAGTATAAAATTTTGAAAAATCAAGAATGCAGTCATTAAAACGAACTTCAAAAATCAGTTTATCACACATGGCAAAATTTACCTCTTTAATTTCGCATTGGTTAAAAGTCACGGTTCTAAAAGCGACGTAATTAATTTTTGCCTCAGTAAAAATGCAGTCGTTAAAAACACAATCGATAAAAGTAACGGCTAAAAAAGTGCAGGCAGAAAAATTACAATTATTAAAAACACAGCATTCGAAATCTTTAAAATTAAGATCGTCTTTGGCATAAATAATCGTATTATATTCTTTATCAAGAAAATATTCGCTCTCTTTTTTCAAGTTTATTTTGAATTTTTTAAGACCGAAAAGGTAGTAATTTAAGCCAAAATATTAAGTAAAAGTTGTGAACAAAATTTAGAATTTGATGTAGCTTTACGCTTATTTTTTAAGTTAAAAAACATCAATTTTAATTATATGGAACCAACAAGAAAGGAGCATGATTTTTTAGGAGAATTAGAAATTCCGAATCATCTGTACTACGGAATCCAAACTTTTAGAGCGGTAGAAAACTTCAATATTACCGGAATTCCCATTTCAAAAGAACCTTTGTTTATCAAAGCTTTAGGATATGTAAAAAAAGCTGCGGCCTTAGCTAATAAAGATTGTGGCGCCATCGATCCAAAAATTGCCGAAGCCATTTGCTATGGAAGCGATCAGGTTATTGCCGGAAAATTTAATGATGAGTTTGTAAGCGATTTAATTCAGGGCGGCGCAGGAACTTCTGTTAACATGAATGCCAATGAAGTAATTGCAAACATCGGATTAGAATATTTAGGTCATAAAAAAGGCGAATATAATTTCCTTCATCCAAATAATCATGTAAACTGTTCACAATCTACAAACGATGCCTATCCATCGGCATTTAGAATTGCTTTGTATTTAAAAATGGACAGCTTTATTAAAACACTTGCAGGCTTAGAAGTTGCTTTTGCCAAAAAAGGAGTGGAGTTTAAAGAAGTGCTGAAAATGGGAAGAACACAATTGCAAGATGCTGTTCCCATGACTTTAGGACAGGAATTTAAAGCCTACGCCACAACAATTGGCGAAGATATACAACGCTTAAAAAATGCTCAGGACTTACTTTTGGAAATCAATATGGGAGCAACAGCCATTGGAACAAAAGTAAATGCACCAGAAGGTTATCCTGAAATTTGTGTTGCTTATTTAGCCAAAGAAGTTGGAATTCCTTTAACACTTTCACCAGATTTAATCGAAGCAACGGTCGATACCGGAGCTTATGTTCAGATTATGGGAACTTTAAAACGTTCGGCAGTTAAAATTTCTAAAATTTGTAACGATTTACGATTGTTGAGTTCAGGGCCAAGAACAGGTTTAAACGAAATCAATTTACCGGCACGCCAGCCAGGTTCATCAATTATGCCGGGGAAAGTAAATCCGGTAATTCCAGAAGTCGTAAATCAAACTTGTTTTTATGTAATTGGTCAGGATTTAACCGTAACAATGGCGGCAGAAGCAGGGCAATTGCAATTGAATGTAATGGAACCCGTTATTGCTTTTGCGATGTTTACATCTTTAGATTATCTTTCAAATGCCATTCAAACCTTAATTGACAAATGTATTAACGGAATCACTGCAAATGTTGACCACTGTTATAATATGGTCATGAACAGTATAGGAATCGTGACACAGTTAAATCCAATTATTGGTTACGAAGAAAGTGCGAGTATTGCGGGCGAAGCTTTAAAAACAAACAAAAGTGTACATCAAATTGCTGTTTTAGAAAGAAAGCTGATTACACAGGAAAAATGGGATGAAATCTATTCTTTAGAAAATTTAATTCATCCAAAATTTATCACAAAGTAAAATTGCTATAAAAAATATAATAACAAGCCGTCAATTTACTTGCGGCTTTTTTCTAAATTCCTTAATTATTTATTGATTCATTTTTAGATTTACTGCTATTAAATATAAAATCAAACAAATTATGTTTACTCCAAAAACTTTAAGATATTTATGTTTTGGGGAAGTATTTTCTCTGAAAAAATTATAATTAATAATAGTAGCGGTGCTTCCCACAATAATGCCAATTGCACCTACGCTAAAAAAGGAAAGAAAAGACAGTGCACCAATTATATATTCATGCCATTTTAATTGGGCAGCCATAACACATCTTTTTCCGTCTATGCTCAATACCTGCGTAGAAATATCCGGAATGTTCATTTTAGGAAAAGCTTCTACAATTTCATCATTAACTCTTTTTATTAAAAAAGGTTTTCCTCTTTCTTTACTTTGTTCTACAATAACTCCGTTTTGTTTTAATGTTGCTTTTCCTGAAAAGATATTATTTTCAAATTCAAAATTATCAGTTGGAAAATGAGGAAGTTTAAATTCAAAAGTATTTTTCATTATAGTATCTATTTTTTTGTAAATGTTTTTAAATGAAATATTTATGTTTCTTAAAACATTTTGCAAAATTAATTTCAACTGTAAATTCGTTTTGATTGTAAAAGTTTAAAAAATTGCAGAATAAGATTTTATTGAAAGAGGTATTCCGAATGTTTTGTTCTGAAAAATGTTGAAAATAAGAGTTATATTTACAAGAGGTTTGATTTTTTAAATAGAAATTAAAATTTTTGCCGAATGAAATTCTTAAAAAAAATAAGTTTTCAGCATAAAATTAAAATGGCAGTTCTGCTTTTTCTATTTCTATTTCCATTATTTCTAATTGCTCAAACCGAAACAGATTCTCAAAACAAAGAAATATGTCCTCCCAAAACTATTTTAGAAATCTTTAAAAAAACCGATTCTACTTTAGTGGTTAAACCCACAAAAAACAACTTTTTCCTCGTAATTCCCGCAATTGGTTCACAGCCCGCAACGGGATTCTTTTTTGGAGCCGTGGCACAGTATACTTTTAAAGGAAAACAAGAATCAGATAAATATTCAGTCGCAAATCTGGGCATAACGTATACTGTAAAAAAGCAATGGCTGATTAATGTCAAAAACAATATTCTGCTAAAAAATAACCGAATCTTTTTAAGCGGCGATTACAGGCTTTATATATTTTCGCAACCCAACTACGGACTCGGAACTGATATAATTCCGCCGCATCACGATCAGGAACCTGGTTTTAGCGTTGATTCTTTGGCACAGGAAATGGATTATAATTATTTCAAATTTCATCAAACCGCTTCTTTCGAAGTAAGAAAGAATTTTTATGTAGGCGCAGGAATCAATATCGATTGGTACACCAATATAAAAGACAAAGAATTAGATGTTGAAAACGGAAATCTAACCTATCATTATAATTACAATCAGGAACATGGTTTTGATAATTTAGAATATTTTCTAACCGGAGTAAGTTTTAATATGGTTTACGATTCGAGAGACAATCAGGTAAATTCTTCCAGAGGCTGGTTTGCGAATATCAATTATCGTTTTAATCCGGTATTTTTTGACAATCAAAAATACAGCAACGTTTTGTATGCAGAATATCGAAGTTTTATTCCGCTTTCGCAGAAAAATCCACGTTACATTCTCGGAATTTGGGCTTACGGACAGTTTGTAACAAGAGGCGATGTTCCGTATTTAAATCTGCCCGCAATTGGCTGGGATCAGCGAAGCAGGAGCGGAGAAGGTTACACACAAGGATTATTTAGAGGAAATGGACTTGTATATCTTTCAACAGAATTCAGGTTTCCCATAACCTGCAATCAAATGTTTAGTGGTGTAGCTTTTACCAATTTTGTAACAGCAAGTAACAAAGACAATGATGTATCACTTTTTCATGCAATCCAGCCAGCAGTTGGACTTGGCCTACGAATATTAATTGATAAAAAAACTCGTACTAATCTTGTTGTCGAGAATGCGTGGGGTAATAATTCGAAAGGATTTTACCTAAATGCAGGTGAAACTTTTTAATGTTTCGTTTTGTTAAGTGTTTGATATATTGAATTTTATGTTTTAAAATGTAGGAATTTACAATAAAAAACTTAAATTTGATGTACCATTTAACTTTCAAACACATAATTTATGAAACAGTACAGTTTATTATTAGCTGTATTCCTGTCGGCGATAGGAATGCAGGCTCAGGATGCAAGGTCTTTTTCGCTTAATTTGTATGGCGGTTATAATTTTTCTGATGAGCTGGATTACGACGGTTATTCTGCAACCATTGAAGATGGATTTCAATATGGAGCAGGATTTGAATATTTCTTTTCGACAAATAATTCTGTTGAATTAAAGTATTTAAGATCAGATGTTAAAATACCTTTTTATGCTCCGGCAGGAAACCAGATTAATGCCGGACACGATAAAGGTGCTTCCAATTTTATTCTCGCAGATTTTACCCATTATTTTGATACAGGATCAAATTTATTGCCTTATTTGGGGGCAGGAGCTGGAGTTAGTATTTTAGAAACACCTCAAAGCGGAAGCGGTACTTATTTTGCCTGGGATGTAAAGGCTGGAGTAAAGATTAAAACCGCTTCGACCGTTTCTGTAAATATTAACGCTTATTTACAATCGATGTCAGCAGCAGTTGGAGAGAGTTATTATTGGAGTTATTATTTTGGTCCGGTTGCAGTTGATGATTATGTTTCTACTTTCCAATTTGGACTTGGAGCAGTATTGAGTTTTAATTTTAAAAATTAGAAAGAATTTCCAAATTTTATTAAAAAAGGATATGAAAGCATTCGTAAAAGCGGGTGCTTTTTTTATGCTTTTTAAAGCCGTTGTTCATAATTAAATCATAATTTATAACTATTATGAATAAGATTTTTGAACTCAATCCTTATTTTTGTTGTATATACAAATTAATATGAAGTTACTAATAGTCGAAGACGAACCAAATCTTTTATCGATTTTACGGAAAGGATTTGCCGAAAATAACAACGAAGTTAGTGTGGCTATGGACGGTACAACTGCCCTTGAAATGATTCACAATTATAACTTTGATGTTGTCGTTTTAGACGTTATGTTACCGGATATTAACGGAATCGAGATTTGCCGCAGACTTCGCGCCAGTAAAAACTTTGTACCCATTTTACTTTTAACAGCTCTGGGAACTTCAGAAAACATTGTTACCGGCCTTAACTCCGGTGCCGATGATTATTTGGTTAAGCCTTTTAAATTTGGAGAACTCGACGCAAGAATAAATGCTTTACATAGAAGAGCACATCAGGAAACGGATAAAATCGATGTTATTACAATTGGCGATTTAGAAATAAACGGACGTGCCAAAACAGTTAAAAGAGAAGGAGAATCGATAATTTTAACCGCAAAAGAGTTTAAATTACTGTATTATCTGGGAAAAAATGCAGGAAGAATCGTTTCCCGCGATCAGATTTTAGATAACGTATGGGATATTAATTTTGATATGAACACCAATGTTGTCGATGTATATATTACGTATTTAAGAAAAAAAGTTGATAAACCTTTTAAAACCAAACTTATTCATACCATGAAAGGTTTAGGTTATGTTATAAAGCCATAGAATGGATATTAGAAAAAAAATTACTTTTACTTATGTAGCACTTTCTACCTTTAGTACGTTGCTATTGAGTATAATAGTATTCGTTTTATTTAGGGAAAATAACCGTTACCATTTTTTGAAAAGGTTAGAAGACCGTGCCAAAATTGTAGCATCAATTCACTTTCAGCACGATCCGGAAAAAAGCAAATACTATAGTAATTTAAAGAAAAACGGACTGGAAGAACTTATTGAAGAAGAAGAATATGTTCTTAAAATTAACAGTGCCAATAGTTTTGATTACAACACAAAACTAAATCTTCCAAATAAGTTTTATTCTAATATTCTGTCAACCGGAAAAGACTATTTTGAAGTTAACAGCAAATATTATCTCGGGCAGGTTTTTACCGAAAGCAAGCAAAAATACATTGTAATTGTAGGCGCGCGTGACCGTCGCGGAAAAACAACCTCTATATATATTATAAAAATATTACTTTTTGGAGGCATAGGTTTTATACTTCTGGCATTCTTTTTAGGTCGTTTTTTGGCAAAAAGAGTCATTAATCCTGTAGCAAGAATTACCAAAGAAGTAAACCGAATCAGTGCTTCAAATCTTCATAACCGACTTCCGGAAGTGAAAAACTCGGATGAAATTTCAGATTTGACAGAAACGTTTAATGATATGTTAGACCGACTCGAAACTTCTTTTGAAATTCAGGCTAACTTTATTAATAATGCTTCACACGAATTAAAAACACCAATTACAACCATTATTGCCGAATCTGAAATTATGCTGTTGAAAGAACGTGAAGTCTCAGAATATGTCGAATCATTACAAAACATTTACAGTCAGGCATCAAGATTAGGAAACCTGACCGAAAGTTTATTAAAACTGACACAAACGGGTTACGACGGAAACAAACAGGTTTTAGATATTGCCAGAATCGATGAATTGTTATTAGAAGTAAAATCAGATTTAGATAAAATTTATCCTGATAATCGTGTCAGCATTAAAATGAATTTTGCACCAAAAGATTCTAATCTGCTTTTAATTCCGTGTAATAAACCGCTTTTAGAACTGGCAATCAATAATATTATTACCAATGGCGTAAAGTATTCCGATAATAATGAAGTGTTTGTAACCCTTTCTGCCAATCAGGATGCGATTAGAATTTCGATTAACGATATCGGGATTGGAATTCCGCCAGAAGATATTCCGCATTTGTACGAACCTTTCTTTAGAGGAAAAATTGCAGCCAAATATATTGGTTACGGTTTAGGATTGCCGCTGGCATCAAAAATCATTCGTATGCACGATGGTGAAATACAAGTACAGTCGGAACAAAACAAAGGAACGATCGTAACAATTATCTTTAAAAAGATAAATCCTAAAAAGGCCAACATTAAAAAATCTAATGTTGAATCTTAGAAAATTCTAATTTAAGATTAATACCCTTCTAATTTTCAGCCCCTTATTTTGTATGTATAAACTAAAAGATTATACATATGAAAAATTTCCTAATACCTACTACTTTAAAAGATGATACAATTTCTGCTGTAAAATCAGCTATTAGTCAGGCAAAAGAATCAGACTGTGAAATTGTTTTAATGATGGTTTCTGAGACTCCAGATGCTTTTTCATCTTCTAATTTTTTACGTGAAATGAGAACCGGACTTACCAAAAGTCAGGAAGAAGTTCTCGAAACCTGCAGATATATGATTGATCATACTAAAAACTGCAAAATTAAAATTCACAATCAATACGGACTTTCGTCTCCAATTTTTAGAGGAATCATCGAGCATTTTGCTGTAAAATTAGTCGTTTTAACGCACTCTTATAAACAGGAAACAAAACGTATTCATCAATATTTAGTGCAATTAGCGGCAAATCAAAAATGTCCAATCCTGCATTTAGGAAACGATTTTAAAGAAGATTTTACAAAAGCACTTTATATAGAAAACAGCGCTGCAAATGTTCATGTAAAAGATGTACAGCAGTTTTTAAATGAAAATTTCTCTTATGAAATTGTAAGCCAGACTTCAAAAATTGATGACAATTACGAAGCAGCGGCACCTTATTTAACCGAAGCCATTTCAAAATATGAAATTGACCTTTTGGTAGAAACCCGCAAAGGCGAAAAAATCAAATTTAAAAAAGTAAAAAAACAAAACATTAATGATAAACTGGGACTTCCGGTACTTTCATTATATGAAGAAACCGTATAAAACCCGATTTCTTCTAAACAAATATTAATTTAATTAAAACCGAAAATATGTTATTAAAGAAAAGAATACCAATGAAGTACGTTCTCGGGAAAATTAAAGTAGAAATGGCTTTAGTGATTGCCTATACCGTATTGTTCGAAATTTTTCATCACTATTTTGTCACCCTTCCTGTAGATATTCCAATTGCGATTCCAACCATGATTGGAACTATTATTTCCTTATTATTAGCCTTTAAGTCGAATCAGGCTTATGATCGCTGGTGGGAAGCACGAATTGTTTGGGGCGCTGTTGTAAACGATTCCAGGACCTTAATACGTCAGGTTTTGACATTTTATAAAGATCCTGATTTTTCTGTAGAAGCAAGCGAATTCAAAGAGAATTTTGCCAAAAGACAAATTGCATGGTGTTATAGTTTAGGTCAGGCACTTCGAAACAAAGATGCTGTAAAACCCTTAAAAGGTTTAATGAGCGAAGATGAAATTAGATATATCAAAAACCATCAAAATGTTCCTAATGCTATTTTAATGCTTCATGCACGTGATCTTAAAAATGCTAAAAACGAGAAAAAAATCAACATGTATCAGCAAGTTGAAATCGATAATACATTATCGCGATTATGCGATGAAATGGGGAAATGCGAGAGAATCAAGAACACGATTTTCCCAACTACCTACAGCATGTACATTCGATTAACCTTGTGTTTATTTATTTTGTTACTGCCTTTTGGGCTGACAAGTGTATTGAGCTGGTTTGCGATTCCGTTGATTACTGCAATTGCTGCCGCTTTCTTTTTGATCGAAAGAATGGCGATTCATTTACAGGATCCGTTTGAAAACAGACCAACCGATACGCCGGTTACAACAATTGCAAACACAATCGAAAAAAATATCAAACAAATGCTAAACGAATATCAAAGCGAATTTGATATTCTAAAAGAATTCCACCTAGACGACGAACCTAAGAAAGTCGAAAAAGACGCTTATTTCGTGTTATAAGACTTTAATTTTGGTCTTCTTTAATTGTTGGCTGGACAGTGTATTGGTTAGCGCTGTCCAGCTTTTTTTTTGGAGTTGCTAAGATTCTAAGTTGCTAAGGTTCTGAGTTTTTGTCATTGCGAGGAACGAAGCAATCTCACTAACAAATCGATAAAGATTATAAACGCAAACATTTTAAACATAGCCCGTGGTTTCAACCACTGGAGCGCAATGTAATGACAATACAATGTCATACTCTGCGTCCCCGTGGTTGAAACCACGGGCTATATTAATTGGAGATGCTATTCTAAGTTTTTTTATTTTTAAAAGCACATAGTTTTGTCATTGCGAGGAACGAAGCAATCTCACTAACAATAAGACACAAAGTTTGATTTAGCAAGTGAGATTGCTTCGTTCCTCGCAATGACTTTACAACTGTTTTGCCGCCAATCTTCCCAAAGTCCGAATAGATTCCCTCAATTCATTACTCCACGGAAGCCCAAAACTCAAACGCATACAATTTGAAAACTGATTTTGAAAAGAAAAAATCCTTCCCGGCGCAATACTAATGTTATGTTTTAAAGCCAAATGATAAAAAGCAGCCGTATCAATTTTTTGATCTAATTCGACCCAAAGAAAAAATCCGCCCTGAGGCTGACTCACTTTTGTTCCTTCCGGAAAAGATTCTAAAACCGTATTGATATAATTATTGCAATTTTTATTCAGGATTTGGCGAATCTTACGAAGATGATTTTCATAACGTCCATTTTTCAAAAAATCGCCCACAACTTCATGTGTAATAGTAGGCGAGGAGATCGTATGATATAATTTTGTTCTTAAAACTTCTTTTTTAAATTTCCCAGGCGAAACCCAGCCAACGCGATAACCCGGAGCCAGACTTTTAGAAACAGAACTACAGCAAAGCACAATTCCGCTTTCGTCATAAGTTTTGCAGTTAGTAGGTCGGCTTGCGCCAAAGTACAAATCGCCGTGAATATCATCTTCAATTAATGGAACATTATAAAAATCCATTAAGCGCACAATTTCTTTTTTATGTTCATTTGGCAGCATACTTCCCGACGGATTGCTAAAATTACTCATCAAAACACAGGCTTTTATTTTATTGCTGGAAAGTGTTTTTTTAACTGCTTCCAGTTCAATTCCCGTTGTCATGTTCGTAGGAAGTTCCATTACATGCAAACCTAAAGAACTGGCCAATTGCAAAATACCAAAATAAACCGGACTTTCGGTAATAATTGTATCTCCTGGTTTGGTCAAAGTCAATAAACAATCTGAAATAGCAGAAATACAGCCCGGAGTTGTAATAATATCATCTTCCGTCAAAGAACCGCCCCAGGTAAACGACCAGCGCGCAATCTCTTTTCGTAAATTACTATTTCCCTGAATTTCCTCATAACTTGTACCACTGTTGGGTAATTGGCGCATGGCCTGAACCATTCCTTTATTCAGTTTAGCAATTGGAAGTAATTCATTTGAAGGAAAACCAAGCGAAAGCATCGTTAGGTTTTTTTTGCGCATATCGCCATAAACCAAATCGACTAAATCTTCGCGTTCAATATTTTCAACGGTTAAAATAGGAGTACTTGCAGAAGGTTCTGCAATTATTCGTGCCGAAATATTACTCACATAATAACCAGATTGCGGGCGCGATTCAATCAGCGATCTACTTTCAACTTCATAATACGCTTTGCTTACCGTACTCATGCTGTAGCCCGTTTCGGCACAGACTTCCCGTATCGAAGGCAGTTTGTCTCCAACACTTAAAAGCCCTGATTTTATCTGATTTTCTATAACATCGGCAAACTGTAAGTACAAGTAATTTGAACTCTTCATAAAAATAAACTGTTATGCTGCAATTTATAAAAACTGTATCTGTATTGCTATTTTATTTTTTAGAAATTTGTTTATTCAAAAACAAAAAAGAAATTGTCGTGAAAACAACGAAATATTATATTGCTGCCATTACCTGTTTTGTAATCTGGGGATTTTTCAGTTTGGTCTTAAAACCAATACATGATTACCCTTCATTAGATATTTTATTCTACCGTGTTTTCAGCTGCAGCATTTTAATGCTCCTGATTTCTGTTACATTTAGACGAAAAAAAGCCAAAGAAGCCATAGCAGCTTTTAAAGCAATGCCAAAAGCAGAAAAGAGAAAATCAGCTTTATTAAATATTGGCGGAAGCGTTTTTCTAATGGCCAATTGGTTCACTTTTATTTATGTTATGAATCATGTCAGCGTAAAAGCCACATCTTTGGCGTATTTGGTCTGCCCAATTTTAACCACATTACTGGCGTATTTTATTTTGCACGAAAAACTAAGTAAAACACAATGGATTGCAGTTGGATTAAGTATTTCAGGCTGTATTCTTTTGTCTTACGCCAACATAATGGATATGTTTTTCAGCATCATAATTGGCTTTACTTATGCCGCATATTTAGTAAGTCAGCGCGTTAACAAAGGTTTTGATAAATTTATAGTCCTAACGTTTCATATTACTTTGGCGGCTTTATTTTTAGTACCTTTTTTCCCTGCTTACAGCGGACCAATTCCAACAGAATTTAGGTTTTATTTCTGTATTGAAACTATTGCCATTTTGTTTACCATTTTCCCGCTGTTTCTTAATTTATATGCACTTTCAGGAATAAATTCTTCAACCGTTGGGATGCTTTTAAATATCAACCCAATGATTGCTTTTTTACTGGCCATGTTTTTTTATAAAGAACCATTTGGGATTATACAAATTATAGCATATGGCATTATTTTTATTGCAGTGTTAGTTTTTAATTCACATCATATTTTTGCCATAAAACAAAAATATATCCTGTCGTCTAAAGATTCTCAGTAAAGTAACTCTTGTATTTTTATTGGTTTAAAATGTAAAATTACGAGAATCTTAACAGGGTTTTAAAACAGGAATGAGTATTTTTCATTCCTGTTTTTTTATGCAGTAAAATGAAACATATAGGCCACAGATTGCACGGATTAAAGGGATTTTTTTTAGCCACGAATTACACGAATTTTCACGAATTTATTTTTATTCATACTAATTCTTTAAATTAATTTGAATTCGTGAAAATTCGTGTAATTCGTGGCAAATTTTCAACACAAAGAAAATAATCCTTTTAATCCGTGCAATCTGTGGCAAAAAAAAATAAAAACCGAATCTCTATTATATGAAACCAGCAAAACTTCAAGCTTTTACTCCATTGTTTTATTTAGTGTGGTCTGATGATCTTTTAACTCAAAAGGAATTTGCCACATTAAAAGAATTTATAAAATCCCAAAAAGCCCTTTCATCCGAAGAACAAGAATATCTTCTCTCTAAAGTTGATATTTCAAATCCGCCTTCGCGAAATGAACTCGCACAATGGAAACTGGATATTGAAAAAAGCATTCAGGATAAATCTTCGATAAAATCAATTTTTGATATTGCTGTGGCGCTTTCAGATAAAGATCTGGACATTTCATCCTTAGAATCAGACTTTACAAAACTCGAAAATGACCTTGGAATTTTAGGCGAAGAAGCACTTCAAAACTTCAAAATAAAAGCCGATTCTTTTACAGCGAATTCGCAAACGACAAGCAATTTTGACATCCAAAAAATAACCGAATTTCTGGACGGAAAAGAAGCTCACATCATAAAAAAAGTAAAATCAATTATTTCAAGACCTGAATTTGCTTACGAAACTTCGACAGATATTAATGTTTTCCGCCAAACCGTTTATAATTGGTGTAAAATTTTAGCCGATGAAAACTTAGGAAACATGGCGTATCCAAAAGAATACGGCGGAGGAGGAAACGTAGAAGATTATTTTGCTATTATGGAAACGCTGAGTTATCATGATTTAAGTCTGGTAATAAAATTTGGCGTTCAGTTTGGGCTTTGGGGAATGAGCGTTCAGTCACTCGGAACCGAGAAACATTATGCAAAATATTTAAAAGACATTGGTTCTTTAAAACTTCCGGGTTGTTTTGCTATGACCGAAACGCATCATGGATCGAACGTAAAAGGTTTAGAAACTACGGCAACTTATAATCATAGCGATCAGACTTTTACAATTCATACGCCAAATAAAAATGCTCAAAAAGAATATATTGGGAATGCAGCCGTTCACGGGCAAATGGCAACCGTTTTTGCGAAACTAATTATAGACGATCACGATTATGGCGTAAATGCTTTTGTAGTGCCTTTGCGCGATACAAATGGAAATACGATACACGGAGTTACAATTGGTGACTGCGGGCATAAAATGGGATTAAACGGCGTTGACAACGGAACTATCAGCTTTGATAATGTTGTGATTCCGAAAGAAAATATGCTGGATCGTTTTGCTTCGGTAAACGATAAAGGCGAATTTGAAAGTCCAATTCCGAGTGATAACAGAAGATTTTTTACCATGTTAGGAACTTTGGTAGGAGGAAGAATAGGGATTCCGCGTTCGGCATTGGCTGCAGCCAAATCTGGATTGACAATTGCCATTCGCTATAGCGACCAACGTCGACAATTTGGGCCAGAAGGTGGGTCAGAAGTTCCGATTTTAAATTACAGAATGCACCAACGCAGATTGTTACCGCATTTGGCAAAAACGTATGCCGTTCATTTTGCACTTCAATATCTGACCAAAAGATTTTTAAACAGAACTGAATCTGAAATGCAGGAAATCGAAGCGCTTGCAGCTGGAATGAAATCCTACTCAACCTGGAGTACAAGAGATATTTTACAGGAATGTCGTGAAGCGTGCGGCGGAAAAGGGTATTTATCTGAAAACCGAATCGACGCATTAAAAAATGATACTGAAATTTATACCACTTTTGAAGGTGATAATACCGTTTTAATGCAATTAGTGGCAAAAAATCGTTTGTCTGAATTCAGAAAATCTTTCGGAGAAATGGGGTCTTTGGGAATCATCAATTATGTATATGAAAATGCCAAAACAGCCATTACAGAAAAAAATCCAATTGCAACAAGAAGATCAGACGACGAACATTTACTTGACGGAGAATTTCATCTACAGGCTTTTGTACACAGAGAAAAAACAATTCTGGCTTCTGCAGCAAGACGTATCAAGAAATTAGTCGACGGCGGTTTAGAAGCTTATGATGCTTTTAATGTGGTTCAACATCAAATGATTGATGTTGCGCAGGCTTATTTGGAACGTATTGTTTTAGAACAATTTCAGGAAGCGATCAAAGCAATCAAAGATGAAAATTCAAAGCAAATATTGACCAAATTATATCAATTATATGCGCTTTCGCAGATTGAAAAAAACAAAGGATGGTATTTGGAAGATGGCTATATGGAAGCTGTAAAAACTAAAGCGGTTCGTAAACTTGTTAATCAGCTTTGCTGGGATATTCGCCCGGATGCTGTTGCGTTGGTAAATGCCTTTGATATTCCGGAGAGTTGTTTGGCAGCGCCAATTGCGGTGTAGTTTTTAAATATTTTTTAAACCATATAAGTGATATAAGGTTTATAAGTTTTTAGCGGAACTTTGTCAAAGTTTTAAACTTTGACAAAGTTTGTTTTCAACACAAAGTTTGTCATTCTGAGGAACGAAGAATCTTCGTAAGTGACTCGACAAAGATTGTGTGTTAATCTTTATAAAGCTGTTTTTGTTATAACACTTTAGTAATGTAATAAAATTATTTATGCCAAGAAAACCAGTCAAATCATTTTACTATTAAAATAACCAGCCTTTTGAAAATCATCTACATTCATAGAAATCGATTTAACTTCGGGCAAAATAGTATTTAATTTCGTTACAATTGCTTTTGATAAATTGTTTTTTTGTTCCTCATTTCGGCCTTCCATTATGTAGCCAAAAACATGAATAAAATCACTCAAAGTATTGCCATTATTATAATGTGAAAAAGGATTTATGCGAACTTTAATTTCTGGCGCGGTAAAAAGCTCTGTTGATAAAGCTGAATTAAAAACTTCCTGCATGATGTCATCTGCAGATTTTAATCTTAATACATTTTCAGAACATTCGATGATAAAATTTGGCATTTGATAGTAGTTTAAGTTAAAAATTCACCTCAATCAAAATTATAAAAACATTATTAGTTTTAGGTTATTTTACGAGATATATAAATAATTCATTTTTCTGTTTACACTTTATTATATTTGTACGTTTCATTTATTTTTAACTCAGTTTGAAAAATCCACTTTTGTTACTTTTTATCGTCTTGATGAGCTTTCCGGTTTTTGCTTCGGAAAGTACAGATGATATTATAGACAAGTTAAATCTGGCGCTAAAAAACAAGCAGCATTACGTTCGTTTAAAAGAAGAAAGGATTCTAAACTTTAAGAAAATCAAATCAGAGGATTTAACCAAAGAACAAGAATACAATTACAATAAAACCTTATATACAGAATACCAGAAGTTCAACTCAGATTCGGCTATTTTATACGTAAAAAAGAACTTAAAAATTGCCGATGAACTTCATGATAAAGATTTAGCAGATTTAGCCAATCTGCAATTGGTTACACTTTATTCCTCTTCAGGAAAATACCGTGAATCCGAAGCCATTTTAAAAAGTATTGACAAAAACAAATTGTCAAAATCGCTTCTTCCAAACTATTTTGTTTCGTATCGTGAATTTTTTGAGCATTACGCGGCAAACAGTTATAGCAAAGAATATTTACAGCAAATTCAAAAATACCGTGATTCGTTATTGATGGTTTTAGATCCAAAATCTATTAATTACCAAATCAATAAAATTCAGCACGATGTATATCATAAAAAAATAGTTAGTGCCCAAAAGCAATTAATGAATCTGCTTAAAAATACCAGCGAAGATGATCCGCAATATGCCATGATTACCTATTTGCTTGGAAGTATTTATGAGCATACACATCAGCTTGAATTGCGAAAAAAATATTATGCACTTTCGGCAACTTCTGATATTAAAAATGCTAATAAAGACAACGCTTCGCTGCAGGAATTAGCTTTGGTTTTTTACGAAATCGAAGATGTCGATATGGCGTATAAACTAACGCAATCGGCAATTGAAGATGCACTTTATTGTAATGTACAGTTTCGAACGCTTTTAATGTCAGAAGTATATTCGATCATTAATACCGTTTATTTAGAAAAAGAAGCCAAACGAAAAACAGAATTACAGCTTTATTTAATCTGCATCAGTTTACTTTCTGTATTTTTAATTATTGCGGTTATTTACGTTTACAAACAAATGAAAAAAGTTTCGAGAATTCGAGGAGAACTCTATGAAACCAGTCAAAAATTAGCCGAACTAAATCAGGATATTACCGAAACCAATAATCAGCTGCAGGAACGTAATGCACAATTATCTGAATCGAATCATATCAAGGAAGAATATATAGCGCATTTTTTCAGCCTTTGTTCAACATACATTAATAAACTGGAGAATTACCGCATCATTTTAAATAAAAAAGCAACGGCAAAACAATTTGACGAAATCTACAAAATGCTAAAGTCAACGACTTTGGTTGATACAGAATTAGAAGAATTGTATAAAAACTTCGATATTATTTTCCTGAATTTATATCCCACTTTTGTAAAAGACTTTAATGCCCTTTTAATTAAAGAAGAACAAATTGTTTTAAAACAGGGAGAATTGCTAAATACTGAGCTTCGAATTTTTGCTTTGATTCGTTTAGGAATTAACGACAGTGTAAAAATTGCGGCCTTTCTTCGTTACTCTTTAAGTACAATTTACAATTATCGAACAAGAGCCCGAAATAAAGCGGCAGTTTCGAGAAATGATTTTGAAGAAATGGTGATGAAAATAGGTTTAATTACATTGAAAATGTAAAGATTTATTTTAAAATCACTACTTTTTTTAGTCTTTATTTTTTGTTAAAAAATTGATAATCAATGTTTTAATTTTTTAATTCACTACTTTTTTTCGTTTAAAAATTCAAAACGAACTATAACGTTTTAGCTTTACAATATTATTAAAAGGTACAATTGACCACTTGTATCTATACCAAAAATTGAATGCTTAAATAAATTACTAGTTATGTTTAAAAACGTTAAAACAATCCTTGTTTTAGTTTTGTTGAGTTCATTCGGATTGAATGCACAAAATAAGGTTCCGGTTTATCTTGATGATAAAAAGCCAATTAGCGAGCGTGTAGAAGATGCGCTTTCAAGAATGACAACCGATGAAAAGATTGCCATAATTCATGCGCAGTCTAAATTTAGTTCACCTGGGGTAAAACGCCTTGGAATTCCGGAAAACTGGATGACTGACGGACCACACGGAATTCGTACTGAAGTAAAATGGGACGAATGGGACCAGGCAGGTTGGACAAATGATTCTTGTATCGCATTTCCGGCTTTAACGGCACTTTCTTCAACATGGAATAAAGAGTTAGCTTCTTTATACGGAAAATCAATTGGTGAAGAAGCGCGTTACCGAAACAAAAACGTACTATTAGGGCCTGGTGTAAACATTTACAGAAGTCCTTTAAACGGTCGTAACTTCGAATACATGGGAGAAGATCCCTTTTTAACTTCAAAAATGGTGGTTCCTTATATTAAAGGAGTTCAGTCTAATGGAGTTGCTGCCTGTGTGAAACACTTTGCCTTAAACAATCAGGAAACAAACCGTAATTCTGTTAACGTAGTAGTTGATGACCGTGCGTTGTACGAAATTTATCTTCCGGCTTTTAAAGCAGCTGTACAAGAAGGTGAAGTTTGGGCAATTATGGGAGCTTACAATAAATACAAAGGACAGCAATGCTGCCACAACGAATATTTATTAAACGATATTCTTCGCGGAGAATGGGGCTTTAAAGGTGTTGTAGTTTCTGACTGGGGAGGTGTAAACGATACGAAACAAGCTATTCACAATGGTTTGGATATGGAGTTTGGTTCATGGACAAACGGACTTTCATGGGGAACAAGTAATGCTTATGATAACTATTACTTAGCAAAACCATATTCTGAAATGATCAGAAAAGGTGAAATTGGAACGAAAGAATTAGACGAAAAAGTACGTCGCGTTTTACGTTTGGCTTTCTTGACTACAATGGATAGAAATCGTCCTTTTGGATCTTTTGGAACAGAAGAACATGCTAAAGCAGGTTTAAAAATTGCTCAGGAAGGAATCGTTTTATTACAAAACAATAACAACATTTTACCAATCGATCTTTCTAAAACTAAAAAGATTGCCGTTATCGGTGAAAATGCTATCAAAATGATGACTGTAGGAGGAGGAAGTTCTTCTCTAAAAGCACGTTACGAAATTACACCTCTTGAAGGTTTAAAGAAAAGAATTGGCAATCAGGCTGAAATCGTTTATGCTCGTGGTTACGTAGGAGATCCTACAAGTAATTATAACGGAGTTGTAGCAAAAGTAAGTTTAGAGGAAAAACGTTCTCCTGCTGAATTGACTGCTGAGGCTTTAAAAGTAGCTAAAGATGCTGATATTGTATTGTTTATTGGAGGTTTAAATAAAGCTCCAAATCAGGATGATGAAGGACACGATCGTAACGGATTAGAGCTTTCTTATGGTCAGGATAAATTAATCAGCGAATTAGCAAAAGTAAATAAGAATATTGTTTACGTAAATATTTCTGGAAATGCGGTTGCAATGCCGTGGGTAAAAGAAGTTCCGGGAATTGTTCAGGGATGGTTTTTAGGTACAGAAGCTGGAAATGCTTTGGCTTCGGTTTTAGTTGGAGATGTTAACCCTTCAGGAAAATTATCTTTCACTTTCCCAGTAAAATTATCGGATAACGGAGCACACGCTTTAGGAGAATTTCCGGGTAAAGATGAAGTAAAATACAACGAAGGAATTTTTGTTGGATACCGTTGGGCAGACAAACAAAAGATAAAACCATTATTCTCTTTCGGTCACGGATTAAGCTACACGACTTTTGCATACGGAAAAGTAACTGCTGATAAAAAACAAATTGCAAGCAGTGATAAAATCACGTTTTCTGTAACTGTAAAAAATACAGGAAGCAGAGAAGGATCTGAAGTAGTACAGCTTTATATCAGCGATTTAAAATCTTCATTACCTCGTCCGATTAAAGAATTAAAAGGGTTTGAGAAAGTTTCGCTAAAAGCGGGAGAAGAGAAAACAGTTACGTTTACAATCGATAAAACGGCTTTAAGTTTCTTTGATGATAAAAAACACGAATGGGTTGCTGAACCGGGAGCTTTTGAAGCTATCGTAGGAGCATCTTCAACTGATATAAAATCTAAAGTGGGCTTCTCACTTCAATAATTTCATTATTTCTAAATTGGTTGGTTGTAAAGCTGCAGTTGTAAAAAGTTGCAGCTTTGCTTTTTAAAATTAAGTTTTTCTTTTTTACCATTAAGATATTAAGTTAATTAAGCTTTGAACTTAATGCTTTAAAAGTTTAGTAAACACATTGCTTAATTTCTTAATGGTTCAATAAAAAATAAATGACATGAAAAATATTCTACTTATTGTTTTTACTTTATTTGTCACACAAAATATTTCGGCGCAAAGCCTGGAAAAAATGCAATGGTTTAATGAACCTGAAAAATGGGAAATTAAAAACAATGCCTTAATCATGAATGTAACCGCAAACAGCGATTATTGGAGAATTTCTCATTACGGATTCACGGTTGATGATGCACCTTTTTACTATGCAACTTACGGCGGTGAATTTGAAGCGAAAGTAAAAATCACCGGAAATTATATCGCTCGTTTCGACCAAATGGGTTTAATGATTCGTGTTGATGAAAAAAACTACATCAAAACCGGAGTAGAATTTGTTGACGGAAAATTCAATATCAGTACCGTTGTAACACACGATAAAAGCGACTGGAGTGTAACTACTCTAGAAAAAGCACCTCCATTTATCTGGATTAAAGCGGTTAGAAGATTAGATGCGATCGAAGTATTTTATTCTTTTGATGATAAAAATTATATCTTAACCAGAAATGCGCCTTTACAAGACAACACGCCTGTAATGGTTGGATTAATGGCCGCTTCTCCAGACGGAAAAGGTTTTGAAGCTAAATTCGAAAACTTCTCTGTAAAACATTTACCGGATCAAAGAAGATTAGAGTGGCTGAAAAACCACCAATAAATTAATTTTCAATTTTTTAAATTCCAAATTCCAATTTGTTAACGCATAGCTATGTTTGTTTAAATAAGTGAAACGCCTTTTTTAAAGTTCAGAAACTATGTTTCTATATGTTTAATTAAAATTTAAACTAACCTTATAATAACCAAAATATTTTATGAGTACAGTTATTTACACTGATATAAAGCCAAAAAAGCATTACGAAATTCTAGATGGTTTGCGTGGAGTTGCAGCTATTTTAGTTGTTATATTTCACATTTTTGAAACCTTTAGCGGCGGAAATCGTTTTATACAGATAATCAATCACGGTTATTTAGCTGTTGATTTCTTCTTTCTTTTATCAGGATTTGTTGTGGCGTATGCGTATGACGATCGCTGGGGGAAAATGACGCAATGGGAATTCTACAAACGCCGATTAATCCGTTTACAGCCCATGGTAATTATGGGAATGATCATTGGTGCTATATTTTATTATTTTCAGGCTTCAGATATATTGTTTCCACAAATTGCAGGAATGGAAGTGTGGAAAGTAATTTTAACCATGTTTATTGGTTTCACTTTATTGCCAATTCCGCCTTCAATGGAAATCAGAGGCTGGGGTGAAATGCATCCTTTAGATGGTCCGGCATGGTCACTTTTTTTCGAATACATTGCAAACATCTTGTACGCCCTAATTTTTCGCAGATTTTCGAATAAAGTGCTGTCAGTTTTCGTGCTGATATTTGCCGGACTGTTAATTAACTATACCGTTTTTGGTCCAAAAGGAGACGTAATTGGCGGCTGGTCTCTAAATTTGGAACAAATGAATGTTGGTTTCACCCGATTATTGTATCCGTTTTTTGCCGGAGTTTTACTTTCTCGTTTAGGAAAACTAATCCATATAAAAGGGGCTTTTTGGGTTTGCAGTATTTTAATCACAATTGTTTTAGCATTGCCAAGATTTGGAGACGAAAATACTTTATGGATGAATGGTTTATACGAATCTTTTGTTATCATTTTAATCTTTCCAATTATTGTTGCAATAGGAGCAGGCGGACAAATTAAAAGCGCTTTTTCGGCAAAAACATGCAAGCTTTTAGGGGATATTTCATACCCAATTTACATTACACATTATCCGTTAATTTATTGGTACACCGCTTGGGTTGTCAATGATAAAGTTTCCCTTGAAGACGGATTAATCCCTGGAATTGCACTTCTAGCAGCAAGTATTATTTTGGCTTTCGTATGTTTAAAATTATACGATGAACCGGTTCGTAATTGGCTTCAGAATAAATTTCAAAAGCGTAAAATAGTGTAAAATGGTACAAGGTAGAGATGCACTGCAGTGCATCTACGCAACGTATATAAAATCTTGAATTTCTAATTTGTTAGTTATAGATATTCAAAAAAGGGATGAAACTTTTAAGCTTTATCCCTTTCTATTTATAGTGCGTCTTCATCGCCACAGATTAAAGGATTAAAATGATTTATGCCATTTGTATTTGTAGAGATAAAGTAAAATTATATTGTAAGATTTTATTGCAATATATTTGTAGTATAAAATATCTGAAAAAAAATGTTAGAACCAGATGAAACCGAGAAAATGCCAATATACCAAAAGGCAGAACAAATTTTTAAATTAACACAAGGATTAGTCTATATTGTTCCTGCGGATAATGAATATTTACAGGAAACAGTAGTTCGTTTTATGTTAGAAAATGCTATGCTTATTCCAGTAAAAATTGCAGGAGCAGAAGGAGGAGATTTATATGATCTTCGTATGGAAAATGCAGCGATTATTAGAAAAGCTGCTCGAGAATTATATGTTCAGGCTGGGAGTTTACGATATGAAGAGGGGATAAAAGATATGGATTATATTTCTTTATTAAGAAGCACCATTGAAGAATTTCGTCTGCTATTTATTGATTGGGTTGCGAACTTTGATGTTTGGAATTACATAAAAGACAGCTGGGGACTATTTAATCCGCCGGGTGTAAATGCCCATGATAAAGATCCAGATGATGACATTCCTTTCAATCCAAACGATTATTTTAATTCTGATAACGATGACGGCGATGATCTATAAAAAACAAAATGAATGAAGCTTTTAAGCTTTATCCCTTTCTATTTAGTAGAGGCGCACCGCAGTGCGTCTTTTTTTAAAGGATTAAAATGATTTGATCAATTGTAAATCTGTAAAAATTACGTTTAAATCTCGCGTCTATACTTTGCGAAGACGCACTGCTGTGCGTCTCTACGGATATACATTTCGAAAAAAAAATAAACAGGGATGAACATTTCGAAAAAATAAACAGGGATGAAACTTAATAGTCTCATCCCTGTTGTATTATTTTTTGCACAGATTAAAAGATTAAAACAATTAAAACCAGCGTAAACCAGTAAAATCCGTTAAACCAGTGGGCCATCTTTAAGATTTATTCTAACACTAATGCTCCCAAAGCTTCTTTACTAAAACCTTTCAAATCATCAGTTTTTCCGGCTTTAATTTTAGCAGTCCAATTTGGGTCAGATAATAAAGGTCTTCCAACAGCAACCAAATCAAAATCACCTCTGTCGAAACGTCTGTTCAATTCTTCTAAAGAAGTTGGCTCAGAACTTTCACCAGCAAAAGCACCAAAGAAATCTCCAGAAAGACCAACAGAACCAACTGTAATAGTTGGAGCTCCGGTAACTTTTTTAGCCCATCCTGCAAAATTCAAATCAGAATCTTCAAATTCAGGTTCCCAGAATCTGCGTTGCGAAGCGTGTATAATATCCACTCCGGCATCCACAAGAGGAGTAAGCCAAGCTTCTAATTCCTGCGGATTTTTAGCCAGTTTATAATTGTAATCAGAAGGTTTAAATTGAGAAAAACGCATGATCACGGCAAAATCGTTGCCCACTTGTTTTCTAACTTCTTTAATCACTTCAATAGCAAAACGATTACGTTCCGGTAAAGTTTTTCCACCGTAAATGTCTTCACGTAAATTCGTTTCAGCTCTAAAAAACTGGTCAATTAAATAACCGTGTGCACCGTGAATTTCAACAGTATCAAAACCTAATCTTTTGGCATCAGCCGCAGCTTGACCAAAAGCAATTATTGTGTCTTCAATATCTTTTTCAGACATTGTAATACCATTTCTAAAATCAGGACGATTTAATCCGGAAGGACCTTCAAAAGGAACTGGCGGAACCCATCCTGAATGGTGGTTATCCATAATTCCCATATGCCAAATCTGCGGACCCATTTTTCCGCCTGCAGCATGAACTTCATCAATAACTTTTTTCCATCCGTTTAAAGAAGCTTCACCGTGAAAATGCGGTACATTAGCATCATTTGATGAAGAAGGTCTGTTGATTACAGTTCCTTCAGATAATATTAAACCAACTTCGCCTTCAGCTCTTTTTTGGTAGTAAGCAGCTACTTCATCAGTTGGAACTCCGTTTGGAGAAAAAGAGCGCGTCATTGGCGCCATTACGATTCGGTTTTTAAGGTTTAACGATTTTAAGTTAAACGGCGAAAACAGGTTGTTTGTACTCATAAGTAATTTACAAATTAGATTGAATTAATTTACTGAGTGCTTCAAAGGCACCTTCGTTGCGTTTATAGTAAGTCCATTGTCCAACACGTTTGGCTTCGATGAAACCGGCGCGTTGTAAAATAGACAGGTATTCTGATACTGTAGATTGTGTCAAACCGGCTTTGGCCTGAATTTGTCCCACGCAGACTCCGTGTTCAAATCCGCCATGTTCCAGCTGACTGGGAAAGTTTATTTCGGGTTCCTTAAGCCATTCCAGCATTTGTAATCTGGACTTGTTAGAGAGTGCCTTAAAAAGTTCTATATTTTCCATGATGCAAATATATCGACTTTTCCCGATATATCAATTTAAAGAAATGTTTTTGTGAAAATTTTATGATAGAGGAGGAGAAATGATGAAGAATTTAGGAAAGAAAAATTATATTTGCTAACGTATTAATCTCGCAATCCCGATAGCTATCGGGAGCGAAGCCGCAAAGTTGTTTTTTCAATTGCCTCCAGCTTTAGCTGGAGATAGTAAGAAAGATAGAAAAAGGGCTTTAGCCAAACTTTATATTTTTGGCTAAAGCCTTTCAAGCTAATTTTTATAAACCTCCAGCTAAAGCTGGAGGCAATTCATAGAAAAGACTAAAAAAACTTTGCGACTCTGCGACTTTGCGAGATTAAAAAACGTTCCCCAAAACAAATAAACTTAATCAATTATGAAAAAAACTTTACTTATTTTAGGATTCTTATGTTGTGTAATAACCAGTTCAAAAGCGCAGGTTGTAGGTACTGATATTGGTGATATAGCGCCAGAAATCGATCTTCCAGATACAAAAGGAAACAATGTGGTACTTTCATCTTTGCGAGGTTCGCTGACTTTAGTTGACTTTTGGGCTTCATGGTGCGGACCATGTATTAAAGAACAGCCAACTTTACTAAAATTATACAATGCATATCCTGATAAATTTTCAATTTACAGTGTTTCTATGGATACTAAAAAGCCTTTATGGTTAGGAGCAATTGCAAAAGGAAAACTGCCTTGGATACAAGTAAGCGATTTAAAATATTGGAAATCTCCGGTTATTGGAGATTATATGCTTCAGTCAGTTCCCTTGAACTTTTTAATTGATAAAAACGGAATTATTCTGGCAAAGAATATTCATGGAAAAGCTTTAGAAGATATGGTTAATAGTTTGTTGACTGCTCAGTAATAAATAACTTGTAAAAGATGAAAGATTACATTGTACTTGCATTAATTCTTATCGTTTTTTTAACCCCATTTATATTTGCTTACTATAAAGATTATAAAAATAATCCCGTTGAGTTTATAAGAGATTTAAAAGGAATGGTAAAATTATTATTGTTAGTAGTTTGTTGTTTCTTTACAAATAAAATAATTGATTTAATTCAGCATTTTTTCAATTAATAAAGAAGTTATAAAAATAACCTTCTTTGTTTCAGATCTCAAGCTTCATGCTTTACTCCGCGATTAAACATATATAGGAAGTAGTAAAATTTAAATTAGATTATAATGCAAAAATCAATTTTAGTATTGTTCATCCTGGTTTCATTACATTGTAATTCACAAACACTTGAAACGGTTTATAAAATGAAATCATCTTATCAAAGTTGTTTAGATAAAGGCGATGACATGCAAGGTTGTGCGATTGACTATTACAATAAATCGGACAGTCTGCTAAATGTTGTTTACAAAAAATTGAAAACCAATATAAGTTCTAGAGAACAATCTAAACTAAAAAAAGAACAGCAAGAGTGGTTAAAAAAACGCAATGAATTCTTTGAAAAAGTATATTCAGATACCAAAAAAGAAGGCAATTTTAGAGAAGGAAGCAGCGATTTTACAATGATTGTGTTTGATGAAAAAGCAAAATTTGTCTTCGGAAGAGTAAAGGAACTTATTAAACGAATTTAATTTTCAATTTTTAGTTTAAATGGAATCAAACCTTTCTTTATCAGACTTTCGTACGAGATTGCAAAATAATATTGAAATAGGTTCTTTAAAAGTGAACTTAAGTCACTTTAGACTATTTCCTATATTTGGAGGAGCAAAACCTTTTTACGGACTTTTTGATGATAAAAGTTTTCGGTTAACTATAAATTCAGCGACATCTCCCACAATTTTTATTGTGAGAGGAAATTACAAGAATATACATAATAGGGTTAATGTGAATTACGTCGTTGAAGAAAACAGCAAATTTCAGTTACTTTGGACGAAATTCTCTCCAGTAGTTTTTCTAATATTCATTAATGTATTTTTTCTTTTCTTTGGAAGAGGCCTTAGACGAGCCACTACAATTGTGAGTTTGTTTCTTCTTATTGTCATTTTCTATTCAAGATGGAAAGAAGAAAGGAAGAGGAAAAAATTAGAGCAAAAATTTATCAGGATTTTTGAAATTAAA
The DNA here is from genome assembly GCF_900129795.1 of Flavobacterium sp. CF108. Lineage (GTDB taxonomy): Bacteria > Bacteroidota > Bacteroidia > Flavobacteriales > Flavobacteriaceae > Flavobacterium. Next base: position 554,658 of record NZ_FQWW01000001.1, on the reverse strand, counting down.
TCAGATAAAAAATAGATTACGTAAAATGCAATCAAAACTAAGCTTATCCGAATTTCGTACAAGACTTAAAAATAATACTGAAATTGGTTCTCCAAGACTAAAATTAAGTCCATTTTCTATTTTTACAATATTTGACGGACATTCAAAACCTTTTTATGGACTCTTTGATGATAAAGATTTTCGCTTAACGATGAACTCTACAATGTCACCAACGTATTTCATAATTAAAGGAAGATATAAAATAATTAAAAATATACTTACTGTTAATTATGAAATAGAACCGCGTCCAAAGTTTTATTTAGGCTGGATGAAATATTTACCAATAGTTATCTTAATTTCAATAAATATATTGTTACTCTCTTCTGGAAAAACGCCTAAAGAAGCATTCATACCAATAAATATATGTTTTTTATTTATGGTTTTCTTTTCAAGGTGGCATGTTAAACAAAAAAGAAAAAATATAGAACAAAAGTTTATTGAAATTTTTGAAATTGGATAAGAATATTGCAATCTCGATCTTTGTCAAGCTGAAACTTTGACAAAGATCGGGACTGTAATCAAAACTTGAAACCTGAAACAAAGAAAACCTGAAACAAAGAAAACCTGAAACAAAGAAAACCTGAAACAAAAAACTTAAATATTAATAGCTCCCTGTCCGGAAGCAATCATATAAGCTTCTTTTAAAGTTTCAGAATAGGTTGGGTGAGCATATGAAATTCTGAACATATCTTCGTCTGTAACTTCATATTCCATTCCAATTACACCTTGAGCGATTAAATCTGCAGCTCGCGGGCCAATGACATGCATTCCTAAAAGTTCACCGTATTTTGGATCAGATAAGATTTTAGAAAAACCATCTTTTTCCATAGCAGCTCTTGCTCTTGCACTGGCTGAGAACGGAAATTTTCCAACACGATATTCAATACCTTTTTCTTTCAATTCTTCTTCGGTATAACCAACGGAAGCCACTTCTGGCCAAGTATAAACAACGCCCGGAATTAATTTGTAATTAATATGCGGTTTTTGACCGTTAATAGTTTCGGCAACAAAAATCCCTTCCTCTTCGGCTTTGTGTGCCAGCATTGCTCCGGCAACAACATCGCCAATAGCATAAATATTTTCGGATTTGGTTTGCAGTTTTTCGTTTGTAACGATTCGGCCTTTTGAGTCGACTTCGATATTGGTATTTTCTAAACCTAAACCTTCAGTATAAGGTTTTCTTCCAACAGCAACCAGACAATAATCGGCGGTAATTTCCTGTGGATTATTGGAAGCATCCAAAAAGCTGACTGTTGTATTCTTACCGTTATTTTTAGCCGATTGTACTTTGTGACTTAATAAAATCTTGATATTCTGTTTGGTAAAAATCTTTTTAAGTTCTTTTCCAAGATCTTTATCCATTGTTGGAATCAGGCTGTCAAAATATTCTATTATGGTAATCTCAACGCCAATTCTGGCATAAATAGAAGCCATTTCTACACCAATTACGCCTCCGCCAATAATGACAATGCTTTTCGGTTTTTCTGGCAATGAAAGAGCTTCTGTTGAAGTTATGATTCGTTGTTTGTCGATTTCAACTCCAGGAATTGTAGCTGGTTTTGAACCTGTTGCAATAATAAAATAAGTCGAAGTAATTTTAGTTGAATTGCCATCGTTGTGTTTTACGTTCAATTCTGAATTATTCAAAAACGAACCAATTCCTTCAAAAACCTCGATTTTGTTTTTCTTCATTAAAAAATTAAGTCCGGCAATATTCTGTTCTACAACTTCACCTTTTCTTTTGATTAATTGTTTGAAATCCAAACTCAATTTTCCGGTTAGGATTCCGTGTGTCGCAAATTTAGTTTCGGCAGTATGATAATGTTCTGTACTGTCAAGTAATGCTTTTGTGGGGATGCAGCCAACATTTGTGCAGGTTCCGCCAAGGGCTTTATATTTTTCTACAAGGGCAGTTTTGTAACCTAATTGCGAACAGCGAATTGCCGATGCATACCCGCCCGGACCAGAACCAATAACAACAATATCAAATTTTGTTTCCATAAATGAATTTTTTAAATAATTAAAAGAACATTTTAGTTAAAGCAATCAATATGCCTTTATTTAAGTTGTTGAAATTTAATAATTAAAAATGTATTCTGGAAAAGAATTTACTGTATTTCGTTATTTAAAAAGTTGAATTCATGATATTTAAAAAGTAATCCCAAATTGAAAACCAACCGTAAAAGAGACAGGATGCATTGCAAAACGAACGGGTTATATAAGTTTAATAAATAAGCCAAATAAAGCGGCAATGATTATTATATAAGGTTCGGGTAAATTTTTGACGCGAAACAAAGTAACAATTGTTATAACAGCGATAAAAGCTGTTGGGATATCAATTATAGTTTGAGAAGCAATTACAAGAACTGAGCCTGCCAAAGCACCAATAACCGCTGCTGTAATTCCATCAACAAATGATTTAACTGATTTATTTCCTGCAATTTTATGAAAATAAGGAGCCATAGCAACAGTAAATATATAACAAGGTAAAAATGTGGCTAAGGCCGCAACCAGAGCACCCAAAAAGCCGTCAACTAAATAGCCAATGAACCCTACAGTAATTACCACCGGGCCGGGTGTTATCATTGCTACAGCAACAGAATCCAAAAATTGCTGTTCGGTTAACCAATGATTTTCAATTACAACGCCTGAATGTAAAAAAGGTACAATGGCTAACCCGCTTCCAAATACAAATGTTCCTGCCTCGGCAAAGAAAATGGCAATTTTTATTAACGTTTTGCTTTCATAATTCCATAAAGGAACTTGTAGAAAAAGTATTGAAGTTATAGATTTTGAATTCCACCATTTAGGAGGTGACTTAATGATCATATATAAAAATCCTGCTCCAATAAATAACAAGACTGGTTCTTGCCGCATTATAAATGTTATACTAAAAGTAATAAGAAAAAACAGCCATAATAACCAGTTAGTCCTAAAAGACTCTATATTAAATTTACCAATAGATTTTACAGTAAGTTTATACGAACTTACAACTATAAGTCCGATAACGGCTGCACCAACACCATAAAATACAGCTTGAATCCAGGGCAGCCCTCCATATAATTTATATATAATTCCTAAAAGGACAACCATAATAAAGGAAGGTAGAATAAATGCAAACCCAATTAAAGTGGCTCCTATTAGTCTATAATGAACAAAACCTAAATATATTCCTAATTGAGCTGCCAATGGGCCGGGAGCTAATTGGGCTAAAGCCAGCCCCTGCTTGTATTCTTCTTCAGAAATCCATTTGCGATTTTCGACTAAATCTTTATGCATATATCCCACAAGAGCAACAGGCCCTCCAAAACCTATTGTTCCTAGTTTTAGAAAGTATAAAGTTAATTCTCTTAATGAATATTTTGAAGTTGTCATTGATACCGATATTTTTAAAAAGCAATTCCAAATTGAAAGCCCACCGTAAAAGAGGCAGGATGATCATTTCCAAAACGAACGGGAAACGGAACAGCCACAAAATAACTGCAATTATCGCTTTTTATAACCGTTTTATTAAGTACAGGAGTTATGCCGTATCTGCCGCTGCTTTCAAAAGCAGCTCTTCCAGCAAAAGTATAACCGTTTCCAAGAGCAACTAAAACACCGGGATGGAATAATAAATTGGTTACTTTATCGCTGTTTCCCTGTACTCTAATGTTGGGAACAACTTCAAAAGAAAAACCTATTTTTTGGCTCTTCCAGATATTGATTCCGGTAGGAAAACCAACAGCATAATAATCTCTAAAATTTACACTCGTTTGTTCATTGCTGAAAGTTGCAATAGGGTGCATAATTCCAAAATAACCCGTAATTTTTGGATAAGTAGTTTGAGAAAATGAATTGAAACTAAAAGAGAATAAAGTAATTATGAAAATGTGTTTAAATGAAATCATGATTAGTTTTGTTTATTAAGAAACAAAACTATCGAGAATGTAAATTAAGAAATAGAATGCTATTTACCTTTTGTATCTGGATTACTTTTCAAGGCATTTTTTCTATAAGAAGAAGGATTTTTTCCTGTTTGCAGTTTAAATATTCTTGTAAAATGACTTTGATCTGAAAATCCTGTCATGTAGGCAATTTCGGTTAAAGTATAAGTCGAATTTTGAATTAAGTTTATAGCTTTTTCAATGCGCAGTTTTCGAACATATTCACCAAAATTCAAATCTTCAAAATATTTAGAAAACTCCCTTGATAAATAAGAAGGATTTAGTTCTAAATCATTGGAGATTTTTTTTAAATCAAAAGTAAACTGCGCATCAATTTGATCCTGAATGATGTTCTTTAATTCTTTAACCCATAAAGGCGTTTTTTGACTGCTTTTTTTCTCAATCAAAAACTTATTGTAAACTTCGTGAAGTAAACTTTCAAACGGGCTGTTTTGCAGATGATTTTGCTTGTACAAATGTTTTGCCCAGCTGTACAATGCATCGTAGAGCTTTAATCCCGTTTCTAATAATTCGGCATCGTTTGTAATATTGTGCGAGAGTCCGGCAGAAATTGCCCAAAGTCCGGCGGCTTCTTTAGCAAGATCGTGACGGTCGGTATCGGCGCCTCGAACAATTTTTGCCATAATTAAAACCGCTGGATCAGCAATTTGATATTTTTTTATAATGTAATCAAAAGTACATTCTTCATTATAATGCGTAAATTCGACTTCCGGAATATCAAACGGAATCGCATCTAATTCTTTCGCTTTCGCTGCAACTTCGCTAAATGGCACATAAATAAATTCGGCATTGGCATCAACAAAATTTTTAATCAGCCATGGACAGGCAATTCTATCAATTTTGGGCCTTTCGCGCGTAATCCATTTCATTTAGCAGGTTTAAAATTAAAATTAATCGTTTTCATTTGAAGTTTTCCTTACACCGCCAAAACTCGTTTTCATCAATTCTCTAATCTGGAATTGGGTTTTATTTCGGGTTACACTCTTCCATTGATCAAAATCATAAATATGAATTTGCTCGGCATGCGGATTTGTTACAAAGAAAAGCCTCGATATTGAATACTTATAATATTTTAATTCATGCGAAATGTGACGGTCGGGTACGACAATAAGAATCGTATCCCAATCCAGAAAATTTTTGGGTACATCATCTCTTTCTGTTAATCCAAGAGATTCAAAAAAGGCCAGTATCTTTTGATCATTATTCTTATCGATTTTTTCATCGATACGTTTAATGGTGCTAAGAAGCTTTTTTTCATCTTTAATAACACTCATAATTATCTCTGTTTTTTAAATTTTTATATAAAATTACGTCAAATCAGAGTCATTTAAAAAAGTAAAGCCAATAGAATGATTCTAAATTTTTTAATCACCATTTTCAAACAGATTATCTGAGCTTATTGTATATCATTTGATAAAATACTATTAAGTTAAGTTATTTTTATACTCTAATTTTATCGTTCTAACTTTACCTAACCACGTTTTATGAAAATTGTTTCCCTTAAAAGAATTTTTCTGTTTGTCAGTTTTTTGCTTTCCTGTTTGGCTTTCGCCCAAAATAAATCAGAAAGAGAATTGATTTTAATTGATAAAGACTGGCGTTTTTCGTTTGGTCATTTATATGATACAGAAAAGGATTTTGGACACGCAACAGGTTATTTTTCATATTTGACCAAAACCGGATTTGGCGATGGCCCGGCGGCAAAAGATTTTGATGACCGCGCATGGAGAAAGTTAGATTTACCACACGATTGGGCAGTTGAACAGGAATTTAGTGAAAAAGGAAGTTTCAGCCACGGATTTAAAACAGCAGGAAAAGGTTTTCCGGAGAAAAGTATTGGCTGGTACCGAAAAAAAATCAATATCCCGGAAACCGATAACGGTAAAATTATCTCCTTAAAATTTGATGGTGTTTTTAGAAATTCAAAAGTATTTTTTAACGGCTATTATCTCGGAACAGAACAAAGCGGTTATAACGAATTTGAATATGATGTAACGGCTTATGTAAATTATGGCGGTGAAAATACAATTGTCGTTCGCGCCGATGCATCAATGGAGGAAGGCTGGTTTTATGAAGGTGCAGGGATTTACAGACATGTTTATTTACAAAAAACAAATCCGGTTCATGTTATTGAAAACGGAACTTATGTAACTTCTGAACTTAAAAATGATGGAGCTGATGTTACTGCCGATGTTACGATTGAAAATAAAGGAAATTATAAAGGATCAATTGAAATTGTTCAGACTGTTTTTGATCCTCAAAATAAACAAGTTGCCAATTTTTCTGAAAATATACTAGCTCCTGAATTTTACAAAACTAGTATTCATAGTTCCAAATTATATGTAGAGCATCCGCTTTTGTGGAGTATTGAATCGCCAAATTTATATCGTTTGGTAACGCAGCTTAAGCAAAACGGAAAGACAATTGATAGTTATGAAACTACTTTTGGAATTCGAACGATTGAGTTTGATCCTGAAAATGGATTTTTCCTTAACGGAAAAGCTTTAAAATTAAAAGGAACCAATAATCATCAGGATCATGCCGGAATAGGAACTGCACTGCCAGATGAAGTTCAGTATTTCCGAATTAAAAAACTAAAAGAAATGGGTTCTAATGCTTATCGCTGTTCGCATCATCCGCCAACTCCCGAGTTGCTGAAAGCTTGTGACGAATTGGGAATGCTTGTAATTGATGAAACGCGTTTGATGGGAATTAACGATTATCATTTGAATGATTTAAAGCGAATGATGGAGCGCGACCGTAATCATCCAAGTATTTTTTGCTGGTCGGTGGGAAATGAAGAATGGAATATTGAAGGCAATATTGTGGGCGAACGTATTACGAATGTGATGCAGAATTTTGCAAAAGGTATCGACCCAACAAGACCTGTAACGGTAGGAATCAGCAGTGGATTTAAAAGCGGTATTTCGTCTGTAGTTGAAATTATGGGCTATAATTATCTTGGAAACGGAGATATCGATGCACATAGAAATCAGTTTAAAAACCAACCCGGAATGGGAACGGAGGAAGGTTCGACTTTTGCAACGCGAGGGATTTATTTTACAGATGATACCAAACATTACCAAAGTGCTTACGACAGAAAACCTCGTCCAAGTTTTTACAGTATTGAAGAAGGCTGGAAGTTTTATGCCGAAAGATCTTATCTGGCAGGAATGTTTATTTGGACAGGATTTGATTATCGCGGAGAACCAACTCCTTATGGCTGGCCGTCGGTGACTTCGTATTTTGGAATGATGGATGTTTGCGGTTTCCCGAAAGACAATGTATTTTATTTAAAATCGTGGTGGGGAACGCAGCCTGTTTTGCATATTATGCCACATTGGAACTGGAGTGAAATGGAAGGCAAAGAAATCGATGTTTGGGTGCATTCTAATTGCGATGAAGTAGAACTTTTTCTGAACAAGAAAAGTCTCGGCAAAAAGAAAATGGAGCAAAACAGCCATTTAGAATGGAAAGTAAATTATGTACCGGGAACTCTTGAAGCAATTGGATATAAAAACGGAAAAAAAGTACTTTCTGATATTCAAAAAACAACTGGAAAAGCAGAAAATATTAAACTTTCTGTAGATAAAGAAAATGTATCAAATTCAAAAGTAACAGTTGTAACGGTTGAGGTTACAGATAAAAATGGTCTGCATGTTCCAACAGCAAATGATGAAATTACCTTTTCGATAAAAGGAGGGAAAATTTTAGGAGTAGGAAACGGTGATCCAACTTCTTTAGAAAAAGATCAGTTTCTTGATGTTATTTCGTTAGTTCAAATAACGAATTTTCAGGAACAAAAAGGAACAACAGCTGCTTTGCCACAAGAATTACAAAATTATGCTGAAAACGACTGGAAAACAGCTTTTAAAGACCGTGATTATAAAAACCAAGCACCATCTTATATTTACAAAGGTGAATTTGAGCTAAAAAACAATTTGGATTCAAATATCGTGAGTTTCTTTTACAAGAAAATTGGAGTAGAAACGGTAGTTTTTATTAACGGAAATAAAGTGAATACAAGTACAGAAGATTCTCAAAAATATATTTTAGATTCTGCAATTTTAAAAGAAGGTAAAAATACAATTCATATTGTCGCAACTCCACTTCAAAAAATAAAAGACTGGGACGTAATGAATACAGATCCCGGAATCATTCAGGTAATAACGCCATCTGAACCTTGGAAGAGAAGACTTTTTAATGGTTATGCTCAAATCATTATCCAAAAAGAAGAAAACGCTAAAGAAGTTATCTTATCCGCTTCCGCGAAAGGATTACGAGCTGGGAGTTTGAAGAATTAAGATTTAACAGCAAAGAGTGCTAAGGTTTACGCAAAGCACGCAAATGGAATAAAACTTTGCGACCTTGCGAGATTCTTTCATTCCAGTTAAAAAAAAACTTAGCGAACTTTGCGGTTAAAAACCTCAAACCTGAAACCTCAAACAAAATAAACCAAAAATATATTTGATTTTCATAACTTTGCAAAATGAAAGATCAAATGGATTGTCAGGCTTTAGATTTAGGAATAAGCGATTTAAAGCTAAAAGGCTTTAAAGTTTACGAGATAAACGGAGATATGAGTAAAATCCCTACTTATAACCGCCGTGATTACTACAAGATTTGTATTAATACAAGCAAAAGTCTTATACATTATGCAGATCGCGGGATAGAAACCGACGGAACGATTTTGTTTTTCGGGAATCCGATTATTCCTTATTCATGGGAAAATATTTCTGATGAATTTCACGGATATGCCTGCGTTTTTACAGAAGAATTTCTGAAAGTAACCGATCGCTCTGAAACACTTCATGAATCGCCTTTGTTTAAAATAGGAGGAACACCAATTTTTAACTTAACTCCTGAACAAAAGATATTTATAGATTCGTTATTTCTAAAAATGATCGAAGAACAGCAAACTGATTATGTTTTTAAAGATGATTTAATGCGCAATTATATCAATTTGATTATTCATGAATCAATGAAAATGCAGCCGTCTGAAAACTTCTTTAAACATAAAAATGCTTCTGCGAGAATTACGTCTTTATTTTTAGAATTATTAGAAAGACAATTCCCAATCGAAACTAAAAACGAACCTTTGGCTTTAAAAACACCTCAGGATTATGCGCAGAGTCTTGCCGTGCACGTGAATCATTTAAACCGTTCTGTAAAAGAAGTTACAGGAAAGCCAACAACGGCACATATTACCGAGAGAATCATCAGTGAAGCAAAAGCTTTACTGCAGCATACAGACTGGAGTATTTCAGACATTGGTTATTCGCTTGGGTTTGAATATCCAAGTTATTTTAATAATTATTTTAAAAGACTTACCGGAACGATTCCAAAATCGTTAAGAATGTAAAATTGTTTCAATTTCATAATTTTTTGTTTGAATATTGTTATTTCCGGAAAGCATTTCTGCCTTAATTTTGCCTTTGAAATTACGATACTAAAATAAGTTATCAGTTTTCAACAAACTAAAATACTACTTCATAAAGCGGATTCTAGCTTTTATTTTTAGTTTATAATTCTGATAATGAAATATATAAGTGATTTCAATAAAGTTAATCTCAAAAAAATAACTAAATTTATGTCAACAAATTATTCAGCCGTTATCGAAGAAGGAAAAGTCCCTAGTGCATATATGACGGGCGACGTTTCTTATAAGAAGCAAAGCAGTGATATTCATCCTGAAAATACTGTTATTAAGGAAGTTACTTTTGAACCTTGTGCAAGAAGCAACTGGCATATCAATGCAAGTCTGCACATGATTATTGCAAAAGAAGGAATAGGTTATTATCAGGAAAGAGGAAGCGCAGCTCGAATACTTCTTAAAGATGAAGTAGTTACGATTTTACCGGGAGTAGAACATTGGTATGGGGCAACTCCATTTGACAAGTTCTCGTATGTTGCCATTATCACAGAAATTGATAAAGGCCACGGAACCTGGTTAGAAAAAGTAACCGATGGAGAGTATTTTGTTTTGAGTCACTAAGTTTCTAAGATGCTAAGGGACTAAGTTTTCTAAAACCTGAAACAAAACAAAAAAACAATATGGAAACAAAAAACATAAAAGCCTTTGGTACAGAAGCTGCCGAAGCACCATTAAAAACCTTAGACATTCAACGCCGCGCTGTACAGGCACACGATGTTGAAATTGAAATTTTGTACTGCGGAATTTGTCATTCTGATCTGCATTCGGCAAGAAACGAATGGCACGGAACTATTTATCCAATTGTTCCCGGACATGAAATTGTGGGCCGAATTGTAAAAGTGGGCAATCATGTGAAAAATTTCAAAGTTGGAGAACTTGCCGGAGTAGGCTGTATGGTTGATTCTTGCAGAGAATGTGATAATTGCAAAAATGATTTAGAACAATATTGTGATCAAGGAAGTATTTTGACATTCAATTCTCCGGATAAACATTTGGGCGGAATCCAGACTTTTGGAGGTTATTCTCAAAGTATTGTGGTTGATGAAAGTTTTGTGCTGCATATTTCAGATAAATTAGATCTTGCCGGAGTTGCGCCTTTATTATGTGCCGGAATCACAACTTATTCTCCTTTAAAACACTGGAATGTTGGTCCTGGTCAAAAAGTTGGAATTGTTGGTATTGGTGGTTTAGGCCACATGGGAATCAAATTAGCAAAAGCTATGGGTGCTCATGTTGTAGTATTTACAACTAATTTATCTAAAACAGAAGATGCAAAACGTTTGGGTGCAGATGAGGTAGTTTTATCTACAGATCCTGAACAAATGGCTAAATATGCAAAAAGCCTGAATTTTATCTTAGACTGCGTTTCTGCTGAACATAACATCGATTCATACCTAAATTTATTAAAAGTAGACGGAACGTTAACTTTAGTTGGCGCTCCAATGGACCCGCTTCCTGTAACATCATTCAGTCTTATATTAGGAAGAAGAAGTTTCGCAGGATCAGCCATTGGCGGAATCGCTGAAACTCAGGAAATGCTGGACTTCTGTGCAGAACACAACATCACTGCCGATATCGAAATTATTGATGTAAACGACGTTAACAACGCTTACGAAAGATTACTAAAAGGTGATATTAAATATCGTTTTGTAATTGATATGGCTTCTTTGAAATAAGGTTCAGAGTTGCAAAGGTTCAGAGTTGCAAAGGTTTCTCACAGGGTTAAAAATAAAACCTTTGAGCCTTTGCAACTCTGAACCTTTGTACCTTTAAAAAAAAACAAAACCCCTCAAGCAATTCAACTCTTGAGGGGTTTTTTAGCAAAGATTTGAGGTTCTTAGGTACCAATTACTTAGGACCTTAGAATCTCAGAATCTTAGCTTCTTAAAAATAAATAATAACCAATTAAATTTATTTTACTTTTTATCCAGATTTTGTTTCAGCAGTTTAGCATGTTCTAAATGCGAAGTCAATCCTGCGATATTGTTCGTTGCCCAAAGCTTAACATCTTCATCATGTGCATCTTTAGCCGCTTTTTGAAGTTTGTCAATTGCTTTTTGGTGGCCGTCGATCATCATATCGGCGAATTTTTTATCAAAATCAAGACCTGATTTTTCGTTTAGTTTGTTGTATTCTTCTTGTCCTTCTTCAGTAAGGGAAGTTGGCAGTGTAAAGTTTTTGGCTTTTGCTAAAGCACTTACTTCAGATGCCGATTTAGTATGTTCATCAACCAGCATTTTACCAAATTTTTTCACTTCGGCATTGGTGCTTTTTTGCTGTGCCAATTTTCCTATTTCGATTTCAGCCAGGTTAATTTCAGCCTGATCTACTAAAAATTCAGAATCATCTTCTACATTGTCAATAGAGTCAAATTTGGCTTCATTAGCATCTTCCGCAACTTCTTTCGGATCTTCTTGTTTGGTTTCATTTTTACAAGAATTCAAGAATATAATAATAAGTCCCGCTCCTAAAATTGCTTTACTGGCTAATAATATCTTTTTCATGATTTTATAGTTTAAATGTTATCATGTAAAATTATTCAGAAGTTGTAAGAATAGCTTACAGGATTTTTAGAGATTTTTATATGATTTGGATGCAATGACTTAATAAATCAGTATTTATACGTGTTGTTGAATATCTATTTATTATTATAATTGTTTAAAATTAACTAAGTGTGTAAAATATTGTTTTTTTAACGCTTAACTTGTTTAAATACTAATCATAAAAGTTAAATTAATGAAGTTTACATATTTTAAATTTGAAAATTTTAAGGGTATTGAATCTCAAACTTTAAACTTAAGTAAAAATAATTCCAACAATGTATATACCCTTGTAGGATTAAATGAAAGTGGAAAAACGACTATTTTGGAAGCAATTAATTATTTTGCATATAAACCAGAATCTTTGGATGCTTTAGAATTAGACAGCTATGATGTTAGTGATATTCATAATTTAATACCTATAAATAAACTGGATAATTTTAATGGTAAGATTAAAATTCAAGCTTGTGTAGAATTAGATAAAAGTGATATTTCTGAGATAGAGAAAGAGTTTAAAAAACATGATATAACTTTAAAAGATTATAATACTGAAATTGTATATACTCAAAATTATAGTTTTAAAAATTCAGAACATTTGCCAGAAAAAAATGAATATTTATGGAATGTTTTTTTTAAAGGTAGTGTAGGTAAAAGTAAGATTGTAAAAGTATTATCAAATGAGCAATGTCTTATAGTTAGTAGTTTAATTAAAAAGAGAATGCCAAGCATTTTATATTTTCCAAATTTTCTATTTGAGTTTCCAGAAAAAATATATTTAAATGATAATATTGATGACCCCAAACACAAGTTCTATCAAACAATTATCCAAGATGTTTTAGATTCTTTAGATAACGATTTAAATATCCATGATCATTTAATAAAAAAAATTGAATCATCGGTAGAAAAAGATAAACGTAGCTTAACGAGTTTAATAAGCAAAATGCAAAGGAAGTTAACCGAGGTCATTTTTGATAAATGGAATCAAATATTTAAGAAGGAGATTTCACAAACAGAAATTATTTTAATTGCCAACAAAGATTCTATAGGCTCTTATCTTGAATTTAATATCAAAGATGATGTTGATAACTACAGAATAGTTCAAAGATCACTAGGATTTCGTTGGTTTTTTGTTTATATACTTTTAACACAATTTAGAGCATATAGAAGACAAAATGGAAATGCTTTTTTCCTTTTCGATGAGCCAGCATCGAATTTGCATCCATCCGCTCAAACTGAATTATTAAAGAGTTTTGAAAAGTTGCCAAATGTTATATATACAACACATAGCCATTATTTAATAAATCCAAAATGGCTAGAAAATACTTTTGTAATAAAGAATGAGGCTATTGATTATGAAAATGAAGTGAAATATAATTCAAAAAATACTAACATAAAAATTAATCGTTATAGAGAATTTGCTGTAAAGCATCCAAATCAAAGTAATTATTTTCAGCCCATTCTTGAGCTGTTAGATTATAGACCAACTAATTTAGAACTAGTGCCATTTTCTATAATAACAGAAGGAAAAAATGATTACTATACTTATAATTACATACAAGAAATAATATTAAAAACAAGGAAAAATTTAAGGTTTATTCCAGGGACAAGTGCAAGTAATCTAGAATCTTTAATTAGTTTATATTTAGGTTGGGGATCAAAATTTGTTGTTCTTTTAGATTCTGACAAGGAGGGGGCGAAGCAAAAAAATAGGTATGAAGAAAATTTTGGTCTTTCTGTTTCTGAACTTTTAATAACTTATGAAGATATTGATAGTGCCTGGAAAAATTTTGAAACAGAAAAAATATTTACAAAAGAAGATCAATTAAAAATTCAGCAAACTAATTATCCAACAGATTCAACTTACAATAAAAAACTTTTTAATAGAAGCATACAAGAATTATATATAAGGAATGAAAGTGTAGAGTTAAGTGCGGAAACCCTTGAAAACTTTAATCTAGTAATTAAATTTTTAAAAGGCAAAATAAATCAATAATTAAAAATTTTAAAAAAAATCCCAGTTCTTTAAGAACTGGGATTTTTTATATCAACAAACTCGCAATTCACCAAAATTTTAATTATGAAAGTAATAACCAAAATTGTATAACAGAAAAATCTTTCTTTTTGGGAACTTTGACTTAACCATACAACTATTACTAATCTAAATTTTTAAGTCATGCCAGATCCAAGAATTAAAAACGAAGCACAATACGAAGCACTTGTCAAAAAGGGGTACAGTAAAGAAAAATCGGCGCGTATAGCCAATACGCCAGATGCAGGAGAAAAAGGAGGAAGAGCAAGGCCTTATGAAGAATGGACAAAAGATGAACTTTATGAACAAGCCAGAAGAGTGGGGATTTCAGGACGTTCTTACATGAATAAAAAAAGCCTGATTAAATCACTTCGAACAAATTAAGATATAAATGCCGCAGATTCTCGCAGATTATGCGGTAAAGGATAAATGGATTAGGAAAAGATCGGGAATTATCTGGTGAATTTATTGTAATTAACCCGAGAGTTAATGTATCTCTTGTAAAAGCATAAAGTTTGAAAAACAAACAAAATTAGTATTAATTAAAAATCAATTATTATGTTACGTTGGACAGTCATATTTATTATTCTGGCAATTGTTGCAGGAATATTTGGTTTTGGCGGAATCGCCGCTGGAGCCGCTAGTATAGCAAAAATTTTATTTTTCATATTCTTAGTATTATTTATTATTTCGCTGATAAGCGGAAGAAGAAGTGTTTAATACAAGAATTCAGTAAAATAAGAACGAAATTAAAAACGGCACATATATCTCGGTAAATGTGTCGTTTATCTTTTAAAAAATATCAAATTATGGGAACTAAAAGCGGAGCTTACCAAGATGTATACATTAAAAGGGAAGACGAAATGGTAAGTTTAAAAAATGATGTAACAGATTTTTGCGAAAAGTACATCAAACCTGTGCATCCAAAAAATTGGGATTGGTCGACACGTGATTTCGAAAATCCTAAAAACGATCCAACAATTGCCGAAGCAAGGGCAGTAGCAAACGTAGTTTACAAGGATTTATTAGACGGAAAACAAACCGATGTCGATCTTTCGACTATGGACAATGTCGAAGCTATTAAAGCTTATTTAAACCCGAAAAGCAAACATGCCGATTTTAATATGGAAGAATTTGCTTTTGCCTTAAAAGTCGAACTCGAACACGGAAAAATCAGAGATGTAAACGTAACCAACAACCATCCTTTTCTAACGGCGATGATTGCACTTGCTCACATGACCGAAAGCCTGACGTACTATAAACGCCTTAAGGTGATGGAAGCCGAAGGCGAAATTTTTGAAATTATGCGTAAAATTGAAAGCTCAAAAATCGGAAAAGAAGAATGGTATAAAGAATTAGGCAAAGCCGAACAGGAGTTAACCGAAGCCAAAACAGGTTTAATTGAATGTTTGCAAAAAATGGATGATATTCCAGTTTTAGAAAAAATAGGCGATTAGGTTTTAAATCGCATAAAAAAACCGTTAGGTATAATTCTTAACGGTTTTTTGTTTTTAGAAGAAATTACAATCTTCTTTTATCTTCTTCTGTGTAATCATCATCGTCTTCTTCCTGAACATCATCTTCAACATAATCGTTGTTTTCTTCTTCGTCATCATCATCGTCAATGTCTTCTAGATCTTCTTCTGTTTCATTAAAGTCGTTTTCAAAAGTATCAGCAGGGTTGTCAAATTCGTCATTTTCGACTTGATCAAATTCTTCTTCATCAAGATCTTCCTCGATATATTCGTCCTCATCTTCTTCGTTAAAATCATTTTCATCTTCTAAAACGACCTCATAAATATCATCGTTGTCGTCTTCCAGATCTCTGTCTTTATGAAAGTCATCATCTAAATTGTCCAAATTACCGTCGTAGACGTCCGATCTCTCATCGAGATTAGGTTTGTTAGGATTATGGCTATTTCGAACCGTATAGCCGCGTTCTGCGTCTTCTGCGCGGTTGTTTTGAGTTTCTTGTGTATTTAAATCATAAAGTTCCTCATTCATAACCGTATTTTTGTCTGAAGCCGGACTTCCAGGATCTCTGGGAAAAGTGCCGTTTCTTTTATCTGTAGTATTCATGATGCTTATTTTAAAATTTTACATATACAAATCTAATCCTGAAACTCAAAGATTTCTTTATAGAATTACTAGTTGTAATTGTATAATTAACAGATGTTTATAATTCACGGAGTTAATAAAAATAAAAATACTGCACCAAAGTTGCATTTATGATTTTTAAACGGAGAAATTAACTTCTTTTCTGTTCTCTAAAGATTTTAAAACGTTCAATAAATTAATATTGTGATTGGAACAAAGATGTTTTTTAAATTAAAAAGCGGAATCCCAAGAAGCCAAAACAAAGTCTGAAAAAAAATCCAAATGAATAATCTGCAATTCAATTTTTGATTAATATATATTTTTCAGGAGCAGGGAATAGTATCAAAAAGGAAGCTTTATGCCGATGTTTTATTTACCTGGAATTTTTAGATATGTAAAATGAAAATATAATAGGATGTAAGAGCAGCAATAATCGCTATTTAAAGAGGGATTTCTATACTGACAATGTGGCATACATACATGTATTTTGTATTTATTTCCAGATCTTTATGTGTAATTAGTTAAATAAAAACTTTTACTTGGTTCTGGCGCTTAAAATCTTCAATAGCAGGTATGATAAAACATCGGTAAATTTTCTTTTTTCGGTAAAAACACTTAAAAAATGAACTTAATAGATCATCGGCAATTACTGTGGACTATTTTCAAAAATTTTCCGTTTGTTTACAGTCATTTATATGCAATTTTGAAAGTTTATTTACTTAAATTTTTTGTTTAAAACATTTTGTTTAAGTAGTTTAAAATCAAGTATTAAATGTTTTTTAAAATATTTATAAATTCTAAAATCGTAAAGAGTAGAGAGAATTGTTTTTAACCGTAAAGTCGCAAAGAAAAAACGCAAAGTCCACAAAGAAAATAATCTTAGCGAACCTTGCGTAAATCTTAGTGAACTTTACGGTTTAAATAACTACAATTTCAAATTCCCTTCAATACCATCATCCATAACTTTACCAGTCACAAAAGCTGCGGTCATTTTTGCAATAGCCACAATTTTACCGTTTTTATTGTTCCAGTAATAACCGTCTTCCGGTGTTACGGTAAGCACACTTAAATTCGGATCATCTTCGCCGCCCGGCATCCAGACTTTTACAATTGGGTCGTACAATTCTTTAATCGTTTCTCTGTCGTACGAAATTGTTGCAGTTCCGTGAATAGTCAGGAATTTATCGTGCGGTTCAGAGAAGAACAATTCAACTTGAGGATTCAGCGTAATCTCTGCATTGTGGCTGCTGTTTCGGTCAGATAGAAACCAAAGACGTCCCAAATCATCCACTTTTTGAACAGACATTGGTCGTGACTGCAGTCTGTAACTGTCGTAAGTGCAAAACATGCATGTTTTTATGTTTTCTGCCAATTCTTTGATTTTATCAGCAGCTAAATTTTCTGTAAGGTCTTTATGATCTCCCATGGCTTTATAATTTTTATATTTAATATTCTGATTCAAAAGCGTTTAAAATGCTCTATAACAAAATTGAGATTTTTACCATTGAATGGCTTACAGAATTATATTTTTAAATTATTATATTTCAATTAACTGTTTTTGTGAGAATTTTTGTACAAATTGTTTATTTTACTAATTTTTCCTATCTTTGAAGAAACTGATTAATTTACCTAAAAACATATGAAAGAATGGACAATATTCTACACAGATGATGATGAAGACGATTTAAGCATATTTACAGATGCCGTAGAGTCATTATCGCAAGATATTAACCTCCAGACTTACTCAGGTGGAGAAAAGCTCTTAAATGCCGTTTATAATCCGCCGCCAACTCCCAGTGTCATTTTTTTAGATTTGAATATGCCGGGAAAAAATGGTTTTGATATTTTAAACGAGCTAAAAGGTTCTAAAGAAAAAAGTGATATTCCGGTAATCATCTTTTCAACATCAAATGAACCCAGTATTATTGAAAAATGTCTCAATTTGGGCGCGAATTATTTCATTACAAAGCCGGTTTTAATGAAAGATATCATAAAATCGATTGAACACTCATTAACCATAAACTGGAAAGAGTTTGTTCCTGACAGAAAGACTTTTGTGTATAAATTGTAATTAAATTTAGAACATAAAAAAACGCCAGACTTATTACTAAAAATAAGTCTGGCGTTTTTTTTAGCTCAGGCAGAAAAATTTAAAAGTCGGACCTTGACCTTGTTTTGCTTTTATAATTCCCTTATGATTTTCGACATTTTTTTACAATCGCCAGGCCAATTCCGGATGAAAATCTAAAATTATAAAAATAAAATTTGATTTGTTTTGTGTTTTTTGAATGAGCTAACATTAAAATTAATAGAGTTAATTTTCATTGATTTTAATGATGAAATTTGAACTAACAAAGATTATGACCTAATCTTAAAATTAGTAAAATCATGAAAAGAGAACAAAAACACGAAACCGACTATATACAGAAATACCAGAATGAAGGCTATACAAAGAATTATTTATTTGAAAATGGCTGTTTGATTGATTCAGAAACTAAATATGCTTATAAACCAGATGAAATTTATATTGTAGCGCATCATCGTTATGAAGGAATGAGTGATCCGGATGATATGTCAATTTTATATATTATTGAAACAAAAGACCAGCAAAAAGGAACACATTTATTAGGATACGGCCCAACAGCAGATTTAGAGGAAGCCGATTTTTTTAAAGATATCCCGAAGAAAAATTATTCAAAAAACGCAGACATAAGTGAACTTATTATAAAATAAAATAGATAAGTATTTTTATTTTGCTGAGGAGCAGTTGTTCCAGATTTATTCTGGAGCAGCTGTTTTTTCTTTTTAAGGTTTAAAGGGGCAGAGGTTCAAAGGGACAAAGGTTTTGTAGAGACGCACTGCAGTGCGTCTTTTCTAAAGGTATTGAGAGGAAAACCTTTGTCCCTTTCTCCCTTTGTTCCTGTGCAGCTAAAAATTATGAAATTTCTGATTGAAATTGTATAAGGATTTGATTTGCAATATGTACGAAATTTGGTTTATAGAAAATGAGGAAAGAACCATAAGTTGTTTGAGTACACTAAAAATTAGTACAAAACACTTTTTTAAAATCAAAGAAAATGAAAAAACTTTACATAAATACCGGAGGACTTGATGCTGTTTTTAACGACTTAAAAGATAGCTTTAGCGGTGAACTTACTGCTAATAACAATGAATATAACTTAGAAATTAAATCAAAATGGACAAAAGGTTCCATTAAAGGAAACCGATTTGATGATAAAGTCCTATTCATGCATTTTGATCTTGAATTTGATCAGGAAGTTAGTTTAAGTATTGAATCTTTTAAAACCGCGCCTGTCTTTTTTGTTTACTGCGAAAACGGAAACGTAAGCCACAGTTTTGGTGCAAATGGAGAAAAGAAAGTTTTAAACAAAAAACAATCGGCTGTTTTGAGTAATTCTTCGGTTATCAATAGTGTTTTGTATTTTGAAAGCCACAAACGCATTCAGTTTACATTACTGGGAATACCAACTATTGAAAATAAAAATGCAGAATTGGTTACTCAGGTTAAACAGCATTTTACAAACGATTCCGGAAATTATATCTACATAGGAAAAGAAAATTCCAGGATCTCAAAAAGGATAAAAGAATACGAAACCATTCCGCAAAAAGGACTTGTTGGAACGCTGCTTAAAAAAAGTATTTTAAAAAATATTGTTGAAATAGAGCTAGAGCAGCACAGTTTTAATTATTTAAGAACATTTGATCCTGTTGTTAATCTGGCAATGAAACCGATTAATGAAATCAAACGAATTTCAACCATTAATTTTTCTGAAATGCTTGCCGCAGCAAAACATTTTAGAACAAAATATCATTTTTCATTTAAACCATACAATCAAAAACTAGCTAGCTGATAAGCATTATATATTAACTACTATTTACGAAAAAAAAACAGCTTTTATTGAAAGGCTGTTTTTTTTTAAGTGCTAAGATGCTGAGGTTTTTTGCTCACGGGTTTTACTGATTTAAGCGGGTTTGCGCAGATTTAATTTAATTTGTGTTGAGTTTTAATTTCGCAAAGATGCAGAGTCGCAAAGTTTTTCATTTAAGGCCACAGATTAAAAGATTAGAAGTTTTTTTAATTGCCTCCAGCTTTAGCTGGAGGTTTAAGAATAGATTCAGAAAAGGCTTTAGCCAAACTATATTGCGGTCTGGCTAAAGCCCTTCACATAATCTTACTTATTTCGCATCCAGCTAAAGCTGGACGCTATTGAATTTAAATAAAACTTTGCAGCTCTGCTCCTGATGGCTATCGGGATTGCGAGATTAAAACATCATCCAAAAAAAAGGTATGATCATTTTAAGTTTTTCTTAAATAATTGAATTCTTAATAAGCTGTCTTTTATAAATTCAATTACATTTTACAGAAATACATGGGAATTATGTAACGAATTAGATACGGATGTGAAAAGTAAAAAGCTCCTTTTTTTTCTAAATTTGAAGGTTTGACCAACCATATTTAAAATAGGATCAGATATTTTAAATAAGAACCTTTTCAAACCAATGATTCAATATTTTTTAACTCGTAACGCTTTATTCCCCATAACAGCATGGTATTAATTGTTGATGATATCAAGGCCAATATTATTGCCTTAAAGAAAACATTAGAACTCCACAATATCGACGTAGATACTGCCGAATCTGGTGAAGAAGCCCTAAAGAAAATTTTAAAAACAAACTACTGTCTTATCATTATGGACGTTCAGATGCCCGGACTTGACGGCTTCGAAGTAGTAAAAATTCTTTCTGGAAATAAACGAACCAAAGACATTCCCGTAATTTTTCTTTCGGCATTAAACATCGAAAAGAAATATATATTTAAAGGTTATGAAAGCGGTGCAGTAGAATATATTACAAAACCTGTTGATACTGATTTATTAATACTGAAGGTAAAAACCTTCATCAAGATCTATGAACAGCAAAATGAACTAAAAGGCATAAAAGACCTTCTTTCTAAAGAAATTAAAATTAGAAAAGAAGCGCAGGATAATCTCGAAATTAAAATCGCGGAAAGAACCAAAGAACTGGTTTTGAAAAACGAAGAATTAGAGATGAAAAACCACGAATTACAGCAGTTTGCATGGGTGGTTTCGCACGATTTAAATGAACCTATAAGGAAAATCCAGATCTTCATTAAAATAATCAAAGAACTTTATTTAAAAGATGATGAAAAGGGAATTGATTATGTCGACAGAGCCATAAAGTCTGCCGAAAGAATGCAGACCCTTATTACAGATCTTCTCGCATATTCCAGATTATCAGCGCAGGTTAAACCAGAAATTACAGATCTTAATGTAGTTTTACAGGAAGTTCTTTCGGATTTTGATTATTTGATTGAAAGAAAAAATGCCACAGTAAAAGCCACAGAACTCCCCACAATAGACAGTATTCCGAGTCAGTTAAGGCAGGTATTTCAAAATTTAATTGGAAATGCCCTTAAATTCTCCGGCGGTAATGAACCTCCTTTAATTGAAATTAGTGCGGAATTAATTGCCGATAAATCGTTTGACAGCCCAACCGCGCCAGAAGGAAAGTATTGCAGGATTGTGGTAAAAGATAACGGAATTGGTTTTGATGAAATTTATCTGGATCGAATATTCATCATTTTTCAAAGTTTAAATGACCGACAGACTTATGAAGGAACCGGAATTGGTCTGGCAATCGCAAAAAAAATCATAGAAAAACACAACGGATTAATAACGGCGAAAAGTGAAGTAGGCAAAGGCGCCAGCTTTATTATTGTTCTTCCCCTAAAATACGAATAAATACAATTTAAAACCATGAATGGTAACTTTAAAAGAAATCTGCTAATCAGTTCATTAGTTTCATTATTAGTGATTACTATTAGTTCTGTTGCTTCGTTTATCAGCATCAAAAGTTTGTTGTACAGTAATTTTTTGGTAAACCACACTCAGGATGTTATTTACAATTTAAATGAAGGTTCGGCCATTATTACGGAAGCCCAAACGAGTATGCGCGGTTATTTATTAACCGGAGATGAGCAGTTTGTTGACCGATTTAATGAATCTGAAGCCAAATCAAATACTTACTTTGATAAACTGGAAGAGCTTACTGCAGACAATCCTCCACAGCAAAAATTATTAACCGAGTTAGCATCTAAACGTTCCGGGTTCTTTAAATACCTGAATAATCAAATCGTAAAAAAGCGTTTAAACAAGGAAACACTGACCTTCGACTTAAATGAAGGCAGGATAATGATGAGTGATATTCGAGCGGTTATCAAAAAGATAGAAGGTACAGAACAAAAATTGCTGGAAGAACGAAATGCAAGTTCAAAACGTTATGGAAATTATAGTTTGATTTTAATTATAGTCGCTTTTTTTATCGCTTTTATTATTTCGATTGTTTTTTTTACGAGAATTCTAAAAGATTACAACGAACGCTCTGCCTTGCAAAAAGAACTGGAGAAAAAAGACATTGAAACAGCACAAAGGATTGAAGCAATCAGCAACATTGCGACCAATATTTCAAAAGGAAACTACGATATTCGTGTAGACGATACAAAAGCAGATGCACTTGGAAGTGTAGGAGAATCATTGAACACAATGGGAATTTCCCTTAAAAGCTCATTCGATCTTCTTTCTCAAAAAGAATGGCTTCAAACCGGAGTTGCAGAATTAAATAACGCTATGCTGGGCGAAAAATCGATGCAGAAACTCTCTAAAGATGTTATTGAGTTTTTATGCCAATATACCAACAGCAGCGCCGGAGTTTTGTATGTTATTGAAGAAAACGAATTAGTATCTTCTGGAGGATATAGCTATATACCGAGTAAAAGCCGCGAACGCATTCGAAAAGGCGAAGGTTTGATTGGTCAGGCCATTTCATCTGGAAAAATATTAGAATTAAAAGCATTATCTGCAGATAATATTCAAATTAATTATGCTTTAGGACAAGTGAAGCCTACGCATATTGTGGCAGTTCCGCTGAAGGATAACAAAATTGAAGGTGCGGTTGAATTGGCAAGTATTTACGGTTTTTCGGAACTGCATTTAGAGTTTTTACGAACTGTTGCCAATAACATTGGAATTGCCTTAAAATCAACTCAAAATAGAAAAAGAGTATTAGAACTGCTCGAAGAAACAAAATCACAATCTGAAGAGCTTCAGGTACAGCATAGCGAACTGGAAGCTATTAATGCCGAATTAGAAGCACAGACTGAAAAACTACAGGCTTCTGAAGAAGAATTGCGCGTACAGCAGGAAGAATTGGAACAAACCAATGAAGAACTTTCGGAAAGAAGTGTTTTATTGGAAGAAAAAAACAATGAAATTCAAAAGAAATCTGAAGCTTTAGAATTAACAACCCGTTACAAATCAGAGTTTTTGGCTAATATGTCGCACGAATTAAGAACGCCTCTTAATTCAATTTTGCTTTTAAGCCGTTTATTATCAGAGAATAATAACAAAAGCATGAACAATGAAGAAATTGAGTTTGCCAAAGTTATTCAGAGTTCAGGAAACAGTTTATTAGGTTTAATTGATGAAATTCTGGATTTATCTAAAATCGAAGCCGGTAAAATGGAATTAGAATTTTTAGATATTTCAACCAAAGAAATCACAGACACACTATGGAATCTCTTTAATCTTGTAGCCAAAGAAAAAGGAATTGAATTTGAAATTATTTCGAAAGAAGCGCCAATTGTTATCAAAACAGATAAAATGCGTTTAGAACAAATTCTAAAAAACCTGATTTCGAATGCTATTAAATTTACAGAAAAAGGAAAAGTAACCCTTGAAATCAAAATCAATACAGACGATGACAAAATTATCTGCTTCATTGTAAAAGATACCGGAATAGGAATTCCGTTAGAAAAACAGCCGTTAGTTTTTGAAGCATTCCAGCAGGCAGATGGTTCAACAAAACGTAAATATGGCGGAACTGGTTTAGGATTATCCATCAGCAGGGAATTGGCAAAATTACTTAGAGGTGAAATCATCCTGCATAGCAGAGTTAATGAAGGAAGCAGCTTTACATTATGCCTTCCGGTTTATGGTTCTGCTCCTTATAAAACGAATGTGGAGAAAATACCACCAACAGCATTTGTAGATCTGGAACCTGAAAAAGAAGAAGGAACGCCTGCAAAAAAATATATCAGCTCAACTATTCCAGATGAAATAGATGACGATAGAAACGCAATAATAGAAGGAGATAAGGTAATTTTAATAGTTGAAGACGATATCAATTTTGCAAAATCGCTTTTGGCTTTTTCACGAAACAAAGGTTATAAAGGAATTGTTGCCGTAAGAGGCGATCATGCCTTAAACTTTACTTTGCTGTATAAACCCGCTGGTGTTTTATTAGATATTGAACTTCCGGTAAAAAGCGGCTGGGAAGTTCTGGAAGAATTAAAAAATCATGCCGAAACCAAACATATTCCCGTTCATATTATGTCATCACATAAATTGAAACAGGAAAGTTTATTAAAAGGTGCAGTAGACTTTTTAGATAAACCGGTAGCATTTGATAAAATTCCGGATGTGTTTTTAAGAATTGAACACATTATTAATAAAGAAGCGCAAAAGGTTTTAATTATCGAAGATAACCCGAAACACGCCAAAGCATTGTCTTATTTCTTGGAAACGTATAATATCAATTCGGAGATAAAAAGCGAAGTTTCGGATGGAATTCAGGCTTTAAATAAAACAGAAGTTGACTGTGTAATTCTCGATATGGGAATTCCGGATAAACAAGCGTATCAAATTCTGGATGGTATTAAGAAAAATCCGGGCTTAGAGAAACTTCCGGTAATTGTCTTTACAGGAAAAAGTTTATCACTAAAAGAAGAAGTAAAAATCAAGAAATACGCTGATTCTATTATTGTAAAAACGGCTCATTCGTACCAAAGAATGTTAGATGAGGTTTCGCTGTTCCTTCATTTAGTGGAAGATAAAAAAGAAGGAAAAGACAAAAAAGAAGGAAAAGACAAAAAAGAAGGACATAAAAAGCTAAATTTACTAAATAACATTCTGCACGATAAAAAAGTACTGATTGTTGATGATGATGTTCGTAATATTTACTCGCTTACAAAAGCATTAGAAGTATTTAAAATGACCATCATAACGGCTTTTGATGGAAATGATGCCATTAAAGTTCTAAGCGAAAATCCAGATACCGACGTCGTTTTATTAGACATGATGATGCCGCATATGGACGGTTACGAAACAGCCGAAAAAATACGCGCCAATCCGAAGTTCTTAAATTTACCTGTAATTGCCGTAACCGCAAAAGCAATGACAGGCGACAGGGAAAAATGCATAAAAGCCGGAGCATCAGATTATATTACAAAACCAGTAGATGTTGACCAGTTACTATCGTTATTGCGAGTTTGGCTATACGATAAAGTTTAATAGTAAAGAAAAGTTATGCCACAGATTTCACAGATTAAAAGGATTTAAAAATTGAGATAATACTGTGATTAAAAAAATCCCTTTAATCTGTGAAATCTGTGGCAAAAAAAATATAAAGCAATATGAGTAAAAAACGACTTTTAATTGTAGATGACGATCCCAGAAACATTTTCGCATTAACACATACCTTACGTGTTAAGTCATACGATTGTTTGTCTTGTACCAGTGCCGAAGATGCAATAAAGTTATTGAAATCTAATGAAAAGATTGACGGTGTTTTGCTGGATATGATGATGCCCGAAATGGATGGTTATGAAGCCATTCCGTTAATAAAAGCCATTCCGTCAAGAAAATCGACTTTCGTAATTGCAGTTACTGCACAAGCCATGACAGGCGACAAAGAAAAATGTTTAGAGGCCGGGGCAGATGATTATATCTCAAAACCAGTAGATGTTGATAAGTTACTGCTTGTTTTAAGCAAAATTTGAATGGGGTAGATTATGATTGAAGATATTGAATTAGAAACACTTATCAACGAAGTTTATGAATACTACGGTTTTGATTTTGGAAGTTATTCAAGAGCATCACTAAAAAGACGCGTATACAGAGTGTATCAATTAGGCGGATTTGAGCATTTTCACGAATTTCTTTCAAAAGTTCGTTCTGATCCTGAATATTACAAAAAAATGGTCGACGAAATTACAGTCAATGTTACAGAAATGTTTCGTGATCCGGCATTTTACAACATTTTAAGAAACGAAATTTTGCCATTATTAGGCACAAAACCTTTTATCAGATTATGGCATGCCGGCTGTTCTACAGGCGAAGAAGTCTATTCGATGGCTATAATGCTAAAAGAAGCAGGTTTACTGCATAAATCCCTTATTTATGCCACAGACATTAATGCTACGGTTTTAGAAACAGCCAAAAAAGGAATTTTCCCGCTCAGAATGATGAAAGAATATTCACAAAACTATCGTGATGCAGGCGGGCAGGAAGACTTTTCGAATTATTATACCGCCAATTACGGCATTGCAAAATTCAACGAAGAACTGTCTCAAAAAATGGTATATTCACAACACAATTTGGTTTCAGACACTTCATTCAATGAATTTGATATTATTTTATGCCGTAATGTTTTGATTTATTTTGATAGCGAACTTCAAAAAAGAGTCATTAATTTATTTGATGAAAGTTTAGCCGTTTTAGGTTTTCTGGCCTTAGGCACAAAAGAAACAATAAAATATTCTATTTCTCCTGGAAAATACAAACAATTTGAAAAAGAGAAAATATGGAGGAAAATAAAATAATATCAAACTGCAGATTAGTCATAATAGGAGGATCGGCAGGGAGTTTAAATGCTTTAATGCAAATTTTACCCGAATTAACGGCACTGCATAATTATGCAATCGTAATTGTCGTACATCGCAAAAGTACAGACGATCAAACGTTGGAAGAATTAATCACTTTAAAATCAAGCGTTCCGGTAAAACCTATAGAAGATAAAACCATTTTGATACCCGGTTTTCTATATATTGCGCCGTCTAATTATCATTTATTATTCGAAAAAGACGATACACTGGCATTAGATACCTCAGAAAAAATCAATTACAGCCGTCCAAGCATCGACGTTTCTTTTGAATCGGCTGCAGAAATCTACGGAAGTTCTTTGGTGGGAATTCTATTTTCAGGTTCTAATACAGACGGGACCTCAGGATTACAAGCTATTCAGGATGCCGGAGGGAAAATTGTAGTACAAAATCCGTTATCGGCAGATATGCCATTTATGCCCAATAACGCTATACTATTTACAACACCAGATTATGTTTTAAACAATGAAGAAATATTAGCATTACTCAATTCAATAAACCGTTGATTACTTTTTAGGAGCTTCGTCTTCCGGAAGAATAACTTTGTTAAGTTCTGCTTCTTTTTCGGCACGTCTTTGTGCAGCTTTTCCTTTTCCAATAGGTATTCCGGCAGTAAAATACAAAGATCTGTTATATACATTGGGTCCATCACCTTTCATAACAGGAACCAAACCATAATAATATTGAATTGTGATATTTAATCCGTTGCCCACATTCATGTGATATCCTGTTCCAAAAGCAACTCCGGCATCAATAACACGAATTTGGTCTCTGATTTTTTTCTTGTAAACCACATCATTATCATTAATCTCATTTTTAAACTGATCAAAAGCCGAAGCCAAAAGCCCAAACTGAGGCCCGGTTTTAAGATAAATTCGATTTTTAAACTGATACTTAATCAAAATAGGCACATTAAAATATCGAATCTCACGATCAACAGTTCCGCCTGCAAAAGTATTATCCAGATTTTCATCTTCTAAAGAATAAACAGGAATTTGCCTTGCACCCATAGGAGATTTTACAATCACCCCCGTATTAATCATCCACGCCGGATTTTGCTTTGATTTTATATCAAAATAAAAACCAAGATTAAAACCGGGGTTTACCCCAGAACTTTCCAAATTAGAAATATCTGAAAGGTTGATACCGCCTTCTAAACCAAACTCTAAAAAAGGAGAATTCAGTTTATCGCCAAAAATCAAAGAAATCAAAACCTGAGATTTTACCTGATTAATGCTGCATATTGTAATGAGCAATACTAAAATTTTTTTCATAAAGCAGCTTTATAATCCAAAACGATATTGTAAACCAGCCAAAGCCTGTGTACGGCTTCCTAAAAAGCCTGCTTCAAGTCTAAACATAATATGCTTATTATATTGAAACTGCGTTCCCACAATAAAATTCCACATATCCTTTGGTCTTTTTTGCAGTGAATACTGAATCGTAGATTGATCTGCAGTACTCAAAGCTCCATCTAAAGTGGTTAAAAAAGTACCAGCTCTTTCTAAAGCACGATTTGCAGTATTATGTTTTGCAATGTTACCAGGATTAGCTTGTTGTGCAGGAGTTAAACCATCCCACCAAGTGTCGACTTTTGTTTGGTTTTCAGATACTTTTGCCAAACCATTATCTACTTTTCCCTGCGCAGTACTCAAATCGAAAATATCCGATAAAGCAAGGTTTCCATTCGTACCGCCATTAATATGGACCCTAAAACCGCCAACCCAAACCGCAATATTTCGTTCCGGTTTATGAAGCTTAAAAGTTTTACCTAATCGTGGACCAAAAACATAAGAAAACGCAGGTTTATCCAGCGCACTTATGTCCGTCCAGGCCATGTTCATATCTAATGCCAGCCAACCGCCGCCAATACCAATTGTAGGTGTCATACCAAAACCAAAAGTAGTAGCATCAAAATTGGCAGATGTTCCAAACGATGCCACTTCAGACCAATTGTTGTCAGCATCAGGAACCCAGATTCCGGCATTTATTTTTGTTGTTGTATTGGCTTTACCAAAAATTCCATAAATATTTAAAAAAGGAAGCAGCCAAATATCCGGTCGTATGGTCAATGCACCAGCCTCGACAGAAGATTTTTCGAAGCGTACTATTTCATCAAGATTGTAAAGCGGTCCGTTATTAAAACCAACTTCTAAATTGCTTATTACAATCTCAGAATCCTGCCAAAAGTAGTTGACAGATAATCCCGCAGAATACGGTAAATTATATCCTTTTTGAGCCACTTTTTCTCCCCAAATGGGCAGAGCGTATGGATATTTTTCTACTTTAAGACTGTCTTTTAATTCCTGGTTTTTTTCTCCTACGATTTTATCGGTATAAACCTGACCGAAAAATGGAACACTAAATAATAAAAAAAGGGCTGATATTAGTTTTTTACATTTCATTGAATAGAGTGTTAATTGATTAAAATAAAACTGCTTAAATAAATATGTACTAAATGTATTCTTAGGGGAATTTCGGCTTATCTTTTGTTTTTAGAGGTGTATAAAATAAAGGTATTGAAGGGGATAATAGGTAATAATATGGGTTAATTAGTGTTAAAGTTAACTAAAATTTCTTTTAAGAAGCACTATTTTTTAATAAAAACGCTTAAAAATCAATCTATTATGAGTTTTTTAGGGACAGATAGAATAGCGAACAGAATAATGTATTATTTTTACAGTCATGAAATGGATAGCAATTGTAATGTCAATTTATTTGATGGCACTTTCAAATATGCCCTGTGCAGATATGGAAGTGAACAGCGCTATGCATAAAACAGCCCAGTTTTCATCAGAAGAAAATCATTTGCACGATAAAGACAATGATTTATGTTCTCCATTTTGTGCCTGCAACTGCTGCGGCGCACAAGTTTTAAGTTACCAGATAGCTGCAAACTTTGAATTTCCTTCAGCTTACACAAAAATTTCAATCCCTTTACCCAATTACAATTCTGTATTTACTTCTAATTTTTACGGAAGTATTTGGCAGCCCCCTCAAATAGCATAATGATGTCCTCCCGATAGCTATCGGGATCGGGCTAGAGAACTGTGGACTTTCCACAAATGTATCAGACAAACTTTTGTCTAAATTCTCATGTCATTATATATTTCAAATGCTAGATAAAATCATTCAGTTTAGTATACGAAACAAATTCGTTATACTATTATTTACCCTCGTTTTAATAGCGTGGGGAAGCTATTCGCTTAAACAATTGCCGCTTGATGCCTTGCCGGATGTTACCAATAATCAGGTTCAGATTATTACCACAGCACCCACTTTGGCAAGTCAGGAAGTCGAGCAGTTAATAACCTATCCGTTAGAACAAGCCGTAAAAACCGTTCCGGATATTATAGAACTCCGCAGTATTTCCCGTTTCGGTTTATCTGTCGTAACCGTTGTTTTTGAAGACAATGTCGATATTTACTGGGCACGCGAACAAATATTTCAACGCTTAAAACAAGCCGAAGAAAACATTCCCGCTTATGCAGGTTCACCGGAACTAGCGCCAATTACAACAGGTCTTGGAGAAATTTACCAATATGATGTTTACGCCAAAAAAGGCTACGAAAACAAATACGATGCCGTAAAACTAAGAACCATTCAGGATTGGATTATTATTCCGCAATTGCAGGGAATCAAAGGCGTTGCCGATGTAAGCACCTGGGGCGGAAAACTAAAACAATACGAAATCGCCGTAAACCCAAATACACTAAACAGTCTGGGCGTAACCATTACCGAAATTTTTGATGCTTTAGAAAAAAACAATCAAAATACCGGAGGCGCTTATATTGAAAAAGATCAATATGCGTATTTCATTCGCGGTGTAGGAATGGCAAAAGGCGTAAAAGACCTTGGAAATGTCGTAGTTAAAAACAGAAACGGCTCTCCCGTTCTCGTGCGCGATGTAGCGCAGGTTCGCGAAGGCGTTGCATTGCGTTACGGCGCCTCTACAAAAGACGGAAAAGGAGAAATAGTTTCGGGTTTAGTTTTAATGCTGAAAGGCGAAAACTCCAGCGCAGTAGTAAACCGAATTCATGAAAGAATGACTCAGATTAATAAAAGCCTGCCCGAAGGTGTCGTTGCAGAAGCTTTTATTGACAGAGGAAAACTCGTAGATAATGCCATTGGCACTGTTACTAAAAATTTATTAGAAGGAGCTTTAATTGTCATTTTTGTACTGATTCTATTTTTAGGAAATCTTCGTGCCGGATTGATCGTTGCATCTGTAATTCCGCTGGCGATGTTATTTGCCATTATTTTAATGAATGCCTTTGGCGTAAGCGGAAACCTGATGAGTTTAGGCGCCATAGATTTCGGAATTATTGTCGATGGTGCTGTTATTATTGTAGAAGCTTCGATGCATCATCTGCAGAAACTCAAACGCAAAAAAGAACTTTCGCAGGAAGAAATGGATGTTGAAATCTACAATTCGGCTTCAAAAATCAGGAATAGTGCCGCTTTTGGAGAAATCATTATTCTAATCGTGTATTTACCAATTCTTGCCTTAATAGGAACCGAAGGAAAAATGTTTAAACCAATGGCCATGACGGTTGGTTTTGCCGTAATTGGTGCGTTTATACTTTCGTTGACTTATGTGCCAATGATGAGTGCTTTATTTCTTTCGAAGAAAAGCGAACACAAAGAAAACTTCAGCGACAGAATGATGCTTTGGTTTGAAAATTTATATATACCGTTTTTGAATAAAGCCCTTCAATTTAAAAAAGTAGTTTTAGGGATTTCTCTCGGACTATTTGCTTTAGGATTGATTGTCTTTAATAATATGGGAGGAGAATTTATCCCAACCATTGAAGAAGGCGATTTAGCTATTAATGCTTCAATTATGACGGGAAGTTCGCTTACGCAGATGGTGGAAACTACAACCAAATACGAACAGATTTTAAAAGCAAAATTCCCGGAAATCAAAACCATTGTAACCAAAATAGGTAGCGGTGAAATCCCAACCGATCCGATGCCTATTGAAAGCGGCGATTTGATTATTGTTTTAAAAGACAAAAAAGAATGGAAAGGCAAATACCATAATTGGGAAGAACTGGCAAATGCGATGAAAGAAGAAATGGAAGTAATTCCGGGCGCTAACATAGAAATTTCACAGCCCATTCAAATGCGTTTTAACGAATTAATGACCGGAAGCCGAAGCGATATTGCTATCAAAATTTTTGGAGATGATTTGGAAATCTTAGATTCAAAAGCTTCTGAATTGATTTCGAAAATAAAAAGCATTGAAGGAATTGGCGACTTAAAAGCGGATAAAGTAATCGGATTACCTCAAATTACAATAAAATACGATTACAATAAAATCGCCTTATACGGATTGAATATTTCAGATATCAATCAAATCATTCGTTCATCGTTTGCCGGAGAAAGTGCCGGAAAAATCTACGAAGAAAGCAAACGTTTTGATGTTGTAGTAAGAATGGATCAGGATAATCGCACCGATATTACCGATGTAAGCAATTTGTTTATTCCGTTACCAAACGGACAACAAGTACCGCTTTCGCAAGTGGCAAGTGTAGATTACGAACAAGGCCCGGTGCAGGTTACGCGCGAAGATGGAAAACGAAGAATTACCGTTGGCTTAAACGTTCGAGGCAGAGATATAAAAACCGTTGTAGAAGAAATTCAGCAGAAACTCGACAAAGATTTCAAGCTTCCTGTGGGTTATTATGTAACATATGGCGGACAATTTGAAAATTTAATTGAAGCGACAAAACGACTTTCGGTTGCCTTACCAATCGCTTTAGGTTTGATTTTGATCTTGCTGTATTTTACGTTCAAGAGCTATAAACAGGCACTTTTAATCTTTACTGCCATTCCGTTATCTGCTATTGGCGGTGTATTTGCGCTTTCGCTGAGAGGAATGCCGTTTAGTATTTCGGCCGGAATTGGTTTCATCGCCTTATTCGGAATTGCGGTTTTGAACGGAATTGTTCTGATTTCGTATTTTAATCAATTAAAATCAGAAGGAATTCTGGATCCGCTGCAAAGAGTTATAATTGGAACCAAAACCAGATTACGTCCCGTTTTAATGACCGCAGCCGTAGCTTCTTTAGGATTTTTACCAATGGCTTTGTCCACAAGCGGCGGGGCAGAAGTACAAAAACCTTTAGCAACCGTAGTTATTGGCGGCTTAATCTCTGCAACTTTATTAACCTTAATCGTTTTACCGATTTTGTATTTAATACTGGAGAGATTTAACCGCAAAGTAAAATGATTTTTCAAGCAGATTCGGCAGATTTTAGCAAATCAAGCAGATTTAATTTAAAAAAGACAAATAATAATCTGCGCATATCTGCTTAAATCTTTTAAAATCTGCGTGAAACAAAAAATTAAAGAAAATGAAAAAGTTACTATATAATTTTAAAAAAATAACCTTTGCGAACTTCGCGCATCCTTTGCGAACTTTGCGGTTAAGCACGCTGCTATTAGCAAGTACTGCTATTTCAGCACAACAATCTATCAGCCTTGAAAAAGCAATAGAACTTGCCAAATCAAACAACATCGACTTAAAAATCGCCGATAAAGAAATCGAAAAACAAACCCTTTTAAAGAAAACCGCTTTTCAACCCGATCCATTGCAAGTGCAATACCAAGGGGGCCAGTTCAACAGCGTTGATTTCGATCACAATGTTTCGATACAGCAATTCTTTCCGTTAGGAAATGTCACAAAAGCAAACAGACAATTGCAGGAAGAACTGGCAAAATTAGCCGAAAAACGAAAAGCTTTATCCTCTTACGAGCTGGAAAAAGCTGTGACTTTGGCCTATTATCAATACTTATACGGAATTTCAATTCAAAAGTTAAACTCGGAACTAAACGAGATTTATACCAAATTCCTAAAGAACGCCGAACTCCGCTTTAAAACCGGAGAAAGTGGTAATATTGAAGTAATCAGTGCTAAAGCCAAAGTAAAAGAAATCGAAACCCAAAAGGAACAATTGAATTATGATTTGGCTATTTACCAAAAACAGCTTCAGTTTTTTGTGCAGACGAATGAAAATATAATTCCAGATGAAACGACTTCGTTAAAGTATTCCTTTATAGATAATAAGGATTCTAAAGCTGAAACATTATTGACAGATTTTTACCAACAGCAGATTTCGGTTTACCAAAAAGAAGCGGGAACATTTAAAGCTAACCGAACACCAAAATTAGGTTTAGGTTATTTTGCACAAACCATTAATACCGAATCCTTGTTTCAGGGTTTCACAGCCGGATTGCAGATTCCGATTTTTGGAGGCGTAAATACGGCAAAAGCAAAAGCTGCAGAAATAAGTATTTCACAGTCACAATTGGCATTCGATAAAAACAAAATTATCCTGAACCTGCAAAAAGAAGAATTACAGAACAACTTTCAAAAACAGCAGAAGAATTTAGATTATTATCAAAATGAAGGTTTGCAATACGCCAACCAGATTATTGATACAGCGCAAAAAAGTTATGCAAACGGCGATATGAGTTATTGGTCGTACATTAGTTTTTTAAATCAGGCAATCGATATTAAAAAACAGCTTGCAGAAGCCACGCACAGTTTTAATCAAAGTGCTATTGAACTTCAATTTCCAACCATCAAAAACAATTAAAATGAAAAATATAGATAATAGTTTAACCGCAGATTTAACCGCAAAGTTCGCAAAGAAAAAACGCAAAGTTCGCAAAGGAATAAAACTTGGCGTACTTTGCGTAGCCTTTGCGCTCTTTGCGGTTAACTTAAGCTGCAATGAAAAGAAAGCCGAAGAAACCCACGAAGAAGAAAAATCGCAGACAGAAGCCACATTAACAGAATCTCAATATAAAACCGTTGGTATAGAAACCGGATTTATTGAAAAAAGAAACCTGAATAAAATCATCAAAGCGAATGGTTACACTACAGTTCCGCCGCAAAACTCAGCTGAGGTTTCGACTTTAATTGGCGGAACAGTAAAAGATATTTATGTTTTAGAAGGAACGTTTGTCAATAAAGGAAAAGTTTTGGCAACAATTCAAAATCTGGAAGTAATTGAAATGCAGGAAGATTTTCATTCGGCAACAGCCAATGTTGAATATTTGCAGTTAGAATACAACCGCCAGAAAACATTGAGCGATGAAAACGTGAACCCGAGGAAAACATTTCAGGAAGTAAAAGCCAAATTAACAGCCGAAAGAGCCCGCGCGCAGGCAGCAAAAAACAAATTAGAAGCTTTGCATGTTGGAACAAAAGGAAGTTCGTCTTTAGTGCCAATTGTGGCGCCTATAAGCGGTTATGTTGGAAAAATCAGCATTGCTAAAGGTGCTTTTGCACAAACTGGAGTTTCTTTGTTTGAGGTTGTAGATAATAGTCAGATGCATTTGGATTTGAATGTTTATGAAAAAGATCTGGGTTCTATTTCAATAGGTCAGGTAATCGATTTTGTGTTGACCAATCAATCTAATAAATCCATTAAAGGAAAGATCTTCGGAATCAATAAATCATTTTCTAACGAAAGTAAAACCGTTGCCGTTCATGCGAAAATTGATCCTGCCGATGCTAAAGATTTGATTTCGGGAATGTATGTTTCGGCAAATATCAATATTGTAAATGCCACGGTTCCGGCTTTACCAAAAGATGCCGTTGTTAAAAATGCTGATAAGTATTTTATTTTTGTGCAGGAAGACGATCATAAAAATGAGAAAACAAAAGAAAAAGAAATTCATTTTAAAGCTATTGAAGTAATTCCCGGTACAACCGATTTAGGTTTTACAGAAGTTAAATTACTGTATAAGATGGAACCAGGTGCAAAAATCGTTACCAAAGGCGCTTTTTATTTGCTGTCTGCAATGAAGGGCGGAGGTGAGCATGAGCACTAGGTTATTTGCCACGAAGGCACTAAGGCGCTAAGGTTTTTTAAGCTGGGGTGAAATAATCTCGGAAAGTCGCGAAGATTTATCTAAAGAAGGGGGTGAAATAATCTCGCAAAGGTGCAGAGTCGCAAAGTTTATTTTCAATTGCCTCCAGCTTTAGCTGGAGGTTCTAAGCAGGAGTAAGAAAAGGCTTTAGCCAAAAATGCGCAAGTTTGGCTAAAGCCCTTGAAATTGACCTTTTTATGACCTCCAGCTAAAGCTGGAGGCAATTAAATCAAGCCAAAGACTTAAAAAACTTTGCGACTCTGCGCCTTAGTGCCTTTGTGGCAAAAAAAGCAAGATTAAAAAACAAACTTTGCTTAGGAACATTTGCCACAAAGCTGTAAATTTAGAGCATTATTTAGACAAAGTTTGAACTTGTAACTTGACCCGAGGCTGAAAGCCGAATTGGCGAAGCAAACAAATAAAACTTGAAACTTTTCCTCCATGATACATCAAGATTTAGAAGTAAAAAATACTAAAAATAAAACCAAACCATCCTGCTGTTGTTCACACGACGAACCTGTACATTCTGATAATGACGTACATGATCACGGCCATGAACATGGAGCCGAAAGCAGTTTGTTTAAACTATTCCTGCCATCCATTATATCGCTAATTATATTACTTATAGGAATTGGTTTTGATCATTATTTCCCTCAAAATTGGTTTTCAGGATATGTTCGAATCGCTTGGTATGCTATTGCGTATCTTCCCGTTGGACTTCCGGTTTTAAAAGAAGCTTACGAAAGCATTATAAAAGGCGATGTTTTTTCAGAGTTTTTCCTGATGTGTATTGCTACAATTGGAGCTTTTGCAATTGGCGAATATCCAGAAGGTGTTGCCGTTATGTTGTTTTATACTATTGGCGAAACCTTTCAGGGAATGGCGGTGAGTAAAGCAAAATATAATATTAAAGGTTTATTAGATCAGCGACCTGATGAGGTTAGTATTTTAGAAAATAATATTGCAGTAAAAATAAAAGCTAAAGATGCTAAAATAGGCGATATTATTCAGCTGAAAGCGGGAGAGAAACTAGGATTAGACGGCGAATTATTATCAGATTCGGCTTCGTTTAATACCGCAGCTTTAACGGGAGAAAGTAAACCTGACACGAAAAAGAAAGGTGATACGGTCTTGGCCGGAATGATAAATGGAAATACCATTGCACAAGTAAGAGTGACAACCGCTTACAACGATAGTAAACTTTCTAAAATTCTGGAATTGGTTCAAAATGCCACAACTAAAAAAGCGCCAGCCGAATTGTTTATCCGCAAATTTGCCAAAATTTACACGCCAATTGTAGTGTATCTGGCAATTGCAATTTGTTTACTGCCAATGCTTTTTGTCGATAATTATGTTTTTAGCGACTGGTTGTATCGAGCTTTGGTTTTTCTGGTTATTTCTTGTCCGTGTGCTTTGGTAATTAGTATTCCGCTTGGTTATTTTGGCGGAATTGGTGCGGCGAGTAAAAATGGAATTCTATTTAAAGGAAGTAATTATCTGGATAGTATTTCGAAGATTCAGAATGTGGTTATGGACAAAACCGGAACCATGACCGAAGGTGTTTTTAAAGTTCAGGAAGTGATTATAAAACCTGATTTTGATAAAGAGGAAATTCTGAAATTGGTAAATGTTTTGGAAAGTCACAGTACACATCCGGTGGCAACGGCAATTCATAATTATGCTGGTGCGATTGATTTTTCTATCGAATTAAAAAACGTTGAAGAAATTTCCGGACACGGATTAAAAGCTGAAGTAAAGGGAAAAGAATTGCATGTTGGAAATTTCAAATTGCTGGATAAGTTTAATATACCTTATGATATTGACCCAAATTCAGTAGTTTATACCACAATTGCCATTGCTTACGATAATAAGTTTGCTGGTTATTTAACCATTGCTGATGAAATTAAAGAAGATGCTCCAGAAACAGTTTCTAAGCTAAAAGCTTTAGGTGTAAAAGTAACCATGCTGAGCGGAGATAAAACAAATGTGGTTCAGTTTGTGGCTGATAAACTTGGAATTACAAAAGCTTTTGGAGATTTACTCCCAGAAGACAAAGTCAATAAAGTAAACGAAATCAAAGCCAAAAACGAAACCGTAGCTTTTGTGGGTGATGGTGTAAACGATGCGCCTGTTATCGCCTTAAGTACCGTAGGAATTGCAATGGGAGGTTTAGGAAGCGACGCCGCAATCGAAACTGCCGACGTTGTAATTCAGGACGACAAACCGAGTAAAATCGCGATGGCAATTAATATTGGAAAACAAACCAAAAAAATTGTCTGGCAGAATATTGGTTTGGCTTTTGTCGTAAAAGCTTTTGTATTGATTCTAGGCGCGGGCGGACTTGCCACAATGTGGGAAGCTGTTTTTGCAGATGTTGGTGTGGCTTTACTGGCGATTCTAAATGCCGTTAGAATTCAGAGAATGAA
This sequence comes from Flavobacterium sp. CF108, assembly GCF_900129795.1. Lineage (GTDB taxonomy): Bacteria > Bacteroidota > Bacteroidia > Flavobacteriales > Flavobacteriaceae > Flavobacterium. Next base: position 516,501 of record NZ_FQWW01000001.1, on the reverse strand, counting down.
GTTTTAAATTTTAGAAGAAATCCTAATTTTACAGCAGTTAGGATTTTTTTTGCTGAATTGATATTTTTTAATTTCTATGCATTTATAAAACAACCCTATTTTTTTCTATATTCGTAAAAAAACAAATTCATGAAAAAAAATTTGCCTGTTTTTATAAGTGTTATTTTTACATTTATATTAAGCATTAATTCAGTTTCTGCACAAATTAAGCAAGATAAACTATTATTTGGAGTTGCTTATTATGATGAATATATGCCTTATGAACGTTTGGATAAGGATATAAAAATGATGAAGGAAACAGGTATCAATGTAGTCCGTATTGCAGAATCTACCTGGAGTACAATGGAACCGCAAGAAGGGGTTTTTGATTTTAGCCATATAGATCGTGTTCTTAACGCAATGCACAAAGCAGGAATTAGTGTTATAATTGGCACGCCGACTTATGCTGTGCCTACCTGGCTGGTAAAAAAGCATCCGGATGTTTTGGCCATTACAAATAGGGGCCCTAACCAATATGGCCCTCGCCAAAATATGGATATTACTAATATCCATTTTAGAAATTATGCCGAAAAGGCGATTCGTAAAATGTTAGAACATATCAAAGATCATCCTGCTATTATAGGCTATCAAATTGATAACGAAACTAAGTCGTATGGTACGAGCGGACCAAATGTACAGGCACAGTTTGTTGCGTATATGAAATCCAAATATCCCTCACTTGATGATTTAAACAAGATTTTTGGTCTGGATTATTGGAGTAACCGAATTAACAATTGGGATGATTTCCCGTCTGTAAACGGAAGTATTAATGCAAGTTTAAACGCCGAGTTTGCTAAGTTTCAGCGTTCACTGGTTACAGAATATTTAAGCTGGCAGTCTAAAATGGTGCGTGAATATAAAAAAACAAATCAGTTTGTAACCCAGAATTTTGATTTTGACTGGTGGGGACATACTTATGGAATTCAGCCCGAAGTTGATCATTTTGCAGCTTCAAAAGTGCTGGATATTTCGGGTGTAGATATTTACCATCCATCACAGGACAAACTTACGGGGCTTGAAATCTCTTTTGGCGGTGATGTTGCACGTTCTATGAAAGGCGGACAGAATTATTTTGTAATCGAAACAGAAGCTCAGGGATTTGCAGAATGGGTGCCTTATCCAGCTCAATTGCGATTACAGGCATTCAGTCATTTAGCATCTGGGGCAGATATGGTTTCATATTGGCATTGGCATTCAATTCATAATTCTGCAGAAACGTATTGGAAAGGATTATTAAGCCATGATTTTGAGCCTAATCCAACTTATGAAGAAGCAAAAACAATTGGAGCTGATTTTAAAAAACTCAGCCCGCATTTAATACATCTGCAAAAGAAAAATGATGTTGCTGTTTTATTTAGTAATGAAGCTTTGACTGCCTATAATTCTTTTGGCCCGGGAAATTACAACGGAATTTTAAGACCTATGTATGATGCGCTTTATAAGATGAATGTTGGTGTTGATTTTATTGATCCGTCAAGTATTGATATTGAGAAGTATAAATTAATTGTAGTACCCGCCTTATATGCTGCGCCAGATAGTTTATTGATACGCTTAAACAATTTTGTAAAAAATGGTGGACATATTGTTTATACTTTCAAAAGTGGTTTTTCTGATGAACACAATAAAGTAAGAACGGTGCGCCAGCCGGGAATTATTAGTGAAGCCTGCGGTATTACGTACAGCGAATTTACGGTTCCTGAAAAAGTCGGCCTTAAAAATGATCCATTTAATGTAGGGAAGGAGTATAATAAAGCCGAAAAATGGATGGAACTTTTAGTTCCTGTTACTGCAAAAGTTTTGGCTTATTATGACCATCCTCAATGGGGAATTTACGCTGCAGTGACTCAGAATAATTATGGAAAAGGTACAGCAGCTTATATTGGTTTTGGGGCAAATCCAGCCTTAAATGATAAAATTCTGGAAGGGGCTGTTAAAAATGCCGGACTTTGGGGAAAAGATCAGGAATTGAAGTTTCCAATTATTGTTAAATCAGGCACCAATCAATTAGGAAAAATAATTCATTACTATTTCAATTATTCAAGCCAAGAGGTCTCATTTATATATCCGCATAAAAAAGGAAATGTTTTATTGACAGAAGAAAAATTGGCATCACAAAGTAAAATTTCGCTTCCTGCATGGGGATTTACAATAATTGAAGAGTTATAGAGAAATGAGACGTTTACCGATTAATTAAAAAATGAGGCTGTTTCAAAAGTCGGAGCAGCCCCTTTTTATTTTACATATTTCTTTGTTCCGCAGGAACATTTCATAGGTAGAAATTATATTGTTATCATCGTTTACGTTCCGTAGGAACGTTTGATTTTGACATCGTTTTTAATAATCTGGCATACCAAACGTTCCTGCGAAACAAATGTGTCCGACCTCTTTTTTCTACCTATGAAACATTCCTAATGGAATGAAACCGGATATCAAAAAATAACAAGTTATATTTCTTTGTTCCGTGGGAACATTTCATTGGTAGTTAAGTTTGCATTAAAAACAAACAAATAATTATAGTAAAAGAGCTGCCTTGACTTTTGAGACAGCCTCATTTTTGTTGAATTATAATTAGAAGTTATCCCTAGAAAACTGTTCACAAAACTTCTTTATAGTTTGTCTTACTCTTCTAAACTCCTGTGAAATTTCTTCTTCAGTTCCTGCTGCTTTAGCAGGATCATCAAAGTTTTGATGTATTTTTAGAGCTTTTGAAGGAAAGAAGGGGCAGCGTTCTTTTGCATTATCACAAACCGTAATAACAAAATCAAACTCTATATTTTGGTATTCGTCAACATGATTTGAAGTATGATCAGAAATGTCAATCTGATCTTCTTTCATGGTTATAACAGCCCTCGGGTTAACTCCGTGAGTTTCAATTCCGGCACTGTAAACTTTGGCTTTATCGCCTAAAAAGTGTTTTAAATAACCTTCGGCAATTTGACTTCTGCAGCTGTTTCCTGTACAGAGTACTAAAATGTTTTTTGTCATAATTTAAACTAATAACCAAATGATATTGATAATGCAGAATTTTGGATCAAAACCAAAAATAAGCTGCAGCACAATTACAGATGTTGTGATGATAATGGGTTTCTTGTATTTAATAATTGTTTGCTTCATGATTAGCAGCAACCCGAATTTGGCGAGCAGCTATTTGCTTCGTTTTTGTAGAGTTCAGTCAACCCTATTTTTTCTTTTGATGCAGGAACGCCGCATGCTTCTTGCGCCAGACAGGCAGTAGTTTTGTTTTTTAGAATAAAATGAGTTCCGTTAAATTCTAAATCATATCTTCCGATGGTTTCGTTTTGATATTCAACTTCAATTTCAAAATCTTGAATATTTAATTTTTCTTCAGAGAGTTTGATAATGTGCAGAAGTTTGTTCGGTTTCAATCGGTGTTCAAAATCATTTGCATTCCACAACTGAAAATTAACGGCACTTTCGTCGCGAATTACGCCGCCGCAGTCAATAAATTTTTTATTGGTAGTTCCAATTTCGGTTACATGAAAGTGCTCAGGAACAAAAGCTCCGTTTTCTAATTGAAATACAACATTTTCCAGATTAGGAAGAATGTTTTTAATGTCTGATAGTTTCATTGTTTTTTATTTATAGTTATAATGCAATATTGCGATATAGTTATTCAAAAAAAGGTTTAACAACATTTCTGTTCTTTAGTAACAGTAATGATATTAGAGAAATAAGCTTTAATAATATCAAAAGTATTTTCGTCAATGCAGTAGCAAATAGCATTTCCTTCAATATTTCCTTTTATAAGCCCGGCGTTTTTTAATTCTTTTAAATGCTGAGAAACAGTAGGCTGAGCAAGTGGAAGCTCATTTACAATATCTCCGCAAATACATTCATTTACTTTTAAAAGATATTCGATAATAGCAATTCTGGCAGGATGTCCCAAGGCTTTTGCTATTGTTGCAATCTGATTTTGTTTATCTGTAAAATGTTCTGTTTTAGTAGCTCCCATTTTATTTTAAATTTTAATATAGCAATATTACGATAAAGTTTTGTAAGGAACAAATGCTTCTAAGAATATTTTTTTACCGCAAAGAGCGCTAAGTTTTTTACGCAAAGTTCACGAAGATTTTGAGAGAGTTTTATAAACTCAAAGTTCACAAAGCTAGACGTAAAACTTTGTGAACTTTGAAAAAAAACTTTTTCTTTAATTTTAACCTTAGCGAACTTTGCGAAAAAACTTAGCGAACTTTGCGGTAAAAAATCAGCGGTTAAAAACTAATTAAGAATCAAACTTACTTTTTGAGATAAGCTTTTCACTAATTCGGGGCTGCCATTGTTATTGCTAATCCAGGGAATTAATTTTCTCTTTTCTATAATTTTTTCTTTAGAATAAACCAGACTAAAATACTCTGTTGGTGAAAGGATATTTTTTTCTGAATTAGAAAGCTCTTCGTAATAATAACGAGATTTTTTTAAGGAAGGATATTTGTTTAACAGATAATCGTTTACAGTATAATTTGCACCTTCTTTATACAAGTCGTTACCAGGAATTCCTGTTATTGTAAGCTTATTAATGTTTTGTTTTAAACTGTGATAAGTGTTCCTTGTAAAGGAAAAGTCTGAAGATTCGTTTTGCCCTTTTTCAGACAATTGCCGAATGGCAGAAAGACGAACATAATCGCCGTTTATTTCAACTACTTTAAAAATTAGATAGTTGGTTTGTGTACTCTGGCTTCCATTTGAACCCGTTTGTTTGCTAAAAAGAAAACTTCCCATTTGCAATCTATGTTCTGGGGTATTCATCGCTTTTTTCCACATATAGGGTTTGTAAACGATCTCTTTAAAGGCATAAAAAACAGCAAGAACTAATATACTTATTAAAAGTAGTTTTTTCATTAATTATAATTTGGGGCTTATATTTAACAGTTTTATTTCTAAATTTTCGTTAAAAGTAATAAAATAGATTGTATTTCTTCAAATAAATAAAAACGAAATTTTACCGCAAAGAGCGCAAAGTTTTACGCAAAGAGTACAAAGATTTTGTATAAGAGAGTTTTGTAAACTCGAAGTTCACAAAGCTATACGTATAGCTTTGTGAACTTTGCAAAAAAACTTTTTCTTTTTCTAATCTTAGCGAACTTTGCGTAAAAAACTTAGCGCTCTTTGCGTTAAAAAAATCTACCCAAACCTTAGCGAACTTTGCGTAAAAAACTTAGCGTTCTTTGCGGTTAAAAAATTCAGCATTGAAAAAAATCAACGTTTAAAATTCCTCCATCCAAAACCAATTAATACTAAATTGAAAACAAGCAACGGTAAAAACGCTTTTACATAATTAGTTTCTGATTTATTATCAAATGTTTCTACTTTAAAAGTCTCCCATTTTTGCTGATTAACCGGAGCATTATTAAATATCTTCGGATAAAAATGCAGTCTTAGTTTTTCATGAAATTGATTCGTTTCTTTTAGAAACAAAAGCTGGTTTCGCAAATCAGATTTTGCAATTTCATTCAGTTGAATCTGCGTATGCAGCGTTGGAATAAATTGTGCAATCCATTCGCTGGTATTATTTCGCTGTTCTAATTTCGACTCTAATTCTTTAGATTGCACAGCAGATTCATCATCTCCCATTTGCTGCATGGCATAATACCAAAGCCAGCTGAATTCAGATTCTGGTAAAGTATAATGTTTAAACTGCGGATAATGTTTGTAGAATTTATCCAGCGTTTTCTGTTTATCCATATCCCATTTTTCGTGATAGGCATTTCGCTGTGTAAGCGTTAATTCTAAAGCTTCAGGAACTTTGTATTTGTTGATAATATACGTATTGATTCCAGCCGGAAGAATGATAATCAGAAACAGCCATATTGTTAATAAAATAACCGCATTGAAGCTCGAATTCTTTTGAAGCGAAACAATAAAAAAACAAACCGCATACCAAAACAAAACATATAAAACGGCAATTCCGTAAAATAAGATAAATGCTTTATCAATAGGAATTTTCAAAAGAAAAGCAGCAATAAAAAGTAGAAAAGACAAAAGGGCAATTAAACTTAAAATGCGAATATAAAACAGTTTTAAAATATATAAAAAGGTATTCGGACTCTGTGTTGCCACAATTTTCCAGGTTCCTGATTCTTTTTCTTCGGAAATAATATTATACGAAAAAGCAATAATCAAAAGCGGAAACAGATACAAAAGCACGAAACTAAAATCGATATTTCCAGATAAAAGATTACTCGGATTATTGAGTTCCGAATCGTATTTCTGCGCTTCTAATCCACGAATCGTAACACTTTGAATGGACGGATTTACATCACGCTGCCCAATTGCTAAACTGCTAATTGGTAAAGTGTTATTGACCAATGAAAACTTGATGTAATAGAGAAGGAGTCCAATTTCGTCTTTATGAAAAGCGGCATTTCTGGCAATATGTTCTTTTTGATAAATAACAGCTTCGTCAATATTATTTTGCTGTTTTTCCTGAAATTGACGGCCAATTAAAAAGCTTATAAAACCAATTGTTAATAAAAAAAGTAAGCCAATTTTGGTACCTTTTGAGCGTATGAAATTTTTAAATAAGAGTACTAACATATTAAATGGCTTTTAGGTTTTTAGCAGCAATTTTGATTAAAACTAATAACAGAATTATCCATAGTAATATGGAGATGACAGCAATGATTTCGGACTTTAAGACTTCCCAGACTGTTTTGGGTTCATAATGAAATTCTTCAATATCAGCCCAGTGTTTTTTGTCAATTGTGAGCGGTTTATCGTTTGGTCCGGGTTTTTTATTGCTGATGTATTTTATCTGTAAACCATTCATTTTCTGCGCCATATTGTAACGGTATTTCTCAGCTTGCTTTTGAAAATCGATATAGGAATCATAATCTGTATTTGATAATCCCATCGATAAGTTTTTCATAGCGATATATGGATTTACGAACGAAACGGCTTTAGAAAAACTGTTTTGTCTGTCGTAAATTTTCAGCAGATCTTCTAAATGTTTATTATAAATATCTGAACTGATTCTTTCACCTTCGGTCATAATAAATCCGGAATAATTGAAAGGAAGTTTTTGTACCGAATCGATTTTGTAAACACGTAACAAAGAATCTTTTATGGCTTTATAATGCACATCATTCGGGTTATGACTGTCACCTTGTTTCAGGATGTCTTTTTCAATATCGCTGTTAAAACGGATTTTCGAAGGTGCTTCATACAAATAAGCTCCAATTGCCTGCATTGTTCTTGGCAGAATAATGGTTAAAATCAGCCAGATTCCGATTAAAGAAACCAACGCTTTTTTTGAAGTTTTGCTTGATGCCGAAACCAAAACGGCAACGACACAAAAGAACATCAGATAAATAAAATGAAACCCAATAAACAATAGCATTTTAATCGTTTCATCTGCCGAAATGGATAAGTTCTGAAGCAGTAACCAAATCAAAACCAACACAATTATTGTTGGAACGAAAAGCAGCATAACAACACTTGCAATTCCAAGAATTTTACCAAACAAAAGCTGTTTCCAGTTGATTCCCTGACTTAAAAGAATTTTTAAAGTTCCGTTTTCTCTTTCGGAAGCGACTGAATTAAAGCCAACAAAAAAGATCAATAAAGGCAGTAAAACCTGCAAAACCATAGCAATACTGATTTCGCCAAAACGAAGCATACTATTAGAGAATCCAGCTTCAGAGAAATTGGCTGTATTTTGTTTGTGTGCTTCCAGAAAAATGGCATTTCCAAAAAAGGGTTCCATCCCGAATTCAAAAACGCTTAAAGAAGTACTTTTTCTAAAAGCAAAATTCCCGTAATGCGCCATTCTATGCGGATTTTTATCTGGATTTTTCAACCAGTCTTCGCGAGATTCACGCTGGTATTTTTCGCTCGTTTCGTTTTGACTTTTGTAATTATCCCAACCCGAAAATGCAGCAAATAAAAGCAATGCACCAATAAAAAGCGTAATAATATAAATCGCCGAATTTTTAAAAACTGAATTTTTAAAATGTCTGGCTATAAGGATTTCTGCATGTAATAATTTCATATAAATTAAAATTTATAAGTTACGGTAAGGCTTACGTTTCGTGGACTTCCGGGAAACAAACGCAAGTAATTCTGTGCGCCAAGCCAGTATGTTTTGTTTAATAAATTGCCGGCATTTACAGCAATCTGCACATTACTTTTGCTTGGTTTGTAAAATAAAGCAGCATCAAAAATGGTAAAATCAGGAAGTGTGAAATCTCTTGTAAACCAAGGCACTTTTGAGCTTTGATACTGCATTCCAATTCCAATTCCTAAATCCTGCAAAGCAGAATCTGAGGCAAAGTTGTATCTCGTCCATAAGTTGGCGCTGTTTTTTGGCGTGTTTTGTTTTCTGGCGCCAATTAAAGCCGGATTATTGTCTTTTATAATTTCGGCATCAATATAACTGTAGGAAGCATTTATCTGCCAGTCAGGCGTAATATAACCTGCTAAATCGCATTCAAAACCTCGGCTTCGTTCTGCACCTCTTGTAACCAATAAATCAGGATTTAAAGGATCATTCGCATTCATTAAAATATTACGCTGTCTGATTTCATAAATTGCCGCGTTAAAGCTCATTGAGTTGTCTAAAAAAGACGTTTTTATACCAACTTCTTTTAAATCACTTTTAAGCGGATCAAACAAACTTCCCGCTGGCAATGAACCCGTTTGAGGCATTAAAGTAACCGTATTCGATTGCGGCTGATATCCTTCGAGATAGGTCGTGTAGACATTTATCGCATTATTTACGGCATAAGTAATCCCAACTCTTGGCAGTAAAGCCGATTTTTTAACTTTTAATTCATTGCTGGTTTCGTAGTTCGTAATATCCTCAAACCATTCGTTTCGTAAACCCAATAAAAAAGTAAATTTTTCCCATTGAATCTGATCCTGAATATAAATTGCATTTGTAGTCGTCAATGCCGATGGTAGTGCAGTTCGAACATTCAGCGTATAATCTTCGGGACTTGTAATTTTATAAATGGGATTATTCAAGTTGAAATATTCGACATTTGGTTTTGGTAATACAACGCCGTCAACCGTAATGGTTTGGTAATTTGAGGCATTCGCCAAAACAAAAGAACTGGCAACTGTACCATCTTTTAATAAATAACCTCTCGCCGCATTTTGTCCGCCGCCTTTATTTTTATTCCAGCTGCTTAAATCGTAACCCGTTAATAATTTATGATTGAGTTTTCCGGTTTTGAAATCGAAGTTTAAAAAAGCATTCAAATTATCGATATCCCAATTTTGCTGACGCTGCACAAACTGCATCATCGCCAGACTTGTTACAGGCTGATTGTTTATATCGACCGCAAATGCATTTGTAGTTCTGTGTTCCTGAAGATCTTCTGTCCAGGTTTGTTTCATGTATGATGCATTAAAACCAATTTTAGAACTGAATTTATGGGCAAAATTGGTCATCAAAATCATTTCTTTCGACTTAAAAAAATCACTCGGAGCGCCCAGATTTAAGCTGATTGGGGTTTTATTTAAACTTGTTTTTCCGGCAACGGCACCAAAAATGGGCTGGCCTCTGTCTAGATTTCCATTCATATCACTCAAAATCAATTCGGTATTAATTGCTGTTTTTTCATTTGGGATATAACTGAATGAAGGTGAAATCAAAAACGATTTATTATTTACTAAATCACGAAATGATTTTGCCTGCTGATATGCACCGTTTACACGATATAAAAGTGTTTTGGATTTGTTTAAAGGACCTGTAAAATCAAGTGTTCCGCGTAAAGTGCTGAAACTCCCAACGCTCATGCTGATTTCTTTTCTGTCAACTGCCAAAGGTTTTTTGGTTACCATATTGATACTCCCGCCCGGATCTACAGATGAAAATGTCGCACTCGACGGGCCTTTAATCACTTCAACACGCTCGATATTGCTCGTTAAAGGCTGTAAAAAATAATACTGACGTGTTCGCATTCCGTTGATAATCTGGCCTTCTTCATTCTGGCTGATGCCTCGAATCGTATATTGATTGTAATAACTGGCGGGAATTACACCGCTTGCCATTTTTACGGCATCGGCGAGATAAAATGCACCTTTATCTGTAATGAGTTCTTTGGTTATGGTTGAGATAGACTGCGGAATATCTTTGTTTAAAGCGGCTGTTTTTGTGGCTGCAAACGAATAATCGCTGGTGTACTTTTTTGTCGAACGCCCCACGATTTCAACGGTTTGCAATTCGTTTCTGGTCATTTTAACAGAATCCTGAACAATACTGTCTGTATTTCTTTTGTTAGTTTGTGATTGTACGGAATGCGCAGCGATTATTAAAAATAAAAAGAGAATTATAGGTTTCATTTTATATTTTGGTTGGAAATACTTTTTCCTTTAAACGGTTTGTAAATACAAGTCTTCGAGTTCGTTTGCTGAGATTTTATCGGCTTCGATCACAGTAACTAAATTTCCCTGCTTCATAATGCCAATGTGCGAAGCGACTTCTCTAGCTCTAAAAATGTCATGCGTTGCCATTAAAATTGCTGTTCCGTCGGCAGAAAGCTCTTTTAAAATCTGCGAAAATTCGTTGGAAGCTTTTGGATCTAAACCACTCGTAGGCTCGTCTAATAAAAGGACTTTTGCTTTTTTGGCAATCGCAATGGCAATTCCCACTTTCTGGCGCATTCCTTTAGAATATCCACCTAAGTTTTGATCGTGCGCTGCGGCCTGCAAACCGGCTTTATTCAGGAAATAAGTTAATTCTCCCGCAGAATATTTGAATCCGGCCAGAGACGAAAAGAATTTCAGATTTTCTAAACCCGTTAAATTGGGATAAAGCATTACAGTTTCGGGAATGTAAGCGACATGTTTTTTGGTTTCCTGATTGTTTTGAGTAACCGAAATGTTATTGATTTCTAATTCTCCCGATGTTGGTTCGATAAAGCCTAAAAAAAGATTAATTGTAGTTGTTTTTCCGGCACCGTTTTGTCCTAAAAGCGCAAAAATTTCGCCTTCGTTTATGGTTAAATTTAAGGAATTCAAAGCCGTATGATCACCATATTTCTTGCTGAGGTTTTTTGCTGTAAGCATAGTTTTTATGTATTTGGTAAATTGATTTTAAAGCAGATATAGAAATCTCAGGCTTTTACTTGATTGGTAAAGGCTTGATTATGATTGTCTAATTTTGAGAAGTGGTAATTTACTACAAGGATAAAAAGACTGATTTGAGTTCCAATAAAGGAACCAAAACAGTTGTAAAACAGTATTTCTTTTTACCCATTTATTGAATAGGTAAAAAGCTGTTTTTATTTAAAGAAGTAAAATGTAGTAAATTAAATAAATGTGGGAGGCGCACGCAGTGCAAAGAGACTGCCTTTAAAAAATGCTGTATAAACCTTCGAATAAAAGAATTTGTAAGAGGTTTCGACCGTTATTTTCTGAAATGATAATGCCTGAAAAGAATTCGGAATAAAGGTACTAAAGGCAAAATGGCAAATATGACAATTAGCATCGACCGAATGGCTGTGCGTTATTTGCTTTTGTCCGGCGGTAGTTTTATGCTCACAGTGTTTTTCTGAAGCCTGCCTTAAAATATGCTCGTAGGAGTGAACTGTCTGAAACAGCATGGCGAACAATACTGCAAAAGACATCAGTAAATTTACAACTACGATTTTCTTTTTCATTCGGTGGTATTTCTGCTGCGATATTAACCGTTTAATTATGAAGTAAATAAACGCAACAGTGTTGCAAATATAAATATCTTAATTTAGAAATACACTAATGCAACATTATATTTTTAATGAAATACCAGTAAACCATCTGAATTTATTGATTTTACAAGTTGCTGTACAATAGTTGCAGCGTATGAAAATCAGAAGATCCGTCGAAATATTTATGCAATACTTCCTGAAAAACCGGCTCTGAATTTTGAATGCTTGCAAAAAGCGTCATACACGATTGCAAATTTTCAACATCGGGCGTACCAAATATATCTACAGCTTCTAATTCGTCTTTTTTGACCAATTCTTCTGTTATTTCAATAAGGTGTTTTCCTAAAATTGGATGCTCAAGGAAAGCGATTGCTTCGTCGGCATTTTTAATTTCGTAGAATTTTGATGTATCATTGGAACCCATTCCTTTTATCTGCGGAAAAATGCACCACATCCACGGAGATTCCTTTTTACCTTTCTTAATTTCATCAAGAGCAGTTAGATACAATTTATTTTGAGCATCTAAAAACCGAAGTAATTCTGTGTTATTGTAAGCCATTATTTACTTTATTGATTTGGGGGTATCAGGTCATAAAACTACAGAAAATATGTTTAGTTGTACATTACTAAATCCTTTTTTTACTGCTATTTTTTTTGAATATTACGAACAAAAATTGTTGAAAAAAATACCGTAAAAATTTAGCTGCAAAAAGATTCAAATAACAAAGTATTTCTGTTGATGAGTAAATGTTTATGCTACGAAGGTGCGAAGGCACTATTTTTTTAATCTCGCAAAGTCGCAGAGCCGCAAAGGTTTTAATTTAAGGATTAATTGCCTCCAGCTTTAGCTGGAGGTTTTTATTTAGATAGCAAAATGGCTTTAGCCGAACTTTACTAGTTCAGCTAAAGCCATTTTCTTCGCCTATATTTTACATCCAGCTAAAGCTGGACGCTATTGAATACTTTTCTTTAAACAAAAACTTTGCGGCTCTGCGACTTTGCGAGAGGTTTCACTTCTAAGGTTTTACCAAAAAACTTAATTCACAATCGCAGGTTTCCTAACATTCTTTCCGGTTTTATTAGTCAAATCATCACCAAGATCTTCTCTGGCTGTTTCGGCAATTTTTTGAATTTGTGCTACAATTTCAGGATATAATTCCTGAACATCGCGAGCTTCACCGGGATCATGCGCCAAATCATATAAAGCAAGCGGAACTTCGACTACAGCACCTTTACCTCTAAAGCCGCCTTTTCCGGGAAGATTTTTGTTGTATGATGTGCTTTTATGCGGGAAAACCAGTTTCCAGTGTTTGTAGCGAATCGCTTCAAGATTATTGCTTCCTACGCCAAAATAATAATAGAAAGTATCTCTAGGTCCATTGTTCGTTTTTCCTGTCAATAAAGAAAGAAAATCCAAGCCGTCAATTTTATTTTCGGGTAAAGCAGCTCCGGTTATGTCTGCAATTGTTGGTAAAAGATCCATATTAGTCATAAGAGATCCATTTACAGTTCCGGCTTTTATTTTTCCGGGCCAGCGAATCAAAAACGGAACTCTGGTTCCGCCTTCCCAAGTGGTTGATTTTCCTTCTCTAAAACCTCCTGACGATCCTGCATTGTCACCAAAAAAGAGCCACGGGCCGTTATCACTCGTTATAATTACAACCGTATTTTTAGTAAGTCCTTCTTGGTCTAATGTTTTTAATATTTCGCCAATAGACCAGTCAATTTCCATAATAACATCTCCAAATAAACCTAAATCACTTTTGCCTTTAAATTTATCAGAAACGGCCAAAGGTGCGTGCGGAAGCGGATGTGTGAGATATAAAAAGAACGGCTGTTTTTTATTTTTTTTGATAAACCCCACTGCTTTCTCGGTAAAAAGTGTGGTTAATTTAGAAGCTTCTTTAATGTTTCTAATCGTATCTATAACAGTTGTATTGCTGATTAATGGAAGAGGAGGAAAGGTAGAACGCAGATCTTTGGGATCTGTTACCAATGAATAGCCGTCGTAATCAATTGGCCATACATCATGAGAATATGGAATTCCGAAAAACTCATCAAATCCATAATTTGTTGGCCAGTACGGCAAATTATTTCCCAAATGCCATTTTCCATAATTAGCGGTTTTATATCCTGATTTTTTCAAAAGTGAAGCTATCGTTTCTTCTTTTGGATTAAGGGCATGTTTTGCTCCCGGAAGCAGTACGCCCGACATTCCAATTCGGTTTGGGTAACATCCTGTCAATAGTGCGGCTCTCGATGCTGTACAAATAGCTTGAGCCGAGTTAAAATTAGTCAAACGCATTCCTTCTTTCGCCACCTGATTAAAGTGCGGAGTAGGGATTCCTGTCATCCCGTACGGTTCTGTATCTCCGTAGCCCATATCATCCATATTGATAATAACGATATTGGGTTTTTGATTTTTGCTTTGGGCGGTTATTTTACTGCTAATGAAAGGAATTACTAATAAAAGCAGCATTAGACTTTTTCTCATAATTTGCGTGGTATTTATCAGGATAGTTAACTACAAATATAACCCGCAAAAAATGAAAAGTATTCTTCTTACGTAAACTCTTTTGTTCCAAATAAATAGAAAATTGTTATTTCCTGAGAATTAAAGTCAAAAGTGTTTATTGCATAAAATATTTTATTTGACATATCAAATAATTGTATATATTTGATATGTCAAATAAATTTAAAGATAACTTGCTTAAAATGAAACAGAAAAACCCAACTGGAACAGTTCTTTATACCATTGAACAGGCTATAAAAGAATACAGGAAAATTTGCCAAAAAAATATAGAAAAAGTAGTAAGTGATATTACGGTTGATCAATGTTTGGTATTAATTATTTTAAATGAGAATGCGAAGATTTCTCAAATTGAAATTGCCAGATTAATTTTTAAGGATAATGCTTCTATTACAAGAATTATTGAATTGATGGTTAAAAAAGATTATTTGACAAGAGAAACAAATGAAATTGATAAAAGAAAATCAAAGCTTGTAATTACTGAAAAAGGCAGGGAAACAATTGTTTTACTGACGCCTGTTTTTAATCTAAACCGCAAAACAGCTCTTGACGGATTATCACTCGACGAAATTGAATTACTGGACAAATTACTGCATAAAATAATTTCAAATTGTAAAAAATAATAAACATGAAACAACTTATAAATCTAATATTGCTGTTATTATCAATTGCTGTATACGCGCAAAAAGAACCTGACTTTACTGAGTTAAATAAAAAACAAGTTATCGATTCGCTGGGTAAAGAACTTGAAGAATTTTACATTAGACCTAATGCGATTGAAAGTATTCAGAAAAAATTGAAAGAGAATTATAATGCAGGTGTTTATAAAAACAGTGTAACGCCAAATGAATTTGCTTTAAAATTGACTATGGACCTTTTAGAGGTTAGTAAAGATTTACATTTTAGAGTAATGTATGATCCGGAATGGTCAGATGGCCAGCAAAAAAATGAAGATAAAAAGGCACAGGAAAAAATCAAAGCTGCAGAATTAGTTGAGGCAAAAAATAGGAATTTCGGATTTCAGCAAGCACGTATTTTAGAGGGAAATATTGGTTATTTAGCATTTGATTATTTTGAAGATCCTGCAATTGGCAGCGAAACAGCCGCATCAGTTATGCAGTTTTTAAATAATACAGATGCACTGATTATTGATTTGCGTAAAAATAATGGCGGCGCAATGGAAATGGGGCAGTTTATTAGCAGTTATTTCTATTCTAATAAAGAATTACCGCTTTATAAATATTATTATTACGAGAAAAACAGGAAAAAAATCGAAAGAGAAATGTGGCTTCTTCCGTCTGTTCCCGGTAAACGTCTGGCTGATATAGATATCTATATTTTAACAAGTTCAGTTACATTTTCTGCTGCTGAATGGATGAGTTATTCGCTTCAAAATTTAAAACGCGTTACTATTGTGGGCGAAAAAACGGCTGGAGGGGCACACCCAATAAACCGAGTAGGAATATCAAATGGTTTCTCTGTAAATATACCTTTTGGCGAAGTGAAAGATCCGGTTACCAATCTTGATTTTGAAGGAAAAGGTGTTATGCCCGATGTTTTGTGTAAGAGCGAAGAAGCAATAAGTACTTCTCATTTATTAGCTTTGAAAAATTTGTCATTAAAAAACAAAGATTCATTAAACAATCTTAATTGGTTTACTCCGGTTATTAAAAACAGACAAAAGCCATTGCATGTTGACAGTTCTGTTTTAAAATCGTATCAAGGCAAATATGGAAAATCTGAACTGGTTTATGAAGGAGGTAATCTATATTACAGATGGAATAATATCGTTACTCTTTTACTGACTCCAATTGAAAAAGATTTATTTCTGGTTGATGGGACAGATGATTATCGCATAAAAATTGTTTTCGAAAAAAAATCTTTGACAGCGATAAAGAGAATTTATCAAAACGGGCAGGAGAGAGTCTATAAAAAAGATAAAGTTTAATCTTGTAAAGACGCGAAGTTTTTATTCCAATAATTAAAAACCCCAATAGAGGATAAAATCTATTGGGGTTTATTATTTAGATTATTCTCTAAACTTATAAAATAAATTATTGTTTACTTACTGGGATTGCTTTACTCGAAGCATTAGTTTTTATAAAATAAATTCCCGTTGCTTGTTCAGAGATTGAAATTACATTTCCTTTTCCTTGTTTAATTTTACTTCCCGCAGCAGAAAACACAGTCCATTCTAACTCTTTTGACAAATGGAATATTCCTTTTGACGGATTTGGATAAACTACAATTGCATTTGGTTCTGCATTTGGATTTTCAACTCCAAGGTGGCAGTCGTGAACCATATATGTAACTGTTTTCGTGTTGCTTCCTTCAGAATTGCTTACGGTAAGTGAAACTTCACTATCACCTTCTGTAGAATAAGTTACAGTGTGAGGGCCAACTCCGGTTGCTGTTGCAGGCTGTGCGCCAGCTCCAAAATTCCATAAATAATTATCAATTGTACCAATAGAAACAGAAGTGAAAGTAACAGGTTCATTTTCGCATCCCATTTGTGGTGTAAATTCAAAATCGGCCACTGGGCTGGTAATTCCAGACAATACAAATTCTATTTTGTTTACATTGGTGTCATTTTCATCAAAATATAAAGTAATAACATGATTACCCTGCGTTAAAGGAATATTAGGAACAGCAAGAGTCTGCCATGCTTGGAAACCTCCTGTATTTGGTATATTAAGAATTCCGGTAACGTTTACACCGTCTACCTCAAGATGTAATTTTCGGTTAGCATAAGGTGTAGATACTCTTAAATTGATGGTATAATTTCCGCTGGTACTTACTCTTGCAGAATATTTCAGCCATTCGTCTTTTGCTACATAAGCAAGATTAAATCCGCCTTCATTACAAGCTTCAGTTCCTACGCCGTCGCCAGCTCTGTAAACATTATCTCCGCCGCCGTTTTTATCCAAAAAAGCACCTGGACCAACATCATAATTTTCTGCTTCAATAGTTCCCGGAATCTGAGCAACTAATCCCAGATATGGTGCATTTTGAAGTTCAGTTGCCGTATAAAATGCCGTATAAGTAATCGTTCCCGTTGCCGGAGCTTTAAAAGTTTGATTTGCAGCTCCGCCCTGACTCCAATGGTCAAAATCGTAACGAATATTTTCAATATACTGCGGCGTTGGCGCGTTTAAAGTTTGTACCGCTGCATTTGCCACAACTTGTTTTGTAGAAGGTGCCGTAACTGGTTTTTGATTGAATTCTAAATTAAGAGGAACTGGTGAACTTGTCACAGTAACATCAACTAAATTAGGTTTAATGTCAACAAAAGTAGTAGCTGTTAAACCATCGCTGTCGGTTACTTTTACAGTAAATCTGTACCAAACATTTGGCGTTTTTTCACCTTGATTAGAGGCTGTAAAGTCTCCTGATTTTACACCTTGCGGACTTGCGCCCGGATGCGAGTGTCCAGCTCCCGGAATGTCTTCGTGAAAAAGATCAATACTCCATGAAAAGGCACTTGCAGGTAAAGTTCCGTCTTCAACATCTGTTGCTGCAGCTTCAAAATGAACGACATCTTCAGCATTCCATTTTAATGATGGAAGTGGAGAAACAATTGTTACTGTTGGTTTATTACTGAATGGTTTTACCGTTAATGTTGCCGGATTACTCGTTACATTTCCAGCTGTATTGGTTACAATAACTTTGTAATCACCAGCATTTGCATTTGTTACATTAGGAATTGTATAAGTTGATCCAGTTGCTCCGTTAATATCGACATTGTTAAACTGCCATTGATACGTTAAACCTATTCCGCTTGCCGAAACTGTAAAAGTTACCGGATCTGTTTCCATTATGGTTTGAGAAACCGGATGATTTACAATTGTTGGTGCAGCGGTTGCTATATAGTCTAATTTAATTAAAGAACCGTTATTTCCGTATTCACAATAATAAATGTAGCCATCATTGCCTAACATCATACCCAATACCTGAAACTCTGGTGCCGAATAAAATTCAGTAGAAACGGGATTGGCAACATTAGGATCAAACCAGCGAATTGCATTTCGGACAAAGTCTTTAATAATAAATTTTCCCTCTAAATTAGGATAACGTGAGATTGTTGGATTATACAAAACTCCATTGGTTAAAGCATTTCCGATACTTCCGGTGGCGTAGGTAAATATTGGATTTGTAAATAAATCCGTTTGGGTTTTCATTCCGTCGCCTCCCTGCGGATGTCCCCAGGCATAATTGCGGATAGTTGGATTGCTTATTTCATTAATTTCTTCCCATGAAGTTCCAACATCTAAAACAAATAATTTATTGACTTTTGCATTTGGAACCAATCTCCACGGATTTCTAAACCCGTAAACCCAAATACTTTGTCTTTGTACAGAACCGCTTCCGTAAAATGGATTTCCCGGTGCAGGCAGTCCGTCTTCTGTAAGACGAAGAATTTTTCCTTTATAAGTGTCTAAATTCTGCGAATTGGTATTATCCTGACTATCTCCAACAGTTACATAAAGAAAACCGTTAAAAAACTTTAAATCCCCGCCATTATGAAATCCGTTTCCAATAGGTTCTAAAAGCAAAATTTCCTGTCTGCTTACTACTTGATTAGTATTATCTATCTGGATTCTTTCAATTCTATGTCTAACAGTTCCAATTACTGGTTCTATAGAATAAAAAACATAAACATAACCGTTTGTGGCAAAGTCAGGGTGAAGGGTTAACCCCAGTAACCCTTGTTCGTTATCTGTTACGGTAGGAACGGTAAATACATTTGTAACCGTATTGTTTTGAAACACTTTTACAATACCGCCTCTTTCTGCTATAAAAATTCTTCCGTCAGAAGATTGTTCCAGCGAAAGTCCTTCTTTGATAACTGCAGTGGGAGCAATGTTTTGCGTGATGTACTGCGAATAGGATTGCGAAGAAATCAATAATGCAAAAGCTAATATTAAACAACTAAGCAATTTATTTTTAATGTTAAATTGTAGATTTTTTCTCATGATTATTCAGAATTTTTAGTGATTTGGGCAACCAAATTTAAACTTTTTCTGTATAATTGTTTTGTTTACTAAAATTTCTTTACGATATCGATTGAGATTTTAGAAAGGTACAAAGGTACAAAGGTACAAAGGTTCAAAGGTGCAGAGGAACATAGGTTTTATATGCAGGGTATTAATAAAGAATTAGAGGAATAAAAAAAATCTGCTGAATCTGCGTGAAAAATAGCAATTTAGATTTTTATGTTTTAGTATCGAAAGCTAAGGCTCAAAGTTTTTAAATCAATAGCTTCCAGCTTTAGCTGGATGGAAAAATAATTAACGAACAAAAGGCTTTAGCCAAACAATCAATAGTTTGGCCAAAGCCTTTTACTTTTACCTTTTAACCTCCAGCTAAAGCAGGAGGCAATTCAAAAATCATTTTAATCCTTTAATCTGTGGCAAAAAAAGTTTGCTGAAAATTTAAATCTTTTATTTTCCGATAATTTCTTTTCTGTGCAAAGTTCCCCAGTCTTTTAAGGCCATAATAACATCTGTAAGCGATTGACTGTGTTCTGTTCTTGAATATTCGACCGTTGGCGGAAAAGTATCATAAACTGTTCTGGTAACAAGCTTATTTATTTCGAGATCTTTTAATTCTTTAGAAAGCATTTTATCTGTAATCCCGTTGATGTCTTTAGAAATTTCTTTAAAACGTTTTGGTCTGTCAGACAAAGCAATTAAAATGGGTAATTTCCATCTTCCGCTTAAAACCTCTAATGCATCTCTTACAGGTAATAGTGCCGCCATGCATTCTTGTGGTCTGCAGTCTTTGTCGTCTTTTTGATGTGTTCTTGCCGGTGCTTTTACTTCTGTTTCCATATTTATCACATTACTATCCTTAAGGATAGCGCTATCCTTGAAGATAGTACTATAAAAGAGATAGCAAATGTAGATAAGTTTGTATTGCAAAACAAATAATTTAAATCATGAGCCAAAAAATTCTACGCATAATTACAAGTACAAACGGAGATACTTCGTTTAGTAACCAATTATCAAATGCTATTATCGAAAAACTAGCATCACAAACAGAAACAGAAGTGCAGACACTAGACCTTACTAAAACACCTTTACCTTATTTAACGGGTTCGCATATTAATGCTGTTTATACGCCTGCAGAAGCACATACGCCAGAACAAACAGACGCATTGAAATATTCTGATGCAGCAATAAAAACACTATTAGAATCTGATGTAATCGTAATTGGTGTGCCTTTATACAACTTCGGAATTCCGGCAGTTTTAAAAGGATGGATTGACCAGGTTGCCAGAGCAGGAAAAACTTTTAGCTATAGTGCAGAAGGGGCTAAAGGTTTAGTTACCGATAAAAAAGTATATTTATCAATCGCTTCCGGCGCTATATTTTCTGAAGGACCATACAAAAGTTACGATTTTTCGGAGTCGTATCTTAGAACGGTATTAGGTTTTTTAGGAATGACTGATGTTACGACTTTCCGAGTTGAAGGAACTGCAATCCCAGATTTTGCAGAAAACGCTTTACCAAAAGCTTTATCTTCTGTTGAAGAATTTGCTTTTTAATTAGATGTAAAATTATCTATTCTGATCTTAAAAGTAAACCCGACAGGTTTTTAAAACCTGTCGGGTTTGTCGCATAGTTTAATTCTGAAATTTTAGAATTTGCTTTTAAAAAGGGAGAAATTAAAAAATCTGCCAAATCTGCTAAATCTGCGTGCAAAAATTACTCCCGCAGATTTAGCAGATTCAGCGAATTTATAAAATGGAATTCAAAAGTTTTATTTGATCTTATAAGTAAACCCGACGGGTTTTAAAAACCTGTCGGGTTTGTTGTAAAGTGTAAATATTGAATTTATTATTTTTCAATAATCATCGTAACGCCTTGTCCGCCCGCAGCGCAAATAGAAACAAAACCTCTTCCTGAACCTTTTTCATTTAATAATTTTGCCATAACGCCAATTATTCTTCCTCCGGTTGCGGCAAAAGGATGCGCAGCTGCAAGACTGCTTCCTTTTACATTTAGTTTTTCTCGGTCAATTGCACCAAGGTTTTTCTTCAAACCTAATTCGGCACTCAATTCCGGGCTTTCCCAAATTTTTAAAGTCGCTAAAACCTGAGCAGCAAAAGCTTCGTGAATTTCATAATAATCAAAATCCTGTAGATTTAATTCGGCTTTTTCAAGCATTCTACTGGCCGCAAATAAAGGTGCCAATAAAAGATTCTGCTGATTTTTGACATATTCAATCGCCGCAATTTCTGCAAAAGTAATATAAGCCAGGATTGGTAATCCGCGTTCTTTTGCCCATTCTTCGCTGGCTAAAAGTACGCATGACGCACCGTCAGTTAAAGGAGTTGAATTTCCTGCAGTTAAAGTTCCGTTTGCTTTATCAAAAGCAGGGTTTAGTTTCGCAAGTTTTTCTATACTGCTGTCTTTTCTCAGATTATTATCTCTTTCAAGTCCGTTAAAAGGCGTAATCATATCATCAAAAAAACTTTCGTCATAAGCTTTTGCCATATTCAAGTGACTTTTAAGCGCAAGATTATCCTGATCTTCTCTTGAAATTTTATAATATTTTGCCGTAATCTCTGTATGCCCGCCCATCGAAAGTCCGGTTTGGGATTCTTCATTTCTTGGAACTAATGGAGAAAAATCTTTTGGACGAAGCTTTAAAAACACCTTAATTTTTTCTCCCAATGATTTTGCCTGTCTGGCTTTAAGCAATGTTTTTCTCAAATTTTCACTTACAGCAATTGGCATATCGCTGATAGAATCTACTCCGCCGGCAATTCCGGATTCTATTTGACCAAGCGCAATTTTATTGGCAATATAAACAGCACTTTCAATTCCCGTATCGCAGGCTTGCTGCAAATCGCAGGCTGGGGTAGCGGGATCGAGAGCGGTTTTCATAACACATTCTCTTATCATATTCATGTCATAAGAATGTTTTATTACGGCACCTCCGGCAACTTCACCTAATAATTGTCCCTTTAAATTATATTTATCAATAAGCCCGTTTAAGGCTGCGGTCATCATTTCCTGATTTCCAACATTTACATAAGCGGTATTGGCCCTTGCAAACGGAATTCGATTATAACCTACAATAGCAACTTTTCTAACTGTTTTTGTGGTATTCATTGATTTATGTTTTTTGTTGTGGAAATTTATTTTGCGGATTAAAGATAAGTATACTTCCTTAATTATTTGCTTTCTCTTGAAGTTTAAAAAGTTACAAGTGTAAAAATATAACTAAACGACCTTAATATATTATATTAATTTAGAATAATTAAAAATAATTTGGAAAACCCAGTATTACCGTTTACTTTTGCCAAACAAAACTTAAAATAGTACTAAAATGAGTATAAATATTATTAAGAAAGTTTGTTTTTTGATGGTTCTTTTGACTTCACTAAATGCAATAAGTCAGGAATTAGGAAAAGTAAACGGAAAGATTTCTTTAAGCGGTAACGAACCAGTACCGGGTGTTTCAATAGTTCTTAAAGGAACAAGATATTCGGCTGTTACAAATGACAACGGTCAGTATGAAATTAAAAATGTTAAGCCGGGTTCTTACACCATTAGTGTTCGTGCAGTTGGAATTCACGCTGTTGAAAACACGATCGTAGTAACGGCTAAGCAAACTACAACAAAAAATTTTGTACTTTCTGAAAGCCAGGAAGATCTTGATGAAGTTGTTATTACAAAAAATAAATACAAACAAGACAAACCTTCATTGTCATTACGTCTTCAGACTCCGGTATTAGAAATTCCGCAAAACGTACAAATTGTAAGTGCTCAGACTTTAAAAGATCAGCAGATTACAAGTATGAGTGATGGTGTTATTCGTAACGTGAGTGGTGCTGTACGTTTAGAGCATTGGGGAGATTTATATACGAATATTACCATGCGCGGCTCGCAGATTCAGGCTTTCCGTAACGGATTTAACGTAGTGTCTTCTTTCTGGGGACCGTTAACAGAAGATATGAGCTTTGTTGACCATATCGAATTTGTAAAAGGGCCTGCAGGATTTATGCTTTCCAGCGGAGATCCAAGCGGACTTTATAATGTGGTTACTAAAAAACCAACAGGAATTACTAAAGGGGAAGTTACTGCCATTGGTGGAAGCTATGATTTTTACCGAGTAAGTCTTGATCTTGACGGAAAATTAGATAAAAAAGGAAAATTATTGTACAGATTTAACGGAGCTGCTCAAAACAAAGGTTCTCACCGTGCTTTTGAACACAATAACCGTTATGCAATTGCTCCGGTTATTTCATACCAAATTGACGATAAAACAAAAATTTCGGCAGAGTATAATTTCCAATATGCAAATATGACCGAAGTGGGTTCTTATTATGTATTTGGCCCTGCATCTGGCGGATACGGAACGCTTCCGGTAGGATTTACAATGACGCAGCCGGGATTGCCTGATACCAATATTCAGGATCACAGCGGTTACCTGACATTTGAACACAAATTTGATGATAACTGGAAACTTACTGCACAGACTTCTTATTTTAAATACATTCAGCAAGGTTACAGTTCTTGGCCGGGTGTTGTTGGTCCTGGTGACGTTGACAGAGATTTTAACGGAATACCTGAAGGAACTATTGGAGAAGGTGATATCATCAGAAATGTTGGTATTTGGGATGCTGAAAGCAATATGTATTTAGGTCAGATTTTTGTTAACGGAAAATTTAATACAGGACCTATTACTCATAAAGTATTAGGTGGAGTAGATTTAGGAAGCAAAGATTATATGGCAGATTGGGGACAATCTCATGACCTTGATACACTTGATAAACCTTTTAATGTTTATAATCCAAATTATGGTACGCCAGCAAACGGACTGCCAGCTTTTGATCACGAAACGCCTCTTAGTAAAAGAGCGGGCGGACTTATGAGTTCTGAATATGCTGCGGGTTATGTTCAGGATGAAGTTGGTTTTTTTGAAAATAAACTAAGATTGACTCTTGCAGCAAGATATACCTGGATAAGCCAGTCAGCTTGGGGAGAAGTTCAGGAAGACAGCCACATTACACCACGTGCCGGACTTAGTTTTTCTATAGATCCAAACACGGCTGTTTATGGATTATACGATCAGGCTTTTACACCTCAATCTGGTATTACACAAAATGGAGATCCAATAAAACCTCTTACAGGTAATAATATCGAGTTTGGTATTAAGAGAGATTGGTTTGATGGATCATGGAACACTTCACTTTCAGCATACAGGATTTTAAAAGAAAACGAGCTTACTGCTGACCCAACTAACGGACCAAATGATGTATATAAAGTTATTTTAGGAAGAAAGAGAGCAGAAGGTGTTGAATTTGATGTAAGAGGAAAACTATTTGACGGCCTTAATCTTATTGCCAACTATGCTTTTACAGAATCTATCGTTCTTGATTCTAATGTACCAAGTATTAAAACAGGTTCTATTGTTCCGGGTTATGCAAAACATACTGCAAATGCGTGGTTAAATTACACAGTTCAAGGCGGCGCACTTAAAGGTTTTGGTGCTTCTATTGGAGGTTCTTTCCTTGCTGGACGCCAAACAGATACGTGGAGTGAAGGTTTAGAAAAACTTCCAAATTATTTCAGACTTGATGGAGGTTTATCATACGAAACGGGTAAATTTAAAGTTACCGGAAACGTATTTAATATCTTAGACAAATACCTTTACAGCGGTTCTTACTATCAATGGTTAAATGCTTACTACTGGCAGACAGAACAGCCAATTAACTTTAGAATTGGAGTTACGTACAAATTATTCTAATTTTTAGGTTCAAAGGTTCAAAGGTTCAGAGGAGCAAAGGTTCAAAGTTTTTTTGAAAATTTGCCCACGGATTTGGCGGGTTAAACGGATTTACACAGCTTTATTTTAAACATAAGATAAAAAATACCAACGTAAATCTGTTTAATCTGTTTAATCTGTGGCTAAAAAAAATGCCGACTGATTTAACGTGGCAAACAGATTTACACAGTTTTATTTTAAACATAAGATAAAATACCAGCATAAATCCGTTTAATCTGTGTAATCTGTGGCCCAAAAAACACAAAGTATTATCCTTTCTTAATCAAAGGAATTAGTTTTGTTCCAATAAGTTCTATGGCGTTCATTAATTGTGAATGTGTTAATCCTGCATTATCCATTTGGAAAGTAAATCTTTCAACACCTCCAAGCGCTTCGCTGTGACGTAAGATTTTCTCTGCAGCTCTTTCCGGACTTCCCACAATTAAAACACCTAAATCATCAATTAATCCATCAAATTTGCCTTTTGTTACTGGTGGCCAGCCTCTCTCATATCCTAATTTTGTCCACAATTCTGCATAACCCGGATAATATTCTTCGATAGCTTTTTCAGTTGTATTCGAAACATATCCCGGCGAATGCAATCCAACTTTTAATTCATGTGGTTTAAAACCTGCCACTTTTCCGGCTTCACGATATAAATCAATCAAAGGTCTAAAACGATGCGTTTGCCCGCCAATAACGGCAACCATTAAAGGCAAACCTAAACTTCCGGCTCTTACAAAAGACTCCGGAGTTCCGCCAACGCCAAGCCAAATCGGCATTTTTTCCTGTAAAGCCCTCGGGTAAACGGGTAAATTATTTAGTTCCGGACGAAATTTTCCGTACCACGTTATAAATTCATTATCTCTAACCTGCAAAAGCAATTCGAGTTTTTCCTTAAAAAGCGCATCATAATCCTTAAGATCATATCCAAAAAGAGGATAAGCTTCAATAGCAGATCCGCGCCCAACAACAATTTCGGCTCTTCCTTTTGAAATTAAATCTAAGGTTGCAAAACTTTGGTAAATCCTAACAGGGTCTGCAGCACTTAAAACCGTTACTGCACTTGCCAAACGAATATTTTTTGTTCTTGCCGCAGCGGCACTCAAAATTACCGCTGTTGCCGAATCCAGAAATTCTTTTTTATGATGTTCGCCAATCCCGAAAACATCCAATCCAACCTGATCTGCAAATTCAATTCTCTGCAGCAGTTGCTCCATCGCGTCAACACTGCTCAAAGTGTTGTTGTCGCCGTACATTGCCGAAGCAAAACTATCGATTCCTATTTCCATAAATTTTTCTAAATTTCAATATCAATATCAAATCCCAATTTTTAAATTCCAAATTCCAAAAATCTACAATCTGAACTCTACAATCTAAAATTCTAATGCGAGAATCCAAATGAAATACTGGTTATAATAATCAGAATAACAATTAGCGTGATAACTACATATAAATAATCTTTCTCAATCAAAAAAGAGAAAAGAGAAAGTAAAACCCTAAAAACGGGTGTTAAAAACAATAATATAATTCCGAAGAAGATCAAAAATTCACCGCTTCCAGAAATTACACCATTCACAACCGACGCAATTACTTCAAATATATTTAGGTCATTTTCTTTAAAAACAGAATAATCTTCGATGTCATTTCCGTGGTGCATTAAATAAACGATTCCGCCAATAAAAGCTACCGATAATGAAATCCAAACACCATAGCGTAATAAGTTTCCAATAATGGTTTGAAAATCTTTTTCTCCAAATTTTTCGTGCGTCATAACTTTAGATTTTCCCATTAAGTCCATTATAAATCATATTAACTGCTAACACAAAAATTAAACAAGCGAAAAATATTCTAAGTTTTTTAGGATTTGTTCTAACCAAAATTTTTGCCCCTGCCATTGCGCCAAATAAAACACCAATAACAACCGGCATACAAATTCCCGGTTCGATATATCCTTTTTGAATGTAAATAACAGAACTCGCCATTGCCGTAACGCCCATCATAAAATTACTGGTTGTGGTAGAAACCTTAAACGGAATTCGCATAATATTATCCATCGCAATAACTTTAAAAGCACCAGAACCAATCCCCAGTAAACCAGACATCATTCCGGCAATTCCCATCATACTGAAACCGCCAATAACATTTTTAGTTCCGTAGCTTACCACTTGTCCGTCATGCGTAGGATAAGTTCCCTGAAGTTTTAAGCTTTTAGCCAGCGGACTAGATTCTAATACAATATGTTCTTCTTTTTTGCGAAGCGAATTTATAGCCGAAAAAATTAATGTAAGTCCGAATAAAACTGCTATAAATGAAGTAGGAGCAATGGTAGAAAGTAAAGCACCGCAAACGGCTCCGATTGTTGTAGCGATTTCCAGAAAAATCCCAAGGCGCATATTGGTAATTCCTTCCTTAACATAAGCCGCCGCAGAACCCGAAGAAGTTGCAATTACCGAAACTAAAGCGGCCCCAATTGCATAATGAATATCAACACCAAGAATAATAGTGAGAAGCGGAATAATAATTATACCTCCGCCCAAGCCTGATAATGAACCAATAAAGCCAGCTAAAAAAGCACCAAGCAGCATTATCAGGGTAAAAGTAAGTACTGTCATTAAGATATGTTTTTGTATTTGCTAATTTACGAATACAAATTTGTTCGTGACCTTAAATATACCTTAAAAAAGTTATGAATTATGAGTTATGAGTTTTCAGTCGCAGTCTCAGTTTTCAGTCTTGGTGCTCAGAAACTTTGTCAAAGTTATAGCGACTGCGACTGAAAACTGCGGCTGAAAACTACAACCTATATCCTATTATCGACCGCAAAAGAAGTTTTTCCAATATTAGCAAGTAATAAAGCAGCGGCAACACTTGTCCAAACCGAATAATCAAGAGGTGCTTTTACTGAAATTGAAACAGCCATTGAAAATGCAAAAAGAAACAATAAAAGGGCAGTTCCTAAAGCGGCAATTCTGGTTTTAAAACCAAACAATAATAACAAGCTTAGTAAAACTTCGAAAAAAGTTGCAATACTGCCTAAAATTTCTGCTGTGGCCTTGTTTGCAAAAGAATTAAGAGTTTGGGTATAAACAACAAAATTTTCCCAGTTTCCCCATGCAACGCCATTTGAACCGGGTGCGCCCCAAAGTCCAAAACGATCAGCTACGGCTGAAAGCATCGTGATTGCTAAAACTATTCTTAAAATTAAACCTGCTTCTAATATGGTTATGTTTTTCATTCTAATTATTAATTTTTATTTCAATGTCATTAAACGAATTCCTTTTAAGAATTAAAGAAAAATCGTCTGGTTATTTTTTAATAACGACATAATGATCGTCAAATTGTTTAAAATAAACGATAAAATACCAAAAAGGGATAGAAAATTAATTCTATCCCTTTTATTTTCAAATATGTAGATTCTTATTTCAATGTTGTTTTAATTACAACTGCAGCCTGTTGAATCGCAGTTTGTATGGCCGGAACATTTGCAATTGGATTTAAAAGTCCGTAATCGTGAATCAATCCGTTGTATCTTGTTAAAGTTACAGGAACTCCGGCTTCGTTTAATTTTCTTGCATAAGCTTCACCTTCATCTCTTAAAACATCATTTTCAGCAGTTTGAACTAGTGCAGGAGGTAAGCCTTTCAAATCTTCTAAACTTGCTTGCAATGGAGAAGCATATTTTTCTGTTCTTTTTGAAGCATCTGGCAGGTAATTATCCCAAAACCATTTCATCATATTTTTAGTTAAGAAACGCCCGTTAGCATATAAATTATAAGATTCAGTTTCAAAATTAGCATCGGTTACCGGCCATAATAAAACTTGTAATTTAATGTGTGGCCCTTTTTTATCTTTTGCCATTAAAGTAATCGCTGCAGACATATTTCCACCCACACTATTTCCCACAACAGCAAGGTTTTTACCGTTTACACCAATTTCTTTTCCGTTTTCGGCTACCCATTGAGTCGCTGCATAAATTTCATTAATCGCTACCGGATATTGAGCTTCCGGAGAAGGAGTATAATCTGGGAAAACCGCAACAGCACCACTTTCTACAACCAAATCTCTAACCAGTCTTCTGTGAGTTGGATAATCCCCTAAAACCCATCCACCGCCGTGAATAAAGATAAATACCGGAGCATTTGCTTTAGCACCTTTAGGTTTTGTAATATGAATTTTTACTTTTAAACCGTTTTGAGAAATTACTCTTTCAGATTCTTCGATACCAGAATAATCAACTTCAACTGATTTTTGCGCACCAACCAAAACGTTTCTGGCATCTGCTACAGATAATTGTTCCAAAGGTTTTCCGTCACCAGAATTTAAGGCATTTAAAAACCCTCTGACTTCTGTAAAAATTTCAGGGTCATTTTGCCCTTTAAATTGTCTTTCTTGTGCTGAAGCAATTGTATTTACGATTAACAATGCTGCAATAAATAAACCCTGTTGTAATACATTAATAGTTTTCATATCATTTGTCTTTTTAATTATTTATAATTTGATAGGACAAAGATATGGCGGCAATAAGGCTGTAAAAATAGACAAAAGTCTATTCTAATTGTACATTTTTCCCTTGAAGGTATTTTTTCTTGAAATTAGATGGAGTGTCGCCAACTTTATTGGTAAAAAGTCGGTTAAAATAAGCTGGATCTTCATAACCAAGCTGGTAAGCAATCTCTTTTACACTTAATGAAGAATAGCCCAAAAGTCTTTTAGCTTCCAGAATAATACGATCTTTAATAATATCGTTAGGCTGAGAAAGCTCTAAGCGATTGAATTTATTCGAAAGTGTTTTGGGCGCAAGACCCAATATATCAGCATAATCTGCAACGGTATGTTTGGTTCTGAAATGAATTTCGACCAATCGGCTGAAATCTCTAAAGAAATCCATTTCTTTTGAAGGTTCATCATTTAAAACACCCAATTGCTGTATTTTCCAAATTCGGGTAGCTTTAATAATAAGCTGTTTTAAATAGGTGCGGATCATTTCTTCCTGCGAAGAATCGGGAGCGTCAAATTCCTGCTGAATCTGATTGTAAATGCCTTCAACAAATAAAACTTCCTTATCAGGCAAAGTTGTCATTGGCATTTCAAAAATATTATTGAATAACAAACCGTCGCAGGCAACTTCGGCATCATGAATCTGTACACAATAAAAGTCGCGGTTATAATACATAAAATAGCCCTGCTTTTTTCCTTCCTTATTAATCTGTAAATATTGATTGCTGTTTATAAAAAACAGAGAAGGGCTTGAAGTTTTGTATTGTTTAAAGTCAATTGTTATTTCGTAACCTTCCGGTAAATACAATACCTTAATATAAGCTTTGTAATCATCACCATTAATTTCCTCAACAGTTTCGGGATTCAGAATTAAAAATCCCAGTTTTTTATAATTAGATTCAAATATTTGGTGGTTCATTACAAGCGGTTTTGGTTTAAAAATACTAATTTTCTTTGGCAGAGCCGAATTTTAATTCGGACTTATTTGAAGATGATCCAGTTTTTTTTCAACCAAAGTTTTTTTACCCACAACTTTAAATCCAAGTTTTAAATAAAGGTTTTTCGCCAGCGGATTATTTTCATCAACCAATAATCCCAAAGTCTGTTTATTTTTATGTACATATTCATCAATTAGAAACTGAAGTATTTTAGAACCAATTCCTTTTCCCTGATGTTTCGGGTTTATTCCCACCGAATCAATATAATATTCACCAGCCTGTGTTTCTTCTTCAAGATAAAAATCAGGATTAAAATTGAGATGTACATAATGAATAATAGGGGCGCGCAATTCGCGTAAATCGGCACCATTATAAACGCTTACTGCGCCAATAATTTCATTTTCAGACTCGGCTACAAAACAATTCTCATACGAATATTGATTACCTTCTCTTTCAGTAAAATAAGAAACCAATTCGAGTGCGCTGTCATGATCTTTCTTGCCCATATATTTATAAATGATGTCCTCCATTGCCAATAATAAAATAGGAGCAATGTATTTTGAATCGGATATATTGGCTTTGCGGATATTCATTTTGAAGAGATTTTTAAGCAAATTTACTTTTTAAAAATGTTTTTTCACGCAGATTTAAAAGAGATTTAAGCAGATAAACGCAGATCTTTTTAATCTGCCTAAATCTGTAAAATCTGCGTGAAATAAAAAACTTAGCATCTCAGAACCTTTTCAAATTGCTGAATTTGTACCAATATAAAATAAAAATATACCAGTTTTAAGAATCAAACGACTCGTATCTTTGTTAGTATATTTTAAACCAAAAATAAAAAAAACGATGAAAGCAATAGGATTCAAATCATCATTACCCATAGAAGAAAAAGACAGTTTTATAGAATTTGAAACTGCAAAACCCATACCCGGAGCGCACGATTTATTAGTAAAAATTGATGCAATCTCCGTAAATCCGGTTGATTTTAAAATTCGCCAGAGTGCTGCAAAAGATACCGTTCTGGAAAACCCAAAAATTATTGGCTGGGATGCCGTAGGAATTGTACAGGCAGTTGGAGAAAAAGTAACTTTATTTGAAGTTGGCGATCCGGTTTATTACGCCGGAGATTTAACAAAACAAGGAAGTAACGCCGAATTTCAAATTGTTGACGAAAGAATTGTAGGTAATAAACCAACATCATTAACGAATGCAGAAGCTGCCGTGATTCCGTTAACCGGTTTAACAGCCTGGGAAATCCTTTTTGACAGAATCAGAATCAATCCTGAGAAAGACAAAGGAAAATCAATCTTAATTATCGGAGGTGCCGGCGGTGTTGGTTCTATCGCCATTCAGCTATCAAAGAAAATCGCTGGTTTAAATGTAATTGCTACAGCTTCGCGTCCGGAAACAATAAAATGGTGCAAACAGCAAGGAGCCGATTTTGTTGTAGATCATAAAGATTTAATTGCTTCGGTTAGAGAAGCTGGTTTTCAGCAAGTAGATTTTATTTTAGATTTTGTTGATACCAATGCATATTGGGATATTATGTCGGAATTAATTAAACCACAAGGACATATTGCTTCGATTACCGGAAGTGCAGAACCTGTTGTTTTAAATAAATTGAAAAGTAAAAGTGTTTCCTTTTCATGGGAATTGATGTACACACGTTCGATGTTTCAAACGGAAGATATGATCGAACAGCATCATATTTTAAATAAAATCGCCGATTTATTAGACGAAGGTGTTTTAAAAACAACTTTAAAAGAAACCTATAAAGGACTTTCTGCAGAGAATCTTAAAAAAGCGCATCAGCTTTTAGAATCCGGAAAAACGATTGGTAAAATTGCTATTAAATATTAATTGCATTTTTAGAAAATTAAAGAAATCCCATTTTATAATGGGATTTTTTTGTTTAAAAACTCAGCAGCTTTGTCAAAGTTTTAAACTTTGACAAAGCTTTACACGCACAGTTATGTATTTAAAATTAATTGCATTCCAAAAGCTAGAATAGTATTTTTGCGATCCAATACCAAAACTTACTACATGCGATTCTTATTCGTTTTCTCTGTTTTTATCCTCTCTTTTTCGGCAAAATCACAAGCAGTTTCTGGGACTGTAAATGGTGCAAACGGAAAACCATTATCTGATGTTTTGATTCGGAATTTGATTTCTAAAACACACGCTCACACAGACATAAACGGAAAATTCACTTTAGAAGAAACTAAAATCGACGACAGCCTTCAAATTTCAAAACAAGGATTTATTACACAGAAAATAAAAATTTCTGCAACTGATTTACTTTCAATTCAATTAGAAGAAAAACCTTTTTTACTGGAAGAAGTTACGATTACCAACAATTTGAAATATCTTAATACAATTTCAAAAATAGATTTAGAAATTCAGCCAGTATCTAACTCGCAGGATTTATTGCGTAAAGTTCCGGGGCTTTTTATTGGCCAGCACGCGGGCGGGGGAAAAGCAGAGCAGATTTTTCTGCGTGGTTTTGACTGCGATCACGGTACGGATATTAATGTTACGGTAGACGGGATGCCGGTTAATATGGTTTCGCACGCACACGGACAAGGTTACGCCGATCTTCATTTTGTGATTCCGGAAACGGTAGATAATATCGATTTTGATAAAGGTTCTTATTTTGCAGATAAAGGTGATTTTACAACGGCGGGATATGTTGGTTTTAATACTAAAAATGCTTTGCAAAACAGTTCACTGTCTTTTGAGGGCGGACAGTTTGATACTTTTCGTACT
The DNA here is from genome assembly GCF_900129795.1 of Flavobacterium sp. CF108. Lineage (GTDB taxonomy): Bacteria > Bacteroidota > Bacteroidia > Flavobacteriales > Flavobacteriaceae > Flavobacterium. Next base: position 483,295 of record NZ_FQWW01000001.1, on the reverse strand, counting down.
GTGGCTTTGTTCAATTTACTGAATAAGGAAAATCAGTCGGCATATTTTGCGGGAGAATACATGATGACCGATGGTTATTTTGATGCGCCGCAAAACTTTAACCGAATTAATTTGTTTGGAAAATATGCTGCAAAAATGAATAACGGAGATAAACTGGCAATTGCTGTTTCGCATTTTAAAAGTCAATGGGATGCCAGCGGACAAATTCCGGACCGTGCAGTAAACGACGGAACAATTTCGCACTATGGAGCAATTGATCCAAATGAAGGCGGAAATACGGGAAGAACCAATTTCAACCTGCAATATGATGCCAAAATTGACGAAAACGCACATATTAAAAACACGGCATATTTGAGTAAATATGATTTTGAATTGTATTCGAATTTTACTTTTTTCCTGAATGATCCTGTAAACGGCGACCAAATCAAACAAAAAGAAAACAGAACCATTGTTGGTTTTCAGTCGGAGTATAATGAGAAGCTAAACGAAAAATGGCTTTTTAAATTAGGTGCAGGATTAAGAAACGACAACAATAAAGATGTAGAATTGTCGCATACTTTAAGCCGAAAAACGGTTTTAGAATATTTGAGTTTAGGAAGCGTAAACCAAACTAACCTTTTTAGTTACACCAGTTTTGATTTTACATCAGGAAAATGGCTGATTAATTCAGGTGTTCGCTTGGATTATTTCAAGTTTGGATATGAAGATCAACTGGCTTCAACTTATACAAATCAAACGCAGACAAAAGCGATTGTAAGCCCAAAACTAAATTTCCTATATACTCAAAATGATAAACTTCAGTATTTTTTAAAATTAGGAAAAGGATTTCACAGTAATGATACACGCGTAGTTGTGGCGCAGAAAGGCGAAAAAATCCTGCCTGAAACCTACGGTGCCGATTTAGGAATTAACTGGAAACCGTTTCCAAGAATGATTGTAAACTCAGCAATTTGGTATTTGTATTTAGCGCAAGAATTTGTGTATGTGGGCGACGAAGCGGTTGTTGAACCAAGCGGAAAAACAGAACGTAAAGGTTTTGATTTTGGTTTTAGATACCAATTAACAAACTGGTTATTTTGGAATACCGATTATACGTATACACACGCCAGATCAATTGACGAACCAAAAGGAAATGATTATTTACCGCTTGCTCCGGTTCATACTTTAATGAACGGATTTTCGGTGAAGGATTTAAAAGGGTTTTCGGGAAGTTTAAGAACACGATTTTTGGGTGATCGTCCGGCGAATGAAGATAATTCGGTTGTGGCAAAAGGATATTGCATCACAGATTTCTCTGTAAATTATCAAATTAAAAAAGTTTCGATAGGGGTAAACATCGACAATATTTTTAATACAAAATGGAAGGAAACGCAATTTTTAACAGAATCCCGTTTAGCAAATGAAACGGATCCTGTAGAAGAAATTCACCTTACGGCAGGAACACCATTTAATGCCAGATTGATATTGAAATACAGCTGGTAGAGGATCCAAAAAAATAGAAGGAAGGTTGTCTCAAAAGTTGAGACAGCCCTTATTTTTTGTATAATATTTCTATGTTCCAGAGGGACATCTCGTCGGTAGAAAAAAATATGTTATTATTATTTTACGTTCCGTAGGAACGTTTGGTTTTAATGTCATTTTTTAATTATCTGAATGTGTCAAACGTTCCTATGGAACGTAAACCCAGACAATTATTGTTTTTTCTACCAACGAAACATTCCTATGGAATGATAGTGATAGCTAAATACAAAGTTTTTACAATAAGAATTCTGTAAGCCTTTCCTTAAATTATATAAAATTTTTGAATTTTTATTTTGGATATTTGAAGCTATAACCCAAATTAATTTAATAAATATCTACTATGAAAAATTTAAAGTACATTTTGATTCTTTCGAGTGCATTATTTGCCTTTAACTGCAACAACAACGATGATGATCCTGAAAATGGAGGCGGAACCGTAACCGATCCTGTAGAAACTAATCCTGCAAATACACAATATAAACCTGCTTTTTCTGGCCAGACCAGAATTAACGGTATGACTACCAATACAGAATTTAAAACAGAAATCATTACATCGGCACTTACAAGTCCGTGGGGCGTGAAAGTGCTTCCTGACGGCCGACTTTTGGTTACTCAAAAAACAACGGGAACATTACGTATCGTGACAACTGCCGGAGTGGTCAGCGCGCCAATTACAGGTTTACCAGCTGTAAATCCTGCGAATCAGGGAGGTTTATTAGGTTTATGCCTTGATCCTGATTATACAACAAACAAAATGATTTATTGGGTATTTTCTGAAGCCGTAACAGGCGGAAATATTTCAGCTGTTGCAAAAGGAAAACTGGCAAACGACGAAAAAACTATCGAAAACGCAACCATAATTTATCGTTCAAGTCCTGCAAATCCTAGCGATTTGCATTATGGAGGAAGAATTCTGTTTGATCAAACCGGAAATCTTGTGGTAAGTACGGGAGAACGTTCTGTATTGCAAACCCGACCTTTGGCACAATCCTTAACGGCAAGTCTTGGTAAAGTAGTCAGAATTACAAAAGACGGACAGGCTGCACCCGGAAATCCAACTTTTGGCGGCGCAAATGCTTTGCCAGAAATATACACATACGGACATAGAAATCCGCAGGGGCTTGCTATACATCCGGTTACGAAAGAAATTTGGGAGAGTGAACACGGACCAAGAGGTGGTGACGAAATCAATCGTTTGAAAGCGGGAACAAATTATGGATGGCCAACGATTACCTACGGAATTGAATACAGCGGACAGCCAATTGGCGACGCTATTCAACAAAAAGCGGGAATGGAACAGCCGGTTTATTACTGGGATCCTGTGATTTCTCCTAGCGGCATGACTTTCTATTCAGGAAATCGTGTGCCGGAATGGCAAAATAATCTTTTTATTGGTTCATTAAGCGCTACGCATATTGCCCGACTTGTTATTAGAGATAATAAAGTAGTTGGAGAAGAAAGATTATTGGCCAGCGAAGGCCAGCGTTTTAGAGATATTACGCAAGGTGCAGATGGTGCTTTGTATGCGGTAACAGATCAGGGAAGACTTTATAAAATAGATAAGAAGTAATTATCAATTGTTAATTATAAATTATAAAATGGCGCTATATGCGCCATTTTTTTTGAAATGATTTGAGAAAAAGGTTTCAAGTTATAATATGAAACGTGTTTGTAAGATTTTGGTTGTTAGTAAGTTGTAACTTAGTTATCCTTTAAAACAACAAATCATGAAAACAAATCTCATTTGGGATACTGCCTTAATTTTCATAAAAAATAAGGCAGCACTTCTATTATTTGTAATTCTTGGTACGCAGTTTACTTTTAGCCAAGAAAATGACAAACCAGAAACTCCAAAAGTTTTACCACAACCCGATTTTCACTTTTCGGGATATGTAGGCAGAACTTATCTGGATTCAGATCCGCCGCAATTCCCTCAGCCTGTAAAAGCACCAAAAGGCGCTCCAAACGTGGTGTTAATTTTATTAGATGATTCGGGATTTGGACAGTTTAGCACTTTTGGCGGAGGCGTACCTTCGCCAACAATGGATAAACTGGCGGCAGAAGGAATTCGTTACAATAAATTTCATACCACAGCGCTCTGCAGTCCAACGCGTGCAGCCTTAATAACAGGACGAAATCATCATTCGGTTTCTTTTTCAGGAATTACAGAAGCGGCTACAGGTTATGATGGTGCAGTTTGCATACTGCCCAAAAATGCAGCAACTATTGCCGAAGTTTTACGTCAAAATGGTTACATGACAGCATGGATTGGTAAAAATCACAATACACCCGCTTGGGAAACCAGCGAAGCAGGGCCTTTTGACCGCTGGGCAAATGGTTTGGGCTTTGAATATTTTTACGGATTTAATTCGGGAGATATGAACCATTGGAACCCGGTTTTGTTTGAGAACCGAAATCTTGTTCCGGCTTCTCAGGACCCAAACTACCATATGACGGTCGATCTTGCAGACCATGCTATTGCCTGGGTTCAAAAAGTAAAATCGATCGCACCAGATAAACCTTATTTTTTATACGTTGCGCCAGGCGCGGCACATTCACCGCATCATGCTCCGCAAGAATGGATAGACAAGTTCAAGGGTAAATTTGATATGGGATGGGATGCTTACAGAGAGCAGACTTTTGAAAGACAGAAAAAGCTGGGTGTTATTCCTGCTGATGCAAAACTTACGACAAGACCGGAGAGCCTGCCTGCGTGGAGTTCACTCAATGCCGATCAAAAACGTTTGTATGCCAGAATGATGGAAGTATTTGCAGCCTACGGTTCGCATTGTGATTATGAAATGGGAAGAGTGGTCGATGCTGTAAAACAACTGCCGGATGCAGATAATACCATTATCATTTACATTGCCGGAGATAACGGAGCAAGTGCCGAAGGTGGAATTGAAGGATCTGTAAATGAAAATTTGTTTTTTAACGGAATTCCCGAAAAATGGCAGGATAACCTTAAAGTGATAGACGAATTGGGCGGACCAAAACATTTTAATCATTTTACGGCAGAATGGGCGTGGGCAATGGATACGCCATTTCAATGGACAAAACAGGTTGCCAGTCATTTTGGAGGAACAAGAAATCCGATGATTATTTCATGGCCGGCAAAAATTAAAGACAAAGGAGGTTTAAGAAGCCAGTTTACGCATACCATTGATGTTGTGCCAACAATTTATGATGTTATTGGGATCACACCTCCGCAAGTTGTAAACGGTATTACTCAAAAGCCTATTGAAGGAATCAGTTTTGCTTATACTTTTAATGATGCCAAAGCAAAAGAAAAACATACGACCCAATATTTTGAACTGGCCGTAAACAGAGGGATTTATCATAATGGCTGGATGGCTTCGGCATTATCATTTGCGCCTTGGAACCCAAATCGTGGTGCATTTGATCCCGATAAACAAAAATGGGAACTTTATAAAGTCGATGAAGATTTTAGTCAGGCAAATGATTTGGCAGCAAAAAATCCGCAGAAATTAAGAGAACTGCAGGATTTATGGTGGGTCGAAGCGGCGAAATATAATGTACTTCCGCTGGATTGGCGTGCTGTTGAAAGACTTAACGGTGAATTAATGGGAAGACCAACGCTGGCCGGAGACACGAATACTTTTACTTATTATTCCGGACAAGTGGGTTTGCCAAACGAAGCCGCGCCGCGTATTCTCAATAAATCATGGTCGATTACGGCAGATATTGATGTTCCTGACAATGGAGCAGAAGGAATGATTGTAACACACGGAGGTTTAGTGGGCGGATACGGACTGTATGTGCAAAACGGAAAACCAAACTTTGTTTACAATAATCTTGCTCTGGAACGCCCAACAGTTTCAGGAAATGAAGTGCTGCCAAAAGGAAAAGTAAAACTGGTTGTTGATTTTAAATACGAAGGTAAAGGAGAAGAAAGAGGAAAAGGCGCAACAGTTACGCTGCTTGTTAATGGCAAAAAAGTAGGGGAAGAACATCTGGAAAGAACAATTCCGCTTCAAATATCTCTTAATGAAGGTTTAGATGTGGGGATGGATGTAGGTTCTCCAGTCGATTTTAATTATAAACTTCCTTTTGAGTTTACCGGAAAAATTGAAAAAGTGACCTATAACCTGAGTGAAGATAAAGGGTCAAAAACAGGAAAATCTGTGAAAGCGAAATAATTAATAAAACCATTTTTTATGAAAAAGCTATTTCTATATCTGAGTCTGCTTCTTCTTGTTTTAAGCAGCTGTAAAAAAGAATCTGACGCTGTAGATTCAGGCAGTAATTCGTCAGCTTCCAGTTCAGACGGTTATGAATTTGTTGGAGGTTATCCAACCGAAAAAACAATACAAAAAGCATACGATGATGCTGATTTAAGCCGTGCTGTACAAGCTTATAAATTTTTCTATCCAACAGTTTCGGGTGAAGGTTTGGTAAAAGGGAATGACTCTATTAAAATCATACCAAACAGTTCATTTGGAACATTAGATACAAAACCGGGACAAATAGGATTTACATTAAATTCTGATACTCCTTATGGGCCAATTCCAATCGATTTGTCTAAAGGGCCTATGATAATTGATGTTCCTAAAGGGCCGCTTATTGTGGTTGCTATGGACGTAAATCAGCGATGGGTTGCCGATATGGGAATTCCGGGTCCCGATGCTGGAAATGGCGGAAAACATTTATTACTGCCACCTGCTTATAAAGGTTCTGTTCCGGGTTCTGGTTATCATGTATGGAAATCTTCATCCAACAATCTTACGGTTGGAATACGGTCACTTCCTGTAGGCGGTGATGTAAAAGCGGCAATGGAACGCATTAAAACGGTAAAAGTATATCCGTTAAACAAAGCAGCAGACTGGAAAGAACCAACCTGGCTGGAACTTACAGATAAACCTCAAAATACAACGCCTGTTGCATGGGAAAATAATATTAAATACTGGGAAGCGCTAAATGATGTAATTCAGCGTGAACCTGCTTATGATGGGTATCGAAATTATTACGGAGAACTTGCTGTATTAGGCATTATAAAAGGAAAACCTTTTAAACCCGATGCACGTTTGAAAGGAATACTCGAAAAAGCGGCGAAAATAGCTAATGCGCAAATGAGAGTACAATCGTTTGCCGACCGCCGCCCTGATAAAGTAGTATGGAATGACAGAAAATGGGAATGGGTTGGCTTAAGATTTGAAGACGGAGACTTCAATACCCAAAACTATGTTGATCTTGATGGTCGCGAAACATGGTTTTATCAGGCTATTGGAGCCTCTCCTTCAATGTTTCGCAGAAAAGAAGGCTCTGGGTCGTTATACTGGCTTGGGCTTAAAGACGGCACAGGAAAATATGTTGATGGTGGAAAAACATATAAATTAACTATTCCTACGCCTGTTCCTGCAAAGCTTTTTTGGTCGGTAACTATTTATGATGCTCTTACGAGAAGTCAGGTTATAACAGATCAAAATAAAGCGGCCCTGCGCTCTTTATTTGAATTGAAAGATAAAATAGGAGGAAAGAGTATCGATTTGTATTTTGGCCCTAAAGCTCCTCAGGGAAAAGAAGGACAATGGATAAAAACACTGCCTGACAGAGGCTGGTTTGCTTATTTTAGAATTTACGGCCCAGAGGCGGGTGCTTTTAACGGAAGTTGGAAACCTGGGGATTTTGAACTTGTTGAGTGATTAGTGAAAAGTAATTAGTGAAGAATGATTAGAGAAAAGCGAAATAACAATAAAAGCTCAATTTAAAAATTGAGCTTTTTTATATCTATATAGTAACTAATCACTAATTACTTTTCACTAATCACTAACAATACTATTCAATTGTAACTGTCATATTGGGTACAATAATATCTCCGTTGCTTCCGCTGTATCGCTGGGCAAAAACTTCGATATAATCATTGTTAACTAATTCTGTGGTTGCATTTAATGGCAGTACAATAATATCATTTGCAGCCAGTCCTCTTCCGTAAACTTTATATTGACTTATGGCAGTTCCATTTTTAGCAATATAAATGATGTATATACCGGCAGCAGGTACCTGAAAAGAGATAGATCCTCCAACCTGGAAAATTCTTTTCTTTTTCCCCAGATAACGTAAACGATTTGCAGCATCAGTTGAAAATCTAAATAGATTTGAATATGTTGTAGTAGGCGTTCCTGAGCCTACTTTTACTATATTACTTGGATTAGCACCATTTGTAAAACTGACTGAAAGGCCTAATCCAACAGCATAATCCATCGCAAAATCGGCTGTAGCATTTGCGTCTGTTTCTGTTGGTATTCCTGCTGATCTTACACTCCAGCTATTATTAAAATTAAATCCCGTATACGTTCCCGTTGTATAGGGTTTTACATATCCTGTTGTGTTTGTACCCGTAAATACTACAGATTCTAATACTGCATCTCCAGAGATGGTAAGTCCGGATGTAGAAACATCAAATCCTATCGCAGTACCGTCAACCTGACTAAAACCGCCTTGTTTTTCTACCAATGTAAATGTTCCGGTTAGTTTTTCGTAGGTTCCTGTATTATTGCCAAACCAGCCCATGTTACTTAGTAACAGCTGCGTTATATTATTGTAAGTGATACCGGTTGTATTTCCTGAAAATTGAACAATACTAAAAAACACCAATCCAAAACCAGATATTGTCCCCACACTGGCTGAGTTGGCAACGACACAGTCCCTAAAAACTAAATTTTGAGCTGCTGTTCCACTCAGGTTAAAAATACTCCCGGTTACGGCTCTAAGTGTAACATTTTTTATATTTCCGCCTGTAGCACCTTCAAAAATATTTCCTGATGTTCTAAGTATAATATCCTCATTAGAATCTAATCCTTGAACGTATGCATTATTGATTTCAATTGGTAAATTGAATATAACAAGACCATTTATTTCATATAATGTGTTGGAGGTTAAAAGGTATTTAGTTCCTCCGCCGTTTGACAGCTCAGTTGCGAGAACGGTTGCTAAATTATCTGTAGATTTTATACGTTTAAAATTTATTCTTGGACTTGTACCACTGCTGATAACTAACCATGATGTTGAACCTGAAGAATAATGGTAAAAAGCTTTTAAATCAGTATCATAAACAATTAATCCGTCAGCAGGAGAAGTTATTGCATTTCTTTGTACTGTTGTCATTCTGGGAGCCAGCATTCCCTGACTTGTCGATGCAATATCTAAAACAGAACTGGCATCAGGTGTAACTGTTCCAATCCCTATTTGTGCATTTGCAATATATGATAAAAAGAAAAAAGTAAATATTAATAGTGTTCTGCAATTTGTTGAGGCTATATTTTTCATAATTTCAGGTTTTAGAGAGTTGAAAAGCAATAAAAAACATTATTAATTTCCTGCATTAGAAATGATTACTTTTTGGGCAATTTTTTCATTATCGACAGTTATGAAGGTCGCAATATAAACCCCGGAACTTAAACCGGAAGTAGAGAAACTATAATTTTCTTCAGCACCCAAATTCTCTTTAGATTGTACTGTTTTACCAGCAATATCATAAAGGTAAAATGATTTAAATGCAATGAAATCCGGATTTGAAGCTTTTAATAATCGGTGTGAATTGTCCTGCATAATGAAAAAATTACTTTTAGTTTCTTCATTAGTGCCCAGTGATTTATCTGTAAAAGTAATTTTGAAACGATCAGGAAATACGCCGGGCGGAATTGTAACTTCATAATTTCCGGTTTTAATATTGTGATACGATGCATCTACGGCATCATATATAAATATTTTTTGTGCAGGGTCGAAGTTTATAACTTCAGGAATATAAAATTTAAGAGTCGTGCTGGCTTCGGCCTTTACGGTTAAAGGAATTTGTTTGGTAACGTCAAAATTAGTGCCTGTAATAATATAATTTTTTCCTTCCATCAAAAAGAAAGTATCGCTGGGAAAGTTATCCATGCTTACAGCGTCAAGACCTCTGTCAACACCGTCAGTAGCTTCGGGTAAAAAAGCAAGAGCCAGCTGTCTTGTAAATTCGTTGTTGATAATAGCATTTATCCTGATGTGCGGAATATCATTTGATGCTTTTTCTGATGTTTCCTTTTCTTCAGTTTTATTCGTAGTTTTGTCTTTTGCTGGTTTTTCAAATTCCGACAAACTTTCGCCTTCTTTATAAAATATTCGGTACGAATTTCTAAATGTTACCGTTCCGTTTGCAACTCCTTTAATCACAAAACCCTGCCCAATAGGCGCGTATTTACGCTGGCGCATAAGTCCTGATGAAGTACCAACAGTATTCAACGAACCATCGCCATTATAACTGTTAAAAGTACCAGGAACATAAATACCGTTTGAACCTAAACTTCCGGGAGAATAAGTGGCGTATCCGCCTCTGTAAGCACGAATTAAATGAGAGTTTACGGTTTTGTCCTGTTCCCAGAAATAAGCAATTCCGGTACAGGCATTATTTAAAGGATCTAATAAAAAAGCATTTAAATGCAGTGCAGACGGGTACGGATTTCCAGTTAAAGTAGAGGCATTGGCTGCGCCAACTGTAACAGTAATATTTCCGTCATTAGGTTTTCCTCTAAAATCATAACGCTGTGCGCCAGTTCCTCCGGGATTATTTGCTCCAGTTCCTTCAGGATCTACAGCATCAGTCCCGCTGGTTCCTTTCATCGTAAAACCTTCACCGGGTGCCAGCGTGGTTGTAGTTCCAACCTGAACCCATTGCGAATAACTATTGGCGTTGGTCAATTTATAAATCCATCGTGAAGCAATAGCCAGCGGATTTGCAGTTCCGTCCAAACTAGCTAACGGAAGAATTGTTGCAGCAGTCGAAGCAGTCGAAGTCGTTGGCCTGTTTAACAGGGTAATGCCAAAATTCTGGTTGCCACCTGCCGCTACATTAGTGCCTACGGGAGAACACCAGTAATTGTAGTCAAAATTATCTGCGCTTCCTTCCTGATACACAGACACGATTCCGGTTCCTACATTAGTTGAAGTTCCTGTTGTACCCTGAACCAGTTGAGATAAATTACGCAGATATAAGTTTGAATTTGCGGCTAAGTTTATATCCTGCTGCACGTAAAGAACTTGACTTTTTACATATACGGGAGTACTTGCACCAACATAAATCTGTCCAAAACTTTGAATAGAAATCATATAAATTAATAAGGCAAACTTTTTCATAATCTTTAGTTTAGTTAAAAATTAGATGCTCTTGAAACCCTTAATTATATATTTCTGCCTGCAGCAAATAGTTGCTGTTTCCTTACCCGCATGATTAAGAATTCACTTTTATGAAAAACGGAAAGTAAAGTACGATTGTAAACTAATTTAATTGTAAAAAAAAGCTGCGTGAATTAGTTTACTAACTAGAAAAATACTTACTTATTAGTTGTAATAAATCAAATATTTAAGAAATTTACTATACTCAAATTTAAGTGGTATGCAATTCAGTTTTTTATATAATTTCCTGCAGATGTTATATAATTTCCATTTTTACGCCCCATATCTTATAAAAGTGAATCGATATCAAAGAACTTTTTTGATTACATTGGTTTTAAAAAGATTAGAATATCCTCTCGCAATCAGCCTTGTTTCAGTTTCATTCCAAATTTCACATTGGGCATTCACGAATTGTTTTCCTTTTTTTATTATAGACGTTTTGGCAAGAATATTATCTCCAGAATGAGCAGGAGCGAAGTAATCAATAGTTAGGTTTATTGTGGTATAAAAATGTTCCTCGTCAAGCGAAAATAAAGTCGCCCCAATGCAATCATCCACAATTGCTGCCGTTACTCCGCCGTGTAAAGACTTAATTGGGTTGGTCATTTCCTCTCTAACTAAATATTTAAAAGTCACCGTTCCAGGTTCAGCCACAACAACAATGGGTTTCATCCAAAGCATAAATGGAGAAGGCGAAAGCACAAATTCGCCGCCAATGTGATCTTGCAATACTTCTAATCTTGTTTTTGTTTTCATTATTTTAAATTTAAAATTAGCAATTATACCAATCGGTATATTTTTTTGTGTAAAAAAAGCAATCGTTGATTATTACATTATTCTAAGCCTTCGATAATTTTATAAAGCGAAAGCATTATGGCAGATAAATCGGTATCATTTCCCGTTAACTTGCTTATCATCATCCCACCTTCAATTAAAGCAATTATAGTTAAAGCTGTATTTTCTGCATTAATTGACTTTGCTTTAAATTCTCCTGCATTTATACCTTGATTGACGAGGTACATTAATTTTTCTTTCCAATAAAGCAGCGTTCTCTCTGCATATTTTTTAAGAACCGGATGTGTGTCATCAGATTCTATGGCAGTATTTAAAATTGGGCATCCGCCAAGTGTTACGTCCAGACTTTTGTATTTAGCATAAACACGAGGATAAACCAACAATTTTTCTTTAAAAGTTCTTTGCTTTTCAATTTCCCGACTTAAAACATCATGGAGCTTTTTCACATTAAACTTAAAAGAAGCGATGGCTACTTCATCTTTATTTTCAAAATTTCCGTAAATACTTCCTTTTGTAAGACCCGTTGCTGTGGTCATATCATTAATAGATGTACCGCTGTAACCCTTTGTATTAAAGATGGGAGCAGTTTTTTCTATTATAAATTGCTTGGTTTTTTCTGCTTTACTCATCGTGAAATGATTTAGTTACACAAATATATACCAATCGGTATAATTTTGAATCGATTTATGAAATTATTTTTTATGAGATTATTGTGATTTGGATTCAATCCCTAAAAATTGAAATTTAGTATCTTAGTATTTCTTGCAAAATGGGAGTTTGCAGTTATGATTATTTTCAATTAAAAATAGTAAAATATGCCTTGGAATCCAGATGTTTATAATAAGTTTAAAGATATTCGGTACAAACCGTTTTATGATTTAATAGAATTCATAAAACCCCAAAACGGAATGAAGGCTATTGATTTGGGATGCGGTACGGGAGAGCAAACTTCTATTTTGGCAGATAAATTTAAAGAGGCCCATTTTCTTGGCGTAGATTCTTCTGCAGAAATGCTGGAGAAATCAAAATCCTTAGAAACTAATAATCTGCATTTTAAAAAAGCAACGACAGAAGAAACCATAAATTCAGGAGAAAAATGGGATTTGATTTTTAGTAATGCCGCGCTGCAATGGTCAAATGATCATGAAAGTTTATTTTCGAATTTATTAAAATTACTCCATAAAGATGGACAGTTTGCAGTACAAATGCCGGTTCAGCCAGAAAATAAACTCAATAAAATCCTTTCTGACTTTGTTGATGAAGAACCGTTTAAATCGTATTTAAAAGGTTATAAAAGAGATTCTCCTGTTTTAGGTCTTGACGAATATGCACAAATACTTTTTGAGGGCGGCCTTAAGGATATTGAGATACTACAGAAAGTGTATCCAATTATTGCTGACGATCACGAAACACTTTATAATTTTATTTCGGGTTCGGCATTAATTCCCTATATCGAAAGGCTTGAAGGAGAACAAAAGGAACTTTTTATTAAAACATATAAAGAGAGAATAGTAGTAAATTTTCCTAAACTTCCGGCTATTTATTCTTTTAAGAGGATTTTGATGTATGGGAGAAAAGAGTGATTAGTGAATAGTAATTAGTGATTAGTACTAAGTGAATAGTGAAATGTAAAAAGCCTGTAGATTATCTCTACAGGCTTTTTGAATTAATAGTCAAAATTTAGTCTTTATATAAAATAATTACAGCCTTGTAGCCTGTACCAACATTCCATTGGCTGGCTTCAATCACTTTTCCGTTGTCATCATAAACCTGAAATTCGGCCGTATTTGGTGATGCCGAACCTTCGTTTAAGGCTTCAAAATCAATTTTGTTCATTCCTTTCACCAGATTTATTTTAAATCCTTTAAATTCTCCTACCAAACTCACTTCTGGTTCGATAACTTTATCGTTAAGATATACTCTAATTTTATCGCCGTCAACAAAAGCGGCATCACGATAACGAATTGTTGAGGTTGTTGATTTAGTTACAAATCCTCCTAAATACTCATTTCGTCTGTAAAAAATGCCTTCAACATTGGCTGCTCTTTTGTAAAGCGTGTTATCCTTAAAAAGTTCCTCTGGATTTATTTTTAAAACGATCGGATCTTTTGCAAGAGTAGGTTCATTTGGCGGCGGCGTCTCTGTTGGCGGAATAACTTCTTTAGTTTCCGGAGTTTTAGATTGTATAGGCTGGTATTTTCCTTTAACTTCTTGCTGCGCAGCAACGTGCAGCGAAGCTCCAATTATCATTAAAAACAATATTCTTTTCATACTTAAATTTATTTTGAAATGCATTTGAAGTCATTTTTTAACTTCTAAATATCTATTTATAACAATCGATTAAGCCATTTATTGCCTCAAAAAGCAATTAAATCGCCAGAAGTAGAAGTTTTGTAATAACCATATCAAAATAGTGTAAAGATTTGTTTACATATCAGGATGATTTAAAAATTAGAATTGTTTAGTCAAAAACAAAAAAATAAGTTACTCAATATGTGCCAATGCTGTTGGCGAATAACCAAATTGTTTTTTAAACGCAAAAGAGAAATGAGACAGATTTTCAAAGCCCACTTCGTAATAAATTTCGGTTGGCTTTTTTTTGTTCTCTGCCATATGATAATGCGCTAATTCAAGTCTTTTTTGGGTAAGCCACTTTTGAGGCGTTGTATTAAAGTATTTCTTAAAATCCCGATTAAAAGTAGATAAACTGCGGCCTGTTAAATAGCCCAATTTTTCCATTGGCATATTAAACATAAAATTACGCTGCATAAAATCAATTAAATCAATTTTGCCCGGTTCATCAAAGCTCGCTAAAATAGTATCTATTCGTTTGTCGATTGTTCTTAAAATAGTAATGGCTTCGGTTATTTTTAAAGACGCAATATCTTCGGGAAAATCGCCTTCAATATCAAAATAAGGCATTAAAGACGCCAGACAGCTTTCTAATAACGGATGATTGCTATAAGAAATGATTTTTTGCTCAGAACCTGTTTTGGCACTTAAATCAACATTCTTATAAAACTCTTTTAAACGTTTTACCGAAAGATGCATGACAACTGTTTTGTGCGGCTGCCCATTTTTGGGATAATTGATAATAGTTGCCAGTAAATTTCTGGGAATAAGGAAAATATCTCCGGCTTTAAAAGTAAAAACGGTATCGGTTTGTATGATTTTGGTTTCTCCGGAAATAAACCAAATCAACATATGATCATCAAAAACCAAATCAGATTTGAAGAACTTATCTTCATAACAAGAGAGTTTGATTTCAGGAGTTAAATATTTTGATATATGTTCCATTTTACAACTGTTTTAACCGCCAGGTTTTTCTTCGAATATCAAAGATAAAAATCCTGACGGTATATTATTTTCTAATATGGATTAAATAACGTCAAATGACATTCCTAACAAACGTTCGCTTAAATCCCAAAGCCTTTTTGCATTATCCTGATCTACAGAATAAGGCTGAACGCCAAATATGGTTGAAGGATCATCAAATTTGTGTTCGACATCTCCCAGATCTAAACGGGCAACATCAGCATCTTCACAATAAACACCGCCAATATTGTTCAATAAAGGGCTTACAGCGCACCAAACTGTAGTTGCTGCGCCTTCAGGAACCGTTTTTAATAAAGCAGCAACCTCTGGTTTTAAATTTCCATCTTCATCATGCGTTCCTATTTGTTTGAATAATTCAATAGGTTCGTCTCTTCCTAAATCAGTTCCCAAAACACTTCCCGGATGTACGGAATAGGCTCTTACATTAAAGTCTTTCGCACGATTATCTAATTCTAAAGCAAACAAATTACAGGCCGTTTTTGATTGCCCGTAACCTTGTAAAGTATGATACTCACGGTGAAGAAAATTAGGATCATCAAAATTAAACGGCGCCATTTGATGTCCGTAAGAAGATACATTTATTACTCTTGCTCCGTTTGCTTTTTTTAATGCCGGAAATAATTTAGCTGTAAGCTGAAACTGCCCCAAATAATTGGTTACCAATTGCGATTCGTAACCGCGCTCGTCTCTGCGTAACGGAACCCACATAATTCCTGCATTATTAATAAGAAGATGAAGCGGTCTTCCTGAAGAAAGGAATTTTGATGCAAACGAATCTATAGCATCCGGATTCATAAAATCTAAAGCTTCTAACTCTACATTGGCAATTCCGTCAAGATTTTTTTGCGCTTTTGCAATATCTCTCGCCGCCACAATTACAGTTGCTCCGGCATTTACAAGTGTTTTAGTAGTTTCTAAACCAATGCCCGTGTGTCCGCCCGTTACAATAGCAATTTTTCCTGTTAGGTCAATTCCTTTAATTACATCTGCAGCAGTTGATTTTGCATTAAATCCTGATTGTAAAGGGATTTGTAATGCTCCCTGATAATTATTTGTTTTCATTTTTATAAATGTTTAATTGTTATGAAGCAAAATTATAGAGAAGCAAAACTTTCGATTTTGTTTAAAACGCCAATTTACTTTGTTTAAAACGTCATTTTAAATTCATTGGTTTTAAGTATCTTTAACGCTGCTATAACCAGTCAATTAAACTTGAATTTATGAAAGCATTGGTAATTGGGGCTACGGGCTCAACCGGAAAATTTTTGGTAGACGAGCTGCTTAAGGATAATGATTATACTTCTGTCGTAACTTTTGTTAGGAAACCTTCGGGAAAGGAACATTCTAAATTAACAGAATACATTGTCAATTTTGATGCTATTGAATCTTTTAAGGATCAAATAAATGGAGGCGTTTTGTTTTCCTGTCTCGGAACAACTTTAAAAGCTGCGGGATCAAAAGAAAAACAATGGAAGATAGATTTTGATATCCCGGCTGCATTTGCAACGGCTGCCAAACAAAATGAAGTAAAATCTTTTGTACTGGTTTCTTCTTACGGAGCTTCTGCCAACAGCAGTGTTTTTTATTCTAAAATGAAAGGAAAGCTGGAAGATTATATCGCCGAACTTAATTTTGAACAATATATTATTTTTAGACCGGGGCCTTTGGTACGTGAAGATACTGACCGACTTAGCGAAAAAATTTCGGTTAAACTTTTCAATATCCTGAATTCAATAGGTATTCTTACCAAATTTAAACCGCTTGAAACACAGCTTTTGGCTCAGAAATTAGTAAAGGCTCCAAAAATACTTCCAACCGGAAAGAAAATAATCGAACTTAAAGAAATTTTCGAGTTTTAGTGCATCAAATCCATTCTCCAGATGCATCATAATCGTCTGGCAGATAGGTAAGATATTGCACCATTCTTGGGCTTAAGCCTTTGTTAGGTGATGCGCAATGCGGTAAAGTATTGTTCCAAATTATAAAATCGCCTGCATTGCCTGTTATAGGTTCTGGTTTTAAGGTTTCAATGGCTTTGTTTCTTGGATTTTCATTTGGCTCAAGACTATCGAGCCAGTTATTTATTTTATTATGAAATCCCGGAACGCAATGAAAAGCGCCGTCATCAATACTGCAGTCTGTAAGATAGAGCAACCCCTGAAACCCAAAAGTAATGGGCTGTTTCAAACTAATATCCCAATGCAGCGGACTTCCTAAAAAAGTAAAATTGTTAGTTTCAGGCGGATTAAAACTGACTTTATCAATCGTTTTATAAATTTTGGCGGAATTATAAAGCTGTTCGTATGCTTTTTTTATTCTTGGCGAAAAACGGTTTTTATTTAATGTTTCGTGATCTGAGAAATTAAGCATTAAACCTTTTTGATCTTTATGTCTTGTATACCAGGTTTCGCTTTTATCAGAATCCATTTCTAAATAATTCCAAATGGCCTTAACCGTATCTTCGCAGTTTTTTTTTGAAACGGCATTTTTTACGATTACATAACCATTTTTATTCCAAAACTTAAGATCTTGTTTTGAGAGTACATTGTTTACAGCATTTGCGACAGTATTTTCGTTTTTCTTTTGATGGTTGATCCAGACTTTAAAAGTTTCAAAATCAGGTTTTTCAAAATATAAAAATTGTACCGTATCTTCCATACTGATGCCTAATTGGTACAAGGTTTTAATTTCCTGATCCCATTGCGAATCAGTTATAACATGAGATGTATTTATGGTGCGGTTCCATAAATTTTCAAGAATATTCCAGGGCATATTTTATTGTTTAAACTCGTCAGGAAGATTGTCAAAATACAGTTGAAACGAAAAATCTCCCATTATAATGTCATTTGCCACGAATAAATGCCCATTCGGAATGTCGCCAAACGCTGCATTTGTCGAAATACTATGAATACAGCCTCGAAAAGAACCTGCTTTAACAGATTTTATATGGATGGGATTGCCTTCTTTATTTACAAGTTCTTGCCCCGGATGTAATTGCGAAGCCGGTGCATATTTTCCGTTGCTAAGTAAAAAAAGCTGATCTGCGCTGCAGGTAATATTTTTTGATGAACCTTGTGGATCCATCAAATTCAAATAAATCATGCGGGTTTGTTTTCCGCATTCGATATCATTGCTAAACGAAACTTTTGCCTGAGAGGCTGTCAGTTTAACTGTACCCGATTCTAATTTTGCCGAAAAGGCTAAAATTGAATCTCCTATTTGAAAGGATTGGATATCTTTTTCTCCGTTGGGAGTTGAGATTTTTGCAGAATAAGCTAAATCATTACTATTTAAGTTTTTTACAGATTGATTTGGGTTTGTTTTCATATTGTGTGATATTTAGTTAAACCTGCTTATACGTAATTCCTATTCAAATTTAAGCTATTAAATTTTATTTTTCTTAAGTATAAATACCTGTTTTTGTGTTTTTTGTAGGTGAAAAAACAAAAAAATGCTGTGTTTTTTGAGGTTCTTTTTTAAAATTTAGAAGGAATAAATTATATTGTAGCAGCGGATTTTAATCCGTTAAAAATTTAATCGCCATCCATATGAGTTCCGAAGGAACGGATTATATTGTAGGGCTGGATTTCAATCCAGTTTAAAAATAATTGTAAAGACGGATTTCAATTCGGTTTACGGTTATTTAAGTATAATTTAACAGAAAACATCCAATTTCATAACCTCTTGTTTAAAACTATATTTTTTCTGTTAAATAATTTTAGAATAAATTTCTGTTCTTTGCAGTTATAAATAATAAATACAGTCTTTACTGTAAAAATTCGTGTACAATATTATTTTGAACATTGAGTTAAGACTAAGGATCATATTTACGTTATGGACAATAAAAAGTTTATATTAAGTTTAAAAAAAGGTAATGAGGCTTCTTTCAAAGAAGCTTACCTAAATTACTACGATAAACTTATTGGTATTGCCAGACGTTTTAATTTTACAGTCCTTACGCCTCAGGATTTTGTTCAGGAAACCTTTTTAAGACTTTATAATAAAAGAGAATTATTAAACGAAGATGTTTTATTTGACAAACAGCTGTTTGTTATCTGCAAGAACATTATCATCAATCACGTTAACAGGGAAAATAAAATAATTCAGCTCAACACTTCGGAGTTTGAAATCGAAAATGAAGATTATGATGACGTAATTTTCGAAGAAAGAAAAGAAAAACTGTATGCTTTCATAAATTTACTTCCGGAGCAGCAGCAAAAAATATTTACTTTACACAAACTGGAAAACCTTAGCTATAAGGAGATTGCGGCAATGACAGACCTTTCTGAAAAAACAATTGCCAATCATATTTACCTTGCCAGTAAATTTATTCGAAAAAAAATCGAAGATCATTAGGAACTTTTTTGTTTTCGTTTGTTATACTAATAAACAGAAACAAAAAATGCATATTGAATCTTATAAAACTGATGTTAAAACCAAGGAAGATGCAACCTTTATTGTAGTGCTTCTTCGGTTTATCATTTCTGACTGTTCAATGAATTTTGAGGTAGATGATAGTAATCATATTTTAAAAATCGAAACAAACAGAGAGATTAAAGAAATGGTGTATGGTGTTTTTAATAAACAAGGATTTTATTGTAAAAAACTTTAACGCTCTAAAGACATGGACGAAAAGAAAATAGAAGAAGAATTGAAAAAAATATGGGACAAAATCCCTGTTTCACATTCTGATCATGAAAAAGAGATGTCTTGGGAACAATTCCAGGCAAAGGCATTTTCTCCAAAAAAGCAAAAAAATAACTCTTGGCGTTATTTTACGGCAGCAGCGGCTGTTTTAATTTTTGTTCTTATTGGGACAGGACTTTATTTTAATGGCAGCAATCCTGTAAGCAATAATATTCAACTTACCGAAAATGTAATTGAAAATACAACTTCGATAATAAAAACAGCAGTCTTGCCTGATAGTTCAAGAGTAGAGTTGAGTCCGAATTCTAAAATTGCGTATGCCAGTAATTTTGCTGCAAACAGAAAAGTTGAAGTTTCGGGAGAAGTTTATTTTAAGGTAACAAAAGATAAAAAACATCCGTTTCAGGTATTTTGTAACGAAACAACAACTACTGTTTTAGGAACTTCTTTTACAGTAAAAGGATATACTCAAAAAGGAGTAACGGTTGAACTTTATGAAGGAAGTGTTCAGATGAATGTAAAAGATCTGGAGGGAAAATGGATACTAAAACCGGGCGAAAAATTCACATACGGAAACCAAACTCCATCGGTTACAGAATTCAACAGATTTATAGATTTTGACAATCAAAAGCTAACAGATGTAAGCACTTATATTGAATCAAATTACAGTTATAAAGTAATTATGCCGCAGGAATACGAGAATCAGCGAATCACGGTTCGTATCAATAAAAAAGAAGATTTAAATACGATTATCCAATTAATATCAGAAATGTATAACCTAAACTATGAAGTAAATGAAAAATTAAAACAAGTTACTTTTCAATAGAAAAGAAAAGGATGCACTAGCCGCGAAACTAAAAACATCCTTCCTATAGTCAGGATAGTATAAAACTATTCCATTTAATAATATTCAAAAATACAAAATTTCATGAAGCATATAATTTCAGCGTGCTTTTTTTTATTCAGTTGGGGGGTTTTTTCTCAAAACGTAACAGTAACTGTAGATCAAACGGTAACATTAAAGGAATTCTTTAAACAAATTGAAAATCAATCTGATTTTAAATTTGCCTTTACAGATCAAATTAATACAAGCCAAAGATATTTTACGCAAAAAAGCGTGTACAATAATATCGAAATCAAACAGCTTATTAATGAATTAAATAAAAACACATCGATTCAATTTTCGATTGTAGGCAGTAATATTTTTGTAAAACAAAAAGCTGTAAAAACGGCTAAAAAAAAAAATAAACTGACAGGACAGGTTCTTGATGAAAACAAAGAACCCGTAATAGGAGCGAATGTTTTCATCATAGAACTTTCTACCGGTGTTACAACAGATATTAATGGAACATTTAGCATAGATCTGGACAGAGGTATTTACAATCTTGTTGTAAGTTATGTGGGTTTAAAAAACAAAGAAAGACAGATTGCAGTTGATAGTGATGAAAGAATAAAATTTAACATGGAATCAGACAGTCAGGAGTTAGAGCAGGTAATTGTAACTAATAGTAAAGCTGTTGATGTAAGGAATACTCAAATGAGTGTAAACAAACTTTCGATGGCAGAAATTAAGCGTATTCCTGTTGCAATGGGTGAGCCTGATCCTTTAAAATCACTATTAACACTGCCGGGAGTTACAAATGCAGGAGAAGCTTCTTCTGGTTTTAACGTGCGTGGTGGTGCTGCAGATCAAAATTTAATTCTGCTGGATGGTGCGCCGGTATACGGTGACTCACATATGTTTGGATTTTTCTCTATTTTTAATGCCGATGTTGTAAACGGACTAGACTTATATAAAGGTGGAATTCCGTCTAAATTTGGCGGACGTGTATCATCTGTTTTGGATGTAACGCAGCAAACCGGAGATTTTGAAAATTACAAGGTTAACGGAGGAATTGGTTTAATCTCAAGCCGTCTTTTAGTGCAGGGACCAATAAAAAAAGATGTTGGTTCGTTTCTTATTGCAGGTCGTGCCTCTTATGCACATTTATTTTTAAAACTGGCTGATAATAATAACTCGGCTATGTTTTATGATATCAATGCTAAGTTCAATTATAGATTGGGAGCTAATAATTCACTTGCTTTTTCTGGATATCTTGGAAATGATGTTTTTGATATAAATGACCGTTTTTCGAGTACTTACGGAAACACGATGGGAATTTTAAGCTGGAAACATAAATTTTCTGAAAATCTGAATACGAATTTAGCTGTTTTCTACAGCGATTATAAGTTTAACCTTGGCTTGCAGCAGGAAGATTTTGACTGGAATAATAATATTCGAACTTACGGACTTAAGTATGGTTGGAATCATATTGTAACGGATAAGTTTAAATTAAACTACGGAATCGACGGTCAGTATTATAATTTTAATCCGGGAACAGTACAGCCTACAAGTTTAGATTCGGACTTTAATTACAAACAGCTGGATAAAAAATATTCGTTAGAAACGTCTGCTTATCTTGATTTTGAAAATCAAATCACTCCAAAATTAAACCTTCGTTACGGACTTCGTTATAGTTTGTTTTACCGTTTAGGTAATGAAACGATCAATACATATCAAGATGGAAAAGCAGTAGTATTTAATCCGTTGTATCATATTTATCAGGAAGGCACTCCAACAGGATCTATAACATACGGAAAAGGAGATAAAATAAGCAGTTTTGATAACCTTGAACCGCGTGTGGCATTATCGTATGCTTTTAGTGATGATGCTTCTGTAAAAGCAAGTTATAACAGAATGGCGCAGTATATTCATATTTTATCTAATACACAATCGCCATTGCCTACAAGTATCTGGACACCAAGCGGCCCGTTTACAAAACCACAATTGCTGGATCAATATGCGGCCGGATATTTTAGAAATTTTAAAGACGGCGATTATTCTTTTGAAGGAGAGTTATTTTATAAGAAGATCCAAAATCGTATTGATTACATCGACGGTGCCGATATATTGGCTAATAACAATATCGAACAAGTTATCTTAAATGGTAAAGCCAGATCATACGGTATGGAATTATCATTTAGAAAAAATACAGGAAATTTTACAGGATGGGTTTCATACACCTTATCAAGAGCAGAACAAAAAACACCGGGAAGAACTCCTGATGAACCTGGAATTGCAAATGGTGACTGGTATTTATCAGGATATGATAAACTGCATAATCTGAACATTGTAGGAAGTTATGAATACAACCCAAAATGGTCATTTAATGCGAATTTCACCCTACAGTCTGGCCAGCCGGTAACATATGCAAATGGCTATTATGAATTTGGCGGAATCAATATCCCAAACTTTTCACTTCGAAATGAAAACAGGCTGCCGCTTTTTCACCATTTAGATTTGGCAGCAACTTACACGCCTAAACCAGATAAAAAGAAAGGATGGCAAAGCTATTGGGTATTCAGTCTTTATAATGTTTACAACAGAAAAAATGCAGCATCTATGACGTTTGCAACAAATGAAGACACGGGAGCGAATGAAACCAGAAGACTTTCAATTTTTGGAGTAGTACCTGGAATTTCTTATAATTTTAAATTTTAATGAGTATGCAAAGGATTAATAAATATAATTTTAAAAGTAAAGCACTAGTTTTATTCAGCTTATTTTGTGTGCTGTTTTTGTCATCTTGTGAAGATGTAGTAAATCTTGATTTAGAAACAGGACAGACAAGAATAGTTGTCGATGCTGAGATTTTATGGTTTAAAGGAACCGCTGGTAACGAGCAAACTATAAAAATTAGTAAAACAGCTCCGTATTACAATAATACAACACCAAAAGTTTCGGGAGCACAGGTAAGAGTTGAAAACAGTACCGGAACTGTTTTTACTTTTAATGAAACAGAACCGGGTATTTATGTGTGTACTAATTTTGTTCCGGTTCTAAATGCAGATTATACACTTTATGTACAAGCAGAAGGTCAGAGTCTTACCGCTACTGAAAAGCTGACTTCTGTAACACCTATTGAAAGAGTAGAGCAGGAGACTGTTCCTGATTTTGACGGAAAGGATATAATAGAACTAACTTTTTATTATAAAGACCCTGCCGATCAGGTGAACTATTATCTTTCAGATTTTAAAAGCAGTTTCCTGATTTACCCGGAATATGACCTTACAGATGATGATTTCTTTAACGGAAATGAAATAAGTAATAGGTTCAATCATAAAGATATGAAAGCAGGAAATACAGTTGATATTACAAATCGCGGTATTTCTAAAAACTTTTACAACTATATGAATTTACTTTTAGAAATATATGGCGGAAGCCCGTTTTCAATTCCTCCGGGCAATATCCGCGGAAACATTGTAAACACTACCGATGCCAATAATTTTGCCTTTGGTTATTTTAGGCTTTGTGAAGCAGATAAAGTTTCCTATGTGGTAAAATAAAGATTTTAATTAGGTTGATTTGTATGCGAGCATCTGGCATTAAAGAAATTTAGTGTCAGATGTTCTTTTATATTCTTATTTTGTTTCTGATAACCAGATCATTATAGGTGTTATTTAGTAACTTTATAAAAAAATATCCCCACACATTTATTAATATACAAAGTATTAATACATCGAACTTTTATAGTTGCAAAACTATTAGCTGCCCTTTCTGTAAAAAGCCCCTTTAACACCTTAGATTACATCAGCTTAATCTTTTCAAATCTGCCTGTGTTTATTTTTTAATAAAGAATGGTTTTACCTATTCATTGAATAAAACAGCTCAGTAAATTTTTCACATTTACAAATGTCCACTTCAGGGTTTATTTTGCACGATTCGCATTGTTTGTAATTTCTAAGGATGTATACCTATTCTACCTTTGACCAGGAAATTAGAAATGATTTCATATTTATAACTAAATTTTTTTAATCAAATGGAAAATTCAATTCAACAAGGAAAAGTGGTTTACAGTGGATCAACAGTAACTACAGGTGGGCGCGAAGGCTTTTCAAAAAGCTCAGATGGACGTTTAGATATTAAACTTACTTCGCCGGGAGCAAAAGGAGAAGGTACTAATCCAGAACAACTGCTTGCAGCAGGATGGTCAGCATGTTTTTTAGGAGCAATGAGCAAATCTGCAGCAAGTCTAAATTTAAAACTTCCGGCAGACTCAAGTATTCATACCGAAATAGATTTGGTATTGTCTGAAACAGAAGGATACACTTTACAGGCACGACTTAATATTACCCTTCCGGGAATAGAACGCGAAACAGCAAAAGCAATTGCAGAAGCTTCACACCTTATCTGTCCTTATTCTAAAGCGCTAACAGGAGGTATAAAAGTTGAAACCAATATTTTATAAATAAAAGTTTCAAAAATTAAGCTTAAAAACCATCAGTTTACTATCAAATAACGTAAGATATATTTTTGAAAAGACTGATGGTTATCATCAGCCCCAAATATTATTAACGTAATATTTTTAAAATGAAAAATTCAAATAATACGGCAGACAGCAAAATTGTAAAAGTTGCCGCCGTACAAATCAGTCCGGTTCTATACAGTAAAAAAGGAACCGTTGAAAAAGTAGTCAATAAAATACAGGAACTTGGAAAACAAGGAGTTCAATTTGCTACTTTTCCAGAAACGATAATTCCGTATTATCCTTATTTCTCATTTATTCAGGCACCCTATACAATGGGAAAAGAACATCAAAAACTATTAGATGAGTCCATTATTGTGCCTTCTGCAGATACAGATGCTATAGGAAAAGCGGCTAAAGAAGCCAACATGGTTGTTTCCATTGGTGTTAACGAACGAGATGGAGGAACAATTTATAATACACAATTGCTTTTTGATGCAGATGGAACACTTATACAACGCCGCCGTAAATTAACCCCAACTTATCACGAAAAAATGCTTTGGGGTCAGGGAGATGCATCAGGTTTGCAGGCAATTGATAGTACAGTTGGACGCATAGGACAGCTTGCTTGTTGGGAACATTACAACCCGTTGTTTCGATATGCGCTTATAGCTGATGGAGAACAAATTCACTCAGCAATGTATCCGGGATCTATTTTTGGACCTTTATTCAGCGAGCAGACAGAAATAAATGTACGCCAGCATGCTCTTGAATCTGCCTGCTTTGTTGTTTGCGCAACAGGCTGGCTTGATACCGAACAACAAGAACAGATTGCAAAAGATACAGGCGGTCCTATTGGTCCAATTTCTGGAGGATGTTTTACGGCAATAATTGGTCCCGACGGGCAAATTATTGGAGAAGCTTTAAGATCTGGAGAAGGCGAAGTAATTGCTGATATCGATTTTACACAAATAGATGCCCGTAAGCGATTAATGGATGCCAGCGGCCACTACAGCCGCCCCGAACTAATTAGTTTAAGGATAGACCGTACTCCGGCTTCACACGTTCACGAATATAAATTATCTGGATCAACAATTTCAGAAACACAGATTATAACAGAATAATAATAAAAAGAAAAATGAGAAGAATAAATGATATAATCCGAATAGTATTTTCAGGATTATTAATAATGCAATTTACGTTTGCCGAAGCACAAGACAAATCAAATGTAAAGAATGATGAGAGCATCAGGCCTTTTAAAGTACAAATTTCTGATGCCGCGATTAAAGATCTTCGTCAGCGTATTATGGCTGCAAAATGGCCTGAGAAAGAATTAGTAAATGATGCATCACAAGGAGCAAAGCTGGTTAAGATGCAGGAGCTTGCAAAATATTGGGGAACCAGTTACGATTGGAGAAAAGCAGAAGCTAAATTGAATTCGTATCCACAATTTATCACTAAAATTGACGGTATTGATATTCACTTTATTCATATAAAATCAAAAAATAAAAATGCTATGCCGTTAATTTTAAGTCATGGCTGGCCGGGTTCTGTATTTGAATTTATGGGCGTGATTGAACCATTGACCAACCCAGCAGCTTATGGCGGTAAAGCAGAAGATGCTTTTGATGTCATTATACCTTCTTTACCCGGTTTTGGTTTTTCTGGTAAACCAACAGCAGAAGGCTGGAATAATGACCGCATTGCAAAAGCCTGGATTGTTCTTATGGACAGACTTGGGTACAAACGTTACGTAGCACAAGGAGGAGATTGGGGCGCAGGAATTGTTCATTCAATGGCATTAATGGCACCAAAAGGACTTCTTGGTATTCACAGTAATTTACCGGCAACACTGCCAAACGAAGCGGCAATGGCTTTGGGAGGAAATACAGTACCGGCAGGTTTCTCTGAAAAAGAAAGTGCAGCTTTTCAACAGCTGAATAATGCAATCAAAAGCGGCGGTTTTATTTATAAAACAACAATGGAGGGAAGACCTCAAGGAGTAAGTTACGGTATAAATGATTCACCGGTAGGACTTGCATCATGGATTTTCCTGCATCCGGGATTTGCAGATTGGTCTTATGGCAGTGATGCAAAACAATTGCCAACAAAAGATCAGGTACTGGATGATATTTCATTGTACTGGTTAACCAATTCGGCTTCTTCTGCGGCACAAATTTATTGGGAAAACAGAAACATGAGTATTATTAGTGCAGGTTTAATGAAGTCTGAAAATATTACTATTCCTGTTGCAGTTACAACGTTTCCTAAAGATGTTTATGCATCACCAGAAACCTGGGCGCGTCGTGCTTATAAAAACTTAATTTATTTTAATGAAGTAGACAGAGGCGGACATTTTGCAGCTTGGGAACAGCCACAGTTGTTTGCACAGGAAGTTCGTGCAGCATTTAAATCATTACGTTAAATAGTAAGAAAGGCAGCTAATTTATTGGCTGCCCTTTTTTGAATTATTTTTAGTTATGAAACAAAGAATTATTACAGCCTTTTTAATGGGATTCATTACAACAGGTATTATATCCTTCATATTAATAAGTATTAATGTAGGTTATAAAGGAAATTTTTTAGGAATATGGCTTAAATCATGGGGTATGGCATATACGATCATAGTTCCTGTTATCTTTTTCATTGGCCCTAAAGTGCAGCAATTTGCTTCTTATTTATTTAAGAAAGAACAAAAAAAATAAAATAGACTCGGTTACAATCATTAAATAATAATTAATTAAAAGATTATGGAAAACTTATTAGAATACACGATAAATGCCCACGGAGGCATCGAAAATTGGAACAAGTTTGAAAGCATTACAGCAAGGCTTTTATGCGGAGGAGTTCTTTGGGATTTAAAACAGCAGTCGGGCGTAATGCAGGATATTTATGTCACATCAAATACACGAAAACAGATGACATCACACTATCCATTTATAAACGAAGATTGGTCAACTTCATTTGAGCCCGGAAGAATAGCAATTCAGAAAAAAAATGGAGAAATAATTGAAGAAATGTCTGCACCGAGAGATTCCTTTTCAAATCATGTTTTAGAAACTCCATGGACACAACTTCAACTGGCTTATTTTGCAGGTTATGCGATGTGGACTTATTTTAATCTTCCATTTATTTTTAAAAATCCCGATTACAAAGTTACGGAGTTAGAACCTTGGAATGAAAATGGAGAATTATACAGAAGACTAGAAGTAACCTTTCCTGATGAAGTTGCTGCACACAGCGGTGTACAAACATTTTATATTGATAAAGAAGGACTCATTAAAAGACACGATTATAATGTAGATATCTCTGCCGGAGCAGCCGCAGCACATTATTTGTCAGATTATATAGAAGTGCAAGGCATAAAAATTCCAACAAAAAGAAGAGTATATATTAGATTAGAAGACAATTCAGTTCTTCCTGAGCCTCTTTTAGTATCTATAGATTTAAGCGAGATAGTATTAAAATGATGGCCTGAATTTATTTAGAATTGTTTATTGGAAGAAAACTATTTAACAGCTTTGCCATTCCATTTATCACTCAAATATTTTCGAAGCGGAATATCATAAAACACCATTACCAGATACGCAAATGCGATTAACAAAATTGTTCCCGAAATAGTAATTATCGTCAGCTGTAAAGTATCTGGTTTATGAGAAGTATAATAATTGCCAAACATCCACAATGCGGCATAATGCGTCATGTACAATGGATAAGAAATCTTTCCGGAAAATACGCAGATTTTTTTAAGGTTTGGCGTCAACTTTGCGCCAGCTCCGAAAGCGATTAACAAAGGAAAATAAAACAATACAACCAAAGTTTCTGACAACCAGTTCCATTCTGAAGACGGCATTAAAAAAGCCATAAGCAAAAATATAGTCAGGCTGATAAAACCGAGTTTGTTTTTAATAACCCAGTTGCAGCGATAAATAAGCAAACCCACTAAAAACGAATAGGAGATTCTTGCACAGCCGTCCCAAAATGTTGGACCGCTCCAGCCTCCCAGTAAATTATCTGAATTATAAGCCACATAACAAATAGCCGCAGCAGCCAGAATCGTTAGAATTTGAAGATAAAGCCGGCCAATACGGTACAATACAAAAGCATACACAATGTTTGCCATATATTCCCAAAACAGCGACCAGGCCGGAGCATTAAAACTGAACAAATTGAAACCGCGGTCAGCAATTACAGGCAGCGGAATAAGAAATAGGGAACAGATAAAAGTTAGAACGATTTTTCCAGTACTGTACAATTCAGGATGACCGCCAAAAGGGTCGAACAAAAAGGCCAGCAAACCTAATATAGATCCTATAATAACGAGCGGATGAAGCCTAATAATTCTCGATATAAAAAACTTACGAAGCCCCATTTTTGCTATGCGATCGTCATAAGCATACCCAATTACAAATCCTGAAAGACAGAAGAAAAAATCGACCGCTAAAAATCCATGTCCAATAAAATTTTGAGTAGGATGAGTAAAAACCCATTCCATAAAATGAAAAATGACAACAGCAATGGCAGCAATGCCTCTTAGTCCGTCGAGAATTTCAAAATGTTGCTTGGTTTGCAGGTTTGATTCGGTAATAGTATTCGTATTCATTGTATGTATATCCGGTCATATTAAATTAAAGGCGTCGACAAAGCATATAATTTGCTTACATGGCAAGATATATAAAATTAGCTTGCCAAGTAACCAGAAAAAGACAAAAAAATGATGATAATTGTTAGAAAAAATTACTCAAAATTTTTCCTCAAATCAATTATGGTTTGGTTGGGTACGTCAAGATTTACAAAACCTCTGCGGGGTCTGTCTAAATCGAGTGTAAATAAAATAACTAACGATACTAAAAGACAAAAACCAATTTGAACCAGCCAGTCAATTTTGCCTTTAAGCCCTTCAGAATATCCGCTATAGAACGCAATTATCATAGACAGAAAAAACAGCATGACTAAAATGCTTTCAGGAACTTTTGCTTTTTCTCCAGATAGGCGGGAAGTAGTAACATCAATCAAATCGTTAAGTGCAGGAATCATTTGCTGTGTTGCGGCAAGATTAGCCGGATCTTTAGACAGTTTAGTTGCACGTTTCCATAGTTTCGAAGAAATAACTTGGGATAAACTATCGGCCTTTAAAATTCCTTTTACATCAGGCCCCACTTCATAGTATGAAATTCTTGTTTCTACATAATCCTTAAAATCTTTTCGGAACAATGTTCGGGTTGAATCAGGATATAAATCACTTCTCAATATTGCTGTACCAACGATATTGGCTTCCTCAACCACAATTTTTCTTCGGGAATCGTAACGATCACTGCTCATGCTAAATGTAAATGCCAGTAAGAAAAAAAGCAATGCAATAAGTGAAGATGTTTCTGTCGTTTTTTCTTCTTTAGACTTTTTCTTTCGAATATGATTTCCTGCAATTTTTCCGATAAAGCTTGAAATAAGCATTAAAACAAAAAGTAACAGCGCAATTACCCACGCTTCAGTTTGATAGAGAATATCTGTATCCATACGATTAACGGTTTTTTAGAAATAATGAAATGACTGAATTAACAGAAAAAGACTCTCAAATATAAAGAAAAAAATGTAGGATTTAATTATGATGCAGTAAGTTATAATTTGCAGTTAGTCTATCAGGCTTCTTTTTTTTTTCAAACATCGCCCTCTGGGTTCATCACCTTCATGAAGGACAATTTCAGAATGTAAAAATTGTGCGGCATCGGCAGAATCTTTTACTTTAGCTGCGCTGCGTTCTAACATTTCTGCTTCAAACTCCGTTAATACACTTTTCCTAATTCCTGATTTTCTCCATTGTGATAAAGGTTTACATCCTTTTGCAATGGCTCTGGCAAGCGACAATGCATCCAGCAAAGCTTGATTGGCACCTTGTCCTTTAAACGGACTCATTGGATGTGCTGCATCTCCAATTAATGTTGATGAACCTCCTTTATCTAATAATTCAGAATCGAGTAATTGACGGTCATAAACAGGATAACCCGAAATCTGAGCGGCTAAAGTTGCCTCTAAAATCTGCGGAATAGGATCGTGCCATTGTGTTCTGCGGCAGGCTTCTTCTTTTAAAGCTAAAGGTCCTTGAGCACTTAAAGATTTTGCTTTTTCTTCGGACATTGGAAAACTCAATTGCCACATCACAGAATCTGAAGTATACGGCATGATATAGATTCGTTCATTGCCATTTGCGGTTTGAAATACAGTTGCCGAATCCAGTAAAGAACTATTAACACTTTCAAGCGCGCTCAAAGGGCAAATCCCCAATATCACGATACAATCCAAATAACGTAAAGGTGTAATAGTATCGCCAATTAAAAGCTTTCGCACCGAACTGCGAATACCATCGGCACCCACAATAAGATCAGCTTTGGTGCTTTTTATTTCACCATTTGCCAAAAAGTTTATGTCGAGACTTTCATCCTCACATTCTTTAAAATCAATTAATTGATGTCCCCATTTTACAACATCATGTCCGCCAAGTTGTTCCAGTAATTCCAAACGCAGCGATTGTCTTGCGATATGCACATTAGAACGTTTTGCAGCTACTTTAGCATCAGTCTGCAGCCATTTTCTAATTCCCCATTCGCCAACCACTTTTCCTTCTGGAGTATGAACCAAATGTCGCGTAGAAACTACGCCATCTTTTAATGAAAAAATACCTAATCCTTCAATCGCTTTACTGGCTTGCTGCAAAGTAAGTCCGTAGCCCTGAGATCGGGCAGAGAAGTTGTTATCACGCTCATAAATAGTAAAAGGAATTCCGCGGTGTAAGCAGGCCACAGCAAGTGCAGCTCCGCCAATTCCGGCACCAATAATAGCAACATGAGGGTAATTTTCTGTATCTGGTTCGGGATAACTGGCTGATTGGATTAATCCAGATCCGTTGCAGTTCAAACATTTGTATAAGTTAGCCTTAGGACGAACAGGAGGAGTTCCATTGCCTTGTGTTTTTTCAAATTCTTCGAATGCCATTTGGTAATTAAGCCGTACTTTTTTACTAAGCCTTCGACTTTTTTTACCGCGACCCTGACATTCCTGGCAAGTAGTCCACATATTCGTTTGTTTAAAACTAAATTTTTGTACCAAATTTAGAATGGGCAAATTTAGAGCGAAATTAGTATATACACAAATTCAATTTTTTATTGAAGTACAATCGCTATCTTATTTTTTAAATATCAATAATTTTCAATACCAAATTAGCGAAATAAAATAAATAAGATTTTTTCTATAGCTATAATGTCTTGAATTCTTTGGTTTTACAAGAAAGGTATACTCATTGCTTATCAATTGAAACTGATAACAGAATTTTAACATAGTTCTGTTTAACATTCCTTAATTTGTTAGGGAAATAAGTTAAAACCAAAAACGAATTTTATTAGAATTTTAATTACCAATTAAACATTTGTATATGGAAAATTTAAAAGCATCCCTAACGGCTATTGACGGCCTTTTTACAGAAGAAAATCTAATCCCCCAAGAATATCAGATTTCAGAAATTCATCAAAGAGAATATCTCTTAAATGGTAAATTAGTTCCATGGAACGGAGACGTTACAGAAGTTTTTTCTCCCGTTTTTGTAAATGGAGCAGACGGACTTAAACGCAAACTCGTTGGAACAATTCCGCATACTTCTGCCAAAGAAGCATTAGAATCGTTAGACGCAGCGGTTGCAGCTTACGACGACGGACAAGGCGTTTGGCCAACAATGAGCGTTGAAGACAGAATTAAATGCATGCAGAAATTTGTGTATTTAATGATTCAGCAGCGTGAACTGGTGATCAAACTTTTGATGTGGGAAATTGGAAAAAGTCTTCCTGATTCAACCAAAGAATTTGACCGAACCGTAGAATACATCAACGCTACAATTGATGCCTTAAAAGATCTGGACAGACAATCTTCACGATTTGAAGAAGCAGAAGGTGTTTTGGCACAAGTTAGACGATCTTCTCTGGGCGTTGTTTTAAGTATGGGACCATTTAATTATCCTTTAAATGAAATTTTTACCACGCTGATTCCGGCCTTAATAATGGGAAATACCATTTTATTTAAACTGCCTAAACATGGCGTTTTAGCACATTATCCTTTATTGAATGCCTTTAAAGAAGCATTTCCTCCGGGAACGGTAAATACACTTTATGGACGAGGAGCAGAGATTATTTCTCCATTAATGGAAAGCGGAAAAGTAAATGTACTGGCTTTTATTGGATCAAGTAATGTAGCAAATGGATTAAAGAAACTACACCCAAAAGCGAACAGACTGCGTTCTATTTTAAGTCTTGATGCTAAAAATGCGGCCATTGTAACCAAACACGCCGACATAAATGTGGCTGTAAATGAATGTTTACTGGGCGCATTATCTTTTAATGGACAGCGCTGTACGGCATTAAAATTAATTTTTGTACAGAAAGATGTTGCCGATGAATTTGTCCAAAAATTGAGTGAAGCTGTCGCCGCCTTAAAACCGGGACTTCCTTGGGATAAAGACGTAAAAATTACACCGCTTCCGGAATTTGATAAACCGGCTTATCTTAAAAATTGCCTGGATGATGCATTGGCAAACGGAGCAAAAATTATAAATGAAAACGGAGGCTATACCAATAATTCATTTGTATTTCCGTCTGTCGTTTATCCTGTAAACGATAAAATGAAATTGTATCACGAAGAACAATTTGGCCCAATTATTCCGGTTGTTCCTTTTGATTCTATAGATGAACCCATTAATTACCAAATCAACGCGTCGCACGGAATGCAGGTGAGTATTTTTAGTGAAGATTCGAGAGAAGTGGCCAATTTAATTGATCCGTTTGTGAATTTGGTAAGCCGAGTAAATATCAACTGCCAATCACAACGCGGACCAGACGTTTTTCCGTTTACCGGAAGAAAAGACAGCGCAGAAGGAACTTTATCCATATCTGATGCATTGCGTTCGTTTTCAATTCGTTCACTTGTTGCTACCAAAGCTACAGATGCCAATAAGAAATTGTTCAATTCGATTGTAAGAGATCACGATTCTAACTTTTTAAGTACCGATTATATATTTTAATGGAAAGTGAGCAATTGTATTATCTTTGTTTAGCTAGAAAAATTAGCTTTTTAAAGTTTTTATACCCAAGATATGTTTGAAGTTTTTTCCAAATATTTACTGAATCAGATACAATTGAGTGATGAAGAATTAGAAATGATTCGGGAAGTTACCGTTGTACGTAAACTTAGAAAAAATCAATACCTGCTTCAGGAAGGCGATATCTGGCGTTTTAATGCTTTTATTACAAGAGGCTGTTTGCGAACGTATAGCGTAAATGATAAATCAAACGAGCATATTATTAATTTTGCGATTGAAAATTGGTGGATAGGAGACCGGGAAAGCCTTCTAAACGGAACGCCTTTACGTTTTAATATAGATGCGATTGAAGACAGCGAAGTATTATTAATCAGCAAAGATAATTTTGCAATGCTTAACAAAAGTATTCCTCAATTTCAGGATTTGGTAAACTAGATTATCGAAAGAAGCTTTGGCGCAAGTCAAAACAGAATTAACAGCAGTATCAGCCATTCTGCCGAAGAAAAGTATAAAAACTTTATGGAAAAACAGGCTCATATTGCCTTAAGAGTTCCGCAGCATATGGTCGCCTCTTATTTGGGAATAACGCCTGAAACTTTAAGCAGGATTCGAAAGCAGACTTTGAAGAAATGAGTTGATAATTGATAATTGTGAATGGTTAATTATTAATCTGAATACAAAAAGGTTAGAAAACATTGTTTTCTAACCTTTTTTATTTGAATTAAACTGAATTATGCGTTTTGTCCGCCGTCAACTGTGATGGTTGTTCCGGTTACAAAAGAAGCTTCAGGACTTGCGATAAATGCAACCACATTTGCAATTTCAGAAGGATCAGCATAACGACCTAAAGCTACGCTTGCTTTTACAACATCTGAGAAATCAGTATTATCAGGATTCATATCTGTAGCTGTTGGCCCAGGATGAATTGTGTTTACCGTAATTCCTTTTTTTCCTAAATCCCAAGCCCAACCTCTTGAATAAGCAGCAAGAGCAGCTTTTGAAGCCGCATAATCTGCAAATCCAGCAAATGGTAAACGGTCTGCAAACGTAGAACCAATGTTGATGATGCGTCCGCCTTCTCCTAAATATTTAGTTGCAGCTCTTACACCTGCAGCAACTCCAGCCGTATTTACAGCATGTAATTCTTTTAAAGCATCCAGTGTTTCATCTGCATTGTCCACAACGCTGTAAACAGAAACTCCGGCGCTGTTTACTAAAATGTTTAATTTTCCAAATTTTTCTGCTGTTTGGTCTACCGCATTTTTAACAGAAACAGGATCTCCGCTGTTTGCTTTTATGGCAAATGCTTTACCGCCGTTATTTATAATTTCATTGGCTAATGCCTGTGCTTTTTCTTCAGAACTTACATAAGTAAAAGCTACAGCAGCTCCATCTGCTGCTAATTTTTTTACGATTGCAGCACCAATTCCACGACTTCCACCAGTTACTAATGCTACTTTATTTGCTAATTTTTCCATGATCTAATTTTTTAATTTGTGAATTTTATTAATGTATTAATTGTTTTAATTTGAAGTGTTTAATAAATGCAGTCCCGCAAGCGGTCCGCCTGGAAATTGCTGCATGGCGCCGCCGCGAACCAAGCTTCCAAGATCAACTCCAGAAAAGTTTAAGGTTTCTAAAAGTACTTTGACGCTGTTTTTAGCTTTTGAATTGTCGCCAGAATAAAAGATGACAGTTCTGGCACTATTTTTATTATTTGGTCCAATCACCGCAGGCTGTAAAGTATTGAATGCTTTTACAATATGTGCATTTGGTAAAAGTGAAGCCACGATTTCGCTTGAAGTTTTTCCGCCCAAATCAGGAAGAATAAATCCAGGATTAATAATGGGATTGTTGGCATCAAGAATAATTTTTCCTGTCATATCTGGTAAATCCTGAATGGAATCTTCCAGTTTTTGCCACGGAATAGAAAGCAAAATAATATCAGCTTCTGCAGCTTCTTGTTTGCTGACTGCTTTTACATTATTACCTATTCTTTGTGCTGTATCTTTTAATGAATCTGCTCCACGGCTGTTGCTGATAAAAACTTCATGTCCGGATTGAGCTGCTCTTTGAGCAAAAGCTAAACCTATAGCTCCGGCTCCTATAATTCCTATTTTCATATCGTTTATTATTATATTGTTGATATTGATTTTAATAAGACAAAGTTATAGCAGGAGCGAGGGGCAGACCAATGACCTTTAAAGCAAAAAAGCCTTGACATAGGTCAAGGCTTTTGTTATTTTTTGGCAGATAAACTTCTGATTCTGCTTAATCTTTCGGCGGAAACGCCCAAATAAGAAGCAATCATATGCAGGGGAACGCGATTAAAAATATCAGGAAATTTTTGAATAAACTGATTGTATCGTTCTTCTGTACTAAACGTCATCGCATCATTTACTCTGTTTTGTGCCGCGATATACGTTCTGTTTATAAGATTATTAATCATCGAGAGAAATTCAGGAATCGCAATAAATAAGTTATCCATATCTTCTCTTTTGATCATTATCAAAATTGATTCTTCGAGAGCGTCAATATTATATTTAGATGGCGTGATATTTAGTAAAGCTTCGCGATCGCCCGCCCACCAGTTTTCAATAGAGAATTTTATAATATGTTCGGCACTTTTTTCGTCTACAGTATACGTTCGCAGACAGCCGGAACATACAAAAGCATAATGCTGCCAAAGATCGCCTTCCTGAAGCAAATATTGTTTTTTGCGCAGTTTTTTAATTTTTCCAACTTCACGAATCTTTTCAAAATCACTATCAGAAATAGTGACTTTACTATTAATATAGGTTTTAAAAAATTCGAAAGCGCTATTTTGAGTTTCCTCAGTATTTTTCATAATCGTATGCAGACTTTTTGATGAGCTAAGTTACTTCAAAAAAAGATAATTTAAGAGCTAAAAATCTTGATTAAAGTCAATTTGTTTGATATTATATATCAATGTTTTCCAAAGTTAGAAACAAGAACTTTGTAAGTGACCATGAGTGCTATAAGATAACTTTGCTTTTAAAGCAATAGAAGATTAAATAAAATTTGGCAGCTTGTTCGTAAATCGATCTATATCAGGAAGAAAATTAAATTATGATGTGTTAATCAAAATGATAAAAACGTATCATTTTGATAGGTATATGGATTAGCTGTACTGTTTTGTTGTTTTGTGTAAATTGTTGATAAACAGTATTTAATGTTTAAAAGGGAATTATAATGTTACAATTGGTCTCTAATTTGGAAAACGTGTTTGAATTATAGAATTACGCTTTATTACTAAATTAAAATGCGATAAATCAAATATGAAAACCCAAGAACCGCCCGTAGATTTTTCAGACAAAGATTTTCTGTCTGCCTCCATTTTAGATAAAACCAACTTATTCTGCCATAATCAAAACCCTGAAGATCCAATTGAATTTTGGGTTGAAACTGCCAATTCTGATCATATTTTTTGGGTACAGGAAATTTGTGACATGACATTATCATCTGCTTTAGCCCGGGGAACTGGTATTTCCGGACGGTCACCAGAACTTCTTAAGGAAAAAATAGAAAAGGGTGAAGCTGTTATTGCTTTTGCATTAGACGGAAGATGGGCAGGTTTTTCTTTTATTTCTTCTTGGGATAATGGCCGTTATGTTTCAAATTCCGGATTAATAGTGGCTCCTGAATTCAGACATACGGGACTTGCTAAAAACATTAAAAGAAAAATTTTTGAATTAAGCCGTCAAAAATATCCCGAAGCCAGTATTTTTAGTCTTACAACAGGTTTGGCAGTAATGAAAATGAACCACGAACTCGGTTTTGAACCTGTTACTTATTCCGAATTAACTACCGATGAGGTTTTTTGGGAAAACTGTAAATCCTGTGTCAATTGCCCCATATTACTGAATAAGGAAAGAAAAAACTGTTTATGTACAGCAATGTTATTTGATCCGAAGAAACAAAATATCCTATAACTTTTAAAAATGATTATATAAGTGTTTGATTTTGAGTTTAAGTAATTTTAATAAAATTTAAAAATTAGAGTTATGAACACAAAAAATCCAAATCCGAATAACATTCCAAAGAGTGGTTCTGATAATCGAAGTGACATGAGAAAACATCAATATAAAGATCATGATGAAGTTTTAACAAACGATGA
This sequence comes from Flavobacterium sp. CF108, assembly GCF_900129795.1. Lineage (GTDB taxonomy): Bacteria > Bacteroidota > Bacteroidia > Flavobacteriales > Flavobacteriaceae > Flavobacterium. The sequence goes on along the minus strand of NZ_FQWW01000001.1, from coordinate 445,323 downwards.
AAAATATGATGTTGATACTCATAAATTTAAAGATAAAGAACCTGATTTTGACGATAAGTTGAATAACGAAGAAAAAAATAATTTTAAAACGTCTCAAATTCCTATTTGAGACGTTTTTATTTTGAATTAATTTTAGTTGTTGAAAACAATAATGACAATACTTTGCTAAGTATTCAACTAGAGAGCAGTTTATAATTGTTAATAAATTTTGCGAAGTAAAAAAAACTATGGGTTGATTTTTATAGATTTGCAAATCTATAATTTCTAAAAATTAGTTTTTTGGAAACAATTATAAAAGCCAAAGACAATGAAATCCGTTACCTCAATATTTTTATTTTTAATATTCGGTTATTCAAATTGTTACTCTCAATTGAGCTCAGATCAAATATGGGAAAGCTTTAAACAAGGAGAACGCACCAACTGCTCATCGATTGCTTTAATCAAAGCCGCTTTAAATATTTATGGATTAGACAATCTTTTTGTAACTCAAAAAATAAGCGACAACGAGCAAAAAATTATACTAAAAAATAATGCTTCCTTTAATCTAAAAAGCGCTGAACTTGATAAAGCCAGATTTTCTGCAGGGTTTGTTCTTATTAAAGATAATTGTGAGGCCGAAGCCATTACAGATTATGCAATACTGGCCTACGCAGTAATGGCAAAATACAAACAGATTATTGATAAGGATGCCACTTTTGATAAAGCATTAGAAGATTTAGAAGATGGTGAAGTGTATACACCAACTATTTATAAATATCTGGGATTCGAAAAAGGCAAGCAAATTCAAAAATTAAAGCGACAATCCGGAAATGAATTTTGCGGTGTTGTGGCTTGGTCAACAGCACATGCCGTGTTTGTTTGTGAAGAATTTATGGATTATTACGGCAATAAAAAGAGTATTTGGATAAAATATCCGGGAAGATTTAGAATTATTAAGTCGCCAGACGATATAAGAAACAGCCATCAAATAGCCGAAATTCCTAAAGATACGCTGAGTTACGACGACGAAATTGAATGATATAATACTCATTGTTAAAGTTTTCTAAAAAAAAGAAATGAAATAAGTTGTGATTTAACTTAATTTATATATTTTTGTCACAACCAACAACTAATTTACATCTATAAAATGAAGAGCAAAATTATACTATTATGTGCCCTTTTCTTCTTGACGACTGGCGCTATCATGGCACAAGCAAAAAATGCCCCAAGAAGTATCATCAGTACAACAGCCTTAATTCGTAAATACCACGATCAAAAAGAATTAAGCGGTATGCAAAAAGGTGAACTTTTAGAATTGTACATCGAGCGTATTAAAGTTTTAGTAAAAACTCTTCCTTACATCGCTTTGGTTACAAAACCAGGAGTTACTATGGCAGATTTAGGTATTCCAGACGATGGAGACCACAAAAAAATCTTAGATAACCAAGCAATTGGAACTTCTACTTTCTTAGATACCACAGTAGAGTTTCAAAGAAAAATGATGCCTTACTCTGATAAAGGAAACCTTATCGCAGCAATTTTATTCTACGAAAACACATTAAAATCTTTACACGAATTCAACGACTTGAACGAAATGTAACAAACATACAAGTTTGTAAAAACTTAAAAACTCCAAAGTCATTTGATTTTGGAGTTTTTTTTATGCTGTTTTTAAATTAAAATCTTAAAATTGAAGAACTACTTTTTATCGTCCCATTCTTTTTTAAGCATTGCATATTGAAATTCGCTTCCCCATTTTCCTTTAAAAAAAATATTTTCAATAAAATGTCCTTCTTGCCTGAAATCAATGCTTTTTAGCAGATTAATTGAAGCAATATTTTCTGCATCAACTATTTCGACTACACGATGTATTTTTATTTCATCAAACAAAAATGCCAAAATCCCCAAAAGAACTTCTTTAGCATAACCCTTTTGTTGTTCCAAATGCGAAATAGTAATTCCTATTTCGGCAATTCTTGGATCATATTTGTCAAGTTTAATGGCGCAGTCACCAATAAGTTTTCCAGTTGCGCGATTTTCAATTCCGTATTGTACCCATTCTCCGGCTTTACCAAAATATTTATTGGAATTATCTTTAATAAAATCTTCTGCCTGTTCTATTGTCATAACATCAAAACCCTGATATTTTGTGACTTCTGGATTGGAACGATAGATAATAAAGTCTGATAAGTCAGATAATGTTAAATGTCGAATAATAAGCTGTGCAGTTTCTATATGTAAAGGTTTATCGGTCATTTAGTTATCTAAAGTTTTAAAAATGAATTTTGGTTAAATGAAAGTAGACCAATTTCATTGAATTTACAAATTGAAAAAATTAAAGTTTCCTGACTTTTTCTTTTTCGCAATCTTATGTAAGTAAATATTTATTTTAATTACAAAAAGCGAATGTCATTATAAATAAGGTCGATTTTTTCTATATTCTCATTTTCAGAGCCTTAAATTATCAAGTTTGCATCTATACTTCTTCTTGATTTTTTATTTCCTTAAAAACTATATATGACTGATTATTAGGTTTTTACGTAAACGAAATCGTTATATAAGTCTTGATTTTTTACCAACCTTTTCCTTAATTTATTTTTTAAGTATAGTTTCGTTATAACCTTTTTTAAGGCACTAACTATTTAAAAACCAAAACTTATGAGAAACAAATTACATGCTATTTTTTTTAAAAGAGACAAATACTGCCATATTATACTATGGATTTTTTTCGTTCTCTTCACTTCAGGTTCTTATGCGCAGCGCGGTTATTATGATGCGCCGTATAAAAGATACGAAGCCAACTTAGGCCAATTGTCAAATGGAGCTTCAGTTACTTCAAAATCATATGTGCAGTCTGATCTTCAATCTGAAGCTTCAGATCAGCAATGTGTGAATCTCTCTGCAACAAATGCTACGGTTCAATGGACACTTACAGAAGCCGCAGACGGACTTGTAATTCGTTACAGCGTTCCTGACGGACAATCGGGAACTGTAGGTGTGTATAACGGAAACACAAAGCTTGCAACGCTTACTTTGACTTCAACCTGGTCTTGGGAATATTTGTGGAGCAATGGAAATCCTAATAATAACGGAATCACAAATCAAAATCCAAGAATGCGTTTTGATGAAGTGCGTTACAAACTTCCTGCTAAAATTGCCGTTTCGGGAACTTTAAAAATTGTGAGAGAATCAGGAAATATCCATTTGGATTTTGCAGAAATGGAACCAATTCCAACAGCGGTAACGGCTCCGTCAGGTGCTGTAACGTATAGCGGAAACGGAAGTGATCTTCAAACTTTTATCGATGCAAACGGTGGTAAAAAAATCTTTGTTCCAACTGGAGTTTATAACGTAAACCGAGAATTGTATTTTGGTTCGGCAAACACTTCCTTAATTGGTGCGGGAATGTGGTATACTCAAATTAATTTTACCAACACAAGCAGTTTAAACGGCGGATTGCGTGCCAATGCGAGTAATATTTCATTTACCGATCTTTATTTGACGACAAACTCGGCTTCGAGAAGTAACTCTTATAAAGGTATAAATGGCGTTTTTACAAGCGGTTCAATCGTAAAAAATATTTGGGCAGAACATTTTGAATGCGGTGCCTGGATTGCACAATACAATACGGGAGGTCCTGCAATTGCCGACGGATTTACATTATCTCATTGTCGTTTTAGAAACAATTATGCGGATGGAATTAATCTTTGTAAAGGAACTGCAAACTCTGTTGTAGAGCATTGTAACTTCAGAAATAACGGTGACGACGATCAGGCGATTTGGTCTGCTGATGGATTGGAATGTATCAATAATACGTTTCGATACAATACTTCAGAAAACTGCTGGCGTGCTTGTGGTCTTGCTATTTATGGCGGAAAAAATAACAAAGGTTACAATTTGATTATTAAAGACAATCTTGAAGCGGGTATCAGAGTGAGTAACAACTTTCCGGGAGCGCCATTTAACAATGACGGAATGCACGAAATTCACGATATTACGGTATCAACCTGCGGAACTTTTAATGATACGTACAATAATCCTGTAGCGGCTGTAGATATTTTTAGTGCTACAAATGCAGGATCTCAGGTTAAAAATGTACAGTTTTATAATATCGATATTAATGATTCAAGAAATGATGCAATTTCTATCAGTAAAAGATCGGGAGATGGAATTTATAACCTTTCATTTAAAGACATTACCGTTAACGGAACAGGTAAAGAATATCCAAACAACAATGCATTAAACAGAAACTGGGGCAGAGGTTACTTTGTACTTATTGCAGGTTCGCCTAGCGGAAATGGTACGTATTGTAATATGAATTATTCTAACAGAGGCGGAAATGCTGCTGCAAATGAAGAAATCAGTGCTATCGGTTCATTTTCTTGGACACAAAGTTCTAATTGTTCTACTGTAAATGTTCCTGTTACTGGCGTTACAATCACACCAACAACAGCGACTTTAGGCGTTGGAGCAACACAGCAATTAACGCCAACTGTTGCTCCGGCAAATGCGACGAACAAAAACGTAACGTATAGTTCAAACAATACGGGTGTTGCAACGGTAAATGGTTCAGGTTTAGTTACTGCGGTTGCTTCGGGAACGGCAACGATTACGGTTACAACACAGGATGGAAATAAAACAGCAACAGCTGTAATTACAGTAAATTCATCAAATGTAGCGGTAACAAGTGTGAGTTTGAGTCCAACATCTGCAACATTATCTGTAGGCGGAACGCAGCAATTAACGCCAACAGTTTTACCATCAAATGCAACAAATAAAAACGTAACGTATAGTTCTAATAATACGGGCGTTGCAACTGTAAATGGTTCAGGTTTAGTTACAGCGGTTGCAGCAGGAACCGCTACGATTACAGTTACAACTGTAGACGGAAATAAAACAAGTACAGCATCGATTACGGTTAATGCTGCAACTGGAAATTATTTTACGATTAAAAACAGATGGACTGGTAATTATTTATATGATGCCGGAGGAAATGTTGGCTACGGAGCAACGGTTGTCAACAACAATTACAAATGGGAAAAAGTTGCGGTTGATGCTACTTTTTATATCCTGAAAAATGTAGGTACGGGAGATATAATGCATATTGAAAACTTAACCGGAGCGGTGCAATGTACTGCGGGATCAAATGGCTGGTGGAGCGCACAATGGTCAAGTGAAAATGTGGACGGAACTTACGTAAGAATTAAAAACAGATGGCAGACAGGGGCTATGATTCACATTGAAAACTTAAACGGTTCTGCTCAATATAACGGAGGTCAAAACAATTGGGAAAGTGCGCAATGGCAGTTTCAATCTACTTCTACATTAAAAAAAGCTAATGTTGAAGCAGCAGTAACAGTTGAAAATTCTGTAGTTAGTATTTATCCAAATCCGTCGATTAACAATGAATTTAATGTTGTTTTACCGGAATTAGAATCGGGTGATTCGGCAACTGTAACGGTTACAGATATTAACGGAAGAAAAGTTTTGGTAAACAAAATCAATTCTTCAGCAAAAATCAATCATCATTTAGCTTCTGGAATTTATGTGGTTACCATTAATTCTAATGCTTTTAATGTTTCTAAAAAGTTGATTATTAAATAATAAATTAGAATTTTATGTAAAGGTTTTCAACTTTTACAGTTCAAATTCTTCATTTTAAAAACGATCAGATATGTTTTATATCTGGTCGTTTTTTGTTTTCTCTAAATATTTTTCCTGTTACTTTCAAAATACAGAATTTCTTCAAAATTGGTGTTCAACTTTGCTCCATAATTTAATTGTTTTCTATGAGGAAAAACTACGTTTATTTTAATCACCAAGCGTAATTATTAATTTCTAATTTTCATTTAAAATGGGAAAATCGTTCCTCTTATTTATTTTTGGTATGGCTTCTATGTGTGCGCAAAACACAGTAAGTGATACAATTGCAGTACAAGACACTGTACACAATTTAAAGTTTAATTACAAACAATTGATCATTCCCGGCGTTCTTCTTGGTTATGGTTTTATTGGCTTAGAAAGTGACCAGCTTAAAACTTATAATGCACAAATTAAGGAAGAAGTAAATGAAGATATTGATCACAAAATCTCTATTGATGATTTCTCGCAATGGGCTCCTGCGGCTTCTGTATACGGATTAAACGCTTTTGGTATAAAAGGAAAAAATAATTTGAAAGACCGTTCTATTATTTTAGCGAGTTCTTATTTAATGATGAGTGCTTCGGTATTTGCTCTAAAAAATATTACTAAAGTAGAAAGACCGGATGGATCGTCTAACAATTCTTTTCCTTCAGGACATACTGCCACCGCTTTTGCCGGAGCAGAATTTATGTATCAGGAATACAAAGACCAATCGATTTGGTATGGAATTGCTGGATATGCTGTAGCGACAGGAACGGGACTTTTTAGAATGTACAATGACAGACACTGGCTTACAGATGTAGTTGCAGGCGCGGGAATTGGAATTTTAAGTACCAAAGCGGCCTATTGGATGTATCCGTATTTGCAGAATAAAGTTTTTAAATCTTCAAAAGAAAACAAAACCATATCGATGATTATGCCTTTTTATAACGGAAAAGAATTGGGCTGCAGCTTTGTGAGACAATTTTAAATCTGACTTTAAAACAAAAAAATATTCCATAGAGAGAATTAAAAAGGTTCTTTCTATGGAATTATATTTTATAAATCTACTAAAACGTTCAGCGCTCCTGACAGTATTTTTATGTTTAATTTATTTGTTTTTAAATTATGCTGTTCTCCGTCAATTTGAGAATCGATAAAAATCTTTGACGGCATTTCAATTTGAATTTCTTTTACTAAAAAGTGTTGTGCTTTTTTGAATTTTTCGATTGAATTTCGAAGTACATTAAATCCCAGCATTATTTTTTCTAAAAAAGACAATTTCGGAATTACAATCATATCTAATAATCCGTCTTGTAGACTTGCTTTTGGGGTAAGGCTCATATTGTAACCCATTTCGTTAGAATTGGATATAAACAACATCAACGGATTTATTTCAAGGGTTTGATTGTCAAAATGTACAATTGTTTTTTGAGTCTTAAATTCTAAATTCGAAGACAATGCCGCTTTAATATAAGCCGGAAGCGTTCTTTTTCCTGCTCGTTCGTATTTTTTGATAATAAGCGCATCGATGCCGATCCCCATATTACTAAAAAAGTATTTGTCATTTACTTGTCCCACATCCATTGCTGTAGCATCGCCTTTTTTAATGATAGAAATTGCTTTATCAAAATCTCTTGGAATATTCAAATTAGAGGCCAATCCGTTTCCTGAACCTACAGGAACAATTCCTAATTTTATGGAAGTCCCTATAAGTGAAGAAGCAACTTCATTTATAGTTCCGTCTCCGCCGCATGCTATTATATAATCTGGATTTTGTGCAATAGCAGCTTTTGTAAGTTCAATTGCATGTTTTTTTTGGTTTGTATAATCAACCTCAATTTTATATTTATCTTTAGGAAACTGGCTTAAGATATAAGACGCCGACAAATTGTGTTTGCCGCTTCCGGAAATTGGGTTGATTATAAAATGAATGTAAATCATTATTGTAAAAGTTTATTTGTAAAAAGGAAATCGGCGGTTTGGTACCACGAAATTGTTTCTTCTAAAAAAGACTGATCTATCGGAAGTGATTTCAAACTATTGTCTTTTTTATTCCAGGAATAAAACGCCTGCTTTTTCTGATCGGATAAAATCATTACTTTATCCTTTTTCATCAGAACCAATTTTCGATAGGTTCCCATCAAAGCGCGCTGTTCGAAATTGGTATTCAAAACGTTTTTTCCAAAAAAATCAGATTCATAATTCCAATGAAACAACGAAAAAAGAGTAGGCCATAAATCAATTTGAGAGCATTGCTGCGCTATTTTCTGATTTTGTTTTTCGGGTAAATTAACAATGAAGGCAGGAATATGATAGTTTGCCACATCAATTTCATCTTTTCCGGCACTGCTGGCACAATGATCTGCAATTATTACAAAAACGGTATTTTTAAACCAAGGTTTTGTCTGGGCTTTTTTGAATAATTCTTTTAGGGCAAAATCAGTATATTTTACAGCGCCTTCACGACTTGTTCCAGAAGGAATATCAATTTTTCCAGAAGGATAAGTAAATGGCCTGTGATTAGATGTTGTCATTACAAAATTGAAAAACGGCTTTCCGGTTTTATATTGTGAATCGGCTACTTTTAGCATTTTATTAAAAATGTCTTCGTCGCAAATTCCCCACGCATTTTCAAAAGTTACTTCATTGTCGTTGATATTATTACGAACCGTTTTGATCTCATCGCTCAATACACTGCCGCGCCCGCGATCGTAAATATTAAATCCGTTTCCTCCAAAATAAGCATTCATATTATCAAAATAACCATCGCCGCCGTAGAAAAAATTACAATCGTATTTTCTGGTTTTGAAAATACTGCAAACGGTATATAAATTTTGATTATTAGGTCTTTTTACAATACTTTGACCCGGCGTAGGAGGAATACACAAAGTAACGGCTTCCATACCTCTCACGGTTCTGGTTCCTGTGGCATATAAATTTTCAAAAAAGATGCTCTTTTGGGCAAGACTGTCCAGAAAAGGAGTGATATTTTCTTTATTTCCAAATTCCTTCAAAAAACTGCCGCTCAGACTTTCTACCAAAACAAAAACAACATTTTTATTTTCAAGAGATGGAATGCTGTCTGTAATTTTTCTATGAATAGAATAATCGTTTCTGAAAAAACTAGAATTAGGATCGGCTAATTTCTTTTTAATAAGACCAAAAGCTTTATCATTATGAATGGAAGTATAGAAATCAACATATTTCATTTGGTTGTTTCTAAAAGCTGCAAAAAAGGAATAAATACCTGATTTTGATATTTCTGAATTATATCTATTTGAAGACCATTCTGCCTGATTATTGGTAATAAAGAAACCAAAAAATAAAGCAACGACAATGGTAGATAACAGAACTGAAAGCCTCGTTTTTAAACTCGCTTTAGACGTAAACGTAGTTGTAAAAGCACCTCTTTTATAAAAAATAAACAGAAATACAAAAGTAAGCAGTAATACGCCGCCAATTAAAACGGGCAGGGGATACGACTGTTGAATGTTAGCTACAACTTCATGCGTATATATAAGATAATCAACGGCTATGAAATTAAATCTTGTTTTAAATTCATCCCAAAATGTCAATTCGGCAAAAAAGGTAAAAACAAGAATAAAAACGGTTAAGGATGTAAAAAAGTAAATTAAGATTTTATCTAAAAAAGATCCAATCCATCTATTAGGCATTACAGTATAATATAATACACTGCAAATGCAGATGAAAGCAACAGTACCAAAATCAAAGAAAAGGCCTGTTATCAGGGTTCTTAAAAGATCGATAATATGCCACGAAACTTCACTATACTGCCATATAAAAAAGGAAATTCTTAAAAATTGAGATAGTATTAAAAACCAAAAAATAAAATGTATCAACAGTGAATATCTGCCGTACTTTGAAGATAACTTATTCATAATTATTATTTAACATTCGTGTGCAAATTTTATATTGCAATTCTGAATTAATTTTGAATTTCATTTTGGATACCGTTAAAACTTGTAACTGTACCCAAAACGAACTACTTGTGTTTCATAATAATCCTTGCTCGTATAGCGAAATCCTTCGCCTTGAATTTCTTTTTTGATTACCAGCGTATTGAAAATATCTGTGGCATTTAGAAAGATTTCGCCTTTTCCTTTTTGAACAATCTTTTTTACACCCAAATCTGTAGAAAAGCGGGAATCCATTTTTCCCTGCGGAATTATGTCTGGCGCGAGATATACCATAGAAACCTGCCCGGAAAGGGTTTTATTGAATAAAAAGGTATTGTTCCATTTTACATTTCCCGAAGTTATTTCCTGAAGACTGCTCGTATAAGTTGATGGAACTGGATATAAATTGGTGACCGTAAAGGCGTCTATTGTATTTTTATATATGTTTCCATTGATGTTGAAAGAGTACCACGAATTGATTTCTTTTGCGTACACAATCTCGGCACCAAAAGAGGAACTTTCCAGAGCATTTTGAAATACGTTATAAATCAACGAACTGCCGGGAACTGTAGTCGCAATTCTGGTAATAGTTCCGTTGATAACGCGGTAATACAAAGAGGTTAAAAAATAACCTTTATTAAAATCGGTTTTATAACCTACTTCAAAGGCACTTGTATATTGAGGACGCAGGGCAGGGTTTCCTACTTTAATAATTTCGGCATCATCGTATTTTGGAAAAATACGAATATCGACTTCATTTGGTCTGTCGACACGACGGTTATAAAAAGCGGTGAATTTGTTTTTATCATCGATTTTATAAGCCAGTTTAACGCTCGGAAATGGTTCTGTATAATTGTATCCGTTGCTTTTATAAGTAGGATGATTTGGATTGACATCGTACTTAAGATCCACATATTCATAACGAAGCCCCAATTCTGCTTCAATTCTTTCACTTTCATAAATATAACTGCCGTAAACAGCCGGAATGATTTCTTTATAAGTCGCCCAGCCTCCGGCATTTGCATCAATTGGAGAATTTTCTCCCGGAAAAAACTGCATATTGGTAGGAATCTCTCTGTTTCTAAATTTAATTCCGGTTTCAAAACGTCCATGTTTTAATGGCTGTACGTAATCTAAATTAAGGTCGATTACTTTTTCATCCGAAAGCAGTTTAAAAGCATCTTGTCCTCTAGAAGCAGGCAAGATATTATCAAAGAAATATTTTTCATCTTCCTGATGATACGTATAATTAATTCCTGCATTTAATTTGCGGCCTGCTTGTTTGAATTTATGCTGATAAGAACCGCTTACCATAACGGTTGTTTTAAGCTCGTCTTCTAAAAACTGCCACAAACGCAAACGTTCCGTATTATCCTGATTAAAGAAGGGTTCGTCTCCGTGATCGATAATTTTTTCACGTCCATAAAGACCAGAAAAAGAAAAAGTATTTCGGTCATTATAATTCCAGTCGATTCCGGTTTTAAGCGTAGTAAAATGCGTATCCCTATTTCGCTTTGTCTGCTGATTAATTATGCTGCCGTCATCATAAGTTCTGGTAACAAATTCATTTTTGTTGAGTGTTTCTGTGTAGAGATAATCGGCTTGTAAATAAGCATTTATTTTATCTTTTCTGTAGTTTAGTGAAAGGCTCGGATTAATTTTAGGTGTCACTTTATATTGCGGTCTTATGGTTGGCAGATTCGCCTGACGCTCCCACAAAGCTCCGTATCCCGAGCTAATTCCTATTTTTCCGTTTAATCCGTCTTGTTTGTTTTTTTTGTAAATAATATTGATGATTCCGGCATTTCCGTTGGCATCATATTTAGAAGATGGATTGTTTATAATTTCAATTTTTTCGATGGCAGAAGCCGGAATATTATCCAGTCCGGACTGATTTCCAAATCCTGTTAAAGCGGTTTGTTTGCCATCAATCAAAATGGTGACTTTATCATTTCCTCTCAATTGTACTTTTCCGTTTTGAACGGTAACTCCGGGTAAATTCTGCATCGATTGTAAAACAGAACCTCCGCTTTGCGTAATATTATCTGCAACAGCAAAAACTTTTTTATCTAATGTTACAGGATTTTGTTGTGTTTTTGAACTGACAACAACTTCAGATAAAGTATTGATATCTTCCTGAATTTCAATGTTTCCGAGATCTAAATAATCAGAAAGACTGCCCACAAATAAAGTTTGGGATTTGGTTTTAAAACCAACAACGCTTACTTCTAAAATGTAGTTTCCAGAATTTACGGCTGCAATTGTAAAACGTCCGTCTTCGCCGCTTACGGTGCCAAAGAAAATTTTAGAATCTTTTGAAGATTTTAAAACTACATTAGCATAAGGTATTACAGTTTTAGAATTACTGTCTTTTACGATTCCCGAAATGGTTACCGATTTTTTTTGGGCGGATAACTGCAGTACTATTACCAATAGAAAGGATAATAGCAGTATTGTTTTTGATTTCATTTGTACTATTTAAAAAAAGAATAGTACAAAGCTCATAACCGATTCTGTAGGAAGTTTGAATTTTTAAAATTTCACCTCGAAAATATGCAGATTATCATTAAAAAAATAATGAATTTCCCAGTGATTGATTTCGCATATCTTTTTAATGATCGCCAATCCGAGTCCATTTCCCTGCGAAGAAGGATTTACTTTTGAAAAACGATTGAAAATATTTTCTGCTGCCAAGGCCGTTTCCTGGCCTGTATTGGTAAATCGAAGTATATTGTTTTCTATTTGAATTTCTATTCTGCCATTCTTTTTATTATGACGAATAGTATTTAGAAATAAATTATTCAATAACACTTCTGCCAATGCCGCATTTCCCTGAACGCTTAAAGTATCTTTAAATTCAGTTTGAATGGTCAGGTTTTTAGCTTTTGCCTGCTCTGTAAAAAAGTCCAGATGTTTCTCAAAATACTCATTTAAGCTAATGGTGTTTTTTTCGAGATAACTTTCATTATCAATTTTAGAAAGTAATAAAAGATTTTTATTCAGTCTGTTGAGTCTGGATACATCTTTATTTAAAGAACCAACTAATGTGGATTGTTCTTCGTTTAATTCTAATTGCTGCAGAATGTCAATTTTGGTTTGAAATAGTGCCAATGGAGTTTGAAGTTCATGTGCTGCATTTTCTACAAATTCGCGCTGACTTTTATAAATGGCCGTATTTTTTTCGATTAAACTTTCAAGACTTTTATTTAAACGTGCAAATTCGTCGATATCAGTTGGGATAAAATGAGGCGGATTATTTTTATCAATTTCAAAATCTTCTATCTGGCTTAATGTATTGTAAAAAGGTTTCCAGATTATTTTTGCCGATCTTTTTGAAATCCAGATTATTCCGGTAAGTAAAATGATGATGATAAACAGAAACATAACGGCTACACTAAAAACCATTCCTTCCATTTCAACCAGATTTCGCTTTTCTATATAGGTGTATCTTTTTCCGTTGATATCAACCGGAGCATACAATATTCTAAACGGTTCTTTTTCATTGGCTAAAGCTTCAAATATCATTTTGCCCACAATAGAATCTTTCGTTACACCCATATCTTTAACAATAGTTACGTTATGGTTGTATTTGTTCCATGCGGCGATATCATTTGCAGTGTAATGGTTGTGGCTTTCCTTAACAAAAGCGCCTTTATGAAAAAGCAGTACTTCATCGGTTTCATAAACGTACAGCCATTGACAGATATAATAAAATACAGGAGCTGCTATCAATAGTATGATAACGGCATATAAAAGAAAGCTGTTCGTTGTTTTACGAAGTAGTTTTTTGTTATTCATTTTCCCATTTATAACCTAAACCGTATACTGTTTTGATATAATCGCCACTGCCGGCCTGTGTGAGTTTCTTTTTTAGATTTTTAATATGTGCATATATAAAATCATGATTGTCAAGCATATCTGCCATATCGCCAGAAAGATGTTCTGCAATCGACGATTTAGATAATACCTTATTTTCGTTGCCAATTAAAAAGAGCAGTAAATCCAGTTCTTTTTTGGTAATATCCAGTTTTATATCATTTACAAAGACTGTCTTTGAAAAAATTTCGATGACAATTTCATTGAATGTAATACTGTTACTTCCTTTAAAATTCTTGCGGCGAATAAGTGCCTGCATTCGGACTAAAAGTTCAGCAAGATGAAAAGGTTTGGTAAGATAATCATCTGCGCCGAGATTAAATCCTTCTAAACGTGTTTCCAGATTTTCTTTTGCCGAAATTATGATAACGCCTTCTGTTTTATTCTTCGCTTTTAGTTCTTTTAATATATCAAATCCGTCACCATCTGGCAGCATTAAATCCAGCAGAATACAGTCATAATCGTAGCTGTCGATTTTGCTGAGTGCCAAATCATAATTTTCGGCTGTTTCGCATTGAACGCCATTTGTTTTAAAGTACTCTTTGATGCTTTGTGCAATTTCTTGCTCATCTTCAATAATAAGAATTTTCATGCCGCAATTTACAAATGAATTTTGAAGAAAATCTGAATATTAGTATCCTGTAAACTTAAAATGTTTTGAAATAGCAGATTGTCAAATTTCTGCCATCATAAGATGGAGTTATAAAAGACATCGATTTTTTTCGTTCTCCATGCCATAATTTTTTTGTAATATAGGGATTTACCCAATAAGCAATTTTGGTACTCAAAATTCCAATTCCGGCACCTGCGGCAACATCTGTAAGCCAGTGTCTGTTATTGTACATACGAAATATTCCGGTTCCAGTCGCAATTGCATAACCGGCAACGCCGTACCATATTGATTTATCTTTATATTCCTGATATAAAAATTCTGCTCCTGCAAAAGCAATGGCGGTATGACCTGAAGGAAATGAATTGTTTGAAGTTCCATCCGGACGTTCAACATTACTGAATGATTTTAAAGCAAAAACAGTTCCCACATTTATAATTGTTGAAGTGATTAAAATTACAGAACGGTCGCGCATATTATTTTTTCCTTCAACACCAAACGCATTGAGTGCATAAACAGAAACTGCGGGAACATATCTGGAAAAATCATCTATCGAAACTTTACGATCAATATCCTCTGTAAATTCATCACGTATTTGATTATTGAAGCTTTTTATCTGTCCGCTTTCATTTCCCCAAAAACCATATCCAATTAAAATTCCGGGAATGATAAGCTGTTTGTAATTGAAACGAATGTTTTTTACAGTATCAGTTATTATAGAATCTTTTGGTACAGTATTTTGCCCAAAGACAGAACAAGTCAAAAACGGTAATATAACTAAGAGAATAATTTTTCTTATCAAAATGATTTATTTTATGGTTATAAAATTAGTGTCTTGATTTTTAGTTTCCTTTCAATAAATTAATACTCACCGTAGCAATATCAGCTTCCGGAAATCTTTTAAAAATAGCTTTATCAGGAAATAATCCGGCTTCTGAAGCGACATCATTAAAAACATCAATTTCAATAATATATTGATCCGAAAAACCATGAGTAGCGTCGTAAGCTGTTGCGGGAGTTTTTCCTAAATTTTGAGACGCGAGTTTTGTATTTATGGTATGTAATTCAATTAAAAGCAAACCAAATTTGCGCACATAAGGCGACCATTTTTGCAAATGCTCCAATAGATTATCTTCGACCAAATTGTTGCTGATTCTTTTTCCTCTGTAGGCAAATGCTCCGGTAGATTTACTCACTCTGTTTTCGTCAATATGCTGCGGATCTTTCCAAATTCGGTTGTGATCTAGAAAAGTTCTTACGTTAAGTAAATCTTTTAAATCAATATTATAATTCTCTCTCAAATCATCCGAAAGAACATCCGGACGTCCGATATCTCCCCAAATAACTTTTGCCCAAATATCTGCTTTTATAAGATTAGCTCTTGTAACTTTCAAAGCTGCCTGATTATAATCGGCACCAACGAGAAATAGGGGATATTCATCGAGCATTTCGCCACGCAAGGTTTGTCTGTCGATTACTTCAAAAATATGTTCTAAGAAGGCGCCATTTCCGCAGCCCATATCGAGGATTCCTTTTGGCTGCTGTTCAATTGGCAGGTTAAAAAGTTTAATAATAATTTCGTCTACCACTTTAAAATACGTGTCGTGAGCGCCGCCGCTTCCCCAAACATTCATTTCACGATCAACGTGAATTTCGTTTTCGCCATCGGCAATCATTCTTAAAACGGCTGGGTCGCCAAAAATTAATTCTTCAATTTTAGCAAATGTCGGAAGGTAAGAAACCGTAACGCCGTAAGCGCTGGCTCGTTTTGCAAAAAACAAACCTGTTTCGGTAAATTGGTAATTTCCGTTTTTTTCCAGAAACCAACCAAGATGCACAAAAAAGTCTAATATTTTTTTGAAATTTTCAGGAGATTTATGAAATTCTTCGGGTCTGAAAGAAGTCTCCATAAAGTATTTATGAAACATTCCGTTCATGGCCAAACGCACAATTGTTGGACCAATTAAATAGCCTTCAACATGTTTTAAAATTTGCTCCTGAATACTATTTTTCAAAGGATTATCAGAAGGTTCGATTCCGTAATTCTTTTTATATTTTTCAAAAATAAGGTTGAGTTTTTCAAACGGAACATCCTCAAAAAGACGAGGATGAAACTGAATAGAAAACTGAAGTAAATCGACAACATCTTCATAAAGATAAAACAGTGAAAAAGCGGTTTCGGTTTTTTCATTTACAGCGATTGTAATTTCCTGCGTTTTATTATCGACTTCATAATCCAGAAATCCCTGAGAAGCTAAAATTCTCAAACCCACATTCAAATAACCTTCATTTGCTTTAAAAACAGTCACCAATTCTGATAATTGAACTTGTTTTTTGTTTAAGATAAATTCTAAAACGGCGTGCTTTTTTAATGCTATTGCTACCGGAGCAGTCGCTAATCCGTCGAGATGTCTGAAAATGGAGCTTCGAAGTTGTGATTTATCGATCATAGTACGAGAGTAAATGTGTATTAAAAATAGTGATTTTTTTTAACTGTTTACGCATCGTTATATTAGGAAAGAAAATAAAAATCCCCCAGTTTCAAATTCCTCGAAACTGGGGGATAGTAAAAAAAATAAAACACAATCTTTAGAACGAATACCTTACGCCAAGTTGTCCTTGGAATCTTGAAGCTAATTGATCTATAGTATAAGGTGCAGTTGTAGGTTTTTGGAAAGTGTAAGTTGGGTCGCCAGTTGCAACTCCGCCTAAGTTTCCTGATTTTGTTAAACCTAAATTTGCTGTTGAATTGTAGGTGTTTGGAACAAAATAACTTCTTCCCCAATCTTTATTGATAAGGTTTCCGATATTAGCCATGCTGAATGAAACCTGGAATGTACCAACGTGTGCTACATTAATTTCGTCCATTAATTTTAAATCAGCCTGAATGTTCCAAGGCGTAGTGTCGCCATTTCTTTCTGTGAAGTTTCCTCTTCTGCTTTTCAAATAAGAATTTCCGTTGATGAAAGCTTCATAATCTGCTACTTGCTGCGCTGCTGTTGCAGATGGAACTCCTGCTGCATTTACACCAATATATTTAGCCGCTTCTGTGGCATCTTTAAAGATATAAGCTAATCCTGCTGCTTGTCCTGTTCCTGCAATTGTTGAGTTTACAAATCCCCATGAAAACGGATTTCCTGATTGTGCATTAAAATATACGTTTGCAGAGAAAGTATTGTTATCAGCTAATTTTACTGCATATCCTACATTAGAAACGATTCTGTGTTTGATATTAAAGTTAGAAGTTGCCAATTGAGGATCATTTGGTGTTAATGATTGGTTCATTTGGAAGTTACTTTCCATAGAGTTACGAATTCCGTTTGTAACGTCTTTTGAATCTCCATAAGTATAAGCTACCATAAAGTTGAAACCAAAATCGTATGTTTTTGAGATCATTTCAGTTATGCTGTATCTGTATCCTTTATTTGTGTTTGACAATAAATAAGCATTTGAAAACGCTGGATTGATATTAGCTGCGTAAATTGGCATTTGATGATTGGTATCGTAAGAGAAATAAGTTGGATTATCAGTCTTATTTACTTGTTGAAATTCAAGATCACGAATTACTTTTGTGTAAATACCCTCAGTTGTAAATTTATATCCGTCGATGATTTTATCAATTGCCAATGAGTTTCTTAAAACAGCCGGCATTTTAAATTTATTGTCTACTAAATCTGCCTGAACTTTTGGTGTTGCATCGTGATATCCGTTTAATCCGTTGTTTGCCAAAGGATCGCCTGCTGCTGCAACCTGCGCCGGAGTTAAGTTGTTTTTATCATAACTTCCATAACCTACACCATCATTGTAGTATGCATATCCTAACCATGCAAATGGAATTCTACCTGTAAATACTCCAGATCCACCTCTTAAAACAAGCGTTTTGTCTTCGTCTACATTATACGTAAATCCTATTCTTGGAGAAACTAAAGCTGTGCTGAAAAAGTTGTTTTTGATTTGGTTTAAAGGCGTATAAGAATATGTTGTACCATAATTTGGATCTGCTGGAGAATTTTGAACTTGCGGGCTTAAGTTTGGTTTTGTTGGCAAATCAGTATAATCAACTCTCACACCTGGCGTAACTTTCAATTTGCTTCCAATTCTAATTTCGTCCTGTGCATAAACGCTGTAAAGGTTTACTTTGAATTGTGCATACGGATTATTGAAAATCTCATCTCTTGTAGAACCATCAAAAGGATACGTTCCACGAACACGAGTAGGAAGTTTGTTGTAAAAATCAGCAAGAGATTTATACGCAACTCTTCCGTTAAGAGCGTTTACAAAACCGTAATTAATGTCGTAGAATTCGTTGTGTGTACCAAACAATAAAGTATGATTTCCTGTTTTGTAAGTAAGGTTGTCTGTGATTTCAGCAGTATTCTGTTTCATATTGAAAACAGTTGCTTCACGATCATTTCCTAAGAAAATAGTTCCTCCGTTATAACCAATTTCTGTTTGGGGAAACATAACATTGCTCGATTTTGGATCACGATAATCTTTAATGGCTGAATAACTGGCAATAAATGAGTTAGACCACTGGCTGTTAAAATGACTTTTTAATTCTAAAACAGTACTAATAGATTGATTTTTTTGCGTAAAATCCATACTTGAAAACCTGAAATTTGCAGCATCGCGTTCCAAATTTGAAGCTTGAGAAATAACAGTGTTGTTTCTTAACGAAAGAGAGTGTTTGTCATTAATTTTCCAATCTAATTTATTGAAGAATTTCTGGCTTTTTGAAAAGTTGTTGTACGAACCGTAGCTTCCAGGATCAAATCCGTAGTTTGTTTTTACGAAATTCGAAATTTGTTCTGCTGTAGCGTTATCTACTAATGAAGTTAATTTTCCGGCAGAATTAGTTTCTCCTGCATTGTAAAATAAAGGATCAGTTCGTTCTGCATATTCCATATTGGTAAAGAAGAATAATTTGTCTTTTACAATTGGTAATCCCAACCTGAAACCTACTTGATAATCACCAAAAGAACTTGGCATTTTTGAACCATCACCGGCATTATTTGGGCCTGTAATAGCTGCGCTTCTTCCGTAGCTGTAAATAGATCCGCTTACTGTATTTGTACCGCTGCGAGTTACAGCATTTACGCTTCCTCCTAAAAAGTTTCCTAATTTAATATCATAAGGAGCAATATAAACCTGAATATCTTGTATCGCATCTAAACTGATAGAGTTAGAGCGCGTACTGCTTCCCGGCATTCCTGAGGTTCCGGATTGTCCTCCTAAAGATGGGCTGAAACCAATGGCGTCATTGTTTATAGAACCATCGATAGTTACGTTGTTGTATCTGAAATTGGTTCCTGCAAAAGAGTTATTTGAACTCTGCGGAACTAGTTTTGTAACATCCTGAATTCCTCTGTTGATTAACGGAAGTCCATTTACTTGTTTCTCGTTAATATTAGTTCCGTTGTTTTTAGAAGATGGTTTAGAACTTGTAATTACAACTTCTTCTAGTACAGTATTGTCTGCTTTTCCAACCACAATTGTAGGTAAATCATTATCGCCAAGTGCTAAATGTATTTGTGCGTTAGAATAATCTTTAGTGTCTGCACTTTTAATTTCTAGTTCATAAGGCCCGCCTGCATTTAGATTTTCGAAACTAAACCGACCTTGTTTATCTGTTACAGCTCTGTAAACAGCATTTGTTGGTAAATGTGTTAAGGTAACTTCTGCGTTTGTAACCGGGCTTGTACCATCACTAACTTTGGCAGATAATGAGGAGGTTGTAATTTGAGCAAAAATGTTTCCCATAACAAGAAGCATAAATGCCGAAAAAAAGAGTTTGAGTTTTGTCATGTTGTTTTTAGTTTTTATTTGACAAAGTAACTCGGTTTGTTTCGATCAGATTTAATGCTTTTGTTAACTTAAAATCATAAAACAATTTATTGTTAAGGTACAATTATGAGCATGTTATTTTCTTAAAAATGATTTAAGCCTTTAAAATCAATTGTTTGTGTAAAATACTTTAAAATAGTGGATTAGAAGTGGATTTAAAGTAGATTAGAAAAAGATTAGAGTGTTAAGTGAATGTTACCGATTGGAAAAAGAGCGTTTTTGGTTTCACGCAGATTTTGCAGATTTATGCAGATTTAAATGGATTTTTATTTTTTGTATGTGTTGAATTTTTCTCTAGCAGATTTTGGAGATTGAGCTGATCAAATTTTAATCTTCATAAAATTAATTAGAAAAAAATCTGCATAAATCTGCCAAATCTGCGTAAAAAAAACGAGTACCGCTAGGTACTATATATCGGTAGAAAAAATGATACCACGCTGAGTTTGTGCCGTTAGGTACAAAATTATAACGGGAATAAATATAACGTGTCTTATTTGTGGCGTACCTACGGCACGCAAATGAAATCTAAAATTAAATGCTACCGATATTTTGTACCTAACGGTACAATAAAAACGTCAACAACAATACCAACGAATTCAAAATTATATCTGCTCAATCTGCGAGAGAAAAATTCAACACATACAAAAAATAAAAATCCATTTAAATCTGCATAAATCTGCCAAATCTGCGTGAAAAAACATTTTAAGGAAATACCAAAGAAAAAGAAGTACCTTTTTCAAGTTCAGAATCTACAATCAATTCAATATTATGAAGTTTGAGAATTTGCATGGTAATAAAAAGCCCCAATCCTTGTCCCTGAATATGACGTGTATTATCACTTCTAAAAAAGAGATCAAAAATAGAATCTTTATCAGCATCTGAAATTCCGGGGCCTTGGTCTATGATTTTGATTACAAGTTTATTATTTTTTGAAAGCGCAAAAACATCAACTTGTGCCGGAAATGAAAATTTAACCGCATTATCTAAAATATTGTATAGCGCAATAAAAAGCATATGTTTATTGGCGTAAACAGAAAGTAAATCTTCATAATCTGCAATGGCATCCAGATTTACGGCAATTTTAGATTCCGGATATTCAATAGCTTTCTTTTCGAGAACATTCCATAGAATTTCATCAATTCTAACCGTTTCCATTTGCTGTGGTTCAGAAAGTTCTAATCCTGATAAAACTAAAAGTCCTTCGAGAGTAGCTTTAAGATGTAAAGTATCTTTTCGAAGGGATTTTAAGATTTCTTCGTATTGCTCATTTGTTCTCGGTTGCCGCAGCGAAACATCAATATCTCCAATAATAATAGTAAGCGGCGTTTTTAATTCGTGCGAAGCATTTTTTAGAAAATTATTCTGAATCATGATACCACTTTCGAGTCTTTCCAAAAGATAATTAAAAGTAGTAACCAATTCTTTAATTTCATCTTTACTTTTAGTCTGCGGAACGTCTAATCTCGAATGAAGATTTTCGGTTGTTATCGTATTTACTTTGGCAATAACATCTGTAAAAGGACGAAAAGTCTGCTTGGCTAAAAATGTTCCTAAAAGATAATTTAACGGAATTCCGATCAAATAAAACAAAATAAACATTAAACCCAGAATTTCTAATTGATGATTCCCGGCGCGATCGATTCCGGAAACTACAATAATAAAATCTCCCTGATTGTCTTTGTAAAATAAGCCAACAAACTGCCTGTTGTTTATTGTAAAATGTTCAATCTTATTTTTTTTAATGGCATCTAAATATTGATCACTTAAATTGATATCAATATTATCTTGTATAAAAAGTTTTTTGGTTTTAGCATTATAAACCCGTATCGATTCATTGTTAATTCTGTTATATTGAATTTCAATTTGGCGATAACGTTCGCTGTTAATTGCATTGATTTCGTCTTTTTCAAAATAAAATAAAGCCGATGTCATCGCATGATCTTCAAGATTATCAATGTAAAGATCTTTCATGTGGCTTTTGAACAAGAGAAATGCGCCAGCCATAAGAAGCCCGACTATAAAAGCAAAAAGCAGAGTAGAGTTTACGGCTAATTTATTTTTAAGATTCATGACTCTTTTGTTTGAGCATATAACCCGTTCCTTTTACCGTATGAATCAATGGAGTAGGGAAGTTTTTATCTAATTTATTTCGCAGATAATTAATATAAACATCTACGGTATTTGAGGTTGTATCAAAATCAATATTCCAAACGGCTTGTGCAATTGCAATTCGGGATAAAGCCCTTTCTCTGTTTTTCATAAAAAAGATCAAAAGCTTTAATTCTCTTGAAGACAAATTCAATTCTTTTCCGTCCCTTGTTGCGCTTTGTTCTTTCATATTAATTTCGACTCCGGCATACGATTGAAAATCTAAAATTCCAGAACTGAATTCTGTACGACGAAGCTGCGCATTTATTCTCGCCAGTAATTCTTCAAACAAAAAAGGTTTGGCCAGATAATCGTCGGCTCCGGCTTGTAATCCTTTTACTTTTTCCTGCGGCGTATCGAGCGCGCTCAAAATAAGAATTGGGACTATTATTTTTCGGCTTCTTAAAACTTCACAAACTTCAAAACCTGTAATATCGGGAAGCATAATATCGAGAATAATAATATTATATTCATTCTCCATAACTTCTTTTATGGCATCAAAACCTTTTGTAATTGTTTTAATTTCATAAAGATGTTCTTCAAGTCCTCTTGTAATGAAAGAAGCAACTCTTGGATCGTCTTCCACTAATAATATTTTATTCATACAAATTGATGTGCTTACCTATGTCATAAAAGTAATAAAATAATAGATCACGCAAAACAGCATTGGGTTTTTATTCCTTTCTGACTGTTTGGTAAAACGTTTTAGTATTTCCAGAGTTAAAAAATGCCATAATGTAAATAAATGCCATATTAATTTAGAAAAAATCTTACACGGTAAAAAAATACTTCAAACTATTAACTGTCTTGTTTTTAGGTATTTAAAAATATGTGAAAATTTAATTAACATTTTTTTTGCAAAAAGAACAGTTAAAATTTTTAATTTACTTTTGTTCTATCGAATTAGTAGAGTTTATTGTATTTGTTGATGTTTCAAATATTTTCATCTCAAATTAACATAAATTTTCTATAAGATGAAACCTAAAAGGTTGAACCAAAATACGATACAGGCCAATTAAAAATAATAATAATCAAAAAAAATAAAAATGAAAAAACGAATGCGTTGCAGATAAAAAAAAACCATCTCTGTTGCAGCAGAAATGGTGAAGCTTAAAGAAATTGTACATCTCTATAAGGAAAGCGAAAGTAGAATAAATCTGTTTTCGGCTCGCCTTATTTTTTAAACCAAAACAAAGTAATGAAAAAAAAATTAAATAGATATACATGGATATGTATTTTGTTGATTTCCATAGGGATTAAGGCTCAGGAAACGAAACCTTTAATTCAGTCAAAACTTGAAGGAACAGTAATAGATGCTGTTACAAAGGAGCCTGTTATTGGGGCTTCGGTAAATATTAAAGGTACTACACATGGTGTTTTGACAGATTTTGATGGAAAGTTCTTCTTCCAAACCGGACAAAAATTTCCTTATACATTAGTAGTAAGTTTCCTTGGATATAAAAAAGCAGAAACTGTAGTTACTCAAAACGCAGTTGTGATTGGTCTTGAACAGGAACAAAATCAATTATCAGAAGTTGTAGTTACGGCTTTAGGTATTTCTAAAGAAAAAAAATCTTTAGGATATACTACACAATCCCTTAAAAATAAGGAAATTGTAGATACTAAAGAAACTAACTTTTTAAACAACCTTACAGGTAAACTGGCAGGTGTGCGTATCACCAATTCACAAGGAGATATGGGATCTTCACGTATTATTATTCGTGGAGAAACTTCTATTGCAGGAAATAACCAGCCATTATTTGTGGTGGATGGAGTTCCGGTAGATAACTCTCAGTTAGGAAGTGTTGGTGGAGCAACCCGTGATTTTAAAAATGCAATTGCCGATTTAAATCCGCAGGATATTGAATCATTAACGGTGTTGAAAGGCCCTAATGCTGCGGCACTTTACGGATCTCGTGCGGCGCATGGTGTTGTACTTATCACTACAAAATCTGGTAAAAATCAAAAAGGACTTGGTATCAGCTTTAGTACTGGTATCACGATTTCTCAGGTTACTACTTTACCTCGTTTTCAAAATTCATTTGGACAAGGTTCAAACGGAAAATTCAGTTTTGTAGATGGTAAAGGAGGCGGAATTAATGATGGTGTTGATGAAAGCTGGGGACCAAAACTAGACGGACGTCTTATTCCTCAATTTTATTCAAATGGAGAAGCAGTTCCTTTTGTAGCTCATCCTGATAACGTTAAGAATTTCTTTAATACTGGTGTTACTTATGACAATAGTGTTTCGGTTGCAAAATCAGATGAAAAATCAGATTTTCGTTTAGGAGTAAACAATCAAAAACAATTAGGAACAGTACCTAACAGTGAAGTAAATAAAACAAACGTTAGTATTAATTCTAATTACCAAATTTCTAAAGGTATAAAGGTAGGAGTAACGGGTAACTATATTGTTACAGATGCTCCGGCTTTACCGGGAGGTCCATCTGGTAACCGTGCTGCTGGTGTAATGCTGCAGTTTATCTGGTTCGGACGTCAGGTTGATATCAATCAGCTTCAAAATAACAGAAACGTAAACTGGAATAACAGTTACTATAGCAACCCTTACTGGAATGCTTATTATAATACTACAAGCCAGCAGCGTAACCGTTTAATTGGAGATATCCATTTAGATGCGAAGCTTGCGGAAGGACTTAATTTTAGATTCCGTACCGGAATTGATTACTATAACGATCGTAGAAAATACAAGATTAAATATGGTACAAACGGAACTCCTTTTGGATCGTATGCTGAAGATGCTTACACGGTAAGCGAACAAAATACAGAAGGTATTTTTACTTATACTAAAAAACTAGGTGATGACTTTACTGTAGATGCTCTTGGAGGATTCAACGTTCGTACACACAGTGATGCAAACAACTATCAAAAAGCACCACGTTTAGCGGTACCGGATTTGTATACTATAACAAACTCAAGAGATCCGTTGACTGCATCAAACTCTTATTCAAGATTGAAAGTATACAGTGCTTATGCATCGGCTCAGTTTGGTTATAAAAACTATGCTTATTTAAACCTTACAGCTCGTAATGACTGGTCATCTACATTACCAAGCAGTAACCGTTCTTATTTTTATCCTTCTGTTAACGGAAGTTTGATTTTATCTGAGGCTTTAAATTTAAAAAGCAATACGCTTGATTTCTTAAAAGTACGTGGAGGCTGGTCTGAAGTAGGTAACGATGCAGATCCGTATCAATTGTCTACAGTTTACAATTTCCAAACTGCATTTGACGGAAATCCAATCCAAACTTCTTCACAGAAAAAATTGAATGAGAACCTGAAACCAGAAACTACTCGTTCTACAGAAGTTGGTTTAGAGGCTTCTTTCTGGAAAAACAGACTTCACTTTGATGCTGCTTATTATAACACAAATAGTTTTGACCAGATTTTAGAGATAAAAACAACTACTTCAAGCGGTTATAATACGCAATTAATCAATGCAGGAAAAATAAACAACCGTGGTATCGAGGTTCAATTGGATGGAAACCCAATTCAAACTGAAAATTTCAAATGGAATGTAGCTTTAAATTATTCTAAGAATAAAAGTGAAGTAAAGATTTTGGACTACGACAGACAAATTCAAAACTACACCATTGGTTCTTCTGGAGGTGTTGATGTATTAGCATCAGTTGGACAAGCTTACGGAGCACTTTATGGAACTGCTTATTTACGTGACGCAAACGGAAATATTGTAGTTGGTGCAAACGGATTACCAAAAGCTGATCCGCAAAAAAGAGTATTAGGACATTATACTCCAGACTGGATTGGTGGTATTACAAATACATTAACGTATAAAAATCTTGAATTATCTTTCTTGGTTGATGCAAGTGTAGGAGGAGAGCTTTTCTCTGGAACAAACAGAACGGGTAATTATACAGGAGTATTAGCTCAAACGCTTCCGGGACGTGATGCTGCAAATGGCGGATTAAATTACTATTTAGCAGGTACTACTAAAACTTTATTGCCGGCAGGTACAGCTGCTCCGGGTGGATCTCAAGTTTATGATGATGGTATGATTTTTAACGGTGTTTATGCTGACGGAACTCCAAATACTCAGGTACTTAGTGCACAGGAATATTACAAAGCATCATACAATATCAGTGAAGCTTACATCTACAGTTCAACTTTTGTAAAATTAAGAGAAGTAAAATTGACTTACACTCTTGATAAAAAACTGGCTAGAAAAATTGGATTTGACGGAGCAAGTATTACTGCTGCAGGTCGTAACTTGTTTTTTATTTACAAAGATGCACCAAATATTGATCCTGAAACGGCTTTCAATACAGGAAATGCTCAAGGATTGGAAAGTTTAGCGCTGCCAACAACCAGAAATTTCAGCCTTAATTTAAATCTTAAATTTTAAAAACACGAAATCATGCTAAAAAGAATAGCTTATATAACTCTATTTGCATTGACACTGACCTCATGCAGTGATGATTTGGATGAGATTAACAAAAATCCAAATGCAACAGAAACGCCGCTAGCACCTTACTTGTTAACAGGAACATTAAAGCAGGGAGCTGACTTATATTGGGGATCAACAAATAACTTTGACTCATCATTATTATTTGTGCAGCATTGGGCTAAAATCCAATATACAGAACCGGACAGATATGATGTGTCTAATGCTTCTTTCACTACTTTGTGGAATACTGGTTATGCCACTTTAATTACAGATTTGAACACTATTTTGAATTTCCCGGCAGATCAGGCAAATTCAAACTACAAAGGAATTGCTTTGACGTTACGTTCATGGACCTTTTTATTGTTGACAGATGCTTACGGAAATATTCCTTATAAAGAAGCAGGTCAAAAAGTGACTCCGGCATATGATACTCAAAAAGAGGTTTACACAGGATTACTAGCAGATTTGAAACAAGCACAGACTTTACTAAATACTGCAAATGGTACTGTAACAGGTGATTTAGTTTACAAAGGTGACATTACAAAATGGAAAAAACTGGTAAATTCACTTCGTTTGCGTATCGCCTTGAGAATTTCAGACAGAGAACCTGCTTTAGCAAAACAAGCTGCAATTGACGCAACAAGCGATGCTGCAGGAGTTTTAAGCAGTAACAGCGATACTTTTAAGTTTACTTATATAAGTTCGCCGCAGCAAAATCCAGCGTCGGCTTGGTTTGAAACTCGTGATGATTACCGTATTTCAAAAACATTAGTTGATAAATTAAATGAATTAGCAGATCCGCGTTTGCCAGTTTATGCTCAATTACCATCTGATGCAACTGTGGGTAAATATGTTGGAGGCGCTAACGGATTATCAAACAGTGATGCTAACAGCCAGGGTTTTGCTAAAACATCAAAACCGGGAACTTACTTCCTAACTTCATCATCTCCGGCAGTAATTGCTTCTTATTCTGAAACATTATTTAATCTTGCAGAAGCTGTAGCTCGTGGATATATTTCAGGAAATGCAGAACAGCTTTATAATGATGCGATTACAGCATCGTTCAACCAATTTGGAATTACAAATGCAGCGACTATTTCTACTTACCTTAATCAGGCGGTTGTAAAATACGATGCATCAAATTATGCAAAATCAATAGGTACACAAAAATGGATTGCGTTCTATGGACAAGGTCTTGATGCCTTTACAGAGTGGAGAAGATTGGATTTCCCAGTATTAACTGCTGGTCCGGCTACGGTTTTAGACGGAAAAATTCCTTCTCGTTTCTTCTATCCCGGAACAGAGCAATCATTGAATGGTGCTAGTTACCAAGCTGCAATTGCTGTACAAGGAAAAGACTTATTGACTACGAAACTTTGGTTTGATGTGAAGTAAACTGAATAACGAAAAGTGATTCTTTAAAAATAATTTTCAATAAAAATTGAAAAAAAATAAAACGGTTGTAAAGTTTTTCTTTACAATCGTTTTTTATTTTTTAATAATGATGAAAAACAAAAAAAGCATTAAAAAAGCAGTAAAAATGGGAGGTTTAGGCAAAATAGGTTTTCTTAAAATGGTGCTTTAAGGAAATATTTTTATCAAATTTTTTATTATAAGTGTCATTATTTCAGGTAATTATAATATATTTAACATTCAAAACATGGGAATTATATAAAATTTGTACATAATTTTGTAAAGTCAAAAATCAAAAGGAAGAATATAATTTTTGACAACACAAATCCCAAATTTGCTGTTAACCTAACTTTATTGTTGTTTATGAGAATATTTTTTGTGGCACTTCTTCTTTCTTTAAGTTCCTTTACTACCTACAACGTAACGGATAAGAAAGACATTTTAACAGAGCTTGAACTAATAAGGCTTAATGATCATGTAAAAGAAGTTAAATCTTTTACAGCTTCGAACTACGGTTACAGCAGGAAAATAGCTTTCCTTGTAGACATGAAAATCAAATCCGGAAAAAACCGTTTTTTTGTTTATGATCTTGAAAACGAAAAGATCATTGATCAGGGGCTTGTTGCACATGGCTCCGGCTCAGAAACAGGAATTAAAGGCGATATACTGCAATTTAGTAATATGCCAAATTCTAACTGTACTTCACTTGGACGATATTCTGTAGAGAAGCCTTATAAGGGAGTTTTTGGAAAAGCTTTCAGACTTGCTGGTTTAGATGAAACTAACAGCAACGCTCTAAAAAGAGCAATTGTATTACACTGCTATAAAGAAGTCCCAGATGAAGAGAAAGAATATTACATTATAAACAGCCACGGCTGCCCAATGGTAAGCGAAGTTTTCTTTAAAAGACTTGAAAAAATAATAGACAGTTCTGATTCTAAAATCATGCTTTCCGTTTATTATTAATTGAAAAACATAAAACTTTGAACTGCATAGTTTTGCAGTACGTAAATAAAAAAAGGAGGCTGTCTCAAAAGTCGAGACAACCTCTTTTTTATTCGGATATCTATCGGAGAAATTTTCCATTTACGCGATTCTCAACAGCTTGATTTTACTTTTGAGACAGCCTCCTTTTTTTTGTTTATTTATTACAAAAAAGTACCAAACCTTTCAAAATGACAAGTGTAGCCATTAGGTTTTTTTACTAAATAATCCTGATGATATTCTTCTGCAGGCCAGAATTTTGTAAAAGGTTCAAGCGTAGTAACGACTTTTCCCTGCCATCTTCCCGAATCTTCAACTATTTTAATCATGTCTTTCGCAGCTTCTTCTTCCTGCTTGTCCTGAATAAATATAGCAGACCTGTAACTTTCTCCAATGTCATTTCCCTGCTGATTCATAGTTCTGGGATCATGCACTCTGTAAAAATAATCTAAAAGTTCACTGTATGATGTTTCGGCTGGATCGTATACAATTTCCAGACCTTCTGCATGTCCGGGATGATTAGCGTATGTTGGATTTTCATTATTTCCTCCCAAATAGCCAACCTGAGTATCTTTAACGCCGGGACGTACTCGAAATAAATCTTCCATTCCCCAAAAGCAACCTCCTGCGATATAGGCTTTTTTTAAATTTTCCATATTTTATATATCAAATAATGTTATTAGTCTGTGCGGTTATTTCTCTTTAAAAATACGTATAAAGATAAACCACTAATTCCAGATAAAGTTAATAAATATTGACACTAAAATTGAAATCCAAAAGATAAATTAAATCAGGAAGCCCCTCGATTAAAACCTATCGTATCTCTGTAAAACTGTGGCGATATATCGGCTTTGCCTTTAAATACCCTGCTAAAATAGTATTCGTCATCATAGCCAAGTTCATAAGCAATTTCTTTGATTGTTTTATCGGTAAGATATAATTCCCTTTTGGCTTCAACAATAATACGCTCTGTAATTAGATCCGAAAGCGTTTTGTTGAAATGGCTTTTTGTAATTCTTGCTAGAGCAATTGGCGTTACATGCAGCATATCGGCATAATCACTTGCAGAATGCTTCAAACGGAAATTTTCTTCAATTGCATTTCTCAAATTTTGTACAATAGCCTTTTGTTTGCCGTTAAGTGTTTTCGTTTCATCAATAGTTTGCTGCTCAAGTTTTATTCTGGTGGCGAGTACTAAAAATATCTTTAAGTAAGAAACAATAACTTCATCTTTTCTTAAAGCCTCCATTTTCAATTCGTTGACTATTTCAATGACAATGTGCAGCAGTGATTTTTTTGTACTATCCTCAAGCAAGATAAAAGGCTGCTGATAGATATTATTAAACAAAATACCATTGGCCGCAATTTCTTTATGATGTCTGTAAATACAGAAAAAATCATGATGAAACTGAATACATACGCCTAATAATGGCCCTTCTGAAGCGAGCATAAATGGCTGATAAGGATAAAAAGCAAATAAGGTATTTTCTTGGAAACTATACTCACCAAGATCCACTTTTGCCAATCCTTCACCAGCGGTAATAATGATTATAGTGAAATAATTATTTCGCTGAATATGATCAAAATAACTGCTGTTGTCGAATTCAAAAACTTTGAATGACAAATTCCCGTTCTGCTGATTAACAAGTGTGTAAACGGACTGTGCTAACATTGTGTTTATGATTTACTTAAGCGTTCTAAAAATTGTGCATTAAGCGCATTACATTCATCAAAACAGATACCGCTGGTCACTTTTGGTTTATTTCCCCATTTTGGTACATCTTCAGTAGCAAGCAGATTAAATTTTGAGGTAAATCCTCCAATATAGGGAACAGATGTGCCATAAATAATTTCAGCTATTTTGTGATGACGTATTATATACGAACACATAATACAAGGTTCGTGAGTAGTGTACATAGATGCCAGATGGAGTTTATCCGAATAACCATTTTTTAGAGCATCTCTAACGGCCATTATTTCGGCATGATTGGTAATATCTCCAGTTGATTTTCCCGATTCAATACCTGTACCAATTACTTTTCCATCTAAAACATGTAGCGCGCCTACAGGCGGGTTGCCTGCTTCCAAAGCATCTTTGGCAAGGCTCAGGCATTGGTGCATATAATTTTCAGGTTTCTCTTGCATAAATTATATATTAATCTTCATTTTTACTTTTGATTTTTATAAGCAGATTCCGTCTTAAGAATTACGCTAAAATACTCAAAATTCATGATTTTAAGGTTAAAAAAACTGCCCAACATGAAAACATGAGGGCAGTTGAAAACGGGTTTAGAAAATCAAAAGATCGTAACCTTCGTTTCTAAGATTAAGGAAACTTGGCAGACCGGGAGTTCCAGGTACTTCATTGTCGTTTAAAAGATCATAACCGGATATTTCGGTACCGAATACAGCAACACAACCTTTAGAAAGGCCATGAACATGATCTTTTACTTCTTTATAAAGTCCGTTAACCGGATGATCTTCTTTTTCAAGCTGCTCTGGCCATCTTATACCTGCACCCTGAAAAATAATTTTTACATCTTCATTTGCATGTTTGAATTCATATGCTGATGCTAAAGCATTGAATACACGCCCTAGAGCTTCTTCTGAACCAGCTTTGGGATCAGAAAGAATAATAATAGCTGTTTTTTTCATTTTAAATAATTTATTAACACTGCAAAGATCAGACGGTAATGACTGGCAGAGAATGGAACATTTTTACTTTATGATGGAGGATTTTACTCAGGGTAATCTGCCTGCTTTTTTGAATTCAGCCTTATTGAAAGTGCCTTGAAGTATTAGAAATAAAACATCCATCATAAAGTAAAAATCATCCATTTTTTTCGATTGATTATCTCGGCAATTTTGCATTCAATAATAATTCACATAAAGTAGAACTTTAAAAAAATAAACAATATGTCTGTTTCTGATTTATTTAAACCCCTTACGTTACTGCATGGCCCGGCAATGAGAAATCGTTTCATGCTGGCACCATTAACCAGCCAGCAAAGTGAATTTGACGGCACTGCATCCGAATACGACCAATATTGGATGGAACAGCTTGCTCAAAGTGGTTACGGATTAATCCAAACCAGTGCTTCAACAGTTGAAGCAGGAGGGATAGCATTTGAACGCCAATTAGGAATTCATAGTGATAGTCATTTGCCTGGACTGACTAAAATGGTGTCAGCGATTCGTGATGGCGGTGCCTTGTCGGCTGTACAATTGCATCATGCCGGACACCGTGCAAAGCTATTAATAGGAGGAATACCGTCTCCAGCTTCGAGTAAAACATTAGAAGGAATTAAAGCAATTACAACTGAGGAAGTCGAACGAATTCGCGACAGTTTCATCGCTGCAGCAAAAAGAGCACAATTGGCAGGATTTGACGGAATCTCCGTTCACGGTGCTTTTGGATGGATTCTTTCAGAATTCATGTCTTCAAATTTGAACGATAGAACGGATAAATATGGAGGAAGCTTAGAAAACCGTGCGCGTTTCACAATTGAAGTTATCGAAGGAATTCGTAAAGCTTGTGGTACTAATTTCCAAATTGGCTGGCGATTATCTATTGAACGATATGGATTGCTTTTGGAAGAATTACGTGAAGTTACAGCTGATATTTTTGACCGTGAATTGATAGATTATTTGGATCTTGCTTTATGGGACTCGGCTCAAATTGTTCGTGAAGGAACTTTTCAAGGAAAAACTATGCTAAGTGTATTTACCGAACTTCCGCGTAAAGGAGTGCGTTTAGGTACCGCAGGAAAAATTATGACCGCCCAGCGCGCCGGAGAACTTCTCGATGAAGGCTGTGATTTTGTACTTATAGCAAGGGCAGCCATTCTTCAACGAGACTTTCCTTATCAGGTAAAAGCAAACCCAATGTACGAAAGCCCACAGCTTCCCGTAATGGCAGATTACCTGCGTCAAGGCGGGCTAAGCGAACGCTTTATCGATACCATGCGGGGATGGCAGACTTTTGTAAAGGCGGGCTCGCTGTAAAAGATTATATGCCTTTCATTTTGAATGGCTAATCCTATCATTTTGATAAGTATTTGTAAATGAAATAATAACTCTGTTTTGTATTTAATTGTCAGCCAATGTTTTGAAGTGTTTTTAAATGTTTTGGCATACCGTTTGTTTTTATTGCGAACGCTACTGCCGTAATAACAATAACATTCAAGTAAAACACAGCCAATTTAAAACAAATATGAAAGAAAATAAAACAAGAAAAAAGGAGATTACAAAATTATATATGTCAAATAAATCCCTGCAGAATAAAGACAGAACCATCAACTTAATGGTGTTTACAATTGTTTTCTTTATTGCTCTTTTGCTAATCTCTCAAATAGTGTAGATTATATTAAATTTTGGTTATACAATAAATGATAAAATTTTATCATTTATTGTATAATGCTAAAAAAGTATAAGAAAGGAATACAATCATGTTTAGTAAATCAGCTAATTTTTAGCGATCCTATATGTTCTTCATCAAAATTAAATTGTTGGAACTGTTCCTCCATCAATTATATACTCTGTTCCTGTTAAATAGCCTGCTCTGGGCGAAACAAGAAACCCGACGAGTTCGGCAACTTCCTCTGGCATTGCAGGTCTTCCATAAGGAATTCCGCCTAAGGCATTCATTACACTTTTCTCCGCTTCTTCGACAGATATATTGCTGCTTTCAGAAATGCGTTCCATCATTCTTTTAGATGCTTCGGTCATAATCCAGCCAGGAGAAACGGTTAACACACGAACGCCTTTTGGAGATATTTCTTTAGATAAACCTTTACTGTAATTAATCAGTCCGGCTTTTGCGGCAGCATAGGGCAGAGTAGAATCATACAAAGGCAGTTTTCCCTGAATAGAGGCAATATGAATAATTACACCGCTTTTGTTTTCAAGCATTTGCGGGAGAAAAGCTTTATCTAGTCTGACGGGAGCTAATAAATTAGTTTGTATGGTTTCTTCCCAATCTATGTTAGTTAATACCGCAAATCCTCCGCCCGGAGTTTCAGAACCTCCAAGATTATTTACGAGAATATCTACTTTACTGAATTTTTCCAATATTTCAGCAGCAATTTTATGGACACCTTCGGGTTTGCTTAAATCTGCCGAAATGAAATATAAATCTTCATTGGGTATTTCGGGTTGGTTTCTGGCACTGATAATTACTTTAGCACCTGCATTTTTTAAACGTTCGGCAATGGCTTTTCCAGCTCCTTTTGTTCCTCCTGTTACCAGCGCAATTTTGCCTGATAGTTCGTTCTGATAATCGAATTGTTGTTTCATTGTGATTTCTTTTGTACAAATTTCAGAAGTATGTAACTTTCTCACAAGTACGGAATTACGATTCAGATAGGGATAAATTTTTCCCCTATTGTACAAATCAGGACATAGGTTTACTTTTGTAATATGTATGAAAGAAAAACAATACCAAATTTAAACTGCGGACTTGACCTGATAGGCGAAGTACTGTATGGCAAATGGAAAATACGCTTGCTTTGGTTTATTAATGAAGGCCATAAAAGACCAAGCGAATTGCAGCGAAAAATACCAGATGCTTCACGCAGGGTTTTGAATATCCAGTTGAACGAATTAGAAGAACATGAACTTGTTGTAAGGAAAATATATCCCGTAGTACCGCCAAAAGTAGAATACAGCCTTACGGAATTTGGGAAAACCCTGATTCCTGTAATAGGTACATTAGGAAGCTGGGGAGATGAACATCAGGAGCGGTTAAAGAAGTTAATTATTAAAAAATTCTCTGGACTAACCGATCCCGAAGATAAATAAGATTGTTTTTAAGGCGTTTCTACCATACGTTTAGATAGTATTAAAGCTGTTTTTTTGGTTTCATCATTAGAAGAAACTTTTTTTAACGGATGTCCGGCATACAATTCATATTTCGGAACAGAATTTCCGGTAAATTGCACTTTTTCTACACTAATAATCTGATCAGGAATGTTAGCGCCATACCATAGTGAATCTGCTTTTTGTTTCCAGTTAACTTCGTATAAAACAGCTCCATTAGGATAAGAACTATCCGCATTTGTTTTGGCGTGCTGATAAGCAATTTTATTACCATATAAAGTGGACATAACAGCTTTATTTGGATTAATGGAAAACGTGATAGGGGATAATAATAAAGGGTTTTCAGGCAGCGCATCTAATGCAGATACAGAAGCATTTTCATTAAGATTATCTTTATTATTTCCGTTACATCCAGAAAGTAAAATGATAAGTACGATTATGATTGAGTGAAGTGGTTTCATATTTATTTGGTTTTATTGTAGATATTAAATTTATTGATGTCAAGATGGAGTGGAGTAGTAAAAACGTAATCATTGTTTTTGACAGGATTATGACAAGAAATACATTCCTGATCAAAGTTGGCGTTATCGCCGTATGGTTTTAAGTCATTTCCTTTCCATCTTGCCCATCCCCATCCTTTTGAAGCTTCATATTTTTTGGAATCTTTTATCATAAATTCAACCTGAATAAATGCTCCGGCAGATACAGTTCCATCAGCTTCTGTTTTTTGTTTCCAGGCTGTTTTGGCAAAAATAGCACCATCTGGCCAAGGATTAGTTTGATGTTCTGCTATAGCTTTTACGGCGATTTCGTTTCCATAAATGATACGCATACTGCCATTGTCAAAACGATCTGATGTACTAACCGCTTTCCAGTTTCTAAAATCGGGGATGTATGCAATATTATTTAGTGTAGGTTTAACTTTAGAGTAATCTGTTATTTTTTTATTTGGAAGTACTTTTTCAACATCCTTCGCAGTAGAAATAGACGGTATTTCCTGATTTGGTTTTCGGACTGCTATTGTTGTTAAATAATTCTTTAAAACACCTATGGAACGATCGTCTAATTGGGCAGAAGGATGAAGGGCTGTATAACTTTTAAGCGGCATTTCGCCCGATAGTATTTTATTGAAAGCATAAAAAAGTGTCGCACTTTGTTTTGGCTTTTCTAATTTATCCCAATCAGAAAAATTCAATGCTTTTCGGCCATCCGTAATATGAGAAGTTACTATAAAATTGGCAGGCGTTATTTTGTCAAACCACGCCAGATTTGCAGTATTAGAGTGACAGTCAAAACAAGAGTTTCTTAAAATAGTATTTACTTCTGCAGGAACGTTTGTTAAGTCCTTTGTTGGTGTACTATATTCAATTTCTTCAGGTTTCCAAAATTGTAAAGCAATAAATACAACCAGTAATATTGCGAAGATTTTAAGTCCTTTTTTCATTTGTTTTATTTTTTAGATGAAATAAATAATCAATTCAAAATTAGGTCTAATCCCAGTGTTTAAAAGATTTAATTGGTTCAAAGGGGATTTTTTGACCTTGAAGCCGAAATATTTAAAGCCAAATAAATTGCTTATTTTAGCCTAAGCAAAATTTTCTAAACGGGTTTCATTTTAAGGACTATAAATTTACATGAAAAAAGCACGCCTTTATACTTTGACACTTACGGGCATTAGTATTGTTGTTCTAATTATTAGTTTGATTTCTTCCAGTTATCTTTATTTGTCTGCCAAAGAAAAGTTGTGCAATAGTAAATTAGAATCGGGCGAGAGGGAAGTTCGCGAAATTTCCCGTCTTTTGGAACAACAGCTTCGCAGCGGATTATCTAAAGATCAGGTAATTCATAATCTTCAGGTAAGTATTGAAAATACAGATATAAAAAGTGATTTTATCTGTATGTACAACCAAAAAGGAATTGAACTCTGCCATCCTAATCCGGCTTTAATTGGACTTAAAATTCAAGAAGGTAATTCTCAGGTCAACGGAATAGGAAATAAAGAGTTTAAACCTTTAAGCACCGTTTTAGAACAGGGAGAAAAAATAGGAGGGATGCGAACATTTCCTAATGACCCAAAAAGAAAATCAGAAATAATAAATATAAATCCCGTTGCAGGAACAGACTGGATGGTCGCTTCGCATGCTAATTTAGCTGTTTTAGAAGAAGAATTATCAGATTTGTATCTGCAGTTTATTGTGAGTCTGTTTTTAAGTACAGTTTTCATAAGTGTTTGCTGTTACTTAATGATACGTCTTATTTATCGAAAATATGAGAAGGTTTTTGATCTTGAAAAAGAGGATTTAAATTACAGGGTAAATGAATTACAGATCTTGAATTTACAGTTGAATTCAAATCAGCAGAAATTACAAAATGTGACAGATAGCACTATTCTAAATGATACATCAAAAGAGTCTGAAACACCAAAGAAAAGAATACTTACGTATCATAAAGATGAACTCATAAAATTAGATATAGAAGAGATTGCTTATATTTTGCTGGATACCGGAATTACTTATATCTATACTTTTGACAATCGACAGTTTAACAGCAATAACAGCCTTGATGAGGTTATGAAATGGCTTGATCCAACTACTTTTTACAGAGCAAACAGGCAGTTTATAATTAATATCAACTCTATCAGCAGTATATTGCTTTACGGGAAAAACCAGTTGAAACTAATTATAAAACCTGATCCCAAGATTGATATTATTATCAGTAAGAATAAAGTAGCAGAGTTTAAGAGCTGGCTTGACCAGTAAAAAAGACTTCATAAATTACATGTAAAAAAGCGAGGGACATTTGCTTAATGGTTTTTAGCATTGTTTTTTATAGTACACTTTTGCTAATCTCTCAAATAGTGCAGGTAAAAATAAAATAGAGAAGAAAAAGTTAGAAGTTTTAAATTAGGATTTAAAATTTAAGAGTTGTAAATTAGAATTTGTTAATAATTTATTGAAATCCAGTTTTTTATACTGATTTAAAAGGTAATAACAAGGCAGTAAAGGATGATTTAAAATAATTCTAAAAATGAAAATAATATTTAATTTAAGAGCCGGTTTGCTTTTTCTAATGATTATTTTTCTTTCATTGGTGAGTGCATACTATAATTTTTCGATCGAAAATGATACCGAGGATATTTTGAAAGCTAATTATAACACTCTCGAATATTCCAGAAACATGCTTCTTTCGTTAGATAAAACTAATTTGGATAAAGAAAAAACAATAGCAGTATTTCAAGATAATCTTACCAGACAAAAAGGAAATATTACAGAAGTTGGTGAAGATGTAGTAACAAACAACCTGCAGAAAAATTTTGATTCTTTAAAAAAGAACTGGACAGATGAAGCTTTAAAAAGCCAAATTCGTCAGGATATTTTTCAGATTATGGAATTGAATATGACTGCGGCCAAAAATAAAAATGATATTGTGAAACATAAAACAGAAACTGCTAATTTGTGGATTGCTATTTTAGGTATACTTTGTTTCCTTATTGCTTTTAATCTTCTTTTAAATTTATCTAATCGTATTACTAATAGGAAAGGATCTTAGTGTAAGTATTAAATGGAATTCACAAAAAAAGACAGGTATACTTAATTACCGTATTAGAACTTAATTTTCCAGCGCATAAAAAAAATATCTATTCTACTTTCATTATTGTAACTTTACACAGATGAAAATTTTAGTAATAGAAGACGACCAAAGAGTAGCTGAATTAATTCAAAGAGGACTTGAAGAGCAGGGATTTATAGTTACACTAGCTTATGATGGCCTTTCGGGAAAGAAGCTGGCATTTAATAATGACTATGATTTGATAATCACAGATATTATTTTACCTAAGCTTGATGGATTAGATCTCTGCAAAGAAATTAGCAGAATTAAACCTGAGCTGCCTATCATTATGCTGACCGCTCTTGGTACAACAGATGATAAAGTGGAAGGATTTGATGCCGGTGCAGATGATTACCTGACAAAACCTTTTGAAATGAGAGAACTTTTGGTTCGCATAAGAGCGCTGTTGAAACGAAGCAATAACACAATCCATAACATTGGATTTATTCTAAAATATTCTGATCTTGAAATGAACCTTCAAACTAAAGATGTAAAAAGAAATAATTTGGACATAAGTCTTACACCAAAAGAGTTTAAACTTTTAGAATATATGCTTCAAAATACGGAGCGTGTTTTGTCCCGAACAGAAATTGCAGAAAAAGTCTGGGATACAAACTTTGACACCGGAACAAATTTCATCGATGTATACATCAATTATCTGCGAAAAAAAATTGATAAAAATTTCGATAAAAAACTTATTCATACCAAGTCAGGAATGGGGTTTATTTTAAAAACAGATGAAAATTAGAAATCAGCTTACTCTGTTATTTACTTTTATTACGGCCTCTATTTTATTGGCATTTGCTTCAGTAATTTATCTTTCGGCAAAAGAAAACAGAGAAAAAGAATTTTATGCTTCCTTAAAAAAAGAAGCAATTACTAAAGCTAATTTGTTTCTTAATGCAAAAGTTAATTCCAAAACATTACAAAACATCTATAAAAACAACAGAGCCACTTTGAATGAGGTTGAAGTTGCTATTTATAACACATCATTTAACCTGCTATATCATGATGCGGTAAATATTGACGTGGTTAAAGAAACTAAACCCATGCTTGATAAAATTATTCAGCAAGAAGAATTGCAATTTTATCAAAAAGACTGGCAGGTAGTTGGTTTAAAGTATAAATTTCAGGAAAAAAATTATGTTATCACCGCAGCAGCGTATGATGAATATGGATATAAAAAATTGCAGAATCTGCTTCAAAGCATTATTATAGTTTTTATAATATCTATTCTCTTTATATATATTGCCGGTCGTTTTTTCTCAAAAAAAGCATTCGAACCCATTGTTGAAATGACCAATAAGGCAAAAAAAATTTCAGCTACTAATCTTGATTTAAGAATAAGTACTAATGAAAGCAAAGATGAACTTTCTGAGATGGCCAATACTATTAATGAAATGCTGAACCGTTTAGAAAATTCATTTGATGCTCAAAAGCATTTTGTTTCAAATATTTCACATGAATTAAGAACGCCGCTTTCTGCAATAATTGCAGAATTAGAATTGTCAACCAATAAAGACCGCAGCGTTGAAGAATATAAAAGAGCTATTCAATATGCCTTGGATGACGCTAAAAAACTAGCTAAATTATCTAATAGTTTACTTGATTTTGCTAAAGCAAGTTATGATCTTTCAGAAATAGCTTTTAAATCAGTCCGCATAGATGAAGTATTATTAGATGCAAGACAGCAAATCCAAAAATCAAATCCCGATTATAATATAGCAATTCATTTTGAAAATGATTTTGAAAATGACAATCAGATTTTAGTAAATGGCAACGAATACCTTTTAAAAGTAGCCTTTGCTAATTTATTTGAGAATGGCTGTAAATTTTCAGAAAACCATCAGAGCCGGGTTTCAATATCATTTATTGAAAATAGAATTGCTTTAAATTTTTCTGACAACGGAATTGGTATTTTGCCCGAAGATTTAAAACATATTTTTACACCTTTTTATAGAGGTGCAAATAGGGTTTACGCAGATGGAAATGGTATTGGCCTCTCATTGACAAAAAAAATCATTTTACTGCACAAAGGAACTATTTCCGTTTCATCAAAAATAAATGCCGGATCTACTTTTTTAGTTGAGATACCACACATCTGAATTTTTCTCTAATGAAATTCTAATTTTTTTCTAAAAGGTCTCTAATGGCTTCGCCGGCAGGCTTGTTCTATTTTTGCATAACAATAAATATGGAACAACGTTATGCAAAGACATCCCTTTTTTTTATATGTTTTATTGGTTTTGGTTTCGGCAAAAGGAATTTCGCAAACCACTTACAATCTTCAAAACGCCTTGCAGACCGCAAGAAAAAATAATCAAGCCCTAAAAAGCGAGTATTATGCTGTTGCTATTGCAGCAAGCGATATTGAAACGGCAAAATTAAGACCTAATCCAATTTTTGGATTTAATTATATAGGCATTGCGGGGCAGAAAAATTATGCTCCAAATACAGGTTTTTTTAATAATGCTAATACTCAGGCGAATTTGCAGGTAGGTAAAGTTTTTCAGCTTTTCGGAACCCGCAAAAACAAAATTGAGTTTGCCAGTCAAAACACAACAGCAGCACAGAAAAGTTATACAGAAGCAGAACGTACTCTTTTTCAGGATGTAGGTTTGAAATGGGTTGATGTCTGGGCAGCCCAAAAGCAATTAGAAATAATTAAAAAAGCCAATAATAACATTGATAGTCTACTAATAATCAATAAAGTCCGTCTTAAAAATCAGGTTATTTCACAAACCGATTTTAATCGTACTTCTTTATTATCCAATCAATATGGATTACAAATAAGATCATTAGAACAAAATTTGAAAAATGAATTAGTAAATCTTAAATATCTGCTGGGTACTCAGGAAGAAATAAATATTGATGCAAATGATGATTTTTCTTTTATTATACCGGCTGATTTAGAAGCTTTTCTACAGAAAGGTTTAATCGAACGAAGTGATGTTTTAACTGCCAAATCCATTATTGAAACTTCCAATGCAAATATTAAACTCCAAAAATCTTTAGCATACCCTCAGCCTGAATTAGGAGTTATTTATAATCCGCAAAACATGATTCCGTATGTTGGAGTGTACGGTACAATAGAACTGCCTTTTTTTTCAAGGAACCAGGGAGAAATTAAAAAATCTAATTACATAAAACAACAGGCCGAACAAAGCCTGCAGACAACAAATCTTCAAGTTCAAACCGAAGTTACCAATGCTTTTAATGCTTTTGAAACTCAAAAGAAGAATGTTCAAAATTTTGATAGTTTACTCTCTCAATCCGAAAATATTTTAAAAAGCGTAAAATATTC
Source organism: Flavobacterium sp. CF108 (assembly GCF_900129795.1). Taxonomy (GTDB): domain Bacteria; phylum Bacteroidota; class Bacteroidia; order Flavobacteriales; family Flavobacteriaceae; genus Flavobacterium. The sequence goes on along the minus strand of NZ_FQWW01000001.1, from coordinate 403,774 downwards.
CTATTTGAGAGGCGGAACCACAATTATTGATTTTCTGGAAGCACAACGAAGCTGGTTAGATATACAGCAGCAATATTATGACACCATGCAGCAATATAGAACAGCTTATATAAAATTGCTTTATGCCTCAGGTTTAATTAATCAAATAGCACAATAAATATGAAACATTTAATAAAATACAGCGGGCTTATGTTACTGCTTCTTTGTTCCTGCGGAGAAAAAGATCATAAACAAGTACAAGAAATAAATAATGTACCTCAGGTGCTTAATAATGGTAAAACTATTTTGTTCCCTAACACTAATAGTATTGCATTTTTTAAGACCGAGCCAATAGGCAGTTCTGTACTTAACAACAGTATTACTGCTCCGGCTAAAGTATCGGCAACAGTTTTGAAATCAGAAGAAGGAGCTTCGCAAAACATTATTTTATTCGAAAATTCAGATTTAGCGGCTAGTTATACACAGCTGATTCAGCATATAATTAATATCAATCAAATTAAGAATAAAAATATCAGGCAAAAACAAATAGAAGTAGAGCGTGCTAAAGATTTACAAGCTCATGGTGCCGCTACAGGTAAAGAACTGTTAGAAGCACAAACTGCTTTATCAATGGAACAGGCAGGTTTAGCCAATGAAAGAGCCGCTATAATAGAGCATGAAACTAAATTAAAAGCCGGCGGTTTTCAGCCTGAAATACTCAAAAAAGCAAAGACAGGAACATCATTTATTATTTGTGATATTCCGGAAAATCAAATTAGTAAAATCAAAAAAGGAGACAATTGTATTGTCCGTTTTACGGCTTTTCCTAATGAGAAATTTACCGGAAAGATTGATGCAGTTGCAGATATGATTGACCAGTCAACCAGAATGGTTAAGCTTCGAATAAGTTTAAATGATACCAGCGGTAAATTGAAAGCCGGAATGTTTGCCACAGTTTCTTTTGGTTTAAACGAAGGGAATTTTATTAGTATCGATAAAAATTCTCTGGTTACAGTTCAGGCAAAAAATTATGTTTTTGTAAAAAAAGGAACTAAATATTTTGAACGAACAGAAGTAACCACCGGTGATCAGATAGGGAACAGGATTGTGGTTTATACAGGTTTGACTAATGGAGATGCTATAGCCGTTCAGGGTGTTATGCAGTTAAAAGGATTAAGTTTTGGATATTAAATGAATCATCATGTCTATAAAAGAAAAAATATTAAAAGGAGATTTTACAGATCTTTTGTTTAATCGCAATAATGCACATTATGTTCATCCGTCGGCAATAGCAGAAGTTTTTGCATCTATTCCTTTTGAAGCCGTTTTGAAAGCCTATCAGGCTTTGCCAAGTAAAGATCAGGTAACTGTTTTTTCTTACTTAGACCCTCCTTTGCAGAAAAAAATAATTAGAAATTATTCACCTAAAAAAAGTGAATTTATTCTAAATGAGCTAAATCCTGATGACAGGATGATGTTTTTTTCTTCTTTAAAAAGTTTAGAACAGACTCATTTTTTAAACCTGCTTGACGAAAAAAACAAAGAAAATGTTCAAACATTATTAGGCTATCCCAAGAATAGTATAGCCCGAATAATGAATACTAATGCCGCTACGATCAGTCAGGAAATTACAATTGCAGATGCCATACTTCACCTAAAAAACAATTACAAAGATGATGAAGCTGCTAATGTGATTTTTGTAGTCGAATCAAATAATAAACTGGTAGATGATATTCCAATAAGGAGGCTGGTATTGAACGATACAAACAAAAAAATAACAGAGATATTAGATGGTTTTTGTCCCAGTTTGTCTATTACAGAAACTAAAAGAAATGCAGTTAGTAAGTTCAAAGAATACGACAGAGACGTTCTGCCGGTCGTCAATTCAGAAAACATTCTGCTAGGTGTAGTTACTATCGATGATATTTTAGATGTTGCGGAACAGGTTCATACTAATGAAATTCAAAAAATAGGAGGTTTAGAAGAACTGGATTATCCCTATGTAAAAACATCCTTTTTTTCTTTGCTGAAAAAACGCGCCAGCTGGTTAATTATTCTGTTTTTAGGAGAAATGTTAACAGCTACTGCAATGGGGTATTTTGACGGTGAAATTCAAAAAGCGGTAGTATTGGCATTATTTGTTCCCTTAATTATTTCAAGTGGAGGAAACAGCGGATCTCAGGCGGCAACTCTTATTATCAGAGCCATGGCGCTGAAAGAAATAGGTTTAAAAGATTGGTGGTTTGTAATGCGCAGAGAAATTTTGTCAGGTTTATTATTAGGCGTAGTGCTGGGAGCTATAGGTTTGGTCAGAATTACGCTGTGGCAGAATCTGCATTGGTATGATTACGGAACTCATTGGTTTTTACTGGCCGTAACTATTTTTTTCTCTTTAATAGGAATTGTAATGTGGGGAACATTAAGCGGTTCCATGATACCCATATTATTAAAGCGATGCAAGATTGATCCGGCCACTTCATCAGCACCATTTGTTGCAACACTGGTAGATGTAACAGGGTTGATAATCTATTTTACCATAGCATCAATTATTTTAAAAGGAACAATATTATAAGGATCAATTGCGAAAAATTAATTGCTAATACTTTGCTATAAATGATACAAGCACATATATACATTGATAAGGATGAGTTAAAAGGAACAAAGCCTTTGTACGAATATATTTTAAGGTTTTTAATTGAACAAAATATACAGGGAGCCACTGTATTTCACGGAAAATTAGGATATGGCGAGCATCAGCGTCTTAAAAGACCCAATGATTGGTTCAGTTTTGACGAAACCCCCTTGTTAATCATCTTTATTGATGAAGATGAAAAAGTAAAACAAGCCTTAAAAACTTTGCGAGAAGTATATAAAGGTGGTTTTATAGTTACGAATCAAGTTGAAAAATGGTAGATAATGATTAAGAATTTACTCATATTCAGTCTGCGAAACCGCTGGGCTGTAATTGCTATTAGCGTTGTATTGATGGCAATAGGATTTTGGTGTTTTACACAATTAAAAATTGAGGCATATCCTGATATTGCAGATACTAACGTAATTGTAGTTGCCCAATACGAAGGCAGGGCGGCTGAAGAAGTCGAACAGCAGGTAACAGTTCCTATTGAAAGAGCTTTACAAAACACACCAAATGTTTTAGACCGCAGAAGCCGTACTATTTTTGGTTTATCTGTAGTACAGCTTACTTTTAAAGACGGAACAGATGATTATTTTGCACGTCAGCAGGTTACTGAACGTCTCGCAGGTGCCGAACTGCCTCAAGGTGTTGCGCCAGAATTAGCACCTCTTTCTACAGCGGTAGGCGAAATTTTTAGATATGTTGTAGAAGCTCCGTCAAACTACAGTCAGGCTCAGCTAAGGGATTTACAGGATTGGGTTATAAAACCTGCTTTATTGCAAGTTCCCGGAATTGCCGATGTTACTACTTTTGGCGGTCCTTTGAAACAATTTCATATCATTACTTCTCCGGAAAAGTTGAGAAAATACAATCTTACTTTGCAAAACGTAATGGATGCGGTAAATGTAAATAATCAAAATACCGGAGGAAATATAATTGAAAGAGGTGGGCAGGGTTTTGCTGTACGAGGCTTAGGAGCTATTAAAACAGATCAGGATATTCAAAACATTGTTCTAAAATCTGAGAATGGTGTACCTGTATTTGTCCGCGACGTGGCAACAGTTGAGATTACGCCGCCGCCGCCAAGCGGAGTTTTGGGTTATACAGTAACCAAAGATAAAAAAGACGTAAGCAGCGGCGTTGAAGGAATTATTCTTTTAAGGAGATATGAAAACCCAAGCGAGGTTTTAAAATCTTTGAAAGAGAAAATGGCAGATTTACAAGAAAATGACCTGCCTCAAGGTGTAACCCTGCGACCAATGTATGACAGAAGTTTCCTGATTGATCACTCTTTAGAAACCGTTGCGCATACTTTGTTAGAAGGAATTTCGATTGTAATTATCCTGCTGATTTTGTTTCTTGGCAGTGCCAGAAGTGCATTGGTTGTAGCTTTAACCATTCCATTTTCACTATTGTTTGCCTTTATTTTAATGAAGCTTACCGGGATTCCTGCCAATTTACTTTCGCTTGGAGCAATAGATTTCGGAATTATTGTAGATGGAGCATGTCTAATGGCAGAACATCTTATCAGGAGATATCGAACAGCCACGCCTCAGGAAAGGCAGGAAGGTATCGTAAAAATTACCCTGCAGGCCGCGCAGGAAGTAGGACGAGAAATTTTCTTTTCAGTAACTATTATTATATTGGCCTATATGCCAATACTTTTAATGACCAGGGTAGAAGGTAAGTTGTTTTCTCCTATGGCTTTAACTTTAGCTTTTGCAGTTATAGGCTCAATGCTGGCGGCACTAACCTTTATTCCGGTGCTGATTTCGTTTGTTTATAGAAAAGAATTGCTGGAAATAGATAAACCTATTAAAGAACACAAAAATGCTGTATTGGATTTTTTAACTAATGCGTATGAAAAAACATTGTTCCGATTTTTAAATAATTATAAGAAAACCACGCTGATAGGATTTTCGGTTGTTGCTTTGTTTATTTTATGCGGAATAAAGCTAGGAACTGAATTTCTGCCAACATTAGATGAAGGTTCTATTTTTTTAAGAGGGAATTTCCCAGCTGGAATTTCTATTCAGGAAAATGCGAAATACGCTCCAAGAATCAGAAAAATCATTGCAAAGTATCCTCAAATATCCTATGTAATAACTCAAACGGGGCGTAATGATGACGGTACTGACCCATTTCCTGCCAATAGAAATGAAATTCTGGTTGGGCTTAAAGATTACAAACTCTGGAGCGATACTATTGCTAAAAAAGACTTGGTTGATATTATTAAAAATGATTTACAGCAGCAAATACCATCTGTACAGTTTTCTTCAGGGCAGCCTATTATCGATCAGGTAATGGAAATTGTAAACGGCAGCGCGGCTGATCTTGCTATTTCTGTTGTTGGTGATGATTTGCAAATGATGAGAAAGAAAGCAGAACATATTGCACAGATCGCAAAAAAAATCGACGGCGCTGTCAATGTAAATATCGAACAAGAAGGAGAGCAAGAACAATTAGCAATAGATATTGATAGGGAACAGGCAGCTCGTTTTGGGATTAATGTTGCAGATATTCAAAATATGATTGAAGCAGCGATTGGAGGAAAAACGATTTCTACTTTATATGACGGAACAAAGCGTTATGACATTGTAGTTCGGTTTTTACCGGAGTATAGAAATTCTATCGATGCTGTAAAAAATATTTTAGTACCGTCATCAAATGGAGCATTGATTCCGATGAGTCAATTGGCAAATATACATTTTGTGGAAGGGCAAACGAATATTTATCGTTATGGCAGCAAACGTATGATTACTGTTAGAACAAACATAAAAGGAAGAGATCAGGGAAGTTTTGTAAAAGAGCTGAGACAAAAAGTGGACAAAAGTGTAACGGTACCAAAAGGATACAGTATTATTTATGGCGGACAGTATGAAAACCTCGAAAGAGCAGGAAAACAATTAGCTTTTACTATTCCGCTCACAATTATCATGGTCTTCTTATTCCTGTTTATGCTGTATAAAAATTTCCAGCATACCATGATAACAATGAGTTGTATATTGTTTGCTTTGGGCGGCGGAATTGTGGCTTTACTTCTTAGAGGATATTATTTTAATGTTTCTGCCGGAGTAGGCTTTGTTAGTATTTTTGGTATTTCTGTAATGGCAGGTGTATTGCTTGTATCAGCTCTCAATAGAAAAAATACAACTAAAGAAGATGATTTGCATAACAATGTATTAACGGCATCAAAAGAGCAGTTAAGAGCATTATTATCCATTCTTATTGTTGCTATTATTGGTCTTGTTCCTGCTGCTGTTTCGTCTGGTATTGGCTCAGATGTACAACGACCGCTGGCAACAGTAATTATAGGCGGATTAACCAGCACATTGCTTTTTGCACCTATACTAATTCCGCCTTTATATCTTTGGATGAACAAAAAGAAAAAAGAATAATTTTTTGATTTGAAAAAGAGAGGTTAGCATTTTATTAATTCAAAAGAAAAATGTGCTGCATTAAAAGTGCAGCACATTTCTTTTTCATTATTGTTATCAGAAGCTAAAAAGAAAAAAGCGCTGAAGATATTTCTTAAAGAACGTTACATTTTTTATGAAACCAATAACTCGATACCAGTCAAATCTGCTTTTTCACTTTTTAGAAATTCGTAGGTTATTCGATCTGCCTGACAATCTACAAATTGAATTCGTTTCAAACTATTGTTTTTAAAAAAAGTGTTATTAAGAATTACTTTCTGGAATGTTACTTTACTAAAGTCGCAGTTTTCAAAATAACAATCCTCCATTGTACCGTCAAAAACCGTATTGTTAATCTGCATTCCAACAAATGAGGTATTATTCCACAAAGCATTTGTAATCGTATTCTTCACGAAGACACTAGATTTAAACTCCGCTCCGGTAAAATCGGCAAAGGAGAAATCGCAGGATTCGATATGGCTTTTTAAAAATTCAGTATCTTTCAATGAACAGTTTTTAAATATATTGTTTGATATTTCAGAGCTTTGAATGTGACCGCTGCTAATATCAACATCAGTAAAGTCGCAGCTATCAATCTGATTGCTTTTTAAAAAATTCACTTCAATAAAATTGGCACGAGAGAAATCACAGCCTTTTATATAATTTCTTGAAAATTCAGTTTTTCTCAGGGAACAATCCTTAAATATATTGTTTTCTAAATTTGAATTTTGAATATTGCTGCTGCTAATATCAGAATCTGAGAAATCACAATGAACAACATTATTGTTTTTAAGCAGCAGCCCAGACATATCTGAACCGATGAAAGTACAGCGCTGCATGTTAGAAGAACTGAATTTTTCATGCAGGTTTTTCAACCCCGAAAAGTCGGCATCTACCCAGTTTCCGCTTGACATATTCCAATTGAGTGTTTTTTTCTTTTTTACTGATGGTATTTCATCAGATTGTTTATCAAAAAAAGGCTCAACAACAGTTACAATACTTTCAGATTTGAAGTTTTCTGAAAAGTAATTAAGATCAACATTCAGGATTTCTGCAAGACGATTAAAAGTAGTAATATCCGGCATTGATTCTCCGCGTTCCCATTTTCCCACTGCCTGTGAACTAATAAATAAACGCTGCGCAAGCTGGGCCTGAGAAATATTTATTTTTTTTCTCGCTTCGGCAATTTTATTGCCAATCATTTTAGTGTTTAACATAAAGTACTATCTTTTATATTTATTTTTTCGACTCTGCAAAGGTATTTGCGTCCTTTTCCAGAATCAAAAAAAAACAAAAACTTATAGTTGTATTTACGCTACTTTTAGTTGTTTTTCAACAGCTATAAGTAGTATATGTGAATATGATATCTTTTTAATAATGTTCAGTATCAAATTTAGACATTGAATTGAATATCTGAAAGTATATCTAAATTGATTTTAGTATTACAAGAATAAATAAAATGTCTTATTAGGAGATAAACAGAGCCAGATTTATAATTGAATATGGGTACTCAAATCGTTTTACAATCTATATTTCTATTTCGTTACTTATTTAAATTTAAAAAAAAACTTTATATATTTTGAGTTTAAAATATACTTTTTAGTATATTTGCAATTAATATTTTAAGTGTGATGTTAACAAAAGCAGAAAAAACCAAGCAATTTATTTTAGAAACAGCAGTACCTCTTTACAATGAAAAAGGTATTTCTGGTGTAAATATAGACGATGTGCTGGCTGCTGCAAAACTTACAAAAGGCTGCTTATACGGTCATTTTGAAAATAAAGATGACCTTTCGGAACAAGTTATTGATTTGGCGCTTAAAATGACTTCAGACAAAATTAGGGCGGCAGTTTATAAAGGTAAAACGGCAAAAGGTAAAATATTTGCATTTATGGATTTTTATAAAAATCCGATTGAGACACAAATTCCAGGGGGATGTCCAATATTCAATAATGCTGTAGAATCTGATGATAATTATCCTCTTGTAAAAAAGAAAATTGCCCAAATATTTAGAGCCGGCCAGGAAGAACTTACTGCACTGCTTCAACAAGGAATTGCTTCGGGAGAGTTTTCCAGTGAACTAGATGCTGGTGTTTTTGCTTTTAAAATGGTAGCAGCAATTGAAGGAGGAGTGGTTATGTGCAGGGTTATGGATACAGCAAAGCCTTTGCAAGGCCTGATTAAAAGCCTAAAGGCTGAATTAGAACAATACTCAATTTAATTTTTTTTTGCTTTAAAATAAACTAAAAAGTACATTTTAAAATAGACTAAAAAGTATAATTGTTAAAATTTTTAATCAAAAAAAAGATTTAAGAACAGATAATTTAAACGATACAGAATTTTAATTTAATAAATATAATAATGAAAACAACTGGAAATACAATATTTATAAGCGGCGGAAGTGCCGGAATTGGGTTAGCTATTGCTAAAAAATTAAGCAATGCGGGCAACCGAATAATCATTAACGGACGTAATGAAGAGCGTCTTCAAAATGCTTTGAAAGAATTGAATAATGCTGCTGCCATACAAGGTGATTTATCAATAGAAGCAGATAGAATAAGAATTGCAAAAGAACTAAAGGAGAATTTTTCAGAAGTAAACATAATCATTAACAATGCCGGAGCTGCGTTTAGTTATCTGCTTAATGAAACTTTAAATGCACATGAAAAAGCAGCTATCGAAATGAATACTAACTATTTTAGTGTAATTCATTTTACTGAACTTTTATTACCGCATTTAATAAAGCAAAAGCAGGCAGCTGTAATAAATATTTCTTCTATTGCAGTTTTTGGAAGCCATAAACTGGTGCCGACGTACGGAGCAACCAAAGCCGCACTGCACAGTTATACAGTCGCATTAAGATATACTTATGAAGAACAAAAAAACCTTCAAATATATGAGGTATACCCGCCATTGGTTAATACTGAATTTTCGGCAGAAATAGGAGGAGCAAATGGAATTCCGCCGGAAGAAGTTGCAGATGAATTATTTCTGGCTCTGGAAAAAAATCAGTTTGATGTTCCGGTAGGAGATTCTAAGCAGTTTTTTAAATAGACTTTTAAAACTAAAATTCAAAATCAACATGGATATAAAAGGGAAAACAATATTAATTACCGGAGGAGCCTCAGGAATTGGGCTTGAATCTGCCAGACAGTTTTTAGCTGAAGGAGCAAGAGTAATTATTACAGGAAGAAATCAGGCTAAATTAGATGCTGCTAAAAAAATGCTTCCATCATTGACAGTCATAAAAAGTGATGTCGAAAATGAAAATGATGCAGTATCGCTTTTTGAAAAAGTGACTTTTTTAGGCGGAATTGATATTTTGTATAACAATGCAGGCGTTGGAACTCCGGCCCTTAATCTTGGTATGGCAGATGATCAAGTTTTAAAGAATGCTGTTTACGAAATGAATGTAAATTATTTTGGTGTTTTAAGACTCAATAATCTTTTTATCGATATGTTGAAATCCAGAAAAGAAAGCGCGATTATTAATACCACCTCTATTTTAAGTCTGGTGCCTGCCTTAGAAGAGCCAACTTATTCTGCAACAAAAACAGCCTTAAGTTTTTATACAAAATTGCTTAGAAAGAACTTGGAAATAATAAACAGTACTGTAAAAGTATTTGAGTTACTGCCTCCTGTTGTTGAAACAGAGATGACTGCAAAAAGAACAGATAAAAAAATGGCTCCTGAAGAACTGGTAAAAACACTTATTAAAGGGATAAAAAAAGACCAGTTTACTATTCGCGCTGGAGATACAAAGGCTTTGTATATCGTAAGCAGGTTTTTTCCAAAAATAGCTTTTGATTTAGTAAATCCTAAAAAGATTTATCCAAATTTAAGGACATCCATAAAATTATAAACTAAACAAGATGAAAGCATTTATAATTAATAAGTACAATAAAAAAGGAAATCTGCAGTCTGCCGAAATGCCGATACCAAAACTAAAGGATAATGACATTTTGGTTGAAGTTCATGCAGCGGGAATTAATCTTTTAGATTCTAAAATAAAATCAGGAGAATTTAAACTTATCCTGCCTTATAAACTGCCGTTAATTTTGGGGCATGATGCTGCCGGAGTAGTAGTACAGGCCGGTAAAAATGTAAAGAAGTTTAAAGTTGGCGACGAGGTTTATGCCAGACCTTCAGATCATCGTATAGGTACATTTGCAGAGTTTATCGCCATAGACGAAAAAGATGCAGCACTTAAACCTAAAAATATTTCAATGGAAGAAGCAGCCTCTATTCCTTTAGTAGCGCTTACGGCATGGCAGGTTTTGATTGAAAAAGCTCAAGTTAAAGCGGGACAAAAAGTATTTATTCAGGCTGGTTCCGGAGGTGTGGGAACTATTGCAATTCAGCTGGCTAAACATTTAGGAGCTGTAGCTGCTTCTACGGCAAGCGCAAAAAGCTTCAACTTACTTAAAGCTTTGGGTACCGATATTATTATTGATTACCAAAATAGTGATTTTGAAAACATTTTGAGTGATTATGATGTGGTACTAAACAGTCAGGATCAAAAAACACTCGAAAAATCACTTAAAATAGTAAAACCAGGAGGAAAACTTATTTCTATTTCCGGACCGCCGACTCCTGATTTTGCAAAAGAAATAGGAGCGCCGTGGTTTATCAAAATGATTCTTTCTTTAATAAGCTCAGGGATTCGCAAAAAAGCAAGAAATAAAAATGTCGATTATTCTTTTTTATTTATGAAGGCAGATGGACAGCAGTTAAGCGAAATCACAGCACTGATTGAAGCAGATATAATTAAACCGGTAATAGATAAAATTTTCCCATTTGATAAAACTAACGAGGCGTTATCGTATGTAGAAAGCGGACGTGCAAAAGGCAAAGTAGTGGTTAAAATAAAATAATGATCTTCTTTTAAATATGCAGATCAACATTTTTCAATTTAAAACGAGCACCTAAATTACAGCATAGTTATAGATGATTTTTCATTTATTGTAGCCCTATAAAGTAGTTTTAACGAAGATCATTTAGGATCTAAATTCGGGGATGGAATTTAACTGATTTAAGCCAGAACCGAATGCTTGTTTTAAATTAAAATCGCTGTATGATGGTACTGAAGTTTAGTATGTTTTTCGAATTATTAAGAACTGTTAACCTAAGTAATCAGGCGGGTAGGTTCTCTGTCCGTATTTAATGTCTACTTCTTTTAAAAATTCTCTGCGTTTTTCTGTTAATTCAGGAACGGGCAGGAATTCATCGGCCTTTACCGGTGTCCCAATTTCCTGAAATAAGTTTTCCAGTCCTGCGGGTACAACTGTGCATAGGAGACGCGCATAGTTTTCCGAAGTATTTTTAAAGCAGTGTACCGCTCCTCCAAAAGGGATATTTATAAAACCGTCTTTGGTTACAATCTGTTTTCCGGTTTCGGTTTTAAATTCGAGTTCTCCTTCGAGTACATGAAACATTTCCTGAGTTTCAGGGTGAGCATGCGGAGGCGGCCCTCCGCCTGGGGGAACTGTCATTTCAATAACCGCGTAATTACCATTGGTCTGTTCACCTGAAATTATTATTCTGTAATTACCTCCGGCAACTGCCAATCTTTCCCCTTCATTTTTACTGATAATTTTGATAGTTGTATCCATAATTATATTTGATTTCCGCTGTACATTCCTTCCTTGTATATTTCTGACTGTTCATCCGTGAAGAATAAAACCAGTTCAGTATCTTCTGAAGCCTTGAGAGAAACAGACTCTTCTTTAAATACGATACATTCCTTTTTCTTAAGATCAATAGTATCATTTACTCGCACTGATCCCTGAAAAACATACAAAAGGGCAGTAAGGTTTTTCTTTGGAAGTTCAGGAATTTCAGATGTGCTGCCGCTAAGGAGTTTCATATCGTAAATCCAGGTCTGGCTGCTGAATTGAAATTTAGTTTCGGGATTTGGAGATCCAATCAAACGCCAGTTGTTCTCACTGTGCAGGCTGTCCAGTTCTAAAAACACCACTTCAGGATTAAGATCTTTTTTTTCGGGACGAATAAAAATCTGAAGCCCTTCCATAGTTTCCTGTTGTCCCATTATTTTTTCTTCATGAAAGAATGATCTGCCGGCTTTCATCAACATTAGTGTCTTTCCACCGATTACCTTAACAAATTTTTCTGAGTCGCTGTGTTCTGCTTCTCCTGTTCTAAAATAAGAAAGTATTTCATCATTAATATGAGGATGCATTTTAATAACAGTATTGCTGTTGATTTCCGGATGGTCTATTCTTCCAATACTTCCTATACCAGTATCTGTACTTGAAACCGCTGATCCGGGATACAATACTTTAATTGGGCCGTGTCCGATAAAGTTGGAGCTGTCTATTTTCTGTATCATAATTTTTGTTTTTAAAGAAGCCGGATATCAATATCCAGCTTCTGTTATATAAGTTCTTGATTAAGAGAACTGTCCTACTTTAGACATTACTTCTTCGAAAAGAATTGGAAGTACTTTTTGTCCGTCTTCTGTTGCCCAATTATGTACCATTTCAGATATTATCTGGTTAATGGTTGTAGTTCTAACACCTTGGCTTTCCCATGTCTGCTGTGCAATATCATCAGCAATTTGTGAAGGAGATCCACCTGCATCAAGAACTACCTGAACATTGAAACCTTCTTCTTGCATTGAAATTGACGGCCAAACGATACATACATCATTGGTAAGTCCTGCCATAATTACATTTTTTCTTCCGGCAGCAGCTTTTAGAACAGCAGTTTTAAAATTCTCGTCATCCCATGCATTTGTAATTCCTTCTCTTTTTACTCTGTCTGCATATTCTTGAGGAAGCAGCTCTTGCAAATCTTGAATCAGCGGTCCCTGTGCATGATCTTCCTGACTGCTTGTAAGAACAACTGGAATGTTTAAAGCCTTTGCAAATTTAGCCAACGCTCTTGTTCTGCTCACGATCATTTCATGAGGTCTGTTAGCTGCAAAATTAAGTGTCCCTGTTTGATGATCTATTAATAACATTACGGTATCATCTTTTGTAAACTGTTTCATTTTTCTAATGTTTTAAATGTTTTGTAGATTTTAAAAATCTTGTTATTGATTTATAGGACAAAGTTATTTCGGCTCCAGAGCAGAAAACGATGACATTTGTCAATAAAGAACATTAGAAAGGAAAAAACAGAGACAGGTGTTATTTTTGGAATAATTTACTGCGTACGCGGCTAAGGGTTTCTTTACTGATACCAAGATAAGAAGCAATAATATGTTGGGGAAAACGCTGTAAAAAGTCAGGGTAGCTTTTTAGTAACTGCTCATATCTTTCTATCGCAGGGAGAGTAATGGAGTTATTTAATCTTTTTTGGGAAGCTATGAAACTGTTTTGACTCATATTCCAGAACATTTCCTTGATTGTAGGTATTTCAAGCAAACGCTGCAGATCATCAGCTTCTAATACGAGAAGTTCTGTATCTTCCCATGCATCAATATTATAAACAGAAGGTGTTTTCATAAGATAGCTTTCACGATCCACGATCCACCAGTTTTCCAGAGCCAGCTGAATAATATGCTCATTACCGGCATTGTCAACGCTGTACTGCCTCATGGCGCCTTTTAGTATAAAACCAGTAAACTGACAGACATTTCCCTGTTCCAGAAAAAACTCTTTCTTTTTTAATTTAACAGGTTTCAGAGATGTTTTTATTAATACTTCATCTTGCTCTGTAAGAGGAGATTCGCTGTATCTGTTGATATAGCTGAAAAGCTGTTCGTACATAGTGTCAAAATTTTTAAATACAAGGTACAAAATGTTTATATTCTCAAATGGCTTAAATAATTTTAAGTGGTTGGATATTTTACAATCGATTTATTCTTTCATAAATTTTTGGATCGTGTTTTCTAATTTTAATTTTTACATATTTTGAGGCCGGCATATTACTATCCTTAACTACATTATTTACAGAAACTAAAACGTTTGTTTCTGGGAAATAAGTAACCGTGTTTTTTTCAGGGATTTGATACGAAACAATAATAAACAAAGGTGCAATTCTTTCGATATCATCATCATAATTAAATAAATCGACCTTATCGCCAGCTTTAAATCCTGCCTGCTCAATATCTTTCTCGTTCATAAATATTACCCTGCGTTCATTTTTTATACCGCGATAACGATCATCAAGGCCATAAATTGTGGTATTGAACTGGTCGTGTGTTCGGGTACTTGCCATCATATATTCATCTGGAGCAAGTTCGTTTTTTGGAATTTCCGTTAATGTAAATGGCGCGCGGTCTCCAAAATCTTTAGTGATAAATTTTCCATCGCGTGCTGCATTGGGTAAATGAAAACCTCCTTTTTGGCGCACTTTGCTATTATAATTTTCAAAACCGGGAATACATTTTTCAATGGCATCTCTCACATCATCATAGCTGTCATGATAACGCTTCCAGTCAATAACCGATTTGTTTCCCAGCGTTGCCATAGCCAATTTGCATATAATTTGCGTTTCATTAATAAGATTGTCAGATACAGGTTTGAGCATTCCTTTTGATGACTGTACAACGCCCATTGAGTTTTCGGTAGTTATAAATTGTGCTTCACCATTTACGATATCAATGTCGCTTCGGGATAATGTTGGTAATATGATGGCTTCTTGTCCGTGAATTAAGTGACTGCGATTGAGTTTTGTAGAAACATTTACGGTTAAATTCAGTTTTCTTAATGCACTTGCTGTATACGTTGTATCTGGTGTTGCCGATAGAAAATTACCTCCCATACAAAATAGTAATTTTACTTTTTCTTCCTTCATGGCTTTAATGGCTCTCACAACATCATATCCGTGTTTGCGAGGAGGATTAAAACCAAAATAAGCCTGAAGGCGATCCAGTTGTTCGTTAGTAGGTTTTTCATCAATCATCATGGTTCTGTTTCCCTGAACGTTACTATGACCACGAACAGGGCAGACACCCGCACCAGGTTTACCTATACTTCCTTTAAGCAATAAAATATTAAGAATTTCTCTAATCATTTCTACGCCGTTTGGCTGCTGTGTAAGTCCCATTCCCCAGCAGACAATGATTCGTTTTTTATAAGCGATGATTTCTGCAGCTTCATAAAGTGCTTCTTTAGAAACACCCGAAAGTTCGACAAGTTCATCTAAATTATAATCTTCAAACTGTTTTAGAAAAGCATCATATCCGGTAGTTTTTTCTTTGATGAAATCATAATCAAGGACTTTTCCGGGATTCTTATTTTCAAGTTCCAATAATATAATTTCAAGAGCTTTTAGGAGCGCCATATCTCCATTTATTTTTACCGGCAGAAAAAGATCGGCTAGTTTAACACCGTTTCCAATAATTCCGTTGATTTCCTGCGGATTATGAAAACCCATTAAACCCGCTTCTGGCAATGGATTTACAGCAATAATTTTTGCTCCGTTTTTTTTGCCTTTTGCTAATGCGGTCAACATTCGTGGTGCGTTAGTTCCGGGATTTTGACCAATAATTACAATTACATCGGTATCATAAAAATCATCCAGTGTTACGGTACCTTTTCCAATTCCGATTGTAGTTCTTAAAGCCGATCCAGATGTTTCATGGCACATATTAGAACAATCCGGCATATTGTTGGTACCAAATTCTTTTGCAAAGAGCTGATAAAGAAATGATGTTTCATTGCTTGTTCTTCCTGAAGTATAAAACGCAGCTTCATCAGGCGATTCTAATGCGTTGAGATGTGCTGCAATTTTTTTGAATGCATTATCCCAGCTTATGGATTCATAGTGTGAACCATTTTTAGGAAGATACATAGGCTCGGTCAATCTTCCCATTTTTCCAATTTGGAAATCGTCTAATTTGGCAAGATCATAAACAGAATTTTGTTTAAAAAACTCAGCCGTAACTTTTTTGGTAGTAGCTTCTTCAGCTAAAGCTTTAACTCCGTTTTCACAATATTCTCCCAAAGGCGATCTTTCATCATCAGGATCAGGCCATGCGCAGCTCGGACAGTCAAAACCGCCAACCTGATTCATCTTAAACAAAGCCTTTGTCCCGCGAACAATCGTTTTTTCTTCTATAAGATCAGTAAAAGCCGCCACTACAGCAGGAACGCCGGCAGCCCATTTTCCTGTTTTTGTGAGTTTAAGATCTAAAAGTTTATACGGATTTTCGGCATTGGGTTCTTTTGTAATTTTATCGTTGATGTCTTTTGGAGATTTATCTTCTTTCATGACTTTTGTAATTAATTAGCTTATCCGTAGAGGCTTTTGTTATTGTAATTTTAATATCAGTTGTATAAAACATTCTTATTTTAACCCGTTGGGTGTAATTATTTTAACACATAGAAACATAGCTTTTGTTTACTTAAAAAAGACGTTTCACTTATTTAAAATGCACAGAGCCATCTATGTGAAAGAAATATATTTTTTTTATGAATTACACGCAACGGGTTATTTTAATTTTTCTAAGAAGTTGATATTACTGCCTGATCACTGGAATTATATATATTGAATCGGTCTTCTTTAAGAAAACCCAAAAGGGTAATATTAAATTCTCTAGCCAATTCTACCGCAAGACTCGACGGGGCACCAATGGCAACAACAACAGATATTCCTGCCATAGCCGCTTTTTGAATTAATTCAAAACTGGCTCTTCCGCTAAGGAGTAAAATATGTTTATTTAATGGAAGTAAATTATTTGCTAAAGCACTGCCAATTAGTTTATCCAATGCATTATGCCTTCCGATATCTTCTTGTAAAAAAACTAAATCACCTTCAATAGTAAAAAGCCCTGATGCATGAATACCGCCCGTAACTGCAAAACTGCTTTGAGCTGTTTTTAATTTGTTTGATAATTGGTAAAGTACTTCTGCTGCGATATTTAGTGTTGGATTATCTAAAGGATTAAAAGTACTGACTGTTTTGATGGATTGTATAGAACTTTTTCCACAAACGCCGCAACTTGATGTGGTATAAAAATTCCGGTCTGACGACATCAAATGTGGAATGAAATTTTCGACTAAATCTATCTGAACAATATTTTTTTTTTGAAAAGAACAATCTGTTGCTGTGTGATAGACTTTTTTTACGTCCTGATAAGATGCTATAATGCCTTCGGTAAATAAAAAACCAATTGCAAGATCAAAATCATTACCTGGTGTACGCATTGTTACAGAGATATTCTTGTGTATTTTTTCAGCTTCGGGGCCGTAAGAAATTCTTATCTCTAGCGGTTCTTCTACAGAAAGAATGTCTAATAATGAAGAACTTTCAAATCCATTCACTTTTGTAATACAAACTTCTTTAATGGAAACTAATTCCAAATCATTCATTTCCATGTAAATTCATTAAATGTTGATACGTAAAATTAGTAAAAAATGATTTATAAGAAGGTTTTTCTCCTTGTAATTAAACCGTTTTTAAGGAATGGAATTATGACTTTTTATTATTTGTGACATCTAAAAAGTTTGTGATGAGAAAAAGATATAAAGTTTACTATTTGTAAATAAATGCAATTAGGCTGAGATTATTTTGATACGACATTCATAACCGAAATTAATAGTATCGTGTAATGAAAAAGAAGCAGGTTTTTAAAATTTGTGCTTTCCTGCTGGCTTTAAGAGCCATTTTTGCATTATTGACCGTTTTGGTTTTTACAAATCCTTAACAAAATGGACACCAATCAACACCTACATTGTTGACGAAATTAATGTTGAAAAAACTTTGATAACAGATTTGGCGTTAAAAATGAAGTGGTTGCAACATTAACAAATGATAATCCAGATGCTTTATTTATGCATTTTATGTCGATCACGCAGGCGACTTAAGAAGATTTTTTTTACAGAAAAGCCTTGTTTCAAAGCCATGATTTTGTTTTTAAGTATTATAATTTTATTTCGATTTTTTTCTTTTTTAAAACTTATTGTTATTTCTGAAATCAGGTATAACTACCTGATTTTTATATTTTTATAATAATTATATTTGATATGCTCTTTATGGTTAAGGAAAATAAACCTAATTTTTTTTCAATTTAAAGTACAATGCAATTTAAAAATTACCAATATGCTATTCTCTGGATGGTACGGAATTTATAGTTGTTTAGCTATTTGTTGTACCTATTCTTTTATAATTTAAAACCGAAATACAATGCCAAAAAACATAGTAATCTGTTGTGATGGAACTGATAATAAGTTAACAATCAACGAAAACACAAATGTACTGCATTTATACAGCTGCCTTGAAAAAAGCGACAGACAGGTTACTTATTACCACCCCGGAGTGGGAACCATTGCTCCAAGTGGAGCCAGAAATTGGCTTAGCAGAAAATGGCATATTATAAAAGATCAGGTATCTGCATCGAGTCTAGAAGAAAATGTAAAAAATGCTTACCTTTTTTTGATGGACAACTATCAGGATGGTGACAAAATTTACCTGTTTGGATTCAGTCGGGGAGCATATACAGTAAGAATGCTCAGCGGATTAATTGAAATGTTTGGCTTATTGCAAAAAGGGAACTACAGCCATTTAAGATATGCTCTTGAAATTTATGTAAAGGGAGACAAGATGTTTGAGATAGCCAATGCCTTTCGATCCAGATTTTCAAGAAAAATAGATATTCATTTTATTGGAATATGGGATACGGTTGTTGCAGCGGGAGGTCTTATAAATTATTATAAAAGTTTTCCATATTCCAGAAGTTTAGGTGTCGCCAAAACAATCAGACATGCTATTTCTATAGATGAAAGAAGAAAGCATTATGATTTCTATGAAGTTTCAGAATCGCACACGAGCTGTAAACAAGTTCTTTTTGCAGGAGTTCATTCTGATGTGGGTGGTTCTTATCCTGTTGAAGGCTTGTCTAAATTAGCTTTAGAATGGATGCTTGGAGAAGCCTCAAATCATGATTTAATACTTTTAAAAAATAAAGTCGAGCGTTATGTGTATGGTGTACGATCTAATTACCAAAAACCTGATTTTACACTTGAAATTCACAACTCGCTTACATTTGGGTTTAAGATATTTGATTTTATACCCAGAGCGCGATATAAAAAGAACGGCTGGTTCTATGAGATGACATTTGATTTTAGATTGTGGCCTCAAAGAAAATTTGCAAATAGTGCATATATCCATCAAAGTGTAATCAACAAAATAGCAGCCAATAAATACAAACCTGCCAATCTGGATTTGGCCAATAATAAACATCGTATAGAAGTAAATCAGGTTATAAAGTACATTAAATAGATTTTACAGATATAAAATTTACTCTGATTTACTGCAGATACTAAGATGGGTTTTTATTATAAAGAAGATAAGCTGGCGGTAAGATAGATCTGTAAAAAATGAATACCGATAAATTGCTGGTATGCCTGCAATTGTGAAAAACGAGAGTATTTAGATTTTATTAAAAACAATAACTTTAAAAAAATGGCAACAGGAAAACAATTTATTGAATTAGCCTCAAAGCATATTGGAGAAAAGTATGTATTGGGAGCTACAGTGCCTTTTGAAAATTCTATTTATAAAGGCCCTTGGGATTGTGCTGAATTTGTTAGCTGGGTGGTTTATCAAATTTCCGGAATAAAGGCAGGGATAAAAGGTAATGAAGCTTATACAGGATATTGGGCAAACGATGTGGGAAAAACTTGCACGAAAATAAGTATTAGTGAAGCTGCGCAAACCTTTGGAGCTATACTTTTTAGGTCACCAGGTTATAAAGGAATTAAAATTGGACACATTGCCTTTAGTGATGGCACAGGCGGAACGATTGAGGCCAAAAGTTCAAAAGATAATGTGTGCAGAAGCCAGATTAAGGGGCGACAATGGGAATACGGAATATTAGTTAATAACATAGATTATGAAGTAAATACCTCATTTGTATTTGATTATAATAACCCGCCTTTTAATTTTTATGTAACTTCTCCTATAATGAAACATTTAATTGTGGAGGAAACGAAACGTAAGCTGGCTAAAATTAATATCTTTCACGGAAACATCGATCAGGTTTATGATAAAGAAACCGCTATTGCAGTTTCAAATTACCAAGCAATGAAAGGACTTGTGGTTGATGGGGTTTTAGGTAAGGATACTTTAACCTCACTTAAAGTGAAACAATATACTACCATTGAAAAAAGCTTAATATGGTTTAAACAGAATTTTGAGGAAAAAATAAATAAAAAGTTAGCTGGCACACCTTTTAATTTACCTCTTATAATGGCCATTGCTTATCAGGAGACTGGTTATGTATGGAGCAGAATGATAGATAAAACTACTATCGAAGATTTGCTTATGTGCTGTACTGGTGATACTCTGGATTCTCCTAACCGAAGTGCATTCCCTAAAAATAAAGCAGAACTCATCGCGCACCCAAACGGAAATAAAATGTTTGACATAGGGAGAGAAGCGTTAAAAAACGTTGGCAGATGGGATACCACCTATAAAAATTTATATAATACCAGACCTGATAAATTTTGTCATGGATATGGTATTTTTCAGTACGATCTTCAGTTTTTTAAAACAAACCCTAATTTTTTTCTCAACAAAGAGTGGAGCAATATCGAAAAAGTAATCGAAATGGCAGTAAATGAACTTAAAGCGGCACAAAATAGAATTCCGTCATTTAAAGGAAAAACGGCACTCACAAATACGGAGAAAATTTATGCAGCAATTGCTTACAATAAAGGAACAGCTGATATTAATAAAGATTTTAAGCAAGGACATAAAAATGAGTCAGGGAAATATTATGGAGAATTAGTTAATGAATACTATAAACTGGCGTTGCAATTATAAATTCCCTTTAAAAAGTAAATATAATACAATCCGCCGTAATACTTTTTATCGTGATTTAGATAAAAAATGGATATGCAGACAAGAATAAAACTTAGTCTTATTGTTTTATTTTCGTTTGCATATCCAATATATGGTAAGTGATTATATAGCGCTGATTTTTATAGAGCTGGCTTTATCATTAAAACCTCCTAAACAACTATTGTTTCCTGTTATTACAACAGATTCACCTCCAAAATTATCGTTTTGGTAGAATGTAATTTTGTATCCACTTTCTAAACGAACAGAAGACAAATCATCATTTACAATACCATACGATTTTAGCTGAGCCAATGTATAATCGCCAACAGGTAAAGCAATTGCATAACCTGTGTAGCTGCAATTTTGGTAAACAGTTACAATACCTCCAGCTGAACCATTGTATTTATTATCAGTATAGTTACGTGATAAATTGCCTACACCATCAAAATAATTATCAGCTAATTTAGCAGGATCTGTTGCAAATTCTCCGCCTTGTACAATAGCATCATTTCCATCATTCCATGCCCAAGGAGCATTAGCACCGCCAGTTTTAAAATCATTTCCTTTAAATCCTCCGCCCGGGCTGGAAAACAATTCAGTATTGAATCGTTGATCCCATAATCCTCCGCTTTCAAAAATATCAACAAGTTTGTATTCCACGTAAGTGTCATAATTATCAGATGGTATTTGTGCAGTTCCACTTGCCGAAGGGTAGTAGATAATTCCGTCTCCATCTATATCATGCTGCGGCCACGCTTTAAGGCTATGTCCTTTAGAATCTTGCGCAGTAACAGGGTGCAATTCTCCGTTATAATCTCTCATTTGTAAAGTTCCATCAACACTTTCCAGTCCGCTTACAAAAGAACTTCCAGATGGTACATACGAAAAGAAATCAGAGTGACTTACTGTAACAGCTCCTTTTAAAGAACCATAAGTAGAACCATCTCTTTCTACAATCATTAATACACCTTCTAAATCATTTTCATGCTGGTCTAAACTATATAAAAATGGGTTATCTGTCCAATCGCGCGGAGAAAAGAAAGCATAAGTAATATACCAATGCGTATTCGATTCTACTACAGAATAATAACAATGTGCAGCTAAAGAATTAGCATAAGCAGGAAGGTTGTTCCAGTTGTTTTCGGCATTCCAGTCGTTGTCGTAGTTAATAGCAGTAATGTAATCTGATTTTCCACCTTCAGCATAAGTTCCAGTTGCATCTACATCTCTGTAATGAATAGGAGCCCATCTTCTTGCCAAATTAGAACTTGCCGATGCACTAATTTTTCTGAAGTTTTGCTGTTCTTTTGCGGCAGCAGAAGTTTCCGTTTCATCTAATGTCGTGTCCTGACATGAAAATGTAATGGCCGACAGCATAATAATTAAGGCTGTACTTAATACCTTTTTTGGATTCTGTTTTTTCATAATTCTAGTTTTAATGGTTTATAAAATATTTAAATTCAATGATTTTTTATATTATTTAATAGCAATAACCAACTGAGAAATAAAAAGTAATCAGCAGCAGCAGAAACTTTGTTTTCTGAAAATTTTGTCGATAGAACGGATTGTTTTTGAATTATAATTCTTACTACTTGTAAGTACCTTAAAAGAGAAATCGTACTACTGGGACAGTATTATAATACGGTTAACAAAAAGTTAACAGGAAAAGGTAGAAGATGCAGCTGCTGAACTCAATAAAAATGATTAGGTTCAAACGGCATATTACGGAGTTAAAATAGTATACCGGAATAAGTTATAATCATGATATTATACAGGTTAAGATATGTTACCAATAAATTAAATTATGGTTAACAGCCTGTCTATACTTATATTTTAAAATAATTAATCCTGA
This sequence comes from Flavobacterium sp. CF108, assembly GCF_900129795.1. Taxonomy (GTDB): domain Bacteria; phylum Bacteroidota; class Bacteroidia; order Flavobacteriales; family Flavobacteriaceae; genus Flavobacterium. The sequence goes on along the minus strand of NZ_FQWW01000001.1, from coordinate 381,137 downwards.
AATTTACAAGTATCAATAAAGTATAAACCATTTTTTTTACGTGCAAAACCATCTTATACCTTCAGAAATTTCGTGGCTCTCTTTCAATAACTGTATTTTGGATGAAGCCGATGATTCCAATAATTCGTTATACGAAAGAATTAAATTTTTAGCCATTCATTCTTCTAATTTAGATGAATTTTTTAGGGTTAAAATCAGAAAACTACTGATTAAAAATTCAAAAAAGAACACAGAATTACTGAATAAAATTTTAGCAGAAGTTAATCTCCAGCAAAACAGGTTTGGAGCAATTTGGAAGAAATCAATACTGCCAGAATTAGCTGCCAATAATATTGTTTATTATGAAAATCAAGAGCTTACAGAAGAGCATCTGCAGGAGATCGAATATTATTTTAAAAGTATCATTCTCTCTTATATTCAGGTTATTTATATTTCAATAAACCAGCCTAAAACGTATTTTTTAAACAATCGCAGTTTATACTTTTTGGTAAAGTTAAAAGATACTTCGGGTAACTTTAATTACGCTTATTTGAATATTCCTTCGGATAAACTGGATCGATATAAAAAATTGCAAAGTCAGGGCGATACGCATTATATTATTTCGATTGATACTATAATAAAGAATTGTTTATCGCTTATATTTCCTTCTGGAAAAGTGGTTTCTTGCAATGCTATAAAATTAAACCGTGATGAAAATTATTTAATAGAAGATGAAAATTCAGGAGATTTAATTGCGAAAATTGAAGCAAAAATTGAAGAACGAAAACGTGGTTCATCGACAAGATTTCTGTATGATTCTAATATGGATGCTGAAACAATTTCGGTATGTAAAAAAACGTTTCGCCTTAAAAAAGATGAAATGATAAAAGGAGGAAGCCATCATAATCTTTATGATTTATTCAAGTTTCCAAACCCTGTAAAACCAAATCTTCAAGGAGCAAATTATCCGGGTCTCAAACATCTGCCTTTTGAAAGCAAAAAGTCGGTTTTTGAAATTATTGACAAACAAAATCAATTGCTTCATTTTCCGTATCAATCGTATTATTATGTCCTTCAGTTTTTTAATCAGGCGGCAATTAACAGAAACGTCCTGGAGATAAAAATTACTTTATACCGAATTTCATCACAATCTTTAATTGCAAATGCTTTGATAAGTGCGGCTAAAAATGGCAAAAAAGTAACTGTTTTTGTAGAGGTCAAAGCACGTTTTGATGAATACAATAATTTATTCTGGTCCCGAGAAATGAAAAATGCCGGAATAAAAATCATTCAAAGCATGCCGAATTTAAAAGTTCATGCTAAAGTTGCAATGGTGACCATGAAAGACAAATACGGCAATAAAAAACACTATAATTACTTGTCAACTGGAAATTTTAATGAAAGTACAGCCAATATTTATTCTGATTTTGGGTTTTTTACTTCTGAAAAAAAATATACAGACGATCTAAAAAAAGTCTTTGCATTTTTAAAAACCAAGAAAAAGGCAGGCGTACCCAAACATATTATGGCCGCAGGCTATAATATGAAAGAGATGTTAATAGAATTAATAAATACCGAAATAGAAAATAAAAAAGCGGGTAGAGAAGCTGCAGTGTTTTTAAAAGTAAACGGAGTTGATGAGAAAGATATTATTGATAAACTTATTGAAGCAAGCAGGGCAGGTGTTCAAATAACATTGATTGTACGCGGTATTTGCACCTTATTGCCGGGAATTAAATATGTGAGTGAGAACATAAAAATCTACAGAATTGTAGATATGTTTTTGGAACATTCCAGAATTTACAAGTTTACAAATAATGGTGAGGAAAAAATCTATTTGTCATCTGCAGATATGTTAAGCCGAAATTTAAACAGAAGGATAGAAGTTGCTTTTCCGTTGTATGATGAAAAACACATTGCAGAAATTAATGAAATTATTCAGCTGCAGCTAGAAGATAACACAAAAAGAAGAACCATAAATAGTGAAGGGAACAATGAATTGGAGATTCTAAATATAGATGAACCAAGACGTGCGCAAACCGAAATTTATGACTGGCTTGCGGAGTGTAATATGAAATGATTTTAAGTGAAGATATTATTTTTATAGAAAATTGGATCGATGCAGATTCTTATGTTTCAATACAAAGATCATTTAAATAACAATAGTAAATAGGAATTAAAAATATTTACAATCAAAAAAAACATTAAATTTGGGTATTAATATTACAATAAGAAATCATGTTTCTAAAAGAAATAAAAGTTACAAATTTTAAATGTCTTTCCAATATCAGCTTATCTTTTGAAAAGGATAAGAGGAGTAATAGAAAATGGACTTTAATTTTGGGAGAAAATGGTACGGGTAAAAGTAATGTATTAAAAGCCATTGCTTTACTAACGTCTGGAAGTAATGCATTAGGAGAGCTTTTAGGAAATATAGATTCTTGGATAAAATTAGGTGAAAACAGCTGTTCAATTAGTGCGGTAATAGAAACAAAAAGAGGTGAAGAGCGCGATATTTCTCTGAAATTTGAAAGAGGAGATAATCTTTCGAAAGTTATTTCTAATAATAGAGAATCTTTGCATTTAATTGACGAAGCTATTGAAAACGCAAATAGGAATTATTTTATTGTTGCTTATGGAGCAAGCAGAAGATTATCAAACGAAGTGTTTTCTAATTTTGAAAAGAGCAGAAATGCACGTTCTATGAACGTTAGAAACTTATTTGATAATTCTTCAACGTTAAACCCTTTAACTGCCTGGATTATCGAGCTGGATTATCGTTCTGGTGAAGAAGGAATTAATTTGGTCAAAGAAGCATTGTCAGATTTTTTGCCTGGAATTATATTTCATTCTATAGATAAGGAGAAAAAGCAGGTAATGTTTAAAACCATTGATGGATTAATTTCACTTGATCAATTAAGCGATGGATATCAAAATATGGCTGCATGGATAGGAGATTTGCTTTTTAGAATTACTGAAGCTTTTAGAGGTTATAAAAAACCGTTAGAATCAAGAGGGCTTTTATTGATAGATGAATTAGATCTGCATCTGCATCCAAAATGGCAAAGAAAATTACTAGAATTTATAAGTAAAAAACTGCCAAATTTTCAAGTTGTTGCCACAACACATTCACCACTTACTGCACAGCAGGCAGGTACTGGAGAATTATTTGCTTTAAAAAGAAATGACAAAGATGTTGTTGAAATTATACCATTCATTGGTTCTCCAAAATCATTATTAGTTAATCAACTGCTTATGACTCCTGTTTTTGGATTGGAAACAGATGAAAGCTACGAAATACAGAACGTTAAAAAAGAATATGAGGTTTTAAAATCTAAAGGTGATTCTTTAAATGAAACGGAAAAGAAAACAATGAAGATTGTAAAAAGTAAATTAAAAGATTTACCTCAGAGAAATGTGCTGACTTCAAGTTCGAAAGAATTGGAACTGCTTCAAAAAATTGAAGAGAAATTAAACATTAAGATATAGTTCATGATATCTTTAGAACGACTTAGAACTGCCAGCGTAATCCACGCGAAATACCGAGGTGCGGATAAAATAGAAAGAGATATAGAATTAATGTTAGCTCGAAGATCTTTTTTAAATGATAATACTCCAATTTTATTTAATAGTGCTTTTTGGAAAACAGCTAAAAAACAGCTCAAAAAAGAAAGCTTTGGAAAATGTGCCTATTGTGAGGCAAACACTGATGTTGTAGCGCATGGAGATGTCGAACATTACAGACCCAAAAGTACTTATTGGTGGTTAGCATACACTTATGATAACTATTTGTTTGCCTGCCAGATTTGTAATCAAACTTATAAAAGCGATAATTTCCCACTTAGACAGGGTGCTATTCCGTATCCTTGTCCTTCAGTAATTAATATCAGTACTGACCCCGAAATTAATTTACTGGCAGGGAATATTTCACCCGATCCAATTGAGGTAGGGTTAAATTATACGCTTCAAACATATATTGATGAGCATTTAAGGGAACAAGCTTTGTTACTCAATCCATATTTTGATAATCCAGAAGTTTATTTTGCTTATGAAGCAGACGATGTAACTCAGGAAGTAAAAATTATTCCCACACAAAAAAGATATGCTGAATATGTAGAAGCTGCGGAGGATTTTTATGGAATAAATCGTATAGAATTAAAAAGCTTGAGATATTCTGTTTATAAAAATTTTAGAACTTTTAAATTATCATATCGAGTCCTTACGGATGCTGTTGTTAAAAGGGAAGTTCAAAAACAAATAGAAGATATGCTTTCAAGTAAATATCTTTTTGCTGGAATGAATAGATATTTTGATACATTACTATAAATTGTTTGATATCATAAATTAGTTAAGCTCTCTAAATAGGAGAGCTTTTTTGTTGTAATAATCCATTTGTAATTGATGTCTTAATAATTATAAATAAATTTACATTCCCTTCATAATTAACATATTAATAACCTGTTCTGATATAGTTTGCGTTTGTAGTTATTAATAATTCGTTGAAATAATTATAATAATATTATAATTGAAATTTTGGAGATAAACGAATTAGATCAAATAACTTTAATGTTTTAACGGATATAAAGGTTACTAACGAAATAGAGTTCGTTTTAACCTTTACCTTATCGCCTAAACATTAGCTGCAAATGAAAACATTCCAATTCAGAACCGATGATTTGACCCAGTACACCGTTAATATTTCCCAAATTACCTGCATGTTTCCAGCAGATGAATCTTTAGGAACCTGGATTTATTTAAGCTGCGGAACCAGATTAAAAACACTTTTAGTTCTTGAAATTGTTTTAGAAATGATAGGCAAAGCTGAAAATGAGTGATTAAGAATTTGACAAAAACAAAAAAACAGCTCAGGAAGCTGTTTAGAAGATTTTGTTGGGACAAAAAAGGGGATTATAGGCTAAAAGAAGGGATTTGATTTAGACTTTCGTCTAATTGTAGTGTTCTCTCTTTTTTAGCAGTAACTTTAATCTGGTGTTTTGCAGCTTTTCCATTTTCTATTATTTCTAAGAAATAAATTCCAGATGGATAACCTTGTAAACTAATTGTTTTTGATATTTCAAATTTGTTTATTTCAGGTTCTCCGGAGTAAATTAAATTGTGATTTTGATCACATATAGTAAAAGATGCATTTTCAGCACCATCTAGAGTAAAGCTTACCACTTTTCCGTTTCCAGCATCAATCATCAAAACGTAGTCTCCTTTTTCTTCATCAGCATAAGTGTAAAGTGATGATAGTAATAAGGCATCCTCAGTTAAAACTGTTTTACTAAATTTTGTCATTTTTTAATTGCTTGATAGTCAGGTATAATTGAGGCGCAAAATTATAAAAGAAATTCAATTTTATTCAAAAAAAACTTATTTATTATTGTGTAAATTACTGAATTACAGATGTTTTAGTGTTTTTGCTAATATATATATTAAAAATGCAGCTCATTCATATTCTTTTTGTACATCTAAGAAAAAAATAGACTGATTATCAGTTTATTAATATTTTTTAAAAATGCAATAAAAAGGAGAATATCCTGTTTTTGGCTTCTAAGCTGCTTAAACAAGATTTTTTTAATGCCGATGGTTTTATAAAAAGCAGCTTAGATTGAAGAATTAAGATTATTTTTATACGCTAGCTTTTAAAATAGATAACAGAGTATAATCAGGAATCTTTTTTTGCCCTGAGCATACTAAGAAACTGCGGTGTAAACCCCAAAAAAGAGGCAAGCATATATTGCGGAATTCTTTGTACAAATCCCGGAAAGGAAGTGCTAAATTGCTGGTAACGTTCTTCTGCCGAATGGCAAAGAATAATCTCCATTTTTTTGAGTGAAGCACTGTATGCCTTTTGCATCATAAGTCTAAAGTAAGTGTTCAGGCATGGTACATTGGTAAATAAATAATTATAATCAGCTCTTTTTAGAATTAAAACTTCGGTATCTTCAATTGCCTGAAGATTATATTCAGATGGTTTTTGGGTTTCAAAACTATTGTAATCGCTAATCCACCATTTTTCAATTCCAAATTGTAAAATCTGCTCGTTTCCGTTGTCGGTATTTTTATAAAGCCGAATGCAGCCCGACAATACAAAATAATAGGAATCACATACTTCAAATTCCGTAAGCAAAAACTCCTTTCGGGACACTTTTTTATGCTCCAGTTTATCTTTAAGTATTTCCTTTTCCTGATCAGAAATAGAAGTATAATTTGAAATATGTGCAAAGAGAATTTCGTACATAAGATTCGTTTTAATTAACTGGTATTCAATGAGTATTTTGGAATTCAGAAAAAAAATACTCTGGAAATATTTCTTCAAATACATTAACTTTTTTCTCCTTATAAAGGTACAACTTTGCATATATAAATGAATAAGAGAAAAAAAACATTTACAAAAAACAGATAAGACTGCACGGTAAAAAAAACTAAGATACTGAGCTGTTTCATTGGTTTAATTTAATACCAAACATCATGAAAAAATCATTTTTAAATAAGAAAAAAGTCGTCGTAATTGGCGGTGGTTTTGCCGGATTAAATCTTGTACAAAATCTGCGTAAAAATTCTAATTATAGTATCACAGTAGTAGACCGAAACAATTATAATTATTTCTCTCCATTGCTGTATCAGGTTGCTGCAAGCTTTCTGGAACCTTCAAGTATAAGTTATCCGTTTAGGAAAATGTTTCAGGATCAAAATATCAATTTCCGTATGGGAGAAGTGGTAAGTATTGATCAGGAAAACAAAATTATAACATTAAATAACGGTGAGTTAGAATATGATATTCTGGTATTTGCCGCAGGAGCCAAAACTAATTTTTATGGTATCGAAAGTGTTCAAAAAAATGCTATACCTATGAAAACGGTTGATGATGCTTTAAAGATGCGAAATGCATTGTTGAAGAATTTGGAACGAGCTTCTATAACAACTGATATTAAAGAACGTGAAATATTAATGACAATTGTTGTTGCCGGAGGCGGGCCTACTGGTGTTGAAGTTGCAGGTATGCTTGCAGAGATGAAAAAACATCTTTTAGTAAAAGACTATCCTGAACTTGCCAATACCAATGTAAGCATCTATATCGTTGACAGTATGCCGGTGCTGCTGGCTAACCTGAGTAAAAAAACACATCGCGAAACGTATAAAGCACTTGAAAATTTAGATGTAAAAATCAAGCTAAATACACAGGTAAAATCATATATGGATGATGAAGTGCAATTTACAAATGGAGAATCTATTAAAACCAAAAGTCTTATTTGGACTGCTGGTGTAACGGCTAATGTATTTGATGGAATTCCGCAGACAAGTTTGGGAAAAGGAAACAGAATGATTGTAGATCAATACAATAAATTAATGTCTTCTGATGCTGTATATGCCATTGGAGACAGCTGTATTCAGAGTTCTGATCCTAATTATCCAAACGGACATCCGCAGCTGGCGCAGGTTGCTATTCAGCAAGGAAAGTTATTGGCAAAAAACCTTTCTTTGATTGCAAAAGGAAAAGCACAAAAGTCTTTTATTTATTTTGATAAAGGAGACATGGCTATTGTAGGGAGACACAATGCTGTGGTTGATCTTTTTAAACATAAACTGCATCTTAGTGGTTTTCTCGCCTTAATGGCGTGGCTTTTTATTCATCTTTTTGGTTTGGCAAACTATAACAATAAGCTTAAAACATTTTACAATTGGATTGTGGCGTATATCACGAAAGATCAATCTTTACGAATGATTTTTAGATCATAAAAAGAAAGTTTTTCATTTTTGTTATTTTACACGTTTCCCTTGTTCCGTAGGAACATTTCATTGGTAGAAAAATTATATTGTTATAATGGATTACGTTCCATAGGGACGTTTGATTTAGACATTGTTTTTTAATAATTTGATCTATCAAACGTTCCTATGGAACGTAAATGTGGTTAATCTTTATTTTTTTCTACCTACGAAACATTTCTATGGAATGATAAATCGGATATCAAAAAGTGACCAATTAAGTCACTAAAAACAAACAAAATAATTATAGTAAAAGAGATGCCTCGACTTTTGAGACAGCCTCATTTTTTTGAATGATTATTATTTTGCAAGCCAAAGATTTATATCATCAAGCATTTGTTTGTTTATAGTATGACCTCCTTCGTAAGACTTAAATTCCGGATTCATTTCTTTTGATTTTAGATAAGTTACAGCTTCGAGTGCATAAGGCAGATGAAGAACCGGATCTTGTCTTCCGTGCAAAACAAGAACTTTAAGGTTTTCAAGACGTTTTTCATCAGCTATAAGAGGTTGTACTTCGGGAAGAAGTCTGCCGCTGATAACGGCAATTCCTTTTATTTTTTCAGGAGCCGTAAGAGCCGCGCTGTAACTCATGATTCCTCCTTGGCTAAAACCTATTAAATAAACCTGTTTTTCATCAAAATTAAGCTCATGTTTTAAATCTTCTATAAAATCTAAAATCGTTACTCTCGCAGCTTCAGCCTGCTGTTCGTTGATTTGTGGTTTTCCCTCAACGAAATTTACCTGAAACCACGCAAAACTTTCGGGGCCAAAAGTAAGCGGCCCGCGTGCAGAGACTACCAAAAAGTTATCGGGTAAATCATTGGCAAAAGAAAAAAGGTTCTGCTCATTTCCGCCTACGCCGTGCAATAACAAAATTAAAGACGGATTTGTAGTTTTGATTTTAGGTTGTCTTATCAAATAATGTAGTTTGGTATTTTCTCTGCTTGAATTCATAATAGTGAAACTAAAAATTGAAATTAAAATAAGGATGCCAAAGGATATCCAAAAATGCTTTTTTACAATCATGCCTTGTCAATTTTGATCGACATCATGTTGAGTGATCCGGCTACTAAGGCATCATTAAATACAGTAGCTTTTTCGTCTTTTTCTTTAAGTGCTAATATGTATAACATTGGAATATAATGTTCTGGAGTAGGAACAGCGAGTTCGAATTCACGTCCTTGTTTATCAAAATTGACAAGCGATTGATGATCATCTTCCAAAATCATTTGTTTCATTTTTTCATTTGCAATATGAGCCCATTCGTAGGCATATCCGGGAACCATCATTTTATCCCAAGCCGCAAGCTGTAAATTATGTACCGAGTTTCCGCTTCCCACAATAAGCACACCTTTGCGTCTTAAGGCTGCCAATTCTTTTCCTAATTCATAATGATACGAAGCAGGTTTTGTATAATCGATACTCATTTCAATAATAGGAATATCGGCATTTGGATAAAGAAATTTTATTACAGACCAGCATCCGTGATCCAGACCCCAGTCATTACTGAGTCCAACCGGAGTAGAAGTGATAAGGTTTTGTGTTTCTAATGCTAATTCTGGACTTCCGGGCGCAGGATATTGCAGGTCAAAAAGAGCCTTTGGAAAACCGCCAAAATCATGAATCGTTTCCGGTTTTTGCATTGCGGTAACAAAAGTACCTTTAGTTTCCCAATGTGCAGAAATACAAAGTATAGCACGCGGCTTGGGCAATGTTTTGGCAATTTGTTCAAAACCCTGAGTAAAATTATTATCTGCAAGAGCATTCATCGGATTACCGTGTCCAAGAAAAAGAACCGGCATACGCTGTGTTGCACCAAAAGCATCTGTTGCTGTTTTAAGGGAGCTGAGCTGCATTGCTGCAGCTCCTAATGGTAAAATGGCCATAGTTTTTAAAAAATCTTTTCTGTCCATTTCTTCAATTTATTTACCTAGTATTTGCTCCATGTAGGCTTTATTATCCCAAAAAAGATATTCTTCCTGCATAGTTCCGTTTTCCCAAATTCCTATTGTTGCCATTGGCAGTCTGAATTTTTTACCTGTAGGCTGTATAAAGTTTCCGTCACCTGTTGGCATTGGTTTTGTAAAAGTTCCTTCCATGTAGCCCATTACAGCTGTAATATTGCCCGAACCAATTTTAATGGGATGTTCCTTAATTCTGGTATCAGGAGCATATACAAACATAGCATCCAAAGTTTTGATATGCTGCTCTAAACCAACTTCGGTATGACCATCAGGAAAATGTACTTTGATGTTTTTTGCATGGCTTTCGTGAAGTCTTGACCAGTCACGGTTACTAAAAACCGTAAAGTCTAAAGTGTCAAACGTTTCCAGATTTTTGGCTATTTGTGCATTTGCTACAGCGAGTTCTTTAATTTGTTTTACCAAATCAGCCTTATCATCTTTTTTCTGAGCGGTTACTGTAGTGCTTACAGTAAAAACAAGTGCCAAAGCGGCAGCTTGTATTAAAATTGAATTTTTCATAATATCATTTATTTTGTTGATACAAAGCTGCATCTAAATGATAAAGGAACGGTAACGCTTTTCGGAAGAATGGTTGTGTTTTTAGGAAAGCATTTTCAGCATTTCTTCCCGAAACTCAGTAGGAGTAAGGCCTGCTTTGCGTTTAAAGGCGTGAGTAAAATAGGTTTTTTCATTAAATCCGAGTTCATAACCTATTTCAGCAATATTTTTATCTGTGGTCATCAATAAGTTTTTGGCTTCGGTAAGTTTACGGGTTTCTATAATTTCCGAAACACTTTGCTGTAATACATTCTGGCAGATTAAATTGAGATTGCGTGTGGTCATGAAAAGTTTTTCGGCATAAAAATTCACATCTTTAGACTCTTTGTAATACTCTTCTAAAAGTCTTAGGAAATTTTTAAAAGTGCTGCTTTGTATTTTCTTTGACTCATCGTCGTTTAGGTTTAATTTGCGACGTTCAGATTCTATGATGGTAAAAAGTGTGCTTAACAATTGTCGGATAACAGCCAGGTCAGAGGCTTCCTGATTGTATTCCTCATGAATCATTTTACAGAGAATATCTAATTTTTCAAAACAGGCATTACTCTGCATACTGATGTTAGCCTTGTCATGAAAAGAAGCATAAAGACTAAAAATTGTTTCGGCAATAAATTCACTTTTAAATCTTAAAACCCACATATCGCACAAACCATCTTTAATAAGAGGTTTTACACGATGGATTTTTCCTCGGGTAACAAAACTAATAAAGGGCGCATCGATTAAACGGGATTTAAAATCTATAAAATGCTCGATCTGTCCTTGTCCGCCTATAATAAGTTCTTCAAAATCATGGGCATGAGGTTCGTTTACAGAATGCTGAATCTTTTCAGATTCAGCTGCTGTAATACGAAATATTTTAAAGATTTCTGTCATAGCGGTTTTTTGAAAGATAAGTTAAAAGTAAGTATTTATAATAAATTATGCATCGTGATTTTAAGTATTTGGATAACTGTCTAAAGTTTTAAGATTGTGCTTCAACCAAAAATATAGAACCGGAGGAAGCAGTAAATCGGCATAAAGAATACCAATAATGATTGGAGAAGGCGCACCATTAATTATCCATGCAGCGACACGGGCAATTCCCGCTGCAAATAATACCGCAAAAGCAGCATTTATTATGGGATAATAACGGCGTAAATCAGTGCAGGAAATTAATAATGCAACTCCAAGTAAAGAAAATGTAATACCATAAAAACGATTTTGACTATCAAATGACGGATTAGATGACATTTGAGCTGTTACAGGCGCACCAAGTGCAGCATCGGCATACATTCCCATAAACAAATGCAGTAACGATACTCCAATAAAGGCGACAGACAAGATTCTTACTGTTAGAATAAAAGATTTCATAAGCCAGGTTTTTTAAATTAGTTAAAGTGAAATTATCAGTAATTTGTTTCTAAATGCTCATTATGAAAGAAGAAGAAATTATTGTTGAAATGGATTTCTATTTAATAAAACGCTTATTCTGTTCCATCCGTTTATATTGGCTACAGCCATAATCAGCCTGCAGGTTTTGTCTTTTCCAAAAGTTTCCAGTGCCGAATTATAAACTTCGCTGCTTAACCCATGACCAGATACTGCGGTTACTTCTTCTAATAAAGCCAGCATAATCTGTTCCTCTCTGCTGAACCATTTTTTAGCTTCTCGCCAAGAACTTAACATTGAAATTCTCTTGGGATCCTCACCATGTTGCAGGGCATCATAAGTATGAAGCTGTTCACAGAAATCACAGCTGTTAATCTGTGAGGTTCTGATTTTTATAAGTCCTTGCTGCAGTTTGTTTAATCCTGAGTTGGAAATTAGAACGTCGAGCTGACTTAAAATTTGATAGAAATCCATAATAAAACTTTCGAAATCTAATGTACTTTCCATAGTATCTTCCTTTGCTTTTGGTCATGCAAAATTATTATACATAAAAATCGGAATCATAGACCAGAAAATGTTTCATTAGTAGTCCAGTTTTGTTATATTTGAATTGCTGTAATCGAATAATAAACAGACCTCAAAACTTTTCTATGCTTCCTTATAAAAACCTTATTATAATCGATAAAAAAGACAGTCTGCCAGTTTACAGACAGATTTCATTGCAGCTTATTTCATTAATTCAGGAAGGTAAACTGCCTCCCGGTGCTGTACTTCCAAGTACCCGAACGCTTGCTTTTGATTTGCAGCTTCACAGAAAAACGATTGTGGCGGCTTACGAAACCCTAGTGTCTGAAAACTGGATCGATAATTTACCTCGCAAAAGCTACACTGTATCACCAAATCTGCCAATGGTTAGGCCGAGATCTTACAATAGTAAAAGAGTAAGCCCATTTGCAGAAGCAGGAACTTTTGATTTTGATCGTTATGAACTTGTAATGCCTTTGTCACGTTCATTAAATAACCACCGCTTAGAGATTAATGACGGTTTTCCGGATATTTCGCTGCTTCCTGTTCAAACTATATCAAAACAGTTTAAGAAAGCTTTAGAATCTTCTGCATCGAGCAGACGTTCGGGGGTAAATTTAGATGGCGGTTCTTCAAATTTCAAGACTTCGCTGCGTTCATTTCTTAATCAGACACGCGGAATTGATATGGAAGAAGAGAACTTATTTACAACACGCGGGGCTCAAATGGCCATTTATATTGCAGCATCGCTTATTATAAAATCCGGTGATAAAGTTGTGGTTAGTGAACCGACTTATTTTATAGCGGAGGCGCTTTTTGAGAAACTGGGTGCCGAACTTATCCGTGTTCCAATGGACGGCGATGGAATGTGTACAGAAAAGCTGGAAGATATTCTGAAAAAAAATGTCATAAAGATGCTTTATATCATTCCGCATCACCATCATCCAACAACGGTTACAATGAGTGTGGAAAGAAGAAATCATCTCATGAAGCTTATTACCGCTTATAATTTTGCGGTTATTGAAGACGATTACGATTATGATTTTCAGTTTAAATATGATCCTTATCTGCCTTTGGCGAGTGGTGATCATGGCGGCAGGATAATTTATATAGGTTCGCTTACCAAAGTTTTGGGTTCACCTTTTCGTCTGGGCTATATGATTGCAACTTCAGATTTTCTGCAGGCCGCTGCAAGACTAAGAACTCTTATTGATTTGAGAGGTGATTTTATAATGGAAGAAACGATTTCTGGAATGATAGCTAATGGCGATCTGGCCCGACATATTCAAAAAACGAATAAATTATATTCTCAAAGATGTGATTTTCTATCTCATTTGGTAAGTTCAGAAATGGGAGATATGATTGACTTTACAAAACCCACAGGCGGAATGGCTTTATGGCTGAGAGTAAAACCTCAGTTTGAATTATCAAAAATTATTAAAAAGGCCGATCTCAAAGGTCTTACGATAAAGGGGAGTGCATACTGCACCGGAAAGGATGCTCATTTTAATGCCTTTAGATTTGGTTTTGCTTCCTTAAATGAGCAGGAACTTGCCGAAGCGGTCCATATTATCAAAACGGTTGCTCAAAACTTGTAATTCTAAATTTTATAATTCTATTTTATTTTTCGTCTTGGACTAGCTTATTATTATAATCTGGTCTCTGTACGGCATTCTTATGGCATCTAATTTTGCTTCGTTAATAAATAAAATGAAATTATGGATATACTAAATGTTCAGACAACAGCAGAAATAGAATTAGCTAAAGAGGCAATTTTAGAATTCAGAACTAATTTAGAACCGGAAAATGTGGTTGAACAAGTTCTTGAAATGATTACCAGCGGAGGTTTTGAATTGGCCTGCATTCCATCAGACGATGGAAGAAAAGCCGCAGCCTTTGTAGGCTTTAGGGTTATAAATATGCTAAGAACCGGAAAGATGATTTATATTGATGATCTTTTTACACTTCCTGAATATCGCGGACGCGGCTATGCGGGAAAGCTTTTAGATTATGTAGATCAGCTTGCAGTGCAGAGAGGTATAAAATCTGTACACTTAGACAGCGGTTTTGCGCTGCATCCCGCTCATAGACTTTATTTAAGCAAAGGATATTTTTTGGCCTGCCACCATTTTGCAAAAATGATGAAAGATTAATCCAATTAAAATCGAAAGAAGTTAGGTTGCTTCTTCAACTAGATTAACTTTTAAAATGTGTCGGGAGGCTAGATTTGCAATAAAATTATCATATGAAAAAAATACTAGTAATTAACGCAAGCCCTCGTGAAGAAAGATCTCACAGCAGAAGGCTTACGGATGTTTTTGTTGAATATTACAAAGAATGTAAGCCGGAATCGACAATAAAATTCAGGGATTTGGGCAAAAGTAATATTCCGCATGTAAACGAAAAATGGATAGCTGGTGCCTTCAAACATGAATCTGCCAGAACGCCTGAAGAAATTGAAACATTAAGATTTAGTGCAGAACTTATAAAAGAGTTGAAAGATGCTGATGTTATTGTTTTGGGTTCGCCAATGTACAATTGGTCTGTTCCGAGTTCATTAAAAGCCTATATAGATCAGGTTTTGAGAGTAAATGAAACTTGGGAAATCAATCATGAAGACCAGCGTAATCCGTATATTGGACTATTAAAAAATAAATCTTTGTTTCTGCTTCTTTCAAGAGGCGCGCAGGGTTATGAAAAAGGAGGTTATAATGAACATATGAACTTCCAGTCTGATTATTTAAGAACGGTTTTCAATATTATTGGTGTAACTGATATTCAGGAAGTAAGTGTTGACGGCGAAGCATTTGGTACAGAAGCTTTTGAATTGGCAAAAAATAATTCAAATGCAAGAATTAAAGCGCTTATAAAAAGAGATTTAATATAATTCTTTTTTTGCCCGCAGCATACTCATAAACTGCGGTGTAAAACCTAAAAATGATGCAAGCATATATTGCGGAACAATCTGTACAAAATCAGGAAAGGAATTTTATAAACTGTAAATATCTTTCCTCTGCAGATTCACAAAGAATTAGTTCCATTTTCTTTAGCGACGCAGTATATGCTTTCTGCATCATCAATCTGAAATAAGTATTCAGTACAGGAACTTCCGTAAATAGTTCCTGATAATCTGATCGATGCAGAATCAGCATTTCTGTATTTTGAACTGCTTGTATAAAATATTCTGATGGCTTTTGGGTTTCAAAACTTTGGAAATCGCTCAACCACCAACCCGGAATAGCAAACTGTAATATCTGCTCAAATCCATTCTCTGTATTTCGATAAAACCGAAGACAACCTTTGGTTACAAAATAGTAATTGGAGCAGACTTCATATTCTTTAAGCAAAAAATCTTTACGGCTCACTTTACGGTATTTTAATTTCGAAATCAAGAGCTTTTCCTGATCCGGATTTAGGGTTGTAAATCTTTTAATATGGCTGAATAATAGTTCGTTCGGGTTCATAATGCTGGATTTTATTTAATGGTTTGGTTTAAAGTATTTCTTCGGCCAAAAATATTTTTGTCTAAAACTTTTTTCTTCAAGTACTTTAATTTTTTAGAACTGTACTATCCTCAATTTTGCATCATTAATAATTTAAATACATAAAAAAATGAGTAAAAGAGTAGTTATTAGTAAAGTACAGCCTCAGGCTTATGAAGTAATGTTTGGGTTTGAAAAATATCTTGAAAAATCAAATCTGGATGCATCACTAAAAGAGCTGATTAAAATTAGAGTATCGCAAATTAACGGTTGTGCTTTTTGTATCAATCTGCATACAAAAGATGCCAGAAAAGGAGGAGAGACAGAACAGAGAATTTATGCCTTAAACGCATGGAGAGAAACTTCTTTTTTTAGTGAAATGGAGAAGGCAGTTTTAGCACTTGCCGAAGAAATGACTTTTATAAACAAAGGCGTTTCTGAACAGACTTATAACAATGTAGCTAAACTCATGGATGAAGTTACGCTTTCTCAAACCATTATGGCTATTATTACCATAAACGCCTGGAACAGAATCGCCATTACAACGCATCAACAGCCTGTTCTTGATAAATAGTTTTTTTAGTATTCAGTATTCAGTATTCAGTTTTTTAGTGTTCAGTCGCAATAAGTACTGAATACTAAAAAACTGAACACTGAGAACTAATTTTTTTTCATATTGATTAATTAGGTTTATTTATATAAGTATCAAGACTCCATTTAAAATTATCTATTGTTGAAAGCAGTAATGCGCCTCCTGTAAAAACAAATACCGGATATTGAAAAGGAGCACCAATTCCTGATGCGAAAATCATAAATGCAGCAAAAGTTACAGTTATAAGGGCTGCGCCAAGAGCGGCTAGTTTTATCTTAAGTCCTGTTATTAGACAGATTCCTATAATGACTTCTGCAAGGGTAGCGGTAAGTCCAAATATATTAGCAACAGATCTGCTGGCAAATGGAATAAGAGTGTTCGTATAGTTTATAAAATGTTCCCAGTCACCCCAGGCTGCTTTTCCTGAGCCGGGTAATCCCATTAATCCGATTCTGTCCATAACCGGTAAAATAAAACCCAGTCCTAATGCGATACGAAGAAACAATTGTGGTATTCCGTTTGAATTTTTCATTTATTGATTTTTAAAATAGTTAGGAAATTTTATGCTTTTTTTATTTGGTAGATCAAAGTTAAGAAGGCGTAAAGGGAGCATTTTAGACCAGTTTTGGTTTGTTAAGTAGTCCAGTGTATATTGAAAATAAGTGAACGTTTTTTGCTTATCCTTTTTTAAGTATATTTAAAAGATATTTCTTAAGAGTTATTTATCAGATTCAATTAATTTTAAAAATGAAGCAAATGAAAAAAGTTATAGCAGCAGTTTTGATTTTATCTTTTACACAAATAATTCAGGCACAAAAAGGTTTCAAACCTCTTTTTGATGGAAAAACTACCAATGGCTGGCATACTTACGGTAAAACTTCGGCTTTAGACGGATGGAAAGTAGAAGATGGCCTTTTGCATTTTAATCCCGATACGGCTAAAGATGGGCAGGGAGGGGATTTAGTAACGAATGCTGAATTTGAGAATTTTCATTTAAAATTAGAATGGAAAATAGCTCCAAATGGAAACAGCGGTATTATTTTTTATGTTAATGAAGATCCTCAAAAATATCCAAACACATTTAGTACAGGTCTGGAAATGCAGGTTTTGGATAACGACGGACATCCGGACGGAAAAATTACAAAACACCGTGCAGGAGATTTATACGATTTAATTCAAAGTAAGTCAGAGCCTGTAAAACCGGTTGGAGAATGGAATAAAGCCGAAGTCATCAGCAATAAAGGAAAACTAACCTTAATTTTAAATGGAGTTACTGTAGTTGAAACAACACTTTGGGATGATAATTTTAAAAAATTAATAGACGGAAGTAAATTTGCCGACTGGGCAGGATTTGGAACATTCAAAAAAGGAAAAATAGCGTTGCAGGATCACGGAAACAATGTATGGTACCGCAACATTGAACTAAAACAATTATAAATAAAGATGAACAAAATGATGAAAAAGGTTTTTTTACTTTTTAGTTTAGTCTTTATTATAAGCTGTCAAAAAGAGAGCAGTAAACCTGCAATTGTTAATCTTCCTTTAAAAGTTAAAAAGGAAGCTCCAAAAAAGACTGCATTAGAATATGAGGTTG
This sequence comes from Flavobacterium sp. CF108, assembly GCF_900129795.1. Taxonomy (GTDB): domain Bacteria; phylum Bacteroidota; class Bacteroidia; order Flavobacteriales; family Flavobacteriaceae; genus Flavobacterium. The sequence goes on along the minus strand of NZ_FQWW01000001.1, from coordinate 363,302 downwards.
ATGAAAATGACAAGGAAATTTATAATGCATCATCGGTGGATTCTCGACCTGGATATCCCGGAGGTATGTATAAGTTTAATATTTTCTTAACGAAGACTTATGTTACGCCGAAAGAAGCAGTAGAAAACGAAGCGATGGGCGGCATTTTTACAAGCATGGTAATAGAGAAAGACGGAACATTATCTGATATAAAACTTCTTCGCGATTTTGGTTATGGATCAGGCAAAGAGCTGGTAAGGGTTTTGAAATTATCTCCTAACTGGACACCTGCAATAAAAGATGGAAAACGAGTAAGATGTTTGTACAGCTTTCCTTTTTATGCTAAGTAGGTAAATTTTTTATAAGCTAAATTGACTATATCTAAAAAAAGCTGCTAAACCATTCGTTTAACAGCTTTTATATTAATCTTTACAGGGTAACTATAAATCTAATAACTCAACAGATGCAAAATGGATAAATGGATCTTCTGCGGTAATAGTATATTGTTTGATACCTATTAAACCTCCTAAATTAAAGGTTATAACATCACCCTCTTGAGCTACAACTCTATACAAAGTATTGTCTTGAATCAATATTCCTGGTGCTCCTGTTGTAGTATTAGTTACGGTAAACGTTAATGGGGGAACAACAATACCAGCTTGTTGTAGTTGAACAGCGATATTTACACGTACAAATTTGTTTACACTATTATCATGCTTTTGCTTAAGCGTTGCTGCATTAAATTCAGGACTAATGCATAATGATAATAATAGTATTGAACCGATAATAATCTTTCTTTTCATTGTTCTTAAAATTAATGGTTAATAATTGTTTTGATTTTATATTAAAAATATTGACCGTGCAATTTTATAAATACTTCTTATTTATAGTTTTAGCAGTATCAGTAAACTGTAACAACACAAAAAAACGGCTGTTTTTTTATCAGGAACCTTTACTGCATTTTTATGTGGTTTGTGATTTAATTACTTAGTAATGAATTAGATATAAGGCTTATGGAAGGCGTTAATGGTAAAAAAATATTACAATAACAATAAAAAAATAAATTTATTTGGCTGCATTTTTTTTAAAATTTTATGGAATAATTATAGTTTAAGATAAATCATTCTATAGGTATATTTTTAGCTTTATACTTCAAAACTGTCTGTTGAAAATTTCAAACATTTTAATGAAAAATTTGGATTATCTACCACAATCTTCACACTGAAATCCGCTGTAATAGCGGTTTTTTCGTTTTTATATCATTTTAAAAACAATGTGATTTTACTGCTTTTAAGTACTGTTTAATAAAGCTCGTTCAAATAAAACGAATACTCCAAAATGCAGATAAATGATCTTGTGCTTTTATTTCGACCTCTCATGGATAAAAATCCCGCACTCGTGCCTTTTTTTTAATTTGAACTATGGCGGCATAGTAATTTTATTAGGGAAATGAGATATGATGCATGTGCCAATGTGCCTCATATCTCATTTCCCTAAACGAAACGTAACTAACCTGAAAAGGACTAAAATGCATAACAAAATGAAACCTACTAAAGAATTTACGGTCGCAGATTATCTGCTTACCCGACTCAAACAATTAAATGTTACCGAGGTTTTTCAAATTCCGGGCGACTATGTAAAACATTTTACACAGGCTCTGGAATACTTTGATGGAATTGAAACCATTGGAACTTCAAACGAACTAGACGCTTCTTACGCGGCAGATGCCTACGCGCGTACCAGAGGTTTAGCCGCCGTATCTCTACAATATGGAGTAAGTACTTTTAGTGCATTAAATGCTATTGCTGGTGCTTATGTAGAGCGCAGTCCTGTTGTTGTAATTAGTGCTACACCCGGAGCCGATGCGCGACAAATAGGAAGTATGTACAATGTACTTTATCATCACTCTACAGGTAATCTTAACGCAGATCAGGAAGTTTATGAAAGAGTAACTGTTGCTGCCGAGACACTGAGTACTTCCGCAGATGCTCCTGAAAAAATCGATAAATTACTTATCGCAGCGCTTACGCACCAAAGACCTGTGTATATAGCATGTTATAAAGAGGTGTGGGGCGAACCTTGTCCTAAACCTTCGAATAAAAAACTAGAACCCGAAATAATAAAAAGTGAACCAGCAGCACTTGAAAATGCTGTTTCTCAGGCATGGTCACAAATTAGTCAGGCCAAAACACCTATAATTTTTGCAGGAGTAGAGCTTTTGCGACATAAACTAACCAAGCAATTAGAAGAACTTATTAAAGCAAGCGGAATGTTGTACACTACAACTTCACTTGGAAAGACGGTTCTGGATGAAAAAGGTGATAAATTTATCGGTACCTATTCTGATCAGGCTTCAATACCTGAAGTTATAAAAGTTGTCGAAGCTTCAGACTGTATTTTATCCTTAGGAACTATTATTACTGATGATTATTTATGGCTGGTAGAAAATAAATTTTCGGATATGATTCAGGTAACGACTCAGGAAACAAGAGTTGGTTATTTTACCTATTCGGGAGTAACTCTAAAAGACTTTATCGAAGCCTTAACAGAACGATTTAAAAAAGCTTCAGGGTATCCTTTAAAAGCAATCGCTCCGGCTCAGCCAAAATTCCCTGAACCATGGCGATCTAACTCTGATCCTAAATATGATTTAACTACGGAAGTAATAACGTTTAACCGCTTTTTTGAGCATGCTACATCTTTTCTGCAAAAGCAAAAAATGCTGGACGATATTGTGATGACTTTTGGTGTAAGTTCATCAATGTACGTGGCTACCAATATTTACGGATTATCTCAAAATGCCTATATTTCTTCGGCAGCGTGGCAGTGTATTGGTTTTGAAACCGGTGCAGCTTCAGGAGCACAGCTAGGGAGCGGTAAACAAGCATGGACTGTAGCCGGTGACGGTGGTTTTATGATGATCGCACAATCACTTTCGACCCTTGTAAAATACAACATCAATTCTGTAATTTTTGTAATGAGCAATGGAGTATATGCTATAGAACAAGTATATGTAGACATGGACTCGTTTAAGGCAGGCCCGAATCATAAATTTGACGAATTTGATATTCTTCCAAAATGGGATTATCAGGCACTTGCCAAAGCATTTGGAGCAAACAGCTACCGTGCTGAAACCGTTACAGAGTTAGACGAAGTGCTTCTAAAACTTAAGAAAAAAACAAATCTTCCAACTCTGGTAGAAATTGTAATTCCTCAAAAAGATCTTGCACAGCAAATGGCAAGACTAGGAAATGAATAAAACCACTACCTATAAAAACTACTAAAAATTTAAAAACTATACTATCATGAGCAAAAAAACATACTCTATTTTTGGAGCAGGTGCAGCCGGACTCTATACGGCGTGGAGATTACTTGATGGAAAATCTAAAAAAGGCAAAAACGAAAAAATGCTCGTTAAGGGCGATGTATTAGAACTCTATGACTGGGGGAAATATGATTTTTCTAAAAAAAATCCAGGAACAAGAGAACCGGGCGCACGTGTTTGTACATGGCATTATAAAGATGACAAAGACAACTCGTACCTTGAATTGGGAGGTATGAGATATTTATATTGGGATGGCACTCCTGAAGGACCCGGACATCGTTTAGTGACTAAAACCATAGAAGAATTGGATTTAAAGAAAGATTCAGTTCCGTTTAATGAGTCAGCAGATCCATTGATGTCTTTGCGTTCTAAAAACATGTATATCTCAGATATCAATTCTAACCAGCCAGCTCCATATTTTGCAAATAATTATGCTCAGGATGCTCCGCCAGATGATGGTTTTACAACGATACAATCTGTAGCGATCACACAAACATCTGGACCGACTACCCGTAGAGAATGGTGCAAATTTTATGAAGAAGGAAGAATCAATGTTGATATGCCTGACAGTTCAATCTTTCAAAAAGGAGATTTACTAAAAGAAATTGGATATTGGAACTTAGGTTATGATATGCTTGGACAAGAAGGATTTGGTTATTTATCTGATGGAAATGGCTATAGTTCAAACGTAGTAAACAGCAATAGCGCCCAGTCATTTAATGTGAATGATGAGTTTCTTCCGGGAACAGAATACAAAACTTTAATTAAAGGATATTCCAGCTTATTTGACAGCTTATTTGAAGAAGTTGAAAAATTAGCAAAACAAAAAGGAATCACGCTAAATTATTATCCAAATGTTAGGCTGCGCTCTATTGTGCACACAAAATCTGGAGTGAATTTTACAACTGCAACACGCAAAGATCCGGATGCACTTGCAGAAAGAAAAAAATGTGATGCCGCATTTCTTGCTATGCCAAGAGCAGCAATCGACTTAGTGGCGCAGGCAAGCAGATACAGTGATGATGAAGGAACGGATGTATTAAATCATGAAAAAGTGCAGCTGTATTTAGAGTCTGTATTAATGGAACCTTCATACAAAATAGGGATGTTTTTCGATACACCTTGGTGGAGAACAACCGAGGCCGGAAGCCCAACGTATCCTGCTAAACTAACCAGTTATTTCTTAACACAAGAAGGAATTGAGAAATTAAGAAAAGAGGGTTTTCCTTCTAACTATCTTAAAAAAATAGAAGCGGCTAAAAATCCGGCTATCATTGTTAATTCGTTTAACGATAAGGTAAGCTTTATAGCTGCTGTAGAAAATGCAATCGAAGAACGTTTGACTTTTAAACAAGAAAAACAAATCTCAACTGTAGCCGAATTAGATACTATTGGGCCAAGTATTACAGATATGCCTATTCGCCAAGTAGTTTATTTTGGTGATAATGCCAGAGATGGAAAAGGGAAAAAAGTATATGGTATTCTAGCTAGTTATGATGATATTCTGTACGCAACATTCTGGAAAGCCTTAGAACTTGGACCAGATGCAACTCGTGAAATTCCTGAATCAAGAGATTTACAACCGCTCGAAGGACCAAGAGATGCCACTCCAGTAATGGTAAAAATGCTTCGTTCACAATTAGCATCATTGCATTTTGGACCACAGGCTGATTATTCGTATGTGCCAGAACCTTTAGAAACGAAATATATGGACTGGTCGCTTCCTCCATTTAATGCAGGATATCATGCCTATAAATCGCACTATAATTTAGGTGACGTACAAAGAAAAATAAGAAAACCATCACAACTTGTTCCAAACACAGACTGCGAAATTTTTATTGTAGGAGAAACATATTCAAACGATCAGGCTTGGGTTGAAGGTGCGTTTTGTACTGCCGAATCTGTTCTGAATGATTTCTTTGGTATTGAACCTATTATCGACGAAAAATACTATCCATTTATCAGTCCGGAGTAATCTATTTTAACCAAAAACAAATGAAAAACAAAAAACTATTTACCTATTCTACTTCGGTAACAACAGATAATATCGAAGAAGTAATGCAGCAGGCAATTGCGCTGGAGCTTGCTACTATTCCAACATATTTATCAACCTATTATTCCATAAACAGAGCGCAGGATCAGGATAAACTATACGCTAAACTTCATGCACAGCTTTCACAATCTGGTGTGCGCACTGCTGCCGAAATTGATGAATTAGCGCAAGACCTAAAACTCGATATATTGGTTTATTCCAATAAATCGGCAGCGTTAATTATGAGTGTTGTTATTGAAGAAATGCTTCACCTGGCACTTGCATGCAATGTGAAACAAGCAGTTTGTCAATCGGCACCGGATTTAATGGGAATTGGAAAAGTATTAACATTCCCAACAGAATTAGACGGACATATTCCTGAATTTCAAATTGATGCAGCAAAATTGTCATTGAAGCAATTGACTACATTTTTACAAATTGAAAGTCCTGAGCCGTTTAAAGCCCCTTATGCAAATGCACAATTATTGGATACGGTTGAATATCAAACGATTGGACTTTTATATGAAATGATTATCAAATGTATAAAAGAGGATTTCCCGGGACCTTATGAGCAAAGACCACAATTGCTTCCTCCGGATAATCCGGATCGTCCGAGACCGTATTATTCTCAAAATTCAATGAATACGGTACATTATGACAGAGATCACAATCCTCAATTTGCCAATACAGATGATAGTGAAGGACTTGTTGGCGTACACGACGCTCACTCGGCAATTGAAGCTATACAGCGCATCATTGAACAGGGAGAAGGAAAAAGTAAATACAAGCAGCATACTTTAATTTGGGGCGAGAATAAAATGCCGGTACCAATGGATATTGTTGATGGTAAAGTAGTTTTTTGGGAAGGTGATTATGATGATTCTGGGAAAGAACCTGCTCACTTTGCCAAATTTCTCGAAGCCTACACACTTGGCGGGCATTATCAACAAAAGTTCCGTAACATTCAGGGCTTAGATGATTTCTTCAGCTATTTTGTATATGATACCGATGCTAATCCTAAAACAGCCGATTATATTGCTTCAAACAATCAGGCACTGGCATTATGTTCACAATTAGGAAATGCAGTTTTTGCTTATATCCTTTTAATGATTGAAGCTTGTTATTATAAAGACGAAAGTACACAATATGATTTGTTCATTTTTGGTATTCATAAATCAATGATCTGGTTATTGAGCGGTGTTGGAAATCAAATTAATCAATACACTTATACCAAAGGCAATCAGGCTTATAAAGGTGCTTTAACATTTGAACCTTTTTCATTTGAACAAAGCTTCTTAAGACCAAAAGCACAAATCATGAGTTTGGTTGATCAATTGGCTAAAGCCGATCCTGTAAATTGGGGCTGGGCAATTAAAAGCGAAAATTATTTTCCGTCTTTACCAGATGTAGGATTGGATTACAGTATTGAAGCCGATATTCCTAAAGTACCAAGTACACCTTACAAACACCATCATTAATATAAAAAATATACAACATGTCAGAATTAGTAACTAAAGAACTTCATGTATGCATGGGGCTTAATTCATGCAAAAATGCGGGATATTCAGGAAATAATGATTGTGCAGGTCAAGGCGATTGCTCAACAGCAGTTGGTCATCCATGCCATACCTTAAACGCTTGTAAAGGGCAGGGAGGCTGTGGGATTTTTGGAACTACCGAAGAACTTTGCCATCCGGGCGAAAATGATTGTCGCTACCAAGGCAGCTGCGGTGTACCTATTTTATCTTCTCGTTTTATGGCACAAGGTCCTAATAAAGGGCTTAGTGTTTGGCAATTAGCCAGAATACGTTTTGAAGAAAAAAGAATAAAAAAAGGAAAAACCTTTGGTAAGGCTCCAGAGCAATATGGACCAAGCGATGAATACGTAAACTCAATTCGCGGGACTTCAGGAGTAGATTATTCTTCTTGTGGACAAAGCGGTTCAAGATCTTGTTCGTACATCAACAACCCTGCTGAAAGAAAAATTGCAGCGGCAGAAAGAGTTTTGAAGATGGAAGAAGAAAGCGCTAAAAAATTACCGGAAAGTCTTTCAAATTGTCAATCAAAAAATAATGGACACTAGACTTGGATTACCCAATTTAGGTTTGGGATTAGGACTCAGAAGCCAGCATTTTGAACATATTCTGGAAAAGAACCCAGCCGTAGATTGGTTTGAGGTAATTTCTGAGAATTTTATGGATTCACATGGGCGTCCAAGATATATTTTACAACAAATAGCAGAAAAATATCCCGTGGTAATGCACGGGGTATCGCTTTCTATAGGAAGCACTGATCCCTTAAATTTTGATTATCTAAAGAGTTTAAAACAATTGGCAGCTGAGGTTCAGCCAGCCTGGATTAGTGATCATTTGTGCTGGACAGGAGTTTTAACAACCAATTCGCATGATTTATTGCCGCTTCCGCTAAACGAAGATTCATTAAAACATGTTTGTAACCGAATCAAACAAGTTCAGGATTATTTAGAACGACCGCTGATTGTAGAAAATCCAAGTACCTACGCAGCCTTCAATAATTCAACACTTCCGGAATGGGAGTTTTTACGAATCATGACCGAAGAAACAGGCTGTGGATTACTCCTGGATGTAAACAATGTATACGTATCTTCTTTTAATAATGATTTTGATCCTGTAGAATACATCAACGGAATTCCACATGATAAAGTAGTACAAATGCATTTAGCCGGTCATCAAAATTGCGGCAATTATATTATTGATACACACGATAGGGAAGTAAACAGTCAGGTTTGGAAATTGTTTCAACAAGCTTATCAATTGGCCAATCAGGCATCAATTTTATTAGAATGGGATGGAAATATTCCGGCTTTTGATGTCTACCATTCTGAATTATTGAAATCAAAGCAATATATGGACGCAGCATTTGTTGGAGTTGAAAAAGAAGTTTTTTCTATTGATAAAGAGCAGGTTTCAAACCCATTGAATCTATTTGCCGTGAACAAATTTTAATAGACTCCAAAGATGCAGAAAACGGTAAAAATACCATTACAAGACTTTCAGCAATGGATGCAGCAGCTTTTGCTTGATCCTTATCAACAAACAGGAGTGAACCCTAATGATTTGCTTTCGAATGCAGAAAATGCAGCTTCAATTGAAGACGTAATTTGTCATTCAGAAAAACTTACGGCTCAGGAACATTTAGCTATTTATCAGCGAAGTTATATTGCACGATTGCGAAATTGTATGTCACAGCAGTTTAGTGCTTTAGAATATACTTTAGGCGAAGCTATTTTTTGCGCTTTCGCCGATGATTATTTGGCTTCAAAACCTTCTCATAATTACAATTTATCTTTTTTGGGAGCTAATTTTGCAGAATATCTGGAAAATAACAGACCCGATGCTAATGAAGATATCAAAGAAGATTGGATTGATTTTATGATTGAACTCGCCAAATTTGAATACGCCATTGGTGTTCTTTTTGATGAAAAAGCAGATGAAAATTATCAATTAGCCACAATCGATACACCCGAAAATGAATTAAAATTGGTACCGGTATTTTCCGTATTTAAGTTCCAGTTTCCTGTTCGAAAGTACTATTCTGAATTCAAAAATGACAAGAATCCTGATTTGCCTCTTCAAAACGAAAGTTATTGCGTGGTTTTACGACATAAATTCAAATTGTCAATTTACGATTTGCACAAAGAACAATATGATTTTTTATGTTTTTTGAAAGAGCATCAGAATATTGCTGCGGCAAAAGAAATCTTTAAAAATCATTATAAAGAAAATGATCTTCAATTTGAACAAGTTTGGAACAGTTGGAAGGAGCGTTGGGTTGGGGCTAATTTTTTTAGAACTTGAAAACGTTTATTAATGCAGGAATATATATAAAGGCAATTTGAACAAAATAAGATCTAAAATTTTACATTTGATAAGTAAAATTAAAAATCAGTTAAATGCCGGAGATTATTCTTAACTCATTTTCAGTCGCAATTTGCTTTCTAATAGGGATATTAGCCATTTTTTATATACCATATAATAGAAAAGGGAATCTGTGGTTTGGTATTTTTCTTTTATCAATGGGATTTGCTTTGTTGAGCAAAATAGTATGGCAGGAAGGGCTGGATATAAAGTTTCCTTATATCATTCCAGTTTCTGAATTATCTCGTTTTGTTGTTGCTCCAAGCTTTTATTTAAGCATTTGGTACTACACACATTTGGGTAAAATAAGGTTTGGAAAAAAATGGATGCATTTTATACCATCAATAGTATTTATTCTTGTGGTATCACTGCCTTATTTTCTTTCACTGGGAAATATTTCTGATTTAATAGGAGAACGCGCAAGCCATATACTTGGAGGTTTGATGGCGTCAGTATTCCCCGTTCAGCTAATTATCTATTGGATTTTGTCGTATCAATTATTAAAAAAACACGGAAGCAGTATATTGTTGTTTTCGTCTCAAAAAAAAGAAAGAGATTTAAAATGGCTGTTAAACATACTAGTTTGGATACTCTTAATGATTGTCCTGTCTATGATCATGAAAATAAAAGAAAATGACTTTCTTAATTCCGTTGGTACTTATTTGTATTTGATATTGACACTATTTATGGTTTATAACCTTTTAAGACAAAAAGAAGTTTTCTTAAATAATGAAAACGAAAACATAGCGCTTGAAAATATTATATATCCTAATCTTAGCTTTCAAACCGAAAAACCTGTATCCCGATTGCAAGATGATGAGCTTTTAAAATATAAATCAATTTTGAATAATCTTTTAGAACAAGAAGAAGTGTTTACAGATCCTGAAATTAATTTGGCTTCGCTTGCTGACAAAGTTGGAATTTCAATGAATAATTTGTCTTTTGTAATCAACAACAGTTACAATATGAATTTCTACGCATTGATAAATAACTACAGAGTAGAAAAAGTTAAAGACATGCTGTCAAAAAAACAATACAGTCATTTAACCATTCTTGGTATTGCTTATGAAGCAGGGTTTACCTCAAAATCAACTTTTAATAATGCCTTTAAAAAAGAAACAAGACTTACTCCAAGTGAATACATGAAAATAAACAGACCAAAAGAGGTCTGAATGGGTACATCAGGACGACTTAAGTTCTGATAAAATGTTTTTTTGCTGAGAATTTAAACAGCAACATTATGTATTCAACATCTTTAAAAAACAAAATTTGGTTAGGTTTATGCTTTGGCTTAGTTGTCGGTGCAATCTTTTTACGATTATCTATTAAGTATTTTTCTCCCTGGATTCCGCCGCCTTTTTTAATTACCGCTACGATTCTTTTTTTAATTGCATCTTTGATTTTGCCTTTTGTGTGGCATTCTATGGAAAAGCAAAAATCTATAAATGGCATCGAATTAAAAACAAGACTTGAACATCGCATTATTTACGCCTTTTCGTTAGATATGATTATGTTTGGTTTTCATAAAATTGAAGGACTTCAAATGATAGTGCCGCTAGGTATATTAGATACGCCATTTAGTAGTTTATCGGGTGAAACCCTACTATGGTCATTTTTCAAATATTCCTATCCTTTTACTGTTTTCATTGCCTTATTACAAATCTTAAGTGCAGTACTTTTACTCTTTTCAAGAACAAGACTTTTCGGATTGATTCTGTTAGTACCTATGTTAGTTTTCATAAACTGTCTGGATATTTTTTATCAAATGCCGGCAGGTCCGTTGATGCATGGTATAATATTATTGCTGGGCGTGTTTTACTTTTTATCTCAGGATTCAAAAAAATTAATCAATTTTATATTTAAACCTTTAGAAGGCACTAAAAGTTTAAATATATCCAATCATTATAAAAATATATACCGAATATCTCTATTTGTCTGGCCCATATTTTTCTATTTCATTTATGATTATCCAAATAAACATCCGCAATTAACCGGAAAATATCAGGTTCAGAATTTAAAAATAGATAACATTGCCCTAAAAGCAAAGAGCCCTAAAGACAGCATACTGACAACAGTTTATATGGATCTCGACGATGAAATAGCTTTTGACTTTAATGATTGGAGATACAGATATATTGGAACATACTTTCTAAACGAAAAAAACGATTCAATTACTATTCGCTGGCGATATCCTTCGCACAAATTAGATAATTTTAAAGGTAAATTGATACGATCAAATAATCGGTTGATTTTAAATGGAAAGATGAATGGTGAAACACTTCAAATGGAATTAAAATAATTATATCTCAAAAGCTTCACTATTTAAAGTAACAGCAATTCTACCACTTTTTATAAATTCGATTAATTCAAAGTGCTTTAATTCGGCGGCCAGATTATTGATTTCGTTTTCATGTCCAGTTGCTTCAAAAACCGTAAAATCTTTTTCGATAGTTATAAATTGGGTGTTATATTTTCTAAATAAATGATTCATTTCCTCGTTCATGATGCTCGAAGTCATTACTTTAAATAATGCCATTTGTTTCCATACGATTTCGTCGTTTGTGCTGAAGTAACATTTATAAACCTCGATAATTTTTTCGATTTGAAGTGCTATGTTTCTAACGATTTCAAAAGTATCATTGATAACGAGAGTGCATCGGTACATTTTGTCGATTTCGCAAGTAGAAATATTGAGGCTTTCCAAGCTAATTTTTCGTCGGGAAAGTATAACGGTTATTTTATTGAGTAATCCCATTTGATCTTCTGTATAGGCGGTTAAAGTATATTCTTGTTTCATTTTGAAAGCTGTAATTAATGATTTGAATTATTTGTAAATAGCGTTTTTTAGAAATAAAAAAGCCTTTCTCGTTTGACAGAGAAAGGCTTTTATTATGCAATAGAATCCTGCCTCGTCACGGTAGACGAATAATGATAATTGCGCTAATAATAATTTGTATTGAATTTTTCATGTATATTTTAAATAAAAAAACCTCCCTAATTGGGAGGTTTTAAATCGTATCTGTGTACTTATTTATATAACATCCCTGATCATTATCGAATGATAATAATGCTGCTAATAATAGTGATGTTAATTAAGTTTTTCATTTTCTGTTATGGATGAGCGACAAATGTATTGATTTTTATAAGACTACAAAAAGTTTTTTTCAATTTAATAATCGGTTTTGAATGAAGTAAAAAAGATGATTTGGTTAGCTGGCAATAGCGAACCTTTTTATTTTCTGCATCTATAATAATTATCCATCATAATGTAAAAATTATCCATTTCATATTACTATCTAATAGTAGAACTTTGTAATTAACTACAGAAAAGATTAAGAACAATTTAAATTTTCTATTATGAATTACGGACAATTAGCTTTTACAGATACTATTAAAAAAATGCAGGAAGAAGCGGGAAGCAGAAGTGCTTATGACCGTATGGAAAAAATGTCGGTTGTTGACGGATTGACAGAAAACGAAGTTAACTTTATAGGTGACAGAGATAGTTTTTATATGGCCAGTTTTGGAGAAAATGAATATCCATACATTCAGCACCGCGGCGGACCAGCCGGATTTATTAAAGTAATCGATAATAAAACAATTGGAATTGTTGATTTTTCTGGTAACCGACAATATATTTCTACAGGTAATATTTCTAAGAATGAAAAAGTAGCTTTAATTATGGTTTCGTATCCGCAAAGAGCGCGATTAAAACTTTATGCAAATGCGAAAATTGTTGACTTAGAAGAGAACGCAGCGTTATATGACCTTATAAAACCAGCAGATTATAAGTTCCGCCCGGAGCGAATGATGATTTTTGAAATTCAGGCTTACGACTGGAACTGTCCGCAGCATATTACCCCGCGTTATACAACTGAAGAAATTGAACAGGCATTATTACCGCAGAAAAAATATATTTCTGATTTGGAAAATAGGGTAAAAGAACTTGAATTGGAATTATCCAAAAAATAAAGCTTAATTATAAAAAACTGCAGTAAATGATAAAGTCTTTCTAATGCAAAGATTATAAATGATGCGTATATTTGGAATTATAAATAATAACAATGCTATCTATGAAAAAAATAGGATTTTTATCGTTTGGGCATTGGGCCAATCATCCATCATATAAAGCACGTACAGCAAGCGATACACTTCTTCAATCTATTGATTTAGCCGTTGCTGCAGAAGAAATAGGCATAGATGGAGCTTATTTTCGAGTACATCATTTCGCACAACAGCTCGCATCTCCTTTTCCTTTGCTTTCGGCCATTGGTGCCAAAACAAGTAAAATAGAGATAGGCACAGGTGTTATCGATATGCGATATGAAAACCCTTTGTATATGGTTGAAGATGCCGGTGCCGCAGACTTAATTTCAGAAGGACGTTTACAATTAGGAATCAGCAGGGGATCGCCGGAACAAGTTATTGACGGCTGGCGCTCTTTTGGTTATGAACCTTTAGAAGGGGAAACAGATGCTGATATGGGACGCAAAAAAGCGTTGGAATTTTTAGAGAGGTTAGACGGTGTAGGATTTGCTGAGCCAAATCCATATCCGATGTTTCCAAATCCGCCGGGATTATTGCGTCTGGAACCGCATTCTGAAGGATTACGCGATCGAATTTGGTGGGGAGCTGCCTCGAATGCTACTGCTATTTGGGCGGCAGAAAACGGAATGCACCTTCAAAGTTCAACGCTGAAATTTGACGAAAACGGGAAACCTTTCCATATCCAGCAAGCAGAACAAATCAGGATATATAAAGAAGCCTGGAAAAAAGCAGGACATGATCGCGAACCAAGAGTTTCGGTAAGCCGTTCCATTTTTGCGCTGGTCAATGATCAGGATAAAATTTACTTTGGGAATCAGGGAAAAGCAGCGGATAGTTTTGGTTATATAGAAAGTGACAAACGTGCAATTTTCGGAAAAAGTTATGCTGCCGAGCCGGAAAAACTCATCGCAGAGCTTGCTCAGGATGAAGCTATTCAGGAAGCAGATACAGTGCTGCTAACGATACCAAATACTTTGGGCGTTGACTATAATGTACATATATTATCTTCTATTCTAAAATATATTGCTCCAGAACTAGGCTGGCGTTAATTTTTTTTTAAACAAATATTGAAGAGGCTGTCTCAAAAATCGAGACAGCTCTTTAACTATAAATTGTTTTGTTTGTTTTTATTGACTTAATTGGTCACTTTTTGATATCCGACTTATCATTCCATAGGAATGTTTCGTAGGTAGAAAAAAAATAAAGATCGGCTACATTTGCGTTCCTACGGAACGTAAACCATTATAACAATATAATTTTCTACCAATGAAATGTTCCTACAGAACAAGGAAACATGTAAAATAACAAAGGGGCTGTCTCGACTTTTGAGACAGTCTCTTTGTTTATAATATCAAAGATTTTGGACATCAATGATTTCCTTTATAAAAAATCTACCCTGCCGGTGTGCATATTATAATAGGCTCCCACTATTTTAATTTGACCTTCATCTTCCATTTTTTTCAAGGCTGGACTTTTTTCTCTAATGACTTTTATAGTATTGAGTACGTTATTTTTTGAAACATAGGCCACAAAATCTTTATTTGCTGAAGTTTTGTCTCCAGAAAAGTCCTGTGAATTTATTACTGCAGGTCTTATATTTGCAAGCATTGCAGGAAGATTACCTAATGTTACATTATTATTGATAGCAGATGTTATGGCACCACACGATTCGTGTCCCAAAACAAGAACCACTTTTGCCCCCATAATTTTACAGCCAAATTCCATACTTCCCAATAAGTCGGTGTTGGCAAAATTACCCGCTACACGACCTACAAAAAGATCGCCGATGCCTTTGTTAAAAACATCTTCTACAGGTATTCTGCTGTCAAGGCAGGAAAGAATTACCGCTTTTGGAAATTGACCCTGAACAGCATTTCTTACCATTGCAGAATGATCTCTGGCTGTAACATTGTTAGAAACAAATAGTTCGTTGCCTTCTTTAAGACTTTTAATAACAGCATCTGGTGTTAATGCAGCTTGCTCTTTTGCAGTTATAATTCGTTCTCTTAAAACCGGGGTTTCCGGACAGTCTTTTCCTGAACCATTACAGGAAATAAGTATTAATAATACTGCGCTTCCGCAGATTGCAAGGATTTTTGTTTTCATTTTTGTTCTGATTGAAAGTTAAATTAATTGGGTGAATTGTTTTCTGTGAGACAGCTGTAATCTCTAAAAAGGCTTTTACAATGGAGCATATATTTTCAATTAGATTGTATTCGGCAGAGAGTTTCGAGAAATCTGATTTAAAATTAAAAACTCATATAAAATTATAAGAAAAAACGTTGCAAAATGACTTTTTTTTGTCATGAAAGCGCTTTATTGATGTAGAATACTTTTTACTTTCAAATGTAGTTTCATGGATATCTATTTAAGAAATAATGTAATTTATAAACGATTAAATAAAAAACAAAAAAAGCCTCTTTAATTAGAGGCTTTTTTTGCCTTTTTTTGATCTGAAAGACACTAACTATCCATTTCTAAACAATTAACAAAGTGAGTGATGATATTCATTTTGGGAATTTATGTGCTTATAGCACTAAATTGATTAGTCATACCCGAAAAAAACTCATTTATGACAATTTAATTGTTGATTTTTTTAATTTTAATTACATTTAATATTAATTTTTTACTTTTTTAAGAAAAAGTATTTCAAATTATAATCTGATACAGTGGAGCAGACCCCACTCTAAAAAACGTGGCAATATCCGAAAGGCCAAGAAGTAGGAAACTAAAATTTAGAGATATTATGGCATACGAACAATGGATCGCAATTAAAATTGTATCAGAAAATATGACCTTAACTGTAAGAAATACAAAATTAGATCCGGGTAAGTTTCATACAGCAGCTAGTAAAGATGAAGAGATTAAACCATCTCAAATAAATGGCACAACAATAAAGTCTGGTAAAAATGTCTGGATTTTTTCATCTGGCAGAAAAGATTCTCCTACAGGTACAAAAGGCAGTATTGATCTGTATCACGGAGATGTAAGAGTGGGTATATTTGATTGGAATTGTCCATGGGGGAGTAAAAGGAATAGTTTTAATTGGTGGCCAGATGCTAGTAAGGAAATTTATTATACCTCAATGACAGGAGGTAGAAGATCCGGAGCTATAGGAGAGGTTACCATTATAGCAATCAAGCAATAAATAAACGTAATACAAAATAATATTATGGGAAATACTAAAAGTGAAAATGGCGTAAACAATCCTTTTTATGCGGTGAGGATTGGAAGTGTTATAAGAGGTGCTACGGGACGTTTTCAAACATCAGTAATAAAAGGGAATATTACAAGTATGATTACAGATAAAGATGTACAACTAAGTATGACGGGAGTCAGTTCGTATGTTTATAATGATTCTTTAAACCAGGGTTTTGCAGGAGTTTCCGGTTCATACGGACTTTCAGGATTGGCAAGGATTAATTCAGGATTGTCAGCACATACAGGCAATTCAATTGCTGAGCTTACCAAGAAAGTAAAGGTTAATTTTAATGTACAAATGATATCTGGTGTTGAGTTCATAAATTTTGACGAATTAAAAGTAGAGGATTTAATTAATTCTTTGAAGAAAGGACCAAGGGATAAGGCAATAGATTCACTGGAAAAGTACAATAGAGTAATGGCAGCAATTGGAACGGCTGATCTTTTAACTATTCTAAAAGATGCGGATGAAGCTTCTGAAATTGTTAAGCTGGTTGGAGAATGGGTAAGTTCCGTTCAGCGTTTTTTTAGAGAAAATGGAGATGGAATTGTTATAGGAACTGTGTGGGGAGGGATTGGAACGGTTTCTCTGACTATGAATAATAAATCAACAGAAAACAGTTGGAAATATGGCAGTAAAGGTAATTTTACATACGCAGGGCTTGGTAAGGCTATAACGATAGAAGCGGCCTATGATGGAAGTAATACAAACAGAGAATCAGGCGTTAGTGTAGAGACTGAAACATGGTATATAGGAGGGTGTGTGAGGGAGCAAGTTACTACATGGAATAAGGAAGTACAAGGTAAAGCTTTTAGTGAAATTAGCTCAATCAATTTATTAAAAGAAGCACCTAAACTGGGAGACGTTAAAGCACCTCCAACAGTACCAGCTTTTGCAACACCTAAAAAAGACCCAAAACTTACGGATAAAATAAATGAAATAAAAGATTTAGATAGTTTGGAAGCATTTGCTAAAGCAGCTGCTTATGATAAAGCAAGAGAAACAGAACCAGACTTAACATTGGATGAATTTTTAAGACGCTCAAGAGAACGTGTAAACGATGAAAATGTTCAGGAGCTTCAGCATGGAATTGCTATGAATGATTTAGATGTGCTGGCAGTTGATATTCAGTCTAACACTGTTTTTGAAAAAACTGAGCAATTGGAAAACAGCGCTGCTGAAATGCCACAAGCGGCAAGTAATAATCATTTTACCGTGCTTGGTGTCTGGATTGCTAACTGGTCAGATTTGTTTCCGTGGATGGCTACCGGTTATTTAAATGAAATAGACGATTTAAACTCTACACGAGAGATCATTAAAAAGCAGTGCATGATACAGGATTTTCTTACTTTAGCAAAAACATATTATATGCTCGAGGCCACTGGGATTTCAAATGAAGATTTTCAAATGGCTGATTTTGCACAGCTAGCACGTACATTCAGTACGCAAGCCGCATATGTCAGAGAAAGATTTGATGATCATGATGTTATACAAACTGTATATAATCGTTTAGGTGCTGATGCTCAGAAAATTTATACAGTATGGAATGATATTAAATTTTTGCGTAGTGCAGAGTTAGGATTAGGAGTGCTGTATAAAGAATCTGGTAAAAAATCTAGTGAAAAATCTATTAAGGATACAATTAAAAAAGCTGATCATGTCGATGGGTTTACAAGGGTTTGGCATGAGACAGGCAGTTGTTCTTTTTTACCTGATGATTACACTGCATTTAGTTCCTTTTTAAAAGTAGTTCCTTTTATAACACCAGCAGGAGATATTTACGCTTTTGGCCCCTCCCAAATGATCTTTAATCAAATTAATAATGAAGGTGCAATGTTTTCAAGAAACCCATCAACAGCGGCTAAACTGGAAGTAGATAAAGTCAATAGTGTATTAAAAAAAGGAGATGTAGTATTTTATCCTATTCCGTTTGAAGCTGCTAAAAATATTACGGATTCATCATGGAAAGGACAAAGTATTAGTACTAATGTTGCGTCTATTCAAAACATTGATAACCATATTGCTAATGCCATTAAAGCCATGAAGGATTTAAACGTTTACAGTTTTAGCAGCAGTAATTGGGATCCAAACTGGAGACCAAAAGAAAGTTATAGCATTAGTGCTATTAAAAGGCAATATATAGGACTTGTAGATGATAATCTTAATATTTTTGGTTAGTAAATAGTATTAAATAATCAAATGCTTTGGTTTAATGTAATTAAGATAAGATAAGTTGAACTGTATATACAAAACTAAATGGTATAGAAACGTCCACTTTTTGTTTTGAGTTATTAAAATTAATGAAATTTACAATACAAAGTATATCATTAATTTTAAAGTTCTATAGTACTATAAATGAATTATCAATGTTTTTTTTAATTAATTTCTATACATTTGGCATAGTGAAATAAGCGTTTGTAAAGTTGAATAATACTTTTACGATCATCCTTAATATAAAAAATATCTCTATGAAAAATATTGAAAGGATACATGAAGAAGCTTTCGTTTTGTTAAATGAATGGAGTGAGCGTAATCGTGTAGAAAATAATGAAGTCAATCCCTATTTTTATATGAGAAGCGTAAGGGATGAACGATTTAAAAACGGATATTGGTTTCCAGGAAATGATAGTTATATATGCATCTCTTTTTGGGCAGGAGGTGATTCAAGTAATAAAACCCCTAATATTTATTTTGAAATTAATGAAAGAGTAGGCTGTAGAGTAATAATTGTGGCAAAAGATTCAGAGGTTAAATATGATTATTTTGCAAATTTAGTCAGCACAATTAATGAGTTCTCCAGTAAAAAGTATGTTTTAGGAAAATCGGGTAAGATATGGATTAAAACGTTGTCGTCAAATTGGCAACAATGGAGAGAAGAGTTAGGGGAATTTCTTTTAAGCGATAAGCAATGGATCGATAAATATTTATCTGATATGCCTCTTATTGAGTACGAAGAATTTGTCTCTAGATTTGGCTTTATCACTGCCAAAGATTTCGACATAATGATATCCAGAGTTTTTAAAGAACGTGATAGTATAAAAAATAAGATATATGAAGAACAGAAAAGATTTCTGATAGAAAAAAAAATGCCTTGTTCTATTTTAGGATTAAATATTGAAAATTTTCAAGGAATTAAAGGTACAGGGGTTGCCGATCTAAGACCTGATGCAAGATGGATATTTATAACAGGTGAAAATGGATACGGTAAAACAACATTGCTTCAATCAATAGCCTTAGGGTTGAGCAACGACCCAAACCTGGAGAAGTATCTCGATAGTAAGAGTAGAATTAGTTTGGAAATTAATTTTAAAAATGAAAAAGCTTTTCTGGTTCGAACAAAGGGTGTTGAACCTGAATTAGCCTATTTACAGGATTATGTTGTTGGTTATGGCCCTTCACGGTTAAATGTGCAGTCGATTTCATCCGAGAATATGGAAAGTAGAGGAAGTAATAATGTAGGAAGTCTTTTTGAGAGCGATACATTATTAAAAAACATAAATTATGAACTTTTTGCTTCCAAGTATTCCAATACAAAAATGTATGGTGAACTTGAAGACCTAATAAAGGCTGTTACAGATAATCGCGTTTCAAAAATAAAAATAAGGGATAGAGAAGTGCTGTTTGTTGAAACCTTAAGTAATGGAGATGAGTTAGAACCACAGCCGCTTAGTAAACTTGCTGCGGGCTTCCGAAGTATTATTAATATAGTGATAGATATTTATTTAAGATTCCGAAAGATTCACTTTAATTTAGATGCAAAAGATTTTTTTGGAATCGTACTTATCGATGAAATTGAGAATCATTTGCATCCCTTGTTACAACGTGAACTTCCGATAACTTTATCCAAAGTTTTTCCTCAAATACAATTTATAGTTAGCACTCATAGCCCAATACCATTGCTGGCTGCTGAATCAACTTCAATAATATTGAGGGTTAATAGGTCAAGAAAGACAGGAGTAACTGTTGAAAGATTAGATGAGGAAATTGATTTTCCAACTTTGCTTCCTAATTCATTACTTACATCGCCTATTTTTGGGTTCCAGAACATATTCCCTGAAAATAAAGAAAGTGACAAATTTCTTAGGGTAGAGGAAACTTATGCCGAACTCAAAAAAAATGATGAACAAGCAGAGCGTATAGAGTACTATCTTGATAAACAAGCAAGCGAAAAGATTTTAGGATTGATAAATAAAAAGTTTGAGTAATGAGGTATGTAATTAAAGACCTTACGGATATACCTCCATCACTAATTTCAGCTAAGGCTTTAGAGGATATTGAAAACATTGCCGTTAAATCCAGTGAAGTAGAAATCTTAGATACTATCTATAAGGGTACATATAAGGATGCACAGAATAAAACACAATCTAGAGTTAGGGATTTTCTTAATAAGTATTATAAGGGTAAATGTGCATATTGTGAGCAGACCTGTAAAGCGGAAATAGAGCATTATCGTCCAAAAAAAGGCGTAACAGAAGATGCAGGACATTCAGGTTATTATTGGTTGTGCTATAC
This sequence comes from Flavobacterium sp. CF108, assembly GCF_900129795.1. Taxonomy (GTDB): domain Bacteria; phylum Bacteroidota; class Bacteroidia; order Flavobacteriales; family Flavobacteriaceae; genus Flavobacterium. The sequence continues at coordinate 342,309 of NZ_FQWW01000001.1, read as the reverse complement.
ATGGTCTAATTTAGTACCTTCCTGCCGATACTGTAATACAGAAGGAGGGAAAGGTAGCAAATTCCCTATAATTGCTACTGCAAAAAGGGTAAAGGCTCCCTTATTTAAGCTTTCTAAGCTTGATGTTGAGGCTTGCAACGCGAATATGAATCCGCTTCTGGATGAGCAAGCATATCTATTGCATCCGGAAATTGACAGTTCTATGGAATCATTTTTCGCATTTTCTATAAGTGATGATAAAAATGGTGTTACAATAAAAGGAATTGATAGATTGGACAGGGGGAGTCGAACTATTGAAATATGTAATCTTAACCGAAATGATCTACGGGAAAACAGACTATCTTCTGTATACTATCCTATGAAAAAGCAGATTCAGTTAATTTTTGATCTCAATGCTCGAGGATATTTAGACAATGATAGTGTAGGCGAGGCATTATTGGCAGTTTACGAAGGATTTGAAAGAGATGCATCAGATATTACTTTGCCGCATACTCTTCTTAGGAATTTTCTAATTGCCTCCATTCAAAATTTTGAAAATCATTTAGTACCATATCTTGATAATGAATTCGCTAAGCCAATAGCAATCCAAGTTTTTAAAATATTTAAAAAAGAAGTTGTTTGAGATAATCAAATCATTTCTTCATAATCCAGCTATTCGAAGCCTTCCGACTTCAGATATGTTTATTATGTCCAAATTGTAAATTTATTTGCATCCAATAAAAATCGTCTTGTATTTCAATTTTTGAAAGATATCTATGAAAAAGAATTGGGTATATTTATATATCTTTTAAAATAACATCTGGAGCAACAATACTGATCTATTCCTGATTTCTGCTACAATTTTAAATCCCGTTAAATTGATATTTGTATAATTGACAATATCAGGAAGTTATATTTATGCATATAATAGCATCTATATATGGTTTTTAAGTCTCTTTATTGTATAGAGATGTTAAAATCTAAAAAAGGCTGGAAAGTGAAGAGACTTCATCAAAAACTAAATCAATTTATGCCTGATTTCTTTGTATTTTGAACGGCCTACAGGTAATAACTCACCATTTTTAAGTAACATATTATATTTTCCGCCGGCCTCTACAATCAGTTTATCGGCTTCCTGCCAGCAAAGAATATAGGATTTATGAATTCGTTCGAAATCTGTTGGGAGGAGTTTTTCTAATGATTCCAGAGACTTATCATGTAATTCTACACGGCCATTTACTAGATGTAATTCAGTATAAATTCCAGCGCCTTTTATGTACATTATATCTTTAATAGTGATGAGTTTAATAGTTTTTCCTTTTTTTACGGCTAAAAACTGAATATCCTGACCATTTGTTTTTTCTGGTGTTGTAAAACGTGTAAAGGCCTGAGCAAGTCTGTTTTCATCAAATGGCTTAGGAACAAAATCCAAAACGCCATAATTAAATGCCATAATCGCTTTATCTGTATAAGCAGAAATAATAATGGTTTGAAAAGATTTTGCAACAACCGTCTGCAGCACTTCAAATCCGTCCTCGCCATTCAAATTCAAATCAAGAAGCAGTAAATCAATGGATTGTTTTTCAATAGTGTTTAATCCATTTTCAACAGAATCACTAAGTAAAATCTGTACCTCTTTATCAAAAAAATCACGGGTCATTCTTTCAATTCGTTTGGCAATTCGGGCTTCGTCTTCAATAATTAGAATTTTCATTTTTTATCAAAAATTTTAATTGTTGAACACCATCCGTCTTCTACAGCAAAAGAGTCAAATTCCCAATTACTGCCATAACTTTCATTTAATCTGGCTTTGATGTATTTAAAACCTGTTCCGTTGCTGTTTTCTTTCTTTCTGTTTCGGTTTTTTGCCACGGTTAACAATGTATATTGTTTGTATTTTTTTTCTCTGGTAAAACTTAAACAGAAAGTAATACAGCCTTGTTTTGGAGGTAAACTATGTGTGATTCCGTTTTCTATAATGGTATGAATAACCGCAGGCGGGATTTTTTCATTAGCATCAATATTTTTTTCTTCCCAGTTATAACATACTTCTTTTCGAAAAGACATTACTTCTAAATGTTTTCGGCATAATTCGATTTCCTGCTGAATAGGAATTAAGGTATCTTCGGCAATAGAATTCATAATATCAAATTCATCTGCCAGCGCACGAATAAATACAACGCCTTGTTGCGGAGATTCTTCTACCCAGTCTATTAATGAAGTCAGTGTATTACGAAGAAAATGCGGCTGAATATTTTTTTTAATGAGTTCTAACTGCAATCTCGATGAAAGCAATAACGATGCATTATGAGCTTCTTCGAGAGCTTTTGCCCGAATAGTATGCAGATAAAGCATAGAAAGGACAATAATCGTAAATGCGATAAACAATCCAAAATCATAAAATATATATCTGTTTACAATTACACTTGCCAATAAACCAATCACTACTATTAAGCCGCCTTTAATTTTTCGGAATGCCGCATCGATGGCAATAATTAAGGAGACAGCACACATTGCATAACTAAAATAAATGGCTGTCATATCATAATGACCATAATAGACAATATAAATAGTGAGAAGACTTACAATCAGAAGAAATAAAAACAACCGCTTTCTTTTAAAACCAAACTGAAGCATAAAATACCAGGGAACCAGTATTGAAATTATAAATGTGAGCAAACCAACAATTTGTAATCGGGTATAAAAGTTGGTATACGGAATATCGATATAAAATTTCACGTATTCTATAATAAGCAGACAGAAAAAGAGCAGACAGATTATCCCAAAAAGTAAAACGGTTGCTTCTTTGCGGGTACTGTTTATGTAGAGAAAAAAATAATAAATAAAAGCAATAAGAAAAGCTCCCGCCATAAGGTTCATAAAAGACATAACAACAAGCGGTGCACGATGAAGTCTTAAAAAGCTCTCCAATTTTAAGGCGATGCTGCGATTTGCATCCCGAATTTTAGATTGTGTTCCAATTACCGTGACAATGTGTTTGCCTGTGTTAGCTAATTTTTCTGGTATTTGATAATAAGTCATTTCAGTTCCTGGAATTTCAGGCTGGCCTGATTTTGCCATTTTACCGTTACTTCCCACAAAAACGCCATCCCAATAAACATCAAAAGAACCAAAAGCAGTTACCTGTAAACCTAACGGGGTCAATTTATTTTCACGTTTAAGGATTTCGATTTCTATTGGAACTTTAAAAACGGAGTTGTCGGATTTGCCCAAATAATCATGAGGACGATTTTCATCATCAACATAATACGTTACATCCGATTTCACATACTCGGTATATTGTTTACAGGATGAAAACAATAGCAGTAATAAAACGATAAAAAAGGGCGGTCGATACATGAGATAAAGATAAAATAAATATCGAATACAGAAATGCATTTCAAAAGCTCTTAGAGCCGTTTGCATGTTTTAAAAGGTAAGATTTTATTTTATAAAGTAATCTTGTATCATCAAAACCAATAAATATGAAAATCTTAATAGCCAGTATTTTAATTTTATTTATTCCGATGCTTAGCTTTGCACAAAAAGCAGCTGTTTCCGGTAAAGTTCAGGACAATATAACAAAGGAATCAATTCCGTATGTGACAGTTACCATACAAGATAATACCTCAAAAACTGTAGCAGTTAGCGTAACAGACGACCAAGGTGTGTTTAATTTCGAAGAACTGCCAATTGGTAAAATGACCATTTCTTTTAGTTATATAGGATATCAAAATTATATCCAGACATTGGAAATCATTTCGGGAAAACCAAAAACAGAATTGGGAACTATTCTTTTAAATACCGATGCTGTACAATTAAATGCTGTTGAAGTGGTGACCGGACAAAAATCCAGCGTTAGTTTAAAGCTGGATAAAAAAGTTTTTGAAGTGGGCAAAGATGTGCTTTCGCAGAATGGCTCTGCACACGATGTTTTAAACGGAGTTCCTTCGGTAACAGTTAGTCCAACGGGAGGAATAAGTCTTCGTGGTAACAGCAGTGTTTTGGTTTTGATTAACGGACGTCAGTCTGGTTTAACGCAAAGCAATTCACTCGATCAAATTGCAGCCGACCAAATTGAACGTGTAGAGGTAATAACCAATCCTTCGTCGCGATATGACGCTTCAGGTTCGGCAGGAATTATCAATATAATATTAAAGAAAAACAAAAAGAGCGGTTTTAGCGGTCAGGTTCGATTAGTTGCCGGATCACCAAATGACAGCCGACTTAATCCAAGTATTAATTTTAAATCAGATAAAATCAATATCTTTTCCAATTTTGGTATACGTTCTTCGGATTATGTTGGATTATATACTACCAATCAGTCGACTATGAATAACGGTTCTCCAAATTATCTTAATCACGTACAGAACGAAGATCGCCATGACGATGGAAAATTGATTTATCTGGGAGCTGATTATTATATTGATGAACATCGCACCATTACCGCAGCTTTCTTAAAAAATGCCACAAAGGATGATGATAAAACCCGTTTATTATATGATTACAGCAATGCAAACCATACACAAGACAGTCTTTTAACAAGAGAAGGAAAATCACTTGAAAAAAGGGATTACAACCAATTCGAGTTTAATTATACGCAGACTTTTAAAAAGCCCTCAAAAAAATGGACTATTGATGTCCAGTATGATTGGTGGAACAGTGATAAAAAATGGGATCTTTCAACACAGCGTATTTATCCAGAAACGCTGGCTTATCCAGGTATTAGAACCAATTCAGTAGGAAGCAGTAAAGATTTGCTTATGCAGAGTGATTTTGTTCAGCCAATTGATTCAGTTTCTGTATTTGAAATGGGTGTGAAGACAGAAATTCGTAAAGTTTCCAGTCAGTTTTTGGCAGAGCAGCAAGAGGAGAATATTTGGACGATTTATCAAAATATTGACAATGATCTAAATTATACCGAAACCATTTCTAGTGCTTATGCACAATACAGCAACAAATTTAGAAGATTTAACTATATGCTTGGCCTTCGTACAGAATTCACTAAAATTTCTATTACAGATATTAAAAATACCTATAACGATGACAAAAAATACAACAGATTATTTCCTACCGTTAATTTAAGCTACAAGTTTGAAGGATCTACTTTGCAGTTAAATTACAGCAAGCGAATTAACCGCCCGCCCTTATATGCTTTGTATCCTTTTAACGAACTGACCGATTTGAATGCGCAATATATTGGTAATCCAGATCTAAATCCTTCTTATTCTGATGTGTTTGAATTGGGTTTCCTTAAAGCATGGAAAAAGCTTACGCTCAATCCTTCCGTTTATTATCAATGGGAAAGTGGTTACATTCAGGATTTTACGTATCGTGAAAATGATATATTTTTTACAACGCCCATTAATATTCAGCATGAAATACGAAGCGGGATAGAACTTTCGACCTTATATAATCCGTTAAAATGGCTTCAGGTCAATTTAGAAATGAATTTTTATCATTTCACTCAAAAAGGAAGTTATCAGGAAGAAAACCTTGATTATAGCGGAAAAACTTTTACCGGACGTTTAAGCACTCAGGTTAAACTGCCGTCAAAATTCAGTTTTCAGGGGCGTTATAATTTTCGAGGTGCACAGCAAAATGCGCAAACAAGAAATGATGCATTGCAATCGCTTGATTTTGGTTTAAGTAAAATTTTATTAAAAGACAAAGCTACCATTGTATTTGATGTATCTAATGCTTTTGACTTACGCCAAAATAAAAGCACAACAACCGGTACAGATTATTATATTACCGAAAATAGTATCCCAAATGCAGCCCGCTACAGACTTAGTTTTGTTTATCGTTTTAATTTAACAGATCCTAAAGCAATCAGACAGGCGAGTAGTGCTAATCGTAATTAATACGGGTATTGTTTATTTATTATATGCTTACATTTGCGTTTCTATTAAAAATTAAGATTGAAAATATTTAGCAGATGATAAAAGAACCCGTCTACAAAATTTGTTCAGAAGATGATATTCCGCAGATTTTGGAGGTATATAAGCAGTCCTATAAAGAACATTATACGTATTTATGGACAGATAATGGTGAAAATTATATGAACGCCAGCTTTACAAAAGAAAAAATAACCTCAGAAATGAATGTGCCACACAGTCAGTTCTATCTCATTTACGATCACGAATTACCTATAGGTGTATTAAAAATTAATAATAATATATCTGCAGACGGAAAAAAAGATACTGATGCTTTAGAAATCGAGCGGTTGTATTTTCTAAAAGAAGCTGCCGGGAAAGGTTTAGGAAAAGCTACTCTTAAAATGGTCTCACAACTTGCTGCTAATGAAAATAAAAAGACAATCTGGCTCAAAGCAATGAAGTGTTCAGATGCATTTAAGTTTTATGAAAAGCAAAATTTTACAGTAACAGCCGAAATGGATTTGTCGTATCTTTTTATAAAAGACGAATTTAAAGGTATGGTTGTAATGGAGAGAGAGGTCAAATAATTTTTGAACCCGCATTTTTTTTATTTATGATCCAGCTGAAAGAATGGTTGGATCATTTTATATTTTTTTTTAGAGAAGCAACTAATCTCTTAATATTATATTATGAGCAATACATTTTCTGACAGCAGCCAAATTGGCATCGTATCTACTTTTTCGGATCTTATAAATACCGATTTCAAGGAAGAAATGAATGCGTTATGCTGGCACAGAAATTTAGATGGCGATTTTAAGGAAATTGTATCCAAGTTATCTTTAAAAGAAAATATAACCGAAGTTTATCCCGAAGATCTAATCGCGCTCCAACTCTCAGAAAAGGGAAATATAGCAAGAGAAATAATTTTAAATGATTTACAATTATTAACTGATTTTGGAGCTTCGCCTTCGCTTAATTTACTGAAATGTTACGAACGTGATGATGAATTTGATTTCATTTCGACAGATGTGTATTCGTTTCATGTTGATCGTTCGCCCATTGCAACAGATACTTTTTTATGTACCTATCACGGAGCGGCAAGTGATATTGTTTCTAATTCGCAGACAGAACAAAAAACTCTAATTCCAGAAATCCGAGCAAAGCTAAAAGAATTGTATGATGGACCAGCTGAAGAATTCGATAATTTTTTGAAGGAAAATTATTTTGATTTGCATTATCAGCTGCATCAGGATGCAGAACCTATTAATTTAGGTTTAGGACATCTTTGGCGACTGGCTGTAGATCATCCAAAACAACAAGTGCTGCCATGTATTCATAGAGCGCCAATAGAAAATGAAGGTGAATTTAGGTTGTTGCTGATTTGTTAAGGGAATTGTTGCTTATAAATATTTTTTATTATAAAAACCACTCCGAAGAGTGGCTTAATTAAACCAAACAAATTCAGTTGCTTTGACAGAAATCGCTTTTTCTAATTTAACTTTTAAATTTGTGCAAACTGACTGCATATCTACTAGTCCTTGTTTTGACGACTTTGATTGATGCCATAAAGTTGTATTAGGTAAATGGTAAATTTTTTCATTGCCTGCGTTTTTCCAAGACTCTTTATAACCTAAAGCTATTAAAGCATCTTTTACTTCTTTGTTTTTGTCGCTGACATCATAAGATATTAAAATTAACCCAACTGTTGTTCCCATATAAAATTATTTAAAGTTAGTTTCAAAAATATAACTATTAAGTGTTTGATAATTATGGTTTACCGTAATTGAAATGTTTTTTTAATGAAAATATTCCCAATCGCTCGGATATATACAGAATGATAGTGCGGAAATTCTTTCCGTGCCCGTTCCTAATATTAATAAAACTGGATTTCCATTTTTTAATTGTTTAAGAAATACTTTGCGGGCACGGATTACAAATCCGCGCGATCGAGTCGGGGTGTTTAAAAACAGGTATTTATACGGGATGTATTTTTTTATTAAAAAACTAATTTGCCATTTAAAATATGCAATTATGGAAATCCGTAAAAGAAATAAAAGGGGTTTTATATGTTTGGTAAAATAAATCGCCACAAAGCAAAAAGAAATAAGATTTATAGAAATAGGTTTAATGAAAAGTTGGTTCCGTATTTGGAATGATTTGGCAAATCCGAAGAATAGGTTTAATTTAGTCCCTAACCCGCTGTAGTACAGGAAACGTTATGTACTATATCAAAAAAACGCAGTACATGGATAAAGAAATTGAAGAAAAAATTATCAATACTCAAAAGAGAATAGCTAAGAAAATGATGCATCCAGGATTACCTGAAGAAGTTCAAAAAAGTACTTTAGATTGGGTAGTTTTCAGAAGTGAATTAACCAAGGAATCTGCGCGCGGTTGTGCGTTATTAGCGGCTTCACATATAGATTTTTTACTTGAAGAAGCAATGAGATCTAAGCTGGTTGGAACAAATAAACAATTACAAGCATTGTTCGACTTTAATGGCCCTCTCGGGACCTTCTCTAGCAGAATATTATTATCATATTCCATTGGATTAATTTCGAAATCTTACGTACATGATTTGCAAATAATAAGAAAGATTAGAAATGAATTTGGTCATTCTCCATCAATTATTGATTTTGAGAATCCTAAAATATGCGCACTTTGTAACAACCTTAAACTTACGGTAGATCTAAAAAGGGACAACAAAGCAAAATTTATAACATCTGTAGCTTTTATAACAGGATCATTAATAGCACTTTCTTATACTGGTAATAAATTCGAAGAAAAAAAAGACGGAAATATTGAAGCCGTTAAGAAAGGAAGTGAGGAATTTAGAAAAGAGTTATCTGATTTTTTCGAAAATTCTAGGAAAGAATCTAAAGAATAAATAGTCCTATATTAATAAAAACTGGGTTTTCTTTTTTAAAATCTTTTAAGATATACTTTACGAGCACGGATTACAAATCCACGCGATTGGGTATTGCAGCTGAAAAATCCCTAATTATTTAATTTTTTTAATGAATAAATCTCTAAATTATGAAAAAGAATGCTTTAGCAGTTTTAATTTCAGGCGCTTTACTAGTATTGGTTTTTCCATATTTAATGACTAGAAAATTTGGTTTAATCGATTTTTCAGAAACTGGTAATATTGGAGATACAATAGGAGGAATAACTTCTCCAATTGTTGGATTTGTAGGAGCTATTTTGGTGTACTATGCATTATTAGAACAAATCAAAGCAAATAAAATTATTCAAGACCAGTTGAATGATCAAAAAAATGACGATAGACAGAAAAAAATAGTTAATTATTTGAATGGTAAGTTAGAGGTGGTAAGGGCTGATATTAATGACTTTGAATTTATTGAGGTTGGGACTTTTACTAAAAGTGAAAAGATTTATAAAGGAGGTGATGGATTGTCTAAATTTCTAGAACTTTATAAAAAAGAAAAAACAGAAAATGAAGAAGAATTATTAGAAGATGTATATCATCTTGAAAAATTTCGATTATTACTTGAATATATCGACGATTTTGTTAGCGATGTAGTTGCAGATAAGGTGAATGCTGATGATAAAAAATATTTACTTCAAAGCCTCAAATATCATTACAAGTCAAAGATTAAAATACATTTAGATTATTATGATGACTATGATGAAAAGCCTGGTATTCTATATAGTATTTCAAAATCAATAGATGCTAAATTGAATTTGTAAGATGATAAGGATATATTTGTATATAAGAAACAAAATTTGTGGAGAGTGAAAAAAATATTCGAAAAATGGTATTTAAGTATCTTTATCATACCAATAATTCTCACATACTTGACTTCTTATTTTTCACTTCCGGATATTTTTAAGAATTGGCAATATTCAATCATAGTTTCATTGCTTTTACTAATTTCTATTTTATTATATGAATTGAGAAGTCTTAAAAAGGAATTAAATGTTTTTGTTCCCAAAAAAAGTGATAAAAAAATAATTCAGAAATTATTAAAAGAATTAGACTTAGATAGTTTTCACGATGATATATATGAACAAAATTCTTGGTATGGATTTAAAAAGGAGGCAATCAGTAAGAGTATCAGCTTTATTTATAAAGCGCGACTAATAAAAAATAAAGTAACTGATAAAAAACTTCAAATTTTGATAAATAATTTCACTGATAAATTAAATGAATTTCATGAATATAGTTCGGTCAATCTATATGGAAGAGATAATTATTTAGTTCCAAACAAAGATAATTTAAATGAAAACCGGAATCTAGTTCAACAAGAGACTAAAGAGATGAATCGATTGGCAAAAGAAAGTTTTGTTAAACTTGAAACATTAGTTGAATATGCAAAGAATAATGAATATTTATGATTCGTTAATATAAATTATTTGAATAAGTTTATATGAATTCCAATTTTCAATATAATTAAAAAACAAGATTTTCTTTTCAAATCTTTTAAGGCACGTCGTAATGTTATAGTCAGTTTCTTTACTCATCCTTCGTAGCAAATTCCATTCTGTAATGATCGTCTCTTCTAGAAATTAATAATACATTAAAACTGTTATCATCAGTACTATAATTTATTTCTGCTGGAATATTGTTTGTGTCAATTAATTCTTCTCCTTCTTCTTCAAGTATTACATTGAAAATTTCTAAAAATTCTTTAATTACTTTTGTTGGTATATAAAGTGCAATGCTTTTCCATCCTTCTTCAATGTTTTGCCATAATTCATATTTAGACACATAATATTTATTTGAAATTATTCTTTCCACTAAAACTAATCCATTTGTATCTTTTGCATCAAAGTCAAGATTGAATATTGCTTCATTAATTCCTGATGGTTTTGAAATTTTAGATGTTACGTTTTGATATTCCATAATTGATAATAAATTTTAATACTAAAGCAGGTTGGGACTAAATTAAGTTGTATTCTCGCATTTGCAATCTCCTAAATGCCAAAACATCTTTTCATTAAGTCAATTGCCCAAATAATTTGTAGTAGCTGTTAAATGATAGGTTTTTAGTTTTCCACTGCAATTTATAAATTTATTTCTTACTTTTGATTATCACTAAAAACTTTCAAAGATGAATGAAGACCAAGCACAAACAATGATTGATTTACTAGTTGAAATCAGTAGCAAACTTACTGACCTAAATGAGAAAATTGGTGGTGATTATGATTATGGTAGTGTAAATTATAAGCTTAATGATATTAAAAATGATCTTTCAAGCATAGAAAGCAATACTTCTAATTTATAATCAATTATCCCGCTCTCTAAAAAGTTTTTATGGAAGTTGTGCGAATGTCTCCTGACTTTGCACTCATAATACTTCCAAAAACAAAAAGAGACTCGAAAGTCTCTTTTTGTTTTAATATATCTTTATAAATAATTATTTATTAATCAGCTTTTCAAGTCTCAGCATCATTTCATCTTTCTCCTTCAACATTCTTTCAAACAAAACAATTTTCTCTTCGTGAAGTTTTTTGATTTCCTCAATAGGATTGTTGTTAAAAACCTCGATTTTATTATTGAACATTGCATTATCTGAGAAATTACACGAAATTAAATTCACTGCTTGTTCTTCATCAAAATTCTGAAAAGCTTCAACAGGAATATTTAATACTGCAGAGATTTGTTTCAGCAGATTATCTTCAATTACATCTTTCTGTTCCAGTAAAGAAATTTTCTTTTGGTTCCAGTCTTCACCCAAATCATAAGCTAAAGCTTCCTGCTTTATGTTAAGCATTTCTCTGAAGCGTTTTACGTTTCTTCCCTGATGTATTTTCTGTTCCATAATGAATATTAATTTTCTAAAAGCCCAAAGATAAAGCCATTTGGATTAAAAATCCTGAGTTTCAAAGATAAAAAAATATCCCATAATACATCTATTTTGTCAGATATTATACCAGTTCTATTTCTATTTTACCCCAATGTTTTCTGGTATAAAATTATGAATATGAAATAGCACAATACAATTGGACAATATTGAATATACAATGGGTATTATATACGCACTTCGAATAGATTATTCTTTAAAATGAAAATAATTTCGTACATAAATTTTAAACCTTCTTACAATGAAAAAGAATAAAATATCCTTCGAAACCGGATTTTGGGCAGGGTTTGAGACAGGAAATCCATTTAAGGCAGTTCAAGCCTTTTTTGACTTTGCCGATCTTGATTATTATAAGCAAAATTTAAGTGAAACGGTAATGTACAGCTATAAAAGAAAAGTCCACAAACAAGACAATCCTAGTGATGTTTTTGTTTTGTATACCACTTTCAGCTTTTTTATTAAAGTGTGTTACTGTTTAAAAAAGAAAAACAAAAAATGGAAAGTTACCGAGTTTTTACGCTCTGAAAAGGTTTTTCATTTTTCTTCCCTAACGAAGGAAGAATACGAGAATCCTTTTATGGTATTTCAAAAAGCATTTGATGAAATAACTCTTGAAGAATTTGGATTTTTTCTAGTTCAAATTCTGGAGCATTCCTTGTCTCCCCATTTCGGAGATCCAGAATCTGACGTGACGACGCCGTATATTCATTTAATCAAAATGCTCGATGCAGCAGAACTAATAAGAGAAAGAGGCGTTAAGAAAATAAAAAAAGCAAACCAGATTGATGTTGTAGCGGAATAAAATATCCCTTATAAAAACTTCCAGTTTCATTCCATTAGGAATGTTTCATCGGTAGAAAAAATAGAGGCCGGACACATTTACTTTCTGTAGGAACGTTTGATATACCAGATTGAAAACAATGTCGAAATCAAACGTTCCTACGGAACGTAAACGATGATAACAATATAATTTTTCTACCAACGAGATGTTCCTACGGAACAAAGAAATATGTAAAATAAAAAGGGTCGGTTCTGATTTTTGGGACAATCTCTTTTAATTTATTTTTCGGAATTAAAAAAACAGTTTAAAAAACCGCAATTTTCCCTGTTTGTATTCCGCCCGAACTTGTAATTATTTTGTAAATATAAATTCCTGAAGCAATATTTTTTAGATTAATGTTATTGATTTTAGAAATTAGGGGCGAAGTAATGGTATTTTGTCCGCTGATATTGTACAAATAAAAAACAGCGTTTTCCTCTTTTTTGGCTTCAATAAATAATTCTTCGTTTTTATTTAATAAAGTAGGATGGATAAAAAACAAATCATCGCCTAAATAATTAGTATCAAGAATTGAAGAACTTATTATAGTATTGTTTTCTAAAATTATATTTATTTTATATCTATTACTGCCTTTTGTGGGCGCGCTGTCGACAAAAGAGAATGTTTTTGAATCGATGTTATTTATGGAATTAATGACATCTTCGGCATTGTTGGTTATTTTTACCAGCTCAATTCTTTTGATATTGTACAAGCTAAAAAGGCTGGCATCAATTTTTACTTTGTCCTCTTGATAAATTTCTGCCAGGGCCAGCTCAAAATAACAATTTGAGTTTGAGGCATACTGCAAAGTTGACTCACTTTTTATTCCTTCGCTATTGTCAAATACGGGAGTAACAGTGTAAATTTTTCCATCTGTATAGGTATAATTAGTGTTGGTTGTTTGCTCTTTAAATTCTAAATAATCTCCTGTGAGCTGATAAATATTAAAAGCAGCAACATTGGCAGGTTTTTCCCAATTAATTTCTGTTGTGCCGTCACAAACTAAGCTGGTATTGATATTTAAATCATAAGAAATCGTAAAGCTGTCAGAGATATAATCACTAGTACCGATGGTCATTTTTAATTTTGCCTTTGAAAATTTTTGTTCAGAAGGAGTATAGAGAAATTGTTCAGAATCGAGATTGATTCCATTTGCGATAATTTCCCAAGTCTGACCATTATTATAACTAATAGACAATTGCCCGGAAATACCAGAAAAAGAAGAATCCCATTTGAAAGGTGAAATTGTTTTACCATCATAAGGGAAATTATCATTTGCAATGGGGTAATTCCATTCAAATTGATTTTTCAATTCATATTCGTAAGCAATGCTGTATTGCTGAGAAGTATTCGAAATGTATGCACCGCTAATATTGATCGTATAAGATCCCGATATGGGGTTTTCAATAGTAACCTGTTCTATAGTATTAAGTTTGTCTTTTCCTCTGAGCGCTTGCTGCTCAGGAACATCAGGATTAAGGATCCAGGGTAAAAAAGCAGTATTGTCAGCCGTAATAACTTCAAGGTCTAGATCGTTAACCAAACTTATATTACTGTTGATTTCGGCAGGCAGATCATTCCATACTAAGGTAATTTTTAAGTTTTTTGCATTTTCGGGAACATTAATGGTGTGGGCATTTGTCTGTCCAGATGTCAAAGTGCCGGATATAATTCTATTTTCGCTGATGGTTTTTAGGCATTTATAAGTATTAATATTACCATAACCATAAGTAAAATCGGGGCCTGGGCTGCCTAAATCTTTAGCACTATTAATTAAAATTGCTTTTGTTGTGGCATTATTCAGGGGCATATTGTTTATGTTTTTATAATGTTCTTTCATGAGCGTAATAATTCCTGTAGCCAATGCCGTCGAATTTGAAGTTCCCTGTGTGCTGAACGCGACTAATTCTGGTTTTATTCGGCCGTCATAAGCCGGGCCTTTTGAAGAAAAAGGCATAATTATTTCGTTTTGATCAATACAGCCCAATACGATACTATTTTTGGACTGCTTGAAATTACCGGTAATAGATTTATAACCTTGAAGACCAGTATTTCCAGAGGAGAAGCAATGGGTCAAATCTGGATTTAAAAATAATTGAGCGTCATAAGCATTAGCAAGCGAACCATAAAAATTTTCAATTTCTGTACCGTAGGAATGATTTTCTGTGGCAGCACCTTGTAAAGTTGCTATTTCATCAGGATAAATATTCAAAAAATCAGATGATAGTATCTTAGCCTTTTGGGCGACGCCTTTTCCTAATGCAGAACTATTTCCTAATCCGCAGACAATAGTCGCCATAGCCGTTGCATGGTTCGATACAATATTAGATTGTGTTGTAGAAGTAATATGCTTATTTAAAAGATCAATATCATTTACATCAAAAAAATCATCTTTGATTACTGCAGTTTGATTTTCGCCTTTTAAAAGAGGAAAATCAGCATGGGCTTTATTGATATAATTGATACTAAAATTTTGATCTATTATTTTAGATTCAGCTTTTGGCAGCAGCGATTCTTGCGAAACAGAAGATACACTGCTCAAAGCTATAACCTCATTCATGATTTTTTTTGAATCACTTTTTATCATTACAAGATGGTTACTTAGTATTTCGATGTCAGAAATGTTCATTGATTTCAAGTTACGAATTAATGCTTTGAGAGAATCAGCTGCTATTATATACTGTTTGTCTTCTTTATGATTTGAAAAATTGGATGGTAATTTCCATAAATTATTAACCGGGAAAATTTTTTGTGAAGATTTTTTAAGTCCTGCGCTTTCACTTTTATTTTCAACAATGCAAAAAGTATTGTCTAGCTTTTTTACAATCTTGTAGTTGTTGTGATGTGCATTTTCTAAAGACGTTAAATAATATTTCTCAAATTTTCTTTCGTTTTCTTTTTTTATGTATTGTTTCCATTTATCAGAGCTTTGTGAGAGACTGATTGTCGTTATCATAAAAAGGAGAAAAGTAATTGGTTTCTTCATTTACAGTAAATGTTAGGGCAATTGTAACATTATTATCGATCATACAAAAATTGACTATTTCAGATCTTTATTACTTCTTAATCGAGATAAAGCAAAGATGAAATTAGTGTTTAATGAATTCTATTTGAAATATTTATCCGTTGTAGGTAATTCAAAGTTATTAAAATATTTGTAAAAATTTTATGATTTTTTATTTCCTATATAATCTCCAAAATCTGTAAGAGTAATTCTCTTTTTGTACCCCTTTTTTTATTTTAAAAGGTATATAAAAGTGTAAAATCATTTTTTAACACCTGCTAAACAAAATAAAATTTAGAAATAGGATTATTTTGTCTAACAAGCTGATTTGTATTTAATTATTGATTTTACTGGGCTTGCCGTAATAATCAGATAATTAGTACTAAAAATTTTAATCAAAATAATATAACAAAAAATGTTAAATTTGTTAAATTATTTATTTATAAGTATTTTAAGATTAAAATTTATATAAATTTGATAATAAATATTACAATATTTTGTAAAGCCCCCTAATTTATCAACTTGCTTAAACCAAAAAGAACTATTATTATGAAGAAAATTAAATCAATTTTAGCGTTGTCATTTATAGCGCTAACGGTATTGTCCTGTAATAAAGAAGATGAAACAGGTCAATCAAATCAAGAATCTCTTAAAGTAACACAAGATGTGTTAAATAAAATTGATGCACTTGCATTAAATAACAAAGATGTTCAAGTGATTAAAAACACTAAGTTAGATGGTACCACTGAGGACGCGTTCCTGGTAGAAGGAGACATTATTGTGACAGAAGCGCAATTAAACAAAATGGATATTCATGGTGGTATTACTACAGAACAATACCGTACGACTAATTTAGTATCTGCCCCAAGAACTATAAAAGTTGTTGGATTATCAGGAACTGGTACAACAGCTCTAACTACCAATATGCGTGCTGGATTGCAAGCGGCAATTAATAGATACAATAATTTAGGATTGTCTATTAACTTTACACTTACTTTTAGTTCAAGTACTTCAGGTGCAAACATTGTTGTCCGGAGACAAACTGGGTCTGCTGGTGGAGTAGCAGGTTTCCCTTCAGGAGGAAATCCATATAATTCAGTTACATTATATTCTGGGTTAGAATCTTATTCAACAAACGTAAATGCACACGTAGCCGCACACGAAATTGGCCACTGTATTGGTTTACGTCATACAGACTATTTCAGCCGTCAGAGTTGTGGTCAGAATTCAAATGAAGGAGCAGCTGGAGTTGGAGCAATTCATATCCCGGGAACACCTACAGGGTATGACTCAACTTCTTATATGAGAGCATGTTTCTCTTCAAGTGAGACTGGAGCTTTCAATAGTAATGATGTTACAGCTCTGAATTATTTATATTAGAAATTAAAAGTTGAATTAGAGTTCTCTTTACAAAATATAAGGAGGCTGTTTCATAATTTGTGAAGCAGCCTTTTTTTATTAGATGTGTTTTCTTTCTTAAGTTGATTAAATAGCACGAAATAAGCATGAAAAATCCCATTTTGTAAGAAATGGGATTTTACTTTTGTGATCTCTAAAGGACAAATAACACACTATTTTATGGAAGATTTAATGAGATTGGCTTATTATATGTAAGACTTGTCTTTGAATGGCACCAATAATTTGGTTTGGATATACTGTTGAGGATTGGTGTCTTGTTCGGTCATATTAGAATAGAAAAATTGGTCATTCAGTAAAATAATCTAAAAAAATCAGAATTACTTAGTTTAAATTTTGCTCTCTAAATATGTTTGGAGTCATCCCAGCCTCTTTTTTAAATAAACGTGAAAAATATGTGGCATTTTCAAACCCCAGAGAAACAGAAATTTCGGTAATATTCATTTTTCCCTCTTTCAATAAGTTTTTTGCTTCTGAAATCACGTAAAGATGAATAAGTTCCAAAGCGGTTTTTCCGGTTTCCTGTTTTAGCATATCACTCAAATAACGTGAAGAAATATTCAGTTTTTCCGCCAAATAACTAACAGTAGGAAGTCCCAAATCATTATTTTTTCTATTTTCAAAATACGAAGAAAGAATATCATTAAACTTTGTAAATGTTGCTCCAGATAATTTCTCACGATTGATAAACTGCCTTTTGTAAAAGCGCTGTGCATATTTAAGCATCGTATCAAGATGGCTAAGAATAATGGTCTTGCTGTAATCATCAACGTTATTATGGTATTCTTTTTCCATCGCATACACCAGATTCCAAATTGTTTCTTCTTCACTGGGTGATAGGTGCAACGCTTCATTTACTTCGTATTCAAAATAAGCATATTTCTTGATTTCATTATGCATAGCTGTTCCTGATAAAAAATCTTCGTGAATAAGAATTGTAAAACAATCTTCTTCCAAACGAATGTTTTTACATCCGGTGATCTGTCTCGGTTTAATGAATGACATTTTCCCTAGGTTATGATCGTATTTTGTTTTTCCGTATTGCATGCTTCCCGATTCGACCTTTTTGAAAATAATGATGTAAAAATCAGCCGTAAATTCAGTTTCCTTGCCGACATTACAACATTCTTTATTGCCCCGGGAAATATAAAACAACGGATGTTCGGGAGCTTTAAGTCCGATAGCTTGGTTGTAACTACTTATTTTATCGAAATGATTCATCTGTTTAATTTTAAAAGAAATGCAGAACCCGACGAATCGGATTCTGCAAATTTAAACTTTATTTTCCATGTGCCGCTTCAGAAACGTCCTGCCACTCTTCCCAGGTTTTCAAACGTTCACCATAAGCATATTTAGTCCATTGAACACCAGCTTTGCCTAAAAGCAATCTTAATGGAGGGTTTTCTGCATCTACCAGTTTTAAAACAGCTTCTGAAGTCGCTGCAGGTACGCCATAATCTTCTTCTTTGTTTCCTTCCTGAAGTGCTGTTCTAACGGTATCATATTGTGGCAAAGGTTTACTTTGTACTGCAGAAGACGCAGCAAAATCGGTTTCATAACCATTTGGTTCTACAAGAGTGACTTTGATTCCGAATCCTGCAACTTCTGCCGCCAAAGATTCAGTCAGACCTTCAACAGCAAATTTAGAAGCACTGTAAATTCCTAAAGTAGGCAATGCAATAACACCCAAAACACTTGAAAGCTGGATGATATGACCCGATTTTTGTTCGCGCATAACAGGAATAACTGCCTGCGTAAGCCAAATCAGTCCAAGTACATTAGTCTCAAACTGTGTACGGATTTCCTGCTCTTCCAATTCTTCAATGGCACCAAAATGTCCGTATCCGGCATTATTAATCAATACATCAATTGCCCCAAAATGGCTTTTTGCTTTTGAAATTGCTTCAAAGGATGCTTTTTTATCGGTTACATCTAATTGTAAGACTAATAAATTTTCCTGATATTCTGATGCCAAATCCTTTAATGATTCTGTATTTCTTACTGTTGCTACAACATTATCACCACGTTTAAGAAAAGCTTCAGCCCAAATTTTTCCGAATCCTCGGGATGCACCTGTTATAAAAATTGTTTTTTTCATTGTACTATATTTTATTGTTTTTAATTATTGAAACAAATTTCCGTCAATTACTGATAAATAGTATGATACAAAAGTGAGCAATAATGAAACGTTTTAACGAAACTGTATCAATTACAAAACAGTATTTGGATATACAAATAAGAACTGCCCATTAAGCTAAGCAATATTGTGGCTGTAATCACATATTTTTTTTAACCTATTGGGTGAAATTATTAAAAACGTCAGTTCGAGTGTTTTTTGTGTAGTAAAACGGAACAAACTTCTCGATACGCTTCTCACTCGAAGTGACGTGTATCGAGAACCGTTTTTAATGAGATTTTTCTTGTTCTCGATACAATTTTCTATCGAAAATTACTCGAACTGACGAAAAATTATCATTAAAAACTAATTTCACCCAACAGTTTTTCTATTAAAAATTTGATTGGAATTTTAAAACGGAATTTTAGTAGAACTAACCGCCAGATTAGTACTTGCTTAAGCAACAATTTTGCTGTTATTTTGATTTGTAACTATCGCATTGAAATGAATAATTGTTTTTCCTAATTTGATTAATTCTGTTTTAACCAAAACGATGTCATTTTCAAAAGCAGGATTAAAAAAATCGACATTTAAATTAATAGTAGGATAGAAGTTTTCTAAACCAAGTATCATAAAATTAACTCCTATACAGTCATCAATCATACTTGAAATGACACCTCAATGTAACATTCCTACTGGATTGGTCATTTCTTTTCTAACTATAAATTCAAGTTCTATTGATTTATCGTTTACAGAAACTACCGTCCCATTCAGCCATTTGGCGAAAGGAGACGGGCTTCCTGAAAATGGTTTACCAATAAAATTTTTAAGTAATTGAAGTCTTTTTATTTTCCATTTTTATTTATTTAGCTAAAAATTCTAATGCTTTTTTTACAAAATCTTCGTGGTTTTGGAATATTGAACCGTGACCTGCATCCTTGTAAATAATTATCTCTGAATTTTTTATGCGATTTTTTAATTCGTATGAATTACTGGCAGGAACCATTTTATCGTTGTCTCCGTTTACAACTAAGACAGCTTGTGTAATTACTGATAAGTCTTGCGGAGCTTGCAATCCATAAGCCTTTATTGCTTCGAGCTGATGTGTCAGGTGTTTCATTTTCAATTTCCCGCCTCTATTTTCTTTTCTTTCTTTTATCCTTTTAAGATAACTTTTTGCCGCTTTGTGTCCATTAGCATTGCTGTTAAAGAACAAATAGAATTTTGGATTTCTGAAGGTAAAATTCCCTTTGATTACATCTTTGATAACTACGGGTGTCATTTTGCTGATACCAGCACCACCAGCAGGTCCGGTACCAGCAAGAATTACTTTGCGTACAAGTTGTGGCTCACGAAGTAAAATTTCCTGTGAGATGAAACCGCCCAATGAAAATCCGAAAAGGTCAACTTTTTGATAACCGAGTGCTTTTATAAAAGCTATTGCATCTGTAGCCATTTCGGCAACATTTTTTGGAGTTACTCCTCCTGTAGAACCTATACCTCGATTATCAAAGCCAATGATTGGATGTTCGAAAGCGAAGCCTTCCATAATTTTTGGGTCACAATCATCCATTGTAGCGGTTAAGTGATTTAGAAAAATTATTGGTAAGCCTGGTTTATCTTCGCCAAGTTTGCGATAATAGAAATCTGTTCCTCCAACATTTACGGATTGTGTTTTTACATTTTTGAAGTTCATAATTGTAGTTTTTAGTGAATTATAGGGAGATAGTTCCTGTGTTTTAATCCTTTGATTGTTTTTCTGATTGTTCTTTCAGCTTTATCAACCAATTATGAAGATCTTTACGAACCATATTAGGTGCAAAAATTTTCTCCATTCTTGTTTTGGGACCATTTTGCGATTCGTCTGAAATAACCTTACAGCCTTCTGCGGTTGGTATAATCATCCATGCATTGTAAATGGTAATTTTTTTATTATCGGTTTCCCCCAGCCAAGCTACGTTATAAGGAGGTTTGAATTCCTTTATAGTTGATGTGAATTTACCTGCCGGAGACCAGATAAAAACACTGGATGAATTAAGCTTACCATCAGGTGAATTTAGCAGCTTAATACCTTCGGCTTTTTTGTTCAATTCTGGCCATTTGGCAGTATTGATGAAAATATCCCAAACTACTTGAGGCGAAGCTTTAATGTCTATTTCGTTGTGTATGAAAAAATCAGATTCTGTTGGTTTAAACCCTTCCGGCCAGTTGATTTTTTCGGAATAAGGCAAACTTGACTGAACTGCTTTTTTGTGTGAATAACAAGAAGAAAGCAGCAATGGCATACTAATGAAGCCGGCTAGCATAAATAACTTTGTTGTTTTCATTGTGTAAGATATTTCGTTTAGTATTCATTTTTTTATTTTTGACTTGCGAGATTTTTTTTGATTTTCATCATAATACTATCAGGCATAAAACTTGACAGTTTAGAATTAAACCAGTTTTCAAAGCCAACTACTTTTTTTCCTTTTCCGGATAAAAGATGTTTTACACCTTGCACTGCCACTTCTTTAGGATGCATTGGCTTGGTTTTGTGAAGATTAGTAGCTTGCATTTCTTTTGTAGTAAAACCAGTATCTACCGTGCCTGGATAAAGGGATGTAACGATAACACCAGTGCCGTCTAATTCGGCATCAAGTGTTTCGCTAAATGCCTTTACAAAAGCTTTGGTAGCAGAATAAACAGAAAAATAAGGCATTGGTAAAAATGAAACCACTGAGCCTATATTCATAATTCGACCGGATTTGCGACTGACCATATCTTGTGAAAAGAGCTTGGTCAATACCACCAAACTGGAAATGTTTAGTTGAATCATGTTCAGTTCTTCTTCCAATGACGTTTCAATAAAATTACCATAGTTGCCTACACCTGCATTATTTACCAGGTGGGTTACTAATAAATTTTGTTGTTGAACCTTTTTGTAAAGGTCTTTAGCAGCATTTACATCAGAGAGATCTGCAGCAAAATATTGGACCAGAATGCCATACTTGTTTGTAAGTTCTGCTTGCATTTGCTGCAATTTAGTTTCAGTACGGGCAACCAATATCAGGTTCATTTTTTTTGCAGCCAATTGATTAGCCATTTCATAACCGATTCCGGATGATGCCCCGGTGAGCAATATATATTCTTTCATATCGAGTAAAATTTATGTGAGTTATAGTTTTTATTTATTTCAACTGTTATTCTTTTGATTAGACCTAACAGGTTTTTAAAACCTGTTAGGTCTCCGTTGAACCCCAAAGTTTAGTAGCGAGCAGGAGTCCAAAATCGGTTGAAGCTTCTGTAATTAAGATCGTTTTTTTTATTTTTATTAATGTTTAATTTCATTATCAATCTCAATACTTGGAGGCATTAGCTTATACATCACAGGAGTCACAATTCTGGATAGTATGGTAGAGCTTATTAGTCCGCCAATTAATACAATTGCCAATGGTGCAATTAAAGGATTTGAGTTCAACGCAAGAGGAATAAGTCCACAGATTGCTGTAATAGAAGTTAGTACCACCGGTAAAAAGCGGGTTTCTCCGGCAATAGCAATCGCTTCATCAATTGAATATCCTTCCAGTCGCAATTGATTGGTAAAATCTACCAAAAGGAGCGAATTTTTAACCTGAATTCCGGAAAGACCAATAAAACCAATAATAGCGACCAATGACATAGGACTTCCGGTAATAAGCAGTAATACAACGCCTCCTAAAACGCCTAACGGGATAATAGAAAGTACAATGATTATTCCCTTGAATGTTTTGAACTGCAATAGCAATACACCAATGAAAAGGAACGTGCTCAGAATAATTACCGCTAGAAAATTTCCTCCCAAAGCATCACCTTCAGATTCTTTTTCTCCGGACAATTTATAATAATATCCTTTTGGCATTTTTAGTTTATCCAATTTAGGTATAATCTCTACCAACAGATCATTAGCGTAATAACCCTTTCCTGATAACGCCGTAACTTTCGAAAAACGCGATTTATTGAAATGATTAATTGCTGTTGGTGAAGTTTCAAAAGATATTGTCGCAATCTGATTCAGTGCAATCGGAGTACCCTGAATGTTATTTACATACAAATTTTTAAGTGCATCCAGATTAGAAAACTTATCTCTTGGGAGTGTGAGCGTAACATTTCGTGCATCACCGCGGTCATCGATGTAATCTCCAACGGTTAATCCTGCCACGGCAAGACGAATTACTTTGTCAGCCTCGCTTGTTAAAACACCAAGTGTTCTTGCTTTTTCTTTATTGATTTTTACTTTGACATCTGTTTTATACGTATTCAACTCATTATTAATGTAAACCGTTCCTTCCTGATTTCGTAAAATATTTTCTACCTGAGCCGATAGTTTACGTAAAATGGCCGGGTCTTCTCCGAATAGTCTCACCACAATATTTGCTTCTAAAGGTGATCCTTGTTCAAAGTCTTTTACTTCAACTTTGGCATAGGGCATTGTTTTAAATTTTTCCCTTAGTTTTTCAATCAATGCTGTTTTTTCATTAGGGTTTGCCTCATCATCCAATTGAACAAAAATCTGAGCAAAGTCGGGCTTTCTGTCTTGTGGATGTACATTGTAATAAATTTGCGGATTCCCTTTACCAACGTTGGCAGTATAAAACACAATTTCTTTATGGTTTTTTAACTCCGCTTCCACGATTTTTGTCACCCTGTCACTCTCTGATATATTAGCCTGCAGCGGTAGTTTTATATTAATTAGAAACATTGGTTTTTCTGAAGTTGGAAATAATTTAAATCCGGTTGCCTTAAACAATCCAAAAGCGGTAATGCTTAAAAATATAGATATAGCAATAGTTGTTTTTGGGAATTTTAATGCTTTAGGCATTATGTCCCTGTAACTTCTGGTAAGGAATTTTTGCAAATATTGAAGAAAGACATTTCCTTCTCCGTGTTCGTGTGTTTTTAAAAATCTGCTTCCCAAAAATGGAACTAATGTCAAGGCCACAATCATAGAAGCCAATACACTTGTAATAACCGCCATTGGAAGACTTCTAATAAATTCACCCGAAACATCAGGAAGAAAAGCCAGCGGTAAAAAAGCAATGACAAGTGTAGCCGTACACCCCACAACAGCAATTCCTATTTGTTTTGTGCCTTTTAAAACGGCATCCATTTTAGAATGACCTTCACGAAGCCAACGCTCGATGTTTTCTACTACTACAATACTATCGTCCACCAATAATCCTAAAGCTACCACTAATCCAACAATACTTAACTGGTTTAAGGAATAGCCCAAAGCATTCATTGCAATCAGCCCTAAAGCCAATGATAATGGTATCGAGATCATCACTATTAGAGATGCTCTTGATCCTAACGGCAATAATGTAATAATAACTAAAATGATCGCAAGTGCAAAATCAAAGCCCAAATGTCCTAAACGCTGTGATACCATATTAGCCTGATCAAAGTTTTTAACCAGTTTGATATTTTGAGGTAAGTCTTTCGAGAATTCTTCTACGATTGGTGAAAATTCTTTCTGAACATCGGTAATATTTGCATTGTCTTTCATTCCGGCAGTAACCAAAATGCATCGGTGTCCGTTTATACGGGTAATATGATCTACTGTTTGAGATTTGTAGCCCACTTCGGCAACATCTTTCATATAGATTATTTTTCCGTTTGCATTATAAATGACGGTATTGGCAACATCTTCTGCGTTTTTAAATTTACCGCTGGTTTTTACATTAAACACTTTGCTGTCAAGATCGATGCTTCCTCCCGGAATATCGGCTGCTTCACTTTGTAAACTTCCCATCACGAGGTTTAAGGGGATTTTTAATTGTGCCAGTTTATCCAATTGCAAATCAATACGAATTTCCTGCTCAGGAATTCCAGCATATTTTACATCCTTAAGATTGGTGATTTTTTCTATTTTTGTCTTCAGTTTATCAGCCTCATCACGCAGTTTTTTGTCAGAGGCATTTTCTGAAACTAATGCTGCCTGAAGAATTTTCACATCTGATGATGCGATTTTCTCGGTTTTGATCTGATAAATATCTTTTGGGAGTTCGCTATTTTTCAGTGCGTTCATTTCAGTAGAGATCTCCTGATATTTATTATCGACGTCTACGCCATATTTAAATTTTACCTGAAAAGCCGCTACACCATCTTCAACGGTAGTTAATATTTTGTCAATGTTTTCAAGTCCGTAAATTTTATTTTCGATAGGTTTTACAACTTGTTCCTCCATATCTTTTGGACTGGTACCCGGATAAATAACCGTAATAAGATACTGGGGCGGGTGAGTGGAAGGGTCTTCTGATCTTGGCATCGAAAATAGGGTAAGATACCCCACAACGGCTACCAGAAGAAATATGATCAGTGTAAACTGATAATTTTTGACGGCAAAGTTTGTAATTTTCATACTGTTAGTTATTTAATGATTTTGATCGTCGATTGTTCGTTTAGATAAGCACTGTTAGAGATCACTATCTGATCTGTTTTCTGAAGGCCGTCTTTTATGAATACCTTGTTATTTTCGAATTTACTAATCGTAACAGGCTGACGTTTTACTTTGTTATTGGCTGCAATAAATACAAAGGCTTTGTTACCATCAGCTTCAATAAGCGAATTATAAGGGATGATGATAAAATCTTCTGCATTTTCTGCTTTAATTTCTGCTTTCCCAAACATACCAACTGCCGGTTTACTGTTTTTCATATTCAGTTTCAATTCTACCTGAAAAGAACCTACTGCTGCATCTGCAGATTGTGACTTTCGAAAAACAAAAGCATCAAAGTGCTCTTCGGGATAGCCATCAAGGGTAACAACTGCTTTCTGACCAATTTTTGTTGATGCCCATTCTTTATCTGTCAAACCAATTTTTAATAAATAATTGTTATTTTGATTTGTTTCATTTATTGCCAGAATAGGAGATCCGGCACCAACTACTTCTCCTTCGTTAGCTATTTTACTGGCTACAAAACCATCGGCAGCAGCATATATTTTAGCGTAACGGGCATTAAAAGCAACGGCATCTTTCTGCTTTTTAGCAATGTCAAGACCAGTTTTTGTGTTTTGAAGCTGTTCTAAGGTGTACACACTGTCTTTGTATAAATTGTTGGCGCGGTTGTAATCACGTTCGTATTTTTTTACATTCAAATCCGTTTGATTTAAACCGGCATTAATTTCGGTTGCATCTAATGCTGCCAAAAGTTGGCCTTTTTTAAAAAACTGTCCTTCTTCTACATAAATTCGACTCACCACACCACCAATTTTAAAACCATAATTGGCTTGGTTTTCTGTGGTTACTAATCCTGATGCACTTATATTATTTATAAGTGCCAAAGATTGAACTGTTGCTGTTTTAATTGGGATAATATCAGCAGTTTCGAATGGTGTATGTTCTTTTTTTTCTTTTTTACACGCATAAAATAGAGGAAGGGCAAGAAGACATAGTGCTATCGTTTTTTTACTCACAAGTGTAAAAATATTTTTTAGGTATTCGTGACCCGAGCCTGAAAGGCGAACGGATGTAATAATCTTTGATTTCATGATTTTTTGTGTTTAATTAAAAGTAAAAGTTGCATTGGCTCTTTCTAATTCTGC
This sequence comes from Flavobacterium sp. CF108, assembly GCF_900129795.1. Classification (GTDB taxonomy): domain Bacteria; phylum Bacteroidota; class Bacteroidia; order Flavobacteriales; family Flavobacteriaceae; genus Flavobacterium. The sequence continues at coordinate 315,707 of NZ_FQWW01000001.1, read as the reverse complement.
AAAAGCGATCCAGGAATTATAAAGGGCAATATTGGTATTAAGCTGAGCGTTTACCCATTGATTTTGTGCGTCGAGAAGTTCAATATAGATCGCCTGACCTTCTTTGTATAATTTGGTTATATCCTCATTATATTTTTTGGCGGATTCTTTTTGATTTTTATCGGCGTAGAATTGCTCTAAAGCTGATTTCAAATTATTCTGTGAAACCTGAAACTGAAGCAATAACTGCTGTTTTACATTATCGATCTGAGAACTGATTTTTTTACTGTCTTCTTCTGTTTGTTTGAGTTTGAATTTATTTTTGTTGCCTGAAAAAATATTCCATTCTAAACCTACTCCTGCAAAATAGTAACGTGATTGTTTGTTTACTTCAAAATCAAAATCCTGAATTCCAAAATCAGCAAATCCGTTTACCTTTGGAAACCAATACGACTGGGTGAGCTTGCTTACGTTATCGTTTATTTCTTTTACCTTGGTAAGTTTTTGTAATTCTTCCCTGTTTTGGGTATTCTCTGAAACAGCCTCAATTGGTGGCGCTTCATTTTCATCGACTTCAATTGCTGCATCCAGCTTTTCATTAAGCAAAAAATTAAAATAAGATTGTGCATTATTACTGTTTTGCTTTGCCGTTTCCAGGTTTGCCTGTATACGTATTACCTCATTATCGCTTCGCAAGACAGCCGTACGGTTTATCTTTTCATTTTTAAATAAGGATTTGTTTACTCTTTGGTTTTCCTTAACCAATGCTAAAGCATCCTGATAAATTTTAATTCCTTCAACCGATTGGAGGTATTTGTAGTAGGCTGTTTTTATTTCCTTGACTAATTCCCTTTGATATATTTCCAGTTCTATTTTTTGTAATGAAGTCTGCTGGTTTTTTATTCTCTTGTTATAGATAATTTCAAAATTCAGCAAAGGCATTGTGGTATGAATTTTAGCATCATAGAAATTATCCGGATTAATCAAAACAGACTGGTTCTCTAAAGTTGGAAAAGCATTAGAATTTGTAATTTGATTCAGGGTATTGTATACCGGATTCAGCATATCACCAATCGGAATATCAATTGTTCTTCCTCCTTCAGCCTTGGTATAACTTCCGTTTAAGGAAACGGTAGGATAGAACAGGGAGCGCGCTTCTTTTAAAGCATACATACTTTTGTTAATATCAAAGTTGTGTTGCTTTATTACTTCGTTATTTTTTAGCCCGACTTCAATATAGCCGTCAAGCTTACTCTGTGAATATCCCAGATATCCAATTAAGACTAGCGTCAGAGTGAGTGTTTTTCTTATCATATTATACATTGTTTTTTAATTGAACATTGTTCATTTTTTAAGTCAAAAATTTTTTAAAGCTTCTTTATTATTTTTAAATATTCGTTGTATCCGTCAAACAGGATTGTATCGGGATTAGAAAATTTCACCCCTTTTGTTCTCTGACGTATTTCAAGACAGCACATTCCGTGTACTAAGCTCCAAATCATAAATGAAAGTGGTTCTACATTATGCTCTTTAAAATGTCCCTTATCGATACATTCCTTAATTGTTTTTTTTACATAATTAAATGTATTTGCTCCTTCATTCCAATTTTCATTTTCAGATTTTTCTAAAAATTCCATTGGTGCTTTTAGATTAAACATCAAATCATACATCTCTGGGTTTTCCAAAGCAAATTTTATGTACATAAATCCCATTTTTTGTATACGTTCCATTGGATCTTTGATCGCGAATAATTCTTTAAAATAGCCGCCTAATTCCTGAAAACCAATAGAGTGCAAATCATGCAGAATAGCATTCTTATCTTTAAAATAGACATACACGGTTCCCACACTATAATCTATTTCATCAGCAATATTTCGAATTGTAGTCTGCTCAATTCCTCTTTCTAAAAAGAGCTTTTTAGCTCCTTTTAAAATAAGTGATTTTAAGGCTTCTTTTTCGCGTGCTTTTCTTTCTGCTGTACTCATAGCTGTAATTTATGATGCAAATGTATGAATATTTTTTGAACAACGTTCATTTTTTTAAACAATAATTTTAAAATTAATTTGCTAGTTATTTATTTAAGCTAGTTTTCGAAGAAAGTATAAAATTTCTTCACCTTACTCAACTGTTACATCTAATCACATTCTTTAAGTATCTTCTGTGATTTTTTGGTGAATTTTTCGCTTTTCAATCTTCGCGGTCATTTTCCATAATTTATTGTTTAATTATTGTTAAAATAAAGATTATAATATTTAATAGCCGTATAACTTAATTAAGTATAACTTGAACGCTGAGTAATCGTCGCAGCAGGATTTCCAAACCGTTTAATTATATGAGATAAAAGTGATTAAATAGATCAAAACGGGCATAAAAAAACGCTAAATCGAATGATTTAACGTTTTTTTAGAATGATCCGTAAAGAATCCTAGTCAAGCAACAGAATGTATTGAGATTCACTATCGGTTTCTGTATTTAAAACTAAAAACAGTGTTTGTTTCGGTCCTAGTTTTCTAATTTGCCTCAACAATTAGGGCTTGCTTTTCACTTATAAGAGGTAAATTTGCATATTTGCAGATATAGCCTATTAATTTTTCGTGCATTAGTTTGATGTTTCATTAAAACAACCCAAGGTATAAAAAAGGACTTTATTTCACAGCATCATTTATAGTCTGGCTATCTACAAACTGCTCAAAACTGATAATCTTACTGTCTTTTAATTTCCAAACGTGAGCCACTCTGGCGGTGAATAATTTACCTGTAATTTTATAGGTTCCCGTGTAAGTTCCGTAAGCTACTACTTTATCATCGCTGGCAACATAATCTTCAGGAGTAAATTTATAATCAATCCATTCGCTTCCTAATCGGCTAAAGACATTTTTGGTTACATTTTCTAAGCCAATGTAAGTTCCTGCGTAGGGAAAGCCTTTTGCTTCTGTCCACGAAATATCTTCGACAACATATTTAGCCAAATTTCGACCATTTTCTTCCGAAGTTTTTCCTTCGTAAGTACTTTTTACAATTTCAAGATTTGTCATTGTCTTTTTATTTAAAGAACAGCCTGATAATACAAAGAGTGCCGCCAGGCTGTAAATGATTGATTTTACCATTTCATTTCTCCAGTATTCACTCTTGCACCAATCATTAAGGCAGTTTCAAAAGTAAGTGTTGGATATTTTGTTTTCAAAGCCGTAATTAAAGCTTCTGATGTTTTATTGGTTTTCAAAGCTTCTTCGTAGAATTGAATGTAACTTTTGGTGTGATTTACAGCAGCAATATCAAATGGAGAATTGGAATTAGCATGAGCCGGAATTACAATTTCAGGTTTCAAAGCCGAGATTTTATCTAAAACGGCAATCCAGTTTTTACGGGCTTCAGTAGTTTGAGCATCCGCCATCCAAAGATGAAAAGTAGTTCCAAAAACATTAATTCCGCCTACAACTGCTTTAATAGAAGGAATCCATACAAAAGTTTTATTTGGAAATTCTTCCAAACCAACAATTTCTAATTTCTGACCTTCAAATTCAATGCTGTTTCCTTTTAAAACCTGCGGCAAAACAACATTTGATGTAATAGCTTTATCTAATCGTTCGCCCCAAACGTCTAATTTCTTTTGTGCCGTAGCCTTAATTGCTTCTACAGAAGCAGGTGATGCATAAGCAACTACATCCGGAAAATATTTTTTAAATATTTCTAATCCAAAATAGTAATCAGGGTCTGCGTGAGAAATAAAAATTACAGTTAATTTTTTACCACTTGATTTAATCTCCTGTGCTGCTTTTTCGGCATCCGCTAAAGTAAATTGCGCATCAATTAAAACTGCGTCTGTTTTTCCCGATACAATTACCGATGCTACACCAAAGTTGTTTTCTGATGCGTTGTAAACCTGAAGTTTTAAATCTTTACTTTGAATTGTTTTGAAACTTTGTGCTTGTGATTTCATATTCAATAAAATTAAAATTGTTATAAATACTCTCGAGATAGTGTGTTTCATTTCTTGTGTTGGTTTAAATTAACACTGCAAAGATGAAATGAAATGCAATCTTAAAACATTAAACTAGTTTAATAAATAAAGGGAAATCTTATTTTTTGACAGCAATTTTCTTTCGAATATTACTCAAAAAAACATTGGTAATACCCAAATAAGCAGCTATTTGTATGTTAGAAAGTCGTTGAATAAGCTGTGGGTATTTTTCTATAAATTCGATATAACGGGATTCTGCTGTTTTGCTAAGGTTATCTATCATTCTTCGTTGAAGAGCAACGTGCGTTTTTTGTGTCATTACCCGAAACAGCTTTTCAATTTTAGGTAAATTAGCATAAGCAAACTCCTTATCTTTTTTAGAAATCACAAGCACTTCGCTGTCTTCGAGTGCTTCTATGAAAAGTTGCGAAGGGGTTTCAGTAGTAAAACTATCAATATCAGTAATCCACCAATTTTCAATAGCAAAATAGAGTATTTGTTCAAAACCATTTTTATCAATATGATAAACCCGAAAAAGCCCTTTGGTAACAAAACCTTCAAATTTGCAAATCTCGCCTTCTCTGAGTAAGAAGTTTTTTTTGGGGATTAACGTTTGCTCAAATAAATTGTAAAAATCTTCTATTTCATTTTCTGAAAGAGAAATATGTTTAGCAATATTTTGTTTTAAAAGTGCTTTCATATAACAGTATGTAAAAAATGCTTGAGAAGTATTTTTTTAGCCTTGCTAAGATACATAAATATTTAAATAAGCTATTGGTCTGGTTCTGCCGCATTTGGGAATAACTTTTATCTTTATAAATTTAAACTCATCCAATAATGAATGCTAAAGGTCATTGTTGTCTAAAATCCATAATCCTTCAGGCCGTCTATTTCAAATTAAGATTTACACTGACTATGTTTAAATCATTTTGTAAATTAGCAGTTTAACTTTTGAATTCCTTAAATATTCGTATTTGATTCTGATAGATGTGACAGAACCGCCTTAGCTTTTTGTGACAAAATCGAAGGCAACTCCAGTAGCAGAGTAACACATAAATGCATGGTAGTGTTTTACATTTGAACCCAGTTGTTGTAAACTATTTTCATGTAGAACTTTTTACATTAATCTTGTAGAGATTGGTGACTATAAAAAACAAAAAGCCTATGAATCTGCATTCTGAGGCTTTTTGTTTGGTTCGAAAACTTGAGTGTTTTTACTCTAGATTCCAAAACTGGATTCCACCTTTTAGGTCGATTGATACAAGCTGGCTTTCATCTTTTGAAACTTTTAATTTATTTACGGTTGCTTTATGATCTGTAAGTGATTTTAAAAGTTCACCGGTTTTTTTATCCCAAACTCTTATAGAACGATCAATACTAGCGGTATAAATTTTATTTTTAGCAAATTTTGCTGTGGTAAGATTCATGCTGTAATCATCTTCATATACTTTACTTTCATCTTCTATATCATGGGTAATCCAATTGGGATGCTTTACTTTAAATTCCGTTTGATGAGTATTACTGTTGTATTTGGCACATTCATTATAATTTAAAGAAAGAAAATTTCCTTCACTATCCATGTCCGTAAATTTCTTTAGGTCAACTGAAATTTCTTTTTGTACCGTATTGTTATTCATATTCCAATAGGTAACTTTATTTGAAGTTACAATTGCTGCTATGTTTTGTTTGTCTATTTTTACAATAGTTCCTTTTGGAAAATCAGATGGCAATATCAATTCCTGGTAATTTTTGGCTGCATCCCAGACATATTGGTTTTTTTTCTGATCCTGAGTGATCAGATAATTGAAATTATCCGAAAAGAAAACAGCACTAGACCAAGTTGTTTTTAATGGCAGTTTTTTTATGATTTTTCCATTTTTCTCATTGATTAAAAGAATACTATTTTCTAAAGTTGCAGCTGCAATTTCTTTTCGCTGAGGATGATAAGCCAGCGAATAAATTTCATCTGCAATTTTTACAATTACAATTTCTTTTGGATTGCCATTTATTCTTTTGGAAATTCGCCCACTGAAAGTAGAAACAAGAACTGTGTCTTTGATACCAGTATAAACCACATCTGTATAGGATACCGGGTTGATATTAGTCAGTTTAGGGATAAAAATATTTTGGCTTTTACAACCCAGTATTAAAAAAAGTAAAATGAAAGCTGATAGGATTTTATTGTTTTTCATATAATTTTATATTTTTATCATTCTGCTTCAATTTTACATCTGCATTTTCGTCACTGGTAGATAGTGTTATCGTGTTTTTTCTATCATGGTTATTTAATATTATTGCTGCAGCTCCTTGTGGCTCTGATAGTAATAACAACTGCATGTTGTTTTTCGAGTCTAAAGACAGAAAAGCATTTCCTAAATAGTCATCAGTAACATAACCTCCTCTTTCCTGTCCTTCTGCATCATAGAGCATGACACCTGAAACGCCAACCTTATTTCTAGAATTTGCCCTGCTGCCATAAGTGCTTAAATTAGGCTCAGGTAAGTGCGAACCTATAATAACCCGCTCGACTCCAAGTGAATCAACAACAACAACACCTCTGACTTTTATTATTTTATCCTGAAAATCAACAACTTTTGTATTTTCATTACTGGAAAAAGAAAAAAGGTAGAAACTAAAGGCTAATAGGTTGCAAATACTTAGTGCATAAAAAATTTTGGACTTCATTTGGTTTATTATTTAAATTTATATTTTGGCGTATTATAAAAAAGTTAGAGCAATATCTCTGGATTTAAGTTTCCATTTTGCGTCTTTTTTTTCAAAAATGACATCAAACCTAATCTCGTTTTCAATTCCTCGAATTTCTATTGTTTTTTTTTTGTCTCTTATATGGATATTTTGGATCAAATGAGCATCTGATTGTGGATGAAAGGAACCATATAAAAGAATTTAAAAAGGTGTCTAAAAAACAGTTCAAAACTATAAAATTAATTATATTCTAGTGGTTACTTATCTGTTTTTTTTCTCATTGTTTTCTCATTTTAATTCTATTTCAAGAGCCTTGTGAAGATTTCATCTAAAATTCCAACTCCGATTACATTATGTCCATTCTGTATCTTTTTTTTGTACATACGGTTTACCTGATAAAACCGCTTAGAGTAATTCTCATTTTTTACATATTTAAGATTAATAATTTAGCGAAGTTCATTTTTGGAGGATTAGAACATGCCATGCCTGCATTACTTTTTCACACCTTTCATCCTTGTTTTGTTTGGATCTCAGTCTTCTGATTACGCCATCCAGATGCGATTGTTTCTACAAAATGTTATAATCGTCAAAAAAAGGGCTGCATGGCGATATCGTGATTAAATGTGGCTTTGTTGCCATGTCTTGTCCTGAAAATGCATGGTCAATTTGACCGTTTTTTTTTACAATTTTGATAAAGTGAGCTTAAATTATGACCGGATAAAAAGTTTCCTTTATAGTTTCAAAACAGGTGGCAAATATTCGATTGCTGTTGCCCAGAGCCCACCTAGAAACTCTTTAAGAAATTAAGTTTTTTTTTATGTCTATGTCTTTTTTATTATATCTTCTTTTTGCAGGCAAGGATTATAAATCTGCACTATCGGATACTTACAATTTATGTGGTATTAAGACATCATAGTAAAACAATAAGATAACTTTAAAATCATAAGGCACAAGAAATTAATACTTGTGCCTTTTGTACAAATTTATTTTGTTATTTATTTGCTTTTCCTTAAAGAAATTATCGATTGCAAAATAACCGAAATCATTGCAAAAAATAATCCGATATAAAATGAAATATTTATTTCTTTGCTTTCATCAAAAAACATAAATGCTAATATAATTGCATAAATCGGTTCAAGATTGAAACTAAGATTAACAGTAAAAGCAGGAATCTTTTTCAATATTTCGGAAAAAGAAACATACAAACCAACAGTACAGAAAAGTGACAATAAAATCAAATAGAAAGTATCTTTCAAATTAGGAATAAGGTTTTCTACAGGAAAATAATAAAGATAAACAGGAAGTAAAATCCCTAAACTAATTGTTCCACCCATCATTTGATAATAATTGATAATTTTACTATCGTAAATTTTTACAAGTCTTTCATTGTAAATTGTATAAAGTGCTGCAAAAGCCGATGAAATTACACCTAACATTATGGCTGACTGATAAGAAGTATCAAAATGAAAAATCAAACTGATACCTAACAATGTCAATGCACTTAACAATAATTCAGAGAATTTAAACTGTGACTTATCAATAAAAGGTTTGAAAACCGCAGTAAAAAAACTTGTCAAACAGTAACAAATAACACCAATTGAAATATTGGAATATTTAATACTCGCATAAAAGAAAACCCAATGTATTGTAATTAGTAGGCCTATTTTAGCAATTCCAAACTTTTCTTTTGATGTAGTTCGGTCAGCTATTCTGAAAAGTTTTAGAATTAGGAACAAAATGACAGCAGAAAATGATACTCTGTACCAAGTTAATAAACCTTCATTAAGGGAAATGAGTTTTCCAAAAACACCGGTAAAGCCGGCAAGTATTACAGCAAAGTGTAATAATAAATATGATTTTTTCATAAAAAAATTATCTACCAATCCTCTAAGGACAAGATTTTTAAATTAAAATTTAATTGAGAATTTTAAGTACATCAAACCTGCGAATGAAATATCCGAGCAGTACTTTTAAATTTCTAAGAAATATTAAAATCTTGGTGGAGGAAGACAACCTTTTCTGTTCATATCTTTTCTATAATTAACTGCGAAAATAATAAAAAAATGCACAAGCGCAATGCTTGATAATATTAGAACTGTGCAGGCTCGACAAAAAAAGGCAGATAATATTGATTTGAAACTTGTATTGCAACTGAAAAATTTCAGTTTTGAAAGCCTGCCTGAATGCAAATCTCCTAAACGTTTTTGACATACCTAATTTTAATAAATATTTAAGTGTTGTGAAAAATTTGAGTTCTCATAATTTTGACCTCAGCAGCTAAATTCACGAGCTGGGTAAGTTATGCAATCACCTATGTTGAATCTCGATCTATCTTCGTCATTAATTTTAAAATTTCCAATAATGACAAAATTACTAACAAGCATTTTACTATTTTGTACAACACTTCTTTTAGCACAAATTGAACCAGATTCTTCTAAAAAATTTTCAGTTGATTTTGGTGGTTCCTTTGGTGTTTTCTCTCCTTTTAAAGAATCAAGTAAAGGTTTTCCCAATGATAAGAATCAGCTTGGCTCTAATGGAGTAACTTTTCTTCAGCTAAACTATAAAGAGCATTATTTTGCTAAATTACAGTTTGGACAAACCACTGTGTCATATAAGTCTATCCAAGTTTCTAATGGTTTTAATTCCGTAATAGATTCTAAAGCAAACAGCACTACAGTAGGGATTAATCTTGGATATCAATACAAAATCAAACACTGGCAGCCTTTTGTAATGATTGGATCAGGTACATCTTTTATTGATTCTCCTAAAACATCACTGATAGATGAAAATACTATTAGCTATACTACTAAAAGCGGTAATTATCTTTATCTTTCTGGAAGTGCAGGTGTAAATTATGTATTCAATAGGTATTTTATTGTTTCCATTGAGGGGCAAGCCTCTACAATTCCCACGGCACCTTCTGGATCTGACACGCATTTAAGCGGTATGAGTATGCAGTTGGGTTTGAAATCATATCTTTTCAGCTTTTAAAATTATTTTTAGTACATGATAATTTCAGTATACAAAACCGATGTTAATACAAAATCTAAGTTAAGAAAAGTAAAACCTGTCCTTAATAGAATACTTTTGGGGGTTAAATGGAATTTTGACTTAGACGATTGTGATAAAATTTTAAGAGTTGAGAGCGACAAAAGCTACTCTGAATTTTTAATAGCAGAACTGCATAAAATTGAAGTTTACTGCGAAGAATTATTTTAGATTTAATAATCAAATCAAGACATTAAACTTTTATTATTAATTTTATATGATGTATATTAGACGCTATAACTATTTACGTTTATATGGATATCCAGTTTTTGCTGTTTTCCTTTATTTAATTTTAATACTCCTAAATTCTGATGAGAGTAATCTTCAAGGATGGAAGTTTTATACTATAATTGATTTTATTACCGAAGGATTATTTTGTTTAATCTTTACAATAGTATTATTTGAAAGCGGTCTTTGGGTTTCTCAAATTCTCCATAACAAAACGATTTCAAAAAAAAACAGTATGCCAAGGTTTATCTTTCAGTTGGTGGTTCACATCATAATTGTAAGCATTTTGGTCGTCCTGTTTTTTAATATTGATCTGCCTCTAAAGTATGGATATGATGACCTTCTTTTAAGACGGACTCTTATCATTGGGCTTATATTTTCTATATTAATAACTACAGGCCTTACTGCTGAACAGCTTTTTCTAAAATGGAATGAGAGTAAACTTGAAGCTATTGAAAACAAAAAACAGGCATTACAATCTGAGCTTAATGCCCTGAAACTCCAATTAGACCCACACTTTCTTTTTAATAATTTAAGCACTCTTACTTCTCTCATTGAGGAAAACCAGATTACTGCTGTGCAGTATGTTACCAATCTTTCAGCTGTTTATCGTTATGTTTTGTCCAACAGGAACAAAAATTTGATTGTTTTAAAAACAGAACTCGATTTTATAAAAGAGTATTTGTTTTTATATCAAATTAGATATGGATCTTCTATAATCATTGACATTGCTGATACCGATACCTTAGATCATCTGAATAAATTCATTGCTCCTTTGACACTTCAGCTTTTAATTGAAAACGCCATAAAACATAATTCATTCTCCAGAACTGCGCCACTTCTTATTCGTATATATTATGAGGAGCATTGGATAATAGTGCAAAACAACAAATTACCTAAATTTACCAAAGAACCCAGCGAAGGAATTGGCCTGGCGCATATTGATCATAGTTATAGACTATTAGGTTCTATTCTTCCTGAAGTATATGATTTAGAAAACAGCTTTGAAGTTAAAGTTCCCTTATTAAACAATTAAAAAATAATTATGATAACTGTTTTAATTATTGAAGATGAAGCTGCCAATGCAATACGATTACAAAAGATGCTTTTACAATCAGAAGAAGAAATTGTAATTTTGGGAGTATTGCAGACTGTTAGGGACAGTATTGAATGGCTTGAAAAAGAAAGCAGTCCTGATATTATATTTATGGATATACGTCTTACTGATGGTCTGAGTTTTGAAATTTTCAACCAAGTGAGTATTAAATCGTATGTGATTTTTACAACTGCTTACGATGAGTATGCATTACAAGCTTTTGAAGTAAATGGTATTGACTATCTTTTAAAGCCTATAGAACAAAAAAAATTAGACTCCAGTGTAAAAAGAATTAAAAGATTCATGGCTCCCCAACTTGATATCAGCGTTATCGATATTTTAAAAAAAATGCGTTTGCAAAAAGACATTTACAGGTCACGATTTTTAATAAGCTACAAAGATTTGTTTATTACAATCCCTAGTACCGATGTAGCTTATTTTACTTCAGAAAATAAAATTGTACATCTCACTACGCATACCGGCCAAAGATATGTGATCAGGCAAACACTAGATGAATTAGTACAGGAACTCAACCCTGAAGATTTTTTTAAAGTGACCAGAAACTATATTGTTTGCTTAAAAGCGATCCAGAAACTTTCGCAGTCTTTCGATTATAAACTTAAACTAGAACTTAATCCGCCAGTTAACGAAATTATATTAGTGAGCAGGGAACGTGGTATTTCTTTTAAAAACTGGCTGAATAGTAAATAAGTTTAATTTTATCCAATGATTCTTTCTTCAGCAGAATCAAGATAAAATGGTTCGTGTAAAACTTTAACTTTGTCATATGGTCTTTTTGACTATTATTTAATGTTTATTTAATTCTATTTAAAATTATTTTATTTAATATTGTACTGATTTCCCCAAATCTATTTAACTAACAAACTTTTGTACTATGAAAAAAACAGTACTTCTATGTATCTTTTTATGGAGCTTTCAGCATGTTTCTGCTCAAAATTATTATATGACCAGTCCAGAAGGATATGGAGAGGCTGCAACAGGAGGAGGAACTCCAACAGTTTCTAATACTGTACTTGTAGATACTTATGCCAAATTACAAACTGCACTTAACTCCACGTCATCATCTAATGCCGTAATTCTAGTCTCTGGTATTATAGATTGTCCATACACCAGTGTACTGCTTAGCAATAAAACCATCTTGGGTCTGCCCGGAGCAAAACTTAGAAATCTTCAAATTACAGTGGGTAACTCCACAACATCTGCAGCTAATTCTGGAATTATTAATATAAAACCGGGTTCTAATAATGTAATTATAAGAAATCTTATTTTCGAAGGTCCTGGTGCTTATGATGTAGATGGTAAAGACAACCTGACCAATGAAGCTACCAATATTTGGGTAGACCATTGTGAGTTTCAGGATGGTATGGATGGTAATTTTGATAATAAGGGTAAAGCAGACAATGTCAGTATTTCCTGGTGTAAATTTACCTATTTGAAAACTCCGATTTCTGGTGGATCTGGTGGAACTAATGATCACCGTTTTACAGACTTAATTGGTTCGTCTGCTACTGATTTTCCTACGGACGGTAATTATAGTGTAACTTTTAAAAACTGCTATTGGGCTGAGGGCTGTAAAGAAAGAATGCCCAGAGCCAGAAATGCACAATTACATATACTGAATTGTTATTACAAAACTACTGCTGCTTCGTCTAAAGCTATTGGTTTAGGAGGAGGAAACAAAAATACGACCTGCTATGTTGAAAACTCAAACTTTGAGCAGGTAACCTCCATTTATACTCCTTATTCCACAGATGGAGGAACAATTGGAGTAAAATTTGATGGCTGTACCAAAGGAACAACACCTGCTGCAGTTACAGGACTCGATGCAGGAACTGCGCCTGCAAAACCAATCTATACCTATACCGTTTTACCTGCTGCTGACATCGCTGCTTATATTACAAATGAAAATTGCGGTGCAGGAGCTACACTTCAAGTTTCTGCAACGGGGATAATTTCAAGTACTTGCAGCCAAAACTTAGCAGTAAAAGATTATGCTTTAAATAGTATCAAACTGTACCCAACATTTGTTGACGATGCTTTGCATATTGAATTCTCTAATGCTATTTTGGAAGATGCCGTAATAGATATTTATTCCATGACAGGAGCAAAGGTTTTAACATATAAAAGCAACTCCTTATCTGATAATAATATAGTAGTTAATGTAGCTCAATTGGCAAAGGGGGCGTATTTATGCACTATTGCAACAGGTGAAACTGCCAATACTTTAAAGTTTATAAAGAAATAGTTATTTTAAACTTTTTTTTAAGAATAAATAGATAAGCTTGATTTTTGATGGCTTGGAAAAAACAAATTACAATTCAAGGAAAAGCATTATTACTAGAACTGTTTTTTTATTTAGTATTGAATTAACATTTGCGCTATAGCGCAAATGCACTTCGTTATAGGTATGTATGTAATCCAAAGTAGCTGATACCTACAATGTATATGGTATTATAACAACAGAGCAAAATTACAAAATAATTTGTTTTTTCTTAAAGAAATTATCGATTGCAAAACAACCGAAAGCATTATATAAAAAAATAATCTGATATAAAATGAAGCATTTACTTCTTTGCTTTCATTAAAAACATAAGCTAATATAATTGCATAAATCGGTTCAAGATTGAAACTAAGATTAACAGTAAAAGCAGGAATCTTTTTCAATATTTCAACAAAAGAAACATACAAATCAATAGTATAGAAAAATGACAATAAAATTAGATAAAAAGTATCTTTCAAATTAGGAATAAGGTTTTCTACAGGAAAAAAATAAAGATAAACAGGAAGTAAAACCCCTAAACCAATTGTACCACCTAATCATTTGATAATAATTGATAATTTTACTATCGTAAATTTTCACAAGTCTTTCATTATGAATTGTTGCAAAAGACGATGAAATAATACCTAATGCGATGGCTGAATGGAATATCCGAGCAGTACTTTTAAATTTCTAAAAAACATTAAAATCTTGGCGGAAGAAGATAACTTTTTCTGCCCATATCTTTTTTATTATTGACACCAAAAGCAGCAAAAAAAATACACAAGTATAATACTTGATAATATTAGAATTGAATAGACTCGACAAAAAAAGGCAGATAATATTGATTTTAAATTTACCCATCAAAGGTAAATATAATTACTGACCTCGATTAAATTTTGATCAGGATCTCTAAAATATAGAACACTATTTTACCTGTGGCTCCATTTCTTTCTATAATTCCTTCCTCAATTATTATGTCTTTTAATAACAATTGAGAAAGAATAGTTTTTAAATCTGTATTTGTAATAAAGCACAAATCGGCCGAACGACAAGTAGGCTGATCCGCTTTTGACTCAACTCTTTTCCTTTTTGATGTAAGTTAATTTTTTGATTTCCAAAAGTTAATGTCTTACGATTATTTCCAAAAATCACACATTTATGCCTATTATGTTGGTATAAAGTAAAATAGTCTTTTCAATATCAGCAACTGTCAAAACAAAATGCTCAATACGTTCAATTTCCATAATAAATTCAACTTTATTACCAATATAGAAACTACTGTAGATGAAATACTTGCTTTAAAGAAAGGAGTTTGTCAGGATTTCGCACATATCTTACTGCAGCTTTTGCGTACTACGGGAATTCCGTCGTGTTATGTAAGCGGTTATATTTGCCCGATCGAAAGAGGTCTTCGAGGTGAAGGCGCAACCCGCGCCTGGAGCGAAATTTATACTCCAAAACAAGGCTGAATTGGTTTAGATCCTACCAATAATATCTGGACAATGGACAATCATGTTCGACTTTCAGTATGTAGAAATTTTATCGATTGCAGTCCAATAAAAGGAACTTTTAAAGGATTGGCAAGACAAACACTTTGCGGTTTATTTTTCTATTGGTACAAAGACGCTGTGAAGGTTTCCTGACTTCGCATTCGCAAGTTTAATAATAATCCAAGAAATATTAATTGGATTTTCTAAATGTGATTAACAGTTCTTTAGATATGTTATGTATTTATGTTTAAAATTATTAATGTGTAAATATTAATTATAATTTGTTAGTAAATTGTATGTAATTTCATAAATAAATGATATATAGTGTAAAAAAGGGATAATATAGTATTAGCATATGGTAATATAAACATTTTTGTTAACTCTAGTTTAACATAATTTTACAAGTGTTAAAAATACACTAACCAAATTGTTAAATTATGAAACCAGTCACATATGTTTTAAAAAGTACTGCAACATCTTCTCACAGAGAAAAGTTGTTCTTTACGATTTTGTTTTTGTTTTTTGTTTTTAGTTCATTTTCACAACAGAAAATTAGCGGAAAAATTACAGATGCAAATAAGGTTCCTATACCAGGAGTATCAGTTTTAGAAAAAAACACCTCTAATGGCGTTGTAAGTGATTTCGATGGGAATTTTCAGATTACGCTTAAAGATAAAGACTCAAAATTGGTTTTTAGTTATTTAGGTTTTATAACTCAGGAAACTTCTGCCTTAAATAAGAATACAGTAAATATTGTTCTTGTGGAAAGTAAAGAAGAATTAAATGAAGTAGTTGTTGTAGGATACGGAACTCAGAAAAAATCAAGAATTACAAGTGCTATAGCCAGTGTAAAAGAAAAAGATTTTACAAGAGGAGCAATCAATGATGCTTCTGATCTTATTAAAGGTAAAGTTGCCGGTCTAACCATTAGTAACGGTTCAGGAGATCCGGGTTCATCGCCAAATATTACATTACGTGGATTCTCAAGTTTAAAAGGGAATACTGATCCTTTAGTCTTAATTAATGGTGTACCAGGAAGTATTGATACGGTTGCTCCAAATGAAATTGCGTCAATAGATGTTTTGAAAGATGCGTCGGCAGCTGCAATTTACGGAACCAGAGGGGCAAATGGAGTTATTCTTATTACAACAAAGACAGTAAATAGCGCAATAGAGCCAACAATTACGTACTCAACATTTGCTACAACATCTAATTTTGCTAATAAGGCTAAATTTTTAGATGCCAATCAACAAAGAAATTTACGTTCTCAAGGTGTTACCTTGCCTTTTACTGATGGGGGTGCAAGTACAGATTGGTTGGATGAGATCTCAAGAACTGGATTTTCTCAAAATCACAATTTAGCTCTTAAAGGTGGAACTGCTAAAACAAATTATATAGTAAACCTTAATTATGTGAATCAAACAGGAGTTTTTAATAATACTTCTAATAAAGAATACCGATTTTCATTTGATGTCAATCATACCATGTTCAAGGATAAGTTAAAGATTAATTTAAGCTTACTAAACGGGACACGTGATATGGGTATTGATGAAGATATTGCTGCATATGCTTACAGACAGGCAATGATAAGAAATCCTACCGCTCCTGTTTATAATCCAAATGGTACTTATAATGAAGATCCAAACAAGCTTCAGTATTACAATCCAGCAGCGATTTTGAATGAAACAACACAGGATAGAAATAGTACATGGCAAAGATTTACCGCTAATTTGACTTTGGATTTATTACCGGGATGGGATGTAAGTACACAGCTTTCAAAAAACAAGAACACAGCTTTAAATGGATATGTTGAAACGAAACAACATTATTCAAATTCAATAAATAAAAGAAATGGGGTTGCCTCAAGAGATACAGGAGCTACAGATAATGATTATGTTGAGATAACATCTAAATACCATAAAACTTTAGGTAACCACGACTTTACAGTATTAGGAGGTTATAGCTATCAATATACTGTTAATGAGGGATTTTCTGCCCGTAATTCTGATTTTCCAACAGATGCATTTTCTTATAATAATTTAGATGCAGGAAATGGTTTGTCAGATGGTACCGCATCTATGGATAGTTATAAAAATGATAGTAAATTAATTGGATTCTTTGGCAGGCTTAACTACAATTTTAATAGCAAATACGATTTGTTATTTAGTATCAGACGAGAAGGGTCTTCTAAGTTTGGAGAGAATCACAAATGGGGTAATTTCCCAGCGGTTTCTGCAGGATGGAGTATAAATAAAGAGTCTTTTCTGAAAGACGCTACTGCTATAAATACTTTAAAATTAAGAGCAGGTTATGGAGAAACTGGAGTAATACCAAATGATCCTTATATGTCAATGACATTGTACAATTATGAAGGATATTTCTTTAGTAACGGAAAATGGGTTAAAGGTTTAGAGCCGGTAAGTAACCCAAATCCTGATTTACGTTGGGAGAAAACTGCGGAGGTAAATATTGGTATTGATTTTGGATTTTTCGATAATAGAATTACAGGAAGTTTTGATGTCTATAACAAAAAAACAAGTGATATGTTATGGGATTATGCTGTGCCAACTCCTCCTTATTTATTCCCTCAAATTACGGCAAATGTTGGAAAAATGGAAAACAAAGGATTTGAAATTCTTCTTAATACAATTCCTGTAAAAACAAAAAATTTCACATGGAACTCATCAATGACTTTTTCGCACAATAAAAATAAGCTGACTAGTCTTTCTAATGATTTATATAAAATTGAAGGAGACTTTTTGAATACCGGAAACACGGGAGATCCTATTTCATTTGAAACACATAGATTAGAAGTAGGGCAATCAATAGGTAATTTCTGGGGATTGAAATCTGTAGATATTACTACTGATGGAAAATGGATTGTTGAATTGCCAGATGGTACAAGAAAAACGCTTACTACAGAAATGTATAACGATGCTAATAAGCAATATTTAGGAAACGGTATTCCGCAATATTATGCAGGATGGACTAATACTTTTACGTACAAAAAATTTGATTTGAGTGTTGTATTAACAGGAGCTTTCGATTATCAAATACTTAATACACAGCGTATGTTTTATGAAAATCCAACAATTGCTTACAATATGTTAGACACAGCATTTGATAAAGTCTATGATAAATCAGTATTAAACTACAATCAAACCTATGTAAGTTATTACATTGAACAAGGAGATTATGTAAAAGTAGATAACGTAACCTTGTCGTATAATTTTGATGTAACACCATTTAAAATTTTAAATGCAATGAGATTGTATGTATCTGGAAATAATCTAGCCACAATTACAAAATACAAAGGATTGGATCCAGAGATAAAGAGAGAAGATCCTTTGTCGCAAGGAATGGATGGCAGAGATAAATATCCAAGTACAAGAGGTATCACACTAGGTTTAAATGTAACTTTTTAAATTAAATCAAAATGAAAAATAAAAATATAGTATATAAAATTCTTATTTCGGGCTTATTCCTTTTAGGAACAGGATGTACAAATCTTGATGAGACCGTTTATGACAAAGTAAGTGCCGAGGATACTAAATTAACTTCGGATGATTTAGCGAGTATTATTGCACCGGCTTACAATTCGTTTAGACAAATTTATTCAGATTGGGATGCTATTTTTAACTTGTATGAAGATTCATCAGATCTAATGGTAACCCCTCAAAGAAACGGTATTGGCTGGGGAGATTATTACATTACAATGCATAAGCATACTTGGGGTACTGCACTTCCTATGGCAGAAGGTAACTGGTATTATATGTTTACAGGAGTAAATAAAGTCAATAGAGCGATATATCAAATAGAGCAAATAGAAGGTGTTGATAACAAAGAAAATGTTATTCAGGAATTAAAAGCATTAAGAGCAATTTATTATTATTTACTATTAGATAATTTTAGAAATGTTCCTATTGTAACTTCATATATAAATCCTCCGGGATATTTACCGGTTCAAAATACGGGCAAAGAAGTATATGATTTTGTAGAAAAAGAATTAAAAACAGCTTTACCTTACTTAAGCGATAAGAATAATTCTTCGACTTATGGTAAAATTAATCAGTGGGCTGTAAAAATGACTTTGGCAAAATTGTATTTAAATGCCGGTGTTTATTTAGGTACACCAAAATGGGATGAAGCTCTGGCTCAGGTTAATGATGTTATCAATAATGGTGGGTTTAAATTGAACTCTAATTATCGAGACAATTTCATAATAAAAAATGAATTTTCTACAGAACAAATATTATCGATCCCTTATGATCAGGTTAAAGCTCCGGGAACAAGTTGGCCATACAGAACATTGGCTGCTGCAAGTCAGGCAACTTTTGATTTAGCGGGAGGTCCTTGGAATGGAACTGGCGGAATACCACAATTTTTAGATACTTATGATCCAGATGATCAAAGGTTAAAAGATTGTTGGTTAGGAGGTAAGCAATTTACCAGTAAAGGAGATCCGATAATGTTAGATGATAAAGTGACACAATTTGAATATATTAACTACATGACCAGCGTTGATGGTTGTGAGCCTAATGAAGGTTTTAGAATGGTTAAATATGAAATTGGTCCTGGTGTTGTAGGGCAGGCAAGTAATGATGTTCCTTTTTATAGATTAGCAGATGCCATGATGATTAAAGCAGAGTGTTTATTAAGAAAAGGAGATGCTGGTGCAGCCGCAGCCATTGTTACTGAAGTCAGACAAAGAAATTTCAAAAATACTAATCCTGCCAAAGCCGTAGTATCCGGAGCAAAACTTTTAGGAGGAAGTGTTTATAAATATGGAACTTATCAGGCTGGAGTGATTACAGATTATGAAGGAGGTGCAGATATTCAATATGGTGGTTTCCTTGACGAATTAGCATGGGAATTTGTTGGAGAAGCGCATAGAAGACAAGATTTAATACGATTTGGAGTATATTCAAAAAAATCATGGTTCTCCAAGAAAGCAGATCCGAGTGGTGATTTTAGAGCTGTTTTTCCAATACCACAGTCAGAAATGGTTAAGAATAGCAACTTGAAGCAAAATCCTGGATACTAGAAAATAATATAAAGATTTTACAAGTTGGTTTCTTGTAATTATAAGTGTTTGAAAGCTGTTCCTTGTTTAGGAATGGCTTTTCTTTTTTAAATCAAAGAAATATGAGATACAAATCAAAAATTATAAAAGCTTGTTTTTTCCTGATCGTTTTTCAATCATTTTTTCCCTTTAAAGCAATAAGCCAGAGGAAGAATAAAGAATTAAAGATGAATTTCTCGATCGCTTCTCAAAATCCCGAATCTCATTATCTTGAAGTTATTTTGGATTTTGAAAATCTGTCCTCAAACAAAACAAATTTAATACTTCCGGTCTGGACACCAGGTTATTATTTAATTCTCGATACACCAAGATATATTGTAGATTTTGATGTAGAAGATACTAATGGCAATAAAATAAAATGGCATAAAAAATCTAAAAATTGCTGGGTTGTAGAAAACAGAAAAACATCAAAAATTAAAGTAAAATATAGTGTTTTTGCTAACAAAAAATCCGTAGCAGAATCTTATGTTGATGCTGACAAAGCTTTTTTAATGCCCAATACCATTTTTATGCATGTAGAAAAGGCACTTAATAATCCCGTAACGCTAACTATTAATCCATATAAAAACTGGAAAAAAGTTTCTACCGGATTAAAACCAATCCATGAAAATGAACTTACCTTTTCATCCAAAAATGTAGATGCATTTTATGACAGTCCTATTTATTTAGGCAATCAAAAAATAATAAATTTCGAACATGAAGGAAAATCATATTCATTAGGCATTGCAACCCCAGAAGGATTAAAGGAAGAAAAGTTTACGACAGATCTCAAAAAAATAATGACCGCAACAACGGCAATCATGAAAAAGGTTCCTTACGATTACTACAGTTATATTATGATGGAATCTGGTGGCGGCGGTCTCGAACATTCAAATTCACAAGCGATATTCACAAACGGAACTTTCGATTTTAAATCTGCTGATGGATACACGGATTTTTTGAATTTTGTAACACACGAATATTTTCATCTTTATAATGTAAAAGCCATACGACCAATTGAATTAGGGCCTTTCGATTATAATAAAGAAAATTATACAACCATGTTATGGGTTTCAGAAGGTTTTACCGTTTACTACGAATACATCATTATGATGAAGGCAGGTTTACTCGACGGAAAAGAAGCCTTAAAATATATTACAGAATCGATAAAACGCTGCGAAAATATCGAAGGCAGCAAACACATGTCCTTGTCGATGTCGAGTTTTGATATTTGGCTTAACTTTTTTAATAACGAAAGCAATGCAAAACAAACTACAATATCTTATTATAACAAAGGCCCCATTATTGGATTTTTATTAGATTTAGAAATAAGAAATAATACGCAAAACCAAAAATCATTAGATGATGTAATGCGTTTTTTATACAATGAATATTATGAAAAAAACGCAAGAGGATTTACCGAAGCCGAATTCTGGAAAGCCTCTGAACAAATTGCAGGAAAGTCATTAACAGAAATAAAATCGTATGTAGATACTGTAAATGAAATTGATTATCAGAAATATTTAAAATATGCAGGATTTCAAATCGATTTAAGTCCGATAAATTCTAATGCAAAAAATGATAATTTAATCGAAAAAAGTTTCGAAATAAAAGAATTACCGGAAGCTTCAGCATTACAGTTAGAAATCAGAAAATCTATTTTTAAATTGTAAAAAAAAATAATCTCGCAAAGACGCAAAGTTTTTTTAATTGCCTCCTGCTTTAGCTGGAGGAAAATAAAGTCAACACAAAAGGCTTTAGCCAAATATTTACATTTTGGCTAAAGCCTTTTTTTATTGCATCATAAATAACCCCAGCTAAAGCTGGTGCCTATTCAAAAAAAACTATGCGACTTTGCGTCTTTGCGCGATTAAAAAAATCTGCTTAAATCCCCAAAATCTGCGTGAAATAAAAATCAGCGACAAAACCTAAAACTGCGCACGATAATGCGAAGGCGAAATTCCTTTTAGTTCCTTAAATTTTCTATTGAAATTGGCAATATCCTGAAAACCGCAAAGCTCAGATACAGAGGAAATTGAAAGATCTTTTTTATTGTGAAGTAATTTACAGGCATTTTCAATTCTAATTTCAATCAAAAACTGAAAAAAAGTTTTATTAGTACGTTTTTTAAAATAACGGCAAAAAGCATTTTTACTCATATTAGCCTTTTCCGCAACTTCATCAAGAGTAATATTTTGATCGTAGAATTCGATCGCATATTCAAAAACGGCACTCATTCGGCGACCTTCATCATCAGTATATTTCTTTTTGTAAACAAAAGAAGAAAGAGGTGTTTTCTCTGAAGAAATGATAATATTAATAATTTTCAGGAAAGAAGCAATACGCTGAATTTTGTTCTGCTTTTTTAGTTTATTAAAATGATGTGTAATTTTCTTATGATTCGAAAGTATTTTCATACCATACTCAGACTCTTTAAAAAAATCATCTACCGAACTCATATCATTCAGACTAAAAAAATCTTTACCAAAAGAAGTTTTAGTAAAGAACAAAGTCAACATTACAGATTCCGGACTAGCCTCAACATTACTTCTAAAAACATGAGGAACATTCTCACCAATTACTACGATATCGTCTTCTTTATAATCATTTATAGAATCTCCCACAATTAAAGTTCCCGAACCTTTTGCAATATAGCTTATCTGAATTTCTTCATGCTGATGCAGTTGATCGTAGAAAACACGCTCAATATCTTCCTGATAAATTAGAGCTTCTCTTTCGGTTTTAGGTATTTTAAAAGGTAGGATTTTCAACGTAATGTTTTTAGATATGTAAATATTAACAAAAAAAACAGATTATACAATAGATATGGTAATATAGTATTGATAAAGGCTAATAATGACACAGGAGCTCTTTTATTTAAGCTTTATTTTTGATAAAAATTAAGAATATGAAAATTAAATGGGATGGCGTAATGCCAGCTGTAACGACAAAGTTTACAGCAGAAGGTCAACTGGATCTTGTAATGTTCGAGAAGAATATTAAAGCACAAATTGATGCTGGAGTTAATGGAATCATTCTGGGAGGAACTCTTGGAGAAGCAAGTACATTGACTAAAGAAGAAAAAGAGATTTTAATAAACAACACTTTAAGAATAGTCGAAGGTAAAATTCCGGTTATTGTAAATATTGCCGAGCAAACAACCAGCGAAGCAATTACTCTGGCAAAGCGTGCTGAAGAGTTAGGTGTAAATGGTTTAATGCTTTTGCCGCCAATGCGATACAAAGCTACAGATTACGAAACGGTTGTTTATTTCAAGGAAATTGCCCAAAGTACTTCTTTACCAATTATGATTTACAATAACCCTGTAGATTATAAAATCGAGGTAACACTTGATATGTTTGAAGAACTTTTAAAACTGAACAACATTCAGGCAGTAAAAGAATCAACCAGAGACATAAGCAATGTAACAAGAATCAGAAACCGTTTTGGCGATAGATTAAAAGTACTTTGTGGCGTAGATACTTTGGCACTGGAAAGTTTAGTGGCTGGCGCCGATGGTTGGGTTGCAGGTCTGGTAGTAGCATATCCTGCCGAAACTGTAGCAATTTATAAATTGGTAAAAGCTGGAAAAGTAGATCAAGCATTAGCAATTTACAGATGGTTTATGCCATTATTAGAATTGGATATTTCTCCGCAATTGGTTCAAAATATAAAACTAGCCGAAGTAGCAACAGGACTTGGAACAGAAAACGTAAGAGCACCAAGACTTCCGTTGCAGGGAAAAGAAAGAGAACGCGTTTTGTCAATCATTGATTTTGCAATGAAAAACAGACCAGTATTGCCAGCCTATAAAAGTATTTAATTAAAGTTTAAAAGAAAGCGATGACTACAGGAAAAAATTATATTGGAGATGTGCTTTCCGCAAAAGGTAAAATAACTTATAAAACAATAAATCCAGAAGAAAATTTTGAGAATGAAACTGTTTTTTATGAAGCTACAGCCGAAGAAATTTCGCAAGCAGTAGCATTAGCCGAAGAAGCTTTTAAAATTTACGGAACAATTGCAGACGCAAAAAAGGCAGATTTTCTGGACGCAATTGCCGAAGAAATCGAAGCTCTGGGCGAAGATTTATTAGCGACTTATATTCAGGAATCAGGTCTTCCTGCCGGAAGAGCAAATGGAGAACGAGGGAGAACAACCGGACAACTTAGAGCATTTGCAACAATGCTTCGCGAAGGTTCATGGGTTGAAGCGATCATCAATAAATCAGAAGGAAAACCGGATATCCGGAGATTACAGATTCCAATTGGACCTGTAGTCGTTTTTGGAGCAAGTAATTTTCCGCTTGCATTTTCTACTGCTGGCGGCGACACCGCGAGCGCATTGGCGGCAGGTTGTCCTGTAATAGTAAAATCACATCCGCTTCATGCAGGGACAGGCGAATTGGCAGCTTCGGCTATTATAAAAGCAGCAAAAAGAACAGGAATGCCAAATGGTGTTTTCTCAAACCTAAACAGCAGTGGTGTTGAAGTTGGAGTAGCTTTGGTAGAACATCCGTCTGTAAAAGCGGTTGGCTTTACCGGGAGTATAAAAGGTGGAACAGCACTTTGCAAAATTGCAGCAAACAGGTCTATTCCAATTCCGGTTTATGCCGAAATGGGAAGTATAAATCCTGTACTTGTTTTACCTTCGGCTTTAAAATTAGAAACTGAAAAATGGGCTAAAAATTATGCTGCTTCAATTGTAGCAGGAACAGGACAATTTTGTACAAATCCAGGGCTTATTTTAGGAATAAAAAGCGCCGACTTAGATGATTTTATTACTATTTTAGCTTTAGAGACAGATAAATTAGACCCAACTTGTATGCTGCATCCTAATATAAAAAAGCAATACGAAAGTCTAAAATCAGAAGTGCTTGGACAAGAAGGATATACGCAGGAAACTAATTTAGAGAAAGTTGTAAAACCAAATTATGCATTGCAAAATATAATTGCCGTGGATGGTGAGACTTTCTTAAAAAATAAAACATTTCATAAGGAAGTTTTTGGGCCTTTTTCTGTAGTTGTTAAATGTGATGGTGTAGAGCAGCTCAATACAATTATTCTGGAATTGGAAGGACAATTGACAGGAACAGTTTTAACTGCTGATTTGCAAGAATGGGACAACTTTAAAGAGACGATAGAAAATCTTAAAAACAAAGTCGGAAGATTGATTTTTAATAATGTTCCAACAGGAGTAGAGGTTTGTTCCGGAATGACTCATGGCGGACCTTTTCCTGCAAGTTCAGACAGTAAATTTACATCTGTAGGATTAACAGCGGTTAAAAGATGGGTTCGTCCGGTAACTTTTCAGGATTGGCCGGATCAATTATTACCAAGCGCTTTACAGGATAAAAATCCTTTGAGTATTACCAGAACTGTAAACGATATACTAACAAAGAACTCTATATAATTTATGCCAAGAAAAACCTTTTTTTGTGTTGATGCACATACGTGCGGAAATCCGGTAAGAGTTGTGGCTGGTGGTGGTCCCAATTTGGTTGGAAACAACATGAGTGAAAAACGACAACATTTTTTAAAAGAATACGACTGGATTCGTAAAGGACTTATGTTTGAACCCCGAGGTCACGACATGATGAGTGGCAGTATTTTATATCCGCCAAGCAATCCTGAAAATGATTTTGGAATTTTGTTTATCGAAACTTCGGGTTGTCTACCAATGTGCGGCCACGGAACCATCGGAACCATAACTATTGCGATCGAAGAAGGATTGGTTATACCAAAAGTTCCCGGAAAAATAAAGATGGAAGCGCCGGCAGGACTTGTTCAGATAGAATATCAGCAAACCGGTAAAAAAGTGGATTGGGTAAGATTGACGAATGTAAAGTCATATTTGGCAGCCGAAGGTTTAACGATTGATTGTCCGGAATTAGGTGAGATTGTTTTTGACGTGGCTTATGGAGGGAATTATTATGCCATTGTAGATCCGCAGCAAAATTTCTCTGGAATACAGGATTTTACAGCCGGAAAAATTGTACAGTACAGTCAGGAAGTACGCAAAAGCATCAACGAGAAATATCCAAATATGTTTATTCATCCTGAAAATGATACAATTCGCGATGTAAGCCATATGTTGTGGACAGGAGATCCTATCGATCCTGCTTCTTCAGGACGAAATGCCGTTTTTTATGGCGACAAAGCAATTGATCGTTCACCATGCGGAACCGGAACTTCGGCTAGAATTGCACAGCTTCACGCTAAAGGGAAACTAAAAAAAGGAGAAGACTATATACACGAAAGTTTTATTGGAAGTAAGTTTATTGGCAGAGTCGAAGAAGAAACTTCTATAGGAGATATCAAAGCCATAGTACCAAGTATTCAGGGCTGGGCAAAAGTTTACGGTTACAATAATATCATTATTGATGAAGATGATGATCCGTATGCTTTTGGCTTTCAAGTGATTTAAAAAAAAATGATAATATAAAAAAATCATTGGTTTACAGAAAAACTTCTTGCCAATGATTTTTTAAATTTATAATGCGAATGAAAAAAGTAAGTATAATTGGTGGAGGAATAATCGGCTTATGTTCAGCTTATTATTTAGCCAAAGAAGGCTATGAAGTAGTTGTTTTCGATAAATCAGATATGAGGGATGGTTGTTCGTACGGAAATGCAGGAATGATAGTTCCTTCGCATATAATTCCGCTGGCACAACCCGGAATGATTGCACAAGGAATAAAATGGATGTTTGATAGTCAAAGTCCGTTTTACGTAAAGCCCAGATTAAATGTGGATTTAATGAAATGGGGAATACAATTCTACAAACATGCCAATTTAAAGCATGTAGAAAAAGCCATGCCCGCACTTTGCAATTTATCGCTTTTAAGTAAAGACTTGTATCAGGATTTTGCAAAACAAAACAATTCTTTTTTTTATGAAGAAAAAGGACTTTTAATGCTTTATAAAACCGAAAAAACAGGCGAAGAAATTCACCACGAAGGAATTCTGGCAGAAAAACTAGGTTTAGAAGTTGATTTTCTTTCAAAAGAAGAAGTTTCAAGATTAGAAACAGGAACTGCTACAAACGTAATTGGTGGAGTACATTACAAAAGCGATGCACATGTATATCCGCAAAAATTCATGCAATTTCTTAAAGAAGAATTGAAAAAATTAAATGTGATAATTCATTCGCAAACTACTGTAAATGATTTTGTTTTAAAGAATAATCAAATTACTGAAATCATAACAGACAAAGGAAATTTTGCAGCAGACGAAGTAGTTTTGGCAACAGGATCCTGGAGTCCGCATATTGCTAAAAAACTAAATGTAAATATTTCGATTTTACCAGGAAAAGGATACAGCTTCACGCTAAATGATCAAAGTCATAAACCGTCAATCCCAACAATTTTATGCGAAGGAAAAGTAGCTGTAACACCTATGAACAATGATATTCGTTTTGGAGGAACAATGGAAATAACGCACACCAATGACACCAAAATCAATCAAAACCGACTACAAGGAATTGTAAATTCAATCAATGATTTTTATCCGGATTTAAAAATTGAAATGCCAAAAGAGCAAGATACCTGGTTTGGTTTCAGACCTTGTACACCTTCGGGAATGCCAATTATTGCACGAGATAAAAAACTTAAAAATTTAACTTTAGTTACAGGACACGCTATGATGGGACTAAGTCTGGCTCCTGCAACAGGAAAAATTGTTGAAGAAATCATTTCAGGAAAAGCGACTTCTGTAGATACGCAAATGTTTCAACTTTAAAAAATCAGCTTCATTTTAACCAAAATTGAAGCTGATTTTTTATTAACTAATACTATGCCTCTGAAGTTTCATATTTTATTATAATTCACTATTACAAATAATAAAAACAAAACTCAAATACCAAAATTCTAAATACTGACCACATTTAGAATAAAAAAATGACTACCGCATTTTCAAACAAAAAACAACAAAACAAACCAAAAAATGAAAGACCAGAATCATGAAGAATTTAAAAAAGAATTAGGACTTCTCGATGGGACCATGCTCGTAGTAGGTTCTATGATAGGATCCGGAATATTTATTGTAAGCGCTGATATTGCCAGACAAGTTGGTTCAACGGGATGGCTTATTTTAATTTGGCTTCTTTCGGGAATAATTACCATGATCGCTGCGGTAAGTTATGGCGAACTCAGTGCAATGTTTCCTAATGCCGGCGGGCAATATGTGTATTTAAAAGAAGCCTATAATAAATTAATAGCCTTTTTGTACGGCTGGAGTTTTTTTGCCGTAATTCAAACCGGAACTATTGCGGCGGTTGGAGTGGCATTTTCAAAATTTGCAGCTTATTTAATTCCTGCTGTTAGCGATGAAAATATTTTATATGAAATAGGAAATTTCAAACTCAATGTGGCGCAAATTGTTTCTATTGTAACCATTATTTTTTTAACGTATTTAAATACTCGCGGCGTAAAAAACAGCAAGATTCTTCAAACTATTTTAACCATTATAAAAATACTCTCCATTTCAGGGTTAATCATCTTTGGATTTACTTTAGCGGCAAAAGCCTCTATATGGAATGCGAACTGGACAGATGCCTGGACGCCGCGTTCTTTTAGTACAGAAACAGGTTCATGGCTTCCTATTAATACTACGGCTTTGATCTCCGGAATTTCAGCCGCAATGGTCGGAACTTTATTTTCCAGCGATTCCTGGACAGGAGTTACTTTTATTGCAGGAGAAATAAAAAATCCGAAGAGAAATGTTGGATTAAGCATGTTTCTGGGAACTTTAATAGTAACAATCATTTATGTGCTGACTAATTTAATGTATGTAGCAGTTATTCCGTTAACCGAAATTGCAACAGCAAAATCTGATAGAGTAGCGGTGGTCGCTTCAGATTATATTTTTGGAGATATTGGAACGTTAATTATTGCGCTTATGATTATGATTTCAACATTTGCCTGTAACAACGGATTAATTATGGCCGGAGCCAGAGTGTATTATACAATGGCAAATGACGGTTTGTTCTTTAAAAAAGCAGCCAATTTAAATAAAGCAAGTGTTCCTGCGTGGGCACTTTGGGCACAATGTATTTGGGCTTCTGTATTATGTCTTACCGGAAAATATGGTGATTTATTAGATTTTGTAATCATTATTGTTTTGATTTTTTATATCCTGACGATTTACGGAATTATGCGTTTACGTAAAAAAATGCCAGATGCTGTTCGTCCGTACAAAGCAATTGGATATCCTTTTTTACCGTTGTTTTATATCATAATTGCTTCGGCTGTTTGTGTTTCGTTATTGTTTACGAAATTTTCAACTTGCGGTTGGGGAGTCTTAATTATGTTAATCGGAATTCCTGTTTATTATCTGATAAAGGAAAAAAGCCCAAACTAATCTTTGATTTCCTAACAGGTTTTTAAAACCTGTTAGGTCTCCTAAATTTAGAATAAGGTAATTAATGTAGATGCGCACAGCAGTCTGTCTTACATCCTGTATATCGGCAACGTTATGTTAGACGCACTGCTGTGCGCCTCTACAATATCCGATCGTTCAATTGACTAGTACAGATAAATAGTCGCTTTTTTGGAAAAACTTACATTAGAATGTATTTTGGCTTAAGCCGAAAAAAAAAATCAATTTTACTTCATTGATTCCTATGGTGTTAGGAAAAACTGAAATTAAGAAGATTATTAGTATTTAATAACTGATTTTGCCTGCATTTCATTTTCGATGGATAATATAATATTACTATGTGTTAATATTAGCCTATAGTAGTCGATTAATTATGTCTATTTTTATTAATATTAAAATTATGGGAACAACTAGCAAAAAAATAAGTGTGTTTTTAACACTTTTATGGTGTTTAATAACCCAGGCACAAGGAACTTTGAAGGAATATAAAAGGGCAAATGCCGTAGATTCTTTATTTAAGAATAAGGTTATCAATACTCCTAAAGAATTTCATTGGATTGGAAATGAGTATGTATGGTATAGCAATAATCTGTTAAAAGGAAAAGAATTTCTGTTGGTTGATACCAAACAACAGAAACAAATACAAGCTTTTGATCATAATAAAATGGGACAATCTTTATCAAAAATTTTAGGAAAAGAGGTAAAATCAAATGATTTACCAATTGAAAATTTAGAATTTGATAAAAGCCTGTCAACTTTAGTTTTTACAACAGATACCATTAAAGCATCTTGCTATTTAAAGACATATGAAATAGTTAAAACAGGAGCTTATAAAAAACTATCAAAAACAGATGATTATTGGGGTGGTAATTTTGATGAATTAGGAAATAAACCTGTAGGTTCCCCGGATTCTTTGAATATTGCTTTTATAAAAAACTATAATTTATATATAAAGAATAAGAAAACAAAAGTAGAAACGCAGTTAAGTTATGACGGTTCAAAAGGTTTTTACTATTCTTCGTATTTACAATGGTCGCCAAATAGCAAAGAGATTGTGGCTTATAAAGTCAGACCTGGAGAAGATCATAAAATATATTTTGTTGAGTCAAGTCCGTCAGATCAGTTTCAGCCAAAATTGCAAACCAGAGATTATTTAAAACCTGGAGACCAATTACCGTTTAAAAGTCCGCAATTGTTCGTTGTGGATTCAAAAAAGCAAATTCCGGTTGCAACTGATTTATTTCAGCAACAATATGAGTTGAGTGGAATCGAATGGAAAGATGACAGCAGTGCTTTTACTTTCGAATACAATCAAAGAGGACATCAGGTTTATCGTGTTTTGGAAGTCAACGCCACAACCGGAAAAGTAAGAGTCATTATAGAAGAAACAAGTTCAACATTTGTAGATTACAGTGGAAAAAGATACCGTTATGACCTTAAAAAAAGTAATGAAATTATTTGGGCTTCTGAACGTGATGGCTGGAATCATTTGTATTTGTACGATGCCCTTTCCGGGAAAGTAAAAAATCAGATTACTAAAGGAAATTGGCCGATAAGAGAAGTATTAAAAGTTGATGAAGAAAAAAAGCAAATCTATTTTACCGCCAGCGGATTAGACAGCAATCAGGATCCGTATTTATTGCAGTTTTGCCGAATTGATTTTAACGGAAAAAACTTTACCAGATTAACAACGGAAAACGGAAATCATAAAGTAACTTTTTCACCGGATTATAAATATTATGTCGATCAATATTCAAGAGTAGATGCAGCACCAATTACGGTTTTAAAAAGTATTGATTCTCAGAAAACAATTGTAGAATTACAAAAAGCAGATATTTCGGCATTACAAAAAACGGGATGGATTGCTCCGGAAGTTTTTACAGCAAAAGCACGAGATGGTAAAACAGATATTTGGGGAGTTATTGTTCGCCCAACAACTTTTGATCCGAATCGTAAATATCCAATTATCGAATATATTTATGCCGGGCCTCAGGATTCATTTGTTCCAAAGAATTTTCAGCCTTATTATTGGGCAATGTCTTCTCTGGCGGAATTAGGATTTATCGTGGTTCAGATTGACGGAATGGGAACTTCGAACCGTTCAAAAGCTTTTCATGATGTATGTTGGAAAAATTTAAAAGATAGTGGTTTTGCAGACAGAAAACTTTGGATGAAAGCCGCTGCAGCCAAATATTCTTATATGAATATTGACAAAGTTGGAATTCACGGAACATCTGCAGGAGGACAAAACGCCGGAGCAGCTTTGGTTTTTAACTCTGATTTTTATGATGTTGCCGTAGCATCTTGTGGCTGTCACGATAATAGAATGGATAAAATGTGGTGGAACGAACAATGGATGGGATATCCGATTGGACCAGAATATGGAGCGTGTTCTAATACAGCAAATGCAGCACAATTAAACGGGAATTTAATGTTGATTGTGGGTGAATTAGATGATAATGTTGATCCGGCGTCAACAATGCAATTTGCAAACGCCTTGATAAAAGCCAATAAAAACTTCGAGTTAGTAACCGTTCCCGGAATGGGACATTCGGCGGGAGGAGATTTTGGAGAACGCAAGAGAAGAGATTATTTTGTACAGCATTTATTGGGCGTGATTCCGCCAACGTGGGAAGAAATTTATAAGTAGAAAATTCCTGAGAAATAAAGAAAAGGAGTTTTATAAATCATAAGAAAAAGAAGTAGTGATGAAAAAATATCAGTTATTTATTTGTGTAATATTAAGTTTTTGGGCATCGTGTACCACAACTTTACGCGCACAAAACGGCGACCAGATTTTAGACGGAATTGGAGAAACGGGATTAATTGCACGTTATGTTTTTGATGGCGATGCAAAAGATTGGTCGCGAAATAATTTGCATGGAAAAATTCAGGATACAAAAGCCAAGTTTGTAAATGACGAACTATTTGGCACTGTACTTTCTTTGCCTGCAGACAGTCAAGCATTTGTTTCAATTCCCGGTGACGGATTAATTGGCGAAGAATCCTTGAGTATTTCTGGATGGATTTTCTTAAGATCTACACAAAAAAATCAGCTCTTTTTTGATTTCGGTAAAAACCAGAATTCGCATTGGTTTTTTACACCAACAGGTACACAAAAAGAAGACGGAATTCAAACCGAAGTAAGTACAGAAGCAGGAGCAAAGTACAAGACAAAAGGTGCAGCTTTAGAAACAGGAAAATGGAATCATGTAGCGGTAGTAATCAACATTCCATCAAAAACAATCAGCACTTTTGTGAATAGTGTTTTGGTAAGTGAAACCAAGAATGCAGAATTAGATTTAGCTAAATTATTCGATTATAATTCGGCAGAAAAAAACAAACTTTATATTGGGAAATCGCTTGGAGATGAAAACATTTATCTGAATGCAAAACTTCATGATTTCAGAATTTACAGAGTTCCATTAACAGACAAACAAATTACGAGAATTTATAACAATGCATTAAAAGAAGGTCAGGAAGAAGAATCTGGAGAAGAACAAGCCACAGATTTACCAAAGTTCCCAGCTGCAACTCCACAGCTTTACAATCAATTTCTAACAAGTGTTTCTGATGTTAATGTAGAAACCGTTGTAGGATCGCTTCCAAGATTGCCAAGTTATATCAAAGGAGTTTACAAAAACGGAATTCAAGGCCCGGAAGTACGCGTGATTTGGCCCTCGCCGAAAGATAATAATCAAGTACTTAAAAGCGGGCAATATACCGTTACCGGAATAGTTTCGGGAACAGATTTAAAACCAAAAGCAATTGTAACAGTAAAAGCTGCAAAAGAAGCTGCAACGCCAGAACGCAAACTAGAAGCTTTTAAATTAGAGCAAGTTGTATTGAATTCTGATGCTGACGGACACAAGACAAAATTTGTTGAAAATCGCGATAAATTTTTATCAACATTAGCAACCACAGATCCGGATTCGTTTTTATACATGTTCCGTAATGCTTTTGGACAAACACAACCAAAAGAAGCCGAACCACTTGGTGTTTGGGATACGCAGGAAACAAAATTACGTGGTCACGCTACAGGACATTATTTAACTGCAATTGCTCAGGCATATGCGAGCACAGGTTATGACAAAACACTTCAGGCAAATTTTGCCAATAAAATGGAGTATATGGTAAATACACTGTACCAGTTATCTCAGCTTTCGGGCAAACCAAAAACAGCAGGAGGAAAATTTGTGTCAGATCCAACTGCTGTTCCATTTGGTCCTGGTAAAACAGCCTACGATTCTGATTTAAGTCCGGAAGGAATTCGTACCGATTATGAAAATTGGGGAACAGGATTTATCAGCGCTTATCCGCCGGATCAATTCATCATGTTAGAAAACGGAGCCACTTACGGCGGACAAAAAACTCAAATTTGGGCACCTTATTATACTTTACATAAAATCCTAGCGGGATTAATGGATGTTTACGAAGTTAGCGGAAACGAAAAAGCATTAGAAACCGCAAAAGGAATGGGAAATTGGGTTTACGCTCGAATGAAAAAGCTCCCAACGGAAACACTTATCAGTATGTGGAACCGATATATTGCGGGAGAATTTGGGGGAATGAACGAAGCAATGGCAAGATTGTACAGAATCACAAAAGATCCGCATTATCTTGAAGTAGCCCAGTTATTCGATAATATCAAAGTGTTTTATGGCGATGCAAATCACACACACGGACTCGCTAAAAATGTGGATACTTTTAGAGGATTACACGCCAATCAGCACATTCCGCAAATTATGGGAGCGCTTGAAATGTACCGCGATTCTAACACGCCGGATTATTACCGTGTAGCCGATAATTTTTGGTACAAAACCGTAAACGATTATATGTATACAATTGGCGGAGTTGCGGGAGCAAGAAATCCTGCAAATGCAGAATGTTTTATAAGCCAGCCAGCAACGATTTACGAAAATGGTTTTTCGTCTGGCGGACAAAATGAAACTTGCGCAACTTACAACATGCTTAAGTTAACCGGAGATTTATTTCTGTATGAGCAGCGCGGCGAATTAATGGATTATTATGAACGTGGATTATACAATCACATTCTTTCATCAGTAGCCGAGAATAGTCCTGCAAATACATATCATGTTCCGTTAAGACCTGGTTCAGTAAAACAATTTGGAAATGCTCATATGACAGGTTTTACATGTTGCAACGGAACTGCAATTGAAAGCAATACAAAATTTCAAAATTCAATTTATTTTAAAAGCGCTGATAATAATGCGCTGTATGTAAATCTTTATGTGCCTTCGACTTTAAATTGGACAGAAAAAAATATAACTGTAGAACAAACAACAGATTTTCCTAACGAAGATTTTACAAAATTTAAGATTAAAGGAAACGGTAAATTTGATCTAAAAGTCCGCGTGCCGCATTGGGCAACCAAAGGATTCTTTGTAAAAATAAATGGGAAAGAAGAAAAAGTAAAAGCAACACCGGGAAGTTATCTTTCATTGAATAAAAAATGGAAAGATGGTGATATAGTGGAATTGCGTATGCCATTTCAATTTCATTTGGAACCGGTTATGGATCAGCAAAATATCGCGAGTTTATTTTACGGACCAATTTTATTGGCTGCACAGGAAACAGAACCAAGAAAAGATTGGTGCAAAGTCACTTTTGATGCAAATGATATCGGCAAAGCAATAAAAGGAAATCCTAAGAAATTAGAGTTTACTATAGACGGAGTTTCATACAAACCGTTTTACGAAACCTACGGACGCCATTCGGTTTATCTGGATGTTACATTGAAATAATAGTTAAAAAAGTTCGCCACGAATTCCACGAATTTTCACGAATTATTTTTATAATTATTTTGAGAAATCGTATTAAAATCCCCATAAGAATTAGTGAAAATTCGTGTAATTCGTGGCAAAAAAAAACTTTAGAATCATCAAACCAAAAACATGAAAAAATCAATTCTAAGCCTTATTTTATTTTTATTTATGGTAACATCTTCATTTTCAAGTGAACTTATAGATGTAGTAAATACTTTTCAGGCAGACAAAACAGCTTTACAAAATTTTTATCCCAATAGAGAATCAGAGGAATATTATGTGCGTTTTTCTAAGTTTTACTCTGATTGGGAAAAAACAGTAAAAAATATCGATTTTAAAAGTTTATCCAAAGATGGAAAAGTTGATTATTTGTTGCTGAAAAATCTAATAAATAAAGAGAATTATTTTTTACAAATAGAATACAAAGGATACAAAGAAGTCGCTTCGGTTTTGGATTTCTCCGATGATATAAACGTTTTTATCAAAGAAAGAAGAAGAGGAAAACATCCGGTTTCCAATCAATTGGCTAAAGCTTTTGATGTTGCAGCAAATAACATTGATAAAGAGACAGAGATTTTAAAAACCAAACCTTTTAAAGATTGGTTTGCCGCCGATAAAGCAGCAAAATCTGTAGCTTATTTTAACCAATCGCTTAAAGAAGCTTATGAGTTTTATTACAGTTATGATCCCAATTTTACATGGTGGGTTGAAAAACCGTATAAAAAGTTATCAGAGAAATTGAAAGCTTATGAAGATTTTTTAAAAACAAATTATTCTCAAACCAGTATAAAAGATGACGGAAGCGGTATTATTGGAAAACCAATTGGAAGAGAAGCAGTAATCAAAAGTTTGTCTTACGAATATATTCCATATTCTCCAGAAGAACTCATTGCAGCCGCACAAAGTCAATTTGAATGGTGCAAAAAAGAAATGATTAAAGCCTCAACTGAATTAGGTTATGGAAACGATTGGAAAAAAGCATTAGAACATGTTAAAGATACTTATGTGCCGGCAGGTGAACAACCTCAAGCGATTACAAGTCTTTACAATCAATCGATTAAATTTATTGAAGACAAAGATTTAATTACGCTGCCGGATTTGACAAAAGAAACCTGGCAAATGATTATGATGACACCGGAACGTCAAAAAGTAAATCCGTTTTTTACCGGAGGCTGGGAAATCAGTATTTCATATCCAACTCAGGATATGGATCAGAAAGACAAACTGATGAGCATGCGCGGTAACAATCCTAATTTTTCTTTTGCAACCGTACAACACGAATTGCTTCCGGGACATAATTTGCAGTTCTTCATGAACAGCCGTTATAAGTCGTATCGTCAGCCTTTTGACACGCCGTTTTGGATGGAAGGTTGGGCTTTGTATTGGGAAATCATACTTTGGAACAAACAATTTCCGCAAACTCCGGAACAAAAATTAGGAATGTTATTCTGGAGAATTCACCGTTGCGCGAGAATCATTTTTTCATTAAGATATCATTTAGGAGAATTGACGCCACAACAATGTATTGACTTATTGGTAAATGAAGTTGGACACGAAAAAGCCAATGCTGAAGCAGAAGTAAGACGTTCTTTTGCCAGCGGAGACGCACCATTATATCAAGTTGCTTATATGACCGGAGGTTTACAATTTTACGCTTTAAGAAATGAATTGTTAGCAAAAGGCTGGACAGAAAAACAGTTTCACGATCGCGTTTTAAAAGAGAATATAATGCCGGTCGAAATGCTTCGGGTTTTATTGGAAGATTTACCGGTTTCTGAAGATTATAAAACGAATTGGAAATTTTCGACTGATTTCAAATAGTTGATTTACAAAAGATTTGAATTCCTGCAAGGTATTCAAAACCTTGCAGGTATGTTTTGAATACCTAAAAGGTCTAAAAAAAAACCTTGCAGGAAAATATAAAAAATATAAATAACTGTTATTTATGTAATTGGATATTTCTAATGATCGAACTCAGTTTAATAACTCGAATTGATTATTTAAAAAAGTTTAACATGAAGCTAATTACAATTTAATTAGCTCACAAATAATAAGAATTATGAAGAAAATACAACTTTTGGTTTTAGTATTTTGTTGCACAATAGCTTCGACAAATGTACAGGCACAAGAATATTGGGATCGAATTAAAGCTAAAAAATCAACGCTTGAAGTCGACAAAGGATTTACTGTTTTGAATACAAAATCATTTGAATTGAAAATATTAAAATCTTCTCAAACGGTAGCCGCATTATCGCCGCTTTCAGATAAAACTTTTGATTTTACACCCGGAGAACGACTTTCGATTCGTGATAAAGACGGGCTTTACCAATTGGGAGATATTAATCTTCGGGTTAAAGCTGCCGATGGAACTTGGAAAAGTTATTCTACAGCGGCCAAAAGAGCATCTGTAACTCCGTTAAATGTTTCTGGAAATATTTTGGCTGCAGCCGATCTTTCGAACACATTACCAGCAGATATTCCGGTAACGATAAAACGTTTTTACGAAGAAAAAGACGGGAATTTAGTTTTACATTTTGAAATTACAAACAAATCAAATACTACTCAGGAAATTGGTGCTTTAGGTGTTCCGATGGTTTTTAATAACATTCTGGAAGGAAAAACATTAGACGAAACACACGTTCACAATGTATTTTTTGACCCCTATATTGGTAAAGATGCAGGTTATCTTGAAGTAAAAAGATTAAGCGGTCATGGTCCGGCATTGTTAGTGCTTCCGGAAGCAAATATGCCTTTTGAAGCGTATCGTCCGTTATTGGATGATGAAACGCCAAGAAGTATTGTTTTTGAAGGATTCCATGAATGGATGCCTTTTAGTAAAGCTTACGCCGATAATGAATGGAAATCAGCTGATCAATGGAATACGCCAACTTCATTAGTGCTTAAGGCAGGAGAAACTAAAAGTTTTTCATTGAAGTTTGTATTAGTAGATCAAATTGAAAATATTCAAAATTCTTTAGTTCAAAACGATCGTCCGGTTGCGGTTGGAGTTCCGGGTTATGTTTTGCCTCAGGATGTTGACGGTCAACTTTTTCTAAAATATACTAAAGCAGTAAAATCTTTTAAAGTAGAACCGGAAGGCGCTTTGACAATAGAGGAAAAATCAAAAAATAAAAATGGTTATTTTCAATATGCTGTACACGGAAAAAAATGGGGAAGAGCAAGATTAACCGTTGTATATGAAGACGGATTACAACAGACAATCAATTATAAAGTAATAAAATCAGAAACCAATGTAGTGGCTGATTTTGGAAATTTCCTGACAACAGCGCAATGGTTTGATGAAAAAAACGATCCGTTTCATAGAAATCCTTCGGTAATCTCTTATGATTATGAAACTAAAAAACAAGTAACTCAGGACAGTCGTGTCTGGATTTCAGGTTTAAGTGACGAAGGAGGAGCAGGGGGCTGGCTTGGTGCAGTAATGAAGCAATTAATTGAACCAAAAAAGGAAGAAATAGAAAAATTACAGCAGTTTGTAGATAAAACATTATGGGGAAGTATTCAGTATAATACGGCTGATACGCTTAAATACGGAGTTAAAAAAAGTGTTTTTTATTATGAGCCAACAAAATTTCCAGAAGGAACTTACAGCAAAGATGTAAATTATAAAACATGGGCTGCATGGGACAAAAAAGGCGCTGATGATCCGGGAAGATCTTATAATTATCCGCACGTTGCCGCTGCTTATTGGACAATGTATCGTTTGGCGAGATATCATGACGGTTTGGTTACAAATCATGCATGGGATTGGTATTTGAAAAATGCATACGAAACGAGTATTGCAATGACAAGATTAGCGCCGTATTATGCGCAGTTTGGACAAATGGAAGGAACGGTCTTTTTATTGATTTTGAAAGATTTAAAAACCGAAGGTTATACAGAAATGGCCACTATTCTGGAAGCTAAAATGAAAGAAAGAGCAGACCATTGGAGAACCTTAAATTATCCTTTTGGAAGTGAAATGCCTTGGGATTCTACAGGTCAGGAAGAAGTTTATATGTGGTCAGATTATTTTGGATACACAGATAAAGCAAAGATTACTTTAGATGCAATATTGGCTTACATGCCTACAATGCCACACTGGGCTTATAATGGAAATGCCCGTAGATATTGGGACTTTTTATACGGAGGAAAATTATCACGAGTAGAGCGTCAGATTCATCATTATGGATCGACTTTGAATGCGATTCCGGTTTTGGAACAATTTAGAAAAACACCAGATGATTTTCATTTATTAAAAGTAGGTTACGGAGGATTATTAGGCGGAATTTCGAATATTACCGAAGACGGTTTTGGAGCTGCGGCTTTTCACTCTTATCCTGAAACTTTAAGAATCGATTATTTATCAGGAGATTATGGCTCTGGTTTCTTTGGTTATGCAGTCAATACAGCTACTTTTATTACCAATGAAAAAGATTATGGCTGGGTTGCTTTTGGAGGAAATGTAAAAGAAAAAGGAGATGAAATTGTAGTTGATATTACTACTGCAGCAAAATCTAAAGTATTTATTGCTCCAAAAAAAATATGGTTAACATTAGACGCAGGAACTTTTAACAAAGTAGCTTATAATACTAAAACTGGCGCAATCACAATAACTTTGGACCCAAAAACAACTTATACGCCAAATGCTTATTTAAGAGTAGATCAAGACGTGAAATTATCGTATGAAAAAGTGAGAGGCGCTTATAAAATAGCTTTGAAAAATAAATCTGTTGAAATTAAATTATAATATGGAATGAAGCAAAAATCAAAAACACCTTTTTTGAAAAAAGTACTATTTGTTTTATTTGTATTACTGGTTAGTTTAAATTCAGTTGCTCAAAAGTTTGACAAATATTTTCCAAAAAAAGACCTGACCACAGTTGGAGTCTACTATTATCCTGAACATTGGGATGAAAGTCAATGGGATCGTGACCTGAAAAATATAGCTGCAATGGGTTTTGAATTCACTCATTTTGCTGAATTTGCCTGGGCACAACTCGAACCGCAAGAAGGTGTTTATGATTTTAAATGGCTGGATAAAGCGGTTGCAATTGCGGCAAAATATAACTTAAAAATTGTAATGTGTACCTCGACAGCAACGCCTCCCGTTTGGCTGACGCGCAAGCATCCGGATATTCTGGCTACGTATGAAGATGGCACGAAAACAGATCACGGTTCGAGACAACATGCTTCATTTTCAAGTAATTATTATCGAATGTATTCGATGAAAATGATTGAAAAACTGGCAAAAAAATACGGGAATAATAAAAATATTATGGGTTGGCAGGTTGATAATGAACCTTCCCGTTTACTGGATTATGGAGCAGATGCTCAAGAACGCTATCGCAATTGGTTAAAGGAAAAATATAAAACCATTGACGCCTTAAATCAGGCTTGGGGAAACAATTTCTGGAGCGGAACTTATTCTGATTTCAGTCAGATAAATATTCCGTTGCA
The DNA here is from genome assembly GCF_900129795.1 of Flavobacterium sp. CF108. Taxonomy (GTDB): domain Bacteria; phylum Bacteroidota; class Bacteroidia; order Flavobacteriales; family Flavobacteriaceae; genus Flavobacterium. The sequence continues at coordinate 275,230 of NZ_FQWW01000001.1, read as the reverse complement.
CAAAGAATGGGGAATGAATTTACACTCTCAATTGGATCATTATCGTTTTGCGGATCAGGAAACCGCCACTTTTCTGGATGAACAAGCGATTACAATTCGAAAATATATAAGCAAGGACCAATGGATTACGTCAAATTACAGATCCAATTATGACGAAAGTTTTGTTGGTATGAGCAAAGAATTAGATTTTGATTGTTACACACGTTATTTGGTTTATGGAGGAAGTCCCGGAATTGGTACGAAAGGATATCGTTTGGGCGATTATACCAGTATCGGAATGTCAAATGATTTTTTTCGTCCTTTAAAAGGAATGTACGGTTGCATGGAATTACAACCGGGACAAGTAAACTGGGGAAGCATTAATCCGCAGCCTTTGCCGGGAAGTATTCGTATGTGGTTGTGGCATGTTTTTGCCGGCGGTAGTAAATTTACATGTACGTATCGTTACCGTGCACCTTTATACGGTTACGAGCAATTTCATTACGGAATTGTAGGTACAGATGGTGTAACACCAACAATTGGCGGTAAAGAATTTGCTCAGTTTATAAAAGAAATCGATACACTGAGAAAAAAATACGACGCCAAAGCAACATTGCCGGATTACTATTTAAAACGCAAAACCGGAATTTTATTTAATACCGATAATTTTATGGGCATCGAATTGAACAAGCAAACAAAAGAGTGGAATACAATGGGCCACTTTTTAAAATATTACAGAGTTTCAAAATCTTTTGGTGCGCCGGTTGATTTTGTTCGTGATACAACTAATTTCTCTAATTATCCTTTTTTAATTGTTCCTGCTTATCAGATGATTGATCAAAAAATGATTGATAAATTGACTTTGTATGCCAAAAATGGAGGAAACTTAATATTGAGTTGCAGATCCGGAATTCAGAATCGCCAGGGTCATCTTTGGGAAGCTAAATTTTATGAGCCAATGTGGAATTTAATCGGTTCTCAAATAGAATCATATGATTTATTAATGCCGCAATCTCCGGGTGTTATCAAATTTAATAATCAGGAATTTGCATGGACAAGTTGGGGAGATTTACTAAAACCAAATAAAGAAACAGAAGTTTGGGCAACGTACGAAAGTGAATTTTATGCCGGAACGCCAGCCATTATTTCCCGAAATTTAGGAAAAGGAACAGTAACCTACATTGGTGTAGATTCAAAAAACGGAGAACTTGAAAAGCAGGTTTTAAGAAGGTTATACCAAAAACAAAATGCTCCAATAGAAAATTATCCTGAAGGAATTATGGTAGAATACCGCGACGGATTTGGCGTAGCAGTAAACTATTCAGATAAAGAATACGAAATCAATTTACCAAAAAACGCCAAAATTATCATTGGAAATAAAGCCATAAAAACCGCCGAAGTACTAGTTTGGAAATATTAATATAAATCCTTTTTGTCTGACTGAATGAGGACGATGTTTGTCAGGCTGAGCGAAGTCGAAGCCTCTTTTAAAAGCCTTCGATTCCGCTCAGGATGTTATTGATTTCTGAAAAGATAAATTTTTTCACTCAAATTAATTTACAAAATGCAATGCTAAAAAAAAAACTATTTTACACTCTCTTCATACTTGCTTTTACAGGAACTGTTTTTGCCCAAAAAGATATTCCTGTAAATATTCCAGTAGTAAAAAATCCTATTTTGCCGGGTTGGTTTGCCGATCCTACAATTAAGAAATTTGGAGATACCTATTACATCTATGCCACCACAGACAATGAAATGCTGGCATCGGGCGCTCCAACTGTCTGGTATAGTAAAGATTTTAAAAACTGGTATAATTATATCATGGAAATCCCTTCTTTTTCGGCAAAATCGATTACCAATTTTTGGGCTCCTGATATCATTGAAGGAAAAGATGGTAAATACTATTTGTATTTTGGAAATTGTGAAATAGGCTGTAATATTTATGGTTATGTTTCGGATTCTCCCGTTGGACCTTGGAAAAAATTGAGCGAAAATGATACTCCGGTAATTTCAAACGGATATCCAAAAGAGAATTTTCCATCTCTGGACGCACAGTTTTTTACAGATACTGATGGAAAAATATATAGTTATTGGGGAACTTGGGTGCATTATAATGGTGGATATGCTGTTGGCGAATTGAACAAGAATAATATGAGTGAAATGGTTCATTCGACCAATATTCCGTTAGAGCAAACGCCAGCGCCTTTTGAAGCTGCTTATATGATGAAAAAAGGTTCTAAATATATCTTGATGTATTCCGGAGCGTCTTGTCATGATGAAACATACAATGTTCGCTATTCTTATTCGAATTCGCCATACGGACCTTTTACACCCGGAAAAAACAATCCGATTTTGAGTACAAATGAAGATCAAACCGTTCATGGTCCCGGTCATCATTCGATCTTGCAAGAAAAAGACGATTATTATATCGTTTACCATAAACATGATTATCCAATGACTCGAGGCGGACTTGCGAGACAGGTTTGCATTGATAAAATGATTTTTGAAAACGATTCAACAATCAAAAAAGTAGTTCCTTCAAGTAAAGGAATTGCTGATTTAGTGAAGTCTGAAGTTCCTGAAAATATTGCTTTTGGAGCAAAAACTACCGCTTTATCATTTTATCATTTAAAGTCTACACAATATGATTATGAATATAAACCTTCGTATGCAACGGATGATAATAATGCCACAATGTGGAAAGCTGCCGATAATACTTCGGCTCAAAATTTAATTATTGATTTAGGCGCAGAAAAGAAAGTAAAAAGAGTAATGACGCAATTTGAATTTGCGAGTTATTATTATCAGTATAAATTGGAATATTCGGCCGATGGAAAAAAATGGAATTTATTTGCCGATAAATCCAAAAATCGTACAGCAGGAAGTCCAATGATTGATGATAATGACGTAACAACCCGTTACATAAAATTAACGGTTTTAGACACTGAAAAAACGGGACTTTATGCCGCAGTTTGGAATATTAAAGTCTATAGTTCATTATTTGAAATTCCATTGCAATTGCACAACAAAGAATCGAAAATAAGTCCGGCTTTAAAAAGTTCTAAAAAAATATTGGTAGATTTTGATGCCAGTAAAATTCAAAATAATGCAGCTATAAATTCAGTTTCGAATAAAGGATCTCTTGGCGGAATTTTTGTCAAAAGCGGCGAAGTTTCTTTAGAAAATGTAGATGGAATAAAAGCGTTCAATTTTAAAAACGGAGCTTTTACTTTAGATAAAGCTGTACCAAAAACATTAGCCTGGAATGGTTCTTATACCGTTGCAACTTGGGTTAAAAATCCTGAAATACCAAAAGAAGGAGATATTTTGTTATCGTGGTGTGACAGAAACAAATTTGGCTTAGCCAATTCCTACAATACATTGGCTTACAATAGTGGAAGTTATGGCGCAGGAGTACATCTTGACGGTCATTTTGATATGAAATACAATAAAGTTCCTGAAGCCAATAAATGGCATTTTATTGTTTTAACTTTTGATGGCGTTGTAGAGAAAGTATATGTCGATGGCGTTTTAGACAATTCGCAGAATATGCTTTTATCTTCAGCAATTGATAAAGCCAAAATTATAATTGGAGCATCTGATATTGGAGAAAATTTCTCGGGTTTTATGGCGTCATTACGATTGTACGATTATGCACTGAATCAGGAAGATTTACTAAAACTGATGAAACAGACAAAACCTAAAGCAGAATAAAGTTTACTTCTTAAATTTATCCATTCAAATAAAAAATAAATAAAAAATAAATACAAAATGACAATAGGTGTAGGTGGTTCTAATGCAGCCATTGAATTAGAAAAAATAGAAAACAGAGTTCAGAATGTACAACCAATTAAGTTAGAGGAATATCTTGAACGTATAAAGAAAGCAACTGGTTTAATGAAAGAACTTTCTGTTCAGGCAATTTATCTAAACGCAGGAACCAATTTGTATTATTTTACAGGAACAAAATGGAATGCTTCTGAAAGAATGGTCGGTGCATTATTATTTGATGATGGATCTTTAGAATATATAGTGCCAAAATTTGAAGAAGGTACTTTTAAAAAATACATGAAAATTCAGGACAATATTAATTGTTGGGAAGAACATGAATCGCCTTATATTTTATTTGGTAAAATATTGAGCGCCAAAAGTCCTGAATACAGCCAAATAGCGATTGATGAATCTTCGCCTTATTTTTTAGTAGATGGAGTTGCTAAAGCCAATACCTCGTATGCTTTTATAAATGCGCAACAAATTACGTCGGCTTGCAGAATGCAAAAATCGAAGAATGAAATTGCTATTATTCAAAAAGCAAAAGACATTACTATGGAGGTTCAGCGTGCTGCTGCCAGAATATTAAGACCCGGAATTGCAGTTGATGAAGTGGTTGATTTTATTAATAAAGCACATATAAAAGCCGGAATACCTTCAGGGTCTTATTTCTGTATTGTTTTGTTTGCCGATGATACACAATATCCTCATGGTGTTTCGGTTCCTCAGCCTTTAAAAGAAAATGATGCCGTTATTATAGATACGGGCTGTAAACTTGAAGGATATCTTTCTGATATCACGCGATCGTATGTATACGGAACCCCTTCTGAAGAATACACAAAGATTTGGAATTTAGAGCAAAAAGTTCAATTCGCTGTTTTTGAAACTGCAAAAATTAAAACTTCCTGCGGATCTGTAGATGATGCGGCCAGAAAAATTTTGGCGGAAGCCGGACTTAGCCCGGACTATGATTTACCGGGATTGCCTCACAGAGTTGGACACGGAACGGGATTAGACATTCATGAATTCCCTTATTTAGTCCGCGGAAGCGAAATAAAATTACTGGAAGGAATGGTAGTGAGTAACGAACCCATGATATGCATTCCGGGGAAATTTGGAATCAGACATGAAGATCATTTTTACATGACCGGAAATGGAGCCAAATGGTTTACTACGCCTATGCATAGTGTTGAGAACCCTTTTGGATATTAAATAGTAACATGTTGGGGAATTTTTGTAGATATTAATTATCCACTCAGTTTATTATTTCAATCGCTAATGATAAAAATATTTTTTTTCAGGAGCTAATCCCGCTATACGTTTCAATCTTTTGTGATGAACCTCGCCACAAAATGATTTCCACTTCTATCGGGGCTAGGGCAGATTGTGTTTAATAAAATTATTGTAATTCGTTGTAGCATTAATTAAATAAAAATAAAAAATGAAGCGATTTTTACTTTTACTGACTATTATGTATTTGCCTGTTCAGGCGCAGGAAAGTTCAATAATTAAGATAGAGACCGAGGCTTCGGCTTTAGTTTTAAAGGTTGGTAAAAACAAAAAATTGTATCAGACGTATCTGGGAACAAAACTGAACAATAGTGCCGAATACGAAGCAGTTTCAAAAGAAAATACCAAGAATTTTGTGGTGAATGACGGAAATCCGTTAATCGATTTGCGCCACTCAGCGTATCCCACTTTTGGAACCGATAATTTATTTGAACCCGCTATAAGAATTACCCATAACGACGGAAACCCTTCATTAGAATTAGAATATCAAAATCATACCATTCAAAAAATAGATAACAATACAGCTGAGATTATTATCAAATTAAAAGATCCTGAATATCCGGTTTTTGTCAATCTTCATTATAAAACATTCTATAAAGAAAATGTCATCGAATCCTGGACAGAAATCCAGCACAATGAGAAAAAACCTGTGATGCTGTACAATTACGCTTCATCGGCATTGCATCTCGATGCAGATCAATATTGGCTGACTCAATTTTACAGCGATGTGGTTGAAGAAATGAGAATGGAGGAAAGTCAGCTTACAAGAGGTATTAAAGTGATCGATTCTAAACTAGGAGTTCGTACCAATATGTTTGCGCCGCCAAGCTTTTTTCTCTCTTTAAATTCAAAATCAGGCGAGAATACCGGCGAAGTGATTGCTGGTACAATTGCATGGTCCGGAAACTTTAAATATACATTTGATATTGATAATAATAACGAACTGAGAATTATTTCAGGTATTAATGAATTTGCATCAGAATACAATCTCGAACCGGGAAAAACCTTTAAAACACCTGTTTTTATCTATACGTTTTCGAATCAGGGAAAAGGTCAGGCAAGTAGAAATTTACACGCCTGGGCTAGAAAATACGGTCTTAAAGATGGCGAAAAACCACGTCTAACTTTATTAAATAACTGGGAAACGACTTTTTTTGATTTTGATGAAAATAAACTGGCTAATATGTTTACAGATGCCAAAACATTGGGTGTAGATATGTTTTTGCTGGATGATGGCTGGTTTGGTAACAAATATCCAAGAAGCGGTTCGACATCAGGTTTAGGAGACTGGCAGGCAACAAAGTCAAAATTGCCAAACGGAATTGGTTTTTTGATGGAACAAGCTCAAAAAACAAATGTAAAATTTGGTATTTGGATCGAACCGGAAATGATCAACGAAAAGACAGAATTATATGAAAAACACCCGGATTGGGTATTGAGTTTGCCTAACAGGGAAAAGAGTATTTATCGCACGCAATTGGTTCTTGATTTATGCAATCCGCAGGTTCAGGATTTTGTTTTTAAAGTGGTAGACGATATCATGCAAACCAAATCAGGAGTAGCTTTTTTTAAATGGGATTGCAACCGCATGATGACAAGCGCTTATTCAACGTATTTAAAAAATCAGCAGTCGCATTTATTTATAGAATATACAAAAGGCTTGTATAAAGTGCTTGACCGCATAAAAGCTAAATACCCGAATCTGCCTATGATGCTTTGTGCCGGAGGTGGAGGGAGAGTCGATTACGGAATGCTGAATTATTTTACAGAGTTTTGGGCAAGCGACAACACAGATCCTTTTGATCGGGTTTTTATACAATGGGGATATTCTAATTTTTATCCGGCATTGGCGACTTGCAATCACGTTACATCTATGGGAAATCAGTCTGTTAAATTTAAAACTGATGTTGCTATGATGGGTAAATTAGGCTTTGATATTCAAGTAGGTGGCTTAAAACCAAACGAATTGCAATTTTGCCAGCAAGCAGTTTCTAATTACAAAAGGTTAAGTCCGGTAATTTGGCAAGGCGATTTGTATCGATTGATTTCGCCTTATGAAGAGAGCAGAGCAGTATTAATGTATGTAAATCAGGACAAAACAAAATCGGTAGTTTTTTCTTACACCCTGCATCCGCTAGCAGATCCTAATTATAGTCTGGTAAGATTAGAAGGACTAGATCCTTTAAAAAAATACAAAGTTGAAGAAATTAATATCATGCCAGAAGCTAAAAATACTTTTGAGGTATCAGGAAATGTTTTTTCCGGAGATTTCCTTATGAAAGCAGGAGTAAAAGTTTCTTCTTCAAGACAGGAAAGCAGTATTGTACTAGAGATTACAGCTGTTGATTAGTTTTTAAAAGTTTGATTTTGTAACTTATTGTAAAACAAAAAAGTGAATTTAATAAAATAGGTAAAATAGTATTAAATTTAGATAATATTGTCTTACAAATATATTAGTGTGATTTTTACATTTACAAAAGAATGCTATTTCTTAACCTATTAATTCAATAAACTATGAAAAAATTTTTACTATTAGTTGTCGTTTTTCTATCCAGTTATTTTGCAATTGCACAGAAAACGCTTTTTACTCCCACAGAATGGAGTGACCCCAACAATGAATTTTATAATAAAGTATCCAACACCAGAAAGTACGAGTCTACGAACTTTGTACTTTATTGGGGTGATAAAGTGGGTACAAATCCTGCAGCATATGCTGATGCAACCTTAAGATTTACTCCTAAATCGGTTGCAGATACGCTTGAGACTAGCTTTAAACGCTACATTACCGATTTGCATTTTATAAATAATGCTGCAACAACAAATTTTGGAAAATACAAGATCATTATTATGATGATGAATACTTGGAATTCTACAGATCCACGATTGGAAGCTTTTGCACAAGCCAGTTCGTTTAGCAATACAATTGGTGCAATGTTTGTACATCCTGAAGCCACAAGAGATGGTGGAGCATTATCACATGAATTTGCACACACGCTGCAAATGATGATGCAGATACAGGAAAATCCAGGTGCCGGAAAAGCATTTTCCGGATATGATTGGGCAGGTCCTTTCTTTGAAGGACATGCCAATTTTATGCGTGCCCAAGCTTATCCGCAATGGGCAGAAATCGACGGAACTTTGACCCGCTGGATACAGACCAAACATTTTATGTGGTCTTCTAACCGACATCATTACACGAATTTTCATCTGATGTATTATGTGCAGGAAAAGGAAGGTTTTGATTTTACAAGAAGAATGTGGGCGGAATCGATAAATGAAGAACATCCGCTTGAAACTATTAAGAGATTAAAAGGTTTTACACAAGACCAACTCGATGATTATCTTTGGGGATATGCGCAGCGACAACCGGCATTCGATTATCCTATTCAATGGAACTCTCAAATCAATACGACCAGTAATTTTGGAAAAACCATCAGAAACGTTTACAACAGCATAAAAACGAATATGCCTCGTTACACCAGCAGGCAATACACTTTGCTGACAAAAGTTACGGGTACAACAGATCAATATTATACCAATAATGACTGGGCTCCACAAGATTACGGAATGAATGTAATCCCTTTATACCCAACTTGTACAGGAACTCAAAAGAAAGTTACCATAAAATTTAAAGGACATACAGAAGTTAACACAACTCAGGCTGGCTGGAGATATGGTTTCGTGACCACAAAAACTGATGGTACAATATCTCGTTACAGTCCGATGTATAAAACAGATGGGGAAGCTTCATTTACGCTTAATACCTCGACAGAAGCCAATATTTATCTTGTAGTTTTTGCAGCACCAAAAGTCCATGTTAATTACAATATGGATGTGGGTTATCCAAAACAAAGAAGATATCCTTATGAACTAAAAATTGCAAATGCTACTCCTGAAGGATTTCAGCCGGCAGCTAGTTTTAGAAGTTTTCTTAAAACAAACGGACATTTACACACAAACGGAGGCGGATGGGTATCTAATAGTGCGACTGTAGCCTCGACAGTATACGTAGGTCCTTATGCAATTGTGAGAGGCGGAAATATTTCAGGAAATGCCCGTATAGATGACTACGCTATGGTAGATGGTGGAACAATAAATGGCAATGCAATTGTAAGAGGTAACGCATGCGTGTACAATGCAACTTTATCAAATAGTGCCATTGTAGAAGGAAATGCCTGGATGGAAGGCGGATCAGTAGCCAATACGGCTAATATAAAAGGAAATGCGATGTTGTTTGCCGGAAATTTTGGAAGCTCAGTTGTAGTGGGGGGCGATGCAGAAATTGGCAGTTGCTCTACGCCTGGTGTTTATTTACAGTTTCCGTATTGGAGAAACGGAAGAGACAATTGCGATGGTAAAGGCGTAAGTGATAACTCTAATATAGATATCAATGCAACATTTACCAACTTTACAGCTGCTCAAATGGCTTTTAGTACCACACCTAACTGTACTGTAACTACACTGGCAGCTAATAAATCAGTTTTTGAAACAGAAGTAGATTTAAGTGTTTATCCTAATCCGGCAAAAGGAAACCTGAATATAACCTTTTTGCAAACGGAACAAGATAAAACAACCATTGAAGTGTTTGATATTAATGGACAAAAAATCGCTACAATTGCAGATAAAGTTTACGAAGTTGGTAGAATTGATATTCAATATAATTCTAGTAATTTACCTGCAGGTGTTTATTTACTGCATATTCAAAGAGGAAATGACGTTCTAAGCAAAACATTTATTAAAGAATAAGTCTTCATTATTTGACACTATTCTAAAAAGTGTGAAGTTTAAAAATAAAATGGTTTGACTTTAATTAAAGTCAAACCATTTTTATAAATTATTTTCCGATGCAGAAATTAACTTTCCTTATTTTAATAGAGTTTCGAACTTCACTGGTACAATTATGTTACAATTTAAAGCAAAGTATTACAAAATAAAACAAAGTATCCTTATTGAGATAACAAAACTCATGGGAGTTGTTTGATGCAAAGGTAGTTATAAACTTTTATTATTCATTTGAACTGATATTAAAAAGATATTAAACTAAACGACAAGAGCTGCATTTTGAAATTTTTAATATCATACTTCATTTCTGAATAAGTCTTTACCCTTCCTGACTTAATCCATTTTATTAACTCATGTCTGTAAAAATATATACGCTTGCCTTGTTTGTTAACGGGGATTTCTTTTTTACATACTTTACTATATATTGTAGATACTGACAGATTTAAAAGTTTAGATGCTTGTTCAATATTTAGAAGATCATCTTTATTTTCTTTTATAGTAGAAATGTTTATAATAAGCTTTTCCAAGTGTTCTAACTTATTATGAAGCTTGTTCATTATTCCAGGTATTTGATCAAATGTAAATTTATTAATACTTTTGTCTTTAGTAATCAGTTATTTATGGAAAATTATTTAAATAATTTATTTAAATAATTTTCTGCTTTGAATAAAAATACATAGAGATAATATCCTTAATAATAAATGTCTCTAAAAGTACTATTTTCGCTTTTATTTTCTAATAAGTGATAGTTTAGTTTTGGATATTATGCTTTTCATTTATTCAGATATTGGCGCTTCTTTATGGGAAAATAGTTATTGTTCATAATCTAGTTGAGCCTTACAGAAAGATAAAAAGAACCTCACAACAAAGCAATGCTAAAATATAAATTTTACTTTTGTATGTTAATTATGCAGTAATAGAAAATTATGGATGTAGAGCAAGAGGATAAATTAAAAACATTAAGCTATTCGGGAATATTCTTGTCCTGCTTTAATGATTATAGCGAAAAGTGTATTCACACTACGCCTGAACATGTTTTGGTTTATTTGTACTCCGGCGAACAGATTATAGAAGACAGAAATAAAAAAATAAAATTGCAGGCTGGAGATTGTGCTTTTATCCGAAGAGACCATCGTTTGAAAATGTACAAAAACAGCAAAGGTGAAGATTTGTACAAAGGCATTTCATTAACGTTCAAACGTAATGTGTTACGTGATTTTTATAGTAAAATGAATAAAACTGAAATTCCTACAGCTGTTAAAGTTTCTGATAAAACCGTCTTCAAGTTAGAACCAAGTCCTGCAATAGAAAGTTTATTTCAATCGCTTACCCCTTATTTTGACAGCAACATACAACCAACCGAAGGCGTTACACAATTGAAATTATTAGAAGGAATTTATGCTTTGCTAAATAGCAACGAAGAACTTTATCCAATACTTTTTGACTTTGCTGAGCCTTGGAAAATTGACCTTTTGGAATTCCTCAACGAAAGCTATATGGAAGAACTTTCAATGGAACAAATCGCTTCGTTTACAGGGAGAAGTTTGGCGACTTTCAAAAGAGATTTCAAGAAAATAAGCAGTCTCACACCACAAAAGTGGTTGATAAAAAGACGCTTAGAGATGGCTTACATAAAATTAAAAGAAGAGAACAAAAAAGTACAGGATGTATATATGGAAGTTGGCTTTAAAAACCCTTCTCATTTTTCAACCGCATTTAAAAAGCAATACGGAATTTCGCCAACAGAAATTTAGTTATTTAACTTTATCATTTTTTAGTTTTCCGGAAGACTGTTCGCTTTTAATTTTTTCACGATGCTGCATTCCCCATTTTGTCATTGCTCCCACAACTTCTTCTAACGTATGGCTATAAGGCAGAAGTTCATATTCTATGCTTACCGGATAGCCATTTTCTACTTTTTTGATGATAAAACCATTCATTTCCAGTTCTTTTAATTCGCTTGAAAGCACGCGAGCAGAGATTCCTGTAACTTGCCTTTGAATTTCGGTAAACCGTTTATTTCCTCTTGCCATGGCAATGATAATCATCAGTTTCCATTTACCCCCAATGACGTATAATGCATCTGAAACTGCCATTAAAACTTTATGACATTCTTCTGTAAATGCTTTGTTATCTGTTTGATTTTCTTGTGTTTCACCCATAACTATCTTGTTTGTTACCTGCTAACCTTTAGGTAATGACTAATAAATTGTAAGCAAATATAATATAATTTTGACTTGTAATAATTACAGAAAATAAATTTTCAATTTTAATTAAACAACAAAATTATGACGCTAGAGATTTTAAAAACAAAAGAAGATTTGAGAAACTTGATTGACCATTATGCTTATTTAAGTGATGATAAAAAAATTGCTGAAGTGATGGATCTATTTACACCAGATGTTACTTATAAAGTTTATATGGGCGGCGCTTTGGTCGCAGATGTTTCCGGAAGGGAAAATATGGAAAAAGATTTCAACTATCACGCTTCTCTAGTAAAAACCTATTTTACATTAAACGGTCAACATACGGTAAAAATCGACGGTGAAAGTGCTGCCGGAATTTCTTTTACTCAAATCAAAATGATCAGAGAAGTTGAAGGAAAAGATATTTTGACTGATTACAGTGTAAAATACGATGACAGCTATGTGGCTCAAAATGGAAAATGGTTCATCAAAAACCGTGTGGCTCATTTTATGATTATCGAAGAAAGACCTATCTCTTAATTTATTGAGCTTCTCAGAAAGATTCTTTGAGCCTCGCAGTAAAGTCACTGCGAGGCTTTGTGTTTAATTTTGCATTGTTAATATTAATAGACAATGCAAACAAAAACGATATTCGAACGACTAAAAAACGGAGAAATCATTTCATCTACCGACAATGATGCGTATAAAATGCGTGAAGCTTCCTTTGCTACAAAAAAAATATTGGTTGAAATGAACAATTCATCGAACTCTGTTGAAATCAGAAAATTTTTAAGCCAAATTACTGATACTGAAATTGACCAAAGTGTAACTGTATTTACACCATTACATATCAATTACGGAAAACATACTAAAATAGGTAAAAATGTATTTATCAACTTTGATTGCATTTTTCTTGATTTAGGTGGAATTACAATTGAAGACAACGTATTAATAGCTCCTAAAGTAAGTTTGCTTACTGAAGGACATCCAACCTCAATCGAAGAGCGACATTCTTTAATTCCAAAACCAATTCACATTAAAAAAAATGTCTGGATTGGTGCCAATGCAACCATTTTGCCAGGCGTAACGATTGGCGAAAATTCAGTTATTGCAGCGGGAGCGATAGTTTCTAAAGATGTTCCTGATAATACTATCGTAGGGGGAATTCCTGCAAAATTTTTAAGAACAATTTAAATTAATAAAATGAAAAAAGCATTAGCCATTGTAACACTGTTTATGATAACAGGACAATTATTTGCACAAAAAGTAAAATTAAATTCAGAAAAAATGAATACATCAAAAGAGCACTATACCTTTCCATTAAGTGAGAAAGTAACCCGTCAAAAAGTAAGCTTCAAAAACCGTTATGGCATTACTTTAAGTGGAGATTTATATCTTCCGAAAAATGCAGGAACCAAAAAATTTGCCGCATTAGCCATCAGCGGACCATTTGGTGCTGTGAAACAACAATCATCAGGATTATACGCAAACATTATGGCTGAGCGTGGTTTTGCTGTTGTAGCATTCGACCCATCTTATACAGGAGAGAGTGGAGGCGAACCAAGAAATTTAGCTTCTCCGGAAATCAATACTGAAGATTTCAGTGCCGCGGTTGATTTTTTAGGATCACAAAAAAATGTAGACAGAAATAAAATTGGAATCATTGGGATCTGCGGTTTCGGAGGTTTTGCCTTGAATGCCACAGCGGTTGATAAAAGAGTAAAAGCCGTTGCTGCAACAAGTTTGTATGATATGACCAGAGTAATGTCGAAAGGTTACAATGATGCTGTTACGCCAGAACAACGTACCAAAACGTTGGAAGCTTTGGGTCAGCAACGTTGGAAAGATGCCGAAAACGGAAAACCGGCAGACGGCCCAAGAAATTTACCGGAAACATTGAAAGGCGACGAACCACAATTTGTAAAAGAATATTTTGACTATTACAGAACTCCACGTGGTTTTCAGGCCAATTCTGTGAACTCAAATGGAGCGTGGCTGATCACTAATCCACTATCGTTTATGAATATGCCAATTTTAACTTATGTAAAAGAAATTTCGCCAAGACCGATGCTTTTAATCGCAGGAGAAAAGGCGCACTCAAGATATTTTAGTGAAGACATTTATAAAGTGGCAAATGAACCAAAAGAATTAATAATTATACCAGATGCCGTTCACGTTGATTTGTATGATAAAGTTAATATAATTCCTTTCGATAAGTTAGAGAATTTCTTTACAGCTAATTTAAAATAATCTGTTGAATAATGATTTGAGAGAAAGCCAATTTTAAAAAAAATGAAACCTCCAGTAATTTGATTTTGGAGGTTTCTTTCATTGGAGCTTTTAGCGCCAGAACACTTTGATTTAATTTGAAACAAACAGGCTTTAGTCATTGAGCTAGTTCAAAAATTGTTCACGATATTCTGTTGGAGTCAATCCGACTTCTTTTTTAAACAATCTTGAAAAATAAGGCGGGTTTTCAAATCCTAATTTATAAGCAGTTTCCGCTACAGTATTATCAGTAGTTACTAAAATGTTTTTGGCTTCAGTAACCAAAGAAATATGAATATGCTCTAAAGCTGTTTTGCCAGTTTCTTGTTTTAATAAATCACTTAAATATCTTGCAGATAAAGATAATTTTGATGCCATAAATTTTACGGTCGGTAATCCTTCTTTTTGAAGTTTTCCACTTTCGAAATATAATTTAAGAATTTCAGTAAACCTGGTAATAATTGTTCCTGACAGCGAGGCTCTGTTTAAAAACTGGCGCTTGTAGTAGCGCTGCGAATATTTTAGAATTGAATCGATATGAGTGAGCATAATATCTTTACTGAAGTCGTCCTGATTGTTGTAATATTCCAATTTTATTTTATAGAATAAATCCCAGATAGTTTCTTCTTCTTTTGGTGATAAATGCAAAGCTTCATTAACTTCATAATCAAAAAAGCCATATTTTTTAATTTCAGAATAAAGGTTTGTATTAACTAAAAAATCTTCATCGATATAAATCATAAAACCTTTTTCGGTAAGTTCAATGTCACTCATTGTAATTTTCTGACCAGGTTTTACAAAAGCCATCGAGCCATTGTCATGATCATACTTTGTCTTTCCGTATAAAATAGTACCTGATTTTACTTTTTTTAAAGCTATTTTATAAAAATCCATTGTGAATTCTGTTTCAGCAAATGTGCATCCTTGCAACTCTTCAAAAGTTACCAGCCCCAGCAGAGGATTTTCTGGAGGCGGAAACCCGTTTGAGGTATAAAGTTCGCTTATCGTTTTATAATTTTTCATGCTTAACAATTTTAGGCATTATAAATTTACATTTAAAAAGTTTATGATCTAAACAATTTACATCTCTTCAAGATAGGTCACTTCTGGTGGTGCATCCAGTTTCCCATTTAAAAAAGCAAGGAAGCGTTTCACATAATCCTGTTCCAGATGCCAGTCATATGTTTCTTTTGAAGTATAAATGGCAAAAATTACTATGGTATTGGGCTCTTCAGTTTTTCGCATCAGCACAAAATTTTCACATCCTTCTTCAAGTAAAATATGAGCTTTTGTTTCAATTGCAATCGGAAGTACTTCCTCGATGAATTCTGGATTAATTTTAAGTGCGGCATTTGTTATAATTTTTTTCTTCATTTCTTTCTTTTTTACTTAACAATTTTGCGGTTTCCAAACCAATTCCTAAACCACGGTCAATTATTAGTACTGTTTTAATTGTAATATTTATTTGTTTAATTTATTTCGATCTAAGATTTTCGTTTCAGATTATTTCTATTATTTGATGCTTTTTAATATTGAACTTTCAAACATTTTTGGGGCAAAATGCTGCAGGAATACAATCATACCAGACATTTTTCCAACCGGATTGCTAAATTTTGGTTCTTTTGTTCCAATTAGTTTGGTAATAATTTTTGCCACTGCATCTGGTGATTCTGCTTCATCTAAACCTTTTTGAGTAGCAGCATTGACTTTTTTTCTGTAAATATTGTAATCTGGAATATTTCCTGTTGAAGAAATGGCATTGTGCCCAAGATTGGTTTTAAACCAAACAGGTTCAACAACACTAACTTTAATATTAAAGGGATTGAGTTCGAAGCGAAGTGATTTGAAATATCCTTCTATTGCATGTTTTGAAGCAGAATAGTAAGATAAATTTGGTGGTCCAATCAAACCAACAATAGAACTTACAGTTATAATTTGTCCAAATTTTTGTTTTCTAAAGTGCGGCAGTAATGCATTGGTAACCTTAACAGTTCCCCAGAAGTTGGTCTCAAATTGTTTTCTGGCTACATCTATAGGAGTTTCCTCTGCAATACCAGTGATCATAAAACCTGCATTGTTTACCAGTACATCTAGCTGTTTTATTTCAGAAGACAGTTTTTCTTTAAAGGCAAGAATTGAATTATCGTCATCTATATCCAGTTGCAGCAATTTAAAAGGTACTTTATATTTTTCTGGTTCGCGACTGGTTCCAATTATATTAAAACCTTTCTTGTGAAGATCGTTTGCTAACATCAATCCAAAACCTGATGATGCACCTGTGATTAAAATTGTTTTGCTCATTTTATTTTTTATATGATTAATAATGAGGCAAAGTTAGGGTAGGAGTTTCTGTTCCTGCTTATACAAAAGTGGGAAGACATGATACATTTTTACGTCCATTTTTAAAATTTGACTTTATATGAAAACTGCTAAACCCAATAAATCCAGCAGTTATATTTTAGTTATTATTATTAGTAGTAGTTTTTTACTTAGAATTATTCAATGAAGGATAATATTCCAAAATTTGTTATTCATTTTAAAGCTAATTCAAGTGTTCAGTTGATTTTGATACAAGATGGTCATCTGCAACTCTAAAGTAAACTTTACTTTTATACCTACTGATAGAATACCACAAAAATGTTTTGCTTTTTTACATAGCAAATAAAGCCATTATTATTCTTTCCAAGAACGGTATTCAAGTAGATGAGAAGTAAGCTAAAATTATTTTGGAATTACTATATTTAGTATCAAAAAATTACGATAAACCAAAAGAGAGAAAACTATATCCTTAACGGGACTTCGAATCATCCTCTAGATTTCTACTGTTCTAAAGTTTTCTAATGAGAAATTAATGTTAATCCTGATTTTTAGTTCTAATTTGGTTGTTCATTAAAATGCCACTATTTGATATCATGAAAGATAATCTAAAAGAATATATCTCCAAAAACATTTCAATTTCAGAATCTGAAATGACAGCTTTTTGCGACTTGTTCCAAAATAAATCAGTCAGAAAAAAAAGTTTCTTATTAAAAGAAGGTGAAATCTGTGATTTTGAGGGATTTGTAATAAAAGGACTTTTTAGAGTGTATCATATCCATCCGAATGGAGTGGAGCAAATTCTCTATTTTGCCATAGAAAATTGGTGGCTGACCGATTTGGACAGTTTTACAAATACAACTTTCTCTAAATTGCATATTCAGGCATTAGAAGATAGTGAAATTTTGCTCATATCTAAAAATGACAAAGAATATGCATACGATAATATTCCGCAGATCGAAAAGTTATTCAGAATTATGACCCAGAAAACGCACATTGCTTTGCAGCAGCGCATGATGGATAATCTCAGTAAAACTGCCGATCAGCTTTATCTGGATTTTATCGAAAAATATCCACAGCTTTCTCAGCGTCTTACCAATTTACAAATTGCAGCTTATTTAGGCATAAGTCATGAGTTTTTAAGTAAAATCAGAAAAAAACTTTTCAATAGTAAATAAACGATTGCATTTATTGAACTTGTTCAATGTTTTTAAAGCAAAAGAGGCTGCATATTTGCATAATGGCAGTTTTAAGTTTTAATGACTTGCCATTGATATAAATAAAAAATCATGGACAAAAGAAAATTCTTAAAAAACGGATTCTTAGGTTTAGGTGCAATGGCAGTGATTCCATCTGTTATTTCTTCCTGCTCAAAAGATGAAAAAGAAGAAGCAGAAGTACCCCCTGTTGATGGACAAAGCTGTCAGGTTTCGCCTGTTGAAATGGTTGGGCCTTTTCCAATTAAAACTCCGGCACAATTAGCACAATCTAATATAATAGGAGATAGAACCGGAGTGCCTTTATTAATGAAAATAACCGTTCAGGATCAAAGCAATGGATGCTTGCCGCTTGCAGGTGTTTTGGTAGATATTTGGCAATGTGATAAAGATGGAAATTATTCGCAATATGGAGGTAATCAATTACAGACGACGAATTATACCAGCCAAAATTTTCTTCGCGGAAGACAAACTACCGATAGCAAAGGAGAAGTCTCTTTTGTGAGTATTTTTCCAGGCTGGTATCCCGGCAGGGCGCCGCACATACATGTTGAGGTTTTAACTACGGGCGGAAATTCGCTTTTGGTTACACAAATTGCTTTTCCGGTTAATGCTTATTCAACAGTTTATGCTTCAAACGGATATAACGGTGCACCAGACAGATCGAATACACAGGATTCATTGTTTTCTGACAGTTTAAGCCGAAATATGGCGGACACTGTAACGGGAAATATCAGCGATGGTTATACGCTTTCAAAAATCATTACAGTTTCTTAGAAAGTACATTTGAAATAATAATTGACAGATAATCTTTGTCAGTACACTTATATTTTAATGTTGTATAATAAATTGAGCAAAGACAAAAAGACATTTTTATCTTTGCTCAATAAATGTAATTTTAATTATTAATTTACCTGCTTATTATTAAGAAATCGCGAGATTTCAACCATAGTTTTAGCGTCATCAGGCCAGCCTAGTTTCATCATAGTTACTATAAATTCTTCTCTGTGTAATGCAGCATTCGAAGATGTGTGAGCTTGTTCTATAGCTTTCTTAATATCTGCTAAATTTAATGAGGTAGAATATGAAGGCTGACCGGGTTGAAATCGATAGGGCTCTTGTAAATCGCCCACATAAAATGGATCAAATCCAGTCTCTTCAATCAACTGTTTTGCAACGGCTGTACTATTGTCATCTTCCGCTGTAAAAGGAACTGCCAATCGATTTTGCATTCCAGCAGGATAACCATTGTTTTTTAAAACAGGTGCAACAACAGAATTCCATGCCTTAACGACATCTCTCCCAAGTTTTTCAGATACCCAAATACTTTCTGGCTTTCCTTCAAGAATTTCTTCAATACTGCCATCACGAACAGGGTAATAATTACCTGTATCAATGATGATAGTTCTTTTATCAATATTTTCCTTTATGATAGCAGCAATATTGTTTATCTGAATAAAAGGTATAGAGATAATCAGAACATCTTTATCAGTTATTGCATCTTTAGTTGTTCCAGCCGTTGCCCCAAAAGCCAAAGCTTCTGCCGGAACTGTTTCAGGTCCCTTAGAATTGGCAACGATTACCTGATGACCATTTGCACTTAGTTTTTTTGATAGTACAGAGCCGATTGCGCCAGCTCCTATAATTCCTATTTTCATTTTAAAATTATTTAAATTGTTTTATTAATCTCATTCGAATGGCGAACAAAATTAAGGGCTATTTGTTTACATTTGAAGCTTAGTTTCAAAAAGTAATAGTAACCTCAAGGTAACAATAAGAATATGGGTTGTATTGATAGCGGTTTCAGACAGGATCATAAAAAAGAAATGATGGCAGTTCAGGATTCTATGGATGTGCTAAACGGAAAATGGAAAATAGCAATCATCTCTTCTTTGTGTTATTACAGAAAAAGAAGATTTTCAGAAATACTAAATGATGTGTCAGGAATATCTAATAAAATGCTTAGTAAAGAGCTGAAAGATCTCGAGCTAAATAAATTGGTAAAAAAAAATACCCGCTCTCCGAAGAGTTCTTTTGGAAAGCTGTGCGAATGTCTCCTGACTTCGCACCCACAATCTTGATCAGAAGAATAAGTATGCCGAAGTTACCGGAATTGATGCTTCCTTAAATAAAACAATTACTGAAAGAATATTATTAAAATAAGATACCTATTTCGTGTTGATCCGCATGATCCCGTAATTTGATCTTTTGCGCATGATGCCAGAATAGGGTGTTAAAATAACAGGAAAAAGCATAAAAAAAATCCCATTTCGTTAGAAATGGGATTTTAATTTTTGTGACCTCGACTGGAAACAAACCTTATGTGTAACGTGTTGTAAATCAGTATGTGTTTTCATGTGTAGGGAAGTTTGTGGGAAGTTATTAGTTTAAATTTAAAAATATATTACGGTATATAAAAACTAGCTCCTCCCAGTTCATTACGCATTATGCAAATTTCATTTGGTAGATCTGGATTTACCATTATCCTAATACCTTGTGTTTTTTCAATATTATTATACCCTTTTTGTTCTAAGATCTCAATAATCTGTTTCTTTGTATTGATTATTTCAATGCTTGAATTTGAACCAACAAAACCAATATATATTGTTTTGTCAGGGAAAACTTTAAAAAAATCTTTCAAAAAATCTTCTGTAATTTTTCTGGGTTGAATTCCTATATTTTGAATATTATTATCACCGATTTGAAGGTTAGTTGCGTTCACTTCTTTCATATTATATTTATTATTCTCTGATTTTATTGAAGAATTAACCTTTGTGTTCTCATTTTTTTTATAATTTTTATTTGAATCAATTTCATTCAGTTCTCTTTTATTTGAATCTGTGAAATCTTCTTCTCTATATGTACCTTGATGTTTATCATTTGTTTTATATATTATAATAGTATCTTTTTTTTCAGAATTAAATTCAATTCCGAATAATTTAATATGCCGATCAGTAAATAGACCAACTGAAACTATAAGGCATAATAATATAAATATTAAAAATAGTAATATGATTATAGATTTTTTATTAAGCAAATTTTCACTCCAATGTTTTTCCATTTTTTTCTATTCGTTATATAATTTGTTTTAATATGTAATAATAATTAAAATTACTTCCCTAATTAAATTATTGGGACGTTTATGGGAAGTAAGAACAGTAAACTTGTCTATTTTAGTTTTTAATTTTAAATGTAAAAACCTGATATGTAGTTGTTTATGTGTCTAATAAAAAAAATGTTTGAATCCTAGTACAAAACGAATAAATCCCTATATATCAGATATATAGGGATTTTTCAATTTTAGAAGTGACCTCGACTGGATTCAAACCAGTAACCTTCTGAGCCGTAATCAGATGCGCTATTCAGTTGCGCCACGAGGCCTTTTTGTTTCATTGAGCTAATTTTCGTAGCTTTGTTGAATGCTGTTTGCGGGTGCAAATATAGAGATAAATGCGAGATAAACAAGTAAAAAAATACAGAAAAATAAAAAAAAATGAAGATTGAAAATTATATACGTGATATTCAGGACTTTCCTAAAGAAGGAATTTTATTTAAAGATATCACTCCGCTGTTAAATGACGTTGAAGCGAGGCAAGAATGCTTATCTATTTTGGTAAATTCTTTAAAAGGACAGAAAATTGATAAGATAGTAGGGGCAGAAAGCCGTGGTTTTTTCTTCGGGATGTTATTGGCGCAAGAACTAAATGCTGGATTTATTCCGGTAAGGAAACCTAAAAAGCTGCCTTATGAAACTATTTCAGCTTCATACACATTAGAATATGGAACAGACAGTCTTGAAATGCATACCGACGCTATTCAAAAAGGAGACCGCATATTAATTCACGATGATGTTCTGGCAACTGGCGGAACTGCTAAAGCAGTCTGCGAACTGGTTGAAAAGTTAGGCGGTGAAATTGTACAATGTAATTTTTTAATGGAACTGACTTTCCTTAACGGAAGAGAAAAAATCAAAGAATTTCCAATTTTTGCAGCGCTGTCTTACTAAACAAATACAATTTTATGTTTAACAGCGTACAAAACTAAACCTATTCTCGTTTTTATCTCTAACTTATCAAATAATGATTCCCTGTAACCATCAATGGTTTTTGGGCTTAAACACATTTCTGAGGCGATTTCTTTATACGTCATCTCAGTGCAGGCATGTTTTATAAATACCAGTTCTTTTTCCTTTAAACTGATTTTTTTATTATCGCTGTTTACTTTGTTAACGAGCATTCCCGAAACCAATTCGGTAAAATAAAACCCTTTTTCGATAACACATTCAATAGCTTCTTTAAAAATTTCGGGTGATGTATCTTTCAATAAATAACCTTTTGCACCGTTTGTAATCATTTTTATAATGATTTCTTCATCGTCGTTTACAGAAAGCGCAATTACTTTTAAATTAGGTCTGTTTTCCTTAACCCATTTCATGGTGCTTAAACCGTCTAAAACAGGCATATTAACATCTAATAATACCAAATCGATATTAGTATCCGGATTTTCCTGAAGATAGGAAATAAACAACTTTCCGTTTTCAAATCGCTCGATAACATCGTAGTCTCCAAAACTTTTAATTAAAAGTTCTAATGATTGGGAAAAAAGCTGATGATCGTCGACAATAATAATTTTACTTTTAGTATTCGGTTTCATTGGTGGTATTTAAAGGGTATTCTAAAGTTACGGTTGTTCCTGATGAATCTGATTCCATGATCAATTGCGCTCCAATAAGTTTAGCCCGCAGTTTCATGTTAGTTAATCCTTGCCCGGAATTTGCTTTAAGAGGATCGTAGCCAATTCCGAAATCCTTTAATTTTAGCTGAAAAAGGTCTTCAGTTGTTACAATATTTACTTCGTATAAATCGCTGCGAGAATGCTTTAAGCTATTGTGTAAAGCTTCCTGAAAGATTCGGTAAATGAACAAATCATGTTCTTCGGTTATCTTCGGAATTTCTCCTGTCAAATTATACCGGTACTGAATTTTTCTAAGTTTTTTTATACGTATTAAATCCTGTTTTATAGCTTCAATAAAGTTGCTTTGCAGTAAATTATCTTTATTAATAATGCGCGATAAAATTCTGAGTTCGTCAAGTGCTTTTGCAAGTACATTTTTAAGGTCTTTTAATTCTTCTACCTCAATACTATTACTGCTTATAGACATATTGAGCTGCATAATTCCAACCGATATAATCTGGCCAATATTATCATGAAGTTCTTTACTGATTTCAGAAAGCGTCTGATCTTTAATTTCGATTCGGGTTTTTACCAATTCCGATTGGAAATACATTTCAGATTCCATTTTTTCGACCAGATAGCTGTTCTTCTTCTTTAAAAAATAAAAGAAAAGTACAAGTACAACGGCCAGTAAAGTAAAAAAAACAATACCTAATGAAATTACTAATAGTTGTATTTCTTTTCGCTCCATAAAAAACCTATAATATAACAACTATGTGCTAAAAAATTTAAGATGAACAATACTAAACTAAATACTGATTCGTCTTGTTTAATAAGAAACCAATTGATGGCTAACATAAAAGGTGTAAAAGGAACGTGGAAAACCAATATTCCTAAAATGTACCAGAAAAAAACAGATCGTTTGAAATTTAAAATTTTGTCTGAATTAAAAATCTCCACCAAATATAAGCAGGATAATATTAATACTAACATTACTCCTATGGCAAAACTGTATGTAAAGGAACGATTTGTATCTTCTTTAAAATAAATTATGTTTAAAAAGAAAGAAACAATAAACAGAATTAAAAAGAAAACTGCCGTCATCCTGTAATTTATCTTCGACAAAAGACTTCGGATCAGTAATATATAGGCAGAAAAGCTGACAAACATATAGAAATTATAAACATAATAATTTAATAAGCCTGTCAAATAGGTAAAATAATATCCCACTAATTCTATTAGTGCAGAAAAAAAGATTAAAATTACTAAAAATTTAGCTTTATTACCAGGTAATTTATGCATTGAAATTAATCCGATGCCTCCTGATAATAAAGCTAAATAAATGATATACGATCTTAAAAATTCAAACATAGTTTTTATTAATAGATTAAGCTTGGCGGTCTGCCGATATTACCGTAATTCATAGGTTCAAGACTTTGAATATCAGCTGGAGCTGATTCTTGCACCATTGCAAAACTTTGAACTTTTGCGGTATTATCTTCAACTTTTTTTCCTGTTGGAACCAAGAATAAGGTTGTTAATCCGGCTTTGTCGCCATGTTGTTCATCATCTGGATATACACCAAAATAAAAACGTATTCCATCTACGTTATATCCGTCTTTTGCGCCATTGGTTTTAATATAATGTATGTAACTTTCTAAAGCTTCTAATGAATACCAAATAGCGTTTGCATCTTCTTTTTTAGCACGTTTACCAGTTAAGGATGCAGCTTTTTTATTGTTGTAGTTAACATTTAATTGTTTTGCAAATTCTTTCGATATTAACTGATTCGGTTTTGCGGGTGGATTTTTCATTGTTATTTTTAATTTAATTGGTTAATGGTTGTTTACAGTTTTTTTAATTGTAGCGACAAAATTATTTGATGCCTAAAAACAATACAAGGGGAAAAATACCCTTTTTTCTACAGTAAAATTATCTAAAAAAACGGGTTAAAATACGGCTTAATACTATTTTGTAATTAAATAATTTTACGATGTCAATTTTTAGGAATAAAAATCGATGCTAAAAGCACATAAACAGCAGTAAAGAAAATTCTTTCAGCAGAAAAGACAGAGTGAAAATTTATAACTAACAATCAATAATTAAGATTATGAGTTATTTAGTCAATCAAATGGTAAATACTTTATCTAATAAAGTACTTCGTCTGGAAAGAGCAAACAGCGACAGGGATTACTCTGGCGGAGGCTGGTATGAAGAAATAAAATACGCTATTTATTTGTATTCAGATTTTAGTGCGGTTTATTTTAAAGAATCTTTTAGAAGTGTTTCCGGCGGCGGTTTGTACGCGCCAAGTGAATCTTCTCAAAAAGATACAGGAAAATGGAATGTAAGTGAAGAATACGGAAGAATATATCTTGAACTCCTATTTGATGACAATTCACGTCAAAAATTAGAAACTGAAAATCTTGGGACAGGCATTCAGAAACTGGGGGATCAAATTTGGAGTAGATATTTAATTAGTTAGTGTTTTTGTTTTTTGGTGTTTAGGGTTTCAGGCTTGGCAGCTTGTTAATACACCGCAAAGTCCGCAAAGGATTGCGTAAAGAAGGAAATGTTTTGAAGATGTGGGTCAACAAAAACTTTCAATAAACTTTGTGAAATTCTTTGCGAATTTTATGGTAAAACAATACTCAGGCAACCACCTGAAACCTGAAACTTGAAAAAAACATGAAACTTGAAACATGAAACAAAAAAATAAACCCGACAAGTATAAAACCTGTCGGGTTTGTTATTTAATAACTTCAAGATTTATCTTAAGCTTGCGCCAAGTTCAGTTTCAAAAGTCTGTTGTAATTTAGACATGATTTTATCAATCTGAGCATCAGTAAGTGTTTTTGTATTATCTTGGATTGTAAAGCTTAAAGCATACGATTTTTTTCCTTCCGGAAGTTTATCGCCTTGATATACATCAAATAAATTAATGTCTTTTAAAAGTGCTTTTTCCGTTTGTCTCGCTAAGTTAAAAATACTTTCGTAAGTAGTTTTCTCATCGATTAACAAAGCTAAATCTCTGCGAACTTCAGGGTATTTAGGAATTTCAGTATACTTAATTTTTCCTGTAATGATTTTTAAGATTAAATCCCAGTTGAAATCAGCATAATAAACATCTTGTTTAATTCCGAAATGCTTTAAAATCGATTTCTTAACAACTCCCATTTCCACTAACGTATCATTGTTGTAGCAAATAGAAGTTCCTTCTGAGAAAACATCAGATTGAACCGGAGCATTCGAAATTTTTTCAATTCCTAAACGAGCCAAAATACCTTTTACATAACCTTTCAACAAGAAGAAATCAGTTCCTTTTTGCGGCGTTGTCCAGCTTTCTTTATTTCTGTTTCCAGAAATAGACAAAGTTAAATGTTTGTGTTCTTCGTAACCGTTTAGGTATTTGTGATAAGATTTTCCGAATTCAAATAATTTTAAATCAGAATTTCTTCTATTGATATTGTATGAAATCGCTTCAAGTGCAGAAAACAACAACGATTGACGCATTGTCGATAAATCACTGCTTAAAGGATTTAGCATTGTAACGTTATGTTCTTCTTTTAAAACAGTCGATAATTTTGCATACGCAGCCGTTGTTAAAGAGTTTGCCATCATTTCATGAAAACCTTGAGAGTTTAATTGAGAAGCGATAACATTTTGTACTTTATAATCTTCTGTTCTTGGAGAATTAGCTACCGTAGCATTGAATTTTTTAGAAAACTCAATATTGTTGTAACCATAAACTCTTAGAATTTCTTCTATAACATCAATTTCTCTTTGAACGTCAACACGATACGCAGGAATAGTTAAACCTAATCCTGTATCAGAAACGCTGTTTACTTTAATATCTAAAGAAACCAGGATTTTTTTGATGGTATCTTTTGGAATTTCCTGTCCGATGATTTTAGAAACGTGGCTGAAATTCAATAAAACCGAAAAATCTTCTACTTTTTTAGGATAAACCTCTACAACATCACAAGTAATTTTTCCACCCGCAACTTCCTGAATTAAGATAGCTGCACGTTTTAAAGCATATTCTGTAATAGTTGGGTCAATTCCTCTTTCAAATCTAAAAGAAGCATCTGTATTCAATTGATGTCTTTTTGCTGTTTTACGAACGCTTACAGCATCAAAATAAGCACTTTCTAAGAATATAGAAGTTGTTCCATCTGTAACTCCGGATTTTTTTCCTCCAAAAACTCCTGCAATACAAAGCGGTCCTTTTTCGTCGCAAATCATTAAATCCTCAGCATGCAATGTTCTTTCAACATCATCAAGAGTGGTAAATTTTGTTCCTTCAGGTAATGTTTTTACAATTACTTTTCCGGTAATTTTTGCAGCGTCAAAAGCATGAAGCGGCTGTCCTAATTCGTGTAAAACATAATTAGTAACATCGACAATATTATTTTTTGGAGTTAAACCAATCGATTTTAAACGATCCTGAAGCCATTTTGGAGATTCGTGAACCGTAATTCCTGAAATCGTTACGCCACAATATCTTGGTGCTAAAGCTGGTTCTTCAACATTAACATCAATTTTAAGCGTACGCATATCAACTCTAAAATTGCTTACAGATGGCGTAATCAATTCTACGTTTATACCTCTTTGAAGCATTCCGGCTCTTAAATCACGTGCTGTACCAAAGTGACTCATCGCATCGGCACGGTTTGGCGTTAAACCAATTTCGAAAACTTCATCATCTGCAATTTGAAAAACTTCAGAAGCTTTAGTTCCCGGAACCAAATTTTCATCCAGAACCATAATTCCGTCGTGACCAGTACCAAGACCTAATTCATCTTCGGCACAAATCATTCCGTGGCTTTCCTGTCCGCGAATTTTACCTTTTTTAATAGTAAATTCAACACCTTCTTTATCATATAAAACGGTTCCAATAGTTGCAACAGGAACTTTTTGTCCCGCAGCCACGTTTGCAGCACCGCATACAATTTGCACAGGAGCTTCTAAACCAATATTTACTGTAGTAATGTTTAATCGGTCAGCATCAGGATGTTTTTCGCAGGTAAGTACATGTCCTACAACAACTCCTTCTAATCCGCCTTTAATAGACTGGTATTTCTCAACAACTTCAACTTCAAGACCCAGATCTGTCAATAATTCAGAAGTTTGCTCAGATGTCCAATCCGTTTTAATGAATTGTTTTAACCAGTTATAAGATATTTTCATGTTAGTTTTATTCTTTTATCAGGATACAAATATAAGGATTGAGAATTGTAGTAAGAAAGAATTTATTTGGTTTTTCTCCCTTAAAACATCTGTTTAGCTCAAAATAGTATGTTATTCTTTTGATTTTTAGCTTGTTTAAATCAATTCTTCAATATGTTTTTTGATGTTTTCAGAAATCTTTCTTGTTGGAAGATCATTTTCATCATCTCCAAACGGATCTTCAATTTCCTCAGCAATAAGCTCCAAACTCGCTAAAACATAAAATATAAAAACGACAACCGGCGCTACAAAATAGCCCAAACTAATAGAATATCCAAACGGAAGTGTCATGGTATAAAAGAAGATAAATTTCTTGATAAAAGCGCTGTAAGAGTAGGGAATAGGCGTGTTTTTGATACGCTCGCACGCACCGCAAATATCTGTAAACGACTGCAATTCATTATTTAAAATGATTAATTGATCGCCTGTAATTTTCTTTGCATCATATAAATCATTGATTTTATGATACATGATTCTTTTTAGCTGATTGGGTTTGTGTTTATGATGGTCTATTTCTAAATCAACATCTTCAAAAAGCTGTTTACTCGTATCAGCATCTTTTAAATGTTTGTGCAGAATATCAGCATACAACGGGATGAATTTTCTAAAGAAACTCCTGTCGTTTTCGTCTTTTAAAATAGCCGACAGTTTTATAGCCAGATTACGGCTGCTGTTTACCAAACCTCCCCAAAGTTTACGTCCTTCCCACCAGCGGTCATAAGCGGTATTTGTTCTAAAAACCAGTAATAACGAAATGACAAAACCAAGCATTCCGTGCATAATAGGAATGTTGTGGATGTAATCGTTTTTGCCAACTTTAAAGTATTCAACTTCCAGATACCCAACGGTTGCGGCATAAATACCAATCGCAAGCATGATTGGTAAAAGTTTTCTAACGGTATCTGATTTATGAAAATGGAATATGAACGTAAACCATTCTTTGGTATTATAAGAGATCATCTAAGTTTGTTTTGAAACAAATTTAGTTTAAAAATTAATATTTCCAGCTAATTCTTTTAAGGCAATTTCAGATAATTTTGCTTCGTATTGTGCGTTGCTGTAGCGAACTTTTGCGTTTACATAATTGAGCTGAGCCGTTCTAAAATCAATGGTTGTGATAGTTCCTATTCTGAATTTATCTAAAGTAATTTCTAAATTTTGTCTCGCGATCGCTTCGTTATTTTCCTCTAAATCAATTAATTCTAAATTGGTTAAATACGTTTGAAAAGCTGTGCTTAATTGCGTATTCAAAATCATATTTTGCTGATCGATAGCGATTTGAGAATTTTCGATTTGAAGTTTGGCAACTTTTTCATTTCGATGCTGATTAAATCCGTCAAAAATATTCATCGAAGCATTAAAACCGTAGGTAAAACCTCTTGAAGAGTTTTCGCTTGTAAATCCTAAACTCGACTGACTTTCAGAAAAATTATAACCCGAAGTTAAATTTACAGTTGGATATCGGCTTGCTTTTACTTGTTTCAGCTGTAATTCGGCAATACGTTTATTGATGATTTGTGATTCTAAAGCCGGATTTTGTTTTTGCGCCAAATTCATTAAATCGGCTAAAACCAGTTTTTCATCAACAGTAACTACATCAGTTACTTTGAAATTAATTTTAGGATCACGCGCTAAATATTGGTTCAATAATATTTTGGCATTAGCATACGATTCTTTTTGTCTTAATAAAGTAACCTGATCTGTATTTAAATCAACCTGAGCATTTAAAACTTCTAATTTTGAAGCTTTACCAATGGTGAAACGATTTTGTGCCAATTCTACTCTTTGTTTTGAAATTACGATTGTAGTGTCTAAAGCCGCTAATTGATGCTGCTGCTGTACTAAATCATAATAAGCAGAATTTACCTGACCAATTTTTATGAGAATTGTTCTTTTTAATTCGGCATCGCCTAATTTTTGAAGTTCTTTTAACTGATCGTATCTGGCAAACATTCTCATTCCGTCAAAAACCGTCCAGCCTAAGCTGACTCCATACGTTAAATTGTTGTTTTTTGCATTGTTTAATGTAGTTGATGTTCCATCCTGACGCACCTGAGTTGAGTTTGTAACACTATTGTTATCTACAATATTAGCTGTAGCGGTTGGCAGTAAACCTGCGTTTCCAATAGTAACATTTGTTTCACTTATTGTTGAATTATTTTTGGCAATTTTAATTTCAAAATTATTTTCTAAAGCGATTTTCATTGCTTCTTCAATAGTCAAAACTTCCTGTGCATTTGTTTTAACAATGCAAAAGAACAGAACTATTAAAGTGCAGTATATATTCTTAATATTCATATTATTTTTCTTTTGCCGTGAATTCACAAATTTTATTAATTAATTTGTGAGTTTATGGTCAATAAATATTTATTTACTTTCTTTTTCGTACTCGTCGATACGATCAAATTCAGGATAATGTTTTCTGGCTTTAGACCACATAAAATAGATCGCCGGAATCACAAAAAGAGTCAGCGCCAAAGAGAAAATAGTTCCTCCCACAATTACAACTCCCATACCAATTCTACTGGTAGAAGCGGCTCCAAGTGACATTGCAATTGGTAATGCTCCTAATGCAATCGCTAAACTCGTCATTAAAATAGGACGTAAACGTGCTTCTGATGCTTCAAGAATAGCTTCCATTTTTGGCTTGCCCTGTTCGCGTAACTGATTGGCAAATTCGACAATCAAAATACCATTTTTCGTAACCAGACCAATAAGCATTACGGTTCCAATCTGGCTGAAAATATTCCATGTCTGGTTGAATAACCAAAGTGAGAATAAAGCTCCCGCAACCGCCATTGGTACTGTTAAAATGATAATAAACGGATCGATAAAACTTTCAAACTGTGCGGCAAGAATCAGGAAAATCAACAATAAAGCTAATCCAAATGCAAAAGAAGTATTCGAGCTGCTCTCCACAAAATCTCGCGATTCTCCACTCAAATCTGTTGTAAAACTGTCGTTTAAAACTTTAGCTTTAATTCTGTCCATTTCCTGAATACCATCGCTGATACTTTTTCCCGGTGCTAAACCTGCAGAAACAGTTGCAGACATGTAACGATTGTTGTGATACAATTGCGGCGGATTACTTTGTTCGACAACATTCACAACGTTG
Organism: Flavobacterium sp. CF108; assembly: GCF_900129795.1. Lineage (GTDB taxonomy): Bacteria > Bacteroidota > Bacteroidia > Flavobacteriales > Flavobacteriaceae > Flavobacterium. Next base: position 244,403 of record NZ_FQWW01000001.1, on the reverse strand, counting down.
TCCATTTGAATTAATTGTCCGCTTTTGTTTTTCACAAACATCGAAGTTAAATCCAGCGGTTTTGATCTGTCTTTTTGATCAAACTGACCAATAACCTGATATTGTTTTCCGTTTTTAATGAAATATCCAAAACGCTGTCCGCTTAACGAAAGCTGTAAAGTCTGTGCAATATCTAAAATCGAAATCCCTAAACTTTCTGCTTTTGCACGGTCAATACTTACGTTGATTTCAGGTTTGTTGAATTTCAGGTTAACATCGGTAGTAGAGAAAACATCACTTTTACCCACTTCATCCATAAAAACCGGAATCTTTTCTTTTAGTTTTTCAAAATTCGGGGCCTGAATAATATATTGAATTGGTAAACCACCACGTCTGTTTACGGCAATTGTAGGCTGCTGTGTTACAGAAGTTTTGGCATTAGGATATTGTTTTGTCCATTTTGTTAATTCGTCTGCAATATCTTTTTGAGATTTTTTTCTTTCGTCGACATCTTTTAATGCAAGTCTCACTAATCCGCTGTTAACAGAATTTGAGCTAAATCCGGGAGACGTAATTACTAAACTTACTTTTTTCTCGGGAATCGAATCATCAATTAATTTTGAGATTTCCTGCATAAAGCGGTCTGTATATTCGTATGAAGATCCTTCGGGAGTTGTCATACGCATGGTTACAGCACTTCTGTCATCATAAGGAGCGGTTTCTTTTGGAAGAATGGTAAAGAATAAATAAATTAATCCAAAACAAACAATTAAAATAGGGAAACTAATCCATTTTTTGTCCATGAATTTGGTTAAAGCTTCAGCATAACCGCTGTTCATTTTTTCAAAAAATGGTTCTGTTTTAATATAGAATTTAGATTTTTTCTGTTCGCCGCCTTTCATTAAATACGCATTTAACATTGGCGTTAAAGTCAATGATACAAAGGCAGAAATTAATACCGCTGCACCAATTACAACTCCAAATTCCCTAAAGAGTCGACCAACGAAACCTTCTAAGAAAATTACAGGTAAAAATACCGCCGCAAGTGTTACCGAAATCGAAATTACGGCATAGAAAATTTCATTTGAACCTTTAATTGCAGCTTCAATAGGAGACATTCCTTCTTCGACTTTTTTGAAGATATTTTCGGTAACTACAATTCCGTCATCCACAACCAAACCTGTTGCTAAAACGATGGCTAATAAGGTTAATACGTTGATGGAGAACCCGAAAAGCCACATGATAAAGAAAGTAGCAATTAACGAAACCGGAATATCAATTAAAGGCCTGAACGCAATTGCCCAGTCTCTAAAGAATAAATAAATAATAATGATTACCAGAATAATCGAAATTCCTAAAGTTTCGGCAACTTCAAGTACTGATTTCTTTACGAAAATAGTATTGTCAAGTGCGATATTCAGTTTAATATCTTTTGGAAGATCTTTTTTAAGTGCTTCGTATTTTTTGTAAAACTCTTTTGAAATATCTAAATAGTTGGCTCCCGGCATTGGCACAATTGCCAAACCAATTAATGGAAGTCCAGACTGACTTAGTTTTGTTTCTAAATTTTCAGGTCCTAATTCTGCACCGCCCACATCGCTTAAACGAACGATTTTGTCTCCGTCGGTACGAATGATAATATTGTTGAATTCTTCGGCTTTAGATAAATTACCAATTGTTTTTACTGTTAATTCGGTGTTGTTTCCTGTCAGTTTTCCCGAAGGCAATTCGACGTTTTGTGCGTTTAGTGCAGCTCGAACTTCGGCAACCGTACATCCGTAGGCCGTTAATTTTACTGGATCAATCCATAAACGCATGGCGTAACGTTTTTGTCCCCAAATTTGCACTCCGCTCACACCCGGAATTGTCTCTAATCGCTGTGAAATAACATTTTCGGCATAATCACTTAATTCTAAAGAACTTCTGGTATCACTTTGAACGGTCATCGAAATAATCGCGTCACTATCAGCATCGGCTTTCGATACAACCGGAGGAGCATCAATATCCTGCGGTAAACTTCTAATGGCTTGCGAAACTTTATCACGAACGTCGTTTGCAGCTTCTTCTAAATCTTTGTCAAGATTAAATTCGATGGTAATATTACTGCTTCCCTGATTGCTGGAAGAAGTAATATTTCGTATTCCGTCAATAGCATTTACAGCTTTTTCAAGCGGTTCTGTAATCTGCGATTCTATAATGTCGGCATTTGCACCTGTGTAACTTGTTCTGATGGAAACCTGCGCAGGATCGATTGAAGGAAATTCTCGCACACCCAAAAAAGTATAACCAATAAAACCGAATAATATGATTAATAAATTCAGTACAATGGTTAAAACAGGTCTTCTTATACTTGTAGTTGATAAACTCATGTTTGATTTTAGATTGTTGATTTTAGATTTCAGATTTATGCTAAATCTTACTGCTCTTTAAATCTATATTCAAGTCTTACGACTTTGGACTTTATGACTTTCAGCTTTATGACTATTTTACTTTAACTTTAATTGGTGCTTCATTTTTTAAAGACATAACACCGCTTGTAATCAAAGTATCTCCGGCTTTTAATCCTGATAAAATCAAAATAGAAGCATCAGTTCTTGTGGTTGCATCAACCATAACTTCTTTGGCTTTGCCCATATCTGCAATAAAAACTTTTTTACCGTCCTGAACAGGTATGATAGCCTGAGAAGGTACAACTATAGCATCTTTAATAATATTTAAGGGTAATTTTACATCGGCAAAAGTTCCAGGGAAAAGTTTTCCGTCTGTATTATCTGCAATAGCGCGAATTTGTAATGTACGTGTTGCAACGGCAATTTCTGGCTCGATTGCGTAAATTTTTGCTGTATAAGTTTTATCAGATCCTGAAACATTAAAATCGATTGATGAACCAGATTTTACCTGTGCTGCATATTTCTCCGGAATTGAAAATGTAATTTTTAATTTTCCTGTATTAACCAATTTTGCAACTACAATTGTTGGTGTAATATAAGTCCCCGGTGAAATAGAACGTAAACCTACTTTTCCAGAAAATGGTGCTTTTACAGAAGTTTTAGATATTTGGGCTCTAATTAATTGACTTTGTGCTTGTGCGGAAGCATAATCTGCTCTTGCAACATCTGCTTCTTCCTGACTGATGGCTTCTTTTTGAAGTAAAAGTTTTGCTCTTCTTTCATTTTCTGCAGCCAAGCCTTCTCTGGTTACAGCTTGTCTTAATTGTGCTTTTAATTCAATGTCGTTTACTTTAAAAAGTACCTGACCTTTATTCACATAAGTTCCTTCATTAAAATAAATACCTTCTACAATTCCCGAAACTTCACTGTGAATCTCAATTTGTTCGTTTGCTTCGATTGAACCAGATAATGATAAGTTGTTATCAAAAGTCGAAGTTTTAACTACAAGTCCGGTTACAGTTGTTGGTTTATCTTTATCGCCAAATTTTTTTGATTCGTCATTTTTGCCTTTGTTGGATATTATTCGGTAAGTAATAAATCCTCCTAAAACGATGATGATCAAGGCGTAGATTAGGTGTTTTAATTTCATAAAATTTAGGTGAATGTTTTTTTGTTGTATGTTTTTATGCAACTAGCAAATTTAACTTTTTGTGTTGAAACCAAAAGGCGTTAGCTTTTATTTAACACTTGGATCACAATAATTTCAAATCGTTTTCATGAGCTATAATTGCAAAAGTTTGCTTTTAGACATCTCTTTTAAGAAAAGGTTTAAATGTAAATGTTACTTTTTTTAATAATTCTTAACAGTTTTTAAGGTTTTTTTATGTATGTACCTTGTAATCAAGTACATGTGTTTTAGTTAGTGTGAAAATGAAAATTCATGATTTTAATTTTTCTCCTTCTTCATCTCTAATGATTTCTGCCCTTTCATAATTTTTTACGCATTTGTCCGATTTTTTTTGCAGTTTATCGAATTTATTTGTAACATTACTATGTTAAACAAAATGTCAATTTTACCAATAATACTCATAAAATGGTGTAGGATTATTAGTTAAAATAATGAGTTAGGTGTAGTTTTTTGATGTTTTTACAGAAATTATTTAATAATTATATTAACAAGTGTTTATATTTTTTATTCTTAATTACTAAAAAAATAATATATGAAGAAAAAATTACTCTTAGCTTTATGGTTTACACTTTTATTATTTTCAATTGGCTATCTTTTTTGGCAGAATGAATTCAAGTATAGTCTGCCAACGCCAATTCCGAAGAATTATCATGCTATAGCAATGGGTGCCAAAATTGATTTGTCGCAATGCTGTGCATTTGATAACAAACCTGTTTTTTTTCACTTCTTTAATCCGGATTGTCCCTGTTCGCGCTTCAATGTGCCGCATGTGAGTGATTTGATTAAAAAATATGGCGATAAAGTCAATTTTAAAATTGTGGTGTTAAACAAAAAAAAGACTTTTTCTATCGAAGAAATCCAGCAAAAATTTGGAGCAGTAATTCCTGTTTATTTTGATGAAGGCATAGCTCAAAAATGCGGCGTGATTTCGACCCCACAGGCTGTTCTTTTAGATGCTGATCATAATTTATATTATCGAGGTAATTACAATAAAACAAGATATTGCACAGATGCTGAAAGTAATTACGCCCAAATGGCGATCGATGCGCTGTTAAAACAAAATAATTTGCCCTCATTTAATGCTTTAGCTCTTAGAGCTTACGGATGTACATTACCAAATTGCACTAAATAAAATCTATCACTAACTAAAATTTTTAAACCTATGAAAACAAAAGCCAGTTTAAATGAGCAAGATTATCTGCACAGTTTTATGTCGACTATGACGCAAAAATCAGATATCATTATTAATTATGTTCTAGCCGTTTATTTTCTTCTCGGGATTGGATTATCCTTTAAATATGATACATTCGAAATTGGAGTAGGAGTTGGAACGCTGAACCTTTTGGCATATTATTCGGCCAAGTTTTTTGTAAAGAATTCTAAATTTTATCAATATGTCTTGTCGGTTGTACTGGCAATATTTATGGCGCAGTATATTTACCAAATGCACGGTTTATTCGAAATGCACTTTACGGTTTTCATTGCGAGTACTATTTTAATTATTTATCAAAACTGGAAACTGCAGATCCCGTTAACACTTTTGGTTGTGCTGCATCACGCTGGTTTGGCTTATTTGCAAAACTACGTTTATAATGATGCTAACGGACTTCAGGTTTATTTCTCTCAGGTAAATTTCGATTTAGAAACACTAATAATTCATACTATTTTGGCCGCTGTCGTATTTTTTATGAATGGCTATTGGGCTTATTATTTTAAAGAACACAGCCATAATCATATTTCTAAAATTTCTGATGAATATGAATTAGAAAACATGAAGCTGGCTTCTGCCAAATACAGTTCATTGTCGGCTACAAAAGAATACAACGATTTTATCCACAGAACAACTTTGGATTTAAAACTTCCGGTAAATTCTGTTTTAAAATTAATCGATGTTTCAAAAGGGCATACGGATAATGATAAGCTTTTGACGTATTTGGATATGATGCGTGAAAGTGCCAAAAAAATTGATGATTTAGTAAATGATATTCATGTAAAATCGACTAATACCAGAAATTAAAAACTGTAAAAATCAACTACTCAGTGCCAGCGTTTTTACACGCACAATCAACCATTTATTAATTATTAGCAGCAAATTTATGGATACGAGATTTAACCGTCCTACGCCTTCTGACAGAGAAGTCGATTGGAATAAAAATAAAGTATTACTTAGTAAAACAGATAAAAACGGAACAATTCTTTATGCCAATGAAGATTTTATAGATGTCTCAGGATATGATGAATTTGAACTTGTAGGACAGCCTCACAATATTGTGAGGCATCCTGATATGCCAAAAGTTATTTTTAAATTCTTGTGGGACAGTATTAAATCAAGTGAAAACATTCATGTTATTATAAAAAACATGGCAAAAACCGGCCGTTATTACTGGGTTGTAACCGATTTTAAAATTATTTCCGATGCTGATGGAGATATTGTAGGCTATTTTGGAACCAGAAAATCTGTTCCTGAACCTCTCATCACAAAATTTATTGAACCATTATATAAAAAGCTATTACAAATAGAAGAAGCCAGCGGTCTAATTGCTTCCGAAGAATATTTGATTGGCTTTTTAGAAGAGCGAAAAAAGACATATATGGAATATATAGACCATTTAATCGCTACAGGAAAAGATGATAAAAATAAAGTAAGCAAAGGCTTATTCAGCGGTTTATTTGATAAAACACCGCCCAAAAAATAATTTAATAAATATGCTTCATTGCGTCGTCGTAATATTCAATTCAAAGTTTGCTCCCCAACAAATCTAATCACCTGAATATTTAAAACTTATTGATGCAGTGGAGTGTATTTTTTTTGAAGGTACAAAGGTTCAAAGTGACAAAGTTTTTATGTTTCATAAGCCTTCGACTTCGCTCAGGATGACATTCGTCAAGTTAAAACCTCTAAACCTTTATCACTTTGTCACTTTGAACCTTTGTATCTTTGAACCTTACGAAATATAATTCCAAATATTTTTCTTCTTAGTCAATTCGATAAATACCATTTTCAAAATAGCATGTTCCGGTTTTTGAAGCGGAGCATCTTCTTTTAAAATTTTTAAGGCGTAGTTTCGTGCCAAAGATAAAATGTCACGATCGCGGACAATATCAGCGATTTGAAGATTTAAAACACCACTTTGCTGCGTTCCCATTAAATCTCCGGGGCCGCGAAGTTTTAAGTCCACTTCGGCGATTTCGAAACCGTCGTTCGTTTGAACCATCGTTTCCATTCTGGTTTTACTATCGGCGCTTAATTTGTGGCTTGTCATTAGAATACAATAGCTCTGTTCCGCGCCACGGCCCACACGTCCGCGTAGCTGATGCAGTTGTGAGAGACCAAAACGTTCGGCACTTTCGATAATCATAACGCTGGCATTTGGCACATTTACACCAACCTCGATTACAGTTGTTGCGACCATAATATTGGTTTTTCCTTCAGAAAAACGTTTCATTTCAGCATCTTTATCGGCAGGTTTCATTTTTCCGTGCAGAATTGAAATCGAATATTGCGGCAGCGGAAAATCTCTTGAAATACTTTCATAACCGTCCATTAAATCCTTATAATCCATTTTTTCAGATTCCTGAATTAACGGATATACAATATAAATTTGTCTTCCTTTTGCAATTTCGTCGCGCAGGAATTTCCAGACTTTTAAACGATTAGTGTCAAAACGATGTGCAGTTTCAATAGGTTTTCTTCCCGGCGGTAATTCATCGATTACAGAAATATCTAAATCACCGTATAAACTCATCGCCAAAGTTCTCGGAATTGGCGTTGCTGTCATAACCAAAACGTGAGGCGGAATATCGTTTTTCTTCCACAATTTTGATCGTTGTTCTACACCAAAACGATGCTGCTCGTCAATAACCGCTAAACCTAAACTTTGAAATTTTACTTTATCTTCTAACAAAGCATGAGTTCCAATTAAAATCTGCAGATTCCCGTTTTCCAGTTCTTCATGAATAATTTTCCTTTCAGAAGTTTTAGTCGAACCGGTTAATATTTTTATGTTGATATTTAATGTATTAGCAAATTCAGACAATCCAATAAAATGCTGATTTGCCAGAATTTCTGTCGGCGCCATTAAACATGCCTGAAAACCATTATCAATCGCCAAAAGCATGCTCATAAAAGCAACAATCGTTTTTCCTGATCCAACATCTCCCTGAAGCAATCGGTTCATTTGGGCGTTGCTTCCCATATCTGAACGGATTTCTTTTATAACCCTTTTTTGAGCATTGGTTAAATCAAACGGCAGATGATTTTGATAAAAATGATTAAAAAGTTCACCCACTTTTGTAAACGGATGCCCTTTTATTTTATGTTTTCTAATTAAGTTTTTAGTGATTAATTGTAATTGAATAAAAAACAATTCTTCAAACTTTAATCGAAATTGGGCTTTCGCCAAAGCATCTGCACTTTTTGGAAAATGTATATTAAATAAAGCCGCTCTTTTCGGAATCAGCTTTAACTCGTCAATTAAATAAGCCGGAAAAGTTTCGGTAAACAAAGCCTGAGTTTCAATAAACAATTGCTCCATCATTTTATTGATCGCTCGGTTTGAAATGCCGCGGTTTGTCAGTGTTTCTGTCGATGGATAAACCGGCTGCATAGCAGAACGAAGGCTTTTTTCGTGTTCGCTTAACAATTCAATTTCAGGATGTGCCATACTAAATTGGTTTCCGTATACAGAACATTTCCCAAATATAACAAGCTGTTCGTTTAGTTTTAAACTTTCGCGAATCCATTTATGACCCTGAAACCAGTTCAGTTCAATCATTCCGGTTTCATCAACAAAACTGGCAACTAAACGCTTTTTGTTTTTCGCAAATTCAACCGTTTTTATGTTGATGATTTTTCCAACAATCTGAACCTCAGTTCCTGTATTCTGCAGTTCGTTAATCTTATAATATCGCGTCCTGTCAATATACCGATTAGGGTAAAAATTGACTAAATCTCCGTATTTATGAATCCCTAATTCCTTACGAAGCAATTGACCGCGACTTGGGCCAACACCTTTTAAGTATTCGATAGGAGTTTCGAGGAGATTATTAGACATTTATGAAATTTAGACTTTAGATTTTAGATTGTTGATTTTAGATTTTAGAAGAAAGAATCAAGAAAATAGACTAAAATCTATACTCTATTTTCTTGATTCTATTTTCTATTTTCTTTCAAAAAGCGAAGATAGATTTTAATTACATAATTTGAAAATAGAATGTTTGACAGAATTTAATTTCACGATATTAAGTTATCGTTAAATTAATCCTGTAGGTGCAGCTTTTTTAAGAAATATTAATAGTTTAACTTTTAAAAACTTTAATTATGAAAAAAATTGGACTTTTAATTTTATCTTTTCTTTTGTTTGTTTCTTGTGGTGAGGATTTAGATGATAAAACGCCGCTTCCAGTATCTGATTACTATGGAAAATGGGTTCAATTTGTTGATGGTGTATATGCAGATGATCCTGCTTCGAATCAGTTTTCTTACGTATTTAATAATGACAATACTTTTGTAAAGATTAGAGTATATGATAATAAAACTACAACTTTGTCAGGAACTTTTGAGATCGTAACGAATAATGATAAAACTCAATTTATATTGACCTATAGCGAATACAATATGCTAATATCTAGTTGTTCAGGTGGTGGTTTAAAAGAAAGTTTTACTCTCGATAAATCCAGCTATTTAATTGACGATGCAAGTGCTTGTGATCGCAGTTACACTTTTAAAAAAGAGAAATAAAATATAATCTATAGTAATAGTTTTTGCATTTATTTTAAAGGCTATTATTTTAATAAATAAAGATAATTCTTAGATTTGTTTAACTATGAGCCACTAAGAAAATGAATAAAGAAGAAAAAATTCCTTTTGAAACCATTGAATTTGCAGGTGTTACATTTAAAGTAATTAATAGACACGAAGCCCACACTATTATTGGAGATCTTACCGATTTTAATAACGAAAAAATCTACAATGTTTTTGAAGATATCTGGCGTTTTCCTGATTATGAAGAAAATCCAATATTTCTTTTAGCAGAAGATGATGTAGAAATGGATTCCTTCGAAATGGATTTCACTACAGAGGAACATCAGGATATTTTTATTCTAGGATTTATTTTTAAAGGAAATCTGAATGTCAAAAAACTTATAAGTTCTTTTGATACAGATAATTCGCCCGCATTAATTGTCTTAGGAGAAACTAAAACGGTAAATTTAACTTTGTTTGGAAGCGTTCATTATTTAGGCGGAGGCTTAAAATGCGATACCATTATTGGTGAATACAATCATGGAGAACTTTTTGTAAAAGGCGATGTTACAGCGGGGTTAATTTACAGCGACGATATGCTGATGCATTTTGAACGTTTTACAGATGTTCAGGCAATTGTGAGTGTAAACAGACCGGATATAATGATTTGCAGCAATCTCAGTGATGCAGACGGGAATATAATTACAATTGAAAATTACTTTCCATCGACACATAAATTATCTGATATTGTCGATGATTCTTTTATCAAACATTCAGAATATGGAACTGAAATATTAGGAAATAATTACCACGAAGACGTTTTTAGAGAAGGACTTTCGATTCTTGATTATGATAAAAAAGAAAAATATATGTATACTGATTTTCGCATTCAGTTTATAAATAGGATTGAAGTTTTGTCTCAATTAGAATATGTAAAACACATAGGCAGAATAAGTAAAAAGAGCAGAACAAACGAATATTCGTTTGTTCCGTTTACTTATGAAGGAAAGAAATACAGTCAGATTTCTGAAGAAATTGGAAATGGTTTTAATATAAAAATGCGTGCTTTATGGTGCCATGATGATGAAGAAATTACGCTCGTTTTAGAATATCTTGATGAAGATGGAGATACAAAATACCAATGGGCAAATAATGAAACTGCACCCGGAATAGAAATGTTTTGTGTAAAATGTGCTGCATTAGAAGCTTTTGAAGTATTGACAAAAGAAACTTCTGATGAAGAAGATGAAGACGACGATGAAGAAACTGAATACCAAGAATATGATAATAGTTTTTCATTAGAAGAATTTTCGGTTCAGTTTGGTAATTACGTTTTACCCGAAGATTTAATAAAACTATATCAGTTTGATCAAAAATATGGATCTGAAACCTATTCAGAATGTTTTGGTTTGTTAATATATGATGATAAAACCGGAATAAAAACATGGTCTGAAGAAGAAGAATTTTATACTAGTTTTATTGAATTTGCAGGCGCAAACGGCTCTGGAAGTTCTTATGCTTACTGGCTTATTGATAAAGATTTAAATAATTGTCCGATAGTAGTTTTTGGAGACGAAGGCGGAATTCATGTTGTAGCTGAAAATACCTGTAAATTAATTCATCTTTTAACTCTTGATACTGAAATTTCAGTCGATTTTGACAATGCTTATTTCTATAAAGATGAAGAATATTATGAAGAAAATGAAAATAAAGAAGAGTTTCAGCAATGGGCTAAAAAGGAATTTAATCTTGACCCAATAGAATCAAACGAAGAAACGGATGAAATCGTAGACGAAGCAAAAGCAAAGTATAAAAAACAACTCAACGATTTTTTAATCAAATTCGATATTGAAATTGGTGAAGATGAAGACTAGTTTTGATACAATGAATATTTATCTTTGACTAAAATTTTAAAAATGACAACACACTTGGCACTTCTTCGCGGAATCAACGTTTCTGGTCACAATATGATCAAAATGGACGCTTTGAAAACAATGCTTGAAAATATTGGTTTTCAAAACGTTAGAACATATTTACAATCTGGAAATGTTTTTGTTGATAGTGAAGAAGACGCTGCAAAAGTGGGTTTTATGATTAAACAGGAAATCTTTAAGGTTTTTGGGTATGAAGTTCCTGCCATTGTAATTGCAAAAAAAGATTTGGAATTGTGTTTTGCAAACAATCTTTATTTGAAGGAAAAAGATATTGATATCAAAAAACTTTATATTGTTTTTGTTGCGATTGCCTTGAAGAAAGAAAGCATACATGATTTAAAAATCAGTCAGTTTAAACCAGACGAAGCAACTATTGACGAAAATAGAATTTATATTAAATATGCTGTTGGTGCAGGAAAAACAAGACTTGAACTAAAATATATCGAGAAAAAACTGAATGTAATTGGGACAATGCGAAACTTGAATACGGTTACGAATTTGTTAGCAATGTATAATGAATAATTTTTGCCGCGAATTACACAAATTCACACAAATCAATTCGTGAAAATTCGTGTAATTTGTGGCAAAAATGACTTCGACTCCGCTCAGTCTGACAGAATTACTTTGGAATTAAATCACAATACCAAAACCCAAAATCAAAAGCATCTGTTGTATCTGTATCACAAGCTTTATTCGAAGAATCCTGACTTTTTGGTTTTTCATATTTTCGATAAACAATTTCGCCAATTTCAAAATCAATAGGTTTAGAAAAAATTGGTCCGTCAAAAGTAAAAGTGTGGAATTCTCCATTTTCCCCACAAACATCAACGTTTTTAGGTAAATCATTTATGAAACCCTGATCGATAATTCGGCCGACAAAACTTTTATCTAAATATCTTTCATTTACGCAAACCACAATCGTTTTAAATCCAAGTGAAATAAATTCCTGAATTAAATCGTAAGACGGAATTTTCCAAATAGGAAAAACACCTTCAAAACCTATTCTTGCCAATTGTTCTTCACGATATTTTCGTAAATCTTCCAGAAAAATATCTCCAAAGACAGAGTACATAATTCCTTGATTTTTTAATTCCGTCAAGGTTTCTGTCATTACAGTTTCGTAAACTTCCATTGTTGGCATTTCCGGAACCTGCATAATTTTTAATGGAATCCGGATGCTTTCTGCCTGAGCCTGCAACAATTCAACACGAACGCCATGCATGGAAATTCGCTGATATTGCTGATTTACACTCGTTAATAAACATTCAATTTTAAATTCAGGTTCTTGAAGAATTTTGTATAATGTTAGAGCAGAATCTTTTCCGCTGCTCCAGTTAAATAAGGCTTTTTTTGGTGTAGACACGTTGGATTATTTTTGTGTGGTAAACTTACAAATTTCATTCGATTTGTTGTTGAAACCTTTGTAACTTTGGGTTTTTACACGCCAATTTATGACATTATATAAGGACAAATTAAAAATTGATTCCAATCGATTGAAAAATTGGGATTACTCATGTGAAGCAGTTTATTTCATTACGATGGTTACAAAAGATAGAGAATGCATTTTTGGATCTGTCGAAGATGGAAAAATGATTTTAAATGAAAATGGGAAGATTGTGGAAAATGAACTTTTGAAATCGATAAAGATTCGTAAAAATTGGTTTTTCCATAATTGGATTGTCATGCCAAATCATATTCATTTGTTGATTGAAATTCAAGAAAATAAAGAAACACGGATTGAAACGTCAGATATTGAAACGTCGCAAATCAAAACGTCGCATATTGTAGAGACGCACAGCAGTGCGTCTACGTCCGACACATCCACAAAAAATGAAACGCAATCTATGTCGACACACTTTGCGGAGACGCACTGCTGTGCGCCTCTACAGAACCAATCGTTGCCGGAATTATCAAATGAATCAAATTTAAACACGCAGATTGAAACATCACAAATCAAAACATCACAAATCAAAACGTCGCAGATTACAACGTCGCGTATTGTAGAGACGCACTGCAGTGCGTCTAAGCCCGGCATATCCACAAAGAATGAAACGCAATCTATGTCGACAAACTTTGCGGAGACGCACTGCTGTGCGCCTCTACAGAACCAATCGTTGCCGGAATTATCAAATGAATCAAATTTAAACACGCAGATTGAAACGTCGCAAATCAAAACGTCGCAGATTACAACGTCGCGTATTGTAGAGACGCACAGCAGTGCGTCTACGTTCGACACATCCACAAAGAATGAAACGCAATCTATGTCGACACACTTTGCGGAGACGCACTGCTGTGCGCCTCTACAAAACCAATCTTTGCAGACATTCTCTCGTAAACCAAATTCCATATCGTCATTTGTTGCTGTTTTTAAATCGATTACAACAAAACAAATCAATGGTTTTGAAACGATTTGGCAGCAAAATTATCACGATCATATTGTTAGAAATTACAAAACATTTGAAACAATTTATGATTATATTAAAAATAATCCAATATCTTGGGAGACGGATTCTATAAATTCACAATTGCAATGAAATACATTTTTCTTTTTATAACCACTTTTATTTTTGCACAGCAAACCAAATATGTTGATTTTAAATCGGTTTCGGGACAATTAAATATCGTTGATTCTCAAAAAATAATTTACGGACAAGTAGATTATAATTTTGAGGTTTTGCAGCCTATCGACACCATAAAAATCGATGCCAAAAACATGCAGTTTACGAATGTCCAAATCGATGGAAAAGATGTAAAATTTATTAATACAAACAAAGAATTACAAATCATCAATAATTTTCAGAAAGGAAAAAATCATTTGACTTTCAGTTACAACGTAAAACCAAAACAAGCCTTATATTTTGTAAATATTGAAAATGACGATATTCAAATCTGGACACAAGGGCAGGGAAGATACACCAGTAATTGGTTTCCAAGTTTTGATGATGTGAATGAAAAAGTAATTTTTAATCTCGGAATAACTTATAAAAAAGAATATAAGGTAGTTTCAAATGGAGTTTTAAAAAGCAAAACGGAGAAAGATAATCTGGTGCATTGGCAATACCAAATGGAAAACCCAATGAGCTCTTATTTATTAGTGCTTTCTATTGGAAAATATGATAAAAAACAATTTACATCTAAATCTAAAATTCCGTTAGAATATTATATTGAAAATAAAGATGAATCACGTTTTGAACCAACATACCGTTATTCAAAGCGAATTTTTGATTTTCTGGAAAAAGAAATTGGAGTAAAATATCCGTGGAAAGTTTTCAGGCAGATTCCGGTTCGGGATTTTTTATATGGCGGAATGGAAAATACAACAACTACACTTTTTACGACACGTTATGTAGTGGATGATATTGGTTTTACAGATCGGAATTATACTAATGTTGATGCCCATGAATTGGCGCATCATTGGTTTGGGGATTTAATTACTGCCGAAAGCAGTACACATCATTGGCTTCAGGAAGGTTTTGCAACTTATTATGCATTATTGGCTGAAAGAAATATTTTTGGAGATGATTATTTTTATGCCAAATTATATGATACGGCACAGCAGATAAAATATGCATCAAGAACAGATACCATTCCGGTTTTAAATGGAAAAGCCAGTTCGCTTACTTTTTATGAAAAAGGAGCGTGGGCGCTTTTCGTTTTGCATGAATCTATTGGCGACAAAGTCTTTAAAAAAGCGGTAAAAAGTTATTTGAATAAATATGCTTTCAAGAATGTAAACACAGATAATTTCTTTGATGAAATTAAAAAAGTTTCCAATTTTGATTTGGTTCAGTTTCAAAAAACCTGGCTGGAATCTACAGCTTTTGATACGCCGACAGCCAATGCTTTATTGAGTAAAAACAATGCAATAAAAGTGCGCTTAGAAGTGGATAAATTAAAGAAAACACCTTTAAAAGAGAAGGTTGATTTCTTCAATAAAACTATGGATTCAGATATTCATCATTCAGTAAAAGAAGCCATTATTTCGCAATTGCAAACTGAAAAATACGAAGATAAAAAAGAGTTATTATTAAAAGCTTTGCATCAAAATAATGTTCAGCTGCGCCAGACTTTAGCAGAAACTTTATCAAAAATACCGGAAGATTTTAGAACAGAATATGAAACGCTGCTCGACGATAGATCCTATCAAACACAGGAAGCTGCATTGTTTTATTTATGGAATAACTTCCCAACTCATAGAAAAGAATATCTTGATAAATCGAAAAACTGGATTGGTTTTAATGATTATAACCTTCGTATATTATGGCTTTCGCTAGCGTTATCGACTCCGGATTACAGCAGTAATTATGAGGAATTAATAAATGAATTAGTTGCTTTTTCTACAACAAAATATGAAGCGACTACACGCCAGAATGCATTAGAAAAATTAATTGCTTTTAAATTTATTAACGATGATGTTTTAACCAATTTAGTTAACGCTGCAACGCACCATATGTGGCAGTTTTCAAAATTTGGAAGAGATTCAATCAGGATTTTATTAAAAAATTCAGAAATGCGTGCTTCATTTAATAGAATTTTACCTAATTTGACCCCCGATGAACAGTTCCAATTGAATCGTTTATTGAAAGAATAGAAAACAGAGAATAGAAGAAAGAAAATAGATTTGTAAGTAAGTCTATATTCTATTTTCTTTCCTCTATTTTCTAACCAAAAACAAAACCTACTTTATATTTTATGAGAGCATTAGTTATTTCTGGCGGTGGAAGTAAAGGCGCCTTTGCCGGAGGAGTTGCACAGTATTTAATAGAAGAAAAGCATCATGAATACGATTTATTTATAGGAACATCTACAGGAAGTTTACTTATTCCGCATTTAGCTCTCGGTCATATCAAAAAAATACATTCCGTTTATACAAATGTTACAATGTCAAGTATTTTTAATATCTGCCCATTTGTAGTAAAAGTAAAAGAAGGAGTAGATATCGTGACGATTAATCACTTTAATGTACTTCGTCAGTTTTTTAAAGGAAAGAGAACTTTTGGCGAAAGCAAAGGTTTAAAGAAATATATCCAGAATAACTTTTCTATCTCTGATTTTAATAATCTTAAAAAAATGAATAATGACGTAATTATTACGGTCACCAATTTCACCAAAAACGAATCAGAATATAAATCAGTGAAAGACTGTAGTTATGAAGAGTTTTGCGAATGGTCTTGGATCTCGAGTAATTATGTTCCGTTTATGAGTTTGGTTTCAAAAAACAATTACGAATATGGCGATGGCGGATTTTCAAGTTTGGTTCCAATTCGTGAAGCTATTAATCGCGGTGCAACAGAAATTGATGTTATCATTTTAGAAACTGAAGTCAATACAAGCAAAATGGTTATTGGTAAAAATCCATTTTCGTTAATGATTGATTTGTTCCGAATTGCCTTAGATCAGGTTGAAAAACATGATATTGCTATAGGAAAACTTATGGCAAACACTAAAGATGTAAAACTTAATTTATATTACACTCCAACCAAATTGACAGATAATGCGTTAATTTTCAACAAAGAAATAATGAAAGAATGGTGGAAGCAAGGTTACGAATATGCTCAGAATAAGTCTGAGGTTATGAGTGACAATAGGTGATTTTAGATTGCAGATTTTAGATTTTAGATTGTTGTTGGGATTTTTTATTCATTCTTAAAAAATCTAAAATCTAAAATCAACAATCTAAAATATTATTTTACCAAAGTTCAGCAACTTCGTTTTTAATATACCCTAAAGCAGCATTACTTGGAGATTGTTTTTCTAAAAGTTCATTCAAAATGACTTCACGAAGTTTATCTGCACTGTCAACACGGTCGCTCATGGCAGCTTTACGAATCATTTGAATTGTTGAGTTTTTAGCAGTTGTAATTATTGTCCAACATTCATCAGACATATAAATTTGCTGCGTTAAATTGTGTTCAAATTCTTGTTCGATTTGGTCGATTACAAAGTTTTCGTAATCATGTTTATCGTGAGAAATTGGAGTGATTCTGATTAATAATTTTGTCAAATTGATACGCTCTAAAAATAACGTCATACGTTCGTAAGCTTGTAAACGTATTGGAAGTGATTCTTTATGAGCTTGTCTGTTTAACAAAAAAGCACGCTTTTTATCATTGTTTTTAATATGCAGTTCAAAAAAACTGTAGGCTACAAATCCGGTAACAATTGCAGGTAAAGTATAACTTGCTAATTCTATAATTCTTGTAAAATCCATTTGGGTAAATTTTTTTAGCAAAAATATACTTTTTGACGAGAAATCCACTTTAAATTTACACGAATAAACAAATCGTAAAACTTACTTTTGCAACTTGTTTTTTAATACACTTTTAATGGATTCATACATAATACTTTTTCTTTGCCTGGCAGCTTTTGCAGCAGGATTTATTGATGCAATAGTGGGCGGCGGCGGGCTTATCCAAACACCAATGGGGTTAATTTTATTGCCAAATCTGCCGGTTTCAACAGTAATTGGAACGTTAAAAATTCCAGCTTTCAGCGGGACAGCTTTTGCCGCTTTTCAATATCTGAAAAAGGTAGTTATTCAATGGAAATTGCTTTTGATTATGATGTGTTTAGCAGTTCCGTCAGCATTTTTGGGTTCTACTATTTTGACCTTGGTAAGCAATGATTTTATGAAACCACTTTTGCTTGTCGTTTTGTCACTGTTGTTTATATATACGTACGCAAAGAAAAACTTCGGACAGCATGTTGCCAAAGATCATTCGGCAGCAACACAAATAATTTATGCAGTTGTCATTAGTATAATTGTTGGCTTTTACGACGGATTTATTGGACCCGGAACAGGAAGTTTTTTTGTGGTTGCTTTTATTGCGCTTTTAGGTTTTGATTTTTTGCACGCTTCCGCGAATGCTAAAATGGTAAATCTGGCAACAAATTTTGGTTCGATCTGTTTGTTTATGATAAAAGGGAAAATCATCTGGTCAATCGCAATTCCGATGGCAGTAAGTAACGGACTTGGCGGCTGGCTTGGTGCAAAACTCGCAATTAATAAAGGAAATGGTTTTATTAGAATTTTCTTTTTGATTGTTGTTGTGGGAACTTTGATTCGCTTTGCTTACGATGTATTTTATAAATAAAGATGCTAATGTTTAATAGCCGTTGGTTTTAACCAACGGTTAAGTTTATAACACGAACAAGGCTTTAGCCAAAATAAATAAAGTTTGGCTAAAGCCTTGTTTTCTAATTTCAAAAAACCGTTGGTTAAAACCAACGACTATTTAAATTTATGCAGCATAGTAATATGTAGCATAATAATTGGATTTGGAAAATAATTAAAACTAAAAAGATATAATAATGGATGAAATTATAGAAAATTTGGAAGATTCTTTTAAAGATTTTCCAGATAACACGATTATTCAAGAACTTCAAAAAAGTGAGGATGATATAAAAGCTGGTAGACTTATTTCCTATTCAGATTTTAAAGAAAAATTACGAATGATTTATAATATCTAGTTTTTCAAAATATTTAAAGAAAACCAATTGTTTAAACCTAGCCCCGATAGAGGCGGTATTCTCGTAGTGAAACGAAGAGATATAGCCGAAAGCGGGAAACCATGTTTAATAAAATGCCTATTCTTTGGCTTCCAAAAATAAAAAACTTAGCAACTTAGAACCTCAATATCTTAGTAGCTTATTAAAACTATAATTCTTATTTTTGCATAAAGGAGAAAAATTACATGCAGAAATATATTGACCAGCTCAACGAAGCACAGAGAGCGCCTGTTTTACAAAAAGACGGGCCAATGATTATTATTGCTGGTGCAGGTTCGGGGAAAACCCGTGTTTTAACAATTAGAATTGCTTATTTGATGGCTCAGGGTGTTGATGCATTCAACATTTTATCGCTGACTTTTACCAATAAAGCAGCCCGTGAAATGAAGCACAGGATTTCGGATATTGTGGGAGCATCTGAGGCAAAAAACCTTTGGATGGGAACTTTTCACTCTATTTTTGCCCGTATTCTTCGTTCAGAATCAGATCATTTAGGTTATCCATCAAATTTCACAATTTACGATTCTCAGGATTCGGCCAGACTGATTTCTTCTATTATTAAAGAAATGCAGCTGGATCGTGATATCTACAAACCAAAACAAATTTTAGGCCGTATATCTAGTTATAAAAACAGCTTAATTACAGTAAAAGCCTATTTCAATAATCCGGAATTAGTCGAAGCAGATGCTATGGCAAAAAGACCGAGATTAGGAGAAATTTATCAGCAGTATGTAGAACGCTGTTTTAAAGCCGGAGCAATGGATTTTGATGATTTGTTGTTGAAAACAAATGAGTTACTGACTCGTTTTCCAGAGGTTTTAGCAAAATATCAGGATCGTTTCCGTTATATTTTGGTTGATGAGTACCAGGATACAAACCACTCTCAATATTTGATTGTTAGGGCTTTGTCTGACAGATTTCAGAATATTTGTGTGGTTGGAGATGATGCACAGAGTATTTATGCTTTCCGTGGGGCGAATATCAATAATATCCTGAATTTTCAAAAGGATTATGAAGGTGTAGTAATGTATCGTTTAGAGCAGAATTACCGTTCGACCCGAAATATTGTGGAAGCAGCAAACACTATAATGGAGCATAATAAAACCAAACTAGATAAAGTAGTTTGGACTGCAAATGATTTTGGTCCAAGAATTAAAGTCCATCGAAGTTTAACAGATGCCGAAGAAGGGCGTTTTGTAGCCAGTACGATTTTTGAACAGAAAATGCAGAATCAATTGCATAATGGATCTTTTGCGATTTTGTATCGTACCAATGCTCAGTCGCGTGCGATGGAGGATGCGTTGAGAAAGCGTGATATTCCATATAGAATTTATGGTGGATTATCATTCTATCAGCGTAAGGAAATTAAAGATGTTTTGTGTTATTTACGTTTAGTAATTAACCCAAAAGATGAAGAAGCGTTGATTCGTGTAATCAATTATCCGGCGCGTGGAATTGGAGATACAACGGTCGAAAAACTTACTATTGCAGCCAATCATTACAAACGTTCGATTTGGGAAGTAATGGTAAATATTGATAAAATTGACTTGAAACTGAATGCCGGAACAAAAAACAAATTGAAAGATTTTGTAACGATGATTCAGAGTTTTCAGGTTATTGATCAAAATCAGGATGCTTTTTATATTACAGATCATGTTGCGAAGAAAACTGGTTTGGTTCAGGAATTAAAGAAAGATGCGACTCCGGAAGGAATGGCGAAAATTCAAAATATCGAAGAACTTTTAAACGGTATTAAAGATTTTACAGAAGGACAAAAAGAAATTGATGGTGCAAGAGGAGCTTTATCTGAATTTATGGAAGATGTGGCACTTGCAACTGATTTAGATAAAGATACCAATGATGAAGATCGTGTTGCATTAATGACGATTCACTTAGCAAAAGGACTAGAATTTCCTCATGTTTTTGTAGTGGGAATGGAAGAAGATTTGTTTCCGAGTGCGATGAGTATGAGTACCAGAAGTGAATTAGAAGAAGAACGTCGTTTATTTTATGTAGCTTTAACTCGTGCAGAACATCAGGCGTATTTGACTTATGCGCAGTCTCGTTACCGTTGGGGTAAATTGACAGATAGTGAACCATCACGTTTTATTGAAGAAATTGATGGGCAATATTTAGAATATCTAACTCCGTCAGAAAGTAATTACCGATATAAATCACCAATTGACGGCGATATTTTTGGAGACATTGATAAATCAAAATTGCGATTAGCAAAACCCGTAGGAGGAACGCCTCCAAAACATATTACAGATAATAATCCAAAACCGGATTTAAACATTCGAAAATTAAAACCTGTATCTGGAAATGCGCCAGAAAGTTCTAATACTAATTTGTTTGACAGTAAACTAACAATTGGAAATGTCGTAATGCACGAACGTTTCGGAAAAGGAGAAGTGATTAATTTAGAAGGAGTTGGAGCTGATAAAAAAGCCGAAATTAAATTTGAAGTTGGAGGAATTAAAAAACTTCTATTAAGATTTGCTAAATTAGATGTTGTAGGATAAAAAAAAGTTTCAGGTTTCAGGTTTGAAGTTTCAAGTTATTGGAGCGCACAAACTTGAAACCTGAAACAATAAAAAACTTGAAACAAAAATTATATGGCTGAATTCATAAAAATATATCCAGATAAACCTAGTGAAGCTGCAATTGCAAAAGTTGTAAAAGTGCTTCAAAATGGTGGTTTGGTAATTTATCCAACAGATACTGTTTACGGTTTAGGTTGTGATATTACCAATTCGAGGGCTTTAGAAAAAGTAGCGAAAATAAAAGGAGTAAAATTAGAGAAAGCAAACTTCTCTTTCATTTGCCACGATTTGAGTAATTTATCAGATTACGTGCGACAAATTGATACTTCGACTTTTAAAATATTAAAAAGAGCTTTGCCTGGACCTTATACTTTTATTTTACCGGGAAACAATAATTTACCAAAAGAGTTTAAAAAGAAAACTACTGTTGGTATTCGTGTTCCGGATAATAATATTGTTTTAGAAATTGTTCGTCAGTTAGGAAATCCAATTGTTTCGACTTCTATTCGTGATGAAGATGACGTAATTGAATATACTACAGATCCTGAATTGATTTTTGAAAAATGGCAGAATCTGGTTGATATGGTAATTGATGGTGGTTATGGAGATAATATTCCGTCAACAATTATTGATTTATCAGAGCATGAGCCAGTAATTGTAAGGGAAGGAAAAGGCGATATTGATATTTTGTAAAAAAAAACTTAAATAGCATAAAACTTAAAAAATTATAACTAACTTTAGTATAGTTAAAATTTAGTTAGTTAATAAAAGCAATGTTGTCCTTAATTTCTTTTAATTGGTTGTTAAAAAAGATTAAGGATACAAAAAAAAGGCTGGTCAATTGACCAGCCTTTTCTGTATATAAAGTATGTTACTTTAAAATTATTTTGCCTGTTTTTTCATTTCTTTCTCGATCATATCGTAGAATTGATCAATTTTAGGCATAACAACAATACGTGTTCTTCTGTTACGTGCTTTGTTGTCTGGAGTATCATTTGCAACTAAAGGCACATATGAACTTCTACCAGCAGCAATTAATTTAGCTGGGTTAACTCCTAGATCATTTGTTAAGACACGAACGATAGAAGTAGAACGTTTAACACTTAAATCCCAGTTGTCTAGCAAAACTCCGTTGCTTTTGTAAGGAACATCATCTGTATGACCTTCAACCATACACTCAAAATCAGGTTTGTCGTTTACTACTTTTGCAACTTTAGCCAAAACAGATTTTGCTTTGTCACTTACATCGTAGCTTCCGCTTTTAAATAATAATTTATCAGCGATAGAGATAAATACAACTCCTTTTTCAACATTGATTTCGATATCTGGATCGTTGATTCCAACTGCACCTTTTAAACTTGTAACTAATGCTAATGTTACACTGTCTTTTTTAGTAAGCGCATCTTGAAGTCTAGATATTTTTAAATCTTTCTCTTTTAAACTTTCTAACGATTTTTCTAAGTTTTCAGCTCCTTTTGTAGTTAAAACTGTTAAATCTTTAGAGCTGTTAATTAAGTCTTGATTATGTTGTTTATAGCTTTCAGCTGTTGCTGCTAATCCTGCTTTTTCTTCCAGACAAGAATTTAATTTAACTGTGCAAGAGTTTAATAAATCTTGTGTCTCTTTTTGCTTAGCCTCTAATGCAGCATATTGCTTTTTAGATACACACGAAGTTAAGGCCATTAATACTGATAGTGCGATAACTATTTTTCTCATAGGTATTATATTTAATTAAACGTTGATTACAAATTTAGTTTTTAATATTTTGATTACTGTTAAAGATTTCTTTAAAAACCTCTAATTTCTTTATATAATAAAGGAAAACGATACTTTTTACGGTATAGTATTGCTGTATTTGAAAATCTTTTCGTTTGTTTAGATATTTTAAAGATAGGCAATAAAATGAAAAATGCGCCTTTAAAATTGCAAAAGTATGTCCAAACTTTCCTTGTGTAAGAAAACGGATACCCGCAATTCCATCTAAAACCATTCGAAAGAAAATTACAAAAAACAATCCTTTTTTAGGAAGGTTTTTTACAAGCATTAATAATGAATTCCTAAAGTTCAAATAGGTTTTTTTAGGATTTCCCTGTTGTAAAGTTGCCCCTCCAACATGATAAACAACTGATTCTGAATTGTATTTTATAATATTGCCTTCATTTGCGGCACGCCAGCATAAATCAATTTCTTCCTGATGTGCAAAAAAAGCTTCATCAAAACCTTCTAAAGCATGATAGACTTCTTTTCTAATAAAGAAACAAGCGCCAGATGCCCAGAAAAGTTGACAGCTGTCATCATATTGACCATTGTCTTTTTCAATAGTATCAAAGATTCGGCCCCGGCAAAATGGAAAACCATATTTATCAATAAACCCGCCCGCTGCTCCGGCATATTCAAAATATTCTTTGTTTTTAAAATCAAGGATTTTTGGCTGAATAATAGCAGTTTCTTTTTCTTTATCGAAAGTTTCAATAATAGGTTTCAACCAATTTTCGGTAACTTCAATATCAGAATTAACTAAAGCATAAATCTCGGCATCTACACTTTGAAGTGCATCATTATAACCTTTTGCAAAGCCATGATTTCCGCTATTTTGAATAATTTTTATTGATGGATAATTTTCTCTAACAAAATTTACAGAAGTATCCGTTGATGCATTATCAGCTACATAAATAGTAGCTTCTTCTGAATATTGTAAAACAGATGGTAAAAATTGTTCTAACAATTTAACTCCGTTCCAATTTAAAATGACAACTGCTATTTTATCCAAAAGTGTTCTGTTTTATTTATTAATATGGTAATCTGGTAAGTTTTGTAAAAACTGATATTTTTCATTTTCAAAGTCCATTTGACAGTAAAAATGACTTAACCCATTCGTGACATTCAAAAACCGTGCCTTCATGGTCATGTTATAACGGGCAATTTGATCAAAAGTTGCTTGTGAAATTTTTACTTCAGGCGCTTTGCACTCTACTAATATATGTATAGAACCGTCTGAATTAAAAACCACAACATCATATCTTTTTCGTAATCCGTTGACCGTTAAAACTTTCTCTACGTTGATCAGCGATTTTGGATATTTTTTTTCATTTATTAAATAATGAACAACATGCTGACGAACCCATTCTTCTGGAGTAAGAATGATAAATTTTTTCCTGATTTCATCAAAAATAGACACTTTATTTTCGCTATTTTTGAATCGGAAAGTATATGTAGGGAAATTTAGTTTTAACATATAGCAAAAATATAAAATAGTTTCAGGTTTCAGGTTTAAAGTTTCAAGTTTCAAGTTTTGGAACTCAAACCTGAAACCTGAAATTTGAAACAAAAATATTTGAATGGACGAAGTTGTAAAAATTGTCAATGATATCAAGGCAGGAGATATAAAACCTATTTATTTTTTAATGGGCGAAGAACCTTATTATATAGATAAGCTGTCTGAATACATTGAACAAAATGTGCTGGCCGAAGAAGAAAAAGGATTTAACCAAACGGTTTTATACGGAAGGGATGTTTCTATCGAAGATATTGTTTCAACAGCGAAACGTTATCCTATGATGGCTGATCGTCAGGTTGTTATTGTAAAAGAAGCACAGGATTTGTCCAGAACAATTGATAAAATCGAATCTTATGTTGATAATCCGATGCCATCTACAGTTTTGGTTTTTTGTTATAAATATAAAACACTCGATAAACGTAAAAAAGTAACCAAACTTTTAGCGCAAAAAGGAATTGTTTACGAAAGTAAAAAGCTATACGAAAATCAGGTTGGAGATTGGATCAAACGTGTTTTGGCTGGAAAAAAATATACCATTGATCCAAAAGCAAACGCTATGCTTGTTGAATTTTTGGGAACTGATTTGAGTAAAATAAATAATGAATTAGAAAAGCTGCAGATCATTTTACCACAAGGAACAATGATTACGCCGCAGCATATTGAGGAAAATATTGGCTTTAGTAAAGACTATAATGTATTTGAACTTCGAAAAGCAATTGGTGAACGCAATCAGTTGAAAGCTTATAAGATAGCCGAAAATTTTGCTCATAATCCGAAGGAATACCCGCTGGTAATGACAACCGGTTTAGTTTTCGGATTTTTTGTACAGCTTTTAAAATACCACGGACTTAAAGATAAGAACCCAAAGAACGTGGCAGCGGCAATTGGAGTAAATCCATATTTTTTAAAAGAATACGATTTGGCTGTAAAAAATTATCCAATGCGAAAAGTCAGTCAGATTGTTGGAGCGTTAAGAGATATTGATGTAAAAAGTAAAGGTGTAGGAGCCAATGCTTTACCACAATCAGATTTGTTAAAAGAAATGCTGTATAAAATATTTAATTAAGCCGTGAAAATTCACGATATTTGCCTTTCTAAAAATTTTACTACTTAAAATAATAATTACACAATTATGGGAATGAATAAAAATACCGTTTTAGGATGGGCTACTTTTATAATGGTACTTATGGGATTGTTGCTTATAGGTCTTGGCGCTTTTAGATATAGTGATGTTTCTGGCTGGGGATTTGCGGCTGCAGGTGTTGGTTTTTTTGCTAATGCTTGGGTTTTTAACGCTTTAAAAGGTAGGGTTTAATCTTTTCAATATCAATTGCAAAAATCAATTGCAATATAAATTCAATAAAAAATAATTAATTAAAATAAAAAATAAATAGAATGTCAGACGATAAGAAAGTAATTTTCTCAATGCAAAAATTGAGTAAAACCTATCAGGGAGCAGACAAACCAGTACTTAAAAACATTTATTTAAGTTTCTTTTACGGAGCTAAAATTGGTATTTTAGGTCTTAACGGTTCTGGAAAATCTTCTCTTTTAAAAATTATTGCAGGAGTTGATAAAAATTATCAAGGAGATGTGGTTTTTCAACCAGGTTATACCGTAGGTTATTTAGAGCAGGAGCCAATTCTTGATGATTCTAAAACTGTTATCGAAATTGTACGTGAAGGAGCTGCTGAAACTATGGCTGTTCTGGAAGAATACAACCAAATTAATGATCTATTTGGTCTTGAAGAGAATTACTCAGATCCAGATAAAATGGATAAATTGATGGATCGTCAGGCTGCTTTACAAGATAAAATTGACGCTCTTGGTGCTTGGGAAATCGATACCAAATTAGAAATTGCAATGGATGCTTTACGTACGCCGGAAGGTGATACGCCTATTAAAAACCTTTCTGGAGGTGAGCGTCGTCGCGTAGCTTTATGTCGTTTGTTATTACAACAGCCTGATGTATTGTTACTTGATGAGCCTACCAACCACCTTGATGCTGAATCTGTACTTTGGTTAGAGCAGCACTTAGCACAATATGCCGGAACTGTAATCGCTGTAACGCACGATAGATATTTCCTTGATAATGTTGCTGGTTGGATTTTAGAGTTGGATAGAGGAGAAGGAATTCCTTGGAAAGGGAATTATTCTTCTTGGTTAGACCAAAAATCAAGCCGTATGGCTCAGGAAGAAAAAGTAGCTTCAAAACGTAGAAAAACTTTAGAACGTGAGTTAGAATGGGTTCGCCAAGGAGCAAAAGGGCGTCAGACTAAACAAAAAGCACGTTTACAGAATTACGATAAATTATTAAATGAAGACCAAAAACAATTGGATGAAAACTTGGAAATCTATATTCCGAATGGTCCACGTTTAGGTACGAATGTTATTGAAGCTAAAAATGTAGCCAAAGCTTTTGGTGAAAAATTATTATATGATAACTTGAACTTTACTTTGCCACAAGCAGGTATTGTTGGAATTATCGGACCAAACGGTGCTGGTAAATCTACCATTTTTAAAATGATTATGGGAGAGCAAGCTACTGACAGCGGAGAATTTTCGGTTGGTGAAACTGTAAAGATCGCTTATGTAGATCAGTCACACTCTAATATAGATCCGAATAAATCTATTTGGGAAAACTTTGCCGACGGTCAGGAATTAATTATGATGGGAGGAAAGCAAGTTAATTCTAGAGCTTACTTATCTCGTTTCAATTTTGGCGGTGGAGAACAAAATAAAAAAGTTTCAATGTTGTCTGGTGGAGAACGTAACCGTTTACACTTAGCAATGACTTTAAAAGAAGAAGGAAACGTACTTTTACTGGATGAGCCTACGAATGACTTAGACGTAAACACACTTCGTGCACTTGAAGAAGGTTTAGAGAATTTCGCAGGTTGTGCTGTAATTATTTCTCACGACAGATGGTTCTTAGACAGAATTTGTACACACATCTTAGCTTTTGAAGGTGACTCTGAAGTATATTTCTTCGAAGGAAGTTTCTCTGATTATGAAGAAAACAAAAAGAAACGTCTTGGTGGTGACTTAACTCCAAAACGTTTGAAATACAGAAAATTGATTAGATAATTAAATCTAAATTTTCAATAAAAAAATCCCAAATTCCAATTGTTGTGAATTTGGGATTTTTTATTAACACAAAGTATGTCATTTCGGAACGAGAAATCGTACTAGAAATTCCATAACGTAATTCTCCAATCTTTGCAACGGCGCAGTTCAGTTTATTATCAAACATGACAAAAATGAGAATAAAAAACTGTAGAAACCAGTTTAATCAGTAAAATCAGTGGGCAATTTTAAAGAAACTTAGCTTTCAATTCCGGAGTAGGAATCATACAGCTTTCTTTTTTGCCATACCATTTGTAACGATTTTTGGCAATATAGTCGTAAATATAATTTCGAAGTTTTTCAGGAAGAATTTTAAAAACAGAAAGTAAACTGTAAAATCCGCCTAAGTCATTTGCAATTTCTATAACTGCTGAAGATTTATAATAATAAGCAACATCAGGATTATACAAAATTATGCTGTCAATTTTAGTTTGATCGACACCTATATAATTACAAATTTCTTTTCCCAAATCTGACTGCAAGGCTGCAAAACGAAAAATATCGTTTTTGTCATGTTTGATAATAAATTGAACTGCGCCGTTGCACAGATTGCAAACGCCATCGAAGAGGATTATTTTTTTTCCAGCAACAGTCATTGCGAGGTACGAAGCAATCTCATTTTGGGTTTTCATATTTAGTAGTTACTTGTTTTTAGTGTGGTTGCTTCGTTCCTCGCAATGACCTTGCGTGTGTGTCTTTGCGAGGAACGAAGCAATCTCACGATGTATTTCATTTTCGTATTTTACACAATCATTATATCTTCAATTTCTTCAAACAAATCTTTCCAGGTTGGATTTATTGAACGAATCAAATTATTTTTTATTTCTCTTGATCCAGCCTTAATTTGCTTTTCTCTTGTTATAGCATCTTCAATCCATTGAAATTGTTCATAGTAAACTAGAATATTTACATCATAACGAGCTGAGAATGATTTTGGATATTTTTTGTTTTTATGTTCTAAGATTCTTTGTGGAAGATTTGATGTTACACCGGTGTAGACAACGGTTTGGTATTTATTGGTTATGATATAAACAAAACCTGGTTTCATAATTTTTATTGTTAAGTCTTTACGAGGTACGAAGCAATCTCATTATCATAAACTTTGTATTTGCTTATTTTAGTGTGGTTGCTTCGTACCTCGCAATGACAAAACTAGAAATAAAAATTAAATTGTAAGATTTTTATTTCTATTTGTTTTACTTATAGGTATGTTGAAATCGATAAATTTTACAAATTAAAAACAACTTTCATAAGTTATTTTTAAGCAATTTTTGAAAATTTTCCATCTTCGTAATTGTCTTTTTGAAGATCGTTTCTTAAATCGCTTTATTTTAATTTTGTCCTAATTTTTCACATTTTTAATCCTGAAAACTGCCACTACGACTGAAAACTAAAAAAAGATTATTTCTTCCCAGCTTCAACAAACTCCAATTCATCTAAACTTACTTTCGAAGTAAAAATTCCGTAATTAACCGTTGCTTTATTTTTTTCGATAGAGTCAATACTTCCAACAGATCTTCCGTCGAGCATTCTAACTCGGTCGCCAACTTTTAAAATTGGTTTTGGTTTTTCGATAACAGGTTTAAGTTTCTTTTCTTTTTTCTCTTTTCGAATTTCTTCAACCTGAACGGTAACTTCAGCAATAACTTCTTTTTTCTTTTCTATAATTGCTTTAGTTTCTTTTGGCGTTGCTTTTTTACGTTTTGAATTTTCGATTTCAACGATTTTCAAAAATTCACCAATAAGTTCTTTTTTGTTTTTGTTGTTGAAATATTTTTCAGAGATATCTTCAATTTTTTGACCAATGTAAATTGTTTTCTGATTACTGTCATATAATTCCTGATAGCTTTCCAGTTTTTGTTTGATTTTTACATTGATGTTTTCCATCTTTTTGCTTTCTTCACGAGCGCGGGTTTCTTCTTCTTTTAAATTAAGAGAAGTTTTCTCAAGCTTCGATCTTTCTTTTTGAAGCGTTGCAATGGTTTTATCAAAACGAACTTTTCCAACTTCGATTTTCTTTTTCGCACGATTAATTAATCCAAACGGAATTCCATTTTTTTGTGCAACCTCAAATGTAAACGAACTTCCTGCTTGTCCTAAAGCCAATTTGTACATTGGTTCTAAAGACTTTTCATCAAACATCATGTTTGCATTTGTAGCAAAAGGCAATTCGTTAGCCAGAATTTTTAAGTTTGAATAATGTGTTGTAATAATTCCGAAAGCTTCACGATGGTAAAATTCTTCCAGGAAAATTTCAGCCAAAGCTCCACCCAATTCTGGATCAGAACCGGTACCAAATTCATCAATTAAAAACATGGTTTTCTTGTTGCATTTCTTCAAGAAATAATTCATGTTTTTTAAACGATAACTGTATGTACTTAAATGATTTTCAATAGATTGATTGTCTCCAATATCCGTTAAGATTCTATCAAACAAGAAAGTTTCACTTCGTTCGTGAACTGGAATTAAAATCCCGGACTGCAGCATCAATTGTAACAAACCAACTGTTTTTAAGGAAATTGTTTTTCCTCCGGCATTTGGACCAGAAATTACAATAATTCTGTTTTCTTGTTTTAACTCAATTGTCTGTGGATGTGTAACTTCATTTTTTTGTTTGTTGTTCAAATACAAAATTGGATGATACGCTTCTCTAAAAAATAATCTTCTTTCTTCTGTAATTGTCGGCAAAATTCCGTTGATTCGGTTTGCATATTTTGCTTTTCCGGCAACGACATCAATGTCACTTAAAAAGTCTTGATATTCAATTAGTAAAGGTAAATAAGGACGAATGATATTCGATAAATTCTTTAAAATTCTCGTAATTTCTTCTTTCTCTTCGTATTCAAGATTTGCTAATTCTCTGGAGTATTTTAAAGTGGCTTCGGGTTCAATATAAGCAATGCTTCCAGTTTTAGAACTTCCTAAAATAGAGCCTTTTACTTTACGTCTGTACATAGCAAGAACTGCCAAAACACGTCGGTTTTGAACGAAACTTTCTTTGATATCGTCTAAATATCCTAAGCCATTGTATTGCGTTAAAGCTACACCAAAACTTTGGTTCACTTTTCCTCGAACTAAATTCATATTCTGACGAATACTCAAAAGTGCGGGCGAGGCATTGTCTTTAATTTCTCCGTATTTGTCAACAATTGCATCAATATGAGTTATGATGTCTTTTGTTAATTCTACACGAGAAGCCCTTACATTTAAGTTAGGATAATAATCGTCAAATTTTCTCAGGAAGTTTAATAAAAAATTCGTTGTTGAAGAAAGATTCGCAATTTTTCTAAAACTGCCTACTTCAAGAAAGCTGTCTTCGATTGCTAAAAATTTAATTTCGTGCGTTATAGCGTCAAATCCATGATTTGGAATTGCATTATTATTTTCAAAAGAGGAAACATATTCTGAAGTCTGCATTAAAGACTGCATTAGTGTTTCTTTATCTCTGAATGGTGTTATTTGTAAAGCTTTTTCTTTTCCAATATCTGTATTACAGCCTGCCGAAATGGTTTCGAGCACTGTTGGAAATTGTAAATCTTGTAATGTTTTTTCGGTAATACTAATCATTTAATTTCTTTAAGAAAGTACAGGCAAAAATACAAAAATAGTATGATTGAATACTGTAAAGTTATTGTGTTATTTTATTGTTTGTTAAAGTATGATTTAACTTAAAAATTTCTGAAATTCGCATAAAAAAAAATTATGGACGTAAAAATGCATTCTTCTTGGAAACCGGTTTTGAATGAAGAATTTGAAAAATCTTATTTCAATGAATTAATTGATTTTGTAAAATCTGAATATTTAACGAAGGTTTGTTATCCAAAAGGAAGCCAGATTTTTTCAGCTTTTGATCATTGTCATTTCGATCAGGTAAAAGTGGTTATTATTGGTCAGGATCCTTATCACGGACCTAATCAGGCAAATGGTTTGTGCTTTTCTGTAAATGATGGAATTCCGTTTCCGCCATCTCTTCATAATATTTTCAAAGAAATCGAAACCGATTTAGGTAAGCCGCTTCCAAAAACCGGAAATTTAGAACGCTGGGCAGACCAGGGTGTTTTTCTTTTAAATGCTACTTTAACAGTTAGACAATCTGAGGCTGGAAGTCATCAGGGAAAAGGCTGGGAAAAATTTACTGACGCTGTTATTAAACAAATTTCTGCAGAATCTGAAAATGTTGTTTTTTTACTTTGGGGCGGTTTTGCTCAAAAGAAAGCAGCTTTGATCGATGCTTCTAAACATCATATTTTAAAATCAGGACATCCATCTCCTTTAAGTGCCAATAGAGGATTTTGGTTTGGAAATAAACATTTCAGCCAGACAAATGCTTTTTTAAAATCAAAAGGGCTTAAGGAAATTGAGTGGTAGATTTAAAACACTAATTTCACAGATTTACACGAATTTTCTGCAATCTTATCATTTCGAACGAGAAATCTCTGCAAGCAACTCTGCAGTGAAAGTCCAATCTTTGTTGAGCATCTCGAAAAGATTTCTCGTTCCTCGAAACGACAAAAACAGAGATTATTTTTCTACAGGCTTCTTTATAATTTCGTCTAAAACAGCTTTGTTTTCGTAGTTTACTACTTTTAGAATAATCTCTTGATTTTTTACTGTTTTTCCTTCAATAATATAAAGTTTTCCTTTTTTGTACGGAACATTACTTTGGTCAAAGTCAACATCGCCATATGTTAAAGTACTTTTAATATCGGCAGTATCAATCCATTTTTCATTTAAAGTCTGAATTGCTTTATCTGAATATTCAAAGGATTTTGTTCTTAGATTGTTTAAAACTCTGGCGTTTGGAAAATAATTGCAGCGAGTGTCTTTACCACTAAATACAAGGGCTACAAAAAAGCATCCCATAATTAATCCAATCAAATAATATGCAAAACGGTGTACGAACTTCATGAAATAAAATTTTGGCAAAGGTACATTAAAGTTCCTTTAAAATACAAGTAAATTAATATCGTTATCTGGCAGGTCGAACCAGTCGCCAATAGCTTTATTTGTTAGAATTCCATGATATAAATAAATTCCGTTTTTAAGTCCTTTATTGCATCGAATTGCACTTTCTAAACCACCATCTTCGGCTATCTGATGCAGGTAAGGTGTTAGAATGTTACTAATTGATAATGAGGCAGTTTTGGAGTAACGTGAAGGTATATTTGGCACACAATAGTGTAAAACATTGTTTTTAATGAACGTTGGCTTTTCGTGGGTTGTAACTTCCGAAGTTTCAAAACAACCTCCGGTATCAATACTTACGTCAACAATAACAGCACCTTTTTTCATGTGTTCCACCATAGTTTCGGTAACTATAATTGGGCATCTTTCTTTGCCTCGCATCGCGCCAAT
The DNA here is from genome assembly GCF_900129795.1 of Flavobacterium sp. CF108. GTDB lineage: Bacteria > Bacteroidota > Bacteroidia > Flavobacteriales > Flavobacteriaceae > Flavobacterium. The sequence continues at coordinate 211,358 of NZ_FQWW01000001.1, read as the reverse complement.
TGCGACATCACAACGTCTTAAAGCTTTTAGTAAAGCTTTTTGCTGAATGGTAGAAGTAAAAATTCTTTGGCTTAAATTATTTTGTAAACGACGTAATTTAGTAATTGAATTATCAAAAACTTTTACGTTTGCACCTAATCCAATTGCTGTTTTTGCAGCAAATTCACCAACCGTTCCAGCTCCAAGAATTACAACTTCGGTAGGAGGGACACCGGTAATATTTCCGAATAAAAGTCCTTTTCCAAATTCATCTGTAATCATTAATTCGGCCGCAATAAGGATAGAAGCTGTTCCTGCGATTTCGCTTAGCGATTTAACGGCAGGATAAGAACCGTCTTCATCTTTAATATATTCAAAAGCTAAAGCTGTTATTTTTTTTTGTGCCAAAGCTTCGAAGTAAGCTTTCTTTTTGGTTTTCAATTGAATAGCCGAAATGATTGTAGTTTCGGGATTTATCATTTCAATTTCAGCTAATGTTGGCGGTTCTACTTTTAATAGAAGCGGACAACCGAAAACTCTTTTGGTATCTTTTGTAATTTCTGCACCTGCATCTGAGTATTCCTTATCGGTATAACTCGAACTTTCTCCTGCTCCAGATTCAATCATAACACGATGACCTTCATAAGTAAGGGAATTTACGGCATCGGGAGTCAAACAGATACGACGTTCCTGATAGCTTGTTTCCTTAGGAATTCCTATGAAAAGTTCTCTTTTAAAACGACCAACCTCAAGTTTTTCTTCTTGCGGAAGCAATTGTTGTTTTGTAAATGGAGTTAAAGTAATTGACATGGATTGTGCAAAATATTAAGGGTACAAATTACGTAAAAAGTTTTAAAATTAGTGCAAAAATTCTGCTAATAGTAAAGTCTAATGTTAAGTTATTTTTTGTTTCTCTTTGCGCAAATTTTTACCGCAAAGATTCGCAAAGAATTCACAGAGGTTCACAAAGCTTTTAGGCTAATTTCAATTCTCTTTTTCCGTCTGCCAATAATTCAATATTAATTGTAGAATATTCTTCCGGAAGCAGATTCGCGATTTTTTCAGACCATTCGATAAAACACCAGTTTCCTGAGTATAGATAATCGTCAACACCCATATCGAGTGCTTCGGTTTCTTTATTTAATCTATAGAAATCAAAATGATAAACGGTTTGATTATTAGAAGTATAATATTCATTTACTAAAGAAAAAGTCGGGCTGCTGGTAGCATCCTGAACTCCTAAACTTTTGCATAACTGCTTAATTAAAGTAGTTTTTCCAACGCCCATTTCTCCATTAAAAAGAATAATTTTTTTAGGGTTTGAATCTAAAATCTGCTGTGCAACTTCCTGAATTTGATCTAATGAAAAAACGATATTCATTTTTATATTTTTTTAGCCACGAATTTCACAAATTTTCACGAATTAGAAGTTGTTTTCTTTTCAATTTCAATAAAAATTAGTGTCAATTTGTGAAATTCGTGGCGATATATTTTATTTCGGATTAAATACCAAGAACGGAATAATCATTTCTTCTAACGAAATTCCGCCGTGTTGGTATGTGTTTTTATAATAACTTACATAATGATTATAGTTGTTTACGTAAGCCAGGAAAAAATCATTTTTAGCAAAAATAAACGAACTACTCATATTTATGGCAGGTAAACCAATTGTTTTAGGTTCTTTAACTACATAAACGTCTTTTTGTTCGTATGTTAAACTGCGACCTGTTTTGTAGCGCAAATTTAAACTTGTATTTTTATCTCCCACAACTTTCGACGGATTTTTTACATTAATTGTTCCGTGATCTGTGGTTAAAATCAATTTGAATCCTAAAAGCTGTGCCTGCTGAATAATTTCTAATAAAGGAGAATTTTTAAACCAGCTTAAGGTTAAAGAACGATACGCTTTATCATCAGAAGCTAATTCTTTAACTACTTCCATTTCTGTTTTAGCGTGCGAAAGCATATCCACAAAATTGTAAACAACCGTTACTAAGTCGTTTCCTTTTAAGGCTTTAAAATTTTCAGCCAGTTTTTTACCACCGGCATAATTCGTGATTTTAAAATAATCTTCTTTAATGTTTAATCCTAAACGTTTTATTTGTGCCGAAAGAAATTCAGATTCGTAAAGGTTTTTTCCACCATCTTCAACATCGTTTTTCCAATATTGTGGAAACTGTTTTTCCATGTCTAAAGGCGTTAAACCAGAGAAAATAGCATTTCGGGCATATTGCGTAGCGGTTGGAAGAATAGAGAAATACGGAACTTCTTTTTCTAATTTGTAATAATTAGAAATTACAGTTTCAAAAGATTTCCATTGATCGTAACGAAGATTATCAATTACAACAAACAAGATTGGTTTGTCTTTCTTTTTAATTTCAGGAACTACTAATTCTTTAAATAAATTGTGAGACTGAATAGGTTTATCTGCTTTTGGTGCAAACCAGTCTTCATAATTTCTTTCGATATATTTTCCGAATTGAGAATTGGCTTCAACCTTTTGAGATTCAAGAATTTCGACCATTGCCTGATCGTTTATGTTCTCTAATTTTAATTCCCAGAAAAGCAATTTTTTATACAATTCAACCCAGTCTTCATACGAATTAACCATCGCTAATTCCATTGAAATTTTGCGGAATTCTTTCTGATAATCGAGCGTAGTTTTTTCTGAAATTAATCTGGAATCGTCCAGGTTTTTCTTCAAACTCAATAAAATCTGGTTCGGATTTACTGGTTTTATCAAATAATCGGCGATTTTAGAACCAATCGCTTCTTCCATTATATATTCTTCCTCACTTTTGGTAATCATAATCATCGGGATGGCTGATTTTTTCTCTTTCATTTCAGAAAGAGTTTCAAGTCCGCTCATTCCCGGCATATTTTCATCAAGGAAAACAATGTCGAAATTTTCTTCTTCAAACAAAGCAATGGCATCAAGTCCGTTGTTGCTTGTTGTAACTTCGTAATTCTTTTTTTCGAGAAATAATATATGTGGCTTTAAAAGATCGATTTCATCATCGACCCAAAGTATTTTAATCTTATCCATAAATATTTTAATTTTAATGCAATTTAAACGTATAGAACTTAAAAAGTATTAAAAATAGTATAAATTTAGGGATGACAAATTGAAATTTATTTAGAATTATTTTTTTTGTCTTTTTAATGTTTAAGAAAATACTGATAGTAAATATCTGTTTTTTAAGTTAAAAACTGAAATGAATTTATACTTAATTACTTATATTTGTTGACCAAAAAATAACCAAAGAGTGACTCAAATTAACAAGTTAAAAATATTCAATGACCCAATTTACGGGTTTATAACAATACCGAACGAACTAATCTACGACCTAATTCAACACCCTTACTTTCAGCGTTTGCGACGTATATCGCAAATGGGATTATCGTATTTAGTTTATCCGGGAGCAAATCATACTCGTTTTCATCATGCTTTGGGATGCATGCATTTAATGCAAAAGGCTGTTGAAAGTCTTCGTTTTAAAGGTGTTGCTATTTCAAATGAAGAAGAATGTGCTTTATTAATTGCTATTTTACTGCATGACATAGGACACGGGCCATTTTCTCATGCTATGGAAAAAAGTATTGTTGAAGATGTAAATCACGAAGCTATTTCATTATTGTTTATGAACAGGCTTAATGATGAATTTGACGGAAGATTAAGTCTTGCAATTCAGGTTTTTAAGGGCGAATATCATAGAAAATTCATGCTGCAATTGATTTCAAGTCAATTAGATATGGACAGAATGGATTATCTTAAAAGAGATAGTTTTTATACTGGAGTTGCAGAAGGAAATGTGAATTCAGAACGTTTAATTCAAATGATGAATGTTGTTGACAACGTTCTGGTGATTGAGGAAAAAGGTATTTATTCTGTAGAAAAATTTCTGCTTTCGCGAAGATTAATGTACTGGCAGGCTTATTTGCATAAAACAAGTCTGGTTGCCGAGTTAATTTTAATGAAAGTGCTGAAACGAGCTAAAGAATTGACTTTAAAAGGAGTTAAACTTCCTTGTAGTGAACCGCTTTTGTATTTTATGCAAAACAAAATTAGTCTTGAAGATTTTGATGCCGAAAAACTGGATTTATTTTCTCAGTTAGATGATTTTGATATCATTAGTGCTTTAAAAGCATGGCAGAGACATCCTGATTTTATACTTTCTACTTTAAGTAAAATGATCATTAACAGAGATTTATTGAAGATTAAACTTAGTGCAGACAAAATTCCGATGGAAGAATCCCAATCTTTAAAAGAAGAATTTGCAGAAGCACATAATATTTCGGCACTAGATGCCGGTTATTTTATTTTTAGAGGTAAAATTAAGAATCAGGCTTATAGTAAAGCTGCCGAACCAATACGAATTTTGAAAAAAGATAAAACAATTGAGGATGTTGTCGAAGCTTCTGATCAGTTGAATCTGAAATCGTTATCTAAATTGGTGACAAAATATTATATCTGTTTTCCAAAACAACTTATCTAAAATTAACATTTAAAATCTATTTTTTATATTTTTGTCGCGATGAAATTTACAGCAGAACAAATAGCAGGAATTTTAGAAGGAGAAGTTGTTGGGAATCCCAATGCCGAAGTTTCTCGACTTTCTAAAATAGAAGAAGGAGAGGAAGGATCTCTTACTTTTTTGGCTAACCCGAAATATATCAACTATATATATACTACAAAAGCAACAGTTACCATTGTTAACGACAGCTTTATACCTGAACAGGAAATCACAACTACATTAATAAAGGTTGAAGATGCTTATGCTTCTTTTTCTAAACTTTTGCATTTTTACAATCAGGTAAAACTGAATAAAAACGGAATCGAACCACAGTCTTTTATGTCTGAAGGAACTAAATATGGCGAAAACCTGTATTTAGGAAGCTTTAGCTATATAGGTCAAAATGTAGTTTTAGGAAATAATGTAAAAATTTACCCAAATAGTTTTATTGGCGATAATGTTGTTATTGGCGATAATGTGTTTATTTTTGCCGGTGCAAAAATTTATTCAGAGACTATAATTGGTAATAACTGCACCATACATTCAGGTACTATTATAGGTGCAGACGGTTTTGGATTTGTGCCAAATGAAGAAGGAGTTTATAGTAAAGTGCCGCAAATAGGTAATGTAATTATCGAAGATAATGTAGATATTGGTGCAAATACTACAATTGACAGAGCAACTCTGGGTTCTACAATTATTAGACAAGGAGTTAAATTAGATAATCAAATTCAAATCGCCCATAATGTTGAAATTGGTAAAAACACTGTAATTGCTGCCCAAAGCGGTGTTGCAGGTTCTACTAAAATTGGTGAAAACTGTATGATTGGCGGACAGGTTGGTATCGCAGGCCATTTAACAATAGGAAATAATGTGAGACTTCAGGCACAGTCCGGAGTAGCGAGAAACATTAAAGATGATGAAATTCTGCAAGGAACGCCATCGCTTGGATATACTGATTTTAATAAATCGTATGTTCATTTCAAAAATCTTCCTAAAATAGTTGCCGAAGTTGAAGAAATAAAAAAACAAATAATAAACCCAAAAAATGGAAATAATGGTTAAACAGAAGACCATCAAAAATGAAATTTCACTAAAAGGCGTTGGATTACACACTGGAAAAGAAGTTACAATGACTTTTAAACCAGCTCCAATTAATAATGGTTTCACTTTTGTAAGAGTAGATTTGCAAGGCCAGCCAGTCATTGAGGCTGACGCTAATTATGTTGTTAATACGCAAAGAGGAACTAATTTAGAAAAATTAGGTGTTAAAATACAAACTCCGGAACACGTTTTAGCGGCAGTAGTTGGCTGCGATTTGGATAATATTATTATTGAATTAGATGCCTCTGAACTTCCTATTATGGATGGTTCATCAAAATATTTTGTTGAAGCAATTGAAAAAGCAGGAATCGAAGAACAAGACGCGAGCCGTAATGTTTATGTAGTAAAAGAAGTTATTTCGTTTACTGATGAAGCTACAGGAAGCGAAATCCTTGTTATGCCAAGCGATGAGTATCAAGTAACTACAATGGTAGATTTTGGTACTAAAGTTTTAGGTACTCAAAATGCTACACTTAAAAGTTTATCAGATTTTAAACAAGAAATTGCAAGTTCAAGAACTTTTAGTTTTTTACATGAATTAGAATCGTTGTTAGAGCACGGTTTAATTAAAGGCGGCGATTTAAATAATGCTATTGTTTATGTAGATAAAGAAATTTCTGAATCTACAATGGCTAATTTGAAGAAAGCTTTTGGTAAAGAAGAGATTTCTGTTAAACCAAACGGAGTTTTAGATAATCTTACTTTACATTATCCAAACGAAGCTGCAAGACACAAATTACTTGATGTTATTGGAGATTTATCTTTAATTGGAGTTCGTATTCAAGGAAAAATTATTGCAAATAAACCAGGTCACTTTGTAAACACTCAGTTTGCTAAAAAACTGGCAAAAATCATTAAAATAGAGCAGAGAAATCATGTTCCAGTTTATGATTTAAACCAAGAGCCATTGATGGATATTCATAAAATCATGGCTATGTTACCTCACAGACCGCCGTTTTTATTGATTGACAGAATTATCGAAATGTCTGATCGTCATGTGGTTGGTTTGAAAAATGTTACTATGAATGAGAATTTCTTCGTAGGACATTTCCCTGAAGCTCCAGTAATGCCGGGGGTTTTAATTGTTGAAGCAATGGCACAAACAGGAGGAATTTTGGTTTTAAGCACTGTTCCGGATCCTGAAAATTATTTAACATATTTCATGAAAATTGACAATGTTAAATTCAAACACAAAGTATTGCCGGGTGATACCTTAATTTTCAAATGTGAGTTGATTTCTCCTATCAGAAGAGGAATCTGCCATATGCAGGCAAATGCCTACGCAAACGGAAAATTAGTAACTGAGGCAGAATTAATGGCACAAATTGCAAGAAAACAGTAATTAATCAAATTTATTGTTTAGGTTTGTTGCCCTAAAAATTAGACTATTTTAATTAAAATATAAAACATAGATGAATCAACCATTAGCATATGTTCATCCAGGCGCTAAAATCGCTAAAAACGTTGTAATTGAACCTTTTACAACAATTCACAATAATGTTGTTATTGGAGACGGTACTTGGATTGGTTCAAATGTAACCATCATGGAAGGTGCTCGTATTGGTAAAAATTGCAACATTTTTCCGGGAGCTGTAATTTCTGCGGTGCCTCAAGATTTAAAATTTGGAGGAGAAGATTCTCTTGCAATTATTGGAGATAACTGTACAATTAGAGAATGTGTTACTATTAATAGAGGTACAGTAGCTTCTGGACAAACTATTTTGGGAAACAATTGTTTAGTTATGGCTTATGCTCACATTGCACACGATTGTGAGATTGGTAATAACGCTATTATTGTAAATGGTGTAGCATTAGCAGGACACGTAGTTGTTGGTAATCACGCCGTAATTGGTGGTTTAGCAGCAATTCACCAATTTATTCATATTGGAGATCACGCTATGATTTCTGGCGGGTCTTTGGTAAGAAAAGATGTTCCTCCTTATACAAAAGCGGCTAAAGAACCATTATCTTATGTTGGTATCAATTCAGTTGGTTTAAGAAGAAGAGGATTTAGTACTGAAAAAATTAGAGAAATTCAGGAAATTTACAGAATTTTATATCAAAAGAATTACAATACAACACAAGCTTTAAGTATAATTGAAGCTGAAATGGAAGCAACTCCTGAGAGAGATGAAATTCTTGATTTTATCAGAAATTCATCACGAGGAATTATGAAAGGTTATTCAGGGAATTATTAATTTTAGAGTTTAGATTTCTAAACTAGATTATAAAATTAATTAAGCATTAAAACATTATAAAAAATATGTAGATCAGTTTTTCAAAATCTAAAATCTACATTCAAAAATCTAAAATAAAAACAAATGGCATCTACATCAGATATTAGAAACGGATTGTGTATTAAATTTAATCACGATATCTATAAAATCATTGAATTTCTTCACGTTAAACCAGGAAAAGGTCCAGCTTTCGTAAGAACTAAATTAAAAAGTTTAACTTCGGGTAAAGTATTAGATAATACATTTTCTGCAGGTCACAAAATTGACGTTATTAGAGTTGAAACACATACATTCCAGTTTTTATATCCAGAAGGTGATGAATTTCACTTTATGAATGCTGAAACATTTGAGCAGATTTCTTTAAACAAAAATATCTTAGATGCTCCGGATTTATTAAAAGAAGGAACAAATGTAATGGTTCAGATTAATACTGAAACTGATTTACCTTTATCTGTAGATATGCCTGCATCTGTAGTTCTTGAAGTTACTTACGCTGAGCCGGGAGTAAAAGGAAATACAGCTACAAACGCTACAAAAAGTGCTACAGTAGAAACTGGAGCTTCTGTAAACGTTCCGTTGTTCATCAACGAAGGTGATAAAATTAAAATCGATACAGCTTCAGGTTCTTACATGGAGCGTGTAAAAGAGTAGTTTATTAATTAAGATAATTTGTCAATGAGTCAATTAGATAATGTGTGAATCGACAATTTGAACATTCATTTCTAACTGACTCATTTTCTAATTGACACATTCTCTAATTGACAAATTTTCTAATTAAAATATATGAAATTTCCAAAAGTTCACTCTTTAGAAGAAATTGCAAATTTGCTTAGCTGCGAATTTATTGGTGACAAAAACTTTGAGGTTTTAGGCATGAACGAAATTCATGTTGTAGAACCAGGTGATATTGTTTTTGTTGACCACCCAAAATATTATGACAAAGCTTTACAATCTGCAGCAACAATTGTTTTAATAAACAAAAAAGTTGATTGCCCGGAAGGTAAAGCTCTTTTAATTTCTGATGACCCTTTCAGGGATTTTAATACTTTAACCAGACATTTTAAACCATTTCAATTTGCAAATGTTGCGATTTCATCTTCAGCTAGTATTGGAGAAGGAACTGTAATTCAGCCTAATAGTTTTGTTGGTAATCATGTAAAAATCGGAAAGAACTGTTTGATTCACTCAAACGTTTCAATTTACGATCATACTGTAATTGGGGATAATGTGATTATCCATGCCGGAACTATTTTAGGTGCTGATGCTTTTTATTATAAAAAACGTCCGGAAGGTTTCGATCAGTTAATTTCTGGCGGAAGAGTGGTAATTGAAGATAATGTTGGAATTGGCGCTCTTTGTACAATTGACAAAGGAGTTACCGGAGACACTACAATTAAAGAAGGTACAAAAATCGACAATCAGGTGCATGTAGGACACGATTCTGTTATCGGAAAAAAATGTCTAATTGCCTCACAGACTGGTATTGCAGGCTGTGTTATTATTGAAGATGAAGTTACAATTTGGGGACAAGTTGGAACAACCAGCGGGATTACAATAGGAGCGAAGGCTGTTATTATGGGACAAACTGGAGTTACTAAATCGGTTGAAGGAGGAAAGTCCTATTTTGGAACTCCAATTGAAGAATCAAGAGAAAAGTTAAAGCAATTAGCCAATATCAAAAAGATTCCTGAAATTCTAAATAAATTGAAGTAATATGTCTATAAAAGAGTTTGTTCAAAAATTTTATAAGTCGGATGCCTTAATTGATAGTGAAATTTTAAAAACGTATCTGCATCCAGAGGTAATCATTGAATGGAACAGTACGAAAGGTTTTATTCAGTTAGATTATAATGCTATAGTTGAATTAACAAATGAACTCAGCAGAGCTTATGTGCGTTCTAAAGTTAGAATAAGCCATATTCTTGCCGAAGATGACTTAGTTTCAGTACGTTATTCTCATTATGTAAAAACAATCGAGAATCCGCGAGAGGAAATGTTATTGGCACATTTTGCAACGATTTGGCAAATAAAAGATGATAAGCTTTATAGAGGTTATCAAATGAGTCAATTTTCTTAATATTTTTTTGACAATAAAAGAGGCAAATTACATTACAAAACCTTATTTTTGCAACACAATTTTAAAAACTACATAAAATATATATCATGAGTGTTTTAGTTAATAAAGATTCCAAAATAATTGTTCAGGGATTTACAGGAAGCGAAGGTACTTTCCACGCTTCTCAAATGATTGAGTACGGTACTAATGTTGTTGGTGGTGTTACTCCGGGAAAAGGAGGAACTAGCCATTTAGACCGTCCGGTTTTTAATACAGTAAAAGATGCTGTAGATCAAGCTGGAGCAGATACTTCTATCATTTTTGTTCCGCCGGCTTTTGCTGCTGATGCAATTATGGAAGCTGCTGATGCCGGAATTAAAGTAATTATTGCTATTACAGAAGGAATTCCTGTAGCAGATATGATTAAAGCAAATAATTATGTTAAAGAAAGAAATTCTAGATTAATTGGTCCAAACTGTCCAGGTGTAATTACTCCGGGAGAAGCTAAAGTTGGTATTATGCCAGGTTTCGTTTTCAAAAAAGGAACAGTTGGTATCGTTTCTAAATCTGGAACTTTAACTTACGAAGCTGCTGACCAGGTTGTAAAACAAGGTTTAGGAATTACTACAGCTATTGGTATTGGTGGAGATCCAATTATTGGAACTACAACTAAAGAAGCTGTTGAATTATTAATGAACGATCCAGAAACTGAAGCAATCATTATGATTGGTGAAATTGGAGGTCAATTAGAAGCTGATGCTGCAAGATGGGTAAAAGCTGATGGTAACCGTAAACCAGTTATTGGTTTTATCGCTGGAGAAACTGCTCCTGCCGGTAGAACAATGGGTCACGCAGGTGCTATTGTTGGTGGTTCTGACGATACAGCTGCTGCTAAAAAACAAATTATGAGAGACAACGGAATTTACGTTGTTGATTCACCAGCTGAAATTGGTAAAAAAGTAAAAGAAGTATTAGGATAATCTCCAAATATTCAAAATAACAAATTCCAAAAAAGTCTCAATATTTTGTTGAGACTTTTTTACATTTTAAAGACTGAGGCGTAAAAAGTAAAAACTTAGAATCTTAGTACCTCAGTATCTTAGAAACTAAAAAAAGAAATGATGAGTAAAGAATTAGAAAAGTTTAAAGCAAGTAATAGTTTTACTTTTACTGTAAATGATAGTTTAGAAGAAGTTTGCAACGCTCCGGAAGGAAGTGCTGGAATTTTTGTAGTTTATGAAATTGACGGAGATGCAAAAGAATTAATCATGGTAGGTTCTACAGGAACTGTTCAAAATGATGGAACTCTTAAAAGCAAAAATGGCGGATTATACGATAAAATTGTAAACGGACACCAGTTTGCTAAGACAGGAAGAAAATATTCATGGCCGGCTCAAATGAAATTAGAGAACATTTCTGTTCTTGAAGTAGTTTGGTACGAAACTTTTAATGCAGATGTAAAAGCAATTCCAACTGCAGTTGAAGGACAAGTTTTGCAAAATTTCTTAGATGAAAATACAAAATTACCAAGATGGAATGTGGCTTTCTAAAAGCAAATATTCATTCTAAAAAACAAAAAAAAGCCCTGCTAAATGCGGGGCTTTTTTTGTTTTAATCCAGTAAACATTATGAAAGGGAGTAAAAATCAAAGAAATAATAACATAAGTAAAATCTGATAATTGTTTTGCTTATTTTAGTAAAATAATAATTTTAACATTTCCTTAAGAACCCAGTTATATCAACCAAAAGAGGCAGTTTTCTATATTAGGAAACTGTCTCTTTTGTGTAAAATAATTGTTTTTAAGTTTTTGCTTTTATATATTTATCGAACAAAAGTAAATGATAATGTTAAAATAATGTATTCTCTGCATTAAGGAACATTGCCTTTGCAGAACTATAAGCCCCCAAGATATGAAGACGCGAATCCTACCGGTCAATGCTGTTGACGACAATACACTTTGGAATGATTTAATAAACGGAGATGAAAAATCATTTTCGTTATTGTTCGAAAGATACTATAGTGATCTTGTAAATTATGGAAACTCCCTTTCTCCATATGCCGAAAAAGTACAAGATTGTATTCAGGATGTTTTTACAGATATTTGGGTTTATCGTAATTCTCTTCAGGAATCAGTAGTGGTAAAAGCTTATTTATTATCGAGCGTTCGAAAAAGAATTGCACGTTTGTATGAACGTGATCATATTTTTAGAAAAACGGCAAGTACAGATGCTATTGCTTTTCTTTTAGAGTTTTCTGTAGAAAATGAACTTCTGGACGACGATTATGCTGCAAAAGAAAAAGTAATATACCTAAATAAATTACTTAACGAATTACCTGCCAGACAAAAAGAAGCACTTTATTTACGCTATCACCAAGGTTTATCTGTAGAACAAATTGCAGAAATGCTCGATGTTAACTATCAGTCGGCAAGTAATTTATTACACCGCGGATTACTGACTCTTCGCAAAGAATGGAAAGGTAGTTTTGCCTTAATCACGCTACTATTTTCAAGCACTCTTTAAAAAAAGTTAAAAAAACTTAAAAAAAATCATAATTTGGTGAGTATATAATAAGAGAACTGTCCTCTATGTTTTTGTAACCTTATTTTTTAGATGCAAAAACGTAATAAATATACCGAAATAGAAGATTTTTTATCTGACGAATCATTTCAATCGTGGGTTCTATCCAAAATTGATGAAGATGGCTGGGAAGAGTGGACTTTAGAAAGCCGCCAGCGTGCTAAATTAGTTGAAGATGCACGATTACTGCTTCTGGCAATGAAAGTTCCCGAAAACAATCTTTCAAGCTCTGATATTCACAGAGCGTTGCACAATACCTGGATCAAAGTTCGAGATAAAGAAAATCAAAAAACTTTAGAAAATTTAAAAGTTAAGTTTTTCCGCAGACAATTTCTGTCTGGCGTAGCGGCAACATTATTTTTTGCTTTTATGGCTGTGTGGTTTTATAACAGCTATTTTAAAACAGAAAGCACAGTTGTAACCTACAAAGAACTTATTGACGAAAACAGCGAAGGATTAGTTGAACAGACTAATAATTCTGATAAACCTCAAATTATTACCTTATCAGACGGCAGTTCTGTATTACTGCAGCCTAACAGTAAATTAAGTTATCCTAAAATCTTTACCGGAAACGAAAGAAAGGTGTATTTATCCGGCGAAGGTTTCTTTGAAATTAGTAAAAATCCCCACAAACCATTCTTCGTTTATGCAAACGAAATTGTTACCAAGGTTGTTGGAACTAGTTTTAGAGTTAAAGCTTATTCTGACCAGCCTGACGTAGAAATTCTTGTTCGCACCGGTAAAGTTAAGGTAAAGTCAAATGAACTGGTTTCTAAATCTGATGAAGAAGAAATTATATTACTGCCTAACCAGGCACTACGATTTTTGCGAAGCGATTTAAAGTTTAATAAAATCACCAATATTACTCAGGATGCTGCCTTAACTCAAAGTGTTGGAAATATAGAACAGTTGAGTTTTGAATTTAATGATATTCCGGTTTCGCAGATTTTTGAAACAATAGAGCAGGCTTACTTAGTAAATATCGATTATCCAAAAAATAAATTAACCGACTGCCACTTAACGACATCATTAAGTGATCAGCCTTTAACAGAAAAGCTAAAAATTGTCTGTAAAAGCATAGGCAATAATACCAGTTTTGAAATGAATGGGAACCAAATAATTATTACCTCAGACGGTTGTAATTAATCTTTTTTAGTGTAACTGTAATTGCACCAAAAACCATTGTTTCTAATAATTAATTTTTCGAAGTAAAGCCTTTCATTTCCTAATGAAAATGTAATTTATTTCACCAAAATAATAACCAAAAACTAAACTCAACCAGAAATAACTAAATGCCTATGTAAAAGTGAATACCATAAAAAAAGTGCCGAAATGCTGTAACATTATCGACACTTCATTAAATCGAATTTCTCTCTGTAAAGAGTTATTCATACGTTTCTTAAAATACACTCGAATCAGTATTAATCAAAACAAATCAAAATTATGAAAAAACCAGTTGTTAAACAACGATTACTCCATAGAATCATGAAAATAACACTATTTCAGTTTGTCTTAGCACTTGTGTTTTCAAGCTTTGCAGTGGCAAATAATGTAAATGGGCAAAAGAAATTAGATACCAAAGTTACAATTACAGTTGAAAATTTGACTCTTGATAATGCTTTGTCTAAAATTGAAAAGTCTGCGCATGTAAAGTTTTCGTATAACTCAAGGCTTCCTCAGTTGAGCAACAAAGTAAGTATAGAGGCCAATCAGGAAACGCTTTCAAGTATATTGAGCAGAGTTCTGGTTCCATTTAATATTACATTTTCAGAAGTAAGCAATCAGATTATTTTGCAAAAAACTGCCAGCGCAGATCCATTTGCAAGTGCTGATAATCATGATACACTTTTTGAAGTATTAACTGCAGGTCCAATCATCAAAGGTAAAGTTACAGACCAGTCAGGAAGCCCGCTTCCGGGAGCTACAGTTATGGCAAAAGGTACTAAAATAGCAGTATTAACAGATTTTGATGGTAATTTTTCTATCGAAATGCCAGCAAATTCAACAGGACTTATCATTTCTTACGTAGGTATGGACACGAAAGAAATTGGTATAGAAAATACTACACCAACTGTAGTCCTTACCGAAGTAGGACAAAACTTAAAAGAAGTTGTAGTAACAACAGGTTACGAAAAAACATCAAAAAGAACTTTTACAGGAGCTATCAGTAAAATTTCTGGTGCTGAATTAAAAGTTGATGGTGTTGTTGACGTAAGCAGAATGATTGAAGGTAAAGCGGCAGGGGTTACAGTACAAAACGTTACAGGAACATTTGGTACAGCTCCAAAAATTACAGTTCGTGGATCATCTTCAATTTTTGGAGATACAAAACCATTATGGGTTATTGATGGTGTGGTTCAGGAAGATATCATCAATATGTCATTTGCAGATTTAGCATCTGGAAACTCAGAAACATTATTAAGTTCATCTGTAGCAGGTTTAAATGCAAACGATATTCAAAGTATTGAAATTCTTAAAGATGCATCGGCAACTTCTATCTATGGTTCAAGATCATTAAACGGAGTTGTAGTTGTAACAACAAAACAAGGACGTAGAGATGCTCCGTTAAAAATTACTTACGGTTTAGAGCAAACTGTTAGAGCGGTGCCAAATTATAGCCAATATGATATTTTAAATTCTCAGGAATCTATGAGTATTTTAAAAGAAATGGAACAAAAAGGATATTTAGATTTACCTTCAACAGTAAACGGAAGATACGGTGGAGCTTACAATATTTTAGGAAGAGCAATCAACACTTACGTGCCAGAAACTGGAGGATATTTAGTAAACAATGATCCTGTAAGCCGTAACAATTTCTTGAAAAAATACGAATTAGCAAATACAGACTGGTTCGGTGTTTTGTTTAGACCATCTATTACACAAAACCACTCTTTAAGTTTTTCTGGTGGTGGAAAAAACAACACATTCTACGCGTCTTTAGGATATTATACAGATCCGGGATGGACAATTGCTGATGATGTAAAACAAATTTCAAGTAACATCAAAGGAACATTTTATGTAAACGATAAATTAAATATTACATTATCTACATTGGCCTCTATTCGTGATCAGGGCGCTCCTGGAAGTTACGAAAGTGAGAAAGACGTAGTTTTTGGAAAAGTAACTCGTGATTTTGATATTAACCCATTTAACTATGTATTAAATACAAGTAGAACATTACGTCCTTATGACGAAAATGGAAACTTAGAATACTACAGAAACAACTGGGCTAAAATGAATATCATCAATGAGTTGAAAAACAACTACATGGAAATCGAAGTAAAAGATATCCGTTTCCAGTTAGATCTTGATTATAAAATTACGCCGCATTTAACGTATAACTTAACAGGTTCAGCACGTTACGCAAACACAAGCCGCGAACATAAAATTTTAGAAAACTCAAACGTAGTGGGTGCTTACAAAGCTGGAACTCCAGATGGAGAAGATGGTGTAAACACATTAGTGAGAGATCAGAATATTTTCTTATACCAAGATCCAAATGATTTAACAGCACCAAAAGTTTCTGTTTTACCAAATGGAGGTTTCTTAAGAAAATTTACAAACGACATGACATCTTATAACTTAAGAAATAGTGTTAACTATAGAAATGTTTTTGCAGATAAACACGAAGTAGAAGGTTTATTTGGAACAGAGATGAGAGTTGTAGACAGAACAAGCGATCAATTTACAGCTGCAGGTTTACAATACGACAGAGGTTTAACAGCTTTTACAGATCCAAGAATCATCGAAAAAATCATTAATGGAGGAGATTCTTATTACGGATTTAATGAAGAAAAAGAAAGAACAGTAGGTTTCTTCGGAAAAGTAGGTTATACATACGATCGTCGTTATACTGCTTCGTTAACAGGACGTTATGATGGATCTAACAGACAAGGAAACAGCGATTCTTCAAGATGGTTACCAACCTATACTTTTAGTGGGAAATGGAACGTTGCAGAAGAAAGCTTCATGAAAAACGTAGAGTCAGTAAATACTTTAGCAGTTAGAGCTTCTTACGGTTTAACAGCTACTGCTGGACCAGCAACAAACTCTTTAGCAATTTATAAAAGTGCCATTACAGATCGTTTTGGTCTTGATGACAGAGAAACTGGAATTAGAATTGACGAATTGCAAAACAGCGATTTAACTTGGGAAAAACAATTTGAAACAAACATTGGTCTTGACCTTGGAATGTTCAATAACAGAGTACAATTAACAACTGATATTTACCGTCGTAAAGCATTTGACTTAGTTGATTACGTAATTACTTCAGGAATTGGAGGACAAAGAATCAGACAAGGAAACAATGCCGATATGGAAACTAAAGGTTTAGAGGTTGGTATTACAACTAAAAACTTTGATAACAAAGATTTTAAATGGTCTACAACACTTAACTTTTCTGTATACCACCAGGAAATTACAAAGTTAGAAAACACACCAACAGCATTCGATTTAATTGATGCTAACGGAGGAAACACAGTTGGACACCCAAGAAACTCATTGTATTCTTACCAATTTACAGGTTTAAATAATCAAGGTCTTCCAACCTTTATTTTACAAGACGGAGCAGAAAATAATATTACGGATGCTAACTTTCAGGATAATTTAAATGTTACGAAATATCTTAAATACGAAGGATCAATCGAGCCAAATAAATCTATAGGTTTAGCCAACACATTTACCTATAAAAACTGGTCATTATATGTGTTTTTTGTTGGATCAGGAGGAAACAAAGTTCGTTTAAACCCTGTGTATGATAGTACTTATGATGATTTAACTGTATTTACAAAAGATTTTACAAACCGTTGGATCAATCCTGGAGATGAGAATATTACAAATATTCCGGTCATTGCAGACAGACGTTTAAATGCTAATTATGGTGGAGAACGTACACTTGCAAGAGCTTATAACACTTATAACTATTCAGATGCTCGTATTGCAGATGGTGATTTCATTCGTTTGAAAAACATTTCATTAAGCTGGGAATTTCCTAAAGATTTCAAGAAAAAATTGGGCCTAAGCACTTTTACATTAAAAGGTTCTGCAGTTAATCCTTGGTTACTTTACTCTGATAAAAGATTAAACGGTCAGGATCCTGAGTTTCGTAATTCTGGAGGAGTTGCTTTACCAGTAACATCTCAATACACCTTTACTTTAAACCTTTCATTATAATAGTCAGAAACATGAAAAACTTAAAAATAGCTTTATCCCTATTAATACTAATAAGTATTACTAGCTGTGATGATTTCCTTTCGGAAAAACCAGATAACAGAACAGAAATTGACACACCTGCAAAAATCTCAGAATTACTAGTTCAAGCCTATCCGCAAATGAGTTATTTTGATATTGCAGAAACAATGTCAGATAATGTTTTTGACAGCGGAATGCCGGAAACATTAAGAAAAAATGAGCAAAGTTATAACTGGGATATCCAAACAGAAACAACAGATATTGACACTCAGGCTTACTATTGGGATGCCTGCTACACTGCAATTGCACACGCTAATAAAGCATTAGAAGCAATTGAAGATTTAGGAAGCCCGGCAAGTTTAAATCCGCAAAAAGGAGAAGCATTAATCGCAAGAGCATATTCTCATTTTATGCTGGTTTCACTTTGGTCAAAACGTTATAATCCTGCAACTGCTGCATCAGATTTAGGAATTCCTTACGTTACAAAACCAGAAACAGAATTAGTTACAAAATACAAACGTAATACGGTAAAAGAAGTTTTTGACTTTATTGAAAAAGATATCGAAGACGGTTTAAAAATCGTAACAAACGATTATAAACAACCAAAATTCCATTTCAACGTAAGCGCTTCAAAAGCTTTTGCCAGCAGATTTTATTTAATAAAAGGTGACTGGGACAGAGTACTTGAATTAACAAGCGATTTAGGTTCAAAACCAGTTGGTAAATTAAGAGATTTTGCATCTTATGATTTACTTAGTGCCGTTGATCAAAGATTAGCTTACGCAAGCAGCGATGCCGAAACAAATTTATTAATAGTTTCAGCAAATTCAATCGTAAGCAGATCATACTATTCAAACCGTTTTTACCTTTCGGGAGCAAGATATCCGGATATTTTTGGTACAGCAACAAGTTTGTTTAATAAACCTTGGTTATACAATTTTTACTCATCAAACAGCAGTATTACAGTATTTCTTCCTAAATTTTATGAATATTTCAAATATTCAAATGTAACAGCCGGAATTGGGGATCCGTATGTTGCAGAAGTTTTATTAAGCAATGATGAGTTTTTCTTAAACAGAATCGAAGCTCACGTAATGAAAGGAGATATTGCAACAGCAAACGACGAGTTAGAATATTTTCTATCAACAAGAACTGTAGGATATGTACCAACAGACAAAGTTACAGAAGCAAAAGTGGTAGCAAAATATCCTGTAATTGCAGATGAGTACACGCCATTTTACACAATGACACCAGTACAAACATCATACGTGAAAGCAATTGCAGAAACAAGACGTAGAGATTTTATACACGAAGGAATGAGATGGTTTGATGTAAAACGTTTTAACATCGTAGTGAATCACGAAACAACAAACAAACCGGTAAACACTTTAGTAAAAGATGACAACCGCAGAGCAATACAAATTCCTTTGCACGCATCAAATACAGGTGTCGAATTAAACCCTAGATAATCTTAAAATTAAAAACTTATGAAACTATTCAAATACAATAAAATTATCGTTATGGCCTTGGTTTCGGCAGCTCTAATTTCATGCGGAAGCGACGATCAGCCGGGAGAAAGCCAGTTAGATTTTACACAGCCAACAAAAACAGCCTTAGATAATTGGATTACAACTACATATTTAAACCCATTTAATATTAATGTACAATACAAATGGAACCAAAATACAGTAGATAACAGCCGTTATTTATTTCCGCCATCAGTTGAAAAAGTACAGCCGGCACTTGAAATTGTTGAAGAAATTTGGTTAAAAAGCTACTCAACAGTTGGCGGGGCAGATTTCGTGAAGAAAATTGCACCAAGAGAAATTGTTTTAGTTGGAGGAGTAAACTTAAACAGTGTAGGAACAAGAACCTTAGGTATAGCCGAAGGAGGACAACGTGTTACATTGTTTGAAACAGATTATATCGATCAGACAGATCGTGGAAACGTTTCAGAATTTATACATACAATCCAGCACGAGTACATCCATATTTTGAATCAAAACAAACCTTTTGACGAAAAAGCATGGGCTGCAGTAACACCTGTAGGATATACAGCAGACTGGTATAATTATGATATTCCGGAATCAAACGAAATTGGGTTTATTACATCTTATGCAAGATCAAATATTAATGAAGACTTTGCAGAAACAGCTTCAATGATTTTAATTTTTACAAAAGCAGAATACGAAGCATTTTTAGATGGTATCGAAAGCCCTTTTGCATATCAGGCATTAAAAACAAAAGAAGCGCTTGTAGTAAAATATTTCAAAGAAGCATTCAACATGGATTTTTATGCTTTAAGAGACGAAGCTGAGAAAAACACAACTGCTGTAATAAACAACTAACACAAGTATCATGAAAATAAAAAACATATATAAGTATTTATTTGCAGCTATTTTGATACTGCATTTAAGCGCCTGTAACAATAACACAGATGCTGATCAATTATTTGACGAAACGCCTACAACGCGTATCAACAATCAAAAATCTGAACTTAATACTGCATTACTTTCATCACAGTTTGGTTGGAAAGCGGTTTATTTTACAGATAATACAGTTTTAGGCGGATACACACACTTGTTTAAGTTTGCCCAAGATGGAACTGTAGAAATGGCTTCAGATTTTGATGCTGATACAGATGTATACAAAAGTGAATACGCAATACAACTTGGAAGTACAGTAAGTGTAACATTCACTACAAAAAACAGAATTCACCTTTTATCAGATTCAGATAGTTATCCAATTCCGGCATTAAGAGCCAAAGGATATTTAGGAGATTTTCAGTTTTTATACTACGGACAAGAAAACGGAGAAATTATTTTTAGAGCAAACAGAAACGGTACAGAAATTCGTTTTGTAAAAGCAACTGCTGATGATTGGACAAAATTGTCTCAGAATTTAGTAATGGAGCAAAACGTTATTGGAAGTGACGCAAGACCGCTTTTTAGATTATTAGAAACTACAGACGGAACAACAACACATAAATTCGATTTTTCTTTTAGCGAAATAACTCGTTTTGCAGAATCAAATTCTATCGAAACCGGTTATTCTATCAGCTACAACATGGGAGTAGGGTACACACCAACCGGAATTGTAGTAAGTCCGGCTGTAGAAGTTGGAGGGCAAAAATTAACAAATTTCGTCTACAATGATGCTGACGGAAGTTTTACAGCAACAGGAACAGGTGGAGTTAGTGCAACAATCAAATATTCTACAAAACCGCTTATATTAACAGATGATTATAAAATATTGTTGCCAGGGAGTCCTAATAATGTTTATGCTTATATCTATAATCTTACCAAACCAGAACCAGCAAATTCAAAGCTGTTTCTATCTCTGTTAGCAAATGCAGAAGCTTTGGCAGGTACAGGTATAATGATTCAGAGAATACAGCCATGGTTTAATAATGCTGACGGAACGAGTTATATAGAGTATAGGTTTGCTGCCGTTTCAAATCCGGCTGTTACAATTGCCAGAAGATATCATTATTTTACGATACAAGGCAATGCAGCAAATAAAACTGTGACTTTAATTCCAGGTGTTTGGAAGTCGACAGCAACTGCAGCTGCTCCGGCAATCGCAACGCCTACTTTCTTAAAAGCACTTGATGACGAATTTATGAATCCACAAGGACTTTATTTTGCTAGAGCGTCAGTTTCGGGTTACACAGCATATACGTTTACTAGTACAACAACTCCTTTTAGAATGGTAGCGTACTCGTTTCAGTAAAGTTTAATTTTTAGTTTTGATAGTTATTTAATGGATACTAAAGGAATTTATGTTAAAAAAGAGAACTTTAGGATAGTATACTCAAACACAGTATACACATTCACAAGTGCTCCAAGCCCATTTAGAATGTCCATTTGGAAGCTTAATTAAGCATAATATATTATACAAGAAAGGCTGTTTTTTATTAAATAGTCTTTCTTGAATTTTTATGATAATTATTTTTAATTTATTAGTATTATTCTTAATAAAATTATATATTTGATTCAATATTAACAAATAAAAATATATTTATGAAAAATTTAAAAGAAGCTAAAATCAAATTAGTTTCAAAACGAGTATCTTCCAAATTATCTCTATTTGGATTTATTGCAATATTTATTTTAATAATTTATTCGTGTTCTACATCAGAAGAAGAATCTTTAAACAAATCTGGAGTTAGTAAAACCAAAACGGAAACAGTAGAAAATAAAACAGAAAATTCAGTTATTGTGCCTGTTGGTATACAAGAGAATTTAAATGCATTAACAGCTCAAGTTTATGCAAATACTAAAAATTTAGATGCTGCATTGAATAAAAATAGATTTATCGATTTCAATGCACAAGCAATGCAAAAATTAAATACAGCGAAAACAGAATCTGAGTTAAAAATCGCTTTTGAAATGGGTGGAATAGCTAATAGTCAAGAAGTTATTAATATTCTTAAAAATACTATAGCAAACGAACAAATATTTGTTTCACAAAATGTAGGATTTTATGATTTTACACCTGAGCAACAAACAATATTAATAAATAAAAGTATAGAAGCTTATAAAAATTCGAATCCACCTGGTGGTTTAGTAGGTACTAATAATTGTGCTAGAATCTTTAACAAGACAATAGATAGATGTGCTGACGATTATATATATTGCGCAATTGGTGCTATTGTAGGGACAGCATTTGGAGGATATGCAGCAGGATTGCCAGCAGCAGCAACTTGTATGGTTAGTAAATTAAATTGTGATGGAAGAGCAAAAGAAGATTATAGAGAATGTCTTATCGAACCAGTGTCTCCTGATGGGCCACCACCGCCAACTGGAGAATTGACATTACATTGTGATAGAGATAGCTGCTGGACAACGGATTCAAATGGTAAGTTTGTTGAAAGAATTATTGATTAATTTTTGAATCACATCTAATGAAAAATTATATAACATCAACAAGCTTTGTTTCCATTTTATGGAGTTTAACACTTCTGATATTATCATTTTTTTTTTCAGAATATGTTACAGGTTATTTAATCCTTTCTCTTATAATAATAATTCCTCTGGCGACTATTAAAATGATAAAAATGCTAAGAGAAGACAGACTTAACGGGACAACATTATTTAAAGAAGCAATTTATAGAATGCTGATTATGTTGGTAGTTCTTGTAGTGATATTTTTTATTACAAAACAAAATCATATATAGTAATTTTTAGTTTTAATTTTTATTTTGGAGAAAGCAGCTCAATTTATTGAGCTGTTTTTTGTTTGTAATAAAAAGAAAATTCTGAGCCAAATTTTGTATTACAAATTTTATTAAACGCCCAAATACTCTATATTTGTATTTCAAAAAATAAAAACGAATACCTTAATATGAAATTACTAGAAGGAAAAGTAGCAATCATTACTGGCGCGAGCCGCGGAATTGGTAAAGGAATTGCAGAAGTTTTTGCTAAACACGGAGCAAACGTAGCATTTACATACAGTTCATCTGCTGCATCTGCAGAAGCTCTTGAAGCTGAATTGAATAGTTTAGGAGTTAAAGCAAAAGGTTACCAATCTAACGCAGCCGATTTTAATGAGGCACAAACTTTTGTTGATGCTGTTTTAGCAGATTTTGGAACAGTTGATATTTTAATTAACAACGCCGGAATCACAAAAGATAACTTACTTATGCGTATGTCTGAAGCTGATTTTGACCAGGTTATTGATGTTAACTTGAAATCAGTTTTCAATATGACAAAAGCAATCCAAAAAACTTTCTTAAAACAACGTGCAGGTTCTATTATCAATATTAGTTCTGTAGTTGGAGTTTCTGGAAACGCTGGGCAGACAAACTACGCAGCTTCAAAAGCCGGAGCAATTGGTTTTACAAAATCAGTAGCTTTAGAATTAGGTTCTCGTAATATTCGCTGCAACGCAATCGCTCCAGGTTTTATCGAAACTGAAATGACTGCAAAATTACCAGAAGATGTAGTAAAAGGATGGAGAGACGGAATTCCGTTGAAACGTGGCGGAACTACTGAGGATGTTGCAAATGCATGTCTTTTCTTAGCTTCAGATATGAGTGCATACGTTACAGGACAAGTTCTTAATGTTTGTGGAGGAATGCTTACTTAATAGTTTGCAGTGTTCAGTTTTAAGTATTCAGTAAATATAAATCTGATAATAATAAAGAGAACACATTTGTTATAATTCGATTTTTAATGCTGATCACTAAAAACTGATTACTGAATACTAAAAAAATATGACTACAAACACGATTTTATTATTATTACTTTCTTTAGTAATAGCGGGTGGTTTGTCGTACTTTCAATACTTTTATAAAGCCAAAAACAAATCAAATCTGATTTGGTTTTTGGCTTTTTTACGTTTTTTGGCCATTTTCGGATTATTGGTTTTATTGATAAACCCGATAATTTCTAAAAGTTCGCTCGAAATAACTAAAACACCATTAGCCATTGCAGTCGATAATTCGAGTTCAATAACAGCTTTAAAATCAGATAAAAAAGCAGTCGAATTATATCAAAAGCTAATTTCAAACCCAGCGTTAAAAGAAAAATTCGAAATTCAGTCGTATCAGTTTGACGACGAATTTAAAACCTCAGATAAATTTGATTTCAAAGGAAAACAAACCAATTTAGATGAAGTTGCCAAGAATTTAAAAAGTATCAACAAAAACCTGACTTTCCCAACGGTTATCATTACCGACGGAAATCAAACTACAGGAAACGACTATGTTTATAGATTCGATCCTGCCAATAAAGTTTATCCTTTGGTTGTAGGAGATACAACCACGTTTTTTGATTTAAAAATAAATCAGCTTAACGTAAACAAATACGCATTCCACAAAAATAAATTTCCCGTTGAAGTATTCCTGCAATATGCCGGAGACAAAACCACAACTGCCGATTTTACAATTTCGCAGGGAAATTCAGTTGTAGCAAAAGAAAAAGTTTCTTTTTCTCCATCAAAAAAAACAGCCACTTTAAATTTGCTATTACCAGCAGATAAAGTCGGATTACAAATTTTTAGAGCGAACATTTCATCAAACGCAAAAGAGAAAAACAGCTACAATAATATCAAGAATTTCGCAGTCGAAATAATCGATCAAAAATCAACAATAGCAATAGTTTCAGCAATAAATCATCCTGATATTGCGGCTTTAAAACGTTCTATAGAAGTTAACGCACAGCGTAAAGTAATCTTGGTTAAACCAAATGATATTAATCAGTTACAAGAAGCTTCCGTTTTGGTTTTATATCAGCCGACTTATGCTTTCAAACCAATTTTTGACAACAATAAAGCAGCCGGAAGAAACACCTTTATCATAACAGGTAACAGCACCGATTTTAATTTTCTAAACCAGCAGCAAAACAATTTAAACTTTAGAATGAGCGGACAGGTTGAAGATTATTTATCAGAGTTTCAATCACAATTTAATCTGTTTGCAATTGATAATATTGGTTTTGAAAACTTTCCACCATTGCAAAATGCATTCGGAACAATTTCAACAAATGGAAATGTATCCGTTTTACTTTCTTCAAAAATTAGAAACGTTTCTACAAATGCCCCTTTATTGGCTTTCGCCGAAAATCAAGGAAAACGAACTGCTTTTCTTTTAGGAGAAAACAGCTGGAAGTGGCGTTTACAAAGTCATATCGACAATCAGTCATTTGAAAAATACGATGTTTTTGTAGATAAGATAATTCAGTTTTTAGCGACGTCGACTTCAAAAAAATCATTGGTTGTAACACACGAAAGCTTTTATAATTCAGGAGAAGAAATTGTAATCAACGCGCAATACTTCAATAAAAACTATGAGTTTGACGAAAAAGCAAGATTAACAATCACGGTTACAAATGCTGAAACCAAACAAGCTAAAAACTACGATTTATTAAAAGGAAATAATTCGTTCTCCGTAAATTTAGAAGGATTAACAGCCGGAAAATATAATTTTACCGTAAAAGAATTAAACTCAAACACATCGTATTCAAGTTATTTTGAAATTTTAGATTTTGATATCGAAAAACAATTTGTAAATCCAGATGTTTTAAAATTGAAACAATTGGCATTACAAACCAACGGAAAAGCTTTCTTCGAAAATCAAGCACAAGATTTGATCAATACACTTTTAGAAAATAAAGAATACAAATCAATCGAGAAAAATATATCAACCAAAACTCCAATAATTGACTGGGTTTGGTTATTGATTTTAATTGCTGCTTTATTAACGACAGAATGGTTTGTTAGGAAATATAATGGGTTGTTGTAGTTTTATATACATTATTATGTGAAGTCCCTACGGGACAAAATTGTTCATGAAATGTTGGTTTTGCTACCGATATTTAATCTCTACGAGATTATTTCATTAAAATTTTTATAGAAAAACTCCGTTAGGAGTTTCATATCGGTAGAAAAAAAACACAAAAATCAATTTATCCCGTATAGAAATAAATTCCGTTAGGGGTTTTTCGTTGGTAGATAGGTAAAAAATAAGATCATCGAAATAAATTTGTCGCATAGAAATAAACTCCGTTAGGAGTTTCAGGTCGGTAGAAAAAAAGATTACCAAAAATAAATTTGTCCCATAAAGAATAAAACTCCGTTAGGAGTTTCATATCGGTAGAAAAATAAAAATCACCAAGTAAATTTGTCCCGTAGGGACTATACCCAATTTAATTCGTGTAAATTCGTGAAATTTGTGTTTCACATTAAATAACAATATGGATTTCAGGCTAAAAGTTTTCTACACTGTTGCACTCCGCCTTAATTTTACTAAAGCGGCAACCGAATTGTATATTACACAGCCGGCAGTTTCGAAACATATTCAGGAACTCGAAGAAACCTACAAAACAAAACTTTTTGAACGAAACGGTTCTAAAATTGCTTTAACTCCAGCCGGAGAAATTCTGCTAAAACATACTAAAGAAATCTTCGAAATTTACCGTGAAATCGATTTTGAAATGAGTTCCTTTATCAGCGAACGTCAAGGATTGCTGCGATTAGGCGCAAGTACCACGATTTCACAATATATAATTTCTCCCGTTTTGGCACGTTTCCACCAAAAACAAAAAGACATAAAAGTCAATTTGTTAAATGGTAATACAGAACAAATTGAAAATGCTTTAATTAATAAAGAAATTGAAATTGGAATTGTAGAAGGGCAGTCAAAAAATCAATCCATAAAATACATTCCGTTTTTAAAAGACGAACTGGTTTTAGTCTGCAATAGCAATAATCCATTTGTGCAGCAAAATGAAATCTCGGTAAACGATTTAAAATCAATGAAATTCATAACCCGTGAGCGCGGATCAGGAACACTTGAAGTTATAGAATTTGCACTTAAAAATGTCGGTTTAAAATTCTCTGACTTACAAATCGAAATGCAGTTAGGAAGTACAGAAAGCATAAAATCATATTTATTAAATTCAGATTGTTTTGCATTTATGTCCATTCATGCAGTAAGCAAAGAATTGAAAAACAAAGAATTAATTGTTTTAGATGTTGAGAAATTAGCAATCGAAAGACATTTTTATATCATTACTTTATTAGGAAAATCAGATCCTTTATCAGAGTTGTTTATTCAGAATATCGCAAACCATTATAACTTGAAGTTATAGTCGATTGTATTTTACGATTGGCGAATTCCATTTAATCGACGGAACTTTGCAGAGTAAATATCAATTACTCTACTTTGAAAACGAAACAACATTCCGCATCACATTTATTTGAAATAAATCATTTTTTACAGCAGTTAATTTTTGCTGTGGTAATCTTGTTATGTTTATTTTCGATAATTTCCCCGCCAGTTGCTTTATTACTTGGCGTTATCATAGTGAATGTATTCGGAAATCCATTTGTAGAATTCAACAGCAAAGCCATAACTTTTTTATTGCAGTTTTCGGTAGTAGGTTTAGGCTTCGGAATGAACGCAGCAAGCGCATTTTCAGCAGGAAAAGAAGGATTTGTATTGACTATATTTTCAATTTTCAGCACTTTAATATTTGGTTTTCTGTTAGGAAAATGGCTTAAAACCGAGAAAAAAACATCCCATTTAATTTCATGCGGAACCGCGATTTGCGGTGGAAGTGCTATTGCAGCAATTTCTCCCGTAATAAAATCAAATGAAAATCAAACATCAATTGCTTTAGGCGTAATATTTATACTAAATTCAGTTGCGTTGTTTGCCTTCCCATTTATCGGACATCAACTTGATTTGTCTCAAAAAGATTTCGGATTATGGTGTGCCATTGCCATTCACGATACAAGTTCTGTAGTTGGAGCAGCCAATAAATATGGTGCCGAAGCCTTGCAAATCGCAACAACTGTAAAACTGGCCAGAGCCTTATGGATTATTCCAATTTCACTTTTAACAGCCGTTATTTTTAAAAATAAAAACAGTAAAATCAAAATTCCTTATTTTATTGGTTTATTCGTTTTGGCAATGCTTATCAATTCTTACGTTCCGCAAGTATCGATTTTTGCACCGCATATTGTAAACCTGGCAAAAATTGGTTTAACCATAACGTTGTTTTTAATTGGAACAACTTTAAATGTAAACACTTTAAAATCAGTAGGAGTAAAGCCTTTGCTCCAAGGAGTTTTCCTTTGGATATTTATTGCAGGCTTAAGTTTAGCATCAATTGTTTTTTTAAATTAAAATTAAGATCAAAAACAATAAAGAATTGCTTAATGAAACTTGACAAAAATTTAAAGACAACAGCTTAATAAACTTAATGTCTTAATGGTAAAATATTAGATTATCATTTTACATTAGAAAACTTTACAACAGGTTTACCAATCAATTTATATGATTTTCCTTTAAAAGAAAAACGTCTTTCGATCTCAAAATTAAATGATTTTTTAGTTTTTGCCATTGCAGCGATTTCTTCAGGAAGATCAACCTCAAATTCATCTTCGGCTTTAGCGGTTTTATTAAAAGAGCCGTTCGTTTTTATAATAATATCCCTAAAATGTTTTTTAGTATTATCGTTGACAACAGTATAAGAACCAGACCATTCAACACTTGCAACATTTGTTAATTGATATTTTTGTACTTCCATAATAGGCTGATATTTACCATCAAAACCAGCGACTAAGTATAACCAGCCTTCAAAAGGACCGCCAGCACCGCCATTTACATGTAATAAAGTAAAAGCATATTGATCTTCACCAATTTGCAAAAGTTTAGGCTTTGGAGATTGTGAAAAAGCGCCAAAAGCAGCAACTGCAGGCTGAAAAGATCTCATTTCCCAAACATTGCCGTTTTTTGCAAATTTTGCTAAGCCTAATAAACCGCCAGAAAAACGTCCGGTTTGTAAACCATCTGCATCGTAATAAGAATGATTAAAAGCCAATATTTTGAATTGATTTCCTTTAGAATCAGCATAATCAATGTTGGCAAGAAGTCTTGTTGCCACACCTTCAGAATAAGGAAACAATTGATCACCTTCAACACCATTCACATCAGTAAAAGGCAAAGGTTTACAAGTTTTACATTTCCAGCTTATAAAAGTATTGTGATCAGAAAGATTGTATAATTTTCCTGGAAACAGCTTTTGCATTGTTTTTACACCATCAACAGGATCAGAGATTTTAAGTACTCTTTTTGAGTTTAAAATAGTATCGTTAACATTTTTTAGCTCTATGTCAGTTTCTTGAGAAAAACAAATTGTAGTAAAAAATAGGAGGATAAATAAATTAAAGCGGCGCATATTTATAAGGTTTAGTACTACAACAAACATACAAAGAAAAATTGCTAACATGAGCTTATATCACTTATATGGTTTGAAAATTTCAAAAAGTTAAATTAACATATTCTTTAAGGGTAATCTTTTAAATTATCTTTAAATACGGTAACTTTGCCTTCCAAATACAAAAACAAAATGAAAAACTTCAAAATGAGGCCAGAGTTAATCGCATTCTTCGCATTAATTATTGGTTTTTTTACTTTATCATGGGGAATTGTAGGCCATGAAAGAATTAATAAAGCAGCTGTAATGGCTTTACCACAGCAACTTCAGGTTTTCTTTTACAACCACATTGATTTTATTACGCAGGAAGCTTCTGTTCCGGATATCCGTAAGTATGCTTTAAATTACAAAGACGAAAATCCAAGACATTATTTCGACATGGAAAACTTTGGTTCTGCTGACAGTATTCCGCAGTCAATGGAAGCCGCAAAGAAAAAATACGATGCTAAATTCCTGAACGATAACGGAATTTTACCTTGGTATATTGAAGATATGATGGCGAAATTAACCAAAGCTTTTAAAGATAAAAACAGGGCAGAAATTTTATTTCTTGCTGCAGATTTAGGTCATTATATTGGTGACGCACATATGCCATTACATACTTCTGCAAATCATGACGGACAATTGAGCGACCAAAAAGGGATTCATTCTCTTTGGGAAAGCAGACTTCCTGAATTATTTGCTAAAAATTACAAACTAAATGTTCCTCAGGCGCAATATTATGGAGATGTTCACAAAGCAATCTGGGATATGATAAACGATACGCATAGTTTAGCGCAGCCATTATTAGACATCGATAAAAAACTAAGAACTTCAACTCCGGAGAATCAGGTTTTTAAAATGGATGCTGACGGAAAAGTGCTGAAAAGTAAATACAATACTCCAATTTTCTCTGACGAATATGCAAAGAAACTAAACGATCAGTTAAACGGAATGGTGGAGAGCCAAATGAAAAAAGCCATTACTGCAACAGCAAGTTTTTGGTATACAGCATGGGTAAATGCCGGAAAACCAGATCTAAGCGATTTAGATTCACCAGCGGTAACACAAAGAAACAACCAAGCTTTAAAAGACGATTTATTATTGTTTAAAAAAGGAGATTTATTCGGATTGAAAAATCAGAATGATTAAATTTTTGTTTCAGGTTTAAAGTTTCATGTTAAAGCCTCAAATTCATTTAGAATTTGAGGCTTTTCTGCTTTTAGTTGGAATTTGGAATTTAAAATTTTGACTCAGATTATAGATTTAGATTACGTAGACGCACTGCTGTGCGTCTCTACGATTAGTTCATGTCGATCAATGTGAATCAATTCATGTCAATATTTTTATACACAACGATTATGTAGAGACGCACAGCAGTGCGTCTACGTCCAGTATATCAAGAACGGATATAAAAAAATCTGTTTAAATCTGCTTTTTCTTTGCGGATCTTGCGTAAATCTTTGCGCTCTTTGCGGTTAACTAAGTTTTGGAATTTTGATTTAGATTGTAGATTTAGATTGCGTAGACGCACTGCAGTGCGTCTCTACGATCAATTCATGTCGATCAATTCATGTCGATCAATTCATGTCAATCAATTCATGTCAATCAATTCATGTCAATCAATTCATGTCAATCAATTCATGTCAATCAATTCATGTCAATCAATTCATGTCGATCAATTTATGTCGATCAATTCATGTCAATATATTTTATACACAACGATTATGTAGAGACGCACAGCAGTGCGTCTACGCCCAGTATTTCACGCCCAGATATAAAAAATCGGTTTAAATCTGCCAAATCTGCGTGCCATTAACCGCAATTTTTAAATTGGAATTTGGAATTTGGAATTTCAGAATTGAAAATTTAAAACTTTACTTCTGATATTTTTTCTCTTTCAATAAAAACGAAGCAGATTGATAATAAGAAATGGTTTCATTAACCAAATCTATATTGTGCTTTTTCAATGGCATTTCGTCATATTCAACCTGAAAATCAGATGAAACACTATCTTTTGAATCTAATTTTAAAGCAAATTGTTTCACCTCTTGTTTAGGCGATAAAATAGTCAAAACATTATCCTTTATTAAACCCAAATCCTGGTAAGTAGCAATAAAAGCCCTTGGTTTATAAGAAGGTTTTAAAACATCTTGTCCGAAAAACTTACTGTCATAATCAAAATGCAATAACCCAAAAAGCGTAGGCATAAGATCAATTTGCGACATTAATTTATTGCATTTTTCAGGTTTTTCATTCGGTGTATAAATAAAAGCCGGAATTCTGTATTTGTCAAGCGGAAGTTCTGTTTTTCCGGCACTCGAAGCACAATGATCAGCAACAATTACAAAAACAGTGTTGTTGAACCAAGGCTGTTTTCGAGCCATATCAAAGAATTTTTTCAGAGCATAATCAGTATATTTTACACCGCCGTCGCGAGATTTAATATCGCCTGGAATATCAATTTTATTGTTTGGATACGTAAAAGGCCTGTGGTTACTCACCGTCATAATATGATTAAAGAAAGGTTTGTTCTGCCTTGCTTCAGCATTCATGACTTTAATAGCTTTGTTGTACATATCCTCATCACAAACTCCCCAAACATTTGAAAATGTGATTTCTTCGGGAGTAAAACTAGATTTATCAACAATTTGATAACCATTGCCAGAATAGAAATCTTGCATATTATCAAAAAAAGCATCTCCGCCATACATAAATTTTACGTTGTACCCTTTTTGTTTAAATATGGAACCGGTCGAAAATTTATTTTTATTGTCTTCACGTTTTACAACACTTTCTCCAGCAGTTGGCGGCAGACATAAAGTAACAGCTTCAAGTCCGCGAACAGTTCGGTTTCCGGCAGCATACAAATTAGTAAACTGCAGGCTTTTTTGCGATAAACTATCTATAAATGGCGTTATATTTTCTTGATTTCCGTATGTTTTCATAAAATTGGCACTTAAACTTTCAATCGTAATTAAGACCACATTTTTATGAGATTCAAGAGAATCGCTGGATATTTTTTGAATCGTATTCTCTCCGGAAATAGTAGGGAACTGTTTCTTCAAAATAGCAAAAGCTTCCTGATTAGGCAGAGTTTTGTAAAATTTGAAATAATCTAATTTGTTGTTTTCAAAAGCCAAATAGAACTTATATAATCCATTAGACTGTAATTCGTTTACAAATACATTTTTAGAGTTTTCGGTCTTCGCCAAAGTAGGAATTGCAATAAGAGAAATAACAAACAAAAGCCAGTAAACTCCGGAAATTTTTACTTTTTCGGTAAAAGAAGGAATCTCGTTAAGATAGTCCTTAGATCGTTTTACTATAAAATAAGTGACAATCCCGCTAACTAGAAATAAAGCCGAAAATAAAGGAATTACAGGATAAGACTGCATAATATTTCCGATAACTTCATTGGTGTAAATGAGATAATTAACCGCAATGAAATTGTATTTTACACCAAATTCATTCCAAAAGAAATATTCACTCAATCCGTTTTGCAGAATTAGTAAAACATATAGAAAAACGACAAATGAATAGAGCCAAAATCTAAGTTTGGTTCTGTATTTTGGCAGTAAAAGAAAAAGTGTAAATAAAGTTGTTTTTAATCCAATAAAAATCAAAACAATTCTGGGCAAAGCACCACCATATTCGTCAAAAATACTTTTTCCCGAAGCCGTATATAAAAATAACACAGCTAAAAATCCTAAAATAACATAACCATAAGGTTTAGTATATTTAGATTCTGAAAGGAAAATGAGATACAGCCAAAGAAAAACCGCGGCAATCACGAAAACAAAAAAATCTGAAAGTAATCCTAAACCAAAAATTTTTAAGCTTTCTAAAAAATTAAAAGAACTTTGTGTTATAGGATGAAAAATCAGTACAATTCTCAATATAAAGCTTACAGAAAAATAGAAAATGGCCAGATTATAAAACGGGGAAAATTTTTTGCAGGAATTCATGGTATTTTATTTTCTGCAAAATTAATTTCGAATAATGAACGGCAGATGAAGTTACCCTTTTACCTTACTTAGTTAACACTTAATGTTTGCTTAAGATCACGAATTTTAACCTATTGTTATGATTTTAAGAGGTTAAAAGCCTTAAAATCTCTATCTTTGAAGAGTAAAAGAGATATTAATCCTGGATCAAAATAATACGATATGCATATTTTAATTGTTGAAGATGAGTTAGGAATTGTTCAGTTTTTAGAACAGGGACTGCGGGAAGAAGGGTATAAAATTACAACCGCAAATGATGGTTCAAAAGCTTTTGAATTAACTCAGAATCATAAATTTGATTTGATTTTGCTCGATTGGATGATTCCTAAAATCAATGGTTTGGATTTATGCAAAGCAATCAGGATCAAAGACCAAAAAACACCCATAATTTTTTTAACCGCAAAAGATACGGTTCAGGAAACTATAGAAGGCCTAAAAGCAGGTGCAAATGACTATATCAAAAAGCCTTTTAGTTTTGAAGAATTGGTAGAAAGAGTTAAAATCCATTTTAGAAACAGGGGCGGCGGTGAAACGCTGTCATTGGGAACTATTAAAATAGATCTTACTAAGCATATTGTTTTAAAAAATGATGAAGAAATTGCTTTAACACAAAGAGAATTTGAACTTTTGACTTATTTAATACGAAACAAAGGAAAAGTCTGCACGCGAAACCAGATTTTAAAAGACGTTTGGGATATTAATTTTGAATACGATACCGGCGTAATTGATGTTTTTATGAATGCCATTCGTAAAAAACTCAAATTAAAAATAGAAGAAGATTATATCAAAACCATCCGCAGTGTAGGTTACATTGCAAATGACTTATAAATGAACCAGCTTTCCTTTAAAAACAGAATTGCCTTAAACTATATCATAACCACAGGTCTATTGATTCTTGTGGTTTTTTCGGTTATATATTCTATCGTAAAACATACCGTTTACAGTCACATCGACGAAAATATCAAAGTTGAAATTAAAAATCATTTAGAAGAAATTAAAGTACAAAACGGCAAAGTAATCCTTATTGATGAAGAAGAGTGGGAGGAACGTGAACACAATACCGTTGATGTAAATCCTGTTTTTGTGGAGTTTTTAGATTTGAATAAAAAAATTATTGAAAAAGCGCCAAACCTAAAAACACAAACACTTGAATTTCATGATTCTGTTGGGGATTATGAATTGTTTGATACGAAAATGGGAGATCATGCCATTCGACAAATTCAGGTTAAATTAAGTGTTCAGAATAAAGAAATAGGCTATATCATTGTAGCAATGTCCCTGTCGGATTCTAAATTGGTATTAAACAATTTATTTGATATCATGTTTTTGTCTTTTTTAGCGATTTTAATATTGTTGTTTTTTCTGGCCAGATTTTTTGCAGGCAGAAGTATTAAGCCCATAAATGCCATAATTAATACTTCAAAAATTATTACAAAAGACAATCTGAAAGCACGCATTCAGCTGCCTAAAACACGCGATGAATTGTACATACTTTCGAAAACCATAAACAATTTATTAAACCGAATTGAAGATGCGATAGAACGTGAAAAACAATTCACATCTGATGCTTCGCACGAATTAAGAACACCATTAACCGTTATTAAAGGAACACTTGAAGTGCTTATTCGTAAACCAAGAGATAATAAGGAATACGAGGATAAAATAAATTATTGCATCAACGAAGTCGACCATTTAAATATGCTCGTAGATCAGCTTTTAACAATGGCTCGATTTGACAATCAGAAACAACAGATTAATGCAGAAAAAGTTTATTTAAATGCGATAATTTTAGATGTTTTAACCCTGAATTCTGAAAAAATAAAAAATAAAAAACTTGATGTAAAATTTGATGCCGGAACAGATTTTTATATTCAGTCAGATAATTTCTTAATCATTACAATTCTTAGAAATATTATTTCAAATGCTTTGAAGTATACAAATCCTGATGGAGAAGTTTCGATTTTGCTATTTAAAGAAAACAATAAAATAGTTTGCAAAATTTCTGATAACGGAATTGGTATTGCAAAAGAAGATTTAGAAATGATTTTAAACCCATTTTTCAGATCTAATTATACCGAACATCCAGAAATTAAAGGAGTTGGTTTAGGACTTTCTATTGTAAAAAGAATTACAGAACTGCTTCATATTAAATTTAAAATTGAAAGCGAGATAGGAGTAGGGACAACAGTAATTTTAGTATTTAATAAGGATTTGGAAAACGTTTTCGTAAATTGAAAATTTTCAATAAAAACAGCGCTTCAGATTTTTTTTAACAATAAACTATCGTTAAGTTATATTAAAAATTGCTTTTTTATGAAATTAACTAGTATATTTGCAACCGAATCAAAGAATTATAAAAACAAACCAAACAATGATTTCAAATCAATTACATCATCATCATTTTCATTATTGCTCTCAAGCGATGTGTTAATGGTATGCATGTAAATCATCATATTTTAAAACCCGTTTGAGTACATCAAACGGGTTTTTTTATACCAATTCTTTGTACTCAAACTATTAGTCTAACAAAAAAAAGAAAAATGAGTACTTTAAAAATTGCAATTCAAAAATCGGGTCGTTTAAACGAAGACAGCATTCAAATCCTTAAAGACTGCGGTATTTCAATCAACAACGGAATCGATCAGTTAAAAGCCGAAGCTTCAAACTTTCCTCTTGAAGTTTTGTATCTAAGAAATTCAGATATTCCGCAGTATTTAATTGACGGAGTAGTAGATTTAGCCATCGTTGGCGACAATCTTTTAGTGGAAAAAGGAAAAGAAATTGAAGTGGTACAGCGATTAGGATTTTCAAAATGCAAAGTTTCTGTTGCCGTTCCTAAAACCTTCGAATACAATTCAATTCAGGATTTAGCAGGTTTAAGAGTCGCAACTTCTTATCCAAATACAGTTAACGAATATTTCAATTCTTTCGGGTTAACTGTAGATATTCACCAAATTTCAGGTTCTGTAGAAATCGCACCAAACATTGGACTTGCCGATGCAATTGTCGATATCGTTTCAAGCGGAAGCACTTTATTCAAAAACAATCTAAAAGAAGTTGAAGTGATACTGAAAAGCGAAGCAGTTTTAGCCGTTTCACCAAAAGTTTCTCCAGAAATTCAAAAACACATCGACACCTTAAAATTCAGAATACAATCGGTTTTAAGAGCGAGAAATTCAAAATACATTTTGATGAATATTCCAAATGAGAAAATCGATGCAGTTGGAAAAATCCTTCCGGTTTTAAGAAGTTTAACCGTTCTGCCATTAGCGCAGGAAGGCTGGAGCAGTGTTCACTCTGTAATTGATAAAGATACTTTTTGGGACGTAATCGATCAATTAAAAGAAGTTGGAGCAGAAGGAATTTTAGTTTGCCCAATTGAGAAAATGGTATTGTAAAAGCAAAATGCCAATTTTTAAATTCCAAATTCCAATTCTCGACAACAGCTTTGCGAACTTATCGTTTTCTAAGCCAAAGAACAGAAAAAACCTTGCGAACTTTGCGGTAAAAACAAACACAACGTTAATAAAGCTTAAAGCCTGCAGCTTAAAGCTTAAAGCATAAAAAAAAATGAATAAAATAGATAATCCAAAACCAGATACCTGGTCTGAAATATTAAAAAGACCAACCCAAACGATTGATGATATTGAAGTTACGGTAAAAGAAATCTTCAGAGAAGTACAGAAAAAAGGAGATGAAGCCGTAGCAAAATACACTTCAATTTTTGACGGAATCACTTTAGAAAATTATGAAGTTACTGCAGCAGAAGTAAAAGAAGCAATTGCATTGATTCCGAATGAATTAAAAGAAGCAATTCAATTAGCAAAAGATAATATCTACAAGTTTCACAGCGCTCAAAAAACCGAAAGAATTGAAGTTGAAACTATTGAAGGCGTAAATTGCTGGCAGGAAAAAAGACCAATTCAAAAAATAGGATTGTATATTCCGGGCGGAACAGCACCGTTGTTTTCAACCGTTTTAATGCTGGCAGTTCCGGCTGAAATTGCAGGCTGTAAAGAAATTGTATTGTGTTCGCCTCCGGATAAAACTGGAAAAATAAATCCAGCAATTTTGTACGCCGCCAATTTATGCGGTGTAACTAAAATATTAAAAGTCGGCGGAATCCAGGCAATTGCCGGAATGACTTTCGGAACAAAATCAATTCCAAAAGTTTATAAAATTTTCGGTCCCGGAAATCAGTTTGTAACTGTGGCAAAACAATTAGCAACGCAGTTTGGTGTTGCGATTGACATGCCTGCCGGCCCATCAGAATTGTTAATTGTTGCCGATGATACTGCAGTTCCAGCCTTTGTAGCGTCAGATTTATTGTCTCAGGCAGAACACGGAACAGACAGTCAGGTCATTTTAGTTTCGACTTCTAAAAGATTAATCGACGAAGTAGAAAAAGAAATTCAATCGCAGGTAGAAGTGCTTCCAAGAAAAGCAATCGCGATAAAAGCAATCGAAAATTCGAAATTAATTTATGTCGAAAATGATCAAATCGCATTAGATTTAATTAATGAATATGGCCCGGAACACTTTATTATCTGCTCAGAATATGATGATTTCTACTGCAACGGAATCGTAAATGCAGGTTCGGTTTTCATTGGAAATTATACTCCTGAAAGTGCCGGAGATTACGCATCTGGAACAAATCACACTTTGCCTACAAATGGTTATGCTAAAAATTACAGCGGCGTAAACCTTGATAGTTTTATGAAATCAATGACTTTTCAAAAAATATCTGAAAAAGGAATTCAGAATATTGGCAAAGCAATTGAAATTATGGCTGAAGCAGAAGGTTTACAAGCGCATAAAAACGCAGTAACACTTCGTCTGAAGTCCTGCGAGGTTTCCAAAACCTCGTAGGTTTAAATAAATTTTAGATTTATAACCTTAATGAATAATACCTACAAGGTTTTGAAAACCTTGCAGGAGCAAAACTTAGAAAATGAATACTTTCGATATAAACACAATTACACGTGAAAACGTAAAATCTTTAAAGCCTTATTCGTCTGCAAGAGATGAGTTTGAAGATTTTGATACCGCCGAAATGATTTTTTTGGATGCCAATGAAAATCCGTTTCAAAATGGTGTAAATCGTTATCCAGATCCGCAGCAGAATTCGGTTAAAGCAATTTTAGCTAAAAATAACAATACAAAACAAAGTCAGATTTTATTAGGAAACGGAAGTGACGAAGTTTTAGATTTGATCTTCAGAGCTTTCTGCGAACCCAAAACAGATAATATTATAACACTTCCGCCAACATACGGAATGTACAGCGTTTTAGCGAATATAAATGCGATTGAAAACAGAGAAATTCTGCTCACAAATGATTTTCAGCCACAAGTTGAAAAGATCCTAGAAGCCGTTGATGAAAACACAAAAATCATCTTTTTATGTTCTCCAAATAACCCAACGGGAAATTCTTTTTCTGATGAAAGCGTGGTAAAACTGCTTCAAAATTTTAAAGGATTAGTTGTTATTGATGAAGCCTATATTGACTTTTCGGAGAAAGAAAGCTGGCTTATTGAAATCGACGAATATCCAAATTTGATCATTACACAAACACTTTCAAAAGCGTATGGTTTGGCTGGAATTCGTTTAGGAATCTGCTATGCGTCAGAAGCTGTTATTTCGGTTTTAAATAAAATAAAGCCGCCATATAACGTAAACGAACTGACACAGCAAAGAGCAAAAGAACGTTTAAAAGATTCGGAAAAAATAAAACAAGAAATAGCTTCTATTATTGAACAAAGAGAAGAGTTGCTTAAAGTTTTACTTGAAGTTAATTTTGTAGAAAAAGTTTGTCCAACCGAAGCCAATTTTGTTTTAGTAAAAGTAGATGACGCCAATAAAAGATACAATCAATTAATCGAAAAAGGAATCGTAATTCGAAACAGAACAACACAGCCTTTATGTGAAAACTGCCTTCGTTTTACAATTGGTATTCCAGAGGAAAATGCTGTTTTGATTAAAGAATTGAAGTTGTTGAAGTAAAGATATAGGCCACAGATGACACAGATTAAACGGATTATTTATTCCGTTTGTGTTTAGGTTTTCGCCACGAATTGCACAAATTTTCACTAATTCAATTCGTGTTAATTTGTGAAATTAGTGGCAAAAAAATATAGAATATAAAGAAAGTATAGTCCCTACAGGACAAATATTCATTTGGAGTATTTTTTTTACCGATATCTAACTCCTAACGGAGTTCTTTGAAGAGATTAAATATTTCTGGTTTTTTAAAAAGAATTATCTCGTAGAGATTAAATGTCGGTAGAAAAAAGAATTAATATCATCAACAATTGTCCCATAGGGACTACACCAATACGGATGAAATTAAATTTAAAAATTTGTGAAAATTAGTGCAATTCGTGGCAAATAAAAAAATCATTTTTAATCTGTATAATCTGTGGCAGAAAAAAATAAAAATATATGAAAAAAGTACTTTTTATCGATCGTGACGGAACGATTGTTTTAGAACCTGAAAATTACCAATTAGACAGTTTAGATAAACTGGAATTTTATCCAAAAGCCTTTCAATATCTGGCTAAAATTGCCAATGAATTAGATTACGAACTAGCAATGGTAACCAATCAGGACGGGTTAGGAACAGATAGTTTTCCTGAAAACACGTTTTGGCCAACACAGAATTTTATCTTAAAAGCTTTTGAAAACGAAGGTGTTGTATTTGATGAAATTTTTGTTGACAGAACTTTTCCTGAAGAAAATGCGCCAACACGCAAACCTAGAACGGGATTGTTGACCAAATATTTAAATAATCCTGAATATGATTTAGCAAATTCTTTTGTTTTAGGAGATCGTTTAACAGATGTTGAACTGGCGAAAAACCTTGGTGCAAAAGCTGTTTTTATGAATGACACGGATGGAATAGGAAGCAATGAAATTTCGTCTAAACGAGAGGAATTAAACGAAACGATTATTTTACAAACGATGGATTGGAAAAAAATCTATGAGTTTTTGAAACTTGAAGCACGTTCTGCGTCCATAACCCGTAAAACAAATGAAACGGATATTTATATCAATTTAAATCTTGACGGAACGGGAAAAAGTAAAATCGAAACCGGAATTGCTTTTTTTGATCATATGTTAGATCAAATTTCGCGTCACGGTCAAATGGATCTAGAGATTCTGGTAAAAGGCGATTTAGAAGTTGATGAGCACCATACAATCGAAGATACTGCAATTGCTTTAGGTGAAGTTTTCGCAAAAGCATTAGGAAATAAACTAGGAATCGAGCGTTATGGATTCTGCTTGCCAATGGACGATTGTTTAGCACAGGTTGCAATTGATTTTGGCGGAAGAAACTGGTTAGTTTGGGAAACTGAATTTAAGCGTGAAATGGTTGGAAAAATGCCAACAGAAATGTTCTATCATTTTTTTAAATCATTTTCTGACGGAGCAAAAGCCAATTTAAATATCAAAGCTGAAGGAATCAACGAACATCATAAAATTGAAGCTATTTTTAAAGCTTTCGCAAAAGCCATAAAAGTAGCTGTAAAAAGAGATACCGAAAAAATGATTTTGCCTTCAACGAAAGGAATGTTGTAAAACGCTATATGCTATAAGCAATAGGCAATAAGCCTAAAGCTTACGGCTTAAAGCTTAAAGCTTTTTTATGAAAATAGTAATTATAAATTACGGAGCAGGAAATATTCAGAGCATTATGTTTGCTATTGAAAGATTGGGTTTTAAAGCTGTTTTAAGTAATAATCCAGAAGAAATTCAGGCGGCAGATAAAGTGATTTTCCCTGGAGTTGGTGAAGCAAGTTCGGCAATGACAAAACTTCGTGAAAGCGGTTTAGATAGTTTGATTCCGACTTTGAAACAGCCTGTTTTAGGAATTTGCCTTGGAATGCAGTTGATGTGTAATTCATCTGAAGAAGGAAACACAAAAGGCTTAGGCATTTTTGATGTTGATGTGATAAAGTTTACAAATCAGGTAAAAGTACCTCAAATGGGATGGAATCAGATTTATAACTTAAAATCGGATTTATTTACATCTATTCCTGAAAATGAGTTTATGTATTTGGTTCATAGTTTTTATGCTCCAAATTGCGCAGAAACCATTGCAACAACAAATTACGATTTAGAATATGCATCGGCTTTACAAAAAGATAATTTTTACGGTACTCAGTTTCACCCAGAAAAAAGCGGTGCTGTTGGGGAGAAGATCTTAGAGAATTTTTTAAAAATGTAAATTTTAAAATTCCAATTTCTTAAATCCCAAATTCCAATATCAAAAATCAATTTCAATCAAAATGTCAGTTTAGAAAATAATCTAAAATCTAAAATCAGAAATCTAAAATCAGAAATCTAAAATATCAAAA
This sequence comes from Flavobacterium sp. CF108, assembly GCF_900129795.1. Classification (GTDB taxonomy): domain Bacteria; phylum Bacteroidota; class Bacteroidia; order Flavobacteriales; family Flavobacteriaceae; genus Flavobacterium. Next base: position 169,628 of record NZ_FQWW01000001.1, on the reverse strand, counting down.
ATGAGAATAATACCAGCCATAGATATCATTGACGGAAAATGTGTTCGTTTATCAAAAGGGGATTATGATACAAAAATAATTTACAATGAAAATCCGCTTGAAGTAGCGAAATCATTTGAAGCACATGGAATTGAGTATCTGCATTTAGTAGATTTAGATGGTGCGAAATCTAGCAAAATTGTCAATTATAAGATTTTGGAACAAATTGCTTCACAAACAACTTTAAAAATTGATTTCGGCGGCGGATTAAAATCAGATGATGATTTGAGAATTGCTTTTGAAAGCGGTGCAAATCAAATTACAGGTGGAAGTATTGCGGTAAAAAACAGAGCCATTTTCGAAAAATGGATTTCAGAATACGGTTCTGATAAAATTATTTTAGGCGCTGACGCAAAAGAGGAGAAAATAGCAGTTTCAGGCTGGTTAGAAGACTCAAATGAAGATTTGATTCCGTTTATTCAGGATTATCAAACTAAAGGAATTCAGTATGTTATTTGCACCGATATTGCCAAAGACGGAATGCTTGAAGGGCCGAGTTTTGATCTTTATGGCAAAATTTTAGAAGAAGCAAACGGGGTAAAACTAATTGCTTCGGGCGGAATTTCAACTTTTGATGAATTACCTAAATTAGCTGAATTAGGCTGTGAAGGAACCATTATTGGGAAAGCGATTTATGAAGGAAGAATTACATTAAAGCAGCTTGAAAATTATATTTTAAATAAATAAGATTATTTCGCAAAGATGCACGAAGTAAAACACAAAGATTCACTAAAAAAAATCTTTGCGAATCTCTGCGTTATCTTTGTGAATCTCTGTGAAACAACAAAAAGATGTTAGCAAAAAGAATCATACCCTGCTTAGATATAAAAAACGGAAGAACCGTAAAAGGCGTTAACTTTGTTGACTTGCGTGATGCAGGAGACCCTGTAGAACTAGCAGAAATTTACTCAGCAGAAGGAGCGGATGAATTGGTTTTTCTTGATATTTCGGCAACAGAAGAGCGACGTAAAACGCTGGTTAATATGGTGCGAAGTGTAGCGGAAAAAATCAATATTCCGTTTACAGTTGGCGGCGGGATTTCGTCTGTTGAAGATGTTGAAATTCTGCTGAATAACGGAGCAGATAAAGTTTCGATTAATTCATCGGCAGTAAAAAATCCGCAATTAATCAATGACTTGGCACAGAAATTTGGAAGCCAATGTGTTGTAGTGGCAATCGATGCCAAACAAATTGACGGACAATGGATTGTACATTTAGTGGGTGGAAAAGTGCCAACGGAATTAAATTTATTCGATTGGGCTGTAGAAGTTGCAGAACGCGGTGCCGGCGAAATATTATTCACATCAATGGATAACGACGGAACTAAAAATGGTTTTGCAAACGAAGCTTTGGCTAAATTATCAACCTTAATTAATATTCCGATAATTGCTTCGGGCGGAGCTGGAAATATTCAGCATTTCGTAGATTCTTTTAAAGAAGGAAAAGCAGATGCGGCTTTGGCAGCGAGTGTTTTTCACTTTAAAGAAATTGAGATAAAAGCTTTGAAACAAGAGCTTAGGTATAATGGTATTGAAGTTAGACTTTAAAAAAGAAGCAAGAAGCAAGAAGCAAGAAGAAAGAGAAGATTCAAAATAAAAAAATAATAAGATTTCAGAGAATCAAATCTAAAATCTAAAATCTAAAATCTAAAATGGAAATCGATATAAAAAGCGCACACGGATTGATTCCGGCAATAATTCAGGATTCAGAAACAAAAAATGTTTTGATGCTGGGTTATATGAACGAAGAATCGCTTCAAAAAACAATAGAAACACAAAAAGTAACATTCTTTAGCCGATCCAAACAAAGACTTTGGACAAAAGGCGAGGAGAGCGGTAACTTTTTAAACTTGGTAAGTATTAAAAACGACTGCGACGGCGATACGCTTTTAATTCAGGCAAAACCTGTCGGGCCGACGTGTCATACAGGCGCAGATACTTGCTGGCAGGAAGAAAACAAGGAAAATTACGGTTTTATTTCTCAGTTAGAAAATACAATCAAAACCCGTAGAGAAAATGCTGATTCTGAGAAAAGTTATGTTGCTTCATTATTCGAAAAAGGAATCAATAAAATTGCCCAAAAAGTAGGCGAAGAAGCTGTAGAAGTTGTCATCGAAGCAAAAGATGATAATGATGATTTATTCCTTAGCGAAAGTGCTGATTTACTTTTTCATTATTTGATTTTATTACAGGCAAAAGGTTTTCAGTTGAATGATGTTGTTGATGTTTTGAAAAAGCGCCAGAAGTAATATTAATATTATTTTAATGGAAGAATGTCAGACTGAGCGAAGTCGAAGTCCCGCAAAAGTGATTCAGCAAACGGGACTTCGACTTCGCTCAGTCTGACAAAAATTGCGGTTAACAAAAAGGAAAAAATCCGTATAAATCCACGCTTTCGCATAGCGAATCCGTGTCATCTGCGTGCCATCTCGCAAAGCTTACTCCACAAACTCAAAAACAGCAAATTCTTCTGGATGATGAAATCCAAATTTTAAACTTTTATAATTCTGTAAAGCAAGATATTCAGTTGTATTACCGTAATCAATCCTAAAAGTATTGGCTTTCCATTTTGTACCAATTGTTGGTTTCATAAAATTTCCGTTTTCAATTTTTTCTAAGCTTGAAAAAGGGATTTTAATTTCGGTATCAAAACCTTCAGGAGTTATTTTGCTCACAGCTTCTAATCCTTCAATATCAAAATTCATTGCCGTTTTCCAGCCTCCGCATTCAGGAGAAATACACTTTATAAGCATATCGTAATAAGTTGAATATGCATTCACACCAATTTCAAGATAATTTTTTCCATCGCCATCCGGATCAATAAAAACTTCTACTAAATCATCAGCTTCATAAATTTTTGAATCTTTTTTCTGAGCCTTTCCAACTATTTTCGAATCTATGGAACGATAGGCGATATAAAGGTTTTCGTCATTCCACGAAAGTGAAACCATTGTGTTTTGTGTTGCTTTTTCACCGGAATTATGAATTACAAACGGGCCTAAAAATGGTGTTTTCCAATCGGTTAAATCTCCGTCAATTGTTATTTTATCGCTTGTTTTATGAACGGGAAATGTCTGTGAATAAGTATGTATTGAATACAGGAATATCAAAAGGAATAAAAACGAGCTAAATTTCATAAAACTGGTAAATTTTAGCTAAAATAAAAAAACAATACTGTATATGAATACAAATCTGTAACATAAATTAAAAATTTATACTAATATTATAACTAATTCAAAACTTAATTTATAATGAAAAAATACGTTGGAAGTGTTATAATAGCTTTTCTAATTGGTTTTGCTGCCAATGCTCAAGGACTTATGAATAAGTCCGAAACCGTTTTTACACATCAGGATACTTTACGCGGGAGCATTACAAAAGAAAGAGCCTGGTGGGATTTAAAATATTATCATCTGGATATAAAAGTAAATCCTGCAGACAAAACTATATCTGGTTCAAATACGGTTCGTTATACTGTTTTAACAGAGAACAATAAAATGCAGATCGATTTGCAGGAACCAATGAATATCACGAAAGTAACACAGAACGGAAAAGAATTAAAATTTGAAAGAGACGGAAATGCATTTTTCATTACTTTAACTGAAAATCAAAAAGTTGGCGAAACGAAAGAAATCATAGTTTCTTTTGGCGGAATACCTAAAGAAGCCGTAAGACCGCCATGGGATGGAGGAATTACATGGCAGAAAGATAAAAACGGAAAAGATTTCATCGCTTCATCTTGTCAGGGTTTGGGCGCGAGCGTTTGGTGGCCTTGTAAAGATCATATGTATGATGAAGTCGAAAATATGTTGATTAGCGTAAATGTTCCGGGACATTTAACGGATGTTTCTAACGGAAGATTACAAAGCGTTAAAAAACAAAAAGACGGAACAAAAACCTTTAATTGGTATGTTTCAAACCCAATTAATAATTATGGGATAAATATAAATATTGGAGATTACGTTAACTTTTCTGAGAAATTTAAAGGAGAAAAAGGCGATTTAGACTGCAATTATTATGTTTTGAGAGATAATCTTGAAATTGCTAAAAAACATTTTCAGGATGCTCCAAAAATGCTGAAAGCTTTTGAAAACTGGTTTGGACCTTATCCGTTTTACGAAGACAGTTATAAATTAGTTGAAGTTCCGTATTTAGGGATGGAACATCAAAGTTCTGTGACTTACGGAAATGACTATCAAAATGGTTATAAGGGAAACGATCTAAGCGGAACAGGCTGGGGATTAAAATTTGATTATATTATTATTCATGAATCTGGACATGAATGGTTTGCAAATAATATTACGTATAAAGACATTGCAGATATGTGGATTCATGAGAGTTTTACAACTTATTCTGAATCGCTTTTTATTGAGTATTATTACGGAAAAGACGCCGCAAATGAATATATAAGAGGAATTAGAAAAGTGATTACCAATAAAAAACCAATTATTGGCTATTATGATGTAAACGTTGAAGGATCTGGCGATATGTATCCAAAAGGAGCGAATATAATTCATACGATTCGTCAGGTTATAAATGATGATGCCAAATTCAAATCGATTTTGAGAGGTTTAAATAAAACTTTTTACCATCAAACGGTTACAACAAAACAAATTGAAGATTATATAAGTAAAGAATCGGGAATTAATTTGAGTCCGGTTTTTGATCAGTATTTAAGAACACCTCAGGTTCCAACTTTTGAATATTATTTTCAAAATCAAAAATTGGTTTATCACTGGATCAATTGTGTAGAAAATTTTGATCTTCCTTTAAAAGTTACTTTAAACGGTGTTGAAACATGGTTAAGACCAACAACAGACTGGAAAGCAGAAAATGTAAAGGATGATAAATCAACTTTGGCTGTTGACAAAAACTTTTACGTGACAGAATTTAATATCACAAATTAAACTTCGGAAATAATTAAAAAAGAAACCCAATAAATTTGATCGTTTATCGGGTTTCTTTTTTTAGGAAGAAATCATAAAATTTTAGAAATCTTAATTCGAATGTTTACATTTGTTACAGATTGATTTCAAAATAATACCATTTTACTAATGAAAAATTACTTCGGAAGCATTTTTACTGCTTTTTTAATTGGTTTTAGTGCCAATGCCCAGGGGCTTCTTAATAAAGGAGAAACCGTTTTTACACATCAGGATACTTTACGCGGAAGCATAACAAAAGAAAGAGCCTGGTGGGATTTAAAATACTATCATCTTGATGTAAAAGTTAATCCTAAAGAAAAAGCGATTTCAGGTTCTAACACAGTTCGTTATACTGTTTTAACAGAGAATAACAGAATGCAGATTGATTTGCAGGAGCCTATGAAAATTACGAAAGTAACGCAGGATAAGAAAGAATTAAAATTTGAAAGAGACGGAAATGCATTCTTCATCACTTTAACTGAAAAGCAGAAAGTTGGTGATACTAAAGAAATAGTGATCTCTTTTGAAGGAAAACCTAAAGAAGCCGTGAGAGCGCCGTGGGATGGCGGATTTTCTTGGAAAAAAGATAAAAACGGAAAAGATTTTATTGCTACATCTTGTCAGGGTTTAGGTGCCAGCGTTTGGTGGCCAAATAAAGACCATATGTATGATGAAGTAGAAAATATGTTAATCAGCGTGAATGTTCCGGGAGATTTAACGGATGTTTCTAACGGAAGATTACAAAGTGTTAAAAAAGAAAAAGACGGAACAAAAACCTTCAATTGGTACGTTTCAAACCCAATTAATAATTACGGTGTAAATATTAATATTGGTGATTACGTTAATTTCTCTGAGGTTTATAAAGGAGAAAAAGGCGATTTAGACTGTAATTATTATGTTTTAAGAGATAATCTGGCTTTGGCAAAAGAACAGTTTAAAGATGCTGGAAGAATGTTGAAAGCTTTTGAAAACTGGTTTGGACCTTATCCTTGGTATGAAGACAGTTATAAATTGGTAGAAGTTCCGTATTTAGGAATGGAACACCAAAGTTCTGTAACGTACGGAAACCAATATAAAAACGGTTATTTAGGCCGTGATTTAAGCGGAACGGGCTGGGGATTAAAATTTGATTTTATTATTATTCACGAATCTGGCCACGAATGGTTTGCCAATAATATTACGTATAAAGATATTGCTGATATGTGGGTTCACGAGAGTTTTACAAATTACTCTGAAAGCCTTTTCATTGAATATTATTACGGAAAAGATGCTGCGGCTGAATACATTATCGGATGCAGAAAAAATATTAAAAACGACACTCCAATTATCGGACATTATGATGTAAATAATGAAGGCTCTGGAGATATGTACCCAAAAGGTGCTTCAATGCTGCACATGATTCGTCAGGTTATTAATGATGATGCAAAATGGAGATCGATTTTGAGAGGAATGAATAAAACGTTCTATCATCAAACGGTTACTGGTAAACAAATTCAGGATTATATCAACGAGCAATCCGGAATTAATTTCAACAGAGTTTATGCACAATATTTGACTACAACGCAAATTCCGGTTTTTGAATACATGTTTAAAAACGGAACGTTCGGATATCACTGGACAAATTGTGTGGCTAAATTTGATATGCCGGTTAGAGTAAAATTAAACGGTGTTGAAACTTGGTTAAAACCAACAACAGAATGGCAGTCTGAAAAAACAACTAATGAAGATAGAAAAGTAGAAGTTGATAAGGATTTTTATGTAACGACTTCTAATATAATCGAATAAAGTTTTTTAAAATTCTAAAATATAAAATCCCAAATTCCAATTATGGAGTTTGGGATTTTTTGCGTTTAGTAAACCCGACAGGTTTTAAAAACCTGTCGGGTTTGATGCGAAGTAATTTTGCGCGGAAACCTTTGTCAAAGTTTTAAACTTTGACAAAGGTCGTAACGTAAACTATTTGGAATTTGGAATTTAAAAATTGGAATTTAAATTATCGACTATTCAACTTCGCCTTTTCCTTAATTATATCCGCAATTTTACGATTCTCAATTTTACTTTCAAGCCATGAAATAATATCAAGATATAAGAAAGCTCTTTTTTCATAAGTATTCTTTTCAAGCTCTACAAAACGAGCGTGCATTTTCTTGAATTCCTTTTTGATATCAGCAGGGTAAAAGTTGTTCAGGTTTCTTAAAAACTTAATGATTTCCTTTTGAACTTCATGCAAGTCATTCATTTTCAATAAGAACTTGTATGTGCTTTTAAGATGATTTTCTAAATAATAATCTTTTCCTAATTCATAATGTGCAATTAAAGACAAAAGTCTGGCAAAGCACATTAAATCTTCACGCATGGTTAAGTTCTTGTTGTTGATGATTTTATCTAAGTAAAGAATACATTCATTGTATTTTTCATTTCCAAAATAAATAGAAGCGATTTTATAGAAAAACAACATTTCGTGATGTTCATCAAGATGTTCGCTGTGTAATTTTAATTTTTCTAAAATCTCTGGAATTAAATATTCACTTTCGGCAAAAGTACCTTCCAAAATATGTAAATTCAGTTTATTGTTATAGATGTAAAGAAATGATAGTGATGCAATGTTATCGTTTACCGGAAATTTTGGATCCTGAATGGTTTCTTCTAAAAGTGAAAGATATCTTTTGAAATTCGACGTATATTTCAGCATATAAAGCGACTCCAGAAAATAGTGGTTTCCTTTTAAGAAAAATACCGGATTCAGATAAATCATATTCGGATTATCATAAAAAAGCTGAACCCATTTATAAGCAAACTTATAACTTGCTAAAAAGTCCTGAACCAGGAAGCTTCGCCATAAATTAGCATTGTAAAACCAGTATTTTTCGCGGAAACCAAATTTACTTTCGTCTAGTTTTGCAATATGTTTGTTGAAATAGTCATCAATATATTTATACTCTTCATCGCTTTTTACGTAACCCGTTTTCAGCATGATTCCGTATAATTGAAGCGAAAGATTTGATAATTTACTTGAAATAGTATTTCTGTAATTTAATTCTTTGGCCTGAATAACCAGCTCGTCGGCGCGGCCCTGAATACTTCGGGTAATATATTGTGATTCGATTAGTTTTTCAAATTCTACAATTTCATAAGCCATTAATTTTTCGTCGTTTTCTAAAGCCTGCTGTTTTGTTTTGTCCAGAATTTTTAAACTCTGTTTATACAAACCTTTATTATATAGAATCACAGCAAAATCAATTTGTTCACGTAACTGATAACGAATGTTCTGGCTGGGAATATTCAAACGAATACTTACCAAAATTTGTTTGTATAAGTATGATTTTAAGTTAGATAACTGTACTTTTTTGATACTTCCGCTCTTCAAAATCAGCTTTTCATCATAGGTTTCAGATTTATCTAAAATATTGAATAATTCAATGAATTTAGTATTCGAACTTGTCTCTAATCGGCTTGCAAAAATTTTAAACTGCCTTTTTTCAGATTTGGAAAGTGATTTTATCAGAACAAATAAGGAATCTTTTTGATGGTTAGCCATTGTAAAAAATAATAATATAACTTATTGATTGCTAGTTGTTTATCTTGTTATAAATTGTGTTATGAACAGTATAATTTCATTAAAATGAATTTCGTACTGCGATTGTACAATATATATTTGTTATCAAGATGTGAAATTACATTAAATAAATGAATATGAATAGAGAGAAAGTTCAAATTTTTGACACCACATTACGCGACGGTGAACAAGTTCCAGGATGTAAGTTAGATACTAAGCAAAAATTAGTTATCGCAGAACGACTAGACAAAATGGGAGTTGATATTATCGAAGCCGGTTTCCCTGTGTCAAGTCCGGGCGATTTTTTATCGGTCTCTGAGATTTGTAAAATTGTAGAAAATGCAACCGTCTGCGGATTGACAAGAGCCGTAAAAAATGACATTGATGTTGCTGCAGCTGCTTTAAAGCACGCTAAAAGACCTAGAATCCATACCGGAATCGGAACTTCAGAATCTCATATACTCCATAAATTACAAACTACCCCGGAAGATATTATTGCAAGAGCAAAATTTGCAGTAGCTCACGCAAAAACATATGTAGAAGATGTTGAATTCTATGCAGAAGATGCTGGTAGAACAGACAATGCTTTCCTTGCAAAAGTTTGCGAAGAAGTAATTAAATCTGGTGCAACTGTATTAAATATTCCTGATACAACAGGATATTGTCTTCCAGAAGAATACGGAGCAAAAATTAAATATTTAAAAGAAAACGTAAAAGGAATCGAAAACGTAATCCTTTCATGTCACTGTCATAATGATTTAGGAATGGCAACTGCAAACTCAATTGCAGGAGCTATAAATGGTGCAAGACAAATAGAATGTACTATTAATGGTATTGGAGAAAGAGCAGGAAATACAGCACTTGAAGAAGTGGTAATGATTTTCAAACAACATCCATACTTAAATTTAGATACAAACATTAATACTAGAGAATTAAACGAAATGAGTCGTTTGGTTTCTGAAAGTATGGGAATGATTGTACAGCCAAATAAAGCGATCGTAGGAGCAAATGCTTTTGCACACAGTTCTGGAATTCATCAGGATGGTGTTATCAAAAACAGAGCAACTTATGAAATCATGGATCCGCTTGATGTTGGTGTAAACGAATCTTCAATCATCTTGACTGCAAGAAGCGGAAGAGCAGCATTAGCTTACCGTGCTAAAAAAGTAGGTTACGAGTTGACTAAAGTACAATTAGACATTGTATATATTGAGTTCCTGAAATTTGCAGATATCAAAAAAGAAGTTGTAGATGCAGATATTCACCAAATTATCGAAGCTTCTAAAATTGAAGGTGATTTAATTAGAAGCTAGTTGAAAAGAAAATAGAGAATAGAAAATAGAGCAAAGAAGCAAGATAAAAAACTTTAACACATAGAAACATAGGTTTTAAATGTGTTAGAGAATAAAAAAAGAAACTAGTTTCTAACACATAGCTATGTTTGTTAATGCAAGTGAAACGCCTTTTTAAGCTTGCAAAATCTATGATTCTATGTGTTTAAAAATAATTACAACAAAAAGAAAAAAATAACAAAGATTTAAATCATAAAGAACGAGACGTTATGAATTTGAAAATAGCAGTTTTACCAGGAGACGGAATTGGACCAGAGGTTATTGCGCAGGCCAAAAAAGCATTATACGCTATTGGTGAAGTGTACAATCATGAATTTGTTTTTGAAGAAGCACTCATGGGTGCTATCGCCATTGACAAAACTGGAAACCCGCTGCCGGAACAAACTTTAAATCTTTGTTTAAATACTGATGCTGTTTTATTTGGCGCCATTGGTGATCCTAAATACGATAATAATCCAAATGCAAAAGTTCGTCCGGAGCAGGGATTATTGAAACTTCGTAAAGAATTAGGATTGTTTGCTAACATTCGCCCAATAAAACCTTATAAGGCATTAGTTGACGCATCTCCTTTAAAAAGAGAAATTATCGAAGGTGCAGATTTTACTATTTTCAGAGAATTAACAGGCGGTGCTTATTTTGGAGCTAAAACATTAAATGAAGAAGGAACACATGCTTCAGATTTATGTGAATATTCAGAAGAAGAAATTACAAGAATTGCACATTTAGCTTTTAAATCGGCACAAAACCGACGCAAAAAGCTGACTATGGTTGACAAAGCTAATGTTTTGGAAACTTCAAGATTATGGAGAAAAGTTGTTCAAAAAGTGGGCGAAAGCTACCCAGATGTTCTTTTAGACTTTTTATTTGTTGATAACGCAGCCATGCAAATCATCTTAAATCCGAAACAATTTGATGTGATTTTGACAGAAAATTTATTTGGAGATATTTTATCAGATGAAGCAAGTGTAATTACAGGTTCAATTGGTTTATTGGCTTCGGCATCTTTAGGAGAAAAAAATGCGCTTTTCGAACCAATCCATGGATCTTATCCTCAGGCAAAAGGAAAAAATATTGCCAATCCAATTGCTTCAATTTTATCAGCAGCAATGTTGTTAGAGCATTTCGGATTGTTTACAGAAGCAAATGTGATTTATAAAGCTATTGAAAAAGCTATTGAATATAAAGTAGTTACAGTTGACTTAAAACCAGATTCAAAATTCGGTACAAATGAAGTAGGGGAGTTTGTTTCAAATGTTATTTTCAGCAAAGATGACCTGTTATATTTCAGAAATGACAATGTTCATATCGGACAGTCGACAATAGTTTAAAGTTTTTATTAAAATTATGAATTAAATAACAAGAAGTATTGAAAATGTTGAGATTTTATTTTTTTAGTTCTTAAAGTTTCCGTACTTTTGTAACACTAAAAAAATAAAGATGCAAATCTCAATTATTATTACTTCTGTCGTTGTTGTCAATGTGTTTCGCACATCTGCATCGGGAATGGTATAAATATAATTGAAAAACTATATTACAAACCTTCCAAATACTGGAAGGTTTTTTTTTGAATAAAAATTAAAATAAATAATACAATAATGGAATTAAATAAGTACAGCAAAACCATCACTCAAGATCAAACTCAGCCAGCGGCGCAAGCGATGTTGTACGGTATTGGTTTAACTGAAGAAGATTTAAAAAAAGCACAAGTAGGGATTGTGAGCATGGGTTACGATGGTAACACGTGTAACATGCACCTGAATGATTTAGCAAAAGATGTTAAAAAAGGTGTTTGGGATGCAGATCTGGTCGGACTTATTTTTAATACCATTGGTGTTAGTGACGGAATTTCAAACGGTACTGAAGGAATGCGTTATTCATTAGTATCTCGTGACGTTATTGCAGATTCTATAGAAACAGTTGCGGGAGCACAATGGTACGATAGTATCATCGCAATTCCCGGCTGTGATAAAAATATGCCCGGAGCGTTAATCGCAATGGGAAGATTAAACCGCCCGTCAATGATGGTTTACGGAGGATCAATCCACTCTGGAAAATGGAAAGGAGAATCTTTAAATATCGTTTCTGCTTTTGAAGCTTTAGGAAAAAAAGTAAAAGGAGAAATTACTCCGGAAGATTTTAAAGGAGTTATTCAAAATGCTTGTCCGGGAGCTGGTGCCTGCGGTGGAATGTATACTGCAAACACAATGTCTTCTGCAATTGAAGCATTAGGAATGAGTATGCCATACAGCTCTTCTAATCCTGCTTTAAGTCAGGAAAAAAGAGACGAATGTCTTGCTGCCGGAGCTGCAATTAAAATTTTATTAGAAAAAGATATTAAACCAAGAGATATTATGACTCGTAAAGCTTTCGAAAATGCTATTACAATTGTAGCAGTTTTAGGAGGTTCTACAAATGCTGTTATGCACTTAATTGCTATGGCACATTCTGTTGGTATCACAATTACTTTGGATGATTTTCAGGCTATTAACGACAGAACTCCGGTTCTTGCTGACATGAAACCAAGTGGTAAATATATGATGGAAGATATTCATGAAGTTGGAGGAATTCCGGGAGTAATGAAATATCTATTAAAAGTAGGATTGATTCACGGAGATTGTTTAACTGTAACAGGAAAAACAGTTGCGGAGAATTTAGCTTCAACTCCGGATTTACAAGACGGACAAGAAGTAATTCATGAAATTCAAAAAGCATTAAAACCAACTGGAAATATTCAGGTTTTATACGGAAATCTAGCTTCTGAAGGTGCTGTAGCAAAAATCAGCGGAAAAGAAGGAGAATATTTTGAAGGACCGGCTGTAGTTTTTGAAGGTGAATTTGAAGTAATTCCAGGTCTTCAGGCCGGAAAAATTAAACCAGGTAATGTAGTCGTCATCAGGGGTTGTGGACCAAAAGGTGGTCCGGGAATGCCTGAAATGCTAAAACCGACATCAGCCATTATTGGAGCTGGATTAGGAAGCAGCTGTGCACTAATTACAGATGGTAGATTCTCCGGAGGTTCACACGGATTCGTGGTAGGACACGTTACACCAGAAGCATATGATGGTGGTGGTATTGCACTAGTAAAAGATGGAGATATAATTGCTATCGACGCTGTGAAAAATACAATCGACCTAAAGATATCTGACGAAGAATATGCAGCTCGTAAAGCGGCTTGGGTTCAACCAGCGCTAAAAGTTGACAGGGGAGTTTTACTTAAATACGCAAGGTCGGTTTCAAGCGCATCAACAGGATGTGTTACCGATAACTAGCATTCAATTACAATTTTAAAAAACAATTTCAATAACAATGTCAATATCAAAATTAAATCGCAAGAAAAGGTAAAAAAAACAAAAGATCAATTTAAAATTTATAGTTGAAATTGATTTTTGCATTGCCATTGAATTTTGATATTGAAATTGATTTTTGAGATTGAAAAAAATATACCAAATGGGAACAATTAGGATATCAGGCGCCGAAGCCGTTATTAGATGTTTATTAGCAGAAGGAGTAGACTTAATTTATGGTTATCCGGGAGGAGCAATCATGCCGGTTTACGACGAATTATATAAATTTCAGGATCAGTTACACCATGTTTTAGTACGTCACGAACAAGGTGCAACACATGCTGCTCAGGGTTATGCTAGAGCAACAGGAAAAGTAGGAGTGGCAATTGCTACTTCTGGACCGGGAGCAACAAATTTAGTTACCGGAATTGCTGATGCTCAAATCGATTCAACTCCAATGGTTTGTATTACCGGACAAGTTGGAAGACATTTATTAGGATCTGATGCTTTTCAGGAAACAGATATTATCGGAATTTCGACTCCGGTTACAAAATGGAATTTTCAGGTAACCGAGGCTTCTCAAATTCCTGAAATCATTGCAAAAGCATTTTATATTGCTCGTTCTGGACGTCCGGGACCAGTATTAATTGATATTACTAAAAATGCTCAGTTTGATGAGCTGGATTTTAGTTATGAAAAATGTACAGGAATTAGAAGTTATGTTCCGGTTCCGAAATTAAAATTAGACAAAGTTGCCGAGGCTGCTGCGTTAATCAACAGTGCTAAAAAGCCTTTTATAGTTTTCGGTCAGGGAATTATTTTAGGTCAGGCTGAAGCCGAGTTTAAAGCAGTTCTTGAAAAATCAGGAATTCCGGCAGCTTGGACTATTTTAGGACTTTCGGCTCTGCCAACAGATCACCCTTTAAATGTAGGTATGTTAGGAATGCACGGAAATTATGCGCCAAACTTACTAACGAACGAATGTGATGTTTTAATTGCCTTCGGAATGCGTTTTGATGACCGTGTTACAGGTAAATTAAGTACTTATGCTAAACAGGCAAAAGTAATTCACTTCGAAATTGATCCAGCAGAGGTCGATAAAAACGTTAAAACAGAAGTTGCTGTTTTAGGTGATGTAAAAGAATCTTTAGCTGCTTTATTACCATTATTGGATGCAAAATCACACGATTTGTGGCACAATGAGTTTAAAGAATTGGCTAAAATTGAATACGATACAGTTATCAAAGACGAATTAAACCCAGCAACTCCGGGACTTTCGATGGGAGAAACTATCGAAATGATCAACAAACACTCAAAAGGTGATGCGATTATTGTTTCAGATGTTGGTCAGCACCAAATGTTTGCATGTCGTTATGCTAAATTCAATTCAACAAAAAGTAATATTACTTCTGGTGGGTTAGGTACAATGGGATTTGCACTTCCAGCTGCAATTGGAGCCAAAATGGGAAGACCAGATCGTGAAGTTGTAGCTATTATTGGTGACGGAGGTTTCCAAATGACCATTCAGGAATTAGGAACAATTTTCCAGACACAAGTTCCGGTAAAAATTGTAATTCTAAACAATGAATTTTTAGGAATGGTGCGTCAATGGCAGGAATTATTCTTTGATAACAGATATGCATCAACAAAAATGATTAATCCAAATTTTACTGCAATTGCCGAAGGGTATCATATTAAATCTAAAAAAGTTACAAATCGTGAAGATTTAGATGCTGCAGTTGCCGAAATGCTTGCTTCAAAAGATTCTTATTTCTTAGAAGTCATGGTCGAAAAGGAAAACAACGTTTTCCCAATGATTCCAACAGGAGCATGTGTTTCAGAAATTAGATTAAGCTAAAAAAAAGGTTTCATGTTTCAAGTTTTATTTGTTTCAATCCCGATCGCTATCGGGAGTGAAACCTGAAACTTGAAACAAAAAAAACTAAAAAACAAAATGGAAGATAAAACATTTACCATATCGGTATACTCAGAAAATAATGTGGGTTTATTAAATAGAATATCTGGAATATTCTTAAAGCGACACATTAATATATTAAGTCTAAATGTTTCAGAATCAGAAATAGAAAATGTTTCAAGATTTATCATTGTAGTAAATACAACGGAGAAATGGGTTCAGAATATTGTGGGACAGATTGAAAAACAAATCGAAGTTATAAAAGCATTTTATCATACAGATGAAGAGACTATCTTTTTAGAAAATGCTCTTTTTAAAATAGCTTCAAGTTTGTTGTTTGATGAAAAACAAATTCAAAATATCATCAAAGACAGCCAATCGACGATTGTAACAGTTTCAAGAGATTTCTTTGTGATTTCAAAATCAGGAAGACGTTCAGAAATTGAAGATTTATATCAAAAATTCAAACCATACGGAATTATGCAATTTGTACGTTCGGGAAGAATTTCGGTTTCTAAAGAAAAAATGGAGATTTCATCATTGTTAGAAACCTTTAAATAAAGAATTAATATGTGATATTACACGATCACAAGCAATTATAAATAAATTAATTACTAAATTTCATTTCATTAAATATTTTAAAACAAAATGGCAAATTATTTCAACACATTACCACTTAGATTACAATTAGAGCAACTTGGAGTTTGCGAATTTATGGAGCAGTCAGAATTTGCAGACGGAATTTCAGCATTAGCAGGGAAAAAAGTTGTTATTGTTGGATGTGGTGCACAAGGTTTGAATCAAGGTTTAAACATGAGAGATTCAGGTTTAGATATTTCTTATGCATTGCGTGCAGATGCAATTGCTGAAAAGAGAGCTTCATATAAAAATGCAACTGAAAATGGGTTTAAAGTAGGTACTTATGAAGAGTTGATTCCAACTGCTGATTTAGTTTGTAATCTTACTCCAGATAAACAACATACATCTGTTGTTACTGCGATTATGCCATTAATGAAACAAGGATCGACTTTAGCTTATTCTCACGGTTTTAATATTGTTGAAGAAGGAATGCAGATTCGTGAAGATATCACAGTTATCATGTGTGCGCCTAAATGTCCGGGTTCTGAGGTTCGTGAAGAATATAAAAGAGGTTTTGGTGTACCAACACTTATTGCAGTTCACCCTGAAAATGATCCAAACGGATTTGGTTTAGATCAGGCAAAAGCTTACGCTGTAGCAACTGGAGGACATAAAGCAGGGGTTTTAAGATCATCTTTCGTAGCTGAAGTAAAATCAGATTTAATGGGTGAGCAGACAATTCTTTGCGGATTGCTTCAAACAGGATCTATTTTATGTTTTGATAAAATGGTTGAAAAAGGAATCGATAAAGCATATGCTTCAAAATTAATTCAATACGGATGGGAAACTATCACTGAAGCTTTGAAACATGGTGGTATCACAAACATGATGGATCGTTTAAATAATCCTTCTAAAATTGAAGCTTACGAATTAGCAGAAGAATTAAAAGACATCATGCGTCCGTTATTCCAAAAACACCAAGACGATATTATTTCTGGAGAATTCTCAAGAACTATGATGATTGATTGGGCTAATGACGATGTTAATTTATTAAAATGGAGAGCTGCAACAGGAGAAACTAACTTCGAAAAAACAGCTCCGCAAGATGCTCCAATTTCTGAGCAGGAATATTTTGATAATGGAGTTTTAATGATTGCTATGGTAAAAGCTGGTGTTGAATTAGCTTTTGAAACTATGACAGAGGCTGGAATCATTGAAGAATCTGCTTATTATGAGTCATTACACGAATTACCATTAATTGCAAACACAATCGCAAGAAAGAAATTGTTTGAAATGAACCGTGTAATTTCTGATACTGCAGAATATGGCTGTTATTTATTTGATCACGCTTGTAAGCCATTGTTGACTGAATTCATGAAAAAAGTAGAAACAAATATTATTGGAAAACCATTTTCAACTTCAAATGGAGTAGATAATAATATTTTAATTGCAGTTAATAAAGAAATTCGTCAGCATCCTATTGAAGAAGTAGGAGCATGGTTGAGAGAATCAATGACGGCAATGAAAAAAATTGTATAATAAATTTGGGAATTTCCACGCATTCCGAATGTAGTGGAATTTGCTCTGTATCAATGTTTTAAATTAATATTTTGAATTAGTAAGCACTTATTAAGAAAATAGATATAGATGCATTTTGCATTCACTTAACTTCTGTGAGACAAACAAGTTAAGTGAAGCGGATCCCTAAAATTGGGGTATATTTTTTAATTAAAAAATATACTTGTTGAAATTTCTATTATAATTAATAAAGCTGCTGCTATTTTCAAAGTAGGGAAAGCATTTGTAATGCAGAATTACAAAATTAATTGTTATTGAAATTTGTTAAATAAAAAGGTATGATAATTTCTTTGTCATACCTTTTTTGCGATTTAGATTTTTTCTTAAATTGTCTTTTTTTAGAATAACTTTAAAAAAAACGTATATTTTATTTATTATATGTTTTTTTTATACAAAATTTATGAATTAAATAATTTTAAGAATAGACGCATATTTAATACATTTATAAAAAAAATTCCACAAACCTATGAGTTATTATAAAATTGAAAATTTAGAACAATATTTTAAACATTACAATAAGTCAATAAGAGAGCCAAGAAAATTTTGGGGGAAAATTGCCGAAGAAAACTTTACTTGGTATCAACAGTGGGAAAAAGTTGTTGATTTTAATATGGCTGATGCCGAAGTAAAATGGTTTACTGACGCTAAAGTTAACATTACCAAAAACTGTATCGACAGACATTTAAGCAAAAGAGGAGAAAAAACGGCTATTATATTTGAACCGAATGATCCGTCTGAAAGTGCTTTACATATAACTTATAACGAATTATACGAACGAGTTTCAAAAATGGCGAATGTTTTGCGTGAGCAGGGAATTCGTAAAGGAGATAGAGTTTGTATTTACTTACCAATGATTCCTGAATTAGCAGTTTCTGTTTTGGCTTGTGCCAGAATTGGGGCAATTCACTCAGTAGTTTTTGCCGGATTTTCTGCTTCTGCGGTTTCTGCAAGAATTACCGACAGCGAATGTAAAATGGTAATTACATCTGATGGAGGTTACAGAGGAAACAAAACAATTGATTTAAAATCTATTGTTGACGAAGCCTTAGATACTTGTCCGTCAGTTTCAAAAGTTTTAGTGGTAAAAAGAACAAAAACAGAAGTGGCAATGAAAGAAGGTCGTGACATTTGGTTACAGCCTTTATTAGATGCAGCTCTTGACAATAGTGTTGCTGAAATTATGGATGCCGAAGATCCTTTGTTTATTCTTTATACTTCAGGATCTACAGGAAAACCAAAAGGAATGGTGCATACAACAGCTGGATACATGGTTTATACGGCTTATACATTCAAAAACGTATTCAGTCACGAAGAAAATGATATCTTCTGGTGTACGGCAGATATTGGATGGATTACAGGACACTCATACATTTTATACGGACCATTACTAAATGGCGGAACAACCGTAATTTTTGAAGGAGTTCCTTCTTATCCTGATTTTAGCCGTTTTTGGGATATTATCGAAAAACATAAAATCACACAATTTTATACAGCACCAACAGCAATTCGTTCATTAGCAAAAGAAAGCTTAGATTATATTCAAAAATATCCTCTAAAATCGCTTAAAGTTATTGGATCTGTTGGAGAACCAATCAACGAGGAAGCTTGGCACTGGTTCAACGACCACGTAGGAGATAAAAGATGTCCGGTTGTAGATACTTGGTGGCAGACAGAAACCGGAGGAATCATGATTTCGCCAATTGCTTTTGTAACGCCAACAAAACCAACTTATGCAACGTTGCCATTACCTGGAATTCAGCCGGTTTTAATGGATGAAAAACGTAATGAAATTGAAGGAAACCAAGTTGTTGGAAGTTTATGTATTAAATTCCCTTGGCCAGGAATCGCCAGAACAATCTGGGGAGATCACCAACGCTATAAAGACACTTATTTCTCTGCTTTCCCTGGAAAATACTTTACAGGCGACGGAGCTTTAAGAGACGAAGTTGGTTACTACAGAATTACGGGTAGAGTAGATGACGTTGTAATTGTTTCTGGTCATAATTTAGGAACAGCTCCAATCGAAGATGCAATCAACGAACACCCAGCAGTTGCAGAATCTGCTATTGTTGGTTTCCCGCATGATATTAAAGGAAACGCTTTATACGGTTATGTAATCCTGAAAGAAACAGGAGAAGTTAGAGACAGAACAAATTTATCAAAAGAGATCAACCAATATATTTCTGACCATATTGGGCCAATCGCAAAATTAGATAAAATCCAATTCGTTTCTGGTTTGCCAAAAACACGTTCTGGAAAAATCATGCGTAGAATTTTACGTAAAATAGCCGAAGGTGATAATTCTAATTTTGGAGATACGTCAACTTTATTGAATCCGGAGATTGTAGAAGAAATTTTTAATAATAGAATTTCTTAATTCTAGAATTTATAGTTATAAAAAAAATGCCTCTTAAGTTTTTTAAGAGGCATTTTTTTATGTGTTTTTATTTTACAAAGAATATATTCGAAAAGATATGTCAGGCTGAGCGAAGTCGAAGCCCCGCAAAGTGATTCTGTATGAGTGGGCTTCGACTTCGCTCAGCCTGACGGCTGTTAATGTTTAGGATTTTTATTTAATCCCCAATCTCGACTTCAGCTTCAAAAACAAAAGCCCAATTTTATAAGCATCCTCTGCAGAAGAATTTCTGTCGCTTTTTGGGATTTTATAAATCTCGCATAAATCGTTTAAAGAAAACTGCTTGTCATTAATATCGGTTAATTTTCGATACATAACATCAATATCGAGAGCTTCATTTTTTAATCTTCCGCAATCTAATCTTTCGAGAGCAGCGTTTAGCATTTCAATATCAAAATTAATATGATGACCAACCAGAACTGCATTTCCAATAAAATTTATAAACGCTTCTAAAGCCTCAGCTTCAGGCATTTTGTTCATTTTACTTTCGATGATAAATTCATTAGAAATTCCGTGTTCTTCTAAAAATTTATACTGAAGTAAAACCGCTTCAAAATTTTCCTTAATTACAATACTTTCGTCAATAACCGAAAAAGCCCCTAAAGATAAAATAACATCCTTATTAGGGTTTAAGCCAGAAGTTTCAGTAGACAAAACCACATATTTGGTTGGTTTTGCTTCTAATTTCGTTAAGTAATCTTTCCAGAATTCCGGATATTCTTTATTAATATTTTTGATCCAGTCTAGCATATTTATGAGAATTGTGTAAGTTGAAATTTACTCTTAATTAGTTCCTCAAGGTCTTTCATCGGGGTTAAAGCATTTTTTAACTTCTCTTTGTCTGTTTTAGACATTTCTCTTAAATTAATATATTGTCCGGAATCATCATTTTTCAAACCTTCAACAGTTCTAAATTTTGAAAGCGTTAAAAATGCTTCGGCACAACTTAAATATATTTCAGCATTTTTAGAATCTGTAATCGCTAATTGTTTGAATCTTAAATAAGTATTTTTGATTCCTTTTATATTCGCGTTCAAAATTAATAAACGCGCACTGTCAATAAGCGGCATTAAGGCACGGGTTTTAATGTCGAATTTCCCTTTCTGCGGGCCTTCTTCTTCAACAATGAATTTTTTAAAGAAGCTCAAAGGAGAATTTCTCTTCAAGGCATCGTTTCCTAAAAAGTCAAAGAATAAAGTATTGTTTACGGCATTTTTGAAAACTACATTTTCTATAACTTCTTCAATTTTAGCTTCGCCAATTACGATCTCATAATCAAAGAAAATACTGCTCAAATCGTTGCTGTTTTCACCTGGAGTATTCATCCAGCTGTTGTATTGTTTTGTCCAGTCACTCAATGATTTACACCATAACATATTACTTCCCATGTGGCCGTTTGGACAATATTCGTAACCCACTTTTTCAAGTATGGCAGTTGTTCTTTTTGCCAGTCTTAAAAAGTAATCTTTTACCTCACGATATTTCTCAGGGGCAACATCTTCAAAAATTAAAATACTATCCTGATCTGTCAATAAAAGCTGTTCCTTACGCCCTTGACTACCAATGCTTAACCATGCAAATCTGGCAGGAGGGGAGCCTAAATCTAAAATTGACAATTCTACCGCACGTTTAATAATGGCAAGGTTAATTTCGCTTGCAATATTACTAACATGAGAAATTGGTATATTTTTCTGAATCGAATTCTGAATCAAATCTGATAAGCGATCACGAATTTGTTTTAAATCTTTTGGAAGCTGCGAGCGCTTAATTTCTTTAATTAAAACACCAGGGTTACTAGCTTGAGCCACAATTAAATCGTGTTCAGAAATAATTCCTTTTACAGCAGATTTACTTGTTCCGTCTTTAGTCACACAAAGGTGAGAAACATTATGTTTCAGCATTAAAAGCTGAGCTTCGGCCAGAGAAACATTTTCAATTACCGTAACAACCGGAGAAGACATTATTTTGTCAATTGTCTCCGTAATTGGGTAACGTCCAGTTGCAATTTTTGAAGATAAATCGGCGTGGGTAACAATACCAATTGGGTTATTCTTTTCGCAAATTACAATATTATCCACCATAGATTCTGTCATTAAAATGGCAACATCTTTTACAATATGGTGAGATTCTGTTGTTAATGGAGAATTATTATAAGAAAGAGACTGAATATACTGCATCTCATTCTGCTGATCCATGAAATTACTATCAGGATCTAATTTTCCGTTAGAACGGGAATTATCTCGTGTATGTCTTGAATTTACTGCGAAACTTTCCAGTAAAAAGTTTAAAACATCTGAATTATTAGCTACAAACGGACGGAAAACAGCAATTGGAATAGCATAAACAATACTTTCTTCACGTGCTTTTGCCGTCATCATATAGTTGTTTTTGGCAAAAAACGGGCGTAAACCAAAAATATCTCCTTCGTGGCATTTGTTTATAATAGTTTCCTCAGCATCAGCAATTGTTGTTAGATTAATGATACCAGAAGCTACAACATAAAAACTGTCGTGAAGCGGATCATTATTTTGGAACAATACTGCATGTTTTTCTAAATTAATGACACGAATATTTGTAGCGATATCTGATAATTCCTGAAAAGTTAAGTTATCAAACGGCGGGTATTCTTTTAAAAAATCTGCAATATGCTCAGCAATTGTATTCATATATGGTATAATATCTTTTAAAATATTGAATGTAAAAATAATAAAATAAACTCTTACAATGAAAGCATCTTGATTAGAATCTAATTATTTTAAAGAAATGTTAAGATTTACTGAATTCAAGGCTTTCAAAATGTTTATTTATGAATAAATTTTAAACAATTGATTGATTTTCATTGTTGTAAGTATAGAGGTTAATAGCTTATTAAATTAAATTATTCAATTTATGTTGTTTAAGGCTAGAGGCAGATGTTTAGATTATCCAGCTTAATAATAATGAGCAATAGATGTATTATTGTCATAATTTCCTATTTTACATAATATAAATTATAGTTCAAAAATAGATAAGCCTTTAATAGAGCTTTATTCGTGTAATTTCCTCATAATTAGCTCTTTTGGTACTAAATCATTTCCGCCTCGTTTTCTAAATTGTATTACATTATCTTCTACAACTAAAACTGCGCTTGAACTTGATCCGTCTTTATTTATTAGTTTTATTTGAGCTGTGTCACCTAATGGATAAACATATCCGGTAACGTCTAAAACTCCTGAATTTAACTCTTTAGAATCGCTTGCAACTTCTGCAGTTCCAGAAATCATATAATTTGACTGTGCCATTGTAATGGTAAATACATATTGTTTTTTACAGTCTTTACATTTTTCTGATCCCCATGTGCCGGTAAATTTATTGGTTTGCGAATAAGATTGAAAGTTTATAAGAATCAGGAATAAAATAATTTTTTTCATAAATTTTAAAATATGCAGAATTATGATTCAAATATAAATGAAAAAAAGCATCACATAAATTTGTGATGCTCTATATTTCCCGTATTTGAGAATTTAATTTAAATTTTTCAAATAAACGGATTTTCCGTTAAGTGAAACTTCAATCTGATTTGTCTTTTCGGTAAATGTTGTTCTCAAAACATTTCCTTTAAAAATTGACACGTCGCCGTAAACTTTTCCAGTTTCATCAGAAACATATTCAAATAATAATTTTTTATTGTCTGGTTCAATTCCAAGTTTATAGCTTGAAAATTTCGTTCCTTTTAAATCAAATTGCTGCTGTGAATCGATAATCTTTCCATCAGCATAAAAATTCGTAATCGTTTTGCTTAAAGTAATATCCGGATAATATTGATTTACTTTTGTTAGTAATGCATATTGCTCAACATTTGCATCTTCTTGTTTGGATGAAATGGTTTGAGCGAAAGAAATTGTTGTAAAAAGAATGGCCAATAATAGAATATACTTTTTCATATTTTTAATTTTTTAAGATTACTATGTTACGTTTTAGATATTAAATACGTTTAACATTTACTACAAGGTATGAAATCTTTACCTTTGCAAAAAATTATAAGCCTTTTTTTAAGAAAATGACAACAAAAAAATATATTCAGCTCATCCTCATTTTAGGTTCTTTAACAGCACTTGGCCCTTTTTCTATTGATATGTATCTGCCTGGTTTCTCTGATATTGCTAAGGATTTAAATACTTCTGTAGCAAAAGTTTCAATGAGTTTATCCAGTTATTTTATCGGAATTTCTGCCGGACAATTACTTTATGGTCCATTATTAGACCGTTTCGGACGTAAAAAGCCTTTATTTATTGGGTTGATGGTGTATATTTTAGCTTCTTTAGGCTGTGTATACGTTGCTGATATTGATTCCTTTATCTTCTTACGTTTTATTCAGGCTATCGGAAGTTGTGCTGCAACAGTGGCTTCTGTTGCTATGGTTCGTGATTTGTTTCCTGTAAAAGATATTCCTAAAGTATTCTCTTTATTAATGCTTGTTTTAGGGCTTTCGCCGATGCTGGCACCAACAATTGGTGGTTATGTAACGCAAGATTTTGGATGGCATATTGTATTTCTTATACTATTTTGTATGGGAATTGCCATTTTAATTGCTTCTCAAGTTGGTTTGCCAAATAGTTATAAACCAGATCATTCTATTTCTTTAAAACCAAAACCAATTATTTCAAACTTTTTAAAAGTCCTTAAAGAGCCTCAGTTTTATACTTACGCATTTACCGGAGCAATCGCTTTTTCGGGATTATTTACTTATGTAGCGGCCTCACCTATCATTTTTATGGATATTTACCATGTTGATGCTAAAACATATGGATGGATTTTTGCTTTTATGTCTGTTAGTTTTATTGGTTCAAGCCAGTTAAATTCGGTTTTATTAAAGAGATTTTCCAGTGAACAGATGATTTTTGCCGCTTTAATTTTGCAATCGCTGATTACTATTGTATTCCTGATACTTTCTGTAAATAACCTTTTAGGATTGTATTCGACAATTGTAATGTTGTTTTTATTCCTGGGCTGTTTAGGAATTTCAAACCCAAATACTGCCGGACTTACAATGGCTCCATTTGCTAAAAATGCCGGAAGTGCTTCGGCTTTAATGGGCGCTATTCAATTAGGATTAGGGGCTTTAGCTTCATTTGCTGTGGGAATTTTTGTTAAGGATTCTGTTGCACCAATGGTTCTTATTATGACCGTTACTACAATTATTGCTTTTGTAGTTTTAAATATCGGAAAACGTTTTATTAAAAATAAGATTGAGATTGCTGAAAGTGATGATGTGGTTGTTGGGCACTAAATAGTTAAATTCCATTTTTTTTAAATTCCAAATTCCAATTGTATTGTAAATAAAAAAGCCAGAAAAATGACAATACTTTGTGAGCCTTCGACTTCGCTCAGGCTGACAACATAAATAACTTAATCTCACGCGATGTCAGGCTGAGCGAAGTCGAAGCCCTCTCAGTGTGACTAAACCCGATAGGTTTTTAAACACAAAAAAATCCAAACTCCGATAATTGGAATTTGGAATTTAAAAATTTTGGAATTTAAAACTTTATTCCAATTGTTGTTTCTTATCTGGTCTAATAATCATTCTAAGAGATTGATCTCTTGCGAAATACGCAACCATCCAGTTCCAGAAAGTATTCAGTCTGTTTCTGTATGTAATTAAAGAAATTAAGTGAATAAACAGCCAAATAATCCAGGCAAAGAATCCTTTAAAATGCCATTTCGGACTTGGTAAATCAACCACGGCTTTGTTTTTTCCAATAATCGCCATTGAACCTTTATCGTTATAAGCAAATGCTTTCAAAGGTTTATTTTGAGTCATTGCCTTGAAGTTTTTAGCCAAATTTAATCCTTGCTGAATCGCAACTTGTGCAACCTGTGGATGTCCGTCAGGGAAATTTTTATCACCAGCAGAAATTGCAGTATCACCAATAGCATAAATGTTGTCTAAACGATTAACCTTACTATATTGATCTGTAGCCATACGTCGGCCGCGGCCGTAACTTTCTTTCGGAATTCCGTCAAAAAGTTTGGCAGAAACTCCAGCCGCCCAAATTAGGTTTTTGGTTTTGATTGTTTCTCCATTTTCAAAATGTACCGTATCATCGACATAATCAACAACACGAGTGTGCAGTTTTACAACAACGCCAAGTTTTGTAAGGGCTTCCAGAGTATCTTTTTGAGACGCTTCACTCATTGGCGACAATAATGCATCTCCTCCGTCGACTAAATAAACATTACTGGCAGATGTTTCTAATTCCGGATATTCTTTCAATAGAATATTTTTTCTCATTTCGGCAAACATTCCAGAAACTTCAACACCAGTTGGTCCGCCTCCGGCAACAACAATCGTTAATAATTTACGTCGTTTACGAATATCTTTAGTAATAGCCGCTTTTTCAAGGTTTTTAAGCAATGCATTTCGCATTTCGATGGCATCATTTAAAGTTTTCATCGGGATAGCGTTTTTCATTACGTTTTCCATACCAAAATAACTCGTTTCGGCACCCGTTGCAAAAACTAAATAATCGTATGTTAATTCGCCGTTGCTCAGAATGATTTTATTTTCGGCAGGAACTACAGATAGTAATTCACCTAAACGAAACTGAAGGTTCTTTTTACCTGCAAAAAATTTTCTAAAAGGATAACTAATACTTGATGGTTCTAAAAAAGCGGTTGCAACCTGATATATAAGCGGAGGAAAAAAATTATAATTGTTTTTATCTACAAGGGTTACTTGTATTTGAGGATGGTTTACAAGTTCTTTTGCGAGATTTATTCCTGCAAAACCACCTCCTATAATGACTATATTCATACGTATTGTTTTATTAAGTAGGATTTATGAGTAAAATTGTTTTTGCCTTAGCAGTTCCATAAATTTAACATTTTAATTCCAAATACGAAACTCAAATTAGAGTTTTGTTTTCCTTTTTTGAGAATTATTCAGTCAATTTAAGTTTCATCATAATATCAGTTTGTTCATCATTTCCAAGTTTAAAAATGTGTTTGTTAAACTCGATAAAACCATTCTTTTTATAAAAACTTAATGCACGATGATTTTCTTCCCAGACTCCTAACCAAACATAGTCAGCATTCTTTTCTTTGGCTATTTGAATCGCTTTTTCATAAAGTAATTGCCCGACTTTTTTTCCGTGAAATTCTTTTGAAACATAAATTCGTTCAATTTCAAGGGATTTTTCGTCCTGCAGTTCAGTCTGCGATTCTCCGAAGTTTATTTTTAAATAACCAATTGTGTTATTACCAAGAACGGCGAAATAAAATTGAGAGTTTTTATTCGTTAGTTCTTCCGTCAATTTTTCTTTAGAAAACTTTTCATCTAGATAAGTGAGCATGTTTTCTTCAGAATTATGTTCTGAAAAAGTCTCCTGAAAAGTTTGTCGGCCAATTTTTTGTAATTGGTCAATATCGTCAAGTGTAATCTCGTTTATATGAATATCTTCCATTCTAATTTATGCTGTATTTTTAGGATTAAAATTCCGTATAAAATTACAACATAAATCAGCAGATTTAGAAGCTTAAAGTCTTACTTTTTGAATTTTTTAACAGGCTTTTCTGTAACTTCAATTTTGTTTTGCAACACATAATTGGCTAATAATTTCTCAATCAGTTCCTCTTTTGTAAGATGATGAAAAACGGTTTTTACCTTCGTTTTCAAATCAGTCGAAATATCGTGATTTGGTTTCGTTTTAAAGATTTGTTTCGCCCATAAAAGTGTATTGTTTTCTTCAATACTCAAGGCCGAAGGTTTTTGAAATTTGGTAAATTTAAGACCCAGTTCTCTTTCAAAATCAGCAATTTCCGCTACTTCCTCTTCTTGCAAAACAGTTAATGAAAGTCCCTTTGCTCCTGCTCTGGCAGTTCTTCCGCTTCGGTGAACATACGTTTCGTAGGCATCCGGTAAATGGTAATTTACAACATAAGAGATTTCTTTTACGTCAATTCCTCTCGCTGCTAAATCGGTTGCAACTAATATATTGATATGTCCTTCGCGGAATTGCTCCATGATTCTGTCACGAATTCCCTGTGATAAACTTCCATGAATTGCACCCGAAGAAAAACGGTTTATCGCCAGATTTTTGGCTAATTTATTAACGGCAGCTTTTGTTTTACAGAAAATTATACCGCGTTCTCCATCTTTTGAATTTAGAAAATGCATTAAAACATCTAATTTTTCAATTGGATCAACTACAATATATTCGTGATCTATTCCTTGGTTACCAACAGTTTCCATATTGGCACTTACCTGAACTATATTTTTATTTAAGTAATTCTGAACCAATTGTTTGATTGTTCCCGGTAAAGTAGCTGAGAATAATAAAGTGCGGTGTTTTTTAGGGATTTCAACCAGAATTTCATCAAGGCTTTCTTTTAGAATTGAAACCATTTCATCGGCTTCATCTAAAACTAAAAATTGGGTTTGTTTTAAATCAACCGCTTTTCTTTGGATCAAATCGATTAAACGTCCCGGAGTCGCCACTATAATATGTGTTGGCGATGTAAGGCGCTCAATTTGAGGCTTTATCGGAATTCCACCGCAGGTTGCTGCAATTGAAATATTAGGAATATATTTTGAAAAATCTTCTAAATTTCTAAAAATCTGATGTCCTAATTCTCTTGTTGGAACTAAAATTACAGCTTGAACTACAGGAGATTCCGTGTCAATTAATTGCAATAACGGAAGCCCAAAAGCAGCTGTTTTTCCCGTTCCGGTTTTGGCTAAACCAACAACATCGTGGTTTTCAGACAATAAAAGCGGAATTGTTTTTTGTTGAATTTCCGTAGGTTCAACAATGTTTAATTCGCCTAAAGCTTTTAAAATTGGCGCTGAAAGTCCTAATGTTGAGAATTGTTTAGACATGTTTTTTATTTTAGATTTTAGAGTTCTGATTTTAGATTTGCTGCAGATTGATTATTATACAAGCTGAAACTAAAAATCTTTGTCAAAGTTTCAAACTTTGACAAAGATCATACATTTTATTTAGTTCAGAGTAACAACTTGAAACATGAAACCTGAAACTTTTTTAACCTTTATTCTTAATCCGGTTCGTTCATGATTTTTTCGCGGTATTTTTTACCTACTAATAAGGTCAATCTTTGCTTGTAATCATCCAGAAGCCATTCGCGGTAGTTTTTACTACACTGACTTAAACATTTTGCGTAACGTTTAATTCGGCATTCAATATCGTCTTCTAATTCTCTTGATAAAGCTTTTGCTTCCTGAAGCGTTTCAGTATTATCAACACACATTGCGGCGTGCTGCTCAAGCGATTTATCTAAAACAATTTTCGAACGTAAATTTTGTTTGATTGCCAGTTTGTGTTCTTCTTCAACATCAAAAGTAACATCAGTGGTTTTGCTGAATTTTGCTCTTAATTCTGGCGGCATGCTGTATTTAAAGAACATTTCGATCTCAGTATCGTCTCTAAGATTCTCCAAATAAAATTCTGGAGATTTAAAAATGTGCTGCCAGTTTACCGGTTCGCTCCATAAACCAAAACGAGCGGCGTTGTTTCCTAAATCGATTACTGTAAACTCGTCTTTACCAGGTAATTTACGAGATCCACGACCAATCATCTGGAAATATAATGTCAATGATTTTGTTGCTCTGTTTAAGATAATGGTCTCAACTGTTGGCTCATCAAAACCAGTTGTTAAAATTCCGACAGAAGTCAAAATTGCATCAGGAGTTTTCTTGAACCAGGCCAAAATATCTTTACGCTCTTCAGAACTGCTTGTATTATCAAGGTGTCTGATATCGTAACCAGCTTCTCTAAAAGTATCATATACATATAATGATGTATGAATACCGTTATTGAAAATTAAAGTTTTCTTGCCTAAAGAACGTTCTGTATACGCATGAAGCAATTTTTCCTGCATTAAGGAATTGGTATACAGATCATCAGATGATTTTACGGTATAATCTCCGTTGATACCTACTTTTAATGAAGTCAAACCAACATCATAACTATAGGTTGTTGCTCTGGCCAAAAATCCTTTGTCGATCAATGAACCAATAGTGTCCCCAACGATAAGTTCGTCGTAGCTTTGGTGCATTGGTAATTTTATGTTTGAACTCAAAGGTGTTGCTGTTACTCCAAGAATAAAAGCATTTTTAAATGAGTTTAATAGTTTTCTAAATGAGTTGTAATGTGCCTCGTCAATAATCACCAAACCAATATTGTCAAGGTGCAGTTTTTCGTCGTTGATACGGTTTTTTAAAGTTTCAACCATGGCCACGAAACAAGAATAATCATTTTGGTCCGGCAATTCTTTTACCTTACTGTTGATTATTTTATTGCTTACGCCAAAGCCTTTCAACATTTTTGAAGTTTGTTTACAAAGCTCAATACGGTGTGTTAAAACCACCACTTTTTTGTCATTATGAGATAAATAACGACGCACAATTTCAGAGAAAATTACTGTTTTCCCGCCTCCAGTTGGCAATTGATACAATAAATGATGTTTTTGAGGAGCATTGTCTAAGCGGTCAAAAATGGCATCGATATCGCCTTTTTGGTATGCATAAAGTTCTTTTTTCTCTTCTCTTTCTATTTCTAAAGTGTTTTGAGACATTGTTTATTTTTGGATTTTTGCAAAAATACATCTAAAAAACAGTTATTCATCTTATTTTAACCTAAAATAAATGATTTTTTTAAATAAGATTTTTTATAGGAAGTGTTTTTATAAGTCGATTTTATCCAGAATTGCTTCAAAATCATACTTATTTTTCCATTTTTGCTGCAAAATCTCTTGATGAATCATTTCAATTCTTGCTTTAAATTCAATCAGGATTCCGTTAGAAATGACAAAATTTACTGCTTGTTCAAACGAATTAAAAATGCTTTTGTAAAATAATTCCTGCTTAATGTAGTTATTTGCAGAATAAGTTTGTGCAATTTCAATATTATAAAACATCAAATCGGCAATAATAAATGGATCAACACCTAACATTATGAAATGTTTGATGATTTTTTGAGCAACCGAACGGCGCATTTTTGCCTTCGGACGCCATTTTGCATTGGGCTTTTTTATGGGAAAATATTCGTGAGAAATTTTAACCTTAGATTCCTGCAAAAGTTTGTCTTCTTTTGGGTTAAAAACAAAATCGTAATACACTTTTACAGGGGCAAATTTTTCATACAGCTCAATAAGCTGTTCTTCGAGTTGTTCTTTGCTTAGTTCTGTTAAATATTTTTTTAAATCGCGTTTGCTCATTATCAAAGTTTAAGATTACAAAAGTAAATTACTTTCCTGACACATAACTTAAAAACCAATCCTAATACTTAATTTTGCTGCTATAATCTCAAAATATATCTACATGCTTAAGATTTTTAAAGTTACCGCTATTTTAGAAGGAATTTCATATTTAGTTTTATTTGCCAATATGCTTATTATTAAAACTAATAATCCAGAACTTTACCATACTTTATTAAGACCTTTAGGAATGACACACGGTGTGTTATTTATAGGTTATATCATTTTGGCTTTTTTATTGAAAAAATCTCAAAACTGGGATTTAAAAACATTTGCTATTATACTAATTGCTTCTCTTATTCCGTTTGGAACTTTCTACATCGAGAAAAAATATTTAGAAACTAAAGCAAATGCTTAACCTTTTGGATAAAATATTCAATTTTTTATACCCTCTTTTCAGGCATTGGGGAATGAGCCGCAATTTTGCGTCTTATATCAGTCTGATCTTTAATATTGCCATTATGGTGGCTTTGGCTTATGCCATTTATTATGTCGCAAAATTTGTTTTGGTAACGCTTACGGCCATTTTTGCCCAGCGTACCAAAACAAAGTTTGACGATTATTTAATTCACAATAAAACCACAAAATACACCGCGTATTTAATTCCGTTTTTCTTTATTTATAAAGCCGTTCCAATTATTTTGGACAAATACGAATATTGGGAATCACTTTTCGGAAAAATCGTTGGTATTTATATCGTTTTGATCAGTTTATGGATCATCAGAACGATTTTTAATGCACTTCGTGATTATCTAAAGCAAAAACCGGAATACAGTGACAAGCCTATCGACAGTTTCGTTCAGGTTATTATGATTGTGCTTTGGATTTTTGGAGTTGCGATGATTATTTCGACTTTATTCGGAATCAAAAAAGGCGAATTGTTAACCATTTTAGGAACTCTTTCTGCTATTATTATCTTGATTTTCAGGGATACTATTTTAGGATTTGTTTCGAGTGTTCAGGTTGCTATAAACGATATGGTTCGTATTGGCGACTGGATTACAATGGATAAATTTGGTGCCGATGGCGATGTAATCGAAATCAATTTAACGACCGTAAAAGTTCGAAATTTTGATAATACCATTACCACGATTCCAACGTATGCTTTAAGTTCTGATTCTTTTCAAAACTGGCGCGGTATGCAGAACTCTGAAGGAAGACGTATTAAAAGACATATTTTGATTAAAAGCAGCAGTATTCGTTTTCTGAATAATGATGATCTCAATCATATGAAAGGAATTCAGCTTATTACTTCCTATATTGAAACCAGACAAGCTGAAATTGAAAAGTACAATGATCTTCGAGGAATTGATAAATCACTTGCTCTCAACGGACGTAATATGACCAATTTAGGTTTGTTTAGAAAATATATTATGCAGTATTTATTAGATCATCCCGGATTAAATAAAAACATGCATATTATGTGCCGCCAGCTGCAGTCGACTGCACACGGAGTTCCTTTAGAAATTTATGTTTTCTCAAGCGATAAGCGCTGGGCAAATTACGAATATATAATGTCTGATATTTTCGATCATATTATGGCGTCGGTTATTTATTTCGATCTTGAAATATTTGAACTTCCGTCGCAGATTGGGGTTTTGGATCGGTAGAGTTTTTGTTTCAGGTTTTGTTTGTTTCAGGTTTCAAGTTCCCAGCGTTTGTCATTTCAACGAAGGAGAAATCTTCGTTGCAAAATCTACAAAGATTGTGGAGTTACTTGCGGAAATTTCTCCTTCGTTGAAATGACAATACTTTACGCTAAAACTAAAGACAAAGTTTAAAAACCTGAAACTGAAACAAAGAAAACTTGAAACTATTTCCCAATCTCTTCAAAAACAAACTTAGGATCTTTATAATTCAAAGTTCCGTTAATAAAACACGGAAGATTCATATAAGTTCCCACTACTCCATTTCCCAGAATCAGTTTATTTTCTTTTTTAAGCAAAGCTAAAGGCACTCTTTTCCAGCTTCCGCCGTTTGATATAAAATGAAAATCACCTCTTAAAGTATTTCCGTTTATATCCCCTCTTACATCACCGGAATCCTTCCCTACTTTATAATAAGATATTTCATAACGACCAAAAAAGCGTTTATCACTTATATTTAGCGCTAAAATTGCAGTGTCTTTATTGTTTACAGCGCGATACAAAACTTCCTGATAACCATTTTTATCTTCTTTAGAATTGCAGGAAACCATGGTAACCGATATCAGCAGAAGAAAAAGAAAAGATTTTATATTCATGAGTGTGTTTTTTGAACCATATAAGTTATATAAGTTCATTTAAATTATTTGGTTAAATTAATATAAAACTTAATTTCTATGATAAATGTACAGTTAAAATTAATTTATTTTCTAAATACAAGCAATTTCAGTTAGTTAAGAATAAAACTTAAATTTTCTTATATCAGTTATATGGTGAAATTATTTTTGCGTTATTTTTTTTTCTAAATTTAAAGAAAAAACATGGCAGATAGAGACACTTTTTTAAGAGAATTAAGAGGCGAAACTTTAGGAACTGTAAGTGCTCAATCTTCTCCAGATGAGATCTTTCAAAATCAGACGATTAGACCTATTCTAAAACTTCAGAACGATTTGTTTATTGCAGTTTTTATTAATTACGTCAATAAAAACAAAGCTGATTTTTATTCATACACAGTTGAGAAGAAACTGCAGACTATAGAAAATTCCATTCAAAAAGATATTAAGTTCCGTAATTCTCTAAAAGGAATTGTAATGGCGCTTTTTACTATTGAAGAATACGAAACCTATATTAAAAATTCATCGAGTTTAAACAAACGAATGATGAATTTGTTGATTGATAGATTGAAAAGTCAGGTGCAGTTGTTTGAAGTGGAATCGGATTCGAAATGATTCTTAAATGGAAATAGAAATTGTAGAAGATAAGAATCAAAATTTATTTGTTTATAAAGATGACAAATTGTTGTTTTATTCTACAATAAAATTTAACTGGCTTCGAAAGAATTTAATCAAAATTTTTGATTCTAATGATGATCTTATTTTAGAACTTCAAAGTTATGAACCTGCTTTCAGTTCTGCGAAGTATGAAATTTTATTTCAAAATAAAGAAAAAACCAAAGATATAAGTGAAATTAATAAAATCTATATATCTAACCAAAATGCAATTTTAAGGATAACTCCAGAGAATATTTTTTCTTTCAATACTGATTTTTCTTATTTTTTAGATGGAATTAAAGTGGCTGATATAAAACATAAATTTTGGAGTTCCTCACAAAAAATCTCTGTGTTGATTGATAACGAAAATATTGAGTTACTTGATCAAATAATAATTCATATTTTGTCTATTCGTACAGGATATAATTCTAATGTAGCTTAATAATTTATTAAAAAAATGTTCGACCAATTCCGAGATAAATTTCCTTTAACCGATGAGAAATGGATTGAATACATAAGTTATTTCAATCGTATTGAAGTTCCTGCCAAAACAGTTTTGATTGAAGAAGGCGAAGTTTCTAAAAAGCTTTTTATAATCGAAAAAGGCTGTATAAGAGTTTGGTTTAATAATAACGGAAAAGATTTGACTTCGCAGTTTTTTTTCGAAAATCAAAGTGTTGCTTCTATAGAAAGTTTCATTAAAAAATTCCCAAGTCCGGTTGTGGTGGAAACAATCGAACCTTCTGTTTTATGGTGGATTTCTAAAAATGATGTCGATACAATTTTGGAAGAAATAAAGGAAATTCCAGAACTTCGGGATCGGTTAATCAATATGCTTTTTCAAAGAACATTTGATTATATGAAACACTTTTTTTCTTTCATAAAAGACTCCCCTACTCAGCGTTATCTCAGTTTAATTGAAGAAAAACCTCAAATTGTACAGCGAGTTCCACAGCATTACATTGCTTCTTATCTTGGTGTAAGCACGGTTCATTTAAGCCGAATAAAAAGTAAACTGGTTCACAAAAAATAATTAAAATTTCACCATATAAGTTAATTTAAGACTAGCTTATAATTTCTTATATAACTTATATGGTTAAAAAAAAAACTTGATAATTGTTTCTTATTTCATTTGATAACAAATGTTATTGTCTGCCCATAAACGGCATTATAATTTTGCTTCATAAAATTTAATATTTATAAAAATTATGAAAGCAGCAGTAGTTTATAAAAAAGGCGAATTGCCAAAATATGCAGAATTCCAAGAGCCAATCGCATCAAATGAAAATGAGGTTTTAATTTCGGTTAAAGCCGTGGCGATTACCAATCTGGACAAAGGAATTGCAAGCGGAGAACATTATTCTTCGGAAAATGAAAATCAAAACGGATTTGTAATTGGCAGTGACGCCATTGGTTTGCTCGAAAACGGAACCAGAGTTTATGCTCGCGGAATTTCCGGAACAATAGCCGAAAAAGCTTTAGTCGAAAAAAACAGAATGGTTGCATTACCACATGGAATTGAAGATGCAACAGCCGCAGCAATGCCAAATGCAGTTGCAGGTTCGGCAATGGCGCTTCGTTTTAGAGCCGGAATAAAACCGGGAGAAACGGTTTTAATTAATGGCGCAACGGGTTTTACAGGTCAAATGGCCATTCAGATTGCGAAACATTACGGAGCGAAGAAAATAATTGTTACCGGAAGAAATGAGAAAACGCTCCAAAGTCTTTTAGAATTAGGTGCTGACGAAATTGTTTCTTTAAAACAGAATGATGAAAACTTTGTTTCGCAGCTTAAAGAAATTCATCAAAATACACCAATTGATATTGTTTTGGATTATTTGTGGGGACATTCGGCAGAATTGATTCTTTCGGTTTTAAAAGGAAACGGAAATTTTACTCCTAAAACGAGATATGTTTCTGTTGGTTCAATGTCTGGTGATACGATTCAATTATCTGCACAAATTTTACGAAGCGTTGATTTACAATTGTCTGGTTCAGGTTTAGGAAGCTGGACTAGAGATGAAGTGAAATTATTATTCTCAGAAATTCTTCCTGAAATGTTTCTTTTGGCTTCTCAAAACAAACTAAAAGTAAATATCGAGAAAGTGAATTTAGTCGATATCGAGAAAATGTGGGACGCAGAAGTTTCTGATGGCAAAAGATTGGTTGTTCTTATTTAAAGTTGCTAAGGTTCTAAGATACTAAGATTCTAAGTTTTTTTAAAACTCAGAAACAATCTCAGCATCTTAGAACCTTAATATCTTAGCAACTTAGAATCTTAGTATTTCAGTAACTCGAATAAAACCTCCTCAAAACGATTTTTAGCTAAAAACTGATCTTCAAGCGCTTTTGTAAACGGAATTGGCGAATCTAAACTTGCCACTCTTTTTACCGGACCGTCTAAATATTCGAAACATTCTTCCATAATTAAAGCCGAAAGATCACTTGCGATTCCACCAAACATAGTATCTTCCTGATATATAATTACTTTTCCGGTCTTTTTAACAGAAGCAAAAATAGTTTCGGTATCAAGCGGCTGTAAAGTTCTTAAATCAATTAAATCAGCTTGGATTTTAGGATTATTGGCTAACGTTTCTAAAGCCCAGTGAACCGGAGCTCCAAAAGCAATAATAGTTACGGCATTTCCTTCTTTTAATAAAGCGGCTTTACCAAACGGAATAGTATAATAATCAGTTGGAACGTCTTGATAAACACTTCTGTATAATTGTTTGTGCTCAAAAAACAAAACCGGATTTGGATCGTTAATGGCAGTATTCAATAAACCTTTTGCATCATAAGGAAACGCAGGATAAACGACTTTTAAACCTGGAGTTTTAGTAAACCAAGCTTCATTTGTCTGTGAATGAAACGGCCCGGCTTGTGTTCCTCCGCCGCAAGGCATTCTAACCACAACATCGGCTTTTTCGCCCCAGCGATAATGTGATTTTGCTAATAAATTGACAATTGGGTTAAAACCTGTCGAAACAAAATCAGCAAACTGCATTTCGACAATGGCTTTATAATTATTGATAGATAATCCCATTGCGGCCGAAACTACGGCACTTTCACAAATTGGTGTATTGCGTACTCGATCTTTCCCAAAAGCATCAACAAATCCATCTGTAATTTTAAAAGCACCACCATATTCAGCAATGTCCTGACCCATAATAACTAAGTTTTTATTACGCCACATAGATTGTTCTAAACTATTTCGGATAGCATCTATAAAACGAATATTTTTTACTTCTTCGCCATGAGTATATTCTTCATATTCAAAGTCTTTATAAACATCATCTAATTCTCCGCTGTAAGTTGGCTCTATTTCAGGTTCGGCGTTTGCAATTGCCCAGTTTTCATCAATTTCCTGTTTTATTTCAGAGCGTAATTGTTCATCAAGTCCTTCAGTAAGAACTCCAGTTTCTATCAGATATTTTTTATAATTGGTAACAGGATCTTTAGCTTCCCATTCGTCCATTAATTCCTGCGGAACGTATTTTGTACCACTCGCCTCTTCATGCCCGCGCATCCTGAATGTTTTAAATTCTAATAAAACCGGGTGCGGATTTTCGATCATTTCCTTTTTTAACTGCGATAATTTGTTGTAGACTTCAACAATATTATTTCCGTCAATAATCCAGCTTTCAATACCGTAACCAATTCCTTTATCGGCAAGGTTTTCACATAAATATTGTTCGTTTGTTGGTGTAGAAAGTCCGTAGCCGTTGTTTTCAATAACAAACATAACCGGAAGCTTCCAAACTGCCGCAATGTTCAATGCTTCATGAAAATCACCTTCGCTGGTTGCACCTTCTCCGGTAAAAACAGCGGTAATTTTTTTATTATCCTGAAGTTTATTAGCTAGCGCAATTCCGTCAGCAATACCTAATTGCGGACCCAAATGCGAAATCATTCCTATAATATTGTATTCCTGAGTTCCAAAGTGAAAACTTCTGTCACGGCCTTTTGTAAAACCGTTTGCTTTTCCCTGCCATTGCGAAAAAAGTCGGTGCAAAGGAATGTTTCTTGTAGTAAACACACCAAGATTTCGGTGCATTGGCAATACGTATTCAGATTCGTCTAAAACAGACGTAACCCCTACTGCAATAGCTTCCTGGCCAATTCCTGAAAACCATTTTGAAACTTTTCCCTGTCGGATCAAAATGAGCATTTTTTCTTCGATCAAGCGCGGTTTCAGGATTTTTTTATATAAATCTAGTAATTTTTCGTCAGTCAGGTTTTCTCTGTAAAAGATCATTTTTGTAGTAAGTTTAGTTTTTCAAATATAAAAAAATATAACAATTTTATCGGTAATT
Source organism: Flavobacterium sp. CF108 (assembly GCF_900129795.1). Classification (GTDB taxonomy): domain Bacteria; phylum Bacteroidota; class Bacteroidia; order Flavobacteriales; family Flavobacteriaceae; genus Flavobacterium. Next base: position 131,505 of record NZ_FQWW01000001.1, on the reverse strand, counting down.
GTTAAATAATTTAAAAACGTGTATTCGTTAATTCTATAAAAATAGAAAATAATTTGCAGTTTTCTATTTAAAAAAATCGAACACAAATATAATCGGATTTTTTTGTCAGACAAGTATTTTTTATCTTATTTTAGCTACAAAATAATAAGTGTATTAATTTCAACGCTTTTGAAATTATTATTCAGAATTTGTATTAAAAATTGGATATAAAATTAAATTTTATGGTAATTTATAAAATTCAAATATAAAATATTCTCTACCTTTGTTATTGAAAGGCTTAATGCGCCTTTTTTTCTTAAATAAAAATGTAAAGTATGCAAAACATTCCTAGTGTAGACTTACGTGATTTCCTTTCGGACGACCCGAAACGTAAACAAAAATTTGTAAATGAAATCGGCAGTGCATTTGAAAACATTGGCTTCGTTGCCTTAAAAGGTCATTTCTTAGATGACAAATTGGTAGACGAACTTTATGGTGAAATTAGAAAATTTTTCGCCTTGCCAGTAGAAACTAAGCATAATTATGAAATTCCCGGAATTGGCGGACAAAGAGGTTATGTATCTTTTGGAAAAGAACATGCTAAAGGCCGTAAAGAGGGAGATTTGAAGGAATTCTGGCATTTTGGACAGTATGTTAACCAAGATTCTAAATGGGCTTCAGAATATCCTGAAAATGTAGAAGTTAAAGAGTTACCTCGCTTTAATGAGGTTGGAAAAGATGCTTACCAAATGCTTGAAAAAACGGGTATTTATGTTTTAAGAGCTTTGGCTTTACACCTTGGACTTGATGAGTTTTATTTTGATAATTATGCAAAAGAAGGAAACTCTATTTTAAGACCAATTCATTATCCACCAATTACTTCTGAGCCAGAAAATGCAATTCGTGCAGCTGCTCACGGTGATATTAATTTAATCACTTTATTAATGGGAGCGCAAGGTAAAGGGCTTCAGGTTCAAAACCATGATGGCGAATGGATTGATGCTATTGCAGCAGATGACGAATTAGTTATTAATGTGGGCGATATGTTGTCCAGACATACTAATAATAAACTTAAATCTACAATTCACCAGGTTGTAAATCCGCCTAGAGAATTATGGGGAACTTCTCGTTATTCAGTTCCGTTTTTTATGCATCCGGTAAGCGATATGCGTTTGGATTGTTTAGATAAATGTATTGATGCAGAGAATCCTAAGAAATATGAAGATATTTCAGCGGGCGAGTTTTTACACGAACGTTTGGTAGAATTAGGTTTAATAAAAAAATAAAAACTTAAATAAATTCCAATATTAAAATTCCAAATTCCAAACTTACATTGGAATTTGGAATTTAATTTTTAAAAGACTTAATATTTGGAATTTATTTTTTATAATAAAAAATTTATGGATTTAAAAGATCAGTTAAAAAACTTATTTCCAGATCACGAAGAATCAAATGAACCTGAACAAATTCAGGAACAGGATCATGTTTTGTATGTACAAAAAGAACCTATGATCTGTAAATTTGAAAAACGCAAAGGAAAACCAACGACTATAATTGAAGGTTACGAAGGAAGCGATGAAGATTTTAAAGTATTAGCCAAAGAAATCAAAACAAAATTGAGTGTTGGCGGTACTTTTAAAGATGATTCGATCATCATTCAGGGCGATTACCGCGACAAAATTATGGCAATTTTAAAAGAAAAAGGATTTAAAACGAAGCGTGTCGGGGGATAAAAATTCCAAAATTTAAATTCCAAATTCCAATTTTTTATTTTAACGCAAAGCTCGCTAAGAATATTTACTTTGAGGTTTTTATAAAAATGCAAAGCTCGCAAAGCTTTGTGTAAATTTGAGTAATTGGAATTTGGAATTTAAATTTTGGAATTTTATAGATGCACAGCTGTGCGCCTCTACAGAAAAACCTTTGTCCCTTTGTACCTCAGAACCTTAGTACCTTAAAAAAAATGATAAAAGAATCAGAATTAATACTTAACCCGGACGGTAGTGTGTACCACTTAAACCTTCGTCCTGAACATATTGCCAACGATATTATTTTTGTTGGAGACCAGAATAGAGTTGAAAAAATCACTCAGTTTTTTGATTCGATTGAATATTCGGCACAAAAAAGAGAATTTAAAACCCAAACCGGAATTTACAAAGGAAAAAGAATCTCTGTAATGTCAACCGGTATTGGGCCTGATAATATTGATATTGTTTTAAACGAATTAGATGCTTTAGTAAACATCGATTTAAAAACACGTCAGCCAAAAGAAAAACTAACTTCTTTAAATATTGTTAGAATTGGAACTTCGGGATCGCTGCAGGCAGATATTCCTGTAGACAGTTTTGTAATGTCAAAATTCGGATTGGGTCTGGATAACATGCTTCGCTCCTATTTAATTGACGAAGTTTCGAATACAGCTATTGAAGATGCTTTTATTCATCACACCAACTGGGATATTAGAAAAGGAAGACCTTATGCAATTCCGTGTTCAGAGAAACTGGAAAAAATTATCGAATCGGATAAAATTTTTAAAGGAATAACAGCTACAGCCGGAGGATTTTACGGTCCGCAGGGTCGTGTTTTGAGGCTGAATATTCAGGATGAAGAATTAAACAATAAAATGGATAATTTTGATTTTAATGACAATCGCATTACTAATTTAGAGATGGAAACAGCAGCAATTTATGGGCTTTCTTCCCTTTTAGGACATAATGCATTATCTTTAAATGCAATTATTGCCAATCGTGCTTCGGGAACTTTTAGTGAAGATCCTTATAAAGCTGTTGATGAATTGATTACCTATACATTGAATAAACTTTCAAGCAGTAAATAATGCAGACAGCTATTCTTAAATTTGAAAGATTACTGAACGAAAATGTGAATCATTTTTCAGCATTAAATAAGGAAGCGTTAGAAGCTAAAGTATCGGGAAAATGGTCTAAAAAAGAAATTTTAGGACATTTGACAGATTCGGCAATTCACAATTTGGTACGTTTTACAGAAATTAATTATGCCGCAAAACCTTATCAGCACCGACCATATAATCAAATAGATTTAGTAAATTTAAATCAGTATCAAACCATGGATTCTGATGAGCTTTTGCAATTATGGCTGGTATTAAACAAACAAATTGTAAGGATCATGAAATCTGTTGATGAGAAGGCTTTAGATTATAAAATTGTTTTGAGTGATGAATCTGTGATTGATCTGAGGTTTCTTATGACTGATTATGTAGAACATTTAGAACATCATATCAATCAGATAAAATTTTAGATTATGTTTTTAAGAGTAGCCAGACATACGGATAATTTACAAAAAATTGAAGATTTTTATGTCAACGTTCTCGGTTTTGAACAATTGGGAGGTTTTGAAAGACATAATAATTACGACGGAATTTTTATTGGAAAATCAGGTTTAGACTGGCATTTTGAATTTACACAATCTAAGGTAAAAGCCAATCATTCTTTTGATGAAGATGATGTAATTGTGCTTTATCCCAAAACAATTTCAGATTATAACGAATTAATAAATAAGCTTATACACCATAATATTGCAACGATAACTGCAGCTAATCCGTTTTGGAACGAAAACGGAAAAATGATCCAGGACCCAGATGGTTATCGTATTGTAATATCATCCTTAAAAGCCATAATAAACGAAATAGAATAATGCAGGAAACACATAAAAAAATATTATTTAAATATTACAGCGATTATTTAGAAGAAACAGTTTCAGAAACGATGTGGGCCGAAATTGTAGATTTAGAAAAAGGACTTTTTAAATTAGATAATATTCCATTTTTCGGGCCGTTGATTGCAACTGATGATTTATTTTATGCCGAATTTGATGAAGATGAAGACCGCCTGGTTTATAAAGAAACTATTGAAAATTCAGGAAATTCAATTGTTCAGGTGATCATTTTAGAGAAAGGGTTTGACAAGGAAATTATTAGAGAAAAACTAAAGGCAATAAATTGTTTATCAGAAGGATTAAATGATAGTTTTCTTTCTGTAGAAGTGGTTCGGGATGTTGATTATTCGATTGTGAGAAGCGTTTTAAACGAATATGAATCTCAGGAAATCATTCAATATGGAGAACCTTGCCTATCTGACAAACACAGGGCTGATTTAATAAAAAACTAAACTTACAAACTTAAGAATACGCATACCAAACTTAAACTTAAACTATAATGAAAACTGTAAAAATTGTAGGTGTTCCTGAACACTTCAATCTGCCATGGCATTTATGCATTGAAAATGGCGAATTTGAAGCAGAAAATATCGATTTACAATGGAAAAACGTTCCTGAAGGTACCGGAAAAATGTGTCAGATGCTGCGCGAAGGCGAGGCTGATATGGCCGTTATTTTGACAGAAGGTATTGTAAAAGATATTACGGCAGGAAACCCAAGTAAAATTGTTCAGATCTATGTGCAGTCACCTTTAATTTGGGGAATTCACGTTGCAGCAAAATCAGGTTTCGAAACTGTAAAAGATTTAGAAAATACAAAAGCTGCGATTTCAAGAATTGGTTCTGGTTCACAATTAATGGTTTATGTAAATGCAAACGAACAAGGCTGGAACAGCGATAAACTGCAATTTGAAATTATAAATACTATTGATGGTGCTGTAGAAGCGCTGACAAATGGAACTGCAGATTATTTTATGTGGGAACGTTTTATGACAAAACCGCTGGTTGATCAGGGAATTTTCAGGCGTGTTGGCGACTGTCCTACCCCATGGCCTTCGTTTGTGATAACGGTTCGCGATGAGTTCTTGAAAAAGAATCCAAAAGTGGTTGAAAAAGTATTGGAAGTTATCAATAAAACGACGCATGATTTTGCGCAGATTCCTGATATTGACAAGACTTTAGCCGAGTTATTTAATCAAAAAGTCGAAGACATTCAGGAATGGCTGAAACTAACACAATGGTCACAAAAACATTTAAGTGAAAAAGCATTTATCAAAATTCAAAATCAATTATTTGATCTGGGAATTATTGATAAAAAAAGTACTTTTGTTGAAACGGTGAAAGCGCTGTAAAACTGCTTTTGATTCTTATGATAAATTTTCCTAAAATTGACCTTCCACAGTTAAAATCCAAATTACAGGTGAAATCGCCTTGGGATAGGATTATTATTTCTGTGTTGAGTCTTTTTATTACAATCCCGATATTTATCATTCTGCATCAAAACCTAATCGATCTGGAATGGGCTTTCAATCTGGATCGAGTTATTATATTCATTTTTGTTTTTGCTGTCGTTTTCTTTTTGTTAATGTACCTGCGGACCATAATTATTTTATGTGTTGCGGTTTATTTATTGATTTTATTTTACGGATCAGTAATTGGGAATTATGGTTTCAGCGAGATTTCTGAGGATTATAATTCGATGATTTATACCATGTCAGACAATCCATATCCGCAGGATATAATTGTGGCAAAACTGCTTCCGTTTCCTAATAAATCAAAAATTATAAGCGCCATTGAATATCAAAATCCGAAAGTTCGAAATTTTGCTATTATGGCCACTACAAAGCATTTTAAAGGAATTAAAGGTTACTCTGATTACAGAACCATTATTCAGTGTTTTGCTGTTTTTAAAGAAATAAACGGCCGCTGGAATTATGTCAATGACCCAAAAGAAGGTGATTATATTGCTACTGCCAGCGAATCATTAGAATATTTTTCTGGAGACTGCGACGATCATTCTATTTTAATGGCGGCAGCAATTCGTTCTATTGGCGGAACTCCAAGGCTTATCCATACAAAAGGCCATATTTATCCCGAAATATTAATAGGCTCTATGATTGATCTGGAAAAGGTCAATTATTTAATTAAAAATGTACTTTTTCAAAGAGAAAGTTATGGTAAAAATCTGCATTACCATATTGATGAACGCGGTCAGGTCTGGATGAATCTGGATTATACAGCAACTTATCCCGGAGGCCCGTTTATGTATGAGGAAATTCTGGGAGCATTGACTTTGAATTGATTCTTAAAAGTTCTCAAAACCTCATGTTTTATGTAAAATATTAGAAATCAGTTAACTTAAATTCACTTTCTGTGACTATAATGTTAGAAATATTATTTTTTTTCGTACCTTTTCATTTCTAATCTTTAATCACAAAATCATGAAAAAATCTAAATTATTTATCTTCGCACTTGCATTGGCTGCAGTATTAATGATTTCATGTTCTAAGAGAAATACATTGGTAAACTCTTGGAAAATAACAGCGGTAGAACCGAAAACCCCTATTTCGGATTCTTTAAAAACTGTAATTTTAACGGATGGAACTTTAACATTTACAAAAGATGGGCATGTAACCGGATTTCTGACAAGAGAAATAACAAACGGTACCTATGCATTGACAAAAGGGGGGAAAAGTTTAGTAATTAAAGATGAAGTTGGAACCCCATATCCTTGTGTAAGTACTATTACTAGTGATGAATTAATCCTGGACAGTAAAGAAATGAAAATTACACTCAAAAAAATATAAGCTTTGCTATCCTGATATAACCATTAAAGCATAAAAAAAACTCCTTAAGTGAATCATTTAAGGAGTTTTTTATTGCTATGAATTCTTTAAAATTTTAAAAACATACTCTTTATAACTGGCTCCAATAGGAATTTCAATAGTTCTAATTTCGACATCGTAAGGCGTAAATGCCGTGATATTTTTGAGGTTAATAATAAAAGAGCGATGAATTCTTAAAAAGTTTTTATCCTGTAATTCTAATTCAATATCACTGATTTTATATTTAGCATTTAATTTTACACCATCTTTTTGATGTACAATAATATAATCCTTGACACTTTCGATATACAGAATCGTGTCGACGTTTATTTTATTGAATTTTGGTCCGTTTTTAATGTAAATATAATCTTCCTGCGAAGGCGTAATTATCTTGCTGTTTACAGGTCCGCTTATTCTTAAATAACGATCTGCAGCTTTAAAAAAACGATCGAAAGTAACCGGTTTTAAAAGATAATCTACAATATCAAGTTCGTAACTTTCTAAAGCATATTCGCGATAAGCGGTAGTAAAAATAACGGCTGGCGGGTTTTTTAATGTTTTTAAAAAATCAATTCCCGTAATCTGCGGCATTTTAATATCTAGAAACATCAAATCTACAGCAGTTGTACGTAATACATCGGCGGCTTTTAAAGCGTTTGGGCAAGTACCTACCACTTCAAAATAATCTAATTTACTGATATGATTCTGCAATAAGCTGATTGCTAAAGGCTCGTCGTCGACTAATAAACACTTTATTTTCATTTTAAGCTAAATTATATTCGGTTGCTAAATTAATTTGCAGATAAGCCGTAAAGTCCTTTTCTGTTTTAATAACATCAAAAGTATAATGTTCTGGATAAATTTTATCAAGCTGCTGTATAATATTATTTAATCCAATTTTTTCATTTCCAGATTCGCTGTCAATTTTATTTATCGAGTTTACAATCTTAAACTCAAAATGATCGTTTTGCAGTTTTAAATCAATTTGAATGTTTGGAGAACTTCCTGTGTCCTCTCCTGCTCCATGTTTAAAAGCATTTTCGACCAACGAAAGCAAAATCAAAGGCGCAATAGATTTATTATGATCTATAGAATGATTAAATACCACGCTTAAATGTTCGTCATATCTCAGTTTTTCGAGCGTAATATAATTTTCAAGCAAGGAAATTTCCTGAGAAATAGGAACATAAGTCGCACTGCATCGGTATAAAATACAATCTAAAATCTCAGATAAAACAGCAATTGATTTTGAAGTTATTGGTGAATTTACAATCGAAAGCGAATAAATATTATTAAGCGTATTAAACAAAAAATGCGGGTTTAATTGTGCTTTCAGAATTTTTAATTCGGTTTCTGCCTTTTGTTTTTCGAGCAGCAAAGATCTTTTCTGAATGACATACTGATCTTTTATCAATTTTATAAAAATAAAAAATATTGATAAGGAAAGAATATGTAAAAAATAAACCCCAAACAAAGTGGGTAAATCTGTCAGGATTTCGATTATTGGTTCCTGATTAAAAGGCGGTTTTCGCACATAAAGCTCTAAACCATAAATCATTGTTGTTCTGGCAATAACTGAAATCACATAACTTCCCAGAACAAATTCTGCCCAAACCCAATTATGCTTTTGTGTAATCATTAAGCGGGGTAAAATTCTATAGGATAAAAAATAAGCCCCAATGATAGAAAACAACTCATAATACAGCGTGTAGGCTATATCAACCTTTAATTCCTCCGGATCAGAAGAAGTGTTTTTACTAAAGAACATAATAAAAATGAATACCCAAAAAATGATATGGGTACTAATTCTGTGTTCTTTAGAGAAATTTATAATTTTTTCGAATGGTGTCATGTTTTTTTAAGTTGCTGAGCTGCTAAGGTTCTAAGATTTTTTCTAAAGCTCTATTATTCTGTTCTAAAAAGCTTAGAATCTTAGTATCTCAGAACCTTAGCAACTTTAAGTATTATTTCAAAGTTAGCATTTATTTAGAAAGACAAAATAGTTGTCGATGAACATGTAAAAAAAAGATACGAACATATAAAAATTGGCTATAAACACGATTTATGGTTTCTATTTGATTGTTTATGGGCAATTATTGCCCTTATATCATGCGTGAAAATTTTGAGTGAAATTAAAATAGAGTTTTGCTTAAAATTCTAAACCAATCAAAAAATGAAACAGTTCGCATTATTAATCGTATTACTATTCAGCTTCACATCTGGAGCACAAACATCACAATTTACTATCAAAGGAAAAATAGTAGATTCTAAAACCAAACAAGCATTACCTTATGTAACGCTTTTATTATCATCTTCAGAAAATAAAAAAGAAGCCGTTACAGATACTGATGGAAATTACATTTTAAAAAGCAATTCCGGAAATTATCAACTGAAAGCTGCGTATATGTCATATAAACCTTTTACGGTAGAAAATATTCAATTGAATAAAGATATTGTCATGAAAGACATTCTTTTAGAAGAAAGTATAAATCAATTAGACGAAGTAAATGTTATTGCCGAAAAATCAGCGGTAGAAATGAAAATTGATAAAAAAGTCTTTAATGTTGGTAAAGATATTTTATCCAGCGGAGGATCTGCAAATGATATTTTAAACAATGTACCTTCGGTAAATGTTGATATTGCAGGAGTTGTAAGCCTTAGAGGAAATAGCAGTGTTACGGTATTGATAAACGGAAAACCTTCTATGCTGACGGCAAATAATGGTTTATCGCAGATATCAGCAGCTAATATTGAAAAAGTAGAAGTTATTACCAATCCTTCTTCGGCATATGAAGCGCAGGGCGGTGCGGGAATCATTAATATTATTATGAAAAAGAACAGCATGAAAGGCTTTAATGGTTCGCTTCAGGCCGGAATTGGAAATCCTGCAAGACATAACTTAAATGCAAATGTGAGTTATAAAACAGAAAAAGTGAATCTTTTTGGAAATTTAGGTTACCGTTATTTAGACATTTATGGTTACAACAAACAGTTTCAAACGAATACTGATAACGGTACAACGACTATTTTAAATCAGTATGATGATATGAAAAGAAGCATTGGTGTATATAATATGTACGTTGGCGGGGATTATTATATCAATGCAAAAAACACGCTGACAGGAAGTTATTACCGCAGTAAGAACAACAATAACAACAAAATACATTACCATTACAATTATGCTGATGCAAATAATGTTACGGACAGTATTATTTTGAGATCTGAAAAGTATAAAGAACCTCAAATTTACAATGCATTAGAATTAAATTATGTAAAAACGTTTGACAGAAAGGATAAAAAATGGACCACAAGTTTGCAATACGATTTTTGGAACGACGATGAAAACCAATACATTACACAGCAAAAAACATTTCCTTTTAATGCTTCGGTTTCTAATTTATATTCAAGAGATATTGAAAGCAGTAATGATATTTTTATAAAATCAGATTTTGTAGATCCAATTTCTGAAAACTCTAAAATTGAAATGGGAATTAGAAGCGATCTGCGTGCGTTAAGAAGTGATTATCACACCATTTTAGACAATGTATTACAGGAACAATTTACCAACAAATTGAAATATGATGAAAATTTATATAGTGCTTATTTTCAGTTTTCAAGCAAATATAAAAAGTTTAATTACCAGTTGGGTCTGCGTTCTGAATTGTCTGATATAAAAATTGCGGATACAAAAAACACTTTTAACAATGCTAAAAACTACATTAACCTCTTCCCTACGCTGCATTTTGTTTACAATTTAACCGAAAAAACAGATTTGCAGTTGAGCTACAGTAAACGTATCAACAGACCAAGGTTCTGGCAGCTAAATCCGTTTTCGGGAGTTTCAGATTTAAGAAATTTGACCGTAGGAAATCCTGATTTAAACCCAATGTTTACCAATTCTTTTGAGTTCACATTATTAACAAAACCGGGAAAATTCAGCATTAATCCGTCTGTTTATTACAAGCATACAACCAATTATTTTGAATATATAGTAAAACGTACCGATGAAAATTATTTTGTAAGCACGCCTGTAAACCTTGATACAGAGGATCGTTACGGCGCAGAAGTTTCAACAACGTATAATCCAACAAAATGGCTTAGACTGGCTTTAGATTTTAATTATTACAAATTTAAACAGCAGGGAACTTTTGAAAATGTAAATTATAATGCCGAAGATCAAACCTGGCTTTCCAACTTTAGATCTGTAGTGAAGTTTCCTAAAATTATTTCGGGAGAATTTAGTTTTAGATACCGAGGAAAAAACCAAGGTGTTCAATCGCTTACAGAGGCTCAGTATAGCGCTAATTTAGGCTTAAGCAAAGATTTTCTTGGAGATAAAATGTCGGTAACTTTAAACATAAACAATTTATTCAATTCGCAGATTACGACTGAAAAAATTACAACTCAATATTATTATTTAGAATCTGAAGCCAGATCGCAAGGACGATACATCAATCTTAATGTTATTTATCGCTTTAACAGAAGCAAAAATGAAGCTGACAGGCTGCCTGACGGAATGTAAAAGAAAATAAATTCCAATTTTTGAAATAACAAATTCCAAATGTTGCTTTAAATAAAAAGCCGTTTTAATTTACTCAAACGGCTTTTGCTTTTATTCTCTTAGGATTTTTTCCATTTTTCTTCCTTTCGCCAATTCATCTACTAATTTATCCATGCAGCGAATCTTTTGCATTAGCGGATCTTCGATGTCTTCAATTCGGTAACCGCAGATTACGCCTGTAATTTTAGATGCATTTGGGTTCAGGTTTGGCGCTTCTGCAAAAAAAGTCTGCAAATCTGCTTTCTTTTCGATTTGATCTCTAAATTGTTTATCATTATAACCCGTAAGCCAAAGTATAACCGTATCTACTTCTTCTACCGTGCGTCCTTTCTTCTCTACTTTCTCCTTGTATAATCGATAAATACTCGCAAATGAATATTGAAATACTCTGCTGTTATCCATGTTTACTTCTTTTTTTCTGAATTTAAAATTATAAAAATTTTGAATTCAGTTTAATTAAAAATGGTAAAATGATTACGCACCGTTTCAACGGATTAAAATCCGTTGCTGCAATATGAACTGAACCGTTCCTTCGGAACTTATATCGTTTGAATAAAGAGCCATCGGCTCGATTTATATTGTAAGGCTGGATTTTAATCCAGTTTAACGCATGGTTAAATAAAAAAAATCAAAAAAATCAAAAAAAATATTGCGCAGTCAAATGACTTCATTATATTTGCAGTCAAATAACTGCATAATGGAAATACGTAGAGATGTTTTTCAGGCAATTGCCGATCCAACGCGAAGAGCAATTTTAAATTTGGTGGCCATACAAGCGATGACGCCGGGAACTATAGCGGAAAATTTTGATTCGTCAAGACAGACTATTTCGAAACATATTAAAATATTAACGGAATGTGAACTGCTTGACCAAAAACAAAACGGACGCGAGATTTATTATTATATAAATCCGAAAAAAATAAAAGAAGTTGCTGATTTTATTGAACCTTTTCGCCAAATGTGGGACGATCGTTTTAATAAGTTAGAAAGTATAATGAAAAACTATAAACCCAAAAAAGATTAATTTATGGAACGCAAAACAAAAATTAATGCCGAAAATGGCCAGCAGGAAATTGTAATTACAAGAGAATTTGATCTTCCGGTTGATTTACTTTTTAGAGCTTATGCAGAACCTGAAATTGTAGAACAATGGATGGGAACAAAAGTGGTAAAATTAGAAAATAAACAGCATGGCGGCTGGCAGTTTGAAACCAAAGATCCCAGCGGAAATGTTGTATTTAGTGCCAATGGTGTGATTCATGATTTTGTTCCAAATGAAAGAATCACCAGAACTTTTGAAATGGACAATGCCAATTTTGCGCCTCAATTGGAATTTTTGGAGTTTGAAGAACTTACAGGTGAAACAAGCAGACTTACCATACAGATTATCTACAAATCTGTAGAACACAGAGATCAACAATTGAAATTGCCTTTTGCACAAGGTATGAATTTCGCACACAATCGCTTACAGGAAATAGTAAACAAACTTAAATAAATCGTTATGAGCAAAAGAAACAAAATTATTTATTGGATTGCCACAATTTGGCTGGCATTAGGAATGACTTCAACCGGAATTGTACAAATTATAAAAATAAAAGAAGAAGCCGACATGATGGCACATTTAGGCTATCCGCTTTACTTTTTGGTTATTCTTGGCGTTTGGAAAATATTAGGTGTTATCGCTATTTTAATTCCGAAGTTTCCTTTATTAAAAGAATGGGCTTATGCAGGATTCTTTTTTGCCATGAGCGGCGCTATTATCTCTCATTTTGCTGTAGGAGATTCTGGTATAGCGTATTTCGGACCAACATTATTATTGGTTTTAACAATTACATCATGGTATTTTAGACCGCTTGACAGAAAAGCTGTTGTTTAAGTGTTCAGTATTCAGTTTTTAGTATTCAGTCGCAGTTTGCAATCGTAGTTTATGGATTGTCAGGCTGAGCGAAGTCGAAGCCCTCGTCTTGTATAAAGCCCTTCGACTTCGCTCAGCCTGACAGCTGTTTTCAAAACTGAAAAACTGCGACTGAAAACTACCTAGTAAACTTGATTAAAAAAATCCAGCAAAAGCTGCAGATTATTTTCATCGTGCATGGATTCTGTTTGCTGTAGTGTGATTTCGGTAATTTCAGAAGCACGGGCGCACATTCTTTTTTCAAAGAAACCAACCGCATCTTCCATATTCACAAACAAATTAGAAGTTAATACTTTATACAATTCTAAAGCATCTGCCAAAGCCTGATTAGCCCCTTCCCCTGCATACGGCGGCATTCGATGTGCGGCATCGCCAATCATAGTAAGATTTGATAAAGGTTTCCATTGCTGATCTAAAGGAAAATGATACATCGGACGTGGAATTATTGAAATTTCATTGGTTTCGAAAATTTCCTGCCATTCCTTTTTCCATGTTGCAAATTCCTTTTTAAACCATTCTGCCACAGCATTTTTATCTTTAAAATCAATTCCGGAATTTGTTATCCAGTCTTCTGTAGTTTTTATTCCAATTAAAATAGAAAGCGTACCATCGGCTTTTGTACTGCACAAAAATGTTTTTCCTTGTTCTAATGCAAAAAGTTTTCCGTCGTTTACAAGTTTCCAAAGATTTGGCGTGTTTTTTTCTGCCTCATAAATATTAATTTCAACCGCCGTAACGCCCGAAAATATAGGCTGAATATCTGTAATATATTTTCTCACACGTGAATTTGCTCCATCAGAAGCAATTACAAAATCGGCATAAGTGGTTGTTCCGTTTTCAAAATAAATTTCCCAGCCAGTTCCTGAAGGTTTCATTTGGGTAAATTTAGAATTCCAAACTACATTTTCTTCTTTAAGAGAAGCAATCAATAAATCTCGCAAAGGCCCGCGGTCAATTTCCGGGCGAAAATGTTCATTTCCGAAATCTTCTTCCGGTTTTTTGCCATGATCATCAAGCACCACATTCCTATTTTTATCAGCAATTCGCATTTTATCTGCTCCCGGACGATAGTATTTTTTGAATTCTTCCATCAATCCGGCTTCCTGCATCGCTTTTAAACCTGTATCTTCATGTAAATCAAGCGTCGAGCCTTGCTGGCGAACATTTCGGTTTTCGTCTCTTTCATGCACTTTTACGTTCACGCCTTTTTCCTGTAATAATCGGGCAAGCATTAATCCGCCTGGCCCGCCGCCAATAATGGCAACCTTTTTATTATCTAGTAACATAATTATATCGTTTTTACTTTGTTTAAATTTTCATTACAAAATTATCTGTATCTTTATAGATAAAATATCCACTTCTGATATTAAAATAGTCGTAAATGAAAATTGAAGTTGTAGATAAAAACGGTTCCGGAATCATGCAGAAGTTTGCAGATGCGATTGGAGCGCGTGTACGCGGACGTTTTATTGATATTCCTGAGCATTTGGGCGAAGGTTATATGACTGGTTTTACATGGGGAAATGACTTGCGAATGATGATTAGAAATTATTATTTAAAAGAAGAAATTGTCCTCGAACGTAAAAATGAAATTCCTGAAGGACAAGAAAATGTGATTTTTTTTCTTAGCAGTATTTTTGATTCTTCCATGCATCAACAGAAAGAATTATTACCGGAACAAGCCAATGTTTTCATTTGTATGCAGTCTGTTTCTTCTGTAATGGCAATGCCTCAGAATACATTTTTTAGAAGTATAACCATTTCAGCATCAAGAGAATATTTGCAGGAACGATTTGGAGAACTAAAACATCCCATAGTTTCAAGCATACTTTCATCAAAAAATACTTTTGCTTACGAAATAGGAATTTCTCCCGCTATGATTACAACAGCAAGCGAAATGCTGTATCAATGTGTTCCCGAAAGTTTAGAGAATCATTACCATAAATTGAAATGCGAAGAACTGCTTTGCCATATTTTTGCTTTGTTATTACAGCGTGAAGAAACGCCGTCGAGCGGAATTCATATAAAAGATATTAAGGCAATTTATGCCATAAAATACCATTTGCAATCTAATTTAGACAAAGCGCCAGAGATTAATTCATTAGCAAAAGAAGCCGGAATGAGCGAACCTAAACTTCGAAAATTATTTAAGCAGACTTTTGGAAAAGGTGTTTTTGAATATTACCAATATATGAGAATACAGGAAGCCGCGAGACTTTTAAAAGAAAAACATTTATCAGTATCCGAAGTTGGTTATCAATTGGGTTTTACCAATCTCAGTCATTTTTCAAGGGTTTTTGAACAGCAAATTGGTTTGAAACCTAAGAAATACTCCGTATTATAATTTGAATATTTAATTTTGTACAACCTTGATTATTTAATAAATGAGCCTGCTAATTCAATCAGCTTTACCGGATAATTCGATTTTGCATTTTGTTCACAGCTTTTGGATGCTTGAAAACAATACGGGAAAAGATATTCCGTCGACTATTTTACCAAACGGAATGGTTGATTTGGCTGTTATGAATTTAGATAATACTAATTGGGAAAAAACGATTCGGGGGTTAGATACAATCCCGAGTCAGATTATTATTCCCATTGGAACAAAAATGTTTTCTATTGGTTTTAAATTGCTTGCTGTCGAATATTTATTTGGAGATTCTATCAAAGATGTTTTAAATGACGACAAAATTATTTCAGATGAAATTTGGCAATTTGAAGCTGAGGATTTGAATACTTTTGAGAATTTTTGCAGTAAAGCAATCCAAATAATAAACAGCATTACAACATCAGATATTGACAACCGAAAAAGAAAATTATTTGAGCTTATTTATTCTTCAAAAGGATCTATAACGGTAAAGGAACTATCTGAAAACGTGTTTTGGAGCAGTCGCCAGATTAATCGTTACTTTAATCAGCAATTTGGCATTTCGTTAAAGGCTTATTGCAATATTCTGCGTTTTGGTTCTTCGTTTAAACCTATCAGCGAAGGCATACTTTTTCCCGATCAAAACTTCACAGATCAAAATCATTTTATCAAAGAAATCAAGAAATATTCTGGCGTTACGCCAAAAGAATTGAGTAAAAATAAAGACAATCGTTTTATGGATATCTTGGCAATTAAAAAAATGAATACCAAAAACGACTGATTTTTACTATTTCATCTCCTACAGTCTTCTCAATTTTGTAACCTAATTAAACAATAAAAATTATGTTACTTACAAATAAAAAAATAGCCATTATTGGCGCAGGCCCGGTTGGTTTAACAATGGCGAGATTATTACAGCAAAAAGGCGTTGATGTTACGGTTTACGAAAGAGACAAAGACCCTAAAGCAAGAATTTGGGGCGGAACGCTCGATTTACATAAAGGTTCCGGTCAAGATGCAATGCAGAAAGCGGGATTGCTGGAAACGTATTATAAAATGGCGATCCCGATGGGAAGAATTATGACCGATTACAAAGGAAATGTATTATTCAGTAAAGAAACTACTGAAGAAGAACAATATGACGCTCCTGAAATAAACCGAAATGATTTAAGAACGTTATTAATTGATAGCTTAAAAGAAAATACAGTTGTTTGGGATAGTAAACTGACTGAAATTGAAGAACAAAACGGAAAATGGCTTTTATATTTTGAAAACGGAAAAACGGCAGCCGTTGATTTTGTTATTGGCGCAAATGGCGGAATGACTTCTATTAGAAAATATATTACAGATGCCGAAGTCGAACTTACGGGAACGTATATGATTCAAGGCGAAGTTTCTGCATCAGAAGCAAAATCTTTAGATTTTTACGAGTTGTGCGGTGATAAAATTTTGATGACTTCTAACAATGGTAATTTATTGGTTGCCAATCCTAAAAACAATAATGCTTTAAGTTATAATGTTATTTTTAAAATGCCTGAGACGTTAGAAATCGATTTTAAAAATATAGAAAACGTAAAAGCATTTCTTTTAGATAAACTTTCTGATTGGGGAGAAACGTATAAAGAATTATTTCACGCTAGTTCTTTCTTTACCGGGCTGCCTACTAAAAAGATTTCTGTAGAAAAAGGATGGAAAAATAACCGTCCCTTACCTATCACACTTATTGGCGATGCCGCACATTTAATGCCTCCTTTTGCGGGACAAGGTGCCAATATTGGGCTTTTTGATGCTTTAATTTTATCTGAAAATCTATTAAATGGAGAATTTCAAACTATTGAAAGTGCTATACATAATTACGAAGAAAGAATGTTTATTTATGCAAAAGAAGCGCAGCAGGAAACGAGAGAAAATGAAATAGAAATGCTTAAAACTGATTTTACTTTTCTAAAATTTGTTGATTAATTTATCATCATTTTAGAAAAAATTTGCAATTTGAAAAACCTTCAAGATTATATTTTGAAGGTTTTGTTATTTTTTACGCTTTCGTAAAATATTCTTTTTAGGTAATCGAATTAATTCTATATTAGACTTGTTAAAATACTACAGATAAAATGCAATTTTAAGAATTTGATTTTAGCAAAGCCTTTACAAATTATGAAAAGAACTTTAATATTTATAAGCGTAGTTTTAGTATCTATAACTGTCGGGTTTTTAATTGGTAAAGAAAAATTTGAGTATAAATCAGTTAATGAAGAAGAAACGAAAACAAAAACAGATACTTCCTGGACAAATGCTGAAATTCGATTTGAAAACAAATATCCTACTTATGCAGTCAACGGCGGATTACCTGATGAAAAAGACAAATACAGATATGTTATTGATAATTGGTATAATTTCCGTTTTGTTGTAAGCGGTACATCCTGTACAGATATTAATAATCAGATTGTTGATATCAATCGTAATAATAGAACAGATAGTATTTTAAAAAAGCGTATTGGTAAAAACTGGAAGGGAAAATTTTAAAAAAGCGTTGACAGTCTTTATAAAATTGATTCGCTTGCTATGTATATTGCTGAAAATGATATTTCAGTAAAAAATGTCATAAAGGAAAAAACAATACAATCAGGCCCGCAATATACGCAGTATAAATGTTATCCAACAACCAATAGAAATTTAAAAATTGTAAGCGTTGAGTGGCGTGGTTTGATCTACAAAGATTCAACAAAAGTGAGTTTTTTAAGAGCAATCGTAAATCTTAAAGAGAGAAAAGTAAAAGAGATTGAGAAAACCGAAAAAGAAGCAGATTTTTTTAATCATTAACCTTTATGTTGAATGCGAATCCAAATGAAACACTTTACCTTAGCTTTAATTTTTAGCAGTTTATCTGCCTATTCTCAACAAAAATATATTGTTGAAAAAGATTCTATAAGATTTAAAAATTGTAATGAAGGAGTTGTTGAAGCTCAAACCGATTTTAATAACGGAATCTATAATAGCTTTTCTTATGGACTTCTTATTCAGATTGATCCAAAATTTGATAAGTTTCTTGAAAATTATAGAAAGGAGAAATATGGAATTATTTCAAAAAATTTAGGATGTGTGATAACAGAATATTCCAAATGTTATTCTGAAAAAATGGATGAATTAATTTTTATAAAATTTGGAAAAGATATTTTTGAAAGAAGCAGAAAAGAAGCCAAAAAAATATACAAAAAATCGTAATCAATATTTTTAATTTAATCTTTTGTTTTAAATAATTTTATCTTACTCAAAGAAAACGAACCTTTATAACTAAAAGCTAAAAATATGTCAGACTCACAAAATCAACCAGACGATACAACTCCAAAAGTTACTGGAATTGGCGGTATTTTCTTTTTTCTTGAAAATCCGAAAGAAACTAAAGATTGGTATGCTAAAAATTTAGGATTAGAAATCAATGATTGGGGTTCGGCAAGTTTTGAATCCAGAAATCTTGATAAACCAGAACAGATAGAATCAACACAATGGTGTCCTTTTAAAAAAGGTGATGAATATTTTTCTCCATCAAAAAAAGACTTTATGGTGAATTACCGTGTTCAAAACATTGAAGGTCTTGTAGAAAAACTTAAGGCAAATGGCGTAACGGTTCTTGATGAAATTGAAAGCTATGATTATGGCAAATTTGTACATATAATGGATACAGAAGGCAATAAAATTGAGCTTTGGGAACCGGTTTATTAATATTTATGTATAAATAAACTCTTTAAGCCTAATCCATATTTAAATAAAAAATGACCAAACTGCATACCGAAAACAGTATTTCAAAAGACAAAAACATACTTCTTGTTTTACAAGACACAATCGATACTTCATCAGAACTTGGATATTTAGTTTCTAATTTCTGTGGAAAAGTTATTACTGACTTTTCAGAGATTAAAACTTCATTAAATAATAAAACAGTTTATGCTTTTGGTAATATTAGTCAGCTCAAGGATGCAAAGGGAACTTACTTTGTAATTAAGGAGTTTTCTACAAATTATGAAAGTGCAGTTAGTGCAGATATTCATATCGTTGAACTTGGACAAGTTCCTATTCTGGTGAGCAATGCCGGGGTCTATTTTAGGGAAATGTTCATTGGAAATGGTTATTTTGATAAAATCAAATCAGAGCATTTATTTCAAAATTTAACAGAGTCCAATAAAGGATCTAAAGCTTTAAGAACCGGGATTTACCTAAGCGAAATTTTAAAAGAAGAAACTGCGGATAAAGAAATACTGCATTTTAATCTTTTAAGATGCTCGAGCAATTTTACAGGTCCAACAGATAATTTTCGTGAAACGGATCATACTGTAATGAAAGCGTTAAACGATGCTGTTAAACAGACTTTTGAAGAAGAAACGAAGGTAAATCATGTATTGGTTCAGATTTATGAAAATAAAGTAAAATCAGATGAAAATTCTAAGGAAGTAAAATCAAAAATAAAAGCACATTCTGATAAAACCAAAGATATGCCAAAAGAAGGAATTATTGCTTTTTGTACTTTTTATGATAATACCAACTTTGATAAACTTAAACCTTCTAAAAAAGACCGATACGATTGGTGTTATAAGGAAACGAGCGGATTGACGAGACTTCATTTTAAGCTAAAAAATACGGTTACTGATCCTTCTTTAGAAAAAGAATTCAGCGTTACTTTATATCCAAATTCAGCCTTTTTGATTCCACTTTCAACAAATAGATTGTATACGCATGAAATTAGGCCTTCGACATTAAACGTAGATCAAATCCCAATAAGAATGGGGTATGTTGCCCGATGCTCTAATCTGGAAGCGGTTTACACGGAAAATCAAACTTATATTAAAGAAAACGGCGGGTTAATTAAACTGGAGGAAATGACAGAGGAAACAATGAGTGCTTTGCGAGATTCTTATTATGAAGAAAATATGACCGTAAACAACATCGAATATGGAAAAGTTCATTTTAGTATGAATGCTGGTGATTATGAAAAGCCTATATATTAATTGTACATCTCAAAATGAAAAACTTTCAAAAAATTATCCTTCCATTCGAAAATAATTTATTTAATGAACTGCTGCATTCTGCTGATTTTGAAATTACAGGAAAAGGCAGGCTCGGAAATCATTTAGTTGATGTTAAAGGTAAGGGTGTTCCTATAGTGAGAACTACAACTATTTATAATATCCCTGCTAACCAATTTTCTGCTTTGCATCAATCAATAATAGCGGGTTTAAATGTTGAAATTGAAAAGTATAACATAAATAATTTACCCAAAGTTGATTTTAATAATGCATTAATTGAAGTTTACGATTCAAGTTATGCTACAATGAAATATCATTCAGATCAGGCTTTAGATCTGGAAGAAGGCTCTTTTATTGGGCTTTTCAGCTGTTATGAAAATCCCGAAGAACTATCTGAAAAAAACTTAAGAAAGCTTAAAGTAAAAGATAAAGTTACATATGAAGAATTTGATATTATTTTAAATCATAATTCGGTTGTATTATTTCCATTGTCAGCAAACATGGCATTTCTTCATAAAATTATATTAGAATCTGTTCCGAAACAAAAAACATCTGAATCGAATAAATGGCTGGGTATCACCTTTAGAAAATCAAAAACCTTTATTCAATTTGAAGATAATAAGCCTAGATTTTCTAACGGAGAATTATTAGAATTGGCGAATGAGGATCAAAAAACAGAATTTTTTAAATTAAGAGGGCAGGAAAATTTTACTATGGATTTTTCCTATCCAGAATTATTGTACACACTTAGTATTAGTGATACTATGCTGCCGAAATAAGATGTTAGATTACTCAAAATACCACAGATTTGATGAAAGAAACATCGACAACGCATTATCTACAATGCAGCCAGATGTTCAGTGGTCAAAAGCCTGGGAAGGCGGTTACATAAGTGGACACGATGAAATCAAGCAATATTGGACAAGACAATGGACAGAAATAAATCCAAAAGTTGAGCCGGTTGGTTTTACCGAAAGAGAAAATGGAAACCTGGAAGTTAAAGTACACCAAACTGTAAAAAATTTACAAGGCAGTTTAATGTTCGAAGGATTGGTAAAACATGTTTATACTTTTCAGGATGGACTTATAAAAACTATGGATATTGAACTGGTTGAGAATAATTAATAGTATAAAAAAAGCTCCATTATTTCTAATGGAGCTTTTTTTTATTAAATTTTTAAAGTGAATTTTCTAATTTAAATTTTCCTTTTTTCATAATACTATAAACGTCGCTTGTGTAGGTAACTCCCGCTGTGTTTTTTATCGTAAAATAGATCTTAAAATCAGAAGTCTGAAATCCGGGGTCTGAATAAACTGTATCAGGAACAGCCGTAAAATAACCAGTAGCTCCCCACCCTATTGCATATGACGCACCGTTTGTATTAACTTTTCGATACCACCAAATAATACTGTCTAAATCTGCATTGGGTAAATTTCCAGTGTAATTCCAGGTTATCATAGTAACACCTGAAGAGAGGTAATTAGGTCCATCTGCTGTGATTTTAGGAGGTGGAGGCAAATGACAGGTGTACATTGATGAAATCATTTCTAAATCACCTGCTGATAGTGCAGTTCTTTGACCTATAAAAGTAGATCCGTCTAATTTTGTCATAGTTGGAAAGCCATTAGACGAAAAAGCGTAAGAACCATATAGCATTATGGAATCAAAATCAAGCTGTCCTATTTGATAGCCATTAAGTCCCAATTCACTATAAGTTCTAAACTGATCTTCATATCCGGGTATGACATTAGTATAATTTATATTAATAGAGTTGCTTCTATCGGTTCTTTGCTGTTCATGAAAGAAACCTAAAGCATGTCCTATTTCATGTATTGTATTACCAGTTGAACACCCAGTTCCCAATCCAATCACTTGTCGGCCGCCAATCATTCCTAAGTTAGAGTAGCATCCGTCTGCCGGTATAAACTCTATATAATTGGTTTGTGTTGTTCTTACAACAAAATCAATTGGGTATCTTGTTTTCCAGTGTTCAATTGCATCTATAACTCGCTGTTGATTAGTTAAGGATGGATTTATAGTATAATAAACGGTACAAAATGCCCATCTTTTTGATAATTCTGATAAACCAGTTTTTCCTGTTTGTGAAGGCTCTTTTGACCATAAAGAAACTTGTTCCGGTGTTAAAAGAATATCTCCGGATAAAATAAATTCATTCTGCTTTTTTTCTAAAGTAATATTCTTTCCTGAACCAGAATTTATTGTAATTAGTTCTCCAGTACTATTAGGAAAAGCTAATTCGTTAGTATTTTTTTCATTAGTTTTGGTTTGAGGATTTTCTTTGGGAGTATTTTCATCAGCACAATTTTGAAAGAGCAAT
Organism: Flavobacterium sp. CF108; assembly: GCF_900129795.1. Lineage (GTDB taxonomy): Bacteria > Bacteroidota > Bacteroidia > Flavobacteriales > Flavobacteriaceae > Flavobacterium. Next base: position 108,808 of record NZ_FQWW01000001.1, on the reverse strand, counting down.
AAAATCAAAATCATCAATGGGAAACGAATTAACTTATTGTAAAACAAGTTTTTAATCTTTAAATTTTTATTCATTGTTTTATGTATTAGTTTCGCCGTACTTTGTTATGGGAGTGTTCGGGTCAAATTCTTCTCCTTAATTATTTTGACTGTGAATATTTGCTTTTTAAATCTCCTTCGACTTAAGGACTAGAGATAATCAAATATATTAAAAATATGTTAAAAAATAAGTTTTTTCCGTATTAGTTATAAAATATTCTAAAAATAAACTTACTTAAATAACATTTTAGTCTAATAACCGAAAAGAAATATAGGCTTTAATACAAAAACAGTGAAGCGTAAAAACACAAATGGAAGAAGAAGATACATTCAGAATAAAGTTTTGAGGAAAGCATAAAGCCTAAAAGAAGAATGGGCTAAAGGAAATAAAATAAAAAAACCTCCTAAATCATTATGACTTTGGAGGTTTTTAATATAATATATATATGGTTACATTCCCGGCCAATATAAAAAATTGAATTTATGACCATCAGGATCGGCAAAACCAAAGGTGTAGCCTACTTCAAAATCCTCAGGCTCAGAGAAAATTGTGCCGCCTATTTTTTTAATTTTTTCATACCAAAGGTCTACTTCTTCACTGCTGTCTGCAGATAAAGAAAAAATAGTTTCGTTTTCGATTTTAGTATTAGCTAAATTGCCTCTTAGAGCATTTTCAAATCTTTTAGCTGTAAAAAAGTTTATTATAAAATGGTTTTCTGCAAAAATAAAACTTACCAGTTCATTTGTTTCTTTCCCGTTTTGTTTGAAATCTAATGCTGTATAGAATTCAATTGTTTTTTGTATATCGTGAGTAACCAAGTTTCCCCAAATCATTCTAGTTTTCATAACTTCAGTTTTTATAGATGTATAGTATAAATAAAGTTAAGGAATTATAATTATTTATAAGTTGGCTTGTAAGTTTTTTCTATTTTAACTTAATTGATACTATTACATGAAATTATAGTCTGAACAGCTCGTTAACTAATGTTTTTCTTATCCTCAATGTCAATTTCAGTTAGGAAACTATAAAAGTCTTCATACTCATCATTGATCTGATCTTCAGTTTCATGATCCCATAATACAATAGGATAATTAAGGTTTTCTTTATTGCGATTACTATCAAAACAAAGCAATCCCCAATCACTCCATCTCGCAAATGGAACATATCCTTTTTCAATTAAAAATTCGGTTGGATAATCCTCAAAAATCATTTCAGAAAGGCTGGCTTTCCATATATTAACTGGGTGTCGGCAAAATGAAACTTCTGAAATTTGAAGTTCGTAAAAGTGTTTATGCTTTAAAAAGGTTTTGTAGTCATTTGGTAATTTATGCCCAAGTTGATTTTCAAATTCTTCAATTTCAAAATCGTTTACTCTGCTGTCAATGGGAAACCAAATCCTCCATTCTTCCTTTTTATCTTGCGTAGGATCTGCCATTTCTGTTTCAATTCGAATTGGAAGTGAATTTAATGCAATGTCATCCCATTTATTTAAGTGGTAATCAATTATTGTTTTTATAGCATCTTCTTTCATAGTATCTTTTTAAATCATTTAACTAATATAGAGCAATCAAGCAGAGGTTTTACAATATTACACAAAAAGGGAAATACTATTGGTGATTGTTGGTAAATTAAAAAGATGAAGATTACAGATTTCCTGAATGATATAAAATAAAAAACTCCTTAATTTCTTAAGGAGTTTCTTGGTGGGCGATGAGGGGTTCGAACCCCCGACCCCCTCGGTGTAAACGAGGTGCTCTGAACCAGCTGAGCTAATCGCCCTATTTTATTAGGCTGCTATCATTTTGTGATTGCGAGTGCAAATATACAGCTAGAATTTGTATTTGCAAGTATATTTCAAAAAAAATCAAATATTTTTTTTATGCTTTTATTTAGCAACCTATTTTTCAGCATTTTAAAAATTAAATAAAAATTACGTTTTAGTTAATTTTAGTTAAAAACAAGAGTGCAACCGCCTAATTTATAATAATCTTTTGTAATCATTTGCTATAGTCATACATTTGCATATCTTAATTGTATACTCAAATGGCAAGATTTCAGGAAAATGATTTACCAAAGGCTAAATTAGACTCTAATTCACTTCAAAAAGCTTTCAGAATTTTTAAATACGGAAAAGGTCATAAATGGAAATTTTTCCTTGGTTTGATCTTCTTATTGTTAACCAGCGCCACTGCCCTTGCCTTTCCTAAATTAATGGGAATGCTGGTTGATTGCGTTACCAACAAAAACCTAAGCAGGGCTAACGAAATTGCTGTTGGATTAATGGTGATTCTTACGCTTCAGGCGATCTTCTCTTTTTTCAGAATTTCACTTTTTGTAAATTTCACAGAGAATTCATTATCTAATATCCGTTTTGCTTTATATGAAAATCTGGTAAAACTACCAATGTCTTTTTATTCTCAAAAGCGTGTTGGAGAGTTAAATAGTAGAATCAGTGCTGATATTTCGCAGCTACAAGATACCTTTACTACTACAATTGCCGAGTTTTTACGCCAGTTAATCCTGATTATTGGAGGATTTGTTATTCTAGGAAATATAAGTCCTAAATTAACTTTAATGATGTTGGCTATTGTACCAATTGTTGCAGTTGCCGCCGTTATATTTGGAAGATTTATCCGTAAATACGGAAAGAAAACTCAAGATAAAGTAGCTGAAAGCCAGGTAATCGTTGAAGAAACACTTCAGGGAATCAGTAATGTAAAAGCTTTTGCCAATGAATGGTACGAAATTCAACGTTATAGAAACAAAATAAAAGAGATTGTAAAAATCGCCATTAAAGGTGGTCAATATCGAGGTTATTTTGCATCGTTTATCATTTTATGTCTTTTTGGATGTGTAGTTGCTGTCGTTTGGTACGGAATTACATTGACTATAAAAGGTGAAGTTGAGGGTGTTGGAGATTTAATTTCGTTTGTGCTTTATACAACCTTTATTGGCGCTTCTTTTGGAGGAATTGCCGAAATGTATGCGCAAATTCAAAAAGCAGTTGGAGCAACAGAACGTGTTTTTGAATTATTAGAAGAAACTCCGGAAGCAATCAATGCAAGCCCAAAAACATCTCCTATTGAGAAAATCAAAGGAATTGTTTCTTTTAAGAATGTTGCTTTTAGTTATCCTTCAAGAAAAGAAGTTCAGGTTTTAAAAGATGTAAATTTCTCTGCAGAATTTGGACAGAAAATAGCAATCGTTGGCCCAAGTGGTGCTGGAAAATCAACTATTTCATCACTTTTATTACGTTTTTACGATATAACTTCAGGAGAAATTTTAGTTGACGGAAAAAGTATTTACGACTATGATTTAGAAAATCTTCGCGGAAATATGAGTATTGTTCCGCAAGATGTTATTCTTTTTGGAGGAACAATTCGAGAAAATATTGCATACGGAAAACCAGATGCATCTGATGAAGAAATAATATTAGCAGCAAAACAAGCGAATGCATTCAATTTTGTGGATGGTTTCCCTGAGAAATTCGAAACATTGGTTGGAGAACGCGGCGTTAAATTATCAGGAGGACAGCGTCAGCGCATTGCAATTGCAAGAGCTTTACTTAAAAACCCAAGTATCTTAATATTAGACGAAGCAACTTCATCGTTAGACAGCGAAAGCGAAAAACTGGTTCAGGAAGCTTTAGAAGTATTAATGGAAGGAAGAACAAGTATTATCATTGCTCATCGCCTTTCAACGATTAGAAATGCGGACAAAATTTTAGTTCTGGACAATGGAGAAATTTCAGAAGAAGGAACGCATCAGGAATTAATAAATCTAGAAAACGGAATTTATAAAAACTTAAGTAATTTACAGTTTAGTAATTCTTAAGAAATTTCAATTTTTAAATTCCAATTATAATGCAAACCCGACAGATTTTTAAAAACTGTCGGGTTTTGCTTTTTTTGGATATGAACACGTTAAACTGGACTAAAGTCCAGCTCTACAATATAATTCGTTCCTTCGGAACTACCTAAGAGCCTTTGGCTCGATCCATATTGTAGGGCTGGACTTTAGTCCAGTTTACATAAAGAATTAAGAAAATAAAAAAAGCTCCAATTTTCATTGGAGCTTTTTTATATGTAAATTGTAAACCGAGACTGAAAACTATTATTTTCCTTTTCTACGTTTACGTTCTGCTTTAATCATAGATAATTCGCGGCTTGTCTGCCCTGCAACCGAAGTATTTTCTTCAGCGCGGCGAATCAAGTACGGCATAACATCTTTAACTGGCCCAAACGGAAGATATTTTGCTACATTATAACCGTTTTCAGCTAAGTTGTAACTAATATTATCGCTCATTCCGTATAATTGCCCGAACCAGATTTTTTTATCGTTTTTGGCAATTCCTTTTTCAGCCATCATTTCCATTAATTTGTATGAACTCAATTCGTTATGAGTACCTGCAAAAATGGCCATTGTTTCTAAATGCTCTAACATATAGTGAACAGCAGCATCATAATTAATATCAGTTGCCTCTTTAGAAATGCAAATTGGAGAAACATATCCTTTTTCTTCTGCTCTTTTATTCTCTTTTTCCATGTATGCACCACGAACCAATTTCATTCCAATAAAGAAACCTTCGACCTTAGCAACTTCATGAAGCTTTTTCAAATAATCCAAACGATCCCAACGGTACATTTGTAAAGTGTTAAATACAATCGCTTTTTCTTTATTGTATTTGCGCATCATATCGGTAACTAATTCGTCAGCAGCATCCTGCATCCAGCTTTCTTCACCATCAATTAATAACGCAACATCTTTTTTGTGAGCTTCATTGCAAACCTGATCAAAACGGTTTACCACTCTATTCCATTCTTCTTGTTCTGCTGGACTTAAAGTTTGTTTTTCGCCTAATTTCTCATACAATTCAAAACGCCCTAAACCTGTTGGCTTAAATACTGCAAACGGAATTGCTAAACGTTCTTTTGCAAATTCAATAGTTTTTAAGGTCATTTCTAAAGCTGCGTCAAACTGCGCTTCTTCTTCTTTACCTTCAACTGAATAATCTAATACAGATGAAACGCCTTTGGTAAACATTTTATCTACTACAGTTAAACAGTCGTCTTCGTTTACTCCTCCACAAAAATGATCAAAAACCGTTGCACGAATCAATCCTTCAACCGGAAGATGTGCTTTGATTGCAAAATTTGTAACAGCAGTTCCAATACGTACTAAAGGCTCACTATCAATCATTTTAAAAAGAAAATAAGCCCTGTCAAGTTCTGTATCACTTTTAAGTGAAAAAGCAACCTGAGTGTTATCGAATATTTTTTCCATTAAGTTTAGTTTTTGTGCAAAGATATAGACTGTTTTGAATATTATTTACTAAATCATATCATATTTTTTGATATCTTTAAACCTCTTAAAAATATTGTTTACCAAAAAAGTAGGATTTTACTTTTATTTTTATGTAATTTTGCAAAAAAATGAAAACGTATGAATACTCAAAAGATTGATAGTATTATAAGTGAAGTAAAAGGAAAATATTCTATTCCTAATTTTATAGTTCTTCTTTTTATTTCTTCTTTATTAATAATTGACTTTCTGCCCTATTTTAAAAGTGTAGAAATCATTAATCCACAGTTTTTATACCTTTCAGTATTAAACGTAATTATTGCTGCTTATTTTTATTTCAATTCTTCATTAATAGCTGCTGATATTTTTTATTCAATAAAGAGAAATTATATTTTTAAATTATATTTAGCGTTCCTCTTCTTTTGTGCTATATCCTATTTTGCAGCAAAAAATACTTCATTAGTCTTTACAAAATTTACAGAAATAGTAATTGTATTCTGTTTATTTATAAACCTTTCTATTCTTTTAAAAAATAAATTAGATCTCCTTTATAAAATTATATTTATAGTAAGTATTAGTGCGTTAATTCAATCCTGCCAGCAGCTTTGTCATTTTATTATTATTCCACGACATGCTTCAATTATGGATTTATTAAATGGAATGAAGGGAAATACAGGAAATATAAATATTTTGGCGGCGAGCCTTACTATTAAAATCCCTTTTTTACTGCTGGGTATAGCTCATTTTACAACATACAAAAAGTGGTTTTTAGTTTTTATCTTATTTTCAGTTACTTCAGTTATCTTTTTAACGGGAGCCAGAACACCGCTTATTAACTTATTCCTCATCTATTTAATTTATATTATCTATCTCTTAAAAGAATTTTCATTTAAAAGAGCTGCGGTTTCTAAAATTTTATTCCTTACAATCCCAGTATTGACTGCTATATTATTTGCAAACTCAATTTTTCAAAAATCAAAAGATAAAAACAGATATGTTTCATTAGAAAATAGAGTTAGTCAAATTAATACAGAAGATGCCTCTTCAAAAGCGAGATTGTTATTTTGGAATAATGCTATAAAAATGAGTGGCAAAAGTCCAGTCTTAGGAATAGGATTGGGTAATTATCAAGTTGAATCTATTCCTTACGAAAGAACGACTTCTAATGACTCTACAGTTTCATTACATACACACAATGACTTTCTTGAGATTTTAGCAGAAACAGGAATTCTAAACGGACTTATCTATCTTTCTATATTTATTTGTGTATTCATTATAAATCTTAAAAGATTAATAAAACCACAAAATAAAGAATCTCAGATAATTGCATTACTAACTCTGTTACTTTTAATAGTATATGGAATCGATTCTTTCTTTAATTTCCCAATGTACAGACCAACAATGGCAATATTTTTCAGTTTAATTTTAGCCTTGAGCTTAACTAATTCTGAAATAAATCAAATTGCATTACCAAATAAAATTTCATTAAAAATTATAACATCAATTATAATTGTAGTATCAATATTAACAAGCTATTCTGCTTTTATAATTTATAAAGCATCAAATTTAGAATATTTAATTGCCCGTGATGATATAAATGTGAACCTAAAAGGATTCCTTACTGGAGACCAGGTCGTAAATAAAATGGCTGCATACCCAAATACTTTTAGTAGTTCAGAATCATTTTATGAATATGCCGGAATCTACTATATTCGTGAAAAGCAATATGATAAAGCTTTAAAATGCTTTTCAAAAGCTAAAAAAATCAATGGATATTCGGGACGTATTGAATTTTACAAAAATGTTATATCTAAGAATAAAGGAGATATTGACAGTGCTTATATTTATATTAAGCAGGCATTCTATCTTCGTCCAAGAAATTATGCAATATTTAATGCTGCAATTAATTTTGCAATAGCAAAAAAAGATACATTAGAAATATTGAAACAAAGCAGGTTGTTTTCACAATATAGACCAATGCCTCAAACATGGGATCTTGCCGCTCGCGGACTTAAATTTTCAGGTTATAATTATCAAAATTTGCTTAAGTTTATTGATCAAGGATTGAAAAAATTTCCTCAGGATAGTACTTTAACTGCTCAAAAAAATCAGCTTTTAATTACAAGTTATCTAAACGGAGGCCAGAATTTTGAAAATAAATCTGATTTAAACAATGCTTTACAATTCTATGAAAAAGCATTAAAAATTGATCCCAAAAATGTTTATATATCCCAAAATATTGGATTCAATTATTTGAAGCAAGGCCAAAATAAAAAAGCAATAAACGCTTTACTTGAAGCATTAAAATATCCTGGTTTAAAAGACGGAAAAACAGAGTTTTTCTTAGGTATTTCTTATTTAAGAGAAAATGATAAAACGAATGCTCTCAAATATTTTAATCTGTCAAAAGACAAAAATTATCCTGCAGCGAAACAATTAATGGCTAAGAGTCAAAATAATAATCTTGCAGATGAAGCGATATTAAAAAAACGAAAAAATGATCTTTTAATTGCAGACTTAATTACTGAAGGTCAAAATTTTGAAGAAAAGAAAGAAATGGATAAAGCACTTGTGTCATATCAAAAAGCTTTAAGAATTGATCCAAAAAGCATTTACGCTGCACAAAATATTGGTTTCTACTATTTAAAAGTCGGGCAGTCAAAAAAAGCAATCAATTATTTATTGGATGCTTTAAAGTATCCAGGTTTAAATGACGGAAAAACAGAGTATTTCCTTGCGGTTTGTTATTTAAAAGAAGATGACAAAACTAATGCCTGTAAATATTTAAATATATCAAAAGATAAAAACTATTCTGATGCACAACAATTGCTAAGGATGTGTAAATAGTTTCTGTTCATTTAAAACATTAATTTAGAATGATTCGTTTTTAAACAAATTAGGGCCAAAATTTGAATATATTTTAGTTAAAAATGCCTTATTTTGCGGTTTCAATTAACCGTAGAATTATGCAATCCATTCAAGCGAACAATTATCTTGTGCATTTTAACCAGTATGCATACGAAGCTTTAAATAAACATTTAAAAGAAAATAAATACTCCAATATCTTCATTATAGTTGATACTGAGACAAATGAGTATTGCCTGCCAAAACTTTTACCTGTAATTGAAACAGATTTAAATATCGAAATTATCGAGTTTGAAGCAGGAGAAGCCAATAAAAATATAGAAACCTGCATTGAAATCTGGCATGTTTTAACAGAACTTGGTGCAGACAGAAAATCACTTATAATTAATCTTGGTGGTGGTGTTGTAACAGATTTAGGCGGTTTCGTAGCTTCAACATTTAAAAGAGGTGTTGATTTTATAAACATCCCTACTACTCTATTATCTATGGTTGATGCCTCTGTGGGAGGAAAAACCGGAGTTGACTTAGGAAATCTTAAAAACCAGATTGGTGTTATAAATGTTCCTCAAATGGTTTTGATTGACACAGAATACCTTGAAACTTTACCACAAAGTGAAATGCGTTCCGGACTTGCAGAAATGCTAAAACACGGTTTGATTTATGACGCAGCTTACTGGAAAGAATTTCTTGATCTTGGTGCTATTGATTACAATGCATTAGATCAATTAATTTACCGTTCGGTTGAAATTAAAAATGAAATTGTAATTCAGGACCCAACAGAAAAAAACATCCGTAAAGCACTTAATTTCGGACATACTCTTGGTCATGCCATCGAAAGTTACTTTTTAGAAAGTAAATCTAAAACAACTTTATTACACGGAGAAGCAATTGCTGTGGGAATGATCTTAGAAAGTTATATTTCCCTTCATAAAGATTTAATTACTTCAGCAGAATATTCTGAAATAAAAACGGCTATAAAAGCAATTTATGACGATGTAAAATTTGAAGAAAATGACATCGATCCTATTCTGGAATTGCTAATTCATGACAAAAAAAATGAATACGGATTGATTCAATTTGCATTAATTGAAGGAATAGGAAAGATAAAAATTAACCAATCCGTTGAAAATAAATTAATTCTAGCTGCGTTTCAAGATTATAAATCTTAAACTTTTTTTAATTAAAAGCATTGCTTTTGGTATATATTATTTTTTACATTTGCCACAATGAAAACAAACAATAAACAAAGACAATTTAGCTCTTACAGAAACCGTCTCAACAGTTCTTTACTTAGAATGTTGAATCGTTTTTATAATAGTAAAAGCCCGTTTTGCTTTGATGTTTTCCAATGCTCAAAAGCAGAACACGAAAAACTGCAAATTATATTTGCTAATATTAGAGTTTGAATTTTAAATTTAGAAGAAAATCACTAAATTTAATAATTACTACTTAAAATATTGAAATATAAATGAATACAAAATATTCGGATCTAATTAATCAAACATATTACTTCCCGCAAGAGGAATTTAAACTAAGCAAAGACAATCTTCAGTTTCACAACATTGATTTGATGAAATTGGTTGAACAGTATGGTACACCATTAAAGTTTACTTATTTACCTCAGATTTCTGAAAACATTAATAAGGCAAAAGCCTGGTTCAGAATCGCAATGGAAAAGAACAAATACGAAGCAAAATATTACTATTGTTATTGTACAAAAAGCTCTCATTTTGAATATATTATGAATGAAGCTTTTAAGAATAACATTCATATTGAAACTTCATCTGCGTTTGATGTTAATATTGTTGAGAATTTATTAGAAAATGGTAAAATCAACAAAAGCACTTATGTAATTTGTAATGGTTTTAAAAGAGACGAATACATCAATAATATTGCGAGATTGATCAATAACGGACATAAAAACACTATTCCGATTATTGACAATTACGAAGAACTTGATTTGCTTCAGGGAGAAATCAAAGGAAAATTCAAAATTGGAATTCGTATTGCAGCCGAAGAAGAACCTAAATTTGAGTTTTATACTTCTAGATTAGGAATTGGTTATAAAAACATCGTATCATTTTACAAAAAACAAATTCAGGAAAATGATAAATTAGAGCTTAAAATGCTTCACTTTTTCATTAATACCGGAATAAACGATACTTCATATTACTGGAACGAGCTTGTAAAATGTATTAAAGTATATATTGCGCTTAAAAAGGAATGCCCTACTCTTGATGGTTTGAACATTGGAGGCGGTTTCCCAATTAAAAACTCGCTGGCTTTTGAATATGATTATCAATATATGATTGATGAAATTATCAATCAAATTAAAATAGCTTGTGATGAAGCTGAAGTTGATGTACCAAATATATTTACTGAATTTGGATCGTTTACTGTAGGTGAAAGCGGTGGAGCAATCTATCAGATTTTGTATCAAAAACAACAAAATGATAGAGAAAAATGGAACATGATCGATTCATCTTTCATTACTACCCTTCCGGATACCTGGGCTATTAATAAACGTTTTATTATGCTGGCTATTAATCGCTGGAATGATACTTATGAGCGGGTTTTGTTAGGAGGATTGACTTGTGATAGTGATGATTATTATAATTCAGAGCAAAACATGAACGCCATTTATCTGCCTAAATATAACAAGGAAAAGCCATTATATATTGGTTTCTTTAATACAGGAGCATATCAGGAAACAATTGGAGGTTACGGAGGTTTACACCACTGTTTGATTCCGCAGCCAAAACATATTTTGATAGATCGTGATGAAAATGGAATTCTGGCGACAGAAGTTTTCTCTGAACAACAGACTTCAGACGATGTATTAAAAATATTAGGATACAAGAAAAAATTGTAAAAAAAAACTGTAAAATAATTAAGATTAATAATTAGAAAATTATTAATTTGCATATATCCAAAAGGTTAAAAACTTTTAATTCAAAAAAAAACAAAAAACAAAAAACAAAATGAAAGGACCAATCAGTCAGTTTATTGAAAAACATTATTTACACTTTAATTCTGCTTCATTAGTAGATGCAGCTAAAGAATACGAACAACAATTAGCAAATGGATCTAAAATGTTGGTAAGTATGGCTGGTGCAATGAGTACAGCAGAAATTGGTAAAATTTTTGCAGAAATAATTAGACAAGATAAAGTACAAATTATTTCATGTACTGGAGCCAATCTAGAAGAAGATATCATGAATTTAGTAGCTCACTCTCACTACGAAAGAGTTCCTAATTACCGTGATTTGACACCAGAAGACGAATGGGCTTTACTGGAAAGAGGATTAAACCGTGTTACAGATACTTGTATTCCTGAGCATGAGGCTTTTAGACGTTTACAAAAACACATCTATAAAATCTGGAAAGATGCTGATGATAAAGGAGAACGTTATTTTCCACATGAATTCATGTATAAAATGTTATTATCAGGCGTTTTAGAAGAATATTACGAAATTGACTTAAAAGACAGCTGGATGTATGCTGCTGCTGAGAAAAATTTACCTATTATTGTTCCGGGATGGGAAGATAGTACAATGGGTAATATTTTTGCATCATACGTGATTAAAGGCGAATTGAAAGCATCTACAATGAAATCTGGTATTGAATACATGACTTTCCTTGCTGACTGGTATTCAAAAAACAGCCAAAACGGTATTGGATTCTTCCAAATTGGTGGTGGTATCGCAGGAGATTTTCCTATTTGTGTTGTACCAATGTTATACCAGGATATGGAAATGCATGATGTTCCATTCTGGAGTTATTTCTGCCAAATTTCTGATTCAACAACTAGTTACGGTTCTTACTCAGGAGCAGTTCCAAATGAAAAAATCACCTGGGGTAAATTAGATATCAAAACCCCTAAATTTATTATTGAGTCGGATGCTACAATTGTTGCACCGTTAATTTTTGCATATTTATTAGATTTATAGGATATTTTTATGAAAAGAGTTATAGTAGACTACGCCAAACTGACAAACGAAATTTTAAACCTTTTGGTTGAAAAATTTCCTGATGGTTATGATGATTCGGATGTTATCCGTTTTAGAAACGCTAAAAACGAATTAGTAGAAGCTGTTGAAGTTCGTACTGAAGACACTATTTATTTAGTAAAAATCAGTACTAAACTTGCTGACAGAATCGAAAATTATGATGAAGATGATGATATCGATCTTGATGTTGATACAATCGAGCCAGTTAAAGGTCTTGATCTTGATGATGATGCTGCAGATGATGACGATGATGATGATGACAATCAAGATAAACCAGACGTAGATGGCGGCGATGATGACGATGAAGACAGAGACCCAGACGATATAGCTGATGATGACGATGATGAAGACGATGAAGATTAATCATTTACTTTTAAAATAAAGACAAAGGAACTCTATTTTGAGTTCCTTTTTTATTTACCCATGCAAACAAAATTATAAGAAAATTACTATATTTATATTTTAAAGATACTTTTAAAATATAAATTATTCGCCAATATGAAATCAGAATTACTACACACCAAACTGAAAGAAAATTTCGGATTTGAAAAATTCAGGCCAAATCAAGAAACAATAATAAAAACTATTTTATCAGGACAAGATACTTTAGCTATTATGCCTACTGGTGGTGGAAAATCAATATGTTTTCAGCTGCCGGCCCTTATATTACCTGGAATAACTATAGTTATTTCGCCTTTAATTGCCTTGATGAAAGATCAGGTAGACAGTTTAAAAACAAATGGCATCACTGCATGTTATATTAATAGCAGTCAATCATCTGAAGAACAGCAGTTTTATATCGATAATTTGAAATCGAATAATTTTAAACTCGTTTATATTGCTCCAGAAAGTTTATCCTATTTAGATAATGTTTTTAACGAATTGACAATCAGTTTAATTGCAATTGACGAAGCACATTGTATTTCGTCTTGGGGGCATGATTTTAGACCAGCCTATACCAATTTAGGATATTTAAAAAACCGCTTCCCTTCTACTCCAGTTCTAGCTCTGACTGCAACAGCCGATAAAGCAACACGTGCAGATATAACCAAACAGCTAAATTTAAAAAGTCCAAAAACTTTTGTAGCTTCTTTTGATCGCGCAAATTTAAGCCTTGAAGTAAGGCCAGCTTTAGATCGTGTAAAACAAATTATTGATTTTGTCGAGAATAAGCCCAACGAATCAGGAATTATTTATTGTTTGAGCAGAAAAACGACCGAAGAACTTGCAGAGAAATTATCTAAAAACGGAATTGCTGCAAAAGCGTATCATGCCGGTTTAGACAATACAACCCGAGCAAAAACTCAGGATCAGTTTATAAATGATGATTGTCAGGTAGTTTGCGCTACGATTGCATTTGGAATGGGAATTGATAAATCAAATGTTCGCTGGGTTATTCATTACAATTTACCCAAAAATATTGAAGGTTATTATCAGGAAATTGGCCGTGCAGGCCGTGACGGATTACCTGCTGAAACTGTTTTATTTGAAAGTTATGCCGATGTAATTCAGCTTCAGAAATTTGCTTCTGAAGGATTAAATTCTGATGTTCAGCTTGCCAAATTAGAACGAATGAAGCAATATGCAGACGCAGTAAGCTGCAGGCGAAAAATTCTTCTTTCTTATTTTGGAGAACTAGTTACAGAAAATTGCGGTAATTGCGATATTTGCAAAAATCCTCCAACATTTTTTGATGGAACGATTCTCGCGCAAAAAGCACTTTCGGCTATTACAAGATTACAAGAAACAGAACCTTTAGCTGTGATTGTTGATTTTTTGAGAGGCTCAAAAAACGCGTATATCTACGAAAAAAATTATCAAACGCTAAAAACGTACGGAATTGGAGCCGATATTTCGTGGTACGATTGGAATCAATATTTAATTCAGCTGATTAATCTAGGATATTGTGAAATTGCGTTTCATCAGCATAATAAAATTTTATTAACCCCTTTTGCAAAAAAAGTTTTGTTTGAGGGTGAAAAAGTAAAACTGACAACGGTTGTTAAAAAAGTAATCGATAAAAATGAAGTAAAACAAGAGAAAGCAAAAACAGCTGCTAAAAATTCTCTTTTTGAAACACTTCGAAAATTACGCTACGAAATTGCTCAGGAAGAAGAAGTTCCGGCCTATGTGATTTTCAGCGATGCTTCGCTAAGACACATGGAAATTTTAAGACCAATGAGCGATGAGGATTTTCTTGCCGTGGAAGGTGTTGGAAAAGCAAAACTCGAAAAATATGGAGCAGACTTTATTAAAACGATTGTTGAATTTCAAAGAAATAAATCTGTCGTTAAAAAAGAAAAAAAGGAAAGCACTTATGCTAAAACTCTAGAGTTATTTCAAAACGGACTTTCTATTGAAGAAATCGCAGGACAAAGAAATTTGGGAGAAACTACGATCGTTTCTCATTTAGCGAAATTATATGTTGATGGAAACGATTTTGATTTAAGCCAGTTTGTTTCTAATAAAGAAATCATTGAGATTGAAAAAGCTCAACTAGAATTAGAAAATCCTAGCGCTTTACGACCTTATTTTGAATACTTTGAAGAAAAAATGTCTTATGATAAAATCCGATTTGGTTTAGCGTTTATTGAGAGAAAACATAATAATCAAATTAAAGACAAATCCTATTCTGTTGATGAAATACGTCTTGTTCATACCGAGGCCTACAAGAAATGGGATGCAGCAGAAGATTTAAAACTTACAAATCTATTTAATGAAGGTAAAAAAGTTGGAGAAATAGCTGATTTACTTGGAAGAAATAATGGTGCAATTACTTCACGATTGAAAAAATTAGAATTAAAATAATTTTTGTTATTCTATGTCGAAATTACATATCTTATCTTAAAGTAACAAACCCGACAGGTTTTTAAAACCTGTCGGGTTTACTTTATCTATAAAATTTTTAGTTTTTACAAATACCTTTCTTCAAAAATTTTTTGATGATGTTTTTGGTGTCCAATCATCACAAAACCTAATGCTCGAACTGAAATAGGATTATTAGAAGCAGTTCCAATTCTTTTAAGCTGGTCTTCTGATAAACTTTTGTAAAACAATAAAGTTGAATGTCTTAAAGCAGAAAGTTCAGTCAACAAATCCTGAATACTTCTTTTGTTCGATTCTGTATTATTTGCATAATCATCTTCTTCAAAACTAGGCAAAGGTGTTTTGTCATTTCTTGAAAATCTCAAAGCACGATAAGCAAAAATACGTTCAGTATCTATAATATGCTGGATAATATCCTTAATTGTCCACTTCCCTTCTGCGTAACGATAATCAAATTTATCCATTGGAATATTTTGAACAAATCGGATAAAATCATGAAGAGAAATTTCTAATTCTTCAATTAATTTTCCATCACCGGCTTCTCTGATATAAGTACCAAAATGACCCGAATATTCATTTTCTAGTAACTGACTTGCAATCATTTTTATAATTTTATAGTTTTCAAATTACGATTAAGCTGAATTTCTACTTGCGTTTGTGTTTCCGAAAAGAGATCTCGTTACGATTTTTTCGTATACTTTGATTAGTTCCTCATTCGTAGAATTTTCTTTGTTCAATTCATTGATTTTTAGCAATGCATATTGTTGTATTGTCAACAATGGCAATACAATACGCTCTCTTATTTGAATTGATGCTATACCATCAGGATAATTTTCCATTAAGGTTTTATGATCTGCAATTTTCAATAAAAGACGTTTTGTTTCAGAAAATTCATCGTAGATAATCTGCCAGAATTCACCAAACTCAGGATCTTTTCTCATGTAAGCTGTTAATGGTAAAAATGATTTTGCCAATGACATCATACTGTTTTCAAGCAATGTTTTAAAGAATAATGAATTATGATACAAATTACTTACTTTATCCCATTGACCTGATTCTTCAAAATGTTTCAAAGCTGTTCCTACTCCAAAAAAACCCGGCACGTTTTGTTTTAACTGACTCCAAGATCCAACAAACGGAATCGCTCTTAAATCTGCAAAATCTAATGATTCAGATTTGCTTCTTTTTGAAGGTCGGCTTCCAATGTTAGTTTTAGAATAATATTTCAACGTACTCATTTTTTCCAAATACGGAATAAATTTTGGATGATTCTTAAAACTTAAATATTTCTCATATCCTAAATCAGCTAATTGCGTCAAGATTTGAGTTTCCTCTGGAGTTAGCTCATTCTTTTCTTTACCAAAAACCTGGTTGGTTATACCTGCACTTAATAAATTTTCAATATTAAAACGACAAGAATCTAAAGTTCCAAAATTAGAACTGATTGTTTGCCCTTGTACCGTGATCTGAATTTCTTTGTTTTCAATTTTTGGACCTAAAGAAGCATAGAATTTATGTGTTTTACCACCACCACGTGCAGGAGGCCCGCCGCGTCCGTCAAAGAAAATAGCTTTAATTCCGTATTTTCTTGAAATTTCAGTTAACGAAATTTTAGCCTGATAAATACTCCAGTTGGCCATTAAATAACCGCCGTCTTTTGTACCGTCAGAGAAACCAAGCATAATTGTTTGTTCGTTTCCTCTTGATTTTAAATGCTTAGAATATTCAGGATTTGTATACAATTGCTCCATAATTTGATGCGCATTTTGCAAATCATCTACAGATTCAAAAAGCGGAATTATATCAACAGTTGGATTCTCCCAATTATTCAAACGAATCATCGCAAAAGTTTCCATTACGTTTAGGGCGCTTTCGTTATTACTAATAATGTAACGATTAGCACCTTCTTCTCCATTGTTTTCCTGAATGGTTTTAATTGCCTGAACAGATTCTAAAGTAGATCTTGTAATTTCATTTTCAAAATCAGCAGGATTTAAATCTCCTTTTATTTTTGATAAAACATCGATTTTTTGATCTTCTGTCAGTTCATAATAATTCTTCGGGAAAGTATCTGAACCTGAATTTAAGTAATAATTCACGACATCTTTAAAAACAGCATTATGAATTTTACTATTCTGACGAATATCTAAAGTCGCAAAATGGAATCCGAATAAATTAATTTTTACTAAAAGAGCTTCTAAATCGTCTAAATATAAAGATTGATGTTTTTCAATAATTATAGTTCGAATCTTATTAAGCTGTGTCAATAATTCGTCTAAAGTGATAAAAATTTCTCCTTTAGAATAAAACACTGAACGGTAAAGTTTATGTTCAAGATCAGATACCAAAGTATCTACACCAGAGAAAGTTAGCTTTCTTTTTAAGTTTCTCATTTCAACATAATAGCACTTTAAAATTGAAGTTCTTAATCGATCTGCAACTTTAAGCGTAATCTCTGTTGTAACAAATGGATTCCCGTCACGGTCACCTCCCGGCCAGAATCCTAATTTTATCAATTGATTCTGAATTTGATTTCCGTCATTAATATTTTTTTGCAAATAATGCACAATTTCTCCCGCTGTAGCGTAAAATACATTTTCTAGATACCAAATCAAACTAACGGCTTCGTCGTAAGGATTTGGTTTTTCATGCTGAATAAAAGGTGTTTTCCCCAGCTGCGCCAATAATTGTTTGATCTGCAATAAATCGTTTTGGCGAATTGCTTCGGTCAAATCGTTTATAATTCCTAAAACAGGACCAGGATAAAACTGTGTTGGATGCGCTGTTAAAACCGTACGAACATTGAAATTTTCTAAAAAATTAACTAATTCGTCGTCTTTTTCTTTTGCATCTGATTTTTCTTTAATATCACGTAAAGATCCTCGCCCTTCCATATTGTTAACTTCCGGAAAAGCAGCATCTTCAATGGCATCAAACAATACAATCTGGCGTTCTATATATTGAATAAATCGAAACATTAAGTCGATTTTCTCCGTTTCTGAAGCATTGTTCAGGAACTTGTTCGAAAAGAAATCAAAAATTTCTTTTGGAGTTTCTTGTTTTTTAAATCCCGTTTCGCAAGTTTCTGTAAATAATGGCAATAAAACTCCTGTATTATCAATAGAATCAAATGGTAATGTTATGAAAACACTATTGTAAATGTGGTATTTAGAGAGAACGTCTTTGTTAAAACGTTCTATTTTTGGCAACGTGTACATAAATTCTTTTATAGTTGGTTGGTTAATTGGTCATAAAAAAACCCCAAGAATAAACTTGAGGTTATATTTTAATATAGCATTCAAGAGGAATTGTTACATATTTTTGAAAATAGTATGCATCAAACGCTTCTTATCGTTAATACTTTCCTCTAATGAAATCATAGTTTCAGTCCTGTAAACACCTTCGATATCATCAATCATGAAGATAACTTCTTTTGCGTGTTTAGTATCTTTTGCTCTAATTTTACAAAAGATGTTAAATTTTCCTGTCGTTACAGAAGCAACTGTTACGAATGGAATTTGATTGATACGCTCTAATACAAATTTAGTTTGTGATGTATTATTAAGGAATACCCCAACATATGCAATGAATGAATAACCTAATTTATCGTAATCTAAGGCTAATGAAGACCCCATGATGATACCGGCATCCTCCATCTTTTTTACTCTAACGTGTACTGTACCAGCAGAAATCAATAGTTTTTTTGCAATGTCAGTAAACGGAACTCTCGTATTGTCTATTAACATATCTAAAATCTGGTGATCTACTTCATCTAAACGAAATTTACTCATAATTCTTTAATTAATATTACTAATTGCTATTACAAAGTATAAAAATATATATAAAAAACAACAAATTCACATAAAAATTAACTTTTTATCAACCCGTTAACAAATTTAGTATTTTTATTTAAATAAAAATCTGCTTTTTGGTTCATTTTCGGAATATTAAGATAATCATCAGAATAAACAGCTTCATTTCCGTCGTATTCGTAATGACCAAAATAATTTTCCAATTCGCCTGCTTCTACTATATAAGCATTAAAATGAATCTTATTTTCAATCAATTCTTCTTTGTATTGTGCGACAAAATTCGTAATAATTTCGATACCATCATAATTTATTTTGATATTTTTATACATAAAATCATAAAAAACGACTTTATTTTGTGAAATATTCAAATAATCAGAAATTCTATTGACGACTAAATCGTTTTCGCTTATGAGTTCAAAGCTTGAAATTAGTGAGAAAAATATGTATTTTCTGGTAATCTCCCTCTCATAATCGTTAGGAAAATGACCGGCTTCGAATAATATAGTAGGTACTCCTAAAAACTGAAAAGTATCCCCTATACAGTTTATATTGAATGAATCGTCAAATCTTCCTACTTGTCCGGGAATATATTTTTGCAATTCATCGTTAATTCCTGCAATTAAATTGATGGCTTTTTGTCTGTTTTCATTCACTTCTCTTTCTTCATTATAGGACGGAGCTAAAAAAGAGACAGTTGCAGGCTTACCAGTATCGCCGGCACCAAAAATAGTACGCTGATCGTGCAGGTTAAAGCAATAATCAGGTTTAAAACTCTCAAAAACTTCTCTCAAAACATTACTTTCAGGTTGTGTCAGTTTTTGAGAATCGCGATTTAAATCAATTTTATTTGCATTTTCACGTGTATAAAGCCTGGCGCCGTCAGGATTTAAAATAGGAATAGCATAAAATGTAAATGTAGATAGCATTTTTTCAGCAAAATCAGATTTGCTGTTTAATACATTAATAAAGTCAAAAAGCGCTTTAGTTGTCGTACTTTCATTTCCATGCATTTGAGACCATAAATAGATACGTGTTTTTCCGGTTCCAATTTCGTAACTATATATAGATTCTCCTAAAACAGATTTTCCTATAACCTTAACTTGATTATTAGTATTTAGTTTGTCTAATAAAGGTTGAATATGATCTAAAGTCAAATATCTACCTTCGATTGACTGCTCTTTGTATTGGTTGAATAATTCTTCTAAATTCATTGTGTTTTGATTAGTTTACAAAAGTAAACATCTTTATTTTTACAATTGTAAACAAGAAAAAATAACGAGAATTTAGAAATGTAAACAGATTTATTAGTTGATTTTAAAGATTCCAGTAAAATACAGTTAACAATTGTTATTACTTTAAGTAAAAAATATCAATATATTATATTTCAATTAGTTATAAGTGATTATATAAAGTAAAAATCACACAATAAAAGCTTAATTTGAACGATTTACAACTGTAAAATTGTATTATCAAATCTTTTTAGTTACATTTGTAAACACGTGTAATTTAAAATATAATTTACAATGGTAAACATCGATGATTTTGTAAAAAGGCTGGAAATTATACTGGATTATTATGGACTAAATGCCTCTTTATTTGCAGATAAAATTGGCGTGCAGCGTTCCAGTATGTCTCACCTTCTCTCTGGCAGAAATAAGCCAAGTCTTGATTTTGTCATGAAAATTTTGGATGTTTTTCCGGAAGTAGACTTATATTGGATTCTAGTTGGAAAAGGGAATTTTCCTAAATCAGAAAATGAAATTGTCTCAAATTTTCAAAATACAAATTCAGACTCCCCTTCTTCATCAAATGAAAATTATTCTCGAGAAGATTTATTTACTCCAATAAATAATGAAGAAAATAAATCATCCATTAAAAGTTTGATTGAAACCAAAAAATCAAATTTGAGTTTTGAAGAAGACGAAATTGAGAAAATTGTAATTTTCTACAAAAACGGAACTTTTAAGGCTTATGTACCATAGCTCGAAAATTTCACGTATTTGAAAAAATTTTAAAATAATTTTCATTTAAGGGATTCTCACGAATCTAAAAAAACATCAAAAATTTAGATTTGAATTCCGTTTTCAGGAATTTTTCCTAAAACACCTTTATAATGCTGTTTTAAAATTTCCCAATCGGCTTCATAATTTCCTGTCGGATAAAATGGTTCTCCTAGATTCACTTCTTTTTTGCCCCAATCAAAAGCAACAGGAACAATTGGCACATTTGCTTTAAGCGCTATATAATAAAATCCGGTTTTAATTTCGGTTACGCCTTTTCGTGTTCCCTCTGGCGCAACAGCCAAACGAAAAACTTCTTTACGATTAAAAATAGCAGCGATAGAATCTACTTTATTTAATCCGCCGGTGCGATCAAGCGGTTCACCGCCAACATTTCTGAAATAATAACCAAACGGAAACTTGAATAATTCTTTCTTTCCAACCCAGTTCATCTGTAAGCCAGAAATTCCGCGGGTAAAAAGACCAATATAAAAATCGTGATTACTTGTATGCGGCATAACCATTAATATACATTTTTTCACTTCAGCATTTTCTATTCCTACTATCTTCCAGCTCATTAGCTTAAAAAAGATGAATTTGTATAGTCTTTTCTTCATTAAAATTTAATATTTCTTGCAAAATAAAAGATTTAAAATGGTATTTTTGAGTAAAAGCATTACAAAATGATTCAAAAACTATTCAGTTATCTATATCCAATAAAAATCTTCAAAAAAAAATCAACCCGAAGCAAAGTAATCGAAATTACCTGGGCAAATGGGGAACTTGTTTTAGATTCTGAAAACACAAATTATTCGTACGGAAGTTTACAGCGTATATTAAGGTACGGGCTTCGAAATATTGGTTATGATAAAGTAGTAGAAATGGATCATATCCTGGTTCTGGGAGTTGCCGGCGGAAGCGTAATCAAAACCCTTGTTGACGAAATTAACTATAAAGGCAAAATTACAGGAGTTGAAATCGATCCTGAAATGATTCAAATAGCCAATCAGTATTTTAACTTAAATGAGATCAAACAGCTTGAAATTATTATTGATGATGCTTTTGAATTTGTTTTAAAAACAAAAGATCGTTACGATTTAATAATTATTGATATTTTTGAAGATACTAATATGCCAAACTTTTTGTTCGAAAAGTTTTTTAGCGAACGAGTTTGTTTTCTTCTCAAAGATCAGGGCTTCATTTTATTTAACACCATGATTCTCGATGAAGCGCATAATGTTCGTAACAGAAAATACATTACCGAAATAAACTCACAATTATTTACTTCAAAAATGCTGCCCCGCATTGAAGTTCATAATGAATTAATAATAATCGAAAAAGTAGCTTAAATTTAATTTTTATGAAATCCCTTGTATCTATATTAAAAGCCTTACCACCTACTAAAGTAATTGATGCTTCTATTGATTTTTCAAAATACCTTCCTTTAGATTTGTCCATAACCAATACCGATTTAGTCGAAAGTAAACCCGAAACCTCTGCAGATTTTGAGCGTTTTATTTTTGCCTACCTTGCTGATAATAATGCCGAAGTTGCTTACGGCGGTTACATTGAAGGACGCAACTTATATAAAAGAAGCACCATTTTTAAAAATGATTCGGTTCCGGAAAGAAATATTCACATTGGCCTTGATTTATGGGCAAAAGCTGCAACTGCGGTTTTAGCAGCGCTTGACGGAAAAGTACACAGTTTTCAAAATAATAAGGGTTTAGGAGATTACGGCCCTACTATAATATTAGAACATGAAGTAGAAAATGAGAAATTTTATACTTTATACGGACATTTATCGTTAGAAAGTATAGAAAACCTTACCGTTGGGACAATTTTTAAGAAAGGCGAACAAATTGGAGCTTTAGGAAATTCAACTGTTAACGGAGATTATGCACCTCATGTTCACTTTCAGATTATAAAAAACTTAGGAGACAAATGGGGCGATTATCCCGGAGTCTGCAACACAAACGATTTAAATTTTTATATAGAAAACTGTCCCGACCCAAACTTATTATTAAAAATAACTTAAATGATTATGAAGAAAGCGGGATTGATTATATGTTTGTTGTTATTAATTGGATGTAAATCGAAAACTGTAAGTAGAGATACGGAAGATTTAAAAATTAAAAAAGTTTCTAACGCCGATATTAGTTCAGAACAGCAGAAAAAAGCATATGAATTAGGCAAAAGAGTTTTAGAAACATGTAATACATCAAAGTTTAAACCTTTTAATGAAACCGAAGTTACTCAGTCTGTTAGAGAAAACACGACTGAAGAACGATTGACTAAAACCTGTACCAGATTTAGACAATATTATGGAAGTTTTATTGATTTAAAATTAGATGGCGTTTACAAAACCAAACAAGAAGTAATTTACCGCTATCACGCTTTATACAGTAAAAAAGTGGCAAACAAAGAACTTCGCATTTTTGTAAATGAAGAGAACTTAATATCTGCCATTAAATCAATGGATTGGGATGAAAAGTTTGACGCAAAAGCAGCCGAACAATAAAAGTAACTATATATGAAATTAAAATTGCCTCTTCTTTTATTACTGTTTATTTCAATCTTTGCAAATGCGCAGCAAACCATGAGTGTAAAAGGATCTCAGCCTTTTCCGGCAACGCAGGAATATACTTTTATCTGCGAAAAATATGCTTTTACGGGCGAAGCCAGCATTCAGATTGCAAAAACAGATAAAGGCGGCGTTTTAAAAATCACAATTGCAACTTCAAATGATAAGGCTAGAATTGCCGGGGGTCTTTATGTAGATTTGGCTAATGCCGATGTTATTGCCTGTACAGACAAAAACGTAAAAGAATCATCCGAAGGAAAAACAACTTCATACTATTACTTTACTCCTGCTGAATTTGCTAAACTTAAAAAAAATGATGTTTATGCTGTTCGATTTATCATAAACGGAGGTTCTAATACTTTTGGAAACGAAACCGGATACTTTACTGCACATAACAAAAAGAATTATTTTTCAACGGCTTACGATAAATCTAAAAAGAGTTACGACACCGCAAAAGAAATTAGTGTTTTATAAATACAATATTTTATAAAATAAATCTTATATTTATAATTATATTCTAATTTCCAAATTTATGACTCCCAACGAAGCTTTAATTACAAAGTTCTATACTGCTTTTGCCAATTCTGATTTTAAAACAATGGCTGAATGTTATCATCCAAAAATACATTTTATTGATCCGGCCTTTGGTTTATTAAAAGAAGAACAAGTTTCGAAAATGTGGGAAATGCTCCTTATTAGAAGCAAAGGAAATATCAAAATTGAATTCTTTGACGTAAAAGCGGATGAATTTACGGGTTCTGCAAAATGGGTTGCAGCTTATAATTTCAGCAAAACAAATCGTAATGTAATCAATAGAATTTCTGCCGAATTTGTTTTCCAAGATGGTCTAATCATCAAACATACTGATAATTTTGATGTTTGGAAATGGTCAAAACAAGCCTTTGGACCAACCGGATATTTATTAGGCTGGACAGGGTTTTTCCATAAAAAAATTCAGGAACAAGCCTTACTTTCCCTTAAGAAATTCCAGGAATCTAAGTAATGTAGAAAAGCTTTTTTTTAACGCAAAGTGCGCTAAGATTTTTGTTTTATAAAAGTTTTTTAAGATCTCAAAGTTTGGTTTGAGAATATCAATTATAAAATAAGCCCGAGAGTTTTGAAACTCTCGGGCTTATTTTATATATTTTAAAACGAACAAACCCGACAGGTTTTAAAAACCTGTCGGGTTTACTATATCGTATAGAAAATCTAGCTTTGCGACCTTAAAAAAACTTGCTTTTTAAACTAAAAAACTTCGTACACTTTGCGAAAAAACTTAGCGAACTTTGCGTTAAAATTAAAAGCTACAGTAAAATAAATATGATTTAAAACCAGCCACCAACCCATCTTCAGAAAAACAACAAACCCGACAGGTTTTAAAAACCTGTCGGGTTTACTATATCGTATATTAGAAAATCTAGCTTTGCGATCTTAAAAAAAGCTAGCTTTTAAAACAAAAACCTTCGTGCACTTTGCGAAAAAAAACACCAAGATAAATTAAGATTTAAACCAGCCCTTCACCAATTCATCCTCAAATGAAGCAGCGTTTTTATGAACAAATTCATTAGTATCTTTATTGTAAGAATAATCTAAAGCCCAGGCTTTATGATTTTTAGCCAAGTCTATAATACTATTACAAACAAAAGTAATTTCCTCATCCGTCGTAGTTGGATGAATTGACATTCTAATCCATCCCGGTTTTTTAATTAAATCACCAATCGTAATTTCATTAACCAGTTTATTAGAAGTTTCCTGATCTACGTGCAGTAAATAATGACCGTAAGTTCCCGCACAGCTGCATCCGCCGCGAGTCTGAACCCCAAATTTATCATTCAATAATTTTACACCCAAATTAAAATGTAAATCCTCAATAAAAAAGGAGATTACACCCAAACGGTTTTTATGCTGACCCGCTAAAATTTTAATATTTTCAATAGGATCTAACTGACTAAAAACAAAATCGACAATTTCGTGTTCGCGCTGTAAAATGTTCTCAATTCCCATTTCTTCCTTCAGCTCAATTGCCAAAGCCGTTTTAATAACCTGAAGAAATCCCGGAGTTCCGCCATCTTCTCGATCCTCGATATTATCAATATATTTATGTTCGCCCCAAGGGTTTGTCCAGCTAACTGTTCCTCCACCCGGACAATCCGGAATCATATTATTATATAATTTTTTATTGAAAATTAAAACCCCCGAAGTTCCTGGGCCTCCAAGAAATTTATGCGGAGAAAAGAAAATCGCATCCAAATAAGATTCAGGATCTGCAGGATGCATGTCAATTTCTACATAAGGACCTGAGCAGGCAAAATCTACAAAACAAACACCGTTATATTTATGCATTAATTTTGCAGCTTCATGAAACGGCGTTTTTATACCTGTAACATTTGAACAAGAGGTAATTGATGCAATTTTTATAGTTCTGTCGCTGTATTTCTGTAATAACAATTCTAAATTATCCAGACAAAACAGTCCTTTTTCGCAAGACGGAATAATCTCAACATCAGCAATAGTTTCTAACCATGAAGTTTGATTAGAATGATGCTCCATATGAGAAATAAAAACAATAGGCTTTTTTTCAGCAGGAACTGTGGTGAAATTTTTAAGGTTTTCAGGGATTTTTAAACCTAAAATACGCTGAAATTTATTGATAACCCCAGTCATTCCGGTTCCATCTGTAATTAAAACATCATCTTCACTTGCGTTTGTATGACGTTTTATAATATGTCTTGCGTGATGATATGCCTTTGTCATAGCAGTACCTGACACCGTAGTTTCTGTATGCGTGTTGGCAACAAACGGTCCAAATTGATTCAAAAGTTTCTCCTCAATTGGTCTGTACAGCCTTCCGCTGGCAGTCCAATCGGTATAAACAATGTTTTTTTTGCCAAAAGGTGACATAAATTCCTGATCTATGCCAACAATATGTTGTCTAAAATCCTGAAAATAAGTTTCTAGACTGATGGTACTATTTTTGGTATTCATTTGTTGTGCCTGTGTTTAACTGCAAATATATTGCTTTTTTCTAAAATTGAGAATTTATCAATTCTAAACTTCAAACTTTAAGAAAACTTTTAATATCTTTAGTTTAACAGCTATTTTTTAGATAAATTATCACAATATTCTATCAGGTTAATAGGGCATGTAAACTTTAAGCTATTTTTACATTTATGGAAAATTTATCAACAGCCACTTTTGGTGGTGGATGTTTTTGGTGTGTAGAAGCTGTAATTCAGCGTTTAAAAGGAGTTGAGACAATAAAATCTGGATTTTCAGATGGTTTTATAAAGAATCCGGCATACCGCGAAGTATGTACAGGACGAACAGGTCACGCAGAAGTTATTCAGGTTACTTTTGATTCTGACATAATTTCATATCATGATTTGCTAACCGTTTTCATGACAAGTCACGATCCAACAACCATAAATCGTCAGGGTGGCGACAACGGAACACAATATCGTTCGATAGTTTTGTATCATGATGAATCACAAAAAGAAATAGCAGAAAAGGTTTTTGAAGAAGTTCAGCCTGTTTATGCCGATCCAATTGTTACGCAGTTAAAACCTTTTGAAGTGTTTTATGAAGCCGAAGATTATCATCAGGATTATTACAACAACAATCAGGAAGCAAGATATTGTCAGCTTGTAATTGACCCGAAAGTTCAAAAACTTAAAAAAATGTATGCTGATAAATTAGTTAGCTAATTTTTTTTAGCCACAGATTACACAGATTAAAAGGATTTTTTTAAATCTGTGTAGATTAAATTTACAAGCAAAAGAGGAAAAATCTTTTTAATCTGTATAATCTGTGGCCCAAACATAAAAACTCAATGAAAAATTTAAAAATAAATAATCGATTTACTGCCGAATTGCCCGCAGATACAGACTTAACAAATGAAATTCGTCAAGTTAGAAACACCGCATTTTCATACGTAAATCCAACAAAACCTTCAAATCCAAAATTAATTCATGCTTCTGAAGAAGTTGCTGAATTGGTTGGAATTTCAAAAGACGAAATTCAATCAGAGGAATTTTTGAATATTTTTTCAGGAAAAGAAATTCTTCCTGAAACAAACCCTTACGCGATGTGTTACGCCGGACATCAATTCGGGAACTGGGCCGGACAATTGGGCGACGGCCGCGCAATCAATTTAACTGAGGTTGAAAATAACAATCAGTTTTTTACCCTTCAATTAAAAGGTGCGGGAAAAACACCGTATTCCAGAACTGCTGATGGTTTGGCAGTTTTACGTTCGTCAATAAGAGAATATTTATGTGCCGAAGCCATGTATCATTTAGGTGTTCCCACTACCCGATCACTTTCGTTGATTCTTTCCGGAGATCAGGTTTTGCGTGACGTTTTATACAACGGAAATCCTGCTTACGAAAATGGTGCGATTGTATGTCGTGTTGCGCCTTCTTTTATCCGTTTTGGAAGTTTTGAAATGCTGACTGCCAGAAACGAACTTAAAAATTTAAAGCAGTTTGTAGAATACAATATCAAACATTATTTCCCTGAAATTACTGGCGAACCAAAAGAACAATATTTACAATTCTTTAAAAAAGTAGCTGATACAACCCGCGAAATGATCTTGGACTGGCAGCGAGTTGGTTTTGTTCATGGTGTAATGAATACAGATAATATGTCAATTCACGGCATCACGATTGATTACGGACCTTACGGATGGCTTGAAAATTACGATCCAAACTGGACACCAAATACTACAGACAGTCAAAATAAAAGATACCGCTTTGGGAATCAACCGCAAGTCGCACATTGGAATTTATACCAATTGGCCAATGCAATTTATCCTTTGATTAATGAAACAGAAGAATTAGAAAAAATCTTAGAATCATTTATGGATGATTTTATTTTAGATTATAAGGAAATGTTTCTAAATAAATTAGGATTGTTTATTTCAACTTCTGCTCAAATTGATAATGATTTAACCGATAATCTGGAAGCGACTTTACAATTGACAGAAACCGATATGACAATCTTTTTTAGAAATTTAAGTTCCGTTAAAAAATCTGATTCTGTTGAAAAAGCGATTGAGAAAATTCAATTCTCGTTTTATAAAATCGAAGAAGTTTCGGGAGATATTTTAGATGCCTGGAAAAAATGGTTTACCGTTTATTTGGATAGATTGAACACTGAAGAATTATCGGATGAAGAACGTTCACAAAAAATGAACTTAATTAATCCGAAATATGTGCTTCGAAATTATATGGCACAATTAGCTATAGATGTTGCTGATAAAGAAGATTATTCGTTGATAAACGAGTTGTATACATTATTGCAAAAGCCATACGATGAACAACCGGAATACGAAAAATGGTTTGCAAAACGACCAGATTGGGCGAGATCTAAAGTGGGATGTTCTATGCTTTCTTGTAGTTCTTAGATTTTTTTTGCCACGAATTGCACGAATTTTCACGAATTTGTTTGAAGTGTCACATCGAGCGAAGTCAAGATGCGTATGTGTTCTCGACTTCGCTCGAACTGACAAAAATATTAATTCGTGAAAATTCGTGACTCGAGCGATAGCGAACAGGCGAAGCAAATTCGTGGCAAAACCTTTATTTCGAAGTAATATAATCCACAATCATATTAGCATGGATTCTTGAGTTTTCGATAAACCATTTATGCGTCTGCATTCCTCCGCAGACAACGCCTGCAAGGAATAAACCTTCAACATTCGTTTCCATAGTTTCAGGATTATACGTTGGAATTTTCAATTCATCATTTGAAAGTTCAATTCCTATATTTTCCAGGAAGTTTAAATCTGGCTTATAACCTGTTAAAGCCAGAACAAAATCATTTTCGATTGTCACTTTACCGTTTGGAGTTTCAATCTCAACTTCATTATCACGGATTTCCGTAATATTCGATTCAAAATAAGCTTTGATGCTTCCTTCTGCAATTCGGTTTTCAATATCGGGTTTAACCCAATATTTTACTCTGTTATTGATTTCATTTTTACGAATTACCATAGTTACGTTCGCGCCTTTTCGCCAGCATTCTAAAGCTGCATCAACAGATGAATTGTTAGCGCCAACAACTATAACATTTCTAAAAGCATATTCGTGAGCTTCTTTATAATAGTGACGAACTTTTGGCAATTCCTCGCCTTTAATATTCATATGAATCGGAATGTCATAAAAACCAGTTGCAATAACTACGTTTTTCGATTTGTATGAACTTTTGTCTGTCGAAATTTCAAAAAGAGAATTTCCAGTTTTTTTAATTTCAGTTACTTTTTCAAATAAATTAATATTGAAATTAAAATAGCGGTGAATATTTCGGTAATATTCTAAAGCTTCCTGACGACCCGGTTTTGGCGCCAAACAGTTAAACGGAATATCACCTATTTCAAGTCTTTCGGCAGTAGAGAAAAATGTCATGTACAGCGGATAATTGAAAATACTATTTACAATCGCGCCTTTTTCTATAATTAAATAACGTAAGTTTTTCTTTTGAGCTTCTATTGCACAAGCCAGACCTATTGGCCCGCCTCCCACAATAATTAAATCATATTGGTCTGCCATAAATTATTCTTTTCCCCAGTTTTTAAAAGGATTTTTGCTCAAATAAGCATTATAATATCTTTCGTCATTTGTTACTTCTTCTCCCAGCCAATCTGGTTTTTCGAAACTTTCATCTTCAGACTGCAGTTCAATTTCTGCCATTGTTAAACCTTCATTTTCTCCATAAAATTCATCAACTTCATAAACATGGTTTCCGAATTTAATTTCATAACGTGTTTTCTCAATTTTGCCTTTTTCGCATAATTTCAACAGTTCTGCAGCTTCATCAAGCGGAATTTGATTTTCCCATTCAAAACGAGACATTCCTCCTTGATGGCCAATACCTTTTATGGTTAAAAAAGCTTTATCTCCTTTAATTCTAACACGAACCGTTCTCTCGGCAATTGAGCTTAAATAACCTTGTGCTATTTGATTTTTTGCAAATGCCTGTTCTTTAAAATCATCTGATTTTACAAGAAACTTTCTTTCTATCTCGAGCATTTTGAGTCTTAATTTATTTTACTGCAATTTACTCATTTTAATTCAGTCATGGAATCTCATTTTTAAAAATCCAGACATAAAATTCGTTTCAAGTTCTAATTTGTTTAGTCTAAAATGAAACCAAATTTACTGATTGTTAATACGTTAGATGTCTTAATTTTTGCTAATTTTGATAGAACCTTAATTCATCAAATCATGTCTAAAAAAATATTTTATCTATTAGGGATCGCTCTGGTCATAATTTTAGGTACAATCTTGTATATAAAGTTTTGCTGCAATTGCGATGCGGCCCAGCCAAATGCTGCCACCGAAAAAGTACCTCCTACGGCAATTAAAAATTATAATTTTGTTCCTTTTATCATAAATGGTTCCGGATTTGAATTTCAGACCAATGATAATTTTAAATTTTTAAAAAATAATCCTGCTGCGATTCAGCCCATAAGTGATTCAATTTCTATTGGAATTGAAAAACTTAAAACTTTTTTAGTTTCAAATCCCAAACAAAAAGTTACCATTACAGGTTATGCTACTTCTGATGAAACCAACACAACAAAATTTGAAAATCTTGGATTAGCACGAGCAAATGATGTGAAAAATTATTTTGTTTCAAAAGGTTTAGCTTCTTCTCAATTAGACACAAAAGGAGAAATTATCAATAGCTGGAAAACAAATGCAGATACGATCATTGGCCCTGTTGAATACGAATTTGCAGCTATTGGTACAACTTCTGCTGATACAACTTCTACAGCCAGTGATGAATGGTCTGCATTAAAAGAAAAAATTAATGCAGATCCGTTGATTCTTCATTTTAATACCAACAAATCAAGTTTTAATTTAAATGAGGAAGAACAGCAAAAAGTGGCTGATATTACGAAATATTTAAAAAATGTAAAAAATACTTCTGTCTTAGTTGTGGGACATAGTGATAATGTAGGCAATAGAGATTTAAATATAGATCTGGCACAAAAAAGAGCCGATTTTTCTAAAAATTATTTAATTAAAAATGGCATTGAAGCTTCCAGAATTGCAACGGAATCAAAAGGTCCGGATGAACCAATTGGCGATAATGCTACAACTGAAGGAAAAGCAAGCAACAGAAGAACCGTAATTACCATCAAATAATCAAAAATATACTTATTATGAATTTACCTTGTATCTTAATACCGATTTTAGTGGGTATAATCTGTGGAATTTTAGGTTACTTACTAGGAAAATTGAACTCAAAAGAAGATGATTCTTTAGCCGCATCATTACAAGCTGATCTTGATGCTTGTAAAGCAAATACGAAAAATTTAAATACAAAAATAGCTTCTCTGGAAGCAGATCTGGCGGCTGCTCATGCTAAAGCTTCTGCATCTGTACCTAAATCATTTGTTTCAGAAGCTCCATCAGCTTTATTTGATAGTGCGCTGGCCGCAAATGTATTAGGCAAAAAAATAAAACAAGACGATTTAAAAATTGTTGAAGGAATTGGCCCGAAAATAGAAGCTTTATTTAACGCCGCCGGAATTAATACCTGGCGTGAACTTTCGGAAGCATCGACAGAAAAACTACAATCAATTCTAGATGCCGGAGGAGAAAATTTTGCTATGCATAATCCAAGTACCTGGGCTAGACAAGCTTTATTTGCTTATCAGGGAAAATGGCAGGAACTAAAAGAATGGCAGGATAATTTACTTGGCGGGAAAGAGTAAAACATAGGTTCTAAAGTTCAGAGTTGCAAAGGTTCAGAGGTTTTATATCGTGCTTTTTACCCCTTTGAATCTTTGTTACTTTGTACCTTTTCCAAAATTACCGAATCCCAATCTGTAGCTATATTATACCACAATTTTCCTTTTACAACTTCTAGTGGAGAATCAAAATTATTGGTATAAAGCGCTCCGGTTCCTAATCCTTGGGGCATTTTTGAATTTTGAAGAAATGTCCATTGTGCGATAGCATTTAATCCGATATTGCTTTCTAATGCAGAGGTTATCCACCAGCCAATATTGTATTTATCTGCTAATTTTATCCATTCGTCCGTTCCTCTAAAACCGCCAATAAAACTTGGCTTTAAAATAATATATTGAGGTTTGATTTCCTGCAGTAATTTTTCTTTTTCTTCTAATGTAAATATGCCAATCAATTCTTCATCTAAAGCAATTGGAAAAGGAGTTATTTTACATAAATCAGCCATAGCCTGAACGTTTCCTTTTTTAATAGGCTGTTCGATACTATGTAGTTGAAATTTATTTAATTGGTTGAGTTTATCTAAAGCTTCATCTAAAGCAAAAGCGCCATTTGCATCAACCCTGATTTCTATTTCTTCTGCTGAAAAATGACTACGGATAAATTCTAATAATTCTAATTCTTTTTGAAAATCTATTGCTCCAATTTTAAGTTTGATACAGCTAAATCCGTCGGCTAATTTTTCTTCAATCTGCTGTTTCATAAAAGCCGGCTCGCCCATCCAAACCAAACCATTTATCTCAATTGATTGGGTATTATTGGTGAAATTTGATGGAAAAAGTAAATATGGAGTTTCACTTTTTAAAGATAAAAAAGCCGTTTCAATCCCAAATTGAATTGAAGGAAACTCTAGTAAAGATTCCCAAAGTGCTTTTTCTCCTAAATGAATATTCTCGCAAGCCCATTTTAGTTTTTCTTCATAATCATCGCGATCATCAGCACTTAAGCCACGAAGTATACCACACTCTCCTATTCCTTTTTTACCGTTTTCTTCAAGAACGATAAGCCAGGTTTCTTTTTCGGTCATAACACCGCGAGACGTCCCAGAAGGACGCTTAAACTCGAGCATATATTTGTGGTAAGTCGCTTTCACTCTGCTATTTTTTAAACCATATAAGTTATATAAGTTCATTTAAAGTTTTCGCAGACTGAGACTGAACACTGCGACTGAAAACTCTTTACTTATATGGTGAAATATTTTTTAATTGAATAATTTTAAAACTTTTTCGAAGTCTTTTGAAGGTAAACCTGCTTTTTCGAAAAGGGCAAAATCTGATTTTGTTTTTTCTTTCCAGCTTAGGCTGTCTGTAACGTTTTGATCTTGGTATTTTTTATAGATTGCTTTTGCGTCACTATAATTATCGCTCACTAAATAAACATGTGCTAAATTTAGTTTTACCAATAACTCTGTATCATCTAATTTTTCGCCTTCCTTTAAAAACTTTAATGCTTTTGCATATTGTTTTGTCAGGATATAGCAATAACCAATTGAACTGTAATCTAACGCTGTAGCTTTTCCGTCATTAATAATTATATTTAATTTTTGGATTGCCTCGTTGTACTTTTGCTGTTTTATTAAAGTCGCAATTTGATTTCTTAAATCGTTATAAACGTTTTTAGAAATGTCAGCATCTTTATAGCAGGCATTTCCAAAGTCTTTGTAGACTTTTGTTTTTTCAACAGCCAGTAATTTTTGAAATTCTGCATAACGATATTCTTTCATGATTTTATCCAGTATGCAAACACAAAAATCATCAGAATTGGCCATTTTCTGCGCCATTGTTGATGTTTTGCACAAACTGATAATTTCATTTTTGTTATCCTGATTCCAGCCGCGGTTTAATTTTATATCAACCCACGGCACCACTTCTAAAACTATTTTCTGAGTCAAAAACCAATTTTTGCTTTCAAATCCAAACCAAATTGTTTTTGTATTTTCTTTTAAGCACGAATTTTTATCTAATGAAATTCTCTTAGCGTCTTTACTAACAGGTTCAGATTGAGAAAAACAAGCTGAATCTATTTTTCCGTCAGAAACGTATTTTTTAGCATTTTCATTTGAGGTAAACAATGAGTAAGTACATTGATCGTCTCCGGAAATTTTAGACATTAAAAAAACAGCTCCGGCAGATCCTTGTCCTATTCCGTATGGATCTGGAATTGCTTTTAACAGCGAAACCAAACTATTGGCCATTTGCTGGTTTTTGTCCAGAAGTGTAATTCGGTATACAATTTCAGTTGTTCCTACTGGTAAATCTTCTGTTTTTATTATAATTCTGTCGCCAGCAGAAACCAGAATTTCTTTTGTAGTTGCTCGTTCTTTGTCCCAATAGCCGTCTTTTTGAGCAAAGACATTGTAGGTTGAAGTTATTAAAAAGATTAAAAATATTCTTTTAAGATTCATATTTGGTTTAAATCTTTTGCCACGACCCGAGCAATAGCAAATAGGCGAAGTAATTACACAAATTTTCACTAATTTTTTATTTGCCACAGATTGCACAGATTAAAGTGATTCAATGCTTCATTATCTGACATATATTGTGCCAAAATATTTTTTTGAAACCGAATGTCCTAGCCCCGATAGAAACGACATCCTTTTATGGTGGGGTTCACCATAAAAGATATAGCGGATAGCGGGATTAGCTCCTTATTTCGACTATGCTCAGGATAATTATTATAGTTCTATAGATTCTCCAATATTTAAAAGCATCAAATCTTTTCCTTTATCAAAGAATTTGCGGATTGATTCTTCGTGATTGATTTCGATATAACCAAAAGTATCAAAGTGATAACCTAGGATTTTGTCACATTCTACAAAGTCAGATGCGATTATAGCATCTTCAACATCCATTGTGAAATTATTTCCGATTGGAAGAATGGCTAAATCTAATTTTGTACGAAGCGGAATCAATTTCATATCAAATGTAAGTGCTGTATCTCCAGCAATGTAAATGTTTTTGTGTTCGCCTTCGATTACAAATCCGCCAGGATTTCCTCCGTAAGTTCCATCAGGGAAAGAACTTGAGTGAATTGCGTTTACATATTTTACTATTCCAAAATCAAATTTCCAGCTTCCGCCGTGATTCATCGGGTGTGCATTAAAACCTTTTTTTGCGTAATAGCTTGTAATTTCAGCATTTGAAACAATTACTGCATTGGTATTTTTTGCAATAGTATCAACATCTAAAACATGATCGCTATGCGCGTGAGTTAATAAGATATAATCGGCTTTTAATATATTTATGTCGATGGCTGCAGCCTGTGGATTTCCAGAAATAAAAGGATCAACAAGAATGTGTTTTCCTCCTACTTCGATCCCTAAAGATGCGTGTCCGTAAAATGTAATTTTCATTTTTAAAAAGTTTAAAGTTGAACTTAAAATTATCTTCCTCCAAGAAAAAGATTAACAATAATGTCTGAAATCAACGAAATCATACAAATTGTCAATAATATGGAAAGCAAAAATGTGCTTAGTGCCACTTTTTTTAATTCCGGATCTAAAAGCTTAGGATTTTGATTTTTATAAACGGTAATTAAATGTTTAGTTAAAGGAATGTAAGCCAATAAAAACAAGTATTGATCGAAATTATAATCGCTTAAAATGGCAAAAATTACAACCAAAAGCATCGCTGTTATAATGATTGAAAAGTGATAAATTTTAGCTTTTGCACCGCCCATTTGCACTACGATTGTTTTTTTACCGGATTTTCTGTCTGATTCTTCGTCACGCATATTGTTAAGGTTTAAAACCCCTACGCTCAATAACCCAATTGCAACTGCCGGAAGAATTAAAAGCGGATCAACTTCTTTTGAATATAAAAAGTTAACACCTAATGTGCTTACCAATCCGAAGAAAATGAAAACAAATAAATCGCCAAACCCTCTGTATCCGTAAGCTGAATTTCCTACTGTATAACGAATTGCCGAAACAATTGCAGCGATTCCCAGTAAAAGGAAAAAGATAGAATAACCAAAATTGTCCTGACCAAAAGCAAAATAAATCAAAATAATAGCTGACAATAAAGTCAGTAACGAAGTAATTATTATGGCTTTTTTCATGGCTTGCGGCGTAATTACACCACTTTGAATGGCACGCTGCGGACCTACACGATCTGCATTATCTGTGCCTTTTACTCCGTCTCCGTAATCGTTTGCAAAATTAGAAAGTACCTGAAGACCAAGTGTTGTTAAAAGTGCGAAACCAAAAATTTTCCAACTAAAAACTTCTGTTGGCGTATTAATCGTTTCTGTTGGGTTTGAAAGTGCATAAATACTTCCAACTATAATTCCGGAAACTGATAAAGGCAATGTGCGCAGTCTAGCGGCTTCAATCCAGTGTTTCATATTTTAATTTTAGATTTTTAGAGTTTAGATTTTAGATTTTAGATTGTTGGATTCTTTATAATTTAAAAAATCTAAAATCTGTAATCTAAATAATATTGTTTTTTAATCTAGAGTTTAGATGCCATTTTCAGATTCAAAAAATCTAAAATCTACGATCTAAAATCTAAAATATTTATGGCAGCCATTTATTTTCGCCAAAGTTTGGTTTTCTTTTTTCTAAAAAGGCATTTCTTCCTTCTTTTGCTTCTTCGGTCATGTAGGCTAAACGTGTTGCTTCGCCTGCAAAAACCTGTTGTCCAACCATTCCATCATCTGTTAGGTTCATAGCGAATTTTAGCATTTTGATTGAAGTTGGAGATTTTTGAAGAATTTCCTGCGCCCATTCGTATGCAGTAGTTTCTAATTCATCGTGTGGAATTACGGCATTTACCATTCCCATTTCAAAAGCTTCCTGAGCTGAATAATTTCTTCCTAAAAAGAAAATTTCACGTGCTTTTTTCTGCCCGACCAGTTTAGCTAAATAAGCAGATCCGTAACCACCGTCAAAGCTGGTAACATCAGCATCTGTTTGTTTAAAAACGGCGTGTTCTTTACTTGCCAGTGTCATATCGCAAACTACGTGCAAACTATGTCCGCCGCCAACAGCCCAGCCTGGAACAACTGCAATAACTACTTTAGGCATAAAACGAATTAAACGCTGTACTTCAAGAATATTTAAACGATGCTGACCGTCTTCTCCAACATATCCCTGATGTCCACGTGCATTTTGATCACCTCCGCTGCAAAACGAGTAAACGCCATCTTTTGTCGATGGTCCTTCTGCAGAAAGCAAAACTACTCCAATTGAAGTATCTTCTTGTGCGTCATAAAAAGCCTGGTATAATTCTGAAGTTGTTTTAGGTCTGAAAGCATTTCTAACATTTGGTCTGTTAAAAGCAATTCTGGCAACTCCATTACATTTTTTATAGGTTATATCTTCAAATTCTCTGGCAGTAATCCAATCCATTTCTGTTTGTTTTTATTTAAAAATTATAGTGTAAAAATAAACCATTTTTTACATTTTTTCCTACTCAATTTAGTTTAAGTCTATGCTATTTTTTCATTCAATGTTAACAATTAGCATTCTTGTACAAAAAATAACACTTTTTAACATTAGTATTAAAAAATAATAAGTAATTTTACATCCTAGAAATCAACAAGATACAAATTATTTTGTTGAGATAAGATTGATTTTCTTTCACTGATTTATTAACCTAAAAAATGATTTTTTTGAGAAAATTTAAAAAATTTGTCGCTCATTTTTTTATGGTTTTAAATAGTAAACCTGCTAAGAATGAGCAAATGATTTACTCGTTTGTCAAAACTTCAAAAAGGAGATAGTAACACCTAAGGTTAAACGCTAGAATTGTTTTGTAATTAGTATCAAATTGATTACGAAAAGAGGAAAAAATGCTAACTAAAACTTTCTATAAGTTATTTTATTAAACCAAATGGATTAGCCGTGAAATTAAATTTTTGCTTTTAAGATAGACGCAATAATTGTTTAAAGACATACCATCGATAAAGCAGTTTCAAAAATTCGTAAAGCTGCTGACTTTTGAGATGAATTCGAATTATTTTATTTCTGTTTTTTTTTAATTACAATTTTTTTTAAAACTAGAATAAAAAGGGAAAGGCTGCTTGTAATGAGCAGCCTTTCTTGTTATAATGTTTAATAAATTCCAAAAATAAAAATTCCAAATTCCAATGTGTTGCGTTATACATTGGAATTTGGAATTTAAAATATTGGAATTTTAGAGAAATTTAATTTTATTCTTTTACCAGATAAATTCCATCTTCTTTAATTTCAATAAGTTTCTCTTTATACAAAGCTCCTACAGCCT
Source organism: Flavobacterium sp. CF108 (assembly GCF_900129795.1). GTDB lineage: Bacteria > Bacteroidota > Bacteroidia > Flavobacteriales > Flavobacteriaceae > Flavobacterium. The sequence goes on along the minus strand of NZ_FQWW01000001.1, from coordinate 70,388 downwards.
TTTTAAAAGTTTTTTTACTCATTTTTAAAACCGTTTTTATGTCTTCCGGATGCGAATTGTCATTTAAACGTAAAAAACCACGATTGGCTCTTAATTCATCTAAAATCTTTTCTGCATTTGGTTCAATACTCTGATAACCTTGAATTTGCAAAGCAACATCTATTTTATTATCAGGACGAATGGTTTTAATGTAACCGCGCATTCTGTCTCCGGTTCTTATTGAATCGTCATAAACTTCGTCTTTGTATAAAAGTCCTTTATGCTGTTCATTGATGATCACATTTATTCCTAATTCTGTAATGTGAGAAACGATCAAATCAACTTCTTCTCCTTTTTCAACTGTAAGCTGATCGTTATTTAAAAATTGGTTCAACTTACTTGAAGCAACTAAACGATTGGTTTTCTCATCTTTATAAAGGTAAACAAGGTAGCGTTTTCCTTTTTCCATAGGGCGCGCCTGTTCTTTAAATGGAACCAGAATGTCTTTTTCCATTCCCCAATCCATAAAAGCACCAACATTATTGATGTAATTTACTCTTAAAAGTGCAAACTCATTCAGTAAAATATATGGCTCAAGTGTAGTGGCCACAGGGCGCTGTTCGTGATCTAAATAAACAAAAACGACAAGTTCTTCGCCTATTTCAAATTCATTTGGAACATATTTATTTGGTAATAACACATCATGGATTCCGTCTGGATCTTTTTCAGGATTTCCTAAAAAAAGACCGACTTTTGTATCACGCAATATAGTTAGTGTATTGTATTTTCCTATTTCAAGCATTTTTCTTAAGATTCTAAGTTGAAAAGCATCTAAGCTTCTAAGATGCAAATGTACGAAGTTTGAAATCGTAAATGAAAAATGTTTTGTATTAAGCCATATAAAAAGAAAAAAGCGTCAATTTTGACGCTTTTACTTTTGTTATTTATAAACACTTTCTTTTTTAAAGTGTACTGTCAATAGATAGTAAACTACAGCTCTGTATTTGTGTTTGTTTGATTTACCATACTTTTCCAGAACAGCATGAATAGCTTCATCTAAAGCCGGCCCAGCCGGTAAACCTAATTTCTTGATTAGAAAGTTATTTCTAACTGTATCTAATTCAGATTGCTGACTTCCTGCTACTGTTGCTGCATCATCATTATAAATCGACGGCCCGCAGCCTATTGTTACTTTTGTCAACAAATCCATATTTGGTGTTACTCCGCATTTATCTTTTAAATCTGCTGCATACTTCTGAATTAATTCTTCTCTTTTACTCATAATAATTTAATATTGGTTACTATTTATGCAGCCAAATCTAAATATTATTACGCTTCAAAACAAATATTTAACACAATTTAACTTACAAACAACTAAGCAAGCTCCTTAAAGTATTGTTTTAAAATTACATCGTTTTCAGCAGTTGGAGTAAATACTTCCAGTATTCCTGGTGCGTCATTTTCATTATAAAGTTTATCTAAATTCTCATTTAGATCTTCTACATTGCTGGCTTTGTAATAATTACAGCCATACATTTTAGCTAAATGTTCTGCTGTTAATTGATGAGAAGTTTCAAAATATGTATTAAAAACAGGCTTTTCTTCGTGACCGGGTAAAATCCTGAAGATTCCTCCTCCTCCATTATTGATTATGATAATTTTGAAGTTTTTAGGAATATAAGAATTCCATAAAGCGTTACTGTCGTATAAAAAGCTGATATCGCCTGTTATAAAAACAGTTTGTTTTCCGCTCCCAACAGCTGATCCAACTGCTGTTGAAGTACTTCCGTCAATTCCGCTTGTTCCTCTGTTGCAAAATACTTCAATTGAGGAATCAATTTCAATTAATTGTGCATAACGAATTGCCGAACTGTTACTAATTTGTAACTGAATATTTTTAGGAAGCGATTCGATTACTTTTTCAAAAACTTTAAAATCTGAAAATGGAATTTTCTTTAAATATTCTTCTTTTCTTTTATTTCTTAGACTGTAAATTTTATCGATTTTCGAAAAGTAATTGCTTGCTTTAAATTCTGTTTTTGGAAGCAGATCTTTGAAGAAATCATTTGGTTCCATTACAAAATGTTTACTTAAAGCATTGAATGTATCATAAGCACGTAAAGTATCTATATGCCAGTGATGTTTGGGTTTATACTTTCGTAAAAAAGCTTTAATACGTTTTGATACAATCATACCTCCAAAAGTGATTAAAACCTGGGCTTCCAATTCTTTAAAATCAGAATCGTCAAATGGTGTAATTAAAGTATCTATGCTATTAATAAAACTTGGATGATGTATGTTTGAAGTCGTTTCTGTAAGTACAACAATTGATGGATCGCTGGCAAAGTTTTCCAGAATTTCCTGATTTATAGAGTTTACTTCATTTATGCCGCCAATAAGAATTAGTTTTCTTTTTGCAGAATTCCAAATGGAAACAATTTCTTCGATGTTATCAATAATTTTGGTTGGAATTTCTTTTTCTAAAGTTGTGATTTTTGGCTCAACAGAAAGTTCAGAAACCGTTTCGTATAATGGTTCTTCAAATGGTGCATTGATATGAACCGGACCTTTTTGAAGAATGGCTGTTTCTATGGCTTTATTGATTTTTAAGTCGTTTTCTACCGAAGCGTCTTCGGTTAAATTGGCATTAAAAACAGAATGATTTAAGTAGACATTTTCCTGACGGATGGTTTGCCCGTCGCCAATATCAATTTTACTCTGCGGACGATCTGCAGATATTACAATTAACGGAATCTGACTGTAAAATGCTTCGGCTACAGCCGGATAATAATTCAATAAAGCTGATCCTGATGTACATACAACTGCCGTAGGTTTTTTTGTCTGCATGGCAATTCCTAAAGCAAAGAATGCGGCACAGCGCTCGTCGGCAATACTGTAACATTTAAAATTTGGATTTTGTGCGAAACCAATCGTCAAAGGCGCATTTCGCGAACCTGGAGAAATTATAATATTATGAATTCCTTTTGCTGAACAAATCTCGATAATGCTTTGTGCAAGCGCTATTTTGGGGTAAATCATTCTAAAATGGTGTATAATTTTTAAAGAAAATATATTGCTTAAAATTTTCTTTTGCGAATACAAAGTTACAAACTTCGCGCTTTATTTAACTTATATATTAGGAAGATATTAAGATTGGTTTTATAAAAAGGGAATATATTTGTAAAACAGAATTTCTTTATTAAAATTAACCCTTTATGCGTTATTTATATTTACTTTTTCTTTTCGTTTCACTGCAAACCGTAAACTCTCAAAATCAATTTACTGTTGACGGAATAACATACAAAACGGCTCTCGAAAATGCTAAAACACAAGATAAACCAGTTTTTGTAATGCTTTATGCCGATTGGTGTCCGCATTGTAACCAAATGAAAAAAGAAGTTTTCAGTGATCAAAATGTAATGGATTTTTTAAATAAAAATTACATCTGTGTTTGGAAAAATATTGAAAAAGAAGAAGGAATCGCACTTAAAAATAAGTTTAAAACGACTTCACTTCCTGCATTTTTATTTTTAGATGCTAATGAAACTCTTTTGTATGCTTTAAAAGGTGAAATGAAAAAAGAAGAATTTCTGGCCGAAGCCAATTATGCTTTAAATCCTAAATTACAGCTTCCATATTTAGAAAAAGATTTTTTGGCTGATCCTAATAATTCAACAAAATTCTTTACTTATTTGAATACCTTGAAAAAAGGAAAAGACAGAACAGAATTATCAATTCCTACTCATATTTATCTGCAGACACAATCAGATTCTCAATTGGTTAGCGAAACCAATTGGCGTGTAATCGCCAATGGTGTTACTGATATTAATTCGAGAGAATTTCAATATGTTTTAAAACACCAAAAAGAGTTTGCTGCTGTGGCTTCGCAAAATCGTGTTGATCGCAAAGTAGAAAGTATTGTAAACGAATTACTTCGTCCACTTGTGGATAATCTTGATACTATAAATTATTATAAACAAAGAGAAGTTGCAAAATCGATTCGATTGCAGAAAACGGATTCTCTTGTTTTTAAATTCGATTTAACGCTGGCAGAGCGTACTGAAAAATGGGATTTTTACAAAAAAGTGACTTTGGAAAACACTGAAAAACTGGTTTGGAATGACGCTAGTTTCTTAAAGGATATCGGACAGACTTATCTAAAACATATTAATGATACAGAAAGTTTAAAAAAATCTATTTTGTGGGTAAAACATTCTTTAGATTTAACGGATTCATATGATGGAAATTTACTCATCGCCCGACTTTATAATAAAATAAAAGACAAAAAACAGGCATTAAAATATGCTAAAGACGCCAAAGCAATTGGTAAAGAAATGGGCTGGAATACCAAAGATACCGATACTTTACTGGCCGAATTAAATTCTAAATAAACTTAATAATAAACACGAATTTCACGAATTAACACTAATTTCTTTGTGATGTGAAATTTTAAAAAGATTAAAACCATGAACCTTATTCTTCGACCTGCAACCGTAAATGATTTAGAAAAAATTCTTGATATTGTAAATCATTCGATCCTTCATACAACGGCAAATTATAATTATGATGTTCAAACTCTTGAAGTACAAACAAAATGGTTTGAAGATAAAAAGGCTAAAAACCTTCCTATTGTTGTAGCTGATTTAGATGGCGAAGTTGTTGGTTTTGGGAGTTATGGTCAATTTCGTGAAAAAATTGGGTATCAATATACTGTTGAGCATTCTGTTTATGTGGTTGATAATATTATTGGAAAAGGTATTGGCTCTAAATTATTGACTGAATTAATTCGTTTGGCTAAAGAGCAGGGTTTTCATGTTATGATTGGCGCTATCGATGCTGATAATGCGGGAAGTATTGCTTTTCATGAAAAATTTGGATTTGTAGCAACAGGAACGATTCGTGAAGTTGGGTATAAGTTTGATCATTGGCTTGATTTGGTTTTTATGCAGTTGATATTGGTGTAAAATGGCACACGGATTTTACGGATTCGCTTTCGCGAAGGTGTGGATTTGCACGGATTTTTTTTCTTTCGTCGAAATGACAAGACTTTATAAAACCTTTGTTCCTTTGTAACTCTGTCACTTTGAACCTTAAAAAAATCCCCAAATTTGAATTTCAAATTTGGGGATTTTTTTGTCTAGAAGTTCTAAATTAACTCTTGATCCAATTGATAACTTCTGGATCTGTAACTAAAGTTTTTGGTTTAATTACTTTTACTAATTCTCCTTTTTCGTTGATTAGATATTTTTGGAAATTCCACTCTACTTCAGAATCTTGCAATCCGTTTTTAGATTTTTGAGTTAAGAATTTATAAACCTCGCACATATCATCGTCTTTTACAGAAACTTTATCCATCATAGGGAAAGTTACACCATAATTTTGCTGACAGAAAGTTTCGATTTCTTTGTTTGTTCCAGGTTCCTGAGATGCAAAATTATTTGCCGGGAAACCAACAATTACAAAACCTTTGTCTTTGTATTGTTTGTAAACAGCCTCAAGATCTTTGTATTGAGGAGTTAATCCACATTTTGATGCTGTGTTTACGATTAGGATTTTTTTGCCTTTTAAAGAAGCGAAATCAAAAGTGTCACCTGATAAATCTTCAACTTTAAACTGATAAATGGTTTCTTTTGCCATAGTTTTATCTGATTTAGATAATTTATTTGTGCTTGTTTGAGCCTGAGTTTGTGCGCTTAAAAAAAGTAAGGCACTGCATGCTATAAATAGTATTTTTTTCATTGTATAATTTTTTATAAAATTAACTAAAATCTGAATTGCTGAATATTTTTACCGCTTTTATTTTTATTAATTATAAGTTAAATAAAAAATGAAGCCCGGCGTTAATCAGACGCCGGGCTTCCCCCCATACAAACAAATCAAACCATGAATTAATTATTTGTCTCTTTTATATTTTTAAATTATAGTTGATGCCCCGGTTATAGCGAAAATCTTAATCTTAATCGCACTAATTCAATTATCTATGGCGTTTATAGTGGAAATTTCAGTTCGTTTAACATGCGTGATTACTACTAGTGTTTTTGATTTTCTGTTGGAAGTCCGAGGACATCAACTATTCAATATTTTTATTTAGTTCGTTTTGAACGATTTCATGTTTAAAATCTTTACTGCTAAAATTTATCAGCGACAAAACAGTTGTTAAACCCACAATTAATATTTTAAATTTTTCTATCCTTCTCATAATTTTCAACTTTAAAAATTCTTTTTTATTAATTGCTGATTTTTCCTTTTCCATTTTTTCATTTATAAAGTTATATACGTAAAGGGTTTACTTTTGGATTTAAAAAAGTAAAAAAAATTGCACTTTTTTTCTAAATTTTTTCAAAAACTCCTATTTTCCTAAGGTTTGGACTACTAAAAAAAAATATTATTTTTCATAAAAAAATGAACTATCTTTATCTCAGGTATAAAAATAATGTTCATTAATTTTTTGTTTAAGCTTTAAATCCAAATCTATGAGTCAAGAAGAATTATTAGTTTTAATTTACAAAAAAGACGAAAGAGCTTTTACCCACTTGTACGATATGTACTCTAAAAGTTTATTTTCAGTCATTAATGTTTTAATCAAAAATCGTGAAGAAGCCGAAGACGTTTTGCAGGAAGTTTTTGTAAAAATCTGGAAAAACATCGATTCTTATAACGAAAGTAAAGGCCGATTTTACACCTGGATCCTTAATATAGCTAGGAATACTTCGATTGACAAGCTGAGATCCAAAAATTTTAATAACAGCCAAAAAAACCTTTCCTCGGATAATTTCGTAAATCTGTTAGATGACAGTAATAAATTAATTAATAGAATTGATACAATTGGAATTCAGGAATTCGTAAAAAAACTGAAACCAAAATGTATAGAAATTATTGATTTATTATTCTTCAAAGGATATACCCAGCAAGAAGCTTCAGAAGAATTGGCACTGCCACTGGGAACTATCAAGACACAAAACAGAAACTGTATTAACGATTTAAGAAATTATTTAAAAATATAATGGAAGCACAAGAATATATTGAATCAGGAACTCTAGAACTATATGTTTATGGTTTATTAACCGAAAAGGAAAATCTGGAAATCGCCGAACTGGCAAAAAACAACAAGGAAATAGACGACGAAATAATTGCAATAGAAAGAGCTATTGTGGCGCTGTCATCAAGCTTCGCCCCTTTCCACTCTGTTGAAAATTTCGAAAAAATTAAAGCCCGTTTAGAACTTAAACATGGTAAAGTTGTCGATTTAAAACCTGCATCAAACTGGACACAATATGTGGGCTGGGCAGCGGCAGTTTTATTATTGTTAGGTTTTGGATACCAAACTTTAGAATTAACTAAATCAAAAGAAGAAATCTCTAAAGTTGGAACTGAAAAAAATAAAATCGAAAGAAATTATGCTTTTTTAGATCAACAGAATAAGCAAACCGAGAAAAACTTAACTATCGTTAGAGATATTAAAAATACCGGTGTAACACTTGGCGGTCAGGCAGTTTCTCCAACATCTTTTGCAAAAGTGTACTGGAACCAGCAGACAAAAACAACTTATATTGATGCTGCAGGTTTACCAACTCCTCCAAAAGGAATGGTTTATCAGGTTTGGTCTTTAAAATTAAGTCCGGTATTAACGCCTACAAGCATTGGTTTACTGGATAATTTTGAAGGAAATACGCAAAAAATCTTTGCTGTAAGCCAGACAGATTCTGCAGAAGCATTTGGAATCACTTTAGAGCCTGCCGGCGGAAGCCCAACGCCTACAATGGAACAACTATATACTTTAGGAAAAGTTTAAAACCTAAAATATTTATAAATTTAAAGCACATATTAATTACTTTTAATATGTGCTTTTTTATTTAACCCAAAACAAAACTATTCTAACTATGAACGGAACTTTACTTTTAAGAATTGCTACGGCAATAATTCTGCTGACGCATTCGGTTTTCGGAATTTTTAATAACGGAATTAACGATTTTGGAAATTTGTATTTAAACCAGATTGGCTTTGCCCCTTTTGGCGTTTTCCTGGCCTGGTCCATTAAATTATCACATATCGTTGCGGCTTTACTTTTACTGTTTAACAAATATGTAAAACCAGCAGGGTTTGTAACTATTTTTATTTTGATTATGGGAATTGTACTGGTTCATTTTCAAGAAGGCTGGTTTGTTGTGGGCGGCGGGAGAAATGGTGTTGAATATAATTTTTTATTGATTTGTGTTTTATTGGCAATAATGTATCCAAACGGGCTTAAGTTAAATTCTAAATAGTATATCAATATGGAAATGACTTGCAAAAACTGTAAGCAGGTTTACACCGGTCATTACTGTAATAATTGCGGACAAAGCGCTGAAACACATAAAATAAATGCACATTTTTTATGGCACGATATTCAGCACGGTTTACTGCATTTTGACAAAGGAATTTTATATTCCTTAAAACAGTTATTTACCAGACCGGGACATTCTATTCGTGAATTTATTGACGGAAAACGTGTCAGGCATTTTAAACCTCTTTCGCTTGTTGTTGTTTTGGCAACGCTGTATGGTTTTATGTATCATTATTTTCATATCAATCTATATCCGTATACCAGCGATGTTAAAGGAATAAATTATGCTGAATTTAATGAATGGGCGTCAACGCATTTTTCATGGATTACAATAGCTACGATTCCTATTTATACCATTGGGACATATATTTGTTTTAAAAAACAAGGTTATAATTTTATTGAGTTTTTTGTCCTTAATACTTTTAAGGCCTCGCAGCGGTTATTTGCCCATATTATTGCGTTTCCGCTTTTGTACTATTTTAACGGAACTGCAGAAATTACTTTCCTTATCAAAATTTTTTATGTAATTGATGTGCTTTTGATTTTTTGGACGAATATTCAATTCTTTGATAAAATTTCCAAAATAAAAGCATTACTGCTGTCGATTCTAAGTCATCTTATATTTTTGACTATTTTTTATCTTATTGTTGGGGTAATAGTTTTAACGATAACCAAATTTTAAAACGAACAATTTCTAAATAAAAAGAGGTTGTCTCAAAAGTCGAGACAGCCTCTTTTTTATTTTACATGTTTCCTTATTCTGTAGGAACATTTCATTGGTAGAAAAATTATATTGTTACAATAGTTTACGTTCCGTAGGAACGTTTGATTTATACATTGTTTTTTAATAATCTGACCTATCAAACGTTCCTACGGAACGCAAATGTGGCTGATCTTTATTTTTTCTACCTGCGAAACATTCCTATGGAATGATAAATCAGATATCAAAAAGTGACTAATTAAATAACTAAAAACAAAATAATTCTAATAAAAGAGGCTGTCTCAAAAGTTGAGACAGCCTCTTTTATTTATATCAAAAAAAACTACTTTTTAGTTTTATAGAATTTTTTATAACTCGGATATGTTATCGCGGCAATTGCAGCAATTGTTCCCATACTGTAATAAATCCAATTTAATGAATGTGCTTCTCCGCTTGCATAAGAGTGTAAACCAACTAAGTGGAAGTTTACTCCATAATAGGTAAATAAAATAGAGATAAACCCAAACATACTCATTACGTTAAAGAACCATTTTCCACGTAAAGCCGGAACAAAACGAGCATGAATTACAAATGCGTAAACCATAATCGAAATTAAAGCCCAGGTTTCTTTTGGATCCCAGCCCCAGTAACGTCCCCAGCTTTCATTTGCCCATTGTCCTCCAAGGAAGTTACCAATGGTAAGCATAATTAAACCAATTGTTAAGGCCATTTCATTGATATAGGTAATCTCTTTTACGTTCAGGCTCATTTTTTCTTTATTTCTTTCATTGGTAAAGAAAATCAAAATCAAGGCTACAAAACCTAAAATCATTCCAAGAGCAAAAGGTCCGTAACTTGCTACAATTACAGCAACGTGAATCATTAACCAATATGAATTAAGAACCGGCTGTAAGTTTGCAATTTCAGGATCAACCCAGTTTGCATTTGCTGCCATAAAAATCATTGAAGTAACAAACGCTGCTGATGCAACGGTCAATTTTGATTTTCTATCAAAAGCTAACCCGAAAAACATTGTTGCCCAAGCTACATAAACAATGGATTCATAAGCATTACTCCATGGCGCGTGCCCAGAAATATACCAACGTGCAATTAATACTATTGTGTGCAATGCAAATATTAATCCGATTAAAACATGAAAACTATTTACTGTGATACGTAAAAACTTCTTATCAAAGAAAATATTTAACAATGTAAAAATCAACATAAAAATTCCCGCAAGCGAATACCAATAAAACATCTTTGGCAAAATATTGTAGGTGTTGTATGCGATTTCAAGATCAATCTTTTGTTCACTCGGACGAACTTTAGCTCCAAATTTCTTTTGGAAACCGTTTATACTTTCTACCAACTGATCTGCTGTATCCCAGTTTTTAGATATAGAACCATTATTTAAGGCACTAAAATATAACGGAAGGATTTGATTTACATAAGTAGAATCCATTCCTTTAAAACCATTGTTGTTACGCTCTAAATACGAAACCCATTTGTGGTTTGGATCGTTTGGAACAGGGAAAATTTTCAGGATACTTCCGCTTAAAGCAGATTCCATTAGATTTACTTTTTTATCTGTTTCGATAAAATCTTTCTCAAACTGATTTGGATTTGCTGCTTTATAAGCTGCATCTAAGTAAGGAGAAAGTTTGTAGTTTCCGTTTTGATCAAAGAAATTTACAAACGGAGCAAATTTTGCTTCTTTATCAACACCAATAATTTTTCGAATACTGTCGTTTCCTGATTTAATATAAATAAGCGGAATCTGAATCCAAACCTGAGCATATTGTGTCATTGACAAAAATACCTGATCAGAGTTCATTCCGTTGTAAGTATCGTCGTGGCTTACTTTTCTAAGTAATTCAGATGAAAACGTATTAATAGGTTTCATACGCCCGCCCGCATCCTGAATAATCAAACGTCCAAATTTTGCTGCATGCTCTTTTGGAGCTTTATAAATCGTCAATAACGAATCTAATTGTTTTTGACTTGGCGGAGCAGTAACGTGATTAGCATGATCGTTTGGATCTGCAGTATGATTGTGGTCATGCTCGTGCGAATGTACGTGAGGATTTTGCTGCGCGAAACCACTCATACTAATCATTAAAACTAAAATGGTAATTAGTTTTTCTTTTTTCTTTTTCACATTTTCCAGTTTACGTTTTAAGTCTGCAAAACGAGAATGTTTGGTAAACATAATTGCCATTAAACCAAAGAATAACATAAAATATCCTAAATACGTGATAGAAGTTCCCCAAAAATCGTGGTTTACAGATAAAACTGTTCCTTTTTCGTCCGGATCAAATGAAGATTGAAAGAAACGATATCCTTTGTGGTCTAAAACGTGGTTCATATAAATATCGGCATCAAAAGTTTCTGTAGAATCCTGAACGGTAACTTTACTTTCAAAAGCAGAATAACTTTTTTCTGTTCCCGGATATTTCGTTGCAATAAAGTCATTCAATTTAACTCTAAAAGGCAAAACATACGCTTTACTTCCGTAAAATATAGAATATTCGATTTTACCAATTTTCACTGTTTTTGGTTCTCCAACACTTCCTTTAGAGCCCATAACCATTACTTCTTTCTCCTGTCCTTCAGCTTTAACTTTTAAAACTAAAGCATCTGTATGAGATTTTGCTTTGAAATCGTTACTTGATTCATAATCCACTTTTCCTTTCATTGCAGGATCCGGGAAAACAATTCTAATATCTCCAATACTATATAAAGAACGCATCATTAAAGGCTGAACGTCGTCTTTAGTAACTTTTCCTTTCAACTGGTCTGCCATTCGCATAAATTCACCTTCAAAAGGAGTTTGAATCGTGTATTTTTCGCCAGTTGTATTGATATTGATCGCGCCTTGTGTTGGTTTATTTAAAGCAAATAAAACATTGTGAATGTTTTGAACTTCACCTTCTTTCAGGAAATGTTCTTCACGTCCGCCTGCACCTGCTTCAACTAATTTAAGATATAAAGTTCCTTTAGGATCTGGTTTTACGACTTCCTTTGCTCCCATTATATATTTTGAGTATGAAACTTCAAACGGAGTTTCATCAAATTTTCCTGAAACAGAAAAATCATTATTAGTAACCGGAGAAAGTAAAAGGCTTTTTTCGAAAACTCTTCGTTTCATTTCTCCTTTATATTCACCATCAACAAAAATGGTTATAAATGTTTTATCTGAATAAATCTGATTTTCGGATGCGCCTTCGCGAATTGGCATCATTCCTTCATAACTGATATAACGTGTAATAAAAGCCCCTAAAATGATAAAAACAAAGGCAATGTGCAGTAAAAAAGTAGCCCATTTTTCTTTTTTCAATAATTGATAACGTTTGATATTTCCAAAGAAATTAATCATGAAAATGAACATTATGGCTTCAAACCACCAGGTATTGTATATTAAAATTCTGGCTGTATCGGTATTGTATTTACTTTCGATAAAAGTTCCAACACCCATTGCAATTGCGAATGTCAAAAAAAGAACGGCCATTAATCGTGTAGAAAACAAAAAAGAGAATATTTTTTTATCCATTTTTAAGGAATTACATTGTGTAAAAGTGGCACAAAAATACTTAAAAATGTTGATTTGAGGTAAATGTTATTTGTTAATAAAAACCAAATAATAGTATTGAATAATGGGCCACAGATTACACAGATTAAACGGATTTTTTTTGAACCTCTTTTGTTTTTTGATAATAAATAAAACATAAATCCGTATAAATCAGTTCAATCAGTCTAATCTGTGGGCAAACTTTCCCTTACCATATTTTCTTTAGAAAAAATAATGTTAATTTTGCGATTATGATTCGAATAACGATTATTGGTTCCGGAAACGTCGCACAGCATTTAATAAAAGCATTTTCTGCAAGTTCGCTTGTTGAAATTGTGCAGGCTTTTTCGAGAAAAAAAGAAATTTTGAGTCATCTTCTCAATTCAGATAAAATTGTAACCGAATATTCCGCTTTAAAAGAAGCTGATTTATATATTATTTCGGTTTCTGATAACGCTATTGCCGAAGTTTCAAGTCAGCTTCCGTTTGAAAACCAATTAGTTGTTCATACTTCAGGAACAACTTCAATCGACTTTTTAGATTCAAAAAACAGAAAAGGTGTTTTCTATCCGTTACAAACATTCTCTAAAAGTAAAGCAGTTGATTTTTCAACAATTCCGATTTGTTTAGAAACTGAAAATCAGGATGATTATAAAATTTTAGAAGATGCTGCAAAAAGTATTTCGAATGCTGTTTTTGCCATAAGTTCTGAGCAAAGAAAAGCTTTGCATGTTGCAGCCGTTTTTGTCAATAATTTCACAAATCATTTATACCAAATTGGGCAGGAAATCTGTGAAGAACATCAAGTTCCGTTTGAAGTTTTAAAACCTTTGATTCAGGAAACTGCCGAAAAAATAAAAACCTTAGATCCAATTGACGCTCAAACCGGTCCGGCAAAACGCCACGATTCAGTCACAACCGATGCGCACCTGAATTTTATCACAAACGAAAATCAAAAAAACATTTATAAAATACTAACACAATCTATACAGCATAATGGCAAAAAGTTATAAAGAAATGATGAACGACATTACAACATTTATTTTTGATGTTGATGGCGTACTTACAGACAGTTCAGTTTTTGTAACCACAGAAGGAGAAATTCTTCGTACGATGAATATTCGTGACGGTTATGCCATGAAAGCAGCTGTAGAAAGCGGTTACCATGTCTGCATTATTTCTGGCGGAAGCAACGAAGGTGTTCGCGTAAGACTTCGTAATTTAGGAATCAAAGACATCCATTTAGGAACTCCTGATAAAGTAAAAACATTTAAAGAATATACTGAAACTTACAATATTAAACCAGAACAGGTTTTATATATGGGCGACGATATTCCGGATTATCACGTAATGAAATTAGTAAGTTTGCCGGCGTGCCCACAAGACGCAGTCCCGGAAATCAAAAATATCTGTCGTTACATTTCACACGTAAAAGGCGGAAAAGGCGCTGCACGCGACGTTATCGAACAAGTAATGAAAGTACAGGGAAAATGGATGGAACATTTTAATGGGCAGCACGATTAATTAATTTTAGATTTGTGATTTTAGATTTTAGATTATTTTCTAAATCTTCAGAAATTACTAACACTATCTTTGTCAAAGTTTAAAACTTTGACAAAGATTTCAAAAGAAAAAGCCTCTGAACCTTTGTCCCTCAGCCTCTTTGAACCTTTAAAAAAAATTTAGAACCTTAGCATCTCAGCAACTTAGAACCTCAAGAAATGAAATACCTAAAACTAATTCGATATAAAAATCTACTTATGCTTGCTTTTATGCAGGTTTTATTTCGTTATGCTTTTTTAAAACAGCAGGACATTCCGCTGGCTTTAGCAGACTGGCAATACGGACTTTTAGTTTTAAGTACCGTTTTATTGGCTGCAGCGGGTTATGTTATTAATAACATTTATGATGTTGCAACAGACACTATTAATAAACCTCAGGATGTTGTAATTGGCAAAGGAATTTCTGAAACGGCGGCATTTAATATTTATATCGGACTTAATGTTACCGGAGTTGCTGTTGGTTTTATTTTGGCAAACATTATTTTAAGACCAACATTTGCCTCTCTTTTTATTCTAATCGCTTCACTGCTTTATTTTTATGCCACAACTTTAAAATCAATTATGATTTTAGGGAATTTTGTAGTGGCGGCTTTACTTGCTATAAGCGTTTTGATAATTGGTGTTTTTGATCTTTTTCCGGCTACGACTTTAGAAAATAAAGCACAAATGGCGAGTTTCTTTTCTATTTTGACAGATTATGCACTTTTTGCTTTTATGATCAATTTTGTTCGTGAAATAGTTAAAGATATTGAAGATATGGATGGCGATTATAATCAAGGAATGAATACTTTACCAATTGCTATTGGAAAAAATCGTGCTGCAAAAATTGCATTAGGATTTGCTATAATCCCGTTTATTTTATGCCTGCTTTATGTCAATAAGTATTTCTTTGAAAATAATCTTTTGATCGTTACGTTTTATGCGTTTGCTTTTGTTTTAGCACCTTTATTATATTTTATTGTAAAAATATTCAGTGCCAAGACAAAAAATGATTTTCACCATTTAAGCACTGTTTTAAAATTAATTTTATTCTTCGGGATTTTGTCAATCTTAATAATCAGCTTAAATCATCAATACCTTCAAAACTATGCTTAAAGAAAAACTCAAAAAATATAAAATCATTCTGGCTTCGGGATCGCCGCGCAGACAGCAGTTTTTTAAGGATTTAGATCTTGATTGTGAAATTCGCTTAAAAGATGTGGAAGAAATTTATCCCCCAGAATTAAAAGCAGTTGAAATAACTGATTTTCTGGCACAGTTAAAAGCTGATGCATTTAAAGATGAATTAAAAGAAAACGAAGTATTAGTAACAAGCGACACCATTGTATGGCATCAAAATAAAGCTTTAGGAAAACCAAAAAGTGCCGAAGATGCTTTTGAAATGATCAAATCAATGTCTGGTACAACACACGAAGTTATTACGTCTGTTTGTTTTCAAACCAATACCGCTTCTACCCTTTTACACGATATTACAAAAGTTACTTTCAAAGATTTATCTGATGAAGCGATTTTATATTATATCGAAAATTACAAACCTTATGATAAAGCCGGAGCTTACGGCATTCAGGAATGGTTTGGTTTTATGGCAGTTACAAAAGTAGAAGGCTCTTATACCAATGTTATGGGACTTCCAACAGCTAAAGTTTACGAATATTTGAGTACTTTAGTGTAAAAATTTATTTATGTTTTCTTTTAAAGAATATACTCAGGAATTATTTGCAACCTTTATTCTTATTATTGCTTTAATCGCTTTAAGAATGATTGTTGCCAAATTAATCCGACGCTACGCCTCTTCAAGTCAGTTATTAGAACACCGAACTAATTTGGTTATCAAATACATTCATATTCTTATGAATATTTTGGTAGCACTTAGTTTAATTGTGATTTGGGGAGTTAATACTGAAGATATTTTTTTAACCGTTTCATCCATTACAACCGTTATTGGCGTTGCTATGTTTGCACAATGGTCGATTTTAAGCAATATTACTTCGGGAATGATTTTGTTCTTTTCATTTCCTTTTAGAATTGGCGATACCATAAAAATTCACGATAAAGATTTTCCTATTGAAGCTGAAATTGAAGACATTAACACCTTTCATATCAGCCTGAGAACTAAAGAAGGCGAAAAAATTATTTTCCCTAATAACCTGCTTTTACAAAAGGGAATTTCGATCATGCCGGCACACTACGAAGAAAAAGAATTTTTTGATTAATTTTTGAATGGGAATTTTATAACGTATAACTAAAAAGCTAAAACGCTATAATTTAAAGAAATTATAATATTTGCTTAACCAAAATTATACATTATCTAAAAATTTCATTCAAAATGATTCATCCCATAAAATTGCCGTTTTATGCAAAACTTGCGTGTATCTTAGTAAGCTTGATTTCATTTGCTTATATTTTTTGCATTACCAAAGATATACTTACTCCGGTTTTGTTAGCATTTTTGTTTGCGGTTTTACTATTGCCCATTTTTACCTTTTTAAATACAAAATTTAAGTTTCCCAGACATTTTGCGGCAATAGTCTGCCTTTTAATTTTTCTGGCATTTATTGGCGGGATTCTTATTTTTATTTCCTATCAGGTTACCAATATGGCAAGTGATTTTGAAACTATTAAGAAAAATGCCAACTCCTTTTTAATTGAGATTCATAAGTTTATCAGAGAAAATTTCCAGGTAAGTATTGGTGAACAAAAAAAATACCTCGATACTGTTACGAAAGATTCTGTAAAAAACGGAAATGCAACTTTAGGATCAGCCATAATATCAATAAGCGATCTGCTTTTAGACAGTACTATTATTGTAATTTATACGTTTTTGTTTCTGATATATAAAGAACATTTCAAGTTGTTTTTGGCTAAATTAATCAGCAAAGAAAATCATGCTGTTTTAAAAGATATTTTGTCACAAATCAAAGTTTCGATAAACAATTATATCGTGAGTTTGATACTCGAAATGATTATAGTTTCTGTTTTAACGAGTTTAGGACTTTGGATTATTGGCATTAAGTATTTTATTTTATTAGGATTGATAACCGGAATTTTAAATCTGGTTCCTTACATAGGAATTTTAGTTGCAGGTATTATTACCGTTTTGGCTTCGTTAACAGGATCTGGAGAAACGTCAGTAATTGTAGGGATTTTAATTGTCAACGTAATTGTCCAGTTAATTGATAATAACCTACTTGTGCCTTTGATTATTAATTCAAAAGTAGAAATAAACGCTTTTGTTTCCATTATGGGCATTATTGTGGGCGGTGCGGCGGCCGGAATTTCGGGAATGTTTTTAGCAATTCCGCTTTTAGCCATTTTGAAAATTATATTTGACAGAATAGAATCGCTGGAACCTTGGGGCTATTTAATGGGAAATCATATTCCGAGAAAATTTGCATGGAGAGTTCGCAGAGTAAAAACAGAAGAGTAAAATAATCTGTTGATTTTAAAAATAATTGTGTTATTTATCTTAAATTCATAAAATAATAAGCCTTTAAAGTAAGTTTAAATCCATCTGAATGTTATCAAGTAAAAAAATAGTTATTTTTATTTTCTTATGCTTTTGTTTTCAAAGCATTTGTGCACAGACAGATAAAACCAAAAAAGAGAATCCTCCCAAAAAGGACAGTACAGAGATTTATACTAAAATAAAAAACTATTCTAAGAAAAATAAATTCACCCAAACCTTACATAAACTTCTGTTTAGAACAAAAAAAGTTAAAAAAAGAGAGATTATCGAGCCAATTGATACGTTGAACTTTGATGGCAAAATTATTCGAAAAATCAATATTGTAACACTTGACCCATTTGGACATTCTATTGTAGATTCTACCGTTAAACCAAGAAATTGGGGAGAACGAACCGGAAACAAACTGCATTTAAAAACAAAAAAAATAGCGATTTACAATCTTCTCCTATTTAAAAAAAACACCCCTTATGATGCTTATAAAGTACGGGAATCCGAACGTTTAATTCGTTCTCAAAAATATGTTACCGCAGTAAGGATTACTAATCAATTAGCCAGTCCGGAATCAGATTCTGTTGATGTTACCATTAGGGTTTTAGATTCCTGGAGTACAATTCCGAGATTTTCAATTTCGAGCAGCAAAGTTGGTGTAGGATTTAAAGAGAAAGATTTTTTTGGTACCGGGCAGCAGCTTGAATATCGCTACACCAATCGGTTTAATGATGGTGCAAATGGTAATGATGTGACTTATACCGTTCCAAATATAAAGAACACCTATATAGGAACTACGCTGCATTACAATATGGATCTAGACAATAATTATACTAAAAGTATTGATATTGAAAGAGATTTCTATTCGCCTTTAACCAAATGGGCAGGCGGTGTTTTTGTTGGACAAAATTTTAGAAAAGATAGTTTGCAGGCTCCAGATATGAGTTATGCATTTCAAACATTTAAAAATAATTTTCAGGATTTTTGGGCCGGTAAAGCCACAAAAGTTTATGAAGATGACAATGAAGCAATTACCAATTTAATTACATCGGCGCGTTTTTTAAATGTGGATTACAGCGAATCTCCTGACTCCTTATATGATCCAACAAATTTTTATTCGGATGAAAAACTGCTTTTAATGGGCGTTGGATTAAACATGCGAAAATTTATAAAAGACAATTATATTTTTAGAAATGGCCAGACAGAAGACGTCCCAATTGGCCGTATTTACGGAATTACATTTGGATATCAATATAAAAACACCTTTTGGAGGCCTTATGCCGGTGCACAGTTTTCTTTTGGTAATTATTACCGATTAGGTTTTTTGAGTATGAATTTTGAAGCCGGAACCTATTTTCATCAATCCAAAACGTATCAAACTGCTTATTTATTTGAATCAAATTATTTTACAAAACTCTTTAATCTCGGAAACTGGAAATTACGACAATTCGTAAACCCTAGAGTTGTTATTGGCGCTAATCGGGAGGAAATAATTGGAGACGAACTCAATATAAATGAACGAAATGGTCTCGCAGGATTTAACAGTGCCTTATATGGAACCAGTAAAACGGTTTTATCCTTGCAGACACAAACGTATTCTCCATATGCGCTTTGGGGATTTCGTTTAAATCCGTTTTTTAATTACACTATAGCGTTTTTAGGAAGTCCAAAAAATGCCATGTTCGACAGCAAACCGTATTCAAAAATTACTTTGGGCTTATTGATAAGCAATGACTATTTGGTTTTTAGTAATTTTCAACTGTCACTGTCATATTACCCAAGTATTCCTTTTCAGGGTGATAATGTTTTCAAAACCAATACATTTGAAACTACAGATTATGGTTTGCAGAGTTTTGAGCTTGCAAAACCAAGAGTTGTTGATTATCGATAATCAAAAAATATTTAGATTTTTTTTTAGAAAATTTACATTTCGCAAAACGCTTTAAAAATCAATATTTTACAGAATATTTAACCTTAATTTAATCGTTAAAAAACATAATTTATCCGATGAAATACAATTGCATTTTATTTTTGGCACGATATATGAAAATCCTTAAACA
Organism: Flavobacterium sp. CF108; assembly: GCF_900129795.1. Taxonomy (GTDB): domain Bacteria; phylum Bacteroidota; class Bacteroidia; order Flavobacteriales; family Flavobacteriaceae; genus Flavobacterium. The sequence continues at coordinate 50,742 of NZ_FQWW01000001.1, read as the reverse complement.
AAGATTAACATTAAACTTTAGAAAAAATGAAAACAATTAAAATAGCAATCGCCGGATTATTTCTTTTGGTTGCAAATGCCACACAAGCTCAGGTATCAGTTAACGTTAATATAGGGACACCTCCTGCTTGGGGACCAGCCGGATATGCTGAAATGGAATATTACTATCTTCCAGATATTGAAGCTTATTATGATGTACGTGCATCACAATTTATCTATTTTGGAGGAGGAAGATGGGTTAGAGCAACTTATTTACCAAGACAATACAGAAATTATGATTTATACGGAGGCTATAAAGTTGTTTTAACAGATTATCACGGAAGAACTCCTTATACTTACTTCGATCGTCATAGAGTGAAATATTATAAAGGATACCACGGCGCTCCGCAAAGACCTTACAGAGCAAGACCGGCTTATGGTTACAACGAACGTCGTTATGATCACAGAGATCACAGACACTATGATAAGCACGATAAACATGACAAACACCACGGAAAGCATGATAGACATGATCATGACGATGATGATCACGGTCATGGCCACGGAAGAAGATAACATCTAAATATTTAAGAGCGTATTAAGTTTTAATACGCTCTTTTTCTATTTTAAAAATCAGCTAAATAGTCCTCAAAAATCAGCATTAACATTTCATTTAAATTTTGTTCCAAGATTTAATTAGTATTTTTGGGACACATTTCAAAACCATTTAACTACACCATGCGAAAAATACAAGTTCAAATACTTCTTTTATTTTTTATAAGTTTTCAAACCTTATTTGCACAACAGCCGCAAAAGCCTAACGCAGTCGAAATTTACAATCAAATTAAAAAGCTAAACTTTTTAGGTTCTGTATTGTATGTTGCTGCACATCCTGATGACGAAAATACCCGAATGATTTCGTATTTAGCAAATGAAATGAATGCGAGAACCGGTTATTTATCATTAACGCGCGGCGACGGCGGTCAAAATTTAATAGGCCCGCAATTGCGTGAATTACTTGGTGTAATTAGAACTCAGGAATTAATTGAAGCCAGAAAAATAGACGGCGGAGAACAATTTTTTTCAAGAGCAAATGATTTTGGTTTCTCTAAAAACCCAAACGAAACCCTGGAAATTTGGGATAAAGATAAAGTACTTGCAGATGTGGTGTGGACGATTAGAAATTTTCAGCCGGATATCATCATTAACCGTTTTGATCACCGCTCACCAGGAACTACACATGGTCATCACACATCATCTGCCATGTTGAGTGTGGAAAGTTTTAAATTAACAAACGATCCAAAAGTTTATCCGGAGCAATTAAAATTTGTTTCGCCTTGGCAGGTAAAACGTCAATTTTTTAATCCTTCATGGTGGTTTTACGGAAGTCAGGAAAAATTTGATGCCGCTAATAAATCTAAATTTACGAAGTTAGAAACGGGTGTATATTATACCGGAATTGGAAAATCGAATCAGGAAATTGCTGCTTTAAGCCGAAGCCGCCACCAGTCACAAGGTTTTGGAAGTACTGGAGTTCGTGGTTTAGAAACGGAATATCTTGAACTTATTAATGGAGAAACTCCAAAAGACCGCGACAATTTATTTGACGGAATCGACACAAGCTGGAACCGTGTTAAAAATGGAAAACCTGTTGGGGATTTAGTGGCTTCAATTATTGATAAATACAATTTCAGTAATCCATCGGCAAGTATTCCGGATTTAGTTAAGGCTTACATCATGATTCAGGCTTTAGACGATACACATTGGAAAAATTTAAAATCGGCTGCTATAAAAAATATCATTGCTTCATGTTCCGGTTTATATCTTGAAGCAGTTTCGAACGAACAAGAAGCAACTCCGGGAAGCAGTATTCGTTTGAGCTTAGAAGCTATTAACAGATGTGCTGTTGAAATGCAATTGACAAGCGTTACAACATTGCCAGACAATAAAACAACAGCTCAAAACAGCATTTTAAAAGATAATAACGATCAAAAAATCAATCTTCAAATACAGCTTCCAAATAATATCGAATATACACAGCCATATTGGTTAAAAGAAAAAGCGACGGTTGGAATGTACACCGTTTCTAATCAGCAAAATATAGGTATTCCTGATATTATTAGAGAAGTAAAAGTGATTTTTAATATTAAAATCAACAATGTCGAAATTCCGTTTGAACGCACCGTTGTTTACAAATACAATGATGGCGTAAAAGGCGAAATGTATAATTTCCTGGATATAGTTCCAGAAGTTACTACTTCTATCCTTGAAAAAGTTTTGATTTTTAGAGATACCAAAAGCAAAATGGTTCCAGTAAAAGTTCGTGCCGGAAAAGATGATGTAAAAGGAAACCTGCAGCTGGATTTACCAAAAAGCTGGAATGTTTCTCCAAAACAAATTGCGTTTACTTTAGATAAAAAAGGAACAGAGCAAATCTTTTACTTTGAAGTTACACCGCCTGTAAATCCAGAAGAAGTTGTAGCAAAAAGCATTGCTGTTGTTGACAACAAACGTTTTGACAGAGACGAAACTATTATAGATTTTAATCATATTACAAAACAAATGGTTTTAAAACCGGCTGAATCAAAATGTATTAGAATTGATTTAAAAACTTCTGGCGATGCTATCGCTTATATTATGGGTGCAGGCGACGAAGTTCCAGAAAGTTTAACCCAAATGGGTTACAAAGTTTCTATTTTAAAACCAGAAGAAATTACTCCTGAAAAACTAGATTCTTTCAGCACCGTTATTACAGGAATTCGTGCTTATAACACCGTAAACGCTTTGGCAAACAAACAAAATATCTTATTCAATTTTGTAAAAAGCGGTAAAAACATGATTGTACAGTACAATACATACGGCAAATTAGTAACCGATAAAATTGCACCATATCCATTAAAATTATCAAACGACCGTGTGACCGAAGAAAATGCTAAAGTTACTTTCCTTGCACCAAATCACCCGGTTTTAAATACGCCAAATAAAATCACTTCAAAAGATTTTGAAGGATGGACACAAGAACAGGGCTTATATTACCCAGACGAATATGATCCGGCCTTTACTCCTATTATTTCTTCACACGACAAAGGTGAATCTGCTAAAAATGGCGCTTTATTAGTCGCTCCGTATGGAAAAGGATATTACATTTACACCGGTCTAAGCTTTTTTAGAGAACTGCCGGAAGGTGTTGCGGGCGCTTACAGATTACTGTCGAATATTATTTCGCTAAAACAGCCTCTTGAAGCTCCTAAACAGGATTTAAAGCAATAATTTCAAAAATATGGAAGCAAAAAAAACAAAAAAATGGAAAAAAAGTTACACCTACGTTTTAGTTGCTAACCTCATTTATATTGTGATTTTTTTCTTAATCATGCAATTTTATTCATAACCTATGCAGCTATTTGACTGGATCGTACTTATTGTAACACTTTTATTCATTGTTGGTTACGGTTCCTGGAAAACCAAAGGAAGTAAAAACGTTGAAGATTTTATTTTAGGAAACAACGAAACGCCTTGGTATACCGTTGGACTTTCAGTAATGGCAACTCAGGCCAGTGCAATTACATTTTTATCTACTCCCGGACAGGCTTATCATGACGGAATGGGTTTTGTGCAGTTCTATTTTGGACTGCCAATTGCAATGGTTGTTATTTGTTTCACATTTATTCCGCTTTATCATAAATATAAAGTTTTTACCGCTTATGAATATCTGGAAAAACGATTTGATGTACAAACTCGTTCTCTTGCCGCTATTTTATTCTTAATTCAAAGAGGTTTAGGAACGGGATTGACGATTTATGCTCCGGCTATTATTTTATCGGCACTTTTAGGCTGGAACTTAACCGGTATGAATATAATAATTGGAGTTTTGGTTATAATTTATACTTTTTCTGGAGGGACTAAGGCCGTAAACGTAACGCAGAAACAGCAGATGTTTGTAATTATGTCAGGAATGTTTATCACGTTTTTCCTGATTTTACATTACCTTCCAAATGATATGACTTTTACAAGTGCACTGCATATTGCCGGAGCAAATGATAAAATGAATATTGTAGATTTCTCTTTTGATCCGGAAGAAAAATATACTTTTTGGAGTGGAATTACGGGCGGATTCTTTTTAGCTCTCGCTTATTTTGGTACAGATCAATCTCAGGTTGGAAGATATTTATCCGGGAAATCGGTAAAAGAAAGCCAAATGGGATTAATCATGAACGGGCTTTTAAAAGTGCCAATGCAATTTTTTATTCTGTTAACCGGAGTTATGGTTTTTGTATTTTTTCAATTCAATCCCGTTCCTTTAAATTTTAATCCGAATAATAAAATTGTAATTGAAAAATCGGCATATAAAGAAGAATATCATGTTCTTGAAAAAAAGCTGGACAAATTATCCGAAGATAAAAAAGTAATCAACTTACTATATATCGATCAGTTGAATCAGGATTATGATAATCCGATTCTTCGTAAAGAATTAGTCACTTTATCGAATAAAGAAAAAGATTTGCGTGATCGTGCCAAAGAAATCATTTCAAGAGCCGATAGTAACAGCGAAACCAACGATAAAGATTATGTCTTTTTCCACTTTATCCTGCATTATTTACCAAAAGGATTAATTGGTTTATTACTTGCGGTTATTCTTTCTGCAGCAATGTCTTCAACAGCTTCTGGATTAAATGCTTTGGCTTCAACAACAGCAATTGATATTTACAAACGAAATATCAAAACCGAAAAATCAGAGAAACATTATCTTAATGCAACTAAATTTTTCACACTTTTTTGGGGAATTATTGCAATTCTTTTTGCCTGCGTAGGAACTTTGTTTGAAAATTTAATTCAACTTGTAAATATAATTGGTTCAATTTTTTACGGAACTGTCTTGGGAATTTTCCTTGTTGGTTTTTATCTAAAACGTGTTCAGGCAAAACCTATGTTTATTAGTGCCTGTATAAGCCAGTTTGTAATTATAATCATTTATTACTTTATGGTTTACAAACAAGAAAAATTGGGTTATTTATGGCTGAATTTTATTGGTGCAATTTTAACTATAGGCTTGGCTTTGATTTTGCAGTTTTTGTTTTTTAGAGGAGATAAAAAGGGTAATAGTGATTTGATTTTAGAAGAAGATAATTAAAAGACCATAAATCAAAATTGTTAAATGGGGATGTTAGTTTGAAAATTCTAGACATAAAATGACAAAAGAAGAGTTTTTATTTCATTTAAACGGTGCAAGTTTTGTAGCTCTGAAATTTGCCGAAAATTATGTCAAAGATAAGTTAACAACTGATTTCAAGTATAATATAATTTTTACCCCGCCAAATGTCATCGGAAATATGGATAAATTTGATATTTATCCCGAAGATGGGGGAATTATAAGATTGAATTTGACGGATAATGAAGTTGTAGAACTGCTTTATCGAAAAAATAAAATACCTGTTTGGATTGATATAAATGTTCTTAAATCAAGTAGAAAAAGCACCACTTTCAATCTTTTATGCGCCGGACGATATACTGATAATAAAGAAGAATATTATTATAATGAAAATGGTTCAGGGCCATTTGGAGTAAAAGGTCCAACTTTTCCCATTGGTTATAAAGAAGGTAAAAAATTTAGATTGAAATAAATTTATAATCTTTATAAAGATAATTATGCTTCAAAAAATTGTTTTAATGATATTACTTCTTTTGAGCCTTTCTGTCAAAAGCCAAGATACTAATGATACTGAAATAGTTGAAGATTATTCTATTGCTGAGCAGCTTTATACAAAATGCTTTGAAAATTTAAATCAAGGGATTGAAATTTTTGAAAAATATCCTCCTTTAAAAAGCAGAAAATTTTGTTCTCTTATTGAATGTATGTTTTTATATTCTTATAAAGAAGAAGATATAAAATTTGCAGCCGAAAAAAGATTAATAGATATAGCTACTCAATTATACAACGCAGGAACTCCTGTTTATTTGACTATGGGAATGGATAGTTATTTATATGCTAAAGAAAAAAATGAAAATCTTGAAGATGATAATCATCTTGTTTATATTAATTACGGTGAGTGTACGAATCCAAGATTTTTATCAGATGCTGCTGAAATTATAAACAGACAAACTCTTTCGCTTATTAAGCAATCTACTTCCAAATAAATCTTTCTTTTAGATCAAAAAAACATAATTTTGTCATTCCGAGGAACGAGGAATCGCACTAGAAATTACGCAAGGAAAAGCCCTAATCTTTGTCGAGTTACGAGTGCGATTCCTCGTTCCTCGGAATGACAAACTTAATCTAAAAATCTCTATCTTTGAGTAACCCACTACTTAAATAGAGCGTTATGAAAGACCATAAAAAATACAGCAATAAAACCAAAGCAGCTTTTATCCTGCTGATTGTAATGCTGATAATTTTATTGGGAAATTTCAATACGCTCCGAAATTCTAAAAATGTAAATGATAATATAAACGCGATTTATAAAGATCGATTGGTTGTCGCACATTATATTTTTCAATACTCGAAACAGCTTCATTTTATAAAATCCGAAGCTGAAAAACTGGATTTAAGCGATAATATTAAAAAAAATGAAATCATTCATACTTTAGACATCATTCACAATATTGATGATTTGTATGCTAAAACGGTTTTAACCAATAACGAAAAAAAACATTTTGATGCTTTTCTGGGTTCTTGTAAAGAAATCAACAAACAAGCCGAAAACAAAAACTGGAATAAAATTGCTTATTCGAGTGCGCAAGCTTTAAAAACTTTAGAATCTTTGTCTCAAATTCAAATTAAAGAAGGAAAAGCAAAGCTGGCCAATGCAAATGCAATGTACAGCAAAAATAATAGTTTAGGCCAGCTCCAAATTGCTTTACTTATAATTTTGGGCGGAATTACTTTTTATCTTTTAATTGTAAAGAAAATCAAAAGAAAGATCAAAATTCCGGAACCGCCAAGTATGAATTAGTTTATTTGAATTTCCTGTCATCTTCTTTTATTTGAAGATCGTTTATGCTGGCATATCTTTTCTGCATTAAACCATTAGCATCAAATTCCCAGTTTTCATTTCCGTACGCTCTAAACCAATTTCCATTAAGATCTTGATATTCATACTCAAATCGTACTGCAATTCTATTTTCGGTATGTGCCCAATATTCCTTTTTCAATTTATAGTTTCTCTCTTTCTTCCATTTTTCAGTTAAAAAAAGAACAATTTCATCGCGTCCGTTTACGAATTTATCTCTGTTTCTCCATTCGCTGTCAATAGTATAAGCCTTTGAAACTCTTTCCGGATCCTGGCTGTTCCATGCGTCTTCTGCCAGCTGAATTTTTTCTTTTGCCGTTTCTAAAGTGAAAGATGGCAGCGGTAATTTCTGTTCCATTATTTTAAAATTAAAGTTTGAATTATTTTCTTTGATTGTTCTATTAACTCGTTTGATTTAAATAACTGACTTTCAATTATACAGCTTTCAAATAATAAATAAACATGATCTGATATTAGTTCATCTTTCAAAATATCCCTGAAAAAATTACGCAAATCACTTTTATGGCTTTGAATAACACTGAGAATCTTTACATTATCCGGCGGAATCTCTGAAAGTATATTTAGAAAACTGCAGCCTCTAAAATTTTCTTTTTCATTCATGTAAACTAAGAACTCAAAAGAAGCTAAAACTTTAGAATTTGAATCTTCTATATTATTTGTAAATTTTAGTAATTCGTTAAACCAAAAAGAATGACGCTGCTCTAAAAATGCCACACATAAATCTTCTTTAGATTTAAAGTGCTGATAAAAACTAGCTTTTGCTACTTTCGATTCTTCTATAATCTGATTGATTCCCGTAGCGTTGTAACCCTGCTTATGGAATAAAATAAAAGTCTTTTCTAAAATACGTTCTCTTGGCTGCATCTTCAATAATTTGATATACAAATATAAAAATTATTTCAATATACAGACAAGTCTGTCTGTGTTAATTTCAAAAAAAATCCAAAACTCATAAAGCTTTGGATTTTAGAATTTTTTATATAGAAATTTTCAAGAAATTATCTGCTCCATTCAGCGATGCTGTCTTTATTCATTTTTACATAATCTTGGTTGTTTGCAGCTTCTGCAGCAGCTAATGAAAGTTTTGCAGTTTCAACAGCACCTTTTTTATCTCCTTGTTTTGCCTGGATTAATGATTTTAATCTTGAAACATAGTAAGGCTTATCAGTACTCATATCTAATGCTTTATCAACATATATTTTAGCAGTATCTAAATTTCCGTTTGAAGAAAATAAATATTGTGATGCTGCATAATAATCATTCCAAGTTGGCCCAGCCAGCGTTTTTTCAATACTTGCAATTGCATTTTTAGCCGTTGGAACTTCAAATTTTAAAGCAACATGAGAGTTTTCCCAAGCCATTTCTAAATAAGCAAAGTTTTGATCTAAACCATTAATCCCAATTGTAAAAGTTTCAACCGGAGTTGGCAATGCGTTTTCTTTAACTGTAGTTTTTAAAACAACATAAGCGTCGTTCCAGTTTTCAGGTAATCCCCAGTTGTCTGTAGAAAGATAAAAAATAACTTCCCAGCTTTCGATTTTAGGAATGGTATAAATTGCATATTTTCCTTTTTTCAAAGTTTTACCGTCAATTACAACATCGTCACTAAAATTAATAACGGTATTTTCATTTGCTCCGGTTCTCCAAAGTTTACCAAAAGGAACTAAGTTTCCAAAAACAGCCCTGCCTCTGGCTCCCGGTCTTGAATACGTAACTTCAACATCCGTTAAACCCACTGTTTGTTTGATATAAGCTTTTGGACTCGCTTGCGGCGTTCTTACTTGTGCTTCAGCTGCAAAAGGTGCCAAAATGATGGCTAATGCAATAAGTATTTTTTTCATTATAAGTTTTTGTTTGTTTTTGTTCAAATTTACAAATTCAATTAGCTAACAAATGTTAAATTTTACATAATTCAAGCCGTAAGCTGTGATATTTTTTGTGCATTCAGTTCACTAAAATGATTGATAACAATATCAGCTTCTGATAAATCCTGCAGGTTAGAATGAATGCTGTTGTAACCTACACAGTAAATTCCGGCAGCTTTTGCGGCTTTTACACCATTTGTACTGTCTTCAATAATAATACATTCCTCTTTTGGCGCAATCGACAATGAAGCGGCGTGATTAAAAATAGCCGGATTTGGTTTTGACTGCGGAAAATCTTCGCCACTCACAATATGAGAAAAATACTGATGCAGATTAAATCTTGTAAAAACACGCTCAATAGTAACTTTTGAAGCCGAAGATGCTAAAATCAACTGAATTCCGTTTGCGTATATGTCCTTAATTAAATCTTCAACACCTTCTAAAAGATATAAATCTTCTTTGGTATCAAAAGCATCATTAAAAAGGCTTCTTTTTCTTTGAATTAAATCCTCTACTTCATGTTCAATTGTTGGGAAAAAACCTTTTAAACTCTGAAAAGTATTTCTCGTCGAAAATCCGGTAAATGAAGTGTACATTTCCTCAGGAACTTCAATATTTAATTCTGAAAACTGTTTGTAGTAGGCATAACGATGAACGGGTTCTGTATCGACAATTACGCCGTCCATATCAAAAATTACTGTTTTAATCATTTTTTTTAAGGTGCTAAGGTTCTGAGGTGCTAAGATTCTAAGTTTTTGTTTCAGGTTTTCTTTGTTTCATGTTTCAAGTTACTGGGCTTGGGTAACTTTGACAAAGTTTATCGTTTAGAACGTGAAACTTTGAACTTTAAACTTGAAACAAAACCTTCTACTCTTTCTTTAATAAATAGCGAATTACCGTTTCCGCAGCGTGAAGGCCGAATAATCCGGGCATGTAGCTGTTTGTTCCGTAGAAAGATTTTTTAAAGTTTTTTCCGTCGGTTAATTTTAGGCTTTTTTCGTTTTGGATTTCAGATGAAAAAACAACTTTTAATTTGTTGATATTTACCGCTTTTAATCTCTTACGAATTGCTTTTGAGAAATAACAGTTTATAGTTTTAGAGATATCACCCACTTTTACTTTAGAAGCCAGCATCTTTCCTCCTGCTCCCATACTGCTGATGATTTTTACTCTTTTGCGTTTTGCAGCAATAATTAAATTAAGTTTTGGGGTAATACTATCTATACAGTCTAAAACATAATCAAATTCTGGAGAAACGATTTCAAAAGCTCTTTCCGGAGATAGAAATTCCTGAACGCGGGTAAGTTTCAATTCTGGATTAATATCCATTAATCGATCACCAACGATTTTAATTTTTGCTTCCCCCACAGTAGAATGCAAAGCTGGTAATTGTCTGTTAATGTTTGTAATATCTACAACGTCACCATCAACAATTGTCATACTTCCAACTCCTGCTCTTGCTAAAAATTCAGCTGCAAACGATCCAACACCGCCTAAACCTACTACTAATACATTTGCATTACGCAAATTTTCTAATCCTTCCTTTGTAAATAAAAGCTCGGCTCTTTCTGTCCACTCTGCCATATTATATTTTTTGTTTTTTTTTAGTTTGTTTTCTTTTGTTTCAAGTTTAAAGTTTCAAGTTTAAAGTTTCAAGTTTCAAGTTCTCTGCTGTCAGGCTGAGCGAAGTCGAAGCCCAACATCCTATTGGAGCGCCCTTCGACTTCGCTCAGGGTGACAAACTTATTTCACTTTTTACTTTTTACTATTTACTATTTACTTTTCACTAATTACTAATCACTTTCTCCCAAATACTTCTGCAAAATTACTTGAGATAATATCTTGTAATTCTTTGATTGTAATATTTTTATATTCTGATGCTAAATCGTAAACCTGCTTAATACCCTCTTCAATTGTGTCGGTTTCCAGAAAAAAACGATCGTTTGGGATATTCTGAAAAACGGTTTTTAAATCGGGATTTCTCAATAAATATTTTCCGAAAGAAATATAAAATCCGTCTTTAATTAGTTGTTCTGCCAATTGTTTGTTTTTTGAAAAACCGTGAATAATCATCGGAACAGAAATTTTTAATTTCTTTTTAATTGCTGTCACTTCCTGAAAAGCAGCAACGCAATGAATCACGACTGGTTTTTTATATTTTTCGGCTAAGGCCAATTGTTTTTCGAAAACCAGAATCTGCAGTTCTAACGGAATTTCGATTCGTTTGTCTAAACCGCATTCGCCTATTGCTAAACAATTATCACTTTGCAGTTTATCTTCTATAATTTTCAATTCTAAATCAATTTGACTTTCCTTAATATGCCACGGATGAATTCCGATAGAATAAAACAGAATCGCCGAATCAAATTCCTGCGGATATTGATTCACCAATTCTACTATATTAGATTGATTTGTAAATTGATGGGTATGAAAATTAAAGAATTCCATTAATGAAATGTTTTCACTCCGGCTTTGATTTCTACTTTTAAATCATTTTCCAGCGGAACAAGCGGGCAAGAATATTTATGATTATAAGCACAATACGGGTTGTATGCCTGGTTGAAATCGACTGCAATTGTTTTTCCTTTTGGGATTTTTAAGTCGATGTATCTTCCGCCAATATAACTTTCTTTACCGCATGTTAAATCAGAAAAAGGAAGGAATAAATGATCTTTGTATTCTTTTTGTTTAGAAAGTTCAATGTTTCTATAAACATTCAGCTTCATTGCAACACCATTTATAGTAAAGGATAAAGTCCCGTATTTTATATATTGCGGTGTTCTTGTTCCGGTAGTTTTCATTTCGAAAACTTTTTCATTTGCAGCTTTTTCAAATTTTGCGTTCACAAAATACTTTCCATCAATTGGGTAAAAATCTAAAGTTTTAAAAGTCTTTAAATCTTCTTCCATTAATGGACTTGTCTTAGCATCAGCATATTCTGAGTTTATTTGCTTTTGGAATTTTTCAGCTTCAGTCTTGCTAAATTTACTTTGGCTAAAGCCAAAATTAAAAGCCAGAAGCAAAATAAGGGCAATACAATTTTTCATCTTTGGAAATTTTATGCAAAAATAGTTTAAAATTAACAAAGCAGCAACCGCTTAATGTGCCAAAGTTTTCTAGCTTTGTGGCAAATAACTTACCCATAATGCTTAAAACTGCAGCAAACCATTACTTCAACAATTTTAGAGGATTTACAAGAGAAATTTGGATACTTACATTAATTACTTTTATAAATCGTGCCGGTACAATGGTGCTGCCTTTTTTAGCAAAATATTTAAATGAAGATTTACAGTTTTCTTTAGATCAGGTAAGCTGGATTATGGTTTCATTTGGTTTGGGTTCTATGCTGGGTTCGTGGCTTGGAGGGAAACTTTCTGATAAAATCGGGTTTTACAAAATAATGGTTTTCAGTCTGTTTACCAGCGGAGTATCACTTTTCTTTGTTCAATATATTACCTCTTTCTGGGGGCTGTGTATTGCAATGTTTGTATTAATGACAATTGCCGATATGTTTCGTCCTGCCATGTTTGTATCCTTGGGCGCTTATGCAAAACCAGAAAACAGAACTCGTGCTTTAACGCTGGTTCGTCTTGCCGTAAATTTAGGATTTGCTGCAGGACCAGCTCTTGGAGGTTTGATTATTATGGGAATGGGGTATTCTGGTTTGTTTTGGGTTGATGGTGCTTCGTGTATTATTTCCATATCGATTTTTGCTTTATTAGTTAAGGAAAAGAAAAAGGTCGATCATGATGATAAAATCGAAAGTGTATTGAATGTAAAATCAGTATTTCACGATAAAATATTCTGGGCTTTCTTATTTGTGAGTTTTGTTACTGCAATTATTTTCTTTCAGCTTTTTACAACTTTACCTTTATATCATCATAAGCAATATGGTTTAAACGAATTTCAAACCGGACTTTTAATGACTTTAAACGGGCTTTTGATTTTTGCTTTAGAAATGCCAACCGTTGGTTTTATGGAAAGAAAAGGTTTTCCAAAAATCAAAATCATCATTATAGGATCATTTGTAATGGCATTAAGTTTCTTTTTATTGTTGATTAATGTTTGGGCCGGAATCCTGGTTATCAGCATGATTTGTATTTCAATTGGAGAGATCTTAACCTTTCCTTTTTCTAATGCATTTGCTTTAAGCCGTGCACCGCGTGGTCAGGAAGGGCGTTATATGGCTTTGTATACAATGAGTTTTAGCTTGGCTCATATATTTAGTACTAAACTTGGTTTTGGAATTGCTGACCATTTTGGCTATCAAAAAAACTGGCTTTTTATGGCGTCTATCGGAATCATGGCGACTCTTTGCTGCCTTTGGATTAGAAAAGCTTTACTTCTGGAGAAAAATAAATAAATTTAACTTTTACACATAAATCATTATAATTCAAATCATTAACTTTGATTCTGAATAGCTTTTCTATGCTTTTAGTTTACCATAAAACGAAATTTTTAGTTAAATAACTATATTTATAGTTGTGTAACTAAAAAAATAGTTGTAGGTTTGAATTAAAATTAGAAAACATGCAAAAGTTAACCAACAAAGAAGAAGAGATAATGCAGATTTTATGGAAGCTTAAAAAAGCATTCGTAAAAGAAATTCAGGCAGAGATAACGGAAGACCAGCCGCATTATAATACACTTTCGACAATTGTTAGAAATCTGGAAGAAAAAGGTTTTGTAGCACATAATGCTTTTGGAAATACACATCAATATTATCCAGCAGTAACTCTTGAAGCATACAGCAAAAAATATATGAAAACGGCTATTGACAATTATTTCAACAGTTCGTATAAAAATATGGTTTCGTTTTTTGCCAAAGAAGAAAAAATTTCTGCAGATGAATTACGCGAAATTCTGGCAATGATCGAAAATCCAAAAGACAATAAATAACAGTAAAATAGACGAAGAAAAATGATAGTTATGGAATCAATATTTGTTTATATCGCAAAATCGGCTGGCTTAGTGGCATTATTTTACTGTGCCTATTATTTTTTACTTCGAAAAGAAACTTTCTTTACTAGCAATAGATGGTTTTTACTTACGGGTTTAATTACCTCCGTTGTACTTCCTCTTGTAGTTTATACTAAAGTTGTTTGGGTTAACCCTACTCCTATTCCAAACATAGATTTTTCTGGTACAAATCTTATCCAAAATACTGAAAACAAATCTTTTGAAATAAATTGGATCTACGTTATGTTATCCATTTATTGTATTGGCCTTTTAGTTTTTCTGATAAAATTTGCAATGGATTTTTATAGTTTAAATTCTATTTTAAAAGGAAAAAAAGTACATCAACAGGCTGATTTCAAATTTATTGATACAAACGAAAATATTCCTCCTTTTTCTTATTTCGAGTATATCGTATACAACTCATCAATGTACACGTCTGCAGAATTAGAAAATATTATTGAACATGAAAAAGTGCACAGCGATCAAAATCATACTGTTGACGTTTTGATATCACGAGCTTTTTGTATGCTTTTTTGGTTCAATCCTATTATATGGCTTTATAAAAAGGCAATTATTCAGAATTTAGAATTTATTGCCGATAAAGAAGCCGCTAAAAAAATATCAGATAAAAAAGCGTACCAATACACGCTTTTAAAAATAACAACACACGAAAGCTGTGTTGCCATTACCAATCATTTTTATCAATCATTAATCAAAAAACGAATTGTCATGTTAAACAAAAATCAATCAAAAAAAAGAAATTCCTGGAAGTATTATGTTGTAATTCCTGCTCTTGGAGCTTTTGTTTTACTATTTCAGGTTGAAGTAGTTGCAAAAGAAAGACAACAAACTGTAAAAGAAGTTTCGGGAGAAATTAAATCTGTAGATGTTTACAAAATCAAGAAAAGCTCTACAGATGCAGACTTGGAAAAAATTAAAGAAAATTTAAAAAAACTTCACAATGTTGATTTTGAAGTTTCTGATGTAAAAAGAAATGCTGAGAACTATTTAACTTCACTAAAAGTTGCTATTAAAAATGGAAAGCAGCAAGCACAATCTATTCAGGTTAACGGCGATAAAGCGATTAAAGATTTTGGAGTAATTGTTACTACAGATGAAAAAGGCCAAAAAAGCGTTGGTATTCAAACTGATGACGAAGCAAAGACTAAAGTTGCTGTTAGTAAAAAAATCAGCTCTATAGATGCCTCTGAACCTGATAATGCTAAAACTGCAACCAGCAAAACACTAACCACTAAAATTGATACCAATGTTAACGATAATATTAATACTAGTACAAAAACTAATAGTAATACTAACACAAATATTAGTACTACTGTAACTATTGATACAGATAATAAAACTAATACTAAAGTAATTACAACTACCGATGGTTCTATTATTGCAATTTCGAATGATACAAAAACTAATGGCAAAGTATTAGAAAGTCTTGTAATTGTTAACGGAAAGGAAATGCCTCGCAGTTTTGATGTTAAAGATATTGATACAAAAAAAATTGAATCTGTAAGTGTTTATAAAGGAGTTGAGGCGATAACCAAATACGGCGAAAAAGGCGCAAATGGTGTAATTGAGATCGAAACTCGTGATTAAAAAATCGTTTCTAATTTTTTAAAAATCTGAAAATGCAAAAACTAACCAACAAAGAAGAAGAAATAATGCATATTTTATGGAGGCTCAAAAAAGCTTTTGTAAAAGAAATTCAGGCAGAAATTACAGAAGATCAGCCGCATTATAATACACTTTCGACAATAGTTCGTAATCTTGAAGAAAAAGGTTTTGTGGCGCATAATGCTTTTGGAAACACACATCAATATTATCCTGCCGTAACTCTTGAAGCTTACAGTAAAAAGTATATGAATACAGCCATTGATAATTATTTCAACAGCTCTTATAAAAATATGGTTTCGTTTTTTGCCAAAGAAGAAAAAATCTCTGCAGATGAATTACGCGAAATCCTGGCTATGATTGAAAATCCAAACGAAAAAAAGTAAACGAAGAAAAATAATCATTATGGAAGCACTTTTCATTTTTATCGTCAAATCAAGTGGTTTAATCGCTTTGTTTTATTTTGCATACTTTTTTTTACTGCGAAAAGAAACTTTTTTCAATAGCAGCAGATGGTTTTTACTAGCCGGTTTAATAACATCAATTGTTTTACCGTTTGTTGTTTATACAAAAGTAGTCTGGATTGATCCGGTTCCGCCGGTTCCGGTTGACTATTCTTCAGCAGTGAACTTTCATTATACTCCAAATTATCATCCGCAAATAGCTGAAGAAGAATCTTTTGAAATAAACTGGAATCTGGTTTCATTAGGTATTTACGCACTTGGGTTTGCTGCTTTTATGATAAAATTCGGAATTGATTTTTACAGTCTGAATTCTGTTTTAAAAGGAAAAAAAATAGAACAGCAGGCCGATTTCAAATTTGTAGATGTTGAAGAAAATATTGCACCATTTTCTTATTTTGATTATATCGTGTACAACTCATCAATGTACAGCGAATCAGAATTAGAAAGTATTTTAGAGCATGAAAAAGTGCATAGCGATCAACATCATACCGTTGATGTAATTATTTCGAGGGTTTTCTGTATTCTGTTTTGGTTCAATCCCATTATCTGGCTTTACAAAAAAGCAATTCTTCAAAATTTAGAATTCATTGCAGATAATGAAGCTGCTAAAAAAATATCAG
This sequence comes from Flavobacterium sp. CF108, assembly GCF_900129795.1. Classification (GTDB taxonomy): domain Bacteria; phylum Bacteroidota; class Bacteroidia; order Flavobacteriales; family Flavobacteriaceae; genus Flavobacterium. Next base: position 34,208 of record NZ_FQWW01000001.1, on the reverse strand, counting down.
ACAAAAAAGCATATCAATACACGCTTTTAAAAATCACAACACATGAAACTTGTGTTGCCATCACCAATCATTTTTACCAATCATTAATCAAAAAACGAATTGTTATGTTAAACAAAAATCAATCAAAAAAATGGAATTACTGGAAATATTACGCCATAATTCCGGCACTTGGAGCGTTTGTTCTCTTGTTCCAAATTAAAACAATTGCGCAGGAGAAAAAAGAACTTAAAGAAAAGACCGAAAAAGCTGTTTTGGCCTCTATAATTCAAGATGGCGAAGTTTATAAAATCACAAAATCGACTACAGATCAGGAATTAAAGGATTTAACCGCAAAATTAAAATCAGAACATAATGTTGATTTAGAAATTTCGAATGTTAAGAGAAACAGTGATAATGAACTAATTGCTATTAAAATTAGAGTTGTTAAAGAAAGCGGTAAAGTTCAGATTATTGAAATGAACAGTACTAAAGCTTTAAAAGACTGCAGTATTGTAATTGACAAAGATGAAGAAGGTACAAAAAGTGTGAGCTTAGTTACTGATGATCAAATCGATCACCCTGTACTAATTCAAAATAGTGACGTTGTAGTAAGAAACTTCGAAAATGATGTTACTCCAGAAGATCGTTCTTCACCAGTTCCTCCTGCTCCGCCTGTTGCACCAATTGCTCCGGTTTTCCCTACTGGACCAATGCCTCCTGCACCAGTTATTGACATGTCAAAAATGCCAAAACCGCCAGTTGCTCCTGCAAGTCCAAAAGATAAAGTAGCTTGGGCTAAATTTGAAAAAGAAATGGCTGAGTTTGAGAAAAAGATGGAAGCTTTTGAACCAGATCTTTCTGCTTACGAAAAACAAGTTGAAGCCATTATGTCTCAGAGAGAAGCCATTTTTGAAAAACAAATGGAGAAGTATGAAATTGCTATGGAAAAATTCAATTTTGATATGGATAAATTCAACCAGGATGTTGAAATCAAATATGGCAGAGATTCAAAAGAATACGAAAGAAGCATAAAGCAGTATGAAAACGATATGAAACAGCATCAGCTTGACATGAAACAACATGAAAAAGATATGAAGCAGTTTGAGAAAGACATGAAACAACGTGAAAAGGAATTGAAAAAATGGGAAAAGGAAAATAATAAAAAATCCTAAACATCCCTTCAATTGATAAAAAACCAGTGCCTAAAACACTGGTTTTTTAATATAAATAATATCAAAATCATTAAAACTCATCAAAATGAAAAAAGCATTTTCAGTTTTATTTATATTATTGTTTATTTCCTGCTTTGCACAACAAAAATCGAGCTCGTTTACAGAAACAGAAATTTTAGCTTTCATGGACAAGAATGCCAAAGTTTTACTCGAAAATTCTAAAGCAAATTCCGTTTCTATAGGAGTTGTAAAAGATGGCAAAACCTATACAAAACATTACGGAGAAATAGACAAAGGAAAGGGAAATCAAGCCAATAATAATACTGTTTTTGAAGTAGCTTCGATAACCAAATTATTTACCGGATTATTAGTTGCACAGGCCGTTGTTGAAGGAAAAATAAGTCCCGAAGATGATATTCGAAAATACTTGACAGGTTCTTACCCAAATTTAGAATATAACGGAACTCCAATTAAAATTAAGGATTTAGTTTCGTTTAGAACGGGTTTTAGTAAAGATTTACCTGATACTTCGGAATTAAGAAAAAAGCAGACAGACAGCAGTTATATCGCTTTCAAGAAAATGGACGATGAATATTCGAGAACTAAATTCTTCGAAGATTTAAAAACTATGAAATTAGACACTTTGCCGGGAACTAAGTTTAAATACAGCAACGGAAGTCTACAGGTTGCCGCACACATTCTAGAAAATGTTTATCATAAAAGCTATGAAACGTTATTGAAGGAAAACATTCTTTCAAAATTAAACATGAATTCTACTTATCTAAATCCAGATAAATCTGTAGTTGTTGCTAATGGATATGATGGCAAAAAATTAATGCCAAATATTTCAGATAATTTATGGGGCGCTGCTGGATATTTAAAATCTACTTTAAGTGATTTAACCAAATTTATTATATATGAATTGAATACTAAAAATAAAATCGTTCAGGAATCTCAAAAGAATATTCTTAATAGTGATACCACCTGGAACGGTTACTTTTGGGATCATATACAAGTAGATAACTTTGGCAGAAACTGCTGGAAACACGGTGGCGCTTTTGGTACACAAAATATGCTTTTGGTTTACCCTGAAAGCAATTTAGGTATTTCAATAATTGTAAACATCAGCAATGAAAACACAGGAAATGCATTAGGAAATGCTATTATCAACCTAACTGCAAATTTAATTTCTAAAGAAGATCCTAAAAAAATGCCTTATGGTTATAAACTAACAAAAGACAATGTTATTTTTACCTATAGACATAACAAAACACTAGATGCTGATTTGGTAAAAAGTGTTTCTATTGCAGGAACTTTTAACAATTGGAATCCGGCAGATAAAAACTATCAAATGATTAGAAAAGATAAATATACATTTGAACTTTCAATTCCGAAAAGTCAATTTGAAAAAGACAAAAACCAGATGTTTAAATTTGTTATTAACAAAACAGGCTGGTTGAAAACTCCAAAAAACACCTTAAATATTGAAAATGGCCCTGATCAAAATCTGCTCCTTAAAATCGAATAAATCAATTATATTTTTAAAGCTAAAAAAAGACTTTGTGAGTAACAAAGTCTTTTTTTATATCTTTGAAAAAACAAATCTGCCATGTATAAAATTCTAGCCAAACTAAATAAAATTCTACTGCCTAGTTTTACTAAACAAGGTCTGGATATTTCGAAAGCAAAAAAATGGCAAATGGCGATCATTGGCTATCGCGCATATGTTACTAAACGAGCTTTAGGATAATCAATTAAAAATACTTTTGTTTTAGACAGCAGAAATAATTGATTTTATTTTCTGCACTATTATATTTATGAAAAATAAAGAATTCAACCTTCCTCCTGTTCCGGCAGTTTTATTGGCAATTATAAGTGTACAATGCGGCGCTGCGATTGCAAAAACACTTTTCCCTGCAATTGGAGCGGCGGGAACGGCATCTATACGTATTGGTGTTTCGGCATTAATTTTATTATTGGCTTACAGGCCAAATTTAAAAGCGATTACGCCTGCACAATGGAAAATTGTAATTCCTTATGGTTTGTCATTGGGCGCAATGAATTTGATTTTTTATTTTGCGATAGAACGAATTCCAATTGGTCTGGCTGTAACTTTAGAGTTTATGGGGCCACTATTAGTGGCTATTATAGGTTCAAAACGTTTAATCGATTATTGCTGGGTTTTACTCGCTGCAATGGGAATTGTTTTAATAGCACCGTGGACAAATGATCGCTTAGATATTTTAGGAGTTATTTTTGCGCTTTTAGCTGGTGTACTCTGGGCAGCATATATAGTTTTAGGTGGAAAAATTTCGAAAATAATGAATGGCGGTCAGGCAGTTTCGACCGGAATGTTATTTGCTGCAATCTTGATTTTACCTTTCGGATTCCTTGAAAACGGATTAGCTAATCTTACTCCAAAACTCTTCGGAATGGGAATTGCTCTTGCGCTTTTATCCAGTGCGATTCCGTTTACTTTAGAAATGAAAGCCTTAGGTCAGCTTCCTCCGCGTACATTTAGTATTTTAATGAGTTTAGAACCTGCAGCTGCTTCTATTTGCGGATTTATCTTTCTACAGGAAAACTTAAGCTTTTATGAAATTTTGGCTGTATTGTGTGTTGTAATTGCTTCTGCGGGAAGTACTTTGACCGCAAAGAAATAAAAAAAGCCCTGCATTAATGCAAGGCTTCTTCATTGTAGGCATTCTATTTTTGGAGATCTTAATTATTTTTTAGGCAGCAATACTGAATCAACAACATGAATTACCCCGTTTGATTGGTTCACATCAGCAATTGTTACTTTAGATTTATTACCATTTTCATCGGTAACATATAAATCTTTTCCTTTCATCCAAGCCGTAAGAGTTCCGCCGCTTACTGTTTTAAGCGTAGCTTTTCCGTTTCCTGCTTTTATAGCTTCTGCAATATCAGAAGCATTCATTTTTCCTGCGACAACATGATAGGTTAAGATCGTTTGCAGTGTTTTTAAATTTTCAGGTTTCAATAATGACTCAACAGTTCCTTTTGGTAATTTATCAAAAGCTGCATTTGTTGGGGCAAAAACGGTGAACGGTCCTTTGCCTTGTAAAGTTTCAACTAAATCGGCAGCTTTTACTGCAGCTACAAGTGTTGTGTGATCTTTTGAATTAACGGCATTTTCAATAATATTTTTGTTTGGATACATTGCTGCTCCACCAACCATTACTGATTTTTGAGCAAAAGATGTAAATCCGAATGATAAGGCTAAAATGACTGCGCTAAAAATTTTCTAGTTTTCATAATTATTATTTTAAGTTATATGTTCATTTACGGGGATATATACCTTTTGGTTTTGATTAAAAATTTATTTCATCAAAATTCAAATCGAAATAGACACAAAATTTATTGCTAAAGCCTGTGAAACATTAGATTACAACCTGTGAAAAATATTCAATAAAAAATTAATTTTATTAACATTTAATTATTATTTTTAGATATAAAACAATTCATTATGCAAAATTTACCTAAAAAAGTAAGAAGTAAAAAATTGAGCTCACGAGTAGATTTAACTGCAATGGTCAGCGTTTCTTTTTTGCTGATTATATTCTTTATGCTTGTTGGTGAATTGTCTAAGCCCAAAGTATTGGATTTAAGTCTTCCGGATAAAGAAGGCGGACATGGCTGTCCTGGCTGTACTAGAGGAAATCGTTTGTATACAATTTTACTTGACCAAAATGATAAAATAATAACTTATTCGGGTATATTAGAATTTGACCAGAATACGGTGAAAAAAGTTGAATTTGGAAAGGATGCAATTCGTAAGGAAGTATATCAAAAAAAGAAAGAAGTAAGTGATTACATGATATCTGTAGGTAAACCTAAAAATGGTGTAATTGTAATTATAAAGCCAAGTCCAAAAAGTAATTTTAAAAATTTGGTCGAGATTCTAGATGAAATGAGAATAGCAAATATAGATACTTTTTCAATTGTCGATGAATTTACTTCGGAAGAATCTAAATTATTAGCTTCCAAATAATTCCTTATTAACTTAAATCTAAATCTATGAAAAATCTGCCTCAAAGAGTAAGAAGTAAAAAGCTAAGTTCAAGAGTTGATTTAACCGCAATGGTCAGCGTTTCGTTTTTGCTGATTATATTTTTTATGCTTGTTGGTGAATTATCAAAAGCAAAAGTTATGGATTTAAGTATGCCAGAAAGGCATTGCGATGAGGAATTTGATGGTGTTATAACTTGTGGCGTCAATCCACAACGTATTATAACCGTTTTGTTAGATGATAATAATAAAATAATTACTTATTCAGGTCTTTTATTTAGTCCTTTAGGAGAACCCAAAAAAGTAAGCTATGGTAATAACGGAATTCGTAAAGTACTACTTGAAAAAAGCAATACAATACGAGAATATTTGGCTGCAACGGGAAAACAGAAATACGGTCCCATCGTAATTATAAAGCCAAGCAAGAAATGTAATTTTAAGAATTTAGTTGATATTTTAGATGAAATGGCAATTGCTAAAATCGAAACTTATGCAATTGTAAATGAATATTCTTCAGAAGAATCAAAATTATTGGCTTCAAATTAATTCTTTTAACTTAAATCTAAATCCATGAAAAATCTGCCTCAAAAAGTTAGAAGTAAAAAGTTAAGTTCAAGAGTTGATTTAACTGCAATGGTAAGCGTTTCCTTTTTACTGATTATATTTTTTATGCTTGTTGGTGAATTATCTAAACCAAAAGTTATGGATTTAGGTAATGAACGAGAAGGTTGTGGATCAATTGTAGAATGTAATAAACCAGACGAAAATCGTATCATGACAATTATCTTAGGTGATAATAATAAACTAATTACTTATTCAGGTTTATTATCTGCTCCAATTGAAACTCCGAAAGAAGTTGAATATGGTAAAAACGGAATTCGAGAAGAATTAATTAGAAGAAATAGAATGGTTTTAGAATATTCTGCAAATTTAGGTAAATATGAAAGAGGAGTTCAAGTCGTTATTAAACCAAGCAAAAAATGCAATTATGGTAATTTAGTCGACATTTTAGACGAAATGAGAATAACAGGTATTAACTCTTATGCAATCGTTGATTATTATACTCCGGAAGAAGAAAATTTGCTTGCAATAAAATAAAGTTCAATTCTGTAAAAACTGGAAACCTGAAACAAAGAAAACCTGAAACAAAATGAATAAAAAAAGTCCCACATTTCTGTGGGACTTTCTATTTAAAGAAAACTAAGAATTATTTTTTCTCAGTTTTTTCCATTTTAGCTTTAAGAGCAGCCAATACGTCATTGTTATCACCTAAAGTCGCAGCTGGTGCGTTTGTAGATGCAGATGCAGTATTTTCAACAGCAGCTTTCACGTTTTTCTCTTCTTCTTCACGGAAGATTGCAGTGTGAGAAGCAACTACTCTTTTGAATTCTTTGTTGAATTCGATTACTTTGAAATCAGCAGTATCACCTTTTTTCAATTTCTTTCCGTCTTCTTTTTCAAGGTGACGAGTAGGAATGAAAGCAACGATATCATCTCCGAATTCTACAGTAGCTCCTTTGTCAACGATTTCAGAAATTTCACCATTGTGGATAGTTCCTACAGCGAAAGAATCTTCGTATTGATCCCAAGGATTAGCAGTAGTTTGTTTGTGACCTAAAGATAATTTACGTCCTTCAACATCTAATTCTAATACAACTACATCAAGTTTTTCACCAACATTTACAAATTCAGATGGGTGTTTGATTTTCTTAGTCCAAGAAAGGTCAGAAATGTAAATTAATCCATCAATTCCTTCTTCTAATTCTACGAAAATACCAAAGTTTGTAAAGTTTCTAACGATACCTGTATGTTTAGAACCTACTGGGTATTTAGAAGTAATGTCAGTCCATGGATCTTGAGTCAATTGTTTGATACCTAATGACATTTTACGGTCATCTCTATCTAAAGTTAAGATAACAGCCTCAACAACATCTCCAACTTTCACGAAGTCCTGAGCAGAACGTAAGTGAGTTGACCATGACATTTCAGAAACGTGGATTAAACCTTCAACACCTTCAGCAACTTCGATAAATGCACCGTAATCAGCGATTACAACTACTTTACCTTTTACTTTATCACCAATAGTTAAATTAGCATCTAAAGCATCCCATGGGTGAGCGTTTAATTGTTTCAATCCTAATTGAATTCTTGTTTTCTCATCATCGAAATCAAGGATTACAACGTTTAATTTTTGGTCTAATTCAAGAACTTCACTTGGGTGGTTGATTCTGCTCCAAGAAAGGTCAGTAATGTGAATTAATCCGTCAACACCACCTAAATCAATGAACACACCATAAGAAGTAATGTTTTTAACAACACCTTCTAATACTTGTCCTTTTTGTAATTGACCGATGATTTCTTTTTTCTGTACTTCGATATCAGCTTCGATAAGCGCTTTATGAGATACAACAACGTTTTTGAATTCGTGGTTAATTTTTACCACTTTGAATTCCATCATTTTGTTTACATATACATCGTAGTCTCTAATTGGCTTAACGTCAATTTGAGAACCAGGTAAGAAAGCTTCGATACCAAAAACGTCAACGATCATACCACCTTTAGTTCTGCATTTTACAAAACCATTAACGATTTCACCTGTTTCGTTTGCTGCGATAACTCTATCCCATGATTTAATAGTACGAGCTTTTCTGTGAGATAATACTAATTGACCTGTTTTATCCTCACGGATGTCAATTAATACTTCTACTTTGTCACCCACTTTTAAGTTTGGGTTGTAACGGAATTCGTTTAAAGAAATAACACCTTCCGATTTTGCGTTGATATCAACGATAACGTCTCTATCTGTAATTCTTACAACTACACCTTCAACTACTTCTTCTTGATCTGTAGCAATAAAAGTTTTAGATACTAGTTCTTCGAATTCTTGTAAGTTTTTCTCGTCAACAGCATCAATTCCTTCTTGGAAGTTATGCCAGTTAAAATTCGCTAAAAACTCTTCTTGTGTTTTTGTTTGTTCAGACATGCTGATAAAAAAATTTGTATTCTGTTTTTCTCGAGTTTCATAAAGCAGTAGAAAATACAGAAGTTGTTTTACATAAATAGTTGATACCTAAAGGAAACTCTTCTTCGCCAAAAGGACTGCAAAATTACTACAAATATTTGTACTTACAAAATAAATTCAGATGATTATCAGTCAATTGTTCAGGAGCAGAACATTTTAACCTTTTCAAGACCAAAAGTCCCGCTTTCGCTCTTATCTTTTATGGTGAACCCCACCATAAAAGGATAACCGCTCTATCGGGGCTAAATGAGACGTTTAGCAACTTTTAAGACCTTTTTTGTCAGGCTGAGCGAAGTCGAAGCCTTTATTAAGTAACGATGGGCTTCGACTTCGCTCAGCCTGACAATCGTTTTCACAATAAGAAACACAACAGGTTTTTAAAACCTGTCGGTTCACTATACGTGATTATCTTTGTCAAAGTTTAAAATTTTTACAAAGATTTTTCTAAATCAAGTTCAAACAACTTAGGATTTTCGAACTTACTCTCGTCGAGTTGAAAGTTTTTATCATAAAATTTCCAGGGCGAGTTAGCAAAGAAATATAATTTATCATGAACTAAAGCCGCTAAAGCAGGCTCATTAAACTCTTCCCTATTATTATCCAAAATCGTAAAATCAGTGATTTTAGTTTCAGACTCATTTAATTTGTAACGCATAATTCTAATTGGCACTACTCCATTTTCAATTGCGATTAATGAATTTTTATAAAAAACCAATCCATCAATTCCCTTTTTAGAAACCTCATTTGGAAATTCCAGCCAATGTTCTTTTTTGGTTTTTATGTCAACTACACAAATGCCTTTTAAATAATCGGCGATAAACAATTTTGATTCGTTTTTATTGAATGTAATCCCCTGCAGATTAAAAGCTTCATTTCTTAAATCCTTCCATAAAATTAAATTATCATTTTCAATTTTATAAATAATCGGTTCAGCACTATCTGATATAAGGACATCATTATTTTTTCCCACAGCAATATCTCCAAAAACATGATTCCCTTCAATAGTATATCGCTTGATCAGTTTTTTAGAGGAAATTTCGATTTTTAAAATTTCACTTTTTCCATCCAGTTCTTTTTTAAAACCATTCATTTCAGGAATTGCAGAACAAGCCACCCAAAGATATTTTTGATCATAATCTGCTTTTAAAGCAAAAACCGAATACAAACAATCTGTAAACCAATCGGAACATTTACCAGACGCATCAAAAGAAACAATCTTTTTATTCCGAATACTGGATGAAAGCCAAAGCTTTTGTTTCTCTAAATAAAACAATCCTTCCGGATGAAGATCTTTTTCAGAAAGTCGAAGTTTTTCAACGGAATTTTTAACTGTTTTAGATTGAGAAACCTTCAACTGTAATAATTCCTTAAAACCATTATCATCTTTAATAGATTCAAAATCAGAATCATCTTCAAAAGCAGTTGTATTATTTGCCAAAACCATTCTTTTTAAAACTAATAAAGCTTCCTCTTTTTTTCCATTTAAAGCATAAGCCGATGCCAAATTATAAGTAAAAGTGGGATGCGCCGGACGAATGCTGTCCAATTGTTTGGACAATTTTAAAAACTGAATATAATCTTTGCTTTTATAAGCTTCTACACTTTTCTCATATAATGCTTTCGTTTGAGCAAATCCAAAAGTGCCAATCAAAAGCAAAACAAATAATTTTAGTTTCAGCATCATTAAAGTCTTAAAAATGAATTACTAAGTTATTATTTTTATTTTAATTGCAATACTTTCAAAATCACGAAACCCGACAGGTTTTTAAAACCTGTCGGGTTTACTATGCGTAATCACCTTTGTCAAAGATTTAAACTTTGACAAAGATTTAACCATTTTCTTCTTTAGTCTCAAACTTTGCTTTCACAAAAGATATTATTTTCTCGAAATTATCTAAACCAACTTCTATTTCGCCTAAAATAAAAGGTTCATAATCTTTAGTTATCAGGATCAAATTATTTTCTTTAACAATATAATGTATGAATTCTGGCCATAGAATAAGATTGAAATGATCTCCAGAAGTTGTTATTAATGCATTTTCTGTAAATTCCAAATTCATATATTTTATATAATGAAAATCATTAATTTCCTTTACCTTAACATCTTCCATTCTTTTATAAAAAGATCTTATTTTGAAGTAATAATAGATAAAAGGTATAAGATTTGACAGCCCGAAAAACACAAAACAATAACCAATTCCAAATATATTGGGTCTTTTATATATTAAGACAATTCCAATAATAATAAGGATTAAACCAAGATATTGCGAATTTTTATAATAATCTTTTTTCTTTTTCCAATTTAAATCGAACAATAAATCCATTTGTTTATTGTAAATATCTTTATCAAACTCTAATTCAAATTTCATAAAATTTAATCATTGGTTAAAAAAAAAAAACCAACAATAATCTGTTGGGTTTATAAATATTTATATTTTATTTAATGTTTTAAATCTTCTAATTCCTTCGGATTATGTTTATACTTAAATAAAAATGCAAATAAAATCAAAATCACAAACGCATATCCTGCAAATGAAAACCAAACGTTAGTCCAGTGGACTACATTACCAGTAGTAAAATATCTAACCGTTCTCCCTGCAAATTCACCACCTAATATAGCACCAATTCCATTTGTCATTAACATAAATAATCCTTGAGCACTTGATCTAATTTTACTATCCGTTTCTCTTTCAACAAATAAAGAACCTGAAATATTAAAGAAATCAAAAGCCATTCCGTACACAATCATAGATAAAATTAGAAAAATTACTCCCGATCCAGGATTTCCGATTCCAAATAATGCAAAACGTAAAACCCAAGCAATCATACTAAATACCATTACTTGTTTTATACCAAATCTTTTTAGAAAAAATGGAATAGTTAAAATGAAAAGTGTTTCAGAAATTTGAGATAATGAAATTATAAATACAGAATGTTCTACTCCAAATGTACCATGATATTCAGGATTAGAACCAAAGCTTCTAATAAATGTATCACCAAACATATTTGTAACTTGTAATGCTGCTCCTAATAACATTGCAAAAACAAAAAAAACTGCCATCTTTTTTTGTTTAAATAATACAAAACTGTCTAATCCAAATTTACTTGACAAAGATTGATTTACATTTTTATTTTCAGCAGGAACATCCGGCATAGTAAAAGAAAACAATCCTGTGATAATCATTGCTATTGAAGCAAAAATAAATTGGTTTGTGTTCGATTTCCAATCTGTTAAATCAGTTATCCACATCGCAATTATAAAACCTATTGTACCCCAAACACGAATTGGTGTAAATGCTTTTTGAACATCAAATTTAAATTTATTCAAAACAGCATAACTAACAGAATTATTTAAAGCAATAGTTGGCATATAAAAACAGCTGGTTGCAAAAATAACCCAATACATTTCTTGAGAATTATTTGCTTTAGTTGCAAAAAAAATGGCAATCCCGGCAATTATATGCGAAACTCCCAAAACTTTTTGTGCACTGAAATATTTATCTGCAATGATACCAAGTAAAGCCGGCATAAACAAACTTGCCCACCCCATAGAACCATAAGTTCTTCCTATAGATAAACCAACACTTCCGCCTTCAATTGGCCCAAAAACCTGCCCCATATATCCTCCTAATGAAATCAGCCAAACTCCCCAAACAAAGAATTGGAGAAAATTCATAATTGTCAGTCTTAATTTAATTCCCATATAATGAAATTGTCTTTTTAGTAAAAATGAAGTCGTAAAACTACCATTTAAAATAATATCTACAAAAAATTAATCTATTTTAACAACATCATTTACTAATTCTAAAACAGCAGCAAATTGTTCTTCTTTATTTAAGTACGAATTATCGATCTCAATCGCATCATCGGCAATTACAAGCGGAGAATCTTCGCGGTGTGTATCTATATAATCTCTCTCCATAACATTTTTTAAAACATCTTCGTAAGAGACATTATCGCCTTTTTGCTGCAATTCGTCAAAACGTCTCTGCGCACGGGTTTCGGCACTGGCAGTCATGAATATTTTAAGTTCGGCATTTGGAAAAACTACAGTTCCAATATCTCTGCCATCCATTACAATTGCTTTATTCTTTCCCATTTCCTGCTGCTGCTCCACTAATTTTGCACGCACTTCAGAAATTTCGGCTACTTTGCTCACAAAATTAGAAACCTCAATTGTTCTAATTTGTTTTTCAACGTTTTCATCATTCAAATACATTTCGGCAAAACCTAAATCAGCATTAAATCTAAACTCTAACTGAATATTTGGTAAGGCCTGAATCAAAGTTTCTTTATCAAAAAAATCAGCTCCAATAAACTCATTCTGCATAGCAAAATACGCCACGGCGCGATACATTGCTCCAGTATCGACATATACATATTCAAGTTCTTTTGCCAATTGTTTTGCCAAAGTGCTTTTCCCTGTTGATGAAAACCCGTCGATAGCAATTGTAATTTTTTTCAATTTTATATGTTTTAATTTTTATTCTTTAAGTAAGTACGATATATGACTATCAAACAGTCAAAAAATATAACTGCAAATGTAACATCTTTCTGTGTAAATTGAATGTTTCAAACAGCAATAACAAAATCAAATTGTAACGTTGTCAATTTCTGTTATTTGTCCAAAAAAAAAAACTATTATTAAAGAAAGTTGTATTGCTTTCTGTAATAATAATGTATTGTTGAGTTGCTTCTAAATAATACTTTTTAATAATAAATATCTAAAAGAATATTCGACTTAGAACTATCAATTATCTTTTCTATACGCTTAAAAAATTGTTCACTAACCATTGGGCATCCTTTACTACGGCTAATGTAATAGTTTTGTTCTTCAGCAGGAACTGCAGAATAAGAGTGCAATACAATCGCTCTTTTTAAAGCATTATCATTAGTTTCATCTAATCCCATTAATCTATATGCTTTCCCGAAAATACCTTTGTAGTTTTTGCCTATTGCATATCTGCCAAGTGCTGTGCAATTTGAATTAGGTTCATTGCTAAATTTAAGCATTCCGTTAATACCAGTTTCAGAGCCAGAACCGTGCGCTACAAGGCCTTGATCAATAATTTCATTTTTCTCTAAATCGTAAACAAAAAAACGATTTTTTCCTGAAGGTACTTTCATATCAACCAAAAATGCAATTTTATTATTGTACTTATGGTCGATTTTCATCATGTTTCTAATTTCGCCTACCCTGCTGTTAATTCTTTCAATTTCAACACTGGTAATAGAAGCTTCTTCTTTGAAGTAGTGTCTTGATCCCGTAAAAACACCTACAGTCATAAACAAAAACAAACTGAACAATTTCATATAAATTACTGAAGATTTAGAATTAAACCAAAAAGACTTGTATTTCCTGCCAATGTATATCTAGAATACGAATAGTTAAATTTTAACTTATTCATCTTTAATCCAAAACCTAATGAAATTCCTGAAAAATTACGTTGTTCTTCTACACGTAATTCTTCCCCTCTTCTAAAATTATAGCCTAAACGCAGATTTACTGCTTTTTTAGGGAAGAGTTCTACGCCAAAAATAACATGCCTCAAGGCATTATTCACAAATGAAACCTTCTCACTGCTTGTTGAACCATCAATATTGGTTTCTCCACGAACGGGATTCGAAAAAGAGATATTCCATTGCTGCAAATTCTCTAAAGTAAGATGCCAGCGAATAGGAACATGTTCTAATTCCTGTGAAATTCCGGCAGTGATTTCAAACGGTAAATTTTCCTGTATTCCGGAATACGTTCTAAATTGTGTACCTATATTACGAAATACCAAAGCCAGATTTATATCATCTTTCTCAATTACATATAACAAACCCAAATCGACTGCGCCTCCAATCGAATTATAACTTTCTAACGTTGAAGTTATTAACTTAGCACTAGCTCCAATATGAAGATCTGTAAAAGGAACATTATAAGCGTATCCAAATGATAATGCACCTTCACTTCCTGTAAAATCTGATGTAGCCTGACCGTTTTCGTCGTAACCTTCAAAAGATCCGTAGTTTATATAATTAACTCCGGCATAAAAAGTCTGCACATGGCGGTCATAAGTATAAGCATACGAAGCACTTCCATAAGAAGCTTCTCCGTAATAATTTCCATAATTCAAAGCTAAATGATTGTCCATATCTTCGTTTAAAACTGCTGGATTAGACATAACCTGGTTAACATCTTCGTCATAAATCGTAATCACTTTTCCTCCCAGCGCTGCCTGACGCGGAGATGCTGTTAAATTTAGAAATTGATAAGTGTAACGCCCTCCAACTTGCCCGAACGAAACCGAACAAAGTAGTAACATTAAAAATAAAACATAGTGTTTTAGCATTTGTTTTTGTGGCGTTCCTATATGGGAATAACGCAAATACAAATATAAAATTATATAACGCCAAAAATAAAATTAAACTCTAAATAAATTCCAATAAAAAAATTCCAAACTCCAAACCTTTGTGAAAGTTTGAAATTTGGAATTTGGATTTTTAAAAATTGAAATTTAAAACCTATTTTATTTCAACGTTTTAGCATTCTTTACATTTTGATCTGTCAAAGCTAAAGCCAGAACTTCGCTCATTTCTTTTACATAATGAAAAGTAAGACCTTCTAAATATTCTGCTTTAATTTCGTCGATATCGCTTTTGTTTTCGTGACAAAGAATAATTTCTTTAATTCCTGCTCTTTTTGCAGCAAGGATTTTTTCTTTAATTCCGCCAACAGGCAAAACTTTTCCACGTAAAGTAATCTCTCCAGTCATGGCAAGGCTTTTCTTCACCTTCTTTTGTGTCAATAATGAAACTAAAGAAGTAAGCATTGCAATACCTGCGCTTGGCCCGTCTTTTGGCGTTGCTCCTTCAGGAACGTGCAGGTGAATATTATACTTTTGGAACAATTCAATTCCTAAACCTAACTTTTTAGCATTTGCTTTAATGTATTCTAAAGCAATTGTAGCCGATTCTTTCATTACATTTCCAAGGTTTCCGGTAATGGTTAAAGAACCTTTTCCTTCAGAAATTAATGACTCTATAAATAAGATATCTCCTCCAACACTTGTCCAGGCTAAACCTGTAACAACTCCGGCAACATCATTATTTTCGTATTTATCACGCTCTAATCTTGGAACTCCTAAAACTTTTACGATATCTTCGTCAGTAACTTTTTTGTTGTACTCCTCTTCCATCGCAACAGCTTTTGCCGCATTACGAATTACCTGAGCAATTTTTGTTTCTAAGTTACGAACACCTGATTCTCTTGTATATCCTTCAACAATTTTTTCTAATTGTTTTTTTCCAATAGTCAAATCTTTGGCAGTTAAACCGTGTGCTTCTAATTGTTTTGGAAAAAGGTGTCTTTTAGCAATTTCTACCTTTTCTTCAATTGTATAACCTGACATTTTGATCACTTCCATTCTGTCACGTAAAGCAGGCTGAATTGTAGCCATATTGTTTGAAGTCGCAATAAACATTACTTTAGATAAATCAAATCCCATTTCAAGGAAATTATCATAAAAAGCATTGTTTTGCTCTGGATCTAAAACTTCTAATAATGCCGAAGATGGATCACCGCTGTTTCCGTTTGATAATTTATCAATCTCATCTAAAATAAAAACCGGATTTGAAGTTCCAGCTTTTTTCAAACTTTGAATGATACGTCCCGGCATTGCTCCGATATACGTTTTTCTGTGTCCGCGAATCTCCGCTTCATCACGTAATCCGCCTAAAGAAATACGTACATATTCACGACCTAAAGCTTCTGCCACAGAACGCCCGATAGAAGTTTTACCAACTCCCGGAGGCCCTGTTAAACATATAATTGGTGATTTCATGTCATTTCGCAATTTTAAAACTGCCAAATGTTCAATCATTCTTTTCTTTACTTCATCAAGACCAAAATGATCTTTGTCTAATATTTTTTGAGCAAATTTTAAGTCAAATTTATCTTTAGAATATTCGCCCCAAGGCAATTCTAAAAATAACTCTAAATAATTACGCTGAATCCCAAAATCTGGCGACTGCGGATTCATTCTTCGCATTTTAGATAATTCTTTTTCGAAATGTTTCTGCGTTTTTTCGTCCCATTTTTTGGTTTTCGCTTTTATTCCCATTTCGTCCATTTCCTCTTCCTGCGAAACGCCTCCCAATTCTTCCTGAATGGTTTTCATTTGCTGATGAAGGAAATATTCACGCTGCTGCTGATCTAAATCAAAACGAACTTTTGACTGAATGTCATTCTTCAATTCTAATTTTTGAAGCTCCACATTCATATAACGTAAAGTCTCTAAAGCACGATCTTTTAATCCATTTATTGATAAAAGACCTTGTTTTTCTTTTACGGATAAATTCATGTTTGAAGAAACAAAATTGATCAAAAAAGATTGGCTTTCAATGTTTTTAATGGCAAATGTAGCTTCAGATGGAATGTTTGGGCTTTCTTTAATGATTTGGATTGCCAGTTCTTTTACAGAATCTAAAATAGCTGTAAATTCACTGTCATTTTCAGCAGGACGTTCTTCTGACACTTCTTTAATAGTAGCCGTCATATAAGGATCTTCTAAAACTACTTCGTCAATTTCAAAACGTTTTTTTCCTTGTAAAATAACGGTCACATTTCCGTCAGGCATTTTTAAAACACGTAAAATACGTGCAACCGTTCCTATTTTATGAATATCGTCTTTTGACGGATCTTCGTCTTCTTCATTAATTTGAGAAACAACACCAATAATTTTTCCGCCGGCATTGGCATCATTAATTAATTTAATTGATTTATCTCGTCCTGCAGAAATTGGAATAACAACTCCTGGGAATAAAACTGTATTTCGTAAAGGTAAAATTGGCAGAGAAACAGGAAGTTCTTCATTGTTCATTTCCTCTTCGTCCTCTGGAGTTAATAATGGAATTAATTCTGCTTCTGAATCAAATTCTTGAAGTGACAGATTGTCAATAGTGAGTATTTTATGATTTGACATAATAATATATAAGTCTTTTTGTCATTAAAAGTTTAATACTATTTGTAAAGACAGCCTTAAAAGTTGTAGATTCTATTAAGTGTTTCATTTACAAGATAGGCGATAAAAATAGACAATCATTATGCCAAATGCAAAATAGTGACGTCTGAAATTTTGTTTTTCAGTTATTTTACGAAATTAAAAAGCATAAAAAAGCCGAAATAAAATTCGGCTTTTTAATTTGTAATCCATTTATTATTTTAATGTGTAAGTAACTAATTGTGACACAGTGCTTCCCATTGTCATTTTAATAACACCAACATCTTTTGCAATCCAGTATTCAATATCTGATGCGGTTGCGCCGTCTCCGCCTTCTACTTTGGCTTCAAGACGGAATTTAAATTTAACTACATCTTTATAAGTAACATTCTTTACTGTAACCGATGCTCCTTTTTCTAAAATTGTTCCAGTATAGCTGACATTTGTTTTTACTTTTGGAAAGTTTGGAATATTAAATGAAGTTTCCTGACTGTAATTTCCTGTCCATGTTTTATTTACTTCTAAATAATCTTTAAAGAAAATAAATTCATATCCCGTCATTTTACCAGTATATTCTCCATAATCATAAACAACTTCATCCATTTTGATGTAATAATCGCCATTAATTTTTTTAATGGAAGCTTTTGCAGTTCCTTCTGCTCCGCTGCCGGCTCCGGCAAACTGATCAAACTTAAAATAGGTATCTCCGTTAACTTTTTCCGTAGCAATAATCTTCATTGAAGTTTCTGTTCCATTCTGATCCAGAATCCATTGATTGCCTACAGCTGTTGGCCAATAATCACCTGTAGAAGTGTTTGATTCGTTTTCATCAGAAGAATCACTTTCACAAGATGTAAAAAATAAAGAGGCAGACACAAATAGTGTCATTAAAGCAATGCTTTTTAGTTTTTTCATGGTATTTATTTGTTTTGGTGATTCAAAAATAATAAAAAACACATCACGATTTTCACATTTTTTTAACAAAATAATTCTGTATTACAAAAACTTTAGCAATCAATTTATATTCAATACTTTAGTTATAGATAAAATTTAAAAATATTTGACATCATTAATTTCAATTAAAAAATTTCAAAAAAAAATATCTCAAACTGTAACATATTAAAAAAAGCAAAGTCATTATAAAAAACTAGCAGCCATTACTTGAGTATAACAAATCAAAATATCGAAGAATTAATCGCACTTTGTAAAAACAACAATCAAAAGGCCCAATTCGAAGTTTACAATCGTTATTGTAAAGCTATGTACAACGTGGCTTACAGAATTGTAAAAGACGAGCATTTTGCACAAGACGTCATGCAGGAAGGTTTTTTGAAAGCTTTTACAAAAATTAACGATTACAAACAGGAAGTTGCGTTTGGTGCGTGGCTTAAAAAAATCATCATTAATTATAGTATTGATTTTTATAAAAAAAACAATGCTTTCCAGATGGAAGACCTGAACAAAACGCTTTTTAAAATAGAAGAAAACGATTCTATATTGTCTGAAAGTATTGATCTGAATTCACTTAAAGTGAAACAGGTTTTAGATACCATTTCGGGCCTGAAAGACAACTACAGAATGGTTTTGACGCTCTTTTATATAGAAGGCTACGATCAGGAAGAAATCTGCGAAATATTGAATATCAGCTACGCCAACTGCAGAACCACTTTAAGCCGCGCCAAAGAAAGTTTACGAAAAAAATTAGAGGAGATATGAAAAAGGAAAATGACGATTTAGATCAATTATTTAACAAGTTTGAAAATCAATGGGATATTCATGAAATGAATCCGGATCATCAAATTGATTTTTTAGACAAATTGAATAACAAAAAGCCGCGAAAAAAGAATTTTGCCGGCTGGGCCATTGCTGCATCAATTGCTGTGCTTTTGGGTGTATCACTATTTTACAATAATAATGAAAAACCAAAGGAACTCAAATTTGCATCGCAGGAAACCAAACGTACCGATTCTATCTTTAATATTTTGATCGAGAATGAGCTAGTTAAATTAAAAGAAAAGAATTCACCGGAAAATGAACAGATTATAAATGACGCATTAAAACAAATGAAAGTGTTTGATGCTGATTATGAAAAAATCATTAAAGAAGTTCAGAAAAACGGAGAAAACAAACAGATTATTTACGCTATGATAAGCAACCTTCAAACGAGAATTTCTTTTTTGCAGACGGTTTTAAAGCGAATTGAAGAAAACGAAAATTTAAAAAACACATCTAATGAAAAAACATTATAATTTACTAATCTTATTGCTTTTGATTCCTTTTTTAGGATTTTCAAATGATGATACTTTTATTACCAAAGAAAAAAGTATCAAAAAGACCTACATCGTCAACTCTAATGCAGGAATTGATATTGATAACAAATATGGAAATATCACGGTATCTACTTGGGATGAAGATAAAATTGATCTTGACATTACTATTAAAGTTAATGGCACAAACGAAAACTGGGTAAACGAAAAATTAAACAGTATTGACGTTGAAATTACAGCGCTGAAAAGCTTAGTAACTGCGATAACTAATATTGGAAACTCGACTTTTAAAAGCAAAGGAAGCAATAATAGTTTTGAGATTAATTATGTTATTAAAATCCCTAAAAATGGTTCTGTAAAACTGGTTAACAAATATGGAAATATTACAACGCTCAATTTAGAATCGACAACGGATATTAGCTGTAAATACGGAAAAACTATCTTGGGAAGATTAAACGGTTCAAGTAACCGAATTGAAATTGCATACTGCCAAAATTCAAGTATTGAGTATATCAAAAACGGAAATATTGATGCCAGATATTCAGGCTTAAAAATTACGGATTCGGGAAATCTTACTCTTGATGCCAATTATACTGATGTTACCTTAAATGATGGTCAGAATATTAAATACAGCTGTAATTACGGAACTTTTAAATTTCAGAAGATCAATTCATTGTCAGGTTCCGGTAATTATTTAACCATTTCGATTGGAGAAATTTCAAACAGTTTTAATTTCGATACCAATTACAGCAAAATCAGTGTGAAAAACATTAGTGAAAAAGCGGGGAATGTCAGCATAAATTCAGGATATACAGATGTATCACTTGGATTTGATCCCAACTACGCTTTTGATTTTGATATAACTGGACGATACAGCAATATTAAACCTGACAATGCTTTAGACATTTCGGTTTCTGAAATTAAAAGCAATACGAAAAGAATAAGCGGCTTTCACAAGAAAAAAGGACAAAATAAAATCAATATCAATACAAATTACGGCAGCGTGTCAGTATTAAAAAATTAATCATCTAAAAAATCAAGACTATGAAAAAATCAATTCTATTATTAGTTTGTACAGTATTTCTTTTGAGTTTCAATACAAACGCTCAAAATAAAATTAAAGGAAACGGTAAAGTGGTTACCGAAACCAGAACCACAGGAGATTATGACGGTATTAAAATTTCGGGATTTTTTGATGTAAACCTTGTTGCTGGAAAAGAAGGGAAAATTACGATTAAAGGAGAAGAAAATTTACTGTCCTCAATTAAAGTGGAAGTGGATGACAATACTTTAAAAATATATGTTGAATCATTCAAAAACATCCGGCCAAGCAACGGAAAAGGGATACAAATCACCGTTCCCTTTGAAAAAATCTCTAATATAGCTTTGTCAGGATCAGGAAATATTCAATCTAAAGATGCTATTAAAAGCGACAAGCTTCAAGCTAAATTATCAGGCTCAGGAAACTTTAATTTAGCAATTGATTCAAATGATTTTGAACTTAATTTGAGCGGTTCAGGAAATGTAAACTTAAAAGGAACTGCTGATAATTTTACAACAAAACTTTCAGGTTCTGGAGATATTGATGCAGGAAGTTTAAAATCAAAAAATGTAGATGTAAATGTTTCGGGTTCAGGAAATAGTAAAGTTACTTGCAACGAAAAATTAACCGCAAGAGTTTCTGGCTCAGGAAATATTAAATATACAGGAAATCCTGAAAAACGCGATGTAAAAGTTTCTGGATCAGGAAACATTACTAAAGCTTAATTTTATAAAATAAAAAAGCCGGACAAATGATTTTAAATCAATGTCCGGCTTTTAAATATAATTTTAAAGGTCATTTTTTAAAGTGCCTTTTTTGGTACTCTTCTTAATAGAAAAATAGAAGTAACAAAGAAAACTGCCAAAATAACAATTGCCGCACGTGGACTTCCTGTTATTTGATCTATAATTCCGTAAACACACATTCCTATTACAATTCCTATTTTTTCTGCTACATCATAAAAGCTAAAGAAAGAAGCTGTATCTTCCGTTTCTGGTAATAATTTTGAATACGTAGAACGTGATAAAGCCTGAATTCCTCCCATTACAAATCCTGCAACAGTTGCCATAACATAAAAATGTATTGGCAATGTGATGAAATAAGCCAAAGCACAAAATACTGCCCAAATTGCATTAATAAAAATCAATGTTGGAATATTTCCAAATTTTTCAGAAGCTCTTGAAGTCAAAACAGCACCAACAACGGCAACTAATTGAATTAGCAAAATACAGATAATCAAGCCTTTTTGACTTTCTTCAGGTGATGACCACTGAATTTCCTGAGCTCCAAAATAAGTTGCAACCAACATTACAGTTTGTACTGCCATACTAGAAACAAAAAAACCACCTAAATAACGTTTTAAAGCAATAATATTCTGCAAAGAAGCCCAAACCTTTTTAAGTTCTTTAAATCCATTAAAGAAAACATCTTTTGTTAATTTTTGAGTTGTTTCTTTTCTTCCTTTTGGTAAATAATAATATGTGTATTGGCTAAATAGAATCCACCAAACTCCTACCATTATAAAAGAATAACGCATTGCTTTCATTGCCGGTTCTGGACCAGAAATATTAAACCAGTCTGGTTTCATAATCATTGCTAAATTGACAATCAGCAAAATAACACTTCCTATGTATCCCAAAGAATATCCTTTTGCACTAATTCTATCCTGCTGTTCTTCAAAAGCAATATCCGGAAGATATGAATTATAGAAAACCAAACTTCCCCAATATCCTAATAATCCAAGAAAGTAAAATGCCAATCCCACATAAATATTTGCAAGATCAAACCAATACAATCCCATACAGGATAGTGCTCCTAAATAACAAAAAAACTTCATGAATGATTTTTTATTTCCCACATAATCAGCAATTCCTGATAATAATGGGGAAATAAAAGAAACTACTAGAAAGGCGGCCGCTGTAATAAAACTAATTAAGGCAGAGTTTTTTAAATGAAGTCCAAAAACGTCAATATAGTGATCACGCTTTGCAAATAATGCTTCATAAAAAATTGGAAAAACTGCCGATGCAATTGTAAGTGTATAAACTGAATTTGCCCAATCATAAAATGCCCAGGCATTTAATAATTTCTTATCTCCTTTTTGTAGGTTTTTCATAGAAATGGTTTTGTTAATGCGCTACGAATTTATCCAATTTTTATGATAATCAAATATAAATTATCGAATTCGTGCATTATTAAATTATAAAGAATTTAAAGCATAAAAAAATTGTCTTAAAAGTCGAGGAAGTTCTTTTGCTATAATTATTTTGTTCATTCCATTAGGAATGTTTCATTGGTAGAAAAAATAGTAATCAACTGTATATATGTTCCTAGGAACATATGATTATTAGATTATTAAAAAATAATTTCAACATCAAACGTTCCTACGGAACGTAAACAATGATAATAATATAATTTTCTGCCAATAAAATGTTCCTATGGAACAGAGAAGTATATAAAATAAAAAAGGCTGCTCCAACTTTTTGAGCAGCCTATCTTTATATTTTTGAAATAGTCTGTTATTTAATTGTTCCTACTTTAAGTGCAATCGCTTTAGCTTCGGGAATTAATGATTTTATATTGGCAATCCTTGTAGCATCAGACGGGTGCGTACTCATAAATTCCGGTGTTCCCGAACCTCCTGATTTAGCCGACATTCTTGTCCAGAATGCAACAGCATCATCTGGATTATATCCTGCAATTGCCATAAGGGTTAATCCTATTTTATCTGCTTCACTTTCGTTACTTCTGCTAAATGGCAGCATTACTCCTACTTCAGATCCAATTCCGTAAGCCTGAGCAAAAATTTGCTGTGTTGCTTCAGATTTCCCGCTTGTCGCTGCTCCTAAAGCTGCACCGCCTATTTGCTGTAATTGTGCAGCCGACATTCTTTGCGCTCCATGATTTGCTAACGCGTGCGAAACTTCATGTCCCATTACAGTTGCTAAACCAGACTCGTTTTGTGTTACTGGTAATATTCCTGAATACACTACAATTTTCCCTCCAGGCAAACACCAAGCGTTAACTTCTTTATTATCAACAAGTTTGTATTCCCAGCGATAATCTTTTAGATATTGTGACTGCCCTAAATAGGCTAAATATTTTTCGGCAGCGGCTTTAATTTTAAATCCAACAGTTTCTACGCGTTTAGCATCGGCTGTTCCGGTTATTACTTTATTTTCAGTCAAAAACTGGCTGTATTGCTGAAAAGAAGTTGGAAATAATTCACTGTTCGAAACAAAATTTAAATTTTGCTTCCCAGTTATAGGATTCGTTGCACAACTGCATACTAAAACAGCCGCAAAAACGCTTGAAATTAAATGTTTTTTCATGATCTTAAAAATTTAAACACACACAAAAATACAATTAAAATTACTCAAAATCTTACATAATTATTTCAATCGCTATCAGAATTTTACTTATTCACCTATAATATGAAGTTCATTAAACTCTTTATCAACAAGTAAGAAATTATTTGCTTCAAAGCTAACTTTGTCAAATTCGATTTTTTCATTGTCGATTTCAATCTCCGTTACTTTAAAAGGAAGTCCAATTAAATTGATTTTATACTTGCTGTAAGGCGTATCATATTTTCCTTCTTTATGAAGCTGAATTATGAGTTCTTTATCTTTTCCTATTGTTCTAAAAGATAAAAAGCTGTAACGGCCTTTTTTATAATCGTAACCATCTTGTGCATCTTCATAAACTACAGATTTTTCTTTTCCATTTTTAAAATAAACATCCAGCGTTAATTCATCAAATTCTAATTCTCCAACATATTGCTGCACCGGATATTTTGGAATAACAGCACCTGCTTTTACAAAAACTGGGATTTCGTCAAATTTGGTATCAACCCAGATTTCTTTTCCGCCAATAAATAAATCATTTGTCCAGTAGTTATACCACTCACCTCTTGGAATATACATACGTCTACCTACAGCATTAGGTTCAAGAATTGGGCATACTAAAATTTGATTTCCAAAGATAAATTCGTCATTACGATAATGCGTTTGTGTATCTTCCTGATCGTAATAAACTAAAGGTTTCAACATCGGAAGCCCTTCTTCTATATACTGCCAAAACATAGTATACAAATACGGTAATAATTGGTAACGCAGGCTGACAAATTTTCTCGTAATATTAATTACTTCTTCATCAAAAGCCCAAGGCTCCTGATTTCCATGATCTCCTGAAGAATGCGTTCTGCAAAACGGATGAAAAACGCCTAACTGAATCCAGCGTGCGTATAATTCGCCCGTTGGCTGTTCTGCAAATCCTCCAATATCAGAACCTGTGAATCCCATTCCCGAAATTGACATTCGCTGCACCTGAATATTTGCAATCCATAAATGTTCCCAAGTTGCCACATTATCTCCTGTCCAGGACGATGTATAACGCTGTGCGCCAGAATAAGCCGATCTTGTAATGACAAATGGGCGTTTTGGATAAGCAAATCGTTTTACACCATGATACGTTGCCCTTGCCATTTGCGTTCCGTAAATATTATGCGCTTTTCTATGACTGCAAGGATTTCCGTCGTAAAAGTGACGAACATCCATTGGGAAAGTTTTATTTGGAACTTCCATTACGGCAGGTTCGTTCATATCATTCCAAACTCCTTTTACACCTATTTCTGAAACTAATTCTTTAAATAAACCAGCCCACCATTCTCTAACTGCGGGATTTGTATAATCTGGAAAATTACATTCTCCCGGCCATACTTTTCCTTTCATATAAGGTCCGTCGGCTCTTTTACAGAAATAATCTTTTTCAAGAGCTTCTTTATAAACCCAGTAATCTTTATCAATTTTAATTCCCGGATCGATGATTACAACAGTTTTAAAACCGTCTTCGGCTAATTCAGCAACCATTCTTTTCGGATCTGGAAAATAGTTTTTATTCCATGTAAAGCATCGAAATCCTTCCATGTAATCTATATCAAGATAAATGGCATCGCACGGAATTTTAAGTTCTCTAAATTTTGAAGTAATTTCTTTGACTTTACTTTCAGGATAATAACTCCATTTACATTGGTGATATCCTAAAACCCAAAGCGGCGGCAATTCTGGTTTTCCGGTTAAATCGGTATAAGTTGTTACAACATCCTGCATTTGAGGACCGTAAATGAAATAATAATTCATTTCTCCTCCTTCTGCCCAATAACTGGTTACATTTCTTCTTTCCTGACAAAAATCAAAAAAAGTTCTAAAGGTATTATCGAAGAAAATACCGTAAGATTGTTTGTTATGTAAACCAATATAAAACGGAACTACTTTATATAGAGGATCTTGTTCTTTTTGATAAGCGTATTGATCTGTAGCAAAATTTTCTACTCTTTTACCTTTTAAATTCATTTGAGTCGCTTTATCTCCAAGACCGTAAAAACATTCACCGTCTTTAGAAGATTTACTCATTTTTACAATATTTCCACCATATTCATAGCTTTCTTCCCAATGAAAACCAAGTTCATCTTCCAAAATCAGGAAATCATTTAAATCGTAAATCCAAACACGAAGATCTGCTTTTTGAATTTTACATTTTACTTTGCTTGTTCTAATCTGGAAATAGGTTTCTTCCTCAGTAAGTTCAAGAAAATTATACCCGTGAAGCTGGCTTTTGTCTATTGCATACGAAAAGTCATTGCTGAAATATCCTTTTGTAGTAAAGCGAAATCGAATTAAACTGTCTCTAAGAACAGTGACTTTTAAGATTACTTTATTATCTGTATTAAAAAATATAGAATCTCCTTCATGCTCGTACGAAACAATCTTTGATGGATATAAATCGCCTTTGTATTCTAATGATGTGTTTGTAATCATATCGCCAATGAATTAATTATAACAATAATCTCTATTTCAAACATACAAAAAAAGTTAGTAAAGGGCTATGAATAAAAGGTTTATTCACGAAAACGTTTTTTCTGACTGAGTTTCAAATTAGAGTTCAAAAAATCAACAATTCGATAATTTAAAAACGATAAAATGACAAAACAATACCGCTAAAAATATTTGTCAGATTTTATTTAAACGAAAGAATAAACGGTTACGCTTAAAGGCGGTAAAATTAATTCAACAGAAAAATCCCTTCCGTCATAAGGCGTTGATTCGATTTTTAATGATTTTCCGTTTCCAACACCGCCTCCGCCATAAATTACGGCATCGCTATTAAAAATTTCTTCTAACTGGCCTTTCTTGGGAATTCCAATTCTGTAATTTTCTCGTACCACTTGCGTAAAATTGCAAACTATAATCACGTTTTCATCTTCATTGTTTCCTTTTCGGATATAAGATAAAACCGCATTTTGATGATCTGAATAATTTATCCATTCAAAACCTTCTCCCGTAAATTGCTTTTCATACAATGCTGGACGTGATTTATACAATTGATTTAAATCTGTAATTAATCGTTTTATTCCCGAATGAAAATCAAATTGCAGTAAATGCCAGTCTAAACTTTGTTCGAAATTCCATTCGCCAGTTTGACCAAATTCAGCTCCCTGAAACAATAATTTTGTTCCGGGATGTGTAAACATATAACCGTATAACAATCTCAAATTGGCAAATCGCTGCCATTCATCGCCCGGCATTTTATAAATAAGAGATTTTTTGCCATAAACCACTTCGTCATGAGAAAACGGAAGCATGAAATTCTCTGTAAAAGCATATGTCATAGAAAAAGTCAAATCGTTTTGATGGTATTTTCGATAAACCGTTTCTTTTTGAAAATATTTTAAAGTATCGTGCATCCAGCCCATCATCCATTTCATTCCGAAACCTAATCCTCCGGTAAATGTTGGTCTTGAAACCATCGGGAATGAAGTACTTTCTTCTGCAATAGTTTGAACTCCATCAAAATTAGCATAGATAACTTCATTAAATTCTTTAAGAAAACTTATGCTGTCAAGATTTTCTCTTCCGCCAAAGATATTCGCTTCCCACTCGCCTTCTTTTCTGGAATAATCAAGATATAACATCGAAGCTACGGCATCGACTCTTAATCCGTCAACATGATAATTTTGAAGCCAAAAAACAGCGTTACTAATTAAAAAAGCACGAACTTCATTTCTTCCGTAATTAAAAACCAAGCTTTTCCAATCTGGATGATATCCTTTTCTGCGATCCGGATGTTCGTATAAATGTGATCCGTCAAAATAACCTAAACCATGTGCATCGTCAGGAAAATGCGACGGAACCCAGTCTAAAATTACCCCAATTCCTTCCTGATGCAGTCTATCCACCAAAACCATAAAATCCTGAGGTTTCCCAAAACGTGAAGTCGGCGCAAAATATCCCGTTAATTGATATCCCCACGAAGGATCATAAGGATATTCCATAATCGGCATAAATTCTACGTGCGTAAAACCAGTTTCTTTTACATATTGAACCAAATCATCTGCCAATTCTAAATAACTCAAAAACCTGTTATGTTCTGCTCGTTTCCAGGAACCTAAATGTACTTCGTAAACAGAATAAGGTTTATCTAAAGCGTTTTTCTCCTGACGATTCTGCATCCAGTTTTCATCTTTCCAATTATAATCTAAATCCCAGACTACAGAAGCGGTATGCGGCGGTTTTTCGCAATACAATGCAAAAGGATCTGCTTTTTCGGTAATTACACCATCAATATTCGATTGAATTTTATATTTATAAAGTGCACCTTTTGAAATATCTGGAATAAATCCTTCCCAAATTCCCGAAGAATCCCAGCGAACATTTAAAAGATGTTCTCCCTGAGTCCAATAATTAAAATCGCCCACAACCGAAACAGAATGTGCTGTAGGTGCCCAAACGGCAAAGTAAACACCTTTAACTCCATCAACTTCAATTAAATGCGCTCCTAATTTTTCATATAATTTGAAGTGTTTTCCGGCTTTGAATAAATCAATATCAAAATCAGTAAATAGAGAATGTGTGATTACTTTAGTCATATTTGGTTTTTAAGGCAATAATTTAAAATTGGAATTTGGAGTTTTTTTATTGGAATTTTTCAAATTTTATTCAATTCTAAAATTATCCGATAATGTAACTCCTTTTTTAATCACAACAATTCCGTCTTTTATACTGTACAATTCATTGGTAAAATTTTCCAGATGCCTTCCGCCGTTTATGTGAACATTGTTTCCAATTCGCACATTTTTATCAACCAATACATTTTTGATAAAACAGTTTTCGCCAATACCAATATGAATTTTATTAATGCTGCTGTCATGATTCATTTCATCCAGATCCTGATAAAAATCGTTCCCCATAACATAGCAGTTTTCCAGTACAGTACCTTCGCCAATTCTAGAGCGAATACCAATTACAGAACTTTTAATTTCTTTAGCATTTATGATACAGCCTTCAGAAATTAAAGATTGATTAATATTTGAATTTCTGAATTTTGATGGCGGTAATAATCTTGGTCTAGTAAAGATTTTATTTTCGTTATCAAACAAATTAAACTCCGGAATATCTGCAGTTAAACCAATATTGGCTTCAAAAAATGATTCAATGTTTCCGATATCTGTCCAATATCCTTCATATTGATAACTCAGAATTTTATGTTTTCCAACGGCTTGCGGAATAATTTCTTTTCCAAAATCTTTTGTTTCCTGATTTGCCATTAATTCCACTAGCAATGGTTTATTAAAAATGTAAATTCCCATTGAAGCAAGGTATTTTTTACCTTTTTCCTGCATATGCTCGCTCACTTCAGATTCCCATTCAGGCAACAATGAAGCATTTGGTTTTTCTATAAAAGCATGAATATTATTTTCATGATCGGTTTTAAGAATTCCAAATTCCGGAGCATCTTTAGCATTTACAGGTAAAGTTGCAATCGAAATTTCAGCGTCAGCAGCAATATGTGCTTCTAGCATTTCGTTAAAATCCATTTGATACAATTGATCACCCGAAAGAATCAAAGCGTGATCAAAATCATGTTTCAAAAAATGCGACATACATTGTCTAACAGCATCTGCCGTTCCTTGAAACCAGGTTGGATTATCCGGCGTTTGCTCGGCCGCCAGAATATCAACAAATGACTGACTGAAAATACTAAAATTGAAAGTGTTTTTGATATGCGCATTTAAAGATGCGGAGTTAAACTGTGTCAAAACAAATATTTTAAAAATATCAGAATTGATACAATTAGAAATTGGAATATCGACCAAACGATATTTTCCTCCAATTGGAACTGCTGGTTTTGACCTCGTTTCTGTTAATGGAAACAAACGTGATCCTTGTCCTCCTCCTAAAATAATAGCAACTACATTTTTCTTTTTAAATTTCATTTTTCTCAATTATTAGGTTGTATATCTCGATATATTCTTGGCAAACACTTTCCCAGGAATGGTCTGCAGCCATTCCTCTTCTTAAAACAGTCTTAAAATTTATTTTGTCATCGTACAATTTAACGGCACGATTTATAGAATAACAAATATCTCCAACCGAAGCCTGATCGTGACAGATTCCGTTTCCATCATCACCAAAATCAATAACAGTATCACGCAAGCCTCCGGTTCTCCTAACAATTGGAATTGTTCCATAACGCATGGCATACATTTGGTTTAAACCGCAAGGTTCTACTCTTGAAGGCATTAAAATATAATCTGAACCTGCATAAATCAAATGCGCTAATTCTTCATTATAACCAATAAAAACATTGTAATTGCCTTTATAATCATTACGCAATTGGGTTAATTGCGATTCAATTTCAGTATTTCCTGAACCTAAAATTAAAATATTAATTTCTTCAAAATGTTCTGATAAAGCTAAAGCAGAAGCCTGAGGCAGTAAATCTCCTCCCTTTTCTTCAAACAAACGGCCAATAAAACTAAATAATGGCTTTGAAGGATCTAAATCAAATTGGTCGCACAGTTTTTCTTTATTTTTCTGTTTTCCGATTTCAAAGCTTTCTATCGAATAATTTTCTGTAATCATTTGATCTTTTAACGGATTCCAGACTTCAATATCAATTCCGTTCAAAATTCCTTTAGATTTATTTCTAACAGATTGAAACAAAGATTCTAAACCATTTGCGCTATAATTAATTTCATTTAAATAACTTGGAGAAACTGTTGTTACAGCGTTCGCACATTTTACAGCAACTGCCAATGAATTAATCGAATTACTCCATTCTAAAAATCCAACATGTTTTAAATCAAATTCTGGCAGATAATATAATTTATCAAAACCAAACCAGCCCTGATATAAACCATTGTGGATTGTTATAACAGTTTTTACATCTTTCAGTACTTCATATTTATAAGCGAATTGCAACAGAAACGGAATTAATCCGGTATGATGATCGTGACAGTTAATTATATCCGGAATTTCATTTCGAGCGATAATCCAGTCTAAAACCGCAATTTGAAAAGATAAGAAACGTTCAATATCATCTTCATAACCATATACATTCGGACGATTAAATAATTCATTAATCTCAATGAGATATAGTTCGTAACCTAATTTATCTGTACTTTCTTTTAAAACACTAAAGGGAAAATTGAAATTTCCCAATTTAACTGTTCCCCAATGCACACAGTCAAAATTATTTTCACTTCTAAATTTTGTATCATAAGCCGGAACAACAACCCTAACGTCATGCCCAGCATTTTCCTGATACTTTGGTAAAGCACCAACTACATCAGCCAAACCGCCGACTTTCGCCATTGGATAACATTCTGCACTAATATGAAATATCTCCATTTCAGAAATTAATTTGTGATTATTTTTCAAGAAACAATCATTAATATGCTATTTTTATCTTTTTTTTAAATTTAGCAAAAAAATAGGCAAAGTACTGCTTAAAAATCAGATTTATTGAAATGGCAAAAAAGGCAATTAATCCTACTAAATCATTAAAAATTCCACAGATAATTATACTATCTGCCAAAATTTGCGCATTTGTATCCACCAAACTAGCAACTAAATTTGCAGCGAGGTTATTTACAACGCCTATAAAACATAAGGTTCCCAAACGTGAACTTGAAATGGACAACAAAAGCATTCAAAAAATTGTTCATGTTCCAGCCATAAATAAAAATGTTGTAACTTATCAATATGATCAAAGTGAGCGTAAAGTTTTACTTGTTCATGGCTGGTCTGGCAGAGGAACCCAATTATTTAAAATAGCCGATGAACTTTTACAAAATGGTTTTTCTACAGTAAGCTTTGATGCACCTGCACATGGAAAATCAGAAGGAAAAACAACCATAATGTCTGAGTTTATTGCTTCTATTCTGGAAATTGAAAATGAATTTGGTCCTTTTGAATTTGCAATTGGACATTCATTAGGCGGAATGTCGGTATTAAATGCAATTAAAGATGGTTTACAAGTAAACAAAGCTGTAATAATTGGAAGCGGAGATATTGTACAGGATATTTTAGATGATTTTACTTTTAAATTGAAACTTAAAAAGGAATTTAGCGATCGTTTAAGGCTATTTTTTGAAGATAAATATCAATTAAAAATGGATTATTTTTCGGCATATAAAGCTGCACAAAAAATCAAAATTCCTGTGCTGGTAATTCATGATAATGATGATCCTGAAGTTCCTGTAAAAGCTGGAATTCATATTCATGAAAATCTTCAAAATGGAACTTTATTTTTAACTGATGGATTAGGCCACCGAAAAATACTTGGGAATCAAACTGTTATTAAAAAAACTTTAGAATTCATTAAAAATAGTTAACTTTATATATAACTATTTCAATATCAAATACTAAAGAAAACAAAAATGGATTTATTTGGAGAAGCAATAGATTGGGAAACTAAATTAAAACCAATTTTAAAAAAATATAAAGACAAAAAACATCCTTTAGATTATCAAAATACTTATCAGCTTTTGGTTATGGTTGTTTTATCTGCTCAGGATTCTGATGCTAATATTAATAACATTGCTCCAGCTTTATTTGAAAAATATCAAACTCTTACAAGTTTATCAAAAACCGATTTCGAAACTTTTATTCCTTATATAAGCAAGGTTCGTAATCACGCAACCAAAGCCAACTGGCTTTTGGAAATTGCAAAAATAATTCAAAATGACAAGGATATTCCTTTAACAATGTCTGAATTGACTGCTTTAAAAGGCATTGGAAGAAAATCTGCAAATGTGATTTTGAGAGAAACCAATAAACCCGCAGAAGGAATTATTGCCGATTTACACGTTATAAGAGTTGCACCCAGAATTGGTATAATAAAAGAAGCCAAAGATGGAAATAAAGCAGAAAAAGGCTTAATGGAAGTTTTACCAAAAAGTATATGGTCAGAAATTGGAATGGCAATTTCCTTTTTAGGCCGTGAAACCTGCAGACCAAAACCTAAATGTGAAGAATGCCTTCTAACCGATATCTGTTTATATTATAACACAGAAGTTCTAAAAAATTAGATTATTTTCTACGGGTATCAATTAAGTAAATAATTTTCCAGGAATCTTTTTCTTTAAACAATGTAAAAGTATTTACTCCGGTATGACTCAATTTATTGTTTAAATAAAACTCATATGGTGCCCAAACATGAGCCATTGTACCATCAATTTGAATGTTATAACTCAAAATTTTCTCCTGAAATTTCATACTCGCAGGAATCGTTGCAATAGATTTATAGAATTCATCTGCACTTTCATCCGATAATTTGTTTCCTTTTACTGAACTTTCACTAATAGATTGCAAAATCATTTTATCCGCACAAACGGTTTTTATTTTCGTAGAATCTTTTTGATGAAATCCTTCAAAGAATATTTCAATAGCTTTTTGAACTTCTTGTTTCTGTGCATTGGATGATAATCCTAAAAGCAGAAAAAATAGAATAAAATAAACTCTCATATTGTAAATTTAAATTAAACGTTAAACTGTGATAAATGATGATCTAAATGTTTCGCAAACATATTATTCCATTCTTTTGTAGTTAATTTTCCTAAAGAAAGAGATTCTTTTCCCTGAAATTCACTTTCACCTAATTCCTGTGTTTTTAGAATATAGGAGATCAATCTGTTTTTTTCCAGTTCAAAATCACGATCTCCGGCAATAATAAATTGTGGAGCTGTATGAATATTTCTTGCATAAGGTTTTTCACTTACTATTGCATTTTTAGCTAATAGTTTCATAATCAACCTTATAAAAACATTTGGTTTAGCATGAATGTTATCATAGACCATTTCATACGTAACATTACAATGCGCAAGCATTTGATCAACAGACATTTTACCCCAAAGTGGTTGTGAATCTATTTTAAGCTGATTAATGCGGTTTATAAATTGATCACAGTCTTCTCTTTGAAAAATATTTTGCATAGTTTGATTATAAGGTAAAACATTAAAGTAAAAGTATAAAATTTACTATTAAATTTAGTTTTATGGCAAAAAAAAACTTCAATTAGCAAAGCCAATTGAAGTTTTTAGTACTCAGAGCGGGACTTGAACCCGCACGAACATTGCTGTTCACTGGATTTTAAGTCCAGCGTGTCTACCAATTTCACCATCCGAGCATTATGTGGTACCTCCAGGGATCGAACCAGGGACACATGGATTTTCAGTCCATTGCTCTACCATCTGAGCTAAGGTACCATATTACTTAAATTAATAAGCAAAAATTAGAATAAAAAACCCCGTTTCTTGGAAACAGGGTTTTTCAAAAGAAAGGCGACGACATACTCTCCCACAATGATGCAGTACCATCTGCGCAGGCGGGCTTAACTACTCTGTTCGGGATGGGAAGAGGTGAG
>NZ_FQWW01000016.1 GCF_900129795.1 Flavobacterium sp. CF108 | reverse complement strand
ACTGCCCCAGCATGGACAACTCAGGCTGGTTCTTTAAACCAAACTATTGAATGCAGTAATGCTTCAGGATTGGATGCCGCACAGGCTTTATTCCCAGCTGCTTCTGATTTATGTGATGCTGATGTTTCAAATATCACTAAAGTAAGCGGACAGTTTGTGGCTTCTGAAGGATGTTCAAATGCCGGAACTTACACCAATACCTGGACTGTAAAAGACGACTGCGGCAATACTTCTGATACTTTCACTCAAGTAATTACAATTCAGGATACAACTGCTCCAGCATGGACAACTCAGGCTGGTTCTTTAAACCAAACTATTGAATGCAGTAATGCTTCAGGATTGGATGCCGCACAGGCTTTATTCCCAGCTGCTTCTGATTTATGCGATGCTGATGTTTCGAATATCACTAAAGTAAGCGGACAGTTCGTTGCTTCTGAAGGATGCTCAAATTCTGGAACTTATACCAATACTTGGACTGTAAAAGACGACTGCGGAAATACTTCTGATACTTTCACTCAAGTAATTACAATACAAGATACA
This sequence comes from Flavobacterium sp. CF108, assembly GCF_900129795.1. Classification (GTDB taxonomy): domain Bacteria; phylum Bacteroidota; class Bacteroidia; order Flavobacteriales; family Flavobacteriaceae; genus Flavobacterium. The sequence continues at coordinate 1,457 of NZ_FQWW01000016.1, read as the reverse complement.
ACTGCTCCGACTTGGACAACACAGGCTGGTTCTTTAAACCAAACTATCGAATGCAGCAATGCGGAAGCTTTAACTTCGGCTCAGGCTTTATTCCCTTCAGCTTCTGATTTATGTGATGCTGATGTTTCTAATATCACTAAAGTAAGCGGACAATTCGTTGCTTCTGAAGGATGCTCAAATTCTGGAACTTATACCAATACCTGGACTGTAAAAGACGACTGCGGAAATACTTCTGATACTTTCACACAAATCATTACAATTCAGGATACAACTGCTCCAGAATGGACAACTCAGGCTGGTTCTTTAAACCAAACTATTGAATGCAGTAATACTGAAGCTTTGACTTCGGCTCAGGCTTTATTTCCTGCTGCTTCTGATTTATGCGACACTGATGTTTCTAATATCACTAAAGTAAGCGGGCAGTTTGTGGCTTCTGAAGGATGTGGAAATGCTGGAACTTATACTAACACTTGGACTGTAAAAGATGACTGCGGAAATACTTCTGATACTTTCACTCAAGTAATTACAATTCAGGATACAACTGCTCCGACTTGGACAACACAGGCTGGTTCTTTAAACCAAACTATCGAATGCAGCAATGCTGAAGCTTTGACTTCAGCTCAGGCTTTATTCCCAGCAGCTTCTGATTTATGTGACACTGATGTTTCGAATATCACTAAAGTAAGCGGGCAGTTTGTTGCTTCTGAAGGGTGCGGAGATGCCGGAACTTATACCAATACATGGACAATAAAAGACGACTGCGGAAATACTTCGGATACTTTTACTCAAATCATTACGATTCAGGATACGACAGCTCCAGCATGGACAACGCAGGCTGATTCTTTAAATGTGACTTTAGAATGTACTGATACTTCTGGATTAGATACCGCTCAGGCGTTATTTCCAGCTGCTGTTGATGCTTGTGATTGTGATGTAACTAACATCACTAAAATAAGCGGTCAATTCGTGGCTTCTGAAGGATGTTCAAATGCCGGAACTTACACCAATACCTGGACAATAAAAGACGACTGCGGAAATACTTCGGATACTTTTACTCAAATCATTACGATTCAGGATACGACAGCTCCAGCATGGACAACGCAGGCTGATTCTTTAAATGTGACTTTAGAATGTACTGATACTTCTGGATTAGATACCGCTCAGGCGTTATTTCCAGCTGCTGTTGATGCTTGTGATTGTGATGTAACTAACATCACTAAAATAAGCGGTCAATTCGTGGCTTCTGAAGGATGTTCAAATGCCGGAACTTACACCAATACCTGGACTGTAAAAGACGATTGCGGCAATACTTCTGATACTTTCACACAAGTAATTACAATTCAGGATACAACTGCTCCGACTTGGACAACGCAGGCTGGTTCTTTAAACCAGACTATTGAATGCAGCAATGCTGAAGCTTTGACTTCGGCGCAAGCCTTATTCCCAGCTGCTTCTGA
>NZ_FQWW01000012.1 GCF_900129795.1 Flavobacterium sp. CF108 | reverse complement strand
GCTAAGTTTCTATTTTTTCTTTGTTTTTTCTTCTGGAAATGTCTTTTCCTTCGCAAATTTTCTTCTGAAAACTCATGCACTAGCCCCGATAGAAGTGGAAATCCTTTTATTTTGGGGTTCAAAATAAAAGATTGAAACGGATAGCGGGAAATAGCTCCATCAAAACAAAGTTAAAAGGCTTCGACTTCGCTCAGCCGGACATAATGTTCGTGAATTAGATTTCCTGTATCGATGCACTGCATTTTATACGTGACGTAGACGCACTGCTGTGCTTCTCTACGGAAAATTGGGATTCAATTTATTCTATACTTATATATATGTATAAAAAACAAACCCGACAGGTTTTGAAAACCTGTCGGGTTGTGGGAATGAAATCTACTCTTATATATAGTATACTTATATATGTATACTTTCATTTAGGCTGTCAATTGCTTCTTTTGTGATTTGAATGCTTTTTAGTTTTGCCTGATGATCGAAGATTGGACTGGTTACCATTAGTTCGTCGATTCTCGCGTAGTCAATGAACTTTTTCAAATCGGTTATTAATTGTTCTTTGTTTCCTGTGAAAGTTCCGGCTGTCATTTGATTGACATGGAAACGTTCTTGTTCGTTCATGATATCATCTAATGACGGAACCGGCGGCTGTAAACCTTTGCGGTCGTTTCTAATTAAGTTCAGGAACATTTGATACAAACTTGTAGACAATAGTTCTGCTTCTTCGTTTGTGTCTGCCGCAATGATATTGACGCAGGCCATTGTTTTTGGTTTGTCTAGAAACTCTGAGGCTTGGAAATTTTGACGGTAAAATTCAAATGCCTGAATCATCAGCTTTGGAGCAAAGTGTCCGGCAAAGGCATACGGTAATCCGTAAGCTGCTGCCAAGGCTGCACTATCCATACTTGATCCTAGAATCCAAATTGGAACTTTTAAACCTTCGGCTGGAAATGCACGCACTTTTCCTGTTTCATTTTCACTTGAAAAATACTCTTGAAGTTTGCTTACGTTTTGCGGAAAACGTTGTGCTTGCTCAAAAAAGTCTTTTCGAATGGCTTCGGCAGTTGGCTGATCTGTTCCAGGCGCTCTTCCTAAACCTAAATCGATTCTATTTGGATAAAGTGTTTCCAGAGTTCCAAACTGTTCTGCAACTACTAAAGGAGAATGATTCGGAAGCATAATTCCACCAGAACCTACACGGATATTTTTGGTCTGACTTGCCACATAACCAATTAAAACCACTGTTGCTGTACTTGCAACGTGTGCCATATTGTGATGTTCTGCAAGCCAAAATCGCTTGTATCCTAAAGTATCTGCTAATTGCGCTATGTCTTTTGTTTTTTGAAATGTTTCTGAAGCGTTGCTATCCTGAGTGATGATAGCGAGGTCTAATAATGAGACTGAAATTGGGTTTTTCATATAAAAAAATGCTAATATGCAAAATTAACTCATTTATATGGATGCCTTTTGTTTTCTAATGTTAATAGATTTATAATATTTCCAAAACGTTTCAAAAATGTAATTTTTAATAATTAATTATTGTTTTACGATAATTAATTATACATTTGCAATATCAATCTAACTTTTCAATATATGAAGACAACTCATATTGTATCTAGAATATTATTTTACTTTACCCGATTTTTGGCTGTTGTTTATTTCTTTTTGGCCTCATATTCTGTTTTTACTTTGATAACGGGATTGTTTTTGACTTTTAAGGACAACAGAAAGTATTTTCAGGTTTGTTATCCTTTTACTTCTCATCCTTTAATGCTTGGGGATTACAATCTGCCTTATATTCTTTTTGATTTTTTGGCTCCGCTGAGTTTGTACGGACTTTTCTTTTTATTGAGCAGTAATGTTTTTAAAGTATTTTTTCAGCCTAAATTATTTACTCCAAATGGAATTTCTCATTTAAGGCGTTTCTATTTATCTAATCTATTAATTCCGGGTATTGTGATATTTATAGCTTTCTTTTTTGTTCCATTGGATAATGAAGTTTCGCTTTTTATTCTGTTGCACGGAATGCTTGGTGTTTTTGCTTACTTTTTAGCCGCCATTTTTAAACAAGGTTTAAACCTTCAGAACGAACAAGACTTATTTATATAACTATGCCAATAATTGTAAATGTTGATGTAATGCTTGCCAAACGCAAGATGCAGAGTAAAGAGTTGGCAGAAAAATTAGATATTACACCTGCCAATTTATCGATTCTAAAAACTGGAAAAGCAAAAGGAATTCGGTTTGACACTCTCGAAGCTATTTGTAAAATATTGGATTGCCAGCCTGGCGATATTTTAGAATACGTGGCAGAATAGCTTTCTTTTAAATCTTATTTCACTCCTAAATAAATCGGTTTTTGAAGCCGACAGGTATTCTACTGCCTAATTTTTTCAAATCATAGTTTAATTCAATCATCAAAATCAATCAAAAAATGAACAGTTTATCAATCCAAAATCTCAGCAAAACGTATGAGAACGGTACAAAAGCGATTGACGATTTATCGCTTGAAATTACAAACGGAATGTTTGGTTTACTAGGGCCGAACGGCGCTGGAAAATCGACTTTAATGCGAACTATTGCGGCTTTGCAGGAATCCACTTCGGGAATTATTGAATTTAACGGAATTAATATTCTGGAAAACCCAATTTTTATCAGACAAAATCTGGGTTATCTGCCACAGGAATTTGGTGTTTATCCTAAAATTTCCGCTTATCGCCTGCTCGATCATCTGGCAGTTTTAAAAGGAATTGTCGATAAAAAGGAACGACACGATCAAATTTTGTATTTATTACAGCAGACCAATTTATTACAGCATAAAGATAAAGCGGTTCATTCTTTTTCAGGCGGAATGCGTCAGCGCTTTGGAATTGCTCAGGCATTATTGGGAAATCCGAAGATAATTATTGTGGATGAACCAACCGCTGGACTTGATCCGGAAGAAAGAAACCGATTTAATAATTTATTAAGTGAAATTGGCGAAAGCATTATTGTAGTTCTATCAACTCATATTGTAGAAGACGTTCGTGATTTATGTCCAAAAATGGCAATTATTTCTAACGGAAAATTGATTTTGGAAGGAAAACCAAACGAAGCGATTGATTCTTTGAAAGATAAAATCTGGATGAAGGCAATTGAAAAAGCAGAATTAAAAGAACATCAATTGAACTTCAATATCATTTCGTCCAACTTAAATTCAGGAAAAATCAATATTCATGTTTTCTCAGATGAACGGCCAGATTCTGGTTTCGAATTGATATCGCCAGATTTAAGCGATGTTTATTTTAGTGTTTTAGCTCAAAATCAACTTAAAAATTAGTGTTATGCTTTCTAAATTAATTCAATTTGAATGGCATAACAATACCAGAAGCTGGACTTTTTATGCCATGTTTATTATTTATTTGGTTTTAGGATTTTTTGTGAGTGCTTTTGCGAATTTTTCTTTTTCGGGCGCTTACAAAAATAGTCCGTATGTGCTTACGTATGCGATTGGGCTGATTTCGTTAATGACGATATTTTCGATTACACTTCAGGTCGCGCAAAGTTTTTTAAAGGAATATGAAACGAAATTCGATTCGATTATTTTCTCCTCTCCTATTTCTAAGTTTCATTATTTGGCGCCTAAATTTATTACTGCGTTTATAATCGCCGTAGTTTCTTTTGGGGTGTTTATCGCAGGAATGATCTTTGGACATCAAATGTCGTGGCTTTCTAAAAGCGAGATTGGCCCTTTTGAAATTATAAATTATCTCTGGCCGTATTTTGTAATTGTGATTCCGAATATTTTTCTGTGTCTTTCTATATTGACGGCTTTGGCTTGGCTTACGCGAAGTAAACTTTTTATTTATGTTGGCGGTTTATTAATTTATATCTTATATATCGCGGGTTCGATTTTTTCTAATTCGCCGATATTTGCGAATGCTTCTCCATCTTCGGCGAAAGCCATGTCTTTGGCGGCAAAAATAGATCCGTTTGGTTTGGCAGCATTTTTAGAGCAAACGAGATATTGGACTTCAATTCAAAAAAATACCGAACTGGTTTCGTTTTCGGGGAACTTTCTTTTCAATAGAATTCTTTGGATTTCTATTGCGATACTTTTACTTTTTGTTTCGTATCGATTGTTTTCCTTCCGAAAAACGAAAACTAAAAAGATAAAAACGCTTAAAACTATTTCAAAAGAAGCAAAAGTCCTTTCTTCGGAAATTCCACAAAACATCGAGTTCAAAACTTTCAGGCATAATTTTGCTGTTTTTAAAAGCAATATCAAACTGGATATTTTCTTAGTTTTAAAAGGAATTCCGTTTTTATTGATTGTTTTTTTGTTTTCTGGATTATTGATGATTGAGATTTCGGATGAAATTGACGGCGGAATCCGATTAGCGGAAAAAATTACAGATACTGCTTTGATGATTTCCACCATAATGGATCGCCTTCCTTTTATTCTGATTTTAATTCTGCTTTTTTACAGCAGTGAATTATTAAACCGAAGCGAAAATTCAAGATTTGAAATGCTGGAAAATACCGCACCTTATTCTCAGTTCATAGTTTTACTATCCAAACTGACAGCACTTTTTATCATTCCGCTAATCATCATCAGCATTAGTATATTGATTGGATGTGCATTTCAGACAGCTAATGCCAATGCTCCAATCGAAATGGGTCTTTATATTTCTTTGTTTTATTATCTCGGATTTCCGTTGTTGCTGATTTCGATTTTGGTAATTGCGATTCAGACTTTTATTAAAAATAAATACATCGGACTTTCGGCTGCTTCTTTTGTCTGTATTTTGTTTTGTACGGGAATTGGAGAACAATTGGGAATTTCGCATCCTTTACTTCGATTTGGAGATGCTTTTAAAAGAGAATATTTTGATATCAATGGTTTCGGAAAATACACTTATCCATTTCATATTTCGATGTTGTACAATTTTGGATTGGCTTTACTGCTTCTTACTTTGACTGGAATTTTATGGAAAAGAAATGCTTCAATCGTAAAAACCTTCCGAAGAAATTCCTGCAATGCCATTCAAAAAGCAACTTTCTCATTAGGAATTATTCTTTTTATTGGTTTTGGAAGTTATCTTTTTTATAAAACTAATATTGAATATCCGTATTTGAGCGAAGACGATCAGAATAACTGGAGCGATAAATATGAAAAGCAATTCAAAAAATATACAAATCTGCCACAGCCTACAATTGTTTTTGTAAAAAGTAAAGTCGATTTATTCCCTGAGGAAAATCGTTATGAAGTAAAAGGCAGTTATGAATTGATTAATAATTCTGAAAAACCAATTGATAGTTTACTCCTATATATAGATCGAAATTCGAAACTGACTTCTGTTGAAATTCCGAATTCTAAAAATCTGGACGATGTTTCGGCATTTCACCATTATTGGTATCGATTGGAAAAGCCTTTAGAACCTCAGCAGAAAATAAAAATAAGCTTTTCTTTTGAGTCATCATGGTCGCCATTTAAAGGACACACGGCTTTTAATTCTATAATCGAAAATGGATCGTTTATGCGAATAAGCCGTTACTTTCCACTTTTTGGTTATCAGGAATCGAATGAAATCAGCAGTAAAAAAGAACGGGCAAAAAGACATTTGAAACCGCAGACGCCTCTTAAAAAACTGGAAGACAAATCGGAAATTAAATATGATTTTGTTGATTATGATGCTGTGGTTTCGACTTCTAAAAATCAAACCGCGATTGGTGTTGGAGATTTAATTGGGAAATGGAAAAAAGACAACCGCAATTATTTTCATTATAAATCTAATGGCAGGATTCCGTTTCGATTTGCTTTTTCTTCTGCCGAATATGAAATCAAAAAAACAGATTATAAAGGTATTTCTATTGAAGTTTTTTATGATAAAAGACATTCGAGAAACATCAAAAAACTAATTCAGGATGTAAAAAATACTTTAGATTATTGCCAGAATAATTTTGGAAAATATCCATACAAAACCATTCGTTATGCCGAAGTTTCTGCTTTCGCCGATGGATTTGCTGCGACTTCTTATCCGTCGACGGTTTTTATGAAAGAGAATTTTGGATTTTACAGCAACCTCAACAACAAGGATAAGGAAGATGTAATTAATCAATTAACGGCACATGAATTGTCGCACGAATGGTGGGGAAATTCACAGATTAGTCCGGAACAAAAAGAAGGAAGCTGGATTTTGACTGAAACTCTGGCGCAATACACGGAACTGATGTTGTATGAAAAAGAACATGGTTTGGAAAAAGCGCTCGAAACTTTAAAAATTCATCTCGATTTATATTTGAGCAGCCGAAGTTATGATCCTGAAACGCCTTTGTATAAAACGAATTATGATACGCCGCATTTACCTTATGATAAAGGAATGTTGGTGATGTATCAGCTTCGGATTTTAATTGGTGAAGAAAAGGTAAATCTGGCTTTGAAAAATTTTCTGAATCATTATAAATATCCAAACCCGTTTCCTGATTCTGAAGATTTATTAAAAAAGATTTATGCTGTGACAGATCAAAAACTGCATGCTAAATTAGATGAAATGTTTAAGCAGATTATTACTTATTCTTCAAAAATAGAATCGGTTTCAAGTAGTAAAAAGAATGGTTTTTATGAAGTTTCATTTAAAGCTGATTCTAAAAAGTATATGGAAAATGCAACGGGAGAACGCAGACAAATTCCAAATGATCCCACAATAGATATTGGTATTTATGATGAAAATGGAAAATTGTTTCTTTATCCTTTTGCCATCAAAAACAATAAAATTGAAGGCAAAGTTAAACTCAAAACAAAACCTCAACGCATTGTTATTGATCCGTATTTAATGAATATCGATACTTTTATAAAAGACAACGAAAAGGAGATTGATTAGTTTTTTTGCCACTAATTCCACTAATTTCCACTAATTTTTAATTTTAGTTTTTCGCAAATGCTCAAAATATAGCTCGCGGTTTCAACCGCGAGAAACGTTACGAATCGGGTGTAATTATATATTGTGTACCCGTGGTTGAAACCACGGGCTATGTTTGAAATAAAAACCAGTCAAAAAAGTAGGAATTAGAGAAATTTGTGTAATTCGTGGCAAAAAAAATCATTTTAATCCTTTTAATCTGTGGTAAAAAACTTTTACTTCTGCTGAATCAAAATCTGTTTGTGAGTTGTTTTTCCGTCGTTTTTAATTTTTAAACCTTTATTTGATTCGATTTCAAATTTTGAAGAAGTATCAACTGCTAATGAAATATCATGGTAACGAAAGTTTTCTGGAATTTCAGGCAATTCAATCGTAACTTCTATTTCTTTATTTTTTTGCTTGTAATCGACTTTGATTCTGTCTCTTAACCAAATATATTCGTAAACTTCCTGCCACGGCGCCATCCAGATAGAATCTTTTCCTTTTGCGCCATATTTATTGGCAAGCGTTGTGATATAGTATTTAAAATCATGAAAACGCATGCTTAGACTCCACAAATTTGTATTTCCGGTTCCATGTGTAAACTCATTAAACCAAATTGTATTAGGCTGTTTTACAATTGAATCCATCGTTTTTAGATAACGATCCATCGTTTTAAAACTAGTCGTGTCTTTTGAACTCTGCACAAAAGTTCTGACCGTAATCATTTTATCTAAATTTACTTTTGAATCGACATTAAAAACTGGTCCGACACCATAATAAGAAGCTACAGAAAAATATCCGTTATTAAGTGCCTCTTTTTCATATTCCAAATAATATTTCTCATCGCCTTCTCCGCCTGGAACCACAAAATGCGACATGGTAAAATCAAGATTTTGTTTTATCGAAGTGGTATTTTCGGTTACTTCTGTCAAATAATTTGTGCCGTGTTTTGTTGCGTGGTGAAAACCATGATTCAGGATATCCCAGCCTGCATTGTACATTTCTTTAATTTCAGGCCATGAAAGATGTCCGCGGTTTGCCGGTAAATCACGAATTACGCCGCCGTTTACTGCCAAAGCCAATTTAAATGGAATTTTATTTCCGAATCCATCTGAATAAAAAAGACCTTTTGAAGTTGTTCCGTCTCCGCCTTGATCAATTTTCCATTCGTTTTTATCTGGACTGCTAATTTTTCCTCCATTCAATAACGGAAATGCTGTTAAATAAGCAGATCTATATCCATCATCTAACGTAAAACTGTATGCGAAATGTTTATTGAATTTTAAAGGAGCTGGTTTTATTTTGACTTTATTGTCTGATTTCAATTTAATTTTAAAGGAAATGGTTTTCGTTTTTGAAGAATCAATTTTAGTATTGAATTCATTTGCAAAACAAAGTGAAACCGAATTAATCAGGAGAACAAAAATGAATAAAAAGAGTTTTATTTGGGAATGTGGTATTTTCATTTTAGGATTAGAATTAGAGATTTTAAAGATACAAGATAATTGATAAGTTTTGAGTGTAATAATTGCACACGGATAAAACGGATTCGCTTCGCGAAAACGCTGATTGACGCAGATTTGATTTTTTAAATGATAAAACAGAAATAAAAAATCCGTTTTTATCCGCGTTTTCACGAAGTGAATCCGTAAAATCAGTGTTCTAAATTTTATCGCTTTAAAAGTTGATATTTCAACACATTAAACGTATTTAACGAAATATAATAGTTCTCCATAATTCAAAATAGCAGAAAATCCTTTATAATCAATACTTCGCAAAAGGGCATGTAGATTGTATTTTAAAATACAATTAAAAAATCCTGCTATGTATCTATCTAATACAAAAACAATTGTGTTTATTTCGGGAGCTTTTGTAAGTCACTTTTATTGGGAAGAATGGCTTGCTTTTTTTGAAAATAAAGGATACAAAGTTGTAGCTCCGCCATGGCTTCATAAAAATGATTCAGCTGAAAATTTAAGAAAACTAAACCCGTGCGTAAAAATTGGATCGATCAGTTTATTTGATCTTTTGTGTTATTATACCGAAATCATTGAAAAACTTCCTGAGAAACCTATTTTAGTTGGACATTCTTATGGTGGGCTTTTAGTACAATTATTGGTTCAGAAAGATCTGGCCGAGGCAGGAATTTGTATCAATCCTTTTCCGCCAAAAGGTTTTACGACTTTAAAATTTTCGTTTTATAAAAATATTATGCCTTTTTCGTTCAATATTTTTTCTTCTAAAAAAACTTTCATTTTATCCTTCGAAAATTGGAAAGCTGCATTCTTTAATATTGTTTCAATTGAAAAACAAAAAATGGAGTATGAGAAATTTATAATTCCCGAATCTAAAAAAGCGTTGCGGAATTTATTTTCAAAAAATGCTAAAATCAATTTTAGAAAAAAACATGTTCCGTTGTTTTTTATTTCTTGTTCTGAAGATCAAATCATTTCCCAAAAATTGGTTCATTGGAATTTTAAAAAACACAGAAATTTACATTCTATAACCTGTTACAAAAAATTCAAAAACAAAAATCATTTTGTAATTATTCAAAGCGAATGGCAGGAAGTCGCAGAATGTGTGGCAAAATGGATTGAGAAAGTTACTTAACTTAATTAATGTAAACACATAGAAACATAGGTTTTGCTACTGCTAAAAGGCATTTCACTTGCATTGACAAACATAGAACTATGTGTTAGAAACTAGTTTCTTTTGATTTTCTTTTTATAGATAAAGAAAGACTATGTTTCTATGTGTTTAATTATATTTTATGTAGAGAACCCCGCTAACTTATTTCTCGCTTAATTTCTAATTTCTTGATTTTTGAATTTAAGGTTGAAGGATGAATATCCAGAATTTCGGCTGCACCGCCCGCACCAGAGATTTTTCCATTACATTTTTTAAGGATATATAAAATGTAATCCCGTTCATTTTCTAAAATGGTTTTAATCGAAAACGAATCAGTGTTTTGCTGTGCGTGCATTTTTGACGAAGGCGAAAATTCAATTGCTTTAATTATATTTCCTTCTGTAAGCAATAATGTACGCTGTATAAGATGTTCGAGTTCTCTAATATTTCCCGGCCAGTCGTAATTTGTTATTTGCTGTAAGGCATTCTCAGAAAGTGTTGGCATTTTTCTGTTTGTTCTTTCGCTATAAATTTTTATAAAATGATCTGCCAGTTCTGGAATATCTTCTTTTCGTTTTTTTAATGACGGAACCAAAATTGGGAAAACGTGCAAACGATAATATAAATCCATTCTAAAACGCCCGGCAGCAACTTCTTCTTCCAGATTTTTATTGGTTGCAGCAATAATGCGGACATCAATTTTTATGGGCATCAATCCACCAACACGTTCAATTTCACGTTCTTGTAAAACACGCAATAATTTTACCTGAAGTTCTAACGGCATCTCTCCTATTTCATCCAGAAAAATTGTTCCACCATTTGCTAATTCAAATTTTCCAATTCGTTTTTCTAAAGCTCCTGTAAAAGCACCTTTTTCATGTCCGAAAAGCAGTGATTCAGCAAGGTTTTCAGGAATCGCACCACAATTTATAATTATTAATGGTTTCTCTTTTCTTGGCGATAAATCGTGAATGCTTTTGGCAATTTTCTCTTTTCCGGTACCGCTTTCTCCTAAAATTAAAACCGAAGTATCTGATGGTGCTACTTTTTTGATGTAGTTAAAAACCGTTACCATTTGGGAGCTGTTGCCAATTATTCCCTCAAAACCAGATTTTATGTTTTCCGTTTTTTCTTTTTTCTGTGGAGTTTCTTTTGTCTCTAAAATTATTGCTGCAGGCGAATAAAAACGAGAAATAAATTGCGAAAATGTATTTTCTAAATTAGATAACAGTTTTAGATTTTCATCAGAATAAACATTAAAATTACGACTGTAAAAAGTAAAACAAAAACGCTGCGAAACCGCAATTGAAAGCGGAAAAACCAAATACGATTTGATTCCGAAATTATGCGAAATAATTCCTTTTATCGGCGCGGCCTGAAAATTATTAATCAGCGATTCTTCACTGTAAATAATTGGTTTTATGTCTATTTGAGATTTTATGTAAGTTTCGTTTAACTCTTTTATGGATATATCGGCAATTTGAGAAAACTTTTGTACGCTGATAATTTGGTATTGGTCGATATTTTTTCGGATGATTCCGAGGTTCGAATATTGTTCTGCATTTACAAATCCAACTTCTAAATAATCAAAGCAAATAAAAGTCTGGATTATTTTGGCAAAAGCCAATAAAGCTTCTTCGAGTTTTAGGTTTGAATTGATTAATTCTGTAATCTCATTTTTCAATTCTAATTGCTGCATTAACTGCGATTCGAGACTGTATTTTTGTCTGTAAAAAGCAATTTCGAGCGTTGTTAGAATATCTTGTTCTCTAAAAGGTTTTACAATAAATCCGTATGGCTGTGTGGTTTTGGCCTGATCCAGGATTCTCTTACTTGAATTTGCCGAAATAAAGATAAAGCCAATATTTTTTTCCTTTAAAATATGTGCCAGATAAATTCCGTTTTTATCTCCTTTGAGCATAATATCCAAAAATACCAAATCTGGTTTTTGGGTCTGAATTACATCCAAAGCCTGATCGACAGAACGCACAATTCCTATAACTTTATAGTTTGCTTTTTCCAGAATTAACTGCAAGTCGTGCGCTTCAATAAATTGGTCTTCAACAATTAATATTTGCTTTTGATAGTCGGTTTCGTCAGATTGGGTGCTTTTATCAGACAAGGTTCCCATAAATGTAGTATTATTTATATTATAATCTTCATAATTCACTGGCATAAAATTAGTTAAATAATACCAGTAATTCCAGTGTTTTTGAAAATTTAAATCAAAAAAAATCACATTTAATGTGAATTTTCTTGATATTTTTCAAAAAAAGCACACCTCTTTATTTCTATATTTGTTTACTAAAACCAATCCAAAAAACTAATTTTTAACAAATTATGAAACGACCGCTTACTTTCTATTTGATTTTGTTAATTACCAATTCATTATTTGCACAAATAGCCCCTGCCGTTGCTAAATATGATCTTGCTAAAAAAAGACTATTGATACAAAGCTGTTCTATATATTTATTTAATGCCAATCAAGGTGCAATAGATGTCGATAGTGCTGTAGTTGTTGCCTGCAAAGCTTACAAATTGCCTGTTTCATTAAGCTATACTGAGGGTTTTAATGATGGCACAAAATTAATTGGGAGTGAGTTCATAGATAAAGGAAACATCACTTCTGTACTAAAGCTTTTGGCTAAATCAAAAGGTGAAGACCAAATTAAATTATTACTTCAATTAGGAAGTTTTTATCTTTTTAAACCCGGAACTAAACCACAAGATCTACAAAATGCAAAACTCTATATTGATAAAGCAGTTTTGGCAGGCAATCAGTTTAAAATCAAAAAATGGCAGCATCAAAGTTTACTGCTATTAGGCAAATATTATTATCAGGCAAGTAATCCGGCAGAAGGAAAAAAAATATTTTTGCTGGTTATAGATGAATGCCGAAAACAAAATGACAAATTAGGTCTTGCCAAAGCTTTAGATACTTACGGAACTCTTTTATTCAATCTTGATCCCGAAAAAGAAAAAATACTTCAGGAAGCTGTTTCACTTTATGCTTCTTTAGGTTTAGAAGAAAAGAGAATAGAGAATTACACCAAAATCACGACAATCTATTTTTGGACAAATAAAGTAAATAAAGCTAAAAAAAGATTGTATCAAAATTTAGTTGATTTACGAAAAATTGGTTTTACACATCAGCAATTTGCAGAAACAACTATAACTTTTATTGAACTGGGTCAGCACAATATTCCAACTGCTCTATATTATGCATTAAAGAGTGTTAAAAGAATGGAAGCTGAAAAGGATTATACTTTTGCTGAAATTTTTTATACACGTCTGGGCGATGTATATAACACCTACGGGCATAATGAAGAAGCACTTGAATTGTATAAAAAAAGCATTAAGATTGGACGTCAAACTCTAAACACCGGCACTTGGTATAAAAGTTTTTTAAGCGCCGTCGCTGCTTTGTCTTTAAAGAAAAAAAACAAAGAAGCTCTTGCTTATATCGACACCATAACTGCTGATTATCCTCCGCAAAGTATTTTTGATAAAATGCTGGTAGCTTATGCGAGAGCAAATTGTTATGGAGCATTAAAAAAATATGATTTAGCAGAAAAATATTTTATCGAAATGGATTCTTATGCTCAACAATTAAATACTCCCGAAACCTTTCGAGAAGTTGTACATTGTTACGCAAGTATGGCTTATTTTTATTCGTTTATAAATAACGCTCAAAAAGCAAAATATTATACCAATAAAGTTTTTACACTCTGTAAAACTCACAACAAACCTTACAACTCAGAAATTTTTGAATACTCTTTATATAAAATTGATTCGCTTAACGGCAATTATCTTGGTGCTTTAGAGCATTACCGGAATGTAAAAAAACTTAGTGATTCTACTAGCGGTATTAACAAAAACAAGCAAATTGACGAGTTAAAAATTGAATACGAAACAGCTAATAAAGAGCAAAAAATTAAACTTTTAAATGATCAGGATAAATTGCAAAAAAGCGAACTGCAAAAATCGAAACTCTTAAATAGTGTATCGATCTGGAGTTTGATTTTATTACTGATTACCATTGGATTATTATATAACCGATACCGGTTAAAACAACGTAATCACGCCAAACTTGAAATCAAGGAAAAAGAAATCAACCAGAAAAACATTAATCTGAAACATTTACTGGATGAGAAAGAATGGCTGCTGAAAGAAATTCATCATCGTGTAAAAAACAATCTGCAAACTGTAATTAGCCTATTGAATTCGCAATCGGCTTATTTGGAAAATGATATGGCATTGTCGGCTATAAAAAATAGTCAGCACAGAATTCATTCGATGTCCTTGATTCATCAGAAACTATATAATTCTGAGAATATTTCGACGATTAATATGCCGAATTATATTAAGGAATTAGTCGAATATTTACGAGAATCTTTTTCGCTTGGACAGAGAATTCGTTTCGAAGTAAAAATTGATCCGCTGGAATTAGATGTGGCACATGCCGTTCCGCTTGGGTTGATTTTAAATGAAGCGATTACGAATTCTATTAAATATGCTTTCCCTGATGATCGAACCGGAATGATTTATATAACGCTTGAAACGAAAGCTGAAAATCAATATGTGTTGACGATTTCTGATAACGGAATTGGTTTTGATCTAAACCTCAACAACACGAAAGCAAACTCGTTTGGAATGAGCTTAATAAAAGGTTTAACGGATGATCTTGACGGAAAATTGACAATGGAAAATAATAACGGAACGATTTTGAAAATTGAATTTTCGCAAGAATTTCCTCTGAACCAAAAAAGGAATGTGATTTAAAACCTAAATTTGTACATCAAAATACCAATTCGGTTTTAGCTTATCTGCAAATGACACATAAAATTTTAATTATAGACGACGAAGAAAAACTGAGAAGTCTATTGGCGCGTATTATAAAATCGGAAGGATTTGAAGTTATCGAAGCCAAAGATTTAAAATCAGGTTTTAAAAAACTGGAACAAACGGATATTGATGTTGTTTTATGTGATGTGAAACTTCCTGACGGAAATGGTGTTGATTTTCTTCAAAACATAAAAGGAAGTTTTCCGTTTACGGAAGTTATTCTGTTAACTGCTTTTGGAAATATTCCCGACGGTGTTCAGGCGATGAAAAACGGTGCTTTTGATTATATTGTAAAAGGCGATGACAACGATAAAATTATTCCGCTTCTTTATAAAGCTGTTGAAAAAGTTCATTTACAGAAAAAAGTGCAGCAGCTTGAAAAACGTATCAACGATAAATATTCCTTTAGTACCATTGTAGGCAAATCGAAAGGAATTGAACAAGTTATTGATCTCGCCCAAAAAGTTGCCAAAACAGATTCGACCGTTTTACTTACAGGTGAAACAGGAACGGGAAAAGAGGTTTTTGCACAGGCCATTCATGAAAACAGCAATCGCGTCGGTAAATCATTTGTGGCATTAAACTGCAGTACTTTCAGCAAAGAAATTTTAGAAAGCGAACTTTTTGGTCATAAACAAGGGGCATTTACCGGTGCTTTAAAAGATAAAAAAGGTTTTATTGAAGAAGCAAACAGCGGAACTTTATTTCTGGATGAAATTGGTGAAATGCCAATTGATCTTCAAGCCAAATTGTTGCGTGTTTTAGAAACTTCTGAATATATTCCCGTTGGTGACACAACTCCAAAAAAATCAAACTTTAGATTAATTGCAGCTACAAACCGAGATTTAAAAACAGAAAGTGATGAACATCGTTTCCGTTCTGATTTGTATTTTCGTTTGAATATCTTCGAAATTAAATTGCCTTCATTAAGAGAAAGAATCAAAGATATTGGTGTTTTGACGCATCATTTCGTGAAACAGTTTTCTGAAAAAACGAATAAAAAAACTTTACATATCAGTGATGATTTTCTGCAGAAATTAGAAAACTATTCCTGGCCGGGAAATATCCGCGAACTTAAAAATATTATCGAAAGATCGGTTATTTTGAGTAATGGTGATACTTTAACTTCAGATGTTTTACCATATGAAATGCAGCATCCAGCCGAAAAAAGCAGCAAACCTATGTCAGCTTTCTCCATGCAGAGTGTTGAGAAACTTCATATTCAAAAGGTTTTAAATTATACTAAAGGAAATAAAGCAGAAACGGCTAGATTGTTAGAAATTGGGATTGCGACTTTGTATAGAAAACTAGAAGAATATAATATACAGCCGTGATCCTGCAAGGTTTTCAAAACCTTGTAGGTTTAGATTTTTAAACAATTTAATATTTTGCACTTAAATAGAATACCTACAAGGTTTTGAAAACCTTGCAGGAAACGATACTAATCGAAATAACCCTATCATTTCAATAAAAGCTTATCATTTTGATAGGCTTTTTTTATGCCTGATTTTTGGCACACAACTACATTCCTTTTATTGACAGCACTTTAGCTGTAACTTCATTTTTTCGGAACACATTTTGGCATAAGGAGGGAGAACATTAAAAATTCATTCCAAATGAAAAATCAAGTAACCTCAATCTACAAACAGGCCGAACGGTTTGCTGAGATAACCAAAAAATCTATTATTTCTGGAAACATCGTTCGAGCAAAAAAATGCTTGGCACTTGCTGAACGTCTATTTATAACCGGAAGCATCGAAACTAAAAATGCCATTTCTAATGTGTACGTTTTTTCGGTTTCTTCTTTTATGGAAGTGCGTCACTGTAATATTTCACATCTTTTTCCACAAACACTTAAAACGGAATATATCAAGCAGATTAATGCTTCGGGAGTCTAAAAAGTTTAATCGGTTAACTGTTTAATCGCTAAAGTCCTAAATCTAAATTCTGAACTCTAAAATCTAAAATAAATCCTATGATCACTTTTCTTTTACTCGGACTGGCCGTCGTGCTGTTTGCAATCTGTTTTCTCTCTGTTGAATTTTTTGAAAAAATCTAAATCATGACCGCACTATTTATTGTTTCAATCGCCGTTTTCGTGTACTTGGTTTATGTATTAATCAAACCCGAAAAATTTTAAAATATGAATTTTTAGAATTTAAGATTGTCTCAAAGAAATCTAAAATCTAAAATCAACAATCTAATATTAAATATATGAACACAGAATTAATAGGCGTCATTGGTATTTTTATCTTAACCATTGTTTTAGCAATTCCATTAGGAAAATATATTGCTAAAGTTTATTTGGGAGATAAAACACTTCTTGACCCGATTTTCAATCCAATTGAAAAATTTATCTTTAAAATCAGTGGTATCAATTCCACTGAAGAAATGAACTGGAAACAACACTTGAAAGCACTTTTAAGTATTAATATGGTTTGGTTCTTTCTTTGCTTTTTTGTCTTATTGTTTCAGGGTTCTTTGCCTTTAAATCCGGATAACAATCCCTCTATGACGCCTGATTTGGCATTTAATACTGCTATTTCATTTTTAGTCAATTGTAACTTACAGCATTATTCAGGCGAAAGCGGGGTTTCTTACCTTTCACAAATCGTCTTGATGTTCCTTCAATTTGTTTCTGCAGGTATCGGTATGGCTGCTGCTGCAATGATTTTTACAGCAATGAAAGAAAGAACGACAGAACAATTAGGTAATTTTTATAATTATTTCATCAAAAGCTGTACTCGTATTTTATTACCACTTTCAGCAATTGTAGCTATTGCATTAGTTTTCAGTGGTACTCCAATGACTTTTGAAGGAAAAGATGCTATTACAACGCTTCAAGGTGATCATGTAGAAGTTTCTCGCGGACCAGCTGCAGCATTTATTGCTATTAAACATATTGGTACAAATGGTGGTGGATTTTTTGGAGCCAACTCAGCGCATCCATTAGAAAACCCAACTTATTTTACTAACCAAGTTGAACTTTGGGCGCAAATGATTATTCCGTTTGCCATGATTTTTGCACTTGGATTTTTCCTAAACAAAAGAAAATTATCAAACATCATATTTGGTGTAATGACGGTTGGATTTTTACTTCTGGTTGTTCCAACAGTTATAAGTGAAATAAACGGAAATCCAGCTATCGAAAAAATGGGCATCGCACAAACAACCGGAGCGATGGAAGGAAAAGAAGTTCGGTTTGGACCCGCAATGTCAGGTTTCTGGAGTATTGCTACAACAGTAATTTCTACAGGTTCTGTAAACAGTATGCACGATAGTTCAATGCCAATGTCTGGTACTATGCAATTATTATCTATGATGGTGAATGCCTTTTACGGCGGATGTGGTGTTGGTATTTTGAACTACTATATTTTCATTATTCTGGCTGTATTCATTTCCGGATTAATGGTTGGTCGAACTCCTGAATTTTTAGGGAAGAAAATCGAAGCACGGGAAGTTAAAATTGCTGCTTTTATCGCTATTCTTCACCCCTTATTAATATTAGCCGGAACTGCTTTAGCCTCTTATTTTGCTGCGCATGATACTGCAATGGGGTATTGGTTTAACGGAAACGCAACAGGCTGGTTAAACAATCCTGGAAATCACGGATTCTCAGAAATGTTATATGAATACACTTCAAGTGCTGCCAATAATGGTTCTGGTTTTGAAGGTTTGGGAGATAACA
Source organism: Flavobacterium sp. CF108 (assembly GCF_900129795.1). Lineage (GTDB taxonomy): Bacteria > Bacteroidota > Bacteroidia > Flavobacteriales > Flavobacteriaceae > Flavobacterium. The sequence goes on along the minus strand of NZ_FQWW01000012.1, from coordinate 121,128 downwards.
ATCCGTTCTGGAATATCACAACTGGAATTGTGTTACTGTTAAGCCGTTTTATTCCAATCATTGGTCCGTTAGCAATTGCAGGTTTATTGGCAGGTAAAAAATACATTCCAGAGAGTGCAGGAACTTTAAAAACTGACACATCAATTTTCGGAATAATGACTTTTGCCGTAATCGCAATTATCGCTGCTTTATCATTCTTCCCAGCGTTGGCGCTTGGACCTTTGGCGGAATATTTTACACTAAAATAAAAATGCTGGATATTTTAAACACATAGAAACATAGAATTTAAATCTATAGAAAAGAATAAAAAGAAAACTCGTTTTCACACATAGTTAGAATAAAAATTAGCAATTCAATATAGCCCGTGGTTTCAACCACGGGAAACAAATTGCAGAGACACAGATTGTGATATACGTTGCGTTCCAACGGTTGAAACCGCTGGCTATGTTTTCTAATCTATTTGTTTTCCAACGCATAACATTTTACAAATAACATTTTACACAACAAAAAATGACAACTAATAAATCCACATCATTGTTTGAAAGTAAACAGGTAAAAGAAGCCTTAGCGCAGTCTTTTGTGAAGCTTAATCCAAAAATGATGATCAAAAATCCGGTAATGTTTACCGTAGAAATTGGAACTGCCATTATGTTTGCTGTCTGCATTTCAATATTAATGGGGGCAAATGACCAAGGTAGTTTTACTTATAACTTAATTGTGTTTTTAATTTTATTGGCAACGCTTTTATTTGCCAATTTCGCCGAAGCAATTGCCGAAGCAAGGGGAAAAGCACAAGCCGACAGTTTGCGAAAAACAAGAGAAGAAACTCCTGCAAGACAAATTTTACCTAACGGAGAAATTAAAAACATTAGTTCTTCGGCATTAAAAAAAGACGATATTTTCGTTTGTGAAGCAGGCGATTTAATTGCTGCCGATGGTGAAATTATCGAAGGTCTGGCTACAATCGACGAAAGTGCCATTACCGGAGAAAGTGCTCCTGTAATCCGAGAAGCAGGCGGTGATAAATCATCGGTTACCGGAGGAACAAAAGTATTATCTGATAAAATTAAAGTAAAAGTTACTTCTGAACCTGGCGAAAGCTTTTTAGATAAAATGATTGCTTTAGTTGAAGGTGCGAGCCGTCAGAAAACACCAAACGAAATTGCATTAACTATTTTATTAGCCGCATTTACTTTAATTTTCGTGATTGTGTGCGTTACGCTAAAACCGTTTGCCGACTATGCAAATGCACCCATCACGATTGCGGCTTTCATTGCTTTGTTTGTATGTTTAATCCCAACTACAATTGGAGGTTTACTTTCTGCGATTGGTATTGCGGGAATGGACAGAGCTTTACGAGCTAACGTAATTACAAAATCGGGTAAAGCGGTTGAAACTGCTGGGGATATTGATGTACTGCTTTTGGATAAAACTGGAACAATTACAATTGGAAACAGAAAAGCAACTAATTTTTATCCAACAAAAGGAATTTCTTTAGATGATTTTATTAAATCTGCCGTATTAAGTTCCCTTGCAGATGATACTCCGGAAGGAAAAAGTATTATTGAGTTGAGCAAAACGATCGACTTAAATGGTAAAATCCAATCTGATATTGCACAATTTACAGAGAACATTTCGCACACTATAAAATTTACTGCCGAAACCAGAACTTCTGGAGTAGTATTAAAAGATGGAACTAATATTAGAAAAGGTGCTCAGGATGCTGCAAAAAATATTGCGCAGCAAGCCGGAAATTCTTTTCCTGAAGATACTGCCCAACAAGTTATCACGATTTCGTCTAACGGAGGAACGCCGCTGGTTGTTATTAAAGACAATGTAGTTCAAGGTGTTATCGAACTTCAGGATATTATAAAAACCGGAATGAAAGAACGTTTTGAGCGTTTACGAAGAATGGGAATCAAAACGGTTATGGTTACGGGTGATAATCCGTTGACTGCGAAATTTATTGCCGAAGCCGCTGGTGTTGATGATTTTATTGCTGAAGCTAAGCCTGAGGATAAAATGAATTACATTAGAAAAGAACAGGCTGAAGGAAGATTGGTTGCCATGATGGGTGACGGAACAAATGATGCTCCTGCCCTTGCCCAGGCGAATGTTGGAGTTGCGATGAACAGCGGAACTCAAGCTGCAAAAGAAGCAGGAAACATGGTTGATCTTGACAATGACCCAACCAAACTAATTGAGATTGTTGAAATTGGAAAACAGCTTTTAATGACTCGCGGAACTTTAACCACTTTTTCTATTGCAAATGACGTTGCGAAATATTTTGCTATTGTTCCTGCTCTTTTTATTACTGCGATTCCTGCGCTGCAAGGTTTAAATATCATGCATTTACACAGCCCTGAAAGTGCAATTTTATCAGCGGTAATTTTCAATGCGATTATCATTCCAATTTTGATTCCGCTTGCGCTGAAAGGTGTTGATTATCGACCAATTGGAGCAAGTGCAATTCTTAAAAGAAACCTTTTGATTTATGGCCTTGGCGGATTGATTGTTCCTTTTATCGGAATAAAAGTTATTGATTTGCTGGTTGCTCTATTTATGTAAACAAAAGTTGCTAAGGTTCTGAGATGCTAAGGTGCTAAGTTTTTTTCTTAGTCCCTCAGAATCTTAGTCCCTTAGAACCTCTAAAAATAAAAAACATGAAAAATCTATTTTCACTATTAAAACTTACCGTATTTACTTTGATTTTGTTTGCGGTTATTTATCCTTTAGCGATTTATGGAATCGCACAATTGGCTCCAAATCAAGGAAAAGGAGAAACGATTTCGGTTAACGGAAAAGTTGTTGGTTATCAAAAAATTGGTCAGAAATTCGATAAGTCGAATTATTTCTGGGGAAGACCTTCAGCTGTTGATTATAATGCTGCCGGAAGTGCCGGAAGCAACAAAGGCCCAAGCAATACCGATTATTTGGCTCTAGTTCAAAAAAGAATTGATACGCTTTTATTGGTTCATCCTTATTTGAAAAAATCTGATATTCCGTCAGATATGGTTACGGCTTCTGGAAGTGGTTTAGATCCGAACATTTCTCCACAAGGGGCTTTGATTCAGGTAAAACGAATTGCTAAAGAAAGAAAACTGGATGAAGCTAAAGTAAAAGCTTTGGTTGAATCTAAAATTAATACTGCTGTTGTAGGTCCTGAAACAGTTAATGTTTTAGAATTGAATGCGGCTTTGGATCAATTGAAATAATACGTTTTAAAAACCTGCCGGGTTTGACAAACTGATTCGCTCATTTTTGTCATTGCGAGGAACGAAGCAACCTCACTAACAATTATACATAAAGTTGATTTTGTAAATGTGATTGCTTCGTTCCTCGCAATGAGAAATCGAGACGTTGATCTACTAAACTTATAATTATACCTACAAGGTTTTGAAAACCTTGCAGGAAACAAAAAATCCTTTTTACCCCAAATTTCCTAGCCCCGATAGTAGTGGAAATCCTTTTATGCCGGGGTTCGGCACAAAAGATTGAAACGGATAGCGGGATTAGCTCCTAAAAAATCTACTAATAATTTAATTAAGAGGATGAGATTGCTTCGTTCCTCGCAATGACAAAATGAAAAAAATAATACTTACTGCTTTAATCGCTTTTGGTTTTAGCAATTTACACGCACAAGAAGAATCAAAAAGTCCGTTTACGTTTTCAGGATATATAGACGCTTATTATAGTTATGATTTTGCAAAACCGGAAGATCATACGCGCCCGGGATTTTTTTACAGTTATAATAAAAGCAACGAGGTAAACCTAAATTTAGGTATGGCAAAAGTGAATTATTCGAAAGAAAATATTCGAGGAAATTTTGCCTTAATGGCGGGAACTTATGCCGAATATAATATGGCTGCCGAGCAAGGTTTATTGAAAAATGTTTACGAGGCAAATGTTGGTGTAAAGATTTCAAAAAACCATAATTTATGGATTGATGCGGGAATCATGCCTTCACATATTGGTTTTGAAAGTGCGATTGGAAAAGACTGCCAAACCTTGACGAGAAGTATTCTTGCTGAAAATTCTCCTTATTACGAAACGGGAGTTAAAATTGGTTATACTTCTGAATCTGGAAAATGGTATTTGGCGGGTATGTACTTAAACGGCTGGCAGAGAATTGAAAAAGTCGAAGGAAATCAAACACCTGCTTTTGGAACTCAAGTTACATACAAGCCATCTGATCGAGTTGTTTTAAACTGGAGTACTTATGTTGGAAATGAGCAGCCGGATATTGACAAAAAATGGCGTTATTTTAATAACTTTTACGGACAATTTAAAGTAACAGAGAAAACAAACGTAACAGCTGGTTTTGATGTTGGATCACAGCAATCAGCTAAAAGCAGTAATAAATACGATACTTGGTTTTCGCCAGTTTTGATTCTGCAATACAAACCAACAGATAAAATTCAGCTTGCAGCACGCGGTGAATATTATAGTGATGAAAAAGGTGTAATTATAGCAACTGAAACGCCAAATGGTTTTAAAACTTACGGATTTTCAGCTAACTTTGATTACTTAGTTACTGATAATGTTATGTTTAGAATTGAAGCGAGAAATCTTTCAAGTAAAGATGAAATCTTCACAAATAAAGATAATCTTCCAACGGATACAAATACGTTTGTAACGACTTCCTTGGCGATTAGTTTTTAGAGGAATATTTCTTGCCACAGATTACACAGATTAAAAGGATTTTTTAATCGCTTTGTGTAGATTTATTTGCCACGAATTACACAAATTTTCACGAATTATATTAAATAAAAATTTGTGCAAATTTGTGTAATTCGTGGCTTAAAAAAAATCCTTCTAATCTGTGTAATCTGTGGCTTAAAAAAAACTTTGTGACTTAGCGCCTTCGTGGCAAAAAATATGGAAAACGAAAATAATAACGCACAGCACTTTCTCGATTTAATTCAGAAATCACGAAAGGGAAAGTTTAAAATCTACATTGGAATGAGTGCCGGTGTGGGCAAGACTTTTCGTATGCTTCAGGAAGCGCATTCGTTATTGAAAAACGGAATCGATGTAAAAATTGGCTACATCGAAACGCACATGCGAAAGGAAACTCATGAATTATTAGCGGGTTTACCTATAATTCCGAGACGGACTATTTTTTATAAAGGAAAAGAACTGGAAGAATTAGATGTTCAAGCCATAATCAATCTTCGTCCAGAAGTAGTTATTGTTGATGAATTAGCACACACTAATGTTGAAGGAAGCAAAAATGAAAAACGCTGGCAGGATGTTTTAGAAATTCTGGAAGCGGGAATTAATGTGATTTCTGCGGTGAATATTCAGCATATTGAGAGTTTAAATGAAGATGTAAAACGTATAACAAACATTGATGTTCAGGAACGCATTCCGGATAATGTTTTGCGATTGGCAGATGAAGTCGTCAATATCGATTTAACATCTGAAGATTTGATTGCGCGTTTGAAAGAAGGAAAAATTTATACTCCGGATAAAATTCAGACGGCTTTAACGAACTTTTTTAAATCGGAACAAATTTTACAACTTCGAGAACTGGCTTTGAAAGAAGTAGCGAGTCAAGTCGTTCGAAAAGTTGAAAATGAGGTTCCGAACCTTCATGCTTTACGACATGAAAAATTGTTGGCGTGTATTAGCAGCAATGACAAAACGGCTAAAATTGTAATTAGAAAAGCAGCACGACTGGCCAGTTATTACAACGGATCGTGGTATGTTTTGTATGTGGAAACTCCGCAGGAAAGCAGTACGAAAATTGCTTTAGATAAACAGCGACATTTAATTAATAACTTTAAACTTGCCGTACAATTAGGCGCGGAAGTAATTAAATTAGAAAATAAAAATATTGCCAATGCGATTTTAGCAGCCGTAGAAGAAAAACAAATTACAACTGTATGTATCGGGAAACCGCATTTGAATTTATTTAAAGTAATTTTGTCTACAACAATTTTTAGGCGTTTGCTAAACAAACTGTCTCTATCAAATGTTGATCTTGTTATTCTGTCATAAAATTTTCTAACCATTAAGACATTAAGTAAATAAAGACTATGCTTATTTTCTCATTCAAAGTTTCATTAAGTAAAAACTTAATTTACTTAATATCTTAATGGTTCAAATAAAAAACTTGTTTTTAAATAAACGTCATGAGAATTAAAACCAAATTGAATCTGGGAGTTGGATTGTTATTTTTAATGATCATTATACTTTCGTTAGTAAGCGGTTATTCTGTTTTTTTGATAAAAGCAGACACAGAGAATATTCTGAAAGCGAATTATAATACGCTGGAATATTCCCGAAATATGATTTTGTCTTTGGACGAAATTAAAGCGAGCCCTGATAGTAAGATTCATGTTTTCAAGGAATATCTTGAAAAACAAACACAAAATATTACCGAACCTGGAGAAAAAGAAGCAACTGCAAGTCTTGAAAAAAGTTTTGCTCTTTTAGAAAAAAACGGGTCTAACGAAGCTTTAAAGTCACAGGTTAGACAGGATATTTTTGCTATTATGAAATTGAATCTGGATGCCATAAAACAGAAAAGCGATATCGCCAAACATACGGCTGAAAATGCTAATTTATGGATTGCTATTGTGGGAACTTTATGCTTTTTAATTGCTTTTAATTTACTGATCAATCTGCCCAATAATATTGCCAATCCAATAAAGGAATTAACACTAAGTATTAAGGAAATTGCCAATAAAAATTATTCAGAACGTGTTCATTTTACGAGTCATAGCGAATTTGGAGATTTGGCCAAATCGTTTAATACGATGGCGCAGAAACTTCAGGAATATAACGACAGTAATTTGTATAAACTCTTTTTCGAAAAGAAACGACTGGAAACTTTAATCAATAATATGAACGATCCTATTATTGGTCTGGACAATGAAGGAATAGTTTTGTTTGCCAATGATGAAGCACTTAAAATTATTGGTTTAAAATTGGAAGATGTTATTGGTAAATCAGCTTCTACTCTAGCCTTGTCAAATGATTTGATTCGTTCTTTGATTTTAAAAGATGATGTCGACGCTCCTAAAAAACAACCGCTTAAAATTTATGCGCACGGAAAAGAAAGTTATTTTGAAAAAGAAATTCTGAATATTACTATAATTCCAACAGGTGAAGAAAAAGAAATCAATATTGGTGATGTTATTATTCTGCGAAATATTACACTTTTTAAAGAATTGGATTTTGCTAAAACCAACTTTATTGCAACGGTTTCGCACGAATTAAAAACACCAATTGCGTCTATAAAATTAAGCCTTCAATTGCTTGAAAATGGTAAAACAGGCGACATGAACGATGACCAGAAACAATTGGTCGAAAGTATAAAAGATGATAGTCAGCGATTGTTGAAAATTACAGGTGAATTGCTTAATCTATCTCAATTAGAAACTGGAAATATTCAGCTGAATATCGAAAAAAGCAATCCCCATGAAATTGTAAATTATGCTGTTGAAGCTGTTAAAGTTCAGGCTGATCAAAAACAAATTAAACTTTTAATTGATGCTGATGAAAATCTGCAAGATGTAAAAGCCGACAGCGAAAAAACAGGCTGGGTTTTGATTAATTATTTGTCGAATGCGATTCGGTATTCTTCTGAAAAAAGCACGATTATCATCAAATTAAAAAAAGAAAACAATCAAATCGTCTTTCAGGTTATCGACACCGGAAAAGGAATTGATACAAGATATAAAGACAAAGTTTTTGATAAATATTTCCAGGTTCCGGGAAGCCAAAAATCCGGAACGGGATTAGGTTTAGCGATAAGCAAAGAATTTATTGAAGCCCAAAACGGAAGCGTTGGTGTTGAGAGTAATTTAGGATTGGGAAGTACGTTTTGGTTTTCGTTGAAGGTTTAGATTTTTTTTGCCACAGATTTCACAGATTAGAAGGATTTTTGAATGACCTTGTCATTTGTCTGCCACGAATTACACGAATTTGCACGAATTAAATTTAAATAAAAAATACAAAAAAGAGCCGAAGGCTCGATCTATATTGTAGGGCTGGATTTCAATCCAGTCTATTAAACAATATGTACCGAGCCTTCGGCTCTTTTGAATTATGGATCTATTTTTTAACCGGATTGAAATCCGGCCCTACAATATGAATCGTCCCTTCGGGACTTAAAAAATGTGTGAAATATTTCTTTAGAATTTTAGAAAACATATTTAACATTTTTGTTTATCTAATTGCGATTGTCAGTCTGAGCGAAGTCGAAGACCTTTTTTACGTATTCGAAGTATTATTCTTAATCTCCCTAACTTCTCTTTTTAATTCTAAAAGCAAATCCTTCATTGCTCCCGTTTCTGTCATTTCTTGTTTTTTATCCGAACGGCCAATGTTACATTCGTATTCCCAAATCTCCAAAATATCAGAAGCTTTCACTTCATAATTTGGATAAAAACTATTATCCGATTCTAAAACCAAGGCGTTCTTTTTGTTTTTATTGAGACGCTTATATACCATTCCTTCATTCTTAGTGATAAGAATATAGGTTTTACCATCCATCACCTCTCCCAGCTTTTCCACATAACGGCCAATAATAATAGAACCATCTTCGTGTGGAGGCATTGAATCACCTTCAACAGGAAATCCGCGATGTTTTCCCGGTCCTAAAAAAGGAAGTGTAATCTGCTGTAAACTTTCAATATATTCAGGATCAGCATATCCGTTTAGATAACCTGCTTTTGCTTTTTGAGATACAATTTCAATAAAGTTTTCTCCAAAACTATCCACTTGAATGGGTAAAATAAGTCGATTGCCTTCCAGTTTTATCAAATTTTGCACATCAATTTTGCGTATATCGACAGATAATATCAAATCAATACTCATATGAAAATATAAGGCAATTTTCTTTAAAATATCATACGGTGCTTCCGAAGTTCCATCTTCGTATTTAACGTATCTTCCTCTGGTAATGCTAAGGTTCTCAGCTAATTTCTCCTGAGATATTTTATGCTTAACCCTCAATGCTCTGATGTTATCTGAAAATAAGGACATAATTAATTTGTTATAATTTGGAACAGCAAATATATAAAAAAATGTTATCAACTGTACTAATTTTGCTTTATACAAAAAAACATTTTTTTGAAGTGATTATGAAATTGAGAAATATAAATACCACAAGATCAATAGAATTGTACATTCCGGATGTAAGTTCAAAAGTAATGCTGCCTTTTTTTGACGTTGGTATCAGCGCAGGTTTTCCTTCGCCTGCTGATGACTTTATCGAATTATCGATTGATCTCAACAAAGAATTCATCAAAAATAAATACACTACTTATTTTGCCAGAGTTAAAGGACATTCTATGAAAAATGCAGGTATCAATGATGGCGATTTATTGATTATTGATAAAAGTCTGGAACCTCAAAATAATAAAATTGCTGTTTGCCAAATTGATGGAGAATTTACCGTAAAACGTATCAGAATAGAAAAAGACATCATCTGGCTTATTGCCGAAAATGAAGATTATCAGCCTATAAAAGTAACTCCCGAAAATAATTTTGTGATTTGGGGAATTGTAATTCATAGTATTAAAACTTTTTGAGTTGTCAGTCTGAGCGAAGTCGAAGACCTTTTATACGATAAAGCCCTTCGACTTCGCTCAGGGTGACAAAAGAGAAATAGAAATAAAAAAACACATTCAGAAAATGTTTGCTTTAGTCGATTGTAACAATTTTTATGCTTCTTGCCAAAGAGTATTTGAGCCAAGTTTAAGAGGAAAACCTATCGTTATTCTCTCTAACAATGATGGCTGCGTTATTTCGCGTTCTGATGAAGCTAAAGCGCTGGGCATACCAATGGCTATTCCTGCTTTTAAATATGAATCTGTTTTTAAAGAAAAAAACATTTTTGTTTATTCTTCAAATTATCCGCTATATGGAGATATGAGCAATCGGGTCATGAACCTGCTTCAAACTTATACTCCCGAAATCGAAATTTACAGTATTGATGAAGCTTTCCTAAAATTTTCAGGTTATGATTTATTTGACCTGAATACGCTGGGGTTGAAAATGCGAAAAGAAGTCACTCAAGGAACAGGCATTCCTGTCAGCATAGGTTTTGCGCCGACCAAAGCTTTGGCTAAAATGGCGAATAAAATTGCCCGAAAATTTGCAGATCGTACGCAAGGTGTTTATTCTATTGACTCTGAAGAAAAAAGAATTAAAGCGTTAAAGTGGACTAAAATTGAAGACGTGTGGGGAATTGGAAGAAAGCACGCCAAACGGCTTAAATTGAAAAAAATCAATACAGCTTATGAATTTACTGAGCTTCCTGATGCTTGGGTAAGAAAAGAAATGTCTGTAGTTGGGCTTCGGCTAAAACATGAATTAGAAGGGAAACCAACTTTAGGTTTAGAAGAAGCCACAGATCGTAAAATGATTGCCACTACGAGATCTTTTGAAAAAAGGTATACTACTTTTGAAGAAATATCGGAACGAATCAGCACGTTTACAGCTTCTTGCGCTGAAAAATTAAGACGTCAGGAGTGTCATTGCAATATGGTAACTGTTTTTATCCAGACTAGTTTTATAAAAAATGAAGAATCGCAATATTCACGAAGTATTACCATCACTACTGATTTTCCAACCAATTCGACAATAGAACTTAACGAGGCTGCACAAAAAGGATTTAAAGCTATTTTTAAAAAAGGCTATCGTTATAAAAAAGCGGGTGTAATTGTAATGGGCTTAACTCCAAATAGTGAAACACAGCTTAATTTATTCGAAACTTCAAATCCTAAACATCAGCCTTTAATGAGTGTAATTGATAAAATGAATCAGAGTTACGGTAATAATAAAATTAAATTCGGCGTACAGTCGTTAGGGCGGCAATGGAAAATGAAGCAGAACAGATTATCTCCCAAATTCTCTACTTTGCTCAAGGATGTTATTACGGTTAAAGTTTAAATATAAACAACAGAAAAACAATCGGTTTTACGTTATATAAAGATGAAAAATACGGAATATGCCATAGTCGATATTGAAACCACAGGCGGGAACGCCAGTGGCAGCCGCATTACAGAAATTGCCATTATTATTCATGACGGCAAAAATGTACTTGATCGTTATGAAACACTCGTTAATCCAGAGCAGGACATTCCTCCTTCTATTTTTGGATTAACAGGTATTAATAACGAAATGGTGGCTAATGCACCTATTTTCGATGATATTTCAGATAAAGTATTAGAAATGCTTACTGATCGTGTTTTTGTTGCTCATAATGTAAACTTCGATTATTCATTTGTTCATCATCAGTTGGAAAAAGCGGGTTTTAAATGGTCTGCAAAAAAGCTTTGTACCGTTCGCGCAGCCAGAAAAATTAAACCGGGTTTAGGTTCTTACAGCTTAGGAAATCTCTGCAACTCCTTAAATATTGGTTTAGAAAACAGACACCGCGCGGGCGGAGACGCAGATGCAACTGCTATTTTATTTTCGCTTTTACTGGAATGGGATGATGCGGGAGAAATCGATAAAATGATCAAAAAAACGGCACAAGACCAACGTTTACCACCGAATCTTCCACCTGATGATTTTAATAATTTACCCGAAAAACCGGGCGTGTATTATTTTTATAATCAGCAGAAAAAAGTGATTTATGTGGGGAAAGCTATCAATGTAAAAAAACGTGTGGCTTCGCATTTCAGCGGTAACAATATTAATCCGCAAAGGCAGCATTTTTTAAGGGATATTCACGGAATTTCTTTTGAAATCTGCGGTACCGAATTAATGGCCCTTTTATTAGAATGTACCGAAATCAAAAAACTCTGGCCAACTTACAACAGGGCCTTAAAACGCTTTGAAGCGAAATTTGGAATCTACCAATATGAAGCCCGAAACGGTTATAAATATCTCGCCATTGGAAAAGTGAGCAAATTTCAGATCTGCATTCATGAATTTAACAGCCAATATGATGGAATTAATTTATTGAGAAGTCTGGCCGAGCAGTTTGAAATCGATCATAGATTCTGCAAATATACAAGGCTCGAAGAAGGAGAACTTTTTCAAAATAATGAAGTAAAAGATCTGCCTGATGTTTTGCTTCACAACGAGCAAGTTGACAATGCTATTGATTTTTTATTGACTAACAGGCCCACTTTTGCTATTATAGATAAAGGAAGATCAAAGGATGAACGCAGTTGTATTTGGATTGAAAACGGACATTTTCATGGTATGGGATATATTCCGTCAGATATTTCGATTCATGATCCGTTAGAAGTAAAAAACTATACTGAACCTTATAAAAGTAATCAATATATCGAGCATTTGATTTTTGCTTACGCAGAAAAACATCCGGGTAAAGTGTTCTTTAACAAACAGTTCCTGAAATAAGAATATTAAATCAATCTAGATTAAATGCTTAATAATCAGTAAATTTAATAATACAACTAATTAAATGTACCATGAAAATAGCAACATATAATGTAAACGGAATCAACGGACGCCTGCCTGTATTATTACGCTGGCTTGATGAAGCTGCTCCAGATATTGTGTGCCTGCAGGAATTAAAAGCGCCACAGGATAATTTCCCACTTAAAGCGATTAATGATGCCGGTTACAATGCAATTTGGCACGGACAAAAGCAATGGAACGGTGTTGCAATTCTTGCCCGAAACATGGAAATTGAAGAAGTAACGCGGATTCTTCCGGGAGATGATGAAGATGTACAAAGTCGTTATATCGAAGCTTTGATTAATGGAATCGTGATTTCCTGCCTGTATCTTCCAAACGGAAATCCTCTGCCGGGACCTAAATTTGACTATAAACTGAAATGGTTTGATCGTTTAACTGAACGCGCACAAACATTATTGGATTTAAAAATCCCTGTAATCCTAATTGGTGATTTTAATGTTATGCCAACAGAATTAGATGTCTATAAACCAGAAAAATGGGTTAACGATGCGCTGTTCAGACCCGAAGTTCGAAAAGCTTTTGGTGCTATAGTTTCGCAAGGTTGGACAGATGCGATTCGGAAATTATATCCTGACGAAAAAATTTACACTTTTTGGGATTATTTTAGAAATGCTTACGAACGAGATGCCGGTTTAAGAATTGATCATTTTTTACTGAGTCCGCAAATAGCTTCAGCATTACGTTCGGGCGGCGTTGACCGTCATGTGCGAGGCTGGGAAAAAACAAGTGATCATGCTCCTGTTTGGATTGAAATTGACAAAAAATAAATGGAAAATGACATTATTTAACGACACCGAGTTATTTACCGCAGGTTTGGCAGGAAAAAAAGTATTTGACATCCCTGATTCTGAATTGATTTTGATTGATAATTTCTTCACTAAAGAAGAATCTGATCGTTTTTATGAAAGACTGCTTCGTAAAACGAAATGGAGAGAATACGAAATGGAAATTTACGATAAAACTTATACGGTTCCCAGAATGATTGCCTGGTATGAAGATAAAGATAATCCCGGAGCAGACCCAAAAGGCCCCGACTGGAATTACGAATTACTAACGATTAGAGGCCGCGTAGAAAAAGAAACACAGCTGGATTTTAATACCGTTTTACTTAATTTATACAGAGATGGAAATGACGGCGTGAGCTGGCACAGCGATAAAGAACACAATACGGGACCAAACCCGGTTATTGCTTCGGTCACTTTCGGAGAAACCAGAATGTTCAGGCTTCGTCATAAATTCAACAAGGAAATTCCGCAGGTCGAAATTCCGCTGCACCATGGATCTTTTTTATTGATGGCAGGAACAACAAATAGTTTTTGGCAGCATCAGGTTCCTAAAACGGCACGGAATGTTTTACCCAGAATCAACCTTACTTTTAGGCAAACCAAACGTAATGTATGATTTATAATCAATTCAAAATGAGTTTTTTCACCATTTAATAACGATGAGGAAAATTCTGTCGAAAAAAGTTAAAATACTGATTGTATGAAGGTTTTATTAGGCAGACCCTTTCTTTTTTACTAGTTTTGCAACCCTTTTTTAAAATATAATACCAAAATGGCTTATTCAAACAATGATTTATCGCGTTTCTTAGATGCGCAAAATAAACTTTATCTTACTGCCCTGGCTGAGATCAAAAAAGGAAAAAAAGAAACACACTGGATGTGGTTTATTTTTCCTCAGATTAAAGGATTGGGTACTAGTGATACTTCAAATCTTTATGCGATTGCCGATCTAAAAGAAGCTTCAGAATTTCTGGAGCATCCTATTTTAGGAAAACATCTTATTGAAATTTCTGAAATCTTATTGACTTTTAAAAGAAAATCAGCTGACGGAATTTTGGGCGATTTAGATGCTAGAAAATTACGTTCTTCAATGACGCTTTTTTCAATGGCCGAAAATACGAATCCTATATTTCAGGAAATTTTAGATGCTTTTTTCTCTGGAGAATCAGACCCGCTTACTATATCTATTATTAATTCAACTATAAAATCATCTACTGAAACTGTTGTTATATAGTTTATAACACTCATAGATTTTTACGTATAAAGGCACTGCATTATGTAGTGCCTTTTTTGTTTTTATCTGCTGCGTTTTTGCCATCAAAACACGAAAACATAAAGTTTTATATTTGGTATTCTATTTAGTTTTACCTTGCATAAAAAAACCAAATCATGACCGAAAAAATCAAAACCCTTCAAATTATTCACCTTGCCATTTGTGCAGGAACAATTGTTGCTTATTTCTTTTTAGGTGAACTTTCAGTCGAAAAACTAAATATTCCCAATATTGATTCATCGTCATTGGTGTATGTTTTTATTCCTGTTTTAGCCTTTGTTTTGAGTACTTTTTTATTCAAATCACAATTAAAACAAATTGACCCAAAACTAAAAACCGAAGACAAATTACCCATTTATCAGACAGCATCGATTATGCGATGGGCAGTTTTAGAAGGCGCTGCTTTTTTAATCTTATTTTTAAAACCAGATTTCGTGTTATTCGGAATCCTTATTATTATATATCTTATTTTCTTAAGACCTACAGAAGAGAGAATCAATAACGATTTAAAAGAACTTTGATTCTTAATACATAAAATACCAAACCACAAAGAAAAATAAACCTTTGCGGCTTCGCGAGATTATCTAACTTTTTTTCTCTTTATTCTATCTTCTTGCCTCTATTCTCTTAAGCAGCGAAATTTCACGAAATAGAATTTGATTCTCGAAATATAACAGCGTATCAAAAACATAAAATGCCCAAAATGCTTTGTTTTTCGGGCATTTTTTTATGTGGCATACGTATTGGTTTCTTACAAATCAATTAACATTAAACCACATGAATTATGAAAAAATCAATTTTTATTTTATGCTTCATTTTTTTTAATTACACTGTTTCGAAAGCCTGTGACAAATGCGGAACTTACAATAATAGTGACTTTAAGATAAAATCGGCCACAATTACTCATAAAGCAGATTTAGGTATTACGGTTTGGGATATTAAGGTTGAAGGAACTGCCGGAAAAACAATGCCTAAACCTGTTGGACAATTAAACGGAGCTCCCGTTTTGGCTTACGTTTTTCCAACCACTTTAAAATCATCTGATATTGGTTTCGGTCAAGCCGAAGGAATCGTAGCACTTGCCCTGACTTCACATCCTGATTTTGAAGATACTCCGCTTTGGGATGAAAATCTGGACGGAAATTATCTTAACGACGGATTGGTTTGGCATGCTCATTGGGTTCTTTTAGTTGAAGATAAACGTGTTGCGGGCGGACTTTCTGTTAGGGAATTTACAAAAGGTGATCCTAATGTCATTTTACCTCCAACAAATCCCGGAATGGCAATGTATATGGACAGTCCCGGTTTTAATATCGTTTCTAAAGGAAATTCAATAAAAGTAATTGTTCCCAATTTTAGGATCAATAACAAAACTAATTTCAAGTTTGATGCTGTAAGCTGTTATATGGAAGTCAGCACTGGTGCCGGTGGTTCACATGAAGGAGAAGGAAAAAAACCAATGCTGGGCGTTTACAAAGTTTATACCGTTGCCAGCGGAAATCTATCCCTTCCTTATTCTGTTAAATAAACTCGCTTTACAAAAGTTTTTTCCCACGGTTCTAACGGATTAAACGGGTTTTCACTGGTTATTTTAATTCAATCGCATAGTTTTAATAAAACAGCGTAAACCCGTTTAATCCGTTAGACCGGTGGGCATATTCATATTTTTTTTGAGGAATTTTATTTTATTTTTGGTTATAATTTGTTGCACAAAAAAGCGCCTTGAGATTATCAAGGCGCTTTGGTATTTTTTAGAGTTTGAAACTTGAAACCTCAAACTTGAAATAAAAACTTTATTTTTTTGGTTTTGTTAAGTAGTAAACCGGAATTCCAGTTAGCATAATTAAAACTCCCCATCCGCAGGTTGAGAATTTTGTGATTAATAATGAAACACAAATTGCCGCTGCTATTATAATATATAACATTGGTAAAAATGGATATCCGAAAGCTTTATAAGGTCTCTCGGCATCTGGCATTTTTTTACGCAAAATGAAGATTCCGTAGATTGTTAGAATATAGAAAATCAAAACAATGATGATTACGAAATCTAATAAATCACCATATTTTCCAGTCAAACATAAAGCCGAAGCCCAAATACATTGTGCCCAAAGCGCCCAAGCAGGAACGCTTGATTCGTTTAGAACAGCAGCTTTTTTAAAGAACAAACCATCTTTTGCCATTGTATAATAAACTCTCGCACCAGCCATGATTAATCCATTGTTACAGGCAAAAGTCGAAATCATAATCATGATCGCAATAATCAATGTTCCTATATTCCCGAAAATATATTGAGATGCTACAACTGCTACACGATCAGATTTTGCTGTTGCGATTTCGTCTAACGGAATTACAGCCAAATACATAATATTTGTTAAAACATAAATAATCGTTACAATAAAAGTTCCCAGAAATAAACTGAAACCTACGTTACGTTTTGGATTTTTAATTTCTCCGGCAATAAAAGTAACTCCGTTCCAGGCATCACTTGAAAATAACGATCCAACCATTGCAGCAGAAATTCCTGTAATTAAAGCTGTTCCGCCAATTGGCAGCCAAGAACCCGTTTCTTTATCAAACGAACGTGTATTCCATGCATCAGCCCAGTTGGCATCCCAAACCGAAGCTTTTGCTGCAAGCGTTAATCCAAAAACAATTAATCCCAGCAATGATAAAATTTTAATAATCGTAAGAACGGTTTGAAGAATTTTTCCGTTTTTAACCCCGCGGCTATTAATATAAGTCAATAAAATAATAGTGAAAATCGATACTAACTGCGCTGCATTTAATTTGAAAGAACCTATTTCATAAAGTATATTTTCATCACTAAAAGGTTCGTATAAATAAGCAGCAAATTTTGAGAAAGCTACTCCAACCGCTGCAATTGTTCCGGTTTGAATTACGGCGAAAAAACTCCAACCGTATAAAAAGGCAATTAATTTGTTGTAAGCTTCTTTTAAGTACACATATTGTCCTCCGGCTTTTGGGAACATAGCACTTAATTCGCCATAACTTACGGCTGCGATAATGGTAATTAATCCTGAAATCAGCCAAATTAAAGTAAGCCATCCGGCAGATCCTACTTGTCTGGCGATATCGGCACTTACAATAAATATTCCAGATCCAATCATAGAACCAACTACAAGCATGGTTCCGTCTAATAATCCTAGTTCTCTTTTAAAGTGTTCTTGGTTTTCTTCTTGCATTTTTTTGGTTTTTGGGTTGGTTAAAGATATACTTTTTTCTGAAATTTTAGATTATTAAAAATTTATAACATAATCAGCCTCTTGAGTATAAATTTGAATTAAGTCTGCAGATAGTAATAAAAACAATCTGAAAACTACATAATAATTAATTATTTCTAAAACAATTATTTTATCAAATCTTGTTTTATAATAGTATTCCTTTAAATTAAAATAATATTAATACTTTAGTTACTAAATACTGCTTTTTAAAATGTAAACATTTTTTATAGATTAATTTTATTTTAATATTAAATCACATTATGAGCCTTACATTAAAAACCAAAATCGACGCTATTAAAAACGTCTGTCCTACAATCGAAGATTTTCTAAAAAAGGGTTTTGATCAGGATTATGCTGAACAAATAAGTTCTGATTTTTCAATTTCAATAAAACCCAATGCTGTATTTCTAGAAAATGCAGTTTTATTGGAGCAATTCAATAAAAATGTAAATTTTAAAAATTTTTCGTTTTTAGGTTTTACACTAAAAAATCATGAAGATCATAAAGATTTCGTTAGTATTGGTTTTCGTGATTCTGAGTTATTAATTGTAATAAAAGAAACCAATGAAATTGCTTTATTAGATGAAGAAAATTTTGAAATAATGAATTATATTTCAAAAGATTTTGAGTCATTCCTTGATCTAATTTCAATTTTAGTATCTTATGATAAAGTTGGTTTTTTAGGCGATAGCTACACTTCCGAAATAAAATCTGAAACACTAAATAAGGTAAGAGAAATACTGTCTGATCAAAAATATTTTTCTTTTTTTTCTGAAACAATTGTCGGAATTAAATAGAATTATGCCTTATAATCGGGGATTTAAACACAAATTCAGCGAAAAAAATAATAAATTAAAGCATTCAAACTTAAATAAAACTGCATCGTGGATTTGAATTTTAGAGAAAAACTTATTAATCAAATTGCACAAGATAAAATTGATTTCAAAATAGGATTACAACTTCTGCTAGATGATGATCAGTATGACTTTCACAGTCTTTTTATCACTTTGAATAATTATATTATTAATGCTATTCCAAACAAAACCGATTACAATTCAGAAGCTTATCAACTTGCTATAAATACTATTCCGTTAAAGCCAACTTATACTCCAATTGTACTTCTTAAAACTTATCCAACAAAAATTGCATTACAAAAGTTAGTTCTTCTTCCTGAATCTGAAAATAAAAAACGATCACATCAATGCTTTGGATTTTTAAAATAACAGATACAGAAAGAAGAAATACAGAATGCAAAAATGGCTGTGGTCATTTTTGGCATGAATTCGAATTTTAATATTCATAATTTAAGCTACATACTATTTTACAGCTTTTTTACATTAAACAAAAAATCATTCTTTACTATAACATTTTTCATCAAATAAAGTAATAATCAAATGATATTTTTAAATTAACAATTATTTAAAACAAACATAAAATTTTAATTATCAATTGTTTAAATTTAAAATATAAAAATAAATAAGAAAAAAACAACCGCTTGTAAAAAGATACATATTTTTTACTAAATTTGGTTAAAGACTCAATAAGTCTTAAAATTTAAGTATTTTTATTAACAATTGTTTATTTTTAACCTTTAAAATAGTCAGCCTCAATACTATTTTAAAAAGAGAAAATCATACAAGCTTGATATAGACCGGATATTAATATTAACCTACTAATATGAAAATCATAGACAAGATTCGATCTTTAAAGAGCTTTCGTCTGCCTAATGTTTTTATTTTAATTTTGATCGTTTTTATTTCGTGTGCATTGTTAATCTGCATCAATTTTTTTACGATCAAAATATTATCTGCTAACAGGGCATATGTAAACGGAGAATCTCATTACTCTAAAGGACAAAAAGATGCTTCGCTCCATCTTATTACCTATTTATATAATAAAGATCCACATCAGTATAAATTATATTTAGAAGAACTAAAAGTGCCTCAAGGCGACGGAATTGCCAGAAAAACTCTTATAAAGGCCGGTGACAATAAAGTAGCAAGACAGGGTTTTACAATTGGTCGAAATCATAAGGATGACTTAGACGATCTTGTTTGGTTATTTGTGAATTTTAAAAATGTTCCTTTTTTGGCTAAAGCAATTCATGAATGGGAAGAAGGAGATGCTTTAATCGAGAAACTTTTTATCATTGGAACCCAAGTTAATGCTAAAATCCAACATAACACCTTAACTCATGCTGATCAAATAAAATTTCTTCATCAAATAAGCAGTATTAGTGCTAAACTTACTATTAACGAACGAAATTTTTCAAATACGCTGGGAGAAGGAACTCGTAAAATCAAAAACCTGCTTATCATTACTAATATTATTTTCACTTTAATAATCATTTTAAGTGTTTGCTCTTATTATTCGATAATGGTAAAACGTTTAATTGTTTCAAAAAAAGAAATTGAGGTTAAAAATGAAAATCTAATTTTAGCCAATAACGAGTTAGACCGTTTTGTATATAGCGCTTCGCATGATTTAAGATCGCCTATAACTTCTTTAAAAGGCTTAATAGAAATTACTCAATTAGAAGATGATGTTGATCAAATAAAAGATTATCTGCATTTGATGTATCAGAGTCTTGCTAAGCAGGATCAATTTATCAGTGATATTATTGACTATTCTAAAAACAAACGGAAACAGATTATAATGGAACCTGTAAGCTTGCAGGAGATATTCAATGAAGCCATTTCGCAATTGATGCATATCGAAAATGCCAGTAAAATAACTTTTAAACAGGAATTATTAGTGGACCAAATTGAAAGTGACGGCCTGCGTTTAAAAATCATTATCAGCAATTTACTTTCTAACGCTATCAAGTATGCGGATAATACTAAACAAGAAATGTTTATTTCGATTAAAACTTATATCCATGAAGGTTTTAATAAAATTGAAGTTTCTGATAATGGAATTGGGATTAATGACGACTGCAAGGATTATATTTTTGAAATGTATTTTGGAACAAACAAAAACAAAGGCTCAGGATTAGGGCTTTACATCGTTAAAGAAGCTGTAGAAAACATTAAAGGAAATATTTCGGTATTTTCTGAAAGCAATATTGGAAGCAAATTCATTGTAACAATACCAACTTCATATGGAGCTTAAACCTTTATTTCTATTAATTGATGATAATTTGATTGATCAGCTTGTTACCAGAAAACTGCTGAAAAAAGTTCTGGATATAGATCAGATTTTTGTTGCCAATAATGGCCTTGAAGGTTTGCAGTGGATTATTAAAAATAAAAAAATCTGCCATTCCTTAATTATCTTATTAGATATCCAGATGCCAATAATGAATGGCTTTGAATTTCTGGATATATTCGAAACACTAAACGAAGAAATCAAAAATGAAATTCAGATTTTCGTAATGTCTTCAACTCTAGATCAGGAAGAAATTAAGCGTATAAAAGATAATATATATGTGAAGGATTTTTTAAATAAACCTTTTCCGATCGAAGAGTTAAAAAAACAACTTACCAGTAAATTTTTATTCTAGAATACGATTTATTTGCGAAAAGGCTCTTTGATAATACGCTTCTTTAGTTGAAGAGATCATAACGCCTCCATGTGTTGAAGAATGCACAAATTTGATTTCGCCATCAGTATTTTCAACGACCATTCCTACATGATTAATCTGGCGCCTTCCATTGGTTTTAAAGAAAATTAAATCTCCTTTTTGCGCTTCTGTAGTAGCTACTTTTGTCCCAATGCGAGATTGCTCGATAGAGCTTCTTGGCAGTTTTATATCAAAATTTCCATAGGTGCAAAACATTAAACCAGAACAATCAAAACCTGCTTTTGTAGTTCCGCCAGAACGATAACGGGTTCCTATATTTTCTGTAGCGTTTAGAATTAACTGGTCAATTAAATCAGAGTGATTGCCATTATAAACAAAAGTTGAATCTTTTTTAATCACTGTATTGTCTGCAATTTGAGTTGTAGTTTCAGTAGTCGGATTTTCTAATTGAGTCGCTGGAGAACTTACTGCATTTAATGCATCAGCTTTTTCTTTGGTTGTCCTTATTTTTAAAACGTATCCAACTGGAAGTTTTCCTTTAATAAACGGATTTTGGCGTTCTAATTCTTTTACCGTTATGCCATATTTCTTGGCTATCGCATATTTTGTTTCCTTGGGCTGCACTTCAACAACAACTTCAACATCTGCTGCAGGATTAATTTCTGGTTTTCCTCCATCAGCTTTAATTACATTTTCTGAAACTGTCACAGAAGTGTTATTTGGTTTCAAATCAGCTCCTGGGGTATTATTAGTAACAGTTTTTTCAGCAGCCTGAGTTTGTGCAGCAGAAGCATCCTTTATATTCTGATTTGCTTTTTCTGCTGAAGTGCGGATTTTTAACATGTAACCCACCGCTAATTTCCTTTTAATAAAAGGATTTTGGCGCTCTAATTCTGCAACTGTTATTCCGTATTTCTTGGCTATTGAAAATTTTGTTTCCTTAGGCTGCACTTCAACAATAATTTCTCCTTCTGCTGCCGGAATAATTTCTGGCCTTGCTTCATTCGTCTTAATTGTATTTTCTGAAATTACCGGCTTATTAGACGGAATATTCAACTGCTGTCCTATTTTTAGCCCTTCAGTTTCTAACGTTGGATTTGCTTTTTTCAAATCATCAACAGAAACATTGTATTTTTTAGCGATTCCCCAAAGTGTTTCTTTTTGCAAAACTTCGTGAGAACCAGAAGTATTATTTGCAATTGTTTGAGGAGTGTTTTGTGAAGGTTTTGCGTTTTTATTCGGAATTAATAAAATCGAATTGAGTTTTAAAACTTTAGGCGCATCCGGATTTGCTTCTTTAATATCTTTAGCTTTTAATCCGTATTTTTTAGCAATTACAGTAAGGTTTTCTCCTTTTGAGATTTTATGTTTGATAAATTTTTCCTGAGAAAAAGCGCCAACACTGAAAAAAAACAATACTATAATTAATCTAAAAACCATATTTACCTATTCAAAGTTTATTACTCCTTTTTTAAGTTTAGATAATATTTTAAACTCAAAAAAGCGCGAATATATTACCTAAAAAGGCGAATTTAACTCTTTAAAGCACAAAAACCATTTTTTTTAACAATTAATTTACTTCAAATTAACAAGAAAACCTCCACTTCAACCTTAACTTCTAGTCTATCTGGCAATTGCATTTTCTCTTCTTTATGGTACTTTTTAATATAATTTTCATGTTGAAACATTTTGCGCCAGCTCAAATAGTAGTGGCATCTTTTACTCTTTTCTTTAAAAAGTAAAAGATATAGTGGATCCCGAATTTTCGAATAATAGCTTTTAAATAAAAAACGCCCTGTTTTCACAGAGCGTTTTTAGTATATAATTAATCTTTAATATTAAGCTTTTCCGGCTGCGATTAAGTTTAATGCAGAACCTGCAACGAACCATCCAATTTGTCCGGCGTTGTAAGTATGATTGGCCAAGATAATATCTTTTGTGCCATCTGCATGAACGAATTCTAATGTTAATGGTTTTCCCGGGGCAAACTCAGTTAAATCAGTAAAATTGATTGTATCGTTCTCCTGAATTTTATCATAATCTGCTTCGTTTGCAAAAGTTAATCCTAAAAGACCTTGTTTTTTAAGGTTTGTTTCGTGAATACGAGCAAAAGATTTTACCAATACTGCTTTAACGCCTAAGAAACGTGGCTCCATAGCCGCATGTTCACGAGATGAACCTTCACCATAGTTATGATCTCCCACAACGATAGACGGAACTCCAGCCGCTTTGTATGCACGTGCAACAGCAGGAACAGCATCGTATTCTCCTGTTAATTGATTTTTAACGGAGTTTGTTTTTTGGTTGAATGCATTTACAGCACCAATTAACATATTGTTAGAAATATTATCTAAGTGTCCGCGGAAACGCAACCATGGTCCAGCCATAGAAATATGGTCTGTTGTACATTTTCCGAAGGCTTTGATTAATAATTTTGCACCTGTAATGTTTTTACCATCCCAAGCATCAAACGGAGCTAATAATTGCAAACGCTCTGATGCAGGATTTACTACAACCTGAACACCTGAACCATCTGCTGCCGGAGCCTGAAAACCTGGATCTTCAGCATAAAAACCTTTGGCAGGCAACTCGTCTCCTGTTGGAGCATCAAGCATTACTTCTTCCCCATCTTCGTTGATTAATGTATCTGTTAATGGATTGAATCCTAAATCACCAGCAATCGCCATTGCAGTTACCAATTCTGGAGAACCAACAAAAGCTAATGTATTCGGGTTACCGTCTGCACGTTTTGAGAAGTTACGGTTGAAAGAGTGAACGATCGTATTTCTTTCTTCTTTTTCTGCCCCTTCTCTATCCCACATACCAATACATGGTCCGCAGGCGTTGGCAAAAACAGTCGCTCCAATTTTATGAAAAGTATCAATAAATCCGTCTCTTTCGATAGTTGAACGAACTACTTCAGAACCCGGAGTAATAGTAAACTCAGCTTTTGTTTTTAAGTTTTTATCTGCAACTTGTCTTGCTAAAGAAGCTGCACGAGAAATATCTTCGTAAGAAGAATTGGTACAAGATCCTATCAAACCAACCTGAATTTGTAATGGCCAGTTGTTTTTGATTGCTTCTTCTTTCATTTTAGAAATTGGAGTAGCTAAATCTGGCGTAAATGGACCGTTTAAGTGCGGTTCTAATTGAGATAAATTGATTTCGATAACCTGATCAAAATATTTCTCTGGGTTTGCGTAAACTTCTGGATCTCCAGTTAAGTACGAAGCTACTTTATCTGCAGCCTCAGCAACATCGGCTCTGTTTGTAGAACGCAGGTAACGACTCATAGAATCATCGTATCCAAAAGTTGAAGTTGTAGCTCCAATTTCAGCACCCATGTTACAAATAGTTCCCTTACCAGTACATGACATAGAAGTTGCACCTTCTCCAAAATACTCAACGATTGCTCCAGTTCCTCCTTTTACAGTAAGAATACCGGCAACTTTAAGAATAACGTCTTTTGGAGCTGTCCATCCTGATAATTTACCAGTTAATTTTACTCCAATTAGTTTAGGAAATTTAAGTTCCCAAGCCATACCAGACATTACGTCTACAGCATCGGCTCCACCAACACCAATGGCTACCATTCCTAAACCACCTGCATTTACAGTGTGAGAATCGGTACCAATCATCATTCCGCCAGGAAAAGCATAGTTTTCAAGTACTACTTGGTGAATAATTCCAGCTCCCGGTTTCCAGAAACCAATTCCGTATTTATTAGAAACCGACGACAAGAAATCGAAAACTTCGTTACTTTGTGTTTTTGCTCTCGCTAAATCGGTTGCAGCGTCTACTTTTGCCTGAATCAAGTGATCACAGTGAACCGTTGTAGGCACTGCCACTTTAGATTTTCCGGCGTGCATAAATTGTAATAATGCCATTTGAGCAGTTGCATCCTGACATGCAACACGATCTGGTGCAAAATCAACATAATCAACTCCTCTTCCAAACGCCTTAGTTGGATCTCCATCCCAAAGGTGATTGTATAAAATTTTCTCCGTTAAAGTAAGTGGACGACCAACAATCTCGCGTGCTTTGTCAACACGACCCGGCATGTTCTCATACACTTTTTTAATCATTTCAATATCAAAAGCCATAAGTTATAATTGTTTTTGTTTTTTTTATTTTGAACATGACAAGTTACAAAAAATAGAAGTGACAGAAAAGAAAAAGCCCGAGTTTATCACTCGGGCTTTTAAAATATTAATAATCGTAAGATTACATTACTAATGATTTATTTGAAGGCGCAAACTTAGTCAAGTTAATACCGTCTACAGCTGTTGTATATTCAGCTAATGTTGGGGTTCTACCTAAAATTGTAGATAAAACTACAACCGGAGTTGAAGAAAGTAATGATTCTCCTTTTTTACCATCAGCATCTTCTACTACTCTTCCTTGGAAAAGACGAGTTGAAGTTGCCATTACTGTATCTCCTTTTGCTGCTTTTTCCTGATTACCCATACAAAGGTTACATCCCGGACGCTCTAAGTATAACATGTTTTCATATTCAGTACGTGCCGCACCTTTTGGAGCATTATCGTCGAATTCGAAACCTGAGTATTTTTGTAAAACTTCCCAGTCACCTTCAGCTTTAAGCTCATCAACAATATTATATGTAGGTGGCGCAACAACAAGCGGAGCATTGAATTCAACTTTACCATTTTGTGCTTCTACGTTTTTCAACATTTGAGCAAGGATTTTCATATCTCCTTTGTGAACCATACAAGATCCGATAAATCCAAGATCTACTTTTTTCACTCCTCCGTAAAAAGAAAGAGGTCTGATGGTATCGTGCGTATATCTTTTAGAAACGTCAACGTTATTTACGTCTGGATCAGCAATCATTGGCTCTGCAATCAAATCAAGATCAACTACAACTTCAGCATAATATTTAGCGTTTGCATCTGGAGTTAAAGCTGGTTTCTCTGCAGATTTAATCTCTGTAATTCTCTTATCAGCTTTATTGATTAATCCTTGAAGAACACGTTTTTCATTATCCATACCTTTATCAATCATGATTTGGATTCTGCCTTTTGCAATTTCCAATGATTCAATTAAAGTATCATCTTCAGAAATACAGATAGAAGCTTTTGCTTTCATCTCTGCAGTCCAGTCTGTAAATGTAAATGCCTGATCCGCGGTAAGCGTTCCAATGTGAACCTCAATAATTCTTCCTTGGAAAACATTTTCTCCTCCAAATTGATGAAGCATTTGTGCTTGTGTAGCATGAACCACATCACGGAAATCCATGTAGCCTTTCATATCTCCTTTGAAAGTCACTTTTACAGATTCTGGAATTGGCATTGAAGCCTCACCAGTAGCAAGAGCAAGAGCAACAGTTCCTGAGTCAGCACCAAAAGCAACACCTTTTGACATTCTTGTATGAGAGTCACCACCAATAATGATAGCCCACTCATCAATAGTAATATCGTTAAGTACTTTATGGATAACGTCTGTCATTGCATGATAAACACCTTTTGGGTCACGAGCTGTGATCAAACCAAAATCGTTCATGAATTTCATCAATTTTGGAATGTTTGCCTGCGCTTTTTTATCCCAAACCGAAGCAGTGTGACAACCTGATTGGTATGCACCATCAACGATTGGTGAAATTACTGTAGCAGCCATAGATTCTAATTCCTGCGCAGTCATAAGACCTGTAGTATCTTGTGAACCTACGATATTAACTTCTACACGAACATCAGAACCAGCGTGTAATACTTTACCCGCAGGCACACCAACAGCGTTTCTGTTAAAGATTTTTTCAACAGCTGTAAGACCTTGTCCTTCAATTGAAATTTCTTTTGATGGAGCAAATACAAGCGGAGCTTCAACATTTAAAATTTTTGCTGCTAATGTTTGAAGTTTTTTCCCAAACACAATAGCATATGAACCACCAGCTTTAATGAATTCCATTTTTTGAGGCGTAAATGCCTTAGAAATGTCAATTAATTCCTGGTCGCCGTTATAAAGTTTTTTCTCTTTAATATTGATTGTTAAAACTGTACCTGTTTCAACAGAATAGGTTTGCTCTAAAATTGGTTCGTCGTTTTCATTACGCAAAACGTTACCATTTGCATCCACCTTTTTAACCCAGTTTTTAAGGTCTAAACCAATACCACCAGTTACATCTACAGTTGTTAAGAAAATTGGAGAAATTCCGTTTGTTCCACCAACAATTGGCGCGATATTAACGAATGGAATATATGGACTTGCTTGTTTTCCTGTCCAAAGTGCCACGTTATTTACACCTGACATTCTAGAAGATCCTACTCCCATTGTTCCTTTTTCAGCGATCAACATTACACTTGCATCAGGATGTTGTGCTTGTAAAGCCTTAATTTCTTGCTGTGCTTGAGGCGTAATCATACATTGACCATGTAATTCACGATCTGAACGTGAGTGTGCCTGATTACCCGGAGAAAGTAAATCTGTAGAGATATCACCTTCACCAGCAATAAAAGTAACCACTTTAATTGTATCTGCTACTTCTGGAAGTTTTGTAAAAAACTCAGCCTGTGCATAACTTTCAAGGATTTCTTTTGCAATTGCATTATTATTTTTGAATGCCTCTATTAAACGATCTGTATCTGCTTCATAAAGGAAAACTTGTGTTTTAAGAACTTTAGCTGCTTCTTTTGCAATAGCAGCATCATTTCCTAAAGCTAAATCCAGCAATACCTCTATAGAAGGTCCGCCTTTCATATGTGATAATAATTCAAAAGCAAAAGCTGGTGTAATTTCTTTAACTACAGCTTGTCCAAGAATAATTTCTTTTAAAAACTTGGCTTTTTCACCAGCAGCACTTGTTGTTCCTGGTAAAGTATTGTAAATGAAAAATTTAAGAGAATCTTCTCTATACTCGTTATCTAAATCTTTAATTTGTGCAATAATTTCGCTTAATAATTCAGCACTATCGATTGGTTTTGGGTGAAGTCCCTGATTTTTACGTTCTTCAATCTCTTGGATATAATCCTTATAAATATTCATAATTAAGGCAGATTTATTTTTTTGTTCGCAAATTTAATCATTAATGCGGATAATTAAAAATAATATAATAGAAGTCGCCTTTTCAAAAATTATTATTGTTAAAAAACGATTTTCACTGCTTGTTTTTGTCAAAATATCAATTATGTATTAAAAAAATGAATTATTGATATTTTAAAATCTTTTCTTTAACAAAGTCGAAATTTGGTGTTATAAAGTAAGTGGGGTTTTACCTCTATTTTCGTGAAGAATAGTTCTAAATTAGAAATTATAACGTTATAGTTGCGATTTTGAACGCCAAATTCTGCTCTTTTTCTGATAGCTAGATTTTGTATAAATCTTGCTTAAAAAAAAATTGCACAAAACAATTGTAATTCAATTTTTCTTTTAACTTTGTAATTCAAAGTTCTTTTAAAAATAAAACTCTATGAAAAACAAATTACATTTATTTAAAGAATACACACAAAATGAAGGAGTCATAATGAGCTTAGTTGTTTCATCAATTTGCTTGTTTTTGCTCTGCATTATATTAATCTGTTCCGCCTTCGACTCACGCGGCGCAGAACCTTTATGTGTAATAAGCCTGATATTTGAATTCACTTATTGTGTTACGCTCTCTTTTTTTCTTTTAAGAAAAAGAGAAAAATATGTTCATTTACTTCCTTTTTTGTTTTTAAACTGGCTTATTGGATGCTTTTGCCTTAACGTTTTCTTCTCTATTTTTGAAGATCTGCCAGTTTGGGTTTACCTCATTACTTTGACTTTTTGCATTTCAAATTTCTTTATCTATTCTACACAAAACAAAAGCAATACTGTTCTGACTCTTTTCTTTATTAATGGATTATCTTATTCATTAATACTATATTACGCTTTATATCTCTTACCCATTACATTAATTTCTGTGATTGGAATTATAGTTTTAGGAATAGGATTTTATGGCTTAGTTCCGGCAATAATTTCAATAGGACATTTAATACGATTGGTAAAGTTGTTTGAGGAAGACAGACAATACTTTATTTCTTTTGCTTCTGGTATTTTAAGCGTATTAATAGCTTTGTTTGTTTTTACTTATCGACTGAATATTGAAAGTGAAAGAATCAGCCAAAACGAAATTGCAAAATCATTTGATTATAATGATGATTTACCAGCTTATATTAAGATTTCACAGCATTTAGAGCCTAATTTTTTCAATGAAATTTTACTTAAAAAAGGCATTGTTTATAAAAGTAGTGATGATTTCTTTAGTTTTAGAGGCTTGGATTCATTTGGAAGTTCTAAGTATAATGAGAGAAAAGTTCATAACCCATTTATAAACATTGCTTATGCTTTTTGCAACGAACTTAATTTAAGTACTGACGACCGAATTAATATTCTGAAATCAAATTTTGACAAAAGGTTAGAAACAGAGGAACAATTATGGAGCGGGGAGGATTTGTTTACTAAAGACATTAAAGAAGATGTAAAAATTTATCCTGAATCAAGATTAGCCTACACCGAAATTACTATGAATATTGCCTGCGAGAAAGAATCCTGGCAAGACAAGGAAGCCATTTATTCTTTTCAGCTTCCGGAGGGTTCTGTTGCAACTTCTCTTTCTTTATGGGTAAACGGCATTGAACGCAAAGGTGTTTTAACGACTAAAGAAAAAGCGCAGGCTGCTTATAAACAAATTGTTGGAGTAGAAAGCCGTGACCCTTCGTTGATGCAATGGAAAGAAGGAAACAAAATTGTTGTTCGTGTTTTTCCTGTAAGTCACGAAAAACCCCGAACTTTTAAATGTGGTTTTACTACTCCTTTACAAGCGGGTAATAATGAAATGAAATATCAAAGTCTTTCGATAAAAGGCCCTAACATTTCAAATGCTTCTACTCTTTCCCGAATTCAGATTACGGGCGATGCAAAAGTCAGAACCAGTAAAGATTTTGAGTTTAAAAATAATTTTTATGTTAACGAATCAAAAGGATTAGATGACTGGGAAGCCGCTATACCTTTAAACAAAATCAATTCGAGTTCCTTCACATGGAAAGATAAGACCTATAAAGTAAAAGAAATTCAAAAAGTGAATGTTCCTTTTACGGCTTCAGAAATTATTCTGGATTTAAACAGCAGCTGGACTTTAAACGAAATAGAATCATTTGTGAACTTACCACGAAAATCAATTTATGTATACAGCGACAAAGAAAAAAAGGAAATAACTAAAGAGAACTTCAAAGAAATTCAATGGGAATTTAAAAACCTGCATTATTCATTACTGCCGCTTTATAAGATTGCTAAAAACAGTTTAATTATTACTAAATCTGGTGCATTTTCAGCCAATTTTGAAGAACTAAAGGAATCTCAATATTTAAACAAAATAAAAACCGGAACCAAACAGCAAAATTTAAAAGTCATTAATATTTCCGGAGAAATTAATCCGTTTTGGCAAACCGTCAAAGAGCAAAAATATCTTGACTATTATCAGGCTTCTCTTCAAAAGAGTTTACAACTGATAAATCAAAATCAGTTTGTATTGTATAAAACCGATGAAAGCTCCGTTAATATTGAACCTGCACATATTTCAATTCAGGAAACGGCTAAAGACAGTGTTTCTAAAAGCAATGGTCCAAATCATATTTACAGAATGTATGCTTTTGGAAAAGTTTTAGAAGAACAAGTTAAAATTCAGAATGATACTTTAGCTGCAAATAAATACGTAACCCTTGCAAAAGATGCTAATGTGGTAACTCCAATTTCGTCTTTAATTGTTTTAGA
The DNA here is from genome assembly GCF_900129795.1 of Flavobacterium sp. CF108. Lineage (GTDB taxonomy): Bacteria > Bacteroidota > Bacteroidia > Flavobacteriales > Flavobacteriaceae > Flavobacterium. Next base: position 90,150 of record NZ_FQWW01000012.1, on the reverse strand, counting down.
AACGGATGCCGATTATGAAAATAACGGAATTGAGAAAAATGTGGATACTCTTGGAAACGCTTCGATTAAAAATGACGGTGCGGTTCCGGAACCTCACGAATGGGTAATGATTATTATTGGCCTGACTACTCTTTTATTTTACTATCAAAGAAACAAAAAACAAAAAGCTTAATGAAAGTTTTACTGCAGCCACACGCCAAATTAATTGCAATTCTTGCTATAACAATACTGTTAGTCTTAAACTATAGTATTGTATCAACAGGATTAGATAATAATTTTTTTGGCGTTATATTTTCTATTTTCCTATTTCTTTATGCAGGAAGAAAAACTGCTTTAAGGATAAGTTATCCGCTGCTTGCATTAATTTTTTTATTGGAATTTATAAGCTACAGACTGCATACAAAGTCATTGCATTTTCATGCTCTCTTGTTGTTTGCTTGTTTTGTTTATTACAGCTTTACCCAAAAGTTTTCTTTTATTGCTTTTATCTGTCTCTTTTTGTTTTCGTCAGTTTTTGATCAGTTATTCAATTATTTAACTGTCGAAATAAAACAGACGCTTTGTTACGGAGTGTATTTAACATTAAAAAATTTCATTCCGATAACTAAAATTGAAGGCGTTAATTTTTATATCAATAATGCAAAAGTTTCGATAGATACCGCTTGTATGGGGTTGTCGATGTTTAAAACGGGATTATTATTCGGAGCTTTTTTATTGACTTTAGAAGAACGTAAAAACCAAAAGTATTTCAACATTCTGCAAATTTTATTATTTTGCTGTATAATAGTAGTTCTGAATATTATTTCAAATTATTTCAGAATCATTACTTTAGTTTTATTCAATTGTACCGAAGAAAATATACTGCATCACACTATTGGAATTATGTGTTTTGTATTTTATCAAATTGTTCCTCTTTTATTTCTAATACGATTCTTTCATCCCAAAAAAGAAAGCATAACCGGCAATTCATTTTTTCCAAAACTTTTACCAATGATAATTGCGACCGGAATATTGTTTATTACTAGTTTAGAAATTAAAAAGGAGCAGAATTATTCGCTGTTAGAAAATCTCAGTCCTCATTATAATATTAAAAAAGGAGTTTGGGTCAATAATGAAGTTTTTAAGATTGCAGCGCCAGAAACCTTAATTTATATCAAAACACCAATTCACAAGCCTTTAATTTGCTGGACAGGAAACGGATATAAAATCATTGAATCTAAAGAAATCATGAGAAGCAATGAAAAAATATGGCTGACGAAATTAGAAAAGAATAACATTAGATATTTCTCTTATTGGTGGTATGAATATGACAATAAAAAATATACATCGCTTACCGAAGTTTTACTGCTAAAACTTTTTCACAACAAAACGGTGCGGTTGATAAATGAAACGAGTATTAAAGAATTGAACTAAAAAAAAGCCTGATTTAAAAATCAGGCTTTTTAGATATATCTTACATCAGCTTTTTAATAATAACTTCTTCCGTTATTCCTTCAGCGTCTGCTTTGTAGTTTTTAATAATTCTGTGGCGTAAAATTCCGGTTGCCACTGCTTTTACATCTTCAATATCAGGCGAAAATTTACCATTGAAAGCTGCGTGAGCTTTTGCTGCTAAAATTAAGTTTTGCGAAGCTCTCGGCCCTGCTCCCCAATCAAGATAATTCTTTACAAAATCATTTGTCAAAGCATTATCCGGACGTGTTTTACTTACTAAAGTTACCGCATATTCAATAACATTATCGGCAACAGGAATTCTTCTGATTAAATGCTGGAAATCGATAATTTCCTGCGCTGTAAATAATGGGTTTATTTCTACTTTATTATCAGATGTAGTTTGTTTTACGACTTTTACTTCTTCTTCAAAAGTTGGATATTCTAATTTAATAGCAAACATAAAACGGTCTAATTGCGCCTCTGGTAAAGGATAAGTTCCTTCCTGCTCAATTGGGTTTTGTGTTGCCAGTACAAAATAAGGTAAATCTAATTTATAGTTTTGTCCTGCAATTGTAACTGAACGTTCCTGCATTGCTTCCAATAAAGCTGCCTGCGTTTTTGGCGGCGTTCTGTTGATCTCGTCAGCCAAAATAATATTAGAAAAAATTGGCCCTTTTATGAATTTAAATTGTCTGTTTTCATCTAAAATTTCACTTCCTAAAATATCCGAAGGCATTAAATCCGGTGTAAACTGAATTCTTTTAAAATCTAAACCTAAAGCTTGAGATAAAGTATTAATCATTAAGGTTTTTGCCAAACCAGGAACCCCTATTAAAAGAGCGTGTCCTCCTGAAAATATACAAAGTAAAATTTGGTCAATAACGGCATCCTGCCCTACAATGATTTTTGCTATTTCGTTTTTTAATTCGTTGCGTTTCTGAACTAAGTTATGAATTGCTGTTACGTCAGACATTTATGAATATATTTTAAATTAAAAAGAGTTAGTTGAATGAATTCATAAAACTAACTCTTTTTCTTTATTTAATAAAAATTATTTTTTCAACCAGTTATTAGCAAACGTACAATCTCTGTACTCTCCAATAATTTTGATATAAGTATCTTTAATTTTAGTATCAAACCATTTTGCAATTGCGTTGATTTGTTTTTCTTTTAATGCTAATTCTTTAATTTTCGTGTAATCCTTAGCATAGTCAGCAGTATGTTCGTCGATTCTGTTTGTAACAGTGATTAATTTATACGTTTTCTTCCCTTTATCATCTGTATTTAAAAGCGGCTGAGAAACTTCATCATCTTTTAAATTAGAAACCTGACCGTATAAAGTTGGATCCATTTTAGTTAATTCAAAACGAGTATCCTGAGTGTTTGGATTTATTAAAGTTCCTCCGTTTGCTCTGGTTTCTTTTTCGTCAGATTCTGTTCTTGCAGCCTCTGCAAAAGTAATTTGCTTGCTTACGATTTTCTCTCTAATATTTGCCGCTCTTTCTTTAGCTTCTTTCAAAGCACTTTCAGAAACTACTGGAGCAATTAAAATATGTCTTAATTCAACTTCCTGTCCTTTTATTTTGTCAACCATTATAATGTGGAAACCAAAAGTAGTTTCAAATGGCTGAGAAATTTCACCTTCCTGCAAACTAAACGCTACATCCTTAAATTCTTTTACGAAAGGCGTTTTACGTGTCATTTTATAATAACCTCCATTTGGTGCAGATCCAGGATCCTGAGAGTACAAAACTGCTTTTGTAGCAAAACTTGAACCTTCTAAAACATCTTGTCTAATAGCGATTAATCTATCTTTAACCTTTTGCTTATCTTCATTAGAAACTTTAGGCTCAGTAACAATCTGCGCTACTTCCATTTCTGCTCCAAAAGTTGGCAATTCATCTTTAGGGATTTTTTTAAAGAAATTACGAACTTCCTCTGGAGTAATTTCTACATCTTTTACAATTTTATCTCTCATTTCTGAGGCTAATTTTTGCTCTTTTAAGATGTCAGCAAAATATGTTTTAAATTCTTCTACAGAACTCTTTTTATAATATTCAACCACTTTATTGATATCTCCAACTTGCTGAATCATATAATTCAAACGTTCTTCCATCATCCCTCTAACTTCGGCATCGCTTACAATAATACTATCCTGAATTGCCTGATGTGCGTATAATTTATCTTCTAAAAGTTTACCAAGCATTTGACATCTTGTAATATCTTTAGTATTACCACCCTGACTTGCAATCTCTAAATAACCTTTATCAATGTCAGAATCTAAAACAATATAATCTCCAACCGTAGCAATGATACCGTCAATTTTTTGTTTTCCGTGTACCGTTTCTGCCGGCTTTTCTGCTACAACATCCTTAATAATTTCCTGTGCTGAAATTACTGAGTTGAAAAAAAATAAAAAACACATTGTTAAGACTACCTTATAATCAATTGTTTTTAGTTGCAATTTTTTTAATGACATTATTTTAAATTTAATTTTTGGATGTAAAGATCTGTATTCTAAAATTTAATTGGGCTATTATTTATTTTCAAAAGCTATTCTCAAAAACTAAATAATGAACTTCTGTTTTCTTTTATAAAACGAACAAAAATAACAATTCAATTACATAATACAACTATCAGCCATAGTATTAACAAAAAATTATGTGGATCGTATTTAAATTCACGACAAGAAGTTTAATTCTTCAATCTTTTTCTTTTTCAAAAGGCCATTAACCCAAAAACGACCAAAACAATATCAGTTGATTTTCAGTCCTATAAAAAAAAGTTTTAAACACTACAACGTTTTCGTTGTAAAACTATTTTCCTACAAAAACAAATCGAATCAAAAAACCCCTACTTTAGATGCGTTATTAATAATTTATAGCTGCAAAAAATAAGAATATCTTGTTTTTAAAGTCTTAAAATTAGCAATTTCAAACTTTATTAATTTAACCTTAACCACAATCTATTATGAAAAAACCTATTGTAAGATTATTTTTTCTTACTGCAATTACAACCTTTTTGTATTCTTGTACAAATGAAACGAATGATGTTGACGCTAAAGCAGAAAGTCAGCAATTTAAAATTATCAATGTCACTAACCACGATGGAAAACCTTTTAGCACCGGAGCTTCTTTATCATCTCCAACCGGAAAATATGTAGACAATCCGGGCGGAGGTGTAATGATGCAGGCTTTTTATTGGGATGTTCCTGCTGGAGGAACCTGGTGGAATACCGTAAGCGGTAAAGTAGCTGCCTGGGGTAATGCAGGAATTGGCTCAATATGGTTACCGCCTGCTTCAAAAGCACAAAATGGTGCATTTTCTATGGGATACGATCCTACTGATTATTTTGATTTTGGAGATTACAATCAGAATGGCTCTACTGAAACCAGATTTGGCTCTAAAACAGAACTAGTAAGTTTGATCACAAATGCTCATACTGAAAACCTTAAAGTATATGCCGACATCGTAATTAATCACAATAGCGGCGGTCAATCTGAAGCTAATCCGTTCACTGGAACAAATACATGGACTAATTTTACTGGAGTAGCTTCAGGAAAATTTCCACGTACTTACAATGACTTTTACAAAAACAGTTATGGCAATAATGATGAAGGTGCTTTTGGTGGTTTTCCAGATTTATGCCACGCTGCTCCAAATGTTCAAAATTGGTTATGGCTTAGAACTGACGGAGTTGGTAAATATTACAAAAATACCATGAAGTTTGACGGATGGAGATTTGATTACGTAAAAGGATTTGGCGCGTGGGTTGTAAATTCATGGAACGCTAATGTAGGCGGATTTTCGGTTGGAGAATTATGGGATTCAAACGTAAATATATTAAATGACTGGGCAAACGCTGCTAATAGCTCTGTTTTTGACTTTGCATGTTATTATAAAATGAATGATGCTTTTGATGGCAATAATCTGGCGCTTTTGAATGATGATATGATGTGGAAAAGAAATCCGTATAAAGCGGTGACTTTTGTAACCAATCATGATACAGATGAAATTTGGAGCAAAATGCTGGCGTATTCTTATATTTTAACTCATGAAGGATATCCAACAATTTTCTACAGAGATTATGAAGAATGGCTGGATAAAGCGAAATTAAACAACTTGATCTGGATTCATAACAACAAAGCAACGGGTACAACTTCTATTTTATATTCTGATAATGACGAATATGTAGCAAGAAGAAACGGTTACAACGGAAATCCTGGATTGGTTGTTTACATCAATAATTCTGATGCTTGGCAGGAAAGATGGATTCAAACCAATTGGGCCAATACACAGATTAAAGATTTTACAGGAAATTCGACTTGGTACCCAACAACTCAAGCCGATAAATGGGTAAAAATTCAATGTCCGCCAAAAGGATATTCTGTTTGGTCAATTAACCAGTAATTTATTTTTCAATATCAATGTAAGGCTGTTTTTAAAAACAGCCTTATTTTTTTATAAAAAGTGATGTTTTGAAAAGTTATCGCTTTCAATTTAAGAACTGAATATTTTTATTAAGCCGTAATTAATAGTACTTTTGCAACCTATTTATACAAAATATGAGCTTTTTAAAAGAAATACAACGCAGAAGAACATTTGGAATTATATCGCATCCCGATGCCGGTAAAACAACATTAACGGAAAAATTATTATTATTTGGAGGGGCGATTCAGGAAGCTGGAGCTGTAAAAAATAATAAAATTAAAAAAGGAGCAACGAGTGACTTTATGGAGATCGAACGCCAGAGAGGTATTTCGGTTTCGACTTCTGTACTTGCTTTTAATTATAAAGATAAAAAAATCAATATCCTTGATACTCCGGGACACAAGGATTTTGCCGAAGATACTTTTAGAACTTTAACCGCAGTTGATAGTGTAATCGTTGTTATTGACGTTGCAAAAGGGGTTGAGGAACAAACGGAAAAATTGGTTGCTGTTTGTAGAATGCGTAACATTCCTATGATTGTTTTCATCAATAAGTTAGACCGTGAAGGTAAAGATGCTTTTGATTTAATGGATGAAGTAGAGCAAAAACTGGGATTAAAAGTTACACCTTTAAGTTTTCCTATTGGAATGGGTTACGATTTTCAGGGAATTTATAATCTTTGGGAAGAAAACATTAATCTTTTCAGCGGAGACAGCCGTAAAAATATCGAAGAAACTATTGCATTTTCTGATGTTCAAAACAATCCTGAATTAGATAAAATTGTTGGGCAAAAAGCAGCTGAAAAACTTCGTGAAGAATTAGAATTGATTGATGAAGTTTATCCAAAGTTTGAGCGTCAGGATTATTTAGATGGAAAAATTCAGCCTGTATTTTTTGGTTCTGCATTAAATAATTTTGGAGTTCGTGAATTGTTAGATTGTTTCGTGACAATTGCTCCATCTCCAAGACCAAAAGATTCTGAAACTCGTTTGGTTGATCCGGCAGAAGAAAAAATGTCTGGTTTTGTATTTAAAATTCACGCTAACATGGATCCGAAACACCGTGACCGTTTAGCTTTTATAAAAATTGTTTCTGGAACTTTCGAAAGAAACAAACCTTATTATCACGTTCGTCAGAAGAAAAATTTAAAATTTTCAAGTCCGAATGCCTTCTTCGCAGAGAAAAAAGAAATCGTTGATATTTCTTATCCGGGTGATATTGTGGGTTTACACGATACAGGAAACTTTAAAATTGGAGATACTTTAACTGAAGGTGAAGTAATGAGCTTTAAAGGAATTCCAAGTTTCTCTCCGGAACACTTTAGATACATCAACAACGCCGATCCTATGAAAGCTAAGCAATTAGAAAAAGGGGTCGATCAGTTAATGGATGAAGGTGTTGCACAGTTGTTTACTTTAGAACTGAATAATCGTAAAGTTATTGGAACTGTTGGAGCACTTCAATATGAAGTTATTCAATATCGTTTAGAGCACGAATACGGTGCAAAATGTACTTATGAAAACTTCCCTGTTCACAAAGCTTGCTGGGTAAAACCTGATGATGCTAAAAATGAAGAGTTCAAAGAATTTAAACGTATCAAACAAAAATTCCTTGCCCACGATAAATACGGTCAGTTGGTATTTTTAGCCGATTCTGATTTTACAATTCAAATGACACAAAGTAAATATCCAAGTGTGAAATTATACTTTACTTCTGAGTTTGATTAATCACTTCTTTAGAAAAATATAAAGGCTGTCTAATAGACAGCCTTTTTTCATTACATCCCCAACATTTTGTTTTATTGATCTGTATAATTAATTCCTAATCCGCCGGCAATAAAAATTTTAGTCAGCTCATCTGCATCAATAATTATATTTTGTGATAAAACATTATTTTTAACTGCTTTTATAGTAAAAGGTATTTCTTTTGAAAGATAATAATCGCTTCCTGAAATAGTGACTATTAACGTTTTGCTGTTTTTTGAAACTTGCGCTGCTATAGAAAACTCTCCTGTTTTTGGATTTACTTTCACAGGATTTTGTGAACCATTAACAGATAACATTAAATCTGGATATGTTTCTTTATTAAAAGGTTTATGTGTTTTTGCTTCTAATAATTTTCCTTTTACTGTAACCAGGACTTCTTCATTTACAGTTTGATTAGAAACCACTTTGCCTAATCTATACATAGGCTCTGCACAGGCTTTTTCAATTTTAACAGGCTCCTTTTCTTGTGCAGTAAGATTTGAGGCAAGTAAAATAGTTGCTGCAACTGCTGCATATTTTAAAGTATTGATTTTAGAAGTCTCACTGTATTCAAATTGTTCTTCAAGCTGTGTAGTTTTTAATCGTGCGCAAATGTTTGCATCTTTATTTCCGGCAATGAACCTGGCAACTTCAGAATTCGTTTTTTTACTTAAATCAATCACATTTTTCATGCATGAATCACAAAATGAACCGCTAGCGTTAGGAATCATTTTATCAAAATTTTCAGAACAAGGATTTTTTATTTCTAAGGTGAATTTCTTTTTCATACTATACATTATTTAAGTTAAAACCTTTGTTAGTGGTTCTTACTTATATAGAGTACATTTTAAATAAAAAGGTTGGGAAGAGATTAAAATATTTTCAAATTATAAATTGATTCATTCGTTTTTGAGCATAAAAAAAGCGCTAATTTGATTAGCGCTTTTTTTTAATTTGAATTAAATCAACCTTACTAAGTCATTATATTTCAAAAATTAATCTTTCATAGGCAGAGCCAAATTAGAACAATATAACCACGCAGGAAAATTTAGTCGATTAAAGTATATTAAATCAGATTAACTGCATTTATTGTTAACTCTAAAGCAAAAAAAAGCCCCATTAAAATGGGGCTTTAAAATTTATGCTTGTCCTGCCGGACCAAAATTAAGCGGTATTGGTGCTTGTTCCGTTTCTTTGATTTCGCCGTGAGCGGCCTCAAATCTATGGATATTTTCACCTATTGCTCTTAATAATCTTTTAGCATGTTGTGGTGTCAAGACAATTCTTGACTTTACCTTGGCTTTAGGAATACCCGGCATAATGCTGACAAAATCTAAAACAAATTCTGATGATGAGTGATTGATAATCGCAAGATTAGAATAAATTCCTTCTGCAATACTTTCGTCTAACTCAATGTTAATTTGCTCTTGTTGTTGTTTCGGATTACTCATAGTTTCCTAAATTAATAAATATATTCTTCTTTATTAGCCATCATTTCATTATAATCGTCTTTAGATCCTACGATAGTGTTATCGTATTCTCTCATACCAGTTCCCGCAGGAATTCTGTGTCCAACAATTACATTTTCTTTTAATCCTTCTAAATCATCTACTTTACCAGCTACAGCAGCTTCGTTAAGTACTTTCGTTGTCTCCTGGAATGAAGCCGCAGAAATGAATGATTTAGTTTGTAACGAAGCTCTTGTAATACCTTGTAGAACTGGCGTTGCAGTTGCAGTAATTACGTCTCTTGCTACAACAAGATTTTTATCATTTCGTTTCAATAATGAATTTTCATCACGTAAATCACGAGGTGAAATAATCTGACCTGGTTTCAATACAGCAGAATCTCCAGCGTCTTCAACTACTTTCATACCATATAATTTATCGTTTTGAACGATGAAATCTTTAGTGTGAATTAATTGGTCTTCTAGGAATAATGTATCTCCTGGATCCTGAACTCTTACTTTACGCATCATTTGACGAATAACTACCTCAAAGTGCTTGTCATTAATTTTTACCCCTTGTAAACGGTAAACCTCTTGAATTTCATTTACCAAGTACTGTTGAACAGCAGCTGGACCTTGAATTCTTAAGATGTCATCTGGTGTAATTGCACCGTCAGACAATGGAACTCCCGCTCTTACGAAGTCATTTTCTTGTACTAAAATTTGGCTAGAAAGCTTAACTAAATACTTTTTAATTTCACCAAATTTAGATTCGATAACGATCTCACGGTTACCTCTTTTGATTTTTCCAAAAGAAACAACACCATCAATTTCAGATACAACCGCTGGGTTTGAAGGGTTACGAGCCTCAAGCAACTCAGTAATTCTTGGTAAACCTCCCGTGATATCGCCTGCTTTAGAAGAACGACGTGGGATTTTTACTAATACTTTACCTGCTTTAATTTTCTCACCGTTTTCAACCATTAAGTGTGCACCTACTGGTAAGTTGTAAGAACGAATTAATTCACCTTCTTTACCATAAACTAATAACGTTGGGATTAATTTTTTATTTCTAGCCTCAGAAATTACTTTTTCCTGGAAACCAGTCTGCTCATCGATCTCCACCATGAACGATTGTCCTTGCTCTAAATCCTCGTAAGCAATCTTACCAGTAAACTCAGAAACAATTACACCGTTATATGGATCCCATTTACAGATTACAGTTCCTTTAGCAACAGTTTCTCCATCTTTAACAAAGATACTAGAACCGTAAGGAATGTTATGTGTATTTAAGACGATTCCAGTTTTCTCATCAACTAATTTTAATTCAGTTGAACGTGATACTACGATATCTACCGCATTACCTTCGCTGTCTTCACCTTTAACAGTTTTTAAATCTTCAATCTCAAGTCTACCGTTGAATCTTGTAACAATACTAGATTCTTCAGAAATACCTCCAGCAACCCCTCCAACGTGGAACGTACGAAGTGTTAACTGTGTACCTGGCTCACCAATAGACTGAGCTGCAATAACTCCAACTGCTTCACCTCTTTGTGTCATTTTACCAGTAGCTAAGTTTCTACCGTAACATTTAGCACAAATACCTTTTAAAGCTTCACAAGTTAATGGAGATCTAACCTCTACTTTTTCAATTGGAGAAGCTTCTATAGTTCTCATAATTGCTTCAGTAATTTGCTGTCCAGATTGAACCATTACTTCATTAGTAAGCGGGTTTATAACATCTTGCAATGCAACACGTCCTAAAATTCTTTCTCCTAATGACTCAACGATTTCCTCATTTTTCTTCAATGCAGAAACTTCAACACCTCTTAAAGTTCCACAATCTTCGATGTTAACAATAACATCTTGAGAAACGTCATGAAGCCTTCTTGTTAAGTATCCAGCATCGGCCGTTTTAAGAGCCGTATCCGCAAGTCCTTTACGAGCACCGTGAGTAGAAATAAAGTACTCAAGAATCGAAAGACCTTCCTTAAAGTTAGAAAGAATCGGGTTTTCAATAATCTCACCACCACCAGCAGTAGATTTTTTAGGCTTAGCCATCAAACCACGCATACCAGTTAACTGACGAATCTGTTCCTTAGAACCCCTCGCCCCAGAGTCAAGCATCATATATACAGAGTTGAAACCTTGTTGGTCTTCTCTAATATTTTTCATTGCTAATTCTGTTAACTGAGCATTTGCTGAAGTCCATACGTCAATAACTTGGTTGTAACGTTCGTTATTCGTAATAAGACCCATATTATAATTCACAGAAATACCTTCAACTTGCTCTCTGGCATCTGCAATTAATTTTGTTTTTTGCTCTGGAATTCTAATATCACCTAAAGAGAATGATAAACCTCCTCTAAATGCGAATTTATACCCCATATCTTTCATATTATCCAAGAAAGCAGCCGTTGTAGGTACATCAGTCACACTTAAAATGTGTCCGATAATATCTCTAAGGTTTTTCTTAGTCAATACATCATTGATATATCCAGCTGCTTCAGGTACTACTTCATTAAATAATACACGTCCTGCAGTTGTTTGAATAATTTTAAACACTAATTCTCCAGCGTCATTAAAATCTTTTGCTCTAATTTTCACACGAGCATTCAATTCTAATCTTCCTTCGTTTAATGCAATGTTTACTTCTTCAGCAGAATAGAAAGTCAAATCCTGACCTAAAATAATGTGATCTTCTGTAGAAATACGTTCTTTGGTCATATAATATAGACCCAAGACCATGTCCTGAGATGGTACCGTAATAGGAGCTCCATTTGCAGGGTTCAAGATATTGTGAGAAGCCAACATTAATAATTGAGCCTCTAAAATAGCTTCTGGTCCTAAAGGTAAGTGAACCGCCATCTGATCCCCGTCGAAATCGGCGTTGAAAGCCGTACAAACTAATGGGTGTAACTGGATCGCTTTTCCTTCAATTAATTTTGGCTGGAAAGCCTGAATACCAAGTCTGTGCAAAGTAGGAGCACGGTTCAGTAATACTGGGTGTCCTTTAATTACATTTTCTAGAATATCCCAAACTACCGGCTCTTTTTTATCAATAATTTTCTTAGCAGATTTTACTGTTTTAACAATACCTCTTTCAATCAATTTACGGATAACGAAAGGTTTGTATAACTCAGAAGCCATATCTTTTGGCAATCCGCATTCGAATAATTTTAACTCAGGACCAACAACAATTACCGAACGAGCAGAATAATCCACACGTTTTCCAAGTAAGTTTTGACGGAAACGTCCTTGCTTACCTTTTAATGAGTCAGATAATGATTTTAATGGTCTGTTAGATTCTGTTTTAACAGCAGAAGCTTTACGAGTGTTATCAAATAATGAATCTACAGATTCTTGTAACATACGTTTTTCGTTTCTTAAGATAACTTCTGGAGCTTTAATCTCCATTAATCTTTTCAAACGGTTGTTACGGATGATTACACGACGGTATAAGTCGTTCAAATCTGAAGTTGCAAAACGACCTCCATCAAGCGGCACAAGCGGACGTAATTCTGGCGGGATAACTGGAACCACTTTCATGATCATCCATTCTGGACGGTTTTCGCGGTTTTCGTTAGACTCACGGAAAGACTCAACAACTTGTAATCTTTTTAAAGCTTCAGTTTTACGTTGTTTAGATGTTTCGTTGTTAGCGCTGTGTCTTAATTCATAAGATAAAGCATCTAAGTCAATACGAGCCAATAAATCCATAATACACTCTGCTCCCATTTTGGCAACAAATTTATTTGGATCTAAATCATCTAAATATTGGTTTTCCTGCGGAAGAGTATCTAAAATATTTAAATATTCTTCTTCAGTTAAGAAATCTAGTCTTTGTAAAGATTCTCCATCTGCATTTTTAGCAATACCAGCCTGGATTACTACGTATCTTTCGTAGTAAATGATCATATCTAATTTCTTAGATGGAAGACCAAGGATATAACCAATTTTGTTTGGAAGAGAACGGAAGTACCAGATATGAGCAATTGGCACAACAAGGTTGATGTGTCCTACTCTATCACGACGTACTTTTTTCTCAGTAACTTCAACACCACAACGGTCACAAATGATACCTTTGTAACGAATTCTTTTATATTTACCACAAGCACATTCAAAATCCTTAACAGGTCCGAAGATTCTTTCGCAGAAAAGTCCGTCACGTTCTGGTTTGTGAGTTCTGTAGTTGATTGTTTCTGGCTTTAAAACCTCTCCTCTTGATTCTTTCAAGATAGATTCTGGCGAAGCCAATCCAATAGAGATTTTGTTAAATCTTTTAATTGGATTCTTATCTTTATTATTTCTATTATTCATCATAGTTTTTACTATTGATTTACTTGCTATTAAAAATTGATTTAGATTCACAATCTACATCTTTAAAAAAGTTCCCTTTTAAAAAGAGTTAAATCATTACGCTTACCACGAGTTACTTCTCTAAACTTCAAACTTAGTTTGAAGCGCTAGTTATAAAATGCCTTGCATTATTATAAAAAATCGGAACGGGTTACGGGTATAAATCTTAAAAACTTAAACTTTAGTAAACAGCTTAAGTCTCAGTTTCGATTTACGTCGAATACTGAGACTATCACTGAAAATTATTTTTATTCTTCCAAACGAAGATCTAAACCTAGACCTTTCAATTCGTGCATTAATACATTGAATGATTCTGGTAAACCTGGTTCTGGCATAGTTTCACCCTTAACGATAGCTTCGTAAGTTTTAGCTCTACCAATAACGTCATCAGACTTAACAGTTAAGATTTCACGTAAAGTACTAGAAGCTCCATAAGCCTCAAGCGCCCAAACCTCCATCTCTCCAAAACGCTGACCTCCAAATTGAGCTTTACCTCCAAGTGGCTGCTGCGTAATCAATGAGTATGGTCCGATAGAACGTGCGTGCATCTTATCATCAACCATGTGTCCTAATTTAAGCATGTAAATTACACCCACAGTTGCTTTTTGTGCAAAACGCTCTCCAGTTCCACCATCATAAAGGTATGTATGCCCAAAACGTGGTACGTTAGCCTCATCAGTCAAAGCATTGATTTCGTCAAGAGAAGCACCGTCAAAAATTGGAGTAGCAAATTTTCTACCCAAGTTCATACCAGCCCATCCAAGAACAGTCTCATAAATCTGACCAATGTTCATACGTGAAGGTACCCCAAGTGGATTCAATACGATATCTACCGGTGTTCCATCTTCTAAGAAAGGCATATCTTCATGACGAACGATTCTTGCAACAATACCTTTGTTACCGTGACGTCCTGCCATTTTATCCCCTACTTTCAACTTACGCTTTTTAGCGATATAAATTTTCGCCAATTTCAAGATTCCAGATGGTAATTCATCTCCAACTGTAATAGTGAATTTTTCTCTTCTTAAAGATCCTTGTAAGTCGTTCAGCTTAATTTTATAGTTATGAATTAAATCATTAACCATTTTATTTGTAGCGTCATCAGCAACCCATTGACCTTTGCTTAAGTGAGCAAAATCTTCTACTGCGTAAAGCATTTTTTGAGTATATTTTTTACCTTTTGGTAAAACTTCTTCACCCAAATCATTCATTACACCTTGAGATGTTTTTCCGTTAACGATCAAGAATAATTTTTCAACCAATCTGTCTTTTAATTCAACAAATTTAGTTTCGAATTCCATTTCTAAAGCGCCTAAAGCATCTTTATCTTGAGTACGTTTACGTTTATCTTTTACGGCTCTTGCAAATAATTTTTTGTCAAGAACTACACCATGTAAAGATGGAGAAGCTTTTAATGAAGCATCTTTTACATCACCTGCTTTATCCCCGAAGATTGCACGAAGCAATTTCTCCTCTGGAGTAGGATCTGATTCTCCTTTTGGTGTAATTTTTCCGATTAGAATGTCGCCAGGTTTAACCTCTGCTCCAATTCTAATCATACCGTTTTCATCTAAATCTTTAGTAGCTTCTTCAGAAACGTTAGGAATATCGTTTGTTAACTCTTCGTTTCCTAACTTAGTATCTCTAACCTCTAATGAATAATCATCAACGTGGATAGATGTAAAAATATCATCACGAACTACTTTTTCAGAAATTACAATCGCATCCTCGAAGTTGTACCCTTTCCATGGCATGAACGCAACTTTTAAGTTTCTACCTAAAGCTAATTCTCCATTTTGAGTAGCATAACCTTCTGATAATACTTGTCCAGGAATAACTCTGTCACCTTTTCTTACGATAGGTTTCAAGTTGATACTTGTACCTTGATTGGTTTTTCTAAATTTAATTAGGTTGTATGTTTTTTCATCAGCATCAAAACTAACCATTCTCTCGTCTTCTGTACGATCATATTTAATAGTAATGATATTAGCATCAACATATTCAACAGTTCCATGCCCTTCAGCATTGATTAATACTCTTGAATCTGAAGCTACCTGACGCTCTAAACCTGTACCTACAATTGGTGCTTCAGGACGGATCAAAGGAACTGCCTGACGCATCATGTTTGATCCCATCAACGCACGGTTCGCATCATCATGCTCCAAGAAAGGAATCAATGACGCAGAAATCGATGCAATCTGGTTAGGAGCAACGTCTGTATAATGAACTACAGATGGTTCAACAACCGGGAAGTCACCTTCCTCACGAGCAATAACATTGCTAGCTGTAATTTTACCAGTTTCATCCATTTCAATGTTTGCCTGAGCAATCATTTTACCTTCTTCTTCTTCAGCACTTAAGTAAATTGGAGTACTTTCTAAATCAACTACACCATTAGTTACTTTACGGTATGGAGTTTCGATGAATCCCATTCCGTTTACTTTTGCATAAACACCAAGAGATGAAATCAAACCAATGTTTGGTCCCTCAGGAGTTTCAATCGGACATAAACGACCATAGTGTGTATAGTGAACGTCACGAACCTCGAAACCAGCTCTCTCTCTCGAAAGTCCACCTGGTCCTAGTGCAGAAAGTCTTCTTTTGTGCGTAATCTCAGCAAGTGGATTCGTTTGATCCATAAATTGAGATAACTGGTTAGTACCAAAGAAAGAGTTGATAACTGATGATAATGTTTTAGCATTAATCAAATCAATTGGTGTAAACACCTCGTTATCTCTAACGTTCATACGCTCTCTAATAGTTCTAGCCATACGTGCTAAACCTACACCGAATTGTTGAGACAATTGTTCACCAACTGTTCTAACACGACGGTTTGATAAGTGATCAATATCATCAATCTCTGCTTTAGAGTTGATCAATTCAATCAAATATTTTACAATGGTAATGATATCTTCTTTGGTAAGCACTTGCTTTTCCATTGGGATATCTAAACCAAGTTTTTTGTTCATTCTGTAACGACCAACTTCACCTAAGTTATAACGTTGATCAGAGAAGAACAATTTATCTATAATACCACGAGCAGTTTCCTCATCAGGCGGTTCAGCGTTACGCAGCTGACGGTAAATGTGCTCTACAGCTTCTTTTTCAGAGTTTGTTGGATCTTTTTGTAACGTGTTGTGGATAATAGCATAATCTGCTTGATTGTTATCCTCTTTGTGTAACAAAATAGATTTAACGTTAGAATCGATGATTTCTTCAACATTATCTTTGTCGATAATTGTATCACGATCAAGGATAATTTCGTTACGTTCGATAGAAACTACCTCACCAGTATCCTCGTCAACGAAATCCTCGTGCCATGTATTCAATACACGTGCAGCAAGTCTTCTTCCAATATATTTCTTAATACCAGTTTTAGAAACTTTAATTTCTTCTGCTAAGTCGAAAATTTCAAGGATATCCTTATCTCTTTCGAAACCGATAGCACGGAATAAAGTTGTTACAGGTAATTTTTTCTTTCTATCGATATAAGCGTACATTACGCTGTTAATATCTGTAGAGAATTCTATCCAAGATCCTTTAAAAGGAATTACTCTTGCAGAATAAAGTTTAGTTCCATTTGCGTGGAATGACTGTCCAAAGAAAACCCCAGGAGAACGGTGTAATTGTGATACTACTACACGCTCAGCACCATTGATTACAAAAGTACCGCTAGGAGTCATATAAGGTATTGTTCCAAGATATACATCTTGCACAATTGTTTCAAAATCTTCGTGTTCTGGATCTGTACAGTATAGTTTTAACCTGGCTTTTAAAGGCACACTATAAGTAAGACCTCTCTCTATACATTCTTGAATTGTATAACGTGGCGGATCAACAAAATAATCTAGGAATTCCAATACAAAGTTGTTTCTTGTATCTGTAATTGGGAAGTTTTCCATGAAGGTATTGTATAACCCTTCGTTGCCTCTTTCGTCAGATTTCGTTTCTAATTGGAAGAAATCTTTAAAAGATTTAACCTGAACATCTAGGAAATCCGGATAGTCAGGGATATTTTTTGTAGAGGCAAAATTCAATCTTTCAGTCTGATTTGTTATCATCAATGGACAAAATTTTGATTAAAAAAAAGTAATTTTTTTGTGTAAAAACACAGTGCTTAGTTTATACTTTCTTTTTAAAATCAATACATCTTTAAAAATAAACAGATAAAATCAGTTTCATTTTTTTTCTTCGTATTGATCAAAAACTTTTTCGTATTTTAAACTATTTGATAATAAAATTTAATGTATTTTATTATACGAAAAATGGTTTAGGCCTTTGAGTGTTAACTCAGGACCTAAACCTAGTTCTTAAAACTGAGTTGAATTATTTAAGCTCAACTACAGCTCCAGCTTCTTCTAATGATTTTTTAAGACCTTCAGCCTCTTCTTTAGAAACACCTTCTTTAACGTTACTTGGAGCTCCGTCAACTACATCTTTAGCTTCTTTCAAACCTAAACCTGTAAGTTCTTTAACTAATTTTACAACTGCTAATTTAGAAGCACCAGCTTCTTTTAATACAACTGTAAATTCAGTTTGTGCTTCTTCAGCAGCACCTTCTCCACCACCAGCAGCAACTACTACAGCTGCAGCAGCAGGCTCGATACCATACTCGTCTTTTAATATTGTTGCTAATTCGTTAACTTCTTTAACTGTTAAGTTAACTAATTGTTCTGCGAATTGTTTCAAATCTGCCATTTTTCTATCGTTTAAAATGATTTGTAAAAATATAATTTATTTATTGTGCGCTAATTAAGCAACAAGGAAGCAAGCTTCCCTGCTTTGATTATTATGCTTCAACTTCTTCGCTTCCTGCGAATTTGTTTTGTAAAGCAGAAATAATTCTTTGAGCTGGAGATTGTAATAATCCAATGATTTCTCCAATTAACTCTTCTTTAGACTTGATAGTTGCTAGTGCATCTAATTGGTTATCACCAATATAAACTTCATTATTAATGAAAGCACCTTTTAAAACTGGTTTATCAGATTTCTTACGGAAATCTTTAATGATTTTTCCAGGAGCATTAGCTACATCAGAAATGAAAATAGCACTATTACCAGTCAAAACTGAAGGTAAGTCACCATAATCAGTAGAAGAAGCTTCCATTGCTTTTGCAAGCAAAGTGTTCTTTACAACTTCTAATTTGATACCTGCTTTAAAGCAAGCTCTACGTAAGCTTGAAGTTGTTTCTGCGTTTAAACCAGAAATATCAGATACATAAATGATATTTGTACCAGCTAACTGCGCAGTTAAATTTTCAATCGCGATTGATTTTTCTTCTCTAGTCATACTAAAAATTTTTAACTACCAATTATACTGCTTTTGGGTCTAATGCAATAGCAGGACTCATTGTGCTTGTAAGGTGAATACCTTTAATGTATGTACCTTTAGCAGCAGTTGGTTTAAGTTTTATTAATGTTTGAATAATTTCGTGTGCGTTGTCAACAATTTGCTCAGCTCCAAAAGAAACTTTACCAATTCCTGCGTGAACGATACCAGTTTTATCAACTTTAAAGTCAATTTTACCAGCTTTAACCTCTTGAACAGCTTTTGCAACATCCATAGTTACAGTACCTGTTTTAGGGTTTGGCATTAAACCTCTAGGTCCTAAAATACGACCTAATGGACCTAATTTACCCATAACAGCCGGCATAGTGATGATAACATCAACATCTGTCCAACCATCTTTAATTTTTTGTAAGTAATCATCAAGACCAACGTGATCTGCTCCAGCTTCTCTTGCTTCAGCCTCTTTATCTGGAGTAACCAATGCTAATACTTTAACATCCTTTCCTGTTCCGTGAGGTAAAGTTACCACACCTCTTACCATTTGATTCGCTTTTCTTGGATCAACACCCAAACGCACTGCGATATCAACAGACTCATCAAATTTTGCAGAAGCAACAACTTTCAATAATGCCGCAGCATCTTTTAGAGAGTATAATTTGTTCTTTTCAATTTTTGAAGCAGCCTCTTTTTGCTTTTTTGTTAATTTTGCCATGTCTTTTTCTTAATTAAAAAGGAGCATCTCCTGATACAGTTATACCCATAGATCTAGCTGTTCCAGCAACCATACTCATTGCTTTTTCTACTGTAAAAGCATTTAAGTCAGGCATTTTGTCTTCAGCAATAGCTCTAATTTGTTCCCAAGTAACACTAGCTACTTTTTTACGATTAGGCTCACCAGAACCAGATTTTAGCTTTGCAGCTTCCATTAACTGAACTGCTGCTGGAGGAGTCTTAACAACAAAATCGAATGATTTGTCTTTGTACACAGTGATTTGCACTGGACAAATTTTGCCAGGTTTATCCTGAGTTCTAGCATTAAATTGCTTACAGAACTCCATGATATTAACCCCAGCAGCTCCTAAAGCAGGTCCAACCGGTGGCGACGGGTTCGCAGCACCTCCCTTAACTTGTAGTTTAACTACCTTACTAATTTCTTTAGCCATTTTTAAAAAATTTAATATCACAATCAATTGGAAGCGATTGTGATAGATATTATATGTAACAAAAAATTATACTTTTTCAACTTGCATAAAGCTCAATTCTAATGGAGTTTTTCTTCCGAAAATCTTAACCATTACTTCAAGTTTACGCTTTTCTTCATTGATTTTTTCAACCGTACCATTGAAACCATTAAAAGGACCATCGATCACTTTTACTGTTTCACCTAAGCTGAAAGGAATAGCACGAGTATCTGTATTTACAGCTAACTCATCTACCTTACCTAACATACGATTTACCTCAGATAATCTCAAAGGAACAGGTTCTCCTCCTTTAATCTCACCTAAGAAACCAATTACACTTGTAATAGATTTAATAATATGAGGTATCTCACCAACTAAGTTAGCTTCAATCATAACGTATCCAGGAAAATATACTTTATCCTTAGACATCTTTTTTCCCTCTTTTACAGTAACTACTTTTTCAGTAGGCACTAAAACCTGGGAAACATAATCCTCCATCCCTAGTCTGGCAATCTCGGTTTCGATGTAAGCTTTTACCTTATTTTCCTGGCCGCTTACTGCTCTAACCACATACCATTTTTTCACATTATTATCTGCCATCACAAAAAAATTATCCTTTTAACCAGTTAAAAAATCCAGCCAAAGCTTTTGCAAAAAATTCGTCTACTCCCCAAGTTGCCAAAGCGAACAGAATCGAAAATACAGCCACAACAATTGTCAATTTTTGAACTTCAGCCCAAGCTGGCCAAGTAACATTTGACTTTAATTCTTCGAAAGCCTCTGATAAATAATTAGTAACTTTTGTCATTTGATATAATTTTTATTGCACGGGCGGAGGGATTCGAACCCCCATCAACGGTTTTGGAGACCGCTATTCTACCCTTGAACTACGCCCGTAATTAAAAGCCAGTGATTTCGTTAAAAAAATCAACTGGCTTTTTATAATTTGTTATAGGATTATCCTATGATTTCAGTCACCTGACCTGCACCTACAGTTCTACCACCTTCACGGATAGCAAAACGTAAACCTACGCTCATTGCGATTGGGCTTAATAAAGCAACATTGATAGTCAAGTTATCTCCTGGCATTACCATCTCTACTCCTTCTGGTAAAGTAATAACTCCTGTTACGTCAGTTGTACGTACGTAGAACTGTGGACGGTAGTTATTGTGGAATGGAGTATGACGTCCACCTTCTTCTTTTTTCAAGATATAAACCTCAGCTTTGAAAGTAGCGTGTGGTTTTACTGATCCTGGCTTAATGATAACCATTCCTCTTTTGATAGATTCTTTATCAATACCTCTTAACAATAAACCTACGTTATCTCCAGCTTCTCCTCTATCAAGGATTTTACGGAACATCTCAACTCCTGTAATAGTAGAAGTTAATTTATCAGCTCCCATACCAATGATTTCAACAGCATCACCTGTATTAGCAATACCAGTTTCGATACGACCTGTAGCAACAGTTCCACGACCAGTAATTGTAAATACGTCCTCAACCGGCATCAAGAATGGTTTAGCAACGTCACGCACTGGCTCTTCGATCCAAGCATCAACAGCTTCCATTAATTCAATGATTTTTGGTACCCAAGCAGGATCATTATTCAATCCTCCTAAAGCAGAACCTTGAACAACAGGACCATTATCTCCATCATATTCGTAGAAAGATAATAAATCTCTAATTTCCATTTCAACAAGCTCTAACAACTCAGCATCATCAACCATATCCACTTTGTTCATGAAAACAACGATTCTTGGAATACCAACCTGACGTCCTAAAAGGATGTGCTCACGAGTTTGTGGCATTGGACCATCTGTAGCAGCAACTACTAAGATAGCTCCGTCCATTTGAGCTGCTCCAGTAACCATGTTCTTTACGTAATCCGCGTGACCTGGACAGTCAACGTGAGCGTAGTGACGGTTAGCTGTTTCATACTCTACGTGAGATGTATTAATAGTAATACCTCTTTCTTTCTCCTCTGGAGCGTTATCGATTTGATCAAACGATTTTGCTTGACAGTAACCAGCATCTGACAATACTTTTGTAATTGCAGCAGTTAATGTAGTTTTTCCGTGATCCACGTGTCCAATTGTACCTATGTTTAAGTGCGGTTTGGAACGATTAAAATTCTCCTTTGCCATTTTACTTAATTTTTAATCTTAGTTATATATTAATTTTCAATTTCCTACTTACTTGAGCCAATGTCGGGATTTGAACCCGAGACCTCTTCCTTACCAAGGAAGCACTCTACCCCTGAGCTACACCGGCAGAGAGTTCTGATTTTAGATCTTTGAATTCAGATTTTAGATTTTGAAAATCTAAAATCTAAAATCCGAAATCTTAACTTCTTTTTTTGTGGGGAGAGCAGGATTCGAACCTGCGAAGTTCACACAGCAGATTTACAGTCTGCCCTCGTTGGCCGCTTGAGTATCTCCCCGAATAATTCATGGTTTTAATTTGCAGATTTCAGATTGCTCTAAACCGAAATTTATACCGTAAATTCTTGTTTTCCAATATTTTAAAAGAACCTATTTCAAATCGCATTTGAAATATTTTTGAGCCGATAGAGGGACTCGAACCCACGACCTGCTGATTACAAATCAGCTGCTCTAGCCAGCTGAGCTACATCGGCGAATACATTAAAAAAGTCCGCTATTTCTAACGGACTGCAAATGTAGCTATTTTATCTTTGAATCAAAACATTTTTTAAAAAAAATTTCAATTAAATATGTGCTCTTATTTTTTCTTTCCTTTTTACCAGTAAACGTTCTAAAGATTCTGCCGAAAGCTCAACTGCCTCTTCAAACGATTTACATTGCTTTTTAACCAAAAATTCATCTCCCGGAACATTAATCTTAATCTCTACCGCCTTATTCTCCTTATCACTTGTTCTTTCAACTTTTAAAAAAACATCAGCCGAAACAACTCGGTCGTAATACTTTTCCAGCTTATCCATTCTTTCTTGAATAAAATCCACCAATTTTCTGTCGACAGTAAAGTTAACTGCATGAACATCTACCTTCATAATAATTATTTTAGGGTTAAACATTTCAGAGTTATTACTTATTTCTTGGATGAGCATCTGAATAAACTTTTTTAAGTTCTGCTAAACTATTATGAGTATAAACTTGCGTAGATGCCAAACTCGAATGCCCTAATAACTCCTTAACTGAATTTAAATCTGCTCCGTTATTTAATAAGTGAGTCGCAAAAGTATGCCGAAGCACGTGAGGACTTTTTTTTACCTTTTCAGAGACCCTACTAAAGTAACAATTTATTAATCGATACACAAACGATTCACTCAATTTTAACCCTTTTTTCGAAATAAAAAAATAATCAGAATCTACGATTTCTTCAACCCCCGATCTTTCTTTTAAATACAAATTAATCTGATCTGCAACAATGGGTAAAAGCGGAATAATTCGCTCCTTATTTCTTTTTCCTAACACCTTAATAAGATTCGAAGACAAATCGACATTCTTTATCATTAAACCTATTAATTCTGCACGACGCATTCCCGTCGTATAAAAAAGATCAACAATAAGCTTATCTCTTATTTCTTCAAATCCGGACGGAGAATCTACCCCAAGCATTAAATCACTTACTTCTTTTTCTGAAAATGGAATCTGAACAATTTTAGGAGTTTTAAGCGCTTTATGTTTAAGCATTGGATTTACCTCTATTTGCTTAATCTTTAAAAGAAATTTATAAAAGGCTTTTAAGGAAGCCATTTTTCGATTTACAGAAACATTAGAAATTTCCTGATCAACTAAAGAAACAATCCAGCTTCTTATTTGACTATAATTAACTTTCTCAACGTTTTCCTGCTCAAAACGAGATTTATTAAATTCTTCAAAAAAACCAATATCATTCAAATAAGCATTAACCGTATGTGGAGAATATTTTTTTTCCAGCTGCAAATAATCACGAAAAGCTTCTTTGTTTGATTTCATAAGAAAGATTTTTTTCGATTTATACCTATTATATATAAATCATCAGAAGATTTTTAAAATAAAAAAAAACCGTTAGCATCAAAGTTAAAACTTTTTGATGACTAACGGTAATTATTTTTGAAAAGCGAAATACTAACTTTCTAAACTATCTTTCAAAGTTTGAATGTAAGCAGCTTTTTGAATTTGAGCTCTTTTTACAACAGAAGGCTTAATAAAAGCAGTACGTGCTCTTAATTGACGAACAGTTCCTGTTTTATCAAATTTTCTTTTATAGCGCTTTAATGCTCTATCGATATTTTCTCCGTCTTTAATTGGTATAATTAACATAATATAGACACCTCCTCTCGTTAAGGCTGCAAATGTAAAAATTAATTATTAATTATGAGTTATAAATTGTGAATTATTTTTTTGAAAGAGAATAGAGTATAAAAAATAGAGAAAAAACAGAGCTTCTTTACTCTTTACTCTTTACTCTTTACTCTTTACTCTTTACTCTTTACTCTTTACTCTTTACTCTTTACTCTTTACTCTTTACTCTTTACTCTTTACTCTTTACTCTTTACTCTTTACTCTTTACCCTTTACTCTTTCAATAAGTTTCTAGAGATAACTAATTTTTGAATTTCAGTTGTTCCTTCTCCAATCGTACACAACTTAGAATCTCTGTAGAATTTCTCTACCGGAAAATCTTTTGTATAGCCATAACCTCCGTGAATCTGCACTGCTTCGTTTGCAATTTTAACGCAGGCTTCTGAAGCATACATTTTCGCCATTGCTCCAGATGTTGTTACCGGTTTATGCTGTTGTTTTAAGTATGCTGCTTTATGCAATAATAATTCTGAGGCTTCAATTTCTGTTGCCATATCGGCTAGTTTAAATGAAATTCCCTGAAAACTGCTTATTGGCTGACCAAACTGATATCTTTCTTTTGAATATTTTAATGCTGCTTCATAAGCTCCTTTTGCAATTCCTAATGATAAAGCTCCAATTGAAATTCGGCCTCCATCTAAAATTTTCATTGCCTGAACAAATCCTTGTCCAACTTCACCTAATCTGTTTGCATCTGGAACCCGGCAGCTGTCAAAAACTAACTCGGCAGTTTCGCTGGCACGCATTCCTAATTTATTCTCTTTTTTACCAGAAGAAAATCCAACCATTCCTTTTTCTAAAACAAAAGCAGTCATCCCTTTAGAATCACCTTTTTCTCCTGTTCTAACAATTACAACCGCTACATCTCCAGAAATAGCATGTGTAATAAAGTTTTTAGCACCATTAATAATCCAAAAATCTCCGTCTTTAACAGCCGTTGTATTCATTCCTCCGGCATCAGATCCTGTATTATGTTCTGTTAAACCCCAGGCTCCTATATATTCGGCCGTAGCTAATTTTGGTAAATACTTTTTCTTTTGCTCTTCGTTTCCAAAGGTCAAAATATGGTTGGTACAAAGCGAATTATGCGCTGCAACTGACAAACCAATTGAGGGATCTACTTTTGAAATCTCTTCAATAACCGTAATATATTCATGGTAACCTAATCCAGATCCACCATATTCTTCGGGTACTAAAACTCCCATAAACCCCATTTCACCGAGTTTTTTAAATAAATCAACCGGAAAAATCTGGGCTTCATCCCACTCCATTATAAAGGGCTTAATATTTTTTTCTGCAAAGTCTTTTATAGATTGAGCAATCATCGACTGCATTTCGTTATAATCAAAATTCATTATGTACTATTTTTTTAGAACTCCAAATATAAACTAATTATTTTTGCTTTTTCAACAGGAAAACCTTTAATTTTTGACAAATCCTCAATATTATTAAAATTTCCGTTCATACTTCTATAGGTGACTATTTGTTTTGCAAGTGTATATTTAAAGTATGGAAACTGTGATAATTCTTTTAATGTCGCGTCATTTATGGCAATCTTCTTAAAACCTGAAGGCATAATCACTTTAAAATGGCTGTTTAGCTGGGCTATCACTTCTGGCGAAAGTCCCCAAACTTCGTCAAGCTGTTCCATAGAAACAAAACCTCCTAAAATTTCTTTCTGTTTTAATATTCTTGCAGACAATGCTTCGCCAATACCATATATTGCAATTAAATCTTCCTGACTGGCTTGATTTATATCTTTAACTATTATACTTTCTTTTTTGAAAGATGTTTTTTGAACGTACTCTTTTTTCTCTGTTTTAAAATCGTTTTTCTTTTGTGTCCAATCCGGGAATTTAAACAAAGGAGACATTGCCTTTAATAATGAATCTGAAATTTGTGTTACTTTTTGAAACTCTTCGGCTGAGTTTACATATTTATCTTGTTTTCGGAAAGCTAACAAACGATCTATCTCTTCTACAGACATTCCAAGTTTGTATCCTTTATAATCAGAAATAAAATTTGGGTTGAAAGTATATACTTTTTGTTTGTTCTTATATTTTGTCACTTTTGCTGCATCTATTCCTTTTTGTAAGGAGAGCCATTTTTTCTCTTCAGGAAAAGTTTTTTCATACTGGTTAAAATCGGCAAAGAAATAAATTAACTGTAATGCGATGATAATTATAAAAAGTAAAAAGATACCAGTTCTTTGCTGGCTTGTAAATTTAAAATATTGACTGAACATCTTGAAAGTTGTGATTATTATAAATGTAATGTTATTATAAAAAGTATAAAATACGGGATAAAATTTATATTTATTAAGAAAAATACTAAAAATATTATTTCTAAATTTGGCACTTTCAAACTCAATCGATATAATAGAGATTAAAATAAACTCAGCTCTAACTGAACATTGCAAACCGAATAAATCAAAAATTTAAATATTTTATAACTTAAAATATGATTATTGTTTTTATTTTTTACAAAAAACGATACATTTGGAGCTTAATAACAATAAACCAATAAAATAGTATGTCAATTTGGAGAGTTAAACCAATATCAGCCTTTGAGGCCGATATGAAAAAAAGTGATTTAAAAAGAGTTCTTACAAGATGGGGTTTAACTTCATTAGGAATTGGGGCAATCATAGGTGGAGGAATTTTCACTTTAACAGGAATCGCAGCTCATGATTATGCGGGTCCAGCTCTGGCTCTATCCTTTGTTATTGCAGGTATAGGCTGTTTATTTGCTTCTCTTTGTTATGCTGAATTTGCTTCAGTATTACCGGTAGAAGGTTCTGCATATGCTTATGCATACGGAACAATCGGCGAAATTTTTGCCTGGTTCATTGGATGGAACTTAATTCTTGAGTACATGATGGGTGCCACCACCGTCGCCGTCGCCTGGAGCGGGTACTTTGTAAAACTTCTCCATTTATTTGGAATTAACATCCCAATCTGGCTCTGCAATGATTTTCATACTGCTACAGAAAAAATCATCGAACATAATAAAGAGTTTCCTCACGATTTAATCGATCTTCCAACATTTGCATTTAACTTACCTGCCTTTTTAATTACATGGGTTGTAACTGCAATTCTTGTAAAAGGAATTAAAGAGGCTGCAAGTACAAATAATATTATTGTAATTGTAAAAATTGCTGTAGTTCTTTTTGTAATTGTTTGCGGTGCTTTCTACATCAATACTGATAACTGGCATCCATTTATTCCTACTGAAGTTCCTGCTCTTGATGCGCTAGGAAATGCAACTGGAAAAATGAATTTCGGATTTGGAGGTGTATTAACGGCTGCAACAATTGTATTCTTTGCTTATATTGGATTTGACGCTGTTTCGACTCAGGCCGGAGAAGCAATTAATCCTAAAAAAGATGTACCATTTGCTATTATTGCTTCTTTAATTATTTGTACAATTCTATATATTCTGGTTTCATTAGTATTAACCGGAATGGTTCATTACGATCAATTAGACAAAGCTGCTCCGGTTGCTTCTGCTTTTAGTGAAAACGGATTAACATGGGCTGTATTTATTATCACAATTGCTGCAACTGCAGGTTTAACATCTGTAATGCTTGTAATGATGCTTGGACAAACTCGTATTTTCTTAGGAATGTCCAGAGATGGTTTATTACCTCCATTTTTCAGCAAACTGCACACAACTTTCAAAACACCTTATAAGAGTACCTATTTAGTTGGAACAATTATTTCGATTGTTGCTGCGCTTACCCCAATTGAAAAAGTAAGTGAAATGTGTAGTATGGGAACATTATTAGCATTTGGAATGGTATGTGTTGCCGTTATGATCTTAAGATATAAAAAACCAGAATTAGAAAGACATTACAAAACTCCGGCAGTTTACTTAGTTGGAACTTTAGGTGTATCTTTCAATTTATTCTTAATGACTCAGGTAAGACATGATACCTGGATCGCTTTTATATGCTGGGGAACTTTAGGTATCATTGTTTATTTTGCTTACAGTAAAAAACGAGCGAAACTTAACAATCCTCAAAACGAAATCGAAGAAATTCAATAATGATTATCATAAAAAAACCTGTTCAATTGAACAGGTTTTTTTATATAGAGATATGCTTTAAAACTTTTGAATTATAAATCAAAAACAGAAGTCCTTTTTGCACGGATTAAATCTTTTAGACGAATCCAAAAAGCCAATGTAAGGTAAACTCCAAAACCTAAACCAGCCGTTACAAACGAAATGTAAATAAAAAACAACCTTACGCTTGTTACGCGCATTCCCAGTTTATCAGCCAGTCTGGATGATACATGAAAACCGTATTTTTCAAAAAAGAATTTAAGTTTTAATATTGCTGACATTACTTGATTTTAGATTTTAGACCTAAGATTTTAGATTTCTTTGACTTCGATTAGGCAAAAGTACAAATTATCTCATTAGCACATTTTCTAATTACCTAATTATTTTTGAGCAGCTCCATTCCTAATGCACATTTTAAACACGCTTTATTATTGCAGTATTCGTTTTTAAGTTCCAATAATGTTTGGGTCTCAAATGCATTTTTAGATTTTATTCCGAAGGAAGAAAACTTGTCGATAATGGCGTTTTTTTCTGGGGCGACTTCATTCATGAAATCAATTAAATCTTCTGAAACTGAATCTCCCATTATGTTAGAATACGCAAACTGAATTGGAATTATGGTATTTATGATTACTAAATCAACAAATGATTTGGATAATGTTTTCGTTTTCTTCGGGCTTTCTTTATCGAATTGATAATGATTCTGCCAATAGGAACTTACGGAAACATTAAGTAATTCATACACACTTTTAGCTGATTTTAACGCAATTATTTTCGAAAACAAGTTTTGATGTTTGTGATACAAATTAGCGAGCTGAGAAAGCCGAATTGTTGGAAAATTATCTGGTCGATGTTTAAAAAACTGAACAGGATCGATAAATGATTTTTCTAACTGATATTTATGCAGCAGATAAAAATACCTAAACTTCAAATCTTTAAAATAAACATCTTCCTTTTCTCCATCTAATAAATTTAAAGTTCCTAAAAGCAATGACTCCAGGTTTTCTACTTCAAAACTTTCTTTTCTGATGATTGAAAAAGGAATTGATTTTGACATTTGAAGAAAGGCCAATCCGTTTGTATTTAATCCGAAGTTCTTAGCCAAAAGACAAAACAAAACCGCTTCCCAATCCTGATTGGTTTCTTCCAGTAATTCGTAAACAAATTTAGATTTACGTTCTAATCGCTCAAAAAACAATCTTTCCTGCCAGTTTTTAAAAACAAAAGCATCGATTTCATGTATTTGTTTTTCGCACGAAATCCAGCTTTTAGGAGAAACAAGTGCATTGTAATTATCCAAAACTTCCTTTTCTACATAATCTTTGAGAACCAAAACCGGAATTTCGGTATTATCTTCTCTAAAAATTGTGGTGTCGTTTTCCCAAACTACATGAAGGATTACATTTTCGTAGGCAGCATCTTTTTCATGATTATGCAAGTACCAATCTGATGATTTTACGTGAATCTCTACATTTCCAGCCCATTTTTGATCGCCAATTTTAATATGTGCATTAAAAAAATCAGGTCCGGAAAGTTCTAAATAATCTCCTGTTTTAATTATGGTAATCGATTCATTTTGAGCAGTTACAAGATTCAACGTATCAAACTTTTTGAATCTCCATAAGTAATGAAGAAAGTCTTCTTTCATTTTTAGATTTTATAGTATTACAAAAATCTAAAATAACAAAAAATTTAATACTATTCTTACAAATAATAAAAT
This sequence comes from Flavobacterium sp. CF108, assembly GCF_900129795.1. GTDB lineage: Bacteria > Bacteroidota > Bacteroidia > Flavobacteriales > Flavobacteriaceae > Flavobacterium. Next base: position 60,153 of record NZ_FQWW01000012.1, on the reverse strand, counting down.
TATTTATCTAAGCATATATAATTTTGCACAAGCTCTTGCATCCGAAAGTGCTTCGTGGTGATTTAACTGTATTTTCATTTCGCGACAGCAATCACTTAATTTTGTTGGTTTTAAACCTTTTGCTTTATAAATTTTAACGGTACATTCCCATTTTGGGGCAATATTTAAATCTTCATAATTTAAACCATGCAGCAGCATCGACTTCATTAAAACATTACGGTCAAAACTTTCGTTGTGTGCTACCACAACTCTATTTTTTAATCTTTTCTCAATTTCAGGATAGACCTGAAAAAAGGATTTTGCATTGATAGTATCTTTTGGATAAATGCCATGAACACGAATCGTAAACGGATTATATTCGTTATTTGGCGGTTTAATTAAAGTAACGAATTCATCTACTATGATTCCGTTTTCAACAGTAACAATTCCCACAGAACACGGATGATGTCCTGTTGCAGTTTCAAAATCTATAGCGGTAAAATTCATTCTTTAATTATTTTTTAAAAGATAAAATCCATAAACCTAATTGCAATCACAATCAGATTTATGGATAAAGTTTATTTATAAGTTTCTTATTTTATCGAACCAATAATATCATATTTAGTAATAATATGATGATTTCCGTTTCCTAAATCAATTAAAACGGCATCATTTTCTTTGGTAAATAATTTCGAAACTTCTTCGATTGGAGTTCCTAATTTTACAATTGGGAAAGGTTTTCCCATTACTTCTTTAATTGGTTTTTCGGCTACGTTTTTATCGGCAACATAACTTCTAAACAAATCTGTTTCATCAACAGAACCAACAAATCCGTTGATATCAACCACCGGAATTTGCGAGATTTTATATTTACGCATACGCTCAATTGCGTGCGAAACCAATTCTTCTGTACGAACAACGATCAATTCTTTATCAATATGATCTTTAATAACATCTTCGGCTTTCGTAACGTTTTCTTCTAAGAATCCACGTTCGCGCATCCAGTCGTCATTAAACATTTTACCCACATAACGGCTTCCTGAATCGTGAAATAATACCACAACAACATCATCTGGCTTAAAATGCTCTTTTAACTGCAATAGTCCTTTGATACAAGCTCCAGCAGAATTTCCAACAAAAATAGCTTCTTCAAGTGCTATTTTTCTTGTATAAACCGCAGCATCTTTATCTGTTACTTTTGTGAATCCGTCAATTAGAGAAAAGTCAACGTTTTTTGGTAAAATGTCTTCTCCAATTCCTTCTGTTATATACGAGTAAATTTCGTTTTCATCAAAAATTCCGGTTTCGTGGTATTTTTTAAAAACAGAACCATACGTATCAATTCCCCAGATTTTAATGTTTGGGTTTTTCTCTTTTAAGTATTTTCCAACTCCGGAAATTGTTCCGCCTGTTCCAACTCCTACCACAAAATGCGTGATTTTACCATCTGTTTGTTTCCAGATTTCTGGTCCAGTCTGCTCATAATGTGCCAATGAATTTGACAAGTTATCATATTGGTTTACATACCATGAATTTGGTGTTTCTTCTGCCAGACGTTTTGAAACTGAATAATAAGAACGAGGATCTGTAGGTTCAACATCTGTAGGGCAAACCACTACTTTTGCGCCAACAGCACGCAGAATATCCATTTTTTCTTTAGACTGTTTGTCTGAGATTACACAAATCAATTTGTAACCTTTTATAATCGCAACAAGAGCAAGTCCCATTCCGGTATTTCCAGAAGTTCCCTCAATAATAGTTCCGCCTGGTTTAAGTCGGCCGTCAGCTTCGGCATCTTCAATCATTTTCACAGCCATTCTGTCTTTAACAGAATTTCCAGGATTAAAAGTTTCGACTTTTGCTAGTACTAACGCATCAATTTCAGCAACAATTTTGTTGAGTTTTACCAATGGCGTATTACCAATTGTTTCTAAAATATTATTTGAAAAGTCCATTTTTATCTAAGTTTAATATTTGGTTTTTTAAGTAAAGTTACGATTCGTTTTTATTGGAAGAAATTCCAGACTAAACCAAATCTGATTACAAAATCACGATACGGATTATTAGGCGTAGAGTAATAATTACTGCTTGAAAATAAAGCATTTAAATGTTCTCCTTTTATATAAAAACGTGTCTGGCGAATTCTTGCATTTATGAAAACATCAAAAGTGGCATAATTCCCAATTTCTTTTTTATCCTGCACAAAAAACTCCCCAATAACCGGGTTATAATCGTTAGCATAATATTTTGTAAAGTAATTAAATACAACTCCTGCCTGAGCATATAATGCTTTTTTGAAATAATAATTTGAATAATAAAGTGTATTTCTGGTTACAAAATCAGGTACATTTAAAATCAAATCTGATTGATCTACTTTTTGATACAAAAGTGTATTGTCTAAGGCAAAATTTCCAAATTTAAATTCTCTATTTGCTTTTATTTCTAAATAATTAATCGCATTTCCGTATTGAGCCGGACTTATGATTTGGGTTCTAACTGCATCGTCATCAGCATCAGATACATCATCAAAATATAAATGATCGTTTAAAACGGTATAATTAACTTCGGCATTTAACCAAGGCGTATAAATATTTGCTCCTAATGTATTTATTTTTTCATTCTTAAAATCCTTAGACCAGTTGTATGATACATAACTGCTTTGGTACAAATTATAATTGTTGTTTGGCAGTTTATTAATGTTTCTGTATCTAAAATCAAACTGAATCTTGTCGTTTAATGTATAACGCAGTTTTGCATCAAGATCAGAAAGCGATTGATTGGTGATAGATCTTGTGTACAAAAATCTACCGTTCCATTTATTTTTTTGATATTCATACTGTCCGCCTACATTATTAATTTGTAGAAATAAATTATCCTGAATAATTCTGCCATCTTTAAAAACAATAATTTTATCGTATTGATAATTAGACCTGTAATCATCAACAAAGAAATTAAATTTTCCTAAAAGAGAATTTTCATAAGCTAATCCAACTTTATTGTAAAGTCTTTCAAAATGTGTTTGATCGTTTATATTACTCGTTACGTACGATTCACCAAAACGTTTTACCGGATCTTCGATTCCGTCAACTGCAGAAAGTACCGTTGGCTGGTTGTATTCGAAAAATTTGTTTTCGTAATTTAATTGATGGTTTACATATAAATTATTGTTTCCATGCGTAGGATTTATTCTAAAAGCGTGATCAAAAAACAAACGTCTTCCTTTTAAAAATGACTTGGCATCTGTTAAATAAACCTGCAGACGCTGACGGTTTTTAAAATCGGGATCGTCGCTTTCAAAATCTTCCGGAGTTGTAATTCCTCCGTTTTCTTCATTCGAATTATCCTGATACGTATAATGTGCATTCAATGCATACCTTCTGTTAGTAGTAGCGTAACTTGTTGTAAACCTAAAGTTTCCGGCGCTTACTAATTGGTTTATATAATCTCCTTCTGATCGTAAACCTCGGTATGCAATAGAAAAATTAAGGTTTTTAGACACATTCAGCGTGATGAACGAATCAACATTTTGTCCTTTATTGATAGTTGTATTAAAAAACAGTTCCGTAAAAGGTGTCGCTGCTGAGTAATATCTAACTTCGTCTGCTTGTATGTAATTAGAATGCATGGCACTAAAACCAATTTCCGGATACGGCGAAAAACTCGTTAAACTGTATTGCAATGTATTCAACGGCTGACCAATATTAGAAGATTCTAAAAGTCCAAAAAGATCTTTTCGCAGGTGATTTTGTTTGTAAGCACCTTTTATTGTCAGCGACGTATCGGCATAAATAGTATCGTGTTCCAGCGTAATAATTTGATATTGATCTATGGTTGCAATTTTTGCCTTCTTCTTTTTAACAGTGTCTGTTATACTAGAATATTGCGTATTCATATCTAAATTATTTTTAGAAGCTGGTTTAGGTTTTTCCTGAGAAAACAATAATGCTGGTACAATTAATAGATATAGAAAAATGAATATTCTCATTTGATGGCTTTATATGTAATTATTTCGACAAAATTTGTTGAGCAAAGGTAAAAGATAAATATGTATAAATAAAAAAACACTTCAATTTATACAATTACCTTGGCAGACAGTATGAAAACGAATATTTTTGTATAAAATTTTATGATATTTGCCTTTTAAAATTTCAAAAAAATGCTTGCAAAAAATTTCTCGGGATTTGTTTTAGAAACTGGAACTGATGAGGCCGGACGCGGCTGTCTTGCGGGACCTGTAACTGCCGCAGCTATAATCCTGCCTGAAGATTTTGAACACGAAATTTTAAATGACAGTAAACAATTGTCTGAAAAAATGAGGTTTTTTTTAAAACCAATTATCGAACAACATGCTGTTTGTTTTGCGGTAACACATTTATTTCCAGATGAAATTGACGAAATCAATATCCTGAATGCTTCGATGAAAGGAATGCAGGAATGTATTTTAAAATTAAAGCATGTTCCTGAATATATTATTGTGGATGGAAACCGCTCTATAAATGCAAAATTGGGCCTTAAAAACAGTTTTGGAAAACAATTTTCTAAAGAAGAGATTGCTTTACTAAAATCAATTCCGAATCAAAGTATTATAAAAGGCGATGCCAAATTCCTGAGTATTGCTGCCGCTTCTGTTTTGGCAAAAACGTACCGTGACGAATATATGGATCAAATTCACGAGGAATTCCCAATGTATAACTGGAAAAAAAATAAAGGTTATCCAACAAAAGAACATCGCGAAGCCATTAAAAAATATGGCCCAACAAAATACCATAGAATGAGTTTCAGGCTGTTGCCAGATCAATTAGAACTCAATTTTTTTGAAGAATAAAAAAAGGCTTATCTAAATTGATAAGCCTTTTTGGTTTTAAAAATCTGCCCCAACACATTCTTAACTAAAACTGAAATTTATATCCAAAATCTGGTGAAAAACCAATTTGATCTTTTTGGTTTACACTGTTTGTTAACCTATTATATTCTCTTGTAAACACGTTTGTATTATTGGTTACGTTTTGAAGATCAATATAAAACTGATGGAATCTCTTTTTGGTTTTGCTGTTTAATTTAATTCCGAATTTTACATCCAGTCTCAAATACGCATCGTATTGCTTGCCGAAAGCATTTGCATCGTCTCTAATTTCATAACCTGCATTGTTTGAAGCGACTAAATCAACAGGCGTATAATAACGTCCGCCGGCAGTTGTAAACTTGGTATCGATAGAAAATACATTTCTTTTTGCTTTTCCAACTTTAAACTCTTTTCCTCCTAAAAGATTGATTACATAACCATTATTAAAAGGAGAATTTCGTTCGATATTATCGCTTCCTTTATATTTACTTTCAAAAAGAGAAGTGGTAAACAAGGCATAATACCCTTCGCTAAAGAATTTTTCAACTGTAAATTCAATTCCCTGATTAAATCCCGTTCCTTTACTTAACAAAGAAGTTTTATCTATCGAATATCCAAAATCTGCGCCTTCTGTTAAAGAAGAATAACTGCTTGGAAACGATTCAACCGCAGCTTTGCTAATATCCTGATAATACAATTCGACTTTTCCGCGCCATTTATTGGCCAAACGAACATCATAACCTAAAACATAATGCTGACTTTGTACTAAATCCAGATTTTTATTGGTTTGAACCTGAACTCCGTTTACAAATTCATTCAAAAATAAAATAGGAACGGGAACACTTTGATGGTGAATTCCGAAACCAAAACTTACCGTGTTTTTAGGATTTAGGGCGTACGATAAAGCTGTTCTTGGTTCAAAAACAAACTGTTCATTGATCGAAAAATACTGCCCGTGAATTCCCGCGTTAAAAGTTAATTTTTCCGTCAAGCGGAATTGCCCCTGCACAAACGGCTGCACGACATTATAATTTCCGTTGTTATTAATTAACGGAACAAAATCTGGAAAACCGTCTCCGTCAGAATCCTGCTGTCTGTCTCTTGAAGACATTTTTGCATCGAGTGTATAATTTTCATACAATAATCCCGCTCTAAAAGTTATTTTTTTATTGATTTTAGAATTGAATAAAGTCGAAAACGTAAATCTATTTTCATCGTTTTTAATATCCGAAAACGGAAGTCTGTTTTCTGTTGGCGTACCATAATTGTAATAACGGAAATTTTTATACGAGTTATTGGCATTCGAATAACCCACAATTGTTTTTAAATATGATTTTGAGCCAATCTCTAAATTGTGTTTTAATCCAAAAGAAGCAAATCCAGAGGTTACATAACTGTCTTCATCCTGCGCTGCAAAAGGATCTTCTTTGTCAATTTTATCACCAAGAAAATCAATATCAGAAACGCCGTAAATTCCGAAAACAGAAAAATTCCCCAATTTGCTTTTCCCGAAATCGACATTAAAACTAATATCACTGTAATTGGGCTGTGCATCAGTTCCGGCCAATCCCGTAATGCCCACAAAACCATATCTTGCCGCGGCAACAAACGATCCGCCTTTTTTACCCAGCGGTCCTTCTGCCATAAATTCTAATCCCGGATAAGCTCCGGCACTAATCATATATTCGTATTCATCAGGATTTCCTTTTCTAAAACCTAAATCAAAAACACCTGCAATTGCATTTCCATATTCTGCCGGAAAAGCCGAAGTTAGGAAATCAGAATTTGCCAAAAGATTTGGATTTAATGCCGAAACCGGACCGCCTGTTGTTCCTAAAGTTGAAAAGTGATTCGGGCTTGGAACCGGCATTCCTTCAATTCTCCACAACATTCCCGATGGAGAATTTCCTCTCACAACAATATCATTTCGGCTGTCATCTCCGGTAGAAACGCCGGCGAAATTAGAAACCAAGCGCGCCACGTCGCTTCGTCCGCCCGCAAATCTGGTTACTTCTTCTGTAGTAAATTGTTTTGTCGAAACCAATGCCATTTTGTTTAACGGCTTTGCTTTGTTGGTTCCAGATGTTACGACGATTTCATCAAGTGTATTAAACTTTTCAATTAATGAAACAGTCAACAGATTATCTTTTCCGGTGGTTACATCTAGATCTGAAACTGAAGTGTTTTCATATCCTGTAAAACTTATATTGATACTCTGTCTCCCAAGCGGAATATTGATTAATCTAAAACTTCCTTCTGAATCTGATTCTGTTTGAATACTTTCATCTCCGGCTAAAGAAATAATAGCTCCTGCAATAGGTTTTTCAGATTGTTTGTCTATTATTTTTCCTCTCACAACGCCCGTTTGAGCGTAGGAAATCAAGCCCAAAAGACTTAAGACAATTGACATTATATTCTTCATTTTAATTTTGCTTTATTGGTTATAAAAGCAAAAATAGAATGCTGAGATTTCTTAAAAATTGACTTCGGTTAAGATTTGCTGCTTAAAGTAATTCGGGTTCGAATTCGACTTAAACTTTCCGGCTGAATTCCTAAATAACTGGCAATGTGTTTTAAGGAAACCCTTTCGACTACTTTTGGGCAGTATTTTAAAAAACGTAAATAACGTTCTTCCGGAGATAATAATGACATGGCCATATTTCTTCCTGTTAAACCTTTTATGGTGCGTTCCATCATAATTCGCAGAAAAGAATTAAAAACAGGATATTGTAAAACTAATTTTTCAAAATCTTCTTTGTAAGCCAAATAAACTACCGAATCTTCGAGGGCTTCAATGTTTAACAAAGAAGGTTTGCCGTATAAAAAACTTTCAAAGTCTGAATACCAATCGTTTTCAAAAAAGAAATTTCCGGTTGATTCTACACCGTCAACCAAATAATAATAACGAATACTGCCCTCAGCAATAAAAATTCCGAAATTACAAATATCTCCTTCTGCCAAAAGATGTTCGTTTTTTTTGACTGTTTTAAATCGGAGTATGCTTTCAAAAGCCAAGCTTTCTTCTTCATTAAATTCTATCATTCGGGATAAATCTGTAATAACACATTCCATATTATCAAGGTTTTAGAAATGAAATAGTTTTTGGTGGTTAAAATAAATAACTTAAACTATCGAAAAAAATTGCACTAAAAACTTTAATAAACAGAAACATAACATATTACACCGTTATTTAACTTCCTGTATGTTATTTTCTGCTTTTTAAGAATTCAGCAAATTGTTTAGTATCAAAATAAAATGGCCTGATTGCGGTAATTTTTCCGTTTTTCAAATCAAAATGTTCTGAAATGGGCATGGAAAGATATTTACCAGATTTTTTTGATTTGCATTTTATGGTAAAATAAATAATAACTTCATTTTTAGTTGCATCACTAAAATAAGTAGGTTCTTTTTCAATTTCTAAATCAAAAAACTCAGTAGATTTTGCATACATTTTGGTCCATTCGTTAAACCCAACATAAGTTCCGCCGTAAGGCAAACCTTCTGCTTGACTATAAATTGCTCCGTCTTCAATTAACGCCGCCATTTTTATAAAATCTCTGGTTTTAAAAAGGCAATCATAATATTGCGCTACAACTTTAAAATTATCGGCTTCAAGGTTTTGTAAAACTTCAGCATCAGACAAAGTAACTTCTGTATTCCAAAAACCAATAATTTTACTTACCTGACCTTTTCCATTTAATCTGGCAAAATCACGTCCGCCCATTATAGGCTCTTTTTTCTTGCCATCAATAATTTTCCACTCCCAGGTTACATAATTGTCTTTTACAACTTTTGCACCCGATGTCAATACAGCATCAGGAAACTTTTTATAAAACTCATTTATAACATTATTTAAGGCGGCTTGCCCTTTTATAGAAGCCGAAGGATCTTCAAAAGTACTGTCGTCCAGCCAGATCGATTTGATCAGTTTTAATCTTGCATCACTATTTTTTTCCTGCCAAACTTTTTCGTAAACCGCAATTGGATTTAATTTTTCTTTCTTTTGAGCAAAAAGACCATTAAGCATAAATAGGAAACATACAAAGTAGATTTTTCTCATAAGTTGTTAGATTAGATTTAGTTAAAAGCTTATAATTTAAGTGTAAAACCAAATTTACCATAAAAACATTAGAAAACCACGATAGTGCTGCAATTTACCATCAATTCAAAATCCTTAGCGTTTGCTGATCATTTTTAGATTTTTTGCAATTATTCTTTTGAAAAATAAATTTCTATTGAAAAACAGAAACTTCGTCAATCATTTTAAAAACATTTTTAAGTTCATTTTCCCATTCTAAAACGCTTTCTACCGAGGCTCTGTCTGCCTTGTCAAAATAAAAGTGCTGTTTGATTTCAAATCCGCAATATTTAAAAACTCCAATATCCGAAGTTAATTCCAAAGCTTTGTCCATTCCCATCGCTTCATACTCAGCATTCGATTTTCCATGAGAATTTACAATAATGGCTTGTTTTCCTGTCAGTAAACCTTTTTGAACGCCCTGATCGTATCGATACGCAAATCCGTAACTAAAAACACGGTCAATATAACCTTTCATAATAGCCGGCATTCCTGTCCACCAAATTGGGTAAACAAAAATAATTTGATCTGCCCACGAAATAAAATCCTGTTCTGTTTGGATATCTTCTGCAACTTGTCCCATTCTTTGTCCCTGCATGTCCTGCAAAGAAAGAACCGGATTAAAATTGATTTCGTTTAAATCACGGACCACAATTTCCTGTCCTGATTTTTCTAAAGATGATACAATTGTATTTTTGAAGAAATGGTTTAAACTTGCTTCGTTTGGATGTGCGTAAATAATTAAATTTTTCATGTTTTCTAGTTTTAAAGATTGAACATGACAAATGTATAACGCAGGTTTGGGCAGTAATTGTAAGAAAACGAAATCGGCTTTATTGCGGTTTTGAACTGCAGATATCGCTTTGAAATTTAAGAAATTTTGTTGGCGAAATATTCATGTAATATTTAAAGTCATGAATAAGCTGGCTTTGATCGTAATATCCGCATTGGTCAACAATCGTTAACCAATCTATTTTTAAGTCGTTTAGTATATTTTTCTGAATCTGATCAACGGCTTTTAAAAATCTTTCATAGCGATTGGCTTCTTTAACGGAATAACCAAAAACTTTCTTTTGATTGAGCTGAATATTTCTTTCGGTTTGGTTGATCTGTGAAGCAATCGCTTTTATGGGATTTAAATTCTGATCTTGAAAATCGTTTAAAAGGGTTGTAATTGCCGTTTGTTCCCGCAAATAAGGTTTGCAGAAATCTAAAATATAATCGACACATTCTTTTGGATCAGGAATATTTTGAAGTTCTTCCCATAAAACCGTAAAACAGTTTTCATTAATTAAATCATCGGGATGAATGGGCATCGAATCAAAAAGCGCATTGCCAAAGAATCTGTAAAAAGCATCTTCTTTAAAATTGGCAACTAAAATCTGTGAACCAGGTTCTAAAGTATAATCAAAAGCTTGTTTAATTGGTCCCAGAACAATACACTTTTCAACTTCTAAAAAAGTATTCTGCTGCGATTTTAAAGAGGATTTTGTTCCGAAGTTAAAAGCCAGAATGCTTTGAAAACTTGGCAATAAAGTTTTGGTTATGGGAAATTCTGTTTTGTTTTCGGCAAAGTAGAAATGCGAAAAAACAGTTTCAAATGCTGAAGGAACGGCAATTCTATAATTGTTATTTTCTTCAGCATTTTTCATACTATACTATTTTTAGAAGCTTATTTAATAAATTCCGCTTCAAACAAATTAGCTACATGTTTAATTATTTTAGACTTTACTTCTTCTTCGTCAACTTTTTCTACGCCAAGTTCTACGTTTAAAGAGGTAACCCCTTTTCCACGAATGCCGCACGGAATTATATTATCAAAATAACCTAAATCAACATTTACGTTTAAAGCAAATCCGTGCATGGTAACCCAACGTGAAGCGCGAACGCCCATTGCACAAATCTTGCGTGCAAACGGAGTTCCAACGCCAAGCCAGACTCCGGTTTCGCCTTCGCTTCTGCCCGACTCTAAACCGTATTCTGCTAAAGTTAAAATCATTGCTTCTTCCAGAAAACGCAGATATTTATGAATATCCGTAAAGAAATTTTCTAAATCCAGAATGGGATATCCAACAATTTGTCCCGGCCCGTGATACGTAATATCACCGCCGCGGTTGATTTTATAAAAACTTGCCCCTTTTGCTTCGAGCTGTTTTTCGTTTAATAATAAGTTCTCAAAATCACCGCTTTTGCCTAAAGTATAAACATGCGGATGTTCTACAAACAACAAATAATTTGGTGTTGGCAAGTCAAGTTCTTCTCTTCTGTTTTTGATTTTTAAGTCAACAATATCCTGAAAAAGTTCTTCCTGATATTCCCAAGTCGATTTATAATCTCGGTTTCCAAGATCTTGAAGTTGAATTTTTGTATTCATTTTAATTATTTTTCAAACTCAACATCAAAGTTGAGTTTGTCAGGATTCTCCATATAATCCGTGAAAGTGTATTGAATTGTAATTGATTTTCTATCGTCGCTGAATAAAGCATTCGGGTTCGATACTTTTTTTATTTTCTTCGGAAAGTGATATTTGATAATATAATTCGATGAAGCAAACATCATTTTAGACATATCTGCTGCCGAATCTTTTTTTACTTCTGCCAGTTTTTGCTGATCAATAGTGGCTTTTCTGGTAAATTTCTTTCCGTCGTAAGTATAACTTAGTTTGCTGTTATTGTTTCCAAAACCGCTTCCCATTGGACTTGCAGCTGCTGCTCCGCCTTCTAATTTTTGAAGTGTACTGGCAGTTTGCAAAATATCCTGAAGTTCGTTTACGCTTTTAAAATCAGTCTCTAAAGTCATTAAAAACTGTTTTTTCTCTGCGCTCATTTTAGTATGAACTACAAAATTTTCGAGTTTTTTAATTTCTTGCTGTGCTTCTGGAGACATTTTGGCGATGCTGTCTTTTTTATCGGCAAACAATTGTTTGAAGGTAAAAGTAGAATCAATGTCTTTTTTTGCGTTGGCTCCCATCTGGCTGCCAACTTGGTCGCCCGCCATTTCCATCAAGGCAGAACCATCCATGTCTACAGAGAATTTTCCGCTTCCGTTATCGTTAATGTAAATATTTTCAGTAAAAGTACAGCTTGTTAATGTCGCTATTAAAAAAGAAAAACTAAATAGTTTGTATAATTTCATCGTAGTATAATTTTTTATCAAATATACAAACTCTATTTTTAAAATTGACCACGGATTTTACGGATGAAACAGGTTTACACTGATTTCTTTTTTTACTGTAGGCAACTTTGTCAAAGTTTAAAACTTTGACAAAGTTCAGGCTAAACAATAACCTGTGCAAACCCGTTTCATCCGTTAAATCTGCGGGCCATAAAAACCTACTCTAAAACTACCTCTAAATTTGTCATTTCTGGATCACGCAAACAATCTGAGAGCTGAAATTCTAAGGTTATAGATTTTTTGTCAGGGCTGATAACCGCTTTTTCATTTGAAACTGATTTTATCTTTTGAGGAAAACTATATTTTAAAGTATAAGTCTGCGTTAATTTTAAGTTTCCATATTTAGATTCATAGTTTTTATATCCGTCTTTTGCTTTTTGGAGTTCTTCTGCATTGATAATTGAAACAAAACGTTTAAAAATTTTTCCGTTAAAATCATATGAGATTTTGTAATAATGGGTTTCGGCCGTTAACGCATAATTATTTTCAAGATCGTCTGCGTAATCTTCTGTTTTATACAAATCCGGAATTTCTGAAACTTTATTAAAATGAAGTGAAAAAATACTTCGAAATTCTTTCTCAAACGAACTCTTTTTGAGATGTACTTTTACATTAATATATTTTTGAAACAGCTTTTGCTCTTCGGGCGTATATTTTAAAAATGTTTCCTTGTATTTTTCAATATATTCCTTAAAAACATATGTGGTGTCTTGAAATACATTTTCACGTCCGTACGATTCTCCTGCCAATTGCATATAACTATTTTCTTCGCGAAGCTGCTCCATTTTAATATCTCCGCTTCCGTCAGGATTAATGGTTATGGTTTCGGTAATTTGACAGCTTGTTAATAGAATTAAAAATAAAAAGGCTGAGAGGTATTTCATTTTTTTTGGAAGGTTCTGAGGTTCTAAGCTGCTAAGATACTGTGTTTTTTGTTTAATTTCTTACAGAAATTTCGGCTTGTGTGTCTTTGCGAGGAACGAAGCAATCGCACGATCAAAATCAAAACAATCCACCCATTTCCCCATTCATTTTAAAGATTGAAATCCAATAAATTGCTATTGCAAAAAATCTAAAACCTGCATTCTAAAATCTACATTCTTTTCTTTATCTTTGCACACTTAAAAAAAGAGCACAAAATGGCATTATCAGAACAAGAAATCATCAGAAGAGAAAAACTTCAAAACTTACGCAGTCTGGGAATCAATCCTTATCCAGCTAATCTTTTTCCTGTAAATCATACTTCTAAGCAAATAAAGGAGTCATTTGAAGAAGGTAAGAAGGTTATCGTTGCGGGTCGTTTGATGAGCGTGAGAGATCAGGGAAAAGCTTGTTTTGCTGAATTGCAGGATAGCGAAGGACGTATTCAATTATATGTAAATCGTGATGTTTTGTGTGAAGGTGACGATAAAACTTTATACAATCAGGTATTTAAAAAATTAACTGATTTAGGTGACTTTATTGGTATTGAAGGAGAATTGTTTACTACACAAGTTGGTGCAAAATGTATCCGTGTAAACGGATTTACTTTCTTAAGTAAAACATTACGTCCGCTTCCTTTACCTAAAGTAGATGAAGAAGGAAACGTTCACGATGCCTTTAATGATGCAGAGTTACGTTACAGAATGCGTTATGTAGATTTAACAGTGAATCAACATGTTAAAGAAACTTTCATTAAACGTACTAAGTTATTCAGCGCTATGCGTGGGTACTTTAACGATGCAGGATATCTTGAAGTTGAAACTCCGGTTTTACAGCCAATCCCGGGTGGAGCTGCAGCGCGTCCGTTTATCACACACCATAATTCGCTTGATATTCCGCTTTACATGCGTATTGCAAACGAATTGTACTTAAAAAGATTAATTGTTGGTGGATTTGAAGGTGTTTATGAGTTCTCTAAAAACTTCCGTAATGAAGGAATGGACAGAACGCATAATCCTGAATTTACTGCAATGGAAATATATGTAGCTTACAAAGACTACAACTGGATGATGGAATTTGCTGAAGGATTGCTTGAACATTGTGCTATTGCCGTAAACGGAACAAGCGAAGTTACTTTTGGCGAACACCAAATCAACTTTAAAGCGCCTTATGCACGCGTTACAATGACTGATTCTATCAAACATTTTACTGGTTTTGACATTTCTGGAAAAACGGAAGAAGAATTATTTGAAGCTGCAAGAGGAATGGGAATCGAGGTTGATAAAACAATGGGTAAAGGAAAATTAATTGATGAAATTTTTGGAGCTAAATGCGAAGGAAACTACATTCAGCCCACTTTCATTACGGATTATCCTAAAGAAATGTCCCCTCTTTGTAAAGAACACCGCGACAATCCTGAACTTACAGAGCGTTTTGAATTAATGGTTTGTGGTAAAGAAATAGCAAATGCTTATTCTGAATTAAACGACCCAATTGATCAGCGTGAGCGTTTTGAAGATCAAATGCGCTTATCTGAAAAAGGTGATGATGAAGCAAACGGTGTTATTGATGAAGATTTCTTAAGAGCGCTTGAATACGGTATGCCTCCAACGTCTGGAATGGGAATTGGAATGGATCGTTTGATTATGTATTTAACAAACAACGCTTCGATTCAGGAAGTTTTATTGTTCCCGCAAATGCGTCCGGAGAAAAAACAAGCTCAAATTGAACTTTCTGATGAAGAAAAAGTAATCATTACTTTATTGAAAGGAAATGAAAATAAAATGGAATTAGGACAGCTAAAAGTTACTTCTGCTTTAAGCGGTAAAAAATGGGATGTGTCTATGAAAAACTTATCGAAACATGGTTTGACTAAAGTTGTCGTTGACGGCGAGTTTAAAACTGTGGAATTGGTGGAGTAAATTCTTTTGAAATAATATAAAATTTAAAAAGGAGCTTTTTATTGAAGCTCCTTTTTTTATTGTTTTTGGTTTTCTAAATAAACAACTAATTCATCTACATTAGTAAAAGGATTTAAATTAAAAACTTCTACCCCATCATTATTTTTAATAACAGTCAATCTAGTCTTTTCTGCATTTGATTTTGCAATAGCCGTTTTATCTTTTAGAATTGAATAATGTTTAAAGTTATTTTTTTCATAACTTTCCATTCCTGTACATTTTTTTAGTTCTTTTTCTAGCTCTGCTTCTGAAATAAAAGCTTTGGTCGAATTTTTAAAGTGTAACAAATACCAGGTTTCAAAACATATACTAGAAAAAATAACAACTGCATCTTTTTGAGAAGCAAGTTTGAAAACATCTCCTCTTTTTGGAAAATTATCATGATCAAAAACTACGAATATTTTTTCAAAACCATCTTTCTTTGCATTTTTTAAAATATCAGTTACATCTCCTTTACAATCAATTACATTTACTGCTATAGTTTTAGGTAAACCCAAATCTTCTTTCATTGCATTAAAATAATTTTTCTCGGTTAATCCTTCACAAAGAATTACAATTTTCTCTTTAAATGATCTTACTTTAAAATTATTTACTGGTCTTCTTTTAGCCATTCTTAAGAATTTATAAATTCAATTAATTCATGCCTAAAAGTTTCTTTTGCAATATTTGGCACCGCCCCTAACCTTCCTTCGATATACCATTTTTCAAAATTACCTTCTCTAACTCCTTTAATATCAGAAACAGTATATAATTCTGTTTCTCCTTTTATATTTTTTTCCACTAAATTAATCTGATCTCTTCTTAATTTATTTTCAGGACTTAATAAAGTAGTATCATGAGTAGCAAAAATAAATTGAGCACCCTTAATATTTATTTCCGGATCGTTAAACAATCTTAATATATATTGCGCAATTTCTGGATGCAAGCTTCTTTCAAATTCATCTACAATAAATATACCTCCATAACTTAAAGTTAGAAAAACTAATGGTATAAAAGCAATAACCCTTTGTGTTCCAGAAGACTCATCATCAAATTCAAATTCTATCTTTTGTCCATTCGTATCTAAATGAAATGTTTTAAGTTTTCCATTTTCTTCTTCAAAATCAACAACTTGGGTATCAATTTTTTGAATTAATGATTTAGATAACTTTAAAATTTCATCATCCAAAAAAATAGAGCTACTCTCTTTTTTATTAAAATCATCAGAATGAAGCGTATCAGTCGTAAGTGTAAGTATTTGGACTATTCCCCAATAAACTTTTCTCGCAATTTCATTGTTTTCTAAAGCTACTTTACCCAAAAACAATTGATTTTCTGTTGTACGCTGTCTTATAGACTCGAAAATTCCTTCATAACCATTCCCTTTAATAAATTCTTGACGAAACCTTTCAAAAACTTTAACTTTTAATCCCTTTGGGTAACTAAAAAGAGATTCATATAAAATCTCATCACGAGCAACTCTAATACTATAATTAAATAAAACATTCTCAATTAATAAATCAATTGAGAAAGATGATGGCTTATTAATATTCGTTTTATGAAGTTTAAATGGATTAAACAATGAAATAATATCATTAGGTTTATTATCTGTAGAAGTTCTCACGTACTCCTTAAATTCATATAAAGCCCTAATAATATTACTTTTTCCACTTGCATTTGGTCCATATATAGCTGCAGAAGTGAATGCATAATAATCTTTATTTTTGGTTGCTTCAGGATTTGTCTTCTTGATTACATTTGTTGGATTTTTTAAATCACTTGGTATCATAGACAATTCAACCGTTTCATTAATCGATCGGAAATTTGACACTCTAAAGTTTAAAAACATCAGATACAGGTTTAATTTGTAAATATTATACAAATATACACTTTATTTGAGCTCTAAACATTAAATACTTAAAATAGTTTTGTTTGTAATTTAAAACGAATACTTCTCCAACTTCTTATCATAAATATCCAAAACCTTAGTACTTTCTTTTGGAAGATCACCTTTCCATTTTTCTTCAGTAGAAGGATTTGTTGGATATTTCCCGTTTTTCATTTTTATAAGATGAAATAAACCACCGCTTTTCATTAAAAGATTATAGAATTTTTCAGTAGATGAAGTAGTTACATAAATTGGAAAATCAGTTACGGTGAAATGATTAATTACACTTCCGTCGTTATTTAAAATATATCCCGAACAGCCTCCGCTTCCACAGAAATAGGAATTGGAGAAACCAACAAAGTATTCGTTTTTCTTATCATTATTTAAATCAAAAGCTTCATAATAAAAGAATCTGTCTTCTTTTGCCATTGCGGGAATATCTTTCTTTAATAAAACATTCAATTGTTTCCGAATCAATTTGGCTGCTTTATCATCTTTTGCGGGAGCATTACTTACATCAGCAGTTCCTCCAATTGTTTTATACAATGTATCCTGAACAATCGTTTTAATAATGTTTTTTGATTCCGTTTTACTTTGACAAGAATACAATGCCAAAATTGCGATTAGAATTATAATTTTATTTTTCATAATCTGATATTTTAAATCTACATCTTCATTTTCAAGTAATTAAATTACGAAAAATATTCGACAAGCTAATTAAACCAGCAGCGTTGCTTTATTTTCGATATCATTATCCGTCAATAATGATTTTATATTATTAAAAGTTACCAAAGCAATCTGCGTTAAAGCTTCATTAGTAAAAAACGCCTGATGCGCCGTTACCAAAACATTTGGAAAACTCATTAAACGCTGAATCGCATCATCCTGAATAATATCGGCAGAAAGATCTCTAAAGAATAGTTTTTCTTCCTGTTCGTAAACGTCGATTCCCAAATAACCAATTTTACCTTCTTTCAAACCTTCGATAACACAGGCCGTTTCTATTAATCCGCCGCGGCTTGTATTGATAATCATAACGCTGTCTTTCATCAAAGCAATCGAATCTTTATTAATAACATGTTTCGTTTGATCGTTGAGCGGGCAGTGAAGTGAAATGATATCGCTCGATTTAAATATTTCTTCTAAACCAACAAAAGAAACTCCGTCTTTTATCATTTCATCATTGGTAACAATATCATACGCCAAAACTTTACAGCCAAATCCTAAAGCAATTTTCGCGAAAGCTTTTCCAATATTTCCAGTTCCAATAATTCCGATTGTTTTTCCAAACAAATCAAAACCTAATAATCCGTTTAAGGAAAAATTTTGTTCCCGAACTCTGTTGTAGGCTTTATGCGTTTTTCGGTTTAAAGTTAAAATCATGGCCATCGCATGTTCTGCAACAGCTTGTGGCGAATAAGCGGGAACACGGCAGACTTTTAAGTTGTATTTTTTAGCAGCTTCTAAATCAACATTATTAAACCCTGCACAACGTAGTGCAATGATTTTCATCTTTTTTTCAGCCAATTGTTTTATTACAGCTTCGTTGACGATGTCGTTTACAAAAACACAAACAATTTCTGCTTTTTCAATTAAAATTACAGTTTGCGGATTTAATTGTGTTTCGAAAAAATCCAGTTCAAAACCAAAACTGGCATTGTATTTATTGAAGAAAGTTTTATCGTAGGGCTGCGTTGAAAAGAAAGCAATTTTATAGTTTGATAAAGAAGAGTTCATGATAATTTGTTTTTGGATTGTATTTTATTGGTTTCCTAAAAATAAGAAAATATTTTCAATATGCAGGAAAGCCTCAACCTTAAATATTTACATTTCAAAAAGTTAAATAAACAGCAATTCAAACAATATTAATTAAACCTATTCAGTTTAATAAAGTCTAAACACTATAACCTTAAAAGAACAAATCATGAAAAAATTATTTATCGCAGCTATGCTATTGATCGGAATAGCAAGTTTTGCACAAGATGGCGACCAAAAACCGGCACGTGAACAAAAAGAAAAATTAACTCCCGAACAACGTAACGAAAAACAATTACAAAAGTTAACTACAGAATTAGGTTTAGACGCTAACCAACAAGCACAGGTAAAACAGCTACTGGCTGAAAGAAGTGCTAAAGCAGAAAAATTCAGAGAAACAAGAGAAGCAAGAAAAGACAGCGATGTAAAACCAACTGATGCTGAAAAAGAAGCTTTTAAAAATGAATTAAAAGCAGAAAAAGAAGGTAACGAAGCTAAAATGAAAGCAATCTTAACTGCGGATCAATATACGAAATGGCAATCTTTAAGAGAAAAAAATAAAGAGAAAGCTAAAGACAAAATGAAAGATTACAAAAAAGAAAACAACTAAATATAGTTTACAAAAAGAGGCCGCTGCGCCTCTTTTTTGTTTTCAGATCTTATTATGTTTTCCTTAATAGTTTCTGTTAATTAAAAGATAAATCTGACAATCTCATTAAACTTAATAAATCTGTTGATGTCTAATTGCTATAAACCTTTAAAAAAACGAAAAATGAAAAAATTATTTATCACAGCTTTATTATTCGTTGGAATAGTAAGTTTTGCGCAAGACATCAATCAGAAACCGGCACGCGATCAAAGAGAAAAATTAACTCCGGAACAGCGTAATGAAAAGCATTTACAAAAATTAACTTCTGATTTGAATTTAGATAAAAAGCAGCAGGAGGAAGTAAAACAGCTTTTGGCTGAAAGAAGTGCTAAAGCAGAAAAATTTAGAGACGACAGAAAAGACAGTAAAACAAAACCTACTGATGCGGAAAGAGAAGCTTTTAAAAAACAAATGAAAGCCGACAAAGAAGCCAATGATGCTAAAATGAAAGCCATTTTAAATGCGGATCAATACACAAAATGGACGGCTCTAAAAAAAGAACATGAAGGCCACAGCCGAAAAGGAGATCATAAAGATCACAAAACGCCGCAAGAACGCAATCAGTCACATTTGCAAAAGTTAACAACTGATTTAAACTTAAACGCTGATCAGCAAAAACAAGTAAGTGAACTTTTATCTGAAAGAAGTACCAAAATGGAAATGCTTAAAAAAAGCAGAAAAGATTCTGATGCAAAACCAACTGACGCTGAAAGAAAAGCCATAAAAAAACAAATGGAAGAAGATCACAAAGCTGCCGATGCAAAAATGAAATCTATTTTAAATGCAGATCAATACAAAAAATGGACTGCCATTAAAAAAGAGCATAAGGACAAAATGAAAGATCACCGAAAAGATAAAATGTAAGTTGAGATCAAAAAAAAGAGGCTTTAAAAAACCTCTTTCTTTTTTTTTATAAACACGGATTTCACAAATTGACACCAATTTGTTGTTGCAATAAATTCCACAAACTAGGCTAAATGAAAATTTGTGAAAATTCGTGAAATTCGTGTTATCCGTGGGCTTTTAAAACCTCTTTTTTATTATTTAAAATGTTTTCGAAACCTTGTCGATCGCATTAATGGTAAAGTCTAAATCTTCGTACGTTAAAGCATCTGTAATAAACCATGTTTCGTATGCAGATGGCGCAATATAAATTCCTTCCTGCAATAATCCGTGGAAGAATTTTTTAAACGTTTCATTATCTCCTTTTGCAGCAGTTTGGAAATCTGTAACCGGATTTGCATCAAAGTGAACAGAAATCATAGAACCTACTCTATTGATGGTAAAAACAACATTATTTGCTTTTAAAACTCTGTCAATTCCAGCTTCTAAATAAGCTGTTTTTTCTTCTAAACGAGTAAAAATTTCACGGTCAGTATCTAACGCTTTCAACATTGCATATCCAGCCGCCATTGCAAGCGGATTTCCAGATAATGTTCCTGCCTGATAAACTGGTCCAAGAGGTGCTAAATAATTCATGATTTCCTCACGCGCAGCAAAAGCTCCAACCGGAAGTCCTCCACCAATCACTTTTCCGAAAGTTACAATATCAGCATTGATATTATACAATTCCTGAACTCCTCCGCGGGCTAAACGGAAACCTGTCATAACCTCATCAAAAATCAATAAGATTCCATTTGCTGTACACAATTCTCTTAAACCTTCAAGGAAACCTTTTACAGGTGGAATACAGCCCATATTTCCGGCAACTGCTTCGATAATTATTGCCGCAATTTCACCTTTATTAGCTTCGATTAAAGTTTTTACATTCTCTAAATCATTATATTTTGCCAATAAGGTATCTTTTGCAGTTCCTTCTGTAACACCTGGGCTATTTGGCGATCCAAAAGTTACCGCGCCACTTCCTGCCTGAATTAAAAATGAATCAGAATGTCCGTGATAGCAGCCAGCAAATTTTATTATTTTATCTCTTTTTGTAAATCCACGAGCCAGACGAATCGCACTCATACAAGCTTCTGTTCCAGAATTTACAAATCGAATTTTATCAATATTCGGAACCATAGAAACCGCCAAAGCTGCGATTTCAGTTTCCAGTTCTGTTGGCATTCCAAACGAAGTTCCCAGTTTTGCTTTTTCGATTACGGCATCAACAACCGGCTGATAAGCGTGACCCAAGACCATTGGTCCCCAAGAGTTGATATAATCTATTAATTTGTTTCCGTCTTCATCATATAAATAAGCACCTTTGGCACTTTTTACAAAAATTGGAGTTCCGCCAACTGCCTTAAATGCTCTTACTGGTGAATTTACTCCTCCCGGAATTACTTTTTCTGCTTCAGCAAAAAGCTGACTACTTCTTTTATATAACATTCTTATTTTAGATTTTTGAATTCAGATTTTAGATTTTAGATTTTAGATTTTAGATTTAAACTGAAAACTTATTTTGGATTTTTAGATTATTTGAAAACTGAGACTGAACACTTAGTTACTTAACCTTCAACCTCTGTCCTATTGAAATCGCGTTATCGGTTAGATTGTTTTTTTGCTTTAAATCGTCAACCAATAAATTGAATTTTTTTGAAATCGAATATAACGTATCACCTTGTTGTACTTCATACAAATTAGGATCGTTTGAATTTGAATTTGTTTTAACCGGCGACGTACTTTTAGTTGGATTTGTAGTCGTTTTACTAATTGGCGTATAATTTTTTCCGGTTACCTGACAATCATATTGATGCAGATTATAACGCTCGATATAACTGATTAATTTATCGGGATAATTCGGATCTGTTGCATAACCTGCCGCTCGCAAACCTTTTGCCCACGATTTATAATCGTCTTTTTCGTAAGTAAATAAAGTTGCGTATCTGTTTTTTCCAACTAAAAATAAAGCGTGATCTCGATACGATTCTGCAGCTTCGGGATACTTTCTAAAACATTCCTGTGCCGAATCATCATCGTGACGAACACTTTCCCCAAGCCAGTCTTTATGGCATTTAATTCCGAAATGATTATTCGCTTCAAGTGCTAAATCTCCTTTTCCCGCACCCGATTCCAAGATTCCTTGCGCCAAAATAATACTTGCCGGAATTCCGTACGTTTTCATATTTCCCATTGCAATATCTTTGAACTGCAAAATGTAATTATTGATTAAATCGCTGGTTACAACTGTTTTTGAAGTAGATTGAATAACTTCAGTTGTATTATTTGTGGAAGGGTAATTTTTAACTGCTGGTTTGCTGTAAGCTGGTTTTTTCGTCGTCGCTACTCTTGGCTTTTGAACCGTCGTTTTTTTCGTCGCAGCGACAGCTGGTTTGCTTGACGAACAGCTTGCCAAAACTATTATTGTAAAGAGCAGTACAATTTTTTTAATCATTTTTTTTGAGTATTGGTAATTTTTTCTGCTTCAACTTTATATTCATTCCTTCAATTCCCTGTAATCCGCCGGTGTGAATGAGTAGTATTTTTGAATGTGCAGGAAAATAATTTTTGTTGATTAAATCTATAACGCCAAAAACCATCTTTCCCGTATAAATTGGATCTAAGGGCACTTTTGTTTCTTCAAAAAAACCATTAATAAATTCGATTAATTCTAAATTTATCTTGCCATAACCTCCAAAATGATAGTCAGAAATTAAATTCCAGTTATCTTTTTTTGCAAAAATACGAATTTCATCGTTTAAAAAGTCACCTTTTAACGCCGGAAAGCCCAAAATTTTCTGATTTTCCCTAGCACTATTTATTAATCCCGAAATTGTTCCGCCAGTTCCAACAGCACAGCAAACGTAATTAAAAACCGAATCTTCATCGGTTAAAATCTCTTCGCAGCCTTTTACAGCAAGTTCATTTGTTCCGCCTTCGGGAACTAAATAAAAATCGCCAAACTTGTCTTTTAGCTTTTCTATATAGGAAGTTTCATTTTTTAAACGATACTCTTCGCGAGAAACAAATTCAAATTTCATTCCGTTTTCCTGGGCAAATTTTAAAGTTGGATTTTCAACGATTTTATCAAAAAGTTCATCGCCGCGAATAATTCCGATCGTTTTAAAACCCTGCTCTTTTCCAGCAAAAGCTACTGCAGCAATATGATTGGAAAATGCACCGCCAAAAGTCAGTAAAGTATCTTTGTTTTCGGCTTTCGCCTGAAGTAAATTGTATTTTAATTTTCGGAATTTATTGCCCGAAACAAACGGATGAATTAAATCTTCTCGCTTTATTGTCAAAGAAATATCATTCGGAAAATCAATAAAAATATGTTGATTAAAAACTGGGTTCATCTTAATTTAATATAATGTCGAAACTGAAAAAAGGATCTGTTTTTCAGATAATTAAAATCGGTTTCTTTGGCGTAAGCTTCTCTTTCAAAACTGATATTTCGATACGCCAATTCTGCATTTTTATATTGAAGTAAACGAATTAAATATTCCAGAAAATACCAGACAAAAAACGGAATTACTAAAAGTTCTAACTGCTGTCGCAAATGTATTTTTTCATGATTAACGAAAACTGCATTTGCTTTATCAAAACCATATTTTACAATCACAAACGGAAATACAGCCATTCCGCGATATCCTTTCGGAATTAAATATTTGGCAACAATCAGAAACATTGGCTGTAAAATTTATAAATTTGTAGCTATAAAATTGTTCGATTTCAATAAAATCATAATCAAATATTTATATTTTTGATTTTTAAATTTACCGAAACACGAACGCGAAGCAGATTTATGAAAGAGCAAAGTAATGAAAATAAATTAATCGAAGGCGAAGATTTTTACTATACACCCGAAGGTTACAAATGCTTTACTGAAAAACATCATTTAAAAAGAGGTTATTGCTGTAAAAGCGGCTGCCGTCATTGTCCGTACGGTTTTGATAAACGAACAGGTGAAATAAGAAAGAAGGCGAATTAGATAATTAAAATAAATTCCAATTTTTAAAACTCCAAATTCCAATCTAAAATCTAAAATCAACAATCTAAAATATCATATGGATATCCATTCAAGAAAATTCAGGATTAAAATCCACAAGTCTTATCACAGGTCGGATATCCGTTATCCCTAGTTTTTTAATTAGAAAATGTGCCAATTTGAAAATTAGATAATTTTAAAAAAATCCAAATTCCAATTGCATTCAATTGAGTATTGGTGCATTTAAAGTTCCATTCGGACAACATAATTTAAAAAACAAAAAATTAATCTGTTGTTAATCTAACAAAACTAACTTAGCAACTCAGCATCTTAAAAAATGACTTTCAAAGAACAAATACAACAAGGAATTCCAAATATATTACCTCAAAAAGCAGCGTACAATCCGGCTATTAATCACGCTCCGAAAAGAAAAGAAATCCTTTCGGCAGAAGAAAAAAAGCTGGCTTTAAAAAATGCATTGCGTTATTTTGATCCAAAACATCACGCTGAATTAATTCCTGAATTTTCAGAAGAATTAGAAAAATACGGACGTATCTATATGTACCGCCTTCGTCCGGATTACAGAATGTACGCCCACCCTATTGATGAATATCCAGGGAAATCATTACAGGCAAAAGCGATTATGCACATGATTCAAAACAATTTGGATTATGCAGTGGCGCAGCATCCGCATGAATTGATTACGTATGGCGGAAACGGAGCGGTTTTTCAAAACTGGGCACAATATTTATTGACGATGCAGTATTTGTCTGAAATGACAGATGAGCAGACTTTAACGATGTATTCAGGACATCCGATGGGATTATTTCCTTCGCATAAAGAAGCGCCAAGAGTCGTGGTTACAAACGGAATGGTTATCCCAAATTATTCTAAACCGGACGATTGGGAAAAAATGAATGCACTTGGCGTTTCACAATACGGACAAATGACAGCAGGAAGTTATATGTACATTGGCCCACAGGGAATTGTACACGGAACTACAATCACCGTTTTGAATGGTTTCAGAAAAATAAAACAAAATCCTGAAGGAAGTTTATTTGTAACTTCTGGTCTTGGCGGAATGTCTGGCGCACAGCCAAAAGCCGGAAATATTGCCGGATGTATTACGGTTTGTGCCGAAGTAAATCCGAAAATTACTAAAATCCGTCACGAACAAGGATGGATTAATGAAGTCGTAACTTCTACAGATGAATTAGTTGCCAGAGTAGCTTTGGCGAAAGCAAATAAAGAAACGGTTTCGATTGCTTATTTAGGAAATGTGGTGGACGTTTGGGAGCGTTTTGATCAGGAAAATATCAAGATTGATTTAGGTTCAGATCAGACTTCACTTCACAATCCGTGGGCTGGAGGTTATTATCCGGTTGGAATTTCTTTTGAAGAAGCCAATCAATTAATGGCTGAAAATCCTGATTTATTTAAAGAAAAAGTTCAGGAAACATTACGTCGTCACGCAGCTGCGATTAACAAGCATACCGCAAAAGGAACTTACTTTTTTGATTACGGAAATGCATTTTTACTTGAGGCTTCACGCGCTGGTGCTGATGTAATGTCCGAAAATAATATCGATTTTAAATATCCTAGTTATGTTCAAGATATTATGGGACCAATGTGTTTTGATTACGGTTTTGGACCTTTTAGATGGGTTTGCACTTCTGGAAAACCGGAAGATTTACAAAAGACAGACACCATTGCAAGTCAGGTTTTAGAAGAATTAGCGAAGACTTCTCCAAGTGAAATTCAGCAGCAAATGCAGGATAACATTAAATGGATTAAAGGTGCGCAGGAAAATAAATTGGTTGTAGGTTCACAAGCCCGAATTCTTTATGCTGATGCCGAAGGCAGGATTAAAATCGCTGAAGCTTTTAACCAAGCTATTGCAAAAGGTGAAATTGGCGCTGTTGTTTTAGGACGCGATCACCATGACGTTTCTGGAACTGATTCGCCTTATAGAGAAACTTCAAACATTTATGACGGATCTCGTTTTACGGCCGATATGGCGATTCAAAACGTAATTGGAGACAGTTTTAGAGGAGCAACCTGGGTATCAATTCATAACGGAGGAGGAGTTGGCTGGGGAGAGGTTATAAACGGCGGATTTGGTATGGTTCTTGATGGCTCTAAAGAGGCTTCAAAGCGTTTAGCATCAATGCTTTTTTGGGATGTTAACAACGGAATTTCAAGAAGAAGCTGGGCCCGAAATGATGAAGCTATTTTTGCTATAAAAAGAGCGATGCAAGTCGAGCCTTTATTAAAAGTAACTTTACCTAATATTGTTGACGAAAGTTTACTTTAGTTAAAGTTCTTTTAAAAAGATTTTATCATAAACGCAATGTCATCCTGAGCGAAGTCGAAGGCTTGTAAGCAAAAAAGGGCTTCGACTTCGCTCAGCCTGACAAACGTAAAATTTGCTTTTATGATAAAATAAACCGAACAAGAACATTTAATTCTAATAATATGAAAACATTCAAGTTAGTTCCGATTTTTCTGCTTTTGATACTTTCATCCTGCAGCAGTGTTACTGTTTATTCTGATTACGACAAAAATGTCGATTTTGCGCCTTATAAAACTTATGCTTTCTTTAAGCCCGGAATTGACAAAGTTGAGATTTCAGATCTAGATAAAAGACGTATTCTTCATGCCATCGATAATGAAATGGCAGCAAAAGGTTTCACAAAAAGTGATAATCCTGATTTATTAGTAAACATTTTTACTAAATCGAGAGAACAGGTAAATGTAAACCAATTTAGTGCTGGCTGGGGTTACGGCTGGGGCTGGGGTTGGAATCCTTATATGATGTACGGCGGACAAACTACTGTTTCGACTTCTACAGAAGGAACTTTATACATTGATTTAATTGATGCTAAAAAGAAAGAAATGATCTGGCAAGGTGAAGGTTTAGGAACTTTGACTAAAAACGTTGATAAAAAAGACGAAAAAATTGGTGAGTTCGTAAACAAAATTTTAGCTCAATATCCGCCAGTTAAAAAATAGTATTCAGTTTTCAGTATTTAGCATTCAGTTTTTTTACAAAACGGCTGTTTATTACTTCGAAAAAAATAAGTACATTTGTTACTCTATCAGTTAAAAATGAAAAACTTTAATAACATTATTATCGCGATTATCAGCATTATTGCAATTCAGCAATGATGGCGAGGTGTTATATAAATAAGTAAAATATAATTTATAAAAACCTCCCACATCGGGAGGTTTTTTATTTTTAAGAATAATTAAAAAGCCGCCACGAATTACACGAATTGACACGAATTATTTTTCTTTGGGATAATAAAAATTCGTGCAAATTCGTGCAATTCGTGGCAAAAAAACAAACAAATTATGAGTTTATTTAACGAAGTACTTAACGCAAAAAAGCAGCTCGAAAATGTAGTTGCCGCGACGCCCCTTACACAAAATTTAAATCTTTCAGACGAGTTTAAATCGACTATTTTATTAAAAAGAGAAGATTTACAAATTGTTCGGTCGTATAAAATTAGAGGCGCGTACAATAAGATTTCTACGTTAAATGATAAAGAAAAAGCAAACGGAATTGTTTGTGCCAGCGCAGGAAATCATGCGCAGGGCGTTGCTTATTCCTGTAATTTGCTGCATATAAAAGGTAAAATTTATATGCCGAAAACAACTCCAAAACAAAAGGTAAAACAAGTACAATTGTTTGGAAAATCGTTTGTTGAAATTGTTTTAACCGGAGATACTTTTGATGACGCTTATGCATCGGCAACGGCAGATGCTATCAAAAATCATAAAACCTTTATTCATCCTTTTGATGATGAAAAAGTTATTGCCGGACAAGGAACGGTTGGACTTGAAATTTTGGAAAGTTATACAAAACCAATTGATTATGTTTTTGTTCCGATTGGCGGCGGCGGACTGGCTTCTGGTTTATCTGAAGTTTTCAGACATTTAAGCCCAAATACTAAAATTATTGGCGTTGAACCAAAAGGCGCTCCTTCGATGAAAACTTCAATTGAAGAAAATAAAAATACACCACTGAAAACAATCGACAAATTTGTTGATGGCGCGGCTGTAAAACAAGTGGGCGATAAAACTTTTGAAATCTGCCGTTATAATCTAGAAGATATTATTTTAGTTCCCGAAGGTAAAGTCTGCACGACCATTTTACGATTGTACAATGAAGAAGCCATGGTTGTGGAACCAGCGGGCGCTTTGACGATTGCTGCTCTAGATTTTTATAAAGATAAAATTAAAGGCAAAAATGTTGTCTGTGTTGTCAGCGGAAGTAATAACGATATCGAAAGAACGGCCGAAATAAAAGAACGCTCTTTACTTTACGAAGGTTTAATGCACTATTTTATGATTCAGTTTCCGCAGCGTCCCGGAGCTTTAAAAGAATTTGTAAATAACATTTTAGGGCCAGATGATGATATTACTTATTTTCAGTTTGCCAAGAAAAACAGCCGTGAAGTTGGTTCTGTTATTGTTGGTTTAGAATTGAAAAAGAAAAAAGATATTCTGCCTATCAAAATGAAAATGACCCAATACGGATTTGAATTTCAATACTTAAACGATAATCAGGATTTGTTTACACAACTAATTGGATAAAAAATAAAAGGCTGCCTAAAAATTAGACAGCCTTTTAAACATCAATATAAAATTACTAATTGAATTCTCGATTTGTAATTATTTCTTTAATATTTTTTTAGAATAAGATCCCTGACTATCGGTTACTCTTACTACATAAACTCCTTTTGGTAATCTTGAAATTTCGATTTCTGCCTGATTCCCTTTTACAAAGTTTACGTTCTTCTTCAAGATGCTTTGTCCCGCAATGTTAAATATTGCTACATCGGCGCTTCCTTCATGATTGGTATCAATTTTTAAATAATCGTTTGCCGAATTAATGAAGATTGCCATATCGTTTGTGCTTTCGGCTTCTTCCGTTATTGCCAAAGCTTTTTTCGCTGTCGACTCAACCTGAACAAACTGCCATTGCTGATTCAGTCCGCCCGTGTAATCCCAAACCTGAATATTAGCGCCATTTGCTGTAGAAACATTTTCAACATCAAGAGATTTGCTCGTATTTACATTGGTAACTTTATAATATCCACCCCCAAGACTTGCAACTGTCCATTTAAATTCATTAGAACTAGAGAACGTTTTTTGCTGTACTTTCAATCCATTTGCCGTTCCATTATTTTCAACTGCCAAATACATTCCGGTTGATTTTACAATTATGTAATAATTCCCTGCTCCGTCAGAAACAAATTTCCAGCGCTGGTTATTTCCGCCGCCGCCTGTTACATCATATTGCTGTATTCTTCCACCACTTGTAGTTGAATTATCTGCTACATCCAGTCCTTTATTACTGTTTCTTGAAATAATATTATAATACCCCGGAAAACCAGTTGGAGGTGGTGTTCCTGCTCCCCACGTAAAAGTAACTGCTGATGATCCCGGAACTGTATAATTAAATGCCGATGATCCCGAAACCACTTTTATAGTATTTGATCCTCCTGAGTTGTAAATTACAAGTGCAGTTGAGCCATCAGGATTTTTAAATCCAACAGATAAAATACTGCCGTTTGTACTTGAAGAACCAATTCTTACTGCACCCGGTTTTACGTATTTAGAGATTTGACCAATAATATAATAGGCCACATTTTTAGTATAACTTGTACTGTTATTAACTGTAATCGCTCCTAAACAAGTATTACATCCACCCGGAGTTCTTGGCCCTAAACTTGAATTGTTTGCAGCATTCCATTCTAAAACAGTTTTAGACCAGTTGTTTGTACTTCCGATAACTACGTTTTGCATGTGCCAGCCAAAATCTCCTCCAAAGTTTCCGCCTGAACCTGTATATTGTTCTGTAAAATAAACGTTTTTGTTTGTTTGAGTTTTTACAACTGACATATTCGAAATACTTCCTAAATATAAATGGAAAGCCGCTCCGTCAACATAACTGCTGTTGTTTAAAACATCAATTGGATAAGCTGTATTATCGCAATTATGATCAAAAGCAATAATTTTTACACCTCCATAACCAGCCGCGGCCAATTGAGGCCCAAGTTGTTGATTGATAAAATTCTTTTGTTCTGTAGAATTCATCAGCATACTTGGTTCATTGTGCGGGTTTTCAGGTTCGTTTTGCGGTGTGATTCCCCAAATTGGAATTCCCTGCGCCTGCATTGCTGCAATGTATTTTACAAAATATCTTGCATAAGCAGCATAATATTGTGTCTGCAGACTTCCGCCAATCCAGGAACCGTTGGTTTTCATCCATCGTGGCGCTGACCAAGGTGTTGCTAAAATTTTAATGTTCGGATTTATCAGCTGAATCTTTTTGATAATCGGAATTAGATACGTTAAATCCGGTCCGTTTAAACTGAAGTTATTCATGTTAGTATCTCCGGAAGTTTCGTTATAACTATACGAAGAGTTACTTAAATCTGAAGCTGCAATACTAATACGAATTACACTTGCGTTTAATCCTGTATTAGGATTATACAAATCATTCAATAATTGGTTTTGCTGCGTTGCTGCCATTCCGCTGATTACTTCGGCACTTCCTTCGGTAAGAGTGTAACCAAAGCCGTCCATTGTTTGGTACGTTGTTCCCGCATTAACTGTAACTGTAGAAGGATTTGTACCTGAGTTTGTTCCGAAACTTACAGTACCTTGTTGTTGTAATAATCTCGTTTGATCACCTGATGTTATAAAAGGTGTAACCGTCTGTGCGTTTGTTTTGGTAATAAATAAAAGCATTATAATAATGACTTGTGTCATAAAAGCTCTTACTCGGTTTGTAGGTTTTTGAGTAGTTTTGTGCATCTTTTTTGTGGTTTTTGTGGTTTGTTGATAGTTAAATTTTTCTCATTTTATTATGATTATTTTTATTAAAACGATTCAAAAATATATCAATTTTCACGAAATCGTTATAATTACAACTTTACAAATACACATCATTTGTAAATATTACCTTAACAAAAACACATCTTTATTTTTTACAAATAATTAAAAATCAATTATTTAAAATATTAAAAACCATAAAAAACTTACATTTAAATTTCAGCATTTACAAAATTTTAAAAATCAGTAATTAAATTATCGTTTTTAATCTAAAAATGAACTTATAATTATTTCATAAATGACAAATATCATGGAACGAACCTGAAGTTATATCGTATTTTTGCATTTCAATTTTATTAGAAAACATGGAAACGCTTAAAGATATTTCGACCATAGAAGATATTAAACAAATGGTGAACAGCTTTTATGATAATGTTAGAAAAGACGATCTTATTGGTCCTATTTTCAATGATAAATTACAAGATCGCTGGGAACCGCATTTACAAAAAATGTATGGTTTTTGGCAGACTATTTTATTTGATGTACGAGCTTATTCTGGAACACCTTTTCCTCCGCACAAACAATTACCGGTTGATAAAACTCATTTTGACCGCTGGATACAAATTTTCAATACTACAATCGATGCGCAATTTGCAGGAGTAATTACGGAAGAAGCAAAAATGCGTGCTACAAATATGGCTTTTATGTTCAATCACAAAATTGAGTATTTTAGAAATGCCGAAAATGAGTTACGAAATTCATCGGGTAAATCTTAAAAACATCTAACAAATTAAATTTGGATACTATTTTAAATTAAATAAATTTGATTGACCCAAAAGCTATCAAAAACCAATCAACTATTTAAAATGAAAAAAGTTATCCTGTTCTTTATAATCTGTTTCTCTTTTTTTAATCACTTAAACGCACAATCACAAGCTCCAGCTTTTAATTTATACAAAGGAACTGTCGATGGAAAAACTCCAATAACAGTTTATATTAAAACGGAAGAAAATCCATGTACTGCCGATTTGATGTATACGTCTATGTATCGATATGACAAATCAAAAAAATGGATTCAGCTTGATATTACTCAGAATAAAAAGAAAGAAAATGAATTTGTTTTAGTCGAACATGGTTTTAGCGGTGTATTAATTTTAAAGAAAACCGGAAATACTTTTACGGGATTATGGATTAGTTCTGATGCTAAAAAACAATTACCAGTTGACTTGAAAGAAGCCATAATGACGAAGAAAGAGCTGGAAAACTTCGAGAAAACATTGGATAAAGTTAATTATGAAAATAATGACTGCTAAAATTTAGTTTTCTGCCAAGTTCAAAAAATCTATAAAAACGCAATAAAAATCACTTTCGAATAAAAATTTTGTGATGAATAGCAAAAAATAGCGACCTAAATTCGTAATTTTACATTCTAATCTACAACGTTTTCGAAATGAATGCATCTATAGAAACCAATCCGTTATTAGAACGATTGCCAAAACATTTAAAGCAATTTATTAAGCCTCAGGATTATAGTGACTACACACCTATTAATCAAGCGGTTTGGCGATATGTTATGCGTAAAAATGTAGATTATCTTTCTAAGGTTGCACATCATTCGTATTTAGAAGGTTTACGTAAAACGGGAATCGAAATTGATTCTATTCCGAGTATGTACGGAATGAACCGTATTCTAACTGAAATTGGCTGGGCTGCAGTTGCTGTTGACGGATTTATTCCGCCAAATGCTTTTATGGAGTTTCAGGCTTATAATGTTTTGGTTATTGCATCAGATATCCGTCAATTAGAACATATTGAATATACACCCGCACCAGATATTATTCACGAAGGTGCCGGCCACGCCCCTATTATTGCCAATCCTGAATATGCGGAATATTTGAGACGTTTTGGTGAAATTGGCTGTAAAGCAATTTCGTCTCACAAAGATTATCAAATGTATGAAGCGATTCGTTTGCTTTCTATTTTAAAAGAAGCCGAAGATACGCCGCAGGATAAAATCGACGAAGCCGAAAAAGCAGTTGCCGATTTACAAAATGATATGGGCGAATTGTCTGAAATGGCTCAAATTAGAAACCTGCATTGGTGGACGGTTGAATACGGCTTGATTGGAACGGTTGAAGATCCAAAAATTTATGGTGCAGGATTACTTTCTTCGATTGGGGAAAGTGCTTGGTGCATGACAGATAACGTAAAGAAAATCCCTTATGATATTTCGGCAGCCAATCAGAATTTTGATATTACGCAGTTGCAGCCACAGCTTTATGTAACACCTAATTTTTCTTATTTAAGTTTGATTCTGGAAGAGTTTGCTAATAAAATGGCTTTGCGTACCGGAGGTCTTTCGGGAATTAAAAAACTAATTCAGTCGAATGCTTTAGGGACAATTGAATTGAGTACTGGTTTACAAGTTTCGGGAGTTTTCACGAATGTTATTGAAGAAGAAGGAAAACCAGTTTACATTCAAACAACCGGAAAAACAGCTTTATCGTATCGTGAAAAAGAATTAGTCGGCCACGGAACCTTAACACATCCACACGGATTTGGAAGTCCGATTGGGAAACTAAAAGGTTTTAATTTGGCGATTGAAGATATGAGTCCGAAGGATTTACAGGCTTACAGCATTGTTGAGAATGAAACGGTAAAACTGGAATTTGAAGGTAATATTATTGTTGAAGGTGAAATTATTACGGGCTCTAGAAACTTACACGGAGAAATTATTTTAATCAGTTTTAGAAATTGTACCGTAACCCACGGCGAAACTATTTTGTTTCAACCTGATTGGGGAAATTATGATATGGCAATTGGTAAAAAAGTGATTTCTGCTTTTTCCGGCCCAGCCGATGTCAATAGTTTTGACTTAATTAACATTGTTCCTTCTTCTAAAACTATAAAAGCGAAACATACTGATGAACGTGATGAATTGGAGAATTTATATGCGTCAGTTAGAGATATTAGAAAAAATAAAGGTTTTAAAACGGAACTAAAATCTATTTTTGAAAACCTGAAAAATAATCATTCAAACGATTGGTTATTATCTGTTGAAATTGCTGAGCTTTTAAAAGATTCAGAAGAAAAACAGCTTTTACAGGAAGTGTTGGTTTATTTAGATCAATTGAAAGAAAAACGTCCTGAAATTGCGCATTTAATTTCTGGCGGATTGGATTTGATATTTGATAGTTCGTTGCCACAAAGGCACTAAAACGCGAAGTTTTTTGCCCACAGATTTTACTGATTTAAACTGATATGTGCTGATTTTTTTTAATCTCGCAAAGCTTATTTATAATTACATGTAGGTTAGTTTTATTTTTGTAGCTCCATGTTTTTTATAACATTTTAAAAGGCTTTTTAATTGGTTTAATTCTGCCACAAATTTATTTGAGTTTAAATATCCATTATTATATGGATACTCGTGCAATGGGTTTTTCTCATACTCTTTCATTTTTTGCAGATTTTTTTCCATGTCTTTTTTATCAGAAGAATATATATAATCCTCATAAACAGGATTGTACTTTACTTTTCTAAAATAATTTGGATTTGCTTTTATTTTGAATAATAAATCGTCAATTGTTTTTTCAAAAACATTAATATTTTTCCAATATTTATTGGGCATTGTAGAATCTTCAAAATCATATTCCTGAAAAGTAGAAAGATCAATTTTTAGGATTTTCTCAACCTGACTAGCCATGCTTTTTTCTTCATAACCGCCAACTTGTTCAAAAAAGAAAGACAATCCAGAAGGAAAATCATCTTTGCACGGAGTTTTTACATTTGCTTCGATATAATAATCCATTCCAAAAAAATTGAAATTTAAAAAACAGATGAATAATAATAAAGTAGTTTTCACGCCTAATAATTATTTAAAATGTTTATTAAATTGAAGTAGTTTCAATATTTTCTTCTTTTTTGGTTTTGCAAAAAAAACAATCCAATAAACATTAGTAACGCAATAAATAAAATCACTAAATAATAGTAAACATAGCTCATCACTTTTTTATTAATCATTATCTCATATTCAGATGATTTATTAGCAACAGGTAAAAGAAAAGTCATTTTTACTAAAATTGCAAAAACATTAAGTAATATGAAAAAACCTAAAAACACTTTAGCTATAGTTTTGGAATATCTAAATTCAAAAAACAAAACTATAGGAATTATGATTGACAATAAAGTCAAAACCATGCTTGAATACCACTCCAATTGATACAATATATATAAGTTTTTACCTGAAATCGGAATAAATATTCCAAACAATTCGTATGATAAAATTTGTCCGAAATATGGAACTGTAAAGATATTATCACCAAAACTCACATAAGCTCCTTGCAATCTAATTGTTTGGTAAATATAATTTTTGAAATTTAAAAAGGAAAGTGTAAACCAAAGAAATGCTATTTTTCTTTGTAGAGTTATTTTCATACTATTTTGAGTTTTTAATTTGTTATAATAACCTCTAAACCTTTGTTAATCTGTCATTTAAACCTCAAAAATTATAACTTTAAATCCTGATTTAATTCGCTTTCAGATTCAATAGTTTTCCCGTTATATTGTAATTTCCAGCCCATAGAATTTGTCATAATTAAGATCTTAGACAATTCGCTTATTAATCGGTTTTGGGCATTTGTTTTTAGGGTTGATTTTTCGATTTTTTTTGCCAGATTGGCTTTTACCGATTTGTTGATTTTATTGTAATCGTCGCCCGTAAACGGATTCAGTTTACTTTGTTCGACATCATAAAACTGAATATCGGGATTGATTGTGATTTCTTCTTTTGGGATATTTAGAATCGTGATTGTTTTGTTTTTTTCGTCTATATCGTATTTCATTTTATGCAAATCGTAGGCAACGGTAACATTGGCATTGACCACAATAAGTGCCTTTTTTTCAAATGAAATCATATCCATCAGATACTTCTGCTGATTTTTATAAGTGATCACTTCAGAGAAATGACCTTCGGTAACAACCAATTTTCCAACATTTAAAATTTGCTGCTGAATTAAATTGGTATTATAATCGATTGTAGAGTCGTCATCTTTTTTAAACTGGCAGTATTTAAAAGCCAGAACAATGATTAAAATAGTAATACCGATACTAATAATTCTTTTGATCAAGTTTTGCATTCCTGTAAAATATTTAGACGAATTTACTTCTTTTTTTAGTTTTTTCGCCACGAATTTCACTAATTACACTAATTTTTTGGAATGCTTAAATTTGTGAAATATAAATAAACACAAAGCATAGAATTAGTGAAAATTCGCGAAATTCGTGGCAAAAAACAAAAAAACTAGAATGGATATCCAATAGCAATATTCAAAATCAGGTTATCTTTTCGCCATGTACTGCTTCCTAAATTAATATCGTCAATTACCCAGCGTTGTCCGTCTGGTAAGGAAGGATTTCGAAGCGGAATAGCTAAATCTGTTCTTAAAATCAGGAACGATAAATCAAAACGTAAACCTGCTCCTGCCCCAACTGCAATTTGTTTCATAAAATCTTTTGAAATTTCGGCTCCGGGTTTGTCTGGGTCGGCATTTAAAAGCCAAATATTTCCTGCATCGATAAATATTGCACCTCTTACGATACTAAATAATTTTGCACGATATTCTGTATTGAACTCCAGTTTTAAATCTGCCGATTGATCTGGTGTATAATTGTTGTTTGTTGTTGGCGGAATCACATAACTTCCCGGCCCTAAAGTTCTGGCTCTAAAGGCACGAATACTATTGGTTCCTCCTACTACAAATTGTTTCGATGTTGGCAGCGTATTCGAATTTCCGTAAGCAAATCCGGCACCAACAATTATTCGGCTGGCGAGTTCGCTTTCTTTTCCTAGTTTCAAATAATGCCTGAAATCTGTTTTGATTTTTACATACTGGCTAAACGGAACATCGAATATGGTTTTTACATTATCTTTATAATCTGCGCCTGTAACTAATCCGGTTATATTTCCGGCCAAATCTAATTCACCGTTAAAATAGATCGTATTTTTTCGGCGTTTCTGCATCGTATTGGTATACGTATAACTGTATGTCGGGCCAAAAATCAATTGCTTTTCAATTACCTTTTCTAATGCAGGATCATCCTGAATATCTTCTAAATATTCGGGCGTAACATGGTTTGGACTTACATACGTTATATCAATCACATTTAATTGGTGCTCTTTTCGAATATTTTCTTTCCATAAATATCCAAAAGACGCATTAAAGGAATTCAACGCATACAATTGTGTTCTTTTTTGATATTCATATCGCAGCGCTGCTTTAGTTCTTGGCACATATTCACTGTTTCCCTGAATACTAAAAGGCGATATAAATCTTGGCCAGGTTAGACTAACTTCTCCTCCAAGTTTATAAATATTTTTCCCTTTGTTTACTCCGCCAAGCTGGAAATCGGCACCGCCAAAAACAGAAACTGTAAATAGCTCCGCCCCTTTAAAAAAGTTTCGATTATTCCAGTTTAGATTAACTTCTGTTCCTGTATAACTCGCTGAATTTGTTTTTCCTAAAACCTCAACACGAATAAACTTTTTAGGTAGAAGCGTTAAGTAGTAATACGAATCTAAAGTTTTTGGGATACTGTCTGAAGGTTTAAATTCATTTTTCACAAAACTAAAAGTCCCCAGATTCACAAAACGGTTTAAGGTCAAATTATGATCTTTTCTGTTATACAAATCTCCTTTTTTAAAATATATTGTTCGATCATAAATCCTTGGTTTAAAGGTTTCTGTTGTGTCTATAATCGTAATATCTTTATATTGTGTAATATCTCTTTTTCTATAAACCACGCTGTCATTCGAAAGAGAATAATTCGGATACACATAAATATTATTGATTTTATAGGCTGTAAGGGCTTTTGGCGGCGTATCTGGTTTTATTACAATTCTAACTTTTACTTCGTGATCGCCTTTACTGCTATCTACTTGTGCCAAAAGATAATCGGGGTTAAAGTAAAAATAACCTTTCTCTTTAAGTCTGGCGTCAATTCGTTCCCTTTCGGCTTTTATAACGTCCAAATCATATGGTTTTCCCACTTTCAATAAACTTCTTCGGCTTGATCTTCCAATAATTCTGGACATTGCCAAAGAATCATCCGGAAAAGTCACACTTTTAATGATATATTGTTTTTTAGGAATAACGGTA
Organism: Flavobacterium sp. CF108; assembly: GCF_900129795.1. GTDB lineage: Bacteria > Bacteroidota > Bacteroidia > Flavobacteriales > Flavobacteriaceae > Flavobacterium. The sequence goes on along the minus strand of NZ_FQWW01000012.1, from coordinate 22,056 downwards.
TATTCTGCCGTAACACGCTTATTTCTAACGGTCGAATCGGCACTGACACGGGTTTTAAAATAACCTCGGTTTTCAGTAAAATTTCTTAAAACTGAAGCATTATAATCTAAATCGACTTTACTGAAAAGTACTGGCGGCTCGCCTACTTTATTACGCAGCCAATATCTGGTTCCTTTTTGTTTTTTAGGTTCACCTGCAAGGTTGTATATCCATAATTTAGGACGTAATCCTAAAATTTGCTTATTCGGTTTTGGGCGTAATAAACCTTTTAATTCTTTTTCAAGTGCTTTTCGTTCTTTTTTCTTTATCAAAGAATCTTTGACTTTTACAGAACCACCAACGTAAAGTAAATCACCTTCCGTCAGATATTTTGTATTGCTGCATCCTAAAACAAAAAACAGGCAGAACAGTATAAAATACTTTACATATTGATTTTCTATATGACTATGTTTTTTGTTCATTTCCTTCAATTTGATTTTCCTGCTGCTCTTCTTCTAATTTTTCCTTTTCTTTTGCTTCTTTCATTTTTTGTTTTTCTTTCTCTTTACGAATTTTTTCTTCTCGAATCATTTGTTTTTCTTGTTCTGAACGATGAAAAAGTTCTCTGAATTTATTGTAACTCATCGTAATAATAAAAGCAACACCCGTTTCTACAACCTGACCTTCAACCGCTACCTGATATTGATTTTTTCTGTAAGCACGAACCATATAACGGCCGTCTTTTGTAAGTTGATAATCCAGCGCAACGTCTCCCGCAATATTGGTACTTTCTTCGTTGGCACGTTCTGCACCTTCAACTCCAAAACTGCTTCCTACGGTTACTTTTAATCTGTCATCGAGCAATTTTTTAGAAACGGCAACATTCAAATCGGTTCTGTTTTGCATCGTTCCGGAAGTATAATCTTCTGTAGATTCTAAATCAAAATTGACCTCAAATCCCGTAATTAATTCTCCGGCAAGATTGTTTAATTGCTGCGAAAGAATTTTGCTCACACTTTGTCTCGCCAAAGATTCGGCATTTGTACCGCCGCTTTCACTTGCAAAAGGATTTTCGCCCACAAATCGGTTTAATAATAAAAGGGCAAAAACCTGTTTGTTTAATTCTGCCGGATCTTGTTCTAATTGTTTCAGCTTTGTTTGTGTTAAAGTCACCACATCCGAAGCAACATCGTAATTACCATCTGGAAGTACAATTCCAAAAGAAATTTCCGGTTTCATTAATTCTCCTTTCATTTTCAATAAAGTCTGAAACGGAAGCTTTTGTTTGTATGTATTTCGTACTGCCGAATTGTCGGTTGGAAGCTGATTTCCCAGTAAATCAATTGGCGCCGCATTTACTTTATAAATTGCCGTAATATTTAAATTTGCCATTGTTGGTTCGCCATTCCAGGTAATAAAACTTCCTTTTTGAATATCAAATTTTCTTTTGATTCCGTTAAAGTTCATTTCATAAGCCCCATCTGTAAACTCATATTTTCCGGTCAAAGTTGTTTTTCCTGATTTATCGATTCCGCCAACTAATTCCGCTTCGCCTTTCAATTTCAAATAATCACCATTTGCCTTATCAATTAATAAAGTGAGTTCTGCTTCTTTATCAATCGAAATGGCGACATTTACATCCATTCCTTTTACTTCAGATTGATCGAGTTTATTTTGCAAATCAACCGTTTGTTTCAAATACATATTATCTTCATCGACAAACTCTACAATTCCTTCACGATCTGCAATTGAAGGATCTGACTGCGGCATTACAACCGTAAACTTGGTTTCTTTGTTAATTTTAATTGTTCCGTCGACAATTGGGCTTTCAAGGTTTCCTTTGATATTCAGTTTTGTATCCAAAAACATATCGCCATAAAACAAATCGTTATCAGCTTCTTTAGAATGTATGGCCCTAAAATCATCAGCTGTAACAACTAAATTAAAATTATAACTCTTGAAATCAGCAGACTGAATCGTTCCGTCTACAGATAATATATTGCCATTTTCATCGTGAAGCGTAAACTTATCAAAAGTGATTACATCATTATTAAAGGTGATTTTTTCATTATTCGTTTTGAAGAAAGAATTGAGCTGTGTGATTCTAAAACCGGTATCATTAAAATTTAATTCGCCCGAAACTTTTGGACTTGATGCATTTCCGAGAATTTTAAAGTTTCCTGATAAATATCCCGTTCCGTCTGTGACGTTGCCCATTGTAAAACCCTGAATACTTTTAACATACAATTTATTGATATCTAAATTTAAATCAAGGTTTCTGTCGTCCATTTTATAATTTCCGATCAGGTTTACTTCGTTTCCTTCTCCGGTTAATGCCACATTTGCATTTAGTAAATTATTGGTTTTATTATCCACTTTTATTTCAATGTCGCCAACTGCATCCCCTCTAAAAGCAAAATCATCAATTTTTAAATCAGAAGTAAAAGTTGGGTTTGTCATAACATTTTCAACAACAGCATTTCCGTTAATTAAACCCTGCATCAACAATTTATCTTTTTTAACCATGTTCATAATGGTTTCGGTTTTGAAGTTTACAAAATCGACTTGCAGCGGCGCATTGTCCTGTGTTTCCTGCGATTGAATTTTTAATTCATTTCCGTTATTGTTCAGGAAAAATTTATTGACATAAAGACGTTTATCTCCAAATTCAACTGCATTTTCAGGATCAATATTCCATTTATCATAATTTAAAATGAAGTTTTCGGCATCGATTTTAAATATGTTTTTTGAATCTTCTGCTTTAAATTCACCTGCTACAAAATATTGCTGTTTTTCTTTTGCATCCTGAACTTCAAGCGCATAAGTCAAAATATTATTTTCTACTTTTCCGGATAAACTAGTAAACGGAATTTTTAATGAACCGCTTTCAATAGTGGCAATAGAAACGGAATATTCTAAAACATTTTCTTTGGCTTCAATATTAATTTTTCCGTCTGAAATTGTATTGTCTGCGTACACAATTCTCGGAATTATTCCTCTTATTTCTAAAGAATCGGTTACGTTCTTGTATTTTCCGGTGATTTTAATGGGTTCTAAACCTGTCAGTTTCGGAATCAGTTTAAAAAGAATCGGGTCATTATCAACCGTTAAGGTGAAAGCCAAACGCTGCTCGTTAGATTCTCCGTTAGCTTTTGGAGTTTTCAAATCGATATATTTTGACAATGATTTTTTTATGGCCGCTGTCAATGTCGTCAATTTGTATTTTCCATCAACCTCAGCTTTTAAAAACTGAGAAGATATTTTAATATTTTTTCGGGTATTATCTGAAAAAGCAATGACACGAACAGAATCTAAAACGATTGGTTCTTTATCCTGCAAAATCTGAATGTTCGAAAGAAATACTTTTCCATTCAAAAAATCCGGATTACTGTTGGCAATATCAGCATCGACATTTCCGCGAAGTTTCATTGGTCCGGCATGAAGATTTAGTTTTTCAAGATCGGCAATATCCAGGTTCAGTTTTAATTTTATTGACGGATATTTTTCTTGCGTATTTCCGCTCGCAGTCAAATCAAAATTTAAATTTGGGTCTTGCATTCCAGATTTTACTGCGAATGAACCGTTTGCAATATTTCCTTTTAATGCTAAATCTCTGTAGGCATATCTGTTGAAAACTGCTTTTTGAACAATTCCGTCTAATTCTGCTTTTGCCGTTTTTGGGTCTAAACCATTTCCTTTGACTTTCGCTTTAAGCGTAATTTTTCCAATTGAATCGTTTTTGATTAATCTTCCTAAATCAAAATCAAGTAAATAAACTGTTGCATCGTATTTCTCTTTTTTCTTAACACGCTGATCGAATAAGGCGTCAACTTTTGCATTTCCGAAACTGCTGTTTAAAGCCAGATTGGTTTTAAAATTTTGTACAGAACCTTTGAATTTTCCCTGCAGATTTATTTGCGACGGAAGCTGAATGTTTTTTGGAATTGTTCCGGCTGGTACAAACGCATTTATGTCTTTAGAAGTCGTGGCTATTTTTTTGATATTCAAATCGTAATATGCTTTTTGAGCATCAGGCAGTCCAGTTATCTTCCCCGAAAGGGAAACTTTTGTTGTTCCAATTCCGCTCATTTCGAATTTCGGAATATTCAAATCTTTTACTTTTCCGCTCACACGGCTGTTTATGTATAAAATGGCATTTGGATTACTCTTAAACGGATTTGTTTTCTGCAAATCAGGAGCAAATAACAAAATGTCTTTAAATCCTATTTTTGAATCTTTTAAATTGGCATCGACAGCAAGATTTGCAATATCTTTTTGAAGTGCTGCAAGGGATTTATATTCAACCTTAATTTTATCTTTTACAAGTGTTTGCGGCGTTTTTAAATACAGATCATCTAAATAGGCATTTTTAGGACCGTAGAAAAAATCTGTTTTTAAAGACTGAATGTTCAAACCGCTTTTTTCTATTGCTGTGAGTGATTTTATATTTCCCGAAATGGTATCGTTACCATAATACAATTTCTCAGCTTCCAGATTGAATTTACTCAAATCTAAATGGCTGTAATCGATTCCTTTTGAAGTTGGTTTCGATTGCATATCATCAAATTTAAAAGCTGTATTTTGTATATTTACTTTATTAAGTTTTGCTTTCCAGCCGGCTTGTTTTATCGCTGTAGTATCTAGACTTGGCGTTTGAATTTGTTTGTCTTTTACGCCTAATCGTAGATTTCCGCTAAGATTTTTTAGTTCGAAAGTATCGAAATCCAAAAGCTGTTTGTTTAAGTCGATTTCATTTACAGACAAGTTTAAATTTCTGAGTTTTATTCCCGAGTCTAATTTTGAATCTTTATTATCGTACGCAATATCAATTTTTGATAAACTGATTTTACCTAGTTTTAATTTGAAGTCTTTTCGTTTTGAAATTGTATCGACAGTTTTAACCGAGACAACCGCAATTTGTTCTACAGCATCCTGATTTAAAACTAATTTTAATCCGTTTAAATCAATATTCGGAATATCAAAATCCATTTTATCCAAATCGAATTTATTGAATTTGGTGTCGAAATGTGTCAGTTTTACAGCAATGTCATTTTTAGAAAAATCGTCTTTAAAATTAAATTTGATGTTATCCAGATTTACTTTTACAACTGATATTTTAAATGGTTTGGCATTTGGATCTTCCACTTTGGGTTCTTTTGATTCGAATGCTTTTATGATATAATCGAAATTGAAAACTCCGTCTTTATTTCGGGAAATATTGGCTTTTACATTTTCAAACGAAACGGAATTGATTTCGAGTTCACTGCTTACGAGTTTAAAAAGGTCAACATCGACTTCTAAGCGTTTTCCTGCCAGAAGTGTATCTTTCTTTTGATCTTCAAAATAAAAACCTTCCAGAACTACATCTTTCGGAAATTTAATAGAAATATGATCTAAGGAAACTTTGGTTTTAATTTTTTTATGGAGATACGAAATCGCTTTGTCTTTGGCGAAATTCTGAACAGAAGGAACCTGAATTAAGATGATAAGAAGTAATAAAAGTGCCACTACAGAAACCACGCACCATAAGAGTACACGAAGTGTTTTTTTAAAATAATGAATGGGTTTCTTATTCATAGGTCAATAAAATACAGGATTTAATTGCTTCTGAAAAAAGCATAGTTACATATCTTACAAAAATGTAAAATTTAAACCTTTAACAATTTACATAATTATTGGGGATTATTCTAAAATTTTACTGTAAAATAGTTAATTTCTTACTTTTGTGTTTTGCCACAAAGGCGCTAGGGCGCAAAGTTTTTTTATGCCTATAATATTTTATAAGAATGTTTGTATTGTCGCATTAGTTAAAAGCAATGCTGGGTGGAAATTAAAATTTAATATGGGAAATCTTTTCTCCTAAAAGGTTCATTTTCTGCTGAAGTTTTGCTAAGAATTTTTGGTGTTGTTCTGATTCGGGATTGAAACTGCGATGGCGTAAGCTTTTTTGGATTTCGTCTACTTCCTGCATTGTTGAAATGCTTTCTTGTGCGATATAATTTTCGCTGAAAAGTTTCCAGATATAATCGATCGCGATTTGGTTGGGATGAAGCATATCTTCGTTATAAAAACGATAATCGCGAAGTTCGTCCATCATGATTTCATACGACGGAAAATAATTGTGAATTATAAATTGTGAATTGTGAATTTTTAAAACTTGGTGTAACGCTGTAAATAAATGCGATTTACTTAATTGATTTTCTACAAAACCATCTTTTATATGACGTACTGGCGAAATCGTGAAAATGAAATTGATATTTGGATTTAAAGCCTGAATTAAACCTATAGTGTTTTGAATGCTTTTTTGAATTACTTCTATTGATAATAATTCTTTTGAAAATTGCTTTTGAGGAACTTTATGGCAATTGGCTGTAATTTCATTGTTTTCAAGATTTCTGTAAATCCAGGAAGTTCCAAATGTGATAATGATGTGTGTGGCTTCCTTTATTTTTTTATTGGTTTCTGTAACGGCTTTGTTTAGTGTTTCTAATAATTCTTGTCGGTCAGCATTACTTAAATCGGAATGAACTTCGAAACTATGCCAGCGTTCGTTGTGAAAGAAAACATCTTTTTCTGTAAACAATTCTTCTTTACAAACTCTGCTAAATAACTTTTCAATCGAAACCGGATTGAATATAATTCCAAAAGGATTCGTTTCATTTTGAAACTTGAAATAATCAAATTTCTCCGCCATATTTTCTGCAAAACAAGAACCTACAGAAAGTATCTTCGAATTATAATCGATTGGATTGTTACTTTTTGAAATTGGAATTTGGGTTCTGAACTGCATGGCTTATTATTTAGACACGAATTTCACTAATTTTCACCAATAAAAAAACCAAACACAGAAGTATTTGGTTTTTATAAATTTTTCAAGTTTTAAAAACTAGTAAGTATATTTAATTTCATACTCAATTGATGTCCCGCTATTATCATATAATGTTGTTTTTGTTGGATATCCATTTTCATTATACATATAACTTTTTAAATAAACAGCTGGATTAGGAAATTCTGTTGATATTCTGGTAGTTTTTGTAATATTATTTTTTCCGAATCCATCTATTTCATTAAACAAAAGATCAAATCCTAAAACATTTCTTAATACATTAAATTTAGTATCATATTCATATGTCGTTGTACTTTTTGAGGTTCCAAAATTTCTAATTTCTTTGATGATATTCCCATCTTTTAATTCTAAACTGCCTTCTCCTTGTTTTATATTTGAAGCCGAATAATTAATGTAGCTAACTAAACTATTAGAGACATATGTATATACATTTTTATCTATCGATAAAGCTTCAGAATTGTTATCAGAAAATCCTTCCTTAAATACCCTTGTTTTTAATTTTCCATTTTCATAAGTATAGACAACCTCTTTGCTTTTCTCCTCATTTCCTTGCAAATCTAAATCAAACTGCTGTTGTTTTGTTATCATATTTCCCTCATAAGTGTATACAACTTTTAAATGTTCTCTAGTTAAGCTCACAATTTTATTACCATTATATACAAGAGTACCAGTACTATTTGTACCTAATTGTTCATTTGGAAAAATAAAAGAAATTGTTTTAGGTAAAATCGAAGTGTCTTCTTCTGAGGTAGAATTATCATCACTAGAACATGATGCAAAAATTAATGCTAAAGCACTAAAAAATAGTATTTTTTTCATATGTATGGTATTTTGAAGTGGCAAATATAAAATAAATTATAAATAAATATTGACAAAAGTCCATTGTACAAATTCTTCTTTTCAGCACTGTTTTCTAAAATATTTTATATTAAAAAATCTTCGAGATTCACAATTCATTCATTTCTTCAATTATATTTTTATCGCTTAAAAATATTAATTAAAAATTTACATTTTTAATAACAATAATCAAGTTCATCTAGACAAACATTTGCTTACTTTTGCATCTTCCATTTTTTTAAAATATCTATGAAATTATTATATTCTTATATAATCAAACACAAAATGCTTTTGCTTTTTGCGTTGATTATGGCCTCTATAAACATTTGTTTCAGTTTATCAGACTCTATTATTACCGGTAAATTAATGCAGGACTGCGGTGTTGGATTACACAAATACGAAGGAAATCCAGCTGGTTTTATCAAATCACTTTCTTTCTGGCTTGGGCTTTCGCTTGGTGCTGCGATGATTTCCAGAATTACCAAAAACTTTCAGGATTATTTCACTAATGTTGTGATCCAAAGAACCGGTGCCCAAATGTATACCGACGGAATTAAAAAATCCCTTGATTTACCTTACGCCGAATTTGAAGATCAGCGAAGCGGTGAAACTTTGAGTAAGCTAACCAAAGTGCGTTCTGACTCTGAAAAATTAATTACGCTTTCGATTTCTTTGATTTTTCAAACCGTTATCGGATTCATTTTTGTAATTCTGTATGTTGCCCGAATTGATTTTCGAATCTCACTTATCTTTTTAGTTACAGCGCCAATTATTGCTTTAGTAAGTTCTTATTTAGGTAAAAAAATCAAGATTGTTTCTAAGAAAATTGTCAATCAAACGAATGCTTTGGCGGGTTCTACAACAGAGAGTTTACGAAATATCGAATTAGTAAAAAGTCTTGGTTTAACGTATCAGGAAGAGAAACGTTTGAATTTAAACACTTTTAAAATTCTTCAATTAGAATTAGAAAAAATCCGTTTTATCCGAAGCTTAAGTTTTATTCAGGGAACAACAGTTCACTTTTTAAGAACCTGCGTAGTTTTCACTTTGTATTATTTCTTATTTGGAGGAAAAATTATTGTGGGTGATTTGCTGACAATGGTATTTTTTACTTTCTTCATTTTTGGTCCGCTTCAGGAACTTGGAAATTTCATTATTGCATTGAACGAAACCAAAGTATCAATGGAAAATTTTAAAACGTTATTAAGCGCTCCAAAAGAATTCCGTCCGAAAGATCCAAAACATGTTGGAGCTATTCAGTCATTATTATTTTCGAATGTAAGTTTTCAACATAAAACGGCAAAATTTAAAGCGGTTGAAAATATTAATTTTGAAATTAAACAAGGTCAAACTGTTGCGTTTGTCGGTCCGTCTGGTTCCGGAAAAACAACTTTAGTAAAACTATTAGTTGGATTATATACTCCGGCAGAAGGTCAGGTTTTATATAACGATATTGATTCGACTGAAATTGATTTACTTGATCTAAGAAAACAATTAGGTTTTGTAACGCAGGATGCGCAATTATTCTCTGGAACAATCCGTGAAAACTTATTGTTCGTTAAACCAAATGCAACCGACGAAGATTTATACGATGCTTTAAAAAGAGCCAGCTGTGATAAACTTCTTAAACGTGCCGAAGATGGTTTAAACACTACAATTGGTGAAGGCGGAATTAAAGTTTCGGGTGGAGAAAAACAACGTTTATCTATTGCCAGAGCGATTCTTAGAAATCCGAATTTATTGATTTTTGATGAAGCAACTTCTGCTTTAGATTCTATTACCGAAGAAGAAATTAATGCAACAATTAGAAATATATCTGATAAAAACAGAATCACGGTTTTAATTGCACACCGTTTATCAACTGTAATGCACGCTGATAGAATTTTTGTTTTAGAACAAGGTAAAATTATCGAGCAAGGTAAACATGATGATTTAATTGTGGAGAGAGGTTTGTATTATGCTATGTGGCGTCAGCAAATTGGGGAAAGAAAATAGTTAAGAAACTAAGATACCAAGGACTAAGATTTTAAGTTTTTAATAAATACATTAAACGTTTATTTGTCATTTATCCTTCGGCAAAAGGGCATAAAATGAGAAAATACTACAAATAAAAAACCCGACAGATTTTTAAATCTGTCGGGTTTATGTTTTATTTGATAAAATCAATTATAACATTTTGTACTTATTAATAAATGTATTCTGTGATTTTAAATCTTTCTGATACTTTTACAGGATATCCTTCTTCATTATAGACGTATTCTATGTTAGAAGAATTTGAATTTAAATAATTTCCATTCCATAAAACAGATGACATAGTTGTTTTAACTGCATTATTTACAAATACATCCTTCATTAATAAATCAAACCCTAAAATATTTTTAAAAGGCGTATTATTTGTATCATATTCATATAAATATTCTGTCGTGTCTGTATCAGAATAATTGATATACGAACCCCAACTAATCACCGAAACTCGTTTTGTCAAATTTCCATTGACAAAAGTAAGCTGATCAATATTACGCTCTAACTCGATATCTCCTAATTTCTCTGCTTCAAAAAATTCTAAATCTTTATAATATTTTTTCATTACAGCATTGCCATCAGCATTATATGTGTAAACGCTTCTCTCTTTATAGCTTCCATTTGGATATTTAGCAGTAAAATTTTTTGCATAAGTTGTAGAAACCAATTTGTTGTTTTCATAAGCATATGAATATTCTTCTTTCTTTACATCACTGCCACTTTGAGTATTATACTTGACTTCTTTTACAATAAAATCATCTTCATAAGTATAATCTGTTCTCTCATTTATACCAGTAATGCTCTTAATTCTATTTCCACTGTAAGTAAAATCAAATGAGTTAACTAACGAAGACCCTGTACTACTGTATTTTACAGTTTTTGGCAAAATGATTTCTGATCTACTTGTGCTCACTACAGTATCGTTAGAACAAGAAGTTAGCATTGGTAAAGCAATGGCTAAAAAATAAAATAAATTCTTTTTCATAATATTTTGGTTTTAAATTAACCCGCAAAATAATCTACTTTTCATTTTACTTATTACCCCTAAAAGCTATCAAAATAACATTTTAAGCCATCTCATGTAAATGCAAAAACCCGACAGGTTTTAAAAACCTGTCGGGTTTACTATAGGAATAAAAAACTTAGTCCCTTAGAATCTTAGCACCTCAGAACCTTATTTAACAAACTCAACCGCCTTAGCCAAAGCCTCAGCAATTCCAGCAGTATTTTTACCTTTTCCAGATGCGAAGAAAGGCTGTCCTCCTCCATTTCCGTCAATATATTTACCTAATTCTTTGATAACTGCATTTGCATTTAAGCTTTTGCTTGCAACCAATTCTTTAGCGATATAACAGTGAATATTTGGCAAACCATCTTCTACAGAAGCTAAAAACACAAACGAATCTGGTTTTGAACTTCCTAATGCAGAAGCCAAATCTTTTGTCGAAGCCATGCTTAAATCTACTTGTTTAGCAAGGAAATTTACTCCGTTTACCTCTTGGAAATCTTTTTCTAGTTCTGATTTTAACGAACCTACTTTCTCTTTCAGTAATTGCTCTACTTGTTTTTTCAACTTAGCATTATCATCCTGAAGTGAAGCAACAGATTTTAAAATATCCTGTGGATTTTTAAGCGTTTCTTTTATCTCTGCTAATGTATTTTCCTGATTCAGATAGAAGTTTTTCACCGCATCACCAGTAATTGCTTCGATACGACGAATTCCAGCTGCAACAGCACCTTCAGAAATAATTTTGAAATGCCAGATCTCTGCTGTGTTTTTTACGTGAATACCACCACATAATTCTTTACTATCACCAAATTCAATCATACGAACATTATCGCCGTATTTCTCACCAAATAAAGCCATTGCGCCTTTATCCAATGCTTCCTGAATTGGAATATTTCTATGTTCAACCAACTGTAATTGCGCTTCAATTTGAGCGTTTACAGAAGCTTCAACTTGTTTAATTTCTTCATCAGAAACTTTGCTGAAATGTGAGAAGTCAAAACGCAGGTAATTTGGATTTACTAACGATCCTTTTTGCTCCACATGCGTTCCTAAAATACTTCTTAAAGCTAAATGCATTAAATGCGTAGCAGAGTGATTTTTAGAAGTTGAAGTTCTTAAATCAGTATTTACTTTTGCCGCAAAACCTGCTTCTACGTTTTCCGGAAGTTGTTTTGCGAAATGTAAAATCAAGTTATTTTCTTTTTTGGTATCGATAATTTCAATCGTTTCGTTTGCCGAAACCAATGTTCCTTTATCACCAACTTGTCCCCCGCCTTCTGGATAAAATGGCGTATTATCTAAAACGATTTGGTACAAAATACCATCTTTTTTAGAATCAACTTTTCTAATACGAGTGATCTTTACTTCGTTTTCTGTTTTATCATAACCCACAAATGTTTCTACATTTCCAGGAATCAAAACATTCCAGTCTTCTGTTGAAACTTCAGAAGCTGCACGAGAACGTGTTTTTTGTTTTTGCAATTCAACTTCAAATTCTGCTTCATTATAAGAGAAACCTTTTTCTTTTAAAATTAAAGCTGTCAAATCTTTTGGAAAACCAAACGTATCATACAATTCAAAAACCTTAGCACCAGAAACTTCTTTTCCTGTAGTTTCTGTTACCACATTTTCTAACAATTGTAAACCTTGATCTAAAGTTCTTAAGAAAGAAGCTTCTTCTTCACGAATTACATTGGTAACTAATTGCTGCTGCGATTTAATTTCAGGGAAAAATTCTCCCATTTGGTTTGCCAGAACTTCTACCAATTTATTGATAAAAGGTTCTTTTGTATTTAAGAATGTGAATCCGTAACGAATTGCACGACGTAAAATTCTACGAATAACATATCCAGCTCCCGTGTTAGATGGTAATTGTCCGTCAGCAATTGCAAAAGCGACCGCACGAACGTGATCTACAATAACACGAATTGCAATATTGGTTTTATTTTGTTCTTCGCTGATGTTTTTTACTTCATCAGATGTATATTTTAAACCTGTAATTTGTTCTACTTTTTCAATAAGCGGTGTAAAAACATCTGTATCGTAATTTGATGTTTTTCCTTGTAAAGCCATACACAAACGCTCAAATCCCATTCCGGTATCAACGTGTTGTGCAGGAAGTTTTTCAAGAGACCCGTCAGCTTTACGGTTGAATTCCATGAATACATTATTCCAGATTTCAACTACTTGCGGGTGATCGTTGTTTACCAAACTTTTTCCTGTAACCAAAGCTTTTTCAGCTTCCGGACGTAAATCAACGTGAATTTCAGAACAAGGTCCGCAAGGTCCCTGATCTCCCATTTCCCAGAAATTGTCTTTTTTATTTCCCAGAATAATTCGGTCTTCATCAATTAAAGTTTTCCAGATATCCCAAGCTTCCTGATCAAAAGGAACATTATCTTCTTTGCTTCCTTCAAAAACAGAAACATAAAGATTTTCTTTTGGAATTTTATAAACTTCTGTCAAAAGCTGCCAAGCCCAGTTGATCGCTTCTTTTTTGAAGTAATCTCCAAAAGACCAGTTTCCTAACATCTCAAACATAGTATGATGATACGTATCAAAACCTACATCTTCAAGGTCATTATGTTTTCCTGAAACACGAAGACATTTTTGCGTATCGGCTATTCTTGGACTTTTTGGAGTTCCGTTCCCTAAGAAAAATTCTTTAAACTGGGCCATTCCCGAGTTATTGAACATTAAGGTTGGATCGTCTTTAAGAACGATTGGAGCCGATGGAACAATAAGGTGTCCATTGCTTTTAAAAAAGTCTAAAAATTGCTTACGTACGTCTTGTGATTTCATATTTAAATTAGAAAATGTATCTGTTTACAAATGTGTCAATTTGATAATGTGATAATTAGAAATAATCTTAAATTAATAATACGTTAATTTTAAAATCGAAAATTAAAACTTATGCTTTTCAACAATAAATTCCCTATTTTGCGCATTATATAATTATGTAATTCCCCAAATTATCAAATTATTTTGTTCTTGTAAAAAAGTCGTCAACAACTGAAACATTTAGCACTTTTGTTCGACTAATTGATTTTACAAGCTGCAAAAATAGCGTATTTTAAAATATGGCGAAAGTAAAATATTATTACGACTCAGAAAATCTGGCTTATACAAAAATAAAAACCAGAAAAAGAATCAAAATCGGTTATGCTTTACTGTTTTTAGTGGCTTCGGCATTGTTTGGATTTTTAGTTTTTGTACTTTTAATTAACACTCCGTATTTTGAAACGCCGAAAGATCGTTTACAGGCACGTGAAATTGAAAATTTAAAGCTGCAATATTCAATTCTGAATAAAAAACTGGACGAAATCGACGCTGCCGCAGAGGCTTTAGAGGAACGTGACAATAATATTTACAGAGTATATTTTAATAAAGCTGAAATTCCGGATTCTATTAGAAAAGCAGGCTTTAGAAACCCTGAAAGATATAAGATTTTAGAAGGTTACAACAATTCGCAGCTGGTTTTGAATACGACAAAAAGAATAGATAAACTTTCAAAAGAATTGGCCATTCAGTCGAAATCATTAGATGAAATATTGAAATTAGCCGGCGCAAAAGAGAATTTGTTATTAGCGATTCCGGCAATTCAGCCCGTACGAAATGAAAATTTAAAACGTATTGCATCTGGATTTGGATACAGGATCGATCCTTTCACGAAAGTGCGAAAAATGCACAACGGAATGGATTTTACTGCCAACACCGGAGCGCCTGTTTATGCCACTGGAGATGGTGTTGTGGCAAGGGCTGACAACACGGCTTCGGGCTTTGGGAACCATATAGTGATCAGGCATGGTTTTGGATATGAGAGTTTGTACGCGCATTTAAGCAAATATAACTGCAGACCCGGACAACATGTCAAACGCGGTGACGTAATTGGTTATGTAGGAAGTACAGGAAGATCTGAAGGGCCGCATTGTCATTATGAAGTACACAAAGATGGAAAAGTGGTGAACCCTCTAAACTTCTATTACGGCAATATTTCGGCAGCAGAATACGTGGCAATTTCGAAAATGGCAAACCAGGAAAATCAGTCATTAGATTAATACTACAAAAAGTATTATTTTTGAAATAAATTAGAAACAAAAAAACATGCATATTGAGCTTTCAAAAGATAAAAGATATTACAGCATTGGCGAAGTTGCCAAAGCTTTTAATGTCAATGCATCCTTGATACGATTTTGGGACAGCGAATTTGATATTCTGAAACCAAAAAAGAACGCCAAAGGCAACAGAATGTTTACTCCAGAGGATGTAACCAATCTGCAATTGATTTATCATTTAGTTAAAGAAAGAGGTTTTACGCTTGAAGGAGCCAAAACACATTTAAAAGAAGGTCAGAAGAAAACATTAGATAAATTCGAAATAATACGTAAATTAGAGACCATAAAAACGCAATTGAACGACATCAAAAACGAATTGTAATTAAAAATAGAAATAAACTTAAATCAAAACAAATATGAAAAAGTGGTTAATCCCTGTAGGAATTATTATCGCATTTATTGCTATTATCGCATTTTGGTCGATTGGAATTAAAAATACTGCTTTACAACACAGTCAGGCTGTAAATAAAGAATGGGGTAACGTACAAACAGCTTACCAAAGAAGAAATGACCTTATCGGGAATTTAGTAAACACGGTTAAAGGTGCTGCCGATTTTGAAAAATCAACTTTAACAGCAGTAATCGAAGCTCGTGCAAAAGCAACTTCTGTAACTATTGATCCAAGTAATGTAACTCCAGAGCAATTGGCACAATTCAATCAGGCTCAAAGTGGTGTAACTTCATCTTTATCAAAATTATTGGTTTCTGTGGAGCAATATCCAACATTGAAAGCAAACGAGAATTTCTTGAAATTGCAAGATGAATTAGCAAGTACAGAAAATCAGATTTTAACAGCTAGAACTCGTTTTAATGAATCTGTACAAACTTATAATGGGTATGTTTTAAAGATCCCAAACAACTGGTTCCTGAGCGAATACAAAGAAAAACCATACTTCGAAGCTTCTACCGGAGCAGACAAACCAGTTGAAGTAAAATTCTAAGAATTTAATATTTTTAGAAAATAATCTAAAATCATAAATCTAAACTCTAAAATTATCGACATGTCAAAAGTAGAAGATTTTTTAACCAAAGCAGAAGAGCAGGAAATTGTTGAAGCTATTCGCATGGCCGAAAATAATACTTCTGGCGAAATTAGGGTCCATATAGAAAAAACAACTTCTAAAGCTCATTATGACCGAGCTTTAGAAGTTTTTCATGAATTACGAATGCATGAAACTAAACTGAAAAATGGTGTCTTACTCTATTTTGCAGTCGATGATAAAAACTTCGTGATTTGCGGCGACAAAGGAATCGATGATTTGGTTCCTGATGATTTTTGGGATTGTACCAAAGACATTATGACCAATCATTTTAAATCTGGTAACTTTAAACAGGGAATTGTTGATGGTATTTTGAATGCCGGCGAACAGCTAAAAAAGCATTTCCCTTCATTAGCAGACGATACAAACGAATTATCTAACGAAATCTCAAAAGGATAAATAATGAAAAATTCCAATAATAAAATTTTAAATTCCAATAGAATTTTTCAGTTTACTCTTTTGTTTATCACGCTTTTTATCAGCAATAGCATTTTTGCTCAATTCGATATTCCAAAAAAACCGGATTTTCAAACTTCTGTTTATGACTACGCTAATGTTTTAAGTGCTTCTGAAAAAACACAGTTAGAAGAAAAATTAGTTCGTTATTCTGATTCAACTTCCACTCAAATTGTAGTAATTACTATCGAAAGCTTAAAAGGCGAAGATATTGGAATTCTTACTCCAAAATGGGCTCAGGAATGGGGAATTGGACAGGCAAAAGAAGATAACGGGGTTTTGATTTTATTGGCTAAAGCCGAAAGAAGAATCTGGATTTCGCCTGGTTATGGATTAGAAGATCGTTTAACGGCAGGAATTGGAGGAGAAATTACCCGAAACATTATTATCCCGGAATTTAAAGCAGGAAGTTATTATCGCGGACTTGATAAAGGTGCCGATGCGCTTTTTGATGTTTTTAAAGGCAAATACAAAGGCGAACGCAAGCAGTCTAAAGGAAAAGACTTTCCTATACTTCCATTTATCGTTATTGTTGTAATTGTTTTAATTTTACTTTCCCGCGGCAAAAGAGGAGGTGGAAATTCTGGCAGCAGTGGCGGTGGTCCAAGCTTAATGGATGTAATCCTTTTAAGCAGTCTTGGCAGAAGCAGCGGTGGTGGATTTGGAGGTTTTGGCGGAGGATCATCTGGCGGTGGCGGCTTCGGCGGTGGATTTGGCGGAGGCGGATTCTCTGGAGGAGGTTCTGGCGGAAGCTGGTAGAAACTTTTGTTTCAAGTTTTCCTTGTTTCAGGTTTCAAGTTAGGATTCATGTTTAAAAAATCTTATTTTTACAATTTACAATTCAATATAGATGTTATCACATAAAGCAAAATACGCCCTTAAGGCCTTACTTTATTTAGCAGAACAAGACGAAAATCACATTTCTAGAACTATAGAAATAGCTGATGGCGCTAACATTCCTAAAAAGTTTTTAGAACAGATTCTTTTAGATCTAAAACGAGGACGTTTTGTGAGCAGTAAGCAGGGAAAATTTGGCGGATATTACCTGATAAAATCAAAAAATGACATCACTTTGGCAGAAATTCACCGATTATTTGACGGTGCAATTGCACTTTTGCCATGTGCTTCTTTAAATTTTTACGAGCCTTGCTCTGATTGTAAAACCGAGTCTGAATGCAGTCTGCGTCACGGTTTAATGCTTATTAGAGATAAAACTTTAAAGGCTATGGAAGGGATCACAATCGCTTCATTAGTAAATAAATAAAAAAATATTTTCTAATTCCTAGTAAATCTATAGAATTAATATTTATATTTGCACAAAATAATTAACTAACCATTTACAAAATTTTTAACATGAAAGTACATTTTAGTCCATCGGGTGTATCAAAATTTTTGCAAAATAAACAAACAAAGCTTTCTGCTCCTGTAAAGAGAAATTCATCTATGATGTGTATATGTTGTTGATTTAAAAAAATTTTATTTTAAATTCTACTAATTATATATACTTACTATAAAACATGAAAAATTCTACAAAAAATATATTTACAATTTTATTCTTTTTAACCTTCACTATATCATTTGCACAAAACATTGAAGGTGTTGTTACAACAAGCGAAAACATCCCTTTAGAAGCCGTAAACGTGGTAATTAAAGGAACCACAAATAGTACCGTTACAGATAACAGCGGTAAATTTATAATCGATTCAAAAGGACGATTACCATTAACACTTTTAATTCAGTATGTAGGTTATACAACTTCTGAAATTGAAATTACTTCAATCCCTGTAAATCCTATTCAGGTGCTACTTAAAGAAGAAAACGAACTTATTGAAGTTGTCGTTTCTTCAAGAAGAAGAATTGAAAAAGTTCAGGATGTGCCAATTGCAATTTCTGTTATTACAGGAAAACAAGCAGAACAAACCGGAGCTTTTAACGTAAATCGTATTAAAGAATTAGTTCCTTCAGTTCAGCTTTATTCTTCAAACCCAAGAAATACAGGAATCAATATTAGAAGTTTAGGTTCTCCATTTGGTTTAACAAATGACGGTATCGATCCGGGAGTTGGATTTTATGTTGACGGTGTTTACTACGCTCGTCCGGCTGCAACAACTCTTGACTTTATCGACGTAGAACAAATTGAGGTTTTACGTGGGCCACAAGGTTCTTTATTCGGAAAAAATACAACTTCTGGAGCATTCAATATTACAACTCGTAAACCAAGTTTTACATCAGGTGCTGACTTTGAAGTGAGCTACGGAAATTATTCTTTCCTGCAGGCTAAGGCTTCTGTTACTGGTGCTTTAGGCAGCAAAGTTGCAGGTAGATTATCTTTCTCTGGTACATCACGTGATGGTTTAGTGGATAATGTTGCAACTGGAAGATCTACCAATACATTAAACAATCAAGGTATTAGAGGTCAATTACTTTGGACTCCAACTGTAAATACGAATGTTATATTTGCTGCAGATATTACAACGCAGCGTCCTGATGGATATGCACAAGTTGTTGCTGGTGTTGCTCCTACTCAAAGAGCTGCTTACCGTCAATTTGATGCTATTATTAAAGATTTAAATTATCAGCTTCCAAGCCAAAATGCTTTTGATCGTAGAATCGATCAGGATACACCTTGGCGTTCTAATCAGGATATGGGAGGTTTATCTTTAAATGTTGATACAAAAATTGGAGGCGGAACCCTTACTTCAACAACTGCATGGCGCTTTTGGAACTGGGATCCATCAAATGATAGAGATTTTACAGGATTGCAAGTATTGGCTAAATCTCAAAACCCAACAAGACAAACTCAAATTACACAAGAGGTTCGTTACGCAGGACAGTTAACATCAAAAATTAGTGGTGTTGCCGGAGTATTCTTTATCGATCAAACATCTCAAACTGATGGTACTGAAGAATCTGGAAATGCACAATGGAGATTTGCGCAAAGTTCAACAAGTACTTTATGGAAAACTCCGGGTCTTTTTGAAGGATACGGAATTAAAACTGATGCCAATATCAGAGCATCTAGTGCTGCGGTATTTGGACAAATTGACTGGGCAATTACAGATTGGTTACACGTTTTACCAGGTTTAAGATATAACTTTGATAAAAAAGACGCGCACTACGCTCGTACAACTTATGGAGGTTTACAAACAACAGATCCAGCATTACTTGCTTTGAAAAAACAAGTTTATTCTGATCAGGCATTTGATTCTGCCATTGATAACACAGACTTTTCTGGAAACATTACAGTTACTTTTAAAGCTTCGGATAAAATCAATGCTTACGGAACTTTTGCAAAAAGCTACAAACCAGTTGGTGTAAACGTGGCCGGGCTTCCAACAAACTCAGCCGGACAGCCATTACTTGAACTTGCTGTTATCAAACCCGAAAAAGTATATCATTATGAAGTTGGAGTAAAAACTTCTCCTTTCAAAAATTCAATCTTCAATATTGCTGCCTTTAAAACAGATATTAAAGATTTTCAAACTAACGTTCAGGCTGCTGAATTGGGTGTAAACCGTGGTTATCTTGCTAATGCAGATAAAGTACGTGTACAAGGTGTTGAATTAGATGCAAGTTTTGTGGTAAGTTCTCATTTAACAATAAATGGTGCTGCAACTTATACAGATGCTATTTATGAAAAATTCACTAATGCACCGCTTCCGTTAGAAGAAACTGGAGCTCCGGTATCTTTTAAAGATGTTTCCGGAACTAATCTTCCTGGAGCTTCAAGATGGGCAGGATCTTTAGGCGGTGAACTTTCTGATAGTGCCAGGTTCTTTGGAAACGCAGGAAAAGTTTTCCTTGCTCTTGATTCTTATGCTCGTTCTGAATTTTCTTCAAGCCCTTCGGCTTCAAAATATTTAGTTGTTCCGGGTTATGCGATTTTTAATGCTCGTTTAGGTTTCCGTGCATCACAAGGTTTATCTGTTCACTTTTGGGGACGTAACCTTTTAAATAAAGATTATTATGAGCAGTTATTGCCTGCAGGAGGTAACGCAGGACAATATGCTGGTGTATTAGGTGATCAAAGAACTTACGGAATCACATTGAAATACAACTTATAAGAATTAATTAAAGATTTAAAATTAAAACTAAAAACTGAATTAACGGGATGCGTTTAAAAACGTATCTCGTTTTTTTTACATAATATTTTTCAAAAGCATAAATTACCTTAAACTGTTATTTTAAAAACTTATAAAGGCTTTCATTTTGGTCTCAAACAATGAATTTAGTATTTCGTAGCAATGATTTTTCTTCTAGCTAAAAGATAATCAGCAATATAAAGAAAACACTAAATGCAGAATTACTATAATTTTACAGTTTCAGCGAGTCAAATATCATACAATCCTTATTGGTATGTAAAATCAAATATCATTTTAAAATGTATATCAGGAATTTTAGTTTTGGCTTCTGGGTTTGTTTTATCACATTTGAGTGATTTCAAAATCGGATTTATTATCTCTATTCTCATAAGTACTGTTTTAATTTTTAATGGCATTTATAAATTCATGATTAAAAATAAAACGACATTTATTTTTGATAAAGCAGATAATGCTTTGTACAAAATTACGTTGTGGGGTAATAAAAAAATAACTTCATTGAACAATGTTATAGATATTGTTTCAAAATCCAGAGTAATGAGTTATCATTATGTTCTTACTTGTAAGGGCAATGAAAAAATTAAAAAGATCAAATTAACAGCCAGTATTAAAAACGAAAATAAATCCAATCCGGAAGTACGTTTTTTAGAAATGGAAATCATACCGCAGCTTGAATCGTTTTTAAACTTAGATAATAAAACTGCTATCGTTTTTGATGCTAAATATTGTTCTTCTATTTAATACTTAACCAAAACAATCACAAAATCAATAAAAAGTACAATAAAAAATAATTCTTGTTTGTATATATTCGCATCCTCGATTAGGCAAATGAAGATTTATAAATTAATTATTGTTTTAGGTTTTACAAGTTCTATTTTATCAGCACAGAATCTAAAAAAAACAGATCAGCAAACGCTGACCTGGATTCGCTATTATAATATTTTTCCTTTAACCGAAAAATGGGCTTTACATTCTGAATTTGATAACCGTAGTTTTGTGAATCCAATTCATCAAAATTTATTTGTTATACGATTACAAGGTCGATACCGAGCCACAAAAACTATTGATTTGGGTGGTGGTTTTGCTTACTTCAACGTAAATACGCAGGATCCAATTGCTGATCCCGATTTTTCGATTCCTGAATATCGCACACAGCAGGATATTACTTTTATCAACGATATTGCAAAAATTACTTTTCATAATCGATTTCAGCTTGAAGAACGTTTTATGCAGAAAGCAACAAGAACAGAACTGCTTAATGATTTCTCTTTTGCATTCCGATTTCGTTATAGGTTACAGTCGACTTTTGATCTTTGGAAAAAGGAAAAACAAAGCTTAAAAGGAACAATTTCTGATGAAATTTTATTGAATTACGGAAAAGATAATAAACGAAATACATTTGATCAAAATCGTCTTTACGCCGCACTTCGCTATCATATTAATTCTAATATCGGCTTAGAATTAGGTTATCTAAAAAGCTTTCAAAGGCGTGCCAGCGGTGTAGATTTTTATGACCGTGATATTATCAGGTTTACTTTTTATCATAAGATTGATAGATTTTAGATTTTAGATTTTAGATTTTAGATTTTAGATTTTAGATTTTAGATTTTAGATTTTAGATTTTAGATTTTAGATTTTAGATTTTAGATTT
>NZ_FQWW01000013.1 GCF_900129795.1 Flavobacterium sp. CF108 | reverse complement strand
CTTCCGTGTTTTGCGGGGTGCAAATGTAAAAAGCATTTTCAAATCTCACAAGCTTTTCTCAATCTTTTTTCTGAAAAAATTTTCAGTTTCGATTTCTTTTCTTGTCAGTGTTTCAGTGAACGTCTTTCGTTGTTGCGGGTGCAAAAGTACACAACAATTCCAGTTACGCAAGCCTTTTTCTAAACTATTTTTAATCTTTTTTGCAATTATTTCTTAACTCTCTGATAACACAAGTTTTACAATTCATTATTTTTTGAAACATTGTCAGGTTTTTCTGCACCGCATTGCTTTTTCCTTATTTTAACCCCTTTTCCCTAACCCGTTTTTGAGGAGTTTTTATGTTTTGAACCTCTTTTGAATGGTTTTGCCGCAAAGGCACTAAGACGCAAAGACTGCTTTTTCTGCCGTTTTATTAATCTCGCAGAGCCGAAAAGGCGCTGAGTTTTTATTTTTGGGAGGTTTTTATTCTGAAAACTTATGCCCTAGCCCCGATAGAAGCGGAAATCCTTTTATTTTGGGGTTCAAAATAAAAGATTGAAGCGGATAGCGGGAAATAGCTCCTAATTAAAAACAAACTTCAATTCTTCAAATACCAAACTAAAAGGCTTCGACTTCGTTCAGCCAGCCATATATACTATATATTATAGATATTGATGAACTCATAAGACGCACTGCAGTGCATCTCTACGGAAAATTGGGGCTTAATTATAATTATACATATATATGTATACAAAACAAACCCGACAGATTTTAGAAAACTGTCGGGTTATACGAATAATAGCTGCTCTTATATATAGTATGCTTAGCTTCTTACATAATAAAGCAATCTTATACATATATATATTGTATGTATTTTTGTAATCACTTATATTTGCATTCACAAAATTATAAACAATGATCAAGATTACTTTACCCGATGGGTCAATTAGAGAGTTCGCTCAAGGCGTAACTCCAATGGAGGTCGCTAAAAACATTAGCGAAGGTTTTGCAAGAAATGTGATTTCTGCATCTTTTAATGGTACAACTATTGAAACCGAGACCCCATTAACGACCGATGGTAATCTTATATTATATACTTGGAATGATGCTGAAGGTAAAAAAGCTTTCTGGCATTCGACTTCGCACGTAATGGCGCAAGCTCTTGAGGAATTATACCCTGGAATTAAATTAACTCTTGGACCTGCAATTGCTAATGGGTTTTACTATGATGTGGATTTTGAAGACCAAAAGATCTCTGAGGCTGATTTTAAAAAGATCGAAGATCGTGTTCTTGAGATTTCAAGAGGTAAACACGAATTCAAAATGCGTCCGGTTAGTAAGGCTGATGCATTAGAGATGTACAAAGACAATGTTTACAAGACTGAATTGATTTCTAATCTTGAAGACGGTACTATTACTTTTTGCGATCACTCTACTTTTACTGATTTATGTCGTGGTGGACATATTCCGAATACTGGAATCATCAAGGCTATGAAAATTATGAGCGTTGCTGGTGCTTACTGGAGAGGAGACGAAAAGAACAAACAGTTGACTCGTGTTTATGGAACTTCTTTCCCTAAACAAAAAGATTTAACTGAATATCTTGAACTTCTTGAAGAAGCTAAGCGTCGTGATCATCGTAAATTAGGAAAGGAACTAGAATTGTTTGCTTTCTCTCAGAAAGTAGGCCAAGGTTTACCTTTATGGCTACCTAAAGGTGCAGCACTTAGAGAGCGTTTAGAGCAATTTTTAAAGAGAGCTCAAAAGAAAGCAGGTTACGAGCAGGTTGTGAGTCCGCATATTGGACAAAAAGAGCTTTATGTAACTTCTGGTCATTATGCTAAATATGGTGCTGATAGTTTTCAGCCGATACATACTCCTGCTGAAGGTGAAGAATTTTTATTGAAACCAATGAACTGTCCTCACCATTGTGAGATTTACAATGTAAGACCTTGGTCGTATAAAGATTTACCTAAGCGTTATGCTGAATTTGGTACTGTATATAGATATGAGCAATCTGGTGAATTACATGGTTTAACTCGTGTTAGAGGTTTTACTCAGGATGATGCACATATTTTTTGTACTCCGGAACAATTGGATGAAGAGTTCAAAAAAGTAATTGACTTGGTATTATATGTATTTGGTTCGTTAGGTTTTGAAAACTTTACTGCTCAAATTTCATTGAGAGATCAGGAAAACAGAGAGAAATATATTGGTACAGATGAAAACTGGGAGAAAGCTGAAAATGCAATTATCAATGCTGCGGCTGACAAAGGACTAAATACTGTAGTAGAATATGGTGAAGCTGCATTTTACGGACCTAAGCTTGACTTTATGGTTAAGGATGCTTTGGGAAGACAATGGCAGTTAGGAACAATTCAGGTTGATTACAACCTTCCTGAGCGTTTTGATTTGACATATAAAGGTGCTGATAATGAATTACATCGCCCGGTTATGATTCACAGAGCTCCTTTTGGATCTATGGAACGTTTTATAGCAATTTTACTGGAACACACAGCAGGAAATTTCCCACTTTGGCTAATGCCTGAGCAGGCTATTATATTGTCTTTGAGCGAGAAATACGAAAATTATGCTAAAAAAGTTTTAGATTTGCTAGAAAATCACGAAATTCGCGCCCTAATTGACAACCGAAATGAAACTATCGGTAAGAAAATTAGAGATGCAGAAATGCAAAAAATTCCATTTATGCTTATCGTTGGTGAGGAGGAAGAGAAAAAAGGTACAATTTCTATTCGCCGCCACGGCCAAGAAGGAAAAGGTAATATCACAGTTTCTATCGAAGAATTTGCTTCGATTGTAGACGAAGAAATAAAAAAGACATTAAAAGTATTTACAGTTTAACTTAAATTAGAAAGTCATAGCAATAAAAAGTAACAGAGGTTTTCAACCTCGAGTAGAAAAAAAAGATGCACACAGAATAAATAACAATATTCGTGGTGTACAGGAAGTAAGGTTAGTAGGCGAGAACATCGAACCAGGTGTATTTAAGCTTGCAGAAGCTTTACGTCTAGCAGATCAGTTTGAATTAGACTTGGTTGAAATTTCGCCAAATGCTGAGCCGCCGGTTTGTAAAATCATGGATTACAAGAAATTTGTTTACGAACAAAAGAAACGTGATAAGGCATTAAAAGCTAAATCATCGCAGGTTGTAGTAAAAGAGATTCGTTTTGGTCCTCAAACAGATGAGCATGATTATGAATTTAAAAGAAAGAATGCCGAGAAGTTCTTAAAAGAGGGAGCTAAATTAAAAGCTTTTGTTTTCTTTAAAGGACGTTCGATTATCTATAAAGATCAAGGACAAATTTTACTTTTACGTTTAGCAACAGATTTAGAAGAGCATGGTAAAGTTGAAGCCATGCCGGTTCTTGAAGGAAAGAGAATGATTATGTTCATTGCTCCGAAAAAGAAAAAATAATTATTTGCTGTAAGCAATAAGCTTTAAGCTTTAAGCAAACAGTTTAATAAACTTTTGCCTAAAGCTTAAAGCCTAAAGCCTAAAGCTTAGAAAACATAAGTAAGTAAGAATAAATTAAAACACTAGGAAAAATGCCTAAAATGAAAACTAAATCTAGCGCTAAGAAACGTTTTAAAGTTACTGGTTCTGGAAAGATTAAAAGAAAGCATGCTTTTAAAAGTCACATCTTGACTAAAAAATCTAAAAAACGTAAATTAGCTTTGACACACTCAGCGCTAGTTCACTCAACAGATATGAAAAGCATCAAACAACAATTAAGAATTATCTAATAATTCTTTAGGTTAAAAAATTATTTATATAACCTTGGAGTATGGCTTTCAAGTTCCTTTGATTCAATTCAGGACGCCTGCTACAAAAACACATTAAAATTATGCCAAGATCGGTAAATTCAGTTGCTAAAAGAGCAAGAAGAAAAAAAATAATGAAGCAAGCCAAAGGTTTCTTTGGTAGACGTAAAAACGTTTGGACAGTTGCTAAGAACGCGGTAGAGAAAGCGATGAGCTACGCTTACCGTGACAGAAAACAGAATAAAAGAAATTTCCGTTCATTATGGATTCAACGTATTAACGCTGGAGCTAGATTAGAAGGAATGTCTTATTCTCAATTCATGGGGAAAGTTAAAGCTAACGGAATCGAATTGAACCGTAAAGTTCTTGCAGATTTAGCTATGAACCACCCAGAAGCTTTCAAAGCAATACTTAATAAAGTAAAATAAACGTTTTATAAACTCAATTTAGATTACTTACTTATCATAAAGAAACCATTCGTTAATTCGGATGGTTTTTTGTTTTTACAATAATCTGTTTTACCTTTAAACTTCTCATAAAACAATTGTAAAATGTTTACGGCACTATTTGATCATATACAGAAATTTATAACATTAGAGCCTTCAGAAATTGATATACTAGAAGCATGCCTTACTATTTCGAATGTAAAAAAGAAAGAACATCTATTACAGGAAGGTCAAGTTTGTAACACTTTATATTTTATACTAAAAGGCTGTGCGAGACAATATATCATCAATTCAAAAGGTACTGAACAAACTTTGCAGTTTGCTGTTGAAAATTGGTGGATAACCGATTATTTAAGTTATCACAATACTACGCCATCGCACTTTTATATTCAGACGGTTGAAAACTGTGAATTAATAGCGATTGAAAAAGATACTTTAGAGTCTCTATTAATTCAAATTCCGAAGCTGGAAAAATACTTTCGAATTGTTTCTCAAAAATCATTTGGGGCTGCTCAAATGCGTATCAAATTTTTATTTACAATGTCTGCCGAAGAAAGGTACCACCATTTTAACAACCAAAATCCAGATTTTGTACAACGTGTACCGCAATACATGCTTGCCTCCTATTTAGATTTTTCTGCAGAATTTATGAGTAAAATCAGGGCTGGAAAAATTTGATTTTAATTTCTTGAAGTAGTTCAAGTTTTTAAACGAATACATTGCTGACCTTTGTAATGAACTTTTAAAACACATAAAAATGAAATCAAGAATTCTTATACCAGAAGCTGCCCCACAAGCTTATCAAGCATTGATGAACTTAGAAAAATATATTTCTACTACTTCATTAACTCCAGTTCATAAAGAATTAATTAAAATACGTGCTTCTCAAATCAATGGTTGTGCCTATTGTATCAACATGCACACAGCCGATGCAAGAAAACATGGCATTTCTGAACAAAGAATATACTTAACAAGTGCATGGCGTGAAGCTGATGTTTATACTGAAGAGGAAAAAGCTATTTTAGCTTTAACAGAACAGGTAACTTTAATTAATAACCATGTTACTGACGAAGTTTATCAAAACGCAGCAAACTTATTTGATGAAAAATATTTAGCAGAAATCATCCTTGCAATCATTACAATTAACTCTTGGAACAGATTGGCAATTACTACTGGATTAAGAGCTGTATAATTCCTTTATAAGGATAAATTTTACAACATTTTTAAAATTCTAAACCCTCCTAGCAGAGGGTTTCTTTGTATTTACCTGTAAATGAGACTCAGATAAATAGAAATTCAATCATTTTACAAAAACAGGTATTTATACTCTTTCATAGGAATTTAGGTTTTCTATTTTTGGTTTATGATTTCAAAATACTCTACAATAAATTCATATTCTATGGCAGTCTCTTTTGTCTTTTTTGCATGCCAAAAGGAGTATTATAAGTATTCTAATTTAAAAAACTCACAACTAAAAAATATAACAACTATAAAACTTCATCGGATTTTTCATGAATTATTTATAAGTACGAGAAAATACGGAAATCCGTATAGAGGCTATAACTAAGGGAATTAATTTTGAAAAAACAATAGGTTTCAATTTACTATAAAATAAAATTTGTATGTTCAAAAAGGTTTTAATTGCAGAGGACATAGACAGTATTAGTGCAACGATTATAAAAGTTCTTGAAGAATTAGAAATTCCGGTAATTCACCATGTAAAATATTATGATGATGGTTTATTAAAAATCAGAAAAAGCCTTCTTGACAATGAGCCGTATGATTTGTTAATTACCGATTTATCTTTTAAAATAGATCATCGAAATACTAACATTTTAAATGGTGAAGAGCTTATTAACTCTGTGAATAAGATACATCCTCAATTAAAGAAGATTGTTTTTTCATCAGAAGATAAATCATATAAAATAAAAAAGCTTTTTAATGAATTAAAGATCACAGCTTATGTTTCTAAAGGGAGAAACAGTATTGAGGAGTTAAAAACTGCTATGCAAAAGGCTTATAAAAATGAAGAGAAAATACTTTCTTCAGATTTAAGCTTTAGTTTTAATGATAAATCTTTAATTGAAATTGAGTCTTATGATATTTCTATCTTGACTCTTATGGCGAGAGGGTATATTTTAGGAAGTATTTCAAATGAATTTAAGGCAAAATCGATAACTCCAAACGGAACCAGCAGCATTGAGAAACGAATTAATAAATTAAAAATATATTTTAAAGCTAATAACAATGTGCACTTAATTGCTATAGCCAAAGATTTCGGCTTAATTTAAATTCTATTAAACTTATGAAACCTAAATATAAATTTAATCTGATATCGAAGATCAATACAGCCAGCAATAAAATTGTCATAAAAACAATATTGCTTTGTCTTTTCTTGTCTATATGTTTTGCTTATGTTTCTGAAAAAACGGGATGGTTAGAAATAGACTGGAAGATTATTTTTATACCTGCACTTCTTGTGCTGCAAATAATAATTATTGGAAAAGCTTTACAAAATAGATATAAAAAGCTTTAAAGATTTTGTTTTAAAAATATCGAAATGCTTATATTTGATTTTTTAAAGCCTTATGAAAATTCTTATAAATTACGTTCTCTTACTATTCATTTCTTTCCAATCTTTAGCTCAGACTAAGATTATTTCCTGGAATCTGGAGAACTTTGGAAAATCTAAATCTCAATCTACTTTAAATTTTATAGCTAATACTGTACGTGATTATGACATTGTTGCTATCCAGGAAGTTGTTGCCGGGTACGGAGGCTCACAGACTGTTGCGAAACTTGCCATATTGTTAAATGAAAAAGGAGCAAAATGGGATTATATTATTAGTGATCCTACAAGTGGAACCAGCTATAAAAAAGAACGCTATGCTTTTCTTTGGAAAACAAATAAAGCCAAATTAAAAGGAGAGCCATGGCTTGAAAAAAAATATAATTTAGAGATTGACCGTGAACCTTATTTTGCAACTTTTGAAGTAAATAAAAAAACATTTACTCTGGTCAATTTTCATGCAATCACAAAAAGCAAACAGCCAGAAACTGAAATTAAGTATTTTAAATTTCTGCCTCAGCAATATCCCAATCTCAATTTAGTATTTACCGGAGATTTTAATTGTCCGGAGTCCCATACTGTTTTTAATCCGTTAAAGAAAATGGGCTATACATCGATGCTGCAGAAGCAAAAGACTACTTTAAAACAAAAATGTAATGGAGATGTTTGCCTTGCTTCTGAATTTGATAATACTTTTTATAATCCAAATAGATTAAATCACATTGATTCAGGAGTTATTTTATTCTATAAAAAATTCAATACGCTGCAGGATGCCCGAAAAATATCCGATCACATTCCTATTTGGCTTGAATTTTCGTTGAATTAAATTATGTTTTGAGCTTTTTCTTTTTTGCTGCTGGGAATAAAACGTTATTTAAGATCAAGCGATAACCCGGAGAATTAGGATGCAAATCTAAAACAGTTGGCGGATCTCCAACCTGATGTTGAAAATCTTCGGGATCGTGGCCTCCAAAAAAGGTAAACATTCCTTTGCCTTTTTCTCCATGAATGTATCTTGCTTCGCCATTTAGTTCGCAAGTTCCCATTACTAATACATTTGATTTTACCAAAGTTTCATTAAAAGAGGTTGTTTGTCCCATAAATCCTTTTACTAATTGTGTATGATTTTGACATAACATACTAGGAATTGGGTCCCATTTTGCAGAAAATTCCATTAAGGTAAAGTAGTCTTTTTCCATTGGAACTCTTCTTTTACCTGTCATGTCAATGTCTGAAAATTCGTAGACTTCTGGTCTTCGCTCTAAAATAAAATCTTTGAACGCAAAAGAGTTCGCATAATTTAGTTTTGATTGATAATTAGATTCACTTGGATCTCCATCAAACATGGTTTCGCAAATATCAACACCATCTGCTGCAAGCGCAATATCAAAACTGTCAGTTGCTGAACACATGGCAAACATAAATCCGCCGCCAATAACAAAATCTCTGATTTTTTTTGCTACTGCTCCTTTTTCCTGAGAAACTTTAGAGTAACCCAATTTAGAAGCTAAAACTTCGGCATCTTTTTTCTGTTCTATATACCAAGGTGTATTTTTATAAGCTGCGTAAAATTTTCCATATTGTCCGGTAAAGTCTTCATGATGTAAATGCAGCCAATCATACAGCAATAATTGGTCACTTAAAACTTCTTCGTCATATATTGGAGTAAATGGAATTTCGGCATAAGTTAATACTAATGTTACTGCATCGTCCCAAGGCTGTTTTCCTTTTGGAGTATAAACTGCAATTTTTGGTGCTTTTTCGAGAATAACTGATTCCATATTTTGTGATGGACTCGAAATATCATTTAAAATTGAGGCTTCTTCACTATCTGAAAGTATCTCAAAACTTACGCCTCTAATTTTACATTCTTTACGAATTTCATCAGCATCAGGTAATAAAAATGAGCCTCCACGATAATTAAGCAACCAGCTGGCTTTGTAATCTCTGCTCAAACACCAATAGGTAATACCGTAAGCTTTTAAGTGATTTTGCTGCGTTGTTTCGTCCATCGGAAGTAAAATAAACGAAGCTTTTGCATTAAAAGAAAGCAATAAAATGAAAATATAAACTAAACTTTTTTTCATCAAAAAATATTTTAAGTAAAGATATAAAGGAAGCTTATAAAATCACAATAGAAGACTAGTTTTATAATAGTATAAAACTGTTAATTAACAAGAATATAAAATATTCAAAAGATTGAAATTTTGTAAAAAACAGGTAAAAATACGTAAACTATGACAACTTTTTCTGCCTAAATTTGGAATCTTAAAATCGACCAAATTAATCGATTAAAAAACAAACCAATGAATTACAACCAAAACAATCAACCAAAAGAATTTAGTATAATGCAGAAAATAGGCATTTGTGTACTCGTTTTTACAATAATCGTTTATTACGTTTTATCCATACAATTTTTAACAAGCTAAAATTATAATGTCAAAACAGCAATTTCATTTTGAATAGCATAAACAACCAAACCGGCAATATTTCGTGATTCTGTTTTTAGCAATAAATTATTACGATGTCCTTCTACAGTTCGTGGACTTAAAAAAAGATGTTCTGCTATCTCTGTAGTTGTTTTTTGCTGGCAGATAAGCTGCAAAATTTCAATTTCGCGCGGCGAAAGAAAACTTGTTTCAAGATTTCCTTTTGAGTTTTTAGAAGATACGATAGTTTCCTGAATCGTTTTTAATACATTTTCGTTGTAAAAAAATCCTTTTCTGTTAACTTCATTAATCGTTTTGATTAAATCTTTTGGAGTTGTATTTTTTATGAGATATGCTACTGCTCCAACCTGAATCATATTTGCAATAAATGATTTTGAATCATAACTGGTCAGGGCTATAATTTTAATATCAGGAAAAGATTTTCGAATAATTTTTGTTGCTTCGACGCCATTTAAAACCGGCATTTTCAAATCCATGATAATAATATCTGGCTTGACATCATTATTCTGTAATTTGTTAACCAGCTCTTCACCGTTTGAAGCTTCAAAAATAATTTCAATATTGTCTTCTCTTTGCAATAAAAAAGCTATTCCTTTCCGAAACAATACTTCGTCATCGACTAAGGCGATTTTAATTACGGCATTCATTTTGTTTGTTTTTGGTCATTTGGTTTCCCGAAATTACAAAATATGAATTAATAATAGCTACAGAACCTTATTTTATTGATGCTAAAGCGTAATTATTTACTAAAATTTATATTAAAAGGTAAAAATTACAGCAATACCTTTATTTATTTCTGAATCTATTTTAATAGTTCCGTTTAAAAAGGAAACCCTGCTGTCGATATTTTTCATTCCAAGTCCTTTTTGATTTTCGCTGTTTTTGCTGTCAAAACCAATTCCGTTGTCTTCATAATAGCAGGTATTTATTCCATTATTATCTTTAAACGCAATCCAAATTTCTGTTGCTTTACCATGACGGAGCGAATTATTCATTAATTCCTGTAAAATTCTAAAAATGTGCAAATGACGATCGATGTTATCATCAAAATCAATTTCATTTTTATAATACGTTTTAACAGATTTACTAGTTTCAAATTCTTCGCATAATTCCTCAACGCCTGCATTTAATCCAAATTTTTCAAAAACTGGCGGCAATAAATTGTGGGCAATTTTTCTCGAATTTTCTAAGGCTTTTGCAGTCAAATTAATAATATTTTCTGTAATCTCGATGGTTTCTGCTTCAGTTAAATTAGGTGCCGAAAGCAAATGAGTATTTAAGGAAACAATATTAAGTTTTGAACTTATGTCATCGTGCAAATCCTGAGCAATACGTTTACGCTCTTCTTCTTGCGTAACTATAATGGCGTGAAGCTGTTCTTTTTGATACTGTAGTATCAAGTCTTTTTTCTCTAATTCTTTTTGAATTATTTTTTTTCTAGAGAAATAGAAAAATATTATCAATACAACTGCGACAATTATAAAGAAAAGTGATATATATAATATAATGGCAACAAGTTCTTTTTCAGGAATTGAATGGGTATTCATATCATTATTAGGATTAAAAATGCTTATTGATGTCGAAATCAAATATATCTTATTTAATTTGAATGTAATTATCCTCCTAAAAATAATTATCAAATAAAAATCTCTATTAAGTATATACTTAATAGAGATTTTTATTTTAAGCTGCAATAAAATTTATTTTTTAATCGTCATCGCCTGTAGCCGGAGGGCTTGGCTGAGAAAAGTCATAAACTCCATCTACTACTTTAGATGTCGCTGATGCTTTTTTAATATTATTGTCTTTGTCTAAACCTACTAAAATAGTAGTCATCTTTCCTTCACTATTCAATCCCAGAAATAACCCGACTTTTTCAATTCCTCCTTTATTTATTATTGAAGTAATTACCTCTGTTTCCATAGCATAACTTCGAATTCTTAAGCCATCATATGATGTTATATCATTTAAATCCTGTACTTTATCTAATTTTTTCTGCCAGGCTTCTATACCGGTAAAAGCTATTTTTGGTGATAGTAAATGTTTATTTAAAACTGCTGTTCTTTTACGGGTTAAGTCAACTGTTACCTCATTAAGATCTGTTAATTTATCCTGATTTGAAGTCGCAAATAATACTTTTGAATTTATTCTGTTTATTTCTTTCCCTACAGAGTTTACTCCTGCTGCATCAATTTTTATAATCCCATTTTCATATCCTAAAACAAATCGTAAATGATGCAAATCTGGAGATGATGTCAATTTAGAAAAATCTTGGGATGAAAATAAATAACTCTTAACTTGTTTTTGCGAACTGGCAAATTCATCATCTAAATTAGCATTTAGCCAATCATTCTTTTGTGATGTTGTTACATTTATTTCATCCTGAGATGCTCCTTTCTGGCATGAAAACGTGACAAGTAATGTTATTAAAGCAATGCAAAAATTTCTTTTTTTCATAATTAAATTTGATTTTTGATTAAGCTAATTGTTAGTTTTTAATTGTAACCTCTTTATAAAAATTTATTTTCCAATCGTATAAAATAAAAAACTGATAGATTAAAATTAAAAAAGCATTTAATATCCAGGTTAGATATTTAAGCTCGCTGCTAAGTCCTAAAGAAAAATTCCCAATTAAATATAACACGGTACTTGCTAATAAGTAAAATACAAGACCTACAGTAGTATAATAATATTTTTTACTTTCTGTGAGCATATTATAAAAGTGAAACAAGGCATAAATTACTGTAAGCACATTTGTTAAAGTAATTTCAAATAAATTAAATTTAAAAAACTCACCCGAATCTATACAAAATTGGATCGTTAAAACTAATAATGCTAAAGTCAGACTAATTATTATGAATATTTTTTGGCCTTTTATCTGACTCAATGAATTATAGAAAATTCCAAGTAATATCATTTGTCCTATAAAGAACATATTGACAAAAATTAAATTAGTCATTCCAAGATGATAGCATAGTTCCATACTAAATTGCATAGCAAAGGAAAAGGCTAGATAAGAGACAAAAAAAACATTAGCTTTTCCCTTTCGGAAAAAGCTATATGAATAGACTATTAGGTTTATTAATAAAACGGAATAAGTCGAGTATATTAATAATTCATTCATTTTTTAGATGCTTCACTATTAATATGGCGGGCTAGGCCGTGTACCATCATACACAACTTCTTCAGCAGATTCTACCCTATTTAGCTGAGATGATGAATGTCCGTAAACATCGACATATTTACCCGTTTCCTTATCATATTGTGCACCTACAAAAAGCAAGGTTTTTTCTTTTTGATCATTGATACCAAGATAAGCACGAACTGCATCTGTTTCAAGTGCAAGTACTTTTTCTAAACTTTCGCGTGGTATTAAAAAAGATTTTACTTTGTTTTCACGGGTTTCGATCGTGGTATCATCCACGTATCTTTTTTCCCATACTTCAGCAGTTGCCAACGGAATTTGAATAGGCCCTGGAAAGATTTCTTCGCTCATAGTTTTTTAATTTAATTAGTTAATAATTTTGAATTTGTTTTATGGTTTTGCTAATCTACCGAATTAATTTTTATGTAGAAATATTATTTTGTGAAATTATATACGGAAGCATCTAATCATTGAATAAAAAAAAAAATCTTTACAAGCAGGCGCTCATAAAGATTTTTTTTTTTAGAATTTTATTTTAGTTAAAATGGAACATCACTGTCATCATCGTCATCATTTAAATTGCTTCCAAAGGCTTCATTTGCAGAAGGAAGGTTTTTAGTAATGAACGGATTATCGTCGTGGTTCATTTTTGAAGGTAAATCATCATATCCTCCGCTAAAATCTTCAAGGTTATCAAACTTACCTAAATGTCCTAAGAATTTTAAACGGATATTTTCAAGTCCACCGTTACGGTGTTTGGCTATAATAAACTCAGCCTGACCTGCTGTTGGCGATTGTTCATCATCATCCCATTCTTCAATTTTATAATATTCCGGACGATAAATAAATGATACAATATCAGCATCCTGCTCAATCGCTCCAGATTCACGAAGATCCGAAAGCAGCGGACGTTTACTTGATCCACGGGTTTCAACGGCACGCGATAACTGAGATAATGCAATAACCGGAACGTTTAATTCTTTTGCTAATGCTTTTAAGTTTCGGGAAATTGTCGAAATCTCCTGCTCACGGTTTCCTCCTCCTTTACCATTTCCTCCTGCTGTCATTAACTGCAAGTAGTCAATAATAATTAATCGAATTCCGTGCTGCGAAGCTAAACGACGACATTTTGCACGTAAATCGAAGATCGAAAGTGAAGGTGTATCATCAATAAATAATGGAGCTTTTTCTAAATCCTTAACTTTAGTACTCAACTGCTCCCATTCGTGTTTTTCCAATTTTCCTGTTCTTAGTTTTTCTGAAGACAATCCTGTTTCAGAAGAAATAAGCCTTGTAATCAACTGAACTGATGCCATCTCCAGAGAGAAAACTGCTACTGCATGCCCAAACTGAATAGCCACATTTCGCGCCATTGAAAGTACGAATGCTGTTTTACCCATACCCGGACGAGCTGCAATAATAATTAAATCTGAAGGCTGCCAGCCGGAAGTTACCTGATCTAATTTCTCAAAACCAGTCGCGATACCGCTCAAACCTTCTTTACCCGCAATTTCTTCAATACGTTTCTTTGCTTGTAAAACCAAACTTTGGGCAGTTTCAGAACTACGCTTAATATTTCCCTGCGTTACTTCGTATAATTTTGATTCGGCTTTGTCTAATAAATCAAATACGTCTGTAGTTTCATCATATGATTCTTCGATAATTTCAGAAGAAATTCTAATCAAACTTCTTTGAATAAATTTTTGAAGAATAATACGCGAGTGAAATTCAATGTGTGCAGAAGAAGCAATTTTTTGCGTAAGCTGAATCAGATAAAAATCTCCTCCGGCTAATTCTAATTTTCCATTTTTCTTTAACTGAGTCGAAACCGTCAGCAAATCGATTGGCTGTGTTTCGGTAAAAAGCTGTAAGATCGCTTCAAAAATATGTTTGTGCGCGTCTTTGTAAAAAGCATCGGGCTGTAAAATATCAATTACGTCATCTACCCCTTTTTTATCAATCATCATCGCACCAAGCACAGCCTCCTCCAAATCAAGAACTTGCGGAGGAAGTTTTCCCTTTTCGAGATTAATAATAGTGGTTTTATCTACCTTTACAGGATTTACATTCTTGAAATTTTCCATATAGCGAAAGTAACAAAATTTAAAAAAAAATTGTTATCTAGTTATAACTATTAAATGTTTATAAATATTTTGCTTTTGTTGATAACCAAAAAAAAATCCGAAACCGCAGGGCTTCGGATTTTTAATCATATTATATGAATTTACTCTTTATACTCGCCCATATTGCTGTATTTGTCCATTCTTTGGGCAATCAGCTCGGCTGTTGATAAGTCTTTCAATTCGTTATATCCTTTGGTAATGTATTCTGCCACTGTTTTAAAAGTAGTTTCGCGGTCGTAGTGCGCTCCGCCTAGTGGTTCAGGAATTACATCATCAACTAATTTTTGTTTTTTCATGTCAGAAGAAGTCAATTTTAAAGCATCCGCAGCACGTTCTTTGTACTCCCAGCTTTTCCATAAAATTGAAGAACATGATTCTGGAGAAATTACAGAATACCAAGTATTCTCTAACATATAAACTTTGTCTCCAACACCTATTCCTAAAGCTCCACCAGAAGCTCCTTCACCTACAATAATGGTGATGATTGGCACTTGCAGACGAACCATTTCGAAAATATTTCTTGCAATAGCTTCTCCCTGCCCTCTTTCTTCAGCTTCAAGTCCTGGGTATGCACCCGGAGTATCTACTAAAGTTAAAACCGGGATTCCGAATTTCTCTGCCATTTTCATCAAACGCAAAGCTTTACGGTATCCTTCTGGATTTGCCATACCAAAATTACGGTATTGACGTGTTTTTGTATTAAAACCTTTTTGCTGCCCGATAATCATAAACGATTGTCCGTTTACTTTACCAAGACCACCAACCATTGCTTTATCATCTTTAAAACCTCTGTCTCCATGAAGTTCTAAGAATGTATCACCGCAAATTGCTCTGATATAATCTAAAGTATAAGGTCTATTTGGGTGTCTTGACAATTGTACACGCTGCCAAGCCGTAAGATTTTTGTATATTTCTTTTTTAGTCTCTACTAATTTCTTGTTGATTTCTTTACAAGTTGGCGTAACATCAACGTCAGATTCTTTTCCAATTATAACACACTTTTCTAACTGTTCTTCAAGTTCTTTTATTGGAAGCTCAAAATCTAAATATTCCATGGATTTTTGAATTTTGTTTTTAAATCGAACCGCAAATATAAAAATATTATACTATTCGTGTGATTATTTCGTGTTTAAAATGTAAAAATGTAATTTAAAAATAAGGCAAATACTACACTTTTTCTTTATTCTTATAATGTTTAAAAACACCATTTAAAATAACTGTAATAACGATTATTACAGCCCCTATGTAAAATTCGGTGCTCATTTTTTCCTTTCCGCCCAAGATAAAATAAGCCAAAAGAATACCGTAAACCGGCTCTAAATTAGTGGTTAACATTACCGTATAAGGAGTTAAGCGCTGCATTACTTTTACCGAAGCAGTAAAGGCATAAGCTGTGCAGACAGAAGCCAAAATCAACAGCAAAATCCAGTTATTTAGTGACATTACAAAAAAGTCTGCATTGAATTTTCCTATCACTAAAAAATAAATAGAGATAAAGAAAACACCTGCGCCAAATTCATAAAATGTAATAACTGAAGGCTCATGATCTGAGATTAATTTTCCATTCATGAGGGTAAATAAAACCCCAAGAATTATCGAAATTAAGGCGTAATAAACTCCTGTAAGATATTTAATTTCAACCTGTAATATCAATCCTAATCCAGCAATGATGATTAATCCGAAGAAAACTTCGTACCATAAAATCTTTCTTCCGTAAAAAAGCGGCTCTAATAAAGAGGCAAAAAAAGCTCCAAGTGAAAAAATTGACAATGTTATGGAAACATTTGATACGTGAATGGCTTTAAAAAAGAAAATCCAATGCAGTGCAATTAATAATCCAACGAAAATTAATTTAGTAAAAGATTGTGCTGATATTTTAAAAGACTGCTTTTTATAAAGAATAAATCCGCCAAGAAAAATTCCGGCAATCAACATTCTAAACCACACTAAGTTTTCGGCATCAATTGTAATTAAAGCTCCA
Organism: Flavobacterium sp. CF108; assembly: GCF_900129795.1. Lineage (GTDB taxonomy): Bacteria > Bacteroidota > Bacteroidia > Flavobacteriales > Flavobacteriaceae > Flavobacterium. The sequence goes on along the minus strand of NZ_FQWW01000013.1, from coordinate 4,204 downwards.
AGAATAGCTGTAAATCCCCAAATAAAAACAATTAAATGAAGGTTTAAGTAACTTTTTAAATTATCGTTTCGCATTACGTAATAAGTAAACTGCCAGAATTCCAAAAACAATATTTGGGAACCAAACAGCTAATAAAGGTGAAAAAGTAGATTTTTCGGCAAGAGTACCAAATATTTTATCAAAGAATACAAATGAAAACGCAATTGCGATTCCAATAGCCAGGTTCATTCCCATACCGCCTCGGCGTTTCATTGAAGAAACTGATACTGCAATAATAGTCAGGATAAAGGCAGAAACCGGGATACTGTATTTTTTGTAAAGAACTACTAAATAGGTATTGATATTTCCTGAACCTCTTTTTCTTTCTTTTTCAATAAAATCAATCAATTTGCCCAAAGTTAATGTTTCTGCTATGTAAACAACAGGCGTTAAATCAGCAAGTTCAAACTTAAATTTTACTTTCTTCTCAGGTTCTCTTTCAATTACATCGTTCAAGTCAGCAAGAGTCCTTTTGGTATAATCATACAAAATATACGTCTTTAATTTCGGGTCCCATTTAATACGGCTTGCTGTAATTTTATACGTTAGTTTATCTTTTTCAAAATGTTCTAACGTAAAATTAAACGCCGTTTTAGACTCTTCATTAAAACTGTTTACAAAAATAAAATCATGATCATTGATCTGTCTGTAAACATTGGTGTTTTCACCCCGCATGAGTTCCTTTCCGTTTCCTTTTAAATAGGTATACCTAAAATTATTATAACCCTCACTTGCGGCAGGAACAATAAAAAATCCCATCAGCAAAACGAAAATCGAAACAATTGTTGCACCTATAATATAAGGACGAAGAAAACGCGTAAATGAAATCCCTGAACTTAAAATCGCAATAATCTCTGTATTATTAGCCAGTTTTGAAGTAAACCAGATTACCGATAAAAACAGAAATATCGGAAATAAAGAGTTTATAAAATAGATTGTAAAATTGTAATAATAGAACGCGATATCCATAAACGGAATCTTGTTTTCGAGCATCTTATTTACTTTTTCAGAAACGTCAATTACGATTCCAATTGGCGCAAACAAAAGCAGCATCACAGAGAAAGTTCCGAGATATCTTTTTAAGATGTATTTATCTATTATTGACAGCATAAGTTTAGTTTCAAGTTTATTTTGTTTCACGTTTCAAGTTTTGGAATCCCGTTCTACAAAGAACTTGAAACCTGAAACTTGAAACTTTTAAACTCTTAAAGGCGTTGACTCATATTTTTAACCATCATTTCTTTCCATGGTCTAAAATCGCCTGCTAAGATATGTTTTCTAGCTTCACGAACCAACCACATGTAGAAACCAAGATTATGAATTGTAGCAATTTGTTTTCCTAAATATTCGTTAGCAGCAAATAAGTGGCGTAAATACGCTTTTGTGTATTCTGTATCTACAAAAGTATGTCCCATTTCATCAATAGGAGAAAAATCAGCTTCCCACTTTTTGTTTTTAATATTGATTGTTCCGTTTGCTGTAAACAACATACCGTTTCTTGCATTACGCGTTGGCATAACGCAGTCAAACATATCAATTCCTAACGCGATATTTTCTAATATATTTATAGGAGTTCCCACTCCCATTAAATAACGAGGTTTATCTTCCGGAAGAATTTCGCAGACAACTTCGGTCATAGCGTACATTTCTTCTGCTGGCTCTCCTACTGATAATCCGCCAATGGCATTTCCCTGCCGCCCAGAATTTGCAATATATTCAGCCGACTGACGACGCAAATCTTTATATGTGCTTCCCTGAACGATTGGGAAAAAAGTCTGTTCGTAACCGTATTTATAAGGAACTTTTTCTAAATGATTAATACAACGATCCAACCAGCGGTGTGTCATGTGCATTGATCTTTGTGCGTATCTGTAATCACAAGGATAAGGCGTACATTCATCAAAAGCCATAATAATATCGGCTCCAATTGTACGCTGGATTTCCATTACATTTTCTGGAGTAAAAAAGTGGTAAGAACCGTCAATATGTGATTTAAACTTTACTCCTTCTTCTTTAATTTTTCTATTTGAAGAAAGAGAATAAACCTGATATCCGCCAGAATCAGTCAAAATATTACGATCCCAATTCATGAATTTATGCAATCCTCCTGCTTTTTCAAGAATTTCTGTCTGCGGACGTAAATATAAATGGTACGTATTTCCAAGAATAATATCCGGATTAATATCGTCTTTTAATTCACGCTGATGTACTCCTTTTACCGAAGCCACCGTTCCAACAGGCATAAAAATAGGCGTTTCGATTACGCCGTGATCAGTAGTTATACTTCCCGCTCTTGCTTTAGACTGCGGATCTTTTTGTAATAAATCAAACTTCATGTGTTTCTTTTTTCAGTCGGCAAAGATAAGTTAATTTCAGGGAAATTTAATTAATTAGATCATTTGTCCATTATAAAATTGAGTTAATTCAAAAACAATATAAAACCTAAACCCCAGAAATTTTTAAATTTGAATAAAATCAATTAAAAATGGTGTGCATGCCGTCAGATTGAGCGAAGTCAAATTGTCAGACTGAGCGAAGTCGAATTGTCAGGCTGAGCGAAGTCGAAGCCCCGCAAAGCACATCTATCATAATAAAAAAATAAAATCCGTTTAAAACCGCGAAAATCCGCATGCCATTAACTCAAACAAAATAAAATGAACTTAGCTCAAAAACTTGGATATCCTGAAAATACAAAACTACTAATCATTCATGCCGACGATGCCGGTTTATCACATTCAGAAAATCAAGCAACTATAAAAGCGCTTCAAAACGGATCTGTAAACTCATACAGTATAATGGTTCCGTGTCCATGGTTTTATGAAATGGCTCAATTTGCCAAAAACAATCCAAATTATGATTGCGGCATTCATTTAACTTTGACTTGTGAATGGGAAAATTATAAATTCGGACCAGTTCTTCCTGTTTCTGAAGTTCCAAGTTTAGTCGATCAAAACGGTTATTTTTACAAAACCAGAAAAGATTTTAAAGACAATGCAAAACCTTCTGAAATCAAAAAAGAGCTAACGGCTCAAATCGAAAAAGCTTTGCAATTTGGTATTCAATCTACACATCTTGACTCGCATATGTGCAGTGTTGGCGTAACTCCAGAAATTTTAGAGGTTTATAAAGAACTTGGAGAAACATACAACTTACCTATTTTCATCAATAAAGATTTTGTAGAATCCATTAGTTTATCTGATGAAAAATATGATTTTGAGACTACTCTTTTAGCAGACACTCTTTTAATTGGATATTATAATGATTTCGAAAAAGGAGAACTTAAAAAATCTTACGAGAAAGCTTTAGATAGTATTACTTCAGGATTTAATGTTTTCTTACTTCATCCTGCTTTCGATGAATTTGAAATGCAGGGTATTACTGTAAACCATCCAAATTTTGGTTCAGAGTGGCGTCAAATTGACTTTGATTATTTTACAAGTACTGAATGCAAAACGAAACTAAAAGAAAATAAAATTCAATTAATTACATGGAAAGAGATTGGGCAAATCAGATAATTTGTCAATTTAGATAATGAGATAATTTTTCTTTGTTTATGTCAATACTGCAATATCCTGATTCTAAAAATGTAACAAACAAAGACCTTTGATTTCATAATTTTATTAGAGACTTAAAATATTGAAATCATGATAAACTCAGAAGATAAAAACACAGCAAAAGAAAATCAAATTGAAAAAAATCTGGAAAACTTAGATTATCCGGCAAATGAAGACATTTATTATCAAGAAGATAAACTGGAAGATATTGATCCGGAAGATATTTCTGGTGAAAGAATCATCAATCAGGACAATCATGAATGGAAACAAAATAGTGATAAACTTGGAGATGATCTTGATGTTCCGGGTTCTGAACTTGATGATGATCAGGAAGAAATAGGTTCGGAAGATGAAGAAAATAATTTCTACAGCGAGGGCGATAATAATTAGATTTATATCGTTCGATTATTCAAAAAGCCTTTCAAAGGCTACCGTCTGGACACATCTGTAAAGAGTCTCCAACCTTGCATTACTGAATTAAATTTTTGCAGACCAATCCAAAAGGTTGTGATGCCGGGTTTTCTTTCAGAAAGATAGCCTTTCCATCCTCCTAATCTAGCAATAGCCCATATATATCGTTTCAAATCTGACGATTTATATGGGTTTTTTAG
>NZ_FQWW01000014.1 GCF_900129795.1 Flavobacterium sp. CF108 | reverse complement strand
AAATCGAAACTGAAAATTTTTTCAGAAAAAAGATTGAGAAAAGCTTGTGAGATTTGAAAATGCTTTTTACATTTGCACCCCGCAAAACACGGAAGCTCTTTGAGAAACTGGAAGAAAAATTAAAGAAAAAGAGATTGAAAAAAATTTCAAAAAAACTTTAAATTTTTCTTGCGAGAAACAAAAAGAATTTTTAGTTTTGCACCCGCTTTGAGAGACAAGCGAAAGAAAATAAAAACACGTTCGTAGACATATTGAATTGACAGCCGTTTTGAAAGAGATTTCAAAACAAAAGAATAAGAGTAAAGGAATCGAAAGATTTGAAAAGAACCACTAGATAAAGCATCGATTATATAATATTAAAATATACGATGAAGAGTTTGATCCTGGCTCAGGATGAACGCTAGCGGCAGGCTTAACACATGCAAGTCGAGGGGTATATGTCTTCGGATATAGAGACCGGCGCACGGGTGCGTAACGCGTATGCAATCTGCCTTTCACAGAGGGATAGCCCAGAGAAATTTGGATTAATACCTCATAGTATTATAGAGTGGCATCACTTTATAATTAAAGTCACAACGGTGAAAGATGAGCATGCGTCCCATTAGCTAGTTGGTAAGGTAACGGCTTACCAAGGCAACGATGGGTAGGGGTCCTGAGAGGGAGATCCCCCACACTGGTACTGAGACACGGACCAGACTCCTACGGGAGGCAGCAGTGAGGAATATTGGACAATGGGCGCAAGCCTGATCCAGCCATGCCGCGTGCAGGATGACGGTCCTATGGATTGTAAACTGCTTTTGTACGAGAAGAAACACTCCTATGTATAGGAGCTTGACGGTATCGTAAGAATAAGGATCGGCTAACTCCGTGCCAGCAGCCGCGGTAATACGGAGGATCCAAGCGTTATCCGGAATCATTGGGTTTAAAGGGTCCGTAGGCGGTTTAGTAAGTCAGTGGTGAAAGCCCATCGCTCAACGGTGGAACGGCCATTGATACTGCTGAACTTGAATTATTAGGAAGTAACTAGAATATGTAGTGTAGCGGTGAAATGCTTAGATATTACATGGAATACCAATTGCGAAGGCAGGTTACTACTAATGGATTGACGCTGATGGACGAAAGCGTGGGGAGCGAACAGGATTAGATACCCTGGTAGTCCACGCCGTAAACGATGGATACTAGCTGTTGGAAGCAATTTCAGTGGCTAAGCGAAAGTGATAAGTATCCCACCTGGGGAGTACGTTCGCAAGAATGAAACTCAAAGGAATTGACGGGGGCCCGCACAAGCGGTGGAGCATGTGGTTTAATTCGATGATACGCGAGGAACCTTACCAAGGCTTAAATGTAGATTGACCGTTTTGGAAACAGAACTTTCGCAAGACAATTTACAAGGTGCTGCATGGTTGTCGTCAGCTCGTGCCGTGAGGTGTCAGGTTAAGTCCTATAACGAGCGCAACCCCTGTTGTTAGTTGCCAGCGAGTCATGTCGGGAACTCTAACAAGACTGCCAGTGCAAACTGTGAGGAAGGTGGGGATGACGTCAAATCATCACGGCCCTTACGCCTTGGGCTACACACGTGCTACAATGGCCGGTACAGAGAGCAGCCACTGGGTGACCAGGAGCGAATCTATAAAACCGGTCACAGTTCGGATCGGAGTCTGCAACTCGACTCCGTGAAGCTGGAATCGCTAGTAATCGGATATCAGCCATGATCCGGTGAATACGTTCCCGGGCCTTGTACACACCGCCCGTCAAGCCATGGAAGCTGGGGGTGCCTGAAGTCGGTGACCGCAAGGAGCTGCCTAGGGTAAAACTGGTAACTAGGGCTAAGTCGTAACAAGGTAGCCGTACCGGAAGGTGCGGCTGGAACACCTCCTTTCTAGAGCTTTAGTGTTAGCTATATGCACGCTGAGGAAAAAAGATGCTAATCAGGTGACTTCTAAATCACACATTCCATTACTCTTGCTGTTAGTTCAAATAATAAATTTTTAAGTAAAACAGAGTCTCGTAGCTCAGCTGGTTAGAGTACTACACTGATAATGTAGGGGTCGGCAGTTCGAGTCTGCCCGGGACTACTTTTTAAGAATTGTTAATTATAAATTATGAATTGTAAATTATAAGAACAAATTAAAAAGACTGAAACTTAAGAAAAAAGGAAATTCTAGATGCTGGGATTCACCAAAAGAAATTAGAGAAGAATTAGAAATCTAAAATCTGAATTCAACAATCTAAAATTGAAACGGGGGATTAGCTCAGCTGGCTAGAGCGCCTGCCTTGCACGCAGGAGGTCAACGGTTCGACTCCGTTATTCTCCACCAAAGCGAAAGCTTACAGCTTAAGGCCTATGGCTTATAAGTGAATAAAGTTCATTGACATATTGAGATAAGAAAATAATAAGAAAGTAGAAAGCGTTTTTTACAATTTTATTGTAAAAAACAAAAAAAACGGTCATAATTGATTTTATGATTGGTACAATAAGCAAAATAAGGGCGTATGGGGGATGCCTAGGCTCTCAGAGGCGATGAAGGGCGTGATAAGCTGCGAAAAGCTGCGGGGACAAGCACACATTGATTGATCCGCAGATACCCGAATGGGGCAACCCACTATGTTGAAGACATAGTACACCGATAGGTGGGCAAACCCGCTGAACTGAAACATCTAAGTAGGCGGAGGAGAAGAAAACAAAAGTGATTCCGTAAGTAGTGGCGAGCGAACGCGGATTAGCCCAAACCATTGATGTTACGGCATTGATGGGGTTGTAGGACCACGACATTTTATGTACAAGGAACCGGAAGTTACTGGAAAGTGACGCCATAGAGGGTGATAGCCCCGTATGGGTAACAAGTATAATAGATAGTGGTATCCTGAGTAGGGCGGGGCACGTGAAACCCTGTCTGAATTTGGCGGGACCATCCGCTAAGGCTAAATACTCCTGAGAGACCGATAGTGAACCAGTACCGTGAGGGAAAGGTGAAAAGAACCGTGAATAACGGAGTGAAATAGATCCTGAAACCATACGCTTACAAGCGGTCGGAGCCCTTTCGTGGGGTGACGGCGTGCCTTTTGCATAATGAGCCTACGAGTTAACGCTGCTGGCGAGGTTAAGTGGTTAAGCCACGGATCCGCAGCGAAAGCGAGTCTGAATAGGGCGCTTTAGTCAGTAGTGTTAGACGCGAAACCGTGTGATCTACCCATGGGCAGGATGAAGCTGTGGTAACACACAGTGGAGGTCCGAACCGGTTGACGTTGAAAAGTCTTCGGATGACCTGTGGGTAGGGGTGAAAGGCCAATCAAACTCGGAAATAGCTCGTACTCCCCGAAATGCATTTAGGTGCAGCGCTGAATAAAGTTATATAGAGGTAGAGCTACTGATTGGATGCGGGGGCTTCACCGCCTACCAATTCCTGACAAACTCCGAATGCTATATAATGTTTCTCAGCAGTGAGGGCTTGGGTGCTAAGGTCCAAGTCCGAGAGGGAAAGAACCCAGACCATCAGCTAAGGTCCCCAAATATATGCTAAGTTGAAAGAACGAGGTTTGTCTGCCCAGACAGCTAGGATGTTGGCTTGGAAGCAGCCATTCATTTAAAGAGTGCGTAACAGCTCACTAGTCGAGCGGACGAGCATGGATAATAATCGGGCATAAGCATATTACCGAAGCTATGGATTTACAGTTTACTGTAAGTGGTAGGGGAGCATTCTAACAGGGTTGAAGGTGTATCGTAAGGTATGCTGGACTGGTTAGAAAAGAAAATGTAGGCATAAGTAACGATAATGCGGGCGAGAAACCCGCACACCGAAAAACTAAGGTTTCCACAGCTATGCTAATCAGCTGTGGGTTAGTCTGGTCCTAAGGCGAACCCGAAAGGGACAGTCGATGGCTAACGGGTTAATATTCCCGTACTACTAATTACTGTGATGGGGTGACGGAGTGATGAAAGCGCCGCGAACTGACGGAATAGTTCGTTAAAGTACCTAGCTATAGGCTCTGCAGGCAAATCCGCAGAGACTGGTGAAATACGATAGTACTCGGAGTCTTCGGACAAAGAGATAGTGCGCCTAAGGGCTTCCAAGAAAAACCTCTAAACTTCAGGTAATTAGTACCAGTACCGTAAACCGACACAGGTAGTTGAGGAGAGAATCCTAAGGTGCTCGAGAGATTCATGGCTAAGGAATTAGGCAAAATAGACCTGTAACTTCGGGAGAAAGGTCGCCCCGAGCAATCGGGGCCGCAGTGAAGAGGTCCAGGCGACTGTTTATCAAAAACACAGGGCTCTGCAAAATCGTAAGATGAAGTATAGGGCCTGACACCTGCCCGGTGCTGGAAGGTTAAGAGGAGATGTTATCTTCGGAGAAGCATTGAATTGAAGCCCCAGTAAACGGCGGCCGTAACTATAACGGTCCTAAGGTAGCGAAATTCCTTGTCGGGTAAGTTCCGACCTGCACGAATGGTGTAACGATCTGGACACTGTCTCAGCCATGAGCTCGGTGAAATTGTAGTAACGGTGAAGATGCCGTTTACCCGCAGTGGGACGAAAAGACCCTGTGCACCTTTACTATAGCTTAGTATTGACCTTGGATAAATGATGTGTAGGATAGGTTGGAGACTATGAAGCGGCGTCGCCAGGCGTTGTGGAGTCATTGTTGAAATACAACCCTTTGTTTATCTGAGGCCTAACCCCGCGCTGCGGGGGACATTGCTTGGTGGGTAGTTTGACTGGGGTGGTCGCCTCCAAAAGAGTAACGGAGGCTTCTAAAGGTTCCCTCAGTACGCTTGGTAACCGTGCGTAGAGTGCAATGGCATAAGGGAGCTTGACTGAGAGACATACAGGTCGATCAGGTACGAAAGTAGAGCATAGTGATCCGGTGGTTCCGCATGGAAGGGCCATCGCTCAAAGGATAAAAGGTACGCCGGGGATAACAGGCTGATCTCCCCCAAGAGCTCATATCGACGGGGGGGTTTGGCACCTCGATGTCGGCTCGTCACATCCTGGGGCTGGAGAAGGTCCCAAGGGTTGGGCTGTTCGCCCATTAAAGTGGCACGCGAGCTGGGTTCAGAACGTCGTGAGACAGTTCGGTCTCTATCTACTGTGGGCGTTAGAAATTTGAGTGGATCTGATTCTAGTACGAGAGGACCGAATTGGACAAACCTCTAGTGTATCTGTTGTCCCGCCAGGGGCACCGCAGAGTAGCTACGTTTGGAAGGGATAAGCGCTGAAAGCATATAAGCGCGAAACCCACCACAAGATGAGATTTCTTTTAAGGATCGTGGAAGATGACCACGTTGATAGGCTATAGATGTAAAGGCAGTAATGTCATAGTCGAGTAGTACTAATAATCCGTAAGCTTATGTACACCCTTTTCTCCCGCTCAAGGGCGGGAGAAGAAACTTTCTAAAACATTTTTCTTTTCTTTATCTCAGTATGTTAAAATATTAGCTCGACGCAGAGCAGTCTTTAAGTCGAAAGATTAAAGCCAAAGGTCGAAAGACTTTACAACTTTAAGACTTGTGACTTTAGACTAAAAACCTTAAGGTGGTTATTGCGGCGGGGCTCACCTCTTCCCATCCCGAACAGAGTAGTTAAGCCCGCCTGCGCAGATGGTACTGCATCATTGTGGGAGAGTATGTCGTCGCCTTTCTTTTGAA
>NZ_FQWW01000015.1 GCF_900129795.1 Flavobacterium sp. CF108 | reverse complement strand
TCAATAGTCTGGTTTAAAGAACTACTTTGCGTTGTCCATGCTGGGGCAGTAGTATCCTGAATAGTAATAATTTGAGTAAAAGTATCAGAAGTATTTCCGCAGTCGTCTTTTACAGTCCAGGTATTGGTGTAAGTTCCAGAATTTGAGCATCCTTCAGAAGCAACGAACTGTCCGCTTACTTTAGTGATATTAGAAACATCAGTGTCGCATAAATCAGAAGCAGCTGGGAATAAAGCCTGAGCAGAAGTCAAAGCTTCAGCATTGCTGCATTCAATAGTTTGGTTTAAAGAACCAGCTTGTGTTGTCCATGCTGGAGCAGTTGTATCCTGAATTGTAATTACCTGAGTGAAAGTGTCCGAAGTGTTGTCGCAGTCGTCTTTTACAGTCCAGGTATTGGTATAAGTCCCGGCATTTGAACATCCTTCAGAAGCCACGAATTGTCCGCTTACTTTAGTGATATTCGAAACATCAGCATCGCATAAATCAGAAGCAGCAGGGAATAAAGCCTGAGCTGAAGTCAAAGCTTCAGCATTGCTGCATTCGATAGTTTGGTTTAAAGAACCAGCCTGTGTTGTCCAAGTCGGAGCAGTTGTATCCTGAATTGTAATGATTTGTGTGAAAGTATCAGAAGTATTGCCGCAGTCGTCTTTTACAGTCCAAGTGTTAGTGTATGTTCCAGCATTTGCACATCCTTCAGAAGCCACAAACTGTCCGCTTACTTTAGTGATATTTGAAACATCAGCATCACATAAATCAGAGGCAGCTGGGAATAAGGCTTGCGCCGAAGTTAGGGCTTCAGCATTGCTGCATTCAATAGTCTGATTTAAAGAACCAGTCTGTGTTGTCCAAGTCGGAGCAGTTGTATCCTGAATTGTAATTACTTGTGTGAAAGTATCAGAAGTATTGCCGCAGTCGTCTTTTACAGTCCAAGTGTTAGTGTATGTTCCAGCATTTGCACATCCTTCAGAAGCAACAAACTGCCCGCTTACTTTAGTGATATTCGAAACATCAGTGTCGCATAAATCAGAAGCAGCAGGGAATAAAGCCTGAGCCGAAGTTAAAGCTTCAGCATTACTGCATTCAATAGTTTGGTTTAAAGAACCAGCCTGTGTTGTCCAAGTTGGCGCAGTTGTATCCTGAATAGTAATAATTTGAGTGAAAGTATCAGAAGTATTGCCGCAGTCGTCTTTTACAGTCCAAGTGTTAGTGTATGTTCCAGCATTTGCACATCCTTCAGAAGCAACAAACTGCCCGCTTATTTTAGTGATATTAGAAACATCAGTGTCGCATAAATCAGAAGCAGCAGGGAATAAAGCCTGAGCTGTTGCTAAAGCGTCAGCATTGCTGCATTCAATAGTTTGGTTTAAAGAACCAGCCTGAGTTGTCCAAGCTGGAGCAGTTGTATCTTCAATAGTTATTATTTGAATAAAACTATCGGTAACATTTCCGCAGTCATCTTTTGCAATCCAGCTATTTGTATATGTTCCAGCATTTGAACATCCTTCAGAAGCCACAAATTGACCGCTTGTTTTTTCATAAGTAACAAATGTACAATTTGCAGTTGCAGCTGGAGTCTGATTTTGAGCATTTTCTAAACCAGCAGTATCACTGCATTGTAAAGTTACATTTAATGTTCCTGCCTGCGTAATCCATGTTGGAGCTGCAGTATCTTGAATTGTAATTACTTGTGTAAAAATAGCTGAGGTGTTATTACAGCTGTCTTTTGCTGTCCAGGTATTAGTATAAGTTCCTGTGCTTCCACAGCTTCCTCTTTGAAGCTCGCCACTTGTTTTAGTATAAGTTACGGTTCCGTTGCAATTATCTGTTGCAATTGGTGCTTGATTTTGAGCATTATTAAATCCTTCTGTATCGGCACATTGTAATGTTACATCTAAAGAACCAGTCTGTGTTGTCCAAGTCGGAGCAGTTGTATCCTGAATTGTAATGATTTGTGTGAAAGTATCAGAAGTATTGCCGCAGTCGTCTTTTACAGTCCAAGTGTTAGTGTATGTTCCAGCATTTGCACATCCTTCAGAAGCAACAAACTGCCCGCTTACTTTTGTGATATTCGAAACATCAGCATCGCATAAATCAGAAGCTGCAGGGAATAAAGCCTGAGCTGAAGTTAAAGCTTCAGCATTGCTGCATTCGATAGTCTGGTTTAAAGAACCAGCCTGTGTTGTCCAAACTGGAGCAGTTGTATCCTGAATTGTAATTACCTGAGTGAAAGTATCAGAAGAATTTCCGCAGTCATCTTTTACTGTCCAAGTGTTGGTGTAAGTTCCGGCATTTGAACATCCTTCAGAAGCAACGAACTGTCCGCTTACTTTAGTGATATTCGAAACATCAGTGTCGCATAAATCAGAAGCAGCAGGGAATAAAGCCTGAGCCGAAGTTAAAGCTTCAGCATTGCTGCATTCAATAGTCTGATTTAAAGAACCAGTCTGTGTTGTCCATGCTGGAGCTGTCGTATCCTGAATTGTAAT
>NZ_FQWW01000018.1 GCF_900129795.1 Flavobacterium sp. CF108 | reverse complement strand
GCTACCGTCTGGACACAAATATGTTTTTGATTATATTTGATAAAAAGTGCAGACTAGATATTTTGAAAATTTAAAAGACAAGCGATTGTTGAATAGAGGTAATTCTATTCTCAATCGCTTGTTTGCTAATAGTATTTATTCAATAAGACAATTAGCAGAAAGTGACTCTGAAGCCAAAGCTATTTACCGATTTTTGCAAAATGATAATGTTAGTGAAGCTGATATTATAAATAACATGTCTATTAATTGTGTAAGCTGTGTTGAAGATAAATCTGTTTTATGTATTCAAGATAGTAGTGAAATAAACCTTTATAATCATAAGAATAGGATTAAAAAGGATCAATCCATTGGATTAACCAATGCTTCTGTTGGGGGACTCGGCTTTTTTATTCATCCAAGTTTTATTATAGATGCAGATACTTTGATGCCCTATGGTTTTTCAGATGTAAAAATATGGAATAGAGCTCATGAACTGCCTCCTAAAATGAAGCCCCATGTTCATAATCGCATACCCATCGAAGAAAAAGAATCTTATAGATGGATAGACTCTTCACTTGAAACCAAGAAAAGGCTAAGCAAAGCAAAAGAAATAATCATTATTCAGGATAGAGAAGGAGATATTTTTGAACAATTTTGTCTTGTTCCTGACAGTAAAACGCATTTATTGATTAGATCGCGATTTAATCGAATGTTGGATAATAAAATAAAACTTTTTGATCATCTTAGTTCTCAGTCACTTCAAGGAACCTACACAATTGAGCTGGAAGGAGATAAAAGAAGAAATATCAAGAAAAGAACTGCTGCTATAGAAGTCCGCTTTACAGAGATAACAATAGGTAAACATCAATACTCAGGAAAACATCTTCCAGATAAAATTAATCTTTACGCTATTGAGGCAAAAGAAGTAGGAGAAAATATTGAAAACCCAATACTTTGGAGATTATTAACAACAAAGAAAGTTGAAGATTTACAAACTGCATTACTTTGTATTGAATGGTACACCTACAGGAGGACTATTGAAGAAGTATTTAGAATTTTAAAGAAAGAGGGCTTCAATATAGAAGCCAGCGAATTATCACAAGGTAAAGCAGTTCGCAAACTATGTCTTTTGATGCTGGAGACTATTATAAAGCTCTTCATCATGCAGATAGCTTATGCCAGCGAAGAAGAAATCGAACCCACAAGCTGTTTTTCAGATCAAGAAATAGAATGTTTAGAACTGCAAATCATACAATTAGAAGGTAAAACCGAAAAACTAAAAAACCCATATAAATCGTCAGATTTGAAACGATATATATGGGCTATTGCTAGATTAGGAGGATGGAAAGGCTATCTTTCTGAAAGAAAACC
>NZ_FQWW01000019.1 GCF_900129795.1 Flavobacterium sp. CF108 | reverse complement strand
ACGGTGACAGCAGCAGCTAACGGATGTACTTCGGCTGCATCAACAGCTGCGGTTATCAACGCTCAGCCGGCAACTCCGGCAGTTCCGACATTAAGCGCTGTAACCCAGCCGACGTGCTTGACAGCTGAAGGAAGTTTTACCATATCAAACTACAGTGCTTCTAATACTTATGCGGTAAGCCCTTCAACAGGGGTTACCCAGTCAGGAGATACAGTTACAGCTCCTGCAGGAAGTTATACGGTGACAGCAGCAGCTAACGGATGTACTTCGGCTGCATCAACAGCTGCGGTTATCAACGCTCAGCCGGCAACTCCGGCAGTTCCGACATTAAGTGCTGTTATTCAGCCGACATGTTTGACAGCTGAAGGAAGTTTTACCATTTCAAACTACAGTGCCTCTAATACATATACGGTAAGTCCTTCAGCAGGGGTTACTCAGTCAGGAGATACAGTTACAGCTCCTGCAGGAAGTTATACGGTGACAGCATCGGCAAACGGATGTACTTCGGCTGCTTCAACAGCTGCGGTTATCAACGCTCAGCCGGCAACTCCGGCAGTTCCGACATTAAGTGCTGTTATTCAGCCGACATGTTTAACTGCAACAGGAAGTTTTACCATTTCAAACTACAATGCCTCTAATACTTATGCGGTAAGCCCTTCAACAGGGGTTACCCAGTCAGGAGATACAGTTACAGCTCCTGCAGGAAGTTATACGGTGACAGCATCGGCTAACGGATGTACCTCGGCTGCATCATCAGCTGCAGTTATCAACGCTCAGCCGGCAACTCCGGCAGTTCCGACATTAAGTGCTGTAACCCAGCCGACATGTTTGACAGCTGAAGGAAGTTTTACCATATCAAACTACAGTGCTTCTAACACTTATGCGGTAAGCCCATCAGCAGGGGTTACCCAGTCAGGAGATACCGTTACAGCTCCTGCAGGAAGTTATACGGTGACAGCAGCAGCTAACGGATGTACTTCGGCTGCATCAACAGCTGCGGTTATCAACGCACAGCCGGCAACTCCGGCAGTTCCGACATTAAGTGCTGTAACCCAGCCGACGTGCTTAACTGCAACAGGAAGTTTTACCATATCAAACTACAGTGCTTCTAATACTTATGCGGTAAGCCCTTCAACAGGAGTTACCCAGTCAGGAGATACAGTTACAGCTCCTGCAGGAAGTTATACGGTGACAGCAGCAGCTAACGGATGTACTTCGGCTGCATCAACA